>OY764894.2:0-4800000 GCA_963668575.2 uncultured Desulfobacterium sp. | reverse complement strand
AACGGAGATTGCCCGGGTCACCACTTTTTTAAAGGAGCAGCGGCCCCCCATCTATGTGGAGGAGGTGACCCAGAAGAGCGATGCTTCAGGGGGGGGCAGTGACGACACCGATTATGACGAGAAATACGACGAAGCCGTTGCACTGGTCACCCGTACCCGCACCGCCTCCATTTCCAGCGTACAGCGCCATTTGAGAATCGGATACAACCGTGCCGCACGGATCATTGAAACCATGGAGTCAGAGGGAATTATCGGTCCCCAGGAGGGGTCGAAACCCCGGGAGATCCTGGTGAAATCCTTTGAAGGGTAAATTTCGGTTTTTCAAAATAGAGCACAAGGCTTTTGCCCATGATGGGATTGAAAAGCCGTTCCAGTAAACGGGTGACAGCGGGCTTTTCCATGAGATCCCACACCAGCAGGCGATGGTATAGATTGACCAGGGTCACATCGGTGCGGTGAACGCCCGTAAGGCATTTCAGCCACCAGTAGGGGGAGTGAAGGGCATGGGCATGGTGGCTTCCCGTGGGGATCATTCCCCGACGGCACACCTGCCGCATGAGTCGGGCTTTCCGGTAGATGCGGATGTGGCCCCCGGGGGTGCGGGCATATTCCCGGGAAAGTGCCCAGCACAGTTTTTCCGGCCAGTACCGCGGCACGGTGACCACCAGGGTTCCTCCGGGTTTAAGTACCCGGATCAGCTCATCCAGGGCCGTGGCCTCATCGGGAATATGCTCCATGACCTCCGAGCAGATCACCAGATCAAAGCAGCCGTTTTTAAAGGGAAGGCCCCCAATGTCCGACCGGGTCAGGGTCCATTGTCCCCGGGGAGCGGTGAGAAGCTGGTGATGAAAGGTCAGTTTTTTTTCGGCGGTGAGGAGGTCCCCATGGCACCGGTCCGACCCCACGCACAGGGTTCCGGGAAATTCCGATGCCTTGGCCGTGTGTCGTCCCTGGCCGCATCCCATATCCAGTATGGTTTCTCCGGGTTCCGGGGAGAGTCGTTTGAAATCAACGGTAATCACGGAGGATCTCCCTGTAAGTTTCCACGGTTTTAATGGCGGTGGCCTCCCATGTAAACTCTTTCATGATGCGGTTGTATCCGGCCTGGGCCAGTTTTTCCCGCTGGGCTTTGTCCTCCATCAGTTCCAGGATGGCCCGGGCCAGGGCTGCAGCATCTCCGGGGGGCACCAGCTTTGCGGCATCCCCGGCCACCTCCGGTAAGGCTCCGCCGGTGGTGCAGATAACGGGAACACCGCAGGCCATGGCCTCCCCCACGGGCAGGCCGAATCCTTCGTACAGGGAGGGCACCACGGCAAGGCTTGCCAGGGCATATTCCCGGAGAAAGGCATCATCATCCAGTCGTCCGGTGAACCGAACATGTGCCTTTAAGTCAAGGGAGTGAATGAGTCGTTCAATGATGCCGTTCTTTTTGGGGGTTCCCACCACCACCAGCTCCACCGGTCGGATATCTGCCACCTGTCGCATGGCATGCATGAGATAGTAAAGCCCCTTTAGCGGTGTGTCGGCGCTGTTGGTAACAATGATGCGGTGGGGATTGGGTTTTATGGTTTCCACCGGATGAAACAGGTCGGTGTTGATGCCAATGGGAATGGTGGAAAACTTTTCTTTGGGGATCTTGAACTCCCCGGCAATATCATCCCGGGAGGAGTGGGAAACGGTGATAATCCGGGGAAGCCGTCGGGCCACAAATTTCTGCATGCCGATGAAGGAGTACCAGCGCAGCTGCTGCATTTTTTTGTAAAAAGATCTGGTGGATTTCACGGCAATACGCCGATCCACAGTCATGGGATGGTGGATGGTGGCGGTGACGGGCATTTTCCGGGAAAGGGCAAGGATACCATAGGCCAGACACTGGTTGTCATGGATAATATCGTATCGATCCATGCGCTCTTTGAGATATTTTTGGGCACGCATGCCAAAGGTGAGGGGTTCCGGATACCCCATGGTGGAGACACCCAGCCATTCAAGAAGATTGATGGGATCTTTAAGTTCATCCAGTCCAGGGGTTCTGAAAAGATCCTCGGGATTGTAGAGATCCAGGGTTTTTAACCGGGTCAGGTGGGGGCCCGGGGTGAGCAACGGGTCCGGCGGACCGGCAATCACCTCCACCCGGTGTCCCAGGTCGCACAATGCCCGACCAAGGTTTCTGACATAAACACCCTGGCCTCCGCAATGGGGGTTGCTTCGATAACTGATGATGGCAATGGAAAGTCTGGATTGCATGGTGTGATGATGGTGCGCCCGGCTGGAATCGAACCAGCGATCTTCAGCTTCGGAGGCTGACGCCTTATCCACTGGGCTACGAGCGCATGGCCTTTCTTATAGTCTTTCTATCATTAAAAATCAATTTTTTTTATGGCCGTTATTAAAATAATCTTTTAACCCATGTTCTGTTTCACTGGATGATTCGATTTTTTGTCTGCTGGGTCTCTTCTCTGGCATCCCCCCGCAGCATCAAACGTGGTGCACGTATTTGTTTAATATGCACGCCCGGGCCTCACCAGCCACATAGAGAGAGCCGGCAATGCACACCGTGCCCCCTGGAGGGGCTGTGTCAATGGCATGGATGACGGCTTCACCCACGTCATCCATGACCGTCATCTCCACCTGGGTAAGATCCGATGACGTCGATCTCAGAATTTCAGGGTCAAGATTTCGGTTGATTTTGGGGCGGGTGAAGATGATGCGATCCGCCGTGGGAACCAGGTGTTCCAGCATTTTTCGATACGGTTTGTCATTGAGGATGCCCAGCACCAGGGTGAGGTGGGTGGATTTTCCCTCCTCTTTTAAAAAACGGGCCAGGTTTTCTGCGGCGTGAAGATTGTGTGCACCGTCCAGAATGACATGGGGATCGTGGAGAATGTACTCCAGGCGGCCCGGCCATTGGGTGGCTGCAACTCCCTGTGTGATGGTTTCAGGGGAGATGGCCGGGGGCTGGGGATTGGTTTTGCCGGGAGTGCACAGTAGTTCACAGGCGGCCAGGGCCAGGGCAGCATTTTCGATCTGATGGCGACCGGGAAGGGGGGTGGTAAGCCCCTTCAGGGAGAGGGATATGCCCTGGTAGTCAAAGAAGGGGGTGAGGGGGGTGCGGCTGGTGCTGGAGGGGGTGGCGGAAAAATCCGTTCCCATGACGTACAACGGTGCCCCCCGTTCCTGTGCGGTGCGGGTGATGACGGCCAAAGCCTCGTCCTGGGTGACCCCGGTGACCACCGGTACCCCGGGCTTGATGATTCCGGCTTTTTCTCCGGCGATTTCTGTCAGGGTGTTCCCCAGATAATCGGTATGTTCAATGGAGATGTTGGTGATGATGGACAGGGCTGGGTTCACTACGTTGGTGGCATCCAGTCTGCCCCCCATGCCCGTTTCAATGACGGCCCATGCCACTTTTTTCAGGGCAAAAAGATAAAATCCCATGGCCGTGGCCAGTTCAAAAAAGGTGGCCTGCCGTTCCCCGATATCCGCCGCCTTGACGGCCAGGTAAGCCTCAACCACCTCATCATCGGACACCGGGATGCCGTTGACGGCAAACCGCTCGTTGAAATGAATGAGATGGGGGGAGGTATAAAGGCCGGTGGTGGCACCGGTGGCCTGCAGAATACCGGCAATGGTGGAGGCTATGGAACCTTTGCCGTTGGTGCCGGCAATGTGGACGGACCGGAATGTTTTTTCCGGTGATCCCAATCGGTGGAGAATGCCGGTGACGGTATCCATCTCCAGTTTGATGCCGAACCGTCCCAAGGCAAACATCTCCTTGAGGCACTGTTGGTATGATACTGTTTTCATAATGCTCACAAAAAAATATTCAGTGGAGTTGGTTCAAATTTTGGCCATCTCGGACAGTTCGCGGGCCACTCCAAATTGGACGAGGTTTGAACCCGGCCCATTTAATTTAGGTGTCCAATAGGATAAAAACCCGACTGAACGAACCGGTTGGTCTTCAGTCGGGTTTCTATGGAAATGCTCAAGATGAATCTGGGTAATTATTTTCCTCGAGAAGCGGCTATTCTCTGTCGTCTCATGGCTTCTCTCATCTTGCGCCGTCGGTACTGACTCGGCTTTTCAAAGTTTTTCTTCATTTTTAACCGTTTAAAAAGCCCATCGTTCTGAATTTTCTTTTTCAGAATTTTCATGGCTCTTTCAACGTCATTGTCAATAACCTTGACTGTGATATCCTTCAACTGCATCGCCCCTTTCTTGCCCATCATGACTGTAGATGGTTTATTTTTTTTCAACCCTTGATCTATATCATCATCAATGGGCTTTTTCAAGGAAAAACTGAGCCGGCAGGCAATCCTGAATTTTGATGGTTTCGGATCATTCTCATATCCTAAAGTCATCGTTGGAATAGTTGTATGCCGGTGGCAATGCCATGGGGATTTACAGTTTTGAAATCAGCTCATCGGTTACGGATTTCAGGTCTTTCTCTCCCTGGAGGGTGATGTACTTGACGGTGTCATCTGAGGCAGCCAGATCCCGGAAATGGTAGGCAGATGCAAGGGTGCCGTCCACATCATTGTAATAGATGGAGTGTCTCTTGTCGATGGCATCCTCATCCTGGTCGTCGGCCCTTTTGGTCAGCGCACCACCGCACACCCGGCACTTGTCTCCGTCAGGTTTAATGGCGTCAATGAAGATATTGTTGGGATGGTTGTTGTCATTTTCACACAGCCGACGGCCCATGATGCGGTTTTTTGCAATTTGCCGGTCCAGGAGCATCTCAATGACATAGTCCAGTTTCATGTCGGCAGCCTTGAGGGATGCATCCAGTTTTTCCGCCTGTACTTTGTTCCGTGGGAACCCGTCCAGGAGCCATCCGTTTTTGCAGTCATCCTGTTGCAGACGATCAAGCACCATGGGGATGGTGATCTCATCGGGCACAAGGTCTCCCTTGTCAATAAATGCCTTGGCCTGTTTGCCAAGCTCGGTACCGCCCTTGATGTTTTCCCGGAAGATGGCACCGGACTCAATGTGGGCAATGTTGTACTTGTCTTTGAGGATGGATCCCTGGGTGCCTTTGCCGCTGCCGTTGGGTCCGAAGAAAATGATGTTCATGCGATGCTCCTTTAATTAATGGTTAATACGTCTATGGATTAAGGGGATGACGCCCCGGTTGATCTGTTTTTGTTCCGGCAAATCCAATTGCCATTGTGCACCCCTTAAGTATAAAAGTGGTTGATGAATGTCAAGCTTTGGGATGTTGAAAAAGTGATTATGTGAAAAGCAATCTTCTGTGATCATGGAAAACAGAGAAGATCCGGAAAAGCTGAATCTTGTGGTGAATCGTTTTTATTTTGATTTAAGGAACGCTTTTGCTTGACATTGGAGAAAAAGGGGGTTACATCATGAAACGATAATGCCAATGGTATTTCTGCATGTGTTCGGCGAGGTCCGCCATGTCTGTTGCGGGGTGCTGAAGAGTATTTGTGTCAACATCTTTCGCCGTCAAGGTCATCATTCCCTGTGTCAGGGAGCAGCGATTGTCAATACGCTTTTAAAACGTTCCGCCGGAACGTTTCATGTCTTAAACAGCGGATGTGTCTGAAAAATAATATTAAACATCTTTTATTTCCTGGAAACAGATTGCTCCGGCAGTATATCATCCCATGTCAATAAAACCGCCTCAATTCACACACCCATCTGTTTTTTTTTATCTCTTTTTTTGCTTTTTCCGCGTAATTCATTTCAATTTAAGGTTGTTATGAACGAAGCGGATGGTGCACGGAAATGGGTTTTAACGCCTGGTTTTTGATGAAATGCAGATACCTTCATGGGCGGGTAAGGGGGGGCTTTTTTTGCAGGTCTGGTCCGGGAGAGTATCGGGGAAGAAGTATGACAAAACAATTTTACGGGGTAGGTTTCCATGAATCTTGAAGAGTTAAAACGGATGAAGATGAGCGAGCTGACCAAGCTTGCCAAGAAGTACAATATCACAGGGGTTGGCGGTGTAAAGAAACAGGAGCTGATTTTTGCGCTTCTCCAGGCAGCCATTGAAGAGAGTGGTCAGATTTATGGAGAGGGCACCCTTGAGATTCTTCCCGACGGTTTTGGCTTTTTAAGGGCACCGGATTATAATTATCTGCCCGGCCCCGACGATATCTATGTCTCTCCCTCCCAGATAAGACGCTTTAACCTCAGAACCGGCGATACCATCTCCGGCCAGGTACGCCAGCCCAAGGATTCGGAACGCTATTTCGCTCTGCTCAAGGTGGAGGCCGTAAATTTTGAAAATCCTGAACTTGCAGCCGAAACCATTCTGTTTGACAATCTCACCCCCCTTTATCCGGATCGGAAGATGAACCTTGCCGCAAAACCGGACAACTACTCCACCCGCATCATTGATCTGATGTCTCCCATCGGGTTTGGTCAGCGGGGGCTTATTGTCTCGCCTCCCCGGTCCGGTAAGACCATGCTGTTAAAAAATATTGCCAACAGTATGATTGCTGCCCATGAGCACATTGTGCCCATGATTCTGCTCATTGATGAGCGGCCGGAAGAGGTGACGGACATGGCCCGGTCGGTGGACGCCGAGGTGATCAGTTCCACCTTTGACGAGCCATCGGAACGGCATGTGCAAGTGGCGGAAATGGTGATAGAAAAAGCCAAACGCATTGTGGAGCAGGGGCACGACGTGGTGATTTTGCTTGACAGTATCACCCGGCTTGCCAGGGCCTACAACTCGGTGATGCCCCCGTCCGGGAAGATTCTCTCCGGTGGTGTGGACTCCAATGCCCTGGATCGGCCCAAGCGGTTTTTCGGAGCTGCCAGAAACATAGAAGAGGGGGGCAGTCTCACCATCATTGCCACAGCCCTCATTGACACGGGCAGTCGCATGGATGAGGTGATCTTTGAAGAGTTCAAAGGTACGGGCAACATGGAGCTGGTCCTGGATCGCAAGCTGGCGGACCGACGTATCTTCCCGGCCATTAATATAAACAAATCCGGTACCCGTAAGGAAGAGTTGCTTCTGGATGACATCACTCTCAATCGTGTCTGGATCCTTCGAAAACTGCTTTCCAGTTTAAATTCTGTGGACAGCATGTCTTTTTTGCTTGAAAAAATGGAAGGAACAGAGGATAATAAAGAATTTCTTGATTCAATGAACTCGTAATGTGGCATATACGGGAAAAGCGTAAAGATAAATATTTAAGGAGTGGTTAGTATGAAGAAAGATTTGCATCCGGAATATAAACGGACAACGGCATCCTGTGCCTGCGGTAACGTGCTGGAGGTGGGGTCCACCAAAGAGAATATCAAGGTGGAAATCTGTGCGGCATGCCATCCTTTTTTCACCGGCAAGCAGAAGCTGGTGGATACGGCAGGGCGAATCGACCGTTTTCGGAAAAAATATGCGGGTTTTGATGCAATGGTTGCGTCAAAAAAATAGTTTCGTTTAATCAAATGAGGGGGGGAACCGGGCCAATGGCTTGGTTTCCCTTTTGAGTTTAAGGGCCATGATAAATAAATTACAGGGTATTGAAGAGCGTTTTATAAAATTGGAGCAGCTCCTGAGTGATCCTGAAGTTATCGGGGATCAGGTTCGTTATCAGAAGTGTCTTAAGGAGCATGGCGAGTTGAACCGGGTGGTCACGGCTTTTCGTGAGTATAAAGGGGTTCGGAAAGAACTTTCCGATGCCCGGGAGCTGCTCAAGGATGAAGATCCGGACATTCAGGAGATGGCCAGGGAAGAGATCGCTTCGCTTACCCGGGCAATGGCGGCCCTTGAAAAAGAAGTAAAGGCCCTGCTGGTGCCGAAAGATCCCCGGGATGATAAAAATGTGATTCTGGAGATTCGGGCCGGCACCGGTGGTGAAGAGGCGGGGTTGTTTGCCGCCGATCTGTTTCGCATGTACTCACGGTTTGCCGAAGCCAGGCACTGGGTGGTTGAGATCATTGAGAGCAGCATGGCCCAGGCTGGCGGCTTCAAGGAAGTGGTGTGCATGATCCGGGGCAAGGGGGCCTTCAGCAGTTTTAAATTTGAGAGCGGCATTCACCGGGTGCAGCGGGTACCTGAGACCGAGGCCCAGGGGCGGGTGCACACCTCTGCGGTGACCGTTGCGGTGCTGCCCGAAGCCGAGGACGTGGAGCTGGATCTCAATCCCAGCGATGTCAAGGTGGATGTTTTCAGGTCCTCCGGTCCGGGTGGACAGTCGGTGAACACCACCGACTCTGCGGTTCGGGTGACCCACCTTCCCACGGGCATCATTGCCACCTGTCAGGATGAGAAATCCCAGATTAAAAACAAGGTCCAGGCCATGAAGGTTTTAAAGGCCCGCATCCTGGATGCCATGGTACGGGAGCAGGAGGATAAAAGGGCGGCCGATCGCAAGGGGCAGGTGGGAACCGGAGATCGAAGCGGTCGGATTCGGACCTACAACTATCCCCAGGGACGCATGACCGACCATCGCATCGGACTGACACTGTATCGCCTGGAACAGATCATGGCCGGGGATATTCAGGAGATCATTGATGAGCTGACCACCAATTATCAGGCTCAGTTAATAAAGGAGACGCAATAACGCCTATGTCCGGTGAGCGACAGCGGGTGTGGACCCTCCTTGACACGGTGACGTGGACGGCCTCCTATTTTGAAAATAAGGGGGTGGACAGTCCCAGGCTTACAGCGGAGATGCTCATGTGCCACTGTCTTTGCATGGATCGCTTGGCGTTGTATCTGGAGTTTGATCGTCCGCTGAATCCTGAAGAGCTGGCAGATTACAAGGCGCTAATTAAGCGACGGGTGGAGAGAGAACCGGTGGCCTATATCACCGGGAAGAAAGGGTTTTGGGACATTGAGGTGTCGGTTTCTCCCCAGGTGCTGATCCCCCGGCCCGACACGGAGACCCTCATGGAAACGGCCCTGGCCGTGATTAAAAATTTTCAGGAGACACGTGGGAAACGCCCCTTGAGAATTCTGGAGCTGGGGTCCGGCTCCGGCGCCCTTATTATTTCCCTTGCCCGGGCCATGCCCGGGCATGAATATGTGGCAGTGGATGTATCACCGGCGGCGGCAAAGACCACCTTTGACAATGCTCGGTCCCTTGACTGTATCTCCGGGCTCTCCGTGGTGTCCGGCTCCTGGTTTGCCCCCTTTGGTGCCGGGGCTGTCTTTGATGTGATCGTCTCCAATCCCCCTTATATCCCCACCGGAGATATTGAAACGCTTGCCCCTGAAATCAAACGGTATGAGCCCTGGCTGGCCCTGGACGGAGGGGTTGACGGTCTGGACTGCATCTCTGAAATTCTGCACCGGGCACCGGCACACCTTTCCCCTGGCGGCGTACTTCTTCTGGAGACGGGATTTGATCAGAAATCAGCCATTGAAGTGTTGGCAAAGGCTCTGCCCATCTATGAAGATTTTCAGTCCATCCGGGATGAAGCCGGGCATCACCGGGTGGTAAAGTTAAAAAAAAGAATTGATAAAACCCCCTGATTTTGATATAGCAATTTGGATTTATGTCCGAGCCTAATTTGTTGGGCACCGGATAACAACTCACACCTTCGGACCCGGTATGGGGTGCTGCCCTTAAGGGCTGTCTGTGTCGGGGATGACGGGGGTGGTGGAAAAAACAATATTAAGATAAACGGAGAAACAACATGGTAGACATTTCAATGCGTGAACTGCTGGAAGCCGGCGTTCATTTCGGACACCAGACACGTCGCTGGAATCCAAAAATGAAAAAATATATCTTTGGCGCCAGAAACGGTATTTATATCATCGACCTTCAGCAGACGGTGAAGATGTTCAAGACCGCTGTTGATTTTATCAGCGATGTGGCCGCCGAAGGGAAGCAGGTGCTGTTTGTGGGGACTAAAAAACAGGCCCGCGAATCCATTTACGAAGAGGCCAACCGGGCGGAAACCTATTATGTCCAGAACCGCTGGCTGGGTGGCATGCTCACCAATTTCCAGACCATTAAAAAGAATATCAACCGCCTGGAGTTCCTCAATACCATTGAAATGGATGGCCGCATTGAAGAGTATCCCAAAAAAGAACGGGTCAAGATGGGCAAGGAGCGCACTAAATTAGAGAGTGACATCGGTGGGATCAGCAATATGAAAGGGCTCCCCGGTGCCATTTTTATCATTGATCCCAAGAATGAAACCATTGCCGTGCGTGAAGGAAAGCGTCTGGGGATTCCCATTGTAGCAGTGGTGGATACCAATTGTGATCCCGACGACATTGATTATGTGATCCCGGGCAATGATGATGCCATTCGGTCCATCCGATTGTTTGCCTCCCGCATTGCAGATGCCTGCGTTGAAGGTCGTGCCCGCTATGAAGAAAAACAGCAGGCGGGCCGGGACAAAGCCGACGACGATGGGGAGATG
Source organism: uncultured Desulfobacterium sp. (assembly GCA_963668575.2). Classification (GTDB taxonomy): domain Bacteria; phylum Desulfobacterota; class Desulfobacteria; order Desulfobacterales; family Desulfobacteraceae; genus Desulfocicer. The sequence continues at coordinate 4,789,650 of OY764894.2, read as the reverse complement.
GCAGCTGTCATGATGGAAGGTGAGGAGCGCACCGTTGTCTCCGATGGCACTGACGGTCCTGTGGTGGAGAAAATAAAAAGGCAAACTGCAGATCAGGCAGAATAAGGAGTTTGAAAATGGCGAATATTACAGCAGCAATGGTCAAGGAGCTTCGTGACCAGACCGGGTCCGGGATGATGGATTGTAAAAAGGCCCTTGTGGAAACCGATGGTGATCTGGCAAAGGCATTGGATTTCTTGAGGAAGAAGGGGCTTGCCAAGGCCCAGAAACGGGCCGGTCGTGCCACCTCTGAAGGGATCATCTACTCTTATATCCATGCCGGTTCCAAACTGGGAGTTCTGGTTGAAATTAACTGTGAGTCGGACTTTGTGGCAAAAACGGATGATTTTATTGAATTTGCCAAGAATGTGGCCATGCACATTGCCGCAGCCAATCCCGCCGGACTCAACCCCGAAGATATCCCTGGGGAGCTGGTGGACCGGGAACGTGCCATCTATCGTGCCCAGGCCCTGGAGCAGGGTAAGCCGGAAAATATTATTGATAAAATTGTGGAAGGCCAGGTTCAGAAATTTTTCAAAGACTCCTGTCTGTTGAGCCAGCCCTACATCAGAGATCCCAAAAAGAGCGTGGCGGAGATGACCACCGAAGCCATTGGCAAGATTGGTGAAAATATTCAAATAAAACGATTTGTCCGGTTCCAGTTGGGAGAGTAAGTTCATGAACAGGAGACCTGAATTTCAAAGGGTTCTCATCAAGCTCAGTGGTGAAGCCCTCATGGGTGACCAGGGGTTTGGCATCCAGCCTGAGATGATTCATTTTGTGGCTGCTGAGGTGGCCAAGGTGCATAACCTTGGAGTGCAGGTCTCCATGGTGGTGGGCGGGGGAAATATCTTTCGGGGGATTGCCGGCAGCTCCGCCGGTATGGACCGGGCCGCCGCCGACAACATGGGCATGCTGGCAACGGTGATCAACAGCCTTGCCCTGGCAGATGCCCTGGAAAAACAGGGCATTCCCACCCGTGTGCAGTCTGCCCTGTCCATGGATCAGGTGGCGGAGCCCTTTATCCGCCTTAAGGCCGTGCGACATCTGGAAAAGGGTCGTGCCGTTATTTTTGCCGCCGGCACCGGCAATCCCTATTTTACCACTGACACGGCGGCCGTGCTCCGGGCCCAGGAGATTAAAGCCCAGATTCTGTTCAAGGCCACCAAGGTGGACGGGGTATATGACAAGGACCCGGAGCTTCATGATGATGCCGCCTTTATCTCTGAGATTTCCTACATGGAGGTTCTGGAACGGCAACTCCATGTCATGGATATGACGGCCATTTCCCTTGCCATGGACAATAACCTTCCTTTGCAGGTGTTTGATCTCCACCAAAAGGACAATATCCTGGCAGCGGTGTGCGGCCAAGGGGTGGGGACCCGTATCTACGGCACGGAATCGTAATTGGGACTTGATCACACCCCCGATGGTCCACCAATGACGGATGGTCGAGGTTATGATCCAGTTTGGGAATTTAAAACAAAAGGGTGATTTGATTATGATAAAAGAAGTGATGCAGGAAACAAAGGATCGCATGGAGAAAACGGTCAAGGCCCTTAAAAAAGATATGAAAAGGGTTCGTACCGGAAGGGCGTCCATGACCATGCTTGACAGTGTGAAGGTGGACTATTACGGCACATTGACACCGTTAAGTCAGATGGCCTCCATTGCCATCCCTGAAAGCCGGCTCATCACGGTGCAGCCCTGGGATGTCTCTGCCATTAAAGAGGTGGAAAAGGGTATATTAAAGGCAAACCTTGGGTTGACTCCCTCCAGTGACGGTAAGATTGTGCGAATTTCCATCCCCCCCCTCACCGAGGAGAGGAGAAAGGAGATTGCCAAAAGCACCCGCCTGGTGTGCGAAGAGTTCAAGGTGGCCATCCGTAATATCCGCCGGGATTCCAATGAAAATCTTAAAAGCCTTCAGAAAGATGGCGATATCTCAGAGGATGACGGCTTCAAGGGGCAGAAACAGATCCAGGAACTCACCGATGAATATGTGGAAGCGGTAGATAAAATTTATCAGGAGAAAGAGAAGGAAATCCTTGAAGTCTGATTGCGGGCAACGCCCGGACCTTGCCGTCAATTGCCATGGGCTGGACCCCGATCATCTGCCGGCCCATGTGGCCATCATCATGGATGGAAACGGGCGGTGGGCAAAGAAGAAATTAATGAACCGTGTCAGAGGCCATGAAAAAGGCGCTGATGCGGTTCGTTCCATTGTGACGGTGTGCCGGGAACTGGGGATAAAGGTGCTTACCCTTTACGCTTTTTCCACGGAAAACTGGGAACGGCCCCGGGCCGAGGTTGGCGCCCTCATGGCATTGTTGAAAAAATTTGTGGTGGGTGAGCGTCAGAATCTCGTGGACAGGAATATTCGTCTGGGGGTGATCGGTCAAAAGGAGCGCCTCCCTGAAGAGGTCCGGCAGGCAGTGGAAGAGACCATGGCACTGACCCGTGAAAATACCGGGATGCTGCTTAATCTGGCATTGAGCTATGGCGGCAGGGAGGAGATGACCCGGGCCGTGAAAATCATTGCCGAAAAGGTCAGGGAAGGAGCCCTTTCTCCCGATGACATTACCGAAGAGATGGTTTCCCGGCACCTGTACACCGCAGAGATTCCCGACCCGGATCTTATTATCCGCACCAGCGGGGAAAAGCGGTTGAGTAATTTCCTGCTCTGGCAGGCCGGTTATGCAGAATTGTTCTTCACAGATACCCTGTGGCCTGATTTCACGGACCAGGCTTTCGTGGACATTATCAGGGACTACCAGAAACGTGATCGCAGATTCGGGAAGGTCCAATGCTCCTCAAACGATGGCTCACCGCAATAGTTCTGTTTCTCCTTTTATTATGGATTCTTCTCCGGGGCACCCCCTTTGTGTTCACTTCGCTTGTGTTTGTCATCTCCCTTCTGGGGCTGCGGGAGTACTTTGTCATCGTCCCGCTTTCTTCCGGGGCTGATGCTCGGACTGCCTGTGGAACAGATCCGTTTCCCCCCCCTCTATCCTCCGGCGGCAACCCGGAAAAAAACATTTTCAGTTCTCAAAAAAATACCACTGGAAGGGCACCCGAATCCAAATTCCGGGGATTTTATCAATATATGTTAAATAGCATGAAAGAGAACACCACCACCGGGGTTGCACTTGTGGCCGGTATCAGCGCTTTCTGTCTCATGGGCGCGGCCCATAACGGTTCTTTGGGACTGATGCTGCTGGTGCCCGTCCTGAACGTTATGGTTCTCACCTTTCTGGTGTTGGTGATTTACGTACCCGGGTCATCCATTCTCAGGGCCATTGAAACCCAGATTCAGGGGGTGGTATACCTTCCTTTTTTTCTCTCTTTTCTGGTGTTGGTGAGAAACGGGGACAAGGGCGGATTATGGATATTGTGGGTCTGGCTCATTGTGGCCGCCAGTGACACCGGAGCCTTTTTCTGTGGTTCTTATTATGGAAAACGGCCCCTCTCCCCCCGCATCAGCCCCAACAAAACCATTGAAGGTGCCCTGGGGGGACTGGCCCTGGCCCTGGTGGTGGGTGTGGGATTTGAACTGTTTTTTATCCACGATGTTTCCCTAACAGGCTCCATTGCCTTCAGTCTGGTGGCCGCTGTTGCCGGTCAAGTGGGCGATCTCTTTGAGTCTGCTTTGAAACGTGCCGGGGGTATTAAGGATTCCGGCCATCTGCTTCCGGGGCATGGGGGAATTCTTGATCGCCTGGACGGGGTGATTTTCGCGGCACCGGTGGCTTATCTCTTCAAGGGATTTCTGCTATGAAAAATCTCTCCATCCTCGGGAGCACCGGTTCCATCGGTAAAAGTGCTCTCAGTGTGGTGGCCCGTCACCCCCATCACTTTAATGTGCGTGTCCTTGCCGCTGCCAATAATGTGACCCTTCTGGCAGAACAGATTGCCCTGTTTCGTCCGGACATGGCAGTGGTCTATTCCCGGGAAAAAGCCCGGGAGCTTGCGGCACTTGTGCCCAATCCCTCCTTTGTGGAGATTTTGTGGGGTGAAGAGGGGTACCGGGTTGCCGCCTCCCATGCCATGGTGGATACGGTGCTGCTGGCCATGGTGGGGGCAGCCGGCCTTATGCCGGCCCTGGCCGCCATTGATTCCGGTAAACAGGTGGCCCTGGCCAACAAGGAGACCCTGGTTATGGCCGGAGACATCGTCATGGCAAGGGCTGCTGAAAAAAATGTGACGATTTATCCCGTGGACAGCGAGCACAGTGCTATTTTCCAGTGTCTGGAGGGAAACCGAAGGGGGGATCTGCAGAAAATTTTTCTCACCGCTTCCGGTGGTCCCTTCCGGAAATTGCCTCTGGAGGCATTTTCCGGGATACAACCCAAGGATGCCCTGAGTCATCCCACCTGGGATATGGGAAGCAAGATCACCATTGATTCCGCTACTCTTATGAACAAAGCCCTGGAGATCATTGAAGCGGTGCATCTGTTCCAGGTCTCTCCTTACCAGGTGGAGGTGGTGATACATCCCCAAAGCATTGTCCATTCCATGGTGGGATTTTCCGACGGCACGGTGATGGCCCAGATGGGGGTGCCGGACATGAAAGCGGCCATCTCCTATGCCCTGTCCTGGCCGGAACGGCTGGATCTGGGGCTTGATTTCCCCGACTTTTTCCATCTTGCCGGGCTTTTTTTTGAGGCCCCGGACCGCACCCGGTTTCCCTCCCTTGATTTTGCCTTTGCAGCCCTCAAACAGGGGGGCACCCTGCCGGCGGTGATGAATGCCGCCAATGAGGTGGCCGTGGATGCGTTTTTGAACCGACGCATCGGATTCCCCGATATCTTCCACGTGATTAAAAAGACCATGGCAGCCCATACCGTTGTGAGTTCACCTGAGCTGTCTGACATTGTGACGGCGGATCAGTGGGCCAGGCAGTGGGCCGGGAACCAGGTGGTGGGGCATGGGGCGTGACCTTAATCTGATATGATTCCCAAAAGGGTTGATGTTTTCAGGGAAGAGTGGCATTAAAAATGGATAAAGACCTTTTGAAGGATATTTTTGTTGTGACCATCTGGTCATGGTCGTTTTTTTTTATATGAAAGTCTCACCAATATGCTGGAATTAAAGGACTTTCGTTTTTCGTTGTGGCAGGTTTTTCTGCCATGTATGTTTATATGAAAGTCTCACCAATATGCTGGAATCAAAGGACTTTCGTTTTTCGTTGTGGCAGGTCTTTCTGCCATGTATGTTATATGAAAGTCTCACCAATATACTGGAATTAAAGGATTTTCATTTTTCGTTGTGGCAGGTTTTTCTGTCATGTATGTTTTTATATGAAATAGTAGGCGAGCCTAACATTCTTTCAAACTTGGTTGTGGGCGAACCCGGGTCCCAAATTCCGGTCCGCCCGTGGCGGTTATATTAAAGGGTAGGTAGGCCTAACACTACTTTCATTATTGGTTGTGGGCAGACCCATATCCCCAATGCGGTCTGCCCGTGGCAGTTATATGCAAATTCGGTCGGGTGCTTGCATTATGGAGCTGGCCATTGAGGTTGTTGAGGTATTATGGGTAATTCTCTGGTGGCTTTTGTCATCGTTCTGGGTATTCTTGTTTTTTTTCACGAATTGGGTCATTTTTTGGTGGCGCGGTTTTTTGGCGTGGGGGTGGAAACCTTCTCACTGGGATTTGGTCCCAAAATTTACCAGCGCAGGGTGGGGTTTACCCAGTACTGCATCTCCATGATTCCCCTGGGAGGCTATGTAAAAATGGTGGGGGAGGAGCCCGGTGCTCTCTTGGCCGAAGCGGATATTCCCCTTTCGTTTAACCATAAAAGACTGTACCAGAAAATACTCATTGTGGCTGCCGGCCCCCTGTTTAATTTTTTGCTGGCCTTTTTGATTTTTTATGTCATTTTTCAGTTTTCCGGTCTCTATTTTGTTAAACCTGTGGTGGGGGAGGTGGCAACGAACAGTCCGGCATTGGCTGCGGGGATGCGCACCGGTGATCTGGTGGTTGCCATTGATAAGAAGCCGGTGAATTCCTGGGATGACATGGTGACCATCATCGGTGAGGGGTCTGGAGAGGTCCTTGGCATACAGGTGGAGCGGAACGGCAGATATCATCTGTTGCAGGTAACACCAGAGGCCAAGGTGTCAAAAAATATTTTCGGTGAAGAGGTGAAGCGATTTATGATCGGGGTGGCTGCCAGTGGGGAGGTCACCCATGTCGGTTTGAATCCCTTCCAGGCCCTGTGGCAGGGCGCATTGCGCACCTGGGATATCGTCAGCCTCACCGTGCTTTCCGTGGTGAAGATTTTTAAAGGCTCTGTGTCCGCCGATACCCTTGGCGGCCCCATCATGATTGCCCAGATGGCCGGAAAACAGGCCGAGGCCGGCATGGCCAGTTTCTTTTTTTTCATCGCCATGTTAAGCGTTAATCTTGGGATTATCAACCTGTTTCCCGTGCCGGTGCTGGACGGTGGCCATATTGTTTTTTTTCTTTATGAGGCGGTGACGGGAAAAGCTGCCGACGAAAAATTCCAGGAGCAGGCCAACCGGTTTGGCATGGGGTTGCTGCTGGCGTTGATGGTGTTTGTTTTTTACAATGATATTATAAGGATTTTCAATGGTGGATAAAATGCGATCCTGTATTGAAATTGCCCTGAAACCGGGGCTGGTGGATGCTGAGGCCCGGAGTCTCATCAAAAAGGCCCGGGACTATTTTGACGTCCGCATTGCGGCAGGGCGATGCATACATCTGGTCACCATGGAGGCGGATCTTTCCCCGGAAGACCTCACAACGGTGAAGGATGAAATTTTTACCAATCCGGTAACCCAGGTCTCTTCGCTCTCCCCCCTGAACGTGGCGTTTGACTGGTGTATCTGGGTGGGATTCCGACCCGGTGTCAGGGACAATGCGGGCAGTACGGCCATGGAGGCCATTGCTGATTTCTTGAAACGGGACTTTCTGCCCGGAGAAGGGATTTACACTTCCAGACGATATTGTTTGACGGGTCCGGATCTCCAGCAAAAAGAGGTGGAAAAGATTGCGGATGAACTCCTGGCCAATGGGATTATCCAGCAGTGGAGAGTTTTTTCCCGCTCGGAATGGGATGCCGCCACAGGGGTGGGAACCATTATCCCCAAGGTGCTTTTGAACCACGAACCTAAGTGTGCTGTCATGGACATCGCTTCCAATGAGGCGTTGCAGACCATCAGCGATCAGCGGAACCTGGCCCTGAATCCCAGGGATATTCCTGTGATCCGGGACTATTTTCTGGATCCCGGGGTGCGGGATTCCCGGAAAGAAGCAGGGCTTACCCAGCCCACGGATGTGGAGCTGGAGTATATCTCCCAGGCCCGCAGTGACCATTGCAATCACAACACCTTTCAGGGGCTTTTTCGGTACACCAATGCCGCCACCGGAGAGACGGTGGAGGAGGTTAACCTCTTTAAGACCTATATCAAGGAGCCCACCCTGGCCCTTAAGGACGAAAAATCCTGGGTGGTGTCTGTGCTGTGGGACAATGCCGGTGTGGGGCAATTTGATGAGACAAACAACTATGTGATCACCGGTGAGACCCACAACTCTCCTTCCAACATGGAAGCCTATGGCGGTGCCATCACCGGCATTGTGGGGGTTTATCGAGACCCCATGGGTACAGGTCTTGGCTCCCGGCTTATCATGGGCAGTTACGGTTTCTGTGTGGGGGAGATGGATTATAAAGGGCCGCTAAAGGCCCCATTGCATCCCCGGCGGCTGCTGGACGGTATTATTGAAGGGGTGAAAGACGGCGGCAACAAGAGCGGGGTTCCCACCACCTTTGGTCAGACCCTGTTTAACCATGGATATATGGGAAAGAGTCTGGTGTTTGTCACGGCCCTTGGTATCATGCCGGCCATGGTGGATGGAAAACCCAGTCACGAGAAAAAAACCGTTCCCGGCGAACTCATCGTCATGAGCGGTGGCCGGGTGGGCAAGGACGGTATCCATGGGGTGACCGCCTCCTCCGAGGTGTTGTCTGAAAACACCCCGGCGGGCCATGTGCAGATCGGAGATCCCTATACTCAAAAGAAGATGCACGATTTCCTTTTAGTTGCCAGAGATGAAGGCCTTTATGGGTTCATCACCGACAACGGCGGGGGAGGGCTCTCCTCTTCGGTGGGGGAATCGGCCATGATCAGCAACGGGTGTGAGGTGTGGCTGGACAAGGTGCCTTTGAAATATGACGGCCTTGACATGTGGGAGATCTGGATATCCGAATCCCAGGAGCGCATGACCATTGCTGTAAAACCGGAAAACATCGACCGATTCATGGCCCTGTCCCGGGAGCATGAGGTGGAAAGCACCGTTATCGGCCGGTATACGAATTCAGGCAAACTTCATATCAAGTACAATGACGAGACCTGTGCCTATGTGGACATGGATCTGCTGGACAAGGGCTTTCCCCGGTGGGAGTTTGATGCCCTGTGGATTCCGCCTGAACTGCGGGGGCTCTCCGAACCGGTGCTGTCACCGCCAAAGGATGTGAACCTCCTTATGCTGACCATGCTGGCCCGGCCCAATATCTGCTCCAAAGAGTGGATTGCAAGGCAGTATGACCATGAGGTTCAGGGGGGAAGCGTCATTAAACCCCTGGTGGGGGTGGATCGCAATATCCCCTCGGATGCCTCGGTGATCCGGCCGGTGCTCTCCTCCACAAAAGGCCTTGCCTTTTCCCAGGCCCTGCTGCCGTGGTATTCAAAAATTGATGCCTATCACATGATGACCTGCTCCATTGACGAGGCTGTGCGGCGGCTCATTGCCGTGGGTGGCACCCTTTCTCATATGGGAGGGGTGGATAATTTCTGCTGGCCCAACATCCAGTTTCATCCGGTGAAGAACCCCGATGGAAAGTTCAAGGCGGCCCAGCTGGTGCGGGCCTGCAGGGCATTGAAAGCGGCCTGCCTGGCCTATGGCATCCCATTGTTGTCCGGTAAGGACAGCATGTATGTGGACGGATACCTTACCGGAGAATTCGGCGAAACCGTCAAGGTATCTGCCCTGGAAACGGTTCAGTTTTCCGCCACCGGCGTGGTGGATGATGTGACAAAGTGCATGACCCTGGAACCCAAGGTGTCCGGGGATCTGATCTATGTGCTGGGTGCCACGGCCAATGAGCTGGGTGCCTCGGAATATTATGAACTGTTGGGGCACACCGGGCTTCATGTGCCACAGGTGCGTTTTGATCGGTTCAAAGTGATTTACCGTGCCCTGGAGAGAGCCATTGCCGGCGGCTTGACCGCCTCGGCCCATGCCGTTGCCCGGGGGGGGCTTGCCACCCATTTGGCACTGGTGGCCATGGGCGGGGGGCTGGGACTGGAGGTGGACCTCACCCGGGTGCCGGTGGATGATTGCCAAGGCGTTCCCGGAATTGATGCCCTGCTTTTTTCAGAATCTTCCGGTCGGTTCATTGTCTCCGTGGCCCCTGAAAACAGAAGTACGTTTGAGAAAATGTTCAAGGGCATGGCCTGTGCCATGGTGGGACGGGTCACCGATGCCCACACCCGCCTTGTGATCAACGGGAGGGACGGCACCTCTATTTCCGATCTTTCCCTGGACGCGCTGGAAACGGCCTGGACTGCCCCGTTGGGAGATATGATATGAAAACGGTAAATGCGCTGGTTTTAACCGGTTTTGGACTGAACTGCGACATGGAGACGGCCGCGGCCTTTGAACTGGCAGGTGCCAGGGCCCACCGGGTGCATATCAACACCCTGATTGAAGGCAGGGTGGCCCTGGAAGATTTTCAGATCCTGGCCTTTGGCGGAGGCTTCAGCTGGGGGGATGACCATGGGGCCGGTGTGATCCAGAGCCTTAAATTAAAGAATCACATGGGAGATAAGCTGCTCTCTTTTGTGGATCAGGGTAAATTAATCATCGGCATCTGCAACGGATTCCAGACCCTGGTGAATCTGGGATTACTGCCGGGGCTGGATGGCGATTACACCAACCGATCCGTGGCTCTCACCTGGAACGACTGCGGTAATTTCAGGGATCAATGGGTGCATCTCAGCATCAACCACAGCAGTCCCTGTGTGTTTACCCGGGGGCTTGATGCCATGATGGACCTTCCTGTACGTCATGGGGAGGGTAAGTTTGTGGCTGATGGGGCCATGGTGGAGCGGCTGGAAAAAAACAGTCAGGTGGTGATGCGGTATGCCCTTGAAAACGGTGCGCCTGCCCAGGGAAAATTTTCGGACAATCCCAATGGGTCCATGGGGGACATTGCCGGTATCTGCGATCCATCCGGCCGGATTTTTGGACTTATGCCCCACCCCGAGGCGTTTAACCATTTTACCAACCATCCGGATTGGTGCCGGGATGTTGAAATATCCCGACGACATCGGGGGGCGGGTAGCGCCATGTCCGGTGTGAATGTGACGCCGGGGATTAAGATATTTAAGAATGCGGTGGATTATATGCATTTGGGATAGCCGAATTTGCAGGGAATTGGCAATTTGCGGCAGTGTATGACCGGTCGTATCGGTTGAAATTCGATGATACGGGTTTTTTATTTTGACAATGCCTGAGCCCGTTTATCTGCATTTCAGGTAAAAAAAACGGATTATCCGGTGAAAAAATACCAGCGTCCTTTGATTTCGTTCCATCATGCTCTGATGGGGTGTCATTATCAAATGGGCGCTTTTTTTTATGGTTCAAATGGGTATTGGGTTTAAGGGGAAATATTTTTCTCTTATAAAAGAAAAATATATACCAATGGTTTTCATCATAGAATCAATATGATATATCAACTCTGTCGATATAGGTCAACATTTGTAGACTTGTCCGAGGTGGTAATGAATAATCGCGTTTATCTGAAAAAAATAAATAAGATTTTCGGAAAAATTTTGCTGAAAATAATCAGTTTTTTCCGTCCAATAGTTCCCCCCATTAATGGGCAGAAAAACATAGTGCTTTTAAAGCTGGTAGGGCTTGGTGACGCTGCCTTGATGTTGCCAGTTATTCATTTAATGAGACAAAGTTTTCCAGATTATACTATTACGGTGCTTGGTACTCCTATTACAAAGTTTTTTTTTATTGATAATCCTGATATTGACAATTGCATTGTTTACGACTTGCTTGATTCTCAATTTGGCATTAAAGGTTTGTTTAAGTTGCTTCGTTTCCTTCGGAAAGTGGCTCCCTCACATTTTATTGATTTTGAACATCATTTTTTACTTACCACAATCGTTGCCTTTCTGTCAGGAGCAAAGAATAGAATAGGGCTTTACCATCCTGATTTCCCGGGAAGAGAATTTCTGTTTACGCAACGTGTCCTTTATGATGATCAAATACACATAACTCAAGTTTACTATTGTCTGTATACAGACTTGTGCAAGTTATGCCATAAAAATCCTTTGCCTTATGAAAAAATATTGTCATATTCAATTCCTGTTGGCGAGTGTGCATTGAAAGAAGTTGAAAGTTGGAAAGTAAAAAATGGGATTAATAAAAAAATAATCGGCATTCATCCTGGTTGCGGTGGTAGTGCATTGTATAGACGGTGGCCAATGGAGAACGTACGTTTGCTTATCAAAAAGTTGATTGATACCGGAAAATATCAGATCATACTCACCGGAGGTCTTGAGGAAAAAGAACTTTTGAATAAAATCCATGGTTTTTTCTCCAATGAAGATGTTTTCTTAGGCAATGATTTTAGTTTTAAAGGCTTTGTTGCGCTTCTTAAAAGTTTGGATTGTTTTGTATGTAACGATACGGGACCTGTACATATAAGTTCTTGGCTCGGAACAATGACTGTTGGGTTGTTTGGGCCCAATTTGCCGGAACGATATGGTTCTATACATAAATCGACAAAGATTCTTTACCATCCTTTACCCTGTTCTCCATGTATTCAAGTACATAAAGGCTTTATACCTCTTCAATGTACAAATTTTGAAAAAGGCGCTTGTATGAATAGAATTTCTGTGGATGAAGTTTTTAATGAAGTTTTTAATGCCGTTGAGCAAAATAGAGAGTAAGGGTATCTGCTCAATATGGCCTAACCCATCATCGTGTAGTTGGAATTTATTAAATCTTAAATCAATTAAGAGGGACTAATGTTTAATAAAATTGAAGGACTAAGTAACGAAAAACATATAGACTTGCGATTTGCTCCAATGAATTCATTTGATTTTGCAAAAACAGTTGTGAATGCCCCTTTATCTGCATCGGAATTTCTCCAGGCAGCGAGATATTATCCCATTGTTTTTCCAAATGAGGGGACCTCTCCAATGGCATTGTTTAATTTAGGCCCAAAGACAAACCGTTATATAAACGATCAGGGCGTATGGACGGTACCTTATGTGCCTGCCCACATCCGCCGATACCCCTTTATTTTTGCCAAACAGGATAAATCGGAAGCAACGAATAATTTTGTTGTATGTATTGATGTTAAAGCACCTCACTTTGCTACGGGCCAAGGCGAGCCAATGTTTACAGCAAATGGAGAACTGTCCGAGTTTACAAACAATATGATTGAATTTTTAAAAAAATATCATCATGAACTGGATATCACCCAAATGCTTTGTCGAGAACTTGAAGACCAGAGTTTGTTAGTGGATAAAAAGATTACCATTGATAAAAATGGACAAAAAATTCAAATTGGTGGATTCCGATGTGTTGATATTGAGAAAATGAATAATCTTGATGATTCGGTTCTTGCAAAATGGGTACGGAATGGTTTGATAGGTGTTGTGAACAGTCATTTGCAATCGCTTGCTAATTTGAAGGAATTGGTGTAAAGAACACTGTATTTATTATAAGAGCTGTTTAAGGGGTAAATGCGACTTCAACTTAAATTAGACTTAGGTGACTCATAATTAATTGAATCTGAATTCTTCAATTACACAAGATTAGATAAAGACCTACTTAAGGAGTTAAAATGTTTGAAAACTTAGTGCCTCTTGATAAAAAAAAGCATGCACACTATAAATTAAAATTAAACGACGGATTTAAGTTTGCTTCAAAAATGTCCATGTCTCTGTTGGGAGGTTCTGAAGTTGCGGAAGCTTCGAAATTTTTTCCCATTGTCTTTCCTGAAAAAAATGTTGAAAAATATCCATTACTTCCCATGGCACTGATGGGTTTAGGCACAAAAAACAATTCATTTGTTTCCGATGACGGTAAGTGGATGGCAGGGTATATCCCCAATCATATTAAGCGATATCCCTTTATTTTTGCGGCCATTCCGGAGAAGAATAAACAATTTGCGGTAATGATGGACATGGATGCACCTCAGCTAAATGAAAAGGAAGGCCAACCCCTTTTTAACAGCAAGGGTGAGCCCGAAAAAATCGTTACCCAGGTTAAGACTTTTCTAAGTCATTTTCAAGCGGATATTGACAGGACGGAAAAAATATTATCCGCTATGGAGAGCCATGACATACTGGTTTCAAAGCAGTTTAAAATAGTACAGGGCGAAAAAAATGTTGTCATGCGCGGATTTAGAGTTGTGGATACGAAAAAGCTTTCAGATCTTGATGATGCTGTCCTCAGTTCATGGGTAAGAAATGGACTTATGGGAATTATTTTTGCTCACATTCATTCTTTAACTAATGTTAAAAAAATGCGTCAAGCAAAGTAAAAGGCCTTTTTTCAAAAACGACCTTTTTCACCCCGCAAACATAGAACAATATTGTTTACCTTCGGTATTAATGGCTTCAATGGTGCCGGTAATAGCATTGCAGTAACTTCAAGCAGGGTGTAGGCTGCTGCCCACACCCTGTTGATGAAAATAGTTAGATATTGCCTTAAGCCCGTTTCATTGGGTGAACAGGCGGGTATATCATATCCTATATGTCGAGCAACACTGTTGCAGATGTGGTCTGCAATATGCCGTTCAGGTGGTGCGAGTTCTTTTTCATGACGTCTCAATGATTTTTTGTTGATGGGGCGTAAGCCTTTTAGTGCCTCTATCCGTCCCCTATGTTGATCATATTTGTCATTGCGCGTGTAAAAGGTCAACATTGCATTGTCAAAATGAATTCCCAAAAATGTGCAAATGTTTTTTATGGTTGTTTCAGGGGTAGATACCAGATCTTCATAGCGTATCAACAGCGTTTTTCCGGGATTTTTTTTTGTGAAACACGATATAGCCTGATTGTACCAACGCCATCGCCAGGCATAAAATGCCACCGATGTTGAAGGTTCATAGGGTACATTCCGGTAAGACAAGACGTTATCTCTGTAGTCCCGGGTGAGAATGATAAATCGGGAATCCGGAAATAGACCGGCCAATCGTGATAAAAAAAGGGTGTATGCAGGAAACTTGTTTCCAATGGTTTGTTGCATTACCGAGGTGCCGTCCATGGTGCTGGAATGGCGAATGACCTGTTTGCAGAGATCTTCATAGTTCATTCCCCTTCCTTTATGGACGATATCATGTTCCAACAATTCAACATTCATGCCCCAGGTGTTGGCATTATTGAAGATACGTTTATCCCATTTTATCGTATTGAAGAAGGTTTGTCGTTTTGCAAAGGACATTTTTTTATTGTGGTAGGCTCCGGCCATGGATAAGATGAATCCTGATTCCGGAGATACCACCACTTCCTGATGAGAATCTAATATCGTAGAAAGTAGTGTGGTCCCGGACCTGCCCCTGCCGGCAATAAAAAATAGAGATGAATGTGTTTTTTTGATCATATTCAATTAGGTTCCATGCATAATTGTGAAGTTTGGATTCTATGGGCCATCGGGGTCAGGCTTGTGCTTTTATCAACAGATGGTGTTTCCGGTTTTTAATTTGCCTTGTTTGGTTTTGAGAGAAATTTGATGTTTATTCCACCAAGTAGTGTTAACCCTAATGTGCATGCTAAACCTAAAAAAGAAGCTGTCAGCGCCACTTCTTTTTCAACGCCGAAAAAACCAAATAAAATGACATAAGAGACCTCCCGAACACCGAAAGAACCAATGGAAATCGGTAGTTTGAAAAGAATATAGATGACGGACCAGGCAAAAATGTGCACTTTAAATGGCAATGAGACACCGAGGGATGCAAAAAGACACCATCCCCCCAGACTGCTGATGCTAATTCTTATTAGTATGGTTAAAAAGACAAAAATAATAATGTTTTTGAAACATGTAAATGGCTCCAATGTTGAGCCGTGCATTGAGGGTGTTGACAGTTCTTTGTTTTTAATTTTGGAGAAATATGCTTTTAATTTGCATTCAATATATGATACCATGTTTACATGTTTAAGCCCCACCAATACAAGTATAAAAAGAATGCCTGCCGTAGCCATTCCTCCCATTACATTCTCTATCTCTTGCATGTTTGTTCCTGGCATAATTAGAGGATACACTAACATATAGGTGGCCAGGACCAGAATAATATCAGCCAGAAAGATATATATTTTTTCAAATATAACGGTAGTTATTTGTATCCCATAAGAACCTTTAATGGCCATGCGGGTTATTCTATAAAGATCACTTCCCAAGCCTGCCGGAACAAAATAGCCTATAAAGAGGGATTTCCAATAAGTCTTTAATAATGTTATGTATCCTGCTTGAATTTGGCAGCATATTTTTAGCATTTGTTGCCACCTGAATACACATAAAAAC
The DNA here is from genome assembly GCA_963668575.2 of uncultured Desulfobacterium sp. Classification (GTDB taxonomy): domain Bacteria; phylum Desulfobacterota; class Desulfobacteria; order Desulfobacterales; family Desulfobacteraceae; genus Desulfocicer. The sequence continues at coordinate 4,774,039 of OY764894.2, read as the reverse complement.
AATTGGATAATATATCCGATAATAAAGGAACAACCAAATAACATAAGATTAACTGATTTAAATGTCTCTATTATTCGTAGCCAGTCCATTTTTTTTAAAATCAAAAACAACAGTACTATACTGATTGTAAATTTTATGATTCTTGTGATTCGATCTTTTAACAGGTTTTTCGATAGACTCCAATGTAGTTCCATGCCCATTTCCTTAATATGCTTCGTCCTAATTGATGTGTTTGAAGGGAAAACAAAAAAGGCTTGCGATCTAAAAAAGGCAAATTGAACATACCAAAAGAAGTGATTAATTCCATGCCGCTGTTTACGGCAAGATTATCGAGATTGTTGGCATTATAAATATTATCCGCCCTGTTATGATTAATCTTTCCTCCAGTCCAGATGCCGGTGTGAGATAAATTATTAATGGTATCAATCCAGGCTTTATTGGGGTGAAGGGGAAGTCGCAAAAGCCTGGACAATATTGCCAACAGAACAAAAAGGCTTCTATTGTTAGAATTGGAAAGCAACATGATGCCCCCTGGTCGAAGCATTTTTGTTATTTTTTGAATATAGCGTTGTCGATTTTCAATGTATTCCAGAAGTCCAAATGCAGTGATCAGGGAGAATTGCATTTGGTTAAAGGGAATTTTCCTTTCATCGCCTATGGCAAATGAAAGATTTGGGTTTCTGGCTTTGGCATAGGAAAGCATGTTTTCAGAAATATCTACGCCATGGGCTGTAAAACCTTTTTCAGCTAACAATGCACAGAGCACTCCCGGACCACAGCCAAGATCCAGACTGTTTCCGTGGGACGGGATTACTTTTGAAATTAAGTCAATCATCAGATGGGATCGTCGAGTCCAATGACTTTTTTTATTATCTACAAAGGCTTCCCATCTTTTTGCTTCACCGTTCCAGTAGTTTTTTATTTTGTGTTTTTTCATGAGTAGATACACTCTCTATCCTTGTAATATCATTAACTCTAAAATTATGCAGTGACAAAGCAGTAGGCTGATTGTAAGGAAATGTGTAAGGGGGAGCCTACATTTCCTGCTGATTGTTTAAGTTTGTATTATTCGTATTATAACAATGAATCCAGTTGGTTGTGGGATGCAAATGCCGTTTTTCCTACATAAAGTGCCCAGTTGTATTGAGAGTTTACACATTTTATTTCCTTGATTTTTTCCAAAAATGGCATATCCTCAAACACTGCTTGGGCATAATCAATGGTGTAAAGATATATGATATAGATGGGTCTGGGATTTTGTAAGATGGATCGACCAATATTTTTAAGCATAGGTCGTAATACATCGGGCAGGAAGGGGTGGTAAAAATGAAAAACCAAAGGTGTTTCCGGCGGCGTGAATTCCAGTGCATTCATGCAATGCATATGTATGTTAAAGCATTGTTGGGTTGGGTGTGTGGCTTGTTTGACGTTCCTTAAGGCTATCTCGTGGAGTTGTCTGGAAATTTCAATCCCGATAATTGATTGAAATGGAAAGCGGGATGCGATAAGAACAACTCTTCCCTTACCTGAGCCGACATCTATAAATATAAAATTTCTATAGGGAATATTAATATTTTTGATTATATGGACAGTAACCGATTCCGGTGCAGGTAAATAAATAATGGCGCTGTGTCGACTGACGGTTTCCTGGATTATCAGTTCGCGTGATGAAATGAGACCTGATGTGTCTGTATTGTATTTCACGTCAAAGGACGTGTCGTTGGCGGGCAGGTAACTCAATAGATGGATTATGCAGTACCGGATAGTCATCCAGAATCCTATCATGTGAAATGAATTGATGAGAATTTTAATTTTTTCATTCCAAGTGTATGGGGTCATTATGTTTATCCTTCATTATATGTTCGCTTCGCTATCTACCCGAGAGATTCCAGAGTGTCAAGGGAAAGCTGGGTTACTCAATGATTGTTTGGATATATGATAAATATACGTATTATAGTTGAATTGACAAAAAGGGATATTGAGGAGCAGTTCGCAGGTTCAGTGCTGGGCTCTCTCTGGGCTGTCTTATGGCCTTTTATTGATCTTTTGATTTACATTATCATTTTCGGCCAAATGATGGGTGGCCGTCTTCCGGGCAATTCAAACATGGCTTCTTATGGGGTCTATGTGGCTGTTGGGTTGATTCCATGGAAATGTTTTTCAACCTGCATTGTACGCTCTACATCTATTTTTATAGATAAAAAGCATATTATAACCAAGGTTAAATTCTCTCTATTGTCCCTGCTTTTTTATGTTAATTTGTCTGAAATTGTTAAGTTTTTTATTTCATGTGCTTTACTTTCCGTCTTTTTTATTGTAACGGATTACCCCGTAAATGTGAAATGGATACTTTTCCCGGTTGTTTTTTATCTCCAACAAATATTTGCTTTCAGCCTTGGTGTTATTGCGGCTGTTTTTACTGTATTTTTCAGGGATATGAGAGAGATTGTCGGTATTATTATTCAATTTTGGTTTTGGTTTACGCCCATTGTTTATGTTGTTGAGATACTCCCTGAAACTATACTGAAATTCATTTTATGGAACCCAGCGTATACGTTTGTTGATAGTTACCATAAACTTTTTGTGTTTAACCAGTATCCTGATTGGTATTTTCTTGCTCTACTGGCGCTGATGGTTCATGGCCTTTTGATATGTGCACTTTGGGTACTAAAAATATTTGAAAAAGAAATTAGAGATTTTCTTTGAAATATTAGAGCTTGCTTGCTTCTAAGATTGGCCATTCTCGGACATTGGTTCAATTGAAACAACCCATATGCATGGGGGGGGGAGGAAATCAAAGAACTTTGCGGATGATGAAATTATGAAAATACTTTTAAACGCTATTCCATTTCATGGGCTTGTCACGGGAATTAATCGATATCTCATTAATCTTTATAAGGAGATAGAAGAAAATCCGGATGTCATGGTGACTTATTTTGATTCTGTAAATGGCAGAGTTACTATGCCGGTTCCGAAAGAAAGTGCCGGATGGATCAGAAAAACCGAGAGAATCAGGACTCTTCCTGCGCCCTTGATCGCAGCGGTCAGGGTCGCTAAGTGGATGGCGTATGAGTTCAGGGTCTCCCAAGAATGCAGAAAAAATAAATACGATTTGTATCATGAAACGGCACATACCCCCTGTGCCCTAAATGCGACAACCCCCCAGATCTTTACACTCCATGATCTTTCTTTGATGAACTATGGTGAAATGCATCCCAAGGATGTTTCCATCTTTTATGAATTTATTTCAAAAAAACGCCATAAAAAGGCAGATCACATTATAACGGTTTCAAATTTTATTCGGGAGGAAGTGTGTGAAAAATTGTTTATTCCACAAGACAGAGTCACTGCTATTCATCTGGCTGCAGATTCCTGTTTTATCCCAAGGTCAGGGGGTGAAATATTGCATGTCATAGATACATGCAATATTCCGAAAGATTATATTTTATTTGTGGGAACCCTTGAGCCAAGAAAAAATTTATCCTCTCTTATCAATGCGTTGGCCGGCATTAAAACAGAAATTCCGCTTGTACTTGCAGGATGGCAGGGATGGGGAGATAAAAAATGGGTACAGCAACTTCATTCGCTTGGGCTTACGAATAGAGTTTATATAACGGGTTATCTTGACGATGTGTCTCTTTCTGCACTTTATAGCGGTGCATTGGCATTGGTTTATCCCAGTATATATGAGGGCTTTGGACTTCCCATACTTGAGGCCATGGCGTGTGGTAGCCCTGTTATTTGCTCCAACGTTGCCAGCATGCCGGAGGTGGCCGGAAATGCTGCCTTTCTTGTAGAGCCAAATGATATAGAACATATTGGGTTTGCAATAGAAAAGGTGATTCACGACACGGAACTGAGGGAAAAAATGATCCGGAAGGGATTCAAGCGGGCAGGGGATTTCTCCTGGAAAACGACGGCTCACAAGACTGTTCAAGTTTTCAAGCAAACGACGGCGATTCGCTGATGCTGATTATTTGAAGCGCATTCAAAGGATTTTTATGATTGATGTAAAGGGAATCAGTAAAGCCTTTAAGCTGTATCAAAAACCCGGTGACCGTTTGAAAGAAATCCTGCTTAAAAAGAAATTGCATAGAACCTTTTATGCCCTGAAAAATGTTTCTTTTTCCGTGGAAGATGGAACAACTGTGGGAATTGTGGGGGTCAACGGTTCCGGGAAATCGACTTTGTTGAAAATTCTTACCGGAATTTACATACAGGATACGGGAACTTTTACCATTAATGGTCCCATTACCGGTCTTCTTGAGCTGGGAACCGGCTTTAATTCGGAATTTTCAGGCATTGAAAATATCTATCTTAACGGTACGTACATAGGAATGCCCCGAACTGAAATCGATAGAAAAATAGACACTATTATTGCCTTTTCCGAACTTGAAAGCTTTATCAAAGAGCCCATCAAAACCTATTCAAGTGGGATGATTATGAGATTGGCGTTTTCCGTTGCCATCCATGCGGAACCCAGTGCATTTGTGGTGGACGAGGCTCTGGGAGTTGGGGATGCTTATTTTCAGCAGAAATGCATGACTCGGCTGAAACAGTTCAAGGCGACCGGCGGTTCCATTGTTTTTGTTTCCCATGATGTAAATGCCGTGAAGGTGCTTTGTGATAAGGCACTCTTACTCAATGATGGTGAAATTATTGAGAACGGTTCAACAGAGCATGTGCTCAATGTTTACAACTACCTGATTGCGGCAAAGAATAAAAAAAACAATGTTTCCGTTTCAAGTGCTGACAATGCGTTTGGTAATTTTAAGGCCAGAATTGTCAGGGTTGATATCTTAAATGAAAACAAGGAAAAAACGGATATATTTATTTCCGGAAGCCCTGCGCTGATAAAAATACTTGTTCAGGCGGACAAACAAATTAACGAAAAAATATCCCTTGGTATCGCTGTTAGAGATCGGTTTGGCCAGGATATCTTTGGTGTTAATACGTTCCAGATGGGCCAGGCTTTTCATCTTGCTCCGGGTAAATCCAAAGAAATTTGTTTTCAGTTTGATCATTTTAATATTGGCCCGGGAAAATATACCTTGAGCGCAGCCCTTCATTCCGGATTGACTCATATTGATGATTGTTATCACTGGTTGGATGGGGTACACTCATTCGAGGTTGTTGCGGATAGCTGTTATCTTTTTTCAGGGCTCATTCGATTGGAACCTAAGTTAACTTTCATCAATGAACAAAATAGAGCCCCGGTTCAATTGGATAGGTAGTATCGGTCTGGTTATGGCAAGATAGACGTCGTGGGTACTTGGCTCGGATCATTCCAACATGCAATATAGTGTGAATTGGATTTCAAGAGAAACACTCCATGTTGTTGGATTTTGACAATTTGGAACGGTGCTAACCCGGTACCACGTCGTGCTTGATCACCTTTTAACATGCAAAAACTTAAGTGGACATAGTTCGCCGATTATGACGACAAGGCGTGGATTCGTGGTTTTAGAAGTTCAAATCTGCAAAAAATAGAGGTGTTGTTGATGATACTGTTTATCGAAGTAAATATCAAAAAAATATTTTATTTGTTTTTAACAGTCTTGTTGCTGACGGGCATCTTAATCAACGTGGTAAATGCAGAACAATATGAGTTGACCGTGGAAAACGGTAGTGGGAGTGGTATTTACGAAGAGGGTTCCACCGTCATTATCTGTGCGGCTCCCTCCGATGACCTATCTCCGGACAGCGTAATGCATGAGCCCCTGGACGTCAACGCCCCAATACGGATCTTTGATACATGGACAGGAGACACAAACTATATTAAAGAAATAGGAACAGCAAAAACTACCCTTGTTATGCCCGCAAAAAATACAATAGTTACAGCTGAATACGTCAACACAGACAGGTGGGTGGTACCCCTGATTCAAGCCATTATTCCCCAGCCTCACATCGGAATTATCCTCTTTTTTCATGGACAAGGCGGTTCTGCTGCTAATTTGACTCTCCACGAGGAAACCCGTTTGTTTATCGGACAGGCCGTGGCAAGAGGATATGGTGTTATTGCCATTGATTCCTACGACAGAAATCAGGGCGTTTGGGACGAGGAAGGATCTGGTACGGATAATGTGGATATGCAGCGGGTTGTCGCCATACGGAATACATTGATAGCCAATGGGGAAATTAGTGAAACGGATCCTTTTTTTCTTGCCGGAATCTCAATGGGTGGCGTGTTTGCCTCCCGGTTGGCAGAACAGAGTATAACCCCGGAAGTCAATATCCCAGTGGCGGCAACGGCCCTTTTTGTATCCAAACTCGGTGAAGAAGTGGTGTCCACAACCAGTGTCCCCACCATTTTTGTTATGGCAGAAAATGATACGGTGGTCGACTTGAGTCTGGCAAAAAATAATTTTTTCGACCTTTTGGAACGACAAATTCCAACACAGTTCTTCGTTTTATCGGCAACTCCCCTGCACCCGCATCAATTTTGGAATATTGACGGTCTCACTCGTCTTGATTCCGAAACCATGTATAATGCCCTTGAGAATGGCGGATTTTTAGACTCCGATGGATTGCTGTCTGATTCAGCTTTTGAAGATACAAACGCTGATGGTATAGCGGATTGGCAGTCGATTATACCGGAATCCCTGAACAGATATGCCTTTGACATTGAAGCTCAGCTTATTAAATCGGCTGCAGAACATGGTTTTTACAATGATTATTCGAGTCGTGTTTTTTCATTCTTTGAAAATCCCACTACAATTCTGGATATCCTTCCGGAAATAACAGACTTTGACCCTATTAGCGGTTCACCCTCGACCATGATCACCATCAACGGAGCGAATTTTGCCGGAATTGAATCCGTTTCCTTCAACGGCGTTCAATCGGAGTTTTCGGTCATTACTTCTTCTGTAATCCGCGCCAAGGTACCTGATACTGCAAACACAGGGTTAATTAGCATTACCAACTCTGTGGGAACTGCGGTGAGCGGGGAAACATTTACTGTGCTTGGCCCTGTGATAACAAGTTTTTTACCTGAGGCGGGTGTAACCGGTTCGCGGGTCGTCATTTATGGAGAAAATTTTGTTGCCATTGACCAAGTCACTATTGGTGATATTCCGACTGAATTTGAAGTTCGGACCAGTGGGATTATTATTGCGACGGTTCCTTCTGGAGCCATCACGGGTCCCATTGTGGTGTCCAATCATACTGGAGAGACTATCAGCTCTGTTGACTTCGTCATACCGGGAGTGCCGGAGATTTCCGAGTTTTATCCCTCATCAGGGACTGTCGGAACATCTATTACGCTTGTTGGTGTCGGTTTTGCTTATACCAAAGGGATCTATTTCGGTCGTAAAGAAGCCCAGTTTACAATTGATTCAGATACACAGGTCACGACTACCGTACCTGAAAATGCTTCAAACTGTAAAATAACAGTTATAACTTTAGGCGGCCGCGTAACCAGCACCACATACTTTAAAATGCTTGATTAAGAATTCTCGGCATCCTTACATACGCTTCCAAAAGTAATTTACACTTTTTTAAGGACGATCACTATAAAAATGGGCATTCACCTCATGAAAGTGTAAAGCGGGAATGAAGGATGCCAGAATTCTCATGCTATGATTGAAATTCTAAACAAAGTGATTCGTGATAGGTGACAGAGTAGTTTGGTTACGGCAAATACCTTGAACGATTTGTTGAAGAGGATACGGGGATATGAATAAATTCAAAGTATTTGTATATACGCCGGCTGGCTCGAACGATACATCGTTGTCCATTGCTGCCTGCCGTGCTGGGGGCGTGGGGGTTTTTAATGCTGAATTAGGTGCTGTTCCGGAACAGATTTTCAGTCATCTTGATTATATTTCTCAAATGACCACCGGCGGATTCGGTTTGAAACTTGGCTTTTGGGATGATCTATTCGTGATGAAGTTGATTGAATATGTTCCAAAAGGATTGCGCTGGCTTATTCTTGATGGTGGATTGCTGTCGGGCTGTCAAGAGTCAATTCTTGCCCTTAAGCAAAGCGGGGTTGGTATACTCGCTGAGCTAAAAACGCTTGATTGGCCCGGGAGTTCATTGGAAGAGGTTGTCGATGGACTGGTCTTGAAGGGCAATGAATCAGGAGGCTTTGTTGGTGAAAACAGCAGTTTTATTATGCTGCAAAAATGGCGTCGGCAGTCGCGGTTACCACTCTATATCCGTGGTGGTGTGACACCCTATGTTGCTGCAGCCTGTAGCGTTTTGGGCGTTAAGGGGTGTGTTCTTGACAGTCAGGTTCTGTTGCTGGATGAATCCCCTTTTGCTCAGGGATTGAATTCTTTTTTAGGAAATCTTTCCGGTACTGAAACAGTTGCCGTGGGCAGCAGCCTGGCGGGAAAATATTTTCGCTTATTTGTTCGTCCCGGTCACCATGCGGCTCAGGCATTTGTTTCTGAGGGGGATGGGCAAAATACAGAGCGTTTGTATGAATTGGTAAAAGGGAAAATAAATTGGAAAAGTCCCTTAAACGGATTATTACCTGTGGGGCAGGACATTTGCTTTGCTGGTGATTGGCGCAGGAAATATGGTCATATGGCTGCAGTAATCCGGGCGATTGACTCAGCTGTCGATGAAAGATGGCTTCAAGTTTCACATGGGATCTCTCTGTCCGAGAACACTCCCCTGGCTCGGACCCTTGGTACTGATTTGCCGTTGGTTCAGGGCCCCATGGCGCGGGTATCTGATTGTGCCGCGTTTGCAAGTGCAGTATTCCAGGGTGGAGCGCTTCCTGTGATGGCGCTGTCCTTACTAAAAGGAAAGGCGCTGAATTCACTAATGGAAAATACGGGAAAAGCATTTGGCGACAAATCCTGGGGTGTGGGCTTTCTGGGGTTTGCTCCCCAGGCGTTACTTGATGAACAACTGGCTTTGGCTAAAAAATATCATCCCAGAGTGGCGATTATTGCAGGGGCTCGTCCCGATCAAGTTGCATCATTTGAAAGGACCGGCATGGTTTCATTCTTGCATATTCCATCGGCAGATTTGATTCCGCTGTTTCTTCAGGAAGGGGCCCGCCGTTTTATTTTTGAAGGACGTGAATGTGGCGGTCATATAGGTCCTCTCAGTGGATTTGTTTTGTGGAGTTCGATGGTGGATTCTCTTCTTTTAGAGTTAGCCAAAGGGAAAATTAAAGGAGAAGAGATTCAAGTTCTCTTTGCCGGTGGTATTCACGATGCCTTTTCTTCCGCCTTGGTTCAAGCCATTGCCGCACCTTTGGTGAACAAGGGAGTCGGGATTGGGCTTCTTATGGGGAGTGCTTATCTTTTTACAAAGGAGATAGTGGATGCTGGTGCAATTATGCCGGTATTTCAGCAAGAGGTGCTCCAATGTGAGCATACTGTAACGCTTGAATCCGCCCCAGGGCATGTGAGCCGATGTTCATATACGCCGTTTGCACAATCCTTTTTGCGTAAACGTAGGGAATTGTTTGAAAAAAATACACCTTCTCATGACATTCGAAGTATATTGGATGGGCTTGTGATGGGTAAATTGCGCATTGCAGCCAAAGGCTGTGATCGAGTGAATGGAACGGACAGGCTGACAAGTTTTGACGAAACCTATCAAAAGCGTGAAGGTATGTACATGCTCGGGCAGTTGGCAACACTTCGTGCAGAGGTGACCGACATTTCTACCCTGCATTGTGAGGTGATAAAAGATGCGAAGAAGTTGCTGGCTTCGTGCGTCAAAGAAAAAATGCCGGTAGTCGAAATTCCTGGAAAACCCGCGGATATTGCCGTCATAGGGATAAGCAGTGTATTACCGAAATCAAAGACGACACAAGAGTTTTGGGAAAATGTTCTTTTTAAGATCAATGCCATTACAGAAATTCCTTCTCATCGATGGGATTGGCGCCTGTACTATGATAAAGATAGATATGCCAAGGATAAAATTTATTCCAAGTGGGGCGGATTTATGGATGAGTTTGTTTTTGATCCTACCAAGTACGGCATTCCGCCTAATTCCATTAAAAATATTGACCCGATGCAGCTGATGGCGCTGGATATTGCACAGCAGGCCATTGTTGATGCCGGCTATGACAAAAGACCGTTTGATCGAGAAAAAGCATCTGTTATTATAGGTAACAGTGCTTCAGGAGATGTTGGTGTTCAATACGGGCTTCGTGCCGAATTGCCTCGGTTTATGGGAAATCTTCCCGATGCAGTTGCGGAACGGTTACCGGAGTGGAGTGAGGATACCTTTGCTGGAATTCTTTCGAATGTTGTGGCTGGCCGTATTGCGAATCGGCTCAATATGGGAGGCTTGAATTTTACCATAGACGCAGCATGTGCCTCTTCAATGGCAGCCATCTATCAAGGTGTCAACGATTTGAGTGCAGGGCGAAGCGACCTGGTGATCGCCGGTGGTGTTGATACGGTTCAAAGTCCTTTCAGTTATATGTGCTTCAGCAAAACCCAGGCATTGTCACCCCAGGGAAAATGTAATACGTTTGATGTCTCTTCTGATGGCATTGTCCTTGCTGAGGGGATTGCAATGGTTGTCTTGAAACGGCTTGAAGATGCTGAACGCGATGGTGATCGAATTTATGCCACAATAAAGGGTGTCGGTAGCAGCAGCGATGGGAGGGCTATGGGATTGACAGCGCCTTTGCCTGCCGGTCAGTTGCTTTGCATGCGCCGAGCTTATGAGCAGGCCGGTTTTGCCCCAAACACCATAGGAATGTTTGAAGCCCACGGCACTGGAACCATTGCCGGCGATACCGCTGAGTTAGAAAGTACAACCCGTTTGCTCAAGGAAACGGGGAGCCGGCCCCATCAAGCAATGATTGGATCCGTAAAAACAATGATTGGTCATACCAAGGCTACCGCCGGAATTGTTGGATTGATCAAAGCAGCGCTTGCGCTTCATCACCGTGTTTTACCCCCCCATTATGGTGTAAAAACGCCCAATCAAATGCTTCAGAAAGCAGATAGTTCGCTATACCTCGTTGATGAGGCAATGCCTTGGCTGGCACAAAAAAAACAACCGCGTCGAGCCGCTGTCAGCGCCTTTGGGTTTGGTGGTACAAATTTTCATATTGTTTTGGAAGAGTATGCTTCAGAGTATCGGCCTTGGATTCGTTCAGCGGCTGGTTCTCGCTGGCCGGCAGAACTTTTATTGTGGAGTGGTCCTGACAGAAACGCTTTGATGGATCAGTTGAAGGATGTTCAGCAACAATTAGAAGAAATAAAAAACATTGAATTACGCGATCTTGCATATAGTTTGTCTAAACGTTGGAAAAGGGGATCCGGAACCATCGCGATTGTTGCCAGGGACCTGAATGATCTTTTAAAGAAAATTCATGGCACGCTGCAGTATATGAATTCCCAAGTTTCATCGTTGCCGTTGGGCGTGTATTATAACGAATGTCACGAAATTGATGGCAAAGTGGCTGTCTTGTTTTCAGGTCAAGGTGCTCAATACATTGGCATGTTAAGGGAATTGGCAGTGTATTTCCCTGTTTTGTCTGAGGTAATATCAGAAGCGGATGAGGCGTTGAACAACGCTTTTAATAGGCGGTTTGGTGATGGAAAGCGATTGAGTCATTTTATTTACCCGCGGGGCATCTATGATGATAATGCCAAATCAGCTGCTGCCGGGGAGTTGACCCGTACGGATGTCGCACAACCTGCGTTGGGTGCCGTTGAGGCGGGGCTTTGGAAATTGATGCTTACATTGGGTTTGGAACCCGATATGTTGGGCGGGCATAGTTATGGGGAGTTTGTGGCATTGTTTGCCGGTGGTGTATTTGATTTCGATGTGTTGATGTCACTTTCTGAGGCTCGGGGAAGGTTTATCGTTGATACTTCCAAAGACGATGGCTCCGATCTTGGGAGGATGTATGCAATTAACGCTTCCAGGGATTATGTTGAGAAAGCGCTATCCGGTATTGAGAACGTTGTGATCGCCAACCATAATGCACCGCAGCAAATTATTATTTCCGGATCAACATCAGCCATCAGAGAGGCTGTGAAAAAATTTTCAAAGGCCAAGATATTGGCCACTGAAATTTCTGTTTTGACCGCTTTTCACTCCCCATTTGTCGTACCGGCACAATCTGCTCTGGCAAATTTGATTGAAAAAACCGTTTGGCGGGATGCCAAAGTTCCGGTATATTCCAATACAAAAGGGAAACAGCATGCCAGAGAAAATCATAAAATAAAACCTGTTATGATGGAGCATCTGGTAAGACCCGTTGAGTTCGTGAAACAAATTGAAACCATGTATCACGATGGGGCCAGAGTGTTTTTGGAGCTTGGACCCAAAAGTATACAGACGGGCCTGGTTGGCAGTATTTTGGGAAAACGGCCCCATCACGCTATAGCCATTGACGGTCACGGCGGGGGGATCACCGGCCTTTTGCATGCAATGGGACAGTTATTGTGTGCAGGTATAGGGCTAAATCCGATGAAGCTTTTTGATGGGCGTAATTGTTTAAATGGAGATCCCGGGCATTTGATCAAAATGCAGCGCAGTGTGCCGGTACCTGAACACGCATGGCTGCTCAATGGGGGGCGTGCCAGACGGGTAAAGGATACTCTCGTAAAAGATGTTATCAGGGTAGATAACTCCGCCGGCTGTTTAGCGGGTGTGACTCAAAATGGGCCGCTGCCATTTTTAACCCCATTGGATAATAAGATGAAAGCCCCATTGAATAATAGGGGGGAAAACCGTTCTTTGAGAACGATCACGTATCATAAGGAGAAAAAACGATTGGGTAACGATAAACCTTCGCCTGCTCATAGTGAACCTGGCGTTATGGCAGAATATTTTGGCATGATGCGTCAATTCCTGGAGACCCAGGAAAGAGTTATGGCAATGTATATGGATGGAAAGTCATTGGATGGGCTTGGGCATCGGCAGACACAAAATAGACGTCAAACGTTTTTAAAGCCTACTTTCGCGGAACAGCGTCCTGGGGTACCATCATCATGTGGTGAGACACCACCATGTGGCGTGTCTGTTCAGCCTGAGGTAATAGGAGCGGAAGTTTCAGAAAATTCCGGACAGATCAACAAAGTACCCAACCTGCCTGAAACCAAGGATCGTCAATTTGCATTATCCGGATTGGAAAATATCCCGAAACAGGAAGTTTCGGTAAATGGGCCGGCTGCAGGGATTGATCGAGAGAAAATGCTTGATATGCTGCTTACCATTGTTGAAGATAAAACGGGATATCCCCGTGAAATGATTGCGTTGGATCAAAAGCTGGAGACGGATCTGGGTATTGATTCTATAAAACGTACCCAGATTATTGGTGCGTTGTTGAAAGAATTGCCACAAAATGTCAGTCAAATGATAGATGAAGAGGATCGCACGAGTCTGTCAACCAAAACGACACTTGATGGGATTTTGGATTTGTTGTGCAACGTTTGTCTTGAAGGAGAAAACGCCGTCCCTTTTCTTAATGCCGGAATGGAATATATGACTGATACTTCAAGTCATCCATTCCGGCATGTCATTGAACCAAAAGGCGAATCCATTGATGTGCATGCTGATAGACGTTTGGGGAAAGGGCATTTTCTCATTACACAAGATAAAATCGGTGTGGCGGAAAAATTATCAAAAACACTGATGAGTCGTGGGTGCACAACCCATATTGTTGAACAGGACGTTTTGGCGGATGAGAGCATGTTGAGTCAGTGGTGTGCTTCCATGGAAAGTCAAATTGAAGGCGTTTGCGGAATAATTCATTTGGCGCAGATTGGATCAGACTGGATTCAAACAAATGCTACCGTCAAGGAGTGGCAAAGCCAATTGCATCTCAATGAAAAATCCCTTTTCATATTGCTACACCATTTCAGTGGCAAGCTTAATGCCGATGCGCATGTTCTGTCCGCCAGTGCATTGGGAGGTTTTTTTAATAGAAACACAACGAGTATTTCCGGTTTGTCTTTGCAAGGCGGGGCTGTTGGATTGCTTAAGTCATTGCTCCAGGAAAGGCCCACTTTAAGAGTCAAGGCAATGGATCTTGATGCTGAGCAAGGGGATGATCAGATGGTTTCTTCCCTGATGAATGAGTTGGAAATTCTCGGTGGCCGTCAGGAGGTTGGATACCCAAAAGGGGAGCGTACCATTTTTCACACCGTTCCTTTATCGGTGGAAAAAGGTGAAGAGGCTTCATGTGGTATGAGTGACCTTGTGATTTTTGCCACCGGTGGTACAAAGGGCATCACTGCCGAGCTATTAAGAGAGCTTGCACTTCCGGGCAATACCCTGTTATTAACAGGTCGTAGTGCATTACCGGAGAATACGTTCCGGGAGTTAGCATCATTGAAAACATCTTCTGAATTGCGTGAACATTTTGTGGCTGAAGTGCGAAATGGCCATTTAAAGCAAACGCCATCGGAAATTGAGAAGAAAATCAAAGAGATCCTTTCTAATAGAGAAATGATAAGTAATATCAATGATTTCCAAGCGCGTGGGGCAACCGTTGAATATTATGCTGTGGATGCCACAAATGATGAGGCAATGCATCTGTTGCTGGATGACTTATATCGTCGCCATAAGAGGATCAGCGGTGTCATTCATGGGGCCGGAATCATTGAGGACAAGCTGTTACAGGACAAATCAAGCCAAAGCTGGTCCCGGGTCGTGGAAACGAAGGTGATCGGTCTTTTGTTATTACAAAAATATCTACGTCCGAAATCCCTCAAATTTTTTTCTGTTTTAAGTTCCGTTGCAGGTCGTTACGGAAATAGTGGTCAAAGCGATTATGCCACTGCCAATGAGCTTATGAATAGATTGTGTTGCCAATTGTCTGTTAATTGGGACCATGGGGTTAAGATCAGATCCTTTTGCTGGGGCCCTTGGGGAGCCACCACATTTGGTGCTGGGATGGTAACAAAAGACACTGAGCGTAAGTTTGCTGAAAGAGGTGTCAAGCTGGTGCGCCCTAACGCAGGTCGTGCGCTTGTAAGGGATGAACTGCTCTATGGTTCGGGAGACCACATTGAAATCGTTTGCGGTGTGGGGCCTTGGGAGCAGCGCGAAGATGCCATCGGGCGGATACAAAAAAAAAATCAACCCGTGACAGGAAATGAAGTCAAATGGCCCCTGCTCAACCATGCAACCGTATCGGATATCCACAAGGGAGCACATGTCATCACCTTTCCCCTTGGGGAAAACCATGCATATTTGCAGGATCATTACCTTGACGATGTTCCTGTGTTGCCGGCAGCCGTTGCATTGGAAATCATGTCCGAGGCAGTGGCACATTCTTGGCCGGAGTATTTTATCGTTCAGGCCTGTGATTGCAAACTGTTGAAGGGGATTCAGCTGAAAGAGCCTGACCCTGAATTGAGGGTTGTGCTTTCACCGCCAACTTACAACGACAACGGTTTTCAGGTGAATGTGGCTATTGAATCTGAAAAAAACAACGGAAAAAGACAAATTCACTATCGCTCGATTTTGCATCTTGACAAACAATTTCCCGGTGGAATTAAAAACAGACCAATATTGCATACCGAGAAAATGGTGTCTATTGAGAAGGCTTACAATGAATGGTTGTTTCACGGACCTAAATTTCAGGTAATTCAAAAGATATACGGCCTGTCTGAGGGTGGTTGCCGGGCCTACTTACGATCCTCTCTTCCTGAACAATGGTTGAAGAGAGTGAAAAATGGGCATAATCAATGGATTTTTGATCCTGCCGTTGTGGATGCTGCGGCCCAAATGGCTATATTATGGACCCGAAGTTTTCGCAATGAAACAGCGCTGCCCACTCGGTTTGGCCGTATTGTTCGATATTCTGAACAGTTGCCGGAACAGCTGTACATGCAATTTACAATAAATTCATCGGACGAGTTTCATTCCATTCATGCCAATGTCTCTTTTTCTGATGGGGATGATAATGTCTTACTGTTGATTGAAGATATGGAATGTGTGTCAAGTTCGGAATTAAACCGCCTTGCTGGTTTTGCAAAACTGAGCCCAAAATTCACTGCATGATCGTTGTTAAAAGAAGGGGTGGTGTTAATGTCCGTAAAGAATAGGCACGAACGGGAAGCCATTGCAATTATAGGAATGTCGTGTATATTCCCAAAGGCGCCTGATATCAAGGCATATTGGTGGAATATCCTTAACTGTGTAGATGCAATCGGAGAACCATTGCCCGAATGGGAAGCCAGGCGTTACCTTGACTCCAACCGTATTCATACCGCCAATGGAGGATATCTCAAAGATCTATATCGTTTTGATCCGGGAGAATTCGGTATTATGCCAAATTCTGTGGATGGTGGGGAACCGGATCAGTTTTTGGCATTGCGTGTGGCCCGTGATGCCCTTAGGGATTCAGGCTACTTGGGCGATGAATTCGATCATTTGAATACCGGTATCGTACTTGGCCACAGCACCTATCTGCATAGAGGACAGGGCAATCTTATTCAACATAATCTTGTCTTGGATCAAACAATAGAGTTACTTCATACAGTGTTCCCCTTCCTTGATGACGGAAAATTACTTGAAGCTCGTAACTTGCTTGAGAGTAAGCTTCCACAGTTTAATGCGGATATTGTCCCAGGGTTGGTTCCGAATGTCATGACCGGACGGATTGCAAATCGGTTGAATCTTAAAGGACCGAACTATCTGATTGATGGGGCATGCGCCTCTTCTTTGCTGGCTGTTGGGGCGGCCATTGATGAGCTGCATAAGGGGCAGACCCGCATGATGCTTGCAGGTGGCGTAAATGCGTCCCTGCCACCGGAAGTATCCGTAATTTTTACCCAACTGGGCGCTTTAAGCAAATTTGGAAAGATACGGCCCTTTGAAAAAAGAGGTGATGGCACATTGCTGGGTGAAGGGCTGGGTGTCATCGTCATGAAAAAGCTTTCAGACGCAATCTCCGATGGTGACCGCATATATGCAGTTGTCCGCGGTGTGGGAACATCCAGTGATGGTCGGGAACAGAGCCTTTTAGCACCCAATGTGAATGGGGAGGCACTGGCTGTTAAGAGGGCCTATTCGGATAGTGGCATTGATCCCGCCTCAATAGCGCTGTTGGAGGCGCATGGTACCGGTATTCCACTGGGAGATAAAACTGAAATTTCTGCACTAAAACAAGTCTTTGGTGAAAAAACAGCTCCTCCCCAAAGCCGTATCGCCGTCGGGTCCGTAAAATCAATGATTGGTCACTGTATCCCTGCCGCAGGAATCGCAGGTCTGATTAAAGGGGTGCTGGCAATTCATCACAAAATTTTACCCCCAACGCTTTGTGAAACAATTAATCCTGAATTAGGGCTTGAACGGACTCCTTTCTACATCAATACCTCCACCAGACCATGGCTTTCTAACCAGGGAACGCCACGTCGTGCGGGCATTAATTCTTTTGGTTTTGGCGGTATCAATGCGCATGCCATTCTTGAGGAGGCTCCGGATCAAGCGGAAAAGTTTCCATCTTTTTCACCATGGCCGGCTGAACTATGCGTGTTTTCAGCTGAAAGTGTGGAAGCATTAAAATTCAAGCTGAATCAAGCTGAAGATTTGGTAAGGAAAAACATTCATTGTCTCACCTGTGATATTGCGGCGGCGTTAAACTATCAAGATAAAAAAGAACCCTATCGTCTTGCCATCGTCATAAAAAACACTGAAGATCTCTCTAAAAAAATCAAGTCGGCCTTAAAACGTCTCAAAAAAAATAGAGATGACAGATGGTCAACACGTACGGGAATCGTTTATTGCCATGGCCCTATGGAGGGCAGGCTTGCGTTCTTGTTTCCGGGTGAGGGCTCTCAATACCTTAATATGTTTGCCGATCTTGCGATCTGTTTTGATGAAGTCCGTCACTGGTTCGATTTTTGGCGGGGGTTGTATCATGACAAACCCGGTGAAGCCCGGACGGATATCATCTTTCCTCCTCAAAGTGAACTGACCAAACAGCATCGAAAAGAGTTGGAAAAGCGTTTGTATGATATGGATGTTGGTTCTGAAGCTGTCTTCATTGCCGGACAGGCCATGAACACGTTGCTGCAATCCTTTGGAGTACAACCGGATGTCATGGTTGGGCATAGTTCCGGAGAATCCTCGGCTTTGGCAGCCTCAGGGGCCATTGATGCTGAGAATCGATCTTATTTGGCAGAGTTTGTTCGGGGTCTAAACACCGTTTATCAACGCGTTCTGGATGAGGGAAAAATTCCAACAGGTGCTTTGCTGGCAGTCGGTGCCCTGTCCCAATCGGTTGTGGAAGAACAGATTGACGCTCTGAATAAGGGGGTCGTCATCGCAATGGACAATTGTGCTAACCAGCTTGTGCTTTTTGGAGATAAGGCTTCCATTGAATCCCTGAAAAAATCATTAAGTGATGTTGGCGGCATCTGCATTCCTTTACCATTTGACCGCGGTTACCATACCCCGCAATTTATTGCCGTCAGCAATGCTTTTTTCGAATACTATCAAACCAAAGAGATGAAACCACCGCGTGTTCCCCTGTATTCCTGTGCTTCAGCAGAACTGTTTCCGGATGAGGCATCAGACGTCAGGGCCTTGGCTGCCAGTCAATGGTCCACAACCGTTCGTTTCAGGGAAACGGTGTCAAACATGTACCGTGATGGTGTGCGTTATTTTGTTGAGGTGGGTCCTTCCGGGAATCTCAGTGCCTTTCTAAATGATATTTTAAATGGCAAAGAAGCCCTGTCCTTGCCGACAAATCAACGTAATAAAAATGGTGTTGAGCAATTTTTGACGGTATTGTCCAATCTATATGTGAATGGCAAGGAGATAAAACTTGAAAAATTATTTGAGTCCCGTTCTGTGGGGATGGAACCTGCACATAACCTGGACGGCATTCATTTAAGCAACACCTTGCCTGTATTGCATGTAAATAAAGAGGATCGTGCTGCCTTGCAAAAGATTTTCGCTGTTCCTGAAAAACAGCGATTTCCTGTTCATGCCCAGGATGAGCCAAGAGCTGATTTTCATGATATGGATGATGGCTCCAATGTCATGAACCATTTTGAAGATCAACGGCAAATGGTCATGGCATATTTTAGTGATTTCCAGAAAGGCAATCAAAATGAAATCATTTCGGCAGGGGAGAATACGCCTTTTTTAACGGTCATCACAGAAATGGATGAACAGCACTTGGAAGCTGAGTGTCACCTTTGCCTTTATGAGGATGCCTTTTTAAAAGATCATGTTCTGTCAGGTACCGTTTCCGGCAGAACATCCCATTTGATGGGGCTTTCTTGTGTTCCTCTGATGGTCAGCCTGGAAATTATGGCAGAGGCGTGTGCATTGCTGGCCGGCACTCCGGCAGTCAAAGTGATTGCCAATGTCAGAGCACTGGGTTGGATAGCATTGGATGATGATGAATTAATCCTGAATGTGCGAGCCAAACCGGTTAACACGGATCTGGGAACATATCGGGCCTATATTTTTAATGCCGGTACGCTTGTTGTTTCTGCTGAGTTTTCATTTAACGCTGACAGGCACATTCGTGGCCTACCCGAGCTTGTTAATGGGCAATCGTTTCGGTGGGAGGGGCATGAACTCTATACAATCGGCATGTTTCATGGCCCGATTTTTCAAACCATAGAGAAAATTAACGGATGGAATAATGAGGGGATTGAGGCAAGCCTTTCAACTGTTAGCCTTAATGGTTTTTTTGATGATAATGAAAAAACCGGTTTAGTGCTGAACCCGGTCCTGTTGGATTCTGTTGGACAGTTGGCCGCCTATTGGATTGCCCAACAAGTTGGAACGGATTTTAATTGTTTTCCTTCAACCATAGAACGCCTTGAGCTGTATAGCCCATGTCCTCAAAATTTGCAGGGGTTGACACTGCGTGCACAACAACATCCACACGATCCTTTGGACGTTCATGATGTTAAATCACCTAAATCCTGGCAATTTGAATGTCTTGACAGCAGGGGGAACCCCTTGTTCAGAATAAGGAATTTGGTGAATGTTTATTTCTCAGTGCCCCACAGATTTTATCAATTTCGCCGTGACCCCTTGAACGGATGGCTGGGTGGACCTGGTACAATAGCTGGAAACAAAGATGTGATGTTGTGGCAGATCACCCATTTGACTGAAAAATTTTGCGGGCAGTCCGACAATATCTTTTTGCGTATATTGGCAAACGCCTTGCTTGATTTCCAGGAACGAAAAGAGTGGCGGAAATTAAGGTCAAACATACGTCATCGACGGGAATGGTTACTCGGACGGGCTTGTATTAAGGAGGCGGTAAGATATTGGATTTTTCAACAAACAGGTCAGTTATTATATGCTACGGATGTGACTGTTCTGCATAATGAGCAAGGAGCACCCTATGTGGACGGTTGGTGGAAAAATCAATTGATTCAGCCCCCTGAAGTCTCTTTAGCCCATGACAAAAGGCTCTCTCTGGTAGCGGTTGCGCCGCCACAGCATTTTGTCGGAGTGGATATTGAACATATCGGAAGAGTACAACAGCCAGATCTGTTGGAAGGTGCGTTAAGCATTAAAGAAAGGAACCTGCTGAATGGTTTTACCGGGAATGATTTAAAGGAAAAATTGTTACGCATATGGTGTACAAAGGAGGCTGCAGGAAAATATTTAGGGACAGGCCTTCAGGGAAATCCTGAACTGTTTGAAGTCTCTTTCTTAAATGATGGTTGGAAACGGGCTCATGTAAATTATGCCGGGGCTGTGGTTGAAGTTGTCGTTAACTATGAAAATGAATCTGTCATTGCGCTTGCTACAGGCCATTCAACATGATAGATGGAGAAAAAAAACAAATGATTGTAGATGGGGATATCAAGAGGATAGAAAAAGTAATTGTTGATATAGTTGAAGATTTAATTCAGGATTGGGGGTTAGACATAGACGAGGGGCTTTGCGGGAACACCACATTAGTAAAAGATTTGGAGTTTGCTTCTGTTGATATCATCCAGTTATGTGTGGCAATAGAGGAGTATTATAATAAAAAAATTGGGTTTCAGGACCTTCTGATGGTAGACGGATGTTATGTGTCGGATTTGTCCATAGAACAAATAGCCGATTTTATTGTTGATAAAATTTAAAAGAGGGGAGACCGAAATATGCGTACCTTGTTTTTGGGTATGGATGGCGCAACATTTACAATATTGGATGACCTGACCAGTAGTGCCGCCGGTGGACCCGTGATGCCATTTTTATCCAAAATATATGCAGAAGGCGTGAGATGTAAATTGCTTTCGACTCCCAATCCTTTGACACCGCCTGCATGGGTCTCGTTGATGACAGGAAAAAATCCCGGAAATCACGGTGTTTTTGATTTTATACGGGCGGAAGAGCGGGGGGATGATGTGTTCTTCACGCTGTATGATTCACGAGACAATATTGCTGAAACCATATGGTCCATTGCCAGCCGTCAGAAAAAGCATGTTGTTGCATTAAATTTCCCTTTTACCGCGCCCCCTCCTAAAGATTTCAATGGGTTCATGGTGCCTGGATTTATTCCATGGCGTCATCTAAGACGCAATACAACTCCCAAAAATTTATATGATCGGCTTAAGGCTCTTCCGGAATTTGATCCAAAACAATTGGCGTGGGACTTTAGTCAGGAAAAACAGGCAATCACTGTTCTGTCCGATGAGGAGCGTGAAAATTGGGTAAAGTATCATTTGCCGCGGGAGCGACAGTGGTTTAGGATTGCGGAATATCTATTCTCAGAAGAACTTCCCGATTTGATGGCCATAATGTTTGATGGCGTTGATAAACTTCAACATCAGGCATGGCTGTTTTTGGATCCGAATTTACAAACAGGGAAGGAGGGTGAATATCATCACCGTATGCGGAACTTGTGCCTGGACTATTTCAGGCAGCTTGACATGTTTCTTGAAAAACTGGTGCATGTGGCCGGACCGGATGTTCAGGTGTTCATGGCATCTGATCACGGATTTACGGCCACACATGAGGTCGTACGAATCAATTCCTATCTGCACCAGAAGGGATATTTGAAGTGGAAGCAGATGCCTGAGACGGATGAGGCTGCACGGCGTGAAGATAGTATGTTTGCCAATCTGGATTGGGAAAATACTACGGCTTATTGTCGAACACCCTCAAGCAATGGTATTACCATTCGTGTGGCCGAAAATTCGGATGGCACAGGCATTAAGCCTGAAGAATATGACGCTTTCAGGGAACGATTGATATCTGATTTGGAGATGTTGCGCAATCCTGAAACAGGTGAGAAAGTTATCCGCCAACTACATAAACGTGAAGAGATTTTTGCCGGACCGGCCATGAATGATGCACCGGACCTGCAGTTGGTTTTGAATGATTTCGGTTTTGTTTCGATCAAAGACAAGATGCCTGTGGTGCAACAAAGGGATGAGGTTGCAGGAACCCACCATCCCGACGGTGTGTTTTTTGCCTATGGACCCGGAATTAAAAAGGGTGAAATAGTCGAAAGACGACATATTGTCGACGTTGCAGCGACCCTGCTATACAGCTTAGGCTTGGAAATTCCGGATGATTTTGAAGGTCAGGTACCCCCATCGGTGTTTACTGAGCAATATCTCGCAAAACATCCTGTGACTAAAGGTGGTGCAACCATTTTACAAAAGAATGAATCGTCGGAATCCATATCTGAAAATGAAAAGGATAAACTTATGGCTCAGCTGAAGCTTCTGGGGTATATCGAATAAAGATAATGCCATCGTCTTTAATTAACGGAGTTCGAATCAATCATCTTCAAATTGAATGTCAATCCGGAGATGAGTGTGAAGATATTGTGATGGTTCATGGGTTGGCCACAAATCTGGCTTTCTGGTATATTCCCCATGCAGTGGCTTTTTCAGAACGTTATCGGGTGACCTTATATGACCTGCGCGGGCATGGTCGGTCCGGGAAAACCGCCAGTGGTTATACACCGGAGAACATGGCCTTGGATCTTCAGTTGCTGCTTAATGACTTGGGTATTGAAAAAGCCCATTTTATTGCCCATAGCTTTGGAGGGGCTGTGGTGATGAAGCTGGCATGCATGAACCCCGCTTGCGTTTCCAGTTTAATATTGGTTGACACGCACCTGTATGCCGTTCGACAATTGAAAAATGGAAAAGAGTGGGAGTTTGGGAAAAAAATTCAGCCCATTTTACATCAGTACGGTTTGAATCTTGATGTTCACGAACCCTATTTCGGATATAAGTTATTATACAGTGTCGCACGACTTCAGATACAGAATACGGAAATTCCGAGCGAACTGGAAATATTGGGGGCGTATATGGGAAAAAACAGCAGGCGTACGGCAACCCGATGGTTGGAATTGATGGAAACGACCCAGGCGGAGAAAGAATTAATGGGTGATGATGAAATATCTTTTAGTCAGTTGCGGAATTTTAGCTTTCCAATACTGGCAATGTATGGTGAAGACTCTCAGGCCGTACCCACCGGTGAACAATTGCTTAAAGTGTGGCCTCATGCCGATTTTATCAAAATCCCTGGGGCAAATCATTTTTTTCCAATCACGCATGCTTTGGTGTTTATTGAGCATTGCCGGGAATTTCTGGATAGGATATTGAAGAAGAATTTGTCCATAAGGGCAGATGATTCAGTATAAATAGGCTTTTGCAATCACTGGAGGCTTTTGCGATCACTGATGTCTGAAATTTTTAAGGAGAAATTTTTGTTATGAAAAATAGGTCTGATTTTATCCTGATGATGATACTGACTGGCATGATCGTATTAACAGCTTTCCTGACCGGATGTCAAAATGGAGGTAGTTCTGAGAGGACCGCTGTTGAAGATACTGTTGAAGATGTTGTTGAAGATGTTGTTGAAGAAACTGTTCTTGAAACTACGGATTCTGAGGTAATGCAGATGGCATTTGGTGGCCTTACGAGAAGTTATCGCTTACATCTCCCTGATGCGTATGATTCTACCTCGAAATTTTATCCGCTTGTGCTTGTGCTGCACGGAGGATTTGGAGATGGTGAAAAAATTGAACAAACATCAGGCATGAGTGAGAAGGCTGATCAGGAAGGGTTTATCGCCGTGTACCCTGACGGAACAGGCTTATTAAAAGAAATGTATGCATGGAACGTCGGCTTCTGCTGCGGGAATGCCTATGAAGAAGATGTCGATGACGTTGGTTTTATTTATGCATTGATATCTGAGTTAGAGAATAATTATAATATTGATTCTGAAAAAATATATATAGCAGGGTTTTCCAACGGTGGGATGATGACGTACCGTCTTGGGGCTGAATTTTCTGACATGATTGCTTCAATTGCAGTTGTTTCAGGAGCCGGCGGTGGAAAATATACCGAAGATTCGACACGTTATGTTATGCCGGAGCCGAAAGATACAGTGTCTGTAATTCATTTTCATGGAATGGCAGATGACATTGTTCCCTATGAAGGTGGGGTGCCGGGAAGGCCTGTTTCAGGAGAGGCATACAGCTACATAAGTGTTAATGAATCCCTTGATCATTGGATCCAATATAATGAATGCATTACTGATGCCACAGAAGAGATCATTGCTGACGGAAATATAACGATACAAACATATTCCGGCGGGCGCAACAGTACCGAGGTGATATTGTACACTATTTTGGACGGCACCCATTCCTGGCCGGGTTCCCAAGGGGATGTGAACTCCGAAGAGATACCCAACTACGACATCTCCGCAACGGATTTAATGTGGGATTTTTTTGTCAGCCATCCTAAAAATAATTAATATAATTTATGAGCCTGTTGATTTAATGCAGATTAGTGGGTCATGGGTACAATATGATGTACTCCAAGGCTATGAAATACCATACATATTGGAATACATTTTTCAAAAATCGACTAAATCAACAGCCTCATTTATGATGCGTTTAAATTGGGCAGAGGACACTGCCTTATGAAGCATAAAAACAAATTGGGAATCAATCCCGGATTTTCTCAAAGGGATTTTCAAATGATAGCCCAAGGTGGTTTTGGTGACGGTTTAAATAATTATGCACATTCAATGGCATGGTTTAAAGATCGACTATACGTAGCCACAACCCGTGGGAACTTTCCCTTGATGAAGGCGCGGTTACCCATCGGCATGAGTCCGTGGCCTGTTGAATGTCCCGAAAATCCTTTTGATCTTGATTTGCATGCGGAGATATGGTGCTATAATCCCCATAATGAAACCTGGAAACGTGTACACAAGGCCGCAACGATTACAGGCAGTCACGGTAGACCCATTCCCAAGGAGTTGGGATACCGCGGTATGGTGGTTTATAATTATGATGATAGACCGGATGCGCCCATACTTTTTGTCAGCACTTGGTCTCCAGCCAAAGGGCCGGGGCCTGTACTGCTGATGTCTGAGGATGGGAGAAAATTTGAGCCGTCCTGTGAGCCCGGTTTAATCGGGTTACCTGTTACCACCATTCGTGCCATGGCCAAGTTTAAAGGTGCCCTTTATACCACACCGGCGGGTTCCCGTGGTGGTAATCCCAATGTCTCCTCACATTCCATTGTTTATGAAAGCAAGTGTCCGACCAAGGGAGAATGGAGGCCGGTCAGTGAATTTGGTTTTGGTGATGCCGGCAATAAAACGGTTTTTGAAATAGCAGAATTGGGTGAGCATCTTTATGTGGGAACCTTTAATCTGGAAGGATATCAAGTATGGCGAACCAATGCCGAGGGTGAAGCGCCTTATCGTTGGGAAAAAATGATTGAATTCGGAGCTTATCGCGGTTCCTTGAATCAATGTGTTCTCAGCATGTTTCCTTTTAAGGGGGCGCTCTATGTTGGCAGTGCGATTCAGGGGGGGGGGATTGACAGACAACACAAGATTGGGCCTGCTCCACCAGAGCTGATACGTATTTTTCCGGATGGACACTGGGACTTACTGGTTGGAGAGGAACGAGACACACCTGATGGGCATAAAGCGCCCCTTTCGGGATATTTGTCTGGGTTTGATAATTTTTTTAATGGTTATTTCTGGCGTATGTGTGAACACGACGGGTGGCTTTACCTTTCAACTTTTGACTGGAGCAGTGCCCTTGGGTATGCACAAAGAGACACATGGCCGGAATCCTTTACTCGTCTTATTGATAAACTTGGTTCACAATTCCTCATGGAAAATCAATCCGGTTTTGATTTGTATCGAAGTTTTGACGGGGAAAATTGGGTGCGAGTCACCACAAATGGCATGAATAACCCTTATAATATAGGCTTGCGGACCATGATTTCGTCTCCTTATGGCTTGTTCCTTGGCACCGCCAATCCTTTTGGACCCAAAGTTATCCCATTAAATGGGGAAAAATATATTGAAAATCCCCGGGGTGGTTGTGAAGTATTTTTTGCTCCCAATCATGAATTTTAAGTTTTCGGTAAATTGTCATGACAATGATTATTTGGAAATGTTTTTATTAAAATGAGCTGAATCAGCCATGGCACCAATGATAGGAGAGCAAAGGTGAATGAAGGAAACCAAAAAGTTTCAGTTCCTGTTTTTTTACGTAAAAAATTAATAGCCTTTCGGATCGGAAAGGGAACGAAACAATGTTATGTTATAAAAGATGAATGGTCAAAGCAAACCGTTGAATTTCAACCCTGGCAATTTTTCGTTTTGGAAGTATTGGCAGGGTGTGACACCTTTCCAAAACTTGCATCTGTTTTTAAGGATCGCTTCGGGCATGCCATAACAGTTGAGGAAGTGGAGCAATTATTTTCTTTTGTCGCTGAGAAGAAGTTGTTTGACGCGTCGTGGGTTTCACATCCCATGCTGATGGCCTTCGATAAAAAGATGGAACAGGCTAAGGAAACTGCAGGTTCCTTTGTTAAACCTGAATCAAGCTCTTCTGAAAAAAACGATGAACACTCTTTGTCCGCCGGCGGTGCAAATGGCATAAACCTTGACGAACTCCAAGTCGCAAGGGGATGGAAACTGTTTAACCCCACTTGGTTGATAAGGGTGCTGAAGCCCTTGTTGTCGCCTTTAAAACACTCCATATATCTACTACCGATATTGTCCATTCTGGCTTTCTTTATAACTACCCACCATTCTGTATTGATTTTAGAGGATGCACTGCGTTTGCATGACCGTATTTCGTTTGTTCAGCATATCTTGTTCAGCATGATCACGGTCAATTTGGCCTCCACGCTGGTAACGGGAATTGTTGCTTACACTTACCGTGCAACCGTCAGTGGTTTTTGTATTGTATTTTTTTTGAAATTTATTCCCCGTTTTGCGGTTCGACTAAGCCATTTGCAGCAGTTCTCCCGTCGAGAACGAATCTGGTTTCATGCAGCTCCCCTGTTGCTGCGGATATGGTTATTTAGTATTGGGATAGTGGTCTGGTTTAATATCAGAACTTCAGACAGTATGATGGTTACTATTTGGCTGGGGATTGCTGCCGTCAGTGCAATTTCTTTTTTGTTAACGATCAATCCATTAATAAAAAGCAACGGATATTATATGATATCCGCCTTTTTTGATGAACCCAAACTTCGAGAAAAATCCTACAACGCATTAATCGGTAAAATGCGTGGAACTGTTTTCCAAAAAGGAGACACCAATCTATTTGTGGCCTATGGGTTGGCTTCAACGCTTTTCATGGTTGTGATATTGGCTGTCATACTTTATGTCTTGAGCCGGTTTTTGAAAATATATATGGGGGGTGCCGGTGTCCTTTTAGTTGTGCTCGTAAGCCTCCTCCTTTTGGTGCGCATGATTTCAAAGTTTAAGAAGATTAATCAGCTTTATGAACGTTCCGAACAATTTGAAAGTTGGAGGAATCGTACGCTTCCAAAATTACAGGACGACGCGGAATCCAAGAGTTCGTTAAATCCCTTCATGACATATGTCATTCGTACGCTTCTTGTGTTATTTGTAATGTTGCTATTTGTCCCATATAATTATGAGCCGGGTGGGAATTTTATCGTATTGCCCAAAAAGCAGCAGCAGATAACAACCGATTTGGCCGGTATTATCGCTGAAATAAATTACGATGGCGGAGAGATGTTGAAAAAAGGCGATGTGATTGGTCGACTTCTCCACAGTGATTACCAGATTCAGTTGGAAATTTATACGGCAAAAATGCAGGAACAGCAATCACTGATCAACGAGCTAAAATCAAGGCCCAGGCAAGAGGAGGTTGAGCTTGCCAAGCGTGCCTTAAAAGTTGAAGAAATAAGGGCTCAATTCAGCAAGTCAAAATTGAGCCGGCTTGAAGAACTTTACAAAGAAAAAACGATTTCATACGAAGACTTTGAGGATGCACAGCGGGAATATGAAGTCGATCTTAGTCAGGTGGATGAAAAGTTTGCTTCCCTTGAATTGACAAAGTTGGGGGCACCATCTGACCAGATATCTGCTGCAGAAGCAAAATTAAAAAGCTTGAAGGAGGAACGGGATTATTATCAGGAGAAAATTAATCAATCAATTTTGTATATGCCCTTTGACGGCAAACTGGTCACCCTGCATCTAAAGCAGAAAATCGGTAGTTATCTTGATAAAGGGGCCTCTCTGGCCATTGTTGAAAATACAAGTCAAGTGATTGCTGAAATAGACGTACCTGAAACCGATATCTGTTATGTGGTTAAATCTGCAAAAATACAGAGCAGACCGCTTGCCTACCATGATAAGTGTTTTGTGGGAACTGTCACGGATATTGATTCCACCGTCACTGAAAAAAATTTTGGTAAAGTAGTAAAGGTTATAACATTATTGGAAAATGGGGATGGACTATTAAAGACCGGTATGACGGGATACGCAAAGATCAGCGCTGAAAGATTTCCGGTTTGGAAAATCTTGTCACTGGCTATTTTGAGATTTATCAAGGTTGAGGTATGGTCATGGCTTCCATAAATAAGAAAAATAAATGCTTTAAGGATTTTTAAGTGAAAAACAATATTGTTTTTATCATCATGGATAGTTGCCGTTATGATTCATTTACATCTGCAGATACGCCCCACATTGATGACATTGGAAAGGTGGAAAAACGTTTTTCTTATGCGTCGTGGACCGCTCCCTCGCATTATGCCTTTACCATGGGGATGATGCCGCATTTAAGCCCTACCCACGTGTTTGCGTCTGAAGTATATAAGGAAGAATTTGCCTTATGGACAAAGAGAACAGGTTGCGCCGACATTGCTTTCAAAGATTTTTTACCGGAATTATCATTGCCCAAGGTCCTTAGTCTACTTGGGTATCGAACGTTTGCCAGAGTGTCTATGCCTGTTTTAAATCAATATACTTTAATAAGTAAGCACTTTGATGATTACAGGTTGATGGATAACCACAATGACTTTGCAGGAATGGTGGATGAAATAAATTTTCCCGCCGACCGCCCCCATTATTACTTTCTTAATCTTGGGGAGACCCATTACCCCTATATGTTATCCGGTGAAGATCTTCCTCTTATATCAGGCGTTCATGGTGTCTTTAAAACATTGGCCGGAGAAAAAAAGGAGAATGCCGCCAAATCAGATGGTTTTTTCAATTTAGAGCTGATGAAACGACTTCAGCGGCAGCAGATAAAATGTGTTGAATACCTCGACAGTCAAATTGGGATTTTGATGAAGAAAGCACCAAAGAATACCTGTTTTATTATCACCTCTGACCATGGAGAACTTTTTGGTGAAGATGGTTATTTCGGGCACGGGCCGGTTATGCATGAAAAATGTTTTGAAGTGCCCTATGTCGAAGGATACCTTAAGTAGTTCCATGGAGTCTGAAAAGATATGACTGCTCCTCTGTTTTTGTTGGCGCCGCCAAGATCTTATACTTCACTTATCAACGCAATGGTGGGGCAGCATCCGCAAATGTTCGGCCTTCCTGAATTAAACCTGTTTAATGTAAAGCAGCTCAAAGATCTCTGGCGTAGAGTGTCTGATGAAATTGGGGGGGACAGTAATCGTCGGCATGGATTGCTCAGGGCTGTTGCAGAGATTTATGGCGGTGAGCAGACATCGGCGACGATTGAGATGGCCTATCACTGGGCAGCTGCACGGGAAAATCAAAGCTCTGGAACCGTTTTCCGGGAGTTGATCGCTAAAATTGATCCCCTGATTCCTGTGGAAAAAAGTCCTGCCTATACCATATCCATGCAACGATTGATGCGTATCTACCACTCATGCCCGGATGCTCGTTTCATTCATCTGATTCGTCATCCAATACCCCAATGTCTGTCCGTTATGAATCTTAACAAGGGGATTTTTGCCCTGTTTGTCAATGCATTCGAATTTGAGAAGCATCGAGCCATTGTCGAACCTCAAATTGCCTGGCATGATATAAATATCAATATTCTTAATTTCCTGGACGTGGTTCCGGAAAGTAATCAAATACGAGTCAGGGGAGAAGATTTTATGGCAAATCCCCAGCAACACCTATCAATGATATGTCGCTGGCTTGGAATTCGTGATGATAATGAGGCCATTGACGAGATGATGCATCCGGAACGATCCCCATTCGCCTGTTTTGGTCCCATTACCGCATTGTTTGGTAATGATCCTAATTTTTTGCGTAATCCTGTATTCCGACCGCACAAGCCCAAGGTTCCCCCTCTTAGCGGAATCCTCCCATGGCGGGACGATGGGAAGGGGTTGCGCCCTGAAGTAATACAACTTGCACAAGAATTCGGTTACAGCTAAGAACGATGGTACTGTGCTCAACTATTTTGACATACGACATGGTGTGTTGTATTTTATTGGTCAACAGTCGAATGTTAAGGATAATCCTCAATTTGAGAGGTGATTCATGACCAAATTTGTCGAAGAAGATGCACCATGTGCTCAACCAGGGGGTAGAAAAAAAATCGGTTTGATTGACACCGAACCCCAGAGCTTCGGTAATGACCCGGATGGGCTTACGCCTCAACAGCTGGCCCTGCGTGAGGCGGTTATCAATAATTTTAAATCCAACAAGATGAAAGCATACATTGCAAAGCAAGTTGAGTATGTCAATGCAAGCCGTCAAATTGGTGAAGGTGTACGGTTTCTTTTAGATAGCAGTGGAAACCCTCCAGCCAATCTTCCGCTTGAGGAGATTATTGAGAGTCGTAAAAAAATTGAAGGTCAGATTCGTTGGTTGGAGGCCATTTGTTCAGAATTGAAACTCAATCTCTCCTTGATAAAAGAGATAGAGGAAAGTGCTTTCGAATTAATTGCTCAGAAACAGAACTGATAATCATAGAATTTAGATATGGGAGTGTCAAGATGTCTCCATTATTGAAATTAACGATGTGGGTGTTGGTGGGGTGCGTAATCATGTGTCACGAAGTCTTGTTTGCTGAAATCAAGGGACAAATTTCTTACAACTCCCTGGATGTGAATGGAGTTGAACGAACTTACATGGTCTATAATCCAGCCATATCGGATACCAAAAAGTTTCCTCTCATGATTGTTCTTCATGGCGGTTTGGGTAATGCCGAGTCTATTTCTGAAACGACACAGATGAATAGGGTTGCAGATTCAGGACAGTTTATAGTGGCTTACCCCAATGGTACCGGAGGTCGTATCCGTGCCATGACAAACCGAAGAACCTGGAATGCCGGCACTTGTTGTGGACAAGCGGTAAAAAGAGACATCAATGATGTACTGTTTATTGAGAGAATGATTGATCGAATCGGATCAACATTTCCCATTGATAAAAATCGGATCTATGTTGCCGGGATGTCAAATGGAGCGATGATGGCATACAGATTGGCCTGTGAAATCCCTGATAAGATAGCAGCTGTTATCGCGGTATCAGGTACGCTTGCAATTGATAATTGTGATGCCGCTAAAAATATTCCGGTCCTGCATATTCATGGTGATCAGGATGAAAATGTTCCCTTTGAAGGGGGCCAAGGGTCCAGAGGACTTTCAGGCGTTTGCCACCGATCAGTGAATGATACCATCAACCTCATTCTTCGGTCACGCACATGTTCTCATCCCGTGCAGGAGACAGACAATGACGGTCTCCAGGTATTCACCTATCGTTGTACCGATGGTGCCCCTGTCTCTCTGATTACAATCAAGGGTGGGGGGCATGTCTGGCCTGGTGGGCATGGACGTAATAACACTCTTTCAGATGGTCGTTATATTTCAGCGAGTCAAGAAGCTTGGGATTTTGCAAAACAATTCTCTAAAAATGCTAAATGAGAAGGAAAAACATAGTGAATTCCATGGTTCACCCGCATCTGAACGTCTGTATGAACGTCTATTGCCATTTCTTAGATTGGGAAAAACATGTTGTTCATGGTACCTTGCTTGCGTGTTTGCTGCTGTCGGCGGCAACGCTGATTTCCGGCTGCGCAATCACACAGGACTATCAACGCCCACAGGTGAATATCCCCAATACCTGGCGTATTGACTATGAAACTGCCTCGAATTTGGCTGACACTGCCTGGTGGGAGAATTTTCAGGATCCGGTTTTAAATGAATTGATTAAGACCGCGCTCAATGAAAATAAGGATTTACGCATTGCAACTGCGCGGGTTGAAGCGTTTGCGGGCCGGGTTCAAACGGTTCAATCCGGTTTTTATCCACAACTCAATTATGGCGTGTCAACAAGTAGAGAGCAACAGAGCTTAGAGCGAATGACGACTGCCATCGCTCAGGGACGGAATCGTTCGAACGCCACTTACCTGGGAATGTTGAATGTTAACTGGGAGTTGGATATCTGGGGACGTCTTCAAAGAGCAACAGAAGCCGCACGTGCAGACTTGTTAGCTGCGGAAGAAGGACGTCAGGCAGTTATTCTAACGCTCATATCAAATGTTGCCGTTGGTTATTTTAATCTTTTGAGCCTGGATAAACAACTTGAAATTTCCAAACGGACATTAACGTCACGACTTGACTGGTTGGCGTTGTTTGAAAAAAAAATCAAGGGGGGACAGATCTCCAACCTGGAATTTGCTCAGGTTAAGGTGGCTTATGGGCAAGCAGCCACATATATACCCATATTAGAACGTCGAATTGCCCTCCAGGAAAATTCTCTTTCGGTGTTGCTGGGTCGGAGTCCGGGAGATATCAAGCGGCGTAAATCCATGGATTTGGATATGATACCGGAGGTTCCGCAAGGAGTTCCCTCCGATCTTCTGCAACGACGTCCTGATATTCGCCAATGTGAACAGAATTTGATAGCTGCCAATGCAAGATCCGGTATTGCTCAAACCCAATACCTCCCCAGCATCTCTCTTACGGGTTTATTGGGATTTGCAAGTGCTTCGCTTTCGGATCTATTACAAAAATCAGCCAATCTATGGCAGGCGGGGATTAAAACCATCGGTCCGATTTATGAGGGGGGGCGTTATAAAGGAGAGATCCGTAAAGCCGAGGCTGAAAAACAGCAATTCATCAACGAGTATTTAAAAACGATACAAATTGCACTAAGCGAGGTTAATGACGCTCTGATCAGCATAAAAAAACTTCATGAATTGATAGAGATAGAAAATTCCTATTTAATGGGTTTGAAAGATTACGTTCGTTTTGCCCATAATCGTTATGACGCCGGATTTTCAAGCTACCTTACAATAATGGATTCTGAAAGAGAGCTGTATGAAGCTGAAATCAGACGTGTTCAAACCCAGAAGGACATTTTTGAAGCAATCGTAAGTTGTTACAAGGCCATGGGGGGGGGATGGGGCAATGGCTCCAAGGACACCCTGTCTTATTAACGAGATTCTCAGTGGTATGAAGAAAACATATATGATTATTAAAAGAAGTTTTTTTTATGCGGTGATCTATATCTTCTTGATTATATCTGATGGCAATTGGGCGATGGGTGTCTGTGTTGCCGATGATTCAGCATCAGAGCAAATTCCGTTCAAACATGAGAATATTTTGCATTCAGGGGATTATAATTCTATACTTAATGGGCTGAACAGAGCCGGAGAGATTAAATTTGAAGCCAATGTTGCGGATATGAAGACTCTTTCGAACGCCACACCGCTTGTGAGTACAACACCGCGAATGATATCTTATCGCCATCAGGAGCATATGTGGCAAACAGGTGATGGCGCAATACATTTATTGATAAATCAAGGTAGAATGGATCAAGAAGGCGACGGTTTGGTACTGTTTTCGAGTTTTGACAATGGTCAAAGCTGGCATGAAATGGTATCTTTTGCGGGTTCCGGTGATATTTCCACCTCAGATGGTTTTCTGTCCGGCAATGCGCTTTATCTGAGTTACAACAACAGTGATGGTGAAATTATCGTTGTCAATCTCCTGTATGATGAAATTTCAGGGGCCTGGCAAACCCTTCAAGAGGAAGTCGCTTTCAGTGCCGTTAACTATAAAGGGGTGAATTCCACAATCGCTTTTGACGATCAAGGGCGGTTATGGTGTGCCTTTGTGGTTCGACAAGTTGGAACACGTATGTGGAAAATAAAAATTATTCAAAAGGAGGATGAATTTGCAGATTGGCAAACTACTGCCGTTGAGCTGGATACTGCTACCGTTTCAAACTCACCTGAAGAAAGTGTCCGGTTAATTTCCTCCACAAACGGCATCGGAGCTGTTTACACAAGCCGGGAGAATATTAAATGGGCTTATCGGGCGAATGAGTGGCCCGCGGACTGCCAATGGGACGAAGAGATTTTATTTACTCGGCACTTTCCATATCCGCCGGACCCTTATGCCAGCCATTTCAACACTGCTGTGGATGAGCTTGAGAATATTCATCTTGTTGCAGTGGATCAGGGACGTCTGATATATATCCGGTACAACCGTGCAGTACAAGCGTGGCTATCCCCGAGAACCTTAACTTTCAATTTGCATTCCGGCTATGTGCAGTTAACGATGGTGCAGAAGCAACTGTTTGTGTTTTTTAACATTTTTTCCAATATCG
This sequence comes from uncultured Desulfobacterium sp., assembly GCA_963668575.2. Taxonomy (GTDB): domain Bacteria; phylum Desulfobacterota; class Desulfobacteria; order Desulfobacterales; family Desulfobacteraceae; genus Desulfocicer. Next base: position 4,739,323 of record OY764894.2, on the reverse strand, counting down.
GCCTTTTTCGAAGTAATGATCATGGAAATTCATTTGAATTTACAGATTACCTGATTCATCCCAATGATCAAAATGATTACTCCTATCCCAGAATAGAAACGCCGGGAATATGCGGAAGTGTAATCCCGATCGTTCAACAATATTTTGACAAGTCTCTCCAAAGACTTCTTTATTTTTACATCACGATTGAGTGATTTTCAGCTAAACACTCATGCAGCCACCCCCGAACCATGAAAATCAAAATGTATTTTCATGGTAAAATTAAGGATAAGGAGATTTTAATGAAGAGAACCAAAAAGCATTCCCATAAAACAAAAAAAATCATAGGGATTGTCTCTTTAATGATTTTAGTAATGACAATAACATTCTGTTTTTCAGGTTGTCTTGGCAAAGGCAGGCTTCGAGAGAAATTGAGAAGTAGAAATCAAATTGAACAGAATGAAGCAACCGGCAATATGGATTTTGCCTGTGATAATTTTATCCCTGGAATTATAAACGGTTATGGTTCAGGTGGGCCGTATGGCATGAGTGTTCAGACAATGAACAACCCCTTGTGGAAAGGTAAACCGATTTCCGTTTTTTTTCCCAAGGGCGTAAGCGGCAAACGCCCCGTAATCTTTTTTTCCCATGCATATGGCGCCTCCGACTGGAAACGTGCGTATACTCCTTTTTTACAGCACATTACCAGTCTCGGATATATTACGGTTTATTCCCCTTATCAGACACTTAGAGCGGATTTTGATCAACGTTATGCAACTCTGTGGAAAGGATTTGAACTGGCTGTTCAAAAATTCGGCAATCAGATGGATCTGACGCGTGTGGGGTTTGTAGGACATTCCTTTGGCGGTGGGGCAACACCGGCTATGGCTTATAAAGGGCTGGTGGATATGAAATGGGGTAAAAGAGGGGCGTTTGTGTTCATTCTTGCCCCTTGGTATTCATTTCAAATTACGCCTGAGAAACTCCGTGAATTTCCAGGGCATGTTGTTCTGTTGATGCAGATTTATGATCGGGACGATACGAATGATCATCGTATGGCCATAGACATCTACCATAATTTCCAGTTACCGGATTCGCAGAAACACTTTCAAGTGGTCCGTTCGGAAAGCATTAACGGATGTGAAATTGTGGCGGATCATATTACCCCTGGTAGAAATCCATCCTTGCGTTTAAAGCAATACGCAGTATTTATGCCCTTTGATGCAGTCTCTGACTATGTGTTTAATGGTAATCCAAGAGGAAATCAGGTGATTTCGAACCGAATGCCGTCTGTAAAAAGTAGTGTTTACCACCCGCTGTTCACAGAAAAAAATCCCAAACCGATGTTGCCGGAAACGAAATATAAATTTCCGTGGAGCAACAAAGACAACCAACGACGGTTGTTAAAAACATGGAAATAAACGGTGGCTTCCTTCACGGAAAAGCTTGGAGGGCCGATAAAAGATTATGGGGGATATTATGTACAAAATTATTACCTTATGGATAATAGCTGGTTTTTGGATTTGCGTAACTATCCAGTCCGTCAACGCAGGTGGTGTGGATGCACAGAGAAGCACAGACTACGATGCCACTGGTCGGATTATTGTCAGTTTGTATGATTATCAAGGCTCTGAACAGGAGGATGGCATTAGTGAAGAGCAGATCAGTCGGATGGAAAAAGAGGCGGGCGTTTCATTAAGGCGTTTCAGAAAAATGTCGGGGGACGCAAGGGTCCTTCTTTTGTCCGGGGGCATGTCTTTTTCAAAGGCCAAATTAATTACCGATAGGTTAAAATCTTTATCAATAATTAAATATGCAGAACCCGATCGTCGCATGCAGCCGCTGAGCATCACCCCGAATGACCCTCTGTACCCACAGCAGTGGAATTATTATGAACCTGCAGGGGGTATTAACATGCCTGAAGCCTGGGCCTCAACCACTGGAAATCCAAATGTTGTGGTGGCTGTAATTGATACTGGTATTTTGGGGGATCATGAAGATATTAACGGACGTTGGGATGGCGGCTATGATTTTATAGAGATGAGGTTTAATGCCAGGGACCAAAATAAACGGGACCCGGACCCCAGCGATGAGGGAGACTGGACAAGGAAATATGACAGTAGCTGGCACGGGACCCATGTTGCCGGGACCATCGGTGCTGCAACAAATAATGGGATAGGGGGGGCCGGGATAGATTGGCAGTGCCGGATTCTTCCGATAAGAGTGTTGGGGCGTTTGGGAGGTTATGCCTCTGATATCGTCGATGCCATGCGCTGGGCTGTGGGTATGTCTGTTCCGGGTATACCGGATAACCCCACTCCGGCCCATGTGATTAATATGAGCCTTGGCGGTGCCGGCACCTGTAGTGACATTTGGCAGGAGGCCGTGAACGATGTTGTTGGTGCGGGTACCGTTTTGGTGGTTGCTGCCGGAAACGAAAGTAAAGATGCGTCAGATACCTGCCCGGCATCTTGTGATGGCATCATCACTGTGGCTGCGACAAACCGCAGTGGGGATATGGCCTGGTACAGCAATTATGGCCCGAAAGTGGAAATAAGCGCCCCGGGAGGAGAAAACAGTTATTCCATTGAAGATGCTATCCTCTCCATCCTTAATACGGGGTTGGAAAGACCCGAGGATGATTCGTATCGTTACTACCAGGGTACCAGCATGGCAACGCCTCACGTTGCGGGCGTGGTTGCCTTGATGTTTTCCATAAATCCCAACCTTACCCCGGCAGAGGTGCTAACAGCAATTCAAAGCAGCGCCAGGGCATTTCCTGCTGGGACAGACTGTGCAAACGATCCGGACCGTTGCGGTTCCGGAATACTGGATGCAGCGGCAGCTGTTAAAAAAGTCTCGTCTGATAAAAATTGAGGGGTAGATTTTTTATAACGGGCATGTCCTGCCGGACACAACAAATATAGAAAATGGTATTATACCGCCGCCCCCCCGACGGGCAATATCACGGTCCGCCCGTGGCGGTTATATTCTTGAAGGAAGATAGAGGCATATCTGAGGGAAAATGCTGACAATGAGCAGTCCTGTTACCAGGGCCAGAACAAAGGGTAAAGTGCCGGTCATGATTTTCTCCATGGGCACGTCGGAAGTTGCTTTCAGTACAAAGAGGTTAAGTCCCACGGGTGGTGTAATCATGCCGATTTCTACGCATAGTGTGGAGACGATACCCAGCCAGATGGGATCAAATTTCAGTTCCAGAAGGGTTGGGTAGATAAACGGTACCGTCAATACAATCATGCTGAGGGGATCCATCAGACATCCTAAGATGAACCATAAAAGGTAAATGAGAACCATGATCATCCATTTGTTTAAACCGGAGCCAATGATCAGATTAGAGATTCTTTGTGCCAGCCCAAGGTGACACACCACGTAGCTTAATGCCATGCCCCCGATGATGAGAAATAGAATCATGGAACTGGTTCTGGCGGTGGCACACATTATATTGATGAAAGCTGTTTTAGTCATACGTCCTGTAAAAATTACGAGTAACAATGCTCCAATGGCACCGAAACCCGCGGCTTCGGTGGGAGTGGTCATTCCAGTATAGAGTGATCCCATGACAATGAGTATCAAGAAGATAGGTGGGACAATCCGCTGCATGTCCGTCATAAAATGGCTTTTATCATTACAATTGGTCTGTGGGGAGAGATCGGTTCTCTGTACAGGAGACTTTTTTTTGTTTTGCCAAAGAGCATTTTTATGTGGGTCCGTTTCACCAACCAGTTCCGGATTCAGTTTAACCCTCACCAGAATAAAAAGGCAAAGCAGGCCGCTGATCAACAAGCCTGGCAGAAAGCCGGCCATGAACAGTCTTGTGATGGAGTTCTCCGTAATTATACCGAAAATAACAAGAGTGATGCTGGGTGGAATCATGATTCCCAGTGTACCGCCCGCAGCTACCACTCCCACGGCAAAATCTTCACGATATCCCCGCAGTTTCATCTCTGTGACGGAGATGCGTCCCATGGCCGCAGCCGTGGCCGGGCTGGAGCCGCATAATGCAGCAAATAGCGTGGATGCCAGCATGGTGCTCAATGCCAACCCTCCGTCAATACGTCGCAGCCATCTGCTTAGAACTGTAAAAATATCACTGGCAATATTGCCTTGAGCCAGGACTTCTGCCATGAGGATAAACAGTGGTGCCACCAATTGATTCATGCTGGTGCCCTGGGAAAAGGCAATGCTGCCCATTTGCATCAACTGGCTGGGATCCAGAAACAGCATGATCAGCACCACTGCTGAAAATCCAAGCCCAAACGCCACAGGTGTACCGATGAATATGGTTCCCAGAAGAATTACGAGTAGTGCGGATGTAATGGAAATCAATTCTAATGATGTCTCCAGCTGTCAAATTTAGAAGTTGAGTTATTAAAATGCGATGGTCAATAATAATTCTTGTTGCCACCAATGAGATCCAGGATTATCCCACCAATGGTAATTAGCATGGCAACAGAACCGATCAGCATGGCCAGATAAAGCCACACAACGGGAATTTGTATGATGCCTCGGGTCAGTTGGTTCCATTTAAATCCATAAATCAACATGTCAAGGCTGCTCCAGCTCAGAATACCCACATAAATCATGGTCAGAAGATATCCCATGATGGCAAATCCCCGTTGCACCCCATGGCCCAAGCGTCGTCCCATACCTTCCCGGATGAAATCCACAGCCACATGATTTTTTTTTTCAAAGGCCTGAGATGACCCCAAAAAAATAGCCCAGATCAGCAGGTATTGGCATACATCCAGGCTCCAGGTGGTGGGGTGATTAAAAATACCCCGTGCAATACCTTCAATGGTGGTTAAAACGGCGATGATCAGGATGATGACACCGGCAGAAAAGGCGGTTATATGGTTCAGACGTTTGAGTCCGTTGGGAAATTTCATGGTTTTATTGATTTCTTAATTTAGCAAAGATATCCATCAGCTCTTTTCCTTCCGGTCCTGATATTTTCGCCACTTGTTCAAGAAGCGGCAAGGTAATGGATTTAAATGCGTCATTTTCCGATGGGGTCAGGTGATAGATAGTACCACCCGATTGTAGTACCTGGTTTTGAAACTGCTGTTTGAGTTTTCCCGACAACTGATTGCTGAAATCCATCCATCGTTGTACCGCCCGCTGAATGGCGGCTTGCTGAAAAAGAGTGAGCCCGGTCCATGCCTTTTTGCTCATAACCAGACCACACATCATTTCCTGAAGATTGGTCATGGTGATGTACGGTGCCGGTTCATACAGTTTGAAGGGGCCGGTGATGATCCATCCCGTGTAGCAGACCTTGATGGTGCCACGATCCAGGGAAGAGGATAGATCACCAAGGGAAACGGTTACCGGGCTGCCACCCCACATTTTAATACTTTCACCGCCCCATTTTCCAGGGGTCCTGACGGTCAGTCCCACCAGATCGGATGGGGTTTTAATGGGTCTGCCGAATTTTTTGTAGGCGGCAAATGTGATGGTTTCCTGGTTGTTCACTCCCAGGTACTTCAAGTCGTATTTAGCAAAAATTTTTTCTACAATTGGATGTGTTGCCGTTTCCAGGTCTTTGAATCGGTCCCCGGGGTAGGCACCTGGAATCTCAAAGGGAGTCAACTCTTTGATGGTGGGAGAGACATAGGCCACCATAAAATTAACAATGTCTACGTTTCCCCGCATCACAGCATCCAGTGCTTCGGGATCTCCCACCAGGGAACGGGCAGGAAACGTGTTGATTTTGATTTCACCGTTACTTTCCTCAGCCACTGCTTTTGCAAAGAATGTGTACCCTTGACCATGGAACCCGCCAGCGGGCATGGGATAACTGAGGCTTAAGGAAATGGGGGGGTGTGCTGCGATTTTCGGCACCATCATAAACGTTAGGCCGACGAGTGCCATGATCAGAGAAAAGAAAAGGGTTGTACAGTGAGGAATGTTTTTGTTTTGTGTTTTCATCAGGATACATCTCCTTTGGGTTGAATCATGTTTAGGGAGTCATGTTTTATTGATTCCCCTTTTGGAACTCTAATACAGTGCTGTTTATAAATTGCTCTATTCGCTCGCCATCATAGAATTATTATGTTGATATGTATCAAAATTGTATTTTTGGATTGTGTTATCATTCAGGTTTAATATAACAACATTAAATCCGCGCCGATTTAAAGACAGGGATATACCATCAATATTGATGATTGATGTATTGCCAAAAGGCATGCCAGCACTTATAATATTTATTTTATGATTCATTAATTCATATTTAAAATCGACTTTTGCATCGTTACTGATTTTTTCAACCTCAAGTTTTCCGTTAATTATCATTGAGGCATATGACCCTCTGAGTTGTAACTGGCTAATATTGCTTCCTATATTTTTCATGCTTTCTTTAAAATCTATGGGCAAATTGGACACCCCTTCATCTCTAACAGATAAAAAAATAGCATAGCCGGAAACCATATATTTTTTAATCAGCGAGTAAAAAGTATATTTATGATCATTTCTCTGAATAGTAATTGGCCAAGGCGCCAATTCCGATTCATTTATTTCTTTGCCTTTTGGAGCAATGATTATATATCCATCTAAAATTCCCCTAATAAAATTCGAAGAAGTCCTTGGTGCATAAAGATATCCATATTTCACAACATATAGGGTATTATTGATTAGTTTCCCTTCTTTAAACTTTTGAAGCAATTCCTCCTTGTAAATGTTTCTATCTTTATTATTAGTTCGTGCGGTGGATCCAATATTAATAGTTTTTCCATGGTTTGCTGCTAATAATGCAAAAGGAATATAATCGTCTTGATCTCTAATCGCAGGAATAAAAACAATATGATCAGAAATTTTCATTAATTTATCCCACAAAGGAGAATGTAATGGCGAAGTCCAGGAATGTTTGTCAAAGTTTATATTTTTATACCAAGGAGAAAAGTCGAGCAGCTGAATACTAACAAATACAAAAAGGAATATGACAGCTTTTTGGGGACTGTTGTGTTTGACAAGAACTGCAATTGTAGCCAACATCAACATATAAGTAACAGGCCAGAACATTCTGCCGCTTGACCTGAGTATACCGAAAAATTTATCTATAGGATAAGGGATATTGAATTCAAATAAAACAATATGTGCAAATGTAACTTTGTTTGAAATTGATATTAGGAATAAAATAAATGCAATAACAATTAGCGGTAAATAAATTTTTGTTGTCGAAAAAAAAAATTGGCGTGACAATTTATGACATACTTCATTTGTCAGCTGGCACTTGTTGGAATAATAGTCCCATTTATCGGGAATTATCTCTAAAAAAGTGGAAAATACTTTTGAGGTAATATGAAGTATGTCTAATTCATATATAGAAATCAATATTAACAAGATTAACCCAAAGCCGAGGTAATTATATCCCTCATATTGACCTGTTGTCGCTAAGGAAATTGTTTTAAAAAATCTTGAAGTATCCATGGAATTTATAGGTGACAACAGATTCATTGAGTAATACCCAAAACCATCAGAAACGCTATATTTAGCATCAATAACAAAGTAACCTATTATCCACATGGATATTACGCTTATTGTTAGGGTTATTGTGCACAATTTGATAGCAGGAAACCAATTATTCTTGAAGTCTTCCATTATTTGTTTTAGCAGGTATCCTGAGAAAATGAGAAAAACCATAGCAAATAGATAGAAATGAACCATCAGGGCAATTATCAGTAAGATTAACCACTTAATTTCGGAATTCAAAGCCTTTTTTTGAAAGTAGAGGTGTAAGGATGCAATTATTAGCCAATGCCCTGATAGTGCTTCATGACCTCCGGAACGTTGTACCATTACAGGTGACAGGAGAAAAAACAGTACCGCCAATAAAATAAGAATCGGTTTGTCTGTTATTTGTTTTAATAATAGGCAGGCGAAATACCCCTGCAATAGATAGCATAATAATAACCAAAAACCATGATACTGAAAAATAGGTGGTAAAAGTGGTGATAGTAGCTTTAGGGGAATAGCCAGCAAAGGTATTGAATCGGTGTAAACTATACTGGTTCCCTGGGGGTACTGATATGATTTGATGATGCCCAATGGAAATTGCCAAGGTTCCGACCTGAAAAAATGCCAGCCCAGGAAGTGTTGAGCCGCATCCCCCTTTATAGTCCATTCTATAAAAGAGGGGTTAAGTATTTTATGTCCATAAATAAAACAGAACACTATTCCACCAAGTAATAATCCAAGCATTGGTATGTATTTTTGTATGTAATTATTATGCATGTTCTGCAAAGGTCCATATTTTATGAACAAAAAAAGTAATTATTGGCAAAATAATGACTACTAACAACACCTTCAGATAAATGTTTAACGCCTCTACCATGCTCGACAATACGATTGATAACAGTAGTGTGAAAAATTGTACAACAAAATATTTTAGAGCTTTTTGAAAAGATATTTTACTTTCAAAAACAAATTTTGACTGAGTAATATATGAGAAAAAATAAGCCGAAGAAAAACCAAAAAGATTAGAGAGAAATAACGATTGATTTATAAAATAGATAAACGCAAAAGCTGTTGAAAGATGTATTCCTGTCGAAAATATTCCTACGATAGAATATCTGACAATCTTTAGTTGAAAGTATGATTCAGCTATTTTTATATGAAACTCCCTCCAAAAGCCTGGAATCATGAGAGTTTCAACTTTCGTTGTGGCAGGTAGTTACTGCCATGTCGGTTATATAGAGATGTTGCTGTCATAATTTTTAATACTTACCTTCGACAATATAAGAGGGACGTCGTTTGGATTCTATATAAATACGTCCTATATATTCACCTAACACCCCGATTCCAATTAGCTGAATGCCACCAAGGAATAAAATCGTTGTTAGCAAAGACGCATAACCGGGTAAGTCAACACCCAGAATCAGTGTTCGTAAAACAATAAAACTTCCATAAAAAAAAGATAAAACTGATATAATAGATCCAATATATAACCATACTCTAAGAGGAACAGTGCTGAAACTTGTAATCCCCTCTAATGCAAAATTCCATAAACTCCACCCGTGAAAACTTGTTTTACCCGCTTTTCTGGCTTCACGTTTATACTCTACAATAGCTGTTTTAAATCCTACCCAAGCGAAAATACCCTTCATGAATCTTTGATTTTCCGGTACTTGCTGTATAGCCTTCAATACTTTTTTTGTTATCAGTCTATAATCTCCTACATTGTCTGGGATATTGGTATCAGATATTTTATTGTGGATTTTGTAGAAAAGCTGAGCGGTAATCTTTTTTGCAACATTATCGGAAGAACGGTCAACTCTTTTTGCCAAAACGACATCAAACCCTTTTTCCCACTGTAATATAAATTTTTTTATTAACTCTGGCGGATCCTGTAAATCTGCATCAATCGGAATAATAACCTCGCCTTGTGCATAGTCTAAACCCGCCGTTAAAGCCGACTCTTTTCCAAAATTACGAGATAAACTTATAATACGGATATTGGGGTATTTTCCCTTTGCCCGAAGAAGTTTTTCCATTGTATTGTCTGTACTTCCGTCATTAATACAAATAATTTCATATGGTTTTTTTATCTCATTTACGACGGTGCTGACCTCTGCCATAAAAAGATCAACCATATCCTCCTCGTTAAAAAATGGGCAAACTATAGATATAACAGTCGTGCTGTTTTTATGCATAATTTTTTATTTCCCTTTATACTTGAGCTTTCTAAGAATAGTAAAGTTGGAAACGGCAAAAACAAGTCGTCTCTTTTCCGACGTTTCGATTGCAGATTGTGGTATCGGAGCCGCGTTTGAAAAAAAATGCAAAATTTTGCCCTCACCTGGTTTAAGGATCACGTTCTGCTGATAGGTGCGCCATTTATGATCTGCGCTCATTGTATCACTGGTATTGCCATCTTTTATGATGACATCACCCGTTTCACTCAGCCAGCCGATTTCCATTGTAAGGTGCAAGTTGAGGGGGGTGCATGAATAGTTTTTGATCTGGAATTCGCCTGTGCCGCTGCACCAGCGCCACTGTCTGTTGCCTTGTTGTTCAAGATTATAAAATCCTTTTCCCCACATCACATATACATCGTCCAGGGGCGTTTGTGCCTTTATTGAAACGGCATTGTTTTTCAGCGCACCGGGATTATTATCTTTTGTTGGTTGCCAAGAGCCAGATGCGGTATCCATCTTTGATGCACAAAAATTTAAATCACTCTTTTTGAAATCGAAAAACGAATAATTGGTGTCATGGCTTATGATTGGGGGATTCTTTAATATCTCCGAGATATTATGTTCCAGAGTCGATATGTCATCGCCTGATATAGACCGATGAATCAACAGCCCGGAAAAATTTTCCAGAAACAAAATTTTCAACAATTTGTCCATGGGTTGTTTTTTGATGTAGGAGCGCCATTCATGGGAGTTGATGATGGGATCATCCCCCTGGAGATTGTGAAATGTACCGTAAGGAAGATTCATATCCACGGGAAGCTGAAATAGCTTTGTTGATATGCCGTTATATTTTTCCAACACGTTGGATAGGGTTTTGTCGAATTCATTAAATGTTAGATTTGAAACGGCAAACACAAGGAATCTGGTATCCTCAATGGATGTTTCCCGGGGAGGTGAGTCAGACAAAAAGGTAAGGGTTATCTGTTCACCTGGTTTAAGTGTCACCATCCGTCCATATTGTTGCCATCCTTCATTGGCCTTGATGTTGTCTGTAAATGAATCTCCCTTTATGGTGACGGTTCCGGGTTTGGAAAGCCATCCTATTTCCATGGACAAATGAATGCTTCTTGTAATGTCGGAATAATTTTGGAGTAACAAAGTACCTTGGCTGTTACACCAGTGAAAAGTATGGCCCGGGAAATCTTCCTGATCGTAAAAGCCCTCTTTCCACCAGGACAGAACGGTATTTTTAAGTTCTGTTGTGGTCTCTTTTAATGGGTGATTTCGGATATTATAATATGAATATCTTTGATTTTGACTGATCAATGGTGGGGTCGTCAACAATTGCATGAGTTGGGCCTCAATTTGCTGTCCCCGGTCGGGATATCCCAGTCGGTCAATGAGAATTCCGGAGAATTTTTCTATGAAAAGGATTCTTAACAATTCGGCAGGGGCCTTTTGTGCCACGAGTTCATACCATGCGGCCTGGTGGCTGAGTTTGTCTGCTCCATAGGTCCATTTCAAGGTGTTGGAATGAATATAACCCGTATAACCGTCACTGTCGGGAATTCCCAGTTTTTTCCCCATGTGGTGGATTGTAAAAGGCAATTGAAATATGGCTGAATGGCTTCCGGAAACGGTTTCTATTTGATGAAAAAAATTCTTATCCGATTCATACTTGATTCTTCTTGATTCATAATTTGAGGTGAATTTAAAATTTTCAGTGGTTTGGTCATAAAGGCCTGATAAAAGCAGTACCGTCAATAAAAGGATAAAAAGCGCTTGAATGCCGATTCTTTTGGGGAGCGTAAGACGGCAGGTTGTTAGATCAATTTTTCTTTTGAATTGGTCCAGTAAAAAGGCCAAGGTAAAAAAAGAAAAGCAAGCTATAAAAACGCTGATCCGGTTATAAGCCCTTGCCTGGATTAAGGGAAAACTTTCAGGTAAAAACCGCATGAGAAGCGTTGATATTAAAGAGGAAAAACCACCGACGGTTGCAAGCAGCAATGCAGAAATATTTAAAACCGACACGTTGCGAAAAAAAGATAAATATCCATGATTGAACAGTAAAATAAAAATAAGAAATAAGAACCCCATGGAACCGATGATGCCGAGGCCGGCGCTTGCGTTTTCATTGATAATATGGGGTGATGCGTTTTCATAAATTTCTGTCAAACGATTAAGTTCGGTGCAACGATGGCCTTTGACCGGCAGCAAAAGTTGAACAATCTTTAAACCATAGGGCTCATCCTGTCCATAATTGGAAATCATCTGGCCGGGCTTTACCAAGGCGTTTTTCTCTTGAATTTGCTGAAATTCGGTTTGATGGGTGACGGCATAGAGTTTTTCAGGAATATTGTTTTTTGTCAGTGAATAAAAGACCAAAAGGATGACCAGAATGGCAGAAATGAAATGATATAGGTTTTTTCTCAAAAGAGCGGCTCCTGTGCCGGAAACCAGCGCCAGGAAGGCAAAGAAGAAACTGTAATAGGGGGTGGTGTATAAAAAGAAAGAGAGAACAATCAGGGAAACCAGAGACCGGTAATGAAACAGATCCAGGCCATACCCCTGATTTTTTCGTTTAAAAAAGATCGGTTTCTCCGACCATAACCACAACAGGATTAAAACCATCAACGGAACATTATAATAGGACATTACCCAGAAATGGTTGATCCCCTGGAGGAAATGGTAGGGCAGGAATGCATACAACAGACCGAAAACCACACAAATGGATGTGGATATCTTGAAATGCTTTAAGGCAAAGATGAAAAACAGGGTATTGAGGAAAAAAGAAAAAAGATAATAATAGTTGACCACTTTGACTATATCATCCGTGCCCATGGATATTATTTTTATGAGAGCAAGGCACAGGGGATAAAACAAAGGGGTAACAAGGGATAGGGGGGGGCTTTTCTCCGGGGTGTCATAGCCAAACGGGGCATACAGGTTTGCGGAGGTGTCATTTCTCAGAAATCCTTTTATATAGCTGAAAACCTCCTTAGCATCATCATGGTAGGTGATGGGAATTGAAAGGTCTACTTTATGAAAGTCAGTGATCATCAACAGGGCAACTGCCGTAAGAATAATGGCAACGATGGATATAAAAATCGTTTTTTTCAGTTTAAACAAGAAGTTCATGGATGTGTGATGCGATGGTTTTTAAGGTGGATGGATAATCATCTGACAGGATGCTCATAATGCTATCCTGTGCAAGCTTTGTTGACAGATTAAATGCCTCAGCCGTGGCTGTATAGGTTTGGGTTCCGGGGAAAAAATCCATGAGAGCGGATACATATGCTTTGGGATGGTGGTGGGTTTCAAGAAGATTTCGTCCGTTTTTACCCATGGCTGTAAATTGCTCCTGAGTGTTGATAAGGGCGTTGAGACAAGCATGAATGTCCGCCACTTCATTGCCCGGGTTGACAAAGAAGACAGCCTCCCGGGGCAGAGATGCGTACCATCCGGTCCGGGTCACAAGGGAGGGTAGTGAATGGTTCCAGATTCTGAGCTGACTTCCGGACGCTTCACCCATGGTGGGGTATCGAAGGTTAATGGAAAGATCCGCCGCAGCCAGGGCCAGATCCAGGTCTATTTCCGGAACAAAGCCGTGAAGATGGACGTGTCTTTTTAACTTCAAGGCGTTGATCTGTTTCAGGATGCGTTCTTTTTCATGGAGTTCCCCGTATATATCCAGCTGAAATTTATCTTTTCCGGGAAATTCTGCCAGGGCCTGAAATACAATATCCAGACATCTGTTGGGTCCGATATACCCAAAGACAATCAATCGAAGGGGGGCCTTCATAGGGGGGTGGATTGCGCCTGTGGTTGTAGGGGGTGCAGATACATTGCAATTGAGATCCGTGGGAAGAAAGGGAAGGGGGGCATAACAGGTTGGCCATCGACGGGCTTGTGTGAGTGTAGAAAAAGCTTCCATGGTATGAACAACGACGCCCAGTGCATTATCCAGGGCTGCTGCTGTCAAAGGATAGTGACAGGACATGTGGTGGCCATTCATGGAGCCGTTTAAGAATGCCTTGGCAGATTCAAGGCCATCGGCCCCATAATACCGTTTCATTAAGCTGAGATAACCGTTGGCATCGTTTTTTCTGCAAATATGAATACCTGCAAAAAAATCATGAAGGGAGATGTCGTGCAGGATGATAACTCCGGGATGTACGTTGGCAATATCCAGAATGGACTGGTGAAAATCGGCATTATTGCCAATATTAAACAATGTTAAGTCCGATTGATTTAACGTTTTCCAGGGTGTTTTTCCAGGGGTGTAGCTTATTACCTTACCAAAGATTTCAAGCTTTTTATCCCATTTGGATTGATCTGTCCAAAGCAAGACATCGGCATGCTGAGCCAGAAAGGGTAAAACCCTGGCTGTATAATGGGCAATATCCGTTCTGGCAGGGGGAAGGGGCGAGAACCAGTTCAGTTTCATTGCAGAAGTCTCTTGACAACATTTTCCCATGAAATCCCCATGGATTTGTAATGGATACGGCCGTTTTCACCCCATTGAACAGCCTGGGACGGGTTTGTCCATAGTCTGTCCATGGCGGCTCCCAGGGCCTGGGGATCAGGATCGACAATAAGTCCGGTTTTTTCATGATGTATAAATTCCATGGGCCCCCCGGAATCTTGGCAGGTGATTACAGGTTTTGATGAGAGCATGGCTTCCAGTGTGATGTACCCGTAATCCTCATCCACCGGTGGATAGATGACAGCCATGCTTCTTGCGTATTGTCGGATTTTTTCTTCGTGGGAGATGTGCCCCAACCACTCAACTCTATTTTCTATTTTAAGTGTGCGGGCATGCTGTTTCAGTTCATTGAGATAGGAAGGCATTTCCGGATTGCCGGCAAAACGAATCCTAACCGGTTGTCGGGTGTGCGCCAAAGCTTCCAGCACCAGCCATTGACGCTTCAGCTTGCCAATTCTGCTGGGGAAAAAGAGGTATGGGTCAAACTTTTCACAGTAAAAGCTGTCTGCATGGGGCGGGGGTGATACAGTGGTGTGGAATTAATATTACAAAATCGTTTTAATCGTGATGAAACCGTGTTGGAATTGGTATAGATGAATTTGGCCTGGGGGATTAGTTTCCTGTCTGCCCGACGAATGGCATCACGCACCTGTATGCCGTTGGGGAAATGTATAAGATCGGAAAATTCATGGTCCCATAGTTCATATGCGGTACGATGCTGGTGCAGTATCCACATCACCTTGTGGGGATGGGGTATGAGATAAGCTGGAAATTTTAATCCAATGACCCTGTCTATGGTATTGCCGCTGCTTTCAGTCAAATCCAGGAGTCGACAGGAGAGCATGGCATCCACAATTTTTTCAGGCGGGTACCATTTAAAAGGAATGGCAACGATTTCCGCCTCATGGCCATGGGAAATCAATGCGGCCTTTAAATTTTGGGCATGGGCTTCGGCACCACCATGAACAAAGGGCACCTGGGTGGTGGCAATGATAATTCGCATTGGGTCGCCTTACTCCTTCCAGCCAATAACGGCATAATCCATGGGCCAGTTGAAATGGAGATCGTAAAGTTTTCCAAGGGGAGAAGGCTCTCCTGTGTCTTCAGCAGTTTCAGGTGGATTGAGATGGAGGATCTCAATCCGTTTAAAATCATGAATCTCCGCCAGGTATTTAACCAGTTCTGGCGGCAGGGGGTTTCTGTGGCTGGGGTCGGAATAGAAGGTGTGGCTTCCCACCAGAATATTTCCGGGGTTGGGGGTTTCAAAGATGACTACGCCACCTGTTTTTAAAACCCTTCTGCACTGGGCAAACAGTTCCAGCAATACATCAAAGGGGAGATGTTCAATGATATGAAAACCTGTGATGGCTCGCAGGCTTTCATCTTCAAGTCCCCTGAGACAGGAGAGAGCGTCTTGCTTTTTCACAGACAGTCCGTTGTCCACGCAGCGTTGAATCATGATTTCATTCAGGTCAATGCCAACACCGTTGAGGTGGTGTTCCTGCATCAGCTCCAGCCATTCTCCCCGTCCGCAGCCGATGTCCAGGATGTCTCCTTTTTTATTTTCTGCCACCGCTTTCAGGAGGATGGGAATATATACACGGGTTCGCTTTTTAATCAGTTCACGTGTTCCCCGGAATCGGTTGGTAAAGGTGGCGTAAAACAGATCCAGTTGATGGTGATATCCCGGAATTTGAAGCATGACGGGTGATTTTGAACTGCCGGAGGGAACATCATCCGTTTGTAAAATTTTTTCCCCATGACGGTGAGTTACTGTTTCCATTACCTGTGTGGAATTTGGTTGGAAAGGTTTTTTTTCATGGCAGGGTATTATAGAATTTTTTTGATTCTGTTGTAGGATCAGGGCCGTTCGCAAATCGGAAACATCCTGTGTCAGGGTTGAGATAAGCTTTTGGTTTTGGCTCAGCTCTTGGGAATGGGATGTGATTATTTGTTCATATTGTGTTAATTGTTTTTGTTGATCCTTAATCACCGCGTTTTGAACCTGAACAGCTTCTTTTTGAATTTGAGATTGGTTTTCTTGGTCCGCCAGCCTGTTTTCATAGGTGTTCTGTCTTTTTTTCAGATGTTCTTCTTTTTCTTCCAGCATCTGTATCTGTTTTGTCTGGTTGTCCGTTTTCTTTTGAAGAGCAGCAAGGTGCTTTTCTAATGCCACCAGATGTTCCTGGTGGTTCAGAGATCGTTGACTTTGATCGGTTATGGTCTTTTCAGTATTTCTAATAATACCTATTAATCGTTTAGTCGTGTTGACCAGAGATCTGTTGAATTGGCTCTGCTGAAAAGTGAATACAGACGAAAGAAAAAGAACCATACGCCCGGTCAGCCGTGCCAGCCATCGGACCGGCCATGGAAAACGCTGCATGGACAGCGATCGGGTACCCACATCTGCATTTTGGTGGGCAAAAGTTAAGTCTGCTTCCATGGTTTGAAACGCAATGCAGGAATCGGATGCTTCAGCGCCGGTGGGATGTGATGGTGTTGCATGTGAGTAAGTGGATTCCATGTGTGCTTTGATGTCATCTACCGTGGTGATAGGGATGGTGTGGTGTGCCATTTTATCCTTGATGCTTAATGTTCAAGTTTTTTCGGCCGGTTTATGCGAGAACGGGTCAGGCTTGTGTCTATGATAACTACTGTAACAGCATGTTGAAAACGGCAAAGTATACCCTGAAAAAGAAAAGCGAGTCAAGAATTTATATGGGTGGGGATCAGCAGTTACAATCAAGGCTGTTTTTTGTTTTGACAAAGATAGATATTTTTGTAACCAAAAGAACAATTTACCGCAGAATTCCTTGCAAAGTGTATGTGCTTCATGATAACTTATAAAAGTTTGAATTTTGAATGATATCCATTTTGACAAAAGGAATGAATCCGATGAACAAAATTTTAATGATACTACTCACGGCTTTATGTGTGTCTCTTGCAGGCGGGTCGGCAGCGGCGGCAGACTGGACATTTATGGTTTACCTGGATGCCGATAACAACCTTGAATCTGATGGCATCTCTGATTTTCTTGAAATGTCGGCCCAGGGTTCAACGGATGACATCAATATTGTGGTGCAGTTTGACAGAATTCCAGGGTATTCAATTAGGTATGATAACTGGACAGACTGCCAGCGGTTTTATATCACGTCCGGTTTGACTCCGTTGGTTGCCAATGCGGTGTCCGACTGGGGAGACGGGGTAGGTGGACGTGAGGTTAATATGGCAGATCCCCAGACATTGGAGGACTTTGTGGCCTGGACCGTTGAAAATTATCCTGCAGATCACTATGCCCTGATTCTCTGGAATCATGGTGGGGGCTGGCGTGATATGACAGATACGCAGATTCCCGGGGATCGGACAGTTTGCTGGGATGATACCTCGGGTGACGATGGACTGGATACCCGTGAGATTCAGACCGCTTTGCAATCCTTGGTTGATGACGGTACCTCAATTGATCTCATTGGTTTTGATGCCTGTGTCATGGGGACACTGGAAGTGGCCTACGAACTAAAGGATCTGGCCCAGGCAATGGTGGCCTCGGAAGAGAGTGAGCCCGGAGAAGGTTGGTCCTATACCTCGCTGCTCACCGCCCTTGCCCAGGCCCCGAACAGCAGCCCATTGGCGCTGGGGGGCTTTATTGTTGATGCCTATGCTGATTATTGTGGCACAAACAGTGATTATACCCTATCTTGTCTGGATCTCACAGCGGTGGATGCGCTTGCCGATGCCGTGGATGTTTTTGCACAGACCCTTCAAACATATGCCGATAAAACTAAGTTATATACAGTTCGGCAGGAGGTCTGCGAATATAATGATATGGAAGTCGTTGATATCTATGATTTTGCAGACGGCATTGAACAGGAAACCGAAATGGATCAAGTTGCCGCCGCAGCTCTGGATGTTAAAGCGGCCGTAGGGCAGACGGTCACAGCTGAATATCATGGCGACGGCTCTGAGTGTTCCCATGGGGTGACCATTTATTTTCCATTTTCAAGGCCGTTTTTTGACGATTCCTATAATGAGACAGTGATTGATTTCCCGGGAAACAACCAATGGGATGAGTTTCTCATGTGGTATTATGAGGCGGCTGATAGTGCCTTGACGTTGAATTTACCGGTTGATGGCGAAATAATTTCGTCCAATGTGACTCCCGAATTTTCATGGACCGTGGATGGGAGCGCAGACTATCTCTTTAAGCTTGAGTTTTCACCTACCAGTGATTTCACCAGGGTTTTTTATGTTCCAAGACGAGGATGGATGCCCGAGACCAGTACGGAAAGCCTTCCAACCAATATGTGGGAGACTGTGTGGGCTATCCTCCAAACTATAGAAAAACATTCAGGACAGTTGTTTTGGCGGGTTATTGCCAGGCCTTTGGCTCAAGGAGAGGTTTGTATAAGTGAAGCCAGAGTTTTTTCCATCGAATAAAGGCATCCCTGTTAAATTAAGTTTTGCAGGCGATCTTTGCCTCCAGGGGATTGATTCAAGAAACTATTATATTGATCCTGCAATAAAAAAGATATTTTTGGAATCGGATCTGAGTCTTGCCAATCTTGAATCACCCCTGACCCATAGTTCCTGTAAACACCCGGGGCAGCCTTGCCATTTGAAGGGAGCGCCCATACCTGGCAAAATTCTTGATTTGTTTGATCTGTTTTCCATTGCCAATAATCATATCCTTGACTATTCCGTTCAGGGTCTGAGAGATACCTGTGCTTTTTTATCGGAACAGGGAAAAATGTGGTTCGGTGCAGGTCTGAACAGGAGTCAAGCCTATATCCCCCTGTGCATACAACGTAAAAACTTACGCCTGGCATTTATCGGCTGTACTCGCTGGTACAATGCCGGAAGAAAAAAAACCGGGACCGCACCCATGCACCAGGGGCGTTTGAATCGAATAATTAGGGATTTGAAAAAGAAGGACTATTTTGTCGTTGTCTTTCCCCATTGGAACTACGAACATGTGGAGTACCCTTCACCGATTGATCAAAAGCGGGCCCATGGCTGGATAGATGCCGGCGCAGATCTGATAGTCGGTGCTCACCCCCATTGTATACAAGGCATTGAGACCCATCGCCGACGATTTATTTTTCACAGCCTGGGAAATTTTATTTTTAACCTGTTTGATCTTGCCCTGCCGGAATTTTCCCAGACATTTATTCCCACAGTGACCGTTCAACCGGATCATACCTGTTCTTTTGTGATACACCCGGTATTTTCCACTCCAGAAGGTATATTCCTCCTGGATGGGCCTGAGAAGAAATTATTCCTTGAAAAATTACACCGTATCTCCAGGGTGTTGATGGACAAAAAACTTCATCAACATCTGTTTTATAACAATAGTTCCGCCATTCTTAAAGACACCATGGGTGCCTTGAATGCCGCATCGGAAAAAAACCCCTTTCTTTTCTCCATTTTAAAGCGTTTGCACCGGATTCAGCGCCAGGATATTTATATCAAGATGCATTCTATCCGGCATTGATGATTTAGGGATTCCGTAATTATTGATCTTTTGTTTAACCAAGGCAAAACATAAAAGTTCTGACTCTTAAAACGACAAATTAGTAAAATCGGACTCCCTTAATGCCATATTTATAGATTTGCGATGAATTAATATGAATCAAGCTCACGAATTATTATTTGTTGCGCCTTGCTTCCGGTTCTGTTAATAAATGTCCAGGTAATCGACAAAAAGTGTACATACGCAATTTGTCTTCGATTTGGCAAATCTGATCCCTCCTCAGACAGTGTCAAGATAAAAAAATAAATCATCGAGTATGGTCTGTCCTTAATTTTATTAATGGAATCTGTAATGCGTTTTTTACCATTTAATAAGCCGTTTATTGTGGGCCGTGAGCTTGAAAACATAAAAAAAGCCGTCAAGGACGGTCACCTGTCCGGGGATGGCCCTTTTTCCCGCCAGTGTCAACTATGGCTTGAAACCACCCTTGGTACAAAAAAAGCGCTGCTGACCCACTCTTGTACGGCAGCCCTGGAGATGGCGGCTCTGTTATGCAACATTAAGCCCGGAGATGAGGTGATCATGCCGTCATATACCTTTGTCTCCACCGCCAATGCCTTTGTGCTGCGGGGCGGGGTCCCGGTATTTGTGGACATTGAGCCCCATACCATGAATATGGATCACACCCGAATTCGTGGCGCCATCACCGACAGAACCCGGGCCATCGTTCCGGTTCATTATGCAGGCCATGCCTGTGCCATGGATGAAATTATGGACATGGCCCGGGATTATCGCCTTTTTGTCATTGAAGATGCAGCCCAGGCCCTGTTGGCCCAATATAAAGGTAAAGCCCTTGGCACCATCGGGCACCTTGGCGCCTTGAGTTTCCATGAAACCAAAAACATTATTTCCGGAGAAGGCGGTGCCCTGCTGGTCAATGACCCGGATCTCATTGACCGGGCCGAGATCCTCCGTGAAAAAGGCACCAACCGCAATCGATTTTTCCGGGGGGAAGTGGATAAATACACCTGGGTGGACCTGGGGTCCTCTTTTTTACCCAGTGAACTCACCGCAGCCTTTTTATGGTCCCAATTTGAACAGGCACAACAAATCACCAGCCACCGCCATGGACTCCACTGCCGGTATGGTGAGCGCTTGATGCCCCTTGCCCGTGATGGCCATATTGTTATTCATGTCCGTGACAAAGCAACCGATTCCAGCGACAACAATGGCCATCTCTTTTACATTCTCACCCGTTCCCTTGATGAGAGAAATCAGCTGATTCACCACCTGAATGCCTGTGAAATCAAGTCGGTTTTCCATTACATTCCCCTGCACTCCTCCCCGGCGGGTAAACGGTTCGGTCGGGTGTCCGGCTCCATGGATCACACCGAAAATTTAAGTGGCCGGGTGTTGCGTTTGCCGTTGTTCCATGAAATGACATATTCGGATGTGGATCATGTGTGTGATGCGGTGATGGCATTTTATCAACGCCGTGATGGCCGCCCGGAGAAAGGATAATGAAAAATCCCATGAGGGCATTTATTGAATGGTTTGAATCCATTCCGCTCATGCATAGCATGTGTCTTGCCCATATCTACAGGATATGTACCACCGAAAATACCGAAGATATGGTGCTTCCCCCTGAAATTTCCCTGGAAAAATTTAAGCTCTCTTTTGTCCGAACCGATTTTCCGGTGCGCATTGCCGCACGGATGCTCACGGTGGTAAATGTCATTGATCTTATCGTGTTGAATCACCGGGAGTTGATCCTGGGCAATCCGTCGTTGTTTCCCATGAATTTCAATAAAGAAGAAAATATTGAACTGCTGGCGGAACATCAGTGGGGCAGGACCTGCGAATCCTGGAAGGTGTTGCGTAATTACGCATTATCTGATACTTACCTTGGGGCATGGGCCAAAGCTGTTATTCATACATCCACTGGCCCAAATCATTAAAAACATGCACTCTCTTGTTCGGAGTAACCCAATGAAAAAAATTTTTTCTGTATTAACCCTTCCAAAAAGGAGTTTGTTTTACGCTTGTCTGCTTCTTTTTGTTATTGCTCAAAGCCTTGTCGTTGTCCCTTCCCTTCATGCCGGGGAAACCTTTACTTTAAAGGACTGTATTGCCCATGGACTGCAACATAACCCCTCGGTTCAAGGTTATGCCATCCGTATTCTGGAAGCGGAAGATGATGTTAAAACCGCCCGGGGTGATTTTTTGCCGTCCCTTACTGCATCTTGCTCTCTAACCAGGGTGAACAGTATTTCCGCCAAGGGTCCCACCGAGACGGATTACCTGGATCAAATGAACAGTTATTACAGCATTGGGCTTTCCCAGATCCTTTATGCCGGGGCCGGCATCTATGCCAATTATAAAAAGGCCCAGGCAGACAGGGACATGAAGGAAGCCACCTTGAAAATGGTGGAGCTGGACCTGATTTTTAAAATCAAAACGGCTTTTTACCAGATGTTAAAGGCCCGTCAGGACATTACCTCCCTGGGACACACCGTGGAGCGGCTGGAATCGGAACTCACTGCGGCCAAAGCCTATTTTGACCAGAAAATGATTCCTTATGTTCAGGTGCTCCGGGCGGAGCTGGACCTTTCCGGTGCAAAACAGGCCATGAGCAGAACTCGTAACGCCGTTGATCGTTCGCGTATCCAACTTATGGCCCTGATGAACCTTCCTCCGGGGGATTATCTGTTTGCGGATGATTTGAAAACCGAGTTCCCCCATGTGCCGGACTCCTTTGACAGTGCATGGCAGGAGGCAAAAGGCAATCGTCCTGACCTGACTGCGCTTGATTTTCAAAAAGTTATTGCTCAAAAAGAGATGGTTATTGCCAAAAGCCGGTATTACCCCCAGGTGCGGTTAACCACCAACTATTATGACAGTGATCGCGATTATGATGAGCCATACGACAATGGTTCTGATCGGGATCAGCAAAATCGTTACTGGACCGCTGGTATTACGGTGAGCTGGAATTTTTTTGACGGAGGAAAAAATTATTATCGACACAACAAATTTCTCAAGGAGATCCAATGGATTGATTCAAAGATTGATGAGACGGTGAACAGCATCAAGTCCCGTATACAGACTTCATTTCTGGCCTTGAAGGAGGCTGAAAATCGTATGGACTTTTCCAATCGTGCAGTGAAGGCGGCAACGGAATATTACACCCAGGAAAAGCAACGATTGCAGGCAAGGATATCCACCCTGCCGGCCGTGCTGGATGCCCAGGCCCAGCTTTCCCAGGCAGAATCCAACTACAATCAGGTTCTGCTGGACTATAGTCTGGCCCTTGCAGAATTGAACTACTCAACGGGTTACAGAGGATTGTAACAGATATGCATAAATTTATAGTTAAATGGCTCAAGTACTTTGTTTTTGCCGGTGTTTTCAGTTTTTTCATTAACCTTCTCTATCTGACCTTTCCCATTTATATGCTCTCCATATATGATCGGGTTCTGGTGAGTTACAGCATGCCCACTTTGATGACCATCACAGCAGCGGCTCTGTTTGCCCTGTTTATTCTGGGGCTGCTTGATTTTCTGCGCTCCCGTCTTTTGGTCATGGCCGGTGTGGACATGGACAAAAGCTTAAGCCGCCAGGTACTGGCGGAGATGCTCAAAGATGCCTGCCGCATCCAGAAACTGGGATATAACCAAGGGCTTCGGGATGTAAATATGCTGCGTAACTATTTTGGCGGTAATGCCATTTTTGCCATTTTTGATATTCCCTGGACTCCGATTTACCTGTTGTTTATATATCTGCTGCACCCCATCATGGGGGCTGTGGCCACAGGCGGGGCCGTGCTCATTGTTATATTGGGGTTAAGCCAGGAGCTTCTCACCAAAAAACGCCTGGGCCAGGCCAATGCCGCCAATGCCCAAGCTGGCGGCTTTATCAATATCAGCCTGAAAAACAGTGAGCTGGTGGGGGCCATGGGCATGCTGCCGGGCATTATTCGCCATTGGCAGAAGAGCAATGACCAGGTAATTGAACTACAGACCCGGGCCAGCAGATATGCCGGGTCCCTTCAATCCATGACCAAGGTGCTGCGACTCTCCATGCAGGTGATCATCTATGGAGTGGGGGCCTACCTTACCCTGAAAAATGAATGTACCGCCGGTATTATGATCTCCTCTTCCATTATTATGGGTCGGGCATTGGGGCCGGTGGAACAGGGCATGGCCACCTGGAAACAGACGGTTGAGGCCCGGGGGGCGTACACACGCCTCAATGCATTGATCAAAGCGGCAGATTCGGAAAAACCCATGTCACTTCCGGATCCCAAGGGAAATCTTCTGGTGGAGGGTGCCACCCTGGCTGTTCAGGGACGTTATCTCCTGCGCAACATTACCTTTAATCTGGCCCGGGGAGAGAGCATGGGACTCATCGGCCCCAGTGCGGCGGGTAAAACCACCCTTTGCCGTGTTCTGTTGGGTCTGTGGCCCTCCATGGGCGGTAAGGTGCGCATGGACGGTGCGGATGTGTTTCAATGGGACCAGGAGCATTTGGGGCGTTTTATCGGCTATCTTCCCCAGGATGTGGAGATGTTTCCCGGCACTGTCAGCGAGAACATTGCCCGCATGGGCGAGCCGGATTCGGACCAGGTTGTTGCTGCGGCAAAAAAGGCGGGGGTGCACGACATGATTCTGCACCTTCCGGAAGGGTATGACACCGCCATAGGCGCTGGTGGTGTGGCATTGTCCGGGGGGCAGCGCCAGCGGGTGGGCCTGGCCAGGGCTCTCTACGGCACTCCCCGATTTGTGGTGCTGGACGAGCCTAACTCCAGTCTGGATGACGCCGGTGAAAAGGCGTTGATGCTTACCCTTGGTATTCTAAAACAGGAGGAGGTCACCACCATCGTCGTTACCCATAAACCAGCTATTTTGGCCAACGTGGACAAAATCCTCATGCTTCAGATGGGACAGATTGCACGGTTTGGTCCCCGGCAGGAGGTGTTCCAGGCCCTCATGGGGCAAGCCCAGCAACAGGCGGTCAAACCGGCGCCATCCTTGAATCAAAAACCAGCCAAAGCGGAGTAACCAGATATGGAAAAGTTTCATACAAAACCGGGTAAAATAATTATGGCAGGGCTCCTTGTCATTGGGCTGTTTTTCGGGGGGCTGGGAACTATTGCCGTGTACATGCCCTTCAGCGGTGCGGTGGTGGCCCCGGGGACAGTGGTGGTTTCCCAAAATAAAAAAGCGGTCCAGCACCTGGAAGGCGGCATTGTGGATGAGATTCTCATTAAAGACGGCGACCGGGTGAAAAGGGGGGATGTGCTGATCCGGCTCAGAAGCATGCGCATCGCCTCCACAACGGATCTTCTCCAGGGGCGGATTTACACCAAAACCGCAGAGGCAGACCGACTCAGAGCACAGATGGTTTTGAAAAAAAATATTACCTGGTCACAGCTACTCATACAAGAAAAAGAGAACAACGAAGAGATTCGAGAACTTCTTCTGCGGGAAGCAGATCTGTTTGAGACCCAGAAAGACTCGCTGGAGAGCCGTATTGAGACTCAGAAGGCTCGTATTAAACAGCTTGAGGAGCTGATCATCGGCGCTGGAGAGGAACTCAAGGCCGAAGAAGAGATCATTGCCTCTCTGAAAGGAGAAATTCGATCCAAAGAGGGATTGCTCAAGGATAAATTCATTGATGAGACCCAGATTCTGACCCTCAGACGAATGCTTGCCCAGCATGGCGGTGCCAGAGCCAGATTGGTCCAGAGCATTGCCGAATCCCAGGAAAAAATTCAGGAAATAAATTTTTCCATAGCGAGCTTGAAAAATATTTATCAAGAGACCGCAGGCGGTGAATTCAGCAAGGCAACCGATGAAATCTTCAACCTCACCGAACAGTTGCGGCCCCAGCAGGACGCAAAAGAACGCTTGAATATCCAGGCCCCGGTTTCCGGCATCATTGTCAATCTTCAGATCCATTCCGAAGAGGGTGGGGTTGTCCGCCCCGGAGAAACCCTGCTGGAGATTGTACCGGAAAATGCCGAACTGATTGTGGAGAGCCGGCTGCGCCAGGATCAGATCACCAAAGTCCATGTGGGGCAGCAGGCAAGGGTGCAGCTAAGTGCCTTTAACCGCATTACCACTCCTCCGGTGGGGGGGGTGGTCACCCATATTTCCGCAGACATGATAACAGATCAAACTCCCATGGGGAGAGCCTCTTTTTATCTGGTTCATGCAACCGTCAATGCCGATGAGTTGAAAGCCCATGATGCCTATCTCTCTCCGGGAATGCCGGCGGTGTGCTATATTACCACGGAAAAACGTACTTTTTTCCAATATCTGCTCGAACCTATTCTGCTTAATTTTGATCAATCCCTCAGGGAGAGCATGTAGCTCAAAAGTACTTGCCGGGTTTGTGCTTTTGTACGCGTCAGGGCCGGGGTGTAAAAAATGGCATTGGCTGGATTCAACCATTTCTGCCCTGATTCAGCCAGATCGTTATGAAATTGTCCGTTTTTTTGCCGTGAATAGGGAAAATTTTGTGGTGGTATGTATATTGCAAAGAGTAATTAAAAATTTGTGATTCGGATGCACCACTTTAAGCTGTTTTTTTAAAAAATTATTATTTTGCTCATTAAAAATGGTCCTTAAAGAATATAATAAGCCCCATATGAAAAAACAGTGGTGATTGCATCCTAACTGTTTTTCGAAAATGAGCGAGTTCAACAGGTAATTTAAATCTTTCAAACTTAGGAGAATAAGGATGGCCATTACGTTTACATCTAATCCTGCTGCAGATGCCACATTTGCAGATCTTTTCACAGATGATTCCGGTTCAACCTGGTATCAGCTATGGACCGGTAATGGAAATACCGGTAATTTTGTCGATACCAGTGCCTTCAATGATGAAGGCAAGGGCTGGATTTCTGCAGACGATCTTGCAGATCTGGACATTGATTTTGCCCAGGCAGGAGACACAACCCTATGGGTCAGAGTCTGGGATGCAGAGAATGGTACGGGTGAATGGGAAGGCGGTGCTGTGGATCTTGATGCAGCTGCTGCAGATGATATCACGGAAACCGTTTCCGGCAATGCACCTTTAAGCCAAATGTTCAATGTTGAAGATACCACAGAAAATACCTGGTTTCAGATCTGGAACGGAGATGAAGCCGGTACTCAAGGTGCCTATCTGGATACGGACGAAGGCAGGGGCTGGGTAACCGCCGATGAGCTGGGAGACTATTTTTATCAGGCCAGCTCATTTGTTGGTGACGAGAGCTTTTTTGATACCTTCGGAGTGGCTGGCGGCAACGAGCTGTGGGTTCGTACCTGGGTTGGAACCGATGAAGATGGTGGTGTTGATTACGGTTGGGAACACTGGACCGTTGACAATGCCGTCCAGGGAACTATCAGTGGTGTGGCGTTGTCAGACAACGTCATGAGTCTCAGTGTTGACACCCAGGGCGGAGCAACGACTCTCATTGGCAGCGATGTTGTCATTGATGGTGACCCTGAAGTGCTTGATGAAAACGGAGAGGTCATCCCAAGTGATGGCATTGCAGATGTACTTCGTCTCACCGGTGATGCCGACATTCGCATTGATCTCACAGATCCCACGGATCAGGTGGAAGGGCTGGATCTCAACGGAGACGGTGTTATTGCCTTTGATGGGGAAGAAAATAACCTTTCAGATGCCGGTATCCTTACGGTGAGCAACTTTGAGGTGTTTGATGCCTATGCCAGAAATCCCCTGGATTATACGGATACGGAAAACAATTTTTTTGGGGATATTGAATTTGACGGCACCGGATTTGATGGTGACGGTGTCAATACCGACGGTAATATTTTCTTAGGCGGTCTGGGATCGGATGAGGCCTACGGTGGTATTGGAAATGATTTCATGGCCGGCGGCGGTTCCGTGACCGGCGGTGATGCGCTCATGGGCGGTCGTAACGCAGATTTCTTTTTCGTGGAAATTTCCGCACTGGATGCCACTGATGGAGAAAATCTGAACATTGATGGTGGTACCACCTGGGACAGTGCCGCAAGTCAGGACAGTGACTGGATTCTGGTGGAAGCATCCGATGATAACGAGCCTGTATACATAGATCTTGCCGGTGAAACGATCACCACTGACACCACCATTGACAATGTGCTCGTGGATATTGATAATATCGAAAATGTGGACGCATCCGGTAATCTCTATGCCTTCCTCAATGACTATGATGTCGTTCTGGGAGGTGCCGCAGACGATAAAGATGCCCACGCCGCAGACGGCACTGAAAATTATGGTATCGGTTCCACAGCACAGCTGGTAATCGACGGAACAGCCGCCGCAAACATTCTGGTGGGTGGTTATGACAATGACGAGATCAATGGTGCCGCTGGCGACGATGTGATCCTGGGCGGCAACATGCAGTACCTGGAAGCCTATCAGAACAATCCCAACATTCTTAGTATTGACAATGATGGACGGGACGAACTCAGTGGCGATGCCGGCGATGACAGCATTCTCTTTGAAATGGACGGCGGTATTTACGACGGTGGTGCAGACGTGGATACCCTGTGGATTTCCGATTACGTAACCGGGGCATCTTCAAACGATCTGGAAGTGATGACCACCGACGGCGTTATCCGCATTGATCTGGGTGTGGGACAAGCCGGTGGTGTTGATAACTATGCCGGATACGGCGGTGCCGATGAAGACGCTACATATGCTGATGGTGTGGACTATATCACCGCAGATCAGACCAACTACGCCGATGGCGTGGACCGGGCAGTTGTGCAGAATTTTGAAAATATCAATGCCACCGGTCTTGGCGCCATTGACTATGACACCGACGGTACCAACAGTTCAGACCTTAACTTCACAGGCCAAATGAATTTCTATGGTTCCGGTGCGGATCTGGATCTGCGGGGAACCGCCGCCGCCAACATTCTCTATGCCAATATCGGTGATGACGTTCTTGAAGGCCGCGAAGGGGATGACAGCCTCATGGGTGGTGAAGGTGACGATGATTTCATCTTCTACCTTGATGCTGGCGATGGTAAAGATGTGATCCACCGTCTGGTGGATGCCGATGGGGACAACATCGTGGACGTGGATGAAGATGGCGAGATTCTCTACGAAGCGGATTTTGGCCAGGTCACCACTGTGCTGATCTCTGACTCCAGCCTCACCCTTACATTTATCAACAATGATGATCCTGCAAGCGAACTGGCTGATTTCCCTGTTTCCGGTGTGGTTTTTACCCTGGACGGCGTTCAGTACTCAGTTGAATCGGATGAGATGGGCGCTGCCGAAACCTATGCGGATTTCGTAGCTGCCATGAACACGGTGATGGCTGCCACAGAAGGTCTGGAAGCACTGACCGCCACACTTAATGCCGACGATTCCATCACCATTGTGGATCCTGACGGTGCAGAATTTGCACCGGTTGGATATCAGTGGGTAAATAATATTGTCCCGGCCGACGGTAACCTGGTCTGGACCATGGTTGAGGGTAGCCCGGACGTTGAACAGTCCCAGGATAGACTGATCTTTGCCTCCTATGAAGATCGGGCAGACAATGAGCTGGTGGATGATGACGGTCTTGTCAACAACACCGGTGATGCCGTTACACTTGGCGACGATGCCTATGCTGAGGACCTGGTGGTTTCCTTTATCACCGATGAAGAGACCGGCCTTGTCACCACCGTGATTTCAGAAGATCAGTCCTATGATATTGAATTTTTGAACCTGGCAGATGAAGACTCAGTCACAGTTTCCGTAAACGGTGTTGCCTTTTCCGCCCAGATGGGTGTGGCTGCCGATGGTACTGCCATTGACGAGACCATGAACGCATTCCTGGTTAGATTTGCCGATACCATCAGCTCTGCCAGTGATAATGATACCAAAGCCGGACAGATCAATGCCGTGGCCGTAGGCGATACCATTACCCTGACCCAGGTGGCATACAACGGTGGAGAGACCGTCTTCATGGATACGCCGGTGGTCACTTTGACCAACGGTTCCCATGGTGAAGCGCCTTCCGCAGAAGTGACAGATAATTCAGACACTGAGATTACGCTGTATGAATTTGACGGCACAGATAATGCCCTGAATGCCACCAATGTGATCTTTGCCGGTGATGCCTGGATGCAGGATCAGGTGGATGAAAATTCCCGCTCCATACTTGAAACAGCTGCCACAGATGGCGGAGAACTCAACGGTTCGGATGCTCTTATTTACGACTCCATGCTGGATGATGACACTGATGCCGATGACTTCAGTCTCCATGGCGATGATTATCTCATGGGCGGTGCCGGAGACGATGTGATTACCGCCGGAACCGGTGACGACCGCATTCAGGGTTCCATGGGCGATGATGTCGTGGATGGTGGTAAGGATGATTATGTTGTCACCACCCTGGTGGCCGGCCAGCAGATTGTCACTGTTGAACAACTCAATGAGTATGAGGCGGCCGTTCGCCTTGCCGAGGCAAATGTACTTTCCGTTGAGTTCATTGATGAAGATACCGCAGAATCCCCTGCAGTGGTTGCCGACGGTTATGCCGATACCCTGATTTTTAATCAGAACGACTTTGTTGAAGGTACTACCTTCACCATCACCGTGGACGCTGATTTGGAACAGCAAGAAGGTGGCCAGGGCGTTGTGGGTGTGGATGAGGACGGTGACGACATCTTTGAGTACACCACCGATTTTGTGGAGATGGAAGCCATTCGAACCCTTTCCGGTGACGGTACCCATGATGGACAGGGCATGGATACCCTGAATGTCCAGGCATTGTCCGATGCTGTGGCTGCCACCGTGATCAATGATCCTGATGCTGCCGTTATCTACAACATGACCAGCGATCTCGGATATATTCAGATCAATGCAGACCTTGATGGCGATGATGAGATAAACGATGCTGACGACCTTGATGCCGCGGATAGAAACGATTTCTTCCTTGCCGTGGACGGTGTGGAAGGATTTATTGGTGGTGATGCCAATGAAACCCTCAACATTGATGAATCCGAAGTACTCAAAGACAACTACTTTGACGGCAACGATGAAGTGACCCTGGTGGATGACGATGATGATGAAACCACCGATGATCCGGACCTTGTGGGGGATAGCATTGTTTATGATCACACCGATATGAACAATGATGGCGTTGCAGATGATACGGGCACAATAGCTGCCCTTGATGACGAAGTGTCTGTCTCCATGCGTCCCTCCCTGGAAATTGTTGTTGAGTCCGGTGCGGAGACCGACCTGATCAACATGACCGGCGGTACCATTGTGGGCAGCGATATCACCACCGACACCTTGATAGATGTGGAAACCATCAATGTTACAGATGGCGCAAAAAGCGCCTATCTGGATGACACGCTGAATGTCAGCAATATTTCCGGTGCCACCGTAAACTTTACGGACGGTGAGGTGCTGGATGCCGCAGGTGATGTGCTGGTTCAGATTGAGGGTATGACTCAAATAGAGGCTACCTTGGGTGGATCCGGTGCGGATACGATTATTGTTGCCGACTTAATGCCGAACTACAGGTATCTGGATAGTGACGATGATGAGACCGCCATTACCTATGCCTCCTATCTGAGCTATGATGTGTTTGACGATACAAACGATGATGGAGAGGATGATGTAAGGGTTTCCTTTTCCGATCAGGATGTAAATGACCGTGCGGAAGCCAACAACCAGGATCTCTTCAGCTTTGACGGTGGGGCCGGTCAGGATCGCGTGGATTACAGTGCCGATACAAGTAACATTGTGGCGGTTGTGAATCTGGATGCTGGTGAGGTGGCCCAGTCTATTTTTGTGACCGGTGCAGATGCCGTACTCACTGCAGCCAATGACCGCATTGATCAGCTCCTTAACATTGAAGAGGTCGTGGCGTCCCAGGGGACTTCCATTCTGGATTTCACCGGATCCGATACCAACCTTTCCATCAGCTACATGTCTGCCAATGATGCCACCATCGTTGAAGGGGATGTGATTGAATATACCATCAGCATTGAAGATCTGGATACTTCGGTTCCCTTTGGTGATTTCAGCTACATTGAATACATGGATGCCGGTCTGGATGATGAAGTTGATGCAACACAGGCCTTGTGGGAGACCATTGAAGGATCCGACTATGATGAAAAAGTGGAACTTACCGATGATCAATCCCTTGATGACCATACCTTTAACCTGCGCGGTGGAGACAATGAGGTTAACTACAACGAGTTGACCAAAGGTATTGAGCTGGATATTCAGGATGTTGCAGATGGTATAACCACTGCCACAGTTTTTTCACTGAATACCAATGGAACCCTCACAGGTTCTTTTGATACCATAACTTCCTATAATGAAAACAATACAATAGTTGAAGGTAGCCTGCGTGTTGAAGCATCCCAGAGTGAATTTGATAGTGTTAGTTTTGTGGGTGTGGATTCCAATAACCTGATCCTCCTGGGCGAAAAACAGGGGAATAGTGACGTTGTTGAGGTCTCTATGGGCGTGGCAGCCGGAAACGTCGGATTGACGCTTACCGGTTTTGAAAACCTTCTGGATGGTGCTGGTGACGATGTCTATGAGGTTGTTGATTTAAGTGATTTTTTTGACACCCTCTCACTTGTGGATACATTAGGTGACGAAGATACCTTGAAACTCCAGGATGATGCTCTGGAAGGCGTCATTGTTGACGGAGTGAATATCGACTGGAATGACGATTCAATTGAGCTGGATAGTATTGAAGTCGCCCTTGGTGGATTTGACTTTGCCGCCCTTGACATCAGTGACCTCACCGAATCGCTGGATTCGGTAAGTACAGCAGATGCGGGCGAAACGCTCATCCTGGGTGATTTGGACAATTTTGGTGACCTGGACGATGGTGTGGATGATGTTCAGGGTTTTGGGACCATCGCTTTCACCACCACGGAAGGTATGGGTACCGATGTCGTGATAGACATGGATCTCGGTGAATTCCGCATGGATGATGCCGATGACACAGTGCTGTTCGAGTTTGATGCAGCCACGGAGTTTGACTTCTCCGAGATTTCCGATGCCATGACCATCACTGTGATTAACAACACGACTACCAGAGCCAAGCTCGTTGTCAGCGATACCGTTGAAGAGATCACTGGCGAAGGTACGGGCAGTATTGTCGAACTTGCCGATGATACGGATCTTTCTGCCATTGACTTTGACAACGTTGCCCTCTTTGTTGTCAACGCAGATGTCAGCATGAGCCAGGAAGATGCTGCAGGTATGACCTTCTATGTTGCCGAAGACGGTGTTTTGACCCTTACCGTTGCAGACGGTGATGACATTGAACTGACAGCCGACTCCACAGAAGCTGATTTTATAGCTGCAGGCGTTCTCTATGCTGCGGATGAAACAGACCTGAATACCGCACCGGTGGTGGTGGCTGATGCCGATGTGTTTGAAGTGGCTTCAGGCGAGTCTGTCAATATTGCAGCAGCGACTCTTCTGGCCAATGACACGGATGCCGATGGTGATACGTTGACCATTACATCTGTGGATAATGATGGTACCGCCGATGGAACAGTGGAACTCTCCGATGACGGTCTGACCATTACCTTTACCGCGGCAGACGGATACCTTGGAGATGCCAGCTTTACCTACACGGTATCTGACGGTTCCGATGAAGTAAGCGCTTCTGTAACCGGTACGGTTGTTGAGGCCAATGAAGCACCGGTGGCTGTAAATGATACGGCTGCCTTTGAAGCCATTGCAGGTCAAGACGTAGTCATTAATGCGGCCGATCTTCTGGCCAACGACACCGATGCCGACGGTGATACACTTGTCATCACGGCTGTGGGTCAGCTCAGCACGGCCGACGGAACAGCTGTGCTGTCCGATGATGGCCTGACCATCACCTTTACCCCGGCAGACGGATATGTTGGCAATGCCAATTTTACCTACACGGTATCCGATGGTACGGCCACTGCAACTGCTGCCGTAACTGGTACGGTTGTCGCCGCCAATGAGGCACCGGTGGCTGTGGATGATGCTGCTGCCTTTGAGGCCACTGCAGGTCAAGACGTAGTCATTGACGTGGCCGACCTTCTGGCCAACGACACCGATGCCGATGGTGATACACTGACCATCACGGCAGTGGATCAGCTTGACACGGCCGATGGAACAGCCGTGTTGTCCGATGATGGCCTGACCATCACCTTTACCCCGGCAGACGGATATGTTGGGGATGCTGACTTTACCTACACGGTATCCGATGGTACGGACACTGCGACTGGTACCGTAACCGGTACGGTTGTCGCCGCCAATGTAGCACCGGTGGCTGCTGATGATTTGCTTGCCTTTGACGTGACTTCAGGTCAAAGTGTGGTCATTGACGTGGCCGATCTTCTGGCCAACGACACGGATGCCGATGGTGATACCCTTAGCATCACGGCTGTGGCCCAGCTCAACCCTGCCGATGGAACAGCCGTGCTGTCCGATGATGGTCAGACCATCACTTTTACCGCAGCAGACGGTTTTGTTGGCAGTGCTAACTTTTCATACACTGTGTCAGATGGTGCTGCCACGGCCGTTGGACGTGTAACCGGAACGGTGGCAACCGGCTATAATGTGATTAATATGGAAGCTGGCGGAACCTACGTAGGTGTTGATGGCACGGCAGAGCAGTTTGTCTATGAGATTGACAGCAGTTCAGGCAGTGTCATCTCTGGTGAAACTGCAGATCTGGAACTGAGTGGATTCAACGTTGCTGAGGATGTGCTTGTGTTTGAGGATGTGGATGGGGGTACAATCACCACAGATGGATTCACAAATGAGGTAGTCATCAGTGAAAGTACTATATTTAACCAGACGGATATCATCTTTGACCAGGATCCTGGAACGGGAGAGGGTTATCAGCTGACCTTGGTTGGTATTGTGGATCCGGACCTCAGCACCATTGATTTTTCCGTTGCTTAACATATAAATTAACTACTGTGCTTGTACATCGGTGAGCACCGGGGGATTTGTTCCCCCGGTATTCACCTCCCTACTCCAATTGTTCAAAAAACTTTAGCCCTTCAAACATTTAAGTAGAATTTAAGTAGATGTTGTTTGTGATGGCAAAGAGAGGAGAAAGCACCATGGTAAATTATATAACCGACCCCTTTACCGTTATTCAAACCGCCGGAGAAGATTATATCGGTGCTGATGAAGGGGAAGACACAACCTATTTTATTACATCCAGTCTTATCCAAAGCGGTGATCTAATTACTATTTTGGATGAAGAGGGATCTAATACCATTCAGCTTCAATCCGGGCTGGCGATTAGTTCCAGCATCATCGCAAATGATGAAGCCGTTCTTTACCTGACCAACGGTGCACAGATAAACATCCGCGGTGCCTCATCGTTCACCTTTGATGTGGGGGGAAACGATACCCTGGCAGATGTGATCGGTGAAGAGAAAACATTCGCTGAATTTGTTGAACAGGATCTGGGACTTTCGGTCCCTGCAGAGGGTGAGGCGCCTGTACAGGGTGGCGGTGTGGTGATCGGTGTGGATAATGAACCACCCGTGGCTATGGATGATGTGAATCTTTTTCAGGTAAATACCGGGGAGTCTATTACCATTGATGTGGCAGACCTCCTGGCCAACGACACGGATGCCGATGGAAATCTGCTGACCGTTACAGAGGTTAATCAACTTAACCCGGACGATGGGAGTGCAGTGTTGTCCGATGACGGACTTACCATCACCTTTACTGCGGCGGATGGGTTTTTGGGTTTCGCAAATTTCTCGTATAAGGTATCAGATGGTATTGCAACTGACATTGCCACCGTAACCCTTGAGGTCGTTTCCGCAGATTATATAACTTATTCTATGGAGGCTGGCGGTGTCTACATGGCTGTGGACGGCGTGGCTGAGCAGTTTGTCTATGAAATAGACAGCAGTTCCGGAAGTGTACTTTCAGCTGAAGGGGCGGATTTGGAATTGCACAATTTTAATCCAAATGAAGATCGGCTTGTTTTCGATGACGTGGAAACGGGCACAACAACAACAGCCAGCTTTCCCACCGATGTGATTGTCAGTGAAAGTGCCATATTTAATAAAACGGATATTATCTTTGACCCGGATCCGGTCACATCAGAGGGGTTTCAGTTGACACTGATGGGCATTGTTGATCAAGATCTCAGTTCGATTGATTTCTATATTGCTTAAGCTTTATATGTAACATGCATGGCAGTAACCATCTGCCACAACGCACAATGAAACTCTTGTGTTTACGATCCACTGATGGAGTTTCCTTTAAAGAATTCAAGGCAAAGATTGACTTTGTTTTGGTATGTATATAGAATATTTTCTGTAATGAATGTTAGATAATAGTATAATAAACAGGAGAAAAATATGACAGCTTATGTAACGGACCCTCTTAAAGTGATCCAGACCGCCGGGGAGACCTATGTGGGAGCAGATGCTGGAGAAGATACCACATATCTTCTTACTGCTAATCTGATTGAGGCAGGAGATGTCATCACAATCATTGATGATGAAGGTACCAACACCATTCAGCTGCCCTTGGGGCTTGAAATTGCCTCCAGCATTGTGGCCAATGATGAGATGGTCCTGACCCTCAGCAATGGTGCCCAGATTAATATTCGGGGCGCGTCTACATTTGTGTTTGATGTGGGTGGGAATGATGTCTCCGGTGAAGTGGGTATTGAAAAAGAATTTGCCGATTTCGTTGAACAGGATCTTGGAACGACGGTTCCTGCAGAGGGTGAAGCCCCGACCACAGGAGGAGAGGTCGTCATCAGTCCGCCCAACGAAGCACCGGTGGCCACCGATGATCTCCTGGCGTTTTCCGTGGAGACCAGCGGTACGGTTGAAATTGACGTGGCAGATCTTCTGGCCAATGACACCGATGCCGACGGAGACACCCTGACCATTACCGCAGTGGATGATCTTAACCCGGCAGACGGCACTGTCACACTGTCCGAGGACGGTCTGACCATCACCTTTGATCCCACGGACGGTTATACCGGTCCTGCAAGCTTTTCATATACGGTGTCCGATGGTGAGGATGAAGACACAGCCGTGGTAACAGGCGAGGTGGTTACAGATAATAATGCGCCCACAGCCATAGCTCTGGATGCCGCCACTGTGGCGGAAAACGACGCGGCCGCCATTATTGGCAATCTCACCGTGACGGATCCTGATGTGGATGACACCTTTACCTTTGCCGTCAGTGATGACCGGTTTGAGGTGGTTGACAGCCAGTTGAAACTGGTTGCCGATACCGCTCTGGACTTTGAAACAGCTGCCACAGTGGATGTCACCGTGACAGCCACCGATGCCGCTGGCGCATCCGTGGACCAGGCCTTTACCATCACCGTCACCGATGTCAATGAGGCCCCCACGGCCATAGCCCTGGATACCGCCACTGTGGCGGAAAATGCTGCGGCAGCCGTTATTGGTACCCTGAGTGCCACGGATCCCGATGCCGGTGACACCGTCACCTTCAGCGTGTCTGACGAGCGGTTTGAGATCGTGGACAACCAGCTCAAGCTTGTGGCAGATACCTCTCTTGACTTTGAAGCCACCCCCACCGTGGATGTGACTGTAACAGCCACTGACGCGGGTGGACTGACCGTGGATCAAGTGCTTACCGTCACCGTGACCAATGTCAACGAGGCCCCCACAGCCGTTGCCCTTGATACCACCACCGTGGCTGAAAACGCGGTTGCCGCTGTCATTGGCACATTGAGCGTCACAGACCCCGATGCCGGCGACACCTTTACCTTTAGCGTGTCCGATGACCGGTTCGAGATTGTGGACAGCCAGCTCAAACTTGTGGCTGATGCGTCCCTGGACTTTGAAACCACCCCCGCTGTGGATGTCACCGTGACCGCCACGGATGCGGCAGGCCTCACCGTGGATCAGGTCCTGACCGTCACCGTGACCAATGTTAATGAAGCCCCCGTGGCTGCGGATGATGCAGATGCCATTCTGGTGGAGAACACCGGCACCGTAACCATTGACGTGGCCACACTCCTGGCCAACGATACCGATGTTGACGGAAACACCCTGATCATCACGGCCATTGACGACCAGGGCACGGAAGACGGTGTGGCCACTCTGTCCGAGGACGGTCTTACCATCACCTTCGACCCCAATGACGACTACACTGGAGCGGTTGCCTTTGGGTACACCGTTTCCGATGGTGAGCTTGAGGCATCAGCCACAGTTACCGGTGAAGTGAAAGCGCCCAACAACGCACCCACGGCCATTGCCCTGGATACAGACACTGTGGCAGAAAACGCAGTGGCTGCCGTTATCGGCACCCTGACCGTAACAGATCCCGATGTGGGTGACACCTTTACCTATACCGTGAGTGATGATCGGTTTGAAGTAGTTGATAACCAGTTGAAGCTTGTGGCAGATACGTCCCTGGATTTTGAAACAGCCGCAACGGTGGATGTCACCGTCACTGCTGCAGATCCTTTTAGCGCATCCGTTGAGCAGCTCTTTACCATCAACGTGACCAATATCAATGAGGCTCCCACGGCCATGGCACTGGATGCTGATACGGTTGCCGAGAACGTAGAAGGCGCAGTGATCGGTGCTTTGACCACCACTGATCCCGATGCGGGTGACACCTTTACCTATGCCGTAGACAACGCTGATTTTGAGGTTGTGGACGGTCATCTCAAACTGGTAGATGGTGTATCCCTTGACTTTGAAGCCACCCCCACCGTGGATGTCACCGTGACGGCCACTGACGCGGGAGATCTCACCTTTGATCAGGCCTTCACCCTGACCGTGACTGATGTCAACGAGGCCCCCACGGCTATTGCACTGGATAATGCCACTTTGTATGAAAACGCAGCAGGCGAAGTAATCGGTACCTTGACCACCACAGATCCCGATGCGGGTGACACCTTTACCTATGCCGTAGACAACGCTGATTTTGAGGTTGTGGACGGTCAGCTCAAATTGGCAGATGGTGTATCCCTGAACTTTGAAGACACCCCCACCGTGGATGTCACTGTGACCGCTACTGATGCGGGAGATCTTACATTTGACCAGGCCTTCACCCTGACCGTAGACGACGTTAATGAACCCACTGTGGCTGTGGATGATGCCTATGCCGACGTTGAAATTGGTGTTGCAACCCCTCTGGATGTGCTGATAAACGATACGGATGAGGACGGTGACCTGCCTGTTTTTGATGACACCGTTGACATAGTTGTGAACGGACCTGATGGTGCCACTGCCACTGCTGAGTATGACATGGTTAATGAAGTTATTAATTTCACAGCTGACATGGCTGGAGATTACACATTTAACTATGATATTGCCGACGGTATGGGCGGAACAGATACTGCTGCTGTAACGGTTACTGTTGCTCAGGCGGGCACACCTATAAACGACAGTGATTTCACTGACGGTGTTTATAACGCACAAGCAGGAGCCGAGCTTATTACAGTAGATCTCGCTGATTGGACCAGCACTTTTACCATTAATGATTTTAACGCTGATGAGGATGTTCTGATTATTAACAGTGACGGTGAATATTCAAGTGTTGAAGAGTTCACTGCTGCAAACCTTGCAGGTGAAGCAGGAGCATGGGGATATGATGGTAATGGAGACGCACATATTTTCAATCCTGATTTTAACGAGATTGCGTTGGCCGGAATCACCGGAAATACCGGCTCTGAATCAATTGGTGATGCCGTAGCAGATGGCTGGCTCTCATTTATATAACCTGTCATCATATTTATGCTCATTCTCAGATGAGATGAACTGATTAACCGAGACCTAAATTCAAACAACAGGCATGCAAAAACCTGTTGTTTGAATTGAATTGAATTAAAGTTAAATTTTGAAATCCATAGTTACGTGATTTTCATGGATGGACGGGAATAGTTCTACAAAGTGTAAGCATAAATAATAAAGGAAATCATCATGGCGTTTAACCAAATACTCGGTACATCAAGTGGCGATATCCTGGTAACCAACCTTCCAAATAATTCCGGTGATCATGATATAGTACTTGCCCTTGGTGGCGATGACTGGATAGTCGCTGATTTTGAAAGTACTGATTATATTATCGGGGGTGATGGTGAGGATACTTTGGTACCTGGTACGTACATTGACAACTTTATTTATACTCTTCCCTTTGAACAGTTTTCCATAAGAGAACACCCAGGCATTGATGATGGTTATCTTCTCACTTGTGATTACGGCACGGAAACAGTCATTAATCTTGTGAAAGGCATTGAAATATTTTTGACCGGTTCAGTATTGGCACAGTAACAGGTACTGTTTCATTACCAATCATAAGCATAAATGATGATGATTTCACTGCCGGTGTTTATAATGCAATGCCAGAAGCTGAAAGTATCGAAGTAGATCTGACTGACTGGCAACAAACTTTTACCATTAATGATTTTGACATTTCTGAAGATATTTTGATTATTAACAGTAACGGTGCATATTCAAGTGCTGAAGAGTTCAGTGATGCAAACCTTGCAGGTCAGGCGGGAGCATGGGCATTTGATGATTATGGAAACGCACATCTTTTCAATCCTGATTTTCATGAGATCGTTTTATCTGGGATCATCGGAGCCACCGGTTCAGAATCAATTGGTGATGCCGAGGCAGCTGGCTGGCTTTCATTTGTTTAACTAAATATAGACTGATAAATTATTTTAATAACTTAAGAATAACTTAAGGAGTAAGTAAAGATGGCTTTTAATCAAATAATGGGTACATCAAATGACGATGTATTAGCAACCGTTGTGAGTACCGAGGATAATGACATTCTACTCGCTCTTGGTGGGGATGATCAGATAACAGCTGATTTTGAATCAGTTGACTACATTATCGGGGGGGATGGTGACGACACTTTAATAACTGCTTTTTCATATGATGCTTTTTCCATTTCAGCACACCCAGGTGTCGAGGATGGGTATCTTGTCTCCTATAATAACGGTACAACAACCGTCATAAATCTTGTAAAGGGAGTTGAATTCTTTCAGTTTGCCGAGGGTACGCTTACTCTTCAGGAATTTCTGGATGGGGATCCCATATTAACCCCAACCTACGCATTAGCAGCAGATGCTGCTGATGCAGATGAAGGGACTTCCGCTTCTTTTACTCTTACAACGACTGACGTTGCTGATGGCACAGTTTTAAACTACACCATTACTGGAGTCGATGCGGCCGATATTGTTGATGGTGATGCTGATGGTGATGCTAATCCATTAACTGGTACGACTACCGTAACAGCAGATAGTGCCACGATTAATATAGAACTTGCCGAAGATGATGCAATTGAAGGCGCTGAGACAATGACGGTTTCCATGGTTGTTGACCCAACAGCAACAGCTGATGTTGTAGTAAACGACACTTCAGTCTTTTCAACACTCACAACGCTTGGTGCTTCTTTAGAAAATGTAGATGGTGCTGCAATTGATATTGATTCGGCTGCTACATTTACTTCTAATGCTACTTCGTTTACCGGTTGGACAATAACGGTAAATGGTTTGCTTGGCGTTGTGACAACCGATACAACAACCACGGTCGGTGATAACAGAAATGATGATGTAGAGTTGACTTTTGATGGGACAAATATTACTACAGCTGCTAACTTGGTGTTTGTAGGTCCAGTTGCGACAGGCACAGCTATAGGTACGTTTGTTAATACGCTTACTACTGCACCAGCAACTGCAGCAACAACTGCTACCGAAGGAATAGATGGTTCATTGGTAGTTACGTTGAATAGTAATGCAACAGCTGCACACATTCAAACATTATTGCAAAATATTCAAATGGATACTGTACAAGACGGTACAGTATCAACTTTAAATATTGCTATTGCAGATGCTAATGGTGTGGAAGTTGCCTCAAATGATACTATTGTTGAATTTATTGATGCGGCTTTAACTTTCACGGGTGTTGCGGATGAGTCAGAATTAGTTACAATTGCTGATAGCGCTACTGCTATTTTTAGTGCAACTGCTACAAATAACTTTTTGACAGCGTTAGATGCTTCGATTGCGGGAGCAACACTTACTTTTGCGATTACAGATGGTGCAGATACTACAGATGCTCTTTCGTTTTTGGGTGCTGGGGGTGCAAACTCTGCAAGAGCGGTGGCAGGGAATATGCTTGCCAATGCTGGCGCTGGTGAAGTGAACATCGGGACAGTTGTAAATAATGGGCAAGCAATTACAGTCACATTCAACTCTGCTGCTACTGATGCATTAATTGATGAAGTATTAAGGGATTTAGCATTTGACACTTCAAATGCTGATGGTGATAGGACAATAACTACTACGTTTACTACAACCGTAGGTACAACAGAAGTTGCAACTTCTATAGTTTCGGTTTCAAGTTCTTCTATAGCCCTTACAAGTTCAACTGATAATTTGACAGGAACAGCTGGTGTTGATGTATTTACGGGAGTTGCTGGTGACTTAGTTGCTGCAGATAATATTGATGGTGGCTTATCAAATGATAGAATGGTTGTTGTTTTAAATAGTGGGACTGCAATAGCTCCAACACTTAATAGTGTAGAAGTTATTGACGCAACAATTTCAGTGGCAAATAGTGGATTGGATTTCACAAATACTACAGGGACATCTAGAGTAAATCTATTAGGTGCACAAAACACACAACTTACAAATGTAAACAGTGACCTTACAAGAATAGATGCTTCTGATATGACTGCTGGTACTTTAACCGTTACAATAAGCGTTGATGAAGCTGCTGATATCCAAATTGATACAGGTGCAGGTGCAGCCGCTTTAAATATGAATAACACTTTAAATGCTTCTGACGATATCAATGGTGCAGATAATATTGCAGGTGACACATTAACCGCAACTGTTAATGGTTTAGATGCTACTACTGGTGCATTGAATATCTCGGGAATTGAGACTATTACATTAACCGGTGCTACTGCTGCTTCTACAATAGATATGACCGGTGTTAGCTCTGATGCTACTGGTAATAATGTTACTCTTAATTTGTTAGGTGATCAAAGCTTTACATTAACCAATGTTGATTCTGAAGTTACTACGATTGATGCATCCACGGGCGCTACAATGACTGCCGGTAACTTAATGGTTACATTTGCAGAAATTAATGACGCTAATGGTGATTTGCTTGATGGTGTAGTCACTTTAACAACGGTCGGTGGCGCAAGTTCTACCAATACAATCAACATGGGCGCTACTTTAACTGGTACTGTAGCTCAGGCTATATCAGCTTCTGATGCTATTGCTGGTGTAGCTGCTGTAGCCGCTGATAAAATTACTGGTCAAACAGCTGCTGCTACAAATATTGTTACCGCAATAGTCGATAGGGATATTACTATTGGCGCTACTGAAGCAACTGGTTCAATAGATTTAACAGGTATAGATCAATTAGATCTTACAGTAGCTCTTGTAAACGAAGGAAATGTTGCTGCAGATGATGGTACGGCTACCGCTGCTGAATTAACAGCTGCTGCTCTTGACGACTCTACAATGACAATACAAGAAGAAGGTAATGACTTTGCTGCAAATACTGGCATCACGTCATTTAGCTTCACTGGAGGTGCAGCTAATGAAACTGTAGACTTGAGCGATGTTATTGTAAATGCTAATTCTGATAGCACAACTATCACTGCAACTAATTTAGCAAGTGATTTAGACGTTACTGCAACCTTAGGTGATGAATCCGCCGCAGACACTTCAGCTGCTACTTTAACAGTAATAGGTGGCACGGGTAATGATAGCGTGACCGTCACAACTGATTCTGCTATTACTTCCGCCACCGATGCGGATGGTGCTTACGTTGTGACAACCAATGTAGAGAATGTGGCCATTATCGCTGGCGCTGGCGGAGACTTCGTTGATGTTGCTGGCGTAAATGGCGCTGATATATCTATTACGAATACAGCCAATGCTCTATTTGTAGAAAACGCGCATGGTAATGTTGTTGCTGCAATGGGTGCTGCTGCAAGCACAACCAATACTAATATTACCGTCACTGCTAATGCTGTAATGAATTATACTGGTGCGGATCAAAATGATTTGGTTACCGGTTCATCTTCTGCGGATTCATTTGCATTTGCACAAGTAGATCTTGATGGTACTGGTGCTGGCACGGCAATGGGTGAGTCAATCTCAGATGCTGATGCTATTATTGGTGGAGCTGGAGCTGATAGTATGACAGCTGATTTTGTTGGTGATACAAATTCAGCTATGAATGTTGACCAAGTGGAAACAATTATTTTGTCCACAACTAACGGTTTAACATTGGATGCAGCTAATATTGGTGATGACGCTGTGAACACTACTACGGCTGGTTCTGTTGATTTGACAATATCAGGTACTGGTTCGGCAACAGTTACAAACACCAATGCCTCTATTGGTACATTAGACTTGAGTGGTTTATCTGCTGGTGCAACAGTTACCTTCGATAGTGCTGATTTTGGAGGTACAAATGCAGCTACAAGAGCAATAGCTGTTACAGCTTCCAGTGCTTCTGATACATTTATCATCACTGGTGATAATGTAGCAAATGGTGCAATTACAATTACAGGATTTACTGCTGGTTCAGGAATAGCTGCGGATAGGTTGGATTTCGGTGCGTTAACTGATTCAAATGGTGTCGCATATAATTCTACGTCAGATTTGCTTTTTGCCCAAAGTGGAGCGAATACTGTAATTACAGCTAAATCTTCAAATGGTGGTGAGTCATTCACAATCACATTAGTAGGTGTTGCTGCAGATACCTTAAATCAATCAACTAACTTTGTATTTGATGAAACAACATCGTCTGAGATTGTTACAACTGCTGCTGCTTTTGATATTGATGCAACTACAAAAACCAATGCGAGTGCATTTGCAACAGTAGGTGATGATGTTATCAAGACAACTGCAGCTCATTTAGTGGGTTCTTCACTTGATGCTTTGGCAGATACAACCGATGATGCATTGGTTGTTCTTGGTGGTGGAGCATTAGATATGGGAGATATTACAGCTTTA
Organism: uncultured Desulfobacterium sp.; assembly: GCA_963668575.2. Lineage (GTDB taxonomy): Bacteria > Desulfobacterota > Desulfobacteria > Desulfobacterales > Desulfobacteraceae > Desulfocicer. The sequence goes on along the minus strand of OY764894.2, from coordinate 4,694,753 downwards.
GCCAATGTTGAAATTTTGACATTGGAAGCGGCTACTGCAATTACTTGGGATGAAGCTATTGGTGTTACTGCAGCAAGTGGTATTACTACAATCAATGGTTCGGCAGGTGTTGATGAGTTGATTCTTTCGACTAATGAAGCTGTTGACTTTGCAACAGGTGCGGTGACATTTAATAATGTTGAAACATTTACTGTTGATGCAACTGTGGCTGGTAAAGCTGTAACAATGACTTCTGCACAAGTCGCGTCATTTGATGAATTTAACTTTACAGGCAATGGTGAGTCTTCATTAGTACTTACGACTGTTACTGCTGCCACAACATTGGATAACGTTGTATTCTTGGATGATGCTACTATTACATTGGGTAATTTTGCTAACAACGTTACTACAGTTGATGCTTTAGTCGGTACTGGCATTACAATTACCATTGAAGGTAATGACAGTGTTGATACGATTGATGTTTCTGATGAAACTGACGCTTCGTTTATTATTAATGGTGGTGCTGGTGCTGATGATCTGACCGCTGGTGGTGGAACCGACACCTTTGTCTTTGACGAGTTCGACACAGCTGACGACATTACCGACTTTGTTTCCGGAACGGATTATCTTGTTGTAGATAAAGGAGGTGCTCTTGGTGTGGGCACTTTGGGTAATGTTACTTTGGTAAATACTGCTGGTGCAACAGCTAAGTTTGATGCTGTAGACGCAGTTACTGGTTCCAAAGCATTGGCTGGTACTTCAGGTACCCTGGCTACTAATCGCTTGCACGGAAGTGCAACAGGGACTTTCGCTGCTGTACGAGCTGCTGTTCAAGCTGATTTTGTTGCCGCAATTAATGCTAACAAAACAGCTACCTCAGGAACTATCGCAGGTACAGCTAAAGCAGTAGCAAATACAGGTTCATCAAGTAAAATTACACTTTCGGCCATTGCCGCTGCCACGGATGTTGCAACAGATAAAGCTATAGTATCTGCATTTGATCTAGCTGCATTTGCTGAGACAAGTGGCGGAAAACTGTTCCTTTTTAGAGCTCAGAATGTGACCGCTGATACCGCAATAGGGATTACTATGGCTACTGCGGTAACGGTTACGGATGTTATAACAATTCAGACAATAACCATTGCAACCTTAGGTGTTGACTTTGCTGCAAATGACATCTTCCTGTTGTAATTTTTTGACTCACTGTTTTTCCTAAGTTGAACAGGGCCGGCCTTTGGGCCGGCCTTTTTTTTATTTTTTATATGAAACTCCGTCCAAAATGCTGATATTGTTAGAGTTTCAAATTTCGTTGTGGCAGGTGGTTACTGCCATGTAGGTTTATATGAAAGTCTCACCAATATGCTGGAATTAAAGGGCTTTCGTTTTTCGTTGTGGCAGGTCTTTCTGCCATGTATGTTATATCCGGTTTTGTTTGTCTAACCGATGGTGGAATGGAAAAGGTAAGGTGAAGTATCCATGGAGAATATGGAGTTATGCAAAGATACCCCGGAGGTGACTGTTCTGCGTCATCAACTCCGGGATGCCCAGCAGTCCGGGAATCTTGACCGGGTAAGAGCACTTGTTGCTGAACATCCAGAGCTTGAGTTTGCAGATGATGTCAATCTTCTGGCGATTCTGGCAGTATGCTACTGCATCCTCCAGCGAAGAGAGGATGCGGAGATGTTGATCAATGACCTGGATACTGAGGATCTGTCCGATGCGGGGGCATTGGCTGATTTCGGGCTGGTGCTTTTCATGCTGGGTCGAGAAGAGATGGCGGAATCAATTTTAAAAAGGGCCTGTGCCTTGCCCGATGCAGGATATGAAGCCTTTGCACGCCTGGGCACTTTTTATATGGCCAATGATCGTCTCATGGAGGCGGGGAACAATTTTGAACGGGCACTTCACATGAACCCCCACCGTGCCGAAGTGGTCAGCAACCTTGGGGGAATCCGATTTCGACTGGGGTTTCATGAAGAGGCTCTGGAGCTGTATGACCGGGCGTTAATGCTGAACCCTTATCTGGTACAGACAAGGGAGATGCGGCAACGAACCCTCCAAGCCCTGGATCGTGCTGATGAGATCATAGATGAAGCCCAGGAAGCTTTGGACAAAGATCCGGATAATCCGGATCGCCATTTTGCTCTGGGTATGGCCCAGCTTCAAGGGGATTATTTCGAGCAGGCAGAAGCCACACTGGATGCGGCAGTCACCCGTTTTCCCGATCGGGATGATCTCAAAAAGAGTCTGGTGCAAATCTGGTTTGACCGCCAGCAGTTCTGGAAGGCAGGGCTCAGGCTCAAAGAGTGGAGTGAAGAGAGGGATAAACCGGACTGGACGTTTCTTCTGCTGAATCAGGCAAGAATTGAGTCAAAATACCTTGATAGTGCGGAAGAGTCCCTTGAAGAACTTAGGGGATCGGACATAGAAGATACCCCCACCTATCATGTGCTTTGGGCTAAACTGCTCATTGAGCGGTCCCAGTCTGAGGAAGCGGTTGAAATCCTTGAAAAGGCCGTTGAGAAATTTCCCGGCCACGGGGAGGCATCAGCCCTTCTCTCCCATACATTGACCTCCCTTGGTCGACTTGAGGAAGCAGAAGAGTATACCGGGAATTTGTCTCAAACCCAGCCTCTGGCAGTGGTACGTCAGATTGAGGACCGTGACGGGGAGTCCAGCGAGGAAGAACGAAAAAGATTGAAATCGATCCTTGAATCTGACATTCACTCCGATGATACCCGCTCCCGTGCCGGATTTACCCTTGCCAGAGCCCTGGAAAAGGCCAGAATATATGAAGAGGTCTTTGAACCCTTGATCAAGGCCAATGAGTTGACACGAAAACGTATCAACTATGACTGGCGGGAACATCGAAAACTCACGGATCAGGTGATCAAGGAATTTACTCCGGAGCTTTTGGAAAGATTACAGGGGCTTGGCGTGGAGTCCCATCGACCCATATTTGTCACAGGAATGCCCCGATCCGGTACCACCCTCACGGAGCAGATTCTCTGCAGCCACCCTGAAGTGTACGGTGCCGGCGAGTTGCCCTGGATTACCCGTATTACACGGCTGATGCCCAAAGTGGTTAAAGGGCACCCCTTTCCGATAGCGATGCGGCATATGAATGAAAGCCAGTTAAAGAGCGCAGCATGGTATTATCTGAGAAGAATAGAGAAGCAGAACAGCGATGCCCCGCGGCTTGTGGATAAAATGCCACATAATTTCGATGATATCGGATTAATCGCCCTGATGTTTCCCAATGCCGTGATTATCCATATGGATCGAGAAAAAAGGGATGTAGCGGTATCCAATTTTTTCCAGAATTTTAAAGCATCCCAGGGACTTATGGGGTTTGCCTATGATCTTGAAGATATTGGGCATATGCTCAATGACCATGATCGCATTATGGCGCATTGGCACGCTCTCTTTCCAGGCCGTATTTTTGAGCTCAATTACCAGGATCTGGTCAATGATCCGGAAAATGTAGTTGCCGCTCTTCTGGCTCATTGCCGTCTTGAGTGGGACGACAGTGTGCTCAGTTTCTATGAAACCAGGCGACCCGTCAGGACAGCCAGTATTCGCCAGGTGAGAAAGGGGATCTACACATCCTCTGCTGAAAAATGGCTCAGGTATGAAAAACACCTTGAGCCCCTGGAAAAGGTGATAAAAATCGGCTATCGTTCCCTTGATGATGCAGAGCACTCAGGTAATAAACTGCAAAATGTCATCGCAGGACCCACCGGTCTTGTAACATAATATAATTTTTGGAAAAATTCTATGGATACACAGGAATTACGTCATACCGATCAGCCTGGAGAACCAGCCGATTTGGAGGCAAACGGCTTTTACGTCAAGGATGTTGAATACCGGTCCGGTATTGTGGCCCATCAGTCCCCGTTAAATATGGGACTGGTCGCTGCGGTGGCTGGGCGGGTTGTGCCCCCGGATGCCGCTTCAGAATTTTATTATTGTGATCTGGGCTGCGGAGATGGCACCACGGTCAATGCTCTGGCGGAGTGTTATCCCCAGGGCCGTTTCTGGGGGATTGATTTCAATGCCGCCCATATCGAAACTGCCCGCAGCGTTGCTGATGCGTTGGGCTTGACCAATGTGAATTTTATCAATGCCAGCTTTGCATCCGTCACATTGACAGAGCTCCCCGACCTTGATTTTATCGGCATGAACGGCATCTATGCCTGGCTTGAACAGCCTGAGGTCATGGCCGTTCATAGGCTGCTGCGGGAGAAACTGAAACCTGGTGGACTTTTTTATGTGGAATATACCAGCTTGCCGGGCAAAGTGTCTGTACAGCCGTTGTGGTCCCTTGTGCAGAATTTAGTTCCCAGGGATAAATATAAGGACAGCCTTGAGAGGGCCAGGGCGGCTCTGGATTTAACGGAGCTTCTTGCCAAACGGGGCATGACCTATCTTGCGTCCCACCGTCCGGCGGCTGTGGGGGCACAATCTTATATTCGGGGACGTCGTACAGATCCATACCGTGAGGATCATTTTGCCCACAATGCCATGGCCAGCGGTTTCAGGCCCCGGTATTTTACGGAGATGTACGATGAGATGGCCTCGGCAGGCTTACGGTATGCCGGGCGGTGTGAATTGAAACTAAACGAGATTCAGTTCAGTGTTCAACCGGCTCAGGTTCCAACATTCCAGGATTATAAAAATGATGTCAAAATCGTTGAACTCCTGAAAGATTACATCAGAAATGAACAGCAGCGTCATGACATATTTGTCAAGATGGACAATGAAGACCCCTCTGCTGCCGATGCCTGGATAGATGGACATCTTTGTTTGCTCTCCCGTATGCCTCCAGCCAATATTCAGCGATCCATATCCACTGTGGGGAAACACCGAATACCCTTTCGTGGTCCGGCCTTTGAGGCGCTGATAGATGCCTCGGATACCGGTGTGGTCTCCCCGGTTTCAGTTGCGGAGACCAGCGGTATTGCCATTGAAAAGGTGAGAAATGCGGCGGTGCGTCTTTTTGCAACCCATCAGTTTTTTTTATGTGTTTCACCGATTGATCAAGAGATGGCCGACACGTTCGATTTGGAATCGTTTTCAATACCTGGAAAGATGAATCGGCGCATGTTGCAGCTGTCTTGCGACAATTTGACACGGGTGAGTCTCACATCGCCCCTGACGGGTGGGGTCGCCATTGAAGTCACCCCCCTGGAGGCGATTCTCTTGAACGCTTCCCTTGAAAATGGGGGTGAAAAAAGGACGATAACAGAGAGGGCCATGGCGATGCTGGCCGAAGAAGAGAGACTGCTTACCACATCCAGCGGACAGAAAAAAGGAAATAAAATCTCATTGGAGGAGTTGGATGAGGTATTGAGTGCCATGGTTCGTCGTAAAATGGTCAATATGCTTCGCCTTGGCATGATTACACCTTAAAAAATGGTCAATATGTTTCGCCCTGGCAAGATTACACCTTAAAAGACTTGGATTGAACAATTATTATCATGAATTATCAATGTAGCAGTACAGATGTTGAGCGTCTGTTTATAAAACTTGAAGATGTACTACGCTCACATGGTGCCTTTTTTCATCCTGATCTTGTTGTGCGTGAAGATGGGGGAAATCTTTTTTTGACATGTTCCGGCAGCTTGAACAGTACCATCCGAAGCCCTGCCGGAACCATATCTCCTGAACACTTGATCTGCGTACCAGAGTCCTGCCTTCCCCCTGTGGATCGTTTTGAACTCAAGGTTCAGGATAACGCCATGGTGATTGAAAATGTTTCACCGGATGTTCCGAAAAGTCAGTTGATCTGTTTTGAAATAATGCTTGAGGTGCTTAACTGCTGCGGAAAACTTGAGTTCTATGCAAAGACAAATCCCTGGCTCTCCCTGAATAGTGAACCGGAGTTTTTAAATCTTTTGATACAAGGAAGGGGATATGCACCCAAGGTAACTGGTTACCATGACAAGTGGCAAAAGGGTCAGTTGTCAGATATTTTATTGCAGGGTTTTTTGGGCTCTCGATATTTCGGCCTTGACAGTGATATTTATGGCGGCAAGGTTCAGATTCTGATGCCCTTTATTGATTATCTGAATCATCACAACGATGCCATGGGATATCAGGTAGCCCCTTGTGTCAAGGGTATGGAAGCAAGGGGAAATGTAAGTAACAAATGTCTTTTTGTCAATATTTCAAGACCATTGCAGGATTCCAGGGAGTGTTTTGTCAAATATAACTTTCTTGATCCGCTGGATTCACTTTTAATCTACGGCTTTGTTGACGAAAGTGCATACTTTTGCAGATCAGTGCCATTGGATATTGATTTTTCCAGGCACTTTCCATCATTTTCCATTGGAATACACATCGAGACCCGTATCGGGATTAATATACGGCAAAAAACTCTGCCAAAGGGACTGAAAGATTTAAGAAATTATTTACCCACTGTGGTTGGCAAAGACAAAAATGGATGGATCTCTTTAAGTCATTTAATGATCCCTTCCACGGAAAAGGCACCAAGGGCATTACGCCGTGTCCTGAAAACCTTTATTGGAATGTTGTATCCTGATGCTGGAGAGAATAACCTGTTTTCCATGGTTCTTTTTGCAGAAAAAGAGGTGCTTTTAAAGAATATCTCTTTTTACAGAAAATTGAGTGAAGATTCTTCCATTTTGCTCCAGAAAGACCCTGGGCACTTCTTTTTACAGCAAGTTGATCATATGAGCCGACGTCAATTACATTGGCTTCAAAATTATTGTACTTTTCATCTATGATCACAAAACTCAGTTGGAAAAAAGGGGGACAGACCACGTTTTTTTGCTTGCTTTTTACGCAGCCAACCTGGCCTCCGCTCTTTCGGAAGCCGGACAGTACGGGGAAGCCAAACAGGTGGCTGACAAAGCCGTGAAAGCAAGGGAAAAGGGGGCAGATTTATTTGGCTCATCGCGGATTAGTGTGAAAACCACCTAATCCTGCGAGTACCCGTAGCTTGAAATTGTCGAAATTTCGATATCCATAAGCCATGCGTGTTATTACTCTCAGAGCATTATTGGTACCTTCTACAAACCCGTTGGTAATTCGTTCAATAAAATAATTAAGAATTTGGTCTCGCCAGTTTTTAAAAGTATCAACAAATTTTGCAAGAAATTTGTTGCCCGTCCGCTTGGCCTTTCGACACCACGCATCAAGAAATCGGGCAGCTTTTTCCCTGCATGTAATTTTTTCAAAAATTGTGCGGAATTCTTCCTTGAGCAGGTACAAGGTACGAAGTTCCGGACACGCTTGTAATATCTGTGTTAACTGATCTTCCTGCTTTTTTGATAATTCAGATCGGTTGCGTACTAAAATCCAACGACTGCCTTTGAGTAATTTTTGTGTTTCAGGGGCACACTGCTTCTGATATGTTGTACGAAGTTTTGTCAGGCGCATATTGAGTTGTTTCATCACATGGAAGCGGTCAACAACTATTTTAGCATGGGAGAGCTTACTGCGAGCAGCTTGATAATAGGGGGCCCACATATCTATGGAAACAAAACGGATTGACTTTCGGATTTCAGGGTTTAACGATTCGATCCAGTCTTCCAGTGTTTTTTTCTCCCTGTCTGGCAGCACGGCAAGAACACATTTTCTGGAAATATTTGAAATGACCAGAACGTACTGCTTATGACGCTTTTTGAGCGAAATCTCGTCTATTCCCAGCACTCTGATTGTGTTGCAAATAGTCGAGTTCTTCTTCAATGCAGCAAGGCGATTGAATATTTCTTTAACCGTGGAGTGGCTAAGCATCTCACGCATAGCGACAGATTTACGGGTTGCTATGAGGCAGGATTGATAGACATACATTTCAAAAGCAGATGATTGCCTGCGATGAGAATCTACAAAAGGCAATTGCTCAGAGAAAACCTTATTACAATCTTCGCATTTGAAACGGCGAGATAAAAAATGTAAAAAAGTCTTTTTGCCCCACACATCCAAGTGTCGGATACATCTATTTTCCTCTTGGTGAACATTCATTGAAAGACAGCCGCAATGAGGACACAATGCAACTTTCTCTCGATGGACGCACCAAAGATGCAGTACGTCTTGATCCCCTTCTCGACAAAGGGAATACATTGTCACAATTAAGCTCGAAATACCCAACAATTCGGTGAGTGTATTGTCTACAGTTTTTTTGAATTCTATATTACTGATGCGTTTCACTGCCTTGGATGCATCCTTTACAAAGTTTGTTATGTACGGTAATAGTTTCATGGGAAATCCTCTTATAAGTAGTTTCTTCCATTTTTAGTTATACCATCTGACAGAGAATGTCCCGCAAAAAATGAACTGAGTGCCTTTTTTTCACACTAATCCGCGAAGAGCCAAATTTTACCGCACTCGTCACACTTGAAACGACGAGATAAAAAATGTAGAAAAGTCATCCTACCCCACACATTCAAGTGTCGGATACATCGATTTTCCTCTTGATGAATGTTCATTGAAACACATCCGCAATGAGGACATAAGGCAACTTCATCTTGATGGGTGCACCAAAGATGCAGTACGTCGTGACACCCTTCTCGACAAAGGGAATACATCGTCACAAGTAAGGTCGGAATACCCAACAATTCGGTGAGTGTACTCTCTTCGGTTTTTTTGAATTCTATATTATTGATGCGTTTCACGGCCTTGGATGCATCCTTTACAAAGTTTGTTATGTACGGTAATAATTTCATGGGAAATCCTCCTAATAAGTAGTTTCTCCCATTTTTAGTTATACTATTTGACAGACAATGTCCCGCAAAAAATGAACTGAATACATTTTTTTCACACTAATCCGCGATGAGCCATTCTATCTTGGCGGGGTAAGCGGGATCTGCTAATTCAATATTGCGGAATTTTTTATCCATTTATTGTGGAACTTAGCAGCTACCGCTGCTGAATTAACAGCTGCTGCTCTTGACGACTCTACAATGACAATACAAGAAGAAGGTAATGACTTTGCTGCAAATACTGGCATCACGTCATTTAGCTTCACTGGAGGTGCAGCTAATGAAACTGTAGACTTGAGCGATGTTATTGTAAATGCTAATTCTGATAGCACAACTATCACTGCAACTAATTTAGCAAGTGATTTAGACGTTACTGCAACATTAGGTGATGAATCCGCTGCAGACACTTCAGCTGCTACTTTAACAGTAATAGGTGGCACGGGTAGTGATAGCGTGACCGTCACAACTGATTCTGCTATTACTTCCGCCACCGATGCGGATGGTGCTTACGTTGTGACAACCAATGTAGAGAATGTGGCCATTATCGCTGGCGCTGGCGGACACTTCGTTGATGTTGCTGGCGTAAATGGCGCTGATATATCTATTACGAATACAGCCAATGCTCTATTTGTAGAAAACGCGCATGGTAATGTTGTTGCTGCAATGGGTGCTGCTGCAAGCACAACCAATACTAATATTACCGTCACTGCTAATGCTGCAATGAATTATACTGGTGCGGATCAAAATGATTTGGTTACTGGTTCATCTTCTGCAGATTCATTTGCATTTGCACAAGTAGATCTTGATGGTACTGGTGCTGGCACGGCAATGGGTGAGTCAATCTCAGATGCTGATGCTATTATTGGTGGAGCTGGAGCTGATAGTATGGCAGCTGATTTTGTTGGTGATACAAATTCAGCTATGAATGTTGACCAGGTGGAAACAATTATTTTGTCCACAACTAACGGTTTAACATTGGATGCAGCTAATATTGGTGATGACGCTGTGAACACTACTACGGCTGGCTCTGTTGATTTGACAATATCAGGTACTGGTTCAGCAACAGTTACAAACACCAATGCCTCTATTGGTACATTAGACTTGAGTGGTTTATCTGCTGGTGCAACAGTTACCTTCGATAGTGCTGATTTTGGAGGTACGAATGCAGCTACAAGAGCAATAGCTGTTACAGCTTCCAGTGCTTCTGATACATTTATCATCACTGGTGATAATGTAGCAAATGGTGCAATTACAATTACAGGATTTACTGCTGGTTCAGGAATAGCTGCGGATAGGTTGGATTTCGGTGCGTTAACTGATTCAAATGGTGTCGCATATAATTCTACGTCAGATTTGCTTTTTGCCCAAAGTGGAGCGAATACTGTAATTACAGCTAAATCTTCAAATGGTGGTGAGTCATTTACAATCACATTAGTAGATGTTGCTCCAGATACCTTAAATCAATCAACTAACTTTGTATTTGATGAAACAACATCGTCTGAAATTGTTACAACTGCTGCTGCTTTTAATATTAATGCTAATACAAAAACCAATGCGAGTGCATTTACAACAGAAGGTGATGATGTTATCAAGACAACTGCAGCTCATTTAGTGGGTTCTTCACTTGATGCTTCAACAGAGGCAACTGATGATACATTGGTTGTTCTTGGTGGTGGAGCATTAGATATGGGAGATATTGCAGCTTTAGCCAATGTTGAAATTTTGACATTGGAAGCGGCTACTGCAATTACTTGGGATGAAGCTATTGGTGTTACTGCAGCAAGTGGTATTACTACAATCAATGGTTCGGCAGGTGTTGATGAGTTGATTCTTTCGAATAATGAAGATGTGGATTTTGCAACTGGTGAGGTGGCATTTAATGATGTTGAAACATTTACTGTTGATGCAACTGTGGCTGGCAGAACTGTAACAATGATTTCTGCGCAAGTCGAGTCATTTGATGAATTTAACTTTACAGGCGATGGTGAGTCTTCATTAGTACTTACGACTGCTACTGATACCACAACATTGGATAACGTTGTATTCTTGGCTGATGCTACTATTACATTGGGTAATGTTGCTAACAACGTTACTACAGTTGATGCTTTAGTCGGTGCTGGCATTACAATTACCATTGAAGGTAATGACAGTGTTGATACGATTGATGTTTCTGATGAAACTGGAGCTTCGTTTATTATTAATGGTGGTGCTGGTGCTGATGATCTGACCGCTGGTGGTGGAACCGACACCTTTGTCTTTGACGAGTTCGATACAGCTGACGACATTACCGACTTTGTTTCCGGAACGGATCATCTTGTCGTGGATAATGTCGGTGATATGGGAGCAGGTGCACTTCGCAATGTCACCCTGGTAAATACTACGGGGACAACTGCCACATTTAATGCCGTAGACGCTGCAACCAGTTCAAAGGCATTGGCTGGTACTTCAGGTACCCTGGCTGCTAATCGCTTGCACGGAAGTGCAACAGGAGCTTTTGCTGCTGTACGAGCTGCTGTCCAAGCTGATTTTGTTGCCGCAATTAATGATAACAAAACAGCTACCGAAGGAACTATCGCAGGTACAGCTAAAGCAGTAGCAAATACACATTCATCAAATATGATTACACTTTCGGCCATTGCCGCTGCCTCGGATGGTACAGGAGATAGAGCTATAGTATCTAGATTTGATCTAGCTGCATTTGCTGAGACAAGTGGCGGAAAACTGTTCCTTTTTAGAGCTGAGAATGTGGGCACTGATACCGTAATGGGTTGTACTGGGGCTACTCCGGTAAAGGTTTCGGATGTTATAACAATTCAGACAATTACCATTGCAACCTTCGGTGTTGACTTTGGTGCAAGTGACATCTTCCTGTTGTAATTTTTTGACTCACTGTTTTTCATAGTTGAACAGGGCCGGCCTTTTTTTTATTTTTTTTTATATGAAAGTCTCACCAATATGCTGGAATTAAAGGACTTTCGTTTTTCGTTGTGGCAGGTTTTTCTGCCATGTAGGTTATATGAAACTCCGTCCAAAATGCTGATATTGTTAGAGTTTCAAATTTCGTTGTGGCAGGTGGTTACTGCCATGTAGGTTATATCCGGTTTTGTTTGTCTAACCGATGGTGGAATGGAAAAGGTAAGGTGAAGTATCCATGGAGAATATGGAGTTATGCAAAGATACCCCGGAGGTGACTGTTCTGCGTCATCAACTCCGGGATGCCCAGCAGTCCGGGAATCTTGGCCGGGTAAGAGCACTTGTTGCTGAACATCCAGAACTGGAGTTTGCAGATGATGTCAATCTTCTGGCGATTCTGGCAGTATGCTACTGCATCCTCCAGCGAAGAGAGGATGCGGAGATGTTGATCAGTGACCTGTATCCGGATGATCTTTCCGATGCAGGGGCATTGGCTGATTTCGGGCTGCTGCTTTTCATGCTGGGTCGTGAAGAGATGGCGGAATCAATTTTAAAAAGGGCCTGTGCCTTGCCCGATGCAGGATATGAAGCCTTTGCACGGTTGGGCACCTTTTATATGGCCAACGAGCGTCTCATGGAAGCGGGGAACAATTTTGAACGGGCACTTCACATGAACCCCCACCGTGCCGAAGTGGTCAGCAACCTTGGGGGAATCCGATTTCGACTGGGGTTTCATGAAGAGGCTCTGGAGCTGTATGACCGGGCGTTAATGCTGAACCCTTATCTGGTACAGACAAGGGAGATGCGGCAACGAACCCTCCAAGCCCTGGATCGTGCTGATGAGATCATAGATGAAGCCCAGGAAGCTTTGGACAAAGATCCGGATAATCCGGATCGCCATTTTGCTCTGGGTATGGCCCAGCTTCAAGGGGATTATTTCGAGCAGGCAGAAGCCACACTGGATGCGGCAGTCACCCGTTTTCCCGATCGGGATGATCTCAAAAAGAGTCTGGTGCAAATCTGCTTTGACCGCCAGCAGTTCTGGTGAGAGCGGTCTCAAAAAATGATGGAAACGTAGTCGGGCTAACTGATGGAGAAATCATAAAAGAATCATTCAAAATCATTCGAACAGGGTATTCAAGAAGGTTGGATAAGTCTTTTTGCCCTGCAAAGTGTCCTGTGCAAATAAGCCTCTTTCCGTCGTGGACCTGAATGGTTTTTCGGGCTTGGCTTTCGTATTTATTCGTCCTACCTGAAATCATTGACAATTCTCAAACCCTCCATTATAGTTTAGAGCATTATGGAAACTATAATTTTGCTAATTTTCATGTCCATTTTGTTGATTCTGAGGGAAAGAAATCTTCTCATTGAGAATCTCGCACTTCGCCAACAACTGGCTATTATGAAGCAGCATGTTAAACGGCCAAAGATCAAAATCAGGGACCGGATTTTCTGGGTGTTTTTATCCAGGGTTTGGAAGGACTGGAAAAGCGTTCTAATTGTTGTGAAACCGGAAACAGTAATCCGCTGGCACAGAAAAGGATTCAAACTGTTTTGGACGTTTAAGTCACGGAAACATCGTGTAGGCAGACCATCGATAGCCCCTGAAATTCGTAAACTCATTCAGGATATGGCAATGGCAAACCCTCTGTGAGGAGCTCCGCGCATACATGGGGAACTTATGAAGCTTGGAATTGAAGTCCATGAAAGGACCGTTTCAAAAATCATCAAGCGCTTCCGGCCCCAGAATCCGCCATCCCAGACATGGAAAACATTCCTGAAAAATCACATGTTCAACACATTTGCCGTTGATTTCTTATTCAAAATATGGGAATAAACGAAGTCAAGACTGCGCCACATAGTCCATGGCAGAATCCATATGTTGAAAGATTGATAGGCAGCATCCGCCGTGATTGTCTGGATCACATGATTGTTTTGAATGAAGGCCATTTGAAGCGAATTTTGACTGAGTATTTTGAGTATTACCATCAAGACAGAACACACCTTGGTCTCAATAAAGAAATACCATCAGGCCGATCAGTCCTGAAAAAGCCTGAGAACATTAACCCGATTGCTTTTCTACGTCTTGGCGGCCTTCACCATCGGTATGAATGGCGGGATGCTGCATAGAAAAAGAAACAGTATAAGCCAGGTGGTAGCTTTATTTAGGACTCTTCCATATCTTTTTTTGCCCGACCTTTAATGTATAGTTATCCCGGTTCAAGTTTTCAAACTCAGCTCTGCCATGGTCAATTCTGTATCACGAAGTATTTTTCTCAGCAGACCTTTGCCTATATCCTGGCCTGAGTGTGAAGGGACAGTAGTTACTCTGCCGTCTTCATGGCGCAAACGGACGTGGCTACCTTTTTGACGTACAACATTGAAACCGTGGCTTTTTAGGGATTTTATCACATCGTCAGCCTTAAGCATTGGCTGGTTCATTTTCAATGCTCACTTTCTGGACGCCTATGAATTCATTTTGAATAACTGGATCGGTTTCATCTTCAAGACACATCCCGATGACATCCCGCATATTCCGCATTAAATCTTCAACATTTCTGCCCTGAGCATAGCATCCTTTCAGCGCCGGGACTTCACCAACAAAGAAGCCATCCTCATCTTTTTCAATGACCACGTAAAATTCTTTTTGCATAGTTTATTCCTTTTTTTCTGTACGGAATATTTCACCATATTGGCGAGTGAAATCGTTTTCTATTCTTATACACCCTGGCGTTTTTTATTCTACTCATATTTGCATCATAAAGCAAGATCAAGATTCAACTTCACCGCTTGTCCCTCGTATTTAAGATCTTTCCACTCGCGTGGAAACTCCGGAACAGAACCCTATGCTGGTGACTCTGGCAAATCCATCTTCAACCTCACCCCAACCCATCCTTCCTCATTTATAAATTCAATTCCAGCCTTTTCCAGAGCCATGCTAATCAGCTTCATGGTTCCCTTCCGCGTATTCACAACTTCCCTTTCTGGGAATAGCGATTTAATTCCCAACCATTATCAAGGATTTTTTTTCCACCATTTTCAGGGTTGCCACCAGCCACTGCCCCCATTTACTTCATATAATTCTTTTAATTCCGTGATCAATTTTTAAATCATATGATTCCCTCCATCTAATTCGCTTCATTTTCATTTTCTGGAGGACATGTGAAACCCATTCCCTGTTTGAATTGCCAAATATTTTTTACCCCTCGCAACTGCAAACAAAAGAAAACACCAGACCACCGGCCAGGCTCCTGCACATCGCCTCAGACCGGATGCACTCAGATCCCTTCCGAATCCAATGGCAGACTTCCGGGAAATTGAGACTCTTCAGGTCTACAAGGATTTTGGCATACGTTTTGATGCCAACGTCTATACCGTTCCTCCACGCATGGTGGGCAAAACCGTCACCGTCAAGGCGGACCGTAAAACTGTGAGTATTTACCACAAGGATAAAGTGGTGGCTGCCCATAAAAGATGTTGGCAAAGACGTAAACGCATTGAACTTGAGTCTCACAAAGAACAGGTTCGCAAACTCAGGAAAAAGGTGATGATGGATAAGGAGGTGTCGGTGTTCATGTCACTTGGCCAGGATGCCGTGGATTACCTTGAAAAACTGGCAGACGCTTCCCAACCCCTGAAAAAAACGGTCAAAGGCCTGCTGCTCCTTCAGATAGCCATGGTTCTCCGGCACTCATGTGTGCAGTAAAAAAAGCACTGAAACACAAGCTTTACGGTCTTGACTACATACAAAATCTTCTGGATCAGGAAAAGGCGCCCAAAGTAATGCATATGCCTGTATCCCTGAAAAATGACAAACTCAACGATATAAGACTGACGTCACCCAACCTGGCTGAATATGATGCCATTGCAATGAAACGAAGGGGGTACAATGAATCAGGTAATTGATAAATTTAAAAAAGTCGACCATCATAACGACAAACCTTTTATGCGGTGCACCGCATAAAAGGTTTAATGCAGAGCATATCGTTATGCGGAGCCCATTTTTCATAGGCCCCGCCAAGCTGTCATGTTGGTATCTTTTTACTCCTCATAATAGTGCCATTCTGTAGAGAGGCGATTAGCTCATCGGTTGCCTTGAAGCGCCCAGACCTAAGCTTCGGAGGGATAACAGATTCTAAAGCCTCCAGCTTTATCGAGGGATCCGTCCGTGTGTATATCTCCGTTGTTTGCATGTTTGCATGTCCGAGCCAGAGAGAGACTTTTCGAAGATCTTTGGTGGCCTGCAGAACCGTCAGGGCACAGGTATGACGGAGCACATGCGGTGAGATGCGCTTTGCTGATAGAGACGGGCAACTTGTTGCGGCAGTGCGGACGTGTTTATGCAAAATGTACTCGAAGCCTGAACGGGTCATAGGTTCGCCACGGGCATTGAAAAACAATTCGGGTACTGCGGCATTGCCCCTGACCGTTAGCCATGCCCGGAGAGTTGATGTCGTCTCTTTCCACAAAGGTAGGCAACGTTGCCTCCGCCCCTTGCCGTGAATGAGAATGCTCGCATGGGGGTGCAGAGTCAGATCGTTAACTCGGAGCCCGATCAACTCGGAGACACGTAATCCTCCCGCAAAGCAAAGATGAAGCATGGCTCTATCCCGAATGCCGTATCGAGTGGTCGGCAAAGGTGCGTCAAAGATAGCCTGCATCTCCTCAACCGTGAGGTGCTGTAGACCGATTCTGTCTACGGCGGTCCGGAATGCTGTATCGACATCCTGAATAAGTAATGGTTTTCTTCTCAATGAAATGAAGACGTGGTCATCGAAGGGGGCGTAGGGAAGGCGATCTTCAAGGTAGCATTGGATTCCCGCTTGTACGGTCTCGTGCAGGGGTACAAGGCGGCTTTTACGAAACTTAGAGCATCGCACCACCAGACCATCCGGTGTGATATCATCGAAGCGGAGCCGGATAGCTTCGGACACACGAAGCCCCGTGCATGCCAGCAAAGCGAACAGTGTACTGTAGGTCTTTCGACGTAAGGTCCGGTAACCAGATTCAGATGCGGCCTTTATGAGCCGCTGTATGTCCTCCGGTGAAAAGATATACGGTATAGCCCGTTGCCGCTTCTCACTGCCAAAGGCAGGCGGCGGCAGTTCATGGGATGGATCTTCCGCGCGGATGTAGCGGGCAAATCGAATAACTTCACCAAGTCGGCGGGCTCGCCGCTCAACCTTTTCTGCTAATCCGGCCCACTCGATTGCGACATCGGAGCAAATGTGTTGCCTCCCTCTTCGATTTGAATAAACGGCAAAACTTTGTAAAAGATTGCCCTGGCATTTGAACTCGAATCCGCAGGCACGGCGCACTTTCAAATAAGACTCCACGGCTTGAGCTAACATGATTGCACCTCCGGCCAGGGTAGGGCTATCTGGCGCAAGGTATTCACATCTACCTTGGCGTAGATCTGTGTAGTCTCGATGGAACGATGCCGAAGAATATCTGCAATGTCTTGTAATGATGCACCTTGCCGCAACATGGAGGTTGCCACGGAATGCCTGAGAACATGGGCCGCACCGCGACTCGGACAGGTAACGCCTGCTCGGCGCATTGCCTGTTTGACAATGACCGAGACCGCACAATGGGAGGCGAAGGCGCGAAAGGGAGCCCGAGAGCGAATAAACAATACATCGGTATCCGTTTGAGGCCTGCTTTTTTGCAGATAGGCCACCAGTGCCCATCCAACTTCCTGGGTCAGAGGTAGCTCAACCTCACGACGTTCTTTTCCCGACAGGCGTATAACGGCTTTCTCCCAATCGATATCGTTCAAACGAAGCTTGAGGATATCGCCCGCCCGAAGCCCCAACCGTGCGAGCAGAAGCAGAATCGCACGATCTCGACTGCCAACAGGCGAATCGGGATCACACGACGAGATGATCCGTTCTACTTCCTCTTCTTGCAGATACCGTGGCAATGAAGAAAGGCGCCAATGGGCCAGCACCGGCACAGCTGCGTACAACTCAGCCGAACACTTGCCTTCAGCAATTAAAAAGCGGAGAAACATACGAAGCGCTGTCGTACACGTCTTGGCTGCTGCCCACCCGCACCGTTGACTCTTTTCCAAAACAAACTGGCGCAAGCACTTAGCCTCAAGTCTGTCCGGGTCCTCGCCTAAGCGTTTGAGCAGGTCACAGATCGATAAGCTGTAGTTGTAGAGTGTAGCATCACAGGTCCCACGCTGCTTGCGCATCCATTCACAAAATGTGGTGAATAGAATTGGATTTTGGGATGTCGGTTGTTCAACGGCAGTGGTGATTACACCAGCATTTTGCAGGCATTTCAAGAATAAACGTACACCATTAAGCAAACCCAACCTGGAGCTATGGCCATAATGAGGACACTGGCATTCATTCAGGTGGTGGTCGAAGCGCTCAACAATTTTCTCGGTAAAATCAGAAATAGGAATGCCATCGCTGCCTGACCAATAGAGAAGGTGTTCCGCTGCTCGGATGTGTCTACGGGCGGTTATCTCAGCGTAACCTGCCCGGCAAAGCTCCTCAGCGAATCGGTTAAGGAAAGGCCCGCACGGACCACCCCGAAGCTCTTTGACCCGTGAAGCACCAACGAAGAATTCTTCAAACATGACGTCCTCCTTTTATGTTAAGGTTAAGCCTGAAAGACGTCATTATTATGCGGGGTGTTTCTGGTTTAAGCAACCATACTTAGCTATAATAATTAATTATTTCCTGTTTAAAGATCCTTTACGCCGCATAACGATATGCTCTGCATTAAACCTTCCCTTTGCCAAATGGGGAGACCTCTTTGACGGTACGTCTGTTGCCACAGCCATAGCCGACCGACTTGTTTATAACTCGGATACAGGGGAAAACCTAAGCCTAAATTACCCACACATCTCAAGCGAGTCCATGTAAATGTTCGCATTCAAAAATGGATGCTTGATGAGTTAAAATCAAAAGGAGAACCTGGAATTGTGTTAGAGGATATTTTAAAAAAAGCGGGTTTTAAATATCGTGGAACTCTAAAATAAGTAACAATATATCACGCATGATTAAAACGCTGTGTTATTATCAATATTGAAGTCTGCTTGTCAGTGACAAAATAGGTTATCATTCGCTGGGCAAAAAGGGGTTAAAGGAATTTTCTTCATTCAGGGCATCCGCCATCGGCACGAAAAAAGTCGAATCTTATTACGACAACCTGCCGTTCAGCAAATGGGGGAAATCTTTAAATTACATATATTGCCACAGCCCTTGCCAACCGCCTTGTTTGCAACTCGGAGAGCTTCGTAATGGGGGAAGATAATTATCGAAAGAGATAAAAGAAATTGATGAAAATCATGGGTATCCCGATTATGTCGGGATACCTTTAGAACAGGAAGGCTTTTTCACCTTTGGCCTGAACAGGGGGGGGCTGTTGGTTTGTTTTTTTTTACCTTTTGCGCATAGGTACGTCCGCTTCATTTTATGGCTGGTTTCTATCCGATGAATTTGGCTGATTTTTTCCCCGCTGTTTCCACTTGAGAAAACGGACGACACAGGCGACTGAAAAGAAGTTCAGGATGTATCCACGGATGAGGACACGGTCAAAAATGCTGTAATGGAATTTGATATTTTCGAAAAATTGATTTATAAATGAATTCTTGTTCTCGGGTAGCTCCTTATTATAAAGGTGGTGTGATGCTAACTTTATAAAGGATTATCCGTGAACAATCAAATCTTTCGGGTGTTTGGGCAGAGGTTGAACTTTAGTTCGGTAATAATTTCATATCGTTGTGGGTAGACATAAGAATAAGGGATTTCATAAAAAACAATGTACCCAACATCAATGAACTTTATACCGACTCTCAAGAGAGCTGCATGCAAAAGTAGGGGTTGGTCATAACATGGGCCACTTTGAAGTAACTTTTTTTGATCTGAAAATAAAGCCAGTAATTACAGCTAATTGGCAATAGTATATATTCAGTTCCCGTATAGTGGCCCAGCTTATGACCAACCCCCAAAAGTAGGTAGTTTTATTATGATGAAGTCCCTAAGGCCAGAAATCCAACAAGCGCCTTAAATAATTACAGTTATTGATACCGAATAAACTATTTTTAGAAACCTTAAATTGCATAATATAAATCAAAAAGAAAAATTAAATGAAGAAATTAACTCTACTAGTACAAATTCTATGTTTATTGGCTTTTAGTTATATAAAAAGTGTTAATGCTAACCCTGTAGTTTGTATTCAAAGTTCTATAGGAGATTACTGCATTGAATTATATGATGATGTTGCCCCAATAACTGTTTCTAATTTCTTAGATTATGTCAGTAGTGGAGCTTATAATAATTCTATCATACATCGAACTGTCCCGGGGTTTATAGTTCAAGGCGGTGGTTTTGCTCTGGATAATGATTTAAGTTTAAATGCCATAGCAACCAATACACCAATTGAAAATGAATTTCAGTTATCCAATACTCGTGGTACTATCGCAATGGCAAAAATCTCAGGTGATCCTGATAGTGCAACCAATCAATGGTTTATTAATCTTGCCGATAATTCTGCAATATTAGATTCTCAAAATGGTGGTTTTACAGTATTTGGAAGGGTTATTGATAATGGCATGGATGTGATAGATAATATTGCGACTTTACCTACTTATAATTTAGGCGGTGTGTTGGTAGAAACGCCTTTGCAAAATTATATTGCAGGAAGCCAAATACAAGCAGATAATTTATAGTGCCGGTCACATGACTTGATACTTGTGACAAAATCATGTGGCATAATCGCTTTCGAAGTATCTTTTGGATAAGCCCACAAGTATTGACTTGGCTTAAAATATTAAAATAATTTGTTATTTTAATGTGTTTTGATGGTTTATTCTTTTTAAAAAATGACATACGTATTGATGATGCATTCTCATTTTTCAAGGCATTGGCAATTTGAGGCTGGTAAAATTCATGCTCATTTTGTCATAGGTATAGATACCAACCACCTGATTATTAAGCTAAATACATAGGTTAGCACTTGTAGTGCTTATCCGTTTTGGATAAACTTCGAGCGCGATTATAGTACACCAATTTGTCACAAATATCAAGTCATATGACCGGAACTATAATTTTTATTTATAGTGCTACGACACTTACACTCCCTGGTCAAATATCTCTTACATCACCTTCGGGATCAACAGAAGATGCAACACCAACCTTTATATGGAATGAAGATGCCAGTACCACCTGGTATAAATTATTAATCTGGGATAGTTCTGAAAAAAAGATATATGACCAATGGCATGATGCAACTAAAATCTGCTCAGCAGGTAATTGTTCAGTGTCTCTTGAAACTGTGCTATCGAACGACAGTTATGAATGGTGGGTTGAAAGCTGGAATGACTATGGTAGTGTTTGGAGTGATGGAATGACCTTCATCATCCAAGGCAATGATATACCACCATCCAAAGTCACCCACACATCCCCATCAGGACAACTTGCTACTTCAACATCAATTTTCACCTGGGTAGCAGACCCTGCTTCCACCTGGTACAGACTCTGGGTAGGGTATCCTGGTGACATAAAGATATATGACCAATGGCATGATGCAACTAAAATCTGCTCAGCAGGTAATTGTTCAGTGTCTCTTGAAACTGTGCTATCGAACGACAGTTATGAATGGTGGGTTGAAAGCTGGAATGACTATGGTAGTGTTTGGAGTGATGGAATGACCTTCATCATCCAAGGCAATGATATACCACCATCCAAAGTCACCCACACATCCCCATCAGGACAACTTGCTACTTCAACATCAATTTTCACCTGGGTAGCAGACCCTGCTTCCACCTGGTACAGACTCTGGGTAGGGTATCCTGGTGACATAAAGATATATGACCAATGGCATGATGCTGCTAATATTTGTTCTGATGGCAATTGTACAGTTACAACTGGAACAGAATTTAATGTTGGGAATTATGAGTGGTACGTTAAATCTTGGAATGATTATGGAACGGTTTGGAGTAATGGTATGAGTTTTAGTGTTGCAGAATAATTCGATCAGAAAACAAACTTATAATTTTAATATTAAGCAGGGTCAGAAAATATGTTTCCTTTCGGCAAGCATTCGTGAATTGCCTGTCATTCGTATTTATTCGTCCTACCTGAAATCATTGACAATTCTCAAACCCTCCATTATAGTTTAGAGCATTATGGAAACTATAATTTTGCTAATTTTCATGTCCATTTTGTTGATTCTGAGGGAAAGAAATTTTCTCATTGAGAACCTTGCCCTGCGACAACAACTGGCTATTATGAAGCAGCATGTTAAACGGCCAAAGATCAAAATCAGGGACCGGATTTTCTGGGTGTTTTTATCCAGGGTTTGGAAGGACTGGAAAAGCGTTCTAATTGTTGTGAAACCGGAAACAGTAATCCGCTGGCACAGAAAAGGATTCAAACTGTTTTGGGTGTATAAATCACGGAAAAAAGGCGCGGGGCGGCCTTCACTTGACCCGGAGATCGTTGCGCTTATCAAAGATATGGCAAGGGTAAACCCTCTGTGGGGAGCTCCGCGCATACATGGGGAACTTATGAAGTGTTAAAGAAACACCATCAGGCCGATCAGTCCTGAAAAAGCCTGAGAACATTAACCCGATTGCTTTTCCACGTCTTGGCGGCCTTCACCATCGGTATGAATGGCGGGATGCTGCATAAAAAAAAATTGGTGTCAAATAGTTTGCTTGCTCAGGAATCTGACTCTTCTTTGGTCAGTTCTTCAATTGATTTCCTGAATCCATCAATGTCCTTGCTTTGAATGGCTGATCTGATAAGTCTTTTCAGCAAGATCCTATTGTTCAAAGCCTGTATTTTTGTGTGAATGTCTGCCGGAACATTGCTGCTGAATTTTGTATCAAGGGCTTCTAAAACCATCTCCCTTGCATCAAAGAGCATTCCTTCATGTCTTCCTTCATGTCTTCCTTCATCCGCATATTCTTTTGCCCATCCTTTAACCATATCAGCACCTTTACCTGGAAAAATTGTTTCAATTGCCTGAACAGCATCTATTTTTGTGATGATGTTGTCTGTATTTGCCAGATATTTATAAAAAATATCTATATATTCAATTGCTGTCTCCTGATCCAGAAAGTCATGGAGCAGATTGACAATCTCAAATAGTCTCTCCCGCATTGCAGGGGGTTTTTTTTTTCCCCACGTCTTGGCGGCCTTCACCATCGGTATGAATGGCGGGATGCTGCATAAAAAAAAATGGTGTTAAATAGTTTGCCCTTGCTTGTTCAGGACTCTGACTCTTCTTTGGTCAGTTCTTCAATTGATTTTCTGAACCCATCAATGTCCTTGCTTTGAATGGCTGATCTGATAAGTCTTTTCAGCAAGATCCTATTGTTCAAAGCCTGTATTTTTATGTGAATGTCTGCCGGAACATTGCTGCTGAATTTTGTATCAAGGGCTTCTAAAACCATCTCCCTTGCTTCAAAGAGCATTCCTTCATGTCTTCCTTCATGTCTTCCTTCATCCGCATATTCTTTTGCCCATCCTTTAACCATCTCAGCACCTCTACCTGGAAAAATTGTTTCAATTGCCTGAACAGCATCTGTTTTTGTGATGATGTTGTCTGTATTTGCCAGATATTTATAAAAAATATCTATATATTCAATTGTTGTCTCCTGATCCAGAAAGTCATGGAGCAGATTGACAATCTCAAATAGTCTCTCCCGCATTGCAGGGGTTTTTATGCTTTTTACCATCAAGAACCAGCACTTGATAACGACGGATGTATTATATTTTTCCACATCCTCTGTGGCGGTATCGCTTAAAAAATATTGAAAATTTGGGATATAGGGCTTCATATCGTCATGGGGTATATTCACGATGTCATGGAAGTGAACCCCATGGGTCCAGCCTTTCTCGCCATGGTACACTAAAATAGGGAATATAGGCGGTAATTTGCTGCCCAGTACTTCTTGTTTTTCCAACTCATACCACTGCTCAACCATATATCTTAACAATTGAAATGCCGGACGAATAGGAATATAGCTCTTGTGCTCCAGCAGGAAATAAACAAAAGCAGGTTCTTGAGCATTCCCTTTTAATCTGGTTTGTACAACCAGGTCGGTATAATGTTCCTTGTATTCCTCGCTGAGATAACTTTTTTTATCAACGGACACAAAGTTAAGGTCAATGGCATTTAAAATGTTTGGTGGCAGAAAATTTCTTAAAAATCCGACAGCATTACTCGGCCTGTTGTAAATATCCCAGAAAAGCTTATCATTAATTTTATTGACTGCCTGGCTTTTTTTATTTTCGTTAGAGCTGTTTGTTTCCATATTTTTACTCTAATCATATTTCTATCATAATGCAAGATCAAGATTCAACCTCACCCCAACCCATCCTTCCTCATCATTTATAAATTCAATCTCAGCCTTTTCCAGAGCCATGCTAATCAGCTTCATGGTTCCCTTCCGCGTATTCACAACTTCCCTTCCGCGTATTCACAACTTCCCTTTCTGGGAATAGCGATTTAATTCCCAACCATTATCAAGGATTTTTTTTCCACCATTTTCAGGGTTGCCACCAGCCTGTTCCAGGTACTTTCATTGCCCTGCCCACCCTCCTTGTCGTACAATAGAGGTGTCCGATGATTAGCAAACTTCAAATTTTTGAAATGCACTGATTAAAGGGAATGGGTTTTTCAAACAGAATGATTGCAGGCACACTGGGATTGGACAGGGGTACGGTGTCAAAATACATAAAAGAGCCGGATATTCTCCCGCAAAATAATGTCCAACGATCTTCCAAACTGGATCCATACCGGCTGATTATCAAGGAAATGGTAGAGCAATATCCCAAAATCAAAGCCCCTGTGGTTTTGAGACATATTAAAGAAAAGGGCTTTGAAGGAGAGGTCACCATTGTCCGGGATTATCTGCGAACGCTTAAGCGCGATGCAACCACCAGGCAGGCTTTTATTCGTTTTGAATCGGATGCCGGGCAACAGATGCAGATTGACTGGGGGCATTTTGGAAATCTCATTTACGGGGGCACCTCAAGGAAGCTGTATGCCCTTGCCGTTTTTTTAAGGCCCTTTGGTATTACACCGGTGGCATGCAATGTCAGAGCGCCCCATGAGAAAGGTTATGGAAAGCTCAGGATAATGGAAAGTTAACGTTTTTTAAATTCGTAAGCTACAGAAAAATCACCACAATTTAAATGTTTCTGGATTTTTGTCTTTACATTATACTCCATGGATTTTTGTTGATCCTTTTTTTAAAATTTGAACCACAAATTGGAGGTATTATGGCAAATTATCAGGAGATTGAAATAAGTGTGTTGATTTGTTCAGTTAAGGGAGAATTGAAAAAACGTCACTATTCAGATTCATATATCAGAGGACTCTCAACCGTATGGAACCGATTGACAAAATTTCTTAAAAAGAATGAATCATCGACCTATTCAGCCAAAATCGGATTGGATTTTTTGGAAGCCGAGTACAGGATTACGGTTTACGAGAAACTTTCGAAAAAGGATAAGCTTTGCGCCAGGGCCATTAACATTCTTTCAGATTATCTACTCCATGGAATAATCTTTCCCAGAAAAAGGCAGAAACCACGAACATATCGGCCGCAATTCCAGAAATTATTCCAGGGATATATTGATAAAAAAAAGGCTGATTATAACGGATTTGGGGGACCCGTTCCCAAACCTCCCAAAGAAGCTGAAATCAAAAGGTTTTGCCGCCAGTTCTCATGGTACTGGAATTCGTTAAGTTTTTGAAACGAACTCACATGGCCTTTCTGCTTCACTGTCCATGGATTAAGTGGCGCGAAGTTTTGAATAAGTGCCCAGGCACGTATGCTCAAATTGGCAGATTCTATCGTGCCATGAAAATACTGAGTGCTGAACAAATGGCGGTCCATCCGCTGCATTAACCTGTCAATCATGTTACTCGTTCGATGTGCGTCAGGAAAATCATAGGCTTGGGAAAACTGTGGCAGATTCTCCCTAAGTTTTTTGATTTTATCTGAAATAACCTCGGGAATCTTATTTTTTGTATTTTGACACCATTCGGAAAGCCTCCGTACTCTCTGTGAGAATGCTCCTTTGGACTCTGCCTTGAAGCAATCCCATAACCTGGTAGCCACATCCAGGAAAGTCTCCTTGTGTTTTTTGCGTGAGCGGTCACGGACGCCTATGAAAATGTGTAAAAAGCAGGGTATCACGGCTATTCCCGGGAATAATTTTTTCCAGGCATTTTGGGTTGATAGCCATCCATCTGTATTTACGGTATCTGGCCGATATTCCGGATTGACGCATGCCGCTTCTTTCTTAAAAACACTGTATGCCTTTTTAAGGTCTTCTTCAGAGGCATTTTCAGAAACACTGGCTCCTAAAATACAGTCACTTCCGGCGGTTGTAGCAATGTAGGTTTTGTTACCCAATAGCCGGGTGTGCTTTTCATCAGCAGAAAGGTGCTGGGGTAAATGTTCTGCTGATTTGATGGTAGTTCCCAAAAGACTGTTCCTGCCAAGTGATGCTTCAAGTCGGTACCAAAACATGGGATTCTTTCCAAAGCAGTGGCTCAAAGCCCAAAACGGAACTGCAAATTTACGTAAAAACAGAGGACTTTCAACGTCTTCTACAAACCCAGTCATATATGGCATGACAAAAGACGGCCTGATGGTATAGCTGGCACCGGCCACCAATACTCTTCTGGTTTTAATTTTCAATTTTTTTGAGAATCTAATCTCTTTCATTTTGTAACCGGAACTGATTTTAGCTGGAAAAAGCTCAGGGTTTTCCTTGATTGCCAAGTCGACTACCATCCGGAATTGCATGGAATGTTGGATAAGGATGTAATATTGTGCTTGACAAAAGTGCATACAAATAGTTCGATTCATGCGGGGGGTGGTATCTGAAGCTGGAGTCATCATAAATCCTTTTGTTAAAAGTTGTGTTTGGCGATTCAACTTTATCACAAAAGATAGATCTTTCCAGCCTATTTTACTGCCCCCGACACCAGTCCCCCAAATCCGTTATAACCAGTCAAGATTCAACCTCACCCCAACCCATCCTTCCTCATCATTTATAAATTCAATCTCAGCCTTTTCCAGAGCCATGCTAATCAGCTTCATGGTTCCCTTCCGCGTATTCACAACTTCCCTTTCCGCAACATTTTGAAGGGACATGCTATCGGGCGGCCAATTTCAGGTACCTTGGCATGACCAGCGGAATGGGCCTTGTCCGGCCAGGCAAAAACTACACGACCAGCCCCAAAAAGATTTTCGTTTATCCTCTGGTGGATAATTTCCGTGAAGTTTTATGTTCGCAGGAGACGATTGGAAAGGAGGTCGGATGAGCAAGCCCAGCCGAAGACCCAATCGTGAAAAGATCAAGGCCAAAAACAGACAGTACAAAGAGGCTCAAAGAGAGTTGCTCCAGGATGAAAAGGCAAAGGGATTGCAGAGGCCCTCCCATGGCACAATCTCCAATTGTAAGTGTCGATTTGAAAGTGTAGAGGAGGAGGGGCGCATTCGCAATGAGGTGGTAACAGAGCACCTGAGTATCTTTCGCTCCAAACTGCCCATTTTGCTCAAGCGCCTGGCCAAGATCGAGGACCCGCGAAACCCTAAGAAGATAAAGCACAAAGTGTCCACGCTCATAATTTACGGGATACTGACCTTTGTGTTTCAGATGGCTTCTTGCCGCGAAGCCAACAGGGAAATGACCCAGCCGATGTTCTGGCAGAATCTTCGATATTTTTTCCCGGAGCTTGAAACGCTTCCCCATCATGACACGTTGAAGCGTCTATTGGCGAGAATTGACGTCAACCAAATCGAAAAGCTTCATGTTGATCTGATTAGAGATTTGATCAGGAAGAAAAAATTCAAACGGTACCTGGTCAACAACTGCTATCCGATTGCCATTGATGGCACCGGCAAATTCAAACGCGACTGGCTCTGGGATGAAGAGTGCCTGGAGCGTAATATCAAGAAAGAGGATGGAACGAAGAAGCAGTATCATGTCTATGTTCTGGAAGCCAATCTTGCGTTTTACGATGGAATGACTATTCCGCTGATGAGTGAAATCCTGAGCTACACCAAAGGAGATACTGGTAATGATAAACAGGACTGCGAGCTCAAGGCATTTTATCGGTTGGCCACTCGCCTGAAGGCGGCATTTCCTGCTCTGAAAATCATGGTGCTTTTGGATGGGCTTTATGCCAATGGGCCCGTGGCAGAGATATGCCGCAAAAACAAATGGCAGTTCATGATCGTATTGAAGGATGGCGCCTTGCCCAGCGTGATGAAAGAATTTGAAGCACTTTCGGCACTTGAGAAAGAAAAATTCCAGCAACACACATGGGGCAACAGGAAACAGGCTTTTCGATGGGTCAATGGCATCGACTACCGGTTTGAGTCGAACGATAAGAAAAGTCAGATCCTGCACGTCGTTGAGTGCAAAGAGAACTGGATAGAGGTTAACCGGGAAAGCGGGAAACCGGAAGAGAAAAACAGCCGCCACGTGTGGTTATCCAGCGAACCTCTGAACAGATTCAATCTTCACGAACGGTGCAACCTGGCCGCCCGTTCCCGTTGGTGCATCGAAAGCGGAATTCTCGTTGAAAAGCGTCATGGATATGCGTATGAGCATTGTTTCTCGTATGATTGGAACGTCATGAAAGGATACCATGGCCTGATGCGCCTGGGCCATGTGTTCAACATTTTGGCCCGATACTCAGAACGACTTGCCAAGATTGTCAAAGATACCGGCGTGCGAGGCCTGATCAGTTTCATCCGGAATACCATGTCCGGTCCCTGGTTGGACTACCCGTGGCTGAAAGAGCGCCTGGCCGCCCCCTTTCAACTTCGACTGATGTGACGGCAACCATGGAAAGGTAAGCAAAACAATCTCCCGAACCTGGGAGGAGGGAGAGCTGTGCCCGGACTGAAGGAAATCCCTCAATTAAGGTCGTGTTGAGTGTTTGATAAAGCCGTGTTGAGCGTCTGAGGGATGCCTTTTGGAATTAAAAACGACCGGCCCCCCCCCCAAGGGAGATGCGGGGTCTCTTCAGCTGACCTTTTTTTAATTCATGCGTCAGCACTGCGTCCTACCTGAAATAATTGACAAATCTTAAAACCTTAATTATAGTTTAGAGCATTATGGAAACTATAATTTTGCTAATTTTCATGTCCATTTTGTTGATTCTGAGGGAAAGAAATCTTCTCATTGAGAATCTCGCACTTCGCCAACAACTGGCTATTATGAAGCAGCATGTTAAACGGCCAAAGATCAAAATCAGGGACCGGATTTTCTGGGTGTTTTTATCCAGGGTTTGGAAGGACTGGAAAAGCGTTCTAATTGTTGTGAAACCGGAAACAGTAATCCGCTGGCACAGAAAAGGATTCAAACTGTTTTGGACGTTTAAGTCACGGAAACGTCGTGTAGGACGCCCTTCACTTGACCCGGAAATCGTTGGGCTTATCAAAGATATGGCAAGGGCAAACCCTCTGTGGGGAGCTCCGCGCATACATGGGGAACTTATGAAGTGTTAAAGAAACGCCATCAGGCCGATCAGTCCTGAAAAAGCCTGAGAACATTAACCCGATTGCTTTTCCACGTCTTGGCGGCCTTCACCATCGGTATGAATGGCTGGATGCTGAATAAAAAAAAATTGGTGTCAAATAGTTTGCCCTTGTTTGTTCAGCAATCTGACTCTTCTTTGGTAATCTCTTCAATTGATTTCCTGAACCCATCAATGTCCTTGCTTTGAATGGCTGATCTGATAAGTCTTTTCAGCAAGATCCTATTATTCAAAGCCTGTATTTTTGTGTGAATGTCTGCCGGGACATTGCTGCTGAATTTTATATCAAGGGCTTCTAAAACCATCTCCCTTGCATCAAAGAGCATGCCTTTCTCCATGCCTCTTTCCATGCCTCTTTCCATGCCTTCATCCGCATATTCTTTTGCCCATCCTTTAACCATATCAGCACCTCTACCTGGAAAAATTGTTTCAATTGCCTGAACAGCATCTGTTTTTGTGATGATGTTGTCTGTATTTGCCAGATATTTATAAAAAATATCTATATATTCAATTGCTGTCTCCTGATCCAGAAAGTCATGGAGCAGATTGACAATCTCAAATAGTCTCTCCCGCATTGCAGGGGTTTTTATGCTTTTTACCATCAAGAACCAGCTGTCTCTCGTATTTATTTGTCCTGCCTGAAATCATGGATAAATTTGGTACAATTCATTATAGTTCCAAGCATTATGGAAACAACCTGAAACACACATTCCCATTAAAAAACAAAAGGAAAAAGTAATGCCAAAGATGACCATTGATGGACAAGAGTACGACACAGAAGAATTTTCAGACGAAGCAAAAGCACAGCTGCAATCATTACACAGGTAGTGAATAGAAAAATTGAAAACCTGAAAAACGAAATAGCTATTATGAAGACAGCCAGAAATACTTATGGCAAAGCTTTAAATGAATTGCTTCCCAAAAGTGCCCAATAATAAATTGGCTTATATCAGGTGGGATTCTAAGTCCTGCCTGGTTTTTTCACTTGTCCTTGTCCCTGCTTTAACTTCGCACCAATCCAACCTTTATCAAATAGAACACACATAGGGTGAAAAACGGGGTATCCGCTGTGAAGCGTTTTAATGCCTATTTAAGTGGCTTTGTGCTTGGTTGATATCAGGGATAGGCGAGTGGCTGAAAATCAATTTGAGGGTACCACTGAGGGTGTATTTTTGCTGGAAGCCGGTATGGATTCATATTTCTATGATTATCAAATTTTGTTGCTCATTTCCTACACGTTCCTGGAAAAATATATCAAGCATATCCTATAACCATTCTCCTACCAGCAACAGCCATTGCCTTCTCAATATTAACAATTTTCGATTGGTATTGAGGGTTAATCAAACGTCGGCCTACTGCTTCAGAAACGCCAAGTCTTAATGCAAGGGCTGTCTTGCTTAAACCCGCATCTTTTGTCGCTAAATATAAAGCGGCTTTAGCAGCGATTAGAGCAGGTGGTGCTATCAATACCTCATCAACTGTAGCTGTGCTTGGAATAGGCAGTTCTTCGTTGTCGACAATACATGAAGCTAAAGCCTCACCGAGACAATCAACGGCTTCTTCAACGGCTTCTTCGTATGTTGTGCCATCGGTAATTGCATGTGGGAGGTCTCTGAATGATACCGTGAAAAAACCTTCTTCCTCTTCTACTATCGCTGGGTATATAAATTCCATGTTCATACCTTCCTATATATCGTCCTTATCTATGTTTAGTTGGTCGAGCATCTTCTTTAAAAGTCCTGGGCTACAAACAGAAGCACAAAGCTTCAGGAGGTTATGTCAACGGTCAGACAGTGATTGTACTGCTGCTGGTTACATCCTCCATCACGATACCCGTTGGTTTTGTCTTTTACCAGCCGGATCCTGTGCTCTCGGCCTGGAACAAAGAAGAAGCCGCATTGAAAAAAAAAGGTGTCCCAAAAAGCCAGAGAGCGCCTGAGCCGGAGCGTAACCCTGATTATCCGACAAAGTTGGATTTGGCTCTGGGCCTACTGCATGACTTTGTAAAACATCATAGTGGTATCAAGGTCTCTGTCATTATGGCAGACGCTTTGTATGGTGAAGGTGATTTTATGGACAAAGCCTCTTCTATCTTTGGTGGAGTGCAGACAATCAGTCAGTTACGTAAAAACCAGAATATCCTTGTCAGAAACAAAAAAAAGAAATTGGAGAAGTATTTCAACGACACAAACAAAGGAGTGCAGCAGACTTTGACAGTAAGAGGGGACGAGCAGATTGAAGTGACTGTCAGCAGTGCCCGATTAAAAGTTGATGCACACGGAAAAAGGCGTTTTGTTATTGCCTTGAAATACGAAAATGAAAAGGACTATCGCTTTTTGGTTGCCACAGACATGAGTTGGCGTACGCTTGATATTGCCCAGGCTTATACGCTGAGATGGCTTGTAGAGGTTTTCTTTGAGGACTGGAAGCTTTATGAAGGCTGGGGAAGAGAGGCCAGGCAATTTGACGAAGAGGGAGCAGTCCGCGGAGTGATCCTGAGTCTGTTGTTAGACCACGCTTTACTCCTTCATCCAGAGCAAACAGCCCGCTTGGAAAACAAACTGCCCGCTTATACCGTAGGCAGCCTGCAAAGATTGTCTCAAGTAGAATCCCTGCTGGCGTTTATCAAGTCGATATTGCAGGAGAGCAATCCTTTTGCAAAGCTTAAAGAATTCATTCAACTTGTCAAAGAACATTTCCAATTAATACCATCTGCCAAGCATATGGTCGGAAGGGATTTGGGAAGATTAGAACCGACACCCTCATTGAGATACAAAATGTAAATATGGGTCAATTATGAGTGAGTTAGCTCAAACTGTCATGAAAAAAACTTGATAGTCGAGTTCCATATCTTTTTTTGCCCGACCTTTAATGTATAGTTATCCCGGTTCAAGTTTTCAAACTCAGCTCTGCCATGGTCAATTCTGTATCACGAAGTATTTTTCTCAGCAGACCTTTGCCTATATCCTGGCCTGAGTGTGAAGGGACAGTAGTTACTCTGCCGTCTTCATGGCGCAAACGGACGTGGCTACCTTTTTGACGTACAACATTGAAACCGTGGCTTTTTAGGGATTTTATCACATCGTCAGCCTTAAGCATTGGCTGGTTCATTTTCAATGCTCACTTTCTGGACGCCTATGAATTCATTTTGAATAACTGGATCGGTTTCATCTTCAAGACACATCCCGATGACATCCCGCATATTCCGCATTAAATCTTCAACATTTCTGCCCTGAGCATAGCATCCTTTCAGCGCCGGGACTTCACCAACAAAGAAGCCATCCTCATCTTTTTCAATGACCACGTAAAATTCTTTTTGCATAGTTTATTCCTTTTTTTCTGTACGGAATATTTCACCATATTGGCGAGTGAAATCGTTTTCTATTCTTATACACCCTGTCATTCGTATTTATTCGTCCTACCTGAAATCATTGACAATTCTCAAACCCTCCATTATAGTTTAGAGCATTATGGAAACTATAATTTTGCTAATTTTCATGTCCATTTTGTTGATTCTGAGGGAAAGAAATCTTCTCATTGAGAACCTTGCCCTGCGACAACAACTTGCAATTATGAAGCAGCATGTTAAACGGCCAAAGATCAAAATCAGGGACCGGATTTTCTGGGTGTTTTTATCCAGGGTTTGGAAGGACTGGAAAAGCGTTCTAATTGTTGTGAAACCGGAAACAGTAATCCGCTGGCACAGAAAAGGATTCAAACTGTTTTGGGTGTATAAATCACGGAAAAAAGGCGCGGGGCGGCCTTCACCATCGGTATGAATGGCTGGATGCTGAATAAAAAAAATTGGTGTCAAATAGTTTGCTTGCTCAGGAATCTGACTCTTCTTTGGTCAGTTCTTCAATTGATTTCCTGAATCCATCAATGTCCTTGCTTTGAATGGCAGACCTATGCAGTCTTTTCAGCAAGATCCTATTGTTCAAAGCCTGTATTTTTGTGTGAATGTCTGCCGGAACGTTGCTGCTGAATTTTATATCAAGGGCTTCTAAAACCATCTCCCTTGCATCAAAGAGCATTCCTTCATGTCTTCCTTCATGTCTTCCTTCATCCGCATATTCTTTTGCCCATCCTTTAACCATATCAGCACCTCTACCTGGAAAAATTGTTTCAATTGCCTGAACAGCATCTGTTTTTGTGATGATGTTGTCTGTATTTGCCAGATATTTATAAAAAATATCTATATATTCAATTGCTGTCTCCTGATCCAGAAAGTCATGGAGCAGATTGACAATCTCAAATAGTCTCTCCCGCATTGCAGGGGTTTTTATGCTTTTTACCATCAAGAACCAGCACTTGATAACGACGGATGTATTATATTTCTCCACATCCTCTGTGGCGGTATCGCTTAAAAAATATTGAAAATTTGGGATATAGGGCTTCATATCGTCATGGGGTATATTCACGATGTCATGGAAGTGAACCCCATGGGTCCAGCCTTTCTCGCCATGGTACACTAAAATAGGGAATATAGGCGGTAATTTGCTGCCCAGTACTTCTTGTTTTTCCAACTCATACCACTGCTCAACCATATATCTTAACAATTGAAATGCCGGACGAATAGGAATATAGCTCTTGTGCTCCAGCAGGAAATAAACAAAAGCAGGTTCTTGAGCATTCCCTTTTAATCTGGTTTGTACAACCAGGTCGGTATAATGTTCCTTGTATTCCTCGCTGAGATAACTTTTTTTATCAACGGACACAAAGTTAAGGTCAATGGCATTTAAAATGTTTGGTGGCAGAAAATTTCTTAAAAATCCGACAGCATTACTCGGCCTGTTGTAAATATCCCAGAAAAGCTTATCATTAATTTTATTGACTGCCTGGCTTTTTTTATTTTCGTTAGAGCTGTTTGTTTCCATATTTTTACTTTAATCATATTTCTATCATAATGCAAGATCAAGATTCAACCTCACCCCAACCCATCCTTCCTCATCATCATTTATAAATTCAATCCCAGCCTTTTCCAGAGCCATTGAATTTAGTTTCATGGTTCCCTTCCGCGTATTCACAACTTCCCTTTCCATTCTACTTACAGGTGTCATGGTCAGACTGGCTTTGTTTGCCAGATCTTCATTCGTATTTATTCGTCCTACCTGAAATCATTGACAATTCTCAAAGCCTTAATTATAGTTTAGAGCATTATGGAAACTATAATTTTGCTAATTTTCATGTCCATTTTGTTGATTCTGAGGGAAAGAAATCTTCTCATTGAGAATCTCGCACTTCGCCAACAACTGGCTATTATGAAGCAGCATGTTAAACGGCCAAAGATCAAAATCAGGGACCGGATTTTCTGGGTGTTTTTATCCAGGGTTTGGAAGGACTGGAAAAGCGTTCTAATTGTTGTGAAACCGGAAACAGTAATCCGCTGGCACAGAAAAGGATTCAAACTGTTTTGGACGTTTAAGTCACGGAAACGTCGTGTAGGACGCCCTTCACTTGACCCGGAAATCGTTGGGCTTATCAAAGATATGGCAAGGGCAAACCCTCTGTGGGGAGCTCCGCGCATACATGGGGAACTTATGAAGTGTTAAAGAAACGCCATCAGGCCGATCAGTCCTGAAAAAGCCTGAGAACATTAACCCGATTGCTTTTCCACGTCTTGGCGGCCTTCACCATCGGTATGAATGGCTGGATGCTGAATAAAAAAAAATGGTGTCAAATAGTTTGCCCTTGTTTGTTCAGCAATCTGACTCTTCTTTGGTAATCTCTTCAATTGATTTCCTGAACCCATCAATGTCCTTGCTTTGAATGGCTGATCTGATAAGTCTTTTCAGCAAGATCCTATTATTCAAAGCCTGTATTTTTGTGTGAATGTCTGCCGGGACATTGCTGCTGAATTTTATATCAAGGGCTTCTAAAACCATCTCCCTTGCATCAAAGAGCATGCCTTTCTCCATGCCTCTTTCCATGCCTTCATCTGCATATTCTTTTGCCCATCCTTTAACCATATCAGCACCTCTACCTGGAAAAATTGTTTCAATTGCCTGAACAGCATCTGTTTTTGTGATGATGTTGTCTGTATTTGCCAGATATTTATAAAAAATATCTATATATAGTACTCCAACTTAGGTTTTATATGGCACAGTTTATGCTTTCACCTTTACAATCTCAAATTTTTCTACCATCAATGTCTTCAGTTCATTGACATGTTCGTCGATGTGGTTGATGAACTGAAACACTTTAGCGCGAAACGTTTTATATTTCTTGTAATACGTATTTTTTACAAGATGTTCTTTGACAAAACGCCAGAACCGCTCAATTAAGTTTAGATTGGGTGCATATGGCGGTAAAAATTCCACTTTGAGTTTAGGATGATCTTCAAGCCATTCTGAGACAATTTTTGCCTTAAAATACTTGGCATTATCCAAAATCAGTACGATTGAGGGGGCTTTCCAGTAGCTTTTTATGATCACATCAAAGTATTCAATCACCTTCTCTGCATTGCAATTCTCTTCTCCGGTAAGATGAACAAATGAGTGTGTATCCGGGTTATAAGCTCCCAATATATTTAGTCGTTGACGACCTGTATTGGTTTTTAATACTGGGGGATCTTTGGGATCTCCCCAGCACAACCCCGGAATATTCTGATGGATCAAATGCATTCCATCTCCAAACAAAAACACCGTTCCTGGTTCACTGGTTTGTTTCATTTCGAAATATTTTTCGACGGTTTTTTTTTGAACATCTTCGCTGGGTGGATTGCCAGGCACTACCTTGGGCCGTAAAACCTTAAGCCCATTTTTTTTTAACAGTTTTCTTACGGCTTCACAGCTATAGGCGGTATCAAAATGATCTTTGATAAATTCTCTGACCTCCTTGATTTTTGCAGGGTTTGTTTCCTTTACCCAGCTAACAACCTGATCGATTTGCTCTGAAGTCAGGTACGATTGCTTCGGTTTGTATTGAAAAAAGTCTAAACTATTGATTCCTTTTGTTATATACTGGAAGAGCCAGTTTTCAATAGTTATAATAGATTTGCCGATAACACATGTAATTGTTTTAAGCTCAACACCTTCGGCTATCATTAAAAGTGCAATAAATCTTATTTTTAATCGTGCATCAGATTGATTGTCTCTATGAGTGCGCAGTTTTGCAATTTCATCTTCACTAAACTGGTATTTTGATATGCCCATAAGCATCTCCATGCAATTTGAGTAATTAGTTGCATCATGGGTCTATCAAATTCAAAACCTACTGTCCAGTCTGGCGATTATATTTTGAACGATTATTTTGCAAGCAAATAGTATGCCTAAAAAACCAAAGTTGGAGCACTATATTCAATTGCTGTCTCCTGATCCAGAAAGTCATGGAGCAGATTGACAATCTCAAATAGTCTCTCCCGCATTGCAGGGGTTTTTATGCTTTTTACCATCAAGAACCAGCACTTGATAACGACGGATGTATTATATTTTTCCACATCCTCTGTGGCGGTATCGCTTAAAAAATATTGAAAATTTGGGATATAGGGCTTCATATCGTCATGGGGTATATTCACGATGTCATGGAAGTGAACCCCATGGGTCCAGCCTTTCTCGCCATGGTACACTAAAATAGGGAATATAGGCGGTAATTTGCTGCCCAGTACTTCTTGTTTTTCCAACTCATACCACTGCTCAACCATATATCTTAACAATTGAAATGCCGGACGAATAGGAATATAGCTCTTGTGCTCCAGCAGGAAATAAACAAAAGCAGGTTCTTGAGCATTCCCTTTTAATCTGGTTTGTACAACCAGGTCGGTATAATGTTCCTTGTATTCCTCGCTGAGATAACTTTTTTTATCAACGGACACAAAGTTAAGGTCAATGGCATTTAAAATGTTTGGTGGCAGAAAATTTCTTAAAAATCCGACAGCATTACTCGGCCTGTTGTAAATATCCCAGAAAAGCTTATCATTAATTTTATTGACTGCCTGGCTTTTTTTATTTTCGTTAGAGCTGTTTGTTTCCATATTTTTACTCTAATCATATTTCTATCATAATGCAAGATCAAGATTCAACCTCACCCCAACCCATCCTTCCTCATCATCATTTATAAATTCAATCCCAGCCTGAGAGCGGTCTCAAAAAATGATGGAAACGTAGTCGGGCTAACTGATGGAGAAATCATAAAAGAATCATTCAAAATCATTCGAACAGGGTATTCAAGAAGGTTGGATAAGTCTTTTTGCCCTGCAAAGTGTCCTGTGCAAATAAGCCTCTTTCCGTCGTGGACCTGAATGGTTTTTCCATTCGTCCCTCTGTTCCAACAATTGACGTTTGACGTCATCTTCATCCATTCCCCTTCTGAACAAGGCCATGGCAAAAGCAAAATCCGTAGCAGATTCATCTCCACGGTCATAATAATGCCGGGGAAGAACAGGGCGATGACACACGCCCCCCTCCAGGGGGAGATGGGAAAAGGTAACGGCTTCTCCCCGAACCTGGATAAAAGGCGGGGCCGGGATATGAACGGTATGTATCCAGTCGGCCCAGATGAGCCTTGCCAGGGGATAAAGTCCGTTATTGGTACGGTATTTATTTTTTCGATTTCTGAACCCTGGGCATCGGCCCCATCGATTGCAGGGATCAGCACCGGGATCTGATCTCATTTTTTTCAACCAATAGCGTTTTTCCTCAAGGGAGAGGTGGCGA
The DNA here is from genome assembly GCA_963668575.2 of uncultured Desulfobacterium sp. Lineage (GTDB taxonomy): Bacteria > Desulfobacterota > Desulfobacteria > Desulfobacterales > Desulfobacteraceae > Desulfocicer. Next base: position 4,656,943 of record OY764894.2, on the reverse strand, counting down.
TGGGCATGAATCCAGACCTGAAAATTCTCAGGCGAGGTTTCCACCACCATTCTACCAGGTTTCCAGGAGCCGTCCGGGAACTTGTGGTTTCTGTGCAACAGTTCCGGTGTAATATCATCGGCCATCAGGATACCATGGCAGGTTTCGGGCTGATAAGCCTGCGTTGACCCGATGCATTGTGGACTTTATCCTGAGGTGTCAGGCGTGCCAAGGGGGCATCTGTTTTTTCATCGACCAGCACCATGTGGCTTTTATCCCATTCGGGCGCTCGCAGGGCTGCGGATGACAAATGAGAAAAACGAGACGGCAGTTCATAGCGGATACCTCCTACCGTGACGGTGAGGTCACTGTGTTTTACTTTTCGGATAAATCTACGTGTAAAGGCCAGACGGAGTGACTCTCCATCCGGTGCGGTTCTGGCAACATTCCGGGCACTGAGCATCCGCTCCAGGGGAGTTGAGTCTATTTCCCGATGATGCCTGCGATGATGCCTGCGATGATGCCTGCGATGATAGTCCTGTTCAACCCAGGCCTGTCCTGCCTGATTGAGAAAAGACAACTTCAAGTCTTTCTTGTGACGTAAAAGCTCCAGAAAACGTCCTTCAAGTTGACTCCGGAAAACCTCCTGCTTCCCATTTTGATAGGGGGAATAGGGCAAGGTCGTTTTATGATCAATCCCAAGACGTCCCAGCCCCTGGCGGGTTTCTTCGGCGATCATGGCAGCCCCGTTGTCACTCATCAGCGATCTTGGCAAACCACGTTTCATAAAGGCTTGGGTTAATCCATGGATCAGGCATTCCGCCGTTTCGGAAAGATAAAATTGCAGATGACAGCAGATGCGAGCATAGTCATCAAGAATGGCCAGTGCCATGGGCTGGTGCCAGCGGCCGGAACCATCCAAAATGCGTACTTTGGCATGGTGGAAATCCAAATGCCAAAGCCCGTTGAGGTAAGGAACCTCAAATCCTCTTATCTCCCGCTGCTCCTTGCGCTTTGCTGCCAGCAATTGTCCGTTGGTCGCCTGGGCGGGCTCTCGGAATCTGGTCCAGCCGTTATCACGCATACAGCGCAATACCGTCTTATATCTGGGTAATTCCCCCAGATGGGGTTGATTCTGAACCCGAACTTTTAAATTGTCATAGTGTAGCTGAACGGTCCACCGGGGGTACTGGCTGTATTGGGCCTCCAATTCCTTGAGCAGAATTTCAGGCATAGACCATCGGACACCGGAATCAGAGCGGATTCTTCGGCCCAGAATCGCCACCGGGTCCTGGGCTTTTATGGCTTTATAATACCAACGCTCAATGGTTGATGCGCCAATGCTGAGTTGGCGACCGGGATCAATGGGATGTCGGTAGACTTTTTGGGCCAACCGGGCAATAGCTTGTTGTAGTTCTCCCCTGGGAGGCGGGCTGTACAGCAGTTCTCCGATCACTGAAAGACGAAATTGAGCCCAGCGTTGCCACTCAGGTATGTGTTGTTGACTCATCATAAGGCATCTCCTTTGGATTTGCTTCCATCATACCCACCTCCATGGGGGTAAACGGTCACAAATCATGGTTATGCCCTTGTAACAGATTATCTTTATGGTGTCCGCAGCCCAACTTCTGCGTGAATCGGGTCAGATGCTCAAGGCCATCAAATACGTCGGCTCTCAAGGTCCCAGAACAAGAAGCTTGAGACAACGAACCAGGGCAGCTTCAGGATGATCAAGAGTTTCGCTGAGTCGTTCTAACAAATCATAAAGAAAACAGCCGATATTGCCTTGGGGCATGAGGGGGCCGTCCAATCGTCGATAGGCCTCACTTTGGGGAAATAGGGATAAAAAATATTTTTTCCAGCGATTGACTGTTGAACGCCATACACCGCAAAATTTTTTGAGACGCTTCAGGGTAACATCCGGATTTTTGTTTTGGCGCAGCGCAGTGACCAGTAATAAGACCGGTGCCCAGTAAACTCGTCTTCCCCAGAACCTTACCGATGGCGGCATGGTGCGACGTCTGCACTCTTTATTACCACAGCACAGGCTGAAACGAATTTCAAAAGCCTCTTGGAGTTCAGGTGGACCACCACGGGGTTTTCGCTGAAAATGGGCACAGTGCAGCGGACCGCCATAAAAAGGACATCTACGGTTGCGTGTAATTTCAAGCAATTCGAGATCAATCTGGTAAAGAAGTGAAAATAATGATTTGAGCGCGATGGTGTTAAGTGGTATCATTATTCCTGCTATTATAAGGTTAATGTGGCAGGAACTCCCTACAACGGACTGGCCAAAGTACGCGAGGGAGTTCCTTTATTTTCCCTCACTCTTTTGGACTATTTTAAGCTATTTTTCCATCATTTTTTGTGACCGCTCTCAAGTGATATGGTTCATATTCGTGATGTTTTTAAATCTTTGATCCATCCCCCAAACCCGACAACGCCATCCTGAATCACCCTTCAGGCGATAAAAATCAAGCCATCACAGATCTTGAAAAAAGGATCTCCCTCCTTAAACATTCAGATAATTCAATTAACGAAAAAAATCACGATGCTCCAATTGAGCTATCCAGTAGCATCTGCTGCAGGGCTGCGGCGAAAAACTGCAGACGTTTTTTTACTTTGCTGGGGGCGGGGTCACTGCTTGCCTTTGTGAATCAACGTATCAATTTATCTGCGTAGAACTGTATTAATTTATCTGAGCGCTATAGCTCTGACTCTTCTTTGGTTAGTTCTTCAATTGATTTTCTGAACCCATCAATGTCCTTGCTTTGAATGGCTGATCTGATAAGTCTTTTCAGCAAGATCCTATTGTTCAAAGCCTGTATTTTTATGTGAATGTCTGCCGGAACATTGCTGCTGAATTTTGTATCAAGGGCTTCTAAAATCATCTCCCTTGCTTCAAAGAGCATGCCTTTCTCCATGCCTTTCTCCATGCCTCTTTCCATGCCTTCATCCGCATATTCTTTTGCCCATCCTTTAACCATATCAGCACCTCTACCTGGAAAAATTGTTTCAATTGCCTGAACAGCATCTGTTTTTGTGATGATGTTGTCTGTATTTGCCAGATATTTATAAAAAATATCTATATATTCAATTGCTGTCTCCTGATCCAGAAAGTCATGGAGCAGATTGACAATCTCAAATAGTCTCTCCCGCATTGCAGGGGTTTTTATGCTTTTTACCATCAAGAACCAGCACTTGATAACGACGGATGTATTATATTTCTCCACATCCTCTGTGGCGGTATCGCTTAAAAAATATTGAAAATTTGGGATATAGGGCTTCATATCGTCATGGGGTATATTCACGATGTCATGGAAGTGAACCCCATGGGTCCAGCCTTTCTCGCCATGGTACACTAAAATAGGGAATATAGGCGGTAATTTGCTGCCCAGTACTTCTTGTTTTTCCAACTCATACCACTGCTCAACCATATATCTTAACAATTGAAATGCCGGACGAATAGGAATATAGCTCTTGTGCTCCAGCAGGAAATAAACAAAAGCAGGTTCTTGAGCATTCCCTTTTAATCTGGTTTGTACAACCAGGTCGGTATAATGTTCCTTGTATTCCTCGCTGAGATAACTTTTTTTATCAACGGACACAAAGTTAAGGTCAATGGCATTTAAAATGTTTGGTGGCAGAAAATTTCTTAAAAATCCGACAGCATTACTCGGCCTGTTGTAAATATCCCAGAAAAGCTTATCATTAATTTTATTGACTGCCTGGCTTTTTTTATTTTCGTTAGAGCTGTTTGTTTCCATATTTTTACTCTAATCATATTTCTATCATAATGCAAGATCAAGATTCAACCTCACCCCAACCCATCCTTCCTCATCATTTATAAATTCAATCTCAGCCTTTTCCAGAGCCATGCTAATCAGCTTCATGGTTCCCTTCCGCGTATTCACAACTTCCCTTTCTGGGAATAGCGATTTAATTCCCAACCATTATCAAGGATTTTTTTTCCACCATTTTCAGGGTTGCCACCAGCCTGTTCCAGGTACTTTCATTGCCCTGCCCACCCTCCTTGTCGTACAATAGAGGTGTCCGATGATTAGCAAACTTCAAATTTTTGAAATGCACCGATTAAAGGGAATGGGTTTTTCAAACAGAATGATTGCAGGCACACTGGGATTGGACAGGGCTACGGTGTCAAAATACATAAAAGAGCCGGATATTCTCCCGCAAAATAATGTCCAACGATCTTCCAAACTGGATCCATACCGGCTGATTATCAAGGAAATGGTAGAGCAATATCCCAAAATCAAAGCCCCTGTGGTTTTGAGACATATTAAAGAAAAGGGCTTTGAAGGAGAGGTCACCATTGTCCGGGATTATCTGCGAACGCTTAAGCGCGATGCAACCACCAGGCAGGCTTTTATTCGTTTTGAATCGGATGCCGGGCAACAGATGCAGATTGACTGGGGGCATTTTGGAAGTCTCATTTACGGGGGCACCTCAAGGAAGCTGTATGCCCTTGCCGTTATTGAGTCCCACAGCCAGATGCTGCATGTTTCCTTCACCCACAGTCAAAAACAGGCGGTGCTACATCAGTGCCTTGTGGATGCGTTCCGCTATTTTGGCGGTACGCCCAAAGAGATTGTGGTGGACAATATGCTCACGGCAGTGACGGACCGTGCCGGTGATATGGTTCATATTCGTGATGTTTTTAAATCTTTGATCCATCCCCCAAACCCGACAACGTCATCCTGAATCACCCTTCAGGCGATAAAAATCAAGCCATCACAGATCTTGAAAAAAGGATCTCCCTCCTTAAACATTCAGATAATTCAATTAACGAAAAAAATCACGATGCTCCAATTGAGCTATCCAGTAGCATCTGCTGCAGGGCTGCGGCGAAAAACTGCAGACGTTTTTTTACTTTGCTGGGGGCGGGGTCACTGCTTGCCTTTGTGAATCAACGTATCAATTTAGCTGCGTAGAACTGTATTAATTTATCTGAGCGCTATAGCTCTGACTCTTCTTTGGTTAGTTCTTCAATTGATTTTCTGAACCCATCAATGTCCTTGCTTTGAATGGCTGATCTGATAAGTCTTTTCAGCAAGATCCTATTGTTCAAAGCCTGTATTTTTATGTGAATGTCTGCCGGAACATTGCTGCTGAATTTTGTATCAAGGGCTTCTAAAATCATCTCCCTTGCTTCAAAGAGCATGCCTTTCTCCATGCCTCTTTCCATGCCTTCATCCGCATATTCTTTTGCCCATCCTTTAACCATATCAGCACCTCTACCTGGAAAAATTGTTTCAATTGCCTGAACAGCATCTATTTTTGTGATGATGTTGTCTGTATTTGCCAGATATTTATAAAAAATATCTATATATTCAATTGCTGTCTCCTGATCCAGAAAGTCATGGAGCAGATTGACAATCTCAAATAGTCTCTCCCGCATTGCAGGGGTTTTTATGCTTTTTACCATCAAGAACCAGCACTTGATAACGACGGATGTATTATATTTTTCCACATCCTCTGTGGCGGTATCGCTTAAAAAATATTGAAAATTTGGGATATAGGGCTTCATATCGTCATGGGGTATATTCACGATGTCATGGAAGTGAACCCCATGGGTCCAGCCTTTCTCGCCATGGTACACTAAAATAGGGAATATAGGCGGTAATTTGCTGCCCAGTACTTCTTGTTTTTCCAACTCATACCACTGCTCAACCATATATCTTAACAATTGAAATGCCGGACGAATAGGAATATAGCTCTTGTGCTCCAGCAGGAAATAAACAAAAGCAGGTTCTTGAGCATTCCCTTTTAATCTGGTTTGTACAACCAGGTCGGTATAATGTTCCTTGTATTCCTCGCTGAGATAACTTTTTTTATCAACGGACACAAAGTTAAGGTCAATGGCATTTAAAATGTTTGGTGGCAGAAAATTTCTTAAAAATCCGACAGCATTACTCGGCCTGTTGTAAATATCCCAGAAAAGCTTATCATTAATTTTATTGACTGCCTGGCTTTTTTTATTTTCGTTAGAGCTGTTTGTTTCCATATTTTTACTCTAATCATATTTCTATCATAATGCAAGATCAAGATTCAACCTCACCCCAACCCATCCTTCCTCATCATCATTTATAAATTCAATCCCAGCCTTTTCCAGAGCCATGCTAATCAGCTTCATGGTTCCCTTCCGCGTATTCACAACTTCCCTTTCTGGGAATAGCGATTTAATTCCCAACCATTATCAAGGATTTTTTTTTCCACCATTTTCAGGGTTGCCACCAGCCTGTTCCAGGTACTTTCATTGCCCTGCCCACCCTCCTTGTCGTACAATAGAGGTGTCCGATGATTAGCAAACTTCAAATTTTTGAAATGCACCGATTAAAGGGAATGGGTTTTTCAAACAGAATGATTGCAGGCACACTGGGATTGGACAGGGCTACGGTGTCAAAATACATAAAAGAGCCGGATATTCTCCCGCAAAATAATGTCCAACGATCTTCCAAACTGGATCCATACCGGCTGATTATCAAGGAAATGGTAGAGCAATATCCCAAAATCAAAGCCCCTGTGGTTTTGAGACATATTAAAGAAAGGGGCTTTGAAGGAGAGGTCACCATTGTCCGGGATTATCTGCGAACGCTTAAGCGCGATGCAACCACCAGGCAGGCTTTTATTCGTTTTGAATCGGATGCCGGGCAACAGATGCAGATTGACTGGGGGCATTTTGGAAGTCTCATTTACGGGGGCACCTCAAGGAAGCTGTATGCCCTTGCCGTTATTGAGTCCCACAGCCGGATGCTGCATGTTTCCTTCACCCACATGCCCTCCCTGGTGAATCTGGCCAACCTATCCCGTGATTTTGGGGATCATCCGGAATCCAGACGTCTATATGCAAGCCTGCAGGAACAGCATCCTGACAATCCGGTTATACGACGTAATGCCCTGGTGAGCCTGGAATATGATTCAGCAGCAACAGATGAGGAACGGTTTAATCTGGCAAGGGCCTGGGGTGAGTGGGCAGTGGTAAGAGCAGGTGGTGCAAAAGTGCGACCTGTATTACGGCCGATTAAGGCTCGTCAACTTCGCATTGGCTATGTTTCCCCTGATTTTTGTCAGCATACAGTGGGGTTGTTTGTCAAAGATGTTCTCAAAGCCCATGATCCTGGCAGGGTTGCAGTGTTTGCCTACAGTGCAGGTATGGTGTCTGACTGGGTAACCAACCAGATTCGTGCGGCCTCTACCTTCCGGGATGTCAGATCATTGGATGATGTTGCACTTGCCAGACTTATCAGTGAAGACGGGATTGATATATTGGTGGATCTTTCCGGTCATACTGCGGGTTCCCGTTTGACCGTTTTTGCCCATCGTCCAGCACCGGTTCAGGTGAGCTGGCTGGGTTATTTTGCCACCACCGGTCTTGCCTGCATGGATGCCGTGCTGCTGGATCAATGGCATGCTGTCATTCGTATTTATTCGTCCTACCTGAAATCATTGACAATTCTCAAACCCTCCATTATAGTTTAGAGCATTATGGAAACTATAATTTTGCTAATTTTCATGTCCATTTTGTTGATTCTGAGGGAAAGAAATCTTCTCATTGAGAATCTCGCACTTCGCCAACAACTGGCTATTATGAAGCAGCATGTTAAACGGCCAAAGATCAAAATCAGGGACCGGATTTTCTGGGTGTTTTTATCCAGGGTTTGGAAGGACTGGAAAAGCGTTCTAATTGTTGTGAAACCGGAAACAGTAATCCGCTGGCACAGAAAAGGATTCAAACTGTTTTGGGTGTATAAATCACGGAAAAAAGGCGCGGGGCGGCCTTCACTTGACCCGGAGATCGTTGCGCTTATCAAAGATATGGCAAGGGTAAATCCTCTGTGGGGTGCTCCGCGCATACATGGGGAACTTATGAAGTGTTAAAGAAACACCATCAGGCCGATCAGTCCTGAAAAAGCCTGAGAACATTAACCCGATTGCTTTTCCACGTCTTGGCGGCCTTCACCATCGGTATGAATGGCTGGATGCTGAATAAAAAAAAATTGGTGTCAAATAGTTTGCCCTTGTTTGTTCAGCAATCTGACTCTTCTTTGGTAATCTCTTCAATTGATTTCCTGAACCCATCAATGTCCTTGCTTTGAATGGCTGATCTGATAAGTCTTTTCAGCAAGATCCTATTATTCAAAGCCTGTATTTTTGTGTGAATGTCTGCCGGGACATTGCTGCTGAATTTTATATCAAGGGCTTCTAAAACCATCTCCCTTGCATCAAAGAGCATTCCTTCATGTCTTCCTTCATCCGCATATTCTTTTGCCCATCCTTTAACCATATCAGCACCTTTACCTGGAAAAATTGTTTCAATTGCCTGAACAGCATCTATTTTTGTGATGATGTTGTCTGTATTTGCCAGATATTTATAAAAAATATCTATATATTCAATTGCTGTCTCCTGATCCAGAAAGTCATGGAGCAGATTGACAATCTCAAATAGTCTCTCCCGCATTGCAGGGGTTTTTATGCTTTTTACCATCAAGAACCAGCACTTGATAACGACGGATGTATTATATTTTTCCACATCCTCTGTGGCGGTATCGCTTAAAAAATATTGAAAATTTGGGATATAGGGCTTCATATCGTCATGGGGTATATTCACGATGTCATGGAAGTGAACCCCATGGGTCCAGCCTTTCTCGCCATGGTACACTAAAATAGGGAATATAGGCGGTAATTTGCTGTCCAGTACTTCTTGTTTTTCCAACTCATACCACTGCTCAACCATATATCTTAACAATTGAAATGCCGGACGAATAGGAATATAGCTCTTGTGCTCCAGCAGGAAATAAACAAAAGCAGGTTCTTGAGCATTCCCTTTTAATCTGGTTTGTACAACCAGGTCGGTATAATGTTCCTTGTATTCCTCGCTGAGATAACTTTTTTTATCAACGGACACAAAGTTAAGGTCAATGGCATTTAAAATGTTTGGTGGCAGAAAATTTCTTAAAAATCCGACAGCATTACTCGGCCTGTTGTAAATATCCCAGAAAAGCTTATCATTAATTTTATTGACTGCCTGGCTTTTTTTATTTTCGTTAGAGCTGTTTGTTTCCATATTTTTACTTTAATCATATTTCTATCATAATGCAAGATCAAGATTCAACCTCACCCCAACCCATCCAGTGCTGACGCATGAATTAAAAAAAGGTCAGCTGAGGAGACCCCGCATCTCCCTTGGGGGGGTGTCCGGTCGTTTTTAATTCCAAAAGGCATCCCTCAGACGCTCAACACGGCTTTATCAAACACTCAACACGACCTTAATTGAGGGATTTCCTTCAGTCCGGGCACAGCTCTCCCTCCTCCCAGGTTCGGGAGATTGTTTTGCTTACCTTTCCATGGTTGCCGTCACATCAGTCGAAGTTGAAAGGGGGCGGCCAGGCGCTCTTTCAGCCACGGGTAGTCCAACCAGGGACCGGACATGGTATTCCGGATGAAACTGATCAGGCCTCGCACGCCGGTATCTTTGACAATCTTGGCAAGTCGTTCTGAGTATCGGGCCAAAATGTTGAACACATGGCCCAGGCGCATCAGGCCATGGTATCCTTTCATGACGTTCCAATCATACGAGAAACAATGCTCATACGCATATCCATGATGCTTTTCAACGAGAATTCCGCTTTCGATGCACCAACGGGAACGGGCGGCCAGGTTGCACCGTTCGTGAAGATTGAATCTGTTCAGAGGTTCGCTGGATAACCACACGTGGCGGCTGTTTTTCTCTTCCGGTTTCCCGCTTTCCCGGTTAACCTCTATCCAGTTCTCTTTGCACTCAACGACGTGCAGGATCTGACTTTTCTTATCGTTCGACTCAAACCGGTAGTCGATGCCATTGACCCATCGAAAAGCCTGTTTCCTGTTGCCCCATGTGTGTTGCTGGAATTTTTCTTTCTCAAGTGCCGAAAGTGCTTCAAATTCTTTCATCACGCTGGGCAAGGCGCCATCCTTCAATACGATCATGAACTGCCATTTGTTTTTGCGGCATATCTCTGCCACGGGCCCATTGGCATAAAGCCCATCCAAAAGCACCATGATTTTCAGAGCAGGAAATGCCGCCTTCAGGCGAGTGGCCAACCGATAAAATGCCTTGAGCTCGCAGTCCTGTTTATCATTACCAGTATCTCCTTTGGTGTAGCTCAGGATTTCACTCATCAGCGGAATAGTCATTCCATCGTAAAACGCAAGATTGGCTTCCAGAACATAGACATGATACTGCTTCTTCGTTCCATCCTCTTTCTTGATATTACGCTCCAGGCACTCTTCATCCCAGAGCCAGTCGCGTTTGAATTTGCCGGTGCCATCAATGGCAATCGGATAACAGTTATTTACCAAGTACCGTAGGAATTTCTTCTTCCGGATCAAATCTCTGATCAAATCGATATGAAGCGCTTCGATTTGATTGATGTCAATATTTGATAATAGACGCTTCAACGTGTCATGATGGGGAAGGGTTTCAAGCTCCGGGAAAAAAAATTGAAGATCCTGCCAGAACATCGGTTGGGTCATTTCCCTGTTGGCTTCGCGGCAAGAAGCCATCTGAAACACAAAGGTCAGTATCCCGTAAATTATGAGCGTGGACACTTTGTGCTTTATCTTCTTAGGGTTTCGCGGGTCCTCGATCTTGGCCAGGCGCTTGAGCAAAATGGGCAGTTTGGAGCGAAAGATACTCAGGTGCTCTGTTACCACCTCATTGCGAATGCGCCCCTCCTCCTCTACACTTTCAAATCGACACTTACAATTGGAGATTGTGCCATGGGAGGGCCTCTGCAATCCCTTTGCCTTTTCATCCTGGAGCAACTCTCTTTGAGCCTCTTTGTACTGTCTGTTTTTGGCCTTGATCTTTTCACGATTGGGTCTTCGGCTGGGCTTGCTCATCCGACCTCCTTTCCAATCGTCTCCTGCGAACATAAAACTTCACGGAAATTATCCACCAGAGGATAAACGAAAATCTTTTTGGGGCTGGTCGTGTAGTTTTTGCCTGGCCGGACAAGGCCCATTCCGCTGGTCATGCCAAGGTACCTGAAATTGGCCGCCCGATAGCATGTCCCTTCAAAATGTTGCGGATCGACAAAAGTCTCCAGCAGAACCGGCCGATACCCCCAGCACTCCTCCCAGTCTTGCACCAGACCTCTGACAACTTTGCCCAATACGTGGCTTGCCAGGTGCCTGACCTTGACCCATGGAAAAATCAGAAAGCGTCCGTTGTTTACAACAAATCCCAGGTTCCTTAACCGTTCGTTGGTGCTCCAGCCGATCCATCCATCCCTCGGAGTCAGCGCCCTGGCCGCCCCTGAGAACAGCATACACCCCAATAGCGACCCTTGAGCCTTGATGAAATAGCGCAGATAACACCCAAACGGCCGCTTGCAACCCAGATAATGGTAACGGTGCAGGTATTCATTGAACAGTGAAATCTCTTCCTTGTCTTGTGCCATCCTGAGATCAATTGATCCGATATCCGAAAGTGTGCCATCCACTTCCTCTTGAGGATTGCTCCTGTCGCTCGCTGTCGGTTGTTCCGGCTTAGAGGACCTTGTGGAATTGCTCTCGTCTTTTTCAGGCAATCGTATAAGGCCTTGTAACTCCAACCGTTGAAGCAACTTCCCGCAAGCATCCAGCTTGTGCCTACCAGAAGCGGTATACCAACCCAAATGTTCGCATATTGTATGAGCCAACTCATTTTGACTTAAATTCGAAAATGTCTCTACCGTCTCGCAAATTTGCTTAACTTCGTTCTTTTTTATCTGTCGGCCACATTGGACTATCACAACCCTCTCCTTTTCAAATGTAGTGTCTCAATTTGGAGGGTGCACTCATATACACCCCACGCTACATTACCAAAAGGCCGAAGTCATGTCTATTTTTATTTTGCGACAAAATAATTTTGGATGTCGGGCGGCACCACTGATATCATTGATTATAAATCTTCATGCGTCAGCACTGCAACCCATCCTTCCTCATCATCATTTATAAATTCAATCCCAGCCTTTTCCAGAGCCATGCTAATCAGCTTCATGGTTCCCTTCCGCGTATTCACAACTTCCCTTTCTGGGAATAGCGATTTAATTCCCAACCATTATCAAGGATTTTTTTTCCACCATTTTCAGGGTTGCCACCAGCCTGTTCCAGGTACTTTCATTGCCCTGCCCACCCTCCTTGTCGTACAATAGAGGTGTCCGATGATTAGCAAACTTCAAATTTTTGAAATGCACCGATTAAAGGGAATGGGTTTTTCAAACAGAATGATTGCAGGCACACTGGGATTGGACAGGGCTACGGTGTCAAAATACATAAAAGAGCCGGATATTCTCCCGCAAAATAATGTCCAACGATCTTCCAAACTGGATCCATACCGGCTGATTATCAAGGAAATGGTAGAGCAATATCCCAAAATCAAAGCCCCTGTGGTTTTGAGACATATTAAAGAAAAGGGCTTTGAAGGAGAGGTCACCATTGTCCGGGATTATCTGCGAACGCTTAAGCGCGATGCAACCACCAGGCAGGCTTTTATTCGTTTTGAATCGGATGCCGGGCAACAGATGCAGATTGACTGGGGGCATTTTGGAAGTCTCATTTACGGGGGCACCTCAAGGAAGCTGTATGCCCTTGCCGTTATTGAGTCCCACAGCCGGATGCTGCATGTTTCCTTCACCCACAGTCAAAAACAGGCGGTGCTACATCAGTGCCTTGTGGATGCGTTCCGCTATTTTGGCGGTACGCCCAAAGAGATTGTGGTGGACAATATGCTCACGGCAGTGACGGACCGTGCCGGTGATATGGTTCATATTCGTGATGTTTTTAAATCTCTGATCCATCCCCCAAACCCGACAACGCCATCCTGAATCACCCTTCAGGCGATAAAAATCAAGCCATCACAGATCTTGAAAAAAGGATCTCCCTCCTTAAACATTCAGATAATTCAATTAACGAAAAAAATCACGATGCTCCAATTGAGCTATCCAGTAGCATCTGCTGCAGGGCTGCGGCGAAAAACTGCAGACGTTTTTTTACTTTGCTGGGGGCGGGGTCACTGCTTGCCTTTGTGAATCAACGTATCAATTTAGCTGCGTAGAACTGTATTAATTTATCTGAGCGCTATAGCTCTGACTCTTCTTTGGTTAGTTCTTCAATTGATTTTCTGAACCCATCAATGTCCTTGCTTTGAATGGCTGATCTGATAAGTCTTTTCAGCAAGATCCTATTGTTCAAAGCCTGTATTTTTATGTGAATGTCTGCCGGAACATTGCTGCTGAATTTTGTATCAAGGGCTTCTAAAACCATCTCCCTTGCTTCAAAGAGCATTCCTTCATGTCTTCCTTCATGTCTTCCTTCATGTCTTCCTTCATCCGCATATTCTTTTGCCCATCCTTTAACCATCTCAGCACCTCTACCTGGAAAAATTGTTTCAATTGCCTGAACAGCATCTGTTTTTGTGATGATGTTGTCTGTATTTGCCAGATATTTATAAAAAATATCTATATATTCAATTGTTGTCTCCTGATCCAGAAAGTCATGGAGCAGATTGACAATCTCAAATAGTCTCTCCCGCATTGCAGGGGTTTTTATGCTTTTTACCATCAAGAACCAGCACTTGATAACGACGGATGTATTATATTTCTCCACATCCTCTGTGGAGGTATCGCTTAAAAAATATTGAAAATTTGGGATATAGGGCTTCATATCGTCATGGGGTATATTCACGATGTCATGGAAGTGAACCCCATGGGTCCAGCCTTTCTCGCCATGGTACACTAAAATAGGGAATATAGGCGGTAATTTGCTGCCCAGTACTTCTTGTTTTTCCAACTCATACCACTGCTCAACCATATATCTTAACAATTGAAATGCCGGACGAATAGGAATATAGCTCTTGTGCTCCAGCAGGAAATAAACAAAAGCAGGTTCTTGAGCATTCCCTTTTAATCTGGTTTGTACAACCAGGTCGGTATAATGTTCCTTGTATTCCTCGCTGAGATAACTTTTTTTATCAACGGACACAAAGTTAAGGTCAATGGCATTTAAAATGTTTGGTGGCAGAAAATTTCTTAAAAATCCGACAGCATTACTCGGCCTGTTGTAAATATCCCAGAAAAGCTTATCATTAATTTTATTGACTGCCTGGCTTTTTTTATTTTCGTTAGAGCTGTTTGTTTCCATATTTTTACTCTAATCATATTTCTATCATAATGCAAGATCAAGATTCAACCTCACCCCAACCCATCCTTCCTCATCATTTATAAATTCAATCTCAGCCTTTTCCAGAGCCATGCTAATCAGCTTCATGGTTCCCTTCCGCGTATTCACAACTTCCCTTTCTGGGAATAGCGATTTAATTCCCAACCATTATCAAGGATTTTTTTTCCACCATTTTCAGGGTTGCCACCAGCCACTGCCCCCATTTACTTCATATAATTCTTTTAATTCCGTGATCAATTTTTAAATCATATGATTCCCTCCATCTAATTCGCTTCATTTTCATTTTCTGGAGGACATGTGAAACCCATTCCCTGTTTGAATTGCCAAATATTTTTTACCCCTCGCAACTACAAACAAAAGAAAACACCAGACCACCGGCCAGGCTCCTGCACATCGCCTCAGACCGGATGCACTCAGATCCCTTCCGAATCCAATGGCAGACTTCCGGGAAATTGAGACTCTTCAGGTCTACAAGGATTTTGGCATACGTTTTGATGCCAACGTCTATACCGTTCCTCCACGCATGGTGGGCAAAACCGTCACCGTCAAGGCGGACCGTAAAACAGTGAGTATTTACCACAAGGATAAAGTGGTGGCTGCCCATAAAAGATGTTGGCAAAGACGTAAACGCATTGAACTTGAGTCTCACAAAGAACAGGTTCGCAAACTCAGGAAAAAGGTGATGATGGATAAGGAGGTGTCGGTGTTCATGTCACTTGGCCAGGATGCCGTGGATTACCTTGAAAAACTGGCAGACGCTTCCCAACCCCTGAAAAAAACGGTCAAAGGCCTGCTGCTCCTTCAGGATAGCCATGGTTCTCCGGCACTCATGTGTGCAGTAAAAAAAGCACTGAAACACAAGCTTTACGGTCTTGACTACATACAAAATCTTCTGGATCAGGAAAAGGCGCACAAAGTAATGCATATGCCTGTATCCCTGAAAAATGACAAACTCAACGATATAAGACTGACGTCACCCAACCTGGCTGAATATGATGCCATTGCAATGAAACGAAGGGGGTACAATGAATCAGGTAATTGATAAATTTAAAACACTTTTGGCATGTCCTGAGAGAAAACTAAATGATAGATGGCTCGAAGGTGTGAAAAAGTTGATCGCCCTATTTGGTCGATCAACTCAAATCAATGAGAAATTAAGGAGCATGAGGATAAAGGGGTAGAGGACTAAAAACACTGTAAATGTTTGAAATTGCCCATGCGTCACTTTTATAAATACCCCCATGAGGCCTCCAGAATGCAATCTGAGTTGGCCGGGGTTGAGGATTTCCAAGATTTGGTCTATGATGAGGTTTGCCTTCTATAGAGGATTCCAAATAAGGGCTTGTGATATATAGATGATCTCTCCTCCACAGCAAGCCATGGGGCTTAAATCATGATTGTTTTACTCCAACGGCGCCATTGTAGTAGGTCGATATTAGGCAGATTCCCCTTTTGTATGTAAACTTTCTCTGTATGGGGCAGCACAACCTAAAATATATCCCTTGACCGAATCAGCCCCAGCAGGGTAAAATTCCACCATGACAGATAAAAATAAAAATAAAAAAGATACCATAGGTGTAATCAATCCCCATGATAAACTATTCCGGGAAGTTTACGGTGATAGGGAGAATGCCCACAGCTTCTTAATCAACCATCTGCCGGAGCAGGTGCTGCAACTGGTGGATCTGAACAGTCTGGAGATTTGCAAGGATAGCTTCATAGAAAAAGACCTGGCCGATTATTATTCGGATATGTTGTACAAGGTGAGTCTGACAGACGGCAACCAGGGATTCATCTATGTGCTGTTTGAACACAAAAGCTATCATGACAGGTATGTCCATCTCCAGCTGCTGGAATACATGGTCAAGATCTGGCGTCTGCATATAAAACAGTACAAAGGGGAAATTTTCAAACTGCCCATCGTGATTCCTCTGCTAATCTGCCATGCCAGACAGGAGTGGCCGGAAGATACTGTGCGGTTGACATCCTTGTTGTCCGGCCCGGTGGAAGACCTTACCGGGTATATCCCGGATTTTGGATTCGAGCTATATGACCTGCACCGGTTTTCGGATGATCAGATAAAGGGGACGATCATGAACCGGATGATCCTGCTCCTGTTCAAGTACATTTTCACACCCGAGCTACAGCACAAGCTGCCACAGATCTTTTCCCTGTTGCGGACATTGATGGAAAAGGAAACTGGGCTGCAGTATCTGGAGACAGTGATCCGGTACCTGGCATCGGTGTTGGATGAGGATGAGCTGTCATTGAAACAAATAAAGGAGATGGCTGAGCAGGCTATTTCTAAAAAGACAGGAGAATATGTTATGACACTGGCTGAGAAACTTCGGAAAGAAGGTGAGGAGAGAGGTGAAAAGAAAGGCATCAGTGGTCTCAAAGAAGTAATAGAGCTGAGCATCACCCTTAAATTTCCTGGAGACATCGACACACTAATGGACGAAGTGAACAAAATTGATGATCTGGATTCGCTGATAAAAATTACAAAGGCAATAAAAAGCGCAAAAGACAGCTCGGAAATTCTGGCATTGATAAAGTAGAATGAGCCAACCTCTGGATCATTGAAAAAAGGGGGACAGACCACGTTTTTTTGCTTGCTTTTCATCTCACCAATTGGGGCCAGTATTTACCCGGCATCTGGAAGCGGCATTTGATCTGGCCTGGAATACCAAACGCAAAAACGCGGCTTTTGCCGCAGCCCAAAAAGGGTTCCAGCTTCGGGAGGCCGGTGCTCCAACAGAAAAGCGCATACAATGCTATCGCGAGGCGTTCCGGCTGGCTCCGGAAGAAGGTGTTTACGTAGCCAACCTGGCCTCCGCTCTTTCGGAAGCCGGACAGTACGGGGAAGCCAAACAGGTGGCTGACAAAGCCGTGAAAGCAAGGGAAAAGGGGACAGATTTATTTTTTCTGAATTACGTTTTAAAAAGTGGCTTTTCTGAGGCTGAGCTTAACAGACTGGCCCAATGCCATTTCCCGGTTCATAGACAGGTTTGTATTCTGTTTTGAACAAGATTTTCAGGGATGGGACCTGGATCATGTGTTTGACTGGGTAGTGGAACGACACAGGGATAACGCATGAAGATTCTGTTCATCCACCAGAACTTCCCCGGTCAGTTCAAGCACCTGACCCCGGCTTTGGCAGCCAAAGGCCATACCGTGGCCGCATTGACCCTGCGGAACCTGAAAAAGGCCCAGTGGCAGGGCGTTACCCTGTATTCTATAAAATCCGCCGTCAGACCGCTGAAGGGATTCATCCCTGGGTGGCGGATACCGAATCGGCGGGGACGGGGTCAGTTACGGATCACAGCCGCCCAAAGGCCAAACCTGGAAAGAGATGTTTTTCAGCGAGGTCAAAGACCGGCTGGACACGAACCGGGTCCATTTTACCGGGCGGATACCCTATGACCAGTACATCGGCGTGATGCAGGTGTCCACGATCCATGTGTATCTGACCTATCCGTTTGTGCTGTCCTGGAGTCTGCTGGAAGCCATGAGCATGGGGTGCTGCATTGTGGCAAGTGATACAAAGCCCTTGCACGAGGCCATTGAGCACGGTACAACCGGAATGCTGGTGGATTTTTTCGATGTTAAGGGCTTTGCGGATCAGGTATCGGATCTGCTGGGCAATGAAGCAGAGCGGCTTCGGCTGGGAACCAACGCCCGGCAATTTGCCGTTGAAAACTATGACCTGAACACCGTGTGCCTGCCCAGACAGGTGGCGTGGGTGGAGGGTATTGTGAGGCAGACCAAAGGGGTGTTTTTCGGGCCTGTTTATGGCCGGAGGCCGGGTAGGGGTACCAGTTTGTTACGATAGCCCTTCCGGCTACTCAGCGGTTTCGGTTTCAGATGTCAGATCCTCCATGGACTGTCTGAATTCTTCGATGTCTTTGCTCTGGATAGCAGACCTGTGAAGCCGTTTGAGCATTAGTTTGTTGTTCAAGGCTTGAATTTGCTTCTTAATGTCTGATGGGGTGTTGCTACTGAACCTGGCATCCAGGGCTTCCAGAAGCATTTCTCTGGCATTGAAGAGCTGACCTAAATCCAGTCCTTCACTCCTGCCTTCAAGTCTTCCTTTTTCAATCCCGATTCTCTCGGCACTTGTAATATACGGCATTTTCTTTTTCTTCTCATATGCAATCAAATCTTGCGTAAACTTTTTGGTCAATTCATCGGGCAGCATCATGAGCCAGTCCACAAGCCGGTACAGACTCAGGATGTCCTTTGTGGAGAACCCTTTTTCATACAGCGCCCTGGTGATGGTCCACTTCCAGGTGTATCGTTCCTGGGGGTTGTTTTTTGTGGCCTTGGTTTTTAAATGGGCCGCCGTGATGATGGCAAACGGGTTGGTTTGATCCAGGAGATCATCAATGTTATCAGCGTAATCGACGAGCTTCACCATGGGAAACTCAAAGTTGATTTTGCAACCCCATTGCTCCGAAGTGTAGGCATCCGGTCTCCAGGAGTTGACTTCATCCGCCAGTATAGCCAGGCTTGTGACCGGCCGGTAGCTCTTGTCAAAGATGCGGTAGTTGTAAACGTACATCCGCCTGGCAAAGTCCCGGTCCTTATCGCTCTGGACCTTGATGTGGATCATGACATGGAACGGTTCGTTTTCCAGGGACCACACCCGGACCAGTTTGTCCGCATGTTTTCTGCCGATCTCTGCATCCCTGACCACCTGCTGAAACTCTTTGTCAAGGAATTCATATCCTCTTTTCCAGGCGATCTGCATGGCGATGTCCGGGAAAAAGAACTGCATCAGTTCCTTGAAATACAGTTCCATGCCCTCTTTCCAGGGGCTGTCATAGTACTCCGTCCCAGAAGTTTTGACATGTTTTCTGGCTGTCTATCTTACGCACAGACTGCAAATAGTAATGAACCTTATTGAAAATAATATGCTATTGAAATTACTTTAAACTTTCAATTTTAATAGGTTCTTTTAAAATGCTTTAATTCCGGAGTTTTAATGGCCAATATACTGAGCAGAACTATTGGGACGGAGTAATAGTCGTCTGCTGTATTGTTTTCCAGTGTATTCATACCGATATTCTATACACGTTCCAGGGAAAATGCAGGATTCAAAAGATAGGGCAGGGCACCTTGCTCTGACTCTTTCCCGGAAAGAATCCATAAAGCCGCCACCAACCCTATAGAGAATAACTGTATAGGGTCCATGACACACCACCATTGAACCAGCAATTCTAATTATGGGTTCTATCCGGGGTTTTCTGATGTTTAACTTACTGAAATAACCATGATGAAGCGTGTCATTTCCTTGATTTTAGACGCATAGGACTTCATAATTAGATTTGCTGCCATTGAACATATCCCTTGACCCAAGCAACCAGAGTGGGTAAAATTCCACCATGGCAAATGATAAAAATACGGCGGGGGTAATCAGTCCCCATGACAAGCTGTTCCGGGAAGTCACAAGCGACCTTGAAAATGCCCGCAGCATTCTGGAAAACAATCTGCCCAAGCCGGTGCTGGATCTGATGGACCTGAAAAGCCTGGAGATCAGCAAGGATAGCTTCATTGAAAAAGAGCTGGCCGATTATTATTCAGACATGCTGTACCGGGTCAAACTAACCGATGGCGGTGAGGGATTTGTTTACCTGCTGTTTGAGCATAAAAGCTATTATGACAGGTATGTGCATCTCCAGTTGCTGGAATATATGATCAAGATCTGGCGTCTGTATATAAAGCAGCACAAGGGCAAAGGGAAAACTTTCAAACTGCCTATTGTGATCCCTTTGCTGATCTGTCATGCCAGGCAGGAGTGGCTGGAAGAGACTGTGCGTTTGACATCTTTGCTGTCCGGCCCGGTTAACGATCTTGTCGGGTACATCCCGAATTTTGGTTTTGAACTGTACGACCTGCACCGGTACTCGGATGATCAGATAAAAGGTACGATCATGACGCGGGTGATGCTGCTGCTGTTCAAGTACATTTTCAAACCCGATTTTCGGCATAAGCTGCCGGAGATCTTTTCTTTGTTACAGACATTGATGGAGAAGGAAACCGGGCTGCAATATTTGGAGGTGGTGATCCGGTATCTGGCATCGGTGCTGGATGAGGAGAGACTGTCGTTGAAGGAAATCAAGGAGATGGCTGAACAGGCTATTTCCAAAGAGACGGGAGGATATGTTATGACACTGGCGGAAAAACTTCGGAATGAAGGCAAAATAGAAGGCAAGCTGGAAGGCGAAGCAAAAGGCTTGAGAAACGCCATAGAGCTGGGCATGACCTTGAAATTTCCGGTGGATATTGAAGCTGTGATGGTCAGGGTAAATCAAATTAATGACATTGTTATCCTGGATGAAATTACAGAAGCCTTAAAAACCGCAAAAGACAGTTCAGAGATCCTGGCTCTACTGAAATAAAAAAGTGAAAAAGGGGACAGATCTATTTTTTTACTTGATGTTTCAAATAAAAGAAGGTGATAGGTTGTCATTCGTATTTATTCGTCCTACCTGAAATAATTGACAAATCTTAAAACCTTAATTATAGTTTAGAGCATTATGGAAACTATAATTTTGCTAATTTTCATGTCCATTTTGTTGATTCTGAGGGAAAGAAATCTTCTCATTGAGAATCTCGCACTTCGCCAACAACTGGCTATTATGAAGCAGCATGTTAAACGGCCAAAGATCAAAATCAGGGACCGGATTTTCTGGGTGTTTTTATCCAGGGTTTGGAAGGACTGGAAAAGCGTTCTAATTGTTGTGAAACCGGAAACAGTAATCCGCTGGCACAGAAAAGGATTCAAACTGTTTTGGACGTTTAAGTCACGGAAACATCGTGTAGGCAGACCATCGATAGCCCCTGAAATTCGTAAACTCATTCAGGATATGGCAATGGCAAACCCTCTGTGGGGAGCTCAGCGCATACATGGGGAACTTATGAAGCTTGGAATTGAAGTCCATGAAAGGACCGTTTCAAAAATCATCAAGCGCTTCCGGCCCCAGAATCCGCCATCCCAGACATGGAAAACATTCCTGAAAAATCACATGTTCAACACATTTGCCGTTGATTTCTTATTCAAAATATGGGAATAAACGAAGTCAAGACTGCGCCACATAGTCCATGGCATAATCCATATGTTGAAAGACTGATAGGCAGCATCCGCCGTGATTGTCTGGATCACATGATTGTTTTGAATGAAGGCCATTTGAAGCGAATTTTGACTGAATATTTTGAGTATTACCATCAAGACAGAACACACCTTGGTCTCAAAAAAGAAACCCCATCAGGCCGATCAGTCCTGAAAAAGCCTGAGAACATTAACCCGATTGCTTTTCCACGTCTTGGCGGCCTTCACCATCGGTATGAATGGCGGGATGCTGCATAAAAAAAATTGGTGTCAAATAGTTTGCTTGCTCAGGAATCTGACTCTTCTTTGGTCAGTTCTTCAATTGATTTCCTGAATCCATCAATGTCCTTGCTTTGAATGGCAGACCTATGCAGTCTTTTCAGCAAGATCCTATTGTTCAAAGCCTGTATTTTTGTGTGAATGTCTGCCGGAACGTTGCTGCTGAATTTTATATCAAGAGCTTCTAAAATCATCTCCCTTGCTTCAAAGAGCATGCCTTTCTCCATGCCTTTCTCCATGCCTCTTTCCATGCCTCTTTCCATGCCTTCATCCGCATATTCTTTTGCCCATCCTTTAACCATATCAGCACCTCTACCTGGAAAAATTGTTTCAATTGCCTGAACAGCATCTGTTTTTGTGATGATGTTGTCTGTATTTGCCAGATATTTATAAAAAATATCTATATATTCAATTGCTGTCTCCTGATCCAGAAAGTCATGGAGCAGATTGACAATCTCAAATAGTCTCTCCCGCATTGCAGGGGTTTTTATGCTTTTTACCATCAAGAACCAGCACTTGATAACGACGGATGTATTATATTTTTCCACATCCTCTGTGGCGGTATCGCTTAAAAAATATTGAAAATTGGGGATATAGGGTTTCATATCGTCATGGGGTATATTCACGATGTCATGGAAGTGAACCCCATGGGTCCAGCCTTTCTCGCCATGGTACACTAAAATAGGGAATATAGGCGGTAATTTGCTGCCCAGTACTTCTTGTTTTTCCAACTCATACCACTGCTCAACCATATATCTTAACAATTGAAATGCCGGACGAATAGGAATATAGCTCTTGTGCTCCAGCAGGAAATAAACAAAAGCAGGTTCTTGAGCATTCCCTTTTAATCTGGTTTGTACAACCAGGTCGGTATAGTGTTCCTTGTATTCCTCGCTGAGATAACTTTTTTTATCAACGGACACAAAGTTAAGGTCAATGGCATTTAAAATGTTTGGTGGCAGAAAATTTCTTAAAAATCCGACAGCATTACTCGGCCTGTTGTAAATATCCCAGAAAAGCTTATCATTAATTTTATTGACTGCCTGGCTTTTTTTATTTTCGTTAGAGCTGTTTGTTTCCATATTTTTACTCTAATCATATTTCTATCATAATGCAAGATCAAGATTCAACCTCACCCCAACCCATCCTTCCTCATCATCATTTATAAATTCAATCCCAGCCTTGGGCTTGATTCTAAGTTCGCCCACTTTTGGCAGCAGATACCAGATATCAACAGTTAAATAACTGAATTTCTTCATAATGATTGTAGATAGTTTGTTAAAAATGTCTGGCAAGAGGCTTAGGGTGCCCATTTTGATCCTAAAATTGCCGGTTTAAGAATATGAGCAGGCAGAGATAAAATTTGCATTATGTAAACTTGTTTGTTGGTTGGGGTATTTTTCGGAAAACAAATAAAAAGGGGACAGATCTATTTTTTGGGGTTGTCAGAATCAGGATGGGTTATATGAAAAGGTAGTCTTCAAGTCTACCTCAGCAGAGCCCCTCCCCCGACGGGCAATAGGAACCGGCCAATTGAGCCGTCTACGGTTCCGGGCCGGGCCCATTGCCCGTCGGGGGGGGGCGGCATAATGCCATTTTCTATCTTCGTTGTGTCCGCCAGGACATGTGGGTTTATATGAAAGTCTCACCAATGTGCTGGAATTAAAGAACTTTCGTTTTTCGTTGTGGCAGGTTTTTTCTGCCATGTAAGTTATAGGAACGTTTCCTAAAAAATAAATAAAATATTTGATGTCTATGTTTTAGTGTTTTGTAAACATCAAAATTTGGTGTATATATTGTGATATCGATTAGGCTTAGACAGGAAGAATACCATGATATCACAAAAGAATTATGATCGTATTACATTTTCTTTACCCCGTAATATGAATCTTGCACTGGATAATCTTAAAAAAGAGATTAAATGTTCGAAATCTGAGATTATCAAGCTTGCCTTGGAAAATTTTCTGGAGCAGCAAAAAGCCAGAAAAATTCAGGCAGCTGTGGATATGATGGCTGACGAATATGAAAATGATCAAGATTTAAGAGAAATGACACTAATTGATGGAGATGATTTTATATGAAAAAAGGTGCTGTCTGGCATGTTAATCTTGATCCGGCCATGGGAGCTGAAATAAACAGATATCCAGAGAAACTGGACATTCAAGAAACACCATTAAAAGGGCGTTGAAAGGAGAATACAGCAATTACAAATCAAGGAAACAAGAGCCCTGTCCAGTTCTGGGTCATATCTTCCTTATAACGAGCGCCGCGCAAAGAAGTCCCTGATTCATTGCCTTCAAACTCTTTAAAGGCATCTCTCCCCAGGGACGACAACAACGCAGGTCTGACACCGCTATTCGCTATAGTCGATGTGAGGCACAGCGATATATCTCTTTATCACGCCTTGGTCCCACGGCCAGGACAAAAACAATCACCTTTGTGTGTAACACCTTATAAACAACCCTGAAATCTCCGATTCTCAGCTTTCGAAAATCACTGAGATGATGTGAAAGGGGAGCGCCGAATTTTTCAGGCTCCCTGACAAGTTTCTGGTTGATGGTTTTGATAATTCTCTTTGCGGCTGAAGGCCCCACACTTTTGAGATCGTCATCAACATCTTTATGGTAAATAATTTCCCATTTCATTTGGCATACTTTTTCATCATCTCTTCATGGGAAATAGCCTCCCCAGGATCAAAACTTTGAATCCGTGACAGTGCAAGGGCTGTCAGGCGCAGATCTTCAATTTCCTCTTCCATTGCCTCATAGGAGTCAATGGACATAAGAATTGCCTTGGGCGCATTGTTTTTAAGGATGATGATTTTGTCCACCTCTCCGCTGTCAAACGAGTTGAGGGTTGCTGCGGTCTTCTGGGCAAGGTGTGTTGAGGATAAATAATTCTTTATATGCATGATAAAAACCCCGTTTGTATTTATAATTACACATATAATAACACCTAAAATCATCCACGTCAACCAAACAAAATGGGGTCGGAACCAACAAAATGGGGTCGGGCCTCGCCAACACAGTGATTCCATAGAAAATAAGTTGATTTTTTGGCCTTCTTTATGGCTTAAAATATTCTTTTTGCATATGAAATTTAAGATTTAAGGATGAATGCGTATAAGGAATTCAATCAACATAAAAAAAGAAAGGGAGCGTTTGGGGAAGATGAAACTTCCAGAAATTACACATCTTGGAGCAAAAGAGTGCGTAACCGGCTCCTGCCATCTGGTGCAGACCCGGCCACGATGCTCGGACAGCGTAAGCATTTTAGTAGACTGTGGCAAAGCCCAGGGTCACGACCCGGAACTGCCCTTTGATAAGTTCCCTGTGCCACCGGCAAAGATCCACTACCTCTTTCTCACCCACGCTCATATCGATCACATTGGCCGGGTACCGGATCTCATCGAAGCCGGGTTTAAGGGCGAGATCATCTGCACCCATGCCACAAAGGCTCTGCTTCTGCCCATGCTCCACGACGCTCTGTCCTTCACGGGCAGAACCGCCGGGGAAACAAAAAAACTCGAAGCGGCCATTGACGACCTTTCCTGGGGCTTTGAGCTGTACGAAACCTTCTCCCTGAAAAAAGGCATCACCTTCACCCTGTACAATGCCGGGCATATACTGGGCTCCTGCTTTATCCGGTTCTGCTTTCCAATACATTGTGCGGCCCACCCAATAAAAGAATCTTTATCCCCCAATAACGCCAATAAGCCAAGCCTGACCCCAAAATTTTCGGTGATTTTTTCCGGAGATCTGGGATGTACAGCCACCCCCATCCTGCCCGACCCGGACCCACCGCCATCCTGTGATCTCCTGATTCTGGAATCCACCTATGGTGACCGCAATCACACCCGGCGGGAACACCGTATTGCCACACTAAAACATCTGCTTGATAAATCCCTGGCAGACAACGGCATCATCTACATTCCGGCGTTTTCATTAGGCCGCACCCAGGAGCTGGTCTACGAGCTGGACCGAATCAAAACAAAGGTGCCCGTGTTTATCGATTCTCCCCTGGGTCTTAAAATTACAAAGATCTATGCCGATCTGGAGAGCTTCTGGGACCAGGAGGCAAAGGCTCTCAAGGCAGCCGGGGACCATCCTCTGGATTTCAAAAACCTCTATGCCGTGGAAAAATACCGGGATCACAGACAGCTCATGGAGATGAAAGGGCCGGCCATCATCATTGCAGGGTCGGGCATGTGCACCGGTGGCCGCATTGTGGATCATCTGGAGCAGGGCCTGAAGGACCCGAAAAACGACCTCTTTTTTGTGGGGTACCAGGCCAAGGGTACCCCGGGCCGTCGCATGATGGAAAAAAAGATTCCGGTGAAGGCCGCCATCCATACCCTGTCCGGTTATTCGGCCCATGCCGATCAGACCATGCTTGTTAACTGGGTGAACGCCATGCCCGATCCCCCTAAAAAAATTAGTCTGGTCCACGGCGAAGCCCATGCCCGCAAAGCCCTGGCCAAAGCATTGGGTAATGTGGGGATGGAGGGAAATGCCTAATTTTCTTTCTCCGCCTGTAAATGGCAAACAACTGGACTTGCTAATCGAATTTTCAAATTACCTGATGGATATTTACATAACATAAAAAATAAATGGGGCTTGGTTCTAAGTTCGCCCACTTTTGGCAGCAGACACCAGATATCAACAGTTAAATAACTGAATTTTTTCATAATATTAGTTTTTTTTGAGTGTTCTGTGGATACCCACTGGGCGAAGTTAGAACCAAGCCCGTAATTTCATGAATCAAGAACGATTCTGACCTTACTGCCTGTAGCATAAGCGTATCTTTTAAGGCTTCGGAGGCTTGGCAAGGAACTGCCGGACTCCAACCGGGCAACTGAGGATTGCGTTGTCCCCATTTTTTCAGCCAATTGTTTCTGGGTCAGGCCGGATCTGATTCTGGCTTTTATCAATTCTCTGGCCAATTGAAATTCTTCTTCCATATCAGTGTAAGCCTGTGCATATTCAGGATCTCCTGCAAGCATTTCCCTGTGTTTTTCTGTGATGTTTTTACCCATTTTTTATCTCCCCGGCTCTTTTTAGAGCAATTCTCAATTCCTTGAGTGGCGTTTTGTTTGATTTTTTGATGAAACACCTGAGAATTATAACCTTTTCGCCGGTCATTGTAATGTACAGACTCCGTCCTTGTAATGCTCTTAATTCCCAAATTTTATCCTGGACATGTTTGATGTACGGCATCCCGATATTGGGGAGCCCGAACTCCCTGATTAAATTTGTAATATGAAGTGTTTTGGCCCTGACTTCAGCAGGTAAACTTTCGAATTCCGCTTCTACTGTCTGATTCATAAATTCAATTGTCCAGGTTTTCATGGAAACAATATATAGCATTTTTGCTATATCGTCAAGCATAAATATAAATAGGGGACAGACCACGTTTTATTATCATCAAACTTGATGGCAAATCGAATAAGGGTATGTCATCATTTCACATTCATTTACTTGTTGTTGATGGAGCAGGACGTCAGGTCATTCCAGATTCAATCAAACTTATTACCGGAAGAACTGCTCAGGAATTCAATCAACGTAAAAAAAGAGGCTCATCGCGGATTAATGTGAAAATCATTGAAATCTACAGTTTTCTAAAAATTGAATATTCTGATTTTATTGAGTTATCACAAAATTGTGTGAAGGTTTTTGTCATAGAATCACACTACTCCGCGTTGAGCCAAAAAAGAAAGGGAGCGTTTTGGGAAGATCGCTATCACGCCACAGCAATTCAATGTGATGAACATTTGATCAAATGCCTGACATATATCGATTTGAACATGGTCAGAACCGGTGTGGTCAAGCATCCATCTGATTGGGAGTTCAGCGGATATAATGAAATTCAGAACCCACGTCAAAGATACCGCATCATTGATTATTTTTGATTAAAAAAAGACTCACCTGTTCATTTTCATTTAAAGGGGGATAGGTATAGAACACCGGGTAATTCGAAAAAGATGGCACGGGCATTTGTGGCAGGGTAGATTCATTTCTTTTATCCTGGAATAAAGCCGGAATATATCAGTTTATTCCTTGACCGTATTTATGAATATGGCTAAAATTTCAATATGAACAAAAAAAAGCAGAACAAAGGTTTGACCAATCCCCATGATAAGCTTTTCAAGGAGACCTGGAGCAACCTGGAAAATACCCGTAGTTTTTTGAAGCATTTTTTGCCTGATAAAGTGTTGCATGTGATGGATCTTTCAAGCCTTGAAATCTGCAAAGACAGTTTTGTGGAAAAGGATCTGTCGGATTATTATTCAGACATGCTGTACAAGGTTATGCTGTCCGGTACTCCGGGATATGTATATGTGCTGTTTGAACATAAGAGCTATTATGATAAATATGTTCATCTTCAGATGCTGGAATACATGGTCAAGATCTGGCGTCTGTATATCAAACAGAACAAGCACAAGGGAAAACTTGTCAAACTGCCCATTGTGATCCCGGTGCTGATCTGTCATGCCAGAAAAGAGTGGCCGGAAGATACCGTGCGGCTGACATCGCTGCTGTCCGGTCCTGTGGACGACCTTGCCGGGTACATCCCGGATTTCGGGTTTGAGCTGTACGACCTGCACCGGTTCTCCGATGATCAGATAAAAGGCACCATCATGGGCCGGGTGATGCTGCTGCTGTTCAAGTACATTTTTAAACCCGAGCTGCAGCACAAGCTGCCGGAAATCTTTTCCCTGTTGCGGACGTTGATGGAAAAAGAAACCGGACTGCAATATCTGGAGACAGTGATCCGGTACCTGGCATCGGTGCTGGATGAGGAGGATCTGTCATTGCAACAAATAAAGGAGATGGCGGAGCAGGCGATCTCTAAAGAGACAGGGGGATATATCATGACACTGGCGGAAAAACTTCGGAAAGAAGGTGAAGAGAGAGGCCTCGTTGAAGGCGAGAAGAGAGGCCTCGTTGAAGGCGAGAAAAAAGGTAAGCTGGAAGGTTTCAGAGAAGCCATCGAGCTGGGCATCACCCTTAAATTTCCGGGAGATATTGATGCGGTGATGACCAAAGTGAACAAAATAGATGATGTGGAAACGCTGGTAAAAATTACAAAGGCAATCAAAACCGCAAAAGACAGCTCGGAAATTCTGGGGTTGGTAAAATAGGGGACAGACCACGTTTTATTATCATCAAACTCAATGGCAAATCGGGTAAAGAATCGGAAGTATGGGCTGTTTTTTTTTGGTGGTTGCTAATCAATGCCCTGATGGTTATAGTCATTTCATGGCGATTGATGTGGGAAAGGATCCCGGTTATAGCTGGTTGAAATAAAAAATGGGGGGGGAGGATGAAATCAAACCTATTGAACCGTGTGATGATTGTATTCATATTTCTCCATCTGTTTTTACCGATGTCATTATGGGCTGTGGAGATAGCGCCCCGGATATCGGATCGTGAGATCATCGAAAAACTTGCTGTTCTGGAAGAGGGTCAGAAAGCGCTCAGGGCTGAAATGAAGTCGGGCCAGGAAGCGCTTTCAATAAGACTATCAGACCTTAGGGCTGAAATGAAATCGGGCCAGGAAGCACTTAATAAAAGACTGGATGATTTAAACAAAAGACAGGATGATTCAAATAATACAATGCTTGTTCTTTTTGGATCTCTCATCACGTTGATTGTGGCACTTTTTGGTTATATCGCCTGGGATCGTCGTAGCATGGTGAAACCGGTGATTGAACAGGTCAATCGACTGGAACGTAAAGTCCTGAATGATCTGGATTTGGAACACTCGGATGGTTCACTTTTAAGAAGGCAGCTTGAGGCATTGAGACAATATGCCGGAAAGAATCCTGAATTTGCTGAAATATTGCGAGGGTTGGCGCTGCTTTAGCGGGATGGGGTCAAACCTTGAATTTTGCATTAAGAATTCGGGGGACACGATACTTAATTCAAGCCCTCTGAACCATTAACCAAAAAGTATCCTGCTAATCTAAAGGCCCTCATCACTTCAGGGGAGGCAGCATAAATAATGCATGTTCACATCACCTCAGTGCTGACGCATGATGTTTTTCATGATCTGCTTTGAAATTAATGGGTTATTGTTTTGTATTACTCATAATTGTGCGAAAGGTTATTTTGTAATGCGCTGATATCTTAGGACTTATTGATTCATGCGTCAGCACTGACATCACCTCCTTTCTATTGACATTTTTAGATTACATGTTTATGCTTTTTCTATGAAACTAAAATTCAAAATATTATATATAATTATCTTGTTTCAGCTTGTTATTCCGGGCGTATTATCGGCTTTGGAACCTGCTCCAGATATAACTGACCGTGAGGTGGTAGAAAAGCTTGCTAAACTTGAAGCTGGTCAACAATCTCTTAATAATAGAATTTCAGACCTGCGTTCAGAGATGAAATCCGGCCAGGAAGCCTTACGTTCAGAGATGAAATCCGGCCAGGAAGCCTTACGTTCAGAGATGAAATCCGGTCAGGAAGCACTTCGTTCAGAGATGAAAGCTGGCCAAGAGGCACTGGCTAAAAGACTTGAGGATTCAAACAATACCATGCTTGTTTTATTTGGATCTCTTATTACATTGATTGTGGCCTTGTTCGGCTATATAGCTTGGGATCGACGTACCATGATGAAACCTATGCTTGAAAAAATTGAACGTATCGAACAGGATGTTGCGCACAGCCTCCATTTGTCCAATACTGATGGTTCGAAGTTGAGCCGGCTTATTGATGCAATGCGTGAACTTGCCAGAACAGATGAACAATTAGCAACTATCCTACGTTCTTTTTCTTTGTTGTAATTACAAGCTAATGGGGTCGCTGATTGATGAGTCCCAATCCTTCTTCCAAAATGTATGGTTGTGTCGGGGTATTTGAAGCTGAAAATACCCTGGTCCATGGCGAAGCCCATGCCCGCAAAGCCCTGGCCAAATCATTTGACCAATGGAGTGGGGCCATGTCATCATTTCACATTCATTTAAAATAGGGGACAGACCACGTTTTATTATCATCAAACTCAATGGCAAATCGGGTAAAGAATCGGAAGTATGGGCTGTTTTTTTTGGTGGTTGCTAATCAATGCCCTGATGGTTATAATCATTTCATGGCGATTGATGTGGGAAAGGATCCCGGTTATAGCTGGTTGAAGTAAAAAATGGGGGGGGAGGATGAAATCAAACCTATTGAACCGTGTGATGATTGTATTCATATTTCTCCATCTGTTTTTACCGATGTCATTATGGGCTGTGGAGATAGCGCCCCGGATATCGGATCGTGAGATCATCGAAAAACTTGCTGTTCTGGAAGAGGGTCAGAAAGCGCTCAGGGCTGAAATGAAGTCGGGCCAGGAAGCGCTTTCAATAAGACTATCAGACCTTAGGGCTGAAATGAAATCGGGCCAGGAAGCACTTAATAAAAGACTGGATGATTTAAACAAAAGACAGGATGATTCAAATAATACAATGCTTGTTCTTTTTGGATCTCTCATCACGTTGATTGTGGCACTTTTTGGTTATATCGCCTGGGATCGTCGTAGCATGGTGAAACCGGTGATTGAACAGGTCAATCGACTGGAACGTAAAGTCCTGAATGATCTGGATTTGGAATACTCGGATGGTTCACTTTTAAGAAGGCAGCTTGAGGCATTGAGACAATATGGCGGAAAGAATCCTGAATTTGCTGAAATATTGCGAGGGTTGGCGCTGCTTTAGCGGGATGGGGTCAAACCTTGAATTTTGCATTAAGAATTCGGGGGACACGATACTTAATTCAAGCCCTCTGAACCATTAACCAAAAAGTATCCTGCTAATCTAAAGGCCCTCATCACTTCAGTGGTGGGGGCTTTTTTTATTGTAATCCCTATACGGGGAAAGGTGGATTCGCAGGAGATTGGGGTTAGAGTAACAATTATTACACGCTGACTCTTCCTGGGAAACTGTCTAAATTTGTCCCATGAACAATGAAAACACCACCACCACCACCACCACCAATTATTATTATTATCTCCAAATCTAAGTTTTAAAAAGGAGATAATATGGACATAATAGAGAAAAATTCTCAGGATAAACAGGAAAAAATATCTGATACAAACGCAAAGATATTGGGTAATTTTACCCGCAGTTTAACTGGGCGCATTCCCATTTTCCCGGTTTTAAAAAAACCTATCTTTTGGTAGAACAAGCATGATATGAGCTCTCAAAACGATACTATCTGAGGAGCGAATATTATGGGAATAAAAAAAGCCAAAGACTGTGAAACTGTTGAAGAAGTTCAGGCCTGCCTGAAAGCACTGGATGAAGATAATCGGTTAATTCGAACTCCGGAAGAGCTTGAAAGGATAGAAAATGAAATTCTTAGCTATACGAATCGTCTCGCTGCTTTGCTCTTTAAAAAAAACTCCAGATTACATTGAGTTCCCCAGATCAAATTGTTCAAGAAAAGGAATTGATAGGAACTTGTCCGGGACGAATGAAAAGCGAAGGGTTTGAAAAAGTTCGTATTCAGCTCCGTTCCGGATACACGATTGAGGTTTTTGCCCGATATTATCGACGCTCTTGCGACCGTCGCAAAGGCAAGAGATATAAGGGGGCATACGCAGGTCTGATAATGCTTGGAATTCATGATCGATGCACACCGGGTCTGACAGCAATGGTGAGTAGCTGGTCAGCACTGCTGAGCTCTTTTGAGGAAGTACGCCAGGTGCTTTGTGATCACGGTCTTCATCTGGATGTAAAAGTGATCCGAAAGGTGACGTACAATTATGCTGAACGTGCACGAGCGATACAGCGAGCGGGTCAACTCCCATTGAGTGGAGATGATACGCTTCAGGGACGTCGGGTCGTAATAAGCACTGACGGTGGCCGTACACGACTACGGGAAAGAAAGCGAGGCCCAAAAACATCGAAAGGGCGAACCCGATTTCATGGGAAGTGGCGAGAACCCAAGCTTTTAATCATCTATGTTGTTGATGCAGACGGAAAACAGGAAAAAAGTTTCAGTCCATTTATAGATGGGGTATTCAATGGCCCGGATGGATTGTTCAGTTTGCTAAAAGCCTACCTGGAAGCTCTTAGTGTAAATCACGCAGATCAAGTCTTGTTCATTGCAGATGGGGCACATTGGATTTGGAATCGAGTTCCCGGTTTGATCAAGGAACTGGGATTGAACCCGAAACAGGTGCATGAACTTCTTGATTTTTACCATGCCGTAGAACATTTGGGTAAAGTGGCAGGACTAAGAAAGAAGTGGTCTTCCAAAGAACGAAAGTCCTGGATAGCAAAACAGAGAGGGCGTTTAATGAAGGGAGAGGCCGCTGCAGTAGTGGAGGATGTTCAAGCGATTTGTCGGGGTCGAAACAGTAAGGCCATCAAGACGGAACGAGATTACTTTGTACGTAATCAACACCGTCTTGCTTTCCCAGCGGTAAAGGCGTTGAATTTACCTATTGGCAGTGGTGCGATTGAAAGCTCAATTCGCAGAGTGGTCAATTTACGGCTCAAGGGTCCTTGCACCTTTTGGTATAGAGAAAATGCTGCCAAGATGATTATGCTACGGTCATACTATAAATCAGGACGATGGAACCAAATGAAATCAATGGCAAATTCACACTTTTCAGTGTTGGCTGCCTAACCGGGAAAATGGGAATGCGCCCGTTTAACTATGCTGGAGAAAACACTCGAACGTTTAGCAAGACAAACTTGGCACAATGAAAATCAATACCCTGAGATTTATTGTGAAATTCTTGCTGCCATACATTCAATTCGGGTGTGGATTAAAGAGCATAAACTCCATAGCAAATTTCAAGTTTTCCAGGAATGTCTGGTTCTTTTTATAACGGGTATTGCCGATCAAATCTCTATGCTGATTGAGACGACCCGCCCTTCATCTGGTAAAAGAACTGTCTGTAAAGACCTGGATTATGGCATCAAGAAAAATTCAAGTCACGCATGCTTGCCGAAAGGACGCGATAAATCATAGTTTGCTGTATGATAGTTGACTTTAATCTGGAAACAAGTTTGAAGTTTCATTGCTCAATTTGTGCGTTAAATGGCTCTCAATACACCCTGGAAAAGTCTGAAATTCCAACAGAATTCAAAGTAATTACCTGATCACCCAACAATACCTGGCCGGTGCCAGCATTAATCAACAAGGACAGAGCTGTATCTTCAAAAATGATTGTCTGAGAAGTCAGTGTTGCGGCTATCATCAGAAGTGTTCCGTCATTACCGTCAATTATAACCATAGCACCGGAACGATGCACCGAAAAAGTATGTGACTCGGAAGGCATGGTTATAATGTTGCTGCCCACACAATGGAGAAATTTTGCTTCTGCACCGCTTTCAAGGGTAATATGATTAACATCGTTTGAACCATAAACAACTACTGAATTACCTGAAAGAATGGTTGCATCGGGAGCCATTTCTGTGAGAACAATATTATCCTGCTGTTCACTCCCCGGATCGGATGTCGTCAGTTCAATTCCCAAAGAATCAGCCAGATCCGTGACATCCTGGCTTAATTCCGGAGATGTAACGGATAAAATATATCCGCTGTGGTCTGCATCAAATTCATAATAATAATTTGTGACTGGATTTTTCAGAGATGCACATATGGTATAAAATCCACCGGGAAGATCACCGGAAAGGCTTGTGTCAGATGCCGGAAGGATCGTGTTTTCATCATAATCTTTGACCCATAAATAAAATGCCTGATTGCTGAACCCTCTGTCCCCACTGATGGTGATATTTCCTTCCAGATACGTGTTGTATTCATTAATTTCCGTTCCATCGGTAAATACGCCGTTTATGTCGTATTCTGTACCCATATAAAGGGTATCCTCAAGTATCAATACCTTGAACGTTTTATTTATGCTACCATCATCGGACTGTGCTGTAATAGTTATGTTGCAAAAGATATCAGCTTCTTCTGTTGTCAACGTCAGGAGATTAGAACTTAAGGTGGGGATCACTTTGCTGCAGGAAGAAGTAGCGGAAAGGCTCACAGTGTCTCCATCCGGATCATATGCTTCAATACGGAGGGTGATGGGACCGCCAAGGATTATGTCTGTCAAATCAGAGGTGATGACCGGTGGATTTCCGGAGGACTCAAGTGGATAAGGGTTGCACTCATCATCCTGACAAGGATGGATATTATAGTAAATTTCAAGATCAGGCTCAAATGTATAATTACCGGCTTCAATGGTTTCATCAAGAAAATAGTAGTCATCATATGCCCCTCCCCATCCCAGATTTATATGAACTTTTTTGCCGCTTTCATCTGAGGCGTACCCGTCGGCCACAGCCAAATGCCCCGGCAATGACAGCAGTACTGGATACTGTTGATTAATTTGATCCACGATTGTGGAAAAAAAATCGGCGTGGTCACTGACCATTGTTAAAACCGGTGCATAATTAAAAGCCCGTTCAAATGCATCATAATGAAAATAAGCAGAGGTGGCCTCCGTGTCAAAATTCGCCTCATTCAAAATTCCCAGATCCCGCATCAGCGCTGCCACCTCTTCCTGCTGATATTGTTCCACACTGCCATCCACACTGTCCGGCATAATACTCCAGTTAAAAGGCCGATTCATCACCGCTGTAAGAATTTGACCATTCCAGGTGTGGGTAAAAACCCCACTGCCCGAAACGGGATGGGCATGATAGCGCATCAGTTGGGCCAATGCGGTCTGAACACAACCGGTTAAAGTCAACTCATTATCCATTTCAGGATTGAATTTATTATAGGGATACCCTTGATTCCATTGACTGGTTAATAGGTATGTGTCTGGAGTATAAGTCTTTAATGATGTTTTGAGAAAACTGCTATAGTTGGTGAGAAACGTCCAGTAGGCCTGGTTTGTTTTTTCCGGAGGTGCTGCCGTACTGGACGTAGATCTCAATTTTAATGACAATCCTTCCGGAATTTTCAGGTCCCCTAAAAGGGACTGAATGTAGCCGGGGGGCAGGTTCTTATAATTTGATGTGAAAGAATATGCCTTGATCGGAACCCGGATGGTGTCTCCAGCTACAAGAATGTATCCTTGAGGAGTTAACCTCATCAGGTACCCCACGGTCTGATCAGATTGAGCCACTTCTTCTAAGATATCAATGGTGTGCGAGCTTCCCAGATAGGCGATGAAATTTTCAGCCACTGTAGTTGCTTGATTTCGATTGATTTGAACGGCAACAACAGATTGGTTTGCAAACAATGTCAACACTGTTGCAATTACAATAAAAATTCTTTTCAGGAAGGTATGGATCAAAGGATTCAATGCGGAATTTTTTATAAAGGTCTTCATTTTTCCTCCATCATGTGGCGGCCTGGGATGGCGGTGAATCCGGGTCGGGCACAATAGGGCTGTCTGTACATCCCAAATCACCGAAAATTTTGGGGTCGAGTTTGGCGTATGGGCATTGTTAGGGACAGCCCCGAGTATCTAACGCAACTCTATGTAAACGCATCAAAACCAATGGCCGTTTCAAATGACGCTTCATCATACACGACAACATCCGAATCAACAACGCCAAGCAGGGTAATTCGGTTTATGATTCCGCCATCAGCTGAAAATATAATCTCAACGTTGGAGCCATCATTGGTGAAACTATAGGCGTTCGCAAATTCTTCTGAAACTGTAATTACGTCATCCTGTGAAAAATTGCTGATTTCCACATAATTCTCCACATTGGAGTCATCTGTAAACACAAAAGCACCACCGGATGCATCAAGAGCCTCAGGAGATATAAGCGTTCCAACATCGACGGAGACAATCTGATTTGACGGTGAATTGATAATAACGTTTCCACCCTGGGTAATCTCTCCCTCCTGGGGAAAGGTGGCACCAAGAATCTGTTCCACAAACTCGGAAAACATTTTTTCTTCACCCACCTCCCCAATGACATCATTGCCCCCAATATCAAAAACGAATTGGTCGGCATCACGAATGTCCAATTGAGCGCCATTACTAAAAGTAAGGACAACTTCATTGATGGCAATAATACTGGATGTAATTTCCAGTCCTGCAACAAGCTGTATGGTATTATTACCCTTCTGATCATTAAGAACGATCAGATCTCCCGACTCAATGAGATAAGGTGTAACAAGGTAGGTATTGTCCTCCCCCTCATCTATCCCTACGTAGGTTTCTCCTGCGGTTTGAATCACTGTAAACACATCTTTGATGTAATTCGTCATACTTTTTTCTCCTAACCTGGACAAGCCAGTATCAAAAAAATTTTCTGATTCTCTTATCAAAATAATACGAGAGTCAGAGATAAAATAGTGTGAGGATCATGGCATGTTATGGCATACCCCAATACTATTTAACGGTCAAGAGCAAAATATAAAGTTGGCTCTTAGCTGATTAGTGTGATTGAGATATGATTGCTGTGTGCAATTCTCAGTGCTTACGTATCAGCAGCTATAAGTTTTCACACAAATCCGTGATGACCCTGAAATATTTCTTGCATGACTTACATTTTTTTTATATGTTTTTCTATCACAATCTATTGTTTTGTTATTATTCTTACAATAATTTAGATAGGCAGGTTCCCTGAAAAAATGAACCGCCGGACAAGTCGTATAAATTATGACCACGTCCAATTCCTTTTCCGTACAGGAAATTGCATCTGCGCTAAAGGTAGTCGATATACCAGTATTGGTGAAAAACCCCCTAAACTCGGATTTGAATCTGTGGATTGGTGGGGCTATTGAAAGAATCTACGCGGCCGGCATCAGGAAAATTGCTGCTGTACACAGGGGATTCTTTCCCGTTGAAAAAACAAGATTCAGAAACATCCCCGAATAGGAGATCGCCATTGAGCTAAAATACAGGTTCCACGAACTGCCCCCTTATATGTGATCCCAGCCATTATGGCCGGTGATACAACACCGATCAAAGAGCTCTCCCAGAAAGCCTTGGACCTGAACATGAACGGACCAATGATCGAGTCCCACTTTGATCCGGCAATGAAACAGTTAAAATAAGGAAACCAAATGGACCGGCTAAAAGTAACCGTTGGGTTCTCCCCCGCGGCCATAGCAGACAATAATCAGATCGGGGCCATCCAGCAGAACCTCACAGAAATCAATCAATTGAGATCCTATGTTTATGATCTCCATTTTCCCCATTACAATCCCCAGATTTGTGCCAGCGGCCGCCCCGTTCGGGGAGACATGAGCCTTAACCAGGCCAGAAAACTCACAATGGACATGATCGTCTGGAACCGGGAAAATACTGGTTTCAAATTAACCTTGCTGCTGAATTATCTTCTCCATGACAATTATAAAATTGTGGTTGACAATTTTGTTACCGAGTTTTACTCCATGGGCATCAAAAGTGTAGTGGTGGCAGATATTGAGCTGATCAAACGGCTCAAGGACAGGTTGCCGGACCTGCAAATACAGGGATCCTGCCTGTCCCACAGGATGACCGAGGAAGAGCTTGATGAAGAACGAAAAGAAGGAGTGGAACTGCACAACCCTTCCGTCAATATTATCCGCAATCCGGAACAGCTCAAACGAAATGCACAGGCTGGGTTCCCCCAGAAAGTACTCGTGTTTGAAGGGTGTTTGAATCAGTGTCCGGATGAAAATAACCCATATGGCCATCGATGGTACCTTGGCAGAAGTTTAACCCAGGAGAGTTCCTTTTGCACAAAAAAAAGAATCGCCTCTGACCCACGATATTTTTTCAAAGCCAACTGGGTCACAGCCCAGCAATTTAAGAAGCTGATGCCCTATATGGAGGTTGCAAAACTGCCCCGGTGCCGAAGTTCCATAGCACTGGGATTATCCAGCATTATTGCGGCTGTCGAGAACGACCAGTCCTACAACATTGTCGATTTCCTCGGCGCCGGTTACCAGATGTTTCTGGCCCGGGATGTGGGGATGGTGCCATCCTATCTGTTTGACGACACTTTTTTTAACACGATCCAGGCGTGCACCATGGATTGCAGGGAAAGAAACTGCAATCTGTGCTTTAATCTGATGCGGCATATTAAAAATATCAACTACAAGCAAAAACGCCTGGCCAGGAAAGGAAATATGAGAGAAGATACCACTGTCTGGTGTATTGATAAATATTGGCGTACAATGCGAAATATTGTATAAGGATCATATACGTAACAAATCAAAGGGCCAGTAATATGGAACCAAAACTTATCGTCATAACCTCAGATGGAAAAGAGACTGCATTCAATGAATCTGCCAATATAAATTTCCTTCAGGAACATTTATTGGTAACCGTTCAAACCACTTCAACCACCATGGGAATCCATTGGGACCGGCTTGCAGGATTGATCCAGACTCATGAGAACGGCCCGAAGACATCCGATCAAAACATCTGCAATGCATTGTTGCGATTTGACACCGGCAAGGAAAAAGAAATTATAATTTCTCAATTTGAAAAATGTAATTTAACCCTGGCCCAAAACCTAATCAAAATTATTGGGGCAAATACGACAGCCATATTGAATCTTGATTTTTTTCAGTGGTATCGTATCCACAGATAACATCCCCAAAAGAATACAGATAACATCCCCAAAAGAATACAGATAACATCCCCAAAAGAATACAGATAACATCCCCAAAAGAATACAGATAACATCCCCAAAAGAATACAGATAACATCCCCAAAAGAATACAGATAACATCCCCAAAAGAATAAGGACAAACAGATGAGTGCCGATCAATTTAAATATATTAAAATCATCAATCAATTCGGCAAGCCATATGATTTTACCGATATCCGGAATTTTCAGGTTAACATCCAATCAAAAATGCTCACGGTTGGGCTTGGGGATGGTGAATTTTCATTTCTCCTGGATAATTTAAGATACGCCGAAGTGGGTCTGGCAACCCAAAATCTTAAACCCAAGTTTCAACAATTTGAAGTGGTGCTGATGCCCCTGGTCGACGTCCCTTCCGAAATTGTTCATATCCGAGATGTCATTAATTATGATTGGAAGGTGGACAACGGGGTATTTATGGTTTTTGGAAAAACCGTTACCATGATTTTCCACATTGATCGGGTACTCTCTTTTCAAGGTGCTTTATTTCCTCCTGATACTCCATAAAAATCAAATTAAAGCCAAAGTGAAGGGTCTGAGGTCGGGGCAAGTCATTATGAGGGGGAAGTCATTATGAGGGGGAAGCAGATCCTTTTGATCAACCGGTGCTGGGTCATAAGGACCGGAAAGTCACACCGCCGGATTTGAGAAAGGAACGCCAACTGGCCCTGTGTGAAGAATTGCTGAAGCCAAAATATGCGGTTAACGGATTCAAATCTGCTGAACTGCAACGCACTTTGAGCGGTCTTTTTGGAAATTCCGCCCAAATTCGCTATGAAATAAAAAAAATGCTGGCTCGCGGTGCCATCAAAAAGCAGAAAGGTAAATCATTATTATAGTCTCAAAAAAACTTCAAGTCACGCATGCTTACCGAAAGGGCACAAGTCGTATCAAGCCCCTTCTGAACTATGATTCGGAGGGGTTGTTGACGTTGATTATAAACATATTTGTATCAGTGTTATATTCTATATCATATTTTTTTGTTTTACTGTAATCCACTTTATATGTCTTCAGAAATGACATAGCGGAGAATGAAACCCCTCCAGACTTCCTGTACACCAATTTATTTGTGCCTTCTTCAGTCGCATCGTTTGTTAGCGTTATGCCGATTCGATTGCCTTCTTTATCAAAATGTGCAACAGCATATTTATAATTGACAATATTGTATTTTAAAATAGATGCTTGATTGAAGCCGATTTGTCCCCTTGACCATATTGATATTTGCGGCTTCCCTATTCTGCTTCCGGCCTTTGTGTATCGTTCAAATCCCATAAAATTCTCTCCTTTTTAATTATTACAAATAATAGCAAGCTATTTATTGGTTGTAAATGAAAAAATTTACTTTTTTATTGCGATTATAGTAGTAATAAAAGTGGTGGTGGTTGCATTAAAAGATTGGAATTTGATCACCGATATGAAACCCCGGCTGGGCATGATGAACTACCAGAAGTTGATAGAGCAGGACCTGGTTATTGCCACAGGGATCGTGGAAGGTGCTGCCCGATACGTGATTGGTGAAAGAATGGATTGCAGCGGGATACGCTGGATACCGGAAAGAGCTGAGGCTTTGCTTCGTCTCAAATGCATCGAATTAAACGGGGACTATAGCTCGTAGCAGATGAATTGATACTAAAAAATATGATTATTGTGCATCCATTTTTATATCTGAAGTCCAGAATTCATCCTCAATTTTTCTTACTTTCGCTAAAATTTCTTTACATGTTCTTGCAGTAACTTTGCTGAATCCGCAATCAAGTTGTTTAATCAAATTGTTCACAGTGAAATCACAATTTCTGGCCACATGATTTTTTACAACTCCCCAGCAGATTTCTATTGGCTGTAATTCAGGATGATATGGCGGAGTCCTTAGAACATACATGGCAAAAAAACCTGCCACAACGAAAAACGAAAGTCCTTTAATTCCAGTATATTGGTGAGACTTTCATATAAACGGGCATGTCCTGGCGGACACAACGAAGATAGAAAATGGCATTATGCCGCCGCCCCCCCGACGGGCAATGGGCCCGGACCGGAACTGTAGACAGCTCAATTGTCCGGTTCCTATTGCCCATCGGGGGGGCGGCTCTGCTGAGGTTGCCTTGGAGGCTGCCTTTTCATATAAAACCTTATGACCGCAGGAAGCTGCTATTTCATCAATGGCATATATCGGTTCAGAAGCCATCTTCGTTAAAATTTCCACTAATTCAGCCTTTAAGCAATGTCTCCTTTCGGCAAGCATGCGTGAATTACCCCTCATAAATGAGCCTGTTGATTTAGTCGATTTTTGAAAAAAAACACACAACATGTGCAGCTCTGGATGATTAAAACGCATTATATTGTGTCCATAATTCACCAATCCGTATTAAATCAACAGGGTCATAAATTGATTGATAAATCCGCCCCTTTTGTCAAGGTGAACTGGGTCAGGCTTTTGTTATTGTACCGTTTTAGCTCCTGCTTATCGTGGCCTTTTCAAGATGCTCAAGTCTTGATTCAATCTTTGTCAATGTATCGGCAATTTTATCATTTCCCTTGTTTGAAGTGAAAACAGGATTATTCACCCACCAGTCCATTCCCATCTCCTTGGCCTTGTCAACGGAACAGATGACAAGCCTGAGCTGTATGGATAAAAGTTCGATATCCACCAGGCTTATTTTTATATCCCCGGCAATGACAATGCCTTTGTCAAGTATCCGTTCTAAAAGGTCGGCAATGTTTGTACTTTCTATTGAATGCTGTGCAGTCCTTTGAATGGGCATTCTTTCTTCCTTTATGGTGAGTTGTTGTCCGGCATGAAGATCACAAAAGTTTACCAAGGGGACCCAGATCCAGGTTTAAATCTTCTTCTTCAAGATCAAAGGTTTTCCGCAGTCTGTCAATCTCTTCGGACTGCTGCATCAGGGTCAGGCCCAGCCGTTCAATCTGATCGTCATTGAGAGTGCCGGATTCAATGCGGCGGATGGCTTGACGTTCCAGCAGTTCATGCACTAATTTAATCAATGTCATTACCAGTTGCGCCAGGCCGTTTTTGATATTTTCTTCGTCGATTTTCAATCGTTGCTGTTTTTGGTTCGAAGTCACCGAGGATGTGCTGCAGGGGGAAGAGGCGGTTTGCATTACCCTGGCAAAGTCAGTGATGCTGTCTGATTCCATCTGAAATTCTTGGGTCGCCCGGTCTTGGAGTATCATCTTAAATTCCCTGGTGTGTCGGTTGGTTGAGAATTGAACATCTGTCTTGCCGTCTCCACAGATGTCAGGACGGCCTGGAGAGAGAGGTAAATCAGATCAATGTCCGCAACGGAAATAGTCAGCTCACCGGTGATGACAACCCCTTTGTTGAGGACGCGGTCCAGTGCTTCGCAGATGGAGATCTGTTTTGATGCGTTTTCGTCGATGTCAATGTAGGCCATTTTATGTTGAAGGGCTCTCCTGTGGCTATTTGTATATGGCTGCTGCCAGATCCTCCAGTATCGTCATTCCCTGCAGCTCCATTTGATTTCGATAAATAATCGGTTGGATTAGATCCGGATAGTCTGCGGCAAATTGTTCTTTGATTTCGGTTTCACGGGCATATACAGCAGCACACAACGGACAGTTACTGTCATGGGTAGCCATGTTCAAAAAAAGAACCGGTACATTGATCTTCATGTCACGGCATGCAGACACAAGATCCCGGGTTTCCTCAAGGGCCATGTGATTCAGAATGGAGACGGCATAGATGGCTGATTTTTTAGGGTCTGTTAATGTTCGCCTCAGTACCTTGAGCAATTTTGATATTTTGATCAATTTTACCGAGAGTTTGGGTAACCGAAAAAAATTTTTATATTTCAACAGCAGATTAAAAATCACCTTCAGCCATTGATCCATTAATTGAGGGGTCTGCAGAAGACGGATTAAATGGCCGGTGGGTGCTGAATCCAGAATTAATACATCACAGCTACCACTGGAGATGAAATCCATGGCCATATTCAAAGCCATGACTTCATCCAGTCCCGGGGGGGCCAGCTCCATGAGCTGTTCCATTACCTGTTTATCAAAGGTCAGATCAAGGGTGGATGAAAAGTCTGTGAGGAAATTTTCAAGTTCGTCTTCATAGGCTTTTTTTAATGCATTAAACTCCTTTGAGGCATCGATTTCAATGGCGCTCAGACGGGGGGATAATTTTACCGGGATGGGGCCGATGGGGGTGTCAAAGCATTGCGATAACGAGTGGGCAGGATCGGTGGAAAAGATCAGTACCCGGCCGTTTCCCCGATTCCCTGCCAGTCCGCAGGCGGTGGCACAGGCCATGGTGGTTTTGCCCACCCCTCCCTTGCCTGCAAAAATAAGCAGGTTTAAAGCTTTCGAAGGC
This sequence comes from uncultured Desulfobacterium sp., assembly GCA_963668575.2. Classification (GTDB taxonomy): domain Bacteria; phylum Desulfobacterota; class Desulfobacteria; order Desulfobacterales; family Desulfobacteraceae; genus Desulfocicer. The sequence continues at coordinate 4,613,446 of OY764894.2, read as the reverse complement.
CAGGGGGCAGGCGTTTCAACATGAATAGGGCTTTGTATGTCAGCCGGGGAAGCATCCGTGGGCTGTGGGGAGAGGTCCACGGAGTAGATTCCCTGCCAGAAGGTGCTTGTCAGAACATCTCCCATGATCTCCCTGGCATAAAGGGGAACCGCCCATATGTTGAGTGTTGGGATTGTCTGTGAAAATTGCCGCACCCGCTGCATTTGATCGTGGTGCTCAGCGGAGCACACCGGGCAGTCGGTGGGGGGGTAAATACGGTTGACAATCAGATCTGTGACGGGCAGCTGCCCTTTTTTCAGTCGGGATAGAAGGGTTTGTGTCTCCGACACACTTAGGGGTTCTGCCAGAAAAACCGGTACAAACCGGCACTCTTTTTTATTGCTCAGCCGTGTTTCCATGGTTTTCACAGAATGGGAAAGGTCTTGTAGAAAATCGTCAATTTCATCTTTTTTATAGGTGCCCTGGAACAATTTTTTCATGTAGCGATGTTTTGCCAGCAGAACATCCAGGGCCTCCAGCCAGCCGCCGATGAGTTTTGGCATTTCCATGAGACGCAGGGTGTGTCCTGTGGGTGCCGTATCCACGATGACGGTCTCATACTGATCTGAATTGATCCATTCAGATATTTCCAGAAACCCCATGAGTTCGTCAAGGCCGGGAAGAGAGAGTTCAAGAACCTGATCAATATCGGGCTCATCAAAGAAGGTGCCTCTGGAGGCAATTACCCGTAATTTTTCCCGGTGATCTTGTTTAAAGGTATCAAGGGCTTTTGCGGCATCCAGCTCCCGTATCTCAAGATTTGAAGGTATTTGAAGGGTGTTGATGCTGTCCTTGACGGAATGGGCAGGATCGGTGGATACCAGCAGAAAGGAGGCATCGGGATGGGACAGAGCCAGATTCAATGCATAGGAGACCGCACAGGTGGTTTTTCCCACACCGCCTTTTCCACCAAAAAAAACCAGTTTGAACAGTTGTCCGTTTAAAAAGTGGCTGAGATTCATTGTTCTTTTCCTTGAATTTCATCAAGCCGGTCAAGAATTTCCGCTTCTCTTTCGTCAAATTCCTCTTCCGTGATCCTGCCGGTTTCAAGCATCATATAAAGTTCGCTCAACTCTGTGGTCAATGATTCGGATTCGTTGGTTTTCTCCTGCTGAACCGCATTGTGAAGCTCCCTGAAAATCCATATCAGACTTTTTGCCGGAAAGAAAAGAATATCATCCACAAGGAACATGGTGTCCCTCCCCCATTACAGTTCAATCAAAATATTGACAAAATTATGGGGTGCCCAAGGGCCATTATATTCAAATGAGAAATTGTTATCAAACAGTCTTGCAGACTCAAACACACCCTCTTCAAACCGTTTCTGATCGCTTCGGTTAATCAGACAGGCCAGATTCATTATTTCGTTTTCGTTTCGGCACTTGTTTTCTTTAATATCGTCACAATATTCATCAAGAATATCAATAATCTGATTGGTGTATTCTTCACGGTTATCATTGAGTTGCCGGTCAAACATGCGGCCCAGTTCCAGCTTGGCCTCCTGGCTTGGCTCTCTGTGTCCGCCGAAAAATTTGTCCCTTGCCGCTCTGATTTCGGAATTCGTGGCGATGAAATACTCAAATATATTGGGCACATCATAGGAAACCCGCATTCCCATTTCCACCTTTCCTGCAACCGTGGCAAATTGTTCCCGGAAAACGGCACGGTTATCCGAAAGTATTTTTCTGATGGCCTGTTCTCCGTCGGCAATGATCCCAAAAGCCATGGGAAGCGGGGTCATCTTCTCCATTATTTTGTTCAGGACAGCGTGGTGGGCCGCAATGTTTTTTCGTTGGGGCCTGATTTTCTTGTTAGGTACATTGCTGACCACTGCAGCGGTTTTGCCTTCAACGATTGAATAAACAGTTGACCCATCCATGCCAATGGTGCCGAAATCCGTTTCTGCAGGATCTTCAACGATGGCATAAAGATATCGTCCGTTGTCCTTTGCGATTTTTTCTGACATATACCATTATCCTTTCGCAACGCGATGTTCGGGCTTGACCACTCCCCTGTGATCAATCCCGATTTTCAGGGGGCAAGCTGTGATAAACATTTACCATGAAAATATCGTTTGGTTTCCATGGTTCGGGGTGGCCGTAATCCGGCCATGAACGTTTAGTTTGAATCTGCCTGTGCCGAAAGTCGGGCTCTATAACTGCCATGGGCAGACCGTATTGGGGACCTGGGTCTGCCCACAACGAATCATGAAAGTAATGTTAGGAATACCTACACTTTCTTATAAAATATATTTGGGGCAGGCTGCTCAATACTTGATTTTAAAACCGCCGTTAATTTCAGATTCATGGTCCATGTTCCGGCTTTCCGGGGCGTTTGGCTTATCCCCGAGTATGCGCAGAATATCCGTTTTTTCTCTTTCGATTTCAATGAGACGCTGGTTGATCATGTCAATTCGTTTTTGCGCACCGGATTTCTCTTGGTTTTTGCGCGCTTTTTCCATTTCCAGGCAGCCGATACGCATATATGCCATGTGGGGATGGGATACGTGATCAATCTTTCCCGCATGGGTTCTGATATTCTGCACGCCTTTGATCGGTTTTTTCCGATTTGTCACCATATCTGTATATCCTTAGTTAAATTTATATGATGCAAGATATTGAATCGGGTGGGAAATTACAGATCATCTATCAATTCATCAATTTTCCTGGGCAGTAACGGCTCTCCCCCCCGTGTCACCTTGGTGGTATCCACATTTAATACATCTCGACAGATCTGCCTGAAAATGGGATTGTCCTTTGAGGCATTTCCGCCCATATAGTGCAATATCTTTCCGATTGCAATACAGGCCCGAATGGTGGGGCGATTATTATTCACACCGATTTTGCGAAGTCTTCTGACAATATCCACAATTTTTTCGGCATCTTTCTTTGGAAGATGTGATTTGACCATGGTTACCTGGGTTTCAGTGGCACGGTCAAAGTGGTCCAGCGTAATGGTGATCAGCCGGTCCATCATGGCATCCTGGGTTTTATGGACACCCGCGTATTCTTCGGGGTTGGAGGTAAAAATGGCCCTGAATTCCGGATGCACCTGCAAATACCCCTGGTCAATACTGCGCAGGCTGGGAATATTGAGTATTTTTTCCTCAAGAACGCTTAAAAATGCGTTGTTGGCTTCGGGTCTGGATCGGGTAAATTCATCATACACCAGGGTGCACCCCTGTTGGCAGGCAATGGTCAGACGATTGTCCGCCCAGACGGTATTCATGCTCTCTTCCGTTTTGACCACCGAATGAATGTAGTTGTCTATAACTTTGGCTTTTCGATACCCGGAGTCTTTCCCGATGAGATCCGAGCTGCCGAATTCATCGTCGCCGTGTATCAGCATGACGGTTCTCTTCAGTTTCGAGGCAACGTGAAATGCCAGGGTGGTTTTGCCGGTACCGGCAGGTCCTGAAAAATGAACGGGATATCCCACTTGAAGGTAGGCCAGAGCACGGTCGGTGATGTTTTTAACATAGGGGGTTTCCACAAAACTACTGCTCGGTTCAGGCACGACCTTATCCAGTTTTGGCGCAGATGCTCGCTCTCTGGTCTCTTTTGTACTGCACATGCTTGTACTCATTTTACTCTCCTGATCGGGCATTGAAAAGCATTGGCGTTTAGTTTATGCTATGAAAAATCCCTTGCCTGTTCAATCCATTTTTTCACATCCACCAGCCGTGAGGATTCCCCCAGTAATTCACGAAGCGCCTCGGGTGTCGAATCCCCCAGTTGTTTAAATGTGAATATACCGGAGGCATTCAGCTGTTTCAGCCGTCCCGGACCGATCCCCGTGATATAGGTTAAATCATCTTTTTTTTTTAGGTTCACATCAGTTTTTTTTTCAGGTTTATTCTTTTCCGCTTCTATGCCATCATCCTCTTTTTTGTCCATATCCACCGCTGGCGCTGTGGTTGCTTTCTCTTCAGGCTGTGATGGCGAAGGCGCTATTTCCACGGATTCTTTGGGAAAGGATGCCACAGCGGTTTTCACAGGTTCTTCCGGGAAAGGAGGTGCAGCGGCGGTTTCAGCAGACTCTTCCGGAAAGGGGAGGGCAGAGGTTTCAGGAGATCTGCCAACTATTTTTTTTTTTGAGGACCAGATGGCCCTGGCACCGGCAAGGTCATCTCCAAACGCTTTACGAAATTGCGCCACCTGTCCCTTTAGGTCAGCCACCGACCGGACAATATCGGCAATAAACGCCTGCCGTTCTTTCCGGCCTTCTCTGGCCATATCTTCATGTGTCTCACGGAACTCATTTTGCATATGATATACTTTTGATCCAAGATCTGATACGAATTGTGTCAGTCCCTTGGCGGTACGGGCAAAATCATCTTTCATCTTCTCTGCTGTGGCAAAGCGTTCTTTATTAAAGGTCCGTTGGGAATTTTCAACGTCCTTTTTAAGGTAGGTCAGAAATGCAGTGCGGCTCTCCCTGTTCTCCTTGGAGGCTTGTGCAAAATTTTTCCGGAAAGTTTCCTGCATCTCCAATGTTTCCGCTTTAAGGCCGGACACCGCATCTGTGGTATTCTTAATGGCTTTCTGTAAATCTGTGCGGAGGTTTGATGCCATTTCAGTGCGATTTTTGTCGAATTCTTCCTGCATTTGCGAAACAGTGCTGCCAAGATCGGAAACAAATGTCCGGATGTCTGACATGAATTCATTTAATTCTTTAATGCTTTTGTCGGCATTTTCTTTACGTTCCCGGCGAAAACCGGTTTGCATCTCCGACACATGGGTGGTGAGCCCGTTTAAAAAATCGCCTCTTTTCTTTTTTTCCGCTTCAGCCATTTCCCGGTGATCGTTTCGAAAGCGTGCCTGCATTTCAGCGGTATCTGATTTTAACTCGGCAACATCCTTGCCCAGATTGTTGATGAATGCTTTTCTTTCGTTGGACAGGGTGTTAACATCTTCCCTCAAGCGGGTCATTTCTTCAATAAATCGGCCCATGGCAGTTCTCCTTATTCTGTTGAGATTACTGAAAATTTCGGCTTCATCGACAATGTCGAACATTGTGGGAAGGGTCAAGCGGCCTTATGGGCACTTTTGTTGGTTTCGGTTATGCCCGGGCTATTTTTATCAGCATGGAATCAGTTTAACTATTTCCACCAAAACAAGCCTGACCCCGCCAAGCAGATTCAAGTCCGAAAAGTTGGAGCTTGATCACAACACCGGCCACCTTGGGGCCTGACCCCTTTGGCCCGCCAATTGCGATGCGTGGCCGAGGTTATGATCAAGTCCGAAAGTTGCGTCAACACTAAAGAAGGCCTTTCCATGGACAGTTAATTAAAGCTATCCGGAAAAGCCCTCTTCATGTGTGAAATCAGGCAGGTGCAGCGGCTGCAGCCGTGAGGCCAATGGCTTCAGCGTATTTCAGGTAGGTTTCAACGGATGCAATAACAACCCTTGCTTCGATGGAAATCAGTTCGATTCCGACAAGGGAGATCTTTGCCCAGGCATCAATAACAATGCCTTTGTCCAAAATACGATCGATAACTTCTGCCAGACTTGAAGAGTCTGTGGTCTTTTGAACTTTTGCCATAATCAATCTCCTTATTAATGGGTTGAAAAAACGGAAGGCGTTATATCCTTCTGCGCTGAACTTACAATACTATTATACAATTTGCGTGCCAACTGTTTGTAAAAAATGATATAATATATAATGTATTAATGAATCAATTGGTTAGGCTGGGTCAATATCTCTATTTTCCCGCCAAATACAATGTATGAGATTTGATCCATGGAATGGGATACATACATTGATGGAAACTTATCCACTATGATTGCGCAAATCATGCGCCAAGTTCAATGCAAGTAGGATTTCCTGATTTTGAAAGGGTTTTGAAATAAAACCCGAAATAAGCCCGTCATCAAGGGCTTTTCTGATTGCCGGATCATCTCTGTAGAAGTACCCTGAGACCATAATAACCCTTAAATCCGGTGCAATCTCACGAATTTTTTTTGCCAGATCCAGCCCTTCAATATCAGGTAGCTTTGCATCTACGAAAACAGCTTTAAACGCAACATTCCGGATCAGTTGAAGTGCTTCTTCGCCATTTAACGCATTCTGGGACAAGAGGTTATTTTGTGCCAGAAGGTGATGCAATGCCCAGCACATATCCGGTTCGTCATCCACAATCAGGTAGACATCTCTTTGATCTTTCATGTCGGTATTTTTCCATATAAAGGTTGATGGGAGCCTTGTTGTTTCGTACTTCAAACTTGATCACAACAGTGGCAATCGTACGGTAAATATACAGCCTTTTCCTCTGTTGCTTTCCACTTCAATGGTTCCCATGTGCTGTTTGACAATGGCATAGGAGATGGAAAGTCCCAGACCGGTTCCCCTACCCACAGGAGATGTGGTGTAAAAAGGATCAAATATTTTGTCGATGTCCTGTTTTGAAATACCGGTGCCAGTGTCCATCAGCCGGATCATAACATCGCCGTTTGAGCTGGTAACGGAAAGCACAATGGTACCCCCCTCGGGCATGGACTGTATGGCATTTAAGAACAGATTGATCAGCACCTGCTGGAGCATGCTTGAATTGGCTAAGATAAAGATGTTTTCCCTGTACATGGTGGTTTCGATTTTAATCTTCTGTATTTTTGCCTGATTGTGAATCAGAGGAATGGTTTCCTCCACAAGATAATTGAGGCAGACCTTCTCCATGTGTGAATTTGTCGAGGGGCGGGCAAATCGCAATAAATTTTCAATGATGATGGAGGCCCTCTGGATGCCGGTATAAATTTTTTCCCCACACTCTTTTCGAAATTCCGTACCGATATCATTGTCCTGCAGAAACTGTGCCGCTGAAGAGCAGATGGCAAGGGGGTTTCGAATTTCATGGGCGATGCCGCCGGCCATCACCCCCAATGCGGCAAATTTTTGTGATTTTAATAACTCTGCTTCCAGTTTCAGCCGTTCAGTCAAATCCCGACCCACCCCTACAATGGCAGCGGTGTTGGCGTGTTCATCCTTCATGGGGGAGAAAATCCAAGAGACACGAATGGCCGTTCCATCCTTTGTGATCAGCTCCCACTCTGCCTGTCGGGAATTTTTACCGTTTTTCATCTGGGTAAAAACCTCGTGCATCTCCTGCTGTTTTTCAAAGGATAGATATTCAATAAACGAACGGCCCTTTACCTCCGGAAAAGAGTATCCGGAAATCTTTTCCACCGCCGGATTCCAGGAGAGAATTTTTCCTCTGGTATCCGTGGAAATAATAATATCCGTTGCACTGTCAATGATGCTGGCCAGATGTCTTTCAACCCTCTGAACCTCTTCACTGAGGCGAATTTGTTCCGTCACATCATCCATGAGCAGCATTACATTCTCCACCACGCCTTTCCAGGTGAATGGAAAAATTCTGTAATAGTAAATATTCATGGGAAGCCCGGGTGAACGGTAGGACATTCGATTTCCCCCGGTGGCATTACCGCTTTTAAAGACCCCGCGAATCTGTTGCGGGATGTTCATGGTATTGAGAATGATGGACGGGAAAATATCCACCAGGGGAAAACCGATGGTGTTCTGACGGGTTCGGCGGCTTTTTTTCAGAAAATTGTGGTTGGCTGAGATGATTTTCATGTCACGGTCCACCATCAAAACGGAACTGGGGATGGCATCCAGAAGCATGGTGTACAGTTTCTTATGACGTTGGACTTCCGAAGAGAGTCCAATCTCCGATGTGAAAGTTTCCATAGTTCGTCAATGCTCCAAAATATAGATTTTTTTTTACTGGCCTCACTTTCTGGGTCGACTTATTTGAGGGGAGGGGTAAGTTTGCCTTGTTACCCATGGTCACAGATCTCCGATGTTTCGGTTGATGGCAAAGCAGGATTCAGCGTCAATAAAATTAAAAGGCGGCCATGGCCCGTTTATCATATATCCGGCTCCGGCGGATGAGACGGCAGGTATCTCCTGAAACCGAGATCGAAACAGGGCTATGTTTTTTTTTGAAATCAGAAAGAACAGGGAGATCAGCAATCTGTTGTCATTGGTTTTATCCGCCCCTGGTAAGGGGACGGTTGTGCTGACATTTCCCAGGAGCCGACGCTCCTGTTTAAATTCAATATAGGTTCCCTTTAGATGCCGGAGAACGCTCTTTGATTTTTGATGAGGTTCGGAGGGCAGACGGTTTTGCCGTTCATAAATCGCTTTTCTATGTTGAAGAAACGCTGTGCCGGATATTTTCTTTTGGGACGGTTCTTTTTCTTCAACATGGTTTTCATGGGGAGCAGTGGCGATGAATCGAATGCACATTTCCGTGCAGCCATGGAGTCTTTTTAACTGCAGAAGATATGATTTCTCATTGTTTTTCAGGGCGGTGATCATGTGTGCCTCCTGCCTGAAAACGGCACCAAACCGCATGGGCAGAACCGTTTGGCGCTGATGATATGACTCAATGACCCCATGATAGGCCAGCAGGGTTTTTACATCGGTGCCAGGCACTTTGTTCAGTATGGAGATGACACCTGAAATGGTATTGGAACAGAGTTCATGGACCGGTTCACCGTCAATGGCAGAGAGGATGGGTTCCTTGATTTTCCCCATCTCCTTGGAGGAGAGAATACAGTAGAGCAGATAGATTGTCACAAGTCTCTTCCTTGGGTTGTTTTGCAGAAACTGTAGGGGGGCCAGGGCCCGGAAATAACCAGGGAGAGCCCCTTTTGTGAAAGTGTCTTTTTTGCCTGGGAAATGTCCTGCAGAAAGGCGGATTTGCAGTCATTGTGGATTAAAAATGCAAAATTAAACACCATCTCCGTGTCATTTTTTCCTGTTTTTTCCATGAAAACATCCCTGGGGGAAAATTCCGGGTTCTTTTCTGTGAGATGATTTAGAAATGTGCCGCAGGTTTTATTGATCCATTGCTTCATTCCCGTTTCAACCTTTTTTTTGAATTGCTGCTTTGCAAGGTATTTTTTCCCAGGAGACAGGGCGTCAAGCCGCTTTTTCTCCTCTTTGAAATCCGTTTCAATCAAAAAGGCGAGGGTCTCTTCCCTGTTTAGAAACCCTTTTAAGCTGTATTCACATTTATTTCGGGTTTGATCCAGAAAGTCACAGATCTGCCGGGAGTTAAGGGTCAGTGTTTCCCTGAGGCTGTCAACGGATGAAAAAAGGGTGGCGAAACGTGCCGGATACACGGATGTCTCCTGCATCATACACTCAATTACCTTTTCGTGGCGCATGGCCCGGGGGCCGATCCAGTCAATGTTTTTCATGTTTTCTTCGGCAGATGCACCCACAAATGTATTGAGAGGAATCATATTGTAAACCGCCGCAAAATTTTCCATCTGTTCAAGGCAGACCGGTGTGTCGGCATCAATGCCGGTGATGGAAGGCGCATCGGGTCTATTCGTTTGTATGACGCAGTACAGGTAAACGGCATTTTCGTTTGATTCTTTCATTTTTTTTAAAAACCCCATGACGCGATTTCCGTTTTGTGTTTGATGGCCAGGGGAGGCAGGCGTGTGAACAGGCCTGCCCTCTCCCCAGAGTGGCCGGTGTTGTGATCAAGCCCGAAACGTTTAATCCTTAAGTGATAAATGCCTGGTCATCTTCCATGCAGTGATGAAACGGTGCTTGAATTTCTGACCTCTTCCATTGCACGTTGCAACTGCTCCAGTGTGATGTGAACCGCATTGTCTTCATCCCTTTGAATACCAGGCTCCTCTGTTCTGTTTTCCATTTCAGTCACTTTCTCCCGGATGGCCATGAGTGCCGCACGGTTGCAGGTGGCTGCAATTTCAGCACCGCTGAACCCATGGGACTGTTCGGCCAGATCCTTCAGCCGGTTTTTGATTTCAAAGGGCTTATGCTGAAGGTGGATTTGAAAAATTTCTTTTCTATCCTCTTCATCGGGCAGGGGGATTTCAACGATTTCATCAAAGCGCCCGGGCCTGAGCACCGCCGCATCCAGCATGTCAATGCGGTTTGTGGCACCCAGTACCAGAACCCCTTTTAATTCATCAATGCCGTCAAATTCCGCCAGGAACTGACTGAGAACCCGTTCTCCCACATGGGAATCGCTGGCTGCTGCACTTCGGGTGGGTACCAATGCATCAATTTCATCAAAAAAGATGATACAGGGAGAGGCCTGGCGGGCTTTTTTGAAGATCTCCCGAACACCTTTTTCCGATTCCCCCACATACTTTGACATCAGTTCCGGCCCTTTGACGGAGATGAAGTTGACATGGCTTTCATTGGCAACGGCCTTTGCAAGGAGGGTTTTTCCACAACCGGGGCTGCCCGACACCAGAATGCCTTTGGGAGGACGGGTACCGGCCCTTTGAAAGATTTCCGGATATTTCAAAGGCCATTCCACGGCTTCCACCAGCCGTTTTTTAATGGTTCGGTTTCCCCCGATGTCATGCCATTTTACATTGGGGATCTCAATAAAAACCTCTCTGATGGCCGAGGGTTCCACCTCCCGCAGGGCAGACATGAAATCATCCATGCCGATTTCCAGATTTTTCAGCTGGTCATAGGGTATTTGGGTCATGTTAAAATCAATATCAGGAAGCAGACGTCTCAGGCAGATCATGGCGGATTCCCGGCACAGGGCCTCCAGGTCCGCTCCCACATAGCCGTGTGTTATTTCGGCCAGGCGGGCCATGTCCACATTCACCGCCAGGGGCATTCCCCGGCTATGAATATCCAGAATTTCCATGCGACCGTTGCGGTCGGGTATGGGAATGGTGATCTCCCTGTCAAACCGTCCGGGTCGTCGCAGGGCAGGGTCCAGGGCATTGGGAATATTGGTTGCGGCAATGACAATGAGGTTCTGCCGACGGTTTAAGCCATCCATGAGGGCCAGAAGCTGGGCAACCACCCGTTTTTCAACATCTCCAACCACTTTTTCCCGCTGGGGGGCAATGGCATCTATTTCATCCAGGAAAACGATGCTTGGGCCTTTGGCGGCGGCTTCTTCAAAAATTTTGCGTAGGTGTGCTTCACTTTCACCATAAAATTTATGAATCACCTCGGGGCCGCTCACCGAGAAAAAATTGGCTTCGGTTTCATGGGCAATGGCCCTGGCAATCAGGGTTTTACCGCACCCCGGGGGGCCATAGAGAAGGACTCCTTTGGGGGCACCGATGCCCAGACGTTCAAACACTTCGGGGAAGCGCAGCGGCAGTTCGATCATCTCTCTGATGCGCTGCACCTGGGAGCCCAGTCCGCCAATATCTTCGTATGAGATGCCCACATCTTTTTCCGCTCCTTTCCGGGAACCGGATTTGCCGATGATTAACTGGGTGGTGGGATTGATCATCACCGGGCCCTGGGGCACGGTGGATTCAATTTTAAAGTTGGCGGTGCGGCTTCCAAACAGGGGCGCCCGGATGGCATCTCCGGCCTGTATGGGAAGACCGTCCAGAAGACTTCCGATGTAATCCAGATCCCGTTTGTCCGGGGAAATATTTACCGGCACAAGCACCACACGGTGGGCGTCATTCCATGAGGTTTTTATCACCTTTACCGTTTCATCAAGGCCGCATCCTGCGTTTTCACGGCTGATCCCGTCCAGCTGTACCCGGGCCTGTCCACGGACATCCATATATGCCGGCATGACCTTGGCCACGGTGATTCGCTTTCCTGTTATTTCAATGATGTCTCCGATGGAGACCCCGATGCGTTTCATATCATCGGGGTCCATCCTGGCATAGGCACGTCCCACATCCTTTTTCAGTGCCTCGGTGACCTTGAGTTTTAACTGTGTGGCAGATTGCATGGCTCGTTCCTTTTTAAATACGTTAGCCGGGCCTGGTTCCAACCCCACTGATTCACTGATCCCGTGGTACCACCAACTGACGGCAACAGGCGAAGTTAAGGTGTGGTTATACCCCCAGAGTGGCCGGTGTTGTGATCACACCCCGAAGTTTGAATCAGGTTCCTTGGGCTAACCGGTGGGCTTATGGGATGCATTTGATTTCAAGAATGCCGTTATTACATGAAATTTTCATTTTTTCCCGAGGAAATGATCGGGGGAGCAGCACCTCTTTTCTATATTTTTTCTCCCCCCTTGAGGCGTCAATTTCCAGCAGGTCTTCCTCAATGCTTACCTTGATCTCTTCCAGGCTGGTACCGGGCATCTCCGCCACCACAAGGGTATGATCCTTTTCTTCAAATATATCCACAAGGGGTTCTCTTACTTCATGGACAAAGGATTGTCCTGACTCCTCATCCTTTCTGATATTTCCAAAGGGCTGCACCTCCGGTTTGTCTCCACCGATCCCCATCTTCATGGAAAAACCATATACCCCTTTGATATCCTTGCTTTTCCCTTCAAATGAAACGGTTTTGGAGAGTTGCTCTCCTTTTTCGGCCAATTCTCCCAGTTTTTCCAGAAACGTCAAAATCCCATCAAAGGGGGAGCTACTTTGTTTTTTGTCCTTTTTATGCGTTGTCATTATTCTCTCCATTGGTTGAGATGCCGTAAATTTTTAATTTGGTATGAATGGTTTTATAATCAATTTTTAATCGTCTTGCCGCTTTTGCCTTATTTCCTCCGACGTGCCGAAGCACATCCGTCAGTATTTTTTTTTCAAGAATTCCGGTTTTCTGCTTTATGATTTCTCTCAGTGTGCATCCTTCCCATGGGATTTTATCATTTTCCGGCGTTGCATCAGCTATCTCCTGGCCGGGGAGACGGTTCAGGTCAAGGTGTGTTTCAGTGATCTCCTCATCTGCCATGAGCACCGCTCTTCTGATGGTGGATTTCAACTGGCGTACATTTCCCGGCCATTGATATGTCATTAAACGGTTCATGGCACCGGAACTGAATCCTTTGATATTTTTTTGCAGCATGATGTTGGTGGAATCCAGAAATCGCTTGCTCAGATAGGGAATGTCGTCCGGTCGATCCCTCAGGGGGGGGATGCGGATCATAAAGTCGTTTAATCGAAAAAAGAGATCTTTCCTAAAGCTGGCGGGTGAGCAGGTTTCCAGATCCCGATTGGTGGCGGCCAGAATTCTGACGTTCACAGGGATGGGGGTTGTGCCCCCCACACGGTAAATACTTCTTTCCTGCAGGGCACGCAGCAGTTTCGCCTGGGACCCCGTTGACATATTGAATATTTCATCCAGAAGCAGGGTCCCGCCACTGGCCGCTTCAAATTTACCGATTTTTTGTTGCACTGCACCGGTGAATGACCCTTTTTCATGTCCGAAAAGCTCACTTTCCAAAAGGGTTTCCGTGATGGCACCGCAGTCCAGGGCGATAAAGGGGCCATTGGTGCGGTTGCTGGCCTGGTGGATGGCTGTGGAGACCAACTCCTTACCTGAACCGGTTTCTCCCTGGATAATGACGGAAAAGTCGGATTTGGCCACCCGGTTGATCTGCATGAGTAGCTGTCCCACCTGTTCACTGTGGCCCATGAGTGTACGCAGATGAACCCGCTGTTCCAGCTTTAATGACAATTGCTTGACTTTGGCTTTAAGCCTCCGTTCCTGACATGCCCGATGCACCACTCTGATCACTTCATCATGATTAAAAGGCTTTGAAAGATAATCATGGGCACCCTGGCGCATGGCCTCCACAGCTCCATGAACATCGGCAAAGGCTGTGATCAGGATCAACGGCAGATCAGGATCAATTTCCCTGGCATTTTTCAGGAGTTCCATGCCGTCCATATTGGGCATCTTGGAATCGGATAAAACCACATCAGGGGTATCATGACGGATTTTTTCCAGGGCTTCTTTGCCATCATTGGCAGTTATTGCCTCATAGCCTTTAGATTCCATCAACCGACGCAACATGTGGCATATGTCCGGTTCATCATCAACAATTAAAATTCTGTCAGTATGCAAATCCATTTATGGTATTCGCTCCTGTTCTATTCTTTCGGTTACTCCCTATCGGCTTAGAAACCTTTTTCACCCATTGTGACGGGGTGGGGAAGATTGTGAGCATGCCCCAAACGTATGATCCCGTTGTGGTGGCAACGAATAAGTCCGGACAAAATCAGAATCAGACACCGGGATTCATTCCGGCGGAGTGACTTTTCCTGCAGGAAGGTAAAGGGGATAGATAAGGTGAATATCCGGACTGAGATAATTTTCAAGATTGTGTAATATTCCCAGGAAAATGATTCCAGTTTCCTCGGGTTTAAGTGTTTGTACGATTCTGTCTGCTATAAACCGATCCCGATGTTCCAGCAGTTTTTGATTTAAAAGGGGATCTGATACATTGTCATGCGCCGTCATCTGACGTTTAATTGCTTCATACTCCTTTAACAGCAGGGCAGGCGATTCCGTTCCCATAAGTGTTGCCCCCTTTCCCATGAGCTTTAAAAGCATTTGATGATTGGGGCTTCCCTGATTCACCAGATCCTGGACAATCTCTTTTTCTTTGCCGCATATGGCAAGGGCATCTTGATACAGGCGCACGGTTTCATATGAAAGGGACATATCCAGGAGGGATTGTTCTATGTCCCGCCACATCCGGTCTATCAGGGCTGCTTTTCGTTCCACGGATTTCGGGTCGGATTGCCTGAGCGTCGCCTTGCGAACCACCTCTTTCAATTGCCCGAAATCTTCTGGGGAGTGGATTATGGGATAATAAATCAACGTCCTCTGTTTTGTATCAGGCCGGTTTATTTTATTTTTTTCTTTTAGCATTGTCCGATTTCTCTGTTTTGATGGAGAGTGTGGAATTTATTCCATGGAAACAAATCCATATTTCCATGGAATTTTTTACCATGGTTACTAAATGAGATTCAAACAGGACCGGTGGAAACAGGTGATACGCCCATGGTTGTAGGGATAAGCATATTAGCAAGAGTTGAACATAATAGTTTGGTGTGTATTTGATGTCGAAACAATATCGAATATACCACATATTGTGGTTATGGCAAACCTCTTGATGTCGCTAAATCAAAAAAAATATTTTTATAATCAAATGGTCAGGTGTATTGAGTGGATACAATTGAATCATCAAAAATATACAAACAAAAAGTGTGCCATATTGCATTTCAAGATAAGAATTTTTATATTTGGATATATGTAAAAATGTCTTGACAGCTTTACATATTTTTAGGATAGTGATTTCGGGTTGTTTAAAACAGGGCTTAATTACAGGGGAAACCATGCTGAATACGGAATCACCACTGCCGCTGTACCACCAGCTGGCAGAAATTTTAACCACCAAAATAAGATCCGGAGAGTATGCTCCGGGAACACGCATTCCACCGGAAACAGGGCTTGCACAGGCTTATGGGATCGGTCGTCCCACCGTTCGTCAGGCCGTGGATATTCTGGTGAGAAAAGGGTTGGTCAAAAGACGGCGGGGAGCCGGCACTTTTGTGGCAGAGCCCGGAAAGGAGGTGGATCTTTTTTCCCTGGCAGGCACTTCGGCTGCGTTTCAGCGCCAGGGAATAGCCGTTGACATTCAGATGCTGGGACCCATTTGTCTGGGGCCGGTTCCGGTTGATGATGAAAATCCGTTTTCAGGCTTGGAGGCCTATTATGTCAGCCGGTTGACCCTGGCAAAAAAAGAGCCGGTGCTTCTGGAAAACATCTACCTGCATCCCCTGCTTTTCAAGGGGATTGAACAGATGGACCTCACCGGTAAATCCCTGGCCCGGGTGGTGTCAGACACCTTTTACATGGTTCCGGACTGCGGCAGGCAGACCTTCAGGGTCACTTCTGTGACGCACCACCAGGCTAAGGTTCTGGGTCTATCTGTGGATGACCCTGTTCTTCTGGTGAAACGCTCTCTGGATTTTCCCCAGGCAGATAATGCGGTGTATTCAGAGCTGTTATGCCGTACGGATCAATTTGTTTTTTCACAGACCATCGGAGGAAATTTACATGAATAGACGCGGATATTACGGGGAATTCGGCGGTGCCTTTATCCCTGAAATCCTGGTGGCCACCTTTGATGACCTGGTGGCTCATTTTAATGAGATCAAAGAAGACCCTTCTTTCTGGGCCTCCTATGTGGATCTTATGTCCACATACTCCTGTCGGGCCACCCCACTCACCTATGCGGAAAACCTGACGCAACATTTTGGCGGAGCAAAAATTTACATCAAGCGCGAAGACCTGAATCACACCGGCGCCCACAAGGCAAACAATGTCATGGGCCAGGGCCTTCTGGTGAAAAAAATGGGTAAGACCCGGGTCATTGCAGAGACAGGCGCGGGCCAGCACGGGGTGGCCACGGCCACCATGGCAGCCAAATTCGGATTTGACTGCACCATCTACATGGGGGAGGTGGACGTCAAACGCCAGCGGCCCAATGTGTTTTGGATGGAGCAACTGGGGGCCACGGTGGTACCGGTCACCTACGGTTCCCGAATATTAAAGGACGCCATCAACGAAGCTTTCCGGGACTGGGTGGCCAGCATGGAGACCACCCATTATGTGCTTGGAACCGCCTGTGGTCCCCATCCCTTTCCTGAGATGGTCACCTATTTTCAATCCATCATCGGCAAAGAGGCCCGGAAACAGATCCTGGAGCGGGAGGGAAAACTCCCCGCCCGGGTATATGCCTGTGTGGGGGGAGGGTCCAATGCCATGGGGCTTTTCAGCGGATTCCTTTCCGATCCGGAAGTGGCGTGTGTGGGGGTGGAGGCCGCAGGTCGCGGCCTTGACACCGGAGAACATGCCTCTCGCCTGTGCACCACCGATGATGCTTCGGTGGGGGTGGCCCAGGGCTATAAGACCTTTTTTCTTCAGGATAATGATGGTCAGATGAAAGAGACCCACTCCATTGCGGCAGGCCTCGACTATATCGGGGTTTCCCCCATACTGTCCCAGCTCCATGTGGAAAAAAAGGCTCGATTTGTATCGGCCACCGATGAAGAGGTGATTGCGGCATTAAAACTCACCATGCAGAAAGAGGGCATTATTCCGGCCCTGGAGTCGGCCCATGCATTTGCCGGGGCGTTCAGGGAGGCAGGAGAGCTCTCCAAAGATCAGTGCATCATCATCAATCAGTCAGGAAGGGGAGACAAGGATATCTTTACGGTGGCCGATGCCTTTAACGACCCTGCATGGAAAGCATTTATCATGGAAAAGGCAGGTGAATATCATGCTTGAAGCTTATATCAGAGAAAAAAGAGAGAAAAAAGAGATTCTGCTCATGACCCACATTGTGCTGGGGTATCCTTCCTTTGATGCATCCATGGAGATCGTGGAGCAGATGGTGGAAGGCGGGGTGGACCTCATGGAACTTCAGATCCCCTTTTCAGAGCCCATGGCAGATGGTCCCGTGATTTTAACGGCCAATCAGAAAGCGCTTGACGCCGGTGCCCGGGTGTCGGAATGCTTTGCCTTTGCCGCTGAAGCATCCCAACGGTTTGACATTCCCTTTTTGTTCATGACCTACACCAATATTTTGTTTAAATACGGCATGGACCGTTTTGCCGGGGAGATGGCAGCGGCAGGGGTGAAGGGGGCCATTGTACCGGATCTTCCACCGGAAGAGGGAGATTCGTATCTGGATGCCATGGGAAAACACGGTTGTCATCCCATTTATATCTATTCCCCCACCACCACGGATGAGCGGATGGCGCTGCTCTCCTCCAAGGGGTCCGGTTTTATGTATTGCGTAGCCCGAAAAGGGGTGACGGGAAAAGAGACCACCTTTTCCCAGGATCTGGACACTTATCTGGCCAGGTGCCGGAAGGCCACGAATCTTCCCCTGGCCGTGGGGTTTGGGGTGAAGGATAAAAAGGATGTGAACTATCTCAAGGGTAAGGCGGATATTGCGGTCATTGGTTCCCAGACCATTCGTCTGGTGAATGAGACCGGCGTTAAAAGCGTGGGACCCTTTATTCGAGGTCTTTCAGATACTCAATAAACTTGGACATGGCTTGGGTCTCTTCCATATCGCTGATTTCTCTTCGAATGCGGGATATCTCTTCAAGCTCTGCTTCGTTAAGGAGCAGGGCTTCTTTACGGGTCCCGGATTGATTGATGTCAATGGCGGGCCAGATGCGTTGTTGCGCACAGTTTCGGTTGAGCATGAGATCCATATTACCGGTTCCCTTGAATTCCTGGAAAATAATATCGTCCATGCGGCTCCCCGTCTCCACCAATATGGTGGCAATGATGGTCAGTGATCCGCCGTTTTCCGATTTCCGGGCCGCCCCGAAAATTTTTCTGGGAATCTGCATGGAATTGGCCCCCAGGCCACCGCTCATGGTTCGGCCGTGGCTATCTGTCTGGGTGTTGAAGGCCCTTGTCATGCGGGTCAACGAATCAATGAAAACCACCGCATCCTGGCCCAGCTCCGCGCAACAGATGGCCGTGTGCAGGGCCAGACGGGTCATGCGCATGTGCTGGGAAATCTGCTGGTCAGCGGAGGAGAAGAGTACATGGGCCTCTTTTAATCCCCTGCGAAAATCCGTCACCTCTTCAGGACGTTCATCCACCAGGAGGATAAACACCTCGGTGTCGGGATGGTTGGTAATGACGGCATTGGCCATGTGCCTGAGCAGGGTGGTCTTACCTGTTTTGGGCGGGGCGATGATCAGTCCCCGCTGGCCAAGCCCCATAGGAACAATGTGGTCCAGGGCTTTTCCGGTGAGGTCATCGGGCCCCATGGTCATCTTGAGCCGTTGATAGGGGTTGATGCTCACCTGGTCATGCAACGCCACCGTGTTCAGGGTCTCCTTTAATGGAATGCCGTTGATGGTATTGATTCGGACCAGCGCCAGATTCTTGTTTCGCGGGCTCTTTTTTTCCCCCACCCCCTGAATAAACCCCCCTTCGCTGAGGTTGAAACGGCTGATCAGTTTATTGGGAACATAGGTGTTCTCGGGAAGGGGTTGAAAATTATTTTCAATTTGTCTGAGAAATCCAAATCCCTGATCCATTATTTCCAGGTGTCCCTGTACAGATTTCACCATGGTTCTCCTTTGAGTCATTGTTTTATTGGGGTGCGTCACAGGCCATATTATCGCCCCGGTTGTGTTGGGGTGGACAACGCTATAACCCCCATGCCCTGGCGGGCACAACGAAGATAGAAAATGGCATTATGCCGCCCCCCCCCCCGACGGGCAATGTGCCCGGCCCGGAACCGTAGACGGCTCAATTGGCCGGTTACTATTGCCCGTCGGGGGAGGGGCTCTGCTGAGGTAGACTTGAAGACTACCTTTTCATATAAACCCGGGCCTTTTTCCTGTTTGTCCTTTGGATAAAAGGGAGCTCACGTTTTCCCGTCATCCGGTTTCCTGTTCAAACGCATTGCATTGATGTTTACATTGAACACGATGTCATCGTGGGTGTATGGAAAGCTGCAGTGAGTCCGGGGTTGAGAAATATTTTTTGGATCATGTCGCGTTTCAGGGGCTTTCGTAAAAATTATTGTGTCTGCGGGGTCAGGCGCGTGTGATTGGCGTTATCGCCCTCCATTCATTCAAACCGGAACTCCCAACGATAATGTCGATAACGCAGGTCTGGCCCCACCCTGATGTATCCCGGAATCCAACATGAACCTATTTTTTTGCCATGGGCATGGTGATGCTGATTTCGATAGATGATTCTTTTTTGGGGTACATAGTAACGATAAATGTTTCCGGTGTCAAATGAATTGCCCTTTAAAAAGCTTGATAATGAGAATTGTTGAAATTCGGAAAAACCCTTGACAAGGATTTTGAGATATGTGATACCAAAGAAAAAAATAAGGATCAACAATGTCAATGAATAAATCAATCTGTACCTGTAATCGATTTTTTATTTCCGGACGTTTCTTTTTTAGGAACGTCCATCCGGTATAGTTCCGTTTAAGGATCATACCCGGGTGGACTGCTAAAGTCTGCCCGGGTTTTTTTATTTTAAGGCCTTGGGAGAAAATCCCCGGGCCTTTTTTTGTTTGGTTCTTGCGGGATTCCAGGGACGGATTTTGATTGAATTGCATAGTGGGTGAGTCAGCCCGCATTTCAAACATGGTGGAGGTGCAATCCAACCTCAACCGTCATTCATATTAAAGGAGACATCACGGTGATACTTGTATTGGAAAAGGGAATTACCCAGGCAAAAAAAAACCAGATCAAAAGCGTGCTGGCGGAGAAAAAGTGCATGGTCCATGAGCCCGGAGGCAGTGGTCAAAATATCCTGGGGGTCATTGGAAAGTGCAGTAAATCGTATCTGCTTACCATGGAGGGCGTCACGGACGTGATTCCCATCTCCACCGCCTACAAGCTGGTGAGTCGACAATTTAAAAAAGAAGATTCCGTTATCACCATCGGTGATGTGGAGGTGGGGGGAAACAAGATTGCCATCATTGCCGGCCCCTGCGCAGTGGAGAGTCGGGATCAGGCACTGACCATTGCCCGGGAGGTGAAAAAATACGGGGCAACCCTTTTCCGTGGGGGCGCATTTAAACCGCGATCTTCGCCATACTCCTTCCAAGGACTGGAGGAAGAGGGGCTTAAAATACTGGCGGAGGTGAGGCAGCTCACCGGGTTGCCCGTGGTGACGGAGATCACCTCCCCCCTGCAGGCGGATCTCATGATCAAATATGTGGATGTGATCCAGATCGGTGCAAGAAATATGCAGAATTTTGAGCTGTTAAAATGTGCCGGCCGTATGGGGCTGCCTGTGGTGCTGAAACGGGGACTTGCCTCCACCATTGAAGAGTGGCTCATGTCCGCCGAGTACATCGCCTCCGAGGGCAATGACAAAATTATCTTGTGTGAAAGAGGTATCAGGACCTTTGAGCCTTATACCCGCAACACCCTTGATCTTTCCGCCATTCCCGTGTTGAAGCAGCTCACCCATCTGCCGGTGGTCATTGATCCCAGCCATGCCACCGGTATCCGGGAAAAGGTGGCTCCCATGGCCAGGGCCGCCGTTGCCGCAGGTGCCGATGCATTGATGATTGAGGTGCACCATAACCCGGATGAGGCCCTGTCAGATGGTCCCCAGAGCCTTTATCCCGTCCAGTTCGGCAGACTTGTCAGAGACCTTTATGTCATTGCCCCGGTGGTGGGTAAGCAGCTCAGCCATGACTATACCACCGGAAGAAAAGATAAAAAAAATACCAAAGAACTCATGGATCGCACCGACCGGCGGGTGGCTTACCTGGGAGAGCAGGGCACCTTCAGCCACAAGGCAAGCCAGCACTATTTTAACGAAGATGTCAACGCTTACCCCGTGCCCTCCTTTCGGGATATCTTTGAGGAGGTAAAGCAGGGAAAAGCCGATTACGGCATCATTCCCATCGAAAATTCCCTGGCGGGCAGTATCCATGAAAACTATGATCTGCTTCTGGAGTATGACCTGTACATCACCGCAGAATTTTCTCTGCGGGTGGTGCATAATCTCATTGCCCCTCCGGGAATGGTCCTGGAGGATGTCACCCAGGTGTATGCACCGCCACCGGCCTTTCAGCAGTGCCGCAGGTTTCTGGATAATTATCCGGACATGAAGATGATACCGGTCAATGCCACAGGTAGTGCGGTGAAACGGGTGGCGGAATCGGGTCAAAAGGGGGATGCCGCCATCGGCAGTGTGGAGGCGGCGGCACTCTTTTCCATGGAAGTACTGGAGGGGGCCATTGAGGACAATCCCAGAAATTTTACCCGTTTTGTCATCATAGAAAAATCACCGCTCCAGCAAGGCAGCGGCAGTAAAGCGTCCATTGTTTTTTCCACCTCCAACAAGCCCGGAGCCCTGTTTCAGGTGATGAAAATTTTTGCGGACAATGACATCAACCTGGTGAAACTGGAATCCCGTCCCATCCATGGAAAGCCCTGGCAATATATGTTTTATGCCGACCTGGAGACAAATATTCATGGAGAAAAGGCGAGTACTGTCCTTGCCACCATTGAGGCGAATACGGAATTTATGAAGGTGCTTGGCAGTTATACGGTGAACGGATAGCCCATTCTCCCCTCCGGAACTACGGGGGGGCTTCATAAAACAAAAGTGCAATGGGGGGGGCTTTTTTTATGTCTCTATTTTTTTATTTGCCCAGATGGCCAGTTTCTCCCTGAAGATTTTGGAGTTATGGCGGATATCCACGGGAAAGCCCGGGTGGATCAATATGTGCTCAACGGCTTCGGCCAGGGGATGTTTGTCTGCCATGGCATAGAGTTCTTCCAGAAGTCTGCGGGTATCGGTCACACCGGGTTCCGGTTCAATGCACATGACAGCCGTCTGCATGTCCCGAGGCCCCACCCCAACCAGGGCGCTTCTGAACACCTGGGGATGATTATTGAACACCGCTTCAACGGGGATGGTGAAAAGCGGACCTTTTCCGGTGATCACCCGGTGGCTCTTTCTGCCGCAGAACCAGATGCGTCCCTTGGTATCCCGCCAGGCCAGATCTCCCATGCGATGCCAAATTCCACCGTGACCATCTTCGATTTTGGCCAGCAGGTCCGCAGCGGGATTGTTAAAATATCCGGAGGTGACAAGGGGGGCTTTGACCACAAGTTCCCCCACCTCACTGGGTGCTGTTTTCAGATCATCATGCCATTGGGCAATGGGATCATCGGTGATGGTGATGATTTCAATGGGGGTGTTGTTGATAGGATACCCCACACACAGGCCGAACCCCTGATCGGTTAATCGGCGGGTCTCCGTTAGAATTTCCCGGCTGCCGATGGAGATGATGGGCACCGCCTCTGTGGCGCCATAGGGGGTGTGCACTTCGGTGTCCGGACCCAGCATGCTGGAAAACTGCTCAATGTTGGCCGGTGTCACAGGCGCTCCGGCGGAAACCACTCGCTTAAGGGAGAAAAGTTTAATGCCCATCTCTTTACCAAATTTTCCCACCCGGTTGAGCAGGGCAGGGGAGGCAAACATGTTGGTGACCCCCTGATTTTCGATGGCTTCAATGATCCGTTCCGGGTTGACCAAGGCCGGTTTAGTGGGGTCCATGTCGGGGATGACGGCGGTCATGCCAAGGGCGGGGTCAAACAGGGCAAACAGCGGAAAGGTGGGCAGATCGATTTCATCCGGGCCAATTTGAAAATGGTCCCGGATCTGACGGAGCTGGGCATCAAAATTACCATGGGTGTACACCACCCCTTTGGCCGGTCCGGTGCTGCCCGTGGTAAAGAGGATGGCGGCGGTCTCATGGGAGGCGGTTTCCGCCGGGGGAAAGGGGGCAGCTATTTCATAGGAGAGCAGGTTGTCCAGTGTCAGGCCGCCCCAGAACCTGCGTTTCCCCACCGTCACCCAGGTGGTGACGGTTTTGAATCGCCAGGGCTTGAATATTCTTAAATAATGGGCTTTTTCAATGCCGATGAACGCGTCGGGTTTTCCCTGTTCAAAGCACGATATCATGCGGTTCACCCCCATGCCCGGGTCCACCACCACAGGAACGGCCCCCACCTTGAAAAGGGCAAAGGTGATGGTGAAAAAATCCATACCCGGCGGCACCATCAGGATGGTGCGGGTGCCTCTCTTGATGCCGTTCTCTTCAAAGGCAAAGGCCAGCCGGTCGGATGCGCTGTCCAACTGCCTGAAGGTCATGTGGCTGTATAGTACCCGCCCCTTTGTATCTCTGGAATGGGGCACCACCACCGCTCTTTTATAGGGGAAGGTCTCTGCACTTTTTTTTAACCAGGATGAAATATTCACAATGTCGCTCATAAAATACCTGTTTCACTTTTTTAAAACTCAATGGGCACATTCATCAGCAATTAAAGAATTGCTGCATATTGAGCCTCGAGTGTTATGTTACGTACCTGCCCATCTATTTCAGATTTTATCCGTTTTGTCAGTATTTTTTTTCATGATCCCTGAAAATTAGAGGGGGCAAGGGCGGGCAGCTCCTATGAATTTACCGTTGAAAACTTAAATTGGTTGATAATTTTTGTGCAGGCGTTATTGTAATTGAAATTGAGCTTGATCACAACACCAGCCATTGAAATGAATGGTGAATCAAGGCCATACCATGGTTATTGTCCGGGGAGATGTGAGTAATAATTTGAAATCACAGTGTAAATTTAAATATGGTGAATGGAGCCTTCCGGATATTGTGGACCTTGAATATTTTCTGGAACAGGACCGGAAAATGCAAGGGGAGGATGCCCTTAAAAAAAGGGATCGGGCGTTTTATTTAGACCGTATTCGACCAAACATGCCGAACATGGACCTGTCGGTTTCCCAGGATAGGGTGGATGGAAAGGCGGTTCAATCCCTGGGGAAACAGGCCATTCTACAATGGCTTGGTTTGCGGCGGGCTGAACAGGAGCAGGTGCTCCTTCCCGGTTCCATTTACAGGGAGACGTCCTCCTTAATGGTCTGGGTCTTTTTTCTGGGCGGTGTGTTTCTGGGAACCTCCGTGGTGGCTTCTTTTTTTTCCTATTCCGGTACCCGGCCCCTGAATGTCTCCTATTATCTCTCCCTGACCCTTCTGGGGCAGCTGATACTGCTGACCCTTTCCATGGCAGGGCTTGTGGTGGCCGGAACCGGCCGAGTTTCCCCCCCAATGCCGGTGTTCCAGCGACTTTTCGGTCTTCTGGTGCACCGCATGATGGGGAAAATTAGAGAAAAATCCATAAAGCATATTGCCCGGGGTCATCAAGAGGCCATGGCTCACGCACTGGGGCTTGTCCGGGCAAAACACCGGATTTATGGGCCGCTGTTCCTGTGGCCGTTGTTTATCCTGGGTCAGCTGTTTGCCCTGGGCTTTAATGCCGGTGTACTGGTGACCACCCTGGCCCGGGTATTTTTTTCCGATACCGCCTTTGGGTGGCAGTCCACCCTCCAGGTGGGTCCGGACTTGGTTCATGGCCTAGTCTCCGTGGTGGCGCTGCCCTGGTCATGGCTGTTTCCCCCGGGCGTTGCATTCCCCACCCTGGAAGCAATTGCGGGCAGCCGGATGATCCTTAAGGACGGCATCTACCATCTGACCACCGGAGATCTCGTCTCCTGGTGGCCCTTTCTCTGCCTTTGTGTCTTTTTTTATGGATTGCTGCCCCGTCTTCTCCTGGTGGGGGTGGGCCACTGGATGAAAATCCGCTGCATTGCCGGCCTGACCTTTGACCATGCCCCCTGTCAACGTCTTCTAACCCGCATGACCACGCCCCTGGTCTCCATTGATGGATCGCTTTCTTCCCCCACCGCTCCCTCTCCCATGGGGAACATCTCCCCATGCCCTGGGCCTTCCATGCCGTCGGATGATGCGATCCCCGCTTCCGGTTTCATTGCCGGCTCAGTTAACAAAAGTTCTGATCCCCAGGGCCACCTGGAACCCGTGGAACACCAAATGCCTGAACTGGTACAAAAAGGTGATAGGGCATTGATGGGTGAAGAAGAGATAAAAAAAGAGGCTGATAATACTCACCAGGTATCCCAGGAATTCCCGCCCTCATCGTCCCCGGATCCGCTGCAACAATTTCGCCGGTCCCTGGTGCTGGTGTCGGATGATCTGGCAGAGGTGGTGGACGATAATGAACTGGCACGACAGGTGTTAACCCATTGCGGGACCACGCTGGTGGGCCGGATCACCGTGGGGATGAACAGTGACAGGGAACTAAAAATAATCGATAATATATGTAACACTATCCCTGGCCAGGCAACTTTCCGGTCATCCATTTCACCCATTTCATCCATCGTATGGGTGCTGGAGGCATGGCAGCCCCCCATAAAGGAGACCCTGTTCTTTCTCCGGGAACTTCGTCGGGTCACCGGGGATGGCATGGATATCATTGTGGGACTGGTGGGAAAACCATCGGCTCACACGGTGTTCACCCCCCCCGGTGCCATGGATCTCTCCGTGTGGCACAAAAAGTTGGAGGGTCTGGGTGATCCCTGGCTTCGCATTGAATCTCTGGAGGTGTTATCATGATGAATCAAGAGGTCCCTGAATTTGCCGTCATCGGTCATCCCAACGAGGGCAAATCCTCCGTGGTATCCACCCTGAGTGAGGATGACACGGTGCGCATCGGGCCATATCCCGGAGAGACCACGGTGTGCCAGACCTTTCCGGTGGTGGTTGACGGAAAAGAGATCATCCGGTTTGTGGATACACCGGGATTTCAGAATCCCCGGCAGACCCTGGCATGGATGCAGCAATACAAAGGGCCGGGAAATGGTATTGTGGATGCCTTTATTGAGGCCCACAGAGATGATCTTGATTTCATGGACGAGTGCGAGCTGTTACGCCCCATTGCCCGGGGGGCCGGCATTATCTATGTGGTGGACGGTTCCCGCCCGTTGCGCAAGGTGGACCGCGTTGAGATGGAGATCCTTCGGTTGACGGCCCGGCCCCGCATGGCCATCATCAATGCCAAGGAGACCGATACCCAGTATCTTCCCGCCTGGAAAACGGAGTTTCGACGTCAGTTCAATGCCATTCGTCAATTCAATGCCCACCATGCCACCTATGCCGAACGGCTGGACCTGCTGGAGAGCCTGAAACGGGTGGAGCAGGACTGGCAGCCGGCCCTGAACCTTGTTATTGAGGTGTTTAAAAAAGAGTGGAATCAACGGGTCTCCCAAACGGCGGAGATTATATTGCAGATGCTCGAAGAGATGCTGACCTTCACCCTGACAGCTGGCATCAAGAGCGGCGGCAATGCCGAAGAGGTGTCGAAAAAACTTGCACAAACCCATCGGCAAAAAAGTGAGACCATGGAAAAAAAAGCCCATGCCGGCATTCGAAAATGCTTTAAACACAATATTTTTAATCTGACCCTTCCCCCGGACAGCATTATCCATGAGAATCTTTTCAGCAAAAAGACCTGGCAGTTTCTGGGGTTGAAACCGGGAGAGGTGATCCTGGCAGCCGGTATGGCCGGTGGGGCTGCCGGGGCGGCCCTTGATGTGGCTGCCGCCGGTATCACCTTTGGCGTTTTTTCCGCCATTGGGGGGCTGGTGGGGGCGGGTTCCGCCGCCTGGAGCGGACGGCGCATGGCCGATCTTTCATTTAAGGGGATTAAGCTGGGCAGAGATCAGGTCCAGGTGGGGCCCCCGGGTACTCTGCCGTTTCTCCATGTGTTGCTGGATCGGGCATTGATCTATTACGGCAGTGTGATTAACTGGGCCCACGGGCGCAGGGATGTGGATAACCAGGGCGGCCCGGAAATGGCCATTCGCCTGAAAAAAGGGTATACCGCCCGCTGGACCTCATCTGAAAAAAAAATATGCCGGGACTATTTTGAAGCGGTCATGGGAAAAAAATCAAAGCAACGGGAGCCCGCTGTCAAGGCATTTCGTAGCCTTCTTGAGACAAAGCTGCACCAGCTGTCGGCCGGGAATCCCCAATAACCGCCACGGGCGGACCGGGATTTGGGACCCGGGTTCGCCCACAACGAATAATAAAAGTAATATTAGGTATGCCTACACTTTCTTATAACGGGCATGTACTGCCGGACACAACAAATATAGAAAATGGTATTATACCGCCGCCCCCCCGACGGGCAATGGGCCCGGCCCGGAACTGTAGACAGCTCAATTGTCCGGTTCCTATTGCCCATCGGGGGGGCGGCTCTGCTGAGGTTGCCTTGGAGGCTGCCTTTTCATATAACATACATGGCAGAAAAACCTGCCACAACGAAAAACGAAAGTCCTTTGATTTCAGTATATTGGTGAGACTTTCATATAAACCCACATGTCCTGGCGGACACAACGAAGATAGAAAATGGCATTATGCCGCCCCCCCCCCCGACGGGCAATGGGCCCGGCCCGGAACCGTAGACGGCTCAATTGGCCGGTTCCTATTGCCCGTCGGGGGAGGGGCTCTGCTGAGGTAGACTTGAAGACTACCTTTTCATATAACTGCCACGGGCAGACCGCATTGGGGACCTGGGTCTGCCCACAACGAATAATGAAAGTAATGTTAGGCATACCTACACTTTCATATAACCCCCATGCCCTGGCGGGCACAACGAAGATAGAAACATTTGCTTGAAAGTTGGAATGGTCATAGTTATCTTAATTTTTTTTTTACCATAACGTTTTTCAAAATGAGGATAACCATGACCGAAAAAATAGATAGCACATTTATTCAGATTATTCACCCAGTTTGTTGTGGCTTGGATGTTCATAAGAACAAAGTTTCAGCTTGTCTGCTTACAGTAGGTAAAGATGGTGAAGAGGTACATGAACTGAGAGAATTTGGGACATTTACTGAAGAACTGTATGACATGAAAAAATGGTTAGTCAACAATAACTGCCCAGTTGTAGCTATGGAAAGCACGGGAGTATATTGGCGACCAATCCATAATGTTATTGAAGACTCCATGCAAGTGTTACTTGTTAATGCACGCCATATTAAAAATGTTCCAGGCCGCAAAACGGATTTGAGTGACAGCAAATGGCTGGCAGGGCTTCTTCGCCATGGATTATTGAAAGGCAGTTTTATTCCGCCGGATAATATTCGGGAAATACGTGACTTAGCCAGGTTAATAAATATTTATACCGAATCTGCGTCCGATTACAAAAGGCGTGTTCATAAACTGTTTATGACAGCCAATATCAAGATTGATTCAGTAGTCTCTGATCTATTCGGTAAAACAGGTCGTAATCTGATGAATCTTCTGTGTGAAAAATCCAATATTACCATTGAAGATATAGAAGATAGTGCTAAGGGAAGCCTCAAGTCCAAGGCAGAAGAACTTCATGCCAGTATTCAAGGTTTTTTCAAAGAACATCACCGGTTTCAATTAGTTGGCATGCTGAAGACAATACTAACGTTTGAAGACCAAATTGAACAACTTAACCAAAGAGTGACACATCTTACACAAGAACATGAAGATCTCTTGAATCGCCTGGATGCAATACCCGGAATTGACAAAAAATCAGCCCAAGCCATTATCGGTGAAGTTGGCATTACACTGGAAGAGTTCGCATGTGTTGCTGCCTTTGCCAGTTGGGCTGGCTTATGCCCTGGCAATAATGAAAGTGCTGGTAAACGTAAAAGTGGCAGAAGTCCCGTCAGAAATCATCCACTGAAAACGCTTTTGGTTCAGGTGGCATGGGCAGCTATCAAGGCCAAGGGTTCATACTATAAAGCCAAGTATTACAAGTTAAAAGCAAAACGAGGTGCAAAAAAAGCTATAGTCGCAATCGCACACCGGATCGGAAAAGCAATTTACAATATTATCAAGAATGGGGATACTTATCGGGATCTTGGGGAAGATTTTCTTACCGGATCAGAAAAGCAAAGAGCAATTTACAATCTCAAGAAAAAAGCTGATACGTTTGGTTTCAATTTAGTTCCCTGTCTTGTTAAATAATGATGATTAAGAGTAGAATAGAATAATTTGTTCAAAGCTGTTTTATTGCACTGAACATTCTTGCATCAGTAAAAACAAGTCGGGATGAGAATTGAAGCCTTTGAGCGCGAATATAACATGACTGGTCGGCCTTGTAGCACAACAAACTGTTAGTCCCTCATTGAGGGAACTACGAATATAAAACTTTTTTAGATTAAGGCTGACACTTACTGATTCTTGAAATTTCAGAACTTTAAAACGTATTATTGACAATAACAAAGGTAGGTGGCGAATACACTAAAAACCAATATGGCTATCCAATTTTATAAGCTTTTGTAAGCTCAAAAGTTAATGGGGGGCTATATGGTTTTGCTGCCGGAGTGTTTCATATAAAACATACATGGCAGAAAAACCTGCCACAACGAAAAACGAAAGTCCTTTAATTACAGCATATTGGTGAGACTTTCATATAAAAAAACGCCCATGATTACAAGCACGGCCGGCACCGGACTCCACATACTCAATATCCATAACCCCAGTACCCACAAACCCCAAATGAGGTAAATGTGAAACAATTCCAACTCCTGAAACCCTATTTCATCGAGCGGCGATTCCACATTGCCGCAGGTCTGGTTTTCCTGCTGATTGTGGATTTGCTCCAGCTCTTTATTCCCCGGATCATCAAGTGGGCCATTGACGACATTACCCTGCACACCGCCACCTCTGGGGAGCTGTTTAAATATGGATTCTACATTGCCGGGTCAGCGCTGACCATCGGCATTTTCCGGTTTTGCTGGCGCTATCTCATCATGGGAACGGCCCGGCGCATGGAAGAGGGCATACGGGGAGAGCTGTTCGATCACATCCAGACCCTGCCCACCCGGTTCTTCGACACCACCACCTCAGGGGATATCATGGCCCATGCCACCAACGACATAACCAACATTCGCATGGCCCTGGGCATGGGCATGGTGGGTCTCACCGACACCATTGTACTGGGAAGTGTCGCCATTTTTTTCATGGCGTACATTAACCTGGAACTCACCCTGCTGGCGCTCTTACCCATGCCCTTTATCGCTGTTTTTACCAAAATTTTGAGTAAGAAACTGTTTCTCTCCTACCGGGAGGTTCAGGAATCTTTTTCCAATCTCATGGAATCCACCCGGGAACGGTTTGCCGGAATTCGCATCATCAAAGCCTTTAACCGGGAGGCTGCGGAGACCGCAGGGCTGGCACAGGAGTCCCAAGCCTATATTATCAGCAGCATGAAGCTGGTGAAACTCAGGGGATTGATTTTTCCCCTGGTGATTTTTCTCACCAACGTCAGCCTTGCCATTATTCTGTGGGCCGGGGGCCGCAGGGTGATCCTCTCCGATATCTCCACCGGCGATTTTGTGGCCTTTATCAGCTATCTCAACCTTCTGACCTGGCCGGTGATGGCGGTGGGATGGGTCACCAACATGATTCAGCGGGGCAAGGCATCCATTGACCGCATCAATGTCATCCTAAATGTGCCAGGAGAACGGGAAAGGGAGGGGGAGCGCTTTACCCCTTCAAAAATTCATGGTGAGATCACTCTGAATAAGGTCTCTTTTTCCTTTGATAAAAAGGTACTGGATCAGGTGAGTCTCACCCTGAAACCGGGCATGGTGCTTGGCATTGCCGGCCCCCCCGGCAGCGGTAAAACCACCCTGGCAACCCTTATTCCCAGACTGTATGATCCGGATGAGGGCACCCTTTTCATTGACGGCATGGACATTGCCCATATTTCCCTTAAAATTCTGCGGAAATCCATCTCCTTTATGCCCCAGGAGCCCTTTCTCTTTTCCGGCACCATCAAAGCCAATCTCTTGTTTGGGGACCCCCATGCCGATGATGACAAAATAGCAAACGCCCTTGCCATGGCCGGGCTTACCAGCACCATTGCAGGGTTTCCCCGGGGGCTTGACACCCTCATCGGAGAAAAGGGGGTGATGCTCTCCGGTGGTCAGAAACAGCGCATTGCCCTGGCCCGGGCCTTTTTAAAGGATGCCCCCATTTTGATACTGGATGATCCGGTGAGCCAGGTGGACATGGGCACGGCAGCGGACATTACCCGGATCATTGATGCCATGGCAGGAGAAAAGACCATTATTATCATTTCCCACCGGTTTTCCATTTTTAAAAATGCAGACCACGTGATGGTGCTGGACCGGGGCAGGGTGGTGGAAGAGGGCACCCATCAGGAACTCATTGACCACAGGGGATACTATGCCCGTTCCTGGCAGATGCAGGAGACCGAAGCGACCCTGGTAAGGAGTGACGCATGAAATTTAACATTGGCGGACACCAGGAGGAACAGTTGAAAAACCAGAAGGATATTCGCCTTCTGGGGCGGTTTGTGCCCCTTCTCACCCGCAACATGGCCATGATCATTTTTTCCGTTTTACTCATGATACTCCTCTCCCTGCTGGATATTGTGGTGCCCATTGTCACCCGCACGGTGGTGGATGATTATATTCTGCCCGCCATGGCAGAGACCGACAAATCCCGGTACCTTTTGGGTGCTTTCTGGGCCGGGATTATCCTTTTCGGGGTGGCCCTGGCAAGGTTTGTGTTCAGCTTTGTGCAGATCCTGGTGATGGAGCTTGCCGGACAGCGCATGATGCATGACTTGCGCATAAAGGTTTTTTCCCATATTCAGGCCCTTCCCGTCTCTTTTTTCACCAAAAATACCGTGGGACGGCTCTCCACCCGGGTGACCAATGACATCCAGAATATGCAGGAGATGTTCACCACGGTGATCACCTTTGTGATGAAGGATCTTTTCACCCTAATCGGCATTGTGATCATTGTGGTGGCCATGGACGTGAAACTCTCCCTGGCACTTTTTTTTATTTTGCCCCTGGTGGTGCTCTCCACCTGGTATTTTTCCCGGCAGTCACGGACTGTTTTTCGACGTCTCCGGGTGAACATCGCTGAAATCAACTCCCTGTTTTCCGAATCCACCGGTGGTATCCGGGTGATCCAGCTCTTTTCCCGGCAGAAGCGCATGATGGCACAATTCCGGGAGGTGAATCACGAGAATTTTTTGGCCGGTGTCGACCAGGTGAAGATCTTCGGGCTGTTCATGCCGGTGATTGACCTGCTCAGCTCCCTTGCCCTTGCCGTTGTGATCTTTTACGGCGGGGGGCGGGCCGTGTCCGATGCCTTGAGTCTTGGGACGTTGGTGGCCTTTATCTCCTACACCAAGATGTTTTTCCGACCGGTGCGGGATCTGTCGGAAAAACACAATGTGCTCCAGAATGCCCTTTCTTCCGGGGAGCGCATCACCCAGATTCTGGATAAGCCGGTGGATGACATTGGCGGTCCCCTTTCCCTTGACACCCTTTCGCATCTCCGGTTTCAAGAAGTGGGATTTTCCTATACTCCGGGGGAGGAGATCTTGAAAAATCTCTCCTTTGACCTTAAGGCAGGTCAGTCCCTTGCCATCCTGGGGCCCACAGGGTCGGGAAAAACCTCTCTGATTAATCTCATTGTTAAATTTTATTCCAGAACCCATGGCCGCATTGAGATCAACGGCAGGGATATTGATGACTATGCCACCCCGGCCCTCAGGGAGAAAATTGCCCTGGTTACCCAGGACCCCTATCTTTTTTCAGGAACCATCCGGGACAATATCGTCCCCCCGGGAACCACCATGGAGCCGGCCACCCTGGAGGCCATTCTGGAGCATTCCCATGTGAACTCCATTATTGCACACATGCCCCAGGGACTGGATACTCATATTTCACAGGGAGGCGCTTCCCTTTCCAGCGGTGAACGGCAGCTGATTTCCATTGCCCGGGCCTTTGCCCGTCGGCCGGACCTGATTATCTTTGACGAGGCCACCTCCTATGTGGACACGGAATCGGAGGAGAAGATCCGGCTGGCCACGGAAAAACTCAAGGAGAACCGCACCTCCATCACCATTGCCCATCGATTGAGATCGGCCATGACCGCCGACACCATCATGGTATTGAAAGCGGGGCAAATCATTGAATACGGAGATCACGAAACCCTTATGGAGAAAAAAGGATTTTACTATCATTTTCAGACCCTTGATAAGGATTAGCCGTGCTGATTGTGGGAGGGGGGCATCCTTCATTCCTGGTTTACACTTTCACGAGGTGAATGGCCATTTTCAGGTGGCGACCTTAAAAAAGTGTAAAATACTTCTGGGGGCATATGGAGGATGCCTGGGGGGAGCTGTGAGAATAATTTATGGTGGAGGAGAAAATGGGGGGCATTCCCATTTTGCCGAAAAAACGGAAGTGCGGTTGAAATTTTTTGTTGCACAAATTAATCATGTGTGTTTATATAATACCACTTGACTGGAGCAGAGGGGTTGATTCCATGCCTCCGGAAATCAATTTTGAAAATTCGATCATCAAATGAAATAAACAAAGTGGGTGCTAATGCAGGAGAATATCATAGACAGTCTTATCCATCGCATCATGGATGCCACGGGGATTACCTCCCAGACCGAACTGGCTGCAGCGCTGGAGATAAACCGCTCGGGAATCACCCATGCCCGGAATAAAAACCGGATTCCGGACAAATGGATTGTAAAGCTTTACCGAAAGTTCGGATTTAACCCCCTGTGGATAGAGTCTGGAAAAGGAGAACTGTTCCTTAATCCGGGGACATCCACCGGGATAAAAACCCAAAGCTCCCTGGATGATAAATTCCGATATATTCCCAAGGTTAATGCCCGGTTATCCGCCGGTGGCGGCTCCTTTGTCACCACCTCGGATGTCCGGGAATACCTTGCCTTTTCATCGGCCTGGCTTTCCACCAGAGGGGCTGCCGGTCATATGGTGGCCATGGAGGTGTTCGGTAACAGCATGGAACCGGAAATCAGGGAAGGCGATACCCTGCTCATTGATCAATCCCAGATTGATATCCTTGCCGGCGCCATTTACGCCGTAGGGGTTGAAGATACCATTCTGGTAAAGCGTATTGAAAAACATCCCAACAAGCTGGTACTTTGCAGTGACAATCACGATTACGCCCCCATTTATCTGGACAGGGCCGACCTTGAACAGGTTCGCATCATCGGTAAGGTGATCTGGAGTAGCCGGGAATACCGCTAGAAAAAGGAAAGGGATTGGAGTCCTGCAATGCTGCAGATGCCCCAAAAATTTTTGACCCACTTGTTTAGTTTTTATGCCATTAGTTTAATTTTTTAATCTAACATCAAGGAGGGAACATGACTGAGGAGAGAAAACAGATGACATTGAATCGACCCGGCAAAATGGAAACGGTTCGTTTCATTGTGGGATGCACAGCCTGGGTTTTGGGCCTTTTGCTGGCGGCAAGTGACGGTCCTTATATGCCATGGGGCAATCTGCTGGGGATTTTTATCTTTTTAGGCGCCTCTCTGACACACCTTGGTGAAGGACGGGGGGTGGCAACACATTCGGAAAAAATCCTTGTCCACTCCCGACCCACCTCCCCAGATGGCCGGTGTCGTGAACAGGCCCGTGCTTTCCCTGAGTTAAAAGTTATTGCCCCCAACGGCTGTGGTCATGAGTGTCAATTCCTATTGTAAAAAGATGTCATTTGGCATATAAACCCCATGTAAGAGGACTCAAACCCTGATTTTGATTGACTATTCTGTAAATATTTCAGGGTCAGTCAGTGTGTGGAGATGGACATATGGGGGGAATATATTGAACATAAGTGCAATTATTATGCAGACGATTGGTGGCCTGGGGCTTTTTATACTCGGCATGAAAATGATGACCGAGGGGCTGCAGGCAGCCGCCGGACAGAAAATCAGAGCCATCCTTGAAGCCATTTCATCCAATCGTTTTCTTGGATGTCTCACAGGGGCCGGTGTCACCGCCATGGTCCAATCTTCATCGGCTACTTCCGTGATGCTCATCGGGTTTGTCAGCGCCGGTATCATGTCCCTGGAAAATGCCGTGGGAGTGGTCATCGGGGCCAATGTGGGCACCACCATCACAGGTCAGATGATTGCCTTTAAACTGACCAAGGTGGCCCTTCCCGCCATTGCACTGGGCGTGGGATTGAAATATTTTTCCAAAAAGAGAACCTACCGCCACATTGGTGATGTCATCCTGGGATTCGGCCTGCTGTTTTATGGTATGACCGTCATGAAGCAGGGCCTGGCACCCATCAAAACCGACCCCCAGTTCATCTCTTTTTTTACCACCTTTTCCACGGAAAGCATGGGCGGCATTCTGCTGTGCGTTGCCATGGGGGCCTTATTGACGGTGATGGTGCAGTCCTCTTCAGCCACGGTGGGACTGACCATGACCCTTGCCGCATCGGGTCTTCTCACCTTTCCCACGGCTCTGGCCCTGGTTCTTGGTGAAAATATCGGAACCACCATCACGGCCCAGCTTGCCACCATTGGATCAAAAAATTTGGAGGCCCATCAGACCGCCAATGCCCACACCATTTTCAATGTGGCGGGGGTGGGCATTATTTTGTTGATTTTTCCCATCTTTACCACCACCGTTGAGATGTTATCCCTGAAGATCGGTGCCGGACCGGTGGATCTCCTTGTGGATGGAGAGTATGTCAATGCGGCCCGGTACATTGCCAATGGGCATACCCTTTTTAATGTGATCAATGCGGTGTTTTTTTTAATTTTTCTTCCCCGGCTGGTACAGCTGACCATTTTTCTTTCTCCCCGGGGAAAGGTCTCCAGGGAGAGATATCAACTACCTGAATTTGATACCCGTTTCATGGACTCCCCCATTGCGGCCCTTGCAAGGGTTAAGGCGGAAATCATTCGCATGGCTGATTTTGCCCACATGAGCCTGAGAAAAACCTCCACCTGTCTCAAGGTGAGGGATGATGATATTCTGGGGGAGCGCGAGGCCATTGAGGATCACCTAGATTCCTTTCAGAAGGTGATCATCAAATATCTTATTACCATCTCCCAGGGCGAAATCAATCAACCGGAATCCATTGAAATTTCTGAGATGATACGTATCACCAACAACATTGAACGTCTGGGGGATTCCATGGAAAACGTCTCCAGAACCCTTGAGAAAATGTACGCAAGCGGGTTCCGATTCAGCGATGATGCCATCCATGATCTTGTGGCAATTTCCGATGAGGTGGACCGTTTTCTGGGGTGTGTCATTGGTGAGATGAACGAAAAGAGCGAAGGCTTTTACCAGAAGGCCCTGGCCCAGGAGGACCTCATCGACCAGATGCGGGAAAAAATGCGGGAGACTCACATCGCCCGACTCCAGGCCAGCAGTTGCTCTGTTGACACGGGCGTATTGTTTGTGGCCCTGATTTCCTACTATGAAAAGATGGGGGATTACTGCTACAACATTGCCACCGGGGTGAATCGGATTCTGTAGGCACACCATTTGCGCATCAATCAGAACTAAATCGCCGGAAGCAGAGATATAGTGGCTATCAGAGTATGGGGAGAGATGGAAAAAAAATGACCTGGATGTCCTTCCTCAGGCAAAAGGAGACCTCTCTTTTTGCCATTCCAAATATTCGCCGTTTCATCGCCTTTCGTGTGCTGTTCAACTCAAGATTTTACTATCCTGTATTCACCATCCTTTTCCTTGATTTTGGTCTGAGCGTGGCGCAGTTTGCCGTTTTAAATGCGGCCTGGGCCGCCACCATTGTGCTCCTGGAGGTACCTTCAGGTGCTCTTGCCGATGTCATGGGCCGAAAACGACTCCTGGTGTTTGCCGCGTCGGTGATGGTGTGTGAGATCGGAATCATCGCCTTTGTCCCCCGGATGAATCCCGGGGTGATTTTTTCCGTTTTCCTGGTGAATCGTATTCTCAGCGGCGTTGCCGAAGCCGCTGCCAGCGGTGCCGATGAAGCCATTGCCTATGATTCCCTCAAACTCCGGGGAAAAGAATCCCAATGGGGCAGGGTACTGGATCAGATGATGCGGTACCGGGCCGTGGGCTTTATTTTTGCCATGACCATCGGGGCCGCCGTGTATGATCCAAATCTCATGGAAACCCTCTGCCACCGGTTTGGTTTTGATCTCATCCTGTCCCAGGAGGTCACCATGCGGTTCCCCCTTTACCTTACCTTTGTTATGGCACTGTTAACCCTTTGGGTGACGTTGGGTATGGAAGAGGTCTTCTTGAACGAGGCGAATGACGCTTCCGATCCCTCGGGCATGGCACGTGTGAACGGAGAAACAGCTGACCCATCTCCGGAAAATGGCCATGGAGCACTGCCCTCCAATACGGTGATGCAGAATCTGAAAAAGGCCTTTGCCGCCACCTTTCTGGCCGGGGGATGGATTATGAAAACCCCCTTTGTGCTGTCGGTGATGCTGTTTGGTATGGTGTTTGACGGCATCATCCGCATGACCATCACCCTCTCCAGCCAATATTATCGTCTGGTGGATATTCCGGAATCCCTTTTTGGGATCATTGGATCTCTGCTGGCCTTGCTTGGCATGGTGATTCCCAAAGTGGCGCTTGGCATTGCTGAAAAAAGATCCCATCACACGGCATTGATGGTCATCACGGTGCTCACTTTTTTCGGATTGTGGGGAATGAATTTTTTCTGGCCCTATTACGGGCTTGTGCCCGCCGTCCTGACATCCTGCGCCATGTATTTCACCGGCTTTTTTGCCAGCTATTATATCAACCGGGAAACAAATTCCAAGCAGCGGGCCACGGTGCTCAGTTTCAAGGGATTGATTTACAATATCTCCTATGGGCTGCTGGGAATTGTATATGCCCTGGTATTAAAGACTCAACGGGCAGGCCTTGAAGGAATGGTGATGGATGGGCAGCAGAAGGAGACTCAGATCTTTATGGATGCCTTTGTCTCTTTTCCCCTTCTTTTCATGGCGGGCATGGTGGTGATGTTTGTTTTTTCCTGTTTGATGTTTAAAAAAAGCCGGTGAAACCGGACCTGCCTTATAAGTTAAGGATTCAATAAAACAGATGAAAATGGTTTATAAAGATTTTTTGAATGCCGCTCATAAACATGAGTATACTTGTCAGGTATTGCTTGATAAACTCGAACGGATAGATGAAAAAAGAGAAAAGGAATCCTTCAGGTTTCTGATATTGAATTTTTATTACCTGAGCGGCTACATTATTGAATGTATTATAAAATATGGTATTTACAGTCTTGTTGATTTTCCCAAAGATGAAGATGTTAAAAAGTTGGATAAGGACAATCTGACTTATAAGGACCATATCAAATACCATCAATTCAAGCGCTATGAAGAGTATCTGAACCAAAGAATCGGTATTAGCCTTCCGTTGATCCGTGATAAATCCGGAATTGATAAAAAAGTGCTCAAGCTTTATCATGACTGGGATGCTGCCATTCGCTATTCATGCAAAATGGAAGTGTCTGAGAAAATACACTATATTTCATTTTATCAGATTGCCAGAAGAATTTTAAAAGAGATTCGCATCAACGTAAGAGGATAATATCATGCTGGCCATTCTTGAAAAATTGAGAAAGATTGAGAAAAAGCTGTCGTCATTAAAAGATCGGCAAAAAATTTCAGACTATCGGTTGATATTGAAATTGAATATGTCCGCAAACCTTTACATTGTCACGGATGACATATCCCATGCAGACATCAGCGCAATTTTAGAAGATGAAAAACTTGACATAGATATGGAAATCATCAACTTTGAAGCTTTTCAAGCTGATGATTATTATGCTTCCCTTTTTGCCCGGACAAAACCTCTCGATCTGGGGTTGAGACGAAGCCTATCCAACATCATTGACGATGATGGAGATATGAAAAAAACGGCGTCATGTCCCATCATTTCCTTTTACAGTTATAAAGGCGGTGTCGGGCGCACCACTGCCTTGGCGCTGTTTGCTTCTTACTATGCAACCCATTACGGGAAAAAGGTATTTGTCATTGATTGTGATTTTGAAGCCCCCGGCTTGATCAATTTTTTTGGAGTGAGCAATGAAGATATTTCTAAAAACGGTATTGTCGAGTATCTCAAAGATAAGGAGGGGCTTGGGGATCAAGTAAATCTGCGGGATGGGTACACCTATGAGATCTCAAAACGCTATTCCGGAGATGGAGAGATCCATCTACTGCCGGCAGGAAATGTCTTTGAAGATGAAAATCGATTTGATTACCTTGAAGCCCTTGCACGCCTGGATATTCACAGCAGCTCAACCATTGTAGAGCAATTTCAAAACGTCATTACCGACATCAATAAAATGTTCAGCCCGGATGTTATCCTGATTGACTCAAGGACTGGTTTTAATGACATTTTCGGCATCATTGCCAACAGGCTATCAACCGCGGTTGTCGGTTTTTTTGGGAACAATATCCAGAATAGACCGGGGTTACATTTTTTTATCAATACATTGTTGAGAAAAAAAAGAGAAGTGGACTTGATACTTGTCCTGTCCATTATCTCCTCCTCCTTTACGAAAGCGTTGAATGCATTCAATGATGAAATTGACACTTATATCCAGAATAATATTGCGGATGATCTTGAAGCCCTTCCTGTGCTCCCGGTTTTTTCTCTTGGGAGATATACACTTTTGGAAAAAATCGGAACAATTGATGAAGACCCTGATGATTTTATTAGCACCATCAATCGCATGATCCCCCCTGATTACAATGAATTGTTTGCAAAATTGGCGCAGACCATTTCCAAGATTGCAGATCGAATGGGCGAAAAAAATGATATGGCCGGAATATCTGAGGTTGGCAAAGACGATTTAACAGAGTCTATCCCAGTGAAACCTGACAAATCCGATGAATTGGGGGGATGTTGTGAAACTAATAAATGTGATGATATCAAAAGGTTGAAAATAGATATTTTAAGTCAGTTATTTAAAAACTTTCCACAAAAATATGCCGAGAATATTCAATTTACAGAGAGTTTTATTCAAAATGAGTTTTATATCAGAAAATGCATGGAAGAAATCTTTAATCAGGATAAATTTATGCTGATCGGCAGCAAGGGAACGGGTAAAACGGCTCTTTACCAAGCCCTTCGGCAAGATGATTTCTTCACCAGATTACGTGATAAGGCACAAAAAAGCCATATGAACTACAAGGTCGTCAATGTCATCACCCTGGAAGGGGAGAGTGGAAATAAATTTTTTGATATTTCAGCCAATATATCTCAATCTGATATTGATGATCCGGAGTTCTTTTATAGCAGATTCTGGAGAGTCTATATTTGGAATGCAATCAGGATAGATGACGAAAAAACGGGGTTTGTTTCATCTGTTCCGGTCTCGCCGATAAAAAGTAATACTGCCACGGCTTCTTTTTTCAAGGAATTCATTTGTCAGGATGAAAAATTTGAGATCATTGAAAATGAACTTGATGCCATAGATGAACATCTTAAATCTACAAATCAGTATTTGATGATCACATTTGACCAGCTGGATAAAGTCGTCAAGCCGAGTTTATGGTCCAAAGCAATTTCTCCTTTGATTAAACTTTGTCAGCATCGGAAGTATGATCGGGCTTTTCCGAAACTTTTTTTAAGAAGAGATCTGTTCAATAAGCTTGGGAATTTGACGAACAAGGCGTCCCTTGAAAAGCAGGCCATTAATCTGGAATGGACCCGTGAAGAACTTTTTGCGTTTTTTTTTAAAATTGTTTTTTCCAGGTGCCGGGCCAGCTTTGTTCATTATGCAGAAGAAAGGCAAGAAATTCAAGAATATCAGTTGGACGATGTTCTCAGAAAATTACGAAAAAAAAACAGTTATAATCAATTACCAGCGGATGATTATCTGCTAAAGCCCTTGGTAAAAATTTTCTTTGGTGAGCAGGCAGGCAGGTTTGGAGAAACCTATCACTGGATTTACAAAAGTTTAAAGAATGCCGATGGCACCATCAGTCTCAGGCCCTTTCTGGATTTGATCAAGCTTGCCATAGAGAAACAGTATGAAAATCCGATTTTGAATGGGGATCCCTTCCCTCTGCTCTCCAACAAATGCCTAATGCATGCTCAGGTAAGAGAAAAGGCTGTAAAAGGACATTTCGAAGATCTCGCCGGTGAAGAGGGAAATGAAACCCTGAATATGATCATCAGCGATATTCGAGACAATAAGGTTCCGAATTATTTAAAAATATCTCCTTTGATACAGCACGACTTTGAAGCATTGATGGAAGATATTATGGATCGCAATCAAGAGGCGTTAACGGGGGTAGCCTTACGTGACTTGGAAGATGCATTAATTCTCAACGGTATTGTATTCACCAGATACGTGCAGGGAGGTAAAAAGAAATATACCTTTGCATATTTGTATAAATACTATCTGGGATTAAGAAGCCCTGCTAAAAGATGAGTAGAGCCACTTCGTTGCCTCCCTGTTTACATATTGCTCAAAAACTGTCGAATCAAGGCAGCGGTCTCGTCCGGTTTGTCCTCGAACAGATAATGCCCGGCATCATCAAACAGGTGCACCGGCACCTGTGGAAAGCGCCGCTGCCACTCCCTTAAAAACGAGAGATCAAAAACGAAATCATGGCGGCCCCACAGAATCATCATGGGGATGTTTTTAAGGCGGTGAAGATTTTCCTCCACTGATTTTACCAGGGAATAGCTTTCGTCACTGGGAGACAGAGGAATATCCTGGACAAACTTCAGGGTGGCAATTCTGTTTTTCCATGAGTTATAGGGGGCAATTAATCCCTTTTTCACCGGCTTGGACAGAGGATGTCGCGGGGCCATGTACAGGGCTGCCCTTGCAAAGATATTTCCTGCCTGAACGGCGGGGACGGCAAAGGGGGAAAGATATTTCAGCAGCCACAATCTCAAGGGAAATCTTTTTTCCCGGGGAAGAAAAAAACCCGAGGTGTTGGTGATGACAATCCTTGCGATGCGGTCCGGATGGTCAAGGGCCCAGGCAAGGCCGATCATGCCGCCCCAGTCGTGGACCACCAGGGTGATTTTTTCGTTGAGATCCAGGTGGTTCACAAGGGCATCAAGATCATCCACCCGGGATTGAAGGGTATAGCGGTAGGCGGCGGGGTCGGGCTTGTCTGAAAAGCCACAGCCCATATGATCGGGCACAATGGTGCGATGATCCGGGGAGAGCGTTTTTACCAGATGACGGTAATAAAAGGACCAGGTGGGGTTGCCATGGACCATGAGCACCGGCGGACCAGTCCCCTCATCCAGATAATAAAGGGCGTGCCCTCCCACCTCCAGATGATGGGGCGTATAGGCATAGAGCGGGGCAAACGTCCGGGTGGACAGTACTTTTCCATTGATATTTCGTTCCATTTTTTGTTCACCTCTGTCGACTTACCTTACCATTGAATACCCATCATAAGGCAGTTCAGCCCCGACCCGATGCCCATAAACCCCACATAATCTCCTGGGATCAGAAATCCCCGTTCATGGGCAATGGCCGCCGTCATGGGCAGGGAGACCGACCCCATGTTTCCCAGATAGGGAAAGGTGGAGAAATCCTTTGCCGGATTAATGTTCATGGTTTTGTGAAACAGCTTTTGGTGGGTGGAGCCCACCTGGTGGCAGATGAACTTGTCCGGGATACCTCCGGGGATATCCATCTGACGGGTGAAATCCTTAAAGGTTTCGCGGGCCAGGGCCAGGCCGTTTTCCAGCACTCCGTGGGCGTTGGTGCGCATCTGCACCGTGGCATGGGTGGGCATGCCCGGTTCATTGAATGTCCAGCGGCACAGATCATGGAACCGATTGTCGTGCCGCACCACCCCGCCTTTGACGGCA
This sequence comes from uncultured Desulfobacterium sp., assembly GCA_963668575.2. Taxonomy (GTDB): domain Bacteria; phylum Desulfobacterota; class Desulfobacteria; order Desulfobacterales; family Desulfobacteraceae; genus Desulfocicer. The sequence goes on along the minus strand of OY764894.2, from coordinate 4,570,572 downwards.
TGCCGCCGTTCCACAGGATTTCCAAGGGAACCGTTGGTGAGTAGGATGGCGGCGGCACCGGAGCCTCCGGTCATGGTGGCAATGGTTTTTGTATAAAATTCAATACTTTGTTCCCTGTTGATTTCGTTAATGGTGGCATCCACGATCTGCCGGGAGGTTTCGCAGGAGACCACCAGGCCTGCCCGGATCTGGCCCAGCTCAATGGCATTGGCCACCTCCACCATGCCGGTGATCATGCCAAGACAGGCATTGGAGACATCATAGATGTGGGCAGTGGCATTGATTTTAAGTGCATCTGCCACGGCACAGGCAGTGGCCGGTTCAAACCCGTCCCGCCCCACACCGCAGAACACCAGGGCACCGATGTCGTCCGGGGATATCATGCCACCCTCCAGGGCCTTTTGTCCGGCCTTTGCAGAGCCCTGGGCCAGGGTGTGGTCCACATCCCACATTCGTCTCTCCCGGATGCCCGTCAGCACCTCAAGTTGTCCCATCTTGAATCCGGTGGCCGTGTAAAACGGCTCAAGACGTTTTTCCAGTTCATCGGTGGTGATCACGTGGGGGGCCAGTTCATAGCCCAGGGCATCTATGTAGACCTTTGAGTATTTCATCTATCGCTCCAGAACAGTTCAATCTCCCGGCGGGAGAGTCCCACCAGCTTCATTCCCATGTTTTTGTACAGTACAATTCGATGGTTGTCGGAAAACATGTGGGCATCGGCCACCACAAAGGGTTCTGGATGGTAGCCCACCTCCTTGACCTCGATCTCGTATCGGGCCTTTTTCGTTTCCGGGGTGACCGGTCCCCGGCATTTCAAATCACTTTCCAGCCCTGGAATAATATCGTAATAGACATCCTCCCGGGGGGAGACCCACCCCATGCGCTGGGTGAAAATGCGCAATGCATGGGCACAGCATTCGTACATCAATGTGCCGGGCATCACCCTGTCATCCACAAAATGACAGGTGAGAAACCAGTCGTCGGGGTGAATGTCCGCTTCTGCACTGATGCTGCCAAGCCCAAAGCGGCCCCCACGGGGGTCAACGGCCAGGACCCGGTCAATGAGATGCATGCGTCCGCCGGGCAGCCGCAGCTTCTTTCCCAGGAGAATCCCGTTAAAGGCCTCTCCAAAACAGGCCGCAAGTTCTCCCCGGCGCAGGGATTCCACCTGGTGGTCGCTGTAGCTCTCCGGCTGCATGGGTACGGGGAGTTCAAATTCCATGGACCGTGTTTCCATGCAGGTATCTTCTTTTTTTAAGATAATACCACCGGAGTTTTCCACCTCCCGGGGGGTGAAAAATCCGGCACACCCGTCCCGCATGGAGATGAACAGGGTGTTGTCGATGTATCCCTTATAGTGGAAGAAAAAGAGATACACCTGCCCCTGTTTTAAAAATCGGTCGATCTCAATGTGGTATTCCATGGTCTCCCCGGGCCGGGGCAGGGGACGATGGAAGGTCACCCTGGCATCTAAAAGCCGATATCGGCGCTGGCCCTTTACCTGGTGGTCAATGCCCATCCAGGAACAGAGAAACAGGTCTGCCTGGCCGGCTTCGATGGAGATGGAGACCGGTGCTTTGCCCCCGTCAAGGTACCAGGCCCCTTCCTTGACATCGTGTTGGGTGACGATTTTGCCGGGGCCCATGGAGAGCATCTTCCCTTGGATGGAGAGGATACGATCCACCAGCATCAGGGGCTCGTCCGGAAGTCTCACCCGCACGGGATAGGTATCAACAATGTCAAACTTTCTCCCCAACACCCTGCCGGCAGTGCCCACGGCAAAAGTCAAACATTGATGCCGGTCAAACAGGGGAGGGGGGCATGTGGTTCTCTCCGGAAAATCCATGGGTGCTTTCCGGGTATCCCCGGGGGAGCCAACCATGGCTGTGGCCAGCCGGGTCAGGGTCTTGAACTGCCTCTCAAATGCATGGGTATTTTCCCTGGAGAGTTCCAGAAACTTCATGTGAGCCCGGGTGGTTATGGCCGCCGATTCCCCAAGGCCGCTTTCCGTGGCAGGACCGCTTTCCGTGGCAGGACCGCTTTCCGTGGCAGGACCGCTTTCCGTGGCAGGACCGCTTTCCGTGACAGGACCGCTTTCCGTGACAGGACCGCCTTTCGTGACAAGAGCGCTTTCCGTGACAAGAGCGCCTCCCGTGGGAGGATCGGAGAGCCGCATTTTTTTAGTGTTTCCGGTTGGATTGACCCTGTTTTTTCGTTCATGAAGATGGCTGTTGTTTGGCCCTGTGCTGTTGTGCGTACAACTGTGCGTATCAATCGCTACATAGGGAAAGCGATGGGCCTTCAGCAGGATGATATTTCGTGGAAAATTATTTGGCGGGGTGTTCCGAATGTGTCCATTCTTCAGCCGGACGTTTTTTTCAGAATTCGACTCCGGGTATGAGTCTCCCCTCTGTTCATGGAAAAGCGGTGTGGGACCGGTGGGAGGCGACTGAAGTATCACATGGCCGCAGGCCCCGTCCCGGGTGATGCTTGCCACACAGGCATGGACGGTACCATCCATGGAGTGGGGAACCCATGGGGCAGATGCCGGGAAAACGGTTCTTTCCGGGGCAAAGGGGCCGGTGGCAGCCGTGGTTGAAGAGTGGTGGGCAGGCCTTACGCCATGGTAAAGGCCAAGGGATGCCTGGATAACGGAAACCAGTCCTGAAATGCCGAAGGTGTGGCCCAACAAGCTCGAACTTGACCCTACACAAGGAAATCCCGAAGCGTTTCCAGGGGAGCGGTGATCTTTTGCCAACATCTCCGATTCAAGTGTTTGGGAGATGCCATGGTCATGGAGCATGTGAAAATTAATTTTTGAAAAAGGGATGTTGCTTTGGTTCAGGGCCGTTTTAAGGCTTGTTTCACAGGCCCTGTTCAGGGCCGGGGTGGCAGACGGATTTTCTGCTTCCATTTCACCGCCACAGGTGCCTGAGGTTGCGGTGATGACAGTGTAAATTTTATCCCCATCCGCCATGGCCTTTGCAAGGGGTTTGAGTATGACGGCGGCGGCCCCTTCGGATGAGAGGTGTGCGTAGCCGTTTTTGTCACCCGGGGATCTCTCCCCGGTATGACCTTGGGGGGGCAGGCATCGGGCAAGCAACTCCTGGCGCAGATCTCCTGCCATGTCCACGGCACCACATAGAAAGAGATCGGCTTCTCCGGCCTTAAGGGCGTTTACTCCCACCTCGATGGCCTTTATGCCGGAGGCGGCATCGGCGGAAAGGGTGAAACAGGGGCCTCCCAGCTGGAATTCCCGGGCAATGCGACTGGCCACAATTCCCCCCAGGGCCCCCAATGTTCTGTTGGCCGTCAGCGGAGGAAGCTCTGAGGCTTTAACCGTGGATTCCGGTGTGGTCAGTGGTCGTTCCCGATTTGAAAAGCGGGTCGGATCACAAGCGTTTTTATGTCGCCAGCCAAGGTGAAAATCCGTTGCGCCATGGTCAAACTCAATGCCGATGGCCCCGCCAAACCGGGTTCGAGGTTCCTTATCTTTCTGCTGGCGGGGGGCGATACCGGCATCTTTCATGGCGGCCATGGCTGCCTTTAGCATCACAAGGTGCTGGGGAAGAAGGTCCGGGATTTGGTTGGGGGGAATATGAAATTCACCGGCAACGGTGTGGAGTTCATCCAGCCACTGGTTAGTGGCATCCGGGGAGAGGCGGTGCACATTTGAGGGGGGGGTGTTTTCAGGCGTAACCATCAAATGGGCAAGGCGTTCAAGGTCGTCTGCCCGGGGGGTGATAAGGGCCATGCCGATGATGGCAATGGCAGGGGCAGGCTGGGAAGAGATCTCCCCATGGTGGGGCGTGGTATCAGCTGTGCCGGAGGTATCGTGACCGGAGGGGTCGTGGCCGGAGCTGTAGTAATAGGTGGGGATCTCTTTTTGAAACGCTTCCACCAGCACATGGGCGTTGATGCCACCGAAACCAAAGGCGCTGATACCGGCACGTCGCACCGGAGGAAGGGTTCTCTCCCCTGAAAGCCTTTGGGGTATCCAGGGTTCGGGGGTGGTCTGCACCCGGAAGAAAGAGCCATGGAGCGGGCTGTTTTCCGGCGGGGCCGTAAAGTTCAGGGACGGAGGCAGCAGTTTTGCCTTCATAGCCATGAGGGTTTTGATAAATCCCGCAGCCCCGGCTGCGGTGAGGAGATGTCCTACCATGGATTTGACGGAACCGATGGCACAGGTGTTCCCGGTCACGCCGGCGTTTTCCCACAGGGTTATCATGGAGTTGAGTTCAACTCCGTCACCCACCGGGGTGGCCGAGCCATGGCACTCTATGTGCTGGACATCTCCAGGGGACCACCCCGCCTGTTTGTAGGCGGCGGCCATGGCACGGATCTGTCCGTCCGAAGAGGGGGCCACCAGGTTGCCGCCAATGTCATTGGACCAGCCAGCCCCGGTGATGACACCGTGGATGGTGTCTCCGCAGGCCAGGGCATCTGTCATGCGCTTCAATACCACCATGCCCGTACCTTCCCCCACCACCAGACCGTCTGCCCGTTCATCAAAGGGGGCACACCGTCCTGAAGGAGAAAGGGCTTTCAACTGGGTGAATCCGATCTGGGTGTAAAGTGAATCCGGTCGGGACACGCCGCCGGCGATCATCATGTCGACCCTGCCGCAGGTTAGCTGATCACAGGCCAGTTTGATGGCAAAAAGGGAGGAGGCGCAGGCGGCATCCAGGGTAAAACAGCCTCCCTGGAATCCCAGGGCCCTTGCCAGCAGCGCCGCCGGCACCGACACCACCCCGGCGGACAGGGCATCGGCCCGGGTCAGTGTATGGCCCTGGTTTTCCATGATCACCCGCCATGCAATGTCCGAGGTGCATTGAGTGGGAAGGGAGATGGCCGCAAGGATAACCCCTGTTCTTGCTTTGATCTTTTCCGGACAATAACAGTGACGGATGGCCTGCCGGCCCGCCGAAAGCACCAGGTGATGGAGGGGATCAAGCCTTGACAGCAGTTCCGGTGACAGGGCAAATCCATGGGGATCAAAGGTGAAGTCGGTGATGAGCCCCGCCCGTTTTGAGGCAGCCGTGTCCGGCAGATGGGTGGAGGAATGGACCTGGGCCGGGGGAATTGCCCACCGCCCCGGCGGCACGTCCACGATGGCCTCTTTTTTTGCCAGGATGTTTTCACCAAAGACATTCACATCACCGGCCCCGGGAAAAATGCCCGAAAGGCCCACAACCGCTATTTTATATTTATCCTGAATCATAAACCGAAGGATATAATGGAGATAAACCGGAAATACAAGGGAACCCTCCCTACTCTTCAAAAGAACCTGACCATTCTCTGTGGTGGTGGCTGAATATTTGCTTTTATTTTAAAGCGTTACACATTCGTGGCGTGATGGAGGGGCTTTGTAAAATATTTGTAATTTTATCCGGCAGGACCATCTGTTCTGTCCGTAACGCCTGACCTGGACAAGCCGGAACCAAAAGGGTTTTCGGTTTTTTTTTGCCAAAATAACATGAAAATCAGAGATAAGAATCTAAAACAGCCGCATATCCCTCCCCCTGTGCCAGCAGGGTGTCGATGCTTTGAACATAGGTTTTATTCCCGCACGGTTTGGACAGATGCTCCACCCGGCGATCTTTTTCTTTCAGGATTTTAATGGATTCCAGAAACTCAATGTTCCCGGATACAAAGAGAACGGGGATGGTTTTATTCTTTTGACGGATATGATGGTAAACCTCCATGCCGTTGTGTGCCCCCGGCAGCATATAATCCAGACTGACCAGATCGTAGGATACATTGTCAAACAGGTCCATGGCGATTTCACCATTGGGCGCTACATCCACCTTGTGGTAGCAGGGATACTGGGTCAAGAGCCGGTATTGAACATCGGAGATATCCTGTTCATCTTCCACCAGCAGGATACGTTTGCCCCTGTGCAGAGACACTTGGGAAATCTCTTTTTTTTCATGGGCCGTGAGTTGTTTTGCAATTACCGGAAATGTGATCCGAACGGTGGTGCCCGCATTGATTCGGGATTGCACGTCAATGGTTCCCCTGTGCTGGTGGATATATTTTTGTACATTTCCCATGCCGTATCCCGTGCCTTTCACATCGCTGTGGTAGGCACCTCGGGTATCGTTGCTTCCCTTCAGGGTAAAGGCAGGGTCATAGATTTTGTCCAGGTACTCTTTGGGAATACCGCATCCATTGTCCGTTATTTCAAAGCAGATGGTGTCGTTCTCGTGATGGGTGGTGAGGGTGATTGTCGGCTGACTCGTTTTGCCCAATGCGTGGATGGCATTCTGTAAAAGGTTTACCAGGGCATGCTCCACCATGCCCGGGTCGGCCAGCAGGTCCGGCATTGGGTATTCATACTGTTTTGTCAGCCGGATACCCTCCAGGTCTTTTTTCATCAGCTCCAGCACCAGATCAATTTTTTTGTTTATATTGAAAAAAATCTGCCGGGGTTCCTGATTTCTGGCAAAGGCCACCAGGTTCCGGGTGATGTTTTTACCCCTTATGGTCTGATTCAGGATCATTTTCAGGATTTTTTCCATGGCCGGATCTTCGCAATCCAGGAGCAGCAATTCGATGTTACCCATAATGATTCCCAGAATGTTGTTGAAATCATGGGACATCTTTCCGGCAATCTGTCCGATGAGCGCCAGTTTTGTCTGTTCTGCGGCCAGTTTTTGGGCTTCTATTTTTTCCGTTTCCATTTTTTTTCGTTCGGTGATGTCATGGACAACCACAATGGCACCTTTCAGCCGTTTCCCCTCATGGATAAAGTCGCAGCTCAGCAGGACGGTTAATTTCTCTCCATTCTTTTTAACGACTTTGAATTCAACTGTTTTTGATATTGTTTTGCCGGCAGCCACGGCTTCCAGGCGTGCGGCAAATTTTTTCTGGCTCTCTTCATCCAGCAGATCAAAAGGGTTCAAGTTCAGAAATTCTTTTTCCGTGTATCCGGAGTATTGGCAGATGATTTCATTGACATTGACAAATTTTTGTTTTTCAAAATCAATTTCATAAATACCTGCCGGTGCGGTTTCAAACAGGTGGCGATATTTTTTTTCGCTTTCCAGCACAGCGTCTTCCGCCTGCTTTCGTTCAATGGCAATGGCGATCTGGTGGGAAACCGCTGAAAGAATTTCCAGGTCCTTTTCATTATAAAGGTTGGGATCGGTATAACTTTGTACCGCCACAACCCCTATCACCTTTTTCTTTGAAATAAGGGGGACTCCCATCCAGATCAGGGGGGCAGACCCCTGTATCTCTTTTTCAGCCTCACGCTTTTTCAGCATTTTTTCATCCAGTAGAATAGGGGCCTCCCGGGAAATTACCAGACCGGTCAGCGAGTTTTTGAGACTGAAATTTCTGATGGGGGGAAAGTCTTTATCCTGTGTATCCACAAAATAGGGGAAATAGAGACAGTGGGCATCAAGATCCACCAGAGCAATGAAAAAATTGGTCACATCTATGATGGTTCCAAGAGAGGTGTGGATGGAGCGGTAAAGGGCATTGAGATCCGGGGTGGTATTCACTGCATTGGAGATGGCAAACAGGGCTGCGTTGATGGCCTCTGCCTGTTTTCGCTGGGTGATATCCAGGCAATGGGCATGAACTGCCGGTTGGCCCTCATACTCGATGCAGGAGGTGTGCGTTTCAACCCATCGGGTGCCCTGGGTTTTATGAAGAATACGATACTGTTGAATCGAAGGGAACCGTTCTCCGGACAGGCGGGCACTGAAATTGCGTAAGAGTTTTTCCCGGTCATCGGGATGAATTAATTGGGGCAGATGCCGGGATGAAAAACTTCGCAATTCTGTTCCGGTATACCCCAAGATCGATTCCATGGAATTACTGACAAAGCAGAACTCAATGGGATTGTCCCTTGCAATGATCAGCCCCTGGCGAGAGCCCTCCACCAGTTGCCGATATTTTTCTTCACTCTTTTTCAGCCGTATTTGTTCCCGGCACAACTCCTGTTCCAGGATCTGGGAGTTCAGCTGCATCAACCCCATGATAAGGGATAGGAACAGCATGGTGATGGTTATGAGGAATATACCCTGAAACGGGTTGTTCTCCATGTAACACTCTATCCTGTTTTCCGGATATAGATAAAAGATGCCCCGCAGAGTCAGGACAATGGTCAACAGCACCAGGGAGATAATGAGCAAAATGTTATTTTTGATGTGACCCATTGGGGCCTCTGTGACAAGCACCCGGGTATCAAGTGTAAAATAGATGGCTGCGGTAAAGGAGAACAGTGAAATTCGTGCATTGATACTGGGATGGATGTAGGTCAAAAAAGGGTAGACAATAAATGAGAGGCAGGCCATTGAAGCCAAATGGACATGGGGCTTTACATACGGTTTCCCGATAAGTTTAAATCCCAGATAAAGCAGGCTGAAAGAGAAAAAAAACAACGTATTGGCAAAAATAATGGTAATCAGGTCGGGAAGCAGATGGCGAAGGCTGATGAGAAGGAACCCCACGGCACCGCCCAGAACCGCCATGGTCCAAAGCCTGAAGCTGCCATATATTTTACGGTTAAATGCATAGCAGAGCATGGATATGCCGGTGATGAGAAGGGTGGCGCCCAAGACCAGGGTCAGGGTGCGGATATCGAGAAAATTTATCATTTTGTTTTCCGTGTCTGTCGTATTGTATGGGTAGAACACCTCATCTCTAACGGTAAACGTTCCGCAGATGTGGACAGGATATTGCTGTGGTTCAATGCATTTCCCTTTAATATAAGTTGTCCGATGGGATCACTGAGAGTTCATGAAAGGCGGCGTTGATTTTGCGGATCAAACCTTTATTCTCATGTTTTCAGCATGGGTCAGCTCCAGGTATGTCAACATAAAATAAACCGGATCACAACTCTCTAACTATCGTTTTTCTTCTTATACCGTCAAGTTCTTTTTTGCTTGACAGTATGACTGAATCATCTATTTTGAGTTTTTAGGCAATTCTTAGGAAACAGGGGGCAGGAACCGGCAATGAAGACACTTTTGAAGGCAGGGTATCAACCTTATAAATGGATTTTTGTGGTGCCATTCATGGTTTTGTCCACACTGGTTCACAGCCTTATCTGTCTGATGGCGGGGTTACTGGGAGGGCCGGGGTCCGGTAACTTTTTGGCCGTTTCCTGGTCATGCCTGGCATGCATGATTATTCCCGTTAAAGTGAAACTAACGGGCAGACACCATTATGATCCGCACAGTGCCTATGTGGTGGTGGCCAACCATCAGAGCATGATGGATATCCCGGTGCTTCATGGCTCTGATTTGGAGTTGCCGTAAAAAAATAAATCATATTGAATTTTGATTGTCCGGGTGATATGGTGCATGTAATCTTGCATGCATGCACAAAATTAGGGAATGGATCGCACCTCCTGCCCATCCGGGGAAGATTCCCATCAACATATTGGAAGATGGTCATCGCACCCCAAGTCTCCGGTATATTTGATCAATTCCGCATACTGTGATCATAAAGGTACGATTCTTAGCCGACAGATATGATATATATAAGGAGAAAATACAATGATGGTTTATGTTGTGATGCGATTTGACCCCATGCAGTGTGGTGCCTGCGGAAATGGACATCTTGACAAAATATTTATTGAACGGGAAGAAGCGGAAGCGTATATCAGGAATAGCAACTGCAGACGGGGTGTGAGTTGGCAGATTCAGGAGCATGCAGTGGAGGAACGTGTGTCTGCATAATCCCGCAAATCCGGCAGATCTTGCTTGATCACACCCCCATCACAGTGGCTGGTGTTATGATCAATCCATTGTGCAATAAATGGTGTTTCCTCTGAACATTAAGGAGTTACCTGACATGGAAATAAGTCTCTTACCTGCCTATTTGATTGCCATCACCCTGTTGACCATAACACCGGGTGTGGACACCATGCTGATCATTCGAAATACCTCCCGGGGGGGCTGGTGGGATGGGGCTGTCAGCAGCCTTGGCATCTGCTCCGGGCTGTTCGTCCATGCCGGGATTTCAGCCGTAGGTATCTCGGTGATTTTACTGCACACCGCCTGGGCGTTTACTACCCTTAAATTGGTGGGGGCGTGTTATCTCATCTGGCTGGGGGGGAGTAACTGGCGGGGGGTACTGAACAAAAAAAAGTTAATGATGAAAGCGGGGGCGTTACCCCATACCACTGGTTTCAATCCTGGTCGTTCATTAAGGGAAGGCTTTCTCTCCAATGTTTTGAATCCCAAGGCGGCTGTTTTCTATATGGCCTTTCTGCCACAGTTCATTACCCCCTCGGGGTCAGCACTGCTGCAATCCCTGGTGCTTGCCGGGTTGCACTTTATCCTTGCAATGATCTGGCAGTGTTTTGTGGCGGCAACGGTGAATCAGGCCGGTAAATGGCTGCAGCAACCTCGGGTCAGCCGGGTCATGGACGGTGTCACAGGCACGGTGATGATTCTGTTTGGTTTAAAGCTTGCTGTGGACCGTTAATCCCCACTGTTCCGGCTCACCGATGTCGTGATCAAGTCCAATGGGGCCAGGAGATAACGGAGGAGGAATGATTCGGGAAAAACTCATGAAAATTCTGGCATCGTTGAGGAAGATAGATCCCGATTCCAGTGTTGAACAATGGAAATATCAGGTGCTGGACCTTATTAGCGAAAGCATTTATGCGGATCAGGCTGTTTTTATCTCACAGCAAGGAGAATCATTTCCGCTGCAGCTGGGCAGAAACTCCAGTAAAACCTTTAACGACGCATACCTTGACTATTATTATACCCTGGATCCGCTGAAATACGTGGTGGGTCATTCTTCCGGGTTAACCCTGGCAAGGGGTCCCCGATCCAGTCACACCGTTGTTGAACTGGAAGATGTCATTTCTCCGGCCCACCTGCACGATACAGAATATTATCAGAATTTTCTCAATCCCCAGGGAATTTCCCATGAAACCATTGTATACCTGAAATCCTATGAACGTATTCTGGGGGTCATCTCCTTCATGCGCAGGGGGACCAGGGGGTTTAAAAATGAAAACATTGAATCTTTACGTATTTTGGCCCCTTTCCTGGCCACATTTCTTGAAAATGTGAATTTAAAACATCAATCGGATTTGGACGATTATATTCTGCGGCTGCATGAGAGACAGACCTCCAACGGTCTGCTTGTGTTAAATGGTAGCATGGATATCATCTATCTTAACAGTATTGCACAGAAAATCCTTTTCGACATGGGGGCAACTGCCAGTCACCCTGTCCCCGGGATCATCATGGAGCAATGTCGTATGCTCGTAAAAAAAGGGGACACTTCAACGATTTGCACGTCTGTTTTACCCATAAAATCGTCCATTACGCTCAACAATGAATCCTTTGAAATGGAAGTACAGTATTTATTGAAGGAAAATTCGAAATTATCCCATAAGGCTTATTTTACCGTTTCCCTTGAGTCCTCGCTTCCCCCCCGGTTCAATCAGCAGAAAATACAGGACAGTTTTCAACTCACCCAGAGGGAAGCGGAAATCATTTATTCTATTTTCAGGGGCTTGAAAAATGTTGAGATCGCTGATCAACTTTACATCAGTGAAACCACGGTAAAAAAACATATCCAGAATATCTGCGCCAAGATGAATGTGAAAAGCCGAACAGCCATCATCTATGAGATACTGAAAACCTTTGGTGTCCTTTAAAGAGAGCTTGATCACAACCCAGCTGGCGGTATTATGGTTAAGTTTCTTTTTTCGTTGTGGGCAGACCCAGGTCCCCCATGCGGTCTGCCCGTGGCAGTTTATATGAAAGAGTAGGCAAACCTAATATTCTTTCAAGCTTCGTTGTGGGCGAACCCGGGTCCCAAATTCCGGTCCGCCCGTGGCGGTTATATCAATGGATCAGAAACTGAAATTGAGAAAGAGCTGGGCAAAGAATGCATCATCATTGCCGAAAACTTCTTTGGCGGCATCGTCCGGATTGACAATTCCCAGGCAGGTACTGGCAAAGAGGTGATCGCCAATGGGCCAGTCTATAAACAGGTTCCATTCGCTGGCCCAGTCATGGGAAGAGACAGGTCCGTAGGCAGATGTCTCCTTTTCTTCAAGGGTGTGCTTGATGTACATCAAAGAGATGGTCATGGGTTCCATGGGGCTGAAACCGGCCTCCATAATGAAATCGTTTTTGTTTTGGTTGGGCAGCTGGGCTTCACCCACCAGTTCACCGATGACCCAGTGGTTCCAGCTCTGGAAATCGAAAAACATGGGATCGTACTCTTCGTTGTCATCGGTGGTGGGGTCATCACCGGAAAAAAAGATATACATACCGCGCACATAGGGAGCCAGGGGGGTGGCAAAACGATAGGTGGCACTGGCAAAGTAGGCGTTTGCATCACGATCTTCATCTCCTGCAATACCGGTGTCTCCGATTTCGTGAACATATTCGCCTTCAAGTTGCAATCCGCCCATGGTGACGTCCACACCGATGTCAAAGGCAGTGGTATCGTCTTCGTTTCCCACACCGCCACTGGCGGCATCATCTTCATTCTTGCTGAAGACACCGCCATAAACAAACATTTTTTCGTTAATGTCCCAGTGCAGGTTCACACCGGCGAGGGTGACATCCGTTTCCGGTCCGCCTGCAAAGAGATCGGTCCAGTCCTTGACATAATCGCCGGCCTCTGCGTAGAAGATAGATCCTTTAACGGCACCAAAATCACCATCCAGTTTAACGGCAAGGGGAAAGCTGGAGTGGTAGTATAGCCAGTTGGCAACCCCCTGGTCTTCTCCATCCGCCACGACAAACCATTTTTCAACTTTAATCTCCTGGCGACCCAGGGTGAGATCCAGAGGAGTGCCACCAATCTTGGCAAATTTTATCCAGGCCTGGTCAATGCCGATTTCTTGTTCATTGTCATAGGTCCCGTAAAAATCCTGGCCGATGGTTTCGGCAAAGAAAGGGGCAAACTGCCCGCTCAATTCGGCCCATCCGATGTCTTTTGTGGCGGTGAAGCGGATGCGGCTGAACGTTTCGCCATAGGATGTATGGGTGTCTGCATCAAATTCCGGATTGATGGAGGAGAGTTCCGTCCCAAACCATGGGTTTGAATCGTATCGATAGAATAGGTTGATTTCACCTCCCACGGTGAATTTATCAAACACCTTGGAAAGCTCCTGGATTTCCACATCTGCGTGGAGGGGCGTGGATATCGCAAAAAGCAGTGTCATCGCCATTAATAAACGTGTCAGTGCGTTGGAAATGAGATCCTTCATTTAACGTCTCCTTTTGTTTGGATTAATCTTCTTGGTTTTTTCCGGGTGAGTTTACGGACTGTCTGAAAATGCATGAAAGTCTTCTTGTCGTCAATTCCACTAAAGTATAATTTTCAAGCAAAAAAAACAAAAAACGGACTTTGACCCCTTGCAGGATCAGAGCCCGTTTTGTTTCCGGGTGGAGAATATCGTTGCCTTGGTTACGATATGCCCGCATTTCGCTTGTTTATGTAACTATTTCGTCCGTATGCTCCAGTAAGGCAAGGCTAAGGCTGCTAAACAAGACAGCAAATCCATTTTTTGAGACGTTGAATAGATACCTTTTGACAAGTTCAGATCAGTTCATTGACGTCAGTGTACGCCAGGTTCCAGGCCTCTGCAACACCTCTGAAAGTTATTTTACCGCCCACAACATTCACTCCTTTTTTCAGCGCTTCGTTTTCCTGAATCGCTTTTTTCCAGCCCCTGTCGGCAATCTGAAGGGCGTAGGGGAGGGTGGCATTGGTCAGGGCCATGGTGGAGGTTCGGGCAACAGCGCCAGGCATGTTGGCAACGCAGTAGTGGGTGACGTTATCCACCACAAAGGTGGGCTCGGCGTGGGTGGTGGGCCTGGAGGTCTCAAAGCAGCCGCCCTGGTCAATGGCAACATCCACGATGACGGAACCGTCTTTCATCTCTTTGAGCATGTCACGGGTCAACAGCTTGGGGGCCTTGGTGCCGGCCACCAAAACGGCACCTATCACCACATCGGCTTTGGTGACCAGATCCCTTAGAACCGCCGGGTTGGACATCACAGGGTAGCAGTTGGCCGGCATGATGTCGTCAAGGTATCGCAGCCTGTCCAGATTGGTGTCCAGGATATAGACCTTGGCACCCAGACCGCAGGCCACTTTGGCGGCATTGACACCCACCACACCACCGCCGATGACCACCACGGTTCCGGGCTCTACACCGGTGACACCGCCGAGAAGAATGCCCCGTCCGCCCATGGGCATCTCAAGGTACTTGGCCCCTTCCTGGGCGGCCATGCGACCGGCCACTTCACTCATGGGTAGCAGCAGGGGAAGGGAGCCATCGGCTTTTTCCACCGTTTCATAGGCGATACAGACAGCTTTGCTCTTTATGAGGGCCAGGGTTTGGGCTTCGTCCGCTGCCAGGTGAAGGTATGTGAAAACGATCTGGCCTTCCCGGATCATGTCATATTCGGATGGCTGAGGTTCTTTCACATGCATGACCATGTCGGATGCGGCATAAACCTCAGCTGGGGTGTTCAGGATTGTGGCACCGGCCTTGATGTACAGCGCATCTTCAAACCCACTGCCGGCACCGGCATCTTTTTCCACCAGCACCTGGTGTCCGTTGTGTACCATGGCAACCACGCCGGCGGGAGTCATACACACGCGTTCTTCAGCCACTTTAATTTCTTTGAGGATACCTATGATCATTTTATCATGCCTCCTTATTTTGCTTACGGTATAGTTTAAAAATCGGTTATGGGTTGAGACCAGCCAGCACTTTTTCAGGCAAGGCCGGAAGTCTCGTAATCCGGACTCCGCATGCGCTGTAGATGGCGTTGATGATGGATGCGTGGGGGCTGGTCAAGGGGAGTTCTCCACAGCCCGCTGCTCCAAAGGGACCTTCGGGGCGGGGCGTCTCCTGATAGATGATTTCAAGATGATCGGGAACGGTTTGGGCGTAGGGGAATCCGGCTCCCACAAGGGTGGAATGCTTTTGAATATCTTCGAAATTCTCAGACAGCGCAAGACCGATCCCCTGGGCAAGCCCCCCGTAAAGCTGACCGTCCACCACGGATTTATTATTGACGGAACCCACATCCGCCACCATTGTCATCTTTTCCACTGTGGTTTTCCCGGTGGAGAGCTCCACCCGAACTTCCGACATGAACAGTCCGAACATGAGAATATGATACGGATTCCCCTGATTGTTCTCATCGCAATTCCCGGAAGGGCTGGCGTAATTTGAGGTGTATTTGAGGGGGATACCCTCGGCTATCATCTCTTCATAGGTACGGTGGGTGCCATCATCCTTTTGCATTGCCTTTTTCAGCGCTTCACAGGCTTTGACGATGGCCATACCGGTCATGACCTGGGATCGGCTGGCGCCCGCCGGACCGCTGTTGGGACACTTTGAGGTGTCGTTGAGCACCAGTTTGATCTTTTCCGGGGCAACGTTCAGATCCCGCAGCGCTTCATGGGCACTGCCAAGGGACCCGGCATCGGCGCCCTGACCATGATCTTCCCAGGTGTTGTAAACAGTGAATACCCCGTCAGGCCCGAGTTCCACAGCCGCTTCCGAAGGATCCGGCCCGCCTCCCCCACTGTTGTAAACACCGATGGAGACCCCCACGCCGTATTTGTACTGAGCATCGTTTTTATCCTTGGCCGCTTTAACGGCCGCCTCATATTTCGGACGCAGGGTATCTATCATATCCGGCAGGACATACACCTCTGGAGGATGGCCGTACGGCATGGTGCCGCCGGGTCGCAGCGCGTTGCGATACCGCAATTCCAGGGGATCGATACTCAGTTTTTCAGCCAGGATATCCATCAGCACTTCCGAGGCAAATTCGCTCTGGGGGGCACCAAATGCCCGGAAAGCCGATCCCCATGAGTGATTGGTGAACACGGTTCGGCCCTTGCCCCGGATATTGGGGATGTCGTATCCGGCACCGATCATGTGGGCACCCATCACAGTGAGCATGTCTGCAAGCTCGGAATAGGCACCATGATCCACGGACCAATCTGATTCCATGGCCAGCAGTTTTCCATCCGTATCGGCGGCATAGCGAAGATTGACGAAAAAGGGAGAGCGTTTGCCCGTGTAGGTCATCTGCTGGTGATAGTTGTAGCGCAGCACCACCGGACGTCCTGTGGCCAAAGCCGCCACTCCCAGCAGCGCCTCCATGGTGGGGGAGAGCTTATACCCAAAGGTTCCGCCAGCAGGGTTTTGCACCATTACGAGTTTTTCCGGCGCAACGCCCAGCCCCTCACAGATCATCAAATGGTGCAGATAGAGTGCAATGGATTTAGACTGAATGGTCAATGTGCCCGCTTCATCGGTGAAAGCCAGGCCCACATCGGGTTCAATGGGCATGTGGGGTTGACGGCCGACATAGAAATCATCTTCCACCACACAGGGTGCCTTGTCAAACAAGGGGGCCGTCTCCTGGCCTTTGGCGATTTTAGTATTGAAAAAGACGTTGGGGGTTCCCGGATGGATTTCCAAGGCATCCTCGGCCATGGCTTCCGGGGCACTCATGTATGCGGGTAGCTCTTCGAGATCAACTACCACCTTTTCTGCGGCGGCCCGGGCGTTGTGTTCGCTGTCGGCACAGACGATGGCAATGGCGTCCCCATACTGAAACACTTTGGTATCCGCCAGAATCGGCCGATCAAAGCCATCGTTCAGGCTGCCCTGGGGATAGAGCACCAAACCGTTGATCCGATTTTTTCCTTTAACATCCTTGTGGGTCAGGATTTTGAATACACCAGGCATTTTTTCGGCCTCTGCCGCATCAATGCCAAGGATATTTGCATGGCTGACCTTGGCCTGTACCAACGCCAGATAGAGCGTTCCTTTGGGCATCTTTATGCCGAGATCTGCTCCGTAATCACAAGTTCCGGTCACCTTGGCCAGTGCTGAGGGGCGGGGAATATGGGTGCCCCAGATTTTTCCGTCAGCGGGCATTTTGAAAAGAAGATCCTCTTTTTTCATCTCTTTGCGATATACTTTGGCGGCATCCATTACTGCGTTCACCAGCTGTTTGTAGCCGGTGCAACGACAGGCATTGCGGTGAATCGTGAACCATTCCCGAACATCATCCCGGGTTGGGTTCGGATTTTGGGCCAGCAGTGCCTTTGTCGAAACGATAAACCCCGGCGTACAAAATCCGCACTGTGCGCCACCATGAATCATCCAGGCCAGCTGGATGGGGTCGAGATCGTCGTTGGAACCGATGCCCTCAATGGTCAACAAAACAGCCTGATCCGGTACTTTTGACATTTTTACAATGCACGAGCGTACAAGCTTGCCGTTGAGGATTACATTACAGGCTCCGCACTGTCCCTTACCGCAGCCGATTTTGGTTCCGGTCAACATCAGCTGTTCCCTGAGCACATCCGCAAGGGATGAGTCCGGATCGGCAATCACGGTTTTCTCAATACCATTTATCAATAAATTTCGTTTCAGCATCATTTCTCCCTTGTATAGTTGAAAAATAGGCTTTTCACATTATAGAACGGAATGATTAATTAAAAGGGAATGGCCTCTTTGAGGTCATCTTCCGTAAAATCAAACACGCTATCCACCGATGCCAGGAGCTCCTCATAAAAGAACTCCGGCAGCTTATCGTTTTTTGCCGTGAAACCGGCTTTTTTGTTAAAGGCTTTTGCCATGGCAAGGGTTTGGACCGCAATACCCATGAGTCTATCCACATCCCACTCCCTGCCAAATCGAACCGCCACCATTTCACAAATTCACATTTTCGTTTTAAGTTAGAAGACTGTATTGGGAAGCCAGGTAGCGATCTTTGGAAAGATCATTACCATGATGAGGACAAAAATCTGAATCATCACAAACGGTGGCACCGATCGCCAGATGTCCCTTGTGGTAATACCTGCAGGGGCCACCCCTTTCATCATGATCAAGGCCCAGCCAAAGGGAGGGGTTAAATAGGCCACCTGCATGTTCAAGATGAACAGGATGGAGAACCAGATGGGATCAAAGCCCAGCAGCCGTGCAATGGGGAGCATGATGGGGGCGCAGATGGTCACCACTGCATAATCATCCATGAACATGCCGAAAACCAGCAGTACAAGCTGCATGCAGATAAGGACGATCCAGCGATTGACTTCCAGGGACTGGATAAGTTCCATGATCATGTCCTGGGCACCGGCACTGGCATAAAATACGCCGAAAAGGGTGGCCGGAATCAGTATCCACAGGGCCATACCGGTTATTTTAAGGGTTTCGGCGCAGGAATCGGTGAGGACCTTCCAGGTAAGTTTCCGGTGAATGGCACAGATGACCATGGAACCCAGCGCTCCCACTCCGGCCGCTTCGGTGGGGGTGGCCACACCAAGGAAGATGGACCCCAGCACCAGCATTACCAGCAGGCAGGGAAGGAAAATTTCCCCAAGGGCCTTCCAGCGCATGGGCCATGTGACGTTTATCGTTGTTTTGGGTAGTTCCTCGGGGCGAATTATGCCGATAAAAATGATATATGTAACATATAATAAAGCAAGGATAAGCCCCGGGCCCATGCCCCCGAAAAACAGCTTGCCAATGGAGACCCGGGCGATGAAGGCGAAAATAATCATGATAATGGCCGGGGGAATGATCTCACCCAGCACGCCGCCGGCCATGACTGAACCCAACGCAATGGATTTGCTGTAATTATGATTGAGCATGGCAGGGACTGCCACGAGGCCCATGGTCAGAATTCCGGGGCCAAAACCGCCGCACATGGCAAGGGAGACGCACACCCCGATGGAGACAATGGCAAGGCCCCCGCGAAGTCCTGACAACCAATAGCTCAGGCCGTTGTACATCCGTTCCGATATGCCGGATTGCACCAGAAAATTGCCCATGATCAGAAACAGCGGAATGGTCATCAAGGTGGGACTGGTCATCTGCTGATAGGTGGTGGTGGCAACGGTGTACACAGCATCTGAGCCCTCAAGAATGTAAGTCATTAAAACGGTGATGCCACCCAGTGCAAAGGTCACAGGTATGCCAAGGGCCAGCAGTAACAGCAGACCGCCGAATAAAACAAGGGTAATCAGTTCAATACTCATTAGTAATAGTTCCTATAACTGCCACGGGCAGACCGCATTGGGGACCTGGGTCTGCCCACAACGAATAATGAAAGCAATGTTAGGCATGCCTACACTTTCGTATAAAACATGTATGAGGGGGCATCTGCCTATTCTTTACGACCATACACAGCGATGCAGCCAAGGATAAACAGGGCAGTACCGACAGGCATAAACATTTTGAGTGGATAAAGGGGTAATTTAAACACACCGGTGGCCTTTTCTTTTATTTGCCAGGCATCCATTCCCATGACGCTGCTTTTCCAGAGTAGCGTGCCCAGAAAAAGAAGCGCAATGACAAGGGTCATCCATCGAACTGCGGTCTTCATGGCCGGCGGATAGTATTCGTAGAGCATCTCAATGCGGATGTGGCTTTTGTGGATCAGTGTATATGCCCCGGCAATCAGGACAAATACACCAAAGAGCTGTTTGTTGATCAGCCATGCCCAGGAGGTGGGTGCATTAAAGGCGTAGCGCGAAATCACCTCATAGGTGACAATGGCCATGATCAGCAGAATCAGGAAGCTCCCGGCGTTGCCCACCGCATCAATAAGGCGTTTGATGCCATTTGAAAAAGATTTCATAGCGTTGTTCCCGTTAAATGGCGGTGCAGGATCCTCTGGGAAGCTGCACCGCCTTGTGTGACTGTTCGGTTCGGTTTAGGGGCTATTTGACCCCGCGCCAGGCCTTGATCATCTTGATGGCCTCTGCACTGGCCTCATCCTGGGTGGCCAGCTCATCCCAGATCCGGTAAGCTGCCTTTCGATACTGCTCCTGGCAGTCGGCATCCAGGACGTTTTCAATCACCTTCCCCTCCTTGACAAGGGCTTTCACGGTCTCCATCTCTTCTTTGTAGGTTTTTACCGTGGCGTACCAGTAGTCTTCACCGGCTTTGCGGAGCGCGTCTTTGAGTTCATCGGGCAGTTTGTTCCATTTCTTCAGGTTGATGAGGATATGCCCTGTGGTGTGGTCACACTCCATGCCCCGGATCCAGTAGGGTGCCACCTCATGCCATTTTAAACCGGTGACGGCACTGACATCCCATTCCGCCGCATCCACCGTTCCCAGCTTCAGTCCCATGTAGGTTTCCGTGGGAGACACCGCCGTTCCCTGCATGCCAACAGCCCCATGATAGGCCAGGTTGCCGCCTTCTGCCTTGATTTTCCATCCCTGTAAATCGGCACAGGATGTGGCCGGCTTTGTGGAGAGAACAAAGGGCACCGGACCATAGGTATGGATGAGGCTGTTGATTTAGTCGATTTTTGAAAAATGTATTCCAATATGTATGGTATTTCATAGCCTTGGAGTACATCATATTGTACCCATGAACCACTAATCTGCATTAAATCAACAGGCTCATGGATATCCAGAAAATAGAGTCCTTGTTTGGCATACTCCTTTCGAAGGAGTTCGATAAACCCCTTTTTAAAATAAAAGTCTCGGATGGCCTGGGCCTTGCCCTCCCAGGTGGGTTCTTCATCAATGCGGAATGCCATGGGCAGGTTGAACTCCACATATCCCACGGGAACCATACCGCCCCACATTCCCCCCATTCCCTGGAGCATGTCCACCACCCCTTGCCTGGTGCCGCCAAACAGTTGATCGCCGGGTATTATTTCAGGTTCGGCAAATACTTTGATTTTAAGCTGTCCATTGCTGTGTTTTTCAGCGGATTCGGCAAATACTTTCAATGTTTCCATGGAGATATCGCCATGGGGATACAGGGATTGGATTTTTAACCGGTATACTTTACCTGCGGCTTTTGCAGGTTGGATGTGGGGGCCTGCAACGAACAAGACAATTGCACATAAACTTAAAAATAGCGTTACAACGGATTGATGGGTGCTTTTCATGGGTTTTCTCCTTTAACGTTTGAGTGACATTATTGAGCCATTTTATCTTTTAAGGCTTCAAGGGTCTCAAGAAGGATATCAAGGGAAATATCCAGATGCTTTTTAGAGATGGTCAAAGAGGGCATAAATCGTAATACATTGGCATGCCGACCGCAGGGAACGGAGAACAGCCCCTTGGCAAAAAGCGCCGGAAAAAGTTCCCCCAGAAATTCGGGCCGGGTGGGTTCTTTGGTGTCCGGGTCTTTTACCAGTTCAATGGCCTGCCACAGCCCCTGGCCCCGGATATCACCAATCTGTTCAATGCTCTTCTGGGCCTCTCTAAAGCGTGACTGCATGTAATTTCCCAGCTCAGTGGCCCGGCCCATGAGGTCCATTTCCGGATCCAGCATGATTTCGTAATTGGCTTTAACCGCAGCCAGGGTGATGGAGTTGCCGGTAAAGGTGTTGGGTTGGGATTGAAGGACCAGTTTATCATGGTATTTGGCGTTGGTCATCACCCCGGCAAAGGGTTGATCATTGCCCACGCCTTTTCCAAAGGTGATCATGTCCGGGTTGAAGTCATAATGCTCACAGGCCCACATTTTTCCGCTGCGGCCAAAACCGGACTGCACTTCATCGGCAACGCACAGGGCACCGGCCTTTTCCGCCGCCTTTTTAATCATGGGCCACCACTCCTTGGGGGGGACAATGTAACCGCCTTCGCCCTGGAATGCTTCGCAGATGACCGCGGCCACATCGTCAAGGCCGGTGTAGGGGGTGTTGAGTTTGTAATCCACATATTTGGCACATTCCACACCGCATTTGGGATATTCCATGTTAAAGGGGCATCGGTAGCAGTAGGCATAGGGCAGGTGATGTACATAGGGCATCAGTGCGCCATAGCCGTGACGATAATGCTCGCCCACGGTCATGGCGTTGGTGTGACCGAAAACGCCATGGTAGGCCCCTTCAAAAACAACAATCTGGTCTCTGCCGGTGATCATCTTGCTCTGTTTGACACAGGCTTCGGCGGCACCGGTACCGCTCTGGAAGTAGGTCATGAAGCAGTTGTTTTTCAGATCATGGGGGGCTGTGTCCCGCATGAGTTTCACCACTTCGTATTTAAGGGGGGTCAGGGCATCAATCATATGCCCCATTTTAGGTGCCTGTTCCCGGATCGCCTTTACCACTTTGGGGTGACAGCTGCCGGTGCTCTTTACCCCAACGCCGGCACCGAAATCAATGAAGATATTGCCGTCCACATCCTTGATGGTCACGCCTCTTGCCTCCTCCGCCACCAGGGGAAATACGGTGGCTGCCGGTCGCTGGGGGGTTTCCAGGGACAACATCTCCTGGAAGATTTTTTCGGCTTTGGGGCCGGGAATGGTGTCGGTGACAAGTTTCGGTGCTTTAGGATAACTGAGTGCCTCAAGTGCTTTTTCTCTCTCTTCGTTGGTCATGATTCCTCCTTGGGTAAAAGGCCTTGGTTAACATGGTTTCTGTTGATGATGTGGTGCTTGTGGATGATTCATGATATACGCATCTGTGTTGCAGTCAATGCTACTAAAGTATAATTTTGGCCCTTTCAAAGCCAAAGCAAGTTGTGTCGGTGATCGTCATTTCGTTCAGCTTTCCAGGGTGTTGCGTTGTGGAGGGGGCAGTCAGTATCAGTACGTTTTTTCGCCGTTTGAAGAGGTGAGATAAAGATATTTTACGATATCTTTCCGACGTTATCCAGTACTCTTCTTACGGTTTTTAAGAGTTTTTGCCGTGACACCGGTTTATCAAGAAGGGCTGCCACGTGGCAGAGGCGATCATTGTCCCGGGAAATTCGGGTGCTGAATCCCGTGGCGATGATGATGGGAAGGTCTGGCGCATACTGATGGATCCGTTCTGCCAATTTGTCGCCGGTGAGGCCGGGCATGGTCATGTCCGTAATCACCAGATCAATGTTCCGGGGCCTGGATTTGATATATTCCAGGGCAGTGAGACTGTCTGAAAATGGAAAAACCCGGTAGGATGCCTTGGTAAGGCTGGTGGCTATCATTTCCGTGATGGGGGCCTCATCATCCACCACCAGTATTCGTTCATTGCCCGAGGGAAGTTCTTTTTCCTTGACGTTGCCATGGTCTGATATCATTGATGCCGATGTGGTGGGTAGAAAAATATTAAAGCAGGTTCCTTCTCCCCTCCTGCTTTCCACTGTAATCCAGCCCCCATAACCATGGACAATACCCTGGACCACCGCAAGCCCCAGCCCTGTTCCCCGGCCGGACATTTTTGTGGTGAAGTAGGGTTCAAAAATAAAGGGCAGGTTTTTTTCCGGAATACCGTCACCCGAATCCCTTATGGTCAGTTTGAGATAGCGACGTGGGGTGTCATGTTCGGCTGTGGGAATTCCGGGCTGATGTTTCAGTACGTCCGGGGGGATCTTATCCAGGAGGATGTCCGACAAAGAGATGTCAAGGGTTCCCTCCTCTTCCATGGCCTGGACCGCATTGGTGCACAGGTTCATGATGATCTGATGGATTTGGGTGGTGTCTGCCATTATCATGGCATCTGAGGTGATGGTGTGGCAAAGGGTGATGGAGCTTGGAACGGTGGATTTTAAAAATCCCAGGGTCTCCGTTACCACATGACTCAACTGTACCGGAGCGGGTCGTGATGCCGATTTTTTGGCAAAGGTGAGAATCTGCCGGGTCAGGTCCCTGGCCCGGAGACCGGCGGTGTAGATCTCCTTGATCTCCTGTTCCAGCAGGCTGCCCTTTTCAACATCCTCCAGGGCAAGCTCGGAATAGCCCAGGATGGTGGCCAGAAGATTGTTAAAATCGTGGGCAATGCCTCCGGCCAGGTTTCCCAGTGCTTCATGTTTCTGGGCCTGCAGCAGCTGGGTTTCAAGAATGAGCCGTTGCTCCTGATGGTTGTGGCGCTCTGTGATGTCGTCAATCATTTCAATGACCTGGTGTATCTCATCCCCGTCCCCATGAATGGGGGTGGCCACCATATGAAAGACCCTTTTTTTCCGGTCCACCAGGGTTTCAATGGTGGTTTTGTGAATTTTTCCATCCCGGAAGGCCCGGCGGGCGGGGCAGTCCTGGGGAAGATTCGGTTCCGATGGGTTGCAGAACATGGTGCTGCATTGATTTTTTATTTGATGGTTAATTTGGGGAAACCAGGCTTTGAGCTGCCGATTTGCCGACACAATTTCCATGGAGCGGTTGATCATGCAGATGCCAATGCCGATATTGTCCACCAGGGTCTTATACCGAGCCTCACTTTCCCGCAGGGCTTGGTGTTCCCTGGACTGCTCATGGCTGTATACGGCATTTTCAATGATAAAGGGCAGCTTGTGCAGATATCCTGAGTTTTTGGTGATGTAGTCAAATGCACCGATTTTCAATGCCTTGATGGCAATCTCTTCGTCGCCCTTGCCGGTTACCAGGATCATCGGAGTATCACACTTTTTTTCAAGGCGGAGGTATTTCAGAATTTCCAGGGCATTTGCACCGGGCAGTCGGTAATCAATGAGCATGACATTGAACTGATTCAACTGTTCCGGCGCATTGCAGAGGCTGAAAAAATCCTTTACGGTTTCCGTGGTATGAAGGGTTATGTGGGGGGCATGCTGGCCCATGTGACGTCTGGTGAAATCAATGTCGGCACTGTTATGTTCAAGATAAAGAACCTGGATGAGACGGTTCCTGCGCAAGGTTCCGGCCTTATGGGTGGTCAGGGCGTTTTCCAGAGCAACGGGCAGATGATCCAGGTATCCCGGTTTTTTGATGATATAATCATCCGCTCCCGATTTCAGCACTGCCACCGCTGTCTCTTCATTTCCCTGGCTGGTGAGGATCACCACCGCAGATGGAATGGACCGGGATCGAACAAACGAGAGGATGGCAATACCGTCGCCATCCGGGAGTCTCATGTCCGTCAGGATCAGATCGTAGATGTTAAAGTCGGGCCCCTTTAAGATGGTTAAGGCCTCTTTCTGGCAGGAGACCGCATCCATGTCAATGTGCGGGGCCGTTCTTTTTAAAGATCTCCGGGTAAGATCGATGTCCATGGGATTGTCTTCAACATAAAGTATCTTCATGGCTGCTCCGGCAGCCGTGTGGTGGCCAGCCAGTACAGTTCGATTTCAGACGCTACCTTGAGAAACTTGTCAAAGTCCACCGGTTTGATAATGTAGGAGTTGGCACCCAGTCTATAAGCGGTTTCCACATCCCGGGTTTCACCGGAGGAGGTCAGGACCACCACGGGAATGACGGATAATTTGGGGTGCTTTTTCAGCTGTCTCAGTACATCCAGCCCGTCCACTTTGGGCAGTTTCAGATCCAGCAGGACGATGAGAGGCCAAGGTTCTCCCTTTTCCCAGCGGTTTATCCAGGCCAGGGCTTCTTCTCCGTCCCTGGCCACCTCAATGGGATTGAGCAGATGTTGCCGTTTAAACGCACGTATGGTCAAATCCAGATCCAGGGGATTGTCTTCCACCAACAGCACAGGACGGTGGTGATGATCATCATATTGAATCATGGCGTTCCTCCTTGTCTCCGGAAAGTTCGGGCTTGGAAATTTTGAAAATATTTTTTGATTTTCGTGATTCAGGGGTGGTCGAAGTCAGGACTACTCCCCCCTTTTTTTTTGCCGTTTTTCTACATATCTTCTGCAATGGTGACGGTACGATCCCCCAGCATATTGACATAACTGCCCAGTTCGTTGTCATACCAG
The DNA here is from genome assembly GCA_963668575.2 of uncultured Desulfobacterium sp. GTDB lineage: Bacteria > Desulfobacterota > Desulfobacteria > Desulfobacterales > Desulfobacteraceae > Desulfocicer. Next base: position 4,544,968 of record OY764894.2, on the reverse strand, counting down.
CCGTAAATTACGGTCTGGGTCACGGGGACATGGATGTTTTTATTTTCCAGGGTGGCAATGATGCTTTGGTCCAGTCCGGGCACATGGGAAAGGTTGATGTTGATTTCCGCAGTACGGGTGTGCGTTTCGTGGCCTTCAATGGTGGCGGCGGCCCTGGGCATGCCAATGATGTCACAGGAGACGTTCTGTTTGTCGGTGTAGTGGAGATAGCCCCGGGTGTCGTTTGCCGCTGCCTGACGGTAAATATCGTTGATGACGTCCCGTCTGATGGGGTCTCCGGCCAGATCCTCCTGAAGATTTAAAACCAGAATGACAAGAGAGCCGGTGCTGGTGGGGATGCGCACTGATTCTGCAATAAATCCGATCCGTTCCATTTCCGGGATAACCAACCGAAGCGCATTGGCGGCCCCGGTGGAGGTGAGAATGATGTTATTGAGAATACTGCGATTTTTTCGCAAATCCTTGGCCCCGGCACCGGGCAACCGGTCCAGTACCTGCTGAGAACCGGTGGCTGCGTGGATGGTGGCCATGGAGGCCGACAGAATTTTCTGGGATCCCATGACATCCAGCACCGGCTTCATCATATGCGCCAGACAGGTGGTGGTGCAGGAGGCATTGGAGATCAGTACGTGTTTTCGAGGGTCATATACATGATCATTGATGCCCATTACCGTTGTGACGGCATCTTCGGGCATGGCGCCTTTGAGATCCAGTCCCTTGTCCTTGAACTTGAAGGGGGCCGACGCAACGACTTTTTCCGCACCGGCGGCAAGGTGTCCCCGCAACGATCCTTTGGGGGTATCGGCAGGGGCAAGGGGGTCCAGAAACTGACCGGTGGTGTCCACCACCAGTCTGACGTCGTTTTCCTGCCAGGCAATATCCGCCGGGTTTCTGGCGGATCGAAGAAAGGTTACTTTTGTACCGTCCACCACCATGGTACCGTCCGTCTCGTTGATGTCGGTGATGACCGGTTTGCCCTTAAAACCATAAAGGTACGAGCTTAACAGGCCATAGGTGGAGTCCCGCTCCATGTAATGGGCCAGATCTTCCATGCCTTTGCCCACCTGACGGCCCACATTGATGACAATCTCATCAAAGTATTTTCTGCTGATGTGATGCCAGACGGTGAGTTTACCGATGCGGCCAAAGCCGTTAATGCCAATTTTTTCGCCGTTTTCATTTAAATTCATGGCTTATCCTCATATTTTTTAAAGTTGCATTGACCATAATTAAGATATCTTAATGTATTAATCATATATTCATAAAACTTCAATGATTTTTAACCATTCCGCATCATTGGGTTATTGGGCCTCCCCGGTGCGGTAATGTCAATATTCCCTCTGAAAACGGCCCCTTTGTGGCCATCTATGCTGATGAAATCACCGGAGGTGAGCACAATGTCATCAAACCGACACTCTTTTTTGCGCTCATTGCACACCATGTTACGATATCCCACCACACAGGTTTTGTCCAGTCGATAGGCAACAATGGAGGCGTGGGAGGTCATACCGCCCCGGGCGGTGAGGAGGCCGTCTGCGGCATGAATTTCCCTGATATCATCGGGGACGGTGTCATTTCTCACCAGGATCAGCGCCGTTTCAGCTTCCTGGGTTCGCCAGTGGCGAATGTCCTGGAGGGTGAAGACCAGACGGCCGGACATGGCCCCGCCACTGACCCCGATGCCGTGGCCCAGGTAGCGGTTTTCTGCCGTTGCCAAGGCTTGGGATTGGGGTATAAAAAGGGGCCTTGTTTTATGTTCCCGGATGCCCAGATCCCGGGACTGCAGAATATAAAGATTTTCCAGGCGGGGTCCTTCAAATGTGAATTCGATTTCCTGGGGACTCCAGCCCTGCTTGTTGACCAGGATGTCGGCCCAGGTCAACAGCCCGTTGTAGATCTCGGGAAAGTGGCTTTCCAGGGTGGTGTCGGTGTTTCTCATCTCCCGTTCCTGCTGGGCAATGGAGATGGGAAAGGTGTTCACGAGGCCTGCCACGACGTCTTCCCCTTGATTTTTTCGGGTAAAGTCCCCCCACAGGCTGATCTGGTTCCGGGGGGAGCGGGGATCGTGGGTGATGATAACGCCGGTGCCGGCCCCCTGGGAGATATTTCCAAACACCATCTGCTGCACCGTTACCGAGGTGCCCCAGTCCTGGGAGAGTCCTATGATCTGCCGGTAGGCCCTGGCCCGTGGGGCATCCCAGGAGTCAAGCACCAGACGGATGGCCTGGAAGAGTTGTTCCAGGGGATCACTGCTGAAATGAATTTTCGCATGTTTTATCTTGTCCCGGTAGGCCAGGGCAACGGTTTTCATCTGATCCCCTGAGAACAGGCTTTTATAGGGAAGCTTCCATCTGTTTTTGAACCTTGAGATCACCGCGTCAAAATCATCTCGCTTCATGCCCTGGATCATGCCGATGCACTGGAGAAACCGGCGATAATTGTCCCAGGCCAGCCACCCGTTCCCGGTGCTTTTGGCTATGCCCATGGCAATTTCTTCATTGATGCCCACATCGATGAGGGTATCCATCATGCCCGGCTGGGAGATCACCGACCCGCTGCGTACGGACAGAAGCAACGGGTTGGTGGGGTCACCAAATGTCTTTCCCGTGATCTTTTCCAGCTCCCCCACTGCAGAGAGAATCTGTTCCCGGAAATTGGCCAGGGCCGGGGGGTAGGAGTCAATGAGCTGACGGTATCTGAAGGCCTCGGTGGTGATGATAAATCCCGGCGGTACCGGCAGATTGCAGGCACTCAGGGTGACCAGGTTGTTTCCCTTGTTGCCAAGATCCATGGCTCCCAGTATCCAGGATTTGGGGGTTGTCAAGGAGGTGAGAATGCGTTTGGGATCATACATTAGCAGTTTCTGGAGATGTCCCTGGGGAAGTTCCTGGGCCTGCTGGTGCAGGGTGGTCAGGATTTTAGTTAAAAAAAGATCCAGCTGCTGAAGCCCCAGGGAGGTGGCCATGCGTTCCCGGAAAAACAGTTCGGCCACCTGTTCTCCGGGGTGTGTCAATCCGTCACCGATGTCGTATTTTTCCTTTAAAAGGTCAGGGGGCATCCGTTTCAGGGCATCCTCCAGATGTTCCTGATGAACGGTGTGAAAATAGTCGTTCATGATGTTCCGGACGGCTTTGGTCAGACTTCGGAAAATATCCAGATACTGGGTAAAGGAAAATCCCTGCACCTCCAGGGAGTGGGTCAGCAGCGTCATCTGAAATTCGTACTCCGATGAGGAGATACCGTCCAGCTTCAGGGCCGTGTAAAACATCCGCAGGCGATTTTGGATTTTGTGCACGGTCACCTTGGTGATCAAGGTAAGATCCAGCTCCTCGATGAGCTGTTCAAACAGGGGGTTCACCATGGATTCCAGGCGGAAGGTAAGTCCCAGGGCATCAAACTTCGGCTCATGGTAGCTGCCGTAAAGGGAGGGAATGTCCGCCGTGAAATGGCGTTTTTTAAAAATATCCTCCAGGGCCTGGGTGCGATTTTCCGACAGCAGCTCCTTTTTCAGTAGTCCCAGATAATTTAAGAGTTTCTGGAGCTTGGCCTTGACCTTTACATCGGGATCTTTCTGGGCATCCAGGGCCTCTCGGAGAATCTCGAATTGGGGAATCCGGGCCGTATTGATGTGGGTCAGATATTGATCGATCTCCGTACAGGAGGGGGTGTATTTCTGGTAGAGAAGCCGGTAAAGGGTAATGAGCAGCATCACCCGTTCCCGGTCCACGGTACTGCCGTTGTCCCCGGAGCGGTGGTAAATGATCTCCTTTAAGGTCTCCTCCGGTATGTAAAGCAGGTCTCCGGGAATATCTATGCCGTTGTCCACCACCCTCCGGACGATATCATGGACACCGTCAAGGTACCGGTTATCCTTGGCGATCTGTTTGGTGAAATCCAGGGGAATATAGGGAGAAAGCCCTTTTATGTCCCGGGTTTCCCAGAAATGAAAAATGGCCTCGGTCATGGTGATGATGCGGTTGCTGCTCTCCACATGGATTCTTTTGCGGTAAAAATGAATAAGCGTGTCCTGCCGCTGGGTAAGCTCGTCAATGCGGGTGGAGAGGTCCCGGATGGTCCCTTCCGCGCCGATTTCATTGTAATACACGGGAAAGAGCCGGGTGAGCTGTTTTAACAGATTGTACACCGGTTCAATGGGGCTGTTTAACAGGTGGGTGATGTCCCGGGGAAACAGATCGGTATCCTTGATAAATACCCCACAGATGGAGAGATAGATGGTGAGGCGGGACATGAGGCTTATGGACCAATGGGGATTCATGGAGATCAGTTCCAGCCACACCCGGATATTGAGAACATGGGCATGGTTGGACTTTACCTGCCAGTTGTGGCCCACTCCCTGGATGTCGGGGAACTGAAATCCGGCATCAATGACGCATTGGATGAAAAATTTTACAAGATCACTGTCTCCGGTGTTGTAGACCCCTTTCCCCATGTTCAATATGGCGTTGAGGGTGGCTTCGGGAAAGGCCTGGGATCGCAATTTTAAAATGGTAAAGGTCTGGAGAATCAATTGAGTGATGTAAGGGCTGTTCTCCTGGCCGATGAGCCACCCCAAGGTAGCATTGATATCCTTTAAGGTGGCATCGTGGATCATGGTGAGATCCGGAATGCTGATGATCTGAAACAGGAAGATCACCTTCCAGTGGTTTCCCTGGCGGCTGGTTTCACCCGCTTTTAAGAGGTATCCCGGGATGGCCTTGTAAGCCGATACAATGTGGTTGAATTCGGGGAGTTTTATCAGTCGCACGGTCATGGACGGGTCGTTGAACCCATTGTCCTGTGTCATTTTTTTAAGTTGTGCGGTGACCTCAGTCATGGCCCCATGGGAGATGGGGTGAAAAAGGGTTCTGACCCGGTCCGGCAGTTCCGGTTCCCGGGCCTCCTTTTCAAAGGCCGTTAACGGGTCCGCTTCACGCAGCCATATCTCGCAGTTCATCTGATGGTACCGAAACAGCACCCGGTTCAGGGGCTGCCACTGGGCGGTTTCCGGGTATGGCACAGTTAACAGCACCGCCGCCAGTCGGTTCAGGCGGTAGTAGCTTTTGACGAACAGCAGAAAACGGTCCTCTTTATACTGATGCATGCGCACCAGGGATCGATTTATTTCCGGCAGTATGGTGTGGGCATCAATGCCATACTCCCTTAAAACGCGCTGGAGAAATTGCAGCAGCTGGTCCGCTGCTTCCTGACGGGTCTCCCGGATGTCGGCACACTCCACTCCCCGGTGAAAGAGATCGATGAAGCTGGCCACGGCTCGGGTGCCAAAGGGGTGGGAGCGAATAATATTCAGGTTGTCAAGACAGTACTTCCGGGCCTCTGTCACCAGAAAGTGCCAGTTTCTCAAGGGGTTGCACAGCTCTTTCAAAAATAGGGTCAATCCCTGTGCCAGGGCGGGATAGTTTTTAAAAATTTCCGGGAGAAACAGGTACCGGGCCTCAATTTCGATGTGCACCCGGGTTTCCATCATGTTTTGCTGCCATGCCTTTGATTTTATTTCCACCGGTACTCCTGTTGTACAATATACTTCGAACCTGCGCCTACTCTTTCATATAACTGCCACGGGCAGACCGCATTGGGGACTTGGGTCTGCCCACAACGAATAATGAAAGTAATATTAGGCATACCTACACTTTCTTATAAAACGGGCATGTCCTGCCGGACACAACAAATATAGGGTCGTAGACGCGGAGCCAAATGGTATTATACCGCCGCCCCCCCGATGGGCAATGGGCCCGGACCGGAACTGTAGACAGCTCAATTGTCCGGTTCCTATTGCCCATCGGGGGGGCGGCTCTGCTGAGGTTGCCTTGGAGGCTGCCTTTTCATATAACCGCCACGGGCGGACCGCATTGGGGACCTGGGTCTGCCCACAACCAATAATGAAAGTAATGTTAGGCATGCCTACACTTTCTTATAAACATACATGGCAGAAAAACCTGCCACAACGAAAAACGAAAGTCCTTTAATTCCAAAATGTTGATAAGACTTTCATATAAACTGCCACGGGCGGACCTCATTGGGGACCTGGGTTCGCCCACAACGAAACATGAAAGTAATGTTAGGCATACTTACACTTTCTTGTAAACATTCCCTGGAAATTGTTATTCTAAAGATTCTTTATTAGTGGTAAAATACCACAATGTCAAGCTGGATTACCGTTTATACACCGGACCGAAGGAGGGGGGGATGGAAGAGAAAAACAAGGGAAAAATCGAGATGGACGTCATGGAGAAGGCCCGGAAGAGATCAGGTATTTTCAGCCGTTTTTTGCAATGGATATCCAAGGGGACGGCCAAAGCGGCAAAGGATGGAAGTTTTTGCACGACTTGACATAAAAAATAAATAATGGCATGCAGGTTGCATTGCAAAAACGTGAACGTGATTTGTAAAAATGGAAAATATTATGGCAACACCCAGGGACAACAGAGAGCACACAGGACGTCCAACGATGTCTGAACCACACTCATCAAAGGAGACCCCCCCTCCTAAAAAAGAGGAGATAGGTGGGGAGGAGCAGCCTTTGACCTCATCCTTCACTGCCTCACCCGAAGATCCTTCTCCATTTTCAGGGGAACATTTTGTGGCGTTTCGTGTGGCAAAACAGCGCCTGGCACTTCCCCTGAAACAGGTGGATCGGATATTGCGCATGGTGGAACTCATTCCTGTACCTGAAGCGCCAGATGTGATACAGGGATTGATCAATCTTCATGGTGAGGCCATCCCTGCCATAAATTTGAGGGTCCGGCTGGGCCTTCCCCGGCAACCTGTGCATGTGAATGATCGTATTCTGATCGTGCAGACCCGGTGCAGACCGATGGGACTCATTGTGGAGAGCGTTGATGCGGTTCTGGAAGTGACCGCAGATCAAGTGGAAAAACCCGGGGGAAGCCTTGTAAAGACTCCCTTGCTGCAGGCTCTGATTCGAAAAGAGGATAATATATACCTGGTGTTGTCAGCCGACCATATTGATCCGGAGGTTTTAAATGCCAAAGACGAAAGGGCTCATGGAACCTCTGCAAAAAAATAACCTTTTTTCGGGTGGTAAAAATCACCATCAATTTCAGGCATTGGTGCTGAATCGTACCGGTATGCTGATGGGCCGTCAGAGGCAGAATGCTCTGGAACGGGGGGTGACCGGACTGGCACTGAAAGTTGCCGGCGGTGATCCGGACCGATATTACCAAATGCTGGAAGCGGCAGAAACCGACAGCCCCCTGTGGGATGATCTGATCCAGGAGCTTACCATCGGTGAAACCTATTTCTTCCGGGATAAAAGTCAGATTGAATCGCTCCGGCAGCACATTCTGCCACAGATTGTTTCCAACCATCGGCACGATCGGCGGATTCGGATATGGAGCGCGGGATGCGCATCGGGAGAAGAACCCTACACCCTGGCCATGCTGCTGTCGGAGTTGGTTGTGGACCCGGATCAATGGGATATTACCATTCTGGCCACGGATATTGACAAGGCCGTTCTGGAAAAAGCCCGGCGGGCAAGCTACCGCGACTGGTCCTTTCGACAAACCGATGAGATTTATAAATCCCGTTATTTCAGGAAACAGGGTGATGTCTATCATCTGGTGCCGTGGATTCAAAAGCAGGTTCACTTTTTCTATCTCAATCTCAACGAAACGGTATATCCATCCCTTGCCACCAATACCAATGCCTTGGATCTGATTTTATGCCGCAATGTGGCCATCTACTATTCGGAGTCGGTTATCCGGCAGGTGACGGAGCGATTTCACCGATGTCTGGTTTCCGGGGGATGGCTCATGGTGGGGGCTTCGGAAACCAGTATTCCGGCGTTTCATCAATATGCTGTGTGCAATTTTCCAGGGGCCACCGTGTTTCAAAAGCATGATCCTTGCGTATCCCCCACCATTGGGTTTGATGACCATTTCATGGAGCGCTCCCTTTACTTTGAAAGGGTCGAAGATTGCCCGGAATCCAATATGCCGATTTGGGAAGATAATGTCGGCATGGAAACCGTTCCGGCACCCTGGGATGACACCGGTTTCAGTGAGGTCCCATGCGAGGCTCCCGTGAAAAATCCTGATGATGTGGAGTCTTTTGAACTGGGGCTCCGGTTGATGCATGAAAAACGATATGACGCGGCCATTGAGGTGTTTCAGTCTTGTATTGCCTCCAACCCCGGGGATGTGCCGTCCCTTAATCAGCTGGCCCGAATCCACGCCAACATCGGAAAGATGGATATTGCCGTATCCTTTTGTGAGCAGGCCATTAAAGTTGATCCCCTCAATGCCGAGATTCATTATACCCTTGCTTTGGTTCATCAGGAAGCCGGTGATCCGGTATCTGCGGTGGCCCAGCTGAAAAAGACTCTTTTTATTGACAATCGTTTTACATTGGCCCATTTCAGTATGGCCCTTATTTGTCAACAGCGGGGGCAAAAGGAGAAGGCGCAAAGACACCGGCAACAGGCCATGGACCTGGCATCACAGGTTGATCCTGAAACCGTTTTGGTCGGTTCCGATGATCTCACGGCAAGAACCCTGCTGAGCATGTTGGAAACTGTTTCATGGGAGAAACGATATGGATGAGAGACCAATGACGCTGATACAAAATGATGCCCATGTCCATCGGATTCTGGCTCAACGTGCTCGTAAATTGGCCCAATCCGATGACATCACAACGGGGTCATCGGATGCCCGGGAGTTGGTCACTTTTAAGGTGGGGGGGGAGCGGTTCGGCGTGGACATTGAATTTGTCCGGGAGATCCAGCCCCTGACCCGGGAGCTGTGGTCCCTTGTGCCCTGTACTCCTGAATTCATTGTGGGTGCGGTTAACATTCGGGGAAGAATTTATTCCATGATGAATATTGCTGTTTATCTGGGTATCCCGGCGACTTTTCCCGGAGAGAATGCTCACACCCTCCTGGTCCGGGATAACTGTCGGAGGCGGGGAGAGGTGATGGAATTCTGTCTCCTGTCAGATGCCATACCCTGCCTGGAAAGTATCTCATTGGGGGATGTTCAGGCGGCATCAACGTCGGTATCCACCCGGGCGCAGAACTATATAAGAGGGGTGACCCGGGACCTGCTCATGATCCTGGACCTGGAAAAACTCTTTTCCGATCCGGGTATCATTGTCAATGAAGATACCGGTGGTGACCCGGAGTAGGGAGGAACGGCGGATTTTTGAATCCATGGGCTAAAATTTGGGGAAGCGTGTTGGGATTGATATGTAAACTGTCGAAAAATAAATAGTTAAGTGATGGTTGAAACCTGTTTTTTTTGCAGGCAATGGAGGGGGAGGTAAATGGTACCAGCTGTTTTTAGATCAATTCGTGGTAAAATTATTATCTGGGTGGGGCTTTGCATGGTGATTACAGTGACTATTCTGGTTACCTATGCGGCCATCAGCCAGCATCGCATTGCCACTGAAAGCGCAGAAAAAGAGATTATCAGTCGTGGTGAAGCCCTGGCTAACTATATTAAAGCCCACCTGGAGGTGCCCCTGGTTTCGGCACGAACCATGGCCCAGGCCCTGGGCTCTGTGGGAGCGCCGAACTCTGGTAGTGTAAATGGGAAGGAGATCTCCCTGACTCGGGATCAGGTCAATGCCATGCTCAGGGAATTGCTCATCGCCAACCCCGACATCATAGGTACATATACCCTCTGGGAGCCCAATGCCTTTGACGGCAAGGATGCCCGGTTTGCAGGGACGGTTTTTCATGATGATACCGGGCGGTTTATTTCCTATTGGAATCGGGGGACTTCCGGTGATCTCAAGATGGAAATTCCCTTGGATTATGAGGTCGAGGGCAAAGGGGATTATTATCAGATTCCCAAAAAAACCAAAAGAGAGGCAGTTCTTGAACCCTACCACTATGAAGTGCAGGGAAAGGATGTACTCATGACCTCCCTTGTGGTTCCCATCATCATTAAGGGTGCCTTCACCGGTATTACAGGGGTGGATATCGCACTGAACGCGCTTCAAAAGTATGTGGAAAGTCACAATCCCTATCCTGGTAAGGGAACGGTGATGCTGATCACCCATGGAGGTCTGGTGGCGGGCTCTGCCGGGCACGCTGAGGTGGTGGGAGCGCCTTATCGTGACATCCGGGAGAGCTGGAAAGAAGATCTGGCATATATCCATGCAGGAAAGACGGTTTTTCGGGAAAATCAAGGGGAATATTCTGCATTTGTACCGGTTGTTTTGGGCAACACTCAGTCCCCGTGGTGCGTGAACATTAATCTGCCCGGCGCAATTATCTACCGTGACGCGAACCGGTTGATGTGGCAGACCGTCGGTATGGGGGGAGTCGTCATACTCCTTGCCCTGGCAGCACTCTGGATACTTGCCTCTAAAATCGCCACCCCTGTCCGACAGATCACCCTGGCGGCGCAGAAAATAGGGGCCGGGGATCTGAATGTCACGGCAGAGGTGGATGCCACCGATGAAACCGGCGTGCTGGCCGGAAGCTTCAACCAGATGGTTGCCAATCTCAAGCAGATGACAACGGCCGCTGAAATACAGGCCAAGGCAGATCGAAACACCAAAATGTATTTGGAATCCACCCTCAAAGCGTATGTGGCGTGTGTGGTCGCCGTGGGGGACGGAGACCTGACGGCCCAGGTGACCCCGCCTGACAGGGGGGATGAACTGACAACCCTTGGCATTCATATAAATCAGACGACACAGAATCTCAGGGAGTTGGCAATGCAGGTCTCTTCCGGGGTTCAGAACCTCTCTGCGGCCACCAGTGAAATCCTGGCGGCCACCCAGGAGCAGGCGGCCACAGCCAGCGAACAGGCCGCCGGGGTTTCCCAGACCTCCAGCACCGTGGACGAGGCCCGGCAGACGGCTCGCCAGAGTTCCCAGCGCACCGACCAGGTGGCCCTCATGGCCCGGGACTCCATGAAGGAAGCGGATCTGGGGCTTGAAGCGGTTCAGCAGACCCTGTCCGGTGTTAATCGCATTAAAGAGCAGGTGGGCAGCATTGCTGAAAATATTCTGGCCCTGAGCGAGCAAACCCAGCAGATCGGAGAGATCATTGAAACCGTTAACGACATTGCCGACCAGTCCAGCCTGCTGGCCCTCAATGCCGCCATTGAGGCGGCCCGGGCCGGTGAGGCAGGTAAAGGGTTTGCCGTGGTGGCCGGGGAGGTGAGAAGCCTGGCCGAGCAGTCCCGCCAGGCCACGGCCAAGGTAAAGGATATTCTGGGGGATATTCAGAAGGCGGCCAACACCGCCGTGATGGTCACGGAAGAGGGCATCAAACGGGCCGATGCCGGGGTGGATCAGGCCCGCAAGGCAGGAACCGCCATCAGCACCATCAATGCCAACATTCAAAAGGTGACCCAGACCATCCAGCAGATCGCCGCAAGCACCCGGGAACAACTGGCCGGCATGGACCAGATTTCCGGAGCCATGGAAAACATCAGCCAGGCCACCCAGCAGACCGAAGCCGGCACCCGGCAGGTGGAGGAGGCAGCTCAAAATCTCAATGTATTGGGGGAGCAGCTTCAACGGATTGTGGAACAGTATCGGGTGGGTTAATGGCGGAATTGCTGCGGTGATCAAGTCCAAAACTTATGACTTGTGACAAGGGAATGACAACTGTGAATCACAACATACTAAAGGGGAAAGGACAAAAATTCAGGAGTTTGAAATTCTCCATGGCCGTAACCATTCTTTTGACCGTGGTGACACCGGTTCTTCTCATCGGAGCGGTTGTGGGCATGTTATCCTCTGCCGCCATGGGCGACCTTGAAAAAGCGCTTGATATCACACGTCACCAGATGGCGGAAAGTGTGGTGGGAAGCCGGCTCACAGCGGTGGCAACCAACGGCATGTTTGAAATCGATTCCTACATGCAAGAGCGCATCATGGATGTCATTGCCTGTAGTGATATTCCGTTAATTCGCCGGGCGGCCCTGATAGGTGAGAGACATGCAGAACAGATGGGGTTGATCGGGGAAAAACGGGAGATTATTGAATCCAGAATGGCTGATACACGGGCACTGCTTCCGAAATCCGAGGCGGAGGATTACCTGTTGACGCTAAAGGCACTCTCTCCTGAATTTATCGATATTTTTTTTACGGACAGAAACGGGTTTAATGTGGCCTTCACCAACACACCATCCAATTTTGTCCAGAAGAATGAAACTTGGTGGGAGAGTGCCTGGTCCCACGGCATTTTTGTGGGAGATATTTCATATGACACCTCTGCCGGTGTCTATTCAGTGGAGATTGCCGTTCGTATTGTGGATTTGGACCAACAGCCCTGCGGTGTTTTAAAGGCGGTGCTGAACATTAAACGTGTGCAGAACACTGCCGATCGATGCGCACGGCAGATCCTGGACGGCAAGGTTTACATATTTAATGGAAGAGGGTTTTTAATCGCCGATACACAAAGTGGGCACGATATAAAAAAAATTATGACCGATGACGGAAATCTTGTTTATAAAAAGTGGCCACCTGTTTTAAAGATAGTTCAAAAAACCAGGAAGACTGTCGGGTATATGATAGGGGAGAGAGATCTTGAAGGGGTAACTGTGGCACTGGGGTACGGATTCAGCCGGCCTGACAGATACAATGGTTTGAAGCAGTTCCAGGGGCTTGACTGGAAAATCTTGGTGGAACAGCCCGAAACATCCGCCTATGCCGTTCTGGACGGGCTGAATGCCATGAGGGGGGGGCTGGCCCGAACAAGGGTTTATTCCCTCTGGTTCGGGCTTGGTATTTTGGGGCTGTCCGTTTGGTGCTGTATCATCGTGGCGCTGGTGATGGCGGGCAGGATTGTCCGGCCCATTTCCAAACTTGCGGAATCCAGCAGACAGGTTCAACAGGGAAATCTGGATGTTGAGATCCACTATGAAAAAAACAATGAAATCGGCATGCTTGCCCACAGTTATGGAAATATGGTGGACAGTTTGAAGAAAACCGTTGCCGAACTTGAGCTCAGAGCAGGCCATGAGGAACAGGCCAAGATATATCTGGAATCCACCATCAAAGCCTATGTGGCGTGTGTGGTCGCCGTGGGAGCCGGGGATTTGACGGCCCGGGTGACTCCGCCTGACAGGGGAGATGAACTGACAACCCTTGGCATTCATTTGAACCGGATGACACAGAATCTCGGGGAGCTGGCAGGTCAGGTCTCCTCCGGGGTTGAAAACCTCTCTTCAGCCACCAACGAAATCCTGATGGCCACCCAGGAGCAGGCAGCCACAGCCGGCGAACAGGCCGCCGGGGTTTCCCAGACCTCCAGCACCGTGGACCAGGCCCGGCAGACGGCCCGGCAGAATTCCCAGCGCACCGACCAGGTGGCCCTTATGGCACGGGACTCCATGAAGGAGGCGGATCTGGGGCTTGAAGCGGTTCAGCAGACCCTGTCCGGTGTCAATCGCATTAAAGAGCAGGTGGGCAGCATCGCTGAAAATATTCTGGCCCTGAGCGAGCAGACCCAGCAGATCGGAGAGATCATTGAAACCGTTAACGACATTGCCGACCAGTCCAGCCTGCTGGCCCTCAATGCCGCCATTGAGGCGGCCCGGGCCGGTGAGGCAGGTAAGGGGTTTGCCGTGGTGGCCGGGGAGGTGAGAAGCCTGGCCGAGCAGTCCCGCCAGGCCACGGCCAAGGTAAAGGATATTCTGGGGGATATTCAAAAGGCGGCCAACACCGCCGTGATGGTCACGGAAGAGGGAATCAAACGGGCCGATGCCGGGGTGGATCAGGCCCGAAAGGCAGGAACCGCCATCAGCACCATCAATGCCAACATTCAAAAGGTGACCCGGACCATCCAACAGATCGCCGCAAGCACCCGGGAACAACTGGCCGGCATGGACCAGATTTCCGGAGCCATGAAAAACATCAGCCAGGCCACCCGGCAGACCGAATCCGGCACCCGGCAGGTGGAAGCGGCCGCCCGGAATCTCAATGAACTGGGTGAACGGCTTCAACTGATTGTGAAACAGTATCGGGTGAGTTGATGGGAATAGGGAGCTGAAATGGATCGAAATGAACTCCTTCGGCAATTGATGGAGACATTTAAACTGGAGTTGGATGAGCATGTTGCCACCTTGAACAAAGGGGTTCTGGCCATGGAAAAGGGGGGCCTGTCACCGGAGAAAAGGAACAGCGTCTTAAAGGAACTCTTCCGGGCGGCACACAGCGTCAAAGGATCTGCCCGGGCCGTTGAAATGTGGGATATTGAGAAGGTATCCCACAAAATGGAGGATGTCTTTGAGGTGCTCAAGGAGGGAACACTGCAGTTGTCTTCGGGCTTGGTGGACGGATTGCTTTGCGCCACCGATATCCTCAGTGAGTCCATGTCCCTACATCTCCAGGGGACAACCCTGCCCCATGAAACCGGACGTGCAATCATCGAACGTCTGGACCGGTTGTTGAAAGACCCCGGGGAAGGTGCCGATCCGGCCCCGTTGCAAAAGGAAGGGGAATGTGCGGGTGAGCCGACGCCGGCCGCCATGACCGTGCCGAGACAGGACAGGCGTGTGACCTCATCTGAAAAGAGAGCGGTGTCGGCAATGGAAAAAACAGCGCTGTCCGCCAGGGGGACGGGGGGGAGTACCACTGAAGATTTTGAGTGTGTAGCGGCATCGGACTGCCGGTCCATCCAGCCGGTGGGGGGGGAGACCATCCGGGTCGCCACGGAAAAACTGGACGGTTTGATGGCCTGCATGGGGCAGCTGCTGATGTCCGGCATGAGGATGGAGCAGCGAATGGGTGAGTTAAAGGCGGTGCAGGGGCAGTTTCACAGATGGGAAAAATCCTGGCGAAGGGTGAAACATCATAAAAGAGGGGGGCTACACCGCACAAGTGAGTATGACCTAAATCCCATGATGGAATTTTGTGATTTAAATGAACAGTATCTCAAAGAGATCCGTCGGGAAATTGACGGGCTCAGTTCCCGTTTGGCAAACGATTATCGCCATCTGGCCCTGCTCACCGACGATATGCAGGGGGGAATCCGTCAGATACGGATGGTGCCGGTGGCCACCCTGTTTGACCTGTTTCCGCGGATGATTCGGGATATCGGAAAAGACCGGGAGAAGGTTGTTCAGCTCAAACTTGAAGGGACGGAGACGGAAATTGATCGCCAGGTACTTGAAGGGCTGAAAGATCCACTCACCCATCTGTTGAGAAATGCCGTTGACCATGGGATTGAGTTGCCCGATGTGCGGAGGAAAAACGGCAAACCCGAACGGGGAACCATTACCCTGAAGGCCTGTCAGCAGGGGAATCAGATCGTTATCGAAGTCAGTGATGATGGGGCCGGGATTCATCTGGGCGCTGTCCGGCGCATGGCCATGGAAAAACAGCTCATAACCCAGGCCGATGCCGAAACACTAACCCCCTTGGAAACCGTTAATTTTATTTTTCGTTCCGGGCTCTCCACCCACAAAACAGTCACGGAACTTTCCGGACGGGGGGTGGGGATGGACGTGGTTCGGGAACAGTTGGAAAAACTGTACGGTCAGGTAAAGATTACCACAAAAACCGACCAGGGAACCACATTTCATCTGATACTCCCCTTGACCCTGGCCACCTGTCATGTGCTCATGCTCTCCGTGGCCGGTGAAACCGTGGCCGTTCCCACCACATCCGTTGAACGCGTTTTGACCATTGATGCCACAACCGTCGGCAGCATGGAGGGAAAGCCTGCTCTCACCGTTAACGGTGAGGCCCTTCCATTGGTCTCCATGGCCCGGATACTTGAACTGCCCGATGGGGTGGATGGGATGGACGGGGAGGAAAAGTTGCCGGTGGTGGTGTTGGGGGCCGTTGAAAAAAGGATGGCCTTTCATGTGGAAAAATTCATTGGAGAGCAGGAGGTTGTGGTGAAGTCCCTGGGACGTCAGTTAAGCGGTGTGCGCCATATTGCCGGTGCCACCCTTCTGGGGTCGGGCCAGGTGGTGATGATTTTGAATGCCGGCAGTATGATGCAAGCGGCAACGCACTCGTCTGCCCGCACCTATCCGGTTCGGCTCCGGGTAAAAAAGCCGGTGGCCAAAAAGATACTGGTGGTGGATGATTCCATAACCACCCGGCTCCTTGAAAAAAATATTCTTGAAAATAAGGGATACCGGGTGGTCCAGGCCGCCGATGGCATGGAGGGGTGGAACCTCATGCAGGGAGAATCCTTTGACGCGGTGGTGTTTGACATAGAAATGCCGCACATGAACGGCTTTCAATTGACCGAGAAGGTGAGAGGGGAAAGTCGTTTTGAAAATTTACCCATTGTTCTGGTGACATCCCTTGAGAGGTCCGGGGACAAAATCAGGGGCATGGAGGCCGGTGCAGATGCCTATATCACAAAAGGTGCCTTTGACCAGCAGGAGTTGCTGGAGACCATTGACCGGTTAATCGGTTGAATTTTTGGGGGCCTGGTCTTTGTTGGAGTGGTGTCCATGCACCCATCAGGATGGTCGAAGCATCAGGTCCATGTTGTCAATTTCAAAGTGGGAATTTAAAATGATAAACATCTTGGTGGTTGATGATTCGCCGACCATGCGCCAGTTGATTCGATGTATTCTGACAAGTGATCCTGAGTTGAATGTGGTGGGGGAGGCGCAAAATGGGGAGGAGGCGTTAAAGATGGCCCGGGAACTGTATCCCGATCTCATCACCATGGATATCCACATGCCCAAAATGGATGGATACAGAGCCATTCGTCATATCATGGCAGAGACCCCCCGGCCCATCATTGTGCTCACCAGCACGGAATCGGACATTCGACTGGGGATCACCTACAAAGGCATAGAATCCGGGGCGTTGATGGTGTTTGGAAAACCCCATGGATTACCCGGTGAAGACCCGGAAGCCACTGCATTGATTGACGCCATCAAGGCCATGGCCGACGTGAAGGTGGTCCGGCGCAGGTGGCCGGCAAAGAGGCGATCCGCTGCATCTCCGTCATTGGTGACACCTTTTCCGAAAACACCGGCCCATGCATACAAGATTGTTGCCATCGGCACATCCACCGGAGGGCCACCTGCCCTGCGAACCATCCTGGAGACGCTTCCCGACACCTTTTCCATTCCCATCGTGGTGGTGCAGCACATCACCAGAGGATTTACCGTGGGGCTTGCCAAATGGCTCAATGATACCATTGCACTGAAGGTTAAAGTGGCTGAAAATAAGGAGCGGTTGGAGGGGGGGACGGTTTACATTGCACCAGACGATGTTCATCTTCTGATCTCCTGGAGCGGGCGGGTGGAACTTAGCCATGAACCCCCCATGGGTGGCCACCGACCATCAGTCACGGCCCTGTTTAATTCAGTGGCCGTTCATGGGGGCTCGTCGGCCGTGGGCGTTCTGCTAACGGGCATGGGCAGAGACGGTGCCGATGGGCTGAACGCCCTGAAACGGGAGGGGGCTTACACCATTGCACAGAATAAGGAAAGTTCCGTTGTCTTTGGCATGCCCGCCGAGGCCATTGCCCTGGGTGCGGCCCGGGAGATCCTGCATTTAAACCAAATTGGGTTTAAACTGAGGAGTTTGGTTGGAAATGGGAATGTCGGGGCCTGACCATAGTTTCCGCAACATCGGTCAGAAAAAATTTGTACATTGAGTGAAACACAACATGAGCCATGAATTTTTGATTCAAGCAAAAAAACCGGCCATTTCAGCATCTGATGAGAGGAATCGACCATGACGTCGAACATAAAAATACTGGTGATCGAGGATAGTCCAACCCAGGCACAACTGTTGGAACTTATATTAAAGGACGAGGGGTATATCGTTGATGTTGCCTTCAACGGCAGGGATGGGATTGAAAAGTTTCAGATGTTGAAATCCGATCTGATCATTCTGGATGTGGTCTTACCGGATCTGGATGGATTTACGGTGTGTCGCCGGTTGAAGAAAAAAATGAAAACCTACATTCCCATTTTGATGTTGACCTCAAGGGATAAAGTGGAAGACCGGGTGGACGGCCTTGAACTGGGTGCCGATGATTATATGATTAAGCCCCTGGAACCCCAGGAATTCCTGGCCAGGATCAAGGTTCTTCTGAGGATCAAAAAACTCCAGGACGATCTGCAGGGCATGCTGGAAAAAGAGAGGGAATCCTTGGAGATATTGAAACGGGTGGCGCTGGTGGATCATCTGACGGAGGTCTATAACCGGCACTACTTTTCCGAGGTGCTGGCCGCTGAATTTGAAAAGGCCCGGCGATACCGGAATCCCCTCTCCTGCATCATGCTGGATGTGGATCATTTCAGGGGATTCAATACCCTGCATGGTCATGATCTTGGGGACTGGGTATTGAAGGAGACGGCCGCAATCCTGAAAAAACATTTGCGGCATGCCGATATTCTGGCCAGATACGGCGGGGACGAGTTTGTTGTCCTTCAACCCATGACAGAGGAGAGTGCTGCAGCAATGACCGCAGATCGTCTTTGCCGGGCGGTGTCGGACACGGTATGGGAAAGTGATGCCGGAACGCTTGACATCACCATCAGTGTGGGGGTGGCCTCCATGGGCAACCCCATCTGCCATTCCGGCATAGACTTGATCAAAAGAGCCGACGAAGCCCTGTACAGGGCAAAGGAGTTGGGCCGCAATCGCTACCATCAATATTCCCTTCTGTAACCGTTCTGTAACTCCTTTGTGCTATTGCCATGTGTGAGAATGGGTAAACTTTAACAAAGGAGATATGTTGACATGAAACTCGACAGAAGAGATTTTATGAAGTTTTCCGGTGCCGCCGCTGCCGGTATCGCCGTCAGCGGGCTGGGGTTTGACCTTGCACCGGTCAAATCCCATGCCGGCATGCTGAAAACACGGTATGCAAAGGAGACCACCACCATCTGCTGTTATTGTGCCGTGGGGTGCGGTGCCATCGTACACACGAGCAAACGGGGGGACGGCCGCGTCATCAACATTGAAGGGGACCCGGATCATGTCATCAGCCAGGGATCGCTCTGTTCCAAGGGATCGGCCATTAAACAGCTGACGGAAAATGAAGATCGTCTCACCGAACCCATGTACCGTGCCCCTTATTCGGACAAATGGCAGACGGTTTCCTGGGACTGGGCCCTGGACAAGATCGCCGAAAAGGTAAAAAAAACCAGGGATGCGACTTTTGAGAAAACCAATGCCAAGGGTCAGACCGTTAACCGCACCACCCGTATGGCCTCTGTGGGATCGGCGGCCATGGACAATGAGGAGTGCTGGGTCTACCAGGCATTGATGCGCTCATTGGGGCTTGTCTACGTCGAACATCAGGCCCGTATTTGACACAGCGCAACAGTAGCGGCTCTGGCAGAGTCGTTTGGGCGCGGTGCCATGACCAACCACTGGATTGACATTAAAAACAGTGATTGTATTCTCATCATGGGCAGCAATGCTGCTGAAAATCATCCCATCTCCTTTAAATATGTGACCCAGGCCATGGAAAAAGGGGCCTGTCTCATCAGTGTGGACCCCCGGTTCACCCGAACCTCCTCCAAAGCCGATATCTATGCCTCGTTGCGATCCGGCACGGACATCGCCTTTCTGGGGGGCATGATCAAGTACATCCTTGACAACAATCTTTACAACAAAGCCTATACGGCGGCCTATACCAATGCCTCTTTTCTTGTGAGCGACACCTTTAAATTCAAGGACGGGCTCTTTTCAGGGTATAAAAAAAATGAGGGGGAGGGGCCATCCATGGGGGGGTACGATAAATCCTCATGGGCCTTTCAGATGGACGAAAAAGGTATCCCCAAGGTGGACAGAACCCTTTCCCACAAGCAATCTGTTTTTCAGCTTCTGAAAACCCATTACCAACGATATGATCCGGATACGGTCTCCAAGGTCACCGGCACCCCCAAAGCGGATCTACTTAAGGTGTATGAAACCTATGCCAAAACCGGTGCCCGGGGAAAAGCCGGTACCATCATGTATGCCATGGGCTGGACCCAGCACACGGTGGGGACCCAGATCATTCGGACCATGGCCATGATTCAGCTGCTACTGGGGAACATGGGGGTTGCCGGTGGCGGCGTCAATGCCCTTCGCGGCGAGTCCAATGTTCAGGGCTCCACGGATCACTGTCTGTTATGGCACATCTGGCCCGGGTATCTTAAAACCCCCAGTGCCTCCACCGACAGCCTTGAGGCCTACAACAAGAAATTTACCCCCAAAAGCAATGATCCCCTGTCCGCCAATTGGTGGCAGAACTATCCCAAATATTCCGTGAGTCTTTTGAAATCCTTTTTTGGCGACAACGCCACCCCTGAAAACCAGTTTGGATTCAACTGGCTGCCAAAGACCGATGACGGCGGGGTGTACTCCTGGTTTGATCTGTTTGATGCCATGTACAAAGGCGATATCAACGGCTTTTTCGCCTGGGGTCAGAACCCTGCCTGTTCCGGTTCCAATGCGTCAAAGATCAGAAAGGCCATGGAGAAATTGGAGTGGATGGTAAACGTCAATATCTTTGATAATGAAACCGGCTCCTTCTGGCGGGGACCGGGGGCAGATCCATCCAAAATCGCCACTGAGGTGTTTATGCTTCCGGCGGCGGTGTCCGTTGAAAAGGAGGGCAGCATCACCAACTCCGGTCGATGGATGCAGTGGCGCTATCAGGGTCCGAAACCCCTTGGGAACAGCCGGCCCGACGGGGATATCATCATGGAGCTTGGCCATCGCATCAAAGAAAAATATGCGGAATCGGATGGGGTCTTCAAAGAACCCATTGCCAATTTAAAATGGGATTATGAGAGCAATGGCGCCTATGATCCCCATAAGGCGGCCAAAGAGATCAACGGATATTTCGTGAAGGATGTTACGGTAAACGACACGCTCTGCAAAAAGGGAACCCTTGTGCCCAGTTTTGCCTGGCTCCAGGCCGATGGCTCCACCTCATCGGGCAACTGGCTCTATTGCAACTCCTATACGGAAAAGGGGAACATGTCCGCCCGGAGAAGCAAAAAAGATGCACCCAACAATATCGGACTGTACCCGGAATTTGCCTGGTGCTGGCCGGTGAACCGACGCATTCTTTACAACCGGGCATCTGTAGACCCCCAGGGCCGTCCCTGGGATGACAAGCAGTGGGTCATCAAGTTTGCCGGAGAGGCAAAGGACGGCAAATATATCTCCAAAAAGTGGCTGGGCGATGTGCCGGACGGAGGATGGTACCCCCTGGAAAACCCGGATGGGACCCAGCGCACCGATGCCAAACAGCCCTTTATCATGCGAAAGCACGGGTTTGGACAGATTTTTGGTCCCGGTAGGGCGGACGGACCCTTTCCTGAACACTACGAGCCGCTGGAGTGTCCGGTGAAAAAGAATTACTTCAGCTCCCACATGCTCAATCCCACGGCGGTGGTCTATTCCACAAAAGAGGACAACCATGCCACCAACGATCCCAAATATCCCTTTGTGGGCACCACCTATCGGGTGTCCGAGCATTGGCAGACAGGGCTCATGACCCGGCCCCAGAAATGGCTCATGGAGCTGCAGCCCAACGTATTTGTGGAGATGAGTGAAGAGCTGGCAGCACTTCGGAACATTAAAAACGGAGAGCGGGTTCTGGTCTCCAGTGCAAGGTCCAATCTGGAGTGCACCGCCGTTGTTACCAAACGGTTCAAGCCCTTTAAGATTGGATCCGCCACCGTGCATCAGGTGGGTATTCCCTGGCATTATGGCTGGAGGTGGCCTGCCACCGGAACGGAGGAGAGCGCCAACCTTTTGACCCCGCCGTCGGGGGATCCCAACACCCGGATTCCTGAGACCAAGGCGTTCATGGTCAATGTGACAAAGCTTTAAGGAGAGGATGACACCATGTCCAAATCAATTTTCATAGATACGACGATCTGCACGGCGTGCAGGGGATGCCAGGTGGCATGCAAGCAATGGCATGATCTGCCGGCTGAAGAGACAAAAAACATGGGGAGTTATCAGAATCCCCAGGATCTCTCCTTTGATACCTACAAGCTTGTGAGGATGAAGGAGGAGGTCATAGACGGAAAGCTGACGTGGCTGTTCTTTCCGGAGCAGTGCCGCCATTGTGAAGAGGCCCCCTGCCTTGAAACCGCCTATGACGACACCGCCATTTACCGGGATGGGGCCACCGGAGCGATTCTCTACTCCCTTGAAACGCGGAAGCTGGTGGCCGATGATATCATTGCCGCCTGTCCCTACGATGTTCCCAGAAAAGCCCTGGACGGAACCCTTGCCAAATGTGATATGTGTAATGACCGTATACACAACGGGTTGAAGCCCGCCTGTGTTACGGCCTGTCCCACCGGTGCCATGAACTTTGGGGACCGGGATGAGATGCTTGACCTTGCCCAAAAAAGGCTTGAGGAGGTGAAGGGTAAATATCCCCAGGCCAGGCTTTTGAATCCTGATGAGGTCAATGTCATCTATCTGGTGGGATTTGATCCTGAACTTTACTCGGAATATGCCGTGGCCAGTGCTACCCGGGTTGGTATCAGCCGCAGTGTGGCCCTTCGTAAAATGATGGGACCCCTTGCCCGAATGATGCGGGTGTAAGCAGATCATGTTGGATTTCGGTGCATTCCATATGATAATTGGAAGTCTGGAGTCCAACATGGCCGCTGACGGTCCCGGGCCGGTCCTCCCATCGCCCGTCGGGGTGGCATAATGCTATTTTCATGCTTTGTTGTGCCCGTCAGGGCATTGGGGTTTTTTTTTATATGAAAGTCTCACCAACATGCTGGAATTAAAGGGCTTTCGTTTTTCGTTGTGGCAGGTCTTTCTGCCATGTATGTTTTATAAGAAACTCCGGCCTCCAAGGCAACCTCAGCAGAGCCGCCCCCCCGATGGGCAATAGGAACCGGACAATTGAGCTGTCTACAGTTCCGGTCCGGGCCCATTGCCCGTCGGGGGGGCGGCGGTATAATACCATTTGGCTCCGCGTCTACGACCCTATATTTGTTGTGTCCGGCAGGACATGCCCGTTTTATATGAAAGAGTAGGCGAACCTAATATTCTTTCAGGCTTCGTTGTGGGCGAACCCAGATACCAAATCCCGGTCCGCCCGTGACGGTTATACATAAACTTGATTGATCATTGAGAGATAAGGAAAACCCATATGAATACCATGGACCAGTTAAAGCTGACCGCCGATGTGATTAAAAAGCTCCGACCTGTTTACCAGCCCATTCTGGACTTTTACAGCCAGGTATTTCAGGCCCAGGAGGAAAGCCGGGGCAATATTGAGCTTTTCCCCATTGTTATTGCCCCTGAACTCCTTGACATGAAACGGCAAAATCAACTGCCCTTAATTGATCCTTCAGCGTTTTTAATCGATATGGCGGAAACCCCACGGTTATTTGTAACACTTTGCGATCTGGCCCATGGGGCGGCACCGGAACTGTCGGATGCTGCAACGGTGTTGAAAAAAGCGCTGGGGGATAAAACCCTGAAACTGGAAACAGTGGTCACCGCCATCTTAAACAACCGGGAGGAGGTTCTGGATGAACAGGCGGAAGACGTAGGGGTTAAGGTTGCAGAGCTGATGTTTTTTGTCTATTCCAGCATGGTGCCAAGTATCCAAGCCTGTTCGGAGCAACTTCAAACCTACCTGGCCTCCGGGCCGGAGATGAAAAAAGGATACTGTCCTGTATGTGGGAATCCCCCGGATCTGGCCTTTTTTGATGAGGGTGGCAATCGCCATTTGAAATGTTCCTTCTGTAATCATAAATGGGCCGTGGATCGAATGGGATGTGTTTTTTGTGAAAACACGGATAAGGATCTGCAGTTTTACTTTTTCAGCAATGAAGAGGCAGAATACCGGGTCAACCTATGCGATCATTGTCACCACTATATCAAAGTGGTGGATTTAAGAAAAATGGATCGTCCCTTCTGCCCCGGTCTTGAGATGATCTCCTCCCTTCACCTTGATATCAAGGCCCGGGAAAAGGGCTACACCAGTGCATCTTTTTCGGTGAATGATACAGAAAGATAACCGCTTGGAGTTACCGGGTCGGACATGAGATATCAGTCCACTGAACAGGGGAAGAATCCCTATTTCATCCATGGCCACCTTGCCTTTTTTAGGAAATGTGCACCTGATGGGAACGGATGTCAAGTCTTTGGGGTTGACCCCGTGCCGTGGATTGACAATGTAGACAGAGAGTGCTATTTTTAAGAATATAAATCGGTTAAGCTTTGTTTTTAAAAACGTGAGGGTTTGGAGGAACGGCATGTCAGTAAAAAATCAATATAAAACATTCATACTTTTAAGTATTTGTTTGTTGGCTTTTATGGGAACAATGCCGGCCATGGCCTATGATACTGCCCCACGAATCTCCGATCGGGAAATTATTGAATCTCTCGCAGAGCTGAAGCAGGGTCAAAAAAGTTTAAACCAACGATTTGATTCCCTTGACAAGCGATTTGAGTCTATTGACAAGCGATTTGAGTCTATTGACAAGCGATTTGAGTCTATTGACAAGCGATTTGAGGAGATGCACAACCTCATTCTCACATTGTTTGCATCGGTCATGGCCTTGGTGGTGGCCATGATCGGTTATATGATATGGGATCGAAAATCAGCCCAACAGCCTTTCAGGAATCAACTTCACCACCTGGAAAATGGAGTTTCAAACATGGAAGCACAGCTCGAAATGAAAAACCCCTCAGGCCCCGTTATTGAACGATTGCTGGCCAGCCTTCGGAAACTTGCAGAAACTGACGGTAAAGTAGCAGAAGTGTTAAGGTCTTTTTCCCTTTTGTAGACATCAAAAAGAGGGATGGGCTTGGCTTGGCTTGCTTGGCTCTTCATCCTCCCCTATGTGAGTCTTAAAATGCTGTTTTCAACCTTGAAAAGTGGTTTTAAAGAGACAAAACCACACTTGTTCAAAGAGTTCAGCTCACAGTATTGTCCATCTGCGCACCCCACAGAGTGCCACCGGGTTCATAGAAGCTTTTTTCTGTCCCCCCCCGGAGACCCACGTCCGGGAATATATTACCTGGATAAAATCTGATCATACAACCGCATCGTCCGGGCAGCGGGTACCGTTGATAGCTCTTCGTGCAAAATGGCCCGGCACTGTCTGAACAGCTCCAGGGCCTTGTTTTTCCGGCCGGCATCGGCATGAAGGACCATCAGATTCCGGTAGGCGGCTTCAAATAAGGGGTCCACTTCAAGGATGCGGTGCCAAGTGGCAATGGCCCGCTCCGTCTGATCCAGCTCTTCATGGAGCCTTGCTTTTTTTTGCATCAACGCCATGAATTCGCTTCTGAAAAATTCTCTTTTGCGGACGATCCATTCCATATAGGGCTCTTCGGCAAAATAGTCCCCTCTGTATAATTTCTCTGCATGGTCATAATAAGCCAGGGCCGTTTCAAACTGCTCCTCCTGCTCTTTTTTCATGGCCCTGGCACCCATATCCATGAACTCATCCACGTCAAGGGTCACCAGGTGCTCATCAAGGGAGATCAATCCGGCCCTGTGGATGATATAGGAATAGCCGAACTCTTTTCTGGGATGGGGCTCAATGGCCTTTCGCAGGCGATGCAGGTTAATTTTGAAATTTTTGTCCCCGGCTGCCGCCGTGGCATCCGGCCACAGCGTATCGATGAGGATCTCCCGGGGGATATCCTTTGCGCCATGGCGTACAATGGATTTCAGCAGCAGAATGGGTTTTGAACCCCCAAAGATTTTGGGATCCAGTATGCGGTTGTCGCATCGGATGGTGAACTGTCCCAGTGTTTCAATTTTGATCCGGGGCAGCAGCTGTCTGTACAGGGTGCGCAGGTTTTCAAGCCACCTGTTCCGGTCCTCCTGGGGACTCTGGGCCAGTATTTCCGCCATGTGGTGAAACAGCTGCACGGGCGCTTTATTCATCAACAGCAGGCGGGGATAGGTAGCCACGGGGTCGAGGTCACCATGGGCCGTCAACAGCACCAACGCCTTTGTCAACAGCGCCTCCTCCACCAGGGGGAAAAAGTGATACCCTTCCCGGCACGCCTTTTCATACCCCTGTGTCAGATGGCGAAAAGCCATTACCCGGTCACCCAGCTCCCAGGAGATCAAGCCCAGAATCAGGCAGGTCTCACAAAAGCACAGATCCGAGGCAATGCCCTGGAAGTAATGAAGGACAGGCAGCAGCCACTCCCTGGCCTGGGAATGGTTTTTGTTTTGAAACAGGATCGCCCCGGCCAGCTGCTGGGTCAGGAAATAGTGGATATCGCCTTTTTTTACCTGGTCCAGCTCTTTTAACGCCTTGTTGATTTCCACCTCCGCCAGGGCGTACGCCTTTTCCCGGAGATGGCTTAAGGCCTTGATGCGGTGGGAAATGCCTTTGTAAAAATCATTGCCCTCCAGAAGAGAGAAATCATTGAGATGATCGGCCATCTGTCTTGCATCCTCATATCGACCCGTGTACACAAGATGCAGGGCCCTTGCTTCAACAAATCCGGGATAGAGGAAAATCAGGCCGAATTTTTCAATATCCGATTCGGATTGGGCCAACAGATCCCGGGCCGCATCAAACCGTCCGTTTTTCAGGGCAAAGTCAATGTCCACAATACCTTTGAGGGCGCGATACTCCGGATGCCCTCCCTCATTGGTGATGGTTTTTATCTTTGAGAGCATCTGCCGGGCATTGACAAAATCCCCGGCCTGGACATATCCAAAGGTCAGGGTGATGGATGCATTGAGGACCAGGTCGTCATTGTTGATCCGTCGCCCCAGAAGGATGGCGTTTTTGCAGGCGGAAACCCCCTTGGGGATGTTGCCGTCCCCTGCAATGTACCCCAGCCCCATCTGCTGCCACAACAGAGCCCTGGCCCAGGGATATTTATCTTCCCTTCGGATGGCATGGAGATGTGCCTCCCCCTTGTTGATCCATTCCAGGATTTTCCGGGAGGGCTGGCGGACAAACACCGCCGCTTCAATGAGATATCCCACGGAGAGCAGACTGCCCCGGACATCCTGGCGCTCATCAAAAAGTGCCATGGCTCTTTTAAGATCCCGGATGTTTTTTCTTCCCCCCTGGATGCGCCGGGTCATGGTGAGAAAAAAGAGAAGCCAGGGATCATTCTGGGTCATTTTTTGGGGGAGGCAATCCATCCACTTTTTCAATCGGGACATCTTTTGGGTGATGAGATAATCCGTTCCCTTTATTTTAATGATGGCGGCAATTTCAGGAAAGGCCGAAGCCTTGATGAAATAATCCATGGCCTGTTCATGCTCTTTCCTATCCCAGTAGAATTGCCCCACTTTTCGGTTGAGTTGTTGAACGGTGTCCGCCCCTGCCGTTTTTAACAGATCTTTTAATAAAAATTCCCGGAAAAGAGTATGATATTTGAATTCCGGCCATTTGCCCCCGGAATTGATGCGCTGGATAAAGAGGTTCTTTTTTTCAAGTTCCCATAAAATCTCAAGGGCATCATGGGAGGTGGCAATGTGGTTGGCCACCTCGGGATCAATGGTGTCAAGCAGGGCGGTCTTCATTAAAAAACTGCGTATGGAGGGGGCAAGGCCCTGGTAAATCTCTTGGGAAAAAAAACTGAACACCTCCCAGGATAACCGATGGGGCAGGGTGGCAAGGTCCCGGAACCGGGCCAGGGATTGGGAGACCAGGGTGAGTCCTCCGGCCCATCCGTCGGTGATTTCCCGGATTTTTTCAATCTCTCCGGTGTCCATGTCGCTTTTTCCGAAAAAGAACTGCCGGGTCTCCGCCAGGGTAAAGGCAAGATCTTCATTGGTTAACACCATTGTGTTCTCATCCCTTTTGAACCGGGGAAGATCAAAGGGGGGCATGCTTCGTGAGAGAATAAAAAGCTTTAATCGCTGAAATCGCTGGTCCAGGAGCTGTTTAATTAAATGAAAGCCCGAAGCGGTTTCGTCAAGGGCTTCAAAATCATCCAGCACCAGGATTAAGGGGTGGGGAATGTTTTTGAGCACCAGAGACAACCCTTCAACGTGGCGAAGAAACTCCTTGCCCGTTCCAAGGGTGGCGTGGGGGATGTCCCGGGTGAGGGCATCGGCATGTTGTTCGTCTGTTTCACGGATTCCCCGGAGGAGCAGATCAAAGAGTTTGGCATGGTCACCATGGTCTTTTGAAAGGTGAAACCACAGCACTTTTTCAGGACAGTGGGCAAGGTATGAGGCTACAAGGGTTGATTTTCCCTGGGCTGCCTGGCCGGTGATGATGAAGTTCTGTTTGTGAAAATGGGTATCCAGAAGCGTGAACAGACGCCGGCGGTGGACCGCATGGGGAATGTGGGGCGGGCGGTATGGGTTCATCATGATCCCCTTAGATGCTTATCTCTGATTCTCGTGTTGTTTTGACAAGAGAATCAGAAAACCTTTTTGGTTCTGGCTTGTCCAGGTTAGGGGTTAATCGTCGGGTAAAGTTTCGTTCAGGGTCGCCATTTTATCCATGCCAGCCATTTTAAATACTCTGGCATAATTACAGGTGAGGTTTTCCATGATAATGGAAATCCGCTGTTGTCTTAAGTGCTGAATGGCCTTCATTAAAAGGGCGATCCCCCCTCGATCACTGGAAAAATTATCATCCAGCACCAGCCGGACTGTTTGGGTGTGCCGGAGTGCTGTCGGGGAGATCTGAGAAAAGAACAAGGGTTCCGCAGCTTGGGTTAATTTACCTTTGACGGCGATGTCAAGCCGTACGCCGTTTTTTGTTGGGGTAAATTTAGCCGGGAATTCCCAGGGCAGGGCGTTTCTCTTCTCCGCCCGGACAAGTGCGGAATTCAGCGCCTGCCGTTCCACTGGTTTGTTAATGAAGTCAGAGGCGTTTAAATCCAGGGCCTCCAGGGCTCTTTCCATGTCTCCGTGGCCGGTGATGATGATGACCTGGGAGGGTACATCGGTCTGTTTGATGCGCCGAAGTACTTCCAGACCGTCCATGCCCGGCATTTTGATGTCGGTGAAAACAATGTCCGGCTCGATTTGTTCAAAAAGCGCCAGGCCCGTTTCTCCATTTTCGGCAATGTAGACATCATACCCATAGGCCGTTAAAAAGAGCTTAAACATGGCAAGGGTGGGTTTTTCATCGTCTATGACTAAAATTTTCATCCATGGTTCCTTTGATCCTGATGATCACTCAATGTTCACGTTTTTTCCGGCCGGTTTTGCGAGAACGGGAGCAGGGGGGTGTCAAATAGACTCCTTTAAAAAATATGCCGGGAAGATGATTGTAAAAATCGCACCAGTGCCCGGTGTGCTCTCCACGTGGATGGTGCCGTTATAGTCCTTTATGATGCCCTGGATGATGGGAAGGCCCAAGCCTAACCCCTCTCCCATCTCCTTGGTGGTGTAAAAGGATTCAAAGATAAGCTCCCGCTGCCCCGGCTCAATGCCGGTGCCGTTGTCGGCAATGGCAATCCCCACTGTTTGGGCATTAAAAAAGGTGGACACGGTGATGGTGCCCCGGTCAATATCCCTGTGTGCTTCAATGCGTTCATTGATGGCATCCCTTGCATTGGTGACGAGGTTGAAAATCACCTGTTCCATTCTGTTGTTATGGGCCAGCACCGGGGGCACCCCTTCTGCCAGATCCAATATGAGATCAATGTTCTGAAGGGTGATCTGCCTGCCGATGATCTTGTTCACCGCCCGGATGCAGTCATTGACCTGGATGACCTCCCTTGAAAAGTCGGCTTTACGGGAAAAGGTCTTGAGCCGTCCCACGATTTCAGCCGCCCGGGACACCTGGGTGCTGATCTGGTTCAGCACCATGTCCAGGTCCGCCGGGTCCACGGGATGGTTTCTCTCCGCCATCATGCACAGGTATTCGCTGCCCATTTTAATGGCGTTGAGGGGTTGGTTGATCTCATGGGCAATGCCTGCGGACATCTTTTCCAGGTTGGTCATTTTACTGGCCTGGATCAGTTGTGAATCCTTTTCCACAAGCTCGGTGATGTCTGTGGCCGCCACAATAAGAACCGATTTGTTCCGGTACTTCGAAGGGCTGGCATGGATGTTGATAAACAGGGTGTCTCCGTTTTTTTTGTGAAATTTCACCTTGGAGCTGATCACCATGGTCTCCCCTTCGGGGTATTTGTGGGTAAAGGAGATCCCATTGAGATCCCCAATGGAAAAAAGGCTCATGCCCAGCAGTTCCCTGCGCTCATACCCGAACATCTCCGTGGCATTGGGGTTGGCATCCAGAATGTCAAAGGTTTCTTTTTTTACCACAAATATGGGATTGGGGCCACTCCTGAACAGGGCTTGGTATTTTTTCCGGGACTCTTTTAACCGGTTGGTGGATCGTTTCAACCGGGAGGTCATTTTGATAAAAGAGTTGGTGAGTTTGGCAATTTCATCCTCCTTTCCCCGGGGGATGAATTTGTCTTTAATGGGATCATCCTCAAACAGGATGTTGAAATTTCCCCTGGTAATCTGGTCGGTGTACCGGATCAGAGAGGAGACGGGCTGGGTGATGTGCAGGGCCAGACGGTGACTCAGAAAAAAGAAGATAATACTCACCATGGAGAGAAAACTTAAAAAGAGCAGCCGTAGATCGGATATCAGTTTTTCAATGTGGCCCTTGTCAAGGCCTGCCTGCACCGAGCCGATGGTATAAATTCCCTCTTTCACCGGCACCACCACATGGAACACCGAGTGGTGATTTACTTCCATGCTGGTGATATTTTCCCTTTCAAAGTCCTGATGTTTCACAAAGTCGGTTATATGGGGGGGGAACCCGGTGGTAAAGGTGTGGGCCAGAATATTTCCCCGGTTATCATTGATCAGGAGGTATTTAATGATATCCTTACGATTGCCCAACTTGCCGTCATAGGCAATGGCCGTGAGTTCCGCCCGGTCTTTGGTCAGGATATAAACCCTGGCACTGTCGGCAATGCCCTGGGCAATGCCGATGCCCCTTTTTTTCAGCTCGCCGGTGAGTCCTGTGATCAGGAGCGATCGGGTAAAAAGCGCAATAAAGAAACTCACCAGCAGGACAAATCCCAGGCAGGAGACAAAAATTTTATTTTTTAGGCTGAGGCGGTTGAAATAGTTCATTGGATCAACACCAGCTCCCCGTTGTGGATAATGGTGTAATAAACATCATCCAGCCCCTGGGTGTCACCCTTTCCAAAGGAGAGGGGATTTTGTATGCCCAGATCATACTGTTCTATGGATTCAATGGCCTGGATGAATTTCTCCCGGGTGATGTCCGGTCCGGCCCGGGTGATGCCTTCCACCAGTATTCTGGCATTGAGATATCCCTCAAGCCCCACAAAACTGGGTCGGCTCCGGGGGTAGTAGATGTTGAGCAGGGCCACGTACTCTTTCACCCCGGGCAGGGGCGTTGTGTCCGGGGCAATGGTGGGGGGCGGCACCACCTGGGTGACCATCACCCCCTCTCCATTTTCCCCCAGTCTTCTGGCCAGCTCCTTGGAACCCACAAACGAGACATTGTGAAACAGGGGCGAAAAATGGCGCTCCCTGGCAAGGTTAATGAATTTTGCACAGGAATCATAGGTGCCGATCATGACCACGGCCTGGGCATTGGAGGCAATGATTTTGTCAAGCCCGGCCTCCACGTCCAGGGTGCCCCGGACATAGGAGCCCTTGGCCACAGGGACGAGGCCATGTTTTTTCAGGGCGATTTCCGTACCCCGGAGACCGTCAAAACCATATTCATCATATTGATAAAATACCGCCACCTGGTCCATTTGCTTCTCTTTGACGATGAAATCCACAGCGGCCAGGGTCTCCTGGTAATAGGAGGCCCGGATGTTGATGAGATACCGGTTCACCGGTTGTCGCAGTCGGTTGGCCCCGGTGAACATGCCCACCAGGGGAATCCGGGCTTCATTGACCAGCGGAATGATCCGGACGGTGGTGGGGGTACCCACATAACAGAACAGGGCAAATACCTTTTGTTCCAGGATCAATTGCTGGGTGTTGTACAGACACTGGGTGGGATTGTAGCGGTCATCCAGGGCAATGAGACGGATGGTGCGGTTATGAATGCCGCCCCTGTCGTTGATGTGCCGGATGTAGGACATGGCCCCCTGGAGCATCTGGGTGCCGAGGTATCCGGCATGGCCCCCCAGGGCCAGAGAGGCACCGATGAGAATCTCATTTTCCGTGATGCCGGTTCTGTTTTCCGGTGTGATATCCTGTTGCCGGGGGGGTGAGCAGGCGGATGATAGAATGGAGAGAAGGACCCAGAATAAAACAAAAGAAAATAAGTGGCGGGGAGTGATTTCTTTTGTTTTTCTCATCACAAATCAGTTTGTGAACAGCGCGCGGATATGCTCCGCCCGTTTTCTGTTTACACCAAAGTCGGAATAACCCAGACGGGATGCCGACCGCAGGTGAATTATGGATTGGCCTGAGGGGAACCAGAACTCCATGTCATCCACAAACCCCATGAATTTTGTTTGAAATTTTGCATGGAGATAATCACTGTTCTCCTCCACAATGGTTGCATTGTCCTGATCTAAGACAATGCGTTTTATCTTCGCATATGCCGTTGCTCTGTCCGACGAATAGGTCAGCGGAGGAAGGGTCTGTTCATCGGTGCCGTTTTGGCTGGTCACACAGTTGGGGCGATTGGGGCAGGGGCGTAATCCTGTCGGGGTGAGCCCGATTTCCGGGGCTTTACATCCGAAACAAAAGATCAGGAATCCCAGTATTCCCAACGTCCATGATATTCTTTTCATTTAAAATCATTCCTTTTGCCGGTATAGGGTTGATTCTGTTCTGTTGGGTATTGTTGTGATTCGTAATTCGGTTGTTATTTACCATCACCATATCATAAGCCTGAATCTGTTGGCAACAGAGTGCTTAGCCCGGACCCATGAGGCTTGTAATATAACCGCCACGGGCGGACCGGGATTTGGGACCTGGGTCTGCCCGTGGCAGTTTTTTATATGAAAGTCTAACCAATATGCTGGAATTAAAGGACTTTCGTTTTTCGTTGTGGCAGGTTTTTCTGCCATGTATGTTTATATGAAAAGGCAGCCTCCAAGGCAACCTCAGCAGAGCCGCCCCCCCGATGGGCAATAGGAACCGGACAATTGAGCTGTCTACAGTTCCGGTCCGGGCCCATTGCCCGTCGGGGGGGCGGCGGTATAATACCATTTTCTATATTTGTTGTGTCCGGCAGGACATGCCCGTTTATATGAAACTGCGGCTGTTTTTCAGAAAGGGAATCAGGAGCTGTTGAACAAGATCAGCATATTGATCCACTGACAGATTTCGGCGGACATGCTTTTTGTGTTTGAGATACCAGTCCTGAAGCAGGGCTTTGACCATTCCGGCACTGATGTCCGCATTGTGGGTTTTAAATTCGCCGGTTGCCTGGCCCCGGCGAATGATGTCGGCAATGATTTTTTCCGTGGCAAGGCTTCCCTCAACCACCTTGTCCCGCTGGGCACGGGACATGTTTTTGCTCTCCATGTAAGAAAAATAGAACCAGGGCTGCATGGCTTCACTTAAATAGAGATGGACCTTGATCATGGTGTTCAACTGTTCAAGGGGATCGGATTCCGGGTTGAGGTAGGTCTCCATGATCTGCATCACCGTGTTGCTGCGGTGGGCCTGCATTTTGTTGAGCAGATCGTTTTTGCTGGAAAAATAGGCATACAATGCCCCGGTGCTGAGTCCGGTTTCCTTGGCCAGATCCCGCATGCTCATGGCCTGGAACCCTTTGGTGTTACTTATTTTCAAGGCAGCATTAAAGATCTTTTCCAGATTCCGAACAACGGTCTCCTCTTTTTTAATGCGGATGGCATCCTGGTGGTGTTGGAAGTAATCCCGGCAGATGCTTTTCCGGGTGATCTTTATCTGTTTTTGAAAATCGGAATAATTCATATTAAAAACTCTGGAGGTTCAAAGCCGGGGCCGGATAGATGATTTTTTCTGCTGCCTGTTCCAGGAGGTGAACCCCATGGATGAGCTTTTTAAACCGCGGATCCCGGGTCTGGCCATGGTAAAATCGATAATAGATCTGCTGGGCAATGACGGCCAGGCGGAACAGACCAAAGCAGTTGTAGAAATCCATGTTTTCAATGGTGCGACCGGAAATTTTTTCATAATGGGCCACCATCTCTTTTCGGGTCAGTGCCCCCTCCACATGGGTGGGAATGCTTCGCATGATCTGGTATTCCGGGGGATCATTTTTTTCCACCCAATAGCCCAGGGTGCACCCCAGATCCATCAAAGGGTCGCCAATGGTGGTCATCTCCCAGTCCAGAACCCCTTTAATGGTCAACGGGTCCTGGGGGTCCAGCACCAGATTGTCGAATTTAAAGTCATTGTGAATGATTCCGGAAATTGGCGACTCTTCGGGCATGTGGGCATCAAGCCATGCCATGGTCTCTTCAAATTCCGGGGCATCCGGGGTTGCTGCATTGCGGTAGCGCCGGCTCCACCCGTCAACCTGACGTCGGACATAGCCTGTGGGTCTGCCCAGTTCCCCCAGGCCTATTTTTTCATAGTCCAGGGAGTGGAGGGCGTATTGAATCTCCACATGTTTTTCAAACAACCGTCGAATTTCAGCCCGGGAAAGATTTAATTCCCGGGGAATTTCCCGTCTTAGAATAATTCCCTGCATTCGCTCCATGACATAAAAAGGGCATCCCATGACGGCATCCTCGTCGCAATGGGCAAGGGGCTGGGGTACATAGGGAAAGACCGGCTTAAGAGCCTCTAAAATCTTATATTCCCGGGTCATGTCGTGGGCGCTTTTTGCCTTGGTGCCAAAGGGGGGGCGACGGAGTACCATCTCCTGTGTTCCCACCCGGATCAGATAGGTCAGGTTCGAATGGCCGCTGGGAAACTGCTGAAGGGTCAGTGGGCCGTCAAGTCTCGGAAGGGTGTCCTTTAGCCAGGTTCCAAGGCGATGCCTGTCAAGGTCTTCTCCGGCTCGGATCTCTGTGGGCTGGTCTGTGCAATCCATGGGTAATTTATCCTTTTAAAATTTGTTTCGCCACAGAGACCTTGTGCACTTCATCGGCACCGTCATATATCCGGGCAGCCCGCTCATGGCGGAAGAAATAGGCAAGGATGGTATCATCGGTCATGCCAAGACCGCCATGAACCTGCAACGCCGTATCCAGCACCTTCTGCATGACATTGGCCACCTTGAATTTGATCAGGGAGATCTCTTTTCGTGCCGCTTTTGCACCGCTGTTTTCAATTTTCCAAGCTGCATGGAGCACCATGAGCCTTGCCCCTTCAATCTCTGCGGCGCATTCTGCAATCCAGGACTGGATGATCTGCCGGGTGGCCAGGGTGTGCCCATGGGGGGAGATGACCCTGTCCCGGGCCCGGGCGCACATCAGGTCAAAGGCCCGGTTGCAGATGCCGATCCAGCGCATGCAGTGGTGGATGCGTCCCGGTCCCAGGCGCTCCTGGGCAATGACAAAGCCCTGGCCCTCGGGCCCCAGAAGGTTTTTCCGGGGGACCCTGCAGTTCTGATAGAGGATTTCGGCGTGGCTGAAATAGTCATCCCCGGTGTGGCCCATGACGGGGATATTACGCACCAGATTAAATCCCGGAGTGTCGCAGGGCACCAGGATCATGCTGGCCTGGTGGTAGGCATCGGCTTCCGGGTTGGTCTTGGCCATAACAATGGCAAAGGCGGCTCCGTCGGCTGCCGTGGTGTACCATTTCTGGCCGTTGATCACATAGTCGTCTCCGTCCGGGACAGCGGTGGTGTCCATGAGCAAGGGGTTGGACCCGGCCAGGTTGACCTCGGTCATGGAAAAACAGCTTCTGATTTTTCCCTGGACCAGGGGCAGCAGATAGCGCTCTTTCTGGGAAGGGGTGGCGAACAGATCCAGTATTTCAATGTTTCCCACGTCCGGGGCCTGGCACCAGAAGATAAAGTGGCCCAGGGGGCTTCGGCCCAGGGCTTCGGACACCAGGGCATGCTCCATGAGATTGAGTCCCATGCCGCCATATTTTTGGGGGTGACAGGGGGCCCATAGTTCCATCTGCTTTACCAATTCCTGTTTTTCCCGGAGTCGGGGCAGCAGCTCGTTGGTGGGACGGGTCGAAAATTCAGGTTCCAGGGGAATGAGTTCCTTTTCCACAAATTCATCAATCATTTTGATGATAATCTGCATCTTTTCCGATATGGCAAAATCCATGGGAGGCTCCTTTGGCTTTAGTGGGTTATAAAAAAACGGACCATCGCGTCATACGTTGGTTTGTGGACTCTTTTGCTGAGCAGGCCAGCCGGGAGAAGACCTGGCCGGTTAATCCGTAAACTGAGTAAATGAAATACAGGTGAAAAGGGAGGATGTCAAGAATAAATATAACGAACGTTCATTTTTTTATTGACATGGAGACGGGCGTTTTTTATGCTTCCCCTAAGTGGTCGAAGTAAAAAACAAGCCTTGGAGTTATGATACTCAATGATCAAGTTTTTTGATGTTGACCAAATATGGGAGCGGGATCAGTGAAGATACTTGTATGCACTAAAGCCGTATTTGAAAACGGGGAGGGAACCCATGGGGAGCCCCACATGAATCTTCTGGATGGATTTGCCCTGGAACAGGCGCTTTTGTTCCGGGATGCCCGGACGGAAACCTCCGTTGACGTGATCTGCGTGGGTGATGACAGGGTCGTCCCGGTGTTGACCCGGGGACTTGGCATGGGTGCGGATCAGGCCATACACATTGAGGCCGATGAAAGGCGCCTGTATGACCCTTTTTACACCGCCTCCCTCATCGTAGCCCATGCTAAAGGGATGAACTATGATCTCATCCTCACCGGTGTGATGTCTGAAGATCTCATGCAGGGCCAGGTGGGGCCCATGGTGGCACAGTTGCTTTTCATGCCCTGCGCCACGTCGGTGATATTCGCCCGGCTTCTCTGGGAAGGGGTTTTCCTGGAGCGGGAACTTGAGGGGGGGGCCAGGGAATCCTGGGAATTTTTATTGCCCTGTGTGCTGACCATTCAGTCCGGCATCAATACTCCCAGATATCCTTCCCTTTCAGGCATGCTCCGGGCCGCCCGCCATGGAGCCATACACATTCAGGCAGAGACTCTTCATCCTCCCCGGGAACGCCAGATTATCACCCGAACGGTTGTTCCCAAAAAACAGAGACAGGCCCTGGTCCTTGAAGGTTCGCCAGATGAAAAGGCATTGAAATTAATTCAGATATTTAAGGAAAAGGGCTTTTTGATTTGATGGAATACACAGCAGGAGGTGGGTGTGACGAAAAAGATATATGTCATTGCCGAGCATGATGGTAACGGGATCTCTCCGGTAACCTTTGAAGCGCTTGCCTTTGCCCGGCAGGTGGGCAGGGCGCAATCGGTTCCCGTAACCCTTGTCATGGCAGGGGATGGACTGTTTCCCCTGGCACAGGGGATGGCGGACCAGGGAATTTCGGTGCTGCTCCTTGATGTTCCGGGCCTCACCCATTACCACAGCGAGATCTATAAACAGACCTTTTTCGATTTTTTTAGCCCCCGGGAATCTGCCTTGATTCTTACCGCTCACACGGCCCGGGGCATGGATTTTGCTCCGGGGCTTGCCGTTCAATTAAAGGCTGCCCACATCAGCGGTGTCCATGGTTTTGAAGTGGACCACGGAGCCCTTAACTTTCTTCGGGCCATGGACAATGGGAAAAAAACAGCATGGGTTTCTCCGTTGACAAAGAAGGTGGTGGTGAATATCCGGCCCGGAGCCTGCAAGCCACTAAAAGCAGAGCCAGGAGAGGTGGGAGAGGTGTTCGTGCACCATTTTGGGCGGTGCCGTGAAGTTGCCGACACGGTTTCCCTGCAAAGGGATGGCGACGCAAGACGCATTCGATTCAAGGGCACAAGACAGACCCGCACCGACATTAAAGGCCTGTCGGAGGCTGAGGTCATTGTGGCTGCGGGCAATGGCATCGGTTCTTCTGAAAACCTTGCCGTTCTCCATGAAATTGCAGGTTTTTTCCACAAGTCCGCCGTGGGGGGCTCCCGGATTGTGTGTGACAGGGGGCTGCTTGGCTATGGGCAGCAGGTGGGGATCACCGGAGCGGTGGTGGCACCAAAGCTCTATATGGCCTGTGGTATTTCAGGATCAACCCAGCATATTGTCGGCATGGCGCAGTCGCAATTTGTGGTTTCCATAAACAAAGACCCCACCGCCCCCATGATGAACATGTCCGATGTGTGTATTGTGGCGGATCTCAATGAGTTTCTTTCTGTTTGTCTTAAAACCCTGATGAGAACACTTGATCCTTGATATCTCTCTATGTTACCTTGCCAGAATTGGATTTGACCATACAAAACGTGCACAATGCAAGATAAATGGAGATATGAATGGAAAACATAAAATTTCACGGCAGGGTGGCCATCGTCACCGGAGCAGGGCAGGGCATTGGCAGGATGTATGCTCTGGAACTGGCTCGCAGAGGGGCTCGTGTGGTTGTTAATGATCTTGGCGTGAGCCGGGATGGCGCCGGGGCCGATACCTCCGCCGCCGACAAAGTGGTTGAAGAAATTGTTGCAGCAGGTGGGCAGGCCGTTGCCAATTACGACTCTGTGGCCACCATGGCCGGGGGACAAAATATTGTAAGAACAGCCATGGATGCCTATGGAACCGTGGATATCCTGATCAACAACGCCGGTATCCTCCGGGATAAATCCTTTATGAAGATGACGGAAGAAGAATGGGACCTGGTCATTGGGGTTCATCTCAAAGGGGCTTTTTGTGTCACCCAACCGGCCGTTAAAATCATGAAGGCAAACAATTATGGGCGAATTGTTTTTACCGCATCCATATCCGGCCTTTATGGTAACTTCGGACAAACCAATTATGGTGCGGCCAAACTTGGACTGGTGGGTATCATGAACACCTTGAAACTTGAAGTGTCAAAATATGACATCAAGGTCAATACCATTGCCCCCAATGCCTGGTCCCGCATGACAGCCGACGTTTTTCCTCCGGAATTTGAAGAGAAGATGAATCCTCAGTTCAATGAGCCCATGGTTCTTTATCTCTGCTCACAAGAAAACACGGTTTCCGGAAATATTTATGCCACGGGGGCCGGGTGGTATGGCCGCACCGCCATCGTTTCCGGCGATGGGGTGTGCCTGGGTGATGCAAAGCGCCCCATATCCGTTGAGGAAATCAGGGATAATTTTGATAAAATTTCAGATATGACAAACAAACGAGAGCACGGCAGCGGGCTTGGCATGTTTGAATACATGGGACCGCTGCTCAGCTGATACATGCCCCTTCCCTGTTCCGGAAGATGTCACTTCGTCAATTGTTGTATGAAATTTGTTTTTTTTGCGATTGGTTTCAACACTGACCATTGGGGAGAAATTTTATAACAAGAAATAACTTATTGCCAGTAATATGCATGACGGGGTACATGATGATATCAAAATTGAACAGACTTATTTCAAGAGCAACACACAACGGCGCAACGGAAGTGGTGATTGTTGACACAAAGCAAATTGTGGTTGATGACGTCCTCGCCGATTTCTGTCTAAAACCGGGGTGCGAAAATTATGGGTTATCCGGAAGCTGCCCTCCCCATGTATCCGGGCCGGCGGGCTTCAGAAAGATACTGGAAGGGTTCAGTCAGGCGCTTTTTTTCAAGATAGACGTTCCTCTGGATATTCTCTACTCCAGTGATAGACGGGAAATCTTTCAACTCCTCCATGACATTGCCGCATCCACCGAGCATGCGGCACATGAAATGGGGTTTGTCAGGGCAAAGGCCTTTGCCGGTGGGTCCTGCAAAAACATTTTCTGTGGAGAACACCCTCACTGCCAGGTGTTGTTTGGAAACGGAAATTGCAGGCACCCGGACCATGCAAGGCCTTCCATGTCAGGGTTTGGCATCAATGTGACAAAGCTGGTTGAAACGGCCGGCTGGACCATGGAGTGGGGAAAACCAAATACGGACGACATGACAACCAAGCTGGGAAATGTTTACGGGTTGGTATTGATCCATTAAGGAATGGAAAACCAGTTGTGCCGCCGTTTTGGACTATTTAAGGGTATTGAATGTGTTGTGTTGAAATCGACCATGTCCTTAGGGTTTTGGCAAACAAGGGCTACCCAGTTAAGGCGGATAGCCTTTAAAATCATGCTTCTTGGGAGCCTTTAAATTTGGAGACCACGAGCACCTTATCCGCATAAAAAAGCCTTGAAAATATCCCGGCTTAAGTGTAGCTTGAACAATCAAAAATTGGCATCCTTCATATGACCTCAAAAGTGCTTTACACTTTTTGGGGAAAAGCCCCTGAAAATGGGGAATGGTCCCAGAAAGTGTTAAGTACTTTTGAAGGATGCCCAATTTTAATAAGCATAGAAGGGGGGAGCACTTATTATTTACTCTGACTTAAATGAAAGGGAGTTGCTATGAAACGGATGAGGTTTGCTTTAATTGCGGCACTTTTGGTAAGTTTATTATCAGTCCCACTTTGGGCTGCAGATTCCAGCACAGAAAATGAGGTGCTCAAAGCGGTTGAGGAGGCGGTTGCCATCCTTGAAAAAGACGGTTCCGCCGGGTTGGAAAAGGTCTCCAAAATACGTTTTGGAGACGGCAATTATGTGTTCGTGAACGACTTGGATGGCAAGACCCTGATGCACATTAAGCCTCACCTCATTGGTCAAGTTTTACTTGGTCTGAAAGATGATACCGGCAAACGGTTTTTCGCCGAATTTATAAAAGTCGTCAAGAGCAACTCACAGACCCAAAATGGAAAAACAGTCTTCACCGGCAAAGGCTGGGTTTCCTACCGCTGGCCCAAACCGGGCGAAAAAACCTTCTCTCCCAAGATATCCTATGTCCAGGGCTGTCTCATGGGAGATGCGAATGTCTATGTCGGAGCTGGGATTTATAAATAAATTATAAACCCAGAGAGGGTCGGCGGTTGGCTGTAATTACTGCCGCTGACCACAGAAATTATGGGGTGTGCCATGAAGGTAGTTCGTTTATCGTTCCGAATGAAGATCACCGCTGGTTTTGCTACAATTTTATTGCTGTTTGTCGCCGGTTTGGGTATTAGTGTGCTGGGTATGAACCGGATTTCGGCCATGATGGAATTTTCAACCAGTACCAATCGTCTGGTCAAAGAGATGTTTCAGGCCCGCAGCCATGAAAAAGACTACCTGATTTATATGAAGGCAGATGCCGTTAATGGAATGGCAAGGAACATTTCCGAGATGCAGCGGTTAATCCGGGAGGTCAACGGCACTGCCAGGGACAGTTCACTGGTGACGGAGTTGATCGCAGCGGAAAAACTCATTTCAGAATATTATATCAGATTTATGAATGTAGTTGAAAATACAAAAAAGATTGAAATTCTGAAATCGGATATGAAAACCTCCTCTAAGGCGATTTTTGAAACTTTTGATGAAAAAATCAGAACCCCGATTCTGGATGCTCAAAATATGGCACTCGTGACGGGTGAAGCGCCCAATCCGGCCTTTGAAGAGATCTTGAAGGTGATTGATCCACTGGTTATGGCCCTAAAAGATGCCAGATTGTATGAAAATGAATTTTTGATGTACAAAAATTCGGATTGTGTGGGCAAGTTTCACGAGAAGTTGACGGTTTGGGAAAAAAGCAAAGCAGATTTGGCTTTCCTGATCGAAACTTCGAAAAATCAAGAGATCGGAGCCGCATTTGCGTCAGTTACCCAACTTTTTAAGATATATAACCAAGATACCTTTCAAAAGGTGGTTGCTTTGTCTGAAGACAACAACAAAATTAGCAGTGGGCTGCAAGAAGATGGTGCGAACATCAGCAAAACCGTCCAACAGTTTCAAATAGATTCCGAGGTCAAAATGATGAGGACCAAAATAAACACCATTCGCCTGTGTGCGGTACTGTTGGTTGCGGGTGTCATCAGCGGTGTTTTACTGTCCATATTTATCGGTGCTTCGATTGCCAATCCGATCCATCGGATCATCAGCAAATTGAGCATAAGTTCTGAAAAATTGGGGGGCGTATCAAACGATGCATCACTAACCAGCCAGTCCCTTGTGGAAGGGTCATCAACCCAGGCTTCTTCCATTGAGCAAACCTCCACTTCATTGGAGCAGATGTCTGTTATGACGCGAGAAAGTGCCGGTAGTGCCGGTAAGGCGGATTTTTTGATGAAGGAGGCCAATCAAGAGATTGAAGAGGCCAACGAGGCGATTGCCGAGCTGATTAATTCCATGGAACAGATTTCCCAAGCCAGTGCTCAGACCTCCCAGATCATCAAGATCATTGAGGGAATCGCCTTTCAAACGAACCTGCTGGCGTTGAACGCAGCCGTGGAGGCGGCCCGTGCCGGAGAATCAGGGGCCGGGTTTGCAGTGGTGGCGGACGAAGTCAGAAGCCTCGCCTTACGTTCTGCCCAAGCCGCTAAAAATACGGCTGAAATGATTGATGGAACCCTGTTGCGGGTCAAAGATGGAACCCTTCTGGTGGGCAAAACCAAAGAGAAATTTGTAAAAGTTACTGGAAACTCCCACAAGGTGGGTGAACTGCTGGCGGAAATTTCCGTTGTGGCCAATGAGCATGCCCGGGGCATTGAGCATATCAACGCGGCCGTGATCAAGATGGAACGTGTAACTCATGAAAATGCGGCTAACGCCCGCAAAACCGCGGCGGTTTCCCAGGAAATGAACGCCCAGGCCAAACAGATGAATGCCGTGGTCAACGAACTGATGACCATTGCCGGGGGCAGCAAAAGAAACGGCAAGGGGCTGCCTAACCATGTATAACGTTACACGAAGAAAATTTGGCTACCCACTTAAGCTGGGATATCTTACGGCTTTTTATGTGGATAAGTTGCTTAGCGTCCCCAAATTTAAGGCATCCCTTGAACACCGCAATAATTCGGCCATTAAATGAGAGTACTCCTCCGACCCGGGGAGGACCCGGAGAACTCATTATAATGCAGCAGCAACGGACCGTCGGCACACCACCAATCAACCCTTCAAAATCAACAAAAGCCTTGACAATCAAGGGTCATCGGGTATAGAAAAAGGCATCCTTTCCCCAAGGAAGTGCGCGGCTTACTGGTGAGGCCCTCGGACTTCAAATCCGATGTGGGGCGCTAAAACCGTCCCGGGTGGGTTCGATTCCCATGCACTTCCGCCAACTATAATAATAAAATCAATAACTTATATATAAAGATTTACCCCAAGAAACGTCCAGAATACGTCCGGGCACAGGATGATATTATCCAGTGCCCGGATATATTTTATGGATGTTAAGATCCGTTTCTCACCCCGATTTTAATTTGAAAATTCCAATACATACTTATTTTACAGGGGCAACCATTGCCATCCCAAAAATCAACTTTGCAGGGGCAAAAGCAGCACTCTAACCCCAAAATGAGATAACAGTGCTTAATTTTTACTTCCAAAATTTTACCACAAGGTGGCCGACGTTATGATCAAGCCCGATTGTTGTTTTCGACCCACAATCCTGCCCTTATGGATGCATTACCTGATGAAGCGTTATCTGATGTGGTTTTTTGTTATCGGGATACATCACAAGGCGATAGCCGATTGATCCGCCTGGCTGACATTCAGGATTATCCGGGATTGGTTTCCCAGGGTCCATTGGGTGATCTTGTGACCAATGGAGTGCTTGACAGATTTATCAAATCCCCTGTTACACCGGAACAAAAAAAGAAAAATGCACAGGATTGGTTGACCCGGTTACAAGGGGGCGATG
Organism: uncultured Desulfobacterium sp.; assembly: GCA_963668575.2. Taxonomy (GTDB): domain Bacteria; phylum Desulfobacterota; class Desulfobacteria; order Desulfobacterales; family Desulfobacteraceae; genus Desulfocicer. The sequence goes on along the minus strand of OY764894.2, from coordinate 4,501,372 downwards.
AATGAATACGGTATGCTTGATTGACACCAGTGTCTTCTTAAATTTATTGAATGTGCCTAATTGTAATGACGATAATGAAGTAATATGTAAACATTTGCCTGTCACGTAATTTTCCGAAGCTCTCCTGAAAAGGAGAGCATTCATGCAGCACCATAATTCAAATCAAATACAAAGCCTGTTTGGACAAGAGTAGTGGAGTTCCAAGGGAAGAATTTTTTATAACCCACATGTCCTGGCGGACACAACGAAGATAGAAAATGGCATTATGCCGCCCCCCCCCGACGGGCAATGTGCCCGGCCCGGAACCGTAGACGGCTCAATTGGCCGGTTCCTATTGCCCGTCGGGGGAGGGGCTCTGCTGAGGTAGACTTGAAGACTACCTTTTCATATAATACTGGTTGAAATTGCTAATAAATACAATAAACCAGTTGCTCAAATTATTTTAAAGACTGGGGGTATACTTGATTTTTGGGGTTCCCCCCCTTAAGCTGGGACAGCGTCAGCAGCAACACCCTGGAATTACGTTTCATGTTATAATTATTCTTCCGATGTTCGGGCAAGTCTTGGGGATGCCCCTGGATAAAGCCGAATTCAAAAAACCAGTCCGCAGCCTGGGTGGTGAGCAGGAACAGGGTCTTTAGTTCTTTTTCATGGGCCTTTTGAATGAGGTACTGCATGATACCCCGGCCCACCCCTTTGGATTTGTAAGCGGCATTGACGGCAATGGCACCAATTTCTCCCCATCCATGGCCCAGCTCGTAAAGGGCGCCGCATCCATATATGGCCTGATCCACTTCATAAATATAATAGTTCTCAATCTGGTTTTTAATGTCCATGTCCGTTCGCATGATCAGATTTCCCTTTTGAACATAGCCATCCATGAGATGCAGGATTTCCGGAACGTCATCAAGCAGGGCCTGGCGGATATGAGCGTATCGGTTGCCGTAAATCATGGTGCCGCCACCCACACTGGTGAAGACCTCCTGCAGAATTCGCCCCTCTTTTCTTCCGTCTATGATATGGACCCGTTTGACACCATTGGGACGGGAAATCACCGCCTTTGCATGCTCCAGTAGCTCTTGATTTTCAAGGTCCAGGCGATCCTTGTTGGCCTTAAGGATCATGTTCACATGGCCAAGATCAATATTGGAAAGAATTTTTCCATTGGGGTGTACCTGGGCACCCGGCGGTATGTCTAAATTCCTGGCCGGCAATGCATCCTGGGCACGGATGAAAAAAAGTTTTTCTATGTCCAGATCCAGGCACAGTTGACGGGCAATCTGGTTGGAGTTGAGATTGTAGCCGTCTCCCTTGGCATTGAGGCCGATGTTGTACAACACCGGAATGAAATCCTGAGAGAGCAGCTTCTGAACAATGTCCGAGCGTATTTTTTCAACCTGCCCCGTCCATTGAAAATCAATGCCGTTACATACCCCCAGTGAGCGGGCTTTGGTCCAGTTTCCCATGATGCCGTTGGCACCGCCTGTGGCAAGATGGGCAATGATGGTCTGGACCACCTCCATGGCAGCCAGCTTGATGTGGGGCAGCACCACATCCGGGGTGATGCGGATACCCTTGACAAAGGAGGTCTCTATCCCGGCATCGGCAAGGTTCCTGGCAATGGTGGCCCGGGTGCCGGTGACGATGATCAGGTGAACGCCTATGTCATGGAGCTGGATAACGTCCTTCATGAGCAGGGGGAACAACGGGTGGCCAAAGAGGCTGTCTTCAATTTTCAGTACAAAGGTTTTCCCACGGTACCGGCGGATGTAATCAAACACCTCCCGGATGGTGTTGACACTGGCTCTGTCTGCATAGCGCTGGGGAAGTTGGGTTTTTGTTTCAGTCATGATCCTCCCCCACCGGACCATTAAGTTTCAGGGCGTTTATTTTTGTTAATACTTCGTGATATTCATCCTCAAGGGCCAGCAGATCCATCATGACCGGAGGCTTGGTGGAGTGGGCCGGCAATCGTTTTTTTGTTTCTGTAATGGCCTTTTCCAATGTCAGGAGGCGGCGGGTCAGTGCTTTCGGATCTTCTGTGGTTCCCATGGATTTTTCCCAGGTTTTTTTTATATGAAAGAGTAGGCGAGCCTAACATTCTTTCAAGCTTCGTTGTGGGCGAACTTAGGGTCCCAAATCCCGGTCCGCCCGTGGCGGTTATAAAAAATTAAAATATGTTGAGATCTATTATAAGAACACCGTGACTGTCAAGAAATTAGGTGCGTTTAGGTCAAACGCCTCACAAAGACAATGGGCTTGATAATTATCCAAAGTATGAGTAAAGTTATGAACCCTTAACTGACAACCAAGGCCGGTGCTTTGGGTTGAGAAAATGACAAAGAGGAGAAAATTTTACATGGCTGGAAATAAATCAGGGACCATCAGTGTATCGGATATGATCCGTCACCAGCGGGAGAGAGAAAAAACTTATAGGGAGCGCGCACTCAAGCTGTTTCCCTGGATCTGCACGCATTGTTGTCGTGAGTTCAGCGGTAAAAACCTGAAGGAACTCACCGTGCACCACAAAGACCATAATCATGATAACAATCCGCCGGATGGCAGCAACTGGGAGCTGTTGTGTATTTACTGCCATGAGAATGAACATTCAAGGGACCTGGTGGCTGATGCCTATGACACGACCCCCTCCACGAGCCGTGATTCTGATTCGGGCAATGACTTTTCCGATAATCCCTTTGCCGGGTTGGCCGATCTGCTGAAAGGGAAATCGTGAGATAATTATGGTTCAGGAAATTGACGCTTTGTTTAAAGCACTTAAAAAGACAGGCCCGGTAATTAGCGATACAAAGTGCCCGGAGACCCTGTCGTTTTTTGAGGCCCGGTTGGATGATGACACCCTTGAACAATAAAAGAGCTGTTTGACGCGCTGATTGCAAGTGATGATGCCTCCATTAAAAAGCTAAATGAGGCTGATATCGATTTTGTGCTGGGAGACGTGTGATGATGCAGGGGCAGTGATGCAGGGGCATTTTAACGGCATATGAGGGATAGATACCATTTGACAGATGACAAGCAAGGATACCAAAAGAGTGGCAGTTAATCAGAAAACACCGGCGTATAATCGTCTTGAACAGGTAATTGCGCATTTGGTTAAATTCCCGGAACCGGAAAAAGTCTATGAACTTTATTTAAAAAGGTTCATTGGCCGTCTGGATCAACGGAAATGGAGCAAAGAGAAACGAGCGCAATTGGAAAAAAACACCCATGAGTCCCGGGTTCGCCTGCTGGCCGCCATTTTGGAAAGCCATACCCTTTTTCAGGAGCTGCTGGAGGTTCTCCCCCGGGAAGTGGTGGCACTGATTCATATTTGCGCCCATGAAGGGGATCGGCACGACCTTGACCTGGTGGTGGGTTTAAAGGTCCGGCAATTGCTTTGTGCCGAACCCCCCGGGGAGAGGGAGGCCATTCAGGCATTGTTTCGACAAGCCCGGACTCATCCCGCTTTTTTCATGTTTCAGGTCAAGGAGTCCTGGTCCTCCTGGAGATATGACGGGAAGGTTTCATACATTTCATTGAACAGCCTCCTGAAAAATGTCATTCTGCGCCTGGTGCCGAAACATCCTCTTTGTCATCTGCGCCCTGTTCCTGGGATGGATAAAACCGGACTTATGTTTCACAAGGATCATGGTGCCATATTTCAGCAACTGCCTGTAATTCTGACATTTATTTCCCAGGACAATTTGCACTATTCCAAGAGCGGCGAAAAAATTTTGATGCGGTCCCTCAAAAAAATGGCAGAGATATGTAATATCAGAGAATTTTACACGGACGGGGACAACGCCCTTAAACTTATGAAAACCAGCCTTCTTGCCGATTTCTTAAGCTGTGGTGCCACCTGGACCGCCGAGGAGCTTAATAATATGCCCCGGTTTATCAAAGAGAGAATACGCCGGTTTTTTAACTATAAAGATTTTAAAAGCTACCGTTGCAGAGAGCTGTTTCATTATATCAAACGGCAGATGGTGGAGTGTGATCTTGAATCCGATGAGAAAAAAATGCGAACATCCATTTGGAAGATGTTTGCCATGCTGCCTCCGGAAGAGTGGGTTTCCACCCATGATATTGCCAGAGCCGCGTTTTATTCCCATATGGATTTTAACCCGTTTTCCAGAAATCAGGAATTTCAATCCCTCTATATCAGGAGTAATTTTGGGATAGATGCCGCCACCCGTATTGAAAATAAGCTTGATGTGTACCATGCTTATAAATTTGATGTGTTAACCCTGCCCTTTGTGAAGGGGATACTGTTTCTTCTTGGAGCGCTGGGGTTGGTGGATCTGGGGTATACTCAGCCGGAAAATGAGATCTATCAGCAGTGTGAAAAGCCATGGCTTTCCATTTATGATGGTCTGAAATATGTTCGCCTGACGACCTTTGGCAATTATGTTGCCGGCAGAAGAGATCATTTTACTGCAAAAATTGAGATCAGGACCTCTGAGATTGAGGTGGATGAACAAAATACCATGCTCTCCATTTATGGAGAAGATCCCATCAAAAAGCTGGCATTGGATCAGCTGGGGGAACAGATCAATACGTCCAGTTATGTGGTGAATTATCAGACTTTTTTAAGGGAATGCACGACCTCCATGGATGTGGAAAATAAAATAAAATTTTTTAGGGATCATATTTCACAGAACCCGCCTGAAATATGGGAAAATTTTTTTAAGGCGGCCCTGGCGCGAATCAATCCGCTGGAAACCGTCTCAGATATATCCGTTTTCCGGGTCAAGCCCGATGGAGAACTCTTGTCTTTGTTAACAAAGGACCCGGTTTTGAAAACCCATGTGATCAAGGCGGAGAACTACCATTTGCTGGTGGAAACGGCTCATCTTTCAAAGGTGAAAAAAAGGCTGGCCCAGTTTGGTTTTTTTATGACAGCCATGGAGCGTTAGCGTTTTTCATGGTATACCTCGTGGGTCGTAACTTCCTATTTGCCCATACTACATGTGCTTTATATGGTGGTAACGTTGAGACGTTATGACTGACGAGTTAATACTTTTTTCAGGATTTTCAGGAGTAGAAAAAATGCCCAATGCGTGTGATTTAAAGACAGGTCATGTGGTGGAAATAAACGGAGATGTCTACGTGGTAAAGCAGATCAATGTGAAATCCCCAACGGCAAGGGGGGCGGTCACCCTTTACAAAGTGAGATTCAGCAATGTAAAGACCCGGCAGAAGTATGAAGATACCTTTAAAGGCGGTGATATGCTCACAGATGTGGACCTTCTGAAACGGTCTGTGCAATACCTCTATGCCGATGGAAACCTGCATGTGTTCATGGATAAAGAGGACTACACCCAGTACATGATCTCCAGCGAGGACATAGCCGATGAGCTGGTCTGGATATCCGATGAGATGGAGGGACTTTTGGCCACCATCATTGATGAGACCATGGTCTCCCTTGAGATTCCCGCTTCCCTTGTTTTTGAGGTGACGGATACGGCACCGGGGATGAGGGGGGCCAGCGCCACGGCCCGGACCAAACCGGCCACCCTGTCCAATGGTGTTGAGATCCAGGTGCCGGAATATCTTGAGCCTGGAGAGAGGGTAAAGGTGAATACCGAAACCCGAAAATTTATGTCCAAGGCGTGAGCGGAGCGGTTGGCATCCATTGGCATCCATCATTGGATGCCAATGTTTCTGGGCTGATTGCTGAAAGAGGGGAGTCAGCCCCCATTATCCCAGTCAATTATCCCATTATTGGCAGACCCCATTATCAAGAATCAGTAATGGGGTGGTGGATCGTCTGCCGGGCCATCACTTCCCGGAACAAAATTTGAAAATTCTCTGGTGCGCTTCAACAGCAGCTCACATAGGCTGCCAAGGCGATCAATCTCCTGCTGCTGCTCATAGACCACCTGGTTCAGCTCTTTGATGGTTTTATCCTGAAATGCAATTTTGACTTCAATGTCCATCAGACGCTCTTCATCCATTTTTTATCCGTACTCCATTTTTACTATAGTGCGTTTCAGATGACTTCGTACGCTTTCACCTTAAATAAATAAATAAGAGCTGGCATGAAGTCATGTGAAATTGGCTATATACCGGCACCCAGAATCTTATGCTTTCTCAATTACGCCCATGATTCGCCTTCGTTAAAAAAAGACGACGGATCAAGCCGCTTTTTTGATCATAGTATCCCGGAGTTGTGACACCTCTGTGCTGTTAATATATTCATCAAAGGTCATAAGTCGATCAATAACACCGGCCGGGGTGATTTCAATGATGCGGTTGGCAACGGTATTGACAAACTCATGGTCATGGGAGGTGAAGAGCACCACCTCTGGAAATTTCACCAGGCTGTCATTTAAGGCGGTGATGGATTCCAGATCCAGATGGTTGGTGGGTTCATCCAGCATCAACACATTGGATGCCGCAAGCATCATGCGAGACAGCATGCACCGCACCTTTTCTCCGCCGGACAGCACCCCGATTTTTTTGGTGGCCTCTTCTCCGGAAAAGAGCATGCGACCCAGAAACGACCGGGCAAAGCTTTCCCCTTCCGTGGGGGGCGCAAATTGCAGAAGCCATTGAATAAGGGTATACTCCCCGTTAAAAAAGCTGCTGTGTTCCTTGGGAAAGTATGACTGGGTGATGGTGACCCCCCATCGGAAACTGCCGCTGTCCGGTTCCATCTCTCCTGCCAGAATCCGGAAAAGAGTGGTCTTGGCCACACTGTTGCTCCCCATAAATCCGATTTTATCCCCGGCGTTCACGGTGAAACTCACATTGTTGAGCACTTTTTCCCCATCAATGGTTTTGGACAGCCCCTCCACTTCCAGAATCACGTTGCCGCAGGAGCGCTCGGGAGTAAAGCAGATAAAGGGATATTTCCGGGAGGAGACCGGCATCTCTTCAATGGTGAGTTTTTCCAGCAGTTTTTTCCGGGAGGTGGCCTGTTTGGACTTGGAGGCATTGGAGCTGAACCGCTGGATAAACGCTTTCAGTTCATTGGCCCGGTTGGTGACCTTTTTGTTTTCCGCCTGTTTCTGCTTCAGATTGAGCAGGCTTGCCTGGTACCAGAAGTCGTAGTTGCCCACGTACACCGCAATCTGACCAAAATCAATGTCGGCAATGTGGGTGCACACCTGGTTCATGAAATGCCGGTCATGGGAGACCACAATCACCGTATTCCGGAACCGGTAGAGAAATTCCTCCAGCCAGGCAATGGATTTGATGTCCAGGTTGTTGGTGGGCTCATCCAGCAACAGCACATCCGGGTTGCCGAAAAGTGCCTGGGCAAGGAGCACTCGCACCTTTTCCCCGCCTTCAAGCTCCTTCATTTTCTTCTGGTGCAGGGCTTCGGGGATGTCCAGGTTGTTTAACAGCACCGCCGCTTCGGGTTCAGCGTCATAGCCGTTCATTTCGGCAAATTCCACCTCAAGCTCTCCGGATCGGATGCCGTCCTCTTCGGAAAAATCGGGCTTGGCATACAGGGCATCTCTTTCGGTCATGATGGCGTACAGCTCTTTGTGGCCCATAATGACGGTGTTTAACACCGTCTCTTCGTCAAAGGCAAAGTGGTCCTGGCGCAGCATGGCAATGCGTTCCCGGGAACCCACGGATACGGTTCCCGAATCCGATTCAATATCCCCTGATAGAATTTTCAGAAAGGTGGATTTTCCGGCTCCGTTGGCTCCGATGAGTCCATAGCAGTTACCTGGTGCAAATTTTATATTAACGTCTTTAAACAGAACCCTTTTGCCATAGGCCAAGGTGACGTTGGTTGTGCAGATCATTTATGTTTTTTCCCCTTTAAAAAAAATGTAAAGTACTTTTATCCGATGTATAAGTTTTTTTTTGCCCCCTCCCCCATATTGCCAACATAAAAAAACTTGATCATCGAATTTTATGCTTTCGTTTGTAGTACCCTTATCAAAACAAAAGATCACAGAATACAGATTCTGTGATCCAAAATTTATTAAGATATCATGTTTTTGAATAAAAATATATCAAAAATAAAACTGGCTTTTTACAAAACAGATCCTTTCAAATCCCAGTGTCACCACCACAAATTTTCGTTATTGGGGTCAGACCCCATTTAAAATTCCATTTTAAATTCGCTGGGGGGGGGCTGATATCCCGGCAGCAACTGGCCCCTCTTGTTACAGGTATGACATGAGGCTGAAGTGTGAATTAAGAATATAGGACGTATAAACTTATTAAACAAAATGATTTTTAGGGATATAGGCATAAAAACTATGTTGTTTACTCTTTTATATTAGGTTATAGTACATAAGTGCAAGTATAGAAATAATTAATAGGGAGTTGCTTTTTTATCCCTACTTAATAGAGGTGATTATATATAGAGGTGATTATATGATTGAAAGGGTACTTTATTATGACAAAATTGAAAAATTTATTGATAAACCACTAATTAAGGTGATAACTGGTATAAGGCGTTCTGGTAAATCGACGATGATGAAATTAATCCAAAAACGCTTGATAGAAAAAGGTGTTAGCAATGATGATATCATATATATAAATTTTGAGAGTATGAAATATTATGATATGCGTGTCGCAAAAAAACTCTACGATTTTATCATCGAATCAACCTGCGCAGACCGAAGGCAGTATTTATTTTTTGATGAAATTCAGCTGGTTGAAGATTGGGAAGAAGCAATAAATTCATTTCTTGTGGATCTAAATGCAGATATTTATATTACTGGCTCAAATTCTAAGCTGCTATCATCTGAACTGTCTACATTACTGACCGGTCGTTATATTCAGTTTCGGTTATATCCATTATCATTTAATGAAATGATTAAATTTCACGATACGTTTTCTGGTAAAAGTGATAAGGATAAACTTATTTGGCACTATATCAGGCGTGGAGGTTTCCCGGCAATTCATACATCAGATTATGATGAAGATACGGTTTATATGATAATCAATGATATCTATGATTCAATTGTGCTGCGAGACGTCGTGGAAAGGCATAAAATTCGTAATGTGGAACTGCTTAATAGAATTATGAAATATGTCATGGATAATGTAGGCAATACTTTTTCGGCAAAAAACATCTCAGATTATTTTAAGAGTCAGTACAGGAAAGTAGATATTAACACGGTGTATAACTATATTGAAGCCCTTGAAAGTTCTTTCGTTATTAGCAAGGTAAACAGATATGATCTACTTGGTAAAGAAATACTGAAAACACAAGAAAAATTTTATTTAGCCGATCAAGGCATCCAACATGCAGTATTTGGTTACAGAGATAGAAATATTTCAGGGGTACTTGAGAATATAATCTATAATGAACTGATCAGAAGAGGTTACAATGTTTATATTGGCAAGCTCAAAAGCAAAGAGATAGATTTTATTGCTGAAAAGAAAAATGAAAAAGTATACGTACAGGTTAGCTATAAAATGGAGAATGAAAAAACAGTTTTAAGAGAATTTGAACCCCTCCTTGCTATAAAAGATCATTACCCTAAATATGTAGTATCAATGGATGAGCATTTCAGTGATAATATTGAAGGTGTGAGACACATTGGACTATGCGAGTTTATTACTTCTGATGTCTTGATTTAGGGTTTGCCCCGGATTCATTTAAAAAAGATGCCTTCTTTAATCCAATTTCCCTTTTTGGTACACTTGCTCTGCAGCAAGTTTGCCATCATCTCTGTCATCGGGTTCCGGCAGTTTAAATTTGTAAAACTGAAAGATGCCGAATTAAGCGGTGAGCAGACAAAGAAACTGTCTGAAGGTGAGCTGTGTCAGCTGCCTGAGATTGTAAATTGACATTTCATGCATTGGTGCTATCATAAATACATAATGTCAACTTGAAGGAGAGTGCCATGGATGTCATCAAAACAGTGGGCAGCAGTGGATAAATTTCGCTTGGCAAGAAGTTTGCCAGCCAGACAGTCGTGTTAAGCGAAATAGACACAGGTGTCTGGCTGGTGAAACTGGGTCGTTTTATTCCTGATAATGAAAAGTGGACTCATGCCGCAGACGTACAATGCGAGCTTAAGGAAGCCATTGGTTGGGCTTAAAAAAATTCCCCCAAAGAGACCGACCTTAACCAGCTGGAGAATCAGATTTAATGGTATCCGAAAACACTGACACCCCCATACGCCTGGATCTGAATAATCCGGTATTTCAGCGGGCTCTTTTCAATCCCACAAAATAATCCCTCGTCAGTCATAAGTTCAGAAAGCAATGGTTGGAGGTGTGAAATATATAGGTTAGAAGGAGCGGGCTATGAAATATCCATACGGAATGTCAGATTTTAAAAGCATTATCACAGAAGGATATTTTTATTGTGACAGAACATATAAAATACCCTTACTTGAAAATAGCAAATCCCAACTTTTTATCCGGCCCAGACGGTTTGGCAAGAGCCTGCTCCTTTCCATGCTGGAAAATTATTATGATGTGGCAAAGAAAGATGAATTTGAAGCAATTTTTGGAAATTTAAAAATTGGGGAAAACCCCACAGCTTTGCGAAATTCATATTTTATTTTGAGGTTTGATTTTTCATGTGTTGACCCCACCGGAACCGCTGAAGAGGTGAAAAGAGCGCTTTTTAATCACATCAATGGCTGCATTGATGCGTTTCATAAATTTTACAATTATAAGGGATTTGAACTGTCAGCGATTGAAATTGATCGTGATGATGCCCTTTTTTCAATGAAATCCCTTATTAGCGCAACCTGCATGACCCCTTTTTCGGTTTATCTTCTGATAGATGAGTATGATAATTTTGCCAATACCGTAATGATGGGGGTTCAGAGTGCGGAAGGCAGATACAAAACCCTTGTCCATGAGGAGGGGCCGCTTAGAACTTTTTTTAAAACTATAAAAGCCTTAACTTCAGGTTCCATGTTTGATCGTGTGTTTATCACAGGGGTTTCGCCTGTTGTCATGAGCGATATTACAAGTGGGTATAATATTGCTGAAAATATTTATTTTGAGCCTGAGTTTAATGACCTGTGCGGATTCAAGCAAAATGAAATTGAAGATGTGATCAAAAAAATTGTTCGTGCCTGTGGGTTTGAAAATGAGAAGACACGGGAAGCTGTAAGTTTGATGAAGACCTATTATAATGGATATCGTTTTTCCCATGCAAACAATGAATATATTTATAATCCAACCCTCTGTTTGTATTTTTTAAAACAATTTGAGAAATCATGCAAATATCCGAGGGAGATGTTAGATGACAACTTGGCTATGGATGGAGCAAAGCTTAAATATATTGCTCAAATTCCAAAAGGAAGTGACCTTTTAATGGGTCTGATGGAAAAAGATCAACAAATTGTTGCAGAAAAAATCAGTAAACGATTTGGTATAGAAGCGATGATGACGGACAACTCCCGTGATAATACATTCATAGTTTCGTTTCTCTATTATTTTGGTGTTTTAACCATTGCAGATGAGACCGAAGATCTGAAAGTAATATTGAAGGTACCAAACCTTGTAATGAAAAGTCTTTATGTGGAGAGAATCCAGAATATGCTTCTGCCGGAACCCGATGACAGGGATGATGGTAGAGATGCTGCGGAGCTGGTGTATCAAAAAGGAGATATGGCGCCTCTGTGTAGATTCATGGAAGAGCGCTATTTCAAGGTTTTTCATAATCGCGATTACAGATGGGTCAATGAATTAACGGTGAAGACCGCATTTTTAACGCTTCTTTACAACGACATTATTTATATCATGGATTCTGAAAAAGAGATTGACCGCCGCTATGCGGATCTGACCATGATTATCAGACCGGATAAAAGATATGGCAAGGTATTTGATGTGTTGATTGAGTTCAAATTTGTAAAACTGAAAGATGCCGGATTAAGCGGTGAGCAGGCAAAGAAACTGTCTGAAAATGAACTGTGTCAGCTACCTGAGATTGTAAAGCAGATGGAAGATGGCAAACAACAGGTGAAGGAGTATGGAGAGACCCTTGAGAAACGGCATGGGAATCTGCGGTTGCAAAAATTTGTGGTGGTGGCGTTGGGGTTTGAGAGGGTATGTTTTAGTTCTGTGTCAGACAAAACGAGAGATGCTTTATAGAAAGTGGCTTTGATTTTGCATATGCAGTTCGTGCTTTTTTTGATCCTGACCGAATCGTGTAGAAAGATAACCGATATGACTATGGAGAAACAAGGTACCATTTGATTGGTAAAATTGAGGGACGTGTGTTTGTGGTCATATACACATTCCGTAAAAATGCAATTCGCATCATATCTGCTCGTAAAGCCAACAAACGGGAGGTTACGCATTATGAAGACACAGCACATGATAATTGACCCCAACACGGCGTCCTTACTTGCATTAGGATGTATAGATACCGATCGTGTGGATTCCACCACTGAAGAAGAAATTGCTCACCAGCAAGCGGCAGACAAAGCAGAAGCCATGCAGGATGCAGCCAAATTTGCACGAAGAGTAAGAAAAAGACTTGGCCTGACCCAGGCACAATTCTCCCTGCGCATTGGTGTTTCCGTAGATACCATCCGGAATTGGGAACAGGGCAAACGTCGTCCAACAGGCGCAGCGCAATCTTTGCTTAAAGTTTTGAATAAAGCGCCTGAAATCTGTCTTGCTGCCCTTGAATAATTTTTATTGGGTCGTGGTAGGAGTGGTAGGGATGCCGGTAACCCGACAGATCCGCACGTGAGGTACTACCTCATACGTAAAGTGAACCTGTTGTTCCAGTCCGGCTACCTGACAATGGTAAAGACATTTACCCAGCGGAATCGATAGCTTTCCTCAAGCTTGCCTTTGTTAAACGAAAAATTGCCAAGTCCCTTAGAACCGTCTTTTTGATGCCCAAAAGGTAGTTTTAAGCCTGTATTCAGGGTTAAAATAGGGTTTATTGCCTATTATTTCTACATGTTGTTTGGGTCAGACCCGTTATGAACATTATGATTTGATCCATATCATATTATATTCTGGAATGGTATGAGCACAGTGTCAAGGGATGCTATGTGGTGGAAATAAACGATGGCTTTTGGCTTTAGATGCCGAAATTATTTGTCGTGCATAAGTTTTTTTAAATTTATTATTGTGCAATCATTCAATGTTTGACCGGAAACAGCCGAAGAGTTAATTTGAAAAAGGGGTTCGTTAAAATTTGTGTAAATATGAATTAAACTTATTTTGTGTTGTGCCTGAAACTTGCTTGAATCAAAAACGTGCAGAATAGTTAAGTGCAACGCATGAAGTCCTCAATAGGTGTTGTGCCAGTCAGGCTGTTTCTGCTATACAGACACGGGCTTAATGTTTTTGTGAAAAAGCCATGTAACTTACAGGGCGGAGCTATATTTTGATTCCATATGGACGACAAATTATTGACGCGGCCGATATCCAGTCTGTTGTGGATGTACTGAAATCCGACTGGTTGACCACCGGACCTGCAATTGAAGCCTTTGAAACGGAATTTGCCAAAACCGTTGGGACCCGATATGCAGTTGCTGTTTCCAGCGGTACCGCCGCTTTACATTGTGCTATGTTTGCTCTGGGAATAGCGCCCGGGGATGAAGTTATTGTTCCCCCCATGACATTTGCTGCCACAGCTAATTGTATTGTTTATCAAGGAGGGGTTCCGGTTTTTGCCGATGTGCTGCCGGATACACTGCTCATTGACCCGGAGCAGGTTGAAAAGAAGATTACGTCTAAAACAAGGGCCATCATCGCAGTGGATTATGCTGGACATCCTTGCAATTGGGATGCTCTGAAGCGGATTGCCCATGATCATGGTATATGGCTTGTGGCCGACAGCTGCCATGCCCTGGGAGCGACCTATCGTGGTCTCAAAGTTGGAAGTCTTGCCGACCTGTCCACCTTCAGCTTTCATCCGGTCAAGCATATCACCACCGGGGAAGGAGGCATGATTACCACTGACCATGAAGGATTTGCAGAACGTATGCGTTTGTTTCGAAATCACGGTATTAGAACGGATCATCACCAGCGGGAAAGACTTGGTTCGTGGACTTATGAGATGGTTGATCTCGGGTTTAACTATCGCATAACGGATTTTCAGTGTGCCCTGGGTTTGAGCCAGCTGAAAAAATTGTCGTGTTCTATCCGGAAAAGAATTGAAATTGCCAGGCAATATGATGGTGCGTTTACGTTGCTGGAGGGGGTTTCTCCCCTTGGAAAAAACAGCGATATTACTCATGCATATCACCTCTATATTATAAAATTGACTCCGGAAGTAGTTCTGCGAAATAGGGAAGAGGTTTTTCATGAATTTCGAAATAGAGGGATTGGGGTTAATGTTCATTATATCCCCGTGCATCTTCATCCCTATTATCAGAAACGATGGGGGACCGGTCCCGGTGATTGTCCCCGGGCCGAAGCGGCCTATGAACAGATTTTATCACTTCCCATGTATCCGGGATTGACGGAGGATGAGGTTGCGCTGGTGATTGAGCAGATATACTGTATTTTCAAAGATTGATGTTGTGAGCCTTTGTCGCCTTGACGGGTTGTTTTTTTCGGGGAGGTTTTGTCGGTTTGACTTTTTTTCAAAGGGAACATTTAAATCCGTTTTTCATCGCTGAGGTTTCCAGTAATCATAACCGGGATTTGGCGAGATGTTTGCGTTTCATTGACGTAGCCGCTGATATTGGTTGTAATGGAGTCAAATTTCAGCTTTTCAAAGTAAATGAGTTGTTTGCCCCTGAAATACTTGCTAAAAGTGTAAAACATCGTAATCGTAAAGACTGGGAACTTCCTATAAATTTTCTTCCTCACCTTGCCCATCGTTGTCGGGAAAGAAAAATATTATTTTCATGTACTCCTTTTTATCTCGGGGCTGTTGAGGCGCTTGAGCCCTTTGTTGATTTTTACAAGATAGCCTCATATGAGTTATTGTGGGGGGCTCTTTTGAAGGAATGTGCGCAAACGGGAAAACCGGTTGTTCTTTCCACAGGCATGGCAACCTTGGGAGAGGTCTCCGGGGCAGTGGCAACACTTCGTGCTGCAGGATGTCAAAATCTCACCCTTCTTCATTGTGTATCCGGATACCCGACTCCATCGAATCAATGCAATCTTGCGGCCATTAAAACGCTTCGTCTTAAATTTGACTGCCCAGTGGGTTGGTCCGATCACAGTGTTTCACCACCAGTCATTGAGCGGGCTGTGCATCACTGGCTCTCCGACATGGTAGAGTTTCATCTTGATATTGATGGCAAGGGGGAAGAATTTGATTCCGGCCATTGTTGGCTTCCGGATCAGATGAAATCCGTGATTCATGATATTCATCTTGCCCTGGAGGCGGATGGTTCAGGAGAAAAGAGCCCTGCACCGGCGGAACAGGGGGATTGCGAATGGCGTGCCGACCCCAGCGACGGATTGAGGCCGCTGAAAAAAATCAGAAGGAAATGAGGTGGATGAATTCATGGTTCCAGTCGTAAAAGAACATTACCACGTTTTTTATAACCGCCACGGGCGGACCGCATTGGGGACCTGGGTCTGCCCACAACGAATAATGAAAGTAATGTTAGGCATACCTACACTTTCTTAAAAAAAACCTACATGGCAGTAACCACCTGCCACAACGAAAGTTGAAACTCTCATGATTCCAGGCTGTTGGATGGAGTTTTATATAAAAAAAGGAAACGCAACAGAGCATAGTGAAATGGACGATTTGATGGTTGTCAGAGAAAGAGCAGTTGCCTTTGTGGTGGCTCGTCTTACGTCTTCTCGTTTGCCGGCAAAACATTTCAGGCAGATAGGTGGCAAGTCGTTACTTGATTGGGTGGTTGAGCAACTCCAACTATGCCGAGAAATTGATGAAATCGTCATTGCAACGGTGGCTGAAAAGGAGAATAAGCCCCTTGAAGAGTATGCTGCAAGAGAAAATATTTCTCTGTTTTGTTATGATGGAAACGTAAATCATGTGACCACTCGTTTGCACAGGGCCGCGGAAGTTTTTAACGCGGATATCTGTGTGTTGGTAAGCGCGGATTGTCCTTTGATACACTACTCAGGAATTGATTCGATGATTTCCTGTTTGAGGCAATCTGTCAAAGCAGATGTTGTAGCTGTTTCACCCCGTGATAATATGTTAACTCAACTTCAGGGGATTCAGGTTGCAAGAAGGCGAGCTTGGCAGCTTGCAGATGACTTGTCTAACGCTCCGGAACTTAAGGAACATCAGTTTCCCGTTATCGGCCGTTATCCAGAGAAATTTGTTGTAAAAAACTGTTTGCTTCCCGAGAGTCTTTATTGTTTTGACTGCCGGCTTTCAGTTGACACCATGGCGGATCTTGAGTTTCAAAATAGGCTCTTTATGGAGATTACCCATCGTGAGTTTCCCTTTGATCTGCCCCACGTGCTGACGGTACTAAGGGAAAAACCGGAATTAAGCAAAATTAATGCCCATGTTTACCATCGTGGGTTGATAGAGAATATAAAACATATTTTGTTTATTGTCGATGCCGGAAAAGAGTATGGATACGGTCATTTAATGAGAAGTCTGGAGCTGGCAGCCCAAATTGTTGAACGACTGAGTTATCCCATTACCTTTGTTGCGGATGATGAGCATGCTGTCAATTTGATTACAATGGCTGGTTTCAGGTTTGTCCATGGGCGGATATCCTCTTCACCCGATTTAGGAAAATTTGAATTACAGCTTGTAGAGCAGAACTCGGAGCAATTATTTCTAAATCACCATTTGATTGTGATGGATATTTCTGCCAGGCACAAAATTGTTAAGGGATGGAAGGAAAAGCTCAATAGCCGTCTTCCGGTTGTGGTGATGGATATCACAGAGGCATGGACCCGTGAAGCTGATTTGATTTTTGTCCCTGGTGTTACGTGTAAAGAGAATTGTCGAGATTTGCCGCAATTAAAAACGGGTAAGGAGCTAATTATACTGAGAAGATCAGTCCGGCGGATACAAAACACTTCTCTGAATAAAGATATTGATGTGACAGCATATCTCCATAGTGAAACTCAACGTGAGAGTTTTAGAAAATTTGCCGAAAATCACCATCTGACTGTCCATATTTCTGAAGGGCTTGAAATGGATTTTCATGAAAAGTTGGCGCGTTCTCGAGTATTGCTTGCCAGTTTTGGCTACACTTTTTATGAGGCGATTGCGTTAAATGTTTTTCCAGTGGCATGGCCCAGTTCCGATTCTCATAAGCAGGATGCCCTTCGGTTTTATCAGAATATGGGGCTTTCTGCTAACATGATAAATTTTGAAGAGGATTTAGAGCATGTATTGCTTCCCCTTTGCGGCGAGCATGAAGTCGATATTGTGCCAATTGAACTTAACGATGGAACTCCGCTAATTGTTCAGGAAATCCAGAATCTCATTACCTAAGATTCGGTGGGTTGTAATTCGGATGAGTGTTTTATAAGAAACTCCAGAGTCTCTCATCGGAAAAAGACCGAATATTTTCTCGACAAATCAGGGATGAACTTTTACAAAAAAGGGGATACGTCTGGTTACACTTTCAGGATTTCATGAGAATAATCAGCTTTGGACAGGAAAAAGCGATATTGCCTTTTACTTGCCCGTCACTCTTTATGGCCTTGTGGAGGTGGGGCATGAAGCATTGCTTCACGCTGTTATTGAGACTCTTTTTTTACAAGAAAATGCGACAGGACAAAATAGTGTGGGCAGAAGGTAACTGTTATCGGTGATGAAGTCCATCATTGTAATGAAGGGAGTAAATATATGCATGTTTTAGTGACTGGCGGGTGCGGGTATATTGGGACAGTCCTTGTATCTAAACTTTTAGATCTGGGCTGCAAAGTAACCGTTTGGGATCTTATGTGGTTTGGGAACTACCTCCAAGACCATCCAGGCCTTGGCATCATCAGAGGGGATATACGGGATGCTGATAATATTCCCATGGAAGGGGTGGATTCAGTGATTCATCTTGCCAATATTGCCAATGACCCTTGTGGGGATCTGGATGCAAAGCTTTCGTGGGAGATCAATACGCTTTCCACAATGCAGCTTGTGGAAAAAGCAATTAAGCATGATGTGAAAAAATTTTTGTATGCCAGCTCTGGAAGTGTATATGGGGTGAAGGATGAGTGTGAAGTGACCGAATCGTTATCCCTTGTTCCCATCTCTGATTATAACAAGACAAAAATGATCAGTGAGCGGGTACTTCTAAGCTATGCCGACGAGATTGATATTATATGCATCCGACCTGCAACCGTGTGCGGTTATTCTCCACGAATGCGTCTGGATGTCTCTGTGAATATGCTGACCATGCAAGCGCTTGCAAATGGCAAGATTACCGTTTTTGGTGGAGATCAAACCCGGCCCAATATTCATATTCAGGACATCACAGATGTTTTTATTCATTTTTTACAGGCAGATAGTGGATTTTATGGTGTCTATAATGCCGGTTTTGAAAATCTATCCATTTTGGATATTGCAAAGCTGGTTTCAGCATCCATTCCTGCCGAAATAGTGATTTCAGAATCCAATGATCCGCGATCCTATCGTTTGAACTCAGATAAACTTATGGCTACGGGTTTTAAGCCCCGTTATTCTGTTGATGCTGCGATTCGTGAGATCATTGAAGCGTTTCAGGCAGGGACTCTTGTAAATGACGAAAAGTATTACAATATTAAAACAATGAAAGCAATGATGGGTGGCTGAAAAAGTATATTTCAATGAACTGAAACTTATAAATCAATGAGAAAAACGATTGCTGACAATTAATCATGAGTTCCTTTTAAATAAGGGGCGGTATCGAGATCTAAATGTAAATCCCCAATGCAGAGAGATTGCATTGGATTTTTATCGGTTTATGTTGCGCTTGCGCAGGACCCAGCTTGCATTGATTGCTGAATATCACCCTGCCGATGAAATGCGTTGTCCTGTACATTTTTGTGTGGGCCAGGAAGCTGTCCCGGCAGCACTTTCAAGGATCGTATCTTCCGGTGATTTTGTGTTGAGTCACCACCGCTCTCACGGATATTATTTTGCCAAGGGCGGTAAAATGAATGAACTATTCGCAGAGATTTATGGAAAGGTGACCGGTACAAATGGTGGACGGGCAGGTTCTCAAGAAATTTCCAAATCGGAACTTAAGTTTTATAGCGGTGCTATTATTTCAGGAATGATTGCGATTGCAGTGGGAGTTTCATTTTCAAATAACTACCTGAAAAATAAAAATATAACCTTTACTTGCCATGGTGATGGGGCAACTGAGGAAGGTGCCTTTTGGGAGGCGATCAGTTATGCTGCTCTTGGAGGCTTGCCTGTTATTTTTATTTGTGAAAACAATCGATATGCCACTTACTCTCCTCAATATAAGCGCCAGGCAAGAGATGATATTCACCAACGGGTTGCTGCCTTTGGCGTAAAAAGCGTTGCTGTTTTTGGCAATGATGTTCTTGCCGTTCATGGGGTATTGGAATCTGCTGTTAAGCATGTTAACAATGGATCCGGCCCTGTATTTATAGAAGCTTATACTTATCGATGGAATGGTCATGTTGGCCCGGAGGATGATGATTATATCGGCTACCGTCCATTGAAAGAGAAAGAAGTGTGGATGAAAAATTGTCCAATAAGTTTACTTGAGGAAGAGCTTTTTACAAAGACCTATTTGGACGAGAGCCAAAAACAGAGCATGATTAAAGAAATCGATCAAGAGATTGACGATGCTTTTAGGTTCGCAAAAGAGAGTGAGTTTCCCGAGGTTCCACATGAATGGGACAGTTTGAATTATAGCCAAGAAAGCCCTCTTGCAGACAGGCTGCTTATGGATGGTACTGCGGGTGAAATTTTTAACGGCAATCAATCGGAAACAAAGCTTAAACCTTATTGAATAGCATCTATTAGGCCATGGAATTATGCGACAACTTACATATGCAGAAGCGATAAATGAAGGTTTGAAGCAGGCGATGGAGTTAGATTCATCCGTATGCGTAATGGGCCAGCTTGTTGACGTCAAACCGGGAATTTTTGGAACAACAATAGGTTTGGCAGAGCAGTTTGGAAGCAAGCGGGTGCTTGATTTTCCCATTGCTGAGAATGGTATGACAGCCACAGCAGTGGGCGCGGCATTGGGTGGCTTACGACCGGTTATTTGTCATCAGCGTTTGGATTTCATGCTTTATTCCATGGATCAAATTGTTAACTGGCTGGCACTTTGGTATTTTAAGGGAAATGGTACATCAAGTCTGCCGGTTACTATCCGGGCGGTTGTCGGCAAAGGTTGGGGGCAGGGACCCCAGCATTCTAAGAGCTTACATGCCTGGTTGACGCACTTGCCGGGCATTCGAGTGGCACTTCCAGCAACACCCCATGATGCAAAGGGGCTGATCCTGGAAAGTATCTTTGGCGAAGTACCCACGGTTATTATCGAGAATCGGGCATTGTTTTCCATGAGAGGACCGGTTGCACAGGAACCGTATC
This sequence comes from uncultured Desulfobacterium sp., assembly GCA_963668575.2. Taxonomy (GTDB): domain Bacteria; phylum Desulfobacterota; class Desulfobacteria; order Desulfobacterales; family Desulfobacteraceae; genus Desulfocicer. Next base: position 4,481,010 of record OY764894.2, on the reverse strand, counting down.
GGGTTCGTTTTGGAAATGCAAGCGTTCGGCGTAGAGGCAATGACATTACACTGGTTGCCATGGGCTCTTTTGTCCCAATGGCTTTGAGATGTGCTGAATGCTTGAATAAGGAGGGGATTGATATAGACGTCATTGATATACGGACATCATCACCCCTTGATCGAGAAACTATTTTGCGGTCCGTCTCTAAAACAAAGCGACTTGCAGTGGCTGATCCCGGTTGGCAGTCGGTGGGGGTGGCTGCTGAAATCATTACCATGGCAAGTGAGTCGATGGGGGGAGAATTGCTTTCAACTGCAAGAATCTGTTTGCCTGATAGCCATACCCCAATGGCCCATGTCCTTGAAAATGCGTATTATGTGAGTGATGAAAAATTTATGGATATGCTTCGAGGGATGTGTTGATATGGGATTACTCTATTCAAAGGCAAAAATTTTTCATTTCAAGGATAAGCTTGATTCTCTGCCGGCTGCAACCGGAAAGGTGGAATCACCCCTGCATGTCCGGTTAAAACCAACGAATATTTGTAATCACCATTGCCGTTATTGCGCTTACTCTGGAAAGACGCTTAATAAATTTGGTAAAAATGACATTGAACGGACCTTTATTCCCTGGGAAAAGATGCTTCAACTGGTTGATGACTTTATTGATATGAAGGTAAAGGCGGTAACCTTTAGCGGAGGAGGGGAGCCATTTCTATATCCCTATTTTCTTCCGTTAATTAAGAAAATGGCAGATTCATCCATAAAATTTGCATCTTTAACAAATGGTTCCTTGTTAAAAGGGGAGGTTGCTGAACTTTTTGCTCGATATGCGACGTGGGTACGCATATCATTGGATGGATGGGATGGGAAAAGTTATGCCAAGTATCGAAGGGTGCCGGAAAATGCTTTTGAAGAGTTGATTGAGAATATTTCATTTTTTAAAAAAATGGGGGGACGGTGTTATCTCGGGGTGAGTTATATCATTGATGAGGAAAATGTGACCCATGTTTATGACGTATTGACTTTGCTTAAAGAGATAGGGGTTAACAGCGTTAAATTATCAGCCTGTCTTGTGAGCGATAAAGCCCGAGAGAACAATAAGTATCATGGCGATTTCTTTAATACCGTGGCAGATCAAGTTGAAAATGCGATATCCGATTTGCAAGATTCTTCCTTTGAAATTTTCAATGCCTATGAAGCCATGAATGAGAAATTTGAAACAAACTATGAATGGTGCCCCTATCAACAGATTTTAACAGTGATCGGTGCAGATCTCCGGGTCTACTCCTGCCCGGATAAAGCGTATAATCAACAGGAAGGTCTGCTTGGCTCTTTGAAGAACAGGTCTTTTAAAGACTTTTGGTTTGATGGAAAAGATAAATTTTTTAAACTCAATCCCCAAAAGCACTGCTCCCACCATTGCGAAACAACGCATAAAAACAAATTGATATTTGAGTATCTTGATGCCGACAAAGAACACCTTAGTTTTGTTTGATCGGCATTCCGATAAATTTAAGAACCTTTTCTGACAAACTGCTGCTTGCTTTTTTTTGGGGGAAATAGGTGCTCAGGTCTTCATAGTGGAGGATTCATGCAGGAAATTAATTCATTGGCCATCGGTGGGGGACCGTACTTTCAAGCAGAAGGGTGGTATAATCTGGAAGAAGTGGTTAGCAGATACAATCCGGAACCCTTTGTCTTTTCACCAGACTGTGTTTTCCCTTTTGGCAAAGGAAGCATCCGTCAAATCTATTCTTCCCATTGCCTGGAACACTTAAACCAACCAACAGTTTTAAGGGTCTTGTCTGAATCCTTTCGTGTGCTTGCAGGAGAAGGGAAAATTATTATTGCGCTTCCCGATTTTGATATGGTGCTTCAACGCTGGCGGGATGGAGATGATGAATTTTTCAATGAAATCCGCTGGGGATTGGGCAATTGCATTCCCACTTGGAAAAATCGTGGTATTGTTGATTGCATTGATTATCGGGCCGCCTTGATTTTTTGTGGATTTTGGAATGAGGCCTATGGAAATCATTTTGCAGATGATATTAAAAATGATAGCAAAGCTTATCATGGCCCTCCTGTGCTTCCTAAAGAGAAACTCCTTGAGCTTCGTGATAGCTGCACGCCCAGTGAGTTGAGTCATTATCTCCGAAAGGCGGTTCTTGAAAACGAAAAATCGCTGAAATTTAATCATCAGACGGCCTGGAGCCGGAAAGATTTTTGCCATCTACTTGAATCCGCAGGCTTTGAAGTCATTACAGACAATAAAGAGTTTATTATTCATAACTATTCGAGCATCCCTAAAATCACTGAGATGGTTGAAATCAGTATGTATTTTGTTGCAAAGAAGAAAAATGGATGACTTGTACAGTTGATAGACAAATACCCGAATTAGACCAAAAGGTAATGAAAAAATGATGGGGATTGAGATAAATTTGTTGGCGAACTATCCAAAGATCAAGAGAAATACAAAGGAACGCCGGGCAAATAAAACAAAAAGTATCCGAGCTGTTTCACGCCGGTTTGGCAAGGAGTTTTTTGATGGAGATCGTCTCTATGGTTATGGCGGTTTTACCTATCACCCTCGTTTCTGGGAGCCTGTGGTGCCTGACTTTAAAAAACACTTTGATCTTGAAAAGGGTTGCACCATTCTGGATGTCGGCTGCGCAAAAGGATTCATGTTATATGATTTTAAACGTTTAATACCGGGTATTGAGGTTAGAGGAATTGATATCTCTGAATACGCCATTAACAACGCAATGCCGGAGATGAAACCTTTATTACAAATAGCAGATGCAAAAAATTTGCCGTTTATGGACAACGCCTTTGATCTGGTTATCTCAATAAACACTGTTCATAATCTGGAAATAAACGACTGTCTTAAAGCCCTTCAGGAAATTGAGCGGGTGAGTCGTGGAAAAAGTTTTATCACTGTTGACGCATTTCGTAATAAAGACGAAGAAAAAAAGATGTCTGATTGGAATCTTACGGCCCGCACCATCATGCATGTTGATGAATGGCGAAAGTTTTTTAAAAAAGCTGGTTATTCCGGTGACTATTACTGGTTTATTCCCTGAAAGATGGTGGATGGTATGCTTACTGAGCGACATGTAATTGTAATTTCTTTATCAAGTGATATCGGTGGAGCGCTGGGGCACCATTTTGAAGATGCCGGCTGGACAGTGAGTGGTACGTATCGTCGAGGGAACGCCTCCGGTTTGAATTTTAATCATGCAGGCTCAGTTATCAGGCAATGTGACCTTGCCTCTTCCGTTTCTGTGGACGAGGCCTGCGCTTACTTTTACCGCCAAAGACCTCCTTGGGATATGTTGATCTTATGCCCTGGGACCCTTGAGCCAGTGGGCAGGTTTTCAGAATGTGATTTTGATCAATGGCAGGAATCCTTTACCGTTAATTTTACAAATCAGTTACGTATTGTCCGTCGGTTACTTGCCTGCCGAAACAGGGAAAAATCTCCTTTGGTGCTATTTTTTGCGGGCGGAGGCGTGAATAATGCAACATTAAATTACTCAGCCTATACTGCATCCAAAATAACGCTTATCAAAATGTGCGAGCTTTTAGACGCGGAAATTGCTGATACCCGTTTCAGCATCCTGGGTCCAGGATGGGTTCGGACAAAAATTCATGCGGCAACGCTGCAGGCAGGCGTTTGTAAAGCTGGTGGGAATTACCACCGAACGAAAGAGATGCTGGATAGAGGTGAAATGACGCCGATGTCCGATGTGATTCAATGTTGCGAGTGGTTGTTTTCCATGCCAAAAGAGGTCATAAGTGGAAGAAATTTCAGTTTGGTTTATGATGATTGGAGAGGGGAAAACTTACCGAACAAACTCGTTGGTGATGGGGATCTGTTTAAATTAAGAAGACTTGAGCAGTAATGAGGAGCCAGGTGGAAGCGTCATCATTTTTCAATATATTATTTGAGTTGTTACCCACAGTTATTGACAAGCATGGGCCTGTTACCCCGTTAAGTCGGTTACTGAAGTATGCCGCCAGGCAGGAGATAGAGAGGGTTTTTTGTGAAGAAAAGGGTTTGTCCGTACAATTTGGCCCCTTTGGTGAGCTTCTTTTTCCTTTTCATCGTATGGGAGCGGTTGATTCCCGTAATCTGTTTGATCTGGATGAACTTATTCTTTTCAGTTTTTATTCAACCAATAAAGGGCGTTACAAAAAGGTGCTGGATGCCGGGGCAAATCTGGGACTTCACTCCATCATTTTAAGCCGTTGTGGTTATGATGTTATCGCCTACGAGCCTGATCCTATTCATTATGCGCTATTGGTTGAGAATCTTAAAAAAAATAGAATTGTCGGTGTCGAGGCCGTAAATAAGGCGCTCTCCACAGTGGAAAGTGACCTGCAGTTTATTCGTGTTTTAGGCAACTCAACTTCCAGTCATCTGGCTGGTGCCAAGGCAAATCCTTATGGTGATCTTGAATATTTAACAGTAAAAACCTGCATTTTCAAAGAGGTGATGAATGATGTTGATTTGGTAAAAATGGACATTGAAGGTCATGAGAAAGATGTGTTGTTAAGTACGTCTGCTGAAGAGTGGTTTCACACGGATGCCATGGTCGAGGTTGGGTGTAAAGAGAATGCCGATGCCGTTTTTATCCATTTTAAATCAATGAAAATTAATTTATTTGCTCAAAAAAATGGCTGGGATAGGGTGGAGTCCATCAATGACATGCCCACAAGTTACCGAGATGGTTCCCTCTTTATTACAGCTAAGGAACAAATGCCGTGGTAGCCGGTCTCCAATTTAATGGGATACGTTATGAAATTATCTGATTATATTGCTGGGTTTCTGCATAGACAAGAGATCTTTCATGTTTTTGGAATAACCGGAGGCGCTTCTGCTCACCTCATTGATTCCATCGCTGAACATGGAACATTGAAATTTATTTGTGCCATGCATGAACAGGCGGCTGCGATGGCAGCGGACGGTTATGCAAGGGCAAGTGGAGGGCTTGGCTGCGCCATAGCAACCAGCGGCCCTGGGGCAACAAATCTTATTACAGGGATTTGTTCAGCTTATTACGATTCTGTTCCGGTATTGTTTTTGACCGGTCAAGTGGCAACCTACAGAATGAAAGGGGATTCAGGGGTTCGTCAGATAGGTTTTCAGGAAACTGAAATTTTGCCGATGTGTCAATCTGTGACGAAATATGCGGTGCAGATAAGTGATCCTCAGATGATTCGATATGAACTTGAAAAAGCATGTTTTTATGCTCAAAATGGGCGACCAGGACCCGTCCTTATCGATATCCCGGATAATCTTCAGAGAGAGGAGATTATTCCTGACGAATTAAAGAGCTTCGAACCGGACATCAAAAAAACACCGTGCGATATTGATCGCCTTATGGCATGCGTGGAGTTGATGCAACGGGCAAAGAGGCCGGTGATTATTTTCGGCTGGGGGATTCACGCTGCCAAGGCATATGAAGAAGCTGTTCATCTCGTTGAAAAAACCGGTATCCCATTTGTCCCGACCTGGGCAACTGCAGATCTTATTGCCTCCGACCATCCTCAATATATTAGCACTTTTGGTACACATGGAACACGTTATGCCAACTTTGCAGTTCAAAATGCAGACCTTATTTTATCCATTGGTTCACGACTTGATACAAAGGCAACCGGGAGTCCTCCGAGCACCTTTGCCCGCGAAGCAATCAAAATCATGGTTGATATAGATCAATCAGAGATAGATAAATTTTCTTCAATGGATGTGGATATTGAGCATCCCATCTGTTGTGATGCTAAATTTTTTTTACAGGGGCTCAATCACTGTTTGGGGGGCTGCTCAAAACGTGATTATTCTGAATGGCTTGCGCAAATTGAGAGCTGGAAAAACCGGTATCCGATTTGTGAGCCGGACTATCGGTTGGAAAAGGATGTTAACCCATATGTTTTTTTTGAACAGCTGACTCACAATCTGCCAGCCGGACAGTTCATTGTTGCTGACACAGGAAGTACACTTGTCTGGCTCATGCAGTCATATCGTGCCAAAAAAGGACAGCGATTATTTCATGATTGGAATACCACGGCAATGGGATGGGCTTTACCGGCAAGCATAGGTGTTTGCCTGGCGAATAAAGGAAAAGATGTCATCTGTATAACCGGTGATGGCAGTTTGCAAATGAATTTACAGGAGTTAGCTTCAGTGATCAGGCATGATCTTCCCATTAAAATAATTCTCATGAACAATAAGGGATACGCCATGATTCAACAAACCCAGGAACAATGGCTGGGGCATCGATATCATGCCTCTTCCATTTCCGGCGGTTTGGCATTTCCGGATTTTATCGCCCTGGCCAAAGTTTATGGCTTTCCAGTGATTTTAATTAAAAACTGTTCTGATATTACTACGGGAATAGAACGAATGCTCAAAACCCCCGGTTTTTGTTTCTGCAATGTTGAGGTGGATTTAAAGCAACGAATCGCACCAATGGTTAAATTTGGACGTCCCAATGAGGATATGGAACCTTTGCTGGAACGGGATGAATTTTTAAGAAATATGCTTGTAGAAACAATATAATAAGCAATTTTAACTATATCAATCGTGGGTTATGAATTCCCACTGACTGCGTATGTGACGGTGAACCAAGGAGAGGTTATCGATGATAATGAGGATCTTATTGCTCCAACCCAATTATGGGATTCTGGGAAAAAGAACCTGGAAATTGATCCCCTATAATCTGGGTATTCTGCAGGCTTCCCTCACTTTCAGGTATGAGACGGAGATCTTTGATCCTAATTTCAAAAATCTTTCAGAAAAGGAAATTCGTGCGAAAATTAGAGAGTTTTCTCCTGAAATTGTTGGAATAACCTCTTTTTCAACAGAATATATTAAAGAAATTGAGTTCCATGCTGCTTTAATAAAAGCGGAGGTCCCTGATGCTCTTGTGATTTTGGGTGGCGTTTACCCCACGGTACTTCCTGAGCAGAGCCTTGACGATAAAAATATCGATTTTTGCGTGCTGGGAGAAGGTGAACATCGCCTGCCTAAATTACTTGCCGCCATTGAAGCAGAGATACATTTTTCAGATATTGATGGAATTGCCTATCGTTGTGACGGGAAAAAAATTATTCAGCCATTGAAGCACTTTATCAATGATTTGGACAGTGTTCCTTTTCCACATTATAATCCATTGAAAATAAAAGATTATGGTTGTTATATCAATAAGTACAGCCACACGATTATTCCCAGGCAAATTCCAGCCGCAGTGACCATGAGCAGTAGGGGATGCCCCTACAAATGTGTTTTTTGTGCTGGGCATACTGTGAGTGGAGATAAGGTGAGGATGCGAAGTGCCAAAAATATTCTCAAGGAAATCGATGAGCTTTATAATGTTCATGGGATCAGGGAGATTATTTTTCTGGATGACCATTTTCTTTTTAGCAGGAAACGGGCCATTGAAATTATGGAAGGGCTTATTAGTAGAAATTATAATCTTACCTGGAAGTGCGTGAATGTGGCTATATTTTCATTATCCGAAGAGGTAATGGATCTAATGAGAAAAAGCGGATGTTATCAACTTACCGTTTCCATCGAAAGTGGCGATCAACAGGTATTGAAAGAGATAATCAGAAAACCAGTGAATTTAGAGAAAGCTGCCTTAACTGTTAAACGGGCTCTGGAAATGGGGTTCGAAGTTATCTCTAATTTCGTTTTCGGTTTTCCTGGAGAAACATGGGAGCAGATCAGAAGAACAATCCAATTTGCTGAGGACCTTGACTTTTCAATGGTTAATTTCCATATAGCAACTCCTTTGCCAAAGACAAGCTTGATGAACACATGTATTGAGCAGGGATTAGTAGATCCCAGTGAGGAGTTGCGGGGATATACTCAAGCCGTCATTAATACATCAGAGTTCTCGAGCATGGAAACACAGATCCTCAGAGCGTTTGAGTGGGACAGGATTAATTTTAAAAGCCATGAAAAAAAAGAATTGATCGCTCGGATGGAAGGAATATCCCTTTTTGAGCTTGAGGAATGGCGGATGCGTACAAGGCATAATCTGGGCTCCACGATTAACTGGAAAGAATGAAAATTGGAAGATGATCATGAAAACAATTGAAAACCTGGATGATTTTAAACCGAATTCACGAATCTGTTTGTATGGAACCGGGCATTATGGGCTGGCAATGTTTGAGTTATTAAGGATAAAGCGTCCCGATATCTGTGTGGTTAACTTTATAGATAGCTATAAAACAGGGACGTTGTTTGATATTGAAATTATTGGACCCGATGAAGCAAAAAATCTTGAATCCAGGTTTGATTTTATTGTTATCGCATCGGATGCCTATCGCGATGATGTCAAAGAGATTCTCGAGCAGAGAAAAATTTATAATTATTGTGATTTTTCATTCAATCCCATTGATGTGCCAATGCCTGTTATGATTGAGCATGGGGAAACAGATAAAGTATTGTATGCAGTTTATGATTTAAATACCTATCCTGGCTCATTTGAAATTATTGAGTTTATGGTGCTTGCTGAGATGGAACGCATGAAGAGATCTTTGGATGCCATTCATTTGGTAGTTGTGCCTAAGCCCGCCTATCTTATGTTAAATTGGGATGGTAAAAATGCTGCCAATGGATTTCACGGGGACCAGGTTGAACTGGTTGCTTGGAGAATTCGACAGATCTTATTGCCATGTGCCACACTTATGCCGTCATGTACCAGTACAACTGTGTGTGCTTCACGTTCCGAAGCTGCGGTGCTTTTTTCTTCTCAAACACAATTAAGTCTTTTTCCTCTGGAGTATCAAGTTGATACTTCCTCAAATATGCTGACATATACTCCTTCCTATTTTAGGTCCTTGGAAAAGGTATCTCAAATACCCTCATTAAGGGCGAGTAGTAGAGCAATGGGGTTTGTCTCCGATTGGATTGAACAGAAACAGTTGCAGGGGAAAAAAATCATCTCCATTACCCTTCGGGAGTTTCCTGATTATCCCCTGAGGAATAGCTCCATTGCAGAATGGATTCAATTTGCAGAGAGCCTTGATCCTCAAATGTTTCATCCCATATTTATCAGAGATACGTATAATTCGTTCAAATCTGCGATACCTGGAATTCCTGACAATAGTATTTTTAATGAAGTTTGCTGGAATATGGAGTTGCGAATGGCACTTTATGAACAAAGTTATGTTAATCTTTTTGTTTCAAGTGGTCCTGCAACACTTTGTATGTACAATGATAATACCTCCTACGTCACTTTTAAAATGATAGTCGAAGCGTATAATGTGACGTCTGAGACATCGTATGAGCGAATCGGTTTCCCTGTGGGTGCTCAGATTCCAGGTGCCACTCCTTTCCGGAGGGTTGTGTGGTCTTCTGAAGATAATTTTCAGACTATCCGCAGGGAATTCGATATATTCTGTAGGATGAGAGAGGATGCTGTTTCCCAGAAAGATTTCAGTCGCCGGAATACCAATGCGGATAAAAGGGTCTAATTTTAAATGAATGAGCATATTTTATCAAAAAAGATATCCGATTTTTTAACAACAGACGATCTGACTCATTTAAAACAGTTCTCTCCTCAAACACGTGAAGAATTCCTTAAACATATGCAGACGGTCTATAATCTCAAGTTATCAACATCTTTTCCGTTGATTGTTCACATTGAACCCACAAATATATGCAATCAGCACTGCATCATGTGTCAGCACCCAACCATGAGGCGAAAGCCCATGAACATTGATCCGGCATTGATGAAAAAGGCCATTGACGAATGCGTAACTGTGGATAAGGCATGGTTTCTTCATTTTTTCTTTTTTGGTGAACCTTTTTTGAATCAAAGCACTTTGGCGTATATGAAATATGCAAAGGATCAAGGTTTCAATAATATATCCTTAACTTCAAATTTCACAACAGTGACGAATCAGGATCTAAAAAATCTTGTGGACTATGGAGTCGAATCCGTTGTGATCTCCTTTGAGGGATTAAACAAACAGTCCTATTTCAATATCCGGCAGACCGACCATTGTGAAATCGTTAAGGAGAATATTGAACGTCTTCTTTCTTACCGAAAACAGAAAAATCGAGATAGGCCCTGGATAACATTGACCTATGTTCGCACAACGGAAAGCGATGAAGAAATTGCCGCCTTTCAGAAGGAGTGGGAACAAAAGGTCAACGCCATACACATCAGTCCGCAGTTTCATTATCTGGGGCGATCCAGGCTTGTTGCTTCCGGTACCCAGGTCAATTCACAGGGAATATTGGAAAGAGAGGCGGTTCGTCGTTTTCCATGCAGACAGCTGTGGCTTAGAATTGCCATCCTTTCAAATGGAGAGATGGTACCCTGTAGCCAGAATATGGATGGTGAACTTTCATTGGGTAACATTGCCAACATGACCATCCAGGAGGCATGGACCGGGGAGAAGATGGCTTATTTGAGAATGCAGCACATGAGCAATTGTTTTGATTCGAGTTGTGTTTGCCGTACTTGTATTGACTGGGACTGGAGTGGCAAAGTGGATAAGCGACCGGAAATTAAAGCAGAAAAGTCAGATTAAGCAGACGTCGACAGAAAAACGGTCATCAAGAGGGAAGACTCCTTTGAAAAAAGATGGATAAATGGCTTGGAGTGATCTTCCGGTTCTCCTTCCAATTATACTGTTAAATGGAATTGACTGAGAAATATTGATATGCAAACGCGAAAAGTATTGTCCCATTGTCCTATTTGTGAAGCGCTCTCTTCCGATTCGGAATTCATTATTTCAGGTTCCATAGAAATTGATATGGAGGCCCTTTTTTTTTCCGTGGACCTATGCCAAAATTGCGGTGCCCTGTATAGCAGGGAACGCATGGTTTACCCAGATCTCTATACAGAAGCGTATGACCCGGAAAAGGAGCATGGTTACCGGGACGATGGGCTGGAACCCCTGACGGAAGAAATCTGGAATTATCGTAATAAACGTCTCCAGGTGGAGGAGCTGGCTGAGCTTGTCCCTCCTGATCGGAACACTATTTCCTATGTTGAGGTGGGAAGTGGGGATGGTTCACTTTTCAGGCTTTTTAATGAACACTGTGCCAAAAGTCAAATAGATTTGGATGCCACCCTCATAGAGAGTAGTGGTGCTTCGACACCATGCAAACTTATACCGAATTGCCGGGTGATTTCAACCTCAGTAATGCATAAGAGTCTCAAGATTGGTGGCCATTTTGATATGGCGGTTCTTTCCCATTGTCTTGAACATTTTGATAACCCAAGGCAGGTGCTTGGCACTGTCCGTGACATGCTGAAACCGGATGCAGTTGTCTATATTGAAGTTCCAGATGGCATACGAAGCGATTACAGTCTATCCTTTCCCTTGGGATACTATCATGTGGTTAATTACAATGCTATCAACCTGTCGTGGATGATCCGTCAGGCAGGTTTTGATATTCTTGATATTGTTCAGAGGGAGACCCAGCCAGCATTGCGTGTGATTGCCAGGAAGGCTAAGGATGAACGCCGGACCTCCATTGATCCTATAAGCTATTTTTGGACCAGGGGGACGGTGACGCAGTGGGAACGAAGAAGAAATGGATTAATCAAAAGATTGAAGGCGTTGTCTCATCACCTGGAAGGGGGGGAAAAATTACTTTTATATGGTGCCGGGGTGCATACCTTCTCTATACTGAACGCGTTGCCACAATGGATTCAACAAAATACAGTGAAAGTTACAGACAGTAATCCCAGAGTCCGTCAGATCATGGGGCTTTCGGTCATTCCTCCATCTAAAATTGATTTTACAGAATATCGGTATGTGGTGATTTCTTCTTATGCCTATCAGGATGAAATTGAAGCGACACTGCATCAGTTGAAGTGTCCGGTTGAGAAGATTGTTCGTTTGTATGAGTGGATATTCTCCTATGATATCAGTAAAATAGAGGTGATGAAAGGAAAAAAACGATGATGAAAAATATGGAACTGCTGGAGATCATGCTCTCTGATATGGAAACAGCGCCTTCCATCTATCGGCCCAGTAATTTTTGGTCAATATTCATTCAAACGCTCTGTGATGAGATTAGGGAAAACGGGGTTTCCTCCTTTCGTAGCCAGAAACATGCTCTACAGCTGTATGTTCCGGAATACCCACATAGTGAACTTGGCCGTATGGAGGCGTTCTGTGACTACAAGGTGTTTGTTGCGGCTGATAATTCACAATTACCAGACCTTACAAAGGTCAGTGAAAGTCAGATCGGGGCACCCGCACAGCAGTTTATTTTTGAGAATAAACACTATAGCAAATCCTGTTTGAATTATTTGAGGGGGCTTGCCTACTTAAAGAAAACAGTGGATACTTCCAATATTCGCAGTATCCTTGAAATCGGGGGGGGATTTGGATCTCTTGGGGAGATATTTTTAAAAAGTGACTCTCAACGGCATTTTTATGTCAATGTTGATATCCCACCCTTATCCTATGTCTCGACCCGGTATTTGGAGGCGTTATTCGGGAAAGAGAATGTTGGTGCCTACGACGTGACCAGGGATCTTGAGGAGATTGATTTGGATCTGTTTGCCGATAAATACCGTGCAATGGTGTTGTTACCCTGGCAATTACCGCGGATAAAAGGTCATATCGATTTGTTTGTAAATTTTTTTTCTTTTCAGGAGATGGAGCCGGATATTGTTGAAAACTATGCATCGCACATTAATAGATTAATTAAAGGTCACCTGCTCATGCGGAATCAAAGGACCGGGAAACAAATTGCTGAGAAGCCGGGGGAAATTGGAGTCCTCAAACCAGTGACCCGAAAGGATTATATTCGTTTCTTTTACCCATTTGATATGGTTGGGATCGACAGTAGGGCTTTTGGGAATCAACAGGGTGGATTTCATTCTGAAGTATCGGTATTTCAGAGAAGGGAAGAATACGCATTGCCTTGTGGAACACGGTGATATAGGCATAACAAAGATCATAAAGCTGGTACCTTGGGACTGTTATTAAAATTAGGATGATTGGATGAAAATAATGCTTTGGAAACCCGGTGTCCATGATGGATCAACCGGAGAATTACCCCATATCGGTTTGGGGATACTTGCAAGGGATATTAAAAATTGTGGTCATGATGTCTTTGTCGCGGATCATCATTTTGACCCTGTGGAGGACCATGTTTCCCTGGAGTTGCTTGACAGGGAAAATCCGGACATTCTGGGAATATCAATCGTGTCCCAGGAGTGGGCTCTTCAAAAAACCCAGAAGATGATTGATCTGGCATATACGTCAGGTATTCCTGTTTGGGTGGGGGGACCCCATGCCTACGGCTACCATGACTTTTTGCAAAAAGATCAAAGATTATCAAAAATAGTGGTGGGAGAAAGTGACGGTAAATTTCAGACAATTCTTAACAGCAGTGAAAAAGTTGTTGCTCTTGGAAGAACCGATAAATTTCTTTTGCCCGATTTTAGTGGGTTGATCAAGAGTGAAAGAATAGTTACCTATCCTGTTTTTGCTTCCAGAGGGTGTAGCCACAATTGTGCATTTTGTGCCGGAACAAAAACCCATGGAAACAAATGGAGACCTGCTTTGTTAGACGTTTCTTTCTGGGAACAACTTGATAATATAAAAGAAAACCATCCACTCGTTAAGACGGTCTCTGTGATTGATGATGAGTTCACAAGCAATCTTGATCATGCAAAGAAATTTTTAAATCATTTTATTGAGAATTATTCACATTTTAAGTTGACTGTATTTAATGTTCGTGCCGATCAAATTGATGAAGAAATCCTTGTATTATTAAAAAAAGCCGGTGTTGAAACTTTGTCAATTGGCGTTGAATCAGGTGATCCTGAGGTCTTTCGATTGGTTCGCAAAGGCGAAACCCATGAAACGATAAAAAAAGCCATTGAAAAGATACAACATGCCGGTATGATACCGAGATTAAATATGGTAATCGGCCTTCCAGGAGACTCCCCCCAGGCGCATAGCCGCTCAATGGGGTGGGTGACTGCCATTCCCATGCCAAGGATTACCCAGTGGTTGCACTATGCACCATACAGAGGAACGTGGGCATATAATTATTTTTTAAAAGATGAGGCGTTTGAAGATGGTTTTATCCCAGGGCTTCAAGACGGGGGATATGACAAACTTCCTGAGATGGGTACATTCAATGCGAAAGGGTTTAGTGTTGAGGAAAAAATGCTGGCTCAGCTTGAAGGATATCTTCGATGTTACAGCCCTATCTTAATATTGAATGATGAAAACATAAAAGATATCTGTAAAAAAAATAAGATGATGGCACTGTATGATGAGTGGCACAAAAATGCACCAATAGAGGAGTACGTGACCAGATATCTACCAGAAAAAATGTCAAAAGGACAGGTCTCCAGCATGTCTGCAAAGTTGATTAAATCCTTTTAAATGTTTTTTTTGGGGTTAAGTTGATAACACGGAGTTTGTAATGAAAAAAAAAGAAATAAAAGAACTTGCCCGTGAGCTTCGCAAACACATTGTTACCATGAACTGTCATGCAGGCTCAGGCCATCCGGGTGGTTCCCTGTCTGCCGTTGAAATCATTACATTCCTTTTTCACAGAGAGATGAACTTTACTGTTGCGAATGCTCATTCTCCTCATCGAGATCGGTTTGTTCTGTCAAAGGGGCATGCCTGTCTGGTGCTGTATGCCGTTCTTGCTCAGAAAGGATTTTTTGAAACCAACATCTTTAAGACCCTGCGTCATACCAATGGCATGCTTCAGGGCCATCCCGACCGATTAAAAACACCGGGAATTGAGTTCAATTCAGGCTCCCTTGGCCAGGGTTTTTCCTTTTCACTGGGATGCGCTTTGGGGGGCAAACGTGCAAAACTTGGCTTTCGGGTTTATACGATGGTTGGGGACGGCGAGTTAAATGAGGGGCAGATATGGGAAGGATTCATGTTCGGCGCATTTCACAAGCTGGATAATCTGGTTGCAGTGGTGGATTACAATAAATATCAAAGCGATGATCTTAACAGCAATATAACCGCTCTTGAACCGTTAATGGATAAATTCAAAGCCTTTGGCTGGAATTCTATTGAGATAGACGGACATGATTTTGATCAGATCGAAAAGGCATTCACAGCGGCAAGAACCTTCAAGGGGAAGCCTACGGTGATATTGGCCCATACCATAAAAGGTAAAGGAATCTCCTTTATGGAAAACAACCCCAAATGGCACGGAAGCCTGTGTCCTGACAAAGAAGAACGGATACAGGCGCTTAAAGAGTGCAACTATGGTAGTGAGTGCATTGAACGTGGTGACGTGGGTTACTCAGAATTTGATGGGGGAGGGGCCACAGAATGAAAAGCATGAGGGATGCCTTTGGTGAAAGTTTAATTGAACTTGCTTCACAAAGAGATGATTTTGTGGTGCTGGATGCAGATGTGGCGGGGGGTACCGGCACAAATGTATTTCGAGAAGCGTTTCCTGATCGGTTTATTCAGTGCGCCATTGCCGAACAAAATATGATGTCGGCCGCAGCGGGCCTATCCACCACCGGAGTGGTGCCCATTGTCACTTGTTATGCGGTGTTTGCCTCCATGCGGGCCATTGAACAGGCCAGGAACTCCATTGCGTACCCCAATTTCAATGTGAAGATTGTGGCAAGTCATCTGGGATTGGATGTGGGGCCGGATGGACCGACACACCAGGCAATTGAAGATATGGCCATCTTTCGATCCATTCCCAATTTTACGGTGGTTTCACCCGCCGATCCCCATGAGCTGAAGGCTGCATTACCTGTAATCCTTGATTTCAAAGGCCCTGTGTATCTTAGGACCGGAAGAAGCCCTTTGCCCGATATTTTTGATGGCAGCATCGGATTTGAACTGGGCAGGGGAAACATTCTAAAAGAGGGTCATGATATCACCATTATTGCCGTTGGGGTTATGGTTCACAGGGCATTGGTGGCGGCTGAAATCCTTTCAAAGGAAGGCCTCTCATGCCGTGTGGTAAATATGTCCACCATTAAACCCCTTGATAAAGATTTGATTGTTGACTCCGCAAAAAAAACAGGTGCAGTGGTTACTGCCGAAGATCACAATATTCTGGGTGGTCTTGGGGGGGCAGTGGCTGAAATTCTGGTTGAAAACTACCCTGTGCCCATGCTCCGTGTGGGGGTTAGAGATCTCTTTGCCGAATCAGGAGAACCCATGGAGCTTGCAGAAAAATACCATTTAATGCCCATGGATATTGTAACTGCAGCAAGGGCATTGTATCAACGTAAATAACCGCCACGGGCGGACCGGAATCTGGGCCCGGGTTCGCCCACAACAAACCATGAAAGTACTGTTCGGTATGCCTACACTTTCATATTAAGAAGATAGAAGGAGTCTCCATGCCCTTTTCACTTAAGGATAAGGTTGCTTTGGTTACCGGTGGCAGCCGGGGAATCGGACGGGAAATTGCGCTTGCCTTGGCCAGAAATGGGGCAAAAATTGTAGTTACCTATCAACGAGAGAAAGAAAAGGCTGAAGGGGTTGTCGATGAAATTATTTCCATCACTAACGCCATTGCAGTCCAAATGAGTGTGACTTCAAAGGCGTCTGTTCACACCGCTGTGGAGCTTGCAGAGAATACGTTTGGAGGTCTTGATATTCTCGTCAATAACGCCGGAATTAACAAGCCTGTTGATTTTGACAAAACATCCCAGGAGGATTGGGATGAGGTGATGGACGTAAACCTTAAAGGTCCTTTTCTTTGTAGCCAGGAAGCCATTCCCGCCCTGAAGCGCCGGAATGGCGGTTCTATTGTCAATGTCGGCTCGGTCAGCGGGCAATACGGTGGACCACGGACGGCTCACTATGCAGCCAGCAAGGCTGGATTGATCTCTCTGGGGCAAGTGATTGCCCGTTTTGGTGCCCCTTTCAATATCCGGTGCAACACGGTTGCTGCTGGATTGATCGCATCGGATATGGCGGATGCCGGGATGCAGTCGGCTGCGGTTCAAAAGGCGGCGGATAGCATTTTACTCAAACGTTTCGGTACGCCTGCCGAGGTTGCACAAGTAGTGGTTTTTCTTGCTTCATCTGCAAGCAGTTATATTACGGCCCAGACAATAAACGTTAACGGAGGGCTCTATTTTTGAAGCGCACCTTGCTGATTGTCGGTGGGGGCATCGAAACAATGCCCGGGATTATCCGGGCACGGGAAATGGGGCTGCGGGTGGTTGTGAGCGATATGGATCCGGATGCACCCGGCTTGTCTCTTTCAGATGATGCTTTATTGGCAAGCACATATGATGTTGAAAAAACCATTGCTGTGGCAAAGGCGTATCATACTAAAAAATATCCCATATCCGGTGTTATGTGCATTGCCACGGATGTTCCCCTTACCGTGGCAAGCGTTGCCAAAGCGCTTGATCTGCCGGGAATCCCCATTCGTTCCGCCTGTTTGGCGATGGATAAACTGGCCATGAAAGAGCGGTTTTCCATGGATCATGTACCGGTCCCCTGGTACAGGCCGGTATCCTCACCTTTGGAGTTGAGCAAGATAGTCCGGGAAAAAGGATTGCCCCTTGTGATTAAACCGGTGGACAGCCGCGGCGCGCGGGGAGTTCTGCGCCTTACACCGGGGATTGACTTGACATGGGCCTTTGAAACGGCCCTTAAATATTCTCCATCAGGTCGGGTGATGGTGGAAACTTTTCTTGAAGGTCCCCAGGTCAGCACTGAATCCATGGTCATTGTTGGAAAGGTTTTTACCCCGGGTTTTTCGGATCGAAATTATGAGTATCTGGCTCGATACTCACCCCATATTATTGAAAATGGTGGTGAACTCCCTTCCTTTCTTCCAAAAGAGGTGCAAGCCTCTGTCAGAGATACTGTAGCCAGGGCCGCCCATAGTCTCGGGATTGTCAACGGTGTGGTTAAAGGTGACATTGTGGTTCACCAGGGCCAACCTTATGTCATCGAACTGGCCGCCCGGCTCAGTGGCGGATATTTTTGTACCCATGAAATTCCCCTTAATACCGGGGTGGATTTCGTGGGTGCAGCCATTCAAATGGCAATGGGGGAAAAGCCTTCATCCAAAGACCTTGTTCCGCGGTTTCAGAGAGCTGTTGTGCAGCGCTACCTTTTCCCTTCCACGGGGACGGTGGTTCGAATTTCCGGAGTGAATCAGGTGGCATCCCGTCCCGGAATTGCGCTTTGCGAAGTTCGGACTCGTGTGGGAGAGATTATCAAGCCAGTGGACTCACACCCGGCACGGGCTGGGGTGGTCATAGCCACTGGTAATGACAGACAAACGGTTCTTGAACGTGCAAAACGCGCCATTGCAGACATTCATGTTCAGACTTGTCCTGTTGGAGAATAGCGTAGACATTGTTGGATCTATTTGCCTTTTTTCACCTGAACCTGGCTTTCTCCTCCATTGAGGAAGAGCAGCGATCTGAGGTCATCCAAAAGTGCTATTGGCCGATGCTGAACCTGGCCTGTGAAGAAAAAATCCCCATTGGCGTTGAAGCATCTGGATATACGCTGGAGGTCATTGAATCGCTTGATCCGGGATGGATCAGTACCTTGTGCGATCTTTGTGATCAAAACATTGTGGACTTCATCGGTTGCGGATATGTTCAGCTCATCGGACCCCTGGTCCCGGCAGAGGTAAATGCTGCCAATTTAAGGATTGGTAACAAAGTATATGAAAGACTTTTAGGATTCAGACCGGAAATAGCGCTGGTAAACGAGCAAGCCTATTCTGAAGGGCTGCTGCAGCACTACCTTGATGCCGGATTCAAGGTCATCATTATGGAATGGAACAACCCCTCCCGTTTCCATCCGGAATGGAACCCGGAGTGGAGATACCTGCCTCAAGCCGCCATCAATCAGCATGGAGAGAAAATCAGCCTGATCTGGAATGAATCCATCGCTTTTCAGAAGTTTCAACGCTATGTCCACGGAGAAATAGAGCTGAATGAATACCTGAAACACCTGGAACAACAATTGGGCGATACTCCCCGCGCATTTTGCCTGTATGGGAATGATGCTGAGATTTTTGATTTTCGTCCGGGCAGATTCCAGACTGAAGCGGTTCTCAGGGAAGGTGGGGAGTGGAAGCGCATAGCGAAATTGTTACGGCATTTGTCCAATGACGCGCAATTTCAATTTATTCATGCAAGTTCTGTATTGGATCTCATAAAACAACCCAACTCACTCAACCCTTTGGCTCTTGAATCTCCTGAACAACCCGTACCTGTAAAAAAGCAGGAAAAATACAACCTTACCCGTTGGGCCGTCACCGGCTTGAATGATTTGCGGGTAAACACCGATTGCTGGCAGATCT
The DNA here is from genome assembly GCA_963668575.2 of uncultured Desulfobacterium sp. Classification (GTDB taxonomy): domain Bacteria; phylum Desulfobacterota; class Desulfobacteria; order Desulfobacterales; family Desulfobacteraceae; genus Desulfocicer. The sequence continues at coordinate 4,461,744 of OY764894.2, read as the reverse complement.
ATCACTCTTTAACAGATAATTGTGAAGCAACTGAAGAGAACTGGAAAGAGCTTTGTTATCTCTGGAGCAGTGATTTTCGGACTCATATCACCCCAAAAAGGTTAAAGAACTATCTGCAACGGCTTGGGAATTTTAAATATAAAATGCTTAGTCAGCCAAAGCATAACTGTTTTGCGGATGGTAAAACAGTGCTGGAAACCACGCACTCACCTTCAGGCATAAATTCAAGTTCCCAGCTTCACAAACCCAAGGGCAATACCTATACCATCGTAACCAACGGTCGTTTTTTACATGTTGAATCCCAACACATTAATTTAATTCTAAACTGTCGTAAGGGACTGGCCATTCATAGCCTCCGCTTTGACGATGTTTGTTCAACCCCCCTTATTAAAACCATACCCCATGGGTATTATGACGACATCAGCATGGGAGCTGATTTTTATAGTGGCCATCTTATTTTTGAAATTCCGGGTAAACCCAAAATTACTGATTTAGAGCCTGTCACTCCAGTCATCGACGAGATCTGTCGTGGGCTTATTATTGTATCCGGAAGTATTTTTACCCCTCTGGGACAAATTAAGAAGAAGATTTTCGTTGGAATAGATGCCCAAAATAAACCGTATGTGAAGATATTCTACAAGCTCAATTGGGGAAAAAAGCCCATAGGCTCCTTGCGCTTGGGCGCTGTGACCCTGAACCCGGAAGCCTTTGATGCTGATAGTTTGTTTTATGCCACCCATAACGGTGGGTATGACATTGAAAAATTTTTTTTAAATGGGCGTGTGGTCAGCCACGGTGCGCCACCTTCTTTTTTGGTTTCAGCATCCCATGGGTTGGGCGTAACAGCCGACATGGTCGTACTTGGAGATCAAAAGAAACAAATTTATTTGAACATTCAGAAATCACTCTGCTCCGCAATTGGACTGATTACTCACCGTAACGTCAGGCCTAATTTTTTTTCCCGTCATATCTTTTCCCTGGTGGAAATGGATGAGACCAGTGATCGGGGAATTGGGAGTGTTGCAAATTCATTTCCTATGGAATTTGTTGTCAAAATATCCGCCGGCAAGGGTTTCTGATGGATATAAATGTGTTAGTCCCTCATTGAGGGAACTACGAATATAAAACTTTTTTAGATTAAGGCTGACACTTACTGATTCTTGAAATTTCAGAACTTTAAAACGTATTATTGACAACAACAAAGGTAGGTGGCGAACACACTAAAAACCAATATGGTTATCAAAATTCTATAAGCTTTTGTAAGCTCAAAAGTTAATGGATAGTTGTATGGTTTTGCTGCCGGAGAGTTTCATATAACATACATGGCAGAAAAACCTGCCACAACGAAAAACGAAAGTCCTTTAATTCCAGCATATTGGTGAGACTTTCATATAAAACTGCCACGGGCAGACCGTATTCTGAACCCGGCCTGCCCACAACGAAGATAGAAAGTTCTTCTTGGTTTGCCGGGACTTTCTTATAAAAATAGATACCAACCTATGCTGGCAACGGAGTTCTGGTCGCCCATGAAGAAAACAGCGTTTGTCCATGGAAATTTTAACATTTTGCATCCTGGCCATCTCAGGCTATTGAAATTTGCAAAGGAAACTTCCGGTTACCTGATCGTTGGGGTTAACTCAAACAGAATGGCGGGGAATAAAAGCCTCCTGGATGAATCCATAAGGCTTGAGTCAGTCAGAGCGACAAGTTTTGTTGATGAATCTTTTTTATTGGACGAAAGTCCCATAGATTATATACGAAGAACTAAGCCTACAATCGTTGTCAAGGGAAAAGAGCATGAAGATAACCTCAATCCGGAACAGGAGATCTTAAATGAATATGGAGGAACACTTTTGTTCACCTCCGGTGAAATATTATTTTCATCTCTGGATTTGTTGAGAAGAGACTACTTTGCCACTATTGTTTCAAATATTTCCCATGACAACGCCTACCTTGAACGGCATATCATAACAAATGCACGACTGAAGAAGATAGTGGAGGGATATCGGGATTTAAAAGTTCTGGTCATCGGGGATACGATTGTTGATGAATACATTACCAATGAACCCCTTGGGATGAGTCAGGAAGATCCAACCATTGTCGTCCGTCCCATTTCCAGTGAAAAGTTCATCGGAGGTGCCGCTATCGTCGCTGCACACGCCAGAACACTCGGGGCTGATGTGGAGTTCTTTTCTGTTCTGGGGGACGATGAGGGATACTCATTTATAGATAAAAAATTGAATGAAATCGGTGTAAAAAGATGGTTGCTCCGGGACAGCACAAGGCCGACAACCTTGAAACAGAGGCATCGTGCCAACGGCAAAACCTTACTTAGAGTTAACCACTTCAAACAGCATGCTATTTCCAAAGAGATTCAATCCAGCCTTATCCAGTACATAGAACAAAAGGCCGGAGAGTTGGATCTGATTATCCTTGCAGATTTTAGTTACGGAATTTTTTATAGGACAATCATCTCCAAAATTAATTCAATCGCAAAAAACAACCGTCCGACCATCGTTGCCGACTCTCAAAGTTCATCCCAGGTGGGCGATATTGCAAAATTCAAAAATATGACACTGGTGGCCCCCACCGAGAGAGAGATAAGGCTTTCACTGAACGATTTCGGATCAGGGCTGGTGGTTTTGTCTGAGAACCTGAGGAAAAAATCGAACCCCCGGTATATTCTCACAACGCTTGGCAGCGAAGGCTTGCTGATCTATAATACCAATGAAAACGAGCTGTTGACTGATAGATTGCCGGCTCTCAGTAACATTGTTTCCGACGTAAGCGGGGCCGGAGACTCTCTGCTGACCTGCGCATCAATGTCGTTGACTGTGGGGGCAAGTATCTGGGAAGCGGCTTACTTGGGCTCGGTTGCGGCCGCGATTCAAGTTGGCAGAACAGGAAATATTCCGCTTAAAAAAAATGAATTAATAAAAGAACTGGAATGGTGATGAAGGCCTTATTGCTCTGTGCCGGTATGGGTTCCCGCCTAAAACCCATAACCGATTTAGTTCCCAAGCCCTTGGTGCCAATAAACGGCAAGCCCCTTTTACAGTATTGGCTTGAAAATCTGTCCAATGCGGGGGTGTCTGAATTTATGATCAACATTTCTTATCTGTCCCAACAATTTGTCGAGTTTGTACAAAAATCTGAATTTAAAGATTCCATCACTCTGCTTTATGAGAAAGAACTATTGAATACAGGCGGTACCGTTCTTGCCAATAGAGAATTTTTTGGTCGTCAGCCTTTTTTACTGATTCATGCGGATAATCTCTCTTTCTGCAATTTCAAAGCGTTTTTAAGATCTCATAAAGAAAGACCCTGCCATTGTGTCATAACCATGATGTTGTTTAAAACAACAATGCCTTCCCAATGTGGCGTTGTGACTCTCAGTGAAAACGGTATTGTTAATGAATTTTATGAAAAGGTTGATAATCCTCCGACAAACTTGGCAAATGGAGCTGTCTATATCCTTGAACCTGCCATTATCGATTTTTTGATATCACTGAATAAAAAGGTGATTGATTTCAGTTGTGAAGTGATTCCCAAATTTTTGGGGAGGATAAACACTTATTTAAATGATATTTATCACAGGGATATCGGTACCATCGAAAGCTATGCGATGTCACAGGTCGAAATTTTAAAGTTTCTGGATCATTGAAAGAACACGGTACAATGCATTGGTTCTTTATTTCATAGAGGTTATCATGAAACAGGTAATAAACGGATATAAACAACAACTGGCAGAACTGATCCATCAGATGGATGAGACCGTGATTGAGGATATCATTCTTACGATTGAAAAAATGGCAGCCAATAATGGGAAGTGTTACGTCATCGGTAATGGCGGAAGCGCTGCCACCGCTTCCCACATGGTGAATGATCTTGGCACGGGACTTTCGAGAAGAAATATACGAAATTTTAATGTGGAAGCCTTAGCTGATAACGTGTCTGTTTGCACCGCACTGGCCAATGACGTTGGTTATGACAATATTTTTTACATGCAATTGAGAAATAAATTGTCAGCCAGGGATTTACTGATCGCTATCTCCTGTAGCGGAAACTCCCCCAATGTTGTTAATGCCGTAAAATATGCCAAATCCATACAGTGTCAGGTCATAGGGATGACTGGCTTTAATGGCGGCAGGCTAAAAGAATTAGCTGATCTCAACTTTCATGTTCAAACCGAAATTGGGGAATATGGACTTGTGGAAGATATTCATATGATGCTGAACCATGTAATCTACACCTACTTCATCAGGCAGGGAAACTGAGATTGTTAGATTCTTATTTCTGATTTTCGTGTTGTTTTGCCAAAAGAATCAGAAAACTTTTTTGATTCTGGCTTGTTCAGGTTAGGTATGGAATAGATCAATGTGCATTTGGAAACAGCGATTGTTTATTTGATCAAATTTTCAGGAAGCATTTTCATTAAATCTTCAACTGAAAGCCAGGACGAATTAATATCACTGGAATAGATAAAATTCTTTTCCACGGGTATGCAGGCATGCGATGAATAGTTTTTGCCCCTTGGATAATCGGGCAAAACCATGTAAAAATCATCAATCATTACCGTGCGCCTTCCTTCCTCCTCATTGATTAGCACTTCATGTATTTTTTCTCCGGGTCTGATGCCGATTTCCCTTTGCTCACACCCGGGGGCAATGGCATTGGCAAGGTCGGTAACGCGCATGCTGGGAATCTGTGGGATGAAAATTTCACCGCCTTTCATGATTTGCAAGCCTTTTAATACAAGCTCCACTGCCTGTTCAAGGGAAATCCAGAATCTTGTCATACGTTTGTCCGTAATGGTAACATACCCCTGCTGCTTCTGCCTGCGGAAAAGAGGAACCACGCTTCCACGTGAGCCCAGTACATTGCCGTATCTGACAAGGCTGAAGCGGGTGGGGCGATTGCCGGAATATGCATTGGCATGGATGAACAATTTGTCTGAGCAGAGTTTGGTTGCTCCGTAAAGATTAACTGGGTTCACCGCTTTGTCGGTGCTCAGCGCTATGACACGAGGGACTTTATTGTCAAGGGCTGCTTCAAGGATGTTGGTTGCCCCGAGGATGTTTGTTTTTACTGCTTCAAAGGGATTGTATTCACAAGCCGGTACCTGCTTCATGGCCGCCGCATGGATAATAATATCAGCTTCCCGGCAGGCTTCCTTCAGTCGATCTTTATCTCTAACATCTCCGATAAAAAAACGAAGTCGATTGTCTGAAATTTCTTCCTGGAGATGAAATTGCTTTAATTCATCCCTGCTGTAGATTCTGATGGCGTGGGGGTTCTGACTTGCCAGGGCCGTCTTTATAAATGCTTTACCAAATGATCCGGTTCCACCCGTCAGAAGAATTGTTTTATTGTTCAGGGTAAAAATATCGGTTGCATGTGAATTCATTGAGCCCTCTTGTCATTATAAAAGTAGCTAAAATTATTGTAGATATATTCTGAATCAATAATGAGACTTAATCATGCCATAAAACATAGATTGTGCAAATGTTTTTTTGAATTTTTGCACGATCATTGATTGATTTTTATCTCTGATTTTCGTCTTGTTTTGCCAAGAGAATCAGAAAACCTTTTTAGTTCTGGCTTGTCCAGGTTAGGATAGAACATGTCTCTATCAAATTTTACTATTGATGCTCACCATGATTTTGAATTTAACATTAATAGCCGTCGAAGCATTGATTATTCCATATACCTACCAGAGGGAGAACTACAAGGGCTTGTGGTATATATTGCAGGGTTTGGTGCGGATGCAGGCGCTTATCAACAAAATTTTTTAAAACATATTTCAGATAACTATTCAATGGCTTCCCTGTTTGTTGATTATCATTGTTTTTTTGCACGCCCCAGTAATGGTGCAAATTTAAGCATAGATCCACATATCATGAACCTTCTTCGATCAATAACAGGGTGTATCCACAACGAGAGCGTTGATACTGTTCTTATAAAATTAAATGAAATGAGAACCGGCTCCAAGATACCTATCCAAATTCCGGGAACCCTGTATCCCAAAAAAAATGAATATCAAAACTTTGGTATTCTTCCTGCCTTGGATATCATTTATGCTATAAATGATGTGTTTCAGAAATTTTCCAACATTCCTAAAAAAATTTATGCCATTGGGAGTTCCTACGGAGGCTATATTGCTAATATAGTATCTAAACTTGCACCTTGCACACTGAATGCAGTATTTGACAATTCCTCCTGGGCAAGCCCCAACATAAATTATATTGTAGGTCGAGATCTTGGTTCTACAGAATTTACAATTACGCATTTACCTAACCTGATAATTAGATTCAATGTTTTATCACCGTGGTCTCATCTTACCTTTATGCCTAATGCGTTTAACAATGACAGGTTAACAATTCGCTCTTTTTCAAAAGAGCATATAGGTATCATGGCGGAGGCGGGAAATCGGAAAACATTTTATAGATTTGTACATTTTGAGAATGATGGAATTGCAGATACAAAACAAAAAAATTCCCTTGCCCAAAATATGAGTAACAAAGGATTTAATGTTCAGATTAGGATATATTCACCAAAAGATATAGACGGAAAATATATTAAGAGTGCTGATCACGGCATGGGCCTTTCCATGAAGAAATTTTTTTCAATATATTACAATGAAATTAAGGATGCTATTAACTTCGACCAACGGATAGACTTTGATTTCAAGCATTCCATACAATTTCCATGTGAATCTCAGAATTATATCATTACATACAGCGGTGATTCTCAGCCTGTTTGTAAGCTTACAAATCAAATATAACCACCATTGACGGACCGGGATTTGGGACCCTAAGTTCACCAACAACGAATCATGAAAGTAGTGTTAGGTATGCCTACACTATATATGGCATCAATAGCCTCCAATTTACTATCCTACATTTCGCACTTTCAAGCACATAATTTTTGAATTACCAATATCTTATATTGTATTCCTTTTACAGATATAACACTATATATGGATATATAAATTCACACAGCATTTATGACAAAAAAGTTTGGTAATTAGATTACACAATATAAATGAGGCTGTTGATTTAGTCGATTTTTGAAAAATGTATTCCAATATGTATGGTGTTTCATAGCCTTGGAGTACATCATATTGTACCCAGGAACCATTAATCTGCATTAAATCAACAGGCTCATAAATCAAAAAATCAGTCCAACACAACAATATATTGTGCTATTGAAGTGCGGAATGTAAGTTACTATAGTCGGAAAAAAATAATTCAAGTTTTGAATGGTAAGTGTCGAAATACTGTTTAATGGAAAAAAGATCGGGCAAAGGGAGGTGAGAGGAAACGGCACCCATTATAGAACTCCATTAAATAAATTATTATCTGCTGGCAGGGAAGCCGGTAAAAAACAAAATCAAAATTCACGGAGGAATTAAACATGGCACTTACAATTAACAGTAATATTACATCTTTGAATGCACAGAGAAATCTGAACAATACAACCAACACCCTTACAAAATCCATGGAAAGGCTTTCGTCGGGTCTGCGCATCAACAGCGCAAAAGACGACGCAGCAGGACTTTCCATTGCCAATCGGATGACCTCCCAGGTACGCGGACTGGACCAGGCGGCTCGAAATGCTAATGATGGTATCTCCATGGCACAGACCGCAGAAGGTGCCATGCAGGAGGTGAGTAGCAACCTGCAGCGGATTCGTGAGCTGGCTGTCCAGGCAGCAAGTGACTCCAACTCTGCAAGCGATAGAGCAGCTCTCAATGATGAGGTTACACAGTTGGTGGCTGAAATTAACCGAGTTGCCGAAACTACCACATTTAATGGTACAAGCTTGTTGGATGGTTCTTTTGGCAGTAAAAATATCCAGGTGGGTGCCAATAGTGGCCAAACCATTAATGTTTCCATGGTCAGTGTAAAGGCAGATTCCCTTGGTGTAGGTTCAAGCTCCAGCTACAGCACCAGCATAACTAGTGGTACTGCAGTAACTGGTGGGCTTGCAGTGGGAGATTTGACAATTAATGGTTATCAAATTGGTGCCACATCCAGTGATGGTGTCTCTTTTTCCTCCGGGACAGCCAGCGCCATCTCCGTTGCCAATGCCATCAATGCAAGAACTGGCGACACAGGTGTTACTGCATCTGTCGATATTGCGACGGTTGAAGGTGTTGCAGTAACTTCAGGCAATGTTGCCATTGATGCTGGTGACATCTTGATTAACGGTGTGGATATTGGCGCTATTGCTGCTGGTTCTGCAAATTCAGGTGTGGATCGTGGCGCTGATGTGGCCGCAGCCATTAATGCTGTTTCCGATCAAACTGGTGTAACGGCAACGTTTGATGCTTCCGATGGATCTGTGGATTTAACCAGTGTTGACGGACGAAATATCACCATAACCGCAGCCTCTGGAATGACAAGCGCCGTAACAGGTCTGACTACGACTGGAGCTGCAGATGCTTCTGGAGTATCGGTAACCCACTCTTCCATTGACCTTTCATCCTCCTCTTCAGCAGGAATAACCATTGGTGGTGACCACGAAGCCTATGCCGGTTTGACCGTTGGCTATAGAGAGGCCACGGCAACCGCTGGTGCTGGTGTTTCCTCCCTTGATTTGACTACCGCTGCCGGGGCGTCAGCAGCCATTGATACCGTTGATGCTGCTTTAGCCAGTATAGACAGCGCCCGGGGGGATCTGGGTGCCATCCAGAACCGGTTTGAGTCAACTATTTCCAATCTCCAAAATGTTTCTGAAAATGTTTCTGCTGCTCGTTCCCGGATCATGGACGCAGACTTTGCTGCTGAGACTGCGGCAATGACTAAAGCCCAGGTAATGCAGCAGGCCGGTACTGCAATGCTGGCCCAGGCCAACCAGCTGCCCCAATCAGCCCTCAGCCTGCTTCAATAATAGAGGAAGAAAAGAAGGCTCAGGAGAGAAAAGGCGAATGAGCCGTTAAAAAAATAGAAATATAATCGAAAAAATAGAGGCTCCGGATTAATTTTCGGAGCCTTTTTTTATTTTGGGTTGTTCTGCAAGTTTTTTATTAGTTTATATACTTCCAGTGCCGGTTTCAACTGGCCATTTTCCCGATAACAGTCCCCAATTTTTTTCAACAGGTTAACATTATCAGGTAATAAAATGGTTCCCTGTTCATATGCCAGAATAGCATCTTGGCATTTACCTTCAGCTTGCAGCCGATCTCCCAGCTTTTCCCATATAGTCGCATGTGATTTATCCAACGCCACAGCCTTGTTTAGGTATAGAATTCCACTGTCAAAATCGTTATTACTGAAAAAGAAATCTGCCGCAGTTGCAAAAAAGTCGGGGTTTTCGGGGGAGAGTTTAAGGGCAATCTCTAAATTATTGAAAGCCTCATCCATATTGTTTTTTGTAAAAAAGAGGATGGCAAACATGTGATAAAAAATTGCAATCGTTTTATCATTGATATATGAAATCAAGTGTCTATTCTCTTCAAGTTCCTTGAGCCAAGTCAACAATAAATCTTCAACCTTGTTGAACGTATTCGTTTCTATAGCGGATTTTATGGTGTCTGAATCATTATCTGCCAGTCGGTCAATTTCCTGCGCAAGTTTAGGGTTTTTTCCGCAATGGCGAATGCCTTTGAAGAGCATTTTTCTGGATAAATTGGTATGAGTATCTGTTTTGCATTTAGTGGAGATTTCAAAGTAAAGGTCTCCCATTTTATTACGAAATGCATCAATGCGATTGATTGTTAAAGGATCGTTCATCCGGGCTTTTTGAAAATAGGCTTCGCTTTGATCAAATCTGGATTGCACAGCGGCAATGGCACCTTTATAAAAATCAAGTTCACCATGGTTCGGGGAAATATTTTCCAGATGATTCAGTATGGGCTGAACAAGAACGTATTTTTTATTTTCAAAGTAATGTTTTGCCAGCTTCAGAAGGTTGTCTTTTGTTTTTAATTTCTTTTGAATGTTATCTTGAATAGAGATCTCTTTGAGTTGAAAGTCAATAATGTGGGTCAACTCTCTTTGAAACAGAGACAATATTTTTTTGCGGGCTGAATTCAGATTGACGAGTCTATCCAGGTTTTGAATAAAATTGGAAATAAATTTCCCAGAGTCCTTTTCAGGATTCGATTTGACTTTATGGAGGGCACGTTCACTCTCTTTTACATCTGTCATCGTTCCTTCTTCAAGAATTTTCCATATTTTCATGTTATCATTACAGTCCATTTTACTTTCCAGGATCTCGGCTTGCCCGATTTTTTTCTGAATATTTAGGGGCAGATCTCCAGGACGTCGGCAGGAACTGAGGGTTTTGCTTTTTTTGAAGGAATTTCGTATTGTCTGGATAAGCTCATCATATTTAGAAACGCTTTTGGATAATTTGTTAGTAGTTTGCAATGTGGTGGTAAGTTTGTTAATTGTTTTTCGAGGATTGAGTCGTTGTGCTTTCTGAAGTGCGGTGTTTACGAGATATGTAATATCAACCTTTTCGGTGCAATATTGATCTAAGACCTTTTCCAGTAAAAGCACCTCCGTGCCGGCTATGTGCGCTCCACCTTCTGTGGCATTTATGTAGTGGATGCCAGGGTTGGCAGACACGATAGTTTCAAAATGATTTTTCATGGAAAGAAAAGAACGGTTGGATGGGATTTTTTTATTATCAATGCCGTCAATCCAAACAGTATCCGGGTTTTTATCCAAAAAGTCTTTTTCTGCACTTTCAGGATTGCTAAGGGTAACTCCTGCCGCATGGTCTTTGTATCCTGAATACGCCAGATCCTGACCAACAAAAACGATGGGAGAGCACCCCATAATAATAGCTGCCGTGAGGTTTAAATGAGCAGAGGTACTCGAACCAAATGTTAAAATTTTCCCATCCATCATGGTGTTAATCCATTCTTCTATGGGTTTACTGGAAAATGTCCAGAATATATTTGAGGTTGGGAAAAATTGGTGTATTTCTGGGGTGACATATGGCGCAGCAATTAACGATACCCCATTTGCCTGGGCGGCATAATCTGCAATTTTTTCATAGTTTAATTGTTGTGGGTCAATGGCAGTGATAAAATGAGGAGTCAGTTCATGATTCAATAAACTGGGAAGGACAGAGTCTACTGCGATGATGACTGCCTTGTTTTTAAGCGCCGGTAAAAGATGAATGTTTTTATCCAGTGATGGTCCGCCAGCCACCAGGATTGCAGGAATTCCATGAAAGCATCCCTTAAGAGTTTCAAGAAGGTGGTTGTGGTGAATGGATTTAATAACCGTCAGACGATTTTTGATGAACCGTTCACCAAATTTTTGGTCTGTGGATCCGGCAATGTTTCGGCTGTTGATGAATCCAAAGACTTTATCATCCAATTCCTCATAACTGGTTTCATCCTGCAGAAAGGATTGCAGGTGGCGAAGCCTGTGGATCATTTCAAGCTGCAGTGCCTTATCAGTGGGTGCCAGGATTTGTATGATATTGGGATTGTGGTCAAAGGAGAGAATAAGTCTTTTATCTGAAAGGGTTTTTGAAAAATCCATCACCTTTAAGGCCTGGTTGAAAATTCCCGGTCCCAGATCAAAAACAGCCATATGCCGTATGAGGGGGCGTTGTTCCAGCAGGGCAGTCAGCATATAACCCAGTCCCATGCCAATGAGAATTACCACACCTGTAGAATCTTCCGGGACTAAATTGAGTGCCTCTGAAACCTCTCTGTCAGGTCTGTCTTGGTTATGCAGAGTTACTTCAACCCCTTCAGCACTAATAACGCGTAAATTGGGTTGTCCATTGGGACCCAAAAACAATTCTCCTTTAGGCACGCAGTCTTTTTCGACTATGCTGGACCAGATGTGGGGATGGTATTTTTTGAGTAGTTTTAGATTGGATTCGTAAAAATCGGGTAATTCAGTCAACATATCTTTGTAATCCTTTTTTATATAACCAACATGGCAGAAAAATCTGCCATAACGAAAGTTGAAACTCCAATTATTACAATGTATTGGCCGGAGTTTCTTATAAACGTAACGGGTGGACCGGGATTTGGAACCCGGGTTCGACCACAACAAAAAATGAAAGTAATATTCAGAAAAATATCATGACATTTCAATGTGTTAATTGATATCGCCTTATTGAAACCGTATTGATATCACATTGGTCCACGATGAGTCGTTTTTTAAAATCTATTCTTTCTTTGAACAATTAAAGCTTTTTGCTTAAGCTGTCGATATAGAAACTGTTAGAATAGGTTAATAATTAATTGATCACGTTTTGGCGGCTGACTTCTGGGGGACAGGATCAACTCAGAAAGTCTCACAAATAACTTAACAATAACCCAGGCAGCCCAAAAATGCCAGGAAAAGGAGCGATCATGAGCCTTTCAGTCGGAGGTCTTGCATCGGGTTTGAATACCGAAGATATAGTTTCTCAACTGTTAACCATCCAACAACAACCCATTGCGCGACTTCAAGCGCAGGAGGCCGATTATCAGCTTGAGTTAACCACTTATGGGACCCTGCAGGGATACCTTGATTCACTCCTGACGGCCATGGAAGACTTTGATACAGAGAGCGAGATGGTCTCCTATACCGCTACTTCAGGGGATACGGATCTATTCACGGTTACAGCTGATGAAGATGCCAATTTAGGTTCATATAATGTGACGGTGCAGCAGCTGGCCGAGGCTCACAAACTCACCAGCAGTGCCTTTACCGATGGAGAACTGGTGGGAGAGGGGACGTTGCACATCAATGTGGGAGCTGACAGTGTCACCGATATTGAGGTGTCTGACACCGATACCATTGAAGATGTGGCCCAAAGCATAAATGATGCTGATGTCGGGGTACAGGCGGTTGTCATGTTTGACGGTACCGATTATTTTTTGACGTTGACCGCAGAAGAAACCGGGGCTGACAATGTCATCACCCTTACAGCCACTGAAGCTGGAACTGCTCAAAGCGATCCTGAGAATATCGATACCGCAGGACTCTCCCGTCTGGTATATGATGCGGTGGGGGGCACCACAAATCTTGATAATACCAATGATCCTGCCGATGCCATCCTCACCATTGATGGGGTGGCGGATATCCACAGGGATTCCAACACCATTGATGATGTTTTACCTGGTATAACACTGACTCTGAACTCCGCACCAGATTCTCCCGACAACCAGTCAACCCTGTCGGTGACCACCAGTACCAGTACCATTACCTCTAAGATCAATGCATTTGTCAGCGCCTATAACTATGTGCTTGAAATAATTGAAACCGGACAGGCATATGATGCAGACACCGGGGTTGCCGGTATCTTGATGGGGGATGCCACCACCAACAGTATCCGAAATAGTTTGGAAAATATGGTTTCAAACTCGGTTTTAGGTAACAATTCCTTTAGCCGATTGTCGGATCTGGGTATTGCCTTGAACGATGAGGGACGGCTTGAGGTTGATTCCGACACCCTGACCAGTGCGCTGAAAGATAATTTTGACGATGTCATTCAGTTTTTCACCCAGTCCACGGAAGGGTCCGAAGGGTTTGCCGTGCGGATGGTGGAAAAACTGGACGGAATACTTGACAGCTCAAATGGTGTCCTGACGGCACGGCAGGATGGTATTCAAAGCAGTATTGACAAGATTCAAACTCAGATTGAACGAAGCGAAACACGTTTGACTACCTGGGAAGTTCGCACCCGAGCTCAATTCAATTCGCTGGAACTGCTGCTTGCCGAATATCAGGCTACGGGGGATTATCTTACCCAGCAGATTGCAGGAATGCAGAATCTTAACAGCTATATTGCCGGTCGTTAATTCTGTACCTCATGGAGTAACTACCGCTACCCTAAAAAGATAGCGGCTTCTTCATAAGCCTGAGTTCACCAGACTAAGTATTCAAAAACGAATACTACGATAGATAGGTCATGACACACCTGCGGTTGACGCACCAGACCGCTGCTCCCTACCTTGAAGGGATAGGGGATGTAAGCCACTTGTTTATGCCACATCAAGGTTCTGTGACCAGGCATCAAGTTTTTCCATAACAGCATCATAGGTCTGCATGGAAATATCAGGTAAACTTCCCCCCAGTGCTTCCGCTGCCATTTGAAATCCCTTTTCAATGCCGGATTTGATCTCTGCCAATCTTTCCGGATCATTTCCTCCAAGTGCGGAGATGGCCATCCCAACGATGCGATCAGATGTCTGTTCCACCCCCCAATATCCATCCTCAGAGATCAACTCTTGGGCCTCTTCCTGGGTGATATTTTTCAGATCAATGGCGGTGGTGCCCCCCGCCGCAATGCGGGTGGAAATTCCCTGTTCCTTAAAGGTATTGACTATCATTTGACGCACATCCGAAAAATTTGATGCCACAAGACCGGATGATTTATTGACTCCATAGGTGTTTGTCTTTACAGTCGGGCGATTCAAAGAGACGGTATCCCCGGGGAACGATGATTTTTGCTCAGAAGCCACCGTTGTTTTTGCCTCTGGGGATGGTTTCTGACTCTGATAAAGATTTAGTTGGTTCTTGGCGGTTACATCGTTGATCATGTTATTCTCCTTTGGCCACATTAAATTGCGGGAGATTTTTTTGTGGCGGGCTTCACTTCATTCCTATTAAACAATTTTGGAATACATAAAGGCAGACGCGTTGCCCAGGGGAGGGGCCGACGTCTCCTGAGCTGATACCTTGCCGCTTGATCATCTGATTATCAAAAAAAGTATCACACCTGATCCCTTGCAGAACCTGGCAGCACCAGAAAAAAATGCATTTAAGACAATATCGGTACATTGACAGTGAATCTTTAGCACTAAATGGTTAAATGGGGTCTGACCGAAAGTGTAAAGAGTCCTTTCGGCAAGCATGCGTGAATTACCCCTCATAAATTGATAAAATAGCCTCCAAAGTTTAACATTAATGAAGAGGCACTATGGTCAGATCCCCATAGCGGCTGTCAATTTCTTTTTGTGGTTAAAAAAAATAAAATATTGTGGTATCCTTCATATCAATCCCAATTGGCTCCTGACCCATAAAAATATTAAAACAGAGGCAAAACAATGAAATTTCCCTATGGTATCTCTGATTTTAAAAAGATTAATACTCAAGGATATTTTTATTGTGACAGAACAGATAAAATACCTCTGCTTGAAAAATCAGATTTTCAATTGTTCATCCGGCCCAGGCGTTTTGGTAAAAGCCTTGTGCTTTCCATGCTGGAAAATTACTATGACGTGGCAAAAAAAGATGAGTTTGACTTGATCTTCGGAAATTTGAAAATCGGAAAAAACCCCACTGCCCTGCGAAACTCATATTTTATTTTGAAATTTGACTTCTCCTGTGTTGATCCCACCGGAAGCGCTGAAGAGGTGAAAAGAGCGCTTTTTAATCATATTAATGGTTGTATTGATGATTTTCATAAATTTTACAATTATAAGGGATTTGAACTTTCAGATATTGAAATTGATCGTAAAGATGCCCTTTTTTCCATGAAATCGCTTGTTGCCGCAACCCGCATAACCCCATACCCGGTTTATCTTCTGATAGATGAGTATGATAATTTTGCCAACACCGTCATGATGGGCATACAGAGCACCGAAAGGAGATACCAAGCCATTGTGCATGACGAAGGCCCTTTAAGAACTTTTTTCAAGGCGGTGAAAGCCTTCACCTCAAGCTCCATGTTTGACCGTGTTTTTATCACAGGGGTTTCCCCTGTTGTCATGAGCGATATCACAAGCGGATATAATATTGCAAAAAACATATATTTTGAGCCTGAATTCAATGACCTGTGC
The DNA here is from genome assembly GCA_963668575.2 of uncultured Desulfobacterium sp. Lineage (GTDB taxonomy): Bacteria > Desulfobacterota > Desulfobacteria > Desulfobacterales > Desulfobacteraceae > Desulfocicer. The sequence goes on along the minus strand of OY764894.2, from coordinate 4,445,993 downwards.
GGGTTTAAGCAAACTGAGATTGAGGACGTAATCAAACAAATTGTTGATCAATGCGGTTTTGAACAAGAAAAAATCCAGGAAGCTGTAAATTTAATAAAAACCTATTACGACGGCTATACTTTTTCCCATGCAGTCCATGAGCGTATTTATAATCCGACGCTATCCTTATATTTTTTTGAACAGTTTGAAAAAACGTGCAGTTATCCCAGAAATATACTGGATTCAAACCTTGCCGTGGATGAGTCAAAACTGGAGCATATTGCACAGATCTCACGGGGGAGAGATCTTTTAATGAATCTGGTGCAAAAGGATAAAGAAGTCGTAATATCACATATTGTGGACCGCTTTGGTGTCAAGGAGATGCTGACGGATAAATCCAGGGACAACGCTTTTCTGGTCTCCTTTCTCTACTATTTTGGTGTCCTGACCATTGCCGGTGACACGGCAGACTTAAAGGTAAATTTAAAAATCCCGAATTTAGTCATGAAAAGCCTTTATGTTGAACGAATTCAAAAAATGTTGCTGCCGGAGCCCGATGACAGAGATGACGGCAAACTGGCGGCAGAGCAGGTATACCAGAAAGGTAATATGGCTCCGTTGTGCGCTTTCATGGAAGAGAGATATTTCAAGGTGTTTAACAACAGGGATTATAGGTGGGCCAACGAACTGACCGTAAAAACAGCTTTTTTAACCCTGCTCTACAATGACTTTATCTATATCATGGATTCCGAAACTGAAATTGACCGCCTGTATGCCGATTTGACCATGATCATCAGGCCGGACAAACGATACGGCAAGGTATTTGATGTGTTGATTGAGTTTAAATTCGTCAAGCTGAAAGATGCCGGCACCGGCATGACGGCTGACAAGGCACAAAAACTGTCCGGGGATGAACTGATGTGCCTTCCTGAAATTGCAAAGCAGTTACAGGATGGTGAAAACCAGGTGCAAGAGTATGGAAAAAAAATTGAACAAAGATATGGAAATCTCAGGCTGCAAAAATTTGTGGTGGTAGCCCTGGGATTTGAAAGGATCTGTTTCAAAAAATTGGATTAAAGACGGAATGGAATCTGACCCAAATAACATAACATCCGCTAATTCGGGTCCGCTAATTCGAAGTTCCCGTATCAACATATTTAGCATTGAAAGATAATTGGTGGAATTTCCAAGGATGCCCCAGATTGAGATCATTGAAATTTCCAGTTCAAAATATTCCGCAATTTGCGGCTGAACACCAGCCCCACCTCATGCACCTTGATCCCGGACCGCCCCCGGTATTTTTCAGCATAATTTTTGTCTATCAGTTGCTCCAGGGCCGGGTTTTTATCCGTTTCATGAAAACGGTCGGTATCCACCACCTTGATTTCGATGACATAAATATGCATTCCCAGTTTCACCGTCATGTCTGCCTGTCCATGGTTGGTGATGTCTTCCGGTATGATTTCCGCATTCAGTGAGCTGAAAAAGGCATACAGCACAGAAGCGTAAAACCCTTCGGAATCGGCAAGTTCGTTTTTGGTAAAATTGCGCCAAGGGATGGCGGCAAAAAGTCTCTTGATTACCTGGATCATACCTGCAATGTCACCGTTTTCCAGACAGATTGAAAGGGCATCCTGCACCGGTATTTTCTCACTGGGGGTTCTGCCGGTGTAAGCGTCCACAAACACATCACCCAGCGCAATTTTAACTTCCTGATTGGGAACCTTAAGCCGGAATATCATCCGATCCCGGCGGGTAAATGTCTTTTCAATTGTCAGGTAGCCGGACTGAAACAACAGGGTCACCGGGTCTATCTTTTCAATGTCAAAGGAGTCCAGAATGCTTTCCGTGACTTCCACATCTTGCAGTTGCGGCAGAAAATAGCGCTTCTTCCGGAAAAGTTTTATCAGAAAACTGGGGTTGCCGGTTTCAAACCAGTAATTTCTATATGAGAATTTGTTGTGAATGAACAGCAGAATATCATAGGGATTATAAACGGGGGTGTCCCCCAGCCATTGATACCCATTGTACCACATTTGAAGTTTGTCCCAGTCAACGTCTTTGAGGTGTTCACCAAAATGCTGTTGAAGATCTTTGTGACTATACCCACAGATGGTGGCAAAATTTTCATTCAGCGTGATATCGGTCATCTGGTTGATACCGCTGAACAAACTAACTTTTGAAAATTTGCTCACTCCGGTCATGAACACGAACTGAAGGTGGGCATCCTGACCCTTGAGAACGGAGTATAAATTTTTAAGTCCTTCACGCATCCGGACAGCGGTTTCCGTGTCGTCAATATTATCAAGTATGGGTTTGTCATATTCATCAATGAGCACAACCGCACGTGCGCCGTATTTTGTTTCTGCTTTTCTGATGAGTTCCCCAAAGGTCCCCGGGATATCCCGATCTTGACGTAAAGAAATTTCCAGGTACAGGGCGTTGTCATTTAAAATCTCATAGATTCGCCGGTCCAAATTTTCCCGGCTTTGCATTGTTCCATCTGAAAAATCAATTTTGATCACTGGATATTTTTGGTTCCAATTCCATTTGCCATGGATGAACAGTTCCTTGAACAGGGTTTCATTCCCTTCAAAAATTTCCTTGAGGGTGTCCACAAAAAGGCTTTTGCCAAACCGACGGGGCCGGGAAAGAAAAAAGGCACCGGGTTGGCGGATCAATTGCCAGGCCAAGTCCGTTTTGTCAACATAAACACAGTTGCCGCCTATCAATTTATCCAGTGTATTGAGAGCCAGCGGTAGATTTTTTTTCATGCCATCCCATTCGGGGTCTGACCCCACTAAGTTTATTCACTCCGGTCATGAGCACGGACATAAGCTTTATTCTTTGCCGTTGGCATGATCTGTTTCCTGTCCGTCGTATGCATTACCATTGGTTATGATTCCAGTAGGATTGCTTAATGACATATTTTAATCGTAGTAAGTCAATACCGCAAGTTTAATGTTTGATTTATCGTTTTCAATGGTTGCTGTGGTTGCATGATCCGGTTTTGTCACAGCTCTGGAGGATAAAATAGTCCAGTAGGCAGCGGCAACAATCTTAAATCAAATCTATGAAATTGATTAAATGGCATTCACCGCAGGAAAGTGTAAAGTAGAAATGAATGATGCCGGATAAAAGCTTTTAAAATGAGAAATTCATTTAAAAATGTAAAGCACTTTTATCCGCATACCACGGGAAATCTATTTTGTGGTTATAAAAAACAAAGCATTGTGGTATCCTTCATGTCATCCTGAAAGTAGCGCTTGATAATAAACTTAATCTCAAGATCGGCCACCCGTTGCCAATAGTGAACAATAGGGTTTGATATGTATTGTAATTATGCCCATGGATAAAAACAATGAAATAGAGGCTTAAACAATGAAATTTCCCTATGGTATATCTGATTTCAAAAGCGTTATCACAGAAGGATATTTTTATTGTGACAGAACCGATAAAATTCCCCTGCTTGAGAATACAAAATCCCAACTCTTCATCCGGCCCAGGCGTTTTGGTAAAAGCCTTGTGCTTTCCATGCTGGAAAATTACTATGACGTGGCAAAAAAAGATGAGTTTGACTCCATTTTCGGGAATTTGAAAATCGGAAAAAACCCCACACCTCTTCGAAATTCATATTTTATCTTAAAGTTTGATTTTTCCTGCGTTGACCCAACCGGAAGCGCTGAAGATGTTAAAAAGGCCCTGTTCAATCACATCAACGTCTGTATTGAAGGATTTTATTCCTTTTATAAATTTAAAGGATTTGACCTGCCCCCAATAAACGTCAATTTTGATGATGCGCTCGTCTCCTTACAATCCCTGGTCAGTGCCGTCCGCTTGACCCCCCATCCTGTTTATCTACTCATAGATGAGTATGATAATTTTGCCAACACCGTGATGATGGGCATACAGAGCACGGAAAAGAGATACCAAGCCATTGTGCATGACGAGGGTCCTTTAAGAACCTTTTTCAAGGCGGTGAAAGCCTCCACGTCAGGTTCCATGTTTGACCGTGTTTTTATCACAGGGGTTTCACCTGTTGTCATGAGCGATATCACCAGCGGATATAATATTGCTGAAAATATCTATTTTGAGCCTGAGTTCAATGACCTGTGCGGCTTTAAGCAGAATGAAATTGAAGCGGTAATCAAACAAATCGTTGATCACTGCGGTTTTGAAGAAGAAAAAATCCAGGAAGCTGTAAATTTAATAAAAACCTATTACAACGGCTATACGTTTTCCCATACCGAGCATGAGCGTATCTATAATCCGACCCTGTCTCTGTATTTTTTCAAACAGTTTGAAAAAACATGCACCTATCCCAGAAACATACTGGATTCCAATCTTGCCGTGGATGAATCAAAACTTGAGTATATTGCACAAATCCCACGGGGAAGAGATCTCTTAATGAATTTGGTGCAAAAGGATCAGGAAGTCGTAATATCACATATTGCAGATCGGTTTGGTGTCAAGGAAATGCTGACGGATAAATCCAGGGACAACGCTTTTCTGGTCTCTTTCCTCTACTATTTTGGTGTCCTGACCATTGCCGGTGACACGGCAGATTTAAAGGTAAAATTAAAAATTCCGAATCTAATCATGAAAAGCCTTTATGTTGAACGGATTCAAAAAATGCTGCTGCCTGAGCCCGATGACAGGGATGACGGCAAACTTGCGGCAGAACAGGTATACCAGAAAGGCAATATGGCTCCGTTGTGCGCTTTCATGGAAGAGAGATATTTCAAGGTGTTTAACAACAGGGATTATAGATGGGCCAACGAACTGACCGTAAAAACAGCTTTTTTAACCCTGCTCTACAATGACTTTATCTATATCATGGATTCTGAAACTGAAATTGACCGCCGGTATGCGGATCTGACCATGATCATCAGGCCGGACAAACGATACGGCAAAATATTTGATGTGTTGATTGAGTTTAAGTTCGTCAAGCTTAAAGATGCCGATACCGGCATGACGGCCGATAAGGCAAAAAAACTGTCCGGAGATGAACTGATGCTGCTTCCGGAAATTTCAAAACAATTACAGGATGGTGAAAAGCAGGTGCAGGCGTATGGGAAAACACTTGAACAACGATATGGAAATCTCAGGCTGCAGAAATTTGTGGTGGTGGCGCTGGGATTTGAAAGGGTATGTTTTAAAAAATCGGGTTAAAGAAACAATGTCTTTGCCAAATTTAAATTCAAATTTGATTTGATTTGATTTGGGGCATCCTTCATATGACCCCCAAAGTACTTTACAGTCTTTTGGAAAAACGCCCTTTAAAATGGGGAATACTCCTTGGAAAGTGTAAAGTACTTTTGAAGGATGCCTGATTTGAAGCTTGCCGTTTTAAATACTATACGTATAAAATAATAAAACAGAGGCAAAAAAATGAAATTTCCCTATGGTATATCTGATTTTAAAAAGATTAATACTCAAGGGTATTTTTACTGTGACAGATCAGATAAAATCCCTCTGCTTGAAAAATCAGATTTTCAATTATTCATCCGACCCAGGCGTTTTGGTAAAAGCCTTGTGCTTTCCATGCTGGAAAATTACTATGACGTGGCAAAAAAAGATGAGTTTAACTCCATTTTCGGAAATCTGAAAATCGGAAAAAAACCCACAACCCTTCGAAATTCATATTTTATTTTAAAGTTTGATTTCTCCTGTGTTGATCCCACCGGAAATGCGGAAGATGTTAAAAAGGCCCTGTTCAATCACATCAACGTCTGTATTGAAGGATTTTATTCCTTTTATAAATTTAAAGGATTTGACCTGCCCCCAATAAACGTCAATTTTGATGATGCGCTCGTCTCCTTACAATCCCTGGTCAGTGCCGTCCGCTTGACCCCCCATCCTGTTTATCTACTCATAGATGAGTATGATAATTTTGCCAACACCGTGATGATGGGCATACAGAGCACGGAAAAGAGATACCAAGCCATTGTGCATGACGAGGGTCCTTTAAGAACCTTTTTCAAGGCGGTGAAAGCCTCCACGTCAGGTTCCATGTTTGACCGTGTTTTTATCACAGGGGTTTCACCTGTTGTCATGAGCGATATCACCAGCGGATATAATATTGCTGAAAATATCTATTTTGAGCCTGAGTTCAATGACCTGTGCGGCTTTAAGCAGAATGAAATTGAAGCGGTAATCAAACAAATCGTTGATCACTGCGGTTTTGAAGAAGAAAAAATCCAGGAAGCTGTAAATTTAATAAAAACCTATTACAACGGCTATACGTTTTCCCATACCGAGCATGAGCGTATCTATAATCCGACCCTGTCTCTGTATTTTTTCAAACAGTTTGAAAAAACATGCACCTATCCCAGAAACATACTGGATTCCAATCTTGCCGTGGATGAATCAAAACTTGAGTATATTGCACAAATCCCACGGGGAAGAGATCTCTTAATGAATTTGGTGCAAAAGGATCAGGAAGTCGTAATATCACATATTGCAGATCGGTTTGGTGTCAAGGAAATGCTGACGGATAAATCCAGGGACAACGCTTTTTTGGTCTCTTTCCTCTACTATTTTGGTGTCCTGACCATTGCCGGTGACACGGCAGATTTAAAGGTAAAATTAAAAATTCCGAATCTAATCATGAAAAGCCTTTATGTTGAACGGATTCAAAAAATGCTGCTGCCTGAGCCCGATGACAGGGATGACGGCAAACTTGCGGCAGAACAGGTATACCAGAAAGGCAATATGGCTCCGTTGTGCGCTTTCATGGAAGAGAGATATTTCAAGGTGTTTAACAACAGGGATTATAGATGGGCCAACGAACTGACCGTAAAAACAGCTTTTTTAACCCTGCTCTACAATGACTTTATCTATATCATGGATTCTGAAACTGAAATTGACCGCCGGTATGCGGATCTGACCATGATCATCAGGCCGGACAAACGATACGGCAAAATATTTGATGTGTTGATTGAGTTTAAGTTCGTCAAGCTTAAAGATGCCGATACCGGCATGACGGCCGATAAGGCAAAAAAACTGTCCGGAGACGAACTGATGTTGCTTCCGGAAATTTCAAAACAATTACAGGATGGAGAAAAGCAGGTGCACGAGTATGGGAAAACACTTGAACAACGATATGGAAATCTCAGGCTGCAGAAATTTGTGGTGGTGGCGCTGGGATTTGAAAGGGTATGTTTTAAAAAATTGGGGCATCCATCATGACAACAATTGCCATTATCCGCTGTGAAAAAAACGAAGATCGTTGCCCCCTGACCGGGTGCTTTAAATGCCTGATTGACAATAAACAGGGATTTGCCCGGTATGATGATGCATCTGTCCCCGGCGGGGTATTTACCTGCCGATGTCCCGGGGATAATGTGGTGGGGTTTACAAAAATTTTAAAATCCAAGGGCGTGGAGACGATCCATTTTGTCACCTGCTCCTTTGCCACCAAAAAAGAGGGAAAATGGGAGGATGCCAACGGAGGTTTTTGTGACGGCATTGACACCATTATCGAGCAGGTTCATCAGGAGACCGGCATGACCTGTGTCAAAGGAACGGCCCATCTGCCGGAGAATTATGCCCCCCGGGTGTGGGAGAAACAGGCATGACCACTTACACGATTCATCCCATTGTGGTGGGCACCAAGGTGTTTGATAAAAGTATGATGACCTACCAGCACGGGGCAGGGCAGACCTATACCATTCCCATTTACAGTTGGTATATCAAAGGAGGGGATAAAACCATTCTGGTGGATACCGGAGAGATGAGCCCCATCCAGTCCGAAGAGCGGGAAAAGGCCATTGGAGGGAAAATTTATACCTTTGAGCAGGGCCTTGCCCGGTTTGATCTCACCCCTGAATCCATTGATATCATCATTCATACCCATCTGCACAACGACCATTGCGAAAACGATTATAAGTGCACCAATGCGCTTATTTATGTTCATGAGAAGGAGTTGAAACGCATCCATGATCCCCACCCACTGGATTTTCGTTATCTGGAGGATTACATCGAAGATGTGGAAGAGAACGGTCAGGTGCGGGTGATGACAGGTGATACCGAGGTAGTGCCCGGCATCACCTGTATCCATACTCCGGCTCACACCGACGGGGGCATGAGTGTGGTCATTGATACTGATAAAGGCAAAGCGGTTATAACAGGATTTTGTGTGATCAAAGAAAATTTTGATCCGCCAAAGGAGGTCCGGGCCATGGAGATGGAGGTGATGCCTCCGGGAACCTTGGTGAATGCCTTTGATGCCTATGATATCATGCTGAAAATCCGGGACATGGCGGACATCCTGCTTCCGCTGCATGAACCTGAATTTGCCGGGGTGGATTGTATTCCTTAGCCTGTCCCCTCCTCAGGGTGTGTGAGGGTATCGGCATCCTTCATATCAGCCAAAAAATACTGGCTCTTCGCGGATTGGTGTGATTGAGGTATGATTTTTGTACGCAATCCTCAGTGTTTACGCATCAGCCGCTATTAATTTTCACACAAATCCGTGATGAGCCAAAATACTTTACAGTCTTTTGGGGGAAAGCCCCTGAAAATGGGGAATGCTCCTTAGAAAGTGTAAAGTACTTTTGAAGGATGCCAGGGTATCATGTCGTTTTCATTGTATTTTCATAGAGTGCTTCATACGCCTTGGCACTGTCATCCCAGGTGAACAGTTGCCCCATGGCCTGCTGCTGCATGCGCTGATACCGGTCCGGGTGATCCAGATAGAGGGAGATGGCCTGTTTAAGTGCTCCATAACAGCTTTCCGTGTCCGGATGGGTGAAGCTGATACCGGTGGCAAATGCAGGACTGTCTGTAGCTGTTTGAGCCGTACCGGGATTGATGAAGATGGGTGGTCTCTTGGTATCAGGAGGGATATTGCCGTGGTCCGGGTCAAGTCCCACCACCGTATCTTTCAATCCCCCGGTTTCCCGGACAATGGGAAGGGTGCCGTATGCCAGGCTGTACAGCTGGTTTAAGCCACAAGGCTCAAACAACGAGGGCATCATGAAAAAATCGGCACCGCCTTCAATCAAATGGGACAGCTCGTTGTCATAGCCGTTCACAAAGCTCATCTTATGGAGAAAGTGCATTTGAAGGTGATGAAGCCTGGAACCATATTCGGGATCACCGGAACCCAGCAGTGCCAGCTGCACCGGCGCGTTCTCATGCAACAGCCGCTCCAGTGCAGGGATGAGATAGTCAAATCCTTTTTGTTCCACCAGCCGGGCGATGAGCCCAAGCAAGGGAATGCCGCTGTTTTCAGGAAGTCCCATTTCGACCTGAAGAGCTGTTTTACACAGGGCTTTTCCCGTCATGTTGTCCGCAGAAAACGGGTGGGGAAGAAAGGGGTCGGTGCCGGGATTCCACTGGCTGTAATCACATCCGTTGAGAATTCCGGTGAAATGGTCTTTTCGCTGGTTGAGATAGTGCCACAGGCCGTGGGATGTCTCCGGAGCAAGGAGTTCCTCACAATAGCCCGGGCTGACGGCATTGACGGCATCTGCGTACATGATACCGCATTTGAGCAGATTTAAAAGCCCATATTCTTCCATGAGTTCACTGGTGAATCGCTGGGGAAGGATGCCCAGGGCCTCCACCCATTGGGGATCCGATTTTCCCTGATAGGCCCCGTTGTGGAGGGTAAGAAGGGACCGTGCCTGATTCAGTCCGGGGTGGTGGGTATAGTGTTCCTTCAGGTAATAAGGGGCAAGGGCGGTCTGCCAATCATTGCAGTGTACCACATCCGGTATCCATTGTTCATGGAGGCACTGCTCCAGTGCCGCCTTGCACAAAAAGGCATACCGAAGGGGGTTGTCCGGGTAGGCGTAAGAGCCGTCATCGTAGATGCCGTCCCGGCTGAAAAAATCATGGTGCTCCACAAGCCTTACCCCAATGCCTTGAAGCACAACATGGTATATAAGGCATCCATACCGGTCCTTGTGGTTCAGGTTAAAATAGAGGGAGTTGGTTTTCATCCCGGGTGTCCGGGGGGCCGGGGGGAGTGCCTTTGCCTTTGCCTCTGCCGTTTTAGTACCATGGGATGGGGCAGAGGAGGGGGCAACAGGCATAACCGATGCAGGTTCGGGAGTAGGGACAACAGGTCCTGATGCAGGAACATCAAGTTCGGGAGCAGGGACAGCAGGTCCTGATGCAGGAACATCAAGTTCGGGAGCAGGGACAGCAGGTCCGGATGCAGGAACAACGGGTTCGGGAGTAGGGACAGCAGGTCCTGATGCAGGAGCAACGGGTTCGGGAGTTGAAGCAGGCACAGTTCCCGGCAGAACAACCTGTTTATACTTCGGCAGAACAACCCGTACCTCATGCCCCCGGGCCATAAGGGCCTTGGGCAGGGCAAGGGCAAAATCAGCCAGCCCCCCTGTCTTTACAATGCCGTCCATTTCAGCGGTGATCATCAGAATTTTCATCAATTAAACCCCACCATGGCCCCTTTGGGAATCACCACAATGCCGCCGTCGGACACGTGGAAACGCTGTTTGTCCAGTTCCGGATTTTCCCCAATCACCGTTCCTTCGGCCACCGTCACCTCCTGATCCAGAATGGCTCTTCTGATGCGGCACCCTTTCCCGATATCCGTATTGCCCATGAGTACGGACTGCTCAATGCGGGAGTGGCTGTGCACATGGACCCTGTGGCCGAGAATGCTCTGTTTCACAAGGGCCCCACTGATGATACAGCCGCCGGAGATGGCGGAATTGATGGCATGGCCGGTTCTGTTCTCATAGTCATGGACAAATTTGGCAGGCGGTACCGGGGGGTGATAACTTCTAAGGGGCCAGTGTCGATTGTAAAGATCAAAGGGGGGGCTGACGGAGATCAGATCCATATTGGCTTCGTAATAGGCGTCCAGGGTTCCCACATCCCGCCAATATCCCTTTGAAGATTCAGGTTCTCCCCGGATCTCATTGGTTGAAAAGTCATACACGTAGACATTGCCGCCGGGCACCAGCATGGGGATGATGTTATGCCCGAAATCATGCTTGGATGTGTCATCTTCGGCATCAATTTGCAGATAGTTCACCAGAGCATCGGCATCAAACACATAGTTTCCCATGGAGGCCAGCACGTGGGTGGGGCGATGGGGCATGGTTTTGGGATTCTGTTGTGGTTTTTCCTCAAACCCGATCATTTTTCCGGTGTCATCCACCTCAATAATACCAAACGCACCCGCCTGTTCCACAGGCACCGGGATGGCGGCCACTGTCAGATCCGCCCTTTTGCTCCGATGATATTCCACCATCTGACGGATTTCCATTTTATAAATATGATCGCCTCCAAATACACAGACCACTTCGGGATCCTGGCTTTCAATGAGATTTAAATTCTGATAAATGGCATCGGCGGTGCCCTTGTACCAGTGTTTTCCGGTGCGCATCTGGGCCGGGATGGGATCAATAAATCTGCCGGTGAGACCGGTGATCTGCCACGCCTGGCTAAGGTGTTTCATCAAGGAGTGTGATTTGAACTGGGTGAGTACATAAATCTGGAGCAGATCGGAATTGACAAAATTGTTGAGAACAAAGTCAATAATTCGGTAGCTGCCACCAAAGGGAACGGCCGGTTTGGCCCGAAGCATTGTAAAGGGAAACAGACGGGTCCCTTCCCCACCTGCCAGAATCATGGAAAGAATGCCGGACAAAAGAAACCTCCTTATGGGTCTAATTGGGGCCTGGTTCCATCTTCAGCATGACCCAGTGGTTCCAGAAAATTCATTGGGATGGCAGAAATGAGAATCAGATCCTGTGATTTATGGACACTTTAAATGGTTCAACGGAGTAATGTCAAGACAATGAGCAATTTCCGCAATGAGAAGCAGCCTCGACTTTTTGGGTGGGTTCCTAAGCTTTTTTTATATGAAAGTCTTACCAACCTGCTGGAATTAAATAACTTTCTTTCTTCGTTGTGGCAGGTGGTTACTGCCATGTAGGTTATATGAAAAGGCAGCCTCCAAGGCAACCTCAGCAGAGCCGCCCCCCCGATGGGCAATAGGAACCGGACAATTGAGCTGTCTACAGTTCCGGTCCGGGCCCATTGCCCGTCGGGGGGGCGGCGGTATAATACCATTTTCTATATTTGTTGTGTTCGGCAGGACATGCCCGTTATTTGAAGGTATATGAAGGATGCCGGATTTTATGTGCCGGGACAACATTGCCTGCTGTCCCGGCAGGTGGGTTATTCATCGGTCATTTGTTTCAATTCATCTTGGATGGCTTTCAGCTCTGTTTCCAGCTGTCGTGCCCTGGCGGCCAGTGACGCTTTGGTGGGCTGGGGCGGCTGGAACTGAAACCGGGCACCTCTGCCCATGCCCCATCGGGGATATTGGCATCCTCGTCTTCCCATGCCCATGCCTCGTCCCTGACCACTCCATCCCATGCCCATGTTTGGAGTGGCACCCGTATCCTGGCCATAGCTGCCGGTGCACTGTCCCATGCCCCGTCCGGTCATAGGTCCTTCATTCATGGGTCCTCTTTGATTAAATCCTGGCATAATGTACCTCCTTATCCGAGTCTGTTGTTTGATTTCGGTTCCTATGTTGAACCATGGAAGCGGTGGATGTGCAACAATGCCGGGGCTATCAGGCGCCACAGCTGCCCTTGCCGCCGCCCATTCCACGACCCCTGCCGCCGTCTTTTTTGCGACAACTGCCATCTCCTTTGCCGCCGCCAAGCCCTCTGCCACGGCCCTGTCCCTGACCACGGCCCTGTCCGGGAGTTTTGCCCGGAGGGGGCGTACCTTTGCTGTCCTTTTCATCTGTTGCATTGTTTTCAACCATGATATTACCTCCTGATGATGTGATCTGTTGCTCCATGGGCTCTGCCATGGTGCCCCGGCGGCATCGTTGCCTGCCCCTGGGATTGTCGTGTCCACGAATGTTGCGGTTTCCTCTGATTTCATAACATCCCCCTCCCACTGTGAGGGGAAGGCCCTTGACAAGGGCTTTGGAAAGGGTAAATCGACCCGATCTCAGCACACGACCAAAGGTCTGGCGGGAGACCCCCATCAACGCCGATGCCTGTATTTGGTCAAGGCCTTCAAAGTCAACCAGTCGAATGGCTTCAAATTCTTCCAGTGTGAGGTTTACCTCTCCTTGCTGGCCACCACCGCTCCTGGGTTTGAATCCGTCAACTGACGGTGGTGCGTGGATGGCTCTGGGATGTTTGGGCCTTGGCATGAAGTCTCCTTTTTCTGTTTTAAATGAGCATTTGTTTATAATATAGGCGCGACAGAAAGGTGTGTCAAGGAAAATAATGGTCATATGACCAAAAAAATATAATGCCAACCCGAGCCCGTCGGTGGAATAACATTGAGTCTCTGGGGCCATTTTGTTATGATTTGAAAAAGACTTCGGTATCATGTGAGCTTAACGGAGTTCATTCAGTAACTTGGCAGCCGTGACGTTTTTAATTGTTTGCTCCATGGAGCACCCAATTAAAATTTAAACCCATACTGTACACAGTATGGGTAATGGACCTTACGACCCATGGGCCGGCGATATGAGAGTTTTAAATGGATGATACATCAGTTTTAATGTGGGGGGTGGTCTTTGGGTCAATTGGATTGGGATATTTCGTTTATGGCAAAAAGCAAAACGCTATTATTCCGTTGCTTGCCGGTCTGGCATTGATGATATTTCCATATATTATTCCCAATGTGTATATTCTGGTTATTTTTGGCGTTGTTGTGGCCTTGCTGCCATATTTTATTCGTGGGGCGTAAGTTTACTCCTTAAGCCCACATGGAACCATATATGAATAATATCGATATATTGCCCTATCTCATGGCAGGAATTTGTTTGCTCGTTTTTTTCATGGTATTTTTGCTCTTAATTTTTGTGGTAAAACTGAAATCCTGGATGCCCGACCTGTTTGAGCTGACCCGGGAAGGGTTTATCCAAGCCGACCGGGATTTGCAAACAGTGAGTGCCCAGGGCAGGCAGGAGATGCATCAATCCATTGCCCTTTTTCAGGAATCGCTGTTAAAGGTGATTTCCGAAAATATGGCGTTCCAGAAGCAGCAGCTGGATTCCTTTGAAAAAGCCCTGGATCGCACCACCCAGGCCATCCTCTCCCGCCAGGACATTTTCACCGAAAAGATGGAAAAAGGACTCCAGGCAATGGAACGGCGCACCCAGAGTGATGGCTTCCAGGCACGGGAGGAGCTTAAAGCGAATCTCACCTCCTTTGAAAAAATGCTCCACGACCATTTTACCCGACTGAATCAGCACCAATTGGTACAGAACAACGGGGTGATCACCGCCATCGACTCCCTGAAAAAGGCAGTGGAAGCCTCCCTTGGTTCCCTGCAGAGGGAAAATACCCGTCAGCTGGGGGAGATCCGCAGCACCGTAGATGAAAAACTCCATGAAACCCTGGAGAAACGTCTGGGAGAATCCTTTCAGCTGGTGTCAAAACAGCTGGATCAGGTGAGCCGGGGCCTGGGAGAGATGCAAAGCCTGGCCAACGGGGTGGGGGATCTTAAGAGAGTGCTTTCCAATGTAAAAACCCGAGGCATCCTTGGAGAGTATCGGCTGGGGGCCATCCTGGAGGAGATCCTTTCTCCCCACCAGTATGCCCGGGATGTGGTCACCCGCAAGGGTTCCGGAGATCATGTGGAGTATGCCGTCATCCTTCCCGGTGATGGAAAGGATCATCATCTGTTTCTTCCAGTGGATTCCAAATTTCCCCTGACACCCTATGAAAATCTGCAAACGGCCTTTGACAGCGGAGATGTGGAGGCGGTGAAGGCGTGCCGGGCAACGCTGTCCCGGGCGGTGTTGGGCTTTGCCAGGGATATTGCCATAAAGTATATTGATCCCCCGCATACCACGGATTTCGGGGTGATGTTTTTGCGGTGGAGGGGTTATATGCCGAAGTTTCCAGGGATGTGGCGCTGTTTGAGAAACTCCAGCGGGAACTTCACATCATTATCACCGGTCCCACCACCTTGGCAGCCTTTTAAATGCGCTGCAGATGGGGTTCAGAACCCTGGCCCTTCAGAAGCGGTCTTCCCAGGTGTGGAAAGTGCTGTCAACTGTGAAAACCGAGTTTGCAAAATTTGCCCTGCAGCTGGACAAGGTGGAAAAACATTTCAATACGGCCAGAAGTTCCTTGAGTGAACTCAAGACCACCCGCAGCCGGGTGCTTGGCAGAAAACTTGAGCAGGTGGAAACCCTGGCCCTGGATGAAGGGAAAAAGGTGCCGCCAATATCCTCTGTTCTGTTACCACCGGATGGTGGCATTGAAGTGGAAAAGACTGAAAATACAATGGGTTTGACAAAAGATCCTGACCCCACCCCAAAGTGGCCGGTGTTGTGATCAACCCCTGAGAAGAACGAGAGGTAAATCATGGAATACAGAAAGAGAGAGATACCATGGGAGAGGTCCGGGTGCCTGAAAATGCCTATTATGGTGCTCAGACCCAGCGGGCAGTGGAAAATTTCCCTGTCAGTGGTATCCGGATGCCCCTTGCCTTTATTCATTCCCTGGCCCTGGTGAAAAAATGTGCCGCCGATGTCAATGGTGCCCTGGGTGTTATTGGCAAAGATGTTTCCGGGGCCATTGCGACGGCTGCCGGAGAGGTGATGGTGGGTGGGCATGATGATCAGTTTGTGGTGGATCTGTTCCAGACCGGCTCCGGCACCTCCACCAACATGAATATGAACGAGGTACTGGCCTCCCGGGCCAATGAAATTCTTACGGGGAAAAAGGGCGGGAAATCACCGGTGCATCCCAATGACCATGTCAATGCCGGTCAGTCCAGCAATGATGTGATTCCCACCACCCTTCATCTGTCAGCGTTGATTGGCATTAAACAGGAGCTGATCCCCGCCCTTGAACTCCTTGCCTCGGCATTGTCAAAAAAGGCGGTGAAATTTAAGGCGGTGAAAAAGATCGGTCGCACCCATCTCCAGGATGCCGTACCCATGACCCTGGGCCAGGAGTTTTCCGGGTATGCCCGGCAGATTGTGCTTGGCATGGATCGGCTGACCAGTGGGATGTCCCGGCTGTCGGAACTGGCATTGGGAGGGACGGCCGTTGGCAGCGGACTCAATGCCCCTCCCGGCTTTGCCCCTGCGGTGATTGAAAAAATGGCCAAGTTCACCGGGCTGTCGCTGAAAGAGGCTGAAAATCATTTCCAGGCCCAGGCCTGCCAAGATACCGCCGTTGAAATCAGCGGTACATTGAAATCCATTGCCGTGGCCCTGGTGAAAATAGCCAATGATGTCCGTTGGTTGGCTTCTGGTCCCCGGTGCGGCATCGGAGAGATTACCCTTCCCTCACTGCAGCCGGGCTCTTCCATTATGCCCGGTAAGGTCAATCCGGTGATTCCCGAAGCCGTGATTCAGGTGGCGGCCCAGGTCATGGGCAACGACACCACTGTCATGGTGGCAGGGCAGGGGGGTAATTTCGAGCTTAATGTGATGCTGCCGGTCATTGCTTACAATGTGCTGCAGTCCATTGGTCTGCTGGCTTCGGTGACCCGGCTTTTTGCCGAAAAATGCATAAACGGCATCACCGCCAATGAGGAAAGATGCGCCGCCTTTATTGAGCAGAGCCTTGCCATGGTCACCGGCCTCATCCCCCACCTGGGGTATGATCGGGCCGCCGACATTGCAAAGCAAGCCCATGAAAGTGGTAAAACCATTCGTCAGGTGGTGCTGGAAAAGAAGATATTGCCGGAAACGGTGTTGGATCTTGCCCTGAAATAAGATTCTTCCCATGATGTCGGAAAAAATACTCTGTTTTTTCCGTGGAGGCTGGACCTCAAAAGGGGATGGATTCCAACTCTGGTCATTGTTTTTGAAGTTCAATTTAACATGACCAGCGGCCCTCTTTTATGATAAGTAAATCCCATTGGGTTTGAATGACCGCCATTGTGAACCAATCCCTGAATGGGGGAAACAGTCGGCGATGCTCAATCTTGGATAACCGCCACGGGCGGACCGGATTTTGGGACCCGGGTTCGCCCCCAACTAAGCATGAAACTAATGTTAGGCATGCCTACACTTTCTTATAACTGCCACGGGCAGACCGCATTGGAGACCTGGGTCTGCCCACAACCAATATTGAAAGACCTGTGGCGTACACCGGGGACTTTCATATAAAACATACATGGCAGAAAAATCTGCCACAACCCCCATGCCCTGTCGGGCACAACGAAGATAGAAAATGGCATTATGCCGCCCCCCCCCCCGACGGGCAATGGGCCCGGCCCGGAACCGTAGACGGCTCAATTGGCCGGTTCCTATTGCCCGTCGGGGGAGGGGCTCTGCTGAGGTAGACTTGAAGACTACCTTTGCATATAACATACATGGCAGAAAAACCTGCCACAACGAAAAACGAAAGTCCTTTAATTCCAGCATATTGGTGAGACTTTCATATAAAATTTCATAAAAAGGCATTTGAAATTATAGTGCCAGCCATATGACCTGATACTAATTTTGAAAAATTTATCATATATTTACAGTAAGTTAATGTTGTTTTTCGGTATCAAGTCAAGTGACCGGTACTATAGAGGTTTTAAACCGTGTTGTGGCAATGGGTCTGCCATGACGCTTTATACGAGGGAATTGTATGGGTAACTCGCTTAAGGAGCAGCTTCTCAAGGCCGGGCTGGTCAGCACAAAACAGGTAAAAAAGGCCAAACATGAAGAACGTGTTTCCAAGAAGCAGAACAAGGGAAAGAAAAGTGCCGATAAAAACAGTGAAAGCAGCATCGCCAGGGAAGAACGCCTGGCATATGAAGAGCGTAACCGTGAACTCAACCGGCAGCGCAATGAGGAGAGAAAGAGACGGGAAAATGCGGCCCAGGTACGCCAGCTCATTTTGACAAACCGGTTGACCCTAAAAGAGCGTGATGATGATGAACCATATCATTTCGTTGTGGGGAAGCGGATTAAAAAGTGGTTTCTGTCCGAAAAGATCACACAGCAACTCACGTCGGGGCAGTTGGCCATAGCAAAGCTGGACGGCAAATTTGAGATGATCCCGGCCGAGGTGGCACGCCAGATAGCAGAGCGTGACCGGAAAAGCCTGGTGGTCTTCCATGAGTCAACATGAGCGTCTCAATGTAATGGGATGCGAGATCAGTACTGGGAGGCGTGATCAGAACTTGATCACAACCCGTTCACCCTGTGTAAATAGTGAAACTTGATGTTCAAGTTTTTTCTGCCGGTTTCCCGAGAATTGATCATCAAGTGAAAGAAAAAGGACCCGGGAAAATGGGCGTTAAAAGAAAATACCTGCTGGTGGTGGCAGTGCTGGTTGTTATCCTCCTTCTGTTCGGCGTCACCTATAACACCACCCGGGTCATCACCGAACGGACCGTCGAAAATTACCAGCAAAGCATTGCCACGGAACTTGCCAAAACCGTTGAGCTGTGGCTGAAACAGCACATGAACATTATTGATGCCACGGCCCGTGCCCTGCAGGAGATCCGCATCGGTGACACGCCCGAAACCACACGAATTCTTCAGATGGCCACCAGGGCCGGCAATTTTGCCGATGTTTACATTGGTTTGCCCAATGGCGTTATTATTTTGGGTACCGACTGGATTCCCCCCAAGGGTTATGATCCACGGATACGCCCCTGGTTCCGTAAGGCAGTGGAAGAGAACCGCACGGCATTCACCAGCCCTTACCAGGATCTGACCACCATGAAAATGGTTATCGCCGTTGCCAGACCCTTGTGGATTAAAGAGAAATTTGCCGGTGTGGTCAGTTCCGACATTATTCTTGATACCCTGAAAAAAAGTGTTCTCAATGCAAAGATCGGCACATCTGGTTACTCGTTTATCATTGGCGGTCAGGGGACCATTTTGGTTCATCCCAATGCCGCACTGGAGATGACAACCAAATTCCAGGAGTTAAACCCCTCTCTGCATGGCGTTTTGGACCATTTTAAAAAGAAATCCACCGGTTCCTATCACTACCTGACAGATGGAAAGGAGATGATTCTCTCCCATCGACGTCTGGCAGGGTCCCAATGGTATCTGTGCACAACGGTGGAGAAAAAAGAGGCCTATACCCTGGCTAAAAATACCGCCATGTTATTTGCCATGGGGGTGGTGTTTAAGATATTAGGGGTATTGGCCCTGTTGACCATACTGGTGACCTGTGGCAGTGCTCTGGCTTTTTTTATTTCCAAGCGGCAGTTTGAGACCATTGTTAATAAACACAAGCGGCTGCTCTCCGGTAAAGATGAGGATTTAAGGGGTGAAATCACACTTCGCAAGGAGATGGAAACCCGGTATCATACTATCTTCAACATGGCCACCAATGGTATTCTATTAAGCCGGGGAAAGGTGTTCATGGAATGTAATCCCAAAGCTGCCGAACTGCTGGGCATGTCACGTGGCAGGGTGCTTGGCCGGACCCTGCTTGACTTTTCTCCGGAGAGACAGCAGGACGGCAAAGAGAGCCGTTTTACCTTGCAGATGATTGATCGTCAGCTCATTTCAGACCGCCAGCAAACCTTTAAATGGTTTTTCATACGGGCCGACGGCACCCAGTTTCCGGCGGAGGTGAGTGTCAAACTGCTCCAGTTGGGAAATGATGTGATGACCCTCTTTAGTATATGGGATATTTCCAAACGGGAAAATGCGGAGCACCAACTCCGGCAAGCCCAGAAACTGGCGGCCATGGGTGAGATGATGAGTTCCATTGCCCACCAATGGCGCCAGCCTTTGAATGCACTCTCCACCTATGTGGCAAGTCTGTTGCCCGCATTCTATAATGGGATGATCACTCAATCCTTTATGGAAAAACTGGTGGGGGAGTCGGATGCTCAGATTCAATTCATGTCATCCACCATCAACGATTTTCAGGACTACTTTAAGCCGTCAAGGATTCAGTCGCCCTTTGAGGTCCACGGGGCGGTTGACAGTGCTGTTAAGCTCATGAAATCCCAGTTAAATCAGAGTTCGGTGATCCTTGATATCCACAAGGCCCATGGGGATGAAAAGATTTTTGTTCTTGGGTACAAAAATGAGTTTGTTCATGTGCTGGTAAATATTATGGCCAACGCCAGACACGCCATTGATGAGAAGCGGACGACTCTTGGAAAGGAGGCATCCGGCCGCATTGATATCACCATCAAAAAGGAAGATTCACAGGTTACCCTGATCATCATGGATTCGGGCACCGGCGTTCCCGGCCATCTGCTGGAGAAGGTGTTTACTCCCTATTTTACCACCAAGGGAACCGCCACCGGCACCGGACTTGGGCTCTATATGGCCAAAATGATCGTTGAAAAAGAGATGCAGGGAAGTATCACAGTGGAAAATCATTCAAAGGGGGCTCAATTTACCATTGCCCTGCCGCTGTCTGAAACAACAGAATAATAGGGCGTGATGACAAAGGAGAACAAAGGATAACAGATGATCAATTTCAGCCACTCGGATGCAGATATCATTGTCGTGGATGACGAACAGTCTGAACTGGATGCCTACAGTTTTTTGCTGCAGGCCATGGGGGTCAAACATATAAAAACGGTGAAAGACAGCAGGACACTCATGGATATCATGGCGCTCTGCCCCCATGCCATCGTTTTTCTTGACCTTAATATGCCCCATAAATCCGGAGAAGAGGTGCTTGTTGAAATCCGTGAACGATATCCCCATGTACCGGTGATTATCTGTACCGCAAATTCAGACATTGCCATGGCAGTGAAATGTCTGAAACTGGGGGCCCATGATTACCTGGTCAAACCCATAAATATGAACAGCTTTGGCTCTGCTCTGCGAAATGCCCTTGAAATCAGTTCACTCAGAAATGAGATCATGAGTCTCAAAGGCATTCCCCATGTAGCGCAACTGAAATTTCCCCACTGTTTTTCTTCCATCATTACCTGCGATCCGGTGATGCACGGGATCTTTCACTACATTGAATCCATTGCCGGAAGCGGGCAACCGGTGCTGGTACTGGGTGAAACCGGTTCCGGAAAAGAACTCATTGCAAAAGCCATACATGACGTCAGCCAGGTGCCAGGTGCCTTTGTGGCAGTGGATGTCGCCGGCCTGGATGATACCCTGTTTTCAGATACCCTGTTTGGCCATGAAAAGGGCGCCTATACCGGCGCTGACACCCATCGCTCCGGATTGATTGAACGGGCCGCCCATGGGACCATCTTTTTGGATGAGATCGGTGATTTGAGTCGAATGTCCCAGATAAAGCTGTTGCGGCTGCTCCAGGAAGGGATCTATTATCCCCTGGGGTGTGATGTGCCCCAAACATGTCATGCCCGTATTATCACAGCGGCCAACAAGGCCTTAAATCAATTTGCTGATAAAAACGATGAATTTCGCATGGACCTTTACTATCGGTTGAGCACCCATTTGATACGGATGCCGCCGTTGAGAGACCGAAAAGGAGATATCCCACTCCTGGCCGATCATTTGAAAAATCAGGCTGCGGCGAGTATGGGAAAGGAGATCCCAATCATGGGAAAGGGGTTGCTGGCCCTGCTTGAAAAGCATCTCTTTCCGGGGAATGTCAGGGAGTTAAAAACATATATATATGATGCCGTTGCCCAGTGTCGCACCCCGCAACTAACGGAAGATGCGGTGAAAGAGCGGCTTTTTTCCGAAAGAGAAACCGTTACGGGATCCTTTTCCGGACGGGAACGGTTTACATTGACATCGCTTTTCGGACATTTTCCAACCCTGGTGGAGTTGACGGAGTATGCTGTTGACATGGCCCTTGAAAACGCCGGTTACAATCAGAGTAAGGCGGCCGGAATGCTGGGAATTTCCAAACAGGCATTGAGCAAACGGCTTCAGAAGCGAAAAAATTCTGCGCCCTAAGCCCAACCCAATTGTCCATCATTGTCAACCTAAGGAGATATTGTCAATAAGAATTGACAACATGGGTTGACGCTGCCTGGATAAAAGAGGCATACCCTTTTCCTCTCTTTGAATTCTTTTCCCCTTTGGCCGGCGGTTTGCCGGTACCACTGCACAACGATATGATCCGTGGTACGCAATTTGCTCTTCCCTTAAGTTTAAATCATGGCATTCAATGTACATTGAGCATGGCGAACGATTTTCTGGTACGGCACCCCGTGTCTGTGAAATTCTTTATTTTTTTTTTATATGAAAGAGTAGGCTTGCCTAATATTACTTTCATTATTCGTTGTGGGCAGACCCAGGTCCCCAATGCGGTCTGCCCGTGGCAGTTATAATTGAATTTCATGGTTTTGGTTTTTCTGTATCTTCACAGGCACACCCGGTGTCAAATAACTTTTGCTGAAATGGAGAAAAATTTCATGGGAAAAAAAATGTTCTGGAAGAGATGTGCGGTTACAATGGCGCTGACCATTGGCGTGATATGCTTGAGTTTCGGGCCTTCTGTCTTTGCGTCGGATCAGGTGGTGAAAATCGGCAATATCATTCCCCTGTCCGGACCGTCTGCCACGGTTGGTGAGCAGGGAAGAAATGCAAGGGAGATGGCGGTGCAGGAGATCAATGCTGCCGGCGGCATTGCCTCTCTTGGGGGGGCAAAGTTGGAATTGATCTATGCGGATTCGGAATCCAAACCTGAAAAAGGGGTGGGGGAAGCGGAACGACTCATCAATACTGAAAAGGTGAACGTATTAACCGGGTGCTGGAACTCTTCTGTCACCTATCCCACATCGGCGGTGGCGGAACGCTATGGGGTTCCCTTTCTGGTGCCCGTATCTGTGGCGGATAAAATCACAGAGCAGGGATTTAAAAACGTATTTCGCATCGCTGCCAAGGACTCCTGGTGGACAAGGGATCAGTTTACCTTTCTCAAAGATATGGCAACGGAGTTCAACACAGAAATTAAGAAACTGGCCTTTGTTTATGAAAATGGTGACTGGGGACAGGGCATTGCCGGCAACTGGGTGAAACTGGCAAAAGACGCCGGATACGAGGTGGTGCTCAATGAACCCTATCCTTCAACAACAACGGATTTAAGCCCTGTTGTTCAAAAGATCAAACGTGCCCGTCCCGATGTCCTGATGATGGTTTCCAATGCGGCGGATGCCATTCTGATCACCAATACCCTGGCGGAATATCGGGTGAAATTAAAAGCCATTGTCTCTTCGGGTGGTGGACATGCGGATCCTTCCTTTATCAATGCCACCGGGAAAAGCGCTCAGTATTACTTTGACATTGTTGAGTGGGAAACCGATGTGAATAAACCGGGTGCCAAAGCGGCCAATGAAAAGTATAAAAAACAATATGGACAGAATCTCACCGGTGAGGCCGTGGATGCCTATCTGGCCATGTACGTCATCAAGGATGCCCTGGAACGGGCCGCCAGCCTGGATCCCGATAAAATCAGGCAGGCTTTGGCCACCACCCAGCTCTCTGACGGTCCGGGAATGATCGTGGGATACGACAAGGTGGCGTTTGATGAAAAAGGTCAAAATAAGTACGCCTCCCTGGTCATGGTTCAGATAAACGACATCGGTAAAGGTCTGGAGCGCATCACCGTGTGGCCGAAATCCGCTCGACGTGCCGGATATACCCCGGTGTTTCCCAAGCCATGATCTTATAATCTCAACTTTCGGAGGTGGTGCTGCGTGGCCCTTTCAGGATAAGTCAACCCATAAAGTTGAGTTATGGTTCAACCTTTAAGGCTCTGTTGTGATTCCTCCCGGGATTCCCGGCTGGAAGGTTGAGAAAAGAAGAGGATCATTCGTTTTCCGGGATATGTGCTCCATATCCCGGATTTCACCCCTTTAATGGCTGTGTGGAGGCCTTATTAAATGCTCTATATTATTGAAGACACCATCAACGGCATTCTCATGGGGTCCATTTATGGATTGACCGCCCTGGGACTGACCATTATTTTCGGTGTGCTTAAAGTGATCAATTTTGCCCATGGATCTTTGCTGATGGTGGGGATGTATGTGGCTTACTGGGCTGTAACCCTTTCCGGTTTACATCCCTATCTGGCATTGGTGGTGGTGATTCCCGTCATGTTTTTGTTCGGATACCTGCTCCAGGATATCATCGTCAAACCCATTTTCAAGGCAGAGAAAGATGTGCGGGAACCGGTGACGGTGATCATCGTCACCACCGGCATTTGGTACATTCTGGATAACCTTGCCCTTCTTGCCTTCGGCCCCCAATATCGCGCCATCCAGGACAATCCCCTGCGGGGAAAAATGTTTGAACTGGGGGAGATGCTGATTTCCGTACCCAAGTTCTGGGGATGTGTGACTGCGATTATCACGGCAGGGACGGTGTACTATTTCTTTCAATATACCCGTTTGGGCCGCGCCATCCGGGCCACCAGTCTGGATAGGGATGCCGCCAGTCTTGCCGGTATCAATCAGTATAAAATTTATAATATCGCCTTTGGCATCGGGACTGCCGTTTCCGGCATCGCCGCCATCACGCTCATTCCCTTTTATAACACCTTTCCCACGGTGGGGGTCTCCTTTGATATCAAGGGGTTCATCATTGTGGTGCTGGGAGGGCTTGGCAGCATTGGCGGTGCCATCATCGGGGGCATTATCATCGGCCTGATTGAGTCGGTGGGACCGCAATTCATGACGGCCACCTGGACAGAGGCCATTGTCTATGGGCTGTTTCTGCTCGTACTGTTTGTTAAACCCTCAGGACTGTTTGGAGAAAAAAATGACTGGTAATGAACCCCTTGCCCCTTGGGATACCCCCTCCGGTGGAAGTGCCGGGCCTTCAACCGGACCGGGCCGTAACCCTTCCAACCAGGCGGGCGCTTTCCGGAAAAAGATTGAAGTGCTCTCTTTATTGGGTGTGGTGCTCGTCGCCTTTGGGTTGCCCCTGGTCATGACAAGCCCCACCTATCTTCACATTGTAATTCTCATCTTCTTTTATGCCTACCTGACCAGCAGCTGGAACATGGTGGGCGGTTTTGCCGGGGTGCTTCCCCTGGGCCACGCCGTTTTCATCGGCATCGGCGCTTATACCTCCACTATTCTCTCCCTGCAATACGGCATCTCCCCCTGGCTGGGCATGCTCATTGGCGGGGTGCTTGCCATGGGTATCGGCATCCTCATCGGTCTTCCCACCTTTAAAATGCGGGGTGCCTATTTTGCCCTTGCCACCATTGCCTTTGCCGAAGGCATGCGGGTGATGGTGGAGAATCTGGATTTTCTGGGTCCCTTTAATTTGAACGGTCCCCGGGGGCTCCAGATTCCCCCTTTGAATTTTGGCTTTCTTAACTTCATGTTCAGGGGGAAGGAGCCCTACTACTATATTATCCTGATCATGCTCATTGGTGTGCTTACCTTGACCTGGATCATCTCCCGATCCAAACTGGGATATTATCTCAATGCCGGGGGGGAAGAGCCGGAAGCCGCCATGGCGTTGGGGGTGAATGTGGCCAGGGCAAAGCTCATCGCCATGGCCATGAGTTCGTTTTTAACGGCCCTTGCCGGTACCTTTTATGCCCAGTTTTCCCTGTTTATTCATCCCAAGAGCATCATCTCACTGGATCTCTCCTTTGAAATCGCCTTTATTGCCCTCATCGGCGGACGTGGTTCCATTGCCGGCCCCCTGTTAGGGGCGCTTCTGCTCCGGCCGGTGAGTGATTTTTCACGCATCTATTTTGGCGATGTGTTTCCCGGGCTTCACCTGGTTATTTTTGGCGTTATTCTGATCCTGGTCATGATCTATCAGCCCAGGGGCATCCAGGAGCCGCTGACCCGTTTTTACAACAGAATGCTTCATCGGCTGACACAAAAAGAGCGGAAAATGGAGGGGGTATGAAGATACTGGAAGTGGAAAAGATGGTGATGCGGTTCGGAGGACTCACTGCAGTGGATTCCCTGGACTTACGTATTGACCAGGGTGAAATATTAGGGCTCATCGGACCCAACGGTGCCGGAAAATCCACGGCATTTAACTGCATTGCCGGGGTCCATCCCCCCACCAAGGGCGTTATTAAATTCAACGGAGAGAATACCAACCATCAGCGACCCTGGGATCTTTGTAAAAAAGGACTTGCCAGGACCTTTCAGATTGTCAAACCCTTTGCCTCCAAGAGTGTGCTCTACAATGTTACGGTGGGGGCCTTTGCCACCACGGATAAAAGGGCCGAGGCCGAGGAGAAGGCCATCGGCGTTTTGAAAGCCCTCCATTTTGAAGACAAAAAGGATGTAAGGTCCGGAGCCTTGACCATTGCCGACCGTAAACGTCTGGAGATTGCAAGGGCCCTGGCCACGGATCCCAAACTGCTGCTCCTGGATGAGGTGATGGCCGGGCTGCGCCCCGGAGAGGTGGACGAGCTGGTGGAGATCATCCGGGGGGTTCGGAACTCAGGGGTCACTATTTTCGTGATTGAGCATATCATGCGGGCCATCATGGCGCTATCCGACCGAATTGTCGTGATTCAGTTCGGTAAAAAGATAGCCGAAGGCACCCCCGGAGAAATCGCCTCCAATGAAAATGTTATCAAAGCGTACTTAGGAGAAGAGTATGGCACTGCTTGAAGTGAATGATATTGATGTGTTCTACGGTGATGTGCAGGTGATCTTTGATCTCTCCCTTAAGATCAACGAAGGCGAAGTGGTCAGCATCATCGGAGGTAATGGTGCCGGAAAATCCACCCTTTTAAGAACCATTTCAGGCCTGCTCCAGCCGGCCAAGGGAACCATCACCTTTGACGGAGATCCGGTGCAGTCCCTGCCTCCGGAAGACATCGTCAACCATGGCATTATCCATGTCCCCGAAGGCCGGCGCCTGTTTTCCCTGATGAACATCAAGGACAACCTCATTGTGGGGGCGTATAACCCCAGAGCCCGTAAACACGAGGCCAAAACCCTTGAGTATGTCTACTCCCTTTTGCCGCGGCTGAAGGAACGTTCCGCTCAGATTGCCATGACCCTCTCCGGTGGGGAACAGCAGATGGTGGCCATTGGCAGGGGATTAATGGGGATGCCCAGAATTTTGATGCTGGATGAGCCCTCCCTGGGGCTGGCGCCGGTGCTAATAAAGGACATCTTTGACACGGTGCGCGAGATTGCAGACCAGGGAACCACGGTGCTGATGGTGGAGCAGGATGTCAACCACTCATTGAATCTCAGTGACCGGGGGTATGTGCTGGAGCATGGCCGCATTGCCATGGAGGGCCCGGCCCAGGAGCTGTTGGGTGATCCCCATATCAAAGAGGCCTACCTTGGGATTTAAAAATTCGGGCTTGAGCGCACCGCCAGCCATTTGAATAAATTCGTGGATTTGTGGGGTCAGGCTTGAGTTATTGTGGTTTTGGCAACGGCTTTTGTTTAAAGGAAAATTTCAACAAAACCACCAATGGCGTATGCCTGACCCCGCATCCTCACCGCTCCCAATCATCTTTCGAGCAAGGTAAACCATCCCCATTGACTGTTAATTGTCGTCCCCTTGCCGTGAGCCGGTATTTTTGCGTTGGGCTTTCAAAACTTACCACACCATTTTGACATTATATTTATTCAGTGGTGTGCTCAACCACTCAGGTAAGTTTTGAAATCTGTTCCATGGCCGCCACAACGGTATCCATTTCAACGGGGGTGTTGAAAATGCCCGGGCTGAACCGGACGGCACCTCTCTTGCGGGTGCCCAGTGTATCATGGACCAGGGGGGCGCAGTGGAGTCCCACCCGCACGGCAATGTCAAAATCGCCGTCCAGGACGGCACCCAGATCGGCAGGGTTCAGCGAGTCAAGGGTGAGGGTGAGAAGGGCCAGGTGGCGCTGGGGGGAGAGATCGTCGGCACCGTAAATCCGGATGCCCTTGATGGGGGAGAATCCGTCATATAATTGCCGGATAAGTTTCATCTCCTGGCTGTGAATGGTGTCAATCCCCTTTTCAAGCAGGTAATCCAGAGCCAGGGAGAGCCCGATAATCCCCATGAAGTTATGGGTGCCGGCTTCCAGGCGATGGGGAAATTCCTGGGTGTGCACCAGATTGCCGGAATCAATCCCGGTGCCGCCAAAACGGGTGGGGGCAATGTCAAGGGTTGGGTGGAGAATCAATCCCCCCATTCCCGGCGGTCCGTAAAGGGATTTATGGCCGGTGAACACCAGGGCCGATGCGTTCATTTCCTCCATGTCAACGGGGATCTGTCCTGCGGACTGGGAGGCATCCACCAGAAGATCAATGCCGTGGGCCTTGCAGATGGCCCCCACCTGGATTACGGGTTGAATGGTGCCAAGCACATTGGAGGCATGGGTCATGACCACCAATTTCGTTTTTGGCCGGATGGCATTCTTGATATCCTGGGGGTCAATGAAACCCTGCCGGTCAAAGGGGACCATGCTGCAGGTGACGATATTATTTTCCTGCAGATGATGGAGGGGACGAAGCACCGAGTTATGCTCAAGCCGGGTGGTGATAACATGATCACCGGGCTTTAAAATTCCCATTAGTGCCGTGTTCAGTCCGTCCGTTGCATTGGCTGTGAAGATCACCCGGTTGGCATCAGGAGCGCCAAAGAACCGGGCAAGCTTGGTGCGGGTCCGGTATATAAAACCCGATGCCTCCAGGGCGGCATCATAGCTGCCCCTGCCCGGCGAGACCCCCATTCGGGAGAACTGTTCAACCATCTGATCCAGTATTTGTCTTGGCTTTGGCCATGTGGTGGCGGCGTTATCCAGATATATCATAAGGATACTCCCGTGCACGGTGGTGCGATTATAGTTCCGGTCAAATTGCCTGGTACAAATTTTTTTTCTAATTTGCAGAAAAATGCATCAATTCATATGACAGGTATTATAAGTCCGAAACGTCTAAATGCAAGCCTTGGGGTTGGGCAGTCCCGCCAGCCGTCGGGCACCCATGCGAATACCCTGGGGAAACAGCTTTTCCAGGGCCATGAGGGTCATGCCCGTTCCCGCCTTTAAGTCTTTGTTCATGGGGGCCCGGCCATGATAAAAATAAAATTTCCGCATGAACCGGAGCACCTTCCACTGGGTCTCATCAAGGGTTTCAAGACCCATTTCCCGGGCCAGTTCCAGGGCGATACTCTCATCCCACTCCTGGGGATCCCACAGAAACTCTTCCCAGTCAAAATAGAGATCGCGACCGGCAATGGTGCGCAGATGCCGGTCGCGGCCCTGTCCGGCTGAATGATTCAGACCGTTTTCAGTCATTTATACCCTGTCTGCCGCTTTTAACGCGGCCAAAACCTTATCCGGTGTGGCCGGCAGATCGGTGATCAATACACCGCAGGCATCCTTGATGGCATTGATCACCGCCGGTGCCGTTGACACCATGGACATCTCTCCCACTCCCGTGGCGCCCAATGTGCCCCGGAGCCTGGGGGTCTCCTGTATCACCACATCCATATCAAAGGCGGTTTTCATGGTGGGAAACTTAAAGGTGCGCCAGTCTGTGGTCTCTCCGGCGATGAACTCTTCCCGGAGGGCATATCCCACCCCCATGTCCATGCCGCCTTCCAGTTGACCCGTCAGGTTATTGGGATTGATCACGGTGCCGGCATCCACTGCCATGGTCATTTTCACCACCCGGACCTCTCCGGTTTCCGTATTGACCTCCACCTCTGCCAGCTGAACGGCGTGGACATCGGATTCCGACGAGGGACCCTGGCCCGTTTGAGGATCAAGGGGAGCGGTTTCAACGGTGGCACGGTTGCCCACATAGCGTGTGGGAACATTGGCGGCTTTGAAGGCCTCAAATGTTTTGGCGCCCACCTCATCCATGGCTTTTTTCAACTGCTCCAGGGCCGCCACGGTGGCACCACCGATCATCAGCGTTACCCGGCTGCCCGAGGCCGGACCTGCTGCTGCCGTGTTCCCCGTGGATCGGGTTTTTGCCCTTACCTTGTCAAGGGGCAGCTCCAGTACCTGGGCCGCCAGCTGGGTGAGCATGGAATCATTTCCCTCTCCGGGATCTGCCGCCGCAGCATATACGGTGACCCCGTCGTCGGGTTCCAGCTCCACGGCGGAGATGGATTTATCTCCGGGAAATCCGATGCCGAATGCAGCCGCTCCCAGTCCAACCCCCCGTTTGACAGCGCCCTTGTTGTCGTGGGATGCGGCATCGGCCATGGCCCGGTCATAATTGGGTTTGAGAGCATCACACAGCTCAGGAAAGGGCCACTGATCCACCGGATGCCCTGTGGCCTTGGTCAATCCCGGTGCCAGGCTGTTGAGCTTCCTGAAGGCCAGGGGATCCATGCCAAGTTTTTGTGCCAGAAGATCCATGGTGCACTCCAGGGCATAGTGGGCCTGTGGCGGCCCTGCTCCCCTGGCGGCACTTCCCCAGGGATTGTTGGTATAGATCAGTTTGGAAGAGACATTGATATTGGGAATATAATAGGAGCTTGAGAGCATGTGAAGGGCACGGTTGATAATGACGTTTCCAATGGAGTGGTAGGCACCGTTGTCCACGGTCATGTCCATTTCAAGGGCCGTGAGTTTACCCTTGGCATCGGCTCCCATCTTGATTCTCATGTCAAAGGGGTGGCGCTTTGAGGTGAGAAGCATGGATTCGGCAATGCTTGGGGTGTAGCGCACCGGTCGATTGAATTTCAAGGCGGCGGCAGCGGTAATCCCTTCGGTGAAGATCTCCAGTTTGATGCCGAACTGCCCCCCGGAAAAGGGTTCTTCATACCGGATGTTTTCAAACCCCAGGGCCTGCTGGAGCATGGACATGTGTAGATGGATATTGATGCCGCGGCCCATGACCACCAGGGTGGCATCTTCGCCTTCCCCTTCCATGTAGGCCACGCTGTTTTCCGGCTCCATGGGGGCCTGGTGATTGATCTGGGTGGAAAAATGCTCTTCAGCTATCACCGCGGCATCAGCAAAGCCTTTGGCGGCATCTCCTTTGATTACGGGTTGGCTGAAACAGTGGTTGGGCCGGTCAGGATGAATCTGAACGGCATCCGGTGCCAGGGCCTGGTCTGTGGTTCTTAGTTCCGGCAGCGGCACATAGTCCACCTTTACGGCATCCACCGCGGCCAGGGCCTGTTCCCGGGTCTGGGCCACCACCACGGCAACGGCATCGCCCAGGGTGCGTACCCGGTCTTCACAGATCACCGGCCGGTCTCCCACAATGTATTTCAGACGATTGGTGCCTTTGATGTCCGCAGCTGTGAGCGTACCGATAAATCCAGGCATTTTTTCAGCTTCGGAAAAATCAATGTTTTTAATTTCGGCATGGAAGTGGGGACTTCTCACCACAGCGATCTCAGCGGCACCGGGCATGGTGATGTCGGCCCCGAACTGGGCGCAACCGCAGGCCTTTAAAAGGGCCGAGGGTCTCACATGGGAAACCCCCATTTTGGCATCGGTGGGTTGGGGTTTGATCTCATCCGGTGTCAGCTCTTTTTTGAGAAATCGCGCGGCCAGTTGAACGGCTTCGATGATTTTGACGTAGCCTGTGCATCGACAGATATTCCGACGAAGGGCGTGCTTGATCTCCTCCACCGTGGGGTTGAGGTTGGTGTCCAGGAGAGCCTTGGTGGCCATGATCATACCCGGGGTGCAAAAACCGCACTGGATGGCACCGGCCAGGGCAAAGGCTTCCTGGATCAGGTGGGGATTATCCGGTGTGCCCAGCCCCTCAACGGAGATCACGGTGGCACCTTCAAGTTTATGAACCTTGGTGAGGCAGGATAATACCGCTTTTTTATTGACGATGACCGTGCAGGCACCGCACTGTCCCTTTCGATCACAGGACTGTTTGGCACCGGTCAGGCGTAGGTGATCCCGCAGAAGATCCAACAGAACCATCTTCTCGTCGGCAACCACCTGTTTGGCGTGTCCATTGATTGTTAAATTAATTTTTTTCAAAAGAAATCCTTGGGTTTGTGGGTTATTATTTGTGGATAATTGAAAGATAATTCGGAATATAGTAATTGGGCTCCTAATAAGCGCCACGGGCGGACCTGGATTTGGGACCCAGGTTCGTCCACAACAAAACATGAAAGTAATGTCAGGTATACCTGCACTTTCATATGAACAACTGCATAATTACTATATTCAAGGTCAATATGTTGTCAATAATAATTGCCAAGGGCAGACTCGGTATTGCCTACCACAGAGCATGAAAGTGATATGTTGCAAAAGCAAAAAGTATGCCGTAATAAAATAAATATTCTTTTTGAATTTTTTATATGAAAAGGTAGTCTTCAAGTCTACCTCAGCAGAGCCCCTCCCCCGACGGGCAATAGGAACCGGCCAATTGAGCCGTCTACGGTTCCGGGCCGGGCCCATTGCCCGTCGGGGGGGGGGGGGCGGCATAATGCCATTTTCTATCTTCGTTGTGTCCGCCAGGACATGTGGGTTTATAAGAAAGCGTAGGTGTGCCTAACATTACTTTCATTATTCGTTGTGGGCAGACCCGGGTCCCCCATGCGGTCTGCCCGTGGCAGTTATAAGAAAGTGTAGGTAAGCCTAACATTACTTTCATTATTCGTTGTGGGCGAACCCAGGTCCCAAATCCCGGTCCGCCCGTGGCGGTTATAACGGTTCGTTCAAGTAAGCCGCTACGCGGCAGATTCGCGAAGGCTTCCGCCCTAAGATGTTTCCCAACATACCCGCCTTTCCATTTTAAAGTTTTATAAAATCAGACACTTCCTGTAATTTAAAGGGGTAGTTTCTTTTAACCCCAATATAAGGAGAAGTGTCAAAATGAAAGATTATTATGAACAATCCGTGAGAGCCCTCAAGCTTGCCGGCTTGAGCAAAAGTACCCAGGAGAGCTATACCCGTTCTGTTCGTCAAATTGTAGATTTCTACAACAAAACCCCTGATCTCATCACAGAGTTTGAGCTTGAAGATTATTTTCTTCACAGGCAAGAAAAGGATCAGTGGTCTGCGGCCACCATGCGTATTGCCTATTGCGGCATCAGGTTCTTTTTTCAAAATGTGCTCAAGCGGGAATGGCATGTTTTCACCTACATGAATGCCAAAAGGGAAAAAAGCCTTCCCTGTGTTTTGAGCCAAAAAGAGGTCTTCGATATACTGAGCTGTGTGACCACTTTTCACAACTACGCCTTTCTCTCTACAGTGTATTCCTGCGGTTTTAGGCTTTCCGAGGGGCTTGCACTACAGGTATCGGACATCGACAAAGATCGCATGATGATCCATGTGCACAGAGGGAAGGGGGCAAAGGACCGGTTTGTCCCCCTGCCTCAAAGCACCCTTGAGCTGCTGCGACGGTATTGGATCACCCATAGAAACCCCAAACTGATATTTCCCGCCATGGGCAGAGGCGGTAATCAAGCTCCGGTTTCAGAGAAGCCGATGTCCATTGAAGGCGTGCAAGGTGCCTTTCGCCAGGCAAAGATTGCCGCTGGTATCACCAAGCGGCGCGTTTCCATCCACACCTTGCGCCACTCCTATGCCACGCATCTGCTGGAAGCCGGGACCAACCCCCGATTGATTCAACGTTACATGGGCCACAGTCAGCTGGAAACCACCATGGTCTATTTCCATTTCACCAACAAAGGCACCGGGGATGCTTATGAGATCATAGACAAAACCATGAGGGGATTCGACCGTGTACTCAATTAATGAAATATTCCGAACCTTCGGACCGGAGTATATGGCATCCTTCGGGGAGTCCATGCCCGGTGATCATAAAAAGGTGATTAAAGCCATCATGGAATGTCGGACAGAAGCTTGTGGGCTGGTTATTTATGAATGCACCGAGTGTCATGCTCAGCACATCTCGTTCAGATCCTGCGGCAACCGCCATTGCCCGGCATGCCAAAATCATAAAATCAAACAATGGGTGGAAGGGCGGATGAATCGGCAATTGCCGGGTCACCACTTTATGAT
Source organism: uncultured Desulfobacterium sp. (assembly GCA_963668575.2). GTDB lineage: Bacteria > Desulfobacterota > Desulfobacteria > Desulfobacterales > Desulfobacteraceae > Desulfocicer. Next base: position 4,412,280 of record OY764894.2, on the reverse strand, counting down.
CACCTTCACAGTGCCCGAACAATTGCGGCAATTCATCCGCAGCAACCAGAGAGCCGCATATGCAGCCCTGTTTGCGGCATCTTCACAAACCCTGAAAGCGCTTACGCCCGATCCCAAATATATCGGAGGTGATCTCCCCGGTTTCTTTGGCGTGCTCCACACCTGGGGCCGTCAGTTGCAGTACCACCCTCATATCCATTACATTGTTCCTGGTGGCGCAATCTCAAAGGAAGATGGTAGTTGGCATCCTTCCAGGATTGATTTTTACCTGCCGGTGAGGGCCATGTCAAAGATATTCCGGGCAAAGTTCTGTGAAGAGATGAAAAAAGCAGGTCTTTTGCCTCAGATACCTGCCGCCGTCTGGGAAATGGACTGGAATGTGAACTGTCAGGCTGTGGGCAACAGCGAAAACAGCATCAAATACCTGGCGCCTTATGTTTTCAAGGTGGCCATCTCCGACCATCGCATCGTCAAGGTTGAGGGTCGGGATGTCTTTTTCAAGTACAAAAAGGCCGGTAGTGAGCGCTGGCGCACCATGAAACTTGAGGCCATGGAGTTCCTCAGACGTTTTCTTCAACATGTGCTGCCCACTGGATTTATGAAGGTGAGGTATTATGGCTTTTTGAGCCCTTCATCTTCCATTGACCTGGATCACATCCGACAGCTCATGGCGTCAGCCTATGGGATAAAGGCTGCGGAAGTATCTCCTGAGCCTGAGACAGCGTTGCACTCACTTACCTGTCCGGCGTGTGGTGGAAAGCTCAAATATTCCCATTCGGTGCTGCCGCATCAGATGATCCCCGGGGATACCGGGTAATATTTAGAGCACCAGTTGTTCAAAAATGGTTGTTTTTGAATTCCGTGTGAACGGGAAAGGATCTCTGCGCTTACGCTTCCAGTGGATGAGCGTTTTTATCTACAAATTGTCAAAGAGCAGGCTGAAGCAGCACGATTTCAAAGCAATTATTTAAATCCATCCTCCTTCCCACCGGAGGTTATCCCACTTCGGTGGGATCTCCCTCCTGAATTATTCAAAGCAAAACCCTTATGGCAAAAAAAATGAACTTGGCTTCGGTGCCGGGCTTCTTGAACAAAGGATTGAGATCGACCCCCATCAAGTGTGATTTGAACTTGTGATTTGTCGTATGGGGGTCGACACAATCCTAAAGGTTATGGTTATTTTTCATTTTTTGAAAATAGGGCCGAACCGTTTTGGGTTCGAAAACAAGATGTCATTTAAGGTCCTGTTTTATAAGGAACTGTGGTAATTATGATTATCTTTAATGCCTGTTTATTATTCTTAAAAACAAAAAAATATTTATAACAATCTGTAATTGTTCGTTATGTAAATTCAAATCAAGGATGATCCGTTATCGGTTCGCGGAACTGTTAATGCCAAGATCTCAACCTTTACCCGTTTTTGCAAGACCGGCCTAAAAAGCGGGTCACGCTATTAACAACTAAAAAAACATAATTAACATTTTGTGGACAAGAGGATGGAATCTTTCAAGTCATCAAATATTTATGCCACGTAATCATTGGGTGCCAGCTGTCCTTTATGGTCCCATCCCCGCAGGCGATAATAGTCTTGCAGCATCTGCTCCAGCTCCTTTTCCGTCAAAGGATTTTCACTGTTTTTCAGTTGGCGGTAGAGCCCCTTGGGCAGACGATCATCCTCGGGCTGCAGCCCCTCCCTGAGATTGAACTGGCGTACGATGTTGCACACCGCTTTGGCATTGTTTTTCAATGTGGCCGGGTCTCCGTCAAATCCCGTCAGGGCATGGATCATCTCCCCCAGTCCCTCCCAGGTGTATAAATCCCGGTAGAATCGGCAAAGGGTGAGGGTGTCAAACAGGGTCAGTCGATCCTCAAAATCCAGGAAGAGATCGGCTTTTTCCTCAATTTGATCCGGAGGAATCATTCCGGCCAGTTCAGGTTTATAAAAGGTGGCCCGAAGATGACAGGCCCCCCGATCCGATGTGGCATAGGCAAGGCCCATCCCCTTTAATACCCGGGGATCGTATCCGGCGGGTTCCATGCCCTTGGCATGCACGGCAATCTCCTCAAGGCCCCATGCCCCAGCGGTTTTTTTGATGCCCTGGGCCAGGATGTCACCAATATCCCTTCGCTGGGCAATGTCATGGAGCAGTCGCACCGTGCCATTCACATCGCCATAGGAGATATCATAATTCACGACTCCCCGCTCCACCGCCTCCATGGTAAAGGCACACAGATTACCGGCGGTGATGGTGTCCATACCCAGGCGATCGCACACATCATTGAGATGGCAGATCTCTTCAATGCTGTCGATCATGCAGAGTCCCCCAAAGGCGTAGAGGGTCTCATATTCCGGTCCTTCAATTTTAAGACCGGCATGGCGGCCCAATGTCACCGTGGTGAGGCGACCGCAGGCCATGAGACATTTGGCACAGGCATTGGCCGTGACATCACACTGGGAGTGCAGGGCAGCGGCATTGATTTTCTCCCGGTGATCGCAGGTGCCCCGGGACCAGTAACGGGTGGGAAAGGCCTTGGCATTGTTGAGCATATCCACCATCATGGGGGTGCCAAAACTTTTATATGCTTTTACGCCGGGGTTGGTTTTGCTTTCGACAGTGATTCTTTTGGTAAGGGCCTTCACCGCATCATGGGAAAAGGGGACCCGTTTTTTATCTCCGTAAAAGGCAATACCCTTGACCTTTTTGGAACCCAGGATGGTCCCCACACCGGTGCGACCGGCGGAGCGCCAGTAATCATTTTCAATGACACCAAATACCACCAGGTTCTCAGCCGCAGGCCCGATAACCACGGCCCCCCTTCGTTTGTACCCGGAAGGGGCGGCAAACCGTTCAATGACGGCATCCTCTGCGGCATAGGTTTCCATGCCCCAGATATCTCCGGCATCATGGAATACAGCGCCATGGGGACCAATCCCCAGCACCGTGGGGGTCTTACAGGCCCCCCGGATGGCCACGGCGTCAAATCCTGCCGCATCCACTGCTTCCGGGGTTTTGCCGCCGGAATAGGATTCCGAATAAAATCCGGTTTGGGGGGATTTGGTAAACACACCGTACCGGGACGAGCCCCACACAGAACTCTGGGTAACGGGACCGGTGGCAAAAATGATGTGGTTTTCCGGGGCCAACGGATCAATCCCCCTGGGATTTAACCGATACAGAAGCCAGGATGCAAGACCCTTACCTCCCAGATAGGTTTTATAAATATCCTCCGGGATGGTTTGAATTTCAAATGATCGGCTGTTTAAGTCAATGATTAAAACTTTACCGTAATAGCCGTGCATGGCCGTGTCTCCTTACAGATTCCGGTGGGTAGGCAGGTCTTCCTGTTATGCACACCTGCCACCACTTTGGACGTTCAAATGGTGTGATCCGGTCTGAATTTTGCCGGAAGACCTGCCGAATGGTTATGATTTTGAAAAACGATACGGGATTGACCCGCCATAAAACAGAGCAGATCTCCAAACCGTGACTATCTTTTCTGTGCAATGATCTCTTTTACCTTGACCACACCGTCCTGGGCATCTTCGGCATAGGCATCGGCACCGATACGGGCGGCCCATCTCGGGGTGCAGGGGGCACCGCCCACCACGGTGGCAAAACGGTTTTTGTACCCGGCAGATTTCAAGGCTTCTTCCAGACTTTTCTGCTGGTTCATGGTGGTGGTGAGAAGGGCGCTGGTACCAATGACATCCACATCGTTCTCCACTGCCTTTTCGATGATGGTATCAATGTCCACATCCCGGCCCAGATCAAATACGGTGAGGCCGTTGGCTTTCATCAAAGAGACCACGATGCATTTTCCAATGTCATGGACATCTCCCTTTACCGTGGCAATGAGCACTTTGCCCTTTTTCTCCTGGGCACCACCTGTTGTTGCCAGTGCTTCGTTGACAACATCCGTTGCCGATTTCATGGCCTCTGCTGCCTGCATCAGCTCCGGCAGAAACATCTGGCCCCTGCCAAAAAGATCTCCCACTGTGTTGATTCCTGGAATAAATGCGGCATTCATTAATTCCAGTGGATCTCCACCGTCGGCGATTATTTTTTTGGCAATGGCTTCCACACCGTCTTTATTCTGGGCCACCAGTAGATTCTTGGCTTCCTCAATGAGCTTTGCATCAATCATTTATTGTTTTTTCCCTTTGTTGTGGCTTTTTTTTCAACCATAGGTTCTTTGGCATCCTTCACTCCTGCTTTACACTTTTACGAGGCGAATGTTCATTTTTAGATGGTCATCCTTAAAAAAGTGTAAACTGCTTTTATGGTGATATGAAGGATGCCGGTTCTTGATGTATTGCCACATTTAATTCTCATAAATGTGGCAGGGACAATGAGAACTTACGATTCACATCAATTTTACAAGGATGTTCGTTTCCTGAACCGGTTGACGCAGTTAATGTTGAAATCCAGTTCCCGTGCAATGTTGAATTTGGCTTCAATTCCCTTGGCGCAGCCCGGCATGGGGGTCATCTGGCCGATCTGCAGATCCTCTCTGACTTCGGTCATGATGACGGGGTCTGTCAGGTCCGCCACGGAAATTTTCAGTTTTTCAGCCACATACGCTTTGGCCTCCCAGATTCGCATACCCCGGGACATTTGGGCACGAGCTACCAGATCTCCGGCACCTCGCATTCCGCCCATGCCCGATGCATGCGCGTGGGTGATCGCCATGGCAACGGGATCACCCACGCCAACCTACAGTCCATCAAGTTTGCAAAGGCTTGTCATGGCCGCCGATGCACGGGATACGGTGTCAATGGGCGGGTGATCGTTCACGGGTACCGCACCGACGCCCATGCCCATGTTGGGATGGATGGGAATCTGAGCCACTTCACCGCACGCCTTCATGAAGGTGATGGCCCGGGCCAGATTCCAGGGGGTTGACTCTGTGGTGTTGGTGTTAACAACTGGACCGAATATGGTGGCTCCTGCCTGCTTGGCAAGGATGACCTGGTCCTGGGGATAGAGACCGGCCAGGCGCACGCCGTCAAATTCAAGTTCTCCGTGCATGCCAAGGATAAACTCTCCTGCCATGCCGATCTGGATACAGATATCGGGATATTTTCCCTTGAGTTTCCGGCAGGCCATGAGGGAGGCCAGAAAATCAGCATCTCCGGCCGCCCCCACGGAATCAAGGTTGATACCGTCGGCACCGGACTCGTACATGGCGGCACCGGTGAACACGATATCCCTGACCGCCTCTTCCACGGTGCGTTCAAGGGATTCCCGGGCCTCTTTAATTTGACCGTTGGGCAGAAGTTCCGCAGGGTTGGGAAAGGGGCCATCGGGCTGACTGTAGAGCCCAAGGTTGGGCATGGCACCATAAAACAATGGGATATGGGTGGCCAAAAGGGCCTGCTCCATGATGGGTTGTTCCATGGTGATGATGGGTTTGATGGGTTTGTAGCTGTAGTCCACATGACACAGCTCCATGGTGTCTGCACCCATGATTTTCTCGTATATCTGCAGGGCCTGGATGCGATCCACGTTGACCCCAACCCTTCTAATTTTCAGGGTGCCGGCATCATAGGTGAGGATGATCTCTTTTCCGCGTTCGCAGCTGACAAAGCTGTGGGGGCTTGCCAGAATGTCGAACATGTACTTCAGGTCATCGTCGGTTAACACAGGGACTTTTGCACGATCCGCCGCATCCTCCGTTCCCGCCTGCATATCTTCCATGAGCTCTTTTTGACTAAGCTCCACAGGGGTCCCGTCACCGTACCGGGTAAAAATCTTAGACATTGTATTTTCCTTCATAGATTCCATTGATTTCATTCGACGGGCCTAAGCTCTCATCTCTCACACCATATGCGAAATTCTGTATTGATACCTGACACCCTATGCGGCGGCAGATCAGACCACTCATGACGGGTGCGTTTTTTACGCGATGGCTGCAAGTCCTTCCTCCATGATGGACAACCCTTTCTTCAACTGATCATCGGTGATGACAAGGGGCATTAACACCCGGATGACATTGCCATGGATACCGCAGGCAAGGATGATGAGTCCCTTCCCATAACAGAAATTAACCAGTTTTTTAGCGGTTTCGGCTGAAGGGTTGCCATGGTCGTCCACCAGGGTGATGCCGGACATGGCACCGATGCCTCGGGTTTCACCCACATGTTTGAACTCTTTAACCCATTTCCCAAAGCGTGCCATGAGCGTTTCACCCAGTTTCCGGGATTTTTCCAGCAGGTTCTCTTCTTCAAAAATTTCCATGACGGCAAGACCGGCAGCGCAGGCCACAGGGTTAGCGCCGTAGGTACCACCCAGTCCACCGGGATGAACTGAATCCATGATTTCAGTGCGGCCCACCACAGCACTCAAGGGCATGCCAGCGGCAAGACTCTTGGCCACCGTCATCAGGTCCGGTTCCACTCCCCAGTGCTCCATGGCAAACATTTTCCCGGTACGGCCCATGCCGCTCTGGATTTCATCGGCAACAAAAAGAATGCCGTGCTCCTTGCACAGTGCTGCCAGTTCCTGGAAATACCCATCCGGCGGAGCAATGAATCCGCCTTCGCCCTGGATGGGTTCGGCCACGATGGCAGCCACGCTTTCAGGGTCAATGCCGGTGATGAAAAATTGTTTTAGCGCTTCAATGTCACCAAAGGGCGCACGATAGATTTCCGGGGCAAAGGGGCCGAATTTCCACTTGTAGGGTTTTACCTTGGCCGTCATGGTCATGGTCAGGGCCGTACGGCCGTGGTAGGCATTGTCAAACACCACGATGGCCTGGCGACCGGTGTAGTAGCGGGCAATTTTTACGGCATTTTCCACGGCTTCGGCACCGGAGTTGACAAACAATGCCTTTTTGGAAAAATCACCGGGGGTTATCCGGCACAGTTTGTCGGCCAGAAGTACAGCGGTGTCATAGGGATTTACCATGAAACAGGTGTGGGTGAATTTTTCCGCCTGCGCTTTGATGGCTGCCACCACCTTGGGGTGGCTGTGTCCCACGTTCATGACGGCAATACCGCCGGCAAAATCAATGTACTCGTTGCCTTCCACATCTTTAATAATGGCGCCTTTGGCAGATTCCACGTAGCAGGTGGTGCCGCTGGCATGGCCTGTGGGAATTACCTTTGCCCGTAGTTCATTAATTTCCTGATTGGTGTTCATTTATTCCTCCATGTAGATGTTCAGGGGGTTGTTGCCCCCGGCTGAGTTGGAAAACCTCCCCCCTCTCAAGTGCTGAGGTTGGAGACAAATTCGGTTTGTCCCTGATTTTAATTTGGCAATAATTGGGTTTGTTTCTACAATAGCATTTTTCATACCATCTCTTTGGTTATGTGGGTATCTGCTGTGTAATTTCTATCTTGTTATATGAATTTTGTATTAAAAGCGGGTGGTTATGACTTTCAAGGGCAGCTGATTGATATTAAATTAATGCCGGGTGGGAAGGGGCTAAAATTATATCTTGATTCTATATCGAATCAAAACCCACTGATTAGTGGAATGCATTTAAGCATTTTGATTCGATTTCAAATCCAATGTTCAGGGCCGAGCATTGGGACCAATAAAGAGAATAGGGGAATGATTTGTTTTTGAATCAAAACCACTGCATTGAAAATTTTTGATTATAACGGATTTGGGGGACCGACTCGGGGAGCAATGAAATAGTCTGGAAAAATCATTTTTGGGCTCCGAGCTACTGCTTTGGGAAGAATCCGATGTTTTGGTATCGCCTTGAAGCATCCATTGGCCGGCACAGCCTCTTGGGAACCACCATTAAATCAGCAGAGAAAACACTTCTTTTAACCAACAGCTGGTTATATTTTATGCGAAGTGCCTCTGGGATTTTGATCATGATATCCAATTCCGATAATATTTAATTTTGTGGTGTTATCCAGTTAGAAAAAACCATAGTTGACTTTTATTTTTTTGTCAAATATAACAAATACATCATAATTACGTGGGTTATACAGAACCACACAATTACTTGTTACATTAAGCCTAGCGGCGGACATGGCAGCTTTATAAAGCGAGGAAGAAAATTCAAAACGCCCTTAAAACAAAGGATTTCAAAAGGCAATGAGGAGAACTTTACCGGAGAACGGGGGGAGCCTGCGCGCAAGAATTTCGCCAGTCATGTCATTTGCAAAAAGCGCAAATGCCACGCCTGTCATAATTCTTGCAGCTTGGCTCCCCCCTTATCTCCTCTGGTTTCCCTCCGATAAACGATGAAAATACACGACTGCCATACACCACTTCCGGATAAACCGGTATCAAGCCCTACTGTCGGAGATATCTTCAGGAAACACGGAGAGTCGTTCCGATCAGAACACCGGCTTCATCCCAGGCAGCACAAGGTCATGTACGACATTGAACACTGCCGGTGCGGCGAGTTCGGTGCCCACTGGAAGATCTGCGACACCTGCGGCCACCTGGAGAAAGGATACAACTCCTGCAGGAACCGCCATTGTCCCGGCTGCAATAATATTGCCCGGAAGAAGTGGGTGGAAGCACGGCTCAATGACCTCTTGCCGGTACCCTACCACCATTGTGTCTTTACCCTGCCCCATGAGTTCAACACCCTGTGCAGCTATAACAGACAAGTGATGTATGATTTGTTATTTGAGAGTTCCTCCCGGACGCTCCTGGATTTTGGACACAATCCCAAACGGCTGGGTGCCACCATCGGATTTTACGGCATCCTGCACACCTGGGGAGGTAAACTCTGGCCCCATCCCCATGTACACTATATTGTCACAGCAGGGGGAATCGACCCGACCGGCAAATGGAAATCCCTTGACAATGCCGCAACCTTTCTTTTTCCAGTCATGGCATTGTCCAACGTGTTCAGGGCCAAGTTTCTGGAAGGCCTCCTGAAGGCCCATGACAAAGGAATGCTGAAGTTCCCGGGAGAAATGAGCCAACTTGCAGATGCCCACACCTTCAGGCAGTGGCTGTACCACGAAGTCCCCAGAGAGTGGGTGGTCTTTTCCAAACCGCCTTTTGCAGGACCCGAGGAAGTCGTCAAATATATCGGCCGGTATACCCACCGGAGCGCCATCAGCAATAACCGCATCATTGCAGAAAAAGACGGGAAGATTGAATTCTGGTTCAAGAACACCAAAAAGAAGGGCCGATGGGAAACAACCTCCCTGCCGGTTGAAACATTTATAGAGCGGTTCCTGTACCACGTACTGCCAAAACAATTTCATCGTATCAGGTATTACGGAATACTGGCCAACAGTAAAGCCGGAGCAACCATTGAAACTGTCCGCAGGGATCTTGCAGAGGAATCCAAAAAGATGGTGCAGCCTGAAGTAGTTCCGGATAAAAGAGGAAGCACATGTTCCAAATGCAATAAAGGCACCATGATAACCATCCTTATCATAGACGGATACGGCAATATCATCACTGAGAAGTTGACCGGCAGTTCAACTCAGACACCTGTAGCTATTTTAGATTCTACCTGACAGGGATCAATTGAATTGACAGGTATCATCATGACCATCATGACCATCGGGATATATGGAGGAAGTATTGCGGGCAAATTGAGAAACAGCTGTCTTAAATAAGTACATTACGGGTAAATTTTACCTGAAATATACAATCAGAGAGGACACGGGTTGAATATTCCAACAAGAATTGGTACAAATTACAGGGTGAATCTGAGAATGATATGGAGCCGTCATTTACTTTATACCAAGAGAGTAACGATTGAGATATCAACCCGGCTAATGTAACCTGTAAGTTCGAGCGGACACGCTCTTGAACTCTTTAGGATGCATGGTTGTTGTTGAGAGCGTGCAGCTCAACTTAAATGTTAAGCACCACAAAGGAAACCATGGGCAGGCTCTGCAGACTATGGCGAGTAGAAGATGGCCCGGAGCTGGCAGTCTACGCCTACGGGGACAACCGAGACAAGGCTGGAAGAATCCGGATCTCAAAGGTTGATGGCGCGATCGAACGCCTCGAATGCGTGCCGGGGCTCTCCGACCAGGATGATTGGTTCATCTACTCGATGCTGGCCAAGGCCCGACTGGAGAAGTGCTTCAAGACCGGTGAGTATCCTGCGGAGACTCACCTGGCAACGTGAACATGAACAGGGGAGCTTAACCTTTAGGATTGTGTCGACCCCCATACGACAAATCACAAGTTCAAATCACACTTGATGGGGGTCGATCTCAATCCTTTGTTCAAGAAGCCCGGCACCGAAGCCAAGTTCATTTTTTTTGCCATAAGGGTTTTGCTTTGAATAATTCAGGAGGGAGATCCCACCGAAGTGGGATAACCTCCGGTGGGAAGGAGGATGGATTTAAATAATTGCTTTGAAATCGTGCTGCTTCAGCCTGCTCTTTGACAATTTGTAGATAAAAACGCTCATCCACTGGAAGCGTAAGCGCAGAGATCCTTTCCCGTTCACACGGAATTCAAAAACAACCATTTTTGAACAACTGGTGCTCTAAATATTACCCGGTATCCCCGGGGATCATCTGATGCGGCAGCACCGAATGGGAATATTTGAGCTTTCCACCACACGCCGGACAAGTAAGTGAGTGCAACGCTGTCTCAGGCTCAGGAGATACTTCCGCAGCCTTTATCCCATAGGCTGACGCCATGAGCTGTCGGATGTGATCCAGGTCAATGGAAGATGAAGGGCTCAAAAAGCCATAATATCTCACCTTCATAAATCCAGTGGGCAGCACATGTTGAAGAAAACGTCTGAGGAACTCCATGGCTTCAAGTTTCATGGTGCGCCAGCGCTCACTACCGGTTTTTTTGTACTTGAAAAAGACATTCCGATCCTCAACTTTGACAATGCGATGGTCGGAGATGGCCACCTTGAAAACATAAGGCGCCAGGTATTTGATGCTGTTTTCGCTGTTGCCCACAGCCTGACAGTTCACATTCCAGTCCATTTCCCAGACAGCGGCAGGTACCTGAGGCAAAAGACCTGCCTTTTTCATCTCTTCACAGAACTTTGCCCGGAATATCTTTGACATGGCCCTCACCGGCAGGTAAAAATCAATCCTGGAAGGATGCCAACTACCATCTTCCTTTGAGATTGCGCCACCAGGAACAATGTAATGGATATGAGGGTGGTACTGCAACTGACGGCCCCAGGTGTGGAGCACGCCAAAGAAACCGGGGAGATCACCTCCGATATATTTGGGATCGGGCGTAAGCGCTTTCAAGGTTTGTGAAGATGCCGCAAACAGGGCTGCATATGCGGCTCTCTGGTTGCTGCGGATGAATTGCCGCAATTGTTCGGGCACTGTGAAGGTGATCATAAAGTGGTGACCCGGCAATTGCCGATTCATCCGCCCTTCCACCCATTGTTTGATTTTATGATTTTGGCATGCCGGGCAATGGCGGTTGCCGCAGGATCTGAACGAGATGTGCTGAGCATGACACTCGGTGCATTCATAAATAACCAGCCCACAAGCTTCTGTCCGACATTCCATGATGGCTTTAATCACCTTTTTATGATCACCGGGCATGGACTCCCCGAAGGATGCCATATACTCCGGTCCGAAGGTTCGGAATATTTCATTAATTGAGTACACGGTCGAATCCCCTCATGGTTTTGTCTATGATCTCATAAGCATCCCCGGTGCCTTTGTTGGTGAAATGGAAATAGACCATGGTGGTTTCCAGCTGACTGTGGCCCATGTAACGTTGAATCAATCGGGGGTTGGTCCCGGCTTCCAGCAGATGCGTGGCATAGGAGTGGCGCAAGGTGTGGATGGAAACGCGCCGCTTGGTGATACCAGCGGCAATCTTTGCCTGGCGAAAGGCACCTTGCACGCCTTCAATGGACATCGGCTTCTCTGAAATCGGAGCTTGATTCCCGCCTCTGCCCATGGCGGGAAATATCAGTTTGGGGTTTCTATGGGTGATCCAATACCGTCGCAGCAGCTCAAGGGTGCTTTGAGGCAGGGGGACAAACCGGTCCTTTGCCCCTTTCCCTCTGTGCACATGGATCATCATGCGATCTTTGTCGATGTCCGATACCTGTAGTGCAAGCCCCTCGGAAAGCCTAAAACCGCAGGAATACACTGTAGAGAGAAAGGCGTAGTTGTGAAAAGTGGTCACACAGCTCAGTATATCGAAGACCTCTTTTTGGCTCAAAACGCAGGGAAGGCTTTTTTCCCTTTTGGCATTCATGTAGGTGAAAACATGCCATTCCCGCTTGAGCACATTTTGAAAAAAGAACCTGATGCCGCAATAGGCAATACGCATGGTGGCCGCAGACCACTGATCCTTTTCTTGCCTGTGAAGAAAATAATCTTCAAGCTCAAACTCTGTGATGAGATCAGGGGTTTTGTTGTAGAAATCTACAATTTGACGAACAGAACGGGTGTAGCTCTCCTGGGTACTTTTGCTCAAGCCGGCAAGCTTGAGGGCTCTCACGGATTGTTCATAATAATCTTTCATTTTGACACTTCTCCTTATATTGGGGTTAAAAGAAACTACCCCTTTAAATTACAGGAAGTGTCTGAATTTATAAAATTTTAAAATAAAAAAGCGAGTATACTGGGAGAGCTAATGGAACGGAAGCCTTCGCGAATCTGCCGCGCAGCGGCTTACTTGAACAACGCCATACAGGTGGACGCTCGTACCTCGCGCCACTGATGGCCACGTTAGCGGTTAATATGGAAAAAGTTTCAATTAAGTCATGTGATGATGCTACGGCTCTTACCTTTCGCTTGTCTGGAAGCACAAGTGATGCAGTTGATTTCGTTGCTTCAGTTACAGGAGCACCTTTTGTTGGTGAGGTTCAGTCCTCCACCTATTACTCTGGTCCACCCAGTCTGCTATTCCGTGAAATGGCTGATTCATGGAAGGGGTGGAAAGGTGAAAAGGTATGGTCGGCCATTGATGGCGAGCTAACTCTTTCAGCCGCATCCAGCGCACTGGGTCATGTAACACTAAAAATCGTAATGATGGATCAATCTGGCAACTGCAGACTGTATGCAGTTCTTGGTTTAGAAGCTGGTCAACTTGAGGAGGTATCTAAGAATGTCTGTTCTTTGTTTCCGCTTGATGGCCGCTAACCAGTCGCTCCACCCGACCAAAAACCGCTGCGCGGTTTTCGTCGGGTGAGCTTCGCCGTTAAGTGGAAACAAAGAGGTAAAATGAACCGCTGGGGGATTCCTGATTGGCTGGAAAAAGAAGTAAGAAGCCGTGATAAAGATTGTGTTTATTGCGGGGTTAAAATGACAGATAAAAAGACATCTGATAGTTCACGAAAAACTGTTGCTTCTTGGGAACATATCGTTAATGACGCACGCATTATCACGCGGGAAAATATCGCCCTTTGTTGTGTTTCATGCAACGCGAGCAAAGGAGCCAAAAAACTATCTGACTGGCTTCAGTCAAGTTACTGTAAAAAAAGAGGTATCACCAAAGATACAGTCGCTGATATCGTAAAACGTACACTTAGGACAGAACTTGGATGAAAAACAGATTTATAAGAAAAAATGAAAATTGACATAGACAAGCTAACAGAACAAGAGCTTATTGAACTGAATCACAAAATAGTAGAACGGCTCAAATTTCTGCAGTCGATGAGAGTTCATTCAGCAATGATGGAATTCAGCGTTGGTGAAAGGGTCTCTTTTTCACCTACTCACGGAGTCAATGTTTTCGGGAAAATTGTCAAATACAACAAGAAAACTGTGACAGTTTATACTGATGAGGGAGAGAAATGGAATATTCCTCCTACACTTCTGACCAAAGCCGAATCAAAAAACAAAAAAGGTGACAAGTCTGATAATGTGATAGAATACAAATCAAGAGGTTGATATCACTTAACTTGTGTATTCAGCGGATGTTACCCGCCGCTGCGCTATGGGCAACACCGCTGATACTTGTGTTAGGTTCTTTGTTCATTTGAGAGTATTAATTCATAAAGTTACTTTGTATTTCTTGAATTTTTTAGGAATAGAGAATATTTAAATGAAAATTCGATTACGATTTGAACGTATTTACGGGACTAAATCTAAATATGGAGACAAAGCTCATGAGTCTCCATCAGGCTCACCGATTTTGTTAAAGAACTATCCTCTTCCTAATGAGTATACAAGTATTTACTTAGGTAAACCTGTCGAAAAGTTATATCGAGAATATCAGATCGCTAAAACTGGGGCATACACATTAATAAAAAGAAATGTCTTACATGAAGAAGTTTCTGAATTAGATGAAAAAAACATGCTAATAAAAGCTCAACGAGAGCCTCTACGGCATGACTTCAGTCAATGGGAATGGTATATTTCAATTGTGATTGAACGAGAGGTAGAAGTATCAGACGACCAATACATTCCTTCACATTGGTTTGCAATTGATCCGGCATTTGCTATAGAAGCTGAGAAAGAATTTTTGGAATATGGGGCATATCAAGTTGATTTTATTGTTGACCACTTGAAACAGCATATTGAGAGTCATTTTTTTTTGACACGTGACATTGATGATCGTGTAATTTTTTTCGTTGAGGGCCACCCTCCTTTCAAAATGTTTGAAGTTAGTTTTGGGGACATACAGTGCTCTACTTCTGGCCCAATGCACTTATTTAAAATAGAACAGCTTACTGCAACAATGCTTGAGCTGCAAGGCAAAGAAAAACTGGCTTTAAAACCATTATCTTCTGAAACATTATTATCTCTTGTGGAGAGAGCAACAATCTCTGAACTTAAAGGTAAAGCTCTTGAAGAGCTTATGTGTAAATTATTTCTTACCATTCCCGGCCTCAAAGTTATGGAAAGAGTCAAAACATGTACTGAAGAAATTGATATTGCAATTTTTAACAATACTGCTACTGGATTTTTATCAACTGAAAAAACCATTATTCTTGCAGAGTGTAAAAATTGGAGTACGAAGTGCGGTCGAAATGAATTTTCAATTTTAGAAATGAAAGCTGAAAATAGAAGAAAGCGTTGCAGTCTTTGTTTTTTGATCTCGTGGAATGGATTTGCTGGCACTATTGAAAAGGAACTTTTGCGATCAAGTAGAACAGATCTGGTAGTTGTCCCACTAACAGGAAAAGATATCCGTAAAGCTGTCGTAGACAACAATTTTAACCATATGATTGAGAACGCTTGGCAAAAAACAATCTTCACCTAACCTTTAGGATTGTGTCGACCCCCATACGACAAATCACAAGTTCAAATCACACTTGATGGGGGTCGATCTCAATCCTTTGTTCAAGAAGCCCGGCACCGAAGCCAAGTTCATTTTTTTTGCCATAAGGGTTTTGCTTTGAATAATTCAGGAGGGAGATCCCACCGAAGTGGGATAACCTCCGGTGGGAAGGAGGATGGATTTAAATAATTGCTTTGAAATCGTGCTGCTTCAGCCTGCTCTTTGACAATTTGTAGATAAAAACGCTCATCCACTGGAAGCGTAAGCGCAGAGATCCTTTCCCGTTCACACGGAATTCAAAAACAACCATTTTTGAACAACTGGTGCTCTAAATATTACCCGGTATCCCCGGGGATCATCTGATGCGGCAGCACCGAATGGGAATATTTGAGCTTTCCACCACACGCCGGACAAGTAAGTGAGTGCAACGCTGTCTCAGGCTCAGGAGATACTTCCGCAGCCTTTATCCCATAGGCTGACGCCATGAGCTGTCGGATGTGATCCAGGTCAATGGAAGATGAAGGGCTCAAAAAGCCATAATATCTCACCTTCATAAATCCAGTGGGCAGCACATGTTGAAGAAAACGTCTGAGGAACTCCATGGCTTCAAGTTTCATGGTGCGCCAGCGCTCACTACCGGTTTTTTTGTACTTGAAAAAGACATTCCGATCCTCAACTTTGACAATGCGATGGTCGGAGATGGCCACCTTGAAAACATAAGGCGCCAGGTATTTGATGCTGTTTTCGCTGTTGCCCACAGCCTGACAGTTCACATTCCAGTCCATTTCCCAGACAGCGGCAGGTACCTGAGGCAAAAGACCTGCCTTTTTCATCTCTTCACAGAACTTTGCCCGGAATATCTTTGACATGGCCCTCACCGGCAGGTAAAAATCAATCCTGGAAGGATGCCAACTACCATCTTCCTTTGAGATTGCGCCACCAGGAACAATGTAATGGATATGAGGGTGGTACTGCAACTGACGGCCCCAGGTGTGGAGCACGCCAAAGAAACCGGGGAGATCACCTCCGATATATTTGGGATCGGGCGTAAGCGCTTTCAAGGTTTGTGAAGATGCCGCAAACAGGGCTGCATATGCGGCTCTCTGGTTGCTGCGGATGAATTGCCGCAATTGTTCGGGCACTGTGAAGGTGATCATAAAGTGGTGACCCGGCAATTGCCGATTCATCCGCCCTTCCACCCATTGTTTGATTTTATGATTTTGGCATGCCGGGCAATGGCGGTTGCCGCAGGATCTGAACGAGATGTGCTGAGCATGACACTCGGTGCATTCATAAATAACCAGCCCACAAGCTTCTGTCCGACATTCCATGATGGCTTTAATCACCTTTTTATGATCACCGGGCATGGACTCCCCGAAGGATGCCATATACTCCGGTCCGAAGGTTCGGAATATTTCATTAATTGAGTACACGGTCGAATCCCCTCATGGTTTTGTCTATGATCTCATAAGCATCCCCGGTGCCTTTGTTGGTGAAATGGAAATAGACCATGGTGGTTTCCAGCTGACTGTGGCCCATGTAACGTTGAATCAATCGGGGGTTGGTCCCGGCTTCCAGCAGATGCGTGGCATAGGAGTGGCGCAAGGTGTGGATGGAAACGCGCCGCTTGGTGATACCAGCGGCAATCTTTGCCTGGCGAAAGGCACCTTGCACGCCTTCAATGGACATCGGCTTCTCTGAAATCGGAGCTTGATTCCCGCCTCTGCCCATGGCGGGAAATATCAGTTTGGGGTTTCTATGGGTGATCCAATACCGTCGCAGCAGCTCAAGGGTGCTTTGAGGCAGGGGGACAAACCGGTCCTTTGCCCCTTTCCCTCTGTGCACATGGATCATCATGCGATCTTTGTCGATGTCCGATACCTGTAGTGCAAGCCCCTCGGAAAGCCTAAAACCGCAGGAATACACTGTAGAGAGAAAGGCGTAGTTGTGAAAAGTGGTCACACAGCTCAGTATATCGAAGACCTCTTTTTGGCTCAAAACGCAGGGAAGGCTTTTTTCCCTTTTGGCATTCATGTAGGTGAAAACATGCCATTCCCGCTTGAGCACATTTTGAAAAAAGAACCTGATGCCGCAATAGGCAATACGCATGGTGGCCGCAGACCACTGATCCTTTTCTTGCCTGTGAAGAAAATAATCTTCAAGCTCAAACTCTGTGATGAGATCAGGGGTTTTGTTGTAGAAATCTACAATTTGACGAACAGAACGGGTGTAGCTCTCCTGGGTACTTTTGCTCAAGCCGGCAAGCTTGAGGGCTCTCACGGATTGTTCATAATAATCTTTCATTTTGACACTTCTCCTTATATTGGGGTTAAAAGAAACTACCCCTTTAAATTACAGGAAGTGTCTGAATTTATAAAATTTTAAAATAAAAAAGCGAGTATACTGGGAGAGCTAATGGAACGGAAGCCTTCGCGAATCTGCCGCGCAGCGGCTTACTTGAACATTTCGGTAGAGCCGACCGCGAGAACGGGAGGCGAATTCCGCAAAGGCTGTTGGCGCGGCGGCTCACCTCGGCGTTAAATGAAGCCCTTCGGGCGGACAAGGTTGAAAGTTACTTTACCTATAATGCAAGCGTCGTGCCAGATACAACAGATTCGGAGGGCTCATTTAACCATTAAGTTGAAGCGGACATCAACCTTAGGAGTTTTTTTTGGCTGTGTAGCAGCCGCTTAACTTAAGTGTTATCCTTTAACTCGACTATCAAGTTTTTTTTAATGATTTGATTTTACTGAATATTTTGACTGAGCGTAAAAGAAGGCTCTACCTTTGGCATGATTTCTTATAGCCAATAAAATCAATATGTTATGGTTTTAACAGCAAATATACCATACGAAAACTGTCATTTCTAAACCCAGAGTTTACAGGGTTAAAGAAAAAACTTGATAGTCGAGTTTAAAAGTGAATGCAATGACTATAGACGCTATTCAAAAATCGAAAAAGGCATTTCTGATACTTGGACTATTTTTAGCCATAGCAATTACAATCAATTTTTTTGTCTTGAATTTTTTTGATCAGAAAAGTTCATATCGAGCAGCACATAGCTTGGTTGGAATTCTCACTTTAATGGGGTTTGTATTCACTTTTTCAAACTCAATTAGTTCGAAAATCAGATTAGTATTTATGTTTTTTATTTCACTTATTCCATGTTATTTCGGAACAGTTTTTCCAGATCTGGACATTACATTGATAGGAATTGGGGGACATCGAAATCCAATCTTTCACAGTGGATTATTGTTCTTTTTAATTTTATTTGTTGCAAAACGTTTCAAATCGGTATTCCTGACCTTGATTATTGCGGGCTTTGGGGTCGGCCTAGGTTCTCATCTAATCTGGGACTTATTCGACCAGGCAGATGTACGATGGATTTCTGGTGGTTTTCTGGACAGTTTCTGGCTTGGTTTTAACGGACTATTTTGTTTAATTTTTGCCAGAATTTCTTTATTGTCTCGGTTGGATATTTCTAAAATGGAAAATTTACATAAATGAGTTCTATTCATGTTCCAGATGGATAACCAAACGCTGGAGAGGGACCGGGCTACCTGCGCGGCGTTTTGGAAAGTATGTGGTTCAGGGAAATTTACCTTTTATCTGAGCTTTTGGGGTTTAAAAGCCCGGCCCCTCAGCTCCCCGTTCGCTGACACGGAGACAAACATAATATGGCAATCTATACACCTCGTGGTCTGAAGATAAGAATCGATATTCCCTATGCCTTCGGTTTGATGGCTCGCCTACATCCAAAGGTAACTTCTTTTAGGATTCTAAAAACCACAGAAGGTATTGAAAGTCTGCCTGGAATGCTTGCGTTTATTGCTGGCATGGTCGGATTTGGACTGCACCTCCCGCCGCTCCATATTGGCATAGTGGTTGCTGTCTGCCAGATGGCAGGGAGATTGATAAATGCGTTTGGTCTTTACATCGTGCCCGGCCTTGTTCCGCTTGGCACACTTTACAGTTACCCAGCAGGCTATGGCATTTACTTTATTGCTGTAGTTATTACTGGTTTCCTTCTCGGAGGTTGGCAAGCCGTGCTTGCGTTTCTTCTTGGCAAACTCGTGGCAGGCGCAGTTGGTCAAGTCCTTGAGTTTTGGCAGACAAAGCGCTACCACAAGTTGACGGGTCATGCCTTCACTGGGTCCGAGGTTAGCTTTTTCAATGCATACCGATTGCATGCGTCTCGATTAGGTTTGACTACCGATATAGATTTAAGAGATGACGAATTAGAAGAAGACCATTGGGGTGCCACATTTAAACAATTTGCAATGGAGTGGCCTGAGGTCGTTCGGAGATTTACGACAAATTGAAAGAACAGCGAACGAATAAGGATAGATTGTGTGAGGAACGAACCACAATCTTATCCATTGGTTGGACAAGCCCTGCCATATAATAAGAAAATATCTTTTTGGGGACATCGGGTAGGTGATGCGCCTTGAAGAAAATAACCTTTTTCAAGACGCAGAAGTGTATTAACCTGTAATCAGGCTTTTAAAAAAAAGCTTTTTATGCCATAAAGATTTTGCCTCCTGTTTTTAAATGAACTGCAGCTTTTGCCATTAAAGAAAAATCAACCAGGTGCCCCTGAAGCTTGTCGGAAACCCAGAATAACCATAGGAGAATTACAGCGGGGACACTTAAAAACCGGCCTTGAAGGTTGTTCTATTTCTTCTGTTTTAACGTATAAAATTAATTGAACCAGCAAGAGCAATTTTTTAGCATTACTATGAAGGAAGCCATAGGCTCTAACTCTTCGGAAACCTTTGGGGAGGACGTGCTGCATGATCAGTTTTAAAAAATCCTCGCCTTTCAGGGTTCGGAATCGTGTTTTATCCGTTTTGCTTTCAGTGTATTTGAATGTCACCATGCCATTTTCATTGGAAACAATATTTTTTTCACTGATCACACCACGGTATAGATAGCGAGATAAGTATTTGACGGCAGTTATTCCGTTTCCGGCATGGGAGCAATCGACCACCCATTTTAGGGGGACTTGTTTTGGAATGGAAAGCTCAGCTTCGTTTAAAGCTGTTAAAAATCGGCCACGAAAAACACTGGCTAAAGCTTTATGGTGAAACAAATATTTTCCTTTTTTCTTTTTCCATTGACGTCTGCGTTTATCAACGCCGCCGCCTGGAACAACAACATGTATATGGGGATGAAAATCAAGTTTTCTGCTATGAGTGTGCAATACCATAGTCATTCCGATTTCAGCGCCCAAATTTTTTGGATTTAAACCAAAATCCTTCAGCGTACTGGCAACGGAAAGAAACAATAGAGAAAATACCAGCTTTTGGTTATGAAAGGCCAGTGATCTTAGTTGATAAGGTAAGGTAAAAGTAATTAAAAAGTAAGGAACAGGCAATAATTTACCCTGCTGGCGGTTGATCCATTGGCTGGCTTCATGGTTCTGACATTGAGGGCAGCTGCGGTGCCCACAGGATAGAGGTCGCCATTCACCATGGCCACATTCAGAACACCCCACATAAAGTTCACCGGAGGCAGGGGTACGGCAACCGCAAATGGCATTTATTGCTTTTAGATGACCAGGCAATACCGTATCACCATATTTGGCCATAAACGAATCTTTATATTGATTGATAATAGAGGCCATTTTCATGATTACACCTTTTTAAAATCTACATGCAGTGTATTCATGAGCTCATTAATGGTCAGCAGACTGCTTTGTTCTGTGAAGTCAGTTATATGAGCGTAACGAGCAGTTGTTGTCGGACTTGCATGACCAAGCAAAGCCTGTATATGACGAAGGCTTAAGCCACGTTCAAGGAGATGAGTTGCAAAACTGTGGCGAAGGGAATGGACGGAGACTTTTTTTTTATACCACATTCAGCCACAATTGTTTTCATGGCTTTTTGAGCACCACCTCTGTCCATATGAGTTGTAGCCTTTTGAATTCTTTCAAAAGAACCTGTTGCATTGGGGAACAATAATGTGGGATTATGGTGTTTGCTCCAGAGTTCACGCAATCCCTGTAAAGCAAGGTCCGGGAGAGGCACTAAACGGTCCTTATGGCCTTTTCCACGACGGATATGGACACGTTTCCTGCCTGCATCAATATCACCAACCTGGAGGGACAATGTTTCTTCCAGGCGAAGCCCCATGGAATAGGTGGTTAATATGAAAACGCGATAGCGCAGTTTGCGTGTTGCACCAATGAGATTCTCAATCTCAGCAGGAGTGAGAATATCAGGGATCGTTTTGACTTGTGGTGGTTTTACAATATCAACCCACTTCCAGTCAATTTTCAACACATGTTTCCAGAAAAATTGCAACCCAAGACGATCAATTTTGACTGTGCTCCATGAGTGAGAGTCTACAAGATCCGCAAAGTATATTTTCAGTTGTTCCGGATTTAATTTGTCTGGACAGCAGTCAAAATAATTACTGACCCGGCGAACAGCCCTGGAATAAGCGTCAACTGTTTTTGGGGCTTTGCCCTGAAGTTTGAGAGATCTCTGATGAAGTTTATAAAGTTTGTTGAATCGAGCTGTTTCTGATTTTTTCATGGTATTTTCCTTTTTGGAAGTGCCCTGAATTGGGCATCTTTAAGGAATATACACTATTTCGGGGTTTTCCGCCGCGCAGCGGCTTCGTCCAACAAAACCATCCAGCGGACGCACCAAAGGCGCGCGCCGCTGATGGCGGAGTTAATCACATTGAATATTATTCAATTTTTTTTTTGCCATTTTTCTGTTTCAGTTAAGGGAGGGAGCGCATATGGGTAAGGACAAGATTTTAGTCATTGGTGACTGTTTCATTGATGAAAATTGGCTGATGGCAAAAACCGATAATTATAACAGCACCGATGTTGGAGAAGCTCATTATAGCAGTATTGTCAAAGGGCCTGCCAATTTTGTATTAAGCGTCTGTGGTGTGGCAAGCGTTTTGAAAATACTCTCTGGAGATGGCCAAAATCAAGAATCCGACAAAAATGGTTTGACAGAACACGGAAACAAATCTCTCTTCACTGAATATGAGTTGGTAGGGGTTGGTGCCTGGAATCCAAGGGACACTGAAATCATTCAAAGAATCTTGTGTGCCCAAAAAGACCAGAAGCAATTTATGACTCCCTATACACTTGACAATAACCTTAAAAACCTGGCAGGTAACTGTAAAGAATCTGGTGACAAAACAAATTGCTTAAATTGTGATTCAAAAAATTACAGGCTTATTAATCTGGTTATGCCTAGCGAAGAAAGCGAGAAACATGTCACAACAAATAGAATTTATAGGGTTTATGAAGGTTTTGGTAGTCAAAAACCGAAATTGAAATTTAGATTTGATTGGCAGATTGATTTAAATACCAAATTCATTGATCCCAATTGGCATGATGAATTCGGGGATGATGTTAAAGCTGTTATTCTTGTTGATCACGGAAAAGGTGTAATCACACCTGAACTGGTTGAAATTTTACTTAATAAATTTGGTAAGGCCAAGTGGTACGTTCGAAATAAATTGGAATCCCCTCTTTGGTTCCAAAAATTAGGAAAAGGCAATAAAAAGAAATTACAATTATTGGTTGTTGACCAACAATTGGTGAATCACACTTATGGAGTGAGGACTTGGCAACGAAACGGGAGTTTGTGTCGCGCTTCGCTGGAACTCCTTGGTAAAAATCTCGGATTGGATATTTATGAGCATGGTGAATTGCAATCACCTGAAGGTATATCGGCTAAAAATGCAGTCGTTCTTTTTGAAAAAAACTGGGCTATCGGGGCCAGTCGCAAAAAAGATAATCCTGAAGATGCAAAAGTATATTATTTCCAAAGAATTACGGAAAAAGAACGATACATAAGGGTAGGTCGTACATCCATCTTTTTTAATTCACTTATTTATTGGGATCTTCAAGTCAATGATTTAAATGCATATATAGATGGCGATGAAGAGCATACCCGAAAGGAGACCGAACTTTCTAAGGCAACAGTATGGGCATTGAAAAATATGGAAAGATGGATGGACGAATGCACCGAAGCATGGGCTGAAATGCATGAGCGTGCTTTAAGTGGACCCTTTGCCAATGTACTCGGATGGCATTCTGTTAAAGATAAATCTAATTGGTCTGAAAGATTGATTCAAGGAGAAGATTACCAGCAGAGCTGGACAAAATGGAATAAGTCGTCCAAGGATGTGGGGATTATCGAAAACTCTAAAAAAGAAAAGGAATTTCATTTATGGCGTTCTTACGGGACCCTTGACAAGTATGTTTGCCCTGGCGGTACCAAGCGTTCCAGGATCAACGAATTGGTTCAGGCGCTGCATGTTTTTCGCACCAACCCGACCCCCAAAGTTCCACTCAACGCTCTTTTAGTGGCAGAACCAGGATGGGGGAAAAGTTATCTGGCCAAATGCCTGTCTAATTACTTTGATTTCGATTTTTTAAGTTATTCAATCGCACAAATGAGTACAACCAAAGAGCTAGTAGACTCATTTAAAGAAATATCCTCCATTCAAAAGCAATCAGACAAACCGTGCCTTGTGTTTATTGATGAGATTGATGCTGAAATTTCAGGTAACAGCTCCCTAGGTCTATTGCTTAGCCCTATGTGGGATGGTGTGTTTAAAAGTGAGGGGTACACCAATAAAATAGATCCATGTATTTGGATTTTTGCCGGTACCAAATCACAAGAAACTATGACCAGTTTTCCCAAAGGACGCGATTTTATTTCGAGGATTAACGGACCTGTTATAGATATTGATTTTTTGACGGAGGATAATAGAACTGAGTTAAACCAAATGGTCAAAGACTCACAAGCTAAGTCAGAAAAAATAAGGCTTGAAAAATTAGTTGCTGCAATTCGTGATAGGGAGGCGGGGAATGAACGTATGACTGAAATTGTTTATCAAACGGTTAATTTGCTCGATCTTGAATATGGCCCTATTATAGCCATCGAGGAAAGAGTCTTAAACCTATTTTCAAACATACTGCCGTTGAATGGTGTTCGCAGCCTTAAAATATTCGTGAACAATTTTCGCCACATTAAAAAAGGGGTGATTCGAAAAGAAAATGTTCCTCAGCTAAAAAATGATACCACTAAGCCTCTTGGTCAAAAGACACTGATGGAAAAACAAATCGAAGTCATTGATATGAATCGTTATAAAAATGATTTTACCAATTGTGTAAATAAAGAACTAGTGAAAATAATTCTTAATGTCCCCGTTTAATCGGAACCCCAAAGAAATTTTTTAGTCACTGCTGAGCCGGACTTGGGCAGTACTCACTAAAGGAAAAATAACGAGGTAGGAATTCTGGGGACAGAATACTTAATTCCAACCAGAAAATGCACCGGACAAACCGGTGATTTTCATGTTCGGCGGTTTATCATATTGTCACCGATAATAATCAAATTGGAAATGTACCAAAATGGATACTAAAAAATTCTCAAAAATTGCAGAATCATTAAGACAATATAGAAGAGCTGAGCTTAAGGATTTTGAAAAAGAAATAGGAAATAAACCCGTTGACGCTCTCTATGTAGATCCTTTACCCGGTGACGCTGTTTTAAACTCAGTTCTGTCGAGTAATACAACATTTGTAATGGGTAGAAAGGGGACTGGGAAAAGTACTATTTTTGCTAAAGCACAATCGGCACTGCGGGCCAGAAAGGATTTAATCTCAATATATATAGATGTGAATAGGTTGTATGATATTTTATCAACAACTGAAGTTCCAGCAGTGTCCTTGGATGGTATGGATATCAACCCGAACATATATCGGGCGCATATCCTCAGAAAGGTGACATTAGGTCAGGTAATTTCAGAACTACTAAAAGAAATTAATTCAGCATGTGATAGTTTTTCTATTATAGAAAAATGGTTAGGGGCTAAAAAACAATATGATGAAGTGAAAAATAATTTAGAAAAACTTCGGAAAAAATCCATAAATTCAAGACTTGAAAGTCATGAGTTACCAATACTCCAAAAAATATCTAAACAATTTAAAAACAAAGAACAGAAAGAAAATACTCAGTCAATTTCGGCCAAAGGTGGAGGTAAAATATCCTTAATTAATGCTGAAGCAGGGGCTGAGGCATCGTTGTCTGATTTTGATAAAACACTAGATGACTCTGAAATTTATAATGAATATTCCGATGTAGTATTAAAATCATTCCCCTTTAATGAAATTTTCGAAGATATAAAAGATTTATTATCAGAGGCAGGGCTTACCAGAATAATAATGTTTTTTGACGATTTTTCTGAGCTACGTTTTCTAGATCAACGACTTTTTGTTGATGTTATACTTTCACCTTTAAATAATTCAAGTAATGAATCTATAAAGCTGAAGGTTGCTGGTTACCCAGGACGCGTCTATTATGGGAAAATAGATCCTGGCAAAGTTGATACTGTCGTACTTGATTTTTCTGAACTGTATGAAGCTCACGAAGTACAGGAAATGGAAAGGTCAGCAATTTCTTATACGACAAGACTATTGAACACCAGATTTAAAGCCTTTAAAACGCCATTCGAAAAATATTTTGATGTTAGTTCTTCAAATGGGGTCGAAGACTTCATGGCGCTCATATTTCAAGCTTCTTTTAATGTCCCAAGGATAATGGGGCATTTACTACACTACTGCTACTTGGATAAAATTTCTAAAGGACAACTAATAACACTAGCCGCACTAAGGTTGACGTCACGCAAATATTACGAGCAAACAATATCACAGTATTTTGATCGAATGAGCAGATATGCCCTTGAACCCTTTGAAAACAAGCTTGATCGGCATAACCAAAAACAATTACTAGACTCATTAGTAACAGAAGCTAGAACGACAAGAAAACGAATACTTGAAAAATCATTAGGCGGTACATACTTTCACGAATTGTCAAATCCACCTGTAAGCCACTTTCTTGTTTCACCAAGCCTTGAAGATATTTTCACATCCCTTGAGTCGAATTTCCTTGTATCCAAATATAAAAACACAAGAGACAAAAATGGCAAACCCGTCTGCGTATATGCTTTTTATTACGGATTAACCGAAAGTGAGCGTATTCCATGGGGGTATCCACCTGGTCGTCAGTATCGGAACTATTTCGTTCAACGATGTTTCGATTTTTCAAGAGCTGTCCATGAGTATCTTTCATCGAATCAAACTATAAGGTGTGAGCAGTGCGGACAGTGTTATCCCCTTGACAAAAAATCAAGTTTTGAGATGTTCAAATGGCGTTGTCCTGAATGTAATGAAGGGCATTGTAACATTACAAATCTGTCAGAAGATTTCAAAAAGGAAGTCGAAAAACTTGATAAAGAAATTATGCTTGAGCCTGTTGAATTAGATATATTAGTCACTCTTAACTCTGAAAACAGAAGTATGAGGGCAGGAGAAATATCAGCATTGATAGATAAGTCCTACCAATTAATAGGTAAAAGAACAGGCAAACTGAATGATTTGGGGCTTGTTGAAAAAAGCAGAGATCTGCAAGATGGAAAGACGAAAAGTAAGATAACAGAAAGATCTGTAAAAACATATTTTATGGATCCAAACGGTCCAGACAGTTAATCGGCGGAATCGCCGAACCAGCACATTCACCAGACCAGAAGAGGGGCTGTCGTTTTCAATAATGTTCAGTGGCTGGCTGGTGATGTAATCGATAGGTCAGACCGCTACGCGCTCTGACCTATCGACCCGCCGGATGAGCTCTGCTCACATTGCCCTTCAGCCAGAGCGCATAAGCGCTCTGCCTATCAGGCCAATGGAGCCGACTGCGGTGCCGGTCGTTCAGGTATGGCTAACGCCACACCTGCCAGACCGGCGTCCTCGCGGCTCATCCGGCGGGTCGTTGTGTTTCGTTAATAATTAAATTTTCATAGTAATGTTGGGGAACTCTAAGTGAATATTTGGCATGAGTTAAATCAAATTATGAATTCTGGACAGTGTGGAATACTAGTCACCTTAATGCTAACACTTATAGACTTCGTTCAAACAAGAAAAACAAACGATAAAAACGATGATGCCGAATCATACACTCAATGGTTGATTAATAATCAAACAGCCCTTGTGATTGACCAGTTGGATGACCTAAAGTATAAATTGCGGAATTTGACAGACAATCCTGAATTGAAAGACTTTATCAATAAAATGCTTTCTCATATGGGTGAAAACCATAATCTATTAAATGAAATCGAAAATGAAACATCAAAAATTGAAACTATAGACGATAAGCTTGATTTTCTTATAGAATCTTTGAACAAAAAAGAATCTTCAGTCATGAAGAAAGGGCAAGTTAGTGTCTGTGTTGAAGTACTAAATATCCTAAGTGGAGGGCTCAAAGGCGCGGGGTTTAAAACTATAATGAACCACCCAGTGAATCCAGATAATGGCTCTCTAATGTTTGTATGGTTAACTGGTAGCCAGTCCCCTGAAATGATGTTAGTAGATTATGTCGGCAGTATTAAAAGTAATAGGATTAGTGTTGTTTTGAATAAAAATACTTCAATAAGCGTTAAGTGTTACGACTCTAATTCTGATGAATACGTGCTCACCTCACCAGTCTTACCGATACAATCTCAATTGATTGTATTTGTAATTTGGAAACAAAATAATATTCAATTTTGGATTAATGATAACTTAATTGGTAATATTAATATGAATTCCGGCTTCGACTTCATCGGCCCTCTTTTTCTTATAGGTATCGATATCGAGGGCAAGCTTAGGGCAGATAGCTTAAGATGGGACCCCAAAAACAAAGTTGATAGTAATAGTGGTTATAATTTGATGAGAAATGGAATTTGGCATGGCTCAAATTTTGAAACTATGCTGGTACTCTCCCAAATACTAAATAAGTCACAGATTAAAAAATTTGTTGAAGATCCTTTTTTGTTATTTCGAAATCCGAATAGATTACCAAATGCCTAATAACACAACTCAGCGTTGTGCAACAATTATTGGAGGTGCGAATGTAAAATAGATCGTTGTAATAGTTTTAGCTCATTGGTTTTTTAATTTTATCGCCATGATGCTGAGCCGTTTTGAAAAAAGTTCAAAGTTGTTCAAGTTTATTAAGTTTTAACTGTTTAAGAATGGAACCAATATAAAAATGAAAAAAGTCTTTATTGCATTATTTTTAATCTGCCTCTTTAACCAACCTAATTCGTACGCTGAAATGAAAATGGTTGGTAGTTCCCCTCCAACATTTTTTTCAGGCATATCAACCCAAACCTTAGAATTTTCTTCTCAGCCTTCTAGTTTAGGCAAGCAAAGGCGAACAAATTGGTGCTGGGCAGCATCTATTCAAATGGTATTAAATTATTATGATATCCCAGTTAGTCAAGAACAAGTAGTATCACAAATGTTTGGTGGATATCTTCCTAATGCAACAGCCTCTTCGCAACAAGTTTTGCAAGCAGTGAACGGTTGGGGTATCACTGTATACGGTCAGCCTAAAATTATACGAGCAATGAATATCGCCAACCTTTCCGTGAACCGAAAAAATAAAATTATTATTGACTCATTAAGAGAAGATAAACCGCTAATTATAGGATTAGCGCCAAGGTCGGGCCAAACTGGTCATGCTTATGTTTTAACTGCAATCAAATATTATTTTCCATCAAAAAATAGTCCAGAATACAATAATAAGAAAGCAGTAGTTGACAAAGTTGTCTTAAGAGATCCTTGGCCATTGTCACCTAGTAAAATAACGATGAGTGGAAAAGAATTTTTCCAAAGAGCGTTTCTTTGCGCCAAAATTTCGGTTGATTAGACATTCTTCATACAGCCATAAAAGTAGTTTCGGAACAGGGATGAAATAACTTGGTCATTTCATTTTGCCCCACCATTGAATAACGGTGCTACCCGATTATCAAATGAGGAAGTTATTTCCTCATCATTCCTTACCCTCTTTGTAAAATGACGTGGGCTTCTTCAGAAAGTGTAAGGGACTTCACAAGAAATGACTTACCCACATTCAGAAACAAGCCTTTGATGGTGCTGGACGCTTTCTTTAAAAATGGGTAACTTTTTTGATGTGAACTCCCTAAAGGCATCATAAAGGATGCAAATAAAAAAGAGTTTTGCTGAATATTCGAACCGTTGCACAACCTTTAGGATTGTGTCGACCCCCATACGACAAATCACAAGTTCAAATCACACTTGATGGGGGTCGATCTCAATCCTTTGTTCAAGAAGCCCGGCACCGAAGCCAAGTTCATTTTTTTTGCCATAAGGGTTTTGCTTTGAATAATTCAGGAGGGAGATCCCACCGAAGTGGGATAACCTCCGGTGGGAAGGAGGATGGATTTAAATAATTGCTTTGAAATCGTGCTGCTTCAGCCTGCTCTTTGACAATTTGTAGATAAAAACGCTCATCCACTGGAAGCGTAAGCGCAGAGATCCTTTCCCGTTCACACGGAATTCAAAAACAACCATTTTTGAACAACTGGTGCTCTAAATATTACCCGGTATCCCCGGGGATCATCTGATGCGGCAGCACCGAATGGGAATATTTGAGCTTTCCACCACACGCCGGACAGGTAAGTGAGTGCAACGCTGTCTCAGGCTCAGGAGATACTTCCGCAGCCTTTATCCCATAGGCTGACGCCATGAGCTGTCGGATGTGATCCAGGTCAATGGAAGATGAAGGGCTCAAAAAGCCATAATACCTCACCTTCATAAATCCAGTGGGCAGCACATGTTGAAGAAAACGTCTGAGGAACTCCATGGCCTCAAGTTTCATGGTGCGCCAGCGCTCACTACCGGCCTTTTTGTACTTGAAAAAGACATCCCGACCCTCAACCTTGACGATGCGATGGTCGGAGATGGCCACCTTGAAAACATAAGGCGCCAGGTATTTGATGCTGTTTTCGCTGTTGCCCACAGCCTGACAGTTCACATTCCAGTCCATTTCCCAGACGGCGGCAGGTATCTGAGGCAAAAGACCTGCTTTTTTCATCTCTTCACAGAACTTTGCCCGGAATATCTTTGACATGGCCCTCACCGGCAGGTAAAAATCAATCCTGGAAGGATGCCAACTACCATCTTCCTTTGAGATTGCGCCACCAGGAACAATGTAATGGATATGAGGGTGGTACTGCAACTGACGGCCCCAGGTGTGGAGCACGCCAAAGAAACCGGGGAGATCACCTCCGATATATTTGGGATCGGGCGTAAGCGCTTTCAGGGTTTGTGAAGATGCCGCAAACAGGGCTGCATATGCGGCTCTCTGGTTGCTGCGGATGAATTGCCGCAATTGTTCGGGCACTGTGAAGGTGATCATAAAGTGGTGACCCGGCAATTGCCGATTCATCCGCCCTTCCACCCATTGTTTGATTTTATGATTTTGGCATGCCGGGCAATGGCGGTTGCCGCAGGATCTGAACGAGATGTGCTGAGCATGACACTCGGTGCATTCATAAATAACCAGCCCACAAGCTTCTGTCCGACATTCCATGATGGCTTTAATCACCTTTTTATGATCACCGGGCATGGACTCCCCGAAGGATGCCATATACTCCGGTCCGAAGGTTCGGAATATTTCATTAATTGAGTACACGGTCGAATCCCCTCATGGTTTTGTCTATGATCTCATAAGCATCCCCGGTGCCTTTGTTGGTGAAATGGAAATAGACCATGGTGGTTTCCAGCTGACTGTGGCCCATGTAACGTTGAATCAATCGGGGGTTGGTCCCGGCTTCCAGCAGATGCGTGGCATAGGAGTGGCGCAAGGTGTGGATGGAAACGCGCCGCTTGGTGATACCAGCGGCAATCTTTGCCTGGCGAAAGGCACCTTGCACGCCTTCAATGGACATCGGCTTCTCTGAAACCGGAGCTTGATTACCGCCTCTGCCCATGGCGGGAAATATCAGTTTGGGGTTTCTATGGGTGATCCAATACCGTCGCAGCAGCTCAAGGGTGCTTTGAGGCAGGGGGACAAACCGGTCCTTTGCCCCCTTCCCTCTGTGCACATGGATCATCATGCGATCTTTGTCGATGTCCGATACCTGTAGTGCAAGCCCCTCGGAAAGCCTAAAACCGCAGGAATACACTGTAGAGAGAAAGGCGTAGTTGTGAAAAGTGGTCACACAGCTCAGTATATCGAAGACCTCTTTTTGGCTCAAAACACAGGGAAGGCTTTTTTCCCTTTTGGCATTCATGTAGGTGAAAACATGCCATTCCCGCTTGAGCACATTTTGAAAAAAGAACCTGATGCCGCAATAGGCAATACGCATGGTGGCCGCAGACCACTGATCCTTTTCTTGCCTGTGAAGAAAATAATCTTCAAGCTCAAACTCTGTGATGAGATCAGGGGTTTTGTTGTAGAAATCTACAATTTGACGAACAGAACGGGTATAGCTCTCCTGGGTACTTTTGCTCAAGCCGGCAAGCTTGAGGGCTCTCACGGATTGTTCATAATAATCTTTCATTTTGACACTTCTCCTTATATTGGGGTTAAAAGAAACTACCCCTTTAAATTACAGGAAGTGTCTGATTTTATAAAACTTTAAAATGGAAAGGCGGGTATGTTGGGAAACATCTTAGGGCGGAAGCCTTCGCGAATCTGCCGCGTAGCGGCTTACTTGAACATGGCGCTGCACCAGACCGCGAGAACTTTTGCCGCTCACCCGCCAGTCATCGGCGCGGCTGGTGAGCTTGTCGTTTACTCCCCAAAAAAATACTTGCTCCCAAAACGGAAACATCTTATATTAATTCTATGCGAGTGATATCCAGAAAAATGATAAAAGAATTTTGGGAAATCCATTCTGATGCTGAACAGCAGCTTCGAGCATGGTACACAAAAACAAAATTGGCCAAGTGGAAATCATCTTCTGATATTAAAAACGATTACAGGAATGCGAGTTTTGTTGCTAATAATCGTGTGGTTTTCAATATCAAGGGGAATAATTATCGGTTAATTGCAGCTATTAACCCCCTGTGTCAGGATAGATGTCGCCTCAATTGAAAAATCAAAACCGGGGGCATTGAGGTGATTTTATGGTATACCCGATTAAAATGAAAGAGGCTGTGATAAAAAAAGTGTTGGTGGGTGGAACACCTTATCATGAAATAGCAAGGGAAGCCGGTATCGGCCGGTCCACCTTGACTTACTGGCTCAAAAAACACAAAAAAGGCGGAAGCAAGAATTTGACTGAAAAAGAGAAACGCCCCCAGGACTGGACTGCAGAAGAACGACTGAACGCTTTGATAGAAACGGGTGCTATGCCAGAAGCGGAGCGTGTTTCCTGGTGCCGCAAAAGAGGGGTCTTTTCTCATCACCTGGAACAATGGAAAAAAGATATTCTCTCTTTGTTAACCCCAAACAACGCCGCCCTTAAATTCAAAGGAACTGCCCGGTTAAAGAAGGAGAATGCGGCTCTGATAAAGGAGTTAAATCGGAAGGATAAAGCACTTGCCGAGACAGCAGCCCTGCTGGTTCTTAAAAAAAAAGCAGCCTTTATCTGGGGGGATCCCAGGGACGATTGATCAGTGAAGGCGACAAAAAAAAAGCGCTGGAGCTGATCCTGGAGGCATGTAAGGCTGGCGCACGCAAGCACCTGGCAGCAGAACTTCTGGGGTTGCCGCTCCGAACGGTACAACGCTGGGAAAAGGATGGATTTGATGATCACCGCAAAGGCTCCCGGGCTGTGCCCGGCAACAAGATTTCCCAAAAAGATAGGGAACAAATCATTGCGGTGCTGACATCATCGGAATTTGGAGATTTCAATCCCCACCAAATTGTTCCCAAACTTGCGGATCAGGGTGTCTATTTGGGGTCAGAAGCAACCATGTACAGGCTTCTGAGAGAGCAGGAAATGAACAAACACCGCCTCTCAAGCCAGGCAGAAGCCCGCAAACGCCCGGAAGCTTACATTGCCACAGGCTCCAATCAGGTATGGTCCTGGGATATCACATATTTGCCGGCCCGGGTAAAAGGGCGTTTTTTCTACCTTTATATGATCATGGACGTCTACAGCCGTAAGGCAGTGGGATACCAGGTCTATGATTGTGAATCCGGAGAACTGGCAGCCGCTCTGATTACAGATACCTGTAATCAGGAAAAAGTTCAAGAAGATCAGTTAGTTCTCCACTCTGATAACGGCGGCCCAATGAAAGCCTTTACCATGCTTGCAAAACTGGAGGCCCTGGGGGTCATGCCATCATTCAGCCGACCCAGGATCAGCAACGACAACCCTTATTCTGAGTCGTTGTTTCGGACGATGAAATACCGGCCGGAATACCCGGAACAGCCCTTTGAAGACTTGAACTGTGCCCGGGAGTGGGCAGAAAAATTCTCCCAATGGTATAACAAGGAGCATCTCCATAGCGGTATTTGCTTTGTAACCCCTGTAGACCGGCATGAAGGCAAAGATATTGAAATTCTTGAAAAACGTCATCAGGTTTACCAGGAGGCAAAGGCTTGTCACCCGGAACGTTGGTCTGGTGAAACAAGAAACTGGAAGCACATTGGTGAAGTGGCCTTAAACAAGAGGAACACTTCAGCAAAAAAAAACGTAAATGGGAAAAAGGATGCTGATCAGACCCTTGCGAACCAGTAGAATTGATTTTGTAGGTGAAGGAGCAACAGTTTCTTATGGCCGAGAATGGACCTCCAAAAAAGTCCGTCGGAGTGTCATGAGAAGGTGTTGCGGGCGCCACGATAATTTTTGTATGTTTAGGCGACAACTTGCTTGACATCTACCGTTAATTACGAGTTCAGTATTGTTTACATTCGTTTTGTTGGCACTCACAAGGAATATGACAAAATTGATGCAACATTAATATGAGGGCAAACAATGGAAATAAAACCAATTAAAACGGAAAGCGATTATCTTAACGCATTAAATGAAATTGAAAAAATAATTGATGCCAAAAAAGACACTCCCGAAGGGGATAAACTCGACATCTTGGTTACGCTTGTTGAAGCATATGAAGAAAATAACTATTCGATTCTCCCTCCTGATCCGGTAGAGGCAATTATGCATCAAATGGAAAGCCAGGGCTTATCGCGAAAAGATCTTGAACCCTTAATCGGATCAAGAGCCAGAGTTTCCGAAATTTTGAATAGAAAAAGGTCATTGTCGCTCAACATGATAAGAAAACTGCAAAAAGGTTTAGGAATATCGGCAGAAATACTGGTTACGCCTTATCAGCTTGAAGCTTCATGATTCTGAAAAATATGAGTTAACAAAACGCTGGAGAGGGACCAGGCTTACTGCGCGGCCTTTCGGGAGTACCTGGTTCAGGAAAATTTAAACTTTTTTTGGGAGTTTTTGGGTTCAAAAGCCTGGCCCCTCAGCTCCCCGTTGTCGCGCCGAGGAAAGCTCGGCGCATCTTGCAGGGTGTAAGTCCCTGTCGGTTGAAATCCAGTAATGGGTTTCAGTAAGGGTTAGCCACCCACCCGTATCGAGCCTTGGACCCATGGCGGAGATACACCGGCTATTGTAAGTTTTGGACGTCGAGGCAACTCGGCTGGAAACGAGCTGCGCCCCGGTAGACCGGGATACAAGCGCGGATGGTCTCACCCAACTGAAAGAACAATGAAAAGGGTATCGAACAAGATGGGTTAAGCGTAGGCAGAGAATCCTGTAGGCCGTAGGGGAAACCGTGTTCCCTGAAGAGCTGGTACAGCTTCGAAAGAGCAACTTGTGGACGCCGAGGGTTTTAGCGGTCGCCGAAGGCAACACAGAAGCATCCGTTATTGGCGAGGGTGTGGAGGTCCACCGGAGTCATCAGGCCGTGGCATGCAGGAAGAGATGCGTTGAAGAACTCGGGAAGCCCTAGTGTGTTCCTGATACACAGGTGGGTCGTCGCAAGGCGGCTATATGCCATTGGGGTGTCTTATCAGGCATAGTACTCAGAGGTTGGGAAAGCCAGCCACACGCATGCGTAAACCATGCATGCAAGGGAAAGGACCTGACGGAAGGATATAGCCCACAAAGGAAACTCGTGCCGGACATGTAGGGCTGGATAACACGAGCCAACCTCACTGCGGGGAATAGCAATTGGATCTTGTAACGGGTAACTGTGAAGGTCCGCACGGAAGCGAGTTCAACCGAGGAACCGGATGCGGGAAAACCGCACGTCCGGGTCTGTGCGGGGGGCGCCGGGTGACCGGCGTTCCTACCGTGCGATCGCGCCGAGGAAAGCTCGGCGCATCTTGCAGGGTGCAAGTCCCTGTCGGTTGAAATCCAGTAATGGGTTTCAGTAAGGGTTAGCCACCCATCCGTATCGAGCCTTGGGTCCATGGCGGAGATACTTTATTTTCATTGTAAGTGTAGGACGTCGGAATCCCGGCTGGAAACGAGCTGCAACCCGGAGCAATCCAGGAGAATTGCGGAGGCCTCACCCCACTGTAGGATCAATTGGAAAATAAAGAACATCGAACAAAATGGACTAAGCGTAGGCAGAGAATCTTGTAGGCCGTAGGGGTGGTCGTGCACCCTGAAGTGCTGGTACAGCTTCGAGAGAGCAACCCGCGGGCGCCGAGGGTTTTAACGGTCGCCGAAGGCAACACAGAAGCATCCGTAATTGGCGAGGATGTGGAGGTCCGCCGGAGTCCACAGGCCGTGGCATGCAAGAAGAGATGCGCTGTAGAACTCGGGAAGCCCCAAAGGTTCCAGGAGATTATGGTACACTATACACCGGAAATGTTAGGAGCAGGCTCTTGGTGGGAGGAAAATCGGAACGCCGATGGC
The DNA here is from genome assembly GCA_963668575.2 of uncultured Desulfobacterium sp. Taxonomy (GTDB): domain Bacteria; phylum Desulfobacterota; class Desulfobacteria; order Desulfobacterales; family Desulfobacteraceae; genus Desulfocicer. The sequence continues at coordinate 4,376,509 of OY764894.2, read as the reverse complement.
CCTCTACATGCCGATGGGGTGTCTTATCAGGCATATTACTCGGAGGTGGGGAAAGCCCACTACATGGGGAAGGACCTGACGGAAATACGCAGCCCGCAAAGGAAACTCGTACCGGACAAAGTAGGGCTGGAGCAATACGAGCAAACCTCACTGCGGGGAATAGCAATTAAGGCAGAAGTTTGTGGGAAACACCGCTTTCAGGACCTGTATAAATGTTTGAACTACCGATTTTTGATGGACTGCTGGAGGGATTTGAACAAAAAAGCCGCCAGCGGAGTAGATCAAGTAACGGCAGAGGCTTATGAGAAGAACCTGGAAGCCAACATTCAGGCATTGGCAGAGAAACTGAAACAAAAGCGGTATCGCGCTAAATTGGTGCGACGATGTTACATTCCAAAGGAGAATGGGAAAGAAAGGCCACTGGGGATACCGGTGCTTGAGGACAGGCTGGTGCAACTGGCCTGTTCCAAGATTTTATCATCAATTTTTGAATCGGACTTTGTAGAGACCAGTTATGGATATCGACCCAATCGCAGTGCGAGAGAGGCAATAGAGGACTTGCAGTTTAACCTGCAGTTCGGAAAGATCGGGTATATTGTAGAGGCCGATATCAGAGGCTTTTTCGACAATATTGATCATGACTGGTTGATGCGCATGCTTGAGGAGCGAATTGATGATGCAGCATTTCTGAACCTGATCCGTAAATGGCTGAAAGCGGGAATTCTGGACAGGGATGGTCAAGTAATTCATCCTGAATCCGGGACGCCCCAGGGAGGTTTATGCAAAGCTTTGCATAAACCTCCTTATGCAAAGTAAGTAATTATGCAAAGTAAGCTGTTGAAATGCCGATAAAACCTTATATACGCTTCGGATTACTTTGCATAATCTGCTATGGTGGAAATTGAAATTAATAATGATTTTTCATGAGTTTAGGTAAAAATTGTAAAAAATTCAGTAAAGCAATGACAATAAAGCTATTGTCCCTATTTTACCGATTAGATTTATCCTTGGATATTATGCAAAGTAAATGGAATACAAATCCTGCATTCATAGGGCTTAGGAATATTTACTTTGCATAATCGTTTACTTTGCATAAGGAGGTATAGTATCGCCTGTACTGGCTAATATTTACCTCCACTTTGGTCTTGATCTGTGGTTTGAAAGGCGGGTTAAACCCAATTGTAAGGGCTCGGCCTTTATTTTGAGATATGCCGATGATTTTATATGCGCTTTTCAATATAAAGGTGAGGCTGAACGGTTTTACCGTGAGCTTCCAGGCAGACTAAGCAAGTTCAAGCTTGAGGTAGCACCGGAGAAAACCGGAATGATTCGGTTCAGTCGTTTTCATCCCGGCATGAAGGTGCGGATAAGCTTTTTAGGCTTTGAAATTTTCTGGGAAAAAGACAGAACCGGTACCGTCAAAGTTAAATACCGGACAGCACTCAAGAAATTGCAAGGCGCCTGCGGGCGGATCAAGGAATGGATAAAGGAAAACCGCCATTTGAAAGGGCAGACCTTTATAAAAGAGCTAAATAGACGATTGCGCGGCCATTACAACTATTATAATGTGCCAGGTAACCTGTCGGCTTTATGGCACTTTTATAGCTGGGCTGAAGAATGCGCATTCAAATGGCTGAATCGTCGAGGCGGGAAGCGTAAAAGCTTCACCTGGAAAGTCTTTACCAAAGCGGTGGCTCTTTTGGGTATTGCCAAACCAATGATGCGAGTTGTTAACAGACAACATCGAGTGTTTGCGTAAACAGATGTCTTACACGAAAGCGAGTATAACCGAGGAACCGGATGCGGGAAAACCGCACGTCCGGGTCTGTGCGGGGGGCGCTGGGTAACTGGCGTTCCTACCGTGAGAGGCCTTTTAGGAGAAGTAAATGGAATCAGCCATTTTTGGACTAATAGGTGTTGTTATCGGCGGACTACTGACCGTTGTCAAGGAATGGTGGTTTCAAAATCGGAAGAGTCGAAAGGACGCAGAGTATCTTGCCATCCAAGTTTCTTGTGAACTTGAGCGGTACGTGGCCTGCTGTGCAGAAGTTGTTGGTGACGATGGCTATTGCCAAGGGCAACCCGACGAGAACGGTTATTGTACAATTCAAGTTAAGCCACCTCAATTTGACACAAAGTTGTTTGACGTTGAGTGGAAGTCGTTGCCCGCAAATCTAATGTATGAGGTCCTTGACTTTCCGTACAAAGCTGAACTTGTGAGCCAAAAAGTATCCGCTGCATTTGAGTTTGAAGCTACTCCACCAGAGTATTGGGAGGCTTTTGAAGAACGGCAATTTCAGTATGCCACCCTTGGTATTGCAGCGTCGAAATTGGCTACAAAACTTCGTAACCATGTCGGTCTTCCGGCCAGAAGCAATGAGGACTGGAATCCGGTCTCCTACATGGAAGAACAGAAATCCGCTATCGAGTTGAGAAGAGCGGAGAGATTTATGCGACATAACGTTCCAGGCTTATAGGCTGAGAATTTTGTATCTCATCCGCCGATGCCCAACAAAAAAATGCACTGGACCGGGCTACAGCGCGCCTTGATTTAAGGCTTTCTTTTTTCAACCGTTTTCGTTCATTGGCCGTTTTCGTTATTCGCCGCCCGGCCCGTGATTTTGGCGTTAGTTTTAGGGGTAAACAAATATGACAATATCCAATTATTTCAATGATGCCCCAATCCTTACCCCTGAAGATGATAAATTCGGCATTGACAGGTTCACACAAGCTTTATCTCGCAGTATTCGAAACATTGAGTCACCAGTAGGCGCAACTATTGCGCTTCATGGCCCTTGGGGGTCTGGCAAAAGTAGTGCTGTAAATCTGATCAGACACCATCTCGAATCTGATGTAGAAAAAGACAAGCTCCAATTAATAGATTTTAAATGTTGGTGGTTTCGAGGTGAGGAGGCTTTAACTCTCGCATTTTTACAGGAATTGAACAATGCATTGGGAAAAAACCTCAGTGATAAAGCTAAAGAGTTAATTCCAAAACTTAGCAAAACACTTTTACAGGCCGGACCGGTGGTCGGCCCCGCCATTAATATAGCAACCGGTGGTATTTGGGGCGCAATCACCACCGGGTCAATGGATTTTGCCAAAAGATTCTTCCCTGAAGGGGATAGTATAGAGAAACTCTTTGAACAACTCTCAAAAGCCTTAGACCAACAGGAAAAAAGGTTTCTTGTTCTGATATACGATATTGATCGTCTGTCACCCAATGAGGCCCTTCTTGTGTTTCGTCTTGTCAAATCTGTAGGACGTCTTCCCAATGTTATGTACCTACTTGTTTTCGATCGTGAGCTTGCGGAGAAAGCTGTTGCAGAAATGTATCCGTCTGAAGGGCCGCACTTTTTAGAAAAGATAATCCAAGCAAGCTTTGAGTTGCCTCTTCCTGCCCGCGACGACCTTAACTATGCAGCACTCTCACAGGTTGAGTCTTTATGTGGTGCCCCCAAAGACAATGATCAACTTCGTCGTTTCATGAATATTTTTTATGACACAATTTCTCCGTATTTAAATACACCTCGTGATTTAACACGGTTATCAAATTCTATGGCGGTCAGTTGGCCTGCCGTTGCAGGTGAAGTGGATACCGCTGACTATGTGGCATTGGAAGTGATGAGGTTATTTGAACCTCAATTATATACTGCGATTCGTACTAACAAAAATCGAATTTGTGGAGTGAGGTCAAGTTACGGAAATCATGAAGATCCAGAAAAAGAAATCCAATTTTTTCTAGAAATTTTACCAGAGAAGAAAAGGGAGCAAGCAAAATTATCATTGATGCGATTGTTCCCTCGATTAGAGAAGGTGGGTTATTCATCGAGCTTCGTGGAAGAATGGGAAGCTCAACGTCGTGTCTGTACGACAAAGCATTTTGACACTTATTTCAGGATGACCATAGGGGACGAAACTCTATCTTTTAATGAAATTGAGGAATTTATTTCCAATGCAGGCGACAACGAATATGTGAAATCAGCTTTCAAAAAAGCGTTCCAACTTATTCGGAAAAATGGAAAGTCTAAAGTTCCTTTATTATTTGATGAGTTGAATGTGCATGCACAAAAAATTGAAAAGGAGAAATTTCGACCGCTAATTTCTGCAATATTTGAAATAGCTGATGACATTTATCGAGAAGAAGATTGCGAACGAGGTGGATTTTCAATAGGTGACAACTACTTAAGGATTCATTGGTTTATAAGAAAACTATCTTTTGATCGTTGCGATTTAAATGAGAGGAATGAACTTTTTAAAAATGCCTGTAAAAATGCCCAAGTAGGTTGGCTTACAGATTTTACAAGGTCAGCTATATCTGACCACTTCCCTCGTGAGGGGAAAGACCCAAGCTTACCTGAAAAATGTTTAGTATTAAAAGATTATATATCTGAACTCAAAGCACATGCGGCACAATGCATTCAGTCTGCAGCAGCAAATGGAACACTAATCAATCACTCTCAATTACCTTTTATTTTGTTCAGGTGGATAGATTTTGCTGAGGATGGGGGAAAAGCGGTTAAGAGTTGGACCAGTGATCAGATGAAAGATGATGAGAAATTGGCAAAACTTGCCCACGCTTTTACGAGCGAAAGTTGGTCGCAAGGTCTTGGTATGTTCGGGTTAGGTGATAGGGTTGCTATGCGAAATGTGAGAGCCTCCGTCGATAGCCTTGATGCTATAATTGATGTCGCGGAATTTCGGCGGCGTCTCGAAGAGATTGAGATCAATAACGATTTAGATGAAATTCATAAGGAATTTATCAGAGTTTTTCTTGAGGCTTGGCGCAAAAAAGAGGCAGGCGAGGACAGGTAATAAATAAAAATTCAAACTAACAATTGCATTCACCAGATGGCGAGAACGGCGGCGGCGCTGACGCGGCAAGTTAATTGGCGCCACTGGTGATGCCGGTCGTTAAATGAAGCCCTACGGGCGGACAAGGTTGAAAGTTACTTTACCTATAATGCAAGCGTCGTGCCAGATACAACAGATTCGGAGGGCTCATTTAACCATTAAGTTGAAGCGGGCATCAACCTTAGGAGTTTTTTTTGGCTGTGTAGCAGCCGCTTAACTTAAGTGTTAGAGTGCGAGATGAAGTCGCGTAAGTAGCTGTTTTGGAAGTTAATATCAACTATCACAAAACCCTGTTTTCTGCAACAGGTATTCTACCGGGACATGCGTCCGGAGTAATCCGGGGGTGTGAAGCTCTCGGAACAATGAAGCCCGCGGAGGACTTTTCTCCGGGAGAGGGAACCGTGAGGGGAACTCAACTCTGCAAGCATCATGCGGTAAGGGAGCTAGAATTGGACAGTATGGTTAACATATGTGAATCGCTGCAGCGTCGTTATGAGAACAAGCCTAAGATGCTGACAGGCTTGGACCAAAAAAGGTAGGTGGCCAGGAACGGGGGCTTTTAACTCCATCGTCGCAGATGTCGTGCCACCGGCGCAAGGGCGGAACCTAACCTGTCCGGGTACTTACGTGGAACATGGTAAGCCCGTAGCCCTCCCATCGGGGAAAGCGAACCGCAAGGTGAGCCCATGGGGCTGCGGGTAGAGGATGTCGGAGAAAGCGAATGCCTCGTTGTAATGACGGGGATACGGATTGGTGGTACAATGTTGCCCACATTATCCGGCCCGAAAGGGAGCAGACTTCCGACGGGTGTTCAATTGCGAGATAATTTGTAGAATCTTCAAACAGGGGAAAGCAAATGACGGTTGCCGCTTGGACGACTGGTGCACCTTTGGACGAACTAAACTGGTGGAAATCCATCAACTGGAAAATCATCGGTGAAGAAGTTAGAAGACTGCAGGTGCGTATCGCAAAGGCTGTACAACCGGGTGGCCCCGAAAGGGCTTGCCTTATGAATGCTTGAGCCGTGTGCGTTGAAAGGCGCATGCACGGTTCTTAGAGGGCTGGGGGATGGCAACATCTCCTGGCTACTCGACTAAACTGATAATTAAAATAATGGGAACTATGCCAACTCTCCTTTATCAAAGATTTTTACTACACGGTATTTAATAATGATTAACAAGAGAGGCAGTAATGGAGAAAGAATACGTTCTTAACATGGATGTTGTGGCAATGAAAACGGCTTTTGAAAAAAAAGAACTCACACCCGCAAAAGCCGTGGAAACATTCATTGCCCATCAGAAAAAAATTAACCATAAGCTGAATCTGGTAGTGGAGAACCGGTATGAACGGGCAAGAGTTGAAGCCCTTGAATACACGCGCCAGTATGCCGAAGGAAAAGGTATAGGAAAACTTGCCGGCATTCCCATGTCCATGAAAGAATCATTCAATGTTTCAGACATGCACACCACCGGCGGGATGGTCTCCCACAAGGAGACTCTGTCAACTTACGATGCCGAAGCTGTTTCCCGGCTGAAGGCTGAAGGTGCAATCATCTTGTGTAAAACCAATACTCCTACCCTTTGCTTCTGCCAGGAAACCGATAACAATCTTTTTGGTAGATCCTGCAACCCCTGGAATCCTGAATATACCACAGGGGGATCATCGGGAGGGGAAGCAGCTCTTATCGCTGCAGGTGGTGCCGCTGCCGGTTTTGGTTCAGATATTGGGGGTTCAATTCGTATACCCTCCCATTTTAATGGGGTCATCGGTTTTAAGCCCGGTGCATTCCGATTCCCCGATCAGGGACATTTCCCATCCATTGTACTTGAAAGACAGAAAAACATGCTTGGCTTCGGTCCCATTGTTAAAAGTGTCAGGGATGCCGCCCTGATATACTCTGTTATATTTCCTGAATTCAAACAACCCCAGTCATTGTCTTTCCCTGAAAATTTGAAGATTGTCACATTCGATTCGTTTCACAAGACGCATTGTACTCCTGAAACTTCACAGATCCGTAAACTTGCAGAGCAGGCTCTTTTGGAAAATGGTGCTGCCATTGATCCTAAAATTCCGGTACTGATGAAAGATGTAGCCGAAATCTGGCAACTGATCATGAGCGAGGATAAGGGAAATGACTTGATTGAAATAGCTTACCCGGGCCGTCCCAAGGGGTTTTTCATGGACTGGATCAAAGCAACATTAGGCTTCAGCACCCGGCATCATCGCTTTTTGTCCTGGGCCATGATCGGAACACATTTGTTTCCACCAAATCAGAAAAAACTAGATTGGATTGACACCTCCCTTGAACAGGGACACCGCGAATTAGAGTCCCTCCTGGGAGAGACCGGCGTCCTTTTAACCCCTGCATATCCGTCCCCTGCTAAGAAGCACGGCAAAATATATGCTGAAATATTCAGTGTCAAAAAAACTTTCCGCTGGGTCATGCCCTTTATCGCCCTTGGAAATGCATACGGCCTTCCATCTGTTATCATCCCCTGCGGCCTCTCAAAAAAAGGTCTTCCTATTGGACTTCAGGTTCTGTGCCGCCCGGGAAATGAAGTAACTCTTTTTAAAACTGCACGTTTTTTAGAAAAGAAATTTGGAGGATACACCCGATGCGATTTGCAGTCATAGTTCTGATTCTCCTCCAAAAATATGGAGGCAGGGTTAAGCCTCTTTTTAGCAATTCTTAAACAATGAAAATGCTGACAGATAAACCGCAGATTTTCAAGTTCACGCCGCTGCGCGGCGTGAACGCGGTGCTGACTCCGTCCAGCTCCTGTCCGGTCACCGTGGGCCTCAAAAGCAAACGCAGTTTGCTTTTGAGGCCCACGGTGACCGGTCCGCGATTAAATGCAAAACTTAAAAGGCAATATTAGGTGCAAAATTTCATAACAAATCACCTATCTGAGATAATAGCGTTTACAGCTCTCTTCGTTGCGGTACAACAATCCTATCTCACCAGAAGGCACAATCGCTTATCGGTACGACCTCATTTAACAATTAATGCGGAACTACAAGATTCAAATTTCACAGCAAATATAGTCAATAATGGTCTAGGTCCAGCAATAATAAAAAATTTCAAAGTTGAACTTGATGGCGTAGATACATCGTGTGAAAATGGAAAAGAGATTGAAATTATCCTTGAGGAAATATTGCCAAGAAATTTATCATTCACTAATTACAATGTGCATATATTAAAGTTAGGAAGTGGTTATACTATGGCCCAAAAAGAATCAAAGGCAATAATGCGGGCAGAATTTATGAAAAAGGATCGACACGAAATACTTAATAGACTTATGAGAGTAAAGTTTACTGTTCAGTACGAATCTTTTTACGGTGATAGTTCAATATTCATCGCAGAAGAGAAGCATCTAACAAACAAATGAACCGGACGGAAAATACTTCTGCTTCTGGCCAAAAAGCAAAATCTAAAATTGCGGTGGTGTTCGAGCAGTTGTCTCCGCCGGTTATCATGAACCGTTAGGCGCTAAAAAAAGGAACTATATTGAAAGAAAAATCTATATTTAAAAAAATACTTTTGCGAATCGGTCTAACCATACTGATCCTACTGATCAGTATTATTGGCTTTGGGGTCTGGATCTCTCCCAAACAGATGGACTTTGCCTCCCCCTATCATCCCTTCACATCTGAACAAGCAAAAGAGACCTATTTGAAACTTTATGATGAGAGAGCAAAGAACTGGCCCGTAGAATCAACTACAAAAATGGTAGAGACATCTTACGGTAAAACATTTGTACGAATCAGCGGACCTGAATCCGCACCTCCACTGGTCCTTATGCATGGCATCGGTGGCAATTCACTCCAATGGATATCCAATGTTGAACCTTTGTCTCGGCATTTCAGAGTCTATGCGGTCGATAATATCTACGATAACGGCCGCAGTATTCCTTATAGGCCCATGACAAGTGCCGATGATTATGTTGATTGGCTCAATGAACTCTACAACGCTCTGGGGCTTCATAATCAGGTCAATATGGTTGGCTTGTCATATGGAGGGTGGATTACGACTCAATATGCATTAAGGTTTCCTGATCGACTAAATAAAATTGTCTTGTTGGCACCGGTCGGTACTGTTGCCCCGCTATCGCCTGGATGGATCGCAAGAGCGGTTCTGGTCGCACTGCCATTTAAGTATTTTGCAAAGAATTTCGTCTATTGGCTGGCGCAGGACACTGTGAATTCCGGGGTAAAAGGAGTCGCTTTGGTCGATAAGCATGTTAACGAAGCTTATTTAGCCGTTCGCAGCTTTACAGCAAAACGAATGGTTAATCCCACTGTATTGACTGATGAAGAGTTGCAAAGCATTAATGTACTCATTTTGTTTATGGTCGGTGAGAATGAAAAGATTTACCCACCTTACGAAGTCCTTGAACGCCTAAACAGAGTGAATCCGAAAATTCAAACCAAACTGATTGCACATGCAGGTCACGATCTAATCATGGCGCAGACACAGGAAGTCGACAACTTAATCATAGAGTTTCTAAGCAGATCTAAATGAATGCAATCGAACCTAACGAACCAAAGGAGACAAATCAAAAAACCGCTGGCGGCTTTTTGATTTGTCATTTTAAAAGTTAGGAGACTAATATGTACAAGACACGGATAATGATCGCCACAATAGTCGCAGCAGCGATGGGCTTTATGATTCATGTGCTTTATGGGCAAGGGCTGGCAATGGAGTATGTACAAAGTGTCGCACAGGAAGGCCGCTTAAATGCAATTATTCGGCAACCATATCCAGCTTGGCTTGTTGCTATAGCGGCCACTACGGCTCTTCTTCCTGCATTGGGTAAAGTTCTGCTGTATGTATTAATCAAAGAGAAGCTTCCAGCATCCAGTAATACTTGCCGTGGTCTTTTGTTCGGCCTATTGCTGTTGGCAATTGATGATGCATTTCTGCGTACTCCAATAATGAGTGTAATCGTTGGGAACCCATTTGATGTCATGTTGGTACAAGGTGTTGAAAGCTGGGCTATTTCTTTCATTATGGGGTTAGTTATAGCGTATATAGTGCCAAGTAGTAACACAGCTCCTAACAAGGCAAATTAACTCGGATGCAAATTTCGCTGCGCTCCATTTGCACCGGTTTCACCTTTGGCCTGAACAGGGGGGGGCTGTTGGTTTGTTTTTTTTTACCTTTTGCGCATAGGTACGTCCGCTTCATTTTATGGCTGGTTTCTATCCGATGAATTTGGCTGATTTTTTCCCCGCTGTTTCCAATAAAAGTCAGAGTGCTTTTGTTTCTGCAAGCGGCTCTATAGAGTGTATATTTAATTCATCTACTTCAAGAACAGTCTGTCTCTGGCTACTGATTCGGTAGACCATCGATAGCTACCCATGACAGTCTGTACTTTTGTGGTTTCAATACAGTCGAACCAATCCAGGATTTGAGCCAGAGAACGTTGGGCAAGCCATTTTCCAATTTTTTTTCGAGCTTGATAAGTGACTTGGTTTTTCCAGGTTCTTTTTTTTCGCAGCCGATAATTTTCAAGTGCAGTGAAAGTATCCATAGCCTGATTGCTGACGAGGGCAAAAGAGCCGAAATACTGCTTTGCCTTGGCAATAGCCTGATCGTTAAATCCCACCTTCAGCTTTCCCCCACGTCCCTTTTTGGAGCAGGTCAGATATTTGTCTGGGTGGTTTACAGCACCTTTTTCAACGCATCTATGAGTTTTTCAACATTGGCGGGTCTGGCCGTGTGACCCATAAGCCCGATACGCCATATTTTCCCCGCAAGTGGACCAAGCCCTGCACCGATCTCTATTTTATGCTCCTTGAGCAGTCGGCTCCTGACCCCGGCATCATCAACGCCCTGGGGGATATAAACTGAATTGAGCATGGGGAGGCGGCAGCTCTCATCCACCAGCATGGTGATTCCTATTTCCCCAAGGCCTTTCATCAGTAGGTGATGGGTGTCCATGTGGCGTTTGTATACGTTGGCTTCCCCCTCTTCGAAGATGAGATAAAGGGCCTGGTACAGTCCATAGAGCATGTTGATGGGGGCGGTGTGATGATAGGCCCGTGTGGCGCCCTCCCAATAGTTCATGATCATGGTGAGATCCAGGTACCAGTTGGGAACCTTGGTTTTTCGCTGTTTAATGGCAGTCACCGCCCTTGACGACATGGAGACGGGGGAGAGCCCCGGCGGGCAGGAGATGCATTTCTGGGTACCGCTGTAGAGGATATCAATGCCCCAGTCATCCATTTTAATTTCAATACCGCCAAAGCTGGTGACGGCATCCACCAGATAAAGGGTCTCTTTCCCCTTGAGCAGTGCGCCGATTTCCGCCACGGGATTTTTAACCCCGGTGGAGGTTTCCGCATGGACCACGGCCACCATTTTATAGGTTTTTTCGGCCAGCTTTTTCTGGACTTCTTCCACAATCACCGGTGTGCCCCATTCAAATTTCAGGGTATCCACCTTGGCTCCCAGTCGGGTGGCCACATCTTCCATGCGCATGCCGAACACGCCGTTGATGAGAATCAGGACCGGATCATTCTTTTCCACCACATTGACAAAACAGCACTCCATGCCCGCAGATCCGGTGCCGGAGATCGGCAGGGTGAGCTGGTTTTCTGTGTGCAGGAGCGATTTCAGCTGGGCCTTCATGGTGTCCATGAGGGTGATGAAATAAGGGTCCAGATGCCCGATGGTGCTTTTTGCCAAGGCGTTTAAGACGGTTTGATCCACACAGGAGGGTCCCGGACCCATGAGCGTGATCTCCTCTATGTTGTTTAACAGGTTTTCCATGAAATGTTCCTCTTGTTTAATTGTTTTACGGTTTAACACGGTGATTCCGTTTTTGATCCTGGTATTCTCTGACCCCGCTGGCCCGTACGAGGTGGCCAAAATCGGATCATGGCATTTAATGAATCCGAACGCCTTGTTTCAAAAGCGCCTTCTGGACCGCTTCGATAAGGTGTCTGCCTCAAGGGCCTGGCTGATGGATTGGGGCTCTTTTCGTTCACCGTCAAAGGCCCGGGCTCTTTCTTCAAATTCCATGCCGATGCCATGGGATTCCACGGTTTTTTCATGGCGGTACCAGCCAATGGATTCCACCATGGCCTGGGTGATATTTCCCCCGAAACAGCCATACCGTTCCACCAGCTGTGTGTTGACGTCTTCCCTGGCCGACGCGATGGCCGCCGCCAGACCCGAGGGACCGCTGCCCACCACCAGCACATCGGTCTCTGCCATGACGGGTATTTTCCTGGCAGGTTCCTGGATGTATTTCATTCAGTTCACTCCTTGATGTCAGTAGGCCTGGTTCCAGCTTCGACCACCACGGTTCGGTTGCCGGTTCCATTGTTGGTTTCCATATAACAGGTGTCTATGTAAGATGCACATATGCGTGCATGTTCCCTTGCAAGACGGCGGGCTTTTTCTGGATCCTGTGCTTCAATGGCCTGAAAAAGAGGAACATGACGCTCCAGTGCGATTTCCCAGTTGGAGATGCTCTTAGCGTACTGGATCAGGAAAAAATTAATCTGGCGGTGCAGTGCCTGGTACATTGTGATGAAGAATTCATTGCCGGCCATGAGGGTAAGGGTCAGGTGAAACGCATAGTCCCTTTCTGCAAATTTGTTAGCACTTGTAATTTCCCGGGCATCATAGATGAGCAGTTTCTGCAGTTGTTGAATTTGATGATCGGTTCTGTTTTCTGCAACCTTGGCTGCGATTTCCGCCTCCACCATGGTTCTTGCTTCCACCAGATCGTTCATCCGGTTCATGTTCTTCTGGGGAAACATGGGGATCAGTACGTTACCAAGGGCAGGAATACTGACATTTTCACTGACAAAGGCCCCTTTGCCATGCCTGACCTGGATGATCCCCCAGGCCGATAGTTTGGCCAGCGCTTCGCGAAGGGTCAGGCGACTGACATCATATTCTTTCAATAAATTTGCTTCACTGGGCAATTTTTCACCCGGTGGAAACTCACCGCACTGAATCCGCTCTTTAAGGTTTTCCAGCACCGCTTCCGTGGTAGTTATCTTATGTAACTGAATACGCATTTTTCCCTTTAATCATGTTGTCCCGCAGGAATTGTTTTGTAATATTAATGTACTCATCTGATGAGTTTGTCAATGCCATATTTATTTTTTTGGGGGCGTAGCGATCAATGGACGGCATTTGGTTCGTCCATCTCGATCATACCATGGAGTCGGCCCTGCGTTATTGGTGTTATCGACCGCAGGTGCTGCAAACTCCTTTGGCCCGGAACGGGGCAAAGTGTTGGCTTTCCATCAATGAATCAGGAAAGCCAATACCACATATTTTGATTAAATCTGATGATTTTCAGGAGTCAGGTAGAACTGAAACGGTCATCTTTATCTCCTCAGCGGTGACGGTTTTTCGTATATCCTCCATCTCCGCCATTACCCTGGCAAACCGCACCCCCTCGGCAGCACTGATCCAGGAGAGCTGGAGACGTTCGGGGCGTATGCCAATTTTTGCCATTTTTTTATGGATGCGCTCCACCCGTTTCACGGTCCAGTGGTTGGCATCAATGTAGTGGCAGTCTCCAATGTGGCAACCACTCACCAGCACCACAGGGGCACCATTTTCAAAGGCCCGCCAGATAAAGCTTTCATCCACCCGGCCCGAACACATGGTGCGGATCAGCCTGACATTGGGAGGATAGCTGATCCTTGACACCCCGGCAAAATCCGCCCCGGCATAGGAGCACCAGTTGCAGGCAAACACCACGATCTTCTCGTCGGGCCTGTTTTCCAGGATGGCATCGGTCTGGGCATTGATCTGCTGGTCGGTGAAATGGTTTAAAACAATGGCGTTACTCCGGCACTCGGCTCCGCAGGTGCCGCAGCCGGCGCAGGCAGCCGTGTTAACCACAGCCGGGGTTTTCTTTTTGACATCCACCACAATGGCGTTGTAGGGGCAGACCCTGGCACAGATGCCGCAGGCGTTGCAAAGATCGGTGACCACCGAGGCGGTGATGGGTTCCGAGGCGATTTCGCCCCTGTGCATGAGACGAATCGCACGGGATGCCGCAGCTGTTCCCTGGGTGACGCTCTCCTTGATATCCTTGGGTCCCTCGGCACACCCGGCATAAAAGACCCCCCTTGTTGCCGCATCCACGGGCAATAGTTTGGGATGGGCTTCAAGATAGAATCCGTCCGGGGTGAGTTGCAGCCCCAGCATCTCCTGGAGTTGCTGGGTGCCTTTGGCCGCAGTGATGCCAAGAGCCAGCACCAGCATGTCAAGCGGGTGAAAATCCACCCGGGCCGTGGCCATGTTCTCCACAGCCACCTGCAAAGAACCATCGGGCAACTCCTCCACAGACCCGGGAAGCCCTCGAAGATACTTCACCCCAAGCCTTCTGCTGCGATTGTAGAGATCTTCAAACCCCTTTCCAAAGGCCCTGATATCCATGTAGAAGACGGTTATCTCCATATCCGGGTAATGCTCTTTGAGGATCAGGGTGCTCTTGATGGTGTTCATGCAGCAGATATTGGAGCAGTGTTCGCCCCCCCGTCTGCGGGAGCGGGACCCCACGCACTGGACAAAGCCGACACTCTTTGGCAGTTTTCTGTCCAGGGGACGTACAAGCTCACCCTTTGTGGGGCCCCCGGCATTGACAAGGCGCTCAAACTCAACGCTGGTCACCACATTTTCAAACCGGGTATAACCATACTCGTCCATGGCTTTGGGATCATAGGGTTCCAGACCTGTTGCCACCACAATGGTGCCCACCTTCTCCTTGATCACCCCATCGGACATATTAAAATCAATGCAGTTTTTATCGCATACGTCCATGCATTTGGAACAGCCCCGGCCCATACATTCGTCCATGTTGATGAGATAGGACGAGGGCACGGCCTGGGGAAAGGGGATGTGGATGGCCTTTCTGGATGAAAGTCCCTCGTTGAATTCATCGGGAAATACAACGGGACAGGCCGAGGCGCACTCCCCGCAGGAGGTACAGGCAATTTCATCCACGTACTTGGCCCGTTTTATGATCTCAATTTCAAAGTTGCCCACGTATCCGGTAACCCCGGAAACCTCTGCCAGGGTGTGAAGCGTAATGTTTGGATGCCGACCGGCATCCGTCATCTTAGGACCGAGGATTCAGATGGAGCAGTCCATGGTGGGAAAGGTCTTGTCCAGCCGTGCCATCATGCCGCCAATGGAACCGCTCTTTTCCACCAGGGTCACCTGGTAACCGTTGTCAGCCAGATCAAGGGCCGCCTGGATGCCGGCAATGCCGCCGCCGATGACCAGGGTTTTCTTTTCAACAGGAACAACCTCTTCTTTCAGGGGTATCAACAAACGCGCCTTGTTGATGGCCATGGTGACAAGATCAAGGGCTTTTGCCGTTGCCGACTGGGGCTGGTCCATGTGTACCCAGGAGCACTGCTCCCGGATATTGGCCATCTCCATGAGATAGGGGTTGAGGCCTGCCGTTTTCATCATGTTGCGAAAGGTGGGTTCGTGGAGGCGCGGGGAACAGGAGGCCACCACCACCCGATTCAATCCATGGGCCTGTATATCTTCAACGATTTCCATCTGCCCGGGCTCTGAACATGCATAGGTGATATCCCTGGCAAGCACCACTCCCGGAAGGGAGGATACTTTTTCTGCAACCCCTTTGCAGTCCACGGTTTTTCCAATGTTCAGGCCGCATTGGCAGACATATACCCCAATGGCCGGCACACTCTCCGCTGTATTAAAAGATCGGTTTTCTGCACTGATTTCCATTGATCCTGCTTCCTTTTATATAAGTCATGTCGGTGGGTCGACACAACGAGTATTGATAATGGTAATATGCCGCCTCCAGCGGTCGGCTTTTTGACTTATTCCCAGCGCACATGGTCGGCAATGACACTGGTCAGATCCACCAGTTCCATTTTCAGCTTGTCACCGACAAATGGATCTTCCATGGCGCATCCCAGATGAATCCTGCACTTGCCGCAGGAGGTGAGCATCACATCACTTTCGGTGTTTCTGCCCTGGGTGAGCCGTTTTACCTGGAGGGCCTTGCTGAACGCGTCACACCCGATCCAGGCACTGTTGCCACAACACAGTGCCGTGTTCTGGTTGTTGGGCATCTCCACAAAATTGCCGTTGCTGAAACGCCGGATCAGTTTTCGTGGCAGATCCCGCACCGTATCCATGGAGTTTAAGCGGCAGGAATCCTGGTAGGTAAATGTGATATCAGGGTTTTCAATGGTCACAGCCCCTCTCTCCAGTTCCGCATCCAAAAATTCGTAGAGATGGGTCACCTTGAAGTTGAGCGTAATACCGTTCTCTTTGTAGGTCTGAACAAATGTTTTGTAGCATTCAGGGCAGGCCGTTATCATCTCTTCAATGCCAAGGGAGTTGAGATAATCGCTGTTGAGCCTTGCGATTTTAATAAAATTGTCCTGATCTCCGGACCAGAGAAGATCGTGTCCGCAGCACCGTTCGTTGTCAAGGATACGGGGGGTGACATCAAAAAAGTTCAACAACCGCAAGGCATCGTTGAGGGCCCGGGTGTTTTTCACCTGCTGGTGATTCCTGAAAAACAGATCAAAATAGGGGGCGCATCCCCCGTAAAAAAGTGTTTTGCTTTCGGGATCTGTTTGAATGGTGGCCGGAAGATCCGTCCATCGTTTCTGCTGGAGACCGGGGCTTGTCATGGAACGCATGAGGGAGTGGAAAAAGCCGCCATGGGTCTGATGACTCTCCCGCCGTTTAAAAAGCACACTTCTCAAATCCTGGATCAAGAGGGGAAAATTCACCTCGGAGGGGCACCGTTCATAACAGGTACCGCAGGTGAGGCAGGACCAGATATTATTTTTAACGTTCTCGGAATCCACCTCCCCTGCGATGAGGCTTCCCACCAGGGTCCGGGGCGAAAAGTCCTTGCCGCACAGGGCAAGGGGACACGAAGAGGTACATTTACCGCAATCCTGGCAGGCGTAGGCATCGTGTTTTACAATGATTTTCCGGATGGCCTCCCCGGTGGTGGGGGGGGCCATCTCAAGTAGCTCCATCCCGGATTCAGAAACGGCTTTTTCCGGAAAATCTTTTCCAGGGGGCGCATTGACAATGGGACTCTTTCCCATGGCTTTTATATCTGCAACAAAGCCTGCCAGAAATTCCTTTAAAGGCTCAACATCATCGGGCAGGAATGTGGCAAGGCGCAGCCGCTCCCTGCCAAGGCCCAGCACCTCTATGATCTCCCTTGTATCTTCGGTGTTTTTAATGGCATTGTCTGTTCCGCTGCCATATCGGCAGGTGCCCGGCGAACACCCTGCCAGGGCCACCCCGTCGGCACCCATTTCAAAGGCTTTGAACAACAGTGCCTTGCTGATTCGGCCTGTACAGGGGATACGAATCATCTTGATCTCTCCGGGAATCTTGTAGCCATCTTCCTGGAGCGTCTGGAACGCCCCGTGGGGACCCCAGTTGCATAAAAACAGTACTATTTTATAATTTTCCATGGGCCTTGCACCGCAACCTTTAAGACTTGCTCATCATATTAATTAATACTTGATGGTCCAGTTTCTTTCTGACAGTTCTGCGAGAACGGGGTCAGGCTTGTGTTATTGGCGTTATCTACCGCAGCAGGTGCGAATCCAAAACGCCACTGATAATGCCCATAATGCAAGCCTGACCTCTCCCCCGAATTATAAGGTAATTAGCCAGCGTTTCTGAATCGCACTATAACAGCATCTCCTCCAGTGAGCGCTCCAGAAACGCCTGATCCCTGTAAGGACTGTCCGCCGCATTGGTGGGACATACAGAGATGCAGTTGCCGCATCCCTTGCAGAAGGCCTCGTCCACAGATGCTGTCCATCCCCCGACACCATTGGGATTCAGGGTTACAGCCTGGTAGGCGCACTCGGCCACACATCGACCGCATCCCCGGCATTTATCTGCATCTACAACCACGGTGAATCCCTTGCTCTTTCTGGGCCTTCTTGGCATGATGGCCGCTGCCAGCACGGCGGCAGAAGCCCCCTTTTGCCTGTTTGACACACTGATATTGGAAGGCTCAGCCAGAAATATCCCGGGAATGGAGGTCATGCCCGGCAGAATATAGGGTCGTCCCACCTCATCCTTTTCCTGCATGGCCGAAGAGACGGTCCTGAAGGCAAGTTTTGGCTGGTGGAGATATTTTATCTGCTGCCTTGACCGCTCCCCCATTATCACGGTGCCGGCATTGAACTCCTGTGGTTTCCCATCCACATCCACATTGATTAAAAAATTACCCAGAGTACCTGTCATATCCCGGACGGATGATCCTTTAAAACAGAGAATGTTTTCATGGGATATTTCGGTTTTCAGGGGTTTGTCCGTGGCACCGAACATCACCACATCGGTGCCGGTTTCGGCAAGCATCAGGGCACTTGTCACCGCCGCTTCGGAATCTCCGATAACGGCAGTGGTAAAGTTGTAATTGCGCATGGGGGAGGAAAAGGTCCGGAGCTGTTCTGCTCTGCCGATGGAGCGGGTAATAAGGCCTTTTAAACGTTCAATGGCAAGCGCTCTGTCCTGCTTGAGCAAAGAGAGGGCCTCCCCCCGGATATTGCAGGTTTCAACCATGGATCTGCCGATGCCGGTGCCGGTGAAAAGCCCGTATTTAAGGCGGCTTCTCTGGTCTGTGCAGGCACTGCACACAAAGTTCAAGGGGCAGCAGACACAGGAGGCAAGGACAATGCGGGTGAGGGATTTTGTGCGCACGGTTTTAATAATTTCAGAAATCCCCTCCGGGGTACAGGCGGAGACCATGGTGGTTGAGTAGACCACAGACGCGTGGTTGGTCAATGACTCCACAAACTGATCCATGGCACCATCCCAGCCAAGGGAATCGTTGCATCGACAGACAAATACCCCTGTTCTTGAAACCTTCGGGGAAAAAGAGGCAGTGGGTGCGGCATGGGCAACCCCGGTGCCCTTTCTGGCCCAGGAACCGTTTTTCAGAAGAATCATGGCCTGGGCGGCGGCGGCAAATCCCCGCATCATCATGGCATGGACATCGGGGTGGGAGGTTTTGGGGCCATAGGCCCGGATGACGTCGTCTCCCTTTATGGCAGGGGCCATGGAAGGATCTGCCAGAATCACCACACCGGCATGGACCGAAAATTCCTCCTCCGCTTGCCTGTGATCAATGGCCCTGATGGCACTGCAGGCATCCGTACACTCCATGCATTCGGAGCAGACCCCACACTGAAGACATCGGGCGGCCTCATTAACCACCTGTTCCCTTGAAAGTCCCAGGGTCACCTCGTCATATCCCTTTACCCTTTGTGGTGCCGGTTGCTCGGGCATCACAGCCCGTGGGATTATGGGAAGGTCGTCACCCATTTCCGGGAACTCCCGCTGGGAAACCCGCTGGTTTTCATCTTTCAACCCCAGCTCATAAAGATCGTTCAATGCCTGCCGGGCAGCAGATTTTCCCCGGGCCATGGCATGAACCACCGTGGCGGCTCCCCCTGCGGCATCACCGGTCACATAGATATGGCTTTTTAAAGCGTTGTTTTGCGGCTCCAGATAGCCATGCTCGTTTACTTTAAAGCCTTTTGTTCCGCTCAATTGTCTGTAAGCACCGGTCTGTCCGATGGCCACCAGAACAAGGTCGGCGGCCATGGTAACGGGTGGTGAATCCACTATGATTTCAGGCCAGGCAATGCCGTTGTCCACGGGTTTACCCGGCCGTGTGGCTTTACACATCACCCCGGTTACCCTGCCGTTTTTACCAAGGAATTCCACCACCTGGCTTCTGTCCCTGATGGCGATGCCCTCCTCCAGGGCCTCTCTTATCTCATCATGGTCGGCGGGGATTTCGTCTTTTCCAAACCATGATATCATGGTCACGCTGGCACCCGTTCTTGACACCACCCGGGCAAGATCAAAGGCGGCATTGCCGTCACCGATGACAATCACATTCTGGGCCAGTTTATCCACCTCTTTGCCATGGAAGGCGGCAAGAAAAGAGATGCACCCCTGCACCCCGTTAAGGTCCTCGCCGGGAACGCCAAGTTTTCTGTCACACCAGGAGCCCGTGGCCAGAATAATGGCATCATACTCTTTTTTTAGCCCGGCAAGATCGGATTTAAGGTCCATGGGGCAGGCGGTTCTTATCTCCACCCCGGAGGCTTTGATATGGTCAAGTTCCCTTTCAAGAATCTTTCGGGGAAGGCGGTGGGGGCCGATGCCGTACCGGAGCAGACCACCCGCTTCGGGTTTTTCCTCAAAAATAACGGCTTTGCATCCGTTGGATACCAATTCATGGGCGGCAGCAAGTCCCCCGGGACCGGACCCGATGACAGCTATTTTTCTGCCCTCCACAAACACAGGGGCAGGGGGATGTGAGGCATCTGTTTCAACATCGGCCAGAAACCGTTTGATGGCCCGGATGGACAGCGGTTCATCCACCTGGGTGCGCCGACACTCATCCTCACAGGGGTGGGTGCAGATACGTCCACAGATGCCCGGCAGAATATTGTTTTTCCGGATGAGGTCCAGGGCGCTTTGAAACCGGCCCTGACCTGCCAGGGCAACATATCCCTGGACATTGACCCCCAGGGGACACCCAGTGCTGCACAGGGGCGTTTTCCTCTTGTCAATGATGGCCCGGCCGGGAAGACTTCTTCTGCTTACAATTGTAACTGGTTTGGTGCCGTCATCCAGGGTCACGGGGCAGGTCTCCACACAGCGCCCGCAAAGGGTGCAGGTATCGGTATCCACAAAGGTCTGCTCTTTTACCACCGATACCTTGAATCCCTGCATGTTGTGCTTGATGCCGGTCACCCTTGCCGGAAGAATAGAGGTGATGTCCGGGTTTCTCATGAGGCGCATGAGCCCCGGCCTGTGGGCATGGTTAAAGGGAACCCCGGACTTTAAGGTAAACCCTGGGTCTGCAAGTTTTTTGTCCATGTCCGGATCACAATCCACCAGGGTGACAGGGATGCCAAGTTCGCCCAGCTTGTTTGCCGCTAAGATACCCGACGGCGTGGCACCAACCACCATGACCCTGCGGAGACGATCTTTCTTACGCTTCATTGTCCTGCTCCTGTCTGACCACTGGCCCTTTTTTCAAGGCCCCTGAGTTTGGAAAGTCCATAGTCAAATCCCAGGTTGAATGCCTTGGTGTTCATTTTTTCTGTCCCCTTGGGAACAGATTCGGTAACGGCAAAAAGTGCCGCATCCCTGGTGACAAGCCCGGTCACTGAAGTGGAAAATCCCACCATGATGATATTTGCCATCATCTTTCTGCCCAGCTCTTCTGCCATGCGGGTGGCGGGGATGGCAAAGCAGGGCCTGTCATCCAACGGGGTCACAAGATCTTTGTCCGTGAGGAGAAACCCCTCGGGCTTCAGGGAGTGGTAATATTTTTCATAGGCGGATTGGGACATGCACACCAGGATATCAGGGGTCGTGATATAAGGGTATTGAATGATGGTGTCGGAGATCACCACCTGGGCACAGCAGGCACCGCCCCTTGATTCCGGGCCATAGGACTGGACAAGGGTGCTCTCCCTGTCATCCTTTAAGGCTGCGGCCATGCCGATGATGCGCCCGGCAAGGATGATGCCCTGGCCGCCAAAGCCCGTTACGATGATCTCCAGTTTCTCTTTTTTGTCAGACATATGGTTTAACCCGTAAAAAGTTGATGTTGATAGGTGGTGGTACTGGGTACTGGGTGTTGGCGCACCTTGGTTTTTGTTGTGGGGATTGATCATTATTCAGCTGCCGCTCCAAGATAAAGTCGATGGTACTGCTCATCATGGGATGACTTTTCAACGTCCACAAATTTACCCAGGATCACCTTTTTCTTGAAATCAATGCCCAGCTCGCTGGGGTCGGCATTGTTCTTTATAATGGTGTTGTCGTGGTATTCCTTCAGTGTATCCAGGGGCTTTTGTTTATTGCGCCTGCCGTAGTTGATGGGGCAGGGCGACAGGGCCTCGATAAAGGAAAATCCTTTGTGATTAATGGCCTCTTCAATGCTGTCGGCAAGATCCCTTGAGTGAAGCATGGTCCATCTTGCCACATAGGTGGCACCGGCCGCATAGGCAAGCAGCGGAAGATTAAAGGGGGATTCCGCGTTTCCCCCCATGGAGGTGGAGGATCGTGCCTCGTGGGGGGTTGTTGCCGCAGCTTGCCCTCCGGTCATGCCATAAATGAAATTGTTGACGCAGATCACGGTGATGTCCATGTTCCGCCGGGCCGCATGGATAAAATGGTTGCCGCCAATGGCAAAGAGATCTCCATCGCCTGAAAAGACAATGACGTTGGTTTCGGGTCTGGCCATTTTGATTCCTGTGGCAAAGGGAATGGCCCTGCCATGGGTGGTGTGGAAGCTGTCGATGTTTATATAGCCGGCCCCCCTGCCGGAACAGCCAATGCCCGAAACCATGGCAAAATTATCATAATCAATCCCCGTGTTTTTCATGGCCGTGAGACAGGCCGTAAAAACAGACCCCGTACCGCACCCGGAACACCAGATGTGGGGAATCCGCTCCATGCGGACAAGATCTTCCAGGGGGTGGGGGACGGGTACCTTCTCTTTAACTGCTGGATTACCCATGGTTAAAATGCCTCCTTTAAAATGGAAATCACCTTTTCCGGGGAGACCACGGCACCCCCGGGATGGCCCGCAAGGTATGAGGGAACCCTGTACCCCGCACAGCGCTCCACCTCCCGGCTGATCTGGCCCAAGTTGATTTCCACGGTGACAAAGCCCTTAACCCTCAAGGCAAGTTCCTTTATTAAATGGTCCGGGAAGGGCCACACGGTGATGAGCCTTAAAAGTCCGGCCTTGATACCCTGCGCTCTTGCCATGTCAACGGCGGTGTAGCTGGTCCTGGATGACACCCCATAGGAGACAATGACGATGTCGGCATCGTCCAGAAGGTATTGATCCGTCATGATAATGTCGTCCAGGTTATTTCTGATCTTGCCCAGCAGCCGCTCCATCATCTCTGCCTGGGTATCCACCGTCATCACCGGGTAGCCTTTTTCATCGTGGGTCAGTCCTGTTACATGGACCTTGTATCCCTGGCCGATGGAGGGCATGGGTGCGACCCCGTTGGGTCCGGGTCTGAAGGGGTGAAAGTTCTCTTTTTTTCCCCGGGGTTGAACTCTGGAAAAGGTCCTGATGGCCTCTTTCTCCGGAATAACTACCTTTTCACTCATATGTCCCACAATTTCGTCGGACATGATGAAAACGGGGGTGCGATATTTTTCACTTAAATTAAAGGCGGTGATGGTGAGGTCAAACATCTCCTGGGGAGATGACGGTGCCAGGGCAATGATCTCATAATCGCCATGGGATCCCCACTTGGCCTGCATCATGTCGGCCTGGGCACCCTGGGTGGGCAATCCCGTGGAGGGGCCTCCCCGCTGGACATTCACCACCACACATGGGGTCTCTGTCACAATGGCAAGTCCCACGGTCTCCATCATGAGGCTGAAGCCGGGGCCGGAGGTTGCCGTCATGGTTTTCTTGCCCGTCCATGCCGCGCCAAGAATGGAGGTCATGGCAGCAATCTCATCTTCCATCTGAATATAGGTGCCCCCCACATGGGGAAGCCGCTCGGACATGTGCTCGGCCACCTCAGTGGCAGGCGTAATGGGATACCCCCCGAAAAAAAGGCACCCCGCCGCAATGGCCCCTTCGGCACATGCAATGTCTCCGTTGATAAAATGCTTACCTGTATCGACTGCTGATTTCATCCTTACCTCAATAATCCCTTATTCGACATTGGACTGGCAACTTCTGCCCGACTGTTGTGTAGATCATGGAAAAACAGACCCGTGAATTTTCTTTACGGGTTCAACTTTGCACCAGGGAGTCCCCTTTTGTATCTCTGTTTCAGGAGGGGTGGTTGCCCCTCTTCTCCTGGCATATTCCCCGGAAATTCTGACTAAACGGTGGCGTTTTCTGCCACGGCTTCTGTGGAAAAAATGGCAAATTCGGGACAGAGAAGCTCGCAATAGTGGCAGTTCAGGCACCCCTCTGCCTTGGCCCGGGGGGGATGGTAGCCGTTTTTGTTAAACGCCTTTGAAAATTCAAGAACACCCCTTGGGCAGTATTCAATGCAGTAACCGCACCCCTTGCAGCGGTCCTCAATGATGTGAACAACGCCCTGTGTTACTTCAATCTCTTCTGAATCAAGAGGAACTCTCCAGTATTTCATAGCCCTTTCCCTATATTGACGCATGAATATCGCGATTGATTATTTGCTGGCCAATGCATATCTCATCTTGTAAATAATTAAAAGATAATTTTTTCATGGTTGGTGTGTTTTGGGGTGATGGGGTGGTTAAAAAGGTGGAGACGTCTGGTTTTGTTTGGTATTTTGGCTCTTTGGGTGGTTATGGTTATGGTTATGGTTTTGGGTGTTGATCGTTGATGAAAATGTTTGTATCTGGGAATTGTTGATCTGAAAAACAATCCTTTTTTTAAAAATGTTCCTAAAAATATGTAGAAAGTAGAAGGGTGGTGTCCAGGTAAATCTTGTGGAATAACCGGCATTAAAAGTTTTTTTTCTTTTGGTCATTGCTGTCATATAGTTTACGTCGTGTTTGTCAGTCATAAAATATTACTATAGTTCCCATCATGAATCTGCAATACTGCATGCCAAGAAACATTATTGACACAAAATGGTCATGGGTATAAGGAATAATGACTTTGTTTTTTTGCTTTCATTGAATTTGTAAAGCCAGAGAGTGTTTGATGGACTAAGTGATGTGCTAAGCCCCAAAAGTACTTTACACTTTTTGGGGAAATGGGGAGGATATGTTTATTATCCCTGATAGATGGTATAAAAAGCAATAAAGCCGCCGAACAAAACGCTGGAGAGGGACCAGGCTTACTGCGCGGCCTTTTAGGGAGTCCCTGGTTCAGGAAAATTTAACAATTTATCGGAGCTTTTAGGGTTCAAAAGCTGGCCCCTCAGCTCCCCGTTCACAACGGCTGCAACGCTATTAACGCGCAATGGCCGATATTCATTCTTGATCAAAAAGGGGGGCTACAGGGTTCCTTCTGCTCAAAAAAGCCCTGAAATCATTTGAGATATGTTCATCTCCTGCGACCTTTTCCCAGAAGGTGTACGCCAGTTGCCGCAAGTCATTGATGACATTTTTATCAAGCTCCGGATCCGGAATTTCCGAAACATCAAACTTGAATGGCCGGACCTCACCCCCGCTGTTCGGAGCAAACCCCATGGAACACATATCATAACAGGGTAATAGTTTAAAAATATCCCCGTCTATGAACAAACTGAGGTTACCCAAATGCATGTCTGTATTATGAATCAGCTGGCCGAAATACCATAATTGTCCGGCAATATGAGCATCCTGTTCATGAACCTGACCCTGGTCTTTCAATCTGTTCATCACGCGTGCCCAGTTATGGCCGACGCCAACATATTCGGCATCAATTGCCTGTAATGAGATCATTGAGTATCTGCCGGATACACCCAAACGATCAAATCTCTGTGATTCCAGAAACAGGCGGCCTTCCGCTTCGAAAAATCTGGTCTCTGCAGCAGGACATATATTCTTATTGACAATTTGTGCTGCATGATACTCGGTTATCAAAATATCACGCCACCTCCTTGCGATTTCTGTGTCATCTTTGGGAGAAAATTTAACAATGACATGGGACTCGTAAAGGCTGCTGAATGCGGTAAACTTCGGTTGTTCTCCACCGGCTGATGACCCCGGAACTTCCCCATTCATGACATCCTCTGCCACCTTTGGATATGATATAATCCCATTCGGCCGGCGAGATAGACGCAAGATGGACTGTTCCCCCAGAATAAAATTCCCGGGCAAATCATCGCCGTTAGATATCAGATATTTCCCGATATGGGAATTTGCCCACTGTCTTGGATCAGAGGGAAATCCTTCGAGTCGCGTTGCCATTTTACGTGAGATCTGTCTGCCTAAAAAACCTTGGGGTCTCAGATCATAAAGAAAATATGGCAGGCCGTCGTACAATCCGCTCCCACTCTCACCAAGCAGCAGAGGGGAAATCTTTGCCACGGGTTGAAGAAAGTAGCCACCATGGCTTAATGGGCGAAGGTATGCAATCACACTGACTTTACCGAGGTGGTCCATCATACCTAATGGTATTTTATCATTAACACCAAATGCATTGCAGGCTAAAGCATATCTGACTGATCTGCCTTCCTGAATCGGCACAACAGTGTCGCCCATCTCCCTGAGTTTGCGTGCAACAGAACTTTGACTCAGCCTGGTTGCTGCCTGGATCTCTCTGGATGTTGAAGGACCTCGTTTCAGATATTCTTTGATTGACTGTGGCATAGCCTAATTTGCTTTCATGTTTTGGGTTTTATAGTGACTAACAATTTATGGTCTATTTTATGCTATATGGATTATTAAATCAATATATTATTTTATTTTTCGAGTTGAATCGATTTGGAATCCGACTAATAAATAGGGATGTAAATAAGGAATTTTTTTCCACCATTTTCAGGGTTGCCACCAGCCGCTGCCCCCATTTACTTCATATAATTCTTTTAATTCCGTGATCAATTTTTAAATCATATGATTCCCTCCATCTAATTCGCTTCATTTTCATTTTCTGGAGGACCTGTGAAACCCATTCTCTGTTTGAATTGCCAAATATTTTTTACCCCTCGCAACTGCAAACAAAATTATTGTTCAGATCCGAAATGCCAGCAGCGTGCCAGAAAAGCATTATGGCAAAAAGAAAAAATGGCCGCCGATTCGGAATACCGAAAAGGTCAGAGCTGTCACAAGATTCCTGGAGAATATGTGCTTGTTCCAGTGATTGCAAAGATGGACCCCATAAAGTGTGAATTCGGAAATCAATTTTGGATATCTAATGGAAGCACAGGCCGTTCTAAAATCCGCCAGTCAATCGGATTTGATAATTCGTTCAGACGCGACTACTAAGATAGTAGAAGAAACGCCTCTATTGATATCCATTCAAGCGGAGCCGGACCTGGCTGAAGCAGGCGAACAAATTGATACTGAGCTAACCATAACGAATACAAGTTCCTTTGATCGTTCAGATATCGTAATTCGGCTTCGTTACCCTGAACATCTGGACACCCTGTCTAATGATTATCTAAGTGATGACGGCTATGCTCCGGGGTACTCAAGGTGTGATTTCAGGGAATTTGTATCCTGGAATATAGAAACCCTTACGGCTGGAACCTCAAAAACCGTAACCCTGCCACCGACGGTGTCTTCTTCAACCATCGACGGCACCCTCATTGATTTTGATGCCGTTGTTTATGATTCAACGGCCCGGTCAAGGGCGGAACATACTGTACGGATAGGTCAGCTTGCATCAGAGATAGAAGCGTATACGTTGACAGTGGAAACGACCGGAAACGGTTCAGTCAACAGTAATCCGTCCGGCATTGATTGCCCGGGGGACTGCACGGAAACCTATGCAGCCGGTACCCAGGTCACGCTGACGGCCGTCCCGGAGAATGGGTGGACGTTCGAGAAATGGACCGGAGGCTGTACCGGTACCCAAACCGATTGTGTTGTCACCCTGTCGGAAGATCTCCAGGTCACAGCTACCTTTATTGAGCAGAATAGTGATCCGGAGTATATCGTGTTAACCGATGACACGCCTGAAGCCTTGGCTTCCGGAAGCAACACCATTGTTTACGGCAATCATGAAGCCAACGTCGTCTTTTTGGAAAGTGGCGCTGTTGCGAGGCTTAAAAATTTTCCAGGCAACAATACAATTACCATCCTGTCGAATTCCGACCTGTTCACCGTATCCAGATCAGGCGCAACCGTGACATTTACAGGCAGTGACGGGACCTCTCTGGTTATGCCGGCCACATCTACGGTTCAAACTATTGTCTTTCCTGATAAGACGCTTGAGTTAAGAATCAGTTCCGGCGCAGTAATGCTCGGAGATCAGACCATATTGACCGAAAGCGCCACCATTGAATAAAAATACCATATCTAACAGATAAAAGCCGGGCCGACCAAGGTGTATTATCCTTGGCCTGCCCACCACAAGAAAGTATTTCGTTAAGGCGTAACGATTTGACTGCCTATCATGACCTGACCATCAGTGATGACAAGTGCCAGATCCTGATCCGTAAGTTCAAGGGTCTGGGCCGTCACTGTGGCGGGAATCTGAACCTCGGTGCCGTTACTGCTGCTTAAATATACAGTGGCACCGGAGCGGGAAACCGTGAACTGCGAAAAGGATTAATAGGCTCAAAGGAGAGGCGCCCGCTCAAGCCGGATTGCTGTCTTGCAGGACTTTGCCGCGGCAAGGTCGAGGAAAGCGATGTTCGTTCAGGAGATGCTTGGTGTGTTTGCACAAAAGCGCGAATTGAATCTCATTCGTGGACTGTCCCACAATAAAAACGTGCTCAATCAGGAGAACATTGATTCAGAATGAGATTGCGCCGCCAGGAAGAATGTAATGGATATGAGGGTGGTACTGCAACTGACGGCCCCAGGTGTGGAGCACGCCAAAGAAACCGGGGAGATCTCCTCCGATATATTGGGGATCGGGCGTAAGCACTTTCAGGGTTTGTGAAGATGCCGCAAACAGGGCTGCATATGCGGCTCTCTGGTTGCTGCGGATGAATTGCCGCAATTGTTCGGGCACTGTGAAGGTGATCATAAAGTGGTGACCCGGCAATTGCCGATTCATCCGCCCTTCCACCCATTGTTTGATTTTATGATTTTGGCATGCCGGGCAATGGCGGTTGCCGCAGGATCTGAACGAGATGTGCTGAGCATAAATGAGGAAACCGAGTGATTCTTCCCTCATGGCGGCATGAGGATCAGAGCCGTGAATCTGTTCACCTGTCTTCCCTGGGGTGCCTGCTATAAGCAAAGTGGCCAGCCAGGAAATAAACCCGGTCATATTTGACTTTTATATTGCTGTGTGATTATATTGTAATTACATCAATCATAACAGGAGGAAATATGACTACACTGATTAGAATCGGCAACTCTCAGGGACTTCGAATACCAAAGGCTATTATTGAACAAGCACAATTAAAAGATAAAGAACTGGAATTCAAAATACTTGATACCGGTTTACTGATTCAACCAATAAAGAAACATAGAGAAGGCTGGAAAAAGTTATTTGACAAGGCGTCACAATCCCAAAAACTCGAAGAAACAGATCAGGAGTGGCTGGATGCTCCACTATCAATTGACGAGGACTGGGAATGGTAAAACAGATAGTCCAGAGGTTTGATATTTGGTTGGTGCAATTAGATCCAACCCAAGGATCAGAAATCAAAAAGACAAGACCTTGTATTGTTATTTCACCAAACGAAATGGCTTCATTAAAAACAGCAATTGTTGCTCCTATGACTTCAAAAGGATTCAGTTTTCCAACTCGGATTCAATGTGTGTTCCAGGGTAAACGAGGTTTTATCTTGCTGGATCAAATGAGAGCAGTTGATAAAGCCAGATTAATTCAAAAACTTGGAGTGATTTCAAAAAATACACGGATTAAGGTGATCAACTGCCTGCAAGAACTTTTCGCATATTAGCGTCTTACATCTCAATTCGTGTAGAAAGACACAAGCATTTGTGTAAGGCACCTTGGGTACGGGTTTAACGTTGTAGTCAGTTTGCCAACCAGTCGCTCAACCAGACCGCCAGAACGTGAGCGGTTCCTGGCATACTCTTCAAGGCGGCTGGTTACCTTAGCGTTGGCATTCTTCTGGTTATAACGGATTTGGGGGAGTTGAGTTGGTCTTCATATTGAACAAAAGGTAAGCCTTCATTTATGGTTAAGTAGCAACTCTTAACCAAAGGATGAAAGAATGACCAAAGATTCAGCCCAAAAACCAACTCCCCGAGAAAATCGTACAATAGTTCTACCCTTCGATCAAGAGCAATATTTTGATTCAATCGAAGCGCCCAAAAGGTTCAGGAAGGAATTGGATGCTTTCATCAACAAAATTCCGGAGCTTTTCCCCAGCACAATCGGAAACGGATATTTGTTGAAAGAGATCCGGGTTTCAAAAAAATTGAACATACCGACACGGCGGATCATTATTGACGGGGTTTCTTACACAATTAGGCCTTCATTTGTGATGCCTTATCATACGGCATTGTCGGACAATGTTGAAAAAGCTCTATTTCTCCGAAAATTTGACGTACCTTTCTGAGCATTGAGCTATGTGTTCGGCAAAGATCAAATGTATTGGTACAGAATAGAACAAAGCCTTGGCAGAAACAGCATCGTAGGAACCACAATAAAGGATCCCGACCTTATGCCGGAACATCTCGGATGTGGAATGGACCCCACCGGCAGAGGTGCCGGACAATGATTTCCCCTTTGTTCTGAGCACCGGTCGTCGTCTCTATCACTATCACACAGGGACCCAGACCGGAAGATGTCTTGGGCTCAACGAACTTCTCGGGGAGGAAACCGCTGATATCTCAGCCGAAGATGCCCATCGGTTGGGCATTGCCCATGGAGAGAGGGTCCGGGTCTCCTCCAGGCGGGGATCGGTGGATGTCAAGGCAAAGATCACGTCCCAGGTGCCTGAAGGGCTGATATGGATGGCCTTCCACTTCAGGGAGGGATGCGCCAATTTTCTGACAAATCCCGCCCTGGATCCGGTCTCCAAGACCGCGGAATTCAAAGCTTGTGCCGTGCGTTTGGAAAAAGTTATCGCTTCCTGACCCACTTCGCAGTTTACAGGTTTTGGGCTTTATCACCGGTTTTATGAAGAAAGGGGGAGGAAAATGGGCTGTGGCAGATTTGCAGAAATGGGTAGGCAGATGGCCTGCCCCGGAACTCTAATCTTCGTCCTGCAGGGGAAAATGACAGCCCACAAGGCCTCCCGTGGGACTGGTTGCCAGCGCCGGCCGGCTGGTTTGGCACCGTTCTTTCGCGTAGAGGCAGCGGTTGGCAAAGGTGCAGCCCTTGGGCAGGTTAAAGGGAGAGGGGACCTCGCCTTCCACCGGGGGAGGCCCTAATGCCGCATCGGGATCCGCCGTGAACAGGCTGTCCATCAACACCTGGGTATAGGGATGGCAGGGGCGGGTGCCCGAGAGTTTGGCCGGCGTCACCTCCACGATGCTGCCCAAGTACATGACGATGATCCGGCTGCAGAAATAGTCCACCAGGGCGAGATCATGGGAGATAAACAGGTAGCTTATGCCTAAGCGCCGGCCCAGTTCCTTGAGCAGCAGGACGATCTGGGCCTGGACCGAAACGTCCAGGGCCGCTGTGGGCTCATCCAGAATAATGAAATCCGGGTCTCCGGCCAGGGCCCGGGCAATGACGGCCCGCTGTTTCTGGCCGCCTGAAAGCTGGTGGGGATAGGCCCGGCAGTGCTCGGCCTTGAGCCCCACCATTTCAAGCAGCGACAGAATTTTTGCATTGAGTTCATCCGGGGGCATGGTTTTACCCTGGATGGAAAAGACTTCTTTAAGGCTGCGGAAGATGGAGTTTCTCGGATCCAGAGAGGAGTGAGGGTCCTGGAAGACCATCTGCATCCTGGCCCTGAGCCGCCGAAGCGAGGACTTGTCCAGGGTGTTGATGTCCTTGCCGTCAAAGAAGATCTGACCGGCACTGGGCCGAATCAGACTGAGCATAAGACGGGCAAGGGTGGATTTACCGCATCCGGATTCTCCGACCACGCCGAGGGATTCCCCTCTGGCGATGTCAAAGGAGACGTCGTTCACAGCCTTGACCTCTCCGATCTTGCGATTGAACAGCCCGCCGGTGACGGGGAAATGTTTGGACAGGTTTTCTACCTTTACCAGCGGGGACATCTATTCATCTCCTTTTCCGGATTGGAACTCATGGCATCGGACCCGGCTGCCTGACGGGGTTGGATGGGCCCTGGGGATGGTGATGCGGCAGAGCTCCCGGACAATTTCGCACCGGGGATGGTACCGGCAGCCGTCGGGGTAGCTTCTGACGCTGGGGACATTGCCCGGGATGGCGGCCAGGGTATCTGCGGCCATGCCCATTTTGGGGATGCAGTTGAGCAGGGACCGGGTATAGGGGTGGCAGGGGTGTTTGAATACCTCGGATACGGGGCCGGTCTCCACGAGGGACCCGGCGTACATCACGGCCACCCGGTCGCAGAGATGGGCAATAACACCCAGATCGTGGGTGATCATGATCAACCCCACATTCTGCTCGGCAACGGTTTTTTTGAACAGGGCGACAATCTGGGCCTGGACCGTTACGTCCAGGGCCGTGGTGGGTTCGTCGGCAATGAGGAGTTTGGGATCACCGCACAGGCCCATGGCAATGACGATGCGCTGCTTCAGGCCCCCTGATAATTGGTGGGGATATTGGTGGAATACCTTGGCGGCATTGGGGATTCCCAGGGAGGTCATCACCGACACCGCCTTTTCCACGGCGTCATTCCCGGAGAGAGCGGTGTGGCGTTTGAGCCCCTCCACGATCTGGTTGCCCACGGTGTACACCGGATCCAGGGAGGTCATGGGATTCTGGGGAATCAGGGAGATCCGGTTCCCCCTTATTTTCTGGTACTCGTCCTCGGAGAGGCTGCCAAGATCCTTTCCCATGAAAGAGATGGAACCGCCGGCCACCCGGCCGTTCAGAAAGGGGAGCAGGCCCATGACCGCCTGGGCCGTCACGGATTTTCCCGATCCGGTTTCTCCCACGAGCCCCAGGATCTCCCCTTTTTCCATTTCGAAACTCACTCCGGACAGAGGGGTGACCTCTCCGTCACGGGTGTTGAACGCCACGCTCAGGTCTTTTACGGATAGAAGGCTCATCTTAGGGTATCCTCCCGGATATCCATGATATCCACCAGGGCGTCACCGAAAAGGTTAAAGCCGAATACCGTGACCATCATGGCAAGACCCGGAAAAAGAATCACCCAGGGCGAGATGAACAAATAGGCCGTGCCGTTGCTCATCATGGCCCCCCATGAGGGCAAGGGGGGCTGTGCCCCCATGCCCAGAAAGCCCAGGGTGGCTTCCAGGACGATGGCCTGACCGATGCCGATGGTGGCGGCCACGATCACAGGCGCAATGGCATTGGGGAAAAGGTGCTTGAACAGGATGTTGAAATCCGTGGCCCCCAGGGACCGTGTGGCCTCGACATAGGTTTCATGCTTGAGCATAAGGATCTGCCCCCGGATGAGCCGGGCGTACTGGGCCCAATAGGTCAGGGCAATGGCGATGATGACGCATTCCAGGCCAGCCCCCACAACAGCCACCAGAAGCAGGGCCACCAGGATCTCGGGCAGGGCCCAGGTCAGGTCCGTCACCAGGGAGATGGCCTGGTCCAGCCAGCCCCCGTAATAGCCGGCCAGGGCACCGAGAATGACACCGATGACAACGGAGAGCCCCACGGACACCACGCCCACGTATACGGAGATGCGCGATCCGTGGATGATCCGGCTTAAGACATCCCGGCCAAACTCGTCGGTTCCCATGAGATGGGCCCTGCAGGGGGAGGTGTTCATATCTTCCAGGTGCTGTTCCTTGTAGGAGTAAGGAGCCAGGACATCTGCGCCCACGGCTACCAGGATCAGACCCAGGATAATGAAGATGCCGATGATGCCGGCACTGTTGGTTTTGAGTTTTTTGACCCGCCGCATCCACCGGTTGGCCGGTGGCAGGATGGCGGGGGCTTCCGTCTCTTGATTCATAAGTTCTGCTTCAGAGGCGTTCAAAGGATTCATGAGTGCTGGTCCCTGACCCTGGGGTCGGTAAAGGCGTAGAGGATATCCGCCAGCAGGGTGCCCAGGATAATGCCCATGGCTAAAAGGAGCATGGCCCCCTGAACTACGGGATAGTCCCGCCGGAAAAGGGCCGTGATCAAAAGCTGGCCCAGGCCCGGACGGCCGAAGACGATTTCCACGGTCACGGCACCGCCCAGGACCCAGCCGATGCGTAATCCCAAGATGGTAATCACCGGGATCAGGGCGTTGCGCAGGATGTGCCGCAGCAGGATGGCCTTCTTGCTCAAACCCTTGGCATGGAGCATGACGATGAAATCCTTGGAGGCCACCTCCAGCATGGAGACCCTTGTGACCCGGGCAATGAGGCCGGCACCCCCCAGTCCCACGGTCACGGCGGGCAGCACCAGGGCGGAAAGCGACCCGGATCCCGACACCGGAAACCAGGTCAGCGAGACCGCAAAGCAGAGGATCAGGATCAATCCCAGCCAGAAGGCCGGGATGGTGACCCCGAACAGGGCCACCACCATGGCAATCCGGTCGATGAAGGTATCCTTGGCCGCCGCCGAGATGATGCCCATGGAGACCCCCAGCACAAAGGAGATGGCAATGGCGGTCAGCCCCAGAGAGAGGCTGTAGGGCAGATGGTGGCGCAGGAGCTCAGCCACGGGCCTTTTTTCAATGATGGAGCGGCCCAAGTCCCCGTGGCACAGGTTCTTCATCCAGATCAGGTATTGAACCGGCAGAGGCTTGTTCAGGTGGTACGCCTCCATGAGCTTCTTCTCGTGGGCCTTGGTCATGCCGGGCCCCATGAGGTTGTCAATGGGGGTGCCCGGCACGATGTGGATCAGGGAGAAGACGATCATCGATACCACCAGGAAGATGGGGACCAGCAGCAGGGTCCTGCGCAGCAGGTACATCCACATAACAGCTTACCTCAAATCCCAGTCCAGCACACTGGGCCCCAGCATGCGGCGGTCCAGGCAGTCGGCCGGGCGGATCACCCGTTTACCCAGGGCAAAAACGGCGTCGGGCAGGTAAATGGGAGCCCAGACATACTGGTTGAGCAGGTAGGTATGGTAGGCTATGAAGTTGGCAATGCGCTCATCCGTGGTTTTTGAATGGGCCATGGCCTTCTGCATCAGGTAGTCGGATTCGTTGTCATGCCACATGGCTGCATTGGGATACCCCAGACGGGTGGAGTTGAGGAACCACTCCAGAATGTCGGCATTTTCCCAGTCATAGGAGCGCACCGCCAGCTGGTGTTCCCCTTTCCGGTAATAGGCACGGATGGAGGAGGGGTCCATGAGGGTGATCTCCGCAGCAACGCCGACCGTGGCCAGCTGGGCCTGGATGACTTCGGCGCATCTTCTGTAGGAGGACTCGTTCTTGGCCAGCAGCTTGAGTTTCAGCTGTTTGCCGTCCTTGTCCACCCGGATATTGTCCGGTCCCATTTTCCAGCCGGCCTTCTCCAGGGCGGCTTTGGCACCTTCCGGATCAAATTTGATCTTGGCGTCCTCCGGCACGTGGCTGGCCGGCAGGGAGTCCAGAAGATAGGTATAGGCCGGATTGCCGGCATCGGCAAACACGGAGTGGGTAATGCTCTTCTGATCAACGGCCAGGGCAATGCCCTTTCTGACCAGAGGGTTGTCCAGGGGCGCGGCCTGGGTGTTCATGATCATGTGGTAAAGCACCCTGCCGGGCATGCGGGCGATGGAGAGATTTTTGTCCGCCTCAATTTTGGAGATGAACATGGTAGGCACGGAGTAGACCACATCCAGTTTGCCGGTTTTCAGCTCCAGGAAGCGGGTGGACTCCTCCTTGATGTCCCGGTAGACGATCTTGTCGATCTTGGCCGGTCCCTTGTTTTTGACATGGCCAGGGCCCCAAGTATAGTCGGGATTCTTTTCCAGGACCAGTTCGTTGCCCGGGGACCAGGATTTGAAGATATAGGCCCCTGATCCCACCACATGTTTGGTGCCGAAGTCCTGGGGACCGTATTTTTTATAGGCCACCATACTGGGCACGCACATGAAAGTCTGGGCAAAGTTAAAAAACATGTTGGGCTCGGGGTGCTTGAAATGGATGATGACATGGTAGTCATCCACGATGTCCGTATGGTCGATGGCCTCCACCATATAGCCTGATGGTCCGGTTTCCATCTCCTTGAGGAACCATTTGACCACCTCGGCGTTAAAGGGAGAGCCGTCGTGAAATTTCACCCCTTTTTTCAAGGTCATCTTCCAGGTCAGGCCGTCCTCACTGATCTCCCAGGATTCGGCCAGGCCAGGATAAAACTTGCCGTCACTGCCCCATTCAATGAGACGGTCAAAAAGCAGGTACATGGCCTCATGGTTCAGTTCCACCGT
Source organism: uncultured Desulfobacterium sp. (assembly GCA_963668575.2). GTDB lineage: Bacteria > Desulfobacterota > Desulfobacteria > Desulfobacterales > Desulfobacteraceae > Desulfocicer. Next base: position 4,340,633 of record OY764894.2, on the reverse strand, counting down.
GATGGGATTAAAGGAGGTCACTCCCATTTCATTGGTATCGCTGACGGCATACAGGACTTTTTCGGCTTTTGCCTGAACCGGGAGCATCATCAGGGCGGCACAGAACAGGGCGGACATTAAAAAACTTGCGATTCGTTTCATCTCTTCTCCTCCGTTGGGTTATAGTTCAACAGGGTTGAGTGCTGCTCAGCAAGGCTTGGTGCTGCTCAGCACAGTCTCAGGTTCTGAAAAGACGTCTGCCGGGGCGCTTTTCCGTATGGATTCCCTTGCGGACCACGGCCTGGCCGTTGACAAAGACATGGCGGATGCCGCAGGGGTATTGGTGCGGATTGTCAAAGGAGGCCTGATCCCTGATCTGTGCGGGGTCGAACAGCACAAGGTCCGCCGCCATGCCGGGCTTGATCAGGCCCCGGTCCTTCAGGTTGAGTTTCCGGGCGGGCAGGCCGGTCATTTTGTATACGGCCTGTTCCAGGCTGATGGTCTGCCGAACTCTCACATACCGGGACAGGACCCTGGGAAAGGTACCGTAAAACCTGGGATGGACCGGCAGGTTGTCGCTATCTGTCAGCGGGGTCATGGACCTGCCGTCGGATCCCACCATGCCGGCAGGATGCCTGAGGATGGTCTCCAGGTCCGTCTCGTCCATGGCAAAGACGATCATGCCTAACAGGCCCTTTTCTTCGCAGAAGATATCAAAGGCCGCCTCAAGGGTATCCTGGTTTCTTTCATGGGCGATGGCAGCCAGGGAGAGACCGTTGAGGGGCAGGTTCTCCGCTGTCCTGAATCCGTTAATCAGAATCTTGTCAAAGGCCATTCCCTCCATGGGGTTGTCCCACTCGGCAGGTGGGTGGATGATACCGTCCATGACCCGCTTGCGGTCGGTTTTGTTTTTGAGCAGGGTGATGAGGCTGACGGTCCCGTTTTCCTTTGCCCAGGTCGGGAAAAATTCTATAAAGCCAGAGGCATAGGCGGTATAGGGATATTGGTCAAAGTTGACCGTCACCCCGTTGGCCAGGGCCCTGTCAATGGTGACGAGCAGCTCCTTTGCTTTTCCCCACATCACCGGGGTCTCGCATTTGAGGTGGGAGATCTCAAGGGATACCCCCGAGTCCCGGGCCACGGCAATGGCCTCGTCCACCGCCTCAAATAGAAATTTCCCCTCGCTTCTCATATGGGTGCTGTAGATGCCGCCGTAATCCGCCGCAATCCTTGCCAGGGCGGTCAGCTCCTCTTTTTTCGCAAAGGCGCCGGGATGATAGATCAACCCGGAGGAGAGGCCAAAGGCCCCCTTTTCCATCTCATGGATCAGCAGGCGTTCCATGGTCTTTAGGGCGGCATCGTCCGGCACCCCGGGATCGTACCCCATGGCATTGGCTCTCAGGGTGCCGTGCCCCACCAGGGGAGCGACGTTCAGGGAGACCCCCCGGTCAAAGAGCTGATCCATGAAACCGTCCAGATCCTGCCAGGGCCATTCATCGGTGCCGAACCGCATCTTATAAGCCTTGCCCAGATCGGTCATGTACTCCATGAAGGCCGGTCTTTGGCCGTCAGGCACGGGACCGGGGGAGCCGCCGCAGTTTCCGGTGACCTCGGTGGTGACGCCCTGCTGCACCCTGGAGTGGGCCAGGGGATGGTCCAGGAGGGAAAAGTCGGAGTGGGTATGGATATCGATGAATCCCGGGGTAAGGCAAAGCCCTTCGGCATCGAGAACCTCGGCAGCGTTGGCAGGATTCAGGCCCGGCCCGATTTCTTCAATTTTATCCTTTGTGACAGCAAGGTCTGCGGTAAAAGCTGCGTCCCCTGTCCCGTCAATGATGGTGGCGTTCCGGATAATCAGATCCGACATGGCTGGCTCTCCTGTTATCCTATTGTATTCCGGGTTTTCGCTTGCAGGTGTCCGGCAGTTGGTCATGGTCTTTCATGAACTGCTCCAGCACCGGTAAGAGGGCATCCACAGTCTCCTCCAGGGGCAAAATCACCGGAATGTCCAATTGTTTCTGAACTGCCGAGCGGTAGGCTTCCAGGCTTTGAGGGGTACTTTTTTCATTGTTCAGGGCCACGGCAATGACCCTGGTGCCGTACATTTCCACAAGGCGGATTTCATCCTCAAGCTCCGGCACGAGGCAGCCGATATTCTCAGCCGTATCGAAAAATTCCCGGAACGGGACATGCTGGAGGATGACGCCTTTGACATTGCCCGAAACAATGATTTCAGAGCCGCAGGGTCCCAGGGGGTTTCTAAGGGCGGACTGCCCCTCCACCACGATGAGGTCCGGCCGGGCTTCTTTCTCGCACTTGACAATGGCGGCTTCGATTTCGCCTGAGACAAAGTCGTTGACCGTGGAGTCCAGGATAAATCCATAGGGGTTGCCCTGGAGCCAGCCGGTCTGACCCGTGTATATCATTTTTGCATCCATGCCGGCCTTGGCACAGGCCTCGACAATCATCCTGGAGGTTGTCCGCTTGCCCAGGGAGCAGTCCGTTCCCAGGACGGCAATTTTAGGCGTCCGGACGGTATAAATGTCGCCGGACCAGAAGTGGTATTGGTCCCGGGGCAGGGGGCGCCGCACGTCTATAATTTTGGCATTGTTTTCCAGGGCGGTACGTTCAAATAGGGGATCGTCCCCCAGGAACATGTGCATGCCGTTGACCAGAGAGATGCCTTTTTTCAGCATCCCCAGGGCCAGGGCCTGCCAGGAGTCGTCCAGGCGGCCGCCGGGAAGGGCCACGCCGATAACGGCGAAATCGGGCTTAGTCCCCAAGGCTGCCATACAGGTGTCAACGTCGAAAAATACGGGGATGTTCCGGCGGTTACCGTCCAGGACCTCCCCGGCATCCCTGCCGGCATGGGCCTCATCAATTACAGCCATCACCTTGAAGCGCTCGGTGCCGCGGATCATGCCGTGGGCCGTTTTAGCATCAGGCAGGGCCAGCATTCCTTTTGTGAGGATCACGGCGGATCCCATCATTGTCTCGATCTTATTTGGGTCGTTCATCAGATTCTTGTCACTCCCAGTCCGGGTTTGTCCAATGTGCTTAATTTTCCGTCCTCCAGCGTAAAACCGCCGGTTACAATGTCGTTTGCCAGGTCCAGGCTACCGTCCAGATCCAGAAAGCGGGTGGCCCTGGAGGCCAGGGCCGCATGGAGGGCCGCAGAGATGGACACAATACTCTCATCCATGCAGCCCCACATGAGGTGGATGCCGGCATGGCCCGCTGTTCGGGCAATGTCCCGCCCGTTGGCCACGCCGCCGCATTTCATCAATTTAATATTGAAGATGCCAAAGGGCTGGGGCGGTGCCAAAAGGCCGGCCACATCCTTTGGCCCCAGCAGGGATTCGTCGGCGCAGCCGAATCGCCGCAGTGCCTCCGGCAGGTCTGCCATGGCCTTGATCCGGTCCCCCCCAAGGGGCTGCTCCACAAATTCCACGCAATGGCCGGTAGCCTTGAAAAATTGTTCATAGTCCCTGGTGGTATATCCCTGGTTGGCATCCACCCGGATTTTGAATGCGGTGCCGTATCTCTCATGGATCTTGAGCACCCGTTCGATGTCCTCTGCCACGTCCAGGCCGGTTTTGACTTTTAGGATTTTAAATCCCCGGCCCAGGTACTCCTCGGCCTCTTCCAGAGTCTCGTCCAGGGGGAGGATGCCGATGGTGATGGAGGTGGGCAGGCTGCGGTGGACCCGGCCCAGAAGCTCAACCAGGGGAAGTCCCAGGGTATTACCCGCAAGGTCGTGGAGGGCGATATCCGCAGCGGCCAGGGCGGCCGGGGCGGCGCTGAATTTTTGGTTCAGGGTTTTCAGCAGGCCGTTGAGAAGGCGGATGTCTTTTCCTTTAAGCAGATCCGCCATTTCCATGAGGGCCTTTTCCGACTGCACCAGGGTCTCACCGGTCACCTCCTCGCTGGGGGATGCAGCGCCGAGCCCTGCCATGCCGTCTTCGGTCTCAAGGCAGATAAAAAGATTTTCCACCGAATCGATGGTTTCAAAGGCAATGGTATAGGGGCGGGTGAGTTTCAGGTCCTCCTTCCACACCGTTGCCCGGGCAATTTTATAGCTCATGGGTCATGTCCTTAATTGGGGTCATCGGGAATCCACCCCTTGATGTTGGGGGGCAGCAGGGTCCATTTGCGCCGGGTATGGGTCACCATGAAGGACTCGGCATGGCTGACGCCTTCGAGCTTGCTCATCTCATCCTCGTAGAATTTGAACATCCACTCGATGCCCTCGGTGACCACGACCTCGGCAAATATATCGTAGCGCCCGGTGACGGCCACGGCCCAATGAATATTGTCAAATTCCATAAGCTGTTCGATGACCTGCCCCATCTTGCCGTTTTCATCCACCCGGATGGCAATGATGGCCACCAGGGTGTTCTTGATCTTGAAGGTGTCCACCAGGCCGGCCACTTTGAGGATGCCCCGCTTGATTAGGGCGCTCAGGCGGGACTGGACCGTGGGGGCGGAGACCTTGAGCTGCTTTGCGATTTCCTTGGCCGGCATGCGGCCGTCCTTTGCCAGCAGCTCGATCAGTTGTTTGTCAATGAGGTCGATGTTGTTGTTGTTCATGATAGACTTTATTTAAGTTAAAATTTATGATTGATATATTTATATAAATTAAAAATAATGTCAATATGTTTTTATAAAATAAAATTCATTGCGTTTTTGTATAACATACATGGCAGAAAAACCTGCCACAACGAAAAACGAAAGTCCTTTAATTTCAGCATGTTGATGAGACTTTCATATAAACCCACATGTCCTGGCGGACACAACGAAGATAGAAAATGGCATTATGCCGCCCCCCCCCCCGACGGGCAATGGGCCCGGCCCGGAACCGTAGACGGCTCAATTGGCCGGTTCCTATTGCCCGTCGGGGGAGGGGCTCTGCTGAGGTAGACTTGAAGACTACCTTTTCATATAACTGCCACGGGCAGACCGCATTGGGGAGCTGGGCCTGCCCACAACGAATAATGAAAGTAATGTTAGGCATGCCTACACTTTCATATAAAACATAAATGGCAGAAAAATCTGCCATAACGAAAGTCTAAACTCTTTTGATTCCAGTACGTTAGGTTGAATTTTTTTGTGTGGCAAACAGAACCAAGAACCCGCGGGAAATGGGTAAAACCTTAAAGGGAGATATGAAGGGCTATTGGCCCCACATTTCGCTCTTTACGCTCCAACTAATTGAATTTATTAGATCATACTCTTTGAGAATGCAAAAAACTGTCGAAGAATCGATTTAAATCTCAATGAGTTACAAAGACAAGCGAAATGTGGGTTGGCGGCACCGGGTTGGTAATTACCGGGTGATATCGGCAATTGACGATGATGTTTTGTTAGTGCTGGTGGTGCGAATCGGCCACCGGAAAGATGTCTATACTTAAAAACCTTTCTCCCCTCCTGCCAGGTAAACCACATTTTCAGATTACTTCCGGGCGATTAGCCCATATTTTTTTAATTTCCTGAAAACCTGGGACTGGGTCATGTTAAGGGCAAGGGCGATGGCCCGGGTGGTCCTGAATTTCTTAACAGCCCGGGTCAGTAATTTTTTTTCATACTGGAGAATTTTTTCATTGAAATTATAGGTATCTTTTTCTTTTGCCCCATGAGCCCCGCCATTGAGAGACGCGTTGCTGCCCGTAATGGTACTTTCAATGAAATGGTCGATGACAGGACCGTCGCTCATCACCACCGCTTTTTTTATGATGTTCTGCAACTCCCTGACGTTGCCCGGAAAGTCGTGGGCGTGGAGGACATTGAATCCATGGGAGCCTATTTTTCGTTTAAGTTCATAGGTTTTGTTGTATTTTTTTAGAAAAAACAGGGTTAGTTCCGGAATGTCTTCGGCCCGCTCCCTGAGTGGTGGAATATTGATGGCAAAGGTGTTCAGCCTGAAGTAGAGGTCTTGGCGAAATTTTTTCTGTTTAATTTGTTCCAGAAGCTTTACATTGGTGGCGGCAATGACGGTGCAGTCAATCTTGATAGGTTTTAAGCCCCCAATGTGAAGGATCTCTTTCTCTTCAAGGCATTTTAAAAATTTTGCCTGCATGGGAAGGGACAGCTCTCCGATTTCATCCAGAAACAGGGTCCCGCCCTTTGCCATTTCAAAAAGGCCTATTTTTCCCTTTTCACTGGCGCCGGTGAACGCCCCTTTTTCATAGCCGAAAAGTTCGGCTTCAATGAGGGATTCGGGAAGTGCCGCACAGTTAATTTGCACAAAGTGCCCCTTTGCCCTTCGGGAGTGGATGAATTTTGCCACAAGCCCTTTGCCCGTTCCCGATTCCCCCATGATCAGTATGTTGGAAATCTTCAGGTCGGCCAATTTCTGGCAGGTCAGCAGAATCTGCCGCATCTCTTTACTTTCCGCCACAATCTCCTGGTCTTTGAGTTCCTGAAGATTGAGCTGGGTCAATTCATCTTTTATGCGACTGCTTTCAATGCGAACTTGCTCCAGCTCCTTCTGGAGTTCATTGAGCTGGGTCATGTCCCGTTCATTGATGATCACCATTGAAATGGCGCCATTGTCTTCAAATACAGGTGTGCCCGTGATCAGAAGTTGTTTTTTGGTCTTGGGAATTTTCTGGATGAGATTGATGCGACATTTTTGTTCCAACACCTCCTTTGTCACGGAGCGATCCATATATCCCTCTTTTACAAGTTCATCGACATTCTTTCCCACCACCTCCCCGGCGGTTATGCCAAGGAGTGTCTCCGTTGCACGGTTGATCCTGAGGACATCCCCCTCACCGTCACAGATCCAGATACTTTCCGATGAGGCATTGAGGACGGTTTCCAGCTGGCGGTTGGTTTTTTGAAGATTGCCGGTCTGCTTTGCAAATTTCACTTCAAGGTTTTTTTCATACTCAAGTTGGGCCATCTCTTTGATTTTTTTTTCAGAGATATCCTGTAAGACGGTGACCATGGCAATGGGTTGCCCGCGGTCATCTATAACCGGGGAGGCGCTGGCCAGGACATGTACCCTTTTATCACCGGGTTGCTGAACCACGGCCTCCACATTTTTGGCAATTAAGTGGGGGCGGGAGAAAAGCCGGGTATCAAAGACAGTGCTGCAAAGGTTTTTTTGATCGGGATAGAAAAATTTACCACCGGCATCAAAAAAAATTTCTTTAAAGGAACTTTTCTCAAAAGTGACGGGTGGTATGCCCAAAATTCTCCACAATTCGCTGTTGATACACAGGATGGTGTTGTCCGGCTGGCGGGTGATCAAAACACCCACCAGCATCTGTTCCATTGCCGTTTTAAGAATATTAAGGCTTTTCTCGCTTACAGGAATTTCAGGGTTGATCACAACAATCCTCTTTGGTTCATGGTGGATTTTGGGGTCTTACCGACGTGGAATCACGTCTTTTGATTATTGCATGTTTGTCGATGTCTGCCCATAAAATTATTGGGAGGCTCGTGATTTTCTGGGGATATTCCACCTTTTTTCAAGAGCATGTTGTATTTGCACTCCCATGTTCTGTGTGCTAAAGTTTTTTTCATTACCTTGCTTCTTTTGGGGGTTGATAGTCTTACAAAATGATTTTGTATCTCTGTAACAACACAATAATGGAGGGTAAAAAGCATATGGTTGACATGACATTTGTCGAAAAAGTTCATTGGCTGGGACACGACTGCATTCGCATTGATGCCGATCCGGTGATCTATTTTGATCCCTATGAAATTCAGTCCGGAGTAAAAGCCGGGCTTCTCCTCATCACCCATGAGCATTATGATCATTGTTCTCCGGAAGATGTGAAAAAAATTTTGGGGCAAGAGACGGTGATTGTCACGGAAAAAGACTCTGCCGCAAAACTGACAGCGGCCCTTGGCCCATTGGTTGACGGCAAGATAAACATTGTGTCACCCGGGCAGACTCTCGTGGTGAAAGGGGTGTCCGTCACTGCGGTTCCTTCTTATAACACAAATAAGAAATTTCACCCTAAAGCCAATAACTGGCTGGGATTTGTGGTGAATGTGGACGGCGTAACGGTATATCATGCCGGAGATACGGACCTGATTCCTGAAATGGCGGATATCCGCTGCGACATTTCCCTGCTCCCCGTCTCCGGTACCTATGTCATGACCGCAACCGAGGCTGTGGAGGCCGCATTGCAGATTCAACCCGGACTTGCCATCCCCATGCATTATGGATCTCTTGTGGGAGATGAGGGGGATGCTGTCGTTTTTCAAAGGGAATTGAAAGGAAAGATTGATGTTAAAGTGCTTCAAAAAAACGCCTGACACTTCTGACTTTTTTCCCGGAAAACGGGCGGAAAAGAAGGGTAATTCCAAGGGCTTTTTTAGGAAAGAAAATTTGGTCAACCGTCTTTTTTTTGATAAGAGGGATCATGAGTTGATCAAGATCGTCAATGATCTTTACAACAGTTCCCAATCCCTGGGGTACACCCGAAAGCTTTACTACCCCTTTTTTCATCCCCTTGGGATCAAGGAGCTGGCAGAATCCAAAGGACTTCGCATTGCCTACTCTGTGGTGCATCTGCTTAACTCACTGGAGCGGGGGGATGAGGAGAATCGCATCCAGGCACTGAAGGGGTTGCGGGATGAGATCATTGATACCAGCACGGGTCCCATGCCGCTCAATTCCGCCCGGGTGTTGCTGCAGTTGATGAAGGAGATGGTCCGGGCCAGGGGGCATTACGGACGTCAGCTGGAACTGGCCCATGATTTTCGGAAAACGGCATCGGGCAAACCCGGTTTGATTCGTCGGCAGCTCCAGAAATACCATCTGCTGGAGATGCCCGAAGAGTGGAACCAGGTCACCTTTGACGATCACGTCCATGACGCTAACACCAAGGGCCGAAAAACCCCCACTCATCTCATCATGGACGCCTGGATCAAAGGCATTCGACGATTGCGGGTGATCTATTATCAATATCTGGAGCCGCGATTTGTTGCGGAAATTTTGCAGGCGGCAGAGATCATGGGGATTGAAACCCGAATCGGCATTGAGTTCAGTGCACGCTACCGGGACAGGTACGTGTCGTTGATCTGGGTTTCCAGGGGGTTCATGGACTCCCAGTCCTTTCTCTGTTTCCTTGCCGAACCCCATGTGATGGAGTTTATGGAAAAGGGCAGGGAGGTGATGCAGTATCAGCATACATATGTGCTGCAAGTCATGGAGGCCTTTAATCACTCCCATCGACAGCGGTTCATTGCCGAAACAGGCATTGAAATTCCAGTTTTGGACCCGGTGAAGTTTCTGGCATTTGTTTCACCGGGGCAGGCATCTATTCTTCATTTGGGGGAATATATTTTCCATCTGTGTGTCAAGATTGTTAACCAGCGCATTTCCCCGGAGGCAATCCCGCCACCGGTTTCGCCGTCATCCGGGAGGGAGGAGATCAAAGACACGGCAACACCATGCCATGAAGGGGCGCGTTCGGCCTCTTCCGATCATTGGGAGTCCCCCTTAAAAAAAGACGACAAAGAGCGTGAAGATTCTCTGGAACATCTCACCACCGCCAGTATTGTTGCTCGTTATTTTTCAGCGGAGCATTACCCTCAGATACCCTGTCCCTGGATTCCCTGTGATGGAAATGACGTTCCGGAACGCTTGTCTCTTTCCGTGGAACAGTTGCTGAGCCAGATTGCCCAGATTCATTACAGTTTCAAGATTACGCTTAATTTGAGCAACCTTAAGGTGGAAGATGTTCTGGAATTGCTCTATGACGGCAATGGGCTCATCACCCGCCTTGAGATATTTAATCTCAAGGACTATGCCGCCGGTCATTATGATCACATTCCCCCCATCAATGAACTGCAGCAGGCCATCAACGACGGTAGCCTGATTCGTCTCAAGCGGGTGGTGAGACATGTCATCCATCGCATGGAGCAGGGGAAATATGCCGATGAGTCGGATCGTCGGGCCAAGCTTATCGCCATTCTCCATGATCTTGCCACATTTAAAAACCTATACAAAGGGATTCCCCTGAAATCACGCATGGGCAGTGATTCCACAGGCCGCTCTCTGTTGGCCTATGGCATGGGACTGGGTATTATTGACTCCCTTCCCTTGAGGGCAAGAAGAGACATTCAACACAATGCCTCTTCCCGCCTGATTCTTCCCCTGCACATCAGAACCTATCCCAGTGTTGCATCCATTCCGGTGAGCCACGTCAGCGGTTTAATGGCCCGTTTACTGAATTTGTTGACGGTCCTTCCGGGCCTGGAGTCGCTGGGGGCAAAAAAGGCAAAAACATGGATTGTGGAAGAGTATTCCACCACCATGCACAGCCCGGGAAATATTGTGACGCTTGGGGGAGGACGGCAGCACCTTCAGCAGGAACTTGCCCTTTCCCTTTCCCTGCCCCTGCATGGAAAACGGGATAAACCTCCGCGAAAATCCTGGGCTACCCTCAATACCGGTGTAAAAAACAGTCTTAAAGTGCTCATCGGATTTGTTCCGGCCTTTGCCACCTTTGCCCTGACCAAGGAGTGGTGGGTGCTTGCATATTTCGGAGCCTTCATCTGGTTCGGCATTACGGGGTTGAGAAATATTGTTCAGGCCGTGTTGGGTGGCGGTGGTATCACTCGATCCCCCCTGCTGCGCTGGAATGACTATGTCAGCTGGGAGCGGATTACGGACTCGCTGCTGTTTACGGGATTTTCCGTTCCGTTACTGGATTATTTTATCAAAACCCTTTTGCTGGATCATGGTCTGGGGATTACCATTTCAAGCAGCCCCACGCTCCTTTATGCCATCATGGCCGCGGCCAATGGTATCTACCTTGCCAGCCATAATGCCTTTAGGGGATTTCCCCGTTCCGCCATCATCGGCAACCTGTTTCGAAGCCTTTTTTCCATTCCCATCGCCATTCTTTTCAGTGCCGTCACCGGTGGTATTTTAACGGGTATGGGAACGGTTGGTGTTGAAAATATTCTTCAAAAATGGGCAGCCGTTATTTCCAAGGCTGCCTCCGACCTGGTGGCGGCGTTGATTGAAGGGCCTGCCGACAGGGTTCAGAATATTTCTCTTCGAACCCGGGATTACCGGCGTAAATTCACAGAACTTCTGGATGCCTATTCAAAGCTGGAACTGATTTTTCCCGATGCCGGAGAACTCTCTTTGCTTGAAAATCCGGAAAATTTGCTCAACAGTGCCAATGCACAGGTGCGGGATTTAATGACGGTGATCATCATCAACTCCCTTGATATGCTCTATTTCTGGATGTATCAGCCAAGGGCCCGCATCACCCTTCGGGAGATGATGGGCCGGTTCACCCCGGAAGAGCGCATGATTATCCTGCTCTCCCAGAAAATTCTGGAGCAGGAACAGCATGTGAGCCGGTTGTTTGTGGATGGGATTCTGGGCAGAAGCTTTTCACGGCCCCTCTCCTTTTATCTCATGAGGTATGAGGAGTATCTCCATGATTTGAGGCATATGTAGCGCATGACGACAAATAACATCGGGAGAAAAATGAACATACTGATCATAGGAAATCCCATCTCCAGCGGAGGGGACGGTGAAGGGAGAGTTCGTTCTCTTGAATCCATCCTCAAAAAAAGGGGACATGTGGTGGAATCCCATCTCACCCAGTGTGCCGGAGACGGGAAAAACCGTATCTCCCAGGTGAGCCCGGATGTGGACAGCGTTGTGATCGTGGGGGGGGACGGCACTGTGAACGAAATCATCAACGGTATTCCCGACGGGTTCTCCATCCCCATTCTTCAAATGCCCACGGGAAATGCCAATCTTCTTGGGAAAGACCTTCAGCTGCCTCACAGGGCCTTGGAGGTGGCTGATATCCTGGAAAAGGGAAGGGTGGTGATGGCGGATGTGGCTCAAATGAACGGAAAATCGTTTATCATGGTTGCCGGTGCCGGGTTTGATGCCCGGGTCACCGAAGAGGTGAAAAAGATAAGGCAGGGCAGGGTGAGCAATTTAAGTTATGTCATGCCCATTTTCCGTGCGTTGAAGCGTCCCTCCCACTCCCGGTTTGAGGTGGTGGTGGACGGCACCGAACGTGCCCGGGGTGCCATGGTACTTGTGTGTAATGTGCGCAATTTCGGCGGTATTTGTGAAATTGCCTTTGATGCGGGCGTGAACACCGGGCAGCTGGATATTGTGGTATTTCCTGCCGTTCATCTGTTCTCTTTATTGAAGTACGGTCTCTTTTCAACGTTCAGCCGGGTGACCCGCCTTAAAGGGGTGAAATATCTGAAGGGAAAAACCGTTGAAATTGATTCGATATCCCCCATACCCGTTGAGCTTGACGGTGATTTTAACGGATGGCATCACCACGTCTCCATTGGGTTGAAACCGGAGCGTGTACCCCTTATGGTCCCGTGAATGAAAAAATTCAAAACATCGACATCCTTCATATACCCTCAAAAGTACTTGACGCTTTTTTGAGAAAGAGCCCCGCAAAACAGGCATGTTGCTCCGGAACGTGTAAACCGAGAAATCAAGGATGCCCAAAGATCATTGGTTCACCATGGGTGCCGGCTGTTTTTTGTGGTGGGGAGGATGGCAGTGAACCACCATGATGCCGGTGACAATGAGGAGGATGGACAGTATCAGCAACGGGGTGATGGGTTCCCCCAGAAGAGATACACCAAAGAAAACCCCGGACACCGGCATGATAAAAACAAAGGTGTGTATAGCCGTGGCTCCGAATTTTTGGAGCATCAGATTCCAGGAGATAAATCCATATGCTGCGGTGACCAGAGACTGATAGATCAGGGACAATAAGATGGGCATATCCATGGTGCCCACCATGGGCTCATCCCAGAGCCACCCGCCCAGAAAAAAGAGCGGAATGGAAAAGATCATGGGGTAGACGGTGACCTGAACCGCATGAAAATCGGAAATGATTCTCTTGAGATAGACGGCATTGAATCCCCAAAGCGTCACCGCTGCAAGCACAAAGAGATCTCCCTGGTGAATCTTTGCTGAAAGGCCCCCTTGGTCCAGCATTAGAATCAGAACGCCGGCAAATCCGAACCCGATGCCAATTGATTTTTTCATGGTGATCCGGTCCCCCGGAATAAAAATGTGGGCCAGGATAAGCACAATGAACGGCAGTAGATTGGAAATAAGGGTACCGTGGGATGCGGTGGTTTTGCTTAATCCCGTATAAAAAAAAGTGATCTGGGTGATGAAAATCAGGGAAAGAATCCCCATCTGCAAGACCTGTTTTCGATTCAGAGCCAGGGGTTTTTGGGTGAGAACCGCCCAGAGAACAAGGGTGATGGCCGCGATGGAAAACCTGAGGCCCGCCACCGTAAAGATGCCGAACCCTCCAAGACTTATTTTGACGGCCGTTGCATTGGCACCAAACAGGGCACATAAAAAGGTTGCGTACAGGGATGCTCCCAGGGGAAGACGGTTGATGGGCCCTTGGCAGGGAACACAGGTGGCGTTAATTTTCATGTCAAGCGATTACTCCTGGGGATGATGCTTTTCGGCGATGGTTTCCTCCTTTTAACATATTTGACGTCTTCAGACAATGCCCCGGTCCAATTCCTCCCAATTTTTTATTCACCGTCGCGATTATTTTTTCAATAACTGCCACGGGCAGACCGCATTGGGGACCTAGGTCTGCCCACAACCAATATTGAAAGACCTGTGGCGTACACCGGGGACTTTCATATAAACGGGCATGTCCTGCCGGACACAACAAATATAGAAAATGGTATTATACCGCCGCCCCCCCGACGGGCAATGGGCCCGGACCGGAACTGTAGACAGCTCAATTGTCCGGTTCCTATTGCCCATCGGGGGGGGGGGCGGCTCTGCTGAGGTTGCCTTGGAGGCTGCCTTTTCATATAACATACATGGCAGAAAAACCTGCCACAACGAAAAACGAAAGTCCTTTGATTTCAGTATATTGGTGAGACTTTCATATAAAACCCACATGTCCTGCCGGACACAACAAATATAGAAAATGGTATTATACCGCCGCCCCCCCCGACGGGCAATGGGCCCGGACCGGAACTGTAGACAGCTCAATTGTCCGGTTCCTATTGCCCATCGGGGGGGGGGGCGGCTCTGCTGAGGTTGCCTTGGAGGCTGCCTTTTCATATAAAACCGCCACGGGCGGACCGGAATTTTGGACCCGGGTTCGCCCACAACGAGCCTTGAAAGAATATTAGGTTTACCTCCCCTTTCTGATAAAATATATATTTAAAAAATTATATTGACGTCTATAAGATACTTGATATATGTGTGGTCTCATCAATACATGGGGGACTTATATGAAAAAAATTATCTCAATTTGTTTTATTCTCACTTCAATCTGTTGTGCAGGCTTGTGCGGTGTTGCCACGGCGGGTGAAATTACGGATATGATCGGTCGGCAGGTCATGGTTCCGGACACCATCCAAAAGGTTTACGGTGCCTCTCCCCCATCCACCTGCATGGTGTATGCCGTTGACCCGGACTTGATTGCAGGCCTTAATTATCCTCCCCGGGACGAAGAACAACTCTATATGCTCCCCCGGGTGCGGCGTCTGCCCGTGGTGGGAGGCTGGTTCGGTCAGGGGCAGACCCCCAATCTGGAAACCCTGCTGAAGGTGGCTCCGGATATTGTCCTGCTGTGGCAGTGGCAACAGTCGGCAACCAATGAGAAAATAGAAGATACCGTGGTGTCTCTGGGGTTTCCGGTGGTTTACCTCCAGATAGATACATTGGGGGATTATCCCAAGGCATTTGAGTTTCTGGGAAAACTTCTGCATCGTGAACAACGAGCCACTGCCCTGGCAGCATATGCCAGGGAAACCTTGAAAGACATGCAAAATCTGAAGTCCGGACTTTCAGATGCTGAAAAAATTTCCGTCTATTATGCCGAGGGAGCAAACGGGCTGAGCACCGACTGCAGCGCTTCCATCCACGCCGAGTTGATTCCTCTGTGTGGCGGAAAAAATGTTCATGTCTGTGAAAGCAGAGACGTTTATGGCATGGAACAGGTTTCCGCCGAACAGGTGGTGCTTTATAATCCCCAGGTGATCCTGGCCCGGGAATCGGCTTTTTATGGCATGGTGTATACTGATGCGCGCTGGCAGAACATCCGGGCGGTGCGTGAGCACAATGTGTTTAAAATCCCCCGTTCCCCCTTTGACTGGTTTGATCGACCGCCGTCATTTATGCGTCTTTTGGGGGCAAGATGGCTGATGAATGGACTTTACCCTGACAAGTATCCGGTGGATATGATTAAAGAGACACAGAATTTTTACCACCTCTTTTTAAATACGGATCTGGATGGAAAAGCGGCGGCAAAGATTTTGGGCTTATGAAGTCATCTTTTTTGATTTTTGGACTTTTGGCATTGCTCTGTTTCACGGCCATACTGTCGCTGTGCCTGGGGCGATATCCCGTTTCCTGCAGTGAGCTGCTTACGTTCGGCGGACATTTCATATCCGGCAGCTTTCCGACAGATGACCATCACCTTCGCGTCATTCAAAATATTGTGGTGGATATTCGTCTGCCCCGCATTGTCGCTGCCATTCTTATTGGGGCCTCGCTTTCGGTGTCAGGGGTCACCTTTCAATCCATGTTTGTTAATCCCCTGGTTTCTCCGGGACTGTTGGGGGTATTGGCCGGGGCCTCTTTTGGGGCTGCCCTTGGAATGATTTTTTCTTCGACTTGGCTGGGGGTGCAGGCCAGTGCCTTTTTCTTCGGGTGTGTGGCGGTGGTAACCGCCCTTGGTATTGCTGGCTTCTACAAGGGAGACCGGCTGTTGATGCTGATTCTTGGCGGAATCATCAGCGGGGCCCTGTTCACTGCCTTACTGTCGGTGATCAAATACCTTGCCGATCCCTATGATGCGCTGCCGGCCATTGTCTATTGGCTCATGGGGGGATTGTCCCTTGCAGATGCGAAAACGGTTTGGACTGCCGGCATTCCCATTATGGGGGGAATTATGGCACTGATATTTTTTTCCGCCCAGATGAATGTGTTGAGCATGGGGGATGAGGAGGCCCGCTCCCTGGGGGTAAACGTCCGTCAGGTCCGTTTTGCCCTTATTTTTTTGGCCACCCTGATCAGTGCCCTCACCGTGGCCATGGGGGGCATTATCGGATGGGTGGGGCTGGTCATTCCCCACATTGCCCGAATGATCGTGGGGCCGGATAACCGGATTCTTCTACCGGCAGCCGCCATTATCGGATCCACCTATCTGTTGATGGTGGATGATATTTCCCGTCTGGTTTTCAGCGTGGAAATTCCCCTTGGTATTTTAACGGCTTTGGCCGGCATTCCTTTTTTCGTTGTGGTACTGCGAAGATCAGGAAAAGGATGGAATTGATGACACTTATGCGTATGGAAGACGTTACCTTCAGCTATACCGGAAAAACCGTACTGAACAGGATAACCCTTTCCGTGAACAGAGGCGAAATCCTCTCCTTGCTGGGTCCCAACGGCAGCGGGAAGACCACATTGCTCAAGATGATGATCGGGCTGTTAAGCCCCGGGTCCGGGCAGATTTATCTGGAAGATCAAAGGCTCAATGAAATTCCACCCAGAGAGCTTGCCCGGCGCATCGCCTATGTGCCCCAGATCCACCGCACCGCTTTTGCCTATCGGGTTCTGGATGTGGTGCTCATGGGCCGGTTGCCCAGCAAACCCTTTTTTTTCAGATATTCCAGGGAAGACCGGGCCATTGCCCTGCGGGCGTTGGAGCAGCTCTCCATTGAACATCTCAAGGATCGTTCCTATACGGAAATCAGCGGGGGTGAACGTCAGCTGACCCTCATCGCCCGTGCACTGACCCAGGGTGCGGACACCTTTGTCCTGGATGAACCGGTGAACGGTCTGGATTATGGCAACCAGATTCGTCTGTTAAAGCAGATTGCAGACCTTGCCCGGAGCGGGTATACGTTCATTCAAACCTCCCATTTTCCTGAACATGCCATTTGGATATCTGATCGGGTTCTCATGCTCAAAGACGGTCAAATGATGGCAGATGGTGCCACGGATGATGTGGTCAATGAAAAAAATCTTCATCGACTGTATAACACCTCCATACACGTTGTGGAGGCGGAAAAAGGCATAAGGGTTTGTGTGCCGCGGCTCATGCGGCGGGATACGCGCCCGTTACTCCCGGGAGAAAAAGAAGACAAAGCGTGTTACCGGGCCGCCTGAGAGAAGTGGTATCAAATGGCCCGGGAGCGTACGGGTAAGCTCTGACACAAGAGATACATGAATGTATTAAGGTAACTGTTCCAGCGCCTGTTTCAGGTCGGCGATGATATCGTCGGGATGCTCAAGCCCCACGGAAATCCGGATCAATCCCTGGGAAATGCCGGCGGATTGGAGCGCTTCCTCGGAATAGGTGGCGTGGGTCATGGAGGCAGGGTGCTGGATCAGGGTTTCGCAATCCCCAAGACTGACGGCAAGGGTGCAAAGTCTTACGCCGTTAAGTATTTTTTTCCCGGCAGAAAAGCCCCCCTTGACCTCAAAGGCGATGATGCCACTGAACGCTTTCATCTGCCGTGTGGCCAGGGCATGTTCCACATGGGATATTAATCCCGGATAGTACACCTTTTTCACCTGGGGGTGTTTTTCCAGCCATTGGGCAATGGTCCTGGCAGACTGACTATGGCGATCCATGCGGATGGCAAGGGTTTTGAGTCCCCGAAGGATGAGCCAGGCGGTAAAGGGACTCATGGCCGGACCAAAGTGATGGATATACTCCTTCCGGATTTTTTGAATCATCTCCTTACTCCCCACCACAATGCCACCGATGATATCGCCATGACCGCACAAATATTTGGTTGCTGAATGGACCACCACATGGGCACCCAGTTTTAGGGGCTTTTGCAGATAGGGGGAGGCAAAGGTATTGTCCACCACCAGGGGAATACCATGCTTTTGAGCAAGGGATGCCCACAGGGAGATGTCAATGACGTCCAGGGTGGGATTGGCAGGGGTTTCAAGATAGAGAAATCGGGTGCTATCGTCGATCAACGGTGCGATGTGCCGGCGGTCATTGCTGTGGCAGGGGGCAATCAGACGGGCCGTGATGTTCATTTTACGCATATGAGAACTGAACATGGCAAAGGTGCCGCCGTATACGGCATTGCAGGCGATGAAATTATCCCCCGGTGCTGCCAGGGACATGGGGACGGATGCCACGGCTGCCATGCCTGAGGCCGTGGCAACGGCATCTTCACCGCCTTCAAGCAGGGCGACTTTTTCCTGTAGCAGGTCCACAGTGGGGTTGGAAATCCGGGTGTAAAGATATCCATCCTCAACACCTGCAAAGGCGTTGGCACCCTGTTCCGCATCTTTGAATGTAAAGGTGGCGGTCATGTGAATGGGTGGAACCAGATCCCGGGTGGTTGTGTGGCAGCTTCGGGTACCGTGGACGATGAGTGTCTCTTGATCATGTTTTTTGTCGTGTCGGGTCATAACAGCCTCCTGTGAAAGAAATGGTTGGCTGGGCTGAACTATCTGCCGATTTTGTATGAAAGAGTAGGCGAGCCTAACCTTCTTTCAGCTTTTGTTGTGGGTGAACCTGGGTCTCAAATTCTGGTCTGCCTGTGGCAGTTTTATAATACCATAGCGGTTTGTAATTAACCAGAAGAGGATCACGGGAACAGCCAACTTTTATCGGATCATGGCAGTTATGCAAACATCGTGGGCAGGGCTTGACCATAACCGCGGTCACTCGTCACAATTGGTGGGGCAATGGAGGGCAGGCTTATGATCAAGCCCCGTGGGCGTTTTCGGCAAAACGTTCAGGAAAAATGATGAATCATTTGTGGGAGGGGGGGGTATGAGATATTTGCGGATCAAAAGTGTTTCATAGAGTAAATCATGGAGTAAATCGGTCCGGCAACCGCATACACAGAACAGTACATTGCCCAAACGGTTCAACTATTATGCTTATATAATAACATGTCGATCCGTGTATTTAGTTGCCGGAAAGAAGCGGAGAGCTTTGCATTGTGAAGGCTTGTCTACGGCATCAGACCATGGATTCCCAAATATCTCCGCATTTTGTTGTATCTGTCAGATCAAATATCTCTTATTGTCAGATCAACGATCTCTTACTAATAGATGTTCAGATAATGTTTCACTTCCCAGTCTGTAACGGAAATTCTATAGCTGTCCCACTCTTTGTCTTTGTTAAAGACATATTTTTCAAAGATGTGATCACCAAGGGTACTCTTGGAAATGGGACTGGCGACAAATTCGTCCAGGGCTTCGCGCAAACTTGAGGGCATGGCGGCAATGCCGGACTCCTCTTTTTCTGCGGCGTTCATGGCAAAGATATCGATGTTGGTGGCCGGTACCGGTGTCAGTTTGTTTTTGACACCGTCCAGGCCTGCATTGAGCATCATGGCAAAGGCCAGGTAGGGGTTACAGGACGGGTCCGGACAGCGAACTTCAACCCTTGTTCCAAGACCCCTGGAAGCCGGAATCCTGAGCAACGCACTACGGTTGGAGGCGGACCAGGCAATGTACACCGGTGCTTCGTATCCTGCCACCAGGCGTTTGTAGGAGTTCACCAGGGGGTTGGTAACGGCACAGAAGCCTTTGGCGTTTTTCATGAGACCGGCAATGTATTGATAAGCCACTTCACTGAGTTGAAGGGGATCACTCTCATCTGCAAAGGCATTGGTGCCATCCAGATTGAAAAGGGACTGATTGGTGTGCATTCCAGATCCATTGATGCCGAAAATCGGTTTTGGCATGAAGGTTGCGTGGAGACCGTGTTTCTTGGCAATGGATTTTACCACCCACTTAAAGGTGAGTGTATTGTCGGCACAGGTAAGCGCATCTGCATATTTAAAGTTGATCTCGTGCTGGCCTTCAGCCACTTCATGGTGGGATGCTTCAATTTCAAACCCCATGATTTCAAGGGTTTCAATGATTTCACGTCGACAGTTGAGACCCGTATCTTCGGGGTCCAGGCTAAAATAACCGGCGTTGTCGTCGGTTTGAGTGGTGCTGTTGCCTTCGGCATCCAGTTTAAAGAGAAAAAATTCAGCTTCGGTGCCCACATTCATGGTGTAGCCCAGCTCTTTGGCTTCAGCCAAGACTCGCTTCAGGTTGACTCGGGGGCATCCGGTAAAGGGAGTACCATCGGATTTGTATACGTCACAGATAATTCTGGCTGCTGCAACCCCTGCTTTATTTCTCCAGGGTAGTACGCAAAACGTGTTATAGTCGGGAACCAGGTACATGTCTGACTCATAAATACGTGCAAACCCGTCAATGGATGATCCGTCAAACATGATTTTGCCGTCCAGTGCCTTTTCGATCTGGCTTTTGGGGATGGCAACATTTTTCATGAAACCATTGATGTCACAAAACTGCATTCTGAAAAAATTTACGTTTTCTTTTTCAATGATTTTTAGAATTTCTTCCTTGTTCATGTCACTACTCCAGTGTTAAAGTGTTGTTTTTATGTGGAATCTTTCTTAGTTTTCAAATTATTGTAGCATGTATCATGCCATGTCATGAATTAAATTATAAGTACCTGTTTTATTAAATTATTTTTTATTGATAGGCGTTGTGGCGGAAGATGTTGTGATTACATTTTTGAATTTATAACGCTGAAAAAATTTCAAGTTTGTAATTGTTCGGATGGAGGAGCATTATTGAAGGAACCCTTTTTTTTCTATAACCCCGTTTAAATTTGTGATAGCATTGCGCAAAAAAATGGGGCGGTTATCCACCTGAATCCAGGGTGGTCGAAATAAGAACCAAGCCCCGATCAGATCCTAACAACTGAGGAGTGCTTCAAATGAACATCCATGGAAAGGGAAGTGATCAGACCCTGTTTTCATCCCCGAAAGCGTCCATTCGGCAACGGGGTAGTTGCAGCTGTCCGCTATTCTTAGTATTTCTTTTTCTGGTGGTGATGCCCGGTCCGGCACATGCGCTGGATGACAGGTTTGTCAATGCGGTGGGAATGGAATTTATTCTGGTTCAACCGGGTACCTTTATCATGGGAAGTCCCGTTGACGAACCCTTCAGAAGTACCAATGAGCATCAACATCAGGTGAAGATATCAGCCCCATTTTATATGCAGACGACGGAAGTGACACTGAAGCAGTGGCACAGCATTATGCCCCGAAAGCATATTGCATCCCGAAAGGGAAGTGATGACATGCCGGTGACCCGGGTCTCCCATTATGATTGCCAGCGTTTCATCGGGAAGTTGAACCGTCAGAGCAATGACGGCACCTATCGCCTTCCCACGGAAGAAGAGTGGGAATATGTCTGCCGGGCCGGTACCACCACGGCCTACAGTTTTGGAGATACCATTGATTGTTCAAAGGCCATGTTCGGCAATAACAGCTTGAAAAGCCCTGACTGCATTAAAATTTTTGAATCCCGGGGATTGCAGATTGACCTTCCCGCCCCGGTGAAGAGTTATCCCCCCAATCCCTGGGGATTCTACGATATGCATGGCAATGTATGGGAATGGGTGGCAGATGCATATCATGGATATCTGGCCAGGGAGGACGGGGTTTTACCCGGAAAGGAAAGAGCCTGGGATACCCGGATCAAACGGGGGGGCAGCTGGTTTATGCACGGTTATTATTGTCGCAGTGCCAACAGGGCCTGGGCACATCCCGGAGGAAAATTTAAAACCACTGGTTTCAGGGTGGTGCTTGAGGCTGCCAAATGACAAAAAAAATCCTCAGCATGTTCAAAATTTATGAAGATGAAATTGCGCTTCTGGTCTGGACGGTGACCCTTCTATTCATTATTCGAAGCTCCAGCACCCTGTTGAATAATTTTGCCGAAACGGCTTTTTTAAAACGATATGGTGTGGAGTATCTGCCGGTGGTCAATATGGTCAATGCCGTGATCACCTTTTTTATCACCGGTGTTCTGACGGCGCTCACCGGCCGTATGGGGGCCACACGTCTGCTTTCCTGGGTGTTTATCATCAGTGGCTTTTGTGTCACGGCCATTCGCCTGGCCATTCCCTTGGGGCTTGAAATCATTTATCCTCTCCTATTTATGATGAAAAGCCAGTTTGAAATGCTCCAGGCCCTGATGTTCTGGAATCTGGCCAATGATCTGTACAACAACCGGCAATCCAAGCGGCTGTTTCCCCTGCTCACCGCCGGTGGGGTGGTGGGGATGATCCTGGGCAGTTTTTTAACCCCCTGGGTGGCCTCTGTGTTTCGCATGGACAATCTGCTTTATGTCTATCTGGCGCTGACCCTGGGGGGAGCAGTGCTTGTCAATGCAATGACCTCCCGATTTCCCGTTTTGGTTTTCACCGAGCCTAAAACCGGCACTTCAAAGGGCAGACCTCCCATGATTGAGGAGTTTAAGCGGGTGCTTCCCCTCATAAAGGAGTCCACCCTGTTTAAAATTGTACTGGTGCTGACATTCATGCCCAATGTGGTGATTCCCATCATAAACTATCAGTTCAATTACGCCATTGACAGTCAGTTTGCCAGTGAATCGGGCATGATACATTTTTTTGGCTATTTCAGGGGGGTGTTGAACATCATCAGCCTCTTTATTTTGTTGTTTGTGGGCAGAATCTACGGGAGATGGGGCATCTCCGTGGCACTGATGTTTCATCCCTTTAACTACGCCATTGCCCTGTTGGGATTTTTATTCCGGTTTGATATTATAGCCGCAATGTATGCCAGAATGTCCACCACCGTGATTCGAACCACCATTAATGTGCCTGCCAATGCCATTTTAATGGGTCTGTTTCCTGACTCCTATCGTGCCATGATTCGTCCTTTTTTAAGGGGGACGGTGGTACGGTGTGCGCTTTTTCTGGGGTCCGGCCTGATTCTCATCTCCACAAATTATTTCCACCCCCGCTATCTGACGCTGGTGGCCCTTCCCTTTGTCATTGCCTGGGCCGCCGCCCCCTTTGTGCTGAAATCCTCTTACACACGTATTTTGATGGATCTTCTGAAATCCGATATGTTTGAGCTGAAACAGTTTGACGGCAAGCAGCTTGCCCAGATTTTCAAGGGGGGAAAAATTCAGCAGGCCTTTGTCAGCGCATTTTTAAAAGCTAATGGAAAGGATACCCTGTGGTATGCCACCTTGTTGAAACATTTCGGCATTTCGGATTTTGATCGATTGATTCTTGATAAACTTCCTTCCCAGACCGATGAGGTGAAGATATCCCTTATAAATATGCTTTCCAGGGAGTTGGATGAAGAGGAGATGAAAAGGCTCCTGGCCCAGGCCAGCCCCGAGAAACACGGGCTTTCCATTGCGGCATTCAACCATCTGATTCAATGCGGGAATCACTCCAGTCTCCCGGCACTGGATGCCGTTTCCATGGCAGATTACCTTGAAAGCCCGGATTCGGAACTCCGGGGCCATGCACTGGCCTGTCTCTGGCCAAAGGAACCGGAAAAGTGTGTTGGTATTCTTAATTCGTGGCTCTCCTCTTCCCTTGATGAGGATCAAAGGGCAGGGGTCATCTGCGCCGGATTTGTGGGGGATGATGCGGTGATACCGGCGCTTTTAAAAATGCTTTACAGCACCCCCTCACCGGATCTCATTGCCAATCTTTTGGTAACCTTGTCCCGGCTCGGTGTGGAAGATGTCAACGACATCCTCTTTCCTTACCTGGTCCACAAGGAGGCAAAGATCCGTAAGGCAGCCGTCAGCGCCCTGGATATCAGCAATGAAATCGCCTTTCGCCAGGGGCTGTTACGGGTGGGTGACAGGGATGAATCCATCCGGGAACTGGCTGGCAGACGGATCCGCGAGGCCGAGTATCAGAACAATCGTATTGTGGTGGAAGCCCTTGCCATACCTGATCGCCGTCTTCGTAAAGGGATCTTTGATCTCTTGGAGCATCTGGACATAAAGGATGGGGACATTTACCATTTTGCCAGAAACGGGCTTGAAAGCTGTTATCACTATCTTGCCATGGGACTTAACATGGCATCCCTGCCGTCCACTCCGGTGAGGGAGCTTGTCAAAACCCATCTGTTCCAAAAAAAGGATCTGATGCTGGAAAATGTCATACGGGTTCTGGCCATCCACGATGAGACCGGTCGTATAAAAACCGCATGGAAGGGCGTTTTTTCTTCAAATAAAAAACATCAGGCAAATGCCGTTGAGCTGATGGCGGATCTTCTGGACCGTCGGTTGTTTGCCACCATGCGTCCCTTGCTGGAAAGCCCCACACCTGCCGTTGCTGTGACGGAAGGTCGCAGCTTTGCAACCATTCCAGATTTTGATGACAAAGGGGTGGATGTTTACAACCGTCTGGTATTGTCCGAAGACTGGGTGGATGTGGTGCTGGGGCTTGATTTAAGCCTGGATGATCCCGGCCTTCTGGCGCTTGAAGCATTCTGGGAGGCCCATGATGCCTTTACCTCCCATCACATCATAAAGGAACTTGAAATGATACAACAAAAGAGAGCTGCAGATATTAAGAGTGACCCCTCAACCGTTGAAAAAGAGACCTCTCTTGCTGAAAAAATTATTCTTTTGCGGGAAATAGAGATTTTTTCTGACCTTAAAGTGGCTGAATTGGCAGCCATTGCAGCGGTAACCGAGGAGGTTTCCTACCCTCCGGATCAACGGGTTTTTCAACAGGGTGAAGTGGGAGAAACGGTATACATGGTTATTTCAGGTCTTGTGGAGGTGGTGCGGGAGGTCTCTTTGGATGAGCGTGTCGTCCTGGACACCACTGGCCGGGGTGGAGCCTTTGGAGAGATGGCGCTTCTGGATGACTCGCCTCGATCCGCCACCATACAGACGGTGGAGGCCTCCCGGTTCCTCACCCTTCACAAGCAGGCGTTCAACGAAACGGTGATGGAGTATCCCCGCATTGCATTGCAGATCTGTGCCGTACTCAGCCAGCGTATCCGCCATCTGCACAGTAAAATAGATCAGTAGCTTAAGGATTATGTCCATGGAATCAGACAACAACAGCAGATTGTATGACATTTTACTGGAAGTGGCCAAAAAAGTCTCCATGGGGGATTACGATACCATAGACAGTCTCATGGAGCTGACCAATCAGGCCAAATATCCACCCTCGGTGTCTGAACTGGCTGAAGCCTTTGGCATGATGATCGTTCAGGTGGAATCCAGGGAGTTTAACCTGGAGCAGTTGCTGGAAAAAATCAAAATTAAAAATCGGGAACTGGAAGAGACGCTTCAGCGGGTACAGTTACTGGAAGGGATTCAAAGCCATTTAAGCAAATTTGTCCCAAAATCAGTACAGGAACTCATTAAAGTGAATCCTGAAAATCCGGATCTGAACAAACATGAGAAAGATCTATCCGTCCTGTTCCTCGACATTGCCGGTTATACTAAAATGAGTGAAAATACCTCCCGGGAGAAAATGAATTTTCTCATTGAAACCTACTTCAGTGAATTTTTGAACATCATTGCCGAGAATAAGGGGGATATCAATGAGACCGCCGGAGATGGTCTCATGATTCTTTTCCAGGATGAGGATCCCCGGACCCATGCCATCAACGCCGTTTCTGCGGCCATTGGTATCCGGAAACGGACGGCTCTGATCAATGAGTCCCTGAAAAAGGAGTATGACCCGGTGACGGTGAACATGGGCATTAACTCTGGAAAGGCCTTTGTGGGGTCCACCCGCTTTAAAGGCATTGCCGGTGAGCGATGGACCTATACGGCATCAGGCGCCGTCACCAATATTGCGGCCCGGGTCTGTTCCGTTTCAAAAGGGGGGGAGATCCTGGTGACCGCTCCCACCGCCCGCCATATTGAATCAAGGTTTAAGCTGGGGCCTGCCCGTGAACAGCTTCTTAAAAATGTCAGCAAGCCCATTTTGATCCGGGAGGTGATGGTTTCCGAATCATCGGCTTAATTTTATGGTTTGATCATAACTCCGATCACTCGTCATGGGCTAATGTGGTCGGAATGGTAATCAAGCCCGATTTTGTTTTTGCAGAAGACGTTCAATGGTTTCCACCAGATCCATCCGCCCCTGTTGTTTTAACAGGGGCAATACCGCCTGATAATAAGGGGGGCGTTTCCGGATGGTGATATCATATTTTGCGATCATCTCCGGTGTGACATCATTTTCCACAAAGGCGGCGGTTTTATCAAGGGCTCCAATGGCCAGAAGTTCCAGCATGGTGCGGACACACTTTTCGCACACCCCGCAGTTCAGGCGATCCGGCACATTGGCAAGACAGACCCTGAAGTTGTTCAGTGCCACCTCCCAGCCTGCCACGATTTTTATTTTATCCAACCGGGATTGATCATGGTCCCGGTGGCGGATGCGCAGGTCATGGCTGGAATATTCCGGGTCCCTCAAGGGGTGGGAGGCATTGGGATGGAGATAGGAGACATCGTAGCAGGAGCCGATGTACACCATGTGCAATGCCTTGGCAAAGGCATGGGAGATGGACGCAAGAACGGCCCCGAAAAAGTTCTCCAGCCACAGCACCCGGTCGTCACACAGGTGACGGATGTTGGTGTACACCGGTACCAGTTCTACGTCGGCCTCGTCGGTGATGCGGGTGATGGCCGTTACGGCCCGGTCATACACATGGTATTTCATGCCCCGGGCCACCACGCCACCGATGTCAAATCCATGGATGAAAATTCCCTCTTTAATGGATCCCGGATGGGAGCCGGGATAGCGCAATCGGTTGAGCCGCAGGGCAGCCAAGGAGTCCATGCCTCCGGACAGAACCATACCGGCATGGCGGTTGTGGCTGAACAGGGCATGGTCCAGAACACCGGTTTCAAGTTTCAGCGCAGTGTAGCTCCCCTTGCTCCACACTTCGGTGATGGCCATGGCAATGTGAAGGCCTTCAAGCAGGGTGGGGCAGACGGCGTCATCCATTTTGATCCGTTTCTCTCCAAAATGCATGGCAGGAATGAGGCACCCCACCAGAAAGGCGTGGGGGTTTAAAGACAGTTTTTCCCCTGTGGCATGGGGGGTTTTAATAAAAACGGTTTTTTCCGGCTGATCGCTCTCTTCAAACTGCACCCGGGCGCTGATCTGGGTGAAGGTGTCATCGGTTGTCTGGCTGAGGTGTGATATGATCATGGTTTTGCTTGTCCTTTATTCTTGTATCGATCATTGGTGATGGGCCAGTCGCAGACGCACATAATCAATGATCCTTCCGGCAATATCAATTCCGGTCACCTGTTCCAACCCCCGGAAACCCGGGGAGTAGTTGACCTCCATCAGATAGGGGGTGTTGTCGGAGGTCACAATGAGATCCACACCGGCAATCTCCAAATGACAGGCAGCAGCGGCTTTCAGGGCCAGCTCTTCCCATTGGCTGGAGAGATCAACGGCCCGGGCCTGGCCGTTCAGGTGGAAATTACTTCGGAATTCACCTTTTTTCGGGGTTAATGCCATGGCACCGACCACTTGGCCCCCCGCCACAAGGATACGAAGGTCCCTGCGGTGGTCCGGCGGAATGAGGCGCTGCACCACCATGCCCTTTTTGTCTTGTAACCGTTTTTCGCATAGGGGGTCTATCTCCCGGGGATGTTTGACCATGGCAACCCCTTCTCCCCCCATGCCATCCATCTGCTTGACAATGACCGGGTAACCACCCAGACTTTCAACGGCCCGGAGACACCCCTCCCGGGCCGTGATGAAAAAGGTGTCCGGCACCGGTAACCCTGCAGCGGCCAGTGTCTGAAGGGTGATGTACTGGTTCCTGGCAATGGTGACGCCCTCAAGCCCATTGATCAAAGGGATGCCAAGGTGTGTGAATTGTCGGAGCAGGGCCAGACCATAATCACCCATGGGCGATCCCTGGCGGGGCAGCACCACATCCGGGGTCTGGGGAAGATTTTTTATGGAATACTGAAATTGCCCCTTTTCAATGCCTGACATCATCCGGTAGGGATTGATCAAAACGATTTTACATCCCCTTTTTTTTGCTGCTTGGCACAGGCGCATGGTGGGGTGAAATGAGAAATCATTGACGGTCAAAATGCCGATGTTCATTTCTGTTGTCTATGTCCTTATTGTTGCAGGCGGTGGCAGTCTCAGGTATCGATCATGGACTCCGGCATCCAGATACCGGCCTTTTTGCCCATCTGTTCGCTGTAATAGGTGACCACCTTGCGGGTGTTGTTTCGTATGGCAATTTTCTGGGTGGCGGTGTTGTCCTCACCGATGATGGAAAAAATTTTATGATCTCCGGCCCGGGATGTCAGTCCTTCCAAGAGTTTGGCACCCACCCCCAGTGCCCGGTATTCCGGTCTCACCGAGGTGTATCCCCGCTCCAGGAAATGGGTGAAATCCATGCCCGATATCTTGTTGATCCGATCAATAAAAGGTTTGCGGGGTCGTTTCAGGCTGGAATTTCCCACAATCACACCGTTTTCCATGGCATAGGCGATGAGAAACGCCCGTTCCAGATTGTATCGAACCCATTGGGTGGAAACCGAGCCGCCCGCCTCCACCATTTTGCAGATCTCATCCAGATACCCCGGTGGCAGTGCTTTAGGTTTTTGAAAATAGAAGGTGATGTCACGGCCCAGGGAAAAGGAGGTTCCGGTTTCCGGGTCAATTCGCATGGGAAAGAGCATTTTTCGTGTATAATCGACCAGGTACAACAATACATGGGCGGGATTGTTGATGGCCTGCCACAGGGGAATCCCCGGCAGTGGTGCAACGGTGCGGTAGGGGATGACCATGGGGGGAAGGACCATAACGGTGTCCGGCATAGTCTCTTTTTCCTCTGTCATGGCAGGTGATAATAGTTCGTAGGAATGGGCAATATTGGGGTTGGAAAGTATAAAAGAGAGAAATGTGCTTGGCTCTGAAGAGATCCCCCTGGGATCAAGCATAAAATGGTTCCATATCCCTTGTCCGGATATCTGCCACAGGGGACGGGTGTCCAGGTCAGCTTCCGGGTGGGGGATGATCCATTGAATCAGGCGAAGGCGTGAAAGCTGAAGGAGGTTTTCCGGCAGTTCAAAGGCATTTTCTGCCCCTTGAACCACCCGTGTGATACCCATGGTGATCTCTGTTTTCCGGTTAATGGTGTCAAGCACCTCTATTTGGATCTCGTCATTTTGAAAGGGCATTTGGAAAAGCACCGCATCTGCCCCTGTGGTACCAACGGTGTGAACCACGCGGTGAATAAAGGAAACTATTTCCTGGGGATTGTCCGTCTCGGCCATTGAGCTTGACGTCATCACCGGGGAGGGACTGTTTCCATGGGATACACCACAAAGGGGTGAATTAAGATCCACATCGAATGTCATCAAGGTCATTTGCGCCCTTGCCGGGGGGAAGGTGGGCAGGGCGTTCCCCTGTGACGGGGGTGCCTTTGGGGGACAGGGGGGATGAACTAATAAAATGTTTTTTTTTATAGGATTCATAATAGGAGTATGCTACTTTAACTTTCGCTGATTTTCAATCATTAACTCATATTTATCTGTAATGTTCAATTGAGAAACGACAAACCAATGAAAGCGTCAAAAATTACTCCTCCAGGTATGCCCCTTCCTGATAAGTCCGCCATTCGGACATTCACCGGAGGACCCGGGCAGATTGTGTCCATTCTTATGGAAGAGGGACAACTCACGGAGACGCAGCTGACCTACGCATTGAGAATACAGGCAAAGCTTGAAACCCCCGGCACATTGTTGGATGTCCTCAAAGAGCTTGAATATCTGTCCGAAAATCAGATTACCGATGTGGTACGAAGGCACTACAGTGTTTTTCGAATCGGGGATCTTCTGGTTGAACTTGGCCATATCACTGCCATGCAGCTCAAAACATGTCTTGAAACCCAGTCCATGGAAAAGTCCGGTCGTAAGCTGGGTGAAGTGCTTGTCTCATATAATTTTATCAGGGAAGAAAAGCTTCTGGAGATACTCTCCGTTCAACTGGGGGTGCCGCTGATAGACGTTGAATTTGTAGATTTTGATCAAGAGCTGATCTCCATTCCTCGGTTGAAATCATTCCGTGAGTTTCTGTTTATCCCCATACGGCGGGAAGGGGATGGCATACTGGCCGCATTTGCCGATCCAGGAAATAAGCGGGGGATTGAAAATGCAGAAAATATTTTTGAATGCAGGATCATTCCCGGTATTGCAAGTGAAAGTGCCATTTTAAAAGTGATCAATCGGTTTCAAACCGATACCAGGCAGATCTCCTCTCTTCTCCGGGCAGATCTCTCTGTCACCGAAATTGTTGATACGATTATTCTGGATGCCATTTCCCTTGGTGTCAGTGATATTCATATTGAGCCCCTCACCGATCGGCTCAGGATACGCTTTCGTCAGGACGGGGTTTTAATTCATTACAAGGATTATCCCCGGGAGATCATCCCGGCCCTGGCCAGCCGTCTCAAGGTCATGTGCCAGGCGGATATTGCCGAAAAGCGCAGACACCAGGGGGGACGCATTGATTTTAAGTCGTCGGGGGAGGAGATTGATCTCAGGGTCTCCTTTTTTGTGACGGTTCATGGGGAAAAGATTGTCATGCGTCTATTGAAACGTCAGGCCCATCTGCTGGACATTCAGGACATAGGAATGCCTCCCCGGATGTTGAACCGATTCCGGGAGTCAGCTTTGGATTGCCCCAGTGGAGTGGTTCTGGTCACCGGCCCCACCGGATCAGGAAAGACAACCACGGTTTACAGCTGCATCAACTACCTGAACCGACCGGATGTAAGCATTGTGACGGCTGAAGAGCCGGTGGAGTATATGGTGGACGGTATAGCACAGTGCTCCATTGATCCCAAGATAAATCTGACATTCAATGAGACCTTAAGACACATTGTGAGGCAGGATCCGGATGTGGTTGTCATCGGTGAGATCCGGGATACCTTTTCAGCCCAGGTTGCGGTACAGGCTGCCTTGACCGGTCATAAGGTGCTGACCACCTTTCATACGGAAGACAGCATCGGTGGTCTGGTTCGGCTGATGAATATGGAGGTGGATGTGTTCCTGATCTCTTCCACGGTGGTGTGCGTACTGGCCCAGCGTCTTCTTAGAAAAGTGTGTCCCAGTTGTAAAATGCCATATAGGGTTACCCCTGCGGATCTTCGTATTCTGGGATATTCCCCTGGAGATATTCAAGATGGAAACTTTCAAAAGGGGCTTGGGTGCAGGGAGTGTGGCTATACAGGTTACAAGGGACGGCTGGGGGTTCACGAAATGCTCATCCTTGATGAAGCGGTTCGTAATGCCATTCTTGAAAAAAAGACCAGTTATCAGATTCGACAGATCGGCATAGAGTCCACTGGCCTCGTGACACTCATGGAAACCGGAATTGCTCTGGCAGCCACAGGAACTACCACACTCCAGGAGGTGTTAAGGTGCCTTCCGCGGCTGCATAAACCAAGGTCTTTACCCATTATTCAGAATCTTCTGGGATTATAGAGATGAAACAGGAAGAATCGTTGATCGAAATCGCCGAAGAGTATATTAACAGCGATAGGACCATCCTTTTGCCATTTGACAGAACTGCCCTGCGTATCCAGCAGGAGGTGGGACGGGAGGAACCCAATATTCAATTGGTGGAAAAAATGATCGTATCCGATCCTGCCCTGACCAGCCAGGTGTTGCGTATGTCCAATTCCGCTTTTTACAGGGGCTTGAAAAAAGTCTCCACTGTTCGCAACGCCATGACCCGGATAGGACTATCGGAAATTGCCAATGTGGTGAGTCTTGTCACCCATCGGAAAAATTTTAAATCCGATCACCCCATGGGCCGTGAAATCCTATCAAAGCTCTGGTCTCATTCTGTGGGATGCGCCATCGGCAGCCAGTGGATCGCACGGAAGCGCGGATTTGTGACTATCAGTCATGAAGCCTTTATTGCAGGGTTGCTCCATGATGTGGGTAAACTTTTTTTCATCACAATCATTGATGAGATCATTACGACTAAACGGATCTCCACCCTGCCTTCCCTGGACTTGATCAAGGAATTAATGGACACCATGCATGTTCAATATGGACACGCCCTTTTGAAGAACTGGAATCTTCCCGAGGTTTACTGCGAGGTTGCCTTACACCATCATGACGAGTCTTGTGGGGATGAGCGCATTGTTTTGCTGCTGGTGAGGCTGGCAAATTTTGCCTGTAATAAGATGGGGATCGGGCTGCATGAAGATGCCTCTATGCTGTTGGCCGCCACCTCCGAGGCCCACGCCCTTGGTCTGTCCGAAGTGGCCCTTGCCGAACTGGAAATAAAACTGGAGGATTCTCTCAAACTTAAAATGGTTTAAAATTGGATTTCCTATGAAGATCGCATTTTTAATGGATAAACTGCAGGACATTGACCCTGAATGGGAAACAACCTCCCACCTGATGTACGAGTGTAATCAACGCAGGCACACGGTTTTTTTTCTGGAGCCCCATGACCTTTATATTCGAGATAATCAGGTGGTGGCCAGAATGCGTAATATTTCCGTCCAGCCGGATCTGTCCATGAAAGCGTATTGGGATACCCTTATAAATTGTCTTATCAGGGATGAGCTGATTTTTGAAACGGTGGTTGAACTGGATGTTCTGTTTCTGAGAAAAGATCCTCCCATCAATTATCAGGTCATGGAATTTTTAGGCCCGCTTTGTGATCAGGTGTTTATCCTGAATCGGCCCCTGGGGCAGATCAACGGCAACAGCAAGGTGTACACGCTGAACTTTCCCCACATTACCCCCCAGACCCACATTTCAAGGGACCCCAAGCGATTGCGGCGGATCATTGATGATTTTGGTGGGGATATGATCATTAAACCCCTCCAGGGTCATGGCGGTGAAGGGGTGATCAAGGTAAGCAACCGTGATCCTGAAAATCTCAACTCCCTGATCAATTACTATATTCGGGTCAATAGACCCTACCCCCAGCGTCAGCCCATCATGGTGCAGGAGTATCTGGAGGACGTGAGACATCATGGTGACGTGCGAATACTGCTGCTCAATGGAGAGATTATTGGTGCCATGAATCGCAGATCCGTATCCGGAGATTTCAGAACCAATGTCCATGCCGGTGCCAAGGTGTTCCAACATACGCTCACACCGTCCCAAAGGGCTATTTGTGATATTATTAAGCCCAAACTAATAGCAGATGGCCTTTATTTCGTGGGTATTGATGTAATTGGAGACAAACTGGTTGAAGTCAATTGCGTAAGTCCCGGAGGGATTCCACGGATCAATCAATTGGACGGGGTTAAGCTTGAATCCCAGGTTATTGATTTTATTGAACGGAAAATTTCAATAAAATAATCTACATGGCAGTAATCATCTGCCGTAACAATAATTGGAACGTTCATGATGATAACACCCTTGGTGGGCCTTTTACATGAAAAAAACAAAATTCAATACCGGGTTCACATCGGTTGATACGGATGTGAACCATTACCGGCGCAGGGCATGGGTAACCGTGTCGATTTTTACCATGATCTGCGTTTTGATGATGGTGTTTTTTCTGTCATGCCGGGAAAAACACATACCATCCGTTTTAACGATAGGGCTTCCGGAAGAGCCGCAAACCCTCAATGTGTGGCTGGCAAGTGACGCCAATTCCTGGAAAATTCTTTCCCAGATTTACCAGCCCATGTATGTCCGGGACCCCGACACCCTGGAACTGATACCCTGGCTGGCAGAGGGAATGCCGGTGCTCAACCCGGAAAACATGAGCTATCTGGTAACGTTAAAGGCGGCAAAGTGGTCTGACGGCACCGATTTCACCGCCCATGATGTGGCCTTTACGGCCAAGGTGTTTCGGGATTTCAAGGTGCCTCGTTATTATAGCCAGTGGACGGCCATTGATAAACTTGAGGTGGTGGATGATCACAGGGTGCGTTTTTTTCTAAAAGAGCCGTCGGCTATTATCCTTTCCCGGGTATTCACCGCTCCCATGGTCTCTTGCAGGCAATGGCAGCCGGTGGTGGAGGCCGCACTGAAAACCCGGAAGCCCTTAAGGACGCTTCAAAATCATGACATTGAAAAACCTCTGGGCACCGGGCCTTTCATGCTCTCCCGATATCAGAAGGGCACTTTTCTTTACATGGAAAAAAATCCCTGGTTTTTCGGCACCGGTACCACCATTGCCCATCGTCGTCTGGGGCCCTGGGTGGAAGGGGTCATCTATCGAATGTATGGGACCAGCGATGTGGCCATCCTTGCCCTCCAAAAAGGGGAGATTGATATGTACTGGTGGGGCATTCAACCGGGATATGTGGCGGATCTGAAGCAAAATCCGGATATTGAACTGTTTTGCAATCCCAAGAGTGCCCTCTATTTCATGGGATTTAATTTGAGAAAGCCTCCCTTTGATGATAAGGTGCTCAGACAGGCCATTGCTACACTAATTGACAAAAAGTTCATCATCACCCGGCTTCTCCAGAATTATGGCGTTCCCATGGACTCCATTGTGCCGCCGGGCAACCGGTTCTGGCACAATCCCAATGTTTCCCGGTACAGCCGGGGACTGAACCATGCCCAGCGTATTCAAAGAGCTTATGCCATGTTGAAACAGGCCGGGTATACGTGGGAAGTTTCCCCGGTGGATGAGGATGGTAATCCCCGGGAAGGCCGGAATATTCGTCTTCCCAACGGATCGCCCATGGAAAACCTGGTCATTTTGACCCCCCCTGCAGACTATGATCCCAAACGGGCCTTTGCCGGCATGATGATCCAGGAGTGGATGCGGGAGTTGGGTCTGCCCGCATTTGCAAAACCCATGTCCTTCAATGCACTTCTGGACAAGGTCAAGGGTAAGCACGACTTTGATGCCTTTGTCCTGGGATATGGTAAACTGAACCTGGATCCCGACTATGTCAGAACCTTTTTTTATTCCAAAAACGACAAGCCAAGGGGGGGGAACATGAGTGGCTATAAAAATGAGGTCTTTGATGACCTTGCCGACCGGCAGCGCCTTGAAATGGACCGGAATAAACGAAGAACCCTGTTACTTGAAATGCAGCGGATTCTTATGGATGATCTGCCCTACATTCCCCTGTATAATCCGGATATCCTGGAGGTAAGCTCCCGGAAACGGTTTTGCGGATGGGTGGAAAGACTGGAGGGGATCGGTAACATCTGGTCGCTTTGCATGGTGAAACCCGTAACTGCCATGGGAGCTGTAACCCCATGAACCGTATGCTGTTTTTGTTCAAAAAAGGGCTGGAGCTGTTTATCCTCTTTTTTTTGATCCTCACCGTTCTTTTTTTCCTTTTTCGCCTGGCCCCGGGTGATCCGGTGACCCGCATGGTGGACCCCATGCTCACCCCGGAGGATGCCGCCCATCTGATAGAACAGATGGGACTGGATGAGCCCCTGGCCATCCAGTATCTGATCTACGTCAAGAACTTTTTTACGGGCAATTTCGGATTTTCCTTTCACTATGGAGAACCCGTGGCCCGGGTGATCATGGATAGATTGCCCTGCACCCTGCTTTTGTTCACAACCTCCACGTTGCTGGCGGCCCTGGCAGGTATTTTTCTGGGAAAAATTGCGGCCTGGAAAAAAGGGTCCCGACTGGATGGGTTCCTCTCCGTCTCAGCCCTGGTGTGCCATACGCTGTTTGTGCCGTGGTTTGCCTTGATGATGTTGTGGGTTCTGGGATTTCAGGTGGGATGGTTTCCCCTTGGGGGTATTATCACCCCGGAACTGTGGATAGCGGAGGCCTCCTTTTGGGTGAAAGCGCTGGATGTGCTGTATCACATGCTGCTGCCCCTCTTAACCCTTTTTATCATTCATGTGGGCAGTTATCTTTTGTTGATGCGCAGCAGCATGCTGTCGGTATTAAAGGAGGATTATATCCTGACGGCCCGGGCCAAGGGCTTGACGGACCGGGTGATCCGTAATTCCCATGCTGCCAGAAATGCAGCGCTTCCCGTGGTGACCAGTGTGGGGTTGAGTCTGGCATTTTCCATCAACGGCGGCGCCTTGACCGAACAGATTTTTACCTGGCCGGGCATTGGAAGGGAGTTGATCTTTGCCGTGAGTAATAATGATTATCCATTGGCCCAGGGATGCTTTTTGCTCATTGCGGCGGTGGTGTTGTCTGCCAATCTCATTGTGGATCTGCTTTACGCATGGCTGGATCCCCGGATTAACTATTGAGAACAACCGATACCGGGTATGGGGTGCTTGAAAATACCTCCCGGAGAAAAAGGGCGTGTTCCCGTGATGGGGGGCCGACGTTCACAGATCCGTCAAAAATGGATATTATATGCATCGTAATTTTGGTTTTATAGATCGATTTACATCCGGTTGGAAGATATTTATCCGCAATCCGCTGGGAAAAGCGGGTATCACTATTCTGGTGCTGTTTGCCCTCATGGCCCTTGCCAGTTTCTGGGTCCCCCTGATGGGGGAGATGTATGACCCCATGACCGGTGTGGACCCTGGAGTGTCTCACTCCGTTGGACCCAGTACCGTTCATTGGCTGGGTACGGACTTTATCGGCAGGGATATCTTTTGCCAATTGCTGGAAGGTTCCAAAATTGCCTTTATCGTGGGATTGGCTTCGGCATTCATCAGTATCGTCATCGGCACCGTTGTGGGGATGGTATCGGGATATGCCGGTGGTATTGCGGATATCCTTCTCATGCGTCTGGCCGACATGATCATGGTACTGCCGTCTTTGGTAATTCTGCTTATCATTGCGGCCCTGTTTGGCCAAATGAACATCTGGATGATCGTTTTTTTGATTGCCATATTGCGATGGCCGGCAGTGGCCCGGGTGATCCGGTCCCAGACCCTCTCTTTAAAGCAGCGACCTTTTATTGAAGCATCCCGGGTGGCCGGTGCCTCCAATGTGCGGATTGTCTTTAAACATATCATGCCCAATGTATTGCCCATGGCCTTTCTTTACATGACCTTCCGGGTCACCTCCGCCATTCTGGTGGAGGCGTCTCTGTCGTTTCTCGGCTTTGGTGACCCCGGACAGATCAGCTGGGGCATGATGCTGCAGTGGGTGTGGAGTTCCGGACATATGTTCCAGGCCCCATATTGGCTGCTGCCGCCGGGGATCTGTATCTCCCTTTTGACCCTCTCCTTTTACATGGTGGGGCGGGCCATGGACGAAGTGCTGGATCCCCGACTGCGAAGGGAGGGCATGTAATCATGGCGTTACTAACCGTGAAAAATTTGACGGTGGGATATGAAAGCGCTACCGGCATGGTAAAGGCCGTGGACGACGTCTCCTTCAGCATTGAACCGGGGTGTTCTCTTGGCTTTGTGGGGGAATCGGGGTGCGGCAAAACCACCATCGGCATGGCATTGATGGGATTGCTGCCCGATAATGCCACCGTTCTTCAGGGGCAGATCCTGCTGGAGGAGTTGGAGCTCACAGCTCTGTCACCGGATGAATTAAGAAAGCTTAGAGGGAAAGCCATTGCCATGATCTTCCAGGCGGCCATGAATGCCCTGAATCCTGTCGTTCGGGTGGGGAAACAGGTGGCGGAGATGATTGTCACCCACAATGAGCGCATCTCCTTGGCGGAGATGACTCAACGGATAGAAGCCCTGTTTGACCTGGTGGGAATTCCCAGGAACCGCATCAACGATTATCCCCATCAGTACAGCGGCGGCATGAAGCAACGGGCCGTCATTGCCATGGCCCTGGCCTGTGGTCCCCGTCTGATCATTGCCGATGAACCCACAACGGCCCTGGATGTGGTGGTCCAGGATCAGATACTGTCGGAGATTTTAAAAATCCAGGAACAGCTGCATACCAGCTTTGTGTTTATTTCCCATGATATTGCCGTGGTGGCCCGGGTGTGCAGACACATTTGTGTGATGTATGACGGAAAAATCGTGGAGGCCGGCACCCGGGAAGAGGTGTTTCAAACCCCGGTACACCCCTATACACGACAGCTGCTGGGTTCCTATCTTACCCTGGATAATTGCAAAAATATCAAGGTGCCTGATATCACCGTTGGGCAAGGTGGGAAAGGCTGGGATCGGAAATGCGCCTTTGCGTTGCTCTGTGACAATCCATTGGATCAATGTTATACCGTCAGTCCGGGTTGGAAGCGTTTGTCCCCCACCCATGGAATCCGTTGTTTTAAAGAGACGACCGCTGGAGGAACGTCATGGGAAAAATGAAAAAAGACCGGGATCCTGTGGTAAAACTTATTAATATATCAAAAATTTATGAGAAAAAAAGTCATTTGTTTCATGGGGGTGCCGGTGATGTGGTTGCGCTGAAAGATGTGAACCTTGAAATTTATCGGAGAGAAATTTTTGGTCTGGTGGGGCAGAGCGGCAGCGGTAAAACCACTGCGGGACGATTGCTGGTGCAGCTGGAAAAACCCAGCCAGGGAGAAATCCGGTTAAACGGCACCCCTGTGTCGACCTTAAAGGGTCGGGATTTACAAAGATATCGGAAACAGGTTCAGATGATTTTCCAAGACCCCTATCAATCCCTTAACCCGTATCTTTCCATTGCGGAAACCGTGATGGAACCCCTAATCGTTCATGGTGTGGGTAACCGGGAGAGTCGGCAGCAAAAGGTCCTGACCACATTGGAAACCACCGGACTGATGCCGGGAAGTGAATTTTATCACCGCTATCCCCATCAGCTCAGTGGGGGGCAGCGTCAGCGGGTGGCCATTGCCCGGGCCATTGTTTTGGAACCGGAGTTCATTGTGGCGGACGAGCCCACCTCCATGTTGGATGCCACCATTGCCATTCAGTTGTTCCAGGTATTGCTTGCCATCCGGGAACGACTGGGTATGACCTTTTTGTTCATTACCCATAATCTGGCTGCGGCAAAATATTTATGCGACCGCATTGCCGTGATCCATAATGGCACCATTGTGGAAACCGGTCCCACCTCGGCGGTTATCGATTCTCCCTCACACCCCTATACCAAATCACTGATCGCTGCCCAGCCGAGATTTGATATCTGCCCTGTGGTGTAACAAGAAAAACAAAAAAAAGCCAGGAATCGAGAAATGATTCAGAAAGTATATGTTTCCAGTGATAAAAAAGCGACATTCAGCTGCCCCCAATGCGGGTTGGTTAAAGAAAAGGATGTCTCAAAGTTCATTGAGATAAAATCAACGGTGAGGCTTAAATGTAAATGTGTCTGTGGGCACAGCTATCCGGTTGTTTTTGAACGTAGACGGCATATCCGAAAGGATGTTAATTTCCCCGGCTCCTTTGTTCGGGGAAAGGAGACCGGGCCCCTTTTTGTGAAAAATATTTCACGCACCGGCCTTAACCTGAGAATGGACTGTCATGCCACCTTCAAGGCGGGGGATCGGTTTTTGGTAAAATTTTTCTTGGGAGATGATGCCATGTCGGAAGTGGAAAAAGAGGTTATTGTCAGAAACGTGTTCCCCCCCATGCTCGGGGTTGAATTCGTTTCCAAAGATCACTATGGCAAATTGGGGTCCTATTTGCTTTATGATTTTTAAGGGGGTGATACTATCCATTGTCATGTGTGTGGCAACCATACTGGTGCTTCCTTTTCTGATTTGCAAAATCCCGGAAGACTATTTTCTGCATGGTCAATCCAAATCTCCCCGTCACCTCTCTCCCCTGGTCAGGGGAGGGCGTTGGCTGGTTAAAAATATGGCCGGGTATCTTCTGATACTGGCCGGCTTTATTATGCTCTTTGTTCCGGGGCAGGGGCTTTTGACCCTGTTCCTTGGCGTTGTTTTAATTGATTTCCCCGGAAAAAAAATGTTGGAAAAAAGGGTGATCCGCATTCAGTATATTCGAAGCACATTGAATTGGATCAGAAAAAAGAAACATGTCAATGCGTTAAAATTTCCCTGAAGGTTACGTTTATGTCCTGGTGGAACTCCCTGTTTATTTTTATCCTCTATGTTTATATTTCCATCACTATCTTTTATCTTTTGTTGGACAACCGGGAGACGGCAACCACCCTGTCCTGGCTTCTGGTGTTTATCTTTTTCCCCTTTGGCGGTATTATTATCTATTTTCTTGTGGGCAGGGGGATGCGCAAAAAGGTGGGACAGACCCTTGTAAGGCAGAATCTCGGCAAGCGGATGCAGGAGATTCATCAGAGCATTGTTGAGCAGCAAACATCGGATATGGGATGGATTGCCGAGACCTATTCCCTGTTTGAGCATAAAAAGCTCATGGAGCTTTTATACCGTAATTCCGACTCCATCCTCACAAGAAACACGGACATTGAGATATTTTTTGAGGGGCGTGATAAATTTGATGTTCTGCTGGAGGATTTTTCCTCAGCCGTCAGCCATATTCACATGGAATATTTTATCTGGAAACCCGATGCCCTATCCGCCCGGGTGGTGGATGTATTGAAAAGGAAGATTGAGCAGGGGGTGGATGTGCGGATTTTGTATGACTCCATCGGCCACTATCTTTCCAAACGATATCTTAAGAAACTCAGACGGTTGGGTATTAAGATCTATCCCTACTATAATTTTCAGTCTCCTTTGAAAATTCATACACTTAACTACCGAAATCACAGGAAAATTGTTGTTATTGACGGCAGTATCGGTTACATTGGCGGTATGAATATGGGAAAGGAGTATATTGACGGGGGAGACCGGTTTTCATCCTGGCGGGACACACACATGCGCATCAAGGGGGAGGCTGCCACCGTTCTACAGGAAATTTTTTCCGTCTCCTGGCTCAACACCACCAATGAGTATCTTGAGATTCAGCCGGTTCCCATTGTCAATAACACGGGGAACCATCTGCTGCCGGTGCAGATAACCACCTCCGGTCCGGACTCCAAATGGGAATCCATAAAGCAACTCTATTTCCTGCTTATCTCTTCGGCACAGAAAACCATTTTTATCAACACCCCTTACTTCATCCCCGATGCCAGCATTGTCATGGCATTGAAAACCGCAGCGCTCAGCGGCATTGATGTGCGAATCATGCTCACCGGGATTCTTGATAAGCGCCTTCCCTACTGGGCGGCCCTGACCTATGTGGGGGAACTGCTCAATGCCGGGGTCCGGATATATTATTACCTTCAAGGATTCATGCATGCCAAAACCATTGTGGTGGATGGTCGCTCCTGTTCCGTTGGTACGGCAAATATGGACATGAGAAGCTTTGAACTTAATTATGAAATTAACGCATTGATTTATGATGAATCCCTTGCCCGGGAGATGGAAGTCCGGTTTCTGGCGGACATGTCAGATGCCCGGGAATTCACGCTGGATGATTATGCGGCCATCCCACGCCCGGAACAACTTCGCAACTCACTGGCTCGGCTTTTTGCACCATTACTGTAAGATGAGGCACTCCATGGACAAACAATTTAACAACACTTCCTTTTTTATTGAACTGGGCAAACCCCTTGCAAAGGCCAGAACGGTAAAAGACACCTTGAATATTGTCATGTACCAGGTGGGAAAAATATTTGAACCGGTGAACTGGTCCTTGCTTCTTAAAGATTCCAGATCCAACGAGATGATTTTTTCCGTGGTGGTGGGCAGTCAGAAAGAACAGCTGCAGGGCATGCGCCTTCCCATGGGACAGGGCATTGTGGGGCACATCATGGAGACCGGACGGTCCGTCATTGTTGAAGACGTGGACAAAGATGACCGATTCTATGCAGAGATTGACCAGACCACAGGATTTAAAACCCATTCCATCATTGGCGTTCCCCTGAAAACAGGAGAGAAAATATTCGGGGTGATTGAACTGGTAAATAAAATCACCGGTGAAAATTTTACTTCCACTGATCTCACCGTGTTGGAAGCCATTGCCGAATATGCCGCCATTGCCATTGAACGAAGCTATTATCACCATACCCTGAAAAATCTGGCATTGATGGATTCTCTCACTGGGTTGAAAAATAGACTGAGCTTTGAAAATACAGTGAAAAACAATGAGGCGGCCTTTAAACGATACGGGGTCCGGTGCGCTATACTTCTGGTGGATGTGGTTAATTTCCGTCAGATCAATGAGACAAAAGGATTTCAGTCGGGTAACGACGTGTTGAAAACCGTGGCAACTATATTGAAAAAAATTCTTCAGGAGGGAGATGATATTTTTCGTTATGGGGGAGATAAATTCATTGTCATCCTTCCCCACATGGGCAGAGAGGGGGCGGAACAGATGCGACAGCGGATTTTAAATCAGCTGACCAATGCGGTCTCTTCCGTTGAAAAGATTCATTTCAAAGTCAGTGTGTTTGTTCATCTGCTGGAAACGGAACAACTGGGGACATTAACCGCTTTTGTGGAAAGACGGTTTTTCAAGCAGTCACGCCGGGAAGAAGAGGCAGAGAATCGCATGGAGATGCATATCCCTTCATGCCTTGACAGTGAATCCCGGCAGCTGGATCCGGAGCAGGAGTTAAAGGTTGGTTTCCGTAAAAAAGTGCGTCTGATGGGTGACTTCAAACATTTCAGTCGAAAACTTTTTGGACGTATCACAGTGCTTGACATTTCCATGCAAGGTGTTGAATTTGAAACCTTAAAACCCCATGGATTTGAACTGGCCGATCTTCTGGACATCAGTGTGACCCTGGATGACCCGAAAAAGAACCTGATTAAACGACGTGTGGTCATCCGGGCCATTGAAGGCCGGCACATAGCCGCCGATTATTACAATCCCCCCCCCTATGATAAACATCTGGGATTCTATCTCATGGGATAAAGAACCGGGATAAGAACCAACCCAGAAAAACAACATCCAGGTCCGACGATCACAACAGGGATGATCTAAAGAGGACGGTGGAAGCGTCAACGGTTCGGACCCGTCAGTAGATTCCCCAGGTACCCTGGTGATAATATCGGTAAAGTATCGGCTGCTGGCTGGTATTGACGGCGACCTCGTCTTTCCTGTCAAATACCCCCTTGCCGAAGTGAACCATGGAAACCATGGCATCCTGATTTATAAACCGGGTCTCTATGCCGTCAAATGTGAGCCGGCATGCCATTTCCCCTAATGCCACGGGGGAGATCAGTGCCCTATCCATGCCCAGTACCCATCCCCATTGACCCAGTGTGGGGATGGCATTGTGCATGGGCAGGGTGGAAAAACCTGCTGCCTGGAGGGTCTTGTCAATGCACAAAAAGGCCTTTCTTGCAAAAAAAGGGCTGCTGGCTTGGGTGATCATAACCCCACCCCGGGTGAGGTGTGCCTTGACAATGCAATAGAAATGATCGGAATAGAGATGCATGAGATCCATGGAGTCGGGATCCGGCAGATCAATGATGATGACATTATAAAGTCGATGGCTTTTTTCCAGAAAGGCGGCACCATCCATGTTAATAACGGTTACCTTGTCGTGGGAAAAAGCATTGTGATTTATTTTGCTTAATACAGGATGATGGGTGGCAAGGTCGGTCATCACAGGGTCCAGATCCACCAGGGTCAGGGACCCCACATCCCGATATTTCAAGACCTCCCGGGCCGCAAGGCCGTCACCACCACCCAGTATAAGGATATTTTCATGACCCATGGCCATGTTCATGGCCGGATGAACAATGGGTTCATGGTACTTTTCTTCGTCATAGGTGGAGAATTGCTCCTGGCCGTTGATGAACAGCCAGTAATCCTTTTTCCATCGGGTCATGACGATTTTTTGAAATTTCGTCTGGGTGGCGTAAATGATGGTGTCTTTGTATTTTTTCTGCTCACTGAATTGGATAATATCCCCGGCAAACCGTAGAGAACCGACCATGAGCAGTAGAACCATGACAAATGCAATGGAAAGGGTCTTTTTGTATTTTGTCAGGTCAAAAAAACGCCACAGGAGCCACCCCGCCACCAGAAAATTGATACACCCCAGAAGTACAGGGGTGTAGATGAACCCAAGGACCGGCAGAAACACAAAGGCAAACAAAATACCACCAACGAGAGAACCGAAATAGTCCATTTCAAGGACCTGGGAAATGTTGGTGCGAAGGGCTTCATATTGGCTGTTCAGTCGAATGACAAGGGGGATTTCCAGCCCAATGAGAAAACCGATGCCAAATGCCAGGGGATAGATAACAATTTCCCGGGATTCCAGGTGGGGAGAGAGTCCGAAACAGAGAATGGCCGATACGCTGCAAAGGGAGGAGAGGATAAACTCCACCAGAACAAAAGTGTCCAGCAGCCGGGTTTTAAAGTGACGGCTGTATGCGCTTCCCACTCCCATGGCAAAGAGCATGATGGACATGATCATGGTCCACTGAAAGGTGGCGTTGCCCATGAGATAGGTGGCAAGGGTGGACAGGACAAATTCGGCAACAATGCCGGAGCAGCCCGTGGCAAAGAGGGCGATTTGAAGGGTCAGACTCCTGCTCTTAAATATTTTCAGCAGATGCACTTTGGGTTAAATGCACCAGAAAATAATGAATGCACCGGCAATGTAAGAGAACGCTTCAATGTAAGCCGCTCCGATATTGGGCCCCCTGGTTTCAACGGATTTATCCTTTTTAAATCCGGTGATCTCATCGGAGAGTTTGACCCCGGGCAGTAGTAGGGTGTCGGTGAGCATACGGATAAAGGGCAGAGAGACAAGGCCTGTCATGGCATAGGCAATGAAGGTGGTGATATTGTCCCGCCAAGAGATGAAATCCCCTTCGGCGGCAAGGCCCACCACCACACCCATGGCGATGAGGGCGCCACAAAAGGAGACACCGGCAGCCACATTGTCTTTTTCAATTTCCGCGTGGAGATCAAAGGGCAGAATAAAATTATATACCTTGGATGCCACCAGGAGAAGTACCTGGCCCATGGCCCAAAACACCACCGCAGTGTCCATGCCGCCCCCCACCCCGGATACAGCACCGTAGATCACGAATCCCGATGCCACGGAGGTGCCGAACAATACGGCGCCGGTGCCCTGATTTCGGTCTCGCAGCAGTTCATCCTTGATTTTAAACCGGTACAGGATGACCCAGTCACATAGATAAGAGGAGAGATTCAACAGCAGGATACTGAGCAGACCATACCGGGTCAGGTCAATGAGATCCCGTAACAGACCGTGGGAAGGCCCCACAATGGCACCGCCCAGGGCGAGCACGAGGCCTGCATAATAGCCGGTGACGGCAAGGGATACCGCAGGGTTGTCATTCTCCACCAGTTCGATGTTCAGATTGTAATCCCGATGAAGCAGGTTGTAGCAGAGTTTT
Source organism: uncultured Desulfobacterium sp. (assembly GCA_963668575.2). Lineage (GTDB taxonomy): Bacteria > Desulfobacterota > Desulfobacteria > Desulfobacterales > Desulfobacteraceae > Desulfocicer. The sequence continues at coordinate 4,295,690 of OY764894.2, read as the reverse complement.
CCCACAAAAAAAAGAATGAAAAAAACAATAAAATAGAGAATCCCCAGAATCAATCCGTCAATGGTCATTTTCCAGAACCTCCTGATCTGCTTCTCAGGCCGGTTTGGGTCCGCCCGATCTTTTGGTTCACCTTGTTTGAAAAGGAAGATTTTTGGGCATTTACCGTGGACATCCGGGAGGAGTAGAAGGACGGACGCGTGGCTTTCACAATATGACCCGTGGAACCATACTGCTTGTTGCTGCCAAAAAAGGGTTTCCCCCTGGTTCTGTCAGTCTGATAGGTTCTGTAGTCATTGCGATGGATGGGGCTGTACCAGCCACCAAACAGGCTTGAGATCAGGGCATATTTGCCGTAGAATTCCCAGAAAGAACCGCCGCTGTTATCCTCACGCCATCTGCCGTATTTTTCATCCCCCACAAGCGCATACCCCGGTGGGGCCACCACATCGTCAATGGTGCCGTCTTTTTTTGTTAGCAGCGCCATTCCCAAAAACTCACTGTTTTTGTTGTAAAAATCCTTTGGCACCTGGAACCACTGGGTCTGGGAAGATTCTTCCGGGAGCACCACAAGGTAGCGGTGAAAATAGCTTTTAATAAAAGTACCCTCTTCTTTCATATCATCAAGAATCACAGAATAAGTGGGCACATCCTTCAGGTTTTTTTCCAATGCTTTTAGGGGATTTTCCCCGGAACTGCCCCCACACCCTGAAAAGAGGGTGCAAAAGAGCATGAGAAGGAAAAGCGTAACTGAAAAATTAATGGTATTTAAGGGATTGAATGATTTCATAATATTTGAATTTAACAGAAACAGTTCCGGCGGGCAAGCATTTTAATATGAAAGTGCAAGTATACCTGACATTACTTTCATGCTTTGTTGTGGGTGAACCCGGGTCCTAAATATCGGTCCGCCCGTGGCGGTTATTTTGAAGTTTGTGCCACGGGATATTCGTTGCACTTTTAACCTGTCATTGTTATGGTATTTTACCCGGAAGAAACAGTTTGATTTTCATGGTTCGGAGTGGCTGGAATCCAGCCATGATCTCTTAATTTGTAGAAGTGGTCCAGGAACTGGGAGCTTACTCTCTTCCGGCTGCTTTGATATGCCGCAAGGATACTCATGGGAAAGAGTAAGATATCCTGGAGAAACGTTTCCGTTCTTTTCTTATGGCTCATGTTTCAGCTCATTATCCATTTTTCATCAAGTATGGCGGAGGCGAAGAGCAAGGCGTTTCCCAGCGGAGTCTCCAATAATGATGTTTTCAAGATTTGCTATTTGAAATATTACCCGGATGACTTACCAACATTTGCCCACATAAATTTGGATGACAGCCAGTGGTGCCAATTGCCTGCGGATTCTCCAATGGACACCTCTCTGCTTGATATTCCAAAGGGTATCGGTTGCTTCCGGTTGCATCTTCTTATGGGAAAGCCCCATCCGTCCAAACCTGTGGGGGTGGCGGTCAGCCCCCTGGGAAACGCATACGAAATTTTTCTTAACGGACAGAAGATCGGTGCCAGGGGTATTGTGGGAGACCGCTTTGTTGAAGCTCCCCGGACCAATGCCCTGTTTCTTCTTCCTTCTGAAGGCGTAAAGCCCGGCGCAATGAATCTGATTGCTTTGAGAGTGATGGAAACCACGTTCAATGAGCTTCATGTGAAGGATGCTTTTCAAATTGGTTTTTATGAGCTATTGCTTACTCAAAGCATCAGGCAGGATTACAGGCTGGAAATAAGTGAATGGGTGTTTATTGCCTTTATTACACTTTTTCTGGTAACGTCATTTTTTCTGAATTTTGGTGACCGCAGCAATGGTGAATATATTGCTTTTACCTGTTTTGTTTTTATTTACCTCACTGTTGACATCCTGGATAGCCATATCTTTTATGAATCCGGTTTAAAAACACCCTTTATTCAGCAGAGCCTTTTTCTTTTTTGCATTTTACTTGGTATTAATGGTATTGCCTTTTTGATTTGTATTTATGGTGAATCCCTTTCTCCATGGATGAAATTGTTGTTTGTTGTGTACGCAGGGTACGGATTTATTCTTATGCTCCCGCTGCCATTTTCTTGGTACCGGCCATTGCTCATGAACGGAACCGTTCTGATAATCAGCGGTACTGCATTGACCGGATTTTATCTGGCCATAACAGCTGTTGTTAAAAGGCGGAATGAGTCTATTCCCGTTCTTGTGGGAATTTTGGGGCTTGCAGTGGGGACCAGTCTTGGCAGCCGTGATTACGGTGACATAAACAGGGTTCAACCATTTTTATTCCACGATTTTGGAATAGCGTTTTTTTTATTGACGGTGGCCTGCGCATTGATGTTTCGATATAACCGAATTCGAAGGGAGGTGCGGCTTTTTTCCGGAAAAATCTTAACTGCCTATGAAACGGAACGCAAACGTCTCTCCCGTGATATCCATGACGGTCTGGGACAAACCCTGCTTGCACTTAAACTGCAGCTTCAAATCATGGCCACCGACTCCTCCGTGGATGCCACCCAATTCACACCATTAGTAGGGGAAGTTTCCAGGGCCATTAAAGAGTTGCGCCACATTGCCATGGACCTGCGCCCCGCTTTTATTGAGAACAGGACCATTGTCCGGTTACTGGAGTATCATGCCGCTCTTTTTTCCCAAAAAACTGGCATTGAAGTTCAGGTGACAGGCGATCATACCATTGACCCCTGTGTTGATATCAAGGATAATCTTTATCGGATTTTCCAGGAATCGTTAACAAATGTGGAAAAGCATGCCCAGGCGGATCGGGTGTGCATCTCCCTTGAAATCCTGGGCAAACGACTGGTGATGTCCGTGACGGACAATGGAAAGCATTTCAGTGGAGATGTTGATTCCCGAAAATCCACCGGGGTGGGTATCACTTCCATGAAAGAACGGGCTCACCTTATGGGTGGACAGTTCCGTGTCAGGGCGACATCGACACGGGGTTGTAAAATTATTGTGGAGGTGCCCTTTAAATGATACGGGATTCCTTTCCCGGTATTAAGAATTCAGCATCCACCCAGAAAGATTTGATCGCCAGGGCTTTCCTTATGTTTGAAATGCTGTTGATGAGTTTCTGATTTATCCATTGAGCGATCTGCACCGATTGCGTCAAACTCATCAAACAGGTAGACACCATGGGCATTCCGGATCATATCAAATATTTGACGCAGCTTGAGCGATGGGGTATCCTCCAGTTCAAGGCCTGGTCGGCCCATTATAACTGCTATTTGAGTTAGCTGGTGTTGGTTGGACATTAACAAACACGATGCGTTGTGCCAAATGAATAAATACGTTATTTGAGACGGAATGAACACCTCTCAGCAGCCCGTGAGTCCATTCTACAAAAATGTTAATTATACTGGTCCGGGAAATAAATTTGTGCAGGCATGGTTAGGGTTGGGATCAATGCAATTGAGTGAGGCAGCAGGATATTCAAATGTTGATTGTTAAAAGGCAGAGGGAGAGATTTTTTGAAAAAGTGGCACCAAAAGTGGCGCCATAAAGTTAATAAAACAAAAAAAGGAAATCTGAATATTGACACTCAGATCTCCTTAAGTTGTCGTAAATGGCGGAGAAACAGGGATTCGAACCCTGGATGGAGTTTAACCCCCATACCCGCTTAGCAGGCTAAACAAGGAAAATGAATATTTTGTGAAAGCCTTTAATGACGGGGTTCTTATCCGTTCATGGTTTTGAAATTGGTCATAAATGCCCCACTAAAAGAAGGGTAAAAAGGCTGAATCCCCCCGCTCGTCCCCCCCCCTATTTTTTCTTGTGATTTGCCGCATCTTCAAAGGAAATTACATTCACTTCTTTTTGTTTTTTTCTTTCATCCTGAATTTTGTCCAGGACTGATATTCCCTTGGTGGATATTTTGACAATGGACCTCAGATAAGAATCTGTGGTGCTGGCCCTTTTATGCCTAAGAATTGCCTGGATTGCCAACAGGGGAAGTTGAGTGGCCAGCAGTGCCGCCGAGTGGTGGCGGATGGAATGGAAGCCAAATGGTTTTACACCTGCCTTTTTGCAAAGAGTGGGCATTATTCTGTCCATGGTTCTCTTGGGGAATTTACCTCCCTGAAGCCCTGGAAACACATACTCCTGATCCTTTTCCCTTTGGGTGTACCTTCGATAGAGGATCTCTTTTAAATTGTGACTCATTTCAATATCGTCTGATTCCAGCGCCCCGCCTTTTCTCTTCCTTGTCCAAATGGTAAGGGTATTGTTTTCAAAGTTACAGTCTGAAAATTTCATATTCCGAATTTCACCGGCCCTGGCCAATGAGTAGAAAACAGTTTGGATGATATCTTTTTCCAGGGGACCCGCCTCTGCCTCAACAAGGTCAAGGTCTTCTGCCGGTGGTACATATTTTTTAAAGGGGTCGGCATAATACTTTTCCACGTTTGCTGCAGGATTTTCCGGGAGTAATCTGTTTTCAACGCACCAGTTTAATAAGGAGTTGATCTCCCGTAAATATCTGTTGGCCGTGGCACCGCCTTTGACGTCATAAACATGATCAAGGAAATCAGAAAAGAGTAATGGAGTGAGATCTTCAATAATAGGATCATGGTGCCAGAATTTGAACATTTGAATGTATATTGCGGTTTTGTAACGACAGGTGTTTTGTTTTGTTCGTTTTTCACAAAATCGCAGATATTTAGAAACACATGGCTTCAAACTCGTCAATACATTTGGATCTGGTGGATTCAGGTAGGCTTCCCTCTCCGCCTCCTCCCACTCTTTGGCTGCCTCCCTGGTCGGGAATCCTTTTTTTCTTTTTCTCAGCTCTATGTGAGGCTTGCCCCCGATCTGAAATTCCCCCACCCATTTTTTGGTATTTTTGTCTATATATGGCATCTTTGTGCACCTGCGTGTAATCTTTATTGAAGAGATACTCCAGAACGTGGTCCGGGTTAAACCGTGCGGCTCTTGCTGTGGTGCCCCTGGTGATAAACACGTGGGGGTATTCCCTCCAATATTTTCGGAGTGTGCTCTGATTTACACAGAGGATTTTTGCCAATTCATGTATATCAACAAGTTTTGCCATAGGTCGCCTTCCGCAGAATCTGTTCCGTTCTTTTCTTTAATGCTTTAATTATCTCCTGTTCCCAGGAGATGATTATGCATGGTGGTAAACCTGTATTCCTTTTATGGTGTCTTTTTGGGAATGCTCGTTTTCGATGGATCAGGATTTGATGGACATCCAACCTGCTCTTGCGGTGGGGATTCAAATGGAGGGACTATTGCTATAAATTCTCTGAGATCCGGACTGTAAGTTTTGGGGATTGGTGCAGAATGCAAAAAAGCCCACGCGGAGAATGCACAATTATCTCCGTTGAGCTCAAAGGTGTTTGGAATAGAATTTTGCTGCTTCATGTTGGCTCTCCCTTTCAGGAGAGCTTCGAGAAATTACGTGACGGATAAATTATCGCATACCATTGTTAGTCTGTCAAGTGGGTTCCTTTTAAAAAATAAAGGAAAAAATTTAAGTCGTTTAAATGTGTGCGAATAGCATTTTTTCTTGTTTATCAACATCAAATGATGTATAAAAAAAAGAGAAAAACAACTCTAAAGGGGATTTTGAATGAAAGCAAAAATTTTTAATGCAAATGATCATCAATACCAATATCAAGAAGAACTTGAATCTTATACCGGTTTGAGATCCGAATGGATTGAGGAGGTTGCAGAGAAAATTTTGACAGCCTTTAATCAAGTAACGCCCAATGATGCGGTTTGCGCCGCTGGATTTTATTCATATTTGACAGGAGTTAGGGCACTTAGAGATGTGGTATGTCCAAAAGGCTGGGAGCGTTTACGTGAAAACAATTTAGAGATCACCAGGAATCCGGAAAACGGTGTGGCTTTATTGGTTTCAAGTGGGGATATCAACACCGGTAATAAAAACAAAACCCCTAAAACCAAAAATCCTAAAGGAGAGGGGACTAAGAAAATTGTTTCTCAAAATTCAGATGGTTGTCATTTATGGCCTGAATTTGATGAAAAGCATACCAAAGAAGTCAGTGTTGGGCAATATTGGTATTTTTTATATTGTGTCGATTTGAATAAAAAACAGATGAGAACAGAAATATCTTTGCCGGTCGGAAAGGACTTCTTTGGTTCCAGAATTGATGATTGGAAGATAAGAATAATTCCACCTGCTATTGATTTCGAACCTTCAGTTGTGATAACAAATCCCGAATTTGCAGAAACCTTTGATTTTGAAATTCGGCGGAAATCTAATGATGGATCTTGAGGCATTTAACCCTGGGCGTTTGAAATTTGCACGTGAACGGCGTGGGTATACCATAAAGAGGTTGAGTGGAGAGCTGGGCTTAACTTCTAAAACCTTATCCGATTTTGAAAATGGTAAAAGATCGCCTGTAAAAGAAAGTTTTTTTACGGATGTCTCCTTGTTGCTAAAATTTCCGGTAGATTTTTTCTTTTTGGATGATGCACCCCTTCTTGCGCAGGGTAATGTAAGTTTTCGATCTTTGGCAAGAATGTCGGCATCAACTCGAAAGGCAGCTTTATGTTCCGGTCGGATAGCGCTTGAATTTATGGAGTGGGTTGAGAGTAAGTTGGAACTTCCCAAGGTGGCTTTACCCGATTTGCGTGATGAAGATCCGGAATCTGCAGCTTTGATTGTCCGGGTTGAATGGGCACTTGGTGAGTTGGCAATAAAAAATTTGATTCATTTGCTTGAATCAAAAGGTGTACGGATTTTTTCCCTTAATGAACTAACTTTAGACATGGATGCCTACTCATTTTGGTATAACGATCACCCTTTTATTTTTTTGAATTCCAAGAAGTCTGTGGAAAGAAGTCGGTTTGATGCAGCTCATGAGTTAGGACATTTGATTTTGCATAAACACGGCGAACCTTGCGGCAAACAAGTGGAGAAAGATGCAAATCGGTTTGCTTCAGCTTTTTTGATGCCTGAAGGTAGTGTTTTGTCTCATGTATACAGACATGTCTCTCTTAGTAATATTATTGAGTTAAAATCTTGCTGGCTGGTTTCTGCCGCTGCTTTGGTTCGGAGGCTTTTTGACTTAGGTTGTTTAACAGAATGGAAATATAGAAGCCTTGTTGTGGAACTTTCCAGATCAGGGTATATGAAAAAAGAGCCTAAGCCAATGAAAATTCGTGAGAGTTCCAGGTTAATCCCCAAAATATTTCACTTTCTAAAAAAAGAGGGTATTTCAAAGGTGGATGTTGCCAGGTCGCTCGGGATTTTTGTTGAAGAGCTTGATGACTTGTTTTTTTACCTGACTCTGTTAGGTATCCAGGGTGGCAATCAAATTCAACCAGTTCAATCTGGAGAGAATAAATCATATTTAAAACTGTTGCCATCAAATAACCATCAAATAAAACGTAAAAGTGAATTGTCATAAATAAACAGGTTGTTATGAAAAATAGATTCAATGAAACCAAGGCTGCTATCAAATAAGCATCAAATAAGCATCAAATAAAAATCAACTTTATTTACCCCACCATGGAATATACTTCATGAATTTTTTGGACGCTTGCGGATCAAAGGGGAAAATCATCTCCGCTTCCAGTGAGTCCTTGATAATGCGTGATGCAATTGCACTGTTTTTGCTTTCAATGCCAAAGCGTTCCCGTAAGGTGGTATTGGTCATAAAATCTCTTTGGATGTAACGCAACCCCGCATGCATGTAGCACGCACGGATCTTGTCTGCCTTGTCCATCTCTTTGAATTCCTTGTGTGTGAAAAGAATGGCCCTGGTATGTTCATCCGTGGTTTCAAAGACAGGTGCAGGTAGCTGATAGATTTCTGTTTGAATCACCACTTTGTCGATTCCGCTTCCCCTCTCTTCACATATCCCAATCCGTCTCATAAATGATGCTATGGCCTCATTGCGCGATTTTGGTGGACTGTCCAGAAAACGGTCGGTCTTAACAAGTGGAAGACCGGGGTTGGTGATTTCCATCCGATTGGTGAAAATTTCAATCATGGGTGCGGTACCGCTAATATGGAAGTCCTGATGGATAATTGCATTGGCAATCAGTTCGCGGACGGCCAGCTCAGGAAACATGGGTACTGTCTTGCGCAGTGCTTGGCCCATTATTTCATTTGATGGGAGAAGGTTCTGCAAAAAACCGATAAGCCTCTCAAAGCCTGTTGCATAACCACGTTCTTCCATCTGCTCACGTACCGTTTCAAGCTTATTATCTCCTCTATACAGAATGACCCTGACCGCCTTATGTCTTAATCGGGTAAAATTATTTAGCCTACGTGCAAATAATATGGCCCCCAAATTGGTGATATTCCACTTCCCGGCAGTCTCTTTTTCAATTAAGTTATCTGCCTGGAGTGATCTGAGAATACCTTCTCGGGACTCAGGTAAGGCCAGCTGGAGAAGATCAAAATAAGCTGGATAATCAATTAGTTTTAATACTTCATCCGGAGAAATATGTTCGGCAGCAATTTCTTTTTCAAATGGTTTACGGTCAAAAATCCTCCAGAGTTCCCTTTCTTTTTCAGGAAAGTCTTTTAACTTTTTTTTGTAGGAGCCCACTCTGATGTACTCAATATTTTTAAACTGAACCGGATGACGAAAGGCGGCTCCCACTTCCAGCAGTACAACAAATTGTTCTTCAATTTCAATTTCAAAGAATCTAAAATTGATCTTGGGGCTGATGTGACGCAAAAGCCAACTCTCAAGTTCCTCATTTCCAACTTTTTCTTGAAGTGGTCTAAAATTCGTTCCTGTAATATCGTGGTTTAGATCTTTTACTCCCCATAGGAGATAGGCATGGACCTTACCGGAATATGCTGCTGCATTGGCCAAAGCAGATATATATTCCCCAATAGTGTCGGGTCTTCTGTTACCTTCTTTGAATTCCACCCATTCTGTTTCTCGTGGGAGCTTGCAAAGTTCCCGCACCAATCCTTGAAGGTATTTGAGAGTCCGGTCAACGGTCATTACGCTGTTTTCCATTCATCAATAATTCGCATTTCAGTCTTGTGCTGCTCTTCAACTGAGTCATTTGACATTTCGGTGTTGGGAATATTCATATTGTCTTTCCCCTTCTTTTGAATTTCAGCAATTGAGGTAACGGATGATAATAGTATGGCAATGGGGCGCTGCAATTCGTTTGTGGCCGCATACCTTCAGGGTATTTAATTTCCAGCAAATGTCCGGGGTATAATATTCTAACACTGTTATTGTTGGTCCAGTTTTTTTTAAAACCCCATAAAAAGGAGGCAAAATGAGTACAAATCAATCTAAAACAAATGCGAACCACAAAGCCGATCAATCTAATTCTAACAAAGGAACTTCTGGAAGCAACATACCATATTCTAAAGTCCAGGGGAATCGTGGAAAACAAATTGCAAATAACAAGAAGAAATAAAAGGGGGATAAATGTCATTAAATTCAGATTATGATTACAGCCAGGAAGATCTTGACAATCATTCACGGAATTTGAATCCGGAAAATGCCCAGTATTGGGATTCGAGAGGTGAAGACCGTCCCGATGAGGACTAAATAGTTAGCAATTGAGTGATGCTGCCCCTTTATCATTGAGGTACTGGGGCAGTATATTTTTCAATAAAATATTTGTAGTATTGATTGTATTGTTGAAAAAATTCAACTATATCTTCGCTTTCGGCTTGATATATATTAAATTTATTTGTCATTTCATCCAATAGTTCATAAAAAAAGTGAAAAACCATTGCGCTCATGTAAAATTTTAAATGCCAATAAGGGTTGTCCTCTGGGAATAGAACATCAAGAATTATCGCAATGTTGATTTTTTTGGGATTGATATCTCCATTTACCCACCTTCGAAGCTGCCTGCCAAAGTCTCTATTTTTAATTTTATCAATTTTATTACGGTATTCCTCATTATTGTCTATGCAGTCAATTTCTTGTACGGATGGTTTTCTTTTGTGTTTTTTTACAAAATTATCAATTTCGTTTTTATTTTCTTTTTGTTCCATTTTCCTTTCGATTTTCATGCCCAATTCTTCCCAAGTTGAGCAATTGAATGATGCCTTAAGATTCTGAAACCACCGTTCTCGTGGTGAAATTATTATACCATTGCTCAAAATCGGCAAGATAAAACTGAATTGTGATTCCTGTTCGGTTATTTTCTCTTCAGAGATAGAAATCTCAGCATCAAGAGAAGCCAGGCAATACATAGTCGATCTTATATAAAATGGCATCGAGTAGTGAAAAAATTCATCATAAGTTTTGGCCTTTTTGCATGACTCAATAAGATCACTTTCAAAATTCAATTTTTTCAAGTCCAGACTCAAATAACATTCTGCAGCTTTTTTAAAATTATTTTTTTTCAGAAAAGAATATAATTTCAATCCTTCCCTTTCAAGGAGTAAAGTCAGTTTTTTAGTTTCAGGGATACTATTAGGGAGGCTACTATTGTTTAAGATTTCAAAGTATGTTTTCCATGGAGGCCCTGGCTCGAAAGAATTGAACATTTCAATGTTGAATCCAGAATTTACTCCGAATTCATGATAAAATGCTAAATTTATTTGTTTGAAGGCCTGATCTAAAGAAGATCCTCGCGGTTTGCGCTTGTTTTTAACCCAGGATTTGTATGTTTTTCGGTCGATATTGGTTAGTTTTTCAAATAGGATAGCTGGATTTATTCTCAGCATATTATGAAATATCTGTTCAGGAGTGAAGATCATTTTCATTGCACCATTTTTAATCATTAATATGCTTGTACATTAAAAAATTTTTTCCTTTTTGGGGGAGAAAAATGATCCTGTAAATTCAAAGATGACTCAGATATCACAATACTTAAATGTGAATTAAAGTTCGGAATTAATGAACACATAACAGTTGATTCCAGTCCGTGGTGTAAGCCTGGGAACGATGATTACAAGCCCCCTTCCACTGCTGCTGACCGGAAAGCCCCACGGCAGCATACCGCACGGAATCACTTCCCATACGGGTGTTGATTTTGTCCAGCGCTCCCATCAACCTCCGGGACCGCTCCCTGTCACTGGTGTCAAACAAATCCAGCTGCACCTGACCGGCCCGGCTCAGGTTGGAAAATAAAACCCCCGCCTTGGTATAATATTTCCCGGGTTGGAAAATTTGCCTCAACAATACCTTCCCCTGCCGGATCAGCTCTGGAGTGTTGCTGGAAGCCGTGGGGAACATCACAGTTTTGGATTTATAATAATCGCCTTCCGATTTAAACCGGTTGGTCATCACATACACGGTGAGTGCTTCGGCAAAGCTATCCTGGTGCCGCAACTTTTCAGCTCCCCTTGAAATATAGAGGGAGATCGCCCGGGACAACTCCTCCAGGGTGGCCACCGGAGTCTTAAAGGAGCGGGACACCGCCACCGATTTCCGCCTGCTGGGTCCGACCTCCAGAGGGGAACAGGATTCCCCGGACAATTCTTTCTGCATCCGTATTCCGTTGATGCCCATCTTTCTTTGAATCATGGTCGGAGAGGCGGTTTTAAAATCCAGAGCGGTTTTGATCCCCCGGTACTTGAAAAAGGGAGCCAATCGCCGGCCAATGCCCCAGACATCTTCAATGGCGGTCATTTTCAGGGCAAGGTCCCTGTATTTTTCCGGGGTAAGATCCAGCACACCATCTGCCCTGGATGATTTCTTGGCAATTCCGCCGGCAACTTTAGCAAGAGTTTTGGTGGGGCCAATACCGATGGATACGGGAATACCTGTGTCTCTCTTCACCGTTCTCCGGATATCCCGGGCATATTCAACCAAACCTGTGAAAGCAAAGTCCGTCATATCCAGAAACGCTTCATCAATGGAATAGATTTCCATGGCCGAGGTAAATTGGGCCAGGGTCTGCATTACCCGGTTGGACATGTCACCATAAAGAGGATAATTGGATGAAAACACACGGACCCCGTGGCCTTCAACAATGGACCGGATTTTAAAAAATGGCTGTCCCATGCCAATGCCCAGGGCTTTGGCTTCATTGGAACGTGCCACAGCACAGCCATCATTGTTGGAAAGTACAATGACAGGCTTGTCCACAAGCCGGGGGTTAAAGACCCGCTCGCAGGAGACATAAAAATTGTTGCAGTCCACCAGGGTAAAAACAGACATACATCACACCTTATGGATCACATTGGTGATAACACCCCAGATTTCAAAGGCCTTGTCTTCAGTGATGCGGATGGGTTGGTAATCGTCATTTTCAGGTTCAAGAAAAACACGGTCTCCCCTGTACCTGAGCCGTTTCACCGTTAATTCACCATCAATGACGGCAATGACAATTTTTTTGTCCGCAGGCTCCAGGGACCGGTCAACAATCAGAATGTCCTCCGGGTGTATCCCTGCATTGATCATGGAGTCCCCACTGACCCGGACAAAAAATGTGGCTGCCGGATGTTTTACCAGGTGCCGGTTCAGATCCAGACTGCCCTCTATGTAATCATCGGCAGGGGAGGGAAAACCGGCTTCCACGGTGGCCATGTAAATGGGGCAGTCAATGGTGGTCGAATTGTCCGGTATAAGTATTGTGTTCATAGAAATCCTGTTATTTTCATCACCCGTTCAATTAACTTTTTTGTAAGTCCTGACGTACCTTGAAATATGATAGGATGCCAGCATCATATCCTCTTTGGATATCAAATCCGGTTGATTCCCTAAAAAATGCGGAAACGCCTTTGGATTCAGAACCCAAACGGATGATTTCCTGCCTTTGCCAGTTGATTCTACATACCAGCCTGGGAATAAAATTACAGGCTTTATTGAATATTTCTTACCTGTTGTTTGCAGCAAAAGATTTTCCAGCCAATTTGAAGCGGCATTGACCTGGGTAATCGGTTCGGTCAGGGCGCCATATTCCCTCAAAACCAGTTTGTCGCCGTCAAATTTTATCGTAGGCTTGCCACTTGAAGGCTTGCTATAGGTTTTTGTCTCAATAACATAAACTCCTTTTGTGGATATTATCACATGATCCAGGTTGAAACTTTCCCCGGGCACATCATGAAAAAGCCTGTATCCCTTTTCCCGCAAATCATCCAAGTACTGTCCTACAGCCCGCTCACCATCACGACCAAGTTTGGTGGATTTTATTTTTTTGCGGGTTATGTGAACCTTGTAAACACTATAGACAGTGAATATGACTGCGATCAGGGTTATTATCCTTGGAGATGGAGCTATATTTCCAAGATAATGCAACCATTCAAGCGCAGCCACCAGCAACATGAAGAAGCTTGTCAATATATAAGGAAGAACGTCGTCAATAAGCTTATCAATTCTTTCATCAAGAGATTGCCCTACATAACGAAGGGGTTTGCCTTTGAGAGGGGATTTTCTTTTCATATGGGGTTCATTCCAGTCAGATTGGATTATGGTTCATGTATTAAGGTCCAGCCGGATTTTTTCGTTCCGTCACTCCGTCTCAATCACCTTCTGAAAAAGTAAGGGTGTCAATACAGCCTTTCAGTAACAATGAATTTATCAGCGCCGGGTTTCGATTTTCAGGGTTAAGCCATTCATGACAGGCATCGGGATGAAGAATTGCCGGCATTCTATGGTGGATATCCCTGATGCCCTCCACTGCCTCCCGGGTGATGATGGTGCATGAGTGATGATCCTTTCTCCATGTGTTCCACAAACCGGCAAATGCAAAGGGCTCCTTTGACGGCAGTTGAAAAAAACACCGGATTTTTTTGCCGCCTTTGTCCGGTGGTTGTTTCCACTCATAATATCCATCCGCAATGATCAGACACCGCCTTTTTATGAATGACTCCCGGAAACTCGGCTTTTCTGAAAGGGTTTCCATCCTTGCATTGATAAGCCCGGGTCCCTTTCTCTCCTTTGCCCAGAATGGAACCAGCCCCCAGGTTAGAAGGCCAAGCCTTGTTTGTGATTGATGCATGATGATTGCGGGTACCTGCTGGGAGGGGAACACCTCATGCCTGGGGATCAGCTCACAGGTGATGTGTTCTACCGAAAAATTACGTTGAATTGATTCAGCCGGGTATGTCTGGGAAAATCTGCAGCACATGATTTTTCCCTTTATGAAAAGCAGGGCGCGTTGCAATCACTGCATTGAGAGTAAAATTCAAAATTAATGAGGCTTAAGTTGATATTTGGGCAGGAACCGGAATGCCTATCTTATTAGCCACAGGTGTGTAAATATCCACAGTCTTATCAGAGGTTGTTATGGAAACAATAAGGGAATACCGAGTCTTTTTATTCCACTTCCCCAAATGGGATCGTTCTCGCCACCATCCTATTGTTGGAGACACAGAGATCAGGTTTGAAGCGGCAAGTTCCGCCGTCGTGCCTTTCCAGATATCGGAATGGATAGAACCTTTGTCCCGTGATTGTTTCCCGATGAGCCAGTGATCATAAGCGCTTTTGGTATCGGGTTTCTCCTCATCTTCATCTCTGGTGGCAGTATTAATTCGATTGATGAAATCTTTCTTTGATTCTCCAGGTGAATTCAAGTGAAACCTTAATCCGTGGGATGGATACCTGTACCTGTCTTTCCAGCCGATTTCCCCGGCACCGGGTTCAATAAAATATGACAAGGTGATTCTCATCTCAACGTCGGTGTTGAACGGAAGGTTCAACAACTCTTCCCTTGGCCATGGCAAATCATGGAGGTGCATATCCTTTGTTTTGTACCCGCTTGTGCCGGTCTTTTTGTCATAGGGCTGAATCTCCTCCTGAGCGATCAGGGTTAAGGAATTGGATGCGCTGTGAAGCGCCCGGTTAAGATCCGGTACTCCGTACCCGCAGATTCTCATTAAACGTCTCAATGACATTTTAGATTTGTCATCCGTGCCAAACTGCTGTTTCAGATTATCGGGCCACCTTGCGGAATGTACCATCAAGGCGCGGATTGTCTCGGGCCAGAATCCGGGATAGTGTGTTTGGATTTGCGCTGCAAACCAAGCGGCTTTGGCAGTCGCCGCACTGGTCATATTGAACGGGTAAAAATGGGCTTCCTGTGGTTTATAATATGTGGATAACACGGACAGATCCCCACATTCACTTATAAAGCCATAAGGGCCTTTGGCAAGGTTGCCGCCTTCCATGACTATTTCCGGTTTTATCGGCCATTCCTCATCCCACAGTGATGATGTAGTCGTAAAGGGGGACAGGCACTCCTTTGGAGCAACGGGCTTAAATCCGGCCATGTTCGGATCTTTGATTTCATCCAGACTGGTATAGGCGCCGACGGTCAATGCATTCCATGATTGCCCGGGGTCATGAATGGAATCTGTTATCTGGGCATAAGGGTAATTCTTTGCATCATTAAGATCATTAATATTGCCTGAACAAATAACCAGCAGTCTCCGAATATCATCTTCGCTTCCGGAAGCAAGCTGGTCAATCTTTCCGGACCAGGAACTGGGCCGTCCCTGATCTCGTGTATCTGTCGCACTGACGGCCATGCAGACAATCCGGGTTCTGTCGGGGGCCTGGATTTGTGCCCTGTACACACCTTGGGCGGTCATATCTCCCCATAAATCGGGTTCTGTTTCCTTTGGAGGCAAAGGAAGGATTTTGACTGACTCAAGACAGTGATGAATTTCAACAGGGCCAGAAGCCGAAAGGCAGGCAACCATATCGCCGTATGCGGCAACCCCTGCCATTAGACTGCCGTGTTTATTATGATCATGATGTCCCCATTTCAAATCAACAGATAGGCAGTCGTCATCTGAAAGCACAGGGCGGAGCAAAGGATGACCATTATTAACTCCGGTATCAAGGAGGCAGACGGAAACCTCCGGATCGGGCCGGAATCGGGTCCTCCCCATTAATTCCCGAGCCCAGTCAGCTTGTTCCACATTTTTCATATCGATCCAGAAAGCGGCAATTTCTTTGGCGCTCCTGAACTCTGCAATATCATCTGAATGAAGGGTTAGCTGTTCCAGTTGATCACTATTTGCCTGTATTACTTTAACCAGACGTTCCGGGAAGCGAATAAATCCGGGTTTTGATTTAATTTGGAGAGCCCTTAATGTCCGGCCGAATCGTTTTCTGATCTTCTCAGAATCGCTGCTGAGCCATACTTCACACCACTGGGATTCCTTTCCCGGTATTAAGAATTCAGCATCCACCCAGAAAGATTTGATCGCCAGGGCTTTCCTTATGTTGGAAATGCTGTTGATGAGTTTCTGATTTTTAGGTTTCCCAGGGCTTTGGTCCTGGGTGGCATACTCCTGTATTTTGTCAAAAAAGAAATCTTTTTTCTCGTTGGCCACATAAACCGTTGCAAAAATGATTGATTCCACCGGTGATGCGCTTTCATGTTCATCGCCTGAAAAGAGCTTCTCTTTTCTGATATTGAGAAGCCGGATTTTTTTTGATCGCATATCCTCAAGGCTTTTCGTAACCAGAGGGTGCAATTCAATAATTTAGATTTTGATCGGATAGCAGACAGTTGGCATAAAAAACAAAAATTTAACGCTCGTAACCATCTGATTTCATTGAACTCAGTTTTTAGGGTTTGTATATTATATTGCCAAAAATCACCAAATCTAAATTATTGAATTGCACCCTAACCAGATCAAACCCGGGGTTTTCTTTGAATTCAAGGTAGACCCCGGACCTGACGGCATGATGGGCAATGTATTCCGATTCAGTTTCCATCCATGCCTGTGCAAGTTTTTTTTTTTAGGAGTGAGCTGTGAGAGTGGCGGTCGGGATTGGGAGGGAGGGGCTTCTGATTGCTGCCTCCGGTGGAGACGGTTTTATATGGAAAATTTTCCGGAGCACTTGGCATAACAATGTGGGGATACGAGGTGGGCATGATTTGTTTCCGGTTTTATGTGTATGAATTTTGCCTTTCTTTTAGTGCCTGGGTTAATGAATCGGTGTTGACTTGCTTGCCTTCGGATAAAATCACACTTTTTATTGCATCTCTGCAAGCATGATCTATTTCGGCATGTGACAGGTTGTTGCTCAATGATAAAATTGTTTTCCAGGCAATACGGGAACCAATGAAAGTACCGAGAACGTTTTCTATCAGGAGCCGCCTTTCCTTTTCTTTCGGCAAGGCATAATTCAGCACATCTTCAAATCGCCTGAAAAGGGCGTGATCAAGCAATCCAGGGTTGTTGGTTGCAGCTATAATTAAACTGTCTGAGTGGTCCTGTTCAATAAATTGTAAAAATGCATTCAGGACCCGGCGCATTTCCCCCACATCATTATCCATTGAGCGATCTGCACCGATTGCGTCAAACTCATCAAACAGGTAGACACCATGGGCATTCCGGATCATATCAAATATTTGACGCAGCTTGGAGCTGGTTTCTCCCATGAATTTTGTGACAAGACGGTCTACCTGGATAGTATAAAGCTTAAGTCCGGGCTTGGTTCTAACTTCGCCCAGTGGGTATCCACAGAACACTCAAAAAAACTAATATTATGAAGAAATTCAGTTATTTAGATGTTGATATTTGGTGTCTGCTGCCAAAAGTGGGCGAACTTAGAACCAAGCCCGATAATCCGGGGTTGGTCATAACATGGGCCACTTTGAAGTAACTTTTTTTGATCTGAGAATAAAGTAATTAATTACAGTTAATTGGCAACAGCATGTATCCAGTTCTCGTATAGTGGCCCAGCTTATGACCAACCCCGACAAAGGACGTCACATAAAGTGAAATTTGGGTCAAATAATGTGGGACTTAGCAGCTGTGTTTAAAACCGACATTGAGCAGTTGAATTTTCTAAAAAAAAGATATGATAATCTCAAGGTCAAAATCAGAAAAAGAGAGGGGCTCAATGCTTGAGATAAAACGTTTAGATCATTTTGGTTTGGTAGCTGGTGCAATAAAAGATTTGAAAATCATTGAACTGATCGATAGTCATTTCGAAAATAATGACAAAGAAAACATATCCACTGGCGAAGCCATTGCCGGTATGATAATTAATGGATTGGGGTTTACCCAACGACCAATGTCATTGACTCCAAGATTTTTTGAAAACAAGCCTTTGGATCTTCTTTTTCGAGAGGGTATAGAAGCGTCTCACTTTAACAGATTCAAACTGGGAAGAGCTCTTGATGAGGTGCATGAGTATGGTATTGATGCTCTGTTTTCAACAATAGCCCTCAATGTGTGTGCACAGGAAGGTATAGATACGGGTTACAGCCATTTGGACACCTCTTCTTTCTCGCTTACCGGTGAATATCTTCCTGACTCTGATGAAAATGCAATCCTGATTACACACGGTTACTCTAAAGATCATCGTCCGGATCTGAAGCAGGCGGTGCTTGAACTTGTTGTGACACAGGATGGAGCAATTCCTTTTATTTGTCAATGTCATGATGGAAATGCCTCTGACAATATTGTGTTCAAAGATCGGGTCGCCGGTTTTGTTGATCAGATTAAAAAAGGTAGTCAACCGACATGTGTCATTATGAATTCAAAAGGTTATACTGAAAACAATGCAGAATTTTTAAAACAAATGGATTTTATCACTCGTGTTCCTGCCGTATTTGGATTGGAGGGTGCTATTACTGACCAGGCACTCTGTCTTGCTGATCATTGGCATAAAATCAATGATGATTATTTTTGCCAATCCTTTCAATTCAACTATTTTGATTTTGATCAAAGATGGGTTGTTATATGGTCACAAGGTGCATTTGATCGCGGCGTTTCAAGTCTTGCAAGAAAAAGTGACCGGGAAAAGGAGAGTATTGAGAAAAAGTTAAAGTCTCTACAAAATCAAGGTTTTGAAAGTGAAGATGCTGCTTTAAAAGCATTCCAAAAAATTGAAGCAAAATGGAAATTTCATAAGACAGAAACAATCAAATACGAGCAAAAAATAAAATACGCAAAACCTGGCAGACCAACGCCAGATACACCGATCAAGCAGATTGACTTTTATATCAAAGTCGATTTCAAGGAAAATAAAGAGTATATCCTTGAACAACAACAAAGGCATGCGTGTTTTGTTCTTGCTACGAATGTTGATCTTGAAAAAATCAGTGATGAAGATATTTTCTTCAATTATAAAAAACAAGCCGGTGTGGAACAGGGTTTCCGTTTTCTGAAAGATCCACTTTTTTTTACATCCTCACTATTTCTTACAAAACCATCCAGGATAGCAGGTTTGTTGATGGTCATGACATTGTCTTTAATGGTTTATAATATTGCCCAAAGGCGCATGCGTAATGAGCTGGAAAAACAGCAAGAAACCATTCCAAATCAAATTGGTAAAGCCATAAAAAACCCAACTCTACGATGGGTTTTTCAGATATTTGAGGGTATCAATTTTGTCAAAATGAAAGTTAATAATGAAATAAAATGCATTATAAACAATATAAATTCCTTACATGAAAAAATCGTCCGACTCTTTGGAGAAACAACATGTCAAATATATCAAATTTCTCCAGAATAGGTCTGCTCAATGTCGGTTAAAAATTAAGAATGGGAGCAATAACATTGAATGAGGCCAAGGAGCTGATTGATTCATGGTCTGAATTTTTGATCCAGGAACGTATGGACAAGGAACGGGAGGCAAAGGAAAGTGAACTGTGATGGTATAGTCCAGACAACAACTTAATTAAGATGAAATATAGTATTGTTTTTCCCCTCACTTACCAGGAATTATGTATTGCCTTTTTGTGAAAGCTCTTTCAAATAGAAAGCACAATATGGATTTTAAATATGGATTTTAAATATGGGTTTTGAATTTAATTACGGAATGTATGATACGGCAGTGATCGGATTAGGTGATATTGGCAAAAAAGTGTGTGATGAATTTTTGAAATGGGATAATCCCGACGCTGAAGGACGTATTATCTTATTCAAATCATATGCAGAGTATAAAAAGAGTTCCTATGTTTTTGACATTTGTTTCATTGCTACAGAAATACAATCAGAAGCAGATTTAGACGAGATTTTAAAAAAAATTGATGGACTTTCTAATACAATATTCTTAGGGGTGCTTTTAATGTCACCACTTGTTGAAAATGAAATTCTGAATAAAAATCAATCGTTTATTGTAAAACTGTCAAAAATTTCCATACATCATGTACTTTTGTCGGAAAAGTTGTTGGCTAAAAGCAATGTCACTGAGCCAGGTGATAAGCATTTTTTTGCTAAGCCAGAATGCTTAATTCATTATGTCATTGGTTCTGTGTTTAATTTTACACACTGTATTCGCTTGATTAATCATAATATAGTAGATTTAAAGGACGTCATTCTGCCTGATGATGATACTCATAAGAATACTTACTTTTTAGGATTGGGTAGGTCAAAAAACTTCTTGGAAGCGACTACTTTAGCACTAGCACAGTTACCTTCAGATTATTTTAATCTTACTCACCGACAATACTTAGTTCAAGTAAGCCGCTGCGCGGCAGATTCGCGAAGGCTTCCGTTCCATTAGCTCTCCCAGTATACTCGCTTTTTTATTTTAAAATTTTATAAATTCAGACACTTCCTGTAATTTAAAGGGGTAGTTTCTTTTAACCCCAATATAAGGAGAAGTGTCAAAATGAAAGATTATTATGAACAATCCGTGAGAGCCCTCAAGCTTGCCGGCTTGAGCAAAAGTACCCAGGAGAGCTACACCCGTTCTGTTCGTCAAATTGTAGATTTCTACAACAAAACCCCTGATCTCATCACAGAGTTTGAGCTTGAAGATTATTTTCTTCACAGGCAAGAAAAGGATCAGTGGTCTGCGGCCACCATGCGTATTGCCTATTGCGGCATCAGGTTCTTTTTTCAAAATGTGCTCAAGCGGGAATGGCATGTTTTCACCTACATGAATGCCAAAAGGGAAAAAAGCCTTCCCTGCGTTTTGAGCCAAAAAGAGGTCTTCGATATACTGAGCTGTGTGACCACTTTTCACAACTACGCCTTTCTCTCTACAGTGTATTCCTGCGGTTTTAGGCTTTCCGAGGGGCTTGCACTACAGGTATCGGACATCGACAAAGATCGCATGATGATCCATGTGCACAGAGGGAAAGGGGCAAAGGACCGGTTTGTCCCCCTGCCTCAAAGCACCCTTGAGCTGCTGCGACGGTATTGGATCACCCATAGAAACCCCAAACTGATATTTCCCGCCATGGGCAGAGGCGGGAATCAAGCTCCGATTTCAGAGAAGCCGATGTCCATTGAAGGCGTGCAAGGTGCCTTTCGCCAGGCAAAGATTGCCGCTGGTATCACCAAGCGGCGCGTTTCCATCCACACCTTGCGCCACTCCTATGCCACGCATCTGCTGGAAGCCGGGACCAACCCCCGATTGATTCAACGTTACATGGGCCACAGTCAGCTGGAAACCACCATGGTCTATTTCCATTTCACCAACAAAGGCACCGGGGATGCTTATGAGATCATAGACAAAACCATGAGGGGATTCGACCGTGTACTCAATTAATGAAATATTCCGAACCTTCGGACCGGAGTATATGGCATCCTTCGGGGAGTCCATGCCCGGTGATCATAAAAAGGTGATTAAAGCCATCATGGAATGTCGGACAGAAGCTTGTGGGCTGGTTATTTATGAATGCACCGAGTGTCATGCTCAGCACATCTCGTTCAGATCCTGCGGCAACCGCCATTGCCCGGCATGCCAAAATCATAAAATCAAACAATGGGTGGAAGGGCGGATGAATCGGCAATTGCCGGGTCACCACTTTATGATCACCTTCACAGTGCCCGAACAATTGCGGCAATTCATCCGCAGCAACCAGAGAGCCGCATATGCAGCCCTGTTTGCGGCATCTTCACAAACCTTGAAAGCGCTTACGCCCGATCCCAAATATATCGGAGGTGATCTCCCCGGTTTCTTTGGCGTGCTCCACACCTGGGGCCGTCAGTTGCAGTACCACCCTCATATCCATTACATTGTTCCTGGTGGCGCAATCTCAAAGGAAGATGGTAGTTGGCATCCTTCCAGGATTGATTTTTACCTGCCGGTGAGGGCCATGTCAAAGATATTCCGGGCAAAGTTCTGTGAAGAGATGAAAAAGGCAGGTCTTTTGCCTCAGGTACCTGCCGCTGTCTGGGAAATGGACTGGAATGTGAACTGTCAGGCTGTGGGCAACAGCGAAAACAGCATCAAATACCTGGCGCCTTATGTTTTCAAGGTGGCCATCTCCGACCATCGCATTGTCAAAGTTGAGGATCGGAATGTCTTTTTCAAGTACAAAAAAACCGGTAGTGAGCGCTGGCGCACCATGAAACTTGAAGCCATGGAGTTCCTCAGACGTTTTCTTCAACATGTGCTGCCCACTGGATTTATGAAGGTGAGATATTATGGCTTTTTGAGCCCTTCATCTTCCATTGACCTGGATCACATCCGACAGCTCATGGCGTCAGCCTATGGGATAAAGGCTGCGGAAGTATCTCCTGAGCCTGAGACAGCGTTGCACTCACTTACTTGTCCGGCGTGTGGTGGAAAGCTCAAATATTCCCATTCGGTGCTGCCGCATCAGATGATCCCCGGGGATACCGGGTAATATTTAGAGCACCAGTTGTTCAAAAATGGTTGTTTTTGAATTCCGTGTGAACGGGAAAGGATCTCTGCGCTTACGCTTCCAGTGGATGAGCGTTTTTATCTACAAATTGTCAAAGAGCAGGCTGAAGCAGCACGATTTCAAAGCAATTATTTAAATCCATCCTCCTTCCCACCGGAGGTTATCCCACTTCGGTGGGATCTCCCTCCTGAATTATTCAAAGCAAAACCCTTATGGCAAAAAAAATGAACTTGGCTTCGGTGCCGGGCTTCTTGAACAAAGGATTGAGATCGACCCCCATCAAGTGTGATTTGAACTTGTGATTTGTCGTATGGGGGTCGACACAATCCTAAAGGTTATAATTAATTTGCCCGGTTCTGGTAAGTATAAGAATAGTTTTTTACCGTTGGTTTCTGGTCCTGATTACTCCGTGGGGATGGATTCTGTATTTGAAAAAACCAATGAAAATCCTCTATTTAATTTAATTTGTGATGGAAATCATGATGATTTCTTTACAATAATCATTTTTTAATTTTTCAATACATTTTTACAGACATTCTGGGATTATTGATATCTAAATTACCCAAATAGATGGGCGCACAGCACCGGGAGACGTGAGGTATCCATCTGATCATTATCCCGTGACCGCCACATTTAGCTTTCAGATTGAATAACTACAAATCATCACTGATGATATACTTGGCCCTTATCACCTGCATCTACCCATAAAATACACGCCAGTTTTCTGTTTTGATGGAAAATTGAAAAAAGTTAATCCCCAGTATCTACGGGGTTTGCTGTATTGATAATGGTATGATATGAGATGATACCATATGAAATGAAATGATATTGCAATTTCCATAGATAGGAGAGGCTATGATTCTATTATTAGGCGGTGAAAAGGGTGGTACCGGAAAATCTACCATGGCAACTAATTTGGCTGCCGCACATTTAATAAACGGAAAGGATGTTATCCTGGTCGATGCAGACAAACAGGCATCCAGTTCAGATTGGGCAGCACTCAGGGATGAAAATGAAATCACACCCCGGGTACCCTGCGTCCAGAAACTTGGAAAAAAGTTGCATGTTGAAATTCAGGATCTTGAAAAAAGGTATGAAACAGTCATAGTTGATTATGGTGGTAGGGACTCCATAGAGATGCGTTCAGCCATGCTGGTAGCCCATATAGGTTCTTTTCACCCCTAAAACCTTCTCAATTCGACGCCTGGACCCTTGAGAACCTATCTCCGGTTATTGAACAGGCCCAGGTAATCAATCCGAATCTGAAAGTTGATGTTTTTATCAACCAGGCAAGCCCGAATCCCAGGATAAGGGAAGTCCAGGAACTTAAAGGTTATTTACAGGATTTCAATGAACTTAATTTAGCAGGAACAGTTATAAAGGACAGGATTGCTTTTAGGAAGGCATCACAGGCAGGTAAAACAGTTTTGGAATTAAAAGATGAAAAAGCCATAAGTGAGCTTATTAATTTATACAAGGAGATATTCGACGGTGGGGATCAAAAGAAAGCCGGTTAAAAAGGCCGGCAATGAGCAGGACCAGATAAATGATTTTTATATGAAAGTCTCACCAATATTCTGGAATTAAAGGACTTTCGTTTTTCGTTGTGGCAGGTTTTTCTGCCATGTATGTTATAGAAGGAGCAGAAAGTCCTCAAGGAGGATCAGAATCAGAAGAGAATAAAAAATATCCTTGGGATGATGCCAACCCGGAGGTCATAAAAACTTTTAATTTAAGGCTTCCACAACCATTAAAAATGAAGTTGCAATACATCATTGAACGGTCTCCAAAATCCATGCACAAATTTATTATGGACGAAGTGGAAAAAGCGGTGAAAAGGGAATTGAAAGAACTGGAAAATTTATGAAGGGAAAAGCCACCCACCCTAAAAGTCACTTTGGAAGCCATTTTTATATGAGAAGCAATTTTTTTGAAATAATTTTAAAAGGAAAAAATAGGGATGAGTTTAATATGAGAAATGACACTGTGGAAGCCACTCCAAAAACAAAAAGCCACTTTTCGAGCCACTTTCTAAACAAAAAACGGGACATCCTCATGTTGAGAATGTCCCGTAACTTGTTGTAATGGCGGAGAAAGAGAGATTCGAACTCTCGATGGAGTTTTACCCCCATACTCGCTTAGCAGCCGAGAAATGTATCATTTAATTTTGTGAAAAGTCTCGTAAAATGGGACTTCTGGAGAGTGTTGAATTTAATAAAAGTATCTTTTTGACTTAGATTTAATCCATTTTTTGAAAAATTGGCACCAAAAATGGCACCACTTGGCACCTGAAATGTTATGATTCCCATTAAGAGATTCAAGCTTAAAGTTCATTTAAGGTTTCCACGTTTTTTCATGGTATTTTCTATCCTCTCCAGAACAGAAGCACCCTTAGTTTTTATGACACCCAAACTCTTCAGATATTGATCCGTGGTGCTCATTCTTTTATGCCTCAGAAATTTCTGAATGTCAAACAGGTCCACCTCTCTTGAGTGAATCATCTGTGCCGCCACATGGTGCCGGATGGCGTGAAGGCCAAAGGGTTTTACTCCGGCTTTTTTGCAGAGCCTTGGCATCATGTTGTCCAGGGTATATTTGCTTAGCTGTTGCCTGGGATCTTCAGGACTTGGGAACACATATCTGCAATCAGGGCACATTGCTTTGATCCGCCGCTCCATTAATTCCAGCAACGGTTGATTCATCTCAATTTCATCACCTTCCAGGGAACCACCCTTTCTTTTCCGTGTCCACAATGTAAGGTTGCCGGTGATCAGGTTCACATCCTCAATGGTCATACGCCGGAGTTCACCGGACCTGGCACCTGAGTGGTAGATGCACCGGATTCGATCCAGTTCTTCAGTACTTGCCACCGCCTGGACAGCATAAAGATCTTCTGCCGGTGGAACATATTTTTTAAAAGGTTTTTCCTTATATTCCTTTATTCCAACGGTTGGGTCCTCCACGCAATTCTTTTTACGGACCTGCCATTTGAATAATGCCTGCAATTCTTTAAGATATCTGTTTGCCGTTTTACCTCCATCGGTTTTCCGGGGACCCTTTTTGCCGACTTTGTTTTCAAAAACAAAGTCAAGAAAACCTTCTATCATGTTTTCATCACAATCCTTGAGGAGGGGATCTTCTCCCCAGAAGGTGATGGCTGATCTGATGATATGGGCCTTATACCGGAATGTATTTTGTTCTGTATGTTTTGCATTATTTTCAAGATACTTTTGAGATGCCTGAGAGAAGGTCAAAGGGATCGTCTCTTGAGGTGTCGGGTTTTTCAGTTC
This sequence comes from uncultured Desulfobacterium sp., assembly GCA_963668575.2. Taxonomy (GTDB): domain Bacteria; phylum Desulfobacterota; class Desulfobacteria; order Desulfobacterales; family Desulfobacteraceae; genus Desulfocicer. The sequence continues at coordinate 4,269,959 of OY764894.2, read as the reverse complement.
TTCTTCTTGTTCTATCTCCCATTTTTTTGCGGCTTTCCAAGTCTTGAATCCTCTTTTGACTTTTTGCGGGCATCCGGACAAGCGGAGTCGTCCCTTGTAAGTCCCGTCTTTTTCTAAGGAAGGCATCGGAATAATCCCTTTCTTTGAGGTATGTAAGGACGTCCGTCACATCAAAGCGTGCACCGCGGGCATCCTCCCCACCTCCAATAAAGAAGTGGGGGAATTCTCTCCATCTTTTATTAAGAGTTCCTTCCTTGCACAACAAGGCTTCGGCAAGACCATGGATGTCAACGATGTCTGGTGTCACTTACACATCACTCCTTTTATTGAAGGTGATTGATATGGTGACCGTTCGTTGTGTTTTTTGCTCAACTGGAGAAAAAAACAAAGGCGCCGTTGCTTCTGGCCAGACATAAAGCTTTGGTTTTGGCGGTGGTGGGATCACCGGTCCCAGATCAAGGGGGTGGTGGTTGACACCATAGGCAAGAAAAGCCTGTACAGATACAGGGATTGTTTCCCGTCTGAATAGGCTTAAATTTTGAGGTTTAATGTGGTGTTGCATGTTGCTCTCCCTTTCAGGAGAGCTTTCGAAAAATTACGTGACGATAGAATCGTTCCATATCACGGAGTGAGTGTCAAGTGTTTTTCCTAAAATGTGCAAAAACACCGGATAATACATTCCCAGATAATTTTAATGCCATGATAGTTTGAATATCGAAATGACGATTTTGTTCGCTTAACAGTAATAGTCTGACAGACTAATCTGGACAAGCCAGAACCAAAAAGGTTTTCTGATTCTCTTGCCAAAACAACACGAAAATCAGAGATAAGTATCTAATAACTTGGAAGACATTCTCTACTATTCCCATGATCTTACATTGGCGCTGTAGAAGCTTGTTAAGATCGGCTTCCTGGAGAACAGCGGTCACCGGAGAGGGAATGTTTACCATATTCCAAGGGAGGAACTAACAACTCCGGATGGAGAAGTCTTTGCAGGTGAAGCCACACTTGAGAAACTGAAACCATTGGACCTGTACTCCGAAGGTTTGGAGAGTGTCGATTAGCTGGTTACTTGGCGGATTTGAAATTTATTCACATCAAGGTTACCTTGACCCTCCGGTAGAACTAGGGTGATTATGAAGAGCTTTTCCAACAATACCCAATTACCAAAGGCAAGCATATACAGCATAAACATGGACGTGGTATTCTGTTCACTGAGGTGTTTGATTCAGAATCAAGTCTTTGGTTCAAGGCTTTTGAGCCTATTCTGAAAATGGGACTCAAGATGTTTATACGCTTCAAGACCGATAAATGTTTTGGATAGTACACGACCAATGGTTAGGCCCTCGTGAAAACAGCTTTGGGCTTTATCAAGATCCCCAAGTTGAACAGAGGTATTCCCCACGTTGTTTAAAGAGACCGACAGATCTCTCAGTGATTCAGGAGTCTCACCCACCCGCTCAACAATCTTTCGGCTGATCTCAAGGCTTTGTTCAAAAGAGTCCCTTCCCTTATCAAGATCCCCAAGTTGAACAGAGGTATTCCCCACGTTGTCAAGTGAGACCGACAGATCTCTCAGTGATTCAGGAGTCTCACCCACCCGCTCAACAATTTTTCGGCGGATCTCAAGGCTTTGTTCAAAAGAGTCCCTTCCCTTATCAAGATCCCCAAGTTGAACAGAGGTATTCCCCACGTTGTCAAGTGAGACCGACAGATCTCTCAGTGATTCAGGAGTCTCACCCACCCGCTCAACAATCTTTCGGCTGATCTCAAGGCTTTGTTCAAAAGAGTCCCTTCCCTTATCAAGATCCCCAAGTTGAACAGAGGTATTCCCCACGTTGTTTAAAGAGACCGACAGATCTCTCAGTGATTCAGGAGTCTCACCCACCCGCTCAACAATCTTTCGGCGGATCTCAAGGCTTTGTTCAAAAGAGTCCCTTCCCTTATCAAGATCCCCAAGTTGAACAGAGGTATTCCCCACGTTGTTTAAAGAGACCGACAGATCTCTCAGTGATTCAGGAGTCTCACCCACCCGCTCAACAATCTTTCGGCTGATCTCAAGGCTTTGTTCAAAAGAGTCCCTTCCCTTATCAAGATCCCCAAGTTGAACAGAGGTATTCCCCACGTTGTTTAAAGAGACCGACAGATCTCTCAGTGATTCAGGAGTCTCACCCACCCGCTCAACAATCTTTCGGCTGATCTCAAGGCTTTGTTCAAAAGAGTCCCTTCCCTTATCAAGATCCCCAAGTTTAACAGAGGTATTCCCCACGTTGTCAAGTGAGACCGACAGATCTCTCACAGATCTCAAGGCTTTGTTCAAAAGAGTCCCTTCCCTTATCAAGATCCCCAAGTTTAACAGAGGTATTCCCCACGTTGTCAAGTGAGACCGACAGATCTCTCAGTGATTCAGGAGTCTCACCCACCCGCTCAACAATCTTTCGGCTGATCTCAAGGCTTTGTTCAAAAGAGTCCCTTCCCTTATCAAGATCCCCAAGTTGAACAGAGGTATTCCCCACGTTGTTTAAAGAGACCGACAGATCTCTCAGTGATTCAGGAGTCTCACCCACCCGCTCAACAATCTTTCGGCTGATCTCAAGGCTTTGTTCAAAAGAGTCCCTTCCCTTATCAAGATCCCCAAGTAGAGGTATTCCCCACGTTGTTTAAAGAGACCGACAGATCTCTCAGTGATTCAGGAGTCTCACCCACCCGCTCAACAATCTTTCGGCTGATCTCAAGGCTTTGTTCAAAAGAGTCCCTTCCCTTATCAAGATCCCCAAGTTTAACAGAGGTATTCCCCACGTTGTCAAGTGAGACCGACAGATCTCTCAGTGATTCAGGAGTCTCACCCACCCGCTCAACAATCTTTCGGCTGATCTCAAGGCTTTGTTCAAAAGAGTCCCTTCCCTTATCAAGATCCCCAAGTTTAACAGAGGTATTCCCCACGTTGTATAAAGAGACCGACAGATCTCTCAGTGATTCAGGAGTCTCACCCACCCGCTCAACAATCTTTCGGCTGATCTCAAGGCTTTGTTCAAAAGAGTCCCTTCCCTTATCAAGATCCCCAAGTTTAACAGAGGTATTCCCCACGTTGTATAAAGAGACCGACAGATCTCTCAGTGATTCAGGAGTCTCACCCACCCGCTCAACAATCTTTCGGCTGATCTCAAGGCTTTGTTCAAAAGAGTCCCTTCCCTTATCAAGATCCCCAAGTTTAACAGAGGTATTCCCCACGTTGTATAAAGAGACCGACAGATCTCTCAGTGATTCAGGAGTCTCACCCACCCGCTCAACAATCTTTCGGCGGATCTCAAGGCTTTGTTCAAAAGAGTCCCTTCCCTTATCAAGATCCCCAAGTTGAACAGAGGTATTCCCCACGTTGTCAAGTGAGACCGACAGATCTCTCAGTGATTCAGGAGTCTCACCCACCCGCTCAACAATCTTTCGGCTGATCTCAAGGCTTTGTTCAAAAGAGTCCCTTCCCTTATCAAGATCCCCAAGTTTAACAGAGGTATTCCCCACGTTGTATAAAGAGACCGACAGATCTCTCAGTGATTCAGGAGTCTCACCCACCCGCTCAACAATCTTTCGGCTGATCTCAAGGCTTTGTTCAAAAGAGTCCCTTCCCTTATCAAGATCCCCAAGTTTAACAGAGGTATTCCCCACGTTGTATAAAGAGACCGACAGATCTCTCAGTGATTCAGGAGTCTCACCCACCCGCTCAACAATCTTTCGGCGGATCTCAAGGCTTTGTTCAAAAGAGTCCCTTCCCTTATCAAGATCCCCAAGTTTAACAGAGGTATTCCCCACGTTGTCAAGTGAGACCGACAGATCTCTCAGTGATTCAGGAGTCTCACCCACCCGCTCAACAATCTTTCGGCGGATCTCAAGGCTTTGTTCAAAAGAGTCCCTTCCCTTATCAAGATCCCCAAGTTTAACAGAGGTATTCCCCACGTTGTCAAGTGAGACCGACAGATCTCTCAGTGATTCAGGAGTCTCACCCACCCGCTCAACAATCTTTCGGCTGATCTCAAGGCTTTGTTCAAAAGAGTCCCTTCCCTTATCAAGATCCCCAAGTTTAACAGAGGTATTCCCCACGTTGTATAAAGAGACCGACAGATCTCTCAGTGATTCAGGAGTCTCACCCACCCGCTCAACAATCTTTCGGCGGATCTCAAGGCTTTGTTCAAAAGAGTCCCTTCCCTTATCAAGATCCCCAAGTTGAACAGAGGTATTCCCCACGTTGTTTAAAGAGACCGACAGATCTCTCAGTGATTCAGGAGTCTCACCCACCCGCTCAACAATCTTTCGGCTGATCTCAAGGCTTTGTTCAAAAGAGTCCCTTCCCTTATCAAGATCCCCAAGTTTAACAGAGGTATTCCCCACGTTGTCAAGTGAGACCGACAGATCTCTCAGTGATTCAGGAGTCTCACCTGTTTTTTTTAATACGCCCTTTGCATAAGTTTTCTGATTTTGGGCAACAAGAGAGGCTTCCTGATAATGTCCGGTTTTCATATACGCAGTGAAGGCTCGTTGAGAGGCAGAAAAAAAACTTTTTTCTCTTGTTTTTTGATTCGATAAACGCTTCCATTCTTTTATCATTGATTTGTCATATGAGGACAATGGGAAAGTGGAATTCGATTCCCGAGTCGCCTGTTGTTCCGGCAAGCTTTTTTGTATCGTCCATGGACCAGTTTCAAGACTGAAATCCCGGATGGCCCATAGATCAGGAACAACAATTTTTATTTTTGTCCGCTCCTGCTGTGGAAGAATTAGAATTAAAGGGCGGCCCAAGGCTTTTCGAAGAGATTCCCGCTGTTCATTGAGTCTCGTTAAAAAAGACAATCTGGCCTTAGACCATGCTGTTCCCCTCTGAAAACTCAGATCAATCCAGAACGGTTTTTTTAATGCAGTCTGATAATCCAAAGGATGGAGAAGACGGGCTAAAACAATATTGATCAAATCTTCAGGGGAATCCGGAATTGGAATCATCAATTTGGTGACTCTGGCGCGATGAATATCAGACAATCTTTCCCGAAAAATGGATATCACTCCGGGATGCTGGGTAAAAATAAATCCCAAAGCAAAATGTTCACACCATTCCAGATGCTGCTTGAGCCTGAGCCACGCACTTTCTCCTTTTTGCGTAAGGGTTGCCTCGCCCATTATATGCATTGACCTTCCTCAGTATTCTCTGCATTTCTGATTTCAGGGATCAAAAGCGGATGGACATCATACCAAGGCTCTCCATTCAGATAATTCATAATCAAGTTTGAGTCCAGAAATCTTGCCAAGGATGATAATTCTTTTTCTGTTTTTAGAGCTGCTTTTTTGGTTCTATGAATCCTGGCCAACCATTTGGCATCTTCTTCCGCTATAGGGAGCAATTCATTGGCGAGCTGTTGAATGACTCTTTTTATGGCCGACGCATTCAGTTGAGCCTTTGGATCTGCCATTCGTGAAATACGTAGTCCGATGGCACATTCCCTGATCAGCCGGAAATAATCCCTTAAATCACCGCCGGATACCCCTGCAAGTCTGAGTAGGGTTTCTTTTGGAATAACAAACTCATAATCAGGAAATCTTTTTTTGATGATTGTTACCATGAGTTCCAGACCAAGATGATCAGCCTCATCATTGGATTGCCTGACATGAATATTGGGCCATTGAGTAATGGGGTGCCCTCCCAGTGTTCTGCCCAAGTTATGGGCAAGGGTGTTTAAATAGGGTGGCACTGTATAGACCAGATGAAGTTTTGGGAAAGACAAATTAGAAGCCTGACCCGAGAATAATTCCACTACACTGGCATAGATGGTTTCAGCTTCTTCTCCCACCCCTCGAATCTGTTCAAGGGAATCCACCAGGAGCACCACTTTTTTGTCTGGGTCCCCGGTCTGCTCCCTGATTTTACATACCAATTCATCCACAAATTCCCTTGCATCACTAACCAATTTTGTCAGATGGCCTTCCAAGTGTTTTTGTACTCTGGACTTGAACTCGGGGTCAGTAGTCAGTTGTATCCCCAGTTTGGCAGAAGCTCCAGCTCCTTTAGTCCCTATGTCAATTTTATCCAGTTTGACTTCTGAAGTTAAAAAATGATTCAACCGTTCCCAGTAGCTTTGACTCAGTGGGGCCAGAGATTTAAAATTATTTTCCACAGAATTGGCCAAAGCTGCCATAAGAGAGAGAACAAAATCTGAAAGAGCCAAGGGTTTTGTCATGAACATATAATCAAGCATATTGACCAAGAAGACGCGACAATTGCTGTCCTCCTCCAACATTTTTTTTAACCGCTTTAACTCAGTACTTTTGCCGTTCCCTCGAAAGCCCGTCAACAGATTAACACTTTCCGATTCGGCTAAATCAATCCGGTTCCACAAAGCAAGGATTGGGTCCTTATCTGGAGTTGACTCCAGAATTGGGACATAATACGGATCTGTGGGATCTAATGGTAATGCGCCCCTTCCACTCAAAGATTTATAAAGAGCTTGTGGTAAATCCTGTTTCGGCATATGTGTTCTCCAAAATTTATGACATGTCCAATTAATGACCTGTAGTTGTTTAAAACAGATGAATTACCTTCACTCCTGAAATAATTAACGTCATTCATAAGATTGCCTGAAAATTTTTGTATATCAGTGATAAATCTTTTAAATTGTTTTCGAGGAATTAAGGATGTTATAAATAGTCGCTCTGGATACCTTGTACTCTCTGGAAAGCTGGGTGGGGTTCATTCCTGTTTCTTTCTTTTTTATTAGTGCACGTTTTTGTTCTGCGGTTAATAAAGGTTTTCTGCCACAATGCTTCCCCTTGGCCTTGGCCGCTGCGATTCCAGCAAGCTGACGTTCCTTCCTTAGATTGGTTTCAAATTCAGCAAAAACTCCCAGCATTTGAAGAAAAGCTTTACCGCTTGCGGTGCTGGTGTCAATTTTTTGGTTCAGGATTTCCAGGGAAGCACCTTTCCTGTCCAGTGTTTCAATGATATTTGTAAGATCATTCATGTTTCTGGCCAAACGATCCAGTTTCCAGACTACTATTTTATCCCCCTGACCCATCATATCAAGCAGAAGATTCAACACTTCTCTGTTAGAGATTGTTGTTCCAGATTTTTTTTCTTGCCGGTAGACGGCATCGGGGTAGGCGGCTTTTAATGCCAGTTCCTGCATATCTGTATTTTGATCCAGAGTTGAAACTCTGGCGTATGTGAAAATGGTTCCCATATCTTTATCTCTGAGTAATGATGTTGATTGTAGATTAAGTTCTAAATCTTTTTAGAATTGGTGTCAACTATATAAAAAAAGACCTTTATAACATGAAATTTGATGGTGTAAGAAAGGTTTACCTTGATGACAAAGAGATTGGGCCAGCACGAGGATTTGCTGGATTGTCAGGACGAAAGTTCAATTTATTAATATTCTTTTGTCTATGATACTATTTAAACGAGTGGTCAATTGCGAGAGTTCTGAGAGCAAGAATAATTGCTTCTGAAAACTTGATGGGTATCGAAATATGGTATAATTATACTTGTAGTTTTTAAGACCAAGGCCAATATATATCTTGTTTTGGATCAAGTAGAAGCGAAAGTCATCTTTCATATAGTAGGCGTTAAAATGCCGTCCTCCCTCAACCAAAATTGAATCACGATTAATAGTTATTATTATTCTTGCATGAGTAAGTACTCCTGTTTGGACTATAACATCGATCGACATAAAGAGAATGATGAATGCCATGATTATGAGCAACGTCATCAGGATAAATGATTTTGAAAGAGCTGAAAAAATTGAGGTAGCTATCAGTAGAACGGAGATACTAATGGAAACAGTTAAAAATCTAAAGGCTAATTTCTTTCTGTAAAAATTGGAAAGTATAATTTCTACCATATCGGATTGAATCACTCTAACCGCTTCAGACTTATCAAGTAGTGGCTTACCATTTATTATAAATCTCTGGTTGGTTGGATCTTTCGTAGAATGAAAAGTTTTGCAGACCGTAGATTCAACCATTTCTTTCTTAGGCTCTGTACCAACAGCATCAAAGAGATATTTGTCAAACCATTGAAACAGCTTCCCAGCTGGAGAATTTGGTTTTTTTTTTGCTTTTACTTGAAGAGGGGTAGACGTGTAAGCGATAAGAACGGCGCTAATTGACATCACAACGACGCTAATCGACATCAAAAAAAGTGTCAAGATTTCAACTATCATCTCTTTTAACCCTTAAAACTCGCAAAGTGTTTTGTTAGTAGAAATAAATATCTCCTAATCAACTTTATTGGAGATTAACCCTCACCAATATATCAGAAATACTCGGCCTCCCCTCTACCTGGGCCGCTTCATCGTTAATTCACCATCAACGACGGCAATGACAATTTTTTTGTCTGCAGGCTCCAGGGACCGGTCAACAATGAGAATGTCCTCCGGGTGTATCCCGGCATTGATCATGGACAGCCCGCTCACCATCACGACCAAGTTTGGTGGATTTTATTTTTTTGCGGGTTATGTGAACCTTGTAACCACTGTAGATAGTGAATATGACTGCGATCAGGGTTATTATCCTTGGAGATGGAGCTATATTTCCAAGATAATGCAACCATTCAAGCGCAGCCACGAGTAACATGAAGAAGCTTGTCAGCATGTAAGGAAGAGCATCTTCGTCAATAAGCTTATCAATTCTTTCATCAAGAGATTGCCCTACATAACGAAGGGGTTTGCCTTTGAGAGGGGATTTTCTTTTCATATGGGGTTCATTCCAGTCAGATTGGATTATGGTTCATGTATTAAGGTCCAGCCGGATTTTTTCGTTCCGTCACTCCGTCTCAATCACCTTCTGAAAAAGTAAGGGTGTCAATACAGCCTTCCAGCAACAATGAATTTATCAGCGCCGGGTTTCGATTTTCAGGGTTAAGCCATTCATGACAGGCATCGGGATGAAGAATTGCCGGCATTCTATGGTGGATATCTCTGATGCCCTCCACTGCCTCCCGGGTGATGATGGTGCATGAGTGATGATCCTTTCTCCAGGTGTCCCACAAACCGGCAAATGCAAAGGGCTCCTTTGACGGCAGTTGAAAAAAATACCGGATTTTTTTGCCGCCTTTGTCCGGTGGTTGTTTCCACTCATAATATCCATCCGCAATGATCAGACACCGCCTTTTTATGAATGACTCCCGGAAACTCGGCTTTTCTGAAAGGGTTTCCATCCTTGCATTGATAAGCCCGGGTCCCTTTCTCTCCTTTGCCCAGAATGGAACCAGCCCCCAGGTTAGAAGGCCAAGCCTTGTTTGTGATTGATGCATGATGATTGCGGACACCCGCTGGGAGGGGAATACCTCATGCCTGGGGATCATCAGCTCACAGGTGATGTGTTCTACCGAAAAATAACGTTGAATTGATTCAGCCGGGTATGTCTGGGAAAATCTGCAGCACATGTTTTTTCCCTTTATGAAAGGCAGGGTACGTTGCAATCACTGCATTGAGAGTAAAGTTCAAAATTAATGAGGCTTAAGTTGATATTTGGACAGGAACCGGAATGCCTATCATATTAGCTACAGGTGTGTAAATATCCACAGTTTTATCAGAGGTTGTTATGGAAACAATAAGGGCATACCGAGTTTTTTTATTCCACTTCCCCAAATGGGACCGTTCTCGCCACCATCCTATTGTCGGAGACACAGAGATCAGGTTTGAAGCGGCAAGTTCCGCCGCCGTGCCTTTCCAGATATCGGAATGGATAGAACCTTTGTCCCGTGATTGTTTCCCGATGAGCCAGTGATCATAAGCGCTTTTGGTATCGGGTTTCTCCTCATCTTCATCTCTGGTGGCAGTATTAATTCGATTGATGAAATCTTTCTTTGATTCTCCAGGTGAATTCAAGTGAAACCTTAATCCGTGGGATGGATACCTGTACCTGTCTTTCCAGCCGATTTCCCCGGCACCGGGTTCAATAAAATATGACAAGGTGATTCTCATCTCAACGTCGGTGCTGAACGGAAGGTTCAACAACTCTTCCTTTGGCCATGGCAAATCATGGAGGTGCATATCCTTTGTTTTGTACCCGCTTGTGCCGGTCTTTTTGTCATAGGGCTGAATCTCCTCCTGAGCGATCAGGGTTAAAGAATTGGATGCACTGTGAAGTGCCCGGTTAAGATCCGGTACTCCGTACCCGCAGATTCTCATTAACCGTCTCAATGACATTTTAGATTTGTCATCCGTGTCAAATTGCTGTTTCAGATTATCGGGCCACCTTGCGGAATGTACCATCAAGGCGCGGATTGTCTCGGGCCAGAATCCGGGATAGTGTGTTTGGATTTGCGCTGCAAACCAAGCGGCTTTGGCAGTCGCCGCACTGGTCATATTGAACGGGTAAAAATGGGCTTCCTGTGGTTTATAATATGTGGATAACACGGACAGATCCCCACATTCACTTATAAAGCCATAAGGGCCTTTGGCAAGGTTGCCGCCTTCCATGACTATTTCCGGTTTTATCGGCCATTCCTCATCCCACAGTGATGATGTGGTCGTAAAGGGGGACAGGCACTCCTTTGGAGCAACTGGTTCAAATCCGGTCATGTCCGGATCTTTGATTTCATCCAGACTGGTATAGGCACCGACGGTTAATGCATTCCATGATTGCCCGGGGTCATGAATGGAATCTGTTATCTGGGCATAAGGGTAATTCTTTGCATCATTAAGATCATTAATATTGCCTGAACAAATAACCAGCAGTCTCCGGATATCATCTTCACTTCCGGAAGCAAGCTGGTCAATCATCCCGGACCAGGAACTGGGCCGTCCCTGATCCCGTGTGTCTGCCGCACTGACGGCCATACAGACAATCCGGGTTCTGCCGGGGGCCTGGATTTGTGCCCTGTACACACCTTGGGCGGTCATATCTCCCCATAAATCGGGTTCTGTTTCCTTTGGAGGCAAAGGAAGGATTTTGACTGACTCAAGACAGTGATGAATTTCAACAGGGCCAGAAGCCGAAAGGCAGGCAACCATATCGCCGTATGCGGCAACCCCTGCCATTAGACTGCCGTGTTTATCATGATCATGACAACCCCACTTCAAATCAACAGATTGGCAGTCGTCATCTGAAAGCACAGGGCGGAGCAAAGGATGACCATTATTAACTCCGGTATCAAGGAGGCAGACGGAAACCTCCGGATCGGGCCGGAATCGGGTCCTCCCCATTAATTCCCGAGCCCAGTCAGCTTGTTCCACATTTTTCATATCGATCCAGAAAGCGGCAATTTCTTTGGCGCTCCTGAACTCTGCAATATCATCTGAATGAAGGGTTAGCTGTTCCAGTTGATCACTATTTGCCTGTATTACTTTAACCAGACGTTCCGGGAAGCGAATAAATCCGGGTTTTGATTTAATTTGGAGAGCCCCTAATGTCCGGTCGAATCGTTTTCTGATCTCCTCAGAATCGCTGCTGAGCCATACTTCACACCACTGGGATTCTTTTCCCGGTATTAAGGATTCAGCATCCACCCAGAAAGATTTGATCGCCAGGGCTTTCCTTATGTTGGAAATGCTGTTGATGAGTTTCTGATTTTTAGGTTTCCCAGGGCTTTGGTCCTGGGTGGCATACTCCTGTATTTTGTCAAAAAAGAAATCTTTTTTCTCGTTGGCCACATAAACCGTTGCAAAAGTGATTGATTCCACCGGTGATGCGCTTTCATGTTCATCGCCTGAAAAGAGCTTCTCTTTTCTGATATTGAGAAGCCGGATTTTTTTTGATCGCATATCCTCAAGGCTTTTCGTAACCAGATCAAACCCGGGGTTTTCTTTGAATTCAAGGTAGACCCCGGACCTGACGGCATGATGGGCAATGTATTCCGATTCAGTTTCCATCCATGCCTGTGCAAGTTTTTTCTTTAGGAATGAGCTGTGAGAGTGGCGGTCGGGATTGGGAGGGAGGGGCTTCTGATTGCTGCCTCCGGTGGAGACGGTTTTATATGGAAAATTTTCCGGAGCACTTGGCATAACAATGTGGGGATACGAGGTGGGCATGATTTGTTTCCGGTTTTATGTGTATGAATTTTGCCTTTCTTTTAGTGCCTGGGTTAATGAATCGGTGTTGACTTGCTTGCCTTCGGATAAAATCACACTTTTTATTGCATCTCTGCAAGCATGATCTATTTCGGCATGTGACAGGTTGTTGCTCAATGATAAAATTGTTTTCCAGGCAATACGGGAACCAATGAAAGTACCGAGAACGTTTTCTATCAGGAGCCGCCTTTCCTTTTCTTCCGGCAAGGCATAATTCAGCACGTCTTCAAATCGCCTGAAAAGGGCGTGATCAAGCAATCCAGGGTTGTTGGTTGCAGCTATAATTAAACTGTCTGAATGGTCCTGTTCAATAAATTGTAAAAATGCATTCAGGACCCGGCGCATTTCCCCCACATCATTATCCATTGAGCGATCTGCACCGATTGCGTCAAACTCATCAAACAGGTAGACACCATGGGCATTCCGGATCATATCAAATATTTGACGCAGTTTGGAGCTGGTTTCTCCCATGAATTTTGTGACAAGACGGTCTACCTGGATAGTATAAAGCTTAAGTCCAAGTTGTCCGGCAAGGACTTTTGCAGTCATTGTCTTACCAGTACCTGGGGGGCCGGTAAGAAGAATTTTTCGGCGGTGTTTCAAACCATGAGCCTTTAATTTTTCTTGCTGTTTGTATTCATGGATGATGCGCTTAATTCTTTTTTCCAGAGGGTCAGACATCACAAGCGCCGATTTTGGCAGATCCGGTTCTTCCGGTAACACCAAGCCTTTCAGGTCACCCGGAAACGGAATGATGTTTGTCTTCGGTTTTTCACGCTCTTTGTCAATGATATCACGGATTGACCTGGCAAGGGCTACATGTCCCTGCTTTGATTCATGCGCAGCCATTTGAAGGGAAATCGTGTAAAAACGTTCCCTGTCATTGCTGAAGTGTGATTTAATCAAAGCTTTTAATTGTTCTGCTGTTGCCATTCAGAGCCACCTTACATTGATGATATTTTCCATCATTAATATTTAGCACTTTCGGGTAATTAATCAATGTTTTTAAATTGGCGGGTTTTCCCCGTCTAATCTGTTTATCTCTCAGTTTTCGCCATAACCTGTAACTGCTCATCTGAACAAAGTGGCGCCAACAGTCCAACGATTGTATCCCTGTCATCCGGCAACTTTTCAAGCAACAGGGATGTCAAATCCATGGCGGCGGGATCATCCGTTTCTTTTATCTGAATGGATAATCCCTTTAAGACCAGATCAAGCTCCGCACGCAATAACTCCTCTGAGCCTGCCATAATAATTGCGGTAGCCTCATCAAGAAGCACGGCTGCCAGACCTTCAGGGACTGATCCCGAAGTAATTTCAAGCACTGCTATTCGTCCATCCTCTCCGGTGGCGGTCTCTATTTTTTCCCCAACATCCTGGCCCACCTGATTAATCAGTTCTTTGATGTTTTTCAGCAGTTGTTTTAACTCCTTCGCTTTTTCAGGCGGAACTTTCCCGGGCAGCTTGAGCGATGGGGTATCCTCCAGTTCGAGGCCTGGTCGGCCCATCATAACTGCCAGTTGAGTTAGCTGGTGATAGTCGGACATTAACAACACGATGCGTTGGACCAAATGAATAAACACGTTATTTGAGACGGAATAAATACCTCTCAGCAGCCCGTGAGTCCATTCTATAAGATTTTCCGTTGTGATTCCCTCTTGAAAACGGTCCTGTCCCTGATCCGTACCTTTTTCCAGTTTCCGTAAGAATTCCTTAACACCCTGTACCGTGGGATGCGAAGGTTCGAACACCTGCAACAATAACGCTTCCGATTCCCTGGCCATTCCCAAAGCCTTTTGGGTGTTACGTGTCGCTTCAACTTGAGCGTACCTAAACAGGATATGACCTAAATAATATGGCTGTCCTAAATTCCTGGCAATGGATAACGCGCGTTCCATTTTCCTGCACGCCCGGTCAATTCGTCCAATTTCAGCTAATAGAACTCCAAGGTTGGTTAGGGTTGGAAGAGATTCAGGATGTGCCTCCGTGCCGTATGCCTGCTTGTCGATTTCAAGGGATTTGTAATACGCCTCAACGGCCTCTTCATATCTGCCAAGGCTATAAAGCGCGTTGGCAAGCCCGTGAAGCGATGCCGCGTATTCAGGATGTGCCTCCGTGCCGTATGCCTGCTTTTTGATTTCAAGGGATTTGTAATACGCCTCAACGGCCTCTTCATATCTGCCAAGGCTATAAAGCGCGTTGGCAAGCCCGTGAAGCGATGCCGCGTATTCAGGATGTGCCTCCGTGCCGTATGCCTGCTTTTTGATTTCAAGGGATTTGTAATACGCCTCAACGGCATCTTCATATCTGCCAAGGCGAGAAAGCGCGTTGGCAAGCCCGTGAAGCGATGCCGCGTATTCAGGATGTGCCTCCGTGCCGTATGCCTGCTTTTTGATTTCAAGGGATTTGTAATACGCCTCAACGGCCTCTTCATATCTGCCAAGGCTATAAAGCGCGTTGGCAAGCCCGTGAAGCGATGCCGCGTATTCAGGATGTGCCTCCGTGCCGTATGCCTGCTTTTTGATTTCAAGGGATTTGTAATACGCCTCAACGGCATCTTCATATCTGCCAAGGCGAGAAAGCGCGTTGGCAAGCCCGTGAAGCGATGCCGCGTATTCAGGATGTGCCTCCGTGCCGTATGCCTGCTTTTTGATTTCAAGGGATTTGTAATACGCCTCAACGGCATCTTCATATCTGCCAAGGCGAGAAAGCGCGTTGGCAAGCCCGTGAAGCCCGCTTGCTTCACTTTTTCCGGATGGGTGCCTTTTATGACTGGAATCAATGACAGCCTGAAAGTCTGAAGCGGCAAGCCCGTAGTGGCCAAGATCCACATGGAGATTGCCACTTGTAATCAAAAGTTCTTCGTGCAATTCCCCTGTTGGTCCAAGGTCGAGAATGGAATCCAATACGCGCCGGGCATCTGCATAACGAAGTGCTCTCCAATAATACCTTGCCAGCGCGTCAGCTGGAGAAGCTGCCAAATCGACCTCTTTGGCTGTTAATAGATGATAAACGGTCTCCTCGGCCAAAGCAGGATCGTTATTGGATTCATAAGTCGCCAGATACCAGCGCCCGATACGCAAATGGTCATCGGTCCGGGCCTCCCCTTCGTGTTCTTCCACAAAACGGTGCACCGTGGGGTGCATGCCGCGCAATTCGCCCGGAAACTTTGTGATCAGGCCCAGGTTCTCAAGCCTCCTTGTCTGATCCCCAAGAATTTTTACGGCATCCGGGGGCACGGGACGTCTCAGGGAGGTAAGTGCCTGTAAATGTTTTCGGGCCTTGGAGTCGAGCCTTTTCCATATGTGGGACAGCATCAGGTCTTCATTGATCAGCCTGGCTTCCGTGCCGGGCAGGGCCTCCTTGATTGCCGCTTTCCATTGATCCCCGGTGATCTCATCATCCGGCGTAAGCGGATCAAAAATCTCATTGAGCAAGCCTTCCAGGTAGACCAGCGCCCGTGCATGGCCGTTCAGCCATTGCACGACTTGATCTATGTGGTCATGGGGAATTTTCCTCAAAAACTGAAACCAGCGCATCATCCGTGCGATATCCGCAGACCGCAGCACGCCCACCTGCCAGCCGTGTTTTCTGTCAAGGCCCGGGAAAAAATAACGGGTGGTTGCCATGAGCGTAAGGGTCCCGCCGTGTACGGCCTCTTTGGAAGCCATGGCCCACCATCGGGCAATCCCGGGGGAGCCCCATGTGCCCAGTTCACCTTCTTCGGATTCAACCTTCACCTGTAATGATTCGGCATTGTCCAGATAGATGAGCCAGGGTTTTTTAACGGTGTGGAGCACGGCGCCGAGCAACGACAGCGGGTCCTGTGTTTTTTTCCGTTTTTCCAAAACCGTTTCTAAAAGTCCGGGAAAGGCCTGTTGAACCTGGAGAGACAGTTGTTCCCACAGGTCCTGCACAGGATCGTCTGCCTGATCCGCACGGGCCGCATCAAGGAGTATGATGCTTTCCGGTTTTATCCCAAGTTTGGGTATTAAATTGACCGCCAGTGCGGTTTTGCCGATGCCGCCCAGGCCGTGCAAGACAAATATGCGCCTGCCCTTTATGTGGCGCTGCCTGAGCATGGCCAGGTCCCGGCGCCTCCCGATGAAGCCCTCCGGGCCGGAGTGCAGGACCTCCAGGCCGTGAACCGGTGAATCGGTGCCGCAGAGTTCCTGTTCCAGAGCATAAATATTATCGGTGTATTCGCCTTCCTCCGTGATGGGGACATCACCGCCCCGCAGATACAGGGCCAGTTGTGCCCACCCAAGGGGGTAACGGTAATGGCTGCCCTTGCCGCTCAGCACCCGGGTCATTTCATTTCGGGCTTGGCGGACGGATTCCGTAAGCCGTTTGCCCGCGGCCAATGCGCTGTAAAAAACAACTTCGGCCCGGGTCGATAATTGATCTCCCACCGGGCCGAAATAACCCACTATTGCCGGGCATCCTTCCCGTTGCAGGGTGGCCGCGGTGGAGGGGCCTTCTCCCTTGACCGCTCCCAATTCACTGAGCTGTCTGTAACCTGGGGAGGCCTGGCCAGAGACCGCTGTGCCTGAAGCGCCGTGGCAGGATGCAAGATAAAAGACCGGGGGAAGGGTTGGTTGGCCCACGGCGGCACCGGCCCGCAACTCTGCCAACAGCGTCGAAATGTGGATATTGATTTTTCCGCCATCTTCATCTTCAAACAACAGGGCGCCCGGCTTGCCGTGGCCGGTAAAATGCACCACTGTGGGGTTTATCCGGTTCAAGGCCTGAATCAGGTCCCGGACCGTGCCAAGGTCTGAAAAAGCAACCGCGCCTTTCACGGCCCGCTGCATGGAGAGAATCAGGCGGTAGGCCTCCTCCTCGTACATCAACGCACCTTGCCCCTCTTCATCCTCTGGTGCGGCGATGTGCACCAAAACCCTGAATGCATCCGGAGCTGTTGCCAGACCGGGTGCCCCATCAACCTTAATTTCACGAACAATATCCAGCTGTCCCTCTTTAACCGGAAAGCAGTCATTCAACCGGAGAAGTTCCCAGGGTAACGCCAGAACCCGGTCAGCCAGATCTCCGTCAACTATTATTCGCAGCAATGGGATAATGTTGTGGTTCATGGATTTCAAAATGGTTTTCCGTCCCTGGTCATCGAGTATTTCCGACAATCCGGCCCCGATGGCGGCGGCGTGTTCATGGATCGCGGTCTCGATGGTATTTTCCCCGGAGCCAAGGATGCCGTTTACATCGCATGGCAGGGGCAGATGAACCATTTTTTCCAATTGTTCAAGTTTCTCAATAAATGCCTTGTCATGAACCGGCAATGAAGGATTTGAAATATTCCGTCCATCCAGGTCAACCCGCCATTGTTCAGGTGAGGAGGTATCGGAGGTTCGAATATTCAGAATCAACTCCCGGCGTCCGGTCCCGGGCGGGGCAACTTTATCCGCGATCTCATCAAGCCATTTTGGCAGGCTTTTAAAGTCCGGCAGATCCAAAACCCGAAATGAAATTTTGTTCAGTATCTCCCAGGCGGAAAGACCGGAAGCATGTTCATACTGTTTTACCGCTTCCAGTTGTGATGCGGTCAGTATTGCCATCCAGCTGTTAATTAATTTGGCTTCTTCCGGGGGTAGTTTATCCAGCCAGTCCAGTATCCGCTCATCAAGCATTGAACAACCGATAAAGAGCACCGGGTTCTGAGTCAGTAAAATATCAAACTGGCTGCGTAAAAATCCGTACCGCTCATTGAATTTGGCATATGAATCAGCGGTCAGAATAACATTCTTCCAGTCGGCCACATCCCCATGGATTTTATACAGTCTGAGGCGGTTCCCGGTTCGAATATGCTGATTGCCGTCAATGACCTGGGGCAGGTAATCGACACTTTTCTCCGAAAATGCATTATCCAGCAGCCGGTCATAATTTGTGGTGATGACACCCGAAAAAAAGCCGCTTTTGGCAATACGCGCCAATGCCTTATGAGACGGGCGTGATTCAACCCCTGCGGGAATGATTTTTGATAGTGCTTCGTCTAAATCCCCCCTCCCATACTCCTGATAAAAGGCATTAACCAATCCATAGGGATTGCTCTCCGGTGGCTTTGGGCCATAGGCATGTTCTTCCCAAAGCTTATGGGCAAGCAGTCCCACGGTCGGATATCCGGCGTCAATTGACAGTCCTGCGCCGACCCATAAAAGAGGCTTTTTTATTTGTATGAATTTTACCAGGGTTTCCGGATGAGGCATTTGTAAACTCCTGAATTTGTATATGACAAAGAGGACATGCTTATACGGATACGGATATATTCTCAGTCGTTATCATAACCGGGCTTTGACTTAACCGAACATAATCATCATTCAATGGAAAAAGCAACAATGATTTCAATTGACAAATTAAAATGTCGAATTTAGGATAATATGAGCCAAAGGGATTGATTCGTTCTTTTGGTTGGCGCATAATCTTTTTTGTCATGCTCTAAACACTTTTCATGGAAGACTCCTTTCTGTAAATTTAACATTTTTAATGTAGAAGCTTTGACGGCGTGCAGAGGATATTATATCCTTAACACCACAATATATGGTGTTGGATTAAATTCCACAAAAGCGGAGACTATGAGAGTAAACCATCAGGATTAAAGTTGAAAAGAGTACTGTTCATTTTTATAAGAAAGTGTAGGCTTGCCTAACATTACTTTCATTATTCGTTGTGGGCAGACCCAGGTCCCCAATGCGGTCTGCTCGTGGCGGTTTATAAGAAACTCCCTCCAATAGCTTGAAATCATGAGAGTTTCAACTTTCGTTGTGGCTGGTGGTTATAGCCATGTGGGTTTTTATATGAAACATTGTCCAATAGATTGTAATAACAGGAGTTCCAATTTTCGTTGTGACAGGCTGCTCTGTCCTGTGGGATAGACCATAAGTACTCATCCAATTTCTGTATGTGAAAAAATGAAATGAGCATGACGTTAGAGGGAGAACCTATGATGGATTGTGCCAATATGTATCATCCTGCGGTAGCAATTCTACTGTCTTTTCTTGAACCATGGATATTCGCGATTGCCGTAGTATTAATAATTGGTCCATTTATTCCTGGATTAACTATTGGATTTGTTGGTATTCCATCAATTAAAAAAACAGACGAAATCTCGTTATTCATCGGCAGATTATTCCTTATTATGCAGTTATTTCTGCTCAAAAAAAAATTACCATTTTAACTGAAAGGATTCCATATGGAAGAAAAAAGAGGTCAACAAAGAGTATACCCCTATATTAAGGGTTTGGAAATAGAGTTTTCTAATAAAGATGGGCAAAACTGTCGAGGAGAAATACAGGATGTTAGCAGAACAGGTATATTTTTATGGAATTGCTTTACCGATGACGATGAGGTGTTATTAAAAATTCAGATAGGTACCAAAAGGCCTTTTCCAATCAGTGGGAAAGTTGTCAGAAGAAATGAAATTGTCAGAAAAAATGAAAATGAGCCATGGTTAGGCATTCAATTTAATGAGCCGCTTTCAGAATTTCATCTATCACGAATTCAAAACGGTGATGAAAAAATATATTTGCCTGGAAGTGAAAAAACATTTAGTTTAGCCGTGATAGATAGGCAAGAGGTTTTTCAAGGCACTAACCAAATTAAGGCAGTCGCATCCCATAATTTTATACTGTGCATCGTAAGCATTGTTCCTTTAACAAGTGCAATTTGGGTCTTGGTTTTAACAAATAAATTAAACGCAGAATCTGCTTCAAGCTCAATGATTGGAATTATCATTTTATTTAGTGCTTCGATTTTTTCAAATATTGAAAAGGCAAGAGCCATTAACAAAAGAGAAGGTTTTATAGCCGCAATAGATTATTATCTCAAGGAAAAACAAGGGCCTCAAGATTATAGAGGTTGGGTGAATTTAAAGCACTGTATGGGCGAATGTGCTGCAAGGAACCGGGCGGGGATCTGTCCCATCAATGGAAGCGAAGAAGAGCCACAGACTTGTATCCAAACTGGTGTGGATCAAGCTAATAGACTTCATGCAAAAAAAAGTATTCTTCCTGCAATCTTAGATTCATTGATATCGCTAACTTCGTTTTTTTATGCATTGATTTTTTTAGGATTAACAATTTTAACAATAATTTCATTTTCCAAGACGTGGAATACACTTTATAAAATACCAACAGGGACAACAATAACATGGTTTCTGGTCGGCCTTTGTCTTAGTTTTATCATTCTTAGAAGTTTTTATTTAATGATTGGTATGATTTTAGCGGTTGCGGTTACAATTACTGCTGGTGCAATGTTAACAGATCTTTTTTTAATCAATATTTCATCCGTTGGTATTGGAATAATTCTTGGGGCTATTGGATGTTTTTTTTTAAAACAGTTAATGCTTCTAAGAAAAGGCTGTTATTCATTTGAAGCTTTTACTCACGCATGGTTTGAAGTTCTTGAAAATTGTGTCTTTCTTCCAGAAGAGGTCGATGGGAAATTCAATGTTGAAACATTTTCCCAAAAATTGAGACGAAAGGTTAAAAGCTTATTTAAACATAAACATTCATGACCGCCGCCATTGGCCACTCCCAGGATAATCATTTTCCATGCGTTATTCCTCTACTCCTCTGTACACCGCCCAAGCCGGGACACTTCTTTATGCTATAGCATCACTTCCTTCATGAACTCGTTGCAAAACTGCCAGATGGAGGAATAACGTTCAACTTTTTGAATTGTTGATATTTTATTTGACGTCCTGAAATATTAAAGCATTGAATAATGCCACCTTTCAAAGTTAGAAAGGTGGCATTATTCAATGCTTTTTTTATGTAAGGGCAGTGAGTTCTCCCACATTCTTGCCAACATTGTGCATGCATCCACGGCCATGCAAATCAGCAAGCTTGACAATATTGGAAAGAGCTTATGAATTTAATTTATTAAATAGATAAAAGGTGTGGTCCTCCCTTTTGTCCCCCCCCCCCCTTAATGCAAAAAAAGGCTTGAACCAAATATTCGGTTCAAGCCTAAGTTTCTGTAAATGGCGGAGAAAGAGAGATTCGAACTCTCGATGGAGTTTTACCCCCATACTCGCTTAGCAGGCGAGCGCCTTCAGCCACTCGGCCATTTCTCCACATTTATTAAATCGTATCTCCAAAATAAAAGTAACTCTTGCTTACTTTATTCAGGATGGCGGAGGAGGTAGGATTCGAACCCACGAAGCTTTGACACTTAACGGTTTTCAAGACCGCCGCCTTCAACCGCTCGGCCACTCCTCCCAACAATTTGAGGTGTATATCATGTTGTTTTGAACAGGTCAACACCCAATTTGCTTTTTTCGTTTCCGTGGTGGTTGTCGGAAAAGGGGACTGAACCACAGACAGTGGGGCCGGATACGCAGCATATTGTGACGGATAAATTGAAATGTGGTATATGCAGCCAAAGAGATTTTGTAAATGTCTTTTGGTAAATTTCAAAAAAGGCATTGAATGGTTGACATGGAATGAAGTTCCGCTATATTAGAAGGTTTGTTGTAAGGGATTAAAACATTGTCCTGGATCATACCCGTTGTGCTGTGCTCCATTGTGCCGAGAAGCTATTCAAAATTGTACCGTGAACCTATTCAAAAGGTCGATGTTGTGATCAAGCCCTGTAAAATTTTGTGAAACGTTTCTTTGAAACGGCATCTAATGGGGGCCGGCATGCTGAAGATGATTATTTACAGGTTTATCAATATCTAAGCAAGCTTAACAAGTTTAGTTAATAATCAGGGAGAATAAAATGAGACAGAAATTTACATTCATCATTGATGAAAAAAAAGAAACCATCACGCTTCAGGAGGCGGGTGAGGCGGATCCAGGTGCATTTTTAACCGTCCATGAAGAGAAGTACCCTTATGATGTTATAAAAAGTGCATTGGAAGGGGGCCAGGATCTTTTTATTGAGACCCTGCGACGGAAGAATCTTTTTCCTCCCTTTGATCTCAGTGTAAAGCTGTTTGAAAGTCTGGGGCCCTTTTTAAGTGAAGGGCAGGGTGACAGGCTCGTCATTGATTATGAGGATATTGAAGCCTTTCCCAGTGAACATGAGGTACTACTGGAAGAGGTGGATGATGCCGACGTGGATGAACTTGAGAGCTTGCTTAAAGATGAAACAGAGGATCTGACGGAAGATGATATCAAAGAGATTGACGGGGATGATGATACACCCCGATTTCAACTCGATAATAACTCTGAGCATGAGAATTGATTGAACCATGAATAAAAAAATAAAAGAGATCCTTGTGGGTGCTGCCCGGCGAGCCTTTGAAAACGGTCTTTTGAACTCAGATGTTCTGCCTGACATGGAGATCGAAGTTCCCCGGCATGAGAACCATGGTGATTTTTCCTCCAATGTTGCCATGGTCTCGGCCTCGGTGCAGAAAATGGCCCCCCGGAAAATTGCCGAGGCCTTGGTGGCCCATTTGGATGACCCCCATGGCATCATTGAAAAATGCGAGATTGCAGGACCTGGGTTCATCAATTTCTTTTTAGCCCCGTCTTCCTGGCATCCCTTTATTGCCGTGGTGCATGAAAAAAATTATGGGTTCGGTGCCCTTGAAATGGGGAAGGGCAAGAAGGTTCAGGTGGAGTTCGTCAGTGCCAACCCCACAGGACCGCTCCATGTGGGCCATGGTCGTGGGGCCGCCGTGGGAGACGCCGTGGGTAATATCCTTGCCTTTGCCGGATATGATGTGCAAAAGGAGTACTACATCAACGATTCCGGCAGACAGATAAGAACCCTTGGGCTTTCTGTCTGGCTTCGCTTGTGTGAGACCCTGGGAAGGAAGATCACGTTTCCGGATGATTGCTATCAGGGGGAATACATCCGGGAAATAGCCTCGGAGATCCTGGAACACCAGGGGAGTGATATTGCCGAAAAAGAAGAGGCAAAAGGCGTTCAGGTCTGCGCCCGGTACGCTGCGGATAAAATCCTGAAAGGAATACAGGAAGATCTGGCGGCCTTTGGTGTCACTTATGACCAATGGTTCAGCGAGCAGAGCCTCTACGATTCGGGACGGGTCCAGGCCATGATCGAGATGTTCCGAGAAAAAGAGGTGATTTATGAAAAAGATGGTGCCCTGTGGTTCAGCACGGAAACCTTTGGCGATGAAAAGGACCGGGTGGTGGTGCGTCAGAACGGCATTACCACCTATTTTGCATCGGATATCGCCTATCATATGGAAAAGTTTGAAAGGGGGTTTGACCGGGTCATTGACGTGTGGGGGGCCGATCACCATGGCTATATCAACCGCATCAACGCCTCCATTGACGCTTCCGGCAGATCCAGTGATCAGTTTGATGTGATTCTGGTGCAGCTGGTGAATCTGTTACGGGGGGGCACTCCCGTGGCCATGTCCACCCGGGCCGGGGAGTTTGTCACGTTAAAGGATATTGTGGATGAGGTGGGCAGAGATGCGGCCCGGTTTCTATTTTTAAGCCGCAGCTATGATTCCGGTCTTGATTTTGACCTGGAACTTGCCAAGCAGCAGACCAGTGAAAACCCGGTGTATTACGTTCAGTATGTTCATGCCCGCATTGCCGGTATCATGTTAAAGGCGGTGGAGCAGGGAATCCTTAAGACCAATGAGGTGGATTGGCCGCACATTGATGTCTCCTGCCTTACCCAGGCGGAGGAGATTAAATTGATTAAAACCCTGGCGGCATTTCCGGAAGCCGTGGAAAAGAGTGCCGCCAGTCTGCATCCCCATGTGATTTTTACCTATCTCATGACCCTTGCCTCCACCTTCCATGGCTATTATAATCGGCATAAGGTGATCACCGATGACACCACCACCACCTTGGCCAGGCTCTGCCTGGTGGGTGCCGTTAAAAAGGTGATTCGAAACGCCCTGGCCCTTCTGGGTGTATCTGCACCGGAAAGGATGTAGGCGCATGTTCTTCCGGGGTCTCATGGTGACGTTGGGGCTCTTTTGCCTGTGCGGCATCATGTTCTTCACCGGTGTGATGGTGGGGCGGGGTACCGCTCCCGTTCATTTCGATACCCAGCCATTTCGGGAAAAATTGGAGGAGCTGGCCGGCAGAAAAGAGAGAGACCATCCCCCTGAGAAAACAAAGCTGGCTTTTTATGATGAATTAAAGAAAAAAGTTTCCACGGATTTTTTACTCTCAGAGGAGGCTTTGGAGAAGAGCAATGCCGGTTTCTCCGGCAGTGATGCTTCGGTGGTCGGAGCGACGGCTGTGGCTTTGTCAGAGGGGCCGGTGCCCATGAAACAGGGATTGAAGGCCAGGACCCGTGTGCCGGAACCCGTGACTTCCCCCCCTCCTGATGCAAAATTGCAAGCCCGGGAAAATACCCCACCGCCTGGGAAAATACCTGAGAACGCATCGGAAAGGAGCACTGTCTTCCGTTCCGAGGGGGCTTACACCATTCAGATAGCCTCCTATCGGCAGCTGGTGGATGCCATCCAGCGTATGGAGACGCTGAAGGTAAAGGGCTTTATCCCCCATCGAGCCCTTGCCCTGGTGGACGGCAACGTGTGGCACCGGGTGAGGGTGGGCACGTATTCCAGCGGTGCGTCAGCGGAAAAAGCCTTGAAGGCCCTGGAAGCCAAGGGTATTTACGGAATAATTATACAAAAGGAGTGACAATGAAGATCACCAGAAACGATATTGAGTACATTGCCCATCTGTCACGCCTGGAGGTGGATGATGCCCTTGTGGACAAGTTTGCCGACCAGGTGAGTCGGATACTGCAGTATATTGATAAACTTAAAGATGCCGATGTATCCGGAGCGGAACTCATGTCAGGGGCGGCCCTGGACCACAATGTGTTCCGGGAGGATATCCCTCATACCCCGCCGGGGCCTGAAATTACCCTGGCCAATGCCCCGGAGCGGGAAGATGATTTTTATTTAGTCCCCAAGGCGGTGGGGTAGAGGAGAATGACAATGGAATTCCATGAACTGACCATATCAGATGCCCGGAACCTGCTGGATGCAAAGGAAATCTCCTCTGTGGATCTTGTAACGGCATTGTTGAAACGCATTGATGCCTGTGACCAGGATATCAGGGCATACATCACCGTGGACCGCAAAGGTGCCCTGGCTGCTGCTGCCAAGGCTGATGAACGGCTGGATGCCGGTGAATCCACGCCGCTGTTGGGCATCCCCCTGGCACTGAAGGATCTCTTGTGCACCCGGGGCCTTACCACCACCTGTGCTTCTAAAATACTTGAAAACTTTGTTCCGCAGTATAATGCCACAGTGGTGGAAAAATTAAATGATGCCGGTGCCGTGATCCTGGGAAAGACCAATTTAGATGAGTTTGCCATGGGCTCTTCCACGGAAAACTCCGGATTTCACATCACCCGGAACCCCTGGCATCGGGACCATGTCCCCGGAGGTTCCAGTGGCGGCTCTGCAGCAGCAGTGGCGGCCCGGATGTGCACCGCTGCCCTGGGCACCGACACTGGCGGGTCCATTCGCCAGCCCGCCTCCCACTGCGGCGTGGTGGGGATTAAACCCACCTATGGCCGGGTCTCCCGGTTTGGTCTGGTCTCCTATGCCTCATCCCTGGATCAGATCGGACCCATCACCCGAAATGTCCGGGATACCGCCATCATGCTAAATGCGCTTTGCGGCCATGACCCCAAAGACAGCACCTCTGCCACTGTGGCGGTGCCCGATTTTACGACCGCCCTGGAGCAGTATGAAACCCAGGGACTTAAAGGAATGACCGCCGGTATTCCCAAAGAGTTCCTCTCTGTAAAGGGGCTGGACCCTGATGTGGAAGAGGCATTCTACCATGGGGTAAAACAGCTGGAGGCCCTGGGGGTGGCGGTGAAGGAGATTTCCCTGCCCCACACCGATTATGCCGTGGCTGCCTATTATGTGATTGCTCCTTCCGAAGCCAGTTCCAATCTGGCCCGGTTTGACGGGGTGCGGTTCGGTTACCGGGACCCGGAAGCCACCGAGCTGATTGATATGTATAAGAAAACAAAATCCAAAGGATTTGGTGCTGAGGTGCAGCGTCGTATTATCACCGGCACCTATGCCCTTTCTGCAGGATATTACGATGCCTATTACGGCCAGGCCACCAAGGTACGGTCTCTGATTAGTGAAGATTTTTCCCGGGCCTTTGAGTTCTGTGATATTGTTGTGTCTCCTGTGGCCCCCACGCCGGCCTTTAAGATCGGAGAGAACGTGGATGATCCCCTTACCATGTATCTCACTGATATCTTCACCCTTTCCACCAACATGGCAGGGATTCCCGGTATGTCCGTTCCCTGCGGTTATGGGAAAACAGGGCTGCCCATTGGGTTTCAGATGATGGCCAACCGATTTGATGAGATGGCACTGGTGCGGGCAGGCTTTGGCCTGGAGCAGACTTTGGCACTGGAAAAACGATTTCCGGTAATGTCTGTTGGAGAAGATAATATTGTAAGATAGTTGATATGCCAGAACAAAAAATGAAAATTGTGGTTGTCATACAGCCGATTCAAAGGCAAACAGAAAAACGATATCAAACCACGTATTGGTAAGGAGACCGGTGATGAGTACCATGCAGCCCCAAGGAGAGAAGATCAGAAAAGCAGTGCAATGGGTATCGGATGAGAAACAGAAAAATGGCGATGTCAATATCCTGGCACTGGTGGATCAGGCATGCCTCCGATTTGATTTGACCCCTGAGGATTCTGAGTTTCTGGCTCGATTTGTGAAAGCTTCCCGGGAAGCGTGATATCATGGCAGATATTAGAGTCCTTCCCGAACTGATCACCAACCAGATTGCCGCCGGAGAGGTGGTGGAACGGCCGGTGTCCGTGGTCAAGGAGCTCATGGAAAATGCTCTGGATGCCCATGCCACCCACATTAAAGTGATGGTGGATCGGGGCGGGCGGGATCTCATCCGGGTATCAGATGACGGGGACGGCATGTCCCGGGACAATGCGCTGTTGTCCATTGAGCGGTATGCCACCAGCAAGCTTGCCACGGCAGATGATCTCTTCTCCATAGCCACGCTGGGGTTCCGGGGGGAGGCGTTGCCCTCCATTGCTGCGGTGTCAAAGATGACCCTCACCACCCGGGAGAAGGATGCCGATTATGGCACCCGCCTTTTTCTCAACGGGGGGAAACTCATCGAGGTGTCTGAAATCGGTGCGCCCCCGGGTACCATGGTGGAGATCAAAAATCTCTATTTCAATACCCCGGTGCGTCGCAAATTTTTAAAAACCGTCAACACCGAAATGGCCCACATAGCCGATGCCTTTTCCGCCATGGCCATGGGGGCCGTGGGAGTGGGCTTCTCTTTGGTCCACAATGGGCGATTGGTGAGGGATATCACGTGGGATCAGCCCTTGGCTTCCCGGGTGGAGACGGTGATGGGAGGGGATGCTTCTCTGTTGCTGCATCCAGTGGCCCTGCAGGATGGTGGTGTTGAAGTTCAGGGTTACATTGCCGATCCTTCCCACACCCGATCCGGTTCCCAGCGCATCCTTCTTTTTGTGAATGGCCGCATGGTTACGGACAGAGGCGTTGTCTCTGCCCTGCTCCAGGGGTTTCGGGGCAGAATCATGAAGGGTCGCTTTCCCATGGCTGTACTCTTTATCACGGTGCCCTTTGACGGTGTGGATGTCAATGTGCATCCGGCCAAGCTCCAGGTGCGGTTTGTCAATGAAAAGGGGGTGTATGATGCCGTGCGGCGGGCAGTGGGCCAGGCCCTGGAACTGGCCGAGCAGAAACCTACTTTTTCGAAGCCCTTTCGTTCGGTGATGGACAATCCTTCCTCCTCCTCCTCCTCCTCCTCATCATCATCATCATCATCATCGTCGTCGTCATCGTCATCCATCCGTCTTACTTCGGCATCTGCTGATAAAGTGCCGCCCCATGATTTTTTCCATATTTCAGATGCCCGGGAGGGTGCAGTATCGGAAGACGGGGCGATGAAATTTGATGGTGAGGAAAAACCGATATCATCGCTTTTTCAGTGGGGAGGTTCAGGCAGGAGAGAGGCCCTTCGGGAGCCGTTCCGGCAGGAACCGTCCCACGACGACCATTTAACGTCACATGGTGACCATGCAAAAAACCCAATGAATGTTGTGGATGCGGGTAAGGCTAACGCAGAGAATCAACAGGAGGGGCAGCAGGCAGGTAAGAAAAAGGGGGTGGGCCGTGGTAATGTGTCTCCGCTTGCGGCGGCGGTCTCCACCATTGATGCGAGAGTGGGCAAGGATGAGATAAATGACCCCGATGCTCCTGGCTTTCATAACAGTGATGGCGTTGATAAAGACGCCGTTTCAGCCGGGAAAACCTCGGCTCCTGGCCTTGCCTCCCCCATGAACGCCGATACGGAAATTTCAAATGTGCCCCATGGCTTTGATCGGCACATGCGCATAGTGGGACAGGTGTTGGGAACTTACATTGTCATTGAAACCATGGAAGGGGTTACCCTCATTGATCAGCATGCCGCCCATGAGCGCGTTGTCTACGAACAGCTTAAAAAGCGCTCCGGAACCTTCAGACCCCCATCCCAGCATTTGCTGGTGCCTGAAGTCCTTGATTTGAATTTTTCCCAGACCGCCTTACTGGGAAAGATGATCCCGGCCCTGCGTGAACTTGGATTTGACCTGGAACCTTTTGGGGGAACAACTGTTGTATTAAAGTCGGTGCCCGCTCTCATTGATCACTGCAATGTCAGGGAATTGATCCATGATATGGTGGATGCCATTATGGAATCCGGGCTTGAGTCCGGGGACGACGGCAGCCATGGGGAAGCGTGGCTGGATGAGTGCCTCATACTCATGGCCTGTCACAATTCAGTTCGGGCCAATCAGACTATGACTCCCAAAGAGATGGAAGCACTATTACGCCAATTGAATGAGTGTGAGAATGCCTTTTACTGTCCCCATGGCAGACCCATCCGGGTGGTCTGGTCCCAGCGGGATTTTGAAAGAATGTTTAAGCGGATTGTCTAACTTGATCGGTGACTGGAAGGAAGGGCTTGTCCGGGGCGGTTTTCAGATGAAAAAGGAGACCGAGTATTCTCGATCCCCTTTTTATTTACAACTTCATACTGTTTTCACGAGTATTGTCTTAACTTAAAAATTAACCACAAGTTTGGCAACCAAGCTTGTCAATTCATCTGTTGCATTTACATCATCAATGTCTGAGTAGAAATAGGCAAGAGCAAGCTCGGTATTGGTGGCCAGCATGTACGATGCCCACACGTTGAAGGAAGTAATGTCATCAACGGTGGTGGCATCATCTTCTTCAGGTGTGAAATATCCAACTTTTGCACCCAGTGCCATGCCATCTATAACTTTGTAATCGGCGTAGAAGGTGATACCCTGAACGCCAGCACTGTCTCCTGATGGGTCAAACATTGTAGCGTTTCCATCTGCAGCCCAGTCACCACCAAACGGGGTATTATTAGACATGGGGCAAAAAGTCCAACCCCAGTTCCCAAGGTTGGTTAATTGTACTTCATTGGGATCGTCTGTACCCAATGCATAAAGAATTTCTGCTCCCAGATTAAAAGCCTCATTGAGTTTAGCGGAAGCAGACAGGTAAAATTGTGTTCCTATGTAATCTGTAGCACCATCGTTTGTGTCACCGGTGGCGAAGTCCACTTCACCTACAATATTGATCATACCAAGTGTCGTAGATCCACTAAAACCATACATAACAGGAGAATAATCAGTTGCAGTTCCATCATCTACGGTGGCGCCAAACAGGTTAAGGCTAAAGGCGTCAGTATCATAGCTGAAGTTCAGGGCGTAAAGATCGGTATCATCGTTATTACCATCGTCATTTGTTGATCCATTCTCATCTACCTTTGCGTACATAAGAGATACTGCCACAGGGAACTTGAGACGGAGTACAGCACCAGTGCCAATAGAATCAAGCACCTCATTGATGTGTCCTAAACCCATATACTGCTGACCAAATTTCAGTGACCACATTTCTTTATTTATGGTGACATAAGAGTAGTCAATATCAATGGTGTTTGAAGCATTTGCGCGGGGTCTTGCAGCCAAACCATTGATATATGCTGATCCCCAAGCACCATCGCCGTAATCAGCTCTAAATCGAATGGATACATCATCAGCAACGTTGATTTTGGTATCAAGTCTGAGTCTTTGATCAATCCAACTTGCGTCTGAACCATCAGTATACGTATCGCTCCATCCACGGAAACGCAGGCTTCCGGAAAGGGAAACTCTGTCTTCGGCATAAGCCGGTGCAATAAACATTGCAACGCATACCACTGCAAAAATAGCAATAGCCAGTTTTTTCATCTTCGTTTTCCTCCTACAAAAAACTAAGGTGATTTCGCCTCTAATAGCGAATAATTAAAAGGCATGCTCGGTAGTAAAAAAGTACGAAACAAAATGCATCTCTCTTTTTTCCTTTTTATTTCCACCGGAACAGCCCACAAATGATGAGATCTGAACACCAGATATCACCATGGTAAACCATACTGAACAGTATCGATATCAGCACCTGAAAAAGATGTCAAGCAATAAATACTGTTTGTTTTGTAGCTTAGGCAAAACATGTTTTGCGTATCAACGGTTTTACCGGTTGTTTGTTCTCAACAGCTCATAGGCCACAAGGATGCTGCCGGCCTGGGACATCACCGTGGTACCCTCCTTGGTAATGGTGGCTGCAATGAGTTCGTCAAACCCGTCGTTGTCAAAATCGCCTATGACAAAGTCGGAGATGCGACCGGGGAGTGGAGTTGTTTTCCAGTTCAGGTTCAGCCCCATGTCCGTCCAGGATCGGGATTCCAGGTGCCCTCTGTCAAATTTTCTTAAATTAGAGAAGAAGCTCATGCCCACATCGTGGTTGGTGGCCGTGATGATCTCCAAAGTACCATCTTTATTGATGTCGTGGATTCTGATGCGCAGGGGAAAAAACTGCAACCGGTCATCATCTTCTTTATAGTCCTTGGGAAGGATGAATCCTGCCAGGGTACCTCCGGACGGTTCCTGGCTTCGCCACAACACCTCTCCCGCATTTCCAAAAACGGCAAGGTGTTCTGATATGTCATAGGCAGCTATGGTCTCAACACCATTTCCACGGATGTCATCAATGGCAAGTCCCATGGTATTAGCGGTTTTTCCTTCTAATAGCTGGTCGGCAGGAACATACGTACTACCCTGCCATTTCATTTTATAAACAGGTGAGATGTGAATATTGCTATCTTTATCTCGTTGTTTCTGTCCCACCAGCAAGGTTTCTCCGGATAATTCTTTTGAAATTCGGTAATACCAAGGTGCATTTTTTACGAGGGTGTCGTATGTCCTGCCGTTGTATTCAAGCACAAAGGCGGTGGCCCGATTCTGTTCCGGGGAAAGACTGGAAACAAAAATTTCGGGAATTCCATTGCCGTTGATATCTCCTATGTCCAGCCCCAGATGGTGAGAAAACTTGCTGATGGGGATCTCTGCAGTTTTGACCAACCGGTTGTTGGCCATTTGGTATATGATGATGAAGTCATCCGTCAGCATGACGGTTTCCAGAATACCGTCCTTATTTACATCCCCCAGATCCATTCCCAGGATGCGAAAGGGGAGGGGGCGGCTTTTCCAGAACCCGGTATTTAATTGTTGGGAGGCAGTTGTTTTGAAATTGGGATTAACCCCGGCGGTTCCTCCCCGGTAGGGGGCTGCCTGGGCATTGAGCAGGGGATTGACTGTTCCCTGGGGAGGAGAGAGGGCCTGGGGGCTTTGGGATAACGACGTTTGGTTTGCGCCCGCAGCGCCCATCTGACGGTGAAATACCGTCTCATTGATATTCGTTGCAAACCGATTGATTTCCGGAATGACGCCGCCCAGTTCATTGCTTTGGCCGAAGAAAGCAACCGGGGGCATTTTGTCGGTGATATCCATTATCTTTGCATCAATGCTGGCTCCCTGACCGATAATGGTCACGCTCCCGATGATGATAAAATCCGCTTTGAGCTGTCCACCAGCCAGCAGGGCAAGACTGTCATTTTTATACTGGCTCAATCCTTTTACCGTTGTGTTAACGGCGGTTTTGTCAATGACCACCACCTTATCTTTCCAAGAGAGGCGGGAAGCCAGCATATCCTGGATGCCGGTTTTGAGAAAATCAAGATTTTTCTCCGCATTGATCTGAAAGGGCAGAACCACCACTTTTATAGGCTCTGCCAGCGCTGAAGCGGTGGAGAAGAGCAGCGCAGCGCTAATAATGGAAAGGGGCAAAATCATGAATTGATATATTGTTTTTTTCAAAACCGACTCCTAATGATTATTTTACAGTTTCTGATCCTGCATGTCGGATCAGCCTGCAGATGGACGCTGTTATGTTTAAAAACTCTGAATTTATACACATTCCCCTAAATTCCTGCAAGAGAATTCTCCCCGTTTGTCCGAGGAGCAGGACTCCTTTGATGGAGATTGACATTTCTACATGGATTCTATAGGCTTTTTTGGCATTCTTCACATACCCCAAAAAGTACTTTGCAGACCACCCAAAGATGGACAGTCACCTCGTGAAAGTGTAAAGCTGGAATGAAGGATGCCGCTTTTTTAATTTTGTTTTAGGTGAAAAACAGGCTTAGTCACTCATACTGAGCCTCCTTTACAGTCAGTGGGCAACAGAATTGGGCGTGTGTTATTGTGCCGTTACAATGCTTTGCGCACAAAATAAACAATAACACCAATAATGCAAGACGGACACCTTCTTGACGTGGTCGGTGCCGTGAACACGTCCTAAAAACAACTAAACACAGGTGAATTGAAATGAAAAAAAGCAGCGCAGGAAATCTTCTTTTGATTATGGGAGCGATTGTTTGTATCGTCGGGC
The DNA here is from genome assembly GCA_963668575.2 of uncultured Desulfobacterium sp. GTDB lineage: Bacteria > Desulfobacterota > Desulfobacteria > Desulfobacterales > Desulfobacteraceae > Desulfocicer. The sequence goes on along the minus strand of OY764894.2, from coordinate 4,237,124 downwards.
TCATAACACCATCAATGGCGGAAATTACCCCCAGAAAAATAGCCATATTTCCCTTTGAGGTGATTTCCCAAGAGGATCAATCCTTTATTGGCAGGGGCATGGGAAAAATGCTCTGTACAAGGGTGGGGCAGGGAGATGAAATTCAGGTGAAATGTCTGAACAAACCTTTTGAAACCTATCCGCTATCCATGAGCAATGGCCTCATGGATGCCATCGCCCGTTCCGAAGAGCTTCAGGGAGTGGGATTCCTGCTCATGGGCAGCGTTACCATCGCCGGCAATGCCGTTAGTACTGATGCAAGGCTTGTGGATGTCACCGGATCAAGGGAACCCGTGAATATTCATGAAACCGGATCGGGCATGGGGGATGTCATCCGTCATGCCGCCGCAGTTGCGGAAAAGGTGAGGATTGTTCTGGCAGGGGGAACCCTGTCCGTTGATGGAACGTCTCCTGGCATAATCAAACCGGTGGAAACGTCGGTGCTTTCCATGGGGACCGCATCCCTGGGAGGAGAGGGGGCATTGCCGGGACAGGCCTCCCAAAATACCGGTGCCATAATTCGGAGGGATGCCTCAATTGTGCCCTTGTTTGTCAATCAATCCCTGTCAAGGGAAATTACCGGCCTTACGATTCTGGATATGAATGGTGCCAGGGAGGTTGCTGTTATTGACGCACAGCAACTGACGGTTTTTTCCTGGAACAATCAAGGCCTGGTGAAAAAAGCGGAGCTGAAAGGAAAACATTATCAGACTTTCATGGGGGTGGATGCCATGGACATTGACGCCGATGGCAAGGATGAGCTTTTCATCTCCGTTCTGGATCGAAAAAATCAGTTGCGATCCCTTGTGGTCAGTGGAGGAGAGAGAAAACTCACCATTGTGGCCAAAGACCTTCCCTGGTTTTTTCGGGTGGTAAAAATAGATGGACAAAAACAGCTTCTGGGGCAGAAAGCCGGTCAGGATCAGCTGTTTTGGGGAGATATTCATCTTCTTTCATTTGATGGCAGGCGCATCATACCCGGGCCAGTCAAAATGGTCGGAAGTGGGGGGATTTTTGGTCGGGCACTGGGGCACCTGACAGCCGAAGGTCCTTTACGAATGGCGTGGTTTGATGGTGACGGCTACCTCAATGTGGGAAAAGAAAATTTTGAAAAAGAGTGGATAAGTGATGGCTCCTGGGGGTCAACAGACCTCTTTGTTGTCTATGATCAGGGGAAAAATGGTGTTGACCGACGGGTCTATCTCAACTCCAGAGTGGCAATTGAAGATGTGGATGGCAACGGGCATGCTGACGTCATTGCCGTTGTAAACAATGATCTATCCCGAGGTCTTCTCTCCGGCTTTCGAAAATTCACCCGGGGGTACATCTCCTTTTTGAACTGGTCCGGTAATACCCTGGTGGAGCGGTGGAAAACCCATGAAATTTCGGGATATGTGGCCGATTTCTCTCTGGAGGATATGAATGGTGACGGGCATCCGGAGCTGGTTTATGCCACAGTGGTTGCCTCTGATCGGCTCATTGGAAATGCCAGAAGTAATATTGTTGTGCAATCTGTGGGGATTTTTGAGAAATAACGAAGTTTACATGATTAAAACGCTTGACAATATTTTGGCCGTATGTTTAGTGATACTATCACTTGATTTTCCCTCCCCCTCCATTGGAGAGGGGGATTTCGTAAATCCGTTTAATTTGTTAGCTGTCCGGCTCTCGGCTTTTTACAGGGCCATCAACTTTTCGACATCTATCTGTGGGCTTGTACCACGGATGTAGTCCCCCCTCTCCCATAATATATATATGATCTAATGGGCGATGGGATCACCAATTCTCCGATCAAACAGTGCCTGGGGCTAACTCAGGTTTTCTTGGACTTGCATACATATTTGTGCCTTTGGTACTTAATATAATTTTTTTTAACTATCTGTAATTGTGTGATTTTCATTTTTTTTGTTGTGACGGATTGATCTGCCATGGCCGATACGGTTGGAAGTTGCCCATGCCCATGCTTGTTCCAAAAGTGCGATAGTAAGCCTGGGTCGATGAGCTTAAGAACGTTCGGGGCGGGTAAATAATAGAGGCAAGCCCATAAAATCAATTAAAAAAGGAGGATCAATGAACGCCGATCTTGATTGATCAGTTTGAAAATTGGTTTGTCTGTTTGAAAGGAAAAAGAGAAATGGAAAAGGAGAAAAAGATGAAGAAGAGAATTTTGGCAGTCGTGCTTTTTTTTGTGGGTGTTGGATTTTCCCTTCCGGCCATGGCACTGGATGTTGATTTCAGCGGTGAATTCTATGTGGAGGGGATTCTTAATACATCGGAAAATATGTTGGAGTCAGATAAAACCAGTGATTATCGGCAGATGCGCCTGCGGGTGAAGACCGATTTTAAAATTTCGGACAAGCTGTCCTTGACCACCCGGTTTGATGCCCTGGAAAAGGTGTTGAGTTCCAAAGACTCCGCATTCACAAACTCCAGTGACGGCACAAGGTTTGATGAGGATGTGGATGATGATAACATTGATTTTGATCGGGCCTATCTCTCCTACATCAGCCCCATCGGTCTTTTTCAGGTGGGCCGGATGGCAGGTGTCGTGTGGGGTACCAGCTTTTGTGACGATGAGTCCGATACCGACCGTATCAAGTATGTCCTGCCTATTCCCATGGGCGATGGAAAGCTTTATATCGGTGCAGTGGCGGAAAAGGTTACAGAGAATGATAAAGGTACTGAGTTCAGCGATTTGGATAATGATAAATATTATATTGGCCTTACCTATAAAACCGCCAATTATTCCACTGGGCTTTTAACGGCATTCTATAATTTTAAACAGTTCCAGGATCCAGGCCAGTCTTTTGCAACGGCTAATCTCACCCAAGCATATGAGAACAATAGTTCCAGTTCGGATTTTAAAAATTATGTGGCAAGCACAGATGGTGCAACTGACAGTGTCACCTCTTATGGCGCGTGGTATACTGCAGGGGCCATGGCTTATCAAACGGCTTACATAACAACCCTTCAGGGGGGAGGATCCGCCGCTGCCGCCCAGCAGGCAGGTGGCGCAGCAGCTGTGGCTGCTGCAGGTGCGGACTGGCTCAACTCAGGAGTTGATTCCGCCTCCGCCACTGCTTTTTCTGAAAGGGGTAAAACCACTGACGCCCAGGTGTTTCTGCTGGCACCTTATTTTAGTGGTACCTTTGGGGATTGGAGGTTTGAGGCTGAGCTGGATTATATTTTTGGTACCGCTTCCTATGATGTTGCGGGTGCCAAGGATCGTGATTTGAAGGCCTTTGCCTATTTTGTGGAGGCCAGCTATGACTATGGACCGTTTACCTTCCAGGGGGGATTTGCCCATTCCTCTGGTGACGCTGATTACACGGACGATGAAATCGGTTCCATGGGCTATGTCTCTTCCGGTGTTGACTGGGCAAAACTGTTTATCTTAAACTCCGATGATCATGGTATGAATACCACCCTTGGCAACGGCGTGGGAAACCATGTGGGTAACGGGTTTGCCACGGCCTATACCGCCATGTGCGACGGATATCAGATGCTCTACGCCGGTGCAGACTACGCAATGACGGATTCTCTCACCCTCGGCGTCATCGGTGCCATCTCAAAAGCCGACGAGGTGCCGGATGGTGCGGGATATGATGATGACCAGGGGGTGGAAGTGGATCTGACCCTCAAATGGAAAATCACGGACAATCTGGTCTATTCAGCCATCGCGGCATACCTGGACGGTGGTGATTACTGGACCACAAGGGCCAATGGGGGCGTGAAAGATCCTGCAATCGACCCGGATATCTATGCATTGTATCACAAATTGACATTGACTTTCTAATAACGGTCATGTCGGGTCACCGACACAATGAATAATGAAAATGGCATTATGCCGCCCCCCCCCGACGGGCAATGTGCCCGGCCCGGAACCGTAGACGGCTCAATTGGCCGGTTCCTATTGCCCGTCGGGGGAGGGGCTCTGCTGAGGTAGACTTGAAGACTACCTTTTCATATAAAACCGCCACGGGCGGACCGAGATTTGGGACTCGGGTTCGCCCACAACAAAGCTTGAAAGGATGTTTGGCAAAAAGTGCAATAAAGCAGGTTTGACCCCGTGCGAATCTGATACGTTAACCCAGAGAAAGTTGAGATCATAACTGTTTATCTGTTGTTGATATTGAAAGGGTCTTAAAATCGAACATCAGCGTTCTGTTTTAAGACCCTTTTTGGGGTGTGGCGGGCAGATAGGTAGCTCGTCGGGTGGGAATTATTCAGTGCATTTTTATCCGTCAAAAAATCGGTATCCTTCATATGTCCTCAAAAGTCCTTGACACTTTTTTAAGAGAAAGCTCCGCAAAATAGAAATGTTGTGCTGAAAGGTGCAAATCGAAAAATGAGGGATGCCAAAAAAATGAACAAATTACCAGATTTTCCAAAAAGGTTTGTCTTCCTTTACCGTGTCGGTACTCTCCTCCTCCTGAGGTTCCGGCATTTCCAGATCTGCTTCATCTTCCTCGTCTTTTGGGTTTGATTTTTTCCAGAATTTCCAGAATGGCACCTTTTCATCGGCAGTTTCTTCATCCTCATCCAGTTCCGGCGGCAACGTTGCAATGGGTTCTTTTTTCTGGGATATTCCCTCGTCGGGGTAGGTGGGTTTCTCACCCTTTTTCCAGAACATCCAGAACGGTTTTTCGGTTGTCTCCATTTTAGTGGGGATCTGGGGAATGAGGGTTTCAGGATTGGCCCGGGTCAGGTCCTTTTGGGGTACGGTTTTTTCGGTATCCGTTTCAACCAAGCCATGGGTCTGACGGCCAAACACCTTTTGGTTGATTTCAGCGGCGATGCGGTCCATTGCAGGGATGATGTGATCCACCGTATCTGCCAGGCCGAAAAAGGTTTGAATCGGGGCATCAAAGGTGCCGGAATAGACCTTTGTATCCAGGCTGAAGGTTCCGGCAAATTCCGTGATGCTGCCGGAAATAATATATTGAACCGAACTATTCCCTGCCACCGCTTTTACCCGATCATCATCGGATAATTGAGGGGCGTTGGGAATCTGTGCAAGAATTGATTTCCCGGAGATAATGGTGGTTTTGTCTTTGCAGGCAAGCCGTGAGGAGAGCATGTGGGAAATTCCCTCCTGTATATAGGTCAACTCTTTTTCCGCATTGATGGTTAAGGGGAGGATGGCCACCTTCTGGGGTTGTGCCCAGGCAGGCCCAGGAGGAGGGGCCAGTGAGCAGGTGAGCACGATGAACAGGAAAATACCGGTGGTGATTGATTTTGATAAACGGAACGGTTTCAAAAAAAACTCCTGATTATAGTTGTTGTTTGAGAAGATCCGTCACCACTTTGGGATCCGCCTTGCCCCGGGTTTTTTTCATGATTTGTCCCATGAAAAAACTGAACAGTTTGGTTTTTCCGTTGCAGTAGGCGGCATGTTCATCCGGGTTGGCTTCAATCACCGCTTTCACGACGGCGGACAGTTCTGACTGGTCTGATACCTGCTCCAGCCCTTTTTCTTTCATAATGGCAAGGGGGGCTTTGTCTGAGGTGATCATCTCTTCAAAGACGGCTTTTGCCGTTCCGGCATTAAGCTTTCCGGCTTCCACAAGGCTGAGCAGTTCCGACAGGGAATCAGGAGAGACCGCAATGGCCTCAATGGAGAGGCCCTGGCTTTTGATCAGCCCCAGCACCGGACCCATGATCCAGTTGGCCACTTGCTTCTTGTCTTTCAGATTGGCTGCCGCTGTTTCATAATAGTCGGCCAGCTGTCGGGTGGCCGTTAATACCTCTGCATCATAGTCTGACAGCTGATACTCCTTTATGAACCGTTGCTTTCTGGCATCAGGTAGTTCCGGCATCTCCCTTTTCACCGACTCAATCCATGCATCGTCTACAATGAGGGGAACCAGGTCCGGATCAGGAAAGTAGCGGTAATCATGGGCATCCTCCTTGCCCCGCATGGATCGGGTGATGTTTTTGTCCGGGTCCCACAAGCGGGTCTCCTGGGTGATGGTTTTGCCCGACTCCAGAAGATAGGTTTGGCGCTGTATTTCATGGCGGATGGCTTTTTCGACATGCTTGAAGGAGTTGAGGTTTTTCAATTCCGTACGGGTGCCAAAGGCTTCCTGACCCACGGGTCGCAGGGAGATGTTGGCATCACACCGGAAACTGCCCTCCTCCATGTTGCCGTCACAGATATCAATATATTTAAGGATGGCGTGGAGCTTCCTTAAATACGCTCCGGCTTCTTCCGCCGATCGCATGTCCGGTTCGCTGACAATTTCCACCAGGGGAACCCCGGTGCGGTTGAGGTCCACCATGCTTTTGCCCCGTCCAGGGTCATGGATGAGCTTTCCGGCATCCTCTTCCATGTGAATCCGGGTGATGCCGATGCGTTTGGGGGTTCCCCCTTCAGGCTCCACCATGAGATGTCCGTGTTCAGCAATGGGAAAGGCATACTGGGAGATCTGGTATCCTTTGGGAAGATCGGGATAAAAATAGTTTTTGCGGTCGAATCGGCTCTCCCTTGCAATGGTGCAATCGGTGGCCAGGGCGCTTTTAATGGCAAAGGTGACGGCGGTTCGGTTCAGCACGGGCAGTACCCCCGGCATGCCCGTGCACACCGGGCAGGTGTTGGCATTGGGGGCAGCCCCAAAGGCGGTGGGGCAGCTGCAGAATATTTTGGTTTTGGTTTTCAGCTGGGCGTGAACTTCAAGTCCGATGACAGGTTCAAAGATCATCATTAACGTATCCTGTTTGGGACTGGGTTCCGGTTTCGGCCATCCCGGTCATTTACCGGATGGTGCGGGTCACCGATGTCAGAACCAAGCCCTCCTGTTATTTTATGCGTTAAAGGTGGTGTTGACTATTTGTCAACCTCTTCTTATATCCCCGATGATTTGATTTATCAATATTAAATTTTGTGCTATAGTTCATGACTTTATGAAGCTGAATCACCGGTTGTCCGGCGTGGATGGTATGATATATGTCTGGAGTCCGGGATGCAGTTGTATGCAAAAAGGAGATCTATCTCGAAAAGTTATGATTCGGGGGGCGGCAGCATAAACGATATGTACCGTGAGTCCCACGGGATCTCAAGTCTGTGGAGAACGTAGCTCTGGCTGGAAGTCGTTTCAGTGAAACTACCTCTATGAAGTGGGAAGAAAAGGATAGATAATTTAGATTATCTTAGATTTTTCAGGACGGTGGATGGGCCATGGCGTGTACAGAGGCTGATTCAGAAGATGAAATGGTGATAACGGAATAAGTGAGGCAGGTAAGTGAAATTCTTTTTATGCGTAATAGGAATGGTGATGATCATTGAGGGCGTGCCCTATTTTGCCTTTCCTGAAAAAATGAAAGAGGTGATGACCGTGGTGACGACCCTTCCCCACAATGGTCTCAGACGTTTTGGCGGTGTATTGATGCTTCTGGGGCTGGGGGTGGTTTACCTTGGCAGATGCGTGCTTTAATGTATCTGCTTTCCGATTATATCTATCATCTTCCCTTGGAGCGGATCGCCCAGCATCCCGCGGCACACCGGGGCGGTTCCCGGCTCCTCTGTCTGGACCGGCATACGGGAGATATTTCTCATCATCAGTTTGATGATCTGGTCTCTCTTTTACGTCCCGGGGACCTTGTGGTCATCAATGACACCCGTGTGATTCCGGCCCGATTGAAGGGGGTCAAGGAGAGTGGCGGGCGAGTGGAGGTGCTCATCATAGACTACTTTGCCGGAATGAACTGTTTGGAACGACAGGGCTATTTTCAATGCGACTGCATGATCCGGGCATCCAAAAGTCCCAGGCCGGGAACCCGGCTGCTCCTGGGGGGGGGGATAACGGCCCGGGTGGAGGGGGCGACCTCAGGCCTTTTCCAGGTGCGTTTTTTTTGCGATACGGATTTCAGGACAGCCCTGGAAGGTGTCGGGGAGGTTCCGTTGCCTCCCTACATTCACCGCAACGGTTCGAAGGAGGTGGGGGGAGAGGAGGACAGAGAAAACTATCAGACGGTGTACGCCTCCCGGGAGGGGGCTGTGGCCGCCCCCACGGCAGGGCTTCACTTTACCCGGAGCCTCATGGATCAACTGCAACAAAAAAAGGTTGAATTTGCAAAGATTACCCTGCACGTGGGGCATGGCACCTTTGCACCGGTGCGGGTGGAGGATATCCGGGATCACCGGATCCATTCCGAGTTTTATTCCATCTCTCAGGAAAGTGCCCTTTGTATCAATCGGGCAAAGACCCAGGGACGTCGGGTGATTGCCGTGGGGACCACCAGTGTTCGCACCCTGGAGTTTTCTGCAAAAGATACCGGGCAGGTGGTTCCGGGCAGTGGCATGTGTAATCTCTTTATTTATCCCGGATATCGGTTTAAGGTGGTGGATGCCATGATCACCAACTTTCATCTACCCGAATCCACCCTGCTGATGCTGGTCTCCGCCTTTGCCGGCAGGGAGATCATGCTCCATGCCTACCAGGTGGCAGTGGAAAACAAGTATCGATTTTTCAGTTATGGCGATGCCATGCTTCTGGAGTAGAGAAAATGCTGACATTTGAAATTGAAAAAAAATGCATGGTATCCCGGGCCCGCACCGGCAGGATCATGACAGAGCATGGTGAAATCCCCACCCCCATCTTCATGCCCGTGGGGACACTGGGATCGGTGAAGGCGGTGTCCGTGGAGGAGTTAAAGCAGTGTGAAGCCAGAATCATTCTTGGCAACACCTATCATCTCTATCTAAGGCCCGGGTGTGAGGTGATGTCTCACATGGGAGGGCTTCATAAGTTCATGAGCTGGGATCGTCCCATCCTCACGGACAGTGGTGGATTTCAGTTTTTTTCCCTGGCAAAGCTGGCAAAGTTTTCAGATGAAGGGGTGAACTTTCAGTCCCACATTGACGGCTCCCGCCACCTGTTTACCCCGGAAAAGGCTGTGGATATTCAGATGGTGCTGGGGTCTGATATCATGATGTCGCTGGATTGGTGCATTCCCTATCCCGCCACTGAAAAGGAGACCCTGGAAGCTGTCAAAAAAACCACCCTGTGGGCCCGGCGGGGCAAGGATCACTGGCTGGAAAAGGGGGCGGTGAACAACCTTTTCGGCATTGTTCAAGGGGGGATGTACGCCCCGCTTCGTGCCCTTTCCGCTGCTCAGTTGACCGAGCTTGATTTTCCCGGGTATGCTGTGGGGGGCTTAAGCGTGGGGGAACCCACGGAGATGATGTATGAAATGGCCGACCACACCGTGCCGCTCTTACCCCAGGGAAAACCCCGGTATGTCATGGGGGTGGGAACCCCTGAAAATCTTGTGGAGATGGTGGGCATGGGGGTGGACATGTTTGACTGTGTCATGCCGTCACGCAATGCCAGAAACGGACAGCTCTTTACCTCCCGGGGAACCATCAATATTTCCAATGCAGGGTTCCGCATGGATGATGCCCCCATTGAGGAGACCTGCAGCTGTTATGTGTGCCAAAATTATTCACGGGCCTATCTGCGTCATCTTTATAAAAGCAGGGAGCTTTTATCCTATCGACTCAATACCATTCACAATCTTCACTACTATTTGAATTTAATGGCAGGTATCCGTCAATCCATCCGGGAGGGACGGTTTGCCGCCTTTAAAAAAGATTTTTTTTCACAACGATCCACTGATATCTGAGCCGGAGGTCTGCACTTCAAGGCTTTGTTTCTCATTTAATAAGGAGGTTGATAGAACTACAATGATTGCAACCGGAATTGAACAGGCCATGACAACATCCTCATGGATTCGAAAAATGTTTGAAGAGGGGAACCGGCTCAAAGCCATACACGGAGAGGGCAATGTGTTTGATTTCAGTCTGGGGAACCCCAATCTGCCCCCGCCTCCGGCCTTTCGCCAGGCCCTTGAAACCGCTGTGGCCCAAGGGCAGAGAGAGGGACATGGATACATGTCCAACGTCGGATTTCTCCATGTGCGCGAGGCCATTGCCAAAACCATGCAGGTACAGCAGGCAGCTCCTGTCACCGCAGACGACATTGTTCTCACCTGTGGTGCTGCAGGGGGATTGAATCTGGTATTAAAGGCGCTGCTCAATCCCGGTGAAACCGTGCTGGTACCTGCCCCCTTTTTCCCTGATTATAAATTTTATGCCGACAACCATGGCGGAACCCTGGAGACCGTTGCCACCCATGGGGATTTCACCCTGGACATGGACGCATTTGAGGCGGCCATCACCGAAAAAACCCGGGTGGTGATCATCAACTCCCCCAACAATCCCACCGGCCAGATTTATTCCCGTGAGAGCCTTGATGCCCTGGGTGCCCTGCTGGAAAAAAAGAGCGCCCAGTATGGCCGGGAGATCTATCTGGTGTCGGATGAGCCCTACCGTAAAATTGTATTTAACGACACAAATGTGCCTCCGGTGTTTGGCAGTTACCGTAATGCCGTTGTGGTAACCTCTCACTCCAAAGATCTCTCCCTTGCTGGCGAGCGCATCGGGTGCACGGTGATTCATCCGAACCTCACTTATAAAGAAGAGATGCGCAGTGCCCTGGCCCTGGCCAACCGAATACTGGGGTTTATCAATGCCCCGGCCTTGATGCAGCGGGTGCTGCCCTTTCTACAGGAGAGCAGTGTGGACATTGACACCTATCGTCGAAACCGGGATCTCTTCTGTGACGGTCTGGCAGATGCCGGATATACCTTCACCGTTCCACCCGGCGCCTTTTATATTTTTCCCACCACACCGGTGGCCGATGATGTGGCCTTTGTGAAGGCATTGCAGGAGGAGTTGATTCTTGCCGTTCCCGGAACGGGGTTTGGGGGGCCGGGGCATTTCAGGCTGGCCTTTTGTGTGGCAGAAGAGGTGATAAAAGGGGCATTACCGGGATTTAAGCGAGTCATGGAACGATTTTAAAGGAGGTGGTGGTCGGTGCATGAAATGGGAATTGCCCAACAGATGGTCTCCATTGCCCAGGGGGCCATCCCGGAAGATTTGCCCAACCCAAAGGTGGAGCGACTGAATTTGCGGGTGGGCCGACTGGCCGCCGTGGTGGAGGAGAGTTTAAGGTTCTGTTTTGAAGTTATATCCAAAGAGACCTGTCTTGAGGGCGCTCTCCTTGTCATTGAAACGGTGCCGGTGAAAGCCAGGTGTAGAGCATGCCACCATGAATGGGAGGTGCCCGATGTGGTGTTTACCTGCCCGGCATGTGAGAAGGGCGAAATTGAACTGCTTTCAGGAAGGGAACTTGAGGTCGCTTCCCTGGAACTTGCCGATTGATTCCAATGAACACTGAACGGTGTTAGGTACTTCAAGGAGTGTAAAAAGATGGAAATCACCATTCAAAAACGGGTGCTGGAAGCCAACGAGACCATGGCGGATAAAAATCGGCGGCTTTTCCGGGAAAAAGGGGTGTTTGTCCTGAACATGATGAGTTCTCCCGGTTCCGGAAAGACCGAGACCCTTTGTAAAACATTGCTGCGGCTCATGCCCGAAGTCTCCACCGGGGTCATTGTGGGGGATATCTGTACCCGAAATGATGCCGACCGACTGGAGGCCACCGGGGCTGCCGTGGTGCAGATCAACACGGACCAGTTCGGGGGCGACTGTCACCTGGCTGCCCATCTCATTGAAAAGGCGGCCCTGGATCTGGATCTGGCGGCCCTGGATCTTCTTATTGTCGAAAACATCGGCAACCTGGTGTGCCCGGCGGAGTTTGACATTGGGGAAAATGCCAAGGCCGTTGTGCTCAGTGTCACCGAAGGAGAAGACAAGCCCCTGAAATATCCCCTGATGTTCCAGGTGGCCGATGTTGCCATTTTAAATAAGATTGATCTTCTGCCCTACCTGGATCTGGATGCCGCAGAGGCGGTGGGCAATATGAAAAAGGTCCATCCGGGACTGCCGGTGTTTGAGCTGTCCGCCAAAACCGAAGCAGGCATGGAGCCATGGATTCAATGGCTTAAAACCGCAGTGGCCGATAACCGTCAGGTATAAAATGGGTTTGGTTTTTTCGATCATTTTGGGTCTCTTCTCTCTCCGCCCATGGCCGGGTCGGCTGTGCAGGGGGCAAAATGGTTAATGTGCAGGAGGAAAGGTCATGAAAAGAGTAAAAGCACGGTTTGCCGGTTCCTGGTATCCGTCGGATGCCCTGGAATGTCAACAGGAGATTGAGGGCTTCCTTCAGGTGGCGGGTCCGTTGCCCCAGGGGGACTTTACCTGCGGTATTGTACCCCATGCCGGGTGGTTTTTTTCCGGCAGCATTGCCTGCCGGGTGATGGCGGCCATGGCCAGGAAAAGATCACCGGATCTGGTGCTTATCTTTGGGGTTCACATGCATGAAAATGCAGCTCCCCGTATTCTGAGCCGGGGGGAATGGGAAACCCCCCTGGGGAATCTTGCGGTTCATGAGGTCTATGCAGGGGAGCTGGCAAAAAAGAGGGGCATTCTGAAGGATACCCCTGAAACCTTTCCCGGGGACAACACCATTGAAGTGCAGCTGCCCCTGGTGAAATATTTTTTCCCCGCCGCCGCCATGGTGCCGGTGGGGGTGCCGCCCTCACCGGTGGCGGAAAGAATCGGCGTGGAGGCCGTGGCAACTGCCCATCGCCTGGGCCTTGACCTGGTGGTGCTGGGGTCCACGGATTTGACCCATTATGGGGAGAACTTCGGGTTTACCCCGGCCGGTATCGGTGCCGGGGCCCGAGAGTGGGTGGAAAAAGAGAATGATGCCATGGCCATGGATGCCATCCTGGCCATGGATGGCGATCGGATACTTTCCCAGGGCCGACGTCAGCGCAATATGTGCTGTGCCGGGGCCGTTGCCGCCACAGTGGCCGCGGCCAGAGAACTGAAGGCGCTCCGAGGCACCGTTCTTGAATACACCACCAGTTATGACAAAAGCCCCGGTACCAGCTTCGTGGGGTACACCGGTGTGTTATTCGGCCTGTGACCGGATATGTTCCAGGGCGTGTTCAATGCGTGACAGGGTCTTTTCCCGACCCAGGGCCAGGATCATTTCAAAAATTCCAGGGCTCACCGTGGTGCCGGTGAGGGCCACCCGCAGGGGCTGGGCGATTTTTCCGAACTTCAGGTCGGTCTCCTCCATCACCTGCTTTAACGCATCCTCAAGGTTTTTTTCCGTGAACTGTTCCAGGGCGTTAAGGTGCTGAGCCGCCAGCTCAAGGGGGCGCAGGCTCTCTTTTTTGAGAAATTTTTGGGCCGCCTTTTCCTCAAATTCAATGTGCGCTTTGAAGTAAAAAGCCGCACTTTCAGCCATTTCCACCAATGTTTTGCTCCGGGGCTGGAGGGTCTCAATGGCCAACTCAAGGGCCGTGCCTTCCGTTACCGTAAGCCCCTGTTTTTCAAGGAAGGGGATTAACAGCGGTGCCAGCTCCCCTGGTGTTTGAGCCTGGATGTGTTTGGCATTGAGGGCCAGAAGCTTGTCCATGTCAAACATGGAGGGGGATCTGCCAATGTGATCCAGGGAAAATTTTTCAATGAGATCCTGACGGGTGAAAAATTCCTGATCCCCAAAGGACCAGCCCAACCGCACCAGATAGTTGAGCATGGCATCGGGCAGAAATCCCATGTCCCGGTACTCGCTTACGGACATGGCACCGTGGCGTTTGCTCAGCCGGGCCTTGTCCGATCCTAACACCATGGGGACATGGGCAAACAGGGGAAGTTCAGCCCCCAGGGCCTTGTAAAGCAGGATCTGCTTGGGGGTGTTCACCAGGTGATCATCCCCCCGGATGATGGTGTTGATGCCCATGGTGATATCGTCCACCACCACGGCCAGGTTATACATGGGGCTGCCGTCACTTCTCTGGATGATGAAATCATCCAGTTCACTGTTGGGAAACGCTGTGTTACCCTTGACCACATCCTCAACAACGGTGGCACCGGTCTTGGGGGCCTTGATCCGCACTACCATGCCGGGTCCGGGGCCAAGATGCTTGTCCCGGCATTTCCCGTTGTACATGGGCTTTTTCCCGGCGGCCCGGGCCTCTTCCCGCATGGCATCCACCTCCTCTGCGGTACAGCTACAGTAATAGGCGTGGCCGGCATCCACCAGTTTTTGGATATACTCCTTATAAATATCATACCGTTGGGTCTGGAAAAAAGGACCCATGTCCCAGTCGATGCCCAGCCATTCAAGGGATTCAAAGATGGCATCCACTGATTCGCTGGTGGAACGGGCCTGGTCCGTGTCTTCGATTCTTAAGACAAACTTCCCTCCGGTCTTGCGGGTGTAGAGCCAGTTGAAAAGGGCCGTGCGGGCTCCGCCTATATGCAGATATCCCGTGGGGCTGGGGGGAAATCGGGTGATGATGGGTTTCATATTATCTCCGTTTTTAATGTATTTTTTTTTAGGAAAGTCTCACCAATATGCTGGAATTAAAGGACTTTCGTTTTTCGTTGTGGCAGGTTTTTCTGCCATGTATGTTATATGAAAAGGCAGCCTCCAAGGCAACCTCAGCAGAGCCGCCCCCCCGATGGGCAATAGGAACCGGACAATTGAGCTGTCTACAGTTCCGGTCCGGGCCCATTGCCCGTCGGGGGGGCGGCGGTATAATACCATTTGGCTCCGCGTCTACGACCCTATATTTGTTGTGTCCGGCAGGACATGCCCGTTATAAGAAAGTGTAGGTACGCCTAACATTATTTTGGGCTTGGTTCTAACTTCGCCCAGTGGGTATCCATAGAACACTCAAAAAAACTAATATTATGAAGAAATTCAGTTATTTAACTATTGATATCTGGTGTCTGCTGCCAAAAGTGGGCGAACTTAGAACCAAGCCCATTATTTTCATGATTCGTTGTGGGCGAACCCGGGTCCCAAAACCCGGTCCGCCCGTCCGCCCGTGGCCGCTACAGGTCGCATTTTTCTATCACAGCACAGGGGTTTGGGCAAGTTGGAATAAGAGAAAATGATTATTTTCTTGACAATTCAATGGATTTGATTTAAATATTTTTGTTTACTGTAACAATGGTGTTTTGTATAAATTTTTAGACAAATTAGATAGTTAGGAGAGCATAAAATGGCAGTCCCCAAGCAAAAATCATCCAAGAGTCGCGGTCGAAAAAGACGTACCCATCAAAAAGTTGCTGTTCCCACCATTTCCGTTTGCCCGGAATGTCAGGAAGCCAAACTTCCCCATGCTGCCTGTCCGGAGTGCGGTGCTTACCGGGGAAGAAATGTTAAGACTGTTGACACCGAAGCATAATCTGTGTTTCGATTGTTGTCGCGTTCCCACCTCTTATTAAAGGAGTAGTCGCTGACCCATGAGTGTCGCAATAAAAGTAAAGAAGATAATCGCACAAAAGCTTTCCGGCATTGACGTTGAAGATGTGGTTCCGGAAGCATCTCTTGTGGATGACCTTGGTGCGGATTCCCTGGCACTGGTCGAGTTGATCATGTCCATGGAAGAGGCCTTTGACATGGAAATTGATGATGATGATGCCGGTAATATGGTGACGGTACAGGATATTATAAAGTACGTTGAGGCAAAGTCATGAGTGGTGATGGGATGCCCCGGCACAAGGAGCGGAAAACGGATCCCATCATCATCGGCAGTGACCATGCTGCAGTTGAACTTAAAGAGAAGCTTAAAAAATTTCTCAAAGAGCTTGGCGTGGAGGTGGTGGATGTCGGCACCCATGGTCCTGCGTCGGTGAACTATGCAGACTATGGAAAGAAGGTGGCCCAGGCAATATCGGATAAAACCTATGGTCGGGGAATTCTGCTGTGTGGCACCGGGCTTGGTATGTCCATGGTGGCCAATCGGTTCCCCGGTGTCAGGGCCGCCCTTTGCAGTGATATTTTTTCCGTTCGCATGAGCCGACGACACAATGACGCCAACATTCTTGTGCTGGGGGGGCGGGTGTTGGGTGATCTCCTTGCCTGTGAACTGGTCAGGGAATGGCTTGAAACCCCCTTTGAGGGGGGGCGGCATCTGGAACGGATTTCGACTTTTTAAACAGAAGACGGAATTGTCCGAAAGTTGGGCTGAAAAAGAGATTATGTCAGGTGTTGTTTTTACCATAATGGTGGCATGGATCTCAAATAGTAGCAATATTTTACAACGTTTAATAAGAAAAATGGAGAGTTGATGATGTCCTGCATCGAAGCGGTTGATCCTGATGTGGCAAGGATAATAGCAGACGAGCGGTTGCGTCAGGAACAGGGGCTGGAACTTATTGCATCGGAAAACACAGCCAGCACCGCTGTCATGGCTGCCCAGGGATCTGTACTGACCAATAAATATGCCGAAGGATATCCGGCAAAACGATATTATGGCGGTTGTGTCAATGTTGACAGGGCCGAGTCCCTTGCCATTGACAGGGCCAAAGCCCTTTTTGGTGCAGACCATGCCAATGTTCAGCCCCATTCCGGGTCCGGGGCCAATATGGCCGCTTATTTTGCCCTGCTTAACCCCGGCGACACGGTGCTGGCCATGGACCTTTCCCATGGGGGGCATCTGACCCATGGCAGTCCGGTGAGTTTTTCCGGCCGGCTGTTTAACTTTGTCCATTACGGGCTTTCCTCCACCACCCAGCGCATTGACCTCAATGAGGTGGAATCCCTTGCGGCCAAACACAAACCCCGTCTGATCGTGGCCGGTGCCAGTGCCTATCCCCGGCTGCTTGATTTTAAAGGATTTGCCGAGATTGCCGCAGCCCATAACTCCCTGTTCATGGTGGATATGGCGCACATTGCAGGGCTTGTGGCGGCGGGGTTGCACCCATCACCGATCCCCTTTGCCGACGTGGTTACCTCCACCACCCACAAGACGCTCAGGGGACCCCGGGGCGGGTTGATTCTTTGTCGGGAAACGTTGGGGGCCAAAATTAACAGCCAGATTTTTCCGGGTATCCAGGGCGGTCCCCTCATGCACATCATTGCAGCCAAGGCTGTCGCCTTTAAAGAGGCCCTTGATCCGGCCTTCAAGGTGTATCAACAGCAGGTTGTGGAAAATGCCGCCGTACTTGCAAAAACACTGATGGAGCGCGATGTCAGGCTGGTCTCCGGTGGAACCGATAATCATCTTATGCTGGTGGATCTCACCAATAAAGATCTTTCCGGTAAAGATGCCGAAAAAAGGCTGGGGCTTGCCGGCATCACCGTGAATAAAAATGCCATTCCCAATGATCCCCGGGGGCACATGGTCACCAGCGGGGTCCGTTTGGGAACCCCTTTGCTTACCTCCCGGGGCATGGGAAAAGAAGAGATGAAAACGGTTGCCGGGTTCATCTGCGATGTGCTTGACGGGCAGGTGGACACCGACACCGTCAAAGCCGGGGTGTTGGCGTTATGCCGGCAATTCCCCCTGTATAAAAACAGGTGAAAATGGAATCCGTTGCCCCTCCCCGGCCTTCGTGGCACACCTATTTCATGGACATTGCCGATCTGGTGTCCACCCGTGCCACCTGCATTCGACGCAGGGTGGGGGCGGTGCTGGTGAAAGAGAAGCGCATCCTGTGCAGTGGTTACAATGGTGCCCCCACTGGGATCTCCCACTGTGCTCACACCGGATGCCTTCGGGCAAAGCTCCATGTACCCTCCGGGGAAAAGCATGAGTTGTGCCGTGGGGTTCATGCCGAGCAGAATGCCATTATTCAGGCGGCCTGCCATGGCATTTCCGTCAAGGGTGCCACCCTTTACTGTACCCACCAGCCCTGTTCCATCTGTTCCAAAATGATCATTAATGCCGGGATTGTCATGGTCTATTACCGCCATGGATACAACGACCCCATGTCTCTTGAGATGTTCAGTCAGGCCGGAGTTGAACTGGTGCAATTATAATAACATACATGGCAGATTTGTCTGCCACAACAAAATTTGAAACTCTCTTTAATTGCAGGATATTAGGCAGATTTTCATATAAAAAACGTGTGCCGATGGGCATTTTGGCATGCACCAATGTGAGGTTCTATAATGAAGTGTCCCTATTGTGGAAAACTGAACAGCAGGGTCATTGACTCTCGTTTGAGTCGAACGGAACTTGAGATTCGCAGACGACGGGAGTGTCAGGAGTGTTTCCGTCGTTTTACCACCTTTGAAAAGGTGGAGGATGTCCCGGTGATGATCATCAAAAAAGATGGACGTCGGGAGACCTTTGTGCGGAACAAAGTATTGACAGGGATCCGCAAGGCCTGTGAGAAACGTACCATCACCATTGATCAGATGGAGGCGGTGGTTGATGACATTGAGCGGGACCTGAGGGACAACAATGAAAAAGAGGTGCCCTCCCGGGATCTTGGAGAAAAAATCATGGCACGACTCCACGCCATGGATGATGTGGCCTATGTCCGCTTTGCCTCGGTGTATCGGGAGTTCAATGATGTGGATGACTTTATCAATGAGTTGAAACGGCTGACCCCAAAAGAATAAGCCTCTGAAGCACAACATGAGCCAAGAATAAAACGGACGATCTGCATTGAAAAATAAAGAAGTGTACATGAAACGGGCCATTGAACTTGCTGAAAAGGGGCGGGGGTTTACCTCTCCCAATCCCATGGTGGGGGCGGTGGTGGTAAAAGAGGGCCGCATTGTGGGAGAGGGGTGGCACCGGGGAGCCGGTCTTGCCCA
Organism: uncultured Desulfobacterium sp.; assembly: GCA_963668575.2. GTDB lineage: Bacteria > Desulfobacterota > Desulfobacteria > Desulfobacterales > Desulfobacteraceae > Desulfocicer. Next base: position 4,218,546 of record OY764894.2, on the reverse strand, counting down.
TGCAGAGGTGGAAGCCATCAACGATGCCGGAGAACAGGCCCGGGGAGCAGAGATCTATGTCACCCTGGAGCCCTGCAATCACTTTGGCAGAACCCCTCCGTGTACCCGGAAAATTCTGGATGCCGGCATAGCACGGGTGATTATCTCTGTGAAGGATCCCAATCCCTTTGTCAAAGGGGGGGGCATTGCCTTTTTAAGGGAAAAGGGCATTGAGGTTGAAGTGGGGGTGTGTCGTGAGGCTGGCGAGACCCTGATTGAGGCGTTTATCTGGTATGTCAAAAACCGAAAACGGCCTTTTGTCATCCTGAAGTGCGCATCCACCCTGGATGGACGCATTGCTACCCGCACCGGCGATTCCCGCTGGATTACCAATGAAAAATCCCGTGCCCATGTGCATCTCCTTCGCCACAGTGTGGATGCCATACTCATCGGGTCCGGCACCCTCAGCGCCGACAACCCCTCCCTGACCTCCCGGGTGGAGGGGATGGAGACCCGGGATCCCCGCCGGGTGATCCTGGATTCACATCTCTCCATTGACCCCCAGGCCCGGGTCATCACCGGACCTTCCAACGCCGACACCATTGTGATGACCGCCATGGATGCGTCTCCCCGTAAACGAAAAATTCTTGAATCCTGCGGTGTTACCGTGGTACCGGTGGCCCAGAACCCCGGCTCAAAGGGGTTGGATCTGGAGGCGGTGATGGAAACCCTCGGAGAGATGGACGTCATGAGCCTTCTCATTGAAGGGGGCGGCACTGTCATGGCTTCAGCCCTGGCTGCAGGGGTGGTCAATAAAGTGATGTTTTTTTTGGCCCCAAAGATATTGGGAGGGGATGACGGTATCCCCGTGTGCCGGGGCAGGGGGCCGGAGCTGATGAAGGATGCATTTTCCCTGAACCGGGTTGACATGATCCGGTTTGATGATGATTTTCTCATCCAGGGTTATCTGAAGTAGGGCTGTGGAAGGAAAAACCGGAGAGAAGAACATATGTTTACAGGCATTATCGAAGCTGTGGGAACCATCACAGGCATTAAAGCCCATGGTCAGGGAAAGGTGCTCACCATTGATACGGATTTGGATCTTTCCCAATGCCGCATCGGTGATTCCATTGCGGTGAACGGTGCCTGTCTCACCGCCGTTGCCCTTCATAAACACAGCTTTTCCGTGGACATGGCACCGGAGACCGTTTCCAGGACTACATTCAGTAAAAAGGCACCGGGAAGCCGGGTGAATCTTGAGAGGGCACTGAGATTGTCCGATCGCCTGGATGGCCACCTTGTGTCGGGGCACATTGACGGTACCGGCACTGTTTTGTCCATACAGAAGTTAAGCAATGCCGTTATCCTCACCGTGGGGGTATCAGTAGAACTGGCAGGGGAGATGATTGAAAAGGGCTCCGTGGCCATGGACGGCGTCAGTCTGACCATCAACAAGATCATGGACGACGCTTTTGAGTTGAGCATTATTCCACACACCGCTCAGATTACCACCATTGCGTCCATGAAGGTGGGTACCCATGTAAATATTGAAACCGATATGCTTGGAAAGTATGTGAAACGATTTCTTCAAACGGGGACTGTTCCGGGAAAAAAGGCTCTCAGCGGAGGGCTCAGTATGGAATTGCTGGCAAAAAATGGATTTATATAACATACATGGCAGAAAGACCTGCCACAACGAAAAACGAAAGGCCTTTAATTCCAGCACGTTGATGAGACTTTCATATAAAAATGTTAAAAGGAGTGAGAATAGTCATAAATGCCGCATATTACAATTGAACAGGCCATTGAAGATATAAAAGCCGGTCGCATGGTGATCCTGGTGGATGATGAAGACCGTGAAAACGAAGGGGATTTGACCATGGCCGCCGAAGCGGTGACACCGGAGGCCATTAATTTCATGGCCATGTATGGCCGGGGCCTGATCTGCCTCTCTCTTTCAGGTGACATCGCCGATCGACTGGGATTGTCCATGATGGTGGAGGATAACACCTCACCATTTGAGACAGGTTTCACCGTTTCCATTGAGGCCAAAAAAGGGGTGACCACGGGGATTTCCGCTGCTGACAGGGCCACCACTGTCCTGACGGCGGTGGCAGACGGGGCAACCTCGGATGATCTGGTGCGCCCGGGACATATATTTCCTCTGAGGGCCCGGGCTGGCGGCGTCATGGTCCGCATCGGCCAGACCGAAGGCTCTGTGGATCTTGCCACCCTTGCCGGATGCAAACCCGCCGGGGTTATCTGCGAAATCATGGATGATGACGGGACCATGGCACGCATGCCCTCCCTTGAAAAATTCAGCGAAAAACACAATATCGGCATCTGCACGGTGGCAGACCTGGTTAACTATCGGTTAAAACATGAATCCTTTGTTCGAAAGGCGGCAGAAACCATTATCCCCACTGAATTCGGGGGAAATTTTCGAATAATTGCCTATGAAAATGATCTGGATCAACTCACCCACATTGCCATGGTTAAGGGGGAAATTGATCCTGAAAAAGCCATTCTGGTGAGGGTCCATTCAGAATGCATGACAGGGGATATCTTCGGCTCCCTGCGCTGCGACTGCGGGGACCAACTGCACAAGGCCATGGGCATCATGGAAAAAGAGGGCAATGGGGTTATTCTCTATCTGCGCCAGGAAGGGCGGGGCATTGGGCTTGTCAATAAACTAAAGGCCTATGAACTTCAGCGCCAGGGGTGCGACACCGTGGAGGCCAACCTCAAGCTCGGGTTTAAAGCGGACATGCGGGATTATGGAATTGGTGCCCAGATCTTGGCAGACTTGGGGGTCCGGAAGATGCGGCTGATGACCAACAACCCCACTAAAATGGTGGGCCTTGAAGGGTATGGTCTTAGCGTGGAAGAACAGGTTCCCATTGAAGTGCCCCCCAATAAGTTCAACAAGGATTATCTCAGCTGTAAACAGCTCAAAATGGGGCACCTGCTCAAAGTGTGTGCCCCTGATTTTAATGAATAACCGGGTAAGGGATGAAAAATGCCACATATAATTGAGGCCGGACTACAGGCCGGTGGGAAAAAGTTTGGAATTATTGCCGCACGGTTTAATGATTTTATAACGGAGAGACTGGTAAATGGAGCGGTGGATGCCCTGAAACGAAGTGGCGCCGCAGACGAGGATATCACCCTTGTGAAAGTACCCGGGGCCTTTGAAATTCCCCTGGTGGCCAAAAAAATGGCAGGCAGCGGCTCCTTTGATGCCGTCATCTGTCTGGGGGCCGTTATCCGGGGGGCCACCACCCATTATGATTATGTCTGTGCCGAAGTCTCCAAGGGCATTGCCACGGTGAGTCTGGACGCCGGTGTGCCCGTGATATTTGGTGTGCTCACCACGGATACCATTGAACAGGCAGTGGAACGGGCCGGAACAAAGGCCGGTAACAAGGGCTTTGATGCGGCCATTTCAGCCATTGAAATGGCAAATCTCATGGTGGATATGGGCAGGGCTGAATAACCATGGGAGAGCGCAGGCAGGCAAGAATTCTCGCCCTTCAAGCCCTATATTATGTTGATGTGGACAAGGGAGACCCCCGGGAGCTGGTGGAGTTGTTTTGTGAACATCTGGCCGGTTCCGTGATTGAAACGGTGAACCCCCTTTTTTTTCAACTGGTAACGGGTGTTACAGAATCCCGGGAAGCGCTGGACGTTCTGCTGAACAAATATGCCACCAACTGGCGGGTGAGCCGGATGTCTGTGGTGGACCGAAACATACTTCGTATGGCCATTTATGAGTTTTTGCACTGTCTTGATATTCCGGCAACGGTTTCCATCAACGAGGCGGTGGATATCGGTAAAAGATTCGGCACCCGGGCTTCCGGACCCTTTGTCAACGGGGTCCTTGATCGCATCCGTCTGTCTGAACATATTGAATGAAGTTAAAACAAAACCTGCCTGAATTTACAAATGGAGGACGCTTTTGTGATTATTAAGAAACGTGAAGTGGGGCCCATTATGGCCAATTGCTATATGTTGGGGTGTGAAGAGACAAGAGAAGCAGTGGTCATTGATCCCGGTGCAGAGGCGGATGTCATCCTCACCACCCTTGCCTCTCTGAAATTGAAAGTGAAATATCTCTTAAATACCCATGGCCATTTTGATCATGTGGGGGCCAACCGGAGAATGAAGGATGCCACCCAGGCCCCCCTGATGATACATGCGGCAGATGAGCCCATGCTGGCAGATCTTAGCCGAACCGCCGCTTCCTTTGGCCTTTCCACTGAGAATTCCCCCAAAGCCGATGCTTACCTCCATGAGGGGGACGAGATTACCTTTGGAAACATTACCCTCAAGGTGATCCATACACCGGGTCACTCGCGGGGAGGGGTCTGCTTTTATACAGAGGGTCATGTCTTTGTGGGAGATACCCTGTTTGCCGGTTCCATCGGCAGAACCGATCTGCCCGGCGGTGATTATGATCAGTTGATCGGTAATATTCGACAAAAACTGTTTCCCCTTTCCGACAAGACCACGGTTCATCCCGGCCATGGTCCTGAAACGTCCATTGGCAGAGAGAAGCAGATGAATCCATTTCTTCGGTGAGCAGGAGCCCGCCTTAAGGGTGTCATGACATCATTCAATGCATTATTGAAGCGACTTCCCAGGATCACCTCCCTGCAGCGGGAGTCCCTTTCCCCGTCGCTGTCCCTGGAGGAGTTTTCCCGGCCCTTTGCCTCCCGGACGGGGACGGTGGTGCTGCTCAGTGGCGGTACCATGGACTGTGCCCGGTATCATATTCTGGCAGCAGATCCATGGCTCACCCTGGTGTGTCACGGCGAACGGGTTGAGATGAATATCTCAGGGGAGACGTATCTCTTTTCCATGGATCCGTTTGAGGCATTGTCATCCCTTTTGGCCTTTTTCAGGATGCCCCGTCCCGACGACCCTGCCCCCCCCATTGCTTCGGGGCTCTTCGGGTATCTCTCCTATGATTTAAAGGATTGCATTGAAACGCTTCCCCGTACCTGCTCCCCCCGGAATCTTCCGGATCTGTTTTTGGTTCTTCCCGCGGCTGTGGTGATCCATGACAAGGTGGAAAAAACCACAAATCTGTTTTCTCCGGTGCTCTCATCGTCCGGTGAATTCAATGAAATTGCCTCGTTTGTTGACCATCGTCGGAGGGAGATATCCCAACGGGCCGCCCTTGATGGCGGAGACAGGGAAGAGGCAGATGACCTCCTTCATACAGATATCTCTTCTTTACCTGAAAATCATTCTTCCCTGGGGGAAGGGTATGCCATTGATCCGTCGGGATTTACCTCTAATTTTACCCGGGAATCCTATGTGGCGGCAGTGGAGCGTATTATCTCCTATATTCGGGCGGGTGATATCTACCAGGTGAACCTGTCCCAGCGATATGAAACGGGATTTCAAGGCGATGCCTATGCCCTTTTTAGGGATCTTTATCACCGAAATCCGGCCCCCTTTTTTGCCTTTGTCAATGCCGGTGATCACCGGATTATCTCCACCTCCCCGGAGCGCTTTATTCGTCAGACGGGCAGGTACCTGGAAACCCGTCCCATAAAGGGCACTGTCCCCAGAGGAAACTCCCCGGAGGCGGATGCGGCCCTGGCACGGGAGCTTACCGGCAGCACCAAGGATGATGCCGAACTCTCCATGATTGTGGATCTCATGAGAAATGATCTTGGAAAGGTGGCCAAGGGAGGAACGGTGCAGGTAAAGGCCCACAAACGTCTGGAACCCTACGACAATGTGTTTCATCTGGTCTCCACCGTCACGGCGGAGCTGGACAGCCGTTTCAACGCCGTGGATGTCATACGGGCCACCTTTCCCGGCGGTTCCATTACCGGATGTCCCAAAATACGTTCCATGGAGATCATTGATGAGCTGGAATCGGTGCAGCGCCATGTGTATACGGGCTCTGTGGGGTACTTCAGTTTCCATGACACCATGGATCTCTCCATTGCCATTCGCACTGCCACCGTGGCCAACGGAAAAATCAATTACTCCGTGGGCGGGGGGATTGTGTTTGACTCCATTCCGGAAAAGGAATATGAAGAGACCCTGCACAAGGGAAAAACCCTCATGGAGACACTCACTTCAATGGGGGCAAAGGGGTATGAAAAACCCCTGTCTGCCTGGGTCAACGGAAACGTGATCCCCCAGGACCGCGCATCCATTAAAGCGCTCTCCCCGGGGGGGCAATATGGTGCCGGTCTTTTTGAGACCATCCGGGTACAGAAGGGCGTCATTTGTTTTTTTAAGGAACATATGGAGCGGTTCCATACCGGCTGGGAAGCGCTTTTCAATACCGACCCTCCGGACATCTCCTGGGAAACCGTCATCGCTCGCCTGGTGTCGGTGAACGGGTTGGGTGAAAAAACGGCTGCCGTTAAAATAATGGCGGCCCTGGGCCAGGGTGATATGACACGTACATCGGGCCGGTCTGACTTTCTGGCCGTTTTTGCACGGCCCTATGTTCATCGGCTGGAAGTGCTTCGGCAGCCCGGACTTCGTCTGATCACCTATCCTTTTTTCCGTCACACCCCTTTGGCAGATCACAAAACGCTGAATTATCTTTTCTATGACCTGGCCGGGCAGTATGCCAAGGCTCATCAGGGAGATGAAGCGCTTATCCTCAATCCCGATGAAACGCTTTCCGAAACCAACACCGGCGCCCTCCTGGCCCTGTCCGGAAATACCCTGTATCTGCCTTGTTCCCCCCATGTGCTGCCGGGGGTGACGGTGCGCATTGCCACCGTCTATCTGGAAAAACAGGGGTATCAGGTGAAGAGAGAAAAAATATCCCGGGAAGGGATCCGTGCCATGGACCATGTGTGTGTTGCCAACGCCCTCATGGGCATTGTGCCGGTGCTGTCCATTGATGATCATGTTTTTGCCCCTGACATCGCCCTATGCCGTCAGCTCAATGTGAAACTGCTTGGAGGCGCCCCGCCTCCCTCTTGGCTCATGTCCTGACAGGCGTAAAATGATCGCTTATAACCCTTGTACCCAACGGGAGAAATAAGATGAAAATCATAAAATTTATTTTTCTTTCCGCCCTGATCCTCATGGCATTTTCCGCTCCGGTGCTGTCCCTTGAAACCAAAGCGGACAGCGTTCCCGTGGCAGAGGTATCCACACCGGAGTACCGGTTTGACTCGGTGCCCGAGGGAACCCGTGTGACCCATGAATATCTTCTCCACAACAGGGGAACAGCTCTCCTTAAGGTGCTCCAGGTGAAAACCGGTTGAGGGTGCACCGCTGTCTCCTATGACAGAACGATTCCCCCGGGCGGGGAAGGAAAGGTGAAAATCGCGGTCTCCACCTCCGGATATGGTGGAAAAACATTAAATAAAACGGTTCAGGTGTATACCAATGATCCCCAGCACAAAACCATCTCTTTAAAGGTGTCGGGCGCTGTGGAGAAAATGGTTCTCATTGAACCCAATGTGGTTCGTTTGACAGGGAAAGCCCATGGAGAAATAGCGGCGGTGGTCAAGGTGACTCCCACTGAGAAATACCCGCTTATCATCAAGGAACTCACCGTTAAAAATGAAAAGACAGTGGGGGTAACCCTTGTTCCTCCCGGTGAAGAAGGCGCTGCCTGGCAGATTAAGGTTACCAATAAGCAGACCCGGCCCGGCAGATATTTTGACATGATCACCCTTGTCACGGACAGCACCCTTCAGCCGGAAATAAGAATTAATGTGTTTGGGAATATCCTGGAATGACTTTAAACATGCAACAAATAAAAGCAGTGGTCTTTGATTGTGACGGTGTCATGTTCGACACTTCCGGTGCCAACGAGATGTATTATAATAAGGTCCTGGCGCATTTTGACAAAGCACCCCTTACCCGGGAGCAGTTTGTCAAGGTTCATATGTTTACGGTGAGAGAAGCCCTGGCATACCTTTTTCCGGAATTGGACTCCCTGGATTCGGTGTACGCGTTTATAAGCACCATGGGGTACGCCCAATTTATTCCATACATGGCTCGGGAAAAAGGATTGAAGCAACTGCTCTCATCCCTTGAAAAAAAAGGCCTGGCAAGGGCTGTGGCCACCAACCGTACCAATACCATGGCAGCGGTCCTCACTGCCCATGATCTGGAGGCCGGTTTTGAGCTGGTGGTGACGGCTGCCGATGTGGTGCATCCCAAACCCTCCCCCGAGCAGTTGCACACCATCATGGAGAAACTTTCCCTCGCCCCCGGGGAGATGCTTTTTGTGGGGGATTCTCAATATGATCAGATGGCCGCCAAAGCAGCCGGAGTTCCCTTTGTAGCCTTTAAAAACAGGGCGCTTGAGGCGGATTTCCATGTCACTACCATGGCCGAAATCGGCATGCTTGTGGGGATAAAACAATAATTATTCTTGACAAAAAGTGCAATCATTATTAGTTCATGGTAGACATTTGAGTGGCGTTTTGGTATTTTGCCTGGATTTGAGGTTTGATTTTATAAAATGGTATCCTGGAACAACAGTGCCGTAGCTGTGCTGATGGAATTTGTATAAATGTTTGGTACAAACATTTATTTTGGTTAATATTATATTAAGGAGAGTTAGTAGTTATGTCTAAATTAGTTGCCCCCCACGGTGGAAAAGGACTTGTTTGCTGTAAACTCGAAGGCGCTGAGCTTGAAGCGGAACTGAAAAAAGCCGAAGGCCTGAAAAAAATTGAGATCAGCTCCCAGGTGAAAGGTGATCTGATCATGCTCGGCATCGGTGGTTTCAGCCCCCTTGACGGATTTATGACAAAAGCCGACTGGAAAGGCGTTTGTGCCGACTTCCTCCTTGCCGATGGGACCTTCTGGCCTGTTCCTGTGATGCTGGATGCCTCCAAAGATGATGCGGCTGCCATCAACCTTGGTGACGAGATCACCCTGGAAAGAAACGGCGAACTTTTTGCCACCATGAAGGTCACCGAGAAGTTTGAAATGACTGAAGATGACAAAAAATGGGAATGTGAAAAAGTTTACAAGGGACACGGCGAAGAGTCAGCAGATGATGTGTTCTGGAAAATTGCCATGGAAGATCATCCAGGTGTTCAGATGGTTATGGCCCGAAAAGAGTTCTGCCTGGCAGGTCCCGTTAAAGTGCTTTCCGAGGGTGAGTTCCCCGAAAAGTTCAAAGGCGTTTACCTGACCCCCAAAGAGACCCGTGCCATCTTTGACGAAAGAGGCTGGGCCAACGTTGCTTCCATGCAGCTGAGAAACCCCATGCATCGTTCCCATGAGCATCTGTGCAAGATCGCTCTGGATGTATGTGACGGCGTTCTCATCCACTCCCTCATTGGTAACCTGAAACCCGGCGATATTCCGGCAGAGGTTCGGATTAACTGCATTGATACCCTGATCAAAGGGTACTTTGTTCCCCAGCATGTGGTCAACGGCGGATATCCCCTTGACATGCGCTATGCAGGTCCCCGTGAAGGATTGCTCCATGCCACCTTCCGTCAGAACTATGGTGTAAACAAGATGATCATCGGCCGTGACCATGCAGGCGTAGGTGACTTCTACACCCTATTCGAGGCACAGGAAATTTTTGACACCATCCCCACCCCGGAAGAGCCCGGAAAAGCCCTTCTCTGTACTCCCCTGAAAATTGACTGGACCTTCTATTGCCACAAATGTGATGGCATGGCCTCCATGAGAACCTGCCCCCATGGTAAAGAGGATCGCGTCATTCTTTCCGGTACAAAACTGCGTCATGCCCTTTCCAACAACGAGGAAGTGGTGGATCACTTTGGACGTGAAGAAGTCCTTGTTATCCTGCGTAAGTACTATGCAAGCCTCACCGAAAAAGTTGAGGTCAAGCTCCAGAGCCATGCAGAAGGTTCAAAAATGTAGTTGGATTTTGTCATTTGAATACTGATTGTTAAAAATAGAAGAGGGGCTTTTCATTGTAAAGTGGGAGTCCCTCTTTCTTTATTTTAAACCGTTATTTAACAGTTACTGGAAAGCAAAATGGTAAGACCCGTCATAAGCAGAAAAGTCGGCTATAATCCGGAAGTCAGCTATTTTAAACCCAGGGGCATTCCCATGCTGGACCTTGAGGAGGTTGTGCTCACGGTGGATGAGCGGGAAGCCATCCGCCTGGCAGATCTCCAGGGCCTGTCCCATGAGGAGGGGGGGGAACTCATGGGCGTCTCCCGGGCCACCTTCGGCAGGATTTTGAGAAACGCCCGCCGCATCATTGCCGATGCCGTTATTTCCGGTAAGGCCATCAATATTCAGGGGGGAACCTATGAAATGGTGGTGATCCAGCGACTGTTTTCCTGTGATGGATGCCACCATGAGTGGGAGGAGGCGCCGGGAACCGGTCGTCCTGAAAAATGTCCGTCATGTGGCGGAGGGGAGATCAATCGCATGAAAACCGTCTGATATGATTTGCTTTTAAAAACGTGAAACCTTACAAGGTTTCCGGAGTAAAGGTTACGACCTTGTCAATGGTGTGGACATTGGCAAAGAGCATGACAAGACGATCAACTCCCATGGCAATGCCGGCCGTATCAGGCATATGGCCAATCGCTTCCAGAAATTTGTCCGGCATGGGGGTCAACGGTTTCCCCGCCGCTTCTCGAAGTGCCAGTTCTTTTTTAAATCGTTGTTTTTGTTCCCATGGATCGGTGAGTTCTGAAAATCCGTTGGCCAGCTCCATGCCGGCGATATACAGTTCAAATCGCTCTGCCAGGCTGGGGGCATGGGGCTTCAGTCGGGCCAGAGCCCCCATGGCCGCGGGATAATCAAAAAGAAAAGTGGGGCATCTCTCTCCCAGTTCGGGTTCTATTTCAAAGGCCATGAGTTCGTCAAATGCGTCCGTTTCAATGGCGGTCTCCATGGAGATCCCAGTGTGGTTTTCAAAGGCCCGGGCCACGGGGATAAACTCCCAGGGTGGGTCCAGTGAAATAGTTTTGGTACCATAGGTCAGGCGATTCCCATTGCCTGTTTTTTGCGCAATATATCGAATCAGATCCATGGTCTGGTCCATGAGATCCCTGTATGTGTCTCCTCGGGTGTACCATTCAAGCATCGTCATTTCCGTCAGATGCCGATGGCTTCTCTCTTCCTTTCTGAAACATTTGCAGATCTGAAAAATTTTATCATATCCCATGGCTGCCAGGCGTTTCATGCAGATTTCCGGAGACGATTGAAGGTGCCATCCTTCGGACTCAAATCCATCAATATGGGCCTCGGGAATGGGTACCGGTATTCTTAAGGGGGTTTCCACTTCAAGATATCCGTTTTCAATGAAAAATGCCCGGATGGCCTGTAGCACCCGGGCACGTATGATCAAGTAGTTACGCTTCCGGCTTTGCATTTTTGTAATGTATCCGTTTACGGATGGGTTCCGATTTTGTTCACCTTAAAAATGGATGAAGTTGGAATCAAGCCGTGGCTTTCTAACTCCCGAGCCTTGTCCGATCGGCATCCTTCATTTCTCTCGGTTTGTACTTTCCAGAGCGACATTCCCGTTTTGCGGGGTTTTTCCTCAAAATGGTGTCAAGTTGAGGGTCTGTGAAGAATGCCATCCTGTAAAATTATTTTATCACGTACATGTCCTGGGGTTTGTCCTGTAAAATCACCCTGTCATATTTGTTTTGGGGGGCCTGGTCATACATTTCATAGCCTTTTTCCCGGCACTGGTGACAGGCATGTTGGGGAATGTGGACGGCCAGCACCCTGTAACCCGGCATGGCCGTGGATTCGATTTGAAATGCGCCGCCGCAGTCCCGGCAGATTCGAATTTTTTCTTTCTGTCGTTCAAGAATATTGTCGGTGTCATAGTAAATTTCTCGATGCCGCTCCTGGATATCTCCGGGGGTTCCGGCAGATTCCCGCATGGAATGGCGATTTTTCCAGTGAGTGTTGATGATGTCAACGGTTCTTCTTATTTTTTCCGTGACATGGGGGGCCTGTCTTAATTTTTCCGGGTCGTAATCCGGTTCTACCACCCGGGAGTAGTCAAGCCCTGCAAGGGCCAGGATGATCCCCAGATTGACATAGGGAAGGGCACCTTCAATGGCGTAGCCCCCTTCTAAAACTGCAATGTCCGGTTTCAACAGACGGGTAAGATCGGCATATCCCTGGGCACAGAATTTCATGTTGGTCAACGGGTCTGTGTAGTGGTTGTCCTGGCCCGCAGAGTTGACGACGATATCCGGCTTGAACTCCTCGATGGCCGGCAGAATGGCCTCTTCCAGCACATGGAGATATCCTTCTGTGGCCGTTCCCGGTGGCAGTGGGATGTTCAGGTTGGAGCCCACGGCATTGGGGCCTCCCAGTTCACCGGTGAATCCCGAACCGGGATAGAGGGTTCTGCCGTCCTGGTGGATGGAGATGAACAGGGTGTCCGGATCATGCCAGTAGATGTCATTGGTACCGTCTCCATGGTGGCAGTCGGTGTCAATGATGGCCACCCGTTTTACATTGTGGTGTCTCCGGATATATTCCACCATGATGGCTTCCATGTTGATGTGGCAGAATCCCCTTCCGCCATGGCTGATGCGCATGGCATGGTGTCCCGGCGGTCGCACCAGGGCAAACCCGCACTTTATCCGTTTTTCCATCACGGCCCGGGCAATGGCTATGGCACCTCCCGCGCTGATGAGGTGAGACTCCGTGGTAATGGTCTCTTCATCCGGGATGCAGAAGTGAACCCGTTGAATGTCCTGGTGGGTAATAAGATCCGGTTTGAGTTCTGCGATCCCGTCAATGTCAAATATTCCCTCTTCCGTGACCTGGTCCTGGGTATAGAGCAGTCTCTCTTCCCGCTCTGGGTGGGTTGGATCAATGGCCCAGTCAAAGGCCGGGAAAAAGACCAGTCCGGTTTTATGCGCTGCCTTGAGCATTATATCCTCTTTTATATCTCCGGGTTGATGGTACAGTGATGACAAACGGCATCGTAGGCTTTGATGAGCCCGGGTTTAACCTGCATTTTTACTTTGAATATTTTGCCCCTGGGCGAAAAGTTTCGTACGATGTTGAATTTTTGATATTCAATGATCTCCACGGCCATGTCTTCGGTGCTGGCTCCGGATTTCAACGCTTTTTTGTACAATAGTTCATGGGTGGTCTCCACAGCGTCCTCTTCGGAAAATGTGTGGGGAATTTCCTTGGTGAAATCTTCCCCCGGGGCCATGGCTCTACCCTGTTCAGTGTCTGCCAGCAGGGATACTTCGCAGGTGGTTCTGGCCAGGGCGGCTCCAATGGCATTGGCAACGGCACTTGCCGGGACCACCATGGTGGGTATGTGGGACATGGCTTCAATCTCTTCGGCAAAATAGGGGGCAGGGCCACCGAGCAGTAAGATTTTTTGGGGGTTAATGGCATATCCGGCCAGGAATTCATGTACGGTGTAAACCGGTTTGGTGTTGATGCGATGAACCAGAATTCGGGCCTGGTCCAGAATCATGGTGCAGGTTTTATTGAAAATGGCCCGGGCAGCCGCTTCAGGGGTGGTGTTTAATTCCACAGCAATGGCTTCCATGCCCTTTTGGGCAAGCTGGCGGTCGCCGGTGGTCATCTTCCCCAGAAAAATCAGGGCATCGGTGGGGGTGGGGGCGGGGCCGCCAAAGGCCATGGCCGGGCCCAGCCTGTCCGGACCGATTCTTAACCGTTTCCTTTCCACCCGAACATGGCTGTCACCGCCGATTCCCCGGGAATAGGTTTGAAGGGAGCGGATGAGGCTCTTATATTTTCCCCGATGTATACCAAGGGGTTCCAGCAGGGGAACCTTGTCCACCAGAATGGCAATGTCCGTGGTGGTACCGCCAATATCAAGCACCATGGCATCCATGTCCTCCGGTGCGTAGGCGATGGAACCCATGACACTTGCCGCGGGACCTGAAAGGATGGTTTGACCCGGAAAAGCCATGGAGGCGTCAAGGTTCATGGTGCCCCCATCCGCCTTGAGAATCTGGATGGGAACCTGAAGACCCTTTTGTTCCAGAGATCTTTTTACGGCATGGAAAAAATTCCGGTGCATCTCGTACACCGAGGCATTGAGGTGGACCGTTGAAATTCGTCTGGGAAAATTGAGATTTCCCGATACATGGTGACCCAGGAAGATGGTTTCAAATTGATCTTTCAGAAGATCTCGAATTTCAAGTTCGTGGGCCGGATTGCGAACGGAAAATTTGCCGATGACGCCGAGAATGTTAATATTATTCTCTTTCAGGCGTTTTGCAATGGTCAGAATTTCTTCATGGTCAAGGGGCTTTCGTTCCCTGCCCCGGTGATCTATGGATCCCTCCACGGTATAATAATTGGCATCAGTACGATACCATTCCGGATCAATTCCGGGGCCGGAAGAGACAATAATGCCCACGGTATTGAGTTTTTTTTGAACAACGGCATTGGTGGTGAGGGTGGTGCTGATGACCACTCTTTTAATATTGCCAATGGGGATATCTTCAAGAAGATGGTTGAAGCCGGTAAGCACGGTATTAAAGAGATTTGATCTGTCCGTGGGTACCTTTATCTGTCGCTCAAGCCCCTGTTTGCTTAAAAGAACTGCATCTGTATGCGTTCCGCCAACATCAAGTCCAATGATCATGATCCATTCCCGGGATTCCCTGGCACACCATCCGTTCTTATATCTGCATCATGCAAAAAAAGTCATGATGACATCTTTTTTGATTTTATGTAATCAGATGAGTTAACGGTTTTATACGCCAGCCAGCGCCTTTTGCCAATTGTCTTGCCATGGAAGGTTGTATGGCATCTGTATATATGGTCTCTTTCAGGGATCTCTTCAGTTAAAACGGTTCAAAGAAATAAAGATGATTTAAATGAGAGGATACTCAGAAAAAACATAGGTTGTCAATGTAATTTTTAAGGAGATGCATAGGGGGTTTTCCTGTCATGACGGGGAGTTTTATTTCGTTTAAGCGTTGCCGGCCCTTGATATTTTGGGTCAATTGGAGTAAAGTCATGTAAACGATGTTTATCAGGTGAAACAAAGAAAGAATGGGTCTTGTTCACCATACCGACCGCATTGGGATCGGATTTATGTTGATTTGAGATTCAAGGAGGTAAGATGGCCATTGCAGAGTGGAAAAAAGAGGAAACCGTTGCCGTGGTGACCTTGTCCAACGGTGCCAACCGGCAGAATATTGATTTTGCCGTGCGGATGAATGACGTTTTTGATGAGGTGCTGGCGGATAATGACATCCATGCCCTGGTGATCACCTCGGATGACCCTAAGAATTTTTCCCAGGGGATTGACATTGAATGGTTGGGCCAGCGACTTCAGGAAAAGGATTTTGATGCCATTAAAGGATTCATTTATGGTATGAACCGTGTCTTTAAACGTCTGTTGCAGATGCCCCTTCCCACCATTGCAGCCATCAATGGTCATGCCTTTGGCAATGGGGCCATGCTGGCCTGTGCCTGTGATTTCCGGTTCATGAAAAGGGATCGTGGGTACTTCTGTTTTCCCGAGGTGGATATTGACATTCCCTTTCTTCCGGGAATGATCGCCTTTGTCCGCAAGGCCATACCCGAGTATAAATTCAATGAACTGAAACTCACCGGAAAACGGGTGGGGGCTGATGAGCTTGAAAGGCACCATATCATTGAAAAGGCAAGTGAGAATGTTGAGGAACTCATGTCGGATGCCCTGGCCTTTGCCAATACCTTTCGGAAAAAGAGGGGTATCTTTGGTGAGCATAAAAAGCGGATGCACAAGGCCATCATTGAAGTGATGGAAAAAGAGGATAAGGTGTTCATCGACGAACTGAACCTGTTTGTGGCGCAATAGATATTCCCCTTTGGGGGCCGTGGCGAAGGATAAGTGGTGTTCCCATGGGGGGAAGAGGTTGCTATAATGGCGCAAGGACGTAGATGCCCAAAGAAGCCAGGTCCGACCTGTTCATGGAAGTGGTTACCCCTGACGGTTAGCCCTGGCTGATGGGCTTAAACGATGACCGGATCAAATTTCAATGTGGCAAAATAGTCCTCAACCGTCTCTTTTCTTCGAATCAGTTCCACCGTACCATTGGTTCGCAGCAGCAGTTCCTGGGGCCGAAGCTGACCATTATAGTTAAATCCCATGGCGTGGCCATGGGCTCCGGTATCATGGATAATGAGCAGGTCTCCTTCCCGGGTCACAGGAAGGGCCCTTTGAACGGCAAACTTGTCATTGTTTTCACACAGGGGCCCCACCACATCCACCACTTCGGTGTCCATGCTCTCATTTTTACCATGGATGTGAATGTGATGATAGGCTTCGTACATACCGGGGCGCATGAGGGCAGACATGGATGCATCCACCCCCACGTATTTTCGGTAAATATCCTTGTGGTTGATCACCTGGGTCACCAAAGCCCCATGGGGTCCCGTCATGTATCTGCCACTTTCCATGAACAGTCTGGGGACCCAACCGTGTTTTTGTTTAAACAGCGTCATCATGTCAAAAATCTCCCGGCCCATGGCCACCACGTCTATTTCAGACTGCTCCGGACGGTAGGGAATGCCAAGTCCCCCCCCGATATTGATGAATTCAAACCGGATGGCCAGTTTGTGAGAAATTTCCTCCACCATACCAAGGAGCATGCGAGTGGTTTCCACAATGTATTCAAAATCAAGTTCGTTAGATGCCAGCATGGTGTGCATGCCGAACCGTGTGGCCCCTCTCTCCATGGCCTGGCGGTAAGCCGATGCAATTTGTTCATGACTGACCCCATATTTTGCTTCAATGGGATTGCCGATGATCTTATTGCCCTTGCGCCGGGGACCGGGGTTGTACCGGAAACAGATCAGTTCAGGCATCTTGGGTACCTTGGCAATGAGTG
This sequence comes from uncultured Desulfobacterium sp., assembly GCA_963668575.2. Taxonomy (GTDB): domain Bacteria; phylum Desulfobacterota; class Desulfobacteria; order Desulfobacterales; family Desulfobacteraceae; genus Desulfocicer. The sequence goes on along the minus strand of OY764894.2, from coordinate 4,201,771 downwards.
AAATATCATCAAGATTTAAAATGCACCCGCCGTTTTCAGCTGCCGTCAGAAACTGCTCGTGGCTGGTATTGTTGGAGGTGAACATAAGGTCATCCCCGGTGCAGCCGATTTGTCGGCCCAGCATCAGTTCCGGGGAGGAGCTGCAGTCAAATCCAAATCCCATCTCCTTCATGAGGGACATGATGGTGGGGTTGGGAAGGGCTTTGACTGCAAAGTATTCACGGAACCCTTCAAAATCGGCAAATGCCTTTTTCAGGTGATGGCCGGTGGCATTGATGCCGGTTTCGTCATAGATGTGAAAGGGGGTCCCAAACTGCCGGACGGTTTTCTCCAGCACGGTTGAGAGCCGTTGTTCAAACGCTTTGGACATGGGCATAATGAAACTCCTGGGATTAAGAGGTAGTGGTATATGTTTCCGGCAGAGGGATCTTTGCCGTCTCTTTAAATGTGGAAAGAACAATGGAACTCTTTGTGCGGGCCACAGATTCCATGGGGTTTATCCGGGAATTTAATAATGTCTCAAGGGCAGACGTGTCGGAAACCCTGGCCTTGACCATGAGACCGTCTTCACCGGCAATGTAATGGACCTCCTGGATGGCCGGCAGGGTCGCAAGTTCAGTGGCGGCCTCTTTCATCAGAGCATCCCGGGTGAGGGTGATGTGAATAAAGGCAATGAGTGATCCGCCAAACCGGGCCGGATTAAGACGTACTTCATACCCGTTAATGATACCCCGGGCTTCCAGTTTTTTGATACGTTCCAGAACCGCAGACGGAGCCATGCCGATTTCCCTTGCCACTTCCACATTGGGAATTCTTGCCTTGTTCTGGAGAATTTTAAGAATTTTAAAATCAATGTGATCCATGGTGATCCTTTTGTGAGTAACGTGATCCTTAATGATGTGCCAAATGACATATTGGCAGCTGGATAGAAGATCTGATTGCGTCCCACTGAACAGTTGGCTACCCACTTAAGCCGGGATATTTTCAAGGCTTTTTATGTGGATAAGTTGCTTGCAGTCCCCCAATTTAAGGGCTCCCAAGAACCTTGATTTTAGAGGCTGTCCCGCCTTAAGTGGGTAGCCGAACAGTTAGGGCAGGCCATATTCCTTTATCCTCTGTTTTTTCAAAATGGAAAGAGGCTAATTAAACAATTATTCGAATAATATTCTTTAAAATACAACTTGTCAAGAATATTATTCTTTATTTGATATATTTTAGAGACCGATATTCATTGATCGTGGTGTTTCCCGGAAGTTAAAAGAATTGCTTTGCCTTTTTTACATTGATTAAAGAGTGGCCGTTTAGTATATTGCCGTTAACCAATGGAAATTAATGTTAAAAAAAATCATAAAAAATAAATTCTTAGGGGTTGCCATGGGTAAATATGCTCCGGGTCTGAAGTTGATATCAACACAAACAGGATTTCTAAAGCATGATGGACAATGACAGCCAAAACACCATTCTGGTGGTGGACGATGAAGAGGGGATCCTTGAAATAACGGAAGAGTACTTTGCACGTAAGGGGTATGAAGTGTTTACGGCCCGTAACGGCAAGGAGGCCATGGCGATTATTGATACCGGTATCCGCATTGGCTGTTGTTTCACGGATATCAATATGCCGATCATGGATGGTCTTGAACTGGCGGAGCGTATCCGAAAAAAAGACGCATCTTTGCCGGTGGTGGTGATGACAGGATTTCCTTCTTTGGAAAATTCCATTGAGACCCTTAAAAACGGCGTGGTGGATTATTTGATCAAGCCCGTAAATCTGGAACAGATGGAATTAAGTCTGCGTCGGATTTTAAGGGAGCGTGAACTGTTTGTGGAAAACCTCATTCTCAGGGAGGAGGTGCAGCGACAGGAACGTATCAAAGAATTGAACCGGGAACTCATGGCCAAGGTTGAAGAGGTCAACCTGCTCAACAAAATTATGGATGATTTTTCTTCATATAATTCAAGTCACGATATATTCAATCGGGTGGTGGCCCTGGGCCTTGAGGTCAGCAAGGCTGACGAGGTCTGCCTGTATATTTATTCGGAAAGTGGCGACACCCTGTTTCCCATTACCAGCTCCAATGATGAAAAAAAGCGTGAAAAAGATATGCACCGGGAGTTGAAATCCATGCTTTTGGCCACCATTGCCGAAGATACCCCGCTTCTGGTCGCCTCGCCCCAGGATGAAACGATTTTTTGTTCCATTCGATCTTTCATGGCTTCTCCATTAAAAATTCGGGACAAGGTGTTTGGTATTATCACGGCCTCCATTGTAACCGGTAAAGGAAGATTCAGCGAGAAAGATCTTTTTTTCCTTAATTTTATTTCCCACAAGGCTGCATCGGCCATAGAAAATACAGCACTTTACGAGAATATTTATGACAATCTTTTTGCCACACTCTACGCCTTTGTTGCGGCCCTGGAGGCGCGGGATCCCTATACTCAGAAACACTCGCGACGAGTTGCAGAAGTTTCTGTAATGATTGGGAAAGAGCTTGGTTGTACAGATGAGGAACTGGATGTCCTTCAATTTGCCGGTCATCTCCATGATATCGGGAAGATCGGAATCCGTGATGACATTCTTCTGAAGCCCGGACGGCTCAACGATGAGGAATACGAAAAAATTAAAGAGCATCCCGTCATTGGTGCTGATATTGTCAGTAAACTGGGGCTTTGGACAAAAGAGCAGGAAATCATTCGCCACCACCATGAGTTCTACAATGGAAAGGGATATCCCCAGGGGATCAGCGGTGGGGAGATTCCCCGACTGGCAAGAATCTTATCCGTTGCCGATGCCTTTGATGCCATGGCCTCGGATCGGGCCTATCGAAGAAAGATGAGCAAAGAGAAGGTCCTGTCCATTATTAAAAAGGAGTCCGGGGAGCAGTTTGACCCTGATGCGGTGGCAGGATTTTTAAAGGTAATCAATGAGGCCTGGGAAGGTAGTGCCGGAGGGTGATTTTAAATTTTCATAAAAATACTTGACACCGGATAGCAACGGTGGTAAATCGTATTTGTTTTTGAGAGATCGGGGCGTAGCGCAGTCTGGTAGCGCACTTGTCTGGGGGACAAGTGGTCGCTGGTTCAAATCCAGCCGTTCCGACCAAATGAAATCAAGGCTTTCAGCGTTTTTGCTGAGAGCCTTTTTTATTGTGAAACAGGCCTGGCTACAAATTGGGCTACAAGTTTGTGTGTCACTGGGAAGTTATCTTGATCCTTTCAAAAACGGTGAAACCTCCCCGATCTTTAACTATGCATATAGGGGATAGGAATATTAGCAAATTATCCATACATGATGACGTGACGGTTCCCGGCATAATGCGGTGGTCCGGTTATGAGATTACACATTTCCCTATGGAATGACGTCAAAAATTTCAAGGTTCCTTGATGATGCCATTGCGCGTTATCAAGTGCGACCACGTGAAGATGGATGGTTCGAATATTCGGTTCAGATTCCCATACGAGCAGGTGGCCACCATCGTCTGCTCCATCACCACGATAGATATAGCCAATTTCTGTGAGCTTCCCAATCAACTCTGGAATTACGTCGAGGGTGGCCACGGCTACTGCGAGATCAAGAATGGGTTTCGCGGGCAGGGCGGGAACTGCCGTGCTGCCGATATGTTGTACGTCTTCAATGAGTTCGCCGCCAGCATCGCGGACCTGAAAACAGGCCTTAGCCGCCATATCGGCCCAATCCGGGTGATGGTCAACCACTCGTACTGTATGTCGTTTCAATCCGATCATCTCATTGGCCCAACGATTTAATCAGCTGCCCGGCTTTTTGGGTCGGCTGAATTTACTGACGTCTTTTCGTACCTACTCAGTTTAATTATGAATTCGCAGACATCATCACCCTTGCCAATTGATCGTTTGATAAAGACCTCAACCTTTTTTTTTGCGACTTTACCAAAAACGGTCTCCATCATTACCTTTAGAGCAAAGGCATTGGGCAGGATGCAACTTGATAAGATTTGATCGAACAAGTGGGCAACCACATTCGTTAAAAATGCCTTTTACTGTGTCACCATCCAATTCCCACTTACCAGTTAAGTTTTTTGAATCGCGGAGAATTCCAGCCATTGACAAGATCTTGAACTTTCGTTATCTCGCGACCCAAGTTGTCTTCACATGAAGATCTGGATATCATTACAAAATGCAAGACAAGACATGCAGCTGGATCTCAAACTCCATTGAAGATAAAATTCCCAAGCCTTAATTCCATACCTTCCCCCAAAAACCATGTCAAGACAATAACCCTCCAAGGACATAATCCATTCAAAATCAGGTTTCATCAGGCCTTCATGGGACGTATGTGGATATCACAAGACGTCCAGCACCACTCCCCAAATTTGGAGGCCTCACCCGGCAAGGAGAAAAGGCACCACCGTCTCCCGGATCACATTATCACCCTGCCCGGTACCGGCCCGACCCGTGCCCACCAGCACCCGCTTGATGATCTCCACCACCTGATCATGGATGCCGGGATGTTTGGATTCCCGGGACCCGGCCACATTCAGAACCTTGATGTCCCGTTCCCTGATCCAGTCAGATACCACTCTTGCCGGCTCCACCTCTTTCGCCAGGTCAACATGCAAGAATGGCCGGCCATGTTTCCGGCACAACCGCCGGGTCAATGCAGATCCCCCAGCAAGTTTCCCATGACTGAATATCACGGTACCGTCACTGTCAATCGCATTGGCCTCAGTCCGTTTGGGATACCCACCCGTTAGAGTCAATAGCCCAGCTTGAAAATGGCAAAGGGCATGAAAAGGAGTTGTTAGAGTGAAGCCCATCTTTTCAGACAATGCATGGGACGATTATCTATTCTGGCAGAAAACTGATAAAAAAATTTGTTTTCGGTATCGTTTTACATAATTTGCAAATTCTGATATGTCCTTTTTTAATATATTTTGTTATGCTGGCTGCCTGGTTTTTGAAAGGTGAATCAGATAGTGTTCGCTGGGAAGTTTTTCCAGCAAAGGAGGATTCCCAAGCCATTTACGGTGCCGTATCCAGGCAGCCAGTTCAAGAGTCCCTTGCGGTGTTCTGAGTGCCCCGTTTTGCCCGACTTCCTGAAATTTTAACCGGTTGCTGAAAACCGGCATGCCGCCTGCAGACATCAGCTCTTTTTCTTCCAGAATATGAAGGTTGTATTTTTTTGCATTTTTTGCAAAATGGGTCCCTTTAAACAGGACAAAAACGCTGGCGCTGATCGCGTCCACAAAAGGATAGATCCGGTCCATAACATTAAGGGTCTGCTGAAGATCCTGTTCTGTGCTTGTGGGCAGCCCAAAAATCATCATGGCCAGGTTTGAAATCCCGGCGTTAAAAGAGATTTCCATTGTACGTTCAATATCTGTTACCTGGGTGCCTTTATTGATGAGGTCCAAAAGACGCTGGGACCCGCTTTCAATTCCCCAGGCGATCCATCGGCAGCCTGCCGAGGCCCATAGGCTCATGCGGTCCGGAGAATGATCGTGAGTCGGTTTTCCCAACACATGGTAATTGATATCATCCAGCCCCCGTCTGATGATTTCACTGGCAATGGCGTCCATGTCATCCGGCAGGATATATTCATCGGCTGAATAGAAATGCCGGGCCTTCATGGTGGTGCGGTACTGTTCGATCTCATCGACAAAAACTTGAACCGGTTTTCGTCTGTATCCTGAAAAGGAAAAATTATGCGCACAGAACCGGCACTTGCGCCATGAACAGCCCCGGGAGAACAACACCGGTACCACCGGAACCGGATTGAAATAGAGGTCTGTGGGAAGGCGGGAGAAGTCCGGTGCCGGAAGTGATTTTAAAGAAAGCGTTTGGGTTTTGTGATTGGAGACGATTACGCCGTTCATGCGATGGATAAGACCGGGAATAGCCACCCAGTCCGATCCGCGACACAGGGCTGCTGCAGCAAATTCACCCTCTCCGCAGACAATTCCATCAATATAGGGACAGGCGTTGAGAAATCCTCTGACCGACATGGCAGACATCATGGCGCCCCCCATGACCACCCGGCAATGCCGGGTAGCGCCTGGCTGTGCGTTGGGCCGGCATATTTTTTTGATGGCCCGGGCCAACGCTGCGGCAAAGGCAACCTGTTCCGGGAACAGCACGGAATATCCAACCCATTCAGGATCTGACATCAGAATGTGCCGGGCCTGGGCTTGCATCATGGATTCAATGATCGGATCCGTTTCAAGGGCACCTGCATAATTCAATGCCTGGGTATGGAGATATTCCATTTTTTTCCGAAGCCGGTCCCAGATCACTTTATGAAAAAGGGTTTGACCTTTGTCTTTGAAATTACCGGTGCGGCCATGTAAAAAATCAAGAAGTACTTGTCCTTCAGGGTCCTCACAGGCCAGCATCAGCCAGGTTTCAATGTTAAGATCCAAGATTTGAACAGATGTGTTGGGAACAGTTTGTTCCATATATGGTGCCAGAGAAGCGATGCCAAGAGGCATGTAGGTGGCACTGGCCCTGGGCGGAAAAATCAGAACGACTCGCATGGAATATCACTCTCATAAAATTATCTCATAACCCAATGGATTTGAGGACGATATCATTTATCACCGTTTCGAATGATTTTCAAGTCCAATTTCATTCATAAACCGGTACTCAAGCGGATTTGCGGAGTTTCCTTTTCTCCGGTCGCTTTACCCCGCAAACCGCTTTCATTCATGGCACACCGCCTCAATGGGATCCATGCGTACGACTACCGGTCATTACTTTGATGATGCAATGCCGGAGTGATAGAATTCCCGGATCAAATTCAGGACGTGATCAATGTCCGCCCGGGTATGGCAGGCATTGACCTGGAACCGGATGGTCTCGTCCCCCCGGGGAACCACGGGAAAGGTCAAACCCACCACCAGTACGCCGTTTTTATAGAGAAAGTTCACTAAATCCCGGGTTTTTTGTGTATCCCTGACCATGAGGGGGACCACGGGGTGGGGACCGTCAATGGATTCCAGTCCCAGGGTATCCAGGTCTTTCCGGAACCGGGCCGTTGTTGCACGCAGGTTCTCAAGGAGGGCCAGCCCCTCGTCACTGTCGCAGATGTCCACGGCTGCCAGGGCAGCTGCACAGTCTGCAACACTTAAGGGATTGGTATAGATATAGGTATCTGCCTTTTGGCGGACCGCTTCGATAACGGTTTTCCCGGCTGCGATAAACCCGCCGTTCACCCCAAAGGCCTTTCCGAAAGTGCCGATGATGATGTCGGGCCTGGCACCGGTATATTCGCAGGTTCCCCGGCCCGTTGCGCCGTAGGCCCCGATGCCGTGGGAGTCGTCCACCACGGTGATGACCCCGTCTTTAAATCGGTCTCCATAAGGTTTGCATACGTTGACGATTTGATCAATGGGGGCATAATCCCCGCGCATGGAAAAAATACCGTCAAAGATTACCACCACCCGTTCCATGGACGGATCCACCTCATCCAGGCAGCGTTTCAGATCATCCATATCATTGTGTTTGAAAATTCCCTTGTTGGCCGACGGGATATTTGAGATGCGCATGGCCCGGATAATGGAATTATGGTTCAGCTGATCACCGATCCAGTGGGTCTTTTTGCTGGAAAGGGTCAATGCCAGGCCGCAGTTTGACGTATAGGCAGAATTAAAGATTTTTGCGGCAGGCAGGCCTGTAAACGCCCCAATCCGCTGTTCCAAATCAACGTGGTATGAAAAAGTGCCGTCAATAAACCTTACGGCGCCCGGTCCCGTGCCAAACTTTCGGGTAGCTTTATCTGCCGCTTCAATGAGTGCGGGATGGGTGGATAAGGAGAGATAGGCGTTGGAGTTAAGCCTGATAAATTCCTTGTCCGAGCCTGCCAGCTGATACCGGGGACCCCACTTATCTTTCGACGGGATAAAACCTGCGATGATTCGTTCCGGTGCTTTTGCACGGCCTTCTGCCGCCAGGGTATCTAGTTCGCATTGCAGGCTCTTGTCTAATTTTTCGGTGGCCATTTGGGCTCCTCAAACGTTATTAAATGGTTGTTAGTTCGTGCCGGTTGCGGATGGATGTTCATTAATTCCCTTCCTATCCGTAACCATGACCGGCTCATGCTGATAATTTCTCCCATTCACTTCTCATGATAATCTGATTGTCAACTATTCGGTCGACAAACAGGATACCGTTCAAATGGTCAATTTCATGTTGAAATAACTCAGATAAATCATCTTGAAAAATAGACGTTTTTTTGTTGAGCTTTTCGTCAAAATGTTCAACTGTAATTTCTCTATGACGCAGGGTTTTTCCCATAAAAGCCACATCCGCACTAAAGCAACTGTCCCACACTTCAAACATCTCCTTGCTCTTGTCAATGATATTCGGATTGATCAAAATGATGCGTTGCTGGCCGGATTCCATATAAATTATTTTTTTAAATATTCCGATCTGGGGGGCTGCAATGGCACGGCCGATTTTTTTTGCCTCCTGGAGATGGTGAAGGGTGTCTTTTAAATGGTCAAGATATGTTTGCAAATCATCATGTTCGAAATCAACCGGGGTTGATTTTTTTCTCAACGCTTCGTTTCCTATGAATAAAATTGATTTTATTGACAAGATTACCTCCGGTAAGTGCCCTTCCGGAACATTGGAGATCTGTTCGCGGTTGTGAGGGGTTCATCCTCAGGAATGAAATCAGCGATCAAAAAACCGAGTCGTTTCCAGATGGGTGCCAAGTTTTTTTACAAATGTTTTGTGACGTCCACGCCGTTTTTTTACCGTTAAAATATTTTGTTCTCATTTAACAATATAACCGTTCCACACGCAAAAAGTATTAGATGTAGATCTTACCAGGGGATATCCCCGGGCCGGCGCAACAGCTGATGCTTAAAAACAGGAACGTTGTACTTTTTCCCAAGCATCCGAACCTGTTCTTTATAAACACCTTTTAATTTATCATGGAACACGATTCCGAAAATGCCACCTTGAATGGACTGTATACATCCTTCAAGCTTGGCTTGTCCACCTTCCCCTTCATATTGCCCCGTTACCAGCCATTGGTTTGCTACTATATGTGAAATACCAAAAACGTTATCTTTCCATGTTTTTAATACAGCCCCGGCAAAACCGGGATCAAAGTGAACACCGCCTACACAAAGCAGGTTTTTTAATTTTTTATTGTCATCCGTGAACACATTCATCAGGGCTTTTGCAATAACTTGCGCTGCTTTATAATTGGTCCAGCTATCCCTGGTACTTCCAATTTCGATATCAACCAACGGGACCGGAAACTGCGGGATCATATCCGGAGTGCCGCCGTTGTAGATCATTCCGGACCAGTGCGTCGCTTCCGTGGTCGTCCTGAAATCTTCCAGACCGGCTTCAATCCGATTTTTATCAAGGGATAATAATATGTTATGCATATAAAGAGGATTCGCATTGCCGAAATAGCCGGAATCGACATCTCCCGTCGTATGAACAGAAAATATTGCATCCGGAGCGTTTTGTCCTTCATGCCATGTCACAAGACCGGCCATATCAAAATCAGAAAAATGTTTATTCATTATCGGGAGATACCGCCTGTAGTCATGGCAAACAACTTTGGCCGTTCTAACAAAGTATAGCTCATTATTTTTGTTATCCAAATATTTCAGTATCGGCTTGCCATCAATAAAAGTGCCGGTCTCTATAAAGCTATATATCTGAGACAATGCTTCAAATACGCGTTCTGCAACGGGGTCAATTTCGGAATTCATACAGAAAAAATAGACTGCTTTCTTGGACAATGCCATTCACCCACCCCTTTAACAATAATTTTTTAATAGTTGGACTATACCTGTCGAACTCTACCGGAACCAGCAGATGTTCTAAATCTGGCCCGTAAGCTTAAGCACCACTTCGGCAACTGCAACAGAACCGATGAACGATCCAATAATGGTCAGACATGTTATAATAACCATTTTCCATCCTGCCTTTTTAAACAGTTTGAGCTCATTTTTTGCAACAGGCAATCCTGCATAAGCAAGAATGGGGCCGCCCATGGGAAGGAGAGCAACCGGTTTTGTCAGCGTTACAACAAAATCATGGGTTGGCAACCAAGGCAAAGAAGCGACAATAAGTACCAAGGAAACCCACAACACAACAGGCCATCCAATATGTATATATTTCGCCAGGATGACACCGATCATAGTGCCGATATAGAGAACAACATAGCCCTTGATTATTAACCAGATATTGGCAGTCGATGCAGTGGTAGCACCAAATACGTGATAAAAGCTGGCAACTTGTGCAAATATACACAAAACAATATATACGAGTAAAAATGTTGCCCAGTAGGCAAGATTCATAGTTTCGCCATTATCCATTTCGTTGTTTTCCTCGTTCATTTGCTACAGCCTCCTCTCTTTAACATCTTCCATATTGTCTTTGGAAAGTTTTTTATACATCCATTGCGCCAATGGTATGGCAACGTAGACCGACATATACATTCCAGTAGCTGTTGTCAGAAGATTACTCGCTGCTGCGAAACCCATCAACGTCTGTACCTGCTCCGGGGGAACCAGCACCGTAATTGTATTTGCACCCGCAACCATCATGCTTGCCGAACCTACCCCGGATGCCATAGCCAGAGCATATGGGTGAAATAGGTTGAGTGAAGCGACAATGGAACATACGATACTAAAGAATACGACGCCTATAAGGACACCCACTATATAAGTCCCCATAGTACCGATGCCTATCTCTGACTCCAAGCCCCACTTTTCTGCAGCCAATGCAAGAGAGGGTTCACGGGTGACTGAAAAAGTTGCTCCAATGGTTTCCCTTCCCATTTTAAGAAACAGAACGGCAACCGGCACTGTAAACAAAACGGTGCCAACATTACCAAGTTCCTGTAGAACAAGGGCCGCTCCACCTTTGATTATCTGATCCATGCTGGCTCCTATACTCACGGATATCTTGGCGATGAAAAGCGCTATACTCATAGTGACAAAAGGCTTGATCATTATTTGCTCTTTAGCCCCAATAATTTTTTTGAATCCTTTCCAGTAGTTATCCGTCACGGCAGGCGTTAGCAAAATGCCGATTATAAAAGCAAAAATGAAAGGAATTAACGTGATAGTAGCAATCCCGATTTTAATCATATGCAGCCCAATTAATTCGGTAATCACCGAAACAACAAGTACCACCAATTGCACCTTAATGGTTTTCAAAGCATCCACAATTTACTCCTCTCTAATAGGTTTTTCTTCGGCAAAAACCCTTTCTGACTATCTGATTTTTCCTTTTTGATGGGGAATACGATTTCTCTCCCTGTTTCGCATTTTTGATTGTTATGAATGGCGTTTCTATAACTGATGTCAACATTAAATTTAGTTCCCAGGCTTCGAACTGTTGTGACCCCAGATTCTATAAACTGCTGCCCTTGTTGGCACACTTTAAAAGCTATACTTGCTTCAGTATCTTTTATCGCTTGTGCAAAAGGATCCGGAGAACAGTCCAGCCCTAAATGAACATGGCAATCAATCATCCCCGGGAGAACTGTCATTCCGGTGCCATCGATCGTAAAATCTGAATCTGTTTGACTATTCCCTTCCGACACTTTAATTATTTTTTGCTCTTCAAAGACAATATAGCCCCTTTCAATGACACCTCCTTTCCCGTCAATAATTCGAACATTTTTTATGCAAGTTTTCATATTTACCCCTTCCACCCTTTGTCGTTTTTTGTTTTCTCAAATGAATGAAATTGATTTTATTGACTACATTACCTCCGCAATCGCCCATCCGGGACCGGGCTGATTTGTTCGCGGCCATGGCTGTTTCATCCGTCCGAATGAAACCAGCGATTATAAAAACAAGCCGTTGCCGGATGGGCGTAAAGTTTCTTTATAGATATTTTGTACCGTTTACGCCATTTTCCAGCCGTTTAAAATAGTTTTCACGGATCCTCTTGGTGACAGGGCCGGTTTGCCCGGTTCCAATCATGCGATGATCAATTTCTCTTACACCGATAACACCACCTGCCGTACTGCTGAGAAACACTTCATCCGCGTTATAGATATCATGGCTGGTGATCTTTTGTTCCGCGCTCTCCAGCCCGATCTCTTTTGCAATTTCAAAGCAGGTTTCCCTTGTAATACCGACGAGAATGTTTTCAGTCGGCGGGCTTATTACCTTTCCATTGGAAACCATAAAAACATTATATCCCGGGCCCTCCAGAATAGACCCGTCCAGACCCGGCATGATGGCCTCGTCATAACCGGATTCAATGGCCTCCATCTTTGCCATGATGATATTTAGATAATTCAAGTTTTTAATCTTTCCGTCCAGGCACTGGTCAGGCGTACGCCGGATGTTTGTTATTTTAGCGGTAATTCCCTTTTCGCTTTTTTCCGAGTCGAGCAGCCAAAGATACGGTTTACCGAAAATGACAACCGTGGGTACGCATCCCCTCGGATCAAGCAGGGGTTTTTCACTATAGCCCCTTGTAATGTAGCATTTAAGGTAAAGATTTTTTTGCTTTGATCGTTTGGCCACTTCAACCACTTTTTCGAGCAGCTCCTCCTTTTTTAGGGGAATCTGCATTTTAATGGTGTGGGCAGACCGGTAAAGTCTGTCAATATGTTGTTCTAATTTAAAAATATAACCGTTCCACCCGCAAAGGGTGTCATAGACACCGTCACCGTATAATAATCCATGGTCAAATACAGATATTTTGGCTTCGTTTTCAGGAACAAATTCTCCGTTGAGGTAGACTTCCAGCTGATTTTCATTTTCTTGAGTCATTTTTATCTCCTAACATTATAATTTTAAACAACAAAAGGAACGTTTTTTGTCAAAATTTAAGTTACCTAACCTGATAGGCCAGAATTCAAAAGACCTTCTGAATTTTTTTCAAAAACATCATTAAAATTATAGATAATCGCCTAATTCGCTTGCCACAGCTCTTGATAGGTGAACCTGTCCAACAAATCGAAATACGCGTCTTTATTCATTCCACGATGGAAATTTTTTATGATTTCATCGGCTTTTTCTGCATCATTCACGAGAAGGTCAATGATTGTCCCGGTGATAATCTTTGATGAAGTGATGTAAGTCATCTCTTCGTCATACGGCTGAAACTCTTTTGTGTGCAGGTCCCCTGTAAATGACCCGACAAAAGGATGAATTCCGGGGATCAACTGGGAAATATCACCCATATCTGTGGAGCCTGCCCACGAACTCATCGTATGGATATTTTGGGCACCCAGTAAGGCTTTGGCATTTTCATTCCAGCAACTGGCCAGGTGTGCGTCATTCTTGAGAGGCAGGTATCCGGAAATGCTTGAAATTTCAACTTTTGCACCAACGCCCATAGCACCGGCTTTCAATGCCAGATCTATTTTTTCGTTTACAACTTTCAAGGCATCAATGGTTTTAGCCCGGATAAACATTTCAATCTGTACCTCGCTGGGTATGGAATTAACCCTTTCACCTCCTTTTGTGATGATGGTGTTTACCCGGATCGTGTCTTCGTCCCGGAAGGTCTCTCTTTGCGCATTAACAGCAGCCATGGCCAGATGGAAAGCACTCAAAGCATTTATCCCCTTAAACGGTGCTGTTCCGGCATGGCTTGTTTTCCCGATGAACCGAATTCTTTTTCCCACGAAACCGTTACTACCGTCAGTCAGATAGGCGCTGTTTCCCTTATAATCGGATTGAGCGTGTTGCATGATCACAATATCCTGGTTATAACGGATTTGGGGGAGAGTGTTTAAATCCTCTCATGGATGCCGAACTCAAGAGGTTTTGCAACCAGTTTTCGTGATATCTTGACTTGTTGATCCATTCTGCTGGACACCTCCATCCATCGTGTTTCTTAATGGTTGTTGGATTGCAGGGTGCAAAGTTTTGAATCAATGCCCAGCCTCTAATGCTCAACTCGGCGGCTTCAAGGCTACCGTGGAAGTAAAAAGTTGAGAACAGGTGGCGATCCATTCTCTGCATCAGCCTATCTACCATGTTGCTGGTTCTGTGGCATCCTGGCAAATCGTAAGCCTTCGAATAACATGAAAGGTTTTTTTTCAATTTTTCTATTGGCTTCAATATGACATCCGGCACGTCTTTGATGACCTTTGTCCATTCATAGAGTCTGCGTACGCGTTGGGAAAACGATGCTTTGGTTGCAGCCTCGTAGCAATTCCATATCTTGTTTCCCACGACGTCGAAAAGTTCTTTGTATTTTTTACTTGATCTGTCCCGAACCTTGATGAACACATGCAGAAAACAGCAAATGACAAAAATCCAGGGGAATAAGGACGTCCATGCGTTCATTGTAGCCTTCCAGCCGTCGGTGTTGACCGATTTCGGGCTGTATTCAGGATTCAGGTCAAAGGCTTCCAACCTGAATTTGCCGTAGGCTTTCTTCAAGGCAATTTCACTGGCTTTAAAGTGGACCCCATGTCAAGACCGATTTTAAGTTTTCTTAAGCTACATTTTTATTGAAATATTCCCAGTCTGTCATGGCAATCCTCAACTATTCTGTCTGGCCAAAATTTGAATTGTTAAAATCATAAATGAATCATTTCTGAGGCTCACAATATTTAAAACCAGCCTTTTTCAAAATATCTTCCAAGATGATACCCGGCTCTCCTTTTGCTTTTAATTGGTCAAGCATCCATTTTTGAATACGAGCATTCACGTGAACCCGCTTGAGATGCGGAGGTAACTTTTGTTTTGGTTTTCCTCTGTATCCTCCACGTTTAGTCTGCATTTTATTACCTCATACTGTTTTCACAAACCCTAAGATCCTTGTTAATCGGGCATTATAGAAAAGCGTGGCACGCTTTACAAAAAAGGAACTCATTTTCAGGTAAAAAATCAAGAAACTTTCTTTTGGCTTGAAATTATTTGCCCCCGTGATAGCATAGGCCCACCAGTTCAGAGGATAGGGCAATGCTGGGAAGCAACCCGAGCGCTGTAGCTGGTGACCGAAGCATGGGGCAGCGCCATTGCGAAGACTTGGCGCTGCCTTTGTCTCTATTCAGCGACTCATGCTTTGGTCCCCAATGCGTTAAATCCCGGGGGCATGGGGGCTGGCCCCCATTCAAATCAGATAGAATTCCTTTTTTTTAAAACGGATCATCCCAGATACCACAGTTTCGGGACATCATATGCAAGGGACTGGTGAGGTCTTTCCTTGTTGTAAAAATTCAGGTAATCCCGTAATGACCTGTACGCTTGGGACATTGTTTGATAATCTTTCAAGTATACTTCTTCATACTTGACAGATCGCCACAATCTTTCCACAAAAATATTATCCAGTGCCCGCCCTTTTGAATCCATACTGATTTTGATATCCTTTGCAATCAGTGGTGCCAGGAAGTTTGTTGCAGTATACTGACTCCCTTGGTCTGTGTTGAAAATTTCGGGGATAGCAATATCCAAAGCCTCCTCCAGAGCCTCAATGCAAAACGTATTTTCAAGCGTATTACTAAGTTTCCAGGATAATACGTATCTGCTATACCAATCTATCACCGCAGTTAAATAACCGAAACCTTTACCTATTTTAATATAGGTAATATCTGTACTCCATACATGATTGGGTCGTGTAATCTTCAATCCCTTCAATAAATAGGGGTATATTTTATGGTTTTCATTCCTCCTGGTGAGTTTGGGTTTGGGGTAAATGGCTTCGATTCTCATTTTTCTCATTAAGCGTTGTACCCGTTTACGATTTATCTCATGGCCGACTGATTTCAAGTAGACTGCCAGGCGACGGCTCCCGTAAAAAGGAGTCTTTGTGTGCTGTGCATCAATCAAATCCATGAGTAAAAGTGTATATGGATCAATGGGACGTGGCTCATAGTAAAGGGCTCCCTTTGATACTTCCAGCAAATCACACTGCCTGTTAATACTGAGTCTTTCATGAGTTTTATCAATCAGATGTCTTCTGTCAGAGACCGACTGTATCAACCTTTTTTTTTAGCCAGTCATTCTCAACTTTAAGCTGACCGATCTGCTTGTACAATTCATTGATTAAGTTTTCATCATCATTCTTTGTCTTTTTTCTTTTTGTTGAAAAAATTTCCGGTAAACCCTCTAAGGCCTCCTTTTTCCATCTGGTAAGAAGTGAGCGATGAATCTCATATTTTTGGGCTAACTCAGCAACAGTTTCCTGCTCCCGGATCATGGCCACTGCAATTCTGGTTTTAAAGTTCCCGCTGTAATTTTTTCTCATGGACCTCCTTTTTCAGGTTGAATTTGAACCCTGGATTTAACATCCCTTATGTCGCTTAGCAACTGGTTCAGATTATGGGGTCCATTATACTTCTTCACTTACGGAAGCTCCCAGTATACATTGTGAGCCGACGGTCGTGGCTATGTAAACCTTTTGTCCCTTGCTCCGGGAATGCTTTTCATCGGCGGCAAGATGTTCCGGCATAAGGTCGGGATCCTTTATTGTGGTTCCTACGATGCTGTTTCTGCCAAGGCTCTGTTCTATTCTGTACCAATACATTTGATCTTTGCCGAACACATAGCTCAATGCCCAAAAAGGTACGTCAAATTTTCGGAGAAATAGAGCTTTTTCAACATTGTCCGACAATGCCGTATGATAAGGCATCACAAATGAAGGCCTAATTGTGTAAGCAACCCCGTCAATGATGATCCGCCGTGTCGGTATGTTCAATTTTTTTGAAACCCGGATCTCTTTCAACGAATATCCGTTTCCGATTGTGCTGGGGAAAAGCTCCGGAATTTTGTTGATGAAAGCATCCAATTCCTTCCTGAACCTTTTGGGCGCTTCGATTGAATCAAAATATTGCTCTTGATCGAAGGGCAGAACTATCGTACGATTTTCTCGGGGAGTTGGTTTTTGAGCTGAATCTTTGGTCATTCTTTCATCCTTTGGTTAAGAGTTGCTACTTAACCATAAATGAAGGCTTACCTTTTGTCCAATATGAAGACCAACTCAACTCCCCCAAATCCGTTATAACCAGACAATATCTATATCGTCAAAGGCACCACCCCTGATCAGCTCCTGTTTTCCGCCATAATACTTTATAAGCCCCTGTTCTTTGAGTTGCTGCCGATATTCCAAATCGATATATTCTTCAGCCGGAACTGCAAACAGGGTTACCCGTCCCGGCAATTCATCCATAATGGGCTTTATTCCAAAGCCGACACCTGCAAGATGTGCCAATTGTTGAAAATGGCCGCAGGCATGTATGGATTCGCAGTTCTCATGGTCTTCCTTGTCAATGGAGCTTTCTTTGGGCAGTGCGTCAAGTTCCCCCAAAACGGCAATGGCCGGACCAGGCCTATTTCCGCTGATGTCCGCTCTTACCCCTGTCAGTGCAAGGCCGCTTTGGGGGGCCAATCCTAAACTTGTAAATATCTTTTTGATCTTTTCAGCCGTCTTATACTCTTTGTATCCTTGTTCCGGCTCTGATTTTACAGACCGTCCCATCTCAATAATTTCCAACCGGTGGCGATCGATCTTTTCAAAAGCCTTTTTTTTCATTTGTTCATTATTCATTTGTAATACCTTTTAATTATTCGATTCAAAGGGCCTCCCCATATCCATCAAACCAAAGGAGCCCCAAAAACCAAATTCGGCAGTGTCGTGACTATCCCGGGGAAAAAAACCATTAAGATTACGACAAATAACAGAACTAAAAAGAACCACAATATCTCTTTGGAATATGCAATGACATCGACATTGGCATAATTGCAGGTTATATAAAAACCCATCCCTATTGGGGGCGTTATCATTGCAAACATAAGTGTCAAAACAAGAATAACCCCGAACTGAACCGGATCAATTCCCATTTGCTTCACCAAAGGTGTGAGTAGCGGCCCCATGATAACCAGTAATGACAGGTCCTCCATGACCATTCCCATCAGGATCAGAATGCCGATAATCAAAAAAAGAACCAATGTCGGATTTGAGGTTATTCCGACGACACTTTGTATGATTTGTTGCGGTATCTGGGCGCGTGTCGCCAGTAATCCCAATCCCGATGCTGCTGAAAGAATGAAAAGCAGCGCCCCGGTGTTCACGCCCGTGCTGATCATAATTCTAAACAGTTTCTTAAAGCCGAAAGAACGATAATAAAATACGGATAGTAACAAAGCGTAAATACAGGCAATAACAGCGGCTTCAGTGGGCGTAAAGATGCCCGTAATAATTCCGCCAACCATAATGACGATGGTCATCAGGGCCGGACACGTGGCAATGAATTTTTTTATGACAATTTTAAACGATTCCCTGGGCAATCTGTCATAATTTCTTGATTTCGCCAGAAAATAGACAACGGCCATCAGACCGAACCCCATCATGATTCCGGGCATTATGCCACCGACGAGCATACGGCCGGGAGATGTTCCCGTAACCACTGCCCCGATAACCATACTGATGCTGGGAGGAATGATGGGTCCGATCATTGCTGATGCCGCTGTCACCGACGCACTGAAAGCCGGGTCATACTTGCCGTCCAACATTGCTTTGATTTCAACCTTGCCTAACCCTGACGTATCCGCCAGGCAGGAACCGGACATGCCTGAAAAAATCATACTTGCAAAAACATTGACATGCCCCAACCCGCCGGGGATATGTCCGACAACACTCTTGGCAAAACCGAAGATCCTGTCCGTTATCCTGGATTCATTCATGAGGTCTGCCGCCAGAATGAAAAACGGGATGGCGATGAGCACATATGTGTCAGAGGCAAAAATAACCTGGGCCGTTACAGAGGTTATCTCCACAAAATTCCCTTGGAAAAAGAGGAACAATACCGTGCTTGCCAGGATCCCGAAACTCATGGGTGCACCCAGGAAAAACAATGCCAGCATTGATAGAAAAATGATTCCAATCATGATAGTTCTCCGTCATAGGCATTATCTGTCAAAATCCTTATGGATCTTTCTAAGATGTAACCAACTATGATCACGGCATTAAACGGTATGGCCGCCCATGGTAAAT
This sequence comes from uncultured Desulfobacterium sp., assembly GCA_963668575.2. Classification (GTDB taxonomy): domain Bacteria; phylum Desulfobacterota; class Desulfobacteria; order Desulfobacterales; family Desulfobacteraceae; genus Desulfocicer. The sequence goes on along the minus strand of OY764894.2, from coordinate 4,182,856 downwards.
ACATGGGTATTTTTGTCATTGGGGCCATCCTTGCACCGGACAGGAAAATCACTTTTGTACTAAAATAGAAAATCAGCGACATTGTCAGTAATATGATCGTATTGACGGTTATTTTTATCGCTTTTACCTTTTTAGTGTTAATGAATCGATAAATGTTAAATCCCATTGTCAGGTGGAGAGAGCGTTTTGTCGCAATACTGGCACCTGTGAATGTCAGCCAGATCAAGACGAATCTGGCAAGTTCCGAACTCCATGAGGTGGGACTGTTAAAAACGAATCTTAAAATAATTTCTCCCGATACGATACACAAAAGAAAAATCATCAGAATACCCACCAACCCTTCTAAAATGACAGTGATTGTTTCAACAGTTTTGCTGATAAATGTTGTCAGCTGCATAAATCAAAAATTCTCCCGTATACGTAATGCCATTTAAAATCCATCTGCTTTTATTCTTTTGTAAAAGGAGATTGCATCCTTATCTCCATCAAGAATTTTTTCGATATTGGCAGGAATGGCCTTACGGAATTCGGTTGTATCGGTATTTATGAACTGAACGCCATTTGATTTCATATCTTCAACAATTTTTTTGAATCGCTGTTTGACCTCAGCTTTTGTTTTTTGATTTGCCATTTCAACGGCTTCTTTAAATATGGCTTTTTCGTCTGATGATAACGTTTTCCAAAACGCTTCACTTGTATTGTAAGAGATCAATACCTGCAGATTATTCGTCATGTTCATGTACTTGATGACTTCATAAAAATTTTCATCGTAGATATCCATGACCGGATTATCCAACCCTTCAATCAAGCCTGTTGCAAGGCTTGTATAGACCTCCCCCCAGTCCAGGGGTGTGGGGCTTGCGCCGTATGCCCGCCAACTGTTTAATAACGGAGCGAATTGCGCACAACGGTTTCTCATGCCTTTAACGTCGTCCATGTTATGAATGGGTTTATTACTCAGAAATTGAAAGGTACCGCCCGCATCTACGTTGCCGATGATCCTGACCCCGGCCTTTTTGACAAGTTTTTGGTTGATCTCTTCAAACAGGGGGGTTGTACAGAATTGTTCAAAATCCTCGACGGTCTTAAACAGATAGTGGACGGCCAGTGCTTTGAATTCAGGCACGTAGCTTTCCCAGATATAGGTGAAGTCTGGGTAAATCTGTACTGTATTGAGTTGAAGTCCCTGCATAAGCGCCAGGGAACCGCCGATTTGGCCGGCGGGGTACAGTTCAACGGTCATATCGGGCATTTTTGCTTCAATAATTTTTTTGAATTCAATTGCCTGAAACTGGAATAACGATGCTGCCGAGTTTACATGCCCGATCTTGCAGACCCTTGGCTTTGCATACACCATGGAGCCGGATAAACAGACCAACATAACACTGAACACCAAAACCCATAATTTTTTTTGCATTTTCAAATCCTTTAAAATAAAAATTAATATTCGGTTTCCTTATAAAACCGCTTGAGATACCTCTTTTTTGGGGATCACGAAAAAAAAGATATGTTTCTTGATGTAATAGCAAAGAGGATGCCGAAAGGATTTTAATGTGGAATGTATTTTTGTAATATATTGAATGTATTAAAAAATTATTAACTATAAAGTTTGTTGATAAAAAGTCAAAATCCGTTTTTTAGGAGTGTTTGTTTCTCATTTTGATAAACCTGACAGCTTAAAAGCGGATTGTCAGAAGGGAGGAGTGCTGTGATTGAAGGCATTATCAAAATGATATGTGTTTCTCATTATGATAATGCCCGGATACTTTAATGGAAAATAAATTGGGTTGAGCAAGGCGGGGCAATAAAGATTACACCGGGGTAGATGAAGACGATGTTTCTTTATTGATTTTATATGAAAGTCTCACCAATGTGCTGGAATTAAAGGACTTTCGTTTTTCGTTGTGGCAGGTTTTTCTGCCATGTATGTTATATGAAAAGGCAGCCTCCAAGGCAACCTCAGCAGAGCCGCCCCCCCGATGGGCAATAGGAACCGGACAATTGAGCTGTCTACAGTTCCGGTCCGGGCCCATTGCCCGTCGGGGGGGCGGCGGTATAATACCATTTTCTATATTTGTTGTGTCCGGCAGGACATGCCCGTTATATGGAATTAAGATTATATTTTTTTATTTTTCGATACAGTGTTGCAACGCCGATATCCAAAGCTTTTGCAATGTTATTTTTAGCTTCTACTGAATATCCGTATTGTTTCAACGCAAGTTTGATATGTTCTTTTTCAATGCTTGCCAGAGAGCAGAGATCTGAAAGATTCTCCTCGTTTTTTATCTGAATATGATCCGGAAGGAGATTTTTGGTAAGGGTTTTTGCCTCTCCAATTACATTCACCATATATTCCACGCAATTTTTTAATTCCCGCACATTTCCCGGCCAGTCGTATTTTTTCAAAAGAGTTATCAAATCACTCTCAATGGCTGTAATTTTTTTTGAAAATAACCTGGCGTATTCCATTACAAAATGGTGAACCATGAATTCGATATCATCTTTTCGGTTTCTCAATGGCGGAATATTTATTGGAACCACGTTTAAGCGGTAAAACAGATCCCCCCGAAACGCTTTTGCAGCAATCATGGATTCCAGGTTCTGGTTTGTTGCCGCAATGATCCGGATATCAACTTTAATCGGTTTAACCGAACCTAATCTTTCCACCTCTCTATATTCTACCACTCTGAGCAGTTTTGCCTGAAGGTGGAGCGGCATGTCCCCGATCTCATCCAAAAATAAAGTACCGCCATCGGCAACTTCAATCTTCCCTATTTTTCCATTTGGATGGGCACCGGAAAAAGCCCCTTTTACATATCCGAATAACTCGCTTTCCAGTAATGTATCTGGTATGGCACTACAGTTGATGGCAACGAAAGGGCTATCTTTCCAGTCACTTTCCACGTGGATGGATCTGGCAAACAGCTCTTTTCCGGTACCGCTTTCACCGGTTATCAAAACGGTTGAGCGGGATGAGGCAATGGCCCTGACTTTCTGTTTGATGGATCTTATTTTTTCATCTTTTCCAAGAATATGGTTTAAAGCGATATTTTCTTTTGTGCTTGTTATCTCTCTAACCTTTTCCCGCATTGTTTCGGGGTTAAGAAATATGAAAATATTGTAGATGTCCCCGTTTTCCAATTCAACTTTGTAGATATTCCCGGAAACGGTATGCGTCTTTCCGTTGATATTGAGTTCAAATTCTTCCCGGCCAAAAATCGAATTTCCGATCACTTGAAAACCGGATAAGGCGATTTTGCTTTTAGCTTCGATGTTCAGGATTTCATTGGCCGTTGTGTTCGATTCTAATACCTGGCCCTCACCATTGGCGATAATGACACCCTCGTCTATCAAACCAATTGACCGTTCCAACAGATTCAGGGCCAATATCTTTTTGCGGTTTTCTTCCTCTTCAATGGTTTTTGCGGAAATCAGGTCGGCAATTTGTTCTATAAAGATCTCTAATAATTCATAGTTGTCTAAAATATTTTTTTTCTGGGATTCATTGAAACAAACCAGGGATATAACTCCGATAGTTGCCCCCTTAAGGGTAATGGCCGTTGCCATCTCAAACGTCTCGTTGCAATCCTTTTTTTTAATGCACTTCATACAGACGGCATCAATTCCCGGGTTTTGGACAACGATTCGTTTTCCTGAAAGCAGGACCTTTTTTGAAATACACCCTTCGTTCGACACATTGGCATCTATCTGAGAGGCATATAATCCGGTCCCGGCAATTCGTATCAGCTCATCATCAATTATTTCAACATCTGTTTTGATGATTTGAGAAATAACTTTTGCATATTGGATGACAGATTTTTGTATGCTCTTTAATAAACTTGCCATGTGGAAAACAGTTCACTGAATCTTATGGTTGCTGTGGCGCTTAAGATGCTCAAAATGAAACCAGTGGATGATCAGGGAAAAGATATCCAGGTCGCTCTGGATCATGGGGGCGTTTTATATCAGGTTCCATACATTTTTTTGAATCTCTTTGCCATATTCACGGGTCTATATGCCCCCGACATTCCTCGGTCATCCTGCCTCTCATCCGAAAAAATGTCAAGTCCCGGCGCTGTGGCTCAGCAATTATAAATTTGGACTCAAATGAAAGAGCACACGTTGTGTCCCTGGCGTTTCCAAGTACCACATGGGGGGGAGTACTCCAAATTTTCTTGTTAGTGGCAGAGAAGCGGAAACGTCGAAAAGTCATGCTTTCACCTATAGTGCATTTCACATGATTTGTTGTTCCTGAACTGCGTCAAGCTAATTTTAAGTTGCTTTTCTTCTTTTTCCAAACGTGATGCCAAGTTTGCGCATGCGGTGCCTGAGTGTACTGGCGTTTACATCCAAACGGACGGCAGCCCCGTTTGGGCCATCGATTCTTCTTTTCGTTGACCAGGTAGCGGTAGTCATCGGATAGCTTTTTATGCAGGCGCAGGACTCCCTGGTGCTTTAAGATGTTTGCAATGGCAACGGCAAAAGAATCGTGCAGGAGTTCCAGCAAACGAGCGTGTTCTTTGCAAAACAAGTCTCGCCCCCGCGCTGAAATCATAAGTTCACCGAGCCTTTTTTCGGCTACTTTCAGGTGTAGCAGTAAAAAGCAAAGTGGGTACTGTTTTGCTTTCGATTCAACCTCTTTTGCCACCGGTTGTATTTCCGACCGGTTAATCATGGAAACCACCGGGCCATAGCGACCTGTTTCAACGAATAGTGCAGCTTCTTTGGACAACCTGGCCGGGTAACGCAATGGTGTCTCAGAATAGAAACTTGCAGAAGCGATATTGCGAAGTATCCGGTTTTCCGGCTCGTATGTATTTAAATCCAGGTTTTGAGCGGGCATGAAGTTTACAAGATACTTGCGGATGTCTGTCAGCATGGTTTTTGCGTCCAAGTTACCGCAGATTCGTTTGGATGCTTGGTGGAAGAACTCCTTGTCATTAATGATCACCACTCTTTCCCTGGCATCTGTCGCATGTGATATAAAATGGAAAAGTTATCATATATGACAAAAACTCCTGGCATTTCTTATCAATATGACACAAAAAGAGAATTTATCACATTGACGCCTGAATTTGAAACCAACGATTTGCCATTTGATTTGGAGCTTTATGGGTTCGTTGATTTTACGGGTGACCATGGTCACGACGAAACCAATCTGAAAAACCATTTCGGAAGTTTCGACCTATTCAAGCCTTTGAACACATTCGGTATTGCCGGAGATAACATTGTCCTGCATATGTTTGATGTGGCCATGGAATATAATATAGACACCTTTACGGATGATCGTTGTTATTTCGGTTTCCGTTGGCGGGGTACCAGAACTTTTGGAGGTATAAGCAAGTTTCTTAATAGAATCCATGCAACTTTTGACATGACCCTCTTTCTGGCTCGCACGGATGGTCGGCAAGGACATAACTGGTGGATGATTTCTCCTTACCTGAAAATTCCATTTAGTATCGGGCGGGTAAACTGCTTTTCCAGTACATGGTGTGACATAGACTTCAATAACCCATTGAATGAATACCGCCATGACAGCGTTTCAGGACAAAGCATGCTCGGAGTCAATATTTGGAAACAACTATATGCCTTCTGCGAGGCTAAATATGAGGATTTTCAGGAACCTTTTGATGATGCTTTCGGGATAAGTTTTGGCCTTATGTGGCAGTGGTACTTTGAGAAACCGGAATCTGCAACAAGATAGTGGTATTCCGGGAATGTTCATGTAACTATGATTTAGAGACGCGACTTCCTGCCATAGGGAATCCCCAGTTTGTCCATTCGGCTTCGGAGCGTGTTGGCATGGATGCCCAGGATGGCTGTTGCACCGTCACTGCCCTGAACTTTTCCGCCGGTGGACCGGAGTGATGATTAAATCAATAATAAATCCAGTGGTTACAGCAAAATTCATGCTGTAACCCCTTTTTTTGTAAGGTTAGTTGGATTCCAGTTCATGGATGTCCGGGTGGGTGTGCATGGATCTTAAGAACTGTTCCGTCCTGAGGATCAAACGGGTGTTCAGCACCCGGGCGGCCTGCTTCATGATAAAGTATCCCATGGAGTGATCATTGTCCATGAGATCCAGAAGGGAATTTTTATGAATGGCATAAACAGTGGCGGTTTCACTGCAGATGGCAGACATGAGTCGTCTGGGTTCATCTAAAAGTACTGAGAGCCCAAAGGATTCTCCCGGGTCCACTGTTCCCACCGTTGCAATGATATCTTTGGAAATTTTTTGTTCCAGTAAAATTTTTCCTTTTTTAACCATGAAAAAGTTATCCGCGGAATCGCCTTCGTTAAAGATGATTTCACCGGTTTCAACGATCCACACTTCTGTCAGTGGTATGAATTTTTCAAGCATTTCATCGGTGAGAGATCTCAGGAATTCATCTTTTTTTAATTCAGCCTTGGTTATCATACGCTCCCCATATTTTTCTATGGTATTTTGTTAGCATCGCCACTGGTAATCCAGGCAATGGATTTTTATGGGCGTGGTTTTAAATTCGATCCTTTTGGTTATGCATATCCTCTTAATCTTTGGTCAGGAAAAAAGGTACATCGCAACGATCATCAATCCTGCACAGGCAGCAAAGATGCCAATGGGAGAGGTTCCGGTGTCAAAGGCTTTGTCAATATCCATGACCGGCACGGGGCTCTCTTCCAATAATACTGCCTCCTTTTCCATTATGATTTTCCTGGTGGAGATACGTAATAAGGGCGAAAGAAATGTAGTGGTGAGTTTTGCCGTGGCATTCACGGCAAATTCATTGATCCGGGCGGTCAATGCCTTGACGAAAATAAGGTCACAGGCACTGTTTATTCCATTGAATAGACGTCCGCACAGGGATTCCAGTGCGTTAAGGGGTTTTCGGTAAAACCAGTCAAAATCGATATTGATGGCCCGCATTTCAGCCGGATAAATGCCGGACAGCAGCAGCAGGGTGAAGGCCAGGGCCGAGTAAAAGAGCAGCTCGGTCTGGGAGACAATGTGGGACATGGTATAGGGCTCATAGGTGGCGGCATAGGGCAGAATGCTGTAAAGCGGTTTGTAGAAGGTACCGTTGAAGATACAGAGAAATGCCGCAAGCCCCATGGCAATAAGCATGTGCAAAGGGGCTTCCTTCACCCGGTGACCGGCATCATGGCCGAAGAAGGCAAAAAAAGGAATTTTAATGCCTGCATGGTGGAATACACCGGCCGAGGCAAAGAGCAGCACCAGCCACACCGCGATCATGTGATGATTCCCAGCAGCCGACATTACCATGGATTTACTGACAAAGCCGCTGAAAAAGGGAAATGCCGAGATGGAGGCAGCTCCCACAATACAGAAGGCAGCGGTCCAGGGCATGGATTTATAGAGTCCCCCCAGATCCGTGGCTTTGATTTTTCCGGTGCGGTACATCACGGCCCCCATGGACATGAACAACAGGCCCTTAAACAGAATGTCGTTGAATGCATGGGCCACGGCCCCGTTGATGGCAAGTTCCGTCCCAATGCCGATGCCCACCACCATGAATCCCACCTGGTTCACCAGACTGTACGCCAGTACCCGTCGGAGGTCATTTTCAATGACGGCAAAGAAGATGGGAAAGGCGGCCATGGTCACCCCAATCCAGATGAGCAGTTCAGTGCCGGGATAGGCCCTTGCCAGGGCGTAAACAGCTGTTTTGGTGGTAAAGGCACTTAAAAAAACCGTGCCGCCGATGGTGGCCTCGGGGTAGGCATCGGTGAGCCAGGTGTGCAGAAAAGGCCAGGCGCAGTTCACACCGATACCCATGAAAATAAACCAGGAGGCCGCATCGGTAAGTCCGATGAACCCGAATTTGATGGAGCCGGTTTTCATGACCATCATTACGATACCGGCCAAAAGACTTAGTCCGCCGGTGACATGGACCATGAGGTATCGGAACCCGGCTGAGGCGGATGCCTTGGTGCCTCTGGCCCAGATGAGCATGACAGAGCCCACGGTGAGCGTTTCCCAGAACACAAAGAAGGTAAAAAGATCTCCGGCGAATATGGTGCCAAGGGCTGCGCCGGCATAGATAAAACCGGCCACATACTCCAGGTTCTTTTTCACATGCAGAATGTAGATGATGGTGATAAAGGAGACGATGTGAAAAATATAGCCAAAGGCAAGGCTGAGCCGGTCGATCCTCACAAGGGTAAGCGTATAATCAAGAAACGGAACGGTCATCAGGGTTCCCATGGGGATGGAGATGAGGTTAATAAACCCCGCCACGGGCAGAAGTACCACATAGGTGGATCTTGTCTTCCCCTGGAGAAAAGGGATTAGAAGTGCACCGATGATGAATATGAATGCCGGTGGAATACAGACGTTATTCATAATAATCCTCCTTTCGTTTTACCAGGGGCCGCAGGATGAATCTTGACACCAGTACCAGTAAAACACAGGCCACAAAGCCGAAAATGGCATAAAAAACCGGCCAGTTCTCCCATGGGAAGTGGGCATGCTTATGAACGAAGAAGTCCGTGATAAAGAGGACTCCCACAGAGGTGAAAAAAACGACAAGGAGCCGCTTAACATTTTTGGGGTTGTCGAACATATGCTTTTTTTCATTTTTCATGATCAATGCATCATCCTTTTGTTTTAAAAACCACCATGGAAAAATGGCTAAAACGAGCTGAAGAACACCACGGCAAGGTATATGACACTCAGGGCAAAAACCACCAGAAAAACCGGCTTGTATCCTGGAACCGCATCATGTTTCAGTTCAAATTTTTCTTTGTTCATGGAGCTATCCTCCCAATATATTTTGGACGGCAAGTTTTGCAAGGTTTAGAAAGGGCTGAGGGTAGAAAAAAAGAATAATGGAGATACCGGCGGTGATGACAAGGGGTACCACACACCACAGCGGTGCTTCTTTGACCTTGTCTCCAAACATCCTCTCTTCCGGGCTGCAGAAAAAGGCGTTGTAAAACACCGGGAAAAAATAGGCGGCATTTAAAAATGAACTGGACAGAAGAACAAACAGCATGGCAATCTGACCCGATTCAATGGTTCCCAGCACCAGGTACCACTTGCTGATGAACCCGCCGCAGGGGGGGAGACCCACAACGCCCAGGGACCCGATGAGAAACGCCGTCATGGTGATGGGCATTCTTCGACCAATGCCCTTCATTTTGCTGATATACTTGATGCCCGTGGCGCAAAAAATGGCACCTGCGCAAAAAAACAGGGTGATTTTACCAAAGGCGTGCATGGCAATGTGGAGCATGCCGCCGGTCATACCCGATTTAGACAGCAGGGCCACCCCCAGAATAATATAGGAGAGCTGCCCAATGGTGGAAAAGGCCAGCCGCCGTTTCAGCTCATCCTGGGAGAGGGCGATCATGGAGGCCACAATAACGGTAAAAGAGGCAATGACGCAGACAATAAGGTGAATGTTGTATTGGGCCAGCACTCCGGTGCCCACAATACCGGTGAACACCCGCACCACACTGAAGGCCCCCACCTTGACAACGGCAACGGCATGGAGCAGGGCACTCACCGGCGTGGGGGCCACCATGGCGGCCGGAAGCCAGGAGTGCATGGGCATGATGCCCACCTTGGCAAATCCGAACAGAAACATGAGGGTCAGCACAAGAGCTGTACCTGATGTAACATGGCCTGCCATGACCCCATGACCGGTGAAGTCAAGGGTGCCGGTGAGGTGGTAGGTGATGAGCATGGCCGGAAGTGCAAAGCCAATGGAGCCGCCAAGGATGTAAAGGAGATATTTTCTGCCCGAAGACCTGGCCTCCCTGTCCTGGTGATGGGTGACAAGGGGATAGGTGGCAAGGGAGAGCATTTCGTAAAAAAGGTACATGGTTAAGAGGTTGGCTGAAAAGGCCACCCCGATGGTGGCGGACAATGCCACGGCAAAAAAACAGAAATACCGGGTCTGACTGTGCTCATCAAGGCTTCTCATGTATCCGATGGAGTAGATGGAGGTGATAATCCATAATGAGGAGGCCACCAGAGCGAAAAGCATGCCAAAGGCATCCACCCGGAAGGCGATTCCAAGATTGGGAAACACCTGAAACAGGGTATACTCCACCACCCCACCGTTGAGTACCAGGGGAAGCATGGAGACCACCAGGGCAAATTTGATGGCTGCCGCAACAAAGGTCCAGGATTCTCTGATATTCTGTGATCGGCTTGAGATAATACCGGGTATGGCAACCAGAGAAACAAGAACGGCCAGAAAGGGCTTTACAGAGAAGACGATTTCCATTGGCATATTAGATCACCCCTGTCGGTATGGCAAATTGAATGATATTGGTAACAATTTTTCCAGAGTAAAGACCCAGGACAATCAGGGTCATGGAAGCAACAAGAAATGGAATCAACATATCCAGGGGGGCCTCTTTGATGACAATGGCGCCCCCATGGTGGTGACTTGTACCGTGACTCTGTGCTGTTCCGTGGTGCTGGTCATCATTGAACGGTTCAAAATAGGCAATCTCAAACAGCCTGAAAAATAGGACGGCGTTGACGAGGGAGCTGAAGATCAGGGCACCGACAAAAAAATAGTTGCCAGCCTGGATACCCCCGGAGATGAGATACCACTTGCTGAAAAATCCGCAGGTGGGCGGCACCCCCACAACCGAAAGTCCTGCCAGTACGAATCCAGCCATGGTAAAAGGCATCTTTGCGAACAAGCCCTTGAGATCGCTTCTATAATGTCCGCCGGTTTTCCACAGAAATATGCCTGCGGCAAGAAACAGGGCAAGCGTCATGGCGGCATCGTTGATGATGTGAAGAATAGCCCCTGAGATACCCAGGCGGTTTCCCAGAAAAAAACCGCCCACCATATAGCCCACCTCCGCGATGATGATATAGGTGAGCATTCTCTTGACATTCTTTTGTGCCAGGGCGGACAGCGACCCGAATATGATGGTCACGACGGCAAGCAAGACAATGAAGTTGTTGACGTCAAGGTGTCCAAATGTATATTCCGGCGTGAACACCGTCATGCAGATGCGGATCATGATATAAACGGTCACCTTGGTGGTCAGGGGGGCAATGAGTCCCCCGGCCACTGACGTGGCCTGGGAATAGGCATCCGGCAGCCAGCCATGCATGGGAAACAGGGCCATTTTGACAAAAAGCCCGGTGAGGCAGATGATAAAGGCAAACAGGATAACCCCGGAATCCATGTGCTTGGGAATGATGGCGGCAAGGTCCGCCATGTTCAGGGAACCCGTCGCAATGTAAAGGTACCCCACGCCCAGAAGATAAAAGGTGGCACCGATGGTGCCCAGAAACAGATAGTTAAGGGTGGCAAGGGGCGCTCTGTTCCTGCCGAGCCCGATGAGGGCATATCCTGACAGAGAGGCGATTTCCAAGAGAACGTAAAGGTTGAACGCATCCCCGGTGGTGGTCATACCGATGAGTCCGGCGGTGAACAGTACATAAAGGGCATTAAAGGTTCCCAGCTTGTCCTTGAACTCAATGTCGATATTTTTCTTGTGGGCCACAAGGTTAAGGGTGGCCACCGAGGTGATCACCACAAGCACAATGGCGCTCAGGTGATCAATGACATAAACAATGCCCACGGGACCGGCCCAGCCGGCCATTCTGTATTCCATGGCAATACCGGTGGTGACCACCTGTATCAGCATGAGAACGGCACAGATAAATGAAAACAATAGGGCTGAAACGGCAATGCGATACGGGGCTTTCTGGTTTAGCCATCCGGATCCGGCGGTGACAAGGGCCGCCAGAAGCGGGATCACGATGATTAAGGCAGGCAGATGACGGGTCATGGGTTTTATCCGCTCCTCAGCTGTTGGTTAATTTCATCTTCCTCAAGGGTACCATAGGTTTTATAAACCTTTATGGCCAGTGCCAGTGCCACGCCAAGGGTGGCCACCCCCACGACGATGGCCGTGAGCATAAGCACATGGGGAAGGGGATTGATATAATCTGCAACGTGAATGGCATCCATGCCGTGGGCCATAACCTTTTCCGCCCCATGGGCGGCCTCTTCCGGATGGCCGTGTTCCAGAATGGGGATGGTGGCGCCCCGTTTGCAGCCAATGGAGACATAAAACAGGATGATGGCTGTCTGGAAAATACTCATTCCGACAATTTTTTTAATGAGATTGTTTTTGGCAATCATGGCATACAGTCCCACCATCATGAGGATGATGTAAGCCACATAATTTGCCTTGGCAAGGATAAGTGTAAATAATGATTCCATATCAGAGTCCCTCATCCTGCTTCCCGGCAGAAGACAGGTTATAATAGATCCAGATCATCACTGCGCTGACCGCCAGGGCCACACCGATTTCAACCATGAGAATTCCATGGGACCGGGCCATGATACGATCGCTCCCAAACAGAGGGGCAAGGGCACTGTAGTTGAGAAAGGTTTCTCCAAACAGCAGGCACAGGGCACCTGTACCTGCATAAATAAAGACACCGGTGACACTGAAGAGAGCAGCTGCCTTTTCGCTGAAACTTTTTATGGAGGTTCTGAGATTGTGGGAGATGGCAAAGAGAATCACCGAGGCTCCCATGAGAACACCCCCCTGGAATCCTCCGCCGGGGCTGTGATGCCCATGGGCCAGAACATACAGGGCAAACAACTGGATAAAGGGGATGATCAGCCGGCAGGTGCGGCTGATGATGATATCATAGGGAACCCAGCTTGAATCCATGCGCGTGAAAACAGCAGAATTTATCGGGTGTTTATCTCCTTCCATGCGAAGGGTGATTCCTGTGGGCTCATGGCGGTAGTATCGATGGGTTACCTTTTTCCTCTCCACACGTAACAATAGAAAGCAGGCCAGGCCCGCCGTGAGGATCACCGTGGTTTCGAACATGGTGTCGTACCCCCTGTAATCGGCAAGGACTGAGGTGACGATATTGGGTACGGCTGTATCAGCCATGGTATGCTGGATAAAATAGGGGGAGAGATGGGTGGATGCGGGGGATTCAGGATCACCCCAATTGGGGAATTCCATGGTGAAAACCATGAGAAGCACCCCGCAGAGCAGTATGGTCAGTTTCCCAAGAATTTTCAATCTTTGGTCCTCCTTGTTGTGTGAAATACCGCTGCAACACAGAAAACAGTGCTGACGCCGGCACCCACCGTGGCTTCGGTAAATGCCACATCCACAGCTCCCATAACGGCCCATATCAGGCACAAGAGGAAGCTGTAAGCCCCCAGAAGCAGGGCCGCGCTTAACAGGTCCCTGACTTTGATGGCTGCAAAGGCGCATACAATAACCAGTATAAGAATAACCAATTCAAGTTGCCAGATCATGTGTCACCACCTATGCTATGGGGTTTCATTTTCTTTGGTCCATGGTTTCAGGCCTGCACGAACACCCGCGTCCACAATGGCATGGGTTGCCGTGGGGCTTGTGATAAAGACAAACACCACAATGAGTATGATCTTCAGAGCGGAGAGAACGTTTCCCAAGGAGAAATCATGGATCACGTACAGTGCCAGCCCCCCCATGGTGAGAAAAAGACCCATGGTGTCCAACATGCCGGCGGCATGGAGTCTGGAGTAAAAATCGGGTAGTCGGATCATGCCGATGGATCCGCCAAGAAAAAAGACAAACCCGCCGATAATCAACACAGAGGCAATCCAGTTTATCATTTCATCTCCTCACTTAAGCCTTTTCGTTTGTGAAAATATCGTGAAGCCGCAATGACGGCGATAAAATTCAGCAGAGCGTAGGCAAGGGCGATATCAATGAACATATCCACCCGGTCAAACACAAATCCGATCATGATCAGAAGTACCGTTGTCTGGCTGCCGATGGCGTTTACACCCATGAAGCGGTCCAGCACCGTGGGGCCCATAACGGCCCTGTAAAGCGGTATCGCCATGAGTATGCTGAGTACAATGGCCGAAAAGAGGATAAATTTGTCCATTATTCACCAAAAATTCTGGCAACCCGTTCTTCCATTTCGCCGGGAAGCGGAGCTGCGGATTCATTGTCAATGGCGTGTATCGCCATATCGCCATACATGGTAACGGCGACGGTGATGGTGCCGGGGGTCAGTGTGATGGAGTTGGCAAAGGTGACCAGCCCCATGTGCGATTTGATGGTGCTTCTAAATTTGATGATTTTGGGGTTGATGCGGCTGTTGATATCAGGGCTTAAAACCAGGGCAAGGACGTGAAAGTTGGCAAGGATAATCTGCCATATAAGCCATGGAATGTATTCGAAAAAACCCTTCCATTGCTTTGCCACGCTGCCCAGGCTGGGGGCGGTTATGAGAAAATCTGCAGCCATCCAGGCCACAAGGCTGCAGGAAAGCGCCCCCAGTGTGAGGTGGAAGAAATCAAATTTTCCGGAAAAGATCATCCAGAAAAGGAACAAAATAAAGAAATTGGCAAGAACAATTGATTTACGTCGTGTCTTTTTCAAAGTAAAGCTCCATATCAATAGGGTTATAGCACCTTAAAACTGAAGCGGAATTACTTACTTTATGACAGTTGAAAAAATGATGACTAATCCTTATTGAAAAAAAAACAAAAGGTCAACAAGTTTTTTTAAAAAAAATTATAGCAGTGTGAGATCCCAGTTCCAGAGTCCTGGCCGTTTTTTTAGAGAAATTTCTTTATTTACAGGCTCTTCCATTGTGATGAAATAACGGTATCCCGCCTGAAATAAAATTTCTTTCATGGGAGCAAAGTTTAATCGCCAACCAGGAAATATCCAATAGTTGTTATCTCTTTTGGAGATCCATGCCGGCTCTCCCATGGGACTTAAAAAAGGAAGATCCTGTGACATATCCGGTGAAATAATCCGCGATATGGCAAGGGGCCAGTTTCCTTCCAGGACCATTCCCAACGGAAGGGGGGAGGCAGAGGGCAGGGAGAGGACGTCATCCCGGGTTAATTCCGGACTGACAATGGCACCGGAAAAACCCATCTCCCGGAGCATATGTATATGTCTGTCATTGGCAATGTTGCAGAAGGGACCAGCCCAGAGATTGAGTTTGTCAGGCGCGTCAAATAGAGTGATCTGCCAGGGAATGTTCAAGACGAAATGACGGGCATGCCGTTCCCTTGCAAGGTCGATGGCCATGATTAACTCTTTTTCTTCGCCGGGCCAGAGCACCGGGGGGAGAAACCACCAGGTCTGTTTGACTTTTTTCCCACTCTCCTTTTTCACCGTCTGCAGATCCAACCATCGGGCAATGGTCCCGGGAATCCGTCCCACGGGGGGAGATCTGAAAAGGGTGATGTCCCGGACCGGGTCATTGTTGTCCACAAAGGCGTGCGTGCTCTCCCTTGGTGTCATGGGGTCTTCTTGTGAAATCATTGGTGTGATATCCGGAGCACTGAATTTTTCAAGCTGTTGGGCCAGATCCTGGATCAGTGCATTGACCTCGGGCTCCCTTCTGTCCACAATAAATGCCGGGGCCCCCTTGGCCGGTCGGATGCCCTTGCCGGGCTTGAGCACCAGGGTCCCTTTATTAGGAATGGAGCGGGTTATCCGCTGGATAAGGTGTCCCCTGTCCTCTTCATAACCAATGCGCAGCAGATCGCCCTTCAGCAGGGGTTCCCGTGTGATAATTTGGGGGGCGTCTCCCTGTTTGACCCGCCCTATAAAGAGACCTGATCCTGTTTCAGTCTCTTTCTGCAAGGGGTTCTGTGGACGTTGAGACAACAGATTGTAGTGGGTTGCGGGTCTTCCCAGCGCATACGCCAGAAAGGCCAGGGCGCGCTTTTTCTCCTGGGGGTCATGGCCGTGATCCCTTAACAGTTTATAGGCCTTGACCGTGTAGAAAACGTAGTGGGAACTTTTTTTTCTGCCTTCGATTTTCCATGTGGTGACCCGGGGTATCTCCTTTAGCACCTTGGTGAGAACATCGGCGGAGAGATCCAGGCAGGAGAAATAGCGCTGTCGGTTATTTTTCTGGCGGTACATCCGCCTGCAGGGCTGTACACACCTGCCCCGAAGACTACTGCGTCCGCCAAACCAGCTGCTCCAGTAACATCGGCCGGAAACCCCATAGCACAGGGCACCATGGATGAATACCTCAAGATCCATGCCGTCGGGGACCTTGTCGGCCATGGTTTTTATTTCGTCAATGGAGAGTTCCCTGGGAAGCACCACCTTGGAAAATCCCATCTGTTTTGCAGCAGCAAGCCCCATGGGAAAGGTGCAGTTGGCCAGGGTGGAAAGGTGCAGTTCCCCCTTGAAATCAATCTCCCTGGCCAGGGCAGCCACCGCCGGATCCTGTATGATCAGGGCGTGGGGATGGACGTATTTGTTGAGCTTGGTCAGCAGGCGCCGGACTTTATCGGTTTCCCCCTGTTTGACAAGGGTGTTGAATGCCACATGGACCTTGACGTCTCTGTTTCTGGCAAGAGCGTTCAGGCGGGAGAGCTCTTCCATGCCGAAATTTCCGGCTTCCATGCGGGCGGAAAAGATTTTCAGTCCACAGTATATGACGTCGGCACCGGCGGCAATGGCGGCCAGGAAGGCGTTTCGGTCACCGGCAGGTGCCAGAATCTGGGGTTTTGATTTTTTACTCATTATGTATGCCATCTATCAGGATTGAGTGTGTAATGGTATAATTATGACCTCTACCTCTGTGACCCCGTCCTTCCGGAAATCAGCTCAAAAACTTGATCATCAAGTTTCACGATCGTCAAGGGTATCTGTTTTGTGGGGAAGAATCAATGTTTTTGTTGTGGGTGGAGAGGGAGATTTTTCGGCCAAAAGGGTGTGCTGGAAATGCTGGTCTGTGGTGTTTCCATGTCCCACAAAAAAACCCGCCCCTAAACAGGGAACGGGTCTTTTGTTTTAGGTACGCCGTGGGGATCAGGGGGCGGTGGCTGTTTTTTTCGTTTCACCGTTTTCAGTGACAATGTGATTGATCAGATCCAGACTTACCAGGTCATGGGAGTGGGTGGTCATGGAAAAGTCGATATTGGCACTGCGGGTATCTTCCTCTTCCTGGTAGATGTATTGATCCGTTGATGTCCTGTGGGAGTAGTGAAGGGTATTGGCAAACAGGTGTACCGGAATTCCGTTCAGATGGCACAGACTCACCGTGCCGGCAGTACCGGTGGGGGCCACAATTTTTCGGTCCGAGGTGATGGTCAGAGCGCCTAAGAACATTTTGGTGGCCCGTTCAATGTGGTGGCTTAAATTGTAGGCTGGGGCCACAATATGCTCAATTTCATTATCCCTCAGGGCCTGGATGATCTGTCGGGTTCTGTCCCGGTTGTGTTCCAGGATAATCACTTCGAAACGTTTGTTCCATTTTACCTTGGCCTGCACAAGAATATTGGTCACCACGGAACTGGGGGAATGGACAATGATCACATCGTGGTTGTTGATGTATTTTAAGCCGTTCTCCGTGACCCTGGCGGCATTGTTCTGGAACTGTTTGATTTTTGAGTCAAGGTTTTCAATGGTTTTTTCCCGGATCTCCTCCAGGTTCATTTCCGATGTCATGATCTCCTGCATCTCCTTTTCAAACTGTATCAGGAGGTGGATCAGGGGAATTATTTTGGGTTGTGAGGTTTTAATGGCCTCAGCCAGTTCAAAGTAAAGGGGTTGCAGCTCTTCTTTGGTGCATTGCAACTGACGGATGGATTCAATGAAAGCGTTTAAGGACAATACCGTTATCCGGGCAATACCCTGTATATCGCCAAGGTCTCTGAGCAGTTTGTACATATTTTGTCTATTTTTATCATTCATAAGGATATCCATAGATAAAGGGTGAGAAATGCTGAGGCAATTATCAGTGTTATGATGGTGATTGCCGCACTGGCCTTCATGAACTCAAGGAAGCTGATATGCACCTTTGCCTGTTTGGCCATACCCACGGAGACGATGTTGGCCGATGCGCCGATCATGGTGAGGTTGCCGCCGAAACAGGCACCCAGGGCCAGGGCCCACCAGAGAATATTGTTGGGAATGGGATTCACTTCCAGCATGAGTTTTACAATGGGAATCATGGTGATGGTAAAGGGGATGTTGTCGAGAAAGCCCGACACAATGCCCGATACCCAGAGCACGGTGAGCACCATGACATAGGGGTTGTCCCCGATTCTCAGGAACACCTTGTGGGCCACCCATTCAATGACACCCTTGTGCTCCAAAACCCCCACCAGGATGAAGAGGCCGGCAAAAAAGAGCAGGGTACTCCACTCCACCTCTTCGAGCATATGTTCCACATCCACTCCGGAGATGGTGAAAAGCACCATGGCCATGAAAACGGCCACCACACCCGGAGACATCTTGGTGACGGTCTGGGTGACAAAGAGCAAAATGGCGATGGCAAGGCAGCTTATCCCCTTGATCAGCAGCTTTTGATCAATGCGGGTGTTGAGAAATTCAACCTTGATTTTTTCCAGAAGCAGCTGAACGGAAAACAGTTTGGCCAGGTTATTGTCAATGGGTTTGAACTTCTCCCGGTTGGTGAGCCAAATAAAAAACAGAATGCCGAAAAATGAAATAATCACCGGAATGATGAGGTTGCCGATGAACTGGTTAAAGGTTAACCCCACCTTGGAGCCGATGATGATATTAGGGGGATCGCCGATGAGGGTTGCTGTGCCGCCGATGTTGGAGATCACCGCCTGACTGATGACATAGATCTTGGGGTCCAGCCCCATTCCCCGGGTCAGCTCAATGATGATGGGTATGATGATGAGCACGGTGGTGACATTGTCGAGAAATGCCGACAGTACGGCCGTTACAATGGAAAAGAGGATGAGGATCTTCAGGGGATTTCCCTTGGTCAGGACGGCTATCCTCACGGAAAGCATTGAGAAGAATCCCGACTTTCTGAGCACGGCAACAATGGACATCATGCCCAATAACAACATGATGGTCTCAAAATCAATTAATGATGCCGCATGATGTTCATCCACAATATGCATGATCAATAGGACCATGACACCCAGGAGTGCTGATACTGCCTTGTTAACCAGTTCAAAGGTTATCAGGGCGTAAACGATTAGAAATACGATAATTGGTACTGTCGCACCTTCCATGACAATTCCTTTTTGAGATGCTCCCGCAGTCCGGTTTCCGGCCAGGGAGGAAAGTCTGTTAGAAATAATTGAACCGTTGCCTGAAATGAAAAACCTTGACCATGACGCAATTCATCTGGACAGGAGATGACATCTCCGGTCTTTCGAATTTAGGTTTGAGTTCTCCACGCCGGAAATTCCTATAGCTCAAAAAGAACTTAAATGCAACGATGAGACCCATTTATTTTATGATGCCGTTGGAAAAATCCAAAATAGGGGGCATCAGTCCGTTGATGGATGCACAGACTGAAGGGAGCCGGTGGGATGTGATTCAGATAGCAAATAAAAACATGTCTACCCGTCAAGCAGAACCAGGCCCGAAAGTTGAGATGTTAAATAAACAATGCTGGAATGTTGCATACTTGGGTGAATTGTGCTTTTATCCTTTCCATGGAAAATAATAGATATCATCGTGGAAAAAAACGAGCAAACAGCAGAAATGATAAGAGGGCTAATTTTACCCCCATGAAGCCGGGGGCGGACAGCTCGCTTACGTCTGTATTTCAAAAAATCGGTGTGCCCCACAGCGCTGCCTTTTCTCCTGATCCTTTCCAGAGGGAAGCCGTTGATGCCATTGCCCAATGGGATTGCCTGGTCACCGCTCCCACCGGTGCCGGAAAGACCTGGATTGCAGAAAGTGCAGCCCGGTCCGTTTTGGACAGAGGCGGACGGGTGTGGTATGCAACGCCCTTAAAGGCATTGACCAACACCATATATGCCCAGTTCATCTCCCGGTTTGGCCGGGATACGGTGGGGATACTCACCGGAGATAAAAAAGAGAACGGCGATGCCGACATTATCATCGGTACAACGGAGATATTGAGAAATCAGCTCTATGATGCCATGCACACAGGGGAAGACCTCGCCTGCAATCTGGTGATTCTGGATGAGGCCCATTATCTGGGGGATGCCGAGCGGGGAGTGGTGTGGGAAGAGTGCCTCATCTATCTGCCCCAGCGGGTCTCTCTGCTGCTGCTGTCTGCCACCATCGGCAATGCCCATCACATTGCCGGCTGGCTTGAATCCATGCGGGGGAAAAGGTGCCAGGTGATCCAGGAGACAAACCGGCCCGTGCCCCTGTTTCCCCTGTTTTTTCATCCCTCCGGCACCCTGAGTCCCCTGTTAAAAGAGAAAGATGCTCCGGGTAAAAACAGAATTCACAAAAATGTGACGGACTATATCAAGGCAAAACAAATTCCTGCCATTGCCCTGCCTGGCCGTCTGCCTCAATTTGGTGACATCTTGAAGGTGCTCAAGGCCTATGACCTGCTGCCCACCATTTTTTTTCTGAAATCCCGTGTGGATTGTGACCGGGCCATTGGCCTGTGCCATGGAAAACTGCTGAGACAACAACCGGATAGAAAGGCACGCCTGGCCAAACGAATCCAGGAACTCATCGGAGATAATTCCCATCTTGCGGACCATGATCAGCGCATGCACCTGGAAAAGTTTGCCGTGGGTTCCCACCACAGCGGGCAGTTGCCGGCCTGGAAGGTGGTGGTGGAAACCCTGATGTCAGAAGGGCTTCTGGATGCCATGTTTGCCACCTCCACCGTTGCCGCCGGGGTGAATTTTCCGGCAAGAAGTGTGGCGATTTTAAATTCCGACCGATTTAACGGGGTCTCCTTTTTGCCCCTGACGGCAAGTGAATTCCAGCAGATGACCGGAAGGGCCGGGCGCAGGGGTATGGACAACATTGGGTTCGCCATTGTGATGCCCGGTAAATTCATGGATCTGAAACACGTCTCAAAAATGGTGACAGCCCCTCCCATGGATGTGCACAGTCAGATCAAAATAGATTTTTCCATGGTGCTCAACCTGCTGCTCTCCCATAAGCCCCCTCAGATCCACGAGCTTTTGGAAAAATCCTTTGCCTCCTATATGATTTCATTGGGAGACCAGGGACGGCAGGCCAGGAAGGAGTATGGATATGGATTGAAATTCCTGTGGCAGGATTTTCTGACCCATCTTGATTTTTTAAAAGAAGAGGGGTTTGTCACGGCATCGGGGACCCTCACCGAAGATGGCGAATGGGCCTCCCAGTTGCGCATGGATCAACCACTGTTGGTGGCCCAGTGTCTCCGGCAGGGGCTTTTACCGGATCGGGACCCTGTCATGCTGGCAGCGGTGATGGCCGCCTTTGTCAACGAGAAGGTGTTTGATGATGACATTTTCAATGGACGGGGGCTGCCCAAGCGTTTGACCCGGGAATTTATGACATTGAGAAAGGGGCTTGCCCCCTTTGCTGAAAGGTTGCTGGCAGGGGGATTCTCGGCTCCCAATTTGTATCTCCAGCCGGCGCTCCCGGTTTTCTCCTGGGCCATGGGGGTGCCCTGGGATCAGGTGGTGGATGGCTGCGTGTTTGCCGAAGGGGACCTTGCCCGGCTGATTTTACGAACCGGAGAAAATTTAAGGCAGCTCACCGGGGTGAGTGGCCCCTTTCCCCGCATGGCGGAAAACGGGAGGGAGGCCATTGATATGATTTTCCGGGAACCGGTGGTGTACTGATTTGTAATCTATGGAAAAGAGTGTGTAACACTTATATTACAGGAGTTTGAATTTATGTCGGAAGATACCAAAAAAGTAATTTACTCCATGATCCGGGTGAGTAAATTTTATGACAAAAAACCGGTGTTAAAGGATATCAGCCTCTCCTATTTTTATGGTGCCAAGATCGGGGTGTTGGGGCTCAACGGTTCGGGAAAGAGTTCCCTGTTGAAAATCATGGCAGGGATTGATTCGGATTATAATGGTGAGACCATCCTCTCCAAGGGATTTTCCGTGGGATACCTGGAGCAGGAGCCCCTTTTGGGTGAAGAGGCCACCGTAAGGGAAGTTGTGGAACAGGGGGTTCAGGAGACGGTGGATCTCATGGCTGAATACGAAGCCATCAGCGAGAAATTTGCCGAGCCCATGTCCGACGATGAGATGGACAAACTCATCCAGCGCCAGGGAGAACTCCAGGACCAACTGGATCACCTGGATGCCTGGGATCTGGATGCCCGGTTAAAGATGGCCATGGATGCCCTTCGCTGTCCGCCTGAAGAGATGTCGGTGAAGGTGATATCCGGTGGTGAAAAGCGCCGGGTGGCCCTGTGCCGGCTCTTGCTGAAACAGCCGGACATTTTATTGTTGGATGAGCCCACCAACCATTTGGATGCCGAGTCCGTTGCCTGGCTGGAGCACCATTTAAGTCAATATCCCGGAACGGTGATTGCCGTGACCCATGATCGTTATTTTCTTGATAATGTGGCGGGCTGGATTCTGGAGCTGGACCGGGGGGAGGGGATTCCCTGGAAGGGCAACTACTCCTCCTGGCTGGAGCAGAAGGGCAATCGCCTGAAAACCGAAGAGAAGCAGGAGAGTAAACGCCAGAAAACCCTGGAGCGGGAGCTGGAGTGGATCAAAATGTCTCCCAAGGGGAAAAGGTCCAAATCCAAGGCAAGGCTCAGCTCCTATGATCAATTGTTAAAGCAGGACAGCAGAGATAAAGAGCAAGATCTTGAAATTTTTATCCCCCCTGGACCCCGTCTGGGGGACAAGGTGGTGGTGGCCCAGGGGATTTCCAAGGCCTTTGGGGAGAAACTGCTGGTGGAGGATATGAGCTTTATCATTCCGCCCGGGGGCATTGTGGGGGTGGTGGGACCCAATGGCGCCGGAAAATCCACCTTGTTTAACATGATCTCCTCGAAAATATCACCGGATAAGGGGGAAATGGCGCTGGGTGAGACAGTGAAATTGGCCTATGTGGATCAGGATCGGAATGTCCTTGACCCGGATAAGACCATCTGGGAGGTGATTTCCGGGGGACATGAAACCCTTGTGCTGGGAGGACGGGAGGTGAACTCCCGGGCCTATGTCTCAAAATTTAATTTTTCAGGGTCGGACCAGCAGAAAAAGGTGGGGGTTCTCTCCGGCGGAGAGCGCAATCGTGTGCACCTGGCCCGGATGCTGAAAGAAGAGGCCAACCTGCTGCTTCTGGATGAGCCCACCAATGACCTGGACGTGAACACCATGCGGGCCCTGGAAGAGGCGTTGGAAAATTTTGCCGGGTGTGCCGTTGTCATCAGCCATGACAGATGGTTTCTGGACCGCATCGCCACCCATATTCTGGCCTTTGAGGGAGACAGCCGGACGGTGTTTTTTGAAGGCAGTTATTCCGATTACGACAAGGACCGAAAGAAACGGCTGGGGATCAAGGACGATCAGCCCCATCGCATCAAATACCGTCAGTTGACACGATAGGACGATTCGGTGTCTTTCTCCCCCAAGCCGGTGGCGCTACAAAGGATGAACCCCGGGCTTAGGGATATCCATCTGGCGGTTTTGCTGTTCGGTTTCTCCGGGCTGTTCGGGAAGTTTCTCCTGTGCAGCCCGGTGCTCATCGTTTTTGGCAGAACGGTTTTTGCCTCCCTTTTTTTGTTGCCTTTTTTCGTCACCCCCGGAAATCAATTAAAAGCGCCCCGGGCCATGTTTCTTTTGCAGGGGGCACTGCTGGCCCTGCACTGGTGCACTTTTTTTATCTCCATTCAGATTTCCACGGTGGCCATCGGACTTTTGACCTTTTCCACCTTTCCCGTTTTCGTCACCTTTATGGAACCTTTTTTTTTCAAGGAAAGACTGGAACTCAAAAACGGTGTGGTGGCGCTGGTGGTGTTTGTGGGACTGGTGCTGGTGATTCCCTCCTTTGATTTTTCCAGGGAGCCTGTCCAGGGGGCGGTGTGGGGCGTGATCTCCGGATTTACCTTTGCCCTGCTGGGGCTGGCGAATCGACAAAATGTAAAGCAAACGTCTCCCCTGACGGTGTCGTTTTATCAGAATCTTTTTGCGGCCCTTTTTTTGATGCCTTGGATGGTCTCCCTGAACATCGCCTTTCCCACCCCCAGGGAAATTCTTCTTCTCATTCTTCTTGGGGGGCTGTGCACGGCCCTGTCTCATTTCCTGTTTATTAAATCCCTGGTTCATATCAAGGCCCGCACCGCCGGAGTGATTACCGCCTTGGAACCCCTGTACGGCATTTTGCTGGCCATGGTTTTTCTGGGGGAAATTCCCGGGTGGCGCACCCTTGCCGGAGGGGTGATCATTATCGGTGCCACCCTTGTGGCCATGGGCAGCCATGATCAATAATCCTGGGTTAGGGTTTTATGTAAAAAAAATCAAATGGGCAGAATCAGCGTTTGGATGTTGGGTAATTGCGGAATTTTTCAATTTTGAGTGCTTTAATAGGTTTATTTTTAAGAATTTAACGATTATTTCCTTATAAGCCGGAAGGTTGCGCTATTGATGAATTCCATCTGTGTTTGAGAATAAAATAATTAATTCATTGAAAAAAGACTTTTTTTGAACTATATAAACCAGTTTGGTTGAGTTGTGTTATGGAAATACAAAATGTTTAAGGAATCCATGAAAACAGATCCACGCATGGTAAAAGAGATCGCACGACGTCGAACCTTTGCCATTATCAGTCATCCCGATGCCGGGAAAACCACCCTGACGGAAAAGCTGTTGCTTTTCGGCGGTGCCATTCAGCAGGCCGGTGCCGTGAAATCCAGAAAAACAGACCGTAAGGCCACCAGTGACTTTCTCTCCATTGAGCAGGAGAGGGGAATCAGCGTCTCCTCCTCGGTGATGAAGTTCAATTATAAAGGGTTTGAGATTAATCTTCTGGATACGCCGGGCCATAAAGATTTTTCCGAAGACACCTACCGGGTGCTCACTGCAGTGGACTGCGCAGTGATGATCATTGACGGTGCCAAGGGGGTGGAGCCCCAGACCCGGAAATTGATGGAGGTGTGCCGCATGCGCAACACCCCCATTATCACTTTTATCAATAAATTGGACAGAGAGGGGATGGGTCCCCTTGACCTTTTTGCCGATATTGAGGACAAGCTTCAGATTGAATGCACCCCCATCACCTGGCCCATTGGCATGGGGAAACGGTTTCGCGGCGTGTACCACCTTGAAAGACGGGAGTTGGGGCTTTTTTCTCCCGGGTACACCCCCCGGAGCGGTGACGGTGTGGTGATCAGGGATCTTGACGACCCCATCCTGGATCAGGAGCTGGGGGATCAGGCCAGGGAACTTAGAGAGGATGTGGAGCTGATCAAGGGGGCTGCAGACCCCTTTGACATGGCGTACTATCTTAAGGGGTCTCAGACCCCGGTTTTTTTTGGGAGTGCCATTAACAATTTCGGCGTACGGGAGATGTTGGACTCCTTTGTTCAGGTGGCCCCCCCACCGGGTGTCCGGCAGACCGCCACCCGGGAGGTCCATCCGGAAGAGTCCGAATTTTCAGGGTTTACCTTTAAAATTCAGGCGAACATGGATCCGGCCCACCGGGATCGCATCGCTTTTTTCAGAATCTGTTCCGGTCGGTTCAAGAAGGGAATGAAGGTACGTCACCATCGCATCGGAAAGGAGGTGATCCTCTCCAATGCCACTATTTTCATGGCCCAGGAACGAAGCAATGTGGACGAAGCCTTTCCCGGAGACATCATTGGTATCCATAACCATGGCACCATCAAGATCGGGGATACCTTCACGGAAAAGGAACCCTTGAAGTTCACCGGTATTCCAAGCTTTGCACCGGAACACTTTCGTCGGATTATTTTAAAGAATCCCATGAAAACCAAAGCGTTGCAAAAGGGGCTGACCCAACTGGCGGAGGAGGGGACCATCCAGGTATTCCGTCCCCATATCAATAACGATTATATCATGGGCGCCGTGGGTGTTTTGCAGTTTGATGTCACCATGGCCCGTCTGAAAGCGGAGTACGGTGTGGATGCCGATTCCGAACCGGTGGCACTGGCCGTTGCCCGCTGGATCACCTGTGATAATGCGGAAATGAAAAAGAAATTCATCAATCAGAATGCATCCGGTATTGCCGTGGACTCGGAAGGGTGGGTGGCCTTTTTGACCACCAGCGAATATCAGCTTGGGTTTGCCATGGAGGCCTGGCCGGACATTCAATTTCATAAAACACGTGAGTACAACTGAATAAGGAGAATCGTGTCATGACGGAAAAGCGTATTTTTAATTTTAATGCAGGGCCGGCAGCCCTGCCCCTGCCGGTGCTTCAGGAGATCCAGACCTCTTTTCTGAATTTCAAGGGAAGCGGTATGTCCATCACCGAGATCAGCCATCGCTCCCCGTGGTTTGACGACGTTATCAATGATGCCGTGGCCCGGGCCAAAAGGTTGTTGAACCTGGATGAACGGTTCCATGTGCTCTTTCTCCAGGGAGGCGCCAGCCTTCAGTTTGCCATGATCCCCATGAACTTCCTGGGGGAGGGAAAGTCTGCCGATTATGTCAACACCGGCACCTGGTCCACCAAGGCCATCAAGGAGGCCGCCATCCTCAAAAAAACCTACAATGTGGTTGCCTCCTCCGAAGATAAAAATTTTTCATATATCCCAGGGGATATCTCTTTTAATCCCGATGCCGCCTATGTGCACATCACCTCCAACAACACCATCAAGGGGACCCAGTGGGAAACCTTCCCCGATACCGGTGGCGTTCCCCTGGTGGCGGACATGTCTTCTGATATTTTCAGCCGCACCCTGGACATGGACAAGTTTGGAATGATCTATGCCGGTGCCCAGAAAAACATCGGACCTTCCGGAACCTGTATGGTTATTTTGCGGGATGATCTGCTTAAGAGTGCGGAAAAGGATCTGCCCTCCATGCTCAAGTATGACACCTATGCATCCAAGAATTCCATGTACAATACCCCCCCCTGTTTTGGGATCTATACCATCCAGCTGGTGCTGAAATGGCTGGAGGAGGAGATGGGCGGTCTTGAAAAAATGCAGGTCCACAATGAAAAGAAAGGGGCCTTGCTCTACGATGTCATCGATGGCAGTGATTTCTACCGAGCCACCGCTGAAAAGGGCAGCCGTTCTTTGATGAATGTCACCTTCCGACTGCCCACCGAGGAGCTGGAAAAGGAATTTATTGCCGCTGCCACAGCAAAGGGCCTTGGCGGACTCAAAGGGCATCGCTCCGTGGGCGGCTGCCGGGCATCCATCTATAATGCCACCACCATGGAAGCTGTGGAAGCACTGATTGAGTTTATGACATCTTTTAAGAAAGAAAAATAACTATATAAAAATAACTATATAAGGGAAGGGTTGAGATGAAGGTTCTTGTAAGTGATAAACTGGGTGAAGCGGGACTTGAAATTTTCAGAAATGAAGAGGGGATAGAGCTGGATGTAAAAACCGGTCTTGCTCCGGATGAGCTTAAAGCCATCATTGGGGAGTATGATGGGCTGGTGATTCGCAGTGCCACCAAGGTGACCCAGGAGATTCTGGAGGCGGCCACCCGTTTGAAGGTGGTGGGCAGGGCCGGTATCGGTCTTGATAATGTGGATATCCCCTGCGCCACCAAGCACGGGGTTGCCGTGATGAACACTCCGGGCGGCAATACCGTCACAACGGCGGAACATGCCATTGCCATGATGATGTCCCTGACCCGGAACATTCCCCGGGGCACCTCTACCCTGAAGAGCTCCTTGTGGGAGAAGAAAAATCTCCAGGGCCGTGAGCTGTTCAATAAGGTTCTTGGTGTCATCGGGTTTGGCAACATTGGGTCCATTGTGGCAAGCCTTGCCCAGGGATTGAAGATGCAGGTGATCATCTATGATCCCTATGTCACGGCAGAACACATCGAAAAATCCGGGTTTGAAAGTGTCAGCCTGGAAGAGCTGTATAAACGATCCGATTACATCACCATCCATGTTCCGAAAATTGAGAGCACCACCCATCTGCTCAACAAAGAGACCTTTGCCATGATGAAGGACGGGGTCATGGTAATCAACTGTGCCCGTGGCGGTATTATCCAGGAGCAGGACCTCTATGACGCCATTGTTTCCGGCAAGGTGGCCGGGGCCGCTCTGGATGTGTTTGAAGTGGAACCCCCCAAAGACAATCCGCTGTTGACCCTTGATCAGGTCATTGCCACCCCCCATCTGGGGGCATCCACCCAGGAGGCTCAGACCAATGTGGCCGTGGCCGTGGCCAATCAGATTATTGCCTACCTCAAACACAATACCATTATTAATGCCGTCAATGTGCCCTCGGTCACGGGTGAGCTGTTGAAAAAGCTCCAGCCCTTTCTTTATCTGGCCGAGAAGATCGGGACCATGCACGCCACCATGGCCAAAGGACCCATCAAGGAAATTGCCGTGGAATATGCGGGTAATTTTTTTGACCTGGATCTCAAGCCCGTCACCCTGGCTGCCGTCAAGGGCATCCTTGCCCCCATGGTTGCCGATGAGGTGAACTCCGTGAATGCCACGGCCCTGGCCGGAGAGATGGGCATCAAGATCTCCGAGATTGCAAGCCAGGAGAGTGCCCATTACATCAACCTCATCCGCATCCGGGTGGGGTATGAAAATGAAACCAATCTGATTTCCGGAACCATTTTCGGCAAGGATGATGCCAGGATCATTCGCATCAACAAATTCCGCCTGGAAGTGATTCCGGAAGGGTATCTCTCTCTTATCCATAACAAGGATGTTCCCGGTGCCATCGGCAGCATCGGTACCTGTCTTGGAGAACACAATATCAATATCTCCAGAATGATGGTGGGCCGGGAGGATGACGGCGATCGAAACATCATCTTTATCCGCACGGATACACCGGTGCCCGAAGCGGTGTGCAAGGAACTCAGCGCCCTTGACAAGGTACACTCCATCATCAACTTTGAACTGTAATCTCTTTGCGGCACTGCCGATATGCCGGTGGTGCCGCACAATGGGCTGTCCATGAACCTTATTTTGTTGTTCAAGGATGATTATACCGGTCCGGATCGGGTGCGCCTCCGGGGCAGGCGTATGGCTCACATTCGTAAGGTTCACCGAGCCTCTCCCGGAGACCTGCTGACGGTGGGCCGGGTCAATGATAAAATGGGCACCGCACGGGTGCTTGCCATGGGGCTTGATTATGTGGATATGGCGGTAGAGCTGGACAAGGCGCCCCCGCCGCCATTACCGCTGACCCTGGTGCTGGCCCTGCCCCGGCCCAAGATGCTCCGGCGGATTTTACAGACCGTGGCATCGCTGGGGGTCAAGGATATTTTTCTGATCAATACCTGGCGGGTGGAAAAGGGGTTCTGGTCCAGCGACCTGCTGGAACCGGGCCGCATTGAAACAGAGTTGGTGCTGGGCCTTGAACAGGCAAAGGATACGATGATGCCACGGGTTCATCTCCGGCGACTGTTCAAGCCCTTTATCACCGAGGAGCTACCGGGACTTGCCCGGGGGCGTTTGTGTCTGACCGCCCATCCCGGACCATGGCCTCCCTGTCCCCGGGATATGGTTCGTCCCTGTGTGCTTGCCATGGGGCCGGAGGGGGGATTTATTCTTAGGGAGGTGGATAGTCTGTCCGATATCGGCTTTCAAACCGTGAATCTGGGGGATCGAATCCTTCGCCTTGAAACGGCGGTGCCCTATATTGTTTCCAGACTCTACTCATAAGTTTACGATTCAACCGCCTTTTTCTCCCCTGAAGCCCGGGGATGCCATCGGGATTTGTGCCCTTTCCGGTGCCTTTGATCCCGGCGTTTTCAATCAGGGGGTCAAGGTGGTTGAACAGATGGGGTTTACCGTATATGTTCCCCCGGGACTTTCTGCCCGGCATCGATACCTTGCCGGGGAAGACCGGCACCGGGCTGAAATATTCAACACCCTGGTCTCCATGGCCGGGATACGGGCCATCATGTGCGCCAGGGGAGGATTCGGTGCCATGAGGCTCTTGCCCCTCCTGAATTTTGACCGGCTCCGGGGCAGGGGGAAACCGCTGGTGGGATTCAGTGATGTCACAGCGGCCCTTGTCTCCCTGGGACAGCGGGTGAATTTTCCCGTGATTCACGGGCCGGTGATCACCTCCCTTGCCGCATCACCAGGGGTCACCCGGGATTCCCTTTACCGGGTGCTCACCACCCCCTGGCATCAGCTTCCCCAAATCGCCGGAGAAAACGGTGTTACCCTGACCCCGGGAAGGGCGCAAGGGGTTTTTTACGGCGGTAACCTTGCCACCCTGTGCCACCTGTGCGGCACACCGTTCCAGCCGCTTCTTTCCAAAACCATCCTCTTTTTGGAAGAGATCAATGAACCCCCCTATAAAATTGACCGGATGTTAACCCAGATGAATCAATCTGGGATGTTTAAGGGGGTGGCCGGAGTCGCTGTGGGGGCCTTTGACAACTGCGGGGACGAACACACGGTTCATGAAATTCTCCATGAGCATCTGGGCCATCTCCCCCTGTTCTCCGGTGTGCCGTCGGGCCATGGACCGGTGAATGTCTCTTTGCCCATGGGGGTTCCCGTGGTCATGGATGCCCAGTGCCGCACCCTTTCATGGGCGGTGAGAGGCGTATCATGACGGCCATTGATGCCGTCATGAATGCTGGAATCCGGGAGGGCGTATTCCCCGGCGCAGTGCTTCTGGTGTCCCGGGAAGATCAACTGCTCGTCCACCGTGCCTATGGAAAGGAGAATCTGTTCACCAATGAACCCATAACGGTTGACACCTGCTTTGATCTTGCCTCATTGACCAAACCCCTTGCCACGGCCCTTGCCGTGGCAACGCTTGTGGCGGCGGGAACACTTACCCTGGAGCAGCCCCTGGGTGCCCTGGTGGAGTGCCGAGGCCATGAAGACAAACAGATGATTACCGTTGATCAATTGCTGCGACATACGGCGGGATTTCCGGCCCACAGGCCCTTTTATCAGGCGCTTGTTAAACTGCCCCGGGTGCATCGCAGGGAGAAACTCCGACGTCTCATCATGGCAGAGCCGTTGATCGCACCGCCGGGGGAGCGGCAGGTATACAGCGACCTTGGATATATGGTGCTGGCATGGATTGTTGAATCAACGGTGGGGATGCGGCTGGACCACTATGTGGACCAGGTAATTTTTGCCCCCCTGATACTGGATCTTTTTTTCAGACCCATGGGGGATGGGAAGCCGAGGCACACTTTGAGGCGGTTTGCCGCCACGGAACAGTGTCCATGGCG
Organism: uncultured Desulfobacterium sp.; assembly: GCA_963668575.2. GTDB lineage: Bacteria > Desulfobacterota > Desulfobacteria > Desulfobacterales > Desulfobacteraceae > Desulfocicer. The sequence continues at coordinate 4,151,810 of OY764894.2, read as the reverse complement.
GGCCCGCATGCTCACCGGCGAGGTCCATGACGACAATGCCTGGGCCGTGGGGGGCGTTGAAGGGCATGCCGGACTTTTTGGCACGGCCCGGGGCGTGGGTAAATTGTTGACCCATCTACTGGATGCACTTCATGGGGGAGCCGGTGGAAACCTCCCCGGTGGGGTGCTCCGGCGGTTTGTGAAAAAAGAACCTGGTCGGGAACGGGTGGCAGGGTTTGACACCCCTTCTCCAATGGGGTCCTCCACGGGAAATGGGTTTACCGTCAACGCCCTGGGACATCTCGGCTTTACAGGGACCTCTTTCTGGATGGAACCGGACGCTTCCGTTGTTGTGGTGTTGCTGACCAACCGGGTCCATCCTTCAAGGGACAATATGGCAATAAGGCGTTTTCGTCCCCTGCTTCATGATCTTGTGAGCCATCTTTTCATAATGAGAAAATAAATTGAACTTAAGGTATGGGCATGGTAATTAGCTGTTAATGTATGAAGGTCACTCAAAATAGATTCAACTGGGATATTATGGAACCGGACCACTGGGAGCAGCCGAAAATATCCATGCATCCGTGGTACGGAAACAGTGCATATGGAAAAGGATCGCCGTTGTTCCATGGGAATGCGGCATGGGAGCATCAAATGGCAACAATTCTAATAATTGATGATTCATGGTTAACCCGGAGAGGCTTAAACACAATTCTGACAGGAACAGGCCATGAAGTTGTTGAGGCCGAAAACGGTATAGACGGCATCACGGCCATTGAGAATAAAAAAATTGACTGTGTTTTACTGGACCTGCTTATGCCGGAAATGGACGGTTTTGAGGTGCTTCGTATTTTAAAATCAAAAAACAACACGATACCGGTTGTTGTCCTCACGGCTGATATTCAGAACACGGTGAAAGAAAAGTGCCTGGCGCTGGGTGCCTTTGACTTTATCAACAAGCCACCCAGCCAGGATGACATCCTTGAGATATTGGCAAGGGCGATTCAAACCGGTTGACATTACAGGGAACACTATGGAGCCAAGCAGTAGGCAAATAGAAGCTTTGCGAGAACTGATCAATATCGGTGTGGGGAAAGGTGCCTCCATTCTCAATACCATGCTTAGTTCTCATATTACCCTTCAGGTGCCGACACTGAAACTACTGTCGTCTTCGGAACTTATTGATGAATTGAGAAAAGGGGGAAAAGAAAAGCTTTCATCCGTCAGCCTTAAATTTGACGGCCCGTTTGCAGGCAGTGCCGAACTGATGTTTTCATCTGCCACCGCCCTGGTTCTGGTGAATGCACTGGTGGGGGAGAGTCATGCGGGCATTGATTTTGATTCCATCAGGGCCGGAACCCTTTGCGAGGTGGGAAATATCGTATTGAACGGTGTCATGGGATCAATTTCCAATTTTTTCTCATCCTATTTTACCTATTCGGTTCCGGAATTTTTAGAAGATACGCCTGAAAAGATTTTTTCAGAAAAAGTACGTGGGGATGATTTGACCATTATTCTCGCCAAAACCAGATTTGTCATTGAAGAGCTGGATATCAATGGAGATATTCTCCTGTTTTTTGAAGTGGGTGCTTTGTCCAAATTGATTCAAATGACAGGAATCATGTGATATGAGTTCTCAATGGAACCTTTCCCCGGAACATTTTCATCTGCTTGACACTGTGCCCATTGGGGTATTTGTCATTGACCGGGATTTTAATATTGTCTCCTGGAACCGCTGCCTTGAAACCTGGTCAAAAAAGACAAAGGCAGACGTTCTGGGCACGGCTCTTTACGATATTAATCCCCTGTTTCGGGAGCCGAAATACAAAGTCAGGCTGGATACGATCCTCACAGGGGGGCCGCCTGCCATTTTCTCATCTCAGTTGCACGGTCATCTTTTCCAATTGAAACTTCCCAACGGGAAACTGAGAACCCTGCAGACCACCGTATCCAATATCCCCGGCTCTGAGCCGGGACAGTTTTATGCGCTTTTTGCCATTCAGGATCTCACCGAACTGTCCAATAGAATTATTGATTACAGGGAAATGCAGGAAAAAGCCCTTCAGGAGATAGACCACCGGAAAATTGCACAGATAAAACTTAGGGAAGCCAACGAACGGATTATCAAACAGCAGGAAATACTCATTGAGGAGGAACGGCTCAAGGTCCTTTTGCAGATGGCCGGGGCCACGGCCCATGAACTCAATCAGCCATTGATGATATTACTCGGTCGGATCCAGCTTCTGGAAATGGATAGAGAAAAACCCGATTTGGTCCTGAAGCATGTAAAGAAAATTGAGGACATTGGCAACAGGATATCCGATATTGTTAAAAAAATTCAAAATATTAAACATGTCACTCGAAAGCCTTATGCAAATAATGAAGAGATCATTGATATTCATCAGAAAGAAAAAATTCTGCCTGTCGACAGTGATGACTCCTGATGTTCCTTTCAGAAGCCTTGAAACGGGAAATATCAGATGCCATCAGGAATAAGAATTACTTATTTGATTCGTTTGCCAGGGCTATGATGCTGCTGATATCGAGAATCAAGCCGACCGTATTGTCAGGCATGATGGCACCTCCGGAGAACCCTTGACCCTCAAAATTGCCGAGGTTGAGATTTTTTCTTACGATACTGCGTTTTTCAATCAGCTCATCCACCAGTAAAGCGGCTTTGCAACCGGATGCCTCCACCACCACCAGAATACCACTGCACGGATCGTTGACAGCGCCATCAATGGAAAAAATGCGATGCAGCCGAATGATGGGAACCAGCGAATTCTGGAACTTAAGAAGCTCCTGTCTCTCGAATATCCTTGTGACCATTTCCGGAATCGCCTTGAGGGATGTTATAACGGACAATGTGGGAATCACAAACGTTTCTTCACCCACGCGGGAAAAAATGCCGTCCACAATGGCCAAGGTTAGCGGCATTTTGATTAACATCCGGGTCCCTTTACCCTTTTGTGACTGAAGGGTAACACTACCTTCGAAGGAGGCAATTCTGGATTGTACCACATCCATGCCCACACCACGACCGGATATATCCGTAACCGTTTGGGCCGTGCTGAGACCTGATTGAAAAATGAGGTTGAGAATCTCATCATGGCTCAGAGCGGAAGCATCATCAATGATACCGGCTTTCAGGGCTTTTTCCACCAGCCGGTCACCGTCGATGCCCTGTCCATCGTCGCTGATCTCAATGTGAAGATCTCCGCCTTGCTGGTAGGCCTCAAGGATGATGGTTGCCGATTCCCGCTTGCCTGCCGCCAACCGGTCCCGGGGATACTTCTCAATACCGTGGTCCACGCAATTTCGAATGATATGCATAAGTGGATCGTTCAGACCGTCAACCAGGCTTTTATCAAGTTTAGTCGTTTCTCCCCTGATGATGAATTCAAAGGTCTTACCGCTTTTTTGGGCCAGGTCCCTTGCCACCCTGGCCATCCTGTTAAAGAGCCCTTTAAGCGGAATCATTCTTAAGTCAATGCCCATGGACTGGAGTTCTCTTGTAATGGCGGTCAATGCCTTTAATGATTTTTTGAACTCCATGGACCGGTGTTGATTTTTCCGGTCATGGCCGGTGATCATTGACTCTGTGATGGCAAGTTCGCCAATGGTATCAATGAGACTATCCAGACGTTCCAGATCAATGGTAATGGAGTCTTTGAGGACAGTTGACCGCTTATCGATCTGTTGCTGATCCGTGGCCGGACCTTGTGCGGCATTCATGCCGGGCTCAAGCACCCGGGGACCGGGCGTAGGGCTTACCTTGTTTTGGTAGTCGGTGAGCATGCCGAGAATCTCATCCGACGTGTCAGGTTTTCCCGTACCGCCGGCATATAAACTGAAAGTTTCAGAGAGCCAATCCTTCACCTTGAGCAGGACATCGGCAAACTTTGTTGTCAAGTCACCCATCAGAAGATCTTCCGTCATGTGGCATACGGCTTCAACCTCGGCGAGCGCCAGGAAACCACTCTCCCCTTTTATGGTGTGAAGCAATCGTTTGATGGTTGCGGGTGAGTTTTGCATCTCCCCTTTTTCCAGTTGAAGAATACTGGCTTCCAGCAAGTCCAGGACAGGCTCCTGGGTCGATAAAAATTTGATAAAGTCGTCCATACTGAAATAGGGCGGGAGTTCTCCGGGGTGGAATATCCCTTTTTTGCGGGTTTGGTTGTCTGTCACTCCAGCAGCTCCGAAGGTTAAATATTTGTGTGGTTCAGCATCAGGCTTTCCTGTAAAGCCGATCGTATAGCGGAACGGTTTCGTTTATGCCAATGTATAGATGATTTTGTTCCGGTACGCAACATCCTTCTACCGCGCAGGTCGGTAACGCTATTGTGCACTTATTGGGAAGCCAATGTTGAAGTAATCATGTCTGAATTCCGAAAATTTGATAACCCAGGTCTGACCCACTTCAAGTGGTAGGTGTTGGATCAAGCCACCGTTCCAATGTCTCCCCAGTGATGGAAATCCAAAAGTTGCGCTTGTAAATTATCTGTATTTCTGTTAGCAGGTAGAGTTTGATCATCGTTTTTATATCTCTTGGATTCAATTTGTTAAATATATTCATGGAAAAGAGGCCATATGAACCTAATAATTGATTCTGTTCTGGGGGTGTTCTCAAGTGATCTGGCACTTGATCTGGGAACTGCCAACACGCTTGTATATGTCAAGGGCAAGGGAATCGTGCTCAGCGAGCCATCGGTGGTGGCAGTGCGCACAGACACAAGGGGGGGGAAGAGCAGAGTTCTTGCCGTGGGGGCTGAAGCCAAAAAAATGCTGGGCAGAACCCCTGGGAACATCATTGCCATCCGACCCATGCGGGATGGGGTCATCGCCGATTTCGAAGTCACCGAGGCCATGCTCAAACATTTTATACGAAAGGTGCATAACAACAGACGAACACTGGTGAGACCCCGGATTGTCATTGCCGTTCCATCAGGGATCACCCAGGTGGAAAAGAGGGCGGTGCGGGAATCTGCTGAACTGGCCGGGGCAAGGGAGGTGTTTCTCATTGAAGAGCCCATGGCCGCGGCCATTGGTGCGGGCCTGCCGGTGACGGAACCCACCTGTAATATGGTGGTGGACATCGGAGGGGGCACCACGGAAGTGGCGGTTATCTCCCTTGCCGGCATTGTCTACAGTAAATCCATCCGGGTGGCCGGGGATAAGATGGATGCCTCCATCCAGCAGCACATCAAGCGGAAATACAACCTGCTCATTGGAGAAAGAACCGCTGAAACCATCAAGACCACCATCGGGAATGCCTATCCCGATTCGGATAGCTTTGAAACCATTGAGGTCAAGGGCAGGGATCTGATTTCCGGAATTCCCAAAATCCTGACCATTGATTCCGAGGAGATCTGCCTGGCCATTTCCGAGCAGATTGAGGCCATTGTCGAAACCGTTAAAATTGTTCTGGAACAGACCCCCCCGGAACTTGCCGCCGACATCGTGGACAGCGGTATTGTGCTCACCGGTGGGGGAGCCCTTTTGAAGAATCTTGACAAACTACTCCGGGAAAAGAGCGGACTTCCCATTATTGTGGCTGAAGATCCCCTGACCACAGTGGCTCTTGGGTGTGGCAAAGCCTTGGATTCCATTGAAATGTTAAGGGAGGTGGTCATCGACTGATGCCATGTTTTCAAAACGATTCATTTTTCTCATCCTTGCCGTTTTCATTGTTCTGGGGAATCTTGTTCTCCTGGCCGTGGGAAGTCAGGCCGGCCTACCCGTAAGCCGTTTTGAGCGTCTCACCATTGCCATGGTGGCACCCTTTCAACTGTTGGTGACCCGCACCGTCGAGGCCGTTCAGGATGTCTGGTCCGTCTATTTTGCATCCGTCTCCGCGGCCAAAGAAAATAAAAGGCTGAAAGATGCCCTGGCCCAGGCAATGGCAGATCAGAACCATTACCGGGAACTTGTTCTGGAAAATCAGCGGTTAAGAAAATTTATCCACTTTAAGGAGACCGAATCACGAATCATGGTGGCTGCCAAGGTGATCGCCCGGGATCCGTCGCCGTGGTTCAGTACCATGATGATAGACAAAGGAACACAGGAGGGGCTTTTCAGGGGGCTTCCCGTTGTTGCTGCCGAAGGGGTTGTGGGGCAGGTGGTGGCTGTCTCCAGTAGCTACAGCCGGGTACTCCTCATCACCGACCGGAACAGTTCCGTGGATGCCCTGGTTCAGAAAACCCGGGCCAGGGGTATTGTACAGGGTGATAATACAGAGACCTGTTTTTTCGATTATACCTTGAGAAAGGAGGTTGTTTCCATTGGAGATGACATTGTGACCTCCGGTTTGGATCAGGTGTTTCCCAAGGGACTGAGCATTGGAAAGGTGGTGGATGTAAGAAAAGAAAATTCCGACCTGTTTCAGTATGTCAAGATTAAAACCAGTGTGGATTTCAATACCCTGGAAGAGGTTCTGGTGTTTGTGAAACAAATCGGTTCGTCTAAAGATATTCGCCCATGAGTTTGCTTTTTTATCCGATTCTCTCCCTTGCCCTGGTGATCCTTCAGACCACTCTGATGCCTGATGTCGCTTTTTTCAGCCTCTGTTTTGATCTTCTCCTCATTAATGTCCTTTATATCAGCCTGTTTACTTCCCATGGTTTTATGGTGCTCTATCTGGTTCTTCTGGGTTGGGTCATGGACAGCCTTTCCGGAGCGCCCTTTGGGTTCTACATCTCTTCCTATGTGTGGATCTATCTGTTTGTGCGGATACTGAGATATGTGATTCATGCGGGAAATTTCGTTTTCATACCGGTGATCAGTGTGATTGCCATTTTCATGGAGCATGGCTTTTTGATGTTCATCCTGCTGGTAAGACAGGGTGGGTGGTTTTTTTCTTCCATGGACCTGTTCTCCATGTGTGCACAGGCGTTGATGGGCTTTTTTATGATTCCCCCCTCTCTATGGCTGGTTCACAAATGCAAAAGGGGGTGGGACAAAAAGGTACGGCGTTTGGCCGGGGAAAAAATGGGAATCAGGAGAGGTAGATAAGGGTGTCTCAATATGTCAAACCACCGGGCAGGGAGTGGCTTAAAAAACGGTTGATGGGCGGAACCCTCTGCGTGGCAGTGGCATTTTCCATTCTGCTCGCTCGTTTTGTCTATCTTCAGGTGATCAAAGGTGAAAATTATCGTCGTCTCTCTGCCAATAACTGCATCCGTCTGCAGAGCATCCCGGCTCCCCGGGGATTGATTTATGATCGAAACGGTACGATTCTGGTGGATAACCGGCCATCGTTTGATCTTAAGATTGTTTTAAAGGATGCCGTGCCGGTGGCAGATACACTATCTCGTCTTTCCCAGTTGACGGGGATTCCCGTCCGGGAATTTCAGGAGAGCATCGACAACAGGTCTTCGCAGACGGGATTAAACCCCCTTCTTTTGAAACGAAACATTTCAAGGGATCAGTTGGCTGTGATAAAAGCCCATGGATTTGATCTGCCCGGGGTGATCATTGATGTTGAGCCCCGGCGGAATTATATCCATGAGAAGTGTGCTGCCCATGTCTTGGGGTATCTGGGTGAAGTCAATGGTGAGGAACTCAGAAAGGGCAGCTATCCTGACGTGAGAAGTGGGGATGCCATTGGTCGTGATGGGGTGGAAAAGGAGTTTGAGACGATTCTGCACGGAAAACGGGGGGGACGTCAGGTGGAGGTGGATGCCACCGGTCGTCTGGTGCGGGTGCTTAACACCGTGGATCCCGTTCCGGGTCAGAATGTTTTTTTGACCATTGACATTTCCCTTCAGCAGGCGGCAGAATCACTGCTGGAGGGAAAATCCGGTGCCGTGGTGGCCCTGGACCCCGCCAGCGGGGATGTGCTGTGTATGGCCAGTAGCCCCGCTTATAACCAGAATGATTTCATCGGTGGCATCTCCCACAAAAAATGGGAGGCGCTTCAGCAGGATCCGGGACGTCCCATGACCAATAAGGCCATTCAGGGGGAATATCCACCGGCATCCACCTTTAAGATTATCTCCGCCATTGCAGGGCTGGAAGAGGGGGTTGTTAATATCCACACCACCCATTTTTGTTCCGGACGTCATAAATACGGCAACCGGATCTATCGATGCTGGAAAAAATGGGGGCATGGTGATGTGGATATCATCCGTTCCCTGGAAGAATCCTGTGATGTTTTTTATTACAATGTGGGGCAGGACCTGGGGGTGGATACCCTGGCCCAGTATGCCAGGGGGTGCGGTCTTGGGAAACCCACCGGTATTGAGCTTTTGAAGGAGCGTCCCGGGCTGGTTCCCACGGCCGCCTGGAAGCGGAAGCGGTTTGGTGTCTCCTGGCAGGGGGGGGAGACGCTGTCCATTGCCATTGGCCAGGGGTTCAACCTGGTGACCCCCCTTCAGATGGCAGTGTTCATAGCCGCCGTGGGCAACGAGGGAACACTGTACCGACCCAGAATATTAAAGTCCGTTCAGGTTCACCCGGGTGAACCCCCGGTGGAACAGGTGCCGGAAATCACCGGGGGAATTCCCGCCGGAAAAGAGACCCTGCGCATTGTCCGGGAAGGGCTTTTGAGGGTTATCCATGGGAAGCGGGGAACGGCCAGGGATGTGAAAATAGACGGCGTAACCATGGCCGGTAAAACCGGAACGGCCCAGGTCTTCAGCATGAAAAAAAAGGATCGGGATCGCAGCCCGGATGATCCCCTGGATTATCTGTTGCGGGATCATGCCTGGTTTGTCTGTTATGCCCCGGCTAAAGATCCGGTGATTGCCGTGTCCGTGCTCATTGAACACGGTGAACACGGTTCCACCGCAGCCGCCCCTGTGGCAAGTGAGGTGGTAAAGACCTGGCTGGATCGTATCGGCTATTTTGAGGCCCAAGGGAAAAATCAAGAGCAGAAGTGATTATATTTCACACACCCTGCCCGATGGATGTGAATGGAGGCTAAATGTTTGATCGAAGGCTTTTGGAATGTTTTGACTGGGGGCTTTTTGCGCTGACCGTTCTGATCTGTTCCATGGGACTCGGTGTGCTGTACAGCGCGGTCACTGCCGGTGACATTCCGGGCATGGAGATAATATTTAAAAAACAGATCATCTGGATGGGGGGAGGATTGGCCATCATGGTCTCCTCATTTCTGCTTCATTATAAATTCATCGACAAGGCCAGTATTATTATCTATTTTGTCTGTGTGGCCCTGCTGGCAGCGGTTCTTTTGTTTGGAAAACATGTGGCGGGATCAACCCGATGGCTTTCCCTTGGTCCCTTTACTGTGCAGCCGTCAGAGTTGATGAAGCTGTCGTTGATCATTGTGCTGGCATCGGTGTACTCCACCTGCGTCACCGAAGAGGGACTCGGGTTTCATGGGCTGATAAAACCGGTCCTTTTGTTGGCCCTTCCATTTCTTTTTATTCTCAAGCAGCCGGATCTGGGGACGGCACTGCTTCTTTTATTTATTGCCGCTTCCATGACCCTTTTTGTCAATGTGCAAAAGAAAGTGTTTTTTTCCTGCACCGCTGTGGCGGCCGCAGCAGCCCCCCTTGTCTGGGTTGTGTTAAAAGATTATCAAAAGGCCAGAATTTTGACCTTTCTCAATCCGGACAGAGATCCGCTGGGTGCCGGATATCACATTATTCAATCCAAAATTGCCATCGGTTCAGGCATGATGTTTGGCAAAGGGTACCTTCAAGGGACCCAGAATGCCCTTTCGTTTTTGCCGGAACAGCACACTGACTTTATCCTTTCCGTCCTTGCGGAAGAGTGGGGCTTTGTGGGCTGTTGCGTTCTTTTGCTCCTCTACTTCTTCTTTCTTCTCTGGGGGTTTAACATTGCCTATGGGTGCAGGGACATGTTCGGATCCATCCTTGCTTTTGGAATAACCATTATGATTTTCTGGCAGATTTTCATTAATATCGGCATGGTCATGGGATTGATGCCGGTGGTGGGCGTACCTCTTCCCCTGATCAGCTACGGAGGATCGTCGGTGATTACCAATATGGTGGGCATTGGCCTGTTGATGAATATCAGCATGCGGCGGTTTCTTTCGGGGTAATCAAGTCCACACACCATTATTAGAATTGCTGCTGGAATTATTTGGATGTTGACAAAAATTGATCTTGGTGATAGTCAAATTTCGATTCACTTTGTATTTATAGTTGCCGGTACTATTACCGGGCAACTGCATGGAATATAGGTTAGTGCATTTATTTTAAATTATTAACTGGCGGAGGGAAATGTATGGTTAGTGTTGATGGGTCATTGTTTATTCAGATCATCAATTTCCTTTTTCTCTTGTACGTGCTCAACCTGGTACTGTTCAAGCCTGTTCGCAAAATCCTCGTGGATCGACGGACCAAGGTGGAAGGACTTCAGCAGGGCGTTGAAGGGCTTTCATCCGAAGCTGTTCGCAAAGACAAAGAGTATGCGGAAGGGTTGAAGGGTGCAAGGGCGGAAGGGTTGAAGCAAAAAGACCTTTTTGTCGAAGAAGCATCCCAGGAAGAGAAAGAGATTATTGAAAGGATCAACAAAAAAGCTCAGGCCAACCTTGCTGAAATTCGAGAACAGGTTGCCACTGAAACCCGGAAGGCTCAATCTGCTCTTGAACTGGAGATTGAAACCTTTGCCAAGGCGATTGGTGAAAAAATACTGGGGAGGGCGTGCTGATGAAGATTGTGCGGTTTATAAGGAGATATTCCAGAACCATCATTCCTGCAGCATCGACCTTTCTATTTATTTTTGCCGGGATCGCCCTGGCCTCAAGCGGAGGAGAACATGGTGCGGCCGCCCCCAAGGGATGGTTGCCTACGGACACCTATAAGGTGATGAACTTTGCAGTGCTTGCCATCGTGCTGTTTTACATAGCGCGCAAACCGGTGGCTGAATTCTTTTCTTCCCGGGTAAAAGCCATCAAGGAAGAGCTTGCCGATCTTGAAGCGAAAAAAGTTGCTGCAGAAAAAAGTCTTGCCGGATATGCTCAGAAAATGGCAGACCTTGATCAGGAAACCCAAAGAATAGTCGAAACCTATGTCAAGCAGGGCGAGGATGCCAAACAGCGGATACTTGCCGAGGCGGAAGCCCAGGCAGCAAAGCTGGAAGAGTCTGCAAAGAGAAATATTGAGCAGGAGTTCAAAGCCGCAAAGCTGAAGCTGCAGCAGGAGATTGCTGAAAAAGCCCTTGAGCAGGCGGAATTGATCGTTAAGGGCTCGATTAATTCTGAAGATCAGGACCGTCTGGTTGACGAATATCTGGACAAGGTGGTGGCATAATGAAAAATCTATCTATTTCACGGCGGTATGCCAAGGCATTGATGCTCATCGGCGAAGAGGACGGGAATGCGGATCAGTATCGCAAAGAGCTGGATGAAATTGTGGAACTCTTTGACACCAGTGTTGAACTTGAAAAGGCTGTAAACAATCCCTTGTTTGACAAGAATGACAGAAGAAAGGTGTTGTCGGCTGTTTTGGAAAAAACCTCTTTTTCCAGGGTGATGAAATCTTTTCTGGTGCTGTTGTTTGACAAGCGGCGCATCGTTTTTCTACGGGATATCAGCGAGTTTTATACAAAACTTGTTGATGAACTTAACGGCGTGGTTCATGCCACCCTGGTATCGGCAACTGAGCTTTCCGCCGAGGCCACAGAGAAAATCAAACAGGGTCTTTCAAAGCGAGTCGGCAAAGAGATTATTCTGGATGTTGAGCAGGATGCTGACTTGATTGGCGGAATTGTGACCAAAATAGGCGATCTTGTGCTGGATGGCAGCGTTAAAACTCAACTGTTCAATATGCGGGAATCATTAAAAAGGGGTGAGAGAGTCTAATGAAAATAAGAGCTGAAGAAATAAGCCAGATCATAAAAGAGCAGATTAAAGATTTCGATAAAGAGGTTGAACTCAGCGAGACCGGGGTGGTGCTGTCCGTGGGTGACGGTATTGCCCGTGTATATGGACTTGAAAAGGTTAAAGCCATGGAGCTCGTTGAGTTCCCCGGTGGCGTGCTGGGCCTGGCATTGAACCTTGAAGAAGACAATGTCGGTGTCGCTATTCTGGGCGAGGACAAGAAGATCAAGGAAGGTGACGTTGTTAAACGTACCGACCGTATTGCCTCTGTGCCTGTTGGAGAGGCTGTTCTGGGACGGGTTGTCTCCACCACTGGTGAGCCCGTTGATGGAAAAGGTCCCATTGATGCCAGTATCACCATGAACATGGAGCTGGTGGCCCCGGGTGTTATTGCCCGTAAGTCCGTGCACGAACCTTGCTATACGGGAAGTAAAGCCGTTGACGGCATGACCCCTGTGGGAAGAGGGCAGCGTGAGTTGATCATCGGTGACCGTCAGATTGGTAAGACCGCCATTGCCGTTGATGCCATCATCGCCCAGAAAAATACGGACATGAAATGCATCTATGTGGCCTGCGGACAGAAAAAATCCACCGTTGCCCAGGTGGTTGCCGCCCTGGAAGAGCATGGTGCCATGGAATACACCACCGTTGTTATCGCATCTGCCTCTGAGTCCGCCGCCATGCAGTACCTTGCTCCCTATGCCGGATGCGCCATGGGCGAGTACTTCCGTGACAAAGGCGAACATGCCCTGATTATTTATGATGATCTCTCCAAACAGGCAGCTGCCTATCGTCAGGTATCCCTTCTTCTGAGACGTCCCCCGGGACGTGAGGCGTTCCCCGGAGATATTTTTTACAACCACTCCCGTCTGCTGGAACGGTCAGCAAAGCTTTCCGATGATCTGGGTGCCGGATCTCTCACCGCACTGCCCATCATCGAGACCCAGGAAGGGGACGTGTCCGCCTTTATCCCCACCAACGTTATCTCCATCACCGACGGTCAGATCTATCTTGACAAGGGCCTTTTCTTCTCCGGTGTCCGTCCGGCCATTGACGTTGGACTCTCCGTATCCCGCGTGGGTGGTGCTGCCCAGTGTAAGGCCATGAAACAGGTGGCCGGTACCCTGCGACTGGATCTTGCCCAATATCGTGAACTGGAAGCCTTTGCCGCCTTTGGAAGTGACCTGGATGCCGCCACCCAGCGCCAGCTCACCCGTGGAGAGCGTCTGGTCGAACTGTTGAAACAGCCACAGTTTAGGCCCCTTCCCATGGAAAAACAGGTGGTTATTCTCTTTGCCGGAACCAAGGGATACATTGATAAATATCCCAAAGAGGCGGTAAGCAAGTACGAAACCGGGCTGTATGCCTTTATTGAGAACAGATTTCCTGATATTTTCACCGACCTTGTGGAAAAACAGGCGATTACCAGTGATGTTGAAGCCAAGCTTAAAAAAGCCCTTGATGCCTATGATGAAGAGTTCAAGGCGGCGCTTTAAACAGCCGTCTGACTGTTTTTCAAATAAAATGAATATCATTTGCGTAAAAGGGAAATAATATGGCAACCTTAAAGGAAGTTCAATTAAAGATAGGTAGTGTAAAAAAGACCAAGCAGATCACCTCTGCCATGAAAATGGTCGCCACTTCCCGACTTCGCGGTGCCCAGGTGAGTATGGAGGCGTTTAAGCCCTATGCGTCCAAATTTTCCGAAGTACTGGGAAGTATTGCAGGGAAGGCCGGCGAAGATGCCAGTCCTCTTCTGATCCCAAGGGAAGAAGTTAAAAAGGTGAATATCATCCTCTGCACATCTGACAGAGGACTTTGCGGTGGTTTTAACGGAAACCTCATCGAAAAGGCGAATAAATTTATCAAATCCTCCCTCCAGGGTAAGGAAGTCTCATTTACCTGTTTTGGAAAGAGAGGCCGTGACTGGGCCCGGCGACAAACCGGCATGGGGATAGCGGACGAATATCTTGGTGTTGTGGGCGGGAAATTTGATTTCAGTGTGGCATCAACTTCCGGACAGAAACTGATAAACGATTTTCTTGAAGAAGCTGTTGATGAAGTATATCTGGTATGTTCCGATTTTAAAACCCTGGCACGTCAGGAGCCGGTGGTAAAGCAGATTCTCCCCATTCCGCCCATAGAAGCCATGGCAACGGATGAGGGCCCGACAACGGATGACGGTGTCTACCTGGCAGAACATATCTGCGAACCATCCTCCGATGTGTTGCTGGGGGAGATGCTGCCCAAAAATATTTTTATTCAGATATATGATGCGCTGCTTCAGACTTCAACCAGTGAGCACGCCTCCCGGATGAAGGCCATGGAGAACGCAACCAAGGCATGCGAAGACATGATTGACGAACTGCAGACCATCTTTAACAAGACGCGTCAGGCAGGTATTACGGCGGATCTCATGGACATTGTCGGCGGTGCTGAAGCGCTCAACGGATAATTTATCAAATATATAAAGCTAACAGCTTTAACAGGAGGAATACATGGCTGAAAATATAGGAAAAATAGCACAGGTGCTGGGTGCTGTTGTTGACGTTAGATTTGAACCCGGAAAGCTCCCCCCCCTTCTTACGGCTTTGACGGTGACCAACCCTGTCATCAATGATGAGGCCGATAACCTGGTTATTGAAGTGGCCCAGCATCTGGGTGACAATGTTGTGCGATGCATCGGTATGGACGTCACCGATGGGCTCCAGAGGGGAATGGATGTAAAGGACACAGGCTCCCCCATCATGATGCCCGTTGGTGCAGCTTCCCTTGGCCGGGTGCTCAATGTTGTGGGAAAACCCGTTGACGGACTGGGTGATATTGATCGTTCCAAGATGCTTCCCATCCATCGGTCTGCCCCTGCATTTATCAATCAGGACACCACAGTCCGGGTTCTTGAAACCGGCGTTAAGGTGATTGATCTCCTGGTCCCCTTTCCACGGGGTGGTAAAATGGGTATGTTCGGTGGTGCTGGTGTAGGTAAAACCGTTATCATGATGGAGATGGTAAACAACATCGCCATGCAGCATGGTGGTATCTCCGTGTTTGGTGGCGTTGGTGAAAGAACCCGTGAAGGAAACGACCTTTACCATGAGATGAAGGACTCCGGCGTTCTTCCCAAATGCGCACTGGTATATGGTCAGATGACAGAGCCTCCGGGAGCCCGGGCCAGGGTTGCCCTTTCCGCATTGACCTGTGCAGAATATTTCCGTGATGAAGAGGGCCAGGACGTGCTCCTCTTTGTTGATAACATCTTCCGTTTCACCCAGGCCGGTGCTGAGGTGTCCGCCACATTGGGACGTATGCCGTCGGCTGTTGGATATCAGCCCACACTGGCTGTTGACATGGGTGAACTCCAGGAGCGTATCACTTCAACGGACAAGGGTTCCATCACCGCAGTACAGTGTGTGTACGTGCCCGCCGATGACTTGACCGACCCGGCACCCGCCACCACCTTTGCCCATCTGGACGGTACCGTTGTACTTTCCCGGCAGATTGCCGAGCTGGGTATCTATCCGGCAGTGGATCCCCTGGATTCCACGTCACGAATTCTGGATGCCGCCTACATTGGTGAGGAGCATTATCTTGTTGCCAATACCGTGCAGCAGACCCTTCAGAAATACAAAGAACTCCAGGATATCATTGCCATTCTGGGTATGGATGAGCTTTCCGATGAGGACCGTATTACGGTACAGCGTGCCCGTAAGCTGCAGCGGTTTCTCTCCCAGCCCTTTCATGTGGCAGAAACCTTCACCGGTATGCCCGGCAAGTTTGTAAAGGTTGAAGACACGGTAAGATCTTTTAAAGAGATCATTGACGGCAAGCATGACAATCTTCCCGAAACAGCATTCTACATGGTAGGCTCCATTGAGGAAGCCATTGAGAAAGCTGCCAAGATGAGTTCAGATAACTAACTCAAGGGGGATAAAATGGCTGAGAACATATTTCTGGAAGTGGTCACCCCCCAAAAGGCGGTGGTCAGTGAGGAAGCCCAGATTGTAGTTGCCCCAGGCTCTGAGGGTGAATTTGGCGTGCTTCGTGGCCATACCACCTTTCTGACCTCTTTGAAGGTGGGGACGCTGCGTTATAAGGATGCCTCGGGTAAAGAACGGTATCTGTTTGTTAACGGTGGATTTGCTGAAGTTTTGCCCAACAAGGTCACCCTGCTTGCCGAATCAGCTGAGCGCAGGCGTGAAATTGATGTGGATCGGGCAAAAAAGGCAAAGGAGAGAGCCGAAAAACGACTCTCCACCACCGGTTCTGATGACATTGATCTTGTCCGGGCCGAAGCGGCCTTGAGACGGGCACTGCATCGGCTGGACATCGCGTCGGTGAGATGATCTGACCCCATGACATAATCTGTTGAGAGACAGATGCTCGTGAATAAACAGGGGGTGCTCTGCGTTGGCTTGGGGCACCCCCTTTTTTAGCTTGATTTTAAACGGTTGGATTACGAATGGAAAAAAATAATTACGGTGATGTGGGCGCTGTTGTTCTTGCAGCGGGCCGGGGAACGCGAATGAAGTCCGACCTGCCAAAGGTTCTCCATGAGATTAATGGGCAAACCATGGTTCATGCGGTGGTTTCCTGCGCCGTTTCCCTTTTGGGTCGGCATGTGGTGGTGGTTATTGGCCATGGGGGAGATCTGGTTAAGCAAGTGGTATCCCGGGAGTTTGATGTGCTGTTTGCCTGGCAGAAAGCGTTGTTGGGTACCGGAGATGCGGTGAAATCAGCATTGCCTGTGCTCCCGGAAGCTGTGGCGGATGTCCTGGTTCTATGTGGAGATGTGCCCATGATTCGTCGGGATACCCTTTCAGGCCTCATTGATTTTCATCGTAGGGAAAATAATCAGGTTTCTCTTTTGGCCGTGCGGGTTGAAGATCCCACAGGGTATGGCCGGGTAATTCTGGATGAAAAAGGGCATCTGACAGGTATCCGGGAAGAGGCGGATGCAACGCATTTCGAGAAGAAAAATGATTTGATAAATTCCGGCATTTATTGCATAAGTAAGGAGTTTTTGCGGCATGCCATTGAGCAGATTGATTCACACAATGCTCAACGGGAATATTATCTGACAGATATTGTGGAAATTGCCGTGGCATTGGGTAAAAAGGCCGGTTGTCTTCTGGGGAACAACCCAAGAGAGATCATGGGCGTAAATACCCCGGAGGACCTTCAAAAGGTGGGCTGCTGTATGGCTGAAAAGCTGAATGAATTGTCTTGACTTTGTTAAATGGTATGAATTATAGTTAAGCTAAATATTGTGAGGTTCAGGGAATGGAAAACGAGTTATTAGAAGATAAGTTTAAAGATATTGACGAGAAAGTCGATTTTTTAATAGAGCTTTGCCAGACGCTTCAGCAGGAAAATGAAGAGCTGATCACTAAGGTAAATAGTCTTGAAGCGCTTCTTGCTGAGAAAAGTTTGTCTGAGGAGCACTTTGTAAAGAAACAGGCGGCTGTTCAATCAAAGATTGATGGGCTTTTGACAAAGCTGAATACCTTTTCAGAGACGTCATAATCAAGAATGACCCCAGTGGAAAATGGAGTTCCGATTAATAAAGAAACGTCAACGCAAGATATTGTCAGAATTGACCTTTTTGGCAGGCAATTTCAATTCAGGGCGGATAAGCCACTTGATGACTCCCAAAGGGTTGCTGAAAAGCTAACGCAATACATCACCCAGGCTGAAGAGCAGGTTCGCAATACGGCTTCAGTGCAAAACAGACTGGTGGTGATGTTGCTGGCCGGAATGAATTTGGCAAATGATCTTGCTGCGAGGGAATCCGAGTTATCAAAATTCCATGACTGTGTGGACAGTAAATTGACGGATCTGTTAAATAAATTGAATAAATTTGTTCCAAAAACCGGGTGAACCCTTGGGGGATTATCCTTTGAAAAAATAGACAGAAACACCCCTGCTCTACTTGTGATTGCTTAGAGTGCTTTGCCTAACGCTACACACAAGGGAGCCCACCCTGGTACTGGTGTGCAAGTTCCACGTCGTATGGAAACGCCTTAAGGTACCCACATGGGCACCCCGACCTTTTGAACTACTGGTTCAAAGACATGGGCAACACGGTATGATGCGGGGGCTGTCTCTGTTGTGCGATTGATTTCGGTTGTCAACTCGTGAATCGTGTCGTTTCCTCGGTATGGCGGATGTGATTGCCACCATTCGCAGCTTTGATCTTATCCCTCCCTCTTTTTTATCCTCCTCAAAATAATATTTCTTGTATTACGTGTAAAATTACGCTGGGAAGCTGGGCGTGTCGGTTCTTGCGGTATGGGAAAAGGCTATATTTCCTTACTGATAAAATACCGTGGACCCATTCCGTCGGATTTAACACAGCCGAAGAAAAATGACCTGGGGCGAAGTTCCTCGTGATAATTGTCTGATATCAAATATTGAAGGGAGTAATGAATGGAATATACTGTGTTGTTTCTTTCACTGGTGGTCGCAACAGCATCCGGATTCGGGACGGCATACTGGTTGACCCGGAAAAAGTTAGAAGCTCGGGTCGATGAAGTTGAAAAAGAGCAGATGAGATTGATTGCAGACGCTCGGAATAAAGCCGGAAACCTTCTCAAGGAGGCCCAATTAGAGGCCAAGAGTCGTCTGCTTGAAATGAAAGGCGCTTTTGATGCTGAGACGGATCAGGCAAGGGCGGATCTGAAAACCGAAGAACGTCGAATTTTGAATCACAGTGAAAGATTGGACAGGCGTAAGGAGCAGTTTGAAGCCCTTGAGGCTGAGTTGAAACGAACGGAGAAAAATATTCAGGCACGCCTGAAAGCCCTGGACGAAAAAGAGGCAGACTATCATAAACTGCTTATTGATACGAGAAAGGAGCTTGAAAAGACGGCAAGCCTTACATCCGAACAGGCCAAAGAGATATTGCTTAAAGCCATGGAAAATGAAGCCCGTCATGATGGTGCCAAGCTGGTGAAACGTATCTCCAGTGAGGCCATGGAAAAGGCGGACAAAGAGGCTAAAAAGATTATCTCCACAGCCATTCAGCGATACGCCGGAGACTTTATTGCTGAACGTACGGTTTCCGTGGTTCAGTTGCCGGGGGATGAGATGAAAGGACGCATCATCGGTCGTGAAGGGCGTAATATCAGGGCGTTGGAGGCGGCCACCGGTATTGATCTGATTATTGATGATACGCCTGAAGCCGTTATCTTATCCGGTTTTAATCCGGTCAGAAGGGAGGTGGCAAGAATTGCCCTGACCCGATTGATTTCCGATGGCAGAATCCATCCGGCCCGCATAGAAGACGTGGTTCAGCGGGTCACGGAAGAGGTGGATATCACCATTAAAGAGGCAGGGGAGCAGGCAGCCTTTGATCTGGGGGTTCACGGCATTGATCCGGAGTTGATTCGGGTGATCGGGAAGCTTAAGTTCAGGACCAGTTATGCCCAGAATGTGCTACAGCATTCCGTGGAAGTGGCATTTCTGGCAGGAATAATGGCCGCAGAACTGAGTCTGGATGTCAAGCTTGCCAAACGTATGGGGTTGCTCCATGATATCGGAAAGGCCGTGGACCACGAGGTGGATGGTCCCCACGCGTTGATTGGTGCCAAATTGGCTAAGAAGCATGGTGAAATAGACGATGTGGTCAACGCCATTGCCGCCCACCACGAAGATCAGATGCCTTGCACTGTGTATGATTTTCTGGTGCAGGCGGCAGATGCTCTTTCCGGTGCCAGACCCGGTGCCAGAAAAGAGACCCTTGAAAATTATATTAAACGCCTTGAAGAGCTGGAAGGGATTGCCAACTCCTTTGACGGTGTTTCCAATACCTATGCCATCCAGGCGGGAAGGGAAATCCGTGTGGTGGTTGAAAGTAAAAAAATATCCGACACCGATGCCGTGTTGCTGAGTCGGGATATTGCCTCCAAAATAGAGGAAAATCTGACCTTTCCAGGGCAGATCAAGGTGGTGGTGATTCGGGAAACACGGGCAGTGGAATACACCAATAAATAGATCTATCTGAATTTATAAAAACAGAGCATGAGAATATGCAAAGGAGAGAGGCACAAAAATGGGGGTTCTTGAAATTTTAAAGGAGCGTGGTTTTGTTGAGGCGGTCACCCATGAAGAGGAGCTTAAGTCCTATCTGGATGAGGGCCGTGCCACCTGCTATATCGGCTTTGACCCCACCGCTTCAAGTCTTCATGTGGGTAGCTTGGTCTGTATCATGGCGCTGGCCCACATGCAGAGAAATGGCCATCGCCCCATAGGGCTTGTGGGAGGGGGGACCGGTCTCATTGGAGACCCCAGCGGCAAGACGGAAATGCGCAAAGTCATCACCCAGGAGGAGATTGACATCAACCGGGCAGGAATTCGGCAGCAGTTGGCCCGGTTCATTGATTTCAGCGAAGACAGTGCACTGCTTTTGGACAACGGACAGTGGCTGAAGGGTCTTGAGTATATCCCTTTTTTAAGGGATATCGGACGTCACTTCAGCGTCAATCGCATGATAAAGGCGGAGAGCTATAAAATGCGCATTGATTCCGAAGAAGGGTTAAGTTTCATTGAATTCAACTATATGCTGCTCCAGGCCTATGATTTCATGGAACTTTGCCGCAGGCATGAGTGCCGTCTGCAGATGGGGGGTAGTGATCAATGGGGAAACATTGTGGCGGGTATTGATCTTGTCCGCAGAACCCAACAGAAAAAAGCCTTTGGCATCACCTTTCCATTGATCACCACCAGCAGTGGCATAAAAATGGGGAAAACCCATAAAGGTGCCGTGTGGCTGGATCCCCAACGAACCCCTCCCTATGAGTACTACCAGTTCTGGATTAACTGTGATGATGCGGATGTGGCAAAATTTATGGCGCTGTTTACCTTTCTGCCCATGGAAGAGATTGCCGAGGTCAAAAAACTGGAAGGTGCCATGCTGAACTGTGCCAAGGCCATTCTTGCCTGGGAAGCCACCACCATTGCCCATGGAAGGGATGCGGCTCTGAGGGCCTATGACGCCTCTGCAGCCATGTTCGGTGCACCGGATGTCCCGGAGGGTGTTGTTCCTTCGACCACCATGCCCAGAAGCAGCAAGGATAGGAGGGGCGCTCTGGATGTAGAATCCCCGTCCTTTGACGTATCAATGGAGAGATCGGTGGATGCGGTTCCCAGTACTTTGTATGAGAAAGCTATCATGGACAAGGGGCTTCTGGCGGTGGATCTCTTTTGTGAGGTTGGTCTGTGTAAATCCAGGAGTGATGCCCGACGGCTCCTGGGCCAGGGGGGGGGATACCTTAACGGTGAACGGATTGACGTCTTTGATCAGTTGATCTCCACATCGGATGCCAAAGATGGGGAGATCCTGCTCAGGGCCGGAAAGAAGAAGTACCATAAACTTATTTTAAAATAATGAAAATATAAGTTGACAAGCAGAGTCTGTTTCTATATAAATCGTTCTCACCTGCAGGGAACACGCCCGACGGTTTCTTGCAGGTTTTTTTGTGGCTTGAAAAAAAGTTTTACGCCTCAAAAAAAAGCTTGACAGGATGTTTTGTGAAGCGTATAAAGATCGGGTTTTGATGGTTGCCAAGGTGACCTTCAAAAATAAAAATTGATCTTTGAAAACCGGTTAGTGAATGAAATGAGAGAAGATGTTTAAAAGTGCAGAAAAGCACATAAAAAAACATTTTTAAAGGAATTATAACTGGAGAGTTTGATTCTGGCTCAGAATGAACGCTGGCGGCGTGCTTAACACATGCAAGTCGAACGAGAAAGTTCCTGCTTGCAGGAGCGAGTAGAGTGGCGCACGGGTGAGTAACACGTGGATAATCTACCTTCAAATCGGGAATAACCATTCGAAAGGATGGCTAATGCCGGATAAAGTCGTGAGAACTTTGGTTTTTAAGATGAAAGGGTGCCTCTGATTAAAGCATCTGTTTGAAGATGAGTCCGCGGACCATTAGTTTGTTGGTGGGGTAACGGCCTACCAAGACTACGATGGTTAGCTGGTCTGAGAGGATGATCAGCCACACTGGAACTGACACACGGTCCAGACTCCTACGGGAGGCAGCAGTGAGGAATTTTGCGCAATGGGGGCAACCCTGACGCAGCAACGCCGCGTGAGTGAAGAAGGCCCTTGGGTCGTAAAGCTCTGTCAATGGGGAAGAAGTTACATGGTGTTAATAGCACCTTGTATTGACGGTACCCATGAAGGAAGCACCGGCTAACTCCGTGCCAGCAGCCGCGGTAATACGGGGGGTGCAAGCGTTATTCGGAATTATTGGGCGTAAAGGGCACGCAGGCGGTCCTGTCAGTCAGATGTGAAAGCCCGGGGCTCAACCCCGGACGTGCATTTGAAACAGCAGGACTTGAGTACGGGAGAGGAAAGGGGAATTCCTGGTGTAGAGGTGAAATTCGTAGATATCAGGAGGAACACCGGTGGCGAAGGCGCCTTTCTGGACCGATACTGACGCTGAGGTGCGAAGGCGTGGGTAGCGAACGGGATTAGATACCCCGGTAGTCCACGCAGTAAACGTTGTATGCTAGGTGTAGCGGGTATTGACCCCTGCTGCGCCGGAGTTAACACATTAAGCATACCGCCTGGGGAGTACGGTCGCAAGACTAAAACTCAAAGAAATTGACGGGGGCCCGCACAAGCGGTGGAGCATGTGGTTTAATTCGACGCAACGCGAAGAACCTTACCCAGACTTGACATCTTGAGAATCCTTTTGAAAGAAAGGAGTGCCTTCGGGAGCTCAAAGACAGGTGCTGCATGGCTGTCGTCAGCTCGTGTCGTGAGATGTTTGGTTAAGTCCAGCAACGAGCGCAACCCTTGTCTTCAGTTGCCAGCACATAATGGTGGGAACTCTGAAGAGACTGCCCCGGTTAACGGGGAGGAAGGTGGGGATGACGTCAAGTCCTCATGGCCCTTATGTCTGGGGCTACACACGTGCTACAATGGTATGTACAACGGGCAGCAAGCGTGCGAGCGCAAGCCAATCCCTTAAAGCATATCCCAGTCCGGATTGGAGTCTGCAACTCGACTCCATGAAGTTGGAATCGCTAGTAATCGTGGATCAGCATGCCACGGTGAATACGTTCCCGGGCCTTGTACACACCGCCCGTCACACCATGAGAGTTGATTGTACCCGACGTCACTGGGCCAACCCTTCGGGGGGGCAGGTGCCTAAGGTATGGTTGATAATTAGGGTGAAGTCGTAACAAGGTAGCCGTTGGGGAACCAGCGGCTGGATCACCTCCTTTCTAAGGAAAGAAATAAAAAAGCATCTTTTTACATGAAGTTCTCTAATCGGTTTTGAGGGATTAATAACCCTTCGGGGGCCTGTAGCTCAGTTGGTTAGAGCGCACGCCTGATAAGCGTGAGGTCGATGGTTCAAATCCATCCAGGCCCACCATTGTGGGGGATTAGCTCAGCTGGGAGAGCGCCTGCCTTGCACGCAGGAGGTCAGCGGTTCGATCCCGCTATCCTCCACCACATTTTGCTCTTTGAAAATTTGTTGTGGTAAATTTATTATATATACAGCTGCGTAAAGAGTGGTTTTACAGGGTTTGAAAATGCAAATTCTGAACTTTTAACAAAGCTGTTTTTCATGGGCCGCAAAGTAAGAGGTTTATTTAAGTTTTTTTCTGAGCGGACATGAATTAAATATATTTGCACTAAAGCGTTTAAACTTATTTGTGGTTTATAGTGGCTAAGCTATAAAGGGCAAACGGTGGATGCCTTGGTGCCAGGAGGCGAAGAAAGACGTGGTAAGCTGCGAAAAGCTTCGGGGAGCTGCTAAACAAGCTTTGATCCGGAGATGTCTGAATGGGGCAACCCGTCATGGTTAATACTGTGACACCATAGTACGAATACATAGTACTATGGAGCCAACGGGGAGAACTGAAACATCTTAGTACCCCCAGGAAGAGAAAGTAAAAACGATTTCCTAAGTAGCGGCGAGCGAACGGGAAACAGCCCAAACCTGTCATGTGTGATAGCCCGAAGGCGTTGCATGGCAGGGGTCGTGGGATCTGTAGTGTGTCTGTTTCGGAAGGCACAGAGAGTTAAAAAATCAATTGTTAGCAGAACACACTGGAAAGTGTGGCCATAGCGGGTGACAGCCCCGTATGCGAAAGTAATTGATCTCTTATACAGACACCCAAGTACTGCGGAACACGAGAAATTCTGTGGGAATTTGCGAGGACCATCTCGTAAGGCTAAATACTACCTGGCAACCGATAGTGAACCAGTACCGTGAGGGAAAGGTGAAAAGAACCCCTGTGAGGGGAGTGAAATAGTACCTGAAACCGTTTGCTTACAAGCAGTGGGAGCAGTGGCGATTGTCATTGTGACCGCGTGCCTTTTGCATAATGAGTCAGCGAGTTACTTAATGCAGCAAGGTTAAGCCGATAGGTGTAGCCGTAGCGAAAGCGAGTCTGAACAGGGCGGATTAGTTGTATTGAGTAGACCCGAAACCAGGTGATCTATCCATGTCCAGGGTGAAGCGCGAGTAAAATCGCGTGGAGGCCCGAACCGTTGTAGGTTAAAAACTACTCGGATGAGGTGTGGATAGGGGTGAAAGGCCAAACAAACCTGGAGATAGCTGGTTCTCTCCGAAATATATTTAGGTATAGCCTCACATGTTTCTTATCGGGGGTAGAGCACTGGATGGGCTAGGGGTCTCACCAGATTACCAAACCTAACCAAACTCCGAATACCGATAAAGTTAAAATGTGGGAGTCAGCCCGCGGGAGCTAAGTTTCGCGGACGAGAGGGAAACAACCCAGACCGCCAGCTAAGGTCCCCAAATCTATGCTAAGTGGTAAAGGATGTGGAAATGCCCAGACAATCAGGAGGTTGGCTTAGAAGCAGCCATCCTTTAAAGAAAGCGTAATAGCTCACTGATCGAGTGGTTCTGCGCCGAAGATGTAACGGGGCTCAAGCATAGTACCGAAGCTGCGGATGGAAATTTATTTTCATGGTAGGAGAGCATTGTATTCGTATTGAATCGTCATGGTGATGTGATGTGGAGTGAATACAAGAGACCATGCTGACATGAGTAGCGATAAAGGGGGTGAGAAACCCCCTCGCCGATAGCCCAAGGATTCCTGAGTAAAGCTAATCTTCTCAGGGTTAGTCGATCCCTAAGCCGAGGCCGAAAGGCGTAGGCGATGGAAAATAGGTTAATATTCCTGTACCACCTTAATTATCGTTTGAGAGAAGGGGGGACGCAGGAGGGCAGGTCATCCGTCTGCTGGAATAGGCGGTTCAAGCTGGTAGGCTTAAAAGACAGGCAAATCCGTCTTTTTATAAGGCCGAGAAGTGATGAGGAGGGATTTATCCCATAAACTGACTGTACCCATGCTGCCAAGAAAAGCCTCTATCGAGATAATGGGTGATCGTACCGTAAACCGACACAGGTAGGCAGGGAGAGTATCCCGAGGCGCTTGAGAGAACCCTGGTTAAGGAACTCGGCAAAATAATACCGTAACTTCGGGATAAGGTATGCCTTCAATTGTGAGTTTATTAACTGAACAAAGCATAAGAGGGTCGCAGAGAAATGGCGGTAGCGACTGTTTACTAAAAACATAGGACTCTGCAAAGTCGTAAGACGAGGTATAGGGTCTGACGCCTGCCCGGTGCCGGAAGGTTAAGGGGATTTGTTAGGGCAACCGAAGCATTGAACCGAAGCCCCGGTAAACGGCGGCCGTAACTATAACGGTCCTAAGGTAGCGAAATTCCTTGTCGGGTAAGTTCCGACCTGCACGAATGGCGTAACGACTTCCGCACTGTCTCAACCAGGGACTCAGCGAAATTGGAATGGCGGTGAAGATACCGTCTACCCGCGAAAAGACGGAAAGACCCCGGCACCTTTACTACAGCTTGACATTGGATTTTGGGATATGATGTGCAGGATAGGTGGGAGACTTGGAAGCAGGTACGCCAGTACTTGTGGAGTCACCCTTGAAATACCACCCTTCATATTCTATGGTTCTAACGTAGGTCCCTGATCGGGATTACGGACAGTGTCTGGCGGGTAGTTTGACTGGGGCGGTCGCCTCCCAAAGAGTAACGGAGGCGCGCGAAGGTTCCCTCAGGCTGATTGGAAACCAGCCAAAGAGTGTAAAGGCATAAGGGAGCTTGACTGCGAGAGAGACATTTCGAGCAGGTACGAAAGTAGGTCTTAGTGATCCGGCGGTTCTGTATGGAAGGGCCGTCGCTCAACGGATAAAAGGTACGCCGGGGATAACAGGCTTATCGCCCCCAAGAGTTCACATCGACGGGGCGGTTTGGCACCTCGATGTCGGCTCATCACATCCTGGGGCTGGAGCAGGTCCCAAGGGTTTGGCTGTTCGCCAATTAAAGTGGTACGTGAGCTGGGTTTAAAACGTCGTGAGACAGTTTGGTCCCTATCTTTCGTGGGCGTAGGATATTTGAGGAGATCTGTTCCTAGTACGAGAGGACCGGAATGGACAAACCAATGGTGTTCCTGTTGTCGTGCCAACGGCATTGCAGGGTAGCTAAGTTTGGAATGGATAACCGCTGAAAGCATCTAAGCGGGAAACCAACTTCAAGATGAGATATCCCCTCTATTTATAGACTGAAGACCCCTTGAAGACTACAAGGTTGATAGGTCGGGTGTGTAAGCACAGTAATGTGTTGAGCTAACCGATACTAATAGGTCGTGAGGCTTAGCCACTTCCTAAACCCAAATAATTTTAAACGTTTTACTGCGAATATATTTACAAGACAAAAACAATATGATAAATACCGCAACGAATTGACGATGGAGAATTAAACATTCTCACTATTTTTTAACAGGAATATACAGTTTAATTCGGTGACACTGGCAAGGTGGGTACACCCGTTCCCATCCCGAACACGGAAGTTAAGCACCTTAGCGCCGATGGTACTGCACGGGCAGCTGTGTGGGAGAGTAGGACGTCGCCGAATTAATTTTTTATAAAGGCCCTGATCATTATTATTAATGGTCAGGGCCTTTTTTTTGTGGCGCATGTTGTGGATTTCAGAAAAATAAAGTATCCTAACTCATATCCAAAATTCCGCATTCTCCATATGATTTAAATGGCTCTCCAATGGCAAATGGTGAGAACTCACTATTTAGCAATAGCCGGTTGCAACCGAAGAGAAAAGGAGGTAAAGGCTAAACAGGCCTGTATTAACGCACGAACCAAACAAACAGACACCGTTTAACGAACATGGGAGGAAAACGCATGAAATCAGCATTGAATCGATATTTTGTCACATTCGGGCTTGCCGTGGGTATCCTGGCCAGCATGTGCATATCAGCATCGGCGGGCACTAATACTGTGCCCGGATCACACATCAAAGTATTTATTCCCAGCTTGCCCTATATTTATATCTCCCATGCCATTAACGGCGCTTTGTTGCGGCCGGCCGACAACCAACGTGGTTGGAATTATGACATGGCCACTGGTCATCATCAAATCGACGCGCGGACTTATGAATTCACCTTGCGCCGGGGGGTTCGTTTCCAGGATGGAACGCCCTTCAATGCTGCGGCGGTGGTGGAGAACATGCAATATTTCAAACAAAAGCCCTTTCTGTTCACCAAAATCGATACCGTCCTGGACCGGGTTGAGCAAATCGACGATTATACCGTGCGCTTTTACCTCACCGAGGATTACGGCCAGTTTCTCAACGACACTATCTGGATGCATTTTTATACTTCCGCCTACCTGCAGAAATTCGGCTGGAACGGCAAGGTTACCTGCCCCAACCTGGCCGAGGCCGGTCCCTATGGGCTGGGACCTTATATCCTCAAAGAGGGCTACATTGAGGGCGACCGTCAGACACCCAAAGCAGTATTGGTGGCCAACCCTTATTACTGGGACGAAGCCTACCCTAAAATCGAAACCATAACCGTCTATACGGAATTGGATAACAAAATTGCAATGGAGCAGGTTTTCGATCAGGAAGGTGCCCTGGATATCATGCCCATCCCCTTTTCACTCAAGAAAAAGGCCAACACCTCGCCCTACGCCAAACTGGTAACGGCAGTCTCCACCAACAATATCGCCATCCAAATGAATTTGCGTAACGGTAATAAAAGATTGCTCGATAAAAATGTCCGCGTTGCCCTGAACCGGGCCATTGACCAGGCCAATCTCTTAAAACGCGCTTACGACGGCGAGGGAATGCTCAAACCCACCCTGGCGGCCCCTCTGTTCCCGGGCGTATGCGAGGTGGTCAAAACCATGCAGCCCTATTCCGAACTGCAATCTCCCAAGGCCGCGCGCGAGGAGCTGAAAGCGATTCTCAACGGGCTGACCCTCAAGGTTTTCACCCAGGATCGCTTTATGTTTATCTGGAAGGGCATTGACCGCGATTTGAGAAAGGTCGGGGTTAAATTGGAATTCGAGATTACCACCAGTGAGAAAGATGTTTTTGAGCAGTTGCTGACCACCAACGCCGGGAAAAACACCAAGGCGTGGGATTTGCTGTCGTGGGGCCTCGACGACTGGTATTACAACCACCCCTGGTCGGCCTTTCTTCTCTATCGTACCCACAACTTCTGGAGTACGATTTTCAGCGATATTGTTTTGGATGGCTACATCAACGATATGTTCCGGTCTTCGGTGGGAACCCCGGAATTCGTGGCGGTTTGCAGCAACATCATGCATCACGTCTATGACAACGCTTACATGCTCTTTGTGCCTGCACCCAACAAGGTTTTGGCCGTGAACAAACACGTGCTCTACAAGCCGTATAAAATGGCCGTCATGCCGTTATGGGAAATTGAGGTCGCGCCCGAACACTGGTCCGTGCGCTAAAGGAAGAGAAATATTCTGACACTATAGCAAATTGTGCGGAAACCATTGATGCTCTTTCAAGGAGATGCCATATGTTTAAGCGAATGAAACTCAGGACAAAGCTGTTGCTGGCCTTTTTAGCGGTGGGCGTCATCCCCTTTGCCGTTATTGGCATAACGGCCATGCTTAAGGCCGGCAACGCCATTGAAACGCAGGCATTCCGCCAACTGGAGAGTATGCGCGAGGTCAAACAGGCTCAGATGGAAAATATGTTGTCCGGGCTGGAAGGCGACATGAACGTTCTGGCCGAGACCGTGAACACTTTGAGGCGTGAGGCCTTTGCCAAACTCAAGAGCGTGGGCTACATCCAAAAAAGCCAAGTCGAGCAATATTTCGATCGCGTTCGCAAAGATATATCCGTTTTGGCCGGCAGTGAGGACGCCCATAACCTATTTCTTCTATTGCAGCAATACCAGCTCGACGAAGAAGTTGAAGCCGAAGATACATTTCCCACGGACACCTACGAGTACGAGGAAATTTGGACCCGCAGCGGCCGCACTTTGCTTGATTATGTCAAAATCTACGGCTATTCGGATGCCTTCATTGTCAGCGCCGATAGCGGCCACGTGATGTACTCGGCAGCCAAGAACGCCGACTTGGGGGCCAATTTAAAAATCGGGCCCAATGAGGGGTTAACCTTGCTCTGGCAAAGGGTAGTGGCAACCCAAAAGACGCAAATCCAGGACTTTCGGCCCTACTCGCCCGCTAAGGGCCTGCCGTGTGCGTTTATCGGTGCACCGGTTCAAAACCTTGAGGGTAAATTGCTGGCCGTGGCCGTTCTTCAGATTCCCTTAAGGGCCGTCAACGAGATGGTGCAGAAGCGTGAGGGATTGGGCAAAACCGGTGAGATCTATCTGGTGGGCCAAGACAAACTCATGCGTTCGGATTCGTTGCGGGATGCAAAACACCATTCGGTCAAGGCTTCTTTTGCCAATCCGCAAAAAGGCAGCGTGGACACCGTGGCAACTCGGGAAGCCCTGGCCGGACGGGCCGGTGCGCGAGTCATCCGCGGCTATCACGGCCAACCCGTATTGTCCGTTTATGCGCCCCTTAACATCCAAGGACTTAAGTTGGTCGTCATTGCGGAGATCGACGTGGCAGAAGCGTTCTGCCCCGTGGATGCCGAGGGCAAGGCCTTTTTTGCAAATTACGCCGAGGCCTATGGCTATTTCGATCTGTTGCTGTTGAACCCCGATGGTTTCTGCTTTTATTCCGTAGCTCAAACAGACGAGTTCCGGACCAATTTGGTTGACGGCGTATACGCCTCGACCGCTCTTGGAAAATTGGTTCGTAACGTGCTTGAAACCAAAAAATTCGGCTTTGCCGATTTTGAAGCCTATGCCCCCCGGAAAGGGGAGCCAGCAGCCTTTATCGCCCAACCCGTGGTTCACAACGACGAAGTTGAAGTGCTGGTGGCTCTGCAAATATCTCTGGATGCCATCAACGCCATTATGGGACAGCGGGCCGGCATGGGCCAAAGCGGCCAGACGTACCTGATAGGGCCCACTAAACGCATGCGTTCGGACATGTTCCTGGACCGGGAGCATCACACGGTTAAGGCATCTTTTGCCGATCCACAGAAGGGCAGCGTCGATACCGAGGCGGTCCGCAAAGCGTTTGCGGGCGAGGCGGATAAGCAAATCATTCGTGGTTACGGTGGCGATGCCGTTTTATCGGCCTATGCGCCCCTGAAGGTTTGGGGTACGACCTGGGCTTTGCTGGCGGAAGTCGGCGCTGGCGAGGCGTTTGCCGCCGTCCGCACCATCAAGTGGTTGATCGGTTTGCTCGCCGCTTGTGGCCTGTGCGCCATCATCGCCGTGGCCCTTTTTGTGACCCGGTCCTTAACCAAGCCCATCGTGGATATCATCACCGGCTTAAGTGTCAGTGCCGACCAGGTCTCATCGGCATCCGGCATGATCTCTTCGGGCAGCATCCAGTTGGCCGAAGGGGCTTCGGAGCAGGCTGCCGCCCTGGAGGAAACCTCTTCATCGTTGGAGGAGATCGCCTCCATGACCACCCAGAATGCCGAACACGCCGTCGTGGCTGACAGTTTGATGCAGGATGCCAACCGCGTGGTGGAAGGAGCCAATAGTTCCATGACGGCCCTGACCGGTTCCATGGCAAAGATCGCCAAGGCCAGCGAGGAGACCCGCAAAATTGTCAAAACCATTGATGAAATCGCATTCCAGACCAATCTTCTGGCCTTGAACGCGGCCGTCGAGGCCGCCCGTGCCGGTGAGGCTGGGGCCGGTTTTGCCGTAGTGGCAGACGAGGTCCGCAATTTGGCCCTGCGTGCAGCCAAAGCGGCTAAAAATACGGCCGATTTAATTGACGGAACCGTTAAAACCGTGAGTGAAGGCATCGGTCAGGTCGACCGGACCAGCGACGCTTTTGCCCAAGTGGCGGCGAGTACGGCTAAAGTGGGTGAACTGGTTAGCGAGATCGCGTCCGCCTCCAAGGAGCAGGCCGAGGGGATCACCCAGGTCAGCCAAGCGGTTAACACCATGGATAAGATCGTTCAGCAGAATGCGGCCAATGCCGAGGAAAACGCCGGTGCCTCTCGGGAAATGAGCGATCAGGCCGAGTACCTGAAGGGATATGTGGGTGATTTGACGTCCATGGTGGGTGAAGGAAACGGGGAGGCGGCCGTAGTTGTGCAAAGCGGCAACGCAAAGCCCGCGGCCCAGGCCGGTATTCTGCCCACCCGCCGTCATGGACTACAAAGGGTAGCGGAGTTGCCGATTCCGGAGGAAGACGACTTTGAGGGGTTTTAGCCCGCTGTTTTCGCGCCTGGCCGTATTCCCGGTCGAAGCCCCAGGGGGCTGGCTGGTGTTGACAGTTTAGGTAGCTGAGTTCAAACCCCGGCCGTTTGGCCGGGGTTTTCGTTTTGATTCTGCAAATCGCAGGCCGTACCGCTGCCGTGGTAGTTAGATTCTTATCTCTGATTTTCGTGTTATTTTGACAATAAAATCAGAAAGCCTTTTGGGTTCTGGCTTGTCCAGCTTAGAATAGTTGTCACCGCGCAAGGGCTGAACAATATACCGGCGTGAAAAATTACAGGATGCAAATATGATTTTTTTTAAAAATATGCGTGTAAGGTCCTATTTCTTTGTCATGATGATGTTGCTTGTAATGGCATGGGATCCTTGTGCAGAGGCTTTGGGGGTTAAATATCTCTTTCTTTTTGTGGGGGATGGGATGGGCACCTGCCAACGGGTGGCAGCAGCTCAGTTTGCGGGTAAGCCGCTGGTGATGGATACTTTCCCCAGCCATGGAATCACCACCACCTGTGCGGCAAATCGGTTTATCACGGATTCGGCTGCTGCTGCCACCGCTCTTGCCTGTGGTGAAAAGACAAATGTGGGTGTTTTGGGGCTGGACAGATACCAGAGGCCCTTGAAGACCATTGCCGAGATGGCCCGGGATCAGGGAATGAAGGTGGGTATTGTCACCAGTGTCTCCCTGGACAATGCAACCCCGGCAGGTTTTTATGCCCATGTGCCTGTGCGGAACAAATATCACGATATTGCCCTGGCCTTGGCCAAAAGTGGGTTTCACTATTTTGCTGGGGGAGGCCTGATGGAACCGGAAGGTAAAGGGGGAGATGGCTTGGAGGATAACGCCCTGGATCTGGCCCGGGAAAAGGGCTATACCATTATCACCACCCGCAGGGATTTTACGGCATTTTCTCCTGATGACGGCAAGTTGATTGCCATGAACCATCGTCTTGCAGAGCGCAAGGCCCTTCCCTATGCCCTGGATCGTACAAATGATGATATCTCCCTTGCAGAGTTTACCCGCAAGGGAATTGAAATGCTGGAGGGAAAGGCAGGTTTTTTCATGATGGTGGAGGGGGGGAAAATTGACTGGGCCTGCCATGCCAATGACGCGGCCACTGCTGTGGGTGATATACTGGCCTTGGATGACGCCATTGCCGTGGCGTATCGGTTTTATGAAAAACATCCCCAGGAGACATTGATTGTTGTGACGGCGGATCATGAGTGCGGTGGAATGTCCCTGGGATTTGCAGGCACCGGGGCTGAAACCGATTTTGCCCTGCTGCGCCATCAAACCGTTTCATTTGAAGGGTTTAGGAATGAATTGACCGGCTTTGTCGCGTCAAGGGAAAACCCACCTCCCTTTGACGAGATAAAACCCTTGATCACATCACGCTTTGGTCTCAGGTTCAAGGCCTTGAATTTGAATGAAATTTCCCATGATCCGGAACTCTCTCCCCTTGAGACGGGTTTGATTCAAGCTGCCTATGAAAAAGGCATCACCACCCTCCATGGGAAAGGCTCAAAATTATCCCAGGAAAAAAGCATGACGTCGAAGGGAGAGTCAAAGAAAAAACAGGTCTCTTCCCATGATGAAGATGCACTTCTTTATGGCTGGGAAGATCCTTTGACCGTCACCCTGACCCGGATTTTGAATCAACGGGCGGGTATTGCTTGGACCACCTTCAGTCACACCGGCGTTCCCGTCCTGACGTCAGCCATTGGTGCAGGGCATGGGGCCTTCCTGGGCATGTATGACAATACCGACATCGGAAAAAAGCTGATGGTGCTCATGAAGGTAAAACCCTGAAACTGAGTCCTCGAATGAAACCCAACATAAGCATCACTGAATTTCAAGCAAAAGGTACCCCCTGGAAATCTTGGGGGGTCTTCCTTGGAAAGCTCATTGAGGTATCAGGCAGATGGTAAAATCCTCCATCTGGTAAATACACAGTTCATCCACCAGCAGTATCCCGTCTGCCGTTACGGTCATCTGGTCCCTGTCTGCCGCTTTAATATGGACCTGGAGCTGAATCTGTTTGGCCATGGGGGTGATTTGACCCCGATAGATCCATTTGTGGGCGTGGGGGGGCATGCTGACCTGGAATTTTTTCGGATCAATTTCCCATGTTTTCAGGGCAAAGTACTGCATCACCTGTAAAAATGACTCCACCCCCAGAGATCCCGGGCACACCGGGTCCTGGTAAAAGTGTGCCTTGAAAAACCACTCTTCAGGGTCCACCTCTTTTTGGGCCCGGAGGTATCCTTTCTTATACTTGCCCTCTCCGGGCAGAAAAACATCCACCAAATCAATCATCCTCAGGGCCTTTGCCGGCAGTTCTCCTGGTCTGTCATCTGCCTCATCCTCCGGTGTGATGGGTGCTGTATCACTGAAACGAATCAGGGAAGTTGCATTTTTCTGTTC
Source organism: uncultured Desulfobacterium sp. (assembly GCA_963668575.2). Classification (GTDB taxonomy): domain Bacteria; phylum Desulfobacterota; class Desulfobacteria; order Desulfobacterales; family Desulfobacteraceae; genus Desulfocicer. The sequence continues at coordinate 4,117,987 of OY764894.2, read as the reverse complement.
TTCGGTCAATTCAAGGATCAATGGAGGATTTTTGATTCCACTCTGGTTGGAAAGTGAGGCCCGGGTGAAAAAACCGAAATTGGTGTGGCCCTGGTAGAGCAGGGTGTCATTGTTGAGCACCTCCATGTCAAAGTCCTGGATGATCAGTCCCCCGGCCTTGGATACTGCGGTGAGGCGGCTTCTCATGGTCAGGGTCCCCATGGACCGATGTACCGGTGATACCAGGCGGGCCTCGCCTCCCAAATTTCTGAAATAGAGCCGCTCCTCACTGTGCAGAGCGGAACCGGCATAGGCGGCAAGCCATCCGCAGGGCTGAAGGGCGATTTCAAGGAGGATGCAGAAGGGAAGGGTGTCGGACCTGGCTGCCCTGAAATACCAGCCATTTTCGGGCAGGTCAAACTGGGCTTCGATCCATCCCCTCGGCTCCATTTGCCACGGTTTATGGTCGGCGGCCATTACCCGGTCCATGAAAAAATAGGGAGGACCTGGAAGGCGGGCAATTTCCCGATTCGTGTCAAATTTCCGGTAGGGGGTTCCAAAGGCCTGGGAGGGATCACCCACGGCAAATGCCAGAATTTTGTCCCGGGAAAACAGGGGAGACGGGGATAAGAGCGCCGTGGTGGTCCCTGATCCGGTTGATGTGGTGCCGGTACCGGCCATGGCTGCGGCGGAAGCAGTTTCTTTTTTTCGGGGGGCCTGATCCGGAGAATCAATGGGAAGGCTCTTTTTTTTATGCCTGAACCGCTCTTCCAGGCTGGGGTCCATCACCGCTTCAAACCCCGTAATACCGGCGATCACCTTGCCCTGTTGATCAATAAAGGTGAAATACCCCTTGATGGTGTGGGCGGTCTGCTCATTGACGGTGAAAAGAATGGTGACATCGCCGTCATGGTCTGAAAATCCTTCATAAATTCTGAGGTTGGCTATGTAGGTGGGAAGACAGCGCATGCTAAGAATTTCGTGGCACCAGACAATGGCCGCCTGAAAGGCGCAATCCATGATCAGGGGGTCCAGGAGCCATCTTTTTCTGTGGGGAGAGGTGAACCATGCATTGGGTGTCGGTGCCCGCTTGGCCACCACCTCAATCCCCATGGGTGAACATCCCACAATGGATTGAATCCCCTGAAGATCCGCTCCGTGGAACAGGATATCATCATATACCTCATCCATGGACAGGGAACTCTGGGGGAGTGCGATTTGCCGAAATCGATCCAGTACCGGTGGAGAGGGAAGGTGGTTCTCCAGTATGATCTTTCCACTGGCGTGCATGGTGCGGGGGGGGACGTCGTTGCCGGAAAGTATGTCCCCCGCCACCATGAACTTACCCGAGTTGGGGATGCATTTACCTGTCCTGATCTCAATGGGCATCTCCTGTTGCCCCGGTTTGATTCCCTTTAAGACCCGGACGTCATCAAGTCCGGTGAACACAAGTCCGGGGTGGGCGTGGGTGGCGGCATGGGCAAACCACTCCATCATCAGGGCAAAGGGCAGCACTGGCTCCCCGGCAATGGCGTGGGACGTCAGCATCGGGCAGGAGTGAAGCCCTGCGGATTGGGTCATGGTTGTGGCTTTAGCCGAAAGTGTTGTCCCCTCTTTTTTTTTGTCCGGTGACGGCACTGCTTTTTTTATAAGGGACTTTTTTCCCGGTGTCACGGGAGCATAGGGGGATGCCGGTGGTATCAGCCCTCCGATAACCACCTCAACGGGTCCGGGATGGACAGACAGCATTTCCCGGACCAGACATTTTGCCCCAGTTTCCAGCTCAATCAAGGCAATACCCCTTTTGGTGAACTCCTTTTTAAGGGAGGGGGTCACCATTCCCCCTTCCCAGGGCCCCCAGTTCAGGGAGATGATTTTACAGTGGCTATGATGCCGGGTCAGGTGCTGGGCCGTTTTATTTAACACCTCATTGGCCATGGCATAGTCCACCTGGCCGGTGTTGCCAGCCCGGGCCGCCACGGAAGAGAAGAGAATCAAATGGTTAAGTTGTTTTGGCGGGCATGCGGATAAGAGGTTGGACAGCCCCTTGACCTTGGTATCAAACACCCGGTCAAATTGTTCCGGGGTTTTGTCCTGGATCAGGCGGTCCTCCACCACTCCGGCACCGTGGATGATTCCGGTGATGGGGCCGTATTTTCTTTGTGTCTCTTCAATGAGGTGGGTTACCTTTTTCTCATCACGGATATCCGCCTCTGCGTAATGAACCCTGGCCCCGGCTTTTTCCATTAAGCGGATATTTTTATCCATTTCCCGGTTAGCTGAAACCTTGCGAAAGGCCTGTTCCAGCACCGTTGGGGTGGGACGTTTTTCCGTGAAATGGTGGGTGAGCAGGGCTTTTTTAATGGTCCCCTCATGGGAAAGAGAGGTAAGCCAAGCAGGTTCAGGGGTGGGGGAGGCTGAGCGTCCCACAAGAATGATGGTGGGTGAGAAGCGTTTGGCAATGGCAAGGGCACAGTGGGCTGTGACCCCTCTGGCACCACCGGTGATGAGAAAAACATCCTTTTGAGTGACGTTAGCTTCGCCGGGTATCACAGGGGCATCAATGCTTTCCGGTATTACAACTCCCTGGGGATTGATCCCCATTTCAACGGGGCTGTCGGTGGTCATGAGTCGCACCATGACATCGGCACTGGCCCTTGCAAAATCAGGATCAGCTGGTAGATCCAGGGCGGTGCAGGCCACCTTTTCCCACTCCAGATTCACGGTCTTGACAAGACCTGCAAGGCCCCCGGAAACGGGATCGGAAACAGGGGGGGGGACAAGGGGACCAAACCCCAGTGCCCCGTCCATAAAGGAGAGGGTGGCAAAAAAGGCACCCTTTTCAGTGGCGGCCCGGCAGAGGGTGGGACCGCATTTCCGGGCCAGGAGAAAGGCATTCCTCAGAAAATCGGTACTCCCCGGACCCTCCTCACCCGTTCTGTCAGGTATCAGCACAAGCCCTGCCATATCACTTATGTCCTCCTGATTCAGCAGGGTATCAACGGTGAGGCATTGGGCAGGGACGGCTTTTTTTTCCAGGGCTTTTTTAAGGGACACTGCAATCCCCTGATTATCCAGGGTCAGATATACCTTTTTGTCCTTTTTAAGTGAAATTCCATTTTTGACAAGGGTTTCCACCTGGTCCAGGGGGCATAGTTTAAGAGTGATGACCTGTCTTAAGCATTTTTTTTTTAAGTCCGTTGCCGTTGGGCTCTCGGATAATGCTGTCTCAAGTTCAATTTCCCCTGTTGTGGAGGAGGGCGGTTCGGCACCCGGATGCCCCTCTTTTTCGGGTGGCGGCACCATGTCCTGACCCGGAGAACCTGACGACAATGCCGTGGCAATGTGTTCAAGGGTTTTAAGCCCTGCCATTTCATCGGGGGAGAGGGTCGCCATTTCCGGCAGAGATTCCTCCAGCCTGGAGAGTATCTCCACCCGTTTAATGGAGTCAATGCCAAGATCCGATTCCAGATCCATGGTGGGCTCCAGCATCTCCACAGGAAATCCGGTGAGTTCACTGATGGTCTTCATTACCATGTCCATGACAGGGACCCGGGAAGTGGTGGTGGGGGCCGTTTCCCTGGGTGCGCCGCCGTTGAGGGGCGTGCCGGGCTGGGTTTCCCGGGGGGCTTCTTGGTCGGTTATCGGTGACATGGCATCCATCACATCCTTCAGGGTTCTCAAGCGCCCCATGTGGTCCGGGGAGAGAGTGGCTGCCTGGGGAAGTGCCTTTTCCAGCTCGGACATGATCTCTACCCGCTTAATGGAGTCAATGCCAAGGTCTGACTCCATGTCCATGTCCATGTCCAGCATCTCCGGGGGAAAACCGGTGAGGCGGCTGACGCAGTCCATGATCAATGAGGGGATGCTCTGTGGGGCGGGGCCGGGTGACGACATCTCTTCCCGGAGAGTCGTCTTTTTTTCAGGGGACGTCATCGTTGAAGAGAGTTCCTGCATATCCGGTGTCCGGGAGGTGGCCTGGGCGGTGGGTGCAACCGTTTCCGGGTGCGAAGAGACCTCTGCCTGGTGGGGGTGGCCATACAGCCCCCGGCCATTTTTCCCTGCTTCGTTATCCACCACAGGGGAGGGAAAATTGCTCCCGGTGACCGGGACAACATGGGGTTCCAGGGGCGTGGCTGGGGCCGGTTGGGCATGGTGGTGGTTTATGTGTGGCTGCTCGGCTGGGGAGTGAAAGGAGGTGCCCCCCACGGGTGATTCCCACGCCGGGTAGGATTGTGAATACCCGGCCGTAACCGTGGTGACGGTGTCGGCAAACATGCGTGTCTGCTGCATCATCTGCTGAAGGGCCTGGCTTGCCGCCATCTGTGTTTCCAGAAATTTTTCATGGGCCCGGGCCGTACCCGCCTGGAGCGCCTGCATGGATTCAAGTCCTTTGTGGACCAGTTGCATGGCATGGTAGGTCATGGCGGTGGATGGGTGGGGAGATAGAGATGCCGGTGAAGTGTTAACGTTGGGTGCGGGAAAATGATCCGCATGTGTGGGGGCGTTCATATCAGCTCCTTTGGCCTCCGCCCCGGGGGATGAAACCAAACGGTCGGGGCATGGGTTGTTGCGGGCCGGGCAGGGTATTTGATTCAATGCCGGGGAATTGGGTTTAAGGGGCTCCGGCTGGAAAGAGGGGACCTGGAGACGGGGCGGGGCCGTGGGGGATGAGACCGGGGTGACCGGTGTCTCCGGTGCCGGAATTCCCGGTGATTTGATTTTTCTATCCCCGGTTTCCATGGGTGGTGACGGGGGAAGGGCGGTGAAGGGCATGGGTTGCACATTGGCACCGGTGATGGAAATTCTCATCCGTTTGATTTCCGGTTTTTCACCCTTCTCTTCCCAGCCATTGAGACGCACGGGATATCCGGCGGTGGCAAGACAGCAGAGCACCCTGGCAAGATCTTCCTGCCCCTGTTTTTTTCCGCAGGAGACGTCCAGGGCGATGCTTTGGTGGGGGGTATCCTTGAGAATGGCATGGGTGAGACCGGAAAGAACGGTTTTGGGACCCACCTCAACAAAAAAGGTGACACCGTTGTCATCCATGGCCTGGATATTTTCCACAAAATGTACGGGATTGAGCAGTTGTCTCCCCAGAAGGGCACGGGCCTCATGGGGCAGATCGGGGTAGATCCCCCCGGTGGTGTTGGAGAACACCGGGATCGTTGCGGGGGTAAGGTCAATGTCTGCCAGGAACTTTTCAAAGGGCCGGGCCGCATGTTCCACCAGGTGGCTGTGAAATGCCGCTGCCACAGGAAGCTTGACGCAACGCATTTTCTTCTTTTTGCACGCCTTGGCGGCACGCTTGATTTCCGTTGAGCTGCCCGACAACACCCCCTGGTCATGGCTGTTTCGATTGGCCAGGATCAGATCAAGCCCTTCATCCGTGATAAGGGTCTCAATCTCCTTTAATGGGGCTTTCACCGCCAGCATGGCACCGGGGTCTCTCTCTTCTTCAGGCGCCCCTGCCATATATTTTCCCCGGGCCACGGCCAGTTTGAGAAAATTTTCCGCTGTGAGTCGGTTGGCGGTGCAAAGGGCAGAAAGTTCTCCAAAACTGTGTCCGCAGGCGGCATCCGGTGTAATGCCAAAACGTTTTAACACCTCTACCATGGCAAGACTCACCACACCGATGGCGGGCTGGGCAATGTGGGTGTTACGGAGCATCTCCTCTGAAGTGACAGCCTCTTGAACATGGGCCGGGGGGGCAAAAATAAGGTCGGAGAGACGGTGTGACGACGTCTCATGCCCGGCGGCAAAGAGGCTGTCTGCTTTGTTCAGGAGGTCCATGGCTTCCGGGAAAAGTGAAAAAAGATCCCGGCCCATGCCCACATACTGGCTTCCCTGGCCCGGGAAGAGAAATCCCAGTTTCTTTCCCTGCCAGGGGTGGCATCCGAAAAAGATATTCTCTTTTTCCCAGTCCGCGGCAGATTCTTTCTTAAGATGGTGGACTGCCCGGGTGATTCGTTGCCGGGGATCATCGGTCTCTTTTAAAAGTACCACAAGTCTTAAGGGGGCCTGGGCGGAAAACCTTTCCCGCATCCGGGCGGTTTCCCATGCCAGTACCTGGGTCCGCTCGTTGGTGTCCCAGGAATCAAAATCGGCCAGGGTCTCCATGAAAGCGGTTACATTCGCCTGAAGGGATGTTGCATCCGTGGCGGAAAAGGGGAGGATCTGGGTGGAACCGTCCCAGGAAATATGGCTCTTTTTTTTCGGAAACTCTTCAAGAACCGCATGGAAATTACTGCCGCCAAACCCAAAGGCGCTCACCCCGCATCGTCGGGGGTGACCATTTAAGGGTAGCCATGGTTTTGATCGATCATTGAGATAAAAACCCGAGGCATTGAGATTTAGATCCGGATCGGGTTCCCGGGCCTTGAGGGTGGGGGGAATGACCTTATGATGCAGGCTCAAGACCGCCTTGATGATGCCGGCCACCCCTGCGGCGGCCTTGGTGTGGCCGATCATGGATTTGACACTGCCAAGGGCACAATGGGGAAGGGTGTCGGTTTCAGCCATGAGCTGCTTTAAGGCCGTCAGTTCAACCTTGTCCCCCACCCGGGTACCGGTGCCGTGGGCCTCAATGAGTTCCACTGTGGCAGGGGAGATACCCGCCTCCCTGTAAGCCGTTGACAGAGCCCGCAGTTGCCCTGGCGCATGGGGGGCATAAATGCCGCTGGTTCTGCCGTCACTGGAGGTGCCCATGGATTTTAATACGGCATAGATGCGGTCGTTGTCCCGCTGTGCATCCTCCAGACGCTTCAGCACCAGCATGCCCACCCCTTCACCCAGCACCGTGCCGTCGGCATCTTTGGAAAAGGGTCTGGCATCGCTGGTGTGGGAGAGCACCCCGGTTTTGGAAAAGCACATATGCATGAAAATGTCGTTCAGGGCATCCACCCCCCCGGTGAGGGAGATGTCGCATTTGCCTGCCTGAAGTTCCATGCAGGCGGTGTGGATGGCCCCCATGGAGCTGGCACAGGCCGCATCCACAACGGTGTTGGTGCCCCCCAGGTTCAGGCGGTTGGCGATACGTCCGGCCACCACATTGCCAAGGAGGCCAGGAAAGGAGTTCTCCTGCCATTGTGTATGGCCGCCGGAGATACGTTCCAGAATCTCCAGGGCTTTTTCCCGGGGAACCCCGGAATCCTTCAACGCCTTTTTCCAGATGGGGTGACTTAAGCGGGCCCCCAATGGAATGACCAGCTCCTGGGTGCCGGTGACCCCTAAAATTACATTGATGCGGTGGCGGTCAAAATTGCTCTCCATGCCAAGGCCCGCATCCTGCAACGCCATCTCCGCCACCATGAGCCCTAAAAGCTGGGAGGTGTCCGTGGCTTCAAGATTTTTGGGGGGGATGCCGTACCGGGCCGGGTCAAAGGAGACAGGGGGAATAAATCCGCCCCGGTGGCAGTAGGTGTGGTCCGGGGTGGCCGGATCTTCATTAAAATAATCTTCAAGCTTCCAGTGGGTCTCTTCGGGAATCCCGGTGATGGCATCTTCTCCGTTGAAGAGAAGCCGCCAGTACTGTTTCAGCCCGCTGGCACCGGGAAAAATACAGCCCATGCCGATGATGGCCACCGCATTATCTTTTTGCAAAAGTCCTCCCCTTGACCTAATGTGGATGTTTGTTTTTATAACCGCCACGGGCGGACCGGGATTTGGGATCCGGGTTCGCCCACAACGAAGCTTGAAATAATATTAGGTTCGCCTACTATTTCATATAAAACCGTTCTCAAACAGCCTGCGCTTCTTAACGCCCGGCAGGGCAAAAGGGCTGATCGCCATTGGCTCCTGATGGGCTGAACCGACCGGCCGCCGGGGGCTCTGCTGTCGGCATTTGTGTATTCTGCAGGATTACTGGGAACCATATCTGTTTATCTGTATTTTTTACAGAAATGGTGGTGAGTTTAACAAAAATTTTACATTGAACTCGTGGGGTATAGATTCTCATTGCCTATACGACATGTGCTGCTTTTTATTTTCACCCATGGCCCCATGTGGTGGCAAATCAGAGAACCTATGACTTACGGAATCGGGTTAATGATTGAAATAAGGCTGGGTTTCTCCATGGGCCGGAACCGGGAGGCATCCACCGGTACATCATGACACTGGGCTTTCAGCCAAGCGGCCCGGGTGCAGATGCAGGCCCCGACCAGCAGGTTCAAGGCAATGTCCCCCACATGGCGGTTTTCAGCATTTTCCAGAAAGCTGCCCTTTACCCATTGGTTAAAGGCTCCCATGGCCGGACCGCACCAGATCTGATAGTCCATTTTTCTGTCCGGCTCCCCGGAGACGGACCACCGGGAGGATTGCCCCAGGTAGGAACGAAACACAAGGGCCATCTTGTGCCGGGGATCTTGTTCGGCCCGGTGCACCTCCTGGATATTCCTGCGGACAAAAAACGCCCGGGTGGACTGCCAGGTGTCATCAAAGGTGGCCTTAAGCATCTTCTCCTCCACCTCCCGCTGCAGGAGGGGGGGCACTTCATCAAATGATGCGTAGGTTTTGTAAATATGATACAGCTTTTCCGCCCTGACGGAAAACATGGTTCCCCGTTTCAACACCTGGACCCGTGCACCGATCTCAAACATGTCCGCGGCCGGTGCCATGGCCACATCCGCCTGTTCCGCTTGGGCCAGCAGTGCCTTGACCTCCCTTGATGTCCCGGATTCCGTGCAGGACTGATTGATGGAGCCGGTGAGAATATAGGCAGCCCCCATCTGGAATGCCGCCGCCGCAGACTCCGGCGTGGAGATCCCCCCTGCAAATCCCACGCACAGGGGCTCTGAATATTGAAATTTCAGGTTGTACTCATCCCTCAATGAGATCATGGTGGGAAAAAGGGAAATGGCCGGACGATTATCGGTGTGGCCCCCGGAATCGGCCTCAGCGGTGAGGTCTTGGGCCATGGGAATCTCCTGGCACAGTTCTGCCTCTTCATGGGTGATAAGTCCCTGGGTTAACAGGTCTCGGACCATCTTTTCCGGGGGAGGAGAAAAAAATTGTCGGGCCACTTCAATGCGGGAGACCTTGGCAATGATCCGGTTGGGGGCAGTGATTCTGCCGGAGACGTCCCGGTGAATACCCTTGACCCGGTAATAGACCAGAGGCAGGGTGACGCGCATAAAGGCGGCGGCACTGATGCAGCATACGCCATATTTCAAATAGAGATGCACCGTGGCCATCTCCAGCTCCGGATCTCCATGGGCATGGATGAGATTGAATCCAAAGGGAAGTGTCCCACAGGAGTGGGTGATCCGTTGCACCGCCGATTCCACCTGGGAGAGAGAGAGCCCGCCGGCACCGAAAAATCCCATCATACCCTGGTGGGCCATGGCCTCCACCATGTCAACGGAGGTGATACCATTGGCCATGGCACCGGCAATGTAGGGATATTGAAGGCCATGCCGCTGTTTAAATCCATGGTCCCCCAGCTGTTCCAGTGTGAGGGGCGGGGCCGATGCCTTTATGGGAAATCCATGGGGTTGTCCGTTCTCCTGTTCATCAAGGAGCGCAATATTTTTAAGAACGGCAATACCGCCCCGGGCCCCTCCAGGGGTGCCGTTCATGTCAACGATGTAGATGGGGAGGTGAAGGGACATCAGTGCCTGTCTGATACCCTGGGTGCCCATCACAGGGGCTTCTTGTCCAGGAGTCCACCATCCCCGGAATTCGGGGTTTTTATTTTTCATGGGTTATCTCTTTTATTTCCTTAACTTTCGCACTGTTTATTGTACATGGAAAGAACGAAAGGTGCAGGTCTATTTTATCGGTTTTTATATGAAAGTCTCACCAATATGCTGGAATTAGAGGACTTTCGTTTTTCGTTGTGGCAGGTGGTTACTGCCATGTAGGTTATATGAAAAGGAAGCCTCCAAGGCAACCTCAGCAGAGCCGCCCCCCCGATGGGCAATAGGAACCGGACAATTGAGCTGTCTACAGTTCCGGTCCGGGCCCATTGCCCGTCGGGGGGGCGGCGGCATAATGCCATTTTCTATCTTCGTTGTGTCCGCCAGGACATGCCCGTTATAAGAAAGTATAGGTATGCCTAACATTACTTTTATTATTCGTTGTGGGCAGACTCAGGTCCCCAATGCGGTCTGCCCGTGGCAGTTATTTAAAAATTCGTTAAATAGCATGATTGGCAGTGTTAATCAATTGGTTGTGGAGGCCGTTTAGTGCTGATACATGAGATCTTTCATAATTTGCTTTAAATTATTGTATTTGTCTTGAAGTCGTTGATACTTTTGATGTAGAGTATTTGGTAAAGGTAATTTTATGGTGATATGAAGGGTGCCGACAAATAGAAAAAGGATGATATGTTAAGGTAATTAAATAATGAAAATTACTCGGTTGGATGTTGAGGGTTTCCGCTCTCTCCGCAATGTCAGCTGGTTACCAGGCGATCTCAATGTGATTATCGGTCCTAATGGAACTGGCAAATCAAATTTGTTGCGATTAATGGAATTGATTTCCGTATCTGCACAGGGAAAACTCGGCAAGTATATTCAATCGTTGGGTGGAATGGATCCCATTGTTTGGGATGGTACTGCTACTTCCATAAAGTTTATCCTTGAATCAATCCCCGAAGAAGGAGAGCTATATCCTGAACATTACGAACTTGAATTGGCAAGGCTCGGAGCTGGAAGTTCGTATAAAGTTGAAAAGGAACTTTTGAGCAACTCTCATAAATTAAGGAAAGGTTCTGAGACAAGACCTTTTAAATTTTTAGAAAGATTTTCAAAGACAGCTGTTATCTTTGATGAGACGGAGCGCACCTTTACAACTCCCGAAGAGTTTATATCAGATGAAGAAAGTCTTCTTTCAATAACATCAGGACCATTTGTCAATAACCACTACATCCCACCTTTTCAACGGGAATTGGCATCTATTGCTGTTTATCATGATCTGCATACCAATAAAGACGCTTCTGTTCGTCAATCTGCGATTTCACGCATGGAAAAACGAGTCGATCCTGACGGGCAAAATCTCATATCCGTTATGCATACGCTTTATACGGGTGATCGGGATTTTAAAAAAGATGTAAATTCGGCCATGCGAGCAGCTTTTGGTAATGATTTTGAGGAGTTGGTTTTTCCTCCTGCCTCTGACCAGAGAATTCAAATGCGGGTACGGTGGAAATCACTAAATCGTGAACAATCAGCTGCTGAGCTTTCAGATGGAACACTACGTTTTTTGTTTTTGCTGACGGTACTGGCAAGCCCATCACCGGCTCCAATTATCGCAATTGATGAACCGGAAACAGGGTTACATCCATCAATGTTGCCACTGGTTGCAGAGTATGCAGTTGACGCAGCCAATAGGTCTCAAGTTATCCTGACGACGCATTCCCCACAATTTTTGGATGCTTTTGTGGGAACTAAGCCTACAACTACTGTGGCCGCGTGGGAGAATGGTGAAACCATATTAAAAACGTTAAAAGGCGAAAATCTCGACTATTGGCTAAAAGAATACTCTCTGGGAACTCTTTTTAAATCAGGAGAATTGGAGCAGATGATATGAGATTTATTCTTTTTGTCGAAGGCCATACCGAAAATAAATCGCTACCACAATTTTTAAAAAAATGGCTTGATCCAAAAATTGCACAACCGGTTGGAATTCGAACTATTCGCTTTGAAGGATGGCCTGAACTACTAAAAGACGCGCCCTTGAAAGCAAAAATGCATCTGAACGGGCCGGATAAAGACGATATTATTGCCGTTATTTCCCTGTTAGATCTATACGGCCCGACCTTTTACCCCACCCATATGGAAAAGTGTGATGAACGTTATGAATGGGGCAAAAAATATATTGAGGACAAGGTGAATCACCCGTGTTTTTTTCAGTTTTTTGCCGTTCATGAAGTCGAAGCATGGCTTTTAAGTCAACCGGATATCTTTCCTGTGAAAGTCAAAAATGCATTTCCCCCCAAGATTCAAACTCCGGAATTGGTAAACTTTCATGAACCGCCAGCAAAATTATTGGAACGTCTTTACTCTTTGCATGTAAAAAGAACATATAAAAAGGTTGTGAACGGGAAAGAACTTTTTGATAAACTCGACCCGAATATCGCATATCATAAATGTCCTAAACTCAAAGTGCTTCTGGATAAAATGTTAGAGCTGACCCAAGCAGGGATTGCACATTGACCGCAAGTGGCTCTGGTTATTGCCTGCTGCCCCCTTCTGTGTTTCCGGTACTTTTTCCCCTTACGGCAAGCGAGCTGGAGCGTTTATCGGTTTCTTGTGTCGGCTGTGACCAGACGATAAAGTCGATTTTGGTGTCTACCCCCGGGGATGAAATTTTTTGTGCATCTCAATGAGATAGGTGTTGGAGACGTGGGTGTAGATCTGGGTGGTGGAGATATCCGAGTGGCCCAGCATGGTCTGCACGGACCTGAGGTCGGCCCCGCCCTCCAGCAGGTGGGTGGCAAAGGCATGGCGAAAGGTGTGGGGGTAGACATTGCCGGGGATGCCGGCAATGCGTGCATATTTTTTGATTATTTTCCAGAATCCCTGCCGGGTCATGGGCTTCCCGGCCCGGGCCACAAAAAGATATCGACTGGTCCGGTTTTTCAATAGTTGGGGCCGTCCCCGCTCCAGCCAGTCAAGGGTTCTCTCCCTGGCATGGGACCCGATGGGCACCACCCGCTCCCTGGAGCCTTTCCCAAATACCTTTACGAAACAGGCGTTGAAATTAATATCCTGGACCTTCATGTGAATGAGTTCCGATACCCTGAGTCCTGCACCATAAAGGACTTCCAGCATGGCTGCATTGCGAAGTTCCCGGGGTTTTGTAAGATCCGGCAGTTCCAGCAGCTTTTTCACCTGGTTAAACCCCAGAATGTGGGGCAGGTGCCTGCCGGTTTTGGGAAGATTCATGGCATCGGTGGGGTTGACGGTGAGGTGGTTCTCCTGGATCAGAAACTTGAAAAAGCCCCGCACCGATATGAGGTGCCGGGCCCGGGAAGGGGCCGATAACCCGGTTTTGTTGAGATCCACAAGCCAGGCCAGGAGGACTGTGGTGTCAATGTCCTGGACGGTTGTGATGTCATTTTGCGCCAGGAACTCAGTAAACCGGGCCAGGTCGGCACCATAGGATTCCAGGGTGTTGGGGGCAAGTCCCCGTTCCAGGTCCAGATGTTCCATATATATATTGATGGTGTCATGAATTTCCATACTGCGTAATAATTCCTATAAAAGGGCATCCTTCATATGCCTCCAAAAGTACTTTACACGTTTTCAAGAGAGGCCACCGAAAAATGGGTATTCACTGCGTGAAAGTGTAAAGTGGAAATGAAGGATGCCCATAAAAGTCGATTTTTTTCAGAAGAGGCGGTTGCCTCAGTCGCTTATCTTTGATTTCCGTACTATTTGGGCAAAACAATTCGGAAAATTTTTGGGGACTGAATTGTCCAGGCGCAGCCGCATAGTAAAAAAACAGGAGCCTATTGATGCAGTGCAGGAGACAAGCCGTAAAAGATGAAGGATGGGAAGATTATCTATTCCCGGCGCCTTTTTTAAGGGAAAGGGAGATTCTTTTTCTGGGGATATCCACCTCCATGATGGTGACCGTCACCTTTTGATGAACACTCACCACATCCGCCGGGTTTTTGACAAAGTGGTCGGCCATGTTGGAGACATGGACCAGGCCGTCCTGGTGCACCCCGATGTCCACAAAGGCACCAAATGCTGTGACATTGGTGACGATACCGGGTACCACCATGCCCGGGACCAGATCTTTTATTTCATGGATATCTTCGGCAAAGGCAAAGGGGACAAATTGTTCCCTGGGGTCCCGACCCGGGCGCACCAGTTCCGTGGCAATGTCTTTAAGGGTGGGGATGCCCATGTCCGGGGTGACGTATTTTTTCAGATCAATGGATGCCACCAGCGCAGCATTGCCCACAAGGGTCTGCACCGTCACATCCAGATCCTCTGCCATGGTTTTGACGATGTTGTAGGCTTCCGGATGAATGCCACTGGCATCCAGGGGGTTGGTGCCTTGGGGGATTCTTAAAAATCCTGCGGCCTGCTCAAAGGCCCGGGGACCCAGTCGCGGCACCTTTAACAGTTGCTGCCGGGTTTTAAAGGGACCGTTTTCCAGGCGGTACTGAACAATGTTGGCGGCAATGGTTTTGTTAAGGCCCGCCACCCGGCTTAGAAGTTCTTTGCTGGCCGTGTTCACATCCACCCCCACCTGGTTCACCGTGTTGATCACCACATCATCCAGGCACTGGTTCAGCTCCTTTTGATCCACATCATGCTGGTACTGCCCCACACCAATGGATCGGGGGTCCAGCTTGACCAGCTCCGCCAATGGGTCCATGAGCCGCCGTCCGATGGACACCGCTCCCCGCACGGTGAGGTCATGGTCGGGAAACTCCTCCCTTGCAATGGGGGAGGCTGAGTAGATGGAGGCCCCGCTTTCATCCACCAGGATCACGGGAATTTTGGAGGGAAGGTTCAATGCCGTGACAAAGGCTTCGGTTTCCCTGCCTGCGGTGCCGTTACCGATGGCAATGGCTTCAATACCATGGGCGCTTATCCACTCCTTGATGGCCTGGCCTGCCTTGGCGGCACCGGATCCCAATGGAAAGATCACCGTGTGATCCACCAGGTTTCCCTGTCTGTCCAGGCACACCATTTTACACCCGGTCCTGAACCCGGGATCAATGGCCAGTACTGCCTTCTGACCCAGGGGAGAAGAGAGTAATAGGTTTTTCAGGTTTTCGGCGAACACCTTGATGGCAACGGTATCGGCCCGCTGCTTCAACGCCTTCAGGGTTTCGTTTTCCATGGCTTTTCCAAGCAGACGCTTGTAGCTGTCCGAGATGGCCTGGGCCATGTGGGGGGCCGATGGAACCGCTGGATTTAAAAACTGTTTTTCCAGTACTGCCATGGCTTTCTCTTCCGGGGGCAGGGCATGGAGGGTGAGCATTCCCTCCTTTTCCCCACGGAGCATGGCCAGAATGCGGTGGGAGGGTGCCTTTGCACCGGGTTCGGACCAGTCAAAATAGTCCCGGTATTTGATGCCGTCGGTTTCACGGTTCTTTTTGACACGGGAGGTGATCAGGGCATGGCGTAAAAAGAGGTGGCGCATGGCCGTGCGTACGGCCGGGGTTTCATTGATGGTTTCCGCCACAATATCCCTGGCTCCGGCCAGGGCCTCCTCCGGTGAGGTCACCTCTTTTTCCGGAGAGACATGGTGTTTTGCCGCTTCCACGGGATCTCCTTTCCGATGGGAGAGCAGAAATTCTGCCAGGGGCATGAGCCCTTTTTCCCTGGCCATGAGGGCCCGGGTTCTCTTTTTGGGACGGTGGGGCTGGTAGAGATCTTCCAGCTCCGCTGCAGTGGCAGCCCCTTTTATGGCCGTTTTGAGATCGTGTGTTAAGAGCTGCCGTTCCTCAAGGGAGTTCAGGATGGTCTCTTTTCTCTCTTCCAGTGCCCGCAGCCGGGCAAGGGAGTCCCGGATGGTGGTAATGGCCACCTCATCAAGGGACCCGGTGTGCTCCTTTCTGTATCTGGCAATAAAGGGAATGGTGGCCCCCTGTTCCATGAGGCCTGCCACGGCGGCCACCTGATCTTGCTTTAATCCTGTCTCTTGGCTGATGGTGTCAAACATGGTGTTTCGGGATCCTTTTTCTTGAGCATGTAGGGCATGATTGTTACTTTGGCCATCCGTTTTGTGCATTTGGAGGGATCAGCGGGATTGCGATCAAGCCCGGCGTGTAATATCAGGGCTTTCTTGGGAGGCAATGTCAGGACCGTTCTGATCCGGAGCCTTCCCTTTTTCTTTGTCCGGTCTGTTCCCCTTCTCAGAACCGTCTGGTGCGCCGGACCGGCGTTTCAGTATTTTTGCCAGAAACCGACCGGTGTGGGAGCCTGCCACGGCGGCCACCTCCTCGGGGGTACCGCAGGCCACAATGGTGCCCCCGCCATCCCCCCCTTCCGGCCCCAGATCAATGACGTGGTCGGCATATTTGATGACGTCCAGGTTATGCTCAATGATTACAACGGTATTGCCGTAGTCCACCAGCTGGCTTAACACCGACAGCAACCGGTTGATATCATCGGTGTGAAGTCCGGTGGTGGGTTCATCCAGGATGTAAATGGTGCGTCCGGTGTTTTTTTTGCTCAACTCCCTTGCCAGTTTGATGCGCTGGGCCTCTCCGCCGGACAGGGTGGTGCCGGCCTGGCCGATCTTGATGTATCCCAGCCCCACATCCACAAGGGTCTGCAGCTTGGTTCGGATGGCCGCAATTTTGTCAAAGAACCTGAGGGACTGATTCACGGTCATGTCCATGACCTCTGCAATGTTCTTTCCCCGGTATTTGATCTCAAGGGTTTCCCGGTTGTAGCGCCGGCCTTTGCACACATCACAGGAGACATAGACATCGGGAAGAAAATGCATCTCAATTTTGATGATACCGTCTCCGGTGCAGGCCTCGCAGCGTCCGCCCTTGACATTGAAACTGAATCGTCCCGGCTTGTAGCCCCTGGCCCTGGCATCCGGGGTTCTGGCAAACAGATCCCGGATGTGGGTGAAGATACCGGTGTAGGTGCCAGGGTTGCTCCGGGGGGTTCTGCCGATGGGGGACTGGTCAATGTGGATCACCTTGTCCAGGTGATTGAGCCCCTCCACACCGGTGTGAATGCCTGCGGGCAGACGTGACTGGTACAGCCGGTTGGAGAGCAGTCGAAACAGGGTGGTGAGGACCAGGGTGGATTTCCCCGAACCGGATACGCCGGTGACGCAGGTGAGACAGCCCAGGGGAAAGTGCACATCAATGCCCTTGAGATTGTTACCGGCAGCCCCCCGTATGGTCAGGGTATGGCCGCTGCCCTGTCGTCTTTTCGTTGGAATTTCAATCTGTTTTGCACCGGAGAGGTAGGCCCCGGTCAGGGAGTTTGTCTCCGTTAGCAGCTGCTGGGGGGTGCCTGAAAACACCACGTTTCCGCCGTTGATGCCTGCCCCCGGCCCCATGTCAATGATATGGTCCGAGGCAAGCATGGTCTCTTCGTCATGCTCCACCACCAGTACACTGTTGCCGATGTCCCGCAGGTTTAAAAGGGTGGCAAGCAGTCGTTTGTTGTCCCGCTGGTGGAGCCCGATGCTGGGTTCATCCAGCACATAGAGAACCCCGGTGAGTTTGGAACCGATCTGGGTGGCCAGGCGGATGCGCTGGCTTTCACCACCGGAGAGGGTGGTGGCCGAGCGGTCCAGGGTGAGATAGTTGAGCCCCACGTTTTTTAAAAATTCCAGTCGTTGGGTGACCTCCCGGGTGATGTGCCGGGCAATGATTTGATCCTTTCCCGGCAGGGACAACTCCCTGAAAAAGGTAAGGCACTTTTCCACACTCATCACCGTGATGTCACAGATGGTTTTACCTGCCATCTGCACGGCACTGGAGGCTTGGTTGAGTCTGCTGCCCCGGCACTGGGAGCAGGTGGTGAAGTTCATATAGGCCTTGATCTCTTCCCTGGCGCTGTGGGAATCGGTTTCGTGGTACCGCCGTTTCAGGTTGGGGATGATGCCTTCAAATTTTTTTTTGTAAATCACCCGACGGCCCTGCTTTTCAAAATAGAAGGGGATTTCGGTGCGGCCGGAACCCTGAAGCAGCACCTTTTTAAATTTTGCGGAGAGCTTGGAAAACGGGGTGTAGATATCTTCGTCGTAAAAAGAGGTGAGGGCATCCAGAAATTCGGCAAACTGCACAGAGTCACGGCCGTTCCAGGGTGCCACAGCCCCCTCCCGCAGGGAGATCGTCTGGTCGGGGACAATGAGGTCCGGGTCAAACTGGGTAACGGCGCCCAACCCGTCACAGTGGGTGCAGGCCCCCTGGGGGGAGTTAAAGGAGAAGCTTGCCGGGGTGAACTCGCCATAGCTGATGCCGCAGGTGATGCAGGAGGTGTGCTCACTGAAAAGGCGTTCCCGGTTTTGGGATAGATCCATGAGCTTTACCACGCCGTTACCCCAGGTGAGGGCCATCTCCAGGGAGTCGGTGAGGCGCTTTTCCATGCCCGGTTTGATGACAAGGCGGTCCACCACCACGTCAATGTCGTGCTTCATGGTCTTTTGCAGCTTGGGCAGCTCATCGGTGGAATATATCTCACCATTGATGCGGACCCTGGCAAACCCCTCTTTTTTCAGCTTTTCAAGGGAGGCGAGATGGGCGCCCTTCTGGTTGAGAATCACCGGGGCCAGAAGAAGGGTTCGGGTGCCTTCGGGCAGGGAGAGTACCTTGTCGACCATCTGGTCCACGCTCATGGCAACAATGGGTTGGCCGCACTGGTGGCAGTGGGGTTTCCCCACCCGGGCGTAGAGAAGCCTTAAATAATCATAAATCTCCGTGACG
The DNA here is from genome assembly GCA_963668575.2 of uncultured Desulfobacterium sp. GTDB lineage: Bacteria > Desulfobacterota > Desulfobacteria > Desulfobacterales > Desulfobacteraceae > Desulfocicer. Next base: position 4,099,644 of record OY764894.2, on the reverse strand, counting down.
GTTCCCACGGTGGATCGGGGGTTGTGTCCGGCACTTTTCTGTTCGATGGAGATGGCGGGCGAAAGCCCTTCAATGAGATCCACATCGGGTTTTTCCATCTGTCCCAGGAACTGTCTGGCGTAGGTGGAGAGGGATTCCACATACCGTCGCTGACCTTCGGCATAGAGGGTGTCAAAGGCTAAGGTGGATTTACCCGAGCCCGAGAGTCCGGTGATGGTGACGAGCTTGTTTTTGGGGATGGTAAGGTTGATGTTTTTAAGATTGTGTTCCCTTGCACCTTTAATAATAATATTGTCGGAAGTCATGGTTGATTGGGGTCCGGATTGAAAGCTCATCTATTGCTGCGGGTGGTTGCCTGGAGCGCTGCCATTTTGACGGCCTGGACCAGACTCTCATGGCCGGCAATTCCCTGCCAGGCAATATCATAGGCGGTGCCATGGTCCACCGAGGTTCGGATGATGGGCAGGCCCAGTGTGGTATTGACGCCGTCATTAAAGTGGATCATCTTAAAAGGAATCAGCCCCTGGTCGTGGTACATGCACACCACACCGTCATACCGCCCCTGAACCGCATGAAAAAAAAGCGTGTCCGGCGGATGGGGCCCGGTGGCCCGTATGCCCTCTTTTTGGGCCAGCGCCACCGCCGGGGTGATCAGATCCCGCTCTTCAGGACCGAACAGGGAGTCCTCTCCGGCATGGGGGTTGAGACCGGCCACGGCCACGGCAGGGTCCAAAATTCCAAATCGGTGTTTCAATGCATGGGCTGTGATGCGGATGGTCTTAAGTATATTCTCTACGGAAAGCAGTTGACTCACCCGGGACAGGGGCACATGGATGGTGACCAGCACCACCTTTAATTTCTCCCCTGCCAGCATCATGGCATAATTGTCGGTGTGGGTGGCATGGGCGATGAGTTCCGTGTGGCCATGGAAGGCAGAACCGGCAAGTTTCATGGCCGTCTTGGTGATGGGACAGGTTACCATGGCATCAATGGTGCCACCCTTTGCCATTTCAACGGCGGTGTCGATGTAGTGGATCATGGCCTTTCCCGTGTCCGCGGTGGGATGCCCCGGTGCCAGGTCTGCCATGGAGAGGTGAGACAGGGCAATGAGATCAATGGTGCCGGGGGTATGAACGGCCTGGTCCGGTGTTTGGATTTCCCGGATCTCAAGGGGGCTGTTGGTGAAGTCAATGGCCTTGGCCATCATGCCCGCATCCCCCAGAACCACGGGGGAGCAGATCTTTGAAAAATCAAAATTTTCAAGGGCACCGATGATGATTTCAGGTCCAATGCCCACGGGGTCCCCCATGGTGATGCCGATGACAGGATGTTTTTTATTCATAATCCTTTGCTTCCCTTTTGGGTGTCTCAATAACCCCCATGCCCTGGCGGACACAACGAAGATAGAAAATGGCATTATGCCGCCCCCCCCCCCGACGGGCAATGGGCCCGGCCCGGAACCGTAGACGGCTCAATTGTCCGGTTCCTATTGCCCGTCGGGGGAGGGGCTCTGCTGAGGTAGACTTGAAGGCTACCTTTTCATATAACGGGCATGTCCTGCCGAACACAACAAATATAGGGTCGTAGACGCGGAGCCAAATGGTATTATACCGCCGCCCCCCCGACGGGCAATGGGCCCGGACCGGAACTGTAGACAGCTCAATTGTCCGGTTCCTATTGCCCATCGGGGGGGCGGCTCTGCTGAGGTTGCCTTGGAGGCTGCCTTTTCATATAAAACCGCCACGAGCGGACCGGGATTTGGGACCCGGGTTCGCCCACAACGAATAATGAAAGTAATGTTAGGCATGCCTACACTTTCTTGTAAAAACCCGTATCGGGGGCTGATTCCTCCCTTAATTTTTACCATCTATTGCCCCACCCCTTTGGCATGGCCCATGGTGGAGTAATCGTTGAATATACTACTCACCCGTAAAAGTGTAAATAAAAAATATGGTTACATATTTTTCATTGTATTCTCAAAAAAGTCAAAGCGTGTGAAACCACCGAAACCACGGTAGGATTAACCGTTTTTGGCCAAGTTGATGAAAAACGGAGAAATTCATCGATATTTACAGATTCAAAGAGAATTGAGAAAATACCAGGGTGGAGTTCCCGTTGTGAATGTTGGAAAATCCCATGAGATAATAGCCCCTTAGCACATTCCCTGTAAAACCTGCCGATTGGATGTTTCACGGATTTATTCTTTTGTAAAACAATAGGTTATTGTTTTGTTTTTTTTTGATGAGCATCTGGATTGAATAGAGGATCATTCAATTTGACTGGGAATTGAGAATGGCATAATAGAAGATAAATCATTCTCAAGAAAGAATGGACGGATGTTCTAATCTGCCGAAATTGTTCTCATTGGCCAAATATAAAGCCATTGAAAGGTCTGCATTTGGAGGTGACGCCACTTGTAGCCACGCTTGACAGTTTCTGAACCCACCTGCAGTGTGGCCGACATCAGGACCACAACCTCCATCTATTAACCTAAAAATTATAAATATAAATTACCCGGTATTGTTATTGGAGTTTTATGGAGTCTTTTTGGAAAAAAGTGAAATTGAAGATGAAGGAGATTTTGCCGGATCACAGCTACAGGATGTGGGTGGGACCCATGGCGTTTGTTGGGGTTCGAGACAATATCATCACCTTGTCATGTCCCAATACCTTTTCCCAGCGGCGGGTCAAAGAACATTATCTTGCCGGGATTGAAAAAGAGTTCCACCGTATCGGGGTGCCGGGTGCCTGTGTGGAGCTTCACGTCCATGATCCAAAAGCCATGAGGAGATCTTCGGAAAAGGGGGCCAAACAAAAATCGTGTCAGCCTCGGCCTTTGGATATCTCCATGCCTGCGGCGGTCCCGCCGCCCCGGCTTCCCCGCCAGTTGACCCTGCCGGGATTGGGCAAGCCCTTTGATTCGGGCCGGTTGCTGAAAAAATCCTTCACCTTTGACAAATTTGTGGTGGGAAGCAACAGTGATTTTGCCTATTCCGCATCGCTTTCCCTTGCTCAGGGGGGGGCCAAGGGAAACGGCGCCCTGTATCTGGTTTCGGACACGGGGCTTGGAAAAAGTCACCTCTCCCAGGCCGTGGGTCACCATGCCATTGACCAGGGGGTGACCGATAAGGTGTTTTATGTGACGGCGGAGGATTTCACCAATGAGATGGTCTCCTCATTGAAGAATAACCGTATCAATAACTTTAAAGAGAAGTACAGAACCCGGTGTGATGTGCTGATTCTTGAAGATGTCCATTTTCTGTCCGGGAAAAGTGCCACCCAGAATGAGCTTGCCATGACCTTGGATTATCTTCTGGATGCGGAAAAAAAATTGATTTTCAGCGGATGTTATCTCCCCGGTGAAATTCCCAAGATGAACGAACAGTTAAAATCCCGGCTGAGCCTTGGGCTGGTCACTCGAATCGATACCCCTGATTTTAAAACCCGGGTGAAAATTTTGAGAAAAAAGGCGGCCATGGAAAATGTCTCCCTGCCTGGGGAAGTGCTGGACTATCTTGCCCAGGAGCTGTGTGACAATGTCCGGCAGCTGGAGAGCGGTCTTTCCGGTGTCACTGCCAGGGCCTCACTTTTGGGGGAAAAGGTTGATATCAATCTGGCCAAAAGCGTGCTTTCCAATATTTCACGGACTAAAAAACAGATCACCGTTGATGCCATCAAAAATATAGTGTGCAGTGAATTTAATATCTCGGAAACAGATCTTGTCTCCACCTCCAGAAAGAAAATATATGTTCAACCCCGGCAGATAGCCATCTATCTGGCCCGCAAGTATACGGATCAGCCCCTGAAGAAAATCGGCAGAAGTTTTAACCGGTACCATGCAACGGCCATCTACTCCATCAATGCCGTGGAAAAAGCCATTAAAGCACAGGGTACCTATGCGGAACAGATGAATTATCTGTATAAGAAAATTGAAACCGTCAAGGCCTGATCCGCTATTGGGAGGTGATGATCACACCCCCGTCCATCCTGGGGTGGCCCACCAGGTGTTACGGGTGGCCGACGTTATGATCAAGCCTTGATACTCAATGATCGTGGGGGAAAAATATGGGAATGCCAGGGGCAGATGTGGATGCACTGGAAAAGATTGTGGGAGTCGGGGGGGTGGAACGGGGAACGGAAGAGCGTTTCTGCCACTCCTATGATGCCACGGGTTACTCCTATTTGCCCGATGCCGTAGTGTTTCCTTCCACTGCCCACCAGGTCTCCCAGCTGCTTAAGCTGGCCTGTGAACGCGGTTTTCCCGTCATTCCCCGGGGCAACGGTTCCGGCATGACCGGCGGAAGCCTTCCCCTTGAGGGAGGCGTGGTCCTTGCCATGGGGCGTATGAACCGCATCCACGACATTGATGAAGACAATTTCACGGCCAGCGTGGAGCCGGGGGTGGTCACCGGTGATTTCCATAAAGCCGTTGAAAAAAGAGGGCTGTTTTATCCGCCCGATCCGGCCAGTTCCGCCTTTTGTACCCTGGGGGGAAATATCGGAGAGTGCGCCGGAGGGCCCCGTGCCGTTAAGTATGGTGTCACCCGGGACTATGTGCTGGGGCTGGAGGCGGTGCTGCCCACTGGTGAGATCATCCACACCGGTGTGAAGACGGCCAAGGGGGTTGCCGGTTATGATCTCACACGACTCATTGTGGGGTCCGAAGGCACCCTTGCCGTGGTGACCCGGATGATGCTGCGCCTCATTCCCCTTCCTGAAAAAATTGAGACCCTTTCTGCCTGTTTTGCCGATATTCACCAGGCCGCCCGCACCGTATCCGCCATTATCCGTCAGGGGATTGTTCCCCGGTGTGTGGAATTTCTGGATCGATCTTCCCTGGAGCTGGTAAAGGATGTGTTGGGTGAGACGGTGATTGTCCCGGGAACCACGGCGCTGTTGATCCTTGAAGTGGATGGTAAAAGGCAGATGGTGGAAGCCGATGCCCGTGAGCTGAAATCCCTGTGTGGGGACATGGGGGCCATCAAGGTGGTGACGGCCCAGGGACCTGAAGAGGCGACCGGCATCTGGAAAGCCAGAAAAGCCCTTTCTCCCTTATTATATAAACTGGCCCCCCACAAGATCAATGAAGATATTGTGGTACCCATCAGCCGCATTCCGGACATGGTGGAATTTATCGGACAGCTTCAAAGGGAATCCGGTTTGACCATTGTCAGCTTCGGCCACGCCGGAGACGGCAATATCCATTGCAATATCATGTACGACAAACGCAATTTGGGCCAATGCCACAGCGCCCAAAAGGCTGTGGATGCCCTTTTTGATCACACATTGAAACTGGGGGGAACCATAACTGGTGAACATGGGGTGGGAATCACCAAAAAGCAGTACCTTAGAAAAGAGATAGGACCGGTAGAAATTGAGTTGATGGGACGTATAAAGCAGCTCTTTGATCCGAAAAACATACTCAATCCGGGAAAAATATTTTAAAGGCCGCTGGAGGGACTTGGCAATTTTTGATCTCCCGTTTAGTGCCTCGGAAACAAATAATTGCGCCTATATTGCGCAGGATTTCAACTTGTGTCCAAGGTGCACCACTGGGAGTGTGGCGAACTATGCGCCCCATGATGGGTGGACGAGCTCAAAGATAAGCCGTACTTATTGCATCCGTGCCGGATAATAATTCAGTATCAGCAGCTCTTCAAACAGGTCAAGCCCGGGATTATGGGTATGTTCCACCGCACATTGAATGGATGCTGAGCAATAGCGGGTGCATATATCATCTGTTTTACAGAACTCTCCAAAACAATCCAGGTTATCCTGCGAGTCCTCCATTGCCGTGTCGTCAGCATACTCATCTTCCATACGTTCAAATTTCATATCTCTTCCTGTGGTTCCCGGGTGTCATTTTCTTTTTTTTCGGCGATCAGTTCATATATCATGGATTCAAGGCGGCTTACAAGGGGTTTCAGGGTTTCCTGCCGGGTGGCGGAAATCCGTATCCCCTGGTTGAGCAGCCAGGGATTGTCAAACCCGTTGAGGTCAATGAGATCCTGTTTGTTAAATACATAAAGGAGCGGCAGGTGATCCAGTGAGAGTTTTTTTAAGATCTGGTCAACGGAGTGGATTTGCTGCTGGTATCTCGGGTTGCTGACATCCACCACATGGAGCAGAAGATCCGCCTCTTCAAGCTCCTCCAGGGTGGCGTGGAAGGCATCCATCAGCTCATCCGGGAGATCCTGAATAAACCCCACAGTATCGGTGATGATCACCTCAATGTCCCGGGGGAACCGCAGCCGTCGGCTGGAGGGGTCCAATGTGGCAAACAGCTTGTTCTCAGCAATAATGCTGCTCTGGGTCAAATTGTTTAACAGGGTGGATTTCCCTGCATTGGTATACCCCACAATGGAGATCACCGGCACCCCTTTGCGGTTGCGCCGGGCCCGTTGCTGGGAACGCTGTTTTCTTATTTTTGAAAGCTCCTTGTTGAGCTTTGCAATGCGCTCCCTGACCCGCCTTCGGTTGATCTCAAGTTTTGTTTCGCCGGGGCCTCTGCCCCCGATGCCACCGGTGAGTCTGGACATGGCCGTGTTTTTGGTGATGAGCCTGGGCAGGAGATATTGCATCTGGGCCAGTTCCACCTGGAGTTTACCCTCCCGGCTCCTGGCATGGTTGGCAAAAATGTCCAGGATAATCTGGGTGCGGTCCAGTACCTTCATTTCGACAAAATCGGTGATGGAGCGGATTTGGGAAGGGCCAAGCTCCCGGTCAAACACCAGCATGGTGGCATGTTTCTGAATGGCCTGGATGGTGAGTTCCGCCAGTTTTCCCCTGCCCACCACAAACTTGGGATCAATCTTTTTTCGTCTCTGGATGGCGGTGCCAATGACCGTTACACCGCTGGAGCGACACAGTTCCTTGAGTTCATCCAGAGAGGCCGTCGCTTCCTTGGGATTGTCCGTGGTGACATGGATGAGCAGGGCTTTTTCCATCCCCTTTTCCGGTGTGTACAGGGCGTTGAGGCGATTCAGTTCGGATTCCAGGGCCTTGATCACCGCCGTACAATCCATGTGAAGATCATCCGAAGAGATGGGGGGCATCACCGCATAGGGCCGTCCCTCCTCCTGGGGGAGAATGTGTCCGCTGTATATTTTCCCGGGGGTTCCCTTGTCGGTGACAATGACGGCGGCCATGAAATCCAGGCGCAGCAGTGCCAGGTCGGTGAGATCATCCTGTGAAAGGGGGTCGTCCTTTAAATGGGTATGGATGCACCGAAGCCCCTTGAGTTGGCCGGGCAGGGCACGGTAATCCGGGGTATCCGGGATGACAATGCCATGGGCATCTCCGGCAATGACATGGACGGTATTTCCGGACCGGTCAATGAGAAGCCCCACCTGTCGTCCGATGTTGCGGGAGATGGCTGCCAACTCCCAGGTCTGCTCCCGGGAGATGAGATACTCCGGATCCGTACGGTAAAGGTATAGATTCTCCAGCTGTTTGATCTGGGTGGCCTTGAGCCCTGCGGTACTTCCAATGATTTTTTTCATGGGGTTCTTCTTGGGTTAAACATCAAGCATCAGGTGCCTGTTGTGCCGGTACCGGCTTTCGATTTTAATAGGGTCCCGTTGCCAGCTCTTCAAATCGGGTGTAGGTACCGATAAAGGCCATGTGAGCCGTGCCGATGGCACCGTTTCTGTTCTTTGCAACGATGATTTCCGCCTTGCCCTTGTTGGGGTTGCTCTCCTCTTTGTTGTATACTTCATCTCTGTAGATAAAGGCAATGATATCGGCGTCCTGCTCCAGTGCACCGGATTCACGCAGGTCGGACATCAACGGTCGCTTTTCAGCCCGCTGTTCCAGCATACGATTGAGCTGGGACAACGCGATCACCGGAATCTCCAGCTCCTTGGCCAGAGCCTTGAGGGAACGGGAGATGTCGGCAATTTCCAGATCCCGGCGGTCGGAGCGGAAGGGAGCCTTCATCAGCTGGAGATAGTCAATGATGATCAGCCCCAGCCCTTTATCCATTTTGAGACGGCGGGTTTTGGCACGGATTTCCATGGCGGTGATGTTGGGGGTATCATCAATGAAGATGGGGACTTCGTTGAGAATGCCGGCGGCGTCTGTGGCATTTTGCCAATCTTCGGGACTGATGAAGCCGGTTTTAAGACGATTGGAATCAATACGGGCCTCGGAGGTGAGCAATCGCATGGAGAGCTGCTCCTGGGACATTTCCAGGGAAAACACCGCCACAGGTACCCGTTCTTCCACGGCAACGTTGCGGGCCAGGTTCAGTGCAAAGGCGGTTTTTCCCATGCTGGGCCGGGCCGCAAGGATGATGAGATCCGATTTCTGGAGACCCGATGTCAGCTGATCCAGCCGGGAATATCCGGTGCTCAGTCCGGAAAGGCCACCGCTGCTGCCCTGGCGCTCTTCCAGCATATCAATGTTTAAGTTAATCAGATCCCCCAGGCTGGTGAAATTCCTGTTGGACTTGGATTCGGAGATATTGAAGATGGCGTTTTCGGCAAAATCGATGATATCCGTCACATTTCCCTGATCTTTCATGCATCGTTCCACAATGGCGGTGGCACTTTTGATCAGGGTGCGAAGGGCGGATTTGCCCTGGATGATCCGGGCATAGTGAAGGGCATTGACGGCCATGGGGGCGGCATCGGCAATGGAGGCAAGAAAGGTGGCCCCCCCGATCTCTTTCAGCTCATCCTTCTCCTTGAGCCGGGTGGCCACGGTGACAAGGTCTGCCGGTTCATCCCGGTTAAACAGCTCAATGATGACGTGAAAGATTTTTTCGTGGGCTTTTTTATAAAAGTCCTCGGGCTTGAGGATATCCACCACATCCAGCAGGGTGTCATTGTCTATGAGGACCGCGCTGAGAAGGGACTCTTCCGCTTCCAGGTCATGGGGAGGGGTCTTGTTCAACAGTGGATCAATGTTTTTTGGTTTGGGATTTACCACGTCATTGGGATCTTATGGGTTAGGGGTTATTAAATGTTATCACTGGATCAGGCTGGTGTTATTGAGTCTGAATCCTTTATCAAGCGCCATGCTTTTACCAACAGACCCCATCCCGGATGGCTGAGGTAAAACCAAGCCTTAGAGCCTGAATTTTAAGCAGGCTCTAAGAATCACTTATTCGGTTTTGTCTTCCGGAACAACCTTTACGGTGATTTCCGGTTCAACATCTTTATAAAGTCTTACAGGGACTTTGTATTCACCTGTTTCCTTGATGGGCTCCACAAGGAGAATGGAGCGACGTTCAATGATAACATTCTGGGCATCCAGGGCAGCCTTGATGTCGTGGGAGGTGACAGACCCGTAAAGCCTTACCTCCTCAAAGACCTTGGCCTTGATGGTACACACGATGTCCTTGACCTTTTCCGCCATCTCCTGGGCCAGCTTCTTCTCCTTGGCAATTTGAAGATCAAATTTGGCCCGGGCCTGCTCAATCACCTTGCGATTCTGGGGGGTTGCGGCAATGGCCTTACCCTGGGGAAAGAGATAGTTTCTTGCATATCCCGGTGCGACCGTGCATTCGGAACCCACGATGCCCAGTGTGTCTATTGTTTCTTTGAGTATTACTTTCATTTTAACCTCCGATAAAGGTTCAGCCTGATATCAGACCGTGTTGTATTTTAGGAGTGGACAAAAACCATGCCAAAGACAACCCGTCGGCAATGCTGTGTAATGGGTGTTGTCTTTGTTTTGTACCGGTTGTCCTGTACTATTCCACTGTGTTGTCGGTGATGTCTATCTTTCTGAAATTGATCCATGTGTCAAAAAAACCCAGCCCCACCACCACCAGTAAAAAAATCTGCTGAAGGGCAATGGTGCTGTATATGAAAATTTTCAGGGCCTTTGGGAACCTCTTTTTTTCAAAAAAGAAAGAGACAATGGCAATACCCTGGAAAAAATATACCGGCAACAGTGCAATCAGGAAATTTAGGCCGGCAATTTTCAATGCCTTGGCCGGAAAAAGGAGGCAGACACCAAAGGCAATTACTATCCACACCAGGTGTTCCGGGGCCTTCCACCGGTTGAGGTGGGCAAGCCCTTGAAGATGCACTCCTTTTCTTGCAAGAATTTTCCTGATAAAAAGAAGGTTGCTCCAGATGACAACCAAAAGCATGGAGATGATCAGAGAGGGGAGAATCCGCACCAGGACATATTTAATGGTGTCCATGGAATCGGCGAGGACCGTCATGTTTTCTTTTGGAATCCCCATGTTGCTGTATAGTTGCATGGTCAAATCAAGGTTTGCCCCCACATAGGCGGAGACTGTGGGAAGAAGTGCTTTTCCCGTGAGCAGGGTATGGGCAACCGTTATGAACAGACAGGCTCCCAGTGTCACCAGACTCGTGTAAATCCCTGTTTGGGCAACGGAAAAATTTCTTTCCATGCATTCACCGATCATGAAACCGGTGAGCAGCAGTACACCGTAAAACAGCATATCAATGGACAGCTCCCCCGAGGCGGTGGCAATGATTCCCACCACCACCGTGGCAATGATCGCACCGGAGGTTCTTCCCCGTTTTAGCCGGTAGAAGAGCACCGGCATGGGCAGCATCATGGCCATTAAAAATCCCAGCAGCGGCATGTAAAGGGTGATGGCTACGATCACCAGACATGCGGATACGCCCGTTAGAATATCCTTTAACAGGGGTGTCCATGCGTTGGAAGTGGGTAACTGATCCATTATATTGGCTTTTATCTTCGCTTTGGCGGGTTAACTGAGTTTGCCGACATAGGGCAGAAACGCAATGGTTCTGGCCTGTTTGATGGCTGCTGATAATTTCCGCTGATGCTTGGCGCAGGTGCCGGTGATACGTCGGGGAATGATTTTTCCCCGTTCGGTAATGAACGGCCTTAATGCCTTGGCATCTTTGTAGTCAATTTCAATGGTGCTGTCTGCGCAGAATCGGCATACTTTACGACGCTGGAAAAATCTTTTTTTTGTGTTTTTTTTCTGAAATGCCATGGTTAGTTTTCCTCCTGTGCGACGTCTGCATCTTCAGTTTCATCGTCATCTGCCGCCTCATCGTCATCTGCTGCCTCTGTTGTGTCATCTACGTCATCGGCGGGTACGGTTTTGGGGGCAGCATTCGGGTCGGACGCTGCTGCAATTTCCTGTTCCAGGTCGCTGGGATCAACATCTTTTTCCAGCAGCACCGTCATGAATTTCATGATGTTGTCGTCAAGGCGGAAGTTACGTTCAAGCTCCGTGACAAGGGCACCCGTGCCGCCATAGGTCATGCAAACATAATGGCCCCTTGATTTTTTCTTTATTTCATAGGCAAGTTTTCTGTTTCCCCAGTCATCAAAGTTAACGAGGATACCGTCTTCCTGCACCAGCAGGTTTTTGAATTTCTCAAACAGATTTTTTCTTGCATCTTCCTGAAGATCAGGATTTGCAATAAAGATGGTTTCATACCTTCTCATCTACGCTCTCCTTGCGGATTACAGCCCCGTTTTTTGTACGGAGCAAGGATAAATCATGGGAAATCGGACCGTCCGATTTCGTGTTTAAAAACAAACAATTACTTTACCACTCAAATGTTTGCAGGTCAAGATTGTTTTTGATCCACCAGCATGAACATGGTTGGAAGATGGAGCTGGGAATTCTATTGGGCGTTGGATTTCAAGGTCTCCAGCTCCTCCCATCTGGCGTACAGGGCATCCACCGTTTCCTGGGCTTTTTGGAGTTGGGTATACACCGTGGCAAGGGCTTCGGGGTCTTTCATCACCTCTGGTGTTTCAGCTGTTGCCTGGATGGCGGCCACCTCATCCTCGGCGATCAGAATTCTTTCTTCCATTTGGTCCAGTTCAAACTGGTGCTTGTAAGAGAACCCGGAGGGTCTGGTGGGGGAGGGGGAATGTTCTTTGCCTGGGGGACGGGAGGGCTGTTTTTCCGTCACCTTGGTGGTTTTTTTCTGTTGTTGTTTAAGGCACTGTTCATAGTCTGCAAACAGTTCCGCTCCCCCCTCTCCGTCAAGGAAGAGGATGGTGTCGGTGACCCTGTCCAGCAGAAACCGGTCATGGGAAACGATGACCACAGCCCCGGGAAAGTCCATGAGACTCTCTTCAAGGACCTCCAGTGAAGGGATGTCAAGGTCGTTGGTGGGCTCATCCAAAAGGAGAATGTCCGCCGGCTGTATCATGAGATTGGCAATGAGTATCCGGGCCTTTTCCCCGCCGGATAGTCGTTTGATGGGCAGGGTGAGTTGATCCGGGGTGAAGAGAAACCGTTTGGCCCAGGAGACAATGTGAATGCTTTTGTTTTGAAACATTACGGCATCCCCGGCCGGGGAAAGGGCCTCCTTCAGGGTGGTTTCCGGGTCCAGTTGGGATCGGGTCTGGTCGAACACCGCCACCTTGAGGTTGTCAACCCGTTGCAGGAGGCCTGAGTCCGGCGCTATTTTATTTTCAAGGATGTTCATGAAGGTGGTTTTGCCGCTGCCGTTGTTTCCCATGAGGCCCAGACGGGTTCCCGGTGTCAGTTTCAGGGTGATATCCCGGAATAGGCACCGGCCCTGGATGGATTTCTCCAGGTCCCGGCAGGTCAGCAGTTGACGGGTTTTGCGTTGGGTGGTATCAAAATCAATGCCCACCCGCCGGGTGCGAAGGTTCATGCGTTTGATCATGGCAAGCTCGGCCCTGAGCACTTCTGCCTGGTCAATGCGATACTTGGCCTTGGTGGATCTGGCCTTGGCTCCCCTACTGAGCCATTCGGTTTCTCGGCGCATTTTATTGGACAGGATCTCTTCCTGTCGGCTTTGGGCCTCTAAAAACTTTTCTCTCTGATCCCGGAAGTTAAGATACCCCCCGGAAACGGACAGGTGACCATCGGGATAACACCTGCCAAGTTCCATGATATCTGAACAGACATTTTCAAGGAAGCACCGGTCGTGGGTCACCACCACAAAGGCAAAGGTCGGTTTTTTCAAAAGGTTTTCAAGCCAGAGAATGCTTTTGATATCCAGATGGTTGGTGGGTTCATCCAGCAGCAGCAGATCCGGTTCCGAAATCAGGGCCCTGGTGATGGCCAACCGCTTCTTCCATCCCCCGGAGAGATGGCGGCACTTTTGGGTTTCGTCCATGAACTCCCCCAGGCCAATGGTACGCTTGACCCGACGGTACCGTTCCGGATCATCCATGGGTTCCTTGAGAAGCGCTTCCATGAGGGTCTGTTCAATGGTCATTTCCTCGTTGAGAATATCTTCCTGGGGAAGATATTCCATTCGGGTAAGGGGTTTTATGTACTTTTCCCCCCGGTCCGGGGAATCCACTCCTGAGATGATCTTAAGCAATGTGGATTTCCCACTGCCGTTGCCGCCGATGAGGCCCCGTCTTTCACCGGTTTTAAGATGGATGGAGAGATCATCAAATATGGGGGTATCTCCATAGGTTTTATGGAGCGATCGATAGCTGAAAAGAAGTGTCATTGTTGCCTGATTCTGATGGATTCTTTTTTGATGAAACGCTGATCAAGGCGTTTCAATTTCTCCTGCGGAAGGGGGTGGTGTATGTTGATGATATCTTTTTACCATGCGGATCACACATCCTGCAAAGAGCGCAAGGCCGATGAGAATAATAAAGGATGCCGAAAAAAATGCCATGACAAAGGAAGCCGGGTCTTTCAGTCCATAGGCGGCCACAAGGATATACATGCCGATCATGGCAAAGGATAGGGAAACAAGGGAAAGGATACCCTGCAGGGGCCACCAGTAATACGGTTTGATCATCATAAAACGTCTCTGTCCTTGGAAATGATAGTGTTGTATAACCGCCACGGGCGGACCGGAATTTGGGACCCGGGTTCGCCCACAACGAAGCCTGAAAGAATGTTAGGCTTACCTACTCTTTCATATAAACGGGCATGTCCTGCCGGACACAACAAATATAGGGTCGTAGACGCGGAGCCAAATGGTATTATACCGCCGCCCCCCCGACGGGCAATGGGCCCGGACCGGAACTGTAGACAGCTCAATTGTCCGGTTCCTATTGCCCATCGGGGGGGCGGCTCTGCTGAGGTTGCCTTGGAGGCTGCCTTTTCATATAACTGCCACGGGCAGACCGCATTGGAGACCTGGGTCTGCCCACAACCAATATTGAAAGACCTGTGGCGTACACCGGGGACTTTCATATAAAATTGTGGTAGTCATATTACAGATCCAGTGTTCTGTAAAGCGCTTTGGATGTTAATCCATTGGAAATGACCGTATGCGGCTTTAAGTGCCTGGACAAATAAATATTCCGGTTAAGCCATAGAGGATAAGAGGAAAAAATTTTGGTCCACCCACTTAGCCGGTGCAATAGACCATGATCGGGGGAATGAAATGAGAATTCTTTTGATTGAAGATGATAAAAAGATCGCCGATTTTGTCACCAGGGGACTGGGGGCTGCCGGGTATGTCACAGATCATGCCGTGGATGGTCTTGATGGGCTGACCATGGCCCAGTATGGTTCCTATGACGTACTGGTGGTGGATGTGATGTTGCCGGGGATGGATGGTATCTCTTTGATCGGCAAATTGAGAAAAGAGCGGATCAACACGCCGGTGATTATATTAAGTGCCAGGGACAAGGTGGATGACCGGGTCCGTGGGCTGGAGGCCGGTGCCGATGATTATCTGACCAAGCCCTTTGCCTTTACTGAGCTGCTGGCACGGATTCAGGCCCTTTTACGCCGGGCCGGGGGCAATGTGGAGGCCACCGTCCTCTCCTGTGAAGACCTTTGCCTTAATCTGATCTCCCGGGAGGTGAAAAGGGGCAATGACCCCATTGAGCTACAGCCCCTGGAATTTTCCCTGTTGGAGTATCTTTTGCGTAATCAGGGCCGGGTGGTCTCCAAAACCATGATCATTGAGCATGTGTGGAACTACAATTTTGATCCCATGACCAACGTGGTGGAGGCCAGGGTGTGCCGGCTCAGAGACAAGGTGGATAAAGGGTATGGGGTGAAACTGATCCATACCGTCCGGGGGGTGGGATATGTTTTGCGCCGGGAAGGAGAGTGATGCGGTTTTCAAGGATATTTTACACCCTGGCCTTTCGGCTTACCCTCTGGTATGCCGGGATTTTTGTGGTCTCTTCCTGTGTGGCGTTCATGTTGTTTTATCTTCTGGTCTCCCGGACCATTGTGACACACATGGATGACGAGCTTGGGGGCATTGCCGCACGGTTCAGCACCATTCTTTCGGTCCAGGGGCTCCCCGGCATTAAACGCCTTGCCGCACTGGAGGCACGGGCGGCCGGGGAGAAAAAGGTTTTTTTCCGCCTCCTCTATCCCGATGGCGAAGTGTTTGCCTCCTCTTATATGGCCTATTGGGAACGCATCCCCATCTCAAAGCCGGCCCTTGAACGCCTGGTGACCACCACTGAAGATGTGTACGACACGGTAACGGTGGCTGGGCAGGTCCAGGGTATCCGGGTGCTGTATCATCTGGTGGGCCCAGGTGTGGTGCTCCAGACCGGTCTTGCCATGGATGCCTACTCCGGTTTCTTCAATGCCTTTGGCCGTGTCTTTGTGGCCGCCATGACCCTGGTGGTTTTGTTTTCCGTCATTCCCGGCTGGTTCATGGCTCGAAAGGCATTGGGGGGGGTGGCGGCAGTGACCCGGACGGCGGCGGTTATTTCTGGTGCCAGGCTCTCCGAGCGGGTACCGGTGACCGGTCATGGGACAGAGCTGGACCAGCTGGCCACCACCTTTAACGGTATGCTGGACCGCATTGAAACCCTGGTGAAAAGCATCCGGGAGATGGGGGACAACATTGCCCATGACCTTAAAGGGCCGGTGACCCGGATCCGGGGACTTGCCGAGGTGACCCTGGTGAACGGCACAACCCTTGATGAATATCAGGCCATGGCGGGCTCCACCATTGAAGAGGCGGATCGATTATTGTCCATGGTCAACACCATGCTGGTGATCTCCAGGACCGACAGTGGTGAAGGGGAGTTTTGTATGGAGCGGGTGGAACTTTCCGAGCTGGTGGCAGAGGCGTGTCAACTTTTTTATCCCCTGGCCGAAGATGGGGGAATTGTGTTGAATAGCACAATTCAGGCGACATTTGTCGTGTGGGCAGACCGGGGGATGCTGCAGCGGTGCATTGCCAATCTGCTGGACAATGCCATCAAGTATACCCCGTCCGGGGGGACGGTGACGGTTGGGGTGAGGCCCGGAAAGGGGCGGCAGGTGGACATTTGCGTGGAAGATACCGGCCCGGGCATTGACCCTGAAAATCTGGAGCGGGTATTTGAACGGTTTTTCAGGGCAGATCCTTCGAGAAGTTGCAGGGGCACCGGACTTGGGTTGAGCCTGGCCCGCGCCCTGGCCCGGGGCCATGGGGGAGATGTCACCGTCACCAGCGTTCCGGGACAGGGCAGCGTGTTTACCATCACGCTGCCCCTGTTTGAAGATGCTTTGATTACCAAATGGTAATGTTCAGATCATTTACGCATCATCTTTATGCATTATAGTAATATCATTGAAAGGTGATCCATGGTGATGGGGGACAGACGGTTTCCCGTGAAGAGAAGATGGATCCGTTACTATTTGAAATGAGGAGGGTGTTATGAGAAGTGTAAAAAAACAGATCATGGCTCTGGCCCTGGTGTTTTCTCTGCTGGTGCCGGCGGCTTGCTTTGCAAAGGTGAATATGGTTCCCGCAGACTTCAGCCAGCTGGCAGAAGATGCCAGACCTGCGGTGGTGAACATCCGAACCATCAAGACCATCAAGGGCGGGGGACGGGTATTTAACCATTTTTTTGGTCAACCCTTTGATGACAGAGATTTCTTCCGGCAGTTCATTGATCCTTTCAACCGACGGGGGTCTTCCCGGGACTATAAAGAGAATAGCCTGGGATCCGGTTTTATCATTGATCGCAAGGGATATATTGTTACCAATTATCATGTGATTGACGGTGCCGATGAAATCCAGGTGAAGATGTACAATGATAAAGAATATGATGCCAAGGTGGTGGGGGGAGATCCCAAGACGGATCTGGCCCTTATAAAGATAGATGCAGAGGGGCTTGTGCCCTTGAAGCTTGGCAACTCAGATGATCTCAAGGTGGGCACCTGGGTGGTGGCCATCGGCAGTCCCTTTGGTCTTGAACAGACGGTGACCGCGGGTATTGTCAGTGCCAAGGGACGAATCCTGGGGTCAGGCCCTTATGATGATTTCATTCAAACCGATGCCTCCATTAATCCGGGTAACAGCGGGGGGCCGCTTCTCAATCTGGAGGGGGAGGTCATTGGTATCAACACCGCCATCATTAAATCCGGCCAGGGCATTGGATTTGCCATTCCATCCGACCTTGCCAAGGGCATTGTAAAGCAACTGAAGGATTCCGGATCAGTGACCCGGGGATGGCTGGGGGTGGCCATCCAGGATGTAACGCCTGAGCTTGCCGAATATTACGGCATCAAAGCTACGGGTGGGGCTCTGGTGGCCCAGGTCTACGAAAATAATCCGGCCCATGCGGGTGGTATCCAACCCGGTGACATCATTACCAGGGTCAATGATGTGGAAATTAAATCCAGCCACGATCTTTCCAGCGCCATCGCCGGATTCGGTGTGGGAGAAAAGGTGACGGTGACCTACGTTCGTGAGGGGCAGACACGACGGGCGACGGTGACCCTTGCCAAGAGAAGTGATGATGACCATTTGCCGGTTCTCACTTCCAATGGCTTTGATGAACTGGGAATGAAGTTTGCCTCAATAAATGATGAGGCGGCACGGCCCTATGGGTATGGTCCCAATGCCCGGGGCATTGTGGTGGTGGAGATTGAACCCGGCAGCAAGGCAGATCAATCCGGTATTAGGGAGGGGGATCTCTTAAAGGAGGTCAACCATCGACCCGTGGAAACGGAAAAACAATACCTTAAAGCCATGGAGACGGTGTCCAAGGGAGAACAGTTTCAGCTGCTCTTCCGGCGGGGAAATGTCAGCTTCATCGCCGTTCGATTGACCCGTTGATCTGATAGATGGTCCGATAGTCTATCTTTGTTCAGCTAAATCCGGTAGTCATATGCCGCCTTTGAGGCGGCCAATGTTTTAACCGCTTTTAGCGGTTCACATTTATCAAGCCTCCGGCTTTGCCGGAGGTTGGTGACTGGAGAGGGGGAGGATACTGCCATATTACATTCTCAAAAAATCTTGTCGAAACAACAGGAATTCGTTAGGATATCCATAACAACTAACATCAAAGGAGAATGCCGGTATGGAGGCACAGCCCATCAATAGAGAAGTTGATAGCAGGGTGGTTCGTTTAAAGCTCGCCGACGGCACCCATGTAAAAGGATATGTCAATCTCAATCGGACACCTGGTTATGAGCGTGTCAGTGACCTTGTCACTGAAAACCCGGAACGCTTTCTTGTCCTCTTTTCTGTTTCCGTTAAGAGGGAGGTCAATGACAACCCGATATTTCACAAAACCCTTTTCATTAACCGGGATCACATCATCTGGGCCGCACCTGATGAAGATCAATAGAAAGCGTTAGGACGTCAACAATTTTCAACCTCAATCGTGGATAATTTTTTGAAAATTGTTAAACGCGAATTAAAGCAGATCGAGAGTTTTAGAGATAAGACATGTACTCAATATCTTTTCAACGCAATGGCAAACATCAGAAATTTTGTGACTGCATTCCGGAATGGAAAAAAGTTGGGAGTCAAATCATGTGCATCATGAAATCCCTCAAAATTGATGTTGAAGGCATTGTCGATCCTGTGGTATGGTCCCAAAACTTAATTGGACAGTCAGTGGCTCACCCCAACACGATCGGCATTGTGATCAGGACCAAAAGCGAGATATGCAGAAAATAGAGATAAACGGCGGAGAGAAACTCCAGGGAGAAGTCACCATCAGCGGTGCTAAGAATGCAGCATTGCCGCTGCTGGCCTCAGCGCTTCTGGTGGCCGGGAAAATGGAATTTACCAATATTCCGGATCTCATGGATATCCAGAGCATTAAACTGCTTTTGAGGGATCTCGGGGCGGATGTTCAAGGAGAGGGCCATGAGATGACCGTTGATGCTTCCGGGATCTGCAAGGTAGCTGCGGAATATGATCTGGTGAGAAAAATGCGGGCCTCCATTCTGGTGCTGGGACCTCTGGTGGCCCGGTTCGGTGAGGCCCGGGTGTCTCTGCCCGGTGGGTGTGCCATTGGGGCCCGGCCCGTTGATCTTCATCTGAAGGGGCTGAAGGCCATGGGGGCAAGCATTGACATTGACCATGGTGATATCATTGCCAGGGCAAAACGGCTCCGGGGAAGTGAAATCTATTTTGATATCCCCACGGTCACCGGTACGGAAAATCTTATGATGGCGGCCACCCTTGCCCACGGCACCACGCTTCTTCGAAACAGTGCCAGGGAGCCCGAGATCATGGCCCTTGCCCAGGCATTGAACGACATGGGGGCAGATATCCAGGGGGCCGGCACTGCTGTGATTAAGATCAAAGGGGTGGATCAGCTGAGACCCGCAAAGATTCGTGTCATCCCTGACCGTATTGAGGCAGGCACTTTTATGGTAGCCGCTGCGGCCACAAAGGGGGATCTCCTGGTAAAGGGGGCGGATCCCGAGCACATGGGCGGCATTATCAGCAAGTTGAGACAGATGACCGTGCCGGTGGAAGTCATCCCGGCGGGGATTCGGGTGCAGGGGGTTGAAAGCATCGGCTGTGCTGACATCAAAACACTTCCCTATCCCGGGTTCCCCACGGACATGCAGGCCCAGTTCATGGTCCTCATGGCCCTGGCCCGGGGCAACAGTGTGGTACATGAAACCATTTTTGAAAACCGATTCATCCATGTCAATGAACTCCAGCGCATGGGGGCGGATATCTCCCTGGCCGGGGGCAACTATGCCATGGTGCGGGGGGTGGAGAACCTCTCCGGTGCCCAGGTGATGGCCTCGGACCTGAGAGCCAGTGCCTCCCTTGTGATTGCCGGGCTTGCGGCCCGGGGAACCACCACCATCAACCGGGTCTACCACATTGATCGGGGATATGAAGCCATTGAGAAAAAGCTGGCAGCCCTGGGAGCGGATATTCGACGCATATAGGAGTTTTGCCATGGGATGACATTTAAAAAATGGACGGGTCCTCCCCTGCTTGCCCCGGGTGTGCTGCTCTGCCTTGGCATTCTTTCCGGCGATCTTCTGGGGAAAAGCGCCTGTTTTTTTTTTATCTTCTCATTCCCGTGGGCCTTGTGGTCCTTTTCAGACTCCTGCGCAGGGGGGCTTTAAATGGTTTCAAAGGGCTTCTCTTTTTCCTGGCAGGGGCCGCACTGATCTATCTTGTTAATTTTCCACCCATTCCCCCTTCCCATATTTTTACCCACGGTGACCAGGGCATGTTCTGGGTCCGGGGCAGGGTGAAGACCCTTTTCCCGGAGCAGTGCAATCCCCAAGGGATTGTTCTGGCCGCCACCGCCGTGGGAAGGAAGCGCTCTGGCCTGTTGCCCGCCACAGGACTTGTGAAACTCACCATCAGGGACGGTTCCTCTCACTTGGCATATGACGATGAACTGGTGGTCCATGGTACAATCCGCCGTCTTCGCAACTTTGCCAACCCCGGTGGATTTGATTATGTCCGGTTTATGAAGCACAAGGGTATTCTGGTCTCCCTTTACTGCCGGGGGCCGGATCTTTTCTTCCAAGTTCCCCCTGCCGTCCTGGGATGGCCAGTCACCCTTGTCCGCAGGGTTGCCGGGGTGCGAAACGCCTTCTCCCGGCACATTCATGGAACCATTAAAGATCCCCACTGTGCAGCCCTGTTGGATGCCCTGGTGCTGGGCAATCGGAAACAGCTCTCCCAAGATATTCAGGACACCTTTGCCCGATCCGGCGCATCCCATATCCTCTGTATTTCAGGCCTTCATTTCTCCATTGTGGCCACACTTTTCTTTTTTCTTTTTCAAAGACTCCTTTGCCTTTTTACCCCGCTCCTGATCCGGGGGCTTGCCCGTAAGGGAGCGGCACTGATGACCCTTGTTCCCCTGGCGGGGTATGCGTTGATATCCGGGTTTTCCCCGGCCACCCAGCGGGCATTGATCATGGTGTCGGCGCTGATGATCTCCCTTGTGATGGAGCGGGAAAATATCACGTTGAATTCCTTGGCCGCAGCGGCTATTGTCATCTTGATTTTTCAGCCGGCGGCCCTTTTGGCCGTCTCCTTTCAACTTTCCTTTGCGGCGGTCTTTTCTATTGTGTGCGGCCTTGACCTGGCCCGGAGGAGACAGTTTCCCTCCTTTGGAAACACCCTTGTGAACAGAGGGGCGATTTTTTTTCTGGTTTCTCTTCTGGCCATTGTGGGCACCCAGCCCCTGGTGATGCGCTATTTTAATATGGTAAGCCCTGCCGGACTGTTCACCAACGTTGTGACCATCCCCGGTGTGGGATTTGGGGTCCTTCCCCTGGGGCTTTTGTCTTTTTTGCTGTTCCCCTTTTCTGCTGCGGCTTCCACAGCCTGCCTTTCCCTGGCCGGGGCTGTGGCCGGTCCATGCATCTCCTTTCTCTCCTGGGGTTGCCATCTGCCAGGTGCATGGGCAAGAACGGTCACCCCAGATCTTTATTACCTGGTGGCCTGGTATCTTCTCATGGGAGCCCTTTATGTGTGGCTCCGGTGGGAAACCCGGAAAACAGGGCTTTTGCTGGGGGGAGCGGCCTTTCTTATTCTATTGATCAATGGTGCCGTGGATGTGCGGCAGCGCTATTTTTCAAAGGCCCTTGATATCACGGTGCTGGATGTGGGGCAGGGTAACAGTGCCCTGATCCGGTTGCCCAAAGGGGCCTGTTTTCTGGTGGATGGAGGGGGATTTCCCGGCAGTTCGGTGTTTGATACCGGTCGATACCTGGTGGCCCCCTTTTTGTGGCAACAGAACATTTTAAGCCTGGCAGGGGTGGTGCTTACCCATCCGGACTCAGATCACATGAACGGGTTACTGTATATCCTTGAGAATTTCAGGGTTAAGGTTCTGTATAAAAATGGAGATCAAGGTGGTACCGAGGCATACCGGCGGCTCATGTTTCTGGCCCGATCCCGGGGTATCCCCATTCACCAGGTGGATTCCAGGGGGGAGGTGATGGCCGTCACCCCGGAGATCACCTGGCGATTTCTGCCAGGGTTCCGGGAAGATGGCAGGAGAAAAGATGAGTTGAAGAAAAATTACAATGACAACAGCCTCGTTCTGAAGGTCAATTTCCGGCAATTTTCCATGCTGTTTCCCGCTGATATCATGGCCCTGCGGGAGGCCCGGCTGGTGGCCTCCCAGGGGACGGATTTAAAGAGCAGCCTTTTGCTGGTGCCCCACCACGGCAGCGGCACCTCCAGTACGGCCCTTTTTCTGGATCGGGTTCAGCCGGAGGCGGCCCTGGTCTCCTGTGGATGGCACAACCGGTTTAAGTTTCCCCACTCCCGGGTGGTAAAAAGATATCGGCAGAGAGAGATCCCTCTTTACCGCACCGACCAGGACGGTTCCCTTCACATTGTTTCCGACGGCATCACCTGGCACATTGAGCCCACCCGTAAGGCCGTCCACCCGTAGCTCCGCCTAAGTTCTTGCAATAATGAGAGTTTCGATTTTCGTTGTGGCAGGTTTTTCTGCCATGTATGTTATAAGAAAGTGTAGGTATGCCTAACATTACTTTCATTATTCGTTGTGGGCAGACCCAGGTCCCCAATGCGGTCTGCCCGTGGCAGTTTATATGAAAGTCTCACTAATATGCTGGAATTAAAGGACTTTCGTTTTTCGTTGTGGCAGGTCTTTCTGCCATGTATGTTATATGAAAAGGTAGTCTTCAAGTCTACCTCAGCAGAGCCCCTCCCCCGACGGGCAATAGGAACCGGCCAATTGAGCCGTCTACGGTTCCGGGCCGGGCCCATTGCCCGTCGGGGGGGGGGGCGGCATAATGCCATTTTCTATCTTCGTTGTGCCCGCCAGGGCATGGGGGTTATATGGATTGTTTCATACCCCGGGGATGACCGGTGGTGCCGGCATACCGCAGAAAGGGGATGATAACCCGGTTGGGATTGGCCCCCAACCCGTCATAGGTGATGCTTACCATGGGAATGCCGCTTTCTCGCTCAATGGTGGCGGCCATGGCTTCGGTGACAAGGCCGGGGCAGCAGAAGGAGGGCGAGGTCTGAACAAACAGAGCCAGGTCCGGGTGGGCTTTCAGGGTGTAGTGAATTTTTATTATATTATCCATGGATTCCCCGGTGTGCTCAGGCAGGATGCCGAATCGGGCCAGGATAGTGTCAAATGGATCATCATACACCGGGTCCGGTTCATTTAAAAGGGGTTCAAAATATTTGTAAAACCGTTTTTCCATGAAACCCATGGCGGTGAGCAGGGTTTTGTTGGAGAGAAGGCTTAAATATTTTCCCTCTTTGAACCATTTCCTGAAATAGGAGCCTGCAATCATCTTTGCAAATCGGTAGTAGGGGGTGGTCACCACCTCACCGCCGTTCTCTTCAATGAAATGGATGAGATCCCGGCTCATCACCGCATTGTCTCTCACATAAAAGTCACCAAAGATGGCCACCTTGGGACGTCCAGGCTCCCAACGGGTTTCAATGTGTTTAAAGGGTGCCAGGGCTTCGGCCAGGGCATTTTCCTTGGAGCTATTTTCCTCAAAGGCTTTTGCCACAATGGAGACAGCCCGGGCAATGGCAGTGTCCGTCTCCCCCGGCTGGCATTCATAGGGACGCATGCGGCAGCCGATACTTCGAATTAATCCTCCGAACATATAGGAAAAATAGGCATTAAGGGCGGCTTTCATGGAGATATCGCCAAAGGAGAGTTCGCCTTTGTATACGCCGGCGTTTTCGAACCCTTCCCCCATCTCTGTAAGGATGGTTTTGATGTGATGGGGATAGAGCTTGATGTTGCAGGCAATGTCGGATTTGCTCATCCACAGCACGGTGCGGGCCGGATCCAACTGGTGGTTCTGTATGGTTTGGGCATACCCTGCAGCAATGGCATTCAGGGGAAGGCATTGGCCGGTATTGGTTTTAAGACTTTTTTTAATGGTGTTCGATGTCTCCTCCGTGAGAATGGCCGAATATCCCTCCCCCCGGAGCACCGCTGCCAGGAATTCACCGGTGATGGAGTCCCAGTTGGGCATGATGATGGTTTTGTTTGTTAATTCGGCATCCATCTGGGGATTGATGTGGGAAAGATGGGCCTCCCGGGGGAGTTCCCCGTTGCCGGCGTGGTTTCGAAAGGCCCGTACCGCCGCCTCAATACGGGTCTCATACCCTACGCTGGAATCATGTTCATCCAGCTCCAGCACCAGGTAGGGTTTCTGGTGGGCCTCCATGATCTTTTTGAAGTACCCCACACAAAAGGAGTCGGGTGAGCATTTAAATGAGGTGATAAAAACCGGGAAGAGATTTTTGGTGCGGGCAGCCACCAGGCTTGCCTTGAGGATGGTGGCGGCATGTTCCCAGTGGATTTCCTGTAAAAGAGGGGCGATGTCGTCAAAGTTGTGGCGGTTCAGATCCACCATATCCTGGAAATAGGCGTTGACCTTCATGGCGGCAAAGATATCGGGGATACCGGCATTGAGACTTTCCGACAGGATGGTGTAGGGTCTTCCCACCAGAAGGACATCAATGTCCGTGGCCCGGTTTTGCTGCCGGGTCATGATGGCCTGGAGTTGCTGGGTGGCTCCCTTTTTCCATTCCAGTGCCTTTTCATGGGCCGATGCAATGTCAAAAAAGTTGAACAGGGCCCCGGGGATTTTTTTCAGGACACGGTAAAGTTCCACTTTGGTATAGAATCCGGAGTAGAGGTATTTTACCACTGGGGAGATGAGGCGGGTGTGATCAATTTCATCAAGGGATGCAATGACCGAGGGGACATACTGGGTGTAATAGCAGTATTGACGTCTGTTTTTCTTTTCCGGGTCCCGGTTTTCAAAATAGTAGGGGAGAAAAACCTGATCCGCCTTTTCAAGGAGGTAGGCCACATGGCCGTGAATGGAGGTCATGGGAGTGCAGAACTCTGCAGTGGCAATGGCCCGTCCCCGGGTGACCGGTGCTTTCATCTTTTCACTGGTGATGGTTTTAACTCCCAGATAGTTGAAAAAGGTTTTCCAGAAATCGAGATCTTCCATCAGATAGAGGGCCGCCGGAATTCCCACGGTGAAACTTGATTTGATCGGGGTGGGATGGGGTAGGGTGACCCCTTTTTTCCGGGCTTGAATCAGGTGAAAATGATTCTTTACGGCCACAAAGTGGTCGGTGTCGTAATCCCTGCCACACAAAAAGCCAAAGGCCACCGTCTCCTTTTCAATGGTGATAAGGGTGAGTTTGCAATGGTTGGTGCAGAGCTGGCAGGTCTCCCGACGTACGGGAAGGTCATGGTTCCAGAGATTAAATCCCCGGAATCCGCATTGTGCCGGAGGTTGATCCTTGAGGGTTAACGCCACCCCCAGTGCACCGGTGAGATGGCAGTAAGGAGAGACATGGATGGGCTTTTTCAAGCGCTGTTCAAAGGCGGCCACCAGGGCTTGGTTCTTTGCCGTGGCCCCCTGGAAGAGGATGGTGGTGCCGATCCTGGCTTCGGTGGCCACCTTGGTCATGTAGTTGTCCCGCACCGAATGCAGGGCCGAGGCAAGCACCTCATCCACGCTATACCCTTCGGAGAGAAAATGGTTCATGTCCCGTTCCATGAAAACGGTGCAGCGGTCACTTGAAATGGGGGAACATACGGACTGGGCACGCTGGGAGTAGTCGGCAAGGGCGCATCCCAGTTTTGAGGCCTGCTCTTCAATGAAGCTGCCGGTGCCAGCGGCACACACGGTGTTCATGAAAGAGGAGGTGACCACCCCGTTTTTCATGGTGGTGAACTTGGCATCCTGCCCCCCGATTTCAATGATGGTGTCAACGGTGGGGGTGAGTTCAAAGGCGGCCCGGGAGTGGGCCGTGATCTCATCCAGCACCAGATCGGCTCCCATGATGGCTGCAGATAGTTTTCGCCCCGATCCGGTGGTGCCGCACCCCTTTATTTCAATGGTTAAGTGGTGGGTGGTAATAAAGGTGTCAATGGATCGAAAGATGGCCTGCACGGCCTGGACCGGCCTTGAGGCGGTGCGGGTATAGAATCCGGCCACCATCCGACCACTTTGCGTAATAAGGACTGCCTTGGTACTGGTGGATCCCACATCCATGCCCAAAAAGCACAGGGAGGTGTCCATGTCGGCTGGGGCCATGTAGATATCATTTTCCACCCCGTTTTCCACAAAATGGGTGCCGCTGGTAAAATCAGGGTAGGATGAGAGGATGAGATCCAGTTCAGGAAAAAAGTCTTTCTGCTTCTGCTGCCGGGTGGAGGTAATAATGTCATCCATGGTGCGGTATCGGTGGAAGGGGGAGGGGGACAATAGTCCCTGGTGGATGTCATCTCTCAGGCACAGAGCCGCCCCCATGGCACCATAGAGATGGGCATCGTCATCGCTGACAAGGGGGGCTTCAATGAGGGCCTCAAGATGTTTTTTCACCGAAAGATTCCGGGAGACACCGCCGCAGAAAAGCAGGGGTTCCCGGATTTTCTTGTCCGTGAAAAGGGTGTTGGCAATGTTTCTGGCAAGTCCCCGGCAGAGCCCATCGCAGATCTGGGGTACGGAAAAACCCTCCTGCTGGGCATGGATGAGATCTGTTTTGGCAAAAACAGCACATCTGGTGGCAATGTCTGGAATCTCCTGGTTATTTTCAAAGGCTGCCTGGCTGAGTTCCTCCGGACCTGACAGCCCCAGACGGGTGGACTGTTGATCCAGGAAACTGCCGGTGCCGGCGGCACAGGCGGTGTTGTTCCGGGAACCGGTATAATTCCCCGCAGGGTCAAAGAGGCTGAGACTGAATTTTTCCCCCCCCACATTGAGAATGGAGCCCGGGGTGCTATGGCGTTCTTTTGCTGTGCGGATGATGGACACCTGGTCGTCATAGGCCCTGTCCCGTTGAATGGTGGACGGGGTGGACGTGGTGACGGCAATGGCTGAAATTTCATGGAGATCAAGACAGCCAAGGGCTGTTTTCAGTGCTCCCTTGATGTCTCCATGGTGAGTAACGGCATTTTTTAGAAAAAAAGTGTCGGCTGAATCAATGGCCGCCACCGATACGGATACCGAACCCACATCAATGCCAAGAATATTGAATACGGCTTCCATGTTCAGATTTTCTCCTTTATTTCGTTCCACAGTTCCAGAACCCCCCGGTGCCACCCCTCAATAAAGAGTCGGGTGTACTTGTTGATACCCTCGGGCGATGCTTCCATCAGGGGGTCCTTTCCGGTAATGGTGGAAAAATAGGTTTCCAACCGGGGGGCGGCAACCATGGCCGGCCCCGGTGACAGTTCAATGACGTACATCAGATCATCATAATGGGCGCTTTTGGCCCATTCAATGCCCTGCAGTCTTCCATTTTCAGAATAATTCCCTTCGGATTGCATCTTTTCATGCCGGAGACGTTCGATGATGTCCACCATGTCATGGTCCTCCTGCAATCGTTTCTGGAAGGCCTCTTTTTTGTGGATGGCCTCGGACAGTGCATCTTGGAACATTTTTGAAAGATTAAAGGTTTTTCGCCACTCTTCCATTTTTTCATGGAGCATGTCCGGAATGCTCAGGGTGATTTTACGTGTCATGGGGACCTCTCTGTATCCGGGTAAAATTTCCAGCTGCTCTATTCATTTCTGCTGACCCCAGCCGAGGGATGTGGCAGGAACTGGTAATAACCCCGTGTGAGAATTATTATTATGTGTATCTTGATTTAATACGTATTGCAAAAACAAGGAAGTGTCAAGAGGCTTGTAATTCCAAATTGTCGTTGGGGGCTCCGGTTTGCATAAATGGAGGCGATAACGCTAACCTGACCCCGCTGGCACAATGTTTTTGACAAAAGATCCTGAAATACAACATGAGCCCATAAAAAAATGTCAAATCCTTGGACATATTGTCCGTGGATGGTTATACTCGACGTTCAAGTTTTTTCTGGCCGGTTCTGCGAGAACGGGGTCAGGCTTGTGTTATTGGCGTTTTTGCAATAAGGATTTGAAATGATAAGAAATTACATTGAAAGCCTGGGCCGTAAAACCATGGGATCAGTGGAAGGAATCGGCAGAACCTGCCTATTCATGGTCATGGGCATCTTTCATATATTTACCCTTCCCTGGCAGGTTTACAAGGTGGTTGAATACACCTGGTTCATCGGCATGAAATCCATGGGGGTTATTGTGCTTACCGGTATTTTCACAGGAATGGTGCTGGGGCTTCAGGGATATTACACACTGGTGAAATTCGGTTCTGAAGGGATGCTGGGCTCTGCCGTGGCCCTGACCCTGATCCGGGAGCTGGGCCCAGTGCTCACCGCCATCATGGTTACGGCACGGGCCGGATCTTCCATGGCCGCAGAGCTGGGTGTCATGCGAATCTCCCAGCAGATTGATGCCCTGGAAACCATGGATATCGACCCGGTGCGGTTTCTGTTCAGTCCCCGGGTTGCAGCGGCCGTTATCAGTTTCCCCTTGCTCACCGCCCTGTTTGATGTGGTGGGGATTTTCGGGGGATATCTCACCGGTTCACTTATGTTGGGTATCAATCCCGGTATCTATCTCTACCGGGTCACGGAGAGCGTGGTGATGGCGGATGTTTCCGGTGGATTTGTGAAGTCCCTGGTTTTTTCCCTGGTGGTTACCACCGTGTGCTGTTCCCGGGGATTTTTTACCCATCTGCAACCCGGTGGCGGATATGGTGCCAAAGGGGTGAGTACGTCCACCACCAGTGCGGTGGTGACCTCATCGGTTCTGATTCTTTTTTTTGATTATCTCATCACCTGGCTGCTGCTTTAATTCAGTTGTTGGATTTGATCTTCGGTTCAAAATGAGGATCTGACGGAAGAAAAAAGGGTCAGGAATCTGTTATTATGCGTTAAATTTGAATGGATACGTATTAAATGGGGAGGGGGTCATTGACAACGCCTCTGATTGAATTTGTGGATGTGAAAAAGCGATTTGGAGATACCCGTGTCATGGAGGGGGTCAATCTTACCATTCCAAGGGGCCGGATCACTGCCGTTATCGGCAAGAGCGGCAGCGGCAAGAGCGTACTGCTTAAACATATCATCGGTCTGGAGCAGCAGGACTCAGGAAAGATATTGTATGATGGTGAGGATATGGCAGCCATGGACCGCGTTGCACGGAGAAAATTTAAAAAAAGGGTGAGTTACATGTTCCAGGATAACGCCCTTTTTGATGCCATGACGGTGTTTGAGAATATTGCCCTGCCCATTGTTGAAAAATCGGCACTTTCAAAAACTCAGATCAGGGAGAGGGTAACCACCCGCATGGCCCAGCTGGAACTCACCGGTACAGAGGAAAAATATCCGGCCCAGCTTTCGGGGGGGATGAGAAAACGGGTGGCCCTGGCCAGGGCCTTGATCACCGATCCCGAGGTGGTGCTCTTTGATGAACCCACCACCGGTCTGGATCCCGTTCGAAAACAGGGGGTGCATACCATGATCAAAGGGTACCAGGCGCAATTCGGGTTTACAGCGGTGGTGGTGAGTCACGAGATTCCCGATATTTTTGATATTGCCCAACGGGTGGCCATGCTGGATGAAGGCAAAATAATACTTCAGGATGACACCGAAGGGTTTTTGAAAACCCGTCTGAACACCGTTTTGTATTTTATCAAGGGAGAGGAAAAAGGCAGTGGGGAATTTAAATAAGAGATGGATTGAATTTTATGTGGGGCTGTTTGTCATCATCGGGGTGATCTGCTCGGGGTATCTGTTGATCTCCTTGGGAGATCTTGATATCGGTGGGGCTAAAACCTATCAAATTGATGCATATTTCAGTAATGTGGCAGGACTTAAGAGTGGTGCCTCCATTGAAATGGCAGGGGTGGAGATCGGTCGGGTGATATCTGTAAACCTGGATACCAAAAAGCTTCTGGCCAGGGTGGTCATGGGTATTCACAAGGAGGTTGTCCTGGCCGAAGATGCCATTGCCTCGGTGAAAACATCGGGTATTATCGGTGATAAGTATATCAATCTGTCCCCTGGTGGATCGGATATGACCCTGGAGGATGGAGATACCCTTTTTAATACGGAGTCCGCCATTGACATCGAATCCCTGGTGAGTAAGTATATCTTTAACAAAGACCCTGAATAACCGCCACGGGCGAACCCAGGTCCCAGAACCCGGTCCGCCCGTGGCGGTTTATAAAAAAGTTTGCCATGGCGTGATAGAGTGCCTGGAGTAAGAGGAGTGAGATGAAAAAATATCTGACAATGATGGCGGTGGTGGGAATGGTGTGGACGGTCTCTTCCTGGGCCGTGGAAAACGGACCGCGTCAGGTGCTGGAAAAGGGCGTTGACGAGGTGCTTTCCATTCTGAACAACCCGGAGTATAAAGGGGAGAGCCAAAGAAAGCAACGGGATGAACGTCTTTTTGAAAAGGCCAGGGAGCTGTTTGATTTCAACTCCTTTGCCATGGGTGCCCTGGGGCGCAGTTGGCAACGATTTTCACCTATCCAGCGGGAGGCATTTATCTCCTATTTTTCCCGCCTCATCGGCGAGACCTATTTTGCCAAAATTGAAGGTGAGGCCCTTGCGGATCTCTCGGTAAAGTATGTCTCAGAGGAGTTGCTTGCGTCAACAAAATCAGGACGACAGCGGGCCGACATCTTTACAGAGGTGTCACACAACGGTGTAATTACCCCGGTGGATTATCGCATGCTCAAGCCCCCCGACGGTGTGTGGAAAATTTATGATGTCAAAATAGAGGGGGTCAGTCTTCTGGGAAATTATCGAGAACAGTATCGCGAACGGTTCATGGAGAGCCCCGATGATCTGATCCGGGAAGTCAGGGAAAAGGTGGAAAATGAAAAATAAGCAACCTCTTAGTGTGGGGCAGGGGCGTAAACCCCTGTTGGAAAGCCTTGACCTGCTTCTGCTGATGGTGGTTGTCATGGTGGGGATATGTAGTAGTACCATTCCGGCCATGGCCGCAAGTGCTTCACAGCCCGTGGCCCTGGAAGGAGATGACCTGTTTGCCGAATATGAATCGGACAATAAAGCGTCTGCTGTGGCCGATCCACTGTACTGGTTTAATTACAGCATGTATCAATTCAATGACAAGCTTTATTTCTGGGGGTTAAAACCCCTGGCAAAGGGGTATAGGGCGGTGGCACCCTTGGTGCTTCGTCAGGGTATCCACAATTTTTTTGATCATATCCTTTTCCCGGTGAGGCTTGTGAACTCGCTCCTCCAGGGCAAGATGAGAGCTGCGGGGCAGGAGTGCAGTATTTTTATTATCAATACCATGGGAAGCCTTGGGTTTTCACGCATTGCCCAGGAACAGCACGGGTTTAAGGATTCCAATGAGGACCTGGGTCAGACACTGGGAACCTATGGGGTGGGCCAGGGATTTTATCTGGTACTGCCCTTTCTGGGCCCGTCGACCCTGAGGGATCTCGCCGGCAGGGTGGGGGATTATTTTTTAAGTCCCACGGGATATATTGAGCCCACCGAAGCCTCCCTTGGGGTGAAGGCCTTTGACACGGTGAACGATACGTCATTGCGCATCGGAGATTATGAAGCGTTAAAGGAGGCTGCCTTTGATCCTTACATCGCCTTGAAGGATGCTTATCTGCAATTGCGACAGACCCGGGTGGCACAGTAGAAACAGACACCGGGGCCAGGATGACCACCGACGTATTTCCGCTATTTCCGGCCCGGCCCCCCCATTCGGGTGGCGGATGACCGAACCTCATCTCCGTTGAACGGCAAAGCGAATCCGTCGACGTACGAATTTACACTTTAAAATTGGCGCTGATTTTGAAAAGGTCCGTGGCCGGCAGGTTGAGAATGTCTGTCACACCGGTATCCCGGGCAATGTCCTTCAGGCTCTGTTCAATGATCTCTTTGGAGGGGGCGATGAAGGTGAACCAGATATTATAATGGTGATCCCTCATGTAGTTGTGGGTCACGCCGGTATAGGCATTCACCGTTTCGGTGAAAAGGGCCACCTTATCGTCGGGGGCACTGGCAGCACACAGGGTGCTGAAGAATCCCAGTTTGTAGGGTCCGAAATTGCCGCCGATTCTTCGAATGATGCCGTTGCGTTTCAGCTCCTTTACCCGCTGGATTACCTCTGCTTCCGTCAGGTTCAATTCCTGGCCGATGGCGCGGTAGGGCCTGGAGTCAATGGGGAAATGGGTCTGTATCCGATTGATTATTTTTCTGTCGGTGGAATCCATGCAGCCGGGGGTGCTCCATTTGTTTGTGTGTCGTCCTCTTCAGGCAGGGGGTATCGCTATAGAAAAGGCTCCGCATGGGAAAAAATGCAGAGCCTTTGGGGATGGGGCAGAAATGATCAACGATCAGAAACTATACACATCCGGTGGGTTTGGGCAGACCGGCCATCTTACATGCACCCTTTCCAGGTCCTGAGGGGAACAGCTCATAGATGTGTTTGAGTTTGTACTTGGTCAGCTTGGAGAGCACTCGAACCATGGGGGCAATACCATTTTTCTCGTAGTAGTCCTGGAGAACGTTGACAACCTTCCAGTGCTCGTCGTTCAGCTCATCAATTCCTTCCTGCTGTCTTACGTATTCTACCCAATCGTTGGTGAAGCTTTTGTAATCAAGCAGGAATCCATCTTCATCAACTTCAAAGGTTGTTCCATTCATCTCTACACTTGCCATTAAACTACCTCCTCTAAAAAAAATAATTTCATTTCTATAAGTAAGCTTGCCGTCTTATCTTTAGAATTTACATTTGGCAACAATAGCCCAGTCGGTTTCTCTTGTCAATATATAGATGTGGGCAATTGTTAAAAAAATGATTAATACTCCCTGGGGGTCTGGTTCAGCGCGGCAAGGGTGAACACCGGTCCGTCTTTGCATACCAGCTCCCGGCCGATGTTACATCGGCCGCACATGCCGATGCCGCATTTCATTCGGTTCTCCAGGGACATGATGATCTGCTCCTCACCATATCCCAGTGACTGCAGGGCCGGCTGGGTAAATTTAATCATGATGGGAGGACCGCACACAATGGCAAAGGTATCTTTATCCGCCTTGGGGGCTTTTTGTTCCACAATGGTGGGCACAAACCCCACATTATAGGCCCAGGAAGGATCATTACAGCCGTCAACGGTGATGTGCATGTTGATGTCATTCCGTTTTTCCCACTCAAACAGCTCGTCCCGGTACAGGAGCATGCCGGGTGAGCGTGCCCCGTACACCACATCAATATTGCCAAAGTTGTTTCGGTTGGCCGGGTCCAGCATGTAGACAATGGAGGCTCTTAATGTGGTAAAGGCAAACCCGCCGCCGATGATCACCACATTTTTTCCTTTCAGGGTGTCCCAGGGGTACCAGTTGCCCATGGGGCCCCGGATACCCATGATGTCACCCACGGCCATGTTGTGCAGGGCCGTGGTCACCACACCGGTTCTGAACACGGTGAATTTCACAAAGCCTTTTTCCGTGGGAGAGGAGGCAATACCAATGGGGATCTCCCCCTTGCCGGGGATGGAGAGCATGGCAAACTGACCGGCCTTGTGGGAAAAGGCGGCTTCATCCGCAGGGTTTAAAAAGGTAAAGGTAAAGGTTTTCAGGGATCTGTCCTCGGTTGCAATCTCAATGTCATCAATGCGAACCGGGTAGGGCATATAGGGATTATCCATTTTTCCTCCTCTATTTCTGTGGCTCGTAGGCGTTCATGACATTGCATATATCCCGGATATCGATGTTCACCGGGCAGGACTTCACACATCTGCCGCACCCCACACACATGGTGCCCTGGTCGTACTTATCCAGGAAATATTTTAATTTGTGCATGAATCTCTGGCGTACCCGCTGGATTTTTTCTCCCCGGGGGTTGTGTCCGGAGCCATGGAGGGTAAACAGCGGGGACATGCAGGTGTCCCAGTTACGGAATCGGACGGTGGCATTGCCCTTTGTCTCATCCTGGATATCAAAACACCAGCAGGTGGGGCAGACAAAGGTGCAGGTGCCGCAGTTAATACAGGAGAATGCCACATCTTCCCAAAAGGGGGCCTGGTGGAGATTTAGAAGGGATTTTTCCTTTAGGTTTTCCGTGTCCACCCGGGTGGTGATGGCCTGTTCAGCTGTCTTTTTTAACGCTTCCATCTGCTTAATATCATCTGCCGAAGCGTTTTCATTGAATCCGGCTGATTCCATGAAGGCAACCCCTTTATCGGTGATCACCCGGGCCAGATAGGCGTTTCCCATGTCCACCAGCAGTACATCCAGCCCCTTTTCATCAAAGGGGCCGGAACCCATGGAGGTGCTGAAATCAAACTGGGACGGCGTGTTCACGGCAAGACCGATGAAGGTGGTGGCATTATAGGCATCACACCAGTAGGGATCCCGGAGATCCTTGGTGTCAAAGTTGAGTTTCATCAGGGTCATGGCCCGGGCATCATAGGGCCGGATACCGATGACGGCCCTGGGGGAATAATCGGCCTTGGCCCGTTCCATGATGTGATGATTGGGGTTTGAAGTGGAAAGGTTTGCAGTTAACAGTTTTTCCGTCTGGGGAAATACAGTGGATTTGGGAGACAGTACCGTGTCCGTGGCGGTCATGTCCGGTTGCTGATCCCCTTTAAGGGGGGCAAAACTATAATTCTCTTTTATCTTTACAGGACCAAAGAGCTGGTAGGTCTTTCTGGCACTGTCCATGCCCCGGGTCCATTGGCTTTTATCTATTTTTATCACTTTCATGGGGGTTCCCTTGTGGTTATTTGATAAAATCGTTGGGGTCATCCGGGGCAAATGTGTCCAGAGGGGGCCGTTTGTTGATGTCCAGCCCCGCTTCCCATGCGAACAGTTCCTTGGAATCCTTGATCAGTTTCCGGGTGAATGCCCGGACATGGATATCCATGGGGCAGGCAGCCTCGCAGGCACCGCAGTCAGTGCACCGTCCGGCACAGTGAAATGCCCGGAGAAGATGAAAGGTTTTGACGTCTGTGGCGTTCTGACCCTTGCCCACCCACTGGGGATTGGACTCATCCACAAAACAGGTGGGGCAGTAGCAGAGCGGACAGGCGTTGCGGCAGGCATAGCAACGGATACATCCCTTTAACAGATCGTCAAAGTAGCGCCATTTTTCATCGGTGCCCATGGACTCAATGGCATTGACATCTTTGAACGGATCGTCCAGTACCGGCTCCTCCACCGGCTCACCCACCAGATCATCATAGATCACGGGATTACGATGGGTGCAAAGGGAGCAGTTGTCACGGAGGTGATCCTCCCTTTCAACTTTAATCTCTGCCTGGGCCGAGGCAATGGTCAGTGTATCTCCGGATTCGGAACAGGAGATGATTTCATCCTTGAAAAGGGATTGAAGTGCTTTGGGGTTCACCATGCCTTTGCAGGGGACCCCGATGATGTGGAGCTGATCCCGGCTGATCTTGTTTTCCACGATGTGGTTGACAATGTTCCGGCTGTCACATCCCTTGGCAACGATGCCGATTTTTTCCTTGCGGTTGGTGAGATAGTTTGCCAGATTCAGGGTGCAGTGGCTGTCCCAGGTCAACTGCTCCGCCTGCTGTGGTGTTCGTGCCATAAAGGGCACCGTGGACATGGGAACGGTGCCCCGGCGGTACCCGATGACCACGTCCACCTTTCCCGATTTCAGCAGGTCAACGGCAACTGTTCTGATCTGTTCTGTGTAGCTTTCCATGTGATTCTCCCTAATCAGACCCTTTCACAAGTTTTGTGTTGGGGCCCAGTGCTTCAACGGACTGGGCCACTTCCCTGGCCACAGCGGCAAATTTTGTGGCCTCGGCAGAGGAGATCCATGAAAATTGAACCCTCTCTTTTTCCATGCCTATATGTTCCAGCAGGTTGCCCATCATGGCAAACTTACGACGTGCATAGTAATTACCTTCCAGGTAATGGCATTCGCCAGGATGTCAGCCGGACACCCAGACCCCGTCGGCCCCCTCCCTGAAGGCGGAGAGAATGAATTTCGGACTCATCCGTCCGGTGCAGGGAATGCGGATGACTCTGATGTTTGCCGGATATTGCATGCGGCTGACCCCTGCAAGATCCGCTGCACCGTAGCTGCACCAGTTACACAGGAAGCTCACAATTTTGGTTGTTTTCTCTTCTGACATATATAAATTCTCCTTTAAACGGCTTCGTCCAGGGAAAAGATCTGGGCAAATATTTGATTGTTGTCAAATCCTTTCAGGTGCAGGGCACCGGATCGGCAGGAGGCCACACACAATCCGCAGCCTTTGCAGAGCACCGGGTTGATCTCGGCCTTGCCGCTGAATCGTCCCTCAACCATAAAGGATGGGGCGGAATAGGGACAGATGGAGACACACACACCGCAGGAGCTGCAGTTCATGGGGTTGACCTGGGCCACGGTGCCGCTGGTGTGCACGGTTTCCCTTGCCAGCAGCGTCACGGCCCGGGAGGCTGCGGCCTGTCCATGGGCCACCGCCTCGTCAATGGGTTTGGGGTAGTGGGCAAGGCCGCACAGGAACACCCCGTCCGTTGCAAATTCAGATGGTCCCAGCTTGGCATGTTTTTCCACAAAGAACCCATCCTCATTCAGGGGCACCTTAAAGAAATTGGCCAGGGTTTCATCCCGGTTGGGCACAATGGCCGATGCCAGGGTCAGAAGATCCACCTGGATCTCCAGGGGTCGCTGCAGCACATGGTCCATCACCGACACAACGATCTCGTCACCGTCAATGGTGACCCGGGGTTTGGTCTCCAGGGTGTACCGGATAAAGATGATCCCCT
This sequence comes from uncultured Desulfobacterium sp., assembly GCA_963668575.2. GTDB lineage: Bacteria > Desulfobacterota > Desulfobacteria > Desulfobacterales > Desulfobacteraceae > Desulfocicer. Next base: position 4,062,874 of record OY764894.2, on the reverse strand, counting down.
CTTTTCTGGCCTGTTGGTAGAGATATTCCCGCTCCCCATAGGTTCTGATGTCCCGGTAGAGGATGTACACGGCCATGTCCGGGTTTTGTTTTTTAAGCTCCAGGGCACTGTCAATGGAGTGGGTGCAGCACACCCTGGAGCAATAGGGCCGATGGGGCTCCCGGGACCCCACACACTGGATGAACAGAGCGGAATTGATCCGGCCAAGAGCCGGATCATTCTCCTTGAACTTTTTGTCCAGCTCCAGGCTGGTCAGGATTCTCTCATCCTCTCCATAATGGTATTCATCGGGTCGGCTCTCATGGGCACCTGTGGCCAGGATGGCCACCCCATGGTTCAGCTCGGTCTCTTCTTCCCCGGATCCCAGTGTGGAGACAAAATTTCCCACAAATCCGGTGACGTTTTTCAGCTCCGTATTCATGTGAAGGTGAATTCGGGGGTTCTCTTTAATATTCAAGGTCATCTGCTCCAGGGCGTTTTCCACGGATTCTCCCTGGAAGGTCTTAAAGAGGTGGTTGGCCTGGCCGCCCAGAATGCTCTCCTTTTCCAGGAGATGCACGTCATATCCCTGGTCGGCAAGGTTTTTGGCGGCGGTCATGCCAGAGATACCGCCCCCCACCACCATGGCGGTCTGATGTACGGTGAGTTCCGCCTCTTTAAGGGGCTCCATAAGGGCCACCCGGGTGACGGACATGCGGATGAGGTCCTTGGCCTTTTCCGTGGCCAGGTCCGGGTTGTTCTTGTGTACCCAAGAGTTCTGATTTCTGATGTTGGTCATCTCAAACAGATACTTGTTAAGCCCTGCACTGATCATGGTCTCCTGGAACAGGGGCTCATGGGTTTTGGGGGTACAGGCTGCCACCACGATGCGGTTGAGCTTCTGCTCTTTGATCACCTGGGCCATGGTGTCCTGGGTGTCCTGGGAACAGGTGTAGAGGTTGTCGGCGCAGTAGGTGACATAGGGCAGGGTGGCGGCATAGTCCCGCACCGCCTTGACATCCACCACCCCTGCAATGTTGGAGCCGCAGTTGCATACAAAAACCCCGATGCGGGGACGCTCGCCCACCACATTGGTTTCCGGTATCACCTCCGGGACCTTGGTTTGGGTGTTCCGGGCCTCTGCCAGAAGGGCTCCGGCGGCGGCGGCTGCTGCACTGGAGTCCACCACGGATTGGGGGATGTCCTTGGGACCCTGGAAGGCACCGCACACAAAGATGCCCTCACGGCTGGTGGCTACAGGGGTGAAACTGGAGGTTTTGGAGAAGTTCCCCGGGGTGAGGTCGATGTCGAGCATCTTTGCCATCTCGACCACTTCAGGGGCGGTCTCCAGGCCCACGGAAAGCACCACAATGTCAAACTCTTCCGTTTCGATGCCGCCGTTGTCGTTCACATACCGAAGGCTTAGAGCATCGGAATCATGGAGGGTGTCCACCGAGTGAATCCGGCTTTTCAAAAACCGCACCCCCTGCTCCCTTGCCTGGTCGTAGTACCGCTCAAACCCCTTGCCGTGGGTTCGGATGTCCATGTTGAAGATGGTGCATTCCAGTTCCGGGCCTGCATGTTCCCGGGCAATGACCGCCTCTTTGATGGCGTACATGCAGCACACCGAAGAGCAGTAGGGATTGTCGCATCGGTTGGTGTCCCTGGAGCCCACGCACTGGAGCCAGGCGATTTTTTTAGGTTCCTTATGGTCGGAGGGCCTTACCAGATGACCCTGGGTGGGACCGGATGCAGACAGGAGCCTTTCAAACTGCATGGCCGTGACCACATTGGCGGAACGGTCATACCCGTAATAGTCCAGGCCGGAAGGGTCATAGGGTTCAAATCCCGGAGAGAGCACCACAGCCCCCACGGTAATGGTTTTCTGTTCCGGTTGCATCAGATGACTTTCAAGGGTCAGGGCACCGGCCCCGCAGGCCTTGACGCACTCAAGGCATTCGCAGCACACCATGCAGTCAAGACAGCGGTTAGCTTCGGTGAGGGCAGCCTCTTCGGTGAATCCCAACTCCACTTCTGTGAATCCCTGGATGCGTTGGGAAAGGGGAATACGGTCCATTTTCTGGCGGGGGGTTTTTATAAGATTGTCCGGGATCTTATTATAATCTTTTTGGGCATATTCAATGGGGTCACGGCCCGCTTTCAGATCTTCGCCATTTAAGTAGCGGATCATGGAGATGGCCGCCTCTTTTCCTGCGGCCACGGCATTGATGGCAATGGATGCCCCGGTCTGGGCATCGCCTCCGGCAAAAACGCCTTGGCGGTTGGTTTCAAAGGAGATCTTGTCAGCCTCAATGTTGGCCCAGCGGTTGACGGTGACACCGGTGGATTTTTCCAGGCAGGAGGTGTCGGTGCGCTGGCCGATGGCGGGAATCACAAAGGAGACATCCAAAGTGAAATCACTGTTTTCAACGGGTACGGGACGTCTTCTGCCACTGTCGTCGGGTTCACCCAGCTCCATTTTAAAGCAGGTGATACCAACGGTTTTTCCATTTTCTTCCACCACTGCCTTGGGCGCGGTGAGAAATTGAATCTCCACCCCCTCTTCCAGGGCATCTTCAATCTCTTCATCCCGGGCTGGCATCTCCGCTTCGGTTCTTCTATAAAGAATGGTGACCTTGTCCGCTCCGATTCTAAGGGCTGTCCGGGCCGCATCAATGGCCACATCTCCGCCGCCGATGATGGCCACATGGCCGTGGAGTCGGCCAAATTCTCCCAGGGCCACCTCTTTCAGCAGTTTGACACCGGGAATGACCCCGTCAAGGTCTTCCCCGGGGATTCCCAGCTGCATGCCCTGGTGGCAACCGATGGCCAGATACACAGATTGGTATCCCCCTTCCATGAGGGAGTCCACGGTGAACTCTCTTCCCAGTGCGGTATTGTATTTTATTTCAATTCCAGGGTGTCGGGTGATGAAATTGACTTCGTTTTCAAGGACGTTGGGGGGCAGACGATAATCGGGAATACCCACCTTGAGCATGCCGCCGGCGGCCGGCAACGCTTCAAATATGGTGACCTGCACCCCTTCATTGGCCAGAAACCAGGCCGCTGTCAAACCGGCAGGTCCAGCCCCCACAATGGCCACCTTTTCTTTTCTTGGGGTGACTTCAGGAATGTCAAGGGTGTTGAGATCCACCTGATCGGCAATGAACCGTTTCAGGGAGCAGATGGAAAGGGGGCTTTCCACCTCTTGACGTCGGCAGGCATCCTCACAGGGATGGGGGCAGATACGGCCGATGGAGCCGGGCATGGGCAGGTTTCGGGTGATAACCTCCAGGGCTTCCCTGTATTTCTTCTCCCGGGTCAGGGCCACATACCCATGGGCATTGACACCGTTGGGACAGGCATTGGTACAGGGGGAACGATCTTTTTTGGTGATGGAAAAGGCGCCGGGAACTGCCTGGGCGTAAGGGCGCCAGGTGGCTTTCCGGGCCCCCAGCCCCTGTTCAAACAGGCTGGGGAGGGTGACGGGACAGGCCTCGGCACATTCTCCGCAACCGGTGCATTTGGCGGTGTCAATGTATCGGGGTGTTTGGTTCAGGGCCAGCTGGAAATTGCCGGCCGTTCCGGTGATCTGTTCAATTTGTGATAATGTGACTAACTCAATGTTCAGGTGCCGGCCGACCTCGACCAGTGTGGGTGAGATAATTCACATGGCACAATCATTGGTGGGAAAGGTTTTGTCCAATTGAGCCATGGCCCCGCCGATGGAGGGTCCCTTTTCCACAAGATAGACGTAATAACCTGAATTGGCAAGATCGAGGGCGGAAAGCATTCCGGATATGCCACCCCCCACCACTGCTACGGAACCGGTTGCCGTGTGGGTCATGCTTTAAATCTCCTGATTTGGGTTTTTACATGAAACTCCGTCTAAGGACCTGAAATAATGAGAGTTTCAAATTTCGTTGTGGCAGCTCTTTCTGCCATATATGTTATACGAGAATATGAGTTTGAGCTTAAATTTGAGTTTAAACGCTGCAATTGACCTTGTCAATCAAATTGCAAGAAAAAAAATGAATCAAATTCAGTAGGTTTCCTTGTGTTTGGATGGGATCACTGAAGAGAATCCGGGCTTGTAAATGGTAAACTTCTTGACTCCATGCAATTGAGATACCAGAGCGATCCTTTGGGGGAGAGATAGGGTGATCTTCGTTAAAAAAAAGAGGATAATGGATTGATTTTAAATGTAAAAAAAAATGATGTTTTGGGTTTTCGTTCAGTGCCCATGGATACATTCATGAGGGGGAGCATGGATCATGGGGCTAAATGACCCAATTCCTTTATGGTGTTGGGTCATACGGGTATGGCCGTTCCGGGCGGTCGTCCGTGTTTTGGGGGGGGGGCGGTGCTGGTAGAACTGCTTTTGATGGTGGATACTAAGGGAGTGGGCATTGTTTTTAAATGCTCGGGATTGCCAGCTCATGCCTTATTTTTGTTTTGAAAGATCCGCTTCATGGTGATATGAAATGCACATGGGAAAAAAAATAATTGTCATATGTGGCCCCACAGGTGTGGGGAAAACCGGATTTGCCATTGGCCTTTCCACTGTTTTTATGGGGGAGATTGTGGGGGCCGATTCCATGCAGATATATCGTCATTTTGATATTGGAACGGCAAAACCCAATGAAGAAGAGCGCCGCCAAGCCCCCCATCATCTCATTGATTTTGCCGATCCGTTGCAGGATTTTGATGCCGCACAGTATGTAACTTTGGCAGATAAAGCCATTGATGATATTCTCTCCCGTGGTCGGCTGCCCATTGTTGCCGGGGGCACGGGTTTTTACTTTAAGGCACTGCTTCATGGGCTGTTCAAGGGGCCCACCTCCGATGAAAAATGTGTTGCCCGCCTGGAGGCCGATGCGGCCTGTCTGGGATCGGTGGCTCTCCATGAACGGCTCTGTGTGGTGGATCCCGTTTCCGCGGCCCGGATACATCCCAACGATCGTTTCCGAGTGGTGCGGGCACTGGCGGTTTTTGAAAGTACGGGACGGCCCATCACCCATTTTCATGAGGCCCATCAATTTGCCCCCCGCCGATATACGGCATTGAAGCTGGGGTTGACCATGGATCGGGAACGGTTGTATCAACGGATTAACCACCGGGTGGATCTCATGCTGGAGATGGGGCTGGTGGACGAAGTGGCAAAACTTAGGCAGAAGGGATATGGCTGCCACCTTAAGGCCATGCACTCCATTGGATACCGGCATGTGTGTGATTATCTGAATGGCCATACCTCATATGGGGAGATGGTCACGCTGCTCAAGCGGGATACCCGCCGGTATGCCAAGCGACAGTTCACCTGGTTTCGAAATGAAAAAGATTTGATCTGGATCGAACCCGATGATCTGGAAAGCGCAAAACGGCTGGTGGCTGAGTTTGTGGAAAAAAATGATCATAACCATATGGAATGAGAATGAAACTAAAAACGGGTGGAATAAAAGGGGCATGGGACGTGGTGTGGGCGATGCTGCTGGTTGCCTTGCTTATGGGGGGATGTGCCGGAAAACAGGTGCTTTCCGGATCATCAATGCCCCCGGTCAAGGGAGGGGTGGAACCCTCCATGGAAAAGAAAACACAAGCGCCGGAAAGCCCGTTGGCAGCAACCGACGACAGTGTGGCTTCCCTCATGCAACGGGGAAGCCGGCTTGCCGGAGTTGGAAACTACCGGGCCGCTCTGGATCTCTATGGTGTGGCCCTGCCCCGGGCTTCCGGTGGTGACAGGGAAGCCCTTCTTGATAAGGTGGAATCGGCATTGCTCCAATGTGATGTTCCGGTGCTCCGGGAAATCATGGCTGTGCCGGATCACCCTCTGCCCCCTTCAATGGTGCGTTATGCCCTGGGCTATCGCTATGCCGCCCTGGGAGAAAAAGAACGCTCCCGGGAGATCCTGCAATCCTATCTCCAAGACTATCCCCATGGCAGACGGGCTGAGGATGCTCGGCAGCTCGTGGAAATTCTCACCGTTAAAAAGGAGGCGGAGGGGATCAAAATCGGTTGCCTGCTGCCCCTTTCCGGAAAATATGCCGTGTTCGGGCAACGGGCACTCAAGGGGATTCAGGTGGCCCTGGTACGGTTGATTCCCCGATATGGGGATCAAATTCATCTTATCATCCGGGATACTGCATCGGACGATGGGGTGGCGCTTCAGGGCATGCAGGAGTTGATAACCGCCCGGGTGATGGCTGTGGTGGGCCCCATGGTGACGGCACAAAGTGTTGCCGGTGTGGCCCAGGCCCATGGTATTCCCATGGTTGCCATGACCCAACGGGAGGAGGTTGCCCGTAGTGGAGGGTATGTTTTTACCAATTTTATTACCCCTGCCATGCAGGTGCAGTCCCTGGTCTCCCATGCCATGATGCACCTGGGGGTAAGGCAGTTTGCCGTTCTTTATCCCCGGGATAAATATGGGATGACATTTATGAAGCTTTTTTGCGACAAGGTGGAAGAGATGGGGGGAGAGGTGCGAAAAGCGGTGGCCTACGACGGCGGTCAGACGGATTTCTCCAAAGAGATCAAACAGGTGGCCGGATTTGATAATCCCCGACTCCAGGCAGCTCTGCAGCAGGCCCACCTCCATGATGCCGGGAGGGGTGACAATACTGGGGTTTCCCCTAAACCCATTGTGAATTTTGAGGCCCTTTTTATTCCGGACGCACCCTCCAGGCTGACCCTGATCCTGCCCCAGCTTATTTACAACGATGTCATGGATATTAAGCTTCTGGGCACCAACATCTGGCATGATCCGTCACTGATTCGGCAGGCCGGGAAATATGTGAGAAGTGCCGTGATCACGGAAGGGTATTTCCCGGAAAGCCACCGACCCGAGGCCCGGCAGTTTAAAGACGCCTTTGTGAAGATGTTCGGAGCATCCCCCGGGTTCATTGAAGCCATTGCCCATGACACGGTATCCATCCTTGTGGAAACCGCCATGGACCCGTCCGTCACCTCTTCGGAAACCCTTAGGGAGGCCCTCACCGGAACACGGATTTTTGAAGGTGCCACAGGAACAACGCTGTTTGACAAGGAGGGGCAGCTGCACAAGGAACTGTTTTTCCTGACGGTGGAAAACGGTGTCTTTGTGGAACTTACCCGTTAATCAGAGAGCCCTGGCCGGTGGCCTCCAACACGGATTGCCATAGCCTGCCATGGGGGTCCACCTGTTTTCTTCTGCCGGCCGATGCATCCATGGGGATGTGTACGTAGTGGTTGTTCCAGTGGCTGATGAGCAGTCCTGTTTTGCCAGCCATTCCCGCATGAACAGCGTTTCTGCCCAGAAAGCCGCAGTAGACGCTGTCGTTGGAGTTGGCCGGCAGGCTTCGAATCATATAGCTTGGATCGATGTACTTCAGGGTGATGGGGAGTTTCTTTTCATCAAACCACCGGGTGATTTCGTTTTTGATAAATATGCCGATGTCTTTGAGTTTGATGTTACCCGAGGGATCGTACTCGGTGGCTTGATCCTGATCCGTGAAAAATTTCTGTCCCGCCCCCTCTGCCACCACGATGACCGCATGTTTTCGCTGAACAAGCCGATTCTCCAGAGCCGTTAGAAATCCCGAAGATCCGTGAAGGTCAAAATCAATCTCCGGGATAAGTACGAAATTGGCATCCTGCTGGGCCAGGGCCGCAGTGGCGGCCAGAAAACCCGAATGTCTGCCCATGAGTTTAATGAGCCCGATGCCGAAGGGATAGCCCGCCGCCTCGTTGTGGGCACCTTTTATGGCACCGGTGGCAATGTCCACGGCGGTGTCGAATCCAAAGGATTTGGATACCAGAAAAATATCGTTGTCAATGGTTTTGGGAATGGCAATGACGCTGATTTTAAGGGCCCTTTCCCTCACCTTGTCGGCAATCTTCTTGCCTGCCATGAGGGTGCCGTCCCCTCCCACCATGAAGAGAATGCCGATGCTCATACGCTCCAGACAGTCCAATATGGCATCCATATCCTGGGTTCCCCGGGAGGAGCCAAGTACCGTGCCCCCCATGTCCATGATCTGGGAAACATAGGCCGGGGTCAGGGTGACGAGGTCATGGCCGTATTGGGGTATGAAGCCCTGGAGGCCGTACTTCATGCCGTAGATATGCCGGACACCGTAGCAGTGATGGAGTTCCAGAAACACCGACCGGATGATGTCGTTGAGACCGGGGCACAGGCCACCGCAGGTGACAATGGCGCATTTGAGCTTGCTGGGATCAAAATAGATTTTTTCCCGGGGCCCAGCCTTTTCAAAGCTGGGAATGGTGCCGTGGGTTTCAAGGTCCTGTGCGATTCTTTGGGGGTCCACTGAATAGGAGATCCGATGGTGGTCGGCCACAAAGTTCTGGGTGTACCCCCCCTGGCTGCGGCTGGCCAGGGGAGACGCTATAACGGCATCTCCCAAGGTGTCAATGGTGGTGATTAAATCCGCTGTTTTCATTGTCTTTTTCCTCTTTTTTCAGGGGCGGTGGCTATCCCTGACCTGAACATGGACAAGCCGGAACCCCAAAGGGTTTCCGATTCTTTTGCCAAAATACCATGAAAGTCAGTGATTAGGAATTTAAATGTGTCCGTTTGAAAAGGTAAAAGCGCCTTTGCCAAGGATGTCATGGAGGTGTAAAATTCCCACCACCCGTCTGTTGCCGTCGGTGACCGGCAAGATGGTGATCTGGCGTTTTTCCATGATATTCAGGGCCTGGTACAGGGGTGCATCCGCTGCAATGACAAGGGGAGCACGGGTCATCACCTCACCGGCGGACAATGGGGCCAATCCATGGGGATTCACGGCCATGAGATGCCGGATGTCTCCATCGGTGATGATGCCCTCAAGTTTTTTTTCTTCATTGAGCACAAACACGGCACCCAGTCGAAATTTGTCCATCTGGGCCACGGCCTGACCCATATGCGCCTCTGGTGACACCCAGGGGATTTCCGGGCTGGTATACATAATCTCCCCCACGAGAAAGGAGAGACGCTTTCCCAGGGCACCGCCGGGGTGGGACCGTTTAAAGTCGCTTTGCCGGAATTTTTTTCTGTGGATCAGCACAACGGCAAGGGCATCCCCCATGGCCAGCTGGGCCGTGGTGCTGCAGGTGGGCGCAAGGCCCAGGGGACAGGCCTCTTTTTCCACCCCTGTATTGATGATCAGGCGGCAGAAGGATGCCATGGTGGAGTGGGGGGCGCCTGTGAAGGCGATCATGGTGCACCCCAGGTCCCTGATGGAGGGGAGCAGCAGGTTCAGCTCTCCCGTCTCTCCGGAATTGGATATGGCGATGAACACATCCTTTGCCGACACCATACCAAGGTCTCCGTGCATGGCCTCCACAGGATGAAGAAACATGGCGTTGGTGCCGGTGCTTGAAAGGGTTGCCACAATTTTTCTGCCGATGAGCCCGGACTTTCCAATGCCGGAAATGATGACCCTTCCCGATGTGTTGCAGATCACATCCACCATCCGATCAAAATCGGCGTCAATTTTTTCTATCAGGTTTAATATGCTTTCCGCTTCAAGTCGCAGGACTTCCGCTGCCTTTTCTGTGGCCATGGTCTGTTTTGTTCTCATTGGAATCCAAAGGGTTATCTGTTGAATATAAAGGGTTATCTGTTAAATGTGCCGGTACCACGTCTGACCGTGGGCCAAAATGAAATTTATGCGGTATTATGCTCACTTTTGGGTATAAAATCAAGGGCCATGTTGAGCCCCGGAAGGAGCGGTGCCGGTTCCGGGAGACGTGCTGAAACGGTATACATTCAGGTGGATTTGACGTTTAAATCCATATGTTGACATAATTTTAAATTATGGTATATTGATTTGCTCAAAAAATATTGAGTTTTCAATTACAGGGCGGAAACCCAGGTGGGTTTCCATTATTTTTTTTTGCCATAAGAATATGGGGTTAATTCAAATGATTTGTGATACTGTAAGAAAGGGTGATAGCTGTGTTTTCATGGCCGCAACCGGCTGTAAATATAATGGTGGGGCCTGCAAACCCGTGGTGGAGCAGTGCGAGGGCTGCCAGCGTATTTCCGAGTATGAAACCGGTAAATACTGCACCGCAGCACCGGACCCGGCGTTGAAATGGAAAAATGGAAATTGCAATATGGCCACCCATGTGAAAACCGTTGTGGAGACCAAAAAACAGAAAATCAACCCCATCAAGGCATCCAAGAGAAGATAATCTTGATGGTGGTACTCCATTGGTCCATGGCAGCCGGCAACCTGCCAGGAGCTGTCGTGACCAATGGCGCGTTCTCTCCTTTTTCACCTTTCGACATACCCCGTCCCGGTATGAGATTGAACCTTGGACCATAAAGAAAATCAGGATCAATGTGACACCATGAACGTGCTGGCAGACCAGTTAAACGCTGTGATCAAGCAATCAAATCCATATGTGTATGAGATGTTGTCCCGCATGGGAAAAGAACTTTTTTTTCCCAAGGGGATATTGACCCAGAGTGCTGAAGCAAAAATAAAGGCTCATAAAATCAATGCCACCATCGGGATTGCAAGTGAGAAGGGGCATGTGATGGGTCTTTCCGCCATTACCTCCCCCATGGAGGGGCTGGCTCCGGATGCGTTTCTTCCCTATGCCCCCTCCTTTGGTCTTATGCCCCTGCGTGAACGGTGGCAGCAATTGCTGTTTGAAAAGAACCCCTCCCTTGATGGAAAACAGGTCAGCCTTCCGGTGGTGACATCGGGGATTACCCATGCCGTCAGCACCTTTGGCGATATGTGGATCGATCCCGGTGATGTCGTGATTCTGCCGGACATGATGTGGGGCAATTACAACCTGACCTTTGGTGTCCGGAACCAGGCAGAGGTGGTGACATACAACACCTTTAACGCCACCCTCACCGGCCTGGACCTTGACGCCTTTGAAGCGGCCGTTACCGCCCGGGCCGCCACTGCCGGCAAGGTGATCATTCTGCTCAATTTTCCCAACAATCCCAGTGGATATGCGCCCACCGTTGCCGAAGCGGAAAAGATAAGCGCCATCCTTTTAAGTGTTGCCCGGAAAGGTACCAACGTGGTGGTGGCCTGTGATGATGCCTATTTCGGTCTTTTCTTTGAAGAAGAGACCATGAAAGAGTCGGTTTTTTCTCTGCTGGCCGGCAGCCATGAGCGTATTGCCGCCATTAAACTGGATGGGGCCACAAAGGAGGATTATGTCTGGGGACTTCGCACCGGATTTGTCACCTATGGATTCTGCGGTGAAGGGCTTGATGACCTCTATTCAGCCATGGAACGAAAAACGGCGGGGTGTGTCCGCGGCAGTATCTCCAATGCCTCCCACCTGAGCCAGGCCATGATCATGAACGGCATGAACACCCCTGGATATGGGGATGAAAAAAAAGAAAAATTTAACATCTTAAAGGCCCGGGCCATGGCCATTAAATCGGTGCTCAAGGACCCGGCTTACCAGGATGCCTGGGATGTTTACCCTTTTAATTCAGGCTATTTCATGTGTCTTCGTCTGAAGGATGACCATCCGGATGCAGAGACCCTTCGCCTTCATCTGCTGGATACCTATGGTGTGGGGCTGATCTCCATTGGTCATCAAAATATTCGGGTGGCCTTTTCCTGCATAGAGGAAGATGAGGTAAAGGTCTTGTTTGACATTATTTTAAAGGGAATTAAAGATCTGCAATAAACATCATGGATAAAAAAGGAACGTATCCCACACGGTTGGCGAACTGGTTCTCCTCCGGAGAGATCGCCCATGCCGGGCGGTGGCTTTTTCGGTTTGTTCTCATCGGGGTCATTGCCGGGCTTGGTTCTGTTTTGTTTCACTATCTCTGCGGACTGGGAATACACTATTTTCTGGATGTCATGGCCGGATATAGACCCAGCGCACCGGCAGGGGAGCATCATCTGTTTGCCCCCACAGATACACCCTTCAATCGCTGGATACTTTTGTTTCTGCCTGCGGTGGGTGGTATTGTCAGCGGCTGGCTGGTTTACACCTTTGCACCCGAAGCCGAAGGCCACGGTACCGATGCCGCCATTGAAGCCTACCACCAGAAGGGGGGCTTTATCCGTGGCAGGGTACCCTTCATTAAGACCATTGCGTCGGCCATCACCCTGACCACCGGGGGATCGGGAGGTCGAGAGGGGCCCATTGCCCAGATAGGTGCCGGGTTTGGGTCGTTCCTGGCCACCAAGATGCATCTCTCCCACCGGGAGCGCCGCATCATGATGGCTGCCGGTGTGGGGGCAGGGGTGGGGAGTATTTTCCGTGCCCCCCTGGCCGGCGCGTTGTTTGCTGCCGAGGTGCTTTACCGGGATCCTGAGTTTGAAGCGGATGTGATCATTCCTGCAGGGATTTCATCCGTGGTGGCCTACTGCATCTTCTGCCTGGTGTTTGGATGGGGCTCTCTGTTTGATTCCCCGGGGTTTAAATTTCAAAATCCCCTGGAGCTGGGACCCTATGTGGTGCTGGCCTTGGTGCTTGTGATCACAGCGGTTTTTTATATCAAGACCTTTTACGGGGTTACCCATCTGTTCCGGCGATGGCGTATCCCCAACCACATCAAGCCTGCCATTGGCGGTTTGATCACCGGCATCATTGGTTTTTTCCTTCCCTATACTCTGGCCTTTGGGTATGGCTATGCCCAAAAGGCCATCTTCAACGAACTCTCCATCTCCATCCTTTTTGCTTTGGCAGTGGGTAAGATCCTCACCACCTCTTTTTCCATCGGGTCCGGGGGCAGCGGTGGGGTATTCGGGCCCTCGGTGGTCATTGGCGGTGCCATGGGCGGGGTGGTGGGTAAACTGTTTCATCTGATCATTCCGGGGGTGGTGACAGCTCCGGGTACCTTTGTCATTGTGGGTATGGCCGGATTTTTTACGGCAGTGTCCAATACCCCCATCTCCACCATTATCTTTGTCAGTGAGATGACCAACTCCTACCATCTGCTGCTGCCAAGTCTCCTGGTCTGCTCCATCTGTTATCTCATCTCCCAGCGCTGGACCATCTACGAAAAACAGGTGAAAAACCGGGTGGACTCACCGGCCCATGCCGGGGAGTTCATGATGGACATTCTCCAGACCATGAAGGTATCGGATCTCATGCACCTGGTGAAAAATGTCTCCTATGTACGTGAAGACATGCCCTTTTCCAAATTTAAAAAGATATTTTCCGCCACCAAACAGCATTACTTCCCGGTGATGAACCTGGACAATCGGTTCTGCGGCATTTTTTCCAGTACCGACATCCGGGAGGTGATTTTCACCATTCATCTGGAGGATCTGGTGGTGATGCGGGATATCATGGTGTCCGACATTATTATAACCACCCCTTCCGAGGATTTGAACACCGTGCTTTTAAAGTTGACCCAGAAAAACATTGATGCCCTGCCCGTGGTACAGGAGGGAGATCATGGACGGCTTCTGGGGCTTCTCTATCGTCGGGATGTGATCAACCATTATAACCGGGTGATCCAAGGGATGCGGGAACCAAAGGGTAGTGAACCGTCATGAGAAAAAGTCCCCGGGCAGGGGCCGTGGCCGCGGCAAGGCGACGGTCCCGGGCTTTTAAAATTTCATGAAATTTTTCCGGGCTGAGTTTTGACAGACCCGCCTGAACCAGGGTGCCCACAATATTTCTCACCATGAATCTTAAAAATCCGTTTCCCTCTATTTTAAAGACCAGTCGCTCCATATCTCCTTTTTCAATGGGCTCAATCACCGCATCATGAACCTGCCTACGGGTGTGGGATCTGGGACTGCCCGCTCCCTCAAAGGATTTGAAGTCATGCTCCCCTATTATCAGCCGGCAGCAGTGGTTCATGGCACTGATATTTAGAGGACGGGAGATGTGCCATTGATAGTTGCGTCCCACGGCGCAGGGGTCTGGCCGGTTCAGGATGTGGTAGTGGTATGTTTTGGCCGTGGCATGAAACCTGGCATGGAAATGGTCCGGTACCTCATCAATCTCCCGGATGACAATGGGGCCTTTGATCATGCGGTTAACCCCCCGTTTCAGGACCGGGCCCACCATGGGGGTGGTCGCATGAAAATTGGCTGTCTGCCCCATGGCATGGACCCCGGCATCGGTGCGGCCCGATCCTGTGAGGGTGACGGGCTGGTTTAAGATGATGGAGAGGACCTTCTGGAGCTCTCCCTGGATGGTGAGCTGCCGGGGCTGGATCTGCCACCCTGCATATGGGGTACCGTCATACTCAATGATGATTTTAAAGTTCTTACGTGGATGGGTCATGGGCCTGGAGTGCGGGGGAAAGGGTTACAGTCGGTTGCACGGAACATTGGCCAGCATCAGCTCAAAGTAGTCGTCCATGAGTTCTTTGTATTTCTCCTGGGGGAAATCTTTGCCGCAGGACCTGCAGCTTAAGTATACGCGCGTTCAGGTTCGTTTCAGGATTAGACGTCCCCCGCAATGGGGGCAATTGGCCTTGACGGTGTCCATACTTCCATGTTTCCTTATGGCATTTTTTCTGTTAAAAGATCTTTACTCGACGTTCAGGTTTTTTTCGGCCGGTTTTGTATACACCGAGTCATGCCCGGTTCCGTCAATCCATGGCGGGTGGCCGGAAATGATGATCGCACCCTGATCGAGTTACCATAAGACGTCATCCATAAAAGTCAAACAGGGAGATGAAAATACAATGAAGGGGTTTCAATTTAACGGTATTGCTGCCGGTATCAAGACAAACGGTAAAAAAGATCTTGGCATCATCTATTCGGAACGGCCTGCCTCTGCTGCCGCCCTTTTTACCACCAACAAGGTGGTGGCGGCTCCGGTGATCCTGGGGCGGGAGCGCATGGGCGCAGGGCTTTGTCAGGCAGTGGTGGTCAATTCCGGGAACGCCAATTGTTTCACCGGAGAACAAGGGGTGGAGGATGCAAGGGAGACGGCCCGTGTTGCCGCTGCAGCCCTTCATATCCCGGAAACCCTGGTGATGGTCTCCTCCACCGGGGTCATTGGTGCGCCTCTTCCCATGGACAAGATGCGGGCCGGGATCCCCCTGACCATTGAAGGATTGGCAGAGGAGAGGATGGATGATTTTGCCGAGGCCATTCTCACCACGGATCTTGTCATGAAAAAGGTGAGCAGAACCTGCACCATCAAGGGCCGTACCTTCACCGTATGCGGCATTGCCAAGGGGTCCGGCATGATCCGTCCCAACATGGCCACCATGCTGGCCTTTGTGTGTACGGATCTGGATATCTCCGCCTCTCTTTTAAAAACAGCCCTTCAAAAGGCCTGTGAAGGGTCCCTTAACCGCATTTCTGTGGATGGGGATACCAGCACCAATGACATGGTCATTGCCATGGCCAACGGCATGTCCGGGGCGGTCTTGGAGGAGAGTGACGATGCACTGGAATTTCAAAAGACCATGGATGAGGTTCTGCTGATGCTTTCCAAAATGATTGTCCGGGACGGTGAAGGGGCCACAAAGTTTGCCCGCATTGAGGTAAGGGGTGCTGCCTCTGCCAGGGACGCCTTTCTGGCTGCCGAAGCCATTGCCCACTCCAACCTGGTAAAAACCGCTCTGTACGGAGAAGATCCCAATTGGGGACGGATTACTGCCGCGGCCGGCCGGTCCGGTGCCATGGTGGACCCGGATAAGATGGATCTCTTTTTCGGGGAGGTGGCCCTGGTGAAAAACGGGGTGTGGCAAGGGGTGGAAGCGGAAAAAGAGGCGGCCCAGGTGATGAAAAAAGAGGAGCTTGAGATGGTACTGGATCTTAACCTGGGGCAGTTCAGTGATTTTTTCATGTTCTGTGACTTTTCCGAGAACTATGTCAAGATCAATGCCGATTATCGTTCATGATGAGACTGCAGAAATTTTTATCCCAGGCCGGTGTCTGCTCCCGGCGCCAGGGGGAGGTGTTTATCTCCCAGGGCCGGGTGAAGGTGAACGGCGAGGTGGTGACCCAGCCGGGGACCCAGGTGGACCCCGACGGGGACATTGTCACCGTTGACGGAAAACCGGTTGAGCTGAACCGGGAGCAGGCGTGGTGTTACATTGCCCTGAATAAGCCGGTGGGGGTGATTTCCTCCTGTGCACGCCGGGGAAAGGAGATCATTGTCCTTGATCTGGTGGACGTGCCCCAGCGGATCTATCCCGTGGGCCGGCTGGACAAGGAATCCTGTGGGTTGATCCTGCTCACCAATGACGGTGAACTTCACAACCGCCTTTCCCATCCGTCGTTCAACCATGAAAAGGAGTACAGCGTGACAACGGTGCAGCCGGTGAGCCGGGGTGCCCTGGAAAAGATGTCAAAGGGGATTGTGCTGGATGGAAAAAAAACCCGCAGTGCCCGGGTGTGGCGCACCGGATCCCATGGATTTAAAATTGTGCTCAAACAGGGAATAAATCGTCAGATCCGGCGCATGGTGAGTAAAACAGGTAATGAGGTGGCCCATCTCAAACGCCTGAGAGTGGGAAATGTGGTACTGGGGGCCCTGGCCGAAGGAAAATGGCGTTATCTCACCCCTGACGAGGTCAGGGGGCTTGGGGGGGCATAGTTAAAGCGACTGGATACCCACGGCTTTTCTCACCCGTTCCAGCATGGGCACGGAATATTCCCGTGCCCGGAGCGCACCTTGCTTCAAGACCGCATCGATGTCCCCCGGGGATTTGATCAACTCGTTGTACGTTTCCCTGGGACCTTTGAGCACCTCGTTGAGATGTTCAAACAACTCCTGCTTCATGGTGCCCCATGCTATGCCGTTGCGGTATCGTTGGGCCATGCTTGCTGTCTCCTCCCGGGTGGCAAAGGCCTTGTAAATGGCGAACAGGGTGCAGGTGTCAGGATCTTTGGGTTCTTCCGGTGCCAGGGAGTTGGTCTTGATCTTCATGATCAGCTTTCTCAATTTTTTTTCCGGTTCGAAAAGGGGGATGGTGTTGTTGTAGCTCTTGCTCATTTTTCTGCCGTCAAGGCCTGACAGCACCGCCGTATCTTCATCCACCACGGCTTCGGGCAGGATAAAATGGTCGCCGAACAGATGGTTGAACCGGCCGGCAATGTCACGGGTCATCTCCAGGTGCTGGATCTGATCCCGTCCCACCGGCACCTTTCTGGCGTTGAACATGAGAATGTCCGCCGCCATGAGAATGGGGTAGCAGAACAGCCCCATGGTGATCTCCTGGTCCTGGTCCTTTCCGTTGGCGGCCTCATTGTCTGCCACCGCCGCCTTGTAAGCGTGGGCCCGGTTCATGAGTCCTTTGGCGGTGACGCAGGTGAGAATCCAGGTGAGTTCCGGTATTTCCGGAATATCGGTCTGCCGGTAGAAAGTGGACGTCTTTGTGTCCAGCCCCAGGGCGATCCAGGTGGCGGCCAATTCCAGGACTGACTTTCGGATACGTTCCGGATCTTGGCATTTGATGAGGGCGTGGTAATCGGCAAGAAAATAATAACATTGCTGATCTTTTTCCCGGCTGGCCTGGATGGCGGGGCGAATGGCTCCCACATAGTTGCCCAGATGGGGGGTGCCGGTGGTGGTAATACCGGTGAGGTGGTCTGCATTTTTCATGGATGTCGGTTCCGTATTTTTTAGGGCGTGCATATTTTAAGGGGTCCTTTAATAAACATATGTTACGATGCAATCAAATAAAATATCAGAAACCCAATTGTTAATCAACTGATTTGTCCAGGCAAGGTGGCGGCGGAAGGTGGTGCTTTTTCACAAAGGCCATCTCCTCTTCTCTGTTTTTCACCCGACCATCAAGTTTTTCATCCAGCACTGACCGGATGATGGATTGAAAGACCGGCCCCGGCTTCAGTCCCATTGCAATGAGATCCCGGCCCTGGATGGCGGGTTTTATATCCTTGAGCCGTGTGTAATATAAAGAGACGCCCTTTTTAACCCGCTCACTGCGGGTACAGGCCATGATGTAGAGTAAGGGCTCCGGTTTGAAAATATGAAGCAGGGCATAGAGGCCACTGTGGGTGGGGGGAAAACGGTTTTCCAGGATGTAGAGCCGTTCTTCGGCTTTGGGCCGATCCCGCAGCATGAGCTTTGTCAGGGTGGGGGACAATCTGAGCCGGGTACAGATCTCCTGCACCACTTGATAAGGGCATTTTCTGATCATCACCATGAAATAGACGGACCATCTCATGCAGGGGGTGTTGAGGTAGAGAAGATCATGCCATGAGACCACCTTCTGCACCGCCTCCAGAGTCTCTATGACGCTGTTGTCAAGTATCAGGGATGGGTGGATGACCTTTTCCAGGTGATACTGTCTGAGGCTTTCAATGGCCGGGATGGGGTTTCCCTCCTCAAGGATCTGCTTAAGTTCGGAAAAGACCCGCCGGCCGCTGAGTTTTCTGAAAAAATTAAATTTTATGGCATTTCGGATGAGGTTCTGGGTCAGTTTGCCGATGGTGAAATCAAACCGGTTGGCAAATTTAATGGCCCTGAATACCCGGGTGGGATCCTCCACAAAACTTAGGTTGTGGATGGTGCGGATGGTTTTGTCCTTCAGGTCCCGCTGGGCTCCAAAAAAATCAATGAGCGTACCGAACTCTTTTCCGTTGAGTCTGATGGCAAGGGTGTTGATGGTGAAATCCCGGCGGTAGAGATCCCGTTTGATGGAACTCATCTCCACCGTGGGCAGTGCGCCCGGGGCATTGTAATATTCCATGCGGGCCGATGCCACGTCAATTTTAAGTCCATGGGGCAGCACCATCACCGCTGTACCGAATTCCCGGTGGGGATTGCATCTGCCTCCCTTTTTTTCAATAAATTTCCGAGCAAAATCAATGCCGTCCCCCTCCACTACCACATCAATGTCCTCACTTTTGCGGTACAGCAGTAGATCCCTGACAAAGCCGCCCACCACAAAAAGATTCAGCCCCAGTTCATCACCGGCACTGCCGATTTCTTTGAGCAAGTCGGCAATGATCGGGGTCAACCGTTCTTTGATAAGGTGACTGACATTTCGCTGCTTGGTGTTTTTTCCAGTGGTGACCTGGCCGTGGCGAAAAGCTTGTTCGTCTTTGCTGCGGTGAACCAGAAAGTTTAAAAGGTCGGTGCGGGTGATAACGCCGATCACCCTTCCTTTCTCCATGACGGGCAGCAGGCGCTGTTTATCATCCATGATTCGGGATTCAATTTCCGTGAGACCGGCACATGGGGAGACGGTGGAAATTTCCGTTGACATGTATTCACCGATGGGCAGATGTCCCAGCTGGTGGTACCCTGTCTTTTCGATGACCTGCCGGGTGATGTATCCCATGATGTGATGGGGATCATCCGATGAGACCAAAAGGGCATTGACATTGCAGCGGGTCATCATGATACCGGCATCATGGCAGGAGACCGTGGCCTTGATGGTCAGTGCCGGGGTTGACATCAACTCCCTGGCAATGCTCAGGGTACTCACCTGGGTTTTCATGATCTCAATGAGTTCCTGCTCCACTTGGGCCAAGGCTTTGTCCGTTATGCCGGCCGATGCCGCGCCGGCATGGCCTCCCCCTCCCATGGCAGATAGGATTTTTCCCACATCCACTTCCGGGATGCGACTTCGGGCAATGATGTTGACCTTGGTTTCCATGAGGACAACGGCAAAGAAAGCATCCAGGTTGTCGATTTTCATCACCATCTGTACAATGACGGCAAGATCTGAAATATATCCCTGGGAGGAGATGGTGGAGATATGGATCTCCACCCCATTGATGGTGAGGGCTATCTTTTCATTGAGCAGTTCATTGAGCCAGGCCACCTGATCGGTGCGGATCTCCTTTGAGATAAAATCGGCGATGGTATTGAGGTTGGCACCGCAGGAGAGGCAAAAAGCAGCCGCCTGCAAATCGGCTTCGGTGGTGGACGGGTAGGTGAATGAGCCGGTGTCTTCATATATGCCAAGGGCCATGATTGTGGCCTCCTCCGGAGAAACAGAGATGGCTTTTTTTTGGATCAGTTCGGTGAGAAGGGTCACCGTGGCACCGGTGGGCCGGGTGATTGTCACGTCCCCTGTGATGTCCCCCTCCATGTTCGGATGGTGGTCGTAGATGTGGATCTCCACCCCTTTTTTATTCAAAAGCGCGGCAACGGCGGGAATCCGATGGGGATGACGTGTGTCCACCAGGACCAATCTTTGGGTCTTGGAAAAGTCTATATTTTTCGGGCTTTCCATGTTAAAAAGATAGCTTACTGAGATGATGAAAAAGTCCCTGAGGCTTTTCTCCTGGGAACCCGGGAAAATCACCACGGACTTTGGATAGAGCTTCTGGGCCGCCAGCATGCTGGCAATGGCATCAAAATCAGCATTGACATGGCTGGTGATGATGGTTTTCGGCTGGATTTTTTTTTCTTTTTTCAAGCAGTCACGGCTCCTGTGAATGGCGGTTCCGATGCATAGTTGCTCCCATGATTGTGTGCTTATTAGCATTTATGGACGGGGAAACCAAGTAAAATAAGGGGGATGGAGAATATATGACGGTTTATCTTTGGAAGGGTAAAAATCCCAAAAAAAGGACCATCAAAGGCGAGATGGAGGCAGAAACGGTGGAGCAGGTCCGCGCAAATCTTTTGCGCAGAAAAATATCCGCCACCTCCATTAAGAAAAAACCCAAGGATCTGTTTGAGAATATCTCTTTTCTCCAGCCCGCGGTGACGCAAAAAGATATCATTATTTTTTCAAGGCAGTTTTCCACCATGATCGACGCCGGGCTTCCCCTGCTTCAATGCCTTGACATTCTTCAGACCCAGCAGGACAACCCCACCTTTAAAAAAATATTAAAGGAGATTAAACTTTCCGTTGAAAGTGGTGATACCTTTGCCGATTCCCTGGGCAAATTTAACAAGGTGTTCAATGACCTTTATGTGAACATGGTGGCTGCCGGTGAAGCCGGGGGTATTCTGGATATTATCCTTCGAAGATTATCCGCGTACATGGAGAAAATGGCGAAATTAAAAAAACAGGTCAAGGGGGCCATGACCTATCCGGCCATCACCATGGCCGTGGCCATTATTGTGGTGGGCATTATCCTGGTGTTCGTCATTCCCGTGTTTGCCCAGATGTTTGAAGGGTTTGGTTCTGCCCTTCCCACCCCCACAATGATGGTGGTGAATTTGAGTGAATTTGTCATCGGAAAAATATGGTATATCCTGGGGGGGGGATTTCTATCCATGATCAGTGTTAAAAAATTTTATGGCACCCAAAAAGGTCGGATTCTCATGGATGATCTTTTTTTAAAGCTTCCGGTTTTTGGGCTTTTGATCCGCAAGGTGGCTGTGGCTAAATTTACCCGGACCATGGGAACCATGATGTCAAGCGGTGTCTCTATTTTGGAAGCCCTTGATATTGTGGCCCGCACCGCCGGTAATAAAACCGTTGAATTTGCCGTCCTGGATGTCAGGTCAGCCATCTCCGAAGGCCGGTCCATGGCGGATCCTCTGCTGGAAAGCGGGGTATTTCCCTCCATGGTCTGCTCCATGATTTCCGTGGGGGAGTCCACCGGTGCCCTGGATATCATGCTGGAAAAAATTGCCGATTTTTACGATGAGGAGGTGGACCAGGCGGTGAGTAATTTAACGGACATGATCGAACCCTTTCTTCTGGTTTTTTTGGGGGTGGTCATTGGCGGGCTGGTCATTGCCATGTACCTTCCCATATTCAAAATGGCTGCCGCCATCGGGTGATGGTATAGATGGATATCCACCACACAGACCCCGAGGAGTTAAAGGGGCGGATCAAGTGGCTCATTGCCTTTCGAACGGTTTTTGCCGGGGTACTCCTGGGAGCCACACTGCTTTTCTGCGCCGGTGAAGATATCCCTTTTCTGGCCCGGCCGTTTCTCTATCTCATTGCCATTGCCCTGGGACTTTTTGTACTCTCTGCCGTTTATGGTCTGCTCTTGAGAGTTTGGGGCACAAATCAATGGTTTGTCTATGGCCAGGTGTTTCTGGATACGGTGACGGTGACCTTTATTTTGTTTTTGACCGGTGGGTTTTCAAGCGTGTTCACCTTTCTCTATCTGCTGGTGATCATCGGGGTGAGCATGATTCTTCATCGAACGGGGAGTCTGGTGGTGGCGGCCCTGAGCAGTGTTCAGTATGGACTGTTGATTGATCTTGAGTATTACGGCGTTCTGGTGCCCCTGGGTACCGGCGGTGACCTGGCATCGGCCTATGCCTGGACCCACATCATCTATCGCATGGTGGTGATCATGGCCGCCTGTTTTGCCGTGGCTTTTTTAACGGGAATGCTGGCCGTGCAGACCCGGCGGGCCAGACATGAACTGGCCGTCATGGAAAGACATCTCAAGCGGGTGGAGAAGGTGGCTGCCATTGGTGAACTGGCAGCGGGCATTGCCCATGAGATTAAAAACCCTCTGGCATCCCTCTCCGGTTCCATTCAGCTTCTCAAGGAGGGCATCTCCCCGGGAACCCCCAATTACCGGCTCATGCACATCGTGTTGCGGGAGACGGATCGATTGAGCAAACTGGTGACGGATTTCCTGCTTTTTGCCAATCCCCACCGCAAGGGTGCCACCCGGATTCGCCTGGACAAGGCGGTGCGTGACACCGTGACCCTGTTTGAGCAGGATGAGTTGTGCCGGGATCGCATTGGCATTGATGTGCAGGTGGCCTGTGCCGTTTACATCGACATGGATGCCGGGCACCTGCGCCAGGTGCTGTTTAACCTCTTGAAAAATGCGGCAGAGGCCATTGATGGATCGGGTAGTGTCTCCGTCAAACTGGAAGCACCCGGCCAGGGCACGGTTAAGCTTCATATTGCAGATACCGGATGTGGTATGGATCGTGGAGAGATTTCCATGGTGTTTGATCCTTTCTATACCACCAAAAGCCATGGTACCGGCCTGGGTCTTGCCATCACCCATCGCATCATGGAAACCTATGGGGGAATGGTGGATGTGGCCAGTGTGCCGGGGGAAGGAAGTGCTTTTACCCTGATTTTCAGGCTGGACGATGCCAAACAAAATCTTGACACTGTGCCTTAAAATGGAGTAGGTAATGAAGATTTTTCGGGCCTGGTTCCAATTCCCGCCGTTGGGGCCGGTCGGTGGTACCTGCTGAGGCGGATTTGTGTTTTAATTAATGACGAATGTAAAGTGGAAATATAATAAATTATGGAAGAGTCAAGTGCACTGCTCAAGGCAAGAAAAGAGAAAAATCAGGAGCTGGCAGATGCCGGTGTTCATTTATATCCCAATGATTTCAGGGTGTCCGATACCATTGACGTGTTAAAGAAGGTCGCTGAAACCGCACCGGAAACCCTGGGCGAGAACGGAAGAATGTTTTCCGTGGCCGGGCGGATGATGGCGGTGAACAGTTTCGGAAAATCAGCCTTTATCCGGTTCAAGGACAGGACCGGGCAGCTCCAGGCCTATGTTCAGAAGAACCAGGTGGGTAGCGATACTTATAACCTGTTTAAAAAACTGGATATCGGTGATTTCGTGGGGATTGGCGGGGTGCTTTTCCAGACCCGCACCGGCGAGTGGACGTTGCTTGCCAAAACCCTTCGTCTGTTGTCCAAGGCCGTACGGCCCCTTCCTGAAAAGTTCCACGGCATCAAAGACCCGGAAAAACGCTATCGCCAACGGTATCTGGATCTTATTATGAACAGCGAGGCCCGGGATATCTTTGTCCGGCGCAGTAAAATCGTGAGTACCATGCGCCGCTTCTTTGAAGAGAGGGATTTCATGGAGGTGGAGACCCCCATGATGCAACCCCTTCCCGGCGGTGCCGAAGCCACCCCCTTTAAAACCTGGCACAATGCCCTTGGCATGGAACTATACCTTCGCATCGCACCGGAGCTTTACCTGAAACGACTGGTGGTGGGGGGCTTTGAAAAGGTGTTTGAAATTAACCGCAATTTTCGCAATGAAGGGGTCTCCACCCGGCACAATCCCGAGTTCACCATGGTGGAATTTTACCAGGCCTATGCCAACTATGAAGATCTGATGGATCTCACAGAAGAGATGTTCAGCCACATTGCAAGGGAAGTCACCGGTTCCGACACCGTCACCTACCAGGGGGAGACCATTGCCTTTGGCGGAAAATGGCGCCGGATCTCCATGATGGACTCCCTGGTGGAGATCGGAGGCCTTGACCGGGCCATTCTCAACGATCCCCAGGCCATGCTGGCCCATGCCGAACAAAACAATATCAAGATCACCAAAAAAGAGCGGACCGGTAAAATTTTAACAAAATTATTTGATACCCTGGTGGAGCCCAAACTGATCCAGCCCACCTTTATCACCGGATATCCGGTGGAGGTATCTCCCCTGTCCCGGAAAAGTGAAATCAACCCTGAACTCACTGATCGATTTGAACTCTTCATTGCCGGCAGGGAAATTGCCAACGGCTTTTCCGAGATCAATGATCCGGTGGATCAGTATGAACGCTTCCTGGGTCAGGTCTCCCAGCGGGAAGAGGGCGACAGTGAGGCCCATATCATGGACGCCGATTATGTGGAAGCCCTGGAGTACGGCATGCCCCCCACGGCGGGCCAGGGCATCGGCATTGATCGCCTGGTAATGCTCTTGACCGACTCCCCCTCCATCCGTGAGGTGATTCTGTTTCCCCACATGAAAAAAAACATATGATCCCACATGTCCTTTGAAACCTTCATAGCCGGGCGATATCTGAGGGCAAAGCGTAAGGAGGGGTTTATCTCTTTGATCACCTTGCTCTCCATTGCCGGGGTTACCCTGGGAGTGATGGCATTGGTCATTGTCATTGCCGTCATGAGTGGTGCTGAAACGGAATTTCGCAACCGGATTCTGGGGGTGGAACCTCATATTCTTGTCATGGATGCTTCGGGAAGTTACCAGGACATTGATGGGGTTGAAAAAACCATACAGGGGATTGACGGCGTGACGGCGGTGTCGCCCATGGTGTTTACCCAGGCCATGATCAAGACGGCCGTGGGGCTTTCCGGTGCCGTGATCCGGGGCATTGACCCCCATGGTCAGGCGAGCCTGATAAAGGGATATACCCGGGCGGAGATGGAAGAGAAACTCATTGCCGGAGCCGCCGGCGGTGTATTGCCCGGCATTGTGCTCGGCCGGGAGCTGGCAAAGAACATTGGTGTCTCTCCGGGCGATACCCTGGTATTGATGTCTCCGGGGGGAATGATTTCTCCGGTGGGGTATATGCCGTCTTTGAAACGCTTTCAGGTGACCGGCCTGTTTGAGTCGGGCATGTATGAATATGACAGCTCCCTTGCCTGGGTCCACATTGATGAGGCCCAAACGCTTTTGGGAACAAAGAAGCGCATCTCAGCACTGGGGGTGTGGGTGGAAGATATTTTTTCCGCGGCCCGGGTCAGAAATGCCCTTGTGGAAAAGCTGGGATACCCTTATTATGCCAGGGACTGGATGGAGATGAACCAGAGTCTCTTTTCCGCCCTGAAGCTTGAAAAAACCGCCATGTTCATTATTTTGACCCTCATCATCCTGGTGGCGGCATTTAACATTACCAGTGCGTTGATCATGATGGTCATGGAAAAAACCAGGGATATTGCCATCTTAAAAGCCATGGGAGCCACCCGGACCATGATCCGAAAGATATTTATCTTCCAGGGAATCATCGTGGGGATGACAGGTACCTGCCTTGGAACCCTGTCCGGTGTGTTGATCTGTGTGGTGCTCAAAAAATACCAATTTATTACCCTGCCCTCTGCCTATCCCTTTTCCACCCTGCCGGTTCAGCTGGAATACCTTGATGTTTTCATGATTGCTGCAGCATCCATGGGGTTGTGCTTTCTTTCCACCCTCTATCCCTGCCGAAGGGCAGGGGCCATGGATCCGGTGGAGGCCCTCAGATATGGATGATGGGGAGGATGTTCTGGTCTCCTTACAGGGGATTTCCAAGGGATTTAAAACCGCAGATGCCACCATTGATATTTTAAAAGATGTCGATTTTGATATCCGCCAGGGCCAGACCATGGCGGTTGTGGGGGCATCGGGCATTGGTAAATCCACCCTGCTTCATCTCCTTGGAACCCTTGACCGCCCCGACAGCGGCAGTATCCGTTTTAACGGCAGCAATGTTTTGGCATTGGGGGAGACGGACCTTGCACGATTTCGAAACCGCACCATTGGATTTGTATTTCAGTTTCACCATCTGCTCCAGGGGTTTACTGCCCTGGAAAATGTGATGCTTCCCTGTCTCATTGATCGGCAGACGCCGGAGCAGGCCCGAATTTTGGCCATGGAGATGCTTGAACGGGTGGACCTGAACCATCGACTGAGCCATCGGGTGGAGGATCTCTCCGGGGGGGAACAGCAGCGGGTGGCCATTGCCAGGGCACTTGTGGCAAAACCGCCCCTGCTCCTGGCAGATGAGCCCACGGGGAACCTCGACAAAGAGAACGGCAACGCCGTGCATGGGTTGCTTCTGGAGCTGAATCGGGAACTTGGCATGACCCTTGTTGTGGTCACCCATAACCCCGAGCTTGCACAGCTTATGGAGACACGGGTGACCCTGCGTAACTGCCGGGTGGTGCCGGCGTGAAACAAATAAAATTTGGATGAAATATCATGAAGACATGGATACAAAAAGCGGTGGTTGGGTTGATATTGATTGCTGTGGCAATGGTGCCCGTAGACACCATGGGTGCAGACAAGAAGAGTGTGGGCCTCTTTCCCCTGAAGATGCTGTCTGACAAAGATACCGGTGAGCTTGGCACCCGCATTGCTTCAATGATTTCTGAAAATATTATGGGAGAGGGGGCCCTTGTGGTTCCCCTTTCTGTCCCTGGCGATGTGACCATGCTGGATAATTCGGCATTGCAGACGGTGGGGCTCAGCCAGGGGGTGGATTATCTGGTGTGGGGAACGGTGTTCATCACCGGTCAGAAGATCAGCATGGACATGAAGGTGAAGGATGTCATTGCAGGCACCGAGCCGGTTCCTTTTTTTTCTGAATTCCAGGGGGTGGAAAATCTTTTTTCAGCCGTTAACGGGCTCACCACCCAGATAGTCGGCGAGGTTTTCAACCGGAAGCTCATTGAAAAAATCAGTATTAAGGGTAATGTCCGCATTGAGGCGGATGCCATTATAAAGATGATTCATACCTCAGTGGGGGATGTATACAGCCCTGAACAGCTCAACAGTGATCTCAAGGCCATTTACGGCATGGGGTATTTTGATGACGTTCGCATTGAACGGCAGGACTATGACACCGGGCTTGAAATTATCTATTCCGTTGATGAAAAACCCAGCGTCAGAAAGGTGAAGTTCCAGGGGAACCGCATATATGAAGAGCAGGAACTCATTGACGTGGTCTCCACCACCACCGGCTCCATTTTAAACATTTACAAGTTAAATGCGGATGTGGCGGCCATTCAGACCTTATATACGGATAAAAATTATCACAATTGTGAAATCACCTATGGCATGCAGTTGCTTGAAAACAATCAGGCCGATATTTTGTTCACCATCAAAGAGGGAAAAAAGCTCCGCATTGAAACCCTGGTGCTGGAGGGAAACACATTCTTCACCCGGAAGCAGATTTTGAAACAGATGAAGACCAGTGAAAAAGGGTTCTGGTCATGGATCACCTCCTCAGGGGACCTGGATCGAAACGAACTGGCCCAGGATGTATATCGGATAGAGGCGTTTTATAAAAATCACGGATTTATTGACGCAAGGGTTTCCGATCCGGATGTTGAATTTCATGAAAAGAGCATTTCAGTGAAGTTTAAAATTCAGGAAGGGGAGCAGTTCCACATTGGTGAAATCTCCTTTAAAGGAGACCTCATTGCCTCTGAATCGGAATTGATGTCCGGTTTGACCCTTAAAACGGGTGAACTCTATTCCAGGGATCTGCTTCGTACCAACATGCTCTCCCTCACCGATCGCTATGCAGACAAGGGGTTTGCCAATGCCGATGTGGCCCCCTCCATTTTCAGGGATCTTGAAAAGAAACAGGTAAATATCCTTTTCACCATCCGGGAGGGAGACCCTGTTTACTTTGAACGGATTGTGATCACCGGCAACAGCAAGACCCGGGACAAGGTAATTCGTCGGCAGATCACCGTGCACGAACAGGAGCTTTACTCCCTGTCAAAGATCCAAAGAAGCACCGCCAACCTCCGACGCATTGACTATTTTGAAAATGTGGAGGTCAAGCCCACCCGGGGAAGCAGTGAAGATAAGATGGATCTCAACGTGAACATCACCGAAAAATCCACGGGTGCCTTCAGCTTTGGCGGTGGATACAGCAGTGAGGACAACCTGTTCGGGATGATCTCCGTGTCCGAGCGTAATTTTCTCGGCAAGGGTCAGGTGGCCTCCCTTAAGGCGGAGGTGTCCGGCTCCTCCACCAAATACACCTTAAGCTTCACCGAGCCCTGGCTGTTTGATATCCCGCTGTCCGCCGGTATTGACCTTTATAACTGGGATAAGGAGTACGATTACTATGACAAGGACAGTATGGGGGGGGCATTGCGTTTTGGATATAAAATTTTTGATTACACCTCCCTGGGATTCAAATATGGATATGAGGATTTCACCATTAAAAATGTGGAGGAAGATTACACTGATGTGGATGCCGGTAATTATGTCACCAGCAGTGTCACCCTCTCCCTGCGGTACGATTCCAGAAACAGTGCCTTCAATCCCACCCGGGGATCGGAGCACAGTGTTTCCGTTGAATATGCAGGTGACTGGCTGGGGGGGGAGATTGACTTTACAAAGTACATTGTAGAAACCGGATGGTACCATCCCCTGTTCTGGAAATTCACCGGGTTTCTCCATGGAAAGGCCGGCTTTCTGGATGACCGCTCTGATGATGACATAGACATCGACTATGAACGTTTCTATCTGGGGGGCATCAGTTCCGTTCGGGGATATGACTGGCAGGATATTAATGCCACCCCCGAGGGTGAGACCGAGGAGCGGGGGGGCGAAAAGTTTGTCCAGTTCAATGCCGAAGTCTCCTTTCCCCTCATTGAGGAGATGAAGCTTGTGGGTGTGCTTTTTTATGATGCCGGAGATGCATATGAAAAGAGTGAGGACATTGCATGGGACGATCTTTACACCAGCTTTGGCGGGGGTATCCGCTGGTACTCCCCCATGGGCCCCATCCGCATTGAATACGGCAGTATCCTCAACGGTAAGGAGTATTCCGGGGGACGATGGGAGTTTTCCATGGGCGGCACCTTTTAATTGTGTCTCCGTATCGGATTCTCTTAATGATAACCATAGCAAAACAGTGGAGGATGGTATGAAAAAAGCAGGCATGATGATATTTCTGACAATGGTGTTTCTTCTGGCTACCGTGGGGGGCTCCCTGGCCGCCGGAGAGTTCAAACTGGGAGTGGTTAATTTCCAGAAGGTGCTTTCCTCTTCAAGTCCGGGAAAAATGGCCAGTGCCGAGATGAATCAAAAGGGCAAGGAGATGGAAGAGACCGTTAGAAAACAGGAGGAGGAGCTTCTGGAACTCCAGAAGACCCTGGAGCGGGAAGCCCTGGTCATGGGTAAGGAGAAAAGTGAGCAAAAACAGCGGGAATTTCGCATCAAGGCCAATGACTATAAGACCATGAAGGCCGATTATCTCAAAGAGTTCAAACAGATGCAGGCCCGATATTTCAATAAAATCAAAACCGAAGTGTTGGACCTGGCCGCCAAGGTGGGAAAAAAAGAGGGGTTTGATCTCATTCTTGAAGTAAATGAAGGCGGTGTCATGTACTTTAAAGAGAGTATTGACATCACCGATGAACTGATTAAAGCTTACAACAAAACGGCTGCAGCGGCACAATGATGGCGTTATCCGTTCAGGGGATCGCCCATGCGTTTAATGCCGGGGTTGTGGGGGAGGGAACCCGGGTTATCCGTGGGGTTGCCCCCTTTGACCAGGCCGGTCCCGGAGATCTTACCTTTGCCGTGGATGCCGGTTGCCTGAAGCAGCTGGATCGTTCCGTGGCCGGTGCCGTTATGGTGCCGGATTCTGTTTCCCGGTCTTTGTTGGAAGCCACCGGCGGCACGTTTATTATCTGTGAACACCCCAAACAGCTTTTTTTCAAGGTGATGGCCCGGTTTTATCCTGAAAAAAGACCGGCCCCGGCCTGTTCTTCCCTTGCCGTCATCGGTGATGGGTTTACCTGTGGAGACGATGCGGTCCTCTCCCCCCATGTTTTCATCGGGGACCATGTCACCCTGGGGCATCGGGTGTGGCTTATGCCCGGGGTGTTCATTGGCGACCATGTCACCATCGGTGATGACACCATTATAAAGCCCAATGTGACCATCATGGAACGGTCCCGTATCGGTTCCCAGGTGATGATCCATTCCGGCACTGTCATCGGCAGTGACGGATTCGGTTTTACCACGGATGGCCATGGCCATGAAAAAATTCCCCATGCCGGATTCGTCCAGGTTGATGACCATGTGGAGATCGGCGCCTGCAATACCATTGACCGGGGCACCATGGGACGGACATGGCTGGCCAAGGGGGTGAAAACCGACAACCAGGTGCACATTGCCCACAATGTCACCATCGGACCCCACACCCTGGTGGTGGCCCAGTCGGGCATTGCCGGCAGTACCACCATCGGCGGCAACGTGATCATTGCCGGTAAGGCGGGTATTTCCGGTCATCTCACGGTGGGGGACGGTGCCATTGTGGGGCCCGGGGCCGGAGTAACCAAGGATGTGAAACCCGGGGAGATCGTGTCGGGCATTCCTGACATGCCCCATAAATTGTGGCTGAAGGTGGGACGCATCCTACCCAGACTGCCTGAAATGAGAAAATTGCTCCTCTCCCTGGAGCGAAAGATAAAAGCCATTGAGCACCGCATTGAAACGGAGTAACCCATGATTCATCCCACGGCCATCATTGATGCCGAAGCTGAGATTGGCCCCAATGTCACCATCGGTCCCTATGCCATTGTCAAGGGCAATGTTACCATTGGCGCTGGCACCCAGATCGGCCCCTATACCACCATTGACGAATACGTCAGTGTGGGGCCGGATTGTCGAATTTTTCAATACGCCTCCATTGGAGCGCCCCCCCAGGATCTGAAATATCATGGGGAGAAGACCTATCTTAAAATCGGCAGGGGAACCATCATCAGGGAGTTTGTCACCATCAACCGGGGCACGGCCTTTGGCGGGGGATACACCGAGGTGGGTGAAGAGAACTATCTCATGGCCTATACCCACATTGCCCATGACTGTAAAACCGGTAAACAGGTGATTCTGGCCAACAACGCCACCCTGGGAGGACATATCGAGCTGGGGGACAACGTCACCGTGGGGGGGCTCGTTGCCATCCATCAGTTCGTCAAGATCGGCGATTACGCCTACATAGGTGGAAAATCCGCCGTGGTAAAGGATATCCCCCCCTATGTCATTGCCGCAGGGGACCGGGCCAGTCTCCATGGGTTGAATAATGTGGGACTCAAGCGAAACGCCTTTTCCAAATCAACCCTGCTCAGTCTGAAAAAGGCCTATCGCATCGTGTTCCGCATTGGTCTCACCGTGAAACAGGCTTCGGAACGGGTCCGGGCCGAGGTGGAACAGATTCCCGAGGTGGTCAATTTCATTCAGTTCATTGAGCGCTCCAGCCGAGGTGTCACCAGATAGATGAAATCCATAGGTCTCATTGCCGGGGGGGGGCAGTTTCCGTTGTTGTTTGCCCAAAAGGCGGTGGCCGAGAAAATTAAAGTCCATGCCGTTGCCTATGTCAATGAAGCCTTGCCCTCTCTGGCGGACGAGGTGACATCCATTCAGTGGCTCCACCTGGGCCAGGTGACCAAACTCTTGAAATACTTCAGACAGCACAAGGTCACCCGGGCCGTGATGCTGGGCACCGTTAAAAAAACACGGATATTCACCGATATCAAGCCCGACTTAAAGGCCCTGACCTTCATTGCCGCCATGGGACATACCCATGATGACGGGCTGTTGACGGCCTTTGCAGATCTTCTGGAAAAAGAGGGCATCACCATCTGCCCCTCCACTTTTTTATTGCCGGATCTGCTTTCTCCCAAAGGGTGCTGGACCCGGAAAAAACCGGGTCGGGCCGCCCAAAAAGACATTCGTACCGGCTGGCGTATCGCCAGGGAGATCGGCCGCCTGGACATCGGACAGTGTGTGGTGGTGGCCAATGGTACCGTGCTGGCGGTGGAGGGTGCCGATGGCACCGATGCCACCATCAGGCGGGGGGGGGGCTTAAGTTCCGGTGGTGCCGTGGTGGTGAAGCTTGCCAAACCGGGACAGGACCTGCGCTTTGATCTGCCTGCATCCGGGGTGGAGACCGTCCGGGCCATGGCTGAATCCGGTGCCGACGTTCTGGTGCTGGAGGCAAAAAAGAGTCTCTCCTTTGATCGTACAGAGATGATTCGTCTGGCCGATGAGAAACGGATATCCATTGTGGCCATGGGTGAGGAGGAGGTGTTGTCGTGATGGATGTTGGAAAGAGTGCTCCTCCTTCCCACCGGGAAAAGGTCAAAAAAATAATGATCCTCGCCGGAGAGCCATCCGGAGATCTCCATGGGGCCAATCTTGTCAAGGCGTTGAAAAAAAGAGCACCGGAGGTAATGCTATGCGGCATTGGCGGAGATGCCATGGCCCGGGCCGGCATGGAGATACGATTTCACATCCGGGACCTTTCCGTCATGGGGGTCACCGAAGTTCTGTTAAAGATGCCCTCCATTGCCAGGGTGTACCGTGGCATAAAGGCTCACATGGAACAGTGGGCACCGGATCTGCTGATTCTGATTGACTATCCGGGGTTTAATCTGAGAATGGCCGCCGCAGCAAAGGCCATGGGCATTCCGGTGCTTTACTATATTTCTCCCAAGGTGTGGGCCTGGAAACTCTCCCGGCTTAAAAAGATCAAAAAATATGTGGACCATGTGGCGTTGATCTTTCCCTTTGAGGTGCCCCTGTACCGAAAATGGAAGATTCCCCACACCTTTGTGGGCCATCCCCTGCTGGACTGCCGTGATTATGGGGCACCCCGCATGTTCCATCCGGAGGATCTTGTCATCGGACTGCTGCCGGGGTCCCGAAACAGCGAAATAGACACCCTCCTTGACCCCCTTCTCCAGGCAGCGGTGAAAATAGCTGAACAAAAACCCGGGGTCCGGTTTCTGCTCTCCTGTGCCGTGGCCGTGGCCGGAGAGCGTTTTGATCTGATTTTGAGTCGTTACAGCAAACAGATGCATTTTCAGGTAATTTCAGGGGATGTGGCTGAAATTCTCTCCACCGCTGATCTTGTCATTGCCGCATCGGGCACCGTCACTCTGGAGGCGGCTCTTTTCCGGGTTCCCACCATAATCGTATACAAAATGTCCCGGGTGACCTACTCCCTTGCCCGGCTGTTTGTCCGGCTTCACTATGTGGGGCTTGCCAATATCATTGCCGGAGAGGAGATTATGCCCGAGCTTCTCCAGGGGGATGCCACTCCTGAAAAAATCAGTGAAACAGCCCTTCATCTGGTGAATCATCATCGGCTCCTTCCCATGCAGACCCGTCTGGGAGGGATTTCTTCCCTTCTGGGGGGAAAGGGTGCTTCCCAACGGGTGGCGGCCTTGGTCCTTACCATGGTGGCATACCCTTCAGAGCAGTGGCCAGGCCAACGCGCGGGCAGCTGAACGGCTTCGGTTTGATCACACCCATGCCCTTTCGGAAGCGTTGAAGAGATTTATACGCCTTTCTTAATATCTTTTATGAATAAAGACACAATAACGTAATTTTGATTTCCCTCTTTGCATTTGTTGCTTAAAAAACGGATGGCAGGGTTAAACCCCTTGACAGGGTGAATGATAATTGCCATAAATAAACGATTCATTTTTTTATTCAATGCGCCTGCTCTGCACTGAATGCCGAGTTGAGAGCGGGTTTGTCATGGGCCGCAGCACACTGAACCACGAGTTGGAGCAGCCAATCGGTCGCTCCTCAACTTGGCATTATCCGGGTCTATGGCATGAACGTCGCACCGGTCTTTTAAACAAGAACAGCGAAGTCGGATTTGTTGTTTTCGTTTTCTGCATATGTCTGATTTTAAAGATAAAGTTAAATAATGATGCTCAGGATACAAGCCTGATGTCTTCCACGGGTTCCGGTGCTGTGATCAGCGCCGATACCTGTCAATTTCGCTGAAAAGGACTGTGATATCGCAGACCTGGTATATTGTGACGTAACTTAAATCCATAGGGAGGAATCATCCATGAAATTTTTGAAAGTTTGCTTAACAGCCATGCTCGTGCTTGCATTTATCTCATCCGGTGCAGTGTTGGCAGGAACCCTTGACGATGTAAGGGCCAAGGGGTATATCCAGGCCGGCGTCAACGGCGACCTGTTCGGGTTTGGCAAGCCTGATGAAAAAGGGGAATGGCGAGGACTGGACGTGGACACGGCAAGGGCCGTTGCTGCAGCCGTATTTGGCGATGCCACCAAGGTCAAGTTTACACCGCTCACCGCCAAGACCCGTTTCACCGCACTTCAATCCGGCGAAATTGATGTGCTCACCCGGAACTGCACCCAGACCCTGAGCCGGGATACGGCCCTGGGCCTTGATTTCTGTCAGGTCAACTACTATGACGGCCAGGGATTTCTGATCAATAAAAAACTGGGGGTCAAGAGTGCCAAAGAGCTGGATGGGGCCTCTGTGTGTGTGCTCCCGGGAACCACCACCGAGCAGAATGTGGCGGATTTCTTCCGGGCCAACGGTATGAAAATGAATCCCGTTGTCATTGAAAACACCGCAGAACTTGCCAAGGCTTTTTTTGCCGGTCGATGTGACTGCCTCACCTCGGATGCTTCCCAGCTTGCCGGCACCCGGGCCGTTGCCCCCACCCCCGGAGACTACATCATTCTGCCTGAAGTCATCTCCAAAGAGCCCCTTGCCCCTGCCGTTCGGCATGGAGACAACCAGTGGAAGGACATTGTCAACTATTCGATTCTGGCCATGATCAACGCCGAAGAGCTTGGAATTTCATCCAAAAATGTGGATGAGAAATTAAAAAGCACCGATCCCAAGGTGAAGCGCTTTTTGGGTGTCTCCCCGGGTAACGGAAAAGCCCTGGGCCTGGATGAAAAATTTGCCTACAACATCGTCAAGCAGGTGGGAAATTACGGTGAAGTGTTTGAAAGAAACGTGGGAATCCACACCCCTCTCATGATTGAACGGGGACTCAATGCTCTGTGGACCAACGGGGGGTTGCTCTACTCTCCTCCTTTTAAATAACCGCCACGGGCGGACCTGCTATCTGACATCCGGGTTCGCCCAAAACAACGCATGAAAGTCGTATTAGGTATGACTGTGCCTTCCGAACCCTGTTTTTGTACAAAAGGTCATCATGGACAACGCTTCTTCTGAAAAAACATCCTTTTTCCGTGATCCTGACAAGCTGGCGCTTTTTTATCAGTTTGTGGTCATGGCTGGGGTGGCTCTGCTGGCGTTTTATCTTGTCAGTAACACCCTGGCCAATCTGGAAAGGCAATCCATTGCCACCGGATTCGGTTTCTTTGATAAGGAAGCCTCCTTTGAGATCGGGGTCTCCCTGATTCCATACTCTGCAGCGAATTCCTATGCCAGAGCACTCCTGGTGGGGGTACTTAATACCCTTGTGGTCTCTTTTATCGGCATTATACTTACGGTGATTCTTGGGACCCTTTTGGGGGTGGCCCGGCTCTCCTCCAACTGGCTGGTGTCAAGGTTGTCCGCCATCTACATTGAACTTTTCCAGGATATTCCCGTGCTGCTGCAGCTTTTTTTCTGGTATGCATTTTTCTATGAAATGCTGCCGTCCCCCCGCCAGGCGTTACACCCTTTTTCCGGTTTTTTCCTGTGCAACCGCGGCATGATTTTCGGTATTCCCCAGTGGCACCCTGCCCATGGGTATATGGCTGCCGCATTGTTGGGGGCGGTAATTTTTGTCTTTTTTCTCAAAAGGTGGGCCACAAAGCGCCAGGAGGCCACGGGCAATATTTTCCCCTTGTTCAGGGTTTCTCTTTTGCTGCTTTTGGGATTGCCCCTTGTTGCGTGGGCCCTTGCCGGCGCTCCCACGGAAATGAACGTCCCCAGGCTTTCCGGGTTTAATTTTAAAGGTGGAGTGAGTGTCGGTCCTGAATTCAGCGCTCTGTTGCTGGGGCTGGTGCTTTATACGGCAGCCTTTGTGGCGGAGGTGGTCCGGGCGGGTATTCAGTCCGTCAGCAAAGGTCAGACAGAGGCGGCGCTCTCCATCGGGCTTAAGCCGGGACAGGTCCTCAACCTTGTGATTCTTCCCCAGTCCCTGCGGGTGATCATTCCCCCCTTGACAAGCCAGCTGCTGAATTTGATCAAAAACAGCTCCCTGGCCGTGGCCATCGGATATCCTGATTTTGTTTCCGTGGCCGGTACCACCATCAATCAGACCGGCCAGGCCATTGAGGGGGTGGCCATGATCATGATGGTGTACCTTGTTTTCAGCCTCTCCACCTCTGCATTCATGAACTGGTATAACAAGAAAATCAAACTTGTGGAAAGATAAGAGACATCATGGAAGCCAAGTCTGAGCAAAAAGAGATCTCAATGGTGAGACCCCCTGCCATCAGTGTGGGAGTCCTTGGATGGATACGGACCAATCTTTTCAACGGTCCCTTTAATTCCCTGTTGACCCTGGGGGTCCTTTACCTGCTGTGGATCAGCGTTCCCCCATTTGTGCGATGGGCCTTTGTGGACAGCGTGTGGATGACCGACGGTGAGGGATGTCGAAATATCGATGGGGCCTGTTGGTCGGTGATTCCCGCCAACCTGCGGTTCATTATTTTCGGATTCTATCCCCATGATCTCCAGTGGCGGCCCCTTCTTGCCATGGTGATGCTGGTGGTGCTGCTCTTTTACAGCCAGGATCGCAGACGCTGGAAAAAATCACTCCTTTACCTGTGGGCAGCTGGGCTTGTCATCATGGGCCTCTTGATGAAGGGGGGGGTGCCGGGTCTTGCCTCCGTGGAGAGTTCCCAATGGGGCGGGTTGCCCTTAACCCTTCTACTGGCGGTGTTCGGGCTTGCCTCGGCCTATCCCGTGGGCATTGTTCTGGCCTTGGGACGGCAGTCAAAAATGCCGGTGATCAAATCCCTTTGCGTGGTCTACATTGAGCTGATCCGCGGCGTCCCCCTGATCAGCCTGTTGTTCATGTCTTCGGTGGTCTTTCCCCTTTTTTTACCGGAAGGGGTCAGCATTAATGCCATTTTTCGTGCCCAGGTGGCCATTATCATGTTCACCGCCGCCTACATTGCTGAGGTGGTGCGCGGGGGGCTTCAGGGGATGAACAAGGGGCAATATGAAGCGGCTGATGCCCTGGGGCTTAATTATTTTCAGACCATGCGGTTGATCATCTTGCCCCAGGCCCTGAAGATTGTGATTCCCCCTTCGGTGAGTGTGCTCATTTCGGCGTTTAAGGACACCTCGCTTGTGGTGATCATTGCCCTGTACGATCTTTTGAAAACCACCCAGTCCACCCTGTCTGATCCCAAATGGATGGGGTTTTCCGCCGAGGCCTATATTTTTGTGGCACTGATCTATTTTGTCTGCTGCTTTTTCATGTCCAATTACAGCCGCCGGCTGGAGCAGGAACTCAACAGAGAGTTGTAATCCCATGCCGTTTGCCGGGGACAACCCGGCCAGGTGTGACCGCTTTTGACATCAATTTTGAAATTCATTAACCATAGATAGACATTGGAAAATCCCATGAACGATACCCAGGTAGTGAGTGATACCCAGCACCTTGAAATTGAACGAAATTCGGATATCATCCAAATAACTGACATGCACAAATGGTACGGTGACTTTCATGTCCTGAAGAACATCTCGCTCCAGGTTAAAAAACAGGAGCGCATTGTCATCTGTGGCCCTTCTGGATCCGGAAAGTCCACGTTGATCCGTTGCATCAACCGCCTTGAAGAGCATCAAAAGGGAAAAATCGTTGTGGACGGTATTGAACTCACCAATGACCTGAAAAACATTGAAAAAATTCGGGCCGAGGTGGGCATGGTGTTCCAGCACTTCAATCTCTTTCCCCATCTCACCATCCTGGATAATTTGACCCTGGGACCCATCTGGGTGAGAAAAACCCCCCGGGCGGAAGCGGAAGAGATTGCCATGTACTACCTTGAAAAGGTGCGCATTGCCGAGCAGGCCAAAAAATATCCGGGCCAGCTTTCCGGGGGGCAGCAGCAGCGGGTGGCCATTGCCAGAAGCCTTTGCATGAAGCCCAATGTCATGCTCTTTGATGAGCCCACATCGGCCCTGGACCCTGAGATGGTCAAGGAGGTTCTGGACGTGATGATCAGCCTGGCCAACGATGGTATGACCATGATCGTGGTGAGCCATGAAATGGGATTTGCCAGGAGTGTGGCCCATCGGGTGCTGTTCATGGACTATGGGGAGATTGTTGAAGGCAATACCCCCCAGGCGTTTTTTGATCATCCCCAGCATGAACGAACCAAACTTTTTTTAAGTCAGATACTTGATTAAATGGCATATTGCTTTATTTTTTATGTTCATATCGGATTCAAAAAAATGGATTACCATTGAATATTAACAGCAGAACATGAAAAAACGGGATTATCAAGCTAAGTTAAAGGGTTTACAGAGTCAGCCGTTTATCCTGGTTCATGGAAGGGGTGGTATCGACATTATGTATGGTGCCTTTGATAAGAAACGATTACGAATCAGGATGGTATGACCAGCCAGTTAACACTTTTGTTGATCTGCATCATTTTCTCAGCTTTTTTTTCCTCAGCAGAAACCGCCCTGTTTTCCATCAGTAGAGTAAGGGCACTTCATCTTTCCAAGGAGGGACGGAGGGTGGATGAGGTGATCTTCAAGATGAAACAGGATTCCCACAAGCTTCTATCCACCATTCTCATTGGAAACAATCTTGTAAATATCGGCGCATCATCCCTGGCAACGGCCCTTGCCATGGATCTCTTCCAATCCAATGCCGTTGGTATATCCACGGGTGTCATGACCTTGATCATTCTGGTGGTGGGGGAAATTTTTCCCAAGTCTTTTGCCGCCCGGAACAATATTTTTGTCTCAAGGGCGGTTATTTTTCCCTTGTTCTGGATGTCAAAGGTATTTTATCCGTTGATACTGGTTTTGAACTTTATCCCCAGGCTTCTTCGCAGTGTCGACGGTGCACCCACCGTCACCGAAGATGAGTTGATGACCATGGTTGAAGTGGTGGAGGAAGAGGGGGAGATTAAAGAGGAAGAAAAAGAGTTTATCTACAATATTTTTGAATTTGATGACACCAGTGCATCAGAGATCATGACCCCCAGGGCCGACATGTATGTCATTGACGTCAATGATCCCCTGGATATTGAAACCATTTTAAAATCAGGATTTACGCGTATTCCGGTGATGGA
Organism: uncultured Desulfobacterium sp.; assembly: GCA_963668575.2. GTDB lineage: Bacteria > Desulfobacterota > Desulfobacteria > Desulfobacterales > Desulfobacteraceae > Desulfocicer. The sequence goes on along the minus strand of OY764894.2, from coordinate 4,023,593 downwards.
TGGTCATATTGATAATATCGTTGGGGTGTTGAATGTAAAGGACCTTTTTGCCAGCTATCACCATATTACCAGTGGAGATTCCATAGGATCTCTGGATATCCGCGAGGTCATCCGGGACGCCTATTTTATTCCGGCGTCCAAAAAGCTGGATTCTCTGCTGCATGTGTTTAAACGGATTAAAATCCACATCGGGATTGTGGTGGATGAGCATGGCGGGGTGTCCGGTCTTGTGACCATGGAGGATGTTCTGGAAGAGATCGTGGGTGAGATCAGTGATGAGACTGACCGCATTGACCCGCACATTATCACCCTTAAAGGCCAAAAATGGATTGTCCTCGGCAAGACGGAAATAGATGAGGTCAACAAGGCCCTGGATCTTACCATCCCGGAATCCAGTGACTATGACACCTTTTCCGGATTTATTCTGGATAAACTGGGAAGAATTCCCAAGGTGGGTGAATGTATAAAAATCGGGAAATACACGGCCACAGTCAAGGAGCGGGAGGGGAACCGTATCCGTAAATTTGTTTTTAAGGAGTTGTGACTTGATGGTCACGTTTCCTCTGGTCAATTTTACCCGATTCCCCCACTGACGTGAAAAAGAAGAAGCTTGGCTTCTAAGTTCTGTCCCCAAACAAAGAGGCGGTGGGCATCAAGCACCAAAAAAAGCTTGACATGGAAAACCCCGCCGTATAAGAATAATATCTCGGTACATAGAAACAGTGAGCCTGGTTAAAAAGTAGAATAAATTTTTCAAAATACCCCTTGCAGGGAATCAACGCACGATGACCCAATTTAATGCAGATCAATATTTTTTTTATTTCCGGTTTTATTTTAAAACCGGTCTGCAGGCGGTGCGCTGAGAAATAATCTGACAAAATAACAAAAAAGAGCCGCAGCAGACCTTAAACCGGTCTTTGCGGCTCTTTTGAATTGAAAAGGGCTGTTCAGGGACCTAAGTCTCCTGCAGCCCTTTTTTATTTTCGGACTTGATCACAACCCACTCCTAAGGTGGCCTTAAGTTGTGATCAAGCCCTTATTCTCCAAAGGAGTTGCCCATGGACGGAATAAAGAGGGATATTGAAGCGCAGCTTGCAGGGTTGCGATCCGACATCGATGCCATTGACGCCGACATACTTCAATTAATCAACCGCCGGTTGTGCATTGGAAAAGAGATTGGCCGGATTAAGGATGAACAAGGGGCCGGTGTGCTGGATCAGGGTCGGGAAAAGCGACTGTTGAAACGTCTGGCTGAGATCAATGAGGGGCCAGCCACCGAAGATTTGGTACGCTATCTGTTCAACGTGATCATGACAGCCACCCGGGAAATTCAAAAAGCCAACCGGATTTCGTTTTTGGGACCCGTGGCCAGTTATACCCACATTGCGGCCCTGAACCTGTTCAGCCATTCCGGTCGGTTCATCGAGCAGAGCAGTATCCGGGACATTTTTATGGAAATTGAGAAAAAAAATTGTCATTATGGTGTGGTTCCGGTGGAAAATTCCATTGAGGGCGCTGTGAACCATACCCTGGATCTCTTTTCTGAGTTTGATGTTAACATTACTGCAGAGCATTACGAGCGGATTTCCCATGACCTGTTATCCCTGTCAGGGGATATGAGCGGCATCACCGCCATCTATTCCCATCCCCAGGCCCTGGCCCAATGCCGTGGGTGGCTCCGGGCAAACGTGCCGGACATTGAAACCATTGAGGTGAGCAGCACCTCCCGGGCCGCTGCCCTGGTGGCGGAAAATCCCCATGTCGCAGCCATTGCCAGCCGACGGGCCGCCCATATCTATGGCCTTAAGGTGGTGGCTGCCCGCATTGAGGACCATGTCAGCAACATTACCCGCTTTTTATCCATCGGGCGTGAAAAAAAAGAACCCACTGGGAGTGATAAAACCTCCCTCATGTTTGCCACCTCCCATGTTCCAGGAGCCCTGTTCATGGCCCTTGAACCGGTGAAACTGGCCGGGCTCAACATGGTGAAGCTGGAGTCCCGCCCCACCCGCCATCAAAACTGGAGTTACTATTTTTTCATGGATATTGAGGGGCATATACAGGAAAAACGGGTGGCGGACACTGTGGACCGGATGAAACCCCATTGTCTGTATCTCAAAAATTTGGGTTCCTATCCCGCCGGAAAGCCCGCAATGGAGGATCATTGAAGATGATACCCACCACAGTTACTGAACTCTATGCAGTATTCGGCAATCCCGTGGCACACTCCATGGGACCCCTCATGCACAATACCTGGTTTGAGGAGTGCCGTGTCAATGCCGTGTATCTGGCCTTTTCCATGGAGGATATCCGTCAAGGCGCGGATGCCATGAGGGCGCTGAACATCAAGGGGGCCTCCGTCACCATCCCCTTTAAAGAAAAAATCCTTGAATACCTTGACCATGTGGATGCCATGGCCGGGGAGATCGGGGCCGTCAATACCGTGGTGAACCGTGATGGGCAACTCTGGGGATATAACACCGATTGTGCCGGAGCCGTGGATCCTCTGAAGGCGGTTTGCTCCCTCCGGGGAAAGAGGGTCTATATACTGGGTGCCGGGGGGGCTGCCAGGGCCGTGGCCTTCGGCATTGCAAAGGAACAGGCAGATGTTTTTATTGTCAACCGCACTAAAAATAGGGGACAAGCCCTTGCCGATCATGTAAATGGGAATTTTGTGCCCTGGGATGAGTTTAAAGGCGTTGATGCCGATGTGGTTATCAATACCACCCCTTTGGGCATGGTGCCGGAAACCCGTTTAAGCCCTGTTCATACCGCCACCCTTGATGGCCACATGGTGGTGATGGATATTGTGTATAATCCCCTGGAGACCCGGTTGCTCCGGGAAGCAAGGACGGCGGGCTGCAGAACCATTGACGGACTTTCCATGTTCGTACACCAGGGCGCCCAGCAGTTCCGTCTTTTTACAGGACAGGAGCCCCCCTTGGCATTAATGAAAGAGACTCTGATAAAGGCGATGAAACAGCAATGAAACGCATAAAAAAACGAACCATATCCCATGGCACCGTCACCATACCCGGTTCCAAAAGTATTTCTCACCGCATGATGATCTGTGCGGCCCTGGCCCGTGGTACCTCCACCGTCAAAAATGTACTGGACAGTGAAGACCTTAACCATACCCGGAGCGCTCTTTCCCATATGGGGGCGGCCATGACGGTGGCCCATGACGGTACCATAACGGTGCACGGGGTCAATGGAATGCCCACACCGTATTCCCCTGACATCTATCTGGGCAATTCCGGCACCTCCATGCGGCTTCTGGCTGGCGTTGCGGCCCTGGGGGAGAGCCCCTATGTGCTCACCGGGGACAAGCGCATGCAGGAACGGCCCATGGGGGATCTTTTGGCGGCATTGCAGATGATTGATGTTCATGCACAATCCCAAAAAGGCGATGGGACCCCTCCGGTGGTTATCCAGGGGGGCAACAGAACAGGGGGCGCTGTGACCCTGGACTGTTCCCAGAGCAGCCAGTACCTCTCTTCTCTGCTCATGATGGGTGCGGTGCTGGACCAAGGTCTTTCCATTACGCTGCCGGCTCCGGCGGTGTCATCTCCCTATATTGACCTCACCATGGACATCATGGCCCAATTTAAAGTAACGGCCCGGCGTGTGGATGAGATTCACTATGTGGTGCCCGGGGGCCAGTCCTATACTGCCGGTGCCTTTGTTGTGGAGCCGGATCTTTCCAATGCCAGTTATTTTTGGGCCATGGGGGCGGTGTCGGGAAAAGAGATCAAGGTGGCCCACATCAACCCGTCGTCCCTTCAGGGGGATATGCGGTTGCTGGAAATATTAAAACAGATGGGGTGTACCGTGGCATGTGATGGGGGGGGGATCAGAGTTTCCGGGGGTGACCTTACGGCGGTGACGGTGGATATGTCCGACATTCCCGATGTGGTGCCCACCCTTGCCGTCGTGGCGTGCTTTGCCCGTGGAACCACACGGATAAACAATATTGCCCATCTGCGTCAGAAGGAGTGTGATCGCATTTCTGCGGTGGTATCTCAATTGAAAAAACTGGGGGTGGATGCCCGAGAGGGGGAAGACTGGTTGTCTGTGGCCGGAAAAGATGCCATGAACGGGGCGATCATTGAAACCTTTAATGACCATCGCATTGCCATGGCCTTTTCCATCATCGGTTTGATGGTGGAGGGCATTTCCATTGAAAATGAGGGCTGTGTTGCCAAATCCTTTCCCGGTTTTTGGGATATTCTGGATGGGTTGTAAAAAATGCGTGGATCGTAGGCGCGTCGGTGCTTACTGATTTGCGGGTAAGTTATGAGAGCGTATCACTGTGGCGTAAAAAGGAGAGACTTATGGCAGGAAGCAGTTTTGGAAAAATTTTCCAGGTGTCCACCTGGGGAGAGTCCCATGGGCCGGCCCTGGGGGTGGTGGTACAGGGGTGCCCTCCGGGGATACCTTTGGATGAATCCATACTTCAAAGGGCACTGGATAAAAGAAAGCCGGGCCAGGGCAGTACCAGTACCCAAAGAAAAGAGCCTGATAAGGCTGAAATTCTTTCCGGTATTTTTGAGGGGGTTACCACGGGAACCCCCATCAGTATCATGATTCGCAACCAGGATGCCAGATCCCGGGATTATCAAAAAAATGCAACCGTGTTCCGTCCGGGGCATGGGGATATCACCTACCAGGCAAAATATGGTATCCGGGACTGGCGGGGAGGGGGGCGGGCCTCTGCCAGGGAGACGGCGGCCCGGGTGGCTGCCGGGGCCGTGGCCCAGGCGTTTTTGGATACCCATGGGATTAATATAAAAACCATCACCCTGGCCCTGGGGGGGGTCTCCATTGAAAAAAAGGATGTGGATCCTGATCTCAACCGGTTACAATGCCCGGACAGCATTGCCCTTGAAAAAATGGAAGATAGAATTGCCGCGGTAAAAAAACAGGGGGACTCCCTGGGAGGGGTGGTGGAAATCACCGCCGATCATGTCCCCCCGGGGCTGGGTGACCCGGTGTTTGATAAACTGGATGCTGACATTGCAAAGGCATTGATGAGTATCGGCGCCGTAAAAGCCGTTGAGATCGGTGCCGGATGTGATGCCGCCTCCATGACGGGTTATGAAAACAATGATGTCATCACCCCGGCAGGATTTGGTTCAAATAACAGCGGTGGTATTCTTGCGGGGATTTCCAATGGAGAAAAAATTGTGGCAAGGGTTCACGTAAAACCCATCCCCTCCATCAGTAGATCCCAGCAGACGGTGGATGAAAATGGGTGTGAAACCAGTCTTTCCACCACCGGCCGACATGATATCTCAGCCATTCCCAGAATAAACCCGGTGTGTCGGGCCATGCTGGCACTGGTTCTTGCAGATCATCTGCTGCGCCAGAGGTGTGTGAAATAATAATGTTGGTATAAAGTTATATTATTTAAGCAGGTTGTGAAAAATATGATTTTTTTGCTAAAAAAGTGTTTGACAAGGGTTAGGTTTTCATGTAGTTTTTGCGGGTCTTGTTGAGACGGCCCCGCCGCTTGCAAACAAAGCGGCAAGTCCCGACAAGATTTTTTTGTGTCAAAAATATATTTGATCTTTGAAAATCGGTTAGTGAATGAAATGAGAGAAGATGTTTGAAAGTGCAGGCAAGCACATAAAAAAACATTTTTAAAGGAATTATAACTGGAGAGTTTGATTCTGGCTCAGAATGAACGCTGGCGGCGTGCTTAACACATGCAAGTCGAACGAGAAAGCTCTTGCTTGCAGGAGCGAGTAGAGTGGCGCACGGGTGAGTAACACGTGGATAATCTACCTTCAAATCGGGAATAACCATTCGAAAGGATGGCTAATGCCGGATAAAGTCGTGAGAACTTTGGTTTTTAAGATGAAAGGGTGCCTCTGATTAAAGCATCTGTTTGAAGATGAGTCCGCGGACCATTAGTTTGTTGGTGGGGTAACGGCCTACCAAGACTACGATGGTTAGCTGGTCTGAGAGGATGATCAGCCACACTGGAACTGACACACGGTCCAGACTCCTACGGGAGGCAGCAGTGAGGAATTTTGCGCAATGGGGGCAACCCTGACGCAGCAACGCCGCGTGAGTGAAGAAGGCCCTTGGGTCGTAAAGCTCTGTCAATGGGGAAGAAGTTACATGGTGTTAATAGCACCTTGTATTGACGGTACCCATGAAGGAAGCACCGGCTAACTCCGTGCCAGCAGCCGCGGTAATACGGGGGGTGCAAGCGTTATTCGGAATTATTGGGCGTAAAGGGCACGCAGGCGGTCCTGTCAGTCAGATGTGAAAGCCCGGGGCTCAACCCCGGACGTGCATTTGAAACAGCAGGACTTGAGTACGGGAGAGGAAAGGGGAATTCCTGGTGTAGAGGTGAAATTCGTAGATATCAGGAGGAACACCGGTGGCGAAGGCGCCTTTCTGGACCGATACTGACGCTGAGGTGCGAAGGCGTGGGTAGCGAACGGGATTAGATACCCCGGTAGTCCACGCAGTAAACGTTGTATGCTAGGTGTAGCGGGTATTGACCCCTGCTGCGCCGGAGTTAACACATTAAGCATACCGCCTGGGGAGTACGGTCGCAAGACTAAAACTCAAAGAAATTGACGGGGGCCCGCACAAGCGGTGGAGCATGTGGTTTAATTCGACGCAACGCGAAGAACCTTACCCAGACTTGACATCTTGAGAATCCTTTTGAAAGAAAGGAGTGCCTTCGGGAGCTCAAAGACAGGTGCTGCATGGCTGTCGTCAGCTCGTGTCGTGAGATGTTTGGTTAAGTCCAGCAACGAGCGCAACCCTTGTCTTCAGTTGCCAGCACATAATGGTGGGAACTCTGAAGAGACTGCCCCGGTTAACGGGGAGGAAGGTGGGGATGACGTCAAGTCCTCATGGCCCTTATGTCTGGGGCTACACACGTGCTACAATGGTATGTACAACGGGCAGCAAGCGTGCGAGCGCAAGCCAATCCCTTAAAGCATATCCCAGTCCGGATTGGAGTCTGCAACTCGACTCCATGAAGTTGGAATCGCTAGTAATCGTGGATCAGCATGCCACGGTGAATACGTTCCCGGGCCTTGTACACACCGCCCGTCACACCATGAGAGTTGATTGTACCCGACGTCACTGGGCCAACCCTTCGGGGGGGCAGGTGCCTAAGGTATGGTTGATAATTAGGGTGAAGTCGTAACAAGGTAGCCGTTGGGGAACCAGCGGCTGGATCACCTCCTTTCTAAGGAAAGAAATAAAAAAGCATCTTTTTACATGAAGTTCACTAATCGGTTTTGAGAGATCAAATAAATTGGGCCTGTAGCTCAGTTGGTTAGAGCGCACGCCTGATAAGCGTGAGGTCGATGGTTCAACTCCATCCAGGCCCACCATAGTGGGTTTTGGAGGAGATCTGCCTTGCAATAGATCCTCTATGCTCTTTGAAAATTTGTTGTGGTAAATTATAATATGTTCAACACAGCGGCATTTTTTAAAAATGAGCTGTTTTGTGACGAAGTAAGGTTGGCTTAAGGCTGACTGCATGGAGTCAAAATATATTTGCACTAAAGCGTTTAAACTTATTTGTGGTTTATAGTGGCTAAGCTATAAAGGGCAAACGGTGGATGCCTTGGTGCCAGGAGGCGAAGAAAGACGTGGTAAGCTGCGAAAAGCTTCGGGGAGCTGCTAAACAAGCTTTGATCCGGAGATGTCTGAATGGGGCAACCCGTCATGGTTAATACTGTGACACCATAGTACGAATACATAGTGCTATGGAGCCAACGGGGAGAACTGAAACATCTTAGTACCCCCAGGAAGAGAAAGTAAAAACGATTTCCTAAGTAGCGGCGAGCGAACGGGAAACAGCCCAAACCTGTCATGTGTGATAGCCCGAAGGCGTTGCATGGCAGGGGTCGTGGGATCTGTAGTGTGTCTGTTTCGGAAGGCACAGAGAGTTAAAAAGTCAATTGTTAGCAGAACACACTGGAAAGTGTGGCCATAGCGGGTGACAGCCCCGTATGCGAAAGTAATTGATCTCTTATACAGACACCCAAGTACTGCGGAACACGAGAAATTCTGTGGGAATTTGCGAGGACCATCTCGTAAGGCTAAATACTACCTGGCAACCGATAGTGAACCAGTACCGTGAGGGAAAGGTGAAAAGAACCCCTGTGAGGGGAGTGAAATAGTACCTGAAACCGTTTGCTTACAAGCAGTGGGAGCAGTGGCGATTGTCATTGTGACCGCGTGCCTTTTGCATAATGAGTCAGCGAGTTACTTAATGCAGCAAGGTTAAGCCGATAGGTGTAGCCGTAGCGAAAGCGAGTCTGAACAGGGCGGATTAGTTGTATTGAGTAGACCCGAAACCAGGTGATCTATCCATGTCCAGGGTGAAGCGCGAGTAAAATCGCGTGGAGGCCCGAACCGTTGTAGGTTAAAAACTACTCGGATGAGGTGTGGATAGGGGTGAAAGGCCAAACAAACCTGGAGATAGCTGGTTCTCTCCGAAATATATTTAGGTATAGCCTCACATGTTTCTTATCGGGGGTAGAGCACTGGATGGGCTAGGGGTCTCACCAGATTACCAAACCTAACCAAACTCCGAATACCGATAAAGTTAAAATGTGGGAGTCAGCCCGCGGGAGCTAAGTTTCGCGGACGAGAGGGAAACAACCCAGACCGCCAGCTAAGGTCCCCAAATCTATGCTAAGTGGTAAAGGATGTGGAAATGCCCAGACAATCAGGAGGTTGGCTTAGAAGCAGCCATCCTTTAAAGAAAGCGTAATAGCTCACTGATCGAGTGGTTCTGCGCCGAAGATGTAACGGGGCTCAAGCATAGTACCGAAGCTGCGGATGGAAATTTATTTTCATGGTAGGAGAGCATTGTATTCGTATTGAATCGTCATGGTGATGTGATGTGGAGTGAATACAAGAGACCATGCTGACATGAGTAGCGATAAAGGGGGTGAGAAACCCCCTCGCCGATAGCCCAAGGATTCCTGAGTAAAGCTAATCTTCTCAGGGTTAGTCGATCCCTAAGCCGAGGCCGAAAGGCGTAGGCGATGGAAAACAGGTTAATATTCCTGTACCACCTTAATTATCGTTTGAGAGAAGGGGGGACGCAGGAGGGCAGGTCATCCGTCTGCTGGAATAGGCGGTTCAAGCTGGTAGGCTTAAAAGACAGGCAAATCCGTCTTTTTATAAGGCCGAGAAGTGATGAGGAGGGATTTATCCCATAAACTGACTGTACCCATGCTGCCAAGAAAAGCCTCTATCGAGATAATGGGTGATCGTACCGTAAACCGACACAGGTAGGCAGGGAGAGTATCCCGAGGCGCTTGAGAGAACCCTGGTTAAGGAACTCGGCAAAATAATACCGTAACTTCGGGATAAGGTATGCCTTCAATTGTGAGTTTATTAACTGAACAAAGCATAAGAGGGTCGCAGAGAAATGGCGGTAGCGACTGTTTACTAAAAACATAGGACTCTGCAAAGTCGTAAGACGAGGTATAGGGTCTGACGCCTGCCCGGTGCCGGAAGGTTAAGGGGATTTGTTAGGGCAACCGAAGCATTGAACCGAAGCCCCGGTAAACGGCGGCCGTAACTATAACGGTCCTAAGGTAGCGAAATTCCTTGTCGGGTAAGTTCCGACCTGCACGAATGGCGTAACGACTTCCGCACTGTCTCAACCAGGGACTCAGCGAAATTGGAATGGCGGTGAAGATACCGTCTACCCGCGAAAAGACGGAAAGACCCCGGCACCTTTACTACAGCTTGACATTGGATTTTGGGATATGATGTGCAGGATAGGTGGGAGACTTGGAAGCAGGTACGCCAGTACTTGTGGAGTCACCCTTGAAATACCACCCTTCATATTCTATGGTTCTAACGTAGGTCCCTGATCGGGATTACGGACAGTGTCTGGCGGGTAGTTTGACTGGGGCGGTCGCCTCCCAAAGAGTAACGGAGGCGCGCGAAGGTTCCCTCAGGCTGATTGGAAACCAGCCAAAGAGTGTAAAGGCATAAGGGAGCTTGACTGCGAGAGAGACATTTCGAGCAGGTACGAAAGTAGGTCTTAGTGATCCGGCGGTTCTGTATGGAAGGGCCGTCGCTCAACGGATAAAAGGTACGCCGGGGATAACAGGCTTATCGCCCCCAAGAGTTCACATCGACGGGGCGGTTTGGCACCTCGATGTCGGCTCATCACATCCTGGGGCTGGAGCAGGTCCCAAGGGTTTGGCTGTTCGCCAATTAAAGTGGTACGTGAGCTGGGTTTAAAACGTCGTGAGACAGTTTGGTCCCTATCTTTCGTGGGCGTAGGATATTTGAGGAGATCTGTTCCTAGTACGAGAGGACCGGAATGGACAAACCAATGGTGTTCCTGTTGTCGTGCCAACGGCATTGCAGGGTAGCTAAGTTTGGAATGGATAACCGCTGAAAGCATCTAAGCGGGAAACCAACTTCAAGATGAGATATCCCCTCTATTTATAGACTGAAGACCCCTTGAAGACTACAAGGTTGATAGGTCGGGTGTGTAAGCACAGTAATGTGTTGAGCTAACCGATACTAATAGGTCGTGAGGCTTAGCCACTTCCTAAACCCAAATAATTTTAAACGTTTTACTGCGAATATATTTACAAGACAAAAACAATATGATAAATACCGCAACGAATTGACGATGGAGAATTAAACATTCTCACTATTTTTTAACAGGAATATACAGTTTAATTCGGTGACACTGGCAAGGTGGGTACACCCGTTCCCATCCCGAACACGGAAGTTAAGCACCTTAGCGCCGATGGTACTGCACGGGCAGCTGTGTGGGAGAGTAGGACGTCGCCGAATTAATTTTTTATAAAAGCCCTGATCATTATTTATTAATGATCAGGGCTTTTTTTTTGTTTTTACAATGGATAGTCACAGATTTTTCCCAGATAGTTTTCCACCTGGATGATGGATTTGGATCGGGATTTCACATCGTCCGGCAGCAGTGGCACCTTGCCGGCACCACCGGGAAGATCAATCATGTACTGGGGAATGCACATGCCTGACAACCGTCCCCGCATCTGCTTCATGATGTCAAGCCCCACTTCCACATCCGGACGGAAATGCGCCGTACCGGCAACGGGGTCTGGATGATGGAGATAATATGGTTTTATCCGGATTTCAAGGAGCCGGGTCATCAGCTGCCCCATGATGTTTGCATCATCATTAACCCCTTTTAAGAGTACCGTCTGACATCCCAACGGAATCCCTGCATCAGCCAGTTTTTCACACGCTTTTACAGAGGCCGGGGTAATTTCCCGGGCATGGTTGAAATGGGTGTTGACATAAAGGGGATGGTATCTCTTTAACATCAGAACCAGGTCGTCCGTGATGCGGGAGGGCAGGGTACAAAGCGTTCTTGTGTGAATGCGGATGATGCGCACATGGGCGCATGCTTTAAGTGTTCCAAGGATTTTATCGAGCTGTTCAGTGCCAAGGAGCAGGGGATCCCCTCCGGACAGAATCACCTCGTTGATGGCCGGATGGTTTTGAATGTATTGAATCCCCTCGGCGATTCTGGTGTTGTTCTCTTTTCCGAAATGGAGGTTGGGTTCCCCCACCTTTCTTTTGCGCATGCAGTGACGACAGTACATGGCACAAATATTGGATACCAGAAAAATGACCCGTCCCGGATATCGATGGATAACGGCCGGCACCGGTGACTGGGGTTCTTCTGCCAGGGGATCATCAACAAGGTTGAGTTTATCCTCAAGTTCAGCGATATCAGGAACAGCCTGCCTCCATAGCGCATCTTTTTCGTCCCGGATCAGGGAAAGATAATGGGGGGAGATAAGCATGGGATAGCGTCGTGTCACTGCTGTGATGGCTTCAATGTCTACACGAAAATGCGTTTGCAGCTGCTCCGGCAATGTAACGGCCTGTCGCAGCTGGGTCCGCCATGGACTTTCTTTTGAAATTTGTATGAGATTCTGATTTTGTTTCAATTGACTGCTTTCCGAAATTTGTTTTTAAAAGGGTGGATTTTCACTTTTGCCAGACCCTATTCCTTTTGATTTTTGGTGTCAATCTGTTTATTGGAATGCAACGAGAGGTGGTGGGGGGCGTTTTTCCACGATGTCATGTGTAAATGAATATTAAAATAGTTCCTTTGGTGTATGGACATTGCACTGGCGTTTTCCTATTATGTACGTAAGTGCCTTAGAAAGCATAACGCTTCGGGTGTACAATACTTTCGCCAATTTTTAAAATGTGCTTTGACCAGGATCACAAAACTCAATATGTTGCGTGTTTATAATTTTAAAAACACACCATGCGGCTGACAAACTAATCAAAAATACAATTGGCGAAGGTATTGGTGTATGTGGTTTTTATTAACCACCCAAAAAGATGTATTCTTTGGTGAATAGCCCCTGATTTTTCATGATCAGGGGCTATTTTATTTATGCTGATACCGCAAGCCTGACTCATCCCCGATCATAGGGGATGGACCGGACCATGAAAAGTGGCTTGGGGTGTTTTGCCCTTCAGATAAAAATGGATAGGATGTTCGGGCATCCTTCAGACCCACATTTCGCTTGTCTTTGTAACTCATTGAGATTTAAATCGATTCTTCGACAGTTTTTTGCATCTTCAAAGAGTCTGCTCTAATAAATTCAAATAGTTGGAGCGTAAAGAGCGAAATGTGGGTTCAGATGCTTCCAAAAGTACTTTACACTTTTTTAAGGGCGACCACCGAAAAATGGGCATTTACCTCATGGAAGTGTAAAGCGGGAATGAAGGATGCCGATGTTCGGATGCCGATCCGTGGAATTGCTGTGGTGAAATCTGATGGGTGGACTATTTACGGCTAAAATGATAAGTAGATTCTGATTTTAAACATGTTGCCCTTGCCGAAAAGAGAATTCGGTGTGAAAAAAACAATTTGTTGAGACGATAAATATGGAAAGATTTCTGGTTATTCTACTTTCGGCAGCCATTGGAACGGCTTTTTACGTATGGTTCTTCCGGGCGGTTAAAAAACAATCCATGTGTGACTATATCTTTTCCCACCAGTGGTTGCTGCATCCCAATTCAATTTGCTACTGGCGTACCGTCATGGCTGTTCTGGGATTTATGCTTTATTTTTTGAGCCCCTGGCACTCCCTTGCCATATTTATCTTCACCCTTGCGGCAATCCTTGACGGTGTGGACGGTCTTGTGGCAAGGGGGTGCGACATGGGTTCCCGTTGGGGTGAATGGCTGGATCCATTGTGTGACAAACTGACCTATCTGCCGCCATTGATTGGATTTGCCTATGCTGGAATCATCTCCATAAAACTGATCTGGATACTTGTGGTCATTGAATTCATTGGGCAGTTTTTTGCCCGGCGGATTTTAACCTGGATTAAATTCTCCGGAGCCGCCAATAACTTTGGAAAGATAAAGGCCATCATCTGCTTCGGGCTGGTGATTTTGTGTGCCTTGATGGATGCAAATCCGGGTATCTTAAACATTGCAGACGGGGTCCTGATGGCCTGCATTATCCTGTCGTCCGCATCTGTGGTATTCAAATTCATTCCCAACCGGCTCTATGCCGATATCCTCTCCTCGCTTAATTTCTGTTGCGGTGTGGCCAGTCTGGTTTTAACCTATCATCATCGTTTTGCCTGGGCGATCTGCATCATCATTGCCGGTCAATTGTTTGACTTGTTTGATGGGCGGATGGCACTGAAGCATGGGGGCACCAAATATGGTCCTTACCTGGATGACATTGCCGATTTTGTCAGTTTTGGGCTGGCGCCTGCCTATGTGATTGTGCAAAAAAATGGTCCATTGGCATGGGGTATCGGCGGCATCTTTATCCTTGGGGTCGCCTTTCGCCTCTACCGGTTTGTTGCATTGGACAAAAAACGCATTGACCTGCCCGAGGGAATATTCAACGGACTTCCCAGTCCTGCGGGGGCATTGATCGTTCTTGGTACGGCTCTTATTGCAACGCCGGTTATCTTGTGGGGGATGACCTGTGCCTCTGTGGGGTTGATGGTGAGTCATATCCGCTTTGCCCATTTTGGACGGGTGATCCTCAAGCAGATTCCCAAGCCACTGTTTTTTATGATAGGGGCATCAACTATTGTGGCACTCTCTTTTATTTTGAAAACAAAAAACGTTCATATGTTTGGATATCTTATTTTGAGTTCCGTTTTTTGCTACATGGTTGTCGGTCGAAGGTGGGTACACTGATAGGAATAAATAAATCCGGGGGGACGAGATCAGATCCCCCCATGATTCATTATCTGCACTCCTTTGTCGACGTCACAATTAAAAAATTTCCTTGTAAGATTCCCGCATATCCCGTTTTAAAATTTTTCCCGTGGGGGTTTTAGGCAGTTCGTTCACAAGCATGATTTTTTTGGGAATTTTAAAGGAGGAGAGGTGGGTCTTGCAATGGGCCATGATCTCCTCCTCGGAGACCACCTTGCCCGCCCGCAGTTTGACCACCGCCACCACCGCTTCCACCCATTTGGGATGATATACCCCCACGGCAGCCACCTCTTCCACATCGGGATGGAGATATATCGCCTCCTCCACCTCCCGGGATGCCACGTTTTCACCGCCGGTTTTAATCATATCCTTTTTTCGGTCCACCACGGTGATGTATCGGTCTTCGTCCAGTACCCCCAGATCTCCGGAATGGAACCAGCCACCTGCCATGGCCGCTTCGGTTTTGTCCGGCTCTTTAAAGTACATGGTCATGGCATGGGGACCCCTACCACAGATTTCTCCAGGTTCATTGATCTCAAGGATTTCGTTGCCGTCACTGTCTTCTATTCGGGACTCCATGTGGAGTCCGGCCATGCCGGCGGAGCCGATTTTCTCCAGGGCATCTTCGGCCTTTAAAATGGTGTGGTAAGGGGCAAGCTCTGTCTGTCCGTAATAGTTGTACACCCCGGCTTTGGGAAATTTTTTCAACATTTCCCGCAGAATTTCCCGGGGCATGATGGAGGCCCCATAATAACACTTCACCAGACTTGAGAGATCATATTTGTCAAAATCCGGGTGACGTAGCATGCCGATCCACACGGTGGGGGGGGCAAAGAACATGGTGGCTTTGTATTGGGCGATGTTTTTCAGGATCATGCCGATGTCCGGTGCCATAAAGATGTTGGTGCCTCCCATCCAGAAGATGGGATTCATGAATACATCCCGCTGGGCACAGTGATAAATGGGCAGGGCATTGATGTTGACATCACTGCTTTCATACTTGCCGTCGATGATGGCACCCATGTACTCGGCAATGAGGGCCTGGTTGCTGATGATCACCCCTTTGGGAAGGGATTCCGTACCACTGGTGTAGGTCATCTGCACTGGATCTTCAATGCGCAGGATCACATCCGGTTCAATGTCGGGATAAGGGGCGTACCAGTCATCAAAATTGAGGAAGGTCTCTGAGGGGGGCTGTTCCCCTGCGCCCTGGTTGGACCAGATAAGCGTTTTCACCGTGGGCATTTGGTCCAGTACATCCTTCACCTGGGGGTAAAGGGTATCCTCCACAATAAAGACCTTGCTTTCTGAATGGTTGATGCAGTAGGCAATGTCATTACCCTTCAGGAGATAGTTCACGGCAAGGTAGACGGCTCCGATCTTTGCGCTGCCCATCCAGGTGAGCACATGGTGATGGGTATTGTGGGCCAGGATGGCCACCCGGTCGTATTTTTTGACCCCCAGGTCGGAAAGGGCATTGGCCACCTGGTTGCACTCTTTTTCAAGGGCTTTATAAGTGCGGGTGATTTGGTTGAACACCAGGGCGGGTTTGTCCGGAAAATGGTAGCTGGTGCGTCGAAGCATGTCGGCAATGACCCATCGATTGATGCGGTTGTTGCGCTCCATGATGAATTCAATGTTTTCTTTGTTGATAAGGTTGTATCGTTCCTTGTCCGCGTTTGAAAGGGATGCTGGTGTTCCTGGCATGGTAGGATGCCTCCTTTTTTAATGCGTACTTAAAAGTTTGGCAGGAGGCCCGGTGGATCTTCCGGGCCCCTTACGGGATGGTTTTTTTGAAAACTTTACACTCGACGATCCGTTTTTTTTATTTTGATTTCCATTGACCGCGCTGCGAGTAAAAAACGGATCATTAATTTTTATGTGAAATAGTAGGCAAGCCTAATATTCTTTCAAACTTCTTTGTGGGCAACCCCGGGTCCAAGATACGGTCTGCCCGTGGCAGTTATAGCATTTCAATGGCGCAGGCCATGGAAACACCACCGCCGCCGCACAGGGTGGCAAGACCCAGGGATTTACCGTGGTGTTTCATGGCATAGATCAGTGTGGTCATGATGCGGGCACCGGTGGAGCCCACAGGATGGCCAAGTCCGATACCTGATCCGTTGATGTTGGTGATTTCCCGGTTGAGCCCCAGCTCTTTTTCACATCCGAGATACTGACCGGCAAAGGCCTCGTTCACCTCCAGCAGATCAAAATCAGACAGGGAAAGTTTGTTGTTATTTAACAGATTCTTAACCGCCGGCACCGGCGAAAGTCCCATGACGGACGGATGGCATGCCCCTCGACCCACGGCTTTGATGCGGGCCAGGGGCGCAAGTCCCAGCTCCTTTGCCTTGTCTGCGGACATGAGGATCATGCCGGTGGAACCGTCGTTGATGCCGCTGGAGTTGCCGGCGGTGACCTTGCCGATTTTGGGGATAAAGGCCGGGGGCAGGGCTGCCAGTTTGTCCATGGTCATGCCGGGTCTAAAGTGCTCATCCTTGTCAAAGATCAGAGGGGCTTTTCTTTTTTGGGGCACCTCCACGGGGACGATCTCTTCTTTGAAAAGGCCTTCGTTGGTGGCCTTTTCCGCGGCATTGTGGCTTCTTAAGGCCACCTCATCCATCTCCTCCCTGGTAATACCCAGGTGCTGGGCGATGAACTCCGTGGTGTGACCCATGATGTAGGGTTTGCCAACGAACATACTCAAGGGCGCTTTTGTCTCATCCACGGGGCCGTCTTCCGGATGGGGGATGATGTGGGAACCGCAGTGGAGGGCGTGAATCATGTTGTCCACGAATTTCTGGTCCTGGAGTCGGCAGCCCCAACGGGCACCTGGTACGGAATAGGGGACACTGGACATGTGCTCGGTGCCGCCGGCCAGGATAACGTCGGCCATGCCTGCCTGGATCATGGCCATGCCTGAAATGGCCGCCTCCATGCCGGAGATACACACCCGGTTAACGGTGACCGCGGTGACGGTGTCCGGGATGCCCGCCAGAAGGGATGCCACCCGGGCGGTGTTCAGGGTATCTGCGGATTCAATGCAGCAGCCATAGCGGACATCGTCGATGATGCCGGGATCAATGTCCGCCCGTTTAATGGCCTCTTTCATGGTGATGCTGGCCAGATGCGCGCCGCTTAAATCTTTCAGGGTGCCGCCGAAAGCCCCGATAGCAGTTCGGCAGGCAGATACGATTACAACTTCTTTCATGGTAACTTCTCCTTAATATTCGGGTGATTCTTCGATGTTTAGATAAATCCTTGGTCTGGTTTTAAGACCCATTATCATTTAAAAGAAAGAGTAGGCGAATCTAATATTCTTTCAAGTTTTGTTGTGGGCGAACCCGGGTCCCAAATCCCGGTCCGCCCGTGGCGTAAATAAAGGGGGCCGGTTTAAAAGGCATTGTCATGGATGGCAACTGCCGGGCTTTCTTCCGTACCGATGCCGTTGAGTTTACCCAGGGTTACCGGCAGCAGGGTTGCCATGAAAAATTGGGCAGCCATGAGTTTGCCATGGTAAAAGGCAGCGGTTTTATCACTTGAAACGGCCTCTTCCACGGTTTTGCCCTTGAGCCGTTTTGCAAGTGCCGGAACGGCGGCGGTGGCCCGCCACAGAAGCATCCATGCCATGATCACATCCCCGGCGGCATCCAGGAGGGGATGGGCCACGGCAAATGCGGATTTAAAGGCGGGGGATTTTATGGCGCTGGCCGTGTCCATGGCGGATTGATAAAATTTATCGGCAGCCATCTCCACCTGATCCGCCATTCCTTTCAGTTCTTCATACTCCCTTGCCTGTGCAGTGGTTTTTTTGATTTCCGAGATCAGGGCCGTTAGATGGGCCCCTTTGTTCATGGCGATTTTTCTTCCCAGAAAGTCCATGGCCTGGATACCGTTGGCGCCTTCGTAGATGGAGCAAATCTTGCAATCCCTTGCCAGTTGTTCCATGGGATACTCCTGGGTGTAACCATATCCTCCGAAGATCTGCATGCCGTCAGTGCATACCTCAAATCCCTTTTCGCTGCAGTAGGCCTTTACCACAGGGGTGAGAATTTCGATGAGTCCGGAATATCGATCTCTCTCCTCCGGGGTATCTGCACAGGTTTTTTTATCAAAGCAGAAGGCCGTAAAAAAGGTGAGGCTTCGCATGCCTTCCACATAGGCTTTCATCTTTAAGAGCATCCGCCGCACATCCGGATGCCGGATAATGGGGACCTGGGGAGCACCCGGTACGGCACTATCCTCCAGTGCTCGTCCCTGGAGACGGCCCGAGGCATATGTCAGGGCATGGAGATAGGCGCAGGAGGCATGGGTAAAGGCCTGGGTTCCCACCTCCAGGCGCACATCATTCATCATGTGGAACATGATGGCCATGCCCTGATTCTCTTGGCCCAGGAGCCAGCCTTTGCACTTACCGCTGCTGCCAAGGGAGATGCTGCAGGTGGGGCTGCCGTGGAGCCCCATTTTTTCTTCGACCCCGGTGCATACCACATCGTTGGGTTCACCCAGGGAGCCGTCTTCGTTGACCCAAATCTTAGGTACCAGAAAAATGGAGATGCCCCGGGTTCCGTCAGGGGCACCCTCTATTCTGGCAAGAACCGGGTGGATGATGTTCTCCGTGATATTTTGCTGGCCGTTGGTGATGAAAATCTTGTTGCCGGTGATGGAGTAGGTGCCGTCGTCGTTCTTTACGGCCGATGTGGTCAAGGCACCCAGGTCGGACCCTGCCTGGGGTTCGGTGAGGAGCATGGTGGACCCCCACTCACAGGTGTACATCTTTTTCAGAAAGAGTTCTTTCTGCCTGGGAGTGCCGAAAATATCCACCATTTTTCCAGCGCCGTGGCCCAGGATGGCGTAGGTCATGAGGGTGTAGTTGGCGCCGATCATATACTCCAGTGCCGCCTGGGCCACAATGTGGGGAAGTCCCTGCCCCCCATATTCCGGATCTTCTGTGAGTGCTCCCCATTCGCCTTCCACCAGAAGTTTGTGCACCGGGCGGAAGCATTCCGGCACCCTTACCTCTCCCTTTTCAAACACAACCCCCTCTTTGTCGCACTGGGTGTAGGTGGGCAGGATCTCTTTGACGGCAAGGTTTCTTGCCTCCTTTACAACCATATCCGCCATTTTTCTGTTCACATCGCCGTATGTGCCCGAATCAAGAATGCTCTGGGTGTCCAGTTGTTCATATAGAACAAATTCAATGTCCCTTCTGTCTGAGATTATTTCCGCCATATCTTTTCTCCTGGATGGTTTCTTGTGGGGTTGGGAAAGATTAATGATTTTTATCGGTAAATAATATTTACTCACCCTGTTTTGCCATGTCAAGTAAAAACTTATTAAGAGCTGTATTCCCAGCGTATTATTAATGGGTTTTCAAAAAGAACTTGAATCTGCGGGCCACACCGGGTATTGAATCGATGAGGTTTTTTTCATTAACCGCCACGGGCGGACTGGGATTTGGGACCCGGGTTCAGCCACAACAAAGTATGAAAGCAATGTTAGGTATACCTACATTTTTTTATTAAACTTAATTGCGAAGGGGGGATAACAGCCCATGCACGGACATTCCACTCCCAGGATACAGGGGCTCATGACCGCTTCCTTGGATTTCTGCGGCTTTCTGGATGATCTGCCCCTGGGCATTGCCGTTCTGGACCTTGATTTCAGGATTGTTTTTGTCAACCACGTGTTTGAAGCCCTCACTGGATATGCCGCCTCGGATGCCCGGGGAATTCCCTGTCGTCATATTGTCCGAAGCCGGGAATGTGTGGCCAACTGTCCCGGGTCATCGGCCGTTCAGAGAAAATCTCCCATCTGCATTGAAAGTGATATTATCACCCGGGATCGGCAGCGCCTTCCGGTGCGGATTACCCTGGCCCCCCTTGTGGATGATGTCGGTGGCAGCATGGGTTACATTGAAACCCTTGAAAACATCCGTGCCATGAAGCAGGACAGGGTGAAAAAAAACAAGGCTTACAGTTTTTCCGACATCGTGGGCAGAAGTCCCCAGATGGAAAAAATTTTTCAGACGGTTCCCATTCTGGCCCAGAGCGATACCTCCATTCTCATCACCGGAGAGACCGGTACCGGCAAAGATCTGGTGGCCGAGGCCATTCATCAGACCTCCACCCGGGCCGCCGGTCCGTTTATTAAAATTAACTGTGGTGCGCTGCCGGAAACCTTGCTGGAATCTGAGATTTTCGGTCATCAAAAGGGGGCCTTCACCGGTGCTGTGGAAAATAAACCCGGGCGGTTTCAACTGGCCCACAACGGGACCATTTTCCTGACGGAGATCGGAGATCTGCCCGTTCCCCTCCAGGTGAAACTGTTGACCTTTCTGGACGATAAAGTGATTTACCCCCTTGGCAGCACCAAAGGGTTCAATGCCAATGTAAGGATCATTGCGGCCACCCATCGGGATCTTGAAACCATGGTCAGGGAAAAACGGTTTCGGCAGGATCTCTTTTTCCGGCTCAACGTGGCCCGGATACATCTGCCCCCATTGCGGGAGCGGGAGGGGGATATCCGACTGCTGCTGGACCATTTTGTAAATTTTTTTTCCAGAAAGCTTAACAAAAAAAATAACCGCGTTACCCCGGAGACCCTGGCCATTCTGTCCGGATATGATTACACCGGGAACATCCGGGAGCTGCGAAATATCGTGGAGTATGCGGTGAACATGGCCGGTGAAAAACCCATTGAACCGGACCATCTGCCCGCCTATCTGTTTGAGGAGGCCGGTGGTGTTGGGGGGGATACCCATGGGACGCCGGTGCCGTCATTTCCAGCGGCTCCGTCCGGGGGGGGCGCCGGTGCCGTTCCCAAAACCTGGGCCAGCGCAGAGAGGGATATGATTCTGGATGCCATGGTCCGGGCAAAGGGACGAAAACAGGTGGCCGCCGATCTGCTGGGGTGGGGAAGGAGCACCTTGTGGCGGAAAATGAAACAATATGAAATAGAATGAATGGGTAATGTTGTCTCCATATGAATCATTGTGAAACTATTTGACAGGCTCAAGAGAGGGCGTTATACTGCCCGAAAATGAAGAATTATTATGATTAAAAGAGTCCTTATTCCCATTGCCGGAGATGATGTGGCACCTCGGTTTGATCTTGCCACGGAGGTTCTGATCATCAGTGTTTCAAAAAACAGCGAAATTGCCGAAGAGCGAACCATTGTGCTTCCAAGGGCCTCCGCTGAGAAACTCTGCCACTTGATTTTGACGGAACATATCCATGTGGTGATCTGTGGTGCCATTGAGGATGAATTTTATCAATTTCTTCGATGGAAGCAGGTCACCGTGTTTGATGCCGTCATTGCCACTTGGCAGGATGCCTTTGATGGCTTTTTGGAAAACAGATTGGCACCGGGAAGTATTCTCTACACTCGAATGGTTGAGGGCCGCCATGTTGAAAAAATTTAAAATAGGTAGTTTGCTGGATCGAATTTTAGATCGAATCTCTAATTCCAGAAAGGAGTCGGCGGAGTATTATATAGTGCTTCGCAGGATCATTATCACCACCATGATGATTCTCACCACCCTTCCCCTGGCCATTATGATCATCATCAACCATTTTCAGTACCGAAATCATCTGAGAAATGAGCTTATTACGCCCATTATCACCATGGCCAATAAAACAAAACACTCCTTTGAACTGCTTTTAGAGGCGCGATTGTCCACGGTGAGATTCATTGCTGCGGCCTACACCTATGAAGAGCTGAGGGATGCCCAGAATATCAAAAGGATTCTGGCATTTCTAAAAAATGAATTCGGTGGATTTGTGGATCTGGGGCTGATTGGCAGCGATGGCGTTCTTGAGAGTTACGCCGGGCCTTATCCATTGCTGGGCAAAAACTATACCGACCAGATCTCCTTTCAGGAGACCCTCATTAAAGGAAAATATATCAGCAATGTTTTTCTGGGCCATCGAAAATTTCCTCACATCGTGGTGGCGGTGCAGCATCTCACCGATGACGGGCAGACCTGGATCTTAAGGGCCACCATTGATACAGATCAATTTGACACACTTATCCACAGCATGGGGTTGGATTCCAAAAGTGATGCGTTTCTGGTGGATGACCAGGGTGTGTTCCAAACCAATTCAAAATTGTATGGCAATACCCTTGAAAAATGTCCCTTTGACATACCCAGTAGCCGATTTGAATCCAATATCTTTGAAACCGAGGCTCCTGATGGTCAGAAGGTTCTGATTGCCAGTTCCGGATTCAGTTCCGCCAACTATACATTGGTGCTGGTCAAGCCCCGTTCCGTGGTGCTTCAATCCTGGTATGCCCTTAAAACAGAGCTGTTTGTGGTGTTTGTCATCGGATTTACCCTGATTCTTCTGACCATTATCCAGATCACCAATAGTCTGGTGCGCCGTCTTAAGGAGTCCGATGAAAAACGGGAAAAGGTGATGGATGAGTTGCAGCACAGTCAGAAACTGTCATCCATCGGACGACTGGCCGCCGGAGTGGCCCATGAAATAAATAATCCCCTTGCCATCATCAATGAAAAGGCCGGGTTGATCAATGATCTTCTGGACTACTCCGAGCCATTCAGCAACCAGGCAAAATTTCAACTGTTGATTTCATCCATTCTTCAGTCCGTTGATAGGTGTCGGACCATTACCCACCGATTATTGGGATTTGCCAAACGCATAGATGTAAAAATAGAGCCCATGGACACCAACCTTGTGGTCAAGGAGGTTATTGGCTTTCTGGAACGGGAGGCCCTTTACCGAAAAATAGATATCCGGCTGAAACTTGTTGAGGAACTCAATACCATTGATTCAGACAAGGGCCAGATTCAGCAGGTGTTGTTGAATCTGTTAACCAATGCCTTTGCCGCCGTGGAGGATGGCGGGGTTATCCGCATAGAGACGGAAAATTTCAGGGGCAGCGGCGTCAGAATTACGGTGAGTGATAATGGAAGCGGTATTCCCGATGATATTATAAAACATATTTTTGATCCGTTTTTTTCCACCAAGAAAGAAAAGGGCACCGGCCTGGGCCTTTCCATTTCCTATGGTATTATTGACAAGCTGGGTGGCACCATCAGCGTTTCCAGCAAAGTGGGGCAGGGCACCGATTTTATCATCACCCTTCCCAAAACCCCAGAACATTCATCGGAGGACGATCATGACCAAGAAGAGCATCAAGATACTGCTGATTGATGATGAAGAGGAGTTTGCCAACACCCTGGCAGAACGTCTGGAACTCAGGGGCTACGAAACTCGAACCGCTGCGTGCGGAGAGGACGGATTGAACCTTCTGGCCGGAGAATCCTTTGACATTGCTGTGCTGGACCTGATGATGCCCGGTATGAACGGGCTTGACACACTTCGTCGCATCAAATCGGACAGACCGGACATGCCGGTGGTGCTGCTCACGGGCCATGGCTCCACCAGGGAAGGCATGGAGGGCATGCGCCTGGGAGCCTTTGACTACCTTATGAAACCCCTTGATATCAAGGATCTGACTTTGAAAATTCTCAGCGCAGTGGGCGCATCGGACGGAGAAAAAAAATGAGTGAACAAGATTCCCTAAAAACCCAATTGTTCGGCAAATTGACCGCTTCAGCCACCCATGAGTTCCAGAATGTTCTGGCCATCATTCGGGAGAGTGCCGGGCTCATGGAGGATGTGCTCATGTTCACCTCCATGGACAATGCCGATATTCTGGGGGAGCGGCTGGGCACCCCCTTTTCCACCATCAAAAAACAAGTGGCAAGGGGCGTGGAACTGGTTTCCTGCCTGAACGGATTCGCCCACACCACGGATCAGCCCCTGCAACGGGTGGATGTCATGGTTCTCGCCCAAAGAGTTGTTATGTTGAGCCGTCGTCTGGCAGCAAATACCGGCATGGCGCTGGAGATTGAAGACCGGGCAACGCCACTGTACCTTACCACTGATGCCATGCAGCTCCAGCTCTGTTTCTATTACGCCATGGAATCGCTTTTTTCAGTTCTGCCGGCCGGATCCACAATTACGCTGACGCTTCAGGGGGAATCATCTCTCTCATCCGTGAGGTTCAGTGCTGCGCACCCGGATCAGCCCCTTCCTGCCGATGTGGTCCGGCGCATTTCTGAAACAGCCTCCTGGGAGATCCTTACGAAAGCGGGAGGGGCCATTGACATCACACCTGAAGCCACTGACACCGGAGTGGTGCTTTTGTTTTAAGACGTCCGCAGAGATCAAGGGGGGCTTTCTTCTCCGTGACAACCCCGGATAATCAAGATCAAGCGTTTGTTTGACCCTGTAATTTGGGGATGGGGTCAGTGGGGATGGGGTTAGGCTTGCGTTAGTGGCATTATCCGCAGCGTTTTGAGTCCGCACCGGCTCTGGTTGATAGTGTCAATAACACAAACCTGACTGACTCCATTCCAAGTTGCCGAAGTTAGAACCAAGCCTCAATAACACAAGCCTGATCCCGGTTACCCGCACTGTAAAAAAAACGGATCATCAAGTATAACCATCACCATAATGGGTGTCTTCAACGATAAGACATCTTCCTTCCTTCCTTCCTTACACGGAATCCATGGTTTGTCATCTCCTCGTACCCTTCCATTACAACCGGTAAAACGGGGCTTGACAACTTCTGCCATCCCTCAATTGTTGGGCCAACGGGGTCAGGCTTGCGTTGAATGATCATGCTCCGGGCCGAAGCTTCATTCCATCGGAACTGAAAAAAGGGGAAGACCTCTTCCATGGATATGGGTGTTTATGTTTCATAAGGTTTCAAAGACGCTATTATGAATTGTTTTATTATGTTTCAATATGATTTGCATGTCTGCTTTATAATTCATTATTGATTGATATTATTGGTATTTTTTTTGTGGCATGTATGTTGCTATAACTATAAACAGCACAAACAAGGTAAGTACCATGGTGAAAAAGATGCCACCACATGGCAGGTGCCATAACAAGAACAGTACCAAGTCCCAGTACCCAACATTTTATTGTAAATATAAAAAAAACATAGAGGAGGATATCATGGCAATTATCTCAATAACCGGCGCATTGTTTACCCATGCGGATCAGACCGTAGCTGAACTTTCATCAACATTGGGATACCAGGTGGTCACAGACAAAAAAATCATGGAAGAGACAGCTGAAAACCAGGGGATTAATCTGGAAACCATTTACAAGGTGGTGGATTCAAAACAGATTCCCTTTAACGATTTTACCCATGAAAAAGAGAAAATTATTGCCGGCCTGAAAAAGACCATGGCCCGCCATGTTCAGCAAGGGAATGTTCTCTTTCATGGTATGCTTGGCCATCTTATCCCCAAGTGGGCCACCCATGTCCTTCGAATCCTCATCGTTACAGACAAAGAGACCCGTATCCGGAACGGTATTTCCATTTTGAATAAATCAGAGAAAGAGGCCACCCATGAGGTTAATACGGCGGACAAACAGGCCATTCTCTGGGTCAACGGAATCACCGGGAAAAAAGCCTGGGATGAGTCCCTGTATGACATTGTTGCGCCTTCGGATAAACTGACGGTTTTTGATACTGTTGCCCTGATTTCCGAGCATCATGCCACCCTGGCAACCATGTCCGATGATCTGGTGAAAAAAGAGGCCAGGGATTTTGTCCTTGCTGCCGAAGTAGAAGTGGCTTTGGCCACCACCGGCGGCGGACTCACGGTGTATGCCGACGATGGTAACGTGGTGGTGACCATTGATAAAAACGTACTGCTGCTGTCCAAATTCAAACAGAAAATCACCACCATTGCAGAGAAGGTAAGTGGGGTAACCTCGGTTGAGACAAAGATCGGTAAAAATTATTATAAATCCGACAGTATTCACAGTTTTGAATTTGAAACACCGCTTCATGTGCTGCTGGTGGACGATGAAAAAGAGTTTGTGCAGACCCTTTCCCAGCGACTTCAAATTCGTCAGATCAACAGTGACGTGGTGTACAGTGGCGAAGAGGCCCTGGAAACCGTTCATCGTGATGGTGCTGAGGTCATGGTGCTTGATCTTAAAATGCCCGGCATTGACGGATTTCAGGTGCTTCGGGAAATCAAGCAGTCCAAACCGGACATTGAGGTGATCATCCTCACGGGTCATGGCACTGATAAAGATAAAGAGACCTGTATGAATCTGGGTGCTTTTGCCTATCTTCAGAAACCTGCCGACATTGATCTCCTGGCCGAAACCATGAAGCAGGCCTATGAAAAGATAAATCTTAAGAAACAGCTGGCAGGAAAAGATGCCGGTGAAGAGAGTACCACTAAATAATAATCCATAATTCCAATGGAGTAAAAAAAATGAAAATTAAAGTATTGATCGTGGACGATGAAGAGGATTTTGCCAAAACCCTGGCACAGCGGCTTGAACTGAGAAATTTTTCTGTCACTCCCGTTTTTTCGGGGAAAACGGCTCTTGAAATTGTTGAAGAAATTGATTTTGACGTGGTGGTTCTGGATGTGCAGATGCCCGAGATTGACGGCCTTGAGATCCTTAAGAAAATTCGAAAATGTCTTCCCCTGACCGAAGTGATCATGCTCACCGGTCAGGCAACGGTGGAGAACGCCATTAAGGGCATGAAACTGGGTGCCTTTGATTTCCTTCTCAAGCCCGCGGACACCGACCTGCTGGAAGAGAAGATCAAAGAGGCCCACAGTATCAAAATGAGGCACGAGGATCGCATTCGCAAGGCGGAAATTGAGAATATTATTAAAAAGCGGGGGTGGTGAAGATCATGGCAACACAAACGTTGGCCCAGAGTGGCTCAAACATAGACTGGAAACGACTGTTCTTTCTGATTCTGGGGCTGGTCCTGTTCTTTGGCGTTAATTTCAGCCCGGCATGGCCCGATGCCGTTGACCCCACTGGGAAGCACTTTCTCCTTGCGCCCCAGGCCAAGGGGGCACTTGCCGTTTTCCTTCTCGCGGGTATCTGGTGGGTGTTTGAGGTGGTTCCCATTGGTGTTACCAGTCTTACCATCGGAGTGCTGCAGGTGCTTTTCATGGTTCGTCCGGCAAACAAAGCCTTTAAGGATTTTATGGACCCATCGGTGCTCTTTATCTTTGCCTCTCTGGTCATTGGCATGGTTTTCACCAAGACAGGGCTGACCAAGCGGCTGGCCTATAAAATGCTCTCCATTGTGGGGGAGAAAACCTCCATGATCTATCTGGGCTGTTTTGTGGTGACGGCAGCCCTGACCCACATTATGGCTCACACCGCCGTGGCTGCCACCATGTATCCCTTGTTGATCACCATTTACCAAATGTATGCCGATGATGATACCCCCACCCGTTTCGGCAAGGGCCTTTTCATCGGCATGGCCTATGTGGCCGGTGCCGGTTCCATTATTACCCTGCTGGGGGCGGCCCGGGGAGCTGTGGCTCTGGGATTTTTCAAGGATATCGTGGGACGGGAAATCTCCTTTTTTGACCTGACTTACTATATGTTCCCCATTGGATGGGCCATGGTCTTTGCGCTGTGGGGATTCTTCATGATCTTTTTTAAACCGGAAAAGAAGAGTATTCCCGGACTCAGGGAAAAAGCCGTGCGCTTGAATTCAGAGATGGGATCCTTGACGAAAAATGAAATTCTGGCAGCTGTTATTATTTTTTCCTGCATTGCCGTGATGTCTCTTCGATCCTTTGTGCCCATGCTGAAACCTGTGGATAAAACCGCCATTATTTTGATTTCAACCATTCTCTTTTTTATCCTGGGAATTCTTGATCTCAAAGATCTTGAATCCATTCCCTGGAATATTATCCTGCTCTTTGGCGGTGCCATGAGTATTGGGTTCTGCCTCTGGGAAACCGGAGCCGCCGAGTGGCTGGCCATTAACTGGCTCACCATGTTCCAGAATTCCCATTGGTTTGTCTTTGTCATGAGCATCGCGTTTTTTGTCATGATCATGACCAACTTTATCATGAATGTTGCCGCCATTGCCATATCTCTGCCCGTGGCACTGGTCATCGCCCCCTATCTCGGGGTCTCCCCCGAGGTGATTGTGTTTGGATCTTTGGTCACTGCCGGTATGCCCTTTCTGCTTCTGGTGGGAGCGGCTCCCAATGCCATTGCCTATGATTCCAAACAGTTTACCACCGGTGAGTTCTTTAAATACGGCATTCCTGCCAGTATCATGCTCATGATTCTGGTGGGCGTGGCAGTGGCCGTGATCTGGCCTCTCATGGGGATGCCCATTCTTGCCCACTGATTCAAGTTATAATCTCAACTTTCAGACCTGGTTCTGCGTGATCCCTCCAAATCAAGTCAACTCAGAAAGTTGAGTTATAATCAAGCCCATTACGACCCTGTGCCACCCGCACAGGGTCGTTTTTTCATGGTATCATTGGAATTGCGGATCGATTTTTAGTGCTGACGCATGATATTTTTCATGATCTGCTTTGAAATTAATGGGTTATTGTTTTGTATTACTCATAATGGTGCGAAAGGTTATTTTGTAATGAGCTGATATCTTAGGACTTATTGATTCATGCGTCAGCACTGATCTATTTTAAATTAATTTGACATTTTGTTTAACAGGTGTATAGAATAAAGATTTTTAATTAGAGAATGGGTTGTGCCGGATTCAATATGATCCAAACAATTAAGGCCATGGAATTCAAAATGAAATATGATGTAATTATTGTGGGTGGTGGTCCGGCAGGTCTGTTTTCTGCTTATTATCTCATGGAAAATGCCGATTTAAAGGTGTTGATGATTGAGAAGGGCAAAGCAGTCCTGGAACGGAAATGTCCTAACCACGCACTTCAGAAGTGTGTGGGATGCACCCCCTGCAATATTCTTTCCGGCGTGGGAGGCGCAGGCCTCTATTCCGACGGGAAGCTTAATTTTATTCCCCGCCTGGGAAAGACCGATCTTACCCAGTTCATGTCCCATACGGCGGCCCAGGATCTCATTGATGAGACGGAAACCATATTCACCCGTTTTGGCATGGACGGACCGGTGTATCCCACAAACATGGAAGCGGCCCGGCAGATTAGAAAGGATGCCAAACGATTCGGGATGGACCTTCTGCTCATAAAGCAGAAGCACCTGGGAAGTGATAATCTTCCCCGTTACATCGCCGAAATGACGGAATATATAAAAAGCAAAGGGCTGACCATACATACCTCGGAAACCGTGATTGATGTGGGAGTTGAAAAGGGGCGGGTGAACCGAGTGATCACGGATAAGGGGGAATATCTTACGGATAACGTCATCCTGGCCCCCGGTCGCATCGGAGCCAACTGGGTGGGAAATCTGGCCCACAAGCATGGCATTTCCCTGTCCCAGCGGGGGATTGAAGTGGGGGTCCGGGTGGAGGTGCACAACGATATCATGGATGACCTTTGCAATATCATTTACGATCCCACTTTTTTCATCCAGACCACCACCTATGATGACCAGACAAGAACTTTCTGCACCAACCAGGGAGGGTTTATTTCCCTGGAAAATTATAAGGATTTCGTTTGTGTCAACGGACATGCCTACACCAACCGAAAATCCGGCAATACCAATTTTGCCTTTCTATCCAAGGTGGTGCTCACAGAACCGGTGACGGACAATCAAGCCTATGGAGAATCCATCGGCCGGCTGGCCACCATTATTGGGGGGGGAAAACCCATTCTCCAGCGGTTCGGGGACCTCAAAAGGGGGCGGCGATCCACCTGGAATCGTGTGAAAAAAGGATATATTGAGCCCACCATGACCAATGTGGTGTGTGGTGATATTGCCATGGCCCTTCCTGAACGGATTTTATCCAATCTCATTGAGGGACTGGAGACGCTTAATCTGGTGGTACCCGGGGTGTCCAATGATGAAACGCTGCTCTATGCACCGGAGATTAAATTCTTTGCCACCCAAATAGAGACGGATAACTATCTGGAAACCGCCATAAAGGGGCTTTATGTGGCTGGAGATGGTCCGGGGGTGGCAGGGAACATTGTGTCAGCGGCGGCCACCGGTCTTATTCCTGTCAAAAAAATAATTCAAAGTTCTGCTTGACCCCTCAAGGGGCTCATACTATTTTGTACCGGGTGTGCCCGTTTTTTCACCCAGCCGGTGGGAGCAAATCATATAAAAAACCTGGCGCAGTGGGGAACCCCATTTGTTTGTTGAACATGCCCTCAATTTCGGTGGGTGTGATGTGCTGTTATTTAAGATTTTGAAGGAAGAGACAGGGCCTTGAATGGTGACGCATGACAGGGCCCATGGAGAAAAATATGGATGTCATGGCTTATTGTCCTGAAAAAGTACTTACGCCGGAAAATGCGGTCAGGCAGATTAAAAATGGAAGCAGGGTGTTTGTCGGCACCGGATGCGGTGAACCCCAACAACTGATCAAATCCATGGTGGATGATCAGAGAATTCAGGATATTGTGATATATCAAATGCTTTCATATACATTTGCCAAATATATGGATGACGTCAGCTTTTTAAACCGGTTCAGCCTTAAACTGTTTTTTATCAGTGTGTCCATGCGTCAGGCGGCCTTTGAAGGAAAGATTGACTATATTCCAGTGTATCTGTCCCAGATTCCCCAGATCTTTTATTCCAAGGAGATCGGGCTGGATGTGGCCCTTGTTCAAGTGAGCCCACCGGATCGGTTCGGGTTTTGCAGCCTTGGCATATCCGTTGATATCACCCTTGCCGGCCTGCAGAGTGCACGGACGGTCATTGCCCAGATAAATCCCGATATGCCCAGAACCTGGGGTGACAGTCTGGTCCATGTGGATGAAATTGATTTTCTGGTGCTGCACCAGGAACCCATAGTGGAAATGCCTCCCCAGATGAAAAACAATAATGTGGTGGAGCGCATCGGCCATTATATCAATCAGCTGGTGGATGACGGGGCCACCATCCAGGTGGGATTCGGCCATCTGCCCAATGCTGTGGTCCATTTTCTTGACAATAAAAAAGATCTGGGTCTCCATACCCAGGTGATCACCGATGGGCTGTTGCCTCTTTTTAAAAAAAAGGTGATCACCAATCGAAACAAATCCTATCTGCCGAGTCGGGCCGTGGCATCCCTTTGTATGGGGTCAAAGGAGCTATATGACTATGTCAGTGATAATCCCATGTTTTATTTCAGATCATCGGAATTTGTCAACGACCCCAATGTGATCGCGAAAAATGATAATTTCATCTCCATCAGTTCCGCCCTGGAACTGGATCTAACCGGACAGATATGCACCGATTCCAAGGGCTATCTTTTTTACAGCGGCATCGGAGATCAGGTGGATTTTATTCGGGGAAGTGCCCTGAGTAAGGGAGGCTTTTCCATCATCGTCATTCCCTCCACGGCCCAGAACGGAAAGGTCTCCCGTATTGTTCCCCACTTAAGTGAGGGGGCCGGTGTGGCTACCACCCGGGGGGATATTGATATTGTGGTCACGGAATACGGCATTGCGGAATTGCGACGGAAGAGTATTTACCAGCGGGTCATGGAACTTGCCCAGGTGGCCCATCCACGGTTTCGTCAGCAGCTCATTGAAGAGGCAAAGAAGCGGCGGTATATTTTTCCGGATCAACTGCCCCCCACCAGCCAGGACCTGCTTTTTCTGGATAACTACCACTATTCCATGTCCCTGCCCATGGGTAAAAATATCAGTTTCAGACCGCTGCTGCCGTCGGATGAATTTGAATCCAGAAATTTTTTCTACTCCCTTCAGGAAAATACCATTTATTATCGTTTCTTTCATAAACGAAAGGTGTTTTCCAGAAAGATGCTCCAGGGTCAGTGGGCCAGTGTGGATTATCGCAGAAACATGTCCATCATCGGATTTCGTCAGTTGGGTAAACGGAAGCAGATCATCGCCATTGGCTCCTATGCCGAGGTGGACAGGGAGACGGCGGAGGTGGCCTTTCTGGTGAAGGAGGAGATTCATAGCCTGGGCATCGGTTCCAAACTGTTGGATATCCTGGAGAACATTGCAAAGGAAAATCAATATAAACGGTTTACCGCCACCGTACTTTCGGAGAACAGAAAGATGATCCATGTGTTCCGCAAGCGGTATCCCCACGCAAAAATTATGCGAACGGGTGGCAGTGAAGTGGAGATTGAGATGCCCTTTGAGCCTGATATCGTTTTCCCCAAGGCTTGACCTGATATCAGCCCAAGCCTAAGGGACTTTTTATAACTGCCACGGGCAGACCGCATTATTGAAAGACCTGTGGCGTACACCGGGGACTTTCATATAAACGGGCATGTCCTGCCGAACACAACAAATATAGGGTCGTAGACGCGGAGCCAAATGGTATTATACCGCCGCCCCCCCGACGGGCAATGGGCCCGGACCGGAACTGTAGACAGCTCAATTGTCCGGTTCCTATTGCCCATCGGGGGGGCGGCTCTGCTGAGGTTGCCTTGGAGGCTGCCTTTTCATATAAAAAAAAATGATTGGGGTTTCATTTTTCGTTCAGACTGGTGGAATCAGAGTGGCAGGTGGTTACTGCTATGTATGTTTTTATATGAAAGTCTCACCAACATACTGGAATTAAAGGACTTTCGTTTTTCGTTGTGGCAGGTCTTTCTGCCATGTATGTTATATGAAAAGGTAGCCTTCAAGTCTACCTCAGCAGAGCCCCTCCCCCGACGGGCAATAGGAACCGGCCAATTGAGCCGTCTACGGTTCCGGGCCGGGCCCATTGCCCGTCGGGGGGGGGCGGCATAATGCCATTTTCTATCTTCGTTGTGTCCGCCAGGGCATGGGGGTTATATAAAAGAGTAGGCAAACCTAATATTCTTTCAAGCTTCGTTGTGGGCGAACCCGGGTCCCAAATCCCGGTCCGCCCGTGGCGGTTATATGATGCAAGATCAGGGTTATTTTTTCTTGGAACTCAGCTCAGGGAAATCCCAGTAGAAAAATTCATTGTTTGCAGGACCTTCTCCCTTTTCCTTGCGGGCCACTTCATTTTCCCGCAGCTCAATGCGCCTGATTTTGCCGCTGATGGTCTTGGGAACTTCCGTGACAAACTCAATGATTCTGGGAATTTTAAATTTGGCAAGAATGTTGATGGTGTGTTGAAAAATTTCCAGGGCCAGTTCCCTTGAGGGTTCATACCCCTTGTTGAGAATTACATAGGCCTTGACCAGCTGATGACGTTTGGGATCAGGGGTTCCGATGACGGCGGCTTCACCAATGGAGGGGTGTTCCACCAGGGCGCTTTCAACCTCAAAGGGTCCCACCCGGAAATCAGAGGATTTGATCACATCGTCGGCCCGGCCCACAAACCACCAGTAACCGTCCGGATCTATGGATGCCCGGTCACCGGTGTAATAGTAGTTGTCCACAAACACCGATGCCATTTTTTCGGGGCTGCCTATATATTCGGTGAACAGGCCAATGGCTCGCCATCGATCCAGCCGAACCACAATGTGGCCGGGTTCATCGGGAACGGTGATCTCTTTGCCTTCATCGTCCACCAAGGCAATGTCGTACATAAATGAGGGATAGCCAAAGGAACCGGATTTCATTTTGCCGGCCATCCAGGGCGGGTTTCCGATCATGGCAGTGGATTCGGTCTGGCCGTAGAAATCACGAATTTCCGTGCCGGTGGCTTTTTTCCACTGGGTGATGACTTCGGGGTTCAACGGCTCTCCTGCACCAATGGACTGACGCAGGGAGGAGAGATCATATTTGGACATGTCCATGTTGATGAACATACGCCAGGCCGTGGGAGGTGCGCAGAAGACGCTGACCTTGTGTTTTTCAATGGCCTCAAGATAGAGCTTGCCATCCAGAACGGTGAAGTTGAATCCCGTGGCAGTGGCACCCACGTTCAGGGGGCCGAAGAAACTGCTCCAGGCCCATTTGGCCCAGCCGGGGGCGCTTAAATTGTGATGTATGTCGGTGGGCCGGATGCCGGTGAGAACCGAGGTGGAAAGATGTCCCAGGGGGTAGGAGGCGGCGGTATGCCCCACCCGTTTGGGCAGTCCGGTGGTGCCGGAGGTAAAGAAACAGAAGATGAGATCGTTGGCTTTTGTTTTGGCAGCCTCAGCGGTTTCTGCCTGTTTTTCAAGTTCCGAATAACTGGTCCACCCCTCTTTTGCTCCCAATACGATTTTTATCTTGGGCGTTGTACCGGTCTCTTTGAGGGCTTCGTCCATGAGATCGGCGAACTGTTCTGCGCACACAATGGAATCCGGCGCATAGGATTCAAACCGGTACTGCAGCTCCCTCATGGTCATGCTGGTAGCCGTGGGAACATTCACAAGCCCCCCTTTGACACAGGCATAGGTGGCAAACCAGGTCTCCGGAACAATGGGGTTCATCATGTACATGTTGTCCCCTTTGGTTATACCGGCACTGCGCAGGGCATTCAGACACTGGTTTCCCTTTGCTGCAAACTGGGAATAGGTGAAAGAGGCTTCTACCTTAGTGGCGATGTCCGTCCACAGCAATGCGGTTTGGTCTCCCCGTTCCTTCACATGGAGTCCTTCAAAAATCTCGTCGGCCCAGTTGAAGTATTCAGGAAGTTCCATGAAATTCAGCTTTTCAAAGAATGCCTTTGCAGCAGCTTCCTTCTGGTCGTTGTCATCCATCATGTTGATTTCCATGACTTCTTTGTACAGATTCTCCATGGTCATAGCGTTACTCCTTGGGATACCGGTTGCGACAGCATGTCGTAAATAGTGAATGTTGACTGTGTGTCTGTTATAACGTGGTGAAACCAATTAACGGGGAAAAATGTTGCCGATTTATCCTTTGAAGGTGCTTCACATGAAGGCGTTTCACATAAAAAATGTACATCTTTTCATGGATTAGATGATAAATCTGCATCAGTTCGACCCGCATGAGCCGTCAGGAAAAAAGGCATCTCAGATGGATGCCCACGTGTTTTTGAATTTCCCTAACGAGCGCTCAGTCTATCTTTATTAAGATGTATAATTGAATGTGCGTTATTTTGTCAAAGACTTTTTTATGGTTGGTATATTTATAAAATGAATGATATTCACGAAGCCCCCTTTTCCAGGAGGAAAAGGGGGCAAAGGGGAGAAGGGAGGAAGGAATTAACCGATGAAAGCGGCTTCCGGCATTTCCATCACCGGCTTGTAATTGGTGGTCAGTGCATTCATTTTTCCAAGGGTGCCTGGAATAACACAGGTGATGAAATAATCTGCGGTGGATACCTGACCCTGGTAATAGGCCACATCTTTCTTTTTGGCATTTTCGATTTTGGGGGCGGCCACCACGGCCCGCCACAGGTGAAACCATGCTATGATGACATCGCCGGTGACATCCAGAAAGGGATGGGCTGCGGCAAAGGCGTTGAGCACCTGCTCCGACATGGCGGTCATGCCCATATGCATGGCCACTTCACCCAGACGGTTCACGGCGGTTTCACATTTTTCCGCCATGGGGACAAGGGACTCGATCTCCTTTGCCGCTGCTATGGTCTTGTTCATTTCTCCCAGAAGATCCATAAAGGGTTTGCCTTTGTTCATACCAAGCTTTCTGCCCAGGAGATCCATGGCCTGGATGCCGTTGGTTCCCTCATAGATGCTGGTGATTTTGCAGTCCCGGAGTAACTGCTCCTGGGGATACTCCCGGATAAACCCATAACCGCCATACACCTGGATGCCCTGGGCACACACTTCAAAGGATCTGTCGGTGCAGTAGGCTTTGAGAATGGGGGTTAACAGCTCGATGAGTCCTTTGTAACGGGCCTTTTCAGCTTCATCATCGGCCAGATTTACCTTATCAAAGAGAAGGCCTGTGTAGTATAGAAGGGTTCGCATCCCCTCCACATAGGCCTTCATGGAGATGAGCTGTCGCCGGACATCGGGGTGTTTGATAATGGAAACGGATTCGGGATTTTTATCAAACATTTTTAAAAGGTCCGTTCCCTGTACCCGCTCCCGGGCATAGTTCACGGCATTGATGTAGGATGCCGTGGCAAAACCGAATCCCTGCATGCCAGTGCCCAGACGGGCCTCATTCATCATGACGAACATGGCCTTCATGCCCTTGTTTTCTTCCCCAAGGAGTTCTCCGATGCAGGGGCCCTTGGCGCCAAAGGAGAGAGATGCAGTGGCATTTCCGTGGATGCCCATTTTTTTTTCAATACCGGTGCACTCCACATTATTGGATGCCCCTACAGTGCCGTCTTCATTCACTTTATATTTGGGGACCAGAAACAGGGAAATCCCCTTGGTGCCGGCGGGTGCCCCTTCAATACGGGCCAGCACCGGATGGATGATGTTTTCGGTGATGTCCTGGTCTCCACCGGAGATAAATATTTTATTTCCGGTGATGGAGTAGGTACCGTCGTCGTTTCGGACGGCTGTTGTGGTCAGGGCGCCCACATCCGAACCGGCCTGGGGTTCGGTGAGGCACATGGTTCCTGCCCATTTCCCGGTGTAAAGGTTGGCAAGATAGGTCTTTTTCTGGTCATCGGTGCCAAACTCTTCCACCAGTTTGCCCGCACCATGGGTGAGCCCGGGATACATCATAAAGGAGCAGTTGGCCCCGGTGAACATCTCCCCTGCGGCCATGGCCACGGCCTTGGGCATGCCCTGTCCCCCATATTTCGGATCGTCACACATGGCCACCCATTCGCCCTCACAAAAGAGGCGGAAGGGTTTTTTGAAAACCTCAGGGACGTACACCTGACCATCCTTGAGGATGCAACCGATTTCGTCCCCTTCACTCTGGGTGGGGAGGATCTCCTTAATGGCCAGGTTTCTGGCCTCCGAGACGATCATATCAATGGTTTTTTTATTAAATTCCTCAAATTTTTCATGTTTGGAAAGGTCCGCTACGTTGAGCATTTCATGAAGTACAAAATCCTGGTCTCGTCTATCTGCGATGTGTTGTGCCATGATTAATTCTCCTGTGGGGTTTGGGTGACGGCAACGCCGTTTAAAAATATATTGAAAATCAGTTCAAGCCGTTGGTGCTGAGTGGTCTCATCCTCATCTTCAAACAGGTACGACCAGGAGACGGAGTGGGCAATGTCTGCAAACAGCAGCGCCATCTCCCGGGGGGGGTAGGGTTTGAATTCACTGTTTAATCCCTTTTCAAAGGTCTTTTGAAGAAGGGAGACCATTTTTTCATTCATGCGGCTGACCTTCCGGTTCAGCTTTGGCATGAGCACCGAATCAATGTTGCTTCTTTCCGAGATATAAATACGGATGAACTCATTATTGCTGCGGTAGAATTTAGATTGAGCAAACAGAAATTGTTTCAGTTTTTCCGTGGGGGAGATCTCCGGTGTGATACTGATCTCATAGAGGATCTCCCCCAGCTGTTGAACCCGTTCCATGACAAGGTCATGGTAAATCTGCTTTTTGCTGGAGAAGTATTTGTAGATGGTTCCAAGGGGATATTGGGCAGATTCACTGATCTGAGCCATGGTGGTGCCATGGAATCCCTGGGTGGCAAATATGGAAAGGGCGGCATCCATGATTTCCCGTCGTCTTCTCATGTCGTCCCGTTCTTTTCTTGAAATATCCATTATAATCTCCTAAACATTGTTTTGATATTAGAATTAGCATTCTAAAACTTTAATATGATTTGTCAAGTGATTTTATTGGATGACAGCCCTGTTTTTTTTTTGATTTTTTTATGAATTCAACTTTCGAATTTATGTTGTCAATGGTAAGTATTAACTATTCTGGGTTTTCTAAAATGTAAAATAAGTATTAAACTGTTCGCGAATATCTATAACACCTTGAAGATATAAGGAAAAAAATGAACGTAAGATTAATGCTGGCACCGCTTCAGGGCTACACAGACGCGGTGTTCAGAGAAATTTACACCAACCATTTTT
The DNA here is from genome assembly GCA_963668575.2 of uncultured Desulfobacterium sp. Lineage (GTDB taxonomy): Bacteria > Desulfobacterota > Desulfobacteria > Desulfobacterales > Desulfobacteraceae > Desulfocicer. The sequence goes on along the minus strand of OY764894.2, from coordinate 3,985,626 downwards.
CAGGTCTGGATGGAGCCCTGGCCCCCTTTGTTTCCACCATGGGGGAGCAGCGCATGAAACCCGCCCGTATCAAAGATCTTTTACCTGAAAACAATCCCAACCTTCCGGTGGTGCCCCAGATTCTTGGTAATGTGGCCGTGGATTTTATTTTTATGGCCCGGCATCTCACCCGGTATGGTTATGGCATCATGAACTGGAATATGGGGTGCCCCCACTCCAAGATTGCCAAAAAAAGACGGGGGTCAGGCATGCTGCCCTGGCCTGACATGGTGGATGCACTGCTGGATGAGGTGTTTACTGCCGGGGTGTGTCGCCTGTCGGTGAAGGTTCGTCTGGGACGTCAGGATAAGGCGGAAATTTTTAAACTGTTGCCGGTGTTTGAGAAATATCCTTTGGAAGAGATCATTGTTCACCCCAGGACCGGTGTGCAGATGTATGAAGGGGATGTGGATCTGGATGCGTTTGAACAGGTGGCTCAACGCACCCGTCATTGTCTGGTGTACAATGGCGATATCACCTCTCCGGGAAAATTTGAGATGATTCGAAACCGATTCCCGGAAATAGATACATTCATGATTGGCCGGGGGGTGCTGGCAGATCCCTTTCTGCCTGCCCGAATCAAGGGGCTTTCATGGGATCACTCCCGGGAGCTTGAGATCATCAAGGCCTTTCACGATGAGCTGTTCTACACCTATTCGGAGAAGTTTTTCGGCCCTGTCCATGTGACAGGCCGCATGAAGGGGTTTTGGGCCTATATCGGGCCTTCATTTAAGGAGAGTCGGAAACCATTGAAAAAACTTTTAAAGGCTAAGGACAGGGAGGCATACAAAAAAGCGGCTGATCTCTACTTTGAATCGTCCCCCATTTATAATCCATAGGCTTACTATTCTGGCTCATCACGGATTTGTGTGAAAATTAATAGCGGCTGATGCGTAAATACCGAGGATTGCGTACAAGAATCATACCTCAATCACACCAATCCGCGAAGACCCACTCTTCTTTTCCCTTGATGAATTCAATAGTATAAGGGTATGTAATTTTTATTACAATAAATAAAATCAGGCAGAAGTCCGCCCGCAGGGCGCTAAGTTCACCATACCAAACAGAGGATGGAAAAATGTTAAAAAAAGTCAAACTCAGTACTCGCATCATGTTACTTGGTCTGGGTATTACACTTTGCTTTACGTTGATGTTTGCCTGGATTTATCCGAAAATAAAATCAAGTGTCTATGATGGTAAATACCTTAAAACCCGTCATTTGGTGGAAACTGCCTGGAGCGTCATTGATTACTATTCCAAACAGGTGAAAAGCGGGGCTATGTCAATGGCGGTGGCTCAAACCGAGGCTAAAAACGTTGTTAAATCGTTGCGGTATGAGAAAGACGACTATTTTTGGATAAATGATACCCATCCGTTAATGGTGATGCACCCCTTTAAGCCGGACCTGGACGGCAAGGATCTTTCCGCTTTTACGGATCCCCACGGTAAACATCTGTTTTTGGAGTTTACCAACGTGGCCAAAGAAAAGGGCGGGGGATTCGTGGACTACTACTGGCCCAAACCAGGTCAGGAAGAGCCGTCGCCCAAGATTTCCTATGTTAAACTGTACCCGGATTGGAGTTGGATCGTCGGCTCCGGTATCTACATAGACGATGTCAACGGAGAGGTCGTTAGAATTTTCCGGGTGATTTTTGCGGGGATCGGCATCATTGCCCTGTTGGGTGTAGCCGTCTCTTTTTTTATGGCCCGTGGGGTCTCCGCCCCCATCAATCGGGTCATTGCGGAGCTGGGAAGTGGTGCAGATCATATCTCTTCGGTATCCGGAGAAATTATCTGTTCCAGTCAATCTCTGGCAGATGGCTCCTCGGCCCAGGCGGCATCCATTGAAGAGACCTCTTCATCTCTGGAAGAGATGTCTTCCATGACCCGCAAGAACGCCGAAAACAGCCGCCAAGCCGATATGTTTATGCATGAGGTAAACACAGTGGTGAGCAAGGCAAATGCCGCCATGAAGGAGTTGACCGCTTCCATGGAGGAAATAAACACCGCCAGTGAAGAGACACGGAAGATAATTAAGACCATTGACGAGATCTCCTTCCAGACCAATCTACTGGCACTCAATGCAGCGGTTGAAGCTGCCCGTGCCGGAGAGGCAGGTGCCGGGTTCGCAGTGGTGGCCGATGAGGTGAGAGCCCTTGCCATACGTTCAGCCAAGGCAGCCAAGGTCACGGCTGAACTCATTGATGATACCGTTACAAAGACCCACAACGGCACCTCCTTGCTGGATGCCACCTCAACGGCATTTAAAGATGTGGCCACCAACGCAGCCAAGGTGGGCGAGCTGCTGGGCGAGATTTCCATGGCTTCCAGTGAACAGGCCCAGGGGATTGAACAGATCAACCTGGCCATGGTGGAGATGGACAAAGTCACCCAGCAGAACGCCGCCGGAGCCGAAGAGTCGGCCTCTGCTTCCAATGAACTCAACACCCAGGCCGGACAGCTCAAGAAGATGGTGAATGACTTGGTGGATGTGGTCAGCGGCAGCCGGGGGGAGCACATTGGAGAATGAGCCTCTGGGTGCTGGGCTCGGTACAATTACAGGGAAGGACAAAATGATAAATTGCAGCAATGTCAGAATAGACAATATGTACCTTCATGTTGAGCTTAAAGATGGGCGAATACTTTCCACTCCTCTTGATTGGTATCCTGTCTTAATGACTGCATCAGAAACTGAATGTCAGAACTACAAATTAATTGCCAGGGGTACCATGATTGAATGGCCAGATCTGAACTTACACCTCGACGTTGAAGAAATGTTCAAGATTGAGCATAAAGAAGAAGCTGCCTGATAAAAAATGGGGTCAGAGTAAAAAAATGCGGTCAGGCTTGGCTCATGGGTGTTTCTGGCGGATCGGCAGATCGGCAATGTTTCCGGATGGTATAAACCGGGCAACTTTTTTAATAGAGAAATCCAAAAAAATATAATGGGATTTCTCTTTTACTTCCATAAAGTATGTCATCTTTGACTAAATATGCTTTTTCCCCGGCGTTTTTCAGTTGTTTCATACTTTTATTTTTGCCGCCAATTTCAAAAATATTACCTTTCACTTCAAAATCTCCCACTTTGCTGTAAAAAATGTTGTGTCCGGCATTTTTTATCATCTTTATAAAAAATATTTCTCTTATAGTACCTGTTTTTGATTGAAATCCAATTTCTTCAGTAATGGAAATGTATAAATCCGGATTGTCCAAAAACATTTTCTCAGTTTTTTTTAATAAATTGCTGCCGGATTTATTTTCACTAATCAATTCGATCAGACCGGTTTCGTTCAAGATATTTAAATAATTATGGATTGTCTTATTATCCAGGCCGATATTTTTTGCAATGCTGTTACGGTTGGGTTCTCCGGGTGGAATTGTCGATAAAAATGATAGTATTTTTTTAAAGTTTGATAAATTTTCGGTTTTTAGTTTATAAAAGTTTGAAATGTCTTCATAGATTGTTTTTTCAATTATTCGTAGAATTTTTTGGTGGTATGTTGTTTCATCCTCCATAATAAAAGGATAATATCCTTTCCCGAGATATTCTTTGAAATGCCCCTTTATTTTTTTAATGCCGGCAACTCTATTTTCTATCTCTTCCTTTTCATTCAATAGCTCTTCAAATGAATAGGCCTTAATATTTGCAATTTCGTTAAATAACAGATACTCACGAAAAGACATTCCGCCAAGATTATATAATACCCCTCTTCTGGATAAGTCATAGGCACCTTTAACCAGATCCATACTGGAACTTCCTGAAAATATTATTTTTATATCCGGGAAAGAGTCATATAAATTTTTTAATTCCTGGTTCCAGTCCGGGTATTTATGGATTTCGTCAAAGAAATAAAATTTAACGCCATAATCCTCATATAATTCATTTACAAAATCAGAAAGCAAGTTTTTAGAAAAATAAATATTGTCTATGGAGGCATAGATGCATTCGTCTTTATTCTCAATTTTTTCTTTTATAAATTGTAAAAGCAGTGTTGTCTTTCCTGTTCCTCTTGGTCCTATTAATCCTGTCAATCTATTGTTTGTATTAAACGTTTCGTAGATATATCGTTTGTGTTTGTAGTTGGTATTCTGGAGAAGCCTTTTATAGGTGGAGAAGAATTTGTTAATCATTGGAATGTACTCCTAAATATGATATTAAAAGTTGGAGTGTAATCCAATAATTGTTTTTTGGAAAGCTTTATTATGTTGAAGACAAGGGCAGATGAATTCAAATTTTTAGGGAGTTAGCTCTTAATGCCATTTATTGCAACGAATCAACGCAGCTTGTAGTCTGGAACATAAAATTTAAAAAAACTTTTGACCCGTTTTGCTGTTTGGGTTATGCTTTTTACACAAAGATAGCAAAACTCGACCGGTCCGTGAAGTCTTCCATGATCCCGTTTTTCCCATAGTGGGGATAACCGGGATCTGGCTGTTGTTGGCGTTATCGATCCAAACCGCTGCGAACCCAAACCCGCCACCGATAATGCAAATATGTGCCATATAACGGATCATCAAGTTCCAGGCGCATCAAAGTTATGATCAATCGCGAAAATAGGCATTCTAACCCTCTTGTCATATAAAAGGAGTCACCATGACGGATAAACAAGCTGTCCCCATTTTTCTCCAACGGGCACGGGTAGGGATTTTCGTTCGCAGATTCATGTTTTTGTTTTTTATTTTTGCCACCCTTTACTCCCTTGTGGCCGTGATCTACTCCACCCGGGTGATTTACAAGGTGAAGCTTAATTATGCCATGGTCATTGAGCAGCTCAACGGCACAAGGGAGGCGGTGACAAAGGTGGGATGGCATGCCCGACTGCCGTTTTTCACCCGCATAGAGCAGGATGTGCCCCTGATGAATCAGAGTCTCTATCTGGGTAACAGCATGGAACCCATGCGCATTATTTCCAAAGAGAATGTGGCGCTGTGGACCTCGGCGGTGCTTACCTACCGGATCAACAACTTAAGGGTGTGGGCCATTGAAAACCTTTTTCCCCGGGATCTGCTCCAGGGCGACTTTGACGGCATCGTCAAGGACATCCTCCAGGCCCAGCACGTGAACAGTCTGATCAGTGACCGGGAGCAGATCAAAGAAAAGATTTTCAATGCATTGAAGTCCCGGCCCATTAACGAAAACGGCCCCACCCTGGAAAAGAAATACGGCATGGAGGTGGTCAGTTTTGTGCTGCGTGAAACCCGGTTCGGAGATAAACTGGTGGAGGCCACGGAGGAGAAAAAACGCAGAGAACTCATCGCAGAGGCCGCCAACTACGCCGCAGATCAGGAGGCGGATCGCATTCGGAAACTGTACAAGGCCTACCTGGAGAGCATCGGTTCGCTCCAAGATGCCCTGGGTGGAAAGGGTAAGGGGATCAGTACGGATCTTTTGCAGTTTTTGACCCAGCAGAAGTGGGCCACGGCCTATGCCAATCAGACCGGACAGAAGACCTTTGTGATCCATGACAGCGGAGTGTCACCGTCGTTGACCCTTCCGCCGGAACCAGTTGAATGCCTTCCTGGGAAAGCGGACAAGCCATTGGGAAAGTAGCCGGTCCCCCATGTCCGCCGACTGTCCATGGGGAGCGGCATGATCCTGCCCGAGTTCTCCGGGGGATGAAAATCAGAACCCGGACCAATGTTGTCTTACATTCAGGATGGTTTCAGGAGGTATTGCCATGCCAAGGCGGCTGACCAAAGAGAAATCCCATGTTCGTCTTCCCGAAACACAGATCAAGCGCATTGACAGTCTGGCGGATTCCTGGTCCTATGAGACCCGGGCCTTCATGCGAGCCCGTTTGAATCAGTACCAGCCCGGCCCCCGGCTGTTTCGCTGGATCAAGTCCGCTTTTTCGCGGTTGTTTTTCTTGCGTCGGAAAAACAGGCGCATGCATGTGTTAAATGATCCGGATATCCTCACCGACTGGAAAAAACGGTTTAAATATTCCGGCGAAACCCATCCGGGAAAGTCCTGGAACAAAATCATTGAAAAAGAGTTGACCCCTGCGGAGCGTAAGTATCTACTTACCCTTCTTGACCGCCATCTCACGGACATTCATGTGCCGGTGGAGGTGGAAGCCATCATTGAAAAAATATACAGAGCGCACATTCGAAAGGAGTATCTCACCGGGCAGGATGTGCCCAAATCCCCCCTGCTTCTGGTGGAGGGTGCCAGCGGCAGTGGAAAAACCGCCACCGTGCAGGAGAGTCTGGACAAGATTATCTTCAGGGATGAGGTGCTTCCCACCATTGACTGGCGGGTCAAACGGGATGAACTCATGGCCCGGCACGGGCTTTTTACCTCACTGGAACAGGTGGACCCCGAGTTTGCCATGGCCATTGCCATGAGACGGGTCCGGCGATTTTATCGAAGACTCTCCAAAATTCCGGTGGTGAATCGGATATTTAAAAAGAAAATTCTGGAGAACCTGACCTACTTTGAAGAGCGGGGCATTGTGGTGGACTATTCCACCATTACTCCCAATGATTACCAGACCGCCTATGCCGGAGAGCCGGGAAACCTTTTTAGAAAGGCCATGGGACATCCCAGGGTCACGGCCATCCGCCATGTGGAGGAGGCCCACAGCGCCTTTGGCAGGGCCGAAGCAAGGGAGATGGGGGCATCCGGACAGCAGCGCTCCCTCATTGACACCGCCAATATTGTGCTGGATGAGATCATGAACGGCAGCCGGGACTGTTTTCTTGTGGCCACCACGGACCAGGCCCATCGATTTGATCCCTCCATTTATCGGCGGTTTGTGGAAAAGGGCAGAATCATTGATATTTCCGAATACTGGATGAATCCCGTAAATTTAAAACAGATCGTTATCCTGGAGCTGAGACGGCACAACCTTGTCATGGCGGATGAAGAAAAGAAAAGCCCCCTGAACCGGGCGGTGGAGAACATCTATGCCATTTTCCGGGAACGCAGTCTCAAGGTCACCCCGGCCTATGTCCGGAAGCTGGTGGAATCGGTCATTGAAATGAAATCTACCTTTGAACCGGAGATGCTGGAGGACGCAGTGCTGGTGCGCAACGCCTTTCAGCTGGTGGCCCGGAATGTGTATGGAGAGCTGTATAAAAAAGTGGTGGACCGCATGGACCGCAATGCGCCCTGGGAAGAATATGTGGGGAAAATCAAGGATAAATTCAGTGAAATGGCCAACAACTGCTTTACCTACGGGGTGAGTGAAGACAAGGGCGTGGTGCTCACAGGGCCTCCGGGAAGTGGTAAAACCTTTCTGGTGCGTACATGGCTCAGTGAAAGTGAGCATGTCCATGACATTGCCACCAGTCCCGCAGGCCTTCAGGACCCCACCAATCCCATCCATGGGGTGGTGGCCAATCTGGAGCGGGTCTACGACATTGCAAAGATGATCGCACCCACGGTGGTCTTTTTTGATGAAGGCGATTCTCTGGCGCCCCGGAGAAGCCCTTCGGGCGGTGCTCCCTCCGATGCGGTGACCAATAAATTCTTGAACATCATTGACGGCGAGATCCCCCTGAACAAGGTGTTCACCGTTTTGACCACCAACCGTCTGGATATTCTGGATCCGGCCCTTATTCGCTCCAAACGGCTCAAGGTGCTGGAGGTTACCGGACATCTGAGGCAGAAGGACATTGCCGATATTATCAAAAAACAGTTTGCCGCCATTGTTCATGGTCGCCAGATACCGGTGGAGCGCATTATTGAAACGGCCCAGGGAATCTGCAATACCCCTGCCGATTTTTCCGCATTCACGGAAAAGGCCATTGCCCTTTGTTCCACCGAGTATAAGGTGCTCATGAACCTGAGGGATCTCAAAGACTCTTCGGAAACAGATAAAATTAATTTTATTAAATTTAATTTTAAAACCCTCATGGGAATATTGGATGCCATGAAGGCTCCCCCCTTGCTCAAGGCGGATATCCAGGGGGATCCCATCAATTTTGTCCGGCGTTATTCCACCATTCTCAAATTGGCGGAGCCGATCAAAAGCGAAAAGCAATATCCCATTGGCGAATCCCATCTGGAGTCCGCCCGCAAGGAGATCTCCCGGAGTCCGGTGCGTAAAGGGAATGTGCAGCTCAACGAGTTTCTGGAAGCGGAGTTGAGTCAGGAACCCCAGGTGGGTTTTATCATTGGGGTGGGGGCCAACGAGATGACCGGAATTCTTCTGCCCATCGCCACCAGCCTCACCAGTCGTCTGCAACAGTCCCATATTCTGGTTACCGGGGCGGTGTCATCTTCGGCGGACAGTGCGGCCCAGATGGATCTGGCCGTGCAGATGACCCAGCAGTCTGCCCGGGAGGCCCTGACCATGGTGAAAAATTATTTTCAGGAACTTTCGGGGGATATCAATATTGCAGGCCTTTTTGAAGATTTTCTCAAACGCTACGCCATCCACCATCAATTGCTGTCTGCCTCCTACAATGTGGGGGGACCGTCGGCGGGATATGCCCTGGCTCTGAACACGTTGTCGGCATTGTTGAGAATTCCGTTGTGCAACGATTTCGGCATCACCGGTGCCCCTTGGACCAAAGGGGTGAGAAAGGCAGAGGTGGGGGGCTCCGTCATTATCGGGGGGCATCGCAAAAAAACGGAAAAGGTACTGCTCTACCTGCAGCGCATGTACATGCCCCTGCAGAACTACAAGGATCTGGAACCGGAGTTTCTCATGGGGTATTGGGCTGCAGGAAAGGATATCATTGCCGTGACCCATTTTGCAGACCTTATCCCCGAGGTGGTGGCCCTGGGTGGGGAACAGGATGAAAAACGTCAGGCCCTGGTGGAGATGCGTATTCGTATTAAATCCCAGGCCTATCATGGGGTGGAACGAAATCGTGAGGTGTTGAAAAAAGAGATTGTTCAGGTAAAAAAGGAGCTGCGACAGATGCTTGAAACCGAAATATTATGCCGGCTCAACGCCATCAAACGATATCTCCTGGATCCACACCGGGATCGCTATCTGGCCCATGAAAAAATTTTTGACATTTATCATGAAGGTCATGGCAAGCAAGATCGCTTGCCATGACCAAAAATGAAGGCTCATGTTGTATTTCAGGGGCTTTTGTCAAAAACATTGTGCCCACCCTCTAAGACACTGGCATCCAACATGGGCCAAAATGAAAAAACAGGTGTGGGAACACCCGTTCCCCCTTATCTGGGGGAACGGGGCTGAGGTGTTATTACATCAATTCACCATGCGTTTGCGGCCTTTCCACTCTCTTTCCCTGAGCTTGAATTTCTGGATCTTGCCGGTGGCGGTTTTGGGCAGTTCCCCGAATTCCACAATTTTGGGGGCCTTGAACCGGGCAATGCGCTCCTTGCAGAAGGCAATGATCTCTTCGGCGGAAGGGTTGGTACCGGGCATGGGTACCACAAATGCCTTGGGCACTTCACCCCACTTTTCATCGGGGATGGGCACCACCGCCACCTCCATGATTTCGGGGTGCTGGTACAGGACATTCTCCACTTCCACAGTGGAGATGTTCTCGCCACCGCTGATGATGATGTCTTTTTTCCGATCCATGATCTGGGCATAGTTGTTGGGGTGCATCACGGCAAGATCTCCGCTGTGGAACCATCCGCCCTTGAATGCCTCGTCGGTGGCTTCGGGATCTTTGTAATACCCCAGCATCACATTGTTTCCCCGCATGACGATTTCACCGATGGTCTGTCCATCCCTTGGCACCGGTTCCATGGTCTGGGGGTTCACAACGTCCATGTACATGGCAATGATATAGGGAACTCCCTGCCGGGCCTTGATCCGGGCCTTCTCTTCCGGGAGAAGCGTGTTCCATTTTGCCTGCCACTGACAGACGCTGTGGGGGCCGAACACTTCGGTCAACCCATAGGTTTGGGTGATATTGGCCCCGATGTTTTCCATGTTTTGGATGACAGTGGGGGCAGGGGGAGCACCGGCGGTCATGATTTCAAGGCGGTGGCCCAGGGTGATGTTCTGCTGGGTGGCATAGGTGGACATACCGATGAGGATGGTGGGGGCCGCGCACAGATGGGTGACGTGTTTCTCTTCAATGAGACGATAGATCTCTTCCGGTACCACTTTACGAAGGCAGAGGTTGGTACCACCCATGGCGGTGATACCCCAGGTGAAACACCATCCGTTGCAATGAAACATGGGCAGGGTCCATAGATAGGTGGAATGGCTGTTAACGCCGAATTCCAGCTGCTCTCCCAGGGCATTCATGTATGCGCCCCGGTGGTGATACATGACCCCCTTGGGTCGTCCGGTGGTGCCGGAGGTGTAATTCATGCTGATGACCTGAAATTCGTCATCCACGTCCGGGATCATGGGATCGGGTGATCCTGTGGCCAGGAACGCCTCATACTCCATCCCCTCCAGGGGCTTATCATCGCTGATATCGCAGATGTTGACAAAGGTCTTGACCTTGGGAATGTCTTTGATCAGGGGAACCAGACCGTTTGAGAATTCATTGTCCGCAAAAAGAGCTTTCGCGTCGGAGTGGTCAATGATATAGGTCAGTTCACCGGCAGACAGTCGTATGTTGACACTCACCAGCACCGCTCCGATCATGGGAACGGCAAAATGGGCCTCCAGCATGGGCGGCGTATTGGGACAGATAAATGCCACCTTGTCCCCTTTGCCCACGCCGACGTTTTTCAGTGCGCTTGCCAGACGATTCACCCGTTGATAAAATTCTGTATAGCTATATTGTTTGTCTTCGTAGATGACCGCGATTTTATCATCATACACCGAGGCGGACCGGCTGATGAAGTGAACAGGTGTAAGGATATCAAAGTAAACGCTTTTATCGGACATATGATTTTTCCTTTTGATGGCATGAAAAAGAGGAGGGAACCGCCGGTGGAAATAATCCGGGCCGGCGGCGGTGATCAATGGTTCGGTAAATCATGGTGCTGTGAATCAATGGCCTTCATGGGTGTAAAAGGGCCATTTGTGGAAAAACCATTCGTTCCAGAGCAGGGGAATGATCCACCAGAAGTTCCATATCAGGGACTCTCCATGGACGAATTTATGCTCCCAGTGGGGATTGCCAAGGCCCCATTCGCCCCAGCCTGTATAGTAGAAAAACACATAATTGATGGCACAAAAGACCAGAACACCCACGGTTCTGAACCAAAAGGCACCCCAGGAGTCCTTGTCGGCCATGGGAACCATATCGTCGAAATAGTGGTGCCAGATGAGAAAGGGAACCAACGTAAAGCCGGCGATTTCTGCAGAGTGGTACCAGAGGAATCGAAGCAGTTCCGCATCTTGGGGTTTTGCCTCTTTCAGGTGATGAATGACCTCATGGGGCAGCCACAACGGGGCGATGCGGATGCAGATAAGCGCCATGATGTAGCCAAGGATGACGTTGATGATAAAGGAGACAACTCCTTTCCAGGGCTGGGGCAGGGTGATGATGCTCCAGGGCTTCATGCGCCAGACGTTGGCGGTCATGAAAAGAATAACGATCATCCATTCCCACCAGCCAAACACCCAGTGAAGATGGGTAAAATCAGCAATGCCGCCCCACCAAGGCGTGTTCAATCCATAGGAAGCGCCCAGTGCCTTTCCAAATACCAGTCCCCAGAAGGGAACAATGAGAACCGTGTAGAATATCAGTGTCCACAGAGAGCACCAGGCAATTTCAGTCAATCCGGCCTGGGGCTGGGGAAGATCACTGGGACGCACGGGCCATTTACCAAATAAAATGGTGACAAAGGGGTAACTGTAAAAGCCGATCAACACAAAGCAGACCACGGCACTTTCTGCAAAATGCTTGGCTTCCATGGTGGCCAGATCAATTTTTCCGGTGAGACCCGCCGCCGCCATGGCCTCAAGGTTACTCTGGCTTAAGAAGTTAAAGCCCAGTCCGAAAATTTTGTAAAAAACAATATGGATAACAAACCATACCAGTACCAGGTTGACAATGGTTTCAACCAGCCCCCGGGCGGGCTGGGGTAACTTTTCAAAGGGCCAGTCACCCAGAAACATATGCTGGTAAAGCCCCACCAAAATCATCATGGCCAGATACATGACAAAGGGATAGGGAAACATACCCACCGGTCCTCTGGGATCACTAAATGCGTACCACAATATCCAGGCGATTGCCGTGAAACAGACAAACGAGATGATTCCGGTCAGCGGTTGTCCCCACCGGGCCGTCAACTCACCCGGGGCCGCTGCTTTTTTCTCTGCTGCTTTGATGGAACTGCCGGATTGAAAAACACCTGCTTCTGCCATACTTTTCTTCCTCCGTTGAATGTTAATCGGGGTATCCACTTTTCTCAAACTGTGGTATCCCCCCTTTCATCGACGACAACCAGGGACTCAACGATTTTTGATTTTCCGTTTACCCACGGAAAAATTCAGAAAACAGTAACATCTGAATTTTTATTACGGCAAATCAATAAGAGCTGATAACGTCCCCATGACCTATACTTTATGTTTCATGGATAATGCCCCATTGATTAAGATGATGATTCACCATTTTCTTTCATGGGCATAAAATCCGGTGGAACTGAACAAGTTTTTTTTCGACACATTGTAACGGAACAGGATTGTACTTAAGCAACTAAAATTTCGGAATTATCATTGTCAGAATAAAAAAGAATTACACTTTCACATTGAGCGAGCGCTCAATCTTTTACGAGGTTTACTTTAACTGCTTGTGTTCTGCTTGTCAATAAATTTTTATCGAATCTGAAATTTTGTTAGTTTTTAAATATAACTATTTGTTATTATGATATTTAATATATTGGATTTAGTGTATGAGATTTAATATGTGTGGAATTAGGCCCATGGTTTTTCAACGATTCAGAGCGGCGAGGCAGTGGGTCGCGGTTATCGAAAGAGGCGGCCCCACCGCCGGATTATTGATTTTCCCGTGCCAGGTAATTCATAAACAGGTCGGAATGGACCCTTGAAAAGCGATCAAAATCCCCCATGATCTCCATGCCCGGCACCATGGCTCGGACCACGGGAATGTTCATGTCCTTTCTGGTGATATCCACATAGCACGGCGGGGTATTCCAGGAGAGAAGCAGGGACTCAAGCAGGGCAAGATCCGATGCCGGGCTGCCGGTGGTGAAGTCCGGCAGATTTTCATATCCCACCAGGATATGGTCACCGCTGAAGTGCTGGGAGGGCGGGCCCTCCGGAAATGGATAGGGGATCTCGGTCAGGGCGGATACAATGGCTTTGCGGGCGTTGAGATGGGCTGCCGTACCCTTGTGGATTACCCCATCCATATCCTTTACAAAGCATTTGCAGCAGGGAATTCCCGATGGCGGGGTGATATCCTGGAACAGCACATCAATACCAAGGGAGCGGTAGGATTCAAGAAGCGCTCCAAGCCTGTCATCCTCCTGGGTCACCAGACGAAAGCAGGTGGTCGGATCAAAGGGGACAGTGTTTTCCTGGTGTCTTTCCACCACCTCAAGAAGGGCAGAGACTTTGGCCTGGGCCAGGGTGTTGCCCGCTGCCAGTCCTGTGGAGCCCAGACCGGAGAAAAGATCCATTTCATCAAGATTCGGAAAAAGGAACAGTGCCTGGACCGGTATCCACACCTTCTCCCGGCCATGGGGCCCCGGACGGGTTCCTTCAATCCAGTGCAGCGGTTCATCCTGGTAACTCACCTCCAGGGCCAGGTCCTGGGGATGAATGATCTGCTTTCCCTGTTTTTCCAGGGAAGATCCGGACCCGAATATCAGGGGAGCTGGTGTTTGGGTGCCCAGGATCTCTCCGTCTGACACAGACACAAACGAGGCACACCGTTCCACAATTTCCATGGAGAGGGATGCCCTGGCATCGGGAAGCGTGAGTCCCTTACCATAGCTTGTCTGGGTGCCGGAGAGACAGAAGTGGTGACGTCCGTTTTTCGTGGTGGTTTTAAACCGCCATTTTCTGAGCAGCGCAATGGGGCTCAGGCTTGACTGATGACGCATCTCCTGTTCCAGGAAAATGCCGGCAGATGCCAGTCTTTCCAGGGCTGTTTCAGTGGTTTGTTCTGCAGAGAGGGGTGGTTGGGCAGGTTGTGAACAGATGTGAAATTTATGGATATCTTTGATTTGGGCACCCTGGGTGACTGGGGGGCGACACTCGCCGGCGCAGATGGGGGGCAGACCGGATGTGGCCAGTGAGGGAAGGGGCTCATGGGAGAGGATGTTTTTCCGGAACTGTTTAATCCACTGGGAGTGCAGTCTCCGGTTGGGTTCAAGTGCCCATCTGAGGTAAATCAGGGGGGAATAGGCCCCGAGTTCCCTTATGCGCTGTTCCGAGAAATAGTGCCTGGTTTCTCCCATACCGTGGGAGAGCAGCAGGTGTTCACATAGCAGGCCCAATAAAATAAAATTTTTCTGTTGCTTTGCCTGCATGATGCGGGCGCGGATCTCCTCCGGAGTAAAATCGGCCATAAGGTCCAGAGCGGCCCGGTGGAGAAAACTGTCCATGGGCGCATCTTGCAGAAGGGTCACCATTTCGTTCAAATGTGAAAGGGTTTCCGGTACGGCCTGGAAGTAGCCGGCAGCGGCCTCGGTTTTTTTAAGCGTCAGTGTATAAGTTAACTGCTGAGCCATGGGTATCCTTAATATATGGGATAATTTCATAAAATTCAGTGGACATATATCATGATGTTGCCTTACAATTCAAACCCTAATGTGTTAATCTGTCATTCTAAAATCAATGTGTTGTGGGTTGGAAGCCTTTAATCATGATAAACACAAGACCCTATATTTTTTAAGGAGTTTTTTATATGAAAGTCTCACCAATATGCTGGAATTAGAGGACTTTCGTTTTTCGTTGTGGCAGGTTTTTCTGCCATGTAAGTTATATGAAAAGGCAGCCTCCAAGGCAACCTCAGCAGAGCCGCCCCCCCGATGGGCAATAGGAACCGGACAATTGAGCTGTCTACAGTTCCGGTCCGGGCCCATTGCCCGTCGGGGGGGCGGCGGCATAATGCCATTTTCTATCTTCGTTGTGTCCGCCAGGACATGCCCGTTATAAGAAAGTGTAGGTATGCCTAACATTACTTTCATTATTCGTTGTGGGCAGACCCAGGTCCCCAATGCGGTCCGCCCGTGGCGGTTATTGAGGGAGTAGTCGTATGGAAGAACGAGGTATATGATATGAGCTCACTTACATTCGTTGATGACATGGCGTGCATCCAACGCTCAGTGGCCCAATGCCACGACCAGGTAGTCCGAAGAGGTTTGGTGCTGGATGTAATGCAGCTTCACTCTGGGGAGCAGGTTTTGGAGGTTGGTTGTGGTGGGGGCTTCTATGCATATGAGGTGGCCAAGTGTGTCTATGAGGTAACGTCAGAGGAAGCCGATGCATGGTTTAAAGAGTTCGAGCTGCTTGAACAGCAACATGCCTATTTTTTTTGTTTGACCTCTGTTTTGACGGAAGCCATGAAAATCGTACGGTGACAAGTATCATAAATTCCTATACTATCCAGTTGTTCGGAGGACTGTTTTGAAAAGAATTATAAAAATATTCATTATATGTTGTTTTGTCGCCTTCCTGTCTTCGTGTGGGAAAAGCGGGGACGTTTACAAGGGCATTGTCCAAGGCATGTATGAAGGAGCCAACCAGGCTCAAGAAATGAAAAAGGACGACCCAACTCCTGAATTGGGAAAGGAGACCCCTTCATACGATCAGTATGAGCGGGAAAGGCAAGAAATGATGAAGGATTAGATACATCACCGAGAGCGTTCTGGAGAAACAGATCATCAACAACATGGAGGATGCCCTCAGCGTCTGATCAATCTGCTGGGCAATGCCGTGAAGTTCACGGACAGAGGCGGTATTGCCGTGCGCGCGGGTGTCAGGGAGAACACGGGCGAGGCATTGCGCCTGGTGGTGGAGGTCGAGGACACTGGTCCGGGCATGCCGCGGGAGCGGTTTTAAGACAGCTTGCACAGAACCTGGAGTACGACCGTCTGTTGGCTCTGTTGGAAGGAGGGAAAAGATGAATATCGCATCGTTTCGCAAACTCATTGCCGAGCATGAAGAGTGGCTCATGGATAGAATTCTCGTATACGCCCATGCCCAGGGATATGTGAAATATACGGCAACACTTCGGGAAGCCTGGAGATTGTCCATCTCCGGCCTGTCCAAAGCTCTTTTGGCCGCCATTCAGGAGAATCACCCCGACCTGGAGCTGAATCCTGACGAGAAGTTTGTAGGCGATCCGGTTGCCGAATTCGGTATTCTTGAAGCACGCCTTCACAGGGAGCGCGGCGTGAACCTGGGCATGTTTCTCGGTTTTATGAAATATTACCGGCAAAGTTATAAGGATCTGATCCTGCATTCCGGGTTTGATTCGTGTTTGAAAAACAATTGCCTGAACCTGGTTGAACGGTTTTTTGACCGGGTGGAGATCGCCTTTTGCATTGAATGGGCTGAATCCGACCAAAGCAAACTCATTGAGGAACTACAGATTCGGAACCGGTTGATGACCAACGAGAAGAATCGCTACCTTACCATTTTCGAGAGCCACCCCCACATGGTCTTCATCCTGGATAAGGAGCTGAATCTGCATCATTTGAACCATGCCGCCGCCAGGCGCTTTCGGGCCCAGGAATCACCCGGTGCCAACTATTATCGCCCGGTGCCGGAAAAATCCTCGGACGGATATTTGATTGAGGATAGTCCACTTTTAGAATCGGAAAAGTTTACCACAGAAGCGTTGGAAACCCTGATTCCCTCTCTGACCGATGACCTGAAGGCGTTTATCGCCGGTGAAGAGAAAAGTTTGAGCTTTGAAAAGAAAATTGTGGAGCAGGGCGAAGAACAATACTTTATTCTCACGCTTTCTCAAATTCTCGACATATCTAATAAATTCGGCGGGGTTGTGCTGACCCTTGAGGATATTACCGCCAAAAAGCGGGCCACCGAGGAGTTGCGTCGCGCCAAAGAGGCCGCTGATGCCGCCAATCGTGCCAAAAGCGAGTTTCTGACCAACATGAGCCATGAACTGCGTACGCCACTCAACGCCATTCTGGGCTATTCGCAGCTGATGCAGCGTGATCCGGACCTCCACGCCGGGCATCAGGACTCTCTGAACACCATCAACCGCAGCGGCGAGCACCTGCTGGGGCTGCTTAACGATGTGCTGGAAATTTCCAAGATCGAGGCCAGACGTATCACCCTGGCACCCAGTGCCTTTGATATTCATGCCATGTTCAGAGACCTTTACGCCATGTTCAGGGTCAGGACCGATGAAAAACATCTGGCCTTTGATCTTGGTGAAACCGATGGGCTTCCGCGCTACGTGATTGCAGACACAAACAAGTTCCGTCAGATCATGATCAATCTGCTGGGCAATGCCGTTAAGTTCACGGATAGTGGTGGCATTGCCGTGCGGGCGGCAGTCAGGGAGAACACGGGTGAGGCATTGCGCCTGGTGGTGGAGGTCGAGGACACCGGCCCGGGCATCTCAGAAGATGAACTGGAAGACGTATTCCAGGCCTTTGAGCAAACGGAAACAGGACGACAAAAACAAGGCGGCACCGGCCTGGGGCTGACCATCAGCCGGGAGTATGCCCGTCTGATGGGCGGCGACATCACCATCAACAGCCGTGTGGGTGAAGGCAGTCGTTTCCTTTTTGAGTGCAACGTCCGCCCAGGCCGGGAAACGGACATACTGAAAGACGCACGGCAGGACCGTGTGATCGGACTGATACCGGGCCAGCCGATTCCACGCATTCTGGTGGTCGAGGATAAACAGGAGAGCCGTCTGCTGCTGGTCAAGTCCCTCGAACAGGTGGGATTTGACGTCCGGCAGGCGGAAAACGGGAAGGAGGCGGTGGCACTTTTCAAGTCGTGGTCGCCTCATTTCATCTGGATGGACATACGCATGCCGGTGATGGATGGCCTTGCGGCCACCCGGTGCATCCGGGAACTACCGGGCGGCGATGGGGTCAAAATTGCAGCCCTCACCGCCAGTGTCATGGAAGAAGAGCGCGAATCGGTTCTCTCCGCAGGGTGCGATGAGTTCGTACACAAACCTTATCGGATATCGATGCTCTTCCGGATTATGGCAAAATATCTCGGGGTTGAATATCGCTATGAACACCATGGTACCGCAGGACCTTCCGACATCGAACCTCAGCCCTTGCATATTGCCGCGTTGCCAACCGAACTGCGAGAAGAGTTGACCATGGCCGTCCTGGAATTGGACACGGAGCGTACCCAGGCGCTGGTGGAAAAGATCAGCCGCCGGGACCCTAATGCGGGAACGGTTTTAAGACAGCTTGCAGAGAATCTGGAGTATGAACGTCTGCTCTCCTTGTTGGAGCGGGATACACCGTGAGTAACGTCATGTAGCCGAGAAAGGTCTATTGAATGAATACCAAGATACACCATATGGACGCAGACATTTTGGTGGTGGACGATATCCCCGCCAATCTCAAACTGCTGGCCAATATCCTGAGGGCGCAGGGATATCGTGTGCGACCCGCTACCAGCGGACAACTGGCGTTGCGGTCCGCACACCTCAAACCACCCGACCTGGTCCTTTTGGATATAAAAATGCCAGATATGGAAGGCTATGAGGTGTGCCAACGCCTGAAGTCGGATGCCGGTAATGCCGATGTTCCGGTCATTTTCATCAGCGCCCTTGACGAGACCCGTGACAAGGTCAGAGGGTTTGAGGCCGGAGGCGTTGATTTCATTACAAAGCCGTTTCAGGCCGAAGAGGTGCTGGCCCGGGTTGAAACCCACCTCTCCCTGCGTCGCCTGCACCAGCAGCTGGAGCGGCAAAATGCACAGCTTCAGAAGGAGAGTGCCGAACGCCTTGAGACCGAGCGGGAACTACGGGATGCCAACGATTTCAACCGCAAAATCCTGGAAGTGGCCACCATGGGAGTGCTGGCCTACAACGGGCGTTCCGGGCAATGTGTCATGGCCAATCGGGCTGCCGGGAAAATCATCAACGCCTCTGTTGATCAGCTGATCGGCCAGAATTTCCGCCGCATTCCATCGTTTCAGGCACCGGAACGGCTGTCCATTGTCGAACAGGTGCTCGCTACCGGCATCCAGCGTGAAGAGGAGGTGCACGTGGTGACGAGTTTTGGCAGGGAGGTGTGGTTGGAATGCCACGCGAGCCGCTTCCTGAGCCGTGGGGAGCCCCATCTCCTTTTGCTGTTGCACGATGTAACGGAACAAAAGCATTTTCAGGAAGCTTTAAAGCAGGCCAAGGAGGCGGCCGAGGCAGCCAACAGGGCCAAAAGCGAATTTCTGGCCAACATGAGCCATGAAATCCGTACACCACTTAATGCAGTGATCGGTTTCAGCGAGCTGTTGGCATCCATTGTAAGCGACCCGAAACATAAAAGCTATATTGAGTCAATCCAGACGGCGGGGGAGAGTCTGCTCAAGCTTATCAACGATATTTTAGATCTCTCAAAAATTGAAGCCAGTAAGCTTGAGCTGAGTTATGCTCCCACCAACTTGAGAACCCTCATAAATGAAGTTGAACAAATTTTTTCGCAACAGACGTTGCAAAAGAACATCCAATTCCTCACTGATATTGACCCTGAACTTCCCATCGCTCTTCTCCTTGATGAAATCCGTTTAAGGCAGGTGCTCATCAACCTGGTGGGAAATGCAGTGAAGTTTACGGACAAAGGGTATATCAAGCTTACCGTGAGCATAGCGGATAAAAAGGAGTCGGACAACCTCCTTGATATCGATATTTATGTTGAAGACACCGGCATCGGTATCTTAGAATATGACATCGTGCATATCTTTGAAGCCTTTAGACAACAAGCCGGTCAAAGTTCATCAAAATTCGGGGGAACCGGCTTGGGACTGACCATCTGCAAACGGCTGGTTGAAATGATGGATGGCACTATTTCAGTGAAAAGCGTGTTAGGTGAAGGCAGCATCTTTGCGATTAGCATTCGGAATGTGACGATCTCCCATGAAGCGCTGCCTGCTGCTGAAGAGAAGCCAGGCCACAAAACCGTAAAATTTGAAAAAGCAACCGTGCTTGTGGTGGATGATGTTGAGTCGAACCGTGAATTGTTGAGTGAAGTGCTGTCAAAGGTGAACCTTGATGTTCTGACGGCAGTCAATGGCATGGAGGCCCTTGCGGCTGCCGATACCCATCAACCGGACATCATATTAATGGACATTTGGATGCCCGTAATGGACGGCATTGAAGCCACCGGACAGTTGAAAATAAACTTAAGGACTAAAACGATCCCCGTCATTGCCATCAGCGCTTTCCCCACCCCGGACCAAGAGTTGTTGGTGCTTGAAAAGGGGTTTGATGGCTTTATCTCAAAACCGTTTAGAATCAGCCGGCTTTTTTCCGAATTATCAAAATATTTACAGGTTGCAAAAGAAACCGGCAATGCCAACAGGGCGGCTAATGCATGCACCCCTGTCGTTTCAGACTATCGGTCACCCCAAATGGCATCGAATCTTTCCAAAGTGGTTGACATTATTGATTCCGATTTCATGGGCCAATGGAAAAGTTTCCAAAAAATGATGCCCATGAAAGTGGTACGGAAATTCGGAAAGGGATTGGAGGCGCTGGGATTGAAATACACCATAGCGCTTTTATCGAATTATGGCAGGGATCTGCTTCTTTATGCCAACAATTTTGATGTGGAAAACATGAAAACCATGATAGAGGATTTTCCTGAAGTAGTGAAAGAACTCAGATCATTAGAGGAGATAAATCATGACTTCCGATAAAATGTCACCGTCTTTTTCCATCTTAATCGTTGATGATGAACCCAGAAACATTCAACTTTTAGGCAGCCTTTTGGAAAAAAACAATTATGATACTGAATTTGCCATGAATGGGAAAGAATGTCTTGAATGGTTGACCGTCAAATCCTTTGATCTTGTCCTTTTGGACATTATGATGCCGGAAATGGATGGGTATGAGGTGTGTAAAAAGATAAAATCCGACCTTGCCTCAAGGCATATTCCGATTATATTTCTTACTGCCAAATCCGAAACAGATGATCTTGTAAAAGCATTTGAGGCGGGTTGTTCGGATTTCATTACAAAACCATTTAAAAGCCCTGAACTATTGGTAAGAATTAAAAAGGAGCTTGAGATCAAAACTTTAAGAGGATTGATACCCATATGCGCTCATTGTAAAAAAATACGGGATGACAAAGGATATTGGAATCAAATTGAAATCTACATTTCGAATCATTCCGAAGCGGAGTTCAGCCATAGTATCTGTCAAGAATGTTTAGAAAAATATTATCCGGATTTTGATCTAACCGATGACGATAAAAATTCGTGATTTATTTTTATCGTCACGTGTGTTATTCTTTGCCGGGCTTGATCATACACCTGACGTCTTTTCCCTGGTGAGTCAGGTGTATGATCAAGCCCGATTTTTGTTTTGGAATTAATGTTATATGAAAGTCTCACCAATATGCTGGGATTAAAGGACTTTCATTTTTCGTTGTGGCAGGTCTTTCTGCCATGTATGTTTATAAGAAAGTGTAGGCGTGCCTAACATTACTTTCATGATTCGTTGTGGGCGAATCCGGGTCCCAAATCCCGGTCCGCCCGTGGCGGTTATAGTAAATGGGAAATATGGTCATGGAAAATGATATCGTATTGATTTATATTGATGATGAACCCGTTGCCTTTGCGCGTATTGAGGAGATCAGGCCCGATGTGAAAAAAGAGTGGTTTATCATTAAACTCCTGATGCTTCAAATTCCTTTGCAGGTGGTGAGCTGGATTTTAAAAGCCGATTATATTAATGGATCGTCCTTTTTCATGAACGGCCGGATGATGCGGCTGGAAAAAGTGATCTGTCCCGACGACGATGCTGGGGGAGAAGAGACCGCCGGGGGGCAATCTCAAATGGTGAAAAAAGAAGTAGAAGGGGATGGCAGAAAGACGTCGGGGGCAGGGGGGGAGGTCATCTCCTTTGCCCAACACAGGAAGTCCGGGAAGAAGGAATAATAATACGGGTATCTGTTTATGAAAATAGGTTCTTTAGCCTTGGATGGCCATACCATTCTGGCTCCCTTGGCCGGGGTGACCCATCTTCCTTTTCGTCGTATTGTAAAAGCGTGCGGTGTTTCACTGGTCTGTTCCGAAATGGTAAGTGCCAAAGGCCTTTTGTATAATTCCGCCAAAACCGAAATGCTTCTTAGCTCCACCCGGGATGAAAAACCCCTTTCCGTACAGATCTTTGGCGCTGAAGCCCATGCCATGGCCCATGCCGCTGAAATGATTGCCGACACAGGAGAGGCGGACATTATTGATATTAATTTCGGATGCAGTGTGAGAAAGGTGGTGAAAACCGGGGCAGGTGCGGCACTGATGAGGGAACCGGGAAATGCCAGGCGAATAATAAATGCCGTTCGCAAAGTGATTTCCCTTCCCTTGACGATAAAAATTCGTTCCGGTTGGGATATGTCCGGTGACCAGGCTATTGACATTGCTCTGATGGCCCAGGAGTGCGGTGTGGATGCCATCACTCTTCATCCCAGGACAGCGGTCCAGGGATTCAAGGGATGTGCAGACTGGGGCCTGATTCGTCGGTTAAAGCAGCGACTGTCCATCCCGGTGATCGGTAATGGCGATATCATAACCCCCCATGACGGTGTGCAGATGATGGAAAAGACCGGGTGTGACGCCGTAATGGTGGGACGGGCAGCCATGGGAAATCCATATATCTTCAGCCAGATTGATGCGCTTGCGGCCGGAGCGCCGGTACCCCATCCTTCCATGGCGGAACAATTTAATCTCATGCGTCGTCTGGTGGATACCTGTGTGGATGGTTTTGGAGAGGTGCCAGCCTGCAGGATGATGCGAAGCCGCCTGGTGTGGTTTGTAAAAGGGTGGGATGGATGCAGCCATTTCAGGAGAGCACTCACCGGCATTAGTTCCCGCCAACAGGCACTTGAACTCATTGATGACTATGAACGGAAGGTTTGTTCTTTTTAACGCAACTTCTAAAAAATCTTGACAGGATCGTTTTAATTATAGATAAATGTAGACTTGAGTTTGCAGGGCACTTTTTAAATCGTAAAATTTGGCACTACATCTCTTAAAATAAAAATCATATGGTATGAAGATATAATAGTAAATGAACAGATGAAGAAACGGCCTATTGCGTCGTGCAAAAAAGGATTTAAGGAGAGTTATTAAATGAACGATTTTCTTCAGAGCCTCAGGGGAGGACAGAAGGATAAACGAACGCCCAAAACCCGAAGGGGCATTGATAGCAATACCAATCCCCATTATAACCAACCACCCAGTTATCCACCCCATGGAGGGTATCAAAATCCCAGGGGGGGGAATATCAAGCGAGTTACCAGGAGCAATGCCCCTGCAAAATACCCAGGACAGGAGATTGACCTTCCCGTTGTGAATGATGATTTTGCAGAAAGGGCGCTGGATGTGCTGGACGGTTTTCTGAAAACCCAGGAACGTCTGGTGGATATCCAGCAGAGGCGGATCATCATTGAAGAGCGAAAAGCAGATGCGTTGGAAGGAATTGTAGAATATCTTCGATCCAGTGCCCTGCAAGGGGAATCTAAAGAGGGGTATGACGAGCCGGAACCGGATTACATTCCCGGTGAGGCGGCCTGTGCGGATACCATGGGAAATGAGTGCCACGGCAAAGAAAACATTGAGGATCTGCAGCCCCTTTTCCACCATGAGCCCCGGGATATCAGAGGGGGAAATAGGGAACCGGTGGTGGAGACATCGTCACATGACATGGGTCTTCCTGTGGTGGAACAACCCGAGGAGGCCGGTGAGGACATGTTCTTCCCGGAAACCGGATTCCCGGCCCGGGAAAAATCGGTGCCGATTCGGAGGGGGCCTCACAAAAGATCGGAACATCCCGATGCAGGGATTCAAAAGAGAACTGCTCGACCCATTGAACAAAAAGAAAGTAAGCCGGAAGTCAAAGTGATCAAACGGACCCGGGCAGATAAAGCCAGGGTTGCCAAGGTTCAGATCAAAACCGATGAGCCCGTGGCTGCTTCATCCCCAGTTGAGGGAATCCTGCCCCGTGAAGAGGTGATGAAGATTATTGAAAGTATGCGTGAAAAGGGCGCTACTTTTGATCAGGTTGCCAAACATCTTGTGGATATCAACCAGCCCACTTTTTCCGGTCGTGGCGAATGGCATGCCCAGACCGTTCATCGGCTATGCAACCGAAAAAAATAGTGTTTTATAGAGGTGACTGCCCGTGAAAACCGGGAGTCACCTTTTTGAGGGCTTGAATCACCACCGTTCATGGTCGGGCGATGTGTGTGACATTAGCGATTCCCTTCACGGGGCATTGACAATGTCTCCATGTACTCGGCCCACTCCAGGGGCAACAGCTCTCTTTTTTTTGAGTTGCATGCCTTGCAGCAGGGAACGACATTGTTTTTAACGGATTTTCCCCCCCGGGCCATGGGAACGATGTGATCCATGGTCAGGGTTTGGGGGGGGAAAGGTTGACGGCAATAATAGCAGATTCCCTGGGATTTTTTGCGCTTCCACCACTGACTGTTCCTCAGCTGTCTTGCCTTTTGCTTCTCTTTCTTTAGTACGGTTTCATCCTGGGAAAAATAGTAAGAGGTGTCCATCATTCATTAATACCCAAATTCTTTCAAAGCCCTTTCATCCTGACTCCAGTTTTTATTCACCTTTACAAAGAGCCTGAGCAACACTTTTAAACCGGTCATTTTTTCAATATCCTTCCTGGCCTGGGTGCCTATTTTCTTAAGCATGCTTCCCCCCTTGCCAATGATGATACCCTTTTGGGAGTTCCGATCCACATGGATGGTGGCATGGATTTCGATCAACCGTTTTTCCACCTTAAAGGAATCCACTGAAACCGCAATGGAGTAAGGGATTTCCATTCCTGTGAGGCGAAATATCTTTTCCCGGATCAGCTCCCCTGCAATGAATTTTTCCGACATGTCCGTCAGGGTGTCTTCCGGAAAAAGTCTGGGTCCCAGGGGAAGGTGATCTTCAATGGCGGCAAGCAGGGTATCGGTGTGGGTTCCGTTTTTGGCTGATATGGGGACAATGGCCTTGAACTCCAGCAGGCTTGAATATTTTTCGATAAGTGGCAGGAGATCGTTTTTCTCGATGCGATCAATCTTGTTTAAGGCCAGCAAAACGGTTTTGCCGGTTTTTTTCAGTTGCTCTATGATAATGGTCTGGGCCTCTTCTTTGCTGGTGGTGACATCCACCAGAAGAAGGATGAGATCCACATCCTGGACAGCTGAAAGAGCCTGATCCACAATTTTTTGATTGAGCAGGGAATTGGCTTTATGGATGCCCGGGGTGTCAATGAAAACCAGCTGTGAAAGAGGACGTTCCACCACCCCGAGGATTCTGTCCCGGGTGGTCTGGGGTTTTTTGGAGGTGATGGATATCTTCTGGCCGATGATTCGATTGAGAAGGGTGGATTTGCCGGCATTGGGTGCCCCAATGATGGCAATGAATCCCGATCTGAAATCGCTGGGTTCTGTGTTTTCCATTTAGTGTTCCTTGTTCTCATTCAGATCCAGGGAGTCCTGGGGGATAAGGGCTGCTATTTCGTCTAAAATAATCTCTTTCCCCTGCCGGGTTTTGGCGGAAAAGAGAATGAGATCCTCTTTTTGTCTGCCCAGTTTCCGGGTCAGGGCGGCCAGGCGCTGCTGCTGTTTGGGCCGGGACAATTTGTCCGCCTTGGTCAGCACCGTTAAAAAGGGAATGGAGCGTTTTGCAAACCAGTCCATTAATTCAAACTCCTCTTTGCCAGGGTCCCTTCGGATATCAATGAGCAGGATCACCCCCCTAAGATTCTTCCGAACGGAGAGGTACAGCTCCACCATGGGGCCCCACTGGGCCCGCACTGTTTTGGAAACCTTGGCATATCCATACCCCGGCAGGTCCACAAAGGAGATTCCCTCGTTGATGGTAAAAAAATTGATCAGCTGGGTACACCCCGGTTTTGAACTGGTCTTCACCAGATTTTTTCGATTTACCAGGGTGTTGATCAGTGAGGATTTTCCCACGTTGGACCTTCCGGCAAAGGCGATCTCCGGAAAAACAGGGTCCGTGAAGTGGGCCGGTTTTGTGGCGCTTTTGATGAACTGCGCCTGTTTGACAATCATGACGATTCCTTAAAGTAGGCCGCCAGACGATCCAGGCCCCTCTCAAGGTTTTCCATGGAATTGGCATAGGAGAAGCGGAGATATCCTTCGCCATTGGCACCGAAATCAATGCCCGGGGTCACCCCCACATGGGCCTTGTCCAATATGTCAAGGGTCAGGGCATAGGAGTCCGTGGAGATGTGCTTTGCATTGGCAAACACATAAAAGGCTCCGGTGGGTTCAACGGAGATGCCAAGGCCCATCTCCTTTATGCGCTTTATCATGTATTTCCGGCGTTGGTTGTACTTCTCCTTCATCGCCTGGGTCTCTTTATGGGCGTGGGTTAACGCCGCCGTGCCCGCGATCTGCATCAGCGAATTGGCGGAAATGAAAAAATTTTGCTGAAGTACCTGAAGGGGGCGAATAAAGTAGTCCGGTGCAATGAGATAGCCCAATCGCAGACCTGTCATGGCAAATTTTTTGGAAAACCCGTTGAAAACAAAGGCATCCTCTGTGACCTCCAGAATGGAGTGCTCTTCCCCCTCGTAAACCAGTCCGTGGTAGATCTCATCGGAGATGATGCAGATGTCCCGGGAGTGGGCCAATTCATGGATCTCCTGCATGCGGGAGAGGGAGATGACCTGGCCTGTGGGATTGGACGGTGAATTAATGAGGATGGCCCGGGTTTTTTCTGTGATCTTCT
Source organism: uncultured Desulfobacterium sp. (assembly GCA_963668575.2). GTDB lineage: Bacteria > Desulfobacterota > Desulfobacteria > Desulfobacterales > Desulfobacteraceae > Desulfocicer. The sequence goes on along the minus strand of OY764894.2, from coordinate 3,958,834 downwards.
TTTCAATGGCCTCGGGGGTGTACTGGAACCCCTCTTCTTCAAACACCGGTACATTCACCGGAGTGCCCTGGGCAAAGCGGATGAAGTTGGGGTAACAGGCATAATGGGGATCGGAAATGATCACCTCATCTCCGGGGTCCAGCAGGGCAGAAAAGAGCATGAGCATGGCAGGCGATGTGCCGGAGGAGACAATAATCCTGCCGGGATCCACTGCCACCCCGTACCGTTCCCGGTAATGGTCTCCGATGGCCCGTCGCAGCCGGATATCTCCCAGACTGTGGGTATAACCGGTTTCGTGGCAGGAGAACCCTTCAGCTGTGGCGGTCTGCACGCATTCGGGGATGTTGCAGTCGGGTTCCCCCACCTCCATGTGCACCACATCAATGCCTTGGGATTCCATCCCATGAATTTTCTCAAGGATTTCCATTACAATGAACGGCGTGATCTCCCGGGTTCTTTGGGCAGCTTTTATGGGTTTCATGTTACAGCACCTTGTTCAAGGGATATTCAATAATACCCTCTGCTCCTTCCCTGATCAGTTCGGGAATGAGGTCCCGGGTAACGCCGGCATCCACAATGCTCTCAACGGAAAACCAGTTTGACTGGTAAATGGGTGCCACGGTGGGGCCGTTAAGGCTGGGCAGCAGGGCAATGATTTTTTCCATCTTGTTTTCCGGAACATTCATTTTCAACCCCACAAACTTATCTGCCACCAGGGCGCTCTGGAGCAGTAGGGCAATCTGTTCGATTTTTTTCCGTTTCACCGGATTTTCCCAGGCTTTTTTATTGGCGATGAGCTGGGTGTTGGTCTGCATGATTTCGTGAATGACCTTGAGGTTATGGGCACGAATGGTGCTTTCGGTCTCGGTGATCTCCACAATGGCATCGGCCAGGCCCGATACAATCTTTGCCTCGGTGGCGCCCCAGGAGAATTTAACCGTAACGTCGATATTGCGTTCTTTAAAATAACGGCGGGTGAACTGGACAAGCTCGGTGGAGATGGTCTTTCCCTGGAGGTCCTTTAGGGTGTTCATGGCGGAATCCCCTGCCACGGCAACCACCCACCGGGCCGGTTTGGCGCTCACCTTGGAATAGATAAGATCGGATACCACATGGACGTCGGACTGGTGTTCGGCAATCCAGTCCTTTCCTGTGAGACCGGCATCAATGACACCGCTTTCCACATTGATGGACATCTCCTGGGCACGGCACAGTGCGCATTCAATGGAATCGTCGTTGATGGCCGGAAAATAGCTTCTGCCGTTGATGTTTATTTTCCAGCCGCTGCGGCGAAAAAGGGCCACAGTGGCTTCCTGCAGGCTTCCCTTGGGAATCCCCAGCTTTAAAATATCTTTCATTATCTATATACCTTATTTATATACTTTTCGGGGGTCAAATATTTGGGGCTCAACAATCTCAAGGCCGTTATTTTCGCTGATTTTTCTAAAAAAGCAACTGCGGTATCCTTTGTGGCAGGCGGCACCGCCCTTTTGTTCCACCTTGAGCAGCACGGTGTCATTGTCACAGTCGATGCGGATCTCCTTGACAACCTGTTCATGGCCGGATGTTTCTCCCTTTTTCCAAAGGGCCTGACGTGAACGGCTGTAATAGGTGGCCATGCCCGATGCAAGGGTCTCTTTCCACGATGCCTCGTTCATATATGCCAGCATCAATACGTCACCTGTTTCAAAATCCTGAGCAATGGCCGGGATGAGCCCACCGGTTTTTTTGAAATCAAGCTCTGTCATCAGGGTCTCTCCTTTATTCTGGTTTATAAAACCTTTATTCTTAACTTTTTAGATGGAAAATGTCAAACTTTTTTCAGGAACTGCAGAGATTCCGGTTGGCTCATGTGGGATTTCAGTGTCCCATGGGGGTGGGACAGGGGTAACCTTCTTGCCATGGCCTTTTTTATCTGATAAGTACTCTCACAGAATTCCGAGATTCAACGTGCACTGTAATTAATGAAAAAAATTATATTGAAACAGCAGGGTTCCATGACAGAAACGGATACGGTCAGACCGGATAAATCGACGTCAAAGATACGCAAAAAGCGTGAAAAGAAAAACAGACATACGCTCTTTTTTGTTCTGTTGAAATGGATGGTGATTTTTTTCATCTCCGGGATTTTTTTTCTGTGTGCCGGTGGCGCCGGACTCTATTTTTATATCAGTAAGGATCTCCCGCGGATCAACAGTTTAAAAGATTATCGTCCTGCCACCGTTGCAACGGTGTTTTCCGATGATGGCAGAAAAATTGGAGAATTCTTTCGGGAGCGGCGCATTGTGATTCCTTTGAGTGAAATGCCGGATCACTTGAAAAATGCGTTTATTGCCGCCGAGGACTCCCGTTTCCGGGAGCATGGGGGCGTTGATGTTTGGGGAATATTGAGGGCCTTTGTAAAAAACATGCAGGCAGGTGCCATTGTGCAGGGGGGGAGCACCATTACCCAGCAGGTGACCAAGTCCTTTTTCCTTACGCCCGAGCGAACCTATGAACGCAAGGTCAAGGAGGCCATTCTGGCCCATCGCATTGACCGGAGATTTTCCAAGGATGAGATTTTGTTCCTCTATCTCAATCAGATTTATCTGGGTCATGGGGCCTATGGTGTGGAGGCTGCCGCGGAAAATTATTTTGGCAAACATGCAAGGGATCTTAACCTTGCCGAGTGCTCCATGCTGGCGGGGCTTCCCCAGGCCCCCAGCAAATATTCTCCCTTCCGGCACTATGACCGGGCCCGCCAGAGACAGATTTATGTGCTCAACCGAATGAAGGAGGGGGGATACATTGACAATGTGGCCGCCACCGAGGCCATGAATAAAGTGCTGGATATTCAACCCCGGAAAAACTGGTTCATTGAAAAGGTGCCCTGTTACACGGAACATGTCCGGCGGTATGTGGTTCAAAAATATGGGGAGAAGGCCCTTTACGAGCAGGGGCTTCAAATTTACACCGCCGTGGACATTGAGTATCAGAAAATTGCCCGGAAAGAGATTGTTAAGGGACTTGTGGATCTTGATCGACGGCAGGGGTTCCGGGGGCCCATCAAAACTCTGACTGTGGATGAGATCGAAGATTTCTGCCGGGCCGCTGCCGGTGAGATATCGCCGGAGGGGCTGACATCGGACCTTGTTTACCAGGGCGTGGTCATGGGGTTTGAAACAAAGAGCAAAGAGACCCGGGTCCGGGTGGGGAGCCTTGATGGAATCCTTCCGGTGAAGGATATCGCATGGGCAAGAAAACCCGATGTAAAGGTGGCTCCCTGGCAGAAAAAAATCACCCGACCGGAACAGGTGTTCACCCCCGGGGATGTGATTATGGTCCGGGCGGTGACCTTTGATAAAAAGGCAAATCGCTGGGAGTTTTCCCTGGAGCAGGAGCCCCTTGCCCAGTCGGCACTTTTGAGTATAGAGACCGGTACCGGGCTGGTCAAGGCCATGATCGGGGGAAGGGATTATAAAGATTCCCAGTTTAACCGGGCCATTCAGTCCCGACGTCAGCCTGGATCAAGCTTTAAACCCATCATCTATGCGGCGGCCCTGGACAAGGGGTACACGGCGGCAAGTGTGATCATCGACTCTCCTGTTGTGTTCACCGATGCAAAAAAAGATTTTACCTGGAAACCCCACAACTACAAAGAGACCTTTTATGGTCCCACCCTGTTTCGCCAAGCCCTTGTGAAATCCCGAAATGTGGTGACGGTTAAAATTCTCCAGGGCATCGGCATTGATTATGTTCTGGGCTATGCCCGCAGGCTCGGCATCACCTCACCCATTGCCAGGGATCTTTCCATCTCCCTTGGCTCATCCGGCGCATCACTTTTGGAAATTGTGGAGGCGTATACGGTGTTTGCCAACCAGGGGTATCGCATTGAACCGGTTTTTATTACTAAAATTCTGGATCGTGACGGGAATGTTATTGAGCAGGCAGAGCTTAAAAGGGAGAAAGCCATTGATATGAGCACCGCCTATATCATGACCAGTATCCTGGAAAGCGTCGTGACCTCGGGGACCGGATGGCGGATCAAGGCGTTGAAACGGCCAGTTGCCGGAAAGACAGGTACCACAAATAACCTTCATGATGCATGGTTTTTGGGATATACTCCGGAGTATGTCACCGGCGTGTGGGTGGGGTTTGACAATGAAGCTCCCATGGGAAAGGGAGAGACCGGGTCCCGCACGGCAAGCCCCATCTGGTTGGGATACATGGCCGGCGTGTTGGAGGGGAAACCCGTGCGCACATTCAATGCCCCGGAAGGAGTGGTCTTTGCCAAGATCGACGCCAAAACAGGGCTTCTGCCCAATGCCTCATCCACTGAAACCCTGTTTGAATGTTTCAAAGAGGGGACGGTCCCCACAACTGTTACCCCCAGTGCCGAGGTGCTTACGGAGTCGGAAGATCTGTTTAAATCGGATTTTTGATATGAAACCGTATAGGATGTTTCATTGACAACGCTGGTCCAGGGCATTACCTTGCAACTTAAGCGACCTGAGTCGGGTCCATTGATATCGGTTTTATAATAAGGAGATTTAATATGGCTTATGAAACTAAAGAGGAAGTTCTCCAGAAAATTTTGGATATGGAAAAACCCTGCTGTCCTCATTGCAATATAGAGATGAGCCTCTGGGAAGTCCCAGAGATTAATTTTAGTGACGGACTGGGATGGGGAACCCCTTACCTGTTCGTCTGCTTCAATGATGAGTGCCCCAGCTATAAAAAAGGCTGGGACGATTTAAAGGAGACCATGGAGTATCATGCCTCTTACCGCTGCATCAACCAGCCGGGAAATGATCATTATGATTATATGCCCGTGTTCAGCCCCATGGGCGGGACAGGCCAGAAACTGGACGACGAGGAGCTGGTAGCAAGGGATGCCCGCAAAGAGGCCTTAAAGGTGGGGTTTTCCATGCTTACGGATTTTTATATTACCAAGGACTGGGATGAAATCCTTAAAATGCTTCTGAACCCTCTGCAACCTGCCAGGGTACGGCTGAAGGCGGCTGAAATGGTGGGCGAACTGGCAGACAGTGATGCCATTGAGCATATTCTTAACCATAAGTTCCCCTCACCGGCGCTCCAGGAGGCCGCAAATGCTGCTGTAAAGGCTCTGCACCAACGGCACTATACAAGAGAGTGTCCCTTTTGTGCCGAGATTATCAAAAAACGGGCAACCCTTTGTAAGCATTGTGGAAAAGAGGTGCCCAAGGGATGAGATGATACTTTAAAAAATGCATGTCCGGATTTTTAAAATCATAAGAGTCGATTCCCTTAAAATAAAGGAAAATCCTCCATGGCCCGTTTTTTAAAAAAGCGTCATGAAAGTCAAGGGCAAAGTCCCGGAGCCTTAATCTTTATCGGACAAAAGAAGAGTGATTCGATCCAGATACGAGTGATTGACTACGATGCCGGGACTTTGACGGAGCAGGAACTGTTAAACATCAAAGATGGTTCCCATTTTAAAAAGACCGGCACCGTCACATGGCTTAACATTAATGGTCTGCATGACATTGAAGTAATCAGGGAGGTGGGGCAGGTGTTTGAGTTACACCCCCTGGTCATGGAGGATATTCTGAATACAGGGCAGCGACCCAAAATTGAAGAGTTTGAACACTATCTTTTCATTGTCCTGAAGATGATCCGGTTTGATCCGGAATCGGAAATGATCATCAACGAGCAATTGAGTATGATTCTGGGTGAAAATTTTCTGCTGACATTCCAGGAACAGCCCGGCGACGTGTTTGATCCTGTTAGGCAGAGAATCAGAAGAAATAAGTCTCGGATTAGAGACGCCGGGACCGATTACCTTGCCTATGCCCTTCTGGACACGGTGGTGGATAATTACATCTACACCATTGAACTCATTGGCGAGAAAATTGAGGACCTTGAAGAAGAGATCCTTTCCAGCCATGATGCATCGGTGATGGAAAAAATAAATGGCTTTAAACGGGAAACCAACTACCTGAGAAAGTCCATCCGTCCGGCAAAGGAAGCCATTTTTCAAATGTCCCGCATTGACAGCCAGCTCTTTGCGGAACAGACAATTCCCTTTATAAAAGATCTCCAGGATTTGATCAACCAGGCCACCGAAGCCATTGATACCTACCGGGATCTGTTAACGGATCAGCTGAACATCTACAATTCGGTGATGGCAAACCGCATGAACGACATCATGAGGGTGCTGACCATTTTTGCCGCCGTCTTCATCCCCTTGACCTTTATCGCGGGCATATATGGCACCAATTTTGAGTATTTTCCGGAGCTGCATTATAGATACAGCTATTTTGTTTTCTGGGGGGTACTGATTGCGCTGGCCGGTGCATTGCTCCTCTTTTTTAAACGAAGGGGCTGGCTGTGAAAAAAGAGGCAGCGTAGCGGCCCTACTTGCTTATCTGCCACACTCATTTTCTTCTTTGTCAATATTATAGGAGCGGAAAAGAATCATTTCCCGCTCCCTTTTTTTTTCCGGAAAGGGGATTTTTTCCATGGTCTTTAACTGTTCCACGGCCCGTTGCCGGCTGGGGACTGCATCCAATCCCTCTCCCGCAGGCTTACCGGTGATGACGTCACGAACCAGGGCCTCTTTGCCGTTGGTGGAGACGGAAAAGGGAATCTGGTGGTCATAGATCAGCCGGGCCCCTGCAAGGATTTCCCTTTCATAGGAGCCAAGGGAACCGGCAATGCATCGTACGGCCATAAAGGGGCGGTCTTCGCAAAACACCACCAGATCCAGTGTAGAGTGGTAGGGTTGGTTTTGGAATGTTACGGTGATGGGTTCATCCACCCGAATTTCCTGCTTTAAAAAGCCTTTGGTCTCCACCAGGATTTTTTCAAACAGCTGCCGGTTTGCTTCGGCACCAACGTAGGGGACGGACTTTTCGGTGACGTAATCAATGAGGATATCTTCCATGGGGACTCCTTTTTCAGGGTTAGAACAGTGGGGTGCCGGTCATCTCCCGTGGGATGGGAAGATTGAGTACTTTCATAACTGTGGGCGCAATGTCACCGAGAATACCCGCCTTTAAAGCCACTCCCCGGTAGTTTTCCCCGGCCAGGATGAATTTCACCGGGTTCAGTGTGTGGGCCGTGTGGGGGGAGCCGTCGGCATTGCTCATCTGTTCGGCATTGCCATGGTCGGCTGTGATCATGGCCGTTCCACCGGAGGCCCATATGGCCCGAACCACCTTTTCCGCACATCGGTCAACGGTTTCACATGCCTTTATGGCGGCGGCCATGATACCGGTGTGGCCCACCATATCCATGTTGGCGAAATTCAATACCATGAATTGAATCTCACCGGATGCGATCCTTTCGCATGCCTTTTCCGCCACCTTGTCGGCGCTCATTTCAGGTTTTTCATCGTAGGTTTCCACCTCCCTGGGGGAGGGGACCAGGATTCGCTTCTCTCCCGGGAAAACGGTTTCATCGCCGCCATTGAAGAAATAGGTGACGTGGGCATATTTTTCGGTTTCCGCGATTCTCAGCTGGGTCAGTCCGTTTTTACTGATCTCCTCACCCAGGATATGGTCCAGGTGCTGGGGACCAAAGGCCACCGTCAAGGGAAAGGTTTCATCATATTGGGTCATGCACACAAAGGGGGCAATGGCTGGGAAGGTGGTTCGCCGGAATCCGGTGAAGTTCTCCTGGGTGAGCGCCCGGGTGATTTCCCTTGCGCGATCGGCCCTGAAGTTGAAGAAAATAACACTGTCTCCATCCTGGATGGTGCCCGGGGAAGTGTTGGTTTCCGAGCCTATGTAAACCGGTTTGATAAATTCATCGGTTTCTCCCTCCTGATAAGCGGCCTCAACAGCGGCAACAGGATCGGAAAACGGCTTTCCCTTTCCCCGGGTATAGAGATCATGGGCCATCTCTATTCGTTCCCACCGGGTGTCCCGGTCCATGGCATAAAATCGGCCGCACAGGGAGGCAATGCGGCCCACCCCTTTTTTTTCAAGGTGAGCTTCCAGTTGCTTGACAAAATTGACACCGCTCTGGGGAGCTGTGTCCCTGCCATCCAGAATGGCATGGACGGCAAGGTCTGTGATTCCTTTTTCACAGGCCATGTCAATGAGGGCAAAGAGGTGTTGAATGTGACTGTGAACCCCCCCGTCGGAAAGCAATCCCAACAGATGAACCGTTTTGTTCCGGTCCCGGGCACTTTCCAGTGCAAGGCAGAGGGCCTCATTGGAAAAGAGGGTGCCATCCGTGATGGCATGGTTGATGCGCACCAGATCCTGGAACACTTTGCGGCCGGCACCAATATTCATGTGGCCCACCTCTGAATTTCCCATTACGCCGTCGGGGAGTCCCACGGCATCCCCTGAGCAGGCCAGGCGGGTCACGGGGTAGCGGTCTTCCAGCTCAGTAAGAAAGGGCATTCGGGCCTGGAGAACGGCATTTCCCTTTTTTGTATCCAGGGCTCCCCATCCATCCAGGATGATCAGTGCATTGACGCTGGTTTCCGGTTTCATTGTGTTCCTCTTTTTTGTGTCCATTTTCATTCAAAAGCTGAAAGATCCAGTTGCGGGGCATCGGCCCAGAGCCCTTCAAGGTTGTAAAACTGATCGGTCTCCCGGTCAAACACATGGACCAGCACATCTGCGAAATCAAGCAATGCCCAGGAGCCCTCCTTGATCCCTTCGGTGCCCAGGGGCATGTGACCCTTTGCCTTCATCTCTATGTAGATATGCTCTGCAATGGCGGTGACCTGGCGGGCCGAGGCAGCGGTAATAATAATAATGGTGTCGGTGTAGGAAGTCAATCCCCGCACATCAAGGGCGACCACCTTTTCCGGTTTTCGTTGAAATGCTGCGACAAGAAAGGGGTAAGCGTTCCCGGCGGCAGTGGGTTCATGGGTCATGAATAAAGTCCTTTTTTTATAATAATATCTTCCACCGGTCCGGGGACCAGGGAGTGAATGGATCGGTTTTCTTTGACACGGCATCGAATAAGGGTGGATGAAATTTTAATTTCCGGGGGCCGGCAGATATGAACCGATTTTAACCGGGGGTGATGAAACGCCATGGATGCCTCATCATATCGGTAGGTGCTGTACACCAGGGATGCCAGAAAGGCGGCGATATCTCTTAGGGTCTTTTTCTCTCCGGCCCGGGTCATGATGATGAGATTTGTCTTTTTAAATATTTCAGGGGTCTGTTTCCAGGTATCCATGTCAAAAAAGGCATCGGTGCCCAGGATAAAGTAGGGTTCGGTCCCCGGGGCTGCGGTGTCAAGAAATTGGTGTATGGTATCAATGGTGAAAGAGGGGCCGATGCGCCGCAGCTCCAGGTCCGAGACACACAGGCCCGGGAGAGAGGCCACGGTTTTTTGGATCATCTCAAAGCGATCCCGGGCCGGTGCCAGGTTTTGAAAGGACTTATGGGGCGGAATTCCGCAGGGGATCAGATGAATCCGGTCAATGGCAAAGGTCTTTTTTACGTGGGTAATCACCTCTATGTGGCCATTGTGAAGGGGATTGAATGTGCCTCCGAATAAGCCCTCTTTCATGAACACCTTCTATTGCCGGGTGTGACCCTTGCCCTTTACCACAAATTTGGTGGCGGTGAGTTCTTCCAGTCCCATGGGACCAAAGGCATGGAGTTTTGAGGTGGAGATACCGATCTCTGCCCCCAGACCCAGCTGTCCGCCGTCGTTGAACCGGGTGGAGGCATTGACCCCCACCATGGAGGAGTCCACCTGTCGGATGAATTGATCTGCCCGGGCTTCATTGGTGGTGACAATGACATCGGTGTGGTGTGAACCATAGGTGGCAATGTGGTCCATGGCTGCTGCCATGTCAGGCACCACCTTTACGGCAAGGGTCAGGTTGAGGTACTCGGCATGCCAGTCCGATTCCTGGGCCAAAACAGCCTGGGGAAAAGCGGCACAGGTGCGTTCACACCCCCGGATGTCTACCCCGGCCTTTTGGTATTGTTCCATCATGGGCATGAGAAACGTATCTACGGCCTTTTCATGGATCAGCAGCGTCTCCATGGCATTGCACACACCGGGGCGGTGTACCTTGGAATTAAAGCAGATGTCAAGGGCACTCTTCATGTCAAACTGTTCATCCACATATACGTGGCACACCCCTTTGTAGTGTTTCAGTACCGGCATGGTGGCATGGTTCACCACGTACCGGATCAATGCCTCCCCCCCCCTGGGGATCACCACATCCACGTACTCTTCCTGCTTCAAAAGGTGGGTGACGGCTTCCCTGTCGGTGACAGGCAGTATCTGGACGATCTCCCTGGCAAGCCCCATTTCCGTCAGGGCCTCCTGGATAATGGCGGCAAGGATTTTGTTGGAGGCAAAGGCTTCGGAACCGCCTCTCAGGATGGTGGCATTGCCTGCCTTGAGGCACAGGGCTGCCGCGTCAACAGTGACATTGGGCCGGGATTCGTAGATCATGGCAATGACCCCCAGGGGAATCCGCATCTTTGAAACTTCAAGTCCATTGGGTCGGGTCCGGCTCTGGGTAATAATCCCCACAGGATCGGCAAGGTCTGCCACCTCCTGCAGTCCCTGGATCATCTGTTCAAGGGTCTGGGAGGAGATTGTCAGGCGATCCAGCATGGCAGGGGAGAGACCCTTTTCTTCGGCGGCCTTGAGATCCAGCGCATTTTCATCAAAAATGGCCTGCTTTTGCTGTTCAAGCTTTTGTCCGATAAGTGCAAGGACCTTGTTTTTGGTCTCTGTATTTGCTGTGGCAATCTGCTGTGATGCCTGTTTTGCCTTGATGGAAAGGTCCATCACCATTGACTCATAGTTCATGATGCCTCATCCTGTTCGTAGGTAATTGCAAGATTGTCCCGGTGTATCACCTCTGCATAGGGACGTGAAAGCTGCAGTACATTGCAGATGCTGTCACTTCTGTGGCCCATGATGCAGGCGATATCTGCTGAAGAGTAATTGACCAGCCCCTTTCCAAGTATTTGGTTGGTGTCTGATTTGATCTCCACCGAGGCACCTTTGTTAAAGTTTCCGTTGACAGAGGTGATACCAATGGGAAGGATACTTTTTCCCTGGGTGAGAATCGCCCTGGTAGCGCCTCGGTCCACGTGAATTTCTCCCTGGGGTTTCAGGCTGTAGGCGATCCAGCATTTTCGACTGTTGAGCCGTTTTCTGCCGGGAACAAAATAGGTGCCGTCCGGTTCTCCCCGGAAGAGCCGGGTGATGATATCGGGTTGTCGGCCGGGCGCGATGATCATGGGGATGCCAGCCCTTGCCAGGCGCTTGGCTGCCTGAAGTTTTGTCAGCATTCCGCCGGTGCCCAATGAGCCGGGAGCACCGGCAGCCGCCTGCTCCATTTGACGGGTGATTTTCGTCACCACCGGAATTAGCCGGGCATCGGCGTGTTGCCGGGGGTCTTTATCGTACAGTCCGTCGGTGTCTGTGAGGTTAATCATGAGATCCGCATCCATGAGCAGGGTGATCATGGCCCCGAGGTTGTCATTCCCCCCCAGTTTCATCTCTTCCGTCACAATGGTGTCGTTTTCATTGATAATGGGAATAATACGCCAATCAAGCAAGGTGTTAATGGTATTTCTGGCGTTGAGATATCGCTGTCTGTCGGCCAGATCATCCCGGGTGAGCAGCAGTTGGGCCACCTTGCAGCCAACGGTTTCAAAGGCCGTTTCATAGGCAAGAATCAGCCCTGCCTGCCCCACCGCAGAAGCTGCCTGACGGCCTTTGACATCATCGGGTTTTCGGGAAAATCCGATTTTTTTGACACCACAGGCCAGTGCCCCAGAGGAGATGAGAATTACCTGAACATTCCGGGTGGTCAATTTTCCGATTTCATGGCTCAGATGGTCAATGAGTTCAAGGTTCAGCCCATGGGGCAGGGATAATACGGCACTGCCGACTTTAATAACGATCCGTCGGCAGGTTTTCAAATACGACTGTCTGGCGCTATCCATCTGTTTTTCCGAGTTTTTCCGCAAGAATCTGTTTAAGCTTACCGGTCCCCTCTCCGGTGGCTGCCGAAAGGGTAATCACATCACATTTACCCAGTGCCTTGATAAAGGCATCTGCTTTCTCTTGGGCACCGGTGAGGTCCATCTTGTTCAGGACCACCAGTTGGGGTTTCTTTCCCAGGGTTTGACTGTACTGGTTCAACTCTCTGTTGATCAGATGATAGGATTCCAGGGGGGATGCCGGATCAATGGCTGAAACGTCAAGGATATGAACCAGGATGCCGGTGCGCTCAATGTGTTTTAAAAATTGAATGCCAAGTCCTACGCCCTGATGGGCACCTTCAATGAGACCCGGTATATCCGCCACTGCAAAGGGCTCACCATATTCAGGCACCACCATTCCAAGGGACGGGGCAAGGGTCGTGAAGGGATAGTCAGCGATTTTGGGCCGGGCTGAAGAGAGTCGGCTGACCAAAGTGGACTTGCCGGCATTGGGAAGCCCCACCAAGCCTACATCTGCAAGAAGTTTGAGTTCCAGGCGGAGATTGAACTCTTCTCCCGGCATACCCGGCTGGGCATGTCTGGGGGCTCGATTGGTGGAGGATGCAAATCGTTTGTTCCCCCGTCCGCCGATACCCCCTTTTGCCAGGATAAACTCCTGATCGGGATCGGTGAGATCGGCAATTGTTTCTCCGGTGTCTGCGTCAACGACCAGTGTACCGGGGGGTACGGGAATGATCATGTGGTCTGCATTTCTTCCATGGCGCAGTCTACCCATCCCCGGGGTACCGTTTTTGGCGCGAATCATCCGCTGGCGGCGCAGATCAAAAAGGGTTCTTTTACTCTGATCCGTTCGTAGAATAATACTTCCGCCGTTACCGCCATCACCACCGTCAGGTCCGCCCCGTTCAATGAACCGTTCTCTGCGGAAACTCACGCATCCTGGACCGCCGTTACCGGACCTGACGTAAATGGTTGCTTCATCTATGAATTTCACGCTTCATAAACGCAGACTCTCTTTTTGTCACGGCCCTTTCGTTCATAGGCCACAACACCATCGATCTTTGAAAAGAGAGTGTAGTCTTTACCCATCCCCACATTCTCACCGGGATGGATTTTGGTTCCAAGTTGTCTTACCAGGATGTTGCCGGCAACAACGGTTTGTCCGCCATAGACTTTGATGCCCCGCCGTTGGGAATTACTGTCCCGACCATTTCTTGTACTACCACCTGCTTTTTTATGTGACATATCTATCTCCTTATTCGCTACGCCTGGATGGAATCAATCTTCACAGCGGTGAAAGCCTGTCGGTGACCTCTCATTTTTCGGTATCCTTTCCGCCGTTTGTACTTAAACACAAGGACTTTTTTTCCTTTGCCCTGCTCAACAATGTGGGCTTTTACCGCCACCTTATCCAGATCATCTCCGTTCAGGGTCAAGGTTTCACCGTCGGAGTACATGAGGACATCACCAAATTCAACTTCAGATCCTTCACCGCCGTCAAGCTTTTCCACCCGAAGCAGATCCCCTTCTTCCACCTTGTACTGTTTCCCACCGGTTTTTATAACTGCATACATATGCATTGTCTCCTTTATGTACTTATCTTATGTAACCGTTACGCTTAAATCCCGAATAATAGGGTAACCCCCCTGTTTTGTCAAGATAAAAAAGAGGTTGTGGGGGGATGGCAGGGTGGAACCTTATTCCGCCGGAGGGAAATCCTTCAGCAGCAGACTGAACTCCTGGTTTGTGGTGGCAAGGGAGGGCTGGGGCTTTATTAAACCCGGGGGGAATATCCGTTCGGGCCGGGTCAGTGACAGCAGTTCAAAAACTCTGATGCCTCCCACCTTGGGTGCGTTCTGGGGAAATTTAACCTCATTTACCTTCACAGAGTTACGCATGGCCTTCATGGTCTTTTCGGAAATCAGGATACTGTCCGGGATTTTTTTGGTCAGCTCCTGAATGCCAAAAACGGAATTCACCGCATCTCCAATAACGGTGTAATCCATTTTCTTGTCAAATCCGATATTCCCCACAACCACCTCTCCTGTGTGGATACTGATGCCCATGCTCAGTGTAATGTCAATGGCGATATCAATTTTTTCCTTTAAATAGGCGTTGACATCACCCAATGCCCTTTTCATTTCAAGGGCCGCTGAAACGGCATTGTCGGCATCGGAAATGGTGGCCAGGGGGGCACCGAACAGGGCCAGAAAACCGTCCCCCAGATATTTATCCACAATGCCCTGGTGGGAAAAAATAATTTCACCCATGACGGAAAAGAAATGGTTCAGCACAAAAACCGTCTTTTGGGGGCCGATGGTGTTGGCCAGTTTTGAAAAATTTCTAAGATCAATGTTCAAAATTGTGATGGTTTTGAACTCCTCCATGAGGTGTTGCTCGTTGCTCCCCCCATGGACAATCCTGTTGACAACTTCCTTGGGAACAAATTTCTGGAAAATCTGGCGAATGCCCCGCTCCTGCTCAGCAATGAAGAGGGTCTCCTTGTAAAGCCTTGAATTTTCAATGGCAATACTCACCGAAGAGGCAATGGCCTGGAGCAGTTGCTGATCATCGGCCATGAAATTGCCATTGGTTTTATTCAGTACCTCAATGACCCCTATGACTTTGCCCTGGGAGATCATGGGCACGCACAGGGCCGATTTAGTGATGAACCCGGTGGCATCATCAATGGCTGAAAAAAACATGTTGGAGCGCTGTACGTCATTTTCAATGACGCAATCGCCTTTGGCTGCCACATATCCGGCAATTCCCTGGCCCAGCTTGATGGTGAAATTAGCTGTTTTTTCCAGGCTTACATTAAAGGCTGTTTTAACCTTAAGCTGTCCCTCTTCAATGAGGAGCAGGGACCCTGCCTCAACCTTCATGGCCACCCGGATCATGTCCATGGTAAAGGAGAGCACCTGTTCAATGTCAAAGGTGGAGGAGGCCAGAACACTTCCGATTTGCTTGATGGTTGCCAGCTCACTGGCCCGTTGCCGGGCGGACATGGAGAGGGTGGTCTTTTCCATGGCAAGGGCAAACAGATTGGCGATTTTCCGGGTGAGGTCCCGATATTGCAAGGCATCTTCCCTGGTTTTGAAAATAAAGGCAAAACATCCGATGAGTTTGCCTGAATTCATCAAGGGGTGAATGATGCCGGATGTCCCTCCATGGCATAAAAACAGTGTTTTTTCAACGGGGCTTGTCAACTCTTCCTGTAAATTTTCCATGAGGGTGGAATCCCCCTGGATGAACAGTCTTTCCAGGATGGATTCTTTGCAGGAGTAAATCTGGCCCCGTTGAATATCCGTTTTTTTTCTGGAGAAAAAATCCACAATGGAAATGGTGTTGCCGTCGGTCATGTCGTTTGCCATGAGCACGGCTCCCTGCAGGGGAACGATGATGTGAATGTCCTTTAAGAGGGTCTGATACAGTTCAATATCCCGCATGCTGGAGTTGACGGTGTTGATCAGGTGGCCCATGGCGTTTTCCGTGCGGGTGGAACGTTCTATCTCCTTGAGCAGTCTTAAATTTTCATAGGTAAATGCCGCGTTGGAAACCAGTGGTATCAGCCCTTCCACCTCTTCTGAGGTGAAAATCATGTTGTCGGATTTCCGGGACAGAGTCATTACCCCTATGATGTCTCTGATGGTCTTTATGGGCATGCACACAAATGATTTTGACCCATACTGGGATTTGTTGAGACGTCCCAGACGGGTATCTTTTTCTATATTTTCCACCACAAAGGGCGCTTTATTTATGACGGCATATTTGGCGATGCTGGAGTGAAAATCTACGGTGTCCCCGATGCTCAAATGTTCGCCAAGCCCAATGCTTGCCTTTACCACAAAATGTTTTGGGGTGGTGTCCTCAAGAATTAAAATGGATCCAATGTCGGCATTGGCAATTTTCAAGCCCCGCTCCAGGGTAACGTAGAGCAGCTCTTCAGGGTCAAAGGTGACATAACACAGATCGGACAACTCCTTGAGGATGGCGATTTCCGAGACTTTTTTTTCCAGCTGGGAAAAGGTTCTGGTGAGCTGTTTTTCAAAGAGGGTGAAGGATTTGGATATGTTCTCCACCTCATCGGCCCCCTTTCGGATTCCGTTGGATTCAAACTCTTTTTGAAGTGTTCTGGTGAAGTTGTTGGACATGGCGGCAATTTTTTCAAATACCATTCTCAGGGTAATGAATCCGCCCAGGGAACAGAGAAGAAAGAGCCCAAAAAAATGGGGAATGTATTTGTCGGACAGCAGGTTATAGGTGATCAGGAAGTAGAGCAGGCCAAAGGTGGGAACCAGGAAAAAGAAGCCAAAAATGATATTGAGTTTCTGGTAAAGGGATTGATCATTGGGGGCCAGCCTGGGAAGAATAATCTGTCCGACTTTCTTCAAAAAACGCTGGAATTTCTTCAACGGTTCGCTCATTATATTTTTCTTCCCGGAAAGAACCTGATTAAACAGCGGGGTGCCCTGCAAAAGGGCACCCCGCAGAGAAGCATTGAATTTGAAAAATGGTTAAAAAATTATCCCCTTACCTCCTCCTTGACGGTGGTGGCAAGCTTGTAAAGGATGGTGAGAACCAGAAAACCCGTGGCAAATACCCCCAGGCTGATGACGATCTCCTTGCCCGTGGGCATATACTCGGTCACGGTGTGCAGCGGGTTGGGAACAAACCCGCCGGAGATCATGCCAAGACTCTTGTCAATCCAGGTGCCGATGATGATCATGACGCAGGTATAGGGAAGCAACGTTTTATTGCTTCTGAATGCCGGAACCACCATAAGGGCAATACCGATGAACATCAAAGTGATGGAGGTCCACATCCAGGGCACCAGGGCGTTGTGGCCGTGGAGTCCGAAAAAGAGGTATTTGATGTGGGTCATGTGGCTGGGAATCTTGCTGTAAAAAACCACAAACACTTCACACAGAAAGAAGAACACATTGGCAATCAATGCATAGCATACGATCTTGGACAGGGTCTGAATGGCCTCCCAGCCCGGATCAAATTTGCTGATTTTCCGAATCAGGTAGCACAGCAAAATCAGAACGGAGGGCCCGGCAGCAAAGGCCGATGCCAGGAATCGCGGAGCCAGGATGGCGGTGAGCCAGAAGCCCCTTCCCGGCAGACCGCAGTACAGATATGCGGTGACGGTGTGAATGCCGATGGCAAAGGGAATGGAGAGATAAATCAACGGCGTGGTCCATGCCGGTGGTTTGATCTGATTTCTTTCCGCTTCAAGCACCTTCCATCCAATGACAATGTTCAGGAAGAGGTAGCCGTTGAGCACACACATATCCCAGAACAGCATGGAGTTGGGAGTGGGATAGAGCAACACATTGAGCATGCGGGTGGGCTGCCCCAGATCCACAACGATGAAGAGCAGGCACATGATCAACGATGCCACGGCCAGGAATTCACCCAGGATGGTAATTCGATGGAATTTTTTATAATCATGGAGGTAATAGGGGATAACCACCATGACCCCTCCTGCGGCAACCCCCACAAGATAGGTAAAGTTGGCAATGTAGAATCCCCAGGAGACGTCCCGGCTCATGCCGGTGATCATGAGTCCGTTGAGAAACTGATCAATATATACGGCAAAGGCCACAGCCATGACAGCGAGGAGCAGCCCCAGCCATATCCAGTACTTTTTGCTTCCTTTAATAGCTATTTCAAGCATACGTGCCTCTCTTACATGATGTAGTAAACAGAGGGCTCGGTTCCAAGCTCCTGCTTACGTCGGATTGCATAGTTTTCAGCCAGAAGTTCCCTGACAGTGGATGCGGGATCTTCAAGATCGCCCACGGTGATGGCACCCTCCGATACCTCGACACAGGCGGGTTGCTGACCTTTGGCCAGACGTTCCGCACAGAGGTTGCACTTTTCCACCACCCCCTTGGTCCGGGTGGGAAAGTCGGGATTGATCTCTTCAATGAACGGACGGGGATCCCGGAAGTTGAAGCTTCTGGACCCAAAGGGACAGGCAGCCATGCAGAATCGGCAACCGATGCAGCGATGGAAGTCCATGATCACGATGCCGTCTTCTCTTTTAAAGGTGGCCTGGGTGGGACATGCCTGAACACAGGGGGCATTCTTGCAATGGTTACAGGTCACGAGGAAGGGTAGATGTTTGAATTTTTCAGCAAGGAATTCATCTTCCTTGTCCGGGAATGCATGCTCAAAATGTTCTTCCCAGATCCATTTCAGCTCCTGGGTCATATTGGCCGGCCGGACACCGGGATACTTTTCAGCATCGGGCTCATGGGTGAAATCCGGAACATTGTGGGCCTTTCTGCAGGCATGAACAATATTTTCGGCAATCTCATCCGTAATCTTATTGGTGTCAATGACCATGCCCCACCGTTTGGCGGTGAGGGCTTCCGGTTTTTTGGTCTTCACCGGTGCGGCGGATGAGCCGGATGACGCAACGGCTTTTATTGCCGGAGCTGCACCAATGCCCAGTGCAGTAACCCCCGCTGCTTTGAGAAAGCTTCGTCTGCTTTTTTTCATTGGTTAATCTCCTTGGATGTTGTGTGGCACTCCCAGCAATAGGGTGCCACGGAGGCATAGGTGTGACATTTGTCGCAGAATTTTTCCTTGTCCGTGTGGCATCCCAGGCAGGATGCCTCGCCGGTGGAGAGACTCATCTGGAAGGATTTTCCGTTGGCGCTCTCATACAGTCGATCCGCATCTCTTACAACGGAATCCCGCCATTCATCCAGCAAAGTCATGTGGTTTGCCCGCATGTCATATTTATCCAGCACACATTTTTTGGCGGCTTTGGCCTTGTCTGAGAGTTCCGGTTCCGGTGCGGCACTGGTGCCGCCGATATTGTACCAGAAAGGGAACAGTGCCATGGCGACAAACACCACAAGGCCTGCCATAATTGCATTTTTACTCATCTGCTTCCTCCTTGCCGGGTAGCGGTTCCATTCGCAGATCCATCTCTCTTTCCTGCTCGCCCGGCAGAATCAGGGCGTTTCCAACCAGTTCGTGGATACCATAGACTTCAACATCCGGTACCCAGTACTCCATCAACGTGGACAGGGCTGCCCGGTCAATGGCACAGATGGTGCCAAGGGTGTTGACGCCGAATTTATCATGGACATATTTAACGGCATTGGCCCGGGGAAGGCCACCGGCCATTCTGAGTTCAATGTTTTCACCGGCATTGAGTCCTGCCCCACTGCCGCAGCAGAAGGTCTGCTCCCGGATGGTGTTGGGCGGCATTTCAAAGAAGTTGTCGCATACGTTTTCAATGATGTACCGGGGTTCGTCAAGCAACCCCATGCCCCTTGCCGGGTTGCAGGAGTCATGGAAGGTCATGACCCGGTTGGCGTTGCGGCTCTTGTCCAGTTCCAGCTTGCCGTGTTTGATAAGGTCTGCCGTGAACTCGGTGATGTGAACCATTTTGGTGGATTTGGCATTTTCAAACTTGGTTCCCGTGATGGGGTTCACCGGCTCTTCCAGGAAGTCGGCAGGGCCGTTCATGGTGTCCATGTACTGGTTGATCACCCGCCACATGTGACCGCACTCGCCCCCCAAAATCCACTTGACACCCAGACGTCTGGCCTCGGCATACATTTTGGCATTGAGCCGTTTCATGGTCTCATGGGAGGTGAAGAAACCGAAGTTGCCGCCCTCGGAGGCATAGGTGCTCCAGGTGACATCCAGGTCGTACTTGTCCTTGAGATACTTAAACAGAATCATGTACCCCTGGCAGGTGTAGGTGCCGGGATCGGCAAATACATCCCCGGACGGGGTGATGAACAGAATGTCCGCCCCTTTTTTGTTGAACTGGGGGGCCACGTTCACGCCGGTGATCTCTTCAATGTCTTCGGTAAAAAACTCAAGCATATCTTTAAAGGCATGGGGCTGGATGCCCAGATGGTTACCGGTCTGGTAGCAGTTGGACACCGGGGTGGCGATCCAGTCGATGTTCAGGCCCAGAAGGTTTAAGAGTTCCCGACCCATGATGGTAATTTCAGCGGTGTCAATGCCATAGGGGCAGAAGACTGAGCATCTCCGGCACTCGGTGCACTGGAAAAAATAGTACCACCACTCTTTGAGTACGTCCAGGGTCAGGGGTCTGCCTCCGCCCAGTTTGTCACCTCCGGGTATTTTTTGGAGCAGTTTGCCCGCCGTGGTAAAGTCGTTTCTGTACACAGACCGCAGCAACTCCGCCCTCAGGACCGGCATGTTTTTGGGATCACCGGTGCCGAGAAAGAAATGGCATTTGTCGGCACAGGCACCACATCGGACACACACGTCCATGAAAATCTTGAATGTCCTGAATTTTTCCAGACGTTCCTTGATGCCGTTGTGGATGATCTCCTGCCAGTTTTCCGGCAGTTTCCAGTCCTCTTCCAGGGGATTCCAGGATCTGGCATTGGGTAGCCCGAGGGTTTCCACGCTTTCGGCCTTTGCCGCATAGCAGTACATGCCGGGCCGGATCTGGACCGATTCACTCATCCAGCTGCCCCGGGAGGGGGTGTGGTCTACCTTGTCCAGTAATTCATCAGGTTTAAGTTCGTCAGACATTGATTACTCCTTCTTATCCACTGGAAGTCCAGCTTCTATCATTTTTTCTCTGAAGTGATCCTCATACTGCTCATAGGTATGAATGTCCACAGCATAATTCCAGGGGTTGATATGTCTCTTGGCACGGTTGTTGTTGGCCATGTTTCGTGTGGGGCTGAGGAATATGCCACCCATGTGCATGAGTTTACTCACCGGAAAATAGGCAAGCAGGGCGCTGACCATGAAGAGATGGGCATAGAAAAGTCCACCTACGCCATCGGGAATGGTGGGGTGAAACGTGACAAGGCCCATGGTGAAGGTCTTGATGCCGACAATGTCAACTTTGGTGAAATATCTCATGGAAATGCCGGAAGCGGCAATGCCGATGATGAGAAAAAGGGGAAAATAATCGGCGGCCAGGGAGATATAACTGACTTTTGCATCAAAAATACGTCTGGCCAGCAGGAACAGGGCCGCCAGCAGAAGGACCACGCCGGAGATCATTACGATGGGTAACCCCTCTTGAATGATACCGTCAAAAAATTCCAAAAACTTAAGACAGGCGGGAATCGGATCCATAAAAAATCTCAGATGCCGAAGAATCACCGCCAGAAATGCGTAATGGAAGGCAAGTGCACCCAACCACAGGAAAATTTCCCAGGAGTAGGTGAGGTTATTTTTTTCATTCCTGTTAAAGGCCGCTTTGGTATTGCGAAACAGGGATCTGAAAAGAAAGATTTCAAGAACCATGCGGATGAAAACCCCCGATGCCTTATCAGGGTTGTCAATGCAGTTCTGTTTAATCCATGGAAGCGATTTCTGCTGTCCACAGGTTGTGGGAATCCGGAAGGGCACTGCGGAAGCAGCCCAACCCATGACGCGACGAACAAAACCGCCGATAAAGGCGATGATCGCGACATAGGGGACTATTATTCCGAAGAACCACTGCATACCGGCTCCCTCAACCCCTGCATAAGCCAGCAGAAAAAGCAGCAAAACGCCTGCCAGGGGCAACATGTACTTTTGATTCATATTCCAACCACCTCACTGTTTCGGCCGTTCCGGAAACGCATTGTCCGGAACAGCCTGTTTAAGATTTGTCTGAGCCAAGAAGCTCTTCCTCCTTAAGCTCTGTTACTAAACCTGCCCTTTCAAAGGCCCTGTGAATTCGCCTTTTGGATTCCGTTGCCTTTAAAAGGAATATGTTTTCTCTGCACTTCATAAACCGGTTGAAGGCGGCAAGGGCAGTCTGGTCTATCTTTGCGTCAAAGGCACTGTCCTGTTCACCGTTCAAGACGGTTTTTATAATTTGTTTAAGTTCAAAGACAAATCCCACGGCCTGGGAGGCGGTGAAATTTTGAACGGCCCGGATGCGGATAACGGAATCCAGGGCCGTTTCAATCTTATCCGCATCGAATTCTTTCCGGATCAGGAGAGCGCATGTCTCTTCAAGGCTTTGGTAGGTTGCACTGCCCACGGGGTTGTCAAATCGATTTTTTAATTTTCCAAGTACCTTGGCGGTCTCCGCAGGGTAGGAATTGATGGTTACCAGAAACCATTGATCAACGATTGCTTTTTTGTTCTCTTCAAGCTTGCGGTTGAAATCCATATTTGAATATTCTACTCCGTAAAACACCGACCGGCAAAGTGGCTTGCGTCGGTGATGAATTTGTGTCTTGCATGAACACGACATTCGGAACAAAACGCGATTGAGATGATTTGTTGCTTTTTTTATTTGTGTAACAAAATCAATCGGTTGTCAGGTTAAAGTCATGGTGTGACAGACCTTAACCAACGTCAATCGCTCAACTCCGAAGGTTGAAACATTAACTTAAGCGGTATAACCATACTGGAAATTTATGTCAAGGATAAAAGCGGTGGTGCATCCATGGAGAACCACTGTTTCAGCACCTGGAAAAGGGCGTGGGGATCACTGCTTCCGGTGAGTTCCCGAATGGCATGCATGGCCATGGTGGGGGCGCCCACATCCACGGTTTTAATTCCTGTGCTCGATGAGATGGAAGGACCGATGGTGCTGCCACAGGGCATGTCGCTTCTCATGACAAAGGTCTGGACGGGAACCGATGCCTCCCGGCACAACTGTTTGAACAGCGCCACTGAGACCGCATCCGACGCGTAACGCATGGCCGCGTTGATTTTTATCACCGGCCCCTGATTCAAAAGGGAAACATGACCGGCATCATACCGTTCCCCATGGGCCGGATGAAGGGCATGGGCGTTGTCAAGGGAGATCATGAAGGAGCGGGCAAAGGCCCGGAATCGGTGTTCGGGGGGAGGGATTAACCGGGTCAGAACATCGGTGACAAAGGAGCCTTTGGCTCCGGCGGTGGTTTCACTTCCCACCTCTTCATGGTCGGCGAGGACGGCAATACAGGGCACCGCTCCTTGGGCATGGGCAAGGCCGGCGCAGGCGGCATGGCAGGAGAGAAGGTTATCCAGCCGGGGGGCGGAGATCATCTCTCTGTTGAGCCCGGTATAAAATGGGGGCTGGGCATCTGAGAAGCAGAGGTCAAAACCCGGAATTCCGGATATTTCATGGCCGGTGGGGGGGATGTGTGCTCCGGCTTTTCGCAGCATGTCATGAAATGCCCCGGATGTTGAGCCTTTCTCCGTTGAAAGCAGCGGGGCCAGATCTACGTGGGCATTGATGCTTTTCTGGGTGTTGGCCTCCCGGTCCAGGTGGATGGGAAGGGAGGGGATGACGGCCACAGGGGCATCCAGATTGATCAGCCCGCAGGTGAGATACTCTTTCCCTTTTTCGTCACGACAGCAGAGGACGAGCCGACCGGCCAGATTCAACCCCCTGTCAAACCAGGTGTTTAAAAGGGCACCCCCATACACCTCAACGCCCAGGCGCGTCATGGTGTTGTTCGTAAGCTCCGGGCTTGGTTTTACTTTGAGGCAGGGGCTGTCCGTGTGGGCACCGCACAGTTTGATGCCGGTGTCCCAGGGCCGCAGGTCTCCGGTGTAAAAGGCAATGATGGCGCTGTGGTTACGCACGACAACGTACTTTGACGCTTTTTTAAGGTGCCACAGCTTGGTTTCCGAAAGCCGGGTAAACCCCTTTTTAATAAGGTCGTCTGCCATGTTGGCAACGGCATGGAAGGGGGTGGGGGAGGTGTGGAGAAAATGAAATAAATCGTTATTATATGTTTTAATGTCCATGAAATACCCCTTTTTGAGGATGAGCTGGTATCTGTTCCCTTGAACGATTCAAGGGGCAGTTGGGATCACTTATATTGTATTGGAACCGTGTCCGCAATCGCATAATAACACAGGCCTGGCCCCAATGACGTCCGGAACCGGCAGGTGCATTGTCGTTTTGCTGGCACCATTAATGAGCCTGTTGATTTAATGCAGATTAGTGGTTCATGGGTACAATATGATGTACTCCAAGGCTATGAAATACCATACATATTGGAATACATCTTTCAAAAATCGACTAAATCAACAGCCTCATTAATAAGAAAGTGTGTGTATGCCTAACATTAATTACATGATTTGTTGTGGGTGAACTTGAGGTCCCAAATTTCAATCCGCCCGTGGCGGTTATCTAACACATTGATTTGCAAGCCATTCCCCGCAAAATGCTTTTGGCTTGACATTTTGTGGACAGGTGTAATAGATAGATAAAATTTTTTTTATCACCTTGGATGTAAACAGATACTGGAGTGATGGATGGCCTTTGATATCAAGTCGTTGCGTAAAAGATTGGGCATAACGGACCCTGCCAATGCATTTTCAATTTTGGCTGATCTGCATGAAGGGGTGATCATTGTCGATTCCCATGGGGAGATCCTTTACTACAACAAGGCCATGGCAAAGATTGATGATGTGAATATAGATTATGCGCTGGGAAAGAAAATTACGGAACTGTACCAGCTTAATGAAGAAAATTCCACCACCATGGTCTGTATCAGAACCGAAAAGGCGGTTTTGAATCATGTGGTCCTGTATCGCACCCACCTGGGAAAACTTTCCAATGTCATCTGTAATGCGTTCCCGCTTTTCAAAGGGGAGCAGGTGGTGGGTGCCATCAGCTTTACCAAGGATTACCAGATGCTTGAGGCCATTTTCTCTTCCGGGCAAACCTGCAATTTTTCCCCGGGGAAAGGAAATGGTACCCGGTACGCCTTTTCAGATATAGTGGGACAGGACAGCGGGCTTCTACATGCCGTAAAGACGGCAAAACTGGCTTGTGATTCCCCTTCACCCATTATGCTGTCCGGGGAAACAGGTACCGGAAAGGAGCTGTTTGCCCAATCCATTCATAACCAACGAAGAGTCTCAGGCCATAAATTTATTCCCATCAACTGTGCGGCCATTCCTGAAAATCTTTTGGAGGGAATTCTTTTCGGCACATCCCGGGGGGCGTTCACCGGTGCCACTGACAGACCGGGGCTGTTTGAACAGGCCAACTGCGGCACGATTTTTCTTGATGAGCTGGATTCCATGCCCATATCCCTCCAGGCCAAGATGCTGCGGGTGGTTCAGGAGAAAAAAG
This sequence comes from uncultured Desulfobacterium sp., assembly GCA_963668575.2. GTDB lineage: Bacteria > Desulfobacterota > Desulfobacteria > Desulfobacterales > Desulfobacteraceae > Desulfocicer. The sequence continues at coordinate 3,933,868 of OY764894.2, read as the reverse complement.
TTCGCCGACTGGGTTCCCTGGAAGAGATTGATTTGAATATTAAAATTATCAGCGCTGTGGGCAGAGAACCCAGGGAACTCATTTCGTCGGGTGCCCTTCGACAGGATCTTTTCTACCGCATGGGGGTTGTTTTTATCATTATCCCGCCGTTGAGGCATCGACGGAGTGATATGGAGATGCTGGTGGGTCATTTTATCCGTAAATTCAACCATGCCCTGGGAGAAAAGGTGGCAGGACTCTCCCTGCGGGTGGATGCCCTTTTTTCAGGCTATGACTGGCCGGGCAATGTCCGGGAGCTTGAACATGTAATTGAAGGGGCCATGAACATGGTGAATGGTGAAAACCGGATATGTCTGAGACATCTGCCGATCCATGTGCTCACAGCGTTGGATTATCATGATGATACGGGGAACCCTTTATCTGTTCACGGTGGCATGGCAAAGCCATTGGGCCATGGGGCAGCAGGGGGCATCGTACCGGGGCAGGGCGTTTTAAATGCTGTTCAGCCCAGCCTCTCTGATATGCAGAACGCCAATGAACGGCATTCCCTGTGTGATGCATTGAAAAGAAGCGGTGGCAATGCAGCAGGGGCGGCAAGGATGCTTGGTATCTCCCCGCAGTCACTCCATTACAAGTTGAAAAAGTTTAAAATTAATCGTACGCGTTTTACTTGATGATCAAGTCTTTCCCCACATATCGTTTCCAAGTGACCGAAATAGAGCCAAGCCCTGAAAGGGATTTAAAATGCAGGGAAAATCTCACCCAGCCATTTTTTTTTGTTATAGAGTATTGTAATTTATGTTGTAAAATCAAGGGTTTTGAAAAAAAAATATTTTTTTTTAAATAACATGTTGAAATTATAAAGAATGTGTGGTTAAGTGTAACAGGGAAAAAAGTCAGGGGCAGCCATGGGCGGTGCCGGTGACTGGGGACGTTTATTAACTGTTGTTTCAAATGGCGATTTTATCAACGGATGTTCCCGAATATTTTTAAAGCGAGGTGCTCAATCGTGCTTAATACCAGATCCCCTGTACAGACAGATGAGTGGCGACAACTAAAAGCTCACTTCCAGGAGATGACAGCTGTCCATATGAAGGACCTTTTTGCCCGGGATGATCGTAGGTTTGACCGATTTTCCCTTTGGTTCAACGATATTCTGGTGGATTATTCAAAGAATATTCTTACAGAACAGACGCTGACCCTTCTGCTGGCACTTGCCCGCAGGGTAAACCTTCAAGACGCCGTTGATAAGATGTTTTCCGGTGATGTCATCAATGCAACCGAAAACCGTGCCGTTCTGCACATTGCCCTTAGAAACAGAGGCAATTTTCCCATTCTGCAGCAAGGGAAGGATGTGATGCCGGCGGTGAACCGGGTGCTTTCACAGATGAAGCGATTTTCCAGGGATATTGATACCGAGAGGTTGAGGGGATATACCGGAAAACCCATTACCACCTTTGTCAACATTGGTATCGGAGGATCGGATCTGGGGCCGCTGATGGTGACGGAATGTCTGACGCCCTTTGCCAGAAAGGGGGTATCTGTTTATTTTGTTTCCAACATTGATGCCACCCATCTTTTGGAAACATTGAAAAAAACAGATCCGGAAACCACCCTTTTCCTGGTGGCATCCAAGAGTTTTACCACCCAGGAAACCATGACCAATGCCCATTCCGCCCGGCAATGGTTTTTGAACCATGCCAAAGATGAGGCAGCCATTGAAAAGCATTTTGTGGCCATCTCCACCAACGTGGCAGCGGTGGAGGCCTTTGGTATTGCTCCGGCCAATCGGTTTGAATTCTGGGACTGGGTGGGGGGACGGTATTCGCTCTGGTCTGCCATAGGTCTTTCCATTGTCTGTTATGTGGGGTACGACCACTTTGAAGCGCTGCTCCAGGGGGGTCATGAAATGGATGAACATTTCAGAACCACACCTTTTGAAAAGAATATTCCGGTGTTACTGGCATTGATCGGTATCTGGTACAATAATTTTTTTGGAGCCGACACCGAAGCCATACTGCCCTATGACCAGTACATGCATCGGTTTCCTGCCTATTTCCAGCAGGCCAATATGGAAAGTAACGGTAAAAGTACAGACCGCAATGGTGCCAGGGTCTCTTACCACACCGGTCCCATTATCTGGGGAGAGCCCGGAACCAATGGACAGCATGCCTTTTATCAGCTGATTCACCAGGGAACGCGCATGGTTCCGGCGGATTTTCTGGCACCGGCCCTGAGCCATAACCCCATGGGCGATCATCATGGCATCCTGTTGTCCAACTTTTTTGCCCAGACCGAAGCACTTTTATCCGGAAAGGATGAGGAGACGGTGATTCGCGAAATGGAGTCCGCCGGAGAAGACCCTTCAACCATGAGACGGCTGGCTCCCCATCGTGTATTTGACGGAAATCGTCCCTCCAATTCCATCCTGTTTAAACAGTTGACCCCCAAAACCCTGGGAAGTCTCATTGCCATGTATGAGCATAAGATTTTTACCCAGGGGGTGATCTGGAATATTTTTTCCTTTGATCAGTGGGGGGTGGAGCTTGGCAAGGCCCTGGCCCGGAAAATTTTCCCGGAGCTTGGAACCCCGGATACGGCCACAGCCCACGATTCATCCACCAATGGACTGATCAATGCCTTTAAATCCATGGTTCGTCAGGCAGACGTCTGATGGGCTTGATCACAGCCGGGACCATTTCATTATGGTCCGCCTGCACTTGCATGCAGACAAACCGGAGGTTAAGAACCATGTGTATATGAGACAAAGGGGATAGATGAAAGCCCCTGCCCCGTTGGCTTCGGGGGAGATCACGCCCGAAAAGAAAAAAGAGATGTTCCCGGCACAGATATGTAAAGAAGAAGCATATCTTAAATTTTATAACTTTAACAGAAAAGGTAGAGACTTGATATGAATACTGAAATCCTAACAATCCCCCAGGCGGCAAAATTCTGCAGTGTAACCCGAATGACCATGTGGCGGTGGGTAAAAGCCGGCAAAATTAAAAGCTTTGTAACCCCAGGTGGGCATCATCGCATTGCTAAGAGTGATCTGGAAGATGCCCTGAGAGGCCATGGCATTAAATACATCAGCAGACAGCTGGATGCGTCTCCCCGGATTCTCATTGTTGATGATGAACCCCTCATTGTTCAGGGGCTGCAAAAGCTGTTTACCCGGAAGAAGTGCGAAGTTGAGACGGCATTGAACGGCTTTGAGGCCGGGGTTAAGTCCAAGGAGTTTAATCCGGACATGATTATTCTTGATCTGGTTATGCCCAAAATGGATGGATTTGAGGTGTGCCGGTTTCTGAAAACCAATGAATCCACCTCACACATCAAGATTCTGATTCTCACTGGATACAGCACCAAGGAAAATCGGTCTGAAATCATGGAAGCCGGTGCCGACGCCTTTATTGAAAAACCGGCGGACAATAAAGACATTATTCAAAAAACCAAAGAACTGCTCAAGGATATGAACTGGGTGCGGTTGAATCTTTAAAATGGATTTGTTTTCTGTCGGGCCATGGTGATTTCCTGTGCAATGGCCCGGCAAAGTTCCCCCAGCGCCCTGCTCTGAGCTTGGGCAAAGGGACCGAAGCCTTCCCCTGAAACGGATTCTGTAATATCCGCTTTTTTTGATGCAAGAAGTTGTGTCTCTCCCCGTTGGTACAGCTGCCATCGGGCAATGAGTTGAACCGATTTTCCTGGAACGCCGTCCATCTGAATCACTTCAATGATGACTTGGAAATCAGGCTCCGTGGTCCGTTTCCATGGATACCGGACGATGCGGTCCGTGGCCATCAGCGCAGACAGGTTTTCCTGAACAGTCAGGTATATCTGATCTTCGGGGTCACTGACCCATTGATTAAATTCCGACAATTCAACCTTGTGGGCCGTGTGCCTGATCACGATTTGGGTGCGGTCAAGGTATTTGGCCAGATGCAGGGGGCCGATGCCCAGAAGGGGTGCTGACGGCATCTTTTGTGCATTATTCGTGGGTAGGGGGTGCGTCTCCACAGGGGTCAGACTGTAATAATGGGTTGCCGGGGTTGATATGCAGCCGGAGAAAATAGACACAGCTATGGTAAACAGAAAAAAGGCCGTGCAGAGAGATATAAAAGAGGGGGGCTGACGGTTTTGTTTAAAAAGCATGAAGTTTTTTCTCCTTGCAAGGTTATGGTGCCGATTTTTTGTGGGTCCCGGGTTTCACTGTTTCCCTTGAAGCAGGGCTTCAGGATGTTTTTCCAGGTATTCCATTAGAATACGAAAGGCCCGGGCCGCATCGGAAAGTTCTTCCAGGGTCCGGTTCAGTCGATTCATGACAATGGAATCAGGGTGGGTGATCTCTTCCACACCCCGGAGGGTTGCACTGGCCTGGGAGGCGGTGTGCTGAAGATCCAGTGCAGTCTTTTGAAGGGAGCCGGAAAGGGGGCGGATCTCCTTGTCCAGGGTTGTCAGCACGTTTTCCGCCTTGGACACCGTGGCATCCATGGTCCTTCCCATGTGGTTCACCTGCTGGTCGGCGGTTTTGACCAAGGATTGAATATCCGACAGTGTCGTGTTTACATGATCCCCCATGGCAATGATCTGGTCATTGCTGTTATGTATCATATGCCTGGTATCTGAAATGGTGGTTTCAATGGACCGGGTCATATCGGGAAGGGCTTGGTTCACATTTTCGGTCAGGTGGCTGATACCTTCCAGTGCCCGGGTCAATGTCTCCGTCAGCCGGCTCATCTTTTCGGAATTCAATGTGGTTTCAAGGCTGCCGATGATGGCATGGAGCTTTGCAAAAATATCCTGGATGGGCACCTGTTTTATTTTTTGGGCAAAGGCCTCAATGTCCGATTGAATGGTGGGGATTTCGGGAAAATTTGATGGCCCCCGGTGGAGCACGGCGGGTGTGCTCGGGTAAAAGTCCAGGGAAACCAGGAGCTGCCCAGTCACTATGCTCTGGGTTTCCAGTTGGGCCCTGAGCCCCTGATGAATGAAAAAATCAAGATTTTTTTCTAACCCCTCCCAGGCATCTGCTTCACCCGGAACCATGATACTCTCTTTTTTGATTTCAATGTACACAGGGATTGAGAAAATATTTTGCTGTGATGAGTCCGCATGGATACGGATCTCCTTCACGGCCCCTATTTTTACGCCGCCAAGGACCACCGGGGAGCCGATGTTGAGCCCTTTCACCGAATTTTTAAAATAGAGGACATAGGTGTTTTTTTCCGATAGAAACGAACCGGAACCAAATATGGCAACGGCACCCACTGTCAGTGCAAGGGCAAGGACCACAAAGGCTCCGATAAGGGTTTTGTTTGGCTCTTTTTTCATTGAATGAATGGCTCTCCATGAAAAGTTTTGGGCTTTTTTTTGCCTTCCCCCCGGGTGAGGAAGTCCGTTATTATGGGGTTGTCTGCGGTTTCAAGCAGTGTTTGGGGAGGGCCGCCGCCGATCATGGTTTTGGATACCGGGTCCAGAAACACGGAGTTGGTGCCGATGGCAAAGATACTGGCAAGCTCATGGGTGACCACAACGACGGTGGTGCCGAAGCTCTCTCTTAGTTCCAGGATCAGGTCGTCCAGGTTGCGGGCGCTGATGGGGTCCAGCCCGGCGGAGGGTTCATCAAAAAAAAGAATGGCCGGATCCAGGGCCATAGCCCTGGCAAGGCCTGCACGCTTTTTCATGCCTCCGCTGATCTCAGATGGATAGTGGTTCTCAAACCCGGAAAGGCCCACCAGGGACAGTTTTAAAGAGACCTGTTCCTGAATCTGCTCCGGGGAGAGGCGGGTGTGGATCTCCAGGGGCATGGCCACATTTTCAGCCAGGGTCATGGAACTCCACAATGCCCCGCTCTGGTAGAGAATGCCAAAAGATTGCATCAGATGCCGCTGTTTCTCCAAACTGCTTTCCCAGAAATTGATGCCGTTGTAGGAGATGGTCCCGGTGGCGGGGTGTTGCAGTCCCACCAGGTGGCGCAGCAAAGTGCTTTTCCCGCAGCCGCTGCCGCCCATGATAATAAAAATATCCCCCTGGTTTACCGTGAAGGTCAACCGGCTCTGGATCACCTTTTCGCCATAGGCCATGGTGAGATCATGGACGTCAATGTGAGGGGTGTCGGCCATCTTCTTTAAATTCCCAGAACGTTACAAAGCAGGGTGATGATGGCTGTGGCCACCACAATGGCGACAATGCCGGAAACCACGGCTCCGGTGGTGGCATCTCCCACGGCAGAGGCGCTGCGGCTGCATTGCATCCCCTTGAGGCAGCCGGCCAGGGCCACCAGAACACCAAACACCATGCTCTGGAAAAGGCCAATCCAGAAGCTGTTCAGACCAACGGACTCCCGGGTCATGTTAAAGTATTCCATGAAGTTGAGATCCAGCATGAAGATGCCCACCAGAAGGCCCCCAATAATCCCCATGAGATCGGCATACACACATAAAAGGGGCATGGCAATGGTCAGAGCCAGGACCCGGGGGAGGACCAGAAATTCAATGGGATTGATGCCAAGGGTTTTTAGGGCATCAATCTCCTCGTTGACCTCCATGGTGCCGAGCTGGGCTGCAAAGGCGGCCCCGGTGCGACCGGCCATGATCACCCCGGCCATCACCGCCCCCATGACCCGGATCATGGCAATGCCCACCAGACTTGCCACATAGATCTGAGCCCCGAACATCACCAGCTGCACCGCTCCCACAAATGCCAGAATCAGCCCCACAAGACAGCTGATGAGGGAGACAATGGGAAGGGCACCTGCGGTGCAGTCCATGAGGACGGGGAAAAAAACGGAGCCCCTGATTCCTCCTCTGCCACGCATAAGCGTCAAAAGGGTCAGGAACACCTCCCCGATGAAGGTAAGAAGTGCCAGAAAATCCCTGGCACCATCAATGGCGGCCGTACCGGTTCTTTGGAGAAAAGGTTCTGAACGTCTCTCTTCTTTATTATGGGCATTGCCGGGGGCGGCGGTGGCAAGCTGAAAAAGCCGGTGGACCCCCGAGGGAAGTCCGGAGGAGACAAAGGTGATATGGTTTTGATCACAATGGCGGTGCAGCCGGAGCACCAGATTGACCAGGGCGCTGTCCCACTGTTTGAGTTTGGTTGTATCAAAGGCAATGGTTGTTATGCCGGGATGGGTGCGGATACGGTCAATGACCTCTCCTGTGGAGGGAGGGGCGCTGTTGAGGAGAAATGTGTCATCAAGGGTAATGATCAACTCATTTTGTTCTGTGAGACGGTAACCCAAATCCATGTGCCTGGCCTTGTGGTTTCTTGAATGGTGCCTTATCACATCCCGTGATGGGGGCGTAACCGGATTAATCCTGAGCAAAAGTACAATAGCGAATCCATAACGTCAACACCTGAAAATTTATGACTTGGTTTCAATGTCGTGATATGATACTCGGTGTTCAAGTTTTTCCCGGCCAATTTGGGGAAGAGGAAAAGCCTATCTGTCCACTGTCTGATGAAAGGAGAAAAAATGGAAAATTTAAAAGAATCCCAGCGAGCCCGGGTCGCCATTCGGGATTTCAAGACCATTACCGATTCCCTTGCCATCAGAGGGTTTTATCGTCCTTCCGGACGGTTCGGTAAGGCCCTTGAAGGGTGTTTAAGGGATTTAAGTCCGGAAATTTACGGTACCATGAACGATGTAAAGGTGATGGAACTCAAAGGCCTTGAATATGTCATCGACCGTCTTCCCCAGGGGGTTGAAAAGAGTACCAAAATCATCCTCACCGATGAAGATGAATTTGAGGATACACCGTTTAAACGTCTTGAGCCGTTAAAGCGCAGACGGGTCTCTTATCAGATCAGTGACAATGAGTTCTGTTTCATTATTTCCCGGGGAATCAGTGAGATCTACGATATCATCACCCACATGACCTTTCTCAATATCGAGGCAAAGAAAATTTATCGGAGGATGCACGATGATTATGGGAATATCCGCATTGAATGGGAACGCCTTGAAAAGGTGGTGGATCACATTTCCGAGTTGACCATGGGGGAGCTGGATTCCGCTCTGTGGAACTTAAGCATTATCCTGGGAAGGCCCTACCATGAGACCCGGGAGACCTATGAATATCTGGAGAATAATCGCATTGCATACCAGAGCAATACCGGGCTTTTTTCTCTGATTTATCACCTGGGAAAACGCATTGAAAAGGAGGGTCTGGCCCGGGAGAACGCCCTTGTGATCTATTTTACCCCCTCGTTGATGAGCATCATCGGGCACCAGAAATATGGCAAGATATGGGCAGGGAAGATCAAAGAGCAGCTGTCCCGGCTGGGCCTCAAGGAGCGGCCCCTGCATATTGTCAGTGCCAATATGCACAGTGTGGTCAATGTGCTGTATGGGTATGCTGCCCTTTCAGAGAAAAAGCAGATCAAAGAGGATGATGATATTTATGGTTTTTTTACTTCCATTAAAAATGAAACAGAGACCATCATGGCCTTTGCCGCAGAACGGGGCCTTGTGCTGCTCACCGACGAATCCGGCTCCAACACCCATTGCCAGCTCATTGACACGGCCCTGCTGACGGATGTTCCGTGTCATCCCCTGTTGAAAATGAACACCACCGCATCGGATCGACAGATGCCGGTGATCCTTGTCATGGATTATGCCTTTGGTGCCCAGGCCTTTGAATTGATGGAACAGCTGCTCAAACCCGGAGAGGACAGCTCCGGAACATGGCCGTTGAACCTTGCCTCCATATCCATCATGGGCAAGGCCGGAATCCTCACCGGTGAAAAGGGGGAGATCATGCTGGCAACGGCCCATGTGCTGGAGGGGACTTCGGATAACTATCTTTTCAATAATGATCTCAAACCCGAAGACTTTGAGCCCGGCACCATTGTTCACACAGGGACCATGGCCACGGTGCTGGGCACCTCCCTTCAGAACAAGGATGTTCTTGAGATGTTCCGGCGTGACTGGAATGCCGTGGGGCTGGAGATGGAAGGGGGACATTATCACAAGGCCATTAACGCATCGGTGATCAAAGGCAACCTTTTGCCCGATGTCCCGGTTCGATATGCTTACTATGCATCGGATAATCCCCTGATGACCGGTAACACACTGGCCGCCGGGGCCATGGGGCTGGAGGGTATCCGGCCCACTTATATGATCACCCGGGTGCTTTTGGAGAAAATCATGGGGGAGCGTCTATCAGGAGGGGCTTTTATAAACCACGAAGGCTCCGGAAAGGTACCGGCACCGGAAGGTGCCGGGTCTGTCCTTAATCTTTGAGCGGTTTCGGAGAGGGCTCTCCGCCGCAATAGGTGTTGGTATAGTCTTTAAACGCGGCGCGGTAGCCCCATTTAAATCCTTTGATATATGTTTTGGAATAGTTGCTGATATCCCCTTTTAGATGGTTGTTTATGTTATTCCTTATTATAATAGGCACTTGCATAGGATAATCAATGCATCTGTAATTCAGGGCATCCTGTTTGGCAAGCCGTTCACCTGCATGTGTGCCCGCATAATAGTCATTGTTGGGTGTTACCTGTCCTGTGCTCTGGCAGGAAACGGTGAGCAGCAGTAGCGAAAAGATCATAAAAGCAGCAGCATATTTTGAATATTTCATGGTGGGTCTCCTCCGAAAATAATAGTCGTGAACGTCAGGCCGTGACGTTGGGTTATAATATAAATCGGAAGTGATATAAGTCAATAATGTGGTTAGGAGAGAAACTGCAGCTTGTTTTGGACCTTGGCTGGTGGCAATGGGCGGAATGAATCAAACTTCTGTTTTAGTCCGTCAAGTTTATGGAATAACCGCCACGGACGGACCGCATTGGGGACCTGGGTCTGCCCACAACGAATAATGAAAAAACCGATACTGTTTACCGGACTCGGCAACAGGATCGGTTTGTCTATATGTTAATGGTGGAGCTGAGGGGGATCGAACCCCTGGCCTCATGACTGCCAGTCATGCGCTCTCCCAGCTGAGCTACAGCCCCGTTAAATCAATCAATATGTTGGATGCAGTTAAGGTATTAATATCTTATCAAACGATTATGATCGAAATTCGATACCTTTTGCTCATGAAAATAAAAAAACTATATTTCATGGTAAAGAATATTAAAAATAACTGCCTATCTCTTTATTTCTGGTGGAGCTGAGGGGGATCGAACCCCTGGCCTCATGACTGCCAGTCATGCGCTCTCCCAGCTGAGCTACAGCCCCACACGAAAAACAGATTCTTAATAGTTGAAATCCCTTCAGCTGTCAACATAAAACTTGAAATTTTATTGAGAGTGCCTCCTGGGAAGAAATAATGGCGGGCTTGATCATAACGTCGGCCACCTTGTGGTAAGATTTTGGAAGTAAAAATTAAGCACTGTTATTCCAAGTATTTGAGGTGGATAGAATTCTATCTCCCGTATAGTGGCCCATCTTATGATCAACCCCAAAATGGCATTATGCCGCCCCCCCCCGACGGGCAATGGGCCCGGCCCGGAACCGTAGACGGCTCAATTGGCCGGTTCCTATTGCCCGTCGGGGGAGGGGCTCTGCTGAGGTAGACTTGAAGACTACCTTTTCATATAACATACATGGCAGAAACACCTGCCACAACGAAAAACGAAAGTCCTTTAATTCCAGCATATTGATGAGACTTTCATATAAAACATACATGGCAGAAAGACCTGCCACAACGAAAAACGAAAGTCCTCTAATTCCAGCATATTGGTGAGACTTTCATATAAAACCGCCACGGGCGGACCGGGATTTGGGACCCGGGTTCGCTCACAACGAAGCTTGAAAGAATGTTAGACTCGCCTACTCTTTCATATAAATGTTGACACTTGACCTGCTAACACGTTAAAAATGCAGATTTGTTAACCCTTGTTATATCAATTATGAATGCGTGAAGGAGAGTATATGCTCAGGCTGATGCGTGAAAACACCGGATCATGGATTATTAAAATTATTCTTGGTCTGATTGTCCTTGTCTTTGTATTTCTGGGAATGGGATCCATTGGATCAAAAAAAGGGAATCAGGTGGCATTGGTCAATGATACGCCGATCACAATGGATGCATTCAGACGATCTCATCAGAATGTCATTGAACAGATGCGCCAGCGGTTTGGTGACAATCTCAATGATGAGCTGCTCAAACTTCTCCAGGTGAAAAAAATGGCCATGGACCGGCTTATTGAAGAACGGTTGGTCTCCCAGGAAGCTGATCGTCTTGAGATTGCGGTTTCCGATGAGGAGCTCCAGGCATCCCTGATCTCCATCCCGGCATTTCAAAAAGAGGGTAAATTTGACATAGAAACTTATCGCAGGGTGCTGTCAAGGAACCGACTCAGTCCCGAGACCTTTGAGCCTACGCACAGAGAGACCCTTCGCCAGGCCCGGGTCAGGGAATTGGTACTTAACAATATCAAGGTGTCGGATCCGGAAGCCCGGGCATGGTACAGCGAGAATGCCACCCAGGTAAGCATCAATTATCTCTTTTCCAATCCCGATCAGTTTCAGGATATCATCCCCACGGACGAACAGGTTCAAGGGTATTATGAAAAAAACAAGGAAAAATATCAGTCCCGTCCAACGGTGAAAGTTAAATATCTCAGGTTCAGCGCTGAAGATTTTAAAGGGAAAACCCCTATTTCTCAGGACCAGGTGGATGCCTATTATCTCGCCCATGAGAGCGAGTTCTCCACGCCTGAAAAGGTGGAAGCCAGCCACATTCTCTTCCGGGTGGCAAAAGACGCCGATGAAGAGACCGTTAATTCAACGGAAAAGCAGGCCAGGGAGGTCTATGAAAAAGCAATGGCGGGTGAAGATTTTGCCGAGCTTGCCAAACAATACTCCCAGGATGCCAGTAAGGAGAAAGGCGGATATCTGGGAACCTTTGAAAAAGGTGACATGGTGGCGCCCTTTGGGGAAAAAGCGTTTTCCATGGCGGTGAATGAGATCAGTGAACCCATAAGAACCATGTTTGGATGGCATATTATCAAGGTCAACGGCCGAGTTGAAGCCGTCACCCGTTCCCTGAAAGAGGCAAGGGAAGATATTGAAAAAAAGCTTGAAGCGGAGGCGTTGAAAAATGCGGCTTACACCGCGGCATCCACGGCCATTGACGCCGTCATTGATGGGGACGATCTTGAGCAGGCAGGTCTGATCACCGGTAAAAAGGTGCTTGAAAAAGGTCCGTTTGATGCCGCCGGACCCCAGGAGATGGGGGCCGATGGCCCAGCGTTTGCAAATGTTGCCCTCTCCCTGCCCGTGGGAGAGATCAGTGATGTAAAGGAGGTGGGGGACGCTTTCTATATCGTTCGGGTTACGGAGAGAACCCAGCCTGAAACCCTGCCCCTTGAAGCGGTTAAAGATAAGGTTACAACGGTGGTGAAACAGCAGCTTCAGGATGAAAAAGCCAAAGAAACGGCCCAGGCATGGCTTGCTGAAGCCGGTGGGGACAAAGACCTTAAATCCCTGGCCGCATTGAAAAATATTCCTTTGAAGTCCACCGCTCTTTTTGCACGAACAAGATCCATTCCTGAACTGGGCCAGAGTCCTGAAATCATTGAGACGGCCTTTCAGCTCAAAGCGAACGTATTGCATCCGGCAGTGCTCAAGGGAAATGATGGGTACTACCTCATCTCTTTGAAAGAGAAAAAAGTACCGGCGGAGGAAGAGGTGCAGAATAATCTGGCGGATGTAAAAAATCAGCTCAAATCAATGAAGCAGAATGCCGCCTATACCGAGTGGGTCACGGCATTGAAAAACAAGAGTACCATCGAAATTCAACCGGATATTCTGGATTAAACTATCAATTGCATCTGCCCAGGCAGGATAGTTCCTATCCACTAAAGGCGTTGTCATGATTAATAAAAAATGGTTTACACTTTTGATAATTTTAACTTTGCCCCTGATAATGGGGGCGTGCAGTGCGTTTCATGAAGATAGTGATGCGTCACAGGATAAGGTCTCCATGGGGAAATTATCCCCCAGGGAAAATCGCTTTTCCCATGGGCCCGCCTTTGGAGAATTGGCTCCGGACCCTGCATTGATCCAGGGAGAACTTGAAAATGGATTGCGGTATATACTGCTGAACAATCCCACACCTGAACATCGCATCAGCATGCACCTTGACGTTCAGGCAGGCTCCATGCAGGAAGCCGACGGACAGCAGGGATCGGCCCATTATCTTGAGCATATGCTCTTTAATGGATTGACCCATTATAAACCCGGGGAGCTGGTGGAGTACTTTCAATCCATCGGTATGATGTTCGGTCCCGATGCCAATGCCCACACCGGATTTTACGAGACGGTGTATGACATCTTTCTGCCTGCCAACGACGCGGACAGTATAGATACGGCCCTGGGGGTGTTAAATGATTACGCCCAGGGAGCCCTGTTGCTGCCGGAGGAGATAGAACGGGAACGGGGGGTTATCCTGGCGGAAAAAAGGGAACGGGATTCGGTCTCCTACCGCACCTTCAAAGCCTCTCTGGCCTTTGAAATGCCGGGTTCCATCGTCTCCCGACGACTTCCCATCGGCACGGATCAGGTGCTGGCAAAAATGGACCATTCCCTGCTGAAATCCTTTTATGATACCTGGTATCGGCCGGAAAACATGGTGGTGGTCATGGTGGGGGATTTTGATCCTGAGCTGGCAAAAGAGCAGATCGTGAAAAACTTTAAGGAGATGGCCCCCAGAGCACCGGCCAAACAGCTGCTCCAGGACGACTGGACTCCCCATATCGGTATAAAACCATTTTATCATTACGAGCCCGAAGATGGTAACACGGAGGTCTCCATTGAGACGGTGAAAAAAGTTCCCTTTGAAGCGGATACCCTTCAGGCCTATCACCAACGCACCGTTGAGGAGTTGGGAAACATGATTCTCCAGAATCGTCTTTCCCGGGCAGTAAGCCAGAAGAAAGCGCCTTTTTCCGATGCCGGTGCCTATTCCGGCACCTATTTTAGAAATGCCCACTTCTCTGTGGTGGCTTCGGAGTCGGACCCGGATCAATGGCAAGAATCCCTGGCCTTTCTGGAACATTCCCTGCGTCAGGCCCTTGTTTTCGGATTTACGCCGGAGGAGCTTAAACGGGTGAAGGCCGAGTTTCTCCAGTCCCTGGAGAGTGCGGCCACGCGATCGGAATCCAGGGAAAGTACCCGGATTTCAAGAAAAATCGTTCGTCAAATCAATCGAAAAAGGGTATTTCAGTCCCCTGAAAATGAGCTGGATCTTTTAAAACCCTTCATTGCCGGCCTTACCCCGGAGGATGTGAACCAGGCATTTAAAAGGTTGTGGAATGAAGCCCATCGATTGATAAAGGTCACGGGCAATGCCAAGATATCCGGGGAATCCATTTCACCGGAAGCGGTGATTGAAGCCCACTATAAAAAATGTACGGCCCTGCCGGTGATCCCCTGGGTCAATGAGCAAACCCTCCCCTTTCCCTATCTGCCTAAACCTAAATCCCTGGGAAAAATCAAAACAAAAACCGTTGTGGAAGAAAACGGCATTGTACAGGTTGATTTTGAAAATCAGGTGCGCTTGAATATGCGCCACACCGATTATAAAAAGGGGCAGTTTGAGTTCAAGGTGGATTTCGGTCCGGGGAAGCAGTCACAACCGTTGCATCTGCCGGGACTTGCCATGATTGCCGAGAATGTCATCAATGAAAGCGGACTGGGGGCCATGGACCAGGACGACCTGGAAGCCTCCCTGGCCGGAAGGGATGTGAGCCTGGAGTTTGGAATGGACCAGGGCGGTTTCTTCTTTTCCGGCAAGGCCGATGCAAAGGAGGCGGAACTGGTGTTTCAACTGCTCCAGGCCAGCTTTTTGGACCCGGGATTCAGGGAAATTGCTTTGGATCTCGCCCTGGAGCGATACGGACAGATGCATCGGAAACTCTCAGGGTCTCCCCAGGGAATGATGGCCCTTGAAGGGGAGGCGTTTCTTGCCGGAGGGGATAATCGTTTTGGCATGCCGGGGCTTGAAGCGGTGGACGTCATTACATTGAGTGATGTCAAGTCGTGGCTCATGCCCGCTTTCACCCGGGCTCCCCTTGAGGTTTCCATTGTGGGGGACGTCCCGTCGGAACGGATTGAAAAGTTGGCAGCCACCTATCTGGGCACCTTGCCGGTGCGGGATTTACCGACATTTGATACCAAAGACAGAATGCCAGGCTTCCCCACGGAAAAGACCAAAGTCATAGAGGTGGATTCCACAATCAACAAGGGGCTGGTTCACCTTGCCTTTAAGACCGATGATTTCTGGGACATCCACCAGACCCGTCGGATGAATGTACTGGCCCAGGTTTTCTCCGAACGGTTGAGAAAGCAGATTCGTGAACGCCTTGGGGTGACCTATTCCCCCCATGCCATGAATGAACCCTCCCAGACATATCAGGGATATGGGATGATGCTTGCCGCCGTGTCCACGGCTCCTGCCATGGCGGATCAGGTGATGCAGGAGATGGAAAAGATTGCCGATGCCCTGGCCCAGGAAGGGGTGACGTCAAAGGAGTTATCTCTGGTGCTTCCCCCGGTGTTGACCCATATCCGGGACATGCAGAAAAAAAATCGCTATTGGCTGAAGTCGGTGCTGTCCGGCTCCCGTGCCCATCCGGAACAGATTTCGTGGACCCGGGAAATTTATTCCGACTACAGCAGCATCACCCCGGAAGAGTTGTCCGCCCTTGCTTCCCGGTTTCTGAAAAGGGGAAATCGGGCACGACTGATGATTCTGGCCCGATGAGGGGAGTCGTGTACCTCAAAATATGGTGGGTGGGTGTCAGTGGGGAGAGGGCAGGCTTGCGCTATCGGCACCTTTAGTGCTCTCTCTCTTTTTTCAGCTGAAACTGTTTTGCCTGCCGGTTTTTGGAGACCTTGTCCGGATCAAAGATCCTGCCGCTCATGGCAATGTAAACCCCGGGTGGCAGGGCCTGCACCGCTGCAATGGCAGATCCGAGATTAAAGGTGGCATCGCTGGATTTAAAGCCGGCAGGTTCCATTGCGCCGGTGAGCACAATGGTCTTTCCCTTGATGGGTTTCAGCGCAAGCGCGGTGTCCACCATGGTATCGGTGCCGTGGGTGATCACAACAAGGGCAGACGCATCGGCACAGATGGCGTTAAGTATGGTCTGTCGATCTTCCGGGGTCAGTTCCAGTGAATCTTTTTTAAGCAGGGAGACAATTTCATACTGAAAATTGACCCTGGCATCCCTGAGGATATTTTCAATGGCAGGGGGACCCACATGGTATTGGCTGAGTGCATCAAAGTAAACTTTATCTATGGTGCCGCCAATGGCATAAAATTTAATTTTCATGTAAAAAAAATCCTGTTTTGTGGGTACTGGGGGGATAGCGCTAACGGGTAAGTCCCTTTTCCGAAAGGACCCTGTCCCAGGTGGACAGGGCGATCTCATAGCCAAATCCCCGGTACTGGAGAAAGTTGAACAATTTCTTTTTGAATGACTCAGGGGCCAGGTGCTGCCATGCCCTGATTTTGGGTTGCACGGCATTCCAGGCCGATGCGTTCTCATCCACACCTTCCACCATTTTGTCAATGATGCTCTCTTCGATTCCCTTTTGCCGCAATTCACAGGTCAGGGCAAACCTGGATCTGGGTTTGTGTCGCTCCCTGCTCTCCACAAACATCCGGGTAAAGTCCACATCGTCCAGCAGATTTTCCTGCATCAGTTTTTCAAGGGCTTGGTCAATCACCTGGCGGGGGATTTCTTTTTTCGTTAAATGACGTCGCATTTCCGTTACGCTGCGGGGTCTGGGGGCCAGGAATCCCAGGCAGACCCGGTATGCCTGGGCAAGCTCATCGTTTTTCTGTCTCCCCATGGTCCCTCCGTTCCTTCCATAAGACCTTTAGGGTGGCCAGGATGCCCTGGTCCGACGCTCTTACGATGGTATGCACGGTCACCGGCAGGTTATCCTTTAAAGAGATCTGGGTGCGTGACACAATGATGTCGCCATAAAAGGCCTGTTTTTGAAAAATAACATCAATGGTTCCGGGCCGGTATTTTTCCAGCATATCCCTGGGAAGGGTTTCAACGGCCCACTCCACATATATGGCGTTGTTCACGTGGCGATTCATGTCAAGATCATGCATGCGGACCCTGAAGAAAAGCTCAAAATCCATCCGCTCCAGGGGGCCGGGGGGAGGCGTAAACGGGTTTTGGGTCAGGCAGTGTGCCACCATTTCCGGGGGAAGGTATCGGTCCAGTCGCACCGGATGCTGATTTTTTTTATTCACCATAACCCAGGCCACCTTGGAGGTGATAAACCGGTTTTCCCGGTCCGGGGTCTCCATGGCGATCTCCCGGATTTCATAGAGGTTATTAAAGGAGTGCCGGTGGGTGCGGATGGACACTGTTTCCAGAAATTGGGGATGGGAATGGATCTCAATGTGGTACCGATGGATAACCCAGGCAAAACCTTGACGGGCCAGGTCAAAACCCGACGCTCCAAGGTATCCGGCATGCTCCGATGCCGTGTCTTGCAGGAAATTCATGATGCTGACAATCTTGATTAACCCCTGAACATCCATGGTTGAATAGCCCACGGTGAACTCCCTTTCAAAGGAGGCTGTAAAGTCCTGGGTGTGGTTAGAGATCATCAAGGGTCACCGCATGTATGGCATGGTAGGCCGGGGTTTCATAGGGATGGACCCGGACCAGTTCCTGGAGCACAGCCTTGAGGCAATCATCTTCACACACCATGTCCACCCGGGCTTCCTCACAGTTTTCAATGATATTTTCCTTCCCCTTGAAGGGGACGCTTTCCGGAAGGGGACGGAATTGCCCCTGACCCATGGTGTGCCAGGCACAGGCATCATAGTGGCCCATTCTGCCGGCACCTTTTTGGAACAGGGCGGTTTTCACCGTCTCAAGGTGGTCCGGGGGGACATAAAATGATATCAGATACACGGCTTCTCCTCTAACTGCCCCTGTTATCGATGGTTTTGATGGCCCCAATGGCGGTATGCCGGATGCTGGGATCAAACCCCTCCTCCTTTATGACAATCCGGCTGATTTTTCAAGGAAGTTTTTTCAGCAGTGTCAGGGGGGTGGTCAGGATATCCTTCAGGGTATTGAAAAGGCCTTTGGTGATTTCCATGGGGGAAAGGGCCATGACAACGGGGTCGTGGATGGGTCCCTTTGCCGTGATGGGGATGGAAATGAGATCTCCCTTGAACATGGTGTTGATGATGGGAAGTTTTTGGATGAGGCTGTCAACGGATTTCAGGGGGGAGATAAAAAAGAGAAGATCCATGGTTTTTTGAATTGGATCGATCCAGCCGCTCACGATCAGGGTCATGTCCACCCCGTTAATTACCCCCTTTTTAATGGAAATGCGGTTTTCCGAAACATTTCCCTTGAAAATCATGGTGTCATAGGCAAAGCCGTGTTGAACCAGATCAGGCAGTTTTGCCTTTAACAGGCTTGAGACATTGATCAGGGATAAAACCCGTGAGAGAAGGGTCATTTGAAAAATCCTGCCATTCCGGGCATACAGTTCAAAGGGGCCCTGGAGCCGACAGGAAAAATTTCCGGGGGAAGGTCCTTTTTCCGGGGAAACGGAAGAGAGGCTCGCTTTTAAATCATACCGACCTTTGATGAGATGGGCATCTCCCATGAGGCAGTCCAGGGTGGTGGTGAAATCTACATCCCTGGCATCGGTTTCCAGGGTAACCTGTAATGCGTTTTTCCCCTGGCAGATCTCTCCTGTGACGGGCAGGCCGCACCATTGGGATTCCTCTATTACCCCATCCAACCCTTCGGGACCGGGAAAAATCCGGAAGATAAAGGGCGAACTGTTAAAATCATTGAATTCAAGGGTGTCGGCATGGATGACCAGGGGACGGGGGATCAGGGTTGCATGGGGAATCACGAATATTCCAGGGGCGTTGGCCGTTGATGCATTGCCGTCATGGGTAACCGGTTGTTCAGTTTCTTTTGTATCTTTGTCGCCAGGGGGGGCGTTATCCGGATTTATCCCATTGTCCGCAGGAAGATCTTCTGCCTGGCCGGTGGCGTGCAAAAGCGTGGTCAGGTCCAGGTGGCCCAGGAAAAGGGTGACCCCGTTTTCCGGGCCGGAGGCAAGAAACACAGGTCCCTGACTTCCCGGAATCGTTACTTTTTCGGCAATGGGGCTCTCCGGCTTAAAGAGTTTTCTGACGGTGTCAAGGCTGAGCTTTCCCTTGACCATGGGGGCTGCCCCGGGATGGTATGTCATGGTCCAGCTGGAGAGGGGGGGATCGTCCATTTCGAGGTTCTCCAGGGTTAGTGCCTCCTGGTGGGTGTTACCCGTCACTTTCATGGATACCCCCCCGGGAAAGGTGATGTCTGCCTGAAATGCCGGCAAGTCGGTGTTTTTCTTTAGGGTCACCTTTTTCTTTAGGGTGACGTTGGTGAGAAAGATGGGGGTGTGAAGATCCCTGAACAGAGGCCCAAGTCCGGGGGAGGTGAACAGGGAGGGAAAATGTGCCATCAGCGGTGCCGTGTCGTGGAGGGTTGCCGTGAGATCCTTCACCGTAAAGCCATCCGGAAAGAGATCAAAGGCCAGGGAAATATCTGAAATTCCTTTTCCTGGGAGGTCTTCATAGACAGATCCCCCCACACAGGAGCCCCGGACCCCCCAGGTCCACGCTTCCGGCGACAGCAACGGGCCTTTCAGGCTCACGTGGTCCAATGTGATCGTACCCTGGGAGGACAACAATGGGGTCAGCAGGGAAGCCATAGGGTTTTTAAATTGAGTCAGCCATGAAAGGATCTCCTTAAGTGGAAAAACACCGCCGGCGGTGCAAAGGTCAAGCAGATGGGGTGACCTTAGGTGAATGGTTCCGGAAACCTGGGACAGTTGGCTTGCGCCAATGGTTCCCTTAAATCCATTGAGGGTTATTTTTTCCTTATCAAAGGAAAACTCGTCTCCCTGCAATCTAAAGGTGTTACCGGGGAACCGCTGGTAGGTTCCGGAAAGATCAATGTGGGTGCAGTTGACCTTAACGGATAGTTGCCCGGCGGTTCGGGCGAGTTCCAGGGTGCCGGTGGCACTTCCGGCTATTTTTTCCGTTAGTGTCAGTTCATGGCTGAGCTGGGTGTCCGGCAGCAGGGACTGCAATATTCCGGGCAGTTCTCCAAGATTGGCGGTGAGGAAAAATTTCCCCTGAAAGGGATGACCCTTCTTGAGCAGGTTTACCTGCAGGGTGCCCTGGTTCAGCCGGGAGCTTTCCACCATGGCTCCGGAGAGGTGTGGGGACAATATGCCGTTTTCCACCGTTACCGTTGCGGCGACATCCGTTGCCAAAAGCATGGTGGCGGGGATGGCAATGGTGCCGTGCCGGATATCTCCTTTAATGACCATTTGTTGGGGGTCAAAAAGGAATTTGTCTTTGCTGTTTTGAAAATTAACGGTGATGTGGGGGACAAAACCGTCTTTAATGATGTGAAACAGGGTGGTGGCGATGGCACTCTCTTTTAACAGGGTGGATGCCATCTCCCGCAGGGGAGGCACGGAAACATTTTCACCGGTGAAGCAAAGTTGTGATGCGGTGCCATCCATGTGAAAGCGTACGCCAAGGGTCATAGCCGGCGAGTTAAATGCCGTGGGCTTGAGGTCTGCGGTGAACAGTTCCGAATCTTTTTTAATTTCAGCCAGAAAGGAGCGGGCCGTGATGGACTGTGTTGGGGCGGTTTCGAGTGCCATGTGAAGACCCGCACCCCGGATATTAAGAAAAAAGCGCTGTAAAGAGGTGTAGGAGAAGTGCACGGCAAGGGTTTTGAGTGTACCGGATTTTACCGCGTTTAGGGGGGGCGGCGGCACGGCACCACGGGGCGGGGCTTTCACAAGTGTAATCTGTTTTAAAAAAAGCTCACCGGTCAGAGGGTGCGGTGCCGTGGAAAAAAATGTGCCAAGATCCGGAAACAGAAGGGCGCTCTTGATTTCAAGGGCAGCGGTGCCGCCGGGATGGAGGGTGACACCCGTAAGCCGGAATCCGGGGCGGGGGAAAAGGGTGATGGCAATGTGGTCGGCCTCAATGCCGCGACCCAGCTCTTGTCCGAGAAGCGCAAAGACCCGGTGTCTGATATAATCACTGTCAATGACCCGGGGCAGGATAAACGGCAGGCTTACGATAATCAGTACCAGAAAAAGAGTCCCCTGGAATAGAGCGCGTCTGGTGCGCCCTGTTCCTTCTCTTTTGGGTTTTTCTGCTACCTTCCGGTTTGAAGTGCACATGGATGTATCATCTATTCAGTGCGGCTGGTAATCTCCACCACATGGTATCCAAAGTCGGTTTTCACCGGGCCGTGGGGTTTACCCACGGCTTCATTAAAAACCACCCGGTCAAATTCCGGTACCATCTGGCCCGGTCCGAATTCACCCAGCTCCCCCCCCCTGCTGCCGGAGGGGCATTTTGAATGCTGTTTGGCAAGTTCACCAAAATCGGCACCATTGTTTATTTCGTTGATCAAGGTCTGACATGCTTCTTTTGTTTCCACCAGAATATGGCGGGCGCTGGCCTTTGCCATGGAATACTCCTTAATGGTTATGGGTTGTACTGTTAATGCAAGCCTGACCCCGCCCCCAAGTGGACGAAGTTAGAACCGGGCCTGTACTTTGCTGAACCAATCCGGTTTAAATGAACCCGGAAAATAGATAAAATAACATGATTGCATGGAGATTACCACTGATATCCCCGGGTGCGTGACACTTCGATGAAATCTGCCATGAGGTGGGTTGTCTCCACTAAAAGCAGATCTTCTTTTTTTTCCCCTTTTTTATCACCGCCCTCCGGTTCAGACTGTTTTTTCAGTTCTGTAACCGATGTAAGGGGGGCAAGTCCCTTTGCCCTTCGGTACCGATTTTCCATGGCCAGCTCCTGTTGATCAAACAGGGCGGTCTGGTCTCTGCGTTCCTTCTCGTTCAAGGAGAGTTCTTTAATATTGAAGATCTCCGTGGAACGCATGAATTTTTCATTGAGATAGTCAAAATCAGGGTTGTGAGCAATGCGCTGGTAGTGTTTTTCCTGTAACAGGGATAAGAGCGGTGTCATATCCCGGAAGGCTTGGAACGCTGCTTTGGGAGACCTGTCCCAGGGCAGGGCATTGTCCAGGGCGCTCTCCCCGATCTCTTTGCTGTTGTATAGGGGGGGGAATTCGATGTCGGGAAGCACGCCGCGGTTCTGGGTGCTCTCCCCGGAGACCCGGTAAAATTTGGCGCTGGTCAGTTTTAACTGCCCGGATCCAAGGGACTGCATGGCCTGGACGGTTCCCTTGCCAAATGTCTGGGTGCCCACAATGATTCCTCGGTGATAATCTTTGATGGCACCGGCAAAGATTTCCGATGCCGATGCGCTCATGCGGTTGATCATCACCATCAGGGGACCCTGGTAAAGAATGTTGGGGTCCGGGTCATCCAGCTGGGACATGTCTCCGTTGCGGGATCGGATCTGCACTGTGGGGCCGGACTTGATAAACAGCCCGGTGAGGTCGTTCACCTCCTGGAGTGACCCGCCCCCATTGTCTCTCAAATCCATGACCAGCCCGTCAATGTTCTCATTTTTAAGTTCTTCAATTAATTTAAGCACGTCACGGGTGGTGCTTCGATAGGTCTCTTTGCCCTCCTGAAAGGCCTTGAAATCAAGGTAAAAGGTGGGCAGTTCAATGATTCCGATTTTATAGGAGGCATCGCCCTGTAAAACGGTTTCAATTTTTTTTCGGGCCGCCTGTTCCTCCAGTTTAACCTCATCGCGTTTGATGGCAATGGTTTTGGTGTGCTGGGTCCCTTTTTTGTCCGCAGGGATGATCTCCAGCCGGACAATGGTATCCCTGGGGCCCCGGATGAGTTTAACCACCTCATCAATGCGCCATCCCTGGGTGTCCTGAATTTCCCCCTGATCTCCCTGGCCCACCCCGGTTATTTTGTCACCGGGTTTGAGTTTTCCCGATTTATCCGCAGGTCCTGCGGGAACCAGCCGCACCACTTTGGTATATTCATCCTCGGTCTGTAGAACGGCCCCGATGCCTTCCAGGGAGAGGCTCATCTGAATGTCAAAGTCTTCTGAAATCCGCGGGGGAAAGTACTGTGTGTGGGGATCAAAACTCATGGTCACAGCGTTCATGTAGCTGTTGAAGATATCTTTTTCATTGATCTGTGCCAGCCGGGTGATTCGGTTATGGTATCTTTTTTTAAGGTTCGTGGTGATTTCTTCCGGGGCAATATTGTCAAGCTTCCGGGTGAGGATCTCATTTTTGAGTTCCTGGTGCCACAGGGCTTTCAATTCATCCAGGTTTTTCGGCCAGGGATCATTTTTGCGATCCAGTGAGATGGCCTCTTTTTTTGAAAAATCAAAGTGCTTTTCCCATCCCGGGATAAGACTTTTAATGTAGTTCAGTCGCTGAAGGGAGCGCTGCAAATAGACATTGAACATCACATAACCCGGATGGAGGTTTCCCCGCTCCAGGGAGTTATCCAGCCAGTATTTGACCTGTTCGAATTCGTTGATATCCCCCTGGGTAAAGAGATTTCTGGCCGGATCCAGGGTGGATAGATATTTTTCCAGAATTTTGGCGGACAGTGCGTCATCCAGCCGTTGTCCGGAATAGTGATACCGTTCAAGGGATTTTACAATGGCCATGCCGGTGTAGGCATCCTCCCGGGTGTAGTTTAGTTGGGGAAGGGTTGTGGGGTCGTTGTCTGCCGTCACCTGAGTTGGGAGGCGGTGCTCCTGGGCTGCATAGCTCGGAAGAACCAAGGCCATGGAGAAGAGGCTCCAGGCAAGTGTCTGGAAAAGACATATTATAAAACGGTTGTGCAATGGTGTCATAGGTGTACTCTTTTTAAAATTGGGGCTTGATCATAACTTTAGCCATTCGTCACAATTGTTGAGTTGACAAGGTCAGGCTTGTGATCAAGTCCTGAAATTGTGCAGGAGAATGAAGATCAAGACAGGTCCGGTTTATGTATTATCATGGGGATGATCCTCTGGAAATTCAAGGCTGATTCTGCCGATTTTGCCATTTCTGAGTTCCCGGATGAGAATTTCTGAGGCCTTTTGCCAGTTCAGAATGCCCCCTTTTTTTAAACAGCCTCTGAGGGTGCCGATGGCCTCAATGAGGGCATTGGCGGTGTCTGGAAGGGGCGTTTCAAGCTGGTACCGCTCCTGGAGAAGGGCAGGGTAGCGTTCCAGCAGATAGGTTGCCGTAAAATGGGCCACATCCCCATAGTCTATGGCCGTGTCCGATATGGCACCGCTGGCCGCTAGCCGACAGGCACCCATCTGGTTTTCCAGAATGGGCCAGAGGATGCCCGGGGTGTCATAAATATCGATTTTATTTTTTAATCCGGCTCTCTGCTGCTGGCGGGTGATGGCCGGCGTGTTTCCGGTTTTGGCAATTTTTTTGCCGGCCAGGGAGTTAATAATGGTGGATTTTCCGGTATTGGGTATGCCCACCACCATGACCCTTGCCTTTCGGGCCCTGTTGCGGGTGATGGTTTTCACGGCATCATCCATGGTTTTCCAGGTTTCCGTTTTATCGGTGCCATTGATGGCAACACTGTTCCCCCCAAACCGTTCATTGAAAAATGCCAGCCACAGGGGGGTGACAGTAGGATCGGCCAGATCCTTCTTGTTGAGCACCTTGACCCGGGGGACGGATTTGCACAGCTTGTCCAGCAGGGGATTGGCGCTGGAGATGGGCAACCTTGCGTCCAGGATTTCCAGAACCACATCCACACTGGGGATCACCTGTCTGAGAAATTCCTTTGTCTCCAGCATGTGGCCGGGATACCATTGTATAGTCATGGGGCAGTTGCCTTTTCTTTTTTTTGTTTCAGGGCGTTGATGTCCTCTTTCAGACGGTGGATCTGTCGAGACCCGGCATCTGTCGATTCCAGGGGAACAGGGGTTTCACTCTCTCCGGGTTCCCGGTGGGACATATAGATATAAATAAATAGAGCGCCCCCCAGTGCACTGCCAAGAAAGCCCCCCACCGCAATGGAAAAAATAAGGTCCACGGCGGTGATGCCGAGAAAATAGCCATGGATGCCTCCCAGCACCACTCCGGAACAAAATAATATGACGGGTAAGGTATACATGGAAGGCAATCTATCATAATAAGGAACAGTAATAAATAGAAAACAGGCCGGAGGTGTGATCAATCCCGCCGGGCTCACCCCCCTCCATTGACTTTGGCTGCCCTGTTTTCTATAATTGTGCATAATTCTCTCCCCATGACCCAGGGGTGCACCCTTGACCCGCTCACATATCCGGATGGGGAAAAAACAGGAAAAAGGTGATTCATGAAACCCATTGGTATTTTTATAAGATTTGTTGCTGTTGCACTGATGTTCCTCCCGGGCTGGGCTGTTTTTTCCCAGGTCCATGCAACGGAATCCGGGGTATCCAGGCTACCGGACCTTGTGACCAGTGTCCGGTTGACGGCACCAATGTCGCTGATCGGAGAGCCAGTCCCCCTAAATCGCCCCGACATCAGGGAGGGGCTTGAAAAAGAACTCCTACTGGCGCTGTGGAATCGCTCCCAGGTGCTGCTGTGGATGAAACGCTCCTCCCGGATTTTTCCTCCCATTGAATCCATATTGAAACAGGAGGGACTTCCCGACGATTTAAAATATGTGGTGGTGGTGGAGAGCGCATTGAGACCCCATGCCGGTTCCAGCAAGGGGGCCGTGGGGTATTGGCAGTTCATTGAATCCACGGCCTTAAAGTATGGATTACGGGTGGATGACTGCGTGGATGAAAGGCGCAATCTGCTGCGATCCACCCGGGCTGCGTGTGCATATCTTAAGAAACTTTATGAGCAGTTCGGCAGCTGGTCCCTTGCCCTGGCCGCCTATAATATGGGTGAAAACGGCCTGGCTGCTGCTATTGAACTGCAGGAGGTTGAGGATTATTACGACCTTTACCTTTCCTTGGAGACCCAGCAATATGTCCTGAAAATCGCTGCGGTGAAGATGATTTTCGAACATCCGGAGACCTATGGGTTTTTTCTGGAAAAGGGGGATTATTATCCCCCTGAATCCTATGACCGTGTTCGGTTCACTTCCCCGGGGCGGTTGAATCTCACCATTGTTGCCCTGGCCACAGACACCGTGTTCAAGGAGATCAAGGTGCTCAATCCTGAACTCAGAGGCTATTTTCTCTGTGAAGGCACATATGACCTTGCCGTTCCCAAGGGAAAGGGCAAGGGGTTTCATAAGCGGTTTCAATCGCTTGTCTCCACCTGGAGGGATGATGCCCATCAGATATATCATGTGGTGAAAAAGGGAGAAAATCTCACCATGATTGCCGGAAAGTACAATGTCTCTGTGGTGACGTTGCTCCAATGGAATCAACTGACCTTTAAAAGCTATATCCATCCCGGGGATATCCTGGTGGTGGGGTTCCGCAGTAAAAAAAAATAGGGTTTGATCTCAACACCGGTTCCGCCAAACATCCGGTGCTGTGACCTCTTTCCAACAGTGTTTTACTGTTTTCGGGTCAAGTTTCAGATGTCGTGCATTGTTGAAGCTCTTGGGCGGTGATGGGCTGGGTACCGATTTTTCCCACCACCACACCGGCGGCCCGGTTGGCAAGGGTGGCTGCCGCCTCAAAGGAGAGTCCCAGGGTGAGGCCCGCCGTAAAAATAGCAATGGCGGTGTCGCCTGCTCCGGATACGTCATACACTTCCCGGGCCTGGGTGGGAATGAGCAGTGGCGGGGTGGACGTACCTGCGAGACACATGCCCCTGGGACCCCGGGTGACCAGGAGTCGTTCCAGGCAGAAGTCCTGGCACACCTTTGAAGCGGTTTTAGCAAGATCGGCATCACTCTCCACAGGGTTGCCTCTGGCCACCAGTTTGAGTTCCGCGGTGTTGGGGGTAATGCAGGTGGCCCCCTGGTAGCGGTGCCAGTCCGTGCCCTTGGGGTCAACCATCACCGTGATATGGGCCGCCCGGCACAGTTGGATGATCTTTTCCGTAACCCCATCACTCTGGAGCAACCCTTTTCCATAGTCGGACAGAATTACACCGTTCACCTGGGGGAGCACGGCAATGATTTTGTCCAGGAAGCCCTCAATGGACGATGCCTTCAGCGGAGTGATCTCCTCTTCATCAATGCGGAGCAGCTGCTGCTCCATGGCCATGACCCGGGTCTTAGTGATAGTGGGAAATTTGTCCTCAACAAATAGATGGTGGCTGATCTGGTGACGGTCCAGTAATTCCATGAGCTTGTGACCGGCTTTATCGGTTCCGCACCGCCCCATGACACTGGCACGGCATCCCACGGCATTGAGGTTCCGGGCCACATTGCCGGCCCCTCCCACCATGTGAGTTTTATTCTGCACATGGACAATGGGCACCGGTGCTTCCGGAGAAATTCGTTCCACCTTTCCCCAGATGTATTGATCAAGCATGATATCGCCGATGACCAGAATATGGACATCGGTCAGGTGTTGTATGTTAAATTTCATAGGATTTTTTTGTCTCTACTGGGTGAGATCCGTTTCTAAGATTTTGCCGGGTTCCGGCACCGTGATGATCAGGGGGGCGGATTCTTTTTTTGCCGGGGAAAGGGGGCGCTTGGACGTGGAGGGGAGTTGCTTTGTTTTTTTTGACGTGGATGCCACGGATCCAGCCGGCTCCCCCCCTTCGACCGTGGCCAGGGCTTTGGAAAATTTATTCTCCAGTTGTTTCAGCTGAGCATCAACGGTTTTACGGAGTCTGTCAAGCTCGGTGGTCAGCGTTTCCCGGTCTGTTTTCCCCTGCAGCTGCTTTTTAACACTCTCCAGCTCATTGCGGCTGATGGTCTGCTGCACCTGTTTGCTGAAAGCGGACTTTGTTTCGGCCAGATCTTTACCAAGGGTTTTGATGGTCATTTCATAGGATGCCAGACTTAAGTTCAGGGTCTCCATGCGGGAAAGATCTTTTTTAAGGGCGCTCTTAAATGCCGTAAGGGACTCATTGACACGGGTTTCAACGGCCCTCAATGCCTCATTGAGCTGGGTTTCAACGGTTGTCAGTCGTTGGGTGGTGGTCTCCTCAAAGGTCTGGGCATTTTCTTTAAGCCGATCGCCGGTTGTGTTGATAATGGCCAGGTTTTCCTTGCTGGTCCGGTCAATGATGTGAATGGCCGCTTTATATTGATCGGCGGTGTGGGCCACCTCTTTTTCCAGGGTCTCCAATGAGGCAAGGGTCTCTTCCCGGTTGGCCTTGAGTACGGACAGCTCTTCAATCTGGGCGGTTATGGCGGGCAGCTGTTGTTCCTGGGTAAATTTCAACCGGGCCATTTCCACATTCATGGCATTGATTTTGCCCTCCATCTCCTGGGTGATCAGTTGAATTTCATTCTGACCGGAATCCTTGGCATCCACCACCCGGTGGTTGATATCCATGTAGGCATACAGGAGAACGGCACCGATGAGGCAGGGGAGAATAAAAGAGATAATGGTGATCCTGTTGCTCAGTTTCTCAATTTTAAGCTCATTGAGTTCCTGACTGTAAAGGGATGCGGAAAGGGAATGGATGTCATCACTTCCCTTGGGTATCTTTAATGTCTCCATGTATGGCGTGGCTCCTTAAAGAGGGGACTTTCAGTCGGCTATTCCCACTCAATGGTTCCCGGGGGTTTTGAAGTGATGTCAAACACCACCCGGTTGACACCGTCCACCTCATTGATAATGCGATTGGATATTCTGGCAAGGAGATCATGGGGCAGGCGTGCCCAGTCTGCGGTCATGGCATCAATGCTGTTCACGGCCCGGACGGCAATGCAGCTGTCATAGGTTCTTTTGTCTCCCATGACCCCGACGCTTTTGATGGGAAGCAGAACGGCAAAGGATTGCCACAGTTTCCGGTAAAGACCGGCAGCCCGGATCTCTTCCAGCAGCAGGGCATCGGCTTCTTTTAGTATATTCAGCCGTTTTTCCGTCACGGCCCCCATGATGCGGATGGCAAGCCCGGGTCCTGGAAAGGGTTGTCGCCACACCAGATCTTCATTGAGCCCCAGCTCCAGACCCAGCTGCCGGACTTCATCTTTAAAGAGAAATTGCAGGGGTTCAATGAGTTTGAGTTTCATCTTTTCAGGCAGTCCCCCCACGTTGTGGTGGGATTTGATGATGGAGGTGGGACCGCCAAAGGCGGATTTTGATTCAATGATGTCGGGGTAGAGGGTTCCCTGGCCTAAAAAGTCCGCTCCTTTTATTTTTTTGGCCTCGGCATCAAATACCTCAATGAAGAGACGGCCGATCTCCTTTCGTTTGATTTCAGGGTCGGTGACATCTTTTAATGCATTCAGGAAAATGGTCCGGGCATCCACAAATTTAATGTTCAGGTCCAGGTGGGTGGTGAGACTTTTCTGGAGATCCTCTTTTTCGTTTT
This sequence comes from uncultured Desulfobacterium sp., assembly GCA_963668575.2. GTDB lineage: Bacteria > Desulfobacterota > Desulfobacteria > Desulfobacterales > Desulfobacteraceae > Desulfocicer. Next base: position 3,904,522 of record OY764894.2, on the reverse strand, counting down.
TCCGCAGAAGTCCGTTGTCCACAAAGATGCAGTGAAGATTCTTCCCTATGGCCTTGTGAATTAACAGGGCTGCAACGGAGGAATCCACGCCGCCGGAGAGCCCCATAATGACCTTTTTATCCTGAACAGCCTCCTTGATCTCAGAAATGGCGTTGCCGGCAAAGGATTCCATGTTCCAGTTCTTTTCACAGTGGCAGACATCAAAGAGAAAATTGCGGATCATCTCCTTTCCCTGGTGGGTATGCTCCACCTCGGGGTGGAATTGAAGGCCATAAAAATGATCTTGGGTGTCTGCGATGGCGGCAATTTCGGTGTTGTCCGTGGAAGCGGTGACTTCGAACCGTTGGGGCAGGGCTTCGGTGGAGTCCCCATGGCTCATCCAGCATTGAAGCTCGCTGTCCATGCCGGTAAAAAGGGGGTGGGGTGTTTTAACCTTCAGGGTGGCGAATCCGTATTCCCGTTTTGAAGAACGTCCGATTTTGCCGCCCAGGGTGTGGATCATGTACTGCATGCCGTAGCAGATGCCCAGGATGGGAACTCCCAGTTCAAAGATCTTTGCGTCAATGGTGGGGCTGTCGGTTTCATAGATGCTGGAGGGTCCGCCTGACAGTATGATGCCCTGGGGATGCATGGCCTTTATTTTGTCAATGTCAAGTCCTGCAGGCTCAACCTGGCAATACACCTCATTTTCCCTTACTCTTCTGGCAATGAGCTGATTGAACTGTGAACCGAAATCGATTATAAGTATCATAATTTAAGTATATTCCTGAAATTAGTGTGTTGTTTTATAGATTGCTGAATGTATACGTTTAAATTGAACTGCCAGCATGGCATTATTGAATTTGTCGGGCTTGATTTCACCATGGAGCATTGGGGTGGTCTGGTTAAGGTTCTTGATGCTGTTTTTAAAAAAACGTTTAAACACAGTGAGTTGATAAAAACTCAGTAATAAAGCCCTCACCCCGATGGCACATGGAAATTTCAGGATGGCCGGGATTAAAAGCCAAGCTCAATCTGTATAATGGCTCTATTTCTTATATAAAAACAATAAAAAATCAAGTTGTTTTTACCATGGCATTGCCTATTTCAGGGAAATGTGTTTTATTAGAACATTTTAGGATTCCCGGTTGAACCGCTTGAGGGGCCACAGGTTTCAGGGGTGTTTAAAAAAAAATAACGATGAGGGCAAATTGTTTTTGCCGAAATTTCAGACAGGAGAATAATAATGCATGACGCAAGTGATCTGAGAAAGGGACTTAAATTTCAGATTGATGGGGATCCATATATCATCGTGGATTTTCAATTTAAAAAACCGGGAAAGGGCCAGGCCCTGTACAAATGCAAACTCAAAAACATGATCACCGGTTCCCAGTTTGAAAAAACATTCCGGTCCGGAGATAAATTTGAAGAGGCCACCCTGGAAGAGAAGGAGATGGAGTATCTTTATGCAGAGCCCGGCAGTTACTGTTTTATGGACACCACCTCCTACGAGCAGGAGTTTCTTGCTGCGGACCAGGTGGCGGATGTGGTTGATATCTTAAAGGAGAACACCGTGTGCACGGTGCTGTTCTTTAATAATAAGGCCATTGGCCTGACACTGCCCAATTTCATCAATCTGCGTGTGGTTCAGTCCGACCCCTGGGCCAAGGGGGACACGGCAACAGGTGACACCAAACCCGCCACCCTGGAAACGGGATTTCAGATCCAGGTGCCCCCCTTTGTGGAAGAGGGACAGCTGATTAAAATTGACACCCGGACCAAGGAGTATGTGGAGCGGGTGAACGAATAGCCGGAATTGTGTCAGGCCTGTGCCATGGTGCGTGGCTTATTTTTTTTCATCGGTCAGATCCGAGAAAAAATTACAGGCCTGATCCAATATGCTTCCATAAGGGATAGGGCGCCGGCAGTTATCAATCAACAACCCGGTCATGCCATTACACCTCTTGGGCTGGGGGCGCTGCAAAAATCGTCAGCATCAACTCAGCATCATCCAGAAGCTGATGTTCAGGTTTTTTCCCTGAAAGCATCCCTCTTTCGAAAAGGATAACGGGCTCAAAAACAGCCTGCATTGAGAACTGGGGGATATCCCTTCTTGCCGGAGTCTTAATGGCTGCTTACCCGAAGCAGGATTTTTGGCGTATTTGACCCGCAGAAGGTCCTCCGGCCACCAGATCCGGAGCTGGTCAAGGGCGGCGGACTGCTGTTCGATCAAGTTTTCTGCTGACCAAAGAAATCAAGTAGTCCGGTCCCAGGGTGGCAGAAAAAAGATTGACCCGGGCCTTGACGTCCCGGTATAAAATAACGTCATCAAGGATTTCCACCTGGTGAAGGCTTTCGTTAAATCCCCTTTGAATATATTTTAAAAACGCCTCTTTCAATGTCCAGCTTCTGAAGATCTTTATGGGATCACTTCCCATGTATTCCCGTTCCCGTGGGGTAAAGGCAAGCCTCATGAACCCCGGCTCCGGTACCGGTCCAATGGCCTCAAGATCCAGGCCCATGGTCCGATGGTGATCACAGCACAGGGCCACGGCCGCATAGTTGCCGGAGTGGGTGATGGAGACCTGGGTTTCAGGATACCGGGGCAGAAAGGGGGCACCTTCTTCCCTGTATTCAATGGTGATGTCCGAAATGACTGTTCCCTTTGGTGTAACGGCACCCACCATCTCTTTTACCAGACTTCGTCCGGCCATCCACTCAATCTGTTTTTTCAAGCTCTTGAACTGATTCACCCTCTCCAGTTCTTCAGAGGAGAGAAAGGGGTGAGTAAAATCATGGGGTGAAAACCGGGCCGGTCGTCGGGAGGCAAACTCATGGAAGCGATGATTATCATGGAGGGTTTTCAAGAATGCGGAAAAGGATCTGACCCGGACACGGATGCCCGGTTCCGGGTGCCAGTGGACGGTGTCATCGGGGGGTAATATCTGCATGGGTATATATGGCTTTCAATTTTCAAAAATTCACAAATTTGATCTGTCCAGGCGATTGCATCCTCAGCTTTTGTGTTTTGAGGATATCGACAGAGTATACCACTCTTGCAGAGGTATTCAACGGTGAACTTTTGAATAGCTCCTGCCCCCCCTTTATTTTGTAGAAAACCCCTAAATTAAAAATAAGGAAGGGAACAGATGTGGACGGAAAATCTCCTTGAAAATCAATGTGGTCGGTGATAGGATGCCCTGTTTGTGGCAATGGCTTTTTTTTGTCCAAAGGGGTTATAAGCCATTCATGGCTTAAAATAATTTGAAATGAGTGTGGAACATGGAAGAGAAAAAGGTGAATTTCTGGCAGGATCATTCCCTGGAATACCTGGAGATGGCATTGAGGCGTGAGTACCAGGAGCGGGTCACCCATGCCGATGGATATGGCAAGCGCACCGGAGAGTGCGGGGATACGGTGGAATTTTTTATCATGACAGCGGATGGGAAGGTGACCTCCATCACCTATGATATCAACGGGTGTGTCAACACAAACGCCTGTGCCAATGCCGTCATTGAACTTGCAAAGGACAAACCATTGGAAGCCATGTGGTCCATTACCCATGAAGATGTGGCTACCCTTTTAAAAACCCTCCCCCCCCATGAGGAGCATTGTGCCCAGCTGGCCGTGGGTGCTTTTTATCTTGCGTTGCGAGATCTTGAAAAAAAGAGGGAGACCGCCGAAGGGTAAATTCGGATGAGGCTTTGCCGGGTGATGGAAGGGAGCACCGAATCTTTAAATCGGCATTCTTATATGCCTCCAAAAGTGCTTTGCACTTTTTTAAGGACGATCACACAGGAATGGGCATTTCACCTCGTGAAACTGTAAAGTAAGAATGAAGGATGTTTTTAAATCCATTCAATGTTGTCCGGTTCATAGGTTAGCATCACTCGAACCCCGGGAAGCAGTTTGGCCTGGATCACCGCTTCCGGGGTCAGCCGGATGGTGAACTCCAGGTCATTTACCCTGATAGCGGCAATGACCTGCCCGTTGTTCTTATCCCCCACAAGTCGTACCACTTCAGCCCCAACGGTATGGGGTAATCCCGAATTTTTTTTGCCGGGTCTGCCATCGTCACCCTCCATGCTTTCAAGCGTTTTTCCTGCCTGTACTGGGTCCAAAGGCGCATTTTTTGTGTTTTGGGAAGCATTGCCATAAGTACCATAAGAAGGTTTTCCCGGCAGTATCCCACTATCTTTTATCAGGCGGGCAGGTGTCCGGGTTCCACGGGCTGCAATGATTCCGTTTTTGGGGCATCCCGTGACGGTGATGCCCATGTGGTGGCTCTCCAGCACGGCAGAGGCACCGTCATGGGGCGGAGGGGGAACCCGGAGTGCCTGCTGCCCTTTTGTGACGGGAATGGTGTGAAAAAAGCCCTGGCTGTCACGGATAAAGGGTCCCGGGATGATATTTTTTGAACCGGCCGGGAAGATTTTTCCCTGGTGCAGCTGAAACAGCGTGTCACAGGCACCCTGCAGCCACTCCCGATCATGGCTGGCCATGATAATGGTGGTACCCAGGGTCTTTCTGGCATAAAGGGCTGCCCGTCGGATCAGGGTGGCGCTGTGAATATCCACACTGGCCGTGGGCTCGTCCAGCAGCAGTACACTGGGTTTGAGGATCAGCCGGGCCGCCATGGCTACTCGCTGGGCCTCGCCGCCGGAGAGTTCATACGCCATGCGGTGGGCAAACGCCTCGTAGGAGAGCCCCACCCGGGCCATGACCGCCTTAACCTGTTTTCGGACATCAGGATCTCTCCGTCCATGGGCTTTCCTCCTGATTTTCAAGCCATGGGTGATGTTGTCATGCACCGATCGTTTGAGAAGATAGGGGGTCTGGGTTAAAAGGGTAATTGCCAGCCGTACCCGGGGTGAAAAGGGGGCTTCGGGTTTTCCCCGGAAAAAAAGGGTGCCTTGGTCCGGCGGGCTGACAAATGCCAACAGTTTTAACAGGGTGCTTTTCCCGCTGCCGTTGGGTCCCATCAGTCCGGTGATGGAGCCGGGGGCAATGGTGAGATGGGGGATGTAAAGCGCGGTTTTCCCCTTGTATGACTGGAGAATGTCTTTGAGAATGTATATGGGCTTGGAGGTCATCGTGATGGGGGTACCTACCGTTTTCTTAAAAAAAACAGGGAAATATTCACACCAAAGGCAATGGTCACCAGCACCAGTCCCAGGGCAATACCGTTGGCAAACATCCCCTTGCCAGTCTCAAGGGCAATGGCCGTGGTGATGGTCCTTGTGTGCCACTTGATATTTCCCCCCACCATCATGGAGATACCCACTTCGGTCATGACCCTGCCATAGGCCGTCACCAGAGCCGCCACAATGCCATAGCGTACCTCCCACAGGCAGGTGAACAGGATATCTTTTTTCCCGGCCCCCAGGGACATCAGGGTGAGTTTCAGCTGGGCATCAATGGTTTCCACGGCGGATGCGGTGAGCGCTGTGACAATGGGAAATGCCAGAATGGCCTGGCCCATGGCAATACCCCCCAGGGTGAACAAAAGGTTCAGCTCCCCCAGGGGGCCCCGGCTGGAGATCAGGGCATAAATTACAAGACCTATGAATACCGTGGGCAGTGCCAGCAGGGTATCCAGCAGGGTCCGCACCCCCCGTTTCCATTTAAAGTCAAAATAGCCCAGCATAAATCCACAGGGAAGCCCCACCACCACACTGAACAGCATGGAAAGGGAAGAGACCTTTACGGTGGCGGACACCGCCGACCAAGTGGCACTGTCACCGGCGGTTAACAGCTGCAGCGCATTTAAAAAACCCTGAATGATAAAATCCATATGGGGTGTCTTGGACCGTTTTATTTGCGGGTTTGATGATCGTTTTGCCATGTTGGGCCAGATAACCCTGGCCCTCCTCCATCATCAAGTGGCACTTCTATTTTGCGTTGGGGATAAACAGCTTTTTATCCAGCAATCGGAAGTTTTTAATGAGAGTTTGGGCACTCTCTCCGGCCATCCAGTTGGAAAATGCCATGGCAAGGTCATATTTGGCGTTGGGGCAATTTTCCGGATTCAGTGTGAGAACACTATATTGATTGAGCAGAATGGCATCGCCTTCCACCAGAATGCTCAGGGGCGCATTTCCTCCCTTCTGGGACTGGTATTTGATGTAGGTGCCCCGGTCGGTCATGGTGTAGGCGTTTCTCTCTTCACAGATATTGATGGTGGCCAGCATGCCCTGGCCGGTCTGAATATACCAGCCTTCCTTTTCGGGAAGATCTTTGCCGGTCTGTTTCCAGAGAATTTTCTCTTTTTTGTTGGTGCCGGAGTCATCTCCCCGGCTGGCAAAGGCGGCATTGGCATCCCGAATCGCATCAAGGGCATCGGCAACACTTTTGCCCTTTATCCCTGCAGGATCATCCTTTGGGCCGATGATGACAAAATCGTTGTACATGATTTCCCTTCGGTCCTTACCAAAGCCCTCGTCAATAAATTTTTTCTCGGCACCCGGTGCATGGACCAGTAGCACATCCACATCACACTTGGAGCCAAGTTTCAGGGCTTTTCCGGTGCCGGTGGCCGTCCATTTTATTTCAATGCCGGTTTCCGTGGTGAAATGGGGCATTAGATAGTCCAGAAGTCCGGTGTTGTCAGTGCTGGTGGTGGTGGCCATCATCAGGGATTTTTCTGCGGCAGGAGTGACACCGGTGATGGTCAACAAAGAGAAAACAATGGTCAGGGCAATAAATAATTTTTTGTTCATTTCATGACTCCTTTGTAATACGGTTAATGGTTTTTGGGGGGGAATTAAAAGCAGAGAGATTGTTATGCGATGGTTGGTTTTTTTACCTGCTGTGCGGGCAATCGGAGTATTTGTTCCTGAATTCGCTGTCAGGCGTTATGCCTGACGAGATCCAGCAACAGCAAAGGCAAAAGCGCCACTAACGCAAGCCTGTTCCCTCCTTCATATTGCCAAAATAAAAAATAACAGACCATCGAGTATATAAATACCTTTTAAGCGAAAAGTGCAGGTAAAGTCAATGCGACTGGGTTAAATTCTCACGAATTGGAAATAAATTTACCGATACTTACCCATGATGACAAACTGTGGTGAGAGAAAGGGATGTCAGTTCATCGCCTGTTTTTAGATTGATGAGCCCAATTCGCCGGTCTTCCACAATGCCATAGGTATACAGTCCATTCCGGGGGTACGTCAGGGAACCGGGGTTGAAAAAAAGGGTTTGATGTCGTTTTTCCAGGGAGGCCAGATGGGTATGGCCCTGGATGATGAGGTTTACCCGGTCTGAAATTTCCGGCAGGTGGCGGTGGCCATGGTGGAGAAATACATTCAGGTCCATGAATAAAAATTCCAGGGCATAGTTCTGACCGGGATAAAAGGAGGGGTCATCACAGTTCCCATAGACATAATAGACCCGGTTTTTCATCTCCAGGAGATCCTCTCGGAGTTGATGGGGTTGAAAGTCCGGGGAGCCCCACCGACCATACCGGGTGTCAAAAAGATCTCCGGCCACCACCAGGGTGTCTTCCGGTTCAAGAAGGGACTTTAACGTCATCCATGTACCGTAACTGCCATGGACATCGGCGGTGATGAGGAGTCTGGACATGGCTTTATCGATCCTTTAAAAAGAGGGCGTGATATTCATCTTCGGAAACGTGTCTCTTTAACAACCGGTGGATCAGGTCATAAATTTCTTCCATCTCTTCCGAATCCAGGCGGGGAACAAAGTGAGTCATAAAGGTGTCTTCTGAAAATTTCTGAAGGTAAAACATGAGGGTCTCCTCGTCGGTTTTTCGGTCCATTCCAAAGGCACCCAGACCTTTGTAGCGGTGGATGAACTCATGGGTCTCTTTTTTTTCGGTTACCTTGTTTTTCATGGGAAAATGGGGAGTTGTCTCATTCATATTGAATTCCCGGAGGTTTGGTGTGGGTTGTGGATGTCGGGTGTTATTTTTTCATCTGTTCCAAGCATGGAGTTTATATCACAATAGAGAAAAAAAATCATTGAATAAAAGGGCATCCTTTATTTCCGCATTACACTTTCATGAGGTAAATGCTCATTTTTCGGTGGTCATCCTTAAAAAAAGGTGCTCATCACGGATTTGTGTGAGAAATTAAAGAGTCTGATCTAATAAATTCAAATAGTTGGAGCGTAAAGAGCGAAATGTAGGTATGAAGGATGCCGATAAAAGATGTACAATTGGGGGGTTGAAGTGTATCAGTTGGTGGTTAGGCTAACATATATGAGGGGGGAATACAGGTAAATGGAATTTGATTATTTCACGGCAGGGGACAACCGGTTGATTCGTTACGGCATGACCCCTGTCCCCACTGGCAGTAGCAGGGGGTGCCTGCTGTTGTTGAATGGCCGGTCCGAGTTCATGGAAAAGTATGAGATAGTGGTAACGCAACTGGTCTCCAGAGGATTCCATGTGGCGAGTCTGGACTGGCGGGGGCAGGGATTGTCCGTGCGGGAACTTGAAAACAGAGATAAAGGATATGTCCGTTCGTTTCAATGTTACCTGGAGGATCTGGATCATTTTTTTACGGAAATTGTGCGTCCTATGGGCCTTCCCATCACCCTGCTTGCCCACTCCATGGGGGGGCACATGGCCCTTCGATTTATGGCCCGACGGGGTGCGGAAATACGAAAGGCCGTCCTGGTTTCTCCCATGGTGGATATTGTCACGTCCCCCATTCCCCGTTCTCTGGCGGCAGTTCTGGCCCGGCAGATGGTTAAATGGGGGGGAGAGGAATGTTATGTTCCGGGGAACGGGGATTATGACAGGGGAAGCGCGCGGTTTGCCAACAACCCTTTAACCCATGATCCCCATGGATTCTGGCTGGAACACCATTGTATTGAGAAAAATCGTGACCTGGCCCTGGGGGGGGTGACCTGGGGATGGCTCAATGCGGCATTTGATTCCATTTATACGGTGGCTGCCAAAGGGTTTGCCCAAAGGATTTCTCCCCCGGTGCTGCTCATGTCCGCCGCGGAAGACCGGGTGGTATCCTGTGCGGCCCAGGCCAAAATGTGTCGTGGGTTGCCCCGGGGAACCTTTGTATCCGTTCCCCGGTCCCGGCATGAAATCCTCAGCGAGTCAGATGAGGTACTATCCTTTTTTTGGAATGAATTTGACAGGTTCATTGCATGAGGGGGCGGAATATCACCGCCTGACCCCGCCCCGCCGGCACAATGATTTTGGCAAAAGCTCCTGAAACCGGACATGACTCTGTGGTATTTTATCCTCTTTTTTGCATGGTGCCGGATTCAAGCGTGGAGGAAAAAAGAGGAGGCACAATCTGTGTTGTCACATCTTGCTGTGCGGTTACAAAGGGAGATCTGCGTTTAGCCGGTTCCCCTGGCGGATTTGATGTCGCAATGAGGCCAGGTGGGTATCCATGACATCCAGTCGGGAAAGCAGGGCCTGTTCCTGGGGGGTGGTCTCCAGAACCGCTTCAATACCTCCGTTGCGAATCACCACCCGTCGGCTGCTGGAGAGGGCCAGCAGGGGGTCATGGGTGGCCAAAAGAACGATCTTTTCTTTTTTCACCAGCAGATTGAGGGCCTGACGACGGTCCACACCGGCATTTTCGATCTCGTCAATGAGAACAATGGGAGAGGCACTGAGCCCTGCCACATCGGCGATCATCAACGCACGGGATTGCCCGCCGGAAAGGGAAGTCACCGGTGTGTCCGGGCCAAAGGGCTCGCCGGCAAGGCAGATGGCTGTGGTGAGAATTTGTTCCACAATCGCATCAATATTGTCCACCAGCCGGCTTTGGGCATGCATCTCCAAAAATTCACGAACAGATAAATCCATTACAAAGTTCATATTCTGGGACAGCTGGGCAACCAAGCGGTGTTCGCCGGACAAGCGCTGGGCTTCGTCGGGGGTGTTGCCATCCACCAGAATCCGCCGCCCCGAAGGGGTATCACCCTGGGCCAGGCTTTCGATGTCGGCAAGCAGCATGCTTTTCCCCGCTCCGGTGGGTCCCACAACGGAGATGACCTCCCCAGCACGCAGTTCCAGCCGCACGTCTTCCGGGGTGCCATCCTTGTTCCGTCCACCCATCACGGTGACACAGCCCACCCGGATATCCCGATGTCGCTTTAGGGTGTCTATCTGTTCCATAAACGCGAAAAACTGTTCAACAAACTGTGCCCTATCCAGCCCAAGATCCTCCAGCTCATCGGATGTCAGGTGGGTAAGAAGATCGCTGATGCTTTGGTCTTGTGCCATGGCAGGCAACCTGAAGGCGGAGAAAAAATCCCGGACATGGGGGTGATGCGCCAGCAGGCGACCATAGGGCAATTGTAAAAGCGTGTTATCCATCATGATAAATCCATCATTTTGATATTACCCACTTGGCTGTCCGGCCCGATGCGGGTCTCCCCCAGGCAATAGGAACACAAGGCCGCAGGCATGGAGAATCGCAGACGTCTGTTTTCCAGGGTATGGATCTCCTTTGCGGCGTTCAGGTGTCTTTGGAGCAGCAGGGCCCCTTGGCCGGTGAGGCCGTTGACGGGCAGCACCGCCGCCTTGGGGTTTACCTGTTTCACCCGGAAGGTGAAGACCTCCCGTTCGGCCTGGGAGACAATATCTCCTTTGGTGATCACCACCACGTCGGCTGTTTTGAGCATGGGGCCGATTTTTCGGGGGGTCTGTACGCCGCTGAGATTGTCCACCACGCACACGGCCAGTACGTCCCGGATATGGGGGGAACAGCGATTGCAGAGGCCTGCACTTTCGCTGATCAAAAGATCGAATTGACACCGTTGTCCCCACTGAACACAGGCTTCAATGTTGGTAATGAAAAAATGGTCGGGGCAAAGGCCACCGGCAAGCCCTGTCTTCACAGGGATATTGGCCTGGCGGTAGCGGTTTTCATCTTCGCTGGAGAGACAGTCAAATTTAACGACCCCAAGTTTTATCCCTTCGGCCATCAATCCTTCCGCCGCCCTCAGAATCACCGATGTCTTCCCCGATGATGGGGCACCGGCCACTGTGACAAGCTTCATGGGCGGGTGATCTCCTCTACGGCAGGCAGGAAGATCCTGTCGATTTCAGCATTGACTTTTTCCATATCATTGGTGCGGATATAGTCCCAGCCCAGCCATTTCAATCCGGCTTCGGAGGGGAGGCGATTATCAATGTCATTCAGCGGTGAGGGAAAGCTGGCCCCGGTAAATACCCGGGCCAGTTCCTCTCCGGTGAGATAGTCGATGATGGGTTTCAATGCATTGGCCCGACTCTTTTTTGCCAGCATGGTCACCGGGCTTGCCAGTGCCCCATCTTCCGGCCAGATAAACTTAACCGCCTTACGGGTGGGGATTTTCTGGGCGAAGAAATGGGGCATGACATAGAGCGCAGCCGACTGCCCGCCACCTGCGGTTTTCACCATCTGGGAGGGATGCCTGCCATCAAATATGTTGTGGGCCAACGCCCGCATGCCCGCGGCCCCATGTTCTTTGAAAAAGGGCAGCAACACGGCATGGCAGAAAAAATGCTCATTGCCGCGCAGGGTGATGCTGCGGTGCCACATGGGATCCAGGAGATCGGCCCAGCACCGGGGCAGGGGACGATCCCCCACCTTTTCAAGGTCCGCCACAATGATCAGGGGATTGACGCACAGGATGTTGTATCCCTTAATGGGATCGCTGATGCCCGCGTTGACAAATAAGGGGTTGGGTGCTGCATCCGTCATGACATCAATGAAATGTCCCGGTTTAACGAATCGGTTATAAAAACGATGGTGGAAAAAGGCATTGAAATCGGAAGAGACCACAATGTCCGGCAGCTCATCCAGGGACTCTATGTGGCTGACATAGGGGTAGTAGGAGACCTCATGGTTGAGATTGCTCTCCACTGAGTAATTTAGGCTCTCTTTGCCATTCCATGGAAAAGATGCCACGAAAGATGCCACGGCCCGGGCAAAAGGGACCTTCAGACCGCAGGGCATCAAGGTCAACAGACCATGGGACCCTTGCTGGGCTGTTTCGGACAGTCCCGGTGCATCCAGCAGGGCCTCTTTATGTAAGCACTCCTCCAGGAGAGTGAGAAATTCACGGGGCGCAATGCCGTGGGTGGTCAGGGCCGTTTCAAGGGTGAGAAAGGGGCCAATGAGTCCCAGAGATTTGGGAGTGACAAGTTGTTCCAACCCATGGGCTGCAAATACCGGTTCTGTCTCCGGATAGGTTTCCATAAATGTGGAAAGACGCATATCCAGTTGAATTTCGGGGCTCATCTATAATATCTCCTGCTACTGGCATTATCGTTCCTGCCATTGCCAGCTGCTGTTGGGCTTACTGAAGGAGCGGTTGGTATTGAGTGGGTCAAAAGATATGCCGTAAAAATTGCGATAAAAAGTATCTGCCTCGGCCATGACATCAAAGGTGCAGTGGTCGGGGTGAAAAACCGATGCCATATACATAAGACCGAGGATCCAGCGCGGACTGCCAAAGTCCCAACCCGGAAACGGATGGGTGAAAATTTGTTTGTTTTCCACCGCGTTAACCGTAATGCCCTTACGCACACATTCGGCGTGGAAATCATCCACCGAGTTGGAAATAAAGGCCGAAATAAAAATAATATCCGGATTCAATCGGTTTAACTCCGATACGCTCAGGGTTCGACCCGGACGTCCCCCGGGGGGAAGTTCACGGTTCACGCTGACACCGCCTGCGGTTTCAACCAGTTGATTTTCCAGCCGTCCGCCATTGATATAGAACAGCGGTTTACCCATGGCGTAATAGACCCTGGGGTGCCGGGTCACTGAAGTCAGTGCCGCCCGGATACCTGCCAGCCGGTTTTCGAGATAGGTTGCCAGGGCTTCGGCACCATCGCTGACCTGTGCATGTTTCCCGAAATGGCGGATGGCATCAATGTAGGCCCGGGGATGCTGAATATCTTGGTGCAGTTTATTTAGCCCGCCTTTTTGAAGAATTGTCTCCCAGGCCTGTACCACCGTGGCTTTACGCCTGACACCCATGGCGATGAGCATTGCCTCCACCATCTCCATGGCGCGGGTCAGGGGGTATCCGCCTTGGAAATCCGCCTCCTGAAAACCGGATTCCGCCATGGGGCCGACCACCTGTATCTCGTGCCCGCATGACGCGCATCGCCCCTCTTGTAAGGTGCTGTGTTGTGTTCTTTGTATTTTAGCCCCCATGGGACCGTAAAAATCACGGCGGATGACAACGGAGTTGCAAAGCGGGCAGAAGGTGTGCAGGTGGTTGCTTCCCGGTGTGTTAAAGAGGTATACAAAGTCAAGCAGTGGTTTAAGCTCGTTGCAAAAATTTTCTGCTTCAGGGATGCCGGGTTCCTGGGTGATGGACGCTGTTTCAAATGGAAGAAAGCGCATCACCTGAAATGGAATCCGTCGTGAAATGCCGGAGATAAGCTGTGCCAGACAGATAAGTTCCGATTGATTGTCACGGGTGAGAATACAGGAGATCTCAATGTGCACACCGGCTTCGAACAGGGTCTTCAGGTTCCTTAACACCGGTCCGATGTTAGGCACGCCGCAGGCCTGGTAGGCCGTGTCTGAAAACCCTTTCATGCCGATATTGATGAAATCGAGATAGGGGATTAGCTGGGACAGCGACTCCTTTGTAAAATAGGTGTTGGAGGAGCAGCCGATTTTCAGGTGCTTTGCCTTGGCCAATCGGGCGATCTTTAAAAAGCTGGGAAACGCAGCCAGGGGATCATTCATTAAAAATACAATCCCCTCACATTGATTCTCAATTGCTTTGGTGATGATTTGTTCGGGGGAGAGGTGCTGGAGGGCAGTGCTGTGGGGAAACATCTCTCGTACGAGAACCGTTGAAATGCAGCCCGGACAATTGAAATTGCAGCCTGTGGTGGTGATTTGCAGAAATTTTGCCCCGGGGTGGAAATGCAGGATGGGCATGGTTTCAATGGAAATGGGGCACGCCACCAGGTACTGGTCGGCAAACCGTTGCACAATATGACTGTTTTTGACTTCATAAAGGCCGCAGGCACCTGGGAGGTTTTCGGAAAGCAGACACCTCCGCTCACATACCGGGCAATTGATAGGGTCCATTTTTATCACCTTCTTAAAATTATGTCAGCTTATTAAAATTATGTCAGTCAAATGTATTCTATAAACGTTTTGTGTTATCTTAAAACGTCATCGACGTGAGCAGTATCACATAATTTTATTAAAGGTCAACATTTAATCCCATGGGTTACAATTCGTATTTCCACCACAGCTATAGCACCGGTCAATTGAAATAAACCAAACCCCGGAAGGTTTATTTGGCATCCACATGCATGATCTGATTTCTGCCGGCAGCTTTGGCTTCGTACATTTTTTTATCGGCAGCTTCAATAAATTTTTCAATGGAGGTTTCACCATCGGGGCGGAGGGTGACGCCGCCCATGCTCACGGTGATACAGCAATTGATGCTGGAGGATTTATGTTCAATGGCAAGGGTTCGGATATTGTCTGCAATGTGGCGACATATGGCCATGGCCGCATCCCCGGTGGTGTTCGGAAGGATGGCCATGAACTCTTCCCCGCCATATCTGGCAATAAAATCACTTCCCCGGCGCAGACTATTTTTCAGCGTTGTTGCCACTTTTTTCAGGCAGTCATCTCCCATGCCGTGGCCATAGGTGTCATTGTAATGTTTAAAATGATCAATGTCGATCATGATCAGGGAGAGGGGAACATGGGATCGCATGGCTCGGTTCCACTCCTTTTCCATAATTTCGTCAAAGCGGCGGCGGTTGGGGATTTCGGTCAGTGCGTCAATGAATGCATATTTTTCCAGAAGCTCCTGTTTCCTTTTCAGGTTCAGGTGTAGTTTGACCCGGGCCTTTACCATGGGCGGGTGAAAGGGTTTGGTGATATAATCCACCGCCCCCAGTTCAAACCCTCGGTTTTCATCCATGACTTCGGAAACGGCGGTTACAAAGATAATGGGAATGTTCTTGGTGGCCGGGTCTTCCTTGAGCGTTGCGCACAGTTCATATCCATCCATTTCCGGCATGAGAATATCCATGAGAATGAGATCCGGAGGGGTGTCTGACTGGGCAATTTTCAGCGCACGTTGGGCATTGACGGCCGCGGCGATTTTGTATTCATCTTTAAAAAGAGCCATGAGTATCTCAATGTTTTGTCTGTTGTCATCAACAATGAGAAGCTTTGCTCGATTATTCTCCTGGGACATGGGTTTCCTCTTTTGTCTGTATCTGATTACAAAGATTTGTGAGTTGTTCCTGGACCCCGTCGATGTCAAAATTTTCCAGATCATCCATGAGTGTATTCACAGGGGGGTCCCCCGGAAGCGCCTGCAGTTGGGGCAACACGGATGTAAGAAGGGTACGGGCACGGTTCAGGTCGTCATCCAGGAGTTCTCTGACGGTTTTTAGCGTAGATATCAGGTTTGTCCGGTCCTTTGCATTTGGAGCATCAATGGGTGCTGGTGGCCTGTTTTCCGGTGGGACCGGGTGCTGAAGGGTGTGGGGCAGCTCGTTGATACCGTTGATAATTCGGGCCATCTCCAGGGAAAAGTCATCCCGGTGTTTTGGGGTGATTTTTCCATGGGGATCGGCAAGGATCTGCTCCAGTTCCGATGCCAGTGAAGAGAGGATCTCTGCACCGATGTTGGCCGCCACCCCTTTGATGGAATGGGCCGTGCGTTTTGCAGATTCCCGATCATTGGCTTCAAGATAACGGGAAATTTGGTCATCGGCATGGGAAAAATCCCGGGCAAAACTCTTAAGGAGTTTCAGGTACAAAGAGCGGTTATGGTTGACCCGGTAAAGTCCGATCCGGGTATCAATGCCCGGCAGTTCCAAGGACAGTGGTTCCGGTGTTTCCCCTTTGTTTTGTTCCGGAGGCGGTGGAAAGTTCAGGGGAAAAGAAACGGTGTCATGGGCATCGGTATTATTGTCGGCGCATGGGGCAGCTGCCGGGGGCTGTGAGCCATGATCGGTAGGGGAGCCGTCTCGGTTCAGCCAGTGGGCCAGGGTGGTGAAAAGGGCTTCGGGATCAATGGGTTTGGCAATGTGATCATTCATTCCGGCATCAATACACCGTTCCCGGTCCCCTTTCAGAGCATGGGCGGTCATGGCAATGACGGGGAGATCTTTAAAACGGGGTTGTGTTCGAATCCTTTGGGTGGCTTCAAATCCATCCATCACCGGCATCTGGATATCCATGAGCACCCCATGGAAGGTGTGATGGGCCAGAATCTCCAGCGCCTCCTGCCCGTTGTCGGCAACCATGGTTTCGATTCCTGCGGTGTGGAGCCATTCCAGGGCCACTTCCTGGTTGATTTTGTTATCTTCCGCCAGCAGTATTTTCTTTCCCTTCAGGCGGGAATGATCCTGTTCCGGTGGGGTTGTCTTTTTCATGGGACTGTTCCCCACCACGGCGTCGTGGCGGCCAAACAGCTCCATGATGGTGTCAAACAGAAGGGAAAGGTTCACGGGTTTGTGCAGAAATGCATCCAGATAGTATTTTTCGGAATACTGGATCAGATCTTCCCTGCCATGGGCCGAAACCATGCAGATGATGGGCACCCGTTCCAGGCTCAGGTGTGATTTAATATGCTTGGCCGTTTCAATGCCGTTAAGACCGGGCATTTTCCAGTCCATGAGTACCAGATCAAAGGGCGGGTTAGGCGCTTCCATCAGGGCAATGGCCGCCTCTCCGGATGATGCGGTGTGTGCCTCCATCCGGAATGAACGGATGGCAGAGGCGAGGATTTCAAGGGCGGTGTGGTTATCATCCACAACAAGTACCCGAAGGCCCCTGAGATCCGGGGGGGGAATCATGGCGATCTGATTTCTTTCCGGTTGACGTTCAAGTTTGATGGTGAAGTTAAAGGTGCTGCCGATGCCCGGTTGGCTGGTAACGGTGATATCCCCGCCCATGAGTTGGGTCAATTTGCGGCAGATGGCAAGCCCAAGCCCTGTGCCGCCATATTTCCGTGTGGTGGACGCGTCTGCCTGGGAAAAGGATTGAAACAGCTGGGAAATCCGATCTTCAGGGATGCCGATACCCGTGTCGGAGACACAGAAGTCAAGGGTGACGGTTGTTGGGGATGCCGCAGGAGCGGTCTCTTTCATGGGGGCCACATGGACCACCACTTCTCCCTCTTCCGTGAATTTAATGGCATTCCCCACCAGGTTGATGAGAATCTGACCCAGTCGCATGGGATCCCCCACCAGGGCAGCAGGGGTTGCCCCATCAATGTGAACGATCAACTCCAGATCTTTTTCATGGGCGCTTAAGGCAAACATCTCTGCCACATTGGCCAGGGTCTCGTGGAGGGAGAAGTTGGTTTTTTCCAGGGAGAGACGTCCTGCCTCGATTTTTGAAAAATCCAGGATGTCGTTGATCACCGACAACAGTGTCTGGGAGGCGGTTTTGATTTTTCTCAGATATTCCTGCTGGGCCGGGGTCATGCCCGTTCTGGCAACCAGGTCGGTCAACCCCATCACCGCATTTAGAGGGGTTCGGATTTCATGGCTCATGTTGGCCAGAAATTCACTTTTGGCCAGGGAAGCGGCCTGGGCAACCTTTTTTTGTCGTTGGGCCTCCTCTTTTTCCAGGCGTGTGGTGATATCCTTGAGGGTTCCTTCAATGATGGGGTGTCCGTTCCCTCCGTAGTCCTGGATATGGGCTGTCAGTTCCATCCAGAAAAGAGATCCGTTTCTGTGTCTGGCCTGAAGGCGCAAAGAATCCACCTGGCCGTTGTCCTGAAGTTCTTGAATGAGATGTTCCCGGTCCTTTTCATTTCCGTAAATGCAATGGATCCTGTTGCCGATGGCCTGCCGGAATTCATCACAGGTGGCATATCCTAACATTTTGACCATGGCGGTATTGGCGGTGAGCAGTTCCCCGGCGGGGGTGGTCTGGAAAATGCCCTCCGTGGCATTGTCAAAGATATTGCGATATTTCAAGGCCATCTCCTTGAGCTGCTGCTGCTCCTGTTTCAGGGAGACCGTCATGTGGTTCAAAGCCTGGGCCAGGGATGCCAGCTCTTTGAAAGAGGGAATTTCCAGCTGAATATCAAGGTTGCCGGCGGTGATGCCATCGGCCCCGGTTTTCATGGCATTGATGGGATTTCCGATTTTGCGTCCAAGGTAGATGGACAGCAGCAACATAAGGGGAAGGGAGAGCAAAAAGACACAAAGGGCGATAAAGAAAAGTTTTTTCTGGTGTTTTAAAATTGTTTTTGCTGAAATGTCGATTCCCAGAACTCCGGATCTTTTTCCCGTAGTTGTATAAAATGCAGCATATCCCGACAGCCAGGTTCCCCAGTGGTCCGTATAAAAGGAGGATTCCACCACAGGCGCTTTTATCTGGTCAAAGCGGCTTTTCAAGAGATCGCTGGCATCGGTGTAAGGGTCTCCCAAACCGGCCATTTGGGCCGGGTCGGATTCCGCATCCACCACAAAAAGAATGTCCCCTTGGGGTGCCCTTTCCATGGTGTAAATAAAATGGATGTCCGAAGAGACCTGTTGAATTTTCTGCAAGGTGGTTTTAAAGTCCTTGTATACTGGGGAGTGTTGATCCTTTGATGCGGCAATGTCGGCATGAAGGTCTCCATCAAGGCTTTGGGCCGCAATGGCAACGGTGTCGGTGAGGCGTTGAATAATGTCATTCATGGCCTGTCCGGATGCGGCTTTGTAAAATGTAATGGTAAACACAAGATTAACACAAATGCAGGAAAATAGGAAAAGAAGGGTGAGGTAATGGGAAATTTTCAGCTTTCCCGGTTTTAATGTGTCAAGGATATTCAGTGCCATTCTTCTCCATACTAATTGCCATGGTGGGGTTGTCGATAATTTTTAATAATGCAGTCTCCCCTGGAAATCAAGCATTGTTTTTTTACATAGTTGACAAGTCGGTGGTGAAGTGTCAATAAGGAAAGGGTATTTGATGTCAAACCCGTTTTATAGGGCTTTGTGCCATTGTCGGCTACGGTGCGGGAGGGGGGGGGGAACCACTGACCCGGGTGGCCGAGATTTGACCCAGGCCCGTTTGGGCGGATAACCACAAAAATTGAAAAAAGGGAGATCTGAATTGAACGAAGAAAAATCCTCCTTTGATGATCGGTTTCGGATAGACCAGAAGGGGCTGGATGATGCCCCCCTGTCCGGAAAAACACGGTATTCCCGGCGGCGAACCAGCGAGATCAGCATCATGAAAATCGTTGTTCTTGGGGGGGTGGTCATCGCCCTTCTGGTGGTGATGTTCATTCTTTTTAAGAGCAGCGGGAATGTGGATACCCTGCCGGGGAAAACCGAAGGAGACCCCATTGCCAATAATGTGGCTATGATTACCCTTTTGGAACAGCGCATGGAACGGCTGGAAAGCGCCCTTGCCGACGTCCTGGAAAAGGTATCCGCATTCAATAATGGCGGACCCAAAGGTACTGACACCAATGTGGATGTTTTGGCGGGCCGGGTGGATCGGGTGGAAACGGCCATGTCCGCCAAGTTCAATATCATTGTGGAAAATCTCGATAAACTGGATATCCAGATGGCCGATGTGGTCAATCGGGTGAAGGCCCTGGAAAAAACCCGGGGGGTGAGTGTGGCTGAACGGGGGGTATCGGAATCTCCGTCATCTTCCGGTGCAACCAACCTAAAGACATCCGGGACATCCCAAAAATCTCCTGTGGAGAAAAACACCCCGAGTACCACGGTTCAGGGCAGTGATAAAAAAACCGCATTGAAAAAAACTACCCAGACCGGTGAGAAGAAAGCCGCCGCCACGCATGTGTACCATGTGGTTCAAAAAGGAGAGACCTTTTACAGCATCAGCAGAAAATACGACACCACCGTGGAACAGATCCATAAACTCAACCATTTTTCAAAACAACCCACCATCTATCCCGGTGATAAACTGATTGTAAAATAGTTCATGCCGCCCACCACCATCGGCCATGCAAAGCCCCCAATGTGGCTGATGGTGTAACTTGATGATCAAGTTTTTTTATGTTGATAAATATGGGAGAGGGGTCAGGCCTGCGTTAGAGGCATTATCGGTGGCGTTTTGGGTTCGCACCGGCTTTGGTCGATAACGCCAATAAAACAAGCCTGACCCCGTTCTCGCAAAACCGGCAGAAAAAACTTAAACATCGAGTGTAATCACTTTTTCCATAAATTAATGACCGGCCCCGGCCATGCGAACTTGGTTTATCAATGCCTCTACCCGGTGGATATCTTTGCGGCCCGGGGCACTTTCCACCCCGGAACTGACATCCACGGCCCAGGCTGAGGTGGCGGAGATGACCTCTGCCACATTTTCCGGGGTAATGCCCCCGGCAATGATCAGCTTCTGCTGGGCCCCGGTCTCTTTTGCACGGCTCCAGTCCCAGGACTCGGCATTGCCTCCGGGAAGGGTGCCCTTGCCGTACTCCACCAGAATGGCCGATGCTACCTGGTATTGATTTGCCCTGTCAATGTGTGGCTCTTTTCCTGCAAACAGGGCCTTGAACACCATCAATCCCTTTTCTTTGAGCTGAGCCACCATCTGCGGTGGTTCATTGCCGTGGAGTTGAACGGCCTTGAAACGGCAGGCATTGACCTGTTCCATGATAAATTCCAAGGGGGCATCCACAAACACACCCGTGGTGATAACCTTTTCAGGCAGTGCCCGGCAGATGTCCGTGGCCTGGGCCGTGGAGACATGGCGTGGGCTTGGGGGATAAAAGACCAGACCAATGAGGTCTGCCCCCAGTTTTGCCACTGCTACCGCTTCATCCGGCCGGGTGAGGCCGCACACCTTGATTAAGGGGATGTGCCGGGCGGTTTCACTGGGGCGACTGTCCGTTGAAATCAACTCTTGGATGAACTTTTCCGTGTCATCGGCCCTGACAATGCTTTCCCCCACCAGAAAATTAAAAATACCGGCCTCCATTCCCTTTTGGATATCAGTCGGGCCGGAAACGCCGCTGGCCGACACCGGGATCTGATCCTTTGTGAAAAAAGGGACCACCCGGGCCGCCACCGTGGTATCGGTTTCAAGGGTTTCCAGGTTTCGGTTATTGATGCCGATGATTTTGGCATTGGCATACAGGGCATTTTCAAGCTCCCATTCCGAGTGAATCTCCACAAGGGGTTCCATGCCAAGTTCCCTGGTGAGGATCACATAGTCTTTTAACTGCTGCTTTGAGAGGATGGAGACAATGAGCAGAATTGAATTGGCTCCGGCAGCGGCGGCTTCATAAATTTGATACTCGGAAAGGGTGAAATCTTTTCGCAGTATGGGAAGATCAGTGGCCTTTCGCACCGCCATAAGATCGGCAAGACTTCCCTTGAAAAAATGCTCCTCTGTGAGGATGGAGATGGCGGCGGCTCCGGCCCGGGTGTATTTTTCCGCATAAAGGGACGGGTCAAGATCAATGCGGATATCCCCCTTGGACGGTGAGGCTTTTTTAATTTCGGCAATGATGCCAGCCCGGCCCGGCCCGCTGTTTTTCATGGCCGATAGAAAACTGGCCTTGTGCCGTGTCTCTTCCGCCTCTTTTCTCAAGGTTTTAAGGGGGCGCTGGGTCATGGCTCGGGCAATGTCCTTTTTTTTCTCTGCCATCACCGTTTTAAGAAATCCCCGGGGTGCCATTTATGCATTCTCCTGCGTGAAGGTGATAAGCGCTTTCAGCTTTTCCAGAGCCTTGCCGGAATCCAGGGCGGTTTTTGCCTTTTCAATGCCCTGTTCCAGTGTCTCCACCTCGTTGGCTGCCATGAGGGCCGCAGCCGAATTGATGAGCACAATATTGCGTTTGGGGCCTTTGTCTCCTCTCAGGATGGAGAGGGTGATCTCTGCATTGGTTGCTGCGTCCCCCCCTTTGATCTCCCCCGGGGCTGCATAGTCGTTGAAAAATGTCAATGGATCAATGTCATAGGTGCGGATCATCCCCTCATTAAGTTCCGACACCCTTGTGGGGGCGCACACGGTGATCTC
Organism: uncultured Desulfobacterium sp.; assembly: GCA_963668575.2. Classification (GTDB taxonomy): domain Bacteria; phylum Desulfobacterota; class Desulfobacteria; order Desulfobacterales; family Desulfobacteraceae; genus Desulfocicer. The sequence goes on along the minus strand of OY764894.2, from coordinate 3,882,614 downwards.
ATCCATGCCGTCATGGCCATGAACCACCAGGGCCCTTGTGGCACCCAGCAGTTTCAGTGCCCGGGCAAACATCTCCGTGAGCTGGGGGGCAAACACCCCCAGGAGTTGGTGCCGGGTGGCGGCCGGGTTGGTCAATGGTCCCAGCATGTTAAAGATGCTTTTAATGCCCACCTCCTTTCGGGCAGCGGCGGCATGGCGCATGGCGCTGTGAAATTTCGGGGCAAACAGAAAACCGATGCCGATGTCGTTCACCGCCTCTTCCACCACCTCTGGATCGGTGTTGATGTTCACCCCCAGGACCTCCAGCACATCGGCACTGCCGCACTGGCTGGAGATGCTGCGATTGCCGTGCTTGGCCACGGTGACGCCGCAGCCGGCCACCACAAAGGCGGTGGTGGTGGAGACATTGAAGGTGCCGGACTTATCTCCGCCGGTGCCGCAGGTGTCCACCACGCGCTGGGTGGTGGTCTGGATGCGGGCCGCTTTCCGGCGCATGGCCTGGGCAGCCCCTGCCAGCTCTTCAAAGGTTTCGCCCTTCGTGGCCAGGGCCGCCATAAAGGCACCGATCTGGGCACTGGTAATGGTCCCTGAGAAAATATCTCCCATCATGTCGGTCATCTGTTCATGGCTTAAATCTTCGCCCCGGATGATGGTGTTCAAGTGGTCGGTGAAGGTCATTTTTCAGCTCCTTTTACAAAATTTCGAATCAATCGTTTTCCAACGACGGTCATGATGGATTCCGGATGAAATTGAACCCCATAGGTGGGGTGGGATACATGGCGAAGGCCCATGATCTCCTGGTCATCGGTGGTGCGGGCCGTGATAACGAGGCAGTCGGGCAGGGAGGCCTCTTCCACGGCCAGGGAGTGGTAACGCATGGCGGCAAAGGGTTTTTTCAACCCCTTGAAGATCCCCTTGTCATCGCCGGTGACCATGGAGGTTTTGCCGTGCATGATGCGTTTGGCATGGACAATGGTGCCGCCGAAACAGGCGGCAATGGCCTGGTGGCCCAGACAGACCCCCAGAATGGGCAGTTTGCCTGAAAATGTGCGGATCACCTCCATGGAGATACCGGCATCTTCAGGCCGTCCGGGACCCGGTGAGATGACAATGGCATCGGGGGAGAGGGTTTTGATATCTTCCACAGTGGCCTTGTCGTTTCGGAAAACATGGACCATGGCCCCACACTGTCGGATATAGTGCACCAGATTAAAGGTAAACGAGTCATAGTTGTCAATTACGGCAATCAGCATGGGGTGCCTCCATTGTGGCGGGTCATGGCCAGAACCAGTGCGCGTTCCACGCTCTTGGCCTTGTTAATGCACTCCTGGTACTCTTTTTCAGGATCGGAATCCGCCACAATGCCTGCACCGGCCTGCACCGTCATCTCTCCTGCCTTGATGGTTGCCGTGCGGATGGTGATGGCCAGGTCCATGTTTCCGGAAAAGGAGATATATCCGGCAGCTCCGCCATAGATCCCCCGGGGGGTGGGTTCCAGCTCTGAGATAATCTCCATGGCTCGGATCTTGGGGGCGCCGGACAGGGTGCCTGCCGGAAAGGTGGCCCTCAGCAGATCCCAGGCATCTTTTTCTTCCTCCAGTTCACAGGTGATGTTGGAGACCAGATGCATCACATGGGAATAGCGCTCCACAAACATCATATCCGTCACCTGCACGGTGCCGGTTTCCGCCACACGGCCCAGGTCGTTGCGACCCAGATCCACCAGCATGAGATGTTCGGCCCGCTCCTTTTCATCGTTTAACAGCTCATCGGCAAGGGCCCTGTCTTTCTGTTCCGTGGCCCCCCGGTGCCGGGTCCCGGCAATGGGGCGCAGGGTGGCGGTGCGATTTTCCAGACGGACCATGGTCTCCGGGGAGGAGCCGGCAATGGCCGTGTCCCCCAGGTTCATGAAAAACATGTAAGGTGACGGGTTGATGTAGCGCTGGGCTCTGTAGAGCATGACGGGGTCCACCGGGGCATTTGAGATAAAGGGCTGGGAATAGACGGCCTGGATGATGTCTCCTTCAACAATGTGGTGCTTGATGGTCCGAACTCCTTGAAGATAGTCGTCACGGTCGATTTTGGAGGTCAGGGAGAAGGTCGCTGTCTCCCCTTCGCCTTCCATGACGTCCGTTGCCGTGGATGCGTTTTCAGGGTCAGCCATGGGGGCCGGTCCCTGGATGGTGGTGATAATCTTTTCCAAACGCGCCATGGCATCATCATAACAGGTCATTGGATCAGCCCCATTGGTATAGCAGATGCTCAGGCATGTCAAGGTGTGGTTCATGTTGTCAAAGATGATCATGGCATCGGGGATGATGAAATGGGCATAGGGGGTTCCCTGGGGCAGGGCCGTTGGTATATTTTCAAAGAACGAGACCATTTCATAGGTCATGTACCCGGTGAGTCCGCTCCAGAAACGGGGAAGTTCCTTAATATCTGCGGGATGGTACTGTCCGGTGATCTTTTTTAAAACAGTTAGGGGATCTCCGTTATGGGGAATCTTTTCATGGTGATCCGCTGCAGTGATCTCAATGTCATTCTCCAGAACCATGATGTGACTTTTTGCGGAGATTCCCATGAAACTGTATCGTGCCCAGTGCTCACCGCCTTCCACACTTTCCAGCAAAAACAGGGGCTGATCTTTTTTGTAGAATTTTTGAAGAATGGACACCGGGGTTTCCGTGTCCGCCAGGAGTTCCGCGCACAGCGGTATGACATTGCTGGTGCGGCACAGAGACGCATAGGTTTCTCTGGTGGGATATCTGTTGAGTATCATTTTCTTTTCCAGTTCATGTTTGGGGGATTAATCACACCATCCGTTCTCCCGGGGGAGGGGTCAGGCCTGGCTTGTGATGGGGTCCCTATTTGTATTTTTCCATAAAAAAAAGACCGGGCAATGGAGGCCGCCGCGGTCTTTGTTAAACGTATTGGGTATGAATTTACAGTTGCGGCATGCCGGAATACACAAGGGACCACCACCAGTGCCACCATTGGGATTGTGCTGTCGTGCGGTTTTTGTTTTCCATTGTCCGTAATGCCTTTGTTTGTGTGAATGTCTGGTATTTCAAATACAGGCGAAAAGGGCCTTTGTCAAGGTTTTTGTTTCTTTTTGTAGAAACATGAAGATAGCCTTCCTCATGACCGTCCTTGCCCCGCAATGCTCAAAAGTGGAATGGCCGGTGTTGTGACAAAAAACTGATTTTTATATGCGGTTGCATTAAAATAAAAATAATGACATAATTTTGGGCGGTGCATTAAATAAAGGCTGTAGACCTTATCTCCAATAAAAATTGACAATCTCCAATAAAATAGACATTTTTTTTGCATATCCTTGATTTGGCTAAGGATATCAATGTCTACACAACAACTGATTGGGCAAAATGAGAATCAAATCCACAAAAACACAAAAAATAGCAATGTCATCTCTTGGAGCCTTTGTGGCGATATTGCTTTTCTTTTCAGCCGGATTAAGGCTACCCATCTTAGATAGCACGACTGACGGTTACTTTCGTGAGTCAATAAGCAAGGCTGGTGTTGCTTATGCAACATGTAGGCTTGTCAACGCCTCTGTTTCAATTATTAAGGATTCATGCCTCAACCTGGAACCCGCAGGCGTGGGGATAACCCTCGCCATAGGACAGGCTTTAGACCCCATTGATGATATGACTGAACGTGTGTCTGATGTAATCGTAACCGCGATTACATCATTGGGGGTTCAAAAATTGGCCTATGAGATTAGTGTGTCACTGGCTCCTCCGATACTTACCATGTTTCTTCTCCTTTTATCTATTCTGATTTGGTTTGAAAACCAAAGATCAGCTACCATTCAAAAAGCAATGATTGACTTCATGCTATTGATTCTAATTGCCAGATTTACCCTTCCCATATCGGCTATTACAAATAACTACATCCAAGAACATTTTTTTGAAGAAAAGATTTCAAATGCAAATAAAGAACTGGCACTCGGGTCCACGGAACTTGACAAATTGATGGAATTTTCACTCCCGGAAATTGACGGTGTCTTGGGCACTGTCAAGAACAGTGCATCATTCCTTAAGCGTAAATCTTTGGAGTTTAAAAATGCCCTTATAAACACAGTCAGCGACACGGGAAATATTATAGAAAACCTTCTGAAATTGACATTTTTATATTTTGGTGTTTTTTTGATCCAAGTTATTGCTTTGCCGATAATTGTATTTTGGTTATTTGTAAAATTTATAAGCAGCCTGTTTGGCACAAAGGCTCCCGTAATCCTGCATCGTTCAAGTATCTTTACAAAATACAAGAACAATGGAAAAATAATATGAGTAATAGCGCTGAAATTCGTTGGAAACAGCGGTTTGAAAATTTTGAAAAGGCTTTGCTTCTCCTTGAAGAAGCGCTGATTGCAAAACCTGTTTCGGAGTATTCGAAACTGGAGCAGGAGGGTATTGTTCAGCGTTTTGAATATACCTTTGAGCTGGCGTGGAAAACCATGAAGGATCGCCTGTTTTATGAGGGATATGACGAAAAAACGCCCCGCTCTGTCATCCGACGATCCTTTGAGGTGGATTATATTTCCCAAGAGGAGACGGAAGTGTGGCTGGATGCGCTGGATGCGCGTAATTTGCTGAGCCATACCTATAATGAGACAACGGCTTTGACTGTACTGGATCACATAGAAAATCGGTACAGCCATATCCTGACCCGGTTTTATAAAGGGTTTAAACCCGATGTGGACGTAAAGTGAAAGACAGCCTGAAAGAGAAATACCGCCGGGCGATTATTGAGATCCTCGCTGCCAATGAGCGGGTGGAGCGGGTAGTGCTCTTCGGTTCCAGGGCCATGAAGACCCATACCTCCGCCTCGGATGTGGATCTGGCCTTGTTTGGTGACAGGCTGACCCTGACGGATCAGACCAGAATGGCCGCTGCCATTGAAGCACTGACCATCCCCCAGCGGGTGGATTTGTTGCTTTATACGCATATTGAAAACGAGAAGTTAAAAGAACATATCAAGAAGCATGGGATGGATTGGTTTCGACGGGGGCGTTGACATGATTTTTTTGGGGATTTTATAATGTATAAGGTTGAATCCCGTAAAATCAACTTAAATATATTATAAAGTTGATTTTCGGTATTGTTTTACATAATTTTCAAATCCTGATATGTCCTTTTTTAATATAAAAACAGATATGTGGACCTGGATAATAAGTGTAATATACAGTGAGGTAATCAATTATTATGGCAAAACATAAACATAAACATAAAAAAAACTAACTATACATCAGTTTAAAATAAATGATACTGTTATTACTCGAAAAGGAACTCTGGATGACTATGATTATGACATTAGTTTTTGGCAAGGCAGAGTTGTCGAGATTTTGGACGAAGGGGAGTGGGTTGTTGTCAGATGGGACAGTATCACACTTAGAAAAAAAATGCCTTTATCTTGGATCAAGATGCTTGAAAATGCTCAGTTTGGTTGGGAGACTATGAATCTTCCTTCAAAAAGATTGATTCCTGGAGAAGCCAGGGATGAGGAAGAAGACGTTAGAAAAACAGTTAAAGAAATAGCTGACAAATTAAGCCATTCTTAAAAGTGGATGAAGCACAAGAAACCATAAAAGTGAGGGCACATATTAGAATATGGCTAAATGTATTTTATGTAAGAAAGTGAAAGGGAAACGTAACTGCAAGGTATTTTCTGGGGTTGTTTGTAGTCTTTGCTGCGGAACATCGCGAGACGAAACAGATGCACCGGCTGCTCATTTTATAACATACATGGCAGAAAAATCTGCCACAACGAAAAACGAAAGTCCTTTAATTCCAGCATATTGGTGAGACTTTCATATAACGGGCATGTCCTGCCGGACACAACAAATATAGAAAATGGTATTATACCGCCGCCCCCCCGACGGGCAATGGGCCCGGACCGGAACTGTAGACAGCTCAATTGTCCGGTTCCTATTGCCCATCGGGGGGGCGGCTCTGCTGAGGTTGCCTTGGAGGCTGGAGTTTCATATAAAAACCCACATGGCAGAGCTGTCTGCCGCAACGAAGATTGAAACTCGTATTATTGCAGTATGTTAGGCGGAGTTTCATATAAAAAAAAAGGAATTAGATGCCATGTCATTAAATACCAACCCTCATCATGGGTTTCATCCCAGTTGTCTTCCTCTTCTGGTGGGTAGTCTTCCCATGGAAAATCATTCGGAGGCCACCCACCTTATGTTGAAACATACACCGGAGATCCCTTTGTGGGTACAGTTACCCCGTCATCTGGAAGAGGGTATGGTGTTTCAATTCTCACCGGGAATGCCCGGGAGGACGCTAAAAGAGAACAAGGATGTTTACATCAACACCGCTGCAGATAATTTTGACCAGGAGGTGCTGGCCTTTTACGAGGACTACTTTGCCATTCATCAGGATTTGGATTTAATGGAAAACTCCCGGTTTGCCCTGACACCGGAGACGGCCCGGGGATTTTCCGTATTTATGGAGACGATTTCAGGACTTCAGCAGCCACCCCTGGCGGTGAAAGGTCAGGTCACAGGCCCCATCACCATGGGTATCGGCATCAAAAATCAGGCAGACAGACTGCTTTTTTATGATGATCAGATGCGGGATATTGTCACCAAACAGGTGGCCATGAAGGCCCTGTGGCAGGTATTGCAGCTGTCTCGCCTTGGTTGTGACCACCCCCCCATTGTTTTTCTGGATGAACCGGGGGTGGTGGGGTTTGGTTCTTCCACTTACATCAGCATCACAAGGGAACAGATCATTGAATCTCTGGGCGCCTGCATTGATGCCATCCATCTGGGGGGAGGTCTTGCCGGCATTCACATTTGTGCCAATGGAGACTGGTCCCTGGCCCTGGAATCCGGCACGGACATTATTAACTTTGATGCCTTTTCCTATTTTGATCGGCTGGTTCTCTATCGGGATGCGCTAAAGGCCTTTATCCTTAAAGGAGGAATTCTGGCCTGGGGCATTGTGCCCACATCCAGCCCGGAGTATGTTGATGATGCCTCTGTGGATTCCCTTTATGCAATGTGGTTGCAGCAACTGAATCAGCTGGAAGCCATGGGGCTTGAGCGAGACCTGATATTGCAGCAGACCCTGGTGACTCCCAGCTGCGGCACTGGGTCCCTCAGCCTGCCCCACGCCGTAAAAGTCCTGGAACTGACCAGAGATCTCTCTTTAAAAATACGACAGGATATTTAATCAGCATTAACCATAGGCAAAATGGGCATCCTTCATTTCTCGGTTTACACTTTCCAGGGTAACATTCCTGTCTTGCGGGTTTTTTTCTCAAAAAAGTGTCAAGTACTTTTGAAGGCATATGAAGGATGCCGCGTTTTTAAATGAGCTTATAAGAGTCGCTGTCGTGTTAGGGATTCCGTGCTTATTGATTTGTGTTCAGACGTGAAAGGGAAACAGATGGTCTGCCACCCGCTCCACCTGCTGCAGGTTATGGGAGACCATGACAATGGTGCACCGGTCTTTCAATGATACCATGAGTTCTTCAATTTTTGCAGCGGATGCATCATCCAAAGAAGAGGTGGGTTCGTCCAATAGAAGGACTTCCGGCTTCAGAACCAGTGCCCGGGCCATGCAGAGCCGCTGCTGCTGTCCGCCGGACAGGGAAAAAGCGTTTTGATTCAGGCGATCCTTCACCTCGTCCCACAGACCCACGGACTGTATGGCGGTGATGACCCGCGGGGGTACCTCCTTGTGATGGGTGATTCCCGCCAGTTTCAGGGGGAATGCCACATTCTTGTATATGCTCATGGGCAGGGGGTTGGGTGATTGAAACACCATGCCCACATCCCTTCGCAGCTGGGTGACCGGGAATGACGGCGCATTGATGTCACGACATTTGCCGGCAAGGGTGATATGTACTGTGCCGGTTACCGATGCCCGGGGAATGGTTTCCCACAGCCGGTTGAATACAGATAGAAAAGTGGATTTTCCGGCACCGGACGGTCCGGTGATGGCGGTGATGTCATGTTCCGGAAAAGTGCCGCTGATGTTACTGAGTACCTTATGTCGATGGTAGAAGAAATTCAGGTTGGATATCTCTATTTTAATGGGTTTTTCCGGCATGCGCTTTCCACCGTTATCTATTGTCATGGGTAATTCTCGGACGAAAAAAGGATACGGCGTGCGATCCATGGAACAGGTGACGGCTTAAAGATTTCTGCACCCCGGCGGCAAACAGAAACAGTAGCGCACACACCATTAAAAGCACCACACACGCCCCATAGGCCTGGTCTAACTCCCCTGCATCCATGTATTGTGATGCCGTGTAATAGATGAAGAAGGGAAGGGCTTCATATCCCTTGAAAAGGGAGTCAGGCACCCCCGCCGATGCCACCACCCCGGTGAGCATGATAACCGCCGTATCTTCCGCACATCGTCCCAGGGCCAGGATAATGCCGCTTAAAATATCGGGAAACGCCCCGGGAAGCAGCACATGGATGGTATTTTGAAATTTTGATGCCCCCAGGGCAAGTCCGGTGAGCCGGGTGGTCCGGGGGACGGACTCCAGCGCCAGCTGGGTGGTTTTAACAATATAGGGCAATACCAGAAAGGCAAGGGACATGGCTGAAATCAGTAAACAGGGGACAATGCGCTGGCTGAAATGATGGTGAAGAAAAAGGGCCATGGAAAATCCGGTGAGACCCACCACAATGGAGGGAATCCCGGCCAGGAGATCAAAGAAAAATCCCAATGTGGAACGGATGGGACCAGGGCTGTACTCGGCCATGTAAATGCCGGTGCAGATTCCCATGGGGACGGCCATGATCACCGAAAGCAGCACCAGCGTCACCGTGCCCACCAGTGCGGGGAAGATACCGTTAAAGACCTGCTTTTTCAGCAACAGGGCCGCCATGGCCGGGGTATTACCAAAAAACAGCTCCAGGTTGATCACCGGAAACCCCCGGGACAACAGGAAAAAAATCACCGAGAAAACGGCACCCAGTACAAGGGCAACACTGGCACGGCAGAAAAGATGGATGCCCGCTTCAATCAATTTTGTTTTCACGGGGGAGATCCTCTGGGGGCGGTGGAACATTTAGGGTTGAAGTATTAAATGCGGCATGGGCACTGCTTTGAACTGCCCGGACACCAAGGATGATGATGGCCGTGATCAGATAGAGAAGGGCTCCGCAAAGGAAAATGGATTTAAACTCCATGCTGTCAAAATCCGCAGCCGTTACCAGGGCAATGTGGGTGGTGAGACTCCTGACGGAATCCAGCACAGAGGTGGGCATCTGAACGGCATTGCCCGCGATCATCAGGGCGATCAAGGTATCACCCAGAGCCCTTCCCAGGGAAAGGATCAGCCCGCCGGCAATGCCCTTCATGGAAAAAGGGATAATAATGTAGACCAGTTTCTGTACTGCGGTGCCGCCCAGCGCATCCACCCCCCGGCACCAGATGTCTGGAATGGCATCAAAACTCTGAACAAACAGCAGGATCATGGTGGGGGCGATGAGCAGAGAGAGCATCAGGGAGGTGGAGAGAATGCACATGCCGGACCCCACCCGAAACAGCTCTCTGATAACGGGAACCAGCAGAAAGATACCGACAAATCCATAAATTACCGTGGGAATGCCGGTCATCATCTGAATCATTCGCTTGATGATTCCGGCCACGGTCCGGTTGCCCAGCACGCAGATATAGGCGGCGCAGCCCAGGCACAGAGGAAAGGCCATGAGGGTACTGAGAAGGGAGATACTCAAGGTTCCCACCACCATGGGGAGGATGCCGAACTGGTGGTGAACCGGGGACCAGCCCCCGGTGAGAAGTTCGCCCATGGAGTAGGAGCCCAGCAGGGGAAGGCCGGTGTAAACCATGAAAACCAATACACCGGCAATGGCCAGGCCACCGGTCTGGGCCGCCACAAAGAAAACTGTTTCACATAGCCTGGCAGTTTTGTCTATAGAGATTGAAAGATCCTCCTTGGTTGTAGGTCCTTACATGTATTCTGAAACAAAATGCGGGCTTGACCATACCACCGGTCATCCCGCACACAGGATCTAATGTCAAAAAAGCAAATTATTTGACCGGAATAAATCCCTTGTCAGCCACAATTTTCTGACCTGTTTCGGAAAGCAGAAAGTCAATGAACAGCCCGGCAAGACCGGATGCCTCTCCCTTGGTATTGCTGTATAGACCCCTGGATACCGGGTAGGTTCCGCTGTTGATGTTTTGCGGACTGGGGACGACGTCGTTCAGGGTCACCGCTGACACACTTTCATCCACATATCCTGCAGACATGTAACCAATGGCATAGGGATTCTGGGCCACGGCGGATTTCATGGCGCCATTGGACACGACAAACTGTGCAGATTCGGAAATCTTACCCTTGTCCAGGGCCTTTTGCCAGAACACCTTTCGGGTGCCGCTGGAGGCATCCCGGGTGAAAACATTGATGCTACGATCCTCTCCTCCCAACGCTTTCCAGGTGGTGACGGTGCCGTCAAAGATTGCTTTTAACTGGGCTGAGGTAAGGGTCTTCACCGGGTTGTCGGGATGGACAATGACGGACACGCCGTCGATGGCCCATTTGTACAGAGACAGGCCATAGGTCCGGATCTCATTGTCCGTGGCTTTTCTTCCGGAGTTGCCGATGTCGATGAGGCCTTCACCCACCTGCTTGATACCGGCGCCGGAACCGCCTCCTGCAATGGAGATTTGGATATCGGCATTGCTTTCCATAATTAGCTTTGCAGCCTCTTTTACAACGGGAATGTGGGCAGTACCGCCGGCGATGCGAAGTTCACCAGACTGACCGGAAAAAGGGTCAAGATCATTACTCAAAGCGGTTGCGGGGAGGGAGCCGCAAAAACAGACAATGAAAAAAGAGATTAAAATGGTTCGAATTTTCATGGTTTCTCCTGAATTTTAAATTTTTATTTAGGCTGTGACGGGATCTGAATTGGGATTTATAACCACAAACCATGCAATAAAGCCAATTGTTTGTTTCAATGTTATGCCTGGACGTTATTTAGAATACCCATATCGTCTTTCCCTGGTGTGTGGACAATCTGGCTCTGATTTTGTCCCTATGCATTCCAGGGGAATGTATATCCCAGCTTGTATCTCTTATTAAGCTCATCCATCTGATTTTGAAGTACCTTTGGAACCGGGCAGCCACATTTCTTTCGCTCTTGCCAGGCAAGGTACTCCTTTTCTCCGGCCGTGTAAATACGCTCTGCCCCCGGCGCTTTTTTGGAATTTCTTAAGTCCCGACAGATGCTTCCGGAGATCTTTTTAAACAGATCCAGCCCGAGAAAATGATCAATATCAATGGCCATGAAAAAGTGACCCAGCAGTATGGGAATCTTCTTGCCGTTTTCATCCACTCCGTTGAGCATTTTGAGAAATTTTCCATCCTGAAGTGCCGCCGAAAGGATTTCCACCACCGTGGCATAGCCATACCCTTTGAATCCTGCTGTCTCTTCCCCCAGTCCTCCCAGGGGCGCCAGGGCCGCTTTGCCCTTTGTCAGATCAATGAGTACCTGCTGGGTATCGGTTCTGGTTTTCCCGTCCTCTCCAATGACCCATCCCGGAGGCAGCTCTTTTCCGGCGCGGCCATACACCTCCAGCTTGCCCCGCTGGGACACCGATGTGGCGCAGTCCAGTACAAAGGGAAAGGGCTCGTCCGTAGGGCACCCAAACACAAGGGGATTGGTGCCCAGCATGTTTTCAACACCAAAGGTGGGTGCAATGGAGGGTCTGGCATTGGTTCCGGAGATACCGATACATCCGGCTTTACACGCTTCCAATACATAATATCCGGCAATGCCGTAATGGGTGGAATTGCGCACCGTCACCATGCCGAGGCCATATTTTTTTGCCTTGGCAATGGCCATGCCATTGGCGTGTTTGGCAATGACATGGCCCAGCCCATTGTTACCATCCAGTACCGCAGTGGTTTCAGTCTCTTTGATGATATCGATCTTTGTGATGGGATTCTGGGTGCCTGCCGTCATGCGGTCAATGTAAATGGGTTTCAGGCGACCGATGCCATGGGAATCAATTCCCCTTTTATCAGAAGTGATCAGCACCTCAGCAGCGATTTTTGCGTCTTCTTCGGGAACGCCCTCTCCTTTGAGGGCATCCACCATGAACTTTTCCAGGGTTTCAAAATCCATCCATTCACAATCGGGGTATGCATCGGTGTAAGCCATTTAGATCTCCTGTTCCAGGGTTCATCTTGTTTGAAATTTCTTCGATTGTATCAAGTCTATTTTTTGTACGCTCATATAACAAATGAGTCAAGAAAATATGGGTTGACTCTCCTTCTCAATTCTGCCAGATAATAGAGCTTTTTGATTCGTGTCGGATTTCTGAAAGAGGGCGGGGGGTATGATGTCGTTTAAAAAAGGACAGCGGTGGATCAGTCGTATGGAACCGGAACTGGGGTTGGGGATCCTCAGCGCCGTTGAAAACAATGGCAGAAGGGTCTGCATACAGTTTAAGGCCAGTGGGCTGGTGAGGCACTACTCCATGGCCAGTGCGCCCCTTGAAAGGGCCTCGTTTTCCCCGGGGGATCTTCTCACTTTAAGGGATGGCACCTCCCTTAAAGTGGAGGCAGTGGAGACCGTGGACGGCCTGCGCCTTTATCATGGTCAGGGCCGGAGCGTTTCCGAAGAGCTGCTGTGTGACACCATGTCCTTTTCCAGCCCCAGGGAGCGCCTGGCTGCCGGTTTGTTTGACCCCGTCAAAACCTTTGATTTGAGATTTCAGGCCCTAACCCTTGGGCACCGATACCGCCATTCCCATGTCATGGGATTTCTGGGGGGGCGGGTGGAGCTGATTCCCCATCAATTTTACATTGCAGGGGAGGTGGCATCGCGGTATCTTCCTCGCATTCTGCTGGCCGATGAAACCGGCCTTGGCAAAACCATCGAGGCCTGCCTGATCCTTCACCGCCTGCTGTTGAGCGAGCGCATTACCCGGGTGCTGATCCTGGTACCGGACGCCCTGGTGCACCAGTGGTTTGTGGAGATGTACCGGCGATTCAATCTCTCCTTTTTCATTGTCAATGATGATTTTATGGCCTGCATCAATAAACCGGACAACCTTTTTCTGGAAAATCAACTCTATATCTGCCCCATGCATTGCATGGAGAAGAACACGCTCCTAAATTCCCGGGCCCGGGATGCCGGATGGGATATGGTGGTGGTGGATGAAGCCCACCATGTGAACCCCCAGGGTACCACTTATGGGTTTTTGCATCACATTGGCCGGGGAACCGCCGGTATGATGCTCCTCACCGCCACGCCGGAGCAGTTGGGGCTTGCGCGCCACTTTGCCCATTTGAAGCTGCTTGATCCCCATCGTTACACCACGCTTGAGACCTACCAAAAAGAAGCCGCCACCTATGAGAAGACCGTTGAAGAGATAAACAGACAGCTTGAAGAACAGGCACATACCCCAATGGAACCGGACAGCACCCTTGAGATGCAGTTGGATTGTTACGGGCCGGGCCGGTCGATTTTCAGAAATACCCGGTCGGCGATCAAGGGTTTCCCCGGTCGAAGGGGGATACTTCATCCCCTTGCCCCGGGTGAGGAGGAGGGGGCATGGCTTGCCCAGCTGATGCAAGGTTTAAAAAAGGAAAAAGTCCTTGCCATCTGCAGCACAAAGGAGCGAGCCAGTGCCCTGGGGGATGCCCTGCGGGGGGTGATGAATCTCAAGTTCACCCAGTTTGACGAAACCATGAGCCTTTTGCAGCGGGATCGCAGTGCCGCCTGGTTTTCGGAAAAAGAGGGAGCCCGGCTCATGATCTGCTCCGAGATCGGGTCCGAGGGCCGAAATTTTCAATTTTGCCACCACCTGGTACTGTTTGATCTGCCCCGCAATCCGGAACTGCTGGAACAGCGCATCGGTCGACTGGACCGCATCGGTCAGACCCGGGATATCCATATTCATGTGCCCTTTGCGCAAAACAGTGTTCAGGAGATTCTGGCCCGGTGGTATAAGGAGGGCACCGGCATATTTGAAGAACATGTCAGCGGCCTCTATCAAATACATGAGCCCTTTGAATCCCAGCTGAACCGCCTTTGCAGCGGATGTGAGGGGGGACACCCCCTTGACAGGGCCGCTCTTGATCAGCTCATCTGCACCACCCGGGAACATGCCGAAAAAATTCAGACAACCCTGGCCCGGGGAAGGGATCGGCTTCTGGAGGTCAACTCCTTTCGACCTGCACCGGCAAAGGCATTGATCCGGGCCATTGGGGCCGAAGATAATGACCCCGCCCTTGAACGATTTTTTTTGTCCCTTTTTGATTTTTTCGATGTCTCCCATGATGAATTCATGCCCCGGACCCATGCGGTCACCTTTGACATGGCCCACCCTTCGTTTCCGATCCCCCCCCTGAAGCAGGAGGGCATGGCCATCACCTTTGACAGAACCACTGCTGTGACCCGGGGAGAGCTGGATTTCATCACCTGGGACCATCCCCTGGTCCATAGCACCATGGATCTGCTGGTGGGAACGGAACAGGGGAACTGCAGCTTTGCCCGATACCGGGCTGACGGGGCGTTCTCCTTGTTGCTGGAGGCTGTGTATGTGCTGGAGTGCGTGGCCCCGGGCCATCTTCATTCGGATCGGTTTCTGCCCGCCACCCCCATCCGTGTGGTGGTGAACCATTTAATGGAAGAGGTGACAACCGCGTATCCCTGGGCGGATTTTCACCCATCCCTTGTGAATGACAGGTCGTCATTTCTCCGGGATTATCCGGAAATAAAGGAGTCGTTGCTGCCGGGAATGATCCGGGTATGCGCAGAGGGGGCTGAAAAGCAGGCAAAGGTCACCATTGAAAAAGCCACATCGAACATGCGCCACATCCTGGGAAAAGAGGTGGATCGCCTGATGTGGCTGAAACAGAAAAACCCTGCTGTGGGGGATCATGAAATCGCACTGGCCCGTGCGGCACTTGAGTCCCTTGAAACGGCATTGTCAACGGCCCGGGTGCGCCTGGATGCCCTGCGCCTGATCCGGGTGGGATAAAATCAGCCCCCCGGAGGTGAGGAGGTGGGAACGGCACCATCCCCTATGCCCAGGGCAGCTGGGGAATGATCCGGCGAAATCCCCCTTGAATTGCCCTGACCACCTCTTCATACACCTCTCCGGTATGTTCATCCATGTACACCTTGGAAACCTCGGTGGGCAGCACCAGAATGCGCTCATCCCACCCACTGAGACGACGACACAATTCACCTTTGCCTGAGAACACCTTGTTCTCCGCCACAGTGGTCTGAATCTCCCCGGGGAGGGAAATGGTGCCAAGGGCCGACAGCCAGGCATGGATCTGCTTTTCCCATTTGCATCGATCTAAAAGGGCAGTTCCCAGGTTAAACACCGGGGGAGAGATAACCCCTTTTTCCCTTTGCCGGGAAATGTTGTAGGAGTGGATGTCAAGAACAATGCAGACATTAAATTTGTCCAGCATATGAGTGACCATGGTTTCCATGAAATCGTAGAAACGGGCATGGCGTGCCAGGCTTTCCCGGTTCATTTCCGGTGGGGGCTGTTTTCCATATACGGTGATACCCCAAAATTTTTCCGGGGTAAGGGGCAGCGCCAGCTCCGGTGGTCGATTGAGATCGTACACGGCCCTGGAATCCATTGCCCATACAGTATTGGGAAGTTTGTGGATCATCCTTTCGGTGGCCGTATCCTCTTCAAACAGACGCAGAGCCCAAGGAATTTCCATGAACGGGAGCAGCTCTTCCCTGACATGGTGACCGGCATGGATGGCCGTGGCAATGATGGGGATGGAAAAATCAAAATCATAGCCAAACCCCTGCAGCTCATCAATTCCTGCCATTTTAGAGTGGTGTACCATGGCCATTACACCAGGTTAAAGCGTGCCAGGGCCGATGTAACAATGTGGTTCACCAGTCTTTTGTAATCCCGGGCTTCATCACCGGAGGCGTGGTGCATGGTGAACATCTGGGGACTCCAGCTTTTGATGGGCTTTAAACCGGGGATACCGTTGACCTCAATGATTTTAAGAACGCCATGGGCATCCACGCGCATGTCGGTGCGGACATGGTCCAGGCAGTTGAGGGCTTCCATGGCTTTTTTGCACAGTTCATTGGCCTGTTCTGAAAATTCACCGGCGGGTTTGATTTTGGTGGCACCCACCCCCCTTAAATCACTTCTGAGGATGGGGTATTTCCCAAAAAGAGCGGGGTCCACCAGCACCTGACCGGCCAAAAACTCCTGGTGCACTCCATTGCCCAGCATCAGCACCGTGTACTCATCTCCTGGAAGATATTCTTCAACCAGGGCGGGCTGGTCATAGGTGTCGTGGATATACGCCACCCGTTTTTCCAGTTCCGCAGGGGAGCTTACCACGCTGTCATCGCTGATCCCCACGGATCTGGACTCATAGCTGGGTTTAACAAAGGCCGGGTACGTCAGGTCCGGCAGCGGGTCATTGCGATCAATCTGATAATGATAAGGAACGCTGATTCCATTTTCCGAGAGAATATCATGGGTGGCGGTTTTGTTGATCAGCGCCTTCATGGTGGCGGCATTGGGCCCTATGTAAGGGATTTTACGCTCATCAAAAATATCGGCAAACCATTGACCGTCTTCATTCAACCCGATGGTATCGGATTTGCTGTTGATGTAGTAGAGGCAGCTCCAGACAATATCATAGCTCTTTTCTTCAATGGCTTTGTAAAATTCGGCCATGTTGTTGACAAAGGCGATCTCAGCGCTGTTGTCCCCTTCGTTGATGGCGTTGCATACTTCCTGGGTGACCGAAAGGTCTCCCCAGCCCTGGGCGTCTCCGGCAGGACCGGTGATGATTAACACTTTTTTCATTGTAAGATAATCCTTCATGTATTTAATGTAATTTCGGTGTTCCGCTCATACGATGGAAAACAGCTCCGGATTCAGCTCGTATCGGTTAAGGGCTTCCACGGTTTTGGGGGAAACATCCTTTAACAGACGGCTGTAGGCCTCAATGCGGCTGGGTTCCCAGGGAACCCGTGAGACAATATGCATGGAAATAGTCGGTTGATCCGTAATAGATTTTTCATATTGAAGGGCCCGGCTGGCCATTGCTTCATTGGGATTGAGTAGCACCACATCTTCGGTGATATATTTTTTGATGGCGTTGACGAAAATGTCACGGCAATACCCGAAATGGGTACAGCACAGGGCCGCAAATATCCTGTCGCCTTTATTCTTCATTTGGGCCGCCACCTGCCGGACGTTGTCGTCAATCATCTCTGAAGCAACGGCGCTGAACGGATCTCTTTCAATTTTTCCGGCAAGATTGATGCATCCTTGGTTGATGATGCGATGTTCTGCAATGCCCATTTCCCTCAATCGCATCTCATGGGACCGGGCTGAGATAGTGGTGGGGGTGCCGAAAATAATGACCCTGCTGTCCGGGGTTTTAATCAGTTGCTCATGGATCATCTCTGCTCCGTCATCCACAATGCCTGTGACCTCAATGGTTGTTTCTGTGCTGAAACGAGTCTGGGGGTAAATCACAGATAGGGTATTACAGGCTATAAATATACGATGCGGTTGATATTTAGCCATGGCAGTCAAAGCATTGTGAAACACCCGGGCTCTGGTCTCCATGTCCGGGAAATGGTTGTATCCGCCTCGGGCTTCCGGCCATGCATTGAAGTAGATCAGGTTTACGCTTTTCCAAGGCGCGTGTTCCTTGAGCTGATTGGCAATTTCTGTAAACACCGAAAGTCCCCCCAACCCGGAATCCGTGACCAGAAGGGTCTGCGTTGTGGGAGTGGTGTCTGAAGTCGCTGTTGCCCAAGGTATGGAAACGCCTTGGGAATCAGACGACAAATCTTGCGATGTTGCACTCTTTTTGTCCCGGGTATGGCTCATTTTTTTTTCTCCTGGTGGACACCCATGGATATGTCAGGATCATCAAGGGTAAGGGTGAGCCATTCCCGGGTCAGTTGTCTGGCCCAGTCCGGTGAGGAGTCCAGGGTTCCTTCTACCATGCGGGTCATGGCATCCTTCCAGTGGTGGAAATGCTGCAGGGTGGTGAGGCGGTTTCTGAACATGGCTGCCCCTTTCCGGGGCTCATCTTTCATGCGATGCATGAGCATTTCAATTTCAGCAAAAAATCCTTGGGAACCGTAATGGTGCAGGAAACCGTGCCATGCCCCTTCAATGCCTTCCATTGTTTTTAGGGGTAGTGATATCTCTTTGAGTTTCATGAAAAATTGGTCCCTGTCAGCGCCCTTGAGCAGGGAGAGTCCCTTTTCATGAATTTCATAGGGGATCAGCTCCAGGGCCGGGGGGTGATCTTTCTCCAGGATGGCCTTCACCATATACCCCTGCTTTCGATGTACCAGCCGGGTATCCTGGAAAAAAACAAAATTCCCCAGACTGTAGCAAAGGGGAACCCCGTTGTGCACTGAAATGCCCTGGGGAACATGGGGGTGGTGTCCCACCACAAGGTCGGCCCCGGCATCGGCCATGCGTTTGAAGGCACTGGTAACATAGGGTGGTGGAAACGGGATATACTCAATGCCGCAGTGGCTGATGACAATGATGACATCCACGGTGCCCTTTAATTCTTTGATGGTGGCTTCCATGAGGTTAAGATCCCAGCCCATGACACCGGGTTTCCCCTTTTCAGCACCGGTTAAATCTTCACCTTCACTGAAGTTTACCATGGCAATGCGAAGATCATTCACGGTCACAATCAGGGGCTTTTGGGCCTCGGCCAGGTTATTTCCGGCACCCAGATGTTTGATGTCATTGTCATCCAGCGTCTCCAGTGTCTCTTGGAATGCCGTGGGCCCAAAATCAAACATATGATTATTGGCCAGGGTCACCACATCAAAGGGGACACAGGTGAGTCCTTTGACATGCCGTTTTTCACCCTTGAATACGGCACCGCTTTTCCACACCGGCTGCCCCCTGTCGCTTAAGGGGGCTTCCAGGTTCACTATGGAGAGGTCGGCGGCGGTGAGTAACGGATAGAGATTTCCATAGACGGATATGGGATCATTTTCAATGGGGGAGGTAAACTTCCGTATGGGGGCCCAGTCACCGGCAATCATCACTTCAGCCCTGGCAGAATGTTTGTCCGGATGCGGGTTCTCTCCGGAAGCGGGGAGGGCCACCGTTCCCATTTCCCAGTTTATGAAAGAAAGGGGGGGCATTTTATATTTTCTCCTTTCCATGGGTGTATCGGATGGGCATTCTCCGGGTGAGGGATGCCACAATTTCATAATTGATGGTATTGCAGATCGCAGCGATGTCATCCGCACTGACCTCACAATCGCCCTGTCGTCCCAGGATGGTGACCGGATCCCCCACCTTTACGCCGGGGACACTTCCCACATCGATCATTGTGAAATCCATGCACACCCGTCCCACCACCGGTACCTTTACACCATTGACAATCATCTGTCCCCTGGAGGAGAGCAGGCGATTGTAGCCGTCGGCATATCCGATGGGAACGGTGGCAATGGTGGTTTCCTTGGAAGTGATATGGGTGCTGCCATAGCTGACGGCAAAGGCTCTGGGTACTTTTTTCAAATGGATGACGGCAGAGGTGATGGACATGACCGGTTTCAGGTCTGCCACGCCATGGTCCACTTCACTGGAAGGCCAGAGTCCATAAAGGGCGATACCGGCCCGGACCAGGTTCAGATGGGCCTGGGGGATCTCCAGAATGGCGGCGCTGTTGGCGGCATGGGCCAGGGGCGGGCGGATGCCCAGGGTGTCAAGTGCTGTTAAAAGATCCGAAAACAGGGTTATCTGGTCCAGGGTCCGGGTTTTATCCTGACAGTCGGCATTGGCAAAATGGGTGTAAATACCCTCCACAGAGAGCCCTTCAAGGCGGGAGATTTCGCCAATCTCCTCCACCGCCGGATTCCGGCCCTCAGCGGAAGGGGTCATGGAAAGGGCCGAGGGCAAAATCCCCAGTCGGCCCATGCCGGTATCCACCTTGATGTGGACCTTGAGGGTTCCGCCGCATTTGACAGCCTCTCTTGCGATGGTCCGGGCCGTCTCCAGGGAGATGATGGTGGCCCTGATGTCATTGCGACGCATATAGTCCACCTGGCAGGGCAATACCTCACCAAAGAGCAGTATGGGGGCATCAATACCGGCATCTCTGAGCGCCACAGCCTCGGATACCCTGGCCACGCAGAGAAAGGGGGCCCCCTGTTCAACAAGGGTTTTGGCAACGGTCACCGCCCCATGGCCATAGGCATCTGCTTTTACCACCGCCATGATTCCGGCAGATGCTGCGGTTTTACGGCGAAGTTGGGTAAAATTATGGACCAGGGCTGAAAGATCTACATTGACAACGGTCTGGGGTAATAATGCGGTATCAACGGGAGACATCAGGAGACCTTTCCCTCTCCATAGGCAGTGGTATACGCTTTGAAGAGGGTCATCACCTGCCGGGTTTTTTCTCCGGGCTTGCCATCTGCCACAGCCCAGTCATTGATTTTAATGACCGGCACGATCTCCTTATTGGAGGCGGAGATAAAGACTTCATCCATCTCTTCAAGCTCCGAAACGTCAATGTGACGCATCTCCAGGGCAAACGTATCTTTAATCAGATCCAGCACGACACTGCGGGTAATGCCGGGCAGGATTCCATCCGGCGGGGTGATAAGGGTGTTGTCCTTAAAACAGAAAATGTTGGTGGTGGTGCCTTCCAGTACCCGGTTGTTCCGATCCACGTAGATGGCCTCAATGGCTCCCACCCTGTGGGCCTCCTGCTGGGCAAACACTGCGGAAAGATAGTTGGTGCTTTTGGATTGGGGAATGAACCGTTCCATGTTCACGGTGATGACGGCTGCCCCATCCGTATACCACCAGTCGGGCAGTATATATTTGGGGGTGACCATCACCATGAGCTTGCCATTGCCCTGGGGGGTGACGCCGTCGGGGCTGATGCCCCCGGAGTAGACGATGCGGATATTGGATTCGTCATGATGGGAATTTTTTGCAATGGTTTGGCACACAATGTCACAGATCTCGGCATTGGTGTGCTGAAGGGCCAGCCCGATCTTTTTTGCAGAATTTTCCAGACGCGCCACGTGGGCCTCCAGATAAAAGGGACGCTTGTTATATGTGATCAGAAAATCAAAAATTCCAAATCCCCTCAGCACCGTGATATCCTTGGCAGACAGGGTCGCCTTGTCCTCTTCAACAAACTCTCCGTCAATGTAATAAATATCCACGCGGTTCTCCTTATGTTGTTGTTTAGCGTTTGACCGTGTTGGTTTATGGCATTTATTATAATCGTATACCATATCTCTTTTTGTTTGGCCAATGATATTTATGTGAAAAAAAATATATTAATTTGATTTTTTAATTGCGGCAGACAATTCTGCCATGGCCGTTTTATATGAAAGTCTCACCAATATGCTGGAATTAAAGGACTTTCGTTTTTCGTTGTGGCAGGTCTTTCTGCCATGTATGTTATATGAAAAGGCAGCCTCCAAGGCAACCTCAGCAGAGCCGCCCCCCCGATGGGCAATAGGAACCGGACAATTGAGCTGTCTACAGTTCCGGTCCGGGCCCATTGCCCGTCGGGGGGGCGGCGGTATAATACCATTTTCTATATTTGTTGTGTCCGGCAGGACATGCCCGTTTTATAAGAAAGTGTAGGTATGCCTAACATTACTTTCATTATTCGTTGTGGGCAGGCCCAGGTCCCCAATGCGGTCTGCCCGTGGCCGTTATTCAAATGGCTGGGGTGGGGGCTTGAAAGGCGCTCATGCAGGATATAGTGGTGCAGCTATTTTCAAGGATATCACAGTGGTTCGACACGGTTCTGCAGGACTATATCATCGGGTTTTATGCCGTGAGAATTCGGATATAGTCAAGCAGAAAGCCAGTCCAAATCATGACAATAGGCAGGAAGGGAGCTGATAGTACTTGTTATCAATGCCGACAGTTCTTCGTTAAAATATCAACTCATGCTGTTTTTTTCTGTTTGCCTGTTTTTGTCTTTTTGCTTTTTCCGTCATCCACCGCAACAATGTCATTGATCTCATCTCCTTCATCGGTTTTTTCCGCTTCTTTTTTTTCGGATTTTGTGGCTGTTTTTCCGGTATTTTTAGCGGCAACCGTTTTGCCTGGTTTGGGTAATTTCCCCCCCCTCAGAAGTTGAAGTATCAAGTCTTTCTTTTTTGCCAGGCATAAAGAGAGGTCATCCATCTGCTCATCGCTGAGTTCCATTTTTTCATCCTTGAAAAATTGGTACAATGTATCGGCAATGTCCAACATCTTATCATGGGCATCGGCTTCTTTTTTGGTGGCAAATGTCATTTTTTCGTCTCCGTCTCTGACAACGACATATTTAACGATAACCGCCATTTCATACTCCTCTAATCAAAAAGTGCATTGACAAACAGGGTTGCATCAAAATCCTGCAGATCTTCGATGCCTTCTCCCACACCGATATATTTCAAGGGGACATCCATGGTCCTGGCCACCGAGGCCACCACCCCTCCCTTGGCCGTGCCGTCAAGCTTGGTCAGCGCAAGTGCTGTGATTCCCACGGCATCATTGAACAAAGCTGCCTGGGACAGGGCATTCTGTCCGGTGGTGGCATCCAGCACCATCAACACCTCATGGGGGGCGCCTGCCAGCCGTTTCCCCACGGATCGTTTGATCTTTTTCAGCTCCTCCATGAGATTTTTCTGGGTGTGCAGTCGGCCGGCGGTGTCAATGAGAAGGATGTCAATGCCCCGGGCAATGGACGCTTCCACCGCATCAAAGGCCACAGCTGCGGGGTCGGCTCCCTCTTTATGCCGAACCACCTTTACATGGGCACGCTCTGCCCATATCTCCAGCTGTTCAATGGCGGCAGCCCGGAAGGTGTCTGCTGCGGCAATGAGCACCTTTTTGCCCTGGGCGGTGAATTTTAACGCAAGTTTTCCAAGGGTGGTGGTTTTGCCGGTGCCATTGACTCCCACCACCATGATTACCTGGGGACCACTGGTTTTCCTTTCAGTGGAAATGGGGAGAGGAGGCGGAAACAGGGATATGAGTTCCTCCCTGAGAACTGATTTAAGTTCTTCCGCCGTTTTGAGTTTTTTGGCTTTTTTAGATATCTTTTCCATTATTTCCATGGTCACATCCATGCCAAGATCGGACATGATCAGAATCTCCTCCAGCTCTTCAAGGAGGGCATCATTAATTACCCTTTCTGCAGAAAACAGTTCATTTATGTCGGTGAGAAGAATCTCCCGGGTTTTGCTGAGTCCCTTTTTCAGACGGTTAAAAATTCCCAATGTTATTTCTCCAACAGTTTTTGTATGAAAGCGTAGATTGGCCTAATATTCTTTCAAGCATTGTTGTGGGCGTATCCAGGCCAGAATCCCGGTCCGCCCGTGGCGGCTCATAAAAATTAAATGGGTCATTCGATTGTTCCTTATCATGACTTGGATAAAGATTCAAATTTGAATTGCAGTGGAAAGGGCCTTTACATTCCTGTTGTCTTCATATAGAGAGAATAGTTAGATGGTGTATTTGTTTCAATGTTCATTGTGGCAGGCAAATGTGCCATATTGTTTGTACTCAATTTCAAAAAGGAGGAGTGCTTCATGAAGAAAAGTTTATCTGTTTTACTTTCCCTGATCATGGGAATGGTTTTCTTTGCAGGGTCTGTTTCGTTTGCAGCAGATATTGAGCTTGCCCAAAAATCAACCCTGGAAAAAATCATCAAGAAAGGCGAACTCAGGGTGGGGTTTGAAGCGGGCTACATGCCCTTTGAAATGACAGACCAAAAGGGCCGATTTGTGGGATTTGACATTGATATCGCAAAGGAGATGGCCAAGGCCATGGGCGTTAAGTTTGTTCCTGTCAACACCTCCTGGGATGGCATTATCCCCTCATTGATCACCGATAAATTTGATATCATCGCTTCGGGCATGACCGTTACCCAGGAGAGAAATCTCAAGGTCAACTTTGCCGATCCCTATATTATTGTGGGGCAGACCATTCTACTCAATAAAAAACATGAGGGTGTTGTAAAATCCTTTAAAGACCTCAATGATCCCAAATACATTGTCACCTCAAAGCTTGGAACCACCGGTGAGATGGCAGTGAAGAGAAAAATTCCCAAATGTACTTACAAATCCTTTGAAACGGAAACGGAAGGTGCCCTGGAAGTGATTAACGGTAAGGCAGATGCCTTTGTGTATGATCTTCCCTATTGTGTGGTCTTCATGGCAAACCAGGGTGAAGGTAAGGTGGTTTTTCTTGATGAACCGTTTACCTTTGAGCCCCTTGCCTGGGCCATTAACAAGGGTGATCCGGATTTTATGAATTTCCTTAACAACTTTCTTCGTCAGCTGAAAAACGATGGAAGATACGACAAAATTTACGATAAATGGATTCGCTCCACTGACTGGATTAAAAACGTTCAGTAAATTCTCCGGGGAAACATTATATCCGGGTGCCTGATGTTGGGAACGCCCCAGGGGTCCCCAACATCAGGGCTGCATCTAACAGTTCCGATCATTGCCAATGAAGGGAGTTCCGAACTTATCATGGAATCCACTGCGTCTCTACTTCGGAAACAGCAGAAAAAAATCTACTACTCATGGGTGGCTGTCTTTTTTTTGATAATATTTCTGGGTATCGGCAGCCTTTATTATTGTACACTTCAAATTGACTATACTTGGCGGTGGTATCGTGTCCCCCAATATTTCTTTTTTAATGAGCAAATTGAGGTACGGGCCACTGTTGCAGGGACCATTGAGCGCATTGAAGAAACCGCCGACGGTACCCTTATTCGAATTATGGGGGATGGGGGTGAAAACATTGATTATGCCTATCCTTCCAAAGATGTCCGAATTTATGAGGGGGACAGTATCTTTGAAGGAGATGTACTGGGGTCCTATCATGAGTGGCGGGTGGGTATTCTGCTCCAGGGGTTGTGGCTCACCCTTAAGGTCAGCTTTGTGGCCATTATTTTCGGCATAGTATTAGGGCTGTTTGCCGGTCTTGCCAGAATTTCATCCAACCCGGCCTTTAAATGGCTTTCCATCACTTATATTGAGCTTGTGCGGGGTTCTCCACTGCTGGTGCAGATTTTTATCTGGTATTTTGTGTTGGGGACCCTTGTCAACACCATGCTGGCTCAGAACGGTTTCACTCAGATCCCCCCACTTTGGTTCGGCGTGGCCTCCCTTGCCACCTTCACCGGTGCCTATGTGGCGGAAATTGTTCGTTCGGGTATTCAATCCATCCATAAAGGACAGACCGAAGCCTCCCGAAGCCTTGGCATGACCTATGCCCAGAGCATGTACCATGTGATCCTGCCCCAGGCGTTTATCCGGATTATCCCCCCCCTGGCCGGGCAGTTCATCAGTCTTATAAAGGATTCATCCCTGTTGGGTATCATTGCCATCCGCGAACTGACAAAGGCCACAAGGGAGGTTGTAACCACCAGTCTTCAGCCCTTTGAGCTGTGGTTCGTCTGTGCACTGCTCTACCTTGTACTGACCTTTGCCCTTTCCATGCTGTTACAATATCTTGAGAAAAGGATGATCCATTCATGATAGACGTTAAAAATATTTCTAAAATTTTTATGGTGCCCCATCGGGTGGATGCCCTTGTGAATGTTTCCGAAACCATTGCCAGGGGCGAAGTGGTGGTGGTCATTGGACCATCAGGATCCGGCAAGAGCACCTTTCTACGATGTCTGAACCGCCTGGAAACCGCAGACAAAGGGCAGATTTTCATCGACGGTGTGGACATCCTTCACCCCAAGACCGATATTAATAAAGTCCGGGCGGAGGTGGGAATGGTGTTCCAGTCCTTTAATCTTTTTCCCCATAAGACCGTGAAATCCAATGTTAATCTGGCCCAAAACGTTGTGAGAAAGCGGTCTGATAAGGAGGCTGAGGAGATCACCATGGCCCTTTTGAACAAAGTGGGGATTGCCGATAAAAAAAACGTTTATCCCGATCAATTATCAGGTGGACAGCAGCAGCGGGTGGCCATTGCCCGGGCCCTGGCCATGAACCCCAAGGCCATGCTCTTTGATGAACCCACCTCAGCTTTGGACCCGGAAATGATCGGTGAGGTGCTGGATGTCATGAAGGCCCTTGCAAAGGAGGGAATGACCATGGTGGTGGTAACCCATGAAATGGGATTTGCAAGGGAAGTGGCTGATCGGGTGATCTTCATGGATGCGGGAAAAATCGTTGAAGAGGGCACACCGGAACACTTTTTTACCAACCCCGGCCATGACCGTACCAAGTTGTTTTTAAAGCAGATTCTGTAACTTACTACCTGTAACTCAATAACGGAAACCTGCCAAACCAAAACCGGAAGATTAGTACCCAACTCCTCCATTTTTAGACAATAAGAGATAGACGTCAATGAAAGATACGAATGAAAATGATTTGGATACTCTTTTGAGTCATCCGGAAATTGCAAGCGTCATCGGCGATGTCAGCAGAGAAACCGAACACCGGCGCTCCTACGCCCCCCGATGTTGTGAGGTGTTCAACTCCGAAGTCATTGCGCTGGAACCCCAGAAACAATATGACTTTTCCCTGAACAGCGAAGCCCGGAAGGCCCTGCCCGACATCATAGACAATCATGTACAGAAACTTGTGGATGGCAGCCTTATGGATGCCCGTCACACCGCTTTTTTCAAGAAAAAAAGGAACATCGGCATTGTGCTTTCCGGGGGACCGGCACCGGGGGGGCACAATGTGATTGCCGGGATTTTTGATGCTGCTAAAAAGGCCAACCCCCATTCAAAGGTGTTCGGTTTTATACTGGGACCCCATGGTATTCTTGAGAATCGTTATGTGGAGATAACTGCGGAACAGGTGGATGCCCATCGAAACATGGGCGGGTTTACCATGATCAAAACCGGCAGGAGTAAAATTGATTCACCGGGAAAAATGGAGCTTTCCAGAAAAACCTGCAAAAATCTGGGACTGGACGCTCTGGTCATTGTGGGGGGGGATGATTCCAATACCAACGCTGCCTTTATGGCCCAGGAGCTTAAAGCCGACGGCATTCAGGTGCTGGGAATTCCCAAAACCATTGACGGGGATATCCAGGTCACCGCGGAGTCCGGTGAAACCCTGTGCGCCATCTCCTTTGGATTCCATACGGCAGCCCGGGCCTTTTCTCAGAATATCAGCAATTTGTGCACCGATGCCAGCTCTGATCTTAAATACTGGCACATCTGCAAGGTGATGGGACGGGTAGCCAGCCATCTGGCCCTGGAGGCCGCCTTGCAGACCCACGTCAACATGACCCTCATCGGCGAAGATCTTGCCGATTATGTGGACCAGGAACGGATCAAGGCCGCTGAAAAGGAAGGCACTGTTGATTATACGGCCTATGGCATCACCCTGCGCCATCTATCCCGGCTCATCTGTGATGTGATTGTACGTCGTGCGGCCCATGGAAAAAATTACGGCGTCATGATCATCCCCGAAGGAGTCCTGGAGTTCATCAATGAAATCCAGATTTTTATCATCAAGCTCAACACCATCATTGCCGATTATAATCACATTCATGATTTGGATTTCCACGGCTCCTTTCCCAGTCTGGATGCAAAGCTTGACTATCTCAGGCGGCTCTTCCGGGGAATCAGTGAAAAGGGGGCATCACCCATCTGGAATGCCAGGGATGACGAACTGTTCAACGATCTTCCCTCGTTTTTCCAGGAGGGATTGCTGGTGGAGCGCGACACCCACGGAAATTTTCAATTTTCCCAGGTAAAAACGGAAAAGATCATCATGGACATGGTCAAAGACTATCTGGATATTCTCAAGGAGAAGGGGCTGTACAAGGTGGGAATTGATCCGGATCTTTATGGGAACATCATGAAAGATGCGGGGCTGGATCCCGATCTCCATGGCAGGGTATTGTTTAAGAATTATGGCGGTACCGATCATCTGCTGGTGAAACCCACCATTATTTCCAATAAAACCCTGAAACTTGCCCTGGAGGAGGCCGCATTGATTTCCAAGGAGGGGGATGTGCCTGGGGCGGTGAAAACAATTTACAAAAAATCAGTGCCCAGCTTTAATACCCAGAATCATTTCTACGGATATGATGGTCGGGGAAGCAATCCCACTCGGTTTGACTGCAACTATACCTACAATCTGGGCCTCACCGCCTTTGGACTCATTGCCAACGGTGCCACCGGACAGATGGCGGTGATCCGGAACCTGGAGCATGATATATCCACTTGGGAACCCCTGGGCATTCCCATCGCCCGTCTGATGCACCTTGAAGAACGGAAGGGGAAGCTGGTGCTGGTCATGGAAAAGCGCATTGTGGAACTGGACTCAACCGCTTTTAAGGTGCTGAAGGGACTTCGGGAAAAATGGCTTGCCGCCGGGCCGGGGGAAGACCACTATAGAAAACCATCTCCCATTACGTTCAGTGAGGATGGGGATAATAACCGGCCCATTACCCTGACCTTGAACGCCTTGGGGAAATAGATTCTGGGTATCGGGTACTGGGCATGGGGTGCCGATTTTTGTGGTTGGATCGTAGGGAGTGGATAAATGAGTCCACTGAAATGCCGGAGATGGTTATGTCCATTTCCGGCATTTGAATTTCAGGATTGGATTTAGGTTATTTCCGGAGAAAAAGTACCCAATACTGACTGAAGCGGTGTGTATCTTTAACGTGGCCGGTATCTGGGTATTGGTTTTTAATGGGGAATCCCCTTAATCAATTTGATCAGGCTTGTTTTGGAGGCTGATAGGTGCAGAGGGGTTCCTGTGCAAGATAATTACCGGTGGCCTCAAAGGCTCGGGCCCTGCAGCCGCCGCATACCTTTCGATATTCGCAGATGCCGCATTTTCCCTCCAGATTATCAAAATCCCTGAGTTTATTAAACACCTCGGAATTTTCCCACACCTCTTTAAATGTATTCTTGGTGATGTCTCCGCACAGCACGTCCAGAAACCCGCAGGTCTGGACTTCACCGGTGTGGCTGATAAAGCAGAAACCGGTTCCGGCAAGGCAGCCCCGGGTGACGGCATCCAGACCATGGGATTCAAAGGTGACTTTCTTACCCTCTTCCTTTGATCGCTGACGTAGAATCCGGTAATAGTGGGGGGCACAGGTGGCCTTTAGCTGCAACGGGGTTTTGTCCCGCTGGTCATAAAACCAGTTCAGGGTTTTTTCGTACTCCAGGGCATCAATTTCCTGGTCCACAATGTATTTCCCCCGGCCAGTGGGAACCAGCAGAAAAATATGATGGGCCACGGCCCCAAGGGATTCTGCCAGGGAGAGAATCTTCGGGATTTTATCAAGGTTGGTCTTGGTAATGGTGGTGTTGATCTGGAATTCCAGGCCCACCGACTTTGCATGTGCAATGCCCTGCAAAGCCCCTTCAAAGGCTCCCTTTACCCCCCGGAAGGTGTCGTGTCCATGGGAAGTGGACCCGTCCAGGCTGATGCTGATGCGTTTAATTCCCGACTCTTTCATCTTTTGGGCATTTTCTGCGGTGATCAGGGTGCCGTTGGGTGCCATGACCATTCGCAAACCGATTTTTGTCCCATGGACCGCAATGTCAAATATATCTTTTCTTAAGAGGGGTTCACCACCTGTGAGAATGACAATGGGCTGACCGGTTTCCCGGATTTGGTCCATGAGTTTAAAGGCCGCTGTTGTGTTCAGTTCATTGTCATAGAGATGATCCTCGGCCGCGGCCCGGCAGTGGACACAGGCAAGGTTGCAGCGTCGGGTGGTCTCCCAGGCAACCAGGCGGATGGTATTTTTACCGTGGGCGCCTCCGGGATGCCCCCCGGGATGTTTATGCATCATCGCCCCAGTTCCTTTGCCGCTTCCATGGCAGAGTAAGTCAAAATGGTGTCGGCTCCGGCCCGCTTGATGGAAAGAAGGGTTTCCATGATCACTTTAATGCCGTCCACCCAGCCCATCATCTCTGCGGCTTTGATCATGGCATATTCACCACTGACATTGTAAGCAGCCAGGGGCAGATCAATCTCCTGTCTCAACCGTGCAATGATATCCAGATAGGGCAGGGCCGGTTTCACCATGATGATGTCGGCCCCTTCCTCCACATCCATGATGGCTTCCCGCACGGCTTCCAGGGAATTGGCAGGATCCATCTGGTAGCTCCGGCGATCTCCGAACTGCGGTGTGGAGTCGGCGGCACTTCTGAAGGGGCCGTAAAAGGCTGATGCATATTTCACTGCATAGGACATGATGGGAATATGGGAATACCCCTCGTCATCCAGCAGCTCCCTGATTTCAGCAATGCGGCCGTCCATCATGTCCGACGGTGCCACCATGTCAGCCCCGGCCTTGACATGGGACAGGGCGGTGCGGGCCAGCAGATCCAGGGTGAGGTCATTGTCCACTTTTCCTTTTTCCACCATGCCGCAGTGGCCGTGGTCGGTGTACTGGCAAAGACATACATCGGTGAGAACGGTCATGTCCGGCAGCGCGTCCTTAACGGCTTTGATGGCCTTTTGAACAATGCCGTCCTTTGCATAGGCCTGGGTGCCCAGGGGGTCTTTGCTGGCTGGCAGTCCAAAGAGCATCACGGCCGGTATGTCAAGGTCCGCCGCCTCTTTGACCACCTTCACGAGATTGTCGCAGGAGAGATGAAATTGACCGGGCAGCGGCGCAATGGGACTTTTAATGCCCTTACCTTCAACGGCAAACAATGGCAGAATAAAATCATCCACAGAAAGGGAGGTCTCCCGGATCATTCTTCGAAAAGACTCTTTTTCCCGCAATCTGCGGGGTCTGTATTCCGGAAACAGCATAATCAGTTCTCCTTTGTTGCACCGTCATCGGTTTTTTTGATCTCTTCATCAGTGAGGTAACAGGCCGGATCTTCATCCCAGGGGTCCCCTTTGATGGATTCTGCCCTGGCCCTGAAATTACCGGCGCATATGGGAAGCCATCGGCACTCCCTGCACCGGCCGCCCACATGGCTTTTTTTATCCTTCATTTTCATGAGAAATTCATTGGTGGAATCGGTCCAGATTTCGGAAAAAGAGCGCGCCTTGATGTTGCCAAGGCTTTTTTCCCGCCAGAACTGATCGGGATGCACCTCGCCGTCCCAGCTGATACACCCGAACCCTCTGCCGGAATTGTTTCCCTCATTCATCTGTAAGAGTTCCAGCACTTCAGCGGCCCGTTGCGGGTCTTCGTCAAGGAGTTTCATGTAGAGGTAGGGGCCATCGGCATGGTTATCCACAGTGAGGATCTCTTTGGGTTTGTCTCTCTCATGGAGATCCCGGGTCCTTTGCATGATAAGGTCAAGGGTCTCTCTGGTTTCCCGGTGATTTAAGTCTTCTTTGGCAATGGCAGACCCCCGACCTGAGTACACCAGATGGTAGAAGCAGGCCCGTGGGATCTCCATTTTTTCAAGCAGATCAAATATCCCCGGAATTTCATGGACATTTCGTTTGTTAATGGTGAATCGAAGTCCCACCTTGATTCCCGCAGCTTGGCAGTTTTTAATGCCCTGCATGGCTTTTTTAAATGCCCCCTTAACGCCTCTGAATTTGTCATGGGTCTCTTCCAGCCCGTCCAGGCTGATGCCCACATAGGAGAGACCGATCTCCTTGAGTTCCTTTGCCTTTTCAGCGGTGATTAAGGTCCCGTTGGTGGAAATCACGGCCCGCATCCCTTTTTTCACCGCATATTCGGCATATTCTGCAAGCCGTGGGTGCACCAGGGGTTCACCACCGGAAAAAAGCAGTACCGGCACCCCGAATGCAGCCAGATCATCAATCATTTTAAGACTCTGGTCATGGGTGAGTTCGTTATCATAGGAGATGTCTTCGGATTGTGCATAGCAGTGTACGCACCTTAAATTACAGCGTCGGGTCATGTTCCAAACCACCACCGGCTTTTTATCCACAGAAAACTGAAGCAGATGGGAGGGCAGCTGGCCCGATTGGCGGGAGTAACGCAGGGTGTCCGAAGGTTCCACAGTGGCGCAGTACAGCTTTGATATTCCAATCATGATGATATCTCTTTTCTGATGAGGTTTTCCAGAAAATTTTCATGTTCCACCAAGGCCTGCCTGGAGATGAAAAATCTGTTTTTTTCGGATTTTTGACGAATGAGGCTGAGACCATCGTAAAAGTCATGGTAAATCTTTGCCATGATCTCTTCCGATGTGATGTCATTCAATATGAATTGTTCCATGAGAAAGTCAATGGCATCTTCCTCAAAAACGAGGTTCAATTCATATCGTTTAAAAAAATCCAATTCAATTTTTTTGACGGATTCGTAATGGGTTTTTATTTTTCCCACTGCCCTTCCCAGCTCGGTGATGTGACGGCAGAAATATTCAGCCACCAGGGCACCCCGGGCAGGGGTGAGGGTAATCCCATATTCCCTACCCAGGCGATCCCGGTTCCGGGAGAGATACTTCTGTAGAAATTTTTTTTCATGATTTAAAGCCACATCATGGGCAAGGGCAAAGGCCTCTTCGTGATCACCGGAAAGCATTTTTTCAAGGTGGCCTGTGGGATCGGATATCACCTCTTGGGTAATGGTAAACCGTGAGATACCGGAAGAGGGAAGGGTCTCTTCAAAGGGAATCAGGCTCTGTTCAAGGACACTGATAAGTCCCCTTGCACCGGTATTTTCTTTAAAGGCCATTTCGGCAAATTTTTCAAGAGCGGCCTCGGTGAAAACCGCTTCAATGCCATAGGCGGCAAAATCCAGTCGCTTGCCCAGTATGACGGGGTTGTTGGGCATCCGTAATATATCGTAAAGATCCTTTTGGGTCAGGGACTCCAGCACCGAGCGTACCGGAAGACGTCCGATAAATTCAGACTCAAATCCGAATTTCAGGAGATCTTCGGTTTTCAGGGCATTGAGAAGTTCATTTTCTGAGGTTTCCCGGGCAAGCTTGGCACCGAATCCAATGGCTTGTCGGGAGATGCGCTTCTGTACAATTTCAGACAGCCCGGAAAAGGCGCCGCTGACAATAAAGAGGATATTTGCGGTGTTGACGGTTTTTTTAGTTCGTTTGCCGGTTTTCTGGAAGCTGTCCAGCTCCTGCATCATGGAGACGGGGTCATGGGGGACCTTTAAGTTTACCTCTGTCTCTTCCATGGGTTTTAACAGGGCCCGCTGCACACCGGCCCGGGAAATATCGGCCCCGTGCAGGTGGCGGGAGGCGGCAATTTTGTCAATTTCATCAATATAAACAATGCCGTACTGGGCCAATTCAATATCATCATCGGCCTCTTTTACAAGATCCCGGATGAGATCTTCCACATCTCCACCCACATATCCGGTTTCCGAAAATTTGGTGGCATCCCCTTTGACAAAGGGAACCCCTATTTTTCGGGCGATGAGTTTTATCAGATAGGTTTTTCCTACACCTGTGGGGCCAAGCATGAGGATGTTGGACTTTATGTTTCCGGTGATCGTGTCGCTGGAATCGGGATGGCTGTGCAGATGACGGATGCGGTTGAAGTGGGTACAGATTTTAGTGGCAAGGACCGACTTCGCCCGTCTCTGGCGCACCACATATTGATCCAGATGGGCGATCAGTTCCGATGGGGTGAGATTGAAATGAAGCACCTGTTCTTTTTTAATACCACTGGTGCCACCGGAAGTTTTGTCTTCCTGGGGGAGCATTGACGGGGAAAAGATCTTAACTTTTCCACCAAATTTCTTGTTGAGAAATTCGCCAAGCTCTTTCTCTATCTTCTTGGGGTCGGGTATGTTTTCATGTTTTTCTGTCATAATTGAGTAATTATAATCATAAATCGGTGTAAATCAAGGTGAAATATCGGATTGCAGAGCATGGCGATTACCAAAAATTTAATTTATTAAACTAAAAAAGCCACATACATTAAATGTATGCGGCTTTTTATATATATGGTGCCGAAGGGGAGACTTGAACTCCCACGGGTCGCCCCACACGCCCCTCAAGCGTGCGTGTCTACCTATTCCACCACTTCGGCATAATCCTACATATCAGTTACTACTATTTGCATCTGTTGACACAGGCGCTTCTGTCTGTACAGGTACGGATATGTCAGACATGATCGTACTGTTTGCCCGGTGTCCTGCCGTATAGGCAAGGGTAAGGGATGTCAACATGAAGATAACGGCAACTCCGGTTGTTATCTTCCCCAGTATTGTTGCCGGACCGGAACTTCCAAAAAGTGTCTGACTGGAACCGCCGCCAAATGAGGCTCCCATACTTGCACCTTTTCCTGTCTGCAGGAGTACAATGAGAACCAAAAGTACACTGGCAATTACATGGAGTGTGAGAATTAGAGTTGTCATATGATATCAATCAAATTTAATTATTTTAATAAAAGTATCTGCCTCAAGACTTGCACCGCCTACCAGTGCGCCATCTATGTTCTTCTTTGACATCAGGGTTGAGACATTCTCCGGCTTGACCGACCCACCATATAGTATCCGGGTTGCATTTGCAAGGTCTTTTCCAAAAATATTCGTTATCAAAGATCGAACATACTGATGGGTTGTTTCCACATCATCCGGAGTTGCCACATTACCTGTTCCAATGGCCCACACCGGCTCGTATGCGATGACAAGGTCTTTCAGCTCATCGGAAGAACGAAATCCTTTTAACCCATTTCGAATCTGTTTGTCAAGCACAGAAAAAGTCTTTTCCGCTTTTTTTTGTGCATCGGTTTCACCGATGCACAAAATGGGGATCAAACGGGCTTCAAATGCGGCTTTTATCTTTCTTGAGATATTTTCATCGGTTTCGTGGAAGTACTGTCGACGTTCCGAATGACCGATGATGACATAGTCGGCACCGGCGGCTTTGATCATCTCGGCGGACACTTCTCCTGTGAATGCGCCCTGTTTTTCATAAAAAAGATTCTGAGCACCTGTTTTGACGGGCGTACCTGAAAGAGAGGCGCTCACCAAGGGCAGCGACAGCAAGGTGGGAGCAATCATAATATCTCTGTCGTGTATCTCCTTGACCAGCCGGGCCAGCTCTTCTGCAGTGGCCACTGCCTGAGATCCGGTTTTAAACATCTTCCAGTTACCGGCAATCAACGGTTTTCTGCTCATATATACTCCTTGTTTTTCCCCGATTTATTCCCGTCTGTTTTTTTCACCTTTAAGAATACCACTGGCCTGGGAAATACTTCGTTTTCCATAGGCCAGCAGAATTTCGGTGGTTTCCATCAACGGCTTTTTTCCCCTGATCTCCACGGCTTTGAGTAAAATGGGCAGATTTACCCCCGTCATCACCTCAACCACTCCCTCTTCCAGAAAAGAGTAGCTTAGATTGGAGGGGGTTCCGCCAAACATATCGGTAAATAGGATGACCCCCTGGTCATGTTTGACCTTTTTGATTCCGTTTTTGATTTTTTTTAACAACGTGTCCGGATTCTCTTTGATGTCGATGGAGATGGCTGCAAGGTTTTTATATTTCGTGTCCATGATAAATTCAACGGTGTCGATGAGGGCCTGTCCCAATCCGGCATGGGTGACCACAAGAATTCCTGTCATATTTTCATAATATCCCTGTTGATGTCTCTGTGCGTGATAGTGACGGTTTTGTTTTTTTGGTGCAGGTGTTCAAACAATGCCCTTGAGATGGCAACGCTTCTGTGTCGTCCGCCGGTGCATCCAACGGCGATGGTCAGATAGGCTTTGCCCTCTCTTTCGTACAGCGGAATCAGGAAGTCCAGAAAATCAAGCCCTTTTTCAAGAAACTGTCCTGCTTCGGCCGTGTTCATGATAAAGGTTTTTACTTCCCGGGATTCACCATCCAGATCTTTGAGCGCCGGTTCAAAATAGGGGTTTTTTAAAAACCGCATGTCCATTACCAGATCCGCTTCCCTGGGAAGTCCGTATTTAAAACCAAACGAGAGAATATTGATCTTGATCCGGGATGTTATGGATGTTCCTTCCTGGGCAAAGGCGGTTATTTTTGTTTTGAGTTCGTGAACATTCAGGGTTGAGGTGTCGATGATTCTGTCGGCGGTGCTTCGAATGGAGAGCATCTTCTCCTTTTCAGATCGGATGCTGGTGAGCAGGCTTTTCTCATGGTCCACGGGGTGATGTCGTCGGGTCTGACTGTATCGACTCACCAATACATCCTCATCTGCCTCCAGGAAAATGGTTTCCGAATAAAATCCGTTTTCACGAAGTTCTGCCATGGTGCCGGTGTAAAGGGAGAGAAAATCCTTGGCCCGCATGTCCATGGTAAAGGCAAACCCCTTGATTTCCGGAGCATTCTGAACCGGGAGTTCCAGAAATTTGGGCAGAAGGGCCATGGGCATGTTATCAACGCAGTAAAAGCCTGCATCTTCCAGTGCTGCCATGGCAGTGCTTTTTCCGGAACCGGACAGGCCGGTGATGATGTACAATTTTATATTTTTCACGCATTATCTCCCGGAGGGGCTGTGGTGCTGAAACCCTACGATGCGTATATCATGAAGATCAAGCTAAGGGGGAAGGTGGAGCGTCCCCCCTTAGCTTTTTTGTCCGATGTGGTTAAAATTCCTCATCCACATCATGGATGACGTCAATGATGTCATCCACGCTTTGAGATTTCATTAACCGTTCCTTGAAATCACTCTGTTTCAGCAGACGGGAAATTTGAGCCAGCACCTTCAGATGGCTTCCCGTGGAGTTCTCCGGTGTAATCAGTAGAAAAAAAATGTGTACCGGTTTGTTATCCAGGGAATCAAAGTCCACACCGCCACGACTGAGACCGAACCCCACCACAATGGAATGGATGGCGTTGAGTTTGCCATGGGGAATACCGATGCCTCCTCCGATTCCTGTACTGCCAAGCTGTTCCCGCTCCAGCAGTACTTTCAATATACGATGGCTGTCTGTCCTTGCCATTTCGGATACTGCGGCTGCGAGTTCCTCCAGTACGCCTTTTTTGTCACTTGATTTCAAATCTGCAATAATGGCAGATCTGTGAAGAATCTCTGATATTTTCATGTAAAGTCACACCTGATGTATATGAACACTTAGTTGTGGGGCTGTATGAGCCCCAGGTTTCCATCATTGCGTCGATAAAGCACATTGACGCGTTCTGTCCGGGCATTGTTAAATACAAAAAAATTATCCTCACCGGCAGTGAGCTGTTCCACCGCGTCATCCACATCCATGGGTTTTACATTGATGGATTCAAGTACCACTTGAGGACCTGTCATGATTTCCGGTGAAGGCATGGCATTTTCAGTGTCGGGTATGGCCGGGCTGACCAAGGTGAGTTCTTCATCCTTAATACTTTGCTTGTTTCCGGACATGTGCTGCCGGCTTTTTTCTTTGCTTTTTTTAATCTGTCCCCGAAGTTTGTCCACAAGTGTATCAATGGAAGAGTACATATTCTCAGAGGACTCTTTGGCATGGAGCTTCATTCGATCACAGGTCAGCGTTATCTCGGCAATGTGTCTGATTTTTTCAACGGAAAGAACCACGTTTGCCTCTGCGGGACTTTCCAGCATTTTGTCAAAGCGATCCATCTTTTTCTGAACATAGGACTTTAACGCATCGGAAGGGTCAATTCGTTTGAAAGTTACGGCTGTCTGCATAGTGTTACCTCCCTAAAATTGTTTTCGTTTGCTGGATGGGAGAATACAGAGCATCTCCCTGTATTTTGCCACGGTTCTTCTGGCAATTTCTATGTTGTCCTTTTCCAGTAATTCTGCCAGTTTTTTGTCGCTCAACGGATGCAATGGGTCTTCTTTAGCCACAAGGTCCTTGATTTTCTCCTTGACGCTTTCAGACGCCATGGCATCACCGTTGGTGCGCCTGATGGAGCTGTTAAAAAAATATTTCAGTTCAAACATCCCCTGGGGGGTATAGGCGTACTTGTTGGTGGTTACCCGGCTGATGGTGGATTCATGCATCTCAATGTCTTCGGCAACATCCTTCAAAATCATGGGTTTCAGGTAGGAAACGCCTTTATCAAAAAATTCCCGCTGAAACTTGATAATACTTTCCATCACAGCGTAGATGGTTTTTTGCCGCTGGTGGATGCTTTTAATGAGCCAGGAAGCTGCCTGCATTTTTTCATGAAGATAGGCCTTGGCATCCTTGGGGATCTCCGTGCCATTGGAGATGGACTCCTTGTAGTAGCGGTTGATTTTTAATTTGGGAAGCCCGTCATCGTTCATGACGATTTTGTAATCATCTCCGTCTTTGTACACATAGATGTCCGGCAGAATATAGTGGGGCTCTTCCGATGAGAACTCTCTGCCCGGCTTAGGTTCCAGGTATTTAATCACATTGACGCATGAGATGACGTTTTCAATGGAGATGTTCAGGGCATTGGCAATCTTTTTATAGTTTTTATTTTCAAGATTTTTTATATGTTCGGAGATAATTCGTTCAAGAATGGGATTGACAATGCCCAGCCGTTTAACCTGGATGAGCAGGGCTTCTCTGAGATCCCTGGCACAGACACCCGGGGGATCAAAGGTCTGCATGGTTTTAAGCAGGGTTTCCACTGCCTCCATTTCAAAGTTGCCCGATTGGGCAATCTCTTCAAGGGATGCGCACAGATACCCGTCAATGTTAAGATTTCCTATGATCAGACTGCCGATCTGCTCCTCTGTTTCCGAAGGACCGTTCATTAACAGTTGCCATTGAAGATGTGCCTCCAGGGTTGTTTTCTGGCTGGTAAACGCTTCGTAGTTGGGCGCCTCCTGGTGATCTCTTTCCGTATGAACGCGACCGGTGGAGTTGTATTCATTGATATAACTTTCCCAGTCAATGTCATCCCGGACCTTTTCATCAATGGTGACCTCTTTCATGGGCTCTTCCTGAGCCGGAGGTGCCTCCTCTTTGTTCGTACCTTCGCTCTCTTCGGGCAGTTCGGCCACCACCTCTTCAAGGGCCGGATTCTCTTCCATCTCCTGCTGTATCATACCTGCAAGTTCCAGGCGGGACAGCTGAAGCAGTTTAATGGCCTGCTGAAGCTGGGGGGTCATCACCAGCTGCTGAGTCAAAGTTAGATTTTGTTGAAGTCCAAGTGCCATATCACAGTTTAAAGTCATCTCCCAGATAGATTTTACGTGCTAACTTGCTTGAGGTGATTTTTTCAGGAGGTCCCGATTCAATCACACTTCCCTCATTCACGATATAAGCGGTGTTGCAGACACAAAGCGTCTCCCGCACATTGTGGTCGGAAATCAGTATGCCGATGCCTTTTTGGGTCAAATGTACAATGATCTGCTGGATGTCG
The DNA here is from genome assembly GCA_963668575.2 of uncultured Desulfobacterium sp. Classification (GTDB taxonomy): domain Bacteria; phylum Desulfobacterota; class Desulfobacteria; order Desulfobacterales; family Desulfobacteraceae; genus Desulfocicer. The sequence goes on along the minus strand of OY764894.2, from coordinate 3,843,428 downwards.
GCCACCGCCAGGGGATCAATGCCGGCAAAGGGTTCATCCAACAGAATAAAAAACGGGTCTGTGGAGAGCACCCTCGCGATTTCAAGTCTTCTTCTTTCTCCACCTGAAAGCACACTTGCCTTTTGATCTGCCAGATTAAATATGCCCAGCTCCTTCATGAGACCATCCGCTTTTTCAGAAATATTCCCCGGAGGATCGGGTAGCACCTCCAGTACCGCGGTGATATTCTCTCGAACGGTAAGCTTTCTGAAAATGGAGGGTTCCTGGGGAAGATACCCGATGCCGCATCTTGCCCTCATGTACATTGGATAGTCTGTAATTTCCTCTTGGTCAAGGAAAACCTGACCTTCATCAGGTTTTATCAGCCCCACTGCCATGTAAAATGTGGTGGTTTTCCCGGCACCGTTGGGACCCAGCAGGCCCGTAACCTCACCGTGTTTCACACGGATATTGACATCGTTGACAACGGTTCTGCCGTTATAAATTTTTATCAGATGATTCAGGGTCAGTTCCGGCATGATCAGTTTTTTGTCTGTCCCGTTTTTGTTGATCCGACGTCACTGGAATCAAAAAATGCTTCCACACGCTTTGCGCCTTCACTTTCCACCACCACCCTCCGGGTATCCTGGAACAAGGTGATCTTTTTACCGGTGACACGGCTGTTGCCGGATAGCACCGTGGGGGAGTTACCGGTGAGCACAATGGTCTTTTCGGTGGTGCTGTACACGGCCTTGTCCGCCGTTGCTGTGCCATCATTCTGGATTAGCCTTACGTTTCCCGACGCGATGAGTTGCTTGATATTGTCCGAAGAGGGTGCGGTTGTGCCGTTGGCGGCCCGTTTTTTCTTTTCTACCTCGGAAAAGAGGATCACCGTGACATGATCGGCATGTATGGTGGCATCCGGACGGATGGCCACTACATTTCCGGTGAATTCCACCTGGGACTTAACCTCATCAAACATCATGGCATCCGATGTGATATGAATTCTTTCCGGTGGGGTGTCCGTTGCTTTTTCGGCGGCCTGGAGCAGGGCAGGGGAGCCCGGAGCCATCAGTATGCTGGTTGCGGCCAGTGCAACTAAGATAAAATGCTTCAGGTTCACCATTTATTCCTTTCCGGGGGGTGTTTTGTCAGTTTTTCTTCAGCATCCACCATTTAAAACAATTGACCATTGGTGGAAAAGCGTCCGTCAAAATGACCTGTGAGCCGAACCACATGGGTATTGAGATCAAGGGTCATTCGATCCGCTGTCATCTTTGCCCGGGGAGTGGTTAAAATCACGGGATTCATTGAATATATTATATGTCTTTTTTTCTCATATTGCAACCGGTCAGTTTCCAGAAACTGAGCATCATGACTCACCACCACGGTGTCGGAAAAGGTCATGTCCTGCTGTTCTGTATCAATGGTTCCTGCCTTGGATGTCAGATGTATCTCTTCTCCGGTGGCAAGAAAAAAGAGCACTGAAACATCCGTCAGGACAGCCAGATGTTTCTCCCTTATTATCCGGGCGGAGGCGGCTTCCAATGTCCACTCCTTAATACCGTTTCGGGTGGAGGTCTGGCGCATGGCACCCAGGGCAACCAGGGTTTTGGAATCAATGCCGATGTTTTTTATTATAGGTTCGGTTGAGGTGATGCGGTTGACCATGTATAACGATAAAAGAGCCGCCACAACACATCCCATGATGACGGCCAGGGTGAACAGGAGCCTGTTTCTGGTCCGGAGGCCTGATATCATGTCAAAAACCCCTGTACCGTTTCCTTCCATAGCCCTTTGGCGTTAAGTATTTTCTCACACACCTCCCGTACCGCCCCCCCACCGCCTTGGCAGGTGGTGATAAAATGGGCCCGGGAAAGGAGTTCAAAGGGGGCATCGGCAACGGTGATAAAATAACCAACGGCACTATAAACGGCCAGGTCCGGCAGGTCATCCCCCATGAATGCGGTGCAATTGGCTGGTATATCCGTTTGGGAAAGAATCGTTTGAAACGCCTTTAATTTATCTTTAACACCCTGAAAAACAAGATCAATCCCCAGATCCCGGCATCGCATCAACAGCGCGTCGGATGTTCTGCCGGTGATGATGCCCACCTGAACCCCGGCGTTCATCAGCAGGCGTAACCCGAGTCCGTCCCGGACATTAAAGGTTTTGATTTCCGTTCCTGTGTCGGAATAGGTAACACTGCCATCGGTCAAAACTCCGTCCACATCCAGCAGCAGCAGCCGGATCTGTGCCGGCTCTCCGGTGTGTCTCATTGCAGTGCCCTTTTGATCTTGATGAGGGAGGATAAAAGCGCTTCCATTTCATGAAGGGGAATGGAGTTGGGTCCATCACACAAAGCCCTGTCCGGATCGGGGTGGGTTTCAATGAACAGACCGTCGGCACCGGCGGCCATGGCAGCCCGGGCCAGAGTGGGGGCAAACTTTCGTTCTCCGGCCGATGCCGTTCCACCGCCACCGGGCAGCTGGACGCTGTGGGTGGCATCAAAAATCAGAGGAACCCCCATTTCCCGAATGATGGCAACGGAGCGGAAATCCACCACAAGATTATTGTAACCAAAGCTGGTTCCCCGTTCAGTGATGCTGACCTTGCGGCATCCTGCGGATCTTGCTTTTTCAATGATATTTCTGCAATCCCAGGGGGCCAGGAACTGCCCCTTTTTGATGTTTACCGGTTTGCCCGTGCGGGCCGCCGCCACAATAAGATCCGTCTGGCGGCACAAAAAAGCCGGAATCTGAATAACATCAAGAACCTGGGATGCCCTTTGGGCCTGTTCCGGGAGATGAATATCCGAAATCACCTTCAGTCCCAGATCCTGCTTGATTTTTTCCAGAATTGTCAGGCCTTGGTCCATGCCGGGTCCCCGGAAGGCATCAAAGGCTGTTCGGTTGGCCTTGTCAAAGGAGGCTTTGAATATAAAGGGAATGTTGAGTTTGTGGGTGAGCTCTCCCAGGAACCGGGCCACCTGACAAGTGGTGTCATAATTTTCAATGACGCAGGGACCGGCGATGAGGAAAAAAGGGGGTTTTCCTTTTACTGTTTTATCTTCTAAAAAATAATTCATTATGTTTTTGTTACCGTATTTTTGAGTTGTTGGATTCTGGGTGTCAGGTGCTGGGGGGGGCACCACCAAAAGAGATATCGTTGTGATCAACCCTTTGTGATCAAATCAAAAAAGGATTATTAAGCCATACCTATATTTCTGAGGGGTAAAAGTCAACTGTGGAAAAGGCCTTGATAACTTGTGCCAGAGCTGCTATTTTATTCAAGTTTTTAATCTCCAACGATAACCTACTGAAAAAATAGGACCTATTAATGAGGAAATTCCTTTTTTTTATATTTATTGTGTTTGTAATTCTCCCCTGTGGCTGGTTGCTTTTTAAAGAGTTTGAGCAAAATAAACCTGACATCTCCATGGCTTTGCCATCGGCATATCTCAAGCGTCCCTATGAGATATCCGCCTCCATCAGCGACCGGGGTACCGGACTCAAGCAGATAAAAATCACCATTGCCCAGGGAGATAAAAAAAAGGTGCTGCTGGAGAAAAAATATCCGTTTAAGGGATATCAATCTCTTTTCATGGGGGGAGGGGATCAGACGGAAAACCTGAACGTGCCGGTGGAGTCCTGGAAATATGGCATGGTGGACGGGGATGCCGTGATAACCGTTGAAGCCTGGGATCACTCCTGGAACGGCTGGAACCGCGGGAATCAGACGCTACAGCAGCAAAAGGTTATCATTGACACCAAGCCCCCCCGCATTGAAGTGCTGACCAAAGTGCACAATATCTCAAGGGGAGGGGCGGGTCTTGCCATATACCGCCTTTTTGAACCCAACGTTGAAAGCGGTGTTCGGGTGGGGGGAAATTATTTTCCCGGACATTCCGGTCTGTTTAAAGACCCCAACATATACGCCTGTTTTTTTGCGCTGAGCCATCTCCAGGGAGCCGGCACGGAAATTTTTGTTCAGGCTGTTGATGCAGCGGGGAATATGGCTAAAAGGGGCTTTTATCATTACATCAGGGAAAAACGATTTAAAAAAGATACCCTCAATATTTCCGATGAATTTCTTTCCCGGAAAATGCCCGAATTTGATCTCAAGGGAAAAGAGTCCGAATTCAGTCAAGGCACCCATCCCGATCTTGAAAAATTCATTTACATCAATCAAACCCTGAGAAAGAAAAATATTGAAACGGTATTGAGCCCCCTGGTTGCCTCTGACCATGCATTGCTGTGGAAGGGGAAATTTTTAAGACTCTCCGGTGCTGCCAACCGGGCAGGCTATGCTGATCATAGAACGTACAAATATAATGGAAAGACCATTGACAAAGAGTACCATATGGGCATAGATCTGGCATCGGTGTCCAATGCACCGGTGCCAGCAGCCAATGCCGGACGGGTGATGACCACAGACAATGTGGGAATTTTCGGCAATCTGGTCATGATCGACCATGGTATGGGGGTCGCCACCCTCTATTCCCATCTCTCCTCCATCAATGTTAAAAAAGGAGACCATGTCAACCGGGGGGATATCATCGGACGCACCGGTGCCACAGGCCTTGCCGGGGGGGATCATCTTCATTTCGGGGTGGCGGTGCACAATGTATTTGTAAATCCCGTGGAATGGTGGGATATGTCATGGCTGAAGAACAATATCCTTGATAAAATAGAGGATGTAAACTCTCAATTATAATAATTCTCAATTATATTATTAATAAGGACCAGGTGGATAAATGGGCGAATTCAAGGTCAACAAGACCTATGCTGAAATCAATGAGAAGATAAGATCCGGTAAAGCCGTTGTGGTGACGGCGGAAGAGATCATTGGTATTGTCAAGGAACATGGACCGGTGGAAGCTGCGAGCCAGGTGGATGTGGTGACCACAGGCACCTTTGCCCCCATGTGTTCCTCCGGGGCTTTTATCAACATTGGTCAATCCAAACCTGTGGTGAGAACCACAAAAACCTGGTTCAATGACGTTCCGGCTTACTCTGGTGTGGCCGCTGTGGACTGTTTTTTGGGGGCCACCCAGATGAGTGAGGATGACCCGTTAAATAAAATTCATCCCGGTGAGTTCAACTATGGCGGTGCCCATGTGCTCCAGGATCTGGTGTCGGGGAAAAAAGTGGAAGTCCGTGCGGAAAGCTACGGCACCGACTGCTACCCCAACCGAAGAATTGAAAAGAGCATGACCCTGGCAGACCTGCCCCAGGCCATCATGTGTAATCCCAGAAACGGATATCAGAACTACAATTGCGCCATCAACCGGGCAGATAAAATCAAATACACCTACATGGGTACCTTAAAACCGGGTATGGCCAATGCCAACTACTGCTCCGCCGGAGAGCTGAGTCCACTGTTCAATGATCCCTTTCTTAAAACCATTGGCATTGGCACAAGGATTTTCCTTGGGGGAGCCCAGGGCTATGTTACCTGGAGCGGCACCCAGCACAAAAGCGATGTTCAGCGGGGCCTCAACGGTGTCCCGCTTACCCCTGCCGGTACCCTGTTTGTCATGGGGAATCTCAAAGAGATGTCTCCTGAATGGCTGGTGGCGCAGAGTATCCGGGGCTATGGAGTCTCTCTTGCCATGGGGCTTGGCATTCCCATTCCCATTTTGAATGAAGAGATGGCAAAATTCACCGGGGTGAGTGATGCCGAGCTGTTCACCCAGGTGGTGGACTATGGCCATGATTACCCCCAGGCCATTTCCAAAAGCTATGGTCAGGTGAGCTATGCGGAACTCAAAAGCGGCACCATCATGATCCAGGGAAAGGAGATCCCCACGGTACCCCTGTCCAGCATGATCAAGGCACGAAAAATTGCCATGCTGCTTAAGGAGTCCATTAAAAACGGTACCTTTCTCCTGGGAGAACCCCAACATTTTTTCAAATGACTGCCACGGGCAGACCGCATTGGGGACCTGGGTCTGCCCTCAACCAATATTGAAAGTAATGTTAGGTATGCCTACACTTTCTTATAACGGGCATGTCCTGCCGGACACAACAATATAGAAAATGGTATTATACCGCCGCCCCCCCGACGGGCAATGGGCCCGGACCGGAACTGTAGACAGCTCAATTGTCCGGTTCCTATTGCCCATCGGGGGGGCGGCTCTGCTGAGGTTGCCTTGGAGGCTGCCTTTTCATTTAACATACATGGCAGAAAAACCTGCCACAACGAAAAACGAAAGTCCTTTAATTCCAGCATATTGATGAGACTTTCATATAAAAAACCTCACAGGGGATATTCCATTGAAAAATCAAAGCAGTGCCCCGGCCGTCGAGGTCGGGAAAAAAACCAAAGGTGCCCTGCGGGAAAACATAGAAGCCATTGTCATTGCCATTGTCCTGGCCCTTTTCATCCGAACCTTTGTGGTGCAGGCCTTTAAAATTCCGTCGGGTTCCATGAAAGATACCCTGCTCATAGGGGATCATATTCTGGTGAGCAAGTTCATATATGGCGTTAAGGTTCCCTTCACCGACGGCTACACCCTGATTCCGATAAAAGACCCCAAACGGGGGGACATTGTGGTGTTTAAATATCCCGAAGACCCGGACAAGGATTTTATCAAACGGGTGGTGGGCGTTGCCGGAGATACCATTGAAATTAAACGGAAAAAACTCTATGTCAATGGAGAACTTCAGGATCACAGTGCCTTTGCCGTTTACAGAGATCCCCACATTATTCCCGCAAAGTTCAGTACCCGGGATAATCTTCCCAAGGTGACGGTGCCTGATAATTGTCTTTTTGTCATGGGGGATAACCGGGACAACAGCCATGACAGCCGGTTTTGGGGATTTGTCGACTTAAAGGCAGTGAAGGGCCGGGCATTCATCATTTACTGGTCCTGGAACAGTGAAAAATTTGGTGTCCGGTGGAATCGTTTGGGCCATCTTTTGAAATAGCCACCACTCTTCATGGTAGCTCTCAGAAGCTCTGACACCACATTCCCATGAAATCAAATAACTTGATAGTATAGGAATTTCCATTTTATTGATTATTAAATCAATGCGTTGGAAAAAACTCGCCCGTAGGGCGCTAAGTTCAATTTGTAATAATCGAACGGATCGTTATACAGGAACATTTACACCATGCGATTTGAACATAAAGATCTTCTGGATATTGCATCCCTCTCCCCTCAGGACATCACCATGATCCTGGATACGGCCGAGGGCATGAAGGAGATTAATAAGCGGCCGGTGAAAAAGGTGCCCACCTTGCGGGGCAAAACCATTGTCCTTTTCTTCCAGGAGCCCAGCACCCGCACCAAGCTCTCCTTTGATATTGCGGCCAAACGGTTGAGCGCCGATGTCATCTCCATCTCCACAAGTTCCAGCAGTATTGTCAAGGGAGAAACCCTCATTGACACAGTGAAAAATCTGGAAGCCATGAGCCCGGATATCATTGTTATGCGGCATGCTTCGTCGGGTGCGGCCCAGCTCATTGCAAAAAGACTCTCTCCCTCCGTGGTCAATGCCGGTGATGGACTCCATGCCCATCCCACCCAGGCACTGTTGGACATGATGACCGTACGGGAGAACAAGGGCGGCATTAACGGGCTTAGGATTGCCATCATCGGAGATATTGCCCACAGCCGCGTGGCCCGTTCCAACATCAACGGGTTTACCAAAATGGGTGCCACCGTCACCGTCTCTGCTCCCGGCACCATGATTCCCAAGGGAATTGAGACCCTGGGATGCCGTGTGGCTCCGGACATTGAATCCTGCGTGCATGGGGCAGATGTGGTGATGATGCTGCGAATCCAGAAAGAACGCCAGGAGACCATCCTGTTTCCATCAGAAAGGGAGTATGCCTCCAGGTTCGGCCTTACCCGGGAGCGTCTGGCCCTGGCCCGCAAGGATGCCATTGTCATGCACCCCGGTCCCATGAACCGAGGGGTGGAGATTGCCAATGGGGTGGCCGACGGTAAACGATCGGTGATCCTGGAGCAGGTAACCAATGGGGTGGCGTTGCGCATGGCGGTGTTTTATCTGGTGGCAGGAGGGAAAAAATATGCTGACAAGGATTAAGGGGGCAAAAATTGTGGACCCCGGCAATGTGGATGGAGAGTACAAAGATATCATCATCCGGGACGGGTACATTGAGGCATTAATAGATCCCAATGAATCGTATGATGGGGGGGAGGTGGCGGCATTTGAAGAAATTGATGCAACGGGCATGATCGCAGTGCCGGGCCTCATTGATCTCCATGTGCATTTAAGGGAACCGGGCCACGAATACAAAGAGACCATTGAAACCGGTGCAAAGGCCGCCGTGCGAGGCGGGTTCACCACCATCTGCCCCATGCCCAATACCTCTCCTGTGAATGACAACAGTCAGGTCACTGCCTACATTGTGAACCGGGCCAAAGAGCTGGGTTTATGCCGCATCCTTCCGATAGGGGCCATCACCCGGGGCCTTGAGGGTACCATCCTTGCCGAATATGGAGACATGGAACAAAAGGGCATGGTAGCCATCTCCGATGACGGCCGACCCGTGGCCGATGCAAGGGTGATGCGTCGGGCCATGGAGTATGCCCATGGCCTGGGACTGCCGGTGATCTCCCATGCCGAAGATCTCTCCCTGGCCCGGGACGGTGCCATGAACGAAGGGATCACCGCCACGCGCCTGGGCATCAAAGGCATTCCCAATGCTGCGGAAAGCATCATGATCATGCGGGACATTGCTTTGGCCGAACTTACCGGAGCCCGCATTCACATTGCCCATGTGAGCTGCGAAGAGTCCGTGGATGCCATCCGCCATGGCAAAGCCCGGGGCATAAAGGTGACGGCGGAGACAGCTCCCCACTATTTCACCCTCACCGACGAGGCCGTGGCCCAGTACGACACCCATGCCAAGATGAATCCTCCATTGCGAACGGAAAAAGATCGCCAGGCCATTATCCAGGGGCTGGCGGACGGTACCCTGGATATCATTGCCACGGACCATGCCCCCCACTCGCCCCTGGAAAAAGAGGTGGAGTTTGACCGGGCCGCCTTTGGCATTGTGGGTCTTGAAACATCTCTTCCCCTATCCCTTGGACTGGTCCAGGAGGGAAAGCTTTCCCTTTCCCAATTAATTGAAAAAATGTCCAAAAATCCAGCCACACTTCTTGGTATTGACAATGACCTTAAACCGGGCAATCCTGCCGATATCACCATCATTGATCCTGAAGCCTACCACACCATTGACCCGGATACTTTTTTCTCCAAGGGGGTGAACACCCCATTTGTGGGATTTAATGTCAAGGGTGAGGCCTGGATGACATTGGTGCAGGGCAGGGTGGTTTTTCAAAAGGATGTTTAGTAAAAAAATACAGGCCGGCCGGACCTGCATTGATATTTTTGGGCATATTCCTTTTTCTGATTTTTTTTAAAAACCGAATTCTGGGTCAGTTTGTCATGGGAAAATAGAATGAGAAAGTTACCCATAAATAAAAGTGTTCTAAAAAAAATCGTTGATGAAGAGTGCTGTTATGTGGATAAGACAAGTTTTATTGAACAGATGGTGGATGATGGAGACGGCTACTGGTTTTTATCCAGACCCCGGCGTTTTGGCAAATCCCTGCTTGTGGATACGATACGTGCTGCTTTTGCCGGTGAAAAAGAGCTGTTTAAAGGGTTGTACCTTGAAAAAAATTGGGATTGGACGGTTCAATATCCCATTGTCAACATCAGCTTTGGTAACGGTACCCAACGGTCCCTTGATGAGTTAAATTGTGCTATTAATGATATATTAAACGAAAATGCAAGGCAGTATAGCTTAACCCTTGAGTCGAGTTTATTGTCCTATCGCTTCAAAGAGCTGCTTGAAAAACTGAACCGGAAATTTAGTCTTGGCGTGATTGTGCTTGTGGATGAATATGATAAACCTCTTCTTGACAATTTGACAAAAGATGCAGCTGAAGAGATGCGAGAAGGGTTAAGCAGCTTTTATTCAGTCCTCAAAGATGCGGACAGGTATCTGAAATTTGTTTTTCTTACCGGCGTGTCCAAGTTCAGCAAAACCAGCATTTTCAGCAAACTGAATAATTTAACCGATATTTCACTCAAGCCCGCCTATGCCGATATCTGTGGATACACACAACATGATCTGGAAACCGTCTTTAAAGATCATCTGAAAGACCTTGATTTAAAGAAGATTAAAACCTGGTATGATGGGTATAATTTCCTTGGAAACAATTTGTATAACCCCTATGATGTACTGCTGTACCTTGATAATAAAGTTTTTAAAAGTTATTGGTTTGAAACTGGCACCCCCTCTTTTCTTCTTAAATTAATTAAAGAAAAAAAGTACTTTCTTCCAAATCTGCATCATATTGAATTAAATGACGCTCAAATGGGCGAGTTTGATATCAATTATATTGAGTTGGAAGTGTTGCTGTATCAAGCCGGATATCTGACCATAAAGAAAACCCGTCATTTGGGCGATAATATTTATTATACGCTTTCGTTTCCCAATAAAGAGGTCAGCAAGGGACTCAATGATTATCTGCTGAGAATGTTTTTTGCTGAAGGTGTCAGAGCAACTGACAAGACTGTATTGAGCCGAAACCTATATGAGGCTTTATCCGCAAATCAGCCAGAGTTGTTGGAGCAGATTTTTATTACCTTTTTTGCAGGGATTCCCTATGTGTGGTATGTGAAAAATAATATTGCAGACTATGAAGGGTATTATTGCTCACTGTTTTATGCGCTGTTTGTTGCCCTGGGCCTGGAGATCGTTCCGGAAGACTTTACAAATAAAGGACGTATTGACTTTACTATTGTGATGGAACAGGGGATATTCATATTTGAAATAAAAATGAAATCAAATTCTAAAAAAGCATTGCAACAGATTAGAGAAAAAAAATACTACGAAAAATATCTGGCAGAGAATAAAAAGATTTTTTTAATCGGCATTGAATTTGATGAAAATGAAAAAAATCTGTCACATTTTGAGACGGCCATGGTTGATGCGAGTCGTTTCACTGATAATACCCCTCACTTATAAAGGAGGGCAGCATTCCTTCTCCTCTGTATCAAAGATTCAGATGGGGGTGTTAAGCTGCATTTAGATGAATAATTGCTCAGCAAATATCCTGGTTGTGGACGATGAACTCAGCATGCGTGAGCTTCTGGATGTGATGCTCACCCAGGAGGGGTATGGGGTCACCCTTGCTAACAACGGGAAACAGGCAATTAAGATCCTTGAGAAGACCACTTTTGATATGATTTTGTGCGATATCCGTCTGGGTGACCTCACCGGTCTTGACATTTTGCGGGCGGCCAAAAATAAAGATCCAGACACCGTGGTGATCATGATTTCCGCCTTTTCCACCACAGAGGTGGCGGTGGAGGCCATGAATGAGGGGGCCTTTGATTTTGTGCCAAAACCTTTTAACACCACGGAGCTGAAGCGCTCCATAGAAAAAGGACTTGCACTTAAACGGCCCGACTGCCTTCGGGGAAAACGTCCCCCCAAAGAGGAGGGGCTTCCCCACTTCGGCAAAATGATCGGGGACAGCTCCGGTATGGTGCGGATCTATGACCTCATCCGCCAGATTGCCAACACCAAAACCAATGTGTTGATTTCCGGGGAAAGCGGTACTGGAAAAGAGCTCATCGCCCGGGCCATCCACGACTTGAGCGACAGACGGGACAACGCCTTTGTGGTGGTGAACTGTGCGGGCATTCCTGAAACCCTCATTGAAAGTGAATTCTTCGGTCATGTCCGGGGATCGTTCACCGGGGCTGTGGCAGATAAAAAGGGACTGTTTGAGGCCGCCCACCAGGGCACCATTTTCCTTGATGAAATCGGGGAACTCACCCCCATGCTCCAGGTAAAGCTATTGAGGGTGGTGCAGGAGACCTCTGTGAAACCCGTGGGGGGCACATCGGAAATCCCTGTGGATGTGCGCATCATCTCCGCCACTAACAAAAAGCTGGAAAATGAGGTGATTGATGGCAATTTTAGAGAGGATCTTTTTTTCCGGCTCAATGTGATTCCCATCAAGGTGCCGCCATTACGGGATCGCCCCGGGGATATTAATCTTCTGGCCAACCATTTCATTGAAAAATATTCTGAAAAGATGAAGAAGGACATCTCCCGGATTTCCTCCTATGCCCTGGATTTTTTGAATCAGTACACCTTTCCCGGTAATGTGCGGGAGCTGGAAAACCTGATTGAACGAAGCGTGGCCTTGTCCTCCACCAACATTATTCTTCCCGAAAGCTTAACCATCTCCACCCACAAAAGACGCAGGTGGATTGAAGGGATCAAGGACCGGCGGTTTGACCTTGAAGAGGTGGACAAGGGGGTGGATCTCGACGAGATTCTCTTTACCATTGAAGGGGCTTATGTAAGAAAGGCCATGGAAATTTCCGGGGGGAACAAGAGCCGGGCGGCTGAGCTGCTGGGTATGAATCTGCGGTCTATCCGGTATCGGATTGGTAAGCAGGAAGATGCGGCTGGAAAAGCTTCATGAGAGCACAGAGTTACTTTACGGTTTTTAAAAATCGTGATTACAGATGGGCCAATGAACTGACCCTCAAAACTGCATTTCTGACATTATTATACAATGATATTATTTTTATCATGGATTCGGAAACCGAAATTTCACGCAGGGTTGCAGACCTGACCATGATCATCAGACCTGACAAAAGGTATGGAAAAATTTCTGATGTTCTGATTGAATTTAAATTTGTCACCTTGAAAAAGGCGGGATTAACCGGTGATCAAGCCAAAGCACTGCCAGAAGATGAGTTGTACCGCAGCTGGAGATAAAAAAAGCGTTTGAGGAAGGTGAGCAACAGGTAATTGAATATGGCAAATAACTTGATGACAAATACGGCAATCTACGCCTTGAAAAATTTGTCGTCACTGCCCTTGAGTTTGAAAGGGTTTGCTTTAAAAAGATAAATTCACCTCAACTTACAAACTGAATCTGAATCTGAATTGCTCAATAAAAACTGTAAAGTACTTTGGGGATCATATGAAGGATGCCGTGCTTCTGCCATCTTTTCGAAGCGCTTTGCTTAAAAAAGCGCTTTTCTTTTTCATCGGATTGGCTATTTCCGTTTATTTTTTCCGCATGGCATTTAAGAATGTTCCATTACATGAATTAAAAGCAAGCATCAGCCAGATCAATTATTATTACATCTTCTGGGCTGTGTTGTCAGTTCTTCTCGGTTGCATTTTACGCACCCTGCGCTGGAAAATATTGTTGTCCCATGAAATTAAATTCTCCACATGTTTTCATATTCTGATGGCAGGATTTTCTCTAAACTGTATTCTTCCGGGAAGATTGGGAGAGGTGGCACGGCCTGTCCTGGTTGTCCAAAAAACAAAGACTTCCTTTCCTGCAGCAGTGTCATCGGTGCTCCTTGAGCGATTGTTTGATCTGTTCTCTCTGCTGGTTCTTTTTTCCTTTCTTATTTCCTGGATTCCCATTTCTGAATCCCTGTCCTATACCTTTGAAAAATATGAGTTTAACAGTGCTTTATTAATAAGCCTTGCATGGTTGATGATTAAAATTTTTTTGGTGTTGCTGGCAGGTGTTTTATTGTTGGTCTTTAAGCGCACAAGAAACATTTTTGCTATCATCATTTCTGCGGCTTTAAAATATGTTTGCCTCTTTCCTGAAAAAATTGCTGATATTTTAAAGCGATTTTTGCTGAATCCCTTGACCATGTTCATTCATTATTTTATCACAGGCATTGAGGCGATCAAAACACCCATGGCCTTTATCTCTGTCATGGGATTGTCGTTGGGCACATGGTTTGTTCAGGCATTCTCTTTTTTGATGGTGGCAAGAGCCGTCCCCGGCATTTCCCTTGGGTTTGTGGAACTGGCCTTTGTGATGGTTGTCATCTGTTTTTTCATTGCCATTCCCTCTGTTCCCGGGTACTGGGGGGTGTGGGAAGCGGGTGGGATGTTTGCCATGCTTGTGTTTGATATTCCTCAATCTGATGCTGCCGGGTATCAGTTGATTAATCATGCTGTGCAGATATTTCCTATTATGTTGGTTGGCCTTTTTTCTGCTCTGGTGGTGGTGTTTGGTTCCAGGAAGCCTGCTGATGATGATTCTGCTCCAAAAGCGTCCGGAATGGTATAACTGGGCTTGTTAACAACACTGAACACCTGGGGATGAGGTACAGAAAGAGATGTGTTTACAAATTCAATCTCCCCTGATTTCAATATGCTCCGGCATTAAATCTGTAGTTTAACATCCTGACTTTACAGATCTGCTTTTCGTTTTAAAATTGCTGCCCAGTAGGGAGATAAGGGGGGCCATTTTACATCAGGCATCCAGCTGTATTCTGTTTTCTCAGCGCCAATGTCAACCATGCCCACCAGATCGTAATTTTTACTTCTATACCCTTCAAACCATTTAAATATCAGATCATGTGAATCGGGTCTAACCAGCCATGAAAGCTGGTGGCGAAAAAATATCATATATTTTGGGCGATTGACTTCTATCTCGTTGATCATCTGTTTCTGCATCTGCAATGCAAATTCATGATTTTCCATGAGGGGATACATGTAAATAAAACCTGTGGCAGCGGGACGATCTGCATAAAAATAGATCTGGGGTTCGGAACCGATGACGGCTATTTTATCATTCGTTTGGGTATGGGCCTTTATGTATCTGGCTATTTTAATGGATTCAGGAAAGGGTCTTATGGAATAGATATGTCTGCAAGCCTGCACCGGCGTCATTTCCAATAAAAATTCTCTTTGGTGGTATATTGTGATAGATGCACAAAAAAAGGCAACTATCATCATCAGGCCTATTTTAAAACTGCTGGACTTTTCCGAGCAGAATTTTTCAATCAGGGTGTTTATTCCAATACCGGCGCAGATGGCAGCAGCTGGAAGCAATAAAATAAAATAGTGGGGTCTGAAATAGAAACCAGGGCAGATGGAAACAAAGGAAAAGAGGACAAAAAGAATGATAAAAATTGAATTGTTTCTAATTTTCATTCCCCATCCAGCGCCCAGCAGACCCATACCTGAGAAAATCCAGAACAAGGGGGCTGCCTGAAAAATGGGTATACTTCGATTTATAAATCCCGTCCATGCATATTGAATCGGTAGCTGATCGGAGTAGGCCAGTGCATATTGGACGGTCCAGAACCAGAATATTGAAAAAAGCCCTGATCCTGCATATAAAAGGCAGGTAAATCCATAGGGTATCAATATGCCGACAGAAAAATGTACGCCTCGTCTGACAGATGGTAATCCCAATACCTTCGTTTCTAATTTTTCTTGAATACAGAACCAGATGATTCCCAGCAGGGCAAACATAATCCCATGCTGCTTTATCAATATCCCCATTCCAAGACATAATCCACTGACAAACAGATAAAAATTTGATTTGTATTCCATGCTTTTCAACAGGAGATAGAGTCCAGCACAGGAAAACAGTATGAGAAAATGTTCTGCATTGGCAATGATCCCCTGCACTGAAGCCCCAAGGGAAATGATTGAAAATGTGACTGCGGCAAAGAGTCCCCCCACAGGGGTGAACAGATGATGACCCATCAGGAAGACGAATACGATGGTTACAGCATTGATGAAAATCAGGGCAAGATGAATACTCTGGCGGCTTTCATCCAGCAGGGCCATAATCAAGGCATAGGATGCATGCACCCCCGGTAGTTTCATGCTGTACATCTGGTCATAGGGGAGCTGCCCATCAAGGATGAGTTGACCTGCATAGGCGTATTCGCCTTCGTCCCGCTCAAAAGGCATGTCAATGAATCTGTGGCGTATGAGAGAAGTTGAACAGACAATTATGGTTAAAATAAGCAATATTAAAAGTTTAACAGGGAAATCTGTAAACGCATTGTTGGTCATTATATTTTTTCGGAAAATAAATTTTCTCCTAATTAAAGAGAGGTGGGGTGATGTGGTATTTCAACAAGTTCGTTCCTAATTAGCGCATAAGCGACTGAATTTGTATTTTTCTCAAAAAAGTATCAACTATTTTCGAGGGCATACGAAGTATGCCAAATAATTAACTATTTAAATTTATCCAATTTTGTCTGTAGTTTGCGTTGTGGGGGTATGCGACCAAACTGTTTTGTTAGTGTGTCCTTTGTCGTTCAATATCCTCCAGTGCATTATTAAGGTGTTTTTTGATTAAAATATTCTCTGGATCAATGTGAAGCGCTTTTTGAAAATAAAATACAGCGTCTTGAAAATTGCCTGTACGCGCCAATAATGTTCCCAAATTGTTATATGCATCAATATATGATATTTTATACGTAATGGCTTTTTTGAAGTTATTAGCAGCACCATCTATATCACCTTTACGTCTCAGTTCAACGCCAAGATTGTTAAAGGCAAGCCAGTTATTCTCAACTACCTCGGTGGCATGTTTAAATAATAATTGTGTGTTTTTCCAGTGGAATGTCTGAAAATATGCGGTTAGGATTAAGCAAGAAAACGAAATTACGGACATCAAATAGATGATCTTATGAGCGTGTTCATTTCGAAAAAGAACTTTTTCAAATCCCCAGACTATCATTATAAAAAGTCCAATAAATGGTAGATAAGTGTATCTGTCGGCCATTGATTGTAATCCAACTTGAACTATCCCAATTACTGGAATTAAGGTTCCTAAAAACCAGAACCACCCCATCAGAAAATATGGATTTTTTTTTGTAGAGTTTGCAGCAAATACTGTTATTAATAACAGGAAAATCCCACTACAGAAAATTTTCCACCCTGGGATAGCCTCAGGATATGGATAAAAAACAGCAAGATGAATGGGTATTATCATTTTAAGAATATAATTTACATAGGAGACGATCACGTTGCCAAGACGAAGGTAATTAGGATAAATATCCAATGCACCGATGGCAAGACTCTGGGCAGAAAGAGTAATCCATGATGCGACAACCGAAAAGAGAATCAGTGGAATTTTCTCTAAAACAAGAGCGGTTATGGATTGATATGGAAATTTTTTATCTTTCTGTTCTGATGCAGTTAACCTCAAAAATTGAAATCGTTCCAAAGGCCAGAAATCCAGAAGTAGAAGAACAAAGGGAAGTGTGACCACCATTGGTTTAGATAAAAGTCCAAAGATGAAAAATAAGACCACAAATGCGTATCTAAGGGAAACAGGTTCTTCAGCATATCTGACATAAAAGAACAGTGTGAGCATCCAGAAAAATGCACTCAACACGTCTTTTCTTTCTGATATCCAGGCAACCGATTCAACATGCATGGGGTGAACAGCAAAAAAAAGTGCTACCAGGAAGCTTTTCCACACGGCATTGGTCATTCTGTAAAAAATTTGCATTAATAATAAGCTGTTTGCCATATGAATCAGAAGAGACGTTAGGTGATGCATACCGAGATTCATGCCGAAAAATTGGCAATCCAGCATGTGAGATAACCATGTCAATGGGTGCCAGTTGGATGCATGGAAAGTTGTGAACGCAAGCTTGATGCCTCTGACGGAGATTCCCTGTTGAACCACCTGATTGTTAGTCACATAAACTGGATCATCGTAATCCACAAAGTTATATCCTGGAAGTTTGTGATAGGTTCCAAGAGTGACTAAGATCAGAAGTAAATACAAAAAAAATATTTTTTTGTATTTTATATATTTTATATTGGAAGAGATCATTAATAAACTAAAAGGCGCCTATCGTGTTTCATCTTTTATACTTATCTATATAATCTTGGATGTATTTATAAATATCTCAATAGCTTACAACAGTCATCGGCATGAGATATTCCCTTGGGATTTAATTAATTACCGTCATTTTTAGGAAATAAGGCTCTGAAACAACACGAGCCAATTTAAAATGATTTTTTTTGAGAAACATTCATCTCTCTATTCGCTCATTTTGAGGGTTAAATCATTAATTTCGAAGTTCAGGCATTGTTCTCAAATAGAAATTAATAAATTTGTATGTTTTTAAAAAATGCTTTGGTCCTTTTTGATTTTCAATCATGTTTTTGATCAATTAACCACAATATATTGTGGTGTCGAAATTAATAAATACATAAAACAAATAAGCGAATAGGGAGATTCATAGTAACTGATTAGAAATCAAACAGTTTTGAAGAGATGAAATGTATTTTTGCGAGCCTGAATTCAATAGCTGTAAATATGCATCCGAAACCATAGATGATACTTCTTTTAAAATTGATGGATGAGGCTTCAGAAAAATATTTTGTGGGGCAACTTACTTCAGCAATGGTGTAACCAGACCATAGCACTTGGACCAGCATTTGATTATCAAATATAAAATCATCAGAATTTTGATTAAAAGGAATTTCCTCAAGTAACGTTTTTGAAAAAGCTCTGTATCCGGTATGGTACTCGGATAACTTTGCGCCAGTGAAAATATTTTCTACCAGAGTTAGGAACCTGTTGGCAATATATTTATACAAAGGCATGCCACCTTTGAGCGCATACCCACCCAGAATTCTTGAACCCAGCACACAGTCATAGAGCCCGTTTCCGATCATTGAAGCCATGGCAGGAATAAGTTTCGGGGTGTATTGGTAATCAGGGTGAACCATTATGATGATATCTCCTTTGTTTTCAAGGGCCAGTCTGTAGCAGGACTTTTGATTGCCACCATATCCCAGGTTTTCGGTGTGGGTGTAAAGAATGGTTTTTTTAAATTTTTTGGCAATGTTTACGGTTTCATCACTGCTTTTATCATCAACGATGATCACGAGATCAACAATTTCCTGGGCCATCACCTCATCATAGGTTTTGCACAATGTTTTAGCAGCATTGTATGCAGGCATGACCACAATAATTTTTTTCCCTTTAAACATCAAATTGTTCCTGATATTAAAAATTATTTTTTTTTGGTAAGATTTTCTGCCATTTTTAAATTTTTTTGGGCATCTAAAAAATCAGGTGATATCTTTAATGCTTTTTTGAAATATTTAATGCCGGAATCAAGATCATTCATTTTAGCATAGGTTACTCCTAAATTATTTAGCAAGCCTTCGTTATTGGGATTGATGCTTAATCCTATGTGGAAAAAATGGGATGCGGATTCATATTGGTTCTTTTTAAATGATAATGACCCAAGGCCATTATAGGCAGCTACATATTTCGGATTGATTTTTACCGCTTTTAAAAATTCACATTCTGATTCTTTAAATTGTTGATCATTCATCAACGCGTCACCAAGAAAACGATGAACCACATAATTGTTTTTTGTAACTGCCAAGGAGTGATTATACAGTAGAATACTGTTGGACCAGTACTTGGTCTGCACATGCGAAAGTGACGCAAAAATTAAAAACACTATGCCACCTACAATGCTACACATTACCATTAATATTTTTTTTTCATTGCAGAAATCAAATATTAACCACGTAATCGCAACAAATACACCCACAATCGGAATGTACATATATCGGTCTGCCATCCCCTGCATACCAATTTGCACGATTCCAATAACCGGAATAAGCGTTCCCAGATACCAGCACCACCCTGTGAACAAATAGGGTTTTTGTGGATAATTTTTTATTGCGATTGCTGTAATTAAAAGGAGAAAACAAAATGATAAAATTGTTTTTGAAAGAATAATGGATTCAGGTCGAGGATATAAGATTGACAGATTAGTGGGCCAGAATATTTTATCAAGATAACTGACATATGAAGTAAGGACATTACCAGTTCGAAGGTACGCAGGATAAAGATCAAGTGTGGCAACCGCATTGCCTTTTTGTTGAGCATAGAGAGTTACAACACACATACATAAAGTAAGAAATAGAAAAGGAATTTTTTCAAACACAATTATTTTGTTATGTGCTAATTTGCCTTTCTGTAAACGGACAAGATAGAACCGATTCAAAGGCCAAAAGTCAAGCAGTAACAACACAAAAGGAATCGTCACCACCATGGATTTCGACATAAGACCCAGAGTAAAAAAAAGCATCGATAATAAATAATTTTTAATTTTAGATGATTTAGTGGATTGAACATAGAACCAGATGGAAAAAAAGGCAAAGAAAGTACTTAATACATCTTTACGTTCGGAGATCCAGGCAACGGATTCTACGTGAAGGGGATGAATTGCGAAAAGGATGGCCACAACGCCTGAACGCCACTTTTTGCCGGTTAAGTTTTTGAAAATAGAAAAAAGCAGGAGACTGTTAAGTGCATGGAGAAAAACATTGGTCATGTGGAACATACCAGGGTTAATTCCATATAATTCCACATCAAGCATATACGAAAACCATGTTACAGGATGCCAGTTTCCGGATATTCCTGTTGTGAAAGCCCATATAATATTTTTTAAGGAAAGACCCTGAATCAATTGACTGTTATTTTTTACATAGAGTCCGTCATCAAAACTAATAAATCCGTAATTTCCGGTTTGTCTAAAAATAACAGATACAGATAATACGATAATCATGGAAATAAGCACATCTGAACTTATCCGAAATTGTGTATGACTTTTTAATATCATAAGTCAACTTCCAGAAGTTTTATTTTTTTTGAGCAAATAGATCGTTTTGCTGAGATTTTTCTGAGTCTCAGAATCTCCAGGTGCAATTTCCAATGCTTTTTTAAAATGATATTCTGCCTTATCCAGGTTACCACTTCTGGCAAATGCCACACCAATATTATTATGTGCATCTTTGTATTCCGGTTTTATTTTTAATGCCTGAAGATAGTTCAGAATAGCCGAATCAACGTCTCCAATTTTTATCAGCAGGTTGCCTATTTGGTTATGGGCCATTTCCGTATGATCAAGATTAATATCCAATACCCTGCGATAATGAAACATTGCCTCATCCAGCTTGCCTGAATTCATAAGCAGATTTCCCATATTCATATGTGCTTTCACAGTTTCTGAATTGTAAAAAATTGCTTTTTTATAATAGTGAATTGCCTTTTCAATATTGCCCAACTCTGAGAAAAGGTTTCCAATATTTGTAAATATATTTTCATTTTCGGGTTCAATAGCCAAGGCCTTGAAATAAAAATCCAGAGCCTCATTCCTTCTACCAAGCTTGGAAAGAGCAAGCCCGATATTGCCCAGGGCCAATGGATAATCCGGTTTTATACGCAACGCTTCTGAGTAATGAAAAACAGCCTCTTTTATTTTTCCTTTCTGCATCATGGCATTGGCCAGATTGTTATGAGCAATATAATTGTTATTAGTTATATTAATGGCATGTTGAAATAGGGAAGTACTATCTTTCCAGTATTGGTTTTGACGGAAGGTTTGAATACACAAGGGTATAATTAAAATTAAAATCAGGAAAACGGATACGAACGAAATGGTTTTTTGAGACAGCTTCATTTTGTAAAACAAAGGGGCAATGCTCCACACCACCAGAATATAGATGCCAATCATGGGGGTGTAGGTATATCTGTCAGCCATACCCTGGGCACCCACCTGTACAACGCCAATCACCGGAAAAAGAATACCCAAATACCAGAAGCATCCAGTAAAGAGCCAGGGAAAACGCTTCAAAGTCAGGATTGAAATTCCAACAAGGAAAATTATAAAAAAAGAAGAGATTAAAAGAAAGTGCAAGTCAGGCATACCAGGATGTGGATACAATATCGCAAAATTGATGGGATATATCATTTTAATGATATAGTGGGTGTAGCTGACCACTGCATTGCCCAGCCTGGTTCCAAGGGGGTATAGATCAAAAGAGCCCAGAGCTCCGCCTTTGTTTTGGGCATAAAATGTGATACCACAACTGGCGGCAGAGATCATGAAAAAGGGAAGTTTTTCAAAAATTAGAATATGCAGGGGGTATTGCAATACTTCGGAATCTTGCATTCTGGCTGATGTTATCCTGCACCGGCCCAGGGGCCAGTGATCAATAAGGAGCAGAACAAAAGGAAAAGTTACAGCCATTGGTTTCGCAAGCAGGGATAGAGTAAAGCAAACACATACAGACAGATACTGTTTTATGCCAGGTTTTTTTATATAATATGTATAAATCCAGATCGCAAGCATCCAGAAAAAGGTGCTTAATACATCTTTTCGCTCAGATACCCATGCCACCGATTCCACATGCATGGGGTGCAGTGCAAAAAGACCCATCACAATAAGGCTTTTCCAGTAAGCACCACTCATTTTTTTGAGAATAATAAACAGCAGAAATGCATTCAAGAAATGAAAAATAAGGTTTGTCAGGTGGTGTCCGAAGGGGTTCATGCCAAAAAACTGTATGTCAAGCATGTGGGAAAGCCAGGTTAAGGGGTGCCAGTTTTTGGCATAGACAGCGGTGAACGCCCACTGGATATTTTTCAGCGTAACACCATCGTCAATATGAAAATTATCAGTCACATATACATCATCATCAAAATTTATAAAATCATTATTAAGGACGGGACTATATGCAATGCATGTTAAAACTATTATCAATAAGACAAATATGTTTTTATTTAATATGAGTTTTTTCATAATGAAATCAGACACCCCTGCGAGCTGAAAAGATCAGATTCGCTGCTGTAAAAAAAACAGCTGTCCAGCAAATCAAAACAAGGGCACCTTCCAAGAACAATTGATGGGATACTACTCTGCCGTAAAGGGCATCCCCCCGGTAATTTAATGCTTCAAGATTGGGAAGAATATAATAAATGATATTGAGTGTGTTTTTTAGCAACATTTCCTGTGAGTTAGAAGCAAAGATGTACAGATCTTTGCTCCAATGGCTTGTGAAATAGATCCCAACCATAAAGAAACCCTGCAGAACTGGTGATGTAAAAGCGGCAAAAAATATACTCATGGCCGCCAGTAAAATCCATTCACCAAATATGAAAAGCAGGGCTATTATATGCATTGCCGTTATCTTAACAGGAGCAATTTTAAATATCAGGATCGTAAAAAGGAAAAGTGAGCAGAAAATGCACAGCAGTACCAGACTAATACCCAAGAATTTGCCGGTTAAAAAAACAGGGCGTGTAACCGGTCGAGACAAAATCAGATAGACTGTGCGGCGTTGGTATTCCTGTTTAATGATATTGGCACCCAGATAGATCGTGGCCAAAAGACCCCACGTACCAAACATCCAGAATGCGGCATTCTGCACAATTCGTTCCCGGCCTCCCACAGCCATTTCCCCTAACACCAGTGAAAAACATAAAAACAGAAGGGCTGACCCTGTTAGAATATGCAGGGATCTATTCCTGATGGATTCACGCCAGACATTTACAGCAATGGCCCGGATTTGGAAAAAGGTTTGCATGATAACTCCGATTAGGACGTTTTCTTTACATCTGTCATTGATTTAAACAGCACCTCTTCAATATTTTCCTGAATCGGGTTAAGTGATATCAAGGAAATTAAATTTTTGGATGCAAGTTCAATGATCTGATTTTTTTTATCAACAGGAAAAGAGATCACCCAAGTTCCATCCTGGCGAAATTCAATTTCAGTGTTAGAAATGCTTTGTATTAAATTTTGATCATTTGTTTTTGAAATCACCGCTTCATAAGATTTTATTTTTCGAGGCAGGTCGGTGATTTGCCCTTTCCAAGAAATTTGCCCATTTTTTATCAGAACCAGACGGTCGCAAAGGCGCTCGACATCGGATAGAATGTGTGAACTGAAAAGTATGGTTCCCCCATTTTTCTTAAAATCCAAAAGAATTTGCTGCACACGAAGTCGCCAATAGGGGTCGAGTCCGCTCATGGGCTCGTCCAGAAGAAGGATGGCAGGCGAATGAATAAGTGCCTGAGCAAGCCCTGCCCTCTGAAGTTGTCCCTTGGAAAGTGTTTGTACTAATTGATTTTTCAGCGATCTTAATTCAACCAACTCTAAAATTTCCAAGGTTTTACGGGCTGATTCTTTTGATTTTATTCCCGACAACTCTGCCATCATTTGAAGCCATTCTTTGAGGCGAAGATGGGGATAGGCATATTGATTTTCAGTAAGAAAGCCGGTTAAGGATCTTGCTTTTGTTTGGTGTGCAGGAATATTTCGAATCAGGACTTCACCCGTTTGAGGTTTTATAAGCCCGGCTCCGAGTTTCAAAGTGGTTGTTTTTCCAGCACCATTGGGGCCTGCAAGTCCTGTGATACTGCCTTTGGGCACAGAAAAATCTATACATCTTACGATGGGCTTTATCTGCATAAAAAAGCCATGCCGAATGGAAAACGCGGATTTACGCCATGTTAGCTCTGAATTATTCACCCTTTATTACCTTTTCCAATTTTAACAGTACTTGGTGACGTTGTTCGGGATCATGGATGTTTTTTAGTGCTTCTTTTAAGAAACTGATAGCGAGTTCTTTTTCTCCCGCTTCCTGTGCAAATGATGATGCAAGACTGGTGATGAAAGGAGGGGCTCCAGGAAGTAAAGACGCACTGTGTATTGATTTTGCGGCAGCGGCTTTATCATTTTTAAAACGCCATTCATAAAAACCTTTGAAAAACCATAATCGCCATTCATCTGGATGGTTGGCAATTCCTTTGTCTATAAGATAGGTGCCCTCTTCAACAGAATTTGCCTCAATCGGAAGAATAACTGCACCAAATAAATATGGATCAACCCAGGAAAGTGAGAGATCTGTTGTGAGATCAATTAAATATAAGAGATAGGGGAATTTTTGATCGGTGAGTGCGTGTTCACCAAAGTAATAAGCGGTCCGCAGCCATAAAAGATCTGCCAGAAACTCAGTATCTGCCGGAGCGAGAAGGCGAGCAAAGGTAGTGTTAACTGGAATATAAGTAAGGTCTGTGCCAATATCACTATTTTCACACCAAGGACATTCAGGATTCTTTTGGTAGGATTCGAGACGAATGGAAGTGTAATGACTTTGTAAATACAGGGTCGTAATAAACAAAAATAAAAATAGTAGGCTTTTAGCAAAAGCTATCATTTAAACTCCACAAAGAAACCAGCATTGCTATGAAAGGCAGTGTATCAGATCAAAATTTGTGTTTAAGGAAAATTCAACCCAGATTTGTTGTTTAATATAATCAAATAATTGAAAACAATAGGAATTTTTAAAAAAAATTTATATATTAAACGCTTAATCGTTAAGCATCGTTGCAAGGATGATTAGCTACATGCATTCGCAGTATTGCTGAGAGTCCCGTTTTGATCTATTGTCCATTCGTCACTTTGTGCTTTAATATCACATTTTGCCTGAGCAGTAAAACTTGAAGCGTTTGCGGTACCAATAAATGTGTAAACATATTTTGAAGTACCACTAAAGGTAAATCCGATTTTATTTAAATCGGTGCCATATGTGTCATTTACCGCTCTGTAAGCCTCTTCACAGGATCTTAATACACTCAGATTTTTTTTTGCTTCAATTTGTTTGGATTTGCAGATGAAATTCATAAAATTTGGAATTGCAATTGAGGATAATATTCCTATGATTGCAACGACGATCATAAGTTCAATTAAAGTGAACCCCTGGTTGTTATCCATTTTATTGCCCAATATTAAATTGTTCCTGTTAAGCACTACCTTATGAACTGATATCGATTTTTATAACATATATGGCAGGCCAATCTGCATGGAGTTTTATATTAACCAAATACGTAACGAGATTTAAAACATAGTACCGCTCGGCGTGAGTTGTCTGCTGCTTTTTTGTGCCGAAACTTCATAATGTTAGTGGAAAAAGAGGTTTAAGGAAGCGCAATAAAAATTTTCTGCCAAGCTGTAATAGTATGCGGTTGTTAATCAAAAGAATAATCGGGACTTGTTTAATGATTTTTAAACATTGAAATTTGAAAAAAAATTTCGAGTTATAGTCATCCAACTTTGATTTTGTTTGGACCAATTCTTGCTATTAGTATTTTATCTAAATATTATTCTCCAACTTTGATTTTTTTTAGAATAATATTCGAAATTTACAAGTGTTTTGGTCTTAAGCAAAAAGCATACCCTAAAAAACCAAAGTTGGAGCACTATAGCTTTATATTTTAAAACGGTTTAAAATAAAATGAGAAGGGCGACTTGGAAGTGCCCTTCTCAATGTTGATTCTCTTGAGTATAAAAAAAATTATTGAAGAAGGGCACGTTTTAAGTTAGCAAAAAACATTGACCATCTAATTGTTAGCTGCATGCATTTACTGTGTTAGAAAGAATGCCAGCATCAGTAATGGTCCATGTGTCTACTCTTCCTGTTTTTATGCCGCCTGCGGGTGAATTAGCTGTGGCGGTGAAAGTAGTCCCTCCCGTTGATGTGTAAGAATATCTTGCAGTTCCACTAGTACTAAATCCAATTGCAGGCATAGACGTAGAATAGGTGTCAAATTCAGCGTTATATGCCGCCTGATTAGTTCTTATTGTTCCGAGATTGGCTTTCGCTTCACTCTGTTTTGCTTTACACTGGTAATTCATGAAATTGGGAATAGCGATGGCTGCAAGAATACCAATAATTGCCACAACAATCATGAGTTCAATTAATGTAAAACCTTTTTGATTAAAAAAATTACTTTTTCTTGTCATAATGCCTCCTGATTTAAAGTTTTATAATCTAACGGTACTTCCTATATTCAATTAAATGCCTGCAAAATGAATGCCGCATGGTATTAATAATAATATAATTTTTATAACTATCTATATAAATTGATTAATTTAATATTTTTTAGATCTATCATTATTATACGAAGTTGCTTTTAGACATAGATATTCTTTTTTTCTGTAATCGTTGTCAAAAAATGTCAATATCCTTATTTTTTATTTTTAAATTATCTTTACCATCTTGTCACAATCTTATTCAGGACTTTAATATTCCGTCTTGATCATAACTTCGGCCACTTTGAATCAATTTTATTGATCTTGATCATAAGGTCTGCCAATTTATGTTTATTTTCGTAAAACAATGCATAAATATTGTAATTTTAGCAGCTTGAATGCGATCTGAAATAAGGCTCTATCTGGATGGCCCATCTTATGATCAAATGATCAAACCTATTCTTTCAATTTGCAAGTATTGCTTGTAATTACAAACTGTTGAAAATGAAATAAATTCAGACTTTTCCAGGTATATCTGAGAGCCATTAACATACCCTGATTTGAGAGCCATTTTTCAAAAATCATACTGGTTTTTAATCGCTATCTGAACGCCTCTGTTTCCCCACCAGGACACCTTGTTTAAACCGGCTTTTTTTCGTTTTTCAAGTATGTCCTTAAGCCTTTTTTTGATGCCATGGCGATCCCCATCCAAATATGTAATCAATAGATCCCCGGATTCGTGAAGGCTCAATTCAGAGTTTTGATTACTGAAAATACTGGTTCGAATTGTAGATAAAACACACTCCCAGTCTTCCGGAGTTCGCCATGCAGGCACACATAATACAGAACGAAAGTAATCTATTGTCAATCTGGCGAGCATGACGCAATAATAATGGGTTTCCACTTTTTCCGGTGAAGTTCCGGTCGGTTTGTTCAGAAAATAATTTTCTATAAGATCCTTTATTCCGGTTTCAACCGACCATCGAATGTGATAGGAATCAAGGATTTTCGTTGATGTACGATCTGTGTGTGTGCTTCCAAAGCACCGTGTTTCATCGGTTTCTTTGTTTTGCTTGACAATAAATCGGAACGATTTCCCTGTTTCCGGCAGTGTATAGTCCCGGCTTGCAATGCGGTAATCTTTACCGTAATCCTCCCACTGGGATTTTTTAATCGTCTCTTCTTTCCATCTTTTTATTTTGGGATTCTGCTTCAGGCACATGGTGACGTCGGTTTCGGAACGAACCGTGAGGTAGACGAGCTGTTTTTCCCCGGTGTATTCAGAATCCGCATATATCTCGGAGAGAACGTCAGGATCAATTATTTTAAACAGGTTTTCCTCACAAAATCTATAGAGAGCAGAGGGTGCCCTGGAACGACCCTCACAATATGCGATGTTGATGATCGTATTGGTGATACTATCCCAGATGACTTGTGGTCTGTGGGCGTAAACAAGATCCCCGTTTTTGTCAGGTGATTTGGAAAGTGATTTGTCAGCGGGGAAACGGCTGTCGGAAGGATCACAGTGATAATCAATCGCAATCTCCTTACCCTCAATAATGCCCAGCTCCTTTGCCCGACGGGAAGCGTCTCGATGTCGGATGATACTTTGGCCGGTTCCGCCGGCACCGAATGGGATATTACACCGCGGATCGGCACCGGCTTCTTGAATCTTGACAAGCCCCACTTCGAATAAATTTTTTGCACGTTGGCTTTGGAACATTTCAAATCCAGTTTTTTGATCATCTTGGTAGTTGACAAGGCAGGAGACATCAACCTCTCTTCAATGATTTGAAGCTCAAGTTCCGGTGAGATTTTATCGCCACTCAATCCTTTTTGGACCAGATCGACCAGCCCCCAGACTCCATACTGTATGTATCTATCCTTCAGGATATAAAAGCGATTGGGGGCTATGCCGAACTCTTTCAAAATCGGTCGAATCTGACGCTTTTTCCCGCATAGTGATAGGGTTTTCATCAACTCAATTCTATGTTGCAGGTGGTCCTTTTGAAAGTTCAGGAATGTATTCGGCCTGTCTTTACAATCATGCATAAAGGGCTTCTTTTGTTTTTGCTTCGAAATGGAAACAAGGATATGCTGGAGTCCTTTATAGTACTCTATCTCCTTTTCGCCCATACGCTGTCCGTACCCATGACACCTTTGAATCATGCGGATCAACTCCAAATCCGCCTCAGGTAGTTCCAGGGCGTTGCTTAGCCGCAGGACGTAATTGGCTCTTTCATGAGGGCGGGCGGACTTGATCAGAATAACCAGCTGTTCAAGTTTTGGGTCGACATCAATAAAGGAGAGTTCGGGCAAAAGCCCAAGAGCACCGTGTTCAGAAAATGCATTCTCCCATTTATTAAGAGTCTGTCTGCTCATATTGGACGACTCGGCGACACTTCGCTGGGATTTGCGTTTTGCCCAGATCTGATAGAGGGTTTCATAGGCACTAAAAAAGGGCTCGTCCTCATATTCAAAAACTACAGGGGATTTTGAGTGGGCAAATGCAGCTCTCACCCGGAATGGAATCTTGGTAAAATATTTCAATGTAGTTTCTGTTAGGACCATATTATCTATATATCTAATTAGTGATCAATATGCCCCAATAACACCGCATATATGTATATGGAAATAGTATCCTATTGTTCGGTAAATTTCAAGTGAATTTTACTTCACTTATCGCTGGATTTTAATCGCTGGTAGTGATAAGTGATGAAGATGATGTACCTCAAACTGCTATCACGAAACGATTCATGTGCTTGATATTAATAATAATAATTTTGCTTAATGAAAACGAATGCAAATGGCAAAAACTGAGAAATCAGTCAATGTGCATAAAAGAGAAATCTGGCGGAATGATACCGATTTTTAGCGTACTTGTTCCGACATCCTTCACTTCTGCTTTACGCTTTCACGAGGTGGATGCTCCATTTGTCGGTGGTCATCCTTAAAAAAGTGTAAAGTACTTTTGAGAGCATATAAAAGATGCCAGTTTTTTTGTGCGAAATCACAACACTGACTATCTGTGAACCAACGAAGTCTACAGGAAAAACAGAATCTACACCTAAAAGGATTGTGTAAATTTGAAAAAAGCATTGACGGAAGAATTCTATGTAAAAGGTATATCTGCATTTTTCTTTATATCAATATGTATTGTCATAATTTACAGCAATACTTTTAATGCTTCCTGGCATTTTGATGATATTGGGAACATCGTTGAAAATCCGAAACTTCACATTTCCGATATTTATCCTGACTCCTTGAATAAAACTCTACGCGCCTCTATTGACGGAGGATATTATAACAGTCAAAATTTTTATCGACCGGTTGCCATGTTTTCCTTTGCACTAAACTGGTATTTTGGGGGAAAAAAAGTTTTTGGGTATCATCTCGTTAACATCATGATTCACATTGCGGCTGCCTTTTTTTTGTTTCTTACTATATATCATTTATTAGAAACGCCTAACATAATTAGAATCAGAGCTGATTCCAACAGGCATTCCATTGCCCTTATGGCATCACTTATATGGGCGGTGCATCCCATTCAAATTCAGGGGGTAACCTATATCGTTCAGAGAATGGCATCCATGGCAGCAATGTTTTATATAATGGCCATGTGGTTTTATTTAAAAGCTCGATTGACTTGTAATTTAAGATTCCGTCTGATTTTTTATCCTTTTTTTTTACTAAGCGGTGTTCTGGCCGTTGGATGTAAGGAAAACGCAGCACTTTTACCATTAAGCATTATTCTCTTAGAGATTATATTTTTTCATAAATTTGATCAAATCAAAAATCGGAGAAAATGGCTTCTGGTACTGGGTGGCATTGTCAGTATCTTGGTTTTAATTGGTGTTGGATTTTTGTTCTATGACAATCCTTTTGCTTTTCTTGGCGGTTATAGCAATAGGCCATTCACCCTTTGGGAGAGACTGCTAACAGAATCCAGAATAATTATTTTATATCTCAAGCAGATATTTTATCCAGTCGTTTCAAGTTATTCGATTGTACATGATATCAAAATATCGACATCTTTATTTTCTCCCTGGTCCACATTTCCATCAATTCTTTCAATTTTCTTTATTCTGGGAGTTGGCGTGGTACATATCAGAAGAAGACCTCTGGTAAGTTTTGCCATATTGTTTTATTTTTTAAATCATCTTGTGGAATCCACCATTCTTCCTTTGGAACTGATTTTTGAACATAGAAATTATCTTCCTTCACTATTCTTTTTTCTTCCTGCGGCAGTGGGGCTGTCTGATGCGCTTAATTTGTACCGGGAAAAAAATCGGATTATGTTTTCGTTAATTGTGATATGTTCAACCGTTTTTTTGTTTTTGATTGGGTTTACTACCTATACCCGCAATTTTGACTGGCAGACAGAAGAAACTTTGTGGAAGGCCGCCATCCAAACAGCACCAAGTAATCCCAGGTGTTATCAAAATTTGGCAAGTCTTTATTACCAAAGGAAGGGGATGTATGACATAGCTATTGAGTTAAATCGGAAAGCTCTGACTTTGGAGGATAAAAAGCCGGATTATTCCGGAATGATCTCCTATGACAATCTCCAGTATAATTACATGCAGAAAAAAGAGTTTGAAAAGGCGGTTTTTTATGGACAAAAGGCTGTTGAAGCCTACCCTGATTCAAACAAAGCACGATATAATTATATTGTCAGTCTTCTTTCTACGAATCAGCTGAAGGCAGTAGAACAACAACTTGATATTCTGATTCATGAAAAGAAGCGACCGGATATTGTTTATCTCTATTTGAAAGCTCACGTGTTGTTAAAAATGGGCAGGGCTCTTGAAGCAAAACCCTACATCCTGAAATCATTTAAACTATCACCATTGAGCGCAAAATCTCAAATGTACCTTGGACTCTATCATTTCTATCTTCATAATTCAGACACAGCAGATCATTATCTCAGGTTGGCAATTAATGGCATGAACTCCGACGATCAATTGTTTTTATATTTTGTGCTTGTTGAAAATGCTGTTTATGCAGAGCGTCCCGATATGGAACACCTGTACTTAATACGAATTTTATCCCGCTTTACTCTGTCGATAATTTTCAGTAAAATTACTGAACTGGAAAAAGAACGTTTCCCCATGGTTGATCTTTCCCTTGGGAGAATAAGAGAGTCTATAAAACTTACAATAAATGAAACTACTGCAGAGTTGGCTATGACAGGACCTGTGAAGTGTTCTTTTTAAATTTTAAAAAAAATCGTTTGAACTTCAGGCCCGAAAATATTTATTTGACAGGCCTTTGTCTATCCATTTTTTTTCTTTGCACTTGCATTATCATACTGAGCCTCGTCCCCCCCATCAGCAGGGATGCCCTTGTGCATCACCTGGCAATACCCAAGCTTTACCTGAAACATGGCGGTTTTTTCCCGTTGCCCTGCATGTCTTATTCTTACTACCCCATGAATCTGGATCTATTATATATGGGTGCTCTGTACCTGGGCTCCGATATAGTCCCTAAATTCATTCATTTTTTCTTTGCTTTGATGACTGCGGTATTAATTTTTAAATATTTAAAAAAACGCATGAATACCAATTGGGGGCTTTGGGGTGCGCTTCTTTTTTTGTCCATCCCCATTATAATAAAACTTTCCATTACTGTGTATGTGGATTTGGGCCTCATTTTTTTTTCTACTGCCGCTTTGTTGGGGATATTGAAATGGATTGAGAGAGATTTTAAGTTTAAATATCTGTTTTTGGCAGGAGGTTGTTGTGGCTTGGCCATGGGAACCAAATACAATGGCTTGATCGTTTTTTTCCTTTTGACATTGTTTGTTCCTTTTATTTATTCTAACATTAAAAGTAAGGCTCCCGATGCACAAATAAAAGCCATTGGATTTGGGTTGGTTTTTGCTTTAACGGCAATGGGTGTTTTTTCTCCTTGGATGGTTCGTAATTATATATGGACTAAAAATCCAATTTACCCCCTTTATGGTAATTATTTTAATGTTCAAATGGATCCGGAATGTATTATTGCTTTGAAGAATCAGGAATTTATTCAGTTTACGGAAGGGGAAATGACGTTTGGCAGGTTCGCCTACAGAAAGTTTGTATATGGCGAAAAGTGGTGGGAGATGGCATCTTTGCCGATAAGAATCTTTTTCCAGGGAAAAGACAACGATTTTCAATTTTTTGATGGAAAACTTTCCATCATGTTATTAGTGCTACCTCTGTTTTCTTTTGTATCTATTGCTGGAAGTATTAATTCATATAAATATGAAAAAAAAGTTTTGGCTTCATTTTCAGTTTTGTTTATTTTGTTTGCTATATTTGGCAGTGTCGTCAGGATAAGATATCTTGCACCGGTGGTACCTTGTCTGGTTATTTTATCCGTATATGGTTTGAAAAACATAAGATTTTTATTATGGCATACCCGTTTTAAATCCATAAAAAAAGAAATCACGTGTGGGTTCTGGGCATTGCTCTTGATTTGTTTTGTCTGGTTTCATGGCGGTTATATTTTAGAACAGTTCAAATATATTAATCCTTTTTCCTATCTTAGTGGCAATGTGTCAAGGGATGCATATATAAGTTCGTATCGCTATGAATATCCTGCATTTCAATATATTAATGAGCACCTTTCCCCCAATGCTAAAATTTTATTTTTTTACGTTGGCAAACGTGGGTACTATTGTGATCGTGAATATTTTCCGGATGAAGGTGGAAATATGAAATTGCTTTATGGATTGATTAATAGCGTTTCTTATCCATGGGAAATTCGAGATGAATTTCACAAAATAGGGATTACACATTTGATGATAAATAATTCTTTTTTTAAAGAACGCATATTTTTAGATATAAATGATGAAAATAAAAAGAACCTATTTTTGGATTTTATCAGAAATTGGACTGAAATGAAGTTTGATGAAAAGGGGTTTTCAATCTATGAATTAAAAGTAGGCAAGGCATCGCACGGAAATAAACCACATGACTTTTAAATTGTTTACTTGCGGAATTCAAGGGGATTCAACAAAAGGACAGCGCTTTTATTTCTGCGCGACTTACAGACTTCTAAGACAAGTAAATGGATAACCGTCAAAATCAAGATCAAAGTTAGCCTCCTTCGAAGAATCCACGAATGCCTTACGCTTTGCGCGATGAGCATTATTCCGCATTGCCCGGCAAGGCCTTGAAAAAGCCGGCGGCCCGGTCGTAGGATTCGGGCGTGCCGATGTCGATGAAAGCCGCTTCGCAGCAGTAGCCCGCCAGGCCGGCGCTCACCATTTTCGGAAAAAAATCGTGTTCGAGGGAACTGGGCTGGCCGTCTGGAATCCGTTCGAGTAGAGCTTTTTCCAGTAGGTAACACCCGGCATTTATGAAACCCGGGCCCGCGTTCGCAGCCTTCTCCTTGAAGCTGAGGACGCGGTTTTTTTTATCGACATTCACCTTGCCGAAACGGCTGGTGTCCTGCTGACGGTTCAACACAATGGCGGCCATGTACCTACCTTCCAAATACCACTTCACAAATGCTTCGATCTTGAAATCCAGGTAGGAATCGCCATTCATGACCAGGAGCACATCATGCTTGAGCAAAGGCAGGGCATAACGCAGCGCGCCAGCGGTCCCCAGGGGTCGGGGTTCCCGTGAATAACTGATTTCAAGGCCCGCGCAGCGGGTCCCCAGACAACTGGACAGGATGTCCGCTTTATAGCCGGCGCACAGGACCACGTCCTGGAAACCGGTTGCCGCGAGCTGATCGAAAAGGTAGGTGATAAAGGGCCGGCTATTTATTTGGGCGAGGACTTTGGGCCGGTCGGCGACCACCGGTTGCAGGCGGGTTCCCAGACCCCCGGATAGGATGACCGGGGTGATGTTTGCCCAATAATTTTCGGGTAAAGTCATCATCATTCGGAATAGAAAACCACGTGGGATCCGAGATCTTCAAACCGGAAGGGGACCTGCAGCAGCTTCTGCAGGGCGGCCCTGACCCTGGGCTGGTTTTCCGGGGGCACGAACAACACGATGAAGCCGCCGCCGCCAGCACCACACAATTTTCCGCCCAGGGCACCCGCCCGACGGGCGTCCGCGTAGATCAGGTCGATGTCGTCGTTGGTAATTTTTTGGGTGAGACTTCTTTTAATCATCCAGGACTCGTGGAGCAATTTTCCAAAGTCATTCAGATTCTCGGCCGGTCCGTTGAGAATATCCATGGCTTCGGTCACCATCGACTTCATGGTCTGCAGTTCGTTTGTTTTTTTTGGAGTCTGTTTGATCTGTTCACCGGCGATTTCAGTGGCATATCGTGAAAAATGGGTAAAATAGAAGAGCAGACAATCCTGGAGGCGACGTTTTTTTTCGGGTGTGGTGGTGACCGGTTGGACGAACAGGCCGTTCTCGCCGCCGAAACGGATATGATTGAACCCCCCGAAAGCGGCACTGGTTTGATCCTGGGAGCCGACGTTTTCACCGATCAGATCCTGCTCCACGTGGATTGCGTCAAAGGCGAGCTTGCGCTTGGTGGTCATTTTGCCCTGCAGGGCATAGAGGGCGTTTAAAAGGCCCACCGTAAAGGATGAACTGGAGCCGATACCCGACATGGCCGGAATGTCACTGGTGTGCACCATTTCGATGCCCTTGTCCAGCTCCGTGAACTTCAGACATTCACGGACCGATGGATGTTGAATCTCATCGATAGTCTGGGTCAGTTCACGCCTTCGCATGTAGCGGACCCGATACCGGTGATCGAAAAACGGCGGCAGGTGACGGCAGGTGATGTAGCAGTACTTGTTGATGGTCGTGCTCAGCACCGCGCCGCCGTGTTCTCTGTAATATACGGGATAATCGGTGCCACCGCCGAAAAATGAAATTCGAAAAGGTGTACGGGTTATAATCATGATTGCCTGTTCTATTTATCCAGTTGTTCGCGATACCATGCGATGGTTTGGGCAAGTCCTGTTTCAATGGGGGTTCTGGCCTCGAACCCGAGTGCTTGCCGAGCCTTGGTCGGGTCGATCAGGCGTTTGGGAATCATGGTCGGTTTGGTTGCATCGTATTCGATCCGGGCATCGGTGTAACCGTCAATCCGGACCATGGTGTCCAGCAGGTCCCGCAGGCAATACTGTTTGCCGCTGGCGAGGTTGATGACATCAAAGGTGTCGATTTTTTCAACGGCCAGCAGCAGGCCCTCTATGAAATCATCGATATAGATGAAGTCCTTGATATCCCGGCCGTCGCCCCAGACTGAGATGGGATCGTGCCTTTCCACCACCCGGCGGATCAGGGCGGGCAGGACGTGGGAGGTTTCCCATTCGAAATCATCCCGGGGGCCGTAGATATTGGCCGGCCGTATGACGATAGCCGGCATGGGTTCCCTGATCCTGGTACCGTACATTTCGCAGACGATTTCGCTGAAGCGTTTCATCCAGGCCACGATGAAATATTTTTCGAAAAAAGAATCGGTGACTTCATCTTCGCCTACGGGATGGTCGGTGACTGGATAGACCGTGTTGCTGCTGATAAACACCACTTTCTTTACACCGGCTTTGTAACAGGCTTCCAGCATGAGGGCATTCATGACGACATTGGGTGTCAGGTGGGCCAGGGGAGTGGCTTCCATCACGGCCGCGCCGGACGTGTTTGCCGCGCAGAGAATCACCAAATCCATATCGCGGCAAACCCGGCGGCAGTCCGTGACGTCCTGCAGGTTGCAGCGGACGTATTCGATGCGGTCATCCGCGATGACCGCCGGCTTTTCGTGAAGGGTGGCCCGCAGCTCGACATCCTCTCGCAGCAACCGTTCGAGCAGGTTGGCGCCGACAAAACCGGCACCGCCCGTGACCAGAATTTTCTTTTTTTCCGTCATTTTATTTCCTTATGCATCTGCAAAATGTCCGAGTTCATCGCGTCTGGAGAGGATGGGGGTTTTCACGGGCCACCACAGGTCCAACTGCGGATCATTCCAGCGATAGGTAAACTGCCCCCGGGGGTTGTAATAGGTACTCTGTTTGTAATGAAAAATGGCCCGGTCGCTCAGAACCAAGTGCCCGTTGCCGTATTTGGGGGGGATTAGGACCTGGCGGTGGTTGCGGGCCGAAAGTACGAAGGATTGCCATTTCCCGAAATGATCCGATTCCCGATCGCCGTTGACTACCATCAGGTAGAAACGGCCGTGCAGGCAGGAAATAAGTTTCCAGGTCTCGCTGTCCCCGTGAATTCCTCTCAGCACGTTGCGGGTGGATACGGAGATGTCATCCTGAATGAATTTTACCGGGATGCCCCCGTTGCGGTATTGCTCTTCATTATAGGTTTCAATGTAGTAGCCCCGATGGTCCTCGAAAACGTCCGGCGTGATCAGAAGAACGCCTTCCAGGTCTGTCTTTTCAACCAGCATTTGCGTTACGCTCCTTTTGCGGTTCTCTGGATGCCCGGCTATTGCGGGCGGAGTTTGAAAATTGTATTTTCAATATTGTATTTATAATAAAGCTGCCGGGCCTTTACCATCAACCGGTTGGGCGGGATGACCCGGATGACCCCAAGGGCCATCTTGAGCAGGGGGCGGGGCAACCTGGCGAGCAGGGCCCCCAGGAGGTAAATATTGAAGCGGATATTCTTATCCTTTTCCGTAAAGCAGGTCAGCGTGGAGGGTTGCGAACACCCGGTCATGTCGCTTTTGTGGCTGGCAGGATCAATCAACCCCCGTTCGAGGCAGTAATCGTAGAGTTCGGTGCCCTGCATGGGAACCGTGGTGCTGTAGCTGGCATAGGTGACCTTGCCCCGGCGGCTGGTATCTATGGTGTCCAGGTCATCTTCAAGGGTGGATTCGGGGGCGGCCAGCATGAAATTCACCCAAGTATTGATGCCGTGGTCATGAACCATGCGCAGCTGGCCGGGGATATCGACTTTCTTCATGCGGCGGCCCAGGATTTTTTCGCGGACCAGTTCGGAGGTGCTGTCCACCGACAGGTGGACCGAATAGCAGCCAGCGGACTTGAGCAGGCCCAGCAGGTCCGGGTCCATCCGATCAAAGCGCAGGTAGCAGTTGAATGGAATCCCTATCTCACGGGCATATCGGGCGGCGAATTCTTCCAGCCAAGCGTCCGCCTTCAGGGCGAACAGATCGTCGCCGAACTTAATGAAATCGGTTCGGTAATGTGCTTTTACATATTCGATTTCGTGGATCAGCCGGTCAACGGAAAAGCGGCGAACGAGTTTGCCTTTGCCCGCATATAGCTCGTGATAGTAGTTGTTGCAGCAGTACTTACACTTGAATGGGCACCCGCGCGTAGCGTAGAAAGTCTTTTTCGGCGTATCCTTCAGAAAAGAGTTGTCAAGGGTCAAATCGCGATCAGGAAACGGCAGGTCATCCAGGTTAGCGATCAGGTGCCGGACCGAATTGCAGGCCGCGGCCGTTGTCAAATTGGCAACCGCGTCAAATGATCGGCCCTGTTCGACACACTCCAGGAATTCGTCGAAGGCAAGCTCGCCTTCTCCCCGGCAGTAGGCATCCACACCGGCCTGGGAGAAAGTGTCCGGTGAAAAGGTGGCCTGGGGGCCGCCCATGATGGCCATGAAATCATGCGCACGAGCGGCGGCACGATGGGCCCGGAGCATTTCTTCGAAACCGTATATGTTCGTTGAGTAAGCGACGATGTCCGGTTGTATCCGCCTGACCATATCCGTAAGATCACTGTCCCGCAGGCAGCAAAAATAGCGGGCGTGTCCGCGCTCGCGGGCCACGGCAGAAAGATAGGCTATCGCGATATGGTCGGCGTAATCCAGGTCATAGATGCAAAAGATGATTTTCATGCCGGAGCCTAATTAAAGTAATTCTTTTTTTTCAGATATTCATCCGTGTTTTCGATAAACCATTGCCAGGTTTCCGCCAGCCCCTCTGCCAGCGTGGTAGTGGGTTCGTAGCAAATGGTGCGGCGGGCCAAAGAGATGTCCATTACCCGCTTGGGAAAGCCGGACGGCTTGTTCGTGTCGAAAACATAATTGAAATCCAGAAAACTGTGCAGCGCTTCAACGAGCGCCTTGATCGTATAGCCTCGGCCGCTGCCCAGATTGACGTAGGGGTGGCGACCGGTACCATGGTAAAGGGCCAGGATGACACCCTGTGCGACATCGCGGCTGTACGCGAAGTCCCGGACGGCCGATCCGTCTCCCCAGACAACCACCGGGTCTTCCTGCCGGTAGATCCGGTACATGAGGGTCGGGATCACCATGGCGTTTGCCGGATCGAAATTATCCCCGGGTCCATAGACGTTGCAAGGGCGGACCACGCTGAAATTGTCCTGTCCATACTGGATCTTGTAGGCTTTGATCTGCATTTCCGCCATGCGTTTGGCCCAGCCGGGGAACATGTCCATGGGGGGACCCGTATCCTCATCCCCTTCTTTGAAAACTTCCGCACTGGGATAAGCCCCGATAGAGCTGGTGTAGACCACCTTGCGGACCTTATTGAGGCGGCTGGCTTCCAGCAGGTTGGTGTTCATCATCAACAGTGGCACAAAGAAACTGGCCGGTTTGGATGTGGTCACGTCAATGGATCCCTTGATGCCCGCGATGTGGAACACGTAATCCATATCGCGGGTGATCTCCCGGCACAGGGCGAAATCGGTGAGATCGGCAAACACCTGCTCTGCTTTTTCGTTTATCACCAGATCATCCAGGGAAGCGCTTTTCACACACGCGCCCGCATCGCAGAGGATATCGACCACCTGGCGGCCGATAAGACCGGTGCCGCCGGTTACCAGGACGTTTTTGCCGGTAAATGATTTCAGGATTTCTTCTTTCAGCATGTTATTCATTGCCTTTGTTGAAATAATTTCTAAAAACTGCTGCTCTCCCCCCCGTCCACCGTGATGGAAGCCCCGTTGACCAGACTGGCCCGGCGTGAGCAGATGAATGCGATGACGTCCGCAACTTCTTCAGGGGTGCCCAGGCGGCCGAGCGGGTTGTGCGTGTCCACAAGCCTGGCAAACGCTTCGGGTTGTTCCCGGCGCTGTCGGTCCCAGCCGGTATCAGGGATCATGATGGCACCCGGGGCGATACTGTTGAAGGTGAGACCGTCCCGGGTCAGGTCAGGATTCATGGCCAGGGTTTTCATCAGGCTGATCTGGGAGCTTTTAGCCATGTTGAACCATGGGCGCCCGCCGCCTTCACGGCCGAAAATGGAGGAAACCGTAACCACGCGACCCCATTTTTGCCGGCGCATATGCGGCAAGGCACGCAGGGTAAAACGTACGGCAGCAAGGGCGTTCTTCTGGTAGACGTCCATCCAAACATCCTCGGTTGTTTTTTCAACATCGGCGCTGCCCCAGCGGCCGCCGCCGCCCACGTTGTTGACAAGGATGTGAAGCGTTCCCCAGCGGTTCGTCACCCGATCCATCACTTTGTCGATATCAGTCGGTACCAGTACATCTGCGCCCACAGCCAAGCATTCGACCCCGGTCGCGGTGATATCGTCCGCGGCTGCCTGGAGACGGCGGTGGTCACGGGCGCAAATGGCCACATGGCAGCCTTCCCGGGCCAGGGACAGGGCGGTGCAAAGCCCGATGCCGTGGCTGCCGCCGGTTACGAGCGCATATTTTCCTTTCAGACCGAAATCCATTTTCACACCTCCATTTACAGGGGACGCCAGACAAGCAGCATGTAGCCTTCCATGAACAGGCTGCCAAAATAGAGCCGTTGAACCTTGAGCAGTTCTATTTCGCCCCGGGCCGAAAGCGTTTGCAGGCGGGGCAAAAACCCTTGCGTATACCCCCTTTTACGGTGAAAACAGGCAGCCAAGTAATCCACCAGGATATTTTCATCATAGAGTTCCACGGTGGGTTCAATATGAAAGCAAAGCTCCGGTTTTTGCTCCAGGAGATACTGCAGGAACTTTTCAAATCTGCCGGCCAGCTGCTCCAGGGCGCCGAAGGTGAAGACGGCGCAATCCGATGCCAGGTCAAAGGTCCGGTCCGGTGCAAGCATATCAAACAGGTGCCCCTGCAGGGGCAGGCTACAG
Organism: uncultured Desulfobacterium sp.; assembly: GCA_963668575.2. Lineage (GTDB taxonomy): Bacteria > Desulfobacterota > Desulfobacteria > Desulfobacterales > Desulfobacteraceae > Desulfocicer. The sequence goes on along the minus strand of OY764894.2, from coordinate 3,803,025 downwards.
CGCCGTCCGATCTCGTTTACCAGGTCGACGGAGGACTGGACAAAATCCAGGCCGTGCAACAAGCGCTTGCCGGGGAAAAGCCGGTATAGGAGCATCAGGTTGAATCCCGTGCCGCAGCCGAATTCATAAACGGCTGCCGCCTCTTTCAGGTAGGTATGGAAAAGCCAGGTTCGCAGGACCGTTATATAATCCAGTTCGAAGCATGGGTTCGCCGGGCAGGCATAATCTCCGTGGAGGCGGACAACCTGATCGGGGCGGATGAATTTGGGAATCAGACTCTCGGGATCGTAGCCGCTGTCGATGAAGTCGCTGAGATTCTCCTGCCAGCCGCGGTACCAGACATCTTTTCGGTCGTCCGCACCAATGACCTGTGAATCGCCGGCGATCTTTTTCATGACATCCAGAACAATGACGTCACGTTCGTTTCCCATCGGCACGGTATAGCTGAAATCGGTTGCGCCAATCAGTTCCTGGCAGGCTGCTGGCAGGGTTTCGGGGGGAACCCCGAAAGCCCGGGCAAAATCATCTGTCGTCAGCTCAGGCATGGTGGTTGGTTCCTCGGGTTAGAAAGGTCCTTTGAAATGTTTTTCGTGACTGTAGAAAACTTCGTTGGACAGGTCGATCCTGTCCAGATCGAGCATCTGCTCCACGGTTCGGACAATGTTTTCCGCATTGGGATAAAACCGGTTCTCCAGGTGTCGTACAGTGGGACAGGGCGTCTGGGCAAAGCCCACCCGTTTGACCGGGCCTTGCAAGTCTGCGAAACAGTGCTCGGACACCAGGGCCGCCAGTTCGGCGCTGAATCCGCAGTAAATCCAGTCGTTATCAGCTACCAGGCAGCGACCGGTCTTCCGGACGGAGTCATAGATGGGCTCGCTGTCCAGCGGGACGATGGAGCGAGGGTCGACGATCTCTACGCTCACCCCGTGCTGGCTAAGGATTTTCGCGGCATGCTGGGCCTCCACGTTCATCCAGGATGTTGCTACAATCGTGAGGTCCCGGCCCTCCCGGATGACCCGGCTCTTACCGATGGGGGTCTCGTATGGCCCGGGGTCCACGGCACCGGTCTGCCAGTAGAGCCAGCGGTGTTCGAACACGAGCACCGGATCATCGTCCCGGATGGCTGCGGTGAGCAGGCCCTTGGCATCCGCCGGGGTGGTGGGCAGCACGACTTTTAGGCCCGGGATGTGGGCGAAGGTGGCGTGCATGCTTTTGCTGTGCTGGAAACCCTGCCCCCAGCCACGCCCGACCACTGCCCGGATGACCACCGGGGCGCCTATTTTGCCGCCCGAACCGTAACGAAAACTGGAAAGCATGTTGGCAATCTGGTTCATGGCGAGCAACAGGAAGTCCACCCGGATGTGCACATGGATCGGCCGCAGGCCATTGAGGGCGGCGCCGAGAACAAGGCCGGTCATTGATTCTTCTGCAATGGGCGTATCAATGCAGCGAGCGGAACCAAAGCGTTCGGGGATATCGTTGGTGGACCCGAAGATGCGCTTGTGATCCGGAGCGCCGATGCCGATAACAAAGACATTTGGATCGCGTTCCATTTCCTGGAGCATGGCCTCATTGAGGGCTTCACAATAGCTGATCATGCGCATTGGAATACTCCTTTGCATAGTTCGGATGCATCTGCGAATTTGGCCTGCTTGGCCGCCCGGACGCTGGCCGTGATTTGTTGCTCGATCTCCTGTTCGATCCGTTCCAGTTCTGCGGAGGCTACCCCTGCCTGCAGCAATTTTTCACGCCCCATGCGGACAGGGTCTTTTGCCAGCCATTTCCGATAGGTCTCTTTTGAACGGTATCCGGCTTCAAAGTCTTCATTGATTCCAACGTGTTCCAGATAGCGGTAGTATTTCAGCCGCAGGAAGACGGGGCGCCGATCTCTTTCCATCTGCGCCAGGGATTCCCCGGTCAGATCGTGGATGATTCTGGCGTCTGTGCTGTCGCTTGCATATACATTGCAGTTGAAGTCACGGACCACTGCATTGAGAGATTCGAATCCGTGGCGGGCCGCACGGCGGGTATGCACGGCAAAGCCGTTGTCCTCGCAGACAAACAGGATCGGCAGCTTTTTCAGGCAGGCGAAGTTGAGGCTTTCCCAGAAGACGCCTTCGTCCACCGCCCCGTCGCCGAAAAAAACCGCCACCCGGTTCACGGATTGCCGGTATTGATGCGCAAAAGCCGCTCCCAGGGCGACGGGGATGGAGCTGCCGACGATGGCCGAGCAGCACAAAAGGCCCGCCTCGGGAGCCCCCAAGTGCATGGACCCGGCCTTGCCCCGGGCTATGCCGGAGGCTTTGCCGTACATCTCGGCGAAAAAACGGTCGGTTTCGCCGGTCCGGGCCAGGTAGAGCGCGTGGCTGCGGTAGGTGCCCAGAACCTGATCTCCAGGGGAAAGCGCCTGGCAGACGCCGGCTACCACGGCTTCCTCTCCCATGGACATGTGCATGGGGGTTTTCATCTCATCCTCGTTATAGTATTTCCGGATCGTTTTTTCTGCCGCCCGGATCAGGAACATTTTCCGATACAAGGCGATGTCGACATCTGGCATGGTTAACTCCGTATTAAATCGGTATGGTGTTCAAAAACATACTTGCCGATAACTGCTATCGGTACGCTGACATAGATTTTGCCACTGGCAATCATTTTAAAAATGTCCGTGAAACCGAAGCACGCCACCTGATGAATTTCATCGTCATGGGCTCCCCGACCGTCAAATTCATCCCGGTTGAGATTGATCTGAAAAATATGCAGCAGGTTCGGGTTTCGGTTCGGCGAGTTCGACAAAGGCAGCATGGCCTCCAGGGGGCGGCTGTCAGGTACCGTTATTCCGGTTTCCTCGCGCAGTTCCCTGCGGGCGCCATCCTCCGCGGTTTCACCGACCTCTGTGCTGCCGGCTGGTAGCTCCCAGGTATCGTCGGCCAGGATCGGGCGCTTGACCTGGACCATTACCACACTGTTGCCCTCGACCACCGGTAGGACAATGACCTGGGGCAGACGGTACTCGGTTGTAAAATAGCCCGCGCGATTACGGATCGTGAACCACGGATTGGCATGCATTTCTGCTACGGGGGTCAGCGCGCTGCAGCCCGGGGCCAGCAAGCGCGGATCGTCAAGTTTGGCTGCCATCAATCTACCTGCTCAAGAATTGTTTGCCGGATTGTACGGCGGCCCGCCAGTAATCCAGCAGGTCCGCCATGGTTTTTTCAAAAGGGATTTCAGGCTGCCACCCGGTGTGGACCTGGAATTTGGTCGTGTCGGGAACCTGCAGGTCCGCATCAAGGGCCCGCAGGCGGTCGGGTTCGGTCTCGACCTTGATGTCGCGCCGGATTGAGAGCGACAGCAGGTGGTCGAGCATTTCCCCGACGGTGCACGAAAAGGTACCTCCGATGTTATAGTACTCGCCCGGAATTGGATCAACGGTCACCAGTAGGTAATAGGCCCGCACAGCGTCTCTGACATCGGACCAGGTCCGCAGGGAGTTCAGATTGCCGGTTTTGACTACCGGCGGAATGCGGTTGTTTTCAATCAGGGCGATCTGCTTGGCAAAGGTTGATTCGGCGAAGACGTCTCCCCGTCGTGGCCCGGTATGCGTGAACATCCGGGTGACGACAATCTTTTGCCCATAGGCTTCCGCGTGAAAACGGCCGATGAGGTCCGTGCCTATCTTGGATATGGAATAGGGTGAGGCCGGATGAAAGGAGCACTCCTCATTGATGGGCAGTTTTTCACGGGATACCCGCCCGAACACTTCGGAAGAAGAGCAGATATGAATGATCGGGGCTATGTCCGAGCAGTGCCTCAGGGCCTCCAGGAGCCGTTCTGTTCCCAGAATATTGGTATCCAAGGTCTGGATGGGGGCGGTGAAACTGGTGGCCGGGTAGCTCTGGGCGGCCAGGTGGAACACATAGTCGGGCCGGCTGGCGGTGACGGCGTGCTGCAGGGAAAGCGAGTCGCAAAGATCGCCGTCGATAAAGAAAAGGCGGTCTTTCCGGTTGGCTCGGTCGACCAGGTGGGCGACATTGTCCAGGGGACTGCGCCAGCGACACATGCCGTAGATATCCCAGTCGGTCTGCGCCAGCAGGTAATCCGCCAGATGGGAACCCACCATGCCGGTGATCCCGGTGATTAGAGCGCGTTTTGTTTTCATTGGATCTCCCCCTGGTAGCTTATTGGGTATCAGACGTCTGTCCCCGCGATCAGAGCAGACGTTTCAGTTTTTCGACCACGGTCCGCAGGCTCAGGTCATAGGCAAAACTGAGTACCGATCGAAAGTTGGGTTTGTTCTCCGGATGCAGCGTGATATAGTCCTGGTAGACCGGTATGGCCGCCATCCTTTTTCGGTGCCGCAGCATCTGATGATAAAACAGGTTGAGTTTTTTGAGATAGGCAGCCCCATTCCCGCGGACAAGCTGCAGCCAGTGGGATTTGTGGTTCGTAAAAATATATGCCATGATCTCGAAAGCGTAGGATTTTCTATCGAATAAAAGGGCAATGATCGCCAATTGGGCCAGGCGGGGCAGTATGGTCTCGGGTTCACGGTATTTGTCTGTAAAATAGCGATAATCCCTTAAAAATAGTGCTTCGCCGACCATCAGGGCACCCTTGCCGGCTATGACCCCCGAATGCCAGTACTCGGTATTGAAAATGTCAAACAGGTTGAAACGGTGTTCCTTCAGCAGTTCAAACTGATCGGTGAAAAGTTTCTGGCCGTCATACAGTTCCTGGAACTCAATTTCCGTGACAACCCCCATGAGATCCCCCCGCAGGGCGTTTTCGGCTGCTGTCAGGATATCATATTCAGCCCCCTGGACGTCCATGCTCAGAAAATGAGGCAAAGGGATCGTTCCATCTGCATGCAGGGCATCCAGAGTGGTCACATCAATTTTGGTCGTGCGTTGGGGGCGGCAAATTTCTCCCCAGACAATTCGATATTTGCCGCGGTCCATTCTTGTGAAAAATTTCGCACCGGGGCTGACATCGAAAAGGCTGCTGGAATCTGGCATGACGTTGATGTTGAACGGCCTGGGTCCCACCGTATTCGAAACGCATTTGGGAATCATGAGCAGTTTGATGCCGAATTTGCTGGCGTATTCATCGATCAACTGATCGTAGTTTTGCCAGGAGTCATCATTCGCTCCTTCGAGGTTGGCTTCAAAAATAGTCAAACACAAGTTGTTTTTCAGGCGGAACAGGCATTTTATGGGTCCAACGCCTCCCCGGCCGCCGACATGAAAAACATCCAGATCCATATTCGGTATTGCTATCATATTTTTTTCCTACGGTATATTTACGTTTGGGATTACTTGGAATCCCCGGGGTCCATGTCAGGTAAAGAAGTATGAAAATCAGGGCGCCGACCGGTCTGGTGATCGAATCGACGAAACAATTCCCAGTAGAAGATGGGCGCCGCGCCAAAGGTGAGCAGTAGGTGAATAATGCGTCCGAGGCCGGTGGCCAGCACCGCTTCGTTGAGTCCCAGCCCGAAAGTCTGGGCGGCAAAGATGAAAATCCATTCGCCGACCCCGATATTGCCGGGGGTGATATTGATGACACCGGATAGAGATAGCAGTACCGTGAGCAGCAACATATCCCCAAAAGCTGCAGTCACCCCGATACACCGGAAAAGCCATACGTGGGTCAGGGTGCCAAGCAGGATGATAAGCACGTCAAAAAAAATGAGCCTCAACAGCACGCCGGGAGCCGTTCGCAACTTCCGCCAGCCATCAAGAAACGGGGCCAGAGAAGGGGCGACACGGTCTCCCCGGCGCAGGGCCGCTTCCGTGAGAATTACCAATAGCAACAGCCCGAGAAACAGGCCAAGCGCGAGCACCAGGATACGGGCCGGACCATTCAGAAAAAAGGTGATCATGAACCCCGTCATTACCCCAAGGCCGGAGATCACGATCAAATGCAGGATATTGTACCCGGCAAAGATTACAACGAAATTGGTATAGGAAAACGCATACTTTTTTTTCAGGTAAACCGACTTGGAAAGCGTTCCCAGTTTCAACGGGGTCAAATAGTTGGCTATCTGGCCGACGAAAGTCAGGCCCACCCATTCGAGCGGCCGCATGCGGACGCCCAGAGTGGCCACCATAAAGTAAAAAATAAAGCCGGTCAGCAGCATCACTGCCGTGTTCGCCGCCAATACGAGCAGCAGACTGCCCGTATCGACGGTCAGCAGGGCCTTGAGATTTTCCCAATGGTAAAGGACGTAAAACAGGTAAGAGCCCAAAAAAACCAGCGTAACAGAGCTTTTCACCAAAATTTTTTTAAAACTATTCGGCAACGCGTTCTCCCGGGGTTAGATGTTGTATATACGTCCGGGCGATTTCCTGCCAGGAGAAACGTTGGCAGAGCGTTTCCATGTTCCGGGACATGTCCGCATAATCCCGGCTCGCCCTGTCGGGGAAATGGCTCAGCGCGGCACCGAGATCCCGCCAGTCTCCACAGCGATAGGTCCGGCCGATACCGCCGGACCGCACTGTTTTGCCTACAAATCCGGTATCGGCGGCGATGACCGGGGTGCCAGCCCCGATGGCATCATTCAATGTGGCACTGGGGTAGAAAAAACTGCCCACCAGGGCGATTAGGGCCAGGTCGCTGCAGTAGTACAGGGCGGCCTTGTCCTCTTCCGAGAAAAAGATATCCAGGATTATCACCCGGTCATGTCGGTCGTAAGTACGCTTGAGGAGGTAAGGGTCGTTTGCGTTCTTGAATTTCTGGTGCCCGGCGACAATCAGCTTAAACCGGGTGGACCCGTTGACATGCGCCAGGGATCTGAACACGGTGGTGTAGTCTTTGGACAGGTGATTGATGCCGAACATTAAAACGATCCGGTCACCGGGTGCAACCCCGTTTGCAGTCAGGCGCCGCTGCATGGCGCTGACGGCGGCCGGGGAGGGGACCACCCGGTTGATGGGAACGGGGATATTGACAATGGCCGGTTCAATAGGGCCTCCGGCGAATTTTTCGGCAAATTCTTCGGAACTGGCGATGCAGATATTCTGACGGTGGATGTAGCATTTGATAAACGGGTTCAGGACCAGGCGGCAGGCATGGATAATCAGTTTAAGCCCCCCGCGTTTTTGGACTAAATGCCGTGCATTCTGAAACAAGGCCGGGTTGGTTGATAATTCCAGGACCATACGCTGTTTAATAAAGGGGGAAAATACCAAGGCCACAAACGGATCGATATCGATGAGATAGATCACCTCGCTTCCGGTCAGCAGCCGGCGCCGGACAAGATCGCCGAACACCAGCATCGAAAATAGAAAAATATAGATCCCCCAACCGGTCAGCGACAACCGGGGAAAGGCTTTGTAGAGCCGGTCGATCAGGTGGTAGCCGTAAGTGTCGTCGGCCAGTCTGATATGATTCACGTCTTGCGGAGCGAGAGCCGCTGGATTGAATCCAAAGGTGGAAACAAACGTAATATCGAAGGCGCCCTTCAGGTGGTTGGCCAGAAAGTGGGTGAACACCCGGTTGCCGACGCTGTGTACCACCGGATCAATAATGATGAGTTTTTTCCGGGAGTTTTCAGTGAGCATGGCTTATTCCCGCAACGATGAAACCGGTTAATATTTCAGGTCCCATTTGTGTTTTTTCCCCTTTGCCTTTTTAAAAAGAAGGCCACTTCGCGTTTCAGCCGCTGGAAAATAACATGCGGATCCTTCCAGAGCAGTAATAGGGCGAACTTGAAGGTTTTCCATTTCCGAAGCCGCCGGAATTTCAACAGCCAGCGGTGGAGGGCTTCCCGCGACAGGTGTTCGGAAAGCACGACGAAATCGGTGAGGACCAGCTGCGGGTCGGACATGGTGGCGATCAGGTCCAGCTTTTCCCAACGCATATCTTCAGATACCAGCCCGCGCCCGACCGCGTAGTTCCACAATCGGGTGCCCGGGTATGGGATCGGCAGAAAAACCTGGATTTTATTGATAGGTATGCTCCGGATGAAATCATAGGTGGTTTGGATATCCTGCTCGCTTTCATGGGGAAATCCCACGATGAAGCTGGATTCACTGTCGAATCCATGGGATGACAGCAGTTCCACTGCCCGGCGATTGGTTTCAACCGAACATTTTTTATTGACATACTGCAAGGTGCGGTCACAGCCGGATTCCAGCCCCATGCTGACATGGGTGCAGTTCATCCGTTTGAGCAGGGCGAGCAGGTCGGCATGGATGTGGTCGGCCCGGGTGCAGATAAAAAAACTCAAACGCCGGTTCAGTCCCCGGGCTTCGATCAACTCCACGATGCGGGCCACGCGTTTGGTCTTGATGGTAAACAGGTCATCCCAGAATTTCACCCGACGGATGCGGGGGTAGCGCTGAAGGTGGAATTCTATGGTTTCGACGACTTTTTCAGGCGACAACCAGTGGACGCTGTTGTGCCAGCCGGTGGCACAAAACGTGCATTGGTAAGGGCAGCCCCGGCTGGACATCAGGCAGAGCAGGTCCGTACCCGGATTGTTGTCCAGCAGGTCGGGAATCGGCAGGGCATCCAGGTTTTTGAGCGGCGGTGCCGGTTTGTTGAGAACCAGATGACCATCGGCATTCCTGTAGACCAGGCCCGGAATAGCCGCCAGGTCGGCACCGCGCCAGCCATTGTGGTAACACTTTAGCAGCTCCAGAAAAACCTGTTCGCCTTCACCCTGTACACCCACGTCCATATCAGTGGTGATCAGGTGCGGCAGCGTGGTGATCTGAGCGCCACCCACCACCACCCGGGCACCCCTGGACCGGCATAATCGAGCGAGGTGTTTGGCTCGGTCAAAGGTGGCGGCATAGCAGGAAATGCCGACGATGTCCGGTTGCTCCCGATCGAGAACAGGTGCGTCGAGAAACGGTACAATTTTAATGTCGCAGTCGAAGTTGACCTCGCAGTAGCTCTTGATATAGGCCATCCCGATGGGAATGGTCAGCAGTTCGCTGGAGGTGTTGAAGTTGTAGGGTGAATTTAGGATGATTTTCAACATGGGTTCAGGCCGGGTCTTGTTTTTTTATGGTTTATGCGCCACTACCAGATGCGCCGGGAAAAACCACAGTAGGGGAAGGGCTGCGGCGCCCAGACGCTCCAGAACATCCAGCATTCGCACCGCCGAGGCGGACCGGACGCCGTACACACCGATATCCGGAAACCCGATGCTGTAGTTGTCTGCAAAGTGATGGCGCATGGCGCTTTTCAGATCCCAGTAAGATAGCAGCTGGGTATGGCGGTAATCATCCGGGGTGCGCCAGCTGACGTATTTTCGAGCCCAGCTGCGCGGTAGAAATCCTACCCAGCGCAAATTCACGTGCGGTTCCGGAAAGAAAAGGTCGAACCGGTTGCGTGAATCGGCTGCAAAAAATCCGCCGGGCCGCAGGACTCGTGCAACTTCCCGGATGATACCCTCCAGGTCGAACACATGGTCCAGAACATGTTGGGCGATTACCTGTTCAAACGCACAGTCCGGGTACGGCATCTGCTGCCCCAGTGCCTGGACCAGGGATATATTGTCCAGGTTGTATTCCTCGGCAGCCTTGTGGGCCAGGATCAGGTGCGGCAGGCTGGGGTCCAGACCGGTCACGTGACGGCAGGCCAGGGCTTTGGCGACGAGGCCTGCACCGGCGCCGCATCCGATCTCGATCAGGTTTGTATCCGCCACCGGCGTCCCTTGCGTCCGCCGCCGGGAGAAGAACATCTCTGTGAACTGCCGGCCACGTGCAAACTGTCGATCCGTGTAAGCGCGGTAATGGTCGGCGGTGTCCGCAGCCGGCATGCAGATATGCCCGGTGGCCGCAAAGTAGATATCCATCAACTCGGCATACCCGGAGGTGTCGTAGGCATCCAGCAACCGGTCCACGATCGGTTTGTCCGGATCGGCGGGTACCTTTGACGGCGGGCGTAGATCGGGTATCCCCAGAACCGCGGGGTATCGGCGGCCACAACTGCGGCAGTGACGTTCACCGCCGCCGCAGGCCGCCAGCTCCAGCTCGCCTCGGCAAAGGGTACACACCGGTTGTGGGATGTCAGCGGGCATCATGGGCCAATTCTTGGGCAACGGCGGCAAATAGTTCTGCAAACCGTTTCCATGTATAGCGTTGCGCCACGGATAGGGCATGGCGGCACATGCCGTCGATACGCTCGGGATCATCAAGATAGGCGCACAGTCGGTCTGCGATTTGCCTGTCCGTGAGGGCTTCATCAAGCAGGAAACCATTTTCACCGTCGCGGATAATATCGCTGGGGCCGCCGCCGGCATAGGCCATGACCGGCAGGCCGGTCGCATTGGCTTCCAGCAGGGATAGCCCGAATGAGGCGTTCTTTTCAAGCAGCACGAGAATATCAGCGGCCGCGCAATAGGCAAACACTTCATTTGCCGGCACGTACCCGCAAAAAATGACCGCATTGTTCAGGCCCAGCTCCCGGGTCTGGCGTTTCAATTGCGGCATGCAGGGCCCGTCCCCGACAATCAGCAGGCAGACGTCCGGCAGCTTCTCTTTCACCAGGATCAGGATGTCGATAAGGCGGTCTACATTTTTCCAGGCGACCAGCTTGCCCACGGAGACAAGAACCCGGTGTGGTCCGGGCAGCTTCTTTGCAAGAAACGACGGCGGCGTGGCCTTATCCGGTTGATCTACTCCCGGGGGCAGTACCGAAACATTCCGGACCCGGTAGATCTCCTCGATCCATTTCTTATAGCCGTTTGAAAAAGTGGCGATGCGGTCGGCCTGCCGTGCGGCTATCCGGTCAAACGGTTTATAGATCGCTTTAAACAGGGGCACCAGGCGGCCAAGGATGCCTCCGGACCGGGCTGTCTCCCGGGTGGTGTCATAGGCAAAACGGGGCGGTTGATAGCAGAAGTAAAGCGTCGGTTTGCGGCCGCCCAAAAGCTTGTACAGGAACAGGGCCGGGATCGTGTTCTCGGTATGAAAACAGACGACATCAGTCTGCGGATCAATTCCGGCGATAAGAAAGCAGGTGGACAGCAGGTCGAAAAATCCGGTCAGCAGTACATTGCCAAAGGTCCGGTTGAAAATGGGGGGCAGTGACTTCATCCGGGTCCGCCGGTCGAACTGCGGGAGCATGGCATCCGGGCAATTGCAGGTGTGCACCGTCGTGGCAACACCCAGGTCGCCAAGCGCTTGGAAAAGGTGAAAAAGGACCGGTTCGCCGCCGCCGTGAATTTCTTTGAAACGGGGGCAGATATGTGTAATGTGCATCGGCATTTCTTTAATTTCGATCACGCTCCAAAGATATCAATATGCTCCTGTATCCACTCTTTTAAAATCCGGATGCCTTCATCAGGCCTGGTTTCCGCCTGCCAGTGCAGTATTTCCCGGGCCCGGGCGGTATCGGAAATCCAGTAGTAGAGGTCCCCCCATCGTTCGCCGCCAAAGTCGTAATCGACCTTTTTGCCCAGAAGTTTTTCGATATAGTGAATGGTTTCCAGCAGTGAAATGGCGTTTTCGGGACCTCCCCCGATGTTGTAGATACCCGGGACCTGATTCTCGAAAAACGCATGAAAGGCTTTACACAGGTCGCCGGCAAAAAGGATGTCGCGAACCTGCTTGCCGGTGTTGAATACGGTGATGGGACGCTCGGTGAGCGCCCGGATGAGAAAATTGGCGACCCACCCATGGTCTTCACCACCGAACTGGCGCGGCCCGTAAAGGCCGGTTAGACGAAAACTGGCTGCTTTGAGGCCGTACGTGTCGATAAAGGTGCGGACGTAGCATTCCGCAGAAAATTTGGAGGCGTGCAGGGGGGTGATATTACCCGTCATGACCGGTGCCTGCTCATCAATCGTGACCGGTTCGCGCGTATAGCGGGAGGGACTCTCCTTCAGGGAGTCGTTGATGGCGGTTCCGTATACATGGATAGTGGCGCAGGATACAACCGGAACGTCTATTTCCCGGGCCACGTCGAGGACGTTGTAGGTGCCCAGGACGTTGGTGGTGAAGTCCAGGTACGGGGACTCCACCGACAGAGTCATGGCCGGTTGGGCGGCGGTGTGTACAATATAATCGCATCCCCGGGCGGCCGCGTACAGGTCTTCACGGTCGCGGATATCCTTTTGGATATGCGCCACGCCGATATTGCTCAGAAAGTCGTGGTTATACTGCCTGGCCAGGTCGGCCCGGTAGCCCGTTTTGTTCAGTTCGTACTTGGTCATGTTGTCATAGGACACGACCTCCCAGCCAAGACCGGCGTAGAATTCACAGACATGGGAGCCGATGAATCCGCAGCCGCCCGTTACCAGTACTTTCATTGCAAACCTGCCTTTGTGAGTCGGTTGAAGGTTTTTTCAGCCGCGGCCACATCCTCTTCCGTGTTGATGTTTATGTAGCCGGTGCCGATATTGAATGATCTGACGAACCGGCCTTCATCTATGGCGCATTGAATGAGGTCCGGCAGCTCCTTTTCCTTGCGAATCTGGTTGATGGGGGTGTGGGCGATATAGTCGAATATGCCGTTATTAAAGATGCAGTTCCCGGTGCCCATGATCGTGTTAAGCGGGCTGCGCGGTTTTTCGATCAGGCGGAATACGGTGGCATTGTCATCCTGGATCACCGCGTAGGTTTTGGATACCATGGATTTGTCGGCCACTTCCGTGACCCCGCAGATCGTGAAGGCAGCCGAATCCGCGAACAGCCGCACCATTTCTCGGTGCCGCGGTTTTACCAGAACCTCATCTCCCAAAAAGGTCATGAAGTCAGCGCCGGCAAGGGTGTCGCGGGCGCACTCAATGGCATGTACCAGCCCCTTTTGCTCCCGCTGGATTACGTACTTGATTGGGGTGCCCGCGAATTCGATGCCGAAATGATTGATGATGTCTTCCGCCCGGTAGCCGACGATAATGATAATTTCCGCCACACCCGCCTTTACGGCGTTCTCCAGGCTGTAGGCGATCAGGGGCCGGTCGTTGAAGGGCAACATGCACTTGTTCAAATCATCGGTTACATTTTCAAGCCGCTTGCCACGGCCGCCGGCGAGGATCAGAGCTTTCAGATTCATGGGTTCGGGTTTTGACCTCCGCAAAGTGTTTAAAAAAAAATTTTCCAGGCGCCAGCATCGCGGTTCGGATCGATGGCAATCTCGGGGTAGAGCGCGAGTATCCCGCAGCGGTGTAGCGCCGCTTGTTTTTTTTCGGGCAGCAGGTTCAGGGAGAGGTGCCGATGCCAGGTATCCCGGCGATGCAGCATGTACTCTTTTTCCCGTCCGGCTTTTTTTGCGGCCCGGTATTGTCCATAACGAAGCAGGTCGCCCCAGAAGGACTTGATGCGCAGGAATTTAAAAGCATGGTAGTCGGCCCACTGGTCGCAGGCCAGGTGCAGGCCGATTCCGGCCAGCAGGCAAAAAGCCAGGATATGACCCGTCAGGCAGGCCAGCAGGGTAGCACCGGCAAGGGTTTCGTAGTTGTGAAAAAGATGCACCCGGGGACCGAAATACTGCCATTGGCCATATTGCCGGATAAAACCGCCCGGGGCGGCTGCCGGTAGTTTTTTTTCGTGCCACAGGTAAAAGAGCAGATGATCGATATCGATCAGTACCGTGACAGCAAGCTGCAGGCCAGCTCCCGTCGGAGAGACGAAAAGGAGCGGCAAAGCGGCGGTCATACCGATGGCGGTGTGTTGGGAAACCCGCATGCCGCTATTTTTCCATGACGGTCTGGTAGCGCCATTTCATGTTTTCGCCCATGTATTCGTGGTAAAATTTTTCCAGCGATATAATTTCACCGCTATGGGTGTTGATGATGCCGTATTTCTTTTCCCGGGGCAGGGTATTGAAAATCCGGCAGCCGGCACACTGGATGGGGATCGGCCGCTCAGGTTTGTTCACATAGTTGCGCAGCATCCGGTATGCGGGACCGTCCCAGTGGTTTCTGAAATCTTTTTCCAGTACGTTGCCAAGGGCGTATTTGCGAATGAAATTCCTGTTGTTGGAGATAAACACCGCACAGCACTGTGAAATGTAGCCGCCCATGAAAATGTAAGGTTCCATCCAGGCCAGGCAGCAGCTTGGGTCGGGTAAATCCTCCTGCTTATTGGTCCCGGTGAAGTTGATGAAGAGGTCATTCCGACGGGCTCTCTGCTGAGCCTCGTGGATAATCGGCTGCGGAATATCGTCGATTTGCAGGTGCAGGATCTGCTTGAAAGCCAGCAGACGGACCACGCCGATCCGTGAACCGGGACCAAACTCCCGCCGGGTTCCCAGGCTGGCGATGAGATCCACGTACTCTGGAATTTCAGCCACATTTTTTTGCATGGCGATGAAGGTAAACATAATTTCCGGCAGGGGCGACCGGTGCTGCTTTTTAAGGGCCACCAGTTTTTTGATGTTGGTGGTCACGTTGTCGAAGTCGCAGCCGACCTTCAATTGTTCATAGGTCTTTTTAGTGGCCGCATCCAGGGAGATGGACAGGCCGTCGAGATCATAATCCATGACGGTTTTGAGGGTGTCTTCCGTCCAATCACTGAGGTGGTCGACCATGTAACACATGATTTCACGGCTCTTCACGTACTTGATAAAGGTCAGCATGTCCGGGTGTTCGAAGGAGGTTCCTTCTCCCACCAGGCTCACCCAGCGCAGGTTGGGGAACTGTTTCAGAATTTTGATGACCTGGTCGGGGGGCATGTGCTGACGTAGTTGGGAATCGTTTTTCCACCAGGTGTGTTCGCAGTGAATGCATTTTTTGGAACACTCGGTGGTGATCTCCAGTTCGAGCTGGCGTGGAAAACGGTAGAGCAGCGGGTAGCGCCGGATCAGCCAGCCGGCAAAAAACCAGAAAAGGCCGGCACTGCCGGGCCCCACCGGAGTGAAGAGTTTGACGCTCAGGAAATTCCAGGCCGCCCGGATGCCGCGTTTGCGCAGCAGGTAGACCAGGATCTGGGTGTAGCTCAACCCGACGGTCACCAGCATCTTAAACAACCGGCCCAGGCCGTCTCGACGGACCACGTGGTATAAAGGAGCGGGAATGATGGCCCGCATCAGTTTTTGAAACACTGTATGCCTCCGTTTCATATTTTCGTCCACCTATGGTTTCGGCGGACAGTAAGGTTGCCGGATGATGATCATTTACGTTTCTCGGCCACGACATAGACGCCGGCACCGAGCGTGCGGGGACGGGCTCGGGCACCCAGCAGCGACAGCAGGTTGAGACCCGGAAAGGCCAGGGCGTACAGCATGCGGTTTTCCATGCGGGCACGGGTGATCATGTAGCTCAGGTTGTTGGCCAGGCTTTCCCAGAAGCCATAGGTGAGACCGGATGAAATAATGGCAAAACCGGCCTCCTCAACCTTGGACCGGATTCGGGCCGGTTCGTACCCCGAGCGAACATGGGTAGGAACATCGAAGTTCAGGCATTTGCGCCATACCGGGTAGCGCCGGTACAGGGCGGGAACGTGCAGAACCAGTATGCCGCCGTCGGCCGCCAGGGTGTTGAGATTCTGCAGGACCGACAGGTCATTTGCGATATGCTCCAGGATATCCACGCAGATGATCAGATTGAAGCCCTGCCCGGCGTTGAAATCCTCGACGGCCGCACAGGCAAAACGGACGTTCGCCGCGCCCTGGGCCGCGGCAATGCGGTTGCCGGCGGCAATGGTGTCCGGGTCTACGTCTATGCCCAGTATCTGCGCAAAAGGGTATTTGCGCCCCAGGCCAAAGCTCATGACGCCTGTGCCGCTGCCGGCATCCAGAATGTTCCGGAATGTCCGGCCGGACGGGATCAGGGCGAAGATATTGCGAGCCCGGATGCGCAGTCCCAGGATGGGAATGCCCAGCAGGCGGATGTACAGTCGCTCTAACTTAGAGTAGTTTGGATTGAATCTTTGTTCGCGTCCTAAGAACATGTGCGTTTCCGTGGTTGCGGGTCAATGGTTGGTTCGGCCAGGGCCCGGGCCATCCAGGCATTGCACCAGCGCATCAGGGAATAATTCCACCTGAAAAAGCCTCCCTGGCGATACCTGAAATCGTGAGTGCGCGGACGATACAGGTGTTCAATCGCCCAATCAGCCACGCAGGCGGCCCGTCCGGCGTATGCGGGCTCGTGGCGGGCGGCCTTTTTAAAAGAGAGAATGCCCTGGGCGGCACCGTGAACATCGTATGGAAAACGCCGGTTGTACATCCAGCGGGGCGCCCCGTCAGGTTCGAAAAGGTTGCGGTGATAGAAATCAAGCCCCTTCCAGTAGATCGTCTGGAAGCGGTCGTCGCCCGTGGCTTCGAAAAATTCGAGCAGGCCGTCCAGGATGCCGCCGGTGTGGTAGTTGTCATGCGAGATCGGGGATTTTTTCGGCGGTTCGGTATAAAACCAGGCGTGGTACGGTGTGACGCGGTTGACGGTGTAATTCATCAGCCGCACCGACGCATCCAGCAATTCTTTTTCGCCGGTCTGCTTCCAGAGCTTGACCAGGAAAGCGCTGATGAGGACCTGGTTG
The DNA here is from genome assembly GCA_963668575.2 of uncultured Desulfobacterium sp. GTDB lineage: Bacteria > Desulfobacterota > Desulfobacteria > Desulfobacterales > Desulfobacteraceae > Desulfocicer. Next base: position 3,786,595 of record OY764894.2, on the reverse strand, counting down.
TTCAGCACCACGGCATCCACCCTGCGCAATACGTACGCCAGGGCCATCTCGTGAGCCGATTCCTGCAGTACCGGCAGGTCATCAAGCAGGAAGGCGGCCACGGACCGGGCAGCCCGCAGGTAGGCCGGACTGGCGGTCAGGCGATGGGCGTGCAGGAGGGCCTCGCCAACAAATACGGTGACCACAGCGTTGGGCTCGAATTCGTTCTGAAGGAAAATGGTGTTCTGCCAGACGAAGTTGTAACCCCAACACAGGTTTTCGTGTCCAGGGCTGGGATGGTCGCAAAGCCACTGGACCAGCTGCTCACCACGCCTTAATAAGTCCTCCCGGCCGGTTTGCCGGTAAAGTGAAAAGTAGGCCCGGGCAAAGAGGGCAATTCCTTTTGGATTGCGGGATTCAGCCACCTTCAGCAGGGGACGGACATGCAGTGGCATCGCCTTCACGAGCTGGGTATAAAGAAGCCGCAGCCATTTGCTGTTGAATGAGAGTTCTTTCAGCAGCGGACTGTTCAAGGCATCGAACTTGCTGTAGCCTTGGTAGTCTTTCCGGGCTGCCGCGTGCAGCAGATCCAGCAATATGAGATTGTGATCGTTCATCATCCGGTCAGAAAAAGCTCCTTCCACATGCCCAGTTGATTGATTTTCCAGCGGTCAAAACCGGTTCTGGGAAGCCGCCCGTTTTTGCGGAAAACGCCGGGGAAAGTGCTGGTCAATACATCATAATTGTCACGGGTGGCGGTTTGCCATTGATCTGTGCGCATCCACTCGTCGCCCGGGGCCGCGAAGCCGATCTTGTCCCTGCGGGCGGCTATGGCGGGCAGGGTGTAGTGCCCCAGGGCCTGCTTTTGGATATATTTGGTCTCACCGTTTTTTATTTTCAGGGCTCCCGTTACACCCAGCACATATTCCACCAGCCGATAATCCAGGTACGGCACCCGGGCTTCGAGGGAGAAGGCCATGGAATTGCGATCTTCCATGCGCAGCAGGTGCTCAAGCTTGTACTGAAAGTGCATAGCCAAGCTTTGATTCAGGTCCCCGGCGTCGAAAAAATCCGTGTAGACCCGGCTGGAATCGATGAATGCCTCGAAAAACTCCGGTTTCAGATAGGGCAGGGTCCTTTTCAACAGTGTTTTTTTTACCGGTCCGGCCAGTGCCTGGAATGCAAAGGTCTGATAGGCGCTGGGATGCTGACGGCGCAGCAGGCACCGGCCGAGTTCCCGGGCCAGTTCGGCAAACTGCCGACCCAGCAACATACCGTAGAGATTGAACCCGTGAAAATACTGGTACCCGGCAAAGTTCTCATCCCCCCCCTGGCCGTCCAGCAGGACCGTGACACCGTGATCGGCGGCCAGTCGCATCACCTCGTACTGGGAGTAAAACGATGGATTCGTTGTGGGTTCATCATTGACGTAGACGAATTCCCGCAGGTTGGCGTAGGCCGATTCGGCCGTGGGAAACGTACGGAAGTTGAGGAATGCATAGCGGCGCTTCAGGCGGTCGATGTAGCCGGTTTCGTCCACCGGGTTACCGGGAAAAGCCGCTGTGAAGGTCGGATAGTCCTTTGCCGCTGCCGCTTGGTCAAAAAGAACGCCGAGAATGGTAGTGGAATCAAGACCGCCGCTGAGGCAGGAGCCCACCGGAACATCGCTGCGCATGCGTAGGTTAACTGCTGAAACAAAGATCTCTTCAAGGTCGCGTCGGATGATGGCCGCATCCGCATCCGGTCGGGATTTTAGAAACGCCTGCGCTTTCCACCATTGGGTGAGGCGCAGTCCATCGGCATCATGGACGGCATAATGCCCCTGGGGGAGCCGTTTGATCCCTTCGAAAAAGGTTTCGTCGAAGACATCCGTGCGGTTGAACACGAGGTAGTCGAACAGGCTCTGGCGGTTGACGGTGCGGTTCAGCCCGGGAATGGCCAGCAAGGCCTTGATCTCGGAGGCGAAGTATAGTGCCCCGTCAAGTTTGCTGTAGTACAGCGGCTTGATGCCGAAGCGGTCCCGGGCCAGGAACAGGCTGCCGTGCAGGGTGTCGTAAACGGCAAAGGCGAACATGCCGTTGAGCCGGTCCAGGCATCCGGCGCCGTATTGCCGGTAGGCGTTCAACAGTACTTCGGTATCGGTCCGGGTCGTAAACTGCCAGCCGAGACCGGCCAGCTCTTTGCGCAGTTCCACATAGTTGTAAATTTCACCATTGTAGATCATCCGGTAGCGGCCGTCTTCAGAGCGGAAAGGCTGTCTCCCGTCCCGCGACAGGTCGATGATGGCCAAGCGGCGGTGTCCCAGAACACAGTTCTGGTCCGCAAAAAGGCCGCTGTCATCCGGGCCCCGGTGTTTTTGCAGGGCGTTCATGCGCCCCACCAGATCCACGTCCGGTTTTCCGGCTCGGCCATACCGGTATACGCCGCTCAGGCCGCACATGTCAGGGCATACCTTTCAAAGTCTCCGCTCCTGGCCGCGGCCACGCTCCGTGGATAGTTTTCAACCAGGTCGACTATCCAGGCCGTGACGTCGATCTTATCCGCCAGCATGCGTCTGCGTTTGGCCTGCCATGCGGCACTGAGGTCCTTACGGGTCCAATCCTCCAGGGTGGCCGTGATGTCCGCCCATTGATCCAGGCGGTAGTGCCGGATAAGGCCGTAATGCCGGTCCTGTTCCGTGGTATAGCCGCGGCCGGTGTTGGAGATGAACAGGGCCGGGATTCCCATGCAGGCTGCCTCTGAAGCCATGGTAGCCGATTCCCCCACCACCATCCGGCAGCCACGCATGAAATCGTGAATGGCGGCCGGGTGCAGGTCGCGGGCGCATCCGGCAATTTCCGCCGGAATGGGACCTTCAGAGGAGACATGCACGGTTCCGTGTGCCTGAAGCCGCTGAACAATTTCAATTTTTTGGTTCGGGGACAACCCGGTTTCTCCGATATCGTGGCCAGCCCCCCAACCGACGAACCGTACAAGATATCTGTTCTCAGGAGTGACTGGCCCGGACAGATAGCGCGGTGCCAAGTAGGCCAGTTCATGGTATCCTGGGTATAGGATCTGGTTTTTCCAAGGCCCGCCGTGCGCGTGATCGAAGCAGGTCGGTGAAAACACGTGACTGCTCAACGGAAAGGCCGTCCGGTTAGCCCAGATGTCGTTTTCCGTATCGGAGAAGGCCAGGGTGGGGATGTCAAAAAGACGGCCCACCGGGGCGTTAAAGATGCCGTTCATCTGCAGCATGATATCAAAATTATATTTCCGAATCAGCGGGGTAATTTTCAATTGCTGGAGCAGCAGTTCAATCAGCAGCCCGGCGGCCCCCTGCCGCTTGCGGGTCAACAACGTGTGGCCGATGCCATAGGCCCGCAGCAGGTCGGTGGTAAATTCCTTCCGGCGGGCTCCCACGATCACCCGGTGGCCGTTGCGGGACAGCTGCCCGATGGCATTTTTAAACAGGTGGACGTGGGCGGGATGACTGATGTTTACGAAGATATTCATGTTGCCGTAGGTATTTCCGGAGATAGCTCCGCCCTTTGAGTTACATTGAAAAAAATATAACTTACAGAAAATAAAGCACAAATAGTAAATACCACATAAACGTTCATGGCCGGATTTCGGCCACCCCGAACCATGAAAACCAAACGCTATTTTCATGGTAAAACGGGCTACAATCACCAGGGCATTTGCAGCAATCAGTTTTCTTTACGTTTCCAGATCAGGACCATGGGATGATTGGCCAGTTTGTTTTTCACCTCATCATACTCAGTCGTGTCGATAACCAGGGACCTGATCTTGCGCTTGATGTAACGTTCCGTTTTTCGGCTCAGATCGTTCAAGTGATATTGATCGATATTCCCAACCAGGAGCAGGTCGATGATGCCAGAATCTTTCCCTTCGGCATAATCGTCCAGCAGGTAGGCTTCCTCCAGATCGCCCAGGCGGGATACAATGGAGTCGATTACCTGGTCGACTCCCATGACCTTGGCCACCATTGATTTTAATTCCGGAAAAAGGGGATGCGCGGTGTTGGCCTCGTAGAAAACCTGGCGCCCCTTTTTTTCAGATATCAGCAACCGGGTGCGGGTAAGCTGGTTGAGTTCCTCCCGCACGGAATTGGTTGAGAGGTTGAATTCTCTGGCCAATTCCCGAAGGTACGATTTGGTCAAAGGGTTGAAAAAAAAACGCGTGAGGAGTTTGATTCTGGTTTTAGATGCGATCAGGCCCTGAAAGAGGTTTTCCATTAATAACCTTAAATCTCAATGTTCAAGTTTTTGATGATGAGCTTGCCAAAAAATCTCAGCAAGAACAATATTGGGCTGATAGAGACGGTATTGGCTCTAATTTGCCCAAAATTGTTCCGCTCATATGTTTTGCAGATGGCATAAGCTGGAAAATATTTTTAATCGCTTGGGGCATTTCCTTGAGTTTTTTACCAGGATTTTTTTGTTTTACCAGAAATTGAAAACACTCCATCAAAACATCCATTTAAGCCCTCCATTTTAGACTTCCCACAGTAAATATGAGGGTTTTGTTTTCTATGCGGGCTTTTTGTTCAGGGTGAAGGCGGATGCAATGGTCTATCATAGACTCAGAATCAGGTCTCGGCTTGATCGCTCTTCGACACATTGTTTGACCTCTTACTCCCATCCTCTATGGCGTATGTTTTGGTTGATTTTAACTGGCTTATAATTTGTACTTCTCCAAAAATGTCAGAGTCAGAGGCTCCACTCATGAACTTTTTTGAACCATATCATGCGTCAGCCAAGACGCATTTGACTGTTACTTCAGGATGATTTTTTCTAAATTTCTTAAGCAAAATTAACGCCAATTGAATTTTTTTCGGGTAATCAGGGTCATTTCCTGGTTTAGATAGACGCTCACTTTTAGGAAGCCCCTGCTTTTTTACGTTCTTTTCTTCTTTGGTCCAGCTGCTGATTTCTGGATCAGGCATGTATACTGTCCACCGGCATAAATTGGGCTTTCTCAAACTGGATTTTTTCATATATTGGCATCCCCTTATCCAAAAAGTTCAAATTATGACGGTGCTGAGTATAATCATAAAACTTGGACATCAAGTAAATAATTATTGAGTAGTAAATCTATTCAATAATATACCAGTAAAATTGTCAAGTGATTAATTTTTGCTGATAAGTCTACAAGTGTTGGCATTCTTCAGATGCTCCCAAAAGTACTTTACACTTTTTCAAGGACAACCACCAAAAAATGGGCATTCGCCTCATGAAAGTGTAAAGCGGGAATGACGGATGCCCCCAAGTGTTTATGGGTGTTGAGCTGGTCGCATATGAAGATCCGGTCCTCATCAGGGCGCAAATTTATAGTTTTCTCAATATGCGCAGCAAACTGATCCTCCTTTCTTGTGTCTTCTATCGTTGGGGCGATCTCATCCGTTTTTATCAGTTGTTCTTTTGATGGTGTCTTGAAGCCTGAAATCTCCTGTACGTTCAAATCGCATCTGGCAAATCTGTTCAGAAACAAGCCCCATCATAAAAACCACAACGCCTGTAACCAGAAGAAGAGCACTCATATTGGTGAATCTACCGGAAGTAAAATAGGTAATCAGGTAATGAAATATGCCCATCAGAAAAAGTGAACCACTCACCGGTAAAAAAATTCTCAATGGAGAAAAAAGCGTACATATTTTTATGATGATCATGAAGAAACGTACCCCATCTTTAAATAAATTGATGCCACTTTTTCCCTTTTGGCGTTTATTGCTTGATATCGGAACGTACTTAACGCTTCTGCCACTCCTTAAAACCGACAGGGTCAGGGTAGTTGGATATGAGTAGGTATTGGGGAAAAGATACAAAAACCTTTTTGCCATTCCGGCGTTAACGGCCCTGAATCCGGAGGTCAAATCTTTGACATTGAATTTGGTGACATAGGATGCAAACTTATTATAAAAGAGATTGCCCATATATCTGCCAAAGGATGCCTGGTCTGAAAAAGTACGCTGGCCCACAGCCATATCATAGGTTTGCATTTCTGCCAGGAGTTTTCCAATATCTTCAGGTCGATGCTGCCCGTCACCATCCATGGTCACAAAGAAATCACCGGATGCTACTCTCATACCCGTCTTGATGGAGGCTCCATTGCCAATATTATATGGGTGGGAAAGTACTTTTGCTCCGGCTTTTTCCGCAATCTCAGCAGTGTTATCGGTCGAGGCATCATTGACCACAATAATTTCGAAATCAGGATATTTTGTTTTGATACTTTTAATAACATCTCCAATGGATGCCTCTTCATTAAAAGCTGGGATGATGATAGATACCTTCATGAAACAGTTTTTAACTCCTATAAAAATGATTGCTTTTAATTAAACCTCAGGCTCTGCCTGAGCGACCCGAAAAGTTTGACAATTCCGGCGAGATTAAAAAACTGATAAAGGTTCTTCCTCGGGAAGGCTCCGAAGGAAGCGAGGAAGAACCAATGAAAGATTGGCAAACATTATCACACGTTAAATGGGATTGCAAATACCACATAGTATTTGTGACTAAGTACAGGCATAAAACAATATCTGGTTATAACGGATTTGGGGGAGAGTGTTTAAATCCTCTCATGGATGCCGAACTCAAGAGGTTTTGCAACCAGTTTTCGTGATATCTTGACTTGTTGATCCATTCTGCTGGACACCTCCATCCATCGTGTTTCTTAATGGTTGTTGGATTGCAGGGTGCAAAGTTTTGAATCAATGCCCAGCCTCTAATGCTCAACTCGGCGGCTTCAAGGCTACCGTGGAAGTAAAAAGTTGAGAACAGGTGGCGATCCATTCTCTGCATCAGCCTATCTACCATGTTGCTGGTTCTGTGGCATCCTGGCAAATCGTAAGCCTTCGAATAACATGAAAGGTTTTTTTTCAATTTTTCTATTGGCTTCAATATGACATCCGGCACGTCTTTGATGACCTTTGTCCATTCATAGAGTCTGCGTACGCGTTGGGAAAACGATGCTTTGGTTGCAGCCTCGTAGCAATTCCATATCTTGTTTCCCACGACGTCGAAAAGTTCTTTGTATTTTTTACTTGATCTGTCCCGAACCTTGATGAACACATGCAGAAAACAGCAAATGACAAAAATCCAGGGGAATAAGGACGTCCATGCGTTCATTGTAGCCTTCCAGCCGTCGGTGTTGACCGATTTCGGGCTGTATTCAGGATTCAGGTCCAAGAAAGGTACGTCAAATTTTCGGAGAAATAGAGCTTTTTCAACATTGTCCGACAATGCCGTATGATAAGGCATCACAAATGAAGGCCTAATTGTGTAAGAAACCCCGTCAATGATGATCCGCCGTGTCGGTATGTTCAATTTTTTTGAAACCCGGATCTCTTTCAACAAATATCCGTTTCCGATTGTGCTGGGGAAAAGCTCCGGAATTTTGTTGATGAAAGCATCCAATTCCTTCCTGAACCTTTTGGGCGCTTCGATTGAATCAAAATATTGCTCTTAATCGAAGGGCAGAACTATCGTACGATTTTCTCGGGGAGTTGGTTTTTGGGCTGAATCTTTGGTCATTCTTTCATCCTTTGGTTAAGAGTTGCTACTTAACCATAAATGAAGGCTTACCTTTTGTCCAATATGAAGACCAACTCAACTCCCCCAAATCCGTTTATATGAAAGTCTCACCAACATGCTGGAATCAAAGGACTTTCGTTTTTCGTTGTGGCAGGTCTTTCTGCCATGTATGTTATAACCAGAAAATTTACAACTCACGGGGTTCGGAAGGGCAATGTGAAAACAGTGAGGGAGATCATGATACCGGCTTTTTGTTTTCTTCCGGTTGTTTTGCTTTTCGCAGCCGAAAGGGTTTTCTCGGCAGAGGGTACCAGATCACCGGCGTTGTATACGCCTGCCATGCCCACTTAACCATATAAATGAGGCCGAATGAGATCCACAGGGCCCAGGCCAGCATGGCCAGGCGATAGCAGAGCATGGGAATGGAGATCACCCATGCCACGGGAAGTTTGTTGTCACTGACATCCTGGTACCATCGCAGGAGATGTGCGCTGGAACCGTTTCCGGTGATATTCATGTCCGGATGGCCTAAAAGCCCCTGGGCAACAGCGGACAGAAGAGATCCGGCCGCAACAAGGGTAAGAGCTGCCAAGGCGACCTGAATCATGTTAAAATGTTTTTTGCTCGACACTATCTCTGCCGCCGCTGCAACTGCTGTCTCTGCTGCCGCGGTACTATCTGCAATTACGGTAGTTGCGGTTGTCGCCGCATCCGCTGCATCCACCGTCGTTGCAGTCGTTGTTGCCACCGTACCCTTTATCTTCTCTGCATCCGCCGTCACGGTACTCGCTGCATCCGCCCCGGCAGGTGTGTCCATCCCTGTCTCATCCGTTATCTCCGTCATTATCTTTTTTCTCCGGTTCATGGCCACCAGCCAGAGGCCCACAAAAAAACAGGCCCCAAGGCTGCTCATGGACATTCCAAGTCCCAGCAGAAAAAGATGATGAAACCGCAGCGGTGTCAACCCGGACATGGCCACACCGGCACTGATGAGGATCACCACAAACAGGACCGACCAGAAAAGCACGGCCGGGCCGGTGAGGGGCGCTCCCCCCACAAACAACGGCCACCGGTCAGCCGGAAGATACACATCCATGCCGGCATTGACGCTGACATGATTCAGGTCGATGTCGGAGGTGGGGTAAAACATCCCCATGCCCCTGGCTTCCCGCCATTTGAGACTCACCCTGCTGGTTCCCGGTGACAGGGGCAGGGGAACAAAGCGGCCCTCCTGACGAATCAACTGCACTTTGCCGTCAATGGTCATCTCTTCCAGTCGGGCATTGTCCGGCAGCTGTATGGTGTGCTGCCCCCCCTGGGTACTTTTCATCTCAAGGGAGAGCTGGGCCTGGGTGGTTCGTCGGCCGGGGCGAAGCACCAGATGGCTTTTTTCAAGGGTCAGGGTATTGCCCTTGATGGCTGGGGGACGGGATATGTTCAGGGTCACCTTTTCCCCGGGCCAGGGGTGCCAGGTGGGCATCCATCGTTGGTCAACCTGATGTAGAATCACCGGAATACCTTCTGTTTCCACATGGAAACGGGGCGCCACATCAAGGGTCCACACCTCTGTCCACTCCCGGGTTTTCTCATGGAACAGGACCAGGGTATCCATGGGTTCCAGAAAGGAGCGCCACTGGAACTGCATCTCACCGGCATCCATATTTACCTGCACCCGACCTTGTTTAACGGTGACGTTACGGGTGGTCACCGATTCACCGGAAAGCAGGGGAATCTGCAATGCCACGGCACTGCCCAAGGGTGTCACCCGGTGCACCGTGGTCTCCACCTGCCACTCCTTTCCCAGCACAATATGCCGCTCCACCCGGGCAAAGGCCGGTAGTACACCGGTTGTTAGGATCTCCTCCTGGGGCTCTTTTCCCGTTGAGATACGTGTAAAATGGAGGGTTCCATCCAGCGTCCCGTCCGGATTATGGCCCTGCACCGTCCATTGAAGGGCTGTGATCCTGGTAAAATGGGGTTTGAGAACAAAGGGCAGCTGGAGTGTATTTATGTTGGGCACCCGTCCCTGGAGCACAATATCATGGCTACCTTCCGGAACCCTCATCCAAAGCACCTCATTTTCCCGAATAACGGTTGGGACGTCACTGCCATCCAGCAATGCATTGCTCGGCAGCCAGTGTCGGGCATGGCCGGGCAACGGGATCATGGTATCCAAATGGGCATTGATCTTCAGGATGATGATCAGTTCATGGGCGTTAATGTCGATGGTGGCATCTGTGATGTCGGCACAGGCGGGAAAACACTCCTTTTGTTCAAGCAATCGCTCCTGAAGGGTCTGCAGCATTTCAGGGGAGGGAATTTCCGTGGCAGGGCAGGGTGTGGCACTGCCCACGATGCAGATCAGAAAAAGCCCGGCCATCATCACGCCCTCCCCGGCAGAGGCTTTGGACCATGAAAAGCCGGTTTTCCTTTTCCATCCCCCCCCGAGTAATCCCGCCGCCAGAAGGGCTATGAGTCCCACCCGGAGAAATGCCAGAAAACGGTTTGCACCGGGACCCATGAGGGTGAAGGTCACCGTTTCCCCCGGCTCCACCGGTCCGGACCAGCTAAAGGGAATCGTTGTGAAGGGCTGCCACCGGGGAAGTCCCGGACCGGTCTGGGTCATGGCATCGGGGTCTGCCATGGGTTTCATGGGACGGGGGGTGGAAATCATGCTGGTGCTGCGGGCCGGCAGGGGAGCTGCAAGCTTCCGGGCCTTGTCAAACGTTTTTAGGCGATAAGGCTCTGCCTCCTGATTGACCATGGTCTCCTGGAGTTGATCACTGCCTCCATAGCCTTGGACAGCGGATTGAACGGTGCCGTCGTCGGTATTCATGGAGATCCAGGGTTTTTCCAGCTGGGGATAAATACCCACCCGCAGGGTGTGAATTACATAGGGGATCGCTGTAAATACCAGGATCAGCACCACGGTCCCGTGGAGCACCCGGATGATTTTTCTGAACTTACCCGGGGGCAGATATCTCAATAGTGCAATGCCCACCAGAAGGGCTGGCCAGACATAGCGGGGGGCAAGGGGCTCATGGAAAATCAGCACCAACGTGACAAATCCCACCAGGGAGAGGGGAATGGAAAAGAGCTTTGCCGTGGCAATGGTAAAGATAACCACCATGAAAAAATCCAGCAGGGTCCATTTTTTCAGCCAGGTGCCGGGGATGTTGTCCATCCCCCGGGCATGGATCAATTTCCACCCCGGTGGCAGCTGCAGTCGTCCCGTCACCTGGTTGAAATCGTGATCCCATCCTGTGGCCGGTATGTGGTAAATGCCTTTGTCAAAGCGGTTTTCCGATGTTAGATGAAGCATGCCCTTTCTGATCTCGACCCCTGGCTTGTCGGTTACCGCTCTCTTTGTGATCAACTGCTCCACCCCATCCACCGTCACCTTTCCGGGAACCATGTCCGCATCCATCTCCAATCGCCAGTCACTGTTTTTCTGCCCTGTTATTCTATCTTGAACGGTATACCCGGATCCGTCAAATCGCAGCCACAGGGTTCGGTCCAGAGTCAGACGATCCGGTGCCGGCACCGGGTCTCCGCGCTTTATCTCCTTAAAGGTCATGGTTTCTCCGGGCTTCATGCGATATGCCGGAAAACGCTGCCACTCCCGGGGAAGGGAGGTGAGGCGGGGATCCACCGAAGGGATCCCGGATATCTCCACAATGCGCAACCCGGGGCGGCGCTCAACAGACCATATCTCATGGTCGGGCTGATAGTGGGGTTCAGCCCCGTTCAATGTCAGCTGTGCCAGAGGGTTCACATACCGCAATACCAGGGAAAATTCGTATCTGCCGGGTCTTACCTGGATACGCAGGGTCCCCTCCTGGGAAAGACGGGCCGGCAGGGCACTTTCCAGGGACAGGGGGATAAACAGGGCAGAATCATATAACGGTCCCAGGGTGATCTCCCGGGCCTTTCCGGCAACTTCCAGGGTGGTGTGCAGGATGACCCGGGGGGGAATGTCATCCACAATTTTTCGGAACCGCTCCACCTTGAGGCCATCGGCCTCCTTTTGGTTTTTTTGGGTGGTTTTCAGCCACAGCCGTCCCTGGGAGTCCATTTGAGGAAACGGCACTGCCTCACCCTTGATTTGCAGGGAGAAAAGGCCTGTTCTTTCCGGGAGTTTTAAATGTTCAGGCAGCGTATTCCATTGAAAATCACCGGTGATACCATATTGACCAGGGACAAGATGAATGGCAGGCCCCCCATTGTGCAACATCAACAGCCCAGGGGTGTTGTTCACCCGGACATTAAGGGGCCATTGCCCGGTACCTCCCGGAAGGGGAACCCAGGTATCGTGACAGATCTCCCATTCCTGGTCAAATTTTCCCCCTTTATCGTCAAGGGAGATGTTCAGCGTGCCGGGCCAGCTGCATTCAAGGCGGTTGGCATCATCATAGTGGGGAGTGCATGACACCTGTTTTAGTTTGTCGTGAAGCACCCAGTTTACCCAGGGTTGCAGCACTGCGGGGAGATCCGATGGAGAGACCGCCGCCTGGCAGGGGTGATACCCGGAGGTGACAATGATACAGAACAGCAGCGCCGTCCCTGCAACCCATCCCCACTTTTTTGTATTCGTTGTTTTGCAAAACAGTGTCATCCCTTCCTCCTTGACTGACGCATGGGTCCATTGATTTATCAAGATTAGGTGCTTGATCAAAATATGAATTTTTATGGCCAAAACTACGATATTAGTGAAGCAACGTGCCAATAACCTTTGGAAAATTGAGCTTTTCCTTACGTTCTGATTTCATTTATTGGCAATATTTGTCTACCATGGCGTATCGTAAGAATAGAGATTTGTTTCTTTTCGATACGATAAATAATTCGGTAATTACCGTAAATAAGTTCTCTGAATTGTCTATGGTTGATTTCAGGCACAACCCCACTGTAACGTACAAGATATGGTGCGTGCAAGCTTTGTTTTAGCATAGCGGTTAAATCATTTAGGAATGAGTCCGAAATAATATGCTCATTTACAAATTAACACACATCGTCTTTCAGCGGCATCGGGTTCTGAAAAGGGCAAGTTATTTAAAACTCATTCCTTAATGCTTCCAACCAAGCGGGAGAAGGCTTTTTACGTATTGTTCTTTTCTTCATGTTATTTATTCCCGTATATTTCCTTTATATGTACAACGGCATATCTGGATTGACAAATTGGGCTACCCACTTAAGCCGGGATATTTTCAAGGCTTTTTATGTGAATAAGTTGCTTGCAGTCCCCCAATTTAAGGGCTCCCAAGAACCTTGATTTTAGAGGCTGTCCCGCCTTAAGTGGGTAGCCACAAATTGTTTGGATAATATTGAAAAGTTGAATAAAAGTTAATCTCTGAACAGCTTGTCGTTTAGTTTGTCTTGTCTTTATGTGCAGTAGAGATCAGCGCTTAAAATTCTCTTTGAAATACAACATGAGCCAAAAACATTTAACAATTAAAAACAAAAGTAACTTTGTCAAGATTTAAATCATACCGCTTCTGCAAAGAAGGTTTGACAACTTGCCTGTTTTACGCATATTTATAGTACCATTTCAATTGACCGGCACTGTGAACAAGGAGTCTGATCGTGTTTCAAAAATTATTGTGGGTGGCTGTGGGGGGGGCCCTGGGCTCATTGGCCAGATACGGTCTGTCCGGTGCCGTTCAAAGATGGCTGGGATCAAGCTTTCCCTGGGGAACCGCAGCAGTGAATATTTTGGGCAGCTTTCTGTTTGGTCTGCTATGGGCCTTTGCCCTTGGCAGGGGGAATTTCAATGCCGACATGCGGTCTGTGGTCTTTGTGGGGTTTCTCGGGGCATTTACTACCTTTTCCACCTTTATTTCCGAGACCGGTCAATTTCTGACGGATTCCCAGATGCTCATGGGCATGGGCAACGTTGTGTTTCAAGTGCTGGCGGGAACCGGTGTGTTTTTCATCGGCATGGCATTGGGCCGATTCATATAACCCCCATGTCCTGGCGGACACAACGAAGATAGAAAATGGCATTATGCCGCCCCCCCCCCGACGGGCAATGGGCCCGGCCCGGAACCGTAGACGGCTCAATTGGCCGGTTCCTATTGCCCGTCGGGGGAGGGGCTCTGCTGAGGTAGACTTGAAGACTACCTTTTCATATAAAAACCGCCACGGGCGGACTGTATTTCGTGACCTCGGCCCGCCCACAACGAATCATGAAAGTAATGTTAGGCATATCTACACTTTCTTATAGACGGTTGGGGTTTAATGGTTTGGGGAGTTGTTATCGACCATGTACCGGGTAATACAAAAATTTGAAGTGAGACATACATATGCAAACCGAAATGGAACTGCTTCGCATTTACATTGGTGAAAGCCAGAGGTCCGGACGTAAACCTCTTTATGAAGCCATTGTGGAGGAGGCCCACAAAAGAGGGCTTGCCGGGGCAACGGTGATGCGTGGGATAATGGGGTTTGGAAAAAACAGTGAAATCCGTACATCAAAGATCCTGAGACTGTCCGAAGACCTGCCTCTGGTGATTGAGATTGTTGATGAGCCGTTCCGCCTGGCGGAATTTATTCCGGTGCTTGACAAGATGGTTACCCAGGGACTTGTGATATCGGAAAAAATCAAGGTGCTGATTAATCGTCACGACAGAGACAAGACCCCGACCACCGGGAAAAAACCGGGTGGGGCGGTCGATGAGGAGATTCATATATACACCGACGGGTCTGCTATCGGAAACCCGGGACCCGGTGGATATGGTGTGATTTTGATGATGGATGGAGAAACCATGGAGTTTTCCCAGGGCTTTAACCACACCACCAACAACCGAATGGAAATGCTGGCCGTGATCACTGCGTTGGAAAAGATTCCCCATAGTCACAGAAAAAGGAAGGTAACTGTTCACAGCGATTCCCAGTATACCATTAACGGCATCACCAAGGGATGGGCAAAAAACTGGGAAAAGCGTGGCTGGAAAAAGGCCGATGGTCAACCGGCCCTGAATCCGGATTTATGGAAAAAAATGCTTGCCGTCACCGAACAGTATTCCGGGTTAACCTTTCAATGGGTCCGGGGCCATGCCGGTAATCCCCTGAATGAACGGGTGGACAACCTGGCCAACACTGCCGCCAGGACCTCGCTTGGGATGCTGACGGATGAGGGGTATACCCGAAAATAAAGTGAGTCGTCTTCATGAATTCGTGTGATCAAGACAGAGCTGGAGAAAAGGGGGGACCTGTTCGGTGAAAATACTCCATACATCAGACTGGCACCTGGGGCGTTGTCTCTATGGACGGAAGCGGTATGAAGAGTTTTCCCTGTTTCTGGAGTGGTTGGGGACCACCATAGTGACGGAAGGCATTGACGCACTGCTGGTGGCCGGAGATGTGTTTGACACCAGCACCCCCAGTAACCGCGCCCAGGCCCTTTATTATCGATTTCTCTGCCGGGTTTCAGCCTCTCCCTGCCGCCACATTGTTGTCATTGCCGGCAACCACGACTCTCCTTCGTTCCTGGATGCCCCCAGGGAACTCCTGCTGGCCCTGAATGTCCATGTGGTGGGTGCCATGGCACAAGACCCGGAAGATGAGGTGATTGTGCTTCATGATGCCGGGCAACATCCCCAGGCCATTGTCTGTGCTGTGCCCTATCTGCGTGACAGGGATATTCGCACCGTGGAATCCGGGGAAACCCTTGATGATAAAAATGCCAAACTGGTTGAGGCGTTGAAGCACCACTATGAAGATGTGTGCGGCATTGCAGCACAAAAACAGTCTGAATTTGAAAAAAACGGTCATCCGGGCGTGCCCATTATTGCCATGGGCCACCTTTTTACGGCCGGGGGTAAGACCGTTGACGGAGATGGCGTCAGAGAACTCTATGTCGGCTCCCTGGCCCATGTGGGCAAAGAGGTGTTTCCCCCATCCATTGATTACCTGGCCCTTGGCCATCTGCATGTTCCCCAGCGGGTGGGGAATGCCGAGCACATTCGCTATTGCGGCTCACCCGTTCCCATGGGCTATGGTGAAGCCACCCAGGATAAAAAAGTAATTGTCGTTGGGTTCCATGGCACCACACCCACCATTAAAGAGGTGCAGATCCCCTGTTTTCAACCCCTTATAAGAGTTGCCGGCTCCCTTGATGATATTTGCAAAAAAATAGAACAGTTAAAACAGCAAGAAAGCCGGGCATGGCTTGAGATCGAATACACCGGCAAAGAGATCATTGGAAACCTTCGGGAGATGATTGAAGCGGTCATGGCAAATTCAGCCATGGAGATCCGAAGGATCAAGAATAAACGGGTCATTGACCGGGTGCTCAATGCCATTGAGGAGAATGAAACCCTTGATGATCTGGATGTTGGCGACGTATTTCAACGCTGTCTCAATGCCTTTGACGTTCCCATGGAAGAGCGGGAGGCGCTGACAGCTTCTTATAACGAAATCATCATGTCTCTCCATGAAGAAGACATCAATGCGGAATAGAGCGGCTGCCCATGAAGATTCTTGAACTTAGATTTCAAAACCTCAACTCACTCTATGGCCAATGGTTCATTGATTTCACAGACCCTGAATATATCTCCAACGGTATCTTTGCCCTGACCGGTCCCACGGGCGCGGGAAAGTCCACCCTGCTTGATGCCGTCTGCCTGGCACTTTACGGCGCAACACCACGTTTGGGGAAAATTACCAAAAGCAGCAATGAGATCATGTCCCGCCAGACAGGAGAATGTTATGCCGAGGTGCTGTTTGAATCCCGGAAGGGCCGGTTCCGATGCCAATGGGCCCAGCACCGTGCCCGCAAAAGAGCCGATGGAGATTTGCAGCTTCCCCGTCATGAAATCTCAGAGGGAAGTAAAAACGGCAGGGTGATTGAGAATCAGCTCCGGCGGGTGGCTGCGGTGATTGAAGAGAAGACGGGAATGGATTTTGAGCGCTTTACAAGGTCCATACTGCTGGCCCAGGGCGGTTTTGATACCTTTCTCAAAGCCGATGTGGAGCAAAAATCCAAAATACTTGAACAGATCACCGGCACTGAAATTTATACACAGATCTCACGACGTGTCCATGAGCGGCAGCGGCAGGAACGGGAAAAATTAAATCTTCTGCAGGCCGAAACAGCGGGGATTATCATCCTTGAACCTGAAGAGGAAGCACAGATCCAACGGGAGCTTGCAGAAAAACAGCAGCAGGAAATTATGCTTGTTGCCAAGGTGGCCGAAACAAAAACAGCCATGGCTTGGTTAACCGGTATTGATGCCTTGAAAAAAGAACTGGGCGCTCTGTCTGAGACATCTGAAAGGCTGCAAGTTGAAATGGAAGCCTTCACACCCCACCGGGAACGACTAAACCGGGCACTGAGTGCCGCCGTGTTTGACGGGGCGTACGCTACGCTGACGGCCATGCGAAAACAGCTGAAAGCGGATCAACACTCCCTGAAAACAGAGGCGGAAAAACTGCCCGGGCTGGAGACGGATGCCGGGCATAAGGCCGAGGCCCTGCAAAAGGCTGAACAGGAAACCCTGAAGGCAAAGGAGGCGCTGAAGACGGCGGCACCGCTGATTCGGAAGGTGCGTGCCCTTGACCAGACGCTGGCGGATTTGAAAAAGGGGGTGGAAAGCGGTGAAAAAGAGTGCCAAAAAGATGCGGCCAGCATTGAAGAGGGCCGAAAGCGTCAAGCACAGGAGCAGGCAAACCGCAAGGTCATCCAAAAGCAGGTGAATGCCGTTCATGCCTACCTTGAAACGCACTCCCGGGATGAGTGGCTGGTGGGGGGGCTGGCCGGTGTTGAAGCGCAGCTTGAAACGCTGCTTTCAAAGCAAAAGGAGATCACGCAAATTGCGGATGATGAGCAGAAGGCCAGGATAGCCCTTGATAAGTTCGGCAAAAAACTGGACGCATGTACCAAAAAGCGCCAGACCCGGAAAAAAGCAGTGGATGCGGCGGCCAACGCCCTGGATCAGGGGAAAAAAGATCTGCGACAACTGCTGGGTGACCGTCTGCTTCGGGAGATCCGCACGGAAAAAGAGACCTTATTGCGGGAAATGGCGTTCCTGTCAAAGATTGCTGAGCTGGAAGAGTACCGTTCCAAACTCAAGGACGGTAGCCCGTGTCCGCTGTGCGGGGCTGTTGCCCATCCCTTTGCAGAGGGCAATGTTCCCCAGGCCGATGGAACAGAGGCACAAATCGAGGCCCTTTCTGAAGTTATTGGGAAAGCCGAGGCCCAGGAAGCCCTTATCCGGCAGTTGGAGGCTGCGGAAAAAAAGGCCCTGGAAGCGCTGGCAACCAGTGAAAAAAATGAAGCGGTAACGGCCCAGGAAAAGATGTCCGCCCAAAGGGATCTCACCGGTCTGATAAAGACCCTTGACCAGGCCCGATCAGGGTTTTCGGATTTGAAACAGGCTGTTTTTGTGAAACTGCAGCCCCTTGGCATAGAAGAGATTCCCGATGGAGATGTCTCCTTGCTGCGCAATGGCCTGCGACAACGACTCCGGAAATGGCAGACCCAGGTGAAGAAAAAAGCCGAAATGGAAAAGCGGCTCTCGGATCTGGACAGTGAGTTGAAACGGATTAATGCGGTGATCGAAACCCAAAGCGGCACATTGGTTAACAAGCAGGCCGCATTGGATGTGGCAAAAAAAGAATACCGGGCCGTGAATGCAACGCGTGGGGAACTGTTTGGAAATAAATGCCCTGACACCGAAGAGGAGCGGTGGACCAAGGCAATCACCATTGCCGAACAGGCGGAGAAACAGGCAAGAGCCTTGCTGGACAACGCACAGCAGAAACGTGATGTTACCGCAACCACCATCACCGCTTTAAAGGAGCGGACGGCAAAAAGCGTTTTCCACTTAGAGCCGCTGGAATCGGGATTTGTCACTGATCTGCAGCGTGCCGGATTTCCCAATGAAAATCAGTTTCTTAACGCGTGCCTCACAGCGGCGCAACGGGAGGCGCTTAACTCAAAGGCAGAGGCCATTGACCGGAGGCAGACGGAGCTCACGGCCACACAAAAGGAGCGTGAAAACCGCCTGGCCGGTGAAATAGCCAAAAAGCTCACGGAGGCACCCCTTGAAGTGCTGGAACCACAGCTCAAGGAGCGTGAAGAGCGCCTGAAACAGCTTTGCGATGCCATTGCCGGATTGAAGCATAAATTGAGTGAAAATACTGCTGCCAAGGAGCGCATAAAGAAAAAGCAGTCGTCAATGGAAGCCCAGAGAAAAGAGTTCCTCCGATGGGAAAATCTGCACACCCTCATCGGATCTGCAGATGGGAAGAAATACCGTAACTTTGCCCAGGGGCTGACCTTTGAATTAATGGTGTCCCATGCCAACCGCCAACTTGAGAAGATGAGCGATCGCTATCTGTTGATCCGGGATGAAGCCCAGCCCCTGGAACTCAATGTCATTGATAATTATCAGGCGGGTGAAATCAGGTCCACCAAAAACCTGTCCGGCGGTGAAAGCTTTATTGTGAGTCTTACCCTTGCGTTGGGACTCTCCAAGATGGCCAGCCGAAATGTCCGTGTGGATTCGCTGTTTCTGGATGAAGGCTTCGGGACTCTGGATGAAGAGGCCCTGGAGACCGCCCTGGAAACATTATCCGGACTTCACCAGGGTGGCAAACTCATCGGCATTATCTCCCATGTTTCTGCACTGAGGGAGAGAATCCGCACCCAAATCACTATCAGTCCCGTATCAGGGGGTAAAAGTGAGCTGACAGGCCCCGGATGCAGCAAGCGTGATTAAAAGCACTTAACTTAATCACCGGGATCGTGTATGGTACCTCCCCGGCAAATTTGAAAAAAACGATTAAACATGACGTGCCGCCCCTGGGTCTGAAGCGGGTGACCACAGACCAAACGGGCTGACCCTGGTAACAAAAGAGATGAAAAAAGACACATTGTTTAAAGAGAAGAGAGATCCGGTGCCGGCCTTTGAGTTCGATGAGAAGGTGGCCCATGTGTTTGACGATATGATCACACGTTCCGTTCCGCTTTATGGGGAGTGCGTCCATCGCCAGGCCCAGCTGGCGGCCCAGTTTTATCAGAAGGGAACCCGGGTCTATGATCTTGGATGCTCCCACGGCAATTTCGGCATGAAGCTTTGCGCCATCATGGGGGATACGGCCTTTGACATGGTGGCGGTGGACAGCTCTCAGCCCATGCTGGATCGGTATGATCGTCGATTAAAAGAGACAAAGAGGGCATCTTGGGTTTCCCTGGTGTGCGATGGGGTGGAAAATATCTCTATTACCAATGCATCGGTGGTGGTGCTTAACCTCACCCTCCAGTTTATTACACCGGACAAAAGGTCGGGGGTGATTCAGACCATTTATGAGGGGCTCCAACCGGGTGGCCTGTTGCTGCTCACTGAGAAAATTGTCCATGATACCATGACGCTGGATAGGCTCCAGCAGCAGTATTATCAAAAATTTAAACGGGAAAACGGCTATTCCGATCTTGAGATCAGCCAGAAACGGGATGCGCTGGAGGATGTGCTGGTGCCCGATACCTTGGAGGCTCACCAACAACGGCTGCGCGGTGCCGGATTTACCACCATGGATATCTGGTTGAAATGGTTTAACTTTGCCGCCATGCTTGCCATCAAATAGGTGATTCATGATTCCTGAAATTGCGGCTGAATTTGAAAAGGTGTTGATTGAGCAGTTAAAAGAGCCCCCGTTTAAAGATGCACTCCATGCTGCCCTGGAGAGGAAACAATCTCAGTTTGAAATCCCCCGGGGAAATATTTTAAAGTATGCCACGGCACTTGAACGTCTGCCAAAGGTTTCCCCTTTAACCTGTGATCTCACTAAAGAGGTGGTGGCTGCGGGCAGCAGGCATGAGGTCACCGATGAGGTGAAAGCCGACCTGACAGGGGCTCTGTACCGTATGTGCCCCTGGCGCAAGGGACCTTTTTCGCTTTTCGGTATCTCCATTGACGCCGAGTGGCAAAGCTTTATTAAATGGAACCGGTTCATTCACCATATTGCCCCCCTTCACCGCAGACGGATTTTAGACATCGGCTCCAGCAACGGCTATTACATGTTTCGCATGGCTGCCTTTGATCCGGCCCTGGTGGTGGGCCTTGAACCCCAGCACACCTTTTACTTTCAATATCTGGCCCTGCAGAAATATCTGAAATTGCCCCGGGTGGTTAACCTGCCCTTTACCTTTGATGAGTTTCCTGTGGCAGAGCACTACTTTGACACCGTTTTCTGCATGGGGGTCCTTTACCATCGGACATCTCCCCTGGAAATGTTGAAGAAAATCCATGACACCCTTAAAAAGGGGGGAGAGCTTGTATTGGAAAATCTCATTATTCTTTCCAATGACAATCTCTGCCTTTTTCCGGAAGATCGATATGCCAAGATGCGAAACGTCTTTTTCATTCCCAGCATCCCGGCCATGACCTCCTGGCTGAAACGCACCGGATTTAATAACATCCGCTGTATTGATGTCTCCCCCACCACCCCGGGGGAACAGAGAAAAACCCCATGGATTCAAACGGAGTCTCTAAATGATTTTCTGAACCCGGCGGATCCCCGGAAAACCGTTGAAGGGTACCCGGCTCCGGTGCGGGCCATTTTCCTTGCCACTGCCGGATGACGGCCCTTGGATCACTTTATGGGTTCGGACCGCTCGGGCCGGTTATTTGGAACCGTTAACCCCAAAAAATTCTTGAAATTGGCACCGTTATAGCTGTTGCCATTACAAGCCAACCTCAAAAAGCCGGCTTCCATATCCTTAAATATTAGGGCCCTGGAGTTGCATCATGTAAAACTTGCTGAAATTGCCCTTGATGCCCGGGTTTTCCGCCGACGAAATGGTCAGACTCTGCTGCCCCTTAGTCAGATGCATGGAACCTTCATCGTTCTGAAGGTACATGCCCTGATCTTTCCATCCTTTGGCAGTCAGCTTGTTTTTATAAAAATTGAACACAGATGTCAGTGAGGCATTGGTGCCCATGGTGACATTGAGGGCATGGGTGGTCTTAAGCTCGGCACCGATCTTGTCGCCCGGTCGCTTGGGAATGGTCTGCCAGATCTGCTTTGCCGCTCCCGGACCTTCTTTGGTCTCTTTTGCCTGATTCATGGCATGGGTCATAGTCTGCATGAACTGGGCTTTTTTTTCAGAACTCATGTTGTTACCCATGGCTTGGCTCATCTGCTCCATCATTTTATTGACATCCATATTTTCCGGATTCTGCCGGGCGAAATTCGGCATCGTCTGGGCCTCCTCCTCCTCCTCTTCTTCCCTATCATTTTCCCGTGACATCATGGCACCAAAATCCATGCCCATGACCGCCATCATATTGTCTACTTTCTTATAGCCGGAAATGGGTTGAAACAGTTTTTTAGAAGGCTTGTCGGTATTGATATTGCGCATCTCCTGGATATCACCATCTTCATCCATGGTTCTCAACGGCATCTCAAATTTA
The DNA here is from genome assembly GCA_963668575.2 of uncultured Desulfobacterium sp. Taxonomy (GTDB): domain Bacteria; phylum Desulfobacterota; class Desulfobacteria; order Desulfobacterales; family Desulfobacteraceae; genus Desulfocicer. The sequence continues at coordinate 3,764,670 of OY764894.2, read as the reverse complement.
TCACTTTCCCAGACAACAAGCTTGAATTTCATGTTCTGACCCATGACTTGAGTACTTGTGATCACCTCTTTTTTAACACATTTATAACCGGACACTGTTTCCTTGCCCAGCATTTTTTCAGAGTCAATATTATCAAGTGCCTTGTATCCGGCGGAAAAATCTTTTTCATCTGCGGGTGCTTCAAACATCAGTTTTTTGTCATGGTTATAAAAGTAAGATTTATTTTGTTTTTTCAGTATCAGCATGGACAGGTTCAGGTTAACGCCACCCATGCCCGCGGCTGGTATCCCGTCAATCCGGACGGCATCTTCTGTTACATAGAGCTTGGCGGTATTGATCACTTTCCCGTTGCTGTCGATCTTCACATTATCTGCTGAAAAACTGTCTATCTTCCCGCTGAACAGGGCATAACTGGGTGCAACAGAGACGAACAGCAACATGACAGTAGCAATGAATACCCATTTAAATGACATGCTCAATTTCGTTTGATTTGCTTTCATTTTTTTCTCCTTGAATTATATTTTGATTTGGTTGTGGGCAGGTCCGGGTCCCAAATTCCGGTCCGCCCGTGGCGGTTTTTATATGAAAGTCTCACCAATATGCTGGAATTAAAGGACTTTCGTTTTTCGTTGTGGCAGGTTTTTCTGCCATGTATGTTATATGAAAGTCCCACATATTGTGTGTTTTTGCGATTTTGAACGGTGTGAGCCCAGAGTACCTGCCTGTGAGTCAGGCCCTTAATTTTTACGGGCCACCAGAGTGGCCATGAGACCGGTATGATCGTGATGTCGTTCTTTGCGCTCCTCGTAAAACAGAATATGCAAATTTAAGAAGGCATGGAGCAGCTCATTTCTCCTTAAAAGATAACTTCTATGGTGGGGTTGCCCCTCCTCTTCACCGGTTCCCTCCAGAAAGGATTCAAAAATCAGTACCCCTCCTTTTTTGAGCCCTTCCTGTATCTGGGGAAAGAGCCGTCGATCCAGGAACCGGACATTGATGATCAAATGGTAGGAATTCCGGGGGATTTCCCAGGTATCCAGATCCATGCACAGTGCATTAATATTCGGATGACACCCCTTCAGACGATCCATTGCAACGTTTGAAATGTCCACCGCGTCCACAATAAAGCCTTTTTTCGCCAGAAAAAGGCTGTTTCTGCCGTTTCCGCAGGCAATGTCCAGGGCCGGTCCCGGGGAGACGTGGTCATGGTATCGGGTCAGAATGTGGGTCGGTTTATGGCCACCGGATCCGTCGCGGTATTTGGCATTCCATTTTTGTCGATCTGTGTCGGTCATATCTTTATGAGCTTTTTTTTGCATGAAGGGTGGGAATTTTCATCCATCACCCTTTCTCCGGTTTCAAAGTTTGATCACAACAATGCCATAATTAATGCACACAACGCAAGCATGATTTCGCCCCCATACCTGTCGACATGGAAGAGACAACTGGTGGATACTTTTATTTGTTCGTATTTTTTTCTTTTGATTTTTTGTGGCGGGTATAGTAATTCAGTTTGTACTTAACAGTCCATTTTGGGGGCTATCATTTTTTGGGAGGTGTAAATGTTTACATTGGATAAAACAGTACTACTGGTCATTGATATCCAGGGAAAGTTGGCAACGTTGATGCATGACAGAGAATCCCTGTTTTCATCCCTTTCCACCCTGATCCAGGGAATGAAAATCATGGGGGTGCCCATTATCTGGATAGAACAGCTTCCGGATAAGCTGGGCAAGTCCATACCCGAAGTCTCCGACCTGCTTGCTCCGGATATGACGCCCATTCCCAAACACACCTTTAGCTGTTGCAAAAATTCGCAGTTCATGGAACAGTTCAACGCCATTGACAGAACGCAGGTATTGCTGGCTGGCATAGAATCTCATATCTGTGTATATCAGACCGGGATGGAACTTCTGGCCAGGGGATGTGAAGTGCAGATGGTGACGGATTGTATCTCTTCTCGTACCCCGGAAAATCGGCAGCTGGGCATTGACCGCATCTGCCGGGCCGGTGGGAATGTGACCAGTGTTGAGATGATCTTTTTTGAGTTACTCCAGGAGGCGGGAGGAGATCTGTTCCGTCAGGTGGTAAAACTGATAAAGTAACTACCGCCCCCCTGACCCTTCCCTTTAGCTATATCCATGATGGACAACCGACATTACCTGACCCGGAGTTTTTCAATGTTTTCCCTGGCAAACTCCAGGGTGGGGTCAAGGGCCAGGGCCATTTCATAAAAATCCACAGCCTTTCCCGTCTCTCCCATTTCCCGGTAATTAGAGCCAATACTGGCATGGTCAATGGCTGAGCCGGGTTTCAGCTCCAGAACCTTGTGAAAACAGGCAATGGATTCCGGGTGCTGCTTGAGCATGAAGTGGCAGAATCCCATGAGATTAAAGATATCTTCCCGTTCATTGTCAAGGGAAATGCCCCTTTCAAGGATAGCCAACGCCTCCTCATATCGCCCCATCTCCTTGAGGCAGACACCGGCATATGAGCAGATGGTGGGGATATCCTGGGTTGAAGGATTCTCTGCCAGTGCACATTCCAATTGGTTCAGGGCTTTGCCCGGTTCCTCCATGGCAAGGTGGCACAAGCCCCGGTAAAATGAAATAAAATATTGGTGTGGAAGCATGCCCGATATTTTTTCAAGCTGGAACAAGGCCGCTGCGGCTGGGTTATTCTCATAAATATGTTTGGCGCAGAACATGACAATGCTGCTGTTATCTGCCCGCTCTCTGAAAAAAGTGCCCGGCACCATGGTGTAACAGGCCGGAACGGTGAGCCGGGGATCTGTGGTGTCCAGCACAATGAGTTCAAACCCCAGGCGTGACAATTCCCGTGTAATGGCTTCAATTTCATCCCGGATATTGGTGCTGGAAATATCGGGGAGGTCTGAAAGGGCCACCATTTTTCCGGTGTGGTTTTCCAGGGGGGTGATGATGAAATCCGCCTGGTCAAGGGCGGTAAATTTGGGCAGTCCGCTGGCCACATAATTGGAGGAGGTGTTGAAATCTCCGGCCAGCTGGGCAACCTCCGTCAGTGCACGACTCAGTGCCTTGTCCGGACTGGCAGCGGTACCCGCCGTCCATACAATTTCACTGGTTTCCGGAAAGGTGGCAGGGTCATAGGCCAGCACCCCCACCGTGGGAATACCGGTGTCCAGTGTAAAATCATTGATGTAGAGCCGGATGCCGGCGGATTTGAACTTGGAAATAAGTTCTTTTGTGGAGGGGTTGGTCACCGAATCCGGATCAATGCCGGGCACCGCCTTTTTTCCCTTGCAGATAACGGCGCACACATGCCGCTCCACAATTTCACAGGCGCCCTGGCAGATGGCCTCTTCCATGCAGTTGCCTGCCGATGATCCATTGAACTCATTGATCATGAAAAACCAGTCCAGGGGGATATCCACCTCCTCGTCCCAGGTGATATTGTAGGCCTTGACCCATTGAAGGGGCAGTTCCGAAAAAATTTTTTCTGCAATTTCCCGGGTGGCTGTTTGATCATCCAGTACGGAAGCTGCCACAAGGGAAAAGGGCAGGGGCGCTGTCACACGATTCCGAACTCTTTTTTTATTGTTTTCCGCTGCCGTTTTAAAGCTGTAAAGACTGTATCGTTCTGCCAGTTCCATGACGGCACTGGCCTCGGCAAGGATGGGACTGACCCCCTTGCCCATCTGTTTTCGGGTACCGGTGAGGTCGTGGGCATCGTGGCCGCATACGCTGAAGTAGACGGGAATATTAAGACGTCCATTGTCGATGCGCCGGGTCTCCTTGAGAATGTTCAACCCCGCTTTCATGGATTTTAGTTTGAAGTTTTCAATGGTCTCCTGGGGGGATATGGTTTTGTCATGATCTTGATTTTCAACTTTGTAGGCATCGGATAATTTTGACGTCATTCTATTTTAATGAACCTCATTATGATAATATAATTTTGTTTCCGGTGTTGGCAGACATGGGGACGGGTTTTCATTTTTGCAAAATTTGGAGATGTTTAAAAAACCGTTTGACACACTATTCAATTGTTTTGTACATTCAAAAATCTGTAATTTTGAAGTAAATGAAGATATATGAGAAAATAAATAAATATATTATACCTACTAATGCTTTGCAAGGTTAAATTCAATGGCTCGTATTGCATCACTGACAAGAGAAACCAGAGAGACAAAGATAGACGTTAAGATGAACATTGACGGGGTGGGTAAATCCCGTGTTTCCACGGGCATTGGTTTTTTTGACCATATGCTCACACTTTTTGCGGTTCATGGTTTTTTTGACCTGACCCTCACGGTGAAGGGGGATCTGGAGGTGGATTACCATCACACCGTGGAAGATACGGGGCTGGTACTGGGCCAGGTGATCTCCAAGGCCCTGGGGGATCGTAAGGGCATTGCCCGGTATGGGGCAGGAGCCGTTCCCATGGATGAAGCCTTCAGTCGGGTCAATGTGGATCTTTCCAATCGGCCCTATCTGGTGTATCACCTTCCCAAAACCATTCGATGCGCCGGCCCCTTTGATGCCTACCTTGCCAAAGAGTTTTTTCGGGCCTTCAGTGTTCAGGGAGGGCTGAATCTGCACATCAATTGTGATTATGGTGAGAACGAACACCATATTATCGAATCCATATTCAAGGCCCTGGGCCGGGCCATGGACGCTGCCTGCCGTCCGGATGAGAGGGTTGTGGGAACCCTTTCAAGTAAAGGCACCCTTTGAAACACCATTGACATCCGGTGATCCGTAATTATTTTCAGAGTTTTGGGATGTGCCTGTACCCAAGTCTCCGGGGCGGGCGTGAGGGTACGCGGAATGCATTGAATATGCAGTGCCCGGGTACTTTACGTCTCCCTGGGCAGGGAATTATCATCCATAAGTGGTTTTGATGAACCCTGTTGTCGCTACCACGCTACTTGAGATTAATTTTTTGGAGCCTGTCCCACCCCCATGCGTATTCCTGAAGAGATCATTTCCCAGATTTCAGCAGTCACAGATATTGTTTCTGTGATATCCGAAACGGTGATGCTGAAAAAATCAGGAATGAATTACTTTGGATTGTGCCCGTTTCATTCCGAAAAGACATCCTCATTTTCCGTTAGCCCCCACAAACAGATCTTCTATTGTTTTGGCTGTGGTGCAGGGGGAAATGTCTTCTCTTATCTGATGAAATACCATGGTATTACTTTTCCGGAAGCCGTCAAGATGGCAGGGGTAAGGTGTGGTATTCCCATTGAGATGGGACCGGTAAGTCCTGAAAAAGAGAAGCACATGGCGCTGCGGGAGGGGCTCTATCGGTTGAATCAGCAGGTGATGGCCCACTATGGCCAGCTGCTTTGTCAGGCACCCTCTGGAGAACCGGCCAGGAAATACCTTGAATCCCGGGGCATCCGTCGTGACACCATTGAACAGCTCAACCTTGGATTGTCCCTGAAGCGCTGGGACGACATGGTACTGTTTTTAAAGAAAAAAAAGGTGTCAAAAATGATGGCGGAAACATCGGGTCTTGTGCTCAAGCGAAGGGAGAAAGCGGGATATTACGATCGCTTTAGAAACCGGATCATGTTTCCTATTTTTGATGTCACCCGGCAGGTGGCCGGGTTTGGGGGTCGGGTGATGGATGACGACATTCCAAAATATCTCAATTCACCTGAAACCCCTGTGTACACCAAGGGTCGAATTCTTTATGGCTTTCATCTTTCAAAGACCCATTGCAGACAGGAAGATGCTGTTTATATTGTTGAAGGGTATTTTGATTTTATCTCCCTTTTCCAATGTGGCATCAAAAATTGCGTGGCAACCCTTGGCACGGCCCTGTCGGAATCCCACGTCAGGCTGTTGAAGGGGGCTGCCGCCAGGGCATATCTGGTGTTTGATTCCGACAAGGCAGGCATTAATGCGGCAAAAAGGAGTATCGGCACCTTTATAAAGGAGGGGATGGACGTTCGTATTATTATTCTGCCCCAGGGCCAGGATCCGGACTCCTTTGTACAACGCAATGGGAAAGAGGCCTTTGAAGCGTGTGCCAGGGAGGCCATGTCTGTGATCCCTTTTCTGACCCAGTCCGCCGTGGAGCAGTTCGGGCTCTCCGTGGAGGGAAAAATAAAAATCATGGAAGAGATGAAAGAACCCCTTGCCCGGGTGGAAGACCCTGCGGCTCGCTCACTTTATATCCATGAGCTGTCCCAGACATTGGGCATTGATGAATCGGCGGTGCTTGAAAAAGTCAGAATGGCTTTTCTGGTATCTAAAGATGAGCCCCTCCCCCCCTCCGTCCTTGCCCGTAACGGAGATGGCAGTGCAGAGACAAACCTGGAGCAGGCCTCCATGCGTAGAGAAAGGCAGATGGTTTCCATGATGCTGCAGTTCCCCCAGATTAGGCAAGAGGTTCGCAACCGGGGGGTTCTGGACTGTTTTTTTTCTCGTCAGCTCAAGGAGATCGGCCAATATGTGCTTGAATTAGAGGGTGATGAACAGATGGTGCCCCGGGTTATGGAGAGGGTTGAAACCGATGCCCAGCGGCGTTTGGTGGCTTCCCTTTCCATGGTGGAAATTCCCGATGTTGATGATGTGTATGAAAAATCAGTTTTTTTGATGAGCAGAATTGTAAAGATTAGAAACAAAAGCGAAAACAATCTTACATCTAAAATAAAAAGAGCAGAACAGGGCAGTAATTCCAGCCTTTCATTTGACTTGCTCGCCAAACGTCAGAGAGAGATACGGAAATTACGTGGCTATGAATAATAAAAAGCCTTTGGGGGGCATTTTTTATGGCAGCAGCGTCGGTTGAATCCAATGAAAAAGAGACAATATCCAGAGAAACCTTGAAGCAGTTGATTGAAAAAGGGAAAAATGAAGGTTGTCTCTCCTATACCGAAATAAATGAAGCCATTTCCGATGACATAAAATCATCCGACCAGATTGATAACATACTTAGTATGTTTGAAAAGCTTGGAATCGAGCTGGTTGATCTGGAAAAAGAGAAAACAAAAAACCGTGCCGTAGGGACAAAAAAGGGGGCAACAACAGAGTCGTGCCGGGAGACGGTTGACTCATTATCTTCCGGTGATGTCAAGACCGGAAGGGGGGGAGGCGTAAAAAGCAAATCATCCCGAAAAGCAGTTTTTTCCGCAGGTGGGCCTGATGCCGACATGGAGTTTGGTGCCGTCACTGACCCGGTGAAGATGTATCTCCGGGAGATGGGTATGGTGACACTGCTCAGTCGTGAAGGAGAAATAACCATTGCCAAAAAAATCGAGGTGGGAGAGCGTGAAGTCCTCAAAGCCATGCTGGCAAGTCCGCTTACGATTGTGAAGCTTCTTGGCATCGGTGATAAAATGGAGGAGCAGAAACTCCGTCCCAAACATATTCTCCGGGATGTGGATGAGGGGGATGGGATCGCGGATGAAGCGGTAAAGCTTGAGAAGTTTTTAAACACTGTCAGTGGTATCCGGGAGATCCATTTTGATAATCAGGAAAAAAGGGACATGTTGTTGGTGGGAGATCAAACCCCTGCTGCTGTAAGAAAACTCAGGGATGAGATCCGCAATAACAATGAAAAAATATATGATTACCTGAAAGACTGGCGGTTTGAGTCGGGCATTTTGGACAATATTGAAAAAAGCCTCAGGGCCAATATTAAATGGTTCGACACCATGGATGGGTTGTTAAAGAGATGTGCCGGTACCTTTAAGGCCAAACGGGATGATATGTGTCAGGCCCTTACGGATGGGGAGGGGTTTGTGTCATGGGCCTGTGAGCAATCCAATATTACCCGGGAGCGTGCCGGTATCCTTCATCAGGATCTTTGTGCCATTGTTTCCCAGATTGAACAACGAAAGGATGACCTGAAGGGAGATGCCACCTCACTGCGTAAAATTATCAAAGGGGTGGACAAGGGGCGGGCCAAGGCCAAGTATGCCAAGAGTGAGCTGGTCCGCGCCAATTTAAGATTGGTGGTGAGCATTGCTAAAAAATATACCAATCGAGGCCTGCAGTTTCTTGATTTGATTCAGGAGGGTAATATCGGGTTGATGAAGGCGGTGGATAAGTTTGAATACCGCAGAGGATACAAATTTAGTACCTATGCCACCTGGTGGATTCGCCAGGCCATTACCCGGGCCATTGCAGATCAGGCCAGAACCATTCGTATACCGGTTCATATGATTGAGACCATAAACAAACTTATCAGGACTTCCCGATATCTTGTGCAGGAGATGGGTAAAGAGCCGTCTCCAGAGGAGATTGCCGAGAAGATGGAGATTCCTCTGGATAAGGTGCGAAGGGTATTGAAGATTGCCAGGGAGCCCATCTCCCTTGAGACCCCCATTGGAGAAGAAGAGGACAGTCATCTGGGTGATTTCATTGAAGATAAAAAGTTTTCTCTGCCCTCAGAGGCTGCCATTAATCTGAATCTGGCCGAGCAGACAAGGAAGGTCCTGGCAACCCTGACCCCCCGGGAGGAAAAGGTGCTTCGCATGCGGTTCGGCATCGGAGAAAAAGCCGATCATACCCTGGAAGAGGTGGGTCGTGACTTCACCGTTACCCGGGAGCGAATCCGACAAATTGAGGCCAAAGCACTTCGAAAACTCAGGCATCCCACACGAAGTAAAAAACTAAAAAGTTTTATTGAGATTTAATCCTTGACAATATAATTGAAAATTATATAATTGCCGAGTTCTCCAAATTGGAGGGCCCATAGCTCAGTCTGGTAGAGCCACCGGCTCATAACCGGTCGGTCCCTGGTTCGAATCCAGGTGGGCCCACCACTATATTTCCCGGTTGACAATGGATGTCTGTTCCGGGTCCGCCTTTGCATGGCACAGGATGGAAGAGAAGAAAAAAAATAAAAAAACAGGATATATACCTTTTATATGACTGTGGCAATACTTGGAAAGAGAATGATTTAAGCGTGGTATTTAAATACCACGCTTTTTTTATTTAGGGTCAGGGCAAAAAAGATTACCCTGTTAAAACGCTGTTTTTCAGGTGCCCGGGGAGGGGAATGATCGTAACAATTTGTGATTTTCTTGAACAGCTGGATGCCGTTATTCCCTTTTCTCTTGCCGAAAGCTGGGATAATTGTGGCCTTCAGTCCGGACGTCCGGACGCCGCTGTTACTCGGATAATGGTTGCGCTGGATGTTACCATGGAAGTGATGACCGCTGCCGTAAATTGGGGGGCTGATCTGGTATTGACACACCATCCCTTGATGATTTCACCCGTGAAACGAGTGGATCTCAGTACAATGCCGGGATCTGCCATTGCACTGTCCGCCACCCATGGTATTTCCATCATCTCCCTGCATACCAATCTGGACAAGGTTCAGGGCGGTTTGAACGATCGTTTTGCCGAGCTTTTAGGTTTACAGCAGACGACCTGCCTTAAGCCCTCTTGCGCAGCTGGCGTACCGGACCACTGCCCCCAGGGTATCGGCAGAATCGGGAAGCTTGCTGTTCCGGTGACACTGGCGGAGCTGGGAAAACAGGTAAAACAGGTCTTTAAGGCCGGGCACATAAGAATGGTTGGGCTGCCGGACATGATGGTGGAGACCGTTGCCGTGTGCACGGGCAGTGGCGAGTCCCTGCTTAAAGATGTCTTTAATACCAATGCCCAGGCATATATCACAGGGGATATCAAATACCATGGCGCCCGTGACATTGAGGCATCGGGTATGGGTTGCATTGATGTGGGACATTTTGCATCCGAACACATTGCCATTGACCTTTTGGTGGAAAAAGTAAAAGCACTTTCCGTACAAGGTGATTTGGGGCTTGATGTGAAAGGATATATTGGGGAATCAGATCCTTTTATTTATATGAAAGAGTAGGCGAACCTAATATTCTTTCAGGCTTCGTTGTGGGCGAACCCAGATACCAAATCCCGGTCCGCCCGTGGCGGTTATACAATAGTCTCTGTATGATCCGGTCATGTGCCGTCATATGGGGTAAAAACCGACGGAGGTGGGTTATCATGCCAACGCCACAGGGGAAAAATTATGGCAGCAATTACCAAAAATGAGATGGATGTGCTGATAAGGCTTCAGAGGGCTGAGACGGAAACCGTGCGGATTCAGTCCTATCTTGAAGGCATTGATAAGGAAAAAGAAGTTCTTGAGTCAAAATTGGCCGCTTTTATAAAAGTCCTGGACAAAAAAAAAGAGGCCCTTGCCACCGTCGCCAAGAAAGCCATGGACATGGAGCTTGAAATCCAGACCACAGATGCCCGCATAAAAAAAAGCACTGAATCATTGAGGCAGGTTAAGACGGACAGGGAGTATCAGGTACTTCAGCGTGAAATAGATAACAACAAGAAACGTCTGGAGCAGCTGGAAGATGGGCTTTTGAAAATATTTGACGAAAAAGAGGCTCAGGAACAGACGATTCAGGAGCAGATGGCCGATCTTGAACAGGTCACGGCAAAAACAAGGTCGGACCAGGCTGCCATTGATCAAAAATGTGAAGATGATCGGGAACTGCTTGATACCTATAAGCAGCAGAAGGAGGAGATCGGTGCCTCCCTTTCCCCTGATCTTTTAAAGACCTTTAATGAAATTTCCGGCACCAGCGGTGGACTTGCCGTGGCAGAGGTCAGAAATGAGGTGTGCCGGGGATGTTTCATGAATATACCCCCACAGCTTTACATTGAGGTGCAACGTGGGAAAGACTTGATTTTATGTCCCCAATGCAATAGGATTCTCTACTTCAGTGCATCAGAATAAAATGCATTAGAATAAAAAGGTGTTTCATAAAAAATATACGGTGGAAGTAGACTATACGATCGCTGGATCTTAAATGATCTGGAGGAAAGTCCGAACACCACAGGGCAGGACGCTCCATAACGTGGAGTCGCGGCAACGTGAAGGAAAGTGCAACAGAGAGTAGACCGCCAGGTTGTTTCCCTGGAAACAGCCGGGTAAGGGTGAAACGGTGCGGTAAGAGCGCACCAGTTCTCCGGGTGACCGGAGAAGCTTGGTAAACCCCGTCCGGTGCAAGACCAAATAGGGAAGTGTTTGAGGGCTGCCCGCCCGAGCTTCCGGGTAGGTTGCAAGAGGTGTGCGGCAACGTACATCCCAGATGAATGATCGTGGCCCCGACGGCGGGTAACTGCCCCGGGGCACAGAATTCGGCTTACTGGCTGCTTTCGCCGTATATTTTTCATTTAATAAGGATATATAAAATGTTGTTGATTGAAGAGCTAAGAGTGGAGGTGGGAGACAAAGAGATTCTGCAAAATGTCAACCTCCATGTTCCGCCCGGGGAGACCCATATCCTTTTTGGACCCAACGGATCCGGTAAAACCACCCTTATGATGACCATCATGGGATTTTCAGGATACCGGATTACCCGGGGAAAAATTACCTTCAAAGGCGAAGATGTCACCTTTATGCCCCTTAATGAACGGGCAAGGTTGGGCATTGGGGTGTTGTTTCAGCGCCCCCCCACCATTAACGGACTTACCACCCGCCGTATGGTGGAACTATGTGCCCGGGATCGTGAGATTGATGTGGATGCGCTTTCCCAAAGCCTTCGATTTGAAAATTTTCTGGAACGGGATGTGAACCACAACCTTTCGGGCGGGGAGATCAAACGGTCGGAACTGCTTCAGCTTATGGCCCAGCAGCCGGATATGGTGCTGTTGGATGAACCGGAGTCGGGTGTGGATCTGGAATCCATTGCACTTTTGGGAGAGAGCATCAATACCCTGTTAAACAGGGGAATAAAAAAACATCCTTCCTGTCAGAAGGGGATCATCGGAGAAACGCCCAAATCCGGTCTGGTGATTACCCATACCGGGCATATTCTGGACTATATCACCGCCGACAAGGGACAGGTGCTCTACAAGGGACAGCTTCGGTGTTCGCGCAATGCCAGGGAAATTTTGAAGTGGATCAGGGAATACGGGTATGAGGAGTGTGTGGGATGCACAGCGTAAATGATAAAATTTTTGTCGATCTTTCCAACTTTACCAGCGGTGCTGAACACGACGAGTACGCCTATGTTGACCGCCTTGAGGCTATATCGGAAACCGATGCCCAGGAGTTTGTCAAGGTGGGCATTGAGACCGATGCGGCCCTGAGAGCCGGCACCTTTATTCAGAAAAACAACAACATTGTTCACTGCAGCCATTCCATGGATGGGGTGGATGTCATGGATATGGCCGGGGCACTGGCGCAGTTCTCCTGGCTTGAACCCTATGTGTGGAAGCTGTTGTCCCCTGAAAAGGATGATATGACACGGGAAGCGGCCAAAAGCCCTCTCCAGGGATTCTTCATTCGTAGCCACAAGAATGTTAAGGTGGAAAAACCCCTGCAGACCTGTCTTCACATTGCCCGGGATAAATTTTCCCAGAAGGTGCACAATATTGTCATTGCCGAGGAGGGCTCCGAGGTTCATATCATTGCCGGCTGTTCCACCTCACCCCATATCTCTTCGGGGCTGCACATCGGCGTGTCGGAATTCTATGTAAAAAAAGGCGCCACCCTGAAGTACACCATGATTCATGACTGGGGAGAAAATATTTTTGTTCGTCCCCGAACAGCGGTGCATGTGGAGGAAGGCGGGGTGTTTATATCCAATTATATCTCCCTGAAACCGGTGGGATCATTGCAGTCCAATCCGGTGACCTATTTGGAAAAAGATGCCACTGCACGATTGAACAGTATTCTGGTGGCGGGCAAGGGGAGCTATATGGATGTAGGCTCTGTGGTGGAACTCAACGGTGCCGGTGCCAGGGCTGAAATTATCTCCCGGGCCATTGTGGCCGGGGGAACCATTATTTCACGGGGTCATATTAAGGGCAATGTGCCTGGGGTGAAAGGACATCTTGAGTGCAAGGGACTTATCCTGAAGGATGGTCTTCTCCATGCCATCCCGGAACTTTCAGGATTTGTTCCGGGTGTTGAAATGTCCCATGAAGCAGCAGTGGGTAAAATCGACAGAAGAGAGATAGAGTATCTCATGGCCCGGGGCCTCACCGAAGATGATGCGGTTTCCACCATAGTTCGCGGTTTTCTCAATGTGGATATTGATGGATTGCCCGAAGAGCTGGCCCGGAAAATGGACCAGGCGGTGAAGGAAACTGAACAGGATATGATGTAAGAGATAACAAAACAAAGAGACCATGACCCTTTCGTGCGATATTTCCTTCAGGGAAAAAGCCAAGTTGTTTTCGTTTGAGTACTTGAAGTGCCTTAAGTCTGTGACAGAGGTGGAATCCGAAGCCTACCTGTTCACCAAAAAATTGTACTCCAAGCTTATCACCGCCTCGCATCTGCTGGAAGATTTCCTGGATTTTCATGGGGCAAAGAATAACCGGGAGTGGGTGTTTTACAGGGAACTCACGGCAGCTGTGCGCCATCTCTCCCTGGCGGGGTATTCCCAAAAGCATATCTACAACCGCATTGGGTTTTATGAGTTTGAACAAAAATATGAGACCTTTGCACTGGAGTCCAGAGACACTCTGTTAATGATCCAGGGATCTTTGCAGCTGGCAGCTCCGGTGATTCTCCAGGAAGCGGACAGGCTTGGGATCGAAATTCCAACCATGGGCTATGAACCGGGCTATTTCCCGGGCATCGCCACAGGGGAACAGCTGGAACATAATATTGACGACCAGGAAAATCGTCAAAAACAGCAGCGACAGAAAAATCTCACCGTTATTGCCAGTGATTTCCTGGCCCTGGTGAGCCGGTTCGAACAATTTGCCTTTTATGAACGGTATCCAAGCATCCAGGTTCGAAAAATTGTGCCGGAGAAAGTCAATGAAGTGGAGATCCGGCGCTTTGAAATGCTGTTGCATAATCTTCAATCCTCCTTTGATTCCTATGTCATTCATGGTGGTTTTTTCCATGGTAATCGAAAGCTTAAACAGCTTCGAAGCCATTTTTCCCTTGTGTTTCATATTCTTCAGGTCATGGGGCGATTGCTTCACTTTTATGAGCGTCATCTCCATGATGTGGAGTACAAGGATGTCTATAAAAGCGTCAGTGAGGCGCTCACCGAACTGATTGATCCCGATGTATTGCTGGACAGAGCGGTCAATTACTGCCTGTACTATGCCTGGCAGTTTCTCTCATCGGGAAAACGTCTGGCCTCAGAAGTGCTTAATGAGAATATTGATCGCGATACCATCACAGTGGGTATTCCCCAGGAAAGGGGATTTCATTCCCGTCCCAGCCTTCTGGTGGCCAAAATCGTTCAGTATTATGGGGGGGAGGTGGAACTGTTGGTGGGTTCGGATCGCTTTGACGCGTCAAGTGTCCTGGATATTCAGTGGGCCGGGGGAAAGATTAAAAAAGAAGAGGTGGAGCAGGTAACCTTTGAAGGGGACTCCAGATCTTTGGCCGACATTAAAATCCTTGCCAGTGTCAATTATGGGGAGGATCTCATTGGAAAAGGGGTGCCCCTTCCCAAAGAACTCTCCTATCTGAGATAGGCGACATAACATGTCTGAATGTAAAGCAGCGGTTGTTATTGTGGCTGGTGGAAACGGTCGACGCATGAATGCTTCTGTGCGTAAACAATACCTGACTGTGGGGGGGCTGCCCATTCTGGTAAGAACCCTTAATGTCTTTGTTGCCATAAAGACCCTTGGCCCCATCTTGCTTGTTATTCCCCGGGGGGATGGCCGCTTCTGCACGGAAGAACTCCTAATTCCCCATGGGCTGCAGGAAAAGGTGAGGCTTGTATATGGGGGAGAAGACCGTCAGACGTCGGTGAAAAATGGTCTTTCAGATTTGAAAAATCACCGATTCCCGGGAAAGGGCATTGTATTGATTCATGATGCTGTCCGACCCTTTGTGGGTGAACCCCTGATTCAAAACTGCATTGATGGGGCACACAGGCATGGGGCCTGCGTTCCTGGCATTGCAGTGGTGGATACCCTGAAACGGGTGGATGATCAGGGGCGGGTGAAGGCCACCGTGCCCAGGGACAATCTTTACCAGATCCAGACCCCCCAGGCATTTCGATTCGACCTCATCATGAGGGCCCATGAAGATGCCGCCCGGCGTGGTTTCAGGGGAACGGACGATGCCTCTCTTGTGGAGGCCATGGCAGAGACGGTGTATCGTGTGCCGGGCTCTCCAGATAACATAAAACTCACCACCCCCGAAGATATAGTTCGGGGAGAGCGTATTGTTACCTTTTCTTTGGAAACCGGTGTTGAAGAGGTGAATGGGGAGATACTTTGAATTTTGAGTTAAAAATGGTGTGTTTCGTTGCTCCACGTCTGACGGTTTTATATCAACAACAGGCGCGTTGTGGTCGGCATAGTTCTGGGTGCTGCCCATGTCTGGTTTACATTGTTATTGCCTTCATGGTCTTGATGTTTTCCGTTCCATCCTCCTTGCTTGCCACCACCTCCCCTGATCCGCTGTCGTCGGCCATGGCAGAATACCTGGAGTGCTATCCCCTTGAACTGTTAAGCTTTAAAGATCAGCATCCCACCACCACCTCCCGAAATTTATGCCTGGCTGTCATTTATCATAAAAAAGGGTTGTCTCCCCTGTGGGTCACCGCCAGTGGCCCCGGTTCCCGGGCCATGATTATTTTAGATACCCTGGGGAAGGCCTATGAAGAGGGGTTGGACCCCGCCGATTATGGGGTGGAGATGATGACCCGGTTGTGGCATTCCCTGGAACCGGAATCCCTGGCCCGGCTGGATACCCTGATCACCTTTAACCTGATAAAATATATCCATGATGTGAGCCGGGGCCAGATAAAGCTTCGATATATTGAGCCCCTTTTATTTGCCGAGGCCGGAGATGTTGATTTTGATCCCCTTGCCACCGTGGATAAAGCCCTTGCCGTCACTGATCTCGCTGCATATCTTGCCTCATTGCCCCCGGCCCATCACCATTATACGAATTTGAAAAAAGCCCTGAAAATTTACCGGGACCTGGCCCTTAAGGGAGGATGGGAAACCATTCCCCCGGGAAAAATCATCCGGCCCGGTGATTCGGATCATCGCATCCCTGCCATTGTGAAACGCCTTGCCGTTACCGGGGATCTTGAGCCTCCCGTTGAAGGAGAAAGCATGGTTTATGGGGCAGATCTTGTATTTTCCGTGAAAAAATTTCAGTCCCGTCACGGATTGAATCCCGACGGGGTTGTGGGGCCCATAACCCTAAAGACCCTGAATGTTCCTGTGCACAAGGCCATCCGTCAGATTATGATCAATATGGCCCGCTGGCGGTGGCAGGAGCATTTTCTGGGTGAAAAGTATATTCTCGTGAATATTGCCGGTTTTGATCTGTCCGGGTTTGAAAATGGTGAGTTGAAGATTCATTTTCCCGTGATCGTTGGCGCATTACAACATCAGACCCCGGTATTCAGTGACCGCGTCATGTACATTGACTTTAATCCCTACTGGAATATCACCCCCAGCATTGCCCGCAAGGAAGAGTTACCAGGACTTCGTAAAGATCCATACCACCTGGTGAAACGCCATATTCGACTTTTTTCCAGCTGGAAATCCGATGCCGTTGAACTGGATTCAACCACCATGAACTGGATGAATATCACTCCGGGAAAGATGGCCGGGTTTAAACTGCGCCAGGACCCCGGTCCCTGGAATGCCCTGGGAAGGGTTAAATTTATTTTTCCCAATAAATATGATGTGTATATGCACGACACTCCCAGCCAGAATCTTTTCAAACACAACAAAAGAGATTTTAGCCATGGGTGTATCCGTGTGAGTGATCCGCCGGGCCTTGCGCTCTTTATTCTTTCCAACGGACCTGGTGGGTGGACCCGGGAGAAAATACAAGCCATACTGAACTCAAGGAAACGAACGGTGATTCGTCCGGATGTGTCGGTTCCGGTGCATATCACTTATCAGACGACATGGGTTGACAAAGACGGCTTGATTTGTTTTAACAGGGATATTTATGATCGGGACAGGAAGCTGGGGCAGGCGCTTTTCCCCGGAGATCTGCTGAACTGACCCGTGCGGTCGATTTTTTAAAAAAAAAGAACCAATCGAAAGACAGGGCCAATCGACGGATAACGCTGACAATAACGGATCATAACTAAGGAAAAAACTCACTGCATATGAACTTCAATATCACTCGACGTCAATTCTTACAGTATTCAGCCGGAGCTGTGGCCGGTCTTTTCATCAGTGCACCGTTGATTTCTCTTGCAAGTACCACCGGTAGCCGGCGAACCCTGACTTTTTTTCATACCCATACCGAGGAATACCTTGATATCCACCATACGCCGGGGGTACATTGCATTGCCAATCAACGGAAACTCAATGAATTTTTGAGGGATTTTCGCACCGAACGGATTCATCCCATTGATCCTGGGCTGCTTGACATCATCTGTGCGGTTCAAAATAGGGGAAAAAGCAAGGGAATCATTGAGGTGGTTTCCGGTTATCGCTCTCCGGAAACCAACCGCTATTTGAGGTCAATAAGCTCGGGCGTGGCCAAGAAAAGCCTTCACATGGAGGGCCGGGCCATTGATATCAGAATCCGGGACTTTTCCACCCGCCATCTCCGGGATGTGGCCGTTCATATCGGTGCCGGTGGGGTGGGATATTATCCCAAATCAGATTTTGTTCATCTGGATACCGGAGACTGCCGAACCTGGTAAGATGACTGGTGCCTGCTTGATGATTCGGCACCGGACTTTTCCACATACCACTATGCACGAAAAAACCGCCTTGAATACGAATGGAAAAGGAAGCACGTCCAGGTATATTCTTTTCCACCAATGGTATTAGGTGGTCTGTCTACCGGGAAACCCATCGCATGTTGAGCGTTTTTTTACAATTTGGGACAGTGCAGGCCCAGTACCACAATTTTAGAAGATCATCATCATTGAGGATTTTTTGCTTGTTTTTTGACTGATTTTTTTCGCAAAATTCTTTATGCACTGCCGCATCCCCCCTCGCATCCCAAACTTTAGTCATTTGCTTAATTTTTTTTGGTTCATTCTGATTGGAAAATGATGTCGTGAATATTGGTTTTTGCGATAGGGTTTGACACCCCTGATCACCATTGATATATTGAGTTCAGATCCCATCGTTCAACGATTCCACTGCAGGGTCACACCGTTTTCATCAAACAGATTTTCCGTCATTTACTTTTTATATGATCGGCAGCAAAAAAATCTATGCTGCCCGGGGAGGAGACAATGGATGATAACACCACTTCAAGAGCACTTTCCTATCACATTGAATTGGTAAAAAATGAAAAAAGAACCTTTGAAGACTGTTTTCAGGGGGTGTCCCGCATGATTTTAAGCAGCGGGGTGGATAAAATTACCGTCAAGGGCCGTACCACCTACCATTTTGATCTTTTCAGCAAAGGGAGAAAGCATCTGGTGGGTATGTATGATGAAATCAACAGCTTTGTCTCCTTTGTCAAGGATGCGTCCGAGGGGGGATCATCCAGAGAGATGGCGTTTGTTTTGGTGGGAGAGCCGGGAAACGGCAAAACTTTTTTTGTGGAGTATCTTTGTGATGCGTACCGCAATTTTATTTTTAAGCCGGAAAATCGTAAATTCACCTTTCGATTTAAAGGCCTAAGTCAAGTGGAGGGATATGGCAAAATTTCCACCATAGAGTCCCAGACCTATGAAGATCCCATGATCCTTGCCATGGCTCTTGAAGAGACAAGGGACGCTTCTCTGGAATATCTCGGCAGAAATTTTGGTTTTTCCGACAGGGAACTGGAGATTCTCCTTGGGAAATATCGTCCGCTGGGGGCATGTTCCTCCTACATCTGGAACCAGATCCGTGAGCGGTGTGATGGAAACCTTGAAGAGATGCTCTCCTTTGTGGAGGTGGTGCCGGTGCCCATGATTGAGAGTATGGGTACCCTGACCGGTAAATATCCGGCCAAGGATAAAATCACCTCCTCTGCCGTGGATCTGCTGGGGGAAGAGTCCATCCAGCGACTGCTCCACATCACAGACACCAACAACCCTTACCGGTTTGATCTGAGACGGGGAGCCCTTGCCCGGGTGGCCGGGGGCGGTATCCATTTCAGTGACGAAATATATAAAAACAAAAAAGATCTGGTTCAGGTGTATCTCGGGGTGATCCAGAACCGGAACATCGAAATTGACGGCTATAAATGGCCCATTGATACCCTCATTGTTGCCACCAGCAATAACTCCGAATTTAATACCTTCCTGGCTGAAAAAGAGGAGGCCCCCATTGTGGATCGGTGTCGTATCTGCTATGTGGCCCATAACACCGATTATAAACTCCAGAGTGAACTGACGGCCTACGCCATCGGTGGGGATGTTAAAACCACCCTGAACATGGAAAAACTTCACCAGGACCCCAACCTCAACTATGCCGCCTCCGTGGGGGTGGTGCTCACCCGGTTGCCCCGGTCCGAGAAATTGACCCCGGTGGAGACCATGAAGCTGTCTGCAGGGGAGGTGGCCGGTGAAAAGAGTCTGAAGACCCTTTCAGAACTCATTGATACCCTGAATCAGGATACGGATATCACCAAACGTTTCGGCCAGAAGGGGTTGGGTCAGAGAAATCTCGGGCGGGCCATTCAGCTGTTGCTGGAAAGTTCTGAAACCAATGAGGGCACCTGCATGTTTGCCCTGGATATTTTCACCACTTTGGAAAAGGTGGTGCTGGATTATGTGACAGAGCCCGGTGATCGTACCAAATTCATGGAGGATCTTCACACGGCCCGGGGGCTTTACCGGGAACGCATCATGACCGAGATCTTCAATGCCTACATGGATGAACCCCTGGCCATCAAAAAAGATGTCATGAACTACGTGAACATGATCATCGGCATTGATGCCGAGCACCTGGGTCCGGACATGATGTGGAAATACAAAGATCCCCAGTCCAATGAACTCAAATCCATGAAGATTGATGAGCGCTACATTAAAAATGTTGAAGAGCGCCTTGGGTTAAAAACCGATGAACAGCGCTCCTCCTTTCGGAACACCATCCGAAAAATTTACGGACAAAAGATCTCGGTGGACCCCAACTATGATTTCATGGATAACCTGGAGCTGGTCAAGGCCATCACCGATGTGCGGTTGAAATCCGATATTGCCGGGGCCGGCAGTCTTGTGGGTGCCCTTGCCAATCGTACCAATGAAGAGAATAAAAAACTCCATGACCGAATGATCAACACCATGTTGGAGAAGCTGGGGTATTGCCATACCTGTGCACAGAAGACCATTGAATATTTCTGCAGTCAGGAGGATGATAAATAATGATAACCCTGGATGAACTCCTGGAAAGGGACCGGAAGCGGGAAGAGGACGGATTTAAACGCAAAATCCGTATTGGCCGTATTGTGAAACCTGTCCAGGGCGGCAGGGAAAGGATCATTGTTGTACCCACCACGGTGGAAGAAAAATTGGTTCATGATGAGATCTCCCTGGATGAAGAGGGGGAAGCCCAGCCCACCGGGGGCACCGGCACCGGAGAAGAGGGTGAGGTGATCGGGGAAGAGCCCATTCGTCCCCAGGAGGGAGAAGGCGAAGGGAGCGGGGAAGGAGACGGCGAAGGCCCGGGGGAGGGCAGTGGGGGTGAGCATGAATTTGAGTCCAATGCCTATGATCTGGGAAGAACCCTGGCCAAGGATTTTGAACTGCCCAACCTGGTGGACAAGGGGGGTAAAAGAACCCTGGTGCGGTATGTCTATGACATGACCGATCGTAATCGCGGGTTTGGCCAGATCCTTGATAAAAAAGCCACCATGAGAAGAATTGTTCAGACCAACATCAGTCTTGGTAATATTCCCGATGTTTCGCATATTGATGCATCGCGGTTTCTGGTGGCACCGTCTGATATGATCTATCGGGTGCTTTCCCGGGAAAAGGCCTATGAATCCCAGGCCCTCATCTTTTTTCTCAGGGACTACTCCGGGTCCATGGGGGGAAAGCCCACCCAGACCGTGGTGTCCCAGCATGTGATGATCTATTCCTGGTTGCTGTACCAATATGAAAAACAGGTGGAAACCCGTTTTATCCTCCATGACACAGATGCGCGGGAGGTGGCGGATTTTTATAAATATTATTCCTATAAGGTGGCTGGTGGAACCAAGGTGGTGTCGGCCTACCGCATGGTCAATCAAATTGTGGAAAAAGAGGGGCTTGCAAGGGATTACAATATTTATGTCTTCCATGGTACCGATGGGGATGACTGGGACACCGAAGGAAAAGAGGCCGTGGCGGAGCTTGAAAAAATGATCACCTACGCCGCCAGGATCGGTATTACCGTTGCCAAACACAGTTATACCAAAGGCAAAGAGACCGAGGTGGAAAAATATATTGCCGGGTCGGGACTCCTTGAAAAACATGCGCATCATATCCGCATGGATGTAATGGCCGAGGATGCCGAAGATACCCGGATCATTGAAGGCATTAAAAATCTTCTGGGCAGTTGAATATCAGGTAGCGACAGCCGATTAAGAGGGGGAAGTTGACCATGGAAATAGTTGATCAGCATGTAAAGGCCATCATGGAAGGGTGTAAAGAGCGCGCCAGGGATGCAGGCCTTTCCTTTGAAGATGAATCCCTGGAATATATTGTCACCAATCGGGACATGGTGGAATTGAGCCCCAAGGTAATGATGCCAACCCTCTATGACTATTGGGTGCATGATGTCCGGGTACTTTCCGGCAAGGGAATGTATGAACTCTATCCCAACAATCCCTATGAGACCGTTATCAACACCCGTCCTGCCATTTCGTTTTACAATGACAACAACCCGGACTGGCTCAATGTGATGATTTTTTATCATGTGTTGGGCCACATTGATTTTTTTCAGAATAATCTTTTTTTCCAACACACCTGGGACATTGATTTCAATGGTCAGGCCCTGGCGGACAAACGCCTCATTGCAAGATACCGGTCGGAAAAGGGGCGATGGGTGGATTATGTCATTGAGTTTGCCAGGGGTATTGATAATCTGGTGGGATATCATGATACCCTTTCCCGGACCACCCGGAGGGGGCAGACGAAACATTTGACCCCGTTTGACTACTATTTTGACATCTTTCTCCAGCAGGAAAAGAAATTCTCCCACAATGAATATCTCAAGGAGATCGAACGGTACAATGAACTCCTTGACACCCACCTCCATGACACAGAGGAACAGTTCTTCATTGATGTAAGGATTAAATTTCCTGAATTTGACGCATTTTATAAACGGTACCTGGAAAAAAAAGAAAGTAGAAGACCGGATGTCATCCAGTTTATCATGGAGCACTCCCCCTTTTTAAACAAGGAGGAGAACAAATGGATGAAAGCGGTGATGGCAGTGGTGAGAAAGACCTCCCTGTTTTTCCAGCCCCAGATCCGGACCAAGATCATGAATGAGGGGTGGGCCAGTTACTGGCATGAGACGCTGTTCATGAAGGATGACAGGATCAAAGGCCATGAGGTTGATTTTGCCAAGATCAACGCCGGTGTCACGGCCATGCCCAAGGTGGGGCTGAATCCCTATGCCCTTGGCATGCGACTCTTTTATCATATCGAAGAGATGGAAAACCGGGGGTGTTATTCTCTGGAATATGATCTGATCAAGGATGAGGTTAAGCAGGAAAAATATGATAAGCATCTTGGCAGGGGGCTGGATCTTCTGTTCACCACCCGTGAGAATATGTGTGATTTTACCTTTATCAATACCTTCATAGACCAGGAGTTTATGCATCGTCATAATCTGTTTGTTACTGGCAAACGGCTCAATAATCAGCGTAAATCCTGGCAGTATTATGTGAAATCCAGGAGTGCCGATGCCTATCGACAGATGGTCATTGACACCCTGTACCACCCCCCTGTCGTAAAAGTGAATGTGGAGAAGACCGGCCAGGGCCCCCTATACCTGGAGCACACCTTTGAAGGGAAACCCCTTAAAACCGATTACATTGAAAACACCCTGATGGGCATTGAATTCCTCTGGGGACGATCGGTGCGTCTTGAAACCAGCGAACCGGTAAAGAGTGCCACCCCCCAGCAGCGCTACATTGATTTTTGGAGTCCGCCCTCCTCTGCAGGTACCCCCAAAAAAGAGAAAGAGCCCATTGCATGGAAGCGGGTATTGTATGTGATGGAAAACAAAAAATTGCTGAAAAGGGGGGTATAACCATGAGTAAGAAATCCTTTGGTTTTGGAAATGATAAGGAGCGTGCCCGGGAAGCCCTTGCCTTTTTAAATGATGATATCGGTGAGTACGAAAAGTTTAAACCCATTACCTTTGAACAGTATCTGGTCATGGTGGCAGAGGACCCCTTCCAATTGATTCGTAATATTTTTCAGGTTTTCCATGATATGATGACAGCCCATGTGGATCGTGTGGAAGCGTTTGAAGAGGAAGATGACCTGAACATGATCAATTATGACTGCTCCCGGCTTTTTGTGGAGGGGTCGGAAAATCCCTATTTTACGGATCGGCTCTTTGCCAACCGTCTCATGAAACACATGGAGGGGCTGCGGCATGGTGCGCAGCAGAATCAGATCTATATTTTCCATGGCCCCCATGGGTGCGGCAAAAGTACCTTTCTAAATAACCTGCTGAAAAAATTCGAATCCTATGCCAACGGTGAAAAGGGGATTCGGTATGAGATGGTGTGGCGCCTTGACATGACCAAACTGGGTGAGGGGCGTTCTGTGGAGACGGTTTCCGCCATTGAACGTCTGGTCAATCTCATTGAAAATCCCCAGGGAGATGTCTCAAATAAGGTGACCGAAGCATGCATCGCTCCGGGATTCCATTCCGATTACATTGAGATCCCCTGTATTTCCCATGACAATCCCATTCTGATTATCCCCAAACAGCATCGACGGAAATTTTTGGACAAGCTGGTTCCCAATGATGAATTTAAATGGCGGCTGTTCACCGAAAAAGAGTATGAGTGGGTCTTCAGCCATGAGCCGTGCACCATCTGCGAATCCATCTATCAGGCCTTGCTGGAAAGATTGGGCTCCACTGAAAAAGTCTTTGAAATGGTCTATGCCAGACCCTATTATTTCAACCGACGACTGGGAAGCGGGATCTCGGTCTTTAATCCCGGGGATGTCCCGTTAAAGCAGAATGTCATGACCAACCAGATGCTTCAGCATCGCATCAACAATCTGTTCCGGGACAGTAATTTGATCAATTACATCTATTCCCGTTTTTCCAAGACAAATAACGGTATCTACGCATTGATGGATATCAAATCCCACAATGTCGATCGCATGGTGGAACTTCACAACATCATCAGTGAAGCCGTGCACAAGGTGGAAGACACCGAAGAGAGTGTGAACTCGCTGTTTCTGGCATTAATGAATCCGGAGGATAAGAAAAATATTCGGGAATTTCCTTCTTTCACCGACCGCATTCGGTATATCAACATTCCCTATGTGCTGGATATTGAAACCGAAATCAAAATTTACATTAATATTTTTGGGCGACATATCGGGGATGCCTTTCTGCCCATGGTGATGAATAACTTTGCACGGATCATCATCTCCTCCCGCCTGAAACCCAAATCGGACGTCCTGGGGGAATGGATCAAAAACAGTTCAAAATACAGTCGGTACTGCGATGAGTCGCTGATGTTGCTGAAGATGGAAATATATGCAGGGCATATTCCCGACTGGCTGGATGATGAGGACCGCAAGGCCCTTGACAGCAAGGTGTGGCAACGCATTTTAAAAGAGTCGGAGAACGAGGGGAATTACGGGTTTTCCGGTCGGGATTCCATTCGCATTTTTGATCAGTTTTACTCCCGGTATGCCAGGGAGGATGTGCTGATCAATATGCCGGTGCTGTGCACTTTTTTCCAGAGCATCATGAAAGACTATCCCAAAATGGTTCCGGACGGATTCCTGGATTCTCTGTTGCGCATGTACGACTACAATGTGCTCCAGCAGGTGAAAGAGTCTCTTTACTACTACAATGAGGAACAGATCGTAAAGGATATTAAAAATTATATCTCGGCCCTCACCTTTGAACTGGGCTCAGAGGCCAGATGCCTGTTCACCGGAGAGGAGATTAATGTCACCGAGGCGTTCTTGAGCGCCATTGAGAGCCGCCTCTTTGCCGAAGACATTACCACGGCAAAGCGCATGGATATGCGCAAGGATGTGCTGACTCAATATACCACCCATGGACTCCCCCGGGAGATGATGGTCGAAGGAAAGGCGATCACCGAAACCCGTCTTTTTCTCTCCCTGTATGAACGATATGTTTATAACCTTAAAAAACGGGTCCTGGAGCCGTTTTTAAGCAATGAGAATTTCAGACGGGCTATCCGGGATTTCGGCGCTTCGGATTTTAAGACCTATGACAAGCGCATCAGAAGCGATGTGAAATTTCTCATCAACAATATGGTCAATAAGTTCCAATACACCGAGCAGGGGGCCAAAGAGGTGTGTATCTACGTCATTGACTCCAACCTGGCAGCTAAATTCAAATAGTGACTCAGCTTTCGGATTTGATATTGCCTTGACAGCGGCAGCGGCCGGCTTGTTTTATCGGTGCCTGGGTCTGGGCCTTTTAACCGGTGTCATGCGTCATGCGTCCGGTTTCGGTTTGTCCAGGTCAGACAATACCATTTTAAGGGCTTCCAGCGCGGCAACATATCCGAATATACCGCTGATCATGGAGAGACTGCCCATGGGATTGCGTTGTCTGCCGCTGTCAAGGAAGTTGGCCTCCGTTTCCTGGGATACCGACGTTTTTTCCACGATTTCCGTGGAATAAACGGTGTGGATTCCACTGTCAATTCCCCTGCGTCTCAGCCGTTTCCTCACCGACCGGGCCAGGGGACACCCCCTGGTTTCGGAAATATCTCCGGTGGTGATGGCAGACGGGTCCATGCGCCGGGCGGCCCCCATGCTGGAAACCACCCGGATCTTTCGCTGCACCAGTTCAAACAGGATATTGACCTTGGGGTTGAGACTGTCAATGGCATCCACCACCACATCCGTGGGGGAGCAAAAGACCTCATCAAAGGTCTCTTGATGGCACAGGGTATTGAAGACCTCCACGGTGATATCCGGGTTGATCTGCAGCAGGCGCTCCCGGGCCGCATGGGTTTTCAGCCGTCCCAGGTTGGGCTCAACCGCCAGAAGCTGGCGATTGAAATTGCTGATGCCCACCGTATCAAAATCCACGATTCTCATGGTTCCCACCCCGCTTCTTGCCAGGGCCTCAATGACGTGGGACCCCACGGCGCCCAGGCCGATGACCGTGATGTTTACCTTTTCCAGGTGATCCATGACGGCTTTACCCAGGAGCAGTTCCGTTCGTTTGAATTTTTCTCTGTTAAATCCCATGGGATATCCTTAAAGATGCTTGAGCAACCCGGCCACGATTTCCACGGGATGGCAGACCGGTTTTGGGGAGAAGGCTTCCATCTGCAGGGTGCAGGTGGGACAGTCGGTGACCCCCATGGTGCCGGGGGAGTGTTCCAGCCGAAGCGCAAGATCCGAACCGATTTTTTTGCTGAGATCATAGTGATCCGCCATCATGCCCCAGGTGCCGGCCATGCCGCAGCAGTGGGAGGTCAGGGCATCCACCGCCATGCCGGGAATGGCGGACAAGAGATCAATGGAGCAGGCGGCATTGTCCTGTACCTTCAGATGACATGGGGTGTGGTAGGCAATTTTTAAATGGTGCTCTTCTTCCAGGGGCAGGCGGTGGAGGTTTGTCAGGATCAGTTGGCTGATATGGATGGTTTTGTCCGCCACCTTATGGACAGCGGGGAGGTTTACCAGGGAGGCCCATTCATTTTTAAGGGCCAGACCACAGGATGAGCAGGTCACCACAATGTGATCCACCCCGTCAAGGGCAGGTTCCCATTGCCTGAGATTCTTTTTGATGGTGGTTTGGGCCTTGCGGGTCATTCCCTTGGAGTGCATGGGAAGACCGCAGCAGTGCTGCTTTGGCACCAGCACCGTCATACCCATGGCTCTGAGGGTTTTAATGCATGCCAGTCCGACCTCTGGCCGGACATACCCGGCATAGCAGCCGGCAAAAAAGAGAACCCGGGGTCGATGGGAGGCCGCCGGTTTTTTGTTTTCTGAACAGGGGATGGTTCCCTGGTACCGGAGGTGGGAAGGCTGAAGATCATATGGCTTTTGTTTTTCCTGTGCCCAGGAACCGATGAGGGTTTCAAGGGATTTCGGAGCAAGGGAAATCATGGTCCTTTTTGATGAAATTCCCGTTATCTTTTCTCCCATCTGCCGCATTACTGGCATTTCCATCAGGGGGAGCAACAGGGGGGAAAGCCGTCCCATGCCCCTTGCCACAGGTTCCAGTGAGGTGAGCAGTTCATTGGTAAATCCGGTGCCAAATTTTGAGGTGGCCGCGGATTTTGCGGCTATTACCATCCGGGGGATATTCACCCCGGAGGGGCATTCGCTGTGACAGCTGCCGCAGTTGATGCAGTGGTTGAGGACATGGAAGATCCCCTGTGAAAAGGCCTGTTTCTCTTCAATGGCACCACTGATCAACGCCCTTAAAATGTTGGCCTTGGCCTTGGGGGCTGCGGCTTCATCCCGGGTGAATTTATACACCGGGCACATGCGGGTGGCTGTGGTGACGGTGGTGCACTTGGAGCAGCCGTGGCATTTTTCCACCTCATTGATGAATTCATTGCCGGAAAAGAGGCTCTCTTTATATAGGTCATGGGCGCGATAGGCAATGCCATATCGCAGATTCCGGGTCATCAGGTCATGGCAGGCCCCGGTGATGATGTCGGGATTAAACAGGTTTCCGGGATCAAGGATCTTCTTTGTTTCAACAAAAAGCGGGTAGATATCCGGGTATTGGGCCCGTATGTAGGGGCTTCTCAGCCTGCCGTCGCCATGTTCTCCGGAGATGGCTCCCCCCAGTGAGTTTACCAGTTGAAACACGGCATCGGCAATGGGTTTCAGCCGTTCAACATCGGTTTTATCCTTGAGATTGAGCAGGGGCCGGGTATGCATGAGGCCCTTGGCAATGTGCCCGAACAGCACAAATCGGACCCCAAGGGTGTTGAGAATTTTGTAAAGTCCCTGGAAATATTCCACCAGCCGGTGGGTGGGAACGGTGGCATCTTCAATGAGGGCCAATACCTTTTTTTCACCCTTAAGCCGATAGAGGATCGGAACAGCAGCCTTTCTGATGGCCCAGAATTTTGCCTGCTCCTCCGGAGAAACGGCAATGTGAAACTGATGGGAATAGTTGTTTTCCTTTAACAGCTGTCCCACCCTTTCGGCCTTTTCCATGCAGAGATCCGGGCTGCTTTCGTCAAACCCGATGAGAAGCAGATTATCAATGTCATGGGGGATGGCTGCGTCCAGGATCGGATCATTCTCCCGGGCCAGGGAGAGCAGGGATTTATCCATCACCTCAATGCCGCAGGGCACCATGGGCAGAATCTTTTCCACGGCCTTTGCCGATGAGACGATATCATTGAAATACGCCACCACCAGGCTGTCATGGCCGGGCCGGGGGAGGAGGCGGAACTTCAGGCGGGTCACCACGCCAAGGGTCCCTTCGGAACCTGCAAACAGGTGCCTTAAATCCAGTCGATCGTCTTTGACAAGCCCCCGGAGATTGTAGCCCGTGGTGTTGTACCGCACCGGAGGATAGGCCGCTTCTATCTGTCGGGCATGGGTTTGGTACAGCTCATACAGGGCCTTCAGCGGGGGGGAGAGGTCAGCCGGTGCCTGGGACAGGATGTGGGAGAGGGTGATCTTTTCTCCGGTGGCGGTGACAATGTCGGCATCCAGGCAGTAGTCCCCCACATTGCCGTATTTGGCAGAGTGGGCACCGCTGGCGTTGGTGGCAAACATTCCTCCGAAACTGGCATACTCCCCGCTGGAGGGATCCGGGGGGAAAAAAAGTCCGGTGCCCTTGAGGGCCAGCTCCAGCTCCCCCATGCGGTATCCGGGCCGGCACTCAAAATACCTGTTTTCAATATCCAGTTTTATCAGGCCATTCATGTATCGGGTGAAATCCACCACAATGCCATTGCCAAGGGACGCCCCGCACACACCACTGCCCGCCCCCCTGGAGTGGACAGGAATGCCATGGCTGTTTGCAAAGGACATAATCTTCACAACATCCCGGCTGTTTCTGGGGTAGGTCACACAGGCGGGCAGGCAGTTGAAGATACTGCCGTCCGTGGCAAGGAGGTGACGTCGGAAAAGATCGTGGTGAACATCGCCCTCAAGGCAGTGTTGTAACGCATTATAAATCATGATTTTTTCTGTGCTTTTTGATGTGCAAATTTAAGGTGGTCTGCCATGGCATCAAAGGCTTTCTGGCTGTTGCGCGAGGCAATGGCCGCGACGATGTCCCGGTGCTGCCTTGTAAACTGATGCTGAAGTTCCAGATCCTTGGGATCATTGGTGTAGACCTGGCCGGTGATGGTGCCAAGCCAGCTTAATATGGATCCCATCATGTGAATCAGAAAGGGGTTGTGAGTGGCGGCCGTGATGTGGCTGTGCAGCTTGACATTGAGTTCATATCCGATGGTTCCGGTCTCATTGCGTTGCATCTCCCGGACAATGGCGGTAAGATTTTCAATCTCTTCCGGATCTGCCCGGGTGGCGGCCGTGGCCGCAGCCCAGGTTTCAAGAACATCTCTGATCTCCATGAATCCGGATAGAAAATGTTCTTCCCTGAGCATCTCTTCCATATAATTCTGTATGGGAGCTTGGGTTACGGATTTAACAAACGTCCCGTCTCCCCGTTTCTGTTCGACAAATCCGAGGCACTCCAGTTTGAGGATGGCCTCCCGCACCGAGGAGCGACTGACATTGAACAGTGATGTTAAATCCAGCTCTCCCGGAATTTTATGCCCTGGCAGGAGTTTCCCCGTGGTAATCAGGTCTTTGACTTGTTCAAACACCCTGTCACTGATTTTTTGCCGGGGGATTTTTTTGATCAGGTGCTGCACGTTTTCTTTATTTTGCATGGTATCCATTATTTTTGAAATCTATTATGACATGCTGACAGAGGGCTTGATCATAACTTAGGCTCTCGTCACAGTTGGTGGGTCAATGGGGTCAGGTCCATGATCAAGCCCCGGACATGTCAGGCATGGGCGAGCATGTTTTTTTTCTGCAGACTGTATAAAACGATCAACAGTACCACCCCCACAGCATGGAGGTAAACCAGGGGCCAGAGAAAGAGAACCGCCGTGGCAAGATAAAAGAACCGCATGCACCAGTTGAGATGGGTGCGGTGATACCCTTCAAAAAAGACCGCAAAGCAGAAGAGGCCGGCAAGGCCGCACAGGGCGGTTTCCATCACCTGCCACAGGGAGCCTTCAAAGAGAATGGGCGTGTAGACAAACAGCAGCGGAATGATATAGAGCCCCTTGGCAAGCTTCCAGGATTCAAATCCCGTGGCCAGGGGGGGACTGCCTGAAATCCCCGCCGCAGAATAGGCGGCAAGGCACACCGGTGGGGTGACATTGGCATCCTGGGAGTACCAGAAGATAAGCATGTGGGCGCTGATGAGCGAGGCACCCAGCATCTCCATGGAAGGGGCCGCAAGAACGGCCAGAACAATGTAGGAGGCCGTCACCGGAAGGCCCATGCCAAGCACCAGAGAGGCCAGGGCAATGAGGACAATGGTGACCAGAAGACTGCCCCCGGCAATGGTGGAGATCATGATGGAGAATTTAATGCCGGCTCCCACCATGAGAACCACTCCGATGACGATGCCGGAACAGAGCAGAATCACCCCGGTGGTGACCATGCCCCTGGCACCATCGGCAAAGGCGTCCAGAATATCCTTGAACCCCATGCGGGTATTTCTGTTCAGCCAGCTGGCCACCACAATGGAGCCTATCCCGGCACAGGCGGAATAGGTGGGGGTAAAGCCGCTCATCAGCAGACCGATGAGCACTGCGATGGGGATAAAGAAGTTCCACCCTTCTTTTAATACATCCAGCACCTTGGGAATGTCCGCATCCTCCATGGGCTTCAGGCCCAGCTTTTTGGCTCGGAGATGGACAAAGAAGGCCACACTTAAAAAATACATGGCAGCGGGAATGGTGGCCACCCCCACGATGGTGAGGTAGGGGATCTGGGTCCATTGGCTCATAATAAAGGCCCCGGCCCCCATGATGGGGGGCATGAGCTGCCCTCCAGTGGATGCGGCAGCCTCCACAGCACCGGAAAATGTGGGGCTGAACCCCACCCGTTTCATCAGCGGAATGGTGATGGAGCCGGTGCCCACGGTGTTGGCCACGGCACTTCCCGAAATGGAGCCCATGAGTCCGCTGGCAAATACGGCCATCTTGGCCGGTCCGCCGATCATTTTTCCCATCATGGCGATGGAGAGGCGGATGATAAAATCCCCGGCACCGGATTTTAACAAAAATGCGGCAAACAGCACAAAGAGAAAGACAAAGGTGGAGGAGATGGTGGCAATGGTGCCGAAGATGCCGTCCGGGGCAAAGTACATGCGATAGAGCATGCGATGGAGATTGACCCCGGGAAAATTCCACATCCCTCCCATGTATCTGCCAAACCACAGGGCATATCCCAAAAAGAAAAGGGCAATGCACGGAATGATATACCCTGCCGTGCGCCGGGTGATCTCCAGCATGAGAAGCATGGCAATGCCGGCAAAGATCAGATCCATGAGAATGGGGACTTCGTTACGGGCATGCAGGGCATCTTCAAATAGCACCAGGTAGGCCGCCGTGGCAATGGAGAGGATGGCAAGGCCCAGATCCAGCCATTTGAGGGCTTTGGCGGTCCTGACGTTGAAGGGATAAATGATATACCCCATGAACAGGATGAATCCGAAATGCACCGCATTTCGTTGAATTTCCGGCATGATACCAATGGTGTTCACCCAGATGTGAAACAGGGACATGGCCACGCCGGTCCAGTACAGGGTGGTGGTCAACCCCTGGGAAAGTTTTTTCTGGCTTACCACCACTTCGCCGCTGTTGTCTTGAATTACGCCTTGGGATTTGTCGGACATGGGAGACTCCAGGGATCAGATGTGGCGGGATATATTTACACGAAAGATGCCACACTTGAGGTTTCAGTTAAAAAGTTGAAAAATTGGATTTAAGATTTTTAATTCGAACCACTTTACCAGGGAGTGTACCCTTTTTGCAGTATCCCCCCCTCTCCAGTCATGGAGAGGGGGCTGGGGTGAGGTTGGGTAGATCACGATCGTCCTCGGATCATCAAAAAAGGGTACACTCTTACCAGGGGGCAAGGCGCGCGGGCCTGCCCCCATTCACAGGAAGGCGTTATAACAACGAATCAGGGATTTTTATACCCATCTCTTTATAGTATCTTGCCGCACCCGGATGCAGGGGTACGGGCAGTCCGCTGATGGCTTTTTCCAGTTTCATCACCTTGGTGGCCTTGTGGATATTGCCAAGAAAGGGCAGATTTTCATAGATGGTTTTAGTGATGAGATAAACGGTCTCTTCGGAAACATCGGGGTGAGCCGCCAGGAAATTGGGCTGGGAAATGGTGTTGATATCTTTTTTCTGTCCGGGATAGGTTCCTGCTTTAATGACAAATCGGTTCCAGATGGGATATTGGGCCTGGATGGTCAGGAGCTGCTCATCTGTGAAATCAAGGACAGTGACATTTTTATCCCCCAACTGGGCAAAGAGCTGGGTAATGGATGCCACGGGCGGGCCTGCGGGAATATTCCCACCGATGATTCTGCCGTCCATCATGGCCTGGGCCGTGGGGTTGTATCCCAAAAACTCCAGCGTCATATCCTTGTCCGGATCAATGCCCATGGCACCCAGGATGGTGCGGCCGGAGCCTTCGGTGCCGCTGCCCCGTTTCCCAATGGAAAATTTCTTGCCTTGGATGGTGGCAAGATCGCTGATGGTGCCGGTTGTAACGTATTTTTTGAGCAGGGGGAAATGCTCCACATTTTCCCACAGCATGGTGACCGAACGGAAATCCTTCATGGGCTTGCCCTCATAGGGACCTTCCCCCCGGTAGGCATTGAGGCCATACAAAGATTGCAGGATGGCCATGTGGGCCTCCTTGTTTTTCAACATCTGAATGTTTTCACCGGAACCAGCTGAGTTGATGGCCGTGGCTGTGATTTGATGTTTTGCGGCGAGCTTGATGCTCACCAAAGTGCCAATGGCAACTCCCACGGGATAATAGGTGCCTCCGGTGGTGGCAGTGGCAAGGATCAGGCTCTCTCCGGCGGTGGATTTTTCAATCTGGAATGTCACGGCAAGGGTCAGGGCGACCAGTGACAACAACGCTTTTTTCAACATCAGTACCTCCTTGAATAATAGAATATGGCTGGGGGTTAAGAGTCGTGAGTCGTAAGCTCCCATTGTCCGTACGATGTGTGCGGTTTTTAATTTTCATCGGGCACGCCATGTGACGGCAAATCAGAGAACTCATGACTGACGAGTTAAAACAGCAAGGGGGAATCCTTGCCAGTGAATCTTTTTTTTATGAAAATCTCATCAACGTGCTGGAATTAAATAACTTTCGTTTTTTCGTTATGGCAGATGGTTACGGCCATGTGGGTTATATCCGGGCGGAGAACTGATGCCAACCCTTCCGCGGTGACGTCGGAACCGGATCAAATGTTTTACTTTACACCGTCTGGATGTAATGGTATTAATCGCCAGGATTAATCGGTCAGATGTCTGACATCTGATTGCCCATATAGTCAGAAAATTCATTTTCTGTCAATACAAAACATATAAATTTTTTCAGGGGGTTTTTATGCGCTATCCCACCTATATTGAAGAAGATTTTAACTTTCCGGATTTTTATCGGGTAAAAATGAATCACTCCCCCCGGGGCCTTGCAGATCCTGTGGCGGTTCTCAACCGCAACTTGAAACACGCCCTTTCCCGGTCGGGTATAAAGCCCGGCCATCGTGTGGCGGTTGGTGTGGGAAGCCGGGGCATTGCCAATATCTCTCTACTGATAACGGCCCTGTGCCAGGGTATCCGGGAAACGGGTGCAAGGCCCTTTATCATTCCCGCCATGGGCAGCCACGGCGGCGCCACGGCACAGGGGCAGGCCCGGGTGCTTGAACGGCTCGGTATCACGGAAGCCCTGTGCGGTGCCCCTGTTGTCTCTTCCATGGCGGTGGAGAGGGTGGGGCAGGTGATGGATGGGGTGCCGGTCTATTTTTCCCGGGATGCCCTTGCCATGGATCATGCCATCTGCATCAACCGCATAAAGCCCCATACAAAGTTCAAAGGACCGGTGGAAAGCGGGATTTACAAAATGTTGTGTATTGGCATGGGAAAGCACCAGGGGGCACTGGTCTACCATAACATGGCCCTGAAACATGGCTTTTTCCCCCTTCTCAAAGCCATGGGAGATGAAATTATCCGTCACACCAACCTCCGGTTTGGTGTGGCCATTGTGGAAGATTTTTTTGAAAATACCATGGAGATTGAAGCCATCATGGCCACGGATATGTTTGTGCGGGAGCCGGAGCTGCTGGCCCGGGCCCGGGCACATTTTCCCCATCTTCCCTTTAAGGCGCTGGATGTACTGGTGATTGAGCAGATCGGCAAGGAGATCAGCGGCTCCGGCATGGACCCCAATGTCACGGGCAGGACCTATGATTTAATGGAGGACGATTTTTCAGACACTCTCAAGGCGGGCCGTATTGCCATCTTAAACCTTTCCGAAAAAACCGCCGGTAATGCCATTGGGCTTGGCAATGCCGACATCATCACCGAAAAGGTGTTCAATGCCCTGGATTATGAGAGCACCCTCATGAATGCCATGACCAGCATGTCATTGAGAAAGGCGTTTATCCCCATTCGTCTGCCCAGTGATGAAAAGGCCATTCAGGCGGCCTTTACCACGTTGGGGCCCCTTCATCCTTCGGATGTTCGGGCTGTCATCATTAAAGATACCCTTCATGTTCAGGAGTTCCTGGCAAGCCAGGCCCTTCTGCCCGTACTTTCCGCCATGGATAATGCCGACATCATGGAGAAAACGCCTTTGATCTTTGACGAAAACGGAGGGTTGAAAAAAGATGTATCCTCCTGTAAAGTGTGAAGAATGAAATTACCGAACACTTATGGCCGGATTTCGTCCCCTGAACCATGAAAAGACCTATTTGTGATAACAGGATAGTATAGGAATTTCCATTTTATTGATTATTAAATCAATGCATTGGAAAAAGTCTGCCCTCCAGGGCGCTAAGTTTTGACCAAAGTTACGATAAAGTCCAAAAATTTCATCATCAAGTATAAAGGCCATTTCCGTCAAAGGATATACCGTTATGAAATATTTTATCCTGATCATCATTTCATTGCCTCTTGTGCTGGGAACCACGTCTCTCTCGGGGACCACGCTTCCTAAGATGCGAATTTCCGTTGAAAACAGTGAGAGCCATGTTCAAACAAGGGCGGTGAAGCGTTTTGCCCAGGATGTAACGAAAAAACTTGCGGGGCAGATTGACGTCCGGTTTTTTTCCAATGCCCGCCTGTTCAGAGACCGGGATATCATCCAGGCGTTGGCCCAGGGAAAGGTGGAGATGGCCGTTCCCGGTACATGGCATGTGACGCAGTTTGAGCCCAATGTCGGTATTTTCCTGCTTCCGGTGTTTTATGGAAGAGCTGCCCGGGCAAATTATGCGGTTCTTGACAGCCCCATTGGGGCGCGTATCAATGAGGGCATTGAAAAAAATCTTCAGGTAAAGGTACTGGGGCGCTGGATTGATCTTGGACATGCCGATCTGCTCGGTGTCCATCGAAAGATTAACCGGCATGAAGACATTGAAGGCCTGAGGGTGAGGGTGGCCGGTGGTCTTGCCAATAAATTGAGGATAGAGGCCCTGGGGGGAGTGCCCGCGATTATCCCCTGGCCGGATCTTCCGGAATATATGCAGCTGGGCAGGGTGGATGCGGTATTGACAAGCTATGAAACCGTCCGCAGTGCGGAACTCTGGAAAAAGGGGGTTCAGAGTGCTTTTGAGGATAGGGAATATTTTCCCCAGTATATTCCCCTCATCCGGATGTCATTCTGGAATAAATTGACACCACCCGTTCACCAGGTACTCATCAATGCATGGGAAGAACATGTGGATGGTGCCAGGCTACTGGCCGCAGATGCCCAAACCCGGGCAAAGGAGACATTGGTTCAACATGGTGTGAAAATTGTGGTTCCCGGTATTCAGGAACTTGAGAAACGGCGGAATCAACTCCTTCCCCTGCAACCTGATTTCGTTCAGGAGCTGCACATCAATCCTGAGCTTGTCAGGCAGATAGATAAGGTCCTTACGGCTTATGAATAATATTAAATCCGCTTTGCCTGAAGATAAATTCTTTGTTCTCGTGGTTGTTTTGATCGTTATCCTTGGCATTACGTTTCTGGGGGTCAACGCCACCGTTATTTATAGAAACAGAGAGAGCTATATCAATGAATCGGGCATAAAATCCCAGGCCCAGGCCCAGTTACTGGGGGAAAATACCTACAGCATGTTATACACGGTGGATTTTGCGCTTCTGTCCGTTGCGTCAATCGTTGAACGGCAATCGGATTACCCGGAAGGATTTTTCTCCGCCGCCTTCCGGTTTGTGGAAAGAGAAATAAAATTTTTACCACAGATTGAAAATGTGATCTTTTTAAACGCGAACGGTGAGGTGGCGTTCAGTACCAGGGCATTGAAATCGTTCAAACTGAACTCTTTTGGGGAGCACCGGGATGCCTGGGTACCATATGCCGTTGAAACGGCTTTTTCCCAGGACGAAAAAACGACCATCCGCTTAAGCCGCCGCATTGAAAAACAAAATGGAGATTTCCTCGGGGTTGTGGTGGCCATCATTGACGCAGGCTATTTTTATGATCGCTACGATGATTATCTGAACGTGGATGCCAATGCCATCGTGTTGTTTGATAACAGCGGAACTGTGCTCACCGGATGGTTTAATCATTCGGATTTTTACGCAAACAAATCCGGGGCAAACATACAGTCCACTCCTTATTTTTCATCCCTGTCCCAAAATAATTTCACTGACGGCGGTCGCAGAACCCATGAAGACAAAGCTGCTGTCATTTCAACCTATCAAATCAGGTCCTTTCCCTATCACATCGCAGTGATGCACGCCAAATCAACCGTTTTACAAAAGTGGTATAGGGAAACTAAGCGGGATCTCTTCATCATGGCTGCAACCTTGATTGTTGCCCTGTTTACCATTGCATTGGCATTCCGGCAGAGACAAAGACGCAGACGAGCGGAACTTCGACTGCTCGAACATCAGATGGATCTTGAAACGACCATTCAAAAAAGGACACAGCAGCTGGATCACACCAATTCAGTGCTGGTTGAAAAAAACGAATCCCTTGAAAAGGCTTTGAAAGAGATAAAAACATTGAAGGGCATCGTACCCATCTGCAGCTATTGTAAAAACATTCGTGATGATAAGGGGTATTGGGAAAAGGTGGAGGTGTATGTGAAGCGGCATTCCCAGGCCGATTTCAGTCACGGTATCTGTCCTGAATGTGCAAAAAAATATTTCCCCGACATTGATCTTTATAACGATTCAAATGACTGACCCCTCCTACGCATGGCCGATGTTAAGTGGTCGGACATATTTTTTTTCTATTTCGCTTTGAATTTGCCTTGGCTCAAGAGGGGGGGGTGAGCCCGGTCCTTTTGAATCTCCTCCACCATCTGGCGGACCAGTGAAAAAGAGATGCGCTCCTGCTCCAGTCTCAGGTGCCGGCCATGGAGATTGTGGCGCAATGCATCATAAACCCCGGCCTCATCCGACGTCAGCAGGGCAAGATCCCGGCCGGTGGGGGATGGCTCCTCACCCCAGAGCGCCTTATGGGATAAAAGCGTGGCCTCATCCATGAGAAAGGAACGGGTCCGGGGGAAATGGTGTCGGATCTGGTCCAGCATGGCAAACCCATGGGTGTCCAGATCCCCCCAGTACCAGACGGGCCTGTCATGCATCCAAAGGGCACCGGAAAGGGCGGACAGGCCGTACCCCAGTCCGATGATTACCATCCCCTTGGGAAAGAACGGAAAGGAGAGGCCGGTGATTTCGTTTTCCACGACAAATACAGTCGCAGGTTTGACGGGTAGATCATTAAAATCCGCTGCCGGCATTTCCAGGTCTGAGAGCCCCATGGGGGAGAGGTCCGGATCAAGGGTGCGGAATCGTATCCGTGCGGGTTTGGCCCTGAAGCCGAAACGGTGCTCAAATGCCGACGGCCCTTTGGCATCCGTGTCAACGGCCTCCGGTGGTAGAAGACAGGTTAACAGCCGGGTCAGCCAGGCCTTGCGGGTTTCGATGAACTTGGTGTCCACTCCCGGAATCTCAAGCTGGCGCAGATAGATCCCGGGCCGGGGATGGGCTCTGATATGGTCGACAATGGCCAAAAGTGTCTCCCAATCAGGATCATGGGCCAGCACCTCATGCGGCTTTTCCTTTAAAAGTTCTTCAAGCTCGGGAAACCGGGTTGTGATCTCCTTGAATCGTTTTTCGTACCGGTCTGCTTCAGCGGTTTTTGCAAGATAGTCAAAGATCTCCTCAAGGGTGCGGAAAACGACCCTTTGGGGGATTTTGTTTTTTCCCAGGGTTCGGTGGTTCACCTCCTGCCATTCAATGGCATAGCCTTTTTTACGCTCTGTTCCGGCGTGGTGGACCAGGTGGGCCACCCAGGCGCGGGCTGCCTCAAACTCATTGGCAAGCTCCCTGGCATTGGGCCGTTTTAAAGGGATGTGCAGCGGTTCAAAAGGATCGGGACTGACGGATCGGGCGAGAAATTCCCCCTTGTTCCATTTTTTTTCGAGCCTTTTTTTTATGTCGCTGTTACGGGTCCAGGATGTCATGACAATTTACTATTTAGTGTCTACATTCTCAAATTCTTTTGTTTGTTCTTTGCCGTTGTTCGTTGGGATTGATTTCCTACCAGCTATAAATGCCGATACAAGCCCGATAACACCGCCAGCACCAATAAAAGCGCCAAGCCATTGCGCTCCATTAACTGCTGCATATGTACCTGCGATAATGGCTGTTACTTCAATAATTAATCCAAAACTTTGACCCCTACGCCATATCTAATGCTTCGTTATGCAGGCCTTCTATTGAGATATTAGGCCTGTATGATTTGACAGGATATTTTTTCAGAGGATAAAGATCCATGACAGACCCAATTCCTTGTATAAAATTTTTTGAAATTTTTTAGGATTAACCATAACAGAATGACGTCAATGGTACAAGATTTTTGCTCGTGATAACTGCTTATTTTTTGTAATCCAATATCTCAAATTCAAACTTAAATGTGGTTATGGGCATGGTCGGATTCCGGCCACCCCCGAATCATGAAAATCTCAAGGACCCGGAGGTGCTGACGACAGTGGCATCCTTGCAGAACTTTCCGGAAAACTATGCCCCCCATCTCATAATCAAGACCGTTTCCCTGGTCAATGTGGTCAAGAAGGCCTGGAAGGCCCTGAACAACGATGATCCGGCATGACCCGATTGATGCAGAATGGCGCTTAGGGGGATAATCCTGCACATTAATCCTGCACATGTCAGGTTACACTTTTACGAAGACGAGAAAACACATACGAATTCCGCAGTATCCGACGATTCTGTGTCAACCGGATAGGCATGGCATGGTTAGTAATAATCATTTATCGCATTGGCAGGCTTTCCGCTTGACAGATTAACCCCAAAATAAATATTGTCCTTAAAATTATGAGCTTTATTAATTTTATATTATCGATTCATTCCTATGCAGAGCTGATGCCACCGGTACGGGCCCATGGCTGGATCAGCGTCAGGTACGGCAACATTTGCATATTCGCTGGAATACCCCGTCGGATGTTGAAAGGCTTGCCCGCCTGCTCATTGTGGCAACGACATCGGTTGGGTCTTCCGTTCAATGGCGGTGGGGCCAGGGGATTTTCTCACATTGGAGTGATTCGAGCCCTTATTGAGGCCAGTATCCCCATTGACATGGTCGGCGGAACCAGCATGGCGCTGTTATCGCCTGCTATTTTGCCATGGGATGGGATGGTGCAACGATGCACACGCATCACAGGGAGGAGGTGATAAAAAAAAACAAGGGCAAGAAAGGGTTGGCGGAATGTGCCGCCTGCGCGTCGGCTGTATCCGACGTATCATTGTAATAGAATAAGGAGAGAGAGATGAAAAAATTATCAGTGTCTGTATTTGTTTGTGCATCACTTTTGTTGTTCGTTTCTATGTTGGTACCTGGGATGGTTTGTGCCGAAAATGACCCAATGGACTATGTGGCGGCTCCGTCGGGGACACACCTGGCAATTTTGTATTATAATCATTACTCTGCCAACGAGTCCTATTCAAATGGGAAAGAAGTATCCGACGACGCCAATATGGAGATGAATTTGGGGATTTTCAGGGGGGTTTACTATACTAAAGTTTTCGGTTTCACCGAAAATTTTCAGTTTCTTTTGCCCTTTGCCGACCTCACGCTTGACGGCGCAGCCTTTGGGGACAGTGAATTGTCCACCAGCGGGCTGGGCGATTTGATCCTGACGTCCACCTTCTGGTTCATTGATAATCCGGAAAGCAAAACATGGCTTGGGTTTACCCCGTTTCTTTACATCCCCACCGGAGACTATGATGATGATCACTTAAGTATCGGCGAAAACCGCTGGAAGATCAGACCTGAAATCGGCTTTGCCAAGGGGTTTGGCAAATGGAATCTTGACCTGACCACTTCCATCACGTTTTTTGGGGACAATGATGATTATGGCAATGTAACAATGGAACAGGATCCCGAGTTTCACGCTGAAGCTCATCTGACTTATAAAATGACGGATACGTTCAATACGACAGTCAGTTGGTTTCATCACCGAAACGGCGAAACGACAGTGGATGGCGTGGACCAGGATGATGAAATGGACGACCATGCCATCGGTGTTGCCTTCGCATGCTGGCTGACGCCGCAGTACCAGCTAATCGTGAAATACCGACGGGACATTGAAATTGAAAACGGGTTAAAAACAAACATGGTCGGCCTTCGATTCTTGCATGCGTTCTGAAGTGTCGATATGAAGATGGGTTGAGAATTTGCTTTTCCGGGAAAGCAGCACTGGTCGTGGCCAGAAAGTTGCTTTTCCGGGAAAGCAGACCCCACTATGAGCAAGTTGAGACGAAACTCTCCGCGAACCGCACGACATTTCCCTGAAGCGTAGTAAAATATCTGCGGATTTTGGCATCCTTCATATGTCATCAAAAGTACTTGACACTTTTTTGAGAAAAAACCCCGCAAGACGGAAATGTTACTCTGGAAAGTGTAAACAGAGAAATGAAGGATGCCCGGATTTTACCTTATTGATGAAGTTCCGATGCCGGGCCCGTCGCCGAAAATCCGGTAATCATTTACTGCCTTAACGCTCCGCTCTGATGCCGTGGAACTATGCAGCGCTCAAAGAAGCAAACGTTCGAAAAAATCCAGGGTGAGTCGCCAGTTTTCGTAGAATGCAGTGGGCGACCAGATGTGCCCCTCCTGGGGAGGGCACCTCAGTTCATAGGGTTTGTCTTGCTGTTTCAAGGCCTCAGCCAGTCTCAGGGTGTGCCGCACCGGAATAACATCATCCTTTTCCCCATGAATCAACAACAGGGGACAATGGATTTGGTCGACGAAATGGATCGCCGAAAGGCGGTGGTACAACTGGGGCAATTCCTGTACAGAGCCGCCGATAATCCCGGCGATCCACGGGTTGACCCGCACGTGATCGACCATATCCACGGGTGTACTCCACAAAGCGGCTGCATGAAAAAACTCATAGCGTTCAATGGAGAGCAGCGCGTTGTGGGCACCCCGGGAATACCCCATAATACCCATGCGGTGGGGGTCAATGCGTGGATCGGTTGTCAGTTCGCGGACCAGATTGCCGATATCTGAAATCTCGCCCTGCCCATACTCCTGGCAACCACCGGAGCCCGGATAGCCCCGGTGAATTATGGCGACGCCGGCAAACCCGCGGGTAGCCAGCTCTTCGATCATATGGGTATAGATGTTTTCGTACCCTCCACCGGCATGATGAATTTGTACCGATGGATATGGCCCTGCATCAATGGTTGGGAAAGCGGTGAATACCCGAAGGTTGATTCCTTCACTTTCAAGCAAGAAACTGTTTCTGACAATATTTTCGGCTTGCATAGTCTTTTTATGGTTCCTAAGTTTAAGTATGGTGCCTATACCCGGATACCCGATAGGTCAATCTGTTTTTGACCGGCACTTACTTCTACCCAAGTAAGTATATGTTCTTTTTCACGCAGATATCCTTGAGTTCCTTTGGCCACACCGAGACGGTCACTTCACCAAGATGGGCTGTACGCAACAGGTACATAAAGGTCCTTGACTGTCCGATGCCGCCTCCGATGCTGAGCGGAATCCGATCGCCCATAATTGCCTGATGATACGGACGATTGAGAAAATCCTCCTGGCCTGACATTTTGAGTTGGATTTTAAGGGTTTCCTTCGTAACCCTTATCCCCATGGACGTCAGCTCGTGTCGCCTTTTTGTCACAGGGTTCCACACCAGGATATCCCCGTTTAACCCATGATACCGCTCCTTGTTTTTGATGATCGTTTCGACAGCCCAATCGTCGTAATCTGCGGCGCGCATCTCATGCGGGTAACCATCTTTCAAGGGCCAGCCAATGCCAATAATGAAGACCGCCGGAGCATGTTCTTGAAGTATCCGGGTTTCACGCTGCTTTCTGGGTAGATCCGGGTAGAGGTCAAGAATCTCTTCAGCGTGGAGAAAGGTGAGCTCCTCCGGAAAATCGGGATACTTGGAAGTTTTGAGCTGGGGATAGGTTTCCTGTATCATGGTGCCTGCTCCCCGGATAACCTTCCATATCCGTTTAACAACGTCTTTGAGAAAATCGATGGTACGATCTTCCTGGGTAATGGCAAGTTCCCAATCCCACTGATCCACGTACGCACTGTGGTCGTGGTCAAGGAAGTAGTCCTTTCGTACGGCCCTCATGTCTGTACAGATGCCTTGGCCGACCTTGCAGCCAAACTGAGCCAGAGCCATCCGTTTCCATTTTGTGGCAGCCTGCACGACTTGGGCTTTGATGGGGGGATCAAGTCCCAACCCGCAGGGGAATTCTACGGGTGTCCGCGATCCGTCGCGATCCAGGTAATCGTTCACACCGCTGTCTTTATCGACAATAAGGGGTACCTGAACCATATCCAGGTTGAGTTCCCTGCACAGATGGGTCTCAATGTAACTTTTGATGGCAAAAACAGCCTTCATTCTCTCCATGGGTGAAAGAAGGCATTGGTAGTTATCCGGCAACTCTTGTATGAGTTTGCCATAATCGCCCATTCCCGGTCCTGCCAAGTCTGCTGTTTTGTCTGCCATGTCTTTTTTCTCCTTAATTTTTGCCATTAAAAATTTCATCACAAGATGGCCCATGATATGACCACCCCCCCCCTTTTTTTTTACATTAAAACATGCGTAATTGTCTTGTGTACAGGCGCCTCCTGAAACTGTATTTTTCAGATTAACGGTTTGATTTTTCCGAAGATATTACCTTTATATCATCAACTTATACCATCAACCATGCTTCTGTTCAACATTATTGAGCCATCTGAAGCCATTCTTCAATTTTTAGGGACTTTCTATCCAAAGAAGTGTAAAGTGCTTCTGTAATAAAGATGAAGGACGCGGTTGGTGTTGCAACCTGGGGAGATAAAAATCTGACGGATTCGGCCCCGGGATGAACAGCGGTTCAGGTATGATCCCTGCTTGCCGTGTTGTTAATAACTGTTGCACAAGGAGTTCCCATGCCAAAATCCAGTTACTGGGCAGATGAATATGTCGTTAAAAAGAAAACCATTGAACAGGCTATTCAACTGATAAAATCGGGCCAACGGGTGTTCATCGGTTCCTATTGCGGTGAACCCCAGGCCCTTGTAAAGGGGCTTGCCGATGCCTATCGACGGCTCACCGATGTGGATATCATCCGGCTAATGTCCCGGGAGATCACCCCTTTGACCCGCATTGCCGACGAAACCCGGGATAAGAATATGAACATTCGTTCCATTTATCTTGGATCGGCAAAATCTTCTGAATTGTCAAAGAACAAACGATTCTATACCCCTGTGAATATGGCAGCCATTCCCGGGCTTTTTTCAAGCCGCAGAATCCCCATTGATGTGGCGTTGATCCAGGTGAGTCCCCCTGATGATTTCGGTTGGATGAGCCTTGGGGTTTCAGTGGATGTCACCTTGCCCGCGGCCCTGGCCGCCGATGTGGTTATCGCCCAGGTAAACTGCAAGATGCCCATGGTGCTGGGCCAGAGCTTTATCCATGTCAATGATGTGAATGCCATTGTGGTGCATGACGAAGATCTCATGA
Organism: uncultured Desulfobacterium sp.; assembly: GCA_963668575.2. Lineage (GTDB taxonomy): Bacteria > Desulfobacterota > Desulfobacteria > Desulfobacterales > Desulfobacteraceae > Desulfocicer. The sequence continues at coordinate 3,720,382 of OY764894.2, read as the reverse complement.
CGGTATCCTCCTCGCCGCCTTCGGAGGTGGCAAGGAGCATCGGCAACAATATTGCCCGGCTCATAGAGGACGGCTCCACCTTGCAGATCGGTCTGGATGCCGCCTCCCAGGCCACCACCCAGGCCCTCTCCAACAAGAACGATCTGGGTATCCATTCCCAGTTTCTCACAGATGACATCATGCATCTCTACGCCATGGGGGTGGTGACCAATCGCAAAAAGGGATATAAAAACGGCAAATTGGTGGCCAGTTGCTCTGTTGGTTCGGAGTCGCTTTATGAGTTTCTCCACCTCAATCCCGCCATAGAATTTATGTCTTCGGAATATGTCAATGACATTGAAATCATTGCCCGGCATAATAAAATGGTATCCATGAATGTGGCGGTGGGGGTGGATCTGGCAGGGCAGGTGAGCTGTGAAGCCCAGGCCCATACCCATTTTGCCGGGGTGTCCGGGATATCGGATTTTATTCGGGGAGCCAACCGGTCCAAGGGGGGAAAATCCATTATTATGCTCAATTCCACCACGGAAGACGGCAGTGAAAGTCGTATTGTCCCCTTTATGAACAACACCGTGATCACCGTTCCAAGGGAGGACGTCAGATATGTGGTGACGGAATATGGAGCTGTGAACCTGTTTGGAAAAAGCACCCAGGACAGGGCCATGGGACTCATCAGCATTGCCCACCCCAAGTTCCGGGACGAATTGTTAAACAGCGCCAAGGAGCTGGGGATGGTCGGAAAGGAAAGAAGCCTTGGCGAATCGGTGTACGGGGTATATCCGGTTAAACTTGAAGAGATACTTGCCATCAAAGGCCAGACCGTCACCTTCCGCCCGGCAAAACTGGTGGACGAGAGAAGAATTCAGGAGCATTTTTATCATCTGGATAAAAAAGATGTGGTGTCCCGGTTTTTCAATGAAAGAACCCATTTTCTAAGGGATGATGTGGAGGTGATGAGCCAGATTGACTATAAGCGAAATCTTACCATCATCGCTTTGGTGGGGGAGATGGGCTTTGACACGGTGGTGGGCATTGGTAGTTATTATCTTGAGCCGTCCACCAATATGGCGGAGGTGGCCTTTTCCGTGAGCCGGGATTGTCAGAGTATGGGGATTGGGCGTATTCTCCTTCGGAAACTGGCCGAGGCGGCCCGGGATCAGGGCATCAAGGGACTGTTTGCCATAACCACCCCTGGGAATACAAAAATGGTTAAATTGTTTAAAACATTGCCTTACAAGGTCACTTCGGAACTGAATGAAGATATTTTGTTGAAATGCCTTTTTGATTAATGGTTCAAACCATTGTTCAGCTTAAACAAAAAAAGAGCTGCATCCAGTGGATGTCAACTCTTTTTTTGTGGTGCCCAGGAACAGAATCGAACTGCTGACACGGGGATTTTCAGTCCCCTGCTCTACCGACTGAGCTACCTGGGCCCGTCAAAAACAGTGTCTATATAGTTTAATGGTTTTCATGTGTCAAGGGCTTTTTTGGCCAAGATCTCCAAAGTAGTGTTGAACAAGGGCACAGGCCGTGAGGGATGCCGTTTCCGCACGGAGGATTCTGTCCCCAAGGGAAAAGGCCGAGAATCCGGCGGTACGGGCGGTCTCAATCTCACTTTCCAGAAACCCGCCCTCGGGACCGATGAGCAGGATAATTTTCCGGGGAAGGGGAGTGGTTTTAATGGAAATATTGCCAAAGGGAACGCTGCCCTTTTCCCAAAAGGCAATCTTTTTGTCATGGCCTTTACTGAGGTGAAGCAGAGATTCAAAGGTGACGGGTTCACCGATAAGGGGCAGACAGCTTCTTTTGCACTGTTTCATGGCCTCCCTGGAGATCCTGTACCATCTTTCCACCCGGGCTGCCAGTTTTCCCGGATCGGGCCGGGGGACGGATCTGTGGGCAAAAAAAGGGATCCACTGGGTAATGCCAAGTTCAGTGAGGTGCCGGATCACCAAGTCCATTTTTTTATCCTTGAGCATCCCCTGGGCCACGGTGATGGACACCGGAGACTCTCCCTGGGAAACGGACCGGGAGATCAGGGCGAGCTGAACGGTGTGTGAATCCGTGGACAGGATACAAGCCTTCCAGCAGATGCCGTTGCCGTCGGCAAGTTCCACATGATCCCCTGTGGTGAGACGAAGCACTTGGGTCAGATGCCTGGCATCCTGTCCCTGGATGACGGCCGTCTCTCCGGAGATATCCTGTTCCCGGATATAAAATCGATGCATGGGGTTTCCTTTTCATTCAGGTTTGATTGTCAGGGCTTGACACAAAAACACGCCTTTGATATTTCAATTGTGTTTGGGGTGAACAATAATTTTAAAATGAGCTGGTGTCAACAGCTTGTCGGGAGTATTCATGCTGGATGCACAAGGTCTGAAAACGGATAATATGCCGGAATTTGACCCCGATGGGGAGATTATTGAGTTGACACAGATTGTCGAAGAGGAGTCCCTCCTTAATGATGTGATTGAACTGACCGATCCGGTGACGAATGGCGAATCGTCCGAGCCCATCACCGAAATTCCGTTGGAAAGGGGAAATGCGTTTTCCGAGGATCAAATTCGCGGTGTACTTGAAAAAATAGTGGAAGAAAGATATGCTCACCGCATGGATGCCCTGTTGTCAGACATGATTCAAAAGGCGGTGGAGAGCAGGATGGAAAAAATCAAAGAGTGTTTATTAAAGTCCCTTGCAGAAAAATGATTTGTGCATGGGAGAATATGGGCTTGGTCCGGCTAATACGGTCACTTGGGTGATACCATGGGGTCAGGCCTGTGATCACACCCGGTGCCGGCATGGATGGTTAAATCCGCCGGGATGGACTTTGAAGGGGGAAAGAGTATCTGCCCCCTTTTTTTATTAATACGTTTTTAGGAGTTAGTGTATGAGTTCTGATTCTCTTGACAAAGGATATGATCCTTCAGGAATTGAGGAAAAATGGTACGGATACTGGGTGGAAAACGGTTTCTTTAAAGCCAGTGAAAAGAGTGATCAAAAGGCCTATGCCATTGTGATTCCTCCCCCGAATGTGACAGGCGTTCTTCACATGGGTCACGCCCTGAACAACACCGTCCAGGACATCATGTGCCGCCACAGAAGACTCTGTGGAGACAATGTCCTCTGGATGCCGGGAACGGACCATGCCGGTATTGCCACCCAGAATGTTGTGGAAAAAAATCTTGCAAAAAAGGGGGTGACAAGGGACCAGCTCAAGAGAGAAGAATTCATTAAAGAGGTGTGGAAGTGGAAAGAGCATTCGGGGGGTGCCATCATCAATCAGCTGAAACGGCTGGGGGCCTCCTGTGATTGGGATCGGGAGCGGTTCACCATGGATGAGGGGTTGTCAGATGCCGTGAGAAAGGTGTTTGTCAGGCTCTACAAAGAGGAACTCATTTACCAGGGACTTTATATCATTAACTGGTGTCCCCGGTGTAAAACCGCTTTGTCCGACCTTGAAGTGGATCATGAGGAGCAGGACAGCTTTCTTTATCATATTAGATATCCCTTTGAAAATGGAAAGGGCGGTCTGGTAGTGGCCACCACCCGGCCGGAAACCATGTTCGGAGATACGGCGGTGGCGCTCAATCCCAAGGATCCCCGTTATCAGGGCCTCACCGAAGAGAAGGTGTGTCTGCCTCTCACGGATCGCAAAATTCCCATTATCCGGGACGACTACGTGGACACGGAGTTTGGCACCGGTGCCTTAAAGGTGACCCCGGCCCATGATCCCAACGATTTTCACCTGGGTAAGCGTCACAATCTGGAAAGTATCAAGGTCATTGACGATGATGGCAACATGACCGAAGATGCCGGCCGTTTTAAAGGCCAGGACCGGTTCCAGTGCCGTAAAGAGGCCCTTGCCGCCCTGGAAGCTGAAGGACTTCTGGTCAAAAAAGAGCCCTTGAAGAATTCCGTGGGTCACTGCTACCGCTGTAAAACCGTTGTGGAACCCTCCCTTTCCAAACAGTGGTTTGTAAAGGTGGGGCCTTTGGCCAAAGAGGCCGCCGATGCCGTCCGTGACGGTCGGACCCGCATCATTCCTGACAACTGGTCCAAAACCTATTTTGAATGGATGGACAATATCCAGGACTGGTGCATCTCCCGGCAGATCTGGTGGGGACATCGCATTCCGGTATGGACCTGCCAGGCCTGCGGCAAGGTGATGGTGGAAGAGATGGATCCCCGTGCCTGTGACAGTTGCGGTTCCGAAGATCTTGTCCAGGAAACCGATGTGCTTGATACCTGGTTCAGCAGTGCACTGTGGCCTTTTTCCACCATGGGATGGCCGGAACAGACCGAGTTGTTAAAAACATTTTATCCCACCAATGCCCTGGTCACCGGGTTTGATATCCTGTTTTTCTGGGTGGCCCGAATGATGATGATGGGGATTCATTTCATGGATGAAGTTCCCTTTAAAGAGGTTTACATCCATGCCCTGGTCCGGGATGAACACGGAAAGAAGATGAGTAAATCAAAGGGAAATGTCATTGACCCGTTAAAGGTGATTGATCAGTATGGTGCCGATGCCTTTCGGTTCACCCTGGCCGCCTTTGCAGCCCAGGGAAGGGATGTGAAAATGTCCGAAGACCGGGTGGAGGGGTATCGTAATTTTGTTAACAAGCTGTGGAATGCGGCCCGGTTTACCCTGATGCACCTGGAAAAGGGGCCCGGAGAGATGGATGCGGATTGTTTTTCTGCACCGGAAAAATGGATATTGTCACGCTCCGCCGCCACGGCCCATGCGGTGCATAACGGCATTGAAACCTTTAAGTTCAATGAAGCGGCAAGTGCCGTATATCAGTTCACCTGGCACGAGTTCTGTGACTGGTACGTGGAGTCGGCCAAGCCGGCGCTTTATGGCAAAGAGGGGGAGAAGCGGTGCCGGGTGGTGAGGGCTGTTATCACCGAAGTGTTGAAAAATACCTTGATAATGCTGCATCCTTTTATGCCCTTTGTTACTGAAGAGATCTGGGATAAGCTTCCCACCACAACGGGTTCCATCATGGCTGCCCGGTTTCCGGGTGTGGACCCGGACCCTCTTCTGGTCAGGGATGAATCTGTGGAGACGGACATGGAGTATCTGTTTGGGGTGATTTCCGGTATCCGGAACATCCGAAGCACCATGAACATTCCCCCCTCCATGGAACTCGGGGTGAATATGCAGTCCATGGATACCCATGAATGTAGCATTATTGAAGAAAATCATGCCATGATTGAGAACCTGGCACGGCTGAATCGTCTTGAGGTGACGGATTCCGGTGACGTCCCGGCCTCTTCCGCCACTGCCGTGGTCAACGGAACCTCCATCTATGTCTCCCTCGTGGGGGTCATTGATTTTGAAAAGGAAGCGGCACGCCTTGAAAATGAGATTGCCAAGGTGACCAAGGAGCTGGTGGCTGTATCCAAACGGCTCAATAATGAGAGCTTTCTTGAAAAAGCCCCGGATGAGGTGGTGGAAAAGGTGAAGACACTTAAGCAAGGTCTGGAAGAGAAAAATGATAAGCTCAGGGAAAACCTGGATCGAATTAATAAAATAGCGGGATAGATGGGGTCAGGGGGCGGTCAGGGATGTCAGTTTGTTCCTGCCCGCCTTTTTGGATTGAAACATGGCCATGTCCGCACGTTTAACAAATGTTTCCAGTGTGTCGTCCGATGACAGCTGGGTTACCCCCACGCTGATGGTCACAGAAATATGGTTTTTGCCATCCGGGGAAAATTCATAATCGGCAAAAGTTTTTCGTATTCTGTCCCCCACAACGCATGCCTTTCTCAGGGTGGTTTCAGGCAGAATTACGGTGAACTCTTCCCCCCCGTAACGGTAAGCGGTGTCCATGGATCGGAGGCAGTCCCGGGTTGCCCCTCCCAGTGCAGTGAGCACCCTGTCCCCTTCCTGATGTCCCCAGGTATCGTTGTATTTTTTAAAATAGTCAATATCAAAGAGCAGCAGAGAAAGGGGATGGCTGTATCTGGCATGACGCTCCATCTCGTTTTCCAGCTGCTGGTGAAAATGCCTTGAATTGTAGAGTCCTGTGAGATAGTCGGTGATGGCAAGGGCTTCAAGGTGCTTCACCATTCTGGCATTTTCACGCTTAAGCTGTATTTCGTTGATGACCCGTTTGATGCGAAGGTTCAGCTCTTTAAATCCAAAGGGTTTGAAGATAAAGTCAATGGCACCGGAAGTAATGGCATTTTCATAGGAGTAGTCCTGGCCAAGCCCCGTCATGACCATCACCTCTGTTGAGGGGTAATGCTGCTTTATATACCGGGTCAGTTCCAATCCACTCATGCCTGCCATGGAAATGTCGGTGAGGACAATATCGGGCAGGGAGATCGACAGCTCCTCCATGGCTTTTTCCGCACTTATGGCCATAAATGCCTTGTGTCCGGAGCGCTCCAGAAAAGCAATGATCGTGTTGTTCAACGCCACATCATCATCAACCACCAGAATAGAAACTGTCATGTCATTCCTTTTTGATCCGCCTGGTATAAGCCGAGGTGTTTGCATCTTTCTTGACACAATTTGCCGCACCTGTTAGAAATAAGTTTTGTTTGATTTAGAGATACCATCATAGAGTTCTTTATAAATTTTTATTTTACTTTTTTCAAGGGGCCGGCTCGCTGGTGCGTATGCCAGTAACCATCGCAATGGGATGGGGTGGCCATGGGATAGTTTGTCTTTTGTATATTGTTTCTTCAATGATGTCAACGCTTTGTTTGAGGTGAATTTGTCTGTAAAGATAGAGAATATTAGAAATTTCAGTATCATTGCCCACATTGATCATGGTAAATCCACCTTGTCCGATCGCCTAATACAGCTGTCCGGGATTATTTCCGAGCGTGATTTTCAAGATCAGATCTTGGATTCCATGGATATCGAGAGGGAACGGGGGATTACCATTAAGAGCCAGACAGTGACCCTGCCTTACACGGCCGTCAATGGGCAGACCTATCTATTGAACCTGATTGACACCCCGGGTCATGTGGATTTTTCCTATGAGGTGTCCCGGGCACTGGCCTCCTGTGAAGGAGCGTTTCTGCTGGTGGATGCCAGCCAGGGGGTGGAGGCACAGACCCTGGCCAACATCTATCTTGCCATGGAACATAACCTGGAAATTGTGCCGGTGATCAATAAAATTGATCTGCCCTCTGCGGAGATTCAATGGGCCAAGGACCAGATTGATGAAGATCTTGGCCTTGACGGAGAGGCAGCACTGCAGGTTTCCGCTAAAACAGGGCAGGGGGTGGAAGCGGTATTTGAGGCTGCCGTGAATTTAATGCCGCCTCCCACGGGTGATGCAACAGCGCCCCTGCAGGCGCTGATATTTGATTCCCACTATGATCCCTATCGTGGTACCGTTGTCCATGTTCGTGTGTTCCAGGGCACCATCAAGCGGGGGGACAAAATCGTATTCTTGTCCAACAACTCCCAATATAAGGTTGAGGAGGTGGGCCTGTTTCAGATCATACGAAAACCCATGGATAAACTTGAGGCAGGGCAGGTGGGGTATATCATTGCCGGTATCAAGACCATCTGTGATGTGAGCTGTGGCGATACTGTCACCCTTGCGGACAATCGCTGTGTTACGCCCATGCCCGGATTCAGGGAGCCCAATCCCGTGGTGTTTTCATCCATGTACCCGGTGGCCTCCGATGATTATGAGGAGTTAACCGAGGCCCTTGAAAAACTCAAACTCAATGATGCCTCCCTGGTGTTTGAAAAGGATGCCTCCGCAGCCCTGGGGTTTGGGTATCGCTGTGGTTTCCTGGGCCTGCTTCATCTGGAGGTGGTCCAGGAGCGACTGGAACGGGAGTATGATGTTTCCCTGATTCTCACCTCACCCTCGGTGCAGTATGAGATCACCAGAAGTGATGGCACCATTGAGATCATTGACAATCCCTCCTTTTACCCTGATCCCATGGAGATTGAAAAAACCCGGGAACCTTATATCAAGGCATCCATTATCATTCCTGACAGATACATGGGGGCGGTGATGCAGGTGTGCCTGGAACATCGGGGGGTGAGTACCAATTATCAATACCTCACCAGTAACCGCATTGAGATGAAGTTTGAACTGCCTTTGGCAGAGGTGGTGTATGAGTTTTATGACCGGCTGAAAAGTGTCACCCAGGGCTATGGCTCCTTTGATTATGAGATTGCAGGTTACCAGGAGACCGACCTTGTGAAGCTGGATTTTCTGGTGAATGGGGAACGGGTGGATGCCCTGTCCCAGCTGGTGCACCGGGACAAGGCTGTGGATCGCGCCCGGAATGCCTGCAAACAACTCAGAGAGGAGATTCCCCGCCAGATGTTTAAAATTGCCATCCAGGGGGCCATTGGCGGAAAGATCATCGCCCGGGAGACCGTGTCTGCCTATCGAAAAGATGTGACGGCTAAATGCTATGGCGGCGATATCTCCAGAAAGCGAAAGCTCCTGGAAAAACAGAAAAAAGGGAAGAAGCGCATGAAAATGGTGGGGTCTGTGGAGATTCCCCAGTCGGCGTTTTTATCGGTGCTTAAATCAGGTAAAAAATAAACTTTGGCGCATGATCTGTTTCAAGGGCTTTCGTCTATGAGCCTCGTCTAAAAAGTACTGGTCACCTTGAATAATACTTGATATATACCCTGAACGGTGTTCACGGTTTAAGCATATCATCTTTATCAACAGGAGGAGGGTTTTATGGTGAAAAGGGTATTTATCTTAGCGTTGGCAAGCTTTTGTTTTGTTTTGACGTCCGGCATCCAGGCAAAGGAACTCCAGGGGGTCACATTTCCCCAAGAAAAGGTGGTGGCAGGTAAAACCCTGACGCTGAACGGCGTGGCCCTGCGAAAGGCCCTGGGGTTTATCAAGGTCTTTGCCGGGGGATTTTATCTGGAAACCCCCACAACCGATGCCGCTGTCGCCATAGAATCAGAGCAGGTAAAGTACTTTTATCTGGAATACCTTACCTCCAAGGCCACGGCAAAAAAGCTCCAGGATGGATTTATTGAAACCATGGAAGAGACCAATCCGCCGGAACTGGTTGCGTCCCAGCAGAAAAACATAGCGCTGTACGCTTCCTGGCTGGATCAGGACATGAAACCGGGGGGCACCTCTGAATCCATCTACATACCGGGGGAGGGGCTGACGTTGATTCTCAACGGTGAGAAAAAGGGGACCATAAATGATGTCACCTTTGCCCGGATGTATTATCGTTACAGCTTGGGTGAAAAGGCGGATAAAAAACTGAGAAAGGGGTATCTGGGATTATAAACCCGATGACCTGATCCCCCTTTGGATTAGAAGGAAATTTTCGTGCATATTTGCAGTTTGCTTATTAAGTGGGTATATTATAAAAGGTACGGAAATAGTCTGTACAAAAGGAGGTCAATATGGCAACTGCACGGTTAGATATAAGACTTGATGAAGAGATAAAAGCCAAAGCTGAAAAAGCATCTGCAATTTTAGGTTTAAAAAGTCTCACAGAATATGTGGTTAGATTAATGGATGAAAATGCCACACAAGTTATTGCTCATCATGAGAGCATTATTGTAGAAAACAATATTTTTGATCAATTCGTATCAGCTTGTGAAAAAGCTAAAAAACCTGACTATTCTTTAATAGAAGCAGCTAAATTTGCCAAAGAAAATGGTTTTTAAATGAGTTGGCGTAAATATTTTAAAGAGTTAAATAAATCTACACATGATCGAACATCGTTTGATTGTGGAGAGCCTGAACTGAACACGTTCATTCAAACTCAAGCGGCAAAACACATGAAAGCCGGCATTAGCCGAACTATGGTACTACCTGGAAAGGTTGCATTACCAAATCAAAAGTTTCCGATTTGCTCTTTTTATAGTGTAACGCCAAGCTCTATATGCCGTGAAACTTTACCTGCAAAGCTGGCTAAAAAATTACCACACTATCCTGTTCCTGTGTTTCTACTGGCTCAACTGGCTGTCCACAAAACATTTCATGGTAGCGGACTGGGTAAAATCACCTTAATAAAAGCATTGGAATACTTGTGGGAAGTAAGTGTACATATGCCGGCTTATGCTATTGTGGTCGACTGCCTCACTGACTCAGCCCAAAGTTTTTATGCTAAATATGGATTTGAAATCTTATGTAAGCATAATGATCGTACTCGTATGTTTTTACCTATGAAAACTATCAATCAATTATTCAATAAAAAATAAGCGAATAGGCTCATGTTGAATTTCAGAAGACCTTGAAACACAACATGAGCCTTTTACGTTACAGGCTCTCTTTGCGCATGGATCCAGGATTCTCCTTCAGGTATTCCAGTCGATTTAACCCATTGATGTAGGCCAGGGCACTTGCGGTGAGAATGTCGGGGTCTGCCCCCTTTCCAAGGGCCACCATTCCGTCCTCACTGAGTCGCACCGTTACCTCACCCTGTGCATCTGTCCCTTCGGTGAGGGCGCTGATGGAGAAACGCAGCAGATGGGACTTGGTGTTGGTGAGTTTTGAAATCGTATCAAACACGGCGTCAATGGGTCCGTTTCCTTCGGTGGTACCTTTTACGATGCGATTATGTATCTTTAAATGAACCGTGGCGCAGGGAAACACCGTTGTTCCCGTGGATACGTGGAGATATTCCAGTTTGAACACATTGGAACTTCTCAAGACCCCCTCATTCACCAAGGCCTCAATATCCTCGTCCTGGATACTCTTTTTTCTGTCACACAGATGTTTGAATTTTTTAAAGACCATCTCCAGCTCTTCCACGGAAAGATTGTATCCCATCTCTTCGATGTGGGCGTTCAAAGCGTGGCGGCCGGAATGTTTGCCAAGCACCAGGGCGTTCTTGTTCAACCCAATGGTTTCAGGCTTCATGATCTCGTAGGTCATGGGGTTTTTCAATACACCGTCCTGATGGATACCGGCCTCGTGGGCAAAGGCATTGGCCCCCACAATGGCCCGGTTGGGCTGAACCAGAATTCCGGTGATCATGCTCACCAGCCGACTGGTGGGATAAATTCTTGTGGTGTTGATGGAGGTGGTTTCCGGGAAAAAGTTGGGGCGGGTGATCAGGGACATCACCACCTCTTCCATGGAGGTGTTGCCCGCCCGTTCACCAATACCGTTGATGGTCACCTCGGCCTGGCGTGCCCCGGTCCGGATGGCGGCCAGGGTATTGGCAGTGGCAAGGCCCAGGTCATTGTGGCAGTGAACACTTAAAATGGCTTTGTTTATGTTGGGGGTATTCTCCATGACGTATTTCACCAAATTGCTGAATTCGTCGGGAATGGCGTATCCCACCGTGTCCGGAAGGTTCACCGTGGTGGCCCCGGCATCAATGGCAGCCTCGAAAATCTTGCAAAGGAAATCAGGGTCACTGCGGGAACCGTCTTCAGCTGAAAATTCCACGTTGGATGTCAGGGATGCCGCATGGGAGACCGCCTTTATGGTCGCAGCCAACACCTCCTCCCGGGACATTTTCAGTTTGTATTTCATGTGAATGTCAGAGGTGGCGAGAAAGGTGTGTATCCTTGGTTTTACGGCGAGTTTCACCGCATCCCATGCCTTGTTGATGTCATGTTCCGTTGCCCGGCTCAGGGCCGCAACCTGGGTTTTTTTCAAGGAAGCGGAAACCATTTGAACGGCTTTGAAGTCTCCTTCCGATGCAGCGGGAAAGCCCGCTTCAATGACATCAACTCCCAGGGCTTCAAGCTGGTTGGCAATGCGCAGTTTTTCCGCTTCGTTCATGCTGGCTCCGGGCGACTGCTCGCCGTCCCTGAGGGTGGTGTCAAAAATAATGATTCTGTTGTCTTCGTTCATAATTACCTTTTGTTAATATTCTCAATGGATTGATTTTGAAGAGAAAGCTTATACTGGAAACTGTCGGCCAGGGCCTGCCAGCTGGCTTCGATGATATCCTCGGATACGCCGATGGTGTTAAAAATGTCGTTTTCATCCCGGGAGGAGATGATAACACGCACCTTGGCATCGGTGCCGGCATCTCCTTCCAGCACACGCACCTTGAAGTCCACCAGGTGCATGGTATTAAGGTCGGGAAAGATGTTGGTCAACGCCTTGCGAAGGGCATTGTCCAGGGCGCTCACCGGCCCATCCCCCTCGGCAGCCGTTATTTCAATAGTGTCTCCCACCCGTATCTTAATGAGTGCGTGGGCGTAACAGGGTCGCTCCTTGTCTTTTTCAATGGTCACCCGGAAGGATTCAAGATCAAAATGGGGCTGGAACTGACCTGTTAATTTTTCCATGATGATCTTGAGTGACCCTTCTGCCACATCAAATTGATAGCCGTCATCTTCAAGGTCTTTGATGATGGAGACAATGCTTTGCTGTTTCCGGGTATCCGTGCCGATGTCAACGCCCAGCTCCCGGGCCTTGTATTCAATATTGCTTCTGCCGGACTGTCCGGAGACCAGTACCCGCCGGCGGTTGCCCACCAGGGCGGGCTCCATGTGTTCATAGGCCCGGGCCTCCTTCATGACGGCACTGACATGGATGCCTCCTTTATGGGCAAAGGCACTCTGACCCACAAAGGGCCGGCTATTCAGGGGGATCACGTTGGCGGTTTCACTGACAAACCGGGAGAGGCTTCTCAGTTTTTTTAAGTTTTCCAGGGAGCAGCAGTCCATGTGGAGCTTTAACCGAAGCACCGGTATGATGGCGGTGAGGTCGGCATTTCCGCATCTCTCTCCATACCCGTTAATGGTTCCCTGCACCATGGTGGCCCCGCACCGCACCGCGGCAATGGAATTGGCAACGGCCATGGCACAGTCGTTATGGGCATGGATTCCCAACTGGATAGGCCCGTCATAGTGCGCTTTAAGAAAGAGCACCACATCCCGGTTGATCTTTTCTATGTCATGGGGCAGGGTTCCACCGTTGGTGTCACACAGGACAAGAGTCTTGCATCCTCCGTCCACCGCTGCCTTCAGGGTTTCCAGGGCATATTCAGGGTTGTCCAGATACCCGTCATAAAAGTGTTCCGCATCATAAAAAACCGTCAACTCCCGGGATATCAGAAAGGAGACACTCTCTTGGATCATGGAAAGGTTTTCTTCAAGGGTGTTTTCCATGATCTTTACATGGAGATCCCAGGATTTTCCAAAAATGGTGATGGTCCCGGCACCGCATTTTACCAGGGCCTGGAGGTTAATGTCTTCTTCAGGGGCAATATGGGGCCGCCGGGTGGAACCAAAGGCCGTTATTTTACTGTTTTTGAACCGGGTGTGGGCCGCCAGTTCAAAAAACCGTTGGGCATTGGGATTGGCACCCGGCCATCCTCCCTCAATGTAGGGAATGCCCATGTCATCCAGTCGAAGGGCAATTCTTATTTTGTCTTCGGGGGAGAAGTTAATATTTTCCCCCTGCATGCCATCCCGCAGGGTGGTATCGTATAGGGTTATTTTTTTCATGGGATCTCTTTTTTCAACGGGTTATGGCAGGTCCCTTTGTTATGGGAGGTGTCTGCCATGGTCCTTCTATAATTTTTTCTTTTCCCTGGCCAATGCAATGGAGCCGGTTCTTGCCGTTTCAATGATCCCCATGGGTCTTAAAAGATCAATAAACGCCTCAAGCTTGCCTTCGTCTCCTGACATCTCAATGGTGTAATGGTCCGGTCCCACATCCACCACCCGGCATCGAAAAATGTCCACAATTCTAAGAATTTCAGCCCGCTGTTCCGGTCTTGCATGCACTTTTAGAAGGATGAGATCCCGTTGAACATATTTTTTTTCCGTAAGATCACTCACCGTGATGACATTGATCAGTTTATGGAGCTGTTTTTTGATCTGTTCCATGATGTGTTCATCGCCATTGGTGACCATGGTGACCCTGGACAGCCGATGATTTTCCGCTGTCTGAGCCACACTCAGACTTTCAATATTATATCCCCTGCCACTGAACAGACCGGCGATTCTGGAGAGAACCCCCGGTTCGTTGTCCACCAGTATGGAGAGTAAGTGCTTTTCTATCTTCATTATTTCCCCTTTTGTCCTTGTCAGTCATCTGTTGACGGCTATACCAGCAGCATTTCCGTTATGGCTCCGCCGGCGGGTACCATGGGGTAGACCAGTTCTTCGCGTTCCACCAGAAATTCCATGATCACGGTGCCGGGCAGCTCAAGCCCCTTTTTTAGGACGGACTCGACCTCTTCGGGTCTGTCCGTTCTCAGCCCCGTGGCCCCATAGGCCTCGGCAAGTTTTACAAAGTCCGGGGTATTTTCCATGTTGGTGGAGGCATATCTCCTGTCATAGAAAAGTTCCTGCCACTGTCGTACCATGCCCAGATACCGGTTGTTGAGGATCACTATTTTAACGGGCAGATCCTCGGCAATGGCGGTCATGAGTTCCTGGCTGTTCATTTGAATACTCCCGTCTCCGGCCACACATACCACCTGTTTGTCCGGGCAGGCGGCTTTGGCACCAATGGCTGCAGGTAGTCCGAATCCCATCACCCCAAGACCACCTGAGGTGATAAAGTGATTGGGCCGGTCAAAGTGGTAATACTGGGCCGTCCACATCTGGTTTTGACCCACCTCCGTGGTGATGATGGTTTGAGGGCCGGTGAGTCTGTGGAGGGTGTCAATGACAAACTGCGGTTTGATTACATCCGGTCCCTGTTCAAATTTTTGGGGCGAGGTGGCTTTCCACTGGGCAATCTGATCAATCCAGGCATCCCGGTTTGTGGTGCTTCCGTTGACCTGCGCTGTCTCTTCCTTTTCCAGCAGTTCATTGAGCAGGCCCAGAGTGATTTTGCAGTCCCCCACAATGGGACAGGTGGCTTCAACATTTTTGTGGATGGAGGTGGGATCAATGTCAATTTGAACAATGGTGGCGCCTGCCGCAAACTTGTCGGTTCTGCCGGTGACCCGGTCGTCAAACCGAACCCCTGCGGAAATCATGAGATCACAGTTGCTGATGGCCATGTTGGCCCGGTAGGTGCCGTGCATGCCGGGCATGCCGAGCCACAGGGGATCGGATCCCGGGAAGGCACCCAGCCCCATGAGAGATGCCGTCACCGGCGTCCTGGTTAATTGGGCCAGGCGGGTCAACTCCGGTGAGGATTTGGAAAGGACCACCCCCCCTCCGGCAAAGATGATCGGTTTTTTTGCCTTTTTTATCAGCTTTACCACCTTGGTCAGCTGTTTCATGTTGGGGTCGTAGGTGGGGCGGTAGGAGCGCAGATTGACCTCCCCGGGATCTTTAAATTCAGTGGTGGCAGCCATGACATCCTTGGGCAGATCCACCAGAACCGGTCCCGGTCTTCCGGATGTGGCAATGTAAAAGGCATCCTGGATGATTTTGGCAAGGTCTTTGACATCTTTCACAAGATAGTTGTGCTTGGTGCAGGGGCGGGTGATGCCCACTATGTCCACTTCCTGGAAAGCGTCATTGCCGATGAGGGCCGTGGGCACCTGGCCGGTGAAAATCACCACGGGAATGGAGTCCATGAAGGCAGATGCGATGCCGGTGACGGTGTTGGTGGCACCGGGGCCGGAGGTGACCAGCGCCACCCCCACACCCCCCCTGGCCCTGGCATAGGCATCGGCCATGTGTACGGCTGCCTGTTCATGGCGGACAAGGATGTGCCGCAGGTCCTTGTGCCTGTCAAGCTCATCGTAGATATCAATAACCGCTCCGCCGGGATATCCGAAGAGGGTGGTGACCCCCTGTTCTTTTATCATTTTGATCAGGATCTGCGCGCCTGTGAGTTTCATTTTATTGCTCCTTTAAGATGGCACCGTTGCCGGCGGAAGTGACCTGCCTTGCATATCTTGCCATGTAGCCTTTTTTGATTTTGGGTTCCGGTTTTTTCCATTGGGAGAGGCGACGGGTGATCTCTTCCTCGGATACCAATAATTCTATGAATTTATTCGGAATGTCGATTTTGATCTGGTCATTCTCTTCCACGGCGGCCAGAACGCTTCCCTGCATGGCCTCAGGAGAGATGTGACCGATGGATGCCCCTTTGGAACCACCCGAGAACCGGCCATCGGTGATCAGTGCCACATCACCGTCAAGGCCCATACCGGCAATGGCCGAGGTGGGGGTGAGCATCTCCCGCATGCCGGGTCCACCGGCAGGCCCTTCATAGCGGATGACAATGACGTCGCCTTTGTTGATGCGGTTTGACAATATGGCCTCGGTGGCTGCCTCTTCGGAATCAAACACCCTGGCAGGTCCTTGGTGGGTGAGCATTTCAGGTTTGACCGCCGACTGCTTGACCACACACCCTTCAGGGGCGATGTTGCCAAAGAGTACGGCAAGTCCCCCCTCTTTGTGGTAGGGATCGTCAAAGGGGCGGATTACCGCGGTATCCTTCACCGTTACCCCCTTGAGGTTCTCTTCAAGGGTCTTGCCCGTGGCGGTGATGCACTCCCCCTGTACCAGTCCCTGTTCCAGCAGGATTTTCATGACAGCCCCAATGCCGCCGGCATGGTTAAGATCGACAATGTGGTCTTTGCCGCCGGGGCTTAGGGAACACAGATGGGGGGTGATTTGACTGATCTCATTGATGAGAGCCAGTGGGATGTCAAGCCCTGCCTCGTGGGCGATGGCCTTTAGATGAAGCACGGTGTTGGTGGAACAGCCCAGGGCCATGTCCACGGCCAGGGAATTTCTAAAGGCCTTTTCAGTTAAAATATCCAGGGGTTTGATATCCAGTTGATATAGATTCATCACGGCCATACCCGCCTGTTTGGCCAGTCGGATTCGTTGGGACATGGGGCCGGGAATGGTGCCGTTGCCGGGTAACCCCATGCCGATGGCCTCTGTGAGGCAGTTCATGGAATTGGCCGTAAACATGCCGGCACAGGAGCCGCAGGTGGGGCAGGCGGCATCTTCAATGTGTGTCAGCGTTTCCTCGTCCATTTTTCCGGCACTCACGGCCCCCACCGCTTCAAATACCGAAATCAGATCTATCTTTTTGGTATGATCCTGGGGGTGTTTACCCGGCAGCATGGGACCGCCGCTGATGCAGATGGTGGGGATGTTCAACCGGGCCGCAGCCATGAGCATTCCCGGAACGATCTTGTCACAGTTGGGCACCAGTACCAGGGCATCAAAGGGATGGGCCGTTGCCGAGACCTCTATGGAGTCGGCAATGAGTTCTCTGCTGGCAAGGGAGTAGTGCATGCCGGCGTGGTTCATGGCAATGCCGTCACACACGCCGATGGTGGAAAATTCCATGGGGGTTCCCCCGGCCATGCGGATGCCGGCCTTAACGGCCTCAACAATGGTGTCAAGGTGCATATGCCCGGGAATCAGCTCATTGGCTGAGTTGGCAATGCCCACCAAAGGCCTTTTGATCTCCTCATCTGTGAATCCCACGGCTTTCATCAAACTTCTGTGGGGTGCCCGTGCAATGCCTTTTTTTGCAATGTCGCTTCTCATTATATCCCTCTCCTTGGTTAAAGATTTTTAAATCTGTTGGGTGTTTGAGTTAAATTAAGTTTGATAAAACTAAAAAAGCCGTTATCAGCATCCGGGGCTGATAACGGCTTTTTTAATGATTCTTATTGCTTATGCCACAGTCAGCCCCGTCTCCGTCGGGTGATAATAATCACCTCCACAAGAATGAGAGATAGTAGCACAGTAATAAAAAGTATATTAATTGTCATTTTCGTTTTTGTGACACCCATTGTTAAAAGAGCTATAAAACAATGATGTCTCGCTTTTATGCAATAAATGCATTTTTGTTTGTCTTAAAAAAAATAATCTATCCATGCAATCATTAAACTCTTTTCCTACAGTAGGGAAAAATATATGTCAAGATAAAAAAAGCGGGTTTGGTTCTAATTTTGGCCACCTCCAAATGGATCAAGTTAAAGTCAAGCCCCAGAAAGTAATTTCGTGGTTCTTATCGGGCCTGAGAGCCCAGTCATTATGCTCAAATGCTTAAGCTCAAAAAACGTGATCATCAACCGTCCGGAATGTGTTATTATAATACTTGATGTCCATTTTTGTTATATCACAAGCTGTTCAGGGAGGGGGCGATGTTGGCCGACTACCCATACAGAGTCACTTGAAAGATGAATTTATCTTGACAAATTCAGCCATTTGAATCTATCACTTATTTAAGAAACAGTAAAAACGCAAAAAAAACAATGATTACTAAAGTGGATCACGTCAATAGCTAAAAAATCAAAAGGGAGGAGATGAAATTGGCAGATCAAGATGTGTATGGAGAAAAGAAGTGGCTCGGTTCCTATGAAAAGGGTGTGGTCAGCCATTTGGAGTACGAGAGAGTTGTAGTACCCGAATTTTTTAACCGCACGGTGAATACGTTTTCCAACAAAACGGCCCTGGTCTTCCAGGGGTATCAGATGACCTATGGTGAACTCCACGACGCTGTGGGCCGTTTTGCTGCGGTGTTGAAACAGTTTGGTGTTAAAAAGGGGGACAGTGTTGCCATTCTGCTTCCCAATACAATCCCTTGCGTGGTGACCTATTATGCGATTCTCAGGGTGGGCGGCATTGTGGTGATGAACAATCCCATGTACTCTGATCGGGAGCTGGAGCACCAGTTCAATGATTCCGGTTCAAAAATTCTGATAACGCTGGATTTGTTGGCTGCCAGGATGGTAAAGCTCCGGGAGAAAACCACCATCAGACAAATTGTTTATACCTCCCTTGGTGACTATCTTCCCTTTGCCAAGCGATTGCTTTTTCCGCTGGTGGCCAAAAAAAGAGGCCTGATGGCAGATGTTGCACCGGCGGAGAATCTCTTTCGATTCAAAGAGATCCTCTCCTCCCATGAGCCGGATCATACCATGGCAGATCTCTCTTTTTCAGATACGGCAATGTACCAGTACACCGGCGGAACCACCGGGGTATCCAAGGGAGTGGTGCTCACCCACGCAAATCTGAGCTGTCAGGTGCAGCAGATCGAGGCATGGTTTCCCGGATTCAATCGGGGAGAGGAAGTCATGCTGGGGGCGCTGCCGTTTTTTCATGTGTTTGGCATGTCCGTTTCCATGAATCTTGCCGTTTATCTGGGATGGACCAATGTACTGGTGCCCAAACCTCAGCCGGAACCCCTTTTGGAGGCCATTACAAAATTTAAACCCACCTTTGCGCCCCTGGTGCCCACCATGTATATTGGGATACTGAACCACCCTGATTTTGGAAAAAGTAATCTCACCAGCATCAAGGGATGTTTTTCCGGAAGCGCCCCCCTTCCGGTGGAAATCATTAATTCGTTCCAGGAGCACACGGGGTCCATCATTGTGGAGGGGTATGGACTGACGGAAACCACCCCTGTGACCCATGTCAATCCCTTTCATGGCAAACGAAAACCGGGCAGTATCGGGTTGCCCATCACCGGTGTGGAGTGCCGCATTGTGGATATGGAAACGGGTGAAAATGATCTCCCCCTGGGAGAAAGCGGAGAGTTGCTCATCCGGGGCCCCCAAGTGATGAAGGAGTACCTTAACCGGCCCGATGAAACAGCAAAAGTCCTCACCCCTGATGGCTGGCTTCACACCGGTGATGTGGCTAAAATGGATGAAGAGGGCTATTTTTACATTGTGGACCGCATGAAGGATATGGTGTTGTCCGGGGGATACAATGTCTATCCCCGGGAGATTGAAGAGGTGCTCTATCAGCACCCCGATGTGGTGGAGGCCAGCTGCGTGGGGATTGCCCATGAAACCCGGGGTGAATCCATCAAGGCCTTTCTGGTGGTCCGTGAAGGCACCCATCTGACTTTGGAACAAGTGATTGACTTTTGTAAAGGAAAACTGGCAACATATAAGCTGCCGGTGGCGGTGGAGATCCGGGATGAGCTGCCAAAATCCACTGTGGGTAAAATTTTGAAAAAAGATCTGAAAGCGGAGGAAAGCCAATAATAATTTTAAGCTTCCTTAACTTCCACTGTGGCGGGATCAACGCCTGGCCCGGCGGTGCACCCAGCGACATTTGAGCATCAGGTTGTGGTGTGAGAGTGATCCATGGGATGATCCTCCACTGTGGTTAACATTATGATTTACGGGAAGTGAATCCATGCGGTTAAGGGTTATTGTTCTTGTACTTGCCATTCTTGCTTTTCTCTCGGTGTCCACAGGCGGAGGGCTTTACTATCTCTCTTTGAGAAAGACGGTCTTCACCCAGGCGGAAAACAATGCCGAGACACGTCTTGAACTGCTCCGACGGCAGCTTGTGGTTTTTTTGTCGGAACATATCCGGCCGGTGAAAATTCTGGCCGGACTCAAAGAGTTGAGAATGGCATTGGAGCGCAATGACAAGGTCAATCAGGCCAATGTGGACAGTATTCTGGATCATTTTAAGAAATCCCTGAACGTTGAAGTGTGTTATCTCATGAATGCCGAAGGGGTCACCATTGCCTCCAGTAACCGGGACGATTACGACAGTTTTGTGGGAAAGAATTTCTCTTTCAGACCCTATTTTAAAAATGCCATCAAGAAAACGGACGATGTCTACCTTGCCCAGGGGACCACATCAAGGAAGCGGGGGATCTATTACAGCCATCCCGTGTACGGCAGCCACGGCAAACAGGTTATCGGGGTTGCAGTGATAAAGGCGTCTGTGGAGCGCATTGAATCCAAATTGTTCGCCGATTATCAAGGCGTACTGCTGGTCACCGATGCCAATGGTGTCATCTTCATTGCCAATAAACAGGAGATGCGGTTTACATTGCTGTGGGAGCTGTCCAGAGAACGCATCCGTGCCGTCAACGCATCCCGTCAGTTCGGTGACGGCCCATGGCTCTGGACCGGTTTTAAAAGAATAAACAACCTCCAGGTCATGGACCGGAGCGGAGCACAATTTCTCTATTCAGACATGGAACTTGAGGATTTCCCCGGCTGGAAAATTGTCCATTTAATGAGCTGGGGAGATATCGGAAGACACCTGTCAGATCCCTTTGTCCAGGTCATCGGGCCGGTGATTGTGGTGATCCTGGTGCTTGTGGGCATTGCCGTTTTTATTCTTTATAACATGGCGTTAAAGGAGATCATCAGAAGGAAAAAAGCGGAAAAAGAGTTGCGCTACAGTGAGGAGCGATATCGCCATATCTATAATCATACGCCGGTGATGCTGCATTCCATTGATACCCGGGGACTCGTCATTCGGGTCAGTGACTACTGGCTGGAGAAGATGGGCTATGAACGGGAAGAGGTGATCGGAAAGCCCCTCACCGGCTTTTATACGGAATCGTCCCGAAAAATCGCCGAAGAGGTTGTTTTCCCGGTATTCTTTAAAACCGGTTTCTGCAAAGATGTGCCCTATACTTATGTGAAAAAGGGTGGGGGGCACATTGAAATTCTGCTGTCGTGCTACGGCGTGAGGGATGATGATGGTAAAGTGGTGCGATCCCTTGCGGTGAGTGTGGATGTCACGGAAAAAAATCAGGTGCAGAAAGATCTTGAACAGGCCAAGGAAAAACTGGCCCGTTACTCCCAGGATCTGGAGCAGCAGGTGGAGAACCGGACCCTGGAGTTGCGAAAGGTGCGCGATACCCTGCGACAACTCTCCGGTAAAATCATGGCGGCCCATGAAAATGAGAGGCGAAAGGTGGCAAGGGAACTACATGATCATCTGGGACAGATCCTTACGGCCTTGAAGATGGACACGGTGTGGCTTGAAAAAAATCTCATGGTCTCCAATGAAACTGCAGCCCTTCGGGCCCGGCGAATTTCAGCGCTCATTGATGATACCATTGAGGATGTCAGAAAAATGGCATTCCGGCTTCGCCCCGGTGTGCTGGATGATCTGGGACTGGTGGCGGCACTGGAAATTTTAACCCGTGATTTTGAAGACCGGTCGGACATCTCCTGCATCTTTTCCCATGACAATGTTTCGGAGGTGGACGATACCCTGGCTACGGCCTTTTATCGCATTGCCCAGGAGGCGGTGACCAATGCGGTGAGACACGCCGATGCCACGTTAATTAAGGTGGAGCTGACATTGAGTGATGGTTGGCTTGTGCTCTGTGTGACGGATAACGGCTTGGGATTTTCCCAAGAGGATTTGAATGATTCCGACGGTCTTGGCCTCACCGGCATGAAGGAACGTGCCGCCCTGGTGGGGGGGGATCTTCGTATTGACTCTGAACCCGGACGGGGCACCCAGGTGTGCTGCCGGGTGAAAAAGGAGTAGGACGATGATCAACGTGATGCATCAACAGGCATCTGTGGAGAATCCATATACCGGAGGTGAAATAAAATGATGATCAAAGTGCTGCTGGCCGACGATCACAAGATCGTTCGGGAGGGATTACGCCGGATAATAGAAGAGAGTGGAGAGATGGAGGTGGTGGCCGAGGCCGCCGATGGCAATGAGGCTATCTCCCAGACATTGGAACACCGGCCTGACGTGGCAGTGGTGGATATCTCCATGCCGGGCATGGATGGTCTTGAGGTGGTATCCCAGCTAAAGGCACTGGCCCCTTCCATGCCGGTGCTGATTCTCACCATGCACGATGAGGAGCAATATGTGGTACGGGCCGTGGAGTCCGGGGCCATGGGGTATGTCACCAAACAGGCGGCACCGGAACAGCTGGTGGATGCCGTTAAAAAACTCTATGCCGGCGGTCTCTATCTCACGGAAAAAGCCAGTGAAGCCCTGGCATTAAGGGTCATCCGGGGGGATAAGTTTAAATCCGAGGCGGAGTCCCTTTCCATGCGGGAGTTGCAGGTCCTTCGCAAACTGGCCCTGGGGCAGACCAACCATGAAATCGCAGACAGTTATCATCTCAGTGTTAAAACCGTGGATACCTATCGATCCCGGATTTTAAAAAAACTCAACCTTCGCAACAATGCCGAACTGTCCCGGTTTGCCATGCAGAACAAGATCATTCAAATCTGAAACTTGACCATCGAATGAAATCATCTGTTTTTGATGGTGGATATCCACCGTTCCGGAACAATGGGGGAAAATTTTCGATAAACCGGTACCATGGCCTTTTGGATGTTTTCCTTCCGGGCCTTACTGAGATCCGTTATTTCAGGTTGGCCATGGGCTTTGGCATAGGCTCTGATCAGGTCCGACTGTTGGATGTCCATCTCCCGGGCTTTTTGTCTCACCTTTAGCGTCACCGCATCCAGAATCCGGGTCAGCTTTTTTTGAATATTTTTGGGCAGGCGGTTCCAGAAGGCCTCATTGACGATCACCACATAGCCCAGGTATCCGTGATTTGAAAAGGTGACGTACTGCTGTACTTTATGAAAATTTCCGGTGTAGATATTGGATGCGGTATTTTCCTGACCATCCACTATCCCCTTTTCAAGGGCCCCATACACTTCCTGAAAGGGAAGCCGGATGCCCGAGGCGCCCAGGGATATCATTTGGGATTCAAGGACGTCGGAACTCATGATTCTGAACTTAAGTCCCTTGAAATCATCGGGGGATACCAGGGGGCGCACATTGCAGGTGAACTGTTTAAAGGCATTGTCCCAGAAGGTGAGAAGCCGGATACCAAGATGTCTGTTTAGGAAGATCTCCTTCATCTCCCGGCCGATGGTCCCGTCTATGGTGTCATGGACGGCATGGATGCCGGAAAAGAGAAAAGGCATGTCAAACAGCTGCAGGGCCGGGACGATTCCCATGAATTTGGCGGAGGAGGGTGCAGCCATTTCAAGATTTCCTGCGGCCAGGGCTTCAATGGCCTGATTATCCTGATAGAGCGTGCCGTTGGGAAAGACCTCCACCCGCACCTTACCATGAAGTTCCCGGTTGACGCGTCGTGCAAATTCCTTTGCCCCCCATCCCTTGGGGGTGTTTTCAGCAACCACATGGGAAAAACGGATGACAATGGGGGGATCCGAGGCAAGGGATCTGACCAGTATGGTCACCGGAATCAGCAACACCAGTAAGAAAAACTTATATTTTTTTTTCACCTATCCCTCCTCTTCTCGTCAATCATGAGGGAGTCAGCGTTTACAGATTTAATAACGCAAGCCTGCCCCCTCTCGCCGGTGTTGTGTGATCAAGCCCGGCATGAGCTATGAGAACTCACAAGTCCTCTGTTATCCTGATTTTTTTGGGGTGGGAAGAAAGATACTCCCCTCCATAAAATGGCCCCATGGTGGGATCAGGTGATTTAGGACTTTACAATCAAGGAGTGGCGGAGGCAATAAGAGAAGTTTGGATTGTGCTGTAGGTAAATTTCCTACATGTGTGATGATATGATGTTATTTCAAACAATTATCTCAATGTGTAAGAAAAATACCTACGCGATAATCAGAAATACACGCATTGATCTTTCACCCTGACGCTGTTAAAAATTTATCATGGCAACATCGTCAATGAAGATCCATTTAATCCAACGTATCATCACCTCTTAATTCAAGGAGAATTTCATGAAAAGTAAACACATTGCTCTGATGACGGGAATTTGTCTTTTTTACGCCATGACGCTGGTTTTTTCAGCAGCGGCATTTGCAAAGGAGAGAATTGTTTTTGGCGGCGGCCCTGCCGGTGGTACTTTCCAGGTGGTGGCCAATGCCATCCAGGTTTACAAGCCCATTAAGGCCGCTGCAGGGTTCAAGGTACAGGCCCAGTCCTCGGCCGGTTCCGTTGAGAACTTACGAAAAACAAATTCCGGTGCCCAGCACATGAGTGTTGTCTATTCCGGTCATGTATGGCTGGGAAGCAAAGGGAAAATGAAGAATGATACCAATATTTATGAAAACGTGAAGGCCGTCTCCTATCTCTACGGTGCTCCTGGGCAGCTGGTGGTCCGTGCCGGTTCCGGTATTAAAAGCGTAAAAGATCTGGTGGGCAAGAAAGTGGGTGTGGGCAATGCCGGTTCCGGTGCCTTTGCCAACTGCGAACTCTTTTTCAATTTCATGGGAGTATGGGATAAGATTGAACGAAATGCCATGGGTTACAATGATGCGGCCCAGGCCTTTGGAAACAATCAGCTGGATGCTTTCTGGCTGTTCACCGCATTTCCCAGCGGTGCGGTTATCATGGCTGCCCAGACCAACGACATAGAAATGGTCAACCTGGGAGCTGATGCCGAAGCAGCCGGTTTTTTTAAGGAATATCCCTATTTTTCCAAGCTCGTTATTCCTGCCGGCACCTACAAGGGCGCGGATTATGACTCTCCCTCCTTCCAGGATTCAGCCCTGTGGGTGGCCAATGCCGATGTGTCCGCCGATGTGGTCTATGAGATGCTCTCCATCATATTCAGTGATGCAGGGCTCAAACACATGATCGACCAGAAGAAAACCTTTAAAGAGATGTCCGTTAAAAACGGTATTAAAGGGATTGTTACTCCCCTTCATCCAGGTGCTGATAAGTTCTGGAAAGAGAAAGGTATCCTGTAATTTGTGATGTTCAACGGTGCAGATAGGGGCGACGCATGACAACGCCTATTCTGCACCGGTTCCTTTAACCTCCCACCTACCCAAACAAACAGGCGGCCAACAGTGTTTGAAAAATTAAATCGGTTTGAAAAAATAGTTTTTGACATATGCTCGGTGATTCTTGTGCTGTTTTACTCATATGCCGCGGTCATACAGCCAGCATCCACCCAGTATCACAGGGGCATCTATGTGATCATTACCTATGTTCTCATATTTTTGCTCTACAAATCCAAATCCCGCATCATGCGAATTGTGGATTATCTCTTAATTTTTCTGTCCATTTTTTGTGTGGGCTACTGGATCATGAATTTTGAGGCCATTAACTACCGCACCGGTGCCGAGACCCAGTTTGACATGATGGTGGCCATTGTGGGGGTGCTCCTCGGCATTGAACTGGCCCGTCGGGTGGTGGGAAACATATTTGTCTTCATAGGCATTATCATGCTGATTTACGGCGTTTATGGGTATCTGGCTCCGGATCTGGTCTCCCATGCCGGTGCTCCCTTCACTGAGCTGTGTACCAGTATTTTTTACAAAAGTGATGGTGTTTTCGGCATCATGGCCAATGTGCTTGCCACCTATGTGATCTTGTTTGTGCTGTTTGGTGCTTTTCTTGAAAAATGCGGGGCCCAGCGATTTTTCATTGACTGGCCCCTGGCCGCTGTGGGCCATAAAATGGGAGGACCTGCCAAGGTATCGGTGATTGCAAGCGGGCTTTTCGGCTCCATCTCAGGCAGTGCCATTGCCAACACCGTCTCCACCGGGGCATTCACCATCCCCATGATGAAGAAAGCCGGATTTAAACCCCATGTTGCCGGTGCCATTGAGCCGGCCGCCTCCATCGGCGGCATGTTCATGCCCCCCATCATGGGTGCCGGGGGATTCATCATGGCAGAACTCACAGGGCTTCCCTACTCAAGAATCATGCTGGTGGCCATCTTTCCGGCCATCATGTATTTCTTTTCCGTCTTTGTCATGGTGCATTACGAAGCAAAACGATACAATATTGTGGGTGAGAAATCCGAGCACAGTGCCATGGTGATCTTTAAACAGGAGTGGTTCTATATTCTTCCCCTGATATTGATCACCATTTTCATGTTGACAGGGTTTTCCCCGGGATATTCAGCCATCATCGGCCTTATCTCCTGCATCGCCATCAGCTGGGTGAGAAAGGATACCCGCATGGGGGTCAAGGAGTTTGTCGAAGCTTCCAGGGAGGGAACCGAGAACAGCCTCAAGGTGGGGGCCACAGTGGGGGTTATCGGTATCATCATCGGGGTTCTGACCTTTTCCGGGCTGGTGTTAACCTTTGCAGACATCATGATTGAGCTTGCCGGCGGGTCCCTTTTAATGACCATCATCATGGTGGCACTGGCTTCCCTGGTTCTGGGAATGGGGGTTCCGGTGACGGCGGCCTACCTCATCACCGCCGTTGTGGCGGTGCCGGCCCTGACCCATCTTGGGGTGAATGAGCTGGCAGCCCATATGATCGTCTATTGGCTCTCCCAGGATTCCAATATCACGCCGCCGGTGTGCATTGCCGCCTTTGCCGGGGCCACCATTGCCAAGGCCAACATGTGGCGCACCGCCTTCACCGCCTTTAAGTTTGCCAAGTTCCTCTATCTGGGGCCGCTTCTGTTCGGGTATGTACCCGGATTTTCCCTGGACGGCTCCACCATGGATATCACCAAGGCCTTTATTTTTATCATCTTTGGTACCTGGGCCTATTCCTGGTTTTTCAGCTTTATCTGGATGGATTACGTCAAGGGGCTGTTTCATAAAAAAGCCGCATAAAGCCCGAATGCCGGAATCGAAACTACGTTAACATTAACCCGTACCCGGTAGCCCAAATAGGTTGAGCGGCTATAAAAACCCGTCAAAGGTCCATGGGCCGTTGACGGGTTTTTTGTTTAAAGATCCGGTGAGTTTCTGCAGAAACAGGCTCCGGGGGATCTCCTGTGCCCCCATGGACAGGAGATGATGGGTGGCCACCTGACAATCAATGAGATCAAATTCAAGCAGGGAGAGATGACGGCACAGGGCGGCAAGGGCCACTTTGGAGCTGTTGCTTACCAGGGAAAACATGGACTCCCCGAAAAAAATACGGCCCAGGGACACCCCGTAAAGTCCCCCCACCAGCCGGCCATCCTGCCAAGCTTCCACGGAATGGGCAATCCCCATTTCATGGAGGCAGGTGTAGGCCGGAATCATACCGTCCACCAGCCAGGTCTCTTCGCCTCTGTCCGTGCGGCACCTTGCACATGCCGTGATCACCGCGTTGAAATTATGATCCATGGTGATGGCAAACCGATGCTTCCTGATACATTTGCCAAGGCTTCGGGAGATGTTGATGTGGCGGGGAAACAGTACCATTCGGGGGTCCGGAGACCACCATAAAAGGGGCTCTCCCCTGGAAAACCAGGGGAAGATACCATTTTGGTAGGCCAGAACCAGACGTCGGGGGGAGAGATCTCCCCCCACTGCCAGTAATCCGTCTTTTCGTGCCAGGTGGGCTGGTGGGAAGACAAGGGCCTCGGACAATCTGAAGACCGGCATTTAACTTTTGTAATTAAAAGAGAGTTCGTTGTTGCGAAGTCCCAAGGATACGGTTCCCCCCTTTTCCAGCTGACCAAAGAGGATCTCATCGGTGAGAGGGTCCTTGATCCGGGTCTGGATCACCCGATCCAGGGGACGGGCACCAAACTTGGGATCATATCCTTTCTGTGCCAGCCAGGACCTGACTTTGGCATTGTACTTCAGGGTGACGTTTCTGGCTTTCAAGAGCTCCCTTAAGGCCTTCATCCCCTTGTCCACGATGAGTTCCATGACGTCATGGGACAGAGCATTGAACTGAATCATGGAATCCAGACGATTTCTGAACTCCGGGCTGAAGGTTCGTTCAACGGCCCGGGAACCCTTGGCCTTGACATCGTCCATCTGATCTCCGAATCCGATTTTGTTGGCGGTCATGTCCCGGGCACCGGCGTTGGAGGTCATGATGATCACCACGTTTCTAAAGTCCGCTGACTTTCCGTTGTTGTCCGTCAACGTGGCGTAATCCATCACCTGGAGCAGGATATTAAATAGATCCTGGTGGGCCTTTTCTATCTCATCCAGTAATAACACCGAATGGGGATGTTTGCGGATGTTGTCCGTGAGGATTCCCCCCTGTTCAAAGCCGACATATCCCGGGGGGGCACCAATGAGCCGGGACACCGCATGTTTCTCCATGTATTCGCTCATGTCAAACCGAAAAAACTTCACGCCCATGTGAAATGCCAGCTGTCTGGCCACTTCGGTTTTTCCCACACCTGTGGGACCGGTGAAAAGAAAGGAGCCAATGGGGCGGTCCGGGGCGGACAGTCCGGCACGGGAGCGCTTGATGGCTGTGGACAATGTGGTGATGGCGCTCTCCTGGCCGAAAATGACCTGGGCGAGTTTTTTCTCCAAGTTTTCAAGGCTGTTACGGTCCGTGGCCGTTACACTGGTGGCCGGAATCTTGGCCATCTTGGCAACGGTTTTTTCAATGTCCCCCACCAGCACGTTTTTTCTCCGGGCATTGTCCGACAGCCGGATCAATGACCCGGTTTCGTCAATGACGTCAATGGCCTTGTCCGGAAGGAATCGGTCATTGATGTGTTTGGCGGAAAGTCGGGAAGCTGCCTCCAGGGCTTCGTCGGTGTAGATCAGACCATGGTGCTCTTCGTAGCAGCCTTTGAGTCCCTTTAAGATTTCAATGGTCTCTTCCACCGACGGCTCCGGCACTTCAATCTTTTCAAAACGCCGGGAAAGGGCCCGGTCTTTTTCAAAATAATTTTTGTATTCCTCATAGGTGGTGGAGCCCACGCAACGGATGCTGCCGGTGGTCAGGGCCGGTTTCAATATGTTGGATGCGTCCATGGAGCCGCTGCTGGTGGCACCGGCTCCCACCACGGTGTGGATTTCATCAATGAACAACAGGGCGTTTTCCTTACTTTCAAGGGCGGTGATCACATCCTTTAATCGCTGTTCAAAATCCCCCCGGTACTTGGTTCCGGCCAGCAGTGCGCCCATATCAAGAGCAAACATCTCTGCATCCTTGAGGAACGGCGGCACCTCTTCATTAAATGCCTTCAGAGCAAGGCCCTCGGCAAGGGCAGTTTTTCCCACACCGGGGTCCCCCACAAATACGGGGTTGTTTTTACGTCTTCGGCACAGCACCTGCATGGCTCTGTCTATTTCATTGTGCCGACCGATAAGGGGATCAATTTTTCCTTCAGCCGCTTTTTTTAAAAGGTCAATGGTAAACAGTTCCAATGGGCCCTCTTTCTTGGGTTTCTGACCGGGTTTGGTTGCGGGTCTGATGGGGGTGAGGCCGGGCCCGGGTGGGGGATGAGGAAAGCTCTCACCACCACTGTGGGAGATGTAATTGAGGACATCCAGACGGGTAATGCCTTCAGCCTCCAGGTAAAAGGCGGCGTGTGAGTCTTTTTCCTGAAAAATGGATGCAAGAATGTCCCCCAGATTCACCTCGGATTTTTCGGCGGATCGGGCATGGTTAATGGCCCGCTGGATCATGCGCTGGAATCCGATGGTCTGCTGGAGTACGTACTCCTTGTCATCATCAATGGCCGCCATTTTTTCTTTGAAAAAAATATCCAGATTTTTCTTTATATTTTCAGGGTTTCCGCCACACTCTTTGACGGTTTCAGCACCTTTGCCATGTTTTAGGATGGCATAGAGGACGTGCTCCACACAGACATATTCGTGCCGTCTTCTCTTGGCCTCTTTGACTGCCGCACCCAATGTTGCGCTTAATTCTTTGCTTATCATGGCTACTCCTTCTCCATTGTGCTTTTTAACGGGAATCCCTGTTCCCTTGCAAGGTTGTGCACGGTGTTAACTTTTGTTTCAGCAATCCCGTGGGTATAGACACCGCAGAGGCCTATGCCGTTTTTATGTACATTAAGCATTATCCGGGTTGCTTTTTCAAGGGATTTTCCAAAAACCATCATTAAAATTTCCACAACAAAGTCCATGGTGGTATAGTCATCGTTGTGTAGAAACACTTTGTACATGGGAGGTTCTTTCTCCCTCCGGAAGGTATCTGATGTGATCTCTTCCCGGATTTCCGGATCGCTAATACTCATATGAACATCAGGCTCCACAGCATTTTTTGTATTTTTTACCGCTGCCGCAATGGCAGAGATCGTTTCTTCCGATTTTTGCAGAGGAGCGTTTAACAGGTTGCCGGGGCAGTGATTTGTCCGATCCCGACAGGATCAGGTTATCGTTTTCCGGTTTACGCATGACAGGGACATCTGCGGTGGGGGCAATCTGAATTCTGAACAGAATCCCAAGGGTCTCTTCACGAATTCGGTCAATGAGTCCCTGGAACATCTCATACCCCTCTTTTTTGTAAATAATCAAGGGATTTTGTTGGGCATAACTTCTGAGCCCAATGCCCTCCTTAAGATGATCCATGTTAAGAAGGTGCTCTTTCCACAGGGTGTCCACGGTCTGGAGCATGATGTATCGCTCCAGCTGCCGGGTATCCTCTTCTCCGATCAACGCCTCCTTGGCTGCATACAGGGCAATGGCCTGGTCGGCGATGAGGTGCCCCCCTTCCGTTGCATCATTTGCCTGATCGGTGATGGTCTTGGGGTCGATGGTAAAATCAAACTGGCGCTTCACCGCATCACAGATGCCTTTCCAGTCCCACTCCTCCATGGGAAGTTTGTCTTCTCTAAACCGATCCATGATATCCATGGATTTCTCTTCAATCATTTCAAGTATTTCGGATTTGAGTTCCCCTTCCTGAAGGGCCTGGCGCCGCTGACGGTAGATCACCTCCCGCTGCTGATTCATGACATCGTCATATTCGATGAGCTGCTTTCTGATCTCAAAGTTATGGCCTTCCACCTTGGACTGCGCATTCTCAATGGCCCGGCTGATGAGGGCATGCTCAATGGGTTCCCCCTCATCAATGCCCAGCCGGTCCATGATGGCGGTGATTCTCTCCCCGCCGAATATCCTCAAAAGATCATCTTCAAGGGAGAGGTAAAAACGGGAAGAGCCCTCATCTCCCTGACGGCCGGATCTTCCCCGGAGCTGGTTGTCGATGCGGCGGGATTCGTGTCGGGAGGTGCCAAGAATATGAAGGCCCCCCAGCTCTTTAACCCCCTCGCCAAGAACAATATCCGTACCACGGCCGGCCATGTTGGTGGAGATGGTCACGGCCCCCCGTTGACCGGCGTTGGCCACAATTTCAGCTTCAGCCTGGTGGTGCTTGGCATTGAGCACCGTGTGTCTGACCCCCAACTTTTTGAGTTTTTTACTCAGATCCTCGGACACATCAATGGAAATGGTGCCCACCAGCACCGGTTGCCCCTTTCGATGGAGCCGTATGATCTCCTGGATGGCTGCATCGTATTTTTCCTTCTGGGTTTTATATATGACATCGGGGAAATCCTTGCGGATCATGGGGCGGTGGGTGGGAATCACCAGAACATCCAGGTTGTAAATTTTTTTGAATTCCGTGGCTTCGGTCTCTGCGGTGCCGGTCATGCCGCTTAACTTGTCATACATGCGAAAGAAATTTTGAAAGGTAATGGCGGCCAGGGTCTGGTTTTCATTGGCAATCTTCACCCTTTCCTTGGCCTCCAGGGCCTGGTGAAGCCCCTCACTGTACCGCCTACCGGCCATGAGCCTACCGGTGAACTCGTCCACAATGACCACCTCATCGTTTTTGACAATGTAGTCCACATCCCGTTTGAACAGGGTGTGTGCCTTGAGAGCCTGGGTGAGGTGGTGGAGGGTTTCAATATTCCCGGGATCATAGAGGTTCTCCACAGCCAACAGTTTTTCCCCCTTGGCAACCCCGGCTTCGGTGAGCATTACGCTTTTGGCCTCTTCATCAATGGTATAATCCTCTTCCTTTTGAAAGGCCGGCATAATGGTGTCTGCCTGCTGGTAGAGATGGGTGGATTTTTCCGCAGGCCCTGAGATGATCAAGGGGGTTCTGGCTTCGTCAATGAGAATACTGTCCACCTCATCCACAATGGCAAAATTGAGGTCCCGCTGGGCCAGCGCCTCACGGTCAAACTTCATGTTATCCCGGAGATAATCAAATCCGAACTCATTGTTGGTGCCATAGGTGATGTCCGCATTGTAGGCTATTTTCCGCTCTTTGTCATTCATGTCGTGGATGATGACCCCCACTTCCATGTCAAGGAAGGTGTATATTTCACCCATCCACTCGGCATCTCGTTTTGCCAGGTAATCATTCACCGTCACCACATGGACCCCTTTTCCCGACAGGGCGTTGAGATAAGCGGGCAGGGTGGACATCAGGGTTTTTCCCTCACCGGTTTTCATTTCGGCAATAATGCCCTGATGCAGTGCAATGCCGCCGATGAGCTGAACATCAAAGTGACGCATGTGCAATTTACGCCAGGAGGCTTCCCGGACCAGGGCAAAGGCCTCCGGCAGAAGATCCTCCAGGGTTTCCCCTCTCTGGTACCGCTGTCGAAATTCAGTGGTTTTCTCGGTGAGTTCCGCATCTTCAAGTTGCTGAAAATCAGGTTCAAGCGCGTTTATTTTTTCCACAATGGGTAGGAGTTTTTTAATTGCCCGATCGTTGCTGGAGCCAAATATTTTGGTGAGTAAACTAAAAACCATGTCAATATATTACCTTAAATGTTGAGAAAAATTTATATGTTAACAATATATAAGCACGAATTGAGAAAAATGAAATATTTTTTTTGGTCAGCGGTCACATCGGCGGCTATTTGAATGGATTCGTGGACCTATGGGGCAGATGCGGTCAGTTCATCGGAAAAGTAGTGGGCCGGGTTTTCGGATTCCTCGTTAACAACCACTTCATAGTGGACATGGGGTCCCGTGCTTTTTCCTGTGTTTCCCATGAGGCCGATGGGATCTCCGCGGTTCACCACGTCTCCTTTTTTCACCAGAAATTTATCCAGATGTCCATATTTAGTGATGATACCATTGCTGTGGTCAATGACAATGAGGTTGCCGATGAGCCATTTTTGTTGGGCAAAGATCACCGTTCCCCTGGCAGAGGCAACCACCGGGGTTCCCTTTGCATTGGCAATGTCCATGCCGGTGTGAAACTCCATTTTCCCTGAGAATGGTGAGGTTCTCTCTCCGAATCCACAGCTGATAACACCCTGGGCCGGTTTAATGGAAGGGGTGCAGGCCAGGATGTCATTTCGGGTTTCCAGTTCATCTCTAAGGGTTTTGAAACGCTGGATGCGGTGGTTGAGTCCCTGGTGGGTGGCATTCATCTCCTGTTGCAGGGTGTTAAAGTCATTTTCAAGAGAAACAGGGGGCGGATTAGGAGAGAGGGAAAGCCTGGCAAATGGCACTTGGGAACTTCCCCCCATCCCGGTACACGCTTCCGGGTCTGGAGGTCCTCCCATTTTCGTAAGTTTCCTGACCTGTTCCTCAAGGAGTGCCAGCCGTGTGGTTTGCTGATGCATGAGCGTCACCTGGGCTGTGATGTCATGAATGCGGTGGGTCAGATCCAGGAGTTTCCTGTCCTTTTTTAGGAGTGCCGTCTCCTGCTGACGGGTTTTAAACGCTTGACCCATGAGTATCTTTTCCTGTTCATGGAGCGTATTATGTTGTCTGTGAATGGTGTGGCGCAAACAGGTATTAATGGAAACCATCTGATCCAACCGCCTCTGCTGGTGGGCACAATAGACAACAAGGACCACCAGAAAAAAAGAGATGGTAATCGGCAAGGGGGGAAGGGGGATTCCGTTAGAAAAAAAATATTTAATTTTCCGATAGAGGTCGGCATTATTCTGAAAAATAGGTCGGCATTTTTCGTAAGTGTATGATTTTATATCTAAAAAATTTTGAATCAATACGCCTTCCTTTTATGAAAATCCCGGTCCGCCCGTGGCGGTTATATAGCCCCTGGAATCAGTTCAAGCCCCCGTCGCTGGTTCAGATTAAACATGAGGTTCATGTTTTGAACCGCCTGGCCTGCAGCACCTTTCAAAATATTATCTATGGCGGAGATGAGAATGATCCGTTTGCTGGTCAGGTCGATATGAACCCCGATGTCACAGAAATTGGTTCCCCGGACGTGGGCGGTATCGGGGAATTGTCCCTGGGGCAGCAACCTAACAAAGGAGTCCGGACCATAATATCGGCCCAGGGTATCCATTATCGCTTCATGGGAGGTGGGTTGTGTCACCTCTGCATATATGGTGGTGAGCATTCCCCGGGTCAGGGGGATCAGATGGGGGATAAAGGTGATCTTCACCGGTTCTTCGGCATGGGCAGAGAGAATTTCTTCCATCTCCGGCACATGACGATGGGTGCCCACCTTATACGCTTTAAAGGATTCGTTGACTTCACAGAAATGGGAGGAGAGGGAGAGGGCCCGGCCGGCACCACTGACCCCGGATTTGGAATCGGATACAATACCCCGGGTACTAATCATGCCCTCTTTGATCAGGGGAATGAGGGGCAATAGCAGGCTTGTGGGGTAGCATCCCGGATTACCCACCAGGTCGGCGTGTTTGATGTGGTCTTCGTAGATTTCACTTAATCCGTACACCGCACGTTCCAGCAGTTCCGGGGCGCTGTGGGGCTGATAGGCGGATTCATAGGCCTTGGGATCTTTAAACCTGAAGTCGGCGGAAAGATCAATCACCTTTATGTGGTTGTCAATAAAGAAAGGGGCATAGGCCATGGATACCTTGTGGGGAAGGGCCAGAAACACACAATCAATACGCCCTTTAAGGGATTCCGGCTCCATGGGTTCACAGGTGATATCCACCATTGACCTCAAGGCCGGAAAAATATCTGTCAGGTTTTTACCGGCATAGGATCGGGAGGTCACTACGGTGAGTTCTGCGTCGGGATGTCCTGAAATTAATTTAACCAGTTCTGCACCGGTGTATCCTGTTGCCCCTGCAATGCATGTTTTTATCATTTTATTTCCATCGCGAAAAAGTGGAATAATATCCAGTCATTATGAATGGTTTGATTAAAAATATAGATCTTATCAGACAACCGGTTTCTTTTCAAGTCAAGAGTGATGATCACATCAAAAGTCAAATTTTTTCCATTTAAAGTAGTAAGCCTCTTAAATTGTTTAATATATATTTATTGGAATCGATTTTTTGCAGGTTTGTCGAAATTTTTGTCATCAACATCAAAGGGGTCGATGGAGAAAAACATTGCTTTTCCTTGACACCGGTTTCCGCAGCCACAATAATGTGATACTCTCCAATCCCCAATTATTTACTACGGAGGCGTTCCCATGAAAAAAATATTTAAATGGATCATGCTGGGCGCGGGCGCCCTTGTCATTGTCATGGTGGCAGCAGTTTTTTTAATTCCTCGGTTTGTGGATGTGCAGAAATACAAACCCCGCGTGGAACAGATGGTCGCCGATGTTACCGGTCGCCCCTTTTCCATGGGCGGAGACCTTGAACTTTCTCTGTTTCCCTGGGTGGGCGTCTCCTTGTCTGATCTTCAGCTGGGTAATCCCCCGGGTTTTAAAGAATCCTCCTTTATCTCTGTGCGCTCCTTTAACGTTAAGGTGAAACTGCTTCCCCTGTTATCCAGGGATGTCCAGGTAAAGGAATTTGTTTTGGATGGTCCCAGGGTGGTGCTGATAAAAGGGACAAACGGTGTGGGCAACTGGGAGAACCTGGGCTCTGGGACCACCGTTAAGGCCGGTGGGGATGGGGGAACGGCTCAACCTGCTCCGGAAAAAAGAACAAAAGAAGGCAGTACCCCCTCCGGTACACTGCCGGTGACGGCCCTTAAAGTGGAACAGTTTTCCATCACCCACGGCATGCTGGAATGGCATGATAATGTACAGAAGACATCCATGGTGGTTTCGGATGTGGATCTGCAGTTGAAGGATATTTCCCTGGATGCACCGGTGGTGGTTCAATTTTCCGCCCAAGTGGACGATGAACCGGTTTCCCTGAAGGGGCAGGTGGGGCCGGTGGGGAATACGCCGGGGCAGGGAGACCTTCCTCTGGATTTAACTATAAAACTTTTGGAAGAGATCTCCCTGGCAGTAAAGGGAAAGATTGTGGATGCCGCATCAACCCCCCAATTTCAACTGGCCCTGGATCTGGCGACATTTTCCCCCAGGAAGGTGCTGGATCGACTGGGGAAATCAGGTGTTTTACCCACGGCCCCGGATACATTTAAGCTGTTCTCTTTTAAAGGAAATCTGTCTGGGGATCCATCGACCCTGTCCATTGACCATGGACAGCTGGTGCTGGATGAATCAAAAATGGCTTTTACTGCGAGTGTTAAGGCTTTTTCAAAGCCGGATATACTGTTTGATATGGATCTTGACTCTTTTAACCTGGATCGGTATTTTCCCCCGTCAAAAACTGCAAACGATCCCGAGGGCGATGGTGGCCCGAAATCTCCCGGGACACCATCGGACACCGCTGATAAACTGAAAACAACAGAGCCGTCAGCTTCAAAAAAAATAGACTATACCCCCTTGCGCCAACTGATTTTAAATGGTAGGGCCAAGGTGGGAAACCTCATAGCGGGGGGTATGACGGTTCAAAATGTGGAGATGGCCATCACCGGCCGCAAGGGGCAGTTCAACCTGGCCCCTTTTGCCATGGACCTTTACCAGGGCCGGATGACATCGTCAGCCGCTCTGAATGTTCAGAAAGAGGCTCCAACGGGCTCACTTCAGGTGAAAACCGATGGGGTGCAGGTGGGGCCGTTGCTCCGGGATGCCGCCCAAAAGGAATTTCTTGAGGGGACATTGAAGGCCGATGTGAAGCTGACATTCAAAGGGGATGATCCCCAGGTCATCAAACAAAATCTCAATGGTGGGGGAGAGCTGATCTTCACCGATGGCGCCCTTGTGGGGGTGGATCTGGCAGGTATGGTGAGAAATGCAAAGGCCAAATTCGGATTGGGGGAAACCACAGTGGAAAAACCGAAGACCGATTTTTCCGAGTTAAAGGCACCGTTTACCCTCACCCAGGGGGTGTTTGATACGTCGGGGATAACCATGAGTTCCCCATTGATTCGGCTCCTGGTACTTGGCAATGCCGATCTGGTTAAGGAGACCCTTGATTTCAAAGTACAGCCCAAATTTGTGGCCACATTAAAGGGGCAGGGGGACACCAAAGAACGCACCGGGTTGACGGTACCGGTCCTTGTTACAGGCACCTTTGACAATCCGAAATTCAGGCCGGACATGGAAGCCCTTGTAAAGACCTCCATTCCCCAGGCAAAAGAGATCGGAAATGAAGTGAAAACACTTATTGAGAACAAAGGGGATACCAGGGAGCAGCTCAAAGATATTGAAAGCAAGGCAAAAAATCTGCTGAAAAGCTTTTCCTTGGGACAATAAATTTATGATCAAGTTCAAACCAGGACCACCACCGATTCTGTTTCTGTTGATGGCGCAAGCCTGGTCACTATCCGAGATATGTCAATACAAATAAAACCGGATCATTCTGATCCAGTGAAAGGTGTTTTTAATGAGAGCTGAAATATTGTCAACCGGTGATGAGGTACTCTGGGGTGACATTGATGATTCCAATGCCAGCTGGCTGTCCCGCAGGCTGCGGGAGTGCGGGGTGGATGTCACCCGGGTCAGTTGCGTTGGTGATGACCTTACCACCATCTCAACGGTGATGACGGAGATCTCCTCCAGGTGTGATCTGGTGCTGGTTACGGGGGGGCTCGGACCCACCAGCGATGACCTGTCTGCCCAGGCGGCGGCTGTGGCCACCGGGGATGATTTGGCGCTGAATTCTGCGGCCTTTGAGTCCATGGCAGCCTATTTCACCCTTAAAGGGTGGGATATGACAAAGGGCAATGAAAAACAGGCCATGTTGCCATCAAAGGCGACCATGATGGATAATACCTGCGGCACGGCCCCGGGTTTTTTCCTGGATCATGGCCGGGCTCGTTTTTATTTCATGCCCGGGGTGCCCCGGGAGATGAAGGCGATGTTCCAGCGTCATGTCCTTCCGGAATTGGATGCCCGACAACCGGTTCGGCACACTGCCGTTCTGTGCCGGTTGACGGTGTTCGGCCTGCCCGAATCCAAAACCGGCCATCAGTTAAGGGAATTTCACCGGGAATTTCCCGGCATGCGACTGGGATTTCGGGCATCGTTTCCCTTTATTCAGGTGAAATTCGGCAGTGACCCCTTTGCCGGAGAGGCGGGCCGGGTGACCCCGGAAAAAATGGCTGCGGCTAAGGCCTGGGTGCTTGAAAGACTGGGACGGTTTGTGATTTCTACGGAAGGGCTCTCCATGGAGGCGACGGTGGGGGAGCTGTTACGGCAAAGGGGCCAGACTCTTGCCGTGGCGGAAAGCTGCACCGGTGGGTTCATTGCCAGTCAGCTCACCGATGTTCCCGGCAGTTCGGACTATTTTCTTCTTTCGGCGGTTACCTACGCCAATAGGGCTAAGATGTCGGTGCTGGGGGTAAAAGAAGAGACCTTGGCGCTTCATGGGGCCGTGCACGAGCAGACCGCCCTGGAGATGGCCCGGGGTGTCCGGGAAAAAGCCGGGGCGGATTGGGGCATCTCCACCACGGGCATTGCAGGCCCCGGGGGCGGCAGTGATACCCGGCCCGTGGGAATGGTGTGCATCGGCGTGGCAGGCCCGGGTGTTGACAAAGCGACCACTTACACCTTTTCCTACGGTGACAGAGGCATGAACAAAAAAATGTTTGCCGCCATGGCACTTGAATTGCTGAGACGGGAACTTTTGAAAGCGTAGTACAGCAAATCATAAAGAGGTCTTGGCGGATTAGTGTGATTGAGATATGATTGATGTATTAAATGGAACCGGAAGTCAGAATCGGTGCCGCATCAATCTCTTCTGCTGACATAAGGTTGACAACGCGGCTTAAAGCACTTAACAGCATTAACTGTTCCCAGTTTTCAAGAGCGGCAAACCTTTGGGTAAAAACCTCCTGCAATGGAGGTGGAGCCTGCTCAAGAAGATTCATACACTTTTTAAGAGGCTTTATGACGACCATTCGTTTGTCTTTATCGTTCCGTTCCTTGGAAAGGAACTGGTTTTTGACAAGACGATTCACGATGTCCGTAACTGTTGCCTGACTTAGATTTATAAGCTTTGAAAGATCCGTAATTGATATCTCTTTTGTATTTGAAACTTCCAGTAAAATAATCAACTGGGGAATGGTCAATCCGAACTCTTTTTTCAAATATATTGAATGAAGGTCGATGGCTCGGGTTATTTTTCGTATGGATATTAACAGATCCCTGCAATAGGCCTCATAATTTCCGGTCATAAATATATCCCGCATATAGTGCTGTTCATGTGAAATCAGACATGTTTTTCATCTGAAAAGTAAAATCATTTTATTCTCTCCCGCCGTTATCTGCAAGGAGTGGGGTAAAGGTTAGATGTGGCTCTATCAAGGGCACACAGATATAGTGCTCCAACTTTGGTTTTTTAGGGTATGCTTTTTGCTTAAGGCTAAAAAGCTTGTAATTTTCGAATATTATTCTAAAAAAAATCAAAGTTGGATGACTATACCACTCTACACCCCGGTCTTTGAGTGGTAACATAAGATTGTTAAATATAGCATCCCCATTACTCCGTGTATATAAAAAATCTGCAATTGCTTCAATGTACAAAATAAAAAATCTGTATTTTGATAGTATCCTATAGAATAAAGGCTTTAGAATTACATGGAGACTCGTGTTTTATTCAAACGGTGCCCTGAATTGCCATATATTCTGAAATGGAACAAAGATAGGCAATATTTTCTTTAACTATCCTTAATTATAAATATTTTTATATTATGAGCTGATAATATATTGATATTTCTGTATTGCAAACAGGTGTAATGGCTTGACACAATAATTAGGGTCCTATATAAAATAATGACATTGAGGTAAGGAAAGTGATTAGGGCACAATGCTTTTTTACGCTTTTTGATGCGGAAATGATCTTGTAATCCTAAGCCTTAAGAAGTGTAAAAAAATAAATTGAGGAGGAAAAAATGGACGATCCAAGTTTTACAATATCAATCCCGGGCAAGACCTGTGAAATTGTACAGGGAGAAGAGCAATTTGTTATAACCTGTGATGATGGCAGGGAGTTCCGGATACGGGCACATGATTATGATGAAATTTATAAAATTCCCGGGCTTTATGAACAACTTTTTTATAAAAAATACAAATGCAATTCTCCCGCAGTTGTCTGTTCAGAGCTTGTCAATGCGATGGAGGAGTCAAATCTTAAGGTGTCCAATCTTAAAGTTCTTGATGTGGGAGCCGGTAACGGAATGGTTGCTGAGGAGCTGGTTTCAGCAGGTGTGAAGACCATAATCGGCATTGATATTATTGAGGAAGCTGCTATGGCCGCTGAACGGGACCGGCCTGGCATTTATGCGGATTATTTTGTAGAAGATTTGACCAAACTGCCTTCAGACGTTGAACAAACGATTGTAAATAAATCTTTGAACTGCATGACTGTGGTTGCAGCTCTTGGATTTGGTGATATACCGCCCCATGCATTTGCGGAAGCCTACAATTTAATAAAGGAATCCGGTTGGATCGCTTTCAATATCAAAGATGAGTTCTGTTCCGAAAAGGACCGGACAGGCTTTTCAAAGCTCATTCAAAATATGACGGAAAACGGAATATTGGATGTGAAATCAAAAAAACTGTATATTCATAGACTGTGTCAGGACGGAACCCCCCTTGAATATTATGCCATCGTAGGTAAAAAACACGATGACATCCCCGCCAGCATGCTTTCAAATTAATTCCTTGACTCCGTACTGCTATTTTCCTGGCTGATCTCCATACGTTCAACAATTTTAAAACAGCCCATTTGATTCCCGAACTGATGGGCCGTTCCCGGTACGACGCATGGGAACAGGACGGGAGTAAATGACTGAATCAACCAAATGAAACCAGAAGGGTCTGTGATCCGTTGATCTGTGCTCCATAGCTCTTGAGATGCAAGGGGGATGAGTATGCATGGCATTAACAGGGGGCCCGCTACCAATCATGAAATAATAACAGGAGAAATTTAATGACAGAAGAAATAATATCACTGTTTACATCGGAATCTGTAACAGAAGGGCATCCGGATAAAGTTGCAGATGCCATATCCGACAGTATTCTTGATGC
Organism: uncultured Desulfobacterium sp.; assembly: GCA_963668575.2. GTDB lineage: Bacteria > Desulfobacterota > Desulfobacteria > Desulfobacterales > Desulfobacteraceae > Desulfocicer. The sequence continues at coordinate 3,678,933 of OY764894.2, read as the reverse complement.
GATCATGGCTGAAGATAAAAAATGCAGAGTCGCTTGTGAAACGCTCGTTACGACGGGTCTTGTCATGGTCGCCGGAGAGATCTCTACAGATTGTTATGTGGATATTCCGGAAGTAGCAAGAAAAACCATCCGGGATATCGGATATCATTCATCGGATATGGGATTTGACTGGCAGACCTGTTCGATGATTACAAGTATTGACCATCAATCTCCGGACATTGCCCAGGGTGTTGATGAAGGAGAAGGTCTGTTCAAAGAGCAGGGGGCCGGAGATCAGGGACTCATGTTTGGTTTTGCCACGGACGAAACCCCTGAACTGATGCCTATGCCCATCATGTATGCCCACAAACTGACAAAACGATTGGCCCAGGTAAGAAAAAACGGCGCACTTGATTTTCTGAGGCCGGACGGAAAATCCCAGGTCACTGTTGAATATGTCGATGGAAAACCCAGACGGGTTGACGCTGTTGTAGTATCGTCGCAGCACAAACCGGATATCAGCCATGAAGATCTGAAGGATGCCATCATCAAAGAGGTGATCAAAAAGGTTATTCCTGTAGAAATGATCGACGGAGATACAAAATTCTTTGTTAATCCCACCGGCAAATTTATCATTGGAGGTCCCATGGGAGATTGTGGGCTTACAGGACGAAAAATCATTGTGGATACCTACGGCGGCCAGGGAAGTCATGGCGGAGGTTGCTTTTCCGGCAAGGATCCCTCCAAGGTGGACAGAAGTGCCTCCTACATGGGGCGTTATATTGCAAAGAATATCGTGGCATCCGGTATTGCAAGTAAGTGTGAAGTTCAGGTGGCCTACGCCATTGGGGTGGCTCAACCGGTTTCGCTCCTTGTGGATTTCATGGGAACCGGCAAAATATCAGAAAAAAGAGCTTCGGAGATTGTCCGGGAACTCTTTGATCTGAGGCCTGCAGCGATAATCAAAACACTTGACCTGCTTCGCCCCATATACAGAAAAACATCTGCTTACGGCCATTTTGGCAGAAATGACCCGGATTTTACCTGGGAACATACGGATAAGGCAGAAGAGATACGTGTAAAAGCGAATAGATGATCTCTGTTGAAAAAAGAGCTGTCACAACGAAAAAACACGAATATAAGGAGTAATATTATAATGTACCAAGCAGATAGTGAACCGTCGCTCATGGCACTGGATCCCAATCTTGAACATAAAGTAAAGGATCTCTCACTTGCCTCTGACGGTCATAAAGACATGCAGTTATCTCAAAAAGAGATGCCGGGTCTGATGGCCCTCCGAAAAAAATATGGAAAAGAAAAACCCCTCAAGGGCTTGAAGATCATGGGTAGTCTCCATATGACCATCCAGACCGCCATGCTCATCGATACACTCCATGAGCTGGGTGCGGATCTCAGGTGGGCCACCTGCAATATCTTTTCGACCCAGGATCATGCAGCTGCAGCCATTGCAGACAAAGGTTCCGCTGCTGTGTTTGCCTGGAAGGGTGAAACTCTGGAGGAGTTCTGGTGGTGTACGGAACAGGCCCTGACATGGCCGGACGGAAGCGGCCCAGATCTGATTGTGGATGACGGCGGTGATGCCACGCTTTTGGTTCACCAGGGCGTAAAGGTGGAAAAAGATCCTTCTCTGTTGGATCAAAAGCCAGGAAGTGTCGATGAAAAATTTCTCATGGAACGACTCAAACACAGCTATAAAAAGAATAACCGAAAATGGACCTGCATTGCAGAAAAGATCAAGGGCGTTTCAGAGGAGACAACCACCGGAGTGCACAGGCTGTACCATCTGGCGGCAAAAAACGAGCTTCTGTTTCCCGCAATAAATGTCAATGATTCGGTGACCAAATCAAAATTTGATAACCTTTATGGATGCAGGGAATCATTGGCCGACGGCATCAAGAGAGCAACCGATATCATGCTGGCCGGAAAGGTGGTAGTCGTGGCCGGTTACGGTGATGTCGGCAAAGGCTGTGCCGACTCCATGAAAGGGTATGGGGCCAGGGTCATCATCACGGAGATAGATCCCATCTGTGCCCTCCAGGCAAGCATGGAAGGATTTCAGGTCATGACCATGGAGGAGGCCGCTCCTCTGGGAAATCTGTTTGTCACAGCCACAGGAAATTACCAGGTGATCAGAGGAGAGCACATTGCTCAGATGCGGGACGAGGCTATCATCTGCAACATAGGCCATTTTGACAATGAAATTGAGATGGCATATCTGGAAAACAACCCCTCCTATATGAAATCCGTTATCAAACCCCAGGTGGATAAATGGACGATGGTGGAATCCGGAAAATCGGTCATCGTGCTTGCAGAGGGCCGGCTTGTCAATCTTGGGTGTGCCACAGGACATCCCAGCTTTGTCATGAGCTGCAGCTTCACCAACCAGGTGCTGGCCCAGATCAGGTTGATACAGGAAGATCATGAAAAAAAGGTATATACCCTTTCCAAGGAGCTGGATGAGGAAGTGGCAAGGCTTCACCTTGAAACACTTGGTGTTAAGCTGACCCGCATGAGCCCGGAGCAGGCTGATTACATCGGTATTCCAGTCAATGGACCGTACAAACCGGATCATTACAGATATTGATATATTGAAAATGTCAGTTGTCGAATTTTTGAGTCTGTCCCAAATCCGTTGATCCGATGTTAAAAAACCGGGCCATTGTCCCTTGTTATTCAGAGTGGTTTCCAGTCGTTGTGATTTTGAATTTTTTCACGAACCCATCCGGTTTGTAACTCATTTTGGCCTGCCGAAGCCCGGGGTCGCCCAGATCCTGTTCCCGGTTGATGGTCTGGTAGTGGTCCGTGATGATGGAGGCAAAGGCCTGGTTTACAAACTGATAGATCCCTTTGTATTCATTCAGGGCCTTTTCAAAATGGATGACAAAACTGGTACCGCAGGCAAGTTCTTCTCCCAGTGTATAGGCAACGGGTCTCTCTTCCACATAGTAGATGCCGCCACATAACTGAAGCGTTTCACAGTTTTCAAGAGCTTCCCTGGCCGCGTGATAATCCCCGTCATCCCCCCGGGCCTCTCTCCATTGGTCAAGCACCTCCAGGGCATGGGGAATGTACTCCTCCAGCAGGGGACGTCCTTCATAGTCGTGGTTGTTGATGAACGCCTTAATCAGATTTCGTTTTTTGTGATATTTTCTGCCGGAGAGGCCTGCAAGGCTCTCCCGGGAGTAGAGGTAGTCAAAATTGTCCCGGTCTTCGGTGATGGTGAAGCCCCTTTTACCCAGTACCTCCGCCTGGGTCCGGGTGGCACATTTCAATGTGCCATGGGCGGCAAATAAAGTGTTCAGGGCTTTCTGGGAGGGCAGTCCGAAGGGGCAGATGAAAAAAGGTACCCCCTTGTCATTTCCCAGGATGACCAGACACTCTTTTTCTATCCGGGAGAGACGATAGGTGTGTTCCCGTCGAAAAAGATAGATGTTGGCAAAGGTGAATTCGGAAATGCCTTCCGAAAGTTTCCGGAACATGGGATGCAGTGTTTCCCGGAGATCAATGGAGAGGTCAACGGCATCAGGATAATCGGGTATCATTTAATATTTGTTCCTTGTGGCATATTGTAATCAATTAAATTTTGTAAATACTTGGTCTGTCGGTATCAAAATGGCCAGAAGTTATTATCCCCCCACACCTGGTCCATGAGCGCCTGGTCCATCTCCATGAGCATGGATAAATGGTCCCGTTCCCAGGTGGACAACCAAGTATACAGTTTTTTCTCTTCGGGGTCATCGGCAGTGTCTGCCTGATCTGCATAGATGTTTACTGCACGTTGTTCCATTGCCATGGCAGCGGAGATGGCAGAGGCTTCAAACCCCGCCGATGCAATTCCCTTTATAACATCCGGGTTCAAAATTTTCTGGGGCAGTTCGCTTTTCTGTGCGCTTTCAAAGGTGCCGGGGGTAAATTGGCCACTGTTGCTAAACGCCTTGAACTGGGCGGCCAGCACCTTTAAATGGAGGGTTTCCTCCTGGGCCATGGATTCAAAAAAGGACTTCACGGCATCATTTTCAGCCTGCTCTGCCACTTTTTTATAAAAGGCATGTCCCCGCTGTTCCAGAATGATGGCTTTTTTTAAAATATTCAATGTGTTGCTTTCTGTCATGGTCATTCTCCTTTTTGGGTGTGGTAGAACGTATTAATGCTAACTTCGATTTGGCGCAATATATGAATTTTGTTAAAAATGAAACACGTTAGCCGTGATATGAGTAATGAGAGATTACGACTCACGAAAATATAAGCATCCATGAAAAAAGTACAGGGCCGGATTCAGGTTTTTTTTATATTTGTTTTGTCGTCCCTATTGCAGTATTATCATTCAGGTGGATGACGGACATGGACGTGGTAACAACATTAATCGCTTTGCGCTGAGTGTTTGAATCAAAAATCATTAGTGTGATATATTAACCCCAAGCGATATTGTTCGGAGAAATAACGATGAAATGGTGGCAGCGGCTGAGCTTTAAATTGACCTGCTTTATTCTTTTGCTGGCAATTGTTCCCCTTGCCGGGTTTGGTATTACCACCATCAATGATATCCGGCGTGTGCGGTTGCAGTCTGTGGAAGAGATTCACAAAGGCCTCGCCACCCGTTCGGCCAATCTCATTGAGTATTCCCTTGCACGCATGATCGAAAAACTTCAGCTAATTATCGCAGGCGGCGAACTGGATAATACCAATATGTCTGATCAGGAAAGGTTTTTGCAGCTGCTTATAAAGACCATTCCCCATGTGCATTCGCTGGCCATTACCGATATCACGGGTCAGGAAATGGTTAAGGTGGGGCGCGGCACCGTTTATAATGAAGATAATCTGAAAAAACATCAAACGTTTCCGGATTTTCAGGCAGACAATATCCGGACGACCATCATCGGAGAGATCCATTCCACCCGGAATAATCTTCCGGTTCTGGATCTTTTTGTTCCCCTCTTGAATTCCATGGACAAGCAGGTCACCACCGTTCTTGCGGCTGAAGTGGACCTTGATGAAGTGTTGAAGTTCATTTCAGATCTGCGGGTGGGAAATACGGGATATGTTTATGTTGTCAATGCCCAAGGGAAAATGCTTGCCCATCCCGATCACAGCGTGGTTTTATCCGGTGGTGACGGCCTTGCCAATCCCCTGGTTAAGGCCTTTGCTTCCGGTAAAATGCTAACTGACACCAACCTGCGCTATGTCAATCGGAAACAGGTAGAGGTGTTAACCAATGTTCATGAAGTGGCTGAGCCAAAATTGCTTGTGGTGGCGGTTCAATCTGTGAATGAGGCGCTTGGCGCGGTGACCGCCATCATTCAGCGTCAGATTGTTCTTTTTGTCGTTGTTCTGGTGGTGGCCATTGTTTTATCCCTTTATGTGACGATCCGGATCATCGGCTCCCTACGCCACCTGGAGGCCGGTGCCAGACACATCGGGGAAGGCAATCTGAACCATCGGATACCTGTCACCTCTTCGGATGAACTGGCAAGTGTGGCCCGCTCTTTTAATGTCATGGCCCAGGAACTGGAAACCGCACGCATTCTGAGAGATGAGCAGAACTGGTTGAAACAGGGCATCTCCAGGCTGGATGATCTGCTTCGGGGGGATCATTCTCTGAAAGAGATTAGTTCAAAGGTGGTCACCTTTATGGCAGATTACCTGCAGGAACCTGTGGGACTCATCTACGTCCATGACAGCGACGGTATCTACCAATATGTCACCGGCTATGCCTTTCAACCCGGTCCGGGGTTTTCGAATCGCTTCAAGCCGGGGGAAGGGTTACCCGGCCAAGCGGCACTGGAAAAGAAGGTCATTTATTTTAATGATATTCCGGATCATTATGTCTCGGTTACCTCCGGTTTGGGGTCCATGACACTCCGGCATCTGTGCATGGTTCCATTTGTGTGCAACGACCGGGTGGAGGCGGTGATGGAGCTTGGCTTTCTCAAGGAACTCACCCCATTGAAAAAACAATTTTTAAGTGAAACCGCCGATACCATTGCCATTATTTTTGCGTCTGCCCGTTCCCGGACGGAGCTTGATTCGGCCCTGGTTCAAACCCGGCAGCAGGCGGAAGAGCTGCAGCGGCAGCAGGAGACATTGCAGTCCGCCAATGAAGAGATGGAAGAACAGACCCAGATGCTCATGGCCTCGGAGAGCCGGCTCAAGGAACAGCAGGAAGAGCTCCAGGCCGCCAATGAGGAACTCGAAGAAAAAACAGAGTATCTGGAGCGCAATAAAAAGAGCATTGAAGAGAAGAACGACACCCTGGAAAAATTGCGCAGGGAACTGGAAAAGAAGGCTGATGATCTGGCGGTTACCAGCAAATACAAGTCGGAATTCCTGGCCAACATGTCCCATGAACTCCGAACCCCCCTCAACAGTTTGCTGCTGCTCGCCAAACTGCTGGCTGACAACAAGGAGGGCAATCTTCTGACGGACCAGGTGGATTCGGCCCAGATTATTTACAACAGCGGCAATGATCTGCTCTCACTGATCAACGAAATTCTGGATCTTTCAAAAATTGAAGCCGGAAAAATGGAGCTGCACACAGGAGAGATTGAGCTTGCGGAACTTGGCTTTTCCCTTGACAGAGGCTTCAAACATATGGCTGCTGAAAGAGGGCTTTCCTTGAAGATTGTTGTCAGGGACAATGTGCCCGCAGTCATTATCAATGACCGGCAACGCGTGGAACAGGTGCTGAAAAATTTTATCTCCAATGCTTTCAAGTTCACCGAAGCAGGGGGGATTACCGTGGAGATCTACCAACCCGGTGAAGAGGTTGTCTTTACCCGGGAGGGGCTTGACCGTCACAACACCATCGCCATTGATGTTCGGGATACGGGCATTGGCATCCCTGAGGACAAGCAGCAACTCATTTTTGAGGCCTTTCAGCAGGCAGACAGTGGTACGGCCCGTAAATACGGCGGTACCGGTCTGGGGCTCTCCATATCCAGGGAGCTTGCCCATTTGCTGGGCGGAGAGGTTCTGCTTCAAAGTCAGGAAAATAAAGGGTCCACCTTTACGCTTATTCTGCCCCGGACCCCCACCACGCCACCTCTTTCCCAGCCGGTGTCTCCTTCCAAACGTACGGGTCATGAAAAACCGGCAAAAATGGCTGTGCCGTCCGTTTCATCGGAATCCGATTCGGACATGACGCTGTCAAATCCCCTAAATGATGATCGGGATCACATCGGTGAAGATGACACCACCGTGCTTATTGTGGAAGATGACAGGACGTTTGCTGCAACCTTGTTGAATTTTTGCAGGGAAAAGGGATTTAAGGGGCTTGTCTCCCTCACCGGAGAGGAGGGGCTCAAACTGGTGGATAAATATTCGTTGAACGCCATCATCCTGGATATCCATCTCCCCGGCATTGACGGGTGGCAGGTGTTGGAACATTTGAAAGAAAATCCGGCCACCCGGCATATTCCCGTTCATTTCATGTCCTCCGATGATCCCATACCGGCTGCTTTTGCCAAAGGCGCCATTGGGTATCTCACCAAGCCGGTAAACCGGGAAGATCTTGAAAAGGCACTTTCCGATATGACGTCCATCATCAGCAAAAAGATGAAAGACCTGCTGGTGGTGGAGGATAATTCAAATCAGCGTCAAGCCATTATTCGGCTCATCAAGGATAATGATGTGGTCATCGCGGAAGCCTCCACTGGAAATGAGGCCATTGCGGCACTGAAGGAGAGGCGGTATGACTGCATGATTCTGGACCTGGGATTGCCGGATATGTCCGGTTTTGATCTTTTGAAATTGATGGAAAAGAGTACCGACATCGCATTCCCGCCGGTGGTGGTTTACACCGGTAAGGAACTGACCATGGAAGAGGAGAACAAACTTAGAAGATATTCGGAATTCATTATTATCAAAGGGGTCCGATCCGAAGAGAGACTGCTGGATGAAACCTCCCTTTTTCTCCATCGAATGGTGGAAAAAATGCCCGAAGAGAAGCAGAAAATGATTGCGGCCCTTCATGATACGGATCAAATGCTCAAGGATCGAAATATCCTGATTGTGGATGATGATATGCGCAATGTGTTTGCCCTGGCAAAGGTTTTGAATGAAAAGGGCATCAACACAATCAAGGCGGAGAACGGGGTGAAGGCCCTGGAGATACTCAATCAGCGCGAAGATGTGGATCTGGTGCTCATGGACATCATGATGCCGGTGATGGATGGCTATGAAACCATGAAAAAAATTCGGGAACAGAGTCGTTTCAAAAATTTGCCCATCATTGCCCTCACCGCCAAAGCCATGCAGCGGGACAAAGATGACTGCATTGCTGCCGGAGCCAATGATTATCTGGCCAAACCCGTGGACATTGATCGCTTACTCTCCATGATGCGGGTTTGGCTCTATAGATAGGGGGGAGCTTTAATTTGACCAACGGAAAATTTCGTTTATGAAAACCAATGATATTGAAAGCCTGGAAATAGAGCTTCTGCTTGACGCCGTTTTTTTACGCTATGGCTATGATTTCAGAAATTATGCCAGGGCTTCCATTCGCCGGAGAATTCTGCAATTCAGGCAACTTGAGGATATCTCTTCAGTGGCGGATATGATTCCCTGTCTGATTCATGATACATCCTTTTTTGAGAGGATGGTCAGATCCTTTTCCATCACGGTAACGGAGATGTTTCGTGATCCCACCTTGTTTCTCGCGTTGCGGAAAAATATTCTGCCTGTTTTAAAAAGCTATCCGTATATCAAAATCTGGCATGCAGGGTGCGCCACCGGTGAAGAAGCCTACTCCCTGGCAATTTTAATGCAGGAGGAGGCGTTGGAGAATCGCGCCACCTTTTTTGCCACGGATTTCAATGACACGGCTCTGGAAAAGGCCAGACAGGGGATCTACAGCCTGGATAATGCCAGGCAATACACCCTGAATTATCAACTGGCCGGGGGGAGACACTCTTTCTCCGACTATTATCACGCCCGGTATGGCGCACTGGCAATGAAGCGGCAGTTAAAGGAGAAGATTACCTTTGCCAACCATAATTTGGTGATGGATCAGGTGTTCAGCGAAACCCATCTGATTCTCTGTCGCAACGTTTTGATCTATTTCAACAAAGAACTCCAGGATCGGGTGGTTCATCTTTTTTATGACAGTCTGGTGCATGGCGGATTCTTGTGTTTGGGAATGAAGGAGAGCCTTTTGTTTTCAGCATATCAGGACAAATTCAGGGAGATTGACCCCAAAAACAGAATTTTCCAGAAAAGGGACGATTAAAATAGATGCCAATGGAGATAAAAATATATAAAGCCATTGCCATCGGAGGGTCAGCAGGATCTCTGGGTGTTTTGGAACGGCTGTTTGCTTATCTGCCGGAAAGATTTCAAGTGCCGATTATTGTGGTGTGCCATCTTCATCCCCAGGATGACGGAGGGGTGGTTGATTTTTTCAACAAACGGTTTCGCCATCGCATCAAAGAGGCTGTGGATAAAGAACCGGTGCAGCGGGGAACCATCTATTTTCCGCCGGCCGGTTATCATCTGCTGGTGGAGTCACAGAGGACGTTTGCTTTGTCCGTTGATCCCAAGGTCAATCACTCTCGGCCGTCCATTGATGTGTTTTTTGAAAGTGCCGCAGTTGTCTGGACCGACACGCTTACGGGCATTATCCTTACCGGAGCAAGCAGTGACGGAGCCGAAGGTATCCGGGCCATTAAAACCCATGGGGGGCTTACCATTGCCCAGGATCCGGAAACGACCGTATTTCCTGTGATGCCCCAGGCAGCTATTGATACTGGGAACGTGGATAGGATCCTCTGTATTGAAGAGATGGGACTTTTTTTGCGAAAAATTTCCATGGGGTCCTGTGTCCATACGGTTGATTGCGTCGGTTATAAAATGGAGGAACGATATTGAACGATGTCCAAAAAATTCTCATTGTGGATGATAAACCGGCCAATCTGTTCAGCCTTGAACAGATTCTTAAAGAGACCAATGCGGAAATTATTCTGGCCGGCAGCGGTAATGATGCCTTGATTGCATCCCTTAACCATACCTTTGCCATCGCCATTCTGGATGTTCAAATGCCGGGAATGGACGGCTTTGAACTTGCGGAATTTCTGCGGGGTGAAGAGAAAACCAAAACGTTGCCCATTATTTTTATATCGGCGGTGTACTCCAGTGAATACCATGTTTTTAAAGGGTATGATGCCGGTGCTGTGGATTTTCTGGTAAAGCCGTATGAGCCCCGGGTACTGCTGAGTAAAATCAATGTGTTCCTGACCCTGGATCGGCAAAAAAAAATGTTGCAGGCATCCCAGGAACGACTTGCCAGGATCAATGATACACTGGAGCTCCAGGTTCAGGAGCGGACACGGAAGCTGAACACCATCATTCATGAACTGCAAATTGAGATAGAAAGGAGAAAACAGGCGGAAAAGGAGCTGATACAGGCTCACAAGATGGAAGCCATCGGTTCCCTGGCCGGGGGGATTGCCCATGATTTCAATAATATCCTTTCGGCGGTTCTGGGATACACGGAATTATCCATGGACAGTGTTGAAGAGGGGTCGCCACTGGCGGAAAATCTCATGCAGGTATATACCGCCGGCGTTCGGGCAAAGGCCCTGGTGAAACAGATTCTAAACTTTGCCCGACAAACGGATGAGGAGCCAAAGCCGGTGCTGGTGGATCTTGTGGCAAAGGAGGTGGTGAAATTTCTCCGCTCCACCATTCCCACATCCATTGAGATTAAAGATCGTATTGCCAGCCGGTCTCTTGTTCTGGCCAATCCCATTAAAATTCACCAGCTGATCATAAATCTGTGTACCAATGCGGCCTATGCCATGAGTGACAGCGGTGTGCTTTCCATTTCCCTGCAGGATGTGACGCTCACACCGGAGGAGATCCCAGCCGGCAAGGCGCTACTGCCGGGCGCATATCTGCGTCTTGAAGTTTCAGATACGGGGTGTGGTATTCCCGACGATATCATTGGTTCCATTTTTAACCCGTTTTTTACCACCAAAGGTATTCACGAAGGAACCGGCATGGGGCTTGCCATGGTGCATGAAATCGTCAAGGAGTGTAAAGGAGATATCTGGGTGGAGAGTGAAGTGGGGCAGGGAACTGTTTTTACCATTCTGTTGCCCATCACAAACAAAACTGTAGATTCGCAAATCTCTGTCGGCCAACAGCAGCTGCCCAGGGGAACGGAACATATACTGGTTGTGGATGATGAGGACGTCATCTGCCTGGTAACCTCACGCATTCTTGAAAAATACGGCTACACAGTGACAGTAAAGACCAACAGTGAAGAGGCACTTGCCCTTTTTACCGCACAACCCACTGCCTTTGATCTGGTCATCACGGATATGAGCATGCCGCGTTTGTCCGGGGATGAATTGACCCGGAAAATTATCTCCATCCGGCCTGACATTCCGGTTATCATTGCCACGGGGTACAACCGGCGAATGACTCCGGACCGTGCCATGGAGATCGGAGCCCGGACACTTGTGGTAAAACCTTTCCGTGCAAACACGCTTGTCATAACCGTGCGAAAGATACTGGATGAACGCACTTAAACAGTGTGTTGCAATATTTCTCTTGACATAACATTGATTTGTCAATATTAGTTTTAATCAAACAAAGTTTACTGACGCTAAATATACTTCATGAAATAGATGCTATATATAAAATGAATCATATTTTGTTTTTGGGGAGTATGTACCATGCTTCATGCCGTTTACGATGAGCCGTCGGTTATCACCGGAGGGCATTATAGACTTCACTCCGTTAAACCCACCGTCCAACAGGGTGTATCACCCTGCAGTGCTGCCTGTCCGGCGGGAATAGATATCCCCAAGACTCAGTTTTACGTGGGTCAGGGACGGTTTTTAAAAGCCTTTGAGACCGTTGCAATGGAAAATCCGTTTCCTTCCACCTGTGGTCGTATCTGTTTTCATTCGTGTGAAACCGCCTGCCATCGTCTGGCTCAGGATGATGCCGTCGCCATTCGATGCATTGAACGCTTTGTGGGTGATCGAGCACTTGACCGGGATTTTCATCCAACCATCAAGCGACTTCCATTAAATGGAAAACGCATTGCAGTGCTGGGGGCCGGTCCTTCCGGGCTGTCTGCAGCCTATTTTCTGGCTATTTTCGGTTTTTCCTGTGATGTGTATGAATCGGCTACCACGCCGGGTCAATCCGCTCAATGGAGCATTCCGGAATCGCGCCTTCCCGAAAAAGTGCTGAATGTGGAGATCGATAGAATTCGTTCTCTGGGAGTAACGATCCGATGTGGGCAATCACTTACCCCTCACTTTGTCAAGGGATTGGTGTCACACTGCGATGCAGTGGTGGTGGGATCGGGGATATCACAATCCATGACCTTTTCCCAATGCCTTTGCAGGGACAATACCTCCCTGCATGGAGCCCTTCAGACCCGGGAAGATGTCACCCACATTGAACTGGGGAATTTGACCATTGAACTTGGCACTATACCTGTGGTGTATGGCGGTGGATGGTACAATGGTATCCAGAGCATTGCCCATGCGGTGGGTTCCGGAAAAACAGCTGCCATTGCTCTGTATGCCTATTTTGACACAGGTAAGGGTGCCATTCGGGAATCCGTGGAAATTTCCCGAGTGGGGAACGGTACGGCCCAATCCATGGAAATTTATCTTCTGGGAGAGAGGAGCCATGCCAGTTGCCAAGTGGTGGGAGAAAATGAAATAGATCGCACCGCATTTCCCCCCGCCGCCAGAATTGAAGCGCCTCGATCAGTGAAGGGTGGTACCGACACTCCACTTGAAATGATGGAGCACACGTTTGATGTCTCTTCGGCCATTTCAGAGGCCATTCGATGCTATGGCTGTGGATGTGATATTCATGGAAAGACCATTGACCATTGATTTTTTTTTCACTCCCCACTGGAGATGGCAAAAATTGATTTGGACCTTAATTCAGCCCGAAAAAAGATAATCCCTTTCTTGCATAAAAGGAAACAGTGGTGTAAAAAACAGGGTATGAAACCTTTATCATACTGCTGTTATATCTCTTATGCGTTGTTGTTTGTCCTTGTGATCATGGGCTGTTCTGCCTGTGGCAACGGTGATGAAAACAGTGGGGCCGCCATTGCTCCCCAGATATCCCCCAGCTTCAGCTTTTTTGATGTGGGGGTGAACACCCCATATTCCCGGACGCTTCGATCATCTCTCCAGAACGTTCTGGGGGACGATGCCATCTCTTCACGTAATACCATTGACCTTCAGATCAACACCGACGGTTTTCTGGCGAAATATTTTCCCCAGCTTCATAAGTTGAGCACCTCTTTTAACGATCCTTTCGGGGAGCGGGTGGAGCATGACACCATAAAACTTACCTACCGCTATGCCGTGAAAAAGGACCTCCCCTTTGATTATGTGGAACTTCTTTTTTCCCAGTATTCCCATATGCCCATGATAATACGGGTCTTTTTTGAAAAAGACCGACTGGATGTCCTCTCCTCCCTGAAAGCAAAATATGGTGATCCGGGTGAATTTCCCTGGAAACAGCCAAACGGGAAATCGCTCTATTGGGAGAAAAACGGTGATGTTCTGTTTTACTCCTATGTCCCCAATCAGTTTGGTGTTCCCGAGTATCAGGTCACCATCTATTTTACCCGCCGTCTCCAGGAGTTGTTGGAAAAAGAGCAAAGGGGGAAGGGCACTGGGGTAGACAACCAGCCGGCCTCCACCGGCAAGGCTGTCTTCTGATAGGACGCATTTCACTTTTTATGCTCAGCACGTTCACAATTAGCGTTTTCGATATAAAGGGTTCCGCATAGTTGTCTTTATTTTCAAGGGGTTAAAAAGGATATATCTGATCCGCTAAAACGCAGGTTATAACTGTGGACAGTATAAGTTGACTTATCAGGGGGGTGAGAGGCCCGCTTCACTGCATTTCTTCCGTTAAAAAAGCAGATGAAGTCCCGCGTCCACCAGTGTGATCAGCAACGCGGCCACCAGGGTTGTCAGCCCATCTTTTATTTTAAAATCATCAATGAACTTGTCTGTGATGAACAAAAGAAATGCATTGATCACAAATTTGAAAAGCCCGAAGGTGATGATGATAAAGGGCAGGGTGAGAAAAACCAGAAGCCATCCCATGAAAAAGCTGACAATGGAATAGACGATGGCCACCAAAATGGCCGTGAAAAAATTTTTGATGTAAATACCGGGAAGAATGCTCGCAACAATGAATACTGCCACACTGAGAATAAGAAGATTCCAGATCATGTAATAACTCCTGATGTTTGATAGTTCGGGCGTGATTTTATCTTTGGCCATACCCAAGCGTGGGAAGGACCATGTCTGCACTGACCTCCCAGCTTTCCAACAGATAGGGGGGGGAGGTGAGATATTCCGCCACTTGGTGGGAGAAATCCATATCTTTTTTCAAGTTTTCTACTGCGGGATGGACTTTCATCTTTTCTCCTTTTTAGGGGTGAATGGTTTTAGTCAAGCCATGGGGGGATTATGTGTAAAAATTATATTTTTGTAAACCGGAAATATGATTTTACCAGAGATAAAGCTTTCATTGATTGTTCCGGGCTGGTAGCGTACTAATACTGATTAATTTTATAACCGCCACGGGCGGACCGGGATTTGGGACCCGGGTTCGCCCACAACGAATAATGAAAGTAATATTAGGTATACCTACACTTTCTTATAACCTACATGGCAGAAAAACCTGCCACAACGAAAAACGAAAGTCCTTTAATTCCAGCATGTTGGTGAGACTTTCATATAAACGGGCATGTCCTGCCGGACACAACAAATATAGAAAATGGTATTATGCCGCCGCCCCCCCGACGGGCAATGGGCCCGGACCGGAACTGTAGACAGCTCAATTGTCCGGTTCCTATTGCCCATCGGGGGGGCGGCTCTGCTGAGGTTGCCTTGGAGGCTGCCTTTTCATATAAAAATATATGGCCGATTTGTCTGACATAATTAAAAGGAATAAAAAAGTGAATCGATCTGCATTTTTGAAAACAATTGAGATCCAGGGAGAAACATTTCAATATTATGATATCACCCAGCTTGAAACCCAGGGGATTGCCACCATTTCAAGGCTTCCCTTTTCCATCCGTATCCTTGTTGAAAATTTATTGCGTAAAATGGATGGGGATGTGGTTAAAGAGGCGGATCTTTTAAATATCTGCAACTGGCAGCCCACCTATGCAGAGCCGGTGGAAATTCCCCACCATCCGGCCCGGGTGTTGATGCAGGATTTCACCGGCGTTCCGGCAGTGGTGGATCTTGCGGCCATGCGGGATGCGGTGAAGAAGGCAGGGGGTGACCCCTCGGCCATCAATCCCCTGATTCCCGTGGAGTTGGTGGTGGATCATTCGGTACAATTGGACTATTATGGCACAGACAGGGCTCTGACCCAGAATGTGGCCAAAGAGTACCAGCGAAATATCGAACGATATCAGTTGTTAAAATGGGCACAGAAGAGTTTTGACAATTTTAAAGTGGTCCCCCCCAATTCCGGAATTTGTCATCAGGTCAACCTGGAATACCTTGCCCGGGTGATGATCCGGGAGGAAGGAGACGGCGGCACCCTTTTATATCCCGATTCCTTGGTGGGCACGGATTCCCACACCACCATGATCAACGGCATCGGGGTCATGGGATGGGGGGTGGGGGGCATTGAGGCCGAAGCGGTGATGCTGGGCCAGCCCTATGTCATGTCCATTCCCGAGGTCATCGGGGTTAAACTTGTGAATGTGCTTCGACCCGGGGTGACGGCCACGGATTTGGTTTTGACCATTACCCAGAAGCTTAGGGAACTCAATGTGGTGGAAAAGTTTGTGGAGTTTTTCGGTCCGGGCATGAAGGCTCTGGGGGCCACGGATCGTGCCACCATTGCCAATATGGGGCCGGAATATGGCGCCACCATGGGATTTTTTCCGGTGGATGAGAAAACCATTGAATATTTAAACATGACCAATAGAAAAGAACAGGCCGCCATCACCGAGGCCTGCGCCCGGGCCAATGGTCTGTTTTATACAGGGGATGAAACCATCACCTATTCGGATGTGGTGGAGGTGGATCTGGCAGCGGTGGTTCCCTGCCTGGCCGGTCCTGCCCGTCCCCAGGATCGCATTGTCATCAATGAGATAGAAGATGCCTTTAATGCGCTTTTGGGCTGCAATCATGAACGGGAAACCGGCATCAATCATATTTCCCAGTTCCTGAATGAATCCGGATGTGTCACCAGCCGGGAAATTAGCTGTGAACCTTCGGGTAAACGTCTGGTAACGGTGAACATGAACGGCCGGGATGTGAAATTGGGGGATGGCAGTATCGTCATCGCCGCCATCACCTCCTGCACCAACACCTCAAACCCCTTTGGTCTTATAGGAGCCGGGCTTTTGGCCCGCAATGCCGTAAAAATGGGGCTGAAAACCCCACTCCATGTAAAAACTTCCCTGGCGCCGGGTTCCAAGGTGGTATTGGATTACCTTGAGTCTGCCGGGTTGATGCCCTATTTTGAGGCCTTGGGATTTCATGTGGCCGGGTTCGGTTGTACCACCTGCATTGGAAACAGTGGTCCCCTGGCACCGGCCATTGAACATGCCATCCAGGACAATGATCTCACTGTGGCCTCTGTGCTATCCGGAAACCGTAATTTTGAGGCCAGAATTCACCAGAGCGTGAAGGGAAATTTCCTGGCATCCCCCATGCTGGTGGTGGCCTTTGCCATGGCCGGTCGCATTGACGTGAATCTGCTCAAAAGACCCATTGCCCTGGACCCCAACGGTACACCGGTTTATCTTGAAGATATCTGGCCCAAACAGGCGGAAATTGAGGCCCTTGTCCAAAAGCATGTGAACCCTGTGCAGTTTGCCACACAGTATGCCACCATCTTTGACGGGGACACCTTTTGGAAGGATCTGAAGGTGGGAGAAAGCCTTACCTTTGACTGGAATCCGGACTCCACCTATATCAAGAATCCCCCCTATTTTGAGGAATTCTCCGTTGATCTGTCCATCCCCGGGAACATTGACAATGCCCGTGCACTTCTGGTCATGGGTGATTCCGTCACCACCGATCACATCTCCCCGGCCGGTGCCATCCCGGAAAAATACCCCGCCGGGCAATATCTGGTGGAACGTAAGGTGGCCAAAGAGGAATTTAACTCCTATGGTTCCCGCCGGGGAAACCATGAGGTGATGATGCGGGGCACCTTTGGCAACATCCGCATTAAAAATCATCTGGTGGCAGCGGAGGAGGGCAGCTTTACCCGCAAATTCCCTGAAAATGAAAAGATGTACGTGTTTGACGCGGCTTCCCGGTATAGTGTGGAAAAAACGCCTCTGGTGGTGCTGGGGGGCAAAGAGTACGGCACCGGTTCTTCCCGGGACTGGGCCGCCAAGGGCAGCAATCTTCTGGGGGTCAAGGCGGTGATTGCCCGCTCCTATGAGCGTATCCATCGCAGCAATCTGGTGGGCATGGGGGTCCTTCCCCTGCAGTTTAAGGAGGGGGATTCCTGGGAAAGTCTGGGCCTTGATGGGTCTGAAACCTTTTCTATTCAGGGCATTTCAGACCTTGCACCCCAGAAAATGGTGTCAGTGACCGCTGTGAAGGGCGACCAAACCATCTCTTTTGAAGTGTTGGCCCGGCTGAACACGGACATTGATGTCAGATATTTTGAGAATGGCGGGATTCTGCCCTATGTATTGAGAAAGCTGATTAAAAAATAAAATTGTTAAATGGGGCAGACCACCATTAAACCGTGGTCTGTCCCCATTTTGTGCTTAATGCGGGACGATACGCCAGCGCTGGTGGTTGGTGAGCTGGCAGAGGCATTCCCACAAGGTGACCATGTGGGGGGGCATGACGTGGTTGCCGTTTGACATCATGCTGATGTTGGCACGGCCCAAGAGCGGGGGACCGACCTTGGCGACTCGGCAGAGTTCAAGGTAGCGATGCTGGGCGAAAACGGCCAGATCTTGTGCGGTGAAGTTGTTCACAGTCATGGTGTCCTTTAGTGTTTTCATATCCTGTTGGGAGAAGCCGAATTTTCGGTATGTCTTCTGGCTGTTGGCGTGCAGATTGTGATAGTCGTCCGTCAAGCCCAGCATATGACCAAACTCGTGGCACCACTGTCTCCGGAACATTTCAATGGAATAGGCCTCCCGGGTGGGCTTGGGGGTCATCCACTTGGCAACGAAAAATTTTTGATTGCGCTCAGCAGTCCGGGCCTTGAATCTACGGGTGCTCTTTTGCTTGCTCATGATGCCCTTTAAAACCTGGGTGCCCAGTGCTCTGATTTTTTGGGTGCTGGAGTTATCCTCATTTTTGCGTGTGGCAATACGGATAGTGACGGTGTCCGCAGCATCTGTTGTGCGCACGTTGCTGCAATCGCCGATTTCCAGGGTTTCACAGACGGACTCAGCCAGATTTTTCGTATACACACAGCCCGTTTCAATGATCACGATGACACAGTCGTTGTACCGGGTAAAGCAGCTGCACTGGCCGATGGTCTCCGTTATCATGGTCTTCAGTATGAGTTCCCTGTCTACCTTGTCCACCTGCTTTTGAAGCGAGGGCAGGGTGTAGCCTGTAACGGCGTCCTCGGTCATGACCTGCACTGTCATGTTTTTTTTGCTCATGGAGTAGCCCGAGATTGTATGGAATCGGGCCCCTATCGTGACAAGGTTGTCAGGGGGGGCCTCATCCGGCTTTCGCCGGATAAAGTCACCATGGTGCTGGGAATCGGCGAGGCGCTTCTCCGGATGCTGGGGATCCGCATAACAGGAGTCAATGGAATCCGGATCCATGTCGATGTTGTTGCGCATATTATCGCTTTTCTCCCAATCCACCAGGGTTACGCTGTAATGGGCGCTGGTGAACTGCTTGACCATCTGCACGTTGAAAACGGGTTTGACGCTCATTTTGGACTGGAAATCGACAAAGCGAAACTTGTTTGTCCAGGGTTTGAAGATGGTGGGGAGTTTTTTTTCCACTAAATTGAAGTTCTGAGTCTGCTGGCGGTTGGCGAAAAAGAGCTTCATTGTGATATTAAGCTCTCTGCCTGAGTTGTCCAATGATGCATCGAATAGACCGATCTTGGTGCTGGGTATGTAGTTTTGCAGGTTCGGCACAGCATTTCTCCTCAGTTAAGAATGAATTCGTATTGCTGTCATACACTATACCATTACCGTGACTTGGCCCGCGAAGATTATGGAGATGGTGCCCCCATAGGAGCAGATACATTTGGAGGTATCATCCAGGGCAGGCATGTTTCCAATCAGTACCTTGGCACACCCGGGAACCCATGGGGCCGCCGTTGTGGGCGTACAGGGCATGGGGGTGAGTACACCCATGGCTGCTGACGTTGCGGACGCCACAGCCGGATTAGCCAAAGACAAACACATGACAAATCCGGGAATATTGACAAAGGGTTTGTAGTCCATGATGTTTGCAGCAGGCATAGTTCCTGCCAGAACCTTGTTGGTGGGAAGGACGATCAGCGCCCCGGGAGCAATCCCAAAGGAACAAAGCATTGTAGCACCGTTAACAACCAGAAATCCCATGACATTCTCTCTGTTTCTGTAGATTATAAATCTTCTTCGGCTTCTTCGTATAACCGCCACGGGCGGACCAGGAGTTGGAACCCGGGTTCGTCCACAACGAATCATGAAAGTAAAGTCATTTTGAGGGGTATATGAAGGAGGCCTATAATTCCCCTATACGTGAGTTCTGTTAACACATGTATCAGCCAAAAACAAGGATGGAAATTTTTGTACAGCAATTTTAAATTTAGAGCCCTATGCGTTTAAAATCAAGACTCGGGGGAGAGTTATATATCATCATCCATCCAGCAAAATAAAAGGCTTCCCCGACCGGGGGTGGCGATTCACGATCACCGGGGTTTTATACACCGTTTCAATGCACGCTTTGGTGATGACACTTTCCGGGGAACCTGAGCAGAACACCTCCCCCTTCTTACCGTTGAGCAGAATCAACCGATGCGCATACTCGCTGGCCAGGTTCAGATCATGGAGTACCATGATCACAGAGAGGTTAAATTGTCGGTTCAGTTGTCTGATCTGATTTAAAATAACGGCCTGGTGGGTGATATCCAGATGGGAGGTGGGCTCATCCAGCAGCAGCAAATCCGGTTCCTGCACCAGGGCTCTGGCAATGGATGCCAGCTGTTGTTGCCCGCCACTGATCTCATCCATGGATTTTTCCGCAAGGTGGCCGATGCCAAGCAACGCCATGGTCTCTTTTACCAGATCAATGTCTGCCCGGCGTTCAAAAAACTGGTATCGCTTAAAATAGGGAAGCCGTCCCATGAGCACATAGGCGGTCACGGTCATGGGGGGCATGTCAATGGTCTGGGAGACCCGGGCCACGGTCCTGGCAATACGGGCGCGTGAGAGATGGCGGATCTCCTCTTCCTTAATGAAAATTTTGCCCTGCCTGGGTTTCAGGACCCCGCACAGGGTTTTTAAAAGGGTGGTTTTCCCCGATCCATTGGGGCCGATGATGCTGATGATCTCCCCTTTTTGTGCCTCAAAAGAGATATCCTTGAGCACCGGTGCCTTTCCATATCCGCAGTAAAGATGGTCCGCTCTTAAAATGGCTGTGGGATCACTCATCTGGTGGCTCGCTTTCCGGTTAATACATAAATAAACACCACCCCGCCGATGATGCCGGTGATCACCCCCACGGGCAGCTCCAGAGGAGAGATGACAGTACGGGCAATGACATCACACAGGGTGAGGAAGGAAGCCCCGGCCAGGAATGATCCCAAGAGCAGAATGCGATGGTCCGATCCCACGGTCATGCGCATGAAATGGGGCACGATGAGCCCCGCAAACATGATGATTCCCCCCACGGAGACGCTGAGTCCGGTGAGGACGGAGGCAGTGATGAACAGCACCTTTTTGGAGCGTTCAATGTTGATGCCAAGGTTCATGGCCTCCTCTTCACCCAGTGCCAAGGCGTTTAAATCCAGACAGAAGAAGAGAGAAACAAGAAGGCCCGCAAGGGACCCGGTACAACAGATCTTAATCAGTGTCAGGTTGGTTTCATCCAGGGATCCCATGATCCAGAACACAATGGTCTGAAGCTCATCACTTTTGGACACGGCCATGAGCAGCATCACAAGGGAGGAGCAGACAAAGCTGATCATCACCCCGGTGAGCAACATGGTATCGGTCTTGACCATGCCGGTTTTGATGCTGATGAGGTACACCATGGTGATCACGGCCAGTGCCCCCAAAAAGCCGGACAACGGATAGGCAATGATACCGATGATCATGTGCCATTTAAAGAGGATGTTGAGACACACCCCAAGCGATGCCCCGCCGGAGATCCCAAGGGTGTAGGGCTCCACCAGGGGGTTTCTGAAAAGTCCCTGCAAGATGGCACCGGCAAGGCTTAACGCTCCTCCTGTGGCAATGCCCAAGAGGATACGGGGCATGCGGATTTTAAAGAGAATATTGTAATCGGTGCTTCCCTGTCCATGGAGAATAATGCCGGGGATATCCTTCAGGGCAATACCGGCACTGCCTGTGCACAGGGCCAGGGCACACACCAGCAGGAGCAGAACCATTAGAAACAGAAGGACCCAGGTCCAGGTGATGAATCGGGAGCGTCCCATGTTATCCCTTGAGATTCAGAGACGGATGCAGCAGCCGGGTGATCTCCCTGACGCCCCTGGCAAAGATCAGGGGGGTGGGGCTGCAGATGATTTCCGAATCCAGCAGATGGATGGCGTTATGTTGAACGGCTGCCATGGTGCCGAATGCCATCCACTGCTGTTTCTCTTTGATACCGGCGGGTTTGCTGGAACCCATGGTGGAGATGAGAATGACATCAGGATTCTCCTTCACCACCTTTTCCCGGCTGTACACTCCGGAGTTTTCATGGGCCGCGATATTGATGCCGCCGGAAAAGCGGATAAACTCATTGACAAAGGTCTCTTCATTGGCCGTGTGCAGGGGTTTGATGCCGATCTGGATGAACACTCTCTTGGGAGGCAGGGGCGCAATGAGTTCCTGGATCTTTGCCACCTCTGCCCGGGCCTTTGCGATGATCTCTTCCGCTTTGTCCGTTGCACCGATGAGTTCTCCCAGACGTCGGGTGTTGGCGCAGATTCCTTCAAAGGTTCTGGGATTTTTAAACGGGACCACAGGGATGTCAAACTGCCTTAATACCCGGATCTGCTTCTCCTTGGTGAACTGGCTGGCCAGTACCAGATCGGGTTTCATGCTGATGATTTTTTCCACATTGACCTGGATGAGGGAGCCGATCTTCTCCTTTGGTTCCGTACCGGGGGGGTCATCGCAATAGGTGGTGTCCGCCAGCAGTCGGTCTCCGGCACCTAAGAGATAGAGGGTTTTGGTGAGCACCGGCCCCAGGGAGATGATGCGTTGGGGAACGGGGGCCTGCGCCGTCATCCAGGGTAACGTCTTCCCCGCAGCAACGGCTCCGGCTGCTGTTTCAGTGTCTGCGACGTCCGCCGTGTTTTCCTGTCCACCGTCATTATTTCCGGCGGAATCTTCTTCTTGATCCGGGGATATGTCATACTGGGCCGCAATGGCAGTCATGAACGCGTTAAAGGTCATCTTAAGGGGTTCCGGCAGAGATCGGGTGGATGCAAACTCCGTCATCCGGTCCATGGGGCAGTGGGCAATTTCTTGGGCCAGGTTTAATACCAGGTCGGAAAAGGCGGAAAGGTCCTCCACCTGTCCCCGCTCCATGGCATCACAAAGGACAAAGGCCTGTTCCACCACCCCGGCATATTTCGGCATTAATAGCAGCCGTTCCAGCTCCGAAGCCATGGTACTGTCCTTGGTTTTGCTGCACTGACAGTCGGAACTTTTTGCAAGGGTGTGAAGAGAGATATGGCGCTCTTCAAGACGCTGGAACACATTGCGATGGGCAGCAATGCCGTTTTGGAGAAATATCGCCTGGGTCACCCCGTCATACACGGCCCTGGCAATGAGTTCTCCCAGTTTGGTGTGCCCCCCGGCCCCGTCAATGGGGGCACCATCCCCCTGAACCACCATGATGTTATCGGTGCCTGTGCCCGTGGCCTGGAGATGTAAGGGATCATCGCTGCTTCTGATATCCAGATCCGCCATGGCAGCGCTTTTTCCCTCGGTGACACAGATGATGGCCCGGCTCATGGCCCGGGGGGAGAGTTTTCTGTTGGTCATGAGAATAATGTTGATGGTGCCGGGATCATAATAAAAACCGGTGGACCGGGAGGCCCGCTGGGCATTGGAGCAGACCCCTGCGGTGACCACGGCAATGACGTGCATCTCTTTATGGCTTTTTTCCGTCACCGTCAGGTTGTCCATGTTCGCTCCGGTCATGAGCAGGGCCGATGTGGCTGGATCTCTCTTAACGGTGGTGAGGATGCGGGCCGTCACCTGGTCCGTCGTCTCTGCATGGGCCATGTTCCAGGCAGGGGGGGGCAGATAATGGTTGGCCACCGTGGTAATGCCGGTTTTAAACCCTTCCAAAGTGGAGAGCACTGCCTGGGGGGTCTTAAAATCAATGACCAGGGTTTTTTGTTTGAAATCGGCCAGGCGGCTGGTGACCCTGCGACTCTCCTTCACCAGTTTTAACGGAATGGAGATGGGTTCCGTCTTCAGGATTTCATCGGGAAACACCTGATTATCGGGCTGAAAAAATTCGTTCTTGTAGATGGATGCTGCCAGCCACTTTACAAAATACCCGGTGTAGGAGGAAACCCGGCAGGTAAGCTCACAGGGGAAATAGAGGATGTTATGGTTTTTAACGGCATCCACATCTTGCCAGCCCTCCCGGTCAAAGTACTTTTCGGCGGCTTTTTTATCGTCACCGCATCCAAATATCAGCTGGGGATTGAACTGCTGCCACTGCTCCAAGGACACATCGGTGACCATGCCGTCTCCTTCCGGTGCCATGGGAATACCCCCTGCCCGGATTACCAGCTGGTTTAAAAAGGCTTTGGCTGTGGGAGTCATCACCGTGTCCCGGCCCATGAGCCGGAAGACCCGTTTTCGTTCCTTGTCTTTAAGTTTGTCAAGCTTTGCCGCAATGACGGCAAGGTCACTTTCAATGCTCGATAGGATCTCTTTGCCCCGCTGGGGGGTGTCAAAAATTTCGGCCAGGATTTCAATGTTTTTCATGCCCTGGTCATAGGAATTGATGTCGAGACATACGGTTTTGATACCCAGGGCCTCCAGCTGGTCAATGGTCTCCTGTTGAAAACTTGAGACAAATACCACATCAGGATTCAACGATTTGATTTTTTCAATGTCCGGAGAGGAGAATCCGCCCACAATGGGTTTGTCATTTTTTTGGCGGGGCAGGGTACTGTGGTAGGTGACCCCGGCAAGGGCATCCGCCGCCCCCAGATTACAGATCACCTCGGTGGTGGAGGGAACAATGGAGACGACCCGCACCGGCGGCTCATTAAAATGAATCTGCCTGCCCCGGGTGTCGGTGATGTCCACACCTGCCGCTGCCGTCGTCACCATCATTAAAATAAGGGTGGTGACCTTCAGCGCTGTTATTGATATCTTTTTTTTCATGATCTAATTCCTTATACAGGTTTGGACACGAAATTCTTCGGTTAAAGCAAAAGTTGGTCCGGGAATCGCTTCCATGGGAACACGTTCCCGGGCCAAGATGCCCAGGCGATTTGCAACATCTGTCTGGGCTATATTGATGGTAAATCCCGGGGGATCAGTAGGTCAGTTTGATCCCGGCATAGGCAGACACGCCGGCGGTGGCATAACTGAAGGCCTCTTCATAGAATTCATCAAAGAGATTGTCAACTCGCCCGAACAACTGCACATGGTCGTTGAAATTCCAGGAGGCTGCCAGGTTCACCAGGGTATAGGCATCCAGGGAGTCCACGGCATTTCCGTTTTTATCGTAGGAATAGGTGGAGGCCTTGCGCTCATCCACCCACTGAACATCCAGATTCAAAGTCCCCTTTTCCATGAACCCGTACCGGGTGTTCAGAGACACCTTGTTTTCAGGGCGGCGCACCAGCCGTTCCCCATCGGGATCTTCCGTGTCGGTGTAGGTGTAGTTGAGCATGAATTCCAGGGTGTCCATGGGTGCCCAACCGGCAAAACATTCCACCCCTTTGGTTTTGGTATCCCCTTTTGCCTGGGTGTATTTCCAGGTGGTCATATCAAAGTCAATGCGGTCGTCATACTTCATGGTAAAGTAGGTAATGCCCATAGTGACGGTGTCGTTCATGAGTTTTTGTTCAAATCCCATATCCCAGCCGCAGCTTTCCTCTGCATCAAGACCGGCATTTCCATAGGTGGGATTATACAGTTCATAAAGAGAGGGGGCACGGAAACCTGTGCCATAGCTTGCCTTGAGGGTGGTGCCGGTGCCGGCAATGGTGTAGGAGGGGGCCACGCGAAAGGTGGCCTTGTTACCAAATTCTTCATGGTCATCCACACGGACTCCGGCAATCACCACGAGGTTCTCCACGGCAAAGAATTGATCCTGGAGCCAATAACTTGTGGTGCCTACTGTCTTTTCGTTAAATTTTGAGCCCCAGGTCCCAAAGGATTCCGATTCCATGCTCTCTTCATAATAGGAGGCGCCAAGGGAGAGCATATGGGTATCAAAGGAGAGGTCTCCCTGCCATGTAAAGGTGCTGGTATCACCATCATAGGTGGAAGTTTTGGCACCGTTTTCGAAATAGTCTCGATCCTGCTGGCTCACTTGCCAGGAGAGGTTTGATGTCAGACGATTGTTGAAAAATTGGTTGTTGATGTTGATCTTGCCAAAGGTTTGTAGGGATTCGGTATTGGCATCTGCATCTTCGGCATATCCTGCCCAGTTGCTGGCATCGGTGTCCACGTCTGAATCTATATGTCGGATCACTGCACTGATGTTAAAATTATCGGAGAAGGTTACCGTGCCATTGGCAGAGAGGGTCATGTTTTCATACCCGTCTTTTTCGTCGGTGCTGTCACCCCGGGGAATATCTTTGTTGTCATCATTGGCGATGGAGAAGCCGTTGATTTCGGTTTTGGATGCAGACAGGGCAAAATTGATCTTTTCCGTTGCACCCGAGGCAGTGGCACCGGCCTTCCATGTGCCGTAGGAACCCGCCTCAAACTTCACCGACCCGGAAGGGGCCTTTTCACCCTTTTGGGTGATGATGTTGATGACTCCAGCAGTGGCATTGCTGCCGTACATGACACTCATGGCACCCCGGATCACTTCAATCTGTTCAATGTTATCCACATTGATGTTGGCAAGATCTGCCCCTCTGTTGGCACCGGAGACGTCATTTAACATGATGCCGTCAATGAGGATCAACGTATTTTTGGAGTCGGCCCCCCGGGTGAAGACCGATGTCAATGTACCGGGACCGCCGTTGGAAATCAGATCAATTCCGGGAATTCCCTTAAGGAGATCAGCAACACTGTTTAGTTGCTTTGCCTGAATCTCTTCGGATGTGATAACCGTGATGCTGTTGCCACCGGCTTTATCCACTGGAATTTCCGTGCGGGTGGCAGTGATCACCATGTCGTCCATTTTCTTTGTGCTTTCCTGGGCCATGGCCATGTGCCCCATGGCCAGCAGCAGGAACAGACCTGCCAGGGAGAGGTGCGTAAATTGTTTCATCTTTTTGCCCCTTTAAACTTGTACATCAATTGGTTCAATTGGATGGGGGCATGAAACGATGAAAGCCCCCACCGATTAAGTATCGATCAAGGGCTTCCCTTTTTGTCCTTATGATCTTTGATGGGGGCCGTTACCATGGTATCCCATCTTCATCCATCAGGCAGGTCTTCTGACTTTGGGATCATTCTACTTACCAGGCCTTCCCATGGGTACTCCACAGTGGCATTGTTCTGGTGTTCGTCCCCTATTACAGCGGCGGGCCCGTTCCGGATTTTAACCGGATTCCCTTTTACTCATATTTATATGGTTAAATGAGTACCTGATTAATCTGGTTTGTATCAGCCTGCTTCAGAGGGGTCAAGATTTTTTTATTCTGAAATAGAGGACAGACCACGTTTTTCATCGAATTTTTGGCATCCTTCATATGTCCCCAGAAGTACTTTACACTTTTTGGATCTTCGCGGATTGGTGTGATTGAGGTATGATTCTTGTACGCAATCCTCAGTGTTTACGCATCAGCCGCTATTAATTTTCACACAAATCCGTGATGAGCCCACTTTTTTAAGGTCGGCCACCTGAAAATGAACATTCACCTCGTGAAAGTGTAAAACAGGAATGAAGGATGCCGAATTTTTTCATGATTTTTACGGAACTAAAAATGGTTCCAATAATGCAGAATCAGTAGTAGTATTATCTCCATGAAAAAATGCCATTTAATACCTCTGGTCTTATTGTCAGGCATTTGTCTGGCACAGCTGGGCTTCATGCTTCTGGTGTATGTGTCAAACCAACAGCTTCTGGCTGCGCTGAAAGAGATCCATGGAGCGGGTCCGGGGTACATTGTCATTCCCGGCGGCAATGCCATGATGTCTCTTGGAAAATTGTCCGTAGCCTTTAACGGAGGGCTTTTCTTTACATTTACTTTGGGGGCCGGGCTGAGTGCCATCGCCTTTGTGGGTGCGTGGCTCTGGCATCATATATTCAGGAGGGACAAAAAAATATTGTGCATTGTGGGTCTCTTTTGGCTGGGATGTGTCGGCACACTTAATCTCAACGGCCCCCTGTTTCTCGTCAGTGGAATCTTGCTGCTTCTTCCGGTTGCCGTTTTTTTGTTCACCCTGAAGATGATTCCTTTTCGTTCCGGACATTCATCTGCCGGACATTCATCGTTTCATTACCTCTATCTTCACCTTACGCTGTTGCTCATTTCAGCCATTGTCGGGAACTGCCTTGTGGGCGGTTCTCCCTTCAGCCGTTTCAGAGACACCTTTTTATTGTCAAACCCGGCAGGAATGGTCATCAACGATTTTTACTACAGATATACTCTCCATGCTGCCAGGGTATTTAAACGTCTGGATCAGAGAGTTGTTAACACCTGTGTCATTGACGTCGGAGATGATGAGGTCTTGCACAATGGACTTGAAAAGGTATTGGTGGGGGCTGATTTTTTCCCCATACATCATGGTACCACAGAAGATCTGACTGTAAAAAACGACGGCGGTCTGCTTACGTTGAGCCATTGGGGGCACGATATTCTTCAATGCAGGGTGGAAGACTTTCTGGCAAAACCATTGGTCTGGTTACAACGATTTTCACTGAAAATAGATCGCCATGGGTTGTTTCGGCAAATGATTTATATATCATTGCTGGTGGGATTGCCCCTCTTTATCTATGCCCTTTGCTGTTCATTGACGCATATGTTGCTTGGGAGGATGGGGGTATCAGAAAAAAAAGGGGATATCGCAACCCCTATCCTGGTCGTACTGGGTGGAATCGTGTTGTCGGTTATATTGGCCTTCCATTCAACGGGTTCAACCGGTATCCGGCAAAATTTTGTTCAGTCCCTCTCTTCACCCCATGTGCGGGTGCGCCTTGCCGTTTTGAAAAATATTGATAAACAGAGATTAAACATTGCAGATTTCCAGGGGTATGCGGGGCTGCTGAAAAGCCCCCATGTGGCTGAGCGGTATTGGGCTGTCCGGGTACTTGCCTTTGCACGGGGCAGGCATGTCCGACAGCTCCTTTTGTCCTTTCTGGATGATCCCCATCCCAATGTGGTTTGCCAGGCTTTGTATGCATTGGGAAAAAGAGGAGACAAAAGGGTTGTACCGGAAATTATTCATCAAATAACAACTTCAGATCACTGGTATATCCAATGGTATGGTTATCGGGCGGTTAAGCAGCTGGGATGGAAACAGATCGCATTAAAATAAAAACAGCCGTCATATCCGCCATGGCACTGATTGTGCTTGAGGCCGGGGGCTCAAAGGTTCTGACCATTTTTTCGGAGCTTCCCTTGCTGGTTTTGGTGACGGGTACCCGACTTCTGGAAATCGTATCTCTTTTGTTGATTGTGATCCAATGTGAAAACGACCTTTTTGCCGTGGGGCTGGCTGGATCACAATTGTCAGGGGGGCTCATGCGGGGGGTACGGTGGTCCCTGGTGTTTGGTCTGGTTGCGTTTGCCGGTTTTTTCTTACTCATGGCCGTGGGACTTAATCCACGTCAACTTCTGCATGTTCCTCTACCCGGTACACTTGGAGAACGGGTTCTTTTTTTCATCACAGGTGGTCTCATCGGCCCGGTGGGGGAGGAGCTTTTTTTTCGAGGTATCCTCTATGGATTCATGAGGCAGTGGGGCATGTGGTCTGCTTTGATTGTCACCACACTTTTGTTTGTACTGATGCACCCCATTGGTGCCGCTATCCCCATTTCCCAGATTGTTGGAAGTATTGTGTTCACCCTATCCTATGAGCAGAAGGGTGAATTGGCTGCACCTGTGACCATTCATTGTCTGGGAAATCTGGTTCTTTTTGTTTTGTAAATAGGGGACATGTAAATAGGGGACAGACCACGTTTTCCGAGAAGCATGTAAATAGGGGACACATGTAAATAGGGGACAGACCACGTTTTCCGAGAAGTATTATCCCCGTTTTCCGATGCAGATAAAAAACGTAGTAAAAAACGTGGTCTGTCCCCTATTCTTAAAACGTGGTCTGTCCCCTATTCTTAAAACGTGGTCTGTCCCCTATTCTTCCTATTCTTTGCCTTTTTGCACAATACCCAGCATCACCCGGTAGGGACCCGGGGTACCCGGAGGCAGCAATCCTACTCGATCTCCATCCTGGATGATGGTGTCAAAGGGCTTGATAAGACCATTGATAAAAATTCCTTCCACGTCCTTTGGAAGTAGGTTTAACAGCGTCAAGAGTTTTTTGGGGGTGGTTCCCCAGGGGATATCCAGGGAGACATTGTAGCAGCCAAATCCATTTTTTTTTAATTTTTTCTGTAAAAAAGAGAAGGCATTCAATGTGATGGCAATGGTTGCCTTCCTTGCCTGGGTTTCATTCTCTTTTGGATCATGATTTTCCGACATATCTCTCTTTTCCCTGTTCTGACGGTGGCACTTAGTGTGGGGCCTTGGTGCGTCGTCGACCAACTCCAAAGTGTGCATAAATGGAGGGACCTGGCCCCGTTGGCGCAGTGATTTTACGGAAAAATTGACAAAAGCTCCCTGGCCCTGAGACTGGGCATGAATCTTAATCCGGCCAATCTCAAGTCAGATGGGCTCTCCGGTTCCCTGCCGGTTGGATTATGGCCGGGAAGTTTCTTTTATGAAAATCGCCTCCATGAGGCGTATGTTGTCCTCTTCCAGGTTGGCGGTCATGGTGTTGCCGAAAGCCATGCCGTTTTCCCCAAAGATGATGTGGGGCCCCAGAGGTGAGGGATTTTCCCGTTTTTTGGCAAAGGCTTTTTTTACCCGGGCCCACCATGTCTTGGCCTGCTCCTGGGTCTGATCCTGTTGAAAACGACAGGTGAATCCGTTGTCAAGGAGAAGGGTTGTCATTTCCGGCCAGGGGATGAGGTGGGAAATCGTGTGACGATCTGCCCAGGGTACCGGCAGATGGATGGGAGCGTTGGAACCCCGGACTATTTCATGGAGCACCACCACGCCGCCGGGCTTGAGAATACGATTGAATTCCGAAAATACCTTCTCTTTGTCCCGGATGTTCATCAGGGTATGCTGGCACCACACCGCATCAAAGGATGCGTCTTCCAGGCCCGTGTCCATGATATTTCCCGGGATATAGCGGATGACGTCATCCATGCCCGTTGAACGGGTCAGGGCTTGGGCCACTTCAATGAAATCCGCCACCAAATCCATGCCGGTCATATTGAATTGACACTCCTGTGCCAGGAGCCGGCAGGAGCCCCCGATACCGCATCCGGCATCCAGAACGGTGGTCCCGGGGGGGAGTTCGGTTTTCCGGGCCAGTTCCAGGGTGGCCATGTGCCCTCCGGTGTGCAGCTGATCAATGACGGAGAGGTCCTTTAACGTCAGATGACTCAAGTCCTTTCCACTTTTTTCAAGGGCTGCGAAAATGCGGCTGCCAAGGTTGTCTGAGCCGTAATGCTGATTGATTTCACTATCCATGGGATCTCCTTTTCAGGTTTCAGAATCAATGATGTGCATGTTGTGGGAAAAATCTTTATTTCAGAACCCGGCTTTGCGGGGCCACCGGCTGTTCAGGATGTCCGGGGCTGGGGTCAGGCCTTCTAATTCCCTTTGATGTAAAGGCCTCGACTGATGTTTTGAATCTCCTTTTTTTGTTTTGCCCGGGAGATGATGTAGCGTATTTTTGTCTCCTCAATGTCGGTACGAGCCTTGATATCCTTCACCCCAATACCTTTTACCCGCCGTCGCCGGATCATGCCCACTACCACTTCGTAGTCATCGGTTTTTGGCATGACATTCTTTGGAGATTTGGGGGCTTTCCTTGTTTTCGTTGTATCTGCATCCGTTGGCGTTGCCACAGAGGTGGCTGTCGGACCGGATGGGGCCGCGTTCTTTCTCCTGGAAGGGGGGGATTTGGGATTGGCGGTTTCCGGTTTTAGCGCAGCAGCTGTTTTTTTATGGGGGGATGGCAGTGGTTTTCCTGTGGGGGCAGGGGAGATATCCATGTCAATGCCAAAGGTGGCGGAGAGATCCGCCTCACTGACCTCACTGATGATGCGGTCGGACTCTTTTTTCTTTGCCCGCTGCAGCAGGGTTTCTGCCTCGCCCTTAAGGGTCTCGGACACCAGGTCTTCCATTTTAACCCCCCTTAGGGTGAAAAAAAGAGACGGGTCGTGGTCCAAGCGTGCCCCTACGCCGTAAAGGGTGGCGGCCACATGCTTGCACATGTAGGCACTGTCAGGGCAGGAGCAGCTGAAACGGATCTCAGTGGGTGCCGGGAACATACCGTCCTTGGGCCGGGTCAACAGGGCCTCCATGGTCTTGGGAAGCTTTCCGGCCACAATGGCCTGGAGGGAGTCGATGAGACCCCGGCATTCATCAAGGATTGTTTTCCACACGGATGATTTTATCTTTGTTATTGAAATCTCAACCTTATAGAGCTTGGAGCCCTGGACCAGGGAAAGGATTTTTCCCGCTTTAATTTGAAGATCCAGTACGGATCCATGGCGCACATAGGAGCGGCCCCTGCCGATGCGGTTGGCATAGTCGGCGTAGCTTTCCAGGTTTTTATTCCAGGAGATGCCCCACCAGGAGTGGGCAATCTTTGTCCCCTCTATTTCAACGGGACAGATGTCCGGGTTCTTTTTTTTCAGCTGCTGAATTTTTTTTTCAGCCTTGGCCCGTCTCTCCCCGACACTGACATATTGGGGGTAACCATAATCATATCTTCGTCTGTAACGACTCATTCTTCTGTTCCATGTTTTAAATTTTCAGGGTAAACAGCTCCATAAGTTCTCTGTTGTCCATGGCGGTGATCCAGGTGCCCTGGGAGTCGGAGATAATCTCCCGGGCCAGTTCTTTTTTTTGTTCAATCATGAGATCAATTTTTTCTTCAATGGTCCCCCTGGTGATGAACTTGTGCACAAGCACCTTTTGGGTCTGACCGATGCGAAAGGCCCTGTCCGTGGCCTGGTCCTCCACCGCCGGGTTCCACCACCGATCAAAGTGGATCACATGGGTGGCCCGGGTGAGGTTCAGTCCGGTTCCCCCTGCCTTGAGCGAGAGCACCATAAAGGGGCAGTATGCCTTGCTCTGGAATTTTTCTATGGTCTCTTTGCGTTTGTTGATGGGGATCCCCCCGTGGAGGATGCCCCCCTCCTGTTGGAACAGGTCTGTTAAAAAGGCCTGGATGGGCGCCACCATCTCTTTGAACTGGGTAAATACCAGCACCCGTTCCCGTTTGGCATGGATGGTATCACAAATTTCCCCCAGCCGCACAAATTTTCCGCTTTCTGCGGCAGCAAAACCTCCGGTGCCAAGGTATTGGTCCGGATGATTGCAGATCTGCTTGAACTTCATGAGGGCTGAAAGGACAAGTCCCTTTCTCTGGATGCCGTCATCGGCCGTTTCCAGGCGTTTTTCAATCTCCTTGACAAAATCAATGTAGAGCACCCGCTGCTTTTTGGAGAGTTCCGGGAAGGTACGCATCTCCACCTTGTCCGGCAACTCCGGGGCGATGCGTTTATCGGTCTTCATCCGCCTTAAAATATAGGGGGATACCACCTGTTTCAGTCGTCCGTAGCCGGCCGGTTCTTTTTTAAGTCTTTGGGAAAATGCCTTGAATTCCGCGGTGTTCCCCAATAGTCCCGGGTTAATAAAGTCAAACAGAGACCAGAGATCGGACAGGGCATTTTCAATGGGGGTGCCGGTCATGGTGATCCGTGTATGGGTGCGCAGCTGTTTGACGGCTCTGGATTGCCGGGTGGAGGGGTTTTTGATGGCCTGGGCTTCATCCAGTATGACGGTTCGCCAGTGAAATTTTTGAAAGGCTTCATTGCGCTGAACCATGGTGTAGGTGGTGATGATCAGATCAAATTTTTCCCATGAAGCGTCCTTCTCTTTGGGTCTCCCCGGTTTTTTGTATCCGGGATGGGCCATGAAACAGGCGAGGGTGGGGAAAAACCGGTGGATTTCCCCCTCCCAGTTGGAGAGCAGGGAGGCGGGTACCACCAGCAGGGAGGTCCGGTCCGGTTCTCTCTCCTTTAATGCACTTAAAAAGGCCAGCACCTGTATGGTTTTCCCAAGCCCCATGTCATCGGCCAGGCAGGCCCCAAACCCCAGGCTGTCCAGAAAGGCCAGCCAGTTCAATCCCCTCTGCTGATAGGGGCGAAGGGTGGCCAGAAACTGGCTGCCGGGTTTCATCTCCGTTATCCGTTCGGGGTCTTTCAGGGTGGCGAAAACCTGCTCCAGCCACTGCCCGTTGGAGATCTCCAGCCCTTCGGGGAGATCCTCGTCAACAAGACCGGTCAAACGTTCGGGGTGCAGCTGCAGCTGAAGGGCCTCCGTAATGCTCAATTCCCTTTCCCCCACGCTTTCCATGGCCGCTTCATAGGCACAAAGCAGTTTTTTCAGCCGTTCCTGATCCACTTCGATCCATCGATTTTTGATCCAGGCCAGGCCCTGACTCTGGTTGAGCAGATCCTCAATTTCCGCCTTGGAGAGGGGATCATCTCCGATGAACAGAGCCACGTCAATGGTGATGAGGGCATCAATACCCACCAGTGAAGGCGGTTTTCCCCCAAGGCTGATCTTAAGGGACGGTTTTGCGATTTTCTTTTTCCACCAGTCGGGAATGCGGCAGATAATGCCGGCATGTTCAAAAAACGGCAACTGTTTTAAAAATTCAAAGGCCTCCCCGGCATCCCAGGCCAGGTGGTGAAAAAGCTCTCCGCTGTTCAGCAGTGCCTGCAAAAAAGGACTTGATTTTGCCGCAGCATGGACGGTGGTCAAGAGTTTCAGCATCTGCTCCGGGCTGTCACGGTACTCCTCCAGGGCCCAGTGCAGGGGACGGTGTTTTCCGGGATTTCCGGTTTCCGGCGTGTAGGTGGCAAGGAATTGAAACGGCAGGTCCTCGTCCTTTCGTTCCACCAGATGAAAATAGACCCTTCCTGCCAGATGGATATGGGGATTGAACCCATGGAGATATGCCGACACCGTGTGGGGATATTCCCGTATCCCTCTGTTAAAGCCCTGGTTCATCTCCTGCCATAGACGAACCAGGAGATCCCGGTTCAGGTATTCGGCACCGATCATCAGGGGAGCTGCCGCCACAAGGTCGTCCAGGGTTCGGTTGTCCCAGGGAACCACTGCATTGTCACGGATGGTTTCCAGGTCAGGTGTCTTTTTCAGGGCCTCCACAAAGGTCCGGGCCAGGTGCCTGAAAAAATCAAGGGACGGAGCAAGGGCAATTCCGGCATCGGAACTGCCCAGGACGAGCAGCCACTCATCTTCATTTCTGACATATCTGTTGAAGAGTTCACGGTTCAGGAGCTGTTGTTTTTTGCCCAGTCGTTGGGAAGGGCTCTCCCAGGTGACACGCAGCTCCCGGGTGGGCATAATTTCCACGTTGAGTTCACCGTGGGCGGGGGTACCGGTATCTGCGGTCATTTCAGGCCTTTCTTGATGCGGGTATGGATGGGGTGTGAATTCATTGGGTTCTTCTATCAGAAAATCAAGCAGAAAATCAAGATGACTTTTTACAGGCTCATCACTTTTGAATTGCTTTATCTCCATGATCCGGTTACATATTTGGGGCGGAATCTGGCTTACGTTATCGGCAGTATCGGTGTCGTTCCGGGTTCGCACCGGCTGTGATTTATGAATTTAACGTCCTGTGGGCTGGCTTTTGCCTGTTTTGATTTATTGTAATAAAAATTGCAAGCGCTTAATACTATTAAGTTATTGCTACTGGTCGGGTCTTGAATCAATGGTTGAAGAGAAGTAAGTGTTGGCCTGGGAAGAAATGAGAACAGAATCTGAAATCAACTGAAATGAAAAGGAGGCGCTCCATGCATGTAACCTTTTACGGCGGTGTCAGGGAAGTGACCGGCTCCATGCACATGATCAGCACGGACAACGACAGAATACTACTGGACTGCGGGCTTTTCCAGGGCCGCCGGAAAGATGCCTGGGAAAAGAACCGGGTCATGCCCTTTGATCCCGGGATTTTAACCAATGTGGTGCTCTCCCATGCCCACATTGACCATTCGGGCAGAATCCCCTTGCTGGTGAAAAAAAATTTCAACGGACAGATCATCACCACCCGTGCCACCCAGGATGTGTGCGGATATCTTCTGCCGGATTCCGCCCACATCCAGGAATCCGATGCCGACTACCTCAACTATAAAACGGCGCGTTCCGCGCTTCGCTCCCATGGGAAGGACGGGGTGGCCGACGAGCTGACCAACCGGGAGACCAGCCAGGTTAAAAAGTTGTTAAAAGAGGGAAACAACCGGCTCAATCGCCAAACCATACTGGAGCTTGCCAATCAGTATGGTTTAAAACAGGTGGAACCGCTTTATGGAGAGGAGGATGCCCGGCTGGCCCTGGGGTATTTTTCCGGTGTGCCGTACAGAACCCCTTTGACCATTGGCGAAGACATGATCTGCACCTTTTACGAAGCAGGCCACATCCTTGGATCTGCCATCAGCATTATCCATTACGGTAAAGGGAAGGATCGGAAAACCATCTGTTTTACAGGGGATCTGGGGCGCTTTGGTATGCCCATTCTCAGGGATCCCTGCACCGATTTCAATGAAGAGGACAGAGACATTGATCTCCTGATCACGGAAAGCACCTATGGGGATCGCGTCCATGAAACCGCTGAGGATCTACACACCCGCATGGCCCAGGAACTCAATCATGCCTATGATCACAAGGGGTCAGTGGTGATTCCCTCCTTTGCCCTGGGTCGTGCCCAGGAGATCCTTTATGTGATCCATGAACTTTATGAAAAGGGGCTGGTGCCCCGCATGCCGGTGTATGTGGACAGCCCCCTCACCGCGTCGTTGACCAAGGTGTTTGGGGAACATCCGGAGCTTTATGACAAAGACACACACAAGGCCTTTCTTGAAAAGGGGCTCAACCCCTTTCTGTTTGACAAGGTCAATTTCGTCAGTTCCGTGGATCAGTCCATGGAGCTCATGCGGGAAAAAAAGTCGTGCGTTATTATCTCGGCATCGGGTATGTGCGAGGTGGGGCGTATCCTCCATCATCTGCGGTACAGAATCCATAACCCGGACAATACCATTCTCATTGTGGGATTCATGGCCGAGCACA
This sequence comes from uncultured Desulfobacterium sp., assembly GCA_963668575.2. GTDB lineage: Bacteria > Desulfobacterota > Desulfobacteria > Desulfobacterales > Desulfobacteraceae > Desulfocicer. Next base: position 3,642,252 of record OY764894.2, on the reverse strand, counting down.
CCCTGGGACGTCGTATCCTTGAACTGGGTCAGGACTATGAGGCCAAAGGGAAAAAGGGGGCGGCTCCTCTGGTGAAGATTCTGGGCAAAGAGTATCCGTTAAAAGCCAGGGTGGTCCGCCTGGGGGGATTCAGCGCCCATGCCGACAAAAATGAGATGCTGCGGTTTTTAAAGCAATCCAACCTGAAAATAAAGCGAGCCGCCGTGGTGCACGGAGAGGAAAAAGCCTCCCTGAAGTTTGCGGACCGGCTCAACGACCAGGGCATTGCGGCCAGGGTGCCCCGGTTTGGTGAAACCATGAGAGTGTAATCGGAATCAAAGATTTTTGATTTAATTCTAAATAAATTAAAAAACAGGCCGATAATACCAATTGATGATATTTAAATTGATGCGCAGTTACTGTCGCTTGCCTCTGAAGTGGTTGGGGTAAATAAATGAAGTCGTTTTTTCGGAATCTTTCTGTGAAACAGAAGTTGAGTTTTGTTATTCTCAGCATTTGTTCCATCGTTCTTTTGTTGACATTTATTATTGCATTTGCCGGTCAGTGGTTTCTTTATCAAAAAAACTCCCTGGAGGAGGTGCAGACCATTGCAAAAATTGTCAGTAACAACAGCGCTGCAGCGCTGGTGTCCCAGGATCAGGTGGTCCTGGAAAAAAACTTGCATTCCCTGGCACAAAAATCTTCAATTACGAAATCAGCCATTTTTCAGGTGGATGGCTCCCTGATGGCTGCGTCTTTTCAGGATATTTCGGAAAAGTTGTACCTGCAGTTGGTGAATAACAGCACGTTGAACCGAAACGGATTTCAGATTAAAGATCACCACATAGATATTTTTGATGCCATCATGTTGGACGACGAACCCGTGGGATACATTTACCTGCAGTCCGATATGAATGCGCTTTATTCGCTGATGAACCGGATTGCAGGGTATTTGGTGTTCATTGCATTGGGAGGGCTGCTGTTTGCAATGTTTCTGGCAAATCGCATGCAGCGGATTATTACCTACCCCGTTATGCAGTTGACGGATGCCATTCAGAAAGTGTCAATAAACAAAAATTATCGTCTCCGGGTGGATGAGGATCGTAAAGATGAATTCGGTGTGCTGGCAGCTGGATTTAATAATATGCTCATTCTGATACGGCAGCGGGACAGACATCTTGAGAAACTGGTTCGTGAGCGCACCGCAGAAATGAAAAGAGCCATGGAGAATGCCATTTCCCTTGCCGACAAAGCCGAAGCCGCCAGCAGAACCAAATCTCAATTTCTGGCCAATATGAGCCATGAAATCCGCACCCCCATGAACGGCGTGCTGGGCATGGCGGAGATGGTGCTGGAGACGTCGCTGACACAGGAGCAGAGAAATGCCATTGAGACCATTCGATCCTCGGGTGACTCCCTGCTGACCCTGATCAATGATATCCTTGATTTTTCCAAGATCGAAGCGGGAAAGCTGGAAATTGAAACCATTACGTTCAATCTTCCGGCACTGGTGGATGATGTGGCTCAAATGATGGCGCACCATGCCCACTCCAAGGGGTTGGAATTGATCATTGATGTGGCAGGTGATATTCACCCCGATGTGATCTCTGACCCCAGTCGAATTCGTCAGATATTGACCAATCTGATTTCCAATGCCGTCAAATTCACCGACAGGGGGGAAGTTTACGTTAAAGTTCATACCCTGGAGACCTTTGCGGAGTCGGATCTGGTCTGCTTTATGGTGCAAGATACCGGCATCGGCATGACAAACGGAGAGCGGGACAAGTTGTTTAAACCGTTCACCCAGGCAGACGACTCCACCACCCGAAAGTATGGCGGAACCGGTTTGGGGCTGGCCATTTCCAAGCAGCTGGTGGAGCTGATGGACGGAAATATTAACTGTTCCAGCCAGCCGGGACAGGGCGCAAAATTCTGGTTTGAACTGAAATTGAAGAAGACCAGAGGGGTGCGCACCATTGCCAGTGCTCCGGCCTTTGGGCTTCAGGGGCTTCGGGGTCTCATTGTTGATGACAATGCAAATAACCGTAAATTACTGGCCCATCAGATGACCTGCTGGGGGGTACTTCAGGACGATGCGGAAAGCGGTGTAAAGGGATTGGCCCGACTCCGTGAGGCCGTTGAAAAAGGCACCCCCTTTGACATGGTGATTCTGGATATGCACATGCCCCACATGGACGGGCTGGAAGTGGCCCGGCAAATTCGCAATGATCCGTTGCTCAATACCACAAAAATGGTGGTGCTGACATCCGTGGGCATCCGGGGAGATGCCCAACTGGCAAGGGAGGCCGGCATCGGCATGTATCTGACCAAACCGGTTCGGCAGGTGGATTTTTATAACAGCCTGGTGGCATTGATGCGGGGCGAAAACCTTGAAAATGATGGCTTGATTACACAGTACAGCCTGGAAAAAGAGACATTTGCGTTTAATGCCACGGTTCTTTTGGCTGAGGATAACATGATCAATCAGCAGGTTGCCCAGGGGGTTCTGCGCAAGCTGGGGTGTGAGGTGGATCTGGCCATGAACGGTGTGGAAGCGGTTGAAGCCGCCGATAACAATGGCTACGATATTATTTTTATGGATTGTCAGATGCCGCATATGGACGGATATGAGGCAACCGGAGAGATTCGCCGCAGGGATATTCAAGGTAATAACGGCAGAAGGATTCCCATTGTTGCGCTGACGGCCAATGCCCTGACCGGTGATCGGGAAGAGTGTTTTGCCGCAGGAATGGACGATTATATCAGTAAACCGTTTGGACAGAAACAGATTGCCAAAGTCCTTGAACGATGGGTGTCGGATACTCTGAAATCCCCAACTTCCGAGGTGTGTGAATCCCATGAGTCCCTTCCGCGGAAACAGATACCGGACGTGATTGACCCGGGCGCCCTGGAGACGATTCGTGCCCTGCAGTCCCCCGGTGATGAGGATCTGCTGACAAAAATCATTACGCTTTTTCTGGATAATACACCGGACCACCTGGAACAACTAAATCAGGCTATACAAGACAACGACTATGCAACGGTTCGAACCATTGCCCACAGTTTAAAATCCGGCAGTGCCCATCTGGGGGCTTCAAGCCTGTCGCTTCTGTTTAAAGAACTGGAAGAGAGCACTCGAAATAATAACCTTGCGGATGCCCCTGCTTTGCTGATACGTATCAGAGACGAATTTCGGAAAACAATTGAACCCCTGTCCATTCAAATGGTGAAACCATGTGCAACAACAAAACAGTGACGCTCATTGCAAAGCAAGTTCTGGTGGTTGATGATGATCCTGCCATTCGCCTGCTAATCCGGGCCTGTCTGGAAAAAGACGGTTTTTTGGTAATGGATGCTGAAAACGGTGAGGCGGCAATTTTACAGTTTGAAGCGTTGAAACCCGATGCCGTTCTGCTGGATGTGGTGATGCCGGGACTTGATGGATATGAGGTCTGTCGTATCCTTCGTAAATATCCTGAGGGAAAACATCTCCCCATTCTCATGGTAACCGGCCTGGATGATATTGATTCCATCCATCAATCATTTGATGCAGGGGCAACGGATTTTATCACCAAACCCATCAACTGGACCCTTTTAACCTATCATGTCAAGTACATGTTAAGGGCCTGTGATGCTTTTAACGATGTGATTAATCAGCAAAAGCAGATACAGAAACTGGTGCTGTTCGATCCTCTTACCGGCCTGGCCAATCGAACCATGTTCCGGGAGTCTCTGGAACAGGCCCTTGACGACTGCGTGGAGGATGACACGCTGCTTGCGGTTTTATTTATGGACCTGGACCGGTTTAAAACCATTAATGATACTTTTGGACACAAAACCGGAGATCTTCTGCTAAAAAGAGTGGCCCAACGCATTCAATCCTGTGTGCGAAAGTCCGATTATTTTTCCCGATTGAAGAAACGGTATTTCAAGGGATTTATTTCCCGCCAGGGAGGAGACGAGTTCACCATTATGCTGCCCCGCCTGAAAGTACCGGAGGATGCGGGAAGGGTGGCCAAGCGCATCAATAAATCCTTTGCAGAGCCCTTTCACATTGGCGGACATGAAATTTTTATTTCGGCCAGTATTGGCATCAGCCTTTTTCCCATTGATGGATTGAGGGCTGAGAATTTGATGAAACATGCCGATCTGGCCATGTATTATGCCAAAGAGAGCGGTAAAAATTGTTTTCAGTTTTACAAGAAATCTTTGAATATCCAGGCCAGGGAAAAATTTGAATTTGAAAATGATGTGCGAAAGGCCGTTGTCAATGAGGAGTTCGTTCTTTATTATCAACCCCAGGTGTCCCTGGCGGATGGCACCATTTTCGGAGCGGAGGCACTGGCACGCTGGAGTCACCCCCGGCATGGAATGATTTCTCCGCTAAAATTTATTGCCACCATTGAAGAGCTGGGATTGATTGTTCCCTTTACCGACTGGCTGATTCGTGAGGTTGGCCGGCAGCAGCAGGAGTGGCACAAATCGGGGATGAACCCCTCACGCATTGCAGTGAACATTTCCAGCAAGCAGTTTTTGCAGCAGGAAATTCCGGATAAGATTTTGAGGGCATTGGATTTAAATGAATTGCATTCCGGTTCGTTTGAACTGGAGTTGACCGAAAGCGTCCTGGCAAAACAGAACAAAGAGACGCTTGGTGTTTTGAAAGCGTTAAAAGAGATGGGACTTACTATTTCGGTGGATGATTTCGGTACCGGATATTCATCATTGGTTTATCTCAAAACCTTTCCCATTGATATACTCAAAATTGATCGGTTTTTTGTTAAAGATATTCTGACCAGTCCCCAGGATGCCGCCATTGTCAAAGCCATCATTGCCATGGCGCATACCATGGAGATTAAAGTTGTCGCCGAAGGAATTGAAGAGAAAGAACAATTTTGTCTGCTGCGGGACATGGGTTGTGATTATGGCCAGGGATTTTTATTCAGCCCGGCCGTCTCTTCGGAAAATTTTTTGAAGATGGTTCTTGACAAGGTCCCCTTATTGAACGATTGATAATGCAAAATTGGGATGGCGATTTTCGTTTGTTATAAAATTTGTATAATTCCAGCCAGTTAAAAAATAATTTTATATAAAAATACAAGTCAGGCTTCGTTGACGGAGGGTGCGATCACGCACTATTTTTTTGTCATCATAATTCCTTGACAAGGGCTTATAAAAATTGTAAAAATAGAATGACTGAGCGCTCGTTCAACAACCTTCATGGTTCACTGGAGACGAAGCTATTTTGAAACGTAACCAAAAAGAGAAGCAGATGGATGATAATGGGGTTCCCACCCAGATAAAAAATCCGGATCTTGTGCGTGAAAGAAGGCGCCAGATTGTCGATTCCACGGTACAGCTATTTGTGGAACATGGGTATCACAAAACCACCACCCGCATGATTGCAAAGGAAGCCGGATTTTCCATTGGTTCATTATATGAGTATGTGGGCTCCAAAGAGGACGTGCTTTTTCTGGTGTGTGAGGCGATTCACATTGAAGTGAACAACGCCGTTGAAGAGACCCTGTGCAGCTCTGAACAGGGAACAGACACCCTGGCCGAAGCAATCCGTGAATATTTTCTGGTTTGTGAAAGAATGAACGATCACATTCTACTGATGTACCAGGTAAACCAGTTCCTTCCGGGCAAGTGGATGGCAAAGGTTCTGAATAATGAGCTGGGCATTACTGATATTTTTATCCGTCTGCTTTCCCGCCTTTCGGGGAAGGGGAATATTCCGCACCTTGATGCCAAGACGATTTCCCTGGTGGGGCATAATATTTCCGTACTGGGACATATGTGGGCGTTCAGGAGATGGTTCCTGTCCAGGGTATTTACCATTGATGAATATATCGCATTGCAGACCGATTTTATCCTGGGATTGATTTTTCAGCCACCAGGGCCGTGAGCTTCCGGAATCATTGATAACCGGCATGCCCTGACGGAGGTAGCGTAGCATCACAGATTCTGACAATAAATGAAAAATCAGGTGCCGGTATGTAGTTCCTGTTTTTTCGTACAAAAAATAATCAAGCCCCAAAAGGAGATATGATGAGTGTTCCTGAAGAGATTTATAAACCTGAGAATGCAGTAAGAGTGGTCACGGCAACTTCCCTTTTTGACGGCCATGATGCCTCCATCAATATTATGCGCAGAATGCTCCAGGATTCCGGTGCGGAGGTCATTCATATCGGTCATAACCGCTCGGCCAGGGAGGTGGTGGAAGCTGCCATTGAAGAGGATGCCCAGGGCATTGCCGTTTCCAGTTATCAGGGCGGTCATGTGGAGTTTTTCAAATATATGGTGGATCTTCTCAAGGAGAAGAACGTTCCCCATATAAAAATTTTCGGTGGTGGTGGGGGCGTGATTATTCCGTCTGAAATCAGAGAACTTCAGGCCTATGGGGTGACCCGGATTTACTCTCCTGAAGATGGTGCAAAAATAGGTCTCCAGGGCATTATCAACGATCAGATGCGGAAAATGGATTTTTCCACGGTAAATATGGACAGTATTGTCTATGATAAACTGACGGTGGAAGAAAAATATATTACGGCAAATGCCATTACAGCGGTGCAGGAGGCCAAGATTCGCAATGATGGTTCCCTTGGACCCATCATGGAACGGATGGCGGAAATCAGGGGAGATCGTACCCCCCCGGTAATCGGTATCACCGGCACCGGCGGCGCGGGAAAGTCCTCCCTCACCGATGAACTGATTCTACGAATTTTAAGGGATCTTGAAACGGTGAATGTCGCCATTATCAGTTGTGATCCCTCCCGGAGAAAAACCGGTGGTGCCCTTCTTGGTGATCGTATCCGCATGAACGCCATTGAGACCGGACGGGTGTACATGCGATCCCTTGCCACACGGGAGGCGCAGTCTGAATTACCGGCCTCCCTGCCCGAAGCCATTGCCGTGGCTAAGGCCTCGGGGTATGACATTATCATTGCCGAAACCGCCGGCATCGGTCAGGGGGATTCCAGAATCATTGATCTGGTGGATGTTGCCATTTATGTCATGACCGCAGAATTCGGTGCACCCTCCCAGCTGGAAAAAATCGACATGCTGGATTATGCCGATCTGGTGGTGGTGAATAAATTTGAAAAGCGGGGCAGTGAAGATGCGGTAAAGGATGTGAGAAAACAGGTTCAGCGAAATCGCAAGGCTTGGACCACGCCCCTTGAGGAGATGCCGGTGTACGGCACCATTGCCTCCCGGTTCAATGACGACGGGGTCACCGCTTTTTACCATGGGCTGCTGGATGTGTTGAATCAAAAGACCGATAGCACATTTACCTCTTCCATTCCCAGAACCGATGTCACCTGTTCCAGCTCCAAGACCATTATAATTCCGGCTGAACGGACCCGCTATCTTGCAGAAATTGCCGATACGGTGCGAAATTACCATAAAAAAACGGAGCAACAGGCCGATGCGGTGCGAAAATTATGGCACCTTAAAGAGTCTGAAAAAAGTTTTGACGGCATTGATGTGGCCGATGTGATCTCCCAGTTGAAAGGTGCCATTGCCGGTGCTGAGGCAGACATAGATCCGGAAACCCGAAGGATACTGGAAGAGTGGTATGCGGTGAAAGATACCTATGCCAAAGACGAACTCTCCTACCAGGTGCGGGGAAAAGAGATCCGATTACCCCTGTACACCGAATCTTTGAGCCATTCCAAGATTCCCAAGGTGTGCGTGCCCGGGTATAAAGATCCCGGAGAGGCATTTAAATGGATGCGTAAGGAAAATGTGCCTGGTGGCTATCCCTATACCGCCGGCGTGTTCCCCCTGAAGCGGGCGGATGAAGATCCCACCCGCATGTTTGCAGGGGAGGGCGGACCCGGTGATACCAACAAACGTTTTAAGCTGCTCTCCAGTACCTATCCGGCCAAACGCCTCTCCACTGCCTTTGATTCGGTGACTCTGTATGGCTATGACCCCGATATCCGGCCCGATATTTATGGCAAGATCGGTAATTCCGGTGTGAGCATCTGTACCCTTGAAGACATGAAGCTGCTCTATGACGGATTTGATCTGTGTGCCCCCAACACCTCGGTGTCCATGACGGTGAACGGTCCGGCCCCCATGATGCTGGCCATGTTCATGAACACCGCCATTGCCCAGCAGATGGACATGTTCAGAGAAGAGGAAAAAAGAGAGCCTCGTGGAGAAGAGGTGGAGCAAATTCGTCAACGGGCCATCTCAAGTGTCCGAGGCACGGTGCAGGCCGATATTTTAAAGGAGGATCAGGGTCAGAACACCTGCATCTTCTCCATTGAATTTGCCCTGAAGATGATGGGAGACATTCAGCAGTATTTCATTGACAATGCCATCCGGAACTTCTACTCGGTGTCCATATCCGGGTATCACATTGCAGAGGCCGGTGCCAACCCCATCACCCAGCTGGCCCTGACCCTGTCCAACGGGTTTACCTATGTGGAGTATTACCTCTCCCGGGGCATGGACATCAACGCCTTTGCCCCCTCTCTCTCCTTTTTCTTTTCCAACGGCATGGACCCGGAATACACGGTGATAGGGAGAGTGGCCAGACGGATCTGGGCTGTGGCCATGAAATATCTGTACAAGGGCAATGAGCAATCCCAGAAACTGAAGTATCATATCCAGACCTCGGGAAGATCCCTGCACAGCCAGGATATTCAGTTCAACGACATCAGAACCACCCTCCAGGCCCTTTGCGCCATTTATGATAATTGCAACAGCCTTCACACCAATGCCTTTGACGAAGCCATCACCACCCCCTCGGGTGAGTCGGTGCGCCGTGCCTTGGCCGTGCAGCTGATCATCAACCGGGAGTGGGGCCTTGCCAAGAATGAAAATACCCTCCAGGGCAGTTTCATTGTGGATGAACTCACCGATCTGGTGGAAGAGGCGGTTCTCATGGAGTTTGAGCGGATCACGGAAAGGGGCGGGGTGCTTGGGGCCATGGAGTCCGGGTACCAACGGGGTAAAATCCAGGAGGAGTCCATGTATTACGAACTCCTTAAACACTCCGGCGACTATCCCATTGTGGGGGTGAATACCTTTATTGATCCGGATGCCGATTATGAAGAGACCATGGCCTGCCTGGAGCTGGCCCGTTCCGATGATGAGCAGAAGGATGAGCAGCTCAGAAGACTGGCCGCCTTTAAAGAGACCCACGGTGATCTTGCCGGTGAGGCCCTGGCCAAACTGCAGCAGACCGCCCTTGATGGCGGCAACATGTTTGCGGAATTAATGAACACCGTGAAATATTGCTCCCTGGGAAGCATCACCCAAGCCCTTTATGATGTGGGGGGCAAGTATAGACGAAATATGTAAGATTGTTGGGGCTCATGTCAAATTCCAGGATCTTGTCGAGGAGGTGGGTCCTGACGTTGTTGATGGTAATTGGGCAAGAGGTTGGTAGATGAGCCGGGGGGTGCCGGGATAATCGTTGAGTGTTGTCCCGGCACACTTGTTTTCACCCCCCGGTTCAAGGATCTCCTTTCCGAACTGTCATGACCCAGGCCGGTCAACGTTCCAGCAATTCACACCCTCAACCTGTACCATTCACTGGTTCGGATGACCGAACCAGGCTTTTTTTATTATTTTTCGATTAAATTTTTATGAAAGCTTTTGGGAACGGAGTGTGTGTGAAAAAATATTTTTAAGTAAAATTAAATTGTTAGTCATGATGAATCGTCTTCATCTTATAACTTTCCTCCAATATGGATTTCGACCCTGACGGATGGGTGGCAAAAAAGATGAAATCTATTGAATTAAGTTTATTTTTGTGTTTTTTAAGTTGGGTAACGTTTTAAGTGGATAAAAAAATGAGGTCATAAATGAGACAAGCAGTTATCGTTAGTGCAACCAGGACACCCCTGGGCAGTTTTGGCGGGTCATTGAGCAAGATCGGAGCCACGGATCTGGGCGCACATGTGATCAAAGAGGCCGTTCGACGTGCCGGTATAGACAAGACGGAAATCCAGGAATGTATTATGGGCATGGTGCTGCCCTGCGGGTATGGTCAGAACCCGGGGAAACTGGCAGCGGTGAAAGCGGGATTGCCCTGGGAAGTGGAGTCCATTACCATTAACAAGGTGTGCGGTTCCTCCTTGAAGGCCGTTATGCTGGCGGCCCAGGCCATCCAGTGCGGCGATGCCGATGTGGTGGTGGCTGGGGGCATGGAAACCATGAGCATGGCACCTTATTACATGGAAAAGGCTCGGTGGGGCCATCGCATGGGGCCGGGGAAAATTGAAGATCACATGGTCCATGACGGGCTGTGGGATGTGATCAATGATTTTCATATGGGTATGTCCAACGAACTTTGCTGTGAAAAATGGGATGTCTCCCGGGAAGCCCAGGATTTGTTTGCGGCCCAGTCTTACCAACGGGCCTGTGCGGCCATTAAAGCCGGCCGGTTCAAGGATGAGATTGTTCCGGTGGAAATTCCCCAGCGCAAGGGAGATCCCCTGCTGTTTGACATGGATGAATGTCCCATGGAAACCACTTATGAAAAGCTGTCCAAAATGAAAGGGGCCTTTAAAAAGGGGGGAGTGGGCACGGCCGGCAATGCCTCCATTATCAGTGACGGTGCCTCTGCCCTGATTATCATGGAAAAAGAGAAAGCCAAGGCCCTTGGTTGCACCATTATGGCCGAAATCGGTGCCCAGGCCTCCTATGGCATTGACATGAAATATGTGCTCATGGCCCCCATCTATGCCATTCCCAAGGTATTGAAAAAAGAGGGATGCACCCTTGATGATATTGATCTGTTTGAAATAAATGAAGCCTTCAGCGGCAGCTCCCAGGGCATTAACAACGTTCTGGAACTGGATCCTGACAAGGTGAATGTCAATGGCGGCAGTGTGGCCCTGGGGCATCCCATTGGTGCCAGTGGTGCCCGGGTGCTCACCACGTTGTTGTATGAGATGGAAAAAAGAGATCTTAAAAAGGGCCTGGCCTCGCTCTGCCTGGGTGGCGGAGAAGCGGTGGCCCTGATAGTGAATCGACCGGTGTAAAAATAGACCTATAACCAAGGCAGAGGTACCTGCCATCACCAAAATAGTCAGGAGAGATCATGGAAATTAAAAAATTCGGAGTAATCGGTTCCGGACAGATGGGAAACGGTATTGCCCAGGTGGCAGCCGCCAGCGGGCTTGAAGTATTGATGAGCGACATCAAGGAAGAGTTCACCGCCAAGGGCGTGGCAAACATCACGAAAAATCTGGAACGAAGCGTTAAAAAAGGAAAACTTGATCAGGCTGAGATGGATGCCATTCTTGGCAGGATCAAAACCACCGTGGATTTAAAAGATATGGCTTCGGTTGACTTTGTGGTTGAAGCCGCTGTGGAGCGGGAAGATCTCAAGTTTAAAATCTTTGAGGACCTGGATGCCATCTGCCCACCACACGTCATTCTTTCCACCAACACCTCTTCCATTCCCATCGGCCGCATTGCCGCCAGAACCAAACGTCCCGACAAAGTCATCGGTATGCATTTCATGAATCCTGTCCCGGTGATGAAGCTGGTGGAGGTGATCAAGGGACTTCCCACTTCTGAGGAGACCTTTAACATTACCTGGGAGCTGAGTAAAAAATTTGGGAAAACCCCGGCGGAAGCCAATGATTTCCCCGGGTTCATTGCCAACCGGATTCTCATGCCCATGATCAATGAGGCGGTGTTCTGCCTTTACCAGAGTGTGGGAAAGGCAGAAGACATCGACACCGTCATGAAGCTTGGCATGAATCATCCCATGGGCCCCCTTGCCCTGGCGGATCTCATTGGGCTTGACACCTGCCTTGCCATCATGGAGACCCTGTATGACGGGTTCAAGGATTCCAAATACCGACCCTGCCCACTGTTGAGAAAATATGTGGAAGCCGGATGGCTGGGGCGTAAGGTGGGTAAAGGATTTTACGATTACAACTAATCCGCTGTTCGCTTATAATGCCCGGGCCGTGCAACGGCTCCGGGCTTTTTTGTCTTCATGGGGCCTGGTTCAGCAGATTCATTCGGTGTAAGTGTGCGCTGAATGTACCTCCGGCGGTAGCTTAAACTTGACAATTAAGGATTGTACAGTATGGAAAAATATTTATTACCCACATACTATATTGACAGCGATCACCCGCGAGTTATTAATTTCGCAGAGCATCACAGTAAAATAGGTGCAAGTGACATCGAGAATGCCGTTTCACTGTATTATGCGGTCAGGGACGGTATCCGGTATAACCCCTTTAGCATAAGGCCGGCAAAGGAGACCATGAAAGCCAGTGCCGTTTTAAAGGAGGGACAGGGATATTGTGTGGCTAAGGCGGTGCTGCTGGCTGCCTGTGCAAGATGTCTCAACATTCCGGCCAGGCTTGGTTTTGCAGACGTCAGAAATCATCTGACCACCAAAAAGTTGAAAGAAAAAATGCAAACGGATCTTTTTATCTATCATGGATATACGGATCTGTTTTTGAACGACAGATGGGTAAAGGCAACCCCGGCCTTTAATGGTTCCCTTTGTGAGCACTTTAATATAAAATCACTGGAATTTGACGGTACCAAGGACTCTATCTTTCATCCGTTTGACAACTCCGGAAAGAGGCACATGGAGTATGTCAGAGACCATGGGGTGTTTTCGGATTTACCCTGGGAAAGAGTTCTTACGGAGTCCATGAAGCTGTATCCGGTATATTTTCAGGCGGATAAGTTAGATTCCGATGAGTGGCTAATTGATAAATAATGTTCATATTTTATATGAAAAGGCAGCCTCCAAGGCAACCTCAGCAGAGCCGCCCCCCCGATGGGCAATAGGAACCGGACAATTGAGCTGTCTACAGTTCCGGTCCGGGCCCATTGCCCGTCGGGGGGGCGGCGGTATAATACCATTTTCTATATTTTATGAAAGAGTAGGCGAACCTAATATTCTTTCAAGCTTCGTTGTGGGCGAGCCCGGGTCCCAAATCCCGGTCCGCCCGTGGCGGTTATTATGGAATTGAGCAGGTCAATATTGCCATCATCGAGATGGACAAAGTGGTCCGGCAAAATGCAGCCAATGCAAAAAGAATCTGCCGCCGCCTCGGAAGAGATGAATGCCCAGGCCGAACAGCTTAAGGCGTATGTGGGTGATCTTGTCATGCTTATTACCGGAAAGAGAAATCAGGCAAAAAAGTCCAGCACCCATCAAAAAGGGAGAGTGGGGTCAGGCTGTTGCTAATTGAACTTTTTAAAACATCCTTAAGATGCGGATAAAAATTCTCAAATGATCAAATAGCGCGAGCCTGACCTTTCCCAGCCATTGTCAAGATAATAAAAATGGAATTATCAAGTTTCGGAAATTGAATTTAACTTCGTACAAATTCTTTCTCTTCAGATTTAAACTCGTAATTTTTCATGATTTCCAACAAAGAGGCCGTGTTAAAGTTCCCTTTGGAAAACGTATTGCTTTTGAGCAGCATTTGAATCAAAGGAATTGATGTTGTTACCCCCTCTATTTTAAATGCCTCCAGCCTTTTACTCAGCCTTGCAATGGCTCTGTCCCGGGTCGATCCCCAGGCGATGACCTTTGCCAGCATGGGATCATAATAGGGCGATACGTTTGCACCTTTTTCCAGGGCATGATCAAAACGGGTTTTAATCTTTTTAATAACAGGGAACTCCAGATGAGTGATTTTCCCGGGGGATGGAAAAAAGGAAACAGGGTCTTCTGCATAGACACGAGCTTCAATGGCATGACCATTGAGTTGGATGTCGGCCTGGGACAGGTGCAGCTTTTTTCCGGAGGCAATGTCTATCTGGCATTTAACAATATCAATCCCTGTTATTAACTCGGTAACCGGGTGTTCCACCTGAATTCGGGCGTTCACCTCCATGAAATAGTAGGCCCCCTCTTCCGATCTCAGATATTCGATGGTGCCTGCATTTCGATATCCCATTTCAGCGGCGAGTTTACAGGTCCAGCTTTGAAGTTGCAACCGTTCTTCGTCCGTCACCACGGGTGATGGCGACTCCTCAATTAATTTTTGATATCTTCTTTGGATTGAACACTCCCGTTCTCCGAGGGTGATGTAATTTCCATGATGATCCCCAAGAAACTGGACTTCAATGTGCCTGGCTCTTTTTAAACCTTTTTCCACATAGCAGTCCGGAGAACCAAAGGCCAGTTCTCCCACGCTTCTGGAAGAGGTTAATACGTTATTTATTTCATTTTCATGGTTGATAGTATTTATGCCTTTACCTCCACCGCCCCGGTCAAGTTTTAACAGCAGTGGCGCACCGTGTTGATTAAAAATTTTTCGAATCTCTTCGGCATCTTTCACAATATTCAGTGACCCCGGAATAACAGGCACGCCCACACGATCACAAAGATTTCTGCAATAACATTTTGATTCAATTTTGGACAATGTGGCCACCGAAGGGCCGATAAAGGTAATTCCCTTGGAAACAACGGCATGGGCAAAGCTGAGACTTTCCGATAAAAACCCATACCCGGGGTGCACTGCATCTGCCCCTGATTTTTCCACGGCTTCCATAATATTTGTAATATTCAGGTAGCTTTTGGGTGGTGGTGACGGTCCTATGCAAAACGCTTCATCGGCCTCCCGAACATGGAGTGCATCCCTGTCGGACTCTGAATAGACGGCAACGGTTTTTATTCCCATGGCCCGGGCCGTTCTAATAATCCGAATAACAATCTCACCTCGGTTTGCTATTAACAATTTTTTCATGGATCTTTACTCCTTTGAACAACGCCGGCCTATGATTTATCACCCATGAGTGGTTTACCCATGGGAAAATTCATCCCCGCACTTTCCAAGATTCCCCCTGCAGCCATGCAGATGCCAAAAAAACCGGCGACAAAGAAAGACCATCCGCTGATCAAGAGCATGAAGGGCTTTGTAAATCCAAAATAGATCATGGCCAATGTGACAATGCCGATATCGGCACCAATTACAGATATTGACGCGGCCGCCGGCGTATATTTGAAAAAAATCGGCGTTGTTAAAATCAGCACGATACCAAGAACGGCCCATTCATAGCCCAAAATCCTGGTATCAAGCTCCCAGCCATATATGCCTGAAAAGTAAGTTGCACCATAGGTGAGCGATGAACAAAAAGCAAAAAAAGATCCGAAATAAAGCCAGGTAACGCCCCCTGCGGCATTTCCCAGTTTTAACTGGGTTGATGCGGCAAAGAGATAGGGGATGGTACAGGATAGAGAGATGCAGGACATAAAAAGATAGGCTTTGTCAGATACGAAACCGCAAAGCGCTGCCCAGGCAATCCAGGTGGCAATGGAATATGCGATCCATCCGGCGGGCCCCGCATCTGTCAATTGACTCTTTATGGTTACTTCAGTTTCCATGATTTACCTCATTTAATATTAAAATCGTTAAATGTGAACAGATGCCGGTAACAATATTTATTCACTTTTTTCTATATGCACCGGCAACGGCGTTTGACAATGAAGCGCACTAAACTTCAAGGATCAACATTGGGCTGTCCACCTCCATTTCGTCCCACTCTTTTACCAGGATCTCCTTTACAACTCCGTCTTTCTCTGAAGTGATACTGATTTCGTTTTTCATGCAATTGATGACAGCCACTTCCTGCCCCTGTTTAACCTGTTCTCCTTTGCTGACAACAACCCGGGCAACCAGCCCCGGCATGGTGGCAATGACATTCATTTCCATTTTATAACTCCTTAATTTAGTGGGACATCATTTGTTTTATTTTATGCATCCTCTGACGTTCGTCAGGCATGAACTCTCCGATTTTCCGCTACATGGGATTCCCCATGAAAAACAAAACGGCACATATGACATGGGAATTTGCGACTTACAAGCGTTGTCTATAACCTGGTGTCTACCGGGACAGCTCTATTCCAGAGCATCTTCCGTGAATAATTTTTTTTGATCAATACGTGCCGCAACGGCCTCCTCCTGGGTGCAACAGATAAACCGGATTCGGTCCCTTGTGGGGGTACCCTGGCCGATTTTCCATAAATCTGCATTGATAACCTGAAGGGCACACATATAACCGCCAAGTGTCGGTCCATCTCCAACCAGAATAATGGGGGTGTTGCCGCAAATGTTTAATGCCCCTCGAATGGAATATGCATGGTCAACGATGTTGGATGGATGACTTCCCCCCACCCCCCCGTCTTCTCTGGCAAAAAAGTTTTTTGGCAACTCATCCAGTCGATACGCAGATCGGTTTGATGTGTGCTGAATTTTAAAGGATGTATTAAAAAGATAGTCCATCCCGTTTTGTGTGATATAGTCGGGGGCGGTGTTGGGACCGGGAATGGCACGAATTTGCCATTCATTTTCATAGGTGGGGATGTAATCCTTTTTAACCTTTCTGCCGATATTATTGAATCCGGATGGAGATGTTTTTCCAAATTTGAGTTCATCTCCCGGAGCGAGTTTTCGTCCTTCAAACCCGCCGTAACTGCCAAAAATACAGGTTGATTTGCTGTTCAGGTAAGTGGGTACGTCAAACCCACCGGCAACAGCCACATATGCTCTGAATCCGGTTTTTCCGAAATGAAGAAACTTAAGGATGTCACCGGGTTTGACCCCGAATGACTCCCACATTGGCACAGGTTCTCCATTAAGCGTTGGGTTCATGTCTGTGCCTGAGATTGCAACCACTGTATCTTCAGTAAACTGAGCCTCAAAATATCCGCCGGCAATTTCCAGACCGGCCTCTCCCGGGGGATTTCCCACAAGAAGATTGGCAAAACCCAATCCTACATTGTCAAGGGCACCGGAGGCAGCCATTCCTTTGCCCAGATAACCCAGCCTCCCTGGCCAGTCTTCAACTACGGTCTCAATTCCTCCATTGATAACTTTTAACATAAGGCACTCCTTTTTATCTGGATGTTAAATAGCGTAAGTTCAAAAGTATTCATCAGTGTCCATGGGATGAATCGGTTTCCAATTAAAGCCTTGGCGCAATCTTTGCCCCTTCTGCTTGTTTTTCCTTGAATTCCGCAATTCCATCAACCACGGTTTTTGATTTGACAAAGGAGATGTAGTCCTTAACAAGAATTTTCCCCTGTTCAATTTCATATTCATAATCCGTTTTATCATGGACATGCTCATAAATATTAAGAATTTCCGCTTCCTTGACCTCGTGAAATTTAATACGATCTCCATTTCTGTAAAGAAAAGGTGTCTCCTTAAAAAGCGGATGCTTTTGACTGAATTGAAAGGTGGGAATGGTTCGTCCAAAGAGTTGGTAACCACCTCCGGTGGCAGTGGTGTAAGTGAAAACACAAGGGCCTCCGATGCCCACAGAACCTTCCGGAGTCCATGTGCGGGGGGGATTGTATTTCGGCACCACAATGGAACAACGCGGGTCCATTGGCCAGAAAAATCCACCGCCGGGCCAGAAACCGCAACCACTATTATACCATTGGGTTCCAAGAAGTAATTGCTTGACGTTTTCCACGGAAACACCGTTGCACATGGCAATATACTCCAAATTATAACCGTCAATCACATTGGGAGCATCGGCACGGACCTCTTTAACATATTTTGCCACGGCCTTTTTTGTTTCGCTGTCTTCAAAGGCAATGGGTAAATGAATTACACGGGATTCCAGTTCCACTCCCTCAACGTTTTGCAGATGTTCTTCCTCTTTGATGATTTCTTTTATCAACTCGTTAACATTAAGTTTTTCCGGTTCAAAGTGGATAAGATTGGTTCTAATACCCGGAACGGTCTCAATTACACCCGGGATATTCTTTTCCAATATTTTCTCATTTACGGCGCCGATACGAAAAGAATCCAATAGGTCAGCCCGTTGTTCCTTGCCGTATTCCACTTGGATAAAGCCATCGCCTGCCTGACGAAATAAGACCTCCAGTCGAGATTCGGTTGACGGTAATGAGTCCAGGATTACATTGTAATTATTCTGTTCCATAATCAGTATCCCTCCTTAAAATAAATAAAAAATCATCCTTTAAAAACACTAAATTTTAGGTGAAGAGACGACATACCCTTCATCTTTTAGGGTACTATAAACCGTTTTTATAATATCAAGCGCTCCGGGTGTGTCAGAATGCAGGCATATGGATGAACCATCAATATCAATCTGTGTACCTTCGGTGGTAACTACTTTTTTAGACTTAACCATCTTAAGCACTTTGGCTGCAACCGCTTCGGGTTTCGGTGCACCATGCGACCTTGTAATGACTAAATTTCCCTCCCCATCATAATCAAGATCTCCATAAATTTCGTATATGACATTTATCCCCATTTCAGCCGCCACTTTTCCAGCTACCCCTTTTTCCATGGTGTAAAGAAAAAGGTCCTGATCAATGGCCTTTATGGCATGGCAGACAGCCTGTGCCACCTCTTTTTGTCTGGCCATCATGCCATAAAGGGATCCATGGGGTTTAACATGATGTAATTTTTCGCCGTCCGCCTCAACAAAGGCCTTGAGAGCACCTATTTGATAGATTAAATCGTCATGGATTTCTTCCATGGTCATTTTCATTTCCCGACGTCCGAATCCCCGGAGGTCAGGCAATCCTGGATGTGCACCAACATGAACACCATATTTTTTGGCAATTGCCACCGTTTTCTTCATGACACTCGGGTCTCCAGCATGAAAACCACATGCCACGTTTGCACTGCTGATATACGGCATGCAAGCCTCATCGTTTCCCATTTGGTACATGCCAAAGCTTTCACCCATATCTACATTGATGTCAATTTTCATAGCGTCTCCTTTTGTAAGATGGGGATAATTTTACTGTTTTTACAGATCCCTAAATCATAAGTTCTCATGGACCATGGCACGCGTGTTGCCGGTGAATTCCATTAATCAGTATATGTGGTGACAAGGCAGAGAACTTCTGACGGATAACTCGATCGTATAGAAGTTTGCATTTTTATTACAAAATAAATGCCGTGCTATTCCGACTCAAAACATTGAGCCATGCAAAAGTCCGCCCACGGGGTGTTAAATTTGTCATCGAGTGTATGCTGTCAGTGTTGAAAATTTCTATCAGCAGTTTCAGATGCTGTAAAGATTTCATTATTGAATTATAAATTCGGTTTTTACAAATTTTAACTGTAAGATCACGTTAAAGGCTAATAGGAAAATAAATGACACATCACAAAGAATTTCCGGCCCAGTTTGTTGTTGCTGATCCGGCTATCCTGATAGAAAATCCGTCACTTACAGGAATAGATTCATCCCTGAAGATGTGCCGGATGGAACACAATAATGGTCAGATATGACCTTTTGGCAAGATATGACCTTTTTGGGCAGTGTGTATGAAGTATCCTAAAAATGCTGTTTCAATTATTTATCCTAATAAATCAGTAGAATAGAAGATATTATACAGGTTCTAAAAATATTGGCTCGGAACTTGAATATATAAACTTTTGAACTATGCAGCCGAATCAAGCAAGGTATAAAAAGTTACCACAAACCAGAGTTATCTATGCAAAGGTATAGCAAAATGAAAATAAATATAGTTATTGCCATCACACTGATTGCAATAGGCATTGTGGCCTTTGGGTATCAGGGCATTACCTACACAACAAGGGAAAAGGTGGTTGATATCGGCCCGCTGACAATGACAGCGGATAGGACGAGAACGATTCCCCTACCACCGATTGTTGGTGCTTTCGCTTTGGCCGGAGGCATTGTGCTGCTGGTTCTGGATAGAAAAAAGGGGTGAGCATTTAAAAAGTGCTGAATATGCGAGCTCATTGAATGTTGTTCAATGCATAAAGGACCGTTATATTTTGCTTTTTTGTCTCTTTGGTAAAAAAAATATTAAAGAAGGGGGTTAAAAAGATGGGAGGAAGAATGAGGATAACATTGTGTTTGATGATAGCAATTGTGGTTGGGCTCACCTTTTTTGGCTGCGCGAATAGGGGCAAGATAGCATCAGAGAATCTCAGGAGGGCTGAGACAGCGATCCAAGCCGCCCAAACCGCGGAGGCCAATATGTACGCTCCGCTTGATCTGAGAGTTGCCGAGGATAAGCTGGACAAAGCCCAGGCTGCAGTAAAAAATGAAGAATATGAAGTGGCTGATAGACTGGCCGATCAGGCCGTGATCACTGCCCAGCTGGCTGAGAAAAAGTCAGATGCCGAAAGAGCGAAACTCGCCTCTCAGGAAACACGTGACACCATTGAGGGACTGCAGCAGGCCGTTAAGAAACCTTAAAAAATACTGATTATAACGGATTTGGGGGACCCGTTCCCAAACCTCCCAAAGAAGCTGAAATCAAAAGGTTTTGCAGCCAGTTCTCATGGTATTGGAATTCGTTAAGTTTTTGAAACGAACTCACATGGCCTTTCTGCTTCACTGTCCATGGATTAAGTGGCGCGAAGTTTTGAATAAGTGCCCAGGCACGTATGCTCAAATTGGCAGATTCTATCGTGCCATGAAAATACTGAGTGCTGAACAAATGGCGGTCCATCCGCTGCATTAACCTGTCAATCATGTTACTCGTTCGATGTGCGTCAGGAAAATCATAGGCTTGGGAAAACTGTGGCAGATTCTCCCTAAGTTTTTTGATTTTATCTGAAATAACCTCGGGAATCTTATTTTTTGTATTTTGACACCATTCGGAAAGCCTCCGTACTCTCTGTGAGAATGCTCCTTTGGACTCTGCCTTGAAGCAATCCCATAACCTGGTAGCCACATCCAGGAAAGTCTCCTTGTGTTTTTTGCGTGAGCGGTCACGGATGCCTATGAAAATGTGTAAAAAGCAGGGTATCACGGCTATTCCCGGGAATAATTTTTTCCAGGCATTTTGGGTTGATAGCCATCCATCTGTATTTACGGTATCTGGCCGATATTCCGGATTGACGCATGCCGCTTCTTTCTTAAAAACACTGTATGCCTTTTTAAGGTCTTCTTCAGAGGCACTTTCAGAAACACTGGCTCCTAAAATACAGTCACTTCCGGCGGTTGTAGCAATGTAGGTTTTGTTACCCAATAGCCGGGTGTGCTTTTCATCAGCAGAAAGGTGCTGGGGTAAATGTTCTGCTGATTTGATGGTAGTTCCCAAAAGACTGTTCCTACCAAGGGATGCTTCAAGTCGATACCAAAACATGGGATTCTTTCCAAAGCAGTGGCTCAAAGCCCAAAACGGAACTGCAAATTTACGTAAAAACAGAGGACTTTCAACGTCTTCTACAAACCCAGTCATATATGGCATGACAAAAGACGGCCTGATGGTATAGCTGGCACCGGCCACCAATACTCTTCTGGTTTTAATTTTCAATTTTTTTGAGAATCTAATCTCTTTCATTTTGTAACCGGAACTGATTTTAGCTGGAAAAAGCTCAGGGTTTTCCTTGATTGCCAAGTCGACTACCATCCGGAATTGCATGGAATGTTGGATAAGGATGTAATATTGTGCTTGACAAAAGTGCATACAAATAGTTCGATTCATGCGGGGGGTGGTATCTGAAGCTGGAGTCATCATAAATCCTTTTGTTAAAAGTTGTGTTTGGCGATTCAACTTTATCACAAAAGATAGATCTTTCCAGCCTATTTTACTGCCCCCGACACCAGTCCCCCAAATCCGTTATAACCAGAAAAAATATTATCTAACACACTACATGGAAGGTGAATAATGATACAAGATAACAAGCGTAACCGGTTGATGCTATTTAAAATGATCATTCTGAGCGCGGCGCTATCCCTGTTGGTCTTCGGTTGTGCGAAGCCCCTGGAAAATATCGCACTCAAAAACGCAAGGAATGCTTACGAGAAGGCAAAAGCAGATCCAAATGTGGAGGCAAACGCCGCAGTGCCTCTTTACGAAGCAGGCAAGATTTTAAAGAGTGCGGAAATAGCCAAGAGTGAAGCCCAAACGAACCATCTGGCTTACATGGCCGAAAAGCAGACAGCCGTTGCGGTAGCAATAGCAGAACAAAAGCTTGTAGAAAATGAGCGCAAAAAACTTGCCAAAGACACGGACAAGCTTCTTGTAGAACAAAGAGAACAGAAGACGCGCGAAGCACAAGTAGAGACTAAAAATGCTCAACAAACAGCGGAAGCTGCCACGGCTAAGGCTGCTGTCTTAGCGCAAGAGCTTTCTGATCTTAAAGCCAAAAAAACAGACCGCGGATTTGTACTGACGCTTGGGGATGTTCTCTTTGCTACCGGCAAAGCAGATCTTATGCCAGGAGCACAGAGATCCAATGATCAATTGGCAGCCTTCCTTAATAAATACCCAACCAAGACGGTAAGCGTGGAAGGCCATACGGATAGCATGGGAAGCGAAGAATACAACGTAATACTTTCGCAAAATCGAGCTCTATCAGTCCGCTCGGCCATCATGTCCCGCGGCATAAATTCAGATCGAATCACTGCCAAGGGGCTTGGTGAACTTTATCCAGTGGCAAGCAATGACACGGCAGCTGGTCGCCAGCAAAACAGGCGTGTTGAAATCTTGATTCAATCTGTTGAGTAGATACCAGCTCTGAAATCAGCAAAAACCAGATAAATACAACTGGGGCTTTCCTTCTCGGAAGATCCCAGTTGTATCTCAACAATCCGGTTCATTTTTTTGCAGGTCTATCACCATGGGGTTATGGTTGATTTGACCGGTTGACAATGCAAACTTCCGGTTTTGCCGGGGGTCGTTGACTGTACTTTGGCCGACCTGAAGTGTATTCCATCAAGCAAAAATCTATAAAAGCAGTGGCGCAGGGACCAGGGGGCACTTTTTTGAGCCAGGCCAGTCCCACATCCATTGAAGGTATTTGTTCAACCAATTCGCAGGCTTCTATGCGTTTCCCTTCCAAGGACCACGGACGATATACCATATCTGATAATATTGTGACGCCTGTGCCCACAGCCACCAGACTTCTCACCGCTTCAACCGACTCTGTTCTAAAATAAACCTGCGGCTTGGCATTGTTTCTTTGCCAGTATCTCATGTGTGTTGACTCAGTTTCATCAACTAATAACTGAATGTAGGGAAACTGGGAGACATCCTGTAAGGAGATCTGTTTTTTTTGAGTTAAAGGGTGATTCATGGACATCCATAGTTTTCTTGGTGAACTCACCAGAAGTTTGGTTTTTAATTGCCCATTCTCTGTATTTGAAACCAGAAGAATGGCAATATCAATCTCCCCCCTGAGAATCTGTTCTTCGATATTAACCCTTGAGCTTTCGATTATTCGGGTTTCAATATGGGGAAAAGAGCGATTAAAACGGGAGAGGTGAGATGCCAAGAAATAGCCGGCAATGGTGAACGTTACACCTATTGTCAATTTTCCGGATAATTTTGTTTTGGAATTTTTTAAATCATACTCTGCATTTGAAACGGATGAGAGTATGTCGTGGCAGTGCTGTAGAAACCTGAATCCCTCAAATGTCAAGTCAACACCACGTCTGTGCCGATTAATCAGGGTAACGCCGGTGATGCTTTCCAATTCTTTAATAGCTTCAGTAATGGAAGAAGGGGAAATATTCACCAATGAAGCTGCGGCAGAGAGCTTTCCGGTTTCTGAAACTGCAACAAAATATTTGATTTGCCTCAAGGTTATTTCCATTGATCACCACAATCCTTTGCAAACCTTATTTTAAAGCGCCGATGATTCCCTTGACAGCTGCCGGTATATCCGCCGGCAGTATCACCACCTTTGAATTGGGAGAGTTGGATACGCTTTCCAACGCGGCAATGTACTTCTCTCCCAGCATATACAACATGGGCAGTTCTTTATCCTGGATGGCGGCGGTGACCTTTTCAATGGCCATCTGGCTGGCCTTGGCAAGGACAATTTGCGCTTCGCCGTCCCGCCTTGAGGCCTCCACACGTCCCTCTGCCTGGAGAATGGCGGCGGACTTATCCCCTTCGGCCCGGGTGACGGTGGCCCTTCGTTTCCGTTCGGCAGCGGCCTGTTCTTCCATGGCCGCCTGCATGGTGGGTGAGGGGTTGATATCCTGGATCTCCACTGTTTTCAAGGCAATGCCCCAGTCGGAGATATCGTCGGATATGGCCTCCTTGAGACGGGTGCGGATGAGGTTGCGGTTGGAGAGGGCTTCGTCCAGGTCCATCTCCCCCACAATGGACCGAAGCGAAGTCTGCACCAGGGTCTTAATGGCGGCTTCATAATCATCCACGCCATAAACGGCCTTGTCCGGGAAAAGAATGTTGATGTAGGCCACGGCATTGGTGATGATCACGGCATTGTCCTTGGTGATCACCTCCTGGCTGGGTATATCCAGCACAATATCCTTGGTGATCACCTTGTAGGCCACCTTGTCCATGTAGGGAATGATGATGTTCAGCCCGGGACCCAGGGTTTTGCGGTATTTCCCCAGACGCTGAACCACATGTTTACTTCCCTGGGGAACAATGCGGACCCCCAGGCTGATGGTGACACCCACCAATATCAAAAAAAACAGAGCAACGATAAATCCTGCGGTCATGGTTACGCCTCCTTAACGGTTTTAACTATCAGTGTGTTTCCGGATATATCCACCACCCGCACACGGTCTCCGGTACGGGTCTCCTGATGACAGATAAAGGACCACTCTTCTGATCCCAGCACCGGGGTGGTAAATTTTACAACACCTCTTTTCCCAGTTTCTGCGGGTTTCACCACCAGCCCGGATTCTCCCAGCACCGCTTCCAGTGAAATACCGGCTTTTGTGCGGTCCACCATCTTTGCCTTGAATACCTTGAACCAGAGAATGGTAAATATGATGGAGGCCATGGCCCAGAAAAAAAGCTGCAGACTGGGGGGCAGGTCCGGGATGAGCCACAGGAGGCCTGCCACAAGAAGGGCACCCAGGCCGAACCAGATAATGGTGAAGCTTGGAATGATCAGTTCCGACATGATGAGGATCATGGCAAACACCAGCCAGTACCACGCTTTTATTTGAAACATATTCTGTTCCTCTTTGGGATTATATTGTGGGGGAGGGGAGCAGGCTTGCATTAACGGCATTATCTGTGGCGTTTTAGGTTTGTACCGTCTCCGGTCTGTACCGTCTCCGGTGGATAACGCCAATGACACAAGTCTGAGCCCGGTTGACCCCACTGTAGTAAAAAACCGGATCATCAGGTGAAAGTAAATACGATTGGTAAGTAAAAGTCAAGCGAACATGGATTAACCGTTGTCCTTGACCTAAAAATTTAAAAAGGGCACAATAACGCATGTTTGATCCCGGTTGCCCGTATTGCAGGCAAGAAATCTCCGGGTGAGCCGCCTATATTATCCAGGTCTGGATAAAAGGCAAAGAAAACGCCTCCTGTGGTATTGGTGGCTGTTGTTAAGTGCTCGGACCCGTTCACAACCTGATCCAAGTCTGAAAGATGAGTGATTAAATAGTTGTCTGACGGAAAGGGATAGGATATAAAGTGTCCTTCAATTCACCCGGAACGGAACAAACGGGCGTAGTTCTGACTTCATCCATTTGGGGGTGGAGTCAGGCTTGATTGGTTGATGTTTTTGTTTGGATTTGATTTAAAATACAGGCGGTTGCAGGTGTGCATACCACACTTGCCCAACCCTGTGGCACCACGAACGGATGGGCGTGGCCGAACCAAGCTGAACAGTCACACTATAAATAAGCAGGTACGAATACATTGCATACAGAATTGATTGCTATTTCCGAACTTAAGGTGGAAGCACCTTTTGCATCCCTTTTTCCCATTGGCAAGGAGACATTGGAGTCCATACGAACGGATATGGAATCCAAAGGATTTGATGAGACCTTTCCCGTCATTGTGTGGGAAGAAAAAAATATTGTGGTGGATGGCCATACCCGCTTTGCAGCGGCACGGGAGCTGGCCATGGAAAAAATACCGGTGATTTTCAAAACCTTTGAAAATGAAGATGATGCCATTCTCTACTGCTTTCACATCCAGCGAAACCGCCGCAACCTTGCAGATGAGGATATTTTAAGATGCCTGGAGGTGCTGGACAATATAACGCCCCCTGTGGGGAAAAAAAAGGCTTCAAAGGAAATCTCCGCCACGCCAAGTAAGAAAGAGCAGGACATCCTCCGTGCAAAAGAGCTGGGAACCAGTGTGGCCAAGGCGGAAAAGGCCAGAAAACTGCTTGAGCATGGCAGTGAAGAGATCAAGCAGAGTGTCACCTCCGGGGAAAAATCCATTAATCAGGCCTATCAGGAGGTTCAGGAACAACGCCGGGAGAGTGGTGAATTAAGGGGAAAGGTAACTACCGGGCTTGGCAACAGTGCCAAATATACAAAGGCCCTGGGAAGTTTTTTAAGGGAACTTGCCCGTTTAAAGGACAATGACTGGCAGGATGTTACAAGACAAAAAGTCTTTGAAGACCTGGCATCCATCACAAAATTTGTGGAAAGTTGATGGGTCGATCCCCCCTGAGCTAAACGGTCATAACCGAATTTCAGCCCCCCACCCATGAAAATCAAGAGCTACTTTCATGGTAAAAGACCCAAGGGAGGGCTTGCCATTTTTTTATCAAAAAAATATTGTGGTCACATGAGGGATTGCAAGAAAAGAACGCATTGCAAGGTGAATAATAAATGCCAAAATTAACAAAACGTAAACTCCAAGCAATTGAAACAAAAAATAGAATTTATGAAACCGGTGTGAAATTAATGGAATTGAAAGGATTTGATAACATTACCATTGATGAGATAAGTCGGAAATCCGGGGTGTCCGTGGGTGCTTTTTATCATTATTTTAAATCC
Organism: uncultured Desulfobacterium sp.; assembly: GCA_963668575.2. Lineage (GTDB taxonomy): Bacteria > Desulfobacterota > Desulfobacteria > Desulfobacterales > Desulfobacteraceae > Desulfocicer. The sequence goes on along the minus strand of OY764894.2, from coordinate 3,615,618 downwards.
AAGGAGGATATTCTATATAAATTATTTGAAAATGCGGACGAGTTTATGGGAGCCAAATCCATTGATACACTTCAGGGCGCAACCCCAACTATTAAGATTCTGTCTTATTTTGAAAATCTGGCTAAGCTGTATATCTTTTACGGTATAGACGTTCTCAAATCACTATATAAAAGCCAAACGAACCTTTTTCTTTGTAAAACTTCGGTTCGTTTTGTTATGCTGCAAAATATTGTCAGTCAGGGGATTGAGCAAGGAGAATTTGACCCTGATTTTTCTGCTGAACAGACCACAAAATTTCTCTTTACAGCTGCCAGAGGTGTTGCTTTTAACTGGTGCTTAAATAACGGGAAAACAGACCTGCTTAAAGAGATGCATGAATTTATATCGCGTTTAATGAAATCAATCACCATTTGATGGGAAGCCTCTGCATCTTTTCTCTGTTTTTCAGGAATACCTTTGGTAATTCTTTAGAGGGTCAGGCTTGTGTGGGATCGGTTTCATTTCAACCCCCTGCTTCACATGAGCCTGTCCGGAATGCTCTGCTTTGCCATCGTCGGTTTTGGCTGCTGGCCCAAACCCGACAATGCTGATAACGCACAAGCCTGACCCTGTTGACTCGCCCATTCTGACGGGTGGCCGGTGCTATGACCAAGGCCGAAAAAAGAAAGAAAAATTGTCAAAACAATAGTCATCTTTAACGAATATACCCATCATAAGACCCTTGTTATCGTCTCCATTCCGCTGCACCCAAACAACCCAAAATTAAATGTCAATTTTTATTTGAGTTACATGAATTTTTTTCTTGACATTCCTTTTTCCGTAAAGTATGAATGTATTCACTGAACCAATTCAGTGAATTTGATATTTCAAAAATCACCCAGTGCCCCATTTGATAAATGAAAAATAGTTTAGTGCAGAAAGATGCCGGTTTGGAAGTCGGGAAATTCAATAAATGAGGTAATACGATTTGCTTGCTACGGATTTTTCGCATGAGAATTTATAAAATGTGCAAGATTGCCATAGTCGCCGGACAAAGATGATGAAAAACGGCAAAAATGCATTTCAGATTATCAATTCTCCTTCTTGCGAAGGGCATGCTTGGCAGTACAGCTTCATGAATTTAATGGTGTTGCAAGGCATGAGAGGGGCTTCGGGAGACTTTGGAATATAGGCTTTTACTGCTTCGGTGAATATCATTTGTGACTATTCATTGAAATTAACTGTTTAATTAGAAGAAAGGAAGGTAAATTATGTCAGAATCGCAATCAACTTTTGCAAACCCGATTCCTGCCGGCTTAGGTGCTTTGTCCGTGGCGTGTTTCGCTTTTGGGGCTGTATACTTAGAGAAGGTGACCCTGGCTGGCTATCCGCTGCTGGCAGCATGGTTGATCGGAGGCGGTATTGTTCAGGTCCTTACTGCCATTATAGAGTTAAAAAATAAAAATATCACAGCCGGAAATGTTTTTTTGTTTTTCTCGGCTTTTTTTATGTTCAGTGCCTCTCTGAGCGTTCTTGCTAAATTCGCAATGATTCTTTCTGTAAAAAATGGGCTGGTGCCTGCTGAACTTTTTGATTTCTCAAGCTATAAGATTATAGAAGGATATTGCTGGGTTGGTGGTGCGTCGTTCATAACGGTTATTATTCCATCCTATATAAAATCAGCGCCAAGACCCCTTACATTAATGATTGTCCTGCTTACGACCTGTTTGTGGATAATCGCCGGTCTGGATTTGAAATTGATATCGGATGCCGATAAGTTCTGGCACCATTGTGTGGGGTACCTTGCTATAACGTCGGGATTTCTGGCGATTTATATAGTGGGTGCAGTGTGTAACAACACCGTGTTTGAAAGGGAAGTCATGCCCCTGTTTGTTCCGGCTACAAAAAGTTGAATTTATGCAGAAGGTTATGCTAAGTTTTATTTGAAAAATGTTTTTGAATCCTTATTTAACGCCGTCGTGCCCGTTGTAGCGGCGATGGAAAATTCCCTTGCCTGTCCGCAAGTATCGCCACGACTGTTTAAAAGAGAACTGTCTGGCTTGGAAGCAGCGCCATTTAACGATTTTAATTAAATCGTCTCTTTTCCTTGATGATCAGGTTTTACCATTAAATAATTAATTTATCGTCGAATTAAGGCGTGTTTTTCCGACATCTGGCGCTTTATGGAATACTTTCTGATTTTTAACAGAATGCATTCACCGAATAAATACTTCGCACTCAACAAATATGGATTCGTATTTTTTACGGTAACCGCCTGCGTGGCGGACCATGAATAACTCATGAAAGGAGAATAAAAATGAATCGGTGGGAAAAACTATCCCGAATACCCGCACCACATTTTGCACCAAAATTTGGCCCTCTTACAGGAATGAGAGTGCTTTTGAGCGGAACAGTGGTGGCAGCACCCTTTGCAGCACAATTGCTTGCTGATTTTGGCGCCGAATTGATCCAGGTCGAATTTCCAAAAATCGGGGATGCCTATCGGTATCAATCTCCACAGCTTTTCAGGGAAGACGGCGAGGCTCAAACCAGTGCGGCCTGGGCCCAGGGTGCCAGAAACCGCATGAGTTTCACATTGAATACCAACATGAGCATCCCGGAAGCCAAAGAGATATTTTTCTGCCTGATTAAACAGGTCGACGTCTGGATAGAAAATATGGTGTGGTTGAAAAAACTGGGAATTGAACTGCAAGACCTATGGGATATCAATCCCAAGCTGATTGTCGGTCATGCAAGCGGATTCGGCAGGCCCCAGTTCGGTGGAAATGAAAAAACTTGTAACCGTCCCTCCTATGATCCCATCGGGCAGGCCGAAAGCGGTTTTATGTCCATTAACGGGGATCCGGATCCGGAGCCGCCTCGATATGCCGCTACCTTTATTAACGACTATCTCACAGCAACTTTCCTGTTTGGAGGTATTTGCGCGGCATATATCAATGTACTGAACGGCGGCATGGGACAGGAAGTGGATATGGCCCAGGTCGAAGCCTTTGCCCGGGTGCTGGACGACCAATGGATCAGTTACATTGAAGCCGGGGTCTTGAAAAAGAGGGCTGGGAACCGGGTGCCTATCTTTCAACCGGCATCCTTGCATAAAGCCGGCGACGATCGCTGGTGCTTTATCGGAGCTTTTGGTGAATCGGTTTACTATCGTGCAATAAAAGGCCTGGGGTTGGATCCTGACTATTTTAAGTGGGAAGAGGCAGGCAATTCCTTTGAAGCGGTGTGGTCCGATAAGGGCAAGGAATTATACGAAGAAATAAACAAATGGTTTGCCGCACGTTCGGCCCAGGAAGCCCAGGAACATATGGACAAATATAAAATTCCAGTGGGAGTTGTCAAAACCATAAAGGAAATTTACGAGGACCCCCATTGGCATGACAGAAAGAATTTTATTAAGTACCACGATCAAACCGTGGACCGTGAAGTTGAAGCCTTTGGATTCGTCCCCAAGTTTTCGGGAACCCCGGGAAATGCATGGCGTGGCGCACCCCGACTGGGACAGGATACAACAATGGTCATGAAAGAATTACTGGGATATAGCGATGAAGAGATCGATTCCCTGAAAGGAAAAAGCATCATTGACTGACCAAATTGATTGATCGAATTAATTGATACGTAAAAAACAAAATTCAGCTTAATCTGAAAAAAGGAGCACATCATGTTTAAAAATGTTTTTGTCCCCTACAAAGGATACTGGAGTTCACCGTTTTCAAAGTGGCAGGGATCTTTTCAAAATGAACATTCCGTGGATCTGGCAGCCGCCACCGCCAGAAAGTTTTTTGAATTAAGGGGATATAAGCCTGAAGATTTTGACGGCATTGTTTATGGCTCCACAATTCCCCAGCCCGAGTGGTTTTATGATGCTCCCAATTTTGCAACGCAAATAGGAAATCCCAACATAAGCGGACCGCGCATTGCCCAGGCCTGTGCAACCTCCACCGTTTCCATGAACTATGCGGCCTGCTGCATTGAGCTTGGCAGCCATAAGAACGTTCTGGTGGCCACCACTGACCGCACATCCAACTGCGCCAGTTTGATCTGGCCAAACCCCAAGGGTCCGGGAGCAAAACCCCACTATGAGAGTTGGATGATGGACAGTTTTGCATGGGATCCTTGTGCGGATACCAGCCCGGTTCAGACGGCCGAGAATGTGGCAAAAGAACATGGGTTTACCCGTGAGCAGTCAGATGCAATAGCCGTGAATCGCTATAACAAATACCTGGATGCGCTTGCCGATGATCGGGCGTTCCAGAAAAGATACATGATCCCCGTGGAGATCAAAATCTCAAAAAAGAAGACTATTACGGTTGAAGCGGATGAGGGGATCTTTCCCACCACGACCGAAGGACTTGCCGCTCTCAAGACAAAACCCGGTTGCATCATCACCTTTGGTGCCCAGACCCATCCGGCTGACGGTAATGCAGGCATGGTAGTGACCTCCAGGGAAAAAGCCCAGGAGTTTTCCGCAGATAAGGCGATTGAAATTCAGGTGCTTTCCTACGGCTATGCCAGAACCAAGAAAGCCCATATGCCCGCAGCTCCCACCCCTGCTGCCATCATGGCAATGGATAACGCAGGTATCAATGTGGCAGATCTTGCAGCGGTAAAAACCCATAATCCCTTTAGTTCCAACGATCTTGCCATGTCCAAGTTGCTGGGTATTGATGACAAGATTTTCAATAATTACGGCAGTTCCATGATTTATGGCCATCCCCAGGGCTCTACCACAATGCGTCTTTTGGTGGAACTGATTGAGGAGCTGGTGATCATCGGAGGTGGATACGGTCTCCTTGCCGGATGTGCAGCCGGTGATACCGGTGCGGCTCTGATCGTCAAGGTGGGATGATTGTTCGCTGAACAAGCAATTGTCATGACCTGATGACGCAGATCTTCCCGGATTATCCAATGGAAAAACAACTGTCTCCGATTCCGGCGATAATCCGGGAAGACATTACAACTACTGTGAGGGGAAAATTCATGTTGGAAACCAAAAAACTTTACAATTCATATCATAACCCTTTTCTAATTGAATCCGGCATATCCATGCCCGAAGAGATGGCAGTTGTGGGAGCTGGAAATATTGGGCCTGATATTGCCTATTATCTTAGAAGCGCTTTGCCCCAGAAAAAACTCTTTCTGGTGGATGTAGATGAAGAGCAGCTGAAAAAAGCTGAAAAAAGATTTCAAGGGTATGCCCAAAAAGGGGTGGATCGAAGGATGATGACCAGGGAAAAAGCAGATATGATCCTTGGTAACATTGTTTATACAACGGACTATAGCCAGCTCTCCGATTGTGAACTGGTTATAGAGGCTGCCACGGAAAACCTCGATCTTAAAAAGAAAATTTTTACCACCCTTGACGGGATTGTCTCTTCAAAAGCCGTGTTGACATCCAACACAAGCTCCATACCGGCCGATCAGATATTCAGCGACCTGAAACACCCGGAAAGAAGTACCGTTACCCATTTTTTCTCTCCGGCATGGCGAAGCATGGCTGTGGAAGTCATCAACTGGGAAGGGGCAGCCCCTGAAGTGTTGGATCACCTGCTTTGGTTTTTTGCAGCTACTGGCAAAGTTCCTGTTATGACGGATAATGTTTTTTCATTCATGCTGAATCGAATATTTGAAAACTGGGGCAGTGAGGCCGCTTATCTGCTGGATCGTGCCACTACTTTTCAGGTTGACTCGGTCACTGAGGAATTTGTGGGGGCCGGTCCTTTTTTTGTGTTGAATATGACCGGGGGCAACTATCTGATCCATGAGTCCCAGGTGCGGAGAACTGCCGAACGTGCCGCCTATGCACCATCCCCCCTGCTTCGTTCCGTGGGACAGTGGAATACGGCAAAGCCCGGCACAAAGACGGATGTGCCGCCGGATCTTAAAGCGTGGATTCGTGACAGAATGATGGGCCTTGTCTTTTCCCAATGCTTTGACATCGCAGATAGAAATATCGGAACAAAATCGGACCTGAACCTGGGCAGCCTCATGTCACTTGGGTTTAAAAAAGGTGTCTTTGATATCATGGCGAGTATGGGTGAAGAAGAGGTGATGCGCATTGCGGATAATTTCGAAAAAGAGCGCCCGGGATTTCCCCAGCCCACAAAAGGTATTGCGCAATATCTTGATTTTAATAGAGATATTCTGGTTGACGACAAAGATGGCGTTCGAATTATCACACTTCGAAGACCCCAGGCGGTCAATGCCCTGGGAATCGGCACATGCGATGAAATTCTCAAAGAACTTGAAAAGGGCGTGGATGACCCCTCCGTCAAAGGGTTTATCATCACCGGTTATGGGACAAAAGCCTTTTGTGCCGGTGCCGACATCGGCGGGTTTATCGCCACCTTTGACAACAAAGAGGCAGGTGTCGCCCTGGCCAGGGGGAATTCCGAGGTGCTCCATTTCATGGATAAAATGGACAAGCCGGTGGTGGCCGCGGTTAACGGTCTTGCCATGGGCGGCGGTACGGAACTTGCCATTCGCTGCCACAGTATGGTGGCGGATAAAAAAGCCTTTTTCCAGTTGCCTGAAATCACTTTGGGAATCCTGCCGGGTATGGGCGGCGCCGTTATTCCCTATCGAAAATGGCCCCATGCAGCAGGCACCTTCAATGCCATGATCGGTGAGGCCCGCAGATTGAGCGTTGATGAGGCCAAAGAGATCGGCATCGTAAAACAGATCACCAATGGATACCCGGAAATGATAGACGCTGCCATTGCCGAAGTCAATCGCCTGCAGGGCGCTATCCCACGTATCAGTGATGCCCCTGTGACCATTCCGGAGTTCACCGTTTCGGAAAAACCCATGGCCGGTAAACTGCCCCTCAGTAAACAGGCCCTTACCATCCTTGCAGGGGTTATTAACGAGGCAGCTGCCTGTGACAGCCTGGAGGCTGCTTTGGAAATTAATTATCAGGGTTCCGGTGATATGGCATGCATAGACGCATCCAAAGAGGGCGTCAACGCTTTTTTACAAAAACGGAAACCTGAATTCTCCAAATAAGGGAATTTTGAGCCGGATCATCACCCTGGCCATTCCGGGGTAAGGCGCCTGTTTCAGGTATTTATATGAAAAGGTAGTCTTCAAGTCTACCTCAGCAGAGCCCCTCCCCCGACGGGCAATAGGAACCGGCCAATTGAGCCGTCTACGGTTCCGGGCCGGGCACATTGCCCGTCGGGGGGGGGGCGGCATAATGCCATTTTCTATCTTCGTTGTGCCCGCCAGGGCATGGGGGGTTATATGAAAGTGTAGGTATGCCTAACATTACTTTCATTATTCGTTGTGGGCAGACCCAGGTCCCCAATGCGGTCTGCCCGTGGCAGTTTATCAATAAATTAAATTGTTTTTCAGGAGAATATAAAATGACGGAAATTAAAACGGTAGGTGTTGTCGGATTTGGCGTAATGGGCGCAGCCATCGGTCTCAATGCAGCCTCTTCAGGGTATAAGGTGATTTACAAAGAGCTGAACGATGAACTGGTCAAATCCATGTATGACCAATGGGTCCTGAAATCCCTGAACAAACGGGTGGCAAAGGGTAAAATGACCCAGGAGGCTATGGATGCCATCACGAACAACATCTCCGGTACCAGTAACTACAAAGATCTTGACCCCTGCGATGTGGTCATTGAAGCGGCCGTGGAAAACATGGAGCTTAAAAAACAGATTTTCAAAGATCTGGACGCTGCCTGCAAAACAGAGACCATTCTGGTGAGCAACACCTCCACCTTTTTGATTGAAAAATTGATGGAAGGCGTTTCCAACCCCGGCAGAACCGCAGGTCTGCACTATTTCTTCCCGGCCAATGTCAATAAGCTTGTGGAAGTTATCCGGCAGAAAGAGACCAGTGACGATACCTACAAGGCGCTCATGACCTTTGCGGAAAAGAATCGTAAGGTGGCCATCACTGTGAAAGATTTCCCCGGGTTTGCCATCAATCCCGTATTCATATCCAGTTACATGATTCTCGATTCCTTTTATGGAGACCAATACAACTGTGCCACCCTGGAAGATATTTCCCAAAAAGCCCTTGGGCTGCGATTCGGTATCATGTGGGTTCAGAACGGTTCCGGCCTTGGCACCTGCTACCACGCCGCAGGGTCCATGGTTGAGTATCTTGGCAATTCAGACACCGGTTATCCTGCGTTGCCGGAAGCATTGACCACGCAGTTCAACAGCAAACAACCGTGGAATCTGGAAGACGGTCCGGTATTGGAAGATGCGGAAAAGCGGCAGGCGGTGCAGGATCGTCTGCTGGGCGGCATCTTTGCAATTTCCACTCATCTTGTGGAGAAAGGGGTGGTTTCGGTCAAGGATTTTGAACTGGGCATCCGCACCTCCCTTGCATGGCCTAAAGGCCCCTTTACATTGATGAACGAACTGGGCATGGAAGAGACGCAACGTCTGGTAAAGGTTTCGGCTGCTGCAGGGGATTTCAAGGTGCCTGAAAAATTTAACTCAGACAACATCACTGCCTGGGAAATTTAATCAACCTGAAAAGATATCGCGTATCATCGCGTATAGAAGGAATATTTCATGGCACAGCTAATAGCAGACCGAAGGGATGTTGAATTTGTTCTTCATGAACAATTGCAATTGGATGATTTAAGCAAGCATGAGGCGTTCGAGGAGTTCGATAAAAAAACAATTAACCTGATCCTGTCCGAGGCACGCAATCTGGCAATTAAAGAGATGCTGCCCACTTTGAAAATCAGTGATGAAGAGGGGTGTAAACTTGAAAAGGGTGAGGTGAAGGTTCCGGAATGTTACCATAAGGTTTATGACCTTTTCAAGGAAGGCGAGTGGATCGCCATGTACGACGATCCCAAGTGGGGCGGGCAGGGCATGCCCATGACGCTGGCACTTGCGGTGAACAGCTATTTTTATGGTGCGAATTTCCCCTTCATGATGGGCATTATCCTTGTCCACGGTGCCGCCAAACTCATTGAGCATTATGGCACGGATGCCCAGAAAAATCTTTTTCTGAAAAAGATGTACAGCGGTGAATGGGGCGGTTCCATGCTTCTGACGGAATCCGAAGCCGGGTCGGATGTGGGGGCGCTTACCACCAAAGCGGTCAAAAATGAGGATGGTACCTACTCCATCACCGGAAATAAGATTTTTATTTCAAGTGGTGACAGTGATCTGACGGAAAATATCATTCATCCGGTTCTGGCCCGCATTGAAGGCGCACCTGAAGGGACTGGCGGTATCTCCCTGTTTATTGTGCCCAAGATATGGGTCAATGAAGACGGAAGCCTTGGGGAACCCAACGACATCGTCTGCACGGGTCTTGAAGAGAAAATGGGACTTCACGGAAGCCCCACCTGTTCCATGGCCCTTGGAAGTAAAGGCATGTGCAAAGGGTTCCTGCTGGGTCAGGAGAACAAGGGAATGCGTGCCATGTTCGTGATGATGAATGAGGCACGTATGGATGTGGGATTACAGGGACTTGGGTGTGCATCCACATCGTTTATGAATGCACTGACCTATGCAAGGGAACGCATTCAGGGAAAACATCTTCAGGCCACTGCCAAGGATGCCCCTTCTGTCCCCATTATTGAGCATCCGGATGTCAGAAGGATGCTTTTGACCATGAAGTCCTATACCGAGGGCATGCGCAGTCTTCTATATTTCATTGCGTTTTGTGAAGACTGTATTCATCTCAGCGACGATGCCGATGAAAAGAAAATGCATCAGGGACTGATTGATGTTCTCATTCCCATTGCAAAGGGCTATGGAACGGACAGAGCCTTTGAGATATGTGCCCATGGGGTACAAATCTTCGGCGGATATGGATATACAAAAGAGTATCTCCAGGAGCAGCTCCTCCGGGATTCGAAAATCACCCAAATATATGAAGGCACAAACGGAATTCAGGCCATGGATCTTCTCGGAAGGAAATTAGGTCTGAACAAAGGAGAATCATTCAAAGGTCTTATCCTTAAAATAAAAGAGATCATTGAGACGGCTAAAGGCCAGAATGTGCTTAAAGACCTGGCCGGCGAAGCAGACAAGACCCTCCAAAAACTGGAAAAAACCGCTGGGCACATCGGGGGGCTGCTCAAATCCGATAAAATGATGACAGCCTTTGCCCATGCCTACTCCTTCCTGGATGTTACAGGTGATATTGTGATGGCCTGGATGCTGTTGTGGCGGGCAACCATTGCCGTTGATAAGCTGGAAAACGGTACAAAAAGAAAAGATACCGATTTCTATACCGGACAGATTCGCAGCGCTCAGTTTTTCGTTAATTCCGTACTTCCCCTGACTCGTGGAAAGATGGACGTCATTCTCACAGGTGATGATGCTGCCATACAAATTTCCGAAAGCTCCTTTGGAGGTCTTTAATCCTTAAACTGCCTGCGTGTCTTGACGCCCGGCAGGGCAAAAACCGGGCTTGATCATAGCACTCCCCTGACCCCGTTGACCCGCCAATCGTGACGAGTGACCGACGTTATGATCAAGCCCTAAAAGCCGGACCCCATGGGGTCTGATAATTTCAAAAATTGACTTTGAAAAATATACTTTAACAAATATATTCATGTAATAAGGATCTCTCGCCATGCAGCTACCCCGATATGAAAAAGATAAGGTCAGTATTGGACAATTGCTTGATATTTTAGCAGATCAGTTTGGTGACAATCCTTTTTTGAATTACCACAAATTCGGTGTGAGTCACACCTACGGGCAAATTCAAAAAATAGCCAATGACGTTGCAAAGGGATTCATGGCGTTGGGTATAAACAAGGGCGATCATGTTGCAGTGTGGGCAAACAATATTCCTGAATGGATATATGCCAAGTTCGGCATCGCCAAGGCCGGAGGGGTTATTGTCACTGTCAACACAAGTCTGAGGTGTTTTGAAATGGAATACCTTATGAAGCAATCTGACGCAACAACCCTTGTCATGGTGGGTGGTGTAAGGGAGGGCAATGAATATCTGAAAATCATTGAGACTCTTTGTCCGGAGTTGAAAACAAGTCTCCCCGGCAAATTAAATTGTCCTCTTCTGCCTAAGCTGAAAAATATTGTTCTTTTGGAAGATGACAATGAGTCCGGCATGTTCAGTTGGAAGGAAATGATCAAGCTGGGTGAGCAGATAACGGATGAAGACTTAAAAAATCGTCAGAATTTAGTTGTTTCCGATGATATCATCAATATCCTTTATACCTCCGGAACCACCGGTTCACCCAAAGGGGTTATGCTAACCCATAAAAACATCATTGAAAATGCCGAGGCCCTTGCCACGAACCTTGCGTTATTAAGCAGTGACAAGGTGTGTGTGCCGGTTCCGTTTTTTCACTGTTTTGGCTGCGTGGCCGGTATTCTGACCTGCCTGGTATCCGGATCAACCCTATGTCCGATTCCCTCTTTTTCCCCCTCGGAAGTTCTGGAAACGGTGGAAGAATTAAAATGCACCGTCCTCCACGGTGTAGCCACCATGTTTCTTGCGGAAATGGAGGAGATGACCAAAAAGAGTTATGACACCGGTAGGCTGAGGACAGGCATTATTGCAGGCTCCACGGTGACCCCTCGGTTAATGCAGCAAATTTTGGCGACAATAGGTATTCCGGAACTTACGATTGCCTATGGGCAAACCGAAAGCTCACCGGCGATCACCGTTACAAATCGTGATGATTCCCTTGAAAAGCGTCTTGGAAGCGTGGGACGTCCTCTACCCGGTGTGGAAGTTAAGATTGTGATCCCATCCGGTGAAGAAGTGGAAGCGGGTGTTCAGGGAGAGTTGTGTGTGCGGGGGCATAATGTAATGAAGGGTTATTATAAAAAACCTGAAGCCACCCGGATGGCAATTGACGCTTCCGGATGGCTTCACACCGGAGATCTGGGGGTAATGGATGAAGAGGGGTATTGTAAAATAACCGGAAGAATTAAGGATGTCATAATAAGAGGGGGCGAAAATATATATCCGATTGAAGTCGAAACATTTCTTCTTACCCATCCTGATATTATGGAGGTGCAGGTTGTCGGCGTTCCTGATGAAAAATATGGAGAACAAGTGCATGCATTTGTCAAGGTGGCTCCGCATAAAACCATCAGTGAAAAAGAGTTGAAGGCGTTTTGTGTAAACAAAATTGCCTTTCATAAAATTCCGTCTTCTTTTGTTTTTATCACGGAGTATCCCACAACTGCCACGGGTAAAGTCCAAAAATTCAAACTGGTTGAACATAGTATAGATAAAACGCGAAATTCATCGGATCTCCATCAACATGCCGGTGACCGATCAGATGCTACACACTGAATGCTATACACAAAACATAACAGGATGATTCATGGGTATTTGTGAGCGCGAACATCGACAAAAGCGAAACAGCAGAGAAGCCATCATTATTGCGGCACAAAACGTGTTCTCAAAAAAGGGATTCCATGGTGCAACCGTGGAAGAAATTACTTCCGGAGCAAAGTTGAGTCCGGGTTCGCTGTATCGGCATTTTAAAAACAAGGAAGATCTTTATACCTGTTTGTCCATTAATATTTTAAAGCTGTTCTCCACGGAATTTCAAAAAATTGTGAACGCTGCACTGCCTGTTGAAGAAAAAATGGAGCGTTATTGTGATATTTTTATGAAGGTTTATGAGCGTAACCCCATAATTTTGATCAATCTTTTTCACCTTCAGTCCGGAGACATCCTGCATCATCTTTCGGATGAAACCATGCAGCAGCTGAAAAAATATTCCGCACTGGCTTACGGTTCAATGGTTGCCACAATTAAGGAAGGCATTGATACGGGGGTTTTTATTGATGAGTATCCCGTGGCCCTGGCCGATATCCTTTGGGGAAGCTATTCCGGGGTTGTGCTGTGGGTGAATTCCAAGCGGTTGTTGAATAATCAGAAAAATTTTGTCAAATCAACATTGAAAATTGCGTTTAGAATTGTTCTGCAAGGAATGAAAATAAAATAAAATAAGGCCTGGTGAATTCAGCCTCAATATGTCTGTGACCGGCTGCTTGGTGATGTATGGCCGCATCTCCAATATTCCCCATGAACCGGCCACGCCCAAAGCCCTCTCAAAAGGGATAAACATCATATCCCTTGCCACCGCATCCAAGTATCTCCCATCTTCCCACCTGTTCCGTCCCAGGCGCTGTTCTGCGCATCCCAATTCCACTGATCCGCAACATCCCAAATGAATGAAAATTACGACAGATTCAGAAGAAGATTGCAATTTTAGATGAATGTTTCTATTAATAAGAGCTTATCAAGGTGCTTTTGGTTGAGCCCCCAATGTCAGATATTGTGGTGAGGCACAAAATGTTTGAATTACGCTCGAATTTTCAATTGTGGAGAGATGAATGCGATGAAAAATTTTACATTGAGGACGAAGATGTTGCTTGGAGGGATTTTACTGGTTATGATCCCCATGGGTATTCTCGGTTCACTGGCCTATTTCCGGGCAATGGAGGCCGTTCAAAATGAAGCTGCCGGCAAATCTCTTCACATTGCACAACGACTGGCAGACATGACCCAGACCGTGATGGAGGAAGAGGTAAAACTGGTGCGAAGCCTCACCGCTGACGGAAGATTGATTGCGGCCCTGGATGCGTTTGCCAAGGGAGAAAAAGAGCAGTTCGGCAAAGGGCTATCCGGTTTCATGGCCGATTTTGGCAGAATGAATGAGATGTGGTCCGGTCAATATGAGGTGATTTTTGTCACCGATGCCAGCGGTAAGGTCCTGGCGGACAATGCCGGGGGTGGGTATGTGGGCATGGACTTGTCCGGACGGCGGTACTACAAAGAGGTGCGTGAAAAAGGGGTGAGCGTTGGTGATGTGGTGTTGTCCAAAAAAACCAAGGGCCCTTTGGCGGCAGTTGCTGCCGGCGTAACATCTTTTGATGGCGTACTCACCGGTATGGTGGCCATGATGATGAAAGCCGATTTTCTGGCAGACAAAATCAGCGGCACCCGACTGGGTAATACCGGGTACGGGTGGATGATCAATGAAACCGGTTTGCTTGTTGCACACCCCAATCCGGACAATTTATTGACATTGAATCTGGCCACCCTTGACGGTATGCAGACCACAACGGATCACATGCTGGCCGGTGAAACCGGTGTGAATGCCTATGTTTTCAAGGGTACGAAAAAAATCTGTGGCTATGCACCCGTTCCACTGACCGGATGGTCCGTGGGCGCCACCCAGGACACGGATGAATTTCTGGCACCGGTGCACTCCATTCGGAACTGGATTTTCTTTACAACCGGTATGGCCTCCATTGTTGCCTGCATCCTCGTACTTCTTTTTGTCTTCTCCATCACCCGGACCATTACGGCGGTGGCGGAATCCCTTCGCGACGGTTCCGAAGAGGTGGCCGCTGCGGCCGGGCAAATCGCCAGCGCTTCCCAGTCCCTGGCTGAAACATCCAGCGAACAGGCCGCCACCCAGGAAGAGACCTCTGCCAGTATTGAAGAGATTGCCGCCACTTCCAAAGAAACGGCGAACCTGACCCGTGGCGCCTCCGATTTGATGAATCAAAATATTGCCAAGACAGCCCAATCATTAAAAGCGCTGAAAAAATTGTCAGGGAACATGGCCTCCATTGAAAATGACAGCTCTAAAATTGGTACGGTCACCAAAACCATTGATGACATCGCGTTTCAAACCAACCTGCTTGCATTGAACGCGGCAGTGGAGGCTGCCCGTGCCGGAGAGGCCGGTGCCGGCTTTGCCGTGGTTGCCGAAGAGGTGCGTAACCTGGCCCTGAGAGCTTCCGAGGCGGCAAAGGGAACCCAGGAACTGTTGGAGGGCATGCGGTCTCAGATCATCACCGGTGCCGAATCCCTGAGACGGATGAGTGCGGATTTTGAAGGCATTGTGGAGTCGGCCACCGTCATGGGAGAGCAGACCGCTGCCATCACCGAAGCCAGCAAACAGCAGGCCCAGGGGATTGATCAGATCAGCCAGGCAACCATGAACGTCGAGCAGTCCACCCAGGCGGTGGCAGCCAACTCCGAGGAGACGGCATCTGCCTCCGAAGAGCTGGCAAGTCAGGCTGAAGTCATGCTGGCAATGGTAAAAACCCTGTTTCAACTGGTTCATGGTGAAAAAAAGCAGTTGACACATCTGACAAAAACACGGCAACAGACTGTTGACAGCTTCAACTCAATGGATGAAATATCCGCTCCGGTTCATGCCAAACAGCACATTCTTCTGGGGCACAAAACACAGGTGAGGAAAAGATAATGAAGGTTCAGATCAGTGGGGATAAAAAAAAGATTCATATTCATATTTCGGGCAGCATTAACCAGACAGGGGCAGAAGAGTTAAAAAACAAGATAAATCAATTGGATTTTCGGCAGGCACATGAGGTGACCATTGATTGTGCAAAGGTAACCTATATCGGTTCCGCCGGTGTGGGTAAGCTTTTACTGCTTTATAAAAATGTGGAGAAAGATGATGCTTCTATCCGGATCATCAATGTCTCCCCGGATATATACAGCCTGTTGATGGATATGAAACTGGATGAGATCTTTACCATTGAAAAAGGTCAATAAGCTACAGGCCCAGACCCATCAGGCAAAGGAGCTCTCCGACCATTTGGCCACCCAGATGATGCTGTCCAAAATTTCCACCCGTCTGTTGCAGGCCAATAATGAAAATTATCACCATCTGTTTGCGTCAGTGGTGAGATTGCTGGGAAATTTCTCCCGGGCAGACCGCTGCTTTGTCTTACAAAAAGGTAAGGACCGCCAGTACTATCTGGTGTCACAATGGCTCCATCAATGGGAAGCCCACGCACCTGCACCGGGAATGATCTCCCCTGTTCCCTTGCCCGGAGAAATTGACCGGGCTCTGTTATCCCATGAGTTAGCCTGGGTTTATCCGGGAAAATCGGAAAGAGAAAAAGACCAGGCCCCAGGCGGCATGGGATTTCACCATCCCCAGGCTGCCTCGGCAATGATTGTCCCCATTATTGAAGGAAAAGCGGTGGTGGCCTGTCTGGGCATGGAATCCGCTGCAGCGGACAAGCACTGGCAGAAGGGAGACATTGAGCTGCTGCGGACAAGTGCTGAATATTTTGCCACAACCATGGCACGGATACGGGCAGAACGGGAAAAGCAGGAGAGTGAAGAAAAGTACCGCCTTCTTGTAAACAAAGCGCCCCTGGGTATTTTCACCGTTGATACCGCCGGTTATCTGACACAATACAATCCCAAAATGGAAGCAATCATTGTTCAATTGGGCTTTGATCTGTCCGGGCCGATTAATGTGTTAACCCATGAAAACCTTATAAATATCGGTTTTTCAAAAGATGTTGAAACCTGTCTGAATGGTGAGGATATTCCACCCAGAACCCGTTCCTACGCCACTCCTGAAGGCCGGATACTCTATTTTCGTTCCCATATGACAGCCTTGCGAAAAGAGGATTTGGAGATCACCGGGGTTCAGATCATTGTGGAAGAGATTACCCCCCTTTTCCAGGCAGAACAACGTCTGAGGGAGAGCGAACGATTCCTGACGGATGTCATGTCGTCCCTGAAGACCGGGGTGGTGATCATTGATCCTGAAACCTGTCAGATTGTTAATGTAAACCCCTATGCCGCACATCTGATCGGCTTGGATCAAAAAGAGATTATTGGAAATGTCTGCCATCTTTTTATCTGCCCGCAAGCCGAGGGAGAATGTCCGCTCATCGATCTTGGACAGGAACTGGATAATTCGGAAAGATTTTTGTTGACCCATGACGGTACCCTCATTCCCATACTTAAAAGTGTTTCCCGGATACAACATAGAGGAAAAGCGCTTTTTCTGGAATGTTTCACCGATATCCGGGAACTGAAACGGTTACTGGATGAACAGCAGCTGGACATCAAAACTTCCAAAAATATATTATCGGCAATTAATGGGCATTTCCCCCGCTACACACCGCTCAAAGAGAACTTAACTCTTTTTTCCACCGCGTTCTCCCTTCCCTGCCAGGCCGAAGGAGGCGATCATTTCTTTATTCGTACCCTGACAATGGATCCGGATGAACAGTTGCAAAAGACCATCGTCAGCCTGAAGGATCAATCAGGTCATCAGGTGGGCTGCATTTTGCGCTCAATTATTACGGATTTATTGCACCAGGCGATTCTGTGTGACACTAAGTTCGCTGATGTGGGCAGGTCCATGAACCGTCTCAATGAACTGCTGGAGCAGGGCAGATTCATTGAGCCCGACAATTTTTGCACGGCATTGGTGCTTTGTCTGGATCACCACTCCCTTTCATTGAAGTATGCATTGTGCGGTCACCCACGTTTTTTATTGATCCGTGGCAGTGAGGCCGTGGATGTGCCCGAGGCCTCGGATCGTCGGGGAATGAATATGCCCCTGGGAGTGAGTGTGGGATTGTCCTTTGGCAGTGGTGACATCCTTTTGCAGAAATCGGACAAACTCATTGTTTTCACCGATGGTCTGACCGAAATAAACATCGGAAAAAAGGGGAGCGAATCAGCGGCCAACACCCTGCAGCCCCTTGAACTTTTAGCCATGGCCCAGGCAGAGAAGGGACTCAAGCTGTCCGAACCTGTGGAACGGATCGTGGCAAAAATGGTTGCGGTTGCTTCTGAAATTTCAGGGACAGCCATCAATGGGGAGGGAATACGGCAAAATCCGGATGACATCACCGTCATCGGCCTGGAGATTGAAGGAGAAGGGAAGGGGATAACGGAAAAATGGCATCCCAAAGACCTGAAAGAGCTGCAGGCTAAAATGGATCGATTTCTTGCTTTACGGTTAAATGAATGGCGATCCAGGGGGTTTTCCCGTTTCGTTCGCTTGCAGACCTGTGTGGAAGAGGCAATCATCAACGCCTGGAAACACGGAAATAGAAGAGACCCGGATAAGGCCATTGGTGTGCGGTATCGATGGGGCAATGATTTTCATCTTACCGTTGAAGATGAGGGGGCCGGTTTTGATGTGTCAAAAATCCCCAACCCCTGTGATGGCAAGCGCCTTACGCAGGAATCCGGTCGTGGCATTTTCATGATAAGGCGCACTGCCTGTGAAATGCGCTACAATAGTCAGGGGAATGAGGTTTATTTACGACTTTCACCCGATAATGCATCATTGGCAGGAGCCGGTTGGCAGACACAAAAACAAAAATTACCAAGACTGTGGGAGACGTTAAGAAATGGTCGTTCATGCTAAACGCTCATGGCCGGACTTCGCCCCCCCCCGAGCCATGAAAATCAAAAAGTGTTTTCATGGTAAAAAAACTGCCATTTTCGCCATTTGCCTGCTGGTTTATCTGGTGGGCGTGGGAATGTTTGCCCTGTTCAACGGCAATCAGGAAAAAAAGACAATCATTGCAAATGTCGATAAGCAATTACTGCTGGCGGCTAAGGGCCTTAAATACATGCTGGCCCCTGACTTCCATGACCGGGCGACCGCTCCCGATTCAATCCCACTGGAGGAGGCCATTCACAATCAGTTGACCATATCAAGCTATGCAGCGGATTCCGGATTCACATACTTGTATACGGTCATTCGACAGGGGGACGATTTTTTCTTTGCTGCCCCCACGGTGACTGCCGAAGAGTATAAAGAGCGTCTAAACTGGTATTATTACCCCTATCCGGATATTCCTGTGGAATTTGTCAATACATTTGGCACCATGAAGCCTGCTTATGTCAGTTATAGCGACCAGTGGGGAGTGTTTCGATCCGTGGCCCTTCCCCAGACAACCCCCGGGGGAAAGCCCTATCTGTCATGTGCGGACATGAACATCAGTTTCATCACCACGCTTGTCCGGGGCGTGTATCTTCGTATGGTTCTCCACAGCGGTTATTTCTTGTTGCTGACCCTGCCTTTTTCCCTGACCTATCTCCACTATAATCGCCGTTTAGCTCAGACCAATCAAAATCTGGCCCACCATCAGGAACACCTTCAAGCCCTTGTTGAAAGCAGAACAAAGGAGTTGGAAAAGGAAAAATGCAGGGCAGAGACATCCAATCACCTGAAGAGCGTTTTTCTGGCCAATGTCTCCCATGAGATTCGTACGCCGTTGAACAGTATTCTGGGTTTTGCCGAACTGATTCAAAGCAGTGGCGCACCCCGTGAGGTCGTTAAAAACGCGGCTTTCATTACCCGATCCGGTGAACACCTGTTTAAACTGGTGGACCAGCTCCTGGATCAGACCCGCATCACCTCCGGCCAGGTGGAATTGATGGTACGTCCCTTTCAACTTTTGGAATTTCTGGAATCCCTGGTGCAAAGTGAAATGGTATTTGCCCGGAAAAAAGGGCTGGAATTATTTTTTACCATGGATGAAAGCCTGCCACTGTGGGTGGATGGTGACCAGTTCCGTTTACACCAGATACTGCTGAATTTGATGAACAATGCCGTAAAGTTCACCCCAAAAGGCAGTGTTACCCTTGATGTTCAATGTGAACAGGTGGAACAAGAGATGGTATGGGTCTCTTTTTCCGTTAAAGACACCGGTATCGGAATACCATCGGACAAACTGGAAGCCATTTTTTCACCGTTTGTCCAGGCAGACAACGGGACGGCACGCATCTTTGGCGGTACCGGACTTGGAACCACCATTGCCAGACAACTGGTGACTCTTATGGGGGGCCGGATTCAGGTTGAAAATAATGAAGGGATGGGGTGTCGGTTCTGGTTTGTCATCCCCTTGAAAAAAAGTTGTATGCCCATGGAGGAGGATATGCCCCCGGCCGGATTACGGCTTAACGCCTCCCTGCCACAGCAAAAGGTCGGAGCCGTTCTGGTGGTTGACGATTATCCGTCCAACCTGGCCCTGAGCCGCCGTCAACTGGAATGTGGCGGGCACAAGGTTGTCACTGCCGATTCCGGCATAAAAGCCATTGAATGGTGTGAAAAACAAAAATTTGATTTAATCCTGATGGACATCAATATGGCCGGCATGGACGGATACAAAACCACTCAAATTTTAGTGAACGGTAATGAATGCAATGTGCCCATCATTGCCATGACGGCCAGTGCCGACAATCAGACACGGGAGAGATGCCGCAAAGCGGGTATGGTGGACTTGATCACCAAACCGGTTAAACGGTTTGATTTGCTGGAGATGGTGGAAAAATGGTTGGCGTGTCCACCCACTTCGTCATTGCCGCCCCTTGAATCGGCGTTGCCGGTTGATAACGTTTTCCCCGAATGCCTCACTGATCTCCACTGCCACCATAGCACGGATCTCCACCAGGAGGACGACATCTCTCTGCCCATTTACTGGGATGAGGCCCTGGCGGAATTTGAGGGAGATCAGGAGCTGCTGGAAGCGGTGGCCCAGGAGTTTCTTGAACATCTTGAACTGCAGATTGACAGCATCAGTGAGGCAATGGATACTGACGCATTTGAGACGATCCGTTTTGAAGCCCATACCATAAAGGGGGGTGCGGGAAACCTTACTGCACACCCCCTGGCAAGGGCGGCACAGGCTATGGAAGAAGCCGGCATCTCAAAAAAGAGCGATCAATGCCGACAGGCATTTCAATACCTGTGCAGTGAAGCCGGTCGGTTAAAATCACACCTTCACCAGAGAGAGTGGTACATTGAGAATTTTGATTGTTGATGACGAACTGGTCAGTCGCGCTAAAATGAAAAAAATCATGTCCAATTATGGTGCGTGTGACGAGGCGGAAGATGGAATTCAGGCCTTGGAGATGATCTCCCATGCCGCCAAAACCCGTCGCTGGTACACACTGATGAGCCTGGATGTGAATATGCCGGGGATGTCCGGGATGGACGTACTGACCAAAGTCCGTGAAATGGAGCAAACCGCCCATAATATCCATATCATCCCCATGAAAATTGTGATGGTCACCTCAATGGGGGATCGAGAGACCTTTTCGCAGAGCCTTTTTTCCGGATGTGACGATTACATTATCAAACCGTTTCGGCCTGAGATCATCCATCGTCAAATGCGTATCCTGGGACTTTCCGTTTTCTCCTGAGCCTATTCCTGTAGCATCCTGAAATCGGATATGAGCCCCAAAAAAAAATAAAAAAAACTTTTTTTTATTTCATATTACATGTAATGTGGTATGAAAGGTGATGGTCAATGTATTCCTATCCATTGATGATTCGGTTTTTAATATTGAGATGGGAATCAGGCGTGCGTTATTGGCGATTAATAAACGTTAACACATAAAAGTAGAGGTTATTATGACAATGACTACGGACCCTTATTCAGGGCTGCAACTGGTTGAACTGAGCCACGAATGGGGCCATGGCGTGCCGTCCTACCCCGGGCAGGAGGATGTCAAAATGGCTCGTGGCGTCAAACATGCGCAACATGGTGTTCTGGCGTGGAAAATAAATACCGTTATGCACACCGGTACCCATATGAATGCCCCACTGCATCTGGTCCAGCGGGGGGCGGACCTTGCCAGTGTTCCTGTGGACCGGCTGTTTGGCAACGGGGTGGTTCTGAACATTCCCAAAAACAATTTTGAGGTGATCACGGCCCAGGATCTGGCATCCGCAACCCCTGAAGTCCGGCAGGGCGATGTGGTTGTCATCGTCACGGGCTGGCATCACAAATATTCCGACGGTCTTGAATACTATGGTGA
The DNA here is from genome assembly GCA_963668575.2 of uncultured Desulfobacterium sp. GTDB lineage: Bacteria > Desulfobacterota > Desulfobacteria > Desulfobacterales > Desulfobacteraceae > Desulfocicer. Next base: position 3,594,063 of record OY764894.2, on the reverse strand, counting down.
GTCACCGGGATTATCCCGGGACGCTGCCGAATGGCTGGTAAAAAAAGATTGCAAACTGGTTTGCGTTGATACCCCCCAGGTTGATCATCCGTTGGCCACCTCCCTTGGAGCCCATCGGGGCGGGCCCTTCATGAATCGTCTGGAGAGTGCTTACAAAAACGGCACCGGCCTGGATCCCAAAAAAGAGCATCCGGAATGGAATATCGCCCATAAAACACTCCTGAGTGCAGGTATTCCCACAGTTGAACAGGTGGGCGGCGATGTGGACACCCTTGCGGGTAAACGGGCCACCTTTATCGCCACCCCATGGAAATTCAAATATGGAGATGCATGCCCTGTTCGATTCGTGGGAATGGTGGACCCCTCCGGCAACTGCCGCATAGATGCCGGTAATTAACACCCCTTGTCAATCACAGGTTCCCTGGTTTGCCGCTGCGCACATGCACGATGTTCATTTATGATGCACAAATGGGCATGGGGCGCGGGAACTGACGATTTACGAGAATAACCTTAAAACATGGGATAAGGAAAATGAGCCTGAAAATATACAATTTAAGTCATGCGTTTCATCAACATATGCCCGAATGGCCATCTACTCCGGGGGTTAATGTAACTGTCAATAAATTTCACGCCAAAGATGGTGTATACCAGATGAACTGGGAAGGAATCATGCACCGGGGTACCCACATGGATGCACCCATCCATGTCACCGAAAACACCCCTGGCATCAGTGATTATCCACTGTGGCGGCTGTGTGGCACCGGAGTTGCCGTGTCTATTCCAAAAGAGAAGTGGGGGGTCATTACCCCCGAAGACCTTGAAAAAGCCACGCCTGCAATAAAAGAGGGTGACATGGTCATGATAAATACCGGGTTCCACCATAAATGGGCGGACTGTGATGACTATTTTGCTTACGGATGCGGAATTTCCGGAGCGGGTGCCCAATGGCTGGTGGATAAAAAAGTAAAATGTGTGGGGTATGGCTGCCAGGCCAATGACCACCCTTTGGCAACCAAACTGGTGGATCATGGGCTTGGCCCCTCCCAGCCCCATCTCATTGAGGAGTATAAAAAAGCCACCGGCCGCGATCCCAAGGTGGATTTCCCCGACTGGGAGCCAGCCCACAAAACCCTCATGGTCAAGGGCGGTATTCCCGGAATTGAGAACATCGGCGGTGATCTTGATGAGGTGACCGGCAAGCGATGTTTTTTCATGGCCTTCCCCTGGCGCTGGACCGGTGGAGACGGATGCATTGTTCGTGTACTGGCTGTTGTTGATCCGGATCAGACCTTCCGGTTTGAGACAGGACTGTAATGTTTTCACATTGACATATTTGGGGCCAAGCTTACGTTTTTGGCATTATTGGCGGCGGTACAGATTCGCACCGGCTGTGCAGTTGATAACGCCAATAACCTACGCCTGGCTCCGATTGCCCGTACTATTTGGTAAAGAAATCAAATTATCAGGTAGGCATCCTTCATTTCTCAGTTTACAGTTTTCAGAGAACATTCCCGTTTTGCGGGGCTTTCTCCCAAAAAAGTGTAAAGTACTTTTGGAGGCATATGAAGGATGCCATCAGGTAAATAGATTTTGTTCAATGCAGAAATTTTGCCCTGCAGAACGGGTTTTCCACAATTTCTGTGGGAAGCGTTTTTCAAACAGCGTCAATTTCCCAACGCATCTACAGATGATAATTCAATCTTTTTTGACTCATGTTGGATTTCCGGGGCTGACCCCGTGGGCACAATGCTTTTGATAAAAGACCCTGAAATACAACATGAGTCAAAATTTTATCGACAATAAGTGCTTTGCAGATATCATGGCATGTGAATTGCATAAATTTTGAATAAAGGCGATCCATAAAAAATTGCAGATTCATGTTCAAAGTATTGCAAAGGAGATAAAAAAATGAGCAATGAACCAATCGAATTTAAAATGAAAAAAAGTTATGGCCTCGGCGTGTTGCTCAAACTGACAAAAACTTATGTCAATGGCATTAAAATATGTGAAAAAGATGGGCAATGGGCATCCAATGTGGGACGATCGGAATTATGTCATGCCATGGAGATGACCGTCAGAGCCCATAACATAAGTGTTAAGGTTGAGTGATCTGCCCGTTTAACCGGGGTAAAATCTAATGGTGTGTCACAACGTAGTGATTTTAAACAGGGCCTAAAAAGCCATGGCTGGATTTAGGCCCCCCCGCCCCATGAAAATCAAAAGATATTTTCATGATAACGTACTTCCCTTTCATTCCGTATATTTCTATTGTTCCCCTGACTCCGCACAAAAGATAAAACCAGGTAAAATTTTCTATACTGTATATGGATTGCTGCTTGAAAAATCCTTGCGGAAAAACATCGGGCTCTGATAAACATACAATAGTGTAGTTGATTTGGTTCTCATTGTGCACGAAAGGTACAAAATTGTGTGCTTCGAACTGACCGGCACCGATACTAATCCAAAGATTTTCTTCCGACATGTGACAGTAAAGGGATATATTGAATGGATTTGTCTGAACTAAATTCCATTTTGGTCATTGACGATGCTGAGTTTGATCGTCAGCTCCTGTCCAAAAAGCTTTCAGCATGGAATTATCATGTTTATACCGCTGAAAACGGAATGTCCGGTTTAAAGGCCCTGGAGAACCATTCACCGGAATTAGTCATAACAGATCTACAGATGCCGGTCATGGACGGGCTGGAGTTTATCAAAGCCGCCAGACGACTGGATATCCATTATACCTACATCATTGTTTTGAGCAGCTCCGATGATAAAAAGAATATTGTTCAGGCTCTGGCTGCCGGAGCAGACGATTATTTAACAAAACCCTTCCATCCGGAGGAACTTAAGACCAGGATTCAGGCTGCAAAGCGAATTCTCAGGCTGCAAAGTCAGGACCTGTTGATTCTGTCCATGGCAAAACTTGCAGATTATCGGAGCAGGGAGACCGGTTTTCACCTGGAAAGGGTTCAATATTTCACTAAAATTCTGGCTACGGACTACATGGAACACCATGGTGGTATAAATTCACAATACATTTCTCTTCTGGTGACCCTCTCCAGCCTGCATGATATAGGGAAAGTAGCCATATCCGATGCCATTTTACATAAACCCGGCAAGTTGACCCAAGCCGAATTTTCCATAATGAAAAACCATACAACCATTGGCGGACAGCTACTGGATGAAATTTATCAAAGCACTGGTGCGGCGCAATTGCGTGTTGCCAGGGATATTGTTCTTTACCATCACGAACGATTCGACGGAACCGGCTATCCCCATGGCCTGCATGGTAAAAAAATTCCTCTCAGTGCACGCTTTGTAGCCCTTGCAGATGTTTATGATGCCTTGACCAGCAAACGTTGTTATAAATCATCATTTTCCCATGAAAAAGCCCGTGGCATTATCATGTCGGAAAAGGGCAAACATTTCGACCCTCTTCTTGTGGACTGTTTTGAACGCAGACATGAAGATTTTCAATCGGTGGCCAAGCAATATAAAGAGCATTAGATTGAAGAAAAAATTCGGCATCCTTCATATCACCTCAAAAGTACTTTACAGTCTTTTGAGGAAAGCCCCAGAAAATGGTGAAGGCTCCTTGGAGAGCGTAAAGTACTTTTGACGGGTGCCAAAAATTCCACCCGAATTTTTTTTATAACTGCCACGGACAGACCGCATTGGGGACCTGGGTTCGCCCACAACGAATAATGAAAGTAATGTTAGGCATGCCTACGCTTTCTTATAAAAGCTTCGTTGTGGGCCCACACGGATCAGAATCCCGGCCCGCCCGTGGCGATGATGTTAAAGCCAAGAGGAGACCCCATGAAATTTTTAAAAAGCATGAAAGCAATGGTAATCGGACTGTTTTGCATTGCCCTTTTAGGGCTGTCTTTCCCTGTTTTTGCCGCCCCGCATGATTTGCATGATCTTAAAGCCATTCGTCAATGCGGCTTTTTACGCCATTTGGGTGTCCCCTACGCCAATTTTATAACCGGTTCAGGAGATGGCTTCAGTGTCGAACTTATACGGAATTTTGCCGATTACCTAAGTGTTGAGTACCGGTTTGTCGAAACATCATGGCCAGAGGTGATCAGCCATTTAACCGGCAAGCAATTTATTGTGGAAGACGGAAAAGTGACGGTGACCGGTGATTGTTCCATTCAAGGGGACCTTATCGCCAATGGGTTGACGGAGCTTGACTGGCGTAAAGAGCTGCTGGCATTCTCAAACCCGACGTTTCGAACCCAGGTCTGGCTGTTGACCCGTGCGGATTCATCTCTTCAGCCCATAACCCCCGGGGAGTCCGTTGAAACGGATATTGCTGCAGTCAAAGCGAAATTATCGGGCATTTCCGTTCTGGGTATGTCGGGCACCTGTGTTGATCCCCGACTCTATCATCTTGCCCACCATAACGCCCAGGTGATTTTTCATACGGGCAATTTAAATGAGCTGGCTCCGGCCGTGATAAGCGGACTTGCCCAAAGCACCTTACTGGATGTTCCCGATTCCCTGGTTGCATTGCAGAAATGGCCGGATGCCCTTAAAGTGATCGGCCCGGTGACACAAATTCAGAATATGGGTATCGGGTTTCGCAAAGAGAGTTCGGAATTGCGTGAACAGTTCAATATCTTTTTGCAAAAATTCAGGGAAAGTGGCCATTATCTGCAGCTGGTCCGGAAATATTATCCCACGGCAATTTACTATTTCGAGGATTTTTTTAAAAAGTAGTCTGCGGGCTGAATATGAGAAACTATTTTGGGCATCCTTCATTCCCGCTTTACACTTTCATAAGAGGAATGCCCATTTTTCGGTAGTCAGCCCTATAAAAGTGTAAAGTACTATTGGGAGCATATGAAGGATGCCCTATTTTTTCCCCAAAAATTTTTTTCAGTTCTTTAGCAGTTTTCTGTTGATCATTCTTATGGCCATTGTGCTGTTCAGCTATTATAATTCCCACAAAGCTGTACGGACGGCATTTTTTCAGCAATGGGGCCAGGAGACTGAAAAAAGGGCACAAAGCATCACCTATTTCTGGTCTGAGCGTCAATTTGACCTCAGGGATATAGCCGGTTCCAATGAGGTGAAGTCTTTTTTTCAGAATCAGGCACTGGGAATGTCAATGGCCTATGGCCTGAAGGCCAGTCTTTTCAATATTGAACAGCTGTTTAAAAAATATCTTGATACCAGAAGATTAAACGGGGAGTCCATATACGACAATTTTATTCTTGTTGACAGCACCGGCAAATTTTTGACGGCGGGCATCTCCCATGAAACAAAAAGAGTGCTTTTCTCCATATTTTGCGCAGTAACAGGTAATCGGGATGAAACGCAAATAGTTGTTTTGAATACGGAGAAAGGGCCTCTTTTAACCGTATTGGCCCCTGTTGTTTTAAACGGAAGATATTCCGGTCATGTTGTAGCGGGTGTGAACGCCGCGTGCTTTTATGCAAATTTTCTCCAGATCCAAAAAAACAATTCCAGTGGGTTTGTTTTTTTACAGGACAACGAGAAGTTGATCTATTTTCCACCCGGTTTTCACCTTGATGAAATTGATTATACCAATGGAACTGCCACAGTTTCAAGGAAGGTCGATTCTTCTGAGCTCACCGGCAGGCACACATCCCATAAACCCCATGTGTCGGAGAAAATACATTTTCTTCTGACCCGAATGACGGTAAGGCAGACGCAGTTTTCCCTTTTCTGGGCACGTCCCGCTTATGAACTGTCTGACTCAACCTCTTCTGTAAAGCTTCTGCTTGTTGTTTTTAGCCTTACCCTCTTCGTATTGATCGGGAATTATTTTCTTTTACGTGCCAATAATCGAAATATTTTCCTCCATGCCCGGATGGTGGAGGAACGCAAACGAAAAGAGGAAATTGAGGAAAAAAATGTTCGGCTGAGGCAGGAGATTAAGGAACGTCGTCAGGCGGAGCAGGCACTCCGCCAGGCTGAGGAGAAATATCGAAATATCTTTGAGAATGCCATGGAGGGCATCTTTCAATCATCTGAAGCGGGACGGTTGATAAATGCCAATTTTGCTTTTGTTCGCATGTTTGGATATGATTCTTTGGCGCAGATGCAATCTGAAGTGATGGATATGGCCCAAAATTTTTACCGCAATTCCGAAGACCGACGCAAATTTCTTGGGATGATTCAACGCCGGGGGGTTATTAAAAAGTTTGAATTTCAGGCTCGGTGCCGGGACGGTACCTTCATCTGGGTTTCAAAAAGTGTGAGAGCGGTCAAAGATGACCTGAAAAATATTCTTTATTTTGAAGGGGTGGTGGAAAACATTACAACACGAAAGGAAATTGAAAGGGAACTCATACGGGCCAAGGTGAGCGCCGAGCAGGCCAATAAGGCAAAAAGTCAGTTTCTGGCCAACATGAGTCATGAAATCCGGACCCCAATGAACGGCATAATGGGGATGACGGAACTTTTGTCCGGAACAAATCTAATTGGTGAACAAAAACAGATGCTTCGGGTGATATCCTCTTCTGCTGCCGAGTTACTGAGGATTATCAATGATGTACTGGATTTTTCCAAAATTGAAGCCGGGCATATGGAAATCATCCCTCATCCCACAAACTTGGAAAAATTATTTCATGAACTCATCAGTCTTCTGAATATTGCGGCAAAAAACAAAGGTCTGGAGCTGGCGGTTAGGCTTCCGTCCGAAGTCCCGGAAACAGTGCTGGTGGATGCCGTACGTCTGCGGCAGGTGTTGACCAACTTGATTGGCAATGCCATTAAATACACAGAAAAGGGATCGGTAACCCTAAGCCTTGAATTGCCTGAAAAAATAAATCTCCGGAAGAAGATGCCCTTTTACTTTTCAGTTAAAGATACCGGTATCGGCATTGCGGAAAAGGATTTAAAGCACATCTTTAAAACCTTTTCCCAAGTGGATGGGTCTTATGCCCGTAGGTTCAGCGGAACCGGGCTGGGGCTCTCCATTTCCAGCCGGCTGGTGCAGCTGATGGGAGGAGAAAATATTGAAGTTTGCAGCGCACCGGACATTGGAAGTGAATTTTCGTTTACCCTATTTCTGGAGATAACTTCCCATTCTCAAAAAGCACACCCTTCCAAAAGAGGGGAACCATCCAATGAACCCATGACGGATATCTCCGGGCTTTCTGTATTTATAGTTGAAGATAATATTTTTAATCAGCAGCTGCTCAAGAAAACCTTGACAACCCTGGGGATAAAAACCATAGGTATTGCTGAAAACGGAAGGGACGCCGTTTTGCAATTACAGAAAAAAAACCGGGTGTGGGATATGATTTTCATGGATTTGCAAATGCCGGAAGTGGGGGGGATAGAAGCCACACGTCAAATTCGGAATCTGGGCATAACAACCCCGATTGTGGCGTTGACGGCCCATGCCCTTGAACAGGATCGGGAAATTTGTTTTAAAGTCGGTATGAATGATTACCTGTCCAAACCTTTCAAGATTGAAACAATAAAAAAAATTCTCTCCACTTATGGCAGATAAGGATATCATCCGAACCCACATGAGCAGACGAACACGGTCCCACAATGAAATTTAAACCATGCTTCCCACTCTTTAAAAATAAGGATCTTTTAAAAAAGAATCTTTGGGAAAAGGAATAGGAGAAAAACAGACATGTCCCTTCAACATTCGGTTAAACAGCATCTGGCAAGTGAATATGAGTTATCTCCCGAAGATGTGGAAGAGCTTTTTGAATCTGCAAAAAATTCTGTACAGGAGGGATTGGATAAGTTGCAGGCCCATATTCAAAACAGGGATTTTGATGCCATTGCCTCTGTTGCACACACATTGAAAGGCAATTTCCTGAACATGGGATTGGCTGAGCCTGCCGCGTTGAGCCAGCACCTTCAAAAAGTGGCAAAAGAGAATCATTCCCGGGAAATAACCGCTGATTATGATATATTGCGACAGAAAATAGCGTCCCTTTTTTGAATGATAAGTCCGGCTATCCCATGGACCGCACCATTGTATTGGCCCAGGCAATGGAATTGCTTGAGGCCATGGCAACGGCTTTTTTATTGATTCCGAGTTGACTGCACATCCGGTCAATCTTCCGGAGATCAAAATTTTCAATGGCAATGGCCAACTGAAGGTATTTTGAATAGATGGAGTTAACGTCCCTGTATCCATTTTTTATTTCATGGGAAAGGGGAAGTTCTTCCAAAATCATTTCCATTGGCATTTCAAGCATTGATTCTATAAGGGAGAGCATACCAAACAAAAACAATGTCTCGGGATTGGCCGCTTTTATCTCTCCATTTCTGGCCAGCTCTTCCAGGAATCGTCCACGGGTCAGTCCCAGGATATAAAGTTCGGGGGTTTGATTTTTACCGGACAGACTTGCCATGACAACCATACGGAGCCAGTATACCAGCTGTTTCAGTCCGATTAGGTTAATGGCATGCTTGACAGACTCAATCCTGACGGTAAAACCATACACCACTGAGTTTAAAAGCTTTAACAGTTGGTATGTTATGCTGGGATCTGCTTTGATTATCTCCGTTATGGTTTCAACCTTAAGATCAGGCGTTTCAAATGCCTGCATAATACGAAATTTTGAAATTTCCGTGGGTTTCAAATTACGTCCACGCAACTTTACCGGTTTTGCAAAAAAAGGGCCTTGATAGAAATCGCATCCCAGCGCTCTCAATTCCTGCACGGCCTCTCTGTTTTCCACCCTGTCCGCCAATTTTAAAATGGTTTTGTCTTCTCCTTGGGTACATGCAAAAATCTCCTGGATCTCCTGTATGGATTTTCCGGATACGTCAACTTTAACAATATCAACGTAATCCAGAAGTTTGTTTTGAGTCTCAGTTCCCACATACGTGGTAAGGGCGAGGGTATACCCCTCATCTTTTAAATCCGCCAGCACCTCAATCAGTGGCGTAGAGGGGAATATCTCCCCTGGGATTTCAATTACAGCGATGGAAGGGGGAAGTCCACGAGGAGACCCGTCAAGAATAAGTGTTTCGGTGAATTTAATACAGATTTTGTGTGAGGCAACTTGGAAAAGCTGAAAAGTTGTAAAGCCGGAGGTCGCCACGCACAGAGACGCAATGTTATCGTTTGTGATTTCAACTGTGGGGTCATTGGAATCGCTGTGGTATAACAACTCATGCCCCCAAATTTTGCCTGAATTATCAAAAATAGGTTGTCTGGCAACATAAAAATATTCAAACACCGGGTTCATTTCAGTTACTATCATTTTGGAACCTCTCCCACCATATCACGAATCAAATTTCGCAGCTGCTCACCGCTGGAACGAATGGTTTCCACATATTGACGCTGTGTATCTGAAAGAACCGTATCTGAAAGCTGTGAAATTATCCTCCCCATGGTGTCCACGGACGTGTTGATCTCCCGACTCAAATCGGCCAGAAGTTCATTTTGGGCCATATTGGCGAATTCTGCCTTTGCAGCCATTTCACTTGCATGATCATTTGCCTGAATTAATTGCCGGTTGGTTATCTCCAATTCATTGGCAATGTTTCTAAGATCCTTTTCCATCCGCCGGGTCTGGCTGATATCCCTTGCGATGGCCTGGAACCCCACGATCTCACCATCCTGTATCAACAACTGGGCTTGCTGGGCCAGCCATAGATGTTTACGGCTTTTGGTCATAACAGGAAATTCAGTGTAAATTTTTTCAACCTTTTCTTTAATTTGATGCAGATGGAATTGCTTCACTTTTACGGCAAAATCAGGTCGAATAAACTCAAGGTAGCTTTTACCGATGATTTCCTCCCTTGAAAAGCCCAACAAGCGCTCTGCAAAAGGATTCACATAGTTGAGCCGTCCTTTCCGGTCGGCGCAATAGATGATATCGGCCGCCTTTTCCACAATCTGTCGGTAATGGTCCACACGCCCCTCTCTATTTTTTAAGTTCATACGAATTCGAACCCGACTTAAAATTGCCGCTTCCCGAAAAGGTTTGCACAGGTAATCATCTCCCCCCATTTCAAAGCATTTGGCAATGACATCATCCCCATGGGGTTCCGGAATAAAAACAATCGGGATCTTAGATGTTTCTCTATTTGATTTTAAGCGTTTACACACTTCAAAGCCATTAATATCCGGCAGCATGGTGTTTAGAACAATCAGATTCGGAAGTTGTTTTGCCAGCTCCAACGTCTGATTACCATTTAAAGCCTGCAGGACCCGGTATTCCGCAGAAACAAAACAGGTTGTAAGGAATTTAAGACTGGACGGATCGTAGTCCGCGACCAAGATAGACTTTTTATCCATTTTTTGAATCATCCCCTTTTTTGAACTAACGGTATGAAGTTAGGGAGACGTCACTCATTAATTTACCGTTTGGGAAATCAAAGGAGTTCCCATTTGATAAGTTTTACCTTGGTTAAACGGGAGATCAAAAATTGCTGAATCCCACCCACATGAATGAGCCTATGGATTTAGTTCTGATTGTTATCTCCCACATACCATGCCCCGCAGACTCAAGTCAATGCAGCAGCAAAAAGGCTGGTATCTGAAATATGAAAATCACGATTTAATCAACAGATTCATAAATTTTGAGGCAATTATAAATTTTGAGGCAATTCCGTCCGCTCGTCTTTGCCTGATACAGAGCTGTATCCGCATTTTTCAATAGTGTCTCAATGCAGCCGTCATTCCTATAACCGCCACGGGCGGACCGCATTGGGGACCTGGGTCTGCCCACAACCAATAATGAAAGTAATGTTAGGCATGCCTACACTTTCTTATAAACCCCCATGCCCTGGCGGGCACAACAAAGATAGAAAATGGCATTATGCCGCCCCCCCCCCGACGGGCAATGTGCCCGGCCCGGAACCGTAGACGGCTCAATTGGCCGGTTCCTATTGCCCGTCGGGGGAGGGGCTCTGCTGAGGTAGAATTGAAGACTACCTTTTCATATAACATACATGGCAGAAAGACCTGCCACAACGAAAAACGAAAGTCCTTTGATTCCAGCATATTGGTGAGACTTTCATATAAAATCAGCAGCTTTCCTATCTTTCTTTTTTTTCGATCATAAATTGTGGAGTACGTCGTAAGTCCTGCTTCTTGATTAAGTCTTGCCCCTTGATAGAATAGAGAACTAACGACCGATGCGTTATGTATAAAATACCCTCTCGTACGCCAAAATTATTAGCGTTTCGATTTTTCATCTCCGGCAGTGGGTGAGTCGTAGCAGACCGTTTTTGATCATTTCCGATGCGTTGGTTGCATAGACGCCGGAAATCACCAGCACTGCTCCTGAAAACAGCGATGGGGTGATGGCTTCATCCAGGATGAAATAAGACAGTGTAATGGCGCTGACCGGCACCAGATTAATGAATACGCTGGCTTTCATGGGACCGATGGTGTTGATGGCATCATAATACCAGAAAAATCCCAGCACCGTTCCGAAGAATCCCAGATAGAACAGGCTGAACCATTCCGGCAGGGTGTACGCCATGATTTCATGAAATTGTCCCTTGACCAGAAAAGGAATGGCCAGAAGCACCGTTCCTGCTATGGATGAATAGCAAACGGAAACAAGGGGTGACAAGGTTCCCATCACAGCTTTTCCAAGGAGAGAATAGGCCACCCAGCTGGCAACACAACCACAGATCAGCAGCTCACCCCTGCCGATATCATAGCCCATGGCATGGGTCAGGTCTCCGTTGGAAATCACCACCAGGGCACCGGTCACCGACAAAAGAATACCCAGTCCTTTGATGAAATTAAGTCTTTCCCTGAAAAACAAAGCAGCGAACAGGCTGATCACAATGGGATTCATGGCGATGATCAGTGAGGCTCTTCCGGCGTGGATGTAATGCAGCCCCTCAAAAAAAAGAATATTATAGGAAAAAACGCCGGTGGCCCCCAATAAAACGAGGGGGATGAGCTGTTTTCCGGAAATCCGGGGAAGAGAACCCTCCATACTTCTTGTGAAGATGATCAGAAAAACGGACGCAATGGTGAACCGAAGAAATGCGGCGTTGATGGGGGTGACATCCGAAGCTATGGATCTGCCGGCAATAAAGGTGCCGCCCCAGAAAACGGCGGTTAATATCAGTTTGATGTAAGTGGCCATACTCTTATGATAATCCTTATTTTTTACATTCCAAAACAAATACATTCCATTGCGTTATACGTTTTCGTGATAATAATAGCAAATAATACGGCATATCTTTCTTCTTGGAAACGGAATGGCATACCAGGGATGCTGTGTCGTTTCGGAGGAGGGATATGACGGTTAAAATTTTAAGGCTCATGCCGGATTTCAGTGTTTCGATTCTTATCTCTGATTTTCGTGTTGTTTGGGCAAAAGAATCAGAAAACCTTTTTGTTTCTGACGTGTCCGGTTTAGGACTCACGGGGGGGGGTATGATGACTGAAATAAAATCCAATGATGTGGTTAAGGGTGAGGAAATGGGTATGAAAAACCTGGCGGCACTGGTATTTGATAACCGGTTTGTCCGGGAACTGCCGGCAGATCCTGAAACCACCAACCTGCCAAGGCCGGTGCCAGGAGCCTGTTATTCCCGTGTAACCCCTACCATTGTTTCCTTTCCAACGCTTGTGGCCTTTTCCCGGGAGGCTGCGGAACTGATAGATCTGTCCGAAGCCGACTGCCGGAGCCTGCAGTTTACCAGGGTGTTTTCCGGTAATGAGCTGCTTCCAGGCATGGACCCCTTTGCCATGCGGTATGGTGGGCACCAGTTCGGCAATTGGGCAGGGCAGCTGGGTGATGGTCGGGCCATCAACCTTGGGGAGGTGCTTAATCAAAAGACAGGCCGCTGGATGCTTCAACTCAAAGGAGCCGGGCTTACACCTTATTCTCGAACCGCCGATGGGCTTGCAGTGCTTCGCTCGTCCATCCGGGAATTTTTGTGCAGTGAGGCCATGTTTCACCTGGGGATTCCCACCACCCGGGCGCTAAGTCTTATCTCCACCGGTGAGCAGGTGGTTCGGGACATGTTTTATGACGGTCATCCCAAAGAGGAACCAGGAGCGGTGGTGTGCCGCATGGCACCCTCTTTTATCCGGTTCGGTAATTTCCAGATCCTGGCCGCCGGAAATGAGACTCGCTTATTGAAGCAACTGCTGGATTATACCATCAGAACCGATTTTCCCCATCTGGGCAGACCTTCAAAGGCGGTTTATCTTGAATGGTTAAGGCAGGTGTGCCGCACCACCGCAGAGATGGTCATCCACTGGATGCGGGTGGGATTTGTCCACGGGGTGATGAACACCGATAACATGTCCATTCTGGGGTTGACCATGGACTACGGGCCCTATGGCTGGCTGGAGAACTATGACCCCACCTGGACCCCCAACACCACCGATGCTGCCGGACGACGGTATTGCTTTGGAAATCAGCCGGGCATTGCCCATTGGAATCTGGTTCAGCTGGCCAATGCCATCCACCCCCTCATTGGGGAGGTATCTGTCCTTCAAGGGGCCGTGGATGGGTATGTGGATGCGTACACCCACGGGTGGCAGCAGATGATGGCCCGAAAACTGGGCTTTCATCATTATGAAAAAAAGACAGATGAGTCCCTCATCAACACGCTTCTGGAGCTGCTTCCCCTGGTGGAGACGGACATGACCCTTTTCTTTCGGAATCTGGTCGCTGTTTCCATTCCTGAAGCCTCGCTGGATCTCGTGGATGGGGAGGGACTTTTGTCATGGGTGATGGACGCATATTATGATCCGGACGAACTAACCCCGGCCTACCGGGAAAAAATGGGTGCGTGGCTGAAAGCCTACATAAAACGACTGGCAGCAGATGGAATGCCCCCTGACAAAAGAAGAAGGAAAATGAATCAGGTAAATCCCAAATATGTACTGCGCAACTACCTGGCCCAGCTGGCCATTGACAATGCGGAAAAAGGGGACTATGGCATGGTCAAAGAGCTGATGGAGGTGATGCGTCACCCCTATGATGAACAGCCGGGCAAGGAAAAGTATGCGGAAAAAAGACCCCCATGGGCCCGAAACAGGGCAGGGTGTTCCATGCTTTCCTGCAGCTCGTAACATGGGATGATCAAAGCATTTATGGAGAAAAATGTTGAATACAACCGTTAAAGACCCCATCGGTCCCCAGGGCCGATTTTATATTATTGCCTCGGCATTGCTGGCCCTTTTTCTGGGGGCCATGGACGCACTTGTCATGACGGCCGCGGCCCCCACCATCATTGCCGATCTGGGGGGACTGCACCTTTACGCCTGGGTCTATTCGGCCTATTTTCTGGCACGGGCCGTGGCCCTTCCGGTGTTTGGCAAGCTGGCCGACCAGTTTAACACCCGAAAACTCTTTTTGTTTGCCATCTCCTTATTTCTTTTGGCATCCATTGCCGCCGGAGCCTCCCAATCCATGGCCTTTCTGGTCTTTTCCCGTGTGTTCCAGGGAATCGGGGCCGGGGCCTGCTTTGCCCTTGTTTACATTGTGCTTTCCGAAGCGGCACCACCGGGTGCCCGGGCAAGAACCCTTTCCCTTGCAAGTTCCGTGTGGGGCATTTCAAGCATCATTGGTCCCACACTTGGCGGGGTCATTGTCACCTGGTTTTCATGGCGCTGGATTTTTTACATTAACGTGCCCCTGGGCATTGTTTCCCTGGTGGGGATTGGACGATATCTCAAGGAGTTCCGGGAAAAAAGACAGGCGGCACATCTGGATTATGCCGGTGCGGTGTGTCTTACCGGCTTTATCCTCGGGTTTCTCTCTCTTTTCATGAGAGGAGAGGGGGCCCATGGATGGAATTTCGTTGAGATGGTGCTGATGGTGTGTGTCACCCTGACCTTTGGCGTTGGATTTTTCATGGCGGAGATGAGAGCGACAGATCCCATCCTTGATTTGACGTTTTTCAAAAACCCCCGGTTTTCACTGGGCAACGCGGCCACTTTCTTTTCCAGCTGCACCATTTTTGCCCTGTTCGCCTATGCGCCGCTTTTTATCCAGGGGGCATTGAACCGGACCCCCCTGCAGGTGGGGTGGGCCATGCTCTCCCTGAGTCTGGGATGGTCTGCAGGCGCCATGGCCATTGGTCGCATCATGGATCGGACGGGCGGACGCACCATCTCCATTGTGGGGGGCCTTTTCATTGTGGTGGGTGCACTTCTCGTCCTGAACTTCAGCCTTGAAACCACCATGACCGGACTGTTCTGGGTGTTCATGCTGGTGGGGATCGGCATGGGGTTTGTCACCCTTTCCACCATGGTACAGGTGCAAAAAGCCCTGCCGGAAACCAATCTGGGGGTGGCTACCTCCTCCCATCAGTTTGCCCGGACACTGGGGGGAACCATTGGGGTGGGCATCTGTGGCGGCCTGGTGACATCGGGTCTGCTGGGAGGTCTGGAAGAAGTGTCCGCAGGTTTTCCTCCGTCATTGATGGATCTGTTGCAAAAGGGCACGGAAAATCTGTTTCGGCCGGAAGTACAGGCCCTGATTCCAGGCCATGCCAGACAGGCAGTGCAAATGGCCGTGCTTGATGGTGTCCATTCCATGTTTGTTTTTGTGGTGATTTCGGCGGTGATTTGCCTTGTCTGTACGGTGTTACTGGCCAAATCCCTTAAGTTTAAAGCAGGGGATACAACAAAATCGTTATGAATCAAGAGGATCTCAAAGGAACCGGTTTGGTGGCGTGGGACGAAGCCACCCGGGTCGAAATGCAAAAGAAATTGTTGGCCTGGTATCACGACACCCATCGTCAGCTTCCCTGGCGACAGACAAATGCCCCCTACGCCATCTGGGTATCTGAGGTGATGCTGCAGCAGACCCAGGTGACAACGGTGATTCCCTACTATAATCGGTTCATGACGCGATTTCCCATGGTGACGGATCTGGCGGATGCGGACCAGGAGGAGGTTCTCAAATTGTGGGAGGGGCTGGGATATTATGCCCGGGCCCGGAACCTTCACAGGGCCGCCCGGGTGGTGGTGGATCAATTTGATGGCCAGGTCCCCGGGAATAAAGAGAATTTCAAATCCCTTCCAGGTGTGGGGGACTATATTGCGGCGGCCGTATTGAGCATCGCCTTTGGTCTTCCCCTGGCTGCTGTGGATGGGAATGTCAAGCGGGTCCTGGCGCGGCTCTTCACCATGGAGACTCCGGTGAACCACGCTGCTTCTCACAGGCAATTTCAGTCCATGGCGGACAGGCTGCTGGATCGCTCCACACCCTCGCTT
This sequence comes from uncultured Desulfobacterium sp., assembly GCA_963668575.2. GTDB lineage: Bacteria > Desulfobacterota > Desulfobacteria > Desulfobacterales > Desulfobacteraceae > Desulfocicer. The sequence continues at coordinate 3,577,895 of OY764894.2, read as the reverse complement.
TTCAACCAGGCAATGATGGAGCTGGGTGCCCTGGTCTGTATCCCGGGTGCTGCTGTCCGTTGCGATACCTGTCCCCTGTGCCGCGCCTGCAATGCATTTAAGATGGACATGGTGGCCCATTACCCCCGACGTAAAAAACGCAAGCCGGTACCCACCCACCACATTGCCGTGGGGGTGGTGAAAAAGGGGGAGCGGCTGTTAATCACCCGGAGAAAGCCGGAGGGGTTGCTGGGTGGACTGTGGGAGTTCCCCGGCGGTAAAGTAGAAAAGGACGAAGAGGGGCCGGATGCCTGTGTGCGGGAACTTCTGGAGGAGACGGGGCTTGATGTAACGGTCTCTTCCCATCTCACCCGGATAACCCATGCCTATACCCATTTTAAAATTGAGGTGGATGTCTATCTTTGTGGGTATGTATCCGGACGGGTGCAGCTCAACGGGCCGGTGGACCATCGCTGGATTCGCCCCTGTGAAATTGATCAATACCCTTTTCCCAAGGCCAATTTGAAGTTTATCCATCTGCTTGCCGATCCAATGACGATGGCTTGATCACAAATCCGGCCATTTGGGGGAGGGGGCAGCAGTGTGATCACTCCCCGGAATACCGATACCCGGTTCCGTGGACCGTGGTGATGATTTTCGGGGAAGAGGGAATGTGTTTGATTTTTTGGCATCCTTCATTTCTCGGCTTACACTTTCCAGAGTAATATTTCCGTTTTGCGGGGTTTTCTCTCAAAAAAGTGTCAAGTACTTTTGATGGCATATGAAGGATGCCCTTTTCAGTCATCTTTTTCCTCCAGATATGCTTCGATCAACCGGCGCTCTTTTTCTATTTCCAGCTTCAACTCGTCTTCACTTGGCAGGTAGAGCATGTATTTTGACGCAAAAATCTGTTTCCGCTCATTCAGTACGGAATATTTGGCAACCGTTTCATTTTTCTTTGTGCATAGAACCAGTCCAATGGTGGGGTTGTCATCATCCGCGGTATACAGGTCATCAAACATACGGACATATCCGTCCATCTGCCCCACATCCTTGTATGACAGCTCGCCCATCTTGAGATCAATCAGTAAATAGCACTTGATAATGCAGTTGTAGAAAACCAGATCGACGTAGAGGTCTGTGTCGTCAAAGCGCAGCCGTTTCTGTCTGGCGACAAAAGCAAACCCTTTTCCCAGTTCCAGAAGAAATTTTTGTAAATGGCTAATGATGGCCTGTTCCAATGTGGTTTCTCGAAGGTTGGGAGAATCCGGCAACCCGAGAAATTCCAGCACATAAGGATTTTTTAAAATTGTTTCAGAGGGAACGGGGTTCCCGGGAAGGCGTTCTCTGTCAAAAGCAGTTAGACCGGCTTCACCGCGATTCGAAATGATCCGCTCGTAGTAGAAAGAGTGGATCTGCCGCTCCAGTTGCGCCTTGCTCCAGCCGCATTCAATGGTTTCCTGCTCGTAGAAGAGGCGGGCTTTCTCGTCTTTAACTCGCATCAGAGCCCGATAGTGAGACCAGGAAAGCTGCGGGGAGAAGCCCGCTGCCGGCCTTGTATCATCTGCCATCAATTCGCCACCTGATGGGTGACCTTTTGCGACCATGGCTGATTGGTCACCCGAAGGGCGACCAATTTCAGGAAAGCGGTCTTGAAACACTTGGTAAAAAGTTCGAAAATACTTGAGGTTGGTCAATGAGTAGCCGCTACCATATCGTTTTGTCAGTCGGACAGATAATTCTTCTAAAATCCGTTTTCCATATTCAGCCCGCCCTTCGCCTCCCTGCAACTCCTGCACAATCTCCCGCCCAATCAGCCAATATGCCAAAACCATATTGGAGTTGACTGCACGAACAACATTGAAACGGGCTTTTTCAAGGATGGTGACAATTCGATCAAAAAGAGTATCATTAATTTTTGGTTCAACATCAATATTCATTTTACTTCCCTTAAAATTTTGTTGAAATTCCTTCATCGACAACTTTACATCTGTCCCAGCCCTGTAGCTCAGAGAAACAGGTAGCACCTAACTTCTTGATTTCTGATTTGGCTTGCCTGTCGAGATAAGGCTCTTCGTTTAACGAGACATTGATCACAATCCCGGCCATTTGGGGGAGGGGGCAGCAGTGTGATCACTCCCCGGAATACCGATACCCGGTTCCGTGGACCGTGGTGATGATTTTCGGGGAGGAGGGGATGGGTTCAATTTTTTTTCTCAACTTGGCAATGTGCTGATCAAGGGTCCGGGTGGTGCCAAGATAGTTGATGCCCCATATTTCATTCAACAGTGCGTCCCGGCTCAACACCTGGCCGGGGTGTTGATGAAAAAATTGAATCAGTTTCAGTTCCCGCTCGGAAATATCAATGTTCATGGAGGGAAGGTCAGGGTGCCGGGGGGAGGGGTGGGAGGATTTCAGAGTGAGCTTGAAGGTTTTGGGATTCACCTGATATCCGCCAAACATAAAAATATCCTCATTGGATGCAGACGCTTCTTCCCTCAAACTGCATCGTCTTAAAACCGCTGTGATCCGTGCCAGAAGTTCATGGATGCCAAAGGGCTTGGTGATGTAGTCATCCGCTCCGGAATGGAGCCCGATGACCTTGTCCATCTCTTCTCCCTTGGCCGTGAGCATGATGATGGGCACCTGCCGGTTCATGGCACGGATGTCGCGGCACACGTCGAATCCGTTTTTTCCCGGCATCATGATGTCGAGGAGTACCAGGTCAACCGGGGTGTCCCGGAACCGTGCCAGGGCAATTTCACCGTCTTCCGCCGGGGTCACCCGGTAAGATTCGCTCTCCAGAATATCCACAAGTCCCATGCGGATATTGTCATCGTCCTCAGCCACAAGTATGTGAATGGTTGTCATGATGTAATCCTTGCAACAAAGCAGCACCCCGGGCCGGTGGGAGGCAGTTCCAGCACCAGATCCCCGCCAAGATCGCGCAGGATTTTTCTGGAGATACTCAGCCCCAGACCCGAACCGGGATGGGTTGCGGTTAAAGAGTTGTCCACCCTGTGGAACTTTTCAAATATGGCATGGCAATGCTTTTCGGGAATGCCCGGGCCATTGTCGCACACCTTTAACAGGATGTCCGGGTAATCAGGCCTTTCCTTTTCCAGAACAAACCGGATGAAGCTGCCGTTTTTGGCATATTTCAATGCATTGTCCATAAGATTGAGAATCACCTGTTCCAGGGCATCGGGATCAGAGGTGAGGGTGAAGCCGTTGTGGATATCGGTACGGTTGTGGGTATCGATACGGTTGTGGCTGTCGGTACCGCTGTGGGTGCCGGCACTACTGTGGGTGCCGGTACTGCCCATGCCGTGGATATTAAATTGGGTGATGATGTCAAGCCCGTGCCGTTGTATTCGGATACTGTGGGCATCAATAATCTGGTTCAGCAGATCCATAAGGTTGAAAGGTCTTTTATGGTATTGTTTTTTCCCCTGTTCCAATCTTCCAAAATCCAGCACATTGTTGATTAATCGGGTGAGACGTCGGGTCTCCGTGACCATCACCGTGAGGTAATGGTCTGTTTTTTCAGGATCGGTGATCCGTCCGGACTGCAGCAGTTCCGCGTACATGCGGATACTGGTCAAAGGGGTTTTCAGTTCATGGGACACTGAAGAGACAAAGGAGGTTTTTTGACGGGCATCCTCCATGTTTTTCAGGGTCACACGGGTAAGCAGGATGCCGCCTGTGATGATGGCGGTAATGAAGATGCCAAGGAGAAGGCATGAGAGATAGAGGAATCCCCGGGTGGTGGCGCCCTCTTTTCCATGGGTGTACAGGGCGATCTTCCAGTGGGGCAGAAGAGGGGAGACGGCAATGGCGGTGAGGGGTTTATCCCCTGAAGTGATGTCAAGGGTGCCTGATTGATGCATCACATGGCCGTTACCGTCCATGAGTACCAGGGCGGCGGTGTTGACCGAGAGCCGGGGAAGTTCCACCACCAGCCGGGAGAGAAGGGTCATCAGTTCAAGCTCCACCCCGTATATGGGTCTATTTTTTTTTTGCTGTGCCCACACCAGGATGAAGAGTCGGTTTTCACTGAACCAGGGAATCCATCCACTCTTTTCCGTCATGTCTGTTTCTGGTGGGGCCCCTTTTTCAGGGGAATAGATATCCGCTTCCCGCCCTACCTGTGCGGCCTGCCGGGGAGCCCTGGAGAGCGCCAGCAGATTCTCTTTTTCTGAAAAGCGTTTTCTTTGGGGTGCCGATGCCGGCATCCGTGTTGGGTATTGATTATTCGACTTCATTGAAGTGCTAAGGGAAGGGGCATTATCAGCGGCGGTCAGAGGCATGGCAGCGCTGCTGCCCAGGGCATCACGGGACGGCACTTCATTGAAATCAAAGGCAAGCCTGCCGGAGAACAGTGGTTCGTACCGAATCATGAACCGACGCTCCTCCGCCGTGGAGGCCATGCCCGGCACAGGATAGGTGGGTTCTTTTCCCTGGGGTTTAATAAAGAGATTGCGCACCAGGGGATTGGTGGCTTCCCAGGATTTGAGCTGGTCCAGCCGTCCCTCCGGCGAAAGTTGCAGCAGCGATCTGCCCATGTTGTCCCTCACCGCCTGGAGAGTCAGGTGGATGGTGTCTGCCATAGCTTCCGCCTGCCGGGATAATGTTTCCATTGCCGTTCGGTTCAGACGTTCCTGTTCATGGGACAGCAGCCGGAAGGCCAGGGCCGTCACAATGAGTGTGGGCACCAGAAACAGTGCCCAGAAGAAAATGATGGGTCGTCTGCTTGTCATGTTAATCTAATCGTATCTTTGTGCAGTGTGCTTTGACGACCGGTTCGTTTTTCGTACTTTATCAGCTCATTGATATAGTGTTGCCGGGTTTGAAGATCGGAATTCTTCATCTCAAGCCCGTTGACAATGCTTTTCTTTCTTCCGGCCCGATCATAGTTAAGCACGGTAAAAAGGCCGTTGTTGGTGACATAGGAGGCTTCTGTGTCATGGAGTGAAATGGCCTTGACGGTGATTTGAACCACCAGGGTGGTGTTGGCAACAAAAATCACGCGGGCACACATCTCAACGATATTTTGCAGCTGAAGGGGCTTAAGGAAAAACACGTCTTCCATGGCAATGGTCACCATGCGGTAATTACCGGTGAACTGACGGGCCGTGGCCAGGGCCAGTTCCGCCATCATCTCCACGGTGTCACCGCCGAACACATTGCCAAAGACGTTGGTGTTGCGGGGAAGAAATCTTCTGCGGGTCACAAGTTCCGTTGCCTCCGGCGGGAAATGGGTTGCGCGGGCATAGTAATCCGTCAGCCATTGGTCAGGTATCTGTTCCAGGGCCTGGACGGCTTCCTTTGTTTTACTGCGATTTGCCAGGAGTCGCTGCCGGGCTTCTGCCAGTTTTCTCAGTTCATTGTCTTTGGCTGTGCGGTATTCAAGTCCTGGGATACGCTTGTTGGGCTTTCTGTTGGCATCCATGGCCACCATGGTAATAATGTGGCTGTGGCCGGGTATCAGCTTCAGTTCTCCGGGGGGCTTATGAAAACCATCCACTTTGATCACCATGGAGGATTGACCCACCTGGATCACGCAGGCATCATAGCGCACATAATCCATGTGGCAGATTTCATCTATAAGTTCGATGCGATCAAAGGAAATGGTTACAATGGAACTTCCCGAATGCCTGGCACCCGCGCAGCCAGCGGCTATATCCATCATATGCAGGAGTTTTCCGGCAGCCATGCGTTGGCCCATGAGGCTCTCTTCTCCAACAATTTCTGCAATGAAAGATTCTGAATCGGCGGGGGTCTTTATTTGTCTGGTCATTGTTTCCCTTTTTTCATTCAATTAAAACGCGGAGCACTGGTGACGCAATACTGGCCCAGCAGGTATTCCAGCACATAGGTAGGGACGATGGCGTTACCCTTGACGATTTTGACAAGATCCTTCTATTTATGCACCTAAGCAAGCCAGTTTGTAAAATTGCAGATAATTCGGCCAATCGACTTTCATGGCATTCTCCGGTGTGTCGTGTATGTCTGCGCTCCTTGTTATCCGCGTCTTTTTCTTGGCAATGCTTGTGTGGCCGATGCTGATGAAGCGGTTTTTATAGTCTGAAAGAAAATCATTCTCGCTCCAGAATGCCTTGCCAATTTCCTGGCAATACTTGACAAAACATTGTGCGCCTATCAGTTGCTTGACAATCTGCGTCCATTCGTCCTTGGTGCGCTTAAGTTCGATATACAGGATGCATTTCTTCTCTGCGCTGATGATGACATAATCGGCACGCTTGCATTCGCCATTACCACCATTAAAGATCTCATCCGGTGAGCGGAAAGCGTCTACTTTGATTACAAGAGCATCTGCCGGCAGATTGCGAATGGTCGCACTGGAATCTGGTGCTTGCGGCTCATAAAGGATGACGAACGATTTGCCATATTCATCTTGAAGTGGAACCAGTGCAGTGTTCTTAATCAATTGGGAAAGGATTTCCATGTCCGGCATCACTCATCGCCTCCCCACACAATTTCTTCTTGGATTCGATTCATATCTTCGATGGTTTTATCAAAACTCCTTGCCTCTATTCCCAGCTTGCTGTCTATGTCTGCTGGAACAAGAGTCTGGCATCTGGTCTTGCGTTGTGCGCCATCTAATTTGATGAGAGCTTCTTCTGCAATGTATACGCGTACTTTGTCAGGGTTGAGGAGCTCCGAATTCCCATAATGCTCTTGCTCAGCCAGTGTGTGTAATCGTTCTCCACCTTGGTTAAGCATAATCAGTGTATTCAGTTCTTTGATGATGTAGTCACTATGGGTTGTGATGAATACCTTAATGCCGATATTGACCAATCTTGAGAAAAGTCGGGCAACCCTTCTTTGATTTTCAGGGTGCAGGTTAAGCTCCGGCTCATCTACCATGAGTAAGTCACCCGGCGCTGCCACATGTCGAAGATAGAATCCTATATCCAGCAATGAGCGCACTGCGCTGGAACTTTCGTCCATGGTCAACTTGATTCGTTTCCCCTTGGGGACGTAATAAAGCTCATCACTTTTGGTTACGAGGTAACCTCCGCCAATAATGTCGGTAAAATCATTCAATATTTCCGGATGCTCTTTGGCTATAAAACTATCTTTTTTTGCGATCTCCTCCAACTGGCGCGTAAAATCAACATTAGATCTAACGGGCAAGGCATAGTCGGTATAGACCTTGGAAAGAAGCTCAAAGGGGTTAATCTCCTTTTCCATTGAACTCATCTCTTCAAGCAATCTGTTGCGTGCAAAATTGAGTTCTTTTCGAAAAATTGCCGATCCGGTACGTTCTGCACTTGCAATAAATGGGTGAGGGAAAAGATGGCCGAAAACGATATCTTTTAAGGCGTCTCCAATAATTTTTGTGATAAGATCCTGAGGTATCTTAACCTTTTCCTTCTCAACCAATAGGGAAATGTCAACCAACGGTGAATCAGCTTTTTTCGAAATTGAAAATAGTTGTGTCTTCGCAGCTCCCATCGTACGTTCAAATGTCGGAATCGGCTGAATATCACGTGGATCAAGCTCGACTGCAAAAGAGCTGTCAGCAAAATGCTTGTCTGACGAGGCGAAAACATGTGAAAGTTGCCTTGTGAAGGCTTTGCAACCTTTTTCAAGTATGGTGGGGGCATTATTAACGTAGTCTTTAATGTTCAGCTCAATATTGCCTTCTTTTAAAAGACGGGGGACATCCCCGTCTGGCACCTTGATCGAAAAAGCATCACGCCAGAAGGAAAGAAATCCAAACAAAGCATAGGTGGCATAAGTCTTTCCGGTATTGTTACCGCCGCAGATAATGGTCAACTCGCCGAGCGTGAACTCCGCCTGCTTGATAGCGCCAAGATTCTTTATCGAAATCTTCATGTCGCTGTTCTCCTTAAATTTGCATTCGTTTACCATTACTGGGCAGACGCAGCCATCTCCCCTCTGATTAAGTCCTTGACAGATATACAAATCGTCCACTCTATGTCAAGCTGTATTTACCGATTTAAGCCGATTGTTAACTATTTAGCTTTTTATATGAAAGTCTCACCAATATGCTGGAATTAAAGGACTTTCGTTTTTCGTTGTGGCAGGTGTTTCTGCCATGTATGTTATATGAAAAGGTAGTCTTCAAGTCTACCTCAGCAGAGCCCCTCCCCCGACGGGCAATAGGAACCGGCCAATTGAGCCGTCTACGGTTCCGGGCCGGGCCCATTGCCCGTCGGGGGGGGGGCGGCATAATGCCATTTTCTATCTTCGTTGTGTCCGCCAGGACATGTGGGTTATATATTTCTATTCCTTATCTAAAAGCTGTTGATTTTTCATCTGAAAGGATTGGGTTCTGAGCACTTTGCGGCTTTTTTTACTCATGCCTTCGGTTTCAATGCGCCGGGCCTGGTCTTCAATGGCTGCCGCCTCTTCAAGGAGAGATTCATCCTCATATTTGGCTCCCACCTCTTTGAGCTTGACAGCCGATTTTTTCAATTCGGCCACGGCCGCTTTTTTCTCTCCCTTGTCCGAAAGTTCAATGGCCTTTTCCTGGGCCAGGGCGTTGAGGTTAAGCTGATACTCACGTACCACGTCGATGTTTGTGGAGGCGGCCACCGTTTCCGGGTTGCTGCTGAATTTCACGTGGGAGAGAGCCGTGGACTGTTCCTGTTTACGGGAAAACGGGTTGTCGTAATAGACATCTGCCCGGGCAATTTCTTTGTTTGATCCCGGTGCGAATGCCGGTAGTTTCACCTCCACCAGGGCGTATTTTTCCTGACCCCCATAGAGCTGATTCATGGAAAGTTCTATACGGTTGCCGGTGATTCTGCCCTCCCTGCCGATGATACCCACCGGGGTAACCTCATGGGATAGGGTGATGATCACTTTTACCTTTTGGGCAACGACATTGAGTACATCCCCCAGCTCCGCTGCAAAGATGGCGGGGAGATCATACCCGGACTCAACAAAATAGGTATTGCCGTCACTATTCTGGGAGAGCCGTGCCATGAGGTCTTCATTGTAGTCCACCCCCACCCCCACCGTGGTGACGGAGATGTGCTCCTTTATCAGAGCCGCCCCCAGACGGCCCAGGTCTTCGGGAGTACTGGGCCCCACGTTGGCAAGACCATCGGACAAAAGCACAATGCGGTGGACATAGTCACTTTCAATGTTTTTCCGGATCTCTGCGGCTCCCTGGCTGACCCCCCCGAAAAGGGCGGTGTTGCCGCCAGCCTCTATTTGACGAATGGTATGAATGATCTCCTGGGGATGGCGGGGATGTCGGGCCGGAACCATGGTCTCAATGGTGTTGTTGTATGTCACCAGGGAAAAGAGATCCTGGAGGCCCAATCGGTTCAGGGCCTCCAGGGCCGCTGCCCTTGCCTGCTCCATCTTGGTACCGCCCATGGAGCCGGATCGGTCCAGCACCAGGGCAAGGTTCACGGCGGGACGTTGAAGGCCTGTGGGTGCCAAAGGTGCCTCCAGACTGACCTTGAGAACAATGTTCTGGGGTTCTCCTGCCGTAAAGATGTCCCGGTCCGTATTTAACCGGCACACAACCTTGGTCTCTTCCCGGGAACTTGCCCCTGCAGGTGGGGTCATGAAGGTCAGGATAAGGGTTGCAATGGATACCATGAGCATTACGGGATGGCGGTAAATGAGCTGTTTCATGGGATTTCTCCTTATGTTATGGGTAAATTATTCACTCAATGGCCGAGTTGAATTCACCATACCCCCACTCATTAAACCATGTGTCACGGATGTGTAAACAAGTTGTAAAAAAAATGTAATCTGTACTCCCGTTAAAAGCGTGAAAAAAATCTTTCAACGATTCCGCCACATCTGGCCACGCTTTTTTTAAACTCTTCCCTGTTATATTGGATCCGCTTGAGATTGATCTCCAGATTTCCCCCTTTTTTTGATACAAGGGCATATTCCGCATGGTCAAGCAGTTGGGGACGCTTGCCCCTTACATATTCCTTGAAGGGGAGCCCCACGCTGCCCGGATTCATGATCAAAGTACCTTTGTGCTGTCGTAGCATCTGGATATGGGTATGGCCGCATCCCATGAGTTCTGCGGTTTCTTTCCCAAACAGATCATCCAGTTGGGCCGCCGTTGTTTCAGAGAGAATATCTGCCATGAAATTTTTTGGGGTGCCGTGAAAAAAAAGCCATCTGGCTGAGGAATCCGGTACCAGCTTGATACAATGGTCAAAGCTATGAATAAAGTCGAGATCTTCCCGCGACAGTCTACTCCTGGCCCAGTTCACCAAGTCCGCAATCATGGGAGAATCCGTGTAGGTATGAAGCAGGTCCGGGTCAACCATAAACGCATCATGGTTGCCCATGACACACCGGCATTTCAGATCCCGGATGATCTGCAGACAGGCTCGGGGGCGGGGCCCCAGCGTGGTGATATCTCCAAGGCAGACAACAACATCTGCCTTTGACCCACGGATGTCCGTGGCAACTGCCTCAAGGGCTGTTAAATTGGCATGAATATCTGAAATTACGGCAATTCGCATTTTTTTTAAATTCACCTCTTTGAAATGGTCAAGTGAAATGGTCAAGCAGGCATATCCTCAATAGCTGCAATTTTATGGCATCCGGTCAACCCGGTAAAACAGGCTGTAAATGGCCGGGACAAACAAAAGGGTGATGGTGGTACCAAACAACAGACCCACCATGATGGAGATGGCCATGGGCTCCCACATGGAACCACCGCCAAGATAAAGGGGAATGAGCCCCAGGGTGGTGGTCAGGGTGGTGAGCAGAATGGGCCGGAACCGGTGTCGGCATGCCGTCACAATGGCCTCTGTGGGGGGGCGGCTGAACTCTGTCTGTTCAAGTTCAATGCGGTCCAGCAGTACAATGGCGTTGTTAATGACAATACCGGCCAGGGAGATAACCCCCAGAAAGGCCATGAATCCAAAATAGGATTTTAGGCAGATCAGGCCGATGACAACGCCGATGACACCCAGGGGAATGGTGGTGAGTACAATGATGGTTTTCCGTATGGAGTTAAACTGGATGATGAGCAGCAGTAAAATGATACAGCCGGAAAGGGGCAGGTATCGGGTCACCGCCGCCATATTCTCCTGGGTGTTTTCTTCGTCTCCTCCCAGTTCATACCAATAATTAGGCGGCCACTGGGCCATGTCCTTGTCCAGCCATTTTTGTATCTGGGTGGTGATCTGGCGTGCGGTGTATCCCTCCTGAAGGCCGGCACTGAGGGTGATGTTCCGGGAAAGATCCCGGTGCATGATTTTGGCATAGTCCCATTGGGGGATAATCCGGGCCACCTGGCTTAGGGGGACGGCCTTGCCTGTGGACTGGACAAACACGCTTGTATTTTCCAGTCCCTGGAGGGTCTGTTCGCTGAAATGGCGGCTTCGCATAAGAATGGACAGGCTGTCCTGATCCTCCCTGAAGGTGCCCGCTCTGACACCGTTGAGTCCAGTCTGCAGGCTGACGGCGATATCTTCGTGGGTGACCCCGGCTTTTCCGGCTTTGGCAGCATCAATGTCGATGACAAATTTCAGGATTTTGGGGCCCCAGTCATCCATGAGGTTTTTGGTGCCCGGGATCTGACCCAGGGCATTTTTTGTTCTATTGGTAAGGAGAAAGAGTTGTTCCTGGTTCGGCCCGAAGATACGGATCTCTATGGGGTTGCCCCCGCCTCCCTGGCCGAGAAGGGAGACCTTGATGTCGGCATCGGGAAAGCGGTTAAAACAAAATCCGTCAAGATCCCGGAGGATGTCGGCATTGTCTTCTCCACTGCTGGTGTTTATTAGGATATGAGCGTAGCTGGAATTGGCTTCATCTGCGGAATATCCCTGGTCGTAGGATTCCGGGCCCTGGCCGATGTAAGAGGACCAGTCCACAATTCCCTTTTTTCTTTGGTCGTTCACCTTGAGATGTTCGGTGATGTGTTGCTCAATTTTCTTCACCACGGAAAGGGTGTTTTCGATGCGGGTGCCCAGGGGCAGATTGATATCCACGGTGACCATGTTTCGCTCACTGTCCGGAAAGAAAATAAACGGTACCAGACCAAATCCCTTTAATGACACCACAAAGACAAATATCATGATCCCGATGAATAAAAGCCTTGCCTTCAGTATCCAGTTAAGAAGAACAACATAAATGTCCTGCAGGATATCAAAAATGCTCTTTTTATCCGTTTGCCGGGTTCTTTTATTTCCCCTGACAAATAAGTACGCCAGAAGGGGAATAATGGTGAGGCTGAGCAGCCAAGAGGAGACCAGCGCAATGGAAATCACCACAAAAAGCGGTCCCATGATGTCACCCATGGACGATTCCGCCAGATAAAAAGATAAAAAGGCGGCTGAGGTGGTCAACGTGGAGATCAACAACGGGATCATCAACTCCCGGCAGGTCTCCACCGCCGCTTCCATGGGTGTACTCCCCCCACCCATTTTTACAATAAACGATTCAGACACCACAATGCCGTTGTCCACCATCATGCCAAGGGCCATGATAAGGGCCGCCAGGGTTACCTGATTCAGCCCCATGTGGATAACCCCCATGAGCATCAGGGTCATGATGGTGACAATGGGAATAAGGCTTGCCACCACAAGCCCCGTGCGAAGCCCCAGAAAAACAAGCATCACCGCCATGACAATGACGATGCTCTGGAGGAGGTTATTGATGAAACTGTCAATGGATTTTTGCACATAACCGTCCAGGGAGGCCAGCCGGACCACCGTCAGCCCCAGGGGGAGTCTGGCATTGTACGCGGCTCTTTTTTCATCCACCATTTGACCCAATTGGATGATATTGGCCCCCTCCTTAAGGGAGATGGAAAGGGATATGGCCCGTTTCCCATTCACCCGGACCAGCTCCGTTGCAGGGGTTTTATAGGTTTTTAAAATATGGGTGATGGCATCCAGATAAACCACCTCACCGGCATCTCCCACGGGAATGATGGTTTTTTTAAGGGCCTCAATGGTGTCATAGTTGCCTGTGGGTTCCAGAATGAGCCGTTTGTTGCCCACATTAATCTCACCGCCGGAATCAAGGATGTTGGTTGACTGGATAATCTGTTTGAGCTTACCCACGGTTAATCCATACTCCCGCAGGCGTGCGGTGTCAAATTCCACCACCACCTGCTGCTCCTGGACGCCACCCAGGACAACCTTGGCCGAGTCGGGCAGGGCGATGAGATCATCTTTAATGCGCTTGGCCACATCCTCCATGTCTTCGTAGGAAAACTCATCGGACACAAGTCCCAGCATGATGCCGTATACCACACCGATGTCATCGTCCTTGAAATCCGGAGTGACTTCCTGGGGGAGGGTGTCCATATCCTCTATTTTTCGCCTGAGTCTGTCCCAGACAGCCTGGAGTTTGTCCGGTTTTACCTCATCCTTCAGGGTAACGGTGACCACGGAAAGCCCGGTGCGGGACTGGCTGGTGATGGTTTTGACCTCGGGAATCTCCTGGACCACCTCTTCAATATTTTTACTGACCAGAAGTTCCACCCGCTGGGGATTGGCACCGGGAAAGCTGGAAACAATGGTGGCCACCCGCACCGTGTAGGGGGGCATGCTGTCCCGGGGGAGATTTTTGTACATGGATGCGCCCAGTAGAACCACAATAAAGAGAAGGCTCAGTGAGATTCGATTTTTGTTGATGGCAAACTGTGTGAGATTCATATCCATTCCATGATGATGTTTTTTTTATATGAAAGTCTCATCAATATGCTGGAATTAAAGGACTTTCGTTTTTCGTTGTGGCAGGTTTTTCTGCCATGTATGTTATATGAAAAGGCAGCCTCCAAGGCAACCTCAGCAGAGCCGCCCCCCCGATGGGCAATAGGAACCGGACAATTGAGCTGTCTACAGTTCCGGTCCGGGCCCATTGCTCGTCGGGGGGGCGGCGGCATAATGCCATTTTCTATCTTCGTTGTGTCCGCCAGGACATGCCCGTTATATGAGAATGCTGCTCAAAGTTCCGACAGCAGAGCCCCCGGCGGGGGGCGGCATCACCACTCTTTGATGGGATCCTTGAGCAGCTTGACTTCCATGCCGTCCAGGAGGATCTGCAGGCCGGAGGTGGCAATTCGATCTCCCAAGTTCACCCCTTTCTTGAGCAAAAATCCTTTTTCGGTGAGCTGGCCCAGGGAAACGTCCCTTTTTTTCACCACACCCAGTTCACCGTCACTGCTTTCAATGAGAAAGACAAAGTTGGTACCCCCCTCTTCACCCACGGCGTCAGCGGAGAGATAAAGGGTGGCGTTCTCCTGGGATACACCAAAATCAAAGCTTACCTCGGCAGCCATGCCCGGACGCAGGCGTTCATCTTTATTTTGAATGCCAATGGTCACAGGGTAGGTGGGGGCACCGGAAGCGGCATAGGGAACTTCAGTGACCTCCCCTTGCATGGGGAATTCCGAAAACGAAGAAAATGCCACTGTGCACTTCATCCCTTTTTTGATACGGGTGATGTAACTGTCAGACACATCCACATTGACTTCAAGGTTCCCCAGTCCATTTAAGGTGAAGATGGCGCTCCCCGAAGCGATCTCTTCATTTTCTTCCACAAAAACAGCGTTGATGATACCGTCAAAGGGGGCTGACAGCCGGGTGTACTTCAGCTGGTTTTCAGCGGCTTTGAGTTTGGAGTTTTCCGTGTTTATGCGGGATGTTGCCGCCAGTAACTGGGCCTGGGCGGTCTCATAGTTTCCCCGGGCCTGTTCAAATTCACTCAGGGAGACATTATCGTTTTCATACAGTTTCTGGGTACGGTTATACGTGGATTGGCTTGTGTAGACACTGGTCTGGGCCGATTGGGCATCTGCCTGGGCTGTTTTAAGGGCTGCACGGGCTGAATCCAGGCTCACCTGCAGATCTGTTTTGTCAAGCTGGGCCAGAAGATCCCCTGTTTTGACCTTGTCCCCCACCTTGACGCGGACCATCTGAACCGTTCCGCTCACCTTGAAACTTAAGGTGGACTCCCTGTCTGCCACTGCGGTCCCGCTGAAGCTGAGATTGCGGTCCGGTTGTTCTGATGTTAAGGTGATGTAGCGTACCGGTCTGACGGGATTTTTTTGTGTTGTCTCCACAGTGGTTTCCTGCCGGCAGCCACCCAGGCAGAGGATGAGAAATATGACAAGGGTGATTAAACAGTTTTTCATGGCGTTATCCTGTTCCATTTCATTTTGGGGTGAGCTGTAAATCGGGTCATTGGGGGGCTGTGAACTGACCGGTGCGGTCAACGTTTTAAGCCATCCCCTGTTTTAATCTTTCTTTCAATGATCTTCTCCTTTTATCCGCACTGCGGGTAAAAGGATCGGGGCTATGGGGTTGTGTCCATAAATTCCTGCAACCGGACAAGAAAAAGGGTCTTGCTTTCCGGAGTATCCAGAAAATGAAATTGCCCCATGGAACGTTCCAGATCCAGAAAATCAAGGACAAATTGATACCTGGCCACCTGGGCGCCCCATTCGCTGTTCACCTTGGCGTTCTGTGCATCAATGAGATCTGCAATGGTGTTCCGGCCCTCAGCATACCCTGCCTGGATGATTCTGAAATTCTTCCGGGCAGCAGTGAGTGCCTCCTGGGATAATTTTATCTCTCTGGCTGACACAGCCGCGGTTTCAAGGTTGGAGCGCACCTGAAGATGGAACCGGTTGTACAGATCTTTTTCTTCCATGCGGATCTGCCGCAGTTGAAGGCGGCTTTTTTCCAGCTCTCTGTGTCTGGCACCCCCGGTGAAAAGGGGCCAGGCGGCTGAGACGGAGAGGGTCCATGGGTGGTCAAGGTCTGATTCGGTTTTATTTGCCACATCATATTCGTCAAGGATTTTATCCACGGTGCCCCCCAGCTGGACATTCGGCAGATAAAGCGCCCTTTTTTTGTTCAATACCTCACGTTCCCGGGAACGCAGTGTCTCTTTTATCTGCTTTAACTCCGGAAGGTTTCTGTCAGCTTCCACTATGAGAAAATCACTGAAACGGGCGAGTTTTTTAAAATTGTCCAGATATTGATACACCCCGGGGTCGGTGATTAACAGTTCAATGGCGGTGGCCGGTTCAATGTCTTCCACTGTGATGCGCTGCTCAATGGGTCTGTTCAGAATCCGGTTGAGAGACATCCTTGCCAGTTGCAGGTCCCGATAGGCGTCATTGAGGCTGATCTGGTTTTTTGCCCGTTCGCTTTCCCAGCGGTACACCTCCGATGCACCCACCGATCCCACGGTCGCCTTGTTTTTTGCAATATCAAGGTTTTTAAGGGTGACATCAAGGTTGTCGTTTTGAATGATCTGGTTACTTCGGGCAAAAAGAAGGTTAATGTATGCTCCGACCGCCGTAATCACCGTGTCCATAAGCGTGGCCCTTTCCTGGTATCGCTGGGATTCCAGCATCATCTGCTGGATGGCGTAATTGGCCAGGATATCATCGGAGAAGATCGTTTGTGACAGGGTACCCGATGCGGTCCAGGTGGTGCGGGCCGGATCCGTTACACCACCGTTGGCTCTGTTTTTGTCAATGACGTTCATGGCGGTTGCGAGATCAATGCGGGGAAGCCGGGCTGCCCGGGCTACACCCACCTCCCGGGTTTGAACCGCGGTGTCGATTTTTTCCATTTGAAGGTCCAGATTCCGTTCCAGAGCCTCCCGGATAACCCCCCGGAGATGGAGTTTTCGGCCCTTTTGTGAGCCTTCCAGATTTAAAAGCCGGGCGGTGCTCAAGGAACTCCATGACGGGTAGTAATCAATGTCTCTAAAGGTTCCCACATTGACCACAAAATTGTCGTTGTGCCGGGATAACATCACCGGCAGTGTCCCGGCATCCTGCCCATCGGCAATGTCAAGCACATTGATGGCAATCCGCCGGGCCATGGCATTGATATTCCGGTCCGGTGCAATGGATGCCATGACTCCCATGCGTACATGTGTCTCTCCCAACAGGGCAAAAGAGGGCAGTTTTCGATGATTTACGGCCTGGATCACCGTCTTTTGTTTGTCTTTGCCGTCCCCCAGGAAAAGGGGCAGTACATACACCGCGTCCACCCTGGAGGAAATACCGGTAATGCTTTTTTCAACGTCATCGGCGGCTATTTCCACAATGGAGAATGTTGCTCCGGGGGAGACCTTTGCCACTGCTTTTCCAAAGTAACTGTACAGAGTATGAAACATCCGGGTTTCCCTTGCATTGAAGAGGATGGCAAGATGCTTATAATCATACAGGCGCTTAAAGGTCATTAAATCCTTTCCAATGTCAAAGGGGGCCTGGACGTAGTTGAAGTTCTTAATGCCGCTGCTGCCTTCCGGGGTGAGGGGCAATCCCTGGAGTTTGGGGTCGAGTATGGTGCCTGCAATGACCGGTTTTAGATAGCTGCCATATTGAACCAGGGCATGGGAGGTATCCAGCCCCAGTGAGATGATACAGTCAACGGATGCATCTTCCATCAAATTTGAAATCACAGCCGTGTCATCGGTTGTTTTTTCGGGGTCCATCTTCCGGTTGATATATGTAACTGTGTACCTGTTTTTCAAAAGGGTATTGATTTCATTTACTGCCATCTGCTGGTAGGCCGGCTCCCTTGAATCATCCGTCAGCAGTGCAATGTTAAAAATCGGCTTTCCCAGTGCCGCAGCCGGCAGGGTCAGAATGAGGATCATTAAAACAGTTGTCATAAAGAAAAGAGGTTTCATTTGTTTTCCACTATTCCTGCAGGTGTAATGTTAAACTCCGTGGTCGGATGGTCTGTTTCTGCACTCACTCCCTTCCACCGGGGGAGAGAGCAGGTTTAGGTTATTGGTATTCTGGGAATAAGCATCTCTTAACAGACGTTCCCCCTTCACGCCTTGAACTGCGAGTAAATTTCCAGGAAATCGTGTTCACAACTTATAAATGCGTCCACAACTTTAGGGTCGAAATGGAGGCCCTTTCCCTCTTCAATAATGTTTCGTGCAATATCCGTGGAGAATGCTTGTTTATACACCCGTCTGCTGACAAGCGCATCATAGACGTCCGCCAGTGCAACGATGCGTGCCGACAGGGGGATGGCATCCCCCTTGATACCGTTCGGATAACCGGTGCCGTTGTATTTTTCATGGTGCGACAAGGCGATCTCAGCGCTCATGCGAAGGTATTCGGCGCCCGGGTACCGGCTGAATGCATCATTCAACGTTTCATACCCTATCAGAGTGTGTGTTTTCATGATTTCAAGTTTTTTTCAATCGCTTCAGTAGACTTTTTATCCAGTCCCTTTACGCTGTCTTTGACCGCAGAATCCCCAATTTGTTTTTCCGAAGCCAGATAGCTCGTCCCCATACTTTCAACCCTTTGAATTATCTGAGCATCCGTGGCCTCCAACTTTTTGCTCACCGATTGATATAAAATTAAAAAATGTAATATAATCAATATGGTGACAAAAATAATAACTTTTGGAAGTATCCCGAGTCGTATTTTTCGTTTTTGATTAACTGCTGCCATTGATCCGAATCCGCCTGTGCGCTTTGGGTATATGAACAGACTACTTTGATTTTTTCATGGTCTCCAAAACCGCCAGAACCACATCTTCGGGACCTGGCCTGAAAATTTTTTCATGGGTGGGGGCTGTGGGTACCGGAATGTGGGGTGCACCCACCCGCTTCACCGGGCCTTTTAGGTGGTCAAAGGCCTCTTCGGCAACCATGGCAGCCAGTTCCGCACCAAATCCACAGAAGCGGTTGGCTTCATGCACAACCACCAGCCGACCGGTCTTTCGAACTGAGTCAAGGATACAAGCTTTGTCCAGGGGTACCAGGGAACGCAGATCAATCACTTCGCAGGAGACTCCCTGCTCACTCAAGGGTTCAAGCGCCTTCATTACCGTGTACAGGGCCACACCATAGGCCACTATGGTGCAATCGGTCCCCGGCGTGACCATGCGGGCTTTCCCCAGGGGGGTGCGAATGTCGCCGGCAGGTACCTCACCCGGCATTCGATAGAGCATGATGTCCTCCACAACCATGACCGGGTCCGGGTCAAATATGGCGCTGAGCAGTAAGCCCTTGGCATCTTCAGGTGTTGCCGGCCAGACAATTTTGAGGCCGGGACTGTGTGCTACCCATGATTCAAGGTTGTGGGAGTGTTGACTGCCGGCACCGAAGCCCACGCCGGCCTTGACCCGTACAGTCAGGGGAAAGCTGGATTTACCGCCACTCATGTAGCGCAATTTCCCGGCATGGTTGACCAGCATGTCGCTTGCCAGGGTAATGAACGGGAAGAACATGATTTCCACCACCGGCCGCAGCCCCATGCAGGAGGCACCTACGGCAAGCCCGGCAATGGCCGCTTCGCTCACCGGCGTATCCTTTACCCGTCTTCGACCAAATTTTTTCAAAAGACCGTGGGTGGCCATGTTGGGGTCCTGGTGGATGGAAACGCCAACCCCTTCGCCCGCGATAAATACATTCTCATCGGTTTCCATGGCAATGGTGAGCGCTTCGTTTAAGGCTTGTCCAAATGTTTTTTGACTCATGGCATGGCTCCTTTCAGGCACTGGGTGGGTTGACAAACAGATCGGTCAAAGCTGTTTCCGGGTCTGGATACGGGCTGGCATCACCAAAAGCCACGGCTGCTGCCACACGTGTCTCGACATCCTGGTCAATGGTTTGTATTTGGGCGTTGTTGAGCACGCCGGCATTAAGGAGCTTTTGCCGATAGCGCCGGATGGGGCACTTGGCCGCCCAGGCTTGAAGCTCTTCGGGGTTCACATAATGCTGCCGGTCCTGTTCACCATGGCCACGCATGCGATAGGTCAAGGCTTCCATAAAAGCAGGTCCCTTGCCCGAACGGCAGTGCTCAACCAGCTCCACAGCGAGATGGTAAACAGCCTCCACATCATTGCCGTCCACGCTGTAGCCGGGCATATCATACCCTTTGGCACGTTTGAAAATGTGCGATGTAGCGCAATGCTCATCAGGCCGCTGTGCACCGGCCCAGCAGTTGTTTTCACAGACAAATAAAAGGGGCAGCTTCCAGACACCGGCCAGATTCATGGCTTCGTGTACGCTTCCTTCAGCGGCTGCACCATCGCCGAAAAAGACCACGGTTATGCCGTTGGTCCCCTTGTACTGTTGGGCAAAGGCCGCCCCAAGGGCCAAAGGGGGGCCTGCGCCCACCACCGTGGATGTCATGGGTACGTTGAGTTCCGGTACGGCCAGGTGCAGGGTTCCGGCCTTGCCACCGTTGACACCGTTGCCTTTGGCCATGATCTCCGCCATCAGAGAATTGAGCTCTGCGCCTCTGGCCAAGAGATGTCCGTGGCTGCGGTGGTTACTGATGATAACATCTTCAGGTGTAAGGGCCGAAACAATGCCCGTGGCAGCGGCCTCCTGACCATTGGCCAGAATCTGCATACCCGGCATTCGATTGGATTCCTGACAGAGTTCCACGATCTTTTCCTCAAACTTGCGTGTCAGGACCATACTTGTATAGAGACGTGTTTGAAGATCCGGAGCAACTTGCTTTTCTTTCATGGGGCCTCCTCTTTATAGTTTGTCACTTTCGTTCAATCACTTATAAATATTTTGAAAGCATCTGTGAAAGTTGAGAAATCACAAAGGGTTTTTCAATACTTGCCGTGAACCCGAAGGATTGAGGCTCGGCAATGGCTGTGTCTTCGGAATAGCCACTGACAACAAAGACCGGAATTTTTTGATCAATTTCTCGGATTCTTTGAACGGTATCCTTTCCGCCCAGGCCACCCGGAAATTGTTTTTCCCGGTCCGGCCCGTGGCGGGTAGATAAATGTAAAAACAACTGCCCTGACCCTGGACAGACACGACATCAATAATGCCCTCATGCCGTTTAACAATGGAATAGGAGGTGGCAAGGCCTATGCCGCTACCCGTTTGCTTGGTTGAAAAAAACGGATCAAAAATACGATTAATATGTTGGGGGGCAATGCCGATTCCCGTGTCTGAAATGGATATTTTTACATACTTACCCGGCGCAAGGGCCAGGCTTTCATTTGGGGAGCATACCCAATTTTAGGCAGTTACCGTGACCGTTCACCCCGATGGCATGGCATGGAGGGCATTGATGACAATATTATCAATCACCTGACTGATTTGATTTTTGTCATACTCGCACGTCCACAGATCCTGGGGTATTACAAAGTTACAGGCAACATTGGCTCCACTCAGTGCAAACCGGGTGGTGTCCTGCAAAAAAGGATCAAGGGGAGCCACGGCCTTGACAGGCGCACCCCCCTTTGAAAAGGTCAGTAATTGCTGGGTCAGCCCCTTGGCCCGGTCCGATGATGCCAACACCTTTGACAAATAGCCTTTAACCTTTTCATTGGTGGTTTCTTCCAATGCCAAATTCAGGTATCCGAAAATACCGCTCAGATAATTGCTAAAATCATGGGCAATGCCTCCGGCCAGGGTTCCCAGGGACTCCATCTTCTGTGCCCGCTCATATTGGGCTTCAAGCAGTTTACGTTCGCTGATGTCCGTGAGATTGACAACCATCCCCAAAGGGGTTCCGGTTTCATCCTTGATCACGGCGGCACTTAAAATAATATCAAGCAGTTTTTTATCCTTGGTATACCGCTTGGTTTCAAGACTCAACGGTTTACCATGGGTATAGATTTCCCTGATTTTTTCGGAAGATATTTTTTCCTGATCCAAAGGAACAAAGGGTATTGGCATTCCCTCAAGTTCTTTAAACGCCCAGCCAAACACCTGGGAAAATTATTGAAAACAACAGATAAATAGAGGCAATTTTTAAGGCTGCTTTTTTGTCCGCACTCATATGAAATTTTTCATCCATAGCCCCATTCTCCTTATTCATGAGTCTATTGCTTTGTCATCTTTGGTTGACCAGTATGTCGTTTGCCAGGGTAATTTAATAGTATAGGAATTTCCATTTTATTGATTATTAAATCAATGCGTTGAAAAAAAGTCCGCCCGCAGGGCGCTAAGTTCTCGTTTCCGCTCAACCATTTGGCAAAGGTATTGATAGATAATCTTCAAAGTTTTCCACTCTTTCCACCAGCACTTCCGCACCCTGTCTGATGATGAATTCGCTTAGCCCAATCTCGTTGGCCGGATCACCCCAGTCATATGTATAGCCAAGACGCGTCCATGGATATTTCTGCTCTTGGAAGTAGGATTCTATGATCTGGTTATTGAACCAATCAATGTACTCGTCAGTGCTATTTTCAGGAAAGGTAAGCCCGCAAACGGAGTCGGTAATCTCGCTATCAGGGCATGGACGATAGAGGTCATCAGGGTTGACCCACAGTTCGGCAAACCATTTGTTCCCACTCTCCTTGGGCAGGCCAAGAATCTGTTCAACGCGCAATACCGGATCAACTACGGCTGCTGTGAGGCTCTCATAGAAGGTTTTCAGTTGGGGCACAGCCGTAACCCATGTTTCACTCCACCACGTCTGGATTTTTTCGCCTTCGGGGTAGCTGTCAGGATAGCGAGTGAAGGTTACAACGAGAACCATACCGTTATTCCACTCAAGGTTATCGTTATCCTGTGTAATGGCAACTAAGCCGTTGTAGATTTCATCTGCATCGGCAAATACTGCATCCTCACAAGCATCATCGTACAGAACCTCAGGTGCTTTAGATTCCTTGTCTTTGCACCCGATGCCCATTATTAACACTACCAGCACACAAAGCAAGGGGGAAAATAATCTCTTTTTCATCATTTGTTTATTCCGCTATGTTAAAAGTTAAAAATTCAGGGACTGCACCTTTAAGCGAGATCTCGGTCTTAAGGTCTTAAGCAGTTCGATGGAGAATTTTTCAATGGCCGATTCGGTGATCCTATTGCATCTGATTTTTCAATCCATTGCTTGGGTGTCAATCGGTCAACACATATCAATAAATATTTTTTTTGACAATCATTATTAATTTACTAATGTAACAAATTAGCTACTTCTCCACAACAGAGCGTTCTCAGCAAGAGCATTGGGCGTTTATGCAGGCGTGCCGGGAGAAGGGTGTTTTCGATGCTGTGAAAATTTTTAAAAATCATCTTCGACGTGCATGGGATCATGTGGTATCCTATCTCTCACAAACTCTGATTGATCAGGCCCGATAAAGAGATGGAACGGGATAAATTATTAAATAAAAAGGAAAAAAATGACCACATTATTTGAAACTACGATCATCAATGGAATGAAGATAAAAAATCGTTTTGTCAGGTCCGCCACCCACGAGGCCATGGCAGGTCCGGATGGAAAAGTTAATAATCAGTTGTTGGAGTGCATGGCACAACTGGCCCTTGGTGAGGTGGGACTTATTATTACCGGGCATGCCCATGTGGCAAGGGAAGGGCAGGCCGGTCCCCGACAGATGGGTATCTATTCCGACGACATGATTGACGGCCTGAAACAGGTGACATCAACTGTCCATGAAAAGGGGGGCGTTGTTGCCGTGCAGCTGGCCCATGCCGGAAAAAACGGCATTGGAAAAGACAATTATGCTCCCCTTGCACCTTCAGACGTGTTTAAAAAGGATGTTAAAAAAGCGTCTGCCATGACCATTGATGATATTAATAGAACTGTAACCGCCTTTGGTGATGCAGCCCACAGAGCTGTCCAAGCGGGCTTTGACGCCGTTCAGATCCATTCGGCCCACGGCTATCTGCTCAGTCAGTTTTTATCACCTTTTTATAACCATAGAACCGATGATTATGGTGGTTCACTTGAAAACCGGGCAAGGCTGTTGATTCAGGTTTACGAAGAGATCAGGCACCGGGTGGGAACCTCATTTCCGGTGATGATCAAGATTAACTCCGAAGATTTCCTTGAAGGCGGGATGACCGTTAAGGAGATGGTCACGGTGTGTCGTTGGCTTGAAAGTCGCGGTATGGACGCCGTTGAGATGAGCGGCGGCACATTTGAATCCGGCAAATACATCCCCTCCCGGGTGGGCACCTCCAAGTCGGAAGACCGTGAAGTTTATTACAGAACGGCTGCCCGGGCATTTAAAGAAGAGATCAAGATACCCCTTATTCTGGTGGGTGGTTTTCTCTCGTACAACAGCGCCAAAGATGTTGTCACCTCAGACGTTGTCGATTACGTAGCCCTTTCAAGACCCCTTATCAGGGAGCCCCACCTGGTCAAAAGATGGGCCACAGGGGAGAGGACAAAAGCACGGTGCATCTCATGTAATAAATGCTTTTCAACGCTTTTCACCAAAGAGGCACTGCATTGTGCAGCTGAGAAGAAAGAGAAAGCAGTTGATCCCGTTGGGTAAATAGCGGTGGGGGAAGGCTATGATTGGCGGGCTGCCTCCACCGTTTCTGCAGCCGATGTGGTTCAGATATTTTAATAAGGCCGTGTCAAAGTAGGCCAGGTAATTGGCAAAAAAAACATGCCCGTTGGTATCGGTGTCGGCAAAGCGGATGTCAATGGGCAGTGTAAAGGGAGCATTGGAGAGGAGCATATTTTTTTCTCATCATAATTGGTTTTGGGGTACGTGCATTCATTTACTTCTTACCCCCTTTGATGCATAGAAATCAACTGTTTCAATGATTGCTTCGCCGACTATACGGTCTATGCCTGTAAATGGCGACGCAGATTTGTGCTATGTTTTGGTTAGGCGATATATGTCGATCTGTGCCCGATCATCACGGAATACTATTTTAATATCCTGATTATATTCAGCATGTTCCCGGATACTCTCGCCATATGCTGAATTGTGTTTCACCACGCAATAGTCAACACCCAGACGGATGAGATGATCAATGATTTCCCGCATGGAAGAATCAACCATGCGTATTTTTAAATTTAAAAAGGGTGTTGGGAAAAAACCGGAATACCCGTTAACCATTTTTCGTTGATGAAACGTCTGCCAGTACATCCACTCTGTTTCGTGTTCATAGGAAACCACATCGGGTTTAGAGGGGAATGGAATACATATAATATTGCTGTCGGCAGGTGTTTGGGTGCCAAGCCATTTGACCCAGGCATGGTTCAAGGCATAACTTGGCGTTTTATATAATGGCTGACCGGCGGGAAAAATTTCTGCAACAGCTGTGATACCAATTGCAATAAGAACAACATAGGTCATACGATATGCCATGGGCGAAAACTTAAGCCTGCGGATCGCCTCCATACCTCCTTGCAACCCCAGAATGGCAAGTAAGGCCAGTGTCATCTGCATAAAGATGGCAAAACGAAATACATTCCGGGCCTGGGCAAAACCGGGGATGGTATTGACAATCAGCATGTAGGGGTTCCAACCGGAGAATTCAAGTAAGGGACCCAGGGATAGAACAAATGAAGCCCCTAATATTGTTAAACAAAACAGGGTCCAACATCGTCGTTTCCGTGTTATAAGTCCCCAGGCAATTCCGATGATAGCCAATCCCATCTTCACCCATCCCGGATTTAGTTTGAACAAGGCATATCGTTCCATTCCTGCAAAGGCTTTGACGTCAATCAACTGGAGCCAAGGCGAAAACAGGTAGTCCGGAAAATCAGCTGACAGTTGGCCCAAGTACTGTTTGGTATGGGCAAGCTGATTGGTACTGGTTGAATGGTGCTGGGCCGCTGTAATGGGCAGGCAGAGCAGGGCTGCGATTAATATCCCGATCATCAGACCTGCCCACATTTTAGGCTGCCCCAACCGATCTTTTACCAACCAACCACCGGCAATCACCAGCGGCAGAGCAAGGAACAATCCGTAATACGAACACATGAGATAGACAAGCCCGTACGACAGGCCTAATAACGCGCCGCGCCATAGGGTAGGATGTTGTCCAAATTGGTACAATGCCATAAACATCCAAAGAATGCCGAAAACAGGGACCAGCTGAAGTACGCCGAGCCATGAATGGATCAGCGGTAGCAATTCAATCATGGCGCCGCCGATCAATGCGATTATCCGATGAAAATGCAGAACCTTTAGCAGAGAATAAGCTACCCAGCCATTGAGTACTATGGATAACAGCAGTAAAGTATTATATGCCAGAATCCGATTGCCGGTCACCCAGATAATCGGAGCCGCCAGTGCTGAAAGCGGCATTGGTTCGGAAAAAGCAAAGGCTTTTTCCGTTGGGTGGAATATGGGGGCATTCCAGTATCCCTTATACCCTGAAGCCAATCGGTCTGCATTCCACCAAATGGTCCATACATTGAACAGAGGCACTGTGGCGGCATCTTCCATTCCAAGGGGAAGGTGATCATGAACGTTTTTAGCCAGTGGCCAGGTTGAGGCCAGGGCAATTATAAGAAAAAAGGCACATCTCAAAATTATACGGCCATGGCGCACATCTGCTAATCCATCATTTCTTGTCTTCATCTGATGTGATGTTTTCTTTGAAGTTGAGATATGGGTAAGGACCCAGGACCTTACCCAACATCCTTTGGGGTTAATAACTAATATCCATTTTAACTATAAACGTCTGTCCTGTGCGGTAGTTCCTCTCATCCCCTTTATCCGAATCAAAGATATTGTCCGCTTCAAAGGTGAGCTTGGCTTTTTTGCCGATTTTTTTATAAATATTGGCATCGACAACGCAATGGGCATCCACTTCATAGATGTTATCCGTATCCGTATATAGTTTTGAAAGATAGGTAAGTGTGCCGGACACCCCCAACTTCCAGGGAGTATATTCGTAGGTCGGACTTAGAGTGAGTTCATGTTTGGGGGTGTAGGTCAGTTCTTTACCGTTCTCCTTGTTTTCGGAATCGGTAAAGGTGTAGGATCCGGATATGGAAAAATTATTGTCGAACGTAAGTCTTGCTATGAGTTCCACACCCTGGGTCATGGCCTCTTCGACATTTTTATAAATACGCAACTCCTCACCGTTATATGTCTCATCGGACGTCTCACTGACGACCATATCATCCACATCGTTACGGAAATAACTGGCATTAAAGATCATCCGGTCCTGAAATAAATATTGTTCAACTCCAAAGGAGTAGCCGATGGATTTTTCCGGATCCAGATCCGAATTGGATTGTACCCAAAAAGGACCGTGATAAAACGGAACATCATAGTAAAGCTGTCGAATTGTCGGAGATTTAAAGGATTTGCCCACCGACCCTCGCAATGTGGTGGTCTCAGATAAATGATACATTAAGCTGAGTTTTGGATTGAATGAACTGTCAAATGTGGAATGATGATCGTAACGTATTCCCGGAACAGCCACTAAACGATCAAAAAGCGTCAGCTCATCCTGGGCGTATACACTCCAAGTATCCACGTCCTCTTTTACAGTGGTTCGGGTGCCGTTGCTGTTGTCCATGATATAGTCAATTCCCTGGCGCTGGAATTCGGTGCCGGTGGTGATCACATTGTTGCTGCTCAAGTACCAGGTGTACTGAGCTTCTATCTGATCATAACCGATATCACCATGCCGGTCGGAAGAGGAACTCTCGGCTTCAAAATCATCTACATAACTATACCCTTTAACCTGCAGAATATGCTTTTCCGATGCCTTCCAGGTCCAGCCTGCGGAAATACGATGGCTGTCTTCGGATTTGGGGCTTGAGCCTTCCTTTTCGTAGGTACTGAGTTCTCCCTTCAGCCAAAGATTCATTTGGTCGGTTAGCTTAAAATCCGTTTTGCCCATCACGGAATGCCGCTCGGAATCAATGGGGGAACTGCCGATACTTTCGCCTGTTTCATTGGCATAGTTGATCAGATAACCGAATCGTTCATGGGGTCGATCTCCCACATAAGCATATGCTTCCGTCAGATTGCGGTACTTGCCATCGTCAGACGGGTTTGTGGTCACGCCATCACGAACCTGCTCCTTTACATCGTACCAACCATAACTGGCACCCGCTCCAGCAATTGTTTTTGAAGGAGTTTTACGGGTAATGACATTGATCACACCAACCATGGCATCACTACCGTAGAGTACGGAACTGGGGCCTTTGACCACCTCAATTCTTTCGATCATGGAGACCGGAATCTGATTCAATCCCACGGCATATTCACCATGGCCACCACTTTGGCCACTACCCTGGATACGTTGCCCATCAATTAAAATCAGCCCATAGCCTTCGTTAAGACTCATACCCCGCAGTCTGACTCTTGATGATGTATCTCCAAAAACATCATCAACACCGGAAGCGGATAATCCCGGAACATTTTTGAGAATGTCGGTTACAGTCTGCGCATTACTGCGCTCAATATCCTCGCGGTTAATCAAAATCGTTTCCACCGGCGTGTCCTTCAGAGTATGGGGTGTACGCGTGCCCGTCACCACAATCTCCTCCATTCGGGTGGTAAGCGCCTCAGGTTCCTGGGCCAAGGCCCAACTTGATCCAAAAAGCAATAAAGCTAAAGCCGCAATAACCTTAAACCATTTCACATTGCACACCCCTTCTAAATTCTTAAGTTTTAAGTGATTGCTTTTTTTGTAAAAAAACGAATTCGTTAATTCTTTTTGCAAATTTTTACCTCTCTTTTTTTTAAAATCTTCGAAAAAACAAAAAAAGGCCACGAAGCGACTCCTTTCTCTTTTAGGAGCATGACCTTCGTGGCCTTTTGGTTCTCTAATTATTTTTTGTGAGGAGCTCGGGTTAAAAAAAACGAGATGCGTATTTAATTCCGAGTACCTAAACCAAACTACATTAGTACCATTGCAATAGATGTATGACGTCGATATTGCTATGATTATTACATATGACGATTTCTATCGCCAAAATTAATGTGCGTATTCATATAGGCCGATTTATAATTAGTCAAGAAATTTTATTAAAAATCAGGCCTGGGTCAAAAGAGCATATGCCAGAATAACACTTTGCATAACGTCTGATTTTCTATTTATTACCAGACCTTTTTCATCTCTAAGCTTATAAACTTCTTCAACAAAAAAACTTGACTTAAAAAAAAGATTGGGGTAGGAGAGGGAACTCTCTCCTCAACTGGTTGTAGAAGCAACCTGGCTCAGAAAGTACAACGAGTATATTTTTGTAACATGGATTGAATCCTTGCAGGTACACCCCATGCATGTCCCCCACATAATTATATGGGATATGGGAATTCACGAGTACACGAAGTAAGATATAAATCCGACTATGTGTTGGATGTTTTATAAGCTTAAAGCCACGAAGGCGTAATTCTCCGGAAATGAGAATGTGTTCGTGGCTTTTTTTTTGGGAATTATAACAACAATTATTTAAAAGGAAAAAAGCATGAAAAAAGCATTGGTTACATCA
This sequence comes from uncultured Desulfobacterium sp., assembly GCA_963668575.2. Lineage (GTDB taxonomy): Bacteria > Desulfobacterota > Desulfobacteria > Desulfobacterales > Desulfobacteraceae > Desulfocicer. The sequence continues at coordinate 3,548,785 of OY764894.2, read as the reverse complement.
ATTGTCCTGTGTGTTTCAGCCCTTGTGTTCTGCTCAAACCCGGTTTTTGCCCATTATGCTTCAATTACATTGGATAAGTACAATCCCAGTCCAGGAGATGAAATAACCGTTAATATCGGATGGGGCCATAAATTTCCCGGTGACGGTGAGATGAGAAAGGAAGCATATTCAACAACCGTCCTTGAAATCATTAATCCTGATGGCCGGAAACACACTCTTGCAATAGTACCGAAACAAGAAAAGGGAAATGAGCCCATAAAAGTGATATTGGAACAGGCAGGAACCTATACAATTTTGCTTACACAAAAGAACTTTTCAACAAAAACAACAAAAGGGTATAAGTATCAACCCAAAAACGAACTGAAAAATGTCTTGCATTCCAGGTGGGGTGAGACCGTTTCAAAGGCAGTTGTTACTGCCGGACCTGCCGGAAAAAAATTTAACAGCAAAAATATTGATACCGGCGACCGCTTCCAGATTGTTCCCCTTGAAAATCCCATAAATCTTGAAAAGGGAGATGTGCTGCCTGTCAAGGTCACACTGAATGGAAAACCCTGGTCAGGTATGGTCTACTCCACCTACGAAGGATTTTCAGATGCCTCAGATACATTTGCATATACAACAAGAGCTGATAAACAGGGAATTGCAAAAATCAAAATACTTGAAAATGCCCTGTGGCTTATCAAGGCTGACCATTCTTATCCTTATGAGGATAAAAGCAAGGCAGATGAATATTCTTTCAAAGCAACCCTGACCTTTAAAAATTAATCTCCAAAGGTGCAGGCAAAAATGCCTTTTGCCTGCACTATTGTTGAATTTACAAGTTTTATGGGAGGATCATGTTTGAATCAAAGAGGATTGCCGTCACTGGTGGGTGTGGTTTTAAAACAGTTGCAAAATTATGAGCATAAACGCGGACTCCATGACCACCTTAAGCATCATAATTCCCTGTTTTAACGAAGAATCCACACTGAAGAAATGTGTTGAGAAAGTCCTTGAAATACAAGACAGTGAGCTTTCACTTGAGATTATTATTGTGGATGATGCTTCCAGTGATAACAGCCCGGCAATTTCCCGTAAACTCAATGAAGAATATGCAGAAGTCCGGCTTGCAGCCCATGATGTCAATCAAGGCAAAGGTGCAGCCTTAAGAACCGGTTTTAAAATGGCCACAGGAAATTTCATAGCGGTTCAGGATGCCGATCTTGAATACAACCCTTTTGATTTAAAAAAACTCCTCATCCCTCTTATAAATGATGAAGCGGATGTGGCCCTTGGATCAAGATTCATCACGGGTGACATGCACCGGGTGCTCTATTTCTGGCATTACATGGGCAACCGATTCCTGACATTTCTGTCCAATATGTGCACTGACCTTAATTTAACAGACATGGAAACCTGCTACAAAGTATTTAAAAGAGAAGTGATCCAGTCCATAGATATCCAGGAAAATAGATTTGGATTTGAACCTGAAATTGTTGCAAAAATTGCCCACATGCGGTTACGCATTTTTGAAGCAGGCATTTCATACCGTGGCAGGACTTATGAAGAAGGAAAAAAAATCGGCGTTAAAGACGGTTTCAGGGCTCTGTATTGTGTGTTGCGCTACAACGCCTCTCATGCACCGCTCCCGGTTCAATTTCTTTTTTATCTGTTCATCGGTGGCTTTGCGGCATTTTTCAACCTGTTCCTGTTCCTTACGCTTTATAAAATTTCCACCTGCACTATTATTGCCGCACCAACAGCTTTTATTGTTGCGGCCATTGTAAATTATCTTTTATGTATCAAATTGTTATTTCGACACCAGGCAAGATGGAACAGCCTCACGGAGATTATTCTGTTTGCCGCTTTGGTGTCAGGGGTATGCCTTATTGATTTTGCAGTGACATCAACCCTGTTATCCTTTTCTTTTAAACCCTGGAGTGCCAAACTCACGGCAACGGCTCTGGGGCTCCTTTTGAACTTTGCCGGTCGCAGATTTTTGATATTTCCGGAATCCGCCAGCGGCCCTTGGGCCCCACAGGCTAAACCATGAATACCTATAATTGTGGACTATGATCTGCTGAATATGACAGCGGTCCAAATAACACTTCAATATAAGGCCCCCCCCCACGCCTTGATTTTGCACAGATTTCACAATAACGTCCGGCATGCAGATATCCCTCATTTTAAAAAGCAGGACCAAAAAATTTTTCTGAGATACGATCATAATGAACACTCAAAAGCTCTGATTTCATCTTTCCTGCATCATCCGATCTTTTTTGAGAGAAAACGTCAATCATTTTTTTCATCTTATCGGCGACAAAGTTAACTTCATCCGCCCAGCTCCCTTTATCAATGCTGCTCACCCATAGCCTTAATGTCAACTCATAGAGAGATTGCGCATGTTGATTCAGAACATCGTTTTTGGATGCTGCGTAAAGGACATTTCTAAAGGCCATATCCAGTTGAACCAGTCTTTTTTTATTTTTTTTATGGGCGAGGTTTTTACATGTGGTATGTATTTGTTTTAGTTTATCCAGGTGCAGGGCGGTGATCTCCTCGGCTGCAAGGCTGCCCAGTAAGAATTCAATGCCTTTTCTCACCTGTAATGCATTCATCATCTGTTGGAATTCAATTTCCGTCACCATGGTTCCCATTCTGGGGAAAATGCGAACCAGTGATTCTCCCTGAAGGTGGGTTAACACCTCGCGTATGGGGGTTCTGCTGACTTCAAACTCTTTGCAGAGAATTTTATCGTTGAGCACCATCCGGGGGGGGTATTCCAGAAACAGAATACGTGACTTTATGGTTTCATAAATATTTGTGTTCATCAATGCCGTCCTTTGTTTGTCGGGTGGCTCCATGGACAGAGCGCTTGTGTTTTTTCATGAAAAGGCCATGGAAACGGTCACCATCGCCGCCCGCATCGGGAATCCCAATTGTCAGAACCCCCTTGGGGTTTATCATGCCTGATGCGCATAAAAAAGAATTTTTGATTCTGAGCAATGAAAAATCCTTCTTGGATAACACAGGCTCAATTTGTTAAAAAATTCATATTGCGGTAAGCTATGAAGGAGCATGGAGTAAACAACCTGAACCAGAGGACCAGATCAGGCTTTGGGTTTGATTAGAATAAAACCGCCACTGAGCCGTTGTCCATAAATAGCTTGAACAATAATGGGCTTTCATGATGGTTTGAATTACACAACAAGCCTTGAAAAAATGTACAAACAATTTATGGACAAACACTAAGATCCAGCATGGCCTGCAAAAATGAGGAGGTCTGTGAGACTTTACAGAAATCGAAAATTCTGGGCACCTGCCGTTGCCGCCCTTTTATTTTTTATTGTCATGATCTCTTTTCGTCTGGGATTTCATGGAAATGGACTTGCCGGAATTGATCTCCTCCCTTCCGGCACAGCTGCAGAACAGATCCCTGGTGAAACATGGATGAATATCTTTCAAAATGAGATAAAAATCGGATACATCCACCGCCGCCTGGCAACCCATGGGGATGGATATCTCATTGATGAAAAAACTCTAATGAACATCAACACCATGGGGTTGACCCAGGAAATTTTGGTGGTGTCATCAAGCACCACAGACAGGGATTTTGCCGTAAAAACATTTGATTTTTCCCTTGCTTCGGGAAGTTTTCATTTTGCTGTCAACGGAGAGATTCGGGTAAATACCCTTTACATCCATGCCGACCCATCCACCGGCGATGGGAAAACCTCCCTCAACACCATGGAGATCCCCCTTGAAAATCGCATATACCTCACCAGTGGCATTCTTCCAGCCACAGTGGCATCGGGTCTGAAAGCCGGCAATGCGATGACGCTTTTTCTGTTTGATCCCTCCACCATGGCACAGGCCCCGGCCACGGTAACACTGGTGGGCAGAGAGTCACTCCTCCTGGAGGGGCAAACCATATCCGCCCGCAGGATTACCCTGTCATTTAAAGGGGTCCGTCAATCTGCCTGGGTGGATGACAAGGGACAGGTACTTAAGGAGCAGGGCCTATTGGGGATCACCCTGGTGAAAACCACCCGGAAAGGGGCCCTGGATAATATTGCCCTTGAGGGGTTGGCAGATATAACGGCGTTGGTATCCGTGCCTTCCAATGTAAAATTTCAGGACCCCCAGGGGCTCACAACTGTGCAGCTCCGGGTAACAGGGGTGAATACAGATAAAATTTCCCTGAAGGCTGAACGTTCATCCCGGCAACGTCAAACCTGGAATGGAGAGGTGGTCACCATCCGGAAAGAGTCCCTTGATACCTTGCCCCCCACCATCGCACACCAGGAGATGGCGACAGTGGATAAAAAATTTATTCTGCCGGGGCCGTTTATCCAGTCCGATGATCCTGACCTTCGGCGCATTGCCCTGCGGGTGGTTTCCCCGGAGCAGGCCCCCCTTGAAAAAGTTAGAGCCCTAATGGCCTGGATACAAAACAATATCCAACGGCAGCCGGTGATCTCCCTTCCCAATGCCCTGTCCACCCTGAAGAACCGGCGGGGAGACTGCAATGAACATGCGGCTTTGATGGCCGCCCTCTGCCGGTCGGTTGGTATCCCCGCGAAGATTGAGGCGGGGCTGGTATATCTTAAGGGAGGTTTCTATTACCATGCCTGGAATTCGGTATTCATGGGAAAATGGATCACCGTGGATGCGCTGTTTAATCAAATTCCCTGTGATGTCACCCACCTCTGCCTTACTACAGGGTCCCAGGAATCCCAGCTGGATTTGATGGGAATAATGGGAAATATAAAACTGGAGGTGCTTTCTTATTCGCACTGACCCGGGTCTCTTTTTACAATGGGAAGACAAAAGATGATTGAGCTGAAAAATCTAACCAAAAAATATGGTAAATTCACGGCAGTGGATGGATTGAACCTTGTGGTCCCCAGGGGTGAAATCTTTGGCTTCATCGGTCCCAACGGGGCAGGGAAGACCACCACCATCAGCATGGTGGCAGGTCTTTTGATCCCCAGTTCCGGCAGTGTGAACATTTGCAATATCGACATGCTGCAAAATCCCCGGGAGGCCAAAAAGAGAATCGGGTATATTCCGGACCGTCCCTATCTTTACGAGAAACTCACCGCCATGGAGTTTTTAAAGTTCATGGGCGATCTGTACGAGATGGACCCTGACGGGTTTGAAGAGCGGGCCCAGTCCGGCCTGACCCTCTTCTCCCTGTCGGACTGGGCCGATGAACTCATTGAGTCCTTTTCCCATGGCATGAAGCAGCGCCTGATCATGGCAGCCGCCCTCATGCATGAGCCGGAAGTGGTGGTGGTGGATGAGCCCATGGTGGGGCTGGACCCCATGGCCATAAAGATGGTGAAACAACTGTTCAAGGAGCTGGCCGCCCGGGGGACCACCATTTTCATGTCCACCCACACCCTTCAGGTGGCCCAGGATGTGTGCCATCGCATCGGGGTGATCCACCGGGGAAGGCTCATTGCACAGGGAACTGTGGCGGAATTAAAAGGGCTTGCCAGGGCGGACCGGATGGATTTGGAGCAGGTGTTTATGATTTTAACCGAAATGCAGAGCTGAGAGTCTTTTGTGAAAAATGATATACTGACGCTGTTAAAACCCCGCTGGTGGGGGATGCTCAACCGGACAGGGGAAGATAAAGAGAAAACCGGGAGGATCAGGTTCCTGATCATTGGTGTCATGGGCACTGTGTTCTGGGTGGGGGCACTGATGATCTGCCTGAGAATGCTCCGGTATTTCAGTGGTGTGGAACAGCTGGGGGATATCCTTGCCTGGAAATTTCTTTCCATGGTCATCGTTACCCTTTTTTCTCTGCTGATTTTCAGCAGCATTTTAAACGCCCTTTCCAAACTATATCTGGCAAAGGATTTGAGATTGGTCCATGCCATGCCCGTTGAGGGGTATACCATCTTTGCGGCCCGGTGGGTGGAGATCACACTGGACAGTTCCTGGATGGTGATCCTGTTCACCCTGCCGGTGTTTGTCTCCTATGGTGTGGTATACAGCCAGGGGCTGTTTTTTTACATCACTGTGGTGGCAGCACTGGTGTTGCTCTCCTTTGCCGCATCGGCTCTGGGCTCCCTTGTGGTAATGGGGGTGGTAATCCTGGTGCCTGCCGGTCGCATCCGGACACTTTTTGTTTTTCTGGGACTTTCTGTGTTTGTCCTGCTCTACATCGGCTTTCGCATATTGCGACCCGAGCGACTGGTGGACCCCGATGTTTTTTCCACAACGCTTTTTTATTTTAAATCCATGACCACCCCATCCTCTGGCTTTCTGCCCAGTACCTGGTGTTATGACGCCGTAACGGCAGCGCTGAAAGGGGCACCCCTTGACGCTTTTTTCCACCTGGGGGTATTGTTGAGCTTTGTTTTACTGATGGTCTTTGTGCTGGTGTTGACAGCGGACCTCATCTATTTCAAAGGGGTCTCCCGGTCCCAGACCTCGGCGACAAGACTGTTGGTGAAAAGACGTCTGGAGCTGCCCCTGATCCGGCGGATGAAGCGGCCTGTGAAGGCGTTGGTGACCAAAGAGATCAAAACCTTTTTTCGGGATCAGACCCAGTGGTCCCAACTGTTTCTCATTGGTGCACTGATGGCTATTTATATTTACAATTTCAAAGTATTACCCTTGGAAAAATCTCCCATTAAAACCATTTATCTCCAGAATATTCTTTCTTTTCTCAACATGGGGCTTGCCTTTTTTGTCTTAACGGCCATCACCGGGCGGTTTGCCTTTCCTGCGGTCAGTATGGAAGGGGAGGCCATCTGGCTGATTCGGTCCAGCCCCCTCTCCCCAAAATTTTTTCTGTGGATAAAATTTTTGATGTATCTATTGCCATTGATGGTGTTAACATTGCTACTGATCATCGGCACCAACATACTTCTTAACGTGGTGCCCTTCATGATGATACTTTCCTGCATGGACACCCTTTTTATGGTACCCGGTGTGGTGGCGCTGGGCATTGGGCTGGGGGCCGCTTTTCCTTCGTTCAAGTCGGAAAATCCATCCCAGACCGTCACCAGCTATGGTGGACTGCTGTTCATGATTTACAGTGCCGTTTTTATTGGTGGGGTCATTGTACTCCAGGCCGGACCGGTTTATGCCATCCTTTCCGCCCAGTTCAGGGGAAGAGAGATATCAGGCCTTACGGTTTCCTGGGTTGTTTTTTCCTTTACGTTATCGCTGTTAATCTGCATTATGATGGTGGTTTTTCCCCTTCGGTTTGGTGAAAAACGACTGTTAAAAAATTTGTTTCATTAGATTTTTATTTGTGGCTCATGTTGGATTTCAGGGCCTTATGGGTTTTGAGAAAAGACCCAGAAGTATACAACGTACGCCAAAAACTTGATTATCAAGAGAAAGGAAACCATGAAGGAAAGAGTTAACATTCCCGTCAAAACCGATCAGCTTGAAGGGATTTTTCAGGGAACAAAAAACCACTGCGGTGTTATTTTAACCCATCCCCATCCGGAGTATGGCGGAAATATGAACAACCTGGTGGTGAGAACCCTTGAGCAGGCCTACCTGGAAAATGGATATGCCACCTTGCGGTTTAACTTCAGAGGCACGGGAAAAAGTACCGGAACCTATGACACCTTTTTTGATATATGCGAGGATGTAACTGCCGCTGCTGCGTTTTTGCAGGATCATGGTATTTCCCGTTTTGCCGTTGCCGGCTATTCATTCGGTTCCTGGGTGAATGCCCACACTGACTTCAAAGGAAACCTGCCATTACACCAGTTGCTCATCTCTCCCCCGGTGAGCTTCATGGATTTTACAGATGTTCCGGGTTTTTCATACCCCACCTTTGTGATTTGTGGAGACAGAGATGAATATGCAGAGCCCAATGAACTTAAAGAGCATCTGAAACGCTGGCAGGTGACCTCATTTGAAAAAATCAATGGATGTGACCATTTCTATTCCGGCATGCGTGATCCGTTGTATGATTCCATGGTTAAATGTATTAAGAATTTTAAAAACACAGAAATAACAGGAGAATAAACACAGATGTCAGACAGCAGTGTAGAATATGGATGGGACGATTCAATGGGAATTTCCCTCTATGATAAGATCCGCCAGGATATGAAGCGTGCCATGATCAACAAAGATAACAATGTCCGGGATACCATGCGCTTGATCATGGGGTCCTTTCCCGGTCTCACCGTCTCCATGACCCTTGAGAACGGGAAAAAGACCACCCGGGTGAAGCGGCCGGAGGAGATCACCGATGAGGATATCCTTGATATCATCCGCAAATTTGTCAAATCGGAAAAAACGGTGCTGGAGATAAAAAAAGAGACCACCTCGGACTATCTGGAACTGTTAAACACCTATCTGCCCCGGATGGCAACCGCCGATGATATCAGGCAATGGATAGTGGACAACGTTGACCTGTCACAGTTCAAGAGCCCCATGCAGGCCATGGGATTTGTGATGAAACATTTTGGAAAACGTGCCGACGGTAATCTGGTAAAAGAGGTTCTCAAAAATATGGGGAATTCCTGACCCTCAAAAGGGAATGTGACCAACGCCCATGGGGGAAAAGCTTGTCACATTTTTCCTGCCGGGCTGATGTAAGGAGAGTATATGTCTGATAAATTGTTGATTATTAAAAAAATTCTTGAAACCGATGCGGAAACCGATAAAAAAATTCTTGCCCTGCTGGAGTTGGAAGCAGAAAATGTCGAAATGGAAGAGACAATTATCTCCATGGAAGAACGTGAATGGGTGCGTAAACGTGTTTCCATGGATGCGGATATTGACACCGGAGAGGAGCAAATCAAGGCCAAAACCCAGGATGTTTCCCTTTCCGGTGCCTTTATATGCACCAACGGAGAGATAAACAAGGGCGAAGAACTTGCCATCCGGTTGATCAGTCCGGATGGTGAGGAGTTTGAATTCGTGTCTGAGGTGGTCCGAGAGGAGCCTTCGGGCATCGGTATTTTAATTAAAAATATCAGCAATTTTCACCAGGACCGATTTCATAAATTTGTGGAGAAGTTATAAAAAAGAAATAAAATGCCTTTGCTCATCAAATCCTGACAAAAGCTCGGTAAATATCATTGACTTTGTTTGAAAAATACGCGCATGTATTTTAATGTACTTGTTCTGAGCCGTGAGTTTTCAAGGATGGCGATTGTCCTGCCACGTGTAATGTTTTCATCCCGGATGAGCACCATATGTGGCGGCACATCAGAGAACTCATGGCTGACGAGTGGGAGTTGGAATTTTATAAAATCGATGATAATGAGTATCAGAAGGAGAAAAAGATGAAAAAAACACTATTTGTCGTTTCGCTGATTTCCATGTTTCTGATGACGGGATGGGGACAGGTTTCTGCAGACACCCTTGAACTGCTGACCTGGAAAGGATATGCACCCAAGGTCCTGGTGGACCGATTTGAAAAAGAGACCGGTATCACGGTTAAGGCCACTTTTACCAACAACGAAGAGATGATCGCCAAACTGCGTGCCACACGGGGGGCAGGCTTTGATCTGGCCCAGCCCAGCCAGGATCGAATTTCGTCGGTGCAGGAAAAGTACGCTATTTATCAGCCCATGGATTATGCAAAGATCAACATTGGCCAGATTATCCCCTCCATGCTGAATGCAGTGAAAAAGAACACCCTGGTGGATGGAAAAAGCCATGCGGTTCCCTTTTGCTGGGGAACCTCAGGCTTGATTGTGAATAAAAAATTTGCTCCCCAGGCAACGGATTACAGCGCGCTGTTTGACAACCAATACGCAGGCAGGGTCAGTTACCGCCTGAAACGTCCCACTCTAATTGCCACGGCTTTTTCCCTTGGGGATGATCCCTTTGCAAAATATGGAGACGTTGCTGCATACGAGGCCTTGATGAATCAGGTGCAGGAGAAACTGGTGGCGGCAAAACCCCTTGTGAAGAATTACTGGGCAAACGGTGATGCCCTTCTCCAGTCCATGCGATCCGGTGAGGTGTATGTGGCCATGGCCTGGGACAACGGCGGTTGGAAACTCCACCAGGAAAACCCGGAAATCGACTTTGTGGCCCCTGCCAGCGGTGCCCTTGGATGGATTGACACCTTTGCCCTTCCTTCCAAGGCCAAAAATGTCGATGCCGCGTACAAATGGATCAACTTCATGCTGAAGCCGGAAAACGCGGCCGTTTTTACCAACATGGAAAAATGCGCCACTGCCTCAAATGGCGCCATCAAGCTCACCGATGCAGCTGTACGGGGAAATTTTGAGCGCTGTTTCCCCCAGAAGGATATTGATAACATCAACTGGTATCCCCCTGTGCCGGCAAAGCTGGAGTCCATTGAGGGAATGGTCCTTGACAAGGTAAAGGCGGCCAATTAACAGCGGATTATAACCTTGATGCTGGACTTAGCGCCCTGCGGGCGGACTTCAAAGCGGGTAGCACAACCGTCGTTAATAAAACCTGATAAATGATCACGCCGCTTTATGAGTTTGATCAAGTCGCACAGCCGTTGATAAGGCCCATAAGGCAAGCCTGCCCCCCTTTCCACGGAGTGAAGATCACCATGCAGACAGACCTTTCAGTACAAGATGTCACAAAAACATTTGAACAGTTCACTGCTGTGGATTCCGTCTCATTTGAGGTTGAGCAAGGGCGGTTTTTCTCCATACTGGGACCTTCAGGATGCGGGAAAACCACCCTGTTGAGAATGATTGCCGGGTTTACGGAACCCACCCGGGGAATGATTGCCATCCGGGGAAACAACATGCAGGGAATAGCACCCAATAAACGGCCGGTGAATCTCATCTTCCAGCACCTGGCCCTGTTCCCCATGATGAATGTGGCGCAGAACATTGCCTTTGGCCTCCAGAGACAGGGCCGCAGCAAGGCTGAAATCCGTAAGAGGACAGAGGCCATCCTTGACCGTGTGGGCCTTCCCGGATTTGGGAAAAAAAACATAGACCAGCTTTCCGGTGGACAGAAACAGCGGGTGGCCATTGCCAGATGTCTGGTGCTGGAACCCACGGTGCTGCTCCTTGACGAACCCCTGGGAGCCCTGGACCTGAAGCTCCGGGACCAGATGAAGGTGGAGCTGAAAAAACTCCAGGCCAAGGTGGGAACCACCTTTGTCTACATCACCCATGATCAGTCAGAAGCCTTGGTGATGTCCGATTACGTGGCTGTCATGAACAAGGGGCGGTTTGAGCAGGTGGATACGCCCCAGAACCTTTACCACCATCCGGCCTCTCCCTTTACCGCACAATTTGTGGGGGATAACAATGCCTGGTCCGGTAGGCTCACATCAGTTTCAGATATCCGGGCCACCCTGGTAACCCCGGAAGGCAATAGTTTCATCGTTCAAACCGCGGACCGTCCCCTTGCCGTGGATACCCGCATGGACCTTTTTTTAAGACCCGAGGCCATGGTGATCCAGCCGGATCCCTCCCTTGATCACCTGAATCGCTTTGATGTGATTGTCAAGGCCATTCTCTTTGACGGGGCAAACAGCCGGCTGCTGGTCACCCCCTTGAATTCAGACAAGGAACTCATCGTGGGACTGCCCCAGAACCGGCAGTTTGACCATGTGCGACCGTCGGACAGAATTGAGATCGGATGGCACGAGGCCTCGGGCATCTGTTTTCCGGCGCATGAGGCTACGTCATGAAGCACCAGGGACGATGGTATCTCTTCTTTTTTCTGACCCCCATTCTGCTCTGGCTCTTTCTGCTCATTGTGCTGCCCCACATTGATCTGCTGATCATGTCCTTCCGGGTGGAGAACGACGACGGAAAGATGGTATGGAGCCTGGCCAACTATCTCACCTTTTTCAAAGAGCCCATCTACTGGGCCACCTTTGCAAGGACGGCGATCTACTCCATACTGGTGACGGTCCTCACCTTTGTCATTGCCCTGCCGGTCTCCTTTTACATCACCCATGTGGTGTCGCCCGGACTCTCCGGGTTTCTCCTGGTGCTGCTGCTCTTACCTTTCTGGGTCAGTGAGCTGGTCCGGGTTTATGGCTGGATGATTCTCCTGCGGGAGAGCGGGGTGATCAACCATTTTCTGGTGCAGGCAGGGATACTGGACCGGCCGGTGGAGATGCTGTACAACGATGCCACCATGATCCTGGGGCTGGTCTACACCTCCATGCTTTTCATGGTGGTGCCCCTGATCTCTGTGCTGGAGAGCCTTGACAAGGCCCTTATTGAGGCTGCGTTTGATCTGGGGGCCAACATGTGGACCGTGCTCGTAAAAATCATCATTCCCCATGCCATCCCAGGGATTGTTTCCGGCTCCATTGTGGTGTTCATGCTCACCCTTGGGAATTATCTCACACCCAATCTCATGGGGGGGAAGAACTCCCTCTGGTTCACAGAGCAGATATACAACCAGTTCATTGCAAGCTTTAACTGGAACCAGGGAAGTGCCTTTGGATTTCTGCTGCTCACCCTCTCTTCCCTGATCATCTGGCTGGGCCTGAAACTCTCCGGCCAGACCCTGACCAAGGTGGTGAAATGATACGAACCCTTCCCAACTCAAAAACCTACTCCGTTAGCTTCACCCTCTATGTGGTGCTCTATTTTGTCTTTCTCTTTGCCCCCCTGGCGGTAACCTCCATTCTGGCCTTTAATGATTCCCAGTTTCCGGCTCTGCCCTGGAACGGATTTTCTTTGGACTGGTTTCTGGCAGATACCCCCACCCGGGTGGGTATTTTTCATGACCGCATGAACCTTGACAGCATTCTGGTCAGTGCCCAGACCGCCTTTTTTGTCACCATTCTCTCCACCATTGTGGGCACCCTGGGGGCCTTTCTCTTTGAGCAGGAGACATTTAGATTCAAGCAGCTACTCTATTTTCTCATGCTGTTGCCCCTGGTGATTCCCGGGGTGATTCTCGGGATATCCATCCTGCTCTTTTCCAACACCCTGGGAACCTTTTTTGAGGTCAACTTTAATTTGGATGTGGGGCTGTTCCGGCCGGGGTTCTGGCTGGTGGTGCTGGGACAGTTCTCCTTTATCACCACCTTTGTCACCCTGGTGGTGTCGGCCCGGCTGAAAAAATTTGACCAAACCCTGGAAGAGGCTGCATTGAACCTGGGTGCCAACCGGCTGGAGGTGATTTGGTTTATCACCCTGAAATTCCTTCGTCCGGCCATTATCGGCGCAGGGGCCGTGGCCTTTCTCATGTCCTTTGAAAATTTCAACACCACCCTTTTTCTGGTGGGCTCCCAGCCCACACTGCCCATCAATCTCTACCTTCAGGTGCGGGACGGCAGCACCCCGGTGATCAATGCGATTTCCTTTCTTCTGATCCTTGGCACCTCTGTTCTGGCGGTTATCAATCTCTACACGAGCCATAAAAGCAAATAATCTGTGTTGAGTCCGGTGCATTTGAAGCTGATTATAACGGACGGATAAGTCTACAAGTGTTGACCCTCTCTTAACATCTTGAAATAAAGAATTATTATTATCTCCAACTCTAAGCTTTAAAAAGGAGATAATATGGACATAATAGAGAAAGATTCTCAGGATAAACAGGAAAAAATATCTGATACAAACGCAAAAATATTGGGTAATTTTACCCGCAGTTTAACTATGCTGGAGAAAACACTCGAACGTTTAGCAAGACAAACTTGGCACAATGAAAATCAATACCCTAAGATTTATTGTGAAATTCTTGCTGCCATACATTCAGTTCGGGTGTGGATTAAAAAGCATAAACTCTATAGCAAATTTCAAGTTTTCCAGGAATATCTGGTTCTTTTTATAACGGGTATTGCCGATCAAATCTCTATGCTGATTGAGACGACCCGCCCTTCATCTGGTAAAAGAAAGGTTAAAAAAGCACTTCGGCAGAAACAACAAGTAGCGATTCACCGTTCCATAAAGGAAATGCTTGAGCATCTATTGAAGTATTCCGAAGAGTTAGAGCATCTTGAGACTCAGATGGAAGACTCAATAGAAAAAGCGCTTGTTAAATCATTTGAAGATACTTGCCTTAAACCTCATGACCGCCGTCACCGTGAGTTTGTCTCTCAGAGAGGAGACAAAAGCTGGATTTTTCCCTGGAAAGACCCAAGTAAATACCATGAACTGGTGGAGGATAGGAATAGATTCAGGCGTGAAATTGTTGAAAAACTGAAAGACCATAAACATATCACCGGGCACAGACCAGGATGCAAATGCCGAGGTATCTATAAATTGAAAGGTTTTCGCAAACGCCCCCGTAAGACCGTCCTTCCGGGAGGACATAAAGAAAAATTTCGGATCAGTATGGTTGAATGTTCCGACTGCGGGCAAAGATTTTCATTACTGCCAAGTTTCATTCCGAGAGAGAAACACTTTTCAATTGATATTATTGGCAATATCCTTCGGGGTATTGTACTTTTCGGACAAAGTTTAAATAGTGCTTTTGAAAGTACGGAAATGTGCGGCCGGAAGTTGAAGAGTCGGCAAACCTTGCTGAATTGGCTCCGATGGGCTGGAAAATTTCATCCTGCCACGCTTCTGGAAAGAAGTGGCGCTCAATGTCAAGGCTATTTTCAGGAAGACGAGGGGTTTGAGAAAGAGCCCAGTCTTCGTACTTATACGGTGGTTATGGCAGATCCAAAAACCCAGTTGATCTGGCACATGGATTATGTCGATCATGTTGATGAAAAAACTCTTTACGCCTCGTTTGAGGATTTCTTACAACGGATTAATTTCAATGTAAAGGGGGTCACAAAAGACAAATGGAAGCCTTCCAGCAACGCCCTGAAATCGGTCTTTTATAAGGTATGGATTGGTTATTGCCACCTTCATTATTTGAAAAAATTAAATAAAGCGCTCGCTTCCTATCAAGAAGAGACAAAATGCTCCCGGAGCAAGGTCAACGAGCTATACAAAAAAATTAGAAAAATTTTGAATAGGGCTACACATGCAGGGGCACTGAGGGCACAATTGAAAGCTTTAGATGACAAGGCTTTTGATCATCCCTTGGTAAAAGGGCGTATTGATGATCTCCGCGACAATGCTGTTCACTACACTTCTCATAATCAGAGAAACGGGATCACCATCTCAACATCAATCGTGGATAATTTTCTGAAGATTGTTAAACGCAAATTAAAGCAGGTCGAGAGCTTCAGGGATAAAACGTTTGCTCATTGTCTTTTTAACGCAATGGCAAATATCAGGAATTTTGTACCTTTTATGCCAACTGCCAAAAATGCCGGAAAAAGCCCGTTTATGTTGGCTGGTGGGGAAACTTATGAACTGCCATGGATGCAGGTCATGAATATGCACAACTGCTTTTTGTTTACGCCTAATGCATTGTAATTACAGTTAAAATTTGGGTCAACACTTGTAGACTTATCCGAATGTTGTCTTGGACCTCTTACTGGTCAATGGCGAAGTGTTCCATCATATATCTGAAAAAGTTTTCCTGACACCATCTGCTGAACATACGGGTTGCCAGTTGCGTATGAGGGCATTGCCAAAATGTGCTGATCAAACTGGTTTGGTGACCGGATTCGGTTAATTTGCCCAGGGCTTGGTCATAAGATGGGCCACTATACGGGAGATAGAATTTTACTCGCCATAAGATGCCGTAATAAAAGGATTTAATTCTTGTAATTAAAATTTTATCACAAGATGGCCCATGTTATGACCAACCCCATTTGCCCACCTCCCACATCCACATGGCATCCTTGACCCCCAAAGTACTTTACAGTCTTTTGGAAAAAAAGCCCCTGAAAATGGGAAATACTCCTTGGAAAGTGTAAAGTACTTTTGAAGGATGCCCATTTTTGGATACGAGCATTCACGTCTCTGATTTGCTAACACCTATACCAGGCAACCCCTTCCTGAAGTTAGACGCGATAAGCCTGTGGCTTGATGAAACACTTTCAGGAATGCAACGAAACCATTTCCGTAGATTAATGTCCATGGTTGTGAAATAGTTTTTCAGGTGTTATATGGGGGGAAATTTTAAAACCCTTAAGAATTGAAAAGTGGGCAAAAAGTGAGCAGAATTAACAAGATATCAAAAAAGGGGGTACAGATTATTTTCTGTGCCCTCCTTGAATTTACTGGAGCCGATGAGCGGAGTCGAACCGCTGACTTGCTGATTACGAATCAGCTACTCTACCAACTGAGTTACTCATTTTCGACTCATTTTTAGTGACGCAATGTTTATTTTTTTTAAACTATTGATGTCAATCTGTTGCATAAACTAAACAAAAACGATATCATCTACTTCCAAATCTAATTTCCATTCGAATACTACAAAACATTTATCATTTTTAATTTCGCCATGGCCCAATCGACAACAGATAATTTTGATGTTTATCAGCCGCGTAATCCCAAAGCAAGCGCATATTACAAGTGTGTCGAAAACCATTTTGAAGAGCTGGAGGGGTCATGGGACGAGAAGTATGCATCCCGTTACGGTTTCTGGCGGCCGTACGTCATGAGCGTCATTTACAAATATCTTGACTGCGGTGATCTTCATATGGGGTTTGCCCGGGTGCGTTGTGAAGAATGTGATCATGAGTATCTTTTGGCATACTCTTGTAAGCGCCGCCATCTTTGTCCGTCTTGCCATCAGAAAAGAGTCATCGAATATGGTGAGTGGTTACTGACCGATGTTTTAAAGGATGTTCCCCACCGACATTGGGTTTTCAGTATTCCCAAACGATTGCGGATTTACTTCCTTTATGACCGCAAGCTCTTGGCAAAATTGTCCGTCTGCGCCTGGAACGTGATAAATGCGTATTTGAAAACCGTTGCTCCAGGCATTGATGCCGTTCCCGGAGCGAGTATTGCGGTACACACCTACGGAGATTTTTTAAATTTCAATCCGCATCTGCATGCTATTGTGACAGATGGTTGTTTCCTTGCAAATGGAAATTTTAAAACAGCGCCACTCTTCATTCTGGAAGATTTGCAGGAAATTTTTCAACATGAAGTTTTGAAAATGCTCAAGAAAGAGGGGAAAATCAATGATGCTATTATCGAAAACATGCTTTCCTGGCGCCATACCGGTTTTCGTGTTTACATGGGTGAGCGTATCATGTCTTCTGACCCGACAGGCCTTGAGAATCTGGCCCGTTACATTATCAGAGCCTGTTTCTCTCAGGAACGGTTGGTTTATGTGCCTGCCCATGAATCCTCGGATGGTATTGCCAAGGTGGTTTATTCATCAAAAGACGACAAAAACCGGGAAGTTTTCAATGCCCTGGACTGGCTTGCCAGATTGGTGACACATATTCCCAATAGATATGAACAGACCGTCAGGTATTACGGTTGGTATTCGAACAAATCACGGGGAATGAGAAAAAAAGCCGAAACTGATGATGCCATTCCCGCCGTCATGTCAAATGACATATCTTCCAAAGAGTCGCGGCAGAATTGGGCGCGTTTGATTCAGAAAATTTATGAGGTCGATCCTCTTTTGTGCCCAAAGTGCCAGGGGAGTATGAAAATCATTGGCTTCATCGAAGACCTTGACCTTATCGAAACAATCTTACGCCATCTCGACCTTTGGGATATCCGCAGCCATGACCCGCCAGAAAAAGTTCCGGATTATATTCTTGAGTTGGTCGATGAAAATGCCGACTCCCATATTCCTGTTCAGGCTGCCTTGTATTGATATTTTTGAAATTGGATTGGGCGTCACGGGAGTGCTATGCTTTCAATCAACTCATTTTAGCTTGTTTTCCTTTATTTTTCCTGGTATCTGGCCTCTTTTAATCGTATTTCTATTTGCTGGTTATCAACCCTAACCGCTGTGCCTCTGCCAAAACACAACATGTTGTGTTTGCAGGGGCTGCAAGGGCATCTTAACTGTTGACATTTTGAGTGATTGTCCGGTATAGCTTGGCCTACAAAAAGCAAGTTCCTATCCCTCGATCCCGTGCAAGCAGTTAGCAGACTTGCATCCTGTTCATGTATACAAACGCAGGGAAGTATACATATAACCTGTTAATCCCAGTAGGTTAGGCGCTCACTGACGGCGCTTAAAGCTCTTCGATTAATCTTGCCATATTGTCCGACCCTAGCCCTTAACCGGATGGGATTTCCGGAGGGGTTCTCCTGTCGCCATTCAAACCCGATTCGGTACATTGTCGGTGAGGCTTCGCACCCCGTCAACAGCGCAACGGTAGCACGCTCACCTAGGGAATCGGTGGAGATACACCGAGTATATTCAGTGTCTTACATTTACCTCCTATACATACAATCATGCAACATCGTGTCGCACGCTAATGTTAAGCTCACCAGCTTGTCTGAGTGCAGCGGGCTGTTAACAGGCAAGAGAAAAGTGGGGGGTTGGGCATCATCAACTTACCGCTGTAATTTTTGCTGTGCTTTGTCCGTCTCAACGTATGTTGAGCGGCCGCGCTGCAAAAATTACAGCGGTAACATATTATCGGGCGATTGTCCACCCCCGCTCTCGCCGTCCTTGTTAACGCTAAGCTCAGTTGCAAAATATTTGGCGCGTTATTTTGGTTTCCAAAATGCGTGACAATTATTTTGTCAATTGGAGCGATTGGTTAGGGTAATTTTACGGGCTTCGTTGCAAACACATAAGCTCTTCTACTTTGATACTCAACCTCAGGATATGGTTCCCTCTCAATTATCTCTATCTTTTTAAATCCACAGTCTTTTAGACAACCAATTATAAAATCGGTAGTAAAAAACATAAAATCTATGTCGATCTGCTTGCCGAGGAACTCGTCTAAATGGATAGTGTCATCGCCAATATGGTAAGTGAAAAGGAACATTCCATTTGGTTTTAAAACTCGATATATTTCATGGAATGCTTTGCCAACTTGATCTTTGGTGAAATGTACAATAGCGTAAAAAGCCACAATAGCAGCTATCGAGTCGTTTTCAAATTCAAGCTCCTGAATGTTTCCCTTCTGAAAGTGGATATCCGGATGCTTTATTCTTGCCTGATCTAATATTCGGCCCGATAAATCCAACCCAGAAATTTTAATCCCAAGGTTTTTGAGATATTTTGTAGTTTGACCAGGTCCGCAACCGAAATCCCAAACGGGGCTTTTATAGTCGATCTCTTGTGAAAATCTATAAAGTATTTCCTGATCTTTCGGTTTCTTTTCGTGTTCTCCGGAAAACATCTCCGCATATTCTTTTGATACCGAATCGTACATATTTGTTATTTTGTCCACGTCCTGCTCCATCGTTGCTGCCCTAACGTATAGGCTCAGCCGACCGGGGGCAAATTGCCGAGTGCGCTGTAAAAGCCCATTTTTTCATAAACCAAGGATTTTCAAAAAGCCGCTATCCGCCCGGGTCGGCTGGAGCGACTTGTTCGGAATTCCTTTTCTTCCATTTTTCCCTTGTCAGCCTGAAGAACTGTGCTGGCTCATCTCTGAACTTATCGTTGTTGTATATGAATTTGCGTGTTTCAACAAATCCGTTCTTTTCAAGGACTCGACTTGACGCAATATTCCTTTCTAAACAAGTAGAAATAACGATATGCATATCGAGCATTCGAAATGCATAGGAGACTGCAAGATTAATGGCCTTGGTTACAATTCCTCTGCCCCAGTAGGATGAAGAAATTGCGTAATCGCATTGGACGGTGTGCCTCTCGAAGTCCGGTTTGTTAAGGTCAATACCTCCAACCATTTTATTGTCCGCAATAATCGCAAATTTAAAATAATTTCGATTTTCCCACCCTTCAATCGCATTTTTAACAAAGGATTCACCACCATCTTTTGGATAGGGGTGCGGAATATTGGTCGTTCGAGCCACAAGCTCATCCGAGGCATACCGCTGCACTGCTTCAGAATCTTCGCTTCTCAAGGGGCGTATAGAAACTTTCATTGTTTACCTCATTGTACTCCGAACGTCAGTGGGCGGGCGCTTTTTACGCTCCGCTGCAAAAGCCTTGTCATCTTTTTTCTGTTACATATAGTTGAAAGGAAACCGCTTTCCCTTCCATTTGAAAATTTTCTGCGACAAACTCTATTTTTTTTAACAAAGAGAACCCGTTATCTTTCAGCAGGTCAAAAAGATATTTGCTACTATGCTGATAAGTAACCAACCCGTTCTTACTTTTTGGCTTCGCGATAAATTTAGATTGTTGTTGATTGGTATACTCTTCAATAATAAATGCCCATATTCCAGATTTTTTTAATATTCTTGAAATTTCAGAAAATAACGCATCTAATTTTGGAATGAAATATAGAACAGCGTTGGCACTTATGTGGCTAAAATAATTCGTTTGATATGGCAATGGTATATTGTTGAGGTCAAATTGCTGTAAGTCTACAGCTATATTCTTTTGTTTACATGCTTCAAGCATTTCCCTTGAATAATCAAGGCCATAAACTTCTAATCCTAATTTATGAAATGCTATTGCGCTCAGACCTGTTCCTATACCAATATCTAAAATTTTATCATTTGCCTTCAGATATTCATGAATCATTCCAAATAAAATTTCAGCACCATACCATTTCTGTTTTTTTACTGCTTCATCATATTTTTCGACAAATTCTTTTTTGCAGAAAAGATTTTTTTCTAACTTCATTCTTTATACCTTCAGCTTTGTTTTTTTTGAAGATAATGTTTAGATCACTGGCTTGTCCATGTGAATTGGTTTGTTCAGCGGCCCGGGGAAGTGGGGTGGACAATTCACCCTAACTGCCGCTGAAGCGTTGCTTCGCTTTGTCCGTCATAACGCAGTTATGCGGCTGCGAAGCAACGCTTCAGCGGTAGCATAAAATCGGACAATTGTCCAGCCCGCCCCCGTGTGACCGGTAGTGAACGGCTAAAATCAGCGGCGGGGTTTTTTCCGTCCGCTGCATTTTTTTGTTATGCAATTTCATGTAATGGTAGGTTGACATAAACACGATCTGATATTGTAGAAATTGTTGAAATATCATATTTTCTTCCCAATTTCGGAATCCAATATCTGCCATGTGCTAACCAATGACGATACTTGAGAGCACCAATTAAATCCGAAATGATACTTTTGAAATTTGGGTACTTAGATTTCCATATTGTTAAAATTTCATTCTCAAGTGAAACATTTTCCCCCTTTGATTTATGTAGCTCTCTAAACTCCCGTGACAAGTCGTCTTTGTGCTTTTTTGTGGCGCGAATAATGTAATCAATCCTGAAACTTGCTTCTATTGTGCTTAGAATATTAAATGATATATTTTTTTCTAACTCTGCAAGATGAAGATCGAAAGATTCAATTAATTCATTTTTTGTTAGACCAATATAATTTTGATCTTTCACTTTACTGCTTGCGACACCTTCTCTATAATAATTCAAGGACTTAGAAGTGGTATGATAATATAGAAATATTTCATTCAAATTCTGGCGTTGAACAGAAAACATATTAAATTACCCTCCTATTACTTCTAACACCGCATCCGAAAATGAATCACTATCAAGTTCAATGTACTTAATGGCCGGAGGTGGTGTTGAAATTTTCCATACCCATTCTGGTTCTTCTTTCTTCTCTTCTGGTTTAGGCTTGTCACCAACTGCTATATCTACCTTTATGGATGGACCACCTGATTGTTTCGGGACTAATACAAATTTTATTATCCCGTTCTTTCCTTTCATGTCTATCCGCCCCTTAGCTCCGATTAACAGCGTACCAATAGGTTCTAATAAAATTTGCTCACTTGCAATTTTAATTATCATGTTGTTTGCATTGTATATACCGATATGCTCTTCATTTATTTCCTTGTTCTTGTATTCAAAAGAGATGGCATCATCTTCAAGATCATTTAACCATCTCTCAATTTGACCATATATTTCATTTAAAGATTGTAGCCATTCATCTTTGTGTTTTTCCCAATCTATTTTTTTCTCATCAACTGCATTTTGTTTTTTGGCATTAATGAATGCCTGTAAGTCTTTTTTCCCCATGTTAATTTACCTCCGATTTTATTTTTATGCATAATCGCGGTACTTGACGAAGTCAGCATTTTTATATGATTCTGATTGCCCTATTCTATGGATTTTATTTTCTGTTTTAATTCTTCAGGAGTTAGAATTTTCTTTTTCCGATGTATCATTCTATGACAATTTGAACAAACTGCTATCAAGTCGTTCGTGCTTATAGTTGTACTTCTTTTTAGTGTATGGACTGGTTTAACATGATGAGCTTCAATAAATTCCTTTCCGATATCTCCGTAAAATTTTTCAAAATCGAATCCGCAGACAGAACATTTAAATGAAGATAGGGAATTTTTGAATACGGTTACAAGCCTGTTAGACCGTTCTTTTGTAAGATGTTTACGTAATATTTCTTTCCCTTCTTTTTCGGTAATTACTGTCTCTATAGGATCTTGAAATGAGTCTTGACTGCTTTTTAAGATATCTTCCAATTTTTTTTCTATTTTCTGATCAATATATCTAAAAGTATTACTTTTCCAGTGTTGGCCTAAAATAGTTTTAGCAGTTAAACCCCTAACCCATTTTCCTTCTGGCATGGGCTTAAATTTTTCAAAAAAAACTTTTTTTTCTTCAACCTTCCTAATTTTTGATTTTCCCCATAAGACCAAAGTGTTGTCAATATCAGGATACGTAAAATATACTTTCCCCTTTGCTCTTTCTTGATTGAAATTACCCAGAAAATTAATCCAAAAGTATTTTTTGCATAAATTTGATTCTACACAATCAGCTAGACAACGCCCTTTTTTATTGACCTTGTATCCTGTTTTTACCGTTTTTCCCCAACATTTATATAATCGTCTATCACGTTTATCAGCATTAACACATTTTCCAGCCCATTGCTGGTTATTAAATGCAACTCTTATGATCATACCCACGATCTTTCCCTGTATTTTTTCTTATCACGCATAACAAGTGATTATGTAGTTTTTTTTCTGTATAACTCCAACAAATAACATATGCAAATCCTGTATCAAGAAAGAACAAAATTGACAATCATTTTGTGCCGGTGTTATAAAATTCTCTAACGGGATAACATTCAAATTGTGGAGTTAAACAGCAAATGCCATTAATTCAGATTAATCAAAATGCGCGGGCCGCTTATAACCGGGAATTGATTTCCGGTTATATTCCGGAAAATGAGCACAGGCACCATGTAAAATGGCTGAGGTATTCTCTGGATTTTTGCAATAAATATAAATTCAGTCCTTCAGACGTCGATAGTATCCCCACCCTTTTTTTATTGAAAAATCAGATTCAAAAAAACAAGATATATTTCAAAAACAGCAGGCTCAATCAAAAAGCACTGAGGATATATTTCGAATTGCCTGATCACGGGCAGCAGAAAAATCAGGGCCATAAAAAACCCTCACAACCGATTAGGTTGTGAGGGTTTTAAATTTTAAGTTTCTGACCTTTAGGTTATGCACCTTGCATCCGGGTAACGTTGTGCACATGCGCCCCTTTAACAAGCTGTCCAAACACGGGGATTCCGTTCAGGCACTATTTAGTGCCTTACTCCTGAGCTTCTGTCACAAAAAACAAGAAATTGTTAAATTCCTTTCTTCTTGTTTCTAGTTTCCAGTCTCTAGTTTCTGCGGCTCTGCCGCCTTAGTAGTTTTTATCTGCAAACTCCACCCACCCCCCGGTTTTCACCAGGGTTTTGTCAAACTCTGAGATAGGAAATTCAATTTTCAGTTCTTTGCCGCTGTCATTGGTTGCAATAAGGGTTTTATTTTCCACATCTATACAAAGCCGGGCCTTTTTATCGGCGCCCAGTTCAAACAGGGACTGGACTTGATCGTCGGGCAGTTCAATGGCCATCATGCCGCAATTGAACATATTCTGCCTGAAAATCCGGGCAAAGCTCGGGGCAATCACCACATTGATGCCGTTGACTTCCAGCGCCCAGGGCGCATGTTCCCTGGAAGAGCCGCATCCAAAATTCCCCCGGGATACAATCACACGGACATCTTTGAGATCCGTATCAGGGTAAAAGCCATCTAAGACTAAATCTTCAAGCAGGTGGGGCTTTAAAGCGGATTTTGAAATTTCCGTCAGATATCTGGCCGGAATAATTTCATCGGTATTGATATCTGCCCGGTCCAGGCAGAGCATGTTTCCTTGAAAGTCTTTCATAATACCTCCCTAACTTTTAAACTGGTCAGAATTGGTGATCACGCCATGAATTGCGGTGGCCGCTGCCGTGGCCGGGCTCATGAGATGAACCATTCCGCCTTTGCCCATTCGTCCGTTAAAATTTCTGTTGGTGGTGGACGCGGCCACCTCCCCTTCGGCCAGAACCCCGTTGCTCATCCCTAGACAGGCACCGCAGGTGGGATTGGTCACGCAGAATCCGGCATCCATAAAAATTTTAATCAGTCCTTCATCCAGGGCCGCACTGAAAATATCCGGTGTGGCCGGAGATACAATGGCCCTGACCCCGGGGTTGACTTTTTTACCCGCCACCTCGGCGGCTGCCTCACGAAGATCCTCCAGGCGCCCATTGGTACAGGAGCCGATGTAAACCTGATCCACATGCGTATCCGTCATCTGGGACACCGGTTTAACATGGTCCGGTTTGTATCCAAAGGTCACCATGGGTTCAAGATTGCTCACATCAATTGTTTTTTTCTTTGCATAGACAGCATCCGGATCGGAACAAAATTGGGAATATTGTGCCAGGGCATCTTCGGGGGTCTGGAACTCATCCTTAATAAACGGCCACAGATACTGTACCGTTGTCATATCCGGCAGGCAGATGCCGGAAGTTGCACCGGCTTCCACGGCCATATTGGAAAGGGTCATGCGCTGGTCCATGCCCATGGCATCCACCACGGGTCCTGTGAACTCAAGAACCATGTTGGTGGCCCCGTTCACTGAAATCTGACGAATCACCTCAAGAATGACATCCTTGGCATATACGCCCGGCCGAAGGGTCCCGGTAATGTCAATTTTAAATGTTTCCGGCTCTTTAAAGGTACACACCCCCTTTAAAATGCCCACCTCCAGATCGGTGGTGCCCACGCCCGCGGCAAAGGCGCCGAATGCCCCGTGGGTACAGGTATGGGAATCACCCATAATGACGGTGAATCCGGGACGGACAAACCCTTTTTCAGGAAACAGGGCATGGCAGACCCCGTTCTGGCCGATATCAAAAAAATCTTTGACCATGTGCGACCGTCGGACAGAATTGAGATCGGATGGCACGAGGCCTCGGGCATCTGCTTTCCGGCGCATGAGGCTACGTCATGAAGCACCAGGGACGATGGTATCTCTTCTTTTTCCTGACCCCCATTCTGCTCTGGCTCTTTCTGCTCATTGTGCTGCCCCACATTGATCTGCTGATCATGTCCTTCCGGGTGGAGAATGACGACGGAAAGATGGTATGGAGTCTGGCCAACTATCTCACCTTTTTCAAAGAGCCCATCTACTGGGCCACCTTTGCAAGGACGGCGATCTACTCCATACTGGTGACGGTCCTCACCGTTGTCATTGCCCTGCCGGTCTCCTTTTACATCACCCATGTGGTGTCGCCCGGACTCTCCGGGTTTCTCATGGTGCTGCTGCTCTTACCTTTCTGGGTCAGTGAGCTGGTCCGGGTTTATGGCTGGATGATTCTCCTGCGGGAGAGCGGGGTGATCAACCATTTTCTGGTGCAGGCAGGGATACTGGACCGGCCCGTGGAGATGCTGTACAACGATGCCACCATGATCCTGGGGCTGGTCTACACCTCCATGCTTTTCATGGTGGTGCCCCTGATCTCTGTGCTGGAGAGCCTTGACAAGGCCCTTATTGAGGCTGCGTTTGATCTGGGGGCCAACATGTGGACCGTGCTCGTAAAAATCATCATTCCCCATGCCATCCCAGGTATTGTTTCCGGTTCCATTGTGGTGTTCATGCTCACCCTTGGGAATTATCTCACACCCAATCTCATGGGGGGGAAGAACTCCCTCTGGTTCACAGAGCAGATATATAACCAGTTCATTGCAAGCTTTAACTGGAACCAGGGAAGTGCCTTTGGATTTCTGCTGCTCACCCTCTCGTCCCTGATCATCTGGCTGGGCCTGAAACTCTCCGGCCAGACCCTGACCAAGGTGGTGAAATGATACGAACCCTTCCCAACTCAAAAACCTACTCCGTTAGCTTCACCCTCTATGTGGTGCTCTATTTTGTTTTTCTCTTTGCCCCCCTGGCGGTAACCTCCATTCTGGCCTTTAATGATTCCCAGTTTCCGGCTCTGCCCTGGAACGGATTTTCTTTGGACTGGTTTCTGGCAGATACCCCCACCCGGGTGGGTATTTTTCATGACCGCATGAACCTTGACAGCATTCTGGTCAGTGCCCAGACCGCCTTTTTTGTCACCATTCTCTCCACCATTGTGGGCACCCTGGGGGCCTTTCTCTTTGAGCAGGAGACATTTAGATTCAAGCAGCTACTCTATTTTCTCATGCTGTTGCCCCTGGTGATTCCCGGGGTGATTCTCGGGATATCCATCCTGCTCTTTTCCAACACCCTGGGAACCTTTTTTGAGGTCAACTTTAATTTGGATGTGGGGCTGTTCCGGCCGGGGTTCTGGCTGGTGGTGCTGGGACAGTTCTCCTTTATCACCACCTTTGTCACCCTGGTGGTGTCGGCCCGGCTGAAAAAATTTGACCAAACCCTGGAAGAGGCTGCATTGAACCTGGGTGCCAACCGGCTGGAGGTGATTTGGTTTATCACCCTGAAATTCCTTCGTCCGGCCATTATCGGCGCAGGGGCCGTGGCCTTTCTCATGTCCTTTGAAAATTTCAACACCACCCTTTTTCTGGTGGGCTCCCAGAAAATTTGTTTAAAAAATTTAAATTTTGAATCAATATGATGTGGAATTGAAACAGGTGGGAGATAGAACTAACTGACTGAAGGCACTTGAGGATGGCCCATGAGCAGTCTGTTTTTGGGGGTGATAGCATCCGGGATCTTTGCGGTGATGATCTCATAGCCACGGGATTGGAGGGTCATGGCTCGCATCGCATCAATGGCCAGGGTGGGGTCCATCCACTGGGTGAGATTGCCAGTGGAACAGGTTTTCAGATTGTGGCAGCAGGGCAGCACCGCCACCCGGGCATGCCCTTTAACCGCTTTGTCTATTACCAGATCGGTTAGGGCGCCGCAGGCATGGGCCGACACCACCACATCATCTGGGGAGATGGTTACCTTCTGAATATCCGTTTCCATAAAATGAATTTTATCCCGG
Source organism: uncultured Desulfobacterium sp. (assembly GCA_963668575.2). Lineage (GTDB taxonomy): Bacteria > Desulfobacterota > Desulfobacteria > Desulfobacterales > Desulfobacteraceae > Desulfocicer. The sequence continues at coordinate 3,521,686 of OY764894.2, read as the reverse complement.
AGCCGAGGCCACTGTGCCACCAGGGCTTGGGAAAGTTTTTCGGCATTTTCCGGCAGTTTTCTGTCAATGCACAGGGCACAATCAGAACCATTGTCCAGGATCAACATGACGTGAGCCAGCAGTCCATGGCCGCAGGCAAGATCCACCACCCTTCCTCCCCTATATCTGCGCCGGACCCTTTTGGCGGTTTCCCAGGCCTCGTATAACTCTTTTCTGGGCAGGGTACCGGCACTGCATACAGCTCTTGCGATTTTGTCAAACAGGGTGTTGCCGTTGAACAGGGATTCATGGCAGGGCATCAAGCGGTTCTTACTGGAGTGCTTCATTGGCCGGTGTCACCTGAAACCGTTCCGGTGAGGATCTCTTTTACCCGGCCCACCACACCCGATTCCAGCCGCACCTTGATGCCATGGGGGTGGGTTGGGGATTTGGTGAGGAGATCTTTGACTACACCCTGGGTGAGTTGCCCGGTCCGCTGGTGCTCTTTTTTCACCACTTTCACCGTCATGCCCTTGCGGATATCCGCTCTTTTTTGTCCGTTCATTTTCGTTTTTCCTTTAAGGACGTCTGCTCTTATTGAGTTACCGTTTTAAAAATTCAGATATTGATAACCCCAGCTCTACAAGGAGAACTCATCTGCATTATAATATGAGCCAACTCTATCATAAAAGGATGCTTATTCAATCTTAATTCTTCCTTGACTATATTCACCCGTAATACTAAGTTTTGCCAGAAATTTTTGGCATCCGTCATTTCTCGGCAAGACCCTTTGCGGTTACTGCAGGGCTTGTCCCAACGTTTCTCTGAGCGTGATGGCATGTAATGGGAGGGGATTAAACCAATTATGAAGTTAAATATTGGTACAATTCTAAGCGACTGCAGTGGTTTTGACGGCATTGCTGACATTGCGTATAAAACCAAGAAGTTATCCTTGGATTCGGTTGAATTGGATCTTTCATTCTGCAAATTCTTTGAAGCCAACATGGCTGCGCCATTATATACTGTAATAGCAAGGCTTCGCGATGACCTGAATGATGTTACGATCAATAACTTGCCACCAGCTGTAGAGAGAATTTTAAAGAAGAATAAGTTCCTGTGTGTTTTTAATTTGCCTGCATTAACGGACACTAATCAAACGACCTTACCATTCAAAATTTTTAAATTGAATGCTGGAGAGCAGTTTAATGATTATCTTGATCTCTATATGAAGGGTAGAGGTATTCCTGCGATGTCGACAGCATTATCCAAGCGTTTTCGACAAAGCCTTTTTGAAATTTTTCTCAATGCGGCAATTCATTCGGAATCAGAGTCCGGTGTTTTTGTCTGCGGGCAGTTTTTTCCACAAAAATATCGATTGGATTTTACCATTGCAGACTCTGGAGTTGGTATTCGTGAAAATGTCCGAAAATACACCGGTAAAGGGAAATTAAACTCCTGTAAAGCCATTGAGTGGGCGATGAGAGAGGGGCATACAACTAAAACCGGAAAGCAGCCAGGAGGACTTGGACTTAAGCTGATTAAGGATTTTATTCAAATGAATAAAGGGAAACTTCAGATTGTATCCCGGTTTGGATATTATGAATTTTCGTCAGACGGAGAGTTCATTAAAAAAATGAATCATGATTTTCCCGGAACATGTTTAAATATTGAAATCAACACAGAAGATACAAGCAGTTACTGCTTGAAGTCTGAATTAAAAAGCGAAGATATTTTCTAAATTATAAGGAGTTACCATGGGTGATCAAATAAAAATAAAGGTCTCCGATATAACCGGGAGTCCGCTTTGTATATCAGCTGAGGATGGACAAAGAGTTTTTGAGAAAGTTGAGAGACTGTTAAAAGAGGGGAATCAGGTTGCAATTTCATTTAAAAATGTAACCATGTTGATATCACTTTTTCTCAATGTGGCAATTGGTCAGCTTTACGGATCTTTTAATGAAGATGAGATTCGAACTAAGCTGAAAGTCGAAGGCCTTTCTCCGGATGACATGGAATTACTCAAGCGTGTAGTGGATAATGCCAAAAAGTATTATTCCAACAGGCAATCTTATGATGATGCGTGGCTGGAGGAAGATGACAATGAAGAATAAAGCTTATGATCTATCTTCCTACCCATTCAGCTCAGGGGAACAGATTCTTGTTGATACCAACATCTGGCTCTACCTGTTCCCGGCTCCGGGCAATCCTTCTGGCAATTTTGCCCGACAATACTCTTCGGCTTTCTCAAGACTTGTTTGTGCAAAGGCACAGCCAGTTCTTGATCCCATGGTGTTGAGCGAATACATCAATAGGTATATCCGAATTGAATGGGAAGGAAACTATAAATCTAAATATCCAAAGTTTAAAGCTTTCAGGAATTCGTCAGATTTCTCGATTGTAGCCTCCTCAGTAGAAACATTCGCCCAAAAAATAGTCAGTTTTTGTGAAGTACACCCCATTCCTGCCAATGAATTGGATTTGAATCAAGCATTGGTCAGCTTTTCTGCCGGACAGGTTGATTTCAACGATGCGCTCCTTGTTGATATTTGTAAAAAGAGAAGCCTGAAGTTAATGACCAATGATGGTGATTTTCAAAAAGGCGGAATTGATATTTTAACCAGAAATCACAAATTGCTGAAAGCTTGTCTTTGACCCACATTTCGCTTGTCTTTGTAACTCATTGAGATTTAATCGATTCTTCGACAGTTTTTTGCATCCTCAAAGAGTCTGCTCTAATAAATTCAAATAGTTGGAGCGTAAAGAGCGAAATGTGGGTTTGACTTATTCGTTTTTTGGGAGGAATCAGGTGACTAAGTTTGTGCCTAAGTTAGGGCATTTTTACAAGTCCATGAAGGATCTCAAAAAAGCTTCTGGGTTTCATGCTGTTTTTTTCGGCAATCTCCTTGATGGTCTGGCCTGCCTCTGCACGGATATTTTGCGCTTCCAGTCCCTGGAGGATGGTGGGGATTACCAGATGATATCGGCTGCACACGGCCCCAAGGGTCATACGACCAAACCCCGGGGGAGGGGAATCCGGGAACCCGGTCCCGACACTGGTGGTTTCCTGCTCCTGGGTTGGCTTGATAATTTCATATACCTGCATGGGGGTCATCCGATTTTCGTTGGCAATGGCGGCAAGGGTCTCCTCCGGTCCTGTTATCGCTATCCCGGCATCTTTCAGCAGCTGCATGCTTTTATTCAGATCCAAATCCTGCTTTTTGGCAAACAGTTTTAAGGAGGAGAGTTCCGCATGGCCATAGGGGGGCTCCCCATACTTCACCGCAGCTCTTTCTTTGATGGATTCCCCCAAGGAGATAACGGCACTCATGGGAGGAATTTCATAATAGGTGCCCACAACCGTGAACAGGGTGATGGCCAAGGCCACATTGAATGAAGGGGTAAACACCTTCATCTCCTTTGCTCTGTTTTTAAGATAGGCTGTGATGGGCTTCCAATTGTAATAGATATGCAGCAATCCGGCAATGAGCATGAGAACCCCCAGATTGATATGGAGATTCCCCCACTGGGTTTTGGATAGGCCCAGAAGGTGCCAATCGGCCCAGTAGGCGACTCTTCCCTGGGGAACAATGTATAAGATAATTGAGGTGCTGATCAGCAGCGTAAAGGCGGTGAGCAGGGTTAACGAGGTAATTTTTTTGATACTCATGGGATCTCCGGAATTATTTTAGATTTTATATGAAAAGGTAGCCTTCAAGTCTACCTCAGCAGAGCCCCTCCCCCGACGGGCAATAGGAACCGGCCAATTGAGCCGTCTACGGTTCCGGGCCGGGCCCATTGCCCGTCGGGGGGGGGGCGGCATGATGCCATTTTCTATCTTCGTTGTGCCCGCCAGGGCATGGGGGGTTATAAGAAAGTGTAGGCATGCCTAACATTACTTTCATTATTCGTTGTGGGCAAACCCAGGTCCCCAGTGCGGTCTGCCCGTGGCAGTTATTAAGGTCCGACATCATTGCCTTTGGAGGTGTCCGGTTTCATGCGCTGTTCTGCAAAACGTCTGCCTCCTTTGTTGCAACGTCGTCAGTTGATCAATGATCAAATATCGACACACTTAACAAACATATTGGATTTGGGCAAAGTTTTTTCAACCTGGATCTTTGCTTAACTTCCGATGAATTTCTTTCTTGACAATATCCGGTGTAATGGAATTTGATATTTTGGGCAAACTGATTTATAAATGATTTTCTGTTAACGGGTAATTCCTAACCTGGACAAGCCAGAACCAAAAAGGTTTTCTGATTCTCCTGCCAAAACAACACGAAAATCAGAGATAAGCATCTAAATAATGGTTTGTGTGGTGCTTATCTTTTTATCCCATGGGTGGTTTTTTAAGGGAGGCGTAAAAATCGTATGGCGGGAAAAATTCTTAAAAACCGTCCTGTTTATTCTATTTTTTCCGCACCAGTGTTGGCACTGTATTCCAATTTCATTTCTCACAATTGTAAATTTGCCCTCTTACCCTTTTTTTTTGTCCAAATCAGCCTGCCTGCTGCCAAAGGGTTGCCATGTAAAATTTTAACGGATTGCCGGGTTCTGCTGTTGACTGTATGGGGAATACTGCACACGACCACTGCGTTTGCCTATGGTGGCCAGGCACTGATACTCAATGAAAAAATACAACATTTGCATCTGGCGCCATATATTGAGATTTTGGAGGATCCGGATCATGAATGGACCATTCAGGATGTTATTTTGCCTCCGTTGAACAACCAGTTCCATGCCGTGGGAAAAAATGCGGTTAACCAGGGATTGACCCGTTCTACATTTTGGTTGCGCTTTACCTTGATGGACCGGACAGGTCCTGGTTCTCCGGGGTTTGTGTTGGATTTCAACAGGCCCCCTGTACTCAATATTGAATTTTACATACCTGATCCCAAATCATCCGGTGACTGGAAGATTCAGCGTGCCGGTGATGTCGATGGGGGCTTAATTCCCAATCCCAGGCGGATGCTGGTTTTTTCCTTGCCCATTGAAAAGAATACGCCGGTACAATGTTATTTGCGTGTATTTTCCCCGTATACACCTCTTTTTTTACCAATTACCGTACACGCCAAAGATGCTTATCAAGATCGTCAGCTTGTACGCATGTACTGGCTGGGTGTGAACTTAGGTGTAGGGTTGGCAGTCATCCTGTTCAATTTGTGCATCTTTTTTTCTTTTGGGGATAAAAGTTATTTATTCTATGTATTATACGCATTGGCATGGACGCTGTATTGCCTCGAATTCACTGGAATTGCAGGACGTTACCTACTTCCATATATTCCAAAGGTTATCGGTTTTGGAAATCTTTCGCATCGGTTTTCCTATATTTCATTAGGATCGGGCATCCTGTTTGCCTCACTTTTTACCCGTTCTTTTCTGATGACAAGGAAAACATCTCCGTTGACGGATTTGGGATTAAAATTTGTGTCAGGACTGTCCGGATCAATGATCATTCTCGGCTTTGTCATGGATAACCTGTTGCTCAATCAAATCGCCGGGGTGATCGGGCTGCTCACCCCGGCCGTGTTTATCACGGCGGGAATCCGAGTTTGGCACCTGGGGTTCAAGCCTGCCCGGTTTTTTGTTTTGGCCTGGAGCATTTTACTCACCTTTGGTTTTATTTATGCTCTGGCGTTTATGGGGGTTTTGCCCCTGTCTCTGTCTCTGTATAAATTATATCAGGCCGGACAAAGCATTGAGCTCTTGTTGCTGAGCTTTGCGCTGGGGGACCGCATCAAAACCCTGCGCGAGGAGCGTGAATCATTGAAAAAGAGGGAGCGCAGGCTGATTGAGTTAAGTGTGACAGACGGTTTAACCGGTTTGTACAACCGCCGATTTTTACTCAGCAAAATCACATCGGAAGTCAATCATGCCGAACGTATGCATCAACCCCTGTCCCTTTTCATGATAGATCTGGATGATTTTAAGCAATACAATGACCAATTCGGCCATCCAGAAGGCGATAAGGTGTTGACCGTCCTTGCAGACATGATCCGTCACAGTATCCGGGAGCGTGATTGCGCTTGCCGTTACGGGGGTGAAGAGTTCACGGTCATTTTACCTGAAATTAAGCAGGAGGAGGCCTTTATTGTGGCGGAACGTATTCGCAAAAATTTTGGCAGCCATGCCTTTAAACCACTTGATAATGCGGCTATCCAGAAAACCGTGAGCATTGGACTGGCTGAATTTTTCCATAGCGATAAGGATGGAATGAATTTGATCCGACGGGCCGACAAAGCATTGTATCGGGCCAAGTCCGAAGGGAAAAACCGCACGGTTATTTACGGATAGAACCGTGTATACCGAACTTTCCCAGGTCATGATTTGTTATGCATTTGTAACGAGATGTGTAAAGGAGTCCATAGCGTAAGATGGCTGATCCGGCAACTGGTATCCCCTGGCAGGGGGCAAAAGAGTGGCAGTCGTTGACATTGTTTTTTGATACCATCAAAAAAGTTCATACCACAGCCCTGGATCCGGTGCACCGACATGCCGGGGCCATTCGACAATTGTTTGAAAGCCTTTCCCGGCCCATGGATGACCTGTGCGCCGCCACCTGTGTCACCTGCCGGGACATCTGCTGTCAAAGGGCCACCATTTGGTATGATTTCAAAGATTTGGTTTACCTCTATTTTGCCTTTGACAGACTGCCGGAGACCCAGATCACCAAAATAAAAGACGCGACCGGCAAAACGCATTGTTCACATTTTTCAACCGTCGGATGTCGCCTGTCCCGGCTGGAGCGGCCCTTTGTGTGCACCTGGTATCTCTGCCCTGATCAGAAGCTGAGGGTCGTTTCAGACAAGGGTATCAATTCCGAGGTGTTTTCGGATACGATAAATCAGATCAAACGCTTGAGAAGTGAGATGGTCTCCCGGTTCTGTCTGATCTCAGCAGGAAAACAGGATTAAACCAGCTATGTTACCATTCCCGGTTCATTATCAAAATACGCTTTAATGTATTCCTCAGAAAAGTGGGTCCCTTGATAAAGAGCGAGGGCCTTGGGAAGGACACGCAGGAACGCATGCACCACATCAGGATCAAAATGGCTTCCTTTTTCTTTGTTTAAAATGGTTATGGCCCTGCTAAGGGGCATGGGCTTCTGACTCATGGTCTCTTTACCGTCGTATTTGGGGTAATCCCTGGGTGATGTCAACGCATCAAAAACATCTGCTACTGCCAGAATCTTTGAACCCAGGGGCAGTTCTTCCCCCTTCAGTGCTTCAGGATAGCCTTGACCATTGACCTTTTCGTGGTGGTAGGCGGCAATGGTAGGCACCGATTGAAGGTTTGCCGGAAAATGAAATTTTTCCAGGATGTCCCTGGTCTTTGCCGGATGATGATTCATCTCGGTCCGTTCCTCCGGAGTGAACCGGCCGTTTTTCAGCAATACACTATCCCTGATGGCAATTTTTCCGATATCATGGAGAAGAGCGGCATATTTAATGACTTCCTTTTCCACTTTGTTCAGGTTCATCTCCCCGGCGATCAAAAGGGCATATTCAGTGACACGCAGCGAATGACCTGCTGTCAGGGGATGCCTTGCATCCACGGTGGCTGACAGCGTTCGGACGGAACTTTCAAAAGAGAGTTCCAGCTCATCCATGAGAAAGGAGTTCTCCAGGGCGATGGCCACTTGTGCAATAAGACCCTTTAACAGACTTTCATCATCTTTATCAAAGTATCCCCCATTCTCCTTATTGATGACCTGTATGATTCCGATTCTTTTGCCCGCCCGGTTATTGATGGGCATGCAGATCATGGACCGGGTCCGAAAATTATATTTGATGTCAAACTCCCGGCTGAAATAGGGCAGATCCCAGGCATCTTTTACATTGATAATTTCTCCGGTTTCTGCGACTTTTCCGCAGATGCCTTTGCCCATGGGCAGGCGGATCTCTTCAATCTGTTCCGCTGCCTTGGTCCACACCTCCTGATTCTCTTCATCAATGATATAGAGGCTGGTACGTTCTGCCTTCATGGCTTCACTTAATTTATGAATAATCAAAGGGAAAAGGGTATTAAAATCCAGTTCTGAGTTGATATCCTCAGACACGGCCAGATGGGTTGATAATTTTTCAGTGAGAATTTTCTGACGTTTGAGCAGATGTTTATTCTCCTCCTGCACCTTGCCCAGAATAATTCCTGCCAGCAGCAGAAAGGAGGCCCAGGCAATGATATTGAGGTAAACATTGAGCCGGCTTTTTTCAATGAAGAAAGACTCCGGTGACACGGAAACAAAAATAGCCACCCATAAAATACACAATATGGCCCCATAAAGTGCGCCATTTCTGCCAAGAAAGTAAGAGGCCAGCAGGACGGGAATGTAGTAAAAATTTAAGAAGGCCAGTTTATAGGGGATGTAATAATTGATAATGCTGACACTTAACAGAATTGTCAGTACAAAGATCGACTCAAAATTCCGGATGAAATATGCTTTCATTCGTATCGCCATTATAGTTGATCCTCCCAGTCAATTGGTTTGAAAGTTAATTTCGGATCATCGAATATAATGAATCGAACTATGTGCATGGCCTTTTGTCAAGCAGAATATCACATTATTTTTTAATTCCCATCTTACTTATTTTGTACCGCAGCACCCGTTCACTGATGCCAAGGGCGGCTGCCGCTTTGGTTTGAACCCAGTCATGTGCCTCCAGGGCAGACAGGAGCATCTCCCTTTCCACCTTGGCAAGGCGTTCATTTAATTTGCCGGTGGAGGAGGGCTTTTCCCGAATCAGGGGCGGTAGATCCTGAAGCCGGATCACCTTTCCCCGGACCAGGGTTCCCAGGCGTTGGATCAGGTGCTCCAGCTCCCTGATATTGCCGGGGAAGTCATATTTTACCAGTTGGGCTGCAGCCTCGGTGTCAAATGAGATCCCGCTGAATTTATATTTTTCAAAAAAATGGTGCACCAGGGGCATGATATCTTCCCGCCGATCCCTTAGCGGTGGAACCATCAATTCCAGTACATTGAGCCGGAAATAGAGATCCTCCCGGAATGTCCCGTCGGCCACCATCTGTTTTAAGTCCCTGTTGGTGGCCACAATTATCCGGGTATCAACATCGATGTCGGTTTCTCCTCCCACCCGGGTGATCTTTTTCTCCTGCAGGGTTCTCAGTAGTTTTGCCTGGAGCTGCAAGGGAAGTTCCCCCACTTCATCCAGAAAAAGGCTTCCTTTGTCGGCCAGCTCAAAGCGTCCTTTTCTCCGGGTTGAGGCACCGGTAAATGCCCCTTTTTCATGGCCGAACAGTTCGGATTCAAAGAGATTTTCCGGAATGGCCGCACAATTGACCTCAATAAAAGGGGCCTCTTTTCTGGCGCTCATGAGATGCAGCAGTCTGGCAATGAGTTCCTTTCCTGTGCCGGTCTCCCCTCGGATCAGGACGGACCAGTCCGTGGGTGCGATGCGGTATATCATGGAGAGCAACTCCTGCATTTGACTGCTGGAACCGATAATGACCACAGGCAGATTTCGCTGCTCAATGGATTGGGTGACCTGGTCGGACTCCGTCTCAATTGCCAGTTCCTGCTCCATGGCTCTGATTTTGTCCAGGAGTTGAGTTAAATCAATGGGTTTTTCAAGAAAATCATTGATCCCAAGCTTCATGACCTTGACCGCTGTCTCCACATTTCCATGGGCTGTGATCATGATGGCTTTGACAAGGGGGGAGAGGGCCTTCATCTTTTCCAGCACCTGATCTCCGTTCATGTCATCCATGCGATGGTCCATGAGGACCAGCTGCACCGGATGGGTCTCAAAAAGGGCCAGAGCCTCGTTGCCACCGGAGGCGGTCAGGGTTTGAAACCCCTGCTTTTCAAGGAAGCCCCGGAGCATATCCCGCTGCATTTTTTCGTCGTCCACAATCAATATTTGCATATTTATCTCCCTTGACCCGGAATGACCGTATTCAGAAGCGGAAGCACCACCGACACTGAAAAAAGACCCTTTTCACAATGGGCTTCCAGGCGGCCCGAGTGGGCTTCAATTATCTTTTTGCTGATGGCAAGCCCCAGACCGGTACCATAGGTTTTGGTGGTAAAATAGGGTTCCAGTACTTTCCGGCTCTCTTCAGGCGTTAGGGGGTGGCATGGATTTTCAATCCGGATGATGCAGTTTTCATCTTTTTTAAAGAGTGTCATCGTAATGGCGCCCCCATGGGGCTGGGCCTCCACTGCATTTTTCAATAAATTTTCCAGGGCCTGGGCAAGATAATGGGCATCCGCCCTCACGGTTGCAGTGGTTTTCAGCTGAAGATCAAGGTTGATGCCGTTCCGGGTGCACTGGGGACGATACAGGACTGCGAGGGAATCCATGAGCTGCTCCACCGAGATCTCCTGATGGCCCGGCTCAAAGGGATGGACATATTGTTGCAGGCGGGTGATCACCCCGTTGCTTCGTTCCACTGCCTGGCGCATGCTGGTGATGAGATCTTTATGATCCTCATCCAGGGCCGGGGCTTCCATCTGCAGCCGCTGGAGTCCCATGCTGATGGCGTTTAAGGGGTTCCGGATTTCGTGGGTGATGGTTGATGCCGCACGGCCAAGGGAGGCCTGCTCCAGCTGGCGGGCCATCTCCCTTTCAAATGTTCGGGTCTGTTCCAGTCGTTGCTGCTGCAAGCGGTGGAGCCACAGGGAAGAGATGCCCCCCAGCAGCACCAGCAGAGAGATGAACACCAGGAGCTCTTTTTTAAGGGTTGCCATGCGATTGGAAAAATAGTTTGCTTCAAGCCCCACAATGAGAATCTTATCACCCATGGCAATCCGGGTCTGGGAAACGGGCCTGCCGTTGATATGGACCAGCTTGGTATCATGGGACATGGGAATGTCCGAATCCGGTTGGGATTGAAGTGTTTGAACCTTTTCAAACCGGACATATTCAATGCCTTTCATCTGGTTCAGGAGTTTAATCAGATGTGCCACGGACAGCGTCTCCTGTATTCTGTCCATCTGTTCCGATGACATCCCCACTACAATACCGTCGTTGCCATGGGAAAACGGTGTGGTTGTCAACGGGGGAACTACATAAATATAGAGATGGGCCCCAGCCAGAAAGATCAGCCCTTTGTCTTTGTCCCCCGGGGGACGGGACAGCCATCCCGGGGGACCCGTCACCGTTTTTCCATGGGGGCTGAAAATGGTGATGCCGGCCAGACCGGATTCATTGGCAAAGGCTTCCAGCTCCTGGGCCGTGAAGGGTTCCAGTTGATTCAGATAGCGGATAAAACGGGCGCTGTTTTCAAGGGCATTGCCGATGATGGACTCCATGGCTCCGTGACTCATCAGTGAGTTGCGGATATTGAGTTCCACCACGGCCCCCAGCACCGTGGAATGGGTCAGAGAGTGTTCTCTAAAACTGTTATTGATTCGATGGGCCTGCCAGTAAAAATTGCCCAGAAGAAGCACAATGAGCGTTCCAAAGACAATGAGAATTCCTTTCCAGCTTGGGAGGCGTTTCAAGATCTGCCCCCTCCGCCGGAGCCACCGCCTGAACCGCCACCGGAACCGCCGCCAGAGCCACCACCGGAACCACCGCTGGAACCGCCACCAGAGCCACCTCCGGAACCACCTCCGGAACCGCCACCCGAGCCACCTCCGGAACCCCCACCGGAGCCATTGCCTGAGCTGCCACCGGAACCATTGCCGGAAGAAGCACCATTGGCATTCCCGTTACCATTATTTGCCCCAGCTGCCCTTTGGGTGCTTTGTTCTTTCGTCAGGCCCAATGCTTTTTTCAGACGAAATATGATCCCGGTGGGGTCTGCGCATCCTCCTCCGGCACATCCTTTGATGTCATGGGCCAGGAGTACATTTCGTTGGCTCGGTTCCCAGTGTCCCCATACGCGAACCTGGTTGCCGGTGATGACGCATCCGGGCAGAACCGTTTGGCCAGCCTGCCTTGGGAGGATGTTCTGCCTGGCAGGCCGAACTAAAAGACGTTTTGCGCCCATGGAGGCACCTTGTCGGTTCTCTTCATGGCTCATCACAAATTCATTTTTTTTCTCATTTACCTCCAGTACCTCTCCTGAAAGAAACTCCTGGGCAGAAATTCCATGGGAAAAAGCCGGGAAAAATAAAATTAGAAATAAGAAAAAATGAAGAGATCTTTTCATTTATAAATCCCTTTGACATAGAAACGCCATAACGATAGCCCGACCCCGTTCTCGCAAAATCGGTTAGAAAAAAATTAAACATCAAGTGTCAATCTAACAAAACACATTTTTTTTAGCAACCGGTTTGCAGCTGGAATCAGTGAATGACAGACAGGCTGTAACAAAAAAGGCTGCCTGGATGGGCAGCCTTTTCTGAAGATTAATCACCAGCTTTTATCATCAGACGTTGGGGCAATCTCCGGTACCCGGGCCGTATCCGGAACCGTCTTCGGGCCCGTTGCCGTCGTTACCAGTGCCGTCCCCGGGGCCATACCCGCCATTACCGCCATTACCGCCATTGCCGGCACCATTTCCACCATTTCCATTGCCCCCCCTGGCAAGGGTAAATGAATCTTGTGTCAACTGAGGTGCGTAACTGCAGTCCCCCGGTCCATTGCCGGTACCATCTCCGGGGCCTGTACCACCGTTACCGGTGCCGTCTCCAGGTCCATGTCCGCCATTTCCATTGCCCCCTCTGGCAAGGATAAATGAATCCTGTGTCGATTGAAGTGTATAACTGCAGTCCCCCGGTCCGTTGCCGGTACCATCTCCGGGGCCTGTACCACCGTTACCGGTGCCGTCTCCAGGTCCATGTCCCGCCATGGCAGGTATCGTGATCATAACCAATGCAGATGAAATAAGGGCTGCTTTTTTAAATCCGGATGTGATTTTCATGAATAAACTCCTTTTTGAATGGATTGATAGTAAGGTTTTTGTTCTCGCTGCAAAAGGGTGACTTGATTTTAAATTCAGCTATTCTGATCAGTTGCCGGCATCACCATTGAAAATGGCCGAATATAAAATCATTCCTTAACCTTGCCCCTTGACTTGATATCTTTAAAAGCAGAAAGCATGCCAAGCGAATATTTATTTTGTTTTTATTGTTATATCAGTTATTTATATGCATTCTGCCAAGCAGGTGGATGAGCAGTGGATTCGACAACCATGGTTTCCATCGACAATAATGTCGATGGGTTTATGACAGAGGGTACGAAGGGGGATGAAGGATGATCAAGTTTTTTTTTATATGAAAGTCTCACCAACATGCTGGAATCAAAGGACTTTCGTTTTTCGTTGTGGCAGGTCTTTCTGCCATGTATGTTATATGAAAGAGTAGGCGAGCCTAATATTCTTTCAAGCTTCGTTGTGGGCAGACCCAGGTCCCCAATGCGGTCTGCCCGTGGCAGTTATATGAAAAGGCAGCCTCCAAGGCAACCTCAGCAGAGCCGCCCCCCCGATGGGCAATAGGAACCGGACAATTGAGCTGTCTACAGTTCCGGTCCGGGCCCATTGCCCGTCGGGGGGGCGGCGGTATAATACCATTTGGCTCCGCGTCTACGACCCTATATTTGTTGTGTCCGGCAGGACATGCCCGTTATATGAAAGTCTAACCAACATGCTGTAATTAAATGATTTTTTATTTTCGTTGTGGCAGGTTTTTCTGCCATGTATGTTATATTGACAGATATGAGGTAGGGGGCCAGCTTGCGTTATCCTTCACCGATTATCAAGTGTGGAATCCTGGGTGAAGGAACATAAACGCGTCATTGAAAGGGTAACCGGAATGTTATTGATCAATCGGTTGTGGGTTGGTATAGAGATTATACTCTATTTTCAAAAATCGCTAATATACTGCCCACGGTCATAACCTACGTTTTAGCGGATCTGATATATCCTTTTTAACCCCTTGAAAATAAAGACAACTATGCGGAACCCTTTATATCGAAAACGCTAATTGTGAACGTGCTGAGTATAATTAGATTATTTTGTTTTTTTAAAAATGCTATTTTGTTATAAATTATAGCTTGTAGCAGATGAATTGATACTTGCAATGCATGTTAAAGTATAGCAAATGGTAAAACTCAATCTGAAAAAGGGGTATTAATTCATCTGCTACGAGTTATATCATGATAATGATAATGATAAAGTGCAAGGGGGAAAAATGAAAAAAATCAGTTTGTTCGTGCTACTGCTTTCTTTGTGTGCATTCAGTATGGTTTTTGGACATTCCTTGAATGTCTCCATTGTTAACTCTATCCCGTATAACGGATCTTATGGTTTGGGCGCAACCTATGTAAACGGTAACCTCTGGGTTGCAGATTTTATTGACAAAAATCTCTATCAAGTCAATGTTGATAACGGTAAAATTGAGCAAATCATCATAGTGAATACCGACCTCGGTCTCAATGGATTGACATGGGATTCCATCAATGAAGTTTTAATTGTCAGTGAAAACGGACCAGAAGCCCAAATTCGAAAAATTGATCTGGAGGGGAATGAGATTTCCTCCTTTCCAACACCTGGAGGAGATTCGACTGACCTGGCTTATGCAACCCATTTTCTCTATAATGGAGATTTTTCAGATGGAGGGCTTATTCATAAAATTTTAGTATCTGATGGATCTTTGATTAAAACTATGCCTGCTCCTGGTGGAACACCTCAAGGTCTGACCTATGTTGATGGGGTATTATGGAATACAGACACAAACAACAATCAAATTTATATGCTTGATTCCAATTGCAATATTATCGCCCAGGGAGAAATACCATCAGAAATAGCGTCAATCGGTGGGATGGCCCATGACGGTCAATATTTTTGGGTTACTTCTGATGACGGTAATATTTATCAACTTCAAGTAAATATAGATTTTGATACTAATAATCCAGATGCAATTCTAATACTTACCGGCGGCAGCAACACTTATACCCTTTCGCCTGGAACTCTTACAACTGTATACGGCAATTCAGACAGCAATAATATTGTGTTAAAAAAGAATACCGGGGCTATGTTGCACTCTTTTCAAGGGGAGAATACAATCACAATCGAATCTGAATACGATCTTTTTTCAATTTCAAGATCAGGTGCAACCGTTACGTTCCAAGGAAATGATGGGACACTGCTGGTCATCCCAGCTACAACAACACCACAGACCATTATTTTTAACGATCAGTGGTTTGAGCTGGTTATTGATGCGGATTCGGGGCGTATTTTGCTGGGAGATCAGGAGATCTTGCCGGTTGGCACTACCTATCAAATAGCTGACTATTTTCCCATGGCCGGCTCCTGGGAAACAGATCAAAGAACCCTGTTCATGGGAATCAAAGACCGGGAACTCAACGGAGTGGTCGTAAAAGAACTGATGGACACCTCGTCACCCAAGGCTTTATACTGGACGTGTGATGAAAACGGTCTCAGAAATCATGGAGGATATGACCCTGGTATCGACAGGGACGTTGAGGATGAAATTTATATTGAATCAACACCCATTATCTTTGCCGAAGCCAGTGTAAAAATCGGCGACAAAAATGTGACGACCCTTGTGGATGATGAAGGTACAGAATACGTCTCAGTGGAGCTTGAAGGGGTGGAAGAAATAAAAGTTCCAGCGGGAACCTTCAGCGATTGTCTTCGGTTCAGGGCAACTTTCTGGACAGAAGGTCAAAACGAAGGAGATAATGGCTATGAAACCATCTGGCTGGCCCGGAATGTTGGTTTTGCCAAAAGCGTGAATGAAATTGGAGAATCCATGTTCTTTTCTCCAGCCAATGAGACCCGGCAGCTTCTCAGTTATTATGCTCCCGGCGAACTTACCGATGATCAGATCGCCATTCAAACAGTCATGACCCGTTTCGTGGATGCCAAAGAAGGGGAAGATTTAACCGGTGTGATGGCACTGTTATCGGAAAATTATGCCATGAACTGCCTGGATAAGGCGGTAAAACAAGCCCAGGAGCAGAATTGGTTTGATAGCGTTATTTATAACAGGTTTTGCGCAGGTATTGAAGATATTGTTGTCTCAGGTGATCATGCCTATGCCATGGTAGAATACTATGTCCGTGCAACGGTAAAGGCAGATGGTTCAGGCTGGCAATCAGCCATGCGTGAAAGCTTCAATTTTGTCAGGGAAGATGGAAGTTGGTATTTTTATGGAACTCAAATGTCCTTTCATCCATATGGTGATACCGGATATTTTGCCGTTTATACCCGAAACCAGGAGTGGAAATCTGATGTGCCTGTTATGACTGGATTCCACGACTGTGCTACGGGAAACCTCCTGGCTTCTCCACAAGAAATTGAAACATTTACTCTGACAGGACCAGCCCCATTTTATTCTGAGAGTATTGATCTAATGGGTATCTGGGATGAGGAATCTACCGAATTCTGGGACAGTGGTCTTTTGTCATACGATGATATGTCCAGTGGGTTCTATACCTTCACGGTTACTGATACGTCAGGCAATTTTTACTCCTACTCGGATTATGTTGATAAACAACCTCTGCTGGATGTTCCGGTTCATATTTCCCCGGTTGATGACGGATATCTGCCTCCGGGGGACAACACTTTTTCATGGGGTGTTGTTTCAGGTGTCGATGTTACCTACGAGATTCATCTGAGCAAGGAGGTGAATGGTTCCTGGCAGCAAACTTCCATAGACGTTGATGATTCCACAAGCCACACCCTTTCCCTGGAAGCAGGTACCAATTACCGGTGGCGGGTCCGGGCCATGCAGGCGGACCGGCTGAACGGCTTGGATGTAAGAGATAACGAGTCCAGAAGCAGCTGGGATTACTTTACAGTCAGCACCACCGCAAATTCGAAACCCCTGGTCTTTAGCAATGCACATCTTCATTACCGGGTATATGAAAACGGAACCGATCAATTTCGAGGCTGGTGCACCTTTCAAAGAGGAGACGGCATAGCTTATTCCAGTGATATCACCTCCCTGGTCTTGAAAGATGAGTCCGATATGGAAGTGGCCACCCAAAGTGTGGGGCTTGACATAGATGAACGGGGGGGATACTCAGGCACATATGATTCGGAAACCAAGCAGGTGATCTATTCCGGACCGTTTCCCTATTCGGGGTTTAATGTTAAATTCCCCGATGGAACGGATCTTGCGGCAGGGGAGTATACCTATGAGGCCCAGACCGGCGAGGGTGAAACCCTTACCTTTAATGTCTCGTTTCCCGGTCAGACCATATTACCCTTAGTGTCTTCGAGCAGCATGACCCACATCTGGGAAGCCGACGGAAGCCTGACCCTTTCCTGGACAAACCCCGAAGGAACCTTTGATCAGATCAGGGTCTCTCTTTTAGACCATGAGTGGAGGGATGTGCTCTGTTTTTCATTACCCAACAATATGGAAACCGTGACCATCCCGACTTCGGTCATTAATGACATCACCGCCACCCACAATCCTTCCCAGATCATATGGCAGGTATCGACCAGAGCATATAGCGGGAGTCTGAATTATGCCCGGGGATATTCAGATGAGCTTGAATTTACATGGGAGGCTTTGGAGTAACCTGCAGGTTGCGATAATTATTAAGTAATTTTTTTGAGTGTACCCTTTTTGAAGTGTTTTGCCCCCTTTTAGTTCTTAGAGAAGGGGGTGGAGCAAAGTATTGAGCGGAATCTTTGCATCTGGACAAGCTAAAAAGGGTACACTTATGACGACCAATCACTCCACTGCAGAACGGATGTTTTCCGAGAGGACAAAAAAAGCGTTCGAGCCATCTTGGTTGGCTATATGTTAAATAATTGACAATTTGCTATTCGAGTTCTTTTATTCTTCGTTGTGGCAGGGAGGTGCCATGTCCGTTATTTTGAAATGATATCCGACTCCAGTTTCCCGGCAATTTCAAGGGCGCTGTTCAACGCATCATTGATATTAAAAAGTTGTATTTTAAGCGTTTTTAAAGATGCCGGTGTGGTTGAGATGGTGTCAGCACTGGATAACACCTTGGATAACTCCTTTGATTTTTCAGAAAAGTCAATCAGCTTTTTACTGAAATCGTTGATCTCTCCTGCCCATTTCTGCCGCTCTTCCTGGGAAAATTCAATGGGGGCATTACCTGTGCCGTTGATCAGGTCA
Organism: uncultured Desulfobacterium sp.; assembly: GCA_963668575.2. GTDB lineage: Bacteria > Desulfobacterota > Desulfobacteria > Desulfobacterales > Desulfobacteraceae > Desulfocicer. Next base: position 3,503,679 of record OY764894.2, on the reverse strand, counting down.
TCTATTTGATAATCTTCCGGATTGGCTATGATCTCATACATGATTTTCTCCTTGCCCGAAGGCGTTTTATGGGATAACTGTTAATAACTCCACTCAATAACATTTCGATTTTATTCGTTTATATTGGTCAAGTCAAGGCCGAATATCTGGTATGTGAATTCTCATTTTGGAATTGTCGTATCAAGATGGTAATGGGAATATTCCTTGACTTGCCATGGCATTGGTTTTAGTGTGATTGCCTATGAACTCAATGTTCAAGTTTTTCTGACCCCTTCCCATATTGCAACATAAAAAAACTTGAGCATTTGAGTATGAAGGAGATGCGGGAGCTTAATTGCCGGCTGAGAGGGGAGTGTTTTTCCCGACCGCTTAACCTGATCCGGGTAATGCCGGCGTAGGGAAGTTTAAGGGTATTCTTACCATCCATTGACACCTCCCCGCCTGTGCCGGGAAGTGATCAGTGGATGGTTTTTTTATTTTGAGCCACTATGAATATTGAGTGACATGGATTTATGATGTTGTAAAGGAGTGAAAAAATGAAAATACGTCATGGACTGCTTGTTTTGATGGTGGGCGTTTTTGTGATGTGCGGCTGTTCAGGAGAGAGTGAAAAAGAAGAAGTAACATCAACGGTGCCCGCATCAGTGGCTGTCCCGGAATCCCCTTCACCGGTGACGGCACCCGAGCCCGAGGCGGTGCAGGAGATCACCCTTATGACCCACGACAGTTTCAGTGTCAGCAAGGAGGTGATTGCCCTTTTCGAGAAAGCGCACCATGCAAAGGTAATTTTCTTAAAAGCCGGAGATGCCGGAGAAGCCCTGAACAAGGCTATTTTGTCCAGGAACAATCCCCTGGCCGACGTTTTTTATGGGGTGGACAACACATTTTTAAGCCGGGCACTGGCAGCGGATATGTTTATCCCCCACCCATCTGCCCAGCTGACGGATGTGGATGACCGTTTAAAGCTCGACCCCACCCATCGTCTGCTGCCCGTTGATTTTGGAGATGTCTGCCTTAATTATGACCGCAAATGGTTTGAAGCCCATGGGATGGCACCACCCACCATGCTGGACGATGTGATAAATCCCCGGTACAAGGGGTTGCTTGTGGTGGAAAATCCGGCCACCTCCTCCCCGGGTCTGGCCTTTCTTCTGGCCACCATCAGCCGGTTTGGAGAGAACGGGTATCTTGATTTCTGGAGACAGCTCAAAGCCAACGATGTGCTGATCACCAGCGGGTGGAAAGAGGCCTATTGGGGAAAGTTTTCCGCAGCATCCCATGGCGACCGGCCCCTGGTGGTGAGTTATGCCTCAAGCCCTGCAGCGGAAGTGTTCTATGCCAAGGAGAAACCGGAGCAGAGCCCCACCGGTGTGGTTGTGGATCATGGATCTGCCTTTCGTCAGATTGAATTTGCCGGCATTCTCAAGGGAACCCACCAGGAAGCCCTGGCCGGAGAGCTGATGGATTTTCTGCTCTCTCCGACGTTTCAGGCGGATATTCCCCTGCAGATGTTTGTCTTTCCCGCCAATAAAAAAGCGGTGTTGCCCCAAGTGTTTCAAGCCCATGCCCGTATCACCGCGGAACCGGCCACTCTCTCATCGGATCTCATCCAATCAAATCGAGAGGTCTGGCTTAATCAGTGGACCGAGTTGATGCTGTAGCATCCTGGCGGAGCGGAGGACGACCATCCCCCCATGATGACCATGCACCCACATGGTGCACCATATAGAAATGGTTGGATTTTTGAGGTGATGGAGATCTTCCTGGAGATTTGAATGAAAAAAGGATTTGTTATCTCTCCAGGGGTATTGGCAGGGGCAATACCCCTGATATTTTTGTCTTTATTCTATTTTTATCCCCTGGCCGGTATTTTTTTAAAGAGCTTTTTCAGCCAGGGAGATTTCTCCCTGTCAAGTTCCTGGCAGCTGGTTCAGTCAAAACGCATGGCCGGTATTGTCTGGTTTACCCTGTGGCAGGCAGGGGGTTCCACCCTGTTGACCCTTGCCATTGCTTTGCCATCGGCCTATGTCATGGCAAATTTCAGTTTCAGGGGGAAAAAATTGTTCATGAGCCTGGCCACCATCCCCTTTGTGCTGCCCACCATTGTGGTGGCAGCGGCTTTCCAGGCCCTGGCAGGGGAACACGGGCTTTTCGGAAACCTGGCAGCTGACCAGTCCCTTGTCATGATTTTTGTGGCCCACATGTTCTATAATTTTTCCGTGGTGCTTCGCATCATTGTGGGATTCTGGTCCTACATCGGTCCCCAGATGAAAGAGGCTGCCGCCATGCTGGGAGCAACACCGGTGCAGGTTTTTTTCAGGGTGACCCTGCCATTGCTGAAACCCGCCATATTTGCCGCCTCCTTTCTGGTGTTTATTTTCTGTTTTTCCAGTTTTGGGGTTATTCTGATTCTGGGGGGACCCGGCTTTTCCACCATTGAGGTGGAGATCTACCGCCAGGCGGCCCATCTGTATAATCTGCCCGTGGCTGCCACGCTTTCTCTACTTCAAATCGTGATTACCTTTGCCATGATGTGGGTTTACACCAGGCTGCAGAGACGTCTTGTTCAGTTTGTTCCGGAAACCGAAATTCTGTCAGTTCGGGCACCATCCGGTTTATGGGAAAAACTCATGGTGGGGGGCTGTGTGGGATTTATCGCCTGTTTCTGCCTGCTGCCCATGCTGGCCCTGGTGATCAAATCCCTGTGGCATGACGGTGAAGTTTCCTTAATTTTTTATCGATCCCTCTTTTATAATGTATCGGGTTCCCTCTTTTATGTGTCACCGGTGAGGGCCATGGGCAACTCCCTGGCATTTGCCCTGGCCACTCTGATTCTGGCCCTGGGGGTGGGGGGCTGTGCAGCGGTGATGATTCACCGGGCAAAGGGGCGATTTGCCTCCCTGCTTGACCCTCTGTTCATGCTGCCCCTGTCCACCTCCGCCGTTACCTTGGGCTTCGGGATGATTATTACCCTGGATAGGCCGCCCTTAAATCTTCGCACCTCACCCTTTCTGGTGCCGGTGGTGCACACCCTGGTGGCCTTTCCCTTTGTGGTACGGGCGGTGCTGCCGGCCCTTAGATCCATTCCCCACGCGCTTCGGGAGGCAGCTGCCATGTTGGGAGCGTCTCCGGGTAGGGCCTGGGTTCATGTGGAGCTGCCCATCATGGCACGGGCCCTCACCGTGGGGGCCGTGTTTGCCTTTACCATCAGTTTGGGAGAATTTGGTGCAACCCTGTTCACAGCCCGGCCAGAGTATGCCACCATACCTGTGGCCATTTACCGATTCCTGGGACAGCCCGGAACCGCCAATTACGGCCAGGCCATGGCGGTTTCATCCATTCTGATGCTGGTCACTGCCGCCGGTTTCATGGTGATTGAAAAAATGAGACCCCAGGGATATGAAGGGTTTTGAGCCTGTTCATCCGGTTCCAATGAAAAAGTTGAGAGGTCAATGAAAGAGTTATCGTTACAGAATATTTCAAGTCGCATGGGAGAAGAGGTGATTCTCCATTCGGTGAGCCTGACCATGGAGCGGGGGGAACGGCTTTGCCTGCTGGGGCCTTCAGGATGCGGCAAGACAACGCTGCTTCGCATTGTGGCTGGGCTTGATCCCTGCCATGGGGGGGAGGTGCTGTTCCGGGACAAACCCATGAAGGGCCTTGCGCCCCATAAAAGAAATTTTGGCATGATGTTCCAGGATTTTGCCCTGTTTCCCCATCGAAATGTATTCCAAAACATTGCCTTTGGGCTGGAGATGAAAAAACAGACCCAGAGGGAAATCCAGCGGCGGGTGGCACAGATGCTGGAACTGGTGGGGCTCTCCGACCATGGCGATCGGCAGATCACGGAGTTGTCCGGCGGGGAGCGCCAGCGGGTGGCACTGGCCAGAACCCTGGCTCCGTCCCCGGATCTCATCATGCTGGATGAACCCCTGGGTGCCCTGGACAGGCTGCTCCGGGAACGGTTGCTGGCCGACCTTTGCACCATACTGGAGAAGACCCGCATGACCACCATTCTGGTGACCCATGACCAGCAGGAGGCCTTTGCCGTTGCCCACCGCATCTGCGTCATGAGCCAGGGACGGGTGGAGCAGATGGACGTCCCGGTGAGACTTTACAACCATCCCCGGAACCGCACTGTGGCGGATTTTCTCGGATTCCAGAATATTGTCGATAAGGGGGTCTCTTTTTCCGGAGACGGGGATGTGACGATTATCCATGAGAACGGCGTGTTCCGTTTCACCACTGCTCATGCCATGGATAAGGCGTGTGACAGGCATAGGGGAAGGGCGCAAAAATCAATGGGGACGCATACATCAGTGGGGACGCATACCATGGATGTGTCGGGTGGGGGGCCAAAGGAAAGTGCGCACAGCCCAGGGGAATTTTCCCATGACAGAGATGGCAACAGGGAAGAGCTCTCTGTGTTGTTTCTGCCCGACGGCGGCACCCTTGTTTGGGATGAACCCCCGCAAGCTGAAAAAGAAGCGGCTTTAAAAAAAGAGAATAAAGAGGAAATTTATCTCCTCTCCGGAAGGACCCCCCACCGGAGAGGGGAGAATATAATTTCAGGTATTCTGGAAGCCTCTTTTTTCCAGGGAGGCATGGTCCGCATCCGGGTGAACACCCTGTTTGGCCGACGCTTCTCCTTTGATGTACCGGCCCGGGGCAGGCTGCCCGTCAGGGGAGAACCGGTGACCATTGCCATTGATCCGGAAAGCATCCGGCTGATCTGATCCATGAATAGGTTGCATCGTAACCCTTCACTCCCCCCCTCTCTTTAATTTATTGGGGCAAATAAAATCAAATAGTTCTCCATAACGGGTAATATTTGTATGGGAGGGATGTGAATGGTTCCGTTGCATCTGTAGGCTACATGTCACTCTTTCCCGACGGAAGAATATCTGAAAACTGGTACTCCTCCACCTTTTTACCCAGGCACAACTCAAAGTCCGTCTCGCCCCACTGCTCAATGGTGAGAAACCGCTTGCCGTCGTCATCTTCGTAACACCACTGGAGCATTTCCCGACCCTGTTCCGCCCCATCTGCATGGAAATGCCCTCCTCCGGTCTCTTCAAGATAAAACTCATCGCCTTCAAAGGGGAGGGTCTCCGGGGGATCACCACCGTTTTTCAGATTTTCAACGATACCCGGGTCCAGTTTTCTCAAGGGCACCTTGCGGCTGATGGACCAGAACATCTCATCATCCTCTTCCATTTCCAGAAAAAGGGTATCGTCATGGCATTGGAGCTGCCACTCATAGGTGATGTCGTTGTCACCCCAGTCATAGGTGTTAGCCGCCATCACCTCCCAGGTCTTCATATCGTAATCCAGGTAATACCCTTTTTTCAGGGTATCCAGGGTGAGACCGGAAAGGGGATCCGGTCCCTTGTCTTTATCTTTTTTTTTGAAAAAATCCATTAAGCCCATGGTGAGTTACAGGGATCAGGAGATCCCCATCCTTTTTTTAAGTTCAAGAAGACTTTCCGAGGCGCTTGCCGTTTCCGCACCCCCCAGGGCCGCGTCAATCTCAGAATCTATGGAACCGCCGGCATTGGCCACTTCGCCATATGCCTGGGCCAGGGCTTCGTCCTCTTCCACCCGGGCCTTCATTTTTTCCAGCATGCCGATGGTGGAGGAGGAGTCAATGTTGGCCAGCTGGGCATTGATCTTTTTGGTGGAAGAGGCAGTTCTGGCCCGGGCTTTTAAGGTGATGAGATCATTTTCATAGGAGGTGATGGTGGATTTAAGTTTGTTCACCTTGGATTGCAGATCACTGCCTCTGGTCTCGTGGGCCGTGGCCTCCTTGTCCAGTCTCAGGGCATCTGCTGCATTTTCTTCCTTTCGATTCAATGCTTCCGTGGCCAGTCGCTCCGCTTCGGCAGGGGCCATCTGATTACTCTGCATCTTCTGGAGAAGCAGCATGGCCTTTCTTTCATAGTCTGCAGCCAGATGTTTTTTCTTTTCTGCCTCCTTGCGGGTGCGGATGGCAATGCCCTTTACTTCAGCAAGGCCCTGCATGGCCATGGTAAGATCTTTTTTCAGATCCCGAATGCCCTGCTCCGTCATCTTGATGGGGTCTTCCATTTTATCCAAAATGGCATGGGCGTTGGATTCGCCCACTTTAAACAGTCTTTTAAAAAATGACATGGTCTATCTCCTTAAACTTAATTTAAACATATTCCAGAAGTTCGGCGCCATACTCGGACAGGGCCAGGGTCAGGGCGTGGATGGACCCTTCCAGCTCGTTGCGGTCAAGGTTTTCCAGCTGAAGGGTATCCCGGAAAATAATGTAGCTTTCATCTGCGTCCAGCACAAAGGCCCCATGAACCAGCTCCCGGTTGAGCTGCAGCAGTCTTTTGTAGAGTTTTTCCGTTTTTTCAGGTACTTTCATAATGACCTGTTCCAGCACCACAATGGGGGCTTCGCAGTCAATGATCAGGTTTTTTATCCCGTTATCCTCATCTTCCACCACCACCAGCTCTTCCGCAACATCTTCTTTGACGATGGAGATGGACATCTCGTGCAGAAATTCCTTGATAAGGTTGAATTTTTCTTCCATTGGACTCTCCTAAGTTTACTTAAAATTTTTTGCGTCAATAGGTACATGGACTAACGTTTCTTCCGCCCGTGACGGTTTTATATGAAAGTCTCACCAATATGCTGGAATTAAAGGACTTTCGTTTTTCGTTGTGGCAGGTTTTTCTGCCATGTATGTTTTATATGAAAAGGTAGTCTTCAAGTCTACCTCAGCAGAGCCCCTCCCCCGACGGGCAATAGGAACCGGCCAATTGAGCCGTCTACGGTTCCGGGCCGGGCCCATTGCCCGTCGGGGGGGGGGGGCGGCATAATGCCATTTTCTATCTTCGTTGTGCCCGCCAGGGCATGGGGGTTATATGAAAAGGCAGCCTCCAAGGCAACCTCAGCAGAGCCGCCCCCCCGATGGGCAATAGGAACCGGACAATTGAGCTGTCTACAGTTCCGGTCCGGGCCCATTGCCCGTCGGGGGGGCGGCGGTATAATACCATTTGGCTCCGAGTCTACGACCCTATATTTGTTGTGTCCGGCAGGACATGCCCGTTATACCGATAATTTAAGCCCTGCGAGTTCATCGTTCATGGGGTCAAATTTCAGGCCTTTCCCATGAAATGACCATCAAAAAATCATCCTCATTGAGAATCTGGTCATTGTCTGGGTTGGCCGTCAGTGTTTTGCCCGAGTGATCTTCAATGCCGATGCAGATGATATTATGTTTCTCCTTGAGTTCACACATGACATGGAAAAAAGATTTCCCAACAAGATAATGCGGGCATTTTACTTTGTAAAGGTCATGGCCGTAACTATTGCTCACCAGCTCACTCACCAGCCGGGTGATGCCGTGGTCCAGGGCTGCCTGAACCAGGAGGTTGGTGGAGAGTTCTCCCACAACGATGATCTCATCCGCCTTGGCCAGCCGGCAGTGTTCCATGTTGGAAGAGGCCATGAGTTCAACACAGGTATAAAGATCCGGACAGTGGGTTTTGATGGTCATGGTGTCAAGGATGGCCTTGGCATCCCTTGCATAGGTGTCCAGTGTATCGTCGGACAGCACAATGGCTGCCGAAGCTTCCCGGGCATTGGCTTTGCCGAGGGTTTCCTGGTTCACCCCACCCCTGATAAAGATAAGTAGATCCCCCTGTTCCCGGATTTCATCCACATCGGCAATGACCACCATGGGTATATTCCGGCACTTGGGGTCGGCTCTCATTTCGGCGAGGATGGTTTTGCCCCTGAAATTCCAGCCGCAAATGATAAAATGATCCGAAATATGGGTCTGTTTCATGCCTTTTTTCTCCAATAGTCTGTTTTCAATCAAAATACCGGCGATGGTGGCCGTCACAAGACCCAGAATACCAATGCCGGAGAGCATCACAACGGTGGCCACCACCCGTCCGCCCGGGGTGACCGGAGAGATATCTCCATAGCCCACGGTGGTCATGGTGACAATGGACCACCACATGGCATCTAAAAAGGTGAGGTTTTGTTCAAAAAGGCAAAGGAGAGCGCTTCCCCCCACAAGGACCAGCAGAATAAAAGAAAGTGCCCGGTGCATGTTGTGTTTTCGGAGCAGTCGAAGCGCTCTTTGAAGTGCCATGATGAAATGGAACATTTTTGATTTTTCCTTATAGATGAGGGAATCCGACATGGACCTATTCAAACAGCTCCGGTCCCCCCTGCAGCAAAACATTCAATGCCGTCTGCCGTTGGTTGACATCCTGATTGCGCACGGCCATGGACATGGCCTTTCGGGTACCCACAAACACGGCAAGTTTTCTGGCCCGGGTGAGACCGGTGTATAGTAGATTCCGGAACAGCATTTTAAAATGCTGGGTGAGCACGGGAATGATCACCACTTCAAATTCACTGCCCTGGGATTTATGGATGGTGATGGCCCAGGCCAGATCCAGTTCCATGATGTCGTCTCGCTGGTAAAACACCTGACGCTGGTCCGGATAAAAGGCAACAACAAGGCTGGGTTCCGAATTGTCCATGCCGACGATGGTGCCGATGTCACCATTGAATACCCCCAGATCATAGTTGTTTCTGCGGTGGATCACCCGATCCCCCAGTCGGAAGATACGTTCCCCCACCTTGAGCTGGGGTTTTCCCTCCATAAAGGGGTTGACTGCGTTCTGGATCACCCAGTTGAGGTTGGCCGTTCCCAGGGTCCCCCGGGTCATGGGAGAGAGGATCTGTATCTCCCTGCCACTGCCGAAATATTTGGGAATCCATTTGAGATACAGCTGTGTCACCACATCCAGAGCCGCATAACCATAGTGAAGGGAGGACCAGGGGTGGACTTTTTTCAACACGGCAGTGAGTTCCTGAACCCGGGAGTCTGCCTGTGCAAGGGCCGTGAGGTCCACATGTTGAAATTTGGCCGGAATGGTGATCTCGGTTTCATAGGGCCGGACGGTTTCGTTGATGCGAAATTCATACAGCGGGGCGTCTTCCTCGGCATTCCCAGCGTCTTCCCCGGTATTCCCAGTATCTTCTCCGGCATTCCCGGCATTGGTGACAGGGACTTCAGGATGATGGCAAGTTGTTTGTTCTTTTTTCGTGTCGGTTTTATCCTCTATTTCATCGGGTTCACCCGGGGCAGGGGAATCAGAGGGGGAGGGTCCATTGGAAAAATGCCCATTGTCACGGCACAGCCGTTTGACCCTATCAATGAAGCGGAGCTGCTCACCGGTGGCTTCGTCGGAATCCATGAAAAGACAGTCAGATCCATCCTGCCACACCGATGGTTTTTTAAAGGGTGAGACCACCCAGGGCATCTCCCCCCGGTTGATCTGATGGGCATACTGGATAATCTTGGATTCCCTTGCCTGGCGGAAAATCCGGGTGAGCCGGAAGCAGGGCACGGTGTCGGCGGCAATGATATCCCTTAGCACATTTCCCGCCCCCACCGACGGCAGTTGATCGGCATCACCAATGAACAGCACCCGGCTCTCTGGAGGAACGGCCTTTAAAAGGGAAGCGGTGAGACTGATATCCAGCATGGAGCACTCGTCCACAATGAGAAAGTCCGTGTTCAGGGGCTGTGATTCATTTTTTTTGAATTCTCCTCCCTTCCACTCCAGCAGGCGGTGGATGGTCTTGGCTTCCCGGCCGATGACCTCTCCCATGCGCTGGGCCGCCCGGCCCGTGGGGGCCGCAAGGATCACCTTCAGCCCCATGGCTTCGGCCAGCTTGACAATCACCTGGGTGGTGGTGGTTTTGCCGCATCCCGGGCCACCGGTGAGGATGGAAAATTTTTCACACACCACCCGGCCCACGGCCAGGGCCTGTTCCTGGCTGAGATTGATTTCCCGGGTTTTGCAGAACAGTTCAATCCAGCGCTCTATCCGCCGGAGGTCTGCCGGGGGGGGCGGCCCCATGCCGGCGATGCGCCGGGCCACATACCGTTCATCAAAATAGAGGGATCTGGCATAATAGCAGTGGGTCATGATGCCCGTTTCCATGGGAAGATCCCGCACCATGAGTTGTCTCTCCTTGACCATGTGATCCAGTAAAGCGATCAGCTGATCTTCGATGTTCAGCTCCAGCAGAGCCTTTACCCTTTCGTTGATCTGGGAGAAGGTGAGGAAACAGTGGCCGTCGTTTCTGCCTGCCGCCACCACATGCCGGATGCCGGCCATGATTCTTTGGGGACTTTCCCGGTCCAGGCCGATGCTCAACGCCACCTTATCCGCAGAAAAAAAGCCAATGCCGTAAAAATCATTGGCCAGGCGATAGGGATCTTCGGTGACGTTGGCAATGGCCTTGTCACCGTAGGTCTTGTAAATTCGCACGGCAAACAGGGTGCTGATGCCATGGGTCTGCAAAAACATCATCACTTCCCGGATGGATTTATGCTGGGTCCAGGCGTGGCGGATCATCTCCAGTTTTTTCAGGGCAATTCCCGGGACTTCGGTGAGACGCTCCATCCGGGTTTCAAAGATGGTGAGTGTCTCCTCTTTGAAATATTTTACGATTCTGCGTGCGGTTTTGGGGCCCACGCCTTTGATAAGTCCGGAACCGAGATATTTTTCCAGGGCCGCCAGGGTGGCCGGCTTTTTCTCTGTGGCCACCACAGCCTGGAACTGACGTCCGAATTTGGGATGAACGGTCCACGCCCCTTCAAACAGCATGGTGGCACCGGCAAACACCCGGGTCTGGTGCACCACCACCGTCTCCTGTCCCATGGTGTTAAAGGGGGTAACCCTTAGGATGGACCATCCGTTATCCGGGTTGTGGAAGGTGACCCGATCCACGATTCCCTCCAGCCGTTCCCGGATGGCGCCGGTATGGGGAAGGGTGTTTACCATGCTTCGGTGGCATAGGGGGGTTCGGTGTAGGCGGTGGTTTCCACCATAAATTTGTGACCCTTTTCCATGGCGGCAAGATCTTCACATATGGTGCGGGCATCGCTATTCATGATTCGGATCTCCTTGTGTCAACGATTTAAGATAATGCACGTCCAGCCCGTTCCAGTGACCGACATTGATTTTTTTAAAAAAAGTAGTATATCCGATTCATATGGCTGAAACAACTTTAATTCTCTTTTAATCCTCTCGTTTTTTACAGTGCTGACGCATGAAGATTTATAATCAATGATATCAGTGGTGCCGCCCGACATCCAAAATTATTTTGTCGCAAAATAAAAATAGACATGACTTCGGCCTTTTGGTAATGTAGCGTGGGGTGTATATGAGTGCACCCTCCAAATTGAGACACTACATTTGAAAAGGAGAGGGTTGTGATAGTCCAATGTGGCCGACAGATAAAAAAGAACGAAGTTAAGCAAATTTGCGAGACGGTAGAGACATTTTCGAATTTAAGTCAAAATGAGTTGGCTCATACAATATGCGAACATTTGGGTTGGTATACCGCTTCTGGTAGGCACAAGCTGGATGCTTGCGGGAAGTTGCTTCAACGGTTGGAGTTACAAGGCCTTATACGATTGCCTGAAAAAGACGAGAGCAATTCCACAAGGTCCTCTAAGCCGGAACAACCGACAGCGAGCGACAGGAGCAATCCTCAAGAGGAAGTGGATGGCACACTTTCGGATATCGGATCAATTGATCTCAGGATGGCACAAGACAAGGAAGAGATTTCACTGTTCAATGAATACCTGCACCGTTACCATTATCTGGGTTACAAGCGGCCGTTTGGGTGTTATCTGCGCTATTTCATCAAGGCTCAAGGGTCGCTATTGGGGTGTATGCTGTTCTCAGGGGCGGCCAGGGCGCTGACTCCGAGGGATGGATGGATCGGCTGGAGCACCAACGAACGGTTAAGGAACCTGGGATTTGTTGTAAACAACGGACGCTTTCTGATTTTTCCATGGGTCAAGGTCAGGCACCTGGCAAGCCACGTATTGGGCAAAGTTGTCAGAGGTCTGGTGCAAGACTGGGAGGAGCGCTGGGGGTATCGGCCGGTTCTGCTGGAGACCTTTGTCGATCCGCAACATTTTGAAGGGACATGCTATCGGGCGGCCAATTTCAGGTGCCTTGGCATGACCAGCGGAATGGGGCTTGTCCGGCCAGGCAAAAACTACACGACCAGCCCCAAAAAGATTTTCGTTTATCCTCTGGTGGATAATTTCCGTGAAGTTTTATGTTCGCAGGAGACGATTGGAAAGGAGGTCGGATGAGCAAGCCCAGCCGAAGACCCAATCGTGAAAAGATCAAGGCCAAAAACAGACAGTACAAAGAGGCTCAAAGAGAGTTGCTCCAGGATGAAAAGGCAAAGGGATTGCAGAGGCCCTCCCATGGCACAATCTCCAATTGTAAGTGTCGATTTGAAAGTGTAGAGGAGGAGGGGCGCATTCGCAATGAGGTGGTAACAGAGCACCTGAGTATCTTTCGCTCCAAACTGCCCATTTTGCTCAAGCGCCTGGCCAAGATCGAGGACCCGCGAAACCCTAAGAAGATAAAGCACAAAGTGTCCACGCTCATAATTTACGGGATACTGACCTTTGTGTTTCAGATGGCTTCTTGCCGCGAAGCCAACAGGGAAATGACCCAACCGATGTTCTGGCAGGATCTTCAATTTTTTTTCCCGGAGCTTGAAACCCTTCCCCATCATGACACGTTGAAGCGTCTATTATCAAATATTGACATCAATCAAATCGAAGCGCTTCATATCGATTTGATCAGAGATTTGATCCGGAAGAAGAAATTCCTACGGTACTTGGTAAATAACTGTTATCCGATTGCCATTGATGGCACCGGCAAATTCAAACGCGACTGGCTCTGGGATGAAGAGTGCCTGGAGCGTAATATCAAGAAAGAGGATGGAACGAAGAAGCAGTATCATGTCTATGTTCTGGAAGCCAATCTTGCGTTTTACGATGGAATGACTATTCCGCTGATGAGTGAAATCCTGAGCTACACCAAAGGAGATACTGGTAATGATAAACAGGACTGCGAGCTCAAGGCATTTTATCGGTTGGCCACTCGCCTGAAGGCGGCATTTCCTGCTCTGAAAATCATGGTGCTTTTGGATGGGCTTTATGCCAATGGGCCCGTGGCAGAGATATGCCGCAAAAACAAATGGCAGTTCATGATCGTATTGAAGGATGGCGCCTTGCCCAGCGTGATGAAAGAATTTGAAGCACTTTCGGCACTTGAGAAAGAAAAATTCCAGCAACACACATGGGGCAACAGGAAACAGGCTTTTCGATGGGTCAATGGCATCGACTACCGGTTTGAGTCGAACGATAAGAAAAGTCAGATCCTGCACGTCGTTGAGTGCAAAGAGAACTGGATAGAGGTTAACCGGGAAAGCGGGAAACCGGAAGAGAAAAACAGCCGCCACGTGTGGTTATCCAGCGAACCTCTGAACAGATTCAATCTTCACGAACGGTGCAACCTGGCCGCCCGTTCCCGTTGGTGCATCGAAAGCGGAATTCTCGTTGAAAAGCATCATGGATATGCGTATGAGCATTGTTTCTCGTATGATTGGAACGTCATGAAAGGATACCATGGCCTGATGCGCCTGGGCCATGTGTTCAACATTTTGGCCCGATACTCAGAACGACTTGCCAAGATTGTCAAAGATACCGGCGTGCGAGGCCTGATCAGTTTCATCCGGAATACCATGTCCGGTCCCTGGTTGGACTACCCGTGGCTGAAAGAGCGCCTGGCCGCCCCCTTTCAACTTCGACTGATGTGACGGCAACCATGGAAAGGTAAGCAAAACAATCTCCCGAACCTGGGAGGAGGGAGAGCTGTGCCCGGACTGAAGGAAATCCCTCAATTAAGGTCGTGTTGAGTGTTTGATAAAGCCGTGTTGAGCGTCTGAGGGATGCCTTTTGGAATTAAAAACGACCGGACACCCCCCCAAGGGAGATGCGGGGTCTCCTCAGCTGACCTTTTTTTAATTCATGCGTCAGCACTGCGTTTTTTATCCTTTCCTTGACAAAAAGGGATTTGTTGTCTTAAAAGTGCCCTTGCTGCCATGGCAGTGTGGTGAATACCGGGGAATGAACGGACCCAGCGGTGTTTACGTTTTTTTTAATGATCATCAACAATTAAGGTTTATAAAATGAAAATCAGGTATTTGATATTTACACTTGCAGTTATTTTTTTGCTCTCCACGTTTATGGCCGGTGGTGCCTTTGGTTCGGATAAAATCGTTTGGAAAATGGCCAGTTCATGGCCAAAGGGAACCATCCTCCAGGAGATTGCTGATGATTTTGCGGCCCAGGTCACAAAGATGAGTAATGGACGGCTTACCATAAAAAGCTATCCTGCCGGTGTGCTAATGGGCGCACTGGAGGTCACCGATGCCGCACGCATGGGCACCATAGACGCTGCCCACAGTTCCCCCAGTTACTCAGTGGGACAGCTTCCCGCAGCCCCTCTTTTTGGATATATCCCCTTTGGCATGGAAGCCATTCCCTATCTGACCTGGATGTATGAGGGAGAGGGGAAGGCCCTTTTCGCTAAACTCTACGAGAAATATGATTTTGGTTATGTGGCTCCCTGTGGCATACTTCCCTGCGAGGACCTGGCATGGTCCAACAAGCCCATCACCACCATGGATGACTTTAAAGGACTCAAGTTCAGAACCTCGGGTTACTGGGGGGAGATCCTCAGCGCCGCCGGTGCATCGGTGATGATGCTCCCTGCCGGTGAAGTGTATGAAGCTCTCCAGAGAAATGTTCTGGATGCCGGAGAATTCAGTATCCCCAGCATTGATAAGGATTTGGCCTTTTATGAAATTGCCGAATACCTGCTGGTGCCCGGTATCCATCAGACCAGTACCTTCATGGATATCAAAATAAACAAAAGATCCTGGAATAAATTGCCGGAAGATCTCAAAGAGATTGTTCGGGTGGCCAGTGAGTCTGCCACCCTGCGCCTGCTAACCCGATCCATCAGCAGAGATGTCCCCGCCCTGGACTTCTACAAGGAGAGGGGGGTGAAAATTCAGTATTTAGACCCCACAATCCAGAAAGAGTTGGCCAAAACCTCCCGGGAACTCATGGAAAAGAAAGCGGCTACGGATCCTTTCTTTAAAGAGGTGTGGGAATCACAGAAGAAATTCCGGGCCGGTTATGATAATTACAAGTCGCTTATGACGCCTTCTTACTAATCGGTCTTGGCCGGATGTCGGCCATCCCCGAACCATGAAGATCAAAGAATATTTTCATGGTAACTACATCAGCTGTCGACCTTTCAACGCCTAAAAAGCCGCCATGTTCTATTGTGCGGCTTTTCTGGCATCCTTCATATCCGGTCAGAAATACTTTACACTTTTTTAAGGACATCCACCGACAAATGGGGCATTCACCTTGTGAAAGTGCAAAGTAAGAATGAAGGGTACCGCTTTTCTATATTTTTTTAGATCGGGTCAAAAAAATGAATCAAATACAGGCAATTATCAAATACATTGATGCAGTGAGCGAATTCACCGGAAAGGTCATGATCTGGCTTGTGATACTGCTCACAGCGGTTATCGGTTATGAAATTTTCTCCCGGTATATTCTGAACGCACCCACAAAATGGGCCTTTGATATCAGTTATATGATCGGCGGTACCTTTTTTCTCATGGGGGAAGCGTGGACCCTGAAAAAAAAGCAGCATGTGAGGATCGATATTTTTTACAATACGTTTTCACCGCGAAAAAGGGCGTTCATTGATATTTTTTTCTACCTTATCTTTTTCTTCCCCCTGTGGGCAGGACTTTTTTATGCCCTGATCCCCTATGTCCGGTTTTCCTGGGAAATGGGCGAACGATCCATGCAGGGATATTGGCAACCCATTATCTATCCGTTTAAAACCATGATGCCTGTGGGCGTTTTTCTGCTGCTGCTCCAAGGAATTGCGGAATTTTTGAAAAGCGTTGTTATTGCATGCAGGGGAGATGAGATCCAATGAGTCCCGAATTAACCGTCCTTTTAATGTTTATCGCTCTTTTAACCGGGATTTTTCTGGGGTTTCCCACCGCGTTTGTTCTGGGCGGCGTTTCTGTGATTTTCGGCACCATTTTCATGGGGGGAGATATTTTCGGCCTTTTCATTGCCCGTCTCTATGGTCTCATGAAAAACTATACCCTCCTGGCGGTTCCCCTTTTTCTTTTCATGGGGGTATTTATGGAAAAGTCAGGCATGGCCGAGCGACTTTTCAGCGCCATGCACCTGCTCTGGGGAGGCATGCGGGGGGGGCTTGGCATCTCCACCATAGCCATCTCTGCCATTTTTGCCGCTGCAACGGGGGTGGTGGGGGCATCTGAAATCACCATCGGCCTCATGGCCCTTCCCATCATGCTGGAAAAAAAATACAACGCCTCCATGGCCTGCGGGGCCATCTGTGCCGGTGGTACCCTGGGAATCCTTATTCCCCCCAGCGTGATGATTATCATCTATGGGCCCATTGCCCGTATATCCGTGGGAAAACTTTTTTTGGGAACATTGATACCGGGTCTGCTCCTCACCCTCCTTTACATGCTTTACATCGGGATAAGATGTTATTTCAACCCCCAGGACGGCCCCCCCATGCCCATGGAAGAGCGGCAGGTCTCCCTGAAAGGGAAGCTGCGGATTCTCCTGACCTCGGTGGTTCCGCCGGCCCTGATCATCTTTTCGGTGCTGGGAAGTATTTTTTTCGGCATTGCAGCAGTCACCGAAGCCGCCGCAGTGGGTGCCGCCGCCAGCATGCTGCTGGCGGCAGGATATGGGCGCTTGAACATGAATGTCATCCGGGTGGCCTGTGAGCAGACCCTGTCCATCACCTGTATGATTATGATGATCGCCATTGGTGCGAGCTTTTTCTCCACGGTATTTGTAACCATTGGCGGTGATGAGGTGATTACAAGCCTTTTTTTAAATTTGCCCATGGGGAAATGGGGCATCCTCTTGGCCATCATGCTGCTGCTGGTGTTGTGTGGTATGTTCATTGATTGGATGGGGATTCTTTTTATCATCGTTCCCCTGATCACCCCCATTGCAGCAGAACTTGGGTTTGATCCTGTGTGGTTTGCCGTGCTTGTCATGGTAAATTTGCAGATCTCCTTTCTTACCCCGCCCTTTGCCTATTCGATTTTTTATCTAAAGGGAATTACGCCTCCGGAGGTGGAAACAACGGATATTTACCGCGGTGTAATGCCCTTTGTGGGGCTTCAGGTGGTCACCATTATTCTGTGCGTGCTCATTCCCGGCATTATCACCTGGCTGCCCGGTCATTTTATTAACTGAACCACCCTTCAGGTGTGGTCCGGCTTGGCGGGCTCGACTTGTACTACCGGCATTGCCATTGAAAGCGCTGTTCTGCATGAATGGCGGTTGATATCGCCGATGACGCAACTCCGCCCCTGCTGAATTAACCTATAGAGGTTTTTGATGTATAAGAAAAAAAAAGTTACCCTCTTTATCCAGTGCATTGTTGACACCCTTTACCCCGAAGTGGCAGAGGCCATGGTGTCGGTACTGGAAGACCTGGGGCTGACCCTGATCTGCCCCACGGATCAAACCTGCTGCGGTCAGCCCGCCTTTAACGCGGGTCACCAGGAAGAAGCCCGGCTTGCCGCTGTAAAGTTCATTGAGCTCTTCAAGGACGCCGAGGTGATCGTCTCCCCGTCGGGTTCCTGCGTCAACATGGTGAGGAACCATTACCCCGAACTTTTAAACGATGATCCCCTTTTGCTGGCAGATGCCAGGGCCATTGCCGAAAAGACGTTTGAATTCACAGAATTTCTGGTGGATGTACTCGGGGTTGAGGATCTTAATGCGCGATTCCCCGGAAAGGTGACCTACCATAACTCCTGTCATCTGAATCGAAACCTTAAGATCAACCACCAGCCCAGGGCCCTTCTCTCCAACATCCGGGAGCTTACGTTTGTGGAGATGAAGGCCTCTGACAAATGCTGCGGTTTCGGCGGCACCTTTGCCGTGAAATATTCCGATATTTCCACTGCAATTCTTGAAGAAAAGGTTCAGAATATTATTGATACAGGCGCCACAGTGGTCACCGGTTGTGATATGAGCTGTCTTATGAATATCCAGGGCATGTTAAATCGTAAAAAAGCCCCTGTTCAGGTGATGCACATAGCCCAACTTCTTTCCCAAAAATAGCAGGTGCTCCCATGATGGAAATAACCAGTAAAGACTATAAAAAAACGGCTAAAAAAGCCATCGGCGACCCCGTTCTCCAGTCGGCCCTCACCGGGCTGCAGGGACGTCTGGGTCCGGCCACGGCAAAACTTTATGATGACCTTCCCGAAGGTCCGGACCTTCGTACCACTGCCTATCAATACCGCAGAAAAGCGGTGGATAACCTGGATATCATGCTCACCACCCTGGCGGATAATATCCGAAAACACGGTGGCGAGGTCCATTTTGCCCCAACGGCCCGGGATGCCGTGGATATCTGTCTTGACATCGCAGCAAAAAACAATGTCAAAAAGGTGGTAAAGGGTAAATCCATGGTCACCGAGGAGCTGGGGTTGAACCAGGCTCTCATGGCCCGGGGGATTGAGGTCAATGAGACCGACCTGGGGGAATACATCATCCAGCTGGCAGGAGAAAAACCCTCCCACATCGTTGCGCCGGCCATCCATAAGACCCGGAAGGAGATCGGCAAACTTTTTTCGGAGAAACTGGGAACCCCTTACACCGATGATCCTCCCACCCTAACCTGGGATGCACGGCAAGCGTTGAGGAAAAAATTTTTGGAAGCGGACATGGGGATTTCCGGGTGTAACATGGCCTGTGCAGAGACCGGCCACATCACCACCGTGTCCAATGAGGGCAACATCCGCATGTCCACCACCCTGCCCAGGGTACATGTGGCTTTCATGGGCATGGAGCGCATTGCTGCCAATCTGGAGGAGCACCAGGCCATCCTGAGGCTCATGTCCATGGGTGCCGCTGCCCAGCAGATCGGCGGATATGTCAGCTATATCGGCGGTCCGGCCCGACCGGATCATGCCGACGGCCCCCGGGCCTTCCACCTTGTGATTGTGGATAATGGACGATCCAGGATATTGGCCGATGAGACCTTCCGGGAGATGCTGTGCTGTATCCGGTGCGGTGCCTGCCTCAATGTGTGTCCGGTTTATGGAAAGGTGGGCGGACATACCTATGGATCTGCCTACACCGGGCCGGTGGGGTCCGTGATAACGCCCTTGCTTGGGGGGATAAACGAGGCCGGAGACCTCTGCCAGGGGGAAACCCTGTGCGGTGCCTGCCGCCAGGCCTGCCCCCTGCAGATCAATCTTCCCCGAATGCTTCTGGCCCTTCGGTCTAAACTCTCCCAGGGAGACCGCCGGTGGAACGTCAAACCCAAAAGCCGGTCCGAAAACATTCTGTTTAAGATGTGGAACCTGATTAACAGCCACCGTCGTCTCTATGAGACCTCACTTGCCATGGGGCGGTGGGTTCAGAAGGTTATGCCCCAAAAAGAGCTGATGCTCACACGGCTTCCATACCCCTTTAACGGGTGGACCCAGAGCCGGGACATGAAGCCCCTGGCAAAGAAGAGCTTTATGGAACTATGGAAGGAAAAGCAGGGGAGGAGATTCTGATGGACAAAGAGACACAATTTATCACCACCATCCAGGCAGCCTTGAATCGTCCGAAAACCAAGCCCCCTGCCGATCTTTTTACCACCCGACCCTCCCCGGAGGAGGCGGACCTTCTTAAAGAGATCCATGCAAGGGGATCACTGGAGAGAGCGCCATTTATTGACGTACTGAAACAGGTGGTACCCGGTCTTAACATTGATCTTCATCTGAAGAAAAACATTGGGGACGCAGCTGTGGGCATAGGCACCCTGGTTCAGGAGAAAAAACCGGAGTGGGGAACCCAAAAGAGTGTGGTGTGCTGGGATCACCCCCTGATCAACCAACTTAACCTTTCGGACCTTCCCCAGCTCAAGGGAATTCCGGTTCACACCACTGTCATGAATGGGGATGACCCGCAACGGAGAGCACAGATCCGCAGTGAGGTGGAAGCATCCTTCATCGGTATCACCTCCGCAGACTATTGTGTGGCAGCCACCGCCACCCTGGCCATGAAAACCCGGCCGGGACATGCCCGTTCAGTGTCACTGGTTCCGTCCATCCATGTGGCCGTGGTAAAGGAGGCGCAGATTCTTGCCAACCTTCAAGAGCTGTACACCCTTTTGAAGTGGGATGAAAAAGAGCAAAAAGAGGGGCTGACCAACACCCTCTCCCTGGTGTCAGGCCCCAGTAAAACCGGTGATATCGAGCTGGTCATGGTCCATGGTGCCCACGGTCCCAGGGAGCTGCATCTTTTCATTATCACGGATTAGGGGCTGGTCAATTATACACCAGCGGTCTCAGGAAGTTGTATGCATGGTGAGATCCTGAGAATGCACCCCTGCTGGAGTCTTAAAACGTATTTACCTTAAGGTACCGGAGATAACCCGAAACAGGGAGAAATAAGAGCCAAGTCCCTTGTGATTCGTGTCTCTGAGCAAGTTGTCAAAAAAAACAGGGTGGTATATGGGAAGCATCTGGCCCCACACCATAGTTGAGACCCCGAAAGGCCCCAGAAACGCCATTGCCCCCTGGATCATATCCGCCAGCAGGGCCACTGACATACCGGCGTATCATGGATCATGGTTTTTTGAGCGGCTTGAAAAGGGATATGTGAAGTGGATCAACCCCTTTAACCGGCTCAAGGCCCAGTATGTCTCCTTTGCCAATACCCGGGTCATTGTCTTCTGGACCAAAAATCCGGAACCCATGATGCCGTTTTTGAACCAGCTCAAGGCCCGTGGCATTGCCTGTTATTTTCAGTTTACGCTGAACGATTATGAAGCAGAGGGGTTGGAACCCGGGGTACCCCCTCTGCACCGGCGTATTAAGACCTTCAAGGCACTTTCAAAAACCCTTGGCAGGGCATGCGTCATCTGGAGGTTTGATCCCCTTTTGCTTACGGACCGTATTGGACCAAATGAACTTATATCCAAAATTCATGGGGTGGGGGAGCGTCTTCATCCGTTTACTGAAAAACTGGTATTCAGCTTTGCCGATATATTGAATTATAGAAAGGTTGAGCGCAACCTGAAACGGCAGGGCATTCAATACCGGGATTTTGACACCGCCACCATGGTGGAGACGGCCCAAGGTATCAGTGAATTAAATAAACCCTGGGGGTTGAAGCTTGCAACCTGTGCAGAGTCCATGGATCTTCATTGTTTTGGAATTGAGCACAATAAATGTATTGATGACCAGTTGATTCTGAGGTTAACCCGTGGATCTTGCAGAAGTGCTGAGTTTGAAAAAATTCTTGGCCATGATCCCCAGGCGGATCTGTTTGGCAATATCATTTCACCCACTGGCAGCAAAAAATTGAAAGACAGGGGACAGCGCAGGGAGTGTGGTTGTATCCACAGTAAAGATATCGGCCGTTACAATACCTGTGCCCATGGCTGTGTCTACTGCTATGCCAATGATGCATTGCGACCGTTAAATACAATAGGGTAACGGGGTATTTCAGGTAAAAAAAGGGCCAGCTCTGATCCCGTCCTGATTCCACCGGATTGGGCCATGAGAGCAGGGGGCGGCTTCAACCACTGACATTCCCATGAGGAGCACCATAGTGAATTTTAGAATAGGTTCCGGATATGATGTCCATGAGCTGGTTTCCGGTCGGAAACTGATACTGGGCGGGGTGACCGTTCCCCATGAAAAAGGGCTGAAAGGCCACTCCGATGCCGATGTGCTGGTCCATGCCGTGTGTGACGCCATGCTGGGCGCGGCCGGTCTGGGAGACATTGGGGAGCATTTTCCTGATACCGATCCCCGGTTTAAAGGAATCTCCAGCATCCTTCTCATGGAGCAGTGCCGGGAGCTGCTGTCACAACAGCAGTGGAGAGTGGGAAATATGGATACCACCATTTTTGCGCAGGCTCCCAAACTCTCCCCTTTTAAAAAGGAGATGGCCCGGAATCTGGCGGCGGCGGCCGGCGTTCCGGTGGACCGGGTGAACATCAAAGCCACCACCACGGAAGGGCTGGGATTTGAGGGAAGAGGGGAGGGCATTGCTGCCCACGCCGTGGTTTTGCTGGAAAAAGTATCCCAGTGAATCCAATGGCCAACAGTATGAATTTAATATTGATCTTGACCAGTTCACTTCAAATGGATACACTTTTCCGACATTGCGATCACTTCCCCTGCAGCGAAATCACAAAAAGGGTTTGATCAGACGTCGGCCATTTGTCTCATGGACCAATGGGGCAGTCATCAGACCCGGCAAAAACGAGTGAAGGAATATATTTTATGAGTTTAAGAATTTACAATACCCTGAGTGGAAAAAAAGAAGCGTTCGTCCCCCTGGAGCCCGGCAAGGTGGGCATGTATGTGTGCGGTCCCACCGTGTATGACACCAGTCACATCGGGCATGCACGGTCCGTTGTTATTTTTGATGTGATCTTCCGCTGGCTGAAGGCCTCCGGTTATGAGGTCACCTATGTCCGAAATTTCACCGATGTGGATGACAAGATCATCAACCGGGCCAATGAGCGGGGCATGAGTTCCGCAGAAATATCGGAAAAATATATCAAAGAGTTCCACAATGAGATGGATGCCCTGAATGTACTGCGTCCCACCATTGAACCCAAGGCCACCGAACATATTAATGACATCATCAAATTCATCAATGAACTCATTGCCCAGGACAAGGCCTATTATGTGGAGGGCAGTGATGTGTTCTTCTCCATCTCCTCCTTTGAAGGGTATGGCAAACTGTCCGGCCGCAACCCCGACGACATGATTGCAGGTGCCCGCATTGCCGTGGACTCCAACAAGCGAAATCCCATGGATTTCACCCTGTGGAAACCAGCCAAACCCGGCGAACCCGCCTGGGACAGCCCCTGGGGACCGGGACGGCCCGGCTGGCACATTGAGTGCTCTGCCATGAGCAACCGCTATCTTGGCCAGAGTCTTGACATCCATGGGGGGGGCAAGGATCTGATCTTTCCCCACCATGAAAACGAGATTGCCCAATCCGAGGCCCTTTCCGGTAAGCCATTTGTAAAATACTGGGTGCACAACGGGTTTGTGGATATCAACAATGAAAAGATGTCCAAATCCCTTGGCAATTTCACCATGATCAAGGATGTGCTGGAGACCTATCATCCTGAAGTGATTCGGCTGTTTCTGCTCTCTAAACATTACAGAAGCCCCATAGATTATAATGAGAACTCCATGGACGAGGTGATCACCAGTCTGGATAAGATTTACACCTTTTTGGACCGGGCGGAAAAAGCAGGGGTAGATCTTTCCCAATCCATGGACCCCGGAGAAGAGTGGCAGCTTTTTGCCCAGGCCATGGATGATGATTTCAACTCTGCCAGGGGCATGGCCACCATCTTTGACGCAGTGAAAAAAGGAAACCGGATTCTGGATGGGGCAGGGGAGGGCGTTCAACCTGAAGTATTTTCCCAGCTGTCAATTATCTGCTCTGATCTGAAAAAAATGGGGGAAATACTGGGCATTCTCTCCCAGCCCCCAACAGTCTACTTTAAAGGGAAGAAAGAAGCAGGACTGGCCGGTGGTAACATTGATCCTGCCATGATCGATCAACTGGTGATGGAAAGAACCCAGGCCCGCAAAGACAAGAACTTTGCCCGGGCTGATGAGATCCGGGCGCAATTGGATGGCATGAACATCATTCTTGAAGATGGCGCCGACGGTACCACCTGGAAATTCTCATGATAAATTCGGCAAGAAATCTGCTGAGGCTTTAGCTCAGGGGAGGCAAACAGATTTTTTCCCTGGTGATCGGATCTGCCTTTTTCAGGTTACGTCACAACGCAATGATTCCGTTTTTACCTGCTGCACCGCAGATGAAAAAACGGAATCATAAAGTTGTTGCATTACAATGGTTTCTTACACAATTAGGAGTTTATTCATGCAGAAATCGTTTTTGGACATTTTCAGCAGTATCCTGGGTTCAATTCGTGAACCGCTTCTGGTGCTTGATTCCAACCTGAGGGTGGTGGATGCCAATCCGTCTTTCTATAAGACATTTTGCGTTAACCCACAAGAGACTGTGGGGACATTGATATATGATCTTGGCAATGGGCAGTGGAATATCCCGAAACTCAAAGAATTGCTCGAACAGGCCCTGCCTGAAAATACCGTATACAATGATTTTGAGGTGGAGCATGATTTTGAAACCATCGGGCCCAAGATCATGCATCTGAACGCCCGGAGAATCTACCGGGAGTCAAACAATACACTATTGATCCTTCTGGCCATTGAAGATGTGACCGAGCGCGAATATTACAAACGGCACCTTGAAGAAATCGTTGAAACCCGGACTGCCGAACTGGTCACCGCAAGGGAGGAAGCTGAAAAAAGAAAACAGATCGCAGAAACCGCCCTTTTTGAAATAAAAAGGCTGAAAAAACAGTTGGAAGAGGAAAGGGCCTATTTGAAAGAAGAAATAAAACTGGAACATAACCATGAGAACATCATTGGAAAAAGCGATGCATTAAAATATGTGCTGTATAAAGTGGAGCAGATCGCTGCAAGCGATACCACGGTTCTGATCTTAGGTGAAACAGGGACCGGCAAGGAACTGGTGGCCCGGGCCGTTCATGGATTCAGTAAGCGAAAAAACCGGGCTCTTGTAAAAGTAAACTGTGCGGCATTGCCGTCAAATCTCATTGAAAGCGAATTGTTTGGCCATGAAAAAGGAGCGTTTACAGGGTCCAATACCAGGCAGCTGGGACGGTTTGAGGTTGCCGATGGGGCTACGCTTTTTCTGGATGAAATCGGTGAGCTACCCATAGAATTGCAGTCAAAACTGCTGCGCGTGATCCAAGACGGAGAATTTGAGCGCCTGGGCAGTTCCCGCACCATCAAGGTGAATGCAAGAATTATTGCCGCGACAAACCGAAATCTTGAAGAAGAAGTCCGGCAGGGACGTTTTCGGGATGATCTCTGGTACAGGCTCAATGTCTTTCCCATAACCATGCCGTCCCTGAAGGACCGGATAGAGGATATTCCACTGCTGGTGGATTTTTATGTTAAAAAAATCTCCAAACGAATGGGTAGGACCACAGGCATTGTTCCCAGGAACATGATGAACACCTTACAGAATTATCATTGGCCGGGAAATGTCAGAGAGTTGGAGAATGTTCTTGAACGGGCCGTGATTAACTCATCGGGTCCCAAATTACACTTGGCCGATGACCTGAGCAAGCCCTTTGCATATTTAAGCAAAAGCCAGAAAACATTGGAAACGGTCGAGCGCGATTATATTGTCCGTATGTTGGAGCAGACCCATTGGAAAGTCAGCGGCAAAAACAGTGCAGCCGAGATTCTCGGTCTCAACCGCAGTACCCTACGCGCCCGTATGCGAAAGCTTAATATCAAAAAATCATAACTCCCCCCCATATTCACCTAAAAAAATTTCATCCCCCCCAAAATGCCACATATGACCTATTGGGTAAATAAGACCTTTATTATACCTTTTAAAACCCTGATTGAACCACCTTTTTAATATTATTTATTCCTGTAAAATCAAGCTGATGAACGGTAATAATCTGAGAACCGAAATTCTGGCATAATGCTTGCTATATCTAAATGAATAGAGACTGGAGATTATCCTAAAATCCGGACAAGCCGGAAGCAAAAAGGTTTTTTTTGATTTTTTTACCCAAACAACACGAAATTCGGAGATAAAAATCTAAGGGAAATAAAAAGAGGGCCACAATGATCATTGTCAGAATTACTCTGGACGTACTTGAGGACAAGCAATTGGAGCTTACACAGACCCTTCTTTCGCTCATTGAACCCGTGGGCAGGGAAACCGGCTGCAAAAGTTATTCTATTTTTTGTGATATCCATGACAAAAACCGTTTTTGCCTGATTGAGGAGTGGGAAAGCAATAAAGACCTGGAGCGTCACATAAAATCTCATCGGTTCGGGGTGTTGCTGGGAACCAAAACCCTTTTACGAAACCCTTTGAAAGTCGGGATATATTCGGTTTCACATCTCCAGGGAATGGAGGCCATTGAAGCGGTCAGAATTAAATTATAAAAGGAGTCAAGGCGTATGGACAATAACCCAATGGATGACATAGGACTTTATGTTGGCAAATTAAAAGAGCGTTTCAGTCTTTCTTTAAGTAAGTTCAGATTCGGCATGGGAGTGAATCTCCTGCTTGCATTGGCGGTGTTGGCGTATATCAGTTATAACCTGTTTTTTGTTTATGTACATCCCTATGAATACGGGATCAAAGTGGTCAGGGTGGGCCTTACCCGTGGTGTCCAAAAAGAGAGTTTCAGTGCCGGTCTTGCCTTTGTCCTGCCCTTCGGACTTCAGCAGATGTATCTTCTGCCCAGGGGAATCCAGGTACTGGAGCTGACAAATTTCCCTGAAACCGCGGCGGGCGATGCCAGAAAAGACAGGGCTGCCCACATTCAGACCTCGGACGGTTTTTTTGTGGATGTGGACGTTTCCATGCTCTACCATATCAAAGATCCTTATCTGGTATTTACCACCATTGGTCCGGGCACCCTTTACGAAGACAACGGTATTATCCCCAAGGCCGAACCTGCCTTAAAAGAGACCTTGGGGAAACTGACCACCGAAGAATTCTACAACAGCCCCATGCGGGTTAAAAAAGCCGAAGAGGCAAAAGACCAACTCAACCGGGAACTAAACCCCAAAGGCATAGTCGTGGATGAGGTACTGGTGCGCTATTTTAAATATAGCCCGGAAATCCAGAAGAATATCGAAGAGAAAAAGCTCCAGGACCAGATGGTCTTCACCAATCAGGCAGCGGCACGGGCAGCCAAAGAAGATGCTGAACTCAAAAAGATTGTCCAGGAAGGCATGGTCATCGCTGCCGTGGAAATGGAAAAGGGCAAGGCCTATGTCACACGGAAGATTGCTGAAAAAGACCTTTATGTCCGCAGTATAAAAGCCAATGCTGACCTTCTGGTCAAGCTTGCCGAAGCAGAGCGGGTGAGCCTGAGAAACGATGCCTTGAAAGGAATCGGCTCCGACCGCATGGTGGCCTTGAAAATGGCGGAGGTCTATAAAGGCC
Organism: uncultured Desulfobacterium sp.; assembly: GCA_963668575.2. Classification (GTDB taxonomy): domain Bacteria; phylum Desulfobacterota; class Desulfobacteria; order Desulfobacterales; family Desulfobacteraceae; genus Desulfocicer. The sequence continues at coordinate 3,476,618 of OY764894.2, read as the reverse complement.
TGGACCTGATCATTCTACCCAGCGACGGACTCCACGGCGTCAATCCGTTGAACCTGAACAATACCATGCAATTATTTGATATCCGCAAAGGAGAAGACAAGTGAAGCGCTTAACCACACTTTTAATATTGATGTTCATGGTATTGGCAACGGCAGGATGTGTCCCCCATACCACAGGTGAAACCGAGGTCGGGGTTAGGACCGTTAAACTGGCTTTTTGGGGCCAAGAGGGAGTTGAAGAGCGGATTTATTCACCGGGCGGCACCTATTTTTTCCTGCCCTTTATCAATGACTGGAATGTATTTGATACCAAACTACAGAACCTGGAAATGACATATTCCAAAGCCAGGGGAGACCGCCGAAGCCAGGACGACCTGGTGTTTAAAACCACTGACGGCAATGATATCAGCCTGGATGTCATCATTGCCTACCGCATTGATGCGGTAAAAGCGCCTTATATTCTTCAATATGTGGCAAAGGATGACGAAACTCTGCGGGACACCATTGTCAGGACCGTTGCCAGGAGCAAACCCCGGGATATTTTCGGCGAACTCAAAACTGAAGCCTTCTATGTGACCGATGCCAGGGAAACCCAGGCCAACAAAGCCAAGGATGCCCTTCAGAAAATCCTGGGGCCCATGGGCATTATTGTGGAAAGGGTATTGACCAATGACTATCGGTTTAATGCCGAATATACCAAGGCCATTGAGGATAAAAAAGTGGCGGACCAGCAGGTGGAGAAAAACAAATCCGCCCAGCACGCAGCCCTTGAAGAATATAAACGCAAACTCGAAGAAGCAAAGGGCGAGGTCAACAAAATGGTGGCCGATGCCGATGGTCAGTACCTTAAAGATAAGATCGAAGCCGACGTCTACCTGGAACAGCAACAGCTTCTGGCCAAAGCCATCCAGGCCGAAGGAATTGCCGATGCCAAGGGCATCCGGGAAATGAACAACGCATTGGCCGGTTCCGGCGGCGAGGCCATTGTAAAGCTGAAAATTGCAGAAGCCCTTGTAGGTAAAAAGATCATATTGCTGCCGGTGTCCGAAGGCGGGATGAATCTGAAAACCACGGACATCAATCGATTGATCGAAACCCTTGGGGTTAAATCACTTTCGGGCAAGCCGTAAAGGATCTTGATGGGCAGAAAACCATTAAAAAGGAGACATTATGTCAAAAGACTTAGATTCCAAAAATTTAGAACAATTAATGGCTGAGGCGGATGAACTTGTCGGACAGATTAGTTCCGAAACTTTAAAGGAGATGGAAGAAGATCATCGTATTCAATTTGAAAAACATGCTCAGAATCTGGAAAGAATTAAATCTGAGGTTCAGAACGACATCGCAAATAAAGATGAAACGGAATTAAATTCCGGGGCTAATGGTATGCACGAGGCAATCCAAGACATTGTAAAAGCCATGCAAAACTTTCAAAAAAAGCTTTTCTGATTTTTTGTGCATCCCCATGTTTTATTTTCACAATAGGAGTTAACCTCATGCAGCGATTTGTGTTTCAGATGACTCTTGCACTGGCGTTGATATTTGTCGGAATATGGTCAACAAGTGCGGCATTCGCAGAAAAGCCGAATTGGGTTGACGGCAAAAAAAAAATGGAGAACCCTACAAACAGGAAGCAAGGAGCGAAGGGTACGGGAGCGAGGGGCACAATGACAACAGGGATTCCGATCGTGGAAAATCTCACGAGAGAAATGGGAGTGGAGACCAGAGGAACGGGTACTTCAATAAACAAAAACAGATGTTCATCCACGAATATTATTCCGGTCAATTTCGACAGGGGCGCTGCCCGCCGGGCCTTATCAAGAAGGGCAACCGCTGCATACCCCGCGGTCATGCAAAAATGTGGAAAAAAGGCCGACCGCTTCCCAGGGAAGTCATTTTTTACAATCTTCCGCCAAAAGTCCTTGTGCAGTTGGGGACTCCTCCGCCAAGGCATCGTTTTGTTCGGGTGGCCCAGGACATCCTGTTGATTACCATAGGAACGGGAATGGTCGTGGATGCTTTAGAGGATATAGGTAGGTAGCTTGATTAAAATTATATAATTATAGGAGAAATTATGAAAGCAAAAAATTTTATTAACATTTTTATTATTGGATTTTGTCTGTTTGCCTTTGTTGCCGGTTGTGCCGGTACACGTCATAAGGAAAGCACGGGCGAATATGTTGATGATTCCGTTATAACCACCAAGGTGAAGGCACAAATATTTGATGACCCGATTCTCAAGGTGCTCCAAATCAATGTTGAAACTTTCAAGGGAGAAGTGCAGTTAAGCGGTTTTGTAAATTCTGCCGCGGCCTCTGCCAGAGCTGTGGAAGTGACCAGATCAGTGAAGGGGGTCAAATCTGTTAAGAACAGTCTTATCGTCAAATATTAACCCAAATCCAAACAGGAGAGATATCGTGAAAATTTTGAGTACCAGATTTGTTCTATCTTTAATTGCGGTAATGTTCTCGTTCGGATGTGCCGTCCGGCAGCCGATCCAGCCCATTCCCGATTTTACCTCAACCATTTTTAATTCAAACGATTATGTTTCTTCCGTAGATAATTTTCTGATTATCCTGGATGCATCCAGCTCCATGGATGATATGTATAACGGAAACAAAAAATTTATCGTTGCCCGTGAAATTGTAAAACGCATGGGTCAGACCCTGCCGGAACTGGATCAAAATGCCGGCCTCAGGTCTTTTGGGCACAGTCAGAAAGTGTCTAATAAATCGACAGTTCTTTTTTACGGCATGGAAAAATACACCCAGAGGGGTCTGAATGAAAAATTGGATCTGATTACAGCCGCAGGTGGTACCAGCCCTATGTATAAAGCCTTAACCGCAGCCGGGCAGGACCTTAATGGTTTTTCAGGTAAAACAGCAGTTATTATTATCAGTGACGGTCAGCCGGAGATGAATTTAGAGTCTCCCATAACCCTGAAGGCAGCCCAGGCACTGAAAGCTCAAAAGGGCTCAGACCTTTGTTTTTATCCCATCTTTATTGGTGATGATGGAAAAGGGATGATTCTGATGGATGCTATTGCCCGGATCGGTACATGCGGTTTTGTCACCAAGGCGGACAAATTGTTGACAGGCAGCGGCATGGGCCAGTTTGTAGAAGATGTTTTTCTGACTAAAAAACCCATTGTTAAAGCACTGGAACCCGTCCCCGTTGTAGTTGTGCCCCCGGTAGTTGAGAAAGTCTGGATAGTGGATGAAGCCCATTTTGATTTTGATAAAATTATCATCAAGCCGACCGGTTTTGAGTTTCTTAACAAGGTCGTCGATATTTTGAAATCCCGTCCCGATCTTTTTGTGGAAATCCATGGCCATACGGACAGCATCGGCACCAAGGCTTACAATGATATTTTATCCCTGAAACGGGCCGAGGCAGTAAAAAAATATCTGATTGACAGGGGGATTGATAGAAATCGTTTATCCACCTATGGATTCGGGTTTTCAAAACCGGTAGAATCCAACAAAACAGATAAGGGCAGAGCAATGAACCGTCGTGTTGAACTTTATCCAATAACAAAATAAACAATTCAAAGGGGGCCTGGTTCAAAAATTTGAACCAGGCCGAAATAGGGAGTGCACAGGATGGAAACTGCCGGGATAGGGAGAAATAATATCAAGGTTAGCATGCTATTTGCGTCTTATCTTACAAAGTCGTCAGTCTAAGATTCCTGTACATAGAGAATATAAACATACATGGCAGAAACACCTGCCACAACGAAAATTGAAACTCACATGATTACAGCACCTTGAGCGGAATTTCTTATAAAATTATTTTTAGGCATGATTTTAATCTTCTCGTGACTCGTAAGTTCTCATTCTTCATATCTAATTCCCCCCCCCTATACCCACCACAACGGCTCAAGTTGAATGCCATGTGATCTTGGCCCCATGAAAATGTTATATATGACCTATCGGTCAAATAAGGCCTTTTTTTACATCTTGTAGAATCCTGACTAAACCATCTTTTTATATTTTTAATTCTTTTAAAATCAAGCTGATGAGCGAAAAAAAATGCGAGCCGGAATTTTGGCATGATGATTGCTTTATTAAGAACAAATAAAGACTGCAAATAATCTTAAGGGAAATAAAAATCAGAACTAAAGGAGTCTTATAATATGAACATATTGTTAATTTATCCTGAATTTCCGGATACATTCTGGTCATTTACCTATGCTTTGAGTTTTGTCGGGAAAAAAGCCGCTTTTCCGCCTCTGGGACTGATCACGGTGGCGGCCCTGTTGCCTGAGAAATGGGTCAAACGTCTGGTGGATACAAATGTGGAGAAACTGAAAGACAAGGATATCCTGTGGGCGGATATGGTGTTTGTCGGCGGGATGGCGGTCCAGAGAAAATCTGTCGAGCAGATCATTGATCGTTGCAAAACATTGAAAGCCCTTGTTGTTGCGGGCGGGCCTCTTTTTACCTCCGAACCCGATGAATTCAAGTCGGTGGATCACCTGGTGCTGGGTGAAGCAGAATTGACACTACCCCGGTTTTTATCGGATTTGGATAAAGGCTGCGCAAAAAAAACATATCGGGCTTTCGGGTTCTGTGATCTCGGCGACACGCCCATCCCTTTATGGCATCTTTTAAAGATGAAACGGTATGCCTCCATGAGCCTTCAGTTTTCAAGGGGGTGCCCGTTCAATTGCGATTTCTGTAATGTGACGGCTTTGTTCGGCCATAAACCCAGATTAAAAACCCCTGCTAAGATCATCCAGGAACTGGACCAGATCTACGCAGCAGGCTGGCGAAGCAGTATTTTTTTTGTGGATGATAATTTTATCGGCAACAAGGGGTATTTGAAAAAACATCTGCTTCCTGCCTTGATTGAATGGCGGAAATATAAAAAAGGGTGTGTGTTTTTCACGGAATCTTCCATCAACCTGGCCGACGACCCTGAACTGCTTGATATGATGGTGGCCGCCGGGTTTGATTCTGTGTTTATCGGGATTGAGTCCCCGGATGAGGTCTGTCTCGCCGAATGTCATAAGACCCAGAATAAAAACAGGGATCTTCTTGAAAGCGTGGGTATCATCCATCGGTCCGGGTTACAGGTCATGGGCGGGTTTATTGTCGGATTTGACAGCGACGGGCCATCTATTTTTCAGCAGCAAATTGATTTTATCCAGAAAAGCGGGATTGTGACAGCCATGGTAGGGATGCTTCAGGCCATTCCGGGGACCCGGCTGTTTGAACGGCTTCAAAAGGAGAGCCGGGTTGCTGAATTTTTTTCCGGAGACAATGTGGACGGGACCACCAATATTATCCCGCAGATGGGCATGGACAATCTTTTTGACGGATATCAATCCATCATGAAGCAGATCTATCAGCCGAAAAATTATTACCGCCGCGTCAGAACCTTATTCAGGGAACTCAAGGCCCCTGAAATCATTGCGCCTCTTGATATTCATCGCCTTTTTTCGTTTTTCAGGGCCAACATAAGACTCGGAATACTGGGCAAGGAACGCTTTCATTACTGGTATTTGATTCTCTGGACCCTGATGCGGAAACCAAGGCTCATGTCGACGGCCGTCACCCTTTCCATTTATGGCTATCATTACCGGAGAATCTGTGAACGGTATATTTATTAACCCATTTGGTGGCCGATGCCGATGGCCAGTACCTTAAAGACAAGATCGAAGCCGACGTCTACCTGGAACAGCAACAGCTTCTGGCCAAAGCCATCCTTGTTTGTATTATTAACCTTATGCTTTTTTTTATAATGCTTCCAGGATGCGGGGACGGTGGCGGCGGAAATTGGATAGCACCCAGCTCCGACATCATCAGCCCCTTGGTGAGTTCCACAGTCCCTTTTAATGGTGCCACAGGTGTGCCGGTCGGCAACAAACTCACCGTAACCTTCAGTGAGGCGATGGATCCCTTCCAGAGGTCCTGCGGCAAGTCGTGTCGATGCGCAACGTGACGCAAACCATCATCTCCACTTTCGGGATCCAGGCCGTGCATCCCGACGCCGCTGTACCGGGCGGGGGGCTTGGTTCTAACTTCGCCCAGTGGGTATCCACAGAACACTCAAAAAACCAATATGATGAATAAATTCAATTATTTAACCGTTGATACCTGGTGTCTGCTGCCAAAAGTGGGCGAACTTAGAACCAAGCCCATGTGCTGCGACCCACCATTGAGCCCAAGGCCACCGAGCACATTGGTGATATTATCGAGTTCATTAAAGACCTCATTGGCCAGGGCAAAGCCTATTATGTGGAGGGCAGTGATGTGTTTTTCTCCATTGCCTCCTTTGAGGGCTATGGCAAGCTGTCCGGCCGCAACCCCGATGACATGATTGCCGGGGCCCGCATTGCCGTGGATTCCAACAAACGCAACCCCATGAATTTCACCCTGTGGAAACCGGCCAAACCCGGAGAGCCCGCCTGGGACAGCCCCTGGGGACCGGGACGACCCGGCTGGCACATTGAGTGTTCCGCCATGAGCAAGCGCTATCTTGGCCAGAGTTTTGACATCCATGGAGGGGGCAAGGATCTGATTTTTCCCCACCATGAAAATGAGATTGCCCAGTCCGAGGCCCTTTCCGGCAAACAATTTGTAAAGTATTGGGTGCACAACGGGTTTGTGGATATCAACAATGAACACAAAAAGCCCGTTCAGAAACAGGTATATTGTCCTGAATGAACGGGCTTTGAGGGAACTTCCCTGAGAAAAACGCCCCACCCTGAATGATGCCTGTTCAGCTCTATATTTCAAGGCTGAAAACGACTCAATTGTTCCTAAAGCATGGTACAACATTCTTGGGACTGCGTAGCATACTAATGCTATTGCTTTTCCAGCATCTCCAATGCCTCTTTAAATTTGTACCGTTTGATCAGCGCTTTTAATTTACTATGCCCTGTCAGTTCTTCAAGCAGGGGGGCATAGAGATTTTTTCGTCTGGATTTCAATGCGGCTTTGAGTTCCTGCAACAAAGCTGCCTCCCGTTCTGTTGAAAGGGGCTCTTGGAATGTCAAATTTTCTTTGGGTTTAACGACCCCCAGTATCTCATCACATACAACAGCTAATTGTTCATGAAAAGAGGCCAGGTTCTCAGCATTGGGATCATCCTCCAGTGTTCCGGACGCTTCGCTGAGCTTGTCAGCACCGATGTTGGCACTGAGCCCCTTAATGGTGTGGATGATCCTCTTGAAATCCTCCTGTTTTGGCAAGATTTTCAATGTGACGTAATTGTTGGCAAAATCACGCAGAAGTTTTTCATAAAGGACTGCATCACCCATAACCCTTGATAGACCGGACCGGGTATCGACATGGATCATATCAGGCAGTGCACCGCCTGGTATGTCTTCTGGTTCCACTTTGCCAAACCTATCGTTGACCCCGCATTTTTTACTGATGTATTTCAGTAGTGCGGCAAACAGTTTTTCCACATCAATGGGTTTATTGAGATGCTCCTGCATCCCGGCTTCTTTGGTTTTGGCAATATCGCTGAGCAGTGCGTTGGCAGTCAGTGCAATGATCGGAAGCCGGCTGTTTTTCTTTCGAATCAGCCGGGTGGCTTCATATCCATCCATTTCCGGCATCTGGATATCCATCAGGATTAGCTCATATCTCTCCGGTTCCGCATCCACCATTGCCACTGCCTCCCTGCCGTTGGCGGCATCAACGATTAAGATACCGCTGTGGGAGAGCATGCCATGGATGATTTCCCGGTTCATGCTGTTGTCTTCGGCCAATAGAATCGTGCTTCCGTGAAGTGTTGTGAGCTCATTTTTAAGGGAAGAGACTTGAACGTTGTTATGGTATTCGCCCTTGATTTTCTCACCAAAGGTCTCCATGATCACGGTGTAAAGCAGGGACGGATTGACGGGTTTCTGCAAAAAGATCTCTATGCCCTGCTCTTTGGCGGCATTCAGCAGGTTTTCCTGGCGATAGGCCGATACCATGATGATGGTTGGCGGAAGACTCCGGCATTGTTCCCGTATCCTTTTTGTGGTTTCGATCCCGTCAAGGCCCGGCATCTTCCAGTCCATCAACACCAGGTCAAAAACCTGTTTCTGCCGGCAGAGCAGTGAAATGGCTTCTTCCCCGCTGCTGGCTGCTGTGACACTGATATTGAAACCTTTGAGAAGGCGGGCCAGAATTTTCTGCCAGCTTGGCGTATCATCCACAATCAGCACTCTTTTGTCCGGGAATTGCCGAAGACTTTTTTGCTTGCTCTCCTGCTCCTGCAGCAAAACCTCAAATGTAAAGGTGCTGCCCCTGCCGGCCTTGCTTTCAACCCGGATATTGCCCCCCATCATTTCCACAAGTTGCCTGGAGATTGCAAGGCCCAGACCGGTTCCGCCATACCTGCGGGTCGTGCCGGCATCAGCCTGGGAAAAAGATTGAAAAAGCCGCGTCTGCTGCTCAGGGGTCATCCCGATGCCGGTATCCTGAACCTGGAACCGGTAACGGTCCTGTTCCAAGCGTTTGATGTAAATGCCCACCTCTCCTGTTTCAGTAAATTTTACAGCGTTGCCGGCAAGGTTTGTGAGCACTTGGCCCAGCCGCATGGGATCACCGTGAAGCTTCATATTCATCCCATGATCATAGCTGACAACAAACTCCAACCCCTTGTCATAGGCTTTGAGTTCCACCAGGGTCGTGACGTTGTCGATGACGGTGTACAGGTCGAAATCGATTTTCTCAATTTCCAGCTTTCCAGCCTCAATCTTGGAAAAATCAAGGATGTCGTTGATCAGTCCCAACAGCGAATTCGCCGAGTTTTCTATCTTATGCACATATCCGGTTTGTATTGAATCAAGGCGGGTTTGTTTCATCAGATAGATCATGCCTGTAATGGCGTTCATGGGCGTTCGGATTTCATGACTCATATTGGCCAGAAAGGTTGACTTAGTCAGGGTGGCCTCTTCAGCCTTTTTTTTAGCTGCCTTGAGCTGCATGTTGACATGGCTGAGTTTGCGGTTCCAGTAGATGCCACCTGTCAGGATCAGTGCAACGCCGGCCAGGATTTTCCAGATCAGATTGTAGTCCGTTCCTTTTTCCATACGAACCGAGAGCCATTTATTGCTGATCCTTTCAATCTCATTGACTGTCAGGGATTGCACCGCTTTTTCCATAATTCCCTGCAGTATGGTGTCCTTTTTGTTTACCCCGATGCCATAGCGGTTTTTAAGACCTGTCTCACCTATGATCTTAATATCAAACAGCCGCTCTTTGGCAATAAGATATGCCGCCCCGAGCAAAGGATTGATCGCGGCATCCAGCTCCCCGTTGGAAACCATTCCCATGGCTTTGCCATGGTTTTCCACATCAATGATCCGGATCTTCGGATACGCATTCCGGATGGTTCGGCCCATTCGTGAACCTGTGACGACGCCCACTTTCTTTCCCTGCAAGGCGTTGATGCCGCTGAGATAGGAAACATCATTTTTAACGATGATAACTTCAGGTTCTTCATAGATGGGGCTTGTGAAGTTTAAAAAGGTTTTGTAATCAGACGTTGGTTCCAGGAATGAAACAATATCACACTCTCCGGCCTTAGCCTTTTCCAATGTCTCCTGCCAGGTCCGGGTGGGCAGCAGGGTAAACGGTTTTCCAATTTTTTGGGAGATGAGCTGCAGGTATTCAGCTGCCAGTCCTTCATGTTTTCCCTCTTTGTTGACCTTTTCATAGGGCTCCTGGTCAGGATTGATGCACATGGTGATGGTTTTCTTTTCAACCAGATAGGCATCCTCTTCTGTACTGAGTTTTATATGGCCGGCACCGCTGTCCTGGGCCGCACCAATCCATAGATTGACCAATGCCGTTTTTTCTTCCTCGGAAATGGAATCCAGTCCCTTCTGCATGATCGAAGCCAGAACCGGTTTATCCGGGCGTATGCCGAAACGCAGATCTTCCCTGCTGATATTGGGCAGTTTAAGTTCACCAGCCAGTTTTAGATTTGTATAGACATTTTTTTTTATCAGGTGGTTAATGTTAGGCAGATTCTGAATCAGAGCATCGATCTTTCCAAAGACCAGGGCTTTTGTTATCTCTTCATAGGTTTCATAGACCACAATATCCATGGTTCCCATTTCTTCCAGCTCTCTGCTGTAAAAAATGTCCTTGAGCATCCCCACTTTTTTGCCTGCCAGGCTTTCCAATCCCCGATATTCCCCAAAATCATCCCGAACAAAGATCATGATGGGGATTTCGTAGTAGGGGCTGGTGTAAAGGGTAAACGGTACCCGCTCTTTTTTGTACGAGATGCTGGTGATCATATCCACTTTTTTGGTTTTAAAAGCCGTCAGAATCGAATTCCAGTTGCCCAGTTGCTTGGTAAATTTCAAGCCCGTTTTTTTGGAGATCAATGCGAGCAAGTCATGTTCGAAGCCGCCGATTTCATTCCGGATCATGTAAGAAAAAGGGGAAAAGTCCGGCATCATGGCAACGCTGATATCGGGATTTGAAGTGATGAATGCCTGTTCCTCAGGGGTGAATTCCAGGGCACCGGCCGCTGCCGGAAACAGAAATACCAGAAAAATGATTGTGTGGATCAGAATTGATTTCAAAATGATTCCTTAAATTATGCATCCCTGAAAATACTTTGGTTCCGTCCGCCCTCCTTGGCCTTATACAGGGCTAAATCGGCCTGCCTTAACAAGTTGTCCAATGAGGCGGTTCCTTCCTGTTTACAGGCGACACCGCTGCTGATGGTGCAGGATATGGTGGAATTGCCGCCGATGTTGATGAGGGTTTCATTTACTTTCTGCTGAAGCCGGGATACCACTTCCATGGCCTGGGCACGGTGGCCTGCTTTCAGAAGAACGGCAAATTCTTCTCCGCCCATACGGCCGAAAAGCGAAGAATCAGTAAGCTCCTGGGAAATGGCAGAGGTAATACTTTTCAAGGCTTTATCCCCGGTTTGGTGGCCATATTTATCATTGACCCGTTTAAAGTGATCAATGTCGATCATCAGGGCGTAAAGGTCATCTGATGCTTCAGCATACATCTGTTCAGCCATCTGGAAAAATTTCCTTCGGTTGTAAATGCCGGTGAGGCTGTCGCGGGTGGCAAGAAAATTTAGCTCCCTGAGTACATCCTGCAGTTTGAGCTGCACCTTTACCCGTGACAGGAGCTCTTTGGGCTTAATGGGTTTTGTCACATAGTCGGCACCGCCCATGTCATAGGCCTTTTCAATGCTTTCTTCGTCACTTTTAGCCGTAATGAATATGATGGGGATATCCCCTGTATCGGGTTGGTTCTTCAGGCTTTGGCATACCGCATATCCGTCCATTCCGGGCATCAGGATATCCAGGAGCACCAGGTCAATGGATTCTTCTTTGACCACTGCAAGGGCATCTTCTCCGGAAATGGCGGGAATGACGTCATATGCCTTTAAAATGGCAAGGATCATATCAAGGTTGCTTTCGTTATCATCCACCACCAGAATCGTCTTTTGTATGTTTTCATTCATTTTTTGTTATCAAAGTCCCAGGGGGTTGCAGGAAGTCCGGCAGCCGGAGGTCCGGTGCCATTGCACAAAGGCCCAAGCTGAAGATTAGATCAGCTCAGTAACCAGGCGGTTGAGGGTTTGTTGCATCTGTAGGCAGGCGGTCTCTATTTCCTTTTTGCTCACAGGGCCTTCTTTTTCCAATGCCTGTGTCATAGTGTATGTCATCTCCCTTAAGTGTATCAGATCTTTCTTAAATTGAGATGTGTCCTTAATACCTGCCCGTTCAGCCTGCTCCTTTACCATCCCCTCCAGCCGGATCTGGTAGCTGCGCAATTTCAGATGCGTTTCGACCCTGGCCAGAAGTTCTATGGGATTAAAGGGTTTGGCCACATAGTCCACGATCCCGAGTTCAAAACATTGCTTTATATCCTGTTCGCTGGTTTTAACGGTAATGAACATCACGGGTATATCCCTGATCCGTTCATCAGCCTTTATGCGGCGGCAGACCTCGAAACCGTCCATTTCCGGCATAACAATATCCAGGAGTATCAGATCCACTTCCTCTTCCTGCAGAATTTCCAAGGCCTCTTGGCCTGAAAGTGCCGGAATGACATCATATTTTTTTAATATACCCATGAGTATATCAAGGTTCATTTCTGTATCGTCGACAGCCAGAATGGTTGTTTTCTTTTTCATTCATTCCCCACGGATTATTATTCGTTTGTTCTTTTCCGAAAAATAAGTTAAAACAATATCACGAAAGAACAATTGGGTGAATAATAAATTACATGAAGCAGACGATTGATTCTGAAGAACATGTCTGTTTTTTGCCATCAAGTTGTGGCTTTAGGCCAGGTGCATTTTTTTGTTAGCGCACTACGCGATCATTTGTTTATCCTAAATCAATGTCCAACATATAAATGATATACTCAGCACGTTCACAATTAGCGTTTTCGATATAAAGGGTTCTGCATAGTTGTCTTTATTTTCAATGGGTTAAAAAAGATATATCAGATCCGCTAAAACGCAGGTTATAACCGTGGACAGTATAGCTTTTTATTTTTGACTCAAAAATAATAAAGCACTCTCAAACACTCCATTTAGCATCGGTAAGCTTCTTGTCGTCCATTCACCACCAAGCTGAGTTTCTAATCCTTTGGAAATTTTTATCCATTTAGGGTGTGTTTTTTGTTCGGATTTTGAAAGATCCGTCGAAAGGGTAAAACGATTTACGCCAACTACACCTCTTTCAATACACCAGATTCGATTTTGGTCAACGCTGAACTCATCGAAATATCTCTTTGTCCCTTTTAGCTGGAATCCAGCCCCTTTATCCCACAGCGAATCTTTTCTATTCGGAAAATATGAGATTGAACATATTTCTTGAATTAGCCAGTAAATATGCGACAGATTAAGCAAAACTGCTTTGTATCCAGTGCTATCACAAAAAAAATCTACAATTTCATTATTATTGGTTATAGCTGAATTAACCACAAAATTCCCATTGCTACCAAACCATCCGACAATTTCTGTTTTGCTCGAACTATATCTCTGAAAACTGTGATTGAGGCTTTTCACCCATGCGGTCATCGTTCGCGGGCCATTAGGTGTCTTAAAAAAACGATTCCTTTCTCCGATCAATGCAATCCATATTTTTTTCATATCAAATCCAACCGGATATACTTTAGAGCGCGAACGCGCGAGTTGACCGGCAAGTTTGCCGGTCCAACGGTTGGTTCGCACCGCGTAGCCTCCTTCATTAATGTTAAACTTTGGAGGCTATTTTATCAATTTATGAGGGGTAATTCACGCATGCTTGCCGAAAGGACACATTATTATGAACAATCCATGAGATCCCTCAAGCTTGCTGGCCTGAGCAAAAGTACCCAAGAGAGCTACACCCGTTCTGTTCGTCAAAAAATTGTAGATTTCTACAACAAAACCCCTGACCTCATTTTTATATGAAAGTCTCATCAATATGCTGGAATTAAAGGACTTTCGTTTTTCGTTGTGGCAGGTCTTTCTGCCATGTATGTTTTATATGAAAGTCTAACCAATATGCTGGAATTAAAGGACTTTCGTTTTTCGTTGTGGCAGGTTTTTCTGCCATGTATGTTATATGAAAAGGCAGCCTCCAAGGCAACCTCAGCAGAGTCGCCCCCCCGATGGGCAATAGGAACCGGACAATTGAGCTGTCTACAGTTCCGGTCCGGGCCCATTGCCCGTCGGGGGGGCGGCGGTATAATACCATTTTCTATATTTGTTGTGTCCGGCAGGACATGCCCGTTATACAGAGATTGAGTTTGAAGATTACTTTCTTCACAACAGGCAAGAAAAGGATCAGTGGTCAGCCGCCACCATGCGCATTGCTTATTGCGGTATCAGATTTTTTTTTCAAAATGTGCTCAAGCGAGATTGGCATGTTTTCACCCACATGAATGCCAAAAGGGAAAAAAGCCTTCCCTGTGTTTTGAGTCAGAAAGAGGTCTTCGATATACTGAGCTGTATGACCACTTTTCCCATTTTCAGAGAATCCGATGTCTATTGAGGGCGAACAAGGTGCATTTCGCCAAGCCAAGGGTTGTTACCGCCATCATGGAATGCCGGACAGAAGCTTACGGTCTGATTGTTTATGAATGCACCGAGTGCCATGCTCAGCACATTACGTTCAAATCCTGCGGCAACCGCCATTGCCCGGCATGCCAAAACCATAAAATCAAAGCAAAACCCTTATGGCAAAAAATTGGACTTGGCTTCGGTGCCGGGCTTCTTGAACAAAGGATTGAGATCGACCTTACAGGTCGACACAATCCTAAAGGTTGTGCGTCCACGGCTGTGTTTTATTTTGAACTTTTTGCCTTTATTGGCAACTCGTATTTGTGTGGCTTTTAGTGCATTTCTGATAAACAAATTCAGGATCAAGATCAATAGAGGATGGCCATTCAATTGTATCAAGACTTACTTTAACTTGTTGAAATATTTCATGATCTTTGAGACTACGAAAGACTCCAAAGTCAAGAAACGGTTTCATGTCCAGTATTCCAGTTTCACCGTTATCAAAAACTATTGAAAGAATATAATTTTTACCGGGCTTAACTTGTTTTACTGATGGATACACAACATAATTTCCTTATTTAAGAGGTTCAATATTGAATGGTTTTTCTCCATTCATAACCAGTTGCCAGTTTGCAATTAGTTCTTCCTGGTGCAATTCAGCCCATGCTATGACAAGCCTCTTCTGTTTTCTGGGAAGATTGCTTTCGATGATTTCACATGTGCGGATATCGACTGTTGCTTTGTATTCAGCGTAATAAACATGAAAGTGCGGTGCTCTACAAGGATGAAAAAATAAGTGAAGAAAGCTTGATGCTACTCAGCTTGATGGGGTGAGAAACTTTTTATTAGGTCGTCTGATAGTTGGCAGTTTGCCAGATGGATCAGTGCAGGAAAAATATGGTAAAATTGCTCTGAAAAGTAATCTGAATAGTTCAAAGCCACTTTAAACACTCTATTTTTAACGAAGATTTCAAAGAACCAATAGCCGTGTACCCTTCTTGTGAGAGAAAATCAGCGGATACTACTTAAGCAATCTCAACTCTGTTTCGTCCATTCTGCTTTGCAACATATAAAGCATTATCCGCATATTTAATAAGTGAATCCATTGAAATATTTTCATTATTCCATCTTCCGGAGATACCTATACTAACGGTTATTCTGATTATATTTCCGTCTAAGTTCAGAATCATTTTTTCAACTATCTGTCGTAGCCTTTCAGCAATGCCTGTAGCAACGTTACGGTTCGATTTTGGCATTATCATTATAAATTCTTCACCTCCGAATCTTCCAAAGTAGTCGATTTTACGTATATTAGCCAAAATAGTTATAGCAAATTGTTTCAAAACTTGATCTCCACACTGATGACCCCAAGTATCGTTTACATTTTTGAAATAATCAATATCAAACATCAAAACAGAAAATGGAATATTCATCCTGATCGAACGTTGCATCTCCATCTCAGCTTGAATCTTAAGCTGTCGCCTGTTAGCAACTCCGGTCAAAGGATCGACATTAGCTAATTTTTCAAGCTTTTGCATCAACATTCGCCGTTCAGTAATATCATGAAATGTAATAATTATACAGGCATCACTCTTATTTACCGTTTTAATAGATTTAAATGATAGCTCAAAAAAGAGACTATCAGTAGTATTTTCTATTATCTCAATCTCTGAAACAGAAATATTTTTAACAGCATCTATTATTTCCGGTCGATAAATAAAAATTTGTTCTATATTTTTCCCTATAGATTTATCATTGATTTCATTAAATAATAAAGAACATCGTTTATTAAAATCAATAAGTTGAAGATCAGAATTAATAATAATTATTGCATCATTCATTTCATCAAATATAACTTCTCTCGCAACTGGAATAATATTAAAAAGAGAAAATCGATAGATAGCAAATGCATAAAAAATTGAGCTAATTGTAAACATATAAGGATTGATATCAAAATATTTCGGACCGATTCCTCCCAGATAAATTATCAAAGTAAACCACTGAATAGTCAATGAAGCGATAATCAATAATGACTGCATTCGATACACAAATGCTGTTTTTAAAAAATAATTAATAAATACAACTGTACAATAACTCAGCGCATAGACAAGATATATTATATTTATGAAATAAAAAATACCTGCCTCAAAACTCAACATAGGCCCTATATGGGAATTAAATATAGCAGGATTTTTATAAAAAAGATGATGATAATGATTTGTCCATCTAGCGATAAATGAAATAACAGGAATAATAAAAAATATCAAACATCTAAAATTAGTTACTTCTTTCTCATAACCCGTATAGCATAAAGTAAATACTATTAATAACCCAGGCAAAAAGGGTATCCCGATATATTGAAATTTAGACCAAAAAAGCATGGATTCCAAGTCCACACTCATCAACTCAAATGCATAACCAAGTGCATAAACAGCAGCTGCTGCTGTAAAAAGTGAAAAAATAAAATTTAAGGGAGTAAATTTAAGTCTTAAACTATAGATACAAAGAAAAAGACAAAGAAAAAAACTTACAAAAATCATTACATGTGTCAATTCTATATTCATAAGCTAAATATAATTATCATAAATTGTAACTTCTATTTTTTAAAATATAATAATTTTTACTATAACTAAAATAAACATTAGATAACTTATGAAATAATATTTTCGAATACCTCGCACTTTAACGGGGAGCGCAGCCGACCGGGGCATATAGCAGAGCAGGTTATCGAAGCCAAGTCTTTTCGAAAACCAAGCACTTTCGAAAAGCCGCTATCCCCCCGGATCGGCTGCAGCGTTTTGTTCTCTTTGTATCTTTGGATGGTTACCCCGGCCACTTTCAAGCAGTAATAGCTTGCAGAGGGATAATTTCATTCTCTATTTTTGTCATATTTTGTTTGGCCATTTTGAGGTCATAACTGACCTGCAGGTTCATCCAAAATTGTGGGGTTGTATTGAAGTATCTTGCCAACCTGAGAGCAGTATCAATGCTAATACCTCTTTTTTGTCTTATCACATCGTTGATCCGAGGTGCTGGTATACGCAAAGCAATAGCCAAAGCATTAGCACTCATATTTAATGGTTCTAAATACTCTTCTTTGATTATTTCTCCAGGATGGATTGCTCGCATATTATTCATATTCGGTTCCTCCTAATGGTAGTCTGTTATCTCTACATCGTATGGTTCTTCAGACCACGAAAAGCACACACCACTGCTTATTTATTCTTATGCCGTACTGCCCTTGTCTATCGCCTCCTAATTTTTCAAATTTATTACCGGGCGGAGACCGTAAATCAAACAACTCGACTGCACTGTCAAGCATTTGGAGCTTACGTTCTGCTTGAGCCTGAAACGTTCTGAATTGCTTTGGACTTTTTCCTTCATAAAGGGCTTGTGTATGCTTGCATTTAAAATTTTTTATTATAGTTAAAAATATAACGCTATTCGTTAAATGTCAAGCGTGTGCTTTTAAGAAGAAAACGGGGAGTTGAGGGGCCAGGCTTTTAAACCCCAAAACTTCCAATAAAAAGATAAATTTGCCTGAACCAGGCACTTCCGAAAGGCCGCGCAGTAAGCCTGGCCCCTCTCCAACGGTTTGTTCAAGTAAGCCGCTACGCGGCAGATTCGCGAAGGCTTCCGTTCCATTAGGTCTCCCAGTGAATGGGGGATTTCGTTTAGTGTTCTTTTTTTTAAAGAGCTTAAGCAAACTAAACGTTATTCCCCATTTCCTTTTTTACAACATTTTTTTTGTGACTACTTTTGAAGTTGATGTACAGTGGGTGTATCAATTTAAGTGAGCAAAGGTGTATCAAGTTTGCTGAGCGCTATAGCATATCGCAGAAAACAATTTTGGCATTTTACTAACCGGTGAAGAAGACCTGCATATCCGCAAAAAAGAAGCCTATCAGGCATTGCAACATCACATCAAGGACCGGCCCCAACTAAAGAAATAAATTTTTTATACACGGGCACCAGCAACCCTGCATAAACATACATGGCAGTAACCACCTGCCACAACGAAAATTGAAACTCACATGATTACAGCACGTTGGGAGGACTCTATTATAAAAGATCCTCCCAATATAATAATAACATCCATTCTCAACAATGTGGCCCTTGTCCATGACCACTATCCGGTCATAGTGGCGGACATGTTCAAGGTTATGTTCCGCTGCAATGAGGGTAAGGTCTCCCTTGAGCTGCTGGTACAGGGTTTCAAGGCGGGTTCTCGACAGGATAGTCCACCTCTCGTCCAGAATCTGTATCCGGGGCTGTTTCAACAGGTATCGCTTGTGGAAAGAGAGAAAATCATGTATTTCCGGAAGTATGAGAAAGTTTTTAAAAAATTATGACGAGAAAATATAGTAAAACAGTATTGATCAATCCATGCAGAGATGGCTGATATTTGATGCTACCAAAACACATACCCTGTGGACCAGGACGGCCAGCAAATGATGCAAGCCACCTGGAGGAGAGTTTTTTTGTCTGTCACGTTCAAATTAGAGGAGAAAATTATGAAAATGAATTTCCGCACCAAATTAATTATACAAATTATTCCAGTATCAATTATCGCCATTGGTGCACTGACCTTCTTTTTCTATCGTACGGCCTCGCAAGCGATCTTGGAACAGCAAGGGATTTTAATGGAACAAATTGTTTCCAAAAGCCTTGATGAACTCAGCATGTGGATTGATGATCGGGAAAGAGACGTCCTTCTTTTCAGTGAAAATGGCGTTTTCAAGGCTGCTTGTGAGGGCAACCGTTTGGAGGAAGCGCAAAAGAGGCTGAATACCTATCAGAAGCAGTCGCCATTTTACGAGAATATTTTTTTGACCGACAAAAACGGATTGATTTTTATGGACTC
The DNA here is from genome assembly GCA_963668575.2 of uncultured Desulfobacterium sp. Lineage (GTDB taxonomy): Bacteria > Desulfobacterota > Desulfobacteria > Desulfobacterales > Desulfobacteraceae > Desulfocicer. The sequence goes on along the minus strand of OY764894.2, from coordinate 3,457,772 downwards.
CATTGACGGAAAATCCGTGGGCCTTGATATCGGCAAGATGCCGGCCTTCGCCATCCACCAGAAAAAAGCCATGGAGGGATCAATGTGGTTGGGCGATGCAAATGAATCTCCGGCCACGGGAAGACCGGTTGCCGTGATTACGACTCCTATTTATGTGGGCGAAAAGATAGTAGGCATTTTGGGGGGGCCCGTGGATCTATTAACTTTCAGCGATCAGTTCCTGAGTAAAACCAAAATTGGAGAAACCGGTCATATTTTCATTATGGATGGCAAAGGCGTTGTACTGGCCCACCAAGACAAAAAATATATTCTGAAAACCAATATGACTGATTTTGATTTTGGTCGGCAAATGCTGCAGCAAAAAAAAGGTGTCATCCATTACGTCTGGGAGGGTAAGAATAAGACAAGCCAAATAGCCACCTATGACAAAAAAGGGTGGGTGATGGCCGCCACCATTGAAGACTCGGAAATGTTTTCAACCATTGATCACATGAAAATGTTTGCCTTTATACTGGGATTGGCGGCGGTGCTGCTCGTTGGGCTTATGACATGGTTTACCACGGGAACCGTGTTCAAAACCATTAAGCGGGCCGTTCAAAATCTTAAAATCGCCGGGGATCGGGTGGCCTCCGGTTCTCTGGAGGTCTCATCAGCCAGTCAGTCTCTTGCCGAAGGGTCTTCCGAACAGGCGGCATCCATTGAGGAGACATCTTCTTCCCTGGAAGAAATCTCCTCCATGACCCGGCAGAATTCGGACAATGCCGATAAGGCCATGCAAATGATGGAAGAGGCCGGGGTCATTGTGGGGAATGCCAATAGAAGTTTTGAAGAGATGATTAACGCCATAGCGGAGATCACCCACTCCAGCGAAGAAACCGTCAAGATTGTCAAAACCATCGATGAGATCGCTTTTCAAACGAATCTGCTGGCGTTGAATGCGGCGGTTGAAGCGGCACGTGCCGGCGAGGCGGGTGCAGGGTTTGCTGTGGTGGCCGATGAGGTGAGAAATCTTGCCATGAGGGCGGCGGCTGCGGCCAGAAATACGTCGGAACTCATCGAAGGTACGATTCTGGCGGTTAGAAATGGCAATGCCCTGACCCAGAAAACAAAGGAAGGGTTTGCGGCAAATACGGATATTTCCATGAAGATTGGTGAATTGGTGAATGAAATCGGCGCTGCGACCCGGGAACAGGCCGAAGGCATCGAGCAGATCAACAAAGCTGTTAACGAAATGGACAAGGTTGTTCAGCAAAATGCCGCCAGTGGAGAAGAAACAGCGGCTTCTGCCGAAGAAATGAACGCACAGTCCGAGGCGCTTAAAAACATTGTAAGAGAATTGATGGCCATAACCGGTGGTTCCGATGGTATCGCTAATGGCCATTTTTAAGATCTCTTCTTGAACCGGGGCAGCCGGTGTTGAAAACAAAAAGCTCTTTATACTGCGCAGCCATCTCATTGGCAAGGCATTGGTTGAATTCGGCGGCCTATCCGGTTATTTTTTTGACAACACCGCTTCAAATGCTTTGGCAAAGGTTTTCATTTCAGGTTCCCGGGCCAGGGTAACCCGGATCCAGTTGGGAAATCGGAATACGGTCATGGTTCTGATCAGGATGCCCTGTGCCAGGAGCATTCGGTAGATCCGGGTGTCCGAGACCGGAGTGCGGACCATGAGCACATGATCGGGCAGGCTGGGGTAGTAGGGTTCAAAGGTTCGGATATGGTCCGGCACCAGTTGGTCAATCACGGTCATAGCAGAACACCAGAAGGTCAGATTTTCCACCAAAAGGCAGGTCATAGGCTTCAAACCCAGTGGAGGAGCCGCAGGGCAGGGTCTGCTCCGTGTCCGGCAGGACCAGGTTCAGGGTGGAGGGATTCTGCTTGAGCAGGCTGCCGGCTATCTGCATAAAGGTGGCTCCGTTGCCCTGACCCATGTCCGATACCCCGCAAAAGATGGTGAATCGGCCCTGGGGGGGGGGCAGTTCCAGCTTGGCATGGGCCACATCCGGAACCACAGGCCCGTATCCCATGCCGTGCATGGCGCAGGCCATGCCCGTTCCCCTCAGGGTATGGGCCGGTGCCTTGGATTTTCATTCCCGGGCCCGGGTATGCAGCGGATGGGTCCAGACGGCCTCAAGGCAGGCCTGTATGCCGGTGGAGGTGCCAAGGGTAATGCCTACCGGGGTTTTCATGCCTTTGGACAGTCCGTTTTTCTGCCGAAGTTCCAGGGGGGAGATGTTAAGCTTTTTAGCCATCATGTCCACCACCTGTTCCATGTGGGCCGTTTCGTTCCGGTCCCTTCAGGGGGGGAGGGGGGATGAGTGCCCATGTCAGACAACTCCTTCTTTAAATCCAGGAACGGTGTCCATTTGATTTGAACATGACAAGCATGGCATCCTTCATGTCTCAATTTTCAGATTTTCCCGGCGGATTTTGCAAGATAAGGATACAATAAACAACGATTATCAATGATAAAACAGATAAACACAAGTAAAAAAATGTAGCCCGGTCCCGGACCGGCCAGCCGTCCGGGACGGCATTATGACAGCTGTTGTATTAAAAGTTTTTCTGGGCAGGCTGTACGAACAGTGTTACTATTAAAAAAGTTTATTCCCCCTGTGATCACCAGGGGGGGAAGGGAAATCAGACCGTGTTCTGTCTCTTTTTTATTAATATATATCAGTTATTAATATATATCAGTTTAGGAGGCCCACCATGTATGATAGACGATATTTTTTCAAGGCAACCACTGCAGCCGCCACATCCATACTGGTTGCCGGCGCTGTCCTCCCGGCCTGTGCCGCCAAAGAGGTCATGAGCTACACCAATATTGTCTATACCAGTGACAACCCCGGCAAATGGGAGAAAAAGGTGGGCAGCCACGCCCCCCGGGTAACAGTCAACAGCGGTACGGTGACTATTTATTACCAATCACCCCATGTCCAACAAGCATGATTTCTGGCTGACCGAACCACGGTCTGATGTTGCGCTGATCGGCACGGGAAAGGCTGAATAGTAAAGGATGGAGTGAACGAAGGACTGACTGAGCGAAAGGAGCGTAAACTTGGCACCACCCCTGGCGCTTGAAATATTTTCAGACTATGTCTGACCCTGGTGCTACTTCAGTACCGGGCGGTACGTCAGGCGGGGTTTCATATAACGGGCATGTCCTGCCGGACACAACAAATATAGAAAATGGTATTATACCGCCGCCCCCCCGACGGGCAATGGGCCCGGACCGGAACTGTAGACAGCTCAATTGTCCGGTTCCTATTGCCCATCGGGGGGGCGGCTCTGCTGAGGTTGCCTTGGAGGCTGCCTTTTCATATAAACATACATGGCAGAAAAACCTGCCACAACGAAAAAAGAAAGCCCTTTAATTCCAGTACATTGGTGAGACTTTCATATAAACATACATGGCAGAAAAACCTGCCACAACGAAAAACGAAAGTCCTTTAATTCCAGCATATTGGTGAGACTTTCATATAAAACATACATGGCAGAAAGACCTGCCACAACGAAAAACGAAAGTCCTTTAATTCCAGCATATTAGTGAGACTTTCATATAAACATACATGGCAGAAAAACCTGCCACAACGAAAAACGAAAGTCCTTTAATTCCAGTATATTGGTGAGACTTTCATATAAAAACCTACATGGCAGTAACCACCTGCCACAACGAAAGTTGAAACTCACATGATTACAGTACGTTGGGCGGAGTCTCTTATAAAAAAATGGAATATTTTGATCAGGATAAAAAAATAGACAGATTCTGTCTGCCCGGAGTTGATTTCAGCCATATACAATTTATGGATCTGCTCTGCGACTTTGACCTGGGGGTATTGATGACCGATGACAAGGGGATCATGATTTTTTACAATGATGTCCAGGCCACCATCGACAAAATGGACCCGGCCGATGTCCTGGGAAAACACATTACCGAAGTCTACCAGTACCACAACGACTCCTCCACCTGCATGCGGGTGCTCAAGCACGGCAGGCCCATCATCAATTACGCTTTGGCCTACTGGTCCGACAATGCTAATGTGGGCAACACCATTCATAGTGTATTCCCCCTTTTTCGTGAGGGAAAGCTCTTTGGTACCATCTGTTTTGTGAAAGACTACAATATTCTGGAGCGGACCATACCCGCCTTTTTGTCTCCGAAAAACAATAGCCGGTTTGCCGACGGCACCCAGTTTACATTTGCCAGCATCATCGGATCGGACCCCGGTTTTGTGAATGCCGTTAGAACCGCCAAAATGGCAGGGAATTCTTCCTCCCCGGTCATGCTCTATGGCGAAACCGGCACCGGCAAAGAGCTGTTTGCCCAGGCCATCCATAATTTTTATTACGGTAATCAGGGCCAATATGTGGGTATTAACTGTGCCGCCATTCCTGAGCCCCTCATTGAAGGTCTGCTCTTTGGAACGGTGAAGGGGGCATATACAGGGGCCATAGACCGGGCAGGACTTTTTGAACAGGCCAACGGAGGCACCATATTTTTAGATGAAATCAATTCCATGCCCCTGGCACTCCAGGGCAAGCTGCTCAGGGTGCTGCAGGAGAAAAAGGTGCGCAGGGTGGGGTCCCTTAAAACCATTGACCTGGATCTGAAAATCATCTCCTCTTTGAATCAGGCTCCCAGGGAACTGATAAAAAGCGGAGCGTTCCGCATGGACCTTTTTTACCGGCTGGGGGTCATTTACATTGATCTGCCTGCCCTTCGTCACCGTCGCCTGGATATTGAGGAGCTGGGCCGGCACTTTCTTCAGAAGTACAACAACAGGCTGGGGAAATCCCTTGAAAATATTGATCCGGAGGTCATTGACGTTTTCTGGCAATACCCCTGGCCCGGAAATGTCCGGGAGCTGGAGCATGTGATTGAAAGTGCCGTGCATTTTGCCGGTTCCGATGACACACAACTTAAATTAAAGCACTGCTATTTTTTCAATATTCTGGGACAGGGGAGTGACCCTCAAAATTCTGCATTTTCTTCTCTGATACCTGTTGACCCGGTACCTGCCCTTGATTCAAGAGGCCGGGAACACGATAATGCCCCCACCGACCTCAATCTGGCCCGGGCCCTGGCAGACATTGAAAAAAAGATGATTACCCAGGCCCTGGAACGTTCCCGGGGCAATGTTGCCGCTGCGGCCAGACTCCTGGGTATCTCGCGCCAGCTTCTGGGACATAAAATTTCTAAACAGTCACTTCGACAGGTTTTGCTCGACATCAAATACAAGGTCCACATGTAAAATAAACGGGCGTTGTAAAATCCATTTTGCAATTTTGTTAAAAAAATTGTCGTTTTTCCACGGTGATTTTTGTCTCTTTCATTTACTGCAACCTGATCCGGCAGGGCTTTGCCCTTGTTTGTGAGTCACTGGCATGCAAGTTGCTACCTTTTCAGTTCAGAGTGAAGGCGTGTATTTGAATCTTATCACCTAAATGAATGGAGAAACCTATGTCAACGGCACCCGCAACGGCACCCGCAAAGATTGATCACGGCCTGATGTGGCCGGGCGTTATCGTCACCGGTATCATCGGACTGTTATTGTCCCTTTTCCCCAAATCAGGTAAGGCAGTGGTGGACGCTTTGTTCGCCATCCTTACCCACAATTTTAAATGGCTTTTCCTGTTGTTCGGCCTCTTTTGTGTCCTTTTTCTGGTTTGGCTGGCCTCATCCAAATGGGGGAACATCAAACTGGGCTCCCCCGAGGATGAACCCGAGTTTTCCACCTATACCTGGGCAGCCATGATTTTCTGCGCCGGCATCGGTATCGCCATCGTCTACTGGGCATTCATCGAACCGGTTTATTACCTGAACACCAACGGTATCCTTCATGTCAATCCCACCACCCAGAAAGGATTGATCGGTGAGCTGGCCGGGATGTACGGACAATTTCACTGGGGCATCACCCCCTGGGCCATTTATGCCCTGCCCACTTTCCCCATTGCCTATGCCATCCATGTAAAAAAAATTCCAGCTCTCAGGCTTTCAGCCGCCTGCCGGGGCATCATTGGCAAACGGGCAGACGGTCCCCTGGGCAAAATCATCGACATTGTGGTCATATTTGCCATGATCGGCGGCGTGGGCACAAGCCTCGGGCTTGCCGTTCCACTGGGCACAGCCCTGGTCTGCGAAATGACCGGCCTGCCTGAATCATTTTCCATGCAGGTGATCATTTTGATTGTCTGGACGGCGCTTTTCACCGTAACCGTCTGGGCCGGATTAAAGAAAGGTATTGCCAGGCTGGCCGACCTGAACACCTACATTGCCTATTTTTTGTTAATCTACGTGTTTATCATTGGTCCTACCACCTTTATCCTCAATAACTGGTGCAACTCCCTGGGACTGCTCTTTTCCGATTTCTTTAAACTCAGCCTCTGGACCGATCCCATTTCCAACGGCGGATTCCCCGAGAGCTGGACTGTATTTTACTGGGCATGGTGGGTGGCTTACGCCCCCATGATGGGGCTATTTGTGGCCAGGATCTCCAAGGGAAGGACCATCCGTCAGGTGGTTATTGGCGAGCTTGTTTACGGCTCTTTGGGCTGCTGGGTTTTCTTTGCCATCTGGGGCGGGTATGCCATCAACCTTCAGACCTCGGGAAGCCTGGACGTATACAGTATCCTCAAGGCCTCAGACTGGTCCAACAATGTGACCATTGTGGCCATCCTAAAGAGCATGCCCGGGGGGAAATACATTTTTATACCGGTATTTACCATTTTATGTTCGATCTTTCTGGCCACCACCCTGAACTCTGCCGCTTATACCCTCTCTTCACAGGTGACCATGAAGCTGACCGGCGATCAGGAACCCCCGAGGTGGAATCGGACCCTCTGGGGCCTGATCCTGGGGCTGCTGGCCCTGGGACTTTTGTCCACAGGCGCCCTCAAGGCGGTTCAGCTTTCGTCCATTGTGGTGGCCCTGCCCCTGATTCCGGTGCTCTTGCTCATGGTCTTTTCCCTGATGAAATGGCTCAACCAGGATTATGGGGAAATTCTGAAAAGCAGTGTAAAAGTACTTCCCCCCGAAAAAATAACACCTGCTGAATAAAACAGTGTAAAGAGATGAGGAATGCAAATGATAAAAGAATTAAAGGCAGCCTCTGCCATATTGAATAAAGCAAAGGAGTTAGGAGCCTCTCTGGCCGGCATTGCAAGTGTAGATGATTTAAGATCTGCCCCGTCATTTACATTTGCACCGAAAATGCCTTCAGCCGGTAAGGGTATCGGTATACGTAAAAGCAGTACCGGCTTGAAACCGGGAGAGGTGGCCTGGCCTGAAAATGCCCGCTCCATTGTTGTTATTGCGGTGGCTCATCCAGAGGAGGAACCCGAGATGGACTGGTGGTTCGGACGTACGGATCCGCCCGGGAACCGTATTCTGGCCAGAGTTTGTCAGGAACTCTGCCCGTGGATCGAAAAAAACTTTAAGTTCAAATCCGTTCACCTACCCTATCATGTGGAAAAAGGTGGTACCTATCTTAAGGATTCTGCCGTCATGGCAGGCTTAGGCTGTATTGGCAAAAACAATATCCTGATCACACCTGAATTCGGTCCCAGGGTCAGGCTGCGGGCATTGACCCTGGATGCGGTTCTCCCCTCCACCGGACCACGGCAGTTTGATCCTTGTTCGGATTGCGAGGAATTTTGCCGTAAAGCATGTCCTCAACATGCCTTTGAAACCAGACTCTACACACCGGAAGAGTATCAACAGTCCATCCTGCCGGGCCGGGACGGCAGCTTCAGCCGCCCTGTCTGCAATCTGCAGATGGACGCTGACAATGATCTGGCCAGGGAGGAGGATGTGGATGGATTTGATGCGCCGGTAAAAATTATAAAATACTGCCGTAGATGTGAACTGGCCTGCCCCGTGGGCAAGCCAACCACATATTCCCGATCCGCCTGACCCTGAAACCGCCCCGGTCGCAGTTTTCCGGCCGGGGCGCCGTTTGAGCAGCATCATGCCATTTTCAGAGAACATTCCCGTTTTGCGGGGCTTTCCCTCAAAAAAGTGTAAAGTACTTTTGGAGGCATATGAAGGATGCCTGAATTTTCACACAAATCCGTGATGAGCCATGTTTTTTAAGGCCTCTGTTATTTTTTCCCGGGCAATGGTCATGGCCAGATGGGGCAGGGGTTCATTTGAAAAATCAATCAGGACGACATTTTCCTGGTGAAGTGGCATCAATATCTTTAATGCCGGGCTTTCCATAATGGCTTCGGCCATTCTGGGGGTCACCTCCCCGAGAATGGCGTTGGCCCAGGTAATGGAGACAGGACCAACAATGATGTCCGCCTTTGCCACCGCCTGAATCAGTGCATTCTCCCCTGACACCCCCTTTGTCGCTCCGGCCTTTAGCATGGCTGCGGTGGCAATGGCATTGCTCCCCACAGCCAGCAGGATTAAATGATCGCCATGGGCCTCCTTGATATATTTGATCAGGGTTGCGCCAATCCCGCCTCCATGACCGTCTACGATGCAAATGGTTTTTTTCACAGATTTTTTTCCTTTAATATGAAACACCGTCCAAATAGAAAAGCCAAGAAGGGTGGATAGAAAATATACCATCCAGCCTTCTTGGCTTGGTTTTAAACTCAACAAAATTTATATGTTATGCAATTTCTATTGCAAATTGTTAACAGGTATTACGCAATCAACTCCGCCTTGTCAACCAAAATCCGGCAATTCAAATTTTAGAGCACTATGCGTTTAGAAACAGGAGAATGAAAGTTTTCATCAACGTGGTTTCAGAGAGTGAAACCTCAAAGGCATCGGTTAAAAAGCATAACGTGTTTTTTTTCAATGATATTTACGAAATCATCAGTGTTTCCTTGCATGTTCTGCCGGAAATCTGTAGATTGAATTATTATGAATAACGTGGCTTTCTGGGTCAGGGCAGAGTTGTTTACCTCTACCACATGTGCCTTCTACTTTCATCAGAGGGTTGTGCAGAGACGAATTCATAGAATTCGTGACTGACGCGTTAAATGGCCGAGGGTCTTTCCCGGTCACCCAGAAAAACCCCTGGACGATACCCTTGGAAGCGTTGGGGATATGATAAATGGATGACACCGCTGATGCGTTAAATGACGAAATAAAAAAATTGCGGGAACAGTTAACCCTCGTTTCCCAGGAAAAATTACGTCTGCAGTTTGTCTTAAATATCATGGCGGATGTGGCCAAGGTTCGCGGATTGGATAATATGGCCCGGCATGCCGTGAAGACCGTAATGGATGCCATTGGCGGTTTGAATGTCTGTTTATATTATATGCGGGACGGCGACTGGTACTACAGCGACATGAACCGGATCTCTGTGAAAGTTGATTGCATAGACAATCAACTGGTGGCGGAGGCGTTATTCTATAGACGGTTTGTTGAATCAAAGTCCGTTAAAACAAAAGATCTTCGGCAAGACACTGATGGACCGGACGCTTTGGAGAATACATGGGTTTTCCCCTTGATTGCCGGAGATGACCTTATTGGTGCTCTGGAAATGAGGGGACGCTTTTTTGCCTATTCCGATGAAATGAAACAGGATCTGCAGGTTGCGGTGAGTTACCTGAGCCTGGCATTGAACAATGAAATTGTAAATTCAAGCAATCTCAGAAAGGCGTATGAGGCACTGAAACAGGAGACCCGGAAACTGGAAGCTGAGGTGGAGGAGCGAAAAATCGCAGAGCGGGAAAATGATAGATTTGAAGCAAAACTCCGGCAGTCCCAGAAGATGGAAGCCATGGGCACCCTTGCGGGGGGCATTGCCCATGACTTTAACAACATTCTCTTCCCGTTGATCGGATATACGGAAATGCTTCAGCAGGATTTTTCCCATGAGAAGTTGGTCATGGACAGGGCTTCCAAAATCCTTAAGGCGGCTTTCAGGGCAAGGGATCTTGTCAAGCAGATTCTTACCTTCAGCCGCCAGCATCCCCAGGAATTGCAGCCTGTGAGAATTCATTCCATTGTAAATGAGTGCTTGAAGCTGCTTGAGGCCTCCATTCCCAAAACAATTCGTATTGAAACAAAGATTGATTCCGATTGCGGGCTTGTCATCGCCGACCCCACAGAAATACACCAGATTATAATCAATCTTGCCACAAATGCCTACCATGCCATGCCACCATCCGGCGGTGAAATGAAAATTTTACTGGAGCGAACCGATGTCCCCTCCCAGGTGCAGGGTTTTTCCGAATTGACTCCGGGGGGGTATGTGGTACTGAAAATCATTGATAACGGACATGGTATTGAACGGTCGGTGATAGATAAAATCTTTGACCCCTATTTTACAACAAAATCCAAGGACAGGGGAACGGGGCTGGGGCTTTCCGTTGTTCAGGGAATTGTGAAAAATTGCAAAGGCCGTGTCCATGTATACAGTGAGCCGGGCAAGGGCACTGAGGTCCATGTTTATCTGCCGCGAATGGAGGGAGAAACCGATGATAAATCGTCGGAAAGAAGCCTGCCGTTCCAGGGAGGATGTGAGCGCATTCTGCTGGTGGATGACGAAATCGCTGTTCTTAAAATGGAGCAGTTAATGCTTGAGCGACTGGGTTACCTTGTAACTCCCCAAAACGGGAGTCTCCAGGCCCTTGAAGCCTTTAACGCCGGTCCGGAGCAGTTTGATCTGGTCATTACGGACATGACCATGCCCATCATGACCGGAGACAAGCTGTCCAAGGCATTGCGCAGAATACGTCCGGAAATTCCCATATTGATCTGTACGGGATTCAGTGAATACATATCCAAAGAAAAGGCAGAGGCGCTGGGTATCGGCGGATTCCTGCTGAAACCCGTGGGGCTGAGCACCTTTGCCCATAAAATTCGTGAAGTTATCAAAAAGGCCCGTGATGCAAACACGAACAGGGCTTGATCACAACGAAGCAAGCCCTGTCCCACTATCCCATTGATTGTTTTTCGGGCTCAACTCTCCATCTACAACTCAGCAACTCCGGCGGGAATCAGGCAGACAAAGACCAGGGGTGCTTCTCCCACGGTGCGGATCTGATGTTCCAGGTTTCCCGGGATGAATACAGCCGTTCCCGGGGAAATTGGATTCCACCCGTTGTCAATGAACACTTCCCCATCACCGGAATGGACGAAAATTTCATGCTCCCACTCATGGGTATGGCGTGGCGTGTGTCCCTCTTTTTCAAGTTCAAATATTCTCATGCAGAAGTTATGTGCGCCATCGGCCTTTCCGATGAGCACCCTGCCGGCAACGCCTTTTGCAGCGTCATTATCAAATCGTACGGGTTTGATATCTTTGTACTGAATTGTTTTCATGATTGCATCTCCTTTTGCAAGTTTTGTCTGATTACAGACACCGGCTTTGGTCGCTTGATTTCTCCCCCATCTCTGTGAATATAAAAAATGTGATCACCGAGTTTTAGCGTTGATTTATACATGATTTTTCCGGATTGGGGTATGAAAATTTTTGAAAAATGGCATGTTAATTGCTTTGAGAGACAGTGTCGTTTGTCAAAACGGAAACATTAAATCAAAGGGAGAGTCACATGAAAAAAATAAACAAAATACTGGTTTGTCTTGATCTGTCCGATTATTCCGAAAACGTCCTGGAAAGTGCCGTGACCATTGCCGGAAATACCGGTGCGGAAATACATATTATCAATGTGATAAACCGCCGGGATATCAGCATTGCCACCTTGGTGCCGCCCTACTATTCCGGAACCATGGATGTGGAGGCATATATAAAGGACACCACACAAACGCGTGAGGCGGAGATAAAAAAAATCATTGACGATAAATTTGCCGATTTCAAGCCCCCCATGATCATTCACATTATACTGGGAATTCCCTTTGAAGAGATCATTCACACAGCAGTGAACGAAAATGCGGATCTCATTGTCATGGGTAATAAAGGCAGAAGCAATTTGGCAAGAACCTTGTTCGGTTCCCAGGCGGAAAAGGTGTTCAGACATTCCCCTGTACCGGTTTTCAGCATCAGAAACAAGGAACATAAGCGACAACTTGACGAATAAATTGTTTTCCATTGTGTAAAAAAAGCTGACAGGCATTGGGTGCCTTTGAGTTTCCAATGTCATTTTGATTTACTTCAAAACACGAGCAGGATGTGACCCAGGAGTGGTTTTCCTTTTATCTGATTCCTGAAAAAAAAGATCCTGATTTGAAAGTGGCGGTGATCGGCACCGGCCCTGCCGGCATTTCTGCGGCCTATCATCTGCTGCTTAAGGGATATCCCGTGGATGTGTACGAGGCCAAATCCGTGCCCGGCGGCATGGCCGCCACGGGTATCCCCGAATACCGTCTGCCCAATTCCGTGCTTCAAAAGGAGATCAGCATCATCGAGACCATGGGAGGACAGATCTTTTACAATCGGCGAATGGGCCGGGATTTTACGGTGAAGGGGTTGTTCAACCAAAAAAGGGGAGGCCAAGCGACCTGAATTCGTGCGGGACGGTCGGCCCGAAGTGGATGTGGTGCTCACCACCCGGGAATTTGCAAGGCTTTTGAAGCGGGAGGGGATACAGCTGGCAGACCTTGAACCTTCAACTTTTGATAATCAGTGGATGGGGGACTATTCCGGTGCAGCAGTGATTTTCGGCACCACCGGCGGGGTCATGGAGGCGGCCATCCGCACGGTGAACAAGGTGGTGACCGGTGAAGAGCTGTCCCAGGTGGAGTTTACCGCTGTGCAGGGACTGGAAAATATCAGAGAAGCCCAGGTGGATCTGGGCCATGGCGTGGGAAACTCTACATGGACTATCTGGAAAAACCCCTGGGACATAAATCCCATCGCCTGCTGCACACCACCTACATGGATCGCAAACGGCTGGTGAAGCATACCATGAAGGAGATCTGGCAGGAGATCGAGGAGCGAACCTGAAGATGACGTCGGTTCTGATGTCCGCCATCCATGGCAGCTCCGGGACCACCAGGGCTGGCGTTTTGAGTCGTGCGTTGTGGACAACAGCCATGGTTTTGATGGGGAGTCTATTGTGTTGCACCCCGGATGTTCAGGCCGGAGAAGGGGAGTCGGTGAAAATTTATGCACCGGCCTCCCCGACCTCCATCCCCCTGATTTTGGCGGCGGAGGCACTGCCCGGGGTGGAAATTAAAATTTTCACCAACCACTCCCAGGCCCATGCCCTGTTTTTAAAGGGGGATGTTGAGATCCTCTGCACAGGCTTGGCCGTGGGGGTGGGTTTCTTTCGCCAGGGCGTGCCTGTCCGCATCATCAGTTCCCATGTGTCCGGGATGACCTGGCTGGTGTCGGACATTGTTATCTCTCGTCTGGGGGATCTTAGGGGAACCCCCCTTTATCTACCCTTTCCAGGATCTCCCATGGAGGAGGTGACACGCTTTTTTGCCCGGGCGGAGGGGTTGATCCTGAATCAGGATATTGTCGTCAAGTACATCTCGTTTCCCGGGGCGGTGGCCCTGCTGCAACAGGGCCGCATCCGGGCTGCCGCGCTGCCGGAACCCTTTGTCTCCCTGGCATTGACCCGGAACACAGGGGCAGGGGAGCCGTCGGTCACCCCACCCCTTAAGTTCCGGCCGGGGCCTCCCTCTCCCAAGGGGTTTCAAAGGGTTACTGAAGAACCGGAGAGCAACAACCCGGGGCCGTCTTTACATGCCCTGAGTTACAAAGCGATGTGGGAAAAACAGACGAGTGACATCCATGGCTATCCCCAGGTGGGCACCTTTGTGCACCAGACCTTTGCCACAACCCACGCTTCCCTGATTGATCAATTAAACAAAGCCCTGGACCGGGCCATCAGGGAGATGGCAGCAGCTCCGGGACCGGCAGTACAACGCGCCACCGCATACATGGATTTCTCCGGTGACTTGCTGTACCGGGCCCTGCAGGGAACGGATTTTTATCTCTGGCAGGGGGCGGCATTAAAGCAGGAGATCCAACACTATTATCAAACCATAGGCGCGCCACTGAATGAAAATTTTGATCCTCTCTTTTAAACCGGTGTGGAACAACCTGGTGGCACTTTTTCTGTTCCTGGGCATATGGTCTCTTTTCTCTCTTTTTTTTGAACCCTATCTTGTGCCATCGCCGGTGGCGGTGGTGCAGCACTTGGACCGGCTGTGTGACGGTTTTTTTTGGGAAAATCTTGCGGTCTCCCTGGGCCGCGTGGTCACCGGATTTGGCCTCTCCTTTGGCCTTGGTACCTTCATTGGCATTGTCTGCCGCACATTGAACATCACGGCCGTTGCGGAGACCCTGCTGGTGCTGTTCCAGGTGGTTCCGGGGTTGATTCTGGGGGTGGTCTTTCTGCTGGTGTTCGGGGTGGGCAGTGCCGCCCCCATCTGCCTTATTGTCACCCTTTCAACTCCCTTTATTGCCATCAATACTGCCAACACCCTCATGAAGGTAAACCCTGTGCTGGAGGGGGTGATCCGTTCCTTTAACGGGGGATTTTATCATCTGCTCAAGGACCTCTACCTGCCTTCACTGGTTCCTGCGCTGAAAACCAACACCACCCTGGGGCTTGTCATGGCGTTGAAAATTGTTCTGCTGGGGGAGTTCATTGCATCGGACAACGGCATCGGGTATCTCCTTAACGTTTCAAAGATCTATTTTAATATGGAGGCGGTGTTTTTTTACCTGTTGGTGGTGCTGCTGCTCATGGTGGGATTTCAGATGGTTGTGAACACGTTGTTTGTTATTTTTTTTCAAAAGTACCTTTATCCGGAGTGATCTATTGGAAATAGAGACGTAATGCTGACAATATCCCACCTCACCAAAAAAATGGATGGCCGCACCATCATAGACAATTTGAGTTTTACCCTGAACCCCGGGGAGCGGATGTCTCTGTCTGCTCCGTCCGGGGCCGGGAAATCCACCCTGATCCATATTCTGTCCGGGCTGGACCCGGATTTTTCCGGAACGGTGCATGTGGCGACCCGGGCCCGGGCCACCGTTTTTCAGGAACCCGGGCTGTTCTGGTACAAAAGTGTGGCGGAAAACATCTTTTATCCCCTGACGCTTAACGGCATCAAGATGGATGAAGCCATCTTGCATCAATATCACCAATGGATGGCCGTCACCGGATTGGAGCCATTTGCCAAATTTTATCCCCATTCACTTTCCGGAGGGATGAAGCACAAGGTATCCATGATCCGGGCCTTTCTCACCGGGCCGGAGCTTGTCCTCCTGGACGAGCCGTTTAAATCCATGGACGTGGTCGCCAAGACAAAGATCATGGACCATATTCGAACCTGTTATCCGGATATTACCCTGTTGCTGGTGACCCATCATCCGGATGAAATGCCCGGAATCACCCAACGGGTGCTTTTGTTTAAAGAGGGGCAATTGTCCAACCAATTTGAGCGCATTGACATACCGCCGGGCATTGGTTTGAAAAATTCTGTCTGCGGTATTTCTACCACAGGATTGTTATGAAAAAGGGCGGATGATCTTTTAGACCTGCATCTGCACAGTGATAC
This sequence comes from uncultured Desulfobacterium sp., assembly GCA_963668575.2. Lineage (GTDB taxonomy): Bacteria > Desulfobacterota > Desulfobacteria > Desulfobacterales > Desulfobacteraceae > Desulfocicer. The sequence goes on along the minus strand of OY764894.2, from coordinate 3,442,324 downwards.
AAGTCTGCCCCCAGTTGACCATGGATGGGCGAAGTTATGATGCTCAAGCCTGAAAAAGGATTAAAAAAAGTCAAAAATATATCTTCTTCAATCCATTCAGTTTGAGGCAAAATATCACCAAATATTAAGATATCAAAGGAAATGGACTTGATTTTAGATTCCCATTTGAGTTAAACAAGTTCAATAACTTGTGAGTTGCGGCGTTTCATTGCCTGAGCTGATGGATGGTTTTAATTTTAATGAGGATATAAAATCAGATGTACTGTCTTGCAGGATTTACAGAATACAAAAGAGTCAATCATACCCAATCGGTGTTTAAAACCGCCATGGCATCAAACAGTCCCTGGTGTATCCATCTGCATGGTAAACCACCGGTGACGGCCCAAATTATTGAAAATAATACATATGATATTGTTATTGATTCGGAAGAGACAGGGCAATGCACCATAAAAAAACTGTTTGTGCATTTTCTTTACCCGCCGGATATGCAGGAAAAAATCCTGCCCCTGATCAAAAAAGTCGATAAAAAGGTCAAAAAAATGAATCAGGAACCCACAGAAAATCTGAAGGATCGGCATTTTGTAAAAAACAAGACCCTCTACCCATTGATGAAGGAGCGTGAAGTGCTTTTCTTTACGCTCCTTGATGGCACCATCATCCGGGGTTTGGTACAGGGGTTTACCATGTTTGATATTACTGTGGGGATGAAAGGCGGTGTACCGCTGACCTTTCTGCGCCACAGTCTCTATGACGTCAAAAATAAGGCCGGCCGCTGTTTTCTGAAATCCGTGCAAGAGACGTCACAGGATTGGAAAAAAAGCCCTTTGTATGTTGATGCAGGTCAGAAATAAGTGCCTGAATATGCACTAAAGCTGTACTCTATGATAATTCCATGAAGAATACAGTCCTCGATCTTAAAATGCCGGCTTTGGTTGAAAAGATTCGCAATGAAGCTTTCAAATTCAACGCGCATTCTGATGAGAGACGTCAGACTGAACAGCGGTGGGCGAAACAAGCCGAGCTGATGCAACAAACCTTTGCCCATATTCAAATCGAGAATAACGGTGAAACAACAAGGTCAGGAGAGTTGTCTCCGGGGTGCCGGGCGTGCAAATCAGGGAGATGGGACTGCATTTTTCTGACCCTGGCCTGCAACCTTTCGTGTCCCTTCTGCCTGACACCCTGCACGCTCACAAAAGCATCCTCACTCTCTGCCCTTGGCAATGATATCCATACCCTTCTTAAAGAGTATGCCCAATTAAAGGTCTCCGGCATCGGCTTTTCGGGCGGTGAACCCATGCTGGAATCAAAATTGCTGATGGATTGCCTTTCAAGACTTCGTAAAGCCAATCCGGAAATTTACCTTTGGGCCTATACCAACGGCCTTCTTTTAACCAAAGATCTCATCTCTGCATTGGCAGAGGCGGGTCTTGATGAGCTTCGTTTTAATATGGCGGCAACCGGCTACGTTCATCCCCATGTTTTAGAGATGGTCAGGTATGCCGCCACGCGGCTGGCAGCGGTCACCGTGGAAATTCCTGCAATTCCGGAAGACAGGGACCCGCTTTTGAAAGCGCTTTTTGTCTGGAGCCGTATAGGCGTCAAATATCTCAATCTCCATGAGTTGATTTATGAGCCCGGCAGCCCTTCGGAAAAAATGCCGGGCAAAAGGGAAAGCTGCCGGATGCCGGATGGACATGTTTGCGCATTTAATCCCCTTGGTTCGGCATTGGTTAAAGAGGTGTTTGAACAGATAGAGACCGCAGGCCTGCCGCTTTCGGTGAATTACTGTTCTCTTCAAAGTAAGGCCAGGCAGATCCGCGGACGTCGCAGCATCATGGCGGCACGCACGCTTATGCCCTATGAAATTTCGGCAGGCAATGGCGAGGCGGAAAGCCTCTGCTACTTTACCGATACCCGGTATGAATTTGCACAGCCATGGACCTTACCGGACTCGGATCTGCTTTTCCCGGGATCCGGGGCAGCCCGGGTCAGACGTCTTCTTCCGTTGACACCCTATCAGGAAGGAGAATGGACCTGTTTTAAAATGGTTAAAGAACCGGGCGGTACCTGACAATGCAAATCGTTTTATCGGATCAAAGCAGTTTTAAACCGGTGCCCGGGTTACGGCTGCCCATCTATTCATCCGATTTCGGTGACCATGTGCTGGTCTACGCTCCCCGCCTGGTCTGTGTAATGAACAAGCGTGACAAAAAGGTCTTCATGGATTACACCAGGAATTTTATCCGGACAGAGGTTTTGAATGAACCCGGGCCATCCGAACTCCTGACCAATATCCGCCGTGCGGCAATGCGTATCGTCTCTGGGGCCCAAAGGGCTCTGCAGGAGAGCGCCCAGGTATCGCGCCGGCCTTATACCCCGGAGTGTTTGACGATTTATGTGAACAATCAATGCAATTTGCGATGCCGGTACTGCTATTCGCTTCCCCGGGGCAGGCCGGATGGGGCGGTCAGTGAATCCGGTGTTCGGGAAGCTGCAAAACTTGTTGCAAAGAGATGTTCTGCCCGGCATCTCCCCTTCACGCTGGTATTTCATGGCGGCGGAGAGCCTGCCCTGCACCCCCGGCGGGTTGACCGTCTTTTGGACGTCGCAAGTGAAGAGGCCGGGAGATTTGGGCTGCAACTTAGGACCTATATTGCCACAAACGGTGCGATTTCGGAAAAAACGGCGCACTGGCTTGCCCGCCGGTTTGACCTCGTGGGAATTTCATGTGACGGGCCTCCTGACATTCAGGATCACCATCGGCCAAGCCGTACCGGCAAGGCCATGTCCCAAGATGTTGAGCGGACCATGGGAATTCTCACCCGGAAGAAACGCCCCTTCCATGTCCGGGTGACGGTATCCGGTAACACCCTTGATCTCCAGGCCCAAATCGTCTCTTACCTGACCCGGAATTTTGGACCGGAAGAGATAAGGATTGAGCCCCTGTATGCCAATTCCTCCTGCGAACCATCCTTTAAAGGCGGTGACGCTTCAGCTTTTGCGGCGGGTTTTCTGGCTGCCCGGGAAAAGGGCAGGGCCGTTGGCGTTGGGGTGACCACCTCCATCACACGTCCCTCAGACATTTATGGTCCCTATTGCAATGTGCTCCGTCAGGTATTCAATCTGGTTCCCGGGGATGTGGCAACGGCTTGCTTCCTGGAATCACGGCCGGAAAACATTGCAGCCCGGGGGCTTATGACCGCTTCTTTTGATCCGGCAACCAACGGGTTTCGGATGGATAATGATCTGATTCGTTCTCTGATGATCCGATGTTCCGGCCGGCCGGCCAGCTGCAATGCCTGCCTGTGCAGTTTTCAGTGTACATATGGCTGCCCGGACCACTGTATCCTTGACGTTTCCTCCAGAACCGCCAATTTTCCGGGAACAGGCGGGGAGTTTCGATGCCGTGTCAACAAAATGCTTTTGGAGGCATTTATTCGTGGGGCCGCGCGTGAGGCCTGGCTTCAGACCCGGACCGGGCAGTACAGAGAGGCGTGGGACCCCCACCGAATGCTGACGGTCCTGGTTTGTGGACGGGAAACGGAAAGCAGGGTGGAATTTTGAAAAACTCGGATGTACTGAACCCAATGGAGGATATCTACACCTTGCCCTTTGGTGAACGGTGGATGGTGTTTTCTCCCAAAACCATGACCTGTGCAATGGTCAACAAATCTGCGGTGAAGGCGTTGGCCGCATTCACCGTCAGCCCTGCCAGCCCTGTCGACGATGCCGGCAATGCCGCCGGAGCCATCAAAGGTCTTTTTGAGAGGCTGACCAATACCCCCAGATCTTTGGAGCAGGATACTGCTTCATTGAAAAAGGTTGTGATCATACCGACCCGCTCCTGCAATATGCGCTGTGTCTATTGCGATTTTGATCCCTCTGCCGCAAATAATACACCCCTTGATCCTCTGCTTGCCTGTAAACTGATTGATTATTCGGCAGAACGCCTTGCCCCTTCTTCTGTCCTGCGGATTCATTTTTTCGGCGGAGAACCATTGGTGGCCAGACAATGCGTTGAAACTGCGGTGCATTATTCCCGTATGGTCTGCGCCCGGCGGAATCTGGTTCCCTGGTTCGAGATAACCACAAACGGTTTCTTTGATCCCACGGCCGTTCCGCTGATCGGGGATTATATGGACAGTGCCGTAATCTCCATGGACGGCAACGCCCCGTTCCATGATTTTAACCGCAGGCGCCCCGACGGCAGCGGGACCTATGGTGTGGTTGCGGAAAATATCCGTCGTCTCAGCCGCTTTCCCGTTGAATTGAGCCTGAGAGCCTGCATTACTCAGCAATCGGTGGGTGCCATGACCGATATTGCATCCCATTTCTGCCGGGAGTTTGATGTTGATGTGCTCTGTTTTGAAATGATGACACCAAACGACTCCTCCAGGCGGGCCGGACTTATGCCGCCGGATGCCCGCAGGTTTGCAGCAGGGGTGCTCAAGGCCGCGGCCATTGCCGGGAAGTACAATGTGCGGGTTATCCAGGGCCCGTCCGAACTGGTGGGTCCCCGCAGGACGTCATGCCCTGTTGGGCTGGGGACCTTGATGCTGACACCGGAGGGCCTGTTGACGGCCTGTTATCTTGAAACCCGGCGCTGGACAAGTTCGGGGCTTGATCCGGTTCTCGGGCGCGTGGACCCGGATTCAGGGCCGATAATTGACCCTGAAAAAGTGGATGGTATTGCAGCACTTCTGGATTCCAAGCCTCGCTGCAACAGGTGCTTTTGCCGTTATACCTGCGCCGGCGGATGCCATATAGACCAGACGTTCCCGGGATGTTCCCTGGAGTATGACAACCGCTGCCGTGCCACCCGTATGATTACCGCAGGACGGCTGCTGGGCAACCTGGAGGGACAAGCGGCAGCAGAGGCTTTTGCCGATACCCCCGGGGCCGGGCAATCCATTGCAGACCATCCGGATGACAGGCTTTCAGCCTGGGTTTTAGAAGGAAAATTTTGAAGGAAAAGCGGAAAAATGATGAGACCGGCACAGGGAATTTCCTGGTTTATTGAGATGCGGGGGGCCACCTTAGGCAGTCAGGGCGGTGGCATCCGCCTCTCCATTCCATATCCCCAGGCGGCATTGTGGGCCATTATTGCCAACGGCAATTATCGTCAGGACCTGGCGGTTGAGTTGATGATGGCACTCCTGTGTACAGACAAAGCGGCGGCCCAACGCGAAGTTGAAAAAAGCCTTGATGTCTGGTTACAGCTGGGCATTGTAGCAAAGGCGTAATATGGCCAATATTTCCATCACCCGAAATTGTCATCGCCATTGCCGTTTTTGTTTTGCCCGGCATGAACTTTCCAGAGACCAAATTGCTGACATGCCTCCTGAAACCTATGAGGCATCCCTTGATTTTTTAGAGCGATCCGGGTTTCCCGAAGCCCGTCTTCTGGGGGGAGAGCCCACTGAGCATCCCCTGTTTTTCGACTACGTCAATCTGGCCCTGGAAAGGGGCTTCCGGGTCCTGGTTTTCAGCGGGGGGGTGGTTTCCCGAGAGGCTCTCAGGTTTATGGCCGGGTTGCCGGAGGAACAGTTTTCCGTGATTCTCAACTCGGCAAATCCCCACCGGGACAGTGCCCGCCTGGTGGCCCGGCAAAAGGAGATGGGCCAGATGCTCGGCCGGAAACTGATGTTCGGCGTCAACATCTGTTCATCAGATGAAAATCCGGCCTATATTCTGGACTGGGTGAGGGAGTTTGATGCCTGCCGGACGGTACGGCTGGGCATTGCCCATCCCATCTGGGGTGCGCCTAACACCTATTTCAGGCTTAGGGGGCCAAGGATGATTCCCCTTCTTGAACATTTTGTGGATGAGGCAGCAGACGTCGGAATTGATGTGGGATTTGACTGCGGATTTACCCCCTGCATGTTCTCCCGGGAATTTGTGGATTCCCGGAATGAGTTGTTTGCCTGCCATGCCGTGGGCGGTTGTACCCCGGATACGTCAGTCAACGCCACCTCCCTTCTTGCAAGCCGGATGGAAGGCATTGGCATCCGTTGCGGCTCCATTGTGGATATCCTGCCGGAAGGCCAGTGCATTGCCTGCTATTCACTTTCGCGTTTCTGCCGGGTTCCGTTGCCCCCTCCTCAAAAGAGCCGCAATGACCTGGTCTCTTTTTTTGACAGGGAATTGGAGGCGGTGCTTCCGGCCGGTGTTTATCCTGAGTGCCTGATGTGCCTCTTCCGGGAACAGGGACTTTGTAACGGAGGGTGCCGGGCAAGGCGGGCCCTTCGCCTCCGGCCGGATTCTCTGACGTTGATTGGCCCTGAACAGCCCGAACAGACCCCGGACAGGAAGCCTCATGAATAAAGAAAACAGACAGATGGAACCATCAGGCCTGATGACGCGCAGGCAGTTTTTTACCCGGCCCCTGGCCTGGTTTTTCCACGATCCCCAGTCCTCGGATATGGAGGAAAATGTTCCCGGCCGTATGCCATTGACTTGCCTGGATGAGCTTCCCGAACATCTCCTGATGGGTCTGGTGCCAGTTCTGCGTCACGGGTGGTCTTCCCAGGTCTGTGACGACGGGGTATTGTACATGGAGCCCAACGATCAGAAGGGAAAGGTCTGGCTTGACCCGAAAGGCTGTGCTGCCGCCCGCATGTTTGACGGGTTCCGTACACTGGCGCAGGCAGCAGAGGCACTGGAAAAAGAGCTGAACATGGTGCCGGGAAGCGGCGGCCCCATCGTGAAAAGTGTCTTTCTCGATTTGGCCTACCATGAGGTCTATCACCCCAACGGCCCATTGAACCCGCCGTTGGCACAGGAGGAGGTTCAGAAAAGGTGAATAGTACCTTTGTTGTGGGTCTACCCGGGTCCCAAATCGCGGTTCGTCCGTGGCGATAATAAAATGTCAGTTCCCAGGTGATAATAAAATGTCAGTTTCCAGGTAGGGAACGCGGAACGGGGCGTTTCGTTCAAAAAGGGGGAGGTCCTGTCCAGATGCCCCCCGATTTTTGGATATAGCCGGCAATGACGGATTTGGTAAGCTCTCGGTTGATATGACATCGGATGGAATCCGGGGCACTGGAGACCATGGCCCTGGACGCACAATCGCTGCAGCAATGCCAATAGCAGAAACAGGAGCGGCAGGATGTTTTACGGGACTCCTGGCGGGCCAAAAACGCCTTTTTTGCCTCCAAATCCTGGATGACACCGTGGTGTCCCACCCTGCCTATGGTGAAATTTTGGGCATAGGGGTGCTCATCATCGGCGGCCTCAAAACAGGCCACCAGGCGGCCCGTCGGGGTTGCAATGAGTGCCTTGGTGGGGGCCAGGCAAAATGCATTTGCAATCACCCACGGTCTTGCACCGGAGTAGGATAGCTGAACCTTTTTCTCTGAAGCGATACGGGTGGCCTGAAGGAATTTTTCGATAAACCGATTGCCATCCTCTGGTGAGGGATCCGCATAGACCCCTCGCTCAATGGTAAAGGACCCTTCGATCTGGATGGCCCGGACACCGGTCTCCCTGCACAGAAACGCCACACTCTCAGGCAGGCGCTCAATGGCGTTGGGGGCTGCGGTCATTCGAATGCCGTACGTTACACCGGCGGCATCCAGTCTTTGAACGCTTTCAAATACTTTTCTGAATGATCCGCCACCGGACCTGCTGGGACGCTGTGCATCGTGCACCGCCTGAATACCGTCAAAGGAGAGTGTGACCGAATCGATATTTTCACAGATAAACTCCTTTTGTCGGTGCGACCACACCCCGTTGCTGGCAAGGGAGATATCGCAAGCCAGGGGCAGATTTCGTGCATAGGCCACAGCCTCTGTGAGGACCGACCAGTTGAGGGTGGGTTCTCCCCCGCCATGAAAGGAGAGGCCAAATCGTGATTGGCCGTTGGTTCCGGCATTGTCAAAGGCGGCCCGGATCACTGTCCGGGCCATTGCTTCGGGCATGTCCTGGGGGGTGTGGCTGCCTGCGGCGGCATAACAATAGGTGCAGGCAAGGTTGCACCGGTTGGTCATGAGCAGAACCGCCATGGTGGGCAATGTGTCTGGCGGTTCGTCATCCATTGGCGGAAGCGCTTTTTCATCGAATCCGATCCGGTCTAAAAAAGTCTCGATCTCCGGATTTTTCCGGAGTGAATCCGGTGATGCGGCCCGGGCACGCAGATAATTTACCAGGGCGTTGTTTCCCACAAAGGCCAGGCGTTTCAGCGGTCGATAGATCATATACTGTCCCTGAAACGGGATGAAATGTACGTCTGTCAATTGGGATACCAATAGGTCGTGTAGTAACCGCCGCCTCTGCTGCTGCCTGTGCCGACACTTTGGCATGTGCAAACCGTATTGCATGTGCAAACGGTGTGGCATGTGCAATACAAGTCGCAGGTACAATACCCTTCCGAATTGAAAATCCGGGAATGGTTCTTGGGAATGCTCATGAACCCCGGTACACAGTTACAAGTACAGATCGCACCCGGCGGTATGGGGGTGCCGCAGGGTTGCGTATATCTTATGGTTCGGCCATAAACATCCCTGACCTCATAGGAGAGCCCTTTGACATTTTCGTAGTTTGCCTTTAAATCGACCAGGCTCCGCAGGTATTTGCCATCGGGCAATGACCACAATCGAATGGTCTTGTCTTCACTGCCGGAGATAAGTAATGAGCCGTCGGGTGTGATGGCTGTGGCACGCACCGCGGCTTTATGCCCATTGAGCTTCAGGGGCTCCATGGCCGCTTTTTTCAGGCTGAATAATTCGATCCGGGGCTTTTCGGATCCCAGGGCAAACAGGTCCAATTGGGGCCTGACGGTCAAACTGAAAGGTTTTCCATTTTCGGATTTATATGATTTCGGTTGTTCGAATCCGGATAGTTTCCAGTTGATGATCTGTCCGTCCGCATGGGCACTCAATGCCATGGTACTTTTGGGATCAATGGTCAGAGCTGATATGGCAGCCCTTCCTGTATACACTTTCAGCGGATACGGATTGCTTATCGGATCGGTCCAGAGAGCCAGTTCTCCATTTATGCCGCCTGCCATCAAAAGGTGCCCATCCAACGTTGAAGTGATGGCAGATATCTTTTCATTCCAATCTTTGAGCACAAAGAGTTTTACGTTTGATGCTTTAGTTCGAAGTTCCACAATTCCGGTGGGCTCGAGTGAAACGCCGAGTTCTAATAGTTTTTTTTGGGTCTGGGTAATATAGTCATTCCTGGCAGCAGCATACCAGACGTTTTCCCCCGGGACAGAACATAAACTGTTGTCCCCAAGAACAGTGCGGCTGAAATTTCCGTCTTTGATTTCCTTTCCGTCAGGCACTCTCAAGTGTTTCAATAGACCCTTTGAATCAAGCGACCATAATGCGTCGTCTGCTTGGGAGAATGATATGGTCAAAATTGGACCTATATGACAGGTCCAGGAATGCAGCAACTCACCATTGGGGAGTTCCCATAACTTAAGCGAACCTTTTTTGTCTCCCGATGCCAGCAAGCTGCCTTTGGAATTGACCGCAAGCGCTGTAACCTCGCTGTCATGTGCCCTGACCAGCGATGCGTTTTCCTTTCCGGCAGCAGCTTCGGTGGGTCTTAAGGATGAAATGGCAGCGGTTCCCGCAGCCACTGCAGCGATTTCCAAAAAACTTCGTCTGCTGAATGTCGGTTGATGATCAGCATCAGCAATCGCGTAAATTTCCGGGGATTCTTCTTCGTCCGATTCCTCTTGGCTTTTGCCATGCTTAGAATCATCCGTCATATTCAGTCTCCTCGTTATTTCATTTGATTCTATCATGAAGTGTATTGTTTGCCGTATTCATGAGGGAATAACCATATTGCTATGGGATAAATTTTGCAATAATTTATTTCTAAAATTTATTTTTTTTTGCCTTACCAGGAAGTTTAAACAGGATACAAAATATGACCGTTCGGATTGTAAAATAGTGGTGGTTTTGAGTCCGGAAAACACATTGACAATTTGTTGAAATTTTGACACATTGATGCATTTTGAAATCAATCCCCTATTTTTAATACCTTCGTTAATTGTAGGGCAACTTAAACTCGCTATTGGTAACCATTTTTTAGATCGGATTTATACATAATGCATTATTAAAGGAGACAGTGGTGTGAAACGTATTAAAAAGATTGTATTGACATCGGTATTCGTCCTCTTCATGGTTTTCCCAGTTTACGGTGACAATCAGCAACCGGAATCGAACCTGGAAAAAACGGCGGAAAAGATGATGGCATTGTATGGCAATGGCAAAATCGCGGAAATGATGAAGGCCAGGGAGCAGCTGAAAAAGGCCGGACTCTCTTATCAAGCTTCATTGACACTGCCGCTGGAAGGATTGGCAGATTGCAGCAATCAGGATGCCTTGAGTGTTTTTTGCGGAATGTATTGGGTGGATGTGGGATATGCCAATGTCTTTCACAAAACCAAGGAGGCTCAGCGTGTGGTTGAGTTGGTCCGAACCCAGCTTCATCCTCGCCTGGCGGTCAGCAGGCAGTTGAAATCGCTGGGGATAGTTGATCCTAAAATTGTTCGCAAAATGATGGAAAATCCGGATGATCTCAAATTCCGAGAGGAGATGCGGGAGGCTGTCAATAAGCAGATTGAGAAATATATTGAACTGGCTAAGACGGATTCAGCCATGATGGTTTTTATGATTAACCAGAGCTATGGCGCTTTGGTGGAAGGGTTGTATCAGATTTTTTCCTTAGCGGTGAATGAAAAAATCGGGCCCGAAATTATATCTCTTTTCACTAATCAAGCCGACAAAATCTCTCGGTTTCTGGAATTGCTGAACACATTGGTTGAAAATGAGCTGGAACAGATTGCAGATGGGGAGCAGCGGGCCAACATGATTGCTCCGATTCGTGACACCATTATGACAAATGAGGGCAAACTGAGCCAGGACGATGCAAAGCGAATTTTGGCCGATATTAAAACCATTCGCGACAGCTACCTCAATCTTTGCAAATAATGATTCTCAATCTCAGCAAATAATGATTAATGAACGGGTAAGAAGTCCGGTGTCTTACCCGTTCACCAATAGGGTCACGTATAGGATTTCGGCATGAATGAGATGATGCTCAACGCCATTTTAAATCTGTTTTCGCTGCAGGCAGCCTTGATGGAGCCAGATGTCAGGGGAAGAGCACGGAAGATTTTGAATAGGTATCTGGTTGAACATTTTCGCATTGTACGTCCTGAAGTCTATCTTGATATTTTTGATGTGGCTCTGGAATTGCAGTTGGATGAATCCCGGGAGCTGTTGTTGGATAGATCGCGGCAGATATCCGCCGGACTTAAGTCTATTTTGCCTCGTTTTGAGCAGTATGTGTTTTTGCTGCGATGTCTGGATTTGGCGCTGGAAGTGGATGCTACTAAGCCGGCGTTGGAGCCGCTTGAAATGATTGCAGACGAGCTGGCAATGGATCCGGCTGTTGTCAGGGACATCATCCAATTCAGTCGTAAAAACTTTGTTTCGAATGAACTTTCGGAACGCTTTTTATTAGCGGGGAATGTGGATGTGTCACCTTCAGGCGGATGTGAGGTCTTGTCGCGACCTGAATTCAGGGGCCGAATATGTGTTCTTCGGATTGCTGAAGTTGACTCCATGTTCATGATGACCGATCAGCCGGGACTGACTCTGGATTCCTTTCCCCTGCCACCTTTCAAACGAATGCTTCTCTTGCCGGGTGCCATTGTCCGCGACGCATTGGGAAACCGGATCTATCAGACTGAATTGAAGGCCTTTTTTTTCAAGGGACATCACCTCCAGCCGGTGCTGTTTCAGGGAGAGGGTCTGACGTTCCGTTATCCGGGTTCCACCAATGGATTATATGATTTCTCCTTTACGGAAAACAGCGGTCGCATGGTGGGGATCATGGGCGGCAGTGGTTCAGGCAAGTCCACCCTGCTTTCGATCCTGACCGGCCAGCTCAGGCCCGATTCCGGGAGAGTGATGGTCAACGGTCTGGATGTTTATAAGGATTCCCAAAGGCTACAGGGCGTCATCGGTTATGTTCCCCAGGATGATCTGCTTTTCGAGGAACTGACGGTATTTGATAACCTGTTGACGGCTGCGGGTCTGTGCATGGCGAATTTGAGTCCGGCGGAACGTGTTCAGAAAGTGGAGGCCATTCTGGAAGAGCTGCATCAGCCGGAAATACGGAATCTGCAAGTGGGATCATCACTGGAAAAAACCATCAGCGGCGGACAACGTAAAAGGCTCAATATTGCATTGGAGCTGATCCGGGAACCGTCCATCCTGTTCGTGGATGAACCGACTTCCGGTTTGTCATCGGCCGATTCCGAGAATGTTATATCCCTGCTGAAAGCCCAGGCCTCCAAGGGTAAACTCGTGTTTGTCGTGATTCACCAGCCTTCTTCCCGAATCTACAAAATGTTTGACAGTTTATGGATACTGGACCAGGGGGGGCGGCCGATCTGGGACGGGAATCCATTGGATGCAATTGTCCATTTCCGTACCGAGAGTCATCAGGCCGGGATGGATGAATATACATGTCCCCACTGCGGAGACGTCAATCCTGAACAATTGTTTGAAATCATTGAAGCCAGGGCCGTGGATGAGAATGGGCATTATACCGGAGATCGCTGTGTAACGGCTGAAGCCTGGCATAAGCGCTATCTGCAAACAAGATCCCTTGGAGAGGATCAATCGGCCGGCCATATACCCTTGATGGCGCCACCCGAGCCGCGTTTATGGCGTCCCGATTTTCTGGGGCAATTGAAAATATTTTTCCAACGAACCCTGAAAGGGCGGTTGGGCAACCGGCAATACCTGGCAATCAATCTGCTGGAACCTCCTTTGCTGGCCTTCTTAACGGCGATGATCTGTCATGGTGCCTGGGGACGGGAATACAGCTTCGGGAAAAATGAAAATCTGAGTATTTATTTTTTCATCAGTATGATTGTGGCCCTGTTTATGGGATTGTCCGTCAGTGCCGAAGAGATCTGTCGTGATCGCAAAATTCTCAAACGGGAGAGATTCCTGCACTTGAGTCGATCCGGTTATATTGCATCAAAAGCTTTATATCTGATTTTAATGGCTGCACTCCAGACTGGCCTTTTCACCTTGATCGGGAATACGCTGCTTCAGATTCCCGATATGGGATTTTTCTGCTGGCTGACTCTTTTTTCCGGTGCGTGCTGTTCTTCCATCCTGGCATTGAATATTTCGGCCTCTTTTCGATCAGCTGTGACCATTTACATTCTGATTCCATTAATTTTGATTCCGCAAATACTGCTGGGAGGCGCTGTGGTCTCCTTTGACGAGCTGATGCCAGCGGATGCCGGGACCCGATCCACCCCCTTAATTGTCGATTTAATGCCGTCCCGCTGGGGATATGAAGCCATGGTGGTGAAACAGTATGTGGATAATCGCTATATGCGTCCTATCTTTCACCATCATCGGACATCCGTCGAGTCGGAATATCTGGCGGATGTGCATATTCCTGAGATTCGGGCCCTGGCCGACTACCCGCTTCTGTCTGAGGGATTGGAGAATCCGGATGAATCGGCCAGACGATTACAGGCCTTGAAAAATGAAATTGACTATATCGAACGGTATTCAGGTGTGCCGGCGGCCATTCCCATGAAAAAAATAGATGTCTCCTCTTATACTTCAAATATAAAGGGATTGATCAAGGATTACCTGGGGGTAGCCGAATCCGTTATTCGATCAAGGGGGGAGGATGCCGATGAGTATCGTCTGGCGTACGAGGCGCGTCTGAAAAAGGAGCTTGGATGGGATGGTTATGATGCTTATAAAAACCGGTTCCAGAGTCGGGACATTTTGGAGCTTGGACTGAATTACATGGCCCTGGAACCGGTGCGACTGTCAGGTGAACGACTGGTGCAGGTCGCTGCTCCGATCTGTCAAGAGGTGGAGTCCACTGGAGGCGCGCATTTCCTGGCTGCCGAGAAATGTCTGGGTCCCTGGTTGATACCTACGCCCTATATGAATGTGCTGGTGTTGTGGCTTATGTCCGGCATTCTGTATCTGGCGCTGTATTTCTCCTGGCTGCCTAAAATCATGGGTCTGGGGAGGAACGTTTTTTAAATCATTTGTAGTATTCCATCTTGGATTTTATCTGTAGTAAATTGCGTTTCAAGGAATTTCCATTTTTGTTGCCAGGTTTTTTTCAATAATATTGATGAAATCATCCGTGTTCATATAGTGACTGCTGTTTAAATTTTTCCCATGAATGCACAAGGCCAGGTCTTTGGTCATATTCCCCTGTTCAATGGTCTTGATACAGACGCTTTCAAGGGTGGCGCAAAAATCGATCAATTCCATATTTTGGTCCAGCTTTCCCCGGAAGGCAAGCCCCCTTGTCCATGCAAAAATGGACGCAATGGGATTGGTGGATGTGGGGTTGCCTTTCTGGTGTTCTCTGAAATGCCGGGTAACTGTTCCGTGGGCAGCCTCGGCTTCCATGGTTTTGCCATCGGGGGTAATCAATGTGGAGGTCATCAGACCCAGTGAACCAAATCCCTGGGCCAGGATATCCGACTGAACATCGCCGTCATAATTTTTGCAGGCCCAGACAAACGCTCCCTCCCATTTAAGGGCTGCTGCCACCATATCATCAATTAAACGGTGCTCATATGTAATACCCAGGGCATCCATTTGGGGTTTGTAGTGCTCCTGGTAAACCTGTTCAAAAATATCTTTAAACCGGCCGTCATATCGTTTAAGGATGGTATTTTTCGTGGAGAGATATAATGGCCATTTTTTATTGATGGCCTGGTTAAAGCAGGCGTGGGCAAATCCATAGATGGAGTCGTCGGTATTGTACATACCCATGGCCACACCACCACCTTCAAAATCAAAGATATCGTAGGTTTCCGGTGCACTGCCGTCCTCGGGGGTGAAAACCATTTGGAGCGCTCCCCTTTTTTTAACCACAAAATCCGTTGCCCTGTACTGGTCTCCAAATGCATGACGACCGATGCAGATGGGGTATTTCCAGGTGCTGACAAGCCTTGGAATATTTTTGGCGATAATGGGTTCCCTGAAAACCGTTCCTCCGAGAATATTTCTGATGGTTCCATTGGGGGATCTGTACATTTTTTTAAGGTTGAACTCATTCATCCGGGCTTCATCCGGTGTAATGGTGGCGCATTTAATGCCAACCCCCGTTTGTTTAATGGCATTTGAGGCATCAACCGTGACCTGATCATCGGTATTATCCCTGTTCTCCATACCCAGATCATAATAAAGGGTATTTAATTCCAGATAGGGGAAGATCAGTTTGTCTTTAATTTTCTGCCAGATGATCCGGGTCATCTCATCTCCGTCCAGATCCACCACAGGGTTCTTTACCGTTATTTTTTTCATTTTTTGTCCTTGTATGATTTTGGGGGGATAATGGTTTATACCGCCGCCCCCCCGACGGGCAATGGGCCCGGACCGGAACTGTAGACAGCTCAATTGTCCGGTTCCTATTGCCCATCGGGAGGGCGGCTCTGCTGAGGTTGCCTTGGAGGCTGCCTTTTCATATAACGGCCACGGGCCGCCCGGGATTGGGGCTCCCGGGTCTGCCCACAACGAATAATGAAAGCAATGTTAGGCATACCTACACTTTCTTATAACGGGCATGTCCTGCCGGACACAACAAATATAGAAAATGGTATTATACCGCCGCCCCCCCCGACGGGCAATGGGCCCGGACCGGAACTGTAGACAGCTCAATTGTCCGGTTCCTATTGTCCATCGGGGGGGGCGGCTCTGCTGAGGTTGCCTTGGAGGCTGCCTTTTCATATAACATACATGGCAGAAAGACCTGCCACAACGAAAAACGAAAGTCCTTTAATTCCAGCATATTGGTGAGACTTTTATGTAAAAAACCTCCGGCTTTGCCGGAGGTCGCTGATGTTAGAATGGTATTTCCTCTTTTCCCTAAACTTAGAATTCAGGAAAGGCACCAAGATCCACGTTCATCATTTTGATGAACAGCAGATAATATAACACAGAAAGAACAATGCTGCTGGTCAGCAGCTTTGCAATGGACTCTTTGCCGTTGCATGACACCATAATGGCCATTATGCTTAAAGCCCCTCCGATGAGATATCCCAGAAAGACAACGAGATAGGTCAGAACAAAAAGCCCTGCAGATATCACTAAAATTTTTAACAGCAGCTGATAATCCAGACTCTCAATGGACTGTCCTCTCAAAGTGTTGATGCACCACAGCAAGCTTAGAAAGGTGAATATAAAGCCGATCACATAGGGAAAGGTTGTTGCATTGGGATGAGAAGGGGTAAATGACTCCACCTGCCCCGGAATAATTGAAACCAAATAGTAAATCCCGGCGGCAAGAAACAAAAGAGATGTTGTCATTTCAATGAATGAAATTTTTTTAACGGACATTTTTGTTCCCCCAAATTTTAATTTTTCAGCTTGCCAAGTTCTGTAAGCACCTTTTTCACTGATTGACTGTTATTTTTAAGAAAGGTTTCCAGTGGTGCACCGGCCAGATCCGATTTTATGAAGTGCCAGGATTTCTGGGCCTTTAAATATTCAGGGCTTTCCATTCCTTTGCGAAAAGCTTCCACCAGTTTTTGTCGGATAGGTTCGGGAAGTCCCTTGGGGCCAACGATCATATAGGGGGTTTCGCCAATGGGAAGGTCGTATCCTTTCTCCTGTAATGTGGGTACATCCGGTAAAAGCCGGGAACTACCAAAATCGAGCAACAGCCTTGCTCTGCCGGCCTCCACATGGACGATGCTGCTGCCACTGCCGGCATATCCGTCAATCTTTTTCCCCAGCAGAAGTTTCATGGCCGCCGCACCGCCTTTGGTGGGCAGGCCATTCCATTTTAACTGTTCCTGGCTGCCGATGTGCTCCATGATCAATTGTGCCACCCCCATGCTGCCCGATGTGGCATAGGTGACTCGTCCGGGATTTTGTCGGGCATTTTCTAAAAACTCATCCCATGTTTTGGCAGGATTCTCCGCATTTACAACAAATCCGCCGGCAGGTCCGGCATAGGCATAAATAAAGGTGAGGTCATTGAAAGAGTCATAGGGCAGTTTATAGACAAAGGGCGCGTTGGTGATGGTGGTGGATTTTATGACACCAATGGTATATCCATCCGGTTTTGCCTTGGATACGGTCCCGGCACAAATGGTGGCTGTTGCACCGGCTTTCTCCTTCATTACAATGGTTTCTCCCAGAACCTCCATGGCTCCTTTGATAAGGGCGTTGAAAGAGACATAACAGGCCCCCCCTGTCTTGTACCCGTAATATGCGG
Source organism: uncultured Desulfobacterium sp. (assembly GCA_963668575.2). GTDB lineage: Bacteria > Desulfobacterota > Desulfobacteria > Desulfobacterales > Desulfobacteraceae > Desulfocicer. Next base: position 3,425,074 of record OY764894.2, on the reverse strand, counting down.
TGATGGGCTTTTCCGGATATCCGGCAAAGGCCATGGCCGGAAAGATAACCGTCAGGGAAAAAATTACCACAAATGTCTTCCATGATCTTGCATTCATTTTTTTCATTGTTTGTCCTTTTTGTTAAGAGGGTATGGTTTGAGGATTGCCATTGTCTTTTTTTAGCATTTGCTTGACCGGTCGATACAGGAGAATGACAAGGCAGCAAATCCAGAAAGCACCCGCAAGGGGGCTTGTAAAAAACGCAAAGATATCGTTGCCGGACATGATCAGCCCCTGGCGAAAAGACCTTTCAAGGATGGGCTCCAGAATAAACGCGATGAGAATCGGTCCCTGGGGAATGTGAAATTGCCTTAAAATCGAAGAAAGAAATCCCGCCACAAGCATTGTCACCACGGCAAACATACTGTTTCCAACTGCATAGGAGCCCGTCAGGCACAGCAGGAAAATCCCGCCGAACAATACCCCTCTATCCACCTTATAAATTAGCTTTGAGGCATACTTGATAAAAAACTTCCCCACGGGATACAGCAGGATTGCCCCAATGATAAGGCTGATAAAAAGGGCATAAACCGCCGGCCCATGTTCAATGAAAATACGGGGACTTGGGACAATGTCATGCATCATTAAACTGCCATACAAAACCGCCGCCGTTGAACTTCCGGGAATCCCAAGGGTTAACAGAGGGATCAAAGCAGGGCCGCACGTACCATTATTTCCCGTTTCACAGGCAATGACCCCTTCAATACTTCCGTTGCCGAATTTTTCCGGTGTTTTGGAAGATCGTTTTGCCAGTGCATAGCAGGTAAAGGCGGCAGCGGTTGAACCCAGGCCCGGCATGGCACCAATACCACCGCCGATGATGGCGGATTTTAGCGTCAATTTCCAATGTTGAAGAAATTCCTTGAGTGTGAGCCCTTCGCTTTGGGAGACATCAATGGGGGTTTCCTTGTTGCTTTCTTTATTCTTTTTTCGATGCCAGCTTTCCAGAATCCCGCCAATGACTTCGGGGATGGCAAAAAGTCCCACCAGAAAAGGGATCAACGAAATACCTTCATTTAGTTCAAAAAAATTAAAAACAAACCGGCTGGACCCTTCCATGGGGTCCACCCCGATCATGGCTACCAGGGAACCGATGCATGCCGCCAGAAACCCTTTGGTCCAATTGTTTTCAAGGGATATGATAATAACCGCAAAGGCAAAAACAATCAGTGGCACCATTTCAACGGGACCGATTTTTAATGCCATGGCTGCCACAACGGGTGCAGCACATACCAAAAGTACGGTACCCACCATATCTCCGGAAATGGATGCATAAAGGGCGGCACTCAGTGCTTTTTTGGCCTTGCCCTGTTTGACCATGGGGTATCCGTCCAGCAGAGTCGCTGCAGATTCAGGTGTGCCTGGTGTTGCAATGAGGATGGCACTGATGGACCCGCCGTAAACCCCGCCTTTGTAAACCCCAAGAAGAAAAGCAATTCCCGTAATAGCAGACATCTCAATGGTAAACGGCGTTGCAAGGGCGATGGCCATGGAAGGCGAAAGTCCCGGCAAACAACCGATGATGACGCCCATGCAAAGCCCGATACCAATGGCCAGTAGATTATTCCAGGCCATGATATTAATAAATCCCATTAGCAGATCTTCCACAACATTTCTCCTTTTGAAGATTTCGGTTGAACGAAGGAGTTCCCCCCTCTGTTTGCAGCTTGACTTCCTTCGACTTGACACTGAAAATCGGATTCCCCCATACGTCTTGCATGTGTTTCGTTTTCAGTTTGCGGGAATCAATATGCAAACAACATACCATTACATCGGCGTTCTTATCTCCAGTGCCTTCATGCGTCTCCAGAGTGTCGCCCGGCTGATTCCTAAAATTTTAGCGGCATTCCCCCGGTTAAAGCACGATTGCTGCAGTGCCTCAATAATAGATGCCGTTTCCGGATCTTCCCTTGGTGATAACCTTATTGCGGGGGCCGCGGTTGCAGTCTCAGAAGGATCTGAGGCGGAAGGTTGGCAGGGGGCCGGTTCGTCCTCCACAATTTGCATCAATTCATCAATCAGGCTGTTAAAGGCCTCTTCAGGCCTGACAAATCGAAGATTTAAAATCAACCTTTCTGCAAAATGCCTCAATTGCCTGATGTTGCCGGGCCATTCATAGCCGGTCAGCCGATTCAAATGACGGTCTGCAATGTTCACAGGGGGGGTATTGTGTTTTTTGCTGTAGTGATGAATGAAATGGTTCAGTAACAGGGGGATGTCATCCTTACGCTGTTTTAATGGCGGAATGGAAATCTGTAACACATTCAGGCGGAAAAAGAGGTCTTTGCGGAATTGTTTCGCCTGCACCAGCTGCCATAGATCCGTGCCGGCAGCGGCAATAACCCGAACATCCACGGGAATTTTTTTATCTGCGGAGATGCGCATGACCTCTTTTTCCTGCAAAACCCGCAAAAGGCGCTTTTGGACCTCCAGGCTTGTGGAGTCTATCTCATCAAGAAAAATGGTGCCATGGTGGGCAATTTCAAAAAGGCCGGGCTTTCCCCCTTTTTTTGATCCGGTAAAGGCACCCTCGTCATATCCAAACAGCTCGCTTTCCAACAGCTGTTCCGGCAATGCACCACAGTTAACCGAAACAAAGGGTCTGTCCTGTCGGCCGCTTAAATTGTGAAGGCTCTGGGCGATCAATTCTTTGCCGGTTCCCGTGGAGCCCATGATCAAAACAGAGGAGTGAGCGTCTGCAAATTGCTCGGTGAGATTGACCACATTGGACATTTGAGGGCTCTGGTAAATAATATCCTGAATGGTGTATGTGGCGGTGAACCCCCGGGCAAGGGATCTTCTGACGGTATTTTCAGCTTTCATCACCTGGTCTATCTCCCTTAAACTGATAACCGCGCCAATGTGCCTTGTGTCCATCACAATGGGAACAAGGCTGAAAAGATAGGCAAACCCATGAAGTTTAATTACTTTGTTGGTAATGTGGGCTTTTTTTCTGATTCCTCCGGCAATGTGCTGGTTGTGAAGCATTTTTGTGATGGGAATTCCAATGTGATCATGGGAAAAATTGAGCAGGGTGCAGGCGGCATGATTGATTGCTGAGACCTGTCCCGTTTCATTGACGGCAATGATGGCATCGGATGCGGCATCCATGATGGCTCGATATTCGTTGGTCATGGCCCGTTCTTTTCTGGCTGACATGGCAACGGACCTGGCGCTTTCCATGGTCTCGTCAATCTCATTTTCCAATGTGATTAATTCACAGTAATGAAGATTTGTCCCCATGGCGGCCTGCATGGTAGCCTTGCCTCCCACCACCACATCAAATCCGTCCCGGTCTGCTTTTTTTACGATGAGATTAAGGCTTCCCTCATCGAAATAAACTTTCTGTTTTATTTCAATCCCAAGGAATTTATGAAAAAAATCAAGCCGTTGTATTTCCTTTGCGTAGGAGGGAAGAAAAATCCTTTTTCCCATTTTTGAGGCGTTTTGAATACTGATTAAAAGACTCATGGTGGATGTGGGGAAGGATATCACCGGGATATTTAAATTGGCCCGCAACATGCTGGCGGTTCCCCGTCGACCAATAATTACCTCAACTCCCTGTTTTTCAAGAATTTTTCCTGCTTCAATGGCATTCTCAAGACATTTGTCCACCATGGTGATGGTGATGTTTTCCAGTGCATAAAATTTTTCAAGCCCGGATTTCATTGAGTCACTTAAAAGAAATACGGCAATGGATATGGGTTTGTTCAGCATCTGACCTCCCGTGGGTTAACTGTTGAAACGTTATGTTTCATAGTCGATACATAATGTCAAATGAAATGAAACAATAAATTTCAACTATGGTCGTATTCCCATTTGGCCCAGAGAAGCGGTTCCGTAGAATTGCAAAAAAGCGCCATAGCCCCAGCCTGTTCGGTTAAAATTCATAATTAGAGCTGCTGATTCCCCATTGATACTATAAATTTTGTTTAGCAGTGGCATGCTTTATGAAATGAGCACAAACCGTAATATTGAGAACAGATATCTGAACCGATTTCAGTGTGGCATTTCCTTTCCGGAATACGCCAAAAACGATTAACCCATACAATATAATTTTTATAAAAAACAGGTAGATTGGAGAAGTCATATGAGCTGTGTCCATGAAGAACAGACAGCTTTCCCCAGGTCCGTGGATGTTGTTGTGATCGGCGGAGGCAACGCAGCACTCTGTGCAGCAATATCTGCACGGCGCAAAGGTGCTCAAGTACTGATTATAGAAAGCTCTCCCATGCATTTCAGAGGGGGAAACAGCAGGCATACAAGAAACGTGAGGTATATGCACGAAAAGGCCAATGACCACCTCACCGGACCATACCCGGAAGAGGAGTTCTGGGGAGATCTTCTCCAGGTGACAGGAGGAGAAACCAATGAAGAACTGGCCCGCCTCACCATACAGCAGTCCAATAATCTTGGTGAATGGATGATTGACAATGGATGTCGATTTCAACCTTCCATGCGGGGGACACTGCAATTATCAAGAACCAATGCCTTTTTCCTGGGCGGGGGTAAAGCACTGGTAAATGCCTATTATGCAACGGCCAACGACCTTGGCATCACCATCCTTTACTCAGCGGAGGCCACGGATCTGAAGATTACAGATGGCAAATTTAACGCCGTTGTTTTTCAATATAACGGCAGTACCCACGAGGTGTCGGGTAAAAGCATTGTTGTGGCATCGGGTGGCTTCCAGGCCAATCTTGCCTGGCTGGAAAAGTATTGGGGAAAACCGGCTAAGAATTTTATCGTCCGGGGAACCCCCTATGACACAGGAAAAATGTTAAAGGTGCTGCTGGACAACGGAGTCCAGGCCGTTGGCGATCCCACACAATGCCATGCTGTGGCCATTGATGCCAGAGCCCCAAAGTTCGATGGTGGCATTGTCACCCGTCTGGATTGCGTTTCCTTCGGGGTGGTGGTCAACAAAGAGGCCCAGCGGTTTTACGATGAAGGGGAGAATTTTTGGCCCAAGCGGTATGCCATCTGGGGACGACTGGTTGCCCACCAGCCGGATCAGATTGCCTATGCCATCATTGATGCAAAATCCATCGACCTTTTCATGCCGTCTGTGTTTCCACCCCTGGAAGCATCTTCCATTGAAGCACTGGCCGGAAAACTGAAACTGGATTCCGAAAAACTTCAGCAGACCATAACCAAGTTTAATGGCGCTGTTAAGCCGGGAACCTTTGACCAAAGTGTGCTGGATGATTGCTGTACAGAGGGCCTTGAACCCGTGAAAAGTCATTGGGCCCGTCCCATTGATACCCCCCCCTATTATGCCTATCCATTGCGCCCCGGCATTACGTTTACTTATTTGGGCGTTAAGGTAAACAAACAGGCCAGGGTTGTTATGGAAAACGGTAAAGTGGCTGACAACATTTTTGCCGCCGGCGAAATCATGTCGGGCAATATCCTGGGGAAAGGATATATGGCCGGTTTCGGACTTACCATCGGTAGTGTATTTGGACGCATTGCCGGAAAGGAGGCAGCTGATCATGCCCTCAACTGATCTTATCAATGAAGCAAAACGTGTTATGAGGATCTGTAATTCATGTCGCTATTGTGAAGGATTTTGTGCAGTTTTTCCCGCCATGGAGCTGCGCCGCACCTTTACCAGCCAAGATATGAAATATATGGCAAATCTGTGCCACAACTGTCGGGACTGTTATTATGCCTGTCAATATGCACCGCCCCATGAATTTGAACTCAATTTCCCCAAAACCATGGCGGCGTTACGGTTTGAAACATATAAGGAGTTTGCGGGTCCCAAGGTTCCCCGGCACATTTTTGACAATAACGGGTCATGGGTCGGTTTTATCTCCATTGTCAGCATTATCTTTATGCTTCTGTGCGTTATGCTCATTAAGGGACCCGCTGTTTTGACCACCCCATTCACCGGGGCCAACTCATTTTACGCCATTTTCCCCTATGCCGGCATGGTAACTCTTTTTCTGGCGGTACTGCTCTTTTCGTGTAATGCCTTTGTTCGGGAAATCAAAGGATTCTGCCGGGAAACGGGCATGTCAACCAGGGAGTTATGCTCCCCCGGTGCCCATTTCCGGGCCATTAAAGATACCCTGCGGCTCAGGTACCTTGACGGGGGGGGAGACGGTTGCAACTATCCCGACGATCGTTTTCGAAAGGATCGTAAGTGGTGGCATCACCTGGTTTTTTACGGATTTTTGCTTTGTCTGGCCTCCACAACCATTGCCGCATTCAAAGACCATTTTCTGCACATCCCGGCACCCTATCCGGTCTTTAGCCTTCCGGTGATGCTGGGCATTGCGGGGGGTATCTCCATGGTGATGGGAACAGGTGGTCTTTTTTATCTGAAAAAACAGATGGATCAGGACCCGGCCGAGCCCGCAGTTCAGGGCATGGACAGCAGCTTTATCCTGCTGTTGTTTTTCACGGCACTATCCGGACTTGTTCTGTTGGCTTTAAGGGAAACCGCGTTTATGGGAGGGACACTGATCATTCATCTGGCCCTTGTGCTGGCCCTGTTTGTCACCATGCCATTCGGTAAATTTGTCCATGGCATCTATCGATATCTGGCCCTTGTGAAAAATGCCGTTGAACAGTCTGATGATGCACACAAAGCGTAAAACGTTATGACCCGGCCGTTTGATAAAAGGGGAATTCATGGAAAAAGGTAAAATGTTTAAACAGATGATCAACAAAGGGTGGTGCAAGGGGTGTGGCATCTGCATCCACTTCTGTCCGAAAAAAGTACTTTCCTTTGACAAAGATGAAAAGGCGACACCCACATCTCCTGAAGCGTGCATCGGGTGTCGTCTGTGTGAAATCAGATGTCCTGATCTGGCAATACAGATAATAACGGAGGCGTGAGAAGATGAGCGGCAGCATTGAAAAGTTTATTCAAGGCAACGAAGCCTGTGTGGAAGGAGCGCTCTATGCCGGGCTTGATTTTTTTGCCGGATATCCCATAACTCCCTCCACTGAAATTGCCGAAACCCTTGCTATGAGGCTTCCCCTGCAGGGTGGTAAATTTATACAGATGGAGGATGAAATTGCATCCATGGCAGCCATACTCGGAGCCTCTTTGACCGGTTGTAAGGCCATGACGGCAACCTCCGGTCCGGGATTCTCTTTAAAACAGGAGTGCCTGGGATATGCCTGCATGGCGGAAATTCCCTGCGTGGTGGTCAATGTGCAGCGGGGGGGCCCCTCCACGGGAAATCCCACCCATGTGAGTCAGGGAGATGTCAATCAGGCCAGATGGGGAACCCATGGGGATCATTCCATGGTGGCCTTGACGGCATCCTGCCATAAAGATATTTTTGAAATGACCATCAAGGCATTTAATATTGCAGAGACATATCGCACCCCTGTCATTTTGCTGTTGGATGAGGTGATCGGACATATGAGGGAAAAATTGATCATTCCCCCCGACGATGAAATCCCCGTTACCCAGCGCTTGAGAACCTCCGTGGGAAAGGATGTGGATTATCATCCCTATTTCCCAAGAGAGGATGGTCGTCTTCCCATGTCTGATTTTGGGGGCACCCATCGATTCAATGTGACGGGTCTCTTTCATGACATGTGGGGATTTCCTTCAAATAATCCCACCACGGTAAAGGATCTGCTGCACCACATCACCGATAAAATTGAAAATAATGTGGCGGATCTGGCCATGTACAAAACCTATTGGCTGGATGATGCCGATTATGTGCTGATCTCCTACGGCTCCGCTGCAAGAACCGCCATTCAAACGGCCAGGGACAAAAGGGCCCGGGGGATGAAAATAGGTGTTCTTGAGTTACAGACATTGTGGCCCTTTCCCGCTGAGATGGTAAGGGAGGCCTGTGGCAATGCAAAAAGGGTCATTGTGGTGGAAATGAACATGGGACAGGTGTTGCAGCAGGTAAAAATAGCCGTGGATAAACCGGAACGGGTGTTTTTCTCCAATCGGGTGGACGGTGAACTCATCTCACCGGAAGATATTAAAATACTTTTAAGGGCGATCCAGGGGAGGGGACTATGACAACGGAATCCTTTGATGTTAATAATTATATCAGACAGCGTTTTTTTCCACATCTCTGGTGCCCCGGATGCGGACATGGAATTATACTGGGGGCACTCCTAAGAGCGGTTCACCGGCTTGGGCTGGATAAAAATGATATTGTTATGACCTCCGGCATCGGCTGTTCTTCCCGAATTTCAGGCTATGTTGATTTCCATACCCTGCACACCGTCCACGGACGGGCACTTGCCTTTGCAACCGGGGTCAAACTTGCCCGTCCGAATCTTAACCTCATCGTTCCCATGGGGGATGGAGATGCCCTTGCCATTGGCGGGAACCATTTTATCCATGCGGCACGAAGGAATATTGATATCACCGTATTTATCATGAACAATAGTATATACGGTATGACGGGCGGACAATTTTCTCCATTGTCCGGCCGGGGTACCAAAGCCTCCACTGCCCCCTACAAAACCATTGACAACAGTTTTGATATCATGAACCTTGCGAAAAGTGCCGGTGCCACATTTGTGGCAAGAAGTACGACGTTCCATGCGGCAGAGTGTTCAGAGATAATGGAGCGGGCCATCCTGCACAAAGGATTTTCCGTGGTGGAAATTCTTTCCCAGTGCCCCACGTTCTATGGCAGACAGAATAAGGCGGGTGATGCCATTCAAATGCTCGAAAATTTTAGAAAAAATACCGCCAAGTCAGGGTCTGCAAGGTTGGAGAAGGACCCCTGTCTCATTGAAAGGGGGGTAATCTTTGAGTCCACGGAATCCCCGGAATATTGTGAAGCCTATGAAAAAATGATGAAAAAAACCATGAAGGGAGCGGCATGATGGAATATTCAAGACTGGTTTTTTCCGGATCGGGCGGTCAAGGTGTCATCACTGCGGCTATCATCCTTGCCAAGGCGGCCTCTCTTTTTGAAAACAAACAGGCGGTTCAGTCTCAAAGTTATGGTGCCGCCGCCAGGGGAGGGAGCACCCGTACAGATGTCATCATTGCCGATTCTGAAATATTCTTTCCAAAGGTCATTCAACCGGACATTCTGGTGAGCCTAACCCAACAAAGTCTGGGAAAATACGCTCCCATCATCAGGCCGGGGGGCATTTTACTGGTTGACTCGCGGTATATCTCTGTGGGACGGCACGTGGATGCCAGAAAAATCAGCTTGCCCATGTATGATACAGTTATGGAAAAAATAGGCAAACCCATTGTATTTAATATCTGTATGCTGGGTGCCCTCATCGGCATTACCCGTATTGTAAAACCGGAATCCGTAACTGCGGTACTTGAAACCACGATTCCTGAAAATTTCATGGACATAAATAAATATGCCCTGGAACTGGGCCTGGCAATGGGTGAGCATCATCAGATATAACTGCCACGGGCGGATCGCATTCTGGGACCTGGGTCCGCCCGCAACGAAGCTTGAAAGAAGATTAGGTCCGCCTATTCTTTCTTATAAAACGGGCATGTCCTGCCGGACACAACGAAGATAGAAAATGGCATTATGCCGCCGCCCCCCCGACGGGCAATGGGCCCGGACCGGAACTGTAGACAGCTCAATTGTCCGGTTCCTATTGCCCATCGGGGGGGCGGCTCTGCTGAGGCTGCCTTTTCATATAACCCACATGTCCTGGCGGACACAACGAAGATAGAAAATGGCATTATGCCGCCCCCCCCCGACGGGCAATGGGCCCGGCCCGGAACCGTAGACGGCTCAATTGGCCGGTTCCTATTGCCCGTCGGGGGAGGGGCTCTGCTGAGGTAGACTTGAAGACTACCTTTTCATATAACATACATGGCAGAAAAACCTGCCACAACGAAAAACGAAAGTCCTTTAATTCCAGCAGATTGGGGAGACTTTCATATAAAAACATACATGGCAGAAAAATCTGCCACAACGAAAGTTGAAACTCTCATGATTCCAGGCTTTTGGAGGGAGTTTCATATAAAAAAACAAAAGGTGCAGATGGATGGCGCAAAATATTGTAGAAAAAATTTTAAAGGATCACCTCAAAGCGGGTGAATATGTCATAGGCAAAGAGATAGGGATAAGAATTGATCAGACGTTGACCCAAGATGCCACGGGTACCATGGCATTCTTACAGTTTGAAGCCCTGGGGTTAGACAAGGTTAAAACCGATTTGTCCCTCTCCTATGTGGATCATAATACTGTCCAGATCGGATTTGAAAATAACGATGACCATGCCTACCTGCAAAGTGTAACACAAAAATTTGGCGTGGTTCACTCCAGGGCAGGGAACGGCATCTGTCACCAGGTTCATCTGGAAAGATTCGGCAAACCCGGAACCACCCTTTTGGGAAGTGATTCGCACACCACCACAGGCGGGGGAATCGGACAATTGGCCATTGGGGCGGGTGGCCTGGACATTGCCGTTGCCATGGGGGGGGGCAATTTTTATACCCTGTGTCCCAAGGTCTATAAAGTTAATTTGACAGGTCAGCTTCGGCCATGGGTGACGGCAAAGGATATTGTGCTGAAAATGTTGTCCATTCTCTCAACAAAGGGAAATGTGGGAGTCATTCTGGAATATGGGGGAGAGGGGGTAAAAACGCTGTCCGTTCCCCAGAGGGCAACCATTGCCAATATGGGGGCAGAGATGGGGGTGACGACATCGATTTTTCCTTCAGATGAAAATACCAGGAGATTTTTAAAGGCCCAGCAAAGGGAATCGGACTGGATAGGGCTTGAAGCGGACCCCCGGGCAGAGTACGAAAGGGTATTGGATATTGACCTGGCACAACTTGACCCCCTGGCAGCGTGTCCCCACTCTCCGGGAAATATAAAGACCGTCAAAGAGCTGGCAGGTCTGAAGGTGGATCAAGTATGCATTGGTTCTTGTACAAACTCGTCATACCGGGACATGACAGCCGTGGGGGAAATTTTGGATGGGAGCGTTGTGCAAAGGGGCATCAGCCTGGGGATCGCACCGGGGTCACGACAGGTTTTACAGATGATTACCCGGAATGGTGCGCTGTTAAAGATGATCAACGCCGGTGCCAGGATACTTGAAAGTGCCTGTGGCTTTTGCATTGGAAATCATTTCTCCCCTGGAAGTCATGGCATCTCTTTGAGGACATCCAACAGAAATTTTGAAGGGAGAAGCGGCACTCAGACGGCTGAAATATACCTTGTCAGCCCTGAGATTGCCGCGCTTTCAGCCATCAGCGGCAGGGTAACAAGTCCGGAAGATACCCATATGCCTTATCCCGCAGTTGCGGAGCCGGAGGCCTTCACCATTGATGATTCTTTGTTTATTTTTCCCTTTGAAACAGACAAAGATATTCCTATTTTGAGGGGGCCCAATATCGGAGCTCCCCCTAAAAATGACCCGTTGCCCCCCCATATTGCAGGGGAGGTGATGCTCAAGCTGGGGGACAACATCACCACCGATCATATTATGCCCGCAGGTCCCAGGTTGAAGTACCGAAGCAACATTGAAACCTATGCCCGTTACGTTTTTGAGCATATGGATGCTGGTTTTTCACAGCGTTGTCTTATCAATAAAAAGGCCCAGCGTCATAATATCCTTGTGGCAGGGGAAAGCTATGGGCAGGGCTCCAGCAGAGAACATGCCGCAATGTGCCCCATGTACCTGGGAGTCAAGATGGTCCTGGTCAAAAGCATTGAGCGGATACATGCCGCAAATCTTGTTAATTTTGGGATTCTACCGCTGGTTTTCAATGATCCCGGGGATTATGACAGGATAACGGCTGGTGATTTTCTGGAGGTGAACGCCGCAAGAACTGCTTTGGAAAGCCCTGATAGCATATGCGTTGTGAACAAGACTCAAAATTTCACCATGGAAGCTTCTTGTCAAATTTCACACCGGCAAAGAAAAATTTTGTTGGCCGGAGGGCTGCTGAACCATACCCGACTTCAGTGAGCTAATCCTGAAACAAGCGTGTGTGTTGTTTTTTCATTTGCGCATGGACTGAAAATATTGTAACAATCTATCCAACTGATGTTCGTGTTCGGCGGATGAGTGATGCGCACAAATTTGCCGATTTCCCGTTGACTCCGAACAAAGCATATCGCCCTTTGCAGTTTTGACATTCTGGGGTTTTAATGTTTAAACCGGTCTGCCATATCACGGATTTCCCGATCATAGAGCCTGCGGCCCAGCCGTGCGCTTTCATCTTTGATAAATTGGGTAATGTGAGGCAGGGATTCCGGGGCAAAGGAGATGTTCCTGGAGAGGAGATATTTTTTCACAAGACCCCGTCCGCACAGCACATTCAGGTAGTAGGCCTCCGTCTGGCCCATGCCAAAGGCGGTGTCGGCATGGGTTCCGGCCACGTGGGTGTTGACGGCGTCTCCGAAAAACGGGGTATTATAGCACAAAAGGGCCTCACCGGTCTGACGCAGACAGATGTCGCTGACAAACCGGTAGTATTCCCGGAAGAGGGGCACATCTTCAATTCTCAGATTCATGGCATACTTTTGCGCCTTAAGGATCTTTCCCACGGAGAAGAGATCGCCGATGCCGTTCCGTTCACCGATCCCCAGTGCAGATACCTCCACCACTCCGGCACCGGCCACCACCCCCATGACGGTGTTGGCCGTCGCCATACCAAGATCGTTGTGGCAGTGGACACTGATGAGGGTGGGGGTGCCGGCTGTTTTGTCCACCAAGAATTTTACAATGTCATGGAAGGTGTTGGGGGCCATCTGACCCGAGGTATCCGGCACGGAAAGAATGTCAATGGCCAGGGTGTTGATCAAAAAATCCCCATAGTATTCCAGGAACGTTCCGGGGATGCTTCCGATGTCCACCATGGCCATGCAGATGGTGGCACGGGGGTTACCACTTCTCAGGGCTGTCACCGCCTCTCTGATCCGGGCAAACGATCGCTCCTGCAGCGCTTTGTCATCCTGGGGGCAGATGTGGGCATGGAGATGAAACTGATCAATTCCGGTCTCAAGGAGCATGGGTACATCCCCTGAATGGGCACGGCCCAGACCTGCCACCTGGATGGAAAATTCCTTTGCTTTGGCATAGTTTCGGAGGCGGGTGACGGCCTCTTTCTCACTGCCATGGGCCGGGGGATATCCGGCCTGGCAGATATCCACCCCCAGACGCTGTTGAAATGAGAGAATCTGCTCCTTTTCTTCACCGGAAAAGACAATGCCCCGGTGCTGCATGCCCTCACGAAGGGTCTGATCCGTGAAGATGATCTTTTGTTGTGTCATTTTACAACCTTGCCTTTGGATCTCATTCTCCGGACCTGTGGAGCCTCCACAGGTCCGGAGAATTTAGAAATCATGTGTTTTGTGAGACTTCTCTATATATTATAAAATCCTCAGCTGTACAAATCGTTATGATAGATCTGTCAACAGCCTTATAATCTTTGATATTTCGAGTAATCAACAGGTAAAATATCAACCAGAGGTTTAATCAGAGCAGAGTATGCAGCCTTTGTAATACCAGTTCAACAAACTGGTTATCAAATTTGCAGATAAATTCAATGTTTCTGATTTTCCAATCCATACTTTTGGCCTGGTCTGATAATATAACACCGCTTGTTGGCAATCCTTTGGGAATTTGGACTTCAAAAGGGTATCCTTTTCTTTTGCTGGTGATCGGACAGAGAATGGCAAGTCCAACTTTTGAGTTATAATTTTTAGGAGATAGTATCAATGCGGGTCTTCTACCAGCTTGTTCATGACCTGCCTGTGGATTAAAGTTGATCCATACAATATCCCCACGATCTGGTATATAATTGGTCATTACCAAATCTCCTTCCCTACAGGTATGCCAGTATCAACTTCTTTATGGATGTTTTCTTCAGTAACTTGGCTTAATAAGTCTTCTAAAGTTATTTTCTTTTTTTTTATTGGTATTATTTGAATCTTGTTTTCGAGTAGTATTAAATCTATTTCAGCACCTTGGGTTAAGTCAATTTCAGTGGCAAATGATTTTGGAATTCGTATTGCGAGGCTATTACCCCATTTTTGAACGGTTGATTTCATAACTCTTCCTGTGGTAGTGGTTTTTGTGTAAACAAAGTGTATACGGTCTGTCAGGATTCGTCAATGGGATAATTTCTGCTCTATGACGGGTACTGTGCTCAGATCGTTCCGACTTGCCAAAATTCCGCAATATGAAACGGTGGTCTTGAATTTAATACGGCATCATATTGTATGATGGGATAATCGTATGAGCCCGGTATTGCATGAGTGTTTTTTTTTATATGAAAGTCTCACCAATATGCTGTAATTAAAGGACTTTCGTTTTTCGTTGTGGCAGGTCTTTCTGCCATGTATGTTTATATGAAAGTCTCACCAACATGCTGTAATTAAAGGACTTTCGTTTTTCGTTGTGGCAGGTTTTTCTGCCATGTATGTTATATGAAAAGGTAGTCTTCAAGTCTACCTCAGCAGAGCCCCTCCCCCGACGGGCAATAGGAACCGGCCAATTGAGCCGTCTACGGTTCCGGGCCGGGCACATTGCCCGTCGGGGGGGGGGGGGGCGGCATAATGCCATTTTCTATCTTCGTTGTGTCCGCCAGGACATGTGGGTTATAAGAAAGTATAGGTATGCCTAACATTACGTTCATGCTTTGTTGTGGGCGAACTTAGGGTCCCAAATCCCGGTCCGCCCGTGGCGGTTATTCCATGTTTTCCCGCTCTTCCATCACTTTTTTAAGTACGGTCAGGGCTGTGTTGGCAGCAGGCACGCCACCGTAAATACTGGTTTGAAAGATCACTTCCGCCACCTCTTCACTGGTGCACCCCACGTTCAGAGCCGCATGGATATGAAGTTTTAACTCTTCGGGCCTTGACAGTACGGTGAGGGCCGCCACTGTGACCAGCTGTCTTGTGGGATGGGGAATTTTTTCCCGGGAGTACATTCTTCCGGTGATGTAAAGTGACATATCCTTTGCCAGCTCTTTGTCAAAATGTCGCCAAAGGCCATAGGGTTTCTCCTCATCCTTTACCCCTTTAAAATAGAGATTTGCTGTCTCTTTGGTTCGTTTTGCGGCTTCTTTGTCATCCATAGATTTGCACCTCAATTTTTAATAAATATTATGATCCATGTGATCGTTTGACCCAAAGAAGTCATACTGGCAAGGGATTGTCAAGGCCCAAATCCGTCCCTTTTTTTTAAAACAGCTTTATCCATGGGGGGCAGTTGGGTAATGGGTATGAATTAAAAGAGATTCGTTCAGACTCCGGGGGCGGCAGACGTCTGAACGGCAGGAGAGGCAAAGGCGCAGGCGGTCAGGCCTGCGCCTGGAAGAGGGCGCTACTTTAAGCAATTGCCCTTAGATGGACTCTGATGGATCCGTTTTCATCCCGCTTTTCCAAAAGGGGATTGGAAACCTTATAACTCAGGGTTTCGGCAAGGGTCTGGGCCATCAGCCACTCTTTGTGGATGTCCAGACTCCGGCCGTAGATACCGTCCGCCTCAATGGAGAGGTCAATTCTCTGGTCATAGCGCAGATTCAACTGCTTTCTCATATCCTGGATAAAGCGGTTGAGATTCCGGGCCACTCCCTCGATCTTCAGCTCTTCTGAAATGTTCAGATCCAGGGACATCACCACTCCCTTATCGGCCCACACCGCCTCATTGTCATGGATGGGGAGAAAGTGGACGGAATAGTCCGATCCCGGGATCACATGCTGATCCACAGCCAGTGTGCCGTCTCGGTTTTCCCGGAATTCTCCTTTTTCAACCAGTTGCATCACCTTTTTGAGATCCCCCCGGAGCACCGGCCCCACTTTTTTTGTGTCAAGTAAGATCTTTCTCCGGGTAAAGTCATCTGGATTTTGTTCGTGCAGAATCTCTTTAATATTGAGCTGGGTTTTCAGCAGCTTGGAAAACCGTTCAATGGTACCCACCTCAACCCCTGACAGGCGGATATAGGACAGGGGTTGCCTCAGATGGACCCTCTGCTTTTCACGAATCCGCCGCCCCCCTTCAATGATGGAACGGATCTGCCTCACCTCCCGGTTCAGGTTTGGGTCAATCCGTCCGGGCACAGATGTGGGCCAGTCCGCCAGATGGACGGATTCCCCTGTCAGGTGTCGGTGAATATACTCCATGGTGAACGGGATAAAAGGGGCACACACTGTACTCAGCTCCAAAAGTACCGTGTACAGGGTGTCAAAGGCACTCACCGCATCACAGGTGTCATCCATCACCTCCGTTACCCAGAATCGTTCCCGGTTGTTACGGATATACCAGCCGGAAAGGGTCTCTATGAAATCCAGTATCCGCAGGTAGCATCCCGGAAGTTCATATGCTTCCACCGTTGCTGCCACACCCTGCTTCAGGCTTTCAAGCTCGCTTAAAATGTGGCGGTCTTCCATATTGTCACCGGCATACTCATGGGTGATCTGCCTTGGGGTATACCCCTTTACCAGCGCTGCATAGGAGGTGAAAAAATGAAAGGTGTTCCATAGGGGGATCAGGTAGCGCCGCACCGCCTCCCGGACGCTGTTTTCCGAAAATCTGATGTCTGCCCCCCGGACAACGGCGGACGAGAGCAGGTAGATCCTGAGGG
This sequence comes from uncultured Desulfobacterium sp., assembly GCA_963668575.2. Lineage (GTDB taxonomy): Bacteria > Desulfobacterota > Desulfobacteria > Desulfobacterales > Desulfobacteraceae > Desulfocicer. Next base: position 3,408,506 of record OY764894.2, on the reverse strand, counting down.
CATCACTGCCGTGTTCCTTTACCACCTTCATGGGGTCCGGAAAATTCTTCAGGCTTTTGGACATTTTCCTGCCGTCATCTGCAAGGATCACCCCGTGGCAGATGGCGTTCTCGAACGGATGTTTTTCCATGACAGCCACCGACTCCACCATGAGGGTATAAAACCATCCCCTGGTCTGTGCCACATATTCCACGATGAACGAGGCCGGAAAGGTGTTTTCAAACACCTCTTTGTTTTCAAAGGGAAAATGGACCTGGGCATATGGCATGGCACCGGATTCAAACCAGCAGTCAAGGACCTCGGGCACCCGCTTCATCTCTCCGCTGCATTCCTCTTTGGTGCATGGAAACCGGATCTCATCACAAAGGGGGCGGTGCAGGTTGGGTATCTCCATGTTGGATATCTTTTTAAGCTCCTTGATGGAGCCGGGGACAAACAGGTTTTGGCATAGTTCGCACTTCCATACGGGAATGGGGCTTCCCCAGAACCGGTTCCTGCTGATGGCCCAATCCCTGGCGCCTTCCAGCCACTGGCCGAACCGCCCCTCTTTGATGTGGCCGGGAATCCAGTTGATGTTTTGGTTTTCACGGCACATTTTTTCCTTGAATGCCGTTACATTGACATACCAGCTGCTGATGGTTCTGTAGATCAGGGGGGTGTCACAACGCCAGCAATGGGGATAGCTGTGGCGGTAGTTTTCCCGCAGGACCAGCCGGCCCTTCTCCTTTAAATGCCGGATGATCACGGCATTGGCCTCAAACACGTCAAGGCCCTCCAGAAATCCGGCAGCATGGGTGAATTTGCCGTCAAAGGCCACCGGATTAAAGCTTTTGATTCCCATTTTCGTGCATATGGAAAAGTCCTCTTCCCCAAAGGCCGGTGCCGTATGAACAATGCCGGTGCCGGACTGGGTATCCACAAACGCTCCCGGTAAAATGGTGAATTGATGGGTGTCCCGGGGATCTGCGGCAAACTCGAAAAGGGGGATATATTTTTTGCCGGTGAGCGCTTCACCTTTGAACCGCTTAAGGATTTTTACCTCTCCCAGCTGTCTGGCATAGGCTGCCATCCGCTCTTCAGCCATCACTATCTTTCCCCATGGGGCGGTCTCCACAAGACAGTAGATGATATCCGGGTTGACGGCCAAAGCCAGGTTGGAGGGCAGGGTCCACGGCGTGGTGGTCCATGCCAGATAGGAAACGTCAGGGTCTTCTCTGTCCATGAAGGCAACGGTCACCGACGGATCATCTTTCATGCGGTAAGAGTCATCCAGCCCGGTTTCAAAATTGGAAAGGGGGGTCTGGCAGCGGTTGCAGTAGGGCACCACCTTGAGGCTTTCATAGATAAGTCCCTTGTCATAAAGGGTCTTGAATACCCACATCACGCTTTCCATATAGTCGGCATCCATGGTCCGGTACTGCCTGTCAAAGTCCACCCACCTTCCGATCCTGTCAATAATGGACTTCCAGTCATCGGCATATTTCAATACGATGTCGCTGCATGCCTGGTTGAACCGGTCTATGCCGTATGATTCGATGGCCTTTTTGCCGCTGATGTCAAGTTTTTTTTCGATCTCATATTCAATGGGAAGACCATGGCAGTCCCACCCCCATCTGCGGTCCACAAACATTCCCTTCATGGTGAAATACCTCGGGATGGTGTCCTTGATATAAGATGTCAGAATATGACCGTAGTGGGGCATGCCCGTTGCAAAGGGCGGGCCGTCATAGAATACGTAGGCTTTCTTGTTCCGATTTTTTTCAAGGGATTGCTGGAACGTGTGATTGGCTTTCCAGAACGCCAGGATTTCTTCTTCCATTTCGGGAAATCCAATGGATGATGGCACTGATTTCATAAATTATTTCTCCTTCTCCTTTTCATCATTGGGAGAAAGGACAAAAAAACCTTTTTGTTTTTCGTCCTTTCATCGTTAAATGTAAGGACGAAAAACAAAAAGGTTTTCCGCGGTACCACCTTACTTCAGCTTCCGGTAATGATGCAATCCGGTGCTGCACTCACAGGGGATGGTGCCTCCCCTTTACCGTTAACGCAGGTAACACGGCCCGATTTAATGACGGTCGTTTGAACGTGTTCGACCGGGCTGCTCAGGAGTGATTTTCAAACAGACTTATGCCAGCCGCCTTCCAGCCGATGAGCAGCTTTCTCTCTTGGCACAGCCCCTGTCCTACTCTTCTCCGTCAAGGCATTTGGCCCATACTGGTGTAAGAATAGAAAAAAGTCAACCTCAAAAAAGGCAGCTATGGGTTGACGCACAGAGTGAATCCGGTTACCGTGAACCTGACTGCAATTTAACCATCAATCTTCAGACCTTCCATGGGGTGAAGCGTGAAAAACTCTGAGCTGCCGCAGATCAACCGAAAAAAATCCTCCTTCAAATCCTTCCATGAGTTGATGACCCGGCGAGTGGGTGAAATCCTTTTGATCTCAAGCCCCTATGACGCCTTTATCATGCAGGAGGACGGTCGACTTTCCGAGCGGATTATCCATGAATATCAGGGGTTGAACTTGAGCCGTCCCCCCCGGCTTTCATGGGTTTCCAATGCGGCCGAGGCCCTGGCGGATCTGAAACGCATCTCCTATGATCTGGTGATTGTGATGCCCCATATCAGCGATATGGATGCGTATGCGCTGTGCCGTAAAATCAAGTCCCTTTATCCGGATCTGCCAGTCTATTATTTTGCCTATGATGCCGGTAAAGTCCTGGAAGATGAGCAGTGTTATAATCGCAGCATCATTGACCGAACCTTTGTGTGGGGGGGCAATACCGACCTGCTGATGGCCCTTGTGAAGAGCCGGGAAGACAGCATGAATGTGGATAACGACACCTATATTGCCGATGTGAGGGTAGTGATTTTTGTGGAAGATTCTCCTTTGTATCTCTCTTCATTGCTGCCCTATCTTTACAAGGAGATTGTCATGCAGACCCAGGCGGTCATGGACGATTCCCTCAATGAAAATGAGCGTATTCTGAGAATGCGGACCCGTCCCAAAATTCTGGTGGCGGAAAATTATGAGCAGGCATGGGGGCTGTATGAGAAATATAAAGAGTATCTCATGTGTGTGATTTCCGATGTGCGGTACAAAAAAGAGGGCAGGGATGATGCCGAGGCCGGGATCAAACTGTTATCAGAAATTTCCCGTGAGATCCCAGATATTCCCCTTTTGATGCTCTCCTCAGAGCCCGGCAACAGAGAACGGGCCGAGGCTATTCCCGCATTTTTTCAAGATAAAAATTCTCCGTCTCTCCATGCCGATATTCGTTTTTTCTTTGTGCATTATTTAGGATTTGGTGATTTTCTGTTCCGTTTGCCCGATGGCAGGGTGGTGGCCCGGGCCTCCAATCTGAGAAGCCTTTCCAGCATTCTGCATTCGGTTCCCGATGAATCCATTGCCTACCATGCAAACCGGAATCACTTTTCAAGGTGGCTCATGGCCCGGTTTGAGATGCAGTTGGCAGCCACCCTCCGTCCCCTTAAAATGAGTGATTTCACCTCCACACGGAACTTAAAGGAGTCACTGGCAGAGGTCATTCGGGATCGACTCAAGATCAGGCAGAAAGGGTTGATATCCGATTTTGTAAAGACGGAGTATGATCCTGACATTGACTTTGTAAAGATCGGAAAAGGGTCCCTGGGGGGCAAGGCCAGGGGGCTTGCATTCATCTCCAGCCTGTTCAGGGAAACATCGGAACTACAGTCTCTATTCCAGGAGATTAATATTGTTCTGCCACGAATTGTGGTGATCACCACCGATGGCTTTGACGCCTTTGAACAGGAAAATGATACCCGGAAATTTCGAAAAGAGGTTCACACGGACGAGGAGATTGAAACCTATTTTAAAAAGACATCCTTTCCCCAATGGCTGTCCGATGATCTGAGAACCTTTTTGCACCATACTCAGGGGCCCCTTGCCGTGAGGTCCTCTGCCATTTTGGAGGATGCCCATTACAGACCCAGTGCCGGTGCCTACAACACCTACATGCTGCCCAACAATCATCCCAAAATTTCGGTGAGGCTGGAGCAGCTGACACAGGCCATCAAGCTGGTGTACTCTTCGGTGTACAAGGAGGCTCCCCGGGTGCTGGCCCGGCACTCCGTTTATCGACCGGAAGAGGATAAAATGGCCGTGATTATCCAGAAGCTGGTGGGCAGCCAGCATGGCGACTATTTCTATCCGGCCATCTCCGGGGTGGCCCAGTCGTATAATTTTTATCCGGTGGGGTATATGAAACCCGAAGAGGGGGTGGCCCACATCGCATTGGGGCTGGGTAAAATTGTGGTGGATGGTGGGGTTGCCATGCGGTTTTCCCCAAAATACCCGGAATTTTTGACCCAGTTCTCCACGGTGGAAAATATCCTTAAAAATGCCCAGCGTTATTTTTTTGCCCTGAGGATGCGAACGGAAAAAGAATCCTATATTACCTTCCCGGACATGGAGCTTGAAACCATTGCTGTGGACGATGCCGCGGACCATGCGCCGGTGAGGCAGCTGTGCAGCACGTACTTCCCTGAAGATGGCCGCATCCGGGATGTGTTCAATAAAAAAGGGTACCCCGTGCTCACCTTTGCCTCTATTTTAAAATTCAACACCTTTCCCCTGGGCGAGATTCTCTCCCAATTGCTGGAAATAGGCAGAAACGGCATGGGATGCCCCGTGGAGATTGAATTTGCCGTTAATTTTTACGACCGAGAGAGGCCGGAGTTTTGCCTGCTCCAGATTCGCCCCATGATGGTGGCCCAGCAAACACTCAACGTGAAGATCACCCCGGAAGAGCTGAAAAAGGCTTTCTGTTATTCCGATAAGGCCATGGGCAGCAGCCAGGAGACAGCCGTCACCGACATTATATATGTAAAGCCCCAGGTCTTTGATACGTCAAAAACCATTGAAATAGCCGACGAAATTGGAGAACTGAACCGGATGCTCCAGCAGGAGCAAAGAAAGTATCTGCTCATTGGTCCGGGGCGATGGGGCACCATGGACCGGTGGCTGGGGATTCCTGTGCAGTGGCGCCATATCACCCAGGTGGGGACCATCGTTGAAACCACCTCTGAAAAACTCAGTGCAGAGCCCTCCCAGGGCAGCCATTTTTTTCATAATATCACCTCGCTGGGGATCAATTATCTTTGTGTTTTCCAAAAGGAGAAAAATGTGATTGACTGGCAGTGGCTGGATAGTCAACCGGCAGTGAAGGAGACTGTTTTTTTAAGACACCTTGCCCTAAAAGAACCCGCCGTGCTTAAAATTAATGGAAAGAATTCCACGGCTGTAATTGTAAAGCCTGACCCCATGGGTCCATAGAAAGGAGGCATCTGCACCCGGAACTCAGAACCCAATACCCAATACCCAATACCCAATACCCAGAACCTAAAACCGGAACCTAAAATCCAGTATCCACCACAACATACTCAAAACCGAATCGTTTAACGATAAAATAATAAAAGGGGGATATATATGAAAGACGCATACGAAAAAGTGGCAACCAGAGACGGCAACGAAAAGGAGTTTCTCCAGGCGGTTCATGAGGTGTTTGAATCGGTGAAGGCGGTCATGGAGCAGAATCCGGAATACCGCAAAGTAAAAATCCTTGAGCGCATTGCCGAACCGGAACGGGTGATCATGTTCCGAGTCCCCTGGGAGGATGACCGGGGGGAAATTCATGTGAACCGGGGGTTCCGGATTCAGATGAACAGTGCCATTGGCCCTTACAAGGGCGGGTTGAGATTCCATCCGTCGGTTACCCTCTCCATCCTTAAGTTCCTGGCATTTGAGCAGGTGTTTAAAAATGCGTTGACAACCCTGCCCATGGGGGGCGGCAAAGGCGGGTCGGACTTTGATCCCAAGGGAAAATCCGATGCCGAGGTGATGCGGTTCTGCCAGAGTTTTATGGTGGAGCTTTCCCGGCATATTGGTCCGAACACCGATGTTCCGGCAGGGGATATCGGGGTGGGGGGCCGGGAGATCGGGTATCTTTTCGGGGCCTACAAGAGAATCCGCAATGAATTTACCGGGGTGTTGACCGGGAAGAGCTTGAACTGGGGGGGCAGTCTCATCCGTCCCGAGGCCACGGGATTCGGGTCGGTCTATTTTGCCTCGGAAATGCTCAAAACCCGCAATGACACTCTTGATGGAAAAACCTGTCTTATTTCCGGATCAGGAAATGTGGCCCAGTTCACCGCAGAAAAAATTGTTGAGCTGGGGGGAAAGGTGATCACGCTTTCCGATTCATCAGGGTATATCTATGACGAAGCCGGTATTGACCGGAAAAAACTTGACTTTGTCATGCGGTTGAAAAATGTGAAGCGGGGCCGCATCAGCGAGTATGCACAAAAATATCCCCAGGCGGTGTTTACACCGGTGGATGCGTCACTCAATTATAACCCTCTCTGGAACCACAAGGCAGACTGTGCCTTCCCTTCTGCCACCCAGAACGAGATCAATGGAACCGATGCACAGAATCTGTTGAACAACGGCGTGGTTGTGGTGTGTGAGGGGGCCAATATGCCCACCACCCCCGAAGGTGCAGACCTGTTTCTGGATCATAAAATTCTTTATGGACCCAGCAAGGCGGCCAATGCCGGTGGAGTGGCGGTATCCGGTCTTGAAATGTCCCAGAACAGTATGCGCATCAAATGGGGACGGGAAGAGGTGGACAGTCGTTTGAAATACATCATGAAAAGTATCCACACCGCCTGTGTGGACGCCTCCCAGGAATATGGCAGTCCCGGGAATTATGTGGACGGTGCCAACATTGCTGGATTTGTCAAGGTGGCCGATGCCATGATTGACCAGGGACTTGTGTGATTCTTTTTTGCGGGGCTTTTGCCTGTTGACAACAATTTTAAATTCGGTTTTTTTTGACATATTCCGGGATTTCGGGATCAGGTTTGTGTTATTGCTATTTTTTTGTAAGCATTTGATCATAAAATCTAAATCAATCAAGGCGTTAATAGAGCATGCCTGATCCCTCCCCCCTTTGGGGTAAAACTCGAATTGCGGGTCTGTCAGAAATTCACTTGCCAGAAAGATCTTTCATATTGTAAGGTCCATGGAAACAGAGGGCTTGGTTCTTACTTTGACCACCGTTAAGCCCCCTAAAGGAGGCGGTGTACTTTTATGGGCAAAGATAAATTAACAAAAGCGCTGATAAAATGCGCCTGAGCCCATCCATTAAGGTGGCTGTAAATTAGCATCAGGTTTGTTTTGTTGATGTAAACCGGCAAACAGCAGATGCCAGAAAAAGGAGGCAAAAACAGGGTATGGATGAGCAGCAACCGGTGAGCCCCCCTGTGGTGGAACAGCTGGCCGGAATATTACCTCTGGAAAAATATAAGCACGTCATGGACCTGTGCCGTATTCCCCCTAAAAATGGAGGGGAGAATCTGATATTGAAGGCCCTGGAGTTTGCCCATAAGCACCATGCCGGTCAGACCCGACGGTCCGGAGAGCAATACATCACCCACCCCATTGCAGCGGCTGAGATATTGGCAGGAACTCTGGGGCTTAAGGACCCGGAACTCATTGCCGCCGCCATTCTCCATGATATTGTGGAAGATGTGCCGGAGTTGAGCATCCATGATATCCGCAGTCGGTTCGGTAGAAATGTGGCCGCGTTTGTGGATGGATGCACAAAGTTAAAATTCTCCCGATTGGATGCCTCCCAGAGTAAGGATCTCACCTATCAGAAGATGGTGTTGATGGCCAGCAAACATCCGGAGATTCTCCTGATAAAAATGGCGGATCGCATGCATAACATGGAAACCATTGGCGCATTGCAGGAGAACCGCCGGCAACGCATTGCCCAGGAAACCATGGAGGTCTATGCCCCTCTGGCTGCCAAATTAAATCTGTTCACCTTGAAACGACGGTTATATCATCTCTCCATTCAGCAGCGGTTTCCCAAAAAAAGTAAAAGACTGATGGGGATGCTCAACAAATGTATGGAGTCCCAGGAGGTGGCGGACATGCAGAAGGAGTTTGAGACTGCCTGTGCAAAACTATCCTTTCCCGTCGCAGTGACATCCCGTTTAAAAACCCTGTGGTCCTTATACTCACCTGCCAAGAAAACCCTTGAACGAGAAAATGCGGAAAACATTGTGGATTTTACCATTGTGCTGGACACAGAGGACATTCCGGAGTGTTATCTGGTGCTGGGGATGGTCAATCAACTCTATTCCCCGGTGCCCAAGAGCATCAGAGATTACATCGCAAACCCCAAAGCCAATGGGTATCAGAGCCTCCATGTGAGAATCTTGTGTAAAGATCGTAAATATCTTGTGAAAATACGCACTAAAAAGATGGACGTGGTGGCCCGGCGGGGGGTGCTGCTCCATTGGGATGACAAGGAGATGTTCCGGGAATACCGGCAGATGATCAGTGATGCCCTTAAAAATATTGGTGAATTTGAAGGGTCGCCTGCCGGTCGAAAGCATCTAATAGGACAGCTCTCCGAGGACCAGGAAATTTTTGTCTATACCCCCCGGGGAGACATTGAATATCTTCCCCAGGGAAGTGTGGTGCTGGATTTTGCCTACAAGGTGCACACCAGTCTGGGGGATCACTGTAAGTATGCCTGGGTGAGCAATCGGCGGGTCTCCCCGGAATATGAACTAAGCGACGGAGATGTGGTTAAAATCGTTACTGATAAACAATTGCTGGGAATGGGACCGGGATTTGAGCAGTTGTGTAAAACCCCCAAGGCCAGAAATGCCGTTAACAGATATCTTCAGAAAAGACGTCGGGTCCATGCCATTCGTATCGGGTGGGATTTTCTGTTACAGGAGATGAATCGTCATGACCTGTCCATCAATCTTCTTTATTCCCAATCCATGTCGAATTTTTTAATCTATAAAAATCTTGATACGCTGGACGACCTCTTTGAAGCTGTGGGCAAAGACCTTTTACAGCCCCGGGAAATTTTGTGGGAAACGGTTTCGATTCTTTCCCAGACCGGGAGAAAGGCAGGTTCAAATCTCGGTTCCCGCAATTTCATCAATGTCTCCCATGTGGAGCCGGGGGTTCATAAATTTTCAAGGTGCTGCAACCCCCTTCCCGGGCTTCCCGGAACCGTTGCCACCCTGAGCAAAAGAGGGGTCTCCTTTCACCGGGATCATTGTCGGGAATATATGGCAAGCAGCAGTTATTCGGCTGAAAAAATTCTGGATGTTTACTGGGATATGACATCGATGTGGAAAGATCCCCTGCAATTTAAATTGCTCATTAAGGACAAAACGGTGGGAGAATGTCTTAAACTTATTGCCGGTGCACCCGATGAAGTGGAAGTCCATCAAATTGAACAGGCGGGAAACCTGGGCAAGGGAGTTACCATGTTGGTGAGCACTTCCGGATTTAATGCGTCAAAGGCGTTTTTTGATTGTTTTGAACAATGCCATTGCCATGTTGCCATTGAAGGGTATGGCAGGGACAGTATTCAATTTTGACCCCCCCACCGTAGATCAATCATCCCGTCAGTCACCATTTCTCTGTATGACCGTCAAGAATCAACCAGGAGATTTTTTAATGTTTTACGCAGATCTGCACAATCATACCACGGCATCCGATGGAGATTACGCTCCCGGGGAACTCATTGCCACTATGAAACAGTTGGGAGTTTCCGTGGTGGGTGTAACCGACCATGACACCGTGGGCGGTCTGGCACAGGCCCTGGCAGAGGGGGATCGCACGGGCGTGGAGGTAGTGCCCGGAGTGGAGGTGTCTGTGAGATTTAAAGAACCTTTTTTCACCGGCACCCTGCACCTGTTGTGTTACTTTAAACCGGATCTGCTCAGGAACCATAAGTTTGTCACCTCCTTAAACATGACCCTGGGAAAGGGCCGGGGAGAGGCGCTGATTCGTGCCCGGGTGGCTGAAATAAACCGTATGTTCGGTCCTGCCGGTAAAGAGCCCATGCTGTCAAGACAGATGACCCATGATGAAATTGCAGTGTATGCCCCTGCGGTGTCCCGTCGCCATTTTGCCCTGGCCCTTTCTGAAAAGCATGGCATCCAATCAGCGGATAAAATCAACCACATCATTGGCAACAACAGTCCGGCCTATCTACCGTCGGGAATCGATATTTCCACGGTGGGGGCCTTTACAGCGGCGTTCCCTGTGATAACGGTGCTGGCCCATCCCGCAGCCGGCTCTTTTCCCGGCAAAGGGCATTACAGAGAGGTGCTTCCTCCGGTGGAGACAGTGGAAAAGCTTTTTCCTCGATTCCTGGACATGGGCCTCCATGGTATTGAAGTCAATTACCCCGGTCACACCCGGGAGCAGCAGGAGATGCTGTACCGATGGGCTGAGAAATACAACCTTGTGGCCACTGGTGGTTCCGACTGTCATGATGAAATCCATCGACCTGCCGGAGTGGCCGGTATTTCAAAGGCTCAGTTTGATCTTTTTAAGTCCCTCCTGTGATCAAAGGAACAAGTTCACTCAATGAAAATATTGACCGTGTCGGATGTGGTGGTTCCCGGACTTTACAAAAACTTCGATAAAAAAGCGTTTCCCGACATTGATCTGGTGCTGGGCTGTGGGGATCTGCCCCCGGAGTATCTCTCGTTTCTGTGCCACTCCTTTGGGGGACCCCTTTATTACGTCCTGGGTAACCACGACGTCCGATACCATGAAAAATCACCCCAGGGGTGTATCAATATCCATGGGCGGATCGTGAAACACCAGGGGGTGAGAATCCTGGGACTGGGGGGGGCCAGGTGGTACAATGGCGGACCCAACCAATACACGGAAAGAGAGATGAAAAGAAATATCCGCAATCTCTGGCTCTCCCTTTGGTGGAGTCGGGGGGTGGATATTGTTATTACCCATGCATCGCCACGCTATATCCATGATGCCGAAGATCCCTGCCATAAGGGATTTAAATGCTTTGGTACGTTTATCGATAAATATCGTCCCAACTATTTTATCCATGGTCATATCCATCGGGATTTTGATTCACCGGAGGATCGGTTGACCCGGGTTAACAGAACAAAGGTGATCAATACCTATGGTTTCAACATCATTCACATCGACGATCCTGCGGTTCTTTCGTAAGATTTCAGGCAAAAAAGAGCCGGATCATCACACCCTCCAGGATACGGATCATTTTAAAACCATGCAGCAGAAAGAAGGGGCTTTTGATATAAAAGATCGGGGGGTGCAGACGGTGAAGGTGGCCCAGATCACCGGAAGCGTGGGGCGGTATCAGGATTTTGATGATCAGTTTCGATTTCTGAACCATAAAACATCCGATCGGTTTTCAAGCGTGCTTGCAGCCATGCGCACCGGTACCGTGCTGCCGCCCATCAAGCTGTATCAGATCAAAGATGAATATTATGTGGTGGATGGCAACCATCGGGTGGCAGCGGCAAAACAGTTGAAGCATGATGAAATTCTGGCCACCATTCTGGAATTTATCCCCTCCATTGAAACCCTTGATAATCTACTTTATAAGGAAAGAATGGCTTTTTCCGAGGAGACAGGTCTCCCCCGGGTGATCAAACTTACCGAACCGGGGCAGTATGCCCATCTCTCCCGGCAGATTCATCAGCATCATCAATATCTTCAAGGGGGAAGGGAGGCGGATGTCAGTTTTTTCCAGGCAGCCCGGGACTGGTATAAAACCATCTATACCCCTTTTTGTACCATCATTAAACGGGGGGGATTGCTGAAACGGTTTTCCAATCGAACCCTGGCAGATCTGTATGCCTACATCTCATCGGGGTACTGGGAAAATAAAAAAAATGCAAATTACGGTATCGGGCTGAGAAGCATGATTCCCAATGACATGGAGCATTTTCGATCAAAAATGGCAGAACTTAAAGAGTTTGAATATCCGGAAATGAAACAGGGGATCACGGCCTTTGTGTTGATGAATGTCAAGGGAAAGCAGGAGTTGAAGATCATGGACCGATTGTATGCGCTGGAGGGGGTGGTGGAGATTCACTCCGTGCATGGGGATGCGGACCTGTTGATAAAAATAGTGTTAAGCCGGGACCTGCTCAGCTCCGATGCCGAAATCATTTCCCGCTTTGTCCATGATAAAATGCGACAGCTCAACGGTGTTATCAGCACCAAGACCTTAATCCCCGGGATGTCCAAGATCAAACCCCAGGAGATGTTGTCCTGAAATTCGAAGGAGTTGAAATATTATCATGCTGGAGTTAAGAGATATCAATGAAATTATCCATGGGCAGGATGCCCTGCTGGGTCGGGTGGCCCGTTATATTGAAGATAAAAATCTCAATTTCATTGTGGCCCGGGGGGAACTGCTGAATCAGCGGTTCCAGGTATTGGGCCGGGAAAAAACGGTGGAATATCTGGGGGACTATGCCGGGTGTGATTTCTCAAGGATCACCATTTTTAATGAAAAACCGTCGGTCCCTTTGTTGGCGGCCCGTATGGACAAAACCGATCCGTCGGTTGCCCGGGTGCAGTATCTCATTGATTTTAATGAGGAGGCCCCACAGGGTACTGCCAGCCTTTTTTACAGCAAAATGATGGGTGCCTTTGCCACCAATTTTTTTGCGGTGCAGCCCCGGGTTGAGCGGCTGTGGTTTCCCTTTGTGGTTCAAAACCTGGTGGGCGGTAAAATGAGGGTTAAAGACGAAAACTCAGGGACATCCATTTTAAAATAAAGGACGAAAAACGGCACATCAAATATGGATTGGGCTTGGTCCGTCCATCCCGAAGGAGAGAGCAACGGGTGCTATTTAAATTTGAGTTTAATACCCGATGCGGTTTCTGTGATGGTAAACCCCAGGGGTCTGAGAAGCTCAAAAATCGGGCGGCCAAAATAGAACAGCTCCTGGGCAATGGAGAGGTGAAACTGATCAACCGTCCGGATGCGATGGGCGATCTCCTTATTGCAGATCCGCTCAAGCTTTTTAACAGTCTTTTTGGATGAGCGGGAGATTGTCTGGGAGAGCGTTTTTAAATGGGGAACCGGAAACAGTGCTTCGTGTTCCATCCACCTTGTTTTCAGCGGATTGTCGTCTTTTACAATGTCATGCCTTGAAAGCAGATCCGTCCCGGCAAGTTCAAGAATTTTTTCGGTATCCCAACATTTGAGCACCCCGCAGGCAAAGGGTCGATGATCATATATGGTGCATCCCTTTTGATTGATATCATAAAAGGTGCAGGCCCATGAGCCCTTTGTGCCGCAGATTTTTATAAATTCAGCGGGTACCGGCTCAATGGAATCGGTGACCGGATCATGGGCCAGCTCCCCTTTTCTGATGGTAATCAACGCGTCAAAGGTTAAAATTCCCTTTTCTATCAACGGCAGATCCTGGCTGTGCAGTGCAGGACCGCCGTTTTCGCAGCAGGTGCCACATCGCTTACACTCATTTTGCTGGCTCATTCCATTCATACTCCTGTAACTAAAATTAGGGGTGGTTAGAGGTCGCACCGTTGGGTCAAAAGTGGCCAACGTCAGGAGGACTCACCAACTATATCTTCATTATCCGTATCTGCATAGAATTATCTTTTCCTCAACCTTTCTCGTCAGTCATAACTCCTTTAATTTGCTGATCCATTGAGCCTTGGCAAGAAGCAGAAATCCAACGTGAGGCCGGAAAAATATCTCTTGACAAAATCAAAGGGAGTGTTCTGAATTAAACGGTTTATACTTTTTGTTGACAAAAGATTTTTCACTCCTATAATACGCTCTACCTTCATCGGTATCTAAATATATATACCACTCTTTTTTGGAGGTAAACTTTCCTAACATGTAATAATGAGGTGAAAAGATGGCACTATTTGTAAAACCGGTATTTCCATCAAACCCATCACTGAAAGATGAAACGAACTCAACTTTCAAACCCGCTGCAGACGTCCGTAATTGCGTTTTTTACAACGCTTACTCCTTTTTGAAAAACTATTGTTCCGGATACTTATCAAATATAATAAATAAGCCGGCCGTTTTGATGTGTGTTGCCATCGTTGTGCTTGCAAGCTGTTTTCACGGTCCCTCCATGGCCGGTTTCCTCAAGGGAACTTTCTGGGGGAAGTTATTTATGCACAGTTGCCTGGTTTTCATGGTACTTGTTTTTGCCGAATTGATCTGGAGAATCGTGTTGGTGCTGAGATACAGGTCTATCTTAAGCTGTGCGGATGAAGATCTTCCGGCATGTACCGTTGTTGTTCCGGCGTACAATGAAGGAAAACAAGTGCTGGTGACGCTGGAAAGCCTTGCCGCCAGCGATTATCCCAGGGATAAAATAAAACTGATTGCCGTGGATGACGGCAGCGTGGATGATACCTGGCAGTGGATTCAGAAGGCAAAAGAGATCCTGGGTGATCGGTTGATAACCATTAAACAACCTCATAATATGGGTAAACGTCATGCCCTGTATGCCGGGTTCCAACAGAGCACCGGAGAGGTGCTTGTCACCGTGGACAGTGATTGCACCGTTGATGCAGACACTTTGCGAAATCTCTTAACCCCTTTTGTGACGGATAGAGATGTGGGTGCGGTGGCAGGTAATGTCAGGGTATTGAATATTCATCAGGGAATGATCCCCAAAATGTTGGACGTGGTCTTTGTGTACAGTTTCGACTTTGTCCGTGCCAGTCAAAGCATGGTCAAGGCCGTCATGTGTACCCCGGGGGCCTTATCTGCCTATCGCAGGTGTGTGGTGATGGATATATTGCAGGAGTGGCTGCATCAGACCTTCTGCGGACGACCGGCCAACATCGGTGAAGATCGTGCCATGACCAACCTCATTTTAAGAGCGGGATATCATGTTTTGTTTCAGCAGAATGCCAGGGTCTACACAGAGGTGCCCGTTAAATATGTTAACCTGTGCAAGATGTATCTTCGATGGGCCAGGAGTAATATCAGAGAGACCATTGCCATGTCCCGTTTTATCTTCAAACCCTTTCGTAAAGGCGCCAAACTGGGTGCAAGAATAAACCTTGTTTCAGGATGGATGGCATTGACCAAAGCACAGATATTCCTGTTGATCACCTGGGGATGTATCCTGTGGCATCCCATGACATTTGGGGTGAATACCATCATCGGGGTGGTCATCTCTTCAAGTCTGGCGGCGGTGATCTATGCATGGAAGTTCGGCAGCTTTGCGTCATTGTGGTCATTTGTCTATGGTTTTTACTTTTTCACCGCGCTGTTTTGGATAAGGCCCTATGCCCTGATGACGCCCCACAAGGCGGGGTGGCTCACCCGACAGTTAAAACCAAGTTCGCCTGTGGTGGAACTGACCCCGAACCTGTCAGATATGATATCGGTGATGCCGATTGTAGCGGATGACAATGTATTCCTGCGCAAAGTCAAAACCGCGGCATAAAGTATGGAGCATCAGGCATCCTTCATTTCTCGGTTTACACTTTTCAGAGTAATATTTCCGTTTTGCGGTGTTTTTTCTCAAAAAAGTGTCAAGTACTTTTGAGGGCATATGAAGGATGCTGAGCGGCGCAGTTAAAAATTTACTGGAGTAAGCCCGGCAACCAAGTGATAATCCAGGGAAAGAGAATGAGAAGTGCAATGGTGGCAAGATAGGCGGGAAGAAACAGGGCCACCCCTTTAAACACCTCGGTCATGGGTACATCCGTTGCCATGGCCGCCACCACAAAGGTGGTGGCCCCCACCGGCGGGGTGACGGCTCCCAATGTGGTGATCACCGTGATGGTGACGGCAAACCACACCGGGTCATACCCCATCTGAATTGCCAGGGGAAAAAAGATGGGAATGGTGATTAACAGCAAAGCCAGGGCATCCATGATGGCCCCGCCGGCGATGTAGATTAAACTGATAATCAGCATGATGGCGCCATCGGACAGGTTCAGGCCGGCCACAATGTCTGCCAGGTCAAAGGGAATCCGGGTGATGGCAAGGAACCTGCCGAATATCATGGCACCGACCACCAGCATAATGACCATGCACGATATGCGAAGGGTGTCCTTCACGGCTTTTATAAAGTTTTCAAGGGAGAGGGTGCGCCGCACCAGGCTGATGACCAGGGCAAAAAAGGAGCCGGCAGCACCGGCCTCGGCCGGGGTGAAAAAACCGGAATAGAGCCCCGCCATGATGAGCAGAAACAGAATCAGCATCTCGGCCCCGCCGCTGAGGGAGTTGATGCGATCCTTTAGAGATCTTTTGGCCACCACGGGCCCCCACTCCGGGCGCAGCTTGCAGATCACCGATATGGACAGGGTCAGAAGCAGTGTCAGAAGAATACCCGCCCCGATGCCCCCATAAAAGAGTTTTGCAATGGACTGCTCCGTGGCAAGACCGATGATGATCAATACCACACTGGGGGGAATCACCACCCCCAAGGTAGACCCGCAGGCAATGGCGCCGGTGCTCAACCCCGGGGCATAGCCGTATTTTTTCATCTCCGGCAGTGCCACCGTGCTCATGGTGGCGGCGGTGGCGGTGTTGGAGCCGCAGATGGCGGCAAAGGCGCTGCAGGCCATGACCGTTGCCATGGCAAGCCCCCCCCGTATGTGTCCAACCCAGGTGTGGGCGGATTTATAGAGCCTTTCATTGACGCCTGAATAAAAGGCAATCTGACCCATGAAGATAAACAAGGGGATCACCGTCAGACCATACTGGGAGCACACGGACCAGAAAACGGAACCTGCCATGTTCATGCCAGCAGTGAGGCTGATGACGTGGCAGAAGCCGGCAAACCCCACAATGGCCATGGCAAATCCCACGGGCATGCCCAGGAAAAAAAGAATGAACAGAAGTGCCAGAATACCGGTGACGCCGATGACTGCAAGGCTCAAGGTCGATCTCCACGTGGTTTGAAAAGTTCAAAGATAATCAGCAGAACAAGATATGCCGTTCCAAATGCAAGTATCAGAATAACGGGATAGTAGGCGATCCTGAGAGTTTCGGACACCTCTTCAACAGCCTTGAGGTTCATGGCATTTTTTACCAGCTGAAACGAGAGCAGGGAAAAAAACACAATGGTTAAGAATGCGTTGAGCATGCGGGCGGCTCGTTGCACCTTTGGGGAAAACCGGTCAAACAGGATGCTCACATAAATATGCTCTTTCTTTTCGTGGGAATATCCAAAGGAGAGGGCAAATATCAGGGAACCCATGAATCCCATGACTTCAAAGGTTCCCCGCACGGGCATGCCGAACTGCCGGAACAGGATATTGGCGCAGGTGAGACAGATCATCAGAATCAGAACACAGCCCCCCAGTGCGAGCTGTACCCGGGTGAGTTTTTTCAGGAGATCAGTTATCATGTGCATCATCGGGCAATCAAGGATGTAATGTCATCCACAATGGCCTTTCCCGGGAAGCCCTTTTCATCGGCCTTTGTAATCCATTTTTCAATGATGGGGCTCAAAGGGGCATTCCATTTTTTTGCAGTATCTCCATTTAAAGTGATGAACTCCACTCCATGGGCCTCCTTTGACCAGGCAATAGCATCATCCACATGGCCGTCCATGTAAGTTCCGGTCCACTCTGCCTGCTCCTTTGCCAGGTTGTCCATCACTTTTTTCACATCTTCTGCCAGGGCATTCCATTTGGCTTTGTTCATGATGACGGCAAAGGGATAGACCACGGTGTTGGTCATGGTCACATATTTGCAGTCCTCTGCAAATTTCAGATCTTTCATTACCTCCAGGGAAGAGAACAGGCCCTGGATCACGCCTTTCTGCAGGGCCTCCGGCGTGGCGGACATGGGCATGCCGATCTGGTTGGCACCCCAGCATTTCAGGATTTCAGCGGCCCCCCCTGAGGCTCTCAGGTCCATTCCCTTGATATCCTCCAGGGTTCGCACCGGTTTTCTGCTCATTATGTTGGTGGGGGCTGTGGTGAAAAGCGTCAGCACCTTTACCTTGTCAAAGGCGGTGGGGTGATATTTTTCAAAGAGATCAAACAGTACCAGACTACCGGTTTTGGAACTGGGAATGCCCAAGGGCAGACTCACGCCATTGGTGATGACAAATCGTCCCGGCTGGTAGGCCATGCAGATGCAGCCGATGTCGGCCTGGCCGGCAATGACACCGTCCATCATTCCCTTGGCGCCCAAAAGGGTGCCTCCGGGAAAGGTATTGATGGCCACGGCACCGTTGGTGCGTTTTTCCACTTCGGTTTTCCACCGCTCCATCTGAACACAGGGGAAGGTGGGGGCTGGTGGAAAGTTGGCATAATTTAGCTTGGTGGTTCCGGCGGTGGCAATGCCGGGTCCCATGGACATAAAGATGCCCATTACAAACAGTGCGGTCAGCGTTCTAACCAATAGTTGTTTCATCTTGTTTTCCCCTTTTTTGTATGAAAGAGTAGTGCTTTGTCATCGCTTAATTTTAGGATGGCTGATTCTGAGCAATGCCGTGAAGCAATACTGTGTGGTATACAAAACCCTAAATTTTAACGTTGACTATGCAGTAGGTTTTCCTAATATTTTTTAAGCTTTGTTGTGGGCGTATCCGGGTCAGAATCCCGATCCCCCCGTGGTGGTCATTTTGCATTTCCGTTGCGGTTATCAAATACCCGCTGGTTTTTCTTCTGGGTTCGGGGCAGGGTGTGATAATCCACCAGCTCCACGGCGGTGCGTACCAGAAGCCGCCGCCTGATTTTATCGGATATCTGCCGGGCAATGTCGTCGTCATTGTCCGGGGAGCCACCCAGGGCCCTCTCCACCTTCACCGTCATGAGATCCCGGCCGTTTTCCTGGTGGGCCAGGTGAATCTGATACTCACTGCCCACGGCATCCACCTGGCTGAGCAAAATATCAATCTGGCTGGGGTAGAGGTTCACGGCCCGGTAAATGAACATGTCGTCACTTCTGCCCCGGATTCTGCCGTGGCGTGGGAAATTGCAGCCACAGGGGCATTTTCCGGGGATGAGCCGGGTGATGTCATGGGTGCGGTATCGGATGAGAGGGCTTGCCTCCTTTTGAAGGGAGGTGATCACCAGCTCGCCCTCTTCGCCTTCTGGCACCGGTTTCAGGGTGATGGGATCAATGATTTCATAGATAAAGAGATCGTTCCAGTAATGAATCCCCTGGTGGTACGCGCAGTCCAGCCCGGTGCCCGGCCCATAAAGTTCGGTGAGACCATAAATGTCATAGATCTCTTCAACCCCTAAAAGGTCACTGATATGTGCCCGCATGGCATCGCTGTGACGCTCCGCCCCCAGAATGATTTTTTTCAGGGCAATTTTGGATTTAAGCCCTCTTTTTTTGACCTCTTCGGCCATTAGCAGGGCCATGGAGGCCGTGGAGCAGAACACCGTGGACTGCATGTCCACCAGCATTTCCACATGCATGTCCGTGTTGACGGGCCCTAAGGGGACAGCCATGGCGCCGAAGCGCTCACACCCCAGCTGAAACCCGGCTCCGGCGGTCCACAGGCCATATCCCACGGCAATGTGTACCCGGTCTTTGCGGGTCATGCCGGAGAGTTCGTAGCATCTGGCAAACATGTCGGCCCAGGCATTAATGTCCTTTTGGGTATAGCACATTACTTTTCGTTTCCCTGTGGTGCCTGATGAGCCGTGGATGCGGACCACCTCCTCGTCGGACACGGATTTCAGGGGCAGGGGATAGTCATTCTGCAGATCATGTTTGTCAATGAACGGAAGATTTTCAAGATCGGACAGCTGGGTGACATCGTTGGCGGTGATGCCGCTCTCTCTGTATTTCTTCTGATAAAAGGATGAATTGTCAAGGGCGTGCTTCAGTGTCCATTTCACTCCTTTAAGCTGAATATCTTTGATGTTTTCGTCTGTTAAGTTATCGGGTATGAATCCCATTTTTGAACCTTTTCCTTTGTTAAGTCCATAAGTTAGGAATTTGCAATTTTTTATTACAATAAATTAAGCCGGACAAAAGCCAGCTCGCAGGGCGCTAAGTCATTATTACCGGGGCTGTTTGATGGCTTCAAACCCCTTTGCAAGGGCCGTCAGGGCCGCTGTTATGAGGGGCTGATCTTTTCCCTTAAGGCGGCGTTCCACCTGATGCTTTACATCGTTTAGTGTGCACACCGGTGTCAGGGCAAGCGCAGCCCCCAGCATGTAAAGATTCACAGATCCCAGACTATTTTCGTTTTCTGCTAGCTGGTCGGCATCAATGGTGATGACCGTGGACGCTGGTGCTTCAACAACCGGTCGAGAATTAACTATGGCCCTGCCCCCGGGTTTTAAAAATCCCTGGTGCTGGATCAAGTTTTCCGATTTCAGAACCACCAGGAGATCGGCATTGCCCGGCCGAATCAAGGGGCTTGCAAATTCACCTATTTTAAGGTGGGAGATCACCGTTCCCCCACGCTGGGCCATGCCGTGGGTCTCCGAGGTGAGCACATGGGCACCCTTGTCCATGCATGCCGTGGCCAGAAGTCCCGTGATAAAGAGAACCCCCTGTCCCCCAACGCCACTGATAACGATTTGATGGTTCATTTATGCCTCACTTATCTTTATCTCAATGGATTTTTTGGGGCAGACATTGATGCAGACACCGCAGCCGGTGCAAAGGGCTGTGTCAATGTGGACCCGTTCCGCTTCATCATCCATTACCAGGGCCGGGCACTCAAAATGGGAGACACAGTATCCGCATCCGTCACAGTTTTCAGTGATCTCCACCCGTTGATACCGCTCTTTCACCTGCTGTTTTGACAGTGAGAGCACACAGGGGGAGCGGGAGATCAACACACAAGGTCCGTTTTCTTTTGCATGGGCCACGGCGGCTTTCATGTGATCCACAAAGGTGGGGTAGTCCATGGGATCGGCGGTGATGCAGTAGTCAATGCCGCATCCGGTCACCAGTTTTTCAATGTCCACGGCCACCGTGGTTTCTCCCATGACCCCTTTGCCCGTGGCCGGTGTGGGCTGATTGCCGGTCATGGCCGTGGTGCGGTTATCCAGGATCACCAGTAGAATCGGTGCCCTTTGAACCACGGCATCAATAAGGGCGGGAACCCCGGAATGGAAAAAGGTGGAGTCTCCCATGGTGGCCACAATGGGGGGCCGTTTGTCGTGGCTGTAGGCATGGGCAAATCCGGCGGCCTGGCTGATGGCAGCCCCCATGCAGAGCACGGTGTCCACGGCACCCAGGTTCATGCCCAGGGTATAACAGCCGATGTCGCTGGTATAAATGCCTTTGGGGGCCGCCCGTTTAATGGCAAAAAAGCTGGCCCGGTGGGGGCATCCGGCGCACAGGGTGGGACGTCTGCCGGGTTTTGATTCCATGACGGTGGAGGTGGATTCAACACAGAGAAAATCGGCAATGACTCCTTCCAGGATTTCCGGCAGCAACTCCCCGGTTTCCGGAACGGCACCGCTTTTTTTCCCCTTGACCTTGTCTCGCCGGGCCAGCTGCATCTCAATCACCCCGGTGGTCTCCTCCAGCACCAGAATCTCGGTGTGGTCGGCCAGTACCTGATCCATAAAGGCGGTGTGCAAAGGAAAGGGTTGACGCACCTGGTACAGGCGCACGGTTTCCCATAGATTGAGCTCTTTTACAATATCCTTGGCATGGGCTGCAGAGACGCCGGAGACCACAATGGCCTTGTTCGATTGCACCGACGGGTTCAGGCATATGGGAGCGGTGGCATCCCAGGCCGCGATTTTTTTGAGCTTCTCTTCCAGTTGATTGTGGAGAGCGTACCGAAACTTGGGGGTGGCGGCCCATCTTCCGGGATTTTTCTCAAATGCGGCGGTGCGGCCCAACGGCACAATGTCGTTCAGGGAAATATCCTGCCGGGCATGGCACACCCGGGTGGTGGGACGGATCATGACGGGGATTTCAAAGGCTTCGGAGAGTTCAAACCCAAGACGGGCCATCTCCCGGGCCTGCTCCGGAGAATCCGGGTCCAGCACCGGCACCTTGGCGGACATGGCATAGAGTCGACTGTCCTGCTCGGTCTGGGAAGAGTGGGGGCCGGGATCATCGGCACTTATAACAAGGAAGCCGCCCTTTACCCCCAGATAGGCGGCACTCATGAAGGGGTCCGATGCCACATTGAGCCCCACCTGTTTCATGGCAACGGCGCATCGAAGGCCCGCAATGCTGCCGGCATAGGCGATCTCAAAGGCCACTTTTTCATTGATGCCCCACTGTACATGCATCTCATCCAGGGCCTCTTCCTTTTTCCATGCGGCCACCGAGGTGAGTATTTCCGATGCCGGGGTGCCGGGGTAGGCCGTTGCCATGCGGCAGCCGTTTTCCACAAGGCCCCTTGCCAGGGCCTGGTTTCCCAGCATTAACCGTTTGTTTTTCGTTTGCGTCACGTATATAGCTCCTTGGTGTCGGAAGGCTTGAAATTCAATTGTTTGATCAAGCCCGATATGTTCAGCAGAACGGATTGCCGGGGAGCACCGTCACCCCTGCCAACCGGACTGATCAATGACCCCGTTTCCATGTTTCGGGCAGAATGTATGCTCCCCATCATGGGTTTCCGCTCTGGGAAATGTTTCTCTTTGGAGATACCTACAGCAAATGAGTTTTTTTTCAAGCTTTTTTTCTGTTTCTATGTTCCTATAACCCACATGTCCTGGCGGACACAACGAAGATAGAAAATGGCATTATGCCGCCCCCCCCCGACGGGCAATGGGCCCGGCCCGGAACCGTAGACGGCTCAATTGGCCGGTTCCTATTGCCCGTCGGGGGAGGGGCTCTGCTGAGGTAGACTTGAAGACTACCTTTTCATATAACCCACATGTCCTGGCGGACACAACGAAGCATGAAACACTTGCAAGATTTGAAGAATGGTCATACTTATTTAATTTTTTTTTCATTTTTTCAATAAAAATACGAAAGGATAAGCATGACCATGAAATCAGATAGCACATTAATTCAAATTGTTCACCCAATTTGTTGCGGTTTGGATGTTCATAAAGATAAAATTTCAGCCTGTTTAATTACTGTGGATGATAATGGGGCAGAACAACATGAGATTAAAGAATTTTCGACATTCACTCAAGATTTGCAAAAAATGAAAAGTTGGCTAATTGAAAATAACTGCCCAATTATAGCCATGGAAAGTACAGGAGTATACTGGCATCCTGTTTATAATACCATTGAAGATATGATTGAAGTCGTTTTAGTGAATGCCAGGCATATTAAAAATGTTCCCGGTCGAAAAACAGATATATGTGACAGCAAGTGGCTTGCCGGACTGCTCCGCCACGGTTTATTAAGAGGTAGTTTCATCCCTCCTGAAAACGTGAGGATATTGCGTGAATTAAACCGATTGAGGATAATATATACCGAATCAATGGCAGATTATAAGCGACGTGTGCACAAATTATTTATTACGGCAAATATTAAAATTGATTCTGTAGTGTCAGATCTGTTTGGTATGACAGGCATGAATCTCATTGAGCTATTATGCAGCGACAGTGAGTTAACTTTGGAAAAAGTAGAAGAATGCACCAAAGGACGTCTTAAGCAAAAAGTGCCTGAGTTATATCAAAGCCTTCATGGATATTTCAAAGATCATCATCGATTTCAGCTAATCGGGATGATGGAAGCCATCAATATGTTTCAAAAACAGATTAATCAAATTAATGATAGACTGGAGTCTCTTACAAGCGATCACAAAGATCTGTTGGAACGGTTAGATGAGATTCCAGGTGTTGATAAGAAATCGGCACAAGCCATCATAGGGGAAGTTGGAATTACGCTGGATGAATTTAGAAGCATGGCAGCCTTTATTTCATGGGCAGGCTTATGCCCCGGGAATAATGAAAGTGCGGGAAAACGAAAGAGCGGTAGAAATGCTGTCCGAAATCATCCATTCAAAACGATTTTGGTTCAGATTGCATGGGCTGCAATCAAGAAAAAGGGGTCATATTACAAGGCAAAATATTATAAGCTCAAAGCCAGGCGAGGAGCCAGAAAGGCGATTGTTGCAATAGCCCACAGAATTGGAAAAGCCATTTATAATATCATCAAAAACGGGGACACCTTTAAAGATCTTGGAGAATCTTATTTGGACAAGCCCAACAAGCAAAGCATATTGAAAAATTTAGCCAAAAAAGCTGATGAACTGGGCATGAAGCTTGTGCCATGTGAAAATTAATCGAATTAACAACACGCTTTTTACAGATATTGTTTAGGGGGTTACAGCAGGCAAATAGATATTGATTCAGTAAATAAAGGTCGAGTGTTAAAATGAAGCCTTTGAGCGCGAATATAACATGACTGGTCGGTTTTGTGCACAACAAACTGTTAGTCCTCCGTGAGAGGAACTACGCATATAAAACTTATTTTAAAATAAACCGACCTTTACTGACGATTTAGACAATTGTCTTTTGTGATCGAATTTTTAACCCGATAGGAATTATTTTATTGGTTTTAGGTTAAAATTATCAATTCAATCAAAGTGTTATTGAAAAGTGGATCAATAACCGATGGGACACTATTCCCTTTTGCAGGTGAGTGTTTCATATAAAACATACATGGCAGAAAAACCTGCCACAACGAAAAACGAAAGTCCTTTAATTCCAGCAGATTGGGGAGACTTTCATATAAAAAAATATGGTACAAGAGGCCGCTGCTGGGGTGTATCAAAATTGTGCGGTTATTGACTCCGTTTCTTTTTGAAATATTGAGATCAAGTTGGATTCAGGTTTAAATGGGTGTCCCTATTAAAATTTAGTCACCAAGTCGGCACCAAGTTTCGTGAGAAGATTATTTCGGCTCATCACGGATTTGTGTGAAAATGAATAGCAGCTAATGCGTAACCACTGAGGATTGCTTACAAGAATCATACCTCAATCACACCAATCCGCGAAGAGCCATTATTTCTTTACAGAAAATTTGAAAGTTGATAGATATGCTCTTGTTACATTTTTTTAAAGGCGGATATTGTGGAGAGATGCCAACGTTAAAGTACAGCATTCGGTAAGATTAGGGCCCCGGAGGCAAATAATTATGCCAATATGCTGCAGAATTTCAACTCGTATCCAAGGCGCGGCTGACCATTGGTGCAACGCACGCAGGAGACGAGTTGAAAGGCAAACAAAATTGGCGTAAGTATTTGTTTCCAAGGTACTTATGTCAATGATGTGGACGCAACAGCAGTTTACTTAGGAGGCGGAAATGCTTCAAAAATTAAGTATACAAAATTTTAAAGGTTGGAAAGATACTGATAATATCCGTATGGCACCAATTACCCTGTTTTTTGGTACCAACAGTTCTGGTAAATCCAGTATTGGTCAATTTTTGATGATGTTAAAACAGACAGTTGAGTCTTCCGATAGAAAAGCCGTTCTTTACCCTGGGGATAAAAATTCAGCTGTTCATTTAGGTTCTTTCCAGAAAATGATTTTTAATCGGAACACTGAAGAAAAAATAAGCTTCAGCTATGAATGGAATTTGGAGAAAGAGTTAAAATTCAGGGACGCATTGTCTGAAAAAAAATATGTTGTCAGTCAGATTGCTTTTGACGGTAAGATCGCCATGCAAAAGGATTCTGAGAGTAAAATTTTTGTAGAGAATCTTCATTACGGTTTGAAAAATGACGATATAGTTGATGTTAATATTGGAATGGAGAGAAAAGCCGGGAAAAAAGAAGAATATGAAATCAACTGTGAACATTATCTTTTAAGGAGAAACCAGGGAAGAGTCTGGTATCCTGGATCTCCGGTAAGGTTTTATGGGTTTCCCGATGAAGTGATTGCCTATTACCAGAATGCACAGTTTGTTCAAAGCTTGAACCTGGAACATGAGAAGCTGTTTAGATCCGTTTTTTATCTTGGTCCGTTGCGGACCAAGACGGACAGGCTTCATTTCTGGACCGATACAGCCCCTGAAAGTGTGGGATACTCCGGTGAGAATACTGTGTCGGCAATGCTTGCGGCCCGCGGACGAAGAATAAGTTTCGGGTATAAAAAGGTGACTCGTCCCCTTGAACAGGTGATTGCGGAATGTCTGAAAAATATGGGGTTGATAGAAGAATTTAAAGTTAAACTGATCGAGTGTCCATTACAAAAAATGGAGATAGTTATGATGAATTTCCGGAGCATATAGATTTTGCCGAGTTTGACACATCAGATAGAAAATTTGTTGCAGTGGCCAATGCCCATATTGATAAACCACCTATTTTACAAGCCACAGACAGCAAATGGTGGGGATGGAAAGAGGGGCTTGAAGAATCAGGGATTTCAGTAACGTTTCTATGTCCGGACTATATCAAAGCCAAATATCAGGAAAAAATGGAAAAATGAATCCGGATTTTTTTAAATTTCCAACCACACCCCACCTGACCATTTTCGGGACAGGTTCGGTGCGAGAAGATAAGGTATTGACAGAACGTGAAAGGGATGAATTTCTTCAACATGAGTTGATCGTGGAAGAAAAGATTGATGGGGCAAATCTGGGCATATCCTTTGACGGTTCCGGTGAAGTTCATGTTCAGAACCGGGGAACTTACCTTTCAAAACCGTATCAAGGCCAATGGAAAAAACTGGATGAATGGTTGTCTTTAAAATTGGATCGTTTTTTTGATGTTTTACATGATCAATATATTTTATTTGGAGAATGGTGCTTTGCCAGGCACTCTGTCATATATGATAGCTTGCCCTCCTGGTTTGTGGGATTTGATATTTATGATAAACAAAATAGGCAATTTTTATCTTGCCGGATGCGGAATAATCTGTTCAGGCAAATGAAGATCTGCCAAACTCCCCTGTTGGGGCGAGGGCGTTTTTCTCTCCTGGAACTGAAAGCGCTTTTTAAAAAATCTCTTTTCAGCAAAACCGCCTCTGAAGGCCTATACCTTCGTTATGATAAGGGGATATGGCTGGGTGCAAGGGCAAAACTGGTACGTCCGGAGTTTGTTCAGGCAATTGAGATTCACTGGTCCCGCAATGGTATTATACCAAACAAGTTAGGTGGTGATAGATATTTTTGATCCATGTGGTTCTATGCTACAGTCATTTCATAATGTGTTAATCCTCAATATGGTTTCCATGCGAATATTCATAGCAATTCCCATACCGGAAGATATTTGTCTTTTCCTCACCAATATTCAGGATGAGATCAGGAAAAATCGGGTTAAAGCATCATGGACCCGGAGATCTTCAATGCACCTTACCTTGAGGTTCCTTGGGGACACTGAAAAGAGAGATGCCAAGGAGATTATCCGGGCCATGAAGAGCACTGCCGTCACCTGTGCGTCCTTTACCCTTTCAGCGCAGGGCGTGGGGGTTTTTCCCGGCATAAGAAAGGCCAGGGTGATCTGGTCAGGGGTTAAGGGACAAATTGATCAATTGGGGACGGTTCGGAAAATCCTTGAAAACAATCTGCACCAGGCCGGAATAAAGACGGATAACAAGCGGTTTTCACCCCATTTTACCCTTGGTCGTTTTAAGGGGCATGTTGACGGCAGGACAGTGGCAAACATCATTCAAAATTTTCAGATGTATGAGTCCGACGTTTGCCTGATAAAATCCATGGTGCTTTTTAAAAGTGACCTAAGGCCCTCTGGTGCTGTTCATACCCCACTATTTGAGGCGGTATTGTCGGGGGTATGATTTATCCGTCCCTTTTTACTTTTGGGGGCTGATCGCCGTTCAAGGCTTGCATCTTGCTGTCCGGTATCATTGAGTATAGAATGAGAGGGAAATAGGGGGCTGTCTCCTATTTCCCTTATTTTTAATGTATGGTTTTGAATTTTCATCGGGTGTGCTATGTAGCGGAAAATCCGAGAATTTATGGCTGACAAAATCAGTTCCAAAAATTTGATCATTGAGTGACAGATTAAAGAACACAGCGGAGACATAATGAACAGAGAACCGACAGCTCCTCCAGTGGAGACCTGGGAATTTTTTTCTGCCTGCATCCATTATCTGGGAAAAGCGACGTTGACATCGTTGTTCCAAAGAGGGGAACGGCAGATAGAGCGGTGGTCTGCAGATCCCAGCACCTCGGGTAGCCAACGGAATCCCATTGACAGGTATGAACTCCTGATCCAGGCACTCATGGAGAAAAACCAGGTGGGTATCGCCCGTTCCGTGGTGGGAAGACAGGCACACCTTGTTGGGTGTGAGCTTGTGGAAAAGGTGATGCCCTCTCCGGATAAGGAGAGCATTGAGCTTGAAATTATTGATGACCTGCCGGTTAAAAATGACTATGATATGATGCTTCTGAACCCCGAAGCAACCCAGGGGCAGTGTCGCATGGCCATGGAGGCTTTTATCCGGGAGTTAAAAGAAAATTACGTCAAAAAATGCCAGGATAATAACTGGTCCCCCTGAACTATCGGGGATTGCTTCCGGCTTTGTCCATTGTGTTACAGCCCCTTGGACATATCGGTAGTCTTTCAAAGGAGATGAACCTTGAGCTGGAAGCCGTCAATGGGCTGGATCGTATCAACGCATTCGGCGATGAGAATAAGATTCATAAGTTGTAGCTGTTCATGGAGCTTGAAAAGGAAAATGGGGGTCTGTCCCCTATTTTCCTAAAAGGAAAATGGGGGTCTGTCCCCTATTTTCCTGGATACAATGGCAGATGGTAAAGGAACCCGGTTGTGGCAAAATCTTCACAAGAGAAAAAAAGGCTTAAAAGAAAGACAAAACAAAAACAGGTCCAGGCGACCCGCTCCCGGACGGCAGCCCGGGAACGCGGAGAAGTGCTTGCCGAGGATGCTTCTTATTTTGTTCGTATTGGGAATCTGGAAAAGGCGGTGACCGCCATTAAAAAAGCGGTGAAACTTCTCCCCAATGATCCGGATGTATTAGGCTCACTTGGAAATATCGGCAATCTTTCAAAGAACAAGATCCTTGAACTGGAAGCCATCAACGGGCTGGAACGTATCAATGCACTCAGCGATGAGAATAAGATTAATAAGTTGTGGCTGCTCATGGAGCTGGAGAGATATCAGGAAGCAGTGGCCTTTTCAGAGACACTGCTGTCGACTTTTGACACCCTGAAAATAAGGGGGAAAGCCGCAAAGAAAAAAAAGGTAAAAGAGATTGGAGCATATTGCCAAAATCAATTAAATCAGAAAAAAGATCTTAAAAACGCCCAGGAGATCTTTAATGCCAACAGCGCTTTTTCCACGGAAAAGTTAAAAAAGGCCTTAAATGCAGCAAAATCACCTAAAAAGAAAACCGTTTCCCAAAATCAAACAGATGAGATACCGAAAAAAGGGGAAAACGCGGTCTCTTCCGGTGCTTTAACCCAGGTCCCCACCGGTGGCCCCCTAAAAAAGCTTCCGGAGATTCCCCTCTCCTTTGTACTGGAAAGGGACTCTTTTTTTGATGCCCTTGTAAATGCCGTACCCGTGGAACCGGGCCTTTATGACCTTGCCCTGGAGAGCCACGCCATCCGGTTTAAGGAATCCTTTGAAACCCTTGTCTGCCTTGCCTCTCTTTCCCAGGTCCGCTCCTACTGGTACCAGGAGGAGACCGCCAAAAAGGTACTCAAACGCTTCCGGGGAAGGGCCCTGCTTTCCGATGAGGTGGGCTTGGGCAAGACCATTGAGGCTCTGATCATTTTCAGTGAATATATCAAACGGGGCATGGTGAAGACCGCCCTCATTCTGACCCCGACCCCCCTGGTGAGCCAGTGGAAAGAGGAGATGAAATCAAAGTTCGGCCTGGATATTCCCTCCACTGATGATGCTGATTTCAAGAAAAAGGGGGATGCGTTCTGGGAGGCTCCCTTTATTCTGGCATCCATCAACCAGGCCAAATCCAAAAATAATTTTGAAAAGGTGGTCTCCCGGGAGTATGACATGCTCATCGTGGATGAGGCCCATCATCTCAAAAACCGCACCACCCTGAACTGGAAACTGGTGAACGCCATACAGAAACGGTTCATCCTGCTGTTAACGGCCACACCGGTGGAAAATAACCTCATGGAGCTGTACAACCTCATCACCCTTTTAAAACCGGGACAGCTGGAGACGGCCACCTCCTTCCGGGAAAAATTCATGACCAAAGGAGATCCCACCGATCCCCGGAACCGAGCCCTCTTGAAAGAGCTTCTCCAGGAGGTGATGATCCGCAACACCCGGGCCTTGGCAGGGATTAATATTCCGCCCCGGTATGCCCGAACCATCCGCATTGAGTCTTCAAAGAGTGAACTGGCCTTCTACGCCCGCCTGGAGGCCCTGATCATGGCATTGAATACCGGCCACAAGGGCAGGGGACGTCTCATCAGCAAAAATCTTCTGGCCCAGGCCGGGTCTTCCCCCAAAGCGGTGGAGGGTACCCTTATCAACATGCTGGAGAAAAAGCGCTATACCGACCTCCTTGAAGAGGAGTTAAGGGCGGTGAAGAATCTTTGCAAAACCACCCTGGACACCCCCAAAAATCTGGCCCTGTTAAAGTTGATCCACTCTTCCGGGGAAAAACTCATCGTCTTTGTCAAATACAAAGGCACTCTGGAACACCTGAAAGAGTTTTTGGAGTGGCATGATATTCCACCGGCCCTGTTTCACGGGCAGATGACCAACCAGCAGAAAGACCGGGAAATTGAGGCTTTCAGGGAAGACAAACAGGTGCTGCTCACCACGGAAATCGGCGGGGAGGGCCGCAATCTCCAGTTTTGCTGTCAGATGGTGAACTATGATCTTCCCTGGAATCCCATGAAGATTGAACAGCGCATCGGACGAATCCACCGCATCGGTCAGGAAAAGGAGGTGCAGATTTTTAATTTCTGTGGCGCCGGCAGCATAGAGGACCATATCCTTGATATCCTGGACCGTAAAATCAATATGTTTGAGATGGTGGTAGGGGAGATTGATATGATCATCGGCAGAATTAAGGGAGAAAAGGAGTTTGACGAACTGGTCTATGACATCTGGGTGGATGCACACTCCCAGGAGGAGCGGAAAAAAGGGTTTGATGCCCTTGGCACAAAAATGAAACGGGCCAGGACAGGGTACGAAAAAACACGGGAGCTGGATGAGAAGTTATTTGGAGACAGCTATGAATTATAACACCTGTTTTTCCGGACAGGAGGGAGAGCTTGCCACCTTTGTCTGCCGGTTTCTGGAGGAAAAGGGGGCCCTGGCGGAGTTGGGGGGAGATAACCGGGTGGATCTTCTGCTGCCCAACGACCTTGCCGCGACCCTGGAGGTGGAGGAGTATATTTCTGTTGTGCCGGGATCCGATTCCCCTGCGGCTTCAGGGGAGGGGGACGGGGAGAGAAATTGTTATCCCATCCATTTTGGTGCCCCCCTGCTGGACAAAATTTCCGCCATGGCCGGGGCCAATCCCCCTCTGGTTCAACTTTCCCTCTCCTTTGATTATCTTAAAAAAAGCGGGTTTGACAGCCTCATCAGCCAGCAGTTTGAATTTTTCAAGTCCAAGGGAACCGTGTCCGGGTCCGGTGAGATCCGCACCCGCTATCTTATTCTGACGTGCAGATACCTTGCCCAGAGTGATGAACAGAAAGAGGGACTGGTGGATCTGGCTGTGAATGTGGATACAGGCACTGTGGTGCCCGGCATGATGGACAATCTCTCCATTGCGGAAAAAACGTATAAAAAAACCATTTCCCATGATTTTAGCCAGGAGAAGGTCAACCGTGTCATTAAACTGGTGGAGCTTTATGTGTCGGACGGGGTGGAACAGGCCCTCTCCGATTTTAAGAAAAGCATGAACAGGCGGTTTCAACGGGATGCCGCAAGCCTTGAGGAGTATTACCAGGCATTGGGCCGGGAGATGGCCGAAAGCCTGGATCGTTCCGGACTGTCGGACAAACTCCGCCAGGAGCGCCGGGAAAAGATTGCCCTGATTCCCGGTGAACTGGCAGCCAAACAGCAGGACCTTCTTAACAAGTACAGCATCCGGGTCAAGATTTTCCCGGCGGCGGTGATGGCCATCTCCACCCCTGCGGTGAAGGTGTTGTTCAAGGCGGTGTCAGGGAGAATGAAAAAGGATATCACCCTTATCTATAATCCGGTGACAAAGCAGATGGACCCCCTGGTGTGTGATATTTGCGGACAGAGTATGTACCGGATTGGCTTTACCGACGACCTTAAGCTGGTGTGTGGAGCCTGCCATGGTTAAACCTGGGTTGCCGGAAATTTCGGCCATGACCATGAACATGAGGTTCGGCCTGGCCCGGGACGGTCATCATAACGGGTGGCTTTATCGAAAAGAGGTGGTCCGGCAGTTTCTGGACCAACACCCGGCCACCTTCATTGGGTTTCAGGAACTCAACCATTTTCAGATGGGGTTTCTCCAGCGGCAGCTGACGGCCCACCACTTCATCGGCTGGTACAACCCTGCCGTGCAGTGGTGGCAGAGCAATGGGATCTTTTATGATATTGCCTGGCACTGCCTGAAGGGGAAACACCATTTTCTCAGCCACACCCCGGATGTGGAGTCAAAACTGCCCGGCAGCAAGTGGCCCCGGCAGTGTGTCATGGGGCTTTTTGAACACCAGGGGTACCGGGTGATCGTGGGAAACACCCATTTTGATTTTGATGAAGCCGTGCAGGAGCAGAGTGCCCGGCTGGTGGTCTCGTTTCTGGAGGCGTTTCCCGCCGGCATACCGGTGATCATCACCGGTGATTTCAATGCGGCACCGGGGAGTGCCGCATACCGGGTTTTCAAGGCCAACGGATTTTCCGAGGTGTTTGAGAACCACTATGCCACCACCTTTCATGAATTTAAAGGCCGCCGGACCCGGCGCCACATTGACTGGATTCTCTTCCGCGGCCCGCTTGAGGTGAAACATCGGGAAATTCTAACCGACTCCTTTGGCGGGCGGTTTCCATCGGATCACTATCCGGTGATGGCCCGGTTTCAACTCATCGGTTAACAGGTAAATCTCTTCGACCGGCAAATTATTCAGGAGCACTTCCGATGTTCAGAAGCTCCCCCCAGTTTGTTCGATGCCGCATCTCCTCTTTTGTCTCTTCGGGAATGAACTCCCGACCCTTGCGAATTGCCCAGCCACCGCCCAGCGCCTTGTATATTGCAATGAGGTTGAGGGCAACAGACCCCTTGATATTACTGTGCGAATCCTCCTGCTCAGATTGAAATCGCAGCGTGTCAAGGACCCGTTGATACCCCTCTATGCCTTCGCGATACTGTGTCTGGGAAATCTCCACGGATCGTTTGGCCGCCCTGACACTTTCCGCCATCAGTGTTTCCGCTTCCTGTGATTTGAAAAAACTTACCAGTGCATCTTCTGCCTCCCGGACAGCAGACAGAACCGTATGCTGATAGTTAACGATCTGTTGCTGCAGTCGCGCATCCTGAACCCGGACCCGGTTCTTTATCCGACCGTAATTCAGAATATCCCAGCTAAGGGTCGGCCCGACAAAAAATTGAATACTGTCTGCATGGAAAAGCTCATCCAGGTGACTGCCTTTAAAGCCTCCGGCATTGGTGTTCTCTCCGTTGGTTGCGCTCAGTCCGATGGAACCGAATAAGGAGAAATGGGGATACAGATCCGCTTTTTCAATGCCGATCAAGGCGCTCTGGGCAGCCACCCGGAGTTCCGCATGTCTGATGTCCGGACGTCTTCGAAGCAGATCCGCCGGTATGCCCACTGCGACTTTTACGGGTGCGGCAGGGATTGATGATGCCGTGTTTCCCAGCATATCCTGCAGATCATCGGGTGCTTTGCCCAGCAGGATGCATAATGCGTTTTGGGATCTGCGCAGACCGGATTCCAGACGGGGAATCAAGGCCTGGGTGTTTTTAAGAAGGGTCCTTGCCTGCATCACATCCAGCTCGGTCACCTCTCCGGCATTGAACCGGACGGTGGCGATGTTGAGAGACCGTTCCTGTATGGCCACATTTTCCCGTGCAATGGCCATGCGTTCCTCAAAGGTGCGAATCTGAACATAGACCCGGGCCACCTCAGCCGTAAGGGTTACCAGAATATTGTCATAACCGGCGACGGAGGCCTTGAGACCGGCGACATTGGATTCCACGGCCCGACGGAATTTCCCCCAGAAATCCAGCTCCCAGGCGGCATCAAACCCCAGATTCATTTCGCCGTATGCCAGGTCGAGCCCCATGGTGTTTGCACGGTTTTCACTTGCACTGGCGTATGTATACCCGCCAGTGACCTGCTGTTTCTGGGGAAACCGGTTCCCCAGGGCAATTTGTAACTGAGCACGGGATTCCATGATTCGAATACCCGCCATTCTAAGTGACAGGTTCTGTTGATATGCTTTTTCAATGAGGAGATCCAGTACAGGATCATTAAAGCTCTTCCACCATTGACTGTTGTCATCGACGGCTTTGCCTTGAAGTCTGCTGTCGTCTTTTTCAAGCCACTGGGTCAGTGGCGGCACGGACGGCCTGATATAATCGGGGCCAACCGTGATGCAACCGCTAAACGTCATCACACAGGCAGCCAGACAGAAAAGAATCCGCCATTGTGGTAGTATGTTCACCCTTATTTTTCCAATAACGGAATTTGTGTGCATTATCATTGCTTCCTCTTTTTATATGAAAAGGCAGCCTCCAAGGCAACCTCAGCAGAGCCGCCCCCCCCGATGGGCAATAGGAACCGGACAATTGAGCTGTCTACAGTTCCGGTCCGGGCCCATTGCCCGTCGGGGGGGGCGGCGGTATAATACCATTTGGCTCCGCGTCTACGACCCTATATTTGTTGTGTCCGGCAGGACATGCCCGTTATATTCTATCCCGCGTTCAGCGCCTTGGGTTTAACTGTTTTTCCATAAAAAGATAAATATTATACAATTTAAAGGGTTATCTTGCTGAGCTGAGAAATGTGAGAGTCATCATTTTTCACCCCGAAAAAGATGGCATAGAGAACCGGCACCAGAACCAGGGCCAATACGGTGGCAAACCCCAGCCCGAATATAATGGTCACTGCCATGCTGACGAAAAAGGCATCCTGAAGCAGGGGAATCATTCCGAGAATGGTGGTGAGTGCCGTCATGGAAACGGGGATCAGGCGGTTGACACCTGAATCCACAATGGCCTGAAAAGGCGCCTTGCCGCTTGCCATCTCCAGATCAATCTGATCGATCAGGACAATGGCGTTTTTGATCAGCATGCCGGAAAGGCTCATGGTCCCCAGAATCGCCATGAATCCCATGGGCAGATGAAACAGCAGCAGTCCTGCCGTAACACCGATGATGGCCATGGGCACGGTGAGCCAGATGATCAGGGTCTTCTTGATGGAATTAAAAAGCAAAATCACCAGCAGAACCATCAGGCCGAAGAAAATCGGCATGGACTCGGTAATGCCGTTCATTGCTGCCACAGCGTCTTCGGCCTCCCCGCCCCAGGCGATGGTGTACCCCGGCATGTTTTTCAATGGAATCATATCCTGGTTCAGCACCGGAATGGTTGAGACGTCCCACTCTTCCGCTTTGACGGATCTGCCCAGTTTCTGCTCTATATCCACACCCAATGCCTTCTCAATCCTGGGCTTCACCCGGGATAGAAGCTCGCTGGGCAGTCCTTCGAGCGGGTCCGCATGTATCCGTAACATCTTGGTCCGGTCCCGCCGCCAGATATGCGGATTTTCAAACTCGACCTTGAACCCGGTGATCAGCTGGCCCAATGGAATCATTTGCCGGGCCACCGGGCTCCAGACCTGGATGCTGCCCAGATTGTCCATATCCCTTCGTTCGGATTCAGGGGTACGGGCAATAATGGGGAGCAATTCATCTTTTTCGCGATAAATTCCCGCCTGCGTTCCTTCCACCGCCGCCTCAATGGCTTGAGCCAGATCCGGCCTGCCGATGCCGGCACGGCGGGCCTGGGCCTCCGCCATTTGCGGCCGCAGCACCTTGACCATGGTTCGCCACTCGTTCCGGACACCTTTGGACAGGGGATCCGCCAGTATGATATCCTCAGCCTTTCTTCCGAGTCTTCGCAGCACTTCCGGGTCCGGTCCCTTGATGCGAAGCTGGATTTTACCGCCGCTGGACGGCCCCAGCGCAAAGGGCCGGGTATTGATCGTGGCCTGGGGGAACATCTTCTCAAGCGCGTCCTGATCTGCTCTCATCATGGCGGGGATCTTTCTGTAATCGTCCACTTTAATGAGAATCTGCGCATAGCTGTCATAGAGGGCCTCGGGGGTATAGGTCAGTAAAAATCGTATTTGACCTCCGCCGATGAATGTGGTGACGTGTTCCACCCCCTCCTGTTTCATGAAATATGTTTCAGCCTGCACCATTTGCCCGGAGGTCTCATTGATGTGGGTCCCCTCCGGAAACCAGAAGTCAATGTAGTACTGGGGGCAGGTTGAATCGGGAAAAAAGCAGGTTTTTATATACCCGAATCCCACAGCGGCAAGGATGAATAGCGCCACGGCAATGCCCACGGTGATCCATCTGAACCGGATGCTGGTTGACAGCAACCTTCGATAAACCCGGTAAAATTTACCGGCATAAGGGTCCGCACTACCGTTGCCGTTCCCGCCGCCGGGGGCTGTTTTATAAAAGGTTTTGCATAACAGCGGGGTGCTGGTGATGGCTGTCATCCAGCTCAGTGTCAGGGAGATCAGAATAACGCTGAAAAGAGTGCGGCAGTATTCACCGGTATTGTCCTGGGAGGTGCCGATGGCGGCAAAGGCAGATATGGTGATAAACGTTGCAAAGAGAAGGGGCATTCCCACCTGGCCCACCACCTCCCGGGCGGCTGTGAGTGCGTCAGTTCCCTGGCTCATTTTGACTCGCATGCCATCCGCCACAACAATGGCATTATCCACGAGCATTCCCAGGGCAATGACCAGTGCTCCCAGAGAGACCCTCTCAAGGGTAATGCCCCCCACCTTCATGAACAGGAACGTTCCCATAATGGTGACACAAAGGATCATGCCGATGATCAGACCGCTCCTGATCCCCATGAAGATCAACAGAACAAGGATAACGATGCCCACGGCCTCGATTAAATTAATCTTAAAGCCGTTGATCGCCGTATGGACGGCTTCGTTTTGAAGATAAATGACGTTGATTGTCATCCCCAGAGGGGCCATTGCGGCCAGCTCCCTGAACCGTTTCTCCAGTGCTTCGCTCATTGTGATGACGTTGCCGCCTTGAACCGTGGAGATGGCAAGGCCGATGGCTGGCTTGCGATCATAGCGCAAAAGAGGGTCTGGCGGATCACTGTAACCGCGCTTGATATTTGCCACATCACGCAGGTACACCAGCCTTTGGGCGTTGGGTCCGGCTCCCTTCACAAGGAGATCCCCGAATTCTTTTTCCGACTTGAATTCTCCGGTGGGGTTAACCGCAATGTACTCTTTGCCCAGGGTTAAATTCCCCGAAGCGGCGGGCAGGTTTTTGGCTGCAAGGGTGTCGTAAATATTCTGCTGGGAAATTCCCAATTCTGCCATTTTCTCCCGCCGCATTTCCACATAGATCACTTCCGTCTGAACACCGTAGAGAACGATTTTTTTGACGTCCTGGGCATGAAGCAGCTCACGTTGCAGGAACTTGGCATATTCATAGATCTCTTTGTGGGTATACTCCTCTCCTGAAATGGCCAGGTATACGCCGAACACATCACCGAAATCGTCGTTTACAATGGAGGGGCCGGCTCCGGGGGGGAGCTGGGCCTGATAGTCGTTCACCTTGCGCCGCAATTCGTCCCACACCTGGGGCAGCTCTGTCTTGTCGAATTTGTCCCGGATGGTGAGTTTTATCTGGGAGTACCCCCTGGAAGAGCAGGATTCGACCCAGTCCACCTGCCCCAGTTCCTGGACGGCTTTTTCGATCACGTTGCTGACCTCCTCTTCCACTTCAGCGGCCGAGGCACCGGGATAGGGCGTGATGACAAGGGCCTCTTTGATGGTGAATTCGGGGTCCTCCAGGCGGGACAGATGGTTAAAGGCAATGCCGCCAATGACGACCAGCAGGATCGTCACAAACCAGGTGATGACGCTTTTTTGGATGCTGAGTTCTGCTATATTCATCGGTTATGGCTCCCCGGTTCTTTGAGGTCACGGACCTGCATGCCTTCCCGAAGCTGGGTAATGCCGCTGATGGCAATTGTTTCACCGGGATTGAGCCCTTTCAGAATCTGTATGTCATGGGTTCCGGCAAGATTCCCTGTGGTGACGTTTCGTTTGCTGACGGTCATGGTGTCGAGGTTCACCACCCAGACATGGGAGGTTCCGGTTTCATCGGAAAAAACCGCTATGGCAGGGATAACGCTCTGATGTCCGGCTGTTTCACCCAATGACGCACGACCCACCACCCTGGCCGTCATCCCCGGTAGAATATTGATCTCTCCGGGTGCCGGCATGGTCATCACAACACGGTAGGTCTGGGTATAGGGGTCGGCTTCCTTGACCACTTCCTTGAGTGTCAGGTCGTATTGTTTTCCCGGGGCCGCGGCAAACTCGGCAAATGCCGTTGCAGAGTCTGCCCTGACGGTTGCCACAATGGTTTCCGGCAGGTCAACGAGAATTTCAAGATGGGTAATATCCTGAAGTTTCAAAATGGGCTGTTTGGCCTGGACCTCCTGGAAATTGTCCACATAGCGTTTGGCAATTATGCCGGAAAAAGGGGCGCGGAGGTAGGTGTAACGCAATTGGTTTTCTGCCTCGTCCACGCCCGCTCTGCCTGTATTAAGTTCGGCTTTTGCACTTTCAATGGCTTCGCGTTTTCTGTCGATCATATTCTGGCTTGTTGCGCCGGGATCTTCATTCTTTATTCTCAAAATACGATCGTATTCGCTCCTGGCGCGATCGTTTGCCGCCTTTGCCTTGGCCAGCTGTCCCTTTGCCTGCCGCAGGCGGGTCTGAAAATCCGTGGGATCAATGCGTGCCAGCAGATCACCCTTTTTCACGTCCTGTCCCTCCTTGACAGGTAATTCGATCAGCGGCCCCGGCACCTGAAAGGCCATGTCCACCCGCTGTGAAGCCCGCACTTTTCCGGGAAATCTGAATATGGGCAGATCGGTGCCGGAGGGAATCGTCATCATTTTAACCGGTCTGACGACTCTTTTGGGGACGTCGTCGGGGGCATTCTTGCATGCGGTCAACATGAAAATAGATGCTGTGATAACGAAAAGTACCATAAAATGTCTCACATAAAACATTCCATGGCGGTAATGATTTTTTTTTCTTTTTTTTGGATACATACCACATTCCTTGACAGAAACTATTTCAAAGCAGTCATCAGGAAAACCATGACAAAGAGGGCAACGGTTTCAATAATGCCGAGTACCATCATATAATTACCAAACCCTTTTTCCGTTTCAGCCAATGCATCTGAAGCCATGGCGCCGGCCCTGCCCTGAAACCAGGCAGAGAGGCCCATTGCAATTCCGCCACCCAGTCCCACAGCAAGCTTT
This sequence comes from uncultured Desulfobacterium sp., assembly GCA_963668575.2. Taxonomy (GTDB): domain Bacteria; phylum Desulfobacterota; class Desulfobacteria; order Desulfobacterales; family Desulfobacteraceae; genus Desulfocicer. The sequence continues at coordinate 3,369,311 of OY764894.2, read as the reverse complement.
ACAATGCCGGGCACAGTGGAAGGGGCCGCTATTAAAGCGTTCATTAAAATCATGCCGTAAATTGTCTGGGACAGGGGCGCCCCCACAAAGGTCACCAGAATAAACGGAGCCGTTTTATTCTGCAGATAACATTTCTTCCATGCACCGAGCGCTCCCATACCGGCGGCCAGGGTGCCAAACGCCGAGCCAACGGCAGCGGCAAAAAGAACAAGAACAAAACCGGTATCACCAAGACTGTTCAGAAATTCCATGTATATTCTCCTTTTGATTTTTATGGTTCCGGTGTCCGAAAAGGATCATAGGGCACCCCTGACCATTCAACGCTCAAGTGTTTTGAAAATTCCAGTAAATTCAACCGGATGCCATGCACCAGGATGGCCATGGCCCCCAGAAGAAGATTCACCGAGTGGCCCCCTAAAAGGACGAGAACCGCCGCAAACATCGCCGGCAGCGTGTCAAAGCCGATATTGAATGCCATATTGTTAAAGGCCACGGCCACCTCTTTTGTGGACATGCCCACGGCAAAGAGCCGCACATAGGAGACAAGATCGGAAAGATTGCCTATCCAGGTAATGATATCCAGGGGCAGCCCAACAACGCTCCTTGCCAACCCCTTGAAAAAACCATCCTCTTTCTGCTGCCCGAAACAGATGATAAGGCAGAGTGCTGCAATCAGGCAATAATACCCCAATGGAGAAAACGGCTGATTGAGCACCAGAACACGGACAATGAAATAGATCGCCCATACTAAAAAGAACCAGCCCGTTTCCGCCAGAAATCTGATGTGGGGAAAGGTATTGACAATGCGCTGGCAATGGGCAAAGGAGAGCTGAACCGCTCCAATGAGAAAACACAGATGTATAATGAGGGGCTGGCTTGTGTCGGAGAAGGTATCCATGGAAGGAATGACCAGGGCTTTAAGTAAAGGGAGGTCTCCCAGGGCTTCCACTCCGAACCAGCTGCCGGTCAATGCACCCCAGACCATGGTGGATAGAGACAGCAGATACAAAAGGGGGATGAGAGCACTCTGGGGCGCAGGAGATCGTTTTGCATGGAAAAAGGTGGCAGCCAGTATCATGAAACCATAGCCTGCGTCACCGATAATCATCGCGAAAAACAGGGTGAAAAAGAACAGGAACGGCCCATTGGCATCATATTCCCGATATCCGGGCAGGACCCCTATGAATGCCATGACCGGCCTGAAAAGACGGGTCAGTTTTGAATACCTGACCAGGGAGGGAACACTCTCTTCCGGGCCTGGATTTTCAATCACAATCCCCCATTTTTCAATATCTGCGCGTTCTTTCAGCTTCCCGATAAAGCAGGTGGGGCAATACCCTTGCAGATATATAATGTCTCCTCTTCTGACCATGGCATTCCGCGCATTCTCATAGGCTAAAAGCGCTTTAAATTCGTTCAGGGAATCGGTCAGGTGCCGGAAGGCACCATGAAGTTCCGAAATTCTCCTTTGGATGGTTTCAAGTGCCTCTCTCTTTTGTTCAAGCATCCGCGCCAAGTGGGAAAGGCTCTGCTCCGGCATACGGATTTCATGGAACGGAATGGGGCAGAGCGGCTCATGACAGGTCACCACCGCAAAGTATACCATTGCACCCCGGGTATGGATCACCACACCTGCAATATCAGCGGGAAGCTTTTCCAGCTCTTTTTTACGGGCCTTAAAAAGGCGGATGAAAATTGAGTGATCTTTCAACTGATCAATGTCATGGGGATCAAACTGCCCCCATATCTTTTGTGCCTCATACGCCTTTTCCAGTTCCTGTATCTGTGCTTCCAGGGAGGAGGCCTCTTTGGTTTTACGGCACAACTCCCGGGCCAGGAGAGTTCCGTCTTCATCCCCTTTACAGGGTTGCGCTTTCACTCCGGGGGGGATGAGACCAAGGGCCTCCTCAATCAACAGAATGTTATTCGACAGCCTGTTTTGTACAGTCACGTTATTTTTTGAGGTCACATCATTTTCTGCATTCACATCAGGGGCGCCGGCATTTTCTGGCTGCCGGATGTGGAAAACCCCTGTTTCTCTCAGGGCGTTCAGGGTTTCATCTTCCCACGAAGCACCGGCCAGCAGGGTCACTTTTTTCATCGGCTCTATCATTTGCGCTCCCCTGCTTGAATTTTCTTTCTTGCAATGCGAGCCCAGCCCACTGCGGTTGCCATCTGCTCTGCCATGTGGATGGATATTTTTTTTATGGCGTTTTCAGCTTCCGGGATTTTTACCTTTTCAAAAAGATTTACACGCTGGGAAGTGATTTGAAGCTCCACTGAGAGCAGGCGAAACTGCTCCTTGAGGATGATACACCGGGCGGTCAAAATGACAAGTTCCTGCAGGGTTTCCAGTGCCTTGTCCACCCACAGGGGATATTCAAAAAGATCATATTCTTCAATATGCATGTGTGCCTTCACAAACATGGGAATATCCACACCTGTGACATTGACCTTTTTTGTCTCAATCCCGTCAATCATCAGCAGTTGAGAAAGCTCTATCTCTTGTGCAAGATAACCGGCCCAGGGCTTGACACGGTCTGTTATCCTGGAGATCTCCCCATTTATCTCTTTGATATCCCTCAATATCCTTCCCATCTCAATCTGCAGGAGCTGTTTTTTTATCTGCAAAGTGGGCAGATATCTCTGAAATCGTTTCAGGCTGTCCTTTTGCTTTTTCAATTCCGGTTTTGTCAGTTTGATCTTTTTCATTTTTTAACTCCGACAAACCTGCATCCGTCATGTTGGGCTTGATCATGACTCCGGTCTCCCAAGGGCCGGGGAGGGAGAGGCCTGATGACCAGAGGTTTGATCAAGCCCGTCATCTCATTTTTTCACCCCGGGCCAGAACCGGGTGATCAGTTCGTTTTTAAGGCCTGTTTCATTGGGTTGAAAACAATCGGCCAGAATCTGCCATCCCCTGTCAAGGGCCTCAAACAGATGGATATTCACCGAGAGATCCATTAATTCAGCTTCAAAGGCAGTGCCGTACTTTAAAAGCTTTTCATCCCATGATGACATGCGAAATCCCATGGATCGTTTTTCCAGTGTCTCCTGGTAATCTGCATAGAGCTGCACCATATTATCCATCAGTGCTCTATGGTCTTCGCGGGTATTTTTGTTGACAAGCTGTTTTAATCTGCTCAAAGAGCCAAAGGGTTCTATCCGGCCGTTGTTCAGGTAATATTGCCCTTCGGTGATGTACCCGGTATTATCAGGCACAGGATGGGTGACATCGTTTCCGGGCATGGTGGTCACCGAAAGAATGGTCACGGAACCGGCATTTTTGAAATCCACCGCCTTTTCGTAACGGCATGCCAACTGACTGTAAAGATCTCCGGGATACCCCCTGTTGGAGGGCACCTGCTCCATGATAATGGCGATCTCCTTGAGGGAGTCACAGAAATTTTTCATGTCCGTCAGCAGAACCAGAACTCTTTTGCCTTCAAGGGCGAACCGTTCCGACACCGCAAGGCATAGATCCGGCACCATGAGACATTCAACCGTGGGGTCTGCCGCTGTATGGATATAAAGAACGGAGCGGTTCAGCGCCCCCTGTTTGGCAAGGGTGTGTCTGAAAAAGAGATAGTCGTCAAATCGGAGCCCCATGCCGCCCAGAACGATGATGTCAACCTCCGCCTGCATGGCGATCCTTACCAAAAGTTCGTTGTACGGCTCACCTGAGGTGGTGAAAATTGAAATCTTCTGGGATTCAACCAGGGAATTAAAGAGATCGATCATGGGGATTCCGGTATGTATCATCCTGGAGGGCACAATCCGCTTTGCAGGATTTACCGTGGGTCCCCCGACGTCCACGGGATTTTCCCTGAGATCCGGGCCGTTGTCCCTGGGTTTCCCGATACCGTTAAACACTCTTCCAAGAAGATTCTCTGAAAAAGAGACCCTCATGGGAGCGCCTGTAAAGCGGACTTCATCATTGGTGGAGATGCCGCTGCTGCCGGCAAATACTTGAAGATATATCCGGTCTCCGTCGATCCGTATCACCTCCGCAAGGGATGACTGCTCCCTTGAAGAGATGACTGCCAGCTCTCCGTATGTGATATTCCGGGCATTCAAAACAATGACATTGCCTGATATCTGAATGATTTTATTGTATATTTTCAGCATCTTCTTCCCTATGTACTGGGATTCCGTCATTTAAGTTCTTAAAATTTTTGGATCGTGCAAATGTGGAATCCAGATGATTTTCCATAAAGGGCTTGTCATGGAGTATGAATCCGTCCTTTGTGTTTTCCTGCCGGTATTCATTCAGGTAATTTGTAAGTTGGGAGGCATAGGTTGCCATCTCCTCACTTTCCCATTGAGAGGTGTTGTACTCTATGAAAAGGGAGCGAAGTCTGCTGAAGATGGATCTGGCTTCGTCCTTATTCTTAAATGTCACCCGGGTGTTTATGATGTTTTCCATGATGCCAAAGGCGTTCAATTGCCGTTCCCGTGATGTTGCACCGTCAATGGGATCAAAGGCATTCTGCTGCAGGTAGACGCTGTCAAAGAATTCCCCTTTCAGGTAAAGTACGAAGTCATCCATTGGGGTGCCTTCTTCTCCCACCACTTTCATCATTTGTGAGATTTCATATGCCCGGGTTAACAGTCTGATCATCTTCTTGCCAGCATCCTTTTCGATCACACCGGTATATTTACTCCAGCTTTCCAGGGGATCGATGGCCGGATATCTGCGGGCATCCGACCGCTCCCTGGACAGGGCGTGAAAGGCCCCCACAGCCTTCAATGTCGCCTGGGTCACGGGTTCATCAAAATTGCCGCCGGCCGGGCTTACCGTGCCGCCGATGGTGATGGAACCGATACTGCCGTCCTTCATGCGCACCCTTCCCGCACGTTCATAAAAATTTGCCACAATGGACTCAAGATAGGCTGGGAAAGCCTCTTCTCCCGGTATCTCTTCAAGCCGGCCGGATCTTTCCCGCATGGCCTGGGCCCAGCGGGATGTGGAATCTGCAAGCAGAATCACATCATATCCCATCTGCCTGTAATACTCCGCCATGGTTACAGCCGTGTAAATTGAGGATTCACGGGCTGCCACCGGCATGGAGCTGGTATTGCCCACAATGATCGTTCTTTCCAGGAGGGATCTTCCCGTCCTGGGATCCATAAGTTTCGGAAACTCATTGATCGTCTCCACGATTTCACCGGCCCGTTCACCACAAGCTGCTATGATGACGATATCGGCTTCTGCATTGCGGCTTGTTATCTGCTGCAGAACGGTTTTACCCGCCCCAAAAGGACCCGGCGTACAATAGGTCCCTCCTTTGGCAACGGGAAAAAGGGTGTCTATGATACGAATCTGGGTGATTAAGGGTTCACGCGGCTCCAGGCGCTCTTCATAGATCTCCACAGCCTTTTTGACGGGCCATTGAAACGTCATGGTAACGGGGTGGGTGTCTCCTTTCTGATCTTTTAAAACCGCTATGGTATCCTTGATCTGATACGCCATGGGAGGGGAGACGGCTGCAATTTCATATCTCCCCTTCAGATAAAACGGCACCATGATTTTATGGGTGAGGATGCCCTCGGGAACGGTTCCAATTGTGTCTCCGGCCTGTACTGTTGCGCCTTTTTGGGCAACCGGCGTAAATTGCCACAACTGCTCCTCGTCAAGGGGGGGCAGGGATTCCCCCCTTTCAAGAAATTCACCGTATTTGTCGGCGAGCTTTTCCAGGGGATTCTGCATGCCGTCAAAAAACTGTCCCAAAAGGCCGGGCCCAAGTTCTGCCGACAAAAGATTTCCCGTAAATTCCACAAGATCCCCCTGACGCAGCCCCCGGGTCTCTTCAAAGACCTGAAGATCGGCCATATTACCTTTTATTCTGATGATTTCCGCCTTGAGCCGGATATCGCTTTTGCCTATCCGCGCATAGCCGATCTCGTTTTGCAGAACATTATCCTTAAATTCGACGGTGATCAGATTCTTGTTTATGCCGTATATGTTGCCGGTACGTTTCATGGTACACCCAGAATTTTTTTATATGAAAGTCTCACCAATATGCTGGAATTAAAGGACTTTCGTTTTTCGTTGTGGCAGGTTTTTCTGCCATGTATGTTATATGAAAAGGCAGCATCCAAGGCAACCTCAGCAGAGCCCCTCCCCCGACGGGCAATAGGAACCGGCCAATTGAGCCGTCTACGGTTCCGGGCCGGGCCCATTGCCCGTCGGGGGGGGGGGCGGCATAATGCCATTTTCATTATTCGTTGTGACTGTCCGTGGCGGTTACAGGTTAATGTATTCGGGTAAACGGGCAAGGATCGCTTCCTGTTTCTCCCATCCTTTTTGGGGATCAAGACCTGATATCTTTTCATTTATTTTCAGCTTCAAAGCGTAACTGATCAGTTTTTCAAGATCAAAATAATGATCTGATGCCAATTCGCTGAGATAGTTCCATCGTGCCTGGTCCATGCGCTTTTCCGCAGCCTCGGGTGAATCCATTGAGAAAATATCCCGGGCAAATCTCACAGCACTTTCCCCCTCCTCTCCCTTACGCAGGTATTTGCCGGCATCCCAGCCCAGTTTCCGGGCCCTGAGCCGGACAAGTTCATTGCGTATCTGCCGCTCCCGGTCATACCATTTTTTAAGAAAGAGCAGCGGTGCATCATCACTGGGAGACAGTTGCGCGGATTGAAGAATGGCAAAATCTCCAGAAGTAAGTTCAAACCGGCACTGTGAAAAAAAATCCTTTATGGTTAAAGGCAGTGGGGACGCAAAAAACAGAGATGGCAAAGAGGCAAGGGTGTAATAATAGGCGCGCTTCATTTGTGATCTCCGGGCATCTTTTTTTTCATTCTGACGTCCGCAAGCAGGCTTTCAAGCTCGGGATTGATGTATTCTGAGATGAGAGCGGTAACACCTTCATCAGTGAGATCATAATAGATATGTTCATCCTTCACCCAGATTTTAAACCCTGACCCAATGTCAGGCCTTGTCTTTACGTCAATGCCCGTTTTCATCTTTTCCTTAAATGCGGTAAGTAAAAATGAAAATATGGCATCCCTGTCTTCATTGTTGACCCATATCTCAAATTCCCCGACAGCAGTCTCTTTTCCCCTGTTCAACCCCTCAAAAATTGCCGGAAACAGCGTCTCAAACGTTGTTGTTTCGGACAGGATTACTTTACATTCCTGTTGCAATAGGGCGTGAAACGTATCCATGATGGATCTCTTCACGCCAATCATGACGTCACGCGCTGCCTGTTCAAGGTTTTTCCGGAACGTCCTCTCTCTTTGGGCTATTTCATCCTTTGCCTTCTCCATCATCCCTTCCGCCTCCTGTTCGGCTTGTTTCAGGATGAGAGAGGCTCTCTCTTCCGCCTTGCTGATGATTCCTTCAGCCAGGGTTTCGGCTTTCTTTATGCCCTCATCCTGAAGCCTTTTTATGAGGGAATCAAGGTTAACCTCAGTCTGTTCTTTCATTTATTGGCACTCCTCCCGTAATGATTCCCATACGGAGTGGGTAATCCATCCCAAGTCCTTAAATGCAGTGGATAGTCTTTCGCCGAACAGGCTCTTAAATGGAATTTTTCCAATCGTGTTCCAATGTAAGAAAATCATTAAATCATTGGGCAACTCATGATTCGCAAACAACTTTATTCCGGAGGGCGTGTCCGGTCCCCGGAGGATCAAACCATTGAATATATCAATCGCTTTCTGTTTTTCGTGATCAGAGAATGTTCTGAGATATATCATTTCGATTGATTCCATGGAAACCTCACCTTTTGCTTTTTTTAAATTAAATTAAAGTAATACAAATTCTATGCCATGGTAACAAGTCTTCTTATTAAAGTGTGTTGATACAATGACCCAAATATAACATTCTGTAATGATAAGAATTTCAAGGTTTGTTGTGGCAGACGGATCTGCCATGTATGTTTATGAAAAAAATGGGCGGACGAATACTGTTAAATTTGATAGATTATCTTTTAAATTTAGCAGATCGCTTTAAAACTGTTTTATTTAGCAGATTGTCTGCTATACTCGCACAGCGGGTCGTATGACCCAATGATGAAGCCCGGGGAGTCAATGATGAACATCAACGAAAATGATTTTTTCAAACAGGGCACTCTGCACCTGTTCAGCAGCCTTAATATTGAGACGGCATTGCAGCGGTTTCTGGCATATCTTCAAACCGTCATGCCAGCTGACGGCATCTTGCTCGGCGTGTATGACCCCGGAATGAATAAAGCCAGGCTGCATGCGGTACTATTTCCAAAGGATATGAAAAAGCCTTCCAGAACGATTGCCTTTCCGTTTCAGATGTGGAGTTTTCTCAAGGGGAAAATGCAAGATGCGCCTGAAATACGCATGGTGAATGATATTGATTGCGAGCCTCCTGAGGCCAAAGCCGCCTGTTCTCTAATCTGGGGTGAAGATGTTTCTCACATCCACATGGATCTCGAACTTGAAAACAAGCACCTTGGGTCTTTTATTCTGTTTGCAAGAGACAAACACAGGTATATGGACGTCCATGTCCGTCTTGTCAATTTATTCCATGCCCCCTTGATCTCCGCCATCAGTAATGTTTTGAAGCACCAGGAGATACAGTTTCTGCAGGACATGTTGAAAGATGACAACGAATACCTGAATCAAAAGATGATAGAGATGACAGGTGATACGATTATAGGGGTCGATTTCGGTCTGTCCAATGTAATGCGGTTGATCAGGCAGGTTGCCCCCATGAACAGCCCGGTTCTTTTACTGGGAGAGACCGGTGTCGGCAAGGAGGTCATGGCCAATGCCATTCATCGGGGGTCCAGGAGAAAGGATCGACCGCTGATTAAAGTGAACTGCGGCGCTATTCCCGACGGTCTGATTGACAGCGAGCTTTTCGGCCATGAAAAAGGCTCTTTTACCGGGGCTATTTCCCAAAAGCGTGGGCTCTTTGAAAGAGCACACACCGGCACGATATTCCTGGATGAAATCGGGGAACTTCCATTGGCAGCCCAGGTAAGACTTTTGAGAGTGTTGCAGGAAAAGGAGATCGAACGGGTCGGGGGAACAACCCCCCTGTCGGTGGATGTGCGTGTCATCAGTGCCACGCATAAAAACCTTGAACATATGGTGCTGACCGGTGAGTTTCGTAAAGATCTCTGGTACCGCCTTAACGTGTTTCCAATAATGATTCCGCCGTTACGGCAGAGGCCTGAGGATATTCCTGCCCTGGTGAACCATTTTATTGATAAAAAATCAAAGGAACTGAAAATAAGACACCCTCTGAGATTACCTGAAAACCACATGAATCAGCTCCGACAATATACATGGCCCGGTAATGTGAGAGAGTTGGCAAACGTGCTTGAACGTGTGCTGATAACCGGAAATGTTCATGATGTTCTGTCTCCTCTTGACATGCGGGAGCCTGCATTGGATTGGAAAAGAAATCAGGATCGGGTTCCGGCCGATGATGTGGACGGAATTGAAACGCTCAATCATTGGACACGAAAATACATCCAATCTGTCTTGAAAAAAGCTGAGGGAAGAATTGAAGGCAAGGGCGGGGCAGCTGACAGGCTTGGCATGCATCCCTCTACCCTCAGGGCACGAATGAGAAAGCTGAATATTGCTTTTGGAAGGGTCGCAAAATACAGCTAACTACGACGGGGAGTTATTACCTGAGATCAATTATAAGAATAGAAAGCTTTAACGAGATGTTTCATGCACTGCCTCTTTTTTTTTCATTATTTTTATCCAGCACGGTTTCCATGGTCGCCAGAACTTCGGATGCCTCATCAATTTCAAAGTTGTCGATATGTTCGTTCAGTGCATCACATAACCTGTTTTCCACAAGGTGCCTGAGCATGGGCTCTGAATCGGCAAGCATCTGCCTTGCGTTGTCCAGGTCGTCATCCAAAAGGACAGCTATCTTTTTGATCCGTTCCAGGCAGGCGGCGGCATTTTGCGTGTCATGGCCCGGAAGAGGGGAGGAGGATTGGGGCGCAGACGACATTGTGGAAAAGAACTTGTCAAGGCCGTCCATGACGGTTTCAAGACGGCCCGTGAATTCATCCCAGGTTATGGATTGAATGCCTCCTTCAGTGGTGATCTCAAGCTCTGCGGTCTTTGCCGCTTCAAAAAGCGTTGTGATACCGAGATTCGCAGACACGCCCTTGATGGAATGGACAAGCCGTTTGGCCTCCTCCGTTTCTTGGGCATTGAGGTAATGGCGGATTTTATCCGGGGCGTCACGAAAATCCAGGAAATAGGATTTGAGCAGCTTGGTATAGAGGGCTTCGTTGTGGTTGACGCGGAAGAGTCCGGTTTGAATATCGATACCCGGCAGATCCGTTTCCGTAAACGAGGACGTTTCGGGCGGGGCTGTCTTTTCACCGCCTTTCTTCTCCCCGGTTTCCCCGGCCCCGGGGGAGGGATCGGATAATTCCAGCCAGCGGCTCAGCGTTGAAAACAGGATTTTCGGATCAATGGGCTTGGAAATGTGATCGTTCATGCCGGCCTGCAGGCATTTTTCCCGGTCACCTTTCAGGGCATGGGCCGTCATGGCGATCACCGGTAGATTTTGGTATCGCGGGTCGGCCCGGATATGCCGGGTTGCCTCAAACCCATCCATTTCCGGCATCTGGATATCCATCAGTACGGCATCCGGTATGCTTTCCTCAAGATAGTTGAGGGCCTCTTTTCCGTTGGAGGCAACCGTCGTTTTGAGACCGGCAATGTGGAGCCACTCCAGTGCCACTTCCTGGTTGATGGTGTTGTCCTCCACCAGAAGAACGCTTTTGCCCTGAAGCACCCGGTCCGGTTCATGATCAGAGTGGATCTGCCGGGGGCCGCGCGTCACGACCGCATCGTGGCGCCCGAACAATTCCATGATGGTATCGAACAGCAGGGACAGGTTGACGGGCTTGTACAGAAACGCGTCCAGAAACCGCCTGTCCGACTCTTGTATCAGATCCTCTCTGCCATAGGCGGAAATCATGCAGACAATGGGCATTTTTTCAAGTTTCAGACGGGTTTTTATCTGTTTGGCCGCTTCCATGCCGTTCAAACCGGGCATTTTCCAGTCCATCAGAACCAGGTCAAAGGAGATCTCTTTGAGCCGTTCGACGGCCTCTTGGCCGGACGACGCGGTCACCGCTTCCATCTTGAATGATGAAATGGCGGCGGCAAGGATGTCAAGGGACGTCTGATTGTCATCCACGATCAGAACGCGCAATCCCCTAAGATCCCTGGGGGGACACAAGAGGATCTGGTCCTTTTCCGGTTGTTTTTTCAGGCGAACGGAGAAGGTGAAGGTACTGCCTTTTCCCGGTTCGCTTTTCACCCCGATCTCCCCGCCCATGAGCTGGGTGAGCTTCCGGCAGATGGCGAGCCCCAGGCCTGTTCCCCCGTACTTTCGGGTGGTGGAGCTGTCGGCCTGGCTGAAGGATCGGAACAGGCGGTCCAGGCGGTCTTGGGGAATACCGGTTCCTGTATCCCGCACCGTAAATTCAAGATCGATATGATCGGGGGATGTCGGATGATTGGCGGACGGGTTCCGTAAGGGGGTGACATGGACGTAGATTTCCCCCTTCTGGGTGAATTTGAAGGCGTTGCCCACCAGGTTGATGAGGATCTGTCCCAGGCGGACCGGATCCCCGATCAATGCACTGGGAATTTGATCTTCAACAGATACCAGAAATTCGATCTCTTTTTCGTGGGCCATGAAACCGAACATTTCCGATAAGTTTGCCATGACATCGAACAGCGAGAAACGCGTCTGTTCAAGCTCCAGGCGGCCGGCCTCAATTTTGGAAAAATCCAGAATATCGTTGATGACGGCCAAAAGCGTCTTGGATGAGACCTTGATTTTTGTCAGGTACTGTTGTTGATCATCGGTGAGTTCGGTCCGCATGACCAGGTCCGTCAGCCCCATGACGGCATTCAGGGGCGTGCGGATTTCATGGCTCATATTGGCCAGGAACTTGCTTTTGGCCTCGGTTGCGGACAGGGCCCTGGTCCGTTCGGTTTCCGCCCTTTCCTTGGCTTCGGCCAGATTCAGATTTGTCTCGGCAAGTTCCGCCGCCACCTTGACGCGGCCCCGCATCAACCAGAGCACCACCACGGCCAGAACAAATACGAACAGTGTGAAAACCGCAGACCGGGTCAGGTGCAGGGTCAGCATTTCCGCTTTGGTGGCAACGATTTCAAGGGTAACGGTTCCTAATAATTCACCGTTATACCGGATTTCCCGGGTCCGCAGCAGGATGCCGGAATCCGGCCGGCCGATCTCCTCCGGGTGCCCGTCAATGAAGACCTCTCCTGAAACCCCTACGAGTTTCACCCGCCTGATATTGTCGTTTTTTAAATAGAATTTGCCGATTACGGCAATATTCGGGCGGTCAACATCCCACAGGGGAACCTCCAGGGTACTGGCAAGGGTGTCGATATAATCATCCGCTCTCTTTTGCATCCGGATCTTTTCGGCGTCTGCTATCTTGTACGTGTTCCATAAAATAAAACCGGTGGACAGAAAAACGACGACCAGGACAAGTCCGATGGCCGCCTGGCTGTAAAGGGGAAAATTTTTATTATTTTTCAGGGTGCAAAATTTTTTCATGGCAAGGGAAGGAGCTCCTTTTCCCGGCACCGTTTTAAGGCGGCATTGAACCGTTCAAGCCATTGCCGGGAGTCCGGATATGTTTTGGAAACGATCAGGGAAAGCTCATTGACACTGAACACATAATCCAAGGTTTTAAAATCCTTCACATGTTCAGGGAAATGCTGCCGGATGAGGTCCCGGGCCACATGCTCGTTGATGGGCATCAGTTCGATGCGGTTCAGGATCAGTTTTTCAATGCCCTGAACTTCCCGGTTGACGTAATCAACGGTAAGTCCGGCCTCCCGGAACATCTCTTCATAAAAATATCCGGATACACCGCCGACCTTATACTTTTTTAAGTCCTCAATGGTGTGGGCTTCAAATGTTTTGTGACTTCCCGGCGGCGCATAGTAAAAGAACAGGGTTCTGGAAAACGACAGGGGCTCGGAGAAAAGGACCTCCTCTGCGCGTTCTTTGGTAAAAGAGTAGGGAAAGGCCGCCCAAACCCTGCCCTTGACAACGGCGTCGTAACAGCGGGGCCATCCGTAGAACCGATATTCAGGCGTTTGGCCCATCTCTTTAAAGACAAGCGAAACCTTCTCTGTGAACTCACCGTAATTTTCCATTTTTGAGGAGGTGTAGGGACGCCATTCCGATGTCACCAGAACAAGGGGGTCGCCGTGGACCGTTACGATACAGGAACATGTCAGTGCCAGGGTGATGATAAATGCGTAAATGGATTTCATAGGGGACTCCTTAGCTGTGTATTGTATGTGTGTGCATGATGGTATTGCGGCCGGATCTCTTTGCCATGTATAACTGCCTGTCCGCTTCGGTGATCAAGTCGTCCGGGCTTTGATGCCCTTCGGGCACAATTGTAGCAATCCCCATGCTCAGAGTGACCTGTGAAGTGACCGGCGAACTGGCATGTTGGATCTCCAACGCTTTGATGGTATCCCGGATAAGGTCGGCCGTTGTGCATGCCTCCGGTTCGGTGGTCGACGGTAAAATGACGGCGAATTCTTCCCCGCCATAGCGGGCCACAAAGTCCGATGCCCTGCGCAGAGACCATTCCATGGCCTTGGCTACTCGCTTAAGGCAGTCGTCCCCCTGCCCGTGCCCGTAGGTATCGTTAAAGTCCTTAAAATGATCGATATCCAGCATGATCATGGACAAAGACGTCTTGGATCGCAGGGCGCGGTTCCATTCCTTATATAGGGTCTCATCGAACCTGCGGCGGTTCGGAATTTCGGTCAGGGCATCTATAAAGGCAAATTTTTCCAGGAGTTCCTGTTTCCGTTTGAGGTTCAGGTGAAGTTTCACCCGGGCCTTGACCATGGGCGGATGAAAGGGCTTGGTGATATAATCCACGGCACCTAATGCAAATCCCCGGTTTTCATCCATAATTTCGGAAACCGCCGTTACAAAAATAATCGGGATATGTTTTGTTTTGGGATCCTCTTTGAGTTCGGCACAGAATTGATAACCGTCCACTTCCGGCATAATGATATCCGACAGGATGATGTCCGGCTGGGTATCGGATCGGGCGATTTTCATGGCGCGCTTGGCATTGATTGCCGCAGCAATCTTGTATTCCTCCCGAAACAACGCCATCAGTATCTCGATGTTCTGTTTGTTGTCATCAACGATTAATATCTTTGCACGTTCTTCAGGCGGGTTCATGTTTATCCTTAAATTATTTCAGGTTGAAAATTGCTTCGGCTATCCACTGCAATGGGTGGCGTACGCCCGGCACGGGCGTGAACTTATGGGGTGCAAGCCCCCCCTATACAGGAGTTCTGTTAACAGAGTTACTGTTAGCACAAATATTAGCCGAAAACAAGGGCGGAACCGTGAGGAACCGTCCGAAGGACTTGAGCAAAGCGAAAGGCGAGCCACAGGCGAGAGTGACCGCAGGGAACGGCAACTTGTAGGGTGATAAGCCAGGATCGACGCAGGAGACGACTGTCCGCAATTGAAGTGCGGAATGTAAGTTTTAAATCTGACATCAATTTCATTCAACTCATTTTCTTTATTCCGGATGTCAGGAGGTATTCAACGTAAGAGTTTACCTGGGCGTGGACTTCTGATATGGTCGGGTCAGTCATACATACCTCTTGTGTAAGTGTGTTGTGATTAGCCCTGGTCGATGCTACCAACATCTACCAGGGCTGCTATATTTTCTATTGTGAACAGAACCAAACATGCAAAAAGAGTGGGTGCAAAACGGGTCGGAAATGGCAAGAAATGGATGCAGCTGACGAATGGCAAAAAAAATGGTTACAGGCCGAAAAGCCTGTAACCATAGTATTTTCAATGGAGCCGATGAGCGGAGTCGAACCGCTGACTTGCTGATTACGAATCAGCTACTCTACCAACTGAGTTACATCGGCTTTTAAATGCGTGACTACCTTTAATGCTTATGACGTTTAAAATCAAGAAAAAAATGAAAAACACCATCTTAAATATTATCAATGATCCGGCATCGGGCCTGGAACTCACCGGAATGAGCGGTGCGGAAAAAGGGTTTGTGGTGTCACAACTGTGTGGGGAGACGCAGAGAACCATTGTGGTGATTACGGCAGACCACAAAAAAGCCATGGCGTTTATGGAGGATCTCTCTTTCTTTCTACCGGACAAGGCCGCTCCTCCGCTCTATTTTCCGGGATATCATCTTCTGCCCTTTAAATCTCTCTCCTACCATGGTGCCACAGCAGCCAAGCGCCTGTCTGTGCTGAACCATCTGGTTTCGGCACAGGCCCACCACCTGGTGGTGACCAGTGTGGATACTTTGCTGCAAAGGTTGATCCCCAGGAAAACCATTGCCCATGCCCAGGAGCTGGTGATCAATGGAGAGGAGATTGACCGGGATCTTCTCATCTCACGGCTGAATGCCTGTGGTTATCAACGCACCTCCCTGGTGGAAGAGCCCGGGGACTATTCGGTGAGGGGGGGGATCATGGATATTTTTTCCCCAAATTATGCGCTGCCCCTTCGTCTGGATCTCCTGGGGGATCTGGTGGAGTCTCTTCGGTTTTTTTCCCCCATTTCCCAGCGGGGCACAAAGGAACTCACCGAAGCCATCATCATCCCTGCCAGCGAGGCGGTGGTGGAAAGAACCGAATTGACCCATGTCCTGGGGCGGTTACGCCAGGCAGCATCTGCATCGGATATCGGTACCTCAAAGATGAGGGAATATGTGGATCGCACAAAGGAAGAGGGGCGATTCCCAGGTATGGAGAGCATGCTCTCCATTGTCTATCCCCGGCTGGACACCTTCTTTGATTATACCGATGACGATGCCTTGTTTGTCATGGATGAACCCGATGTGCTCCGGCAGGCTGCCCTTCAGTTTGAGAAAAAAGCCTTGGAAAACCTTGAAACGGCCCGGTCGGAAAAACGGCTGTGTGTGCCACCCGAATCCATTTATATAACCTGGGATGCGGTGGAGGAACGGGTCTGCAACGGAAACACCCTTGTCTTTAAAGCCGTTGATGTCCAAAAGCACTCTCCCAAAGCCGATGATGCCGCCCATTGCGTGGTGCTCAATCCCGGTTTTCAAAGCAATGTCTTGCTCTCTGCAGAGCTGAAAAGGGAAGGCCGTCATGAGAATCTGTTACTGCCCCTGGCAAAGTGGCTCCAGGAAAAGCAGGAGATGGGCATGGCAGCACTTGTGGTGTGCAGCAGTGAGATCCAGGCAACCCGGGCCGTCTCCCTTCTACAGCCCTATGGCATTGCACCTTTACGTCTGGAGTCGTTTTCCCGTTTTCATCTCATTTCTGCGGGTATCTTTTATGTGGTGGGCCATATCTCTTCAGGGTTTGTGCATTCGGATGAAGGACTTGCCCTGATCACGGACCAGGAAATTTTTGGTGCCAAGAAAAGAATCCGAAAAACAGGTACCAATCGGGCAAAGACCAGTTTTATCACCCCGGAAGAGCTGAAAACCGGTGATATCGTGGTGCATGTGGAGCATGGACTGGGGCGGTATGAGGGGTTGCGAACCATCACCATGGAGGGGCTTTCCGGTGATTTTATTCTGATTACCTACCGGGACGAGGACCGCCTGTATCTGCCGGTGGACCGCATGGAGATGGTCGAAAAGTATGTGGGGGTGGAGGGGTACACCCCGTTGCTGGACAAGATCGGTGGAAAAACCTGGGGAAAAGCCCGGGCCAAGGCCAAAAAAGAGGTGGAGAAAATGGCCGGGGAACTCCTTAAGATATATGCTGAACGACGGGTACACAAGGGCCATGCCTTCAGCCGGTCGGACGGTTATTATGATGATTTTCAGGCCGCATTTCCCTATGATGAGACCCCGGATCAGCTCAAGGCCATTGATGATGTTCTCATGGATATGGAGGATGAAACTCCCATGGACCGGCTGGTGTGCGGGGATGTGGGGTATGGAAAAACCGAAGTGGCCATCCGGGCCACCTTCAAAGCCGTCAATGATGGAAAGCAGGCGGCGGTGGTGGTGCCCACCACCATTCTGGCGGAGCAGCATCTTCACTCATTTCGCCAGCGGTTTGCCGGGTATCCGGTGACGGTGGAGGCTCTGTCCCGGTTCAGAACGGCGGCGGAACAGCGCAAAATCCTGGAAAACCTTGCATCGGGTCGCACGGACGTGGTCATCGGTACCCACCGTCTGCTTCAAAAGGATGTGAACTTTAAAGCCCTGGGGCTTCTGGTCATTGATGAGGAGCAGCGGTTTGGGGTGAAACATAAGGAGGTCCTCAAAAAAAGAAGGAGCACCATTGATGTGCTGGCCCTGACAGCCACGCCCATTCCGAGAACCCTTCACCTGTCACTCACCGGCATGCGGGATATCAGTGTCATCTCAACCCCCCCCGAAGATCGGCAGCCCATTGTCTCCTATATTTCGGAATATGATGACGCTGTGGTGGCAGATGCCGTGAAACGCGAGCTTGCCCGGGGCGGACAGATTTTTTTCATACACAATGAGATCAAGACCATTTTTAAAATGGCTGAAAAATTGCAGCAGCTGATTCCCCAGGTGAGGCTGGGGGTGGCCCATGGCAGGCTTTCGGAGAGCGACCTTGAAAAGGTGATGCTTCAATTCATCAACCGGGATATTGACCTTCTGGTGTGCACCACCATTGTGGAATCGGGACTGGATATTCCGTCGGCCAACACCATGATTATCAATAAGGCGGATCGGTTTGGCCTGGCCCAGATCTACCAGCTCCGGGGGCGCATCGGCCGGGGGGATGATCAGGCCTATGCCTATCTGTTCGTGCCCGATGAAAACCGTCTCACCCGGGATGCCAAAAAACGGCTGGCCGCTCTTATGGAGCACCGGGATCTGGGGTCGGGATTTCAGATTGCCATGAAAGATCTCCAGATAAGGGGGTCGGGGTCGGCACTGGGGGGGGCTCAATCCGGGCACATTGCAGCGGTGGGGTATGACATGTTTTTAAAACTTCTGGATGAGGCGGTGTCTGACCTTAAAGGAGACCCCAGGATTGAAGCCCTGGAGCCGGAGATCAACATTGCCATGTCCGCTCATATTTCCGATGCGTATGTCCAGTCCATTGAGCAGCGCCTCACCATCTATCGACGGCTCTCCCAGATGACCGAACCTGCCCAGGTACTGGCCATGCAAAAGGAACTCATTGACCGTTTCGGTAAGCTCCCCGAAGAGGGGGTGAATATGCTCTTTAAGATCATGCTGCGGGTGCTCAGCGTTAAAGCCGGTGTGAAAAAGATGGATATAACACTTACAACCATCTCCATGGTGTTTTCGGATCTTCACCAGAAAAAACCGTCACGACTGGCAGGGGCAGTTTCAACCCTTGAGCTGCCCCACGAATTTACATCGGAAAATGTGCTGAAAATAACCGTGGGCAGCCGCATTAAAAAAATCACCAAAGCCCTGGTGGAGGCCAGAAAGGCGTTGAAGCTCATTGCCGCCCAGGTGAACTGATTTCAACGGTTCTGAAATAGAAACAGGGACCAGAAAAATCTTGAAAGAGATGGTGGGTCGTGGTAACACGTAATGTTTATGATTTAAGGCTTGGGACCCCATATGGATGCCCATGCAGGGCAGAAACCGGCTTGAGATCGGAAATCCACACCTAAAACGGAGTTTATGACCGGTATGACAAAGAATTACCGCTTTGTATATTATTGTTTGTTCTTTCTACTTATAGTTGTTGCCATGGTTCCTGCCATGGCCTCTGCAGAGATTGTGGATCGCATCGTTGCGGTGGTGAACGACGACATCATTACCCTTTCCGAATTGAACAGCGCCATTCGGCCCTATGAAGATAAGCTGGCCGCTTCCGGATATTCCCAGGAGAAAATGGAAACCATGCTGTTTAATTTAAAGCAGGAGATGCTCAAGAATCTGGTGGATCGGAAAATAACCGATCAGGAGGTCAAGAAGCTTGGCTTTACCGTTTCCGAGCAGGAGGTGGACAATGCCATTGAGCAGCTCAAGCGTTCCCGGATGATGACCCAGGAGGATTTGGAGAAGGCCCTGAAACAGGAGGCGATGACCTTTAAGGCTTATCGTGAAAAGATCCGCCAGGAGATCCTGCGTCCCAAGTTGATTAATTTCAGTGTTAAATCCAAGGTGATTATTACGGATAATGATATAAAAACCTATTATGATGCCCATCCTGAAATGTATGGTGGAACCAAGAAGATCTATCTGAGAAATATACTGATCACCGGTGGGGCACTGGCCGTGGACGGCTTTGTGCAACAAAAATTTAATAATGTCAACGGGGCACTGCTGTCCGGGGAACCCTTTGGAGAGGTTGCCAGGCGATACTCCCAGGCCCCCAATGCCGGGGATGGTGGTAAGATAGGCCTTTTCAGCCTGGACGCCCTGTCAGGAGAAATTGCCGATGCCGTAAAGGATCTTGCTGCCGGCGAACACTCCACATTTATCCAAACGGATCTGGGATATCAGATGTTTTTTGTGGAAACCATTGAGGAGGGGTCCGAAAAGTCCCTGAAAGCGGTTTCCGATGAAATTTCCAAAAAATTATATGATCAAATTGTGGAAAAAAAGTTCAACACCTGGATCGAAGGGCTAAGGGAAAAAGCCCATGTTAAACAGATGTTATAGAAATTGGGGGTCCCCAGTCCCAGTCCCTGATACCCAGCACCTATCCCAACTATCACAGAGGATAACAGATGCAGAAAGAGCGCCATAAAATACTTGCAGAAAGTGTCAAACGGCTGTTAAGACGTGGTGCCACCAAATCCCTTCAGAAGATAATTAAGAAAACCCATGCCGCAGATCTTTCCCTGGTTTTTCGTGACCTGTCCAGTGAGGACCGGCTTAAAATGTTCAGCCTCATGGATGATCCTGAGCAAAAGGGGGTGCTGTTTTCCGAACTTGAAGAGACGGTTTTTCTGGAGATCATGGAGCGCATGGCCATTGAAGAGGTGGTGGATGTTTTTGAAAACATGGCCGCTGATGATGCTGCTGAACTCCTGGGGTACCTGGATGAAGACACTGCCGATATCATCCTTGAGAAGATGAACAACGAAGACTCCCAGGAAGTGGAGCAGCTGATGAGCTACGGCGCGGACACTGCCGGCAGCATCATGGTGCCGGACTTCATTGCTCTGAAGGAAGACATGGGGGCAAGGGACGTCATTGAGGCCCTGCAAAACGAGTTTCTTGATGTGGAAATGCCCTTTTATGTCTATGTCATAGATACCTATGGCAAACTTGTGGGGGTAAGCTCTTTGCGGCAGCTGGTGGTGGTCCATCCGGAAAAGCCCCTGAAAGAGTTCATGACCCGGAACATCGTGTCTGTGAAAACCTACACCGACCGGGAAGATGTGGCCCAGCTGGTGGCCCGGTACGATTATTTGGCCATCCCGGTGGTGGACGATGACAACCGCCTGGTGGGAATTGTCACCGTGGACGACGTCATTGACATTATCAGTGAAGAGGCCACCGGTGATATTTTGAAGATGGCCGGTGTGGGGGAAGATTACATTGAAACCCAGACGGTGCTCCGGGGAACCCGTATTCGCCTGCCCTGGCTTTTTACCAGTTTTCTGGGGGGGCTGGCCGCCTTTTTCATCATTGGTAATTTTGAAGAGAGCCTGACGCAATATGCCTATCTTGCCGCCTTTATTCCGGTGATCATGGGCATGGGGGGTAACATCGGCACCCAGTCCTCCACCATTGTGGTGCGCGGTATTGCCACGGGAAAGATCGACACCGGTGATCTATTTTCCGTGGTGGGAAAGGAGCTGGCCATTGGGATGATTCTGGGGGTGATCTACGGGGTTTTCATCGGAGTGGTGGCCAAGGTGCGGTTCAACAATGAACCCCTCTCCCTGCAGCTGGCCTTTGCCGTGGGCTTTGCCGTGGTCACTTCCATGTCTGTAGCGGCCCTGGTGGGATCTCTTGTTCCCATGCTCTTTGAAAAGGCCAACATTGATCCCGCCGTTGCCACCGGTCCCTTTGTCACCACCTCGGTGGACATTGTCAGCGTCTATTGCTACTTCATCATTGCAACGGTTTTGCTGGGGATTTAAATGGAGCCTTTTTCCACGGATGCCATTTTGATTCGGCGCATTGAATATGGGGATCATGATCTCATCATCACCTATTTTACCCGGTCCATGGGCCGGTTGTCGGTGATGGCAAAAAACGCCAAAATAAGTGTCAAGCGCTTTGCCGGTGCCCTGGATCCGTTTACGGTGATGAATATCCACTGTACCTGGCCCAAGCGTAAAAACCGTCTGCCCCTTTTAAACAGCGTGGACATTGAAACCGCCTTTGCCAGGATACGAACCAATGCCGTGCACACCGGGTATGCCAGCTACTGGCTGGAGATGGTGAATACATGGATGCAGGAGGGCAGGGAGGAGCCGGATCTGTATGATCTGATGTTTCAAGTCCTCAGCCGGTTGAACAATGGCACCATGGATGTTCAGGTGTTAAGTCTTCTGTTTCAGATACGTTTCATGAGCATTTCCGGATTCACCCCCAACCTCTCCTGCTGCGGCGTGTGTGACACCCCCATAGATGAAATTTCCCAGGGACGCATCTCCTTTGACGTTGCCGAGGGGAAACTGGTGTGCAACAGGTGTGGTACCCGCTCCATCCCCCATGGTATCACCGTATCCAAGGGGACACTGAAACAGCTGTTCTGGATCAATGCCACGGATATGGATCGGTCGGAACGACTCAAATTTTCCCCGGAGGCCATACAGGAAGGGGGGCAACTGCTGGAAGCTTTTATTCCCTGCCACATCGGCCGGGACATGAAAAGCCTGGCGGTGCTGAGACGTCTCAGGCACTGACCTTACATGATATCCGGAACCTGACACCCCGTACCTGATATCAACTACCCAGTACCCGATACCAAGTACCTGATACCCAGTATCCCAAAAAACCATTCGAGGTTCAGATGAATTTTAAACCCATACTTGAAAAAAAGTGCATCACCGTCTCCGTGCCCTGCCGTATTGACCTTGGTGGCACCCTGGATATCAGTACTTTTTTCCTGCCGTTGAATCACCTGAACCCAGGGACATTCAACATTGCCCTTAATCTGAGAACCACCGTCACCCTGACTCCGTGGCGAAGCGGCTACATTAAAATCTCCTCCCGGGGTTTTGACAGTGCCCAGTTTGAAGCCCAAACGGTTCCCTTTACCCATCCCATGGGGCTGATGTTCGCTGTGGTGCGGTTTTTCAATGGCCATGGGGTCCATGTGCATATTGACTCTGCCTCCCCTCCCAGGGGCGCCATGGGCGGCTCCTCTGCCGCCGCAGTTGCCATGGTGGCCGCTTTTTCCACCGCCCTGGGGCGGCCTGTGGAACCCGGACCCACCGCCGCTATTGCCCACCACATAGAATCCAGTGTGGCAGGTGTTCCCTGCGGTCAGCAGGATCAACTGGCCGCCGCATTCGGTGGGGTGAACCTCTGGCGCTGGATCGTTGAAAAGGGCCATCCCGCCTTTTTGCAGGAAACCATCCTCCCGGGGGACCAGGAGATCATCGCTCTGAATCAACACCTTCTGGTGGCCTATTGCGGCATTCCCCATGTCTCCAGTGATATCAATAAAAGATGGGTAAATCAGTTCCTTTCCGGGCAGAATCGTGATAAATGGGAGCAGATTGTCAACCTCACCACAGGGTTTTCAGCTGCGCTCAAGGCATGGGATTTTCAGGAGGCCGTCGCCCTCATGAACCGTGAAACCCGCATCCGCCTTGACATGACCCCGGATGTTCTGGACGACACGGGTCAGGAGCTGTACAAAGTGGCAATGGCTGCGGGCTGTGG
Organism: uncultured Desulfobacterium sp.; assembly: GCA_963668575.2. GTDB lineage: Bacteria > Desulfobacterota > Desulfobacteria > Desulfobacterales > Desulfobacteraceae > Desulfocicer. Next base: position 3,346,467 of record OY764894.2, on the reverse strand, counting down.
TGCCCGTTTCACAGGGGCCGGCGGCGGGGGATGCCTCTGGGCCATTGGGACGGAGCCGAACATAGAAAAATTAAAGCCGCAATGGCACAACATATTGATAAAAAGGGATCAGGCCCTGCTTTTGGAAGCGGCCGTTGATTCCAAAGGAATCATGATACTTTAAAGGCGATAAGACTATGAATTTTCAAGAGGTAATTTTAAATCTGCAACAGTTCTGGGCAGATCGGGGATGTGTCATCATTCAACCCTATGATCAGGAAGTGGGGGCCGGCACCTTTCACCATGCCACCACCTTGAAATCACTGGGACCCGAGCCCTGGAAGGTGGCCTATGTCCAACCCTCCCGGCGGCCCACGGACGGGCGGTATGGTGAAAACCCCAACCGGCTTCAGCATTACTATCAGTTCCAGGTGCTGCTTAAACCCTCCCCCGCCGATGTGCAGCAGCTCTACCTTGACAGTTTAAGGGCCATCGGCATTGATCCCCTGGCCCATGATATCCGCTTTGTGGAGGATGATTGGGAGTCCCCCACCCTTGGGGCATCAGGGCTTGGTTGGGAGGTGTGGCTGGACGGCATGGAGGTGACCCAGTTTACCTATTTCCAGGTGGCGGGCAGCCTGGAGTTGAGCCCCATCTCCGTGGAGCTCACCTATGGACTGGAACGGCTCTGCATGTATCTCCAGGGGGTGGACAGCGTGTATGACCTCATGTGGAACGACACCATCACCTATGGGGATGTCTACCACCAGCAGGAGGTGGAGCAGTCCACCTACAACTTTGAGGTGGCAGACACCGACGTGCTGTTTGACTTTTTTGCTAAATACGAGACTGAAGCCCTTCGCATCGTCAAACAGGGGCTGGTGCTGCCGGCCTATGAGTTCTGCCTGAAATGTTCCCACACCTTTAACCTGCTGGATGCCAGGGGGGTGATCAGCGTCACGGAAAGGACCGGGTACATCGGAAGAATCAGAAACATCGCAAGAGAGTGTGCCAAGGCCTATGTGGCACAGAGAGAAGCCCTGGGCTACCCCCTTTTAAAACAGGATAAACAGGTGTAATCATGACTGATCTTTTAGTTGAAATCGGAGCGGAGGAGATCCCCGCCGGATATATTGTTCCCGCCCTTGAGGCATTCCGGGATAGCCTGGTTTCGGCCATGGTCAAGGCCCGGATCACCCATGGTACCCCACGGGTGTACGGCACCCCCCGACGTCTTGCCCTGATCATTGAAAACGTGGCAGATGCCCAGACCGCCAAAGTGTCCACGGTCATGGGTCCTCCGTCCCGGGTGGGATTTGACAAAGACGGCACTCCCACCATTGCCGCAGAAAAATTTGCGGAGAAAGCAGGTGTGTCTCTTTCCCAGGTCACCATCACCCAGACAGACAAGGGAGCGTATCTGACGGCGGTGAAGGAGGAGCCCTGCCTGCCCGCCGTGGACATCCTGGCCGATGTGCTTCCGGGGATTATCCTAAACATTCCCTTTCCCAAGCGCATGCGCTGGGGCAGCCTTTCCATCAGCTTTGCCCGGCCCATCATTTCTTTGACCGCCCTTTTGGGGGAGGCGGTGATTCCCTTTACCGTGGGTAACATTGCCGCTTCCAATGAGGTGTTTGGTCACTCTTTCATGTATCCGGGGAAGTTCAAGGTGACATCGGCAGAGGATTATCCCGAACTGCTGCGCGCAAAAGGGGTGATTGCGGACATTGAAGAACGAAAAGCCCTGTTAATCCAAGAGATTGAAAAGGTGGCTGCCATTGATAACAGCCACATTTTAAAGGATGATGAGCTGGTGGATATTGTCACCAACCTGGTGGAATATCCCTATCCTGTGGTGGGTCGGTTTGACGAGGCATTTCTGGAGGTGCCGGACGAGGCATTGATCACCGCCATGAGAGAACACCAGAAATACTTTGCCCTCACCGATGAAAACGGGTCATTGAAACCCTGCTTTATTGCCGTGAACAACACCCGGGCAACGGACATGGATGTGGTTGCCGCAGGCCATGGAAAGGTGATCCGGGCACGTCTGGCCGATGCCCGGTTTTTTTACAAGGTGGATCTGGAATCCACCCTGGATGATTTTGCCGAAAAACTGAAAAAGGTGACCTTCCAGGCCAGCCTCGGTTCCATGTATGAAAAACGGCAACGGCTGGAGACTCTGGGAGCATATTTCACCGGACTTGTCTACCCTGACGGCAATGAACTCCTTCAGGAAAACGTGGTCCGGGCCGCCCGGATCTGCAAGGCGGATCTGGTAAGTCAGATGGTCATTGAGTTTACCAAACTGCAGGGGGTCATCGGCCGGGTCTATGCTGAGAAAGCCGGGGAGAACAGTGAGGTGGCAAGCGCCATAGAGCAGCATTACCGACCGGTGCATGCCGGTGCGGAGCTGCCGGAATCGGAAACCGGCAATCTCCTTGCCTTGGCTGACAAGATCGACACCATTTGCGGCTGTTTCTCCATTGATTTGGTTCCCACCGGCGCTTCTGACCCCTATGCCCTGCGTCGCCAGAGCATTGGTATTGTTCAGATCATGCTGGCCGCGAACTTTACCTTTTCATTGAGATCGCTGGTGGAAAAAGGGGTTTGCCTCTATGTGGCAGACAAGGAAAAAGGGGCCATGGTGACGGACCAGGTCCTGGCATTTATCAAGGGCCGCATGGGCAACATGCTGGTGGACCAGGGATATTCCCGTGAATCCGTGAATTCGGCCCTGGCCGTCTCCTTTGACAATGTGCCCGATGCCCTCCTGAGAATCAAAGCCCTGGATGCCATGCGCAGGGAGCCTGACTTTGAACCCCTTTCCATTGCCTTTAAGCGGGTGGTGAACATCCTGAAAAAAGCCGATGTTCTGGAGCGGATAGAGGTGGATGAAGCGTTGTTTGAAGATGCGTCGGAAAAAGCCCTTAATTCCGCCTGCCGGGCGGTGGGGGAACGGGTTAAGTCCTACACCACGGCCGGCGCATACGAGCAGGCACTGAAGGAGATCGCCACCTTAAGACCCTTTGTGGACAGTTTCTTTGACGAGGTGATGGTCATGGTGGATGATGAGGTCATAAGACAAAATCGCATGGGGCTGCTTTTTAGTGTTTCGGAACTGTTCATAAATATTGCAGATTTTACATTGATATAACCCACATGTCCTGGCGGACACAACGAAGATAGAAAATGGCATTATGCCGCCCCCCCCCGACGGGCAATGTGCCCGGCCCGGAACCGTAGACGGCTCAATTGGCCGGTTCCTATTGCCCGTCGGGGGAGGGGCTCTGCTGAGGTAGACTTGAAGACTACCTTTTCATATAACCTACATGGCAGTAACCACCTGCCACAACGAAAAACGAAAGTCCTCTAATTCCAGCATATTGGTGAGACTTTCATATAAAACCCACATGGCAGAAAAACCTGCCACAACGAAAAACGAAAGTCCTTTAATTCCAGAATATTGGTGAGACTTTCATATAACGGGCATGTCCTGGCGGACACAACGAAGATAGAAAATGGCATTATGCCGCCGCCCCCCCGACGGGCAATGGGCCCGGACCGGAACTGTAGACAGCTCAATTGTCCGGTTCCTATTGCCCATCGGGGGGGCGGCTCTGCTGAGGTTGCCTTGGAGGCTGCCTTTTCATATAAAAAGGAGTTAAAAAATATGGCGGGTTATGATCCTGAAAAAGATAAAACATTAATGGAGTGGAAGTGTGAGGAGACGGGCTTGATAATCTCCATTCACCAATATGCCGGCGGTGAGGCAAAACTGCAGATCGGTCCCAGAATTTTAAAGAAAAAGGACGGCACCGACCGGGCCCCTGCCAAGGCGGGACGTCTCTCCATGGAAGATGTCCTTTGGCTTTACGATATCATTGATGAGGTAAAGGATGAGCTTTCCGACGTTGTCGGACCTGAATAGCCCCTCTCTGGTTCCCCCACCCGGGGAAGGAAAGCCCCCTGATATCGGTCCCCTTGCGGTGATGGTCAGTACGGTGCCCGATGTCCGATACATCAAAAAAGGTCTGGGCCAGCCCCGGTCCAAACCGCTTTTCATGGGAGAGCTGTTCTCGGCTCCGGTCTCCTCCGGCCATGCATGCGCTGGACAGGGTGGAAGTTGTCAGGGCGCGTCCGTGGAGAATATGGGGACAAAAAAAAACGGGACAACAGAGCCTGTGGGGGAAAATGCCGTCACCTTTGCTGGTCCTTACATGGGTGCCCCCTATGCCGCCATGCTGCTGGAGTCCCTCATTGCCCGGGGGGCCCGGCAGATCGTCGTCATTGGCTGGTGCGGTTCCATTTCAACCTCGGTGAAGATCGGAGATATTTTGCTGCCCCATGCCGCCGTTTCCCACGAAGGAACCTCCCGCAATTACATGGACGGCTCAGAAGACTTTCCTGTGATCAAGGCACCTTCGCGTCCGTTATCACCGGATGTGGACCTTAGCGGTACAAACTACGATGCAGATGATGGGGGCCTTGCAGGAAAGTTTGCGGCACTCCTGACTGAAAAGACAATCCCTTTTAAAACGGGATGTATCTGGACCACGGATGCCATCTACAGGGAAACAGCTGAAAAAGTGGCCTACTTTCGATCCAGGGGGGCCCTGGCCGTGGAGATGGAGTGTTCCGCCCTGTTTGCCGTGGCAGCCCACCACAAGGTTGATCTGGTGCCGCTTCTGGTGGTGTCCGATGATCTGTCAGGCAGCCGCTGGGAGCCTGCCTTTAAATCCGATGCGTTTGCCGTTGCCCGGAGACAGGTATTGAACACCGTCATAGAATTTTGCGGGTAAAGTGTATTTGAGGAATCCATGGATAATAATACGTTGAAACGGGAGGCGTTGCGCCTCCAGCGGGAATTGAGCCGCCATAATTTTCTCTACCATACCCAGGATGATCCGGAAATTTCCGATGCCGAATATGACCGGATGATGGTCCGGCTGCTGGAAATTGAAAAAGAGTTTCCGGAGCTGTCCACCCCGGATTCCCCCACCCGCCGGGTGGGAGCCGCATTGCTGGATGCCTTTGAGAGTGCACCCCATTCCCTTCCCATGTTGAGCCTTGACAATGCCTTTTCAGACGGTGATGTAAAGGAGTTCCATAAACGGGTACTGCGCCTCTTAAAGGGAGAGCCGGTCTCCTATATTGTGGAGCCGAAAATGGATGGGGTGGCTGTGGAACTCTGCTATGAAAAAGGACTGCTCACCCGTGCCACCACCCGGGGGGACGGTGTTGTGGGGGAAGTGATTACCGACAATGTCCGTACCATTCGCACCGTTCCTTTGCGCATTGAACCCCTTGCCGATACCCCCCTTCCCGATCTGCTGGAGGTCCGGGGAGAGGTGATCATCAAGTCTGAAGATTTTATTGAGTTAAACCGCAGACAGCTTAAAAAAGAGCTGCCCCTGTTTGCCAACCCCCGCAATGCCGCCGCCGGTTCCCTGAGACAACTGAACTCGAAAATCACCGCCTCCCGGCCCCTATCCATCTATGTGTACGGCATAGGGGTGTGCCGCGGAATTGAGTTTCAATCCCATGGGGGAATGCTTGCCACCCTTGAATCCATGGGGTTTCCGGTGAATCCCCTGGTAAAGCCCGGGCTTTCCATGGAAGAGGTGCTCTCCTATTACCGGGAGCTGGAACAGATGCGTCACACCCTGGCCTATGAAATCGACGGGATGGTGGTGAAGGTGGATGCCATCCCCCAGCAGGAGCAGCTGGGGGTCAAGACACGGAGCCCCCGGTGGGCCATTGCCTATAAGTTTCCTGCCACGGAGGCCGTCACCGTCATCAATGACATTGTGATCCAGGTGGGCCGTACCGGTATTCTCACGCCGGTGGCCCTGCTTGAGCCGGTGGTTGTGGGGGGGGTGACGGTTTCCCGGGCCACCCTGCACAATGCCGATGAAATCAGCCGCAAGGATGTCAGGGTGGGGGACCATGTGGTGGTGATCCGTGCCGGTGATGTGATCCCCAAAGTGGTCAAGGTGATGACCTCCCGCCGCACCGGAAACGAAAAACCCTTTACCATGCCGGATACCTGTCCGGTGTGCCGCAGCCGGGTCCGGCAACTGGAAGATGAAGCCGCCGTGAAATGTATCAACGTCTCCTGCAGTGCCCAGATCAAGGAGCGTATCAGACATTTTGTCTCCAAAGGGGCCTTTGACGTGGACGGCATGGGCAAAAAACTGGTGGAACAACTGGTGGACCGGAACATTGTCTCCTCCTTTGCCGATCTTTTTACCCTGGAAAAGACTGTGCTCTCCGCCATGGATCGTATGGGGGATAAATCCGCTGCCAACATCGTTGAAGCCCTGATGCACGCCGCTGTTATTGACCTTCCCAAATTCATATATGCCCTGGGCATTGATCACACCGGTGAAAATGCGGCCCTACTCCTGGCCCGGCAGTGCGGAACCCTGGAGGACATTATGTCGGCATCCACACAATTCCTGGAGGCCATTGACGGTATTGGGCCCAAAACCGCAGGGGCCGTGCATGATTTTTTTGCCAATGAGGAGAATCGCCGGGTTGTTGATGCGCTGCTGACCAACGGGGTGACTGTTAAGGCCATGATGACCCGGGAGGAAATGGATGCGGCTGCCCCGGGGAATCTTCCCGGTCCCTTTGCGGATAAAGCCGTGGTGCTCACCGGCACCCTTTCCACCATGACCCGGGATGAAGCCAAAAAGAGACTCTTGAGCCTGGGTGCCAGGGTCACGTCCGCCATCAGTGCCAAGACCGACTTTCTGGTGGCCGGGGCTTCTGCGGGAAGTAAACTGGCAAAGGCCCTGAAACTGGGAATTACCGTTCTGGATGAGGCTCAGTTCAAGGAAATGGCAGGTCTGTGACTTGTGGCGGGTAACTCAGCCACGTATGTTCGATGAAAAGGCAGCCTCCAAGGCAACCTCAGCAGAGCCGCCCCCCCGATGGGCAATAGGAACCGGACAATTGAACTGTCTACAGTTCCGGTCCGGGCCCATTGCCCGTCGGGGGGGCGGCGGTATAATGCCATTTGGCTCCGCGTCTACGACCCTATATTTGTTGTGTCCGGCAGGACATGCCCGTTTTATATGAAAGCCTCACCAATATGCTGGAATTAAAGGACTTTTGTTTTTCGTTGTGGCAGGTTTTTCTGCCATGTGGGTTGTAAGAAACTCCCTCCAACAACCTGGAATCATGAGAGTTTCAACTTTCGTTCTGGCTGGTGGTTACAGCCATGTGAGTCTATAAGGAAGTTAATATGGATACGTTCATAACGGAAAAACATCGCATTGTCAGAAGTTCGGTAAGGGCCTTTGCCCGGCGGGAAATTGTTCCCATTGCCCGGGAGATAGATGAGGACCGGCGGTTTCCCTGGGAAGTGGTGGAAAAAATGGGAAAACTGGGATATTTAGGTATCCAGGCCCCCCGGGAACTGGGGGGGGCCGGTATGGATGCGGTGAGCTATATCATCATTATTGAGGAGATCTCCCGGGCCGCCGCCGCCCTTGGGCTGTGCGCCTCGGTGCACAACAGCGTGGCACTCTATCCCATCCTTGCCTTTGGCAATGCCTTTCACCACCATAAATTTGTGCCGGATCTGGCCACAGGGAAAAAGATCGGGGCCTTCTGCCTCACGGAACCCAATGCCGGATCCGATGCCTCTGCCATTGAGGCCACGGCCATTAAAGAGGGGAGCCATTACATTGTCAATGCCAACAAGGTGTTTGTCACCAATGGCGGCGTGGCAGACATCTGTGTGATGTTTGTCCGCACCGATCCTGCAGCCGGTCCCCGGGGCATCAGCGTGATTGTGGCTGAAAAGGGAACACCGGGGTTTGTGGTGGGGGAGAAGGAGAATCTCTCCGGCATGCGGGCCAATCCTGTCTGTTCCATCCGTCTCAGCGATTGTAAAATCCCCGTTGATAACCTCCTTGCAAAGGAGGGCATGGGGTTGAAGATCGGACTGGCGGCCCTGGACACCGGCCGCATCGGCATTGCAGCCCAGGCAGTGGGGATTGCCCAGGCAGCCCTTTTAGAAGGAATCAAATATGCAAAGGAGCGCATTCAGTTCAAGGTGCCCATTGCAAAACATCAGTCCATCCAGAACATGATTGCCGACATGGCCACCCAGGTGGAATCCGCCCGGCTCATGGTGTACCGGGCTGCGGTACTGAAAGACCGGAAACAGCCATTTTCCAAAGAGGCGGCCATGGCCAAACTCATGGCCAGCGAAACGGCAAGCCGGGTGGCGGATATGGCGGTCCAGATCCATGGCGGATATGGTTATTCCAAGGCCTACAGCGTGGAGCGATACTATCGGGATGCCCGTATCACACGGATTTACGAGGGCACCAGTGAAGTGCACCGTATGGTTATCGCCCGGAATTTGCTTTCTTAAATGACGGACATGTCGGCATCGATATACAAAACAAGGCATAATGCCGCCCCCGGCGGTCCATCGACCCGGCCCCGGACCGTCGGCGGCCCATTTGCCCTGCCGGTCTAAAGCGCAGGAACTGCGGGCAAGTTTGTCCTCAAACAGCCTGCGCTTCTTAACGCCCGACAGGGCAAATGGGCTGATCGCCTTTGGGTCCGAATGGGCCGGTCCGATGGACCGCCGGGGGCTCTGCTGTCGGCATTCTCATGTGAATGATTAACCTGAAGTTTATGGAAAAAAATATGGGACTAAATATAATTGTCTGCGTAAAAGCGGTGGTGGAAGGGACCTGGGGGCCAGGACCCGGGGGGCGGAAAAACACCACCTTGAACCTGTTTGACCGCCCGGCCATTGACATGGCCATGCAGTTGATCCAAAAATATGACGGAACGGTGACGCTGCTTTCCATGGGACCGGAATCCGCCTGTTCCGCCCTGTACGAAGGGTTGTCCATGGGACCCCATAAGGCGGTGCTGACCTGTGATCCGCTGTTCCGGGAGTCAGATACCTATGCCACGGCAACGGTGTTGGGTGCTGCCATCAAAAAATTATCCCCCTTTGATCTGCTTCTCTTTGGCACCCGCTCCTCGGACAGTGACACGGGCCATGTGGGACCCCAGACAGCCCAGATGCTCAGTCTGCCCTATGTTTCCAACGTTCATGGCGTGGAGGATCCGGACACCGACAAGATGATTGTGGAGCGTCGGGCCGATGGCTTTCTGGAGCGGTTTGAACTCAACTGCCCGGCGGCCATGAGCGTGGTCCATGGCGGTGGTTCAGCTGACGAATACACCGGTCTGTATGAGATCGAAAATACCTTTGAGAACAAATCCATTCAACGCTGGGACCACACCCATTTGGGCCTTGGTGCCCATGAAGCCGGGCTTGCAGCCTCCCCCACGAAAATTGTGGCGTTGAATCCCCACACGCAAAAAAAACAGTGTCGGTTCATCTCCGGAAGTGTGGTCCAGGCAGCGGAAACACTGGCACAGACCCTGTCACAGGCAGGATTGGTGGATTGACCCATGACAACGGATATAAAGTTACAATCAAATGACACCGGGATGGCGGGAAAAGAGATCTGGGTATATGGGGATCTGAGAAGTTCCGGCCTGTTAAACAATAGTCTGAATGTCCTGGCCGGCGCACAAAAATTGGCAGCCCTCACCGGAGGAAAGACCGTTTTTGTGATGGTCAGCCGGGAGACACGTCATAACCCCGGAGCCATACCGGAACCTATTGCGGCAGACCAGGCGTTGAAACATGGGGCAGACAGGGTGTTACACCTGAAAACCGCCGTAAAGGGCTATCTGATGCCCGAAACCGAGGCCCGGATGATTGCCCATGTGGTACGGCAAAAGAACCCTTGTGTGTCTCTTTTCCCACTCAATGTGATCTCCCGGGAGATCTGCGCCCGGGCAGCGGTGTTGTGCCAGGCCGGCATGATTGCCGACTGCATGGATTTTCAATACAACGATGGAGAGATCATTGCCGTGTGTCCCTCCCATGGCGGGGAGATCATGGCACAGCTGGGATTTTCCGATCCCGATGTCACCGGATTTATCACGGTGCAGCCCAACGCCTTTAACCGCCGGGAGGTGGATACCCCCCTTGGAACCCAGGAGACCCTGACGGTGGAGGCTTCTTTCCCCGATACAGGGATTGTATTCGTTGCCGGTCACAGGGAGTCCACGGCCCGGAAAAGCCTGGAGACCGCCGAAAAGATTGTGGTGGGAGGGGCTGGCCTTGGCAATGTGGACGGATTTGCCAACTTAAGGAAACTGTCTGCGGCCCTGGGGGCTGAAACCGGTGCCACCCGGCCGCCGGTGCTGTGGCACTGGATAGATGAAGAGTGTCTCATCGGGCAGACCGGTAAAACCGTCTCCCCTGAACTGTTGATCTCCCTTGGTACCTCCGGTGCCGTTCAATACACCGCCGGGATCACCCATGCAAAGACCGTGGTGGCGGTGAACAAGGACCCGGATGCTCCCATTTTCCGTTTTGCAGACATCGGTATTGTGGGGGACGTGAATCTTTTCCTGCCGGTGTTTACTGAAAAAATTCAGCAGATCTCCCTGCGATCCCTGGCCGATGCCATGGACCCCCACGCTACATCTCCGGAAGGAGCGGATTTTGGGTCCCGGCTGATTCGCATGCGGCGATCCCACGGATTGACCCGGGAGGTGCTGGCGGAGTCCGTGGGCCGCACCCCGGAGTTCATTAAAGAGCTGGAAAACAATCAGACCACGGCGTCGGTGGGACTGCTGATCAAGCTTGCCGAGGTGTTTGACATGGACGCCGGTACGTTTTTAAATGACCAGGAGCAGTCAAAGCTTGCCGGAGAACGGGCCCAGGCCTATACAAGGCGAACTGCCAACTACCATTATCAGACCCTGACTCCGGGGGCGGAGAACGAGCATCTGCGGGTGTTCATGATCACCATTGAATCCCGGCAAAAGCATAAACCCGTGGATTATCGCCACGAAGGAGAGGAGTTTGTCTATGTCCTGGAGGGAAAGCTGGAATTGACCCTGGACGGCAAATCCCATACCCTGATGCCGGGGGAGTCCAAGAAGTATAATTCCCAGATTCCCCACCAGCTGAAAAGCCTCAGTGATGAAAAGACCCGGTGTCTGGTTACCCTGTATACCCCTTAAAGGATATAACCGCCACGGGCGGACCGGGATTTGGGACCCAGGTTCGCCCACAACGAAGCTTGAAAGAATGTTAGGCTCGCCTACTCTTTCATATAAACGGGCATGTCCTGCCGAACACAACAAATATAGAAAATGGTATTATACCGCCGCCCCCCCGACGGGCAATGGGCCCGGACCGGAACTGTAGACAGCTCAATTGTCCGGTTCCTATTGCCCATCGGGGGGGCGGCTCTGCTGAGGTTGCCTTGGAGGCTGCCTTTTCATCTAAAAACATACATGGCAGAAAGACCTGCCACAACGAAAAACGAAAGTCATTTAATTCCAGCATGTTGGTGAGACTTTCATATGAAAAAAATTGGTTCTTAAGTGTCGCGACCATCCACCCAGCGTATTTTGGGTGAAATGTTATCGGCACAATTGGGTTGAATCGTCATGGTATCCCGTCGTCGTGACCCCACAGCCGCATGCGGGTGTGGGGGGGTGACAGTTCTGCTCAACTGCTTATTTCCCAATGCCCCCGGGTGCCGCCCACGCGCTGGATACAGGCCGCTTCTTTGAGTTTGTTGAGGTGCTTTTTCAGTGCAGATTCATTGATGCCTATTTTTCTCGCCATTTCCCGATAGGACATTTTATTATCGGCAGTTATCAATGCCAATACCTCTTTCTGCCGTTGGGTCAACACCGCCTTACTGTTCATTGAGCCACCCATTGAGCCACCCATTGAGCCACCCATTGAGCCACCCATTGAGCCACCTTTTTCTAATGCATCTTCATCTTTTTGGGATATGATTTTTTCGGATGGAGGATATCGATAAAATTCCCAATCCACAAAGTCACCCCGTTCCCTGATTTGCGGTTCGACATTACCGGCATCATGGCAGAGGGTTTTAATACGTCCAATACCACTGCCCCATTGTTCGATGTATCCCAACGCTTTCAAAACTCTTGCCAGTACACGGTTGCGGATTTCCGAGCGCCCCTGTTTCAAATCGGCTTCGGTGAGGCCGTTGGGCAGACCACCTGGGGAGACAATGCTGAGGATGTCGTCGTATATTCCGACTTTAATATCCCGTCCGAAATTACTATAGTCTCTGTGCAATATCGCATTTACCAGAGCTTCCCTGATGGCAGGTATGGGTATTTCATATGTTTCGGTGCGTTGAAGACCCAATATTTCAGCTTTAAGGTGCAGATGATTTTTGATAAAAAGTTCACTTTGCTCAAGTTGGGTAAAAAGGTCACCCTGGTACTCTTTTTTGTCCAGAAAAATCGCCATGGTGTTGCCTTTAAATCTGCTGCACTTGATTTCAACATGTTCGTAACCGCCTAATAAAATAACCAGCCCCTCAGTGGGATAATCATGGCCCTGTTCCCGTTTGATCAATCGCAGGTTGCGCAGTTTTTCATCATTCAATGGTTTCCCCATGCGCTTGAAACGTTCTTTCAAGGGGGAAAGATCAAGATCCTTCAGAGACAGGTTGCGGTGTATCTGTTCATCAAAACTGATATTCAAACGCTGACGTTCCAGCTCCTGAATATATGCATCTGAAGCCAGACGATTGGTTGCGCCCAGACGGATGTAAGTCCCTTGCTGACGTCCTTTGGATTTGAGATAGTATGGCAGCAGTGATCCCCGGGGCACCTCAATTATCAACAATTCGATTCCTTCCACATTTGCAATATATATTTCCGGCAACAGGCTGCCGCTGCAAAGGTCATGGGTTATTGAGGCAATTCTGTCCTGCAGGTCGAAAATATCCGTCCCTTTCAATCCCACCAGTTCTCTGTTGTCATTAACGCCAATAATGAGCTTACCACCGCTGGTATTGGCAAAGGCAATAAGGGTTTTTGCCAGTTGATCCCCTTTGGGCAAGGCTTCTTTAAACTCCAGAATTTTGCTTTCCCCCCGGGCAATCTCTTTTATAAGCTTATTTTCAGCTTTCACGGCATGGCACCTCAAATTCATGGACCCTTTTTTTACTTCCTACCCTTTGGATGGAGACGGGGGCTCTGCTTCAGGTGTTGATGGGTCCATTTGTCCTGTTGCCGCCCCCCTTTTTTTTGCATGGCGCTATTTGTTTTTCTTTTTTTCCTGCTTGGCCTGTTTTTTTTCCTTGGCCGTTTTTTGGGGTTTTTTCTTTACCGCTTTTTTGGCGTCTTCTGATTTGGACATTGGGCGACCCTCCTTTGGGTGAATTAATGACAGAAAGATAATATCACCTATCATCGCCGATTACAATTAATTAGAACCGGGGTCAACTGTTCATAACTGTTGCATTTTCCATTCTGAATAGATATTGTATTCAGCTCGACGATCCGGTTTTTTTGTATTGATAGTGCCTGGAAAGGTTCATGTGGATAAGGGTCAGGCTTATGGTGAGTGCGCACGGTTGCCGTCAACAGCACAAGACCTGTTAAACCCATCAATACAACAGGCCTGTCGCCGTTCTTTCGAACAGAGGGGGGCAAAAACGGGATCATCGCGTTTAGAATGTTAAGGGGATATCATGATTACGATTCGAAAGCTTTTGTTGCGAAATATGATCGTGGCTGTATTTGCAGCCACCGGTTTGCTGTACCTGCTCTGGATTTACAGTGAATATGCGGCCTTTAACGCCGAATCCCAACGGATGAAAAGTGAGTATATACAGACCCGGAAGGAGACCTTGAAGGCTGAGGTGGCAAGGGTTTTGGATTATATTCAATACATGGGTGAACAGACTGAAACTCGATTGAAGAAAACCATTCAAGAGAGGGTTGAAGAGGCCCATGCCATTGCCTCCAATATCTACCGAGAAAATAAAGGGATAAAACCGGACGCTGAGATAAAAAAAATGATCACGGATGCCCTACGCCCGATTCGTTTCAATAATGGCAACGGGTATTACTTTGCCTTTTCCATGGATGGGATTGAAATGCTGTTTCCGGATCGTCCTGAGATGGAGGGCAGAAACATGCTTTCCGTCCAGGGGGCGGGGGGCGAATTTGTCGTAAAGGATATGATTGAACTCCTGGACCGGGAGAACCAGGGGTTTTATCGTTATTCCTGGTCAAAGCCCGGTGAAGTCAAAGAGGATTTTCAGAAAATCGCCTTTGTGAAATATTTTGAACCCCTTGGCTGGGGCATCGGTACGGGGATCTATGTCAAGGACATGGTAACGGATATCCAGAACGACGTGCTGGTCCGGGTAGCTGCAATGCGTTTTGGAAAGGACGGGTATTTTTTTGGCAGCGAGTATGGAGGGAATCCGCTGTTTACCAATGGAGCCATTACCAGGGGGGGGGGAAATCTTTGGGATCTCACCGATCCCAATGGCGTTAAAATTATTCAGGAGATGGATAAGGCGGCAAAAAATCAAGGGGGTGGTTTTGTCCGGTACGCCTGGCGTAAGCTTAACTCAGAGATCCCCTCTCCCAAGCTGGTGTATGTGCAGGGCATTCCGGACTGGCAATGGATCATCGGTTCAGGTATTTATATTGATGACATTGATAACACCCTTTTGTCCCGAAAAAACCTGCTGTATCAAAATTTTAAGAAAAAATCAGTGGCAAGCCTGGTTCTTTTTCTTCTTATATCCCTGATCTGTTATGTGTGGGTCAGACGTATGGCACATAAAGTCCACCATGGCATCATCACTTTTTCCGATTTTTTTGAGAAAGCCGCTTCAACATCGGCTTCCATTGACCCGGATTCCCTGATTTTTGATGAATTCAGGGATATTGCCGTTGCTGCCAATCAGATGGTTGAAATCAGGCGGCAGACCCTTGAGGCACTGGAACTCAATGAAAAAAGATATGAGAAATCCCAGGCCCTGGGAAAGGTGGGAAACTGGGAATATCATTTTTCCACCCAAAAATTCTGGGGATCAAAGGAGATAAAACATATCTTTGGAGCTGATTCGGAGAAAGATTTCTTTTCAATGGACGAAGTGGGAAGCTGCATACCGGAAAGAACAAAGGTCTTCCAGGCCATGGTGACACAGGTGGAAAAGCAGGTCACCAATCAAATGGAATTTAATATCATCACCCAGGATGGCAGGACCCATAAAACCCTTTTCGCCCTGGCTGAACCGGAACGGGATCCGGAAGGAAACACCTTCAAAATAAGCGGGGTTATCCAGGATATCACTGACCGTAAAAATTTGGAAAAAGAGCTTGTGCAGGCCCATAAAATGGAAGCGGTGGGGACGCTTTCCGGAGGGGTTGCCCATGAATTCAACAACATACTGGGGGTGATCTTGGGAAATGCGGAACTGGCCATTGAGGATACTTCCTCCAACGATTCAGTGGGGCATTTTTTTGGTGAAATCAAAACCGCCTGTTTGAGGGGCAAAGAGATCGTCTCCCAGCTACTAAGTTTCAGCCGACGGGATGAACACCCCATGAAACCCCTTAAAATGGATAAAATTGTCAGAAACGCGGTTGTTTTTCTCCGGGCCTCCCTTCCCAGCACCATACAGTTTAATGAAAGCATCCAGAAAAATTGCCATCCCATTGTCGGTGATCCCACCCAGATTCACCAGATCATGATCAACCTTTGCAACAATGCGGCCCATGCCATGGAATCTTCCGGGGGAAAGCTCTCCATTAAACTGGAAAATGTTTTTTTGACCAAGCCGCTTCGTTCCCAGGATCAGTGCATACAGCCGGGTGAATATGTTCGGCTGAGTATCTCTGATACAGGGGCGGGAATTTCCGAAGAGACCATGGATAAGGTCTTTAACCCCTTTTTCACCACAAAGGCCGTGGATAAGGGCTCGGGTATGGGGCTTGCCGTGGTCCACGGCATCATGAAAGCCCATGATGGGATCATTAAAATTTACAGCCGGGTGAACGAAGGCACCACCTGTGAGTGTTATTTCCCGCCGGGGCAGGGGAGTGCCGTGTCGGAAGCCAGCAAACCTGCGGACACAATTAAAACCGGCAATGAGACCATCCTCTTTGTGGATGATGACCCGCATATTGCATCAATGGGGGAGCAGATTCTGACACGGTTGGGCTACCAGGCCATTGTTGAAACAAATCCTGAAAAAGCCCTGGCCCGTTTTAAAGCAGATCCGGAGGCCATTCATCTGGTGATCACCGACATGACCATGCCGGAGATGAGCGGTGATCAGTTCATTGAAAAACTGCGGGAGATCACCCCCCAGGTCAAGGCCATCATCTGCACCGGATACAGCTCCCGGGTGGATAAGATGGATGCGGCCGGTGTGGGTGCCGCCGCTTATCTGATGAAGCCCTTTGAGATATCCATTCTGGCGAAGACGATTCGGAACGTTTTGGAAAAAGGAGTCCGTTGAAATTTATTCTGAACAACCAGGTCGTCCTGCTGGGGCTGAAACCGGAAACTGCCCGAGAGATTAAACAACAGTTGACGCTGGTTAATCCCGCGTATGAAGATGCACGGAAAATGGGGCGATACACGGGAAATATTCCTGAAAGAATCACCTTTTTCACGGACGAAGAAAATGAACTTCGTTGCCCCCGGGGATTTTCCGACCGGGCCTATCGGATCTGCCGACGGCATGAAGAGACCGTGGCGGTGGAGGACAACCGGCGGGTGTTGCCTGTTGTGGACTATACCTTCACCGGAACCCTCAGGGATTACCAGGAAGCTGCCGTGTCTGAAATGGTCCGTCACACCCATGGGACCCTTTCGGCTCCCACCGGCAGCGGTAAAACCGTCATGGCCCTTTCCATCATTGCCCGTCAGCAGCAACCCACCCTCATTATTGTCCATACACGGGAGCTGTTAAACCAGTGGATCGCGGCCATTGAGCGGTTTCTGGATATTCCCGGTAAAGAGGTGGGCATTCTGGGCGCAGGAAAGCTGAAACCGGGAAAGGAGATCTCCGTGGGGCTGGTTCAGACCCTGAAAAACAGGTGGCCCGTCATTGTGAAACAGGTGGGTCACGTCATTGTGGATGAATGTCATAAGTGCCCTGCCAAAACCTTCACCGATGTCATCACCCAATTTGATGCAAAATTCTTCATGGGGCTGTCCGCCACCCCCTGGCGCCGGGATCGATTGACCCCTTCCATCTATTTTCACCTGGGGGAGCAGCGGTATCAGGTACCCCAGGCGCGTCTGTTCAAAGAGGGGAATTTGATAAAACCCCGGGTGATTCACCGGGAAACGTCCTTTGACACCCCCACCGACCCCACCCAGTATTACAGTCTCATGATGAAAGAGCTTTCCCAGGACCGGGAACGGAACCACCTGATCTGCAGTGATATTGCCGCTGATGATAATGGCGGGATCAAGCTGGTACTGTCGGATCGCCGGGAGCATTGCCATGAACTGGCAAGAATCCTTGAAACGGATTTTGGCCGTTCATCCATTGTACTCACCGGCAGTACCGCCACCAAAGAACGTGAAGAGACCGTGGCAGCACTTGGGAAAACTCGGTCTGCCGTGCTGATTTCAACCATTGCGCTTTTGTCCGAAGGGTTTGATCTGCCCCGGCTCTCCAGTCTGTTTTTGACCACACCCATCCGTTTCAGTGGGCGGCTCATGCAGTGCCTTGGCAGGGTATTGAGGCCTTCACCGGGAAAGGAGAAGGCCATTGTGTATGATTATGTGGATATCCGGGTGGGGGTGCTTGCCAATGCCGCCGCAGCCCGGGACCGCATTTACGACGATCTGTTCGGCCCCTGTTTGAATTCCGATTGCTGAGATGCCAGGGCATTGATGATGGCGCAGGTGTTTTTACCGGGCCGGCCGTCACCTATCCGGGTCTCATCAATGCACACCACCGGGACAATGCCCTTGTTGGTTCCGGAAATAAATACCTCATGGGCCGTGAGCAGCTCGTTTAAATGAAGGGTGCGAAATTCAATGGGAAACATCTCTGCCGCCAGGGAGAGGATCACCTTGCGGGTAATGCCCGCAAGTACGCCGGTGTCTGCCGTGACCAGGGTATTGTCCATAAAGGCAAACAGATTGCTGGTGGTTCCTTCGGGAACATACCCGTTCCGGTCCACCAATAACGCCTCCACTGCATTTTGCTCACGGGCTTTTTTCAGGGCAAGGGTGGCGGCAATGTAGGAGATGCTTTTGGCACTGGGAATGGTGCGCTCTGAAGGGGTGGTGATCACCTTTACCCCATGGCTGTACCAGGTAGCAGGAATGGAGGGAATTTCCGTAACCAGTACAATGAGTCTGGGAGCGCCCTGGGGGGTCATGAAATCGGTGCTGGACCCACCTGTGATGACCACCCGTATGTTGGCATCACCCATGCCGGCATTATGCTCCAGGGTTTTTAGGATGATCTCTTTGATCTCATCCCCGGACCAGGGCAGGGATAGTCCGATTTCCCGGGCCGAGGCTTCAAGTCTTAGAAGATGCTCCCCAAGGAAATAGGGCACTGAGTTAAAGGTCCTCATCAGGTCACATACCCCAAGCCCTCTTAAAATGGCGAGGTCGTCCACGGGGATAACGGCCTTGTCCGATTCAACAAAATCTCCATCCACATAGTATATTTTTCTTTTCAGCACAGTTGTCAGCTCCAGTTCCGGAAGAGTTCTTTGTCTTGATGTTCAGGTTTTTTGCGGCCGGTTTTGCGAGAAAACCCGATCATCTAAGTTTATGGTTGTGATCCCTGGATGGGCCAGGGGTGAAATCCGCCTCCAAAATAATGTTCAAACTGCCATTCGTCAAACATTGAATTCACATGGATGGTCTGGTAAAATTGCGTATTACGCGATGATCCGGTTTTTGGGGCTTTATGACAATCTGTGATCCCATAGGCCCACAACCTGTGACGGATGGCCGAAATTGTGAACAAGCCTGTTTTTTTACCTGCAAACAGGGGCATGGAAAACCCGCCCCAAGGCACCAATGTAATGGATGAAGAACAGAATGAACATGCCTCCCAATATCTTTTATATGAAAGAGTAGGCGAACCTAATATTCTTTCAAGCTTCGTTGTGGGCGAACCCGGGTCCCAAAACCCGGTCTGCCCGTGGCAGTTATATGAAAAGGCAGCCTCCAAGGCAACCTCAGCAGAGCCGCCCCCCCGATGGGCAATAGGAACCGGACAATTGAGCTGTCTACAGTTCCGGTCCGGGCCCATTGCCCGTCGGGGGGGCGGCGGTATAATACCATTTTCTATATTTGTTGTGTCCGGCAGGACATGCCCGTTATATGAAAGAGTAGGCAAGCCTAACATTCTTTCAAACTTGGTTGTGGGCGAACCCGGGTCCCAAATTCCGGTCCGCCCGTGGCGGTTATTGAAAAGCCGGCCGGATGGACGTCAGAAAGAGTTACCGGTCCTGGAAACAGTCCATGCCCCGGGTGAAGGAGAAGAAGAGGACCTTCATATTCTCTGCAGCGTGTGTGGTCATATCATCACCCGCCCGTCAGAGGCGATCACCATCCGGGGCGCCCGGCACCATGTGTTTGCCAATCCATATGGTCTGGTCTTTGAAACCGCCTGTTTTAAACGGGCAAAGGGCTGCGTGGTAACGGGAAGGCCATCGGATGAGTTCACCTGGTTTCCCGGTCATCAATGGCAGATCGCCCTTTGTGGATCATGTCTCAATCACCTTGGGTGGTGGTTCTCCTCCGGCAGAAACGCCTTTTTCTGCCTGATCATTGATCAGTTGATTTTTCCAGGATAAAAGGCGGAGCCTGAGATTAAAGGGTGCCCCGGATATCGGTCTTTGATAATCCGGCAACAAATGCCCGGGACAGGGCAATGTCTATGGGATGGTCGAACACAGTACCATCGGGCCTGATGCCCCTGATCCCGCCGTCCTGAAAAAATCCCCGGAGTAATGCCAGGGAGCATTCCAGCCGATGTTCCGGGTCAAGGAATTTTTCCTTTTTCAAGGGTTGTGCAGGGGGCAAGGGGATCGTTTGATCCCTCAGGGATTTCATGAAGTTCAGAATCCGGGCAAGGCGCAGCAGGGTCACCGACCCAAGTCGGGTGGTGGTATCTTCAATTGGCAGGGCCGTGGACCGCATAAGGGAAAAGTGGGCCGGCAAAATATTTTTCTCCCTGCACCGGTCATAATCCGCACTGCCCGGTGCAGGATAATAGATGGAAAGGCCGGCAAGGGTCCTGCGGGATGCCAGGAACAGCAGATCCCGTACCGACTGCTGTGCATCCTGACCCGGAGCACCGGCAATGAGGTAGGATACGGCAGTGAGGCCATGCTTTTTTGCCAACACCAGGGCGTTGTCATGGGCGGCCCGGACATCGGGCCGTCTGAAAGTGGCAAGCTGGGAGGCAGACGTGGATCCCAGGGAGAGATTCAGGGTTTGAAATCCGGCTTTTTTCATCAGCCCCACCAGTTCATCGTCCAGGGAAGGGGGATACAGCCCGTTCATGGCACGAAGTTCCACCCGGCCTGCAGCCACGGTATTATCGTCACCTGTTCCCCTCCCGGCCATACCCCGGCAGGTCTGATTTGTCCGGTTTAGTTGACGGGAAAAACCGGATGGCTCGACCCCAGCGGTTTCGCTCTGTACAAACTCGTGAATCCCCTGTAAGAGGGAGCGGCACCACCTTCGGTTCAAGGTGAGATTTTCATCTTCAAAATCAAAAAATCTTACATCATGGTGCATCATGCCATACCGGATTTCATCCAGTACCTGCTCCACCGGCCTCAACCTGAATCGGGCATGACGTGAAGAGGCCCCCACGGAACAATAGGTGCACGGCAGGGGACATCCCCTTCCCGCCACCACAACGGCACTGCCCCGGCCATGGCGACCATAAAATTTCCGGTTGACCAGTTCCAGGGCGGGTAAGGGTAGATTTTCAAGGGTCTCCACCCAGGCCGGCGGCAGTATCCTTATCTGATCCCCGGTGGTGCGAAACACAATCCCCGGTATTTTTTTAAACACCCCTTCCCCCCGGGAAGTGACATATCCTCCTTTTTCTGTGTGAACGAAAAATTCCGGGTATCTCTTTACCTGTTTGGCCAGCATGGACATGCCCATTTCTCCCTCTCCCCTGAGGACAAAATCAACACGCTTGTCTTCCATGACCCATCGGGGAAACCGGGTGGGATGGTGTCCGCCCAGCACGACAACGGCCCGGGGATGAAATTTTTTCACCATCTGCGCCGTCTTCAGGGCCATTTCTGCATAGGGGGTAAAAAGGGAGGATATGCCCACTATAAAAGGGTTCATGTCCCGGACCCTGTTTCCCAGGTGCTCAAAGCTGTACCCATAATGGCGATACTGATGAAACAGGGAAAAGTGGGAGATGTCCGGCTGGCCATAGTAAGAGTCCAGAAATTTCATCTCCTGCGGGTAGGGAAGGACCACCGATTTGTTAACCGCCAGGGCATCCACAATTTCCACGCTATGCCCCGCCTGTATCAAAGTGGCGGCAATACCGGCAAGGCCATAGGGAATGCTTCGCTTGAAGGTAAAATAAAAATCTTCAATGGGCGGTTGAATCAAAACAATGTCGGCCATTTCCTCTCCTTAGATGCTTATCTCTGATTTTCGTGTTATTGGGGCAAGAGAATCAGAAGCGCTTTTTGGTTCTGGCTTGTCCGGGTTAGGTGATTACCGATTAAAATATACCAATCCCCGGATACCGGATATTTTGAAGATATACACCGTTCCAGGCAGCATGGTATAGTTTTTTAGGGAAATTTTTTATATATCCGCTACGGCCATGTCCCGGCAACATAAGAAAAAGCGGGCTTGGAAATAAAGTGCGGAGGTTGAATTTCCTTTATGCCCCACGGAGTCTCAATAAAACGGCCTGAAACAGAAGATGAGACTATTTTTTTTATCAAGGATCTTTACATAGAGGGATTTATATTGGTATGATATCTACAAATCATTCATTTCCTGGCCTGAGTGATGTATCAATCGATTGTGAAGATGAGATGGTGAAGGGGATTCCCCATCTCTTACACCGATTTTTTCTGCGGCTCTGATAATTCCGGCGCACCACCAGCTGATTCACCTGCAATATTTTTTACTGCCAATAACGTGATATTCTTTTCAAGTCGTACGGCACCACCTGATGATGATTCCAAGTCAATCACTGAGGGTGAGTTCTGTTAACATGATCAAATGAACGAAGCCGGAAACAGGTCCGTCAATTGATTTTCCGTGCCATTGGACGATGGTACGGAGGTTTTATACCTCGGATGTTGTTAACAATGGACAGATACGGAAAATCACAACCCAAAAGGAGGCGTCATATGGAAAACAGTGTCTACAAAATCATTGAAGTCGTTGGAATGTCACCAAAATCATGGGAAGATGCCGCGAAAACAGCCGTGGCCAGCGTAGACAACAGCGTACGCGATATCCGTGTCGCTGAAGTCAAGGAGATGGACATGCGCCTGGAAGACAACCGCATCGTGGCCTATCGCGTAAAACTTAAGGTCTCTTTCAAGATTGAAAATTGATGAGTTCGTTTTTGGCAGCCTTCATTCACAGGTTGACTCTTTCTCAAAGCGTTCCCTTGTTTTCCGGGAATCTCCTTAAAAAAGTGTCAACTATTTTTAAGGCAATATGAAGGAAGCCTCCGTTTTTCCCTGAATAGTGCGGGTACCGGGGTTGGGCTTGTGTTAGTGTGCAACCTGAATTTTTTACAGGTTCTATGCTTTTGTCGACATTCTGTGCATCATGGTAAAAAATTAACAAAAGCGTTAGTAATGCAGCCCAGCCCCCTCCCCACTCAAAAAAAAACTGTTTAAAAAAGCTGACTTCTACCGTTTTATAGGTTTCGATAAACCTCGGTAAGGTCCTGCAAAAGACACTCCGGATAATTTTCCTTAAAAAAGCCTTATTAAAAAATATCAGAATCTGGTAAATATAGTCGGGTATTTTGAGTCTTTCTTTGTTGAGCTGGTACTCATGGTATTGAAAAATTCAAAATGCACCACCCCCTTTTTTTCAAAACAGCACCTTTGTTTTTAAAAGGGTTTAGGATTCACGAGCTGTTGATTGGGGTTGCTGTTTCCATCATCTTTTGAAAGGAATTGATATGAACAAAGCCTGTATTGTCATTATCATGAACCGTATTTTTCACAGAGATATGATTAAACGGCGCCTCTTTATGAAAACGGAACTGCAAACCGATGAGCAGGGTGTTGAATGATTATAGATAAAATAATGATTTTCAATGATGATTTGGCACAAAAGCTTCGGCGATTCAGGTGTAAATCGGATAAAAGCGAGAAAAGAAATAATATTAAATGGATTCATTCGGCTCTGGATCGTCTCTCCGATGGCATTATTAAAAATATGACCGACACGGAATCGGAGTTTCTTGACTTGGGGCAGTCTCTGCAGACCATATATTCGGAGTCAGAAAGCCTGATAAAGACAATTACCCATGCGACTGAGCGATTTAATGTAAAATCTCAGGGAAATATCATCCAGGTGATTGAAAGCGCCATTAGCAGCGTTCTTGCCGAACTATCCGGATATTCGGTAAAAATAGATACCAATATGGGCCATGTCCGTGAAAGTGGTCAATACCTTGAAAACTTGTGTAATTTATGTGTTCAGCTAAAAACCGCAGCCCGTTTTCTGAATGTTGTGGGATTAAATTTTGGTGTTGAAGGGTGCCGCTCCAGGGAAACAATGGATCTGTTTGAAGCATTTGCTGAAGAGCTTAAAGCGATTTCCGTTAAAATTAATGAAATAACGGACGAAATGATTGAGGATTCGACCAGGGCATTGGCAGGACAGAGGGCGGGGATTTGCGGTATCAGCGATGGGATTGAGGTCATTAAAGCGTTGACCGGCGAGGCTCGGGATGCGGTAACGAAAACCATGGGAAATATTCAGCATCTTGCAGATATATCCTGTCAGGCCCTGGAACAGGCACAGCACACGGCACAAATCATTCAAAAGATGATCGGTGAAATTGTAATGGCCATTCAATTTCATGATATCGCAAGACAGCAATTGGAACATATTACCCAGGCGTTTGAAGATGTGAAGGAGGTAGTAAATGAACAATCGTCTTTCACAGATACGAAAACAAATAATACGATAAAAATTTCAGATCAGATGGTTGTCATCCTTAAGGTTCAACATGATCAATTACTTCATGTGACAGATGAAATAGACCGGGCCTATGAAAAAATTATGTTCTCTTTTCAGGAAATCAGCAGAGAGATCGGTAATTTAAAACATCTTCTTAATGAATCAGGCTCTTCTGAGAATCAAGTCCTCGGCCTTGAAACGGAATTTGAATCAATTACAGGCCGGATGAAAGAGCTGAAACACCTCCAGGAGCAGGGACGAAACCTGGAGGAAGAAATGGTAAAGATCATCCGGAAATCCTCTGATGTTATCGCCGTTCTGTCCCAGTATGCAGGTCAGATAGACAGCATTAACATCAAACTTAAGCATAATGCGTTGAATGCGATTATCATGACCACCAAGCTTGGGGAAAAAGGGCTTACCCTTGAGGTGCTGGCCCGGGAAGTCAGAAATATATCGGTGGGCTGTACCGAACTTGTGGAAAAAGCACTTAAAAATCTGACCTCCATCTCCGGAACGGTCAAATTGCTGACAGCCGGCAAAGACGATACCTTTATTCAGTCCTTTGAAGATGTTTCCTTTGATGCCCGCATCAAGGAAATTTCCCAGGCCCTTGATATTCAGAAAAATGATTCCGATCATGTGTCTAAGGTAGCCCGTATGTTGGAAGAAAAAATTGAAAGAACCGGAAAAGGGCTTTTGTTTTTAAACGTCTGGATCGAACAGCTCCGGCAGTCAGGAGTGGCACTGGATGAACTGGTATCATCCCTTGAACCGTTGATGGATACGGAGAGTCAATCCGATAACGATCATATTGAAACACTTTCGAAACGGTACACCATGGAAAGCGAGAGAGTTATTCATAATCGTACTTCCGCTGAAGATTTTGAAGCCTTACCTTTTGACGGCCTTCTTGAAAACCGGAATACATCAGATGCGTCTTTGGGTACGGAATCCGTTAGCGAAAATGATGAATTTAATAATAATAATAATAATAATAATAATGATGATGATGATGATGATGATGATGATGATGATGATGATGAATTTGACGATAACATCGAATTGTTTTAATGCTACCCGGATAAAAGGAGACCCAATGATTGAAACCGTTGATGAAAAGGGCATCATGGAGATTGTCCACCAGGGACCTTTGACCGCTGTATATGTGCCGGCTTTGAAAGAAAAATTGGCTGGGAAGTTCATGAAGAATACCGGGGTGAGGCTCAATTTTTGTGATACCAGCGAGTGCGATACGTTAGGGATTCAACTGCTCTGTGTATTCAGCCGAACAGCCACTGCTCAGAAAAAATCATTTATATTAAAAGGGGATCTGGATTGTGTATTGGATACGGCGGTACGGGTAGGATTGACACCTGAAGAATACTTTCTATTGGATACAAAGGAGAATTGAAGATGTCCCGATTAATCATGACGGCTGATGATTCCAGCAGCGTAAGACAGATGGTGGGTTTTACCTTAAAACAGGCAGGCTATGAGATTGCTGAAGCCGTTGACGGTCAGGATGCCATAAATAAACTTGCCGATTGTCAGATTCATATGCTGATCACAGATCTGAACATGCCCCGGCTTGACGGGATTGAATTGATCAAACAAGTCCGGGCCCAGGCAGCGTATAAATTTATCCCCATCATCATGCTGACAACCGAATCCCAACCGGAGATGAAGGCAAAGGGCAAAGAGGCCGGGGCTACGGGATGGATTGTAAAGCCCTTTAAACCTGAACAGCTCCTGAAGGTTGTTAAAAAAGTGCTTCGGTAATAGAGATGGATTTCATACCATATCAATCTGGAAACAATAAGGAAGCCTGTGATGTCTGAAGAAAACAAATTCAGTGAAGGATATCGTCAGGAAGCTCAGGAACTCCTGGTTCAGGTGGAGGATTCCATTCTTGATATCGAAGATAATCCGGAAGACCTTGAGGCTGTTAACCGTTTGTTCCGGGCCATGCACACGATCAAAGGGTCAGGTGCGATGTTCGGGTTTGATGAGATTGCCGCATTTACCCATCATGTTGAAAGTGCCATGGACAAAGTTCGCGAAGGTCTGGTGCCGGTCACCGAAGCATTGATCAACCTGGTTCTCTCTTCAAGGGATCATATAAAACTGATGCTGGACTCCCCTGACGAGATCGGGCCCGAAGAGAAGAAAAAAGGGGAAATCATTATTACCGCTCTTCAGGAATTGATTCCCGATGACCTTCCGGTTAAGGAAGAAGACCCGGATTTCTCTATTCCTCCCCAAGCGGAAGAACCAAAATCAAAACAGATGAATACCAGCTATAGGATCCGGTTTAAACCCCATGAGAACATTTTTGCAACGGGTATGGACCCAGTCCTTCTTCTGGATGAACTGAGCAGCCTGGGGGATTGCCGGATTAGTGCCCGCACCGATCATTTGCCGGAGCCCGATGATTTTGATCCGGAACGCTTTTACCTGGCCTGGGATATCACATTGACCACAACCTGCGGCATAAACGCCATTAAGGATGTTTTTATATTTGTGGAAGATGACAGTGACATATCCATATCCGTTATCCAGGAGCATGGCATCGCAGAGCCGGAAACGTCTCTTCCCAAACTGGGAGATATCCTGGTGGACAGGGGCGATGTCAATCGAGAGACCATTACCAAAGCCCTTGATTGTCAAAAACGAATCGGCGAGGTTCTGCTGGATGAGGGGGCAGTCTCCAAGGAAAAAATAAATTCCGCCCTCAAGGAACAGCAGGCGCTGAAAAATGTTCGGCAGAGTATTGCCTCAAATTCGGTGCGGGTGCCGTCGGACCGCCTGGATAGCTTGATTGATCTGGTGGGGGAGCTGGTCATCACCCAGGCAAACCTCACCCAGGTGGCAGCAAACATTGACCATGCAGATCTGGCAGGTCCGGTGGAGGACATTCAACGATTGACCGGGGAGCTTCGGGACAATGTGTTGAATATAAGAATGATGCCCATTGGTGCAACATTCAGTAAATTCAGACGTCTGGTCCGGGATCTGTCATCTGAACTTGGAAAGGAGGTCAAGCTGAACACCAGCGGCGCGGAGACTGAGATGGACAAAACCATTCTGGAGCGGCTGGATGACCCGTTGGTCCACTTGATCCGCAACAGTATTGACCATGGCATTGAAACCGCTGATGTCAGAGAAAAAAACGGTAAAACGGCCGCCGGAAATATCTCCCTTGCCGCCGCCCATGTCGGGACCAATGTCATGATTACCATTCAGGATGACGGTGCCGGGTTGAATGCGGAAAATATTTTGAAGAAAGCCAGAGAAAAAGGCCTGGTGTCGGAAAATGACGATCTGTCCGAAAAAGAGATTTTTAAGTTGATTTTCGCCCCCGGTTTTTCCACGGCCCAGACGGTGACCAGTGTTTCTGGCCGGGGCGTCGGCATGGATGTGGTCAAGCGCACCATTGATATGTTGCGGGGCACCATTGAGGTGGACAGCAGACCCGGCAAGGGGACCATTATCACCTTGAAGCTGCCGTTGACCCTGGCCATTATCAACGGGCTTTTGGTGTCCATCGGTGAGAATTTTTTTGTCCTGCCACTGATGAGTGTACAGGAGTGTGTAGAAATGGATCACCGGAAAGAGAAAGAAACGGCAAAGGGGAGAAATATTCTCAATGTCAGGGGGGAGATTGTCCCTTATATCCGGTTGAGGGATCATTTCGGTATTGATGATGCCGCTGCAGATCTTGAGCACATGGTGATTGTGGATGTCCATTCGGAACGTATCGGGTTTGTGGTGGATCACGTGATCGGTGGCCACCAGACCGTTATCAAGACCCTGGGACCGATTTTCAGAAACATTCATGATATTTCAGGGGCTACCATTCTCGGAGACGGTACGGTGGCATTGATTCTGGATACCAATGTGCTCCTGGAGAAGGTGGACCAGAGCATTAATTATTGATCGCTAAAGTGCTTTATACATGACCAAAGGAGGAGAAATGAGTGTTCCCGGTATCAGCCAAACCAGCCAATACCTGAGTTTTATTCTGGATCAGGAGACCTATGCCATGGATATCACCCAGGTTCGGGAGGTTCTTGATTTTACCAGAATCACCAGAGTTCCCCGCATGCCGGACTTTATCAAGGGCGTAATCAATCTTCGGGGTGGGGTGGTTCCGGTGGTGGATCTGAGGCTGAAATTCGGTATGCCCCCGGCGGAGAAAACCGTGGATACCTGCATTATCATCATTGAAATAAATGTTGAGGAGACCCAGACCCTGCTTGGCATCATGGCCGATTCCGTCCAGGAGGTCATGAGCATGGAACCGGATCAGATCGAGCCGGCCCCCAAGATCGGCACACGGCTGAAAACGGAGTTCATCAAGGGAATGGGTAAAAAAGATGATGAATTTATCATTATTTTGGACAATGACAAGGTTTTTTCTGCAGACGAATTGACCATTGTTCAGGAGACTGAAAAAAATGTAGGACCGATCCAAGCATAAATTGTGTTGAAGCAACAGATAGCCTCCGGGTATTTAAACATTGTACAATATGAGAGGAATGGGCATGAAATTTTCAGATATGAAAATAGGGAAAAAAATGATGGGGAGTTTTTCCATCGTGGTTTTTATCTTTGTCATCGTGATCTGTTATTCGATTTTCGAGATGTATACCCTGGGCGCTATTCAGAATGACGGTACCAAAAAGGCCGATGATACTGTGGCGCTTCATGAAATCATGATTCATGTGAGTGATATTTACGGGATCATGGCCGATGCCGTCATAAACCGGGATCTGAAAGCCGCCCACGAGAATTTCAAAGCGGCGGAAATTCAGACTGAAAAAGAGATTGCCCTTGTGGCATCTATGATGCGCACGGAACAGGAAAAGGCATGGGCTGAAGAGTTCAAAAAGGATCTCACCGCCTATCTGGAAATATTTGAAAACCGGATATTGCCCGTTCTGGACAAGGAAGCGTCTGTGGAGAGCAATCTGAATGACCTCCTTGAAATCAAGCAGATTGCCATCCGGGTTGGACAGGTCTATTCGGTCATGGGAGATGCGGTCATTAACCGGAATCTGGAACAGACAGCAGAGGCGTTTAAAAAGCTTAAAGTTGTGGCCTCCCAAGATATGGACCGGGTCCGGCAGCTCGTGAATACGGACGTGGATCGGGCTGCAGCAGACCGGTTTGCTCAAAATTATACCGGCTATCTGGAGGTGTTTGAGACCCGGATGTTTCCAATGTTAAAGACAGACGGTGACAATACCGGTGAAATCATCCGGTTGAACGGCATGATCGACGATTTGCGAGAAAAGTCCCTGATCCAGCTTGGCAACCTCAATACCTCTTTGGAAAAAGAGATGTTGAGCATGACCCGGGATGAACAGATGCTCAAGGAGCTGGGTGGAGAACTGCGTGCACTGCGGTTAAGTACTGTGACGATCCTGGGTAAAATTGTCGATACATTGCAAGGGGAGATGGTTGAAGCGGAAACCTATTATAAAGAGGTGCAGAAAAGAATCCTGACGATTTCCATTGTTCTGGCGCTGGTGGGCATTTTTCTGGCATTTCTATTGAGCTGGCTGGTCACACGGGCCATCACCCTTCCCCTGATTACCGGTCTTGAAGGGGCCACCCGTTTGTCAAATGGGGATTTGACCGTAAAAATCAACATCCCGGGCAGGGATGAGGTCGGTCAGTTGATGCTGGCCTTTCAAAACATGGTGCAAAAGGTTAACGAGGTGATAACCGATGTGAAATATGCTTCGGATAATGTGGCCTCCGGCAGTATTGAGCTCAGTTCCACCGCCGAGGAGTTATCCCAGGGATCATCGGAGCAGGCGGCCGCGGGTGAGCAGGCAGCATCCTCCATGGAGCAGATGTCTTCCAATATCCGCCAGAATGCCGACAATGCCCAGCAAACTGAGAATATTTCCACCCAGGCGGCGGATGATGCGGAAAAAGGCGGCCAGGCCGTTGAAAAAACCGTGGTTGCAATGAAACAGATTGCTGAAAAAATCTCCATTATTGAGGAAATTGCCCGCCAGACCAATATGCTGGCGTTGAATGCCGCCATTGAAGCTGCCCGGGCCGGTGAACACGGCAAAGGGTTTGCCGTGGTGGCGGATGCGGTGAGAAAACTGGCCGAAAGGAGCCAGACCGCTGCAGGCGAAATCAGTAAACTCTCTTCTTCCAGTGTGGACATTGCGGAAAATGCCGGTAAAATGCTGACCAAAATTGTTCCGGATATTCGCAAAACAGCAGAACTGGTGCAGGAGATCAATGCGTCATCTGCGGAGCAGAATTCCGGTGCCGAACAGATCAACCAGGCCCTCCAGCAATTGGATCAGGTGATTCAGCAGAATGCATCGGTTTCTGAAGAGATGTCATCCACGGCCGAAGAATTGTCTGCCCAGGCAGAGCAGTTAAAAGAGACCATTTCATTTTTCAAGATCAGTGAAGCGAAACGCAATAATGGTGCTGAGCGCCGTAAAAACTTGAAAAAAACCGTTATCCGGAATGACGACCCCGGCCATAGGAAAAAATCAGGTTCTGTGGGGAGTGTCGCTACGAATAGGGGGATTGAATTTGACCTGGATGATGATGTGGATTCGGATCATGATCTGGATCAGGAGTTTGAGAAATATTAAAATGAATGCTGATCTGAACCATGACTGAGGATTATTCTGCCATCAATGCGACCCTTTGCATGTCGGACAGCACCTTTAAGATGCTGGGTGAATTCATTCATTCCGAACTGGGTATTAAAATGCCCGGCTCAAAAAAGCAAATGGTGGAATCGCGGTTGAGGAAACGGCTGATCCGGCTGAAGATTAAATCATACACACAGTATTGTGAGTATCTGTTCAGCCCCGAGGGAATTCAAAAGGAGCTGCCCGAGTTCATCAACCAGATTACCACCAATAAAACGGATTTTTTCCGTGAACCCGCCCATTTTACCTATCTTGAAAATCATGCGTTTCCTGCCCTTGTAAAGGACCTTCGCCCCGGTAGACCCAGAACGGTGGATATTTGGTGTACGGCCTGTTCCCGGGGGCATGAACCCTATACCATCGCCATGGTGGCCAGTGAGTTTGCCGCCCGGAATATCCGGTTATCCCTGACTTTTTCCATCCTGGGGACCGACATTTCACCCCGGGTTCTGGAGGCCTCCCGCAGGGCGGTTTACCCACATGATGAAATTATTCCGGTGCCCCTGGCCTTGAGGAAAAAGTACCTGCTTAAAAGTAAAAACAGGAAAGATGACCTGGTGCGGATGGGGCCAAAGCTTAGAAAAATGGTGACCGTCCGGCAGATGAACCTGGTGGATAAAGAGTTTGATATCAGAACGAATTTTGATATTGTGTTCTGTCGAAATGTCATGATCTATTTTGATAAGAAAACCCAAAACGAACTGCTGGTGAAGCTGTGCAATAAACTTCGGCCCAGCGGGTACCTGTTCATGGGGCACTCCGAAGTGATTCAATGCCGGAATTATCCGCTGATACAGGTGGCACCAACCGTATACATGAAGAAAACGTCAACGATTTGAGCCAAAGGATGATGAATGAAAAAGAAAATCAGCGTGCTGATCGTTGATGACTCTGCACTGGTGCGTAATGCCTTATCCTCAATTTTATCATCCGATCCTGACATTGAGGTCATGGCCACGGCGTCGGATCCCTTTGTTGCAGCAGCCAAAATGCGTCTCCAGGTTCCGGATGTGATCACCCTGGATGTGGAAATGCCCCGCATGGACGGGATCACATTTTTACGTAAAATCATGTCCCAGCACCCCATTCCGGTGGTAATCTGTTCAACCCTGGCCGGACAAGGCTCAAAAACCGTCATGAAGGCCCTTGAGTACGGCGCTGTTGAAATTATTCAGAAGCCCAAACTGGGAACCCGACAGTTTATTGAAGAGTCAAAAATACAGATCACCGATGCCATAAAGGCGGCTGCATTTTCACGAACCCCAAAGATGATCCCCTATCGGGAAGTTGCGCCAAAGCTGACGGCCGATGCCATTCTGAAAAAAGCCATTCCCAACCGGTCCATGATCGAAACAACGGAAAAAGTCATTGCCGTGGGGGCCTCCACCGGTGGTACGGAAGCCTTGAGGATTTTTTTTCAAGCCCTTCCCCTGGATTCACCGGGGATGGTGGTGGTTCAGCATATGCCGGAGAATTTTACAAAGGCCTTTGCCAAAAGGCTGGACGGCCTGTGCCGGGTTAACATCAAAGAGGCTCGGAACAATGATACGGTGTTGCCCGGTCAGGTTCTCATCGCCCCTGGAAATCAACACATGCTGCTTAAACGAAGCGGTGCCCGGTATTATGTATCACTTCGATCGGGTCCTCTGGTTTCAAGACACCGGCCGTCGGTGGATGTGCTCTTCCGGTCTGCGGCTCGATATGCCGGGAAGAACAGTGTCGGGGTGATCATGACCGGCATGGGAGACGATGGTGCCAGGGGGATGCTTGAAATGAAGGAAGCCGGAGCATATACCATTGCCCAGGATGAAAAAACCTGTGTGGTATTTGGCATGCCCAATGAGGCCATCAAGAAAAATGCCGTCCATAAAGTTCTGCCGCTTGAATCCATTGCAAGAGAGGTCCTTTTAAACAGAAAATCATTATAACTGCCACGGGCAGACCGCATTGAGGACCCGGGTCTGCCCACAACCAATATTGAAAGACCTGTGGCGTACACCGGGGACTTTCATATAAAACGGGCATGTCCTGCCGGACACAATAAATATAGGGTCGTAGACGCGGAGCCAAATGGTATTATACCGCCGCCCCCCCGACGGGCAATGGGCCCGGACCGGAACTGTAGACAGCTCAATTGTCCGGTTCCTATTGCCCATCGGGGGGGCGGCTCTGCTGAGGTTGCCTTGGAGGCTGCCTTTTCATATAACATACATGGCAGAAAAACCTGCCACAACGAAAAAAGAAAGTCCTTTAATTCCAGCATATTGGTGAGACTTTCATATAAAAAAGAAAAACGTATCATGAACTCTGCGGACTGTCGCTTGTGTGAGTGTAAGCCGGTTTAATTTTTATGGGTAAAGATCCGCACCTCTCCTGAATGGGAGAACAGGTAAAGGGTTCTTCCTGTGTTTCCGCCGGTATCTTCAGCGGTGAGTCTGAGCTGATTCCGGAGAATTATGTCATGGGCGACCTCTATATTTTTTTCACCCACTGTTTTCGTTCGGTGGCTGCTGACCTGCAGTACATTGGCTCCGCCAAACAGTTTTATTTCAATTTCATGGGGCGTGATCTTCATTGATTTGAACTGGTTCAGCATGTATTGAGTTGATGATGTTACATATTTAAAGGTGTCTTTCCCCGGGTCTGTTGAGCCGTAGATTGCCGGATAACAATGGGCATGGCCGTGGGTGTTATCGGATGTCCCCGGCAGCTGCGCATGGGATATGCCGGATATCCCGAGTCGATCACAATAAAAAACCATGGATATGCATGACCCCAATATGGTTTTGATCACCACAGGTGTCTGTGCAATGTAAAGCGCTGCGGGCTTCAGATGAATATCAGTTTTCCGCTGCTGTTTTTTTCTGTTCATGGGAAGCCCCCAAATAATCTTTTTGATACATATCCTCGGTCGGTAGCTCAAAAAATTATAACTTCGTTCTCGGATAAGTCAAGAAAAAATCATGATTAAAGGGGGGCTTTGGAGGATTAATCCGGGTACACCGTCTCCGAACTTGGGATGAGAAAAGGGCTGACTGCGCCCAATCGGGAAAGTGCCGGTGCATAGTCGCTGTTGATACAGATGGGAATTCCCTCCCTGGCAACAAAAACAATGTCATTCAATGCGTTGATATCCTCCATGGGGTTCCCTTTCACCGCTATGAAATCAGCGAGTTTGCCCGGTTCAAGCGAACCGATCCGGTCATTGAGGTTCAGCAGCTCGGCATTTGTCACGGTTGCCGCACAGATCGCCTCCGCCGGTGTCAGGCCCGCCCTTGTCAGTGCCGCAATCTCCTTTACGATGGAGCCATGGGGATGCCATGGACCGCCGGAATCGGTACCGGCTCCTATCTTTACACCGTTGGATTTTGCAATTTGTACCGCATGTTGGCTGGCTTCCACCACCTGAACGGTTTTTCGCTTGATGAAGTCCATTGTCGTGGGCTCGTTTTGGCGATTGTGCATGGCCTGGTATACGGACAGTGTCGGGACAAGGAATGTTCCCTGCAAACTCATGCGTTTTGCCAATGCCGGAGTCAGAAAGCTGCCATGTTCGATGGAATCGATTCCGGCATCAAGGCAGGCTTCAATCCCCTTTTCCGGGTAGACATGGGCAGCCACTTTCTTGCCGGCTTTATGGGCTTCATGTACTATGGCGGAGAGTTCATCCCCATCAAGCTGCAATGAGCCGATCTCCTCCCCATGTCCGTAAATTCCCCCGGATGCGGCAACCTTCAGAAAGTCCACACCGGCCTTGATCAGTTCCCTTGCAGCCTTACGTGCCTCTCCGGGACCATCCGCCTCCCTTGATATCGTATTTACATGCCCACCGGTCATGGTAATAAGGGTACCGGCGGAAATCATCCTGGGGCCGGGGACAAACCCTGCCGCCAATGCACTTCGCAGGGCAAGGATCATATCGGTGGGACTGCCTGCCTCCCTGCAGGTCGTTATCCCTCCGGCAATGGATTTCCGGGCATGGTTGGCCATTCGCAGCATGGTCATTTCCTTGGTTTCAGCTTTCCGGGTTGCCTCGGGATCGGCGTTTTCCCCTGTCCACATAAGATGAAGGTGCGCATCAATCAGCCCCGGAAGCAGGGTAACCTCTCCAAGGTCAAGGATGGGTATTCCACTGGGCTTGTCCGTCCGGATCGAGTGAATTGTGGTGCCATCAACGATCATGTAGCCATTTGAAAGGGTTTCTGCGGCAGGTGTTGTGATAATGGTTTTGCTCTTGTAAGCAATTTTCATCTCTGAAAGTTCCTTCTTGACTTATTTTTATTTTTGAATTTTCGGGCGTTACTTGATGATCCGGTTTTTTCCCTACAGTGGGGTCCGGATCAGGCTTGAGGTATTAGTGACAGTATCATCAGGGTTATAAAAAACTCCGGCCAACGGTATGTAATGATTTGAGTTTCAATCTTTGTTTTGGCAGATCTTTCTGCCATGTATGTTATTTCAATAGGACCCCCGGCAGCCATGTGATGATACCGGGAAAGACCATTACAAGGACAAGAACGATAAACTGCAGGCAAACAAATGGCATGGCCGCTCTGTATATTTCCCTGGTGGTGATGCCTTTGTCCTGGGTGATGCCTCTCATTATAAAGAGATTCATACCAAAGGGAGGGGTGATATAGGCCATCTCGGTATTGACCGCATACAGGACACCGAGCCACAGGAGATCAATTCCGAGAAAATGGGCAATGGGAATGAATATCGGGGCTGTGACCATGATGATGGAAATTGCATCCATCAGACACCCCAGAAATATCCAGATGACCTGAATCATGCAGAGAATCACCCATTTATTGACAGGCCAGTTTCTGATAATTTCCTGTATGAAATCAGACGCACCGATCCCCTGGTAGATGGTGGCAAAGCAGCCGGCACCAAAAATGACCCACATGACCATGGAGACGGTTTTCAGGGTCAGAAACGCCACCTCTTTAAGGATTTGACCGTCCAGCCGGCGGTGAATTGCCGCCGATATGATGGCGCCCAGCGCACCCACCGAGGCGGCCTCGGTGGGGGTTGCGATCCCGACGAAAAGTGAACCCAATACACCACTGACGATGAGAACCGGCAAAATGATTCCCTTCAATGCAATGAACTTTTCCTTCCAGGTTGCCCGTTCTTCAACCGGAATGGCAGGCCCGATCCCCGGATTCAGCATGCACCGGATCAGTATGTACAGGATGAAAAAGAAGGCCAGCAAAAAGCCCGGAAAAATGCCCCCAACGAACAGCCTGCCGATGGATTCTCCCGAAAGCAGGGAATAGACGATCAAGACGACGCTGGGGGGAATCAGTGGCCCCAAAGCACCCCCTGCCATTATGGCTCCCATGGCCAGCTCAGGATTGTAATTTCTGCGCTGCATGGCAGGTAACCCGATGATCCCCATCATCAATACCCCGGTGGTACTGATACCGCTCATTGCCGCGACAACGGTACAGGCGATGACTGTTCCGGCGGCAAGCCCCCCTTTCAGTCCGCCCATCCAGCAGTGCATGGCCGCGTATAAATCTTCGGCGATTCCCGATTTTTCCAGCATAAACGCCATGAACACAAAAAGAGGTACGGCCACCAGCAGATTGGCCCGCATCAGATTGCTTGCCGCCATTACCACGACATTGAGCGAGGCCGGTCCCCAAATCGCCAGACCGAACAAAAGGCCGGAGCCACCCAGGACAAAGGCCACCGGAAGTCCGGATGCCAGCAGCACCAGCATGGAAACAAACATCAATAACGTGACAAGTTCAATACTCATTTGTTTCCTACCTTATCGTTGTATAAGGGCAATTCGTGCCCCGTGACAACCATGTAAAGATCACTGATGGTTTGGGTGAAACCCTGAAGTATCATGAGAAGAGCCGATAGGGGAATACAGAATTTTATGGGCCAGATATACGGTTCCCAGACGGTGGAAGAACGTTCAAGCCTTAAGAAAGAGGTCCATGCAGCTTTGCTTCCCTGCCAGAGTAAAACACCGCAGAAAAGATAGAACAGCAGCCAGGTGAACAGATTCAACAGGGCACGAGAGCGACGGGACAGCCTGATGTAAAAAACATCCACATTGATGTGTGAATTCCAGCGCAGTGTGTACGCGCCGCCGAGCAGAAAAAACACTGCGTAGCAGATTGCGCTCAGCTCGTGGGCCCAGACCGTGGGACGGTGAAACAGATATCGCATCATCACTTCCCAGACAAGAACGGCTATCATGGGATAGAGAACAAAGCTGACGGCCTTGCCGATGCGATCATTCATGGTATTTATCACATGAATGAATCTCGCTATTTTTTGAAGCATTTAAAACCTCTTCATCAAAGGCCGCTGCCATGGTGATTGTGGTCATGGCAGCGACATCAGTTCTTTGGGGCTATTTGTTCTTGATATATCCCATGGTTTTCATATAGTTCTGCAGGATTTCCATGCCCTCCGCACACCGTTTGCCCTTTTGCGAAATTTCGGGGAGAAAGGAGAGGCCGGCATCTCTGAGTTTTTCGACTTCACTGTCCGGCCATGTAATCAGGGTCGATTTGAGATTGGGAAGATCCTGGAGCATCTCCTGGTGCTCCCACCACGTTCTCTGCTGTTGATCAATGACAAAGAACGTGAAAGCTTCCTGAACAATGGCTTTCAAGTCATCCGGCAGGGCGTTCCAGGACCTTTGGGAGGCCAGGACGCACATGGACCAGACAGGGGCAAACCCGGGCAGGTAATAATATGGCGCCACTTCATAATACTTGAAGCGTCTATAATAACTGCCGGCGGTCATGGAACCATCAATGACACCCTGGGCCAGTGCCGTATAGACCTCTTCATGGGGGATAAAAATGGGGGTGCCACCCAGCTTTGCAATGGTTTTGGCGTAATAGCCGTATCCCCTCAACTTGAACCCTTTCAGATCATCCACCCCATTGATGGGCTTTTTACTCCAGAAGGTGTTGGGCTCAGTGTAGAACATGCTTCCCATATAATGGACCCCATGCTCTTTGTATCCGGCCCGGATCAGGTCATCAAGGCCCATGTACCAGTATACCTGAACGGCATCCTGAAGGGTCTTGAGCATGTTCGGTGGCAATGTGACAAGGTCCAGGTTGGCTTCCGGCACAATTCCCGTGTAATAGACGGAGCTGGTATACGCGATATCCACCAATCCTTTGTCCAGGGCATCCACCAGTTCCAGGGAGGGTGTCAACTGACCTGCCGTGAAAAGTTTTATGTCCAGGCGGCCGTTGGACATCTTTTTGATGCTTTCACAGAATCTTTTCTGCGTTATCTGGGGGCCGATAAGGGATGGCGGGTCAATGGACTGCATCCGCCATCGGATCACTTTGGTTTTTTCCTGTGCCGAAACGCTGCCGGCGGTGAATCCCAATGCAAGGACTGCAATCATCATCATCATGGACAACAGGGTGAAACCTAATTGAATTTTTAACTTGTAACGCATCACTTTATCCTCCTTATGGCTGTTATGGTTCAGGTCGGCCGTTGTATCCGGCATACGCCGACCACCTGTCGATTTGCTTCATTAATGAGCATCAATGATTATGTCGGATTTTAATGTGGCTGTACTGATTAATGCCCTTGCAAAGGTTCGTCCATTTCGTTATTATCCCATGGTTTAACATTGACAAAACAAAACTGTCTTTCGATGATTCGGTTTTTCTCCTACAGTGAAGACAAGCCTTGCCCTCTCCAAATCGGTCAACACAAGAAACCCGATCATCGGGTGTCTGTAGCTGTTTTTCAGGATAAAGGATGCGGATCAATATATCAATCACCTGATCGGATGAAATTTATTCACCCGGAAAGGTATCGTACCATGGGTGTTTCATCGCTTTCCGGGGTATTGCTCAAACGACTTCCGGAGCTGGTGGCAATCATCGACCGGCTCATTCGTAAAACTCCTCTGTCTCCTTACCAGGCTTCCGTCCTTGAAACCGATTCGGGGAAAAAGCGTTTGTTTGTATGGTGTGAAAGATTGATCAGAACCCTTGACCAGGGAGCAGTGGGTTTTTTTGATTACCAGCGGCAGATCGGCATTGAGAGGGCCTCCAGGGGATATCAGATGGACGGCGCCACCCAGTTTTACAGTGCCTTTTTGCAGGCCGTATGGGAAATATGCCGGAAGGAGAAAAACGGACACGCCCAGGTGGACTGGATCTGGAATGATTCCGAACTGGAACAACTGCATCAGACATGTCTTCAGGGGCTCAATGTGTTTTCCAACATATACCTGGGAGAGCGCGAATCCCTGCTGGACGAGAGCCTTTCATATCTCGACAATCTCCACCAGTACACCCATGATATTATCTCCCGCCAATCATTGGATGAAATTTCATCCCTTCTGGCTTCCAACGTTAGTGGGCTTTTTAAGGTTCAGGGATGCAGCCTGCTGATCCAGCATGATAAAGTGTCGGAATCGTTCAACCACCCCAGACCCAAAATACCCAAGGATATCCTCAAGTTGTTGAAATCGGTAACCAAAACCGGGAATCCGGTGTTTTACAATGGTGTAATGGAAGCCACCCAATGCAGGGAAGACGAAAACCCTGTCAAGATGCAGGTCTGCTTGCCGATCCGTGCGCGTGCTTCCTGTTATGGTGCGTTTGCCCTCTATTCCAGGGAAGGGGGATTTGAATTTGCGGCCAAACAGCTGGGCATACTGAATCAGATGCTTTATATCACGGCCGTGGCAATTGAAAACTGCGTGATGATACAGGAAATCAAACAAAACAGAAAGGAACTGCACGCACTTACCGGAAAAATCATGACCCTGCAGGAGGAGGAGCGAAAGCGGGTTGCAACCGACATCCATGACACCATTGCCCAAACCCTGACAGGGGTGGGATACCAGATGCAGTATTGTAAGGGGCTTGTCAGGGATGATCAGCATGAATTGCAAAATAATATCGAAGGGGCACTCAGACTGGTTGACAAGGCGATCAGCCAGTCCCGTGAACTGATAGCGAACCTGAGACCGGGTCTGATCGATACGGTGGGGCTGGTACCGGCCCTTCACCAGTTGCTGGACCAGTTCACCGAGGAGACGGAAATCCTGATCGAACGGGTGATTCCCGATAATGTTGATATTATGCCGGAAAGCAGCATCTGTCTGTACCGGGTGCTTCAATCGGCGCTCTCCAACATTTTCCGGCATGCCGGTGTGAAAAAGGCGCGGGTGACGGTGACTGCCAAGGGAAAATTTGTGCAGTTGACGGTTTCGGACAGGGGAAAGGGGTTTGATCCTTTTGTGGGCTGGAGTTCTTTTAAAAATCCTGATAAGTTCGGCCTTCTTGGAATGAAAGAGCGGGTTGAGACCGCAGGTGGGATGTTTCGTTTAAAGGCCGCCCGGAACAAGGGGTGCCTGATTCAGGTGAAAATACCGGCAAATAAGAGCATAGAGCATTGACCATGGAAACTAAAATCAGACTGATGATTGTGGACGATCACGAGATCGTCCGTGACGGCCTTAAAAACTCATTGAGGGCAATCCAGAAATAGATGTCATTGCCACTGTTTCAAGCGGCAATGAGTGCCTTGAACAGTTGGAACTATTGAAACCGGATGTGATTTTGATGGATATCAGCCTGCCGGGCTTGAGCGGGATCGAAACCACCCGGCTGTGCTGTGAGAAAATGCCGGGTGTCAAGATCATCATGCTGACCATTTATGATGACGAACATCATGTTTTGAAAGCGGTTGAAGCAGGTGCCAGCGGCTATGTGATAAAAAACGTCCGTAAGGAGGAGCTGCTCGACATCATCAAAAAGGTTTTTGAGGGTAAATCCTTTCTGGACCCCAATGTTACGGGCGCTGTTCTGCAGATGATCCGTCATCCGAAACAGTTACAAAAGGAGTTGAAAACAGATCAGATTTCCGGCCGCGAACTGGAGATTCTGCTGGAGCTGGCCAAGGGGCTTTCAAACCAGGAGATCGCTGAGAAGCTGTTTTTATCCGAGAATACGGTAAAGAGCCATCTTAAAAACATGTACAAAAAGCTTTCGGCATCCACCCGATCCGAGGCCATCGTCAAAGCCATTCAAAACGGAATCATCAGACTTGGTTAACATATACTCAGCACAGTCATAATTTGAGATTTTTGGATAAGGGGATATAGCCAATATATGAACAAATCCAGTTTGAGAAAGCGCAATTTATGCCGGTGGACAGTATATCCTGGGCCGGCGGATTCTGGCATGAAAAGAGCCATTGCTTTTAACTTTCCCCTTTGATAATGTTTCCCCTCAATGATCACGTTTTTTAGGGCTGATTTGGGGGGAACGGGTCAGATGTGTGCTTGTTGGTGCCTGATTTTTTATCGAAGGTTCGGTCCGGACCACAGCCCAATGAAAAAAATCGATAAAAGCATCCAAACCATACGCCTGATCCTCCCCGATAAATTTAAAAAAAGGAGTTGATGCATGCCAACCACCCGCATTACCATTTTATGTGAGAATACTGTCAGTGCAATGATGGGGATCACAGGGGAACACGGTTTTTCAGCATTGGTTGAAAAAAACGGTCGAAAACTGCTTCTCGACACAGGGCAGGGGCTCACCCTGAGAAACAATGCCCGGGCCCTTTCCGTGAATCTTGACACCATTGACAAGGTGGCCATAAGTCATGGTCATCTGGATCACACCGGTGGATTGTCGGAACTGTTCTTTTCCGGAAGAGGGGTGGAAGTCGTTGCCCACCCCGATATATTTATTCCCAAGTATGCTGAATTAATGCAGGGCACCACGCCGATGAGGTTTTTCATCGGCGTTAAAAGTGATAGACTGTTTCTGGAAGAAAACAGAGGACTTAAATTCTCCCTGAAACGGGAATATGAAGAGATTGAACCCGGCATTTTCTTTTCCGGTGAGGTGCCACGGGTGACGGATTATGAAAAACCCGATGTCCATTTAAAAGTGAAGAAAGGAGATGACTTTGTACAGGACCCGCTGCTGGATGACTCCTCCCTTTTGATTGAGACCGATGCCGGCCCCGTCATCCTCACCGGATGCGCCCATTCAGGCATTGTCAATGTCATGGAGCACTTCAAGAAAAAAAGCGGCCATGACACCTTCCATGCCGTCATCGGGGGCACCCACCTGGGATTTCTGGGGCTGGGGGAACAGCTGGAGCAGACCCTGGAGGCCTTTGATCGTTTTAAAGTACAAAAAATTGCCGTTTCCCATTGCACCGGAAATGAGGCGGCGGCCATCTGCTACAACCGGTTCAAGGATCGGTTTGCCTTTGCCAATGTCGGATGGCGCATTCAGTTTTAACACAACTTTTTTACGTAACATATTGGAGTGATGAAGAAGTTCGGCAATGCGTTGTCTTTGTCAATATCGGATAATAGCGCCAATGTCGTGGTTAGGCCCGATCTCCCCACCGGCGAAACAGATTGTGCTCAATTTTTAAAAAATCAAGGGCCTTTCCCACACTTTGGTGAATCAAATCCTCAATGCTTCCGGGCTGGTGATAAAACGCAGGAATGGGCGGTAAAATCACCGCGCCCAGATCCGCAGCCCGGGACATGAGATTTAGATGCCCCTTGTGCAGCGGTGTTTCCCGCACCATGAGCACCAGGGGCCTTTTCTCCTTTAATGTGACATCGGCGGCACGGACAAGGAGGTTGCTGCTGTACGAGTTGGCAATGGCAGAAAGGGTTTTAATGGTGCACGGTGCCACCAGCATGCCCCGGGTAAGAAAAGAGCCGCTGGCCACGGCAGCAGCCATCTCTCCTGGCTCATACGTCACGCTTGCCAGCTTTTTTACCTGTTCCGGAGAATAATCTGTTTCAATTTTAATGGTTGTCTCCCCGGCACGACTCAAAACCAAATGGGTTTCCACACCCAGCTGTGCCAGTGCTTTAAGGGCCTCAATGCCATATATGACGCCACTTGCACCACTGATTCCAATAATGACAGGTAACCCCATTTTTATCTTATCCTTGTTTTTGGGCTTGATCACAACTTCGACCACTTTGCGGGTGGGCGGGGAGTCAGGTGCCTGAAGGGTTGCTTTTGCTTTCATGCTCACCCCGGTCCCATCCGTTGATGGGCATGCCAGCCCCTTTCCAATGAATGGTTCCCACGCTGGATTATAAATTCAACAATAGCTTATCAAGGGTCTGCCTGGTGTGGGGGGCAGGAATTTGAAATTTTTCAGCATACCGGATGACGGAACCGCCAAACAGATCCCATTCGCTTTGCCTCCCCTTTGTTTCAACATCCCTTTGCAATGAGGTTTTTGTTTCAAAGGGAAATTGGCCGGCCTTTAAAAAGGAAGTGTCCACAATGTCAGATGGAAGTGATACTTTCAGGGCCTTGGCAATCAGGGCGGTTTCATGCATGATGTTTTTTACAAGGGCCCCAAGATCAGGGTCTGCTGCCACTTCTCCAATGGTTTTATCATAGGTGGCTGTCACCAGTGCAAAGGGGGCAATGAAAATAAATTTTTTCCAT
The DNA here is from genome assembly GCA_963668575.2 of uncultured Desulfobacterium sp. GTDB lineage: Bacteria > Desulfobacterota > Desulfobacteria > Desulfobacterales > Desulfobacteraceae > Desulfocicer. The sequence continues at coordinate 3,303,259 of OY764894.2, read as the reverse complement.
ATTTCAATGTTCACATCTTCAAAGCAATCAATGAGAATGCCGGCGCTTTTAAAAAGTGCCATGAGAGGTTCGGGAGAAAATTCCGGATGCCCCGGGTCCCTGCCGATTGCGATCTGGCCGGTCCCCCCATTTTGAAAAATAACACCGGGGGATGCTATATGGGTGCTGACATACAGGCAGGATGGTAAGATATAGCCGTGGGTTAAATGATGTCGCATACGATCATAGATATCCGCACCGTTTAACAGGGGGAGAATCACGGAATGATTATCTGTAATGTTGCTGATTTCTTTTGTGGCCGCTTCCAGGTCGTATCCCTTCACCGATACAACGACCATATCGACAACCGGCAATTCATTGACCGTATCTGTACAGGAATGGGGATGAACTGTAATTTCTTCTTTCCCGCCATCTTTTTTCAGGATCAGGCCGTTTTTTATAATACTCTCCTTGTGTTTCCCCCTTGCTATAAAATAGATATTCCCTTTGTTGTTTTTTCTAACATATCGGGTCAGTAGCGTGCCGTAATATCCCCCCACACCGCCGACACCGTAAAAACATATGTTCATCTATTGCTCCTCCTCAATTTGGTCATTTTTTTGGGCATGGGCCATGGCAATCAAAACGTTTCGATGGAATAACGCATAGGGTATTCCGGTATTGAGCCGGCCCAGTGATTCCCTGTATCCTTTTTCCGTCAGTTTAACAAGATTTTGCAAATAAAAAAAAGATTCCCACGCTTCAATTTTTTCTTTAAATTCCTTTGTCAGGCCCGTCTCCAGCGGAGTCTTCAGATGTTTTCCGTTCCATGGGCAGGCTTCCTGACATATTTCACAGTCACCCACCCGGTTTTTGCTGATCGCACTTGCCTTTTCCGGCAGGTTCTCCTCCTGCAGCAGATTTGAAAGGCATTTTGAGGTGTCCAGCACATGGGGGATATTAATTGCAGCCAAGGGACAGGCGGTCTGGCACAGGTTGCACTCTTTGCACCTGTTTTTCTCCTCTGGCCCATCAAACTCAAGGGAGGCATTGGTGATAATGCCTCCCAGAGCAAGGAAGGTACCGAATTTTTTGGAAATGAGAAGGGAGTGTTTCCCCTGCCAGCCGAGGCCTGCCCGGATGGCTGCAAGTTTCAAGGGGAGTATGGAGCCCTGGGCTTCAGAACCATTGCACAGAACGGCCTTGTATCCCTGTTTTCTTAACAGCTCAGCAAGGGGGGCAAGGGGGGCCACAACGTCCAGGAAAAAGCCCGACAGATACAGCCTGCTTGTTCTCCCATAGTTGGGGTCGGACCAGGAGGGAAGGGTCAGTCCGCCAATGTAGATCCCGGCAACGATGATGGTTTCGGCATCCGGTAAGGAGAGTGCCGGGGATTTCCGTCTGGAGTGGGGTATGGCGTATCCAATAAATTCATCTGCCGGGGCAAACCCCAGCGCATCAATACCGCAGGTGGCTGCCAGTTCTCTTATCTGTTCGGATAAATTATTGTCTTTCATCATCAATGATCCGATCCCTGGTATATCCACATGGGAACCGTTCTACCGGCCCTTTCAAATCCGCATTTATTGTAAAAATGCACGGCATCCCCGTCGGCGGTGAGCATCTGCTGGTGGAAGTCGCCATACTTCTGTTGCATGGCTGCCATCATTTTGCGGCCGATGCCCTTTCCCTGGCAGTCGGGGTGCACCAGCATGTGGGGATAATAGACCACCAGGTATCCGTCGGTAATGGCATTGGCAATGCCCACCATCCGGCCATCCATCCATGCCGAAACCAGGGTGTGGGAGTTCATAAGGGCTTTGTAAAGCAGATCCGGTTTTTCAGCGGAGGACCAGTGATTACTTTTGTACAGTTCCATGAGCTGGTCTCTGGGTATTTCCCGTGTCTCTCTGATTTCGATTTCCATTTTACACACTTTATCTCCAATATGCTGTAATAAGACGTCCAGCCTTCCGGCATGCCAATCGCCTGGATTGAGCCGCTGATTTTAACAGGAGATATCTGAATTTGCCATTGAATTTTTTTTATGGTCCGGAGAACTACCATCTCCTCTTTCTTGAAAATTTTGTCACAGTGCATATGTTTCCCAGGTTGAATCGTATACTTTAAATTTTCCATGCAGTGGGCAAAACCCATTGTCCGGGAAAAAGGAGGCCCCATGAGAGAGAAAATAAGTGCAATGATAAAGGCAAATTTTGCCGCAGATTCACTGGCATTGGGTGTTCACTGGATTTATGATGTCAGTCAGATTAAAGCGTCCCATGGAGAGGTAAATCAGCTGTTATCCCCGGCCCTGGGGTCCTATCACCCCACCAAAAAAAGGGGCGATTTTACCCATTACGGTGATCAGACCCTGGTGTTGCTTAAGTCTGTTGCCGCTTCCCGGGGATTCAATCTCAGTGATTTTTTTGAGCGGTGGCAACAGCTCTTTGCCTCCTATGAGGGGTACCATGACATGGCCACCAAAACCACCCTGAAAAATATTCAAAAGGGGAAGGGAGCTGAGGCGTGCGGCTCCCTTTCTGAGGATATCTCCGCGGCTTCCCGCATTGCCCCTCTGTTTCTGTTTCAAGCACATGAGCCAGAGACACTTTTGCAGGCCGCCCATGCCCAGACAGCTATGACCCACCAGGGATCCACCACCCTGGATGCCGCACAGTTTTTTGCCCGGCTTGCATTGGCATGCCTTGACGGAGAGCCCCCGGCCGGGGCCGCCAATGGCATTGCGGAAACATACTTTCAGCACAGCCCCATCCTGATGTGGGTCAAGCAGGGCTGGGATGCAAGGAAAGAGGATTCGGTGGATGCCATCGGTCGGTTTGGACGGGCCTGCAGCACCTCCGAGGCATTTCCCGGTGTGATTCAACTCATTTCAAAGTATGAAAATCACCTTTCCAGGGCAGTGGTACAGGCGGTCATGGCAGGTGGTGACAATGCCGCCCGGGCCGGCATCACCGCCATGATCCTGGCGGCTTACCAGGGGCTGGATGGTGAAACAGAGCAATGGTTTCAGGGAATTCAAAAGAGGGATGAAATTGAAAATCTGCTGATAAGTTAGAGCCTCTCTAAAAATTCAGGCTCCTGGATTTTGAATTTGAATCGACGTGTTTCCGTGGAGGGAGTCCCATTTTCCGATGGGGCAGAGGGCCGTTCGGAAAATTGTATCCGCCCCGATTTGTCCATGAGAATCACCGATGATGAGCGGGTGCCATAGCCTTCACTTTTGATAAACAGGGGCGACAGGATGCGTTCCCATTCCATGCCCACGCCGGTGTCGGGCAGGAGATGGTCCGGTGGATGCCATTGATCACTTAAAAGGGTGAAGATGGAGGCATCGTCCGGTCGCCCCTCTTTAATTAACGCGGTCAACCCGGTTTTTCCCCTCTCCACCTTGGGCCAGGGGGAATTGATGAAGCGGTTGCTCAGTCCGTAAACTCCCGGCGGAAGGCGATGGATGAGGTGCTGGTAATTGGAATAATAGAACAGACCGGTGTGGTCTCCCACGATCAGGTTGAACCCGTTGTAGAGGTCAGCCCTTTGGTGAAGGCGTTCAAGGTAACTTTCGGGTGATTCCCGGCCGCACAAAAAGTCAGTTACCAGTGCTCCCCTGGACGGGGCATTGGGTTTTAAGCCGGCAGGATCACGAAAATTGGTGATTCCGGCCCATCTTCCTGTTTTTGTGATTCCCATCCATGTACCGCCCCCCCTAAGATCCCTGCCCGCCAGAGTGGAAGGAGCATCCTCCCACCAGGCCAGCGGGGCTGTGGGCCGTTCGTAGAACTCATCCCGATTGGCACCAAGGATCAACCGATAGTCACGATCCACCTCATATGCAAAAAGAATCAGACACATATTGTCAATAATTCCATGTGGAAACGGTCCTTATGATTCATGATAAAACATGCCCCTGAAGAAGATGGTTTTCCGTATCAATGTGATCCAGCTGCACAGAGACCACCTTTTTTTTCAACGCATCCGATCCTTCCACCTGGATGGTGAGGTAATTGGAGGTCATTGCCTTTAATTTGCCCGTGGCGGGATCTCTTTTTTCCTGAATCACCGCTTCTATGGGTCTGCCGATATTGTTTGTTTCAAATTCCCTGGTTTTTCGTTCACCCAGGCTTCGCATGATGCTGCAGCGCTCCTGGATGATCTCCCGGGGTACCTTGTCTGGATAATCAAAGGCCGGGGTTCCCTCCCTGGGGGAAAAGGGAAACACATGGAGATGGGTGATGGGAAGGGATCGAATAAGGTTCAGGGTTGCTTTAAATGCCGCATCGGTTTCACCGGGAAATCCCTGGAGAATGTCCACCCCAATGGCGGCAAAGGGCATTTTTCTGCGGATCTTCATGACCAGGGACTTGACCAGGGCCGCCTTATAAGGGCGCTTCATCCGGGATAAAATGTCATCGTCCCCACTTTGCAGGGGGATGTGAAAATGGTCACAAAATATGGAGTTGTTCACCATTAAGTCAATGATATTATCGGTGAGTTCCCGGGGTTCCACAGAGCTTACGCGAATCCGGTGGATGGGTTTTTCATGGGCAATGGTCCTAAGCAATGCCTCAAGGGAACTTTTTTCTTTAAACTCCAGTCCATAGGCACCGGTGTGAATTCCGGTGATAATGGCCTCTGCATAGCCTGCCAGGTTCAGGGCCCGGAGGTGAGACATCACCTCTTGGGGGGGCATGCTCCGGCTCCGCCCCCGGGCGTAGGGAACGATGCAGTAGGTGCAGAAGGCATCGCATCCATCCTGGATTTTCAGGTAGGCCCGGGTATTTTCCCCGGTGACCGCCGGGGGAAAAGAGTTGAACTCGGTGTCATGGCAGGCCGTGGAGACCGGATCTTTCAGATCTTCAAGCTTCATTTCCGCCATGGGCGGGGATGACGTATGACCCGGTCCGGTGGTCTCATTTTCATGGAAGCCGGAATCGTTTGAACCCCGTCCATTTGAGGATGTGGATGCCAGGATGGCCTTGGCAATATAAAACTTGTCGTTATGGCCCACCACATGATCCACCCCTTCTATTTTTCTGATTTCACGAGCAGCGGTCTGGGCATGGCAGCCCGTGACAATAATTTTGGCCCGGGGATTGCCTCTAATGATGCTGCGGATTTCCTGTCTGGATTGCTGGGCGGCCCGGGCCGTCACGGTACAGGTGTTGATGATGCAGATGTCGGCCTTTTCACTCTGATGGGTTGCTTTCCATCCATGGGCCAGTAACTCCGATGCAATGCCGTCTGATTCATACTGATTGACCTTGCATCCCAATGTGGTGATATAAAATAGATTCATTGAATAATTCCCGCTCCGATCACCCGGTCCTTGATATAAAAAACAGCACATTGACCCGGGGTGACGGCATGTTGGGGCCGGTTGAATTCCACAGTGATGCCGTTGTTGCAGGGGGTCAGTTGAGCGGTTTCCCCCTGATGGCTGTACCGGATTCTGGTTTCAACGGTCATGGGTTCTTTTAGGGGGCTGGACAGAAGCCAGTTGACGTGGTTTACAAAAAAATGTTTTTTTAGAAGATCTTCCTTGAATCCCACTATTAGGTGGTTGTTTTCCATGTTGATCTGTTTGACGTAATAGGGGGCGGGCCCCGGGCAGTTCAGCCCCCGGCGCTGTCCCACGGTGTAGCGATGCAACCCCTTGTGTTGGCCCACGGTAATGCCGCTGGAGGTGACAATGGGACCCGGTTTGAAAGGGCCGGTGCCGGCATGGGAGGCGATGAACTCGGCAAAGGAGGGCCCTTTGATAAAACAGATGTCCTGGCTCTCTTTTTTTTCAGGTGGGCTCAGATGGTTGGCCAGGGCCAGGTCCATCACCTCCTGCTTGGTCATTTCTCCCAGTGGGAACAAGACCTTTTCCAGCTGATTTTTTTTGAGCATGGCCAGAAAATAGGATTGTTCTTTTACCTCATCCACGCCCCTGTACAGGGCGGGCACACCTTGTTCATCGGGTGAAATTCTGGCATAGTGACCCGTGGCAATGTGGGTAGCGCCTCGGTGTGCCGCTGCCTCCACCAATGCCCCGAATTTGATGGTCCGGTTACATGCCACGCAGGGATTGGGTGTCCGACCGGAGAGATAGACATCAATAAAATAGTTTACCACATGGGTGGTGAACGGTGCGGATAGATCAACGGTGAATATTTTAAGGCCCAATTGTCGGGAGAGGGTCGGGATGTCAACAGGGTGGGATTCATAACCCGTGGTGAAATGGATGCCCAACAGCTCATTTCGGGTCTGTTGTTTGAGCAGAAAGGCGGACACAAGGGAATCCACCCCTCCACTCAGAGCAATGGCAATGGTTTTTTTCACTGAAGCATTTCGTCGGTGTTCTTGGAGTAAAGGCCCATGGCCCGGGTGGGGCAGGTGACAATGCACAGCTCACACACCGTGCATTTGTCCTTGTCGTAGATCACTTCCATTTCCGGCCGTTTTATATAAAGTGCCTGGGTGGGACACACGGCTGTGCAGGCACCGCAATGGGTGCACTTTGAGGTGTCCCGCCAGATCTCCTGCTCGGCGGAACTGACCCGAACCCCCTGATTTTTTAAGAACTGTACCCCTTTTTTATAGTTGTCCCGGGTACCGAAAATTTCAAGGACCATATAGCCATCTTTGCTGTTGGAGACCTTGGCTCCCAGGATGTTGAACAACAGATCATATTTTTTGGTCAGGTAACATACCACCGCCTTTTGGGCCACATCCGGTGGAAAATGAAGAATTAATATTTTAGAGTACAAAGCAGTTCCTCCGCTTTTTTAAAATAATTTTTTGACAAGATCATAATTTAAGAAATATTATGGTTGCGGTCAAGGGTTATGTTCGAAATGCCGGATTATCGGATGAACAAACGAAGGGGAATTGAGCTTGATTATGGCAAAACGTCAATAACGCAAGCCTTATCTACCTCAAGCAGCCGTGATGTGATCAAGCCCCAAAAGATCGGTTCAAAGTGGCCGGAGTTATGATCAAGCCTGACAAAACAAACAAAAACGTGTTGTGATCAACGCCGTGGTGGTGAAGGGAAAAATCAGTGAATCGATTTGCTTATTACATGTCCGGGTACGCCCTTAAAGCATTTACCGGATTTTCAAAAACCAGGGTGACCCTTCATGGCGAAGAGAGCATTCCAACTGGGTCCATTATTTACACTGCCAACCATTTTACCCGCATTGAAACCGTTTTTCTTCCTTATTACATTCATTCCATTAAAAAAAAACCGGTGTGGTCCCTTGCCTCTGCAGAGCTGTTCCAGGGGGTGCTCAAGGGAACTCTGGAGGCCATGGGAGCGGTGTCCACCAAAGATCCCCAGCGGGATTTTCTCATTGTCAAAGGGCTGCTCTCAGGGGAGGCTGAATGCATCATCTTCCCGGAAGGGCTCATGGTGAAAGACAAAAAAATCCTGGTGGACGAAGGGTTTCGCATTAACCAGGATGGTGAAATCCAGAGACCCCATACAGGGGCTGCCACCCTGGCCCTGCGCACGGAGTTCTATCGGGAACGGCTTCGCCGGATGCAGACGATAAATCCGGATGAGTTCCAGCGTCTGGTGGACACCTATGAGATAAAAAATGTGGAATCGGTGCTGGAGAATGAAACCTTTATCGTGCCGGTGAACATCACCTACTACCCGGTGCGGGCCAAGGAAAACGTCTTGAGCCGCATTGCACAGAACATGATGGAGGCCCCTTCCCAGCGCATGATGGATGAGCTGATGACCGAGGGGACCATGGTGTTTTCAGGCGTGGATGTGGATATCCGGTTTGGGAGTGCCATTGGTGTGCGGGATATTTTTTTCAATGGTTTTGTGGAGAGTGATGTCACCTCCAGGAGGCGGGTTGAATTTTCACCCCGCTTGAGTTCAAACCATGTGATGCGCACCGGTGCGCTGAATCTCATGCAGCTGTATATGTCCCGTGTCTACGGCATGACCACCTTGAACTATGATCATATCTTTGCCTCCATATTAAAGTACCTGCCCGATGACGGCGGGGCCATAGATGCCTATGATTTCCGTTGTCGGGCATTCCTGGCCACAGCCGCCTGTACCATGTCGCTTCATTGTCATTTTCACAAAAGCCTTTATGACAATCAGGTCCATATTCTCATTGATGACCGGTTTAATCGATATGAGGATTTCATGCGTGTGGCCTATGAAACGGGCGTTATTGCCATTCAAGGAGATAAGCTCTATAAAAATCAGGGAAAATTTATCCTGCATTCGGCATTTCATTCGGCCAGAATCGAAAATCCGGTGTCCGTCATTGCCAATGAGGTGGAGCCCCTGGTGCCGCTGCAGGCGTATTTCAAGGAGCTTGCATTGACATCTAACCGGGAAATTGCCGAGCGGGTCCGGGAACGGATATTAAAGAAGCATTTGAGTGAATTTGAGACCGATTTCATGAACACGGCTTCTCCGGAAATCATCCGGGACAAACGAGCTGCTTCTCCCCTGCTTCTGAAGGGAAATGATGGGGGAATGGGGGTGGTTCTTTTTCATGATTATCTTTCGTCACCCGGAGAGATGGAAGCCCTGGCAACCGACCTTAATGACAAGGGCTTTACTGTGTATATACCGCGGCTTAAAGGACATGGCACTTCAGTAACCGACCTTGAACAAACTCCCTTTGAAAAGTGGGTGGAAGTGGCAGAAGAGGCCCTGGTGGTAATGAGACATCTCTGTGGGCGGTTTGCCGTGGGTGGGGTGGGGATGGGAGGAAGCATTGCCATGTATCTTCAGGCAAAAGCCCTGGATTGTCAGGCTTTTTTTGCCATATCGCCACCCCTTCGCATAAAGGATTTCTCAGATCTCTTTGTGGCATCTCCGGGATTGTGGCACCAGGTGATGAAAAAAGCAGGGGTGAAATCCAACGACGAATCACTGATTCGCTATGCACCTGCAAATCCCAGGGTGACTTATGATAAAAATCCCGCATCGGGGATGAAACAGGTGGAAAAGCTTCTGGACCAGGTGGAACCGCTTTTGAAAATCATCAGCGCCCCGGGGCTGATCATTCAGTCCCGGGACAATCCCATGGTTGATGTGCGGGCCGGTGAAAAACTGTTCAAACGCATAGGTTCAAATATCAAGGAGTTTTATCTGTTTGATATCAAACAGCATGGTCTGCCCTGGGGGGATAAGGAGGGGACGGCACGGATGTTCGGGGCCATATCGCAATTTCTGATAACGATGATGACCCCGGATAAGGCGTTTTCACCACCTCCGGATTCGGATGAAACAGTGATTTTTCCATGGATCCGGAGGGAGGATGACACCCAATAGACTACATTGTCGGATGATCAGGATTTCATCATGGTTGCCGGGTCAAGGAGAAAGGTTCTATTTTCACTGTCCCCGTCCTTGAGAACCACAATCTCAATTTTATCCTCCTGGGGGTTCAGAAAAAGTGCTTTATCAAAATGCTCTTTCACTCTGTCCAGTTGGGGGGGGAGCCCCTGGGGTGTCAGGGGCTCTTCCCGGTGACTCTGCATGGAGAACCACGCGGAAATGGAAAAATCCGTGGTGAGGGCTGACACCTTATCCAGGATTTTTGTGTTGTCATTGTCAAAATTAATGCCGTCAATGACCATCATGGCGGGTAGTTTCAGATTCTCTTTTTTCAGGGTGCTCAGATACTCCCGAATGTTTTCGGCAGAAAAGGATGCCTCACTGTAGCTGATGCCCAGCTTGCCGGTGTCAATGTCTTCCCACAGTCGGTTGGCCTTAATGGGATCAATGTATCCAACGCTGTCAATGAGGTTGGTATATCCCTCTTTATACCGAATGTTTATTTTATCAATGGATTCATTGAGGCTGATATGAATCACTTTTTTACCATCCAGCAGCCAGCACAGGGCAATTTGAACAAGAAATTGTGTTTTTCCGACACCGGCCCTTGAAATCACGGCACCGAAACGTCCATTTTCAAGATTCTCTTTACCCAGTATCTGGATAACCGGGCTTTTGGGAATGAGATCTTTTCTCAGCATTTTTACCTCTCTTTTGTATTCTTAAGAAATCCGGGGTCTGTTAACGGGAACCTTTACCCGGATTTCATTGTTGATGATGATCGTAGAGCTGTTTTTATTTTTTCTTCTTCTCGTCTTCCCTGGCCTTCATGATCTCTTCTGCAACGGACTGGGGCACCTGTTTGTAGGAGGAAAACTCCATGGAAAACTGGGCCTTTCCCTGGGTGGCAGATCGAAGGATGGTGGAAAATCCGAACATTTCCGAAAGAGGTACCTGGGATTCAATCACAGACATGACCCCTTCTTCCTGGGACCCCTGGATGATCCCCCGGCGTTGGTTGATGAGCCCCATGCAGGATCCTTGAAATTCGTTGGGGGTTTCGATGACCACCTTCATGATGGGCTCATGGATAACCGGTTTTGCCTTCATGTATGCTTCAAGAAAGCCCCCCCTGGCAGCTGCCTGAAATGCCATTTCAGAGGAGTCCACCGCATGGAAGGCACCGTCCACCAGGGTAACCTTTACGCCGGTAACCGGGAATTCCATTTTGGGACCTTTGGCCATGCAGGACTGGAACCCCTTTTCACAGGCGGGGATGAACTGAGTGGGAATTCGACCACCGGTGACTTTGTTGGCAAATTCAAACTCTTCTTCGCAGGGCTCCATGAAACCGGACACCCGGCCGTACTGGCCGGAACCACCGGTCTGTTTCTTGTGGGTGTAGTTGTATTCGGCTTTTCGGGTGATGGTTTCACGGTAGGCCACCCGTGGTTTTCCGGTGTTGACTTCAGCTTTGTATTCCCGTTTCATGCGCTCAACATACACCTCCAGGTGGAGTTCTCCCATGCCCTGGATGATGGTCTCTCCGGTCTCCTTGTCCACATAGGTTCTGAAGGTGGGGTCTTCCTTGGTAAATCGGTTGAGGGCTTTTGACATGTTGATCTGGGATTTGTTGTCCACAGGGGTCAATGACAGGGAAATAACCGGCTCCATGATGTGCATGGAGATCATGGCGTAGTTGATGCTCGGGCTGACAAAGGTGTCTCCGGAAGCACAGTCAACTCCGAACATGGCGCCAATGTGGCCTGCGGGGATTTCATCGATCTCCTCCATTTCAGAGGAGTGCATGCGGATGAGGCGGCCCACCTTAACTTTTCTGCCGTCCCTGGAATTGACGATGGTATCTCCCTTTTTAAGGGACCCCTGATACACACGGATATAGGTAAGTTGGCCGTATTGCCCGTCCTCCAGCTTGAAACCAAGTGCCACCGTGGGTTTGTCAAAATCACTGTACAGGGGCACTGTCTCTTCGTTGTTATCCAGATCAATGGCTTCATTTTGAATGTCAATGGGGGCGGGCAGAAATTTAATGACAGCATCCAGAAGGGGCTGAACGGCTGTGTTCTTGTAAGCGGATCCCATGAAAACTGGGGTCATCTCCCGGGCAATGGTACCCTTTCGAACGGCATTTACAATAAGTTCTTCGGTGATCTCTTTCTCTTCCAGAATGGCATCGGTGAGGTCATCGGAATACATGGACGCGGCATCAATCATGATCTCCCGTTTTTCCTGTGCCTCTTCCAGCAACTCCTCCGGGATCTCCTTGATCACCACTTTTTCCCCATTGTCCCCTTCGAAATAGTAGGCCTGCATGGTGATGAGATCCACCACCCCTTTGAGCCGGTCTTCAAGGCCGATGGGAATCTGCATGAGTACCGCGTTGTGTCCCAGTTTGTCCTTAAGCTGTTTGGCCACACGGTAGGGATTGGCACCGCTTCGATCACATTTGTTCACAAAGGCGATACAGGGGACCTGGTAGCGTTTCATCTGCTGGTCAACGGTGATGGACTGTGATTGAACGCCGGATACGGAGCAGAGAATCAGAACCACGCCGTCCAGAACCCTTAAGGAGCGTTCCACCTCCACTGTGAAGTCCACATGGCCGGGCGTGTCAATGATATTGACATCATTTTTTTTCCATTCACAATGGGTGGCGGCAGAGGCGATGGTGATTCCCCGCTCCTTTTCAAGCTCCATGGAGTCCATGACGGCTCCTGCTCCATCCTTCCCCCTGACCTCATGAATTTGATGTATTCTGTCTGTATAGAACAAAATTCGTTCTGTAAGCGTTGTTTTACCTGAATCAATGTGGGCACTGATTCCGATATTCCTGACTCTTTTTAAATCCTTTAACATGATCAATAAATCCTTTAACTGAAATTAATACACAATTCAGCTGTCACCATCGACCGCCAAGGGGAAGTCCGGTGAAAATTGTCTGTGTTTCCTTAAATCGTTTTGATATTGATAAATGAAAGTTGCTCTGCTATCATCAGCTTTTTCAGGCATTGAAAATACATAGTAAAAAATTTTGTTATTATAATTGTATTGCGCGTTGAAGTCAATATAAAAAACCTTGTCAACCGATGTGCAATGGGGGGGGCGGTGAACAACGGATTTGATGACGGCTGGAAGGAAGTGGTGGCCCGGGGAGCCGGCGCAATGGGGGTGACCCTTGACGGCGGGCAACTGGAGACCATGGCATTTCATGCGGCCGAACTTATAAAGTGGAATGCAAAATTTAACATCACCGCCATCACCGATCCCTATGAAGTGGCGGTGAAACACTTTGTGGATGCCCTTGCACTGGTGTCATGGATACCCCGGGGAAGTCGTGTGATTGATGTGGGATCCGGTGGCGGATTTCCCGGACTTCCCTTGAAAATATGTCGCCCCGATGTGCAGGTGGTGATGGTGGATGCTTCCCGGAAAAAGGTTAGCTTTCTGAATCATGTGGTGCGCATGTCGGGGATGACCGGTGTAAAGGCCATCCATTCCAGGGTGGAGACCCTTGGAAAAGATATGGCTTTTTCAGGTCGGTTTGATGTGGCGGTCTCCCGTGCCTTTACGGCTCTTGATCGGTTTGTGACGTTGGCGGTTCCCCTTCTTTCGGACCAGGGGGTGGTGATTGCCATGAAAGGAAATTTGTCTGACGAGGAGATGAACGGCGTTGAACAGAGTCGCTTTACGGTGGAGATTCGGCGGTATGTGCTTCCCTTTGGTGATCATCAGCGGTCATTGGTAAGGGTGGAGCGCATTCCTTAGAAATTCAGGACCTGATCACAGACCGACCGATAATAGCCGATAACGGCAAACGCCTGATCCCGCCGTCGGCATGTTGATGCCCTATCAATGTCGGGATGCAGTAGATAAAAAAGCTGCCAGATTGGGATAAGGATGTCAAATCAGCTCCTTGGTACCATGTCTTTAACGGGGATCGAACAAACGATCATCACCTGACTCTGGCGGAAAAACGATCTGCTTTAAAGATGAAGGAGTCTACATCATGATTAAACGCCTGAAGCTATCCAATGTTGGCCCGGCTCAATCCATGGAGCTGGAGTTTGGAAAACGTTTGAACCTTTTAACAGGTGATAACGGTTTGGGGAAAAGCTTTCTCCTGGATATCGCCTGGTGGGCGTTGACACGGAAATGGCCTGCTGAGGTCAATCCCCGTCTTCCAGCGGGTTTGATGGCAAAACCATATGAAAGTGGGAAGGCAGATATTGAATTTGCCTTTACAGCAAAATCCAAGCCGGTCAGTTATGTCAGTACCTTTGACCGCAAGGTGCAGGCTTGGACTGGTAAAGCTGGCCGCCCTTCAAATCCCGGCCTGGTTCTATATGCCCAGGTTGATGGAAGTTTTGCCATATGGGACCCGGCTCGCAATTATTGGAGGAAGAGAGGGAATGTGGACGTTCAAGATCGTCCCCCAGCCTATGTGTTCAGTCCTGGGGAGGTTTGGGACGGCCTCCGTGATGGGGAACGGGGACTGCTATGCAATGGACTGGTTTCGGATTGGGCTGGCTGGCAAAAAGAAAAAGGGACAGCCTTTAAGAGCCTTTGTGCGGTGCTGGAAAAATTATCACCTTCAGTAGATGAAAAAATTTTTCCTGGTGAGCTTACACGAATTAACCTTGATGATCCCAGAGATATCCCTACTCTAAAGATGTCCTATGGGCTTTCCGTCCCTGTATTGCACGCCTCAGCCGGAATTCGACGGATTATTGCGTTGGCGTATCTGCTTGTCTGGAGCTGGGAGGAGCATATCAAGGCAAGCAAACTTTTGGATGAAAAAGTCACATCACAAGTTGTGTTTTTAATTGATGAGATTGAAGCGCATCTCCATCCCAAATGGCAACGCAGAATCATCAGTTCACTGTTGGGTGTTATGGGGTCTCTAACGCGGAAAGCTGAGGTTCAGCTCCTCACTGCCACACATTCGCCTCTTGTGATGGCATCCGTGGAGCCGGTTTTTGATGAACTCAAGGATGCCTGGTTCGATTTTGATTTTGTCACAGACAAAAAGGGCAGCTCACATGTGGAACTCATTAACCAGCCGTTTATCAGATGCGGTGACGTATCAAGTTGGCTTACAAGCAACGCCTTTGACCTGGAAAGCGCACATTCAATTGAAGCGGAAAAAATTCTCAAAGAAGCTGCCATTGCATTGAGTGACGACTCCTTTGATGCGAATAAGGCCCGATTGCTTGATGCTCAACTTAGGAAAGTTCTTGGTGATACAGATCCTTTTTGGATGCGTTGGCGCTTTGTTGCTGAAAAAAAAGGGTGGTTTTCATGATACATGTGGATGCAAAACCAGAACCGATCGGTTTTGATGCCGATGTCCGACAGAAGGGGATTGCCTATCTGCGGAGAAAAAGTATTGCTCTTGATCGACCTGTTCCGGAGAAAACCAAAATCAATCCATATTGGCGGGCCTACCTTGATGATCTGTATTCACAGTATCAAGGTTACTGTGCTTACCTTGCTGTGTTTTTTGAACGTGTTACTGGTGGTGGATCGGTCGATCATTTCATAGCCAAATCACAACGGGCAGACCTGGCCTATGAGTGGAGCAATTATCGGTTGGCGTGCTCACGGATGAACAGTCGAAAACGCGAATACGAAGATGTTCTTGACCCATTCGAGGTTGATACTGGCTGGTTTCACCTTGAAGTTGTTAGCGGTCGTTTATCCGAACCCCAGCTTTGATGCGGCTCAGAAAGCCTCTATCAGTGCAACCATTGATCGTCTCGGGTTAGATGATTATGGAAACAGAGAGATGAGGGCTCGACACTACCAGGAATATCGGGAGGGACTTTATACAAGTACTTATCTTCAACAAAGATCACCTTTTGTTTATTCAGAGGTCGTTCGGCAGGGACTTCTATGATCAAATCAGTAAATAATTATCCAGTATCTCAATTTTTTGAGGTTACTTTCAAATAAGAATGCCATCCATATTATTTTGTCTGTTTGGGGATGTGGGGAATCGTGTGGGGAACGGTCTATTTTACCAATCAAAAAGGGGTTGAAGATTTCTCTTCAGCCCCTTGATTTTACTATTGGTAGCGGGGAGAGGATTCGAACCTCTGACCTTCGGGTTATGAGCCCGACGAGCTACCAGACTGCTCCACCCCGCAACACAAGTTTTATTCTGCTCTTCAAATACAAAAGAGCTTGTTGGTAGCGGGGAGAGGATTCGAACCTCTGACCTTCGGGTTATGAGCCCGACGAGCTACCAGACTGCTCCACCCCGCAACAACCCGACAAAGATAGACTAATCGGGTGCACAAGTCAAGTCCTTTTTTCGGTACCGTTTGCTTTTTTACCCGGACCCGCTTTGGGACTTGATTCTGCCTGACGGGGTTTGATTTTTTTGATTCAGAGGGTCGGTGATCCCCCCCCCCTCATGGAACGGATCAGGGCAGTCTCATCCAAGAGAGAGGAGGGTGCTCAGTTTTGTTTTGAGTTCATCATAGGTTCGGGTGACCTCCAGCTCGGGGAACTCTTTGATGACATTGGCCGGGGGACAGAACAGGAAGCCATGATCGGCCGCCTTGAGCATGGCGGTGTCATTATAGGAATCTCCAAAGGCAATGGTGGTATAGTTCAAAGCCTTGAATGCCTTGATGGCATTTTTTTTCTGGTTGGGCTGGCGCAGGTTGTAATCGCTGATGCTCCCGTCCGGTGCAATGGTCAGGCTGTGGCAGAGCAGGGCGGGATAGCTGAGTTTTTTCATCAAGGGCCTGGCAAACTCCTCAAAGGTGTCGGACAGAATAATGATCTGGCTTCTCTCCCGGATCCAGTTCAGTGCTTCAACGGCCCCTTTCAGGGGGTCCATGGTGGCAATCACGTCGGTGATATCCTTGAGCTTCAGGCCATGGGCCGCCATGACAGAGAGTCTTTTCTGCATTAATACATCATAATCGGAAATGTCTCTGGTGGTGAGTTTTAATTCTTCAATGCCGGTTTTCTCGGCAACATTGATCCAGATTTCAGGGATGAAAACCCCTTCCAGATCCGAGCATATGAGATTCATTTTGTTATCCTAACCTGGACAAGCCAGAATCAAAAAGGTTTTTTTGATTCTTTTGCCAAAACAACACGAAAATCAGCAATAAGAATCTAATCAAATCAACAGACGCTATAGATCGCTGTCTTTGTCTTCTATCCGAATGATCATCGGTGTTTCCGGTATGGAGTCCAGGGCTGAAATGCCGGTGAGGGCCGTTTGAATGTCCTTTTCCCTGGCCATGTGGGTGGTCATCACAATGGGAACCGTGCCATTGGAACGGCGCCCCTTTTGATGGACCGATTTTATGCTGATCCCATGGTCGGCCAGAATGCCCGATACCCTGGAGAGCACCCCGGGCTGATCCAGGGCCGCCAGCCGAATATAGTATCCGGTATGGATTTCAGACACCGGTTTGATGGGAATGGGTTTGATGCTGGATGCAGGATACCCCAGGATGGGAACCCGTTGACCGCACTGGGAGATGATGTCCCGCGCAATGTCCGCAATGTCACCGACCACGGCGCTGGCCGTGGGCATCATGCCGGCCCCGGCCCCATAGAGCATGGTTTGTCCCGTGGCATCCCCGTCCATGGTGATGGCATTCATGGCTTTGTCCACATGGGCAAGGGGACTGTCCAGGGGGATCATGGTGGGATGGACCCTGGCTTCCACGCGGTTAGTTTCGTTTTTGCTGATGGCCAGAAGCTTGATGCAGTATCCAAACTCCTTCGCAAATTCGATGTCCATGGGCGTGATGTGGCTGATGCCCTCCACATGGATATCGGCAAGGTTGATCTCCATGCCATAGGCCAGTGCCGCCAGGATGGCAAGCTTGTGGGCCGAATCATGACCTTCCACATCCAGAAAGGGATCTGCCTCGGCATAGCCCTTTTGCTGGGCCGCCTTAAGGGCCTCCCCAAAGGAGCACCCCTCTTTGGAAATTTTGGTCAGGATGTAATTGCAGGTGCCGTTGAGGATGCCTGTGAATGAGAGGATGTTATTGCCCACCAGGGATTCTCTGATGCTTTTGATCACGGGCATGCAGCCCCCGCAACTGGCCTCAAAGGCATAGTTGACCTGGTTGGCTGTGGCGGTTTTGACAAGCTCATTGCCATGGGAGGCAATGAGGGCCTTGTTGGCCGTCACCACGTGTTTCCCATTTTCAAAGGCCTGGAGGGTAAAGGTTTTGGAAATGGTTTTACCACCGATGAGTTCAACGATAATGTCAATGTCAGGGTCGTTGATCACCGCGGATGCATCGGAAATAAAGACGCCATCTTTAAAGGTGATGCCGCGGGGGGTCTGGGTGTCAAGGTCTGCAACGCGTCTGAGCGTCACCTCCGCCCCGATGCGTGATTTGAGCAGTGCATGGTTCTCCATGAGAAGCTTTGCCACCCCGGTTCCCACAATGCCGCAGCCGAGAATGCCTATATTGATGTTCTTCATTTCAAAATCTCCTGGAATTTGATTGTAACGCGGTGATCCCGTTTTTTAAACAACTCAAATACATGATCACACGCCCGATGTCAAAAAGGTTTTGACAATTGAGGATAATAAGTTTAAGATTTTTGTCTTTAATTTGATTTTTGTATCCTATGAAAATATCTTTTTATTTTCATGATTCGGAGGTGGTCGAAATTTGGCCATGACCGCTTAGATGTAACGAAACTGAGGAGTCAATCAGATGGGTGAGTCCATAACCTATGCCGATGCGGGCGTTGATATTGATAAAGCCAATGATCTTGTCGGGGTCATAAAAAAGCTTGCAAAATCCACACCACGAACCGGTGTCATGGGAGAGATCGGTGGCTTTGGCGGCCTCTATTCCCTGAATTTATCAAACTGTTCCAATCCGGTGCTGGTCAGTTCAACGGATGGGGTGGGAACAAAGCTTAAAATTGCGTTTATGATGGACCGGCACGATACCATTGGCATTGATCTGGTGGCCATGTGCGTCAATGATATTGTGGTGCAGGGGGCAAAGCCTCTTTTTTTCCTTGACTACCTTGCCATGGGAAAACTGGACAGCGATAAGGCTGCCAGTATCATTGAGGGGATTGCCAAGGGATGCTGTGAAGCCCAGTGTTCCCTTATCGGTGGTGAAACCGCAGAAATGCCGGGAATGTACCACGATGGAGAGTATGATCTTTCCGGCTTTACCGTGGGTATTGTGGATAATGCAAAGATAATTGATGGCTCGGAGATTCGAAATGGCCATAAATTAATCGGCATTGCCTCCAGCGGGGTTCACAGCAACGGGTTTTCCTTGGTGCGTAAAATCTGTTTTGATACCTGCGGATACAAGGTGGATACCCATATTCCGGATTTGGGGAAAACCCTTGGTGAAGAGCTGATTACGCCCACACGCATCTATTGCTCAACCCTTCTGGGGCTTACCCGGGATCTTCCAGTGCATGGCATTGCCCATATCACCGGGGGGGGGATTGATGAGAATATCATCCGGGTTATTCCCGATGCCTGCAAGGTAAAAGTCCAGGCGGATAGCTGGGAAATTCCACCGGTATTTACCTTTCTGCAGAAGGCCGGCAACGTGACGGATCGGGAAATGCACCGCACCTTTAATAACGGTATCGGCATGATTGTCGTGGTTCCGGAAGAGACGTCCCAAGAGGTGCTGGATCGCCTCAGTGCCATGGATGAAAAAGCCTTTCTCATGGGAGAGATTGCTTCCAGGGAAGCCTCTGAACCTCAGGTTGAATGGGTTTAGCACCGGATAAGATGATTATTCTCGGAATTGAATCCTCCTGTGATGAAACCGCTGCAGCCGTGGTGGAAGACGGTTCTGTCATTCGATCCTCCATTGTGTCGACCCAGGTGGCGGTGCATCATAAATATGGCGGTGTGGTACCGGAGTTGGCATCACGTATGCACATGGAAGCCATTCTTCCCGTGGTCTCCGAAGCCATTGAAAGGGCCAACATCACCATGGATGACATTGACGGGGTGGCGGCCACCCGGGGGCCGGGACTGGTGGGGGCGCTTCTGGTGGGATTTTCCTTTGCCAAGGCCTTTGCCTGGGCCCGGGGGCTGCCCTGGACTGGGGTCAACCACCTTGAAGGGCATATCTATTCCGTCTTTTTGGGCAAGACTCCCCCGCCTTTTCCATTTGTGATCCTGCTGGCCTCCGGCGGCCATACCAACCTCTACCATGTCACCTCTGCCAATGATTTTGAACTCATGGGCCAGACCCGGGATGATGCCGCAGGTGAGGCCTTTGATAAGGTGGCAAAAATGTTGGGGCTGGGGTATCCCGGAGGAGCCATCATTGAACGGCTGGCGGAGCAGGGCAATTCTGACAGAATCCGGTTTCCCAGAACCTATCTGGACAAAGAGGGGTTTGATTTCAGCTTCAGTGGATTAAAATCCGCCGTTGCCCGGCATGTGCAGCAGTGGGAAGGGGAGATGACCCAGGAAGATGTGGCTGATATTGCCGCCTCTTTCCAGGCGGCGGTGCTGGATGTGCTCTCTTTAAAGCTGATTCATGGGGCCAGGGTCAAGGGATGTCGTACGGTGGCCTTGGCCGGTGGGGTGGCTGCCAACACCGCTCTTGGCAGGCGGGTGGCAAAGGACGCCGCCGATATGGGATTCACCTTTGCGTTGCCACCGGTGTCCCTTTGTGGTGATAATGCCGCCATGATTGCTGCCAGGGGCCATCGCCTTATTCAAGACGGGGTGCTTTGCCGACTTGACCACGATGTTTTCTCCCGGACACGGATATAGCGTGACCCGGTTTGCTGGCAACTGTAATATAGTTGGTGGGGGACAGCGCATAGGAAAAAACAGTCGGTTCCATGTCCTGTACCCAGTCCATGCCCGGTACCCAGTACCTGTCCGCCGGGTTCAATCGTGCCCACTGCCCCATTCCGGAGCCAGATAGTGTCTCTTTATCACCATAATCCTTTGCACCGATGCCATTCCATAATCATACAGAACCGTATCCCGGGAGAGGCACTTTTGGGTCTCCCGGATGGCTAATTCAATATCCGGCCCGCTGTGACAGATCAGAAACATGTCAATGCGGGCTTTTAATATTCGTTGAACGGCTGTTTGAATGTCGTATGTAATGGCCTTCATGTCAAGGTCATCCGTCATTACCAGGCCTTCATATCCCAGTTGATCCCTTAACAGATTTCCGGCAATTTTAACTGAAAGGCTTGCCGGCCATTGGGGGTCCAGTCCGGAGTAAAGAATATGGGAAAGCATGATGCCCGTGACCTTACCGCTAATGGCCGCTTTAAAGGGGACCAAATCGGTGTGCATCAGCACTTCTTCGGCGGTTTCAAGAACGGGGAGGTGGAGATGGGAATCCAGTGTGGTTCTGCCGATGCCGGGGAAATGTTTGGCCACCGCCATGATACCCCGGGACTGGAGCGCCTTAATAACGGCCATGCCCAATGTGGCAACGGTGTCCGGAGTGCCCTGGAAGACCCGTTGGTTCATGATGCCCTGAAACCCGTGGGGAACGGTGTCCATCACCGGTGCAAGATTCATATTCAGGGAGAGGCCTTTGAGCAGAGCGGCCATTTCCTGGCCCATTCCCGTGGCCTTTTCCGGACTGTTTATGGCTGGTGCCCCTTCAAATTCCCTGAACAGGGGCATTTTCAGGCGGGCCACCTGCCCCCCCTCCTGGTCAATGGCAATAAAAAGGGGCGGGCAGTTGCATTGACGGGCAAAGGTCTGACACTTTTCACATAACCGGGTCACTTGGCCTGGATTTTCCACATTCCGGGAAAACAAAATGAGGCCCCCGACCTTGAGTTCGCTGATCAGGAATTTAAGTTCATCATCAAGGGTTGTACCGTCGAAACCGGCCATGAGCCGCTGTCCTGCAAGTGTTTGAATATTCATAAATATAAGGCCATTCATACCATGGAAGTTAAAATATTTAAATCCGATTTGATACTGCTCGTTGCCGCTGCCATCTGGGGGTTTGCCTTTGTGGCCCAACGCATGGGCATGGACCATGTGGGACCTTTTACCTACAATGGAATTCGATTTGCCCTGGGCGGTGCCTCCCTTCTTCCGTTTTTACTGGTGGGAATGAAGCGCAGGAAAAACAAGATTACGGCAGTCTCCCCGTCCCCCTCTCGGTCATTAATTTTCAAGAGTGGTATGGTCGCGGGAATTGCATTGTTTTCCGGGGCATCTCTTCAGCAGGTGGGCCTGGTCCATACAACGGCGGGCAAGGCCGGATTCATTACAGGGCTCTATGTGGTGATTGTGCCCTTTATTGGTCTTTTCTGGAAGCAGAAATCCAGTGCCGGGACCTGGATCGGAGCACTGTTTGCCGCTGTGGGGCTCTATTTTTTGAGCATTACCCAGGAGATGACCATTGGTTCGGGTGATCTTCTGGTGTTTATCAGCGCCTTCTGCTTTGCCTGCCATGTGGTGATCATTGGCCAGCTGGCCAACCGCATTGATACGGTGACCCTTTCCATCATCCAGTGTACCATCTGTTCTTTCTTAAGCCTTTGTGTGGCAATTATCTTTGAAGAGATCTCCTGGCAGGGAATCCAGGCGGCAGCCCTTCCCATCGTTTATGGGGGCGTCTTCTCCGTTGGCATTGCCTACTCTCTTCAGATTTACGGGCAAAAGGGCAGTCATCCTGCCCATGCGGCCATACTGCTCAGTCTGGAATCCGTCTTCGCGGCTTTGGGCGGCTGGCTTATCTTAAACGAAATCCTCTCCGGTCGAGCCCTGTCCGGATGCGTGCTGATGATGGTGGGCATGCTCATTTCCCAGCTTTATCCCTACCTGGTGGTCGGTGGCGGCGTGCGACACGGAAATAAAAAAGAGGTCAGTGCCTGATATAACCGCCACGGGCGGACCGGGATTGTGCTTCTTAACCCCCGGCAAGGGTAAAAGGCCTGATCGCCTTTGGGTCTTGATGGGCTGGACCGGCCCGCCGTTGGCGACTCTGCTTCCTCGGTTATCAGGGAATTGATTTCAGGGCGGCTTCCAATGTTGTGGTTACTTTTTGGGAGGTCTCAGCGGTCTCTTTCAGCAGGGTGGCCACCTCGGTCAGAGAGCCGTCTTCGGCTTTCTGTGCCCAGCTTCGGTAGGTTTCCAGGTGGCTGTTGTTGTGATTAATCCAGTGGTTCAACAGGGTGGAAAGCTTCTCCTCAAGAGACATTTCCTGACCGGCAGTATTGGAATGGTCGTGGTCATGATTATGGTCGTGGCTGTGAGTATGACCGTGGTCATGATTATGGTCGTGGCTGTGAGTATGACCGTGGTCATGATTATGGTCGTGGCTGTGGGTATGGCCGTGGTCATGGGTATGGTCGTGACAGTGGTCATGGTCGTGATGGCTCATGGTAAGACTCCGTTAATATAAGACGTTAACAGTTGAGGTTCGGAGGGAAACCCGGGAAGGGGGTTCCATTCGCAATAGGCATTGAGTTCAATGCCATGGTGGATGATGGACACGGGACGGTCGCAAGAGACCACCACCACAATGACATTGTCATGTTCTGCAGTGAATCTCAGGGCTGAATTATAACGGGCACCCCTGGCCCTGTTTTCACCTTCAATGGCCTTACCATCCAAAAGACAGCCAAATCCCCTCAGGGAGATGGACGACATGATGTGCAGTGCTCCGTCAATTTTTAACAGGGAGGTGGCAAGGTCCAGGTTTTTAAGTTCCAGGAGGTCCAGGCAGGGTTCAAGAATATGACCCGACACCTTCACCGGTGTTTTGTTCAGATCCAACACCAGGGTACAGCCGTGGCGATTGTTTTCTGCGCTGTGCACCAGACGGGTGATCACCTTGAAAAGGGCGGTGCTCACCTCTGTATCCAGCGGCGAATCCAGCAGCAGCTCCTCCAGCTCCACCAGCTTGGCCTTGCGGGTGGACGAATGAAAAGTCCCGTCGTAAAAACTGCAGATCTGTTTGCCTTCAAGCTCCAGAAATCCGTGTTCCCCCCTGAATCTTGCAGCAATGGCCGAAGGTGGAATGTCGGAATCGGATATTCCGATGATGGTGTGACCGTCTGAGACCAGCTTACGGTTGGAAAACTCAACGGAGAGCAAGAGTTTTCGAATATGTTTTACGTTTGCCATGACCGGTCGCTCATGGCGCTGAATTTTGGCAATAAAATGAAGTTCGTTGAGTATTTCCGGGTCCACAAATATCAGTGTACCCCTGGGCCAGGAGCCCTCTTCCCGGGTTTTTGATATTTGAAGGATGGTATCCAGTATGGGATGCACCAGCATACGGGTGTCCAGCCCCAGAAGTTGATTGCGTACATCCACAATGTGATCGGTGATGGCATGGATGGCGTGATTCTGCAGCACATGGCCCGAGGTCCCCATGGAGATGCTCTCCGATGAGAAATCCTGGGACATGAGCCAGCCGGCATGTTCCAGCCATCGTTCCGTAGGGTAGATGGAGCACATGTCCGGATGGTGGTCGGTGAACCACATCTGGTAAAAAAAAGCATGGGAGCTGCCGCCAAAGGAGATCAGTCCTGCAAGATGAAGATTGTCGGCGGGCAGAAAATGGCCACAGGGTTGTCTTGAAATTTCCCGTATCAGGTCGTCACGCCATTCCCCGGTATCCACATAAAGCTCTTTAAGTTTTACCTCATGTCCCCTTAACAGGTGCTGGGGGTCATAGATCTGAAGGGGGGAAGAGGGTCCTCTGGCATAGATGAGGGCTGCACGGCTTGTCTGGGAAAAATGAGAAAGCCCTTCCACCAGTCCGTTAAAAATATTGAAAATACAGAGATTCTGGTAAATTTCATGTTGCATCTTTGTGTTCCCGGGGCCCGTAGTCGGCAAATTTTTCAATCACCCGTTCCATTTCCCCATCGGAGAGGATGACGGGTTTTCCTATGCACTCTGCCTGATAACAGATCCTGGCCACAAGTTCAATCTCTTCTGCGGTATTAAAGGCGGCTGTAAGATCTTTTCCCACAGCCACCAGGCCATGGTTGGCCAGAAGAACGGCATTGTAGTCTTTAATGGTGGCGGTAATGTGTAATGCCAGTTCCGGGGTGCCATAGGTGGCATAGGGTGCCAGCGGTACCTTTTTTCCGGCAAAGCCCACCAGATAATGGACAGCGGGAATTTCTCTGTTCAGGCATGCAAAGGTGGTGGCATAGGTGGAGTGGGTATGAACCACGGCATTGATATCTTTGCGCTGGTGATACAGGGCCAGATGAAAACCTGTTTCACTGGAGGGCTTGTTGCTTCCCTGGCAGGGGGTGCCATCGGGGTGCATGATGACGATATCTTCGGGGGTCAGCTGGGGGTACTCAATGCCGCTGGGGGTGATGGCAATGTATTGTTCACGCCGGTTGAAACAGCTTATATTTCCACCGGAGCCCGTGGTTAAGCCCGCCTGGAGCATTTTGTTCCCAAAGGCAATGATCTGTTGCCGTTCTTCTAAAAGTAAAAGTTTCATAGTTAAGAACTGATACACTGCATTTTAACCTATTGCAAGGACTTTTAACCTCACAGGGGATGGAGGGAGCATAAATTGGTGTTGTAAAATTATGCCAGGATTGGTATGGGAAAAGAAACCCTTGGAAAGGAGAAGAAGGTATGAAGAGAACCGTGTCCGGCAGAACTTTGAGTTTGATTTTTGTGATATTGGTATCATTGATATGTTGTGATGTTTCCTTCGCCGAAACCGGTTATGTTTCTGATATGCTGATCCTGACAATGCGGGAAGGACCTGGAAGCAATTTTAATGTCATTCGGACCTTAAGAAGCAATGAGGCCCTTGACATCTTGGAAAAAGGGGAGACCCATTTCAAAGTTAGAACGGTGGATGGGGATGAAGGATGGATTGAAAAACAGTACATCACCCTGGAAACCCCCAAAACCATGATCATTGATGAGCTGAATCGGAAAGTTGCGGATCTTGAAAAAGCCTTGCTGGCCGGTGAGGGGGGGGTATCTGAAGCCGTCAACAATGTGCAAAAATACAGAGATCAGGTGGCTGACCTGACCGCCTCGTTGAAAAACAGTGCGGTTGAAAAAAAAGAATTACAAGAGAGAAACACCCGTCTGGAATCCGAACTAAAACAGTTGAAAGCCTCCCTAACAGCCCTGAAATCAAGTGTATCGTCCGGGGGATTGGTTGCTGAAAATGAAGCGTTGAAAAAGGAGGTGGAGACCCTGACCCGGAAGATGAATTCCCTGACATCCCAGGGAGATGAACCCCTTAAAACCGGTATGATCAAATGGTTCGTTTCCGGCGCTGGGGTGCTGCTTGCCGGATGGTTCATAGGTAAAAGCATGATCAGGGGGCGAAAAAAGCCACGGGGATTGTTAGGCTGACAAAAGGTGACGAATTTATGAAATTTTCTTTCAGCACCCCAACCACAATACACTTTGGCAGAGGGGAGGTTCATGGCATCGGAACCATTGCCTCCGGATTGGGACGAAATGCCCTGCTGATCTCGGGCGGTGATCGGTCCCGTGTCAATGGCATCACCTCACGTCTGGAACAATGCCATGTCGGATATACCTGCTTTTCCCAGAAAGGAGAGCCCACCATCCATGGGGTGGCCCAGGGGGCAAGGGTGGCAGTGGACCTGGGTGTGGATCTGATCATTGCAGCAGGTGGCGGCAGCGTTATGGATGCAGGGAAGGCCATTGCCGCCCTTGCCGTCAACCCTGGTTCCGTCATGGATTATCTTGAAGTGATCGGTGGGGGCATGCCCCTTGCCGTTCCCTCTCTTCCCCTTGTGGTGTTGCCCACCACCTCCGGGACCGGTGCGGAGGTCACCTTTAACAGCGTCCTTGCCTCCCCGGATCATGGGGTGAAGGTGAGTTTGAGAAGCCCTTTCATGGCACCGGATGTGGCCATTGTGGACCCGGAGCTGTCAATGACCATGCCCCCCTTTGTCACCGCATCTTCGGGTATGGATGCCCTGACCCAGCTCATGGAAGCATTTATCTCGGCAAGTGCAACGCCCTTCACCGATGCCATGTGCCGGGAGGGCCTCAGACGGGTGGGGGGCTCCCTGAAAGCGGCCCATGACAGGGGGGATGACCTGGATGCCAGGGAAGAGATGAGCCTTGCAGCGCTTTTCAGCGGTATTGCCTTGGCCAATGCAAAACTGGGGGTGGTGCACGCCATTGCCGGGCCCATGGGCGGCATGATTCCCGCCCCCCATGGCGCCATCTGCGCGCGGCTGCTGGGGCCTTGCATGGCCTTAAATCTGGCGGAAAGCCGCCGCCATGATCATTGTGGAAACTCGGTTGAAGAGAAACTCAGGGAAGCGGCCTGTCTGCTCACGGGAAATGCCGCAGCCATGGCTGAAGACGTCATAATATGGATCAACGAGATCACCCACTACCTGCCGTTGCCCCCCCTGTATCATTATGGTCTCACCGGAGCCCACTGCCGGAAATTAAGCCGACAGGCATTGAAATCCAGCAGCATGAAAGGAAACCCCGTTCCGTTGGCGGAAAAGAAATTGCTGGAACTCCTGTCACAGCACTGCCGACCCTCTGGTGAGAAGGGCTCCTCCTGATCACGCGGTTGGTCCATGAACCAGGTGTTCTCTGGTCGGATTTTTCATGGTCTCTCCCATTTAATGCCCATTCAAAGGACAATGTATGTCTATGCGAGGAGCAGTGTTTTTTTAATGCTTCTTTTTGGCGGTGGAGGGGATGGTCCGCGGCATTTTGATGAGGAACTTGGTACCGGTTTCCGGTGAGGATTTGACCTTGATTTCCCCACTGTGCTGTTCAAGAACCTTGTTGGTGATATAGAGGCCCAGGCCTGTGCCCTTTTTTCCCTTGGAGGAGAAAAAGATGGTGAAAATATTTTTCAGGGTCGTGGCATCCATTCCCTCACCATTATCCTTTATGAGAAAAATGATTTTGTCCTGCTTGATGCGGCAGTGAAAAAGGATGGTGCATTGGGATGTTCTCCTTGCGGAGACGCAGGCATCTATGCTGTTTTCAAGTATATTGATAAAGGCCGATTCCAGGCTTTTCCCGTCGATTTCAAAATAGTCGTCCCGGGTGTCGCACTGTACATCCACATGGAGGCGGATGCCGTTTTTTGCCGCAGCCGGGATAATGGGCATCAAAACCGCATCAATAAATTTTTTGGCTGACATCGTCTGCCACACCGGACGTCGTGTTTTGGTGTAATAGAGGATATCCAGCACCAGTTTTTTGATTCTTTCGGTGATCTGGTTGGAGATCTCAAGCCCTTCACTGATTCGTGTCATGTCCCCCTTTTTGAATCCGGTGTTGAGCAGGTACATGCCACTGTCCAGGCTGGTCAAAAGTCCTTTGATACCATGGGAGATGGACCCGATCATCACCCCCAGGGAGGAGAGGTGATCTTCAAGACGTCTTACCTCGGTGATATCGGTGAGCATGACAAGCACCTTGTTGATATTGCCGGTTTCATCACGAATGGGGGCTGTCCACGACAGCACAATGTGCTTGACCCCGTCCGAGGAGATAATTTCCGATTCCAGGGCGTGGTTTCTGTCATCTTCATAGGTCTGCTGCACCGGACACCTTCCACAGGGATCATCCCGGTTTTTACAGATACCAAAACAGTACTCACCGATATGGCTGCCAAAATAATCATTAAATTTTTTGTTGGAGTCGGTGATCAGGTAGTCCTTGTTCAGGGTAAAGATGAAACAGGGTACCTCGTCAAAGAGCTGCTGATATTTTTTTTCCGACAGGTCATAGCGGCTTTTGTAGTACTCGTTTTTAAACAGCAGATCCTTTTGGATGCAGACCCTGTCCATGGCCCGGTTAACATAGATATCAAAGGTTGTGCCATCTGCCGGCAGCACCATGAAATCAGAGACATCCACGCCCAGTGCGGTGATTCCCATGGAAATTTCCGTGGGGGAAACCATGGCAATGATGATGGTGGGTCTCATGCCGGTGGTGAGTCGTTTGATGGCATCAAGGGAAATCAGATGTACGCCATTGATGTAGACAAAAAGGATAACCGGCCTCTGCTT
The DNA here is from genome assembly GCA_963668575.2 of uncultured Desulfobacterium sp. Taxonomy (GTDB): domain Bacteria; phylum Desulfobacterota; class Desulfobacteria; order Desulfobacterales; family Desulfobacteraceae; genus Desulfocicer. Next base: position 3,274,938 of record OY764894.2, on the reverse strand, counting down.
ATGGGACAGGCCTTCCAGTAACGCCTCCTGGGTCATGGTGACAAATTCCGTATCCAAATAAAAATCGGAATTTTCAATGTCTATTGCATGTTCCGGGCAGTTTACGATGCGTATGCTTTTATTCATTGGTAAATTTTCTATCAGGAGGCTGGATGCGAACCTGTTTGGCACCGGGGCAGGGCCGTGAGCCGGTTGATGGTGGCGGCCATGTGCCCTCCACCAAAACCGTTGTCGATGTTCACGACGGCAATGTTTGAGCTGCAGGCGTTGAGCATGGCCAAAAGGGCCGTCATCCCCCTGAAACTGGTACCATAACCAATGCTTGTGGGAACCGCAATAACAGGCGATTTCACCATACCCGCCACCACACTGGGAAGGGCGCCCTCCATGCCGGCCACCACAACGATCACCGATGCCTGTTCAATGGTTTCCCGGTGGGCAAAGAGTCTGTGAATTCCGGCAACCCCCACATCAAAAATGGTGGTGACACGGTTTCCCATGGCCCGGGCCGTGATGGCGGCCTCCTTTGCAACGGGAATGTCCGATGTGCCGGCAGAGATAACAAGAATTTCCCCGTTGTTGATTATTTCAGGTGGTTTTTGCTGCAGCTGCAGTATGCGGGCATCGGCATCATAGGTGGCCTGGGGAACACTTTTCATCACCTGTGCGGCCTTGTTTTTACTTATCCGGGTGACCAGCACCACCTCTTCGGAGGTGGCCATGGCCTGGAGTATCCGGGTGATCTGAACCGCTGTTTTCCCCTGTCCAAAAATAACCTCAGGAAATCCCTTTCTAAGGGAGCGGTGGTGATCAATGTGGGCTATTTCAATATCCTCAAAGGCCAGGTGTTCGAGCTTTTGCCGGGCAGTGGTGACGGAAAGGTCACCGCCGGCGACCTGGCTTAGAATGGTTTCAAGCATTTTGCCGTTCATAGCATTATGTCCTTTTGGTGCCCCGTTTCCACTGGAAAGGGTGTCGGTTCCGATCAAATCCCGCTATTCATACAACAATGCGATGTAAAAACCAAGAGAGATCAACAACCGCATCAGGCATTGAAGGAGAGACATGGAAAGAGTGATATTTTTCATGATTGTCATATTGCTTTGAAATTCCGACAAAATAGTGTAACTTCATCTCCATGAAATCAGTAATTCGAGGATGACGTTTTGTGAAGCATTTGCGGGGTTGATCACAACAAACAGTTATTCATTGAACGTAACCAAGGAGAAAAGAATGTCCGTTGATAAAGAACTGCTCACCGCTATTTTATCCATCAAACACTTTGAAGACCTTGATTCGCTGTTTCAGGATCTGTTCACTCCGGGGGAACTGGCAGATCTCTCCCTTCGCTGGAAATTACTCAAAGACCTGGATCAAGGAGTCACCCAGCGTAAGATTGCCGAAAAATACGGCATAAGCCTGTGCAAAATTACCAGGGGGTCCAAAATCCTTAAAAATAAAAATTCCATGGTGCATCAATTGCTCAAAGAAGTGAAGAAGAATGGATAACACCGTTGATACCCCCAAAGGCGGCCAAACAAAGACCGAACTCAGCTGGATTTTGTATGATGTCGGCAATTCAGCTTTTGTGCTGGTGATGATAACGGCCATTATGCCCATTTTTTTCAAGGATGTGGCCGCCGCAGGTCTGCCGGATGTCGTTTCAACCTCTTACTGGGGATTTGCCAACGCCACCGCTTCCGTTATTCTGGCGTTGCTCTCCCCCGTCCTGGGGGCCATGGCCGATTACCGGGATAAAAAAAAGAGGTTATTTCTATTTTTCCTTGGATTGGGACTTCTCTTTACCCTTGCCCTTGTGGGTATCGGCCAGGGGATGTGGGTGTTGTGTCTGATTTTTTTTGTTGTGGCCCGGGTGGGATGGGCCGGTGCCAATTTGTTCTATGACGCCTTTGTGGTGGATGTCACTTCCCGGGAGCGCATGGACCTGGTCTCATCCCAGGGGTATGCATGGGGATATGTCGGCAGTGTTCCCCCTTTTTTAGTCATTCTGTGGCTTATCATGGGTGCCGGAGACATTGAGCAGGGTGGTTTACCCCTGGAACCGGTGCGCATGGGATTCATTGTGGTGGCGGCGTGGTGGTTTCTCTTTTCACTTCCCCTGATTAAAACGGTGAGACAAATACATTTCATTCCCCCGTCTGCCAGACCGGTGCGGGAGAGCTTTAGCAGACTATGGCAAACCTTTCAACGTATCCGCACCCATCGGTCCGTGTTCCTGTTTTTGGGCGCTTATTTTTTTTATATTGATGGGGTGGGCACCGTTATCAGCATGTCCACGGCCTATGGCAGGGATCTTGGCTTCAGCGTCACTCTGTTGATTGTTGTGATTTTGTTTATTCAGCTCATCGCCTTTCCCTTTGCCCTGCTTTATGGAAAGCTGGCCCAGCGGTTTTCGTCAAAAACCATGCTTACCATTGGTATCTGGGTCTATTGTTTGATCACGGTCCTGGCCTTTATGCTTCCTGATATCCGGGATACTGAACTGAAGGTGGTCCTGTTCTGGATCATTGCCTTTCTGGTAGCCTCTTCCATGGGGGGAATACAGGCCCTGAGCCGCAGCTTTTTTGCCGGGTTGATTCCAAGGGAAAAAAGTGGTGAATTCTTTGGTTTTTTCAATGTTTTTGGGAAGTTTGCGGCCATCGCCGGGCCACTTCTCATGGGGGGGATTGCAAATCTATCGGGTCACACCCGGTGGGGTGTGCTGAGTCTTCTGGTGCTGTTTCTGGTGGGACTGTGGCTGTTGAAACAGGTGGAGGTGGAATCGCCCAGCTCTAACTGATCAATGAGCCTGTTGATTTATTCGATTTTTAATAAATCAAAATGTATAGTGCTGGATAGTTTGCGACACAACATGTTGCGCATATTATGCGCCAATCAGTACAAAAAAAGATGGCTCATATTGAATTTCGGGGTCTTGTTGGGGGGGGGGCAGGCTTGTGATATTGCGGGGCATTATCATTGGAAGTTTTTGATTGTATAACCGCCACGGGCGGACCGGAATTTCGGTCCTGGGTTCTTCGCCCATAGCACAAGCCTGAGATTCCGGCCCAACATGAGTCAAAAGGATTACTCCTTTTTTCTCAATTCCATGAGCACCACGGATACCGATTTTTCCGGTGGACCGATGGTCTGTTTTTTCATGCGGATCCGGAAATGTTGTTCCATCTCCTGGATGAATTTCAATGACGTTTTTCTCATGCCTTCGGCAAGAATAATTCTGCCATCGGGTTTGAGGTACTTTTGGAACAGGCAATAAAGACCCGGAAAGTCCGTCTCCTTAAACACCACCTCCGATCCGATGATATAGTCAAACGTCCCCTGGACAAGGGGCTGATGCCAGTCCAGCTTTGTGATCATGGCCGGTTCCATGTCGTTGAGCAGGGCATTGGCTCTGGCAAAGTTAAGGGCATCTTCATTGTACTCAGTGATGGTGATGCAATGCCCCATTTTGGCAGCGCTAAGACCTGCCACCCCCATTCCGGCTCCTATTTCCAGAAAGCGATGGGCCGGATTGACCTTAATGGTGGAAAGGTGACTGGCCAGCACCGCAGTGGCTTCCCATATTTTTGACCACAGGGGAAAATCAGTGAAAAGATCGTCCGGGTTGATGAAGGCATCAATTTTTTTGGGGACAAAAAGTTTCAACCGATGACTGCCCACGGAAAATGGGGTCACTTCTACATCATATTGCTCCTTAAACTGTTCAATGGAAAACATTGTCATCCTTATTGTCTTGAGTGCTACAGTGGTAAATGAAAAGCCCTCTGGAACAGATATTCCAGAGGGCTTATCGGGCAAATTACTTATGACCGCCGATCCCCGTAAATAATTCGTATTTTCACTACATCGGTATCTGTGGAGCCGTCCTTAAACAGGGCAGCCCCAACAAAGATTTCCCAGCCGTAAAAAATAGTTGATCATGACGGAGAGAGGTTGCTCTTTTACATTGCCGGTTTGATTTCCACACGTCGGTTCAAAGATCTGCCAAATTCGGTTTCGTTGGTGGCCACCGGTTGGGTGAAACCATATCCTTCACAGGAAATTCGACCGGCACTGATCCCTTTTTCGACGAGATAGTCCTTGGCGGCATTGGCTCTTCTGATGGACAGTTTTTGGTTGTAGGTAGCTGTTCCGACATTGTCGGTGTGACCCATCAGGGTAACGGTCATGGCAGGATTTTTCTCCAGAATTACCATAACTCCATTGAGTTCTGCAAATCCTTCGGGTTTGAGATCCGCTTTATCAAAGTCAAAGAGCAAAGATCCGAGTATCCAGCAGCCCTGGGCGTTTACCTTGGCACCCAGCGGTGTTCCCGGACATTTGTCCATGTAATCATATACGCCGTCTTTGTCGGTATCCAGGGGACAGCCGTTCTGATCCACCACAACACCTGCAGGGGTATCAGGGCAGAGGTCATCGTCGTCAATCACGCCATCCCCATCACTGTCTTTGGGCCCAACCGGAGCGGCCTTTTTTGTAAGGAACACTTTTTTAACAAAGGAAGCCATGCCAGCATCTGACATAATCGCTTCTCCCTGGGTGAAGGCACCGCATCCACCGATGTCGGCAAGTTTTTTCATCAGGGTCATGCCGGCAGCGGAATCCCCGATAAGAACGGGATAGATGCACAGGGATGTTCCGAATTTGTCCTTCAATGCCTGGGCGGCAGCCGTGGCACTACCGGCGGTCTGCAGACCGTCACTGACGATGATCAGGGCGGTTTTACCCGTAACTTTATCCAGATCCATGCCTGCGGCAGTGATGGCTTTGGCCATGGGAGAAAAACCACCTATGTTGGTGATTTTTTTCAATCCGTTGTCAAAATCGGCAGTGGAATAGGTTGTAATGCCGTACTGAAGCCTGGTGGACTTGGACTTGTTGTTTCCAAGGGTCCGCAGCCCGGCTTGCTGGTTGAACTCTGGAAGGGTCTGATTCATTCCGGAAACCAGATCGGTTGCCAGAACATACTTTTCGGTTCCCTTGCACAGTTCGGTCATGGAGCTGGAAACATCCAGGATAACAAGAAAATTGTCAACTTTTGATGCGTAATCATCTGCATTTATTTTAACGGGGGTGAATGCAGTGGGAGATTGGCTTGGCCCCTGGGCCGCGCAACCCACCATGAGCATCATAGATGCAAAAACAATAAATCCCTTAATAAAATTTTTTCCCATGAAATTCCTCCTTTAAAAAATTTCGTTTGGAGCCTTTGGAGCCTGGGCCTGACTTGGACTTTACAGCTCATGATGTCGTCCGCTTTACGTTGTTGTGGTTTTATCGGCGGGCGGAGCATGAAGAGAGAATAAAATTAAAAAACAGTGGTACTGGGGATCTCCCCCCCCTGTAAGCGGCCGACGTCAGGTCAGAAACAAGCCCGAATTTTTAAGTTTAACTACGCCCTTTATAGATGCAACAGCCACGGCTACAAGTGCGCTATCCACGACACGTCTACTATGACTCTAAAGAGCTTGTAATTTGTGTAATTTAACGTTCCGGTTCCGATGTGTCAAGAAATTAATGTGAGACGTGCATAAATAAAGGGCACTGGTTGAAAATTTACCCCATTGATGTCATCCCCAAAGTCATTGATGTTGGAATTAGACCCATGAAGTACATTGGACTGATCTGTAAAAGGTTTTGCGGTTGCAGGGTTAATTTGATATATAGGGCAGATTTCAACGCATCAACCACACCAGCAAATGATCGGAAAAGTGACAGGCATGGTGCTGGGCCGTTGTTTGGCAGGACCTGTCATTAAATTAGGTTCTCCGTTGTCGAGAGCAAGTGCGGTGAACGCACAATTTAAATAGATTTCAAGGAAAAATCAGGTATGACCAGTAAAAAGAAAAAAATCGGATCCCATAACGGGATCTGGAAATTTTTTACATCGGTAAAATTAACCGTGTTTGTGCTGCTGATACTTGCAGCAACTTCCGTCATCGGGACGTTGATTCCGCAAAACGCTTCCGAGGCTTTTTATCTTCAAAAATATGGGGAGGTGTTTTTCACTCTTTTCAGAGGAATGAATATCATTGACATGTACCACTCCTGGTGGTTTCTGCTGCTCATGGGGGTTCTGGCCGTTAATATTATCGTCTGCTCCATTGACAGACTCCAGCGCACATGGAAGATCATTTTCCCTGAGGAGGTGTCATTTCATCCGGAGCGATTCAGTCGCATGGATTCGGCCCACCGGTTTACTGTTGAAAAAGAGGCGGATCTTCTTGAAAAAGCCTGTCGTGGGCTCATGGAAAACAGTGTGGGAACGGTGTCTGTCCAGGAAAGTGACGGGGGGATTGCACTTTTTGCGGAAAGGGGAAGGTGGACCCGGCTGGGAGTCTATGTGGTCCATGTGAGTATTCTTTTCATGCTCATCGGTGCGGTGATCGGGGGGATGTGGGGATTTAAGGGTTTTGTCAATATTGCCGAGGGTGATTCCACCGATACCATTGAAAATAGGGATGGACATGGACATATCCCCCTGGGCTTTTCCGTGCGATGCAATAATTTTTCCGTCCGCTTCTACGATACAGGACAGCCTGAAGAGTTTAAATCCAGTCTCACCATCATTGAGGATGGTAAGGAGATACTGACAAGGGATATTATCGTTAATGATCCCCTGCGGTACCGGGGGATCAGTTTTTACCAGTCCAGCTATGGAACAGCCTCGGCGGAGAATATTCGGTTGAAGTATACCAGCCGGGACAGTGGAATGGTCTATGAGAAGACACTCTCCTTTAATGAGGCAATCCGCCTCCCTGAATCCGGAGGAAAGCTGGTGATGGACCGTTTTGTCAATGCCTATCCGTTCAAGGGTCATAACCTTGGTGAGGGGTTTGTGGGACGTATTGTCCCGGATAGCGGACCGGAAACGGAAGTTTTTCTTTCGGTGAGATTCCCCACATTCGATAAAATGCGACAGGGACAGTTTGCCTTTGAAGTTGAAGGGTTTGACAAAAAATATTATACCGGACTTCAGGTGAACAAAGACCCCGGGGTGTGGTATGTCTATCTGGGATTCATTTTCATGATTGTGGGCTGCTGGATCACCTTTTTCATGTCCCACCAGAGCAGCTATATTCACATCATCCCAGGGCAGGGGAACACCTGTCAGGTTCTGGTGGCCGGGTTTGCACACCGCAATCCCCAGGCAATGAAGTTGAAAATCGAAAAACTTGCAGAAAAAATTAAGGATTTTAAATAATGAACAGTTCCATGCTTTTGTCTGTAGTCACATTTGTCTATGCCTTTGTGTCTGTGCTTTACATTGGATCATGGACCTTTAAAAAGGAGGCCCTGGCAAAGGTGGGTTTGTATGTCCTCATTGCCGGATTTGTGGGGAACACCGTGGGGATTCTGCTTCGGTGGATAGAATCCTACCGGATGGGATATGGCCATGCACCGTTTTCCAACATGTATGAATCCCTGGTGTTTTTCTCTTGGACAGTGGCGGCTCTTTATGTTTTTGTGGAGTTGAAGTATCGTGAGCGCATCATTGGCGTATTTGCAACCCCTCTGATCTTCCTCTCCATTGCCTATGCCTCTCTATCCCCTTCCATTGCAGATCAGATCTCGCCCCTTATCCCGGCCCTGAAAAGCAACTGGCTCATCGCCCATGTGATCACCTGCTTCCTGGGGTACGCCGGGTTTGCCGTGGCCTTTGGGTTCAGTGTCATGTATATTATAAAACCCACAGAGCCCCGGAGTGGGGGGCTGTCAGCACGATTGCCCTCTCTTTCCCTGATTGATGAGCTGACCCACCAGATGGTGATGTTCGGTTTTCTATTTCTCTCCATCGGTATTATTACAGGCGCTGTATGGGCCAACTCTGCCTGGGGCACCTACTGGTCCTGGGATCCCAAGGAGACCTGGTCTTTGATTACCTGGCTCATTTACGCTACATTGCTTCATCTTCGAATGATGCGGGGCTGGAACGGGAAAAAGATCGCATGGGTATCCATTGTGGGATTTATGGCGGTGCTGTTTACCTATTTCGGGGTGAATCTGCTGCCCGGCCTCCACAGCTATGCGTAGGATTTTATCTTGACAAGAAATATAGTTCTTAATATAGATTAACGTTATTTGGCCAGATGGCAAGCGGTCCTGTGGAAGTGACTGTGACGCGGGTATCAAATACCTTTCACAGCGTAGATATGGTGCCGGACAGGTACGTTGTCCGGCGCAAATGGTGTGTATGTTTCATCAACAATTTAATTGATGGGGTTTTCATGAGCGAATTAGAAGAGAAAACTGAAAAAGGTTCTGCAGATTCCCTGGAGATGGGTGGTTCTGAAGAACAGAAGGCAGAAGGGGATTCCGGCGTTGGAACGGGGGTCCTCTTTTTTATTGCAGCATTTGCTGTCTGCTTTCTATCGGGGTGGTTGCTGTTTCCCAACCTGCTTTATTCAAAAAAAGAGCAACCCTTTAATTTTGATCATGCCCTGCATGTGTCGGAGATGGGCGGATGTGATTCCTGCCATTATTTCCGTGAAGACGGCAGCTTTGCCGGCCTTCCCAAGCTTTCCCAGTGTGTGGAATGCCATGCGGAAGCCATGGGCGAAACGGAAGACGAGGCTGTTTTCATTGCAGAGTATGTGGAAAAAGGAAAAGAAGTGCCGTGGCTTATCTACTCCCAACAGCCGGACTGTGTCTTTTTCTCCCATTCAGCCCACGTTGTGGGTGCCCAGATGGATTGCGTTTCCTGTCATGGAGACGTAGGTGCATCCACCACCTGCAAACCCTACGAAGAGAACAGAATTACCGGGTACAGCCGGGACATCTGGGGGAAAAATATCTGGGGATTTAAAAAGAATTCCTGGGACCGCATGAAGATGGACGACTGTGCAGAATGTCATGAAAAAGAAACAGGAAGCAAAGGTTCATGTTTTCAATGTCATAAATAGACAATCGCCTTTGCGTTGGAACGCTTTAAACTTTATTGAGGTATATAACCTATGAAAGTAGATAGAAGAAGCTTCTTGGGACTGGGACTTGGCGCAGCAGCCGGTGTGGCCGTAACGCCGGCAACCTGGAAACTCATGGATGACTCATCCATCTGGACCCAGAACTGGCCATGGACCCCTGTTCCCCCCGATGGAGAAGTGACATTTGAAGACACCGTGTGCAGCCTCTGCTCCGGCAACTGTGGTATCAGCGTCAGGAAGATAAATGGACGTCCGGTGAAGATAGAAGGGACACAAGGGCATCCCATCAATGGGGGCGGGGTGTGTCTCCATGGCCTTTCCGCACTGCAGTACCTTCACGATCCCGCCCGGATTAAATCCCCCCTCATCAAAATTGACGGTGCCTGGAAAAAAGCCACTTGGGAAGAGGCTCTGGCCTTTGCTGCAAAAGCCCTCACCGCAGTTCGAAAGGCGGGAAATGCCAATGCCGTTGCCTGCATCACCGATCATAGCAGGGGAACCATTCCCGGTCTTTTTAAACGCCTGACCACGGTTCTCGGATCTAACAATTTTTACACCATGGACACCATGGCAAAAACCTGGACCCGTACCGTTGAAGCCGTCAACGACGTCACGGCAAGCGTGGGGTTTGATCTTAAAAACAGCGATCTGATCTTAAGCTTTGGCAGCGGATTCATCGAAGGGTGGGGATCTCCGGTATATAACTTTCAGGTGAACAGCCAGCGAAAAGCCAACGGCACAAAATTGATTCAGGTTGAACCCCGGTTGTCCAATACCGCTGCTGCCGCCGATAAATGGGTTCCGGCAAAACCGGGCACCGAAGCTGACCTTGCCCTTGCCGTTTGCGGTGTGCTCATCACCGCCGGTCGGTATGATGCCGATGCGGTTCAGGCAAACACCACGTCGTTCAAGGCCTTTGCCTCAATGGTTAAGGATCAGTATGCCCCTGCCAAAGTCGCACGTGTCACCGGTATAGATGTGGCCACCATTCAGGATCTGGCCCTGGCCTTTGCCGATGCTGAAAAACCCCTTGCCATAGCCGGAAAAGGTCGGGGAGATACTGCCGGAAGCATACGGGAGTTTGCCGCAGTGTATGCCCTGAACTGCCTTGCCGGTAATATCAATGCCCCGGGTGGTCTCTGGCTCATGGAGAAGGATCCCGGTGAAGTCTGGCCCTCAGTTGAAATGGATAGTATGGCCACCGACGGCTTTGCAAAAGCAAAACTTTCCGACAAAAACACCGTGGACCATTTATTGTCCATGGTGTCGGCATCGGGGAAAAGTCCGGTGGAGGCGTTGCTGGTATATAATGCCAATCCCTGCCATACGCTGAGAAATTCAAAGGCGATCACCGAGGCCGTAAAGAAAATTCCGTTTGTCCTCAGTTTTTCTTCGTACATGGACGAAACCACCCAGTTGGCCTCTGTTGTGCTGCCCAGCCACATGTTCCTTGAACGTCGTGAGGATCTTCCGCTGTTGAGTGCACTTCCTCTGGATCTCACCGCCCTGTCCCAGCCCATGATCTCCCCTCTTTTTGATACCCGTCACCCCGGTGACAGTGTGCTCTCCCTGGCAGCTGCCATGGAAGGATCTGTGGCAGCAAGCTTTCCATGGGACAGTTATGATGCCTGCCTTGAAGCCGTAAAGGCACCGGTGTGGGAAGCGCTTTCCCAGGAGGGCGTTGTGGTGAAAGATCCCGTCTCTCTGGTTAAGAAAGCGGCCCGTGTGGATTTCTCACTGCTGTTAAATGATGCCCTTGCCATCGGGGCCCAGGGAGATGAAAAAAAATATCCCCTGGTGTTGATTCCCGTGGACAATATCCGTCTGACCCGTCAGATGGCAGCATCACCCTTTGCTGTGAAGACCGTTTCCGATACGGTGCTCAAAGGAACGGACAGCTTTGTTGACATCAACCCGGAAACTGCGGATCAATTGCGTATTTCCCAGGGAGATGCTGTGGTCATCACCACTCCCGTGGGCAGTGCCACCGTTAAGGCGAATCTCTCTGACGGAATCATGCCGGGTGTGGTTGCCATGGCCCAAGGTCTGGGACATACCATGGGTGAGAATCGGTATGTGGGCGGGAAAGGCGTCAATGTGAATGAACTTGTGGGGCCTGTCATGGATGCCGTATCCGGTCTGGATGCTGCCTGGGGAGTCCGGGCAAAGATCTCCAGAGTCTGATGGGCGTTTCTGAACCACCGTTTTCCGGGGGATTCTCCCGGAGTAAAGCCATGAAAACCATTGCCCTGAAAAGAGGCGGTTTTCAACAAAAGATGTGGATAAATTGCTAAAGAGGTTCTGATGACACAACAAAATCACGGAAATGCGCATAAATTTGGAATGGTGATTGATCTGGACAAATGCACCGGCTGCGGGTCCTGCATGGTGGCGTGCATGTCAGAAAATAACGTTCCATTTAAAGAAGATGAATCCAATAAAAAAGACAGCATCACCTGGATGCGGGTGTATAAATTAACCAATGGAAAATCCTTTCCGGACACCGATATCTGTTATCTCCCCAGACCCTGCATGCACTGTGGCGGCAAAGGAGATCATGGACACTCTCCCTGTGTGTCGGTGTGTCCGGCCACGGCCACGGATTATGACCATGGCACCGGTATCGTCAGTCAGATATATACCCGCTGCTTTGGTTGCCGGTACTGCATGGGAGCTTGCCCGTACCATGCCCGTTTTTTCAACTGGTGGGATCCCAAATGGCCCGAAGGAATGGAAGAGTACCTGAGCCCGGACGTCTCACCCCGAATGCGGGGGGTTGTCGAGAAATGCAGCTTCTGCTTCCATCGTTACCAGGCGGCAAAGGACAAGGCCTTTGTTGAAGAGCGGGACACCGTTGCCGAGGAAGAGTACCAGACCGCGTGTACCCAGGCATGCCCTGCCGGTGCCATTACCTTTGGGGATCTGAATAACCCGGATCATGCCGTTCATCACCTTGTGAACCCGGATCCCCACCATTGTGGGCGGCCCAGAAATCCCAAGGCGTTCCGCCTGCTGGAACGGCTCCAGACCAATCCCAAGGTTTATTATATTTCCGAGCGGGAGTGGGTGCGTAAAGCCGGGGACAACTACCTTGACGGCGAATGGGAAAAGGCTAAGATGAAGCAAACCAACGGTCATGAATAACCAACCATTAGTTAGGAGTAAATAGATATGGATTCTGCATTAATACCTAAGGGCGCGAACCGATGTCCCTTCCCCGTCTTTGCCACCGGGATTGCAGTGGTCGGTGTGGTGGTGCTGTGGGGCGTTTATGCCATGGGGCTGTGCTGGCTTAAAGGATTGAACCAGACCAACATGAATGACTATTACGGATTTGCCCTGTGGATATGGGCGGATCTTGCCGTCATTGCCATTGGCGGGGGGGCTTTTTTCACCGGTCTTCTGAGGTATGTCCTTGGCATAGATGAACTTAAAAATATCATTAATCTGGCGGTGGTGATCGGGTTTATCTGCTACAGCTCCGCGCTTCTCATTCTGGCCATCGACATTGGACAGCCCCTGCGAGGGTGGTTTATCTTCTGGCATGCCAATGTTCACTCCATGCTCACCGAGGTGGCCTTCTGCCTCTCCCTCTATTTCAGCGTGTTGACCATTGAGTTTATTCCCCTGATTCTGGAGAATCGCCAGGTGGACAAGGTTCCCTTTTTCCACAATTTGGGCCACAACATGCACGGTGCCATGGCGGTTTTTGCTGCCACAGGTGCCTTTCTTTCCTGTTTTCACCAGGGTTCCCTGGGTGGCGTGGCCGGTGTACTTTATGGCAGGCCCTTTGCCTTTCGTGACGGACTGCTCATATGGCCCTGGACCTTTTTCCTGTTTACCTGGTCCGCTGCTGCCTATGGCCCCTGTTTTACCCTGCTGGTGGCAAAAATGGTGGAGGGCATCACCCGCAAAAAACTGATTAAGGACAATGTGATTTATCTGCTGGCGAAAATTTCCGGCTGGATGATCACCACCTATATTGTGGCCAAGATCATTGATACCATCTACTGGATTGCGGTGACCGCCCCTTCCCTGGGATTTTCGGTGATGGATTTTTACACCGATAATGCCTTCTATGGCATCTGGATTCTTTTTGCCGAAATCGTTCTGGGGGGCATTGTGCCTGCCGTCATCCTTATCACAAAGAGATATCGTGAAAATTCCCGGCTGCTTCTGCTGGCCATTATTCTGGGGGTTTTGGGCGTCTGCCTCAATCGCTGGGTCATGGTACTCCAGGTGATGGCAGTACCGGTGATGAGCTTTGATACCTGGGCACTTTATCTGCCCAGTTGGCAGGAGATCGCCACCACGGTTCTGCCCGTTGCCTATGGAATCATTCTTCTCTCCCTGGCCTATCGCTATCTGCCGGTATTTCCCCAGGAGAAGGAACTGTCCACTGAAAAATAAACGGCTCGACCTTAACACAGGGAGATATTGATATGTTGCCAAATTGCTTTGAATGGGCTTGGGATGCCGGCCATTTCCTCTTCTTTGGAGGGATGTGGTACACCATTATTATCCTGTCCCTTGGAATGACCTGGTGTATTTTTAAAACCATTGTGGACACCATGGCCGGGAAAGGCGGGTCTCACCACGACCATTGACCACCACCGTCGTGTTCCTGCAGGAGAGTGCATCCTCATGATGCACCGCCACCCTCCTACGTTAAATCACACCGCCATGCATTTTTATATGCATGGCGGTGTTCGTTTATTTGCGGGCCTCAGCAATTCTAATTTTGGAGCCGTATGTGTTTAACATCAAGAAAATGATGGTTTTCACCAAAGGAAAATAGTCAGGGGGTTCCGAGGAATTTCTTGCTGATCCTATCGTAATGAAAACTTAAAAAATCCTTTTTTAAGTTTGCGGCTTCCATGGGCTCTTTCCGGGCTAGAACCTCAATCAGATCTTCCATTTCCCGGGAAATGCACTGCACTTCTTCTTCCCACACTCCTTTGTCCATGGTAATTACCCACAGCCTTAGGGTCAGCTCGTACAGTGATTGGGCCAGATGATTTAAAACGCTGTTCTTAGAAGCGGCATATAAAACCTTTCTGAAGTCAGAGTCCAGTTGAACCAGTTTTTTCTTGTTTTTCTGTCCATCCAGGGCCACGCATGCCCGCTGAATTTTTCTAAGTTCCCCTAAATGCTGTTCGGTCATCTCTTCGGCGGCAAGCCTGCCGAGGAGGCCTTCTATTTCGCCTCGAACCTGCAGTGCATTCATCATCTGTTGAAACTCAAGCTCGGTGACCATGGTGCCCATTCTTGGAAAGATTCGTATCAAGTTTTCATTTTTAAGCTGGTTGAGCACCTCACGAAGGGGAGTTCTGCTGACATTAAACTCCTTGCACAGGGTATTCTCATTGAGGATGGAGCCGGGGGCATATTCCAGAAAGAGTATCCTGGATTTAATGGTTTCATATATGCTTTTGTTCATTAAATCATCCTTAAGGTTATTTATCTCGGAGGGGCTGGGTATAACGTCGCCCGCATCTGTGGATTGATGATTCCGCCCAGGTGTGCATTGTTGGTTGAACCGTTGACTCAGGTTCCACACCGGTAACTCATTGAATTCAGAAGAGACATTGTTCTATAATATTCTAATCTTATATAAATAAAAATTTCAATAGTCAATAGGTAATGATAAAACTGAAATACTTGCGGTATGAAAATTTTTTATTGACACGGTAAAAAAAAGCAGATACTAAATTCATTAACAAAGAACAGTTTTTCATCAGATTCATCAGATTCATCAGATTCATCAGATTCATCAGATTCATCAGATTCATCAGATTCATCAGATTCATCAGATTCATCAGGTTCATCTGACCATGACGGCGTGAATTCGTTAGATCGTAATTAAGTTTGTATTCCAGCCCTGACTCAAGGGATTAAATTTGCAGGGATCAATAGAAAGACGGGGCTGAAAATCTGCAACGGGGATAGCTAAGCACTACCCGCCATCTGCAGGTGATGACAGTATTAAATATCACGGTGCGAGATCCCTTCATCGGTGATGAATCCATTTGGCGAACGGGTTTATACTATGTCACAATTAGAATTGAAAAATATAACAGTAAAATTTGGCGGACTTTCAGCATTGTCTGATTTGAGTTTTTCCATTAACACCGGCGAAATAGTGGGATTAATTGGTCCGAATGGCGCTGGAAAAACAACGGTTTTTAATGTGCTGACGGGCGTTTATCATGCAACCCACGGAGATGTGGTATTTGATGGTGAAAGTATTCTCGGGCATCGGCCCTATGAGATCTTTTCCAGGGGAATTGCCAGAACCTTTCAAAATATTCGCCTGTTTTCCAACATGACGGCGGTGGAAAATACCATGGTTGCCAGACATTGCCGTTCCAGAAGCGGCATTGTCAGCGCTCTGTTCAGACCCCGTTCCCAAAAAGAAGAAGAGCTTTTTATTCAAAAAAAAGGCCAGGAAGCGCTTGACTTCATGGGGGTGGGCGAATTCGCACACACAGTGGCTTCCAACCTCCCCTATGGATTGCAGCGACGACTTGAAATCGCAAGGGCCATCGCATCTGAGCCCAAAGTCCTGCTGTTGGATGAGCCGGCTGCCGGAATGAATCCTTCTGAAAGTTCAGAGTTGATGAAAGACATTTCACGCATATCCGATCTTGGCATTGACGTGCTCCTGGTGGAACACGATATGAAAGTGGTGATGGGCGTGTGTGATCGTATTGTTTGTGTTGACCATGGCGTTAAAATTGCCGAAGGGACGTCGCATGAGATTCAAAATGATCCCAAAGTGATTGAAGCCTATCTGGGTCAACCTGCCACCCAATAACCCGATTTTTGGCGGTGACGGATTGGTTTGGCATTTGTCAGGCCTGCGATATTGCATTTTTGCCCGGAGCATACTGTCGTTTTGGAAAATGCGCAATGAGATACGCCTGATCCCGGCCACCGGTTCCTGATTTTCGAAAGTTGGGTTAACAACAGAACAAAAGGAGACTTAAGATGAGAAAGAAAAGCGTTGCATTGTTGATTATGGGCTTGATGCTGGTTCCTTTTCTTGTGAGCACAGTGTCTGCCAAAACCCTGAACATCGGTTCCATGAGCCCTTTGACAGGTCCTTATGCATCTGATGGTACCGACATTAAAAACGGTGTGCTCACTGCCATTGAAGTCTTTCAGGAAGCAGGTGGTGTGCCCGGGTATGATAAGATTGAACTCCATGCCCAGGATACCGCATGTGATCCAAGACAGGCTGTCGCCGCTGCCAATAAGCTTATCAATCTTGAAGTGGCGGGTGTGATTGGTGCCTACTGCTCTTCTTCAACCATTCCGGCCTCCACCACACTTGATGAAGAGAGTATCCCCATGATTACCCCTGCCTCCACCAATGAGAAAGTAACTGACAGGGGACTTCCTTATATGTTCAGAATGTGCGGCAGAGACGATGACCAGGCCCCGGCATCTGCCAGATTCATGAAAGAATCCCTTAATGCCAAAACCATTTTTATTGTGGATGACAAGACCACCTATTCCCAGGGACTTGCCGATGGTGTGAAAAAGAGCTGCGAAGAGTTGGGGATTAAAGTGGTGGCCCACGAACATGTAAACCAGGGCGATAAAGATTTTTCTGCCATTTTGACCATGGCCAAAGAGGCCGATGCTGATATCCTTTATATGTCTCTTCAGGGGTTTTCCCCCGGCTCCATGATGGCCATCCAGGCCAAACGCCTGGGCGTTAAGTCCCAGATCGTCACCCAGGATGCCATGTTCCAGCCCAAGTTCATGGAAGTGGCCAAAGATGCCGCCGAAGGCATTTATCTCACCTATGGTTATACAGATCCCACAACTCCCGAGTACAAAGCCTTTGAACAAAGATATGTGCCCAAATACGGTCCCATTGCCGCCTATGCCACCTATGCCTATGATTCAGCCACTGCTCTGTTAAAGGCCATTAAGGCCGCCGGATCCACAGACCCGGTGAAAATTAAAGCGGAATTGATGAAAATGGAATTTAACGGTGTCTCCAAGCACGTCAAGTTTAGAGCCAATGGTGATACCGGTTCCTCCTACATAGCCTTTAAAATCACAGACGGCAAGTTTGTCCCCTACTGGGATCCTGAAAAAGGATTGTTAAAATAAAATGTTTCTGATGGGATGCCCACCACCGCACCTCAGGCGGTGGGCATCTTCTTTGCGATATCACGATGCACCCGGCGAGCAACCACTACCAAGGTACCCAGTAACTGAACCCCAGTACCCAGACCCAAAACCTTATTTTCATTAAAAAGCGGATAATATGGAATATTTTATTCAACAATTGATCAATGGCCTGACTCTCGGCGGCGTATATGCGTTGATTGCCCTGGGGTACACCATGGTTTATGGTGTCATTCAGCTGATTAACTTTGCCCATGGTGAATTTTTTGCCGCCGGTGGTTACATGGGTGTTATTCTTTTAAGTTATTTTGCAGGGCTTGGGTATATGGATACCCATCCCATTTTTTGTTTGACGGCCTCTTTTGCATTGGCCATGGCATATTGTGCATATCTGGCCATTGGCGTGGAGAAAATTGCCTACAAGCCCCTGCGAAAAGAGTCCAGACTTGCCGCACTGCTGTCGGCCCTTGGCATGTCCATTTTCCTTTCCAATGGTCTAATGCTCACCCAGGGGGTGTATGATAAGGCCTATCCCAGCGAGCTGTTCCAGGGGGGAGTTGATTTTGGCGGCATGGTCACCATCAGTTATCTCCAGATGCTGATTGTCACCCTTACCGGAGGCTTGCTGATTGGGCTCAATGTCCTTGTTTTTAAGACAAAAATCGGTATGGCCATGCGGGCCACGGCCCAGGACAAGACCATGTCTGCACTGGTGGCCATCGGCAGTAACCGAATTATCTCCCTTACCTTTGCCATTGGTGCGGGACTTGCCGCCGCTGCCGGGATCATGGTGGGACTTTATTATGGTTCGGTGCGGTACGACATGGGGTTTGTACCCGGCATCAAAGCCTTTGCCGCCGCCGTTTTGGGTGGCATTGGAAACATCACCGGTGCCATGGTGGGGGGCTTGATCATCGGCATGGTGGAAATTTTCGGGGCCGGTTATCTTTCCGGAGAATACAAGGATGTGTTCGCATTTATCATATTAATTGCGGTGCTCTATTTTAAACCGACTGGAATTATGGGCGAGAATATCGATGATACAAGAGTTTAAACGAATCTGGAAACAGTATGCCATCGGCATGCTCTGGCTGTTGGGACTTTTATGGCCCTTGTTGGGAATACACCCGGACGGAACCCTTACCTTTCAGAAAACCTTCACGGTGTGGGGGTATCTTGTGGCAGGGATACTGGGGTGCCTGTTGATTTATCTGGCCCATCATGGTGGGCAGCTCAATTTTATCACAACCCCGATTAAAGCCGTTAGGAAAAGCGTGATGGCCGTGGCCACGCCGCTGCCCATATGGGTGTGGCTGCTTGTGGTATTTGTTCTGGCCGTTATCTATCCCCAGGTGACCGGTCGCTATGCCACGGATGTGGCCATCAATGTGCTGCTTTACATCTGCCTGGGGCTGGGGCTGAATGTGGTGGTGGGTCTTGCCGGTATGCTGGACCTCGGATACATCGCATTCTATGGCGTGGGGGCATACACCTATGCGGTGCTCAATGTCACCTATGGCGTGGGGTTCTGGATCTGTCTGCCCCTTGCCGCATTTTTTGCCTCCTTTGCCGGCTGTATCGTGGGATATCCCACACTTCGCATGCGAGGGGATTATCTTGCCATTGTCACCCTTGGATTTGGCGAAATTGTCCGTATTATTCTTAATAACTGGATGGAGGTTACAAATGGTCCCAATGGTATTCTGGGCGTTAAGCCCATATCCATTTTGATACCTGTTTTTGAAAATGGTTTCTCCTTTGAAATCTTCTGGGTGAAAAAACTTCAGCTTTTTTATTACTTTGCCCTGGCCCTTGCCATTTTAACCATCCTCGCTGTACATAGACTTAATTTTTCCCGCATCGGAAGGGCATGGGAGTCCATCCGGGAAGATGAAACCGCTGCGGAACTCATGGGGGTGAATACCTTTATTTATAAGCTGCTGGCCTATGCCATGGGTGCCTTTTTTGCCGGTCTGGCCGGTGCCTTTTTTGCAGCCAGGATGCGGTTCGTCAGTCCTGAAAGTTTTACCTTTCTTGAATCTGCCATGGTGTTGTGCATGGTGGTACTTGGGGGAATGGGATCCATTCCGGGTATTATTTTAGGGGTTGTGGCACTCATTGCACTGCCGGAGGTCTTCCGTCAATTTGAAGCCTATCGAATGCTGATTTTCGGAGCCACCATGATTATCATGATGCTGTTCAGACCTGCCGGACTGATCCCTGCCAAACGCGTTGGAAAAAGATCTGAAGAGAAGGAGTAATGTAAACCATGTCGGCTGAACCCATCCTTGAGTTAAAAAATGTCCATTCCGGTTATGGCACCATCAAGGCCCTCAGGGGTGTCTCCCTGAAAGTCTATCCCGGTGAAGTGGTCGCCATTATCGGTGCCAATGGTGCCGGTAAGTCTACCACCCTCATGACCATCAGCGGTATTGTTACGGCCCAGGCAGGGGAGGTGATTTATGAGGGAAATGTCATTAATAAAGTGTCCCCTGAAAAATTACCCTCCCAGGGACTGTGCCAGGTGCCTGAAGGACGTCGTATCTTTCCCCGTCTTTCCGTGGAAGAAAATTTAATACTGGGTGCTTTCCATCGAAAGGACCAGGCCCAAATAGATGCGGATATCCAACACATGTATTCGCTTTTTCCCATTTTGGGAGAGCGCTGCAAACAACACGGCGGAACCCTATCCGGGGGAGAACAGCAGATGCTGGCCATCGCCCGGGCTTTGATGACAAAGCCCAAGGTGCTTCTCCTGGATGAACCCTCCCTTGGGCTTGCCCCCATTATCATTCAGCAGATTTTTGATATTATTAAAGATATCAATCAGAAAGAGGGCACTACCATTCTGCTGGTGGAACAGAACGCCAATCTGGCCCTCCAGGCCGCCACCAGGGGATATGTGCTGGAAACCGGAGAGATTACCCTGGAAGATAAGGCCGATGCGCTTTTGCACAATCCGGAAATCCGGAAGGCGTATCTTGGGGAGTAACCTCTTTAATCAATGTAAGGCGTTTTTTGATCATGTGTTGATTTCCGAGATCAGCCGCCTGATCTAAAAAAATTCCGGATAGTTCAGATTTTAAACCCGATGGCGGACACATCATCCCGGCGCTTTCCCTGTCCCTGGTATGCCAGCAGGTGTGCGTAAATCTCTTCTCCCTGTTTTTTCATGGGCACGGTCTGAATATTTTCCAGCAGTTTCATGAACTTTTTTTTGCCGAATCCTCTTTGCTTGGGGCCACCGATTTGGTCGAAGATACCGTCTGACGAAAGATAGAAACAATGGCCAGGCTGCAAGTCCAGGATCTTGTTGGTCCATTTAGTGTCTTTGGGGATGCTTCTGTAACCGATGCCTTTGCGGTTTCCTTTTATTTTTTGTATGCTGTTCCCTTTGCTATAAACCCACATGGCTGTAACCACCAGCCACAACGAAAGTTGAAACTCTAATGATTCCAGGCTTTTGGATGGAGTTCCTTATAAAAAGAGGGGGAAACCGGCGCCGGCAAAGATGAGTGATTTTTTATCAGGGGGCAGAAAGCAGACACCCATTTCAAGGCCGTCATCTGAGCAGTGGTCGACGTCGTGGACACGCGTATCCTGGGAGAGCATCTGCTGGATAATCCGGTGCATGGTGCTGACGAGGCCGGCAGCGTCGCCAATGTCCACGGTCATGAGGGTGCGGTCCAGGGTGGGCAGTACAGACTGCTGGATATTGCTTGCGTAGCTGATGCTGGCGGTGATCACCTGGAAAGCTTCGTCTCTTTCCTCCCGGATTTTTTTTCGCTCCGTGATGTCCTCGGACCAGGAGATCATACCGTTGATCCGGCCGTCCACATCTTTCCACGGGACCTTCAGCAGCCGCCGGACCCGTCTGCCTTCGGGCGTTTCCTTGACGTATTTTGGTATCTCAATGGTCTCTCCGGTTTCGAAAACCCGGTCGTCCAGGTTTGTCATTTTTGATCGGCTGCCCACTGCCTTTGATGGTGGCCCGTTCCCGTTCGTCAATGGTGTCCAGGGCCTTGTCCAGGATTTCGACCAGCTGGGGCCAGTCCTTGCGGACGCCAAAGGACAGATCAAACCGGTATTTTGTGGGGGCTGCGATTTTAATGTTGTTCAGCTTATAACGTTGGATCCCATAGGTAATGCTGCCCAGGTCATCAATAAAAGCGGTGAGTTCTCCTTTGTTCAGGGCTTTTAGCCCGGCGGCCAGGCTTTTTGGGGGCAGCAGCATAAGGTCCGGGTGATCCGCGGCAATGATTTCCCGTGTAACTTCATCTGCTATCACCCCCACTTTTTTATTCAGGAGATCATTGAGGTTATCCACGAATCCCCCGTCCTTTTGCGTGGCGATCACCACGGGGAAGCTGATGTAGGGTTTGGTGAAGTTAAGAAATTTTTCCCGTTCTTCGGTCCGGGCTACAGCCGGTAGGATATCCAGTTCATTGGTATGGAATTTCCCACCGGCCGCCGCGGTAAAGGGGAGCCAGCGGTGGCGGAGTTCCCGGGCTTCTACGGTGGTAAGGGCATCCAATCCTTTTTGGAGAATGTCTCGGAGCATCCGGTCTTTCTTGCGCACGCCCATGTGTAGTTCGGTTTCTTCCTCTGATTTGAGTCGGACTTCGTCCACGATTTGGATGTCCGGGATGACCCGGGTATCCAGGATATGGGAAATGACCCCCATGCTTGCCGATAAAGGCATGGACATGCTTGAGGGAAACGGCTTTTAGGCCTTCTTCCACGCTTCGAACAGCCACTTGCTCGCCGGCTCTGAACCGTTCCACCAGTTAGGACCAGGTGTGCCCGTTGATAAATTTCAGATCCATCCCGGTCTTTCCTGCGGCCATGCGGATCATGTCGATGCTAAGGCCTTTGGTTTCCCTGTCCACGGCAAAGTCAAAGGGCGGAGTGAATTCCAGGTAGTCCATTCGTTCCTGGGTTTTCGCTATGTTGAGCATCACATTTTCCGCCAAACTGCGCGCCCATACAGCTCGCGGGATGAGATCCCCGAAGAAAAACAGAACCAGGCTTGCCGTTAGGAAAAGAGTCAGCTTTTTCATTTCAGTCTCCGATTCGGATTGATACTTGTTGATGAACTTACTATAATTTCGCTGATGAGTGAAATCTTGAGCAATACTTTAATTCATGCGTCAGCACCGGACTACCTTATTTGTATTTGACAAATTTCATCTTTTCAACTATTTTTTTTGACTTGGATGGCTAAGTTCAATATTTAAGCCCAGGCAATTATCCAAGGACGTCTTTATATGCATTATCTTTTCGGCTTTACCTGAGGTACAGAATGTTTACCCGTGGGGTAATAGGCTTAAAGATAATGAATACCTTTCTATTCATTTCGTTTCAATCATCTTCTGTTTGAGGAACAAGCTTGCATTCCTGTACCACTGGTATATCCGGGTTTTCCGGCTGATGCCTTAGGCACTTATTTCTGATTTTCGTGTTATTTGGGCAAGAAAATCAAAAAGCCTTTTTGGTTCCGGCTTGTTCAGGTTGGGGAGACATTCGCAGAAAAGGTGTCTCCTGGCGCTGCCATGGAAAAAACGGCCCGGATTTTGGTATGAAAACCATTGAAAAGATAAAAGGAGCAAGAAATGAATCGTCCGGTAATCCATATAAATAACCATAGGATGGCTTTTAAACAGGGGCAGACCATCCTGGACGTTGCCCGGGAAAACCACATCAACATTCCCACCCTTTGCCATTTATCCGAATGTACGCCCACGGGTCGGTGCGGAATCTGCGTGGTGGAGGTGAAAGGGGCGGATGAGTTGCTACCGGCCTGCGAAACCCCGGCAGAAGAAGGTATGGAAATTTTAACCCACAGCCCGGCGGTCAGGACGTCCAGAAAAACCATCCTTTCCGTGCTCATCAGTTCCGGTGCCCACAACTGCTTGCTCATGGATGCCGCGGCTTCCACCTGGAGTGAGTATCAGATGGGCATCATATCACAACCATGGCACGATATTCTCTGCCCGGCGTATGGAGAGTGCAAGCTCCAGGCCCTTGCCATTGAATATGATGTCAAGTTCACAGAGGGGGACCTCTCCTGGGAAGGACATCCCCTGGATGATGACACCCCTCTCATCATTCGGGATTATTCACGGTGCATCGGATGTGGCCGTTGCGTCCAGGCTTGCAACGACATTCAGGTTAATCTGGCCATTCCTGAACCTGCTGACGGACAGATCAAGGGACCCGGGAACTGGTACCCCCTGGTGAACTATGATGCCTGCACGCATTGCGGCCAATGTGTTCAGGTCTGTCCCACCGGGGCATTGTTTGATAAAAAAGCATTTGGAATGACCAATGCCGACAGATTGGAAACGGTGCGTACCACCTGCCCTTATTGCGGGGTGGGATGCCAGCAGCTGCTTCATCTGCATGGGGGCCGAATCGTCAAAGTCACCGGAGTGGAGGATGGTGCTCCCAACAAGGGGCGGCTCTGTGTCAAGGGGCGGTTTGGGTATGACTTCATCCATTCGGAAGAACGTTTGACCCATCCCCTGATCCGGGAGGGGAAAACTTTCCGTAGGGCCTCCTGGAACGAGGCTTTGACCCTTGTGGCGGAAAAATTTACCCAAATCATTAAAGACCACGGCCCGGATGCCCTGGCAGGGATCAGCTGCGCCAGGAGCATCAACGAAGATTCCTACAACATGCAGAAACTTTTCCGGTCGGTGATCGGCACCAACAACATTGATCACTGCGCCCGGACCTGCCATGCCCCCACTGTGGCCGGCCTGGCCCGCTCCTTTGGGTCCGGTGCCATGACCAACTCCTTTGATGAGTTCAAACATGGCAAACTCTTCTTTGTCATCGGCTCCAACACCACCGAAGCCCATCCTGTGGCCGCAAC
Source organism: uncultured Desulfobacterium sp. (assembly GCA_963668575.2). Lineage (GTDB taxonomy): Bacteria > Desulfobacterota > Desulfobacteria > Desulfobacterales > Desulfobacteraceae > Desulfocicer. Next base: position 3,250,971 of record OY764894.2, on the reverse strand, counting down.
CTGGATTAAACAGGCGGTTCGCAGCGGCGCCCATCTCATCGTGGCCGATCCCCGGCGCAACGGGATTGCCGAACATGCCCATACCCACCTCCAGATCAAAGTGGGGTCGGATGTGGCATTGATCAATGCCATGATGTATGTCCTGATCACCGAGGATCTTTATGACAAGGCATATGTGGCCGCCCACACCACAGGGTTTGATGAAATGAAAGAGATGGTCATGACCTGGCCGCCTGAAAAAGCCGCGCCTGTCTGCGGCATCAATGCAGAGACCATCCGCACCGTCACCCGGAAAATGGCCTCGGTAAAACCGGCCATGCTCGTATACACCCTGGGTATTACCGAACATACCTGCGGAGTGAACAATGTCCTTTCCTGCGCCAACCTTCAGATGCTTCTGGGTAACGTGGGGAGTGCAATGGGCGGTGTCAATCCCTTGCGGGGCCAGAACAATGTGCAGGGAGCATGCGACATGGGCGCTTTGCCGGGGGATCTCCCCGGATACCATAAGGTGACGGACAGGATCTCCCGGGAAAAATTCGAACAAGCCTGGGGTACCCGACTACCTGATCAACCGGGTCTGATGATTCCGGACATGATCGAAGGGCTTCCCACAGGGAAGATAAAAGCCCTGTACGTGTTTGGAGAAAACCTCGCCAATACCGAACCGGATATTCATCATGTGGAAAAATGTCTTGAATCTGCTGAGTTTCTGGTCTGCAACGACATCTTTCCCACCGAGACCACCCGGTTTGCCCATGTGATCTTTCCGGCCGCCGCCTGGAGTGAGGATGACGGCACCTTCACCAACAGCGAACGGAGGGTCAGCCGGGTGAGAAAGGCAGTTCGCCCGCCGGGTGAGGCAAAGCCCGACTGGTGGGTCTTCAGGGAGATTGCCCGGCGCATGGGCCATGTATGGCCGTCTGACAGCGGTCAGAAGATCTGGGACAACGAGGTGGCTGAACTTTGCCCGCTCTTTCACGGCATTCGCTTTTCCCGCATTGAAAAAGACGGCCTCCAATGGCCCTGCACCTCCCTGGATCACCCCGGCACAAAGGTGTTGCATCTGAACGGCAATTTTACCTGCGGCAAGGGAAACCTGGTTCCCGTGGAATGGACCCCACCGGCAGAGGTGCCGGACAATGATTTCCCCTTTGTTCTGAGCACCGGTCGTCGTCTCTATCACTATCACACACGGACCCAGACCGGAAGATGCCTTGGACTCAACGAACTTCTCGGAGAGGAAACCGCCGATATCTCTGCCGAAGATGCTCACCGGTTGGATATTGCCCATGGAGAGAGGGTCCGGGTCTCCTCCAGGCGGGGATCGGTGGAAGTCAAGGCAAAGATTACCTCCCAGGTGCCTGAAGGGCTGATATGGATGGCCTTCCACTTCAGGGAGGGATGCGCTAATTTTCTGACAAACCCCGCCTTGGATCCGGTCTCCAAGACAGCTGAATTCAAGGCCTGCGCCGTAAGTCTGGAAAAGATTATTGCTTCCTGATCCACCTCACAGCTTACAAAATGAAGAGGGCAACGACATGATTTTTTCCTGTTTCATGTAAAAGCGGTCAAACAACTTCTCAATGAAACCATTTGCCGATATAACCGCCACGGGTGGACCGGGATTTGGGATCCGGGCTCACCCAAAACGAAGCTTGAAAGAATATTAGGCTCGCTTACTCTTTTTTATAAAAGTTGCCATGGGCAGACCTGATTTTGTACCCAGGTTTGCCCAAAACAAAGCATGAAAGCAATATGGCAGATTGGCCGACCACAAGGAATTTTGAAATTTTCATTATTGCAATATGTTAGACGGAGTTTCATAAAAGTTGTATCCACCCCTTAAAACACCCCCATTCTGTATATATTTCATGACGGCTCATGTTGCGTTTCCACCGACAGCTGTTCATATTTTAGGTGATTTTCAGGAAATATTCTACCGGAGCATGAGTGTCTTTCATATCAGTATCAGTAGCGGCTTTAAAATTGGGATAATCTGGAATTTATTATCTGCAAATCGCCTTACGCGAAGCGCTTCTGGGATTTTGACCATGATAGCAAATCCAGATAATATTCAATATTGTAGTGTTATCCAGTTAGAAAAAACCATACTTGACTTTTGTTTTTTTGTCAAATATAACAAATATATCATAATTAACGTAAGGTAAACCCCCGGCTCTGCCGGGGGACCCACAAAAGTTTGACTTTTACGGGAAACTCTTTAAAAAGTCTCTTCATAGTGAACCGCCAAAGTTCTAAAAGGAGAGACTTTTATGAAGAATGTCTGTAGCTTAAACCATAGCCGCTGGGAATGCAAATACCATATAACATGGATTCCAAAATATCGGAAAAAACAGCTTTTCGAGGAGCTCCGTCAGTACCTTGGGACCGTTTTGAGGGATTTGGCAAAAGATAGAGAAAGTGAAATTTTGGAGGGCCATCTACTGTTGGATCATGTACACATCCTCATAGCAATACCGCCAAAGTATTCAGTAGCTCAAGTAGTACTCCGTCCCAGAAGTTCTGAATGTTTTTATGGCAATGCACTCTCTTAATAAATTGCTTGTGTTGAGACTATTTTTATGATAATGTTTAGCCATAAGTATTTGTATCTATACTATATATACACTCTATAAGTATAATAAAATAAGCTCAATTAAATATAGAGGGTTGTTTTGGATTGCCAAAATATTGTGTTTTCAAACAAACAATCACAGAAGCGTATTGAAAAAGCTTTGCAGGTTTTTCCATCTCAGGTATTAAAAAAACTTCTTTTTTTTGCCATCTATTTACTTGGGGCAAGAATTAATACAATATCTTCTATTGTAGGAATACCACAAGAATCAGGAAAAACTACAATTAGCAGAGTCATGAAAGATGGGCTGCCTGCCCTCCGTGATCGGCGACAGTCAGCAGAAACTTACATGTCGCTGATACCAGCGTCTCCACAGGAACACCAAACATCAGTGTTGATTGAGGAAGGTTATTGTACCATAACTTTTGGCAATAGTAATCATCAATTAAAAATATCACAAAACAATCGAGTACATCTTCGGGCAGTTTTGCTATCCTTGCTACAGGCTGATTTGCTATCAATTGAAACGGTATCGTCCACATTAGGCATTACAGTTGCACATTGTCGGGAATTATCGACAAAGCTGGCAAATGACGATATTCCTGAAGTCCTTGTCGATAAACGTAAAGGCCAAAAGCAAAATTTTCATGTCGATTTGCAGGTAAAGACAGAACTTATCCAACATTTTGCGGCCAGGGCAGTCACAGGACATTCTGTGTCAAGTCAAGTACTTACAGAAATAATTAATGATAGTCAAAAAACAAACATTTCCCCGCGAACTATACGCTGGCACATGAATAAAATGGGTCTTATGGATATCAAAAAGACCCTTCCGAAATTAGTTGAGACTTTAAAAAAAAACTTTTGAATCTGGTTGCCGATGCTGGAATTAATCTATCGGAACCTATATCAAATATAATTAATATGCAGCCCGTTTCCAGAATAATTCGTCGAAAGTCAGCAGTTGCCCTTGCCAAAAAGGGATTTGCTGTCGGTGCGGTTGCCGCAATTGTTGGATGCAGCATACCCACAGTTATTCGCAGCCTTAAACGAATGACTGCAACCAGTGAACTTGCCGATTTCCCCCGTTCTGGTCGCCCAGCTATTTATTCGGAAACATTCAAACTGGAGCTGATCGGGTTCTATTGTCAGACACATCCTTTTCCAAATTCCGGAAGGTGGACAATAAGATGGGCAGCTATTCACTTGGCTGTACATTCAGAAATACTTGGTTCAGCTCCAAGCAAATCCACTATTCATCGTATTCTTAAAGACAATAATCTTAAACCACACCAGTCCCGGTATTTTTTGCACATCACTGATCCTGATTTTTTTCCGAAAATGGATCATCTGATAAAACTATATTTGAATCCTCCTGCAAATCTTTTCTTTTTTGATGAGTGCCCTGGAATTCAAATCCTCAAACGACTCGTACCCGATCTCCAAACAGATAAAACGAAGAAACGCCTTGAGGAGTTTGAATACATCAGAAACGGCACAATGAATGTCCTTGCCTTTTTTAATTATGCTAACGGAAAGGTATATGCAGAATGTCAAGGCGACCATAAAACAGACACCTTTCTGGCGATTTTTAAACAGCATGTTTTATCTTGTTCAGTAAATGAACAACTCCATTATGTTATGGATAATTTATCAACCCACCGGGGATACCCATTCTGCAAAGCAGTAGCTGAACTGAGTGGTGTTGCATGCCCTCCCGAAAAAGAACTAAACAATTTGGAAAAACGTGTCGAGTGGTTAAAATCTACCGACAAGCGAATTATTATTCATTTCACGCCATATCACGGTTCATGGCTCAATCTTGTTGAGTTTTGGTTTGGTATCATGAACAAAAAAGTGTTAAACGAATCTTATGGTTCCCCCAAGGAACTCAAGGAAAGCTTTGAGGCTTTTCTTAAAGAATGGAACACTTTGCTTGCGCATCCCTTTAAATGGTCATACGATGGTAAAGGTCTTCACGAAAAAGCTGTCGCACGTTTTACGGAAATGCTGAGACAATCAGCAAACAAAATTGAAATAACCAGCCTCACCAAGCAGTTGTGTCTAATGATCAATCTTTTTACCCATAACTTTGATGAATTGTCGGAAGAAAGTTGGAAAAAATTATTGAATCATCTTCAATCCCAAGAAATAACACTCAGAAATAATATTATGAACGAGCAAGGCCCTGTGAAAAAAGAAAAAGCTGAAGGGGCACTGAATTCACTATTGTCAGTTCTGGAAAATAATATTGGGCAAAATATGCTCAGGAATACTGCATAGGAATTTAAATTGCCGAAATACATGTCAAAACTTCTGGGACGGAGTAGTAGTGGGCTACATCAAAGGGAAAAGCGCTATCCACATAGCACGCAACTATATGGGACGTCGTCGGAATTTTACCGGACAAAAATTTTGGGCACGAGGGTATTACGTTTCCACGGTGGGGCGTGATGAGGAAGTCATTCGAGCCTATATAAAAAATCAGGAGCAAGAAGACCGCCGTTTGGATCAATTAGATTTGTTCAGCCAAGTTCGATAGTCTATCGTTATTCAACCAAGTCCGGTAGTCATGTGCCGCCTTTGAGGCGGCCAATATTTTAACCGCTTTGAGCGGTTCACATTTATCAAGCCTCCGGCTCTGCCGGAGGTTGGTGACTGCGTGGGTTATACAGAACCACACAATTACTTGTTAGGTTTTCACATCGGCGATAAAAATTGTGTCAAACAGGAATTTATTGAAAGAAACATCAGAAGATGAAGTCAAATGAATAATTGGTTTACAATAGATCAAATTGACAGAGAAACTTTTATCATAAGCGAATACCGCCACTGGGAAGAAACACATTGTTATCTTCTAAATGGCTCCGAACGCAGTTTGCTGATTGATACCGGGCTTGGAATCTGTAACATCTATGATGAGGTCATCAGACTAACTGATAAGCCGGTCACCGCCGTAGCTACCCACATTCACTGGGACCATATTGGCGGACATGGATTTTTTCCGGACTTTTACGCGCATGGGGCTGAACTGAACTGGCTTAACGGAGAATTCCCTCTGACAATGGAGCAGATTAAAGGCATGGTCGTTGACCGCTGCGACTTGCCGGAAGGTTATGACGTAAACAAATATGAGTTCTTTCAAGGCAATCCGACAAGAGTGTTGAAGGATAATGATGTAATTGATGTTGGCGACAGACTTGTTCAGATTGTCCATACGCCCGGCCATTCGCCAGGGCATATGTGTTTTTGGGAAAAGGAGCGCGGGTATCTTTTTACCGGTGACTTGGTTTATAAACACACGCTGTTTGCCTTCTTTCCGTCCACTGATCCAGAGGCTTACCTCAATTCCTTGAAGCGGGTATCGGCGTTACCGGTGAAGCATGTGTTCCCTGCACATCACACTTTGGATATTCAGCCTGAGATTCTGGGTAGAATGCGTGATGCCTTTCGGCAATTGAAGGCTGAGAATAAATTGCACCATGGCACTGGCACATTTGACTATGGCGACTGGGCAGTATGGCTATAAAAGGAAAGACACCTAACAAGGCAAATTAACTCGGATGCAAATTCCGCTGCGCTCCATTTGCACCGGTTATTTGCAACGTTCGGTTTTAAAATTGGGGGTATTAATTTGAATTCAAAATCAATAAACAGGGAGAATGAACGGATATTTTTCTTGGACAACGTACGGTATCTGTTAGTTTTTTTGGTGGTCGTTTTTCATGTGACCTGTAGCTACAGCCATTATTCAACATGGTGGGCTATCAATGACGATAATTCGATTCTCTTCGATTACCTTTTTCGTTTTCTTAATGTTTTTTTAATGCCGACATTATTTTTCATTGCCGGATATTTTGCCTTACCTTCTCTTCATCGATATGGCACTTGGCTTTTTCTTCAAAAAAAAATTATCCGATTGGGAATTCCGTGGTTGGTAGGTGTTCTCTTGCTCGGGCCGATTCGTATCTATATCTATGAATACTCACGGGGCATTGAAGGCTTAAATCTATGGAAACGCTTCGTGGTAAATTTTAAAGAAGCTGCAATGTTTGGTACGGGTTTTAGGAATTCTTACGACCAGTTCAATCATGTCCATCTCTGGTTTTTGTCTCTGCTACTTTTTTTCTTTTTTGTCTTTGCCCTGCTGCACTGCGGAATACCTTCTCGTGCTGGAAAATTATCACCTGATAAACAAACAACCGACCCATCTGTCAAATCCATCTTTTCGGTTCTTGTTCTGGTCAGCATGGTGACAACCATATTGACGTTGCTCATGTTTTTACTTTTTATCAAAGAGCCTGGCAAAGAACCTAGTCTAATTATTGCCAGTATTCTCTGTTTTCAACCTACGCGTGTATGGTTGTACGTAATATGTTTTGCTCTGGGCATATATACGTTTCATAAAAACTGGTTTACCAACCACAAAACCATAGGAAATCCTCTGTTGTGGCTTGTACTCACTCTTTCGCTTTTGCTTGCTGAAGAAATGACTTTTGCAAGCCTGATGAACAAGTTCTCCCCTATTTTGGGCGTGACTTATATAACAATTAAATCGTTTCTTTCATTTTCCATTATTATAACCCTTACGGCCTTCGCAGGAAAATACTGGAATAACGGTCACAAGTTTAACAAATTGTTTGCAAAAAATTCGTATCCCATATACCTGATTCATTTTGTTATTGTATTATCAATTCAGTTGCTGATGTACAAGTGGTGGGATGTGTCCATTTATGTAAAATTTGTCATCGGAAGCATTTTTTCACTTATGCTAAGCTTCATTCTGAGCGAATTTCTGGTCAGACCCTATCCGAAATCCTCAATAATGGGAATGGTCAGCTTGTTCGTCGTACTCATATTAACTTTAAATTAGGTTGAAAAGGTACCTGTATATAGTATTACCGAACAAAACGCTGGAGAGGGACCGGGCTTACTGCGCGGCGTTTTCGGAAGTGCCTGGTTCATGAAAATTTAACTTTTTATTGGGGCTTTTGGGTTTAAAAGCCCGGCCCCTCAGCTCCCCGTTAGCCCAATCTCATGTGAGCAGTATTTTCTCTAAACAGCTCTTATTCGACCGATTCATTACATTAAGGATGTTGTATATGATAGATACCGTCAACGATAATTTAACTGAAAAAGAAATAGAGAATGAAGAAGATATCTCAAAAGATATTGAAGAATATGATTTTGAAAATTTTTCTCAAACTATCGACTTTTTAAAAAAGTACCCAGGCGATGAAAAAGCGTTAGCAAAAGCCATTGCTTCTAATATTAAAAAAATATCGAAACGCCATAATGTTGAAAATTATTTCTGGATATTTCTTTATGATGAAAATAGGTCAATAAGCACAATTCATTCAAACAAAATATACAACTGTGTTAAGAATATCACGGGTCAAGATATTGCGATGCTGCTTGATTCTCCTGGAGGCAGTATTGAACCCGCATACCTTATTAGCAAAACATGCAAACGAAGATCAAAATCTAAATTTATAGTTTCTATTCCGAGAAAAGCCAAATCAGCTGCAACATTAATTTCATTAGGCGCAAATGAAATTCATATGGGAATGATGTCTGAGTTAGGGCCGATAGACCCACAAATTGGAGATTTCCCAGCTTTAAGTATGTCGAACGCCTTAGAAAAAATTGCGGAAATGGCATCAAAATATCCCAAAGCATCTGATATGTTTGCACAATATTTAAATGCCAATTTGAACCTTAGAGTCCTCGGTTATTTCGAAAGAATCAATGAATCTGCAATACAATACGCCGAAAGATTATTGAAAGATAGTGATATAAATTCAGACAAATCTATTCCTGAGATTTCAAATCACCTTGTTAACCACTATAAAGACCATAGTTTTGTAATTGATTTTGAAGAAGCAAAATCAATTCTTGGATCAAATCTTGTCAAAGAAGAAACTAAAGAGTATTTATTCACCAACGATGTTTATCAAATGTTCGATCCTTTAAAATTTCTATTAGGATATGTCGAAAACAAAGAATTTGCTTTTGTTGGAAGTATTGATAATGGATTAGATTTACGTGATAAGAAAAAAGAAAATTAATTTTATCTTTCACTACATATGTCAAAATCTAACATTTTTTAAGAAAATTTTAGCAAAACGTATTCTAAAGTGCTGGGCTAACCAGCCAGTCCACCAGACCGCGAGAACGTTTGCCGCTTTTCCGTAAGCCTTTGGCGCGGCTGGTGACTTCATCGTTAGGCATGAACGAAATAATCATATGGATGAATTGCATATAAAAAATCATTTTGTCCCAGAGTGCTATTTAAAAAGATGGGCAGATTCTGATCAGCAAATTTATTTTTATCGAACATTGGTTAGTCATGAAAACGTTCCAGTATGGAAGAAATGCCATGTTGGTGCCATTGCTTATCATAAGCACTTGTATACCCGCATGGTGTCTAGTGAAGAATCAGACGAGTTGGAAAAGTGGTTCGATAGTAAGTACGAAGCCCCTGCTACAGAGGCTCTTGAAAAAGTTGTATTAAACCAGAGGCTAACTGTTAACGATTGGCGTATATTGATAAAATTTCTTGCTGCACAGGACGTTAGAACTCCTGCAAGGCTTTATGAGCATTTGAGGCGTAGCAGGGAATCACTACCAAAAATATTGGAAGATACATTAAAAAAGCTGAAAGAAAAACTTGAAGGTGGAGAAAAATTAGATATCACCAAACAAAAAGCTCCTGATAAAACCACTTTTCTCTTGCCACTGAAAGTGACAACAGAATCTATTCCGGGTGAAAAAGTCGGAGTTATAAAAACTGAAACATATGTAGGTCGCGGCACGTGGCTTTTTTCAATCAGGCATTTGCTTGAAAATACGTCTAAAATCCTATTTACGCATAAATGGACAATTGTTAAACCTGCAAAAGGCTTTAAATGGTTTACCAGCGACAACCCAGTTGTAAAACTAAACTTCAAAGATCCACAAAATTATGATCTGAAAGGTGGTTGGGGTAAAAATAAAGGAAATATTATTTTCCCGATCGGTCCTGAGCATGCAATGTTTGTCCAAATAGGCGATAAGCCAATGCAAAGGGGTACTAGTACTCCGTCCCAGAAGTTTTGACATGTATTTCGGCAATTTAAATTCCTATGCAGTATTCCTGAGCATATTTTGCCCAATATTATTTTCCAGAACTGACAATAGTGAATTCAGTGCCCCTTCAGCTTTTTCTTTTTTCACAGGGCCTTGCTCGTTCATAATATTATTTCTGAGTGTTATTTCTTGGGATTGAAGATGATTCAATAATTTTTTCCAACTTTCTTCCGACAATTCATCAAAGTTATGGGTAAAAAGATTGATCATTAGACACAACTGCTTGGTGAGGCTGGTTATTTCAATTTTGTTTGCTGATTGTCTCAGCATTTCCGTAAAACGTGCGACAGCTTTTTCGTGAAGACCTTTACCATCGTATGACCATTTAAAGGGATGCGCAAGCAAAGTGTTCCATTCTTTAAGAAAAGCCTCAAAGCTTTCCTTGAGTTCCTTGGGGGAACCATAAGATTCGTTTAACACTTTTTTGTTCATGATACCAAACCAAAACTCAACAAGATTGAGCCATGAACCGTGATATGGCGTGAAATGAATAATAATTCGCTTGTCGGTAGATTTTAACCACTCGACACGTTTTTCCAAATTGTTTAGTTCTTTTTCGGGAGGGCATGCAACACCACTCAGTTCAGCTACTGCTTTGCAGAATGGGTATCCCCGGTGGGTTGATAAATTATCCATAACATAATGGAGTTGTTCATTTACTGAACAAGATAAAACATGCTGTTTAAAAATCGCCAGAAAGGTGTCTGTTTTATGGTCGCCTTGACATTCTGCATATACCTTTCCGTTAGCATAATTAAAAAAGGCAAGGACATTCATTGTGCCGTTTCTGATGTATTCAAACTCCTCAAGGCGTTTCTTCGTTTTATCTGTTTGGAGATCGGGTACGAGTCGTTTGAGGATTTGAATTCCAGGGCACTCATCAAAAAAGAAAAGATTTGCAGGAGGATTCAAATATAGTTTTATCAGATGATCCATTTTCGGAAAAAAATCAGGATCAGTGATGTGCAAAAAATACCGGGACTGGTGTGGTTTAAGATTATTGTCTTTAAGAATACGATGAATAGTGGATTTGCTTGGAGCTGAACCAAGTATTTCTGAATGTACAGCCAAGTGAATAGCTGCCCATCTTATTGTCCACCTTCCGGAATTTGGAAAAGGATGTGTCTGACAATAGAACCCGATCAGCTCCAGTTTGAATGTTTCCGAATAAATAGCTGGGCGACCAGAACGGGGGAAATCGGCAAGTTCACTGGTTGCAGTCATTCGTTTAAGGCTGCGAATAACTGTGGGTATGCTGCATCCAACAATTGCGGCAACCGCACCGACAGCAAATCCCTTTTTGGCAAGGGCAACTGCTGACTTTCGACGAATTATTCTGGAAACGGGCTGCATATTAATTATATTTGATATAGGTTCCGATAGATTAATTCCAGCATCGGCAACCAGATTCAAAAGTTTTTTTTTAAAGTCTCAACTAATTTCGGAAGGGTCTTTTTGATATCCATAAGACCCATTTTATTCATGTGCCAGCGTATAGTTCGCGGGGAAATGTTTGTTTTTTGACTATCATTAATTATTTCTGTAAGTACTTGACTTGACACAGAATGTCCTGTGACTGCCCTGGCCGCAAAATGTTGGATAAGTTCTGTCTTTACCTGCAAATCGACATGAAAATTTTGCTTTTGGCCTTTACGTTTATCGACAAGGACTTCAGGAATATCGTCATTTGCCAGCTTTGTCGATAATTCCCGACAATGTGCAACTGTAATGCCTAATGTGGACGATACCGTTTCAATTGATAGCAAATCAGCCTGTAGCAAGGATAGCAAAACTGCCCGAAGATGTACTCGATTGTTTTGTGATATTTTTAATTGATGATTACTATTGCCAAAAGTTATGGTACAATAACCTTCCTCAATCAACACTGATGTTTGGTGTTCCTGTGGAGACGCTGGTATCAGCGACATGTAAGTTTCTGCTGACTGTCGCCGATCACGGAGGGCAGGCAGCCCATCTTTCATGACTCTGCTAATTGTAGTTTTTCCTGATTCTTGTGGTATTCCTACAATAGAAGATATTGTATTAATTCTTGCCCCAAGTAAATAGATGGCAAAAAAAAGAAGTTTTTTTAATACCTGAGATGGAAAAACCTGCAAAGCTTTTTCAATACGCTTCTGTGATTGTTTGTTTGAAAACACAATATTTTGGCAATCCAAAACAACCCTCTATATTTAATTGAGCTTATTTTATTATACTTATAGAGTGTATATATAGTATAGATACAAATACTTATGGCTAAACATTATCATAAAAATAGTCTCAACACAAGCAATTTATTAAGAGAGTGCATTGCCATAAAAACATTCAGAACTTCTGGGACGGAGTACTAGTACTCCGTCCCAGAAGTTTTGACATGTATTTCGGCAATTTAAATTCCTATGCAGTATTCCTGAGCATATTTTGCCCAATATTATTTTCCAGAACTGACAATAGTGAATTCAGTGCCCCTTCAGCTTTTTCTTTTTTCACAGGGCCTTGCTCGTTCATAATATTATTTCTGAGTGTTATTTCTTGGGATTGAAGATGATTCAATAATTTTTTCCAACTTTCTTCCGACAATTCATCAAAGTTATGGGTAAAAAGATTGATCATTAGACACAACTGCTTGGTGAGGCTGGTTATTTCAATTTTGTTTGCTGATTGTCTCAGCATTTCCGTAAAACGTGCGACAGCTTTTTCGTGAAGACCTTTACCATCGTATGACCATTTAAAGGGATGCGCAAGCAAAGTGTTCCATTCTTTAAGAAAAGCCTCAAAGCTTTCCTTGAGTTCCTTGGGGGAACCATAAGATTCGTTTAACACTTTTTTGTTCATGATACCAAACCAAAACTCAACAAGATTGAGCCATGAACCGTGATATGGCGTGAAATGAATAATAATTCGCTTGTCGGTAGATTTTAACCACTCGACACGTTTTTCCAAATTGTTTAGTTCTTTTTCGGGAGGGCATGCAACACCACTCAGTTCAGCTACTGCTTTGCAGAATGGGTATCCCCGGTGGGTTGATAAATTATCCATAACATAATGGAGTTGTTCATTTACTGAACAAGATAAAACATGCTGTTTAAAAATCGCCAGAAAGGTGTCTGTTTTATGGTCGCCTTGACATTCTGCATATACCTTTCCGTTAGCATAATTAAAAAAGGCAAGGACATTCATTGTGCCGTTTCTGATGTATTCAAACTCCTCAAGGCGTTTCTTCGTTTTATCTGTTTGGAGATCGGGTACGAGTCGTTTGAGGATTTGAATTCCAGGGCACTCATCAAAAAAGAAAAGATTTGCAGGAGGATTCAAATATAGTTTTATCAGATGATCCATTTTCGGAAAAAAATCAGGATCAGTGATGTGCAAAAAATACCGGGACTGGTGTGGTTTAAGATTATTGTCTTTAAGAATACGATGAATAGTGGATTTGCTTGGAGCTGAACCAAGTATTTCTGAATGTACAGCCAAGTGAATAGCTGCCCATCTTATTGTCCACCTTCCGGAATTTGGAAAAGGATGTGTCTGACAATAGAACCCGATCAGCTCCAGTTTGAATGTTTCCGAATAAATAGCTGGGCGACCAGAACGGGGGAAATCGGCAAGTTCACTGGTTGCAGTCATTCGTTTAAGGCTGCGAATAACTGTGGGTATGCTGCATCCAACAATTGCGGCAACCGCACCGACAGCAAATCCCTTTTTGGCAAGGGCAACTGCTGACTTTCGACGAATTATTCTGGAAACGGGCTGCATATTAATTATATTTGATATAGGTTCCGATAGATTAATTCCAGCATCGGCAACCAGATTCAAAAGTTTTTTTTTAAAGTCTCAACTAATTTCGGAAGGGTCTTTTTGATATCCATAAGACCCATTTTATTCATGTGCCAGCGTATAGTTCGCGGGGAAATGTTTGTTTTTTGACTATCATTAATTATTTCTGTAAGTACTTGACTTGACACAGAATGTCCTGTGACTGCCCTGGCCGCAAAATGTTGGATAAGTTCTGTCTTTACCTGCAAATCGACATGAAAATTTTGCTTTTGGCCTTTACGTTTATCGACAAGGACTTCAGGAATATCGTCATTTGCCAGCTTTGTCGATAATTCCCGACAATGTGCAACTGTAATGCCTAATGTGGACGATACCGTTTCAATTGATAGCAAATCAGCCTGTAGCAAGGATAGCAAAACTGCCCGAAGATGTACTCGATTGTTTTGTGATATTTTTAATTGATGATTACTATTGCCAAAAGTTATGGTACAATAACCTTCCTCAATCAACACTGATGTTTGGTGTTCCTGTGGAGACGCTGGTATCAGCGACATGTAAGTTTCTGCTGACTGTCGCCGATCACGGAGGGCAGGCAGCCCATCTTTCATGACTCTGCTAATTGTAGTTTTTCCTGATTCTTGTGGTATTCCTACAATAGAAGATATTGTATTAATTCTTGCCCCAAGTAAATAGATGGCAAAAAAAAGAAGTTTTTTTAATACCTGAGATGGAAAAACCTGCAAAGCTTTTTCAATACGCTTCTGTGATTGTTTGTTTGAAAACACAATATTTTGGCAATCCAAAACAACCCTCTATATTTAATTGAGCTTATTTTATTATACTTATAGAGTGTATATATAGTATAGATACAAATACTTATGGCTAAACATTATCATAAAAATAGTCTCAACACAAGCAATTTATTAAGAGAGTGCATTGCCATAAAAACATTCAGAACTTCTGGGACGGAGTACTAGGTTATCAGTTGATCAGACAATATTTTTTAGAAAAATCATAGCAGAAAATGCAAACAGAATGATCTTTGCTGATAGTTTCGATAATGAAATTGAGAAAATTTTGCCAAGATCTGTAGATAGTGTTCAATTTAATAAAGAACAATCTGAATTAGAGAAATGGCACGATCTTAATAAACAATTAGAACTGGAATATTATAAATATTAGCCTAACCAGGCTTTTTCAGCGGAGCGCAAAAAGCGCGCGCCCGCTGAAAAGCAACGTTATCGCGCCGAGGAAAGCTCGGCGCATCTTGCAGGGTGCAAGTCCCTGTCGGTTGAAATCCAGTAATGGGTTTCAGTAAGGGTTAGCCACCCATCCGTATCGAGCCTTGGGTCCATGGCGGAGATACTTTATTTTCATTGTAAGTGTAGGACGTCGGAATCCCGGCTGGAAACGAGCTGCAACCCGGAGCAATCCAGGAGAATTGCGGAGGCCTCACCCCACTGTAGGATCAATTGGAAAATAAAGAACATCGAACAAAATGGACTAAGCGTAGGCAGAGAATCTTGTAGGCCGTAGGGGTGGTCGTGCACCCTGAAGTGCTGGTACAGCTTCGAGAGAGCAACCCGCGGGCGCCGAGGGTTTTAGCGGTCGCCGAAGGCAACACAGAAGCATCCGTAATTGGCGAGGATGTGGAGGTCCGCCGGAGTCCACAGGCCGTGGCATGCAAGAAGAGATGCGCTGTAGAACTCGGGAAGCCCCAAAGGTTCCAGGAGATTATGGTACACTATACACCGGAAATGTTAGGAGCAGGCTCTTGGTGGGAGGAAAATCGGAACGCCGATGGCCCTCTACATGCCGATGGGGTGTCTTATCAGGCATATTACTCGGAGGTGGGGAAAGCCCACTACATGGGGAAGGACCTGACGGAAATACGCAGCCCGCAAAGGAAACTCGTACCGGACAAAGTAGGGCTGGAGCAATACGAGCAAACCTCACTGCGGGGAATAGCAACTGGATCTTGTAACGGGTAACTGTGAAGGTTCGCACGGAAGCGAGTCCAACCGAGGAACCGGATGCGGGAAAACCGCACGTCCATGTCTGTGCGGGGGGCGCCGAGTGACCGGCGTTCCTACCGTGCGATGACCTATATCGCTACCGAACTGGCTTATCCACTGATTTGAAATATTACTCAACTTGCTTTTGAATGCATAAACTTTTGACAAAAGTACGCCATTGGATTACTATAAAAACATGAATACAGTGGTTGAACTTCCAGAATTTATTAAACGTGCAAGTAAGTTGCTTGATGATACGGAACGAGAACGGCTTATTCTGTATCTTGCTGCCAATCCTCTGGCAGGCGTACTGTTGAAAGGAACGGGGGGAATCCGTAAATTACGGTGGAAGCGTGATAACGCAGGAAAAAGCGGTGGTGTTCGTGTGATCTATTACTATCATGATTCACGTTACCCTCTGTTTTTGCTCACCCTATTTGGAAAATCTGAGAAAGCGAATATCAGTCCGGCTGAACGTAGTATTTTGGCTAAACTGACCAAAGCACTTTTAGAGGAATATCAACAAGGTAAATAGTCATGAGTATGAGTGATGCATTTAAAAGTATCGAACAAGGATTGCATGAAGCAATTAACTTTGCTGAAGGTAAACCAACTGGAGCTATCGTACATGAGGTGTCTCCAGTCGATGTCAAGACCATCCGTGAAAATGTGGGCATGACGCAAAATGAATTTGCATTGGCATTTGGCATCAGTATAGGCACACTTCGCCATTGGGAGCGTGGTGATCGGACACCACGAGGGCCTGCCCGTGTGTTGCTTAATGTGGTGGCCAAAGAGCCACAAGCAGTTTTGCGGGCATTAAAGTCTACATAAAGTAACCATTTCTCCATACAGCTAATGAGATTTTGGGAGATACAAACGGGAGATGCGAAGGCCGGGGTTGCATCGGTGATGACGCTTGGGATATATGCGAAGATCGAAAACGTGTCGAAAGCTGTAGTTTTATTGATTGATAGCAAAGGTTTTGGTTTGCTTGGTTGATAAGGCAACATGGACGGCTGTGGTGAAATCGACAACGGAAGCTGTGACAAATCTGGAGAGCTTCGTAAATTTGAGGCACAACACCCGGTGCAGGGGACGCCGTGAACTATTGCCGAATTCCGCGGAAACTATTGGCGGCGCCCCTGACCTTATCGTTAAATGAAGCCCTGCGGGCGGACAAGGTTGAAAGTTACTTTACCTATAATGCAAGCGTCGTGCCAGATACAACAGATTCGGAGGGCTCATTTAACCATTTGCTAAGTCCCACATTATTTGACCCAAATTTCACTTTATGTGAAGTCCTTTGTCTCACAAAAGGCTGACGCGGCAAGCCCACCATGGACAAACGGAGTTCACAAATCAAAAGGCATGGGGGCAGTATTCAAACCAATGTCGGCTGCCCTTTCCCCCATGTTTCTGTCCTTAATGTGCCGGAAGCATCCTGTCTTTCTTTATTTTTTCGGTTGATATTTAAAACCGGCATCAATCAATATATATTCCAAGACGATACCAACCTCGCCTCTCCTTTTGAGTTCATCAAGCATCCACCGCTGGATTCGGGCATTCACATGAACCCGCTTGAGATGAGGTGGTAATTGAGGCTTGGGTTTTCCTCTATATCCTCCACGCATACCCTCTCCTTATTTTTAAACAAACGCCATAACGCCTTGCCATTAAAAGACTTTAGATAACCGTATAACGCTTTACAAAAAAGTCAGGTGATTTTGGCCTAAAAAAATGGGCATCCTTCATATGACTTGAAAAGTACTTTACAGTTTTTGAGAAAAATCCCTACAAATGGGAAATGATCAAAAAAAGTGTAAAGCACTTTTGAAGGATGCCAAAAAATGGCCATTTATTATCCTACTTTTAAATTCAAACTGGAAATTCCTATCAGGTAGTCCACCGCTTGTATAAAACTGTAGGTTTTAACGGTCATGACCATGTCTATGGGGTTAAAATTTTCAAGCGACCTGCCACAACATTACACCTTGGCAAACAGTCTGTTCCTGATGAAATATTTTGCCAACAGCCTGACTGGTTATATAAGCTTTTAATTTTTGGCGGATTTCCGGCGTGACCTCTGTTATGCTTTGGATAAAAAAGCTGATATTTTCCACAGCTTCATCAATGCTCTCTTTGCGGTCATGGGTCCAGACATTGAAGTCGATTTGGGGCCGGTATCCCAGGGCGTAAACATAGGTGAAGGGATAAATGAAATCCCATGATGTGGGTTCAAGTTCTTGGCCGGTAATACGCAGCCACAGATCGTTGTAACAACTGCGCCACCCCCCGCCGGAAAAGGTGCTCAGGTAGCAGAAGTTTCGGGAGGCTTGCATTACTTTTTTCAGTGTTTCCGGATCGTAAACACCAGGGCTCATGGAAGCAAACACCAGGTCAAATTGACCAGACAGCCTCTCTTTTTCCAAATCCACATCCTGTGTCTGCTGCCTGATTTGGATCTGATCCGGCCCAATACCTTTGGCAGACATCTTCTCCTTAAGGATTTCGATCATGCCGCCGGAAGGTTCCAGGGCGACTACTCTTGCTCCCATTTCCGCCATTGGAACGGCCCAGGTGCCCGATCCTGCACCGACATCCAGAACACGGCTTTCGGGTTGAAGTGCACCGGCTTTTTTGAGCATGGACAAAATGCGCTCTTTTCTGACAACGGCTTGCGGTGTGGCGGATCGTTTGTCAAACACCTGGGCGCGTTTGTCCCATTTTTTGTTAGGACTTTTGTTTTTTCAGGATCGTTTTTTAATTGATTAAGCCACAGATCTTTCCATATGCTTTGTTTAACGGGAATAAATTCATATTGACAGCTCCTTTAATCGTTTATGGGAATGACTTTTTTTAATCAATGGCATTTCATTTCTTTTCTATAAATCCAGCAATTTCAAAACAACCTTTACCCCTTTGGCGGAGTGTTCCTGGATCTTTGCGGATGACGGAGGGGCATCCAAACCGGTAAGCAAGGTCATGCGCATGGACACAAGGGTGTTTAGAAAAACGTCGATTTCGAATTGGGCGTCATCAATATTGAATCGGTCCTTGAAAAATTGAGCCAGTCGGGTTTTGGTCCGCATAGGGCCAACGGCATAAAAAGCGCGTGTTATTTCCGGGACCATGGGACCTTCGGAGACCAGCAGGCGAATATTAGCCAGATGTTCCTTGGACAAATGCCTTTCAATGTATCCCACGGCAAAGGTGTTCAGGGCTTTTGTGGTGTCTTCCAGGTCCAAAGCTTTCAAGAAATCATTGCTCGCCTGAAGTCTCTGGGCTTCCAGGGCCGACTTGAAAAGGACCTCTTTGGATTCAAAATATCGGTATACCGTTTGTTTGGTGACACCGGCCTGCTCGGCAATTTTATCCATGCTGGTGCTAATGAAGCCGTTTGATTGAAAGATCTCCTGTGCAGCTTTTAATATCCTTTCCCGTTTCTGCTTTTTGTTCTGCTCTATTTTTTTCATAAATGGTTCTACCCCTATTGATGTCAATAATAAATCAAACTATCCAGTATGATTTTTGTTGACAAGGCCTTTCTGTTGCATTACTATTGTAAAAAAATCATACCACTCGGTTTGATTTATTACAAGGATATTTTTATAGCAACGGCTACATAAAATTATTCAGAATGACCTACGAACATTTGAACGCGGCAAGCGTTTGCAACAGTTTAACTCTAATAAGGATCAAAAATATGATACCTCGTCGTTTCGAGCAAATAGCCTTTGGTTTTGTTCTCTCGGGGCTGATGTCTTCCATTATATCAGCCATTTCCACCTTTCGTGCTGTCGGGGTTATCCCTAATTTTGCCGGGGTTTGGATGGGAGCTTGGATTCCATCGTGGATTATCGCGTTTCCTGTCGTTTTGGTGGTTGCACCACTCTCGCGTAGGATCGTTCATCGCTTGGTTAAGAATTAAAAGGGGATAAAGGATGCCTTTAGAAAATGATGTGCCTATAGGCACCGTGTCAGAACCGCAGTTCTCGGTGAAGGGGGCACTTGCCAGTCTTTCACTCTCCATGTTGCTTTCTTCACTGGGCACAAGCAAAGTCAATATCGCCCTCCCTACCTTAGCGCAGACGTTCAACGCCTCTTTTCAGCAAATCCAGTGGATTGTCATCGCCTATCTGCTTGCCGTCACCGCCTTGATCATTAGTGCAGGGCGGCTTGGCGATATAACTGGCCGGCGGCGTTTGTTACTGGGCGGACTGTTCATATATACGTCGGCCTCACTTTTTTGCAGTTTTGCGCCTTCGCTGCAGCTGTTGATTGCCGGCAGGGCTATCCAGGGCCTTGGTGGCACGGTTATGAATAACATTAGGTAAACATGATCCGACACGGGGGCGATACAGACACAGATCAAATATTGGACTTCAAATCTTTACAGAAGTTGTATTCTGGATTGGAATAGTAACCTGGCTTTTAATTGCAATTCTAATCCATCAACTAAAATGAACTACAACATAACCTCACGCTTGTGTGGGACGGCTCGTACCTCGCCGCCCACAGCTCAGCGTTAGATAACGATTAATAAAAATAAATTTACTATGCAAAAAAATAAAAATACTATGATTATTCCAACGTTAATATTAGGGTTTATTGCTATTGGGTTACTTATTTTTGGGCACAAAAATGGTGTCCATATACAAGGTCTGAAAAACGGTTTTACTATGACAATCCAAATTCTGCCCTTGTTATTTTTTTCATTTATTATTGCTGGAATGATTCAGGTTTTAGTTTCTCCTGATGCGCTTTTAAAATGGATAGGACCAGAATCTGGAGTTAAAGGAATATTTTTAGGTACGATTACTGGGGCTATTACACCTGGCGGTCCTTTTGTTAGCTTGCCTATTGTAGCAGGATTTATTCATTCAGGTGCAGGAATAGGAACTACGGTTGCTTTCATTACTTCTTGGTCTCTTTGGGCTATAATGAGACTTCCTTTAGAAATTGGAATTTTAGGATGGGAATTTACCATTGTAAGGTTAGTATCAAGCGCAATACTTCCGATAATAGCAGGTTTTATTGCAAGATTCTTCTTTTCATGGGTCACTATTATATAACTCATCTAATCGGGTAGCCGGGGGTTTTAACCCCCCAGCCCCCACAACACCCTGCATGCGGGTCCGCACAGGGCGTTTAATCAAGAGTTCCGGGTCCGGGGTGTTCGAGTGCCGATGACAGAACCGCACCAGACCGCGAGCGGTGTGATTACGGAGTCGCCCTTGGTCTTGACGGATGTGATCACCGACACCGGAATCATCGGCCACAGTATGGTGTTCACATACACACCTGCCGCACTTAAGCCGACTGCCGATCTGATCCGGAATTTCGAGGCTCTGGTGAAGGGCGAAGAACTGGCTCCTGCCGACATTGAACAGAAGCTCGCCAAGCGATTCCGATTGCTTGGCACGCAAGGACTTGTCGGTATCGCGCTTGCTGCCATAGATATGGCGCTGTGGGATGCGCTGGCCCGTGTGCACGGCCTGTCGCTCGTTCGGTTGCTGGGCGGAATGGAGAAGCCCGTCCGCGCCTACGACTATGTTGGGAACGCGCTCGTCACACGCAAGTCACAAACCCCGATCCAGTGTGGAGAAAACTGGTGGGGAACGTTAGATATGCAGCACGCCATAGAGGCCCGGGCATCGGATTTTGTTATGCCAGACGTGATGAAGATCGGCGGCGTAACCGGCTGGCTCAGGGCAGCGACCCTCGCACAGGTTAGAGGTCTCCTGGTGTCGAACCATCTTTGGCCGGAAATCAGTGCGCGCCTTTTGTGCTGCACTCCGACGGCCCATTGGCTTGAGTATGCCGACTGGTGGAATCCCATCCTTGACGAGCCGCTCCAGGTCGAGAAGGGCATGGCGATTGTCGGGGACGCGATCGGTACAGGCATTGAATGGAACGAAGATGCAGCAAGCCGATTTGCGGCCTGACCCCTGTTTGATCAAAGGCCCCCCGACGGATTGAACGGATTTCAGTTTTCCATAATGAAATGGAGATGAAACGTGAACAGAAAAGATTCCATGGCGTTTTGTTCATGTCGGATGGGGCCAGTCGAAATCAAGAACCGCCTGGTGCGGTTAGCCCCTTTCCGTCGCCCGCGCCTGATTTCTGGCGTGATCTTACACAATAGAATAATTTGGAAGCAGTCAATAATTTAAACGCAATATCTTGGCCAAACATTAAGAAGAAAATTAATAATATGGAAAAGCAAATAGATTTTAATGGTGAATGGTCCAATGAATATGATGACGCTGCACACAAAATAATACCTGCTTATCATTCTATTTATGAATTAACTCAACATCTTCTAAAGTCAGAACTGGGAAAAGAGGCAAAAATATTGGTGGCAGGAGCAGGCACAGGAAAAGAAATAATTGACTATTCAAAGGATAATCCACACTGGTCTTTTACTGGTTTTGATCCAGCTGAGCCGATGCTTACAATCGCAAGAAAAAAAGTGGAATCCGCTTCTCTGGGAAACAGAATATCTCTTGTCCATGGTCTAATCAATGATGTTGCGGAAAAAGATTTTGATGCTGCCATGTCCATTTTGGTTATGCACTTTTTCCCGGATGATGGTACAAAATTGAATTTTCTAAATGACATCGCGGATAGGCTGAAACCCGGCGCACCTATAGTTCTTGTTGATCTCGAAGGAGAGATTGGTTCAAATGAATACAACACCCTAAATGCGGCTTGGAAAAATCAGCAATTCTTTACGAGAGGTGAAAACGACAAAGTTAAAGAAGAATTTACAAAAAGAGAAAATGATGTACAGTTCATACCTCAAAGCCGTATTGAATCACTTTTTAAAGAAGCGGGTTTTACTAAAGTCCTCAAGTTTTTTAAAGCCTATCTCTTTGGAGGATACATGGCAGTCAAAAATTAAAAGCTGTTTGTATCGACGCAAAGATAACGAATGGATGCAGTCGATTTTACCCACCCAAAAGCGGCGGGCAAGCCGCAGATGTTCATGAAATTAGCCGATATCGTAATTTTTCTTGTGATTAGATGGTAAAGTGAGTTATTTTTTCAGCTTTACAGTATATTGTAATACTGATATTCTTGTTGTATGAAAGATAAAAGAGCAAGAAACAAATTTAAAAAGGTTGTTTCAGAGCAGTTCCCTGTGAAGCCTAAAAGAGGTGGGGGGCTTATCAAAATTGAAGCCTGGGAAAATGATAACAATGAAATTGTAAAGTACAGTATGGCGTACATCAATCATCAGGTTTTTTCTGGAGACAACGGTCGAGTTATCGGATACGACAATACCCATAACTTTCATCACAAACACTATTTTGGTGAAATATCTGAAGTGTATGATTTTGTGAGTTATGAAAACCTGCTTGAACGTTTTGAAAAAGAAATTAAGGAATTTATAAAATGAGTGTTGAATTCAAAGCTGGCTCAATATCTGATTTTTTTTCTTCTGCCAGAGAGACGGCAAAAGAAATTGATCAAGGTAAAAAAGTCACAAGGAAAAATATTATCTGGTTAGAACCGGCAGACTTAATGGCTATTTTGAAGCCCGAAAGAGTAAAAATAGTTCAATACTTGCGCTCAAAAAGAAAAGTCGTTTTTTCTGAATTGGCATCAGATATGCGAAGAAGCCCGGTGAGCTTGAATAATGATCTTAAAATTTTATCAAAATACCAGTTAATAAATATTTTTAAAGAATCAAATCCTGGGCACGGAGTTCATCGGATAATTGAAGCAACATTCGGTGAAGAAAAAATTGAATTCAAAGCAGAGCTTTGACAGTTCTTTTGTATGAAAATGAGGTCAATAAAAGTTGTCGGCTATCGGGATAGGACTCCCCATCACTGAGGAGCCCTCCCACACCACCCGGCATACGGATCGCGTACCAAGGCGGTTCGGCTGATCAGGCAGATCAGTTCCCGGGCAGGAATAATCCAAGGGAAAGGAAATACTTGTTTGGCAGGGCCATGATGACCCATTTTACCCTGCTCATGCGCCAGTGTTTCTTGCGAGAATTCCCACAAGTAACCGCATATCGAAACGGTATGCCTCTTTTAAGCAGGTTACGGGGAACGAAAATTTACGGACCTGTATCACACACTGCTTCTATATTCATTGGCTCATAACTTCATTCAATTGGAAATCGAAGGCGATGAGTTTTATACAAAAGTTGGAAAAAATATGCCCGCTGACCAATCATCCGGGTGGACTATCATTCTTATGGATAGAGCCAGTAGATTCATTTGGGAATCAAGTTGCGGTGAAAAAGACAGAACGCTTCTTGAAAAAGCAATCAAAACGTTGGTAGAAATCTCATAACTCGATAGAATTATGGCCTTTTTTTTACCTATTAAACTGAACCAGTGCCGGCAAACATGAAAAGAGCATTAAGACGGCATCATTACAACAGACTTAAAAGTTTAAGAAAGAAAAAATGGGGCTATTGGAATTGGCATATGTGACAAAAAAGATCGAAGGATCTTATGCTAATACAGCATGCAAATGCAGTTGCTGGATGTGTGGCAATCCACGTCGAAAATTTAAAGCCATTACCCGTCAGGAACATATTGCAAATATAAGATTTATTGAGGGATGTCTGGAATCGGAAGTATATTGCCCATTGCACCATAAACAATTGGGAAAACCATAGTGGTAAGGTGTCCGCATGTTATTACTTCCGCTGGGCCCGAGACAGATATCAAACCTGGGGAGAGACAAAATGAAGAAAAATCAAGATAAAAGGATTCAGAAGCCCGGGGAAAAAAAGAAATCCATTGTCCGGTCCTCGGCGGCCGAGTACCTGACATTTGTAGCGGCAAGTGGTAAGGGCGGCGTTGAGGCGGTTTATGTGGATGAAAACATCTGGCTGACCCAAAAAATGATGGCTACACTCTATGACGTTGATGTTAGAACAGTTAACTATCATTTGAAAAAGATCTTCAACGACAGTGAATTACAGGAAAAGTCAGTTATCCGAAATTTTCGGATAACTGCCTCAGATGGTAAAAGCTATAATACTAAACACTACAATCTATCTGCAATTATTGCCGTTGGTTATAAGGTAAACTCCGAACGGGCCGTTCAGTTTCGCAAGTGGGCAACCCAGATCATTCAGGAATTTACCATCAAGGGTTACACCATGGATGATGATCGTCTAAAAAATGACGGTACCATCATCGGCAGAAAATATTTTGAAGAGCAACTGGAGCGTATCCGGGAAATTCGTCTGAGTGAACGCAAGTTTTACCAGAAGATTACCGATATCTACTCCACCGCCATTGATTATGACGTGACCGCTCAAGCCACCAAACGTTTTTTTGCAGCCGTCCAAAATAAGCTGCATTGGGCAATTCATGGGCAGACGGCTGCTGAAGTGATCGTCAAAAGAGCAGACCACCAAAAGAAAAACATGGGCCTGACGACTTGGAAGGATGCACCGAGAGGAAAAATTCAAAAGTTTGATGTCAGTGTGGCAAAGAACTATCTGACTGAAAACGAGATGGCTCAATTACAGCGGCTGGTCTCAGCCTATTTAGACGTTGCGGAAGATATGGCACTGAGGCAGATTCCGATGACAATGCAGGATTGGGAAAAACGCCTCAATCGGTTCATCGAAGCGACTGACCGGAAAATCCTTCAGGACGCTGGAAAAGTCACAGCAGAAATTGCCAAGGCCCATGCCGAAAGTGAATTTGAAAAATACCGTATAATTCAGGATCGACTCTTTGAAAGTGACTTTGACCGAATGATCAAGCGGTTGGAACAAAAAAATAAGGATAAAGAATAGACTTTCAGTGGTAAAATAGGTGGCATCCCAACAATTAAAATGCTGCGGACAAGCCGCAGATTTTGGACGTTAAGCAACAGAAAAATGATCGGACTAAAACGACAGATTGTGCGGCAATTTAACTACAACCCAAGCTGGGCTGATCTTGCAGCCCAGGCTTGTCAAAGGGTTCTGGAGGTTGGTGCAGACCTTATCGTCGACGTTCAGCACGTTGGCAGCACTGCCGTTCCAGGTCTTTCTGCAAAGCCCATCCTGGATCTTGCTGCAGCAGTGAAATCCCTTTATGTGGTCCCCGAGCTGATCAAGAAACTAACGGTTCTCGGCTACATCTACCGTGGTGATGGACAGAGCTCAGGTGGCCACCTCTTTGTTTGGGAGAGTGAGCCGGATGTCAGGACTATCCATCTACACGTGGTCACACTCGGCGATATTCAGTGGACAAATTATCTTCGTTTCAGAGATCTCCTCAGACAGGAAATAAGTGTACAGAAACAATATGCGGTATTAATCATGTGCGACCGCCGCCTGGCCTTCCTGCGTAATTTTTCCACCTGGTCCACATTTGGAAAGGGGTGGGAACGCCGTGTTCATGGCGTTCGCGCTGCAGCCATCGCCATGGCCGGAGGAAGCAGTCAGGTCATTGGGGCAATTGCGCCATCGGTTGATTACACAATTGTCAAAAAAGGCTCCCGTGGGTCTTGGGTGCGCAAACTTCAAGAGGCCCTGAAAATTCAAGTGGATGGAAAGTTTGGTAGCGACACCGAGGCCGTGTTGAAAGCCTGGCAACAGGCAAACGGGCTGGAACCTGACGGTATAGCCGGCCGTAATACTGGGCTTACTCGCCTGACCTATGGGTCTGCAGGAAACTGAGCTTACGCAGGGGGTTAGGATTCAGGAAAATCCATTGGGTCAACGCCGCCAACACACAAGCTCCTGATGAAATTATTCCCGCAACCATCAAGTTTTATCTAAGGAGGAAGATATGAAATTGTTTCTACGAAGGGAATTTTTGTTTTTTGTCATGCTTATTTTGGTGGCTTCTTGCGCTCCTCAAGTACAGATGGCTCCATTTGTAGCGAGGGTTTCCCCCATTAGCCAGGAGATTCAAGCCGAGCGAGATGAAATATACATGCTCACCGCCTATGCTGTTGTTTTGAACGATTGGCAAGTTAACGGTCTAAATAAACGCGGTCATAATATTGGTTCCATACTGGTTGATCCTAATGGAAAAATCGTGAACTGGGCCAGAAACTGTAACACCGTTTTATCCAATGGGACCCAGCATGGAGAGGTCCGGCTTATGTTGGGTTATCTAAATCGCGTCGGTGGGTATTCTCTAAAGGATCATACTGTTTATACGACTCTTGAGCCTTGCGCCCAGTGCAGCGGAATGATGGTGTTAACCAGCATTAAGCGAACAGTTTACGGACAAACGGACCCAGGTTTTGGCAAAGCGTTGGAGCGATTGTCATTGGACAGCAAGGAGTGGAATGTAGCCGGTTATACACCTTATCCCAGAGCTGTGATTTCTGAAAAAAGCAATACCAAATATTGCGAATTTTTGGATATTGAATATGCCAAAATCGGAGGATCAATTACAGAATTTCTTCTCACAGATACAAGCAAAAGAATTTATGAAAGTGCGGCAAAAGCGCTTCAAAATTATTCTGTCAAATATTCCGAAAACAAAGAAATCCTGGCCCATGCTCAGGCAACTATTGCCCTTGTCAGACCAGGCGTACCGACCATTACCATTAAGCCAAAGGGCGCAAAACTACTATAGGGGATCTTATGGCTCTTGACGGAGCAATTTGTCGTGTCTGATGATTAATGCAAAGCTGGCTCGAATAAAACGGGGAAGACATATGAATGTGAGATTTTTATGCATAGGATTTATATTAGGTTTTGCATTCTGCTGTATTTTTAATACATCCTCTCAATCTTTTGACAATTGGAGTAAATTATGGTGAGAGGTTTCAACATCAAGAAGACGAGTATGTTAATAGGTTAATTACAGGAATTCTTCCAGATGGTAGTGGCATAGGGTTATTTGAGCCAGATCTTGAACAAAGCATGGAAATACAGTTTATGTTGAGGGACGGTAATATAATGATTGAATCTGCAAGGAACAATTCAAAAAGCTTAATGAAGAAGATAAACGATGATGGGAAAATATCTGTTTTTGGATTATATATTGATTGTGCCGGCAGAGCGGCAGTGCTGTCAAATATAGAAACAGAAGAAGCCGCGGAAGTTCAACAAGTAATGAATAGATACAATACACCTTTGTTAGGTTTATATTCTGGCGTTGAAGTTGCTCCTATTCTCGGAAAGAGCAGGGGCTTGATGGACAGGTGTCTTAATGGTTTTAGCTATGGACAACTAAAATGGATGAAAAAGACAATTTAGCAAAAGGATTAGAAGAAAGATGCACAGAGTTAGAAAAACAGATGGAATATTACAAAGGCATTGCAGAAAAAACCGGACAAAAACGCTTAAGAGAAGTTGAACAATTAAACAGACTGTTATATGAAAAGGCAGCCTCCAAGGCAACCTCAGCAGAGCCGCCCCCCCGATGGGCAATAGGAACCGGACAATTGAGCTGTCTACAGTTCCGGTCCGGGCCCATTGCCCGTCGGGGGGGCGGCGGTATAATACCATTTGGCTCCGCGTCTACGACCCTATATTTGTTGTGTCCGGCAGGACATGCCCGTTTATATGAAAGTCTCACCAATATGCTGGAATTAAAGGACTTTTTTTTTCGTTGTGGCAGGTGGTTACTGCCATGTCGGTTATATTGGAAAAAAATCAAGTTTGGGCTGATTTTCATCACCCTAACCCCTTTGCATATACTCCTCAAACCATTGCCCGCTCAGTTCCATAGCTCGGGTACGGTGGTTTTCATCGGTAAAGCGATGATCCCCGCCAGTGAAAATTTCCAATTTTTTAGGCTCGGCAAGGTGTTCGTGGTTTGTGTCGGCATGCCAGAAAGGAACCAGTTTGTCATCCTGCCCGTGTAAAATCAGGCAATAGCTTACTTTCGGGAGAACATCTGCCAGGTCATGATGTTTCAGATCCTCATAAAAACCGTCTGCAAGAAGCGGGGACCCCTTTTCCTTAAAATCCTTTTTCTTTCTGCTAAGTTTAAACGGTGTGGCCCATATGACCAACGGCTTCAAATCCGGAATTTGTGCCGCAGTAAAAAGCGAAATATACCCGCCCATACTGCTGCCCAACAGGCCGATTTTGCCGTTGCATCCCGTATGTTGCATGCTAAAGCGAATCACGGATTCCAGGTCCTTAAGGCGCCCGCTGACCGTCGTGTCTTCGATACGGCCCTCGCTTTCACCGCAGCCCCGATGATCATAGCGTATAGCGACAAATCCTCGGCTGGACAGATATTCCGTAATACCAATGAACTTGGGACTGTCCTTGCTGCTGAAAAGCCCGTGGGAACACACCACGCAGGGAGCCGGTTGCTTTTCCGGCAAATGAATCACCCCCCGGATGCTCAATGCCTCGCTTTGAACGGTAAATGTTTCTATTTGCTTAGTACGGCTTGGTAACGGTTTCATAGATCTTTCTTTCAGTCTGCACATTGAAGTGCCGATTAAGGGCTTCGGAAAAAATTTCGGATACTTGTTTCTGGATTTTGGTGATAAGATTCAAATTTGGCTATGGCTTCTGGTGACTTCGTAGATTAAACAGCTCCTTTATTCCCTCACAATAAATGCAACTGATTTTTCCGCCTTGACGTTGACCATCTCAAGTTTAACGAGAACCTCATAGTTGCCAGGCTCCTTTTGGGCACGGCACTGACGGATGATGGTGATGGGTATACCGTTTGGCAGGGTGAGTTTTTCAGGCTTGGCTGCCGTCAGCGCTCTCGCAAATTATTTCTGGATTTGCAACGACATTATCACCAAGGATTGCACACTGAAAACAATTATTTTTGGCTCATAGACTGATTATAAACAGATATGACGGTGGTAAGTCAAGGCTTTTCCGGCAATCTTGCAGCGCTGGAACAGATTCGGAATGCCTTGAAATGAATGGGAGACAAAAGATTGCATAAAAAATTTGGCTACCCACTTAAGGCGGGACAGCCTTTAAAATCAAGCTTCTCAGGAACCCTTAAATTTGGGAACTGCAAGCAACCTATCCACATAAAAAGCCTTGAAAATATCCCGGGTTAAGCGGGTAGCCAAAAATTTTGAAATATGATTTGAATTTACATGTTTTAAAGATGTAGAGTTATTGCAGGTTTGACGGCATGCAAAAGATAAACGGCATTCTTTTGCCTTAGTTAAACGGGATATCAAAAAAACCAATTTAACGATCAAATAACCGGAGAGCACTGCGTATGGATGAATATACTTTTAATTGCAGGTGTATTACCGAAAGCATAGAGGGGTTGCGGGAGGGTCTGAGCCATTTTTCCGGGCCGAGCCGGACAGCCGTGATTTACGCTATTAAACCCGAAGATCCCATATGCATTTATGATCCGCAAAATCTTCTGGCCGGTCATGAACTAAAACTCAAAGAATTGTATATTGATACGGATGAATGGCGGAAAAGAACCAACCTTTGTTATGATAAAAAAAAATTCAGCGATATGATTCCGGAAAAAAATCTGGAACTGGCCGGACTGATTTCATGGGGTGGGTGCTCAAGTTCTGTTGTCTTCCAAATGTGGTTTACCGAACATCATCCGGATATGTGCAATATCGGCCCGACAGAAAGATGGCTGGAACAGGCTGCCTGGAGGGTCTCCCATGATATCGCCAATGAAGAAGAGCTGTACACCGGAATTTCAGGAGGATTTCTGAAAGAATATTCCACCCATGCGGTCAGAGATTATCTGGTGGATGAAATGAATGTTTTGCTTGGATGGGACACACGGGTCAGGGTATACCCGATTCTGGAGGCCGTGCTCAAGATCTCCAGAACCCCTGAAGAAGGGGCATGGCCAAAAGGCAAATTGCTTTTTGCAGAAATGCACTCCCTTGGCAAAATGAAATTTATTGCAAAGTTTCCCAAGGCAGAACAACCCGAACTGGCCAATGTTAAGCATATTAGAAAACTTCTCCAGGCCGTTGAGAATTCAGACCGGAAACTGGTGGCAGATGAAAAAACGATCATCGGCATCATCAAGGGGGCCAATCCTGATTTTTCCATCACTGCCGACTTTAAAGGTCGGTATGGCTTTTTGAAACTCAATGAAAATAAAGTGTGCTCTTTTTCAGACGGCAGTTTTAAGTCAACTACCCGTAAAGCAAAGCTTGTGCAGGTTGAAGAAGTGTTGTTGGATTCCGATATGAATTCTGCTGATGCTTCCACTTTATTTAAAATTATTGCCGGGATTGTTCACAGTGCTGCCAGGCAGCAGCATGGCTGTGCCATTGTTGTTGACCTGAATGAAACCCCTATCTTTATCGCGGGCAATTCGGTGGAGCCCCCTCTTGAGCTTGAAGATTATGAAAATCTGGAATTGGCCAAATCTCTGTCCAGGGTGGATGGTGCCCTGCATATAGGGGTTGACTTGAAACTGCATAGATTTGCCTGTCTTTTGGATGGTGATTATGTACCCAGTGAAAACAGAGCCCGGGGAGCCCGGTTTAATTCAGCGCTTCGGTTCACGGCAAAACATGAAAAGATTATTGTCATTGTGGTTTCTTCTGATGCACCTGTCTCCGTCATGATGGGAGGCATAGTACTGGATACTAAATGGCGGCAGAAACCTTTCCTCTTTTGCAATGCACCTGTGTTGCTCAAAGAATGGGTTGCAACCTCGGATTTGTCTTATTATTAATCGCCACGGGCGGACCGGGATTTGGGGCCCGGGTTCGCCCACAACGAATCATGAAAGTAATGTACGGAAACTTGGCCGTCATTTTGTCCCTGGCAATGGGCATGTTGCCGTTTGAACCAATTCGATCAATGTCCCGCCCGTATCCTTGGGGTGCAAAAAGAGCGTCTTTTCAAAACAGGGAGTCCACTGAGGTTCGCCAGGAATCAGACGCACCTTTTGCTTTTGCAATTGGCTTATCGTAGCCTCAATGTTCTCAACTTCATAACAAATATGATGCAGCCCGCCGCCGTTTTTCAGAAATCGTCCCAATCCGTCGTCCGGATTGGTGGGCTGCACCAATTCGATATAGGTATTGTTTACCGGTAAAAAGGCAACTTTGGCGGAGAAGGCTTCCACATCGAACACTTTAACGACCTCCATGCCGAAAATGGTTTCATACGGCTTTTTCGCTTCTTCAATGTCTGCCACTACAACGCCTATATGGTGCACAGCAAAATCTTTCCAATTCATCGTTTACCTCTCCTTTTTGGTTTACATTTCCTTTTTGATTGATGTTTGCAAATACACGATTGTGAGCATCTTAATCAATTTCATGGCCAAATGTGGCCCCAGTCCACCCTCCGGATTCCGGTGATAAGATTCAAATCCAGATACTATGACTTCTGCTGACTTTGCAGATAAAACAGCGCCTTTATTTTTTTACAACAAATGTAACTGATTTTTCCGCCTTGACGTTGGCCATCTCAAGTTTAATGAGAACCTCATAATTGCCCGGCTCCTTTTGGGCACGGCACTGACGGATGATGGAGATGGGTATACCATTTGGCAGTGTGAGCTTTTCTGGCTTGGCTGCCGTGAGTGCTCTCCCCCCTTTTTTGATGGTATAGATCATGGTGAGCCTTATCTCATCGCTCTGCTCCTGGCTATTTTCGGCAAAAAGATCCATGTAGATCTCAAAGACAGTGCCTGGTGCAATGATGTTTTGTGAGACGGCAAGTTCCGTAATGGTAAGGGTTGGGGCGCTGTCGGGCGGATTTTTAAAAGGTGACATCTTATCCTGGGGAGACACGGCTTGCTTTGATCCTGGTAGGTTTGCCACCTGGACCCCCCTGGTCACTTTGGTGTTGTTTTGGATAACGCCCACATCAATAAAGGTGTCGTGAGAGAGTTTTGAAGTTGCCCGGTGAAAGTCGGCCGCAGAGTTGATGTGGGTCTTATTGATGCTGACAATGATGTTGCCGGGTTTAATACCGGCCTGATCTGCATAGCTGTTTGGCAACACCTTTACCACTTTTGCTCCCTTGGGTGAGGTGCTGTCTTCCACTTTTATTCCCACAAAGCCTTGTTTGTCCGGAGTAAATGGTTTTTGTGCCTGAACCGTCTCAATGGTACAGATACATAGTGCTATGGCCAATATAGCCGGAAGTACAAGGTGGATAACGGATAGGCCTGATGGTAAAAATCTTTTTTTCTTGAGAGATGTGTTCATGGTGGAGGCTCTCCCCACTGTTTCTATGATCAAAAAAATGAGTCAATTTAAAGTCGTGCAAGGAGCAATCGCTTAAGTTAACGTCTCTGTTGCAAATTATTTCCGGATTTGCAACGACATTATCACCAAGGATTGCACACTGAGAAACCGATTATAGACAGATATGATGGTGGTAAGTCAAGGCTTTTCCGGTAATCTTGCAGCGCCGGAACAGATATGGCCAAGGCGCATTCCGGTGATTTGTCTCCTGTTGCCATTATTTTCCCTTGAGCACATCAATCATGGTGTAAACCCTTCCCTTTGTGGTCTCCTCCCCCCTTTTTTTCAGTTTGCCGTGGAGGAAAACCGCGGCATCCATGGTGCCCTGGGCATAGATGTCCCTTCCGTTAATGTTGTGGGTGAATTCAAAACAGACGGTGTTATCCGGTGAAGTCAGGGTATAGGTGTGCCAGGCGTGGCCGTTGAGGTGCTGTTCGGGGATTTTCCATACATCTCTCTGGAGTTTTGGATCCCTTTCCTGGTGGATCTCCTTGTCGGAAAAAGGAATGCCCAGCTGGTTGAAATAGTGCACCATGGCCTTTGCCGTGCCGCTGGTGTCCGCCTTGGTTTTTTGATGACTCTCCCGGATTTTAAGGGTGTAATTTTTAAAAAGATCAGGGAAGGTGGTGGCCGCGTATGCCATCATGGCCTGGAACCCCACGATCTGTTTGGCCATGTTGGGGGCAATGATGGCCGGGGTATTACCGGCCAATACCGTTTCATGGAGTTCATCCCGATCCCCTCCGGTGGTTCCCATGACAAAGGGAATATCGTTTTCAACATAAAACCTTGCATTGTTGTTCACCGCCGACGGATGGGTGAAGTCGATGCAGATGAAGTCGGTGAAGGTCTCTTTGATTTCCTTTATGGCGGTGTTCCGGCGGTCCGGTGGGATGAGGGCAATGACGGTGTCACCCAGGAGATGGGTGTCTGCGGTTATTTCCGGGCCGGTCATGGCAAAGGGGATAAGTTCAAACCGGGGATCGTTTTGTATGTGCCCGGCAATGGTGGTGACCACGTTTCCGGGGATTCCGTTCATCATGACATGTATTTTTTCCATGGGGATTATTCCTTATTGATCATGAAAATGGCGTTTGGTTTTCATGGTTCAGGGCGGCCGGAATCCGGCCATGAGCGTTTATGGGTGGCCTCAAGGGCCAGCGCAATGGTTTTTTTCAAGAGTCCGGCATCTGGGATATCAACGGCATGGATGGCGGTGGCAAGGGTTTTGACGGCTGGGCAGATAAAGGGTTCAAACCAGGTTTTCCCCCGGTTGCGGCTCAAATGGCTGAAGGCCCCCAGAATCTGAAAATTCCGGGTGAGGGCACAAAAATCATACCCCTTTTTAAATCTGGTTTCATCAAATCCCGTGCGCTGATTCACGGCCTTTGCGCAATGCTCCAGCAGCGTATCCTTCATTGCCGCATCCAGTTGAACATAGGGATCAATGAGTAAAGAGGCCACATCGTACTGCAGGGGGCCCTTTCTTGCCGATTGAAAATCAATGATCCGGAGGCGATTTTGGGTGATCATGAGATTCCTTGACTGCATGTCCCGGTGCATCAGACCGGTGAAGGCATGGCCCAGGCATGCATCGGCAATGAATTCAAACGGCGGCAGGAGGGCATCAAATTCAATGTTCAGGTTCAGATATTCCCGTAAAAAGGCATCCACAAAATAGCGGCAC
Organism: uncultured Desulfobacterium sp.; assembly: GCA_963668575.2. GTDB lineage: Bacteria > Desulfobacterota > Desulfobacteria > Desulfobacterales > Desulfobacteraceae > Desulfocicer. The sequence continues at coordinate 3,216,662 of OY764894.2, read as the reverse complement.
TCCTTTTCAAGGATGAGTTCCCGGGAGTAGTCCGGGGTCTGGTATGTCCAGCCGGTATCAAACCTCTTAGCGCCCTGTATGGAAAAATCAATGACAAGGTCGCAGGCGGCTCTGTACCACCACAGGATCTCATGGGGATCATTGCTTTCAAGGATTTGTTTCCGGAGGTGAACATCCCCCAGATCCTCCAGTATCACCAGGCCGGAAAAGAGATCATATCCCCGTATTTCCGGCACCGGGAGCTGTCGTTGATGCAGGTGGGTACCGATGTGGATAAAGGCATCCATCTCCCGGGGGAAGGGGGGGGACGCATCCATGGGCAAAGGGTCAATGCCGTGATCGGCCACCACAAAGGAGGTGCCACCATGGGTCAGGCGGTGCCATTTCCGGTCGGAACCATCCCCGGCCAGGGGGGTGATGGTAATCTCTCTGCAGACGGCATCGTCTCCGGCGGCAGGTACATTGTCAGGGCCGGGACCACCACCGGTGGCCCGGGCCGTCATGAAGAGTTGCCGGAGAGCGGCATCCCCATAGGTTTCCGGGGTTCCGATATCCTGCCAGTAAAAATGATCCGCCACAAAGGCTTTGACTTCATCTCCCCGGCCGCAGAGGGTTTTATAAAGGTCAATGCTGCTGAAGATCTTTTGGTCCGGCATGTGATCAAATATGGCGGGAGAGAGGATCTGTATCCCGGTAAAGGCCATGCGCTGTCTGGTGGCGGTGGTGGCCATGGCCCCCTCAGTGGTGGATGGATGATGTGGTCCGGTATGGAGATCTGGATATTGTGTTGAAGTCAGGCCGGTGATACCGGGAAATCCTGTGATAAAGTCCTTGTCATTGACCAGAACCCCATTGAATCGGGGATGGTCGTGGAGCACAAGGGTGGCGGGCCAGTGGCCATTCATGTGAAAGGCCCACACGGTTTTGAGGTCAAGGTCCGTGACAATGTCCGAGTTGATCACCCAGAAATGGGAGTCTCCCATGATATCCTTCACGTTTTTGATGGCTCCCCCCGTGTCCAGGAGGATGGGCTCATGTCGGGTTTCCACCGGAATGGGATAGGACTTTTTGCGGATAAAGGCTGCCACCTGGTCATGGAGATGGTGGGTGTTGACCACGATTCGTTCACACCCCGCATGGATGAGCCGTTCAATGGTGAGCGCCACAAGGGGAACCCCGGACAGGGTGAAGAGCGGCTTGGGACGGTGGGCGGTGTGGGGCAGCAGTCGGGTGCCCAACCCTGCGGCCAGAATCAGTGCTTTCATTGTGTCAGGCCTCAAACCGCCAGAATGACCAGAAATTCTTCAATGATTGCCTTGTATTTTAAAATGGCCTCACCGTCTTCAGATCCTGTCACCCCATTGTTAATGAAAAAAGAGACGGCATTGGTATAATTAATCTTGGAGATGGACTCTTTGAGAAAGATATCCTGTCTTTTATACATTTTAAGGCCTTTTGCCTGGATTTTTTTGATGCGGTCTTTGGCATCATGTTTCTCCTTGGGATATTTTTCAAAATAGAGAAGGGCCACTTTGTAAGATTCCATAAAGGGCCTTAAAAAGATTGCAAAGGAGCGAAGTTTTCTAAATCCTTCGGAGGTGAGATTAAAGGTGTCGGCAAAATCGGGATGGGGAACCAATACCCCGTCCTCCATAAAGGCTTTGATGCTGCTGGAAATGTGTTCACTGCAGGTTTTTTCATCATCAAAAGAGAACTCATCAATGAAAAAGTTCTGAAGAAATCCATAGGTCTGGGTAAGGTCGGTTGAGGAAAACTGGAATCGGTCGGTCTTGAGAATGGCAAGGGCGGTGTAGGCCGCCGGAATAAAAAAGGCAATGGCATTGTTTTTGTAATAATCCAGAATGGGCCGTTTGTTGTCCTTGACAAAGAAACGGGTATTTTCAGTGATTTCATCCTCTTCGTCATCGGCAAGCTCAATGAATTTCCTGGATACAAAATTTTCCAGTACCCGGCTCAGGGCATTGTCGGGATCAATGGTCAGGGTATCGGCAAGTTCGGCATTGCAGAAGGTGAGCATGTTCATGTAAGCGCTTACCCGGAACATCAGCTCTTTGCGGGAGAACCGGCTCATGGGCGAGTTGAGTATGCCGCTTGCAATGATGCCGTGGGGGGTAATGATGGTGGTTTTGTTGATGGCATTGATCAGCTTGTACCCCATGCTTTGGCATAGTTTTTTGTGCTGGTCCTCTCCCATATACCGTTGGAATTCATCCTTTTCCCGGAGATAATCGTTCAGGGAGATGGGATCGTGGAACCTGATATAGACCTTGCCATATTTCTTTTTCAGAAATTTCCTGGCTTTGATGAGCTGGGAGAGATTTTCCGACTCTTTCTTTCCCCCTTCGATTTCATGGAGATAGGCATCCTCTTCCAGCACCCGGTCATAGCCCACATAGGTGGGGATGAAGATAAGATCTTCACACACCTGGTTGCGATGGGCCTTTATAATCATGCTCAAAAATCCGAGCTTGGGGGATAAGAGCTTGCCGGTTCGGCTCCTTCCTCCCTCAATGAAAAATTCCAGATTAAAGTCTTCGGAGAGAAGTTTTTCAATGTACGCCGCAAAGATGCGTGAGTAGAGCGGTAATCCCTTGAATGTCCGTCGGAGGAAAAAGGCCCCGCCACTTCTGAAAATGGGGCCAAGGGGCCAGAAGGAGAGATTCTTGCCGGCGGCAATGTGGGGGCAGGGCATGTTGTTCTTAAACATGAGATAGGAGAGCAGAAGGTAATCCAGATGGCTTTTATGGCAGGGGGCAAGGATCACCGGCGCTTTTTGGGACTCTTCCCGGATACGATCAAGGCCATCCTGGTCCACCACCACCCCCTCAAAAATGTTGTTAAAGGCCCAGGTCAGAATTTTCTCAAGGATGTAAATCACCGGAAGGTTGTAGCTTGCAGCGATCTCCTTAACATAGCCTGCGGCTTTTTTATGGGTTACCATTAAGGGCTGTTCATTCTGTTCCGAATGGGTCTTCATGAACTCCTGGAGAGATTTCTGGGTGAGGATATCTTCTGTGATCTCTGCCCGTGTTTTGAGCACCGGCCCGGTGAAGCTTCGTTTTTGGCGATTTAAGAGGTCGATGAGATGGATGCGCAGGCTGTATGCCTGGAAATCCTCATCAATGTTTTTGATGTCCGGACGAGCGAGAAAGGCTTTGAGATTAACAGGTTCCGATATTTCCACGCATATTTTTTCCGGCTTCTGGAACATGGCGGCCAGACGTTTGAGCCAGCCCGGTTTTTCGTTGCTTCCCAGGAGAATGTCAAACAGAGAAGAGGTGCTTCGAATGGGTTTTAAACTGTATATGATGGTTTGGGGAACCAGTAACAGAGGTCTGTCGTTGTTTTTTTGAAAATGGATTAGATGAAGCAGGGGGCTGGGTTTGGATCGGATAAAGCGTTTGTAAAAGCTTTTGCTCTCCACTAAATGAATATAGCCGGATCTGCCCCTGGAAAACTCATCAAAGAAATACCCGGATGCGTAAGGATCTTTAAATGAAAAATGGCGAATGAGATGATCCAGCTGGCTAACAAAGATCTGAAACAGGCGCTTGACCGGCAATAGAAAGAAAAAAGTGGTGTCGAAAATGATTTCAGGATAGGGCAGGGTGTTTTTTTCAAAGATGGTTCGGTAAAATAAAAAATCTATCAGGCTTTTGTACTTGCTCACATATATGACGGTCCCTTCTTCATTGAGATGGGCCAGAGGCGCTGTTTTCTTTTTATCCAGCCTAATCCTGGAAAACAGATGTCCCAATAAAAAAGGAGAAAAAATGCCTCTGTTGCCGGGATAAAAACAGGCAAAATAATTTGTCCGTTTCCCAAGAATTCGGAAAATCATCCGGTGGTAAAGCCCTTTGACGGCTTGTGAAATGTCACTGAACATTGAAAATGGTTTCATTATTATTTCCTTAAGTTCCATGGCATGCCATGGCGGGATCCCATTCTTGTCTGACGCTTGATACAGAAAAATTTTTTTATCACAAGCCCAGATCCCATGGCAACAAAATAATTACCATCTAAAAATTGCCTTGATTTACTTGTTTTCATATGCTAATTGATTGATCTTAATTGGCGTACAGTGGAGTGATTTAATATTTAGTTGTGATTTTATATAGTTATTTTATATTTTGCAATCATTAACATGGTAAGGAGGGTTATTTTTTATGAAGACTTTGATAGGTGGAGCGGTTGCCGTTCTGTTGGGTATTATTGGTATTGCTGTTTGGTTTGGCGCGTTTCTGCAGATTCTTGCCGGTGCGATTCCTCCGGTTCTTTTGCTGGGTGGCGGACTTGCTCTTTACCTGGGTTTTGATGAACTCAAAGACAGCTGGAAAAAGAATGATGGGGATGATGCCCCCATGGCCGACGATAAAGATAGAATTGCCGAGCTGGAAAAAGAGCTGGCAGAACTTAAAAAATAGTCGTTTTGTTCCACGGCATGGGACAGCGGGCGTTTGCCTGTTGTCCCTGTTTGATTTTTCCTTTTCCCCTCCACCACATCACCTTCTTATTCGCCAATCTCACATTTTTTATTCGGACGCTTAACAGCGCTAAATATGAAATTTCGTCTAAGCTCCTGCAAGAATGAGCGTTTCAAAGCCCGTTGTGGCAGATATCTCTGCCATGTGGGCTATGTCCTTAATAAATATGATATCGCTGTTTTGTCCGTTCAAATTCAGCAAGGTCCCTGTGCCAGGAGTTTTCCAGGATGTTCATGGCTTCCTGGCAGGCAATGCGCTCCTTTAAGGTCTCACTGCCCAGGATCAGATCCATGGGGGATTTATGGAATTCATATTCATAGGGGGGCTCCTTCCAGCGAAAATCATTTTTATGGTGTTTAATGATCTGCTGCAGCAGGAGCAATGAGGTGCGGTAGGGTTTGAATGTCTGGGCATTGGTGACATGAAGCTGGAACCCCCGGCAGCACTGGCCGGCCCATTTCCCGGAGGTGGGCTCAAAGCAGATGGGACGAAGGACAACCCCGGCAAGATTTCGGCCGATCTCTTCTAAAATGGGGCGTGGATCAAGAAACGGAGCCCCCAGAAATTCAAAGGGCTGGGTGGTTCCCCTTCCCTCGGATATGTTGGTGCCTTCAAAGATCACCTGTCCCGGGTATACCAGGGCCGAGGCCGGTGTGGGAAGGTTGGGGGAGGGTGCCACCCAGTCAAGACCGGTATCCTTAAAAAACATCTCTCTTTTCCACCCCTGCATGGGGATGACAATGACATCGGCATGGATGTTATGTTCCCGGTTGAAAAAGAGGGCCAGCTCTCCCATGGTCAACCCATGACGCATGGGCAGGGGGAAGCGTCCCACAAAGGATCGGCAGCTGTCAGAGAGGATGTTCCCCTCCACAGCCATACCCCCCACGGGATTGGGTCGATCCAGAATAAACACCTGTTTGCCGTATTGTGCGGCAGCCTCCAGGCAGTGGGACATGGTGTACATGAAGGTGTAGACCCGGGTGCCCACATCCTGGAGGTCAATGACCAGGACATCTATGGGATCCAGCATCTCCCGGGTGGGAATCCGGGTGTTGCTGTAAAGGCTGAAAACCGGGAGGTTCAACTCCGGTTCCACGCCATGATCCGATTCGATCATATTGTCCTGTTTGTCCGCATAAAAGCCGTGCTGGGGGGAAAAAAGGGCTTTGAGTTGTCCTGGAAACAGGGTGTCAATTATCCGGGAGGCATGGGTAAAGGTACGGTCCACCGATGCCGGATTGGCCAGCAATCCCAGTCTTTTTCCATGGAATCCGGCGGGTGTATCCAGCTTCAGCGTTTCAAGGCCTGTCTTGATTGCAGGGTGTGTCATGGGGATCTCCTTTTTTAAGGGCCATTACCATAAATATTGACAAAATATCAAATCCAAACTAATCAAATAGGGGAAATTTACAAGAAAATGTCAAGCCCCCAAGTCCGGCCTACTCCCAAACGGACGAAATTTGAATCAACCTTTAAAAGATCAATTTTCAAATAACCGCCACGGGCGGACCGGGATTTGGGACCCGGGTTCGCCCACAACGAAGCTTGAAAGAAGATTAGGTTCGCCTACTCTTTCATATAAAAAAAAACCAACATGGCAGAAAGACCTGCCACAACGAAAAACGAAAGTCCTTTAATTCCAGCATGTTGGTGAGACTTTCATATAAAAAAAAGCGTATATAGAGGTCGCATGAAATTAAATATTCCTGAGTATGTCAGGTCCATCACCCCCTACGAACCGGGTAGACCCATTGAGTCCATAGAACGTGAATATGGGATAAAAAATTCAGTCAAGCTGGCGTCCAATGAAAATCCGCTGGGCCCCTCTCCCATGGCCTTGGCCGCTGTTAAACAGCACCTTGCTGACATGCACAGATACCCCGATGGCAGCGGTCATGTGTTGACCCGCAAACTGGCACAAAAATATGGTGTGAAACCGGAAAACGTGATCATCGGCAATGGCTCCGATGATATTATTGCGTTGCTGGCCCAGGGGTTTCTGAACAGGGGAGATGAGGCGCTGATGCCGCTGCCTTCCTTTCTCATGTATGAAATATCGGTGAAGGTGGTAGGGGGAGTGCCGGTGATGATACCCCTGAAAGGGCTTCATATTGATCTGGATGCCGTTTTATCGGGCATTACCCCCCGGACTGCCATGATTTTTCTCACCAACCCCAATAATCCCACGGGCAGCCACATCACAGGAGAAGCCCTTGCGGGTTTCATGAAAGGGGTGCCGGAGAATGTCCTGGTGATTGTGGATGAGGCATACATTGAGTTTGCCAGGGACAAGGCGATTTTTGATTCCCTGGCAGAGCCCCTCAAAGATCCCCGGATTATCTCTTTGAGAACCTTTTCCAAGGCCTATGGTCTTGCCGGTTTCCGGGTGGGGTACGGCATCATGGACAGCAGCATTGTGGAGATTCTTCATCGGGTACGTCAACCCTTTAATGTGAATGCCCTGGCCCAGGTGGCGGCGGCAGCGGCCCTGGATGACCATGAATTTCTCACTAAAAGTCTCCAAACCATGCACCAGGGCATTGATTTTCTTCAGTCGGAGCTGGCGGGTATGGGCATACGCTCCTTTCCCACCCAGGCCAATTTTTTCCTGCTGGATGTCAGAATGGATGCCACTGCCGTGTTTCAAAAAATGCTGGAAAAAGGGGTGATCGTCCGATCCATGAAATCCTATGGATTTAATACCTATCTGCGGATAAGCGCAGGGCTTGAAGAGGAAAACAGACGGTTTCTCTTTGTGCTTGAGCGTTTGCTGGCAGAGGACGGGTGCCCTGCATGACAAAGCGATTGATCACCATTGACGGCCCTGCCGGTGCCGGTAAAACCAGTGTGAGCAGACTCCTTGCCAGGCGCCTTGGCTGTATGTATGTGGATACCGGTGCCCTCTACCGCGGGGTGGCCCTGGAGGTGAAACGGGCCGGCATTGACTGGGAAAAGGATGGGGTGCTTGAACTTTTTTTGAAGCATCTGTCACTGGTGTTTGCCATGGAAGGGGATGAGCCGGTGTTGACCAGTGCCGGAGAGAACATATCGTCCTTGATCCGCACCCCGGAGATCGCCATGATGGCATCGGCCATCTCTGCGCGGTCCTGCGTCCGGAAGGCCCTGCTGGGCCTGCAGCGGGCCATTGCGGAAAAGAACGATGCCGTGTTTGAAGGAAGGGACATGGGAACGGTGGTGTTTCCCCATGCGGATTACAAGTTCTTTCTCTTTGCCGATCCGGACACCCGGGCACTGCGTCGGTTTAAGGAGGATCAGGCCCCTGCCCATACGCTTTCGGATGTAAAAGAGATGATGCGCAATCGGGATGCAAGGGACTGCAGTCGAACCATCGCCCCATTGAAGCCTGCTGAAGATGCCGTTCTCATTGATTCCACTCACATGAGCCTGGAAGCGGTGGTGGACAAGATTTTGTCTGTGGTTGCCCCATGGGACTGATGTTTTGATCCCATGTTTGATCCCATGTTTGATCCCATGGGTGAGATCAAAAGACAGAGTCGATTTCCCTGACATCTTGATGTCGGAATATTAAAAAAAATATTTTTTATATTGTTTTTCCCCTGTGTTTCTGATATTTATTATAAATTATACTTTTTCATGAAAAAGTGTAAAATTTGTCTATGGGGGATTAATATTAATGAATAACATTGCTGAAACAAATGAGAACAACGAAATGAATGAAGAATTAGAAACTGCTGAAGAATTAGAGGCGTCCATAGCTTCCGAACCTGTTCTGACCGGGGAAGAGACCATGGAAGAGTTAATGGGTATTTATGAAGAGAGCTTCAAGCGCTTCGAAGAGGGACAGGTTGTAACCGGTACCATTATTGCTGTGGACAGAGATCATGTCTTGGTGGATGTGGGTTACAAGTCTGAAGGGCAGATCTCAATTCATGAGTTCAGAGACGAAGACGGCAATGTCAATGTCAACCTGAATGATCGGGTTGAGGTAATGGTTGAGGTGTGGGACGAGGAAGAAGAGACGGTTATTCTCTCCAAGGAAAAGGCAGCCAAGGTTAAGGTGTGGGATGCCATTCGGGATATCTATGAAGAAGACGGTACCATTGAGGGGGTTATTACCAGCCGTGTCAAGGGCGGTTTCTCCGTTGATATCGGCCTGCCTGCGTTTCTTCCCGGTTCCCAGGCCGATCTTCGACCCATCCGGAACATGGATGAGATGGTGGGTCAGACCTATGAATTTAAAGTCCTTAAATATAATAGGAAAAGAAGTAATATTGTTCTTTCACGACGGGTTATCCTTGAAAAGGTTCGTGAAGAGGCTCGATCCAATACCCTGAGCTCCATTGAAAGTGGAAAGGTCATGGAGGGGGTTGTCAAGAATATTACGGAATACGGTGTGTTTGTCGATCTCGGCGGTGTTGACGGTCTCCTTCACATCACGGACATCTCCTGGGGGCGTGTAAAACATCCCTCTGAGCTGTTTTCCGTGGGAGATAACATCAATGTGAAAATTCTCTCCTATGACATGGAGAAAGAGCGGGTGTCACTGGGTATGAAACAGCTGACCCCGGATCCCTGGACCATGGCTCAGGAAAAATATCCCGTGGGTTCCAAGGTCCTTGGAAAGGTGGTCAGTCTCACCGATTATGGTGCCTTTGTGGAGCTGGAAGAGGGGGTTGAAGGTCTGATCCATGTGTCTGAAATGTCCTGGACCCGGAAGATCCGTCATCCATCCAAGATGGTTTCCGTGGGAGAAGAGGTGGAGGCCGTTGTTCTTGATCTTAAACCGGATAACAGAAGAATCTCACTGGGTATTAAACAGACGGTTGAGAATCCCTGGGAAGTGATCAGTGATAAGTACCCTGTGGGAACCGTCATTGAAGGAAAAATTAAAAATATCACTGACTTCGGTCTTTTTATCGGTATTGATGACGACATTGACGGACTGGTTCATATCTCAGATATCTCCTGGACCAAACGCATTAAACACCCTTCCGAGGTTTATAAGAAGGGAGATGTGATCCAGGCAGTGGTGCTTGATATTGACAAGGGCAGTGAGCGCTTCTCCCTTGGCATCAAGCAGACTCAGCCGGATCCCTGGGAGACGGTGGGACAGCGATACGAAGTGGGAACTGAAATTTCAGGCGTAATTACCAATATCACCGATTTCGGCGTTTTTGTGGAGCTGGAAGAGGGGATTGAAGGACTTGTGCATGTTTCTGAAATCAGCAAAGAAAAAATTAAAACCCCTTCGGATCAGTTCAAGGTGAGTGACACCATTACCGCACGGGTCATGAACATCAACAGTGATGAACGGCGCATTGGTCTCTCCATTAAACGACTTGAGGAAGAGGCGGAAGAGGATATTATCCAGGATTTTGCCAAGAATATGAAACCTGCTACCTCATCCTTTGGTGAATTGCTTCGAAACAATCTTGAAGAGGCTGCCAGGTCTGAAGATAAATAGTATTGCCAGTTGCAGCCATCCTTTTCAAGGAAGGCTGTTTTCTGACAGGGAAATGATATCAGGCTGAAATTTGTGGGCCGGGTGCAGAGGAGTCTCTGTGCCCGGCCCTTTTTTCAATATTCACCGGACGATATTAGATCCGGCCCCCAAAAATAAACACTCGACACAATGAGGCATTTCATGTTTTCCAGAAGACACCCGTTTTTATTTTTTTGCCTTGTGGCACTGACCGTCTCTTCAACTGCGTTTGTTATCATCACGGGCCTGCTTGTGGGGGGAGGTGCGGTTATGCAGTCCTCTCTGATCGCCGGACATGGGGGCAAAGATTCGGGTAATGTGGGAATAGTGGAAATTTCCGGATTGATCGTCTCATCAAAAGAGATTATAGACGATCTTAAAACCTTTCGGGAGAACCCCGATATCAAGGCCATTGTGTTGCGCATTGATTCCCCCGGTGGCGGAGTGGGACCCTCCCAGGAGATTTACCGGGAGATCATGAAAACCCGATTGATTAAAAAGGTGGTGGCATCCCTGGGATCTGTTGCCGCTTCCGGGGGGTACTATTCGGCATCGGCCTGTGACGGAATCATGGCCAACCCCGGTACCATCACCGGAAGTATCGGCGTTATCATGGAATATGCGAATTTCAAGGAAATCATTAAGAAAATCGGTTTGACGCCGGTGGTGATCAAAAGCGGTGAGTACAAAGATATGGGTTCTCCCCTGCGGGATCTGGAAGATAGGGAAAAAAAGCTCCTCCAGGGGGTGGTGGATGAAATTCACTCCCAGTTTGTCAAAGATGTTGCCATGGGTCGGAATTTGGATGAAGAAAAAGTTACCGCCCTTGCCGACGGCAGAATATTCACCGGTGCCAGGGCACTTGACCTTCAACTGGTTGACCGACTGGGGAATCTGGGGGATGCCGTTGAATGGGCAGGCACACTGGCGAGTATCACAGGCGATGTGAACGCGGTCTATCCATCGGAAGATGGCATGACGGTGATCAAAAGGGTGATAAGCAGTTTATTCAAAGGTGCTGACATCACCAGCGCCATAACGGATAATTTCGGGTTCATCGTCAATTAAAGAGATCACACTTGAAGCACTGCCTGCAACGGGGCCACCGTCAATGACGGCATCCAGAAGTGTGTCGAAAAAATCATGGAGCAGGGAGGGGTCTTCAAAGATATGACCGTCGGGATCGGTGGCACTGGTGCTCAGTACCGGATGTCCAAGAGTCTTGGCGATGGCCAGGGAGATGGCGTTGTCCGGGACCCGGATGCCAGCGGTTTTTCGTTTTGTCAGCATGATTTTGGGTACCATCTTTGATCCGGGCAGGATAAACGTGAAGGGTCCCGGCAACAGACGTTTCATGTTGCGGTAGGCAAAGTTGGAGACCTTTGCGTATTCACTGATATGGGTCAGGTCGGAGCAGATAAAGCTGAAGGGTTGTGTCTTGTTTCTCTGTTTCAGTCGGTAAACCCGTTCAATGGCTTTTTTGTTGAGGATGTCACACCCAATACCGTAGAAGGTGTCGGTGGGGTAGGCGATGACCCCTCCCTGTTTTAAAATGTCCACAATTTTATCGATCATTCGGGGCTGGGGATTATCGGGATTAACTTTCAGCAGCATGGGTTCATTCCATTTTTAGTTTAAAGAGGTTCCGGGCAGCAGGTGTTGTGACGTCAGAATCGACCAAGGTTTTTCCCTCAGATCGGTGGTGTTTGGTTTGGATTTGGGTCAACACGTGGGCGGAACCGGGATCGGGACAATCAATTCAAACCACCGATACCTATATCGTTTATGTGTAAAAGCAGCAAGAATTTTTTCGTGTTCCATAAACCCCATGGGCTACCCATGACCGTCGGCGCATATGCTCGTATCGCTGAGGGTCGACCGTGCTGACGCATGATCTTTTTTTATAAGAAAGAGTAGGCAAGCCTAATATTCTTTCAATCTTCGTTGTGGGCAGACCCAGGTCCCCAATGCGGTCTGCCCGTGGCAGTTATAAAATGGGTTATTAATTTGTATTGCTCATAATCGTGCGAAAGGTTATTTTGTAATGAATTGATATCTTAGAATTTATTGATTCATGTGTCAGCACTGGAGGGTCGATTATCGGTTTGATTTTTCTGTTTTTCTCTGATATTAAACAAGATTTACAAAAATGGGGTTGGAATGTAGGGCGTGCATACCCATTTTTGCATTGGATTACAAAAAAGACTGAAGTAAATTCATACACTTTAAATAAAGCGTGATTTAAGGATTCCCACGGGAGGAAAAAATGGTGAATATTATAGCAGAGGACGGATTGTCCTTTGATGATGTACTGCTGTTACCGGACTACTCTTCAATATTACCCGATGATGTGCAGACCGGTACCCGGCTGACCCGTAAACTTGAGTTGAATATTCCCATTGTCAGTGCTGCCATGGACACCGTTACGGAAGCCCGGACGGCCATCAGCATGGCAAGGGCGGGGGGGCTTGGATTTATCCATCGGAATCTCTCCATTGATGAACAGGTACTGGAGGTGGACCGGGTAAAAAAATCCGAAAGTGGGATGATTGTGGATCCCATTGTCATTTCACCGGACACCTCCATTCAGGAGGTGCTGACCATCATGGCCCGGTATCGGATTTCCGGTATTCCGGTGACGGAAGGCCCTAAGCTGGTGGGTATTGTCACCAACAGGGATCTGCGGTTTGAAACCCAGCTTGATAAACCGGCAAAGGATGTCATGACCAAGGAGAACCTGGTCACGGTGCCCGAAGGGTGTTCCCTGGAAGAGTCCAAAAAAATGCTCCACAAGCATCGCATTGAAAAATTGCTGGTGGTGGACAAGGCCGGTCGTCTTAAAGGGTTGATCACCATCAAGGATATTGAAAAAATTAAAAAATATCCTGATGCGTGCAAGGATGCCATGGGCAGACTCAGGGCCGGTGCTGCCATTGGGGTGGGCTCGGATATGATGGAACGCACCGAGGCCCTCATCCGGGCCGGGGTGGATGCCCTGGTGATCGATACCTCCCACGGCCATTCCCAGAATGTGATGAGCGCGGTGCAAAAGATTAAACACAGCTTTCCGGATGCCCAGGTGATTGCCGGCAATGTGGCCACGGCCAAAGGTGCCAAGGCCCTCATTGATGCCGGTGCCGACAGTGTCAAAATCGGCATCGGGCCGGGGTCCATCTGTACCACCCGCATTGTTGCCGGTGTGGGGGTGCCCCAGTTGTCCGCCATTATGAATTGTAAAGAGATATCTGATGAGACCGGTGTCCCCATCATTGCCGACGGTGGCATCAAGTTTTCCGGGGACATTGCCAAGGCCATCGGTGCCGGGGCTCACTGCGTGATGTTGGGAAGTCTGCTGGCAGGCACCCAGGAGAGTCCCGGAGAGATCGTTATTTTCCAGGGAAGAAAATATAAGGCCTACCGGGGCATGGGGTCGGTGGAAGCCATGCGCAAAGGCAGCAGCGACAGGTACTACCAGCGGGACAGCTCCGAAGATGAGACCCTGGTTCCCGAAGGCATTGTGGGTAGACTTCCCTATCGGGGGACCATTAAGGAGAATATTGTACAGATGTTGGGGGGACTCAAGGCGGGTATGGGCTACATCGGCGCATTGACCGTTGAAGATCTGCGCCAAAAGGCAAGCTTTGTCAAAATCAGTGCGGCAGGTCTTAAAGAGAGCCATGTGCATGATGTCATCATCACAAAAGAGGCCCCCAATTACAGCATCGACAATATGAAATAACCGTCATCTCCCTGTCCCGCAGCCCAATAATGCGTCCGTCGCCTGCATTGGGTGGGCCTGGTCCGTTGATATTACAGGATTTACAGTGTAATGACAGATTCTGCAACTGCATCAAAATTTTATCATCTCCATGTTCACACCGAATATTCCCTGTTGGATGGGGCCATCCGGCTGGATGCCCTGCTTAAGCGGTGCCGGGAATTTGGCATGGATGCCGTTGCCATGACCGACCACGGCACCATGTTTGGTGCGGCGCCTTTCAATGAAAAGGCCAGGAAAGCCGGTATCCGTCCCATTATCGGATGTGAAATGTATGTGGCGCCCCGAACCATCGGCCACAAAACGGCCCAGGACAATAAAGGGTTGAACCACCTGGTGCTCCTTGCCAAGGACCGGGAAGGGTATGCCAACCTGTGCAAGCTGGCATCCAAAGCCCAGCTGGAGGGCTTTTACTATAAACCCCGGGTGGACAAAGAGCTGCTGACCCGTTACAGCAAGGGGCTCATTGCCCTGTCTGCCTGCCTTAAGGGAGAGCTTGCCCAGCGGATTCTTGAAAAGAAGATCAATGAGGCTGATGAGGCGGCCCGGTTTTTTCTGAAAACTTTTGGGGAAGATAATTTTTTCCTTGAAGTGCAGTATAACGGCATGGCCATCCAGGAGACGGTGAACCAGGGATTGTCGGATTTAAGTCAACGTCTCTCCATTCCCCTGGTGGCCACCAATGACTGCCACTACCTCTCAAAGAACGATGTCAGGGCCCACGAGGCCCTGCTGTGCATTCAGACCGGGGATACACTTAACAATGAAAATCGGTTTAAGTTTGATTCCGATCAGCTCTATTTTAAGTCCCCCCAGGAGATGATCGACACCCTGGGTCACTATCCAGGTGCCATTGAAAACACCTGCGAAATTGCGGCCCGGTGCCAGGTGGAATTTGATGACAAAACCTACCATTTCCCCCGGTACGAAACAGACACCAATGAAACCGTGGATCAGATTTTTGACCGTCAGGTGCGTGAAGGGTTTGAAAAGCGCATGGCGGTCCTGAAAAAAAGGAACCCGGACATTGACGAGAAACTCTACCGAGACCGTCTGGATTATGAAATCGGCGTGATTCTGGACATGGGGTTTCCCGGTTATTTTCTCATTGTGGCGGATTTTATCCGGTACTCCAATGAGCACGGTATCCCCGTGGGGCCGGGCCGGGGATCGGCTGCCGGCAGTATGGTGGCCTATTCCATGGAGATCACGGCCCTTGATCCCATTGAACATGGCCTGATATTTGAGCGGTTTTTAAACCCAGCCCGTATCAGCATGCCGGATATTGATGTGGATTTCTGCATTGAGGGACGGGAGCAGGTATATAAATATGTCATTGATCGATATGGCGGCGGTGACTATGTTTCCCAGATTATCACCTTTGGAAAGTTAAAGGCCAAGGCCGTGATCCGGGACGTGGGAAGGGCCCTTGGCATTCCCCTGCCCGAGGTGGATGTCATTGCAAAAATGGTCCCGGATGGGGCCAAGAACCTCAGCCAGGCCATGGAAGAGGTGCCCGCCATTCCTGCCAAGGCCGATGATGATCCCGCCATCCGTGAACTTTTGGATATCTCTTTGCTGCTGGAGGGGTTGCCCCGTCATGCCTCCACCCATGCCGCCGGGGTGGTGATCTCTGATAAACCCCTTGTGGAATACCTGCCTCTTTATAAAGGTAAAGAGGGGGAGGTGGTCACCCAGTTTGACATGAATTATGTGGAAAAGCTGGGCCTTGTGAAGTTTGATTTTCTGGGACTTCGCAACCTCACCGTCATTAAAAACACCCTTGCCCTGCTGGAAAAGCAGAACAAACCCATTCCCGACCTGCTGGAGCTTGATTTTGCGGACAAGGAGACTTATGCCCTGCTGGCCCGGGCCGATACCACGGGGGTGTTTCAGCTGGAAAGTTCCGGCATGAAAGAGCTTATTACCCGGCTTCAGCCTGCCTGCTTCAGCGATATCGTGGCCCTGGTGGCCCTGTACCGACCGGGTCCCCTGGACAGCGGCATGGCTGACTCCTATGTGGAACGAAAGCATGGCAGAGAAGAGGTGGTCTACCTCTTTCCTGAGCTTGAGCCCATATTAAAGGAGACCTACGGGGTTATCCTCTACCAGGAACAGGTGATGAAAATCGCCGGGGTTTTGGCCAATTACTCCATGGCCGATGCCGATGGCCTTCGAAAGGCCATGGGTAAGAAAATTGCCGCCATGATGGAGGAGCATAGGGCACTTTTTCTTAAAGGAGCAAAAGAGAACAATCTATCTGAAAAAAAGGCGGCTGAACTTTTCGACCTCATGGAAAAGTTCGGCGGGTATGGGTTCAATAAATCCCACAGCGCCGCCTATGCCCTGATCTGCTTCCAGACGGCATATCTCAAAGCCCACTATCCCAGGGAATACATGGCGGCCCTGATGACCAGTGAAATGAGCAACTCCGACAGTGTGGTCAAGTACATGGAGGAGTGCCGGAACCAGTCCATTAATGTGTTGCCACCGGATGTCAACGAATCCGATGCCGTGTTCACCGTCACCTCCACGGCCATCCGGTTTGGTATGGCCGCCGTTAAAAATGTGGGATCAGCGGCCATTGACTCCATTGTTGAGGCCAGGAACAGTGGCGGACCCTTTAAAAGCATTTATGAATTTTGTGAACGGGTGACATTGGGCAAGGTGAACAAGCGGGTCCTGGAAGCGTTGATCAAATGCGGTGCCTTTGATTCCACCGGTGCCAGGCGCAGCCAACTCATGGCCACTCTGGAAGATGCCCTGGATCATGGGAACCGTATCCAGCGGGAAAAAGCCGATGCTCAAATGGACCTGTTTGCCGATATGGAGGGCGGTGTTGCGGCACCGGTGAGCCTTCCCCGGATGCCGGACATTGAAGAGTGGGATTCCAATGATCTGCTGGCCCTGGAAAAGGAGACCTTGGGGTTTTATCTCACCGGGCACCCCCTGGAAAAATATCGGAAAATTCTCTCCACCTATGCCAATTACTCCTCGTCCACCATCCATGAAGCCGGGGACAAGATGGGGGTGCGGGTGGGGGGCACCATTCGACCCTTAAAGATTTTGAAAACCAAGAAAGGCGATCTCATGGCCTTTGCCGCCCTGGAAGACATAAAGGGCAGCGTGGAGGTGGTGGTGTTTCCGGAAGCCTACGCCGAATTTCACCAGTTGATTGCCGACGAAGTGCCGGTGATAGTTGAGGCCCAGGTGCAGAAAAAGGAAAATGCAGTAAAGCTCCTTGCCGATCGCATTGTTCCCATGGAGATGGCGGAAAAGGAGTGGACCTCCAGCATTGTCATGAATCTTCACACCCATGCGGTGGGGGAGGATGTGCTTGAAAAATTAAAAATCATTGTGGATCGATATCCTGGGGAGTGCCCGGGGTATCTTTCCATTCACATTCAAGGGGGGCCTTCGGTGGTCATTGCGCTGTCCCAAGCGGATCGCCTGGAACCGGCCCCGGGGCTTTTCAAAGATGTCACGGCCCTTCTGGGAACGGATGCCATTGAAACCCGGTGTGCTCCGGTGAAGACCCGGGCAAAAAAGAAAAAGTGGTACCCCTCCAATGGAAACGGACAGAATTGATTTTTTTATATGAAAGTCTCACCAACATGCTGGAATTAAAGAATTTTCGTTTTTCGTTGTGGCAGGTTTTTCTGCCATGTATGTTATATGAGGGGATAGGCGCGCCTGATATGACGTTCATGTGTTGTTGCGGGCAAATGCCGGTTCGTCCGTGGCGGTTATTCAAACGATAGGAAAGGTGGATAAAATGGGATGGCTTGGAAAAGTGGTGGGTGGCACCATCGGATTTGCCTTGGGAGGCCCCATTGGTGCGGTGGCAGGGGCTGCCTTTGGGCATACATTTGATAAAAAAGAGGAGTTGTATCTTTCTGAAGGAGGCTTTTCTTCCCATCTTTCAACGGATGAACAGGCCCAGATGACTTTTTTTGTGGCAGCATTTTCCATGCTGGCCAAGCTGACCAAGGTTGATGGCAGGGTGACGGATTCTGAAATTGCCTCCATTGAGGCGTTCATGATCAGGGATCTGAACCTGGATGCCGATGGCAGGAACAGTGCTGTGACTATTTTTCGCCAGGCCCAGCACTCACCGGAAAGCTTTGATGCCTTTGCCATGCAGTTTTACCGTGTGTTTCGGATGCAGCCGCGGATCATAGAGCTGATGATGGACGTGCTGTTTCGGGTCTCTGCAGCCGATGGCGCCATCTCACCCAAGGAGGAGGTGCTCCTGCGAACAGCGGCGGATATATTTCAGATTCATGCCGTGGAGTATGAAAAGATAAAGGCCCGGTACGTGAAGAGCGTGAATAAGGCCTATGCCGTGCTGAAGTGTGAAGAGACCGCCAGCAATGAGGAGCTGAAAAAGAATTATCGGAAGCTGGTGTCTGAATACCATCCGGATAAGATTGCCTCCAAGGGATTGCCGGAAGAGTTTACAGACTTTGCCAGTGATAAGTTTAAAGAGATACAGGAAGCCTGGGACAGTATTAAAAAAGAACGGGGGATTTGACGGACTTGAGCCTGACTTTGGTCTGGGAGATAACGCTTCTGATCAGGCCTTTAATCAGGTTTCCCCAGGTTGCCTCTCTCAGGTTACCCCCTCTCTCAGGTTCCTATAGGTTCCCTCCCATAGGTTCCCATTGATCCGTCCGTACTATTGAGCGGTGTTCACCAGGTCCAGGATTTTCCGGGAGGTGTATTCCCCCACATCGGCAAGGCCGTCAATGGGCAGGAACTGGTTGGCATTGTTGGAAAACAGGCAGGTAACCGATGCCGGAAAATCCTCATCCGCCTCATAAAAGATATAGCAGAGGGCAATTTTGGGCAGGGAAAACAGGGTAAACGAGAAGTCCCCCCCTGCCTGAACCGGTGCGTTTTCACCGTTGAACTGCCGGGTAATGAGGGGTGCCGATGTTCTGATTTCAGATACATGGGGCACTAACAACTGTTCTGTGTGTGTGGTAAATGCCCCCACATAGGGCATGCTGTCGGGAAATTCCCGAAAGGCCTTGAAAGGTGATACCAGACAGATGTCCGGGGTGGCGTTCAACGCATAAAGGGAGATTAAAATCCCGGGGATGGAAGGACTCTCCATTTCACCCAGGGTGATGCTCCGGTTCGTAAGCCTGCATGCCTCACCCAGGGCGTTGAAGAGAAACGTCTGACCGTCCCGGTGGCCCGGGAGATTTTTTTCAAGGTCCGGGGGCAGATTTGCGTAAAGTGTATGGAGGTTCTGCCGGACGATTTTTGCGTAATTGTCAGTCAAAGCTCTACCTGTCGCTTATTCTTATTTATGGGTGGTTATTAAAGCGTGCTGAATCCATTATGCCGTGAGCGTCGCTGCATTGATGGGCCTGAATCATTAGCGATTTGGCAAGTGCTGAATCCATTGTGCCGTGAACCTCATCTTTCATCCTGGTTACCACAGTATCCAAAGAACCTTCTGACCCTCTTTTTTCCCCCGGACTTTTTCCATATGGCGAAGGGTGGAGAACTCCCGTTCCAGATCTTTGAGCTGTAAATTCCCCTTCACCTTTTGCAGTAATATCGACGGCTCCATGGGGCCGTTTTCTTTGAGAATCCGCAGGATTTCCTGCTGGATCGGCGTGAGCATGGCATCCTCACCTGCGTGCATTTCAAAGATTTTGGCGCTGTGTACCGCCCATGGATCACAGGTTTTAACAGGGGAAAGTGCCTCCATGTAGCAGTCCTCACAAAGGGTCTGCCCAAAATGATCTCTTTCCTCTCCTGATCCAATATTCACATTGCAGCGATCACATTTCATTTTGCCTCCTTTTTCCCTTTCCTCATAAGGCATTATCGGCCTGAATCCGGTCATGACCGTTTAGAACCAAGTCAAAAGTATTTAAAGAGAGTATTTTTGCCTGTCATGGTAACAGCTCCCAATGGCCACCTTTTGCGGGGCCAATGCGGCGGAGTTGATTGTCTTTTTGCAGGTTTTGGATGTTCGATATTCATCAAGACTTGGAGGCTATGCTCAAGCCTGCCCGGAGCAACGCATTAAAGTAATGTAAGAAATATTTCAAATGAGAAGATTATCAATAAAAAAACAGATAAACGCAAGGGAAAAATTTTCAAAAAGATTTCCAAAACAGATGGATGTTCCGGTATAGTGTGGGAAAAATGTTTGCTATTTATTGCTTAATGAGATTCATTGCATCCCATGAAAAACAATAAAAAGAAGTGCCCTGTACAGTTTAAAACAACAATCCTCATAGCCGCGTGCCTCTTTTTTATCACAAACGGCATTGCTGGGGCTAATCCATCCATGCCTTCTGCCGTATCCGGTGTGCTGAATCTTGCAAATCATGACCTGTACCGGGACGGCAATGTGAGGCTGGACGGGCAGTGGCAGTTTTTCCGGGAGACAGCTCTTACGCCCGACGACTTTTCAAAGGGCAGGCCCCCCGAGCCCACGGGGTATTATCCGGTCCCAAAATACTGGACGGCATACGAGGCGCTTGCCCTTTCCCCTGAAGAGAGCGTATCCTACAGACTTTTGATTCATGTAAATAAAAAGAACAGGCCCCTGAGTCTGTTGACTCCGGAAATTTTCACCGAGTACAGACTGTTTATCAACGGAGATCTCATGGACAGCCATGGACAATTCTCCCAAGGTGGCATCCGGTTTTTATCCCCACGGATTTACACCTTTCAAAATAGCCGTGACACCATTGAAATTCTTCTGAACATATCCAATCACAGCCACGTAAATGCCGGCATCGGTCAGAGTTTTTTTCTCGGATCTCCGGAAAAGATTCACAAACAGCATCTTTTGAGCACAATCGTTGAAATAATACTGGTTGCCGTATGTCTGTTTGCCGGAATTTACCATATCATTTTGTTTTCGTTTCGCAGGGAAGAGAAAGAGTTACTCTATTTCGGTCTTTTCTGCATCTTCATCGCCATCCGGACTCTGTCCACCGGCACCACCTTTATCACCCAGATCATGCCGGACCTCTCCTTTGAATTCGGTTCCAGGATGGCAACGGCAATCATACCGCTGTGTGTCATGGCATTTCAGGTCTATGCCTTTTATTTTTTTGATCCTCACTTTCCCATTAAACGCCATCGGGCCTTATGGCTCCACCGGGCGTTATTGATGGTCCACAGTGCATATCTGCTGGTGTCGTTCACTCTGCCGCCAATGACCTATACGAAATTGTTTACGCCGTATTTAATGATGGTTGCCGTATCCTGCCTGCTCATTCTTTGTGTTAATGGCTATGGTGTGATCAAAAGATTTCGATATTCCGTGATTTTTCTGGCAGGATTTCTGTTTGTTTTCATAGGGGTCGTAAACGATATGCTTCATTACATGCAGGTCATTAATACGGGATATTTTCTGTCCGTCTGGTTCTCTTTTTTTATTGTTGCCCAGTCTGCCATGCTCGCCATAAAGTTTGCCAATGAACATAAAATGGTTGAATCGCTTTCAAAGAAACTTCAGGCCACGGATAAACTCAAGGACGAGTTCCTTGCCAACACCTCCCATGAACTGCGAACTCCTATCAACGGCATTATCGGCATCAGTGATTCCCTGATTGACGGCATTGCAGGGGAGTTGTCGGAAAAGGCCAATTTGAATTTAAGATTGATCTCTTCAAGTGCTAAAAGACTTGCCGGTCTGATTAATGATATCCTTGATTATTCAAAGCTCAGGCACAACGACATCTCTCTGTCGGTAAAAGATATTGACCTGAGACAGATAACCGAGGTGGTATTGACCATTGTCAAGGCAACCGTTCCTTTAAAAAAGCTGAAGCTGATCAATGGCATAAGCAGCGATTTTCCCGCTGTCAGGGGAGATGAAAACCGACTGCAACAGATCCTTTTCAATCTTATTGGAAACGCGGTCAAATTTACGGAGGAGGGACATGTACGGGTCTCTGCCCAGGACAAGGGTACCCATATTATTGTTCATGTTGAAGACACAGGCCCCGGGATTCCGGAACATATGCATGAAGAGATCTTTGTTCCCTTTGAACAGATCGACGGTACAGCGACCAGGGATTACGGCGGTACCGGCCTGGGATTGACCATCACCAGAAAACTGGTGGAACTTCTGGGTGGTAACATCAGTGTTCGGTCCGCCGAACACCAAGGGGCAGTCTTCTCCTTTACTCTGCAAAAGGGAGCAAAAGCGGGCAGCTCTGATCTTGAAGTCATGATCTCCGGCACGGAGGAGGCCCGTTTTCAAGAAAATTTGTTGGATGGTGAATCTCCCGGTATTGAACCTGCCATGGAAGGTAGGGAGATGACCGGAGAAAATATTTTGATTGTGGACGACGACATCACCAATATCCAGGTGCTGCAGAATTATCTTTCTCTAAAAAACTATCGGTTCGATTATGCAACGAACGGGATTAAGGCGCTTGAAATGATAGAAAGTCGATCGTTTGATATGGTTCTTCTCGATATTATGATGCCACGCATGTCAGGTTATGAGGTCTTAACCCGTGTTCGAAAAAAATACACAGCCTATGAGCTTCCTGTGCTCATGCTCACTGCGGGAAAACAGACCCGGGATATTGTTGCCGCCTTTCATTCCGGAGCCAATGATTATCTGACAAAGCCCATTGACAGGCAGGAGTTGATGGCACGTATCAGAACGCAACTCTCCCTGAGCCATGCGGTGGCCAATGCCATTGAGAATGCAAATCTGGCCAACACCGACGAACTCACCGGGCTTTACAACCGGCGTTTTATGATCAATTTCGGGAAGAGAGAGTATTCAAATACCCTTCTCCTTCACAAAGCATTGTCCGTGGTCATGCTGGATATCGATCTGTTCAAGGGCATCAACGATCGGTATGGGCATGTGGAGGGTGACAGGGTACTGCAGCATCTGGCAGACGTCATTATGCATAATATCAGGGGCATTGATGTGGCCGCCCGGTATGGGGGAGAGGAATTTGTCATTATCTTGCCGGGAACGACCCGTGAGGGGGCAGGAAGAGTCGCTGAAAAAATCCGGCAACTGGTGGAACAAAGCCGAATCCCAACGGCTGATGATAATGATGACATTATTCAGTATACCGTGAGTTTAGGTACAGCCTCGTTCCATGATCCGGACGGTAGTTTTGAAGATTTGCTCAATGCCGCTGATAAAATGCTCTATCAATCAAAAAACCAGGGCCGGAACCGGGTCTCTGTGTTGCCTGGCGGGTCAGTAACTCAAAAATGAGACAAGATATTTTATTGCGGTAAAGACAAGTATTGCCGCCAACATCCATTTGATCACTTTTGCCGGGATAAATTTCTGGCAGCGGGCCCCAAGATACATTCCCCCCATTCCACCGAGACCAAACAGAATGCCCAGCAACCAGTCGGGTGCCACCGATATGGTTGGATAGAAAGGTGAGATGATCTGGTAAAAGGCCACACCCGCCACTGAGGTTACGAAGGTCCCCATCAGAGCCGCACCAGCCACCGTAAAAACCGGCAGCCCGAAAAAGGTCACGAAAAACGGAGCAATAATGGAGCCGCCACCGATGCCGTAAATTCCCCCCACAATGCCCACAATAAAGCTGAGGCTCATGATTCCCCAGAATGACACGTCAAATGTTTCCTCATAAAAAGTGTACCCGATTCGTCTTAGGTTGAAGTGCGTAACTTTCACAGCCTTCAATGCCATGGGATCTGTTATTTCCGAACCGGCAGATTTATCCCGGTGGCGGCGTACCATCTCCTGAAATCGTTGTTCACTGTTGATCTTGCCGGCACTGCTTTTTTTCAGCAGATTCAGTATCATTTTAAGCCCGATATAAAACAGGACCGTGGCGGCAAACAGTTTGAAATGCCTTGGGTTTGGAAGATATATCACTCGGATGAAGGCACCTATGAACACACCCGGCAGGGTCCCGATCACCACAACAACGGTAAGTGGCCATACCATTCGGCCCTCTTGCCAATAGCGGTATACGCCGCTTGGGATTGCCACAATGTTGAACAATTGGTTCGTGGCACTGACCGATGGCGTTGTATAGCCAAGAAATGACATTTGAAATGGAAGCAGGAGAAACGCCCCCGACACCCCGCCCATGGATGTAAAAAACGAAATTCCAAAGGCCGTCAAGGGGGGAATCCATGGCGCTACTTCAATTCCCGCAGTATGAAAAAGCATTTTATCCTCCACGATCAAAAGGGTGACAGAGCCAGATGACAACACCGGCCATTTGGGATAATCGGTGGGTTCACAGGATCAGTTGCATGGGTCGGCCTTCTTGGCATCTATTTGAAGTTAAACTAAAAATTCAACCCAAATGCAAATAAGGCAACCCTGATCCTTCCCACCGATGGTCCATGTGTGAGCAAGTCCGGTTTGGAATGCTGACACGATTAATTTATTATTCGTGTCAGTTTATAGTGCCGATAACCTGTTGTCAAGATTTTATTCCATGGTTTTCATGCCCAAGCGTGATATAAAGGGTTATGACCGGATTTCGGCCATCAATGAAAGAATGGAGTGTACCCTTTTTGCAGTATTCCCCCCCCCCTCTCCAGTCATGGAGAGGGGGCTGGGGTGAGGTTGGGTAGATCACGATCGTCCTCGGATCATCAAAAAAGGGTACACTCGAAAGAATTTGGCAGGAGCATCGATGAATTTAGAAAATACACTTAATTCCCCTTTATCTGATCCGCAGCGGCCATTGCAAAAAGAGATGAACCAGGGGGGCATTGTCTCAATTCCCGAGGAGGGCCAATGCCTGGATTCTCTCCAGCTCAATCAATTGGAGCAATCATTCCGGAAGTGGGCAAACGGCTCTCCCCGCGCAGATGTAAGCGTCGCCCGCCAACGGATTTTGATCATTTTTTTATTGATACGGTACACCGGGGCAAAGCTCAATGAAGTTCTGGCGCTTGATCCTTTTAAGGACATTGATTTTAAAGGGCAATTGGTCTGTTTTAACCGCCAGGGCCCGGATATAAAAAATATTCCACGGACGGTTCATATCTCCACCATGCTCTCTTCCGAGATACAGGAAGCCCTTGCCGACCCTCTTTTCGGAAGTGCTTTGAAACATCGGTTTGATGTTGATCCCGGCTTCCTTCGACGTAAGTTTTATGAACGTGCAGAGGCCTGCGGGTTCGCCAAAAACCTTGGCGGTCCGGAGATGGTGCGAAAAGCGCGT
Organism: uncultured Desulfobacterium sp.; assembly: GCA_963668575.2. Lineage (GTDB taxonomy): Bacteria > Desulfobacterota > Desulfobacteria > Desulfobacterales > Desulfobacteraceae > Desulfocicer. Next base: position 3,191,732 of record OY764894.2, on the reverse strand, counting down.
GCCGTTGAGTTGTTGCAGGGAAACATGCCCCTGCCAGCGGTTCAGAAGGTGATGGGCCATTCAACGCCGAATCTCACCGGTTCCTATGTCTCCTTTTCTGCGGATGAAATTCAGCGACTGACCCGGATTTTCATTGAAAGGGAGGCATCGCGCAAAACCAGCGCCCGGAACTCATTTTTCGGAAAAATTCAAACCCTTCAAAGGGGAGATATCCAGACCCGGGTCACCTTGACCACGGTCAGCGGTTATTGCGTTGTAACGGTCATCACCAACGACAGTTTAGAACAGCTTGCGTTGACAAAAGGACGTCTGGTAACGGCGGAAGTCAAGGCCCCCTGGGTCATGTTATACCGCAGCAGGGAAGCACCCAAATGCAGTGCGGAGAATAAATTCAACGGCCTGATAGAGCGCATTCATAAAGGAGAGGTGAACACGGAATATACGGTGCGCATTGCAGACGGAACCGCATTGTGTGCACTGGTTTCCACGGAAGGTGCAAAGGGCCTGGATCTCCACAAAGGCGATCCTGTGTGGGCCTTATTCAACTGTTTTGCAGTGATTCTGGGGGTGGATTGATAAAATAACAGGGCAGATCACCACCCGCAAGAAGATTAATGGCTGGGTACCCGGGAGTCCGGTTGCATCCCCAAGGCCACTATATTGGCTGTGGCGAACAGGTGAAAGGCCGGATCACGCCGGTTTGATCCGGCAGGGTGAATTTACCCTCTTTACCGATGAGATCCATGCGGGTGACATGACTGTCCGGATTGATCCAAGGGGCATGTTTTTTCAGTATCAATCGGGATGAATTTCCCGGATGGTTTTTCTGAATCCTTGGAGATCTTTACTTTGGATGGCGGATCTGAGAAGTTTTTTCAGCAGCAGTCTGTTGTTCAACCTTTTGATGACTTCGTTTATATCCTCCGGTACTTTATTGAATTTTATATCCAGGGCTTCCAGGACCATTTCCCGGGCATCTGCTAACATTCCAGCTTCCATTCCCTCTTCTCGTCCAATTCGTTCGGCGGTTGTGATATAAGGCATTTTTAGTTCCTCCTCATATTCCTTATGTTGGGTGTTAAATCGCTTTGACAGCGATTGGGGCAGTACCATGAGCCAGTCGATGAACCGGTAGAGATTCAGTATCTGTTCCCTGGTGTGTTCTTTTTCATAAAGCATGCGGGTCAACCGCCATTTCAGGATAAATCTTTTATTCGGATCATGGTTGGATGCCTGGGTCATCAGGTGAGCCGCCGTTATCAGGGCAAATGGGTTGGTTTGATCCAGCAGGGCTTCCATATCACCTGCCAGGGGTTTGAGTTTCACCGTGGGAAAAAGAAAATTCATGGTGCACCCCCACTGGGCCCGTGAGAATTGACGGGGATGCCATTTTGCTTCATCATCGGCCAGGATGGCCAGGCTGGTTACCGGTTTGCGATGCTTGTCATAGATTCTGTAATTGTACACATACATTCGCTCTGCAAACTCAGTGTCCCGGGCCGCCTGGATTTCAATATGAACCATGACATTGATCTCACCTCCCTGGGTGGACCAGACACTCACCAGTTTATCGGTATAACGTCTGCCCAATCGGGCATCTCTGACGATTTGCTGGAACTCCTTGTCCTGGAAGCGGTAGTCCCGTTTCCAATCGATTTCATCTGCAATCCTGGGAAAGAAAAACTCCATGAATTCTTGAAAATATATTTCCAGGGCCTCTTTCCATGGGCTGTCATAGTCGTCTTGGGGCTTTTCACGATTGACGGATTGCTGTGGCATGTTTTGTTTCCTTTGGGTTTGGCTTCCAAGGATTTTTCATGTTTTTTCGGGCATCCTTCATATGACCCCCAAAGTACTTTACAGTCTTTTGGAAAAAGCCCCTGAAAATGGGGAATACTCCTTGGAAAGTGTAAAGTACTTTTGAAGGATGCCTTTTTTCGAACATGTTTATTCTAATCATAATTGACTGATTCTGCAAGTATTTCTTCATTCAAGCCGGTTAGTGTGTGTGATTGGCAACATGGCTCACCTTGAAATCGTCTTTCAGTCTCCCGTGCATTTTTAAGATAAAAAAACGGGATCATTGAACGATCTGTATTTCCAGCAAAACAAAAAGCAGGACTTATTGGCATCCTTCATTTCTCGGTTTACACTTTTCAGAGAACATTCCCGTTTTGCGGGCCTTTCCCTCAAAAAAGTGTAAAGTACTTTTGAAGGCATATGAAGGATGCCGACTTATTTGCCGATAACCTCTTTGCTGATGCTGTTTTCAGGGGTAAGCTTATTCAGCTTCACCATCTGAAACTTCCTGAGTTTCATCAAGAAATTTCCTTTTTCATCCACAAGATCCATGTCATAGGTGTCGGTTTCATCGTCGGAAGCCGTGCGGGTGGTGAAACAGAGATATTTTTGTTTTTTGGTTCCCCGGCCCAGGAACTGAAGGCTACCGATTTTGTAGGGCAGCACCACAAACGAGTCGGTGAAAAACTCAAAGGCACCGCCGGTCTGGAACATGCCGTCCAGGAGCACCACATCGGTTAAAAATTCCGGTGTGGCCCCATGCGTGAAGAAGGGCGCATCACTTGTGTGGGACAAAAGGCTCACCAGGGTGGTTCCGTTAAAGCTTACAATGTCATGGATGGACCGGAACAGGTTATCCATAAAAAGGCGTTGGGGATGATAGATCTGCTTGGCCAGCTCCTTTGAGTTTGCAACGGGGGTGAACGCCGGAATGGATCGTTTTTCACCGGGCAGGGGGGCATCCTTTACCATGATCCGGGCCTGGTAGTGGCGCTTGGGATCTCCCATGGTAACACCGGCGGGGTTGATGAACTGTGAGGTGATGGTACAGCGCCATACGTCGGGATCATCCGGTGTGACTTCTGCTGAAACAAGGATCGACTTGGGCCGGTTCTTGAGCAGCTTGATGCCGTAGGGAATGGCAAAGTCAGTCACCTCGGTGAGGTATCCGGGTTTTTCACGGCTTGCCATGGCCGCTTCGGCCATGGTTTCAACGCCGGTGGCCCCCAGGAAGATGGGGGTACCATCCATGGCATGATCCAGGAGAAAGCAATCCTTTTCAATGGAAAGATGCCGGGAAAACACGGTTTTTCCATCTGTCTTCTTTGTCTCTCTGTCCAGGAAGGGGGCCACGGTGAGTAGTGAATCCCGGTCAAAGGCCGTGTCAAGACCTGTGATCACCACCTCAGTGGTGACGGTGTCCGCCATTTCATCCATGAAAAAATCAATGCCCTCTTTCAGGGGCAGAAACTTCAACCCCCGTTCGGTGAGCACCTTTTTAACGGTGTCCCGGGTGGCCATGCCGGCACCGCTCCAGGCGGTCCAGTCCATGACCTTGCACGTGAGATCTTCGTTTTCTGCCTGGGCCTTAAAAAGCATCTTGGCCAGCATATCATTGGCGGCGGTGTAGTCGGCCTGGCCCTCATTGCCGAATTTTGCCGTCACCGAAGAAAATCCAATGTGGTATCGTACCTGTTTGTCTGCCAGGGCCGCCATGACATTGTGGCACCCCATGACCTTGGTGTTGAATACCCGGGCAAAGGAGTCATATGCTTTTTTGTCAAAGGGCATGCTCTCTTCAAGGCCGGCGGCATGGATCACCCCATCCATATGGTCAATGCCGGCCAAGGCCTTTTCCACTGCGGATTTGTCCGCCACATCCGCTGACAGATACGTCACCGACACCCCCTGTGATCTCAGGGTGTCGAGGTTCTGCCGGGAGAGCCGGATGGCCATGATACGGTCGGTCTCATTTTTCAGGGCCACAGGTTTGGCCCCTTTCATGGTCTCCTTTAATATGGCCATGATGGTGGCCGGTGTGGCCGCAGGGTCAAGGAACGTTGCATCCACCGTGTCAATGGGACTTCTGGCCAGGATGACCAGGTTGGTTTTATACCGTTCCACCACCTGCTGCAGAATCTCAAAGGTGATGCCCCTGGCACCGCCTGTGACCAGCAGGGTATCCCCGGCTGTGATGAGTTCTTTGTCCGTGGTATCGGGGCGCTGCTCCTGCAGTTTCAGAACATATTTTTTCGTCCCCCGGTAACCGGTTTCCACCCGGCTGTCCTCGGAGATGATCTCGTTGACGAACTGTTTGCTGATGTCGTTTAGGGATACCAGGGGAGCAGGGTATGAAAAATCCACCATTTTCACCCGGGTGTGGGGCATCTCCTTGGCAAGGCTCTTCATCATGCCGGAAATACCGGCAAAACAGGGTTCAATGGTTCCCTGTCGGGTATCCCCATGGGGAAAAATCACCGAATCCAGGGAGAGGGCCGCAATGAGTCTCTCTTTTTGGTTCAGCGGTGTGAAAAGTGCCTTCATGAGATGATAAAAGGCATGGACATGGGCTGCCCCGGTAAGGGAGGTGTTGCCTTTTTCTGGGAAACAGAGATCCAGAGGTGCCAGGTGGATGAAACCTGCAATCTCGTCATGGGTTTTGACAATCTGTTCGACAGCTTCCCTGATGGCAATTTCCGATGCCAGATCCACGGGAATCACCTGGTGGCAGAAATCACCGCAGTTTTCATCCGGACCCAGACCGATGATCCGGGTCTCTTTACCCAGTGCGGCAGCTGTTTTTTCCGCAAATCCCACACTGTCCAGCGTCATGACCACCGTCTTGCCGGAAAGATCCATGGCACCCGGTATCGGTCCCGGCACCGGTTTCATCACCGGCACCAGCCGTTTGATGTCCGATGGGGCCGATGATCCGGAGGTCCGTCCCCCGGTAGCCAGGCCGGTGGCGGTGTTTTCCGGCGCATGGGCCGGGGTGCCGGTTGCTCCGGACGGGCCGCCGGACCCGGTGGGACCGGCAGGACCGGCATCGCCGGCAGGTGGGGTATCGGGTTCCGGAGGGGTGGCCTTGGTGTTGATATAATCGGCCAGCTTTGCAATGGTGTTGAGATCCCGTAATTTCAGATCCTCGGGCACGGGGAATCCAAAATGGGCGGCTGCTTTGGCAAAGATCTCCACCTGTTTGACGGTGTCAATGCCCAGGTCGGCCTCCAGATCCAGGGTGTCTTCCAGCATGTCCGTGGTGTACCCGGTCTGGTCGGCAATGATCTCCTTCACCTTTTCAAGGGCGTTGGTCAGATGCGCTTCCGATGAGGTTGAAGCTGCCGGTGCCATAGCCGTGGCTGAAACGGTTTCCGGTGCTTCCGGCTGGCCAGGTGCGCTACCGGTGGCACCTGCAGGGGACCCTCCTCCTGCAGGCGGGGTGTCCGATGCCTTGGGAGCGGCCTTGGTGTTGATGTAATCGGCCAGTTTTGCAATGGTGTTGAGATCCCGTAATTTCAGATCCTCTGGCACGGGGAACCCAAAATGGGCGGCTGCCTTGGCAAAGATCTCCACCTGTTTGACGGTGTCAATGCCCAGGTCGGCCTCCAGATCCAAGGTGTCTTCCAGCATGTCCGTGGTGTATCCGGTCTGGTCGGCAATGATCTCCTTGACCTTTTCAAGGGCGTTGGTCAGATGCGCTTCCGATGAGGTTGAAGCTGCCGGTGCCATAGCCGTGGCTGGAACGGTTTCCGGTGCTCCCGGCTGGCCAGGTGCGCTACCGGGGGCACCTGCAGGGGACCCTCCCCCTTCAGGTGGGGTGTCCGGTGCCTTGGGAGCGGCCTTGGTGTTGATGTAATCGGCCAGTTTTGCAATGGTGTTAAGATCCCGTAATTTCAGATCCTCGGGCACGGGGAACCCAAAATGAGCGGCTGCCTTGGCAAAGATCTCCACCTGCTTGACGGTGTCAATGCCCAGATCGGCCTCCAGATCCAGTGTGTCTTCCAGCATGTCCGTGGTGTATCCGGTCTGTTCAGCAATGATCTCTTTGATTTTGGACAGTGCCAGTGCCGGAGATACAGCTGCCGATTTCTGTGCCGCTTTTGGAGAGGGGATCTCCCGGGGCTGTGCCGGTGGTACCGGAATGGCAGGTGCTGCCGGAGACGTCACCACACCTCCGGGTGTTGGGGAAATCCGTGGTGCAGCTTCGGGCATGGAGGTCGCCGGTGCAATTTGTTTGGGGGTATCCTTGACTGCCGCGATAGTGGCTGCCGGTGCTCCGCCAGCGCCGGGAACGACACACAGCGTGTTGTCAATGACCTTGAGTTCCGGGGTGGCGGTTCCGGAAATTCTTTGGAGCCAGCGGGTGTACCCGGGGTTGTTTTCAAAGGTGTTCTCTTCAATGCGCCGGATGAGCAGAAAGGCGAAGTGAGATCCGAACCCGGCGGCCAGATGCAGGCCGTATTCCGACTGGATGGCCTTTTTGCTGCTGAAGTTCAGGGCCTTGAAATGGTCGGGGATACTGGTGAGATTGGCAATGGGAGGGGCCTTTCTCTTCTGCAGCGCCTTGACCATGACCACGTCCTCAATGGCGGCCCCCAGTGTATGGCCGGTGAATCCCTTGGTGTTGGAGATGCAGATGTGGCTTAGGTAGTCTTTAAATGCGGTTTTCAATGCCGTCACCTCGGCATCGGCGCTGCCGCCCCGGGCCGGGGTGTAGGTCTCATGGGACATGAACAATAGTTTTTTTGCATACTCACTTTTGGTCATTTGGTGTTGCCGTTCCATGCGGGTGATGAATCGGGTCATCTCCTTTGCCATGTGGGGCACGTCAATGTTAAAGGTGTGATAGGCGCTGTTGGCCATGTGGGTCCCCAGTATTTCCGCCTGGCCGTTCATGCCTCTGACCCTTGCCCGGGCACTGGTCTCGATGACCAGGCCCACGGCACCGGCACCCACGATGGTTCCGTTTCGTTCGGAATCAAAGGGCTTGGCCGCTTCAGACACCCGTTTTTTCACCGTGGCCGCCCCCAATGCCAGAAAACCGGAGCCTACCCACTGGTTCTGGGCCGGGGATGTGGCGTTCTCTCCGCCAATGACGATGACCCGTTTGCACCGTCCCACCCGGATCCAGTCTTCAGCCACACCGATGGCCTGGGTGGTGGAGGCACAGGCAGAACTTAAAAGGGTGTTGGGACCCTTGGCCCGGATGATCTGGGCCAGGTGGGCTGCCCCCAGGGGGCAGGCATTCATGAGAAAATTTCTGTCAAATTTATAGGGGCCGAATTTGTCCAGCTTACTGCCCTTGATTTTAAAGAACCAGTCGGTGATTTTCTCCTTTACCCCCATCTCTTTAACGTTTTCCATGAGATAGAAATAGATATTTTCAAATTCCTCATAGGGCTTTAAATAGAAGCGGTCATAGAGGTACCGCTCCATTTCATCAAGCATGGTTTCGTTGCTGGGCCACAGGGAGGTGATGAGCACTCCGGTCTCCTCCTGCATTTCCAGTGGCAGGGCAAAGCCGTCCGGAATCATTTTTCCACCGCCGGTGGAGGCCTCCTTGTACTGCATGACCAGGGGGATGCCCGCATCTTTCAGGGCTTCGATGCCTGCGGCAACGGCCAGGGCCATGGTGGTATCATACTGGGTTTTGATGCCGTACTCGTCCGTGAGGCTGAAGTATCCCAACTGGCCGGCCAGCTGGATTACGTCTTCGGTTCTTGTGATCTCCACAAACCGTGCATTGCCGTCGGGCTGTTTAAAGAGCCGGGTGATGTTCTTGTCGGCGATGCGCTTCTGGTCTTCCAGTGATAACGGCTCAATGAAATTGGTCCCCTCCAGAATCCGGTCAAAGTTATCGGCGGCAAATACCCGACGGGCCTTGCCCGGAAGCCCTACAGAAACACCGGAGATGACAATGGGGTCGGTGTCAAAGTCAAACCGCTCCAGGGCATCCACGGCAGCTTCCCGTTTTTGACGTCGGAACTCCTCATAGAGCAGTTTTTCGGCAAGGAGGCTGTTTTTGACCTTGAATGCAGAGAAATCATCGTCCAGTGAGACCTGCACAGGGGCCGTTACCGGGCCGGCGGCCATGGCCTGTGTCGTCCCTCCGGGCAAAATTCTTTCCCTTTGGTCCCGCTGCCGGGTGAAGATGCTGCTGTAGGAGGCAAGATAGGCCTTGCACGCCTCAAAGGAGGCAACTTCTCCCTGACGCCGGTCCACGGTGACCATGCTTTGAAAATGGACAATATTGATGTTTTTCAAGAGGTTGGCCAGGAGGCGACCCGGGCCGATCTCAATGTAGTGGGTTCGTCCGGATTCATAGACGTACTCAATGGATCGGATGAACTCCACCGGCGAGGTGATCTGTCTGGCCAGCAGGTCTTTCACCTCCCGTCGATTTTCCGGGTAGGGCCGGGCCGTGACATTGGAGATGACCCGGCCAAAGGCGGTGTCGTTAAAGGTGACCGTGGCCAGATAATCCCTGAGTTTTTCCGCTGCTTCCTGCAGAAGGGGGGTGTGGAAGGCCGCGGAAAGGTTGAGTTTTTTAAAGATAATGTTCCGGCTGGTGAGGTACTGGCAAAAGTCGTTTATGGCATGGGTTTTTCCGGAAACCGCTGTCTGGTTTTCAGAATTCTTGTTGGTGATGTAGATATCCTTGAGCCCGCTTTCCCGGATGAACCCACCGGTCTCTTTTTCATTTCTGAACACCACCATGATGCCGCCGGGATGTTTTTGTGCCGCCTCCTTCATGAGGTCCGCCCGCTTGAGCAGCAGGCGCATGGCATCGTCAAAATTGAGCATGCCGCTGCAGAAGAGGGCCGTGTATTCACCTACGCTGTGGCCGATGAAGCAGTCGGGCTCAAATCCATTGGCATGGAGCCGGTCAAACAGGGCCGCCGATGACAGAAACACCGCAGGTTGGGTATTTTCCGTCAGGTTGAGTCGGTTGTCATCCCCAAACATCATTTCAAGCAGGGAGTAGCCCCGCTGCTCCGTAAAAATCTCCTCCCCCCGGTCCATGGTGTTGCGGATGTCGGGATCTGTGTCGTAGAGTTCTTTCATCATGCCCGGTGCCTGGACCCCCTGGCCTGACAACAGGGCCACCATTTTTTGATGTTGGCCATCCGTGGGAAAGGGAAGTGTGGCAGCCGGTTTCATCTGTATTTCTCTGGGCGGCGGTGTGATGCTGCCGGGGGCGCCGGGAGCGGCCGGTGACGCGCCGTCCCCCGGGGTTGCCACCGGAGTGTGTGCCGGAGCAAGAATTGTTTTGTCTTTGGAATCCACGGCTCGGGTTTCCAGGAGCCTGACAGGCAGGGGGCTTAAGATCACATGGCAGTGGTTGCCGCCAATGCCGTTGACATTAAAGGCAAACCGCATGGGCTCCCGTTCCGAAACCGGGGTAATGTCCTTTACCGGTTTCAGGTTTGTGCCGTTTTTAAGGGTGGTGTGGGTTTCATCCAGATACCTGAAGGGGAGCAGGGTTCTGTGTTGGTTCATGAGGATCAGCTTGGCCATGACCACCGCCGGGTTGGCGGCCTTGAAATAGCCGAACTGGGGCTTGACATTGCCGCAGGAGATGTCGTGGGTGAAACATTTTTCCGCCACCTGCTTTTCCACCATATCTCCCAATATATTGGAAAAGGCAAAAAGATCCAGGTGCTTGACCTCTTTTTTGAGAATGCCGCTCTCTTTGTAACAGGCATTGATGGTGGAGACAAAGGTATGTTCCGACGGGGCCAGCATGTGGTCCGGTACACTGGACTGGATGGTGCAGTGGTTGATCTCCCCCAGGATCTTCATGCCCGCTTCCCTTGCTTTTTTACGGGTGGTGAGGACATGTATGGCAGCCCCTTCCCCCATGGAGTAGCCGTCGGCCCGGTCATCAAAGAACCGGGCCGTGTTTTCCGACAGCAGGCCCAGCCGTTTAAAGGCCATGAGCACCACGGGATAGAGGTTGGCATCCACCCCGCCGGCCAGGACAAAGTCCAGGTCTTTGAACGCCAGGCTTCGGGTGGCGTTGTGAATGGCCATGACGGCAGAGGCGCAGGAGGCGTCAATGACATAGTTGGCACCGTTGAGCCCGAAATGGTTGGCAATACGGCCGGAGATGATGTTGGACAACAGACCCGGTGTGGTGTCTTCGTTGTTTTCCGGAATTCGGGTCTTGATGGCCTCCACCAGGGCATGGGCAATGCCTTTGGTCTTACCCGGATCAAGCGCAGTGCAGGTCTCTATTATTTCAGCCAAAAGGCCTTTTCTCACCCGCAGAATGTTTTTGTTCTGTCGTTCTCCGGCAATGGTACCGAGGATGACACCGGTTTTGTTCCCCGGCGTCAGCAGAGGGGTTAACCCACAGGAGGTGATGGCCTCATCTGCTGCGTCCAGGCCCAGCAGCTGGCCCCGTTCCAGGGATCTCACCGTGGTGGGGGGCATGCGGTATTTAATGTTGTTGAATTTAAAGTCTTTGATCACCCCGGCCTGGATCATGGGCAGCCGGTAGTTGGATGTTTTATCCAGCTCTGCATAGGCGGCGTTGTCAAAGGCGGATTCGGGAATGGAGGAGAGCTGCTTCTCTTCGGATTTCAACGTTTCCCAAAACTGACCCGTATCCGGGGCTCCGGGGAGTCGAACCCCAAGGCCTGCAATGACGATGCGGTCATCATTGAAATCATATGCCGGGTCAGTGAAAATATCCCGGCCAAGGGGCTGATAATCGTTTCTGAACTCTTCAATGACAACGTGGTAGTTGATGCCGCCGAAGCCATAGGAGCTGATTCCGGCTTTGCGGGTTTTGTTGTCCGGTTCCAGCCAAGGGGTGGATTTTTCTATGATGTACAGGGCGGAATTCTTCAGATGATGGTTGGGAGAGAGGGTTTCAAAATTGGCATTGGGGGGCAGAATTCCTTTTTTAACGGCCAGTACCGCCTTGATAAGACCGGCTGCACCGGCCCCCCCCAGCAGATGGCCGATCTGAGATTTCACGGAACTGATGCCGGTTTTTGAGGTGCAGTAGATCTGTTTCAAGGTTTCAAGTTCCGCCTGATCCCCTATGATGGTGGAGGTGCCATGGGCTTCCACAAACGAGACGTCGTCCGGGGTGACCCGGGGGGCGATGTTTTCAAAGCACCGCTTTACGGCCAGGACCTGACCGTTGAGGTTGGGGGCGGCAATGGCTTTGCCCCGGCCGTCGGAGCTGCTGCCGATGCCCTTTATAACCGCCTGGATGGTATCACCGTCCCGCAGGGCATCTTTCATGCGCTTTAAGACGAACACCGCAGCCCCTTCTCCCAGGATGAATCCGTTGGCCCGTTTATCAAAGGGAAAAGAGCCATCCGCAGACAATGCCCCCATTTTGCAGAATCCGATAAAGGATTCCGGAGCCAGATGGGTGTTGACCCCCCCCACGATCACCTGATCCTGCTCACCGGAAAGCAGGCTTCCCATGGCAGCGTCCAGAGCACTGAAGGAGGAGGCACAGGCCGCATCCACAATGTAGTTGGGGCCCCGGATGCCGAGGTGACGGGCCACACGGGAGGCTTCTATGTTGAGCAAGATCCCGTGCACCGGGTCATATCCCGGGTTGTTTCCCTCCATGCCGATCCTCAGATGTTCCGTCAGATCCGTCTTTTCCGTTTCGGTGAGGGCGGCAAATTCCGGCAGTTTCCGGAGCATGGAGACCACTTCCGGGAAATGGTATTTGAGCTGGAGTTCATTGCCCAGTTCATTGCCAAGGCAAGTGGCAATGATAACGGCGGTGCGCTGGGGATCTTTGCAGGCAAAGGTGAGATCCTCATTGAGGAAGCCGGCGTTTTCAACGGCCTGGTAGGCGGCTTCCAGCAGCATCTTCTGGCTCCGGGAGAGTTTGGCCGCTTTGTCATCATCGTATCCGAACCGCTCCTGATCAAACCGGTAATTTTCCACAATGCCTGCCAGCATGGTGTAGGATTTGTCTTCGGCTGTTTTGTCCGGGTCATAGTAGAGGTCTTTACGGATTCTGTGGTCGGGCATCTCCTTGATGGCATAGCGTTTACCCATGATATTGTCCCACAGCGCCTCGGGCGTGTCAGCCCCCGGCAGAATACATCCCATGCCCACAATGGCGATCTCATCATTGACCCGGTTTCGATGGGAGGAGAATACCTCCAGTTTTCCTAAGTTCCGGTAAAGGGTCTCCTTGGCCTTGAAATAGCGGTCATGGACCTGGGGGATGGTCACGGTTTCGTGGAAATAGGCCAGACTGTCCCCCACCAGGAAATTGCCTTTCTCCTCCTGGGCCGCGTCATCAAACCAGGTGTAAAATTTTTCTCCGGGCCGTTTGAAGTCCGGGAGATAGCCCTTGGCACCGATGAGCAGGGAGCCGATGTTGTTTTTTTCAAAGGCCCGCTTGCGCTCCTCCAGTTTTTTTCCTTCCTTGATCATCTCCTTTTCAAGGTTCACCGTTATCCTGGCAAATTCCGTGGGGGCGGTGCGTGAGGCAAGACCCACACTGGTGCCGATGACCACCGTCTCATCGGTTTTGCACAGGATCTCCTGGTACCGCTTTTTCATGGCACCTGTTTGGATGATCTCCTGGGTGAAAAGGTAGGCACTGCCCACCTGGAGACCGATGGCAGCACCCCGGGCCGCCAGTCGGGCACCGATACCGGAGATGAACCAGGAGGCAAAACAGGTGGAGATACCCCCGGCAAAGATCAGGCTGATACCGGAAAGATTGGCTTTGTCATCTTGCAGCAGTCGGGTGATGGCCGCATCCCACAGCACCAGACTGGAGAGAGACCCCACATGCCCCCCGGCCTCCTTGCCCTCAAAGATGAATCGGGTGCAGCCGTTTTCCATGGCATTTTTCAGCATGGAGACAGACGGGGTGTGGAGATAGGTTTTGGTGCCGGCCTTTTCCAGCTCAATGATCTGGGAGGGAATGCCCCCGGCAAACAGGGCAAAGGGGACCTTGTATTTTTTTACCATCTCCATGTGCTTGGCAATGGCCGGGTTAAAGGCCTCAATACCCACCAGGCCGGCACCGAAGTTTTTCACCTCTTCAGCTCCCCTCTTGAGCATGGGCTCCGCCAGAAAGTCGGGCAGGCTGCCCACGGCCAGAAAGGGGAGTGCGCCGGCCTCCAGCACCTGGGTGGCAAAATCGGCATTGTCGCTGATATTGGCCATGGGGCCCTGGATCAGGGGAAAGCGGGTCCCATGCTCCCGGGCCAGGGGGGAGTCCGGCACCACAGGATCAAATCCGTCCACAAACCGGAGCTGTTGTCCGATCTCTTTAAAAAAGGTGGGGATCATCTCCTTGATGGAGGATGCCATTTTTTTGAAACTTTTTGCAAACAGGGCATCCTGACCCAGAAAAAACAGGGATTGCACCGCACTGGCTTCGGCATCGTCAAGGGGAGTACAGTTCTTTTCCAGCTCCTGGTATACCAGGTCCTGGGCCTTTTCCCGGTCGGACCAGAGCAGGGCCTTCTCTTTCAGGTCCCGGGCAATTTTGGTCCCCAGTTTGGCAAAGACCCGGATGATGAAACTTGTGTTGGTGGTCACCTCAATGGAATCGCTCTCGTCCAGATTCCCCAGGAGGGTCTTAAAATTTTGCGCCACCGGGGATTCATCGGCCAGCCACACCTGACTGTCCAGTACCACACCGCTGACACCGGCGGCAAACATGCCCGAGGCTGTATTTCTGCCCACACCGCCATGGATGAAAACGGGTCTTGTGCTGTTTTGCAGGTACCATTGCATCAAAATAAAGGAGGAGTACCCGGACACCCGGCCTCCGGCTTCATTGCCCTTGAGGATCAGAGCATGGGGATCTACAACATCAATGGTATCATTGATGTTGATATCCTTTATTTCAAGGATCAGTTTTGTGTCGCCAAAACCGGAAAAGGAGATGGTGCCGTTTCCCTTATCCACGGGGAAGATCAGAACGTCCAGTTGATCAAGATGCAACTCCTTTAGGGTCTCCACAAGGGTGGCGCTGGGGGCAACCACCCTTAGGCCGAACAGCACGCCGGCTTTTTCCAGCTGCTTTGCCCCATGGATGATTTCATCTTCGGGCATGAACTCTGCATCAAAGACGGGCAGGCCGCCGGCCCGGAAGATCTCAGTGAAAAAAGTTAAAGAGAAGACTTTTGTGGGGTTATATACCATTAACGGCAATTTTGAACTGAGTAATCGAGTGAGCATTTATTGGGTTCTCCCATTAAATTTTATATGAAAGTCTCATCAATATGCTGGAATTAAAGGACTTTCGCTTTTCGTTGTGGCAGGTTTTTCTGCCATGTATGTTATATGAAAAGGCAGCCTCCAAGGCAACCTCAGCAGAGCCGCCCCCCCGATGGGCAATAGGAACCGGACAATTGAGCTGTCTACAGTTCCGGTCCGGGCCCATTGCCCGTCGGGGGGGGCGGCGGCATAATACCATTTTCTATATTTGTTGTGTCCGGCAGGACATGCCCGTTATAAGAAAGTGTAGGTATGCCTAACATTAGTTTCATGCTTTGTTGTGGGCGGACCAAGGTCAGAATAAGGTCGGCCCATGGCGGTTATATGCAAATACCCCCTGACGTTCATGTTGTTAGGGTCAGGATAGCTGCCGAAGCGGCATTGTGCCTGTCATGGCGCTAATAAAAAGTGTGAAATCCTTATGCAAAAGTATTGCCATGATGGCTTGTTTTGAAAATTATACCTTTTGCCGGAGATATCTTTTTTATATCTCATTATTATTTAAGGCATTTTTTATTTGTCGATTCTCGGAGATTTCGTTTTGTTGAAAATCCTTTTTCTCTATGGTACACAGGGAAACGTACATATGATGACTGATGGCTATACATGAAATGCACAGGAGGTCGGGTGACCGGATTCAGAAAACTGAGCAGTGAGGAGCGGCGTTTTTTCAAAACAGTGTACCACGCCGCCTTTGCCAATCCCTTTGGGGACCTGCGGGAAAAGCTGGACCGGACCATTGCCGGACTTTTTCCCTCTGTTTCCCGCAGGGAGAGTGCCGACCGCTGTATTCAGGAGATTGATATCCGGATCAAACAGCTGGAAAAAGAGGGACGAGCCACCCTTTCTGCCTTTAGCGGACAGGATCGGAACCTGATCCGCGTGGTCTTTCTGTTTGATATTTTCCATAAGTTCCGGGAGCGCTTTGATCAGTTAATCATGGAGCAGATCAGTGCCGGTGACGTCCCGGTTAAGGTCTCCTTTGCCCGGGAGGCCATGGCCATGCTCCATCAAAGAGGATTTCCGGAGAGTTGCTATGACCACTATTTTGCCTTTTCCTTTCAGTTGCGCCGGGCCTTTTTTTTCATTTCCAACTCCCTGGTGGGCACCAGCCCCTGCATGAAAGAGTTGAAACGCAAACTGTGGAACAATGTTTTTACGAGCAATATTGAGTGGTATGATCAATATCTGTGGAACCGCATGGAGGATTTTTCCACTCTGATACTGGGGGAGACCGGAACGGGCAAGGGAACGGCGGCCATGGCCGTTGGCCGCAGCGGATTTATTCCCTTTGACAGTAAAAAAGAGTGCTTTGCCGACAGTTTCACCGGCACCTTTATCTCCTTGAATCTCTCCCAGTTTCCGGAAACCCTTCTGGAATCTGAGCTGTTTGGCCATCGAAAGGGGGCCTTTACCGGGGCTGTGGAGGATTATCCCGGCGTGTTTGACCGGTGCAGTCCCCATGGTGCCATTTTGCTGGATGAGATTGGTGAGGTCCCCAACCATGTTCAGATCAAGCTGTTGCAGGTGCTCCAGGATCGGGTGTTCGCCCCGGTGGGCAGTCATGTGAAGTCCCGGTTCCAGGGACGGGTCATTGCTGCCACCAATCGTTCCATGGATGATATTGCCGGGGGCAGGGTATTAAGGGATGATTTCTATTACCGGCTCAGTTCCGATGTCATTGAGGTGCCCCCCCTGAGAAAACGGATTCTTCAGGAGCCTGAAGAGCTGAAGGCCCTTCTGGCATTTACGGTGGAGCGGATCATGGGAACCCGGTGTGACGAGCTGGTGAACAAAGTGGTTCGCATGATTGACAGGGAATTGGGAAAAGATTATCACTGGCCGGGGAACGTCCGGGAGCTTGAGCAGTGCGTGAAACAGGTCATGCTCCGGCGCAGTTACGAGCGCTTGCAGAAAAAAGGGGCCGACGGGATCAAACAGCGTCTGGTCAAGGGGCTTGACAATGGAGATTTGACGGTGTCAGAATTGACCGCCGGCTACCTGCAGCTGCTTTATCGGAAACATGGGGTCTATGAAAAGGTGGCAAGGCAGGCCGGAATGGACCGCAGAACCGTAAAAAAATATATTGACGAACAGGGCGGATCCTGAGGGTGGTACGCCTTGGATTTTTTTTAAACGTGATCATCAAGGTACAGGAACGGATGCTATGCTGAATTTTCTTCCCGGCCCGGTAAAGGGCATTTTGTCTTTTCTACTCTATCTTCTCAATACCATGGTGATGTGTACGATTCTTTTGATGGTCTCCCTGGTGAAATTCATTGTGCCACTGCCTTCCTGCCGGGTGGTGTGCGACAGGGTGCTCATCTCCCTTGCAAATACCTGGATCGGTGTCAATATCTTTAACTCCCGCCTTTTTACCCGCATCGCGTGGGATGTCCGGGGCGTGGATGCCCTGGAGATGCAGGAGTGGTACCTGGTGCTTTCCAACCACCAGTCCTGGATGGACATTCTGGTGC
This sequence comes from uncultured Desulfobacterium sp., assembly GCA_963668575.2. Lineage (GTDB taxonomy): Bacteria > Desulfobacterota > Desulfobacteria > Desulfobacterales > Desulfobacteraceae > Desulfocicer. The sequence continues at coordinate 3,175,227 of OY764894.2, read as the reverse complement.
TCCAGACCGTGTTCTATCGCCGGATTCCCTTTTTGAAGTTTTTTTTAAAAAAGGAGCTGATCTGGGTGCCCTTTCTGGGGCTTGCCTGGTGGGCCCTGGATTTTCCCTTCATGCGCCGGTACTCCCGCTCGTTTCTGGAAAAATATCCCCATTTAAAGGGAAAGGATCTGGAGAGCACTCGCAAGGCGTGTGAAAAATTCAAAGCCCTTCCCATTTCCATCATGAATTTTGTGGAGGGCACCCGGTTTACTCGGGAAAAGCAGAGCGCACAGAACTCTCCCCATCGCTACCTGTTAAATCCCCGGGCCGGCGGCGTGGCCTTTGTGCTGGGGGCCATGGGGGAGAACATCCATCGCATTATAGATGTGACCATTGTTTATCCCCAGGGGGCGGACAGCTTCTGGGGATTTATATCGGGGCGGGTGAACCGGATCATTGTGGATGTGACCTCCATGCCGGTGTCCGAGGAGATGGTGGGGGATTTCTTTGAGGATGCAAGGTTCAGGAACCGTTTCTGTCAATGGTTGAACGGTCTGTGGCAGCAGAAAGATGCCAAGATACATCGCATACTCAGCCATGACGTCCAGGCGGCTGCTCCGTTGCCATTGGAGTTGGCTTTACAGCAGGAGCCCCATGATGCCCGCCAGGATAAAATGGCTGTCCAGGATGAGTTCAAGATTGGTTCCCGGTAGCAGATATCCGTTTTCGCACCGGACAATGAGGTTGATCAGAAGGACGGGAAGCGTGGCCAGCAGAAAACCGATGGGCCCCGTCACTCCCAGGGTGGCGGCAAGGAGGAGCATCAGACAGACAGAGATGAGGACTCCTTTGATCAACCGCAGGCTCCGGGCCTCCCCCAGTATCAGGGGCAGGGTCTCTCTGCCGGTGATTCTGTCCCCCTGCATCTCCAGCACGTTGAAAAAGGCGGTTCTGGCAAATACCAGACCCGTGGCAAAGACAAAGGCAATGCCCACTGAAAGAAGGGTGTTGAACGTTTCCATGGCCGGAAGAATGGCGGTGACGGTTCCCCAGGCAGCGGCAATGAGCACCGTCTTTGAACCCGGGATATCCTTTAATGCCTTGGCCCGTCCCATACCGGGCAGAAAAGAGAAAATGTCAAGGTTGTAGGTGAGTCCAAGGATGCTCATCACCATGAGAATCAAAAAGGCCATGGAACTGTGGTAAAAGGAGAGGAGCAGGCCTGCCCCGCCGCTGACCAGTGCCACTGTTGTCATTTTTGCCTTATGAGACTCATAGAACTGGGCCCGGTCCGGGTGGTTGTACCGGTCCGATGAGATGGTCAAAAGATTGTTCAGAATCTGCATGGAGAGTACATAGAGGCTGGCAACGGCGGCGTGGACCAGGGACTGATTCACCCCCTGGAGGGAAGAACAGGCCCCGGTGAGGCATCCGGCCCCTGCTGCCAGCAGTATATTGGTCTTTAACAGCAGATTTCGGACCTGGAAAAAGAGTCGATGTTTTTTCTGAGTGGCCTGGAGGTGCTCTTCAATGGTCCGGCAGGTTTTGTTGATGATCCAGTTGGGGGTGGATGCCCCTGCCGTGATGGCCAGGGAGTCGGCATGCTCTATCAGTCGATAATCCAGCTCCGATACGTCCTCAATGTGCATGGAGGGTTTGCCCGTGGCCCGGGCAATCTGGGCCAGTCGTTGGGTGTTGCCGCTCTCTTTTCCCCCCACCACAATCACGGCATCACTTTTCTGTGCAATTTCTCTTGTTTCGGCCTGGCGTTTTTCCGTTGAGTGGCAGATGGTGTCGTGGATCCGGTAGTGGGGATGGGTGAGGGCAATCCACTGTTTTATCTCCTGGTACAGGGAGGTGTTTTGGGTGGTCTGGGCCACCACCACGGCCTTGTCAAAGGTGGGCAGGGCTTTTACCTCCTTTAGGGAGGATGCGGTGAATCCCCTGGTGCCGGCATATCCCAGCAGCCCCCGGACCTCGGGATGATCTGCATCTCCGATGATAAGGGTGGTATACCCTTTTTCACTGTGTTTTTTGATGATGGTCTGAACCTGGATCACCCGGGGGCAGGTGGCGTCAATGACCTTAAATCCTGCGGTTTCAAGGGCAATTTTATCCTGGGGGGGGACCCCATGTGCCCGGATGAGAACGGTTCCCTGGCCCTGATAGGGAATCTCGTTGATACTGGGAATTCCCTTTTCCCGGAGCATCTCCTGTACCTGGGGGTTGTGAATCAGGGGGCCGAAGGTGCAGATGGGACCCTGGGTGCGGTTGGCGGCATCCAATACCATGTCCACGGCCCGGCGGACCCCCATGCAGAAGCCGGCGGTTTTTGCAACGGTGATTTTCATGAAAGCGTGTCCAGGAGCTGGATCAGTTTCTGGAACTCCTGCTCCGTCTTGAAGCTGATCTCCAGTTTTCCCCTGTCTCCTTTTTTCTTTATTTTTACGTTGGATTGAATCTTGCGGGAGAGGGAGTCGCAAATGGACTGAAGCGCCGTGGTGTCGGAGGGGGGCGGTTCCGGCACATGGGGCTGTTCCCTGATCTTTTTCACCAGCTGCTCCGTGGACCGCACGGAGAGATCCTTTGACACCACACTCTCCCACGCTTTGATCTGAAGATCCTCGGTCCCGGCACCCAGAAGTGCCCGGGCATGGCCCATGGAGATTTGATTTTCAGCCAGACTTTTACTGATGGGATCAGGCAGTTTTCTCAAGCGCAGAAAATTGGTGATGGTGGATCGGTTTTTACCGATCTTTTGCGCCACCATCTCCTGGGTGTATTGAAATTCCGTGATGAGCCGGTGGTAAGCTTCAGCCTCCTCCAGGGGGTTTAAGTTGGCCCGCTGGATATTTTCAATGATGGAGACCTCCAGCACCTGCTCGTCGGAGAGGTTTCGGATGATGGCCGGAATCCGGGTCAGGTTGGCCCGCCGGGCCGCCCGGAAACGACGTTCTCCGGCAATGAGTTCATATTTGTCGTTCTGTTTTCTCACCAGAACGGGTTGCAGAACCCCCTGCTCAATGATGGACTCCTTGAGATGTTCCAGATCCTCTTCGGAAAAGAGTGTCCTGGGTTGAAACCGGTTGGGGAGGATGTCTTCAAGGTCGCACATGAAATAGCTGCCCGATTTTTCATCCATGGGCTGAATATCGGGAATGAGGGCAGAGATCCCTCTGCCCAATCCGGTTTTTCTCACTTTCTTTTCAGTCATCTTTTCAAGAGTTCCTTTGCAAGGGCCAGGTAGCTCCTGGCACCGGGGGAGCTGACATCATAGGCGATCACCGGTATGCCGTAACTGGGTGCTTCGGCCAGTTTGACATTGCGGGGAATTTTTGTTTTAAAGATCATCTCTTTGAAATATTTTTCCGCATCCTCCACCACCTGTCTTGCAAGGTTGGTCCGTTTGTCATACATGGTTAAAAGTATGCCTTCAATGCGCAGGCTGGGATTGAGGGATACCTTTACCCGTTTGATGGTCTCAAGCAATTGCCCAAGACCCTCCAGGGCAAAAAATTCAGTCTGCAGGGGAACAATGACGGAATCGGCGGCAGTGAGTGCATTGAGGGTCAAAAGACTCAGAGATGGGGGGCAGTCAATGATGATGTATTGGAAGGTTGCCGCCACCTTTGACAACACATCTCCCAGTATCCGTTCCCGTCGCGGTGTCTCCATGAACTCCACTTCAAAACCGATGAGGTCCACATTGGAGGGCAGAATTTTCAGTTTTTTGATTTCAGTATCACAGATAAGGGTGTGGGGCGGGGCATCACCGATGAGGCCGTGGTACAGCGACATGGTCAGGTCCGGTTTGTCAATGCCCGTTGCTGTGGTGGCATTGGCCTGGGGATCACAGTCCACAAGCAGCGTCTCTTTGCCTGAAACGGCAAGGGCAGCAGCCAGATTCACCGCAGTGGTGGTTTTACCCACACCACCTTTCTGATTGGAAATACTTATTATTTGCGTTGTCATAATAGAGGCACTGATAGCATAATCTTGGGTTCAGCGCAAAAAAAATTTAAATTATTTGTTTTTTGTTAAGAACATGTTAAAGATGATTATTTTAATGCAATAGTTAATACAATAAAATCATGTAAGGCTTTAAGGGCAAGGGTTTCCGTCTTTGAGGTTTTCATGAATTTTGATAAAAAAAAGTGATCAAAAATAAGGTGAGAGTTGATAAAAATGGTGGACAAAAATGTGGGACCGGATATAGCGGAAACTTTGGGTAGAGTGGCCTCTCCAGATGAAATGGATGGGATTTTCAGGCAGTACATGGATGATGTTCAGTATACCCGTCTGAAAAATATAAAAAATAAAAATGTGCTGAAACGCATTGCCAATGCCATTGCCGTGTGTCAGCCCCAAACGGTGTTTGTCAATACGGGTACGGATGAAGACCGTCAATTTATTCGGGAGCTGGCGCTCAAAAACAGAGAAGAAGCGCCCCTGGCCATGGAAAACCATACCATCCATTACGATCTTGCCCAGGAGCAGGGAAGGATTGTGGACAGAACTTTTTACATTGCGGATGCCCATGAGGAGGTAAGCTCCCTTGCCAACCGCATGGAGCGTGAAGACGCCCTTGAAGAGATTTCCACACACATGACAGGCATTATGGAAGGGAAAACCATGGTTGTGGGGTTTTACATGCGGGGGCCTGTGGGGGCACCGGCTTCCAATCCTGCCCTGGAACTTACCAGCTCCGCCTATGTGTCCCACAGTGCAGAGATTCTCTATCGAAATGCCTTTCATGGATTTGACCGGGAGGTGGAGACCCTGGGGCATTTTTTCACCAATATCCACAGCGAGGGGCAAAATCGAACGGAAGATCTTCCCAATGCCCGGGTCTTCATGGACAGATCATACCGAACCACCTACAGCTTTAACTGCACCTATGCGGGCAATACCCTATTGCTTAAAAAGGGCAACCATCGATTTGCCGTGGACAAGGCGGTCTATGAAAACAGAGGGAAAGAGCTTTCGGAGCATATGTTCATCACCGGTATTAAAGGACCGGGGGGACGGGTCTCCTGGTGCGCCGGGGCTGCCCCCAGCGGATGCGGAAAGACCACCACGGCCATGGCCGGAGACTGTTTTGTGGGGGATGATCTGGCCCAGATGTGGATTGCACAAGACGGATCCGTCCGTTCCGTCAATCCGGAATGCGGCATTTTCGGCATACTGGAAGATGTCAACTGGGAGGGGGATCCCCAGCTCATGGAAAATCTCCGAAAGCCCGGTACGGAAGTGATCTGGACCAATGTTCTGGTGGATGAAAACAGAGTTCCCCACTGGGTGGGAAACGGAGAGGCGCCTGCGGAAAAGGGATTTAATTTTCAAGGGGAGTGGTATAAAGGAAAAACAGATGCCAATGGTAAGCCCATCCCCATCTCCCATCCCAATGCCAGGTGTACCCTCTCTGCAAAGGCCCTGGGTAATTATTCCGAAGAGTCGGAAAATCCCGCCGGTGTGGAGACCCGGATGATCACCTACAGTGGCCGGGACAGTGATACCATGCCGCCGTTGTGGGTGGCCAAGAATGAGAAACATGGGGTGGCGCTGGGGGCCTGCATTGTTTCTGCAGCCACGGCAACGGAGGTGGGTGTCACCGGCGTTAAGCGCTCTCCCTGGGCCAATGCGGCGTTTATTCCCGGAGCGTTGGGGGATTATATGGACGCTCAGTTTAAATTTTTCGGAAATCCCGCCATTGCCGCGGATAAAAAACCGGTCATGGCTGGGCTCAACTATTTCCTCACCCATGAGGCAAGGGGCGGAGCGTCCAAAAAATTATTGGGGGAAAAGCGAGATGTAAAGGTGTGGCTTGCCTGGCTGGAACGATATGCCCATCAGGAAGTGAAAGCAATTGAAACACCCATTGGGTATCTGCCCCTGTATGATGATTTGAAAAGGCTTTTTAAGGAGATCATTGACAAGGAATACCCCCTTGACCTCTATATAAAACAGTTTTCTCTGTATACTGATAATATGATTGAACGCCTGGAATTCCAGATTGATGCCTATTCCAAAGAAAAAAATATTCCCGACACCCTGTTTAAAGTTCTCCATGGTCAGAAGGAAGAACTTATGGTATTAAGGCAGAAAAAAGGGGCGATTGTCTCTCCCCTTGACATGGAACATAGTTGAACCGGGCCATGGGGTATATATCCCATGGACCTTGATGATTGAGTTTACGGATACATTGTGGGGATGAAGCACCAAAAAGGGGTTTCATCCCCATCTCTTTTAACATAATTATAAAGTTACAGGTGATTACAAATGGTTAGAATTGAGACCAGCATGGGTGAGATTGAGGTGGAACTAAATGCTGAAAAAGCCCCCAAAAGTGTGGAAAATTTTCTGTCCTATGTTAAATCCGGACACTATGACGGTACCATTTTTCATAGAGTGATTGATGGGTTCATGGTTCAGGGAGGGGGCATGACTCCGGATATGAAAGAGAAAGCCACCGGTACCCCGGTGGAAAACGAAGCGGACAACGGGCTTTCCAATGATGCCTATACCATTGCCATGGCCAGGACCATGGACCCCCACAGTGCAACGGCACAGTTTTTCATCAATGTTAAGAAGAACTCTTTTCTGAACCACACCACCAAAACGCCCCAGGGATGGGGATATGCCGTCTTTGGCAAGGTTACCAAGGGCCATGGTGTGGTAAACAAGATGAAAGGTGTGGCAACGGGTAATAAAGGGGGACATCAGGATGTCCCCGTGGAACCCATTACCATTATCAAGGCTGAGGTGGTGGAAGCATAACCTGCTCTGTTTCGTGCACATCGCCTGGGAGGGACCCGGGTGATGTGCTCTATGCTTTTATGCCGGAGGTCCGGTCTCTTCATTTCCCCGTTTTTTCCCGCGGCAGTGCGTCCTCTTTTGATAATGTTTCTGAAACAATGACATTTCGTTTGATCACAACTACGGTTTTACCCGGCATGGGCAGCAGGGCCGGCTTTGTGTTCACCTGGGCCGCGCAGGGACAGACCTAAAAAAACGGATCACCGCATATAACCGCCACGGGCGGAACGGGATTTGGGACCCGGGTTCGCCCACAACGAATAATGAAGGTGTTATGGAAATGAATGGTGTTTATTTTATGGTGTTCGGATATAATATTACGGATACATTAAAAAAATATTTTCACTCTTGTTTTATTTGAAAAAGTTTGGTACACCCTCCTCTTTGTTTCGAGAAAAGATTCTGTATTGGATGTTATTTTTTGCAACAGTCCTGGCAGATCATGGGCAGAAAACTGGAGGAGCGGAAAAACTTTTCTTGATTTTATCCGTTTTATCTGATTATGATCATTAACCAAAAACGTGTCGGGGAGATCTGTTGAAATCCTGAAATCCGAATACGCAATGAAAAATTCAGTTATTATGCTGAAAAGATTTTGATCGCAGGAGGTTTAAATGTTTAAAATTATCCATCGGGAAGAGATGGCACAGGGAACCATTGTGTTGAACGAAATTGAGGCTCCCCGCATTGCCGCCAAGGCAAAACCCGGCCAGTTTGTAATTCTCCAGGCCAATGAAAAAGGAGAGCGGATTCCTCTAACCATGGCGGATGTGGACCCGGAAAAGGGCACCATTACCATTATTTACATGATTGTTGGAAAATCCACCTCTCTGTTCGGGAGCATGGACGTGGGCCAAGAGTACTACGCAGTCATCGGACCCCTGGGAAAAGCCACCCACCTTGAGAAAAAAGGAAAGGTGGTGTGTGTGGGCGGCGGTACCGGCATCGCCGTGCTTCATCCCATTACCCGGGGCCTCAAAGAGGTGGGTAATGAGGTGATCACCATTCTGGGCTCCCGGAACAAGGACCTGCTGATTTTGGAAGATAAGATGGCAAAGGTGTCAGATACCTTGTATATCTGCACCGATGACGGTTCCCAGGGACATCACGGGTTTGTCACGGATGTGCTCAAAGACGTGCTGGCAAAGGAAGATATCAGCCTGGTGGTGGCCATTGGCCCTGTTCCCATGATGAAGTTTGTCTCCATGATCACCAAAGAAAAAAATGTCGAAACCCTTGTTAGCCTGAACCCCATCATGGTGGATGGCACTGGCATGTGCGGTGGATGCCGGGTATCTGTGGGGGGAGAGACCAAGTTTGCATGTGTTGACGGACCTGAATTTGATGGCCATAAAGTGGATTACGATGAACTGTCCAAGCGTCTCCAGGCATATCATGCAGAAGAGAAAATCAGTATGAACAGATGTCAGTGTAAGTAAGTGGTTCGGCAATGATGGTATGCCCGCCGGGGCATGAATTTTATCTGGAGGATGTAATGGCAGAAAAGAAAGTCAAAAAAGAGACAACACCACGGGTTAAAATGCCTGAACAGGCCCCCGATGTGAGAAATAAAAATTTTAAAGAGGTCCCCCTGGGATTGACACCTGAAATGGCCCAGCTGGAAGCTTCCCGGTGTCTGCAGTGCAAGAAACCCGCCTGTGTGGAAGGGTGTCCGGTGTCGGTGAATATCCCCGGGTTTATCCATAAAATTGTGGAAGGTGATTTTGCCGGGGCCGCCAGTACGCTGTGGGAAAAGAATGCCCTTCCGGCGGTGTGTGGGCGGGTCTGCCCCCAGGAGATTCAGTGTGAAGGCCGATGCATTGTGGGCAAGAAAGACAAGCCCGTGGCCATTGGTTACCTTGAGCGGTTTGCTGCGGATTATGCCCGGGAGAGCGGTGATGTGGCACTTCCCACCGTTGCACCCAAAACCGGTAAAAGAGTTGCCGTTGTGGGCTCGGGCCCATCCGGGCTCACCGTTGCAGGCGATCTTATCGTCAAAGGCCATGATGTCACTATTTTTGAGGCCTTCCATAAAACCGGCGGTGTGCTGGTATATGGTATTCCCGAGTTCCGTCTGCCCAAGGACATTGTGGGGGCAGAAGTGTCCACCCTGGAGAAGCTTGGGGTGAAAATCGAGACAAACAGTGTGGTGGGTACCACTCTCACCGTTGACGAATTGTTTGAAGAGGGGTATGATGCCGTTTATGTGGGTGTAGGGGCCGGACTTCCCCGCTTCATGAACCTGCCGGGAGAGAACCTCATCGGTGTTTTTTCCGCCAATGAATATCTCACCCGGACCAATCTCATGAAGGCTTACCTTTTTCCTGAGTATGACACGCCGGTGGCAAAAGGAAAGAACGTGGTGGTTCTGGGTGCCGGAAATGTGGCCATGGACTCGGCAAGAACTGCCATGCGCCTGGGTGCGGATTCGGTGAAAATTGTCTATCGACGCTCCCGGGATGAGATGCCCGCCAGGGCCGAAGAACTCCACCATGCAGAGGAAGAGGGCATTGAATTTGTGCTGCTCACCAATCCCACCCGTTTTTTTGGTGATGACAATGGACGTCTTGTGGGGATGGAGTGTCTGAAAATGGAGCTGGGTGAACCCGATGCATCCGGTCGTCGTCGTCCCGTTCCCATTGAAGGATCCGAATATCGAATGGATTGTGATCTGGTGGTGGTTTCAGTGGGGGCCAAGGCCAATCCGCTCTTGACCAACGCCACTCCGGATATCGGGCTGAATCCCTGGGGAAATATTGTTGCAGACCCTGCAACTGGAAAGACCACCAAGAGAGGGGTCTGGGCCGGTGGGGATATTGTCACCGGTATGGCAACGGTTATTCTTGCCATGGGCGCGGGCCGTGAAGCGGCCGATTCCATGCACAATTATCTCACTTTGGGCTGGTAATTTCTGTCCGGATCATGGTATGGAAAACTGCATTCGGCATGATTTTTAGATGTAGTCATCGCGTGATTAAAGATTTTTTTGAAAGGGAATTAAGAGCCGCAAATAGACTCTATTTGTAAGACTTGCCGTCCGGCTCTTTTCCCTTTCTGCTTTTTTGGAGTGCCCAAGGATTCGTCACGCCGTAGCGTGGGGCACTCCAGGAGAGGATACGCCACCCCTGGCCTCCAAGGATGCAGGTGGGGGCGTAATTTTTACTTTACCATGAAATTCATGGTGCGGAGGTGACCGAAATCCGGCCATGTCCGTTTAGTCATAGCGTCTCTGATTTGCCACCATGTGGTATGGGCAATGAGAACTTACGGGTGGAAAGTTGCAGTACGGTCAACTCAGCTTAATAAACACTTTATGGTCCACCAGTGACAACGAGTGAATGTATCCTTTAATGAACTTCTGATCCCCGAAAATACTCACCAGACGAATGCCCCCATCTTCCGGGATGACTGTGTCCACCGCCTCCATGATCAGCTGCTCGTTCTCTTCTTCCATAAGATAGGCTGTTGCTTCGCACATATTGTTTTACTCCTTAAGGTTTCAGTTGAAAGTCTTTCTCATATCTGTCAATGAGGTCATCAACAAGCTGGGGCAGGGGGGTGGATGTCAACCCCACAATGTCCAGGTTCTCCTGGGTCAGGGGTAGCAACAGTTTTTTTGCCGGAGACTGGGCAATGGCTTCGGCCATTTCCGGTGTCAATTCTCCCATCATAGCATGGGGCATAATGATTCCCACCGTTCCAACGATAAAATTGGCTGTCTTCACTGTCTGAACAATGGCATTGATCCCCGAAGCTCCCCGGTTGGCACGGGATTTGAGCATCTGGGCCGTAGCAATGGCATTGGTGCCAAGGGCCATCACTTCAATCCCCTCACCGAATCGATCCTTGAGTTTGCGAATGATGGTGGAACCGATGCCGCCCCCCTGCCCGTCAATTACACATATTCTGATTAATTTATCTGGTTTCATAGATTTTTTGTAGTCCTGAACATCGTTATTGTCAAGGATTGTTATACAATGTGGTCACCAGGTGCCCCTTTCTGACCCGGATATTTCCCTCCACCATCACCAGAATTACATCCGATCCCCTGGCACTGTAAACCAGGGTGGAGAAGGGATCATACATGGGTACGAGATGGGGACGGCGCAGATCAAGGGCAATGAGATCCGCCTGCTTCCCCACGGCAAGGGACCCGATGCAATGGTCCAGCCCCAGGGCCCTGGCACCGCCCAGGGTGGCCATTTCCACCACGGATTTCGCCTTGAGAACGCAGGGGTCATTGAGGGCCACCTTCTGTAGCTTTGCCGCCATGTCCATTTCCGAAAAAAGATCCAGGTTGTTATTGCTGGCACACCCGTCTGTGCCCAGGCCCACCCGGATGCCCGCTGCCATGAAAGAGACCACCGGTGCCACCCCCGATGCCAGCTTCATATTGCTTGCAGGACAGTGGGCAACGGCCGGTTTTCGCTTTTTTACAATGTCAATATCCTTTTTGTCCAGCCAGATGCCGTGGGCCATGAGGGTGCTGGCATCCAGTATGCCGATATCGTCCAGATATTGCACCACTGAATGGCCGGATTTCCCTTGGTTTGTCGCAGTGAGTGTTGTCTCGTTGCGGGTCTCAGCCACATGGATTTGAAAAAGGACTCCCAGGTTATCTGCCGTGTTTTTACCCTTTTTAAGGGTTTCTGTGGAGCAGGTATAGGCAGAGTGGCAGAAAATGGAAGGGTGGATCAGGGGATTTCTCTTTTTCCATTTGTGGATAAATTTTTCTGCCGTTAAGATATTTTTCCGGGGGTCCGGAACCCCGGGGGCGGGGAAGTCCACCACTCCCTGGCCCAGCACGGCCCGGATACCGGATCGTTCAACACCCTTTGCCACATGGTCTTCATAAAAATAGCCGTCACAGCAGCAGGTGGTGCCGGAGAGCAACAGTTCATGGCAGGAGTGCAGTGCCCATTTTTCAGCGGTGGACGGGGTGATCTGTGTGGCTTCGGCGGGGAAAATATGTTCGTTAAGCCAGACGTTTAGAGGAAGATCATCGGCAAGTCCCCGGAACAGGGACATGGGCAGGTGGGTGTGGCAGTTCACAAGACCCGGCATCACCAGAAGACCGGTGCCGTCAATGACCTGTCGGTGGGGTTCCGGTGAGAAGCTGTCGCCGCATCTGATATCGGCAATGCGGCCCTCTTCAATTAAAATGGAGCCTGTTTCCATGGGGGATGATCCGGGCACCATGGTGATTACCATGGCATTGTTAATGATGGTCTGATGTTTCATCTGAGAAGAACTCTCCAGTGGATTATGGTATTTCAGGATCTGATTAAACAGGGCTTTTCATCCCTCACATGTCATGATAAGAATGTTGGGGGATTGGCTCTGATGTTGCTCCCCCTAACGTAAGCCTGACCCCGTTCCCGCAAAATCGGTCAGAAAAAATTTGATCATCAAGTGGGCATCCTTACATATGCCATCAAAAGTACTTGACACTTTTTTGAGAAAAAATTCCGCAAAACGGAGATGTTCCTTTGAAAAGTGTAAACCGATAAATGAAGGATGCCATCAAGTGATACTGTTAATTGCAGAGGAGTGCAACCATGAAAGGAAGATATCTGCTTATTTATCTGGCCATTTTATATATTTCTCCTTTATATATTTCCCCTTTGTCTGCCCATGCCCGGGAAGAAATCACGCTGTCCAAGGGAGAGACGATTTATGTGCCGGCCTATTCACATATATATATCGGCAACCATGAACGTCCCTTCCTCCTCACGGTGACATTAAGCATTCGAAATATTGATTTAAACCATGAAATCAACATTACTTCAATTGATTATTATGAAACCCAGGGGAAACATCTGAAAAGAACACTGGACGCTCCAAAACGGCTCAAACCGTTGGAATCCATCCGTTATGTCATATCAGAGAAAGATAAATCCGGCGGGTCCGGTGCCAATTTCATCGTTCAATGGAGCGCTGACCGACCGGTGAATCCGCCCATTATTGAATCCATTATGATCGGTGCGCAATCCGGCCAGGGCATCTCTTTTACTTCCCGGGGCAGAGTGATAGATATTTCTAACAAATAGCAGTCTTGTTGAGGGCGATTGCCGGGTTTCGGTCATACCTATTGCCAATGATGATGCCAATTTGAGGACGAATAAAAAATGGGAGTTGCAGCAGATATTGTCATTATAGTGGTTGCCGCTTTGGTTGGTGCGCTTTTGGCTCAGCGACTCAAGCAACCCCTGATTTTGGGATACATCTTTGCCGGAATTGTGGTGGGACCTCACACGGGAGGAGTCACCGTTGGTGACACCCATGAAATTGAAATGCTGGCGGAAATCGGAGTGGCCCTGCTTTTGTTTGCGTTGGGCCTTGAATTTTCCTTTAAAGAGTTAAAGCCGGTTCGCCATATTGCCCTTATCGGAACCCCCATTCAAATTGTTTTGACCATTGGTATCGGTTTTGGCCTGGGTCGATATCTGGGCTGGCCCTTTGCCACTGCCGTGTGGCTGGGTGCTCTGATCTCTCTTTCCAGCACCATGGTGACGCTGAAAACGCTCATGGGCAGGGGCCTTGTGGGAACCCTTTCCAGCCGGGTGATGATCGGCATGCTCATTATCCAGGATCTTGCGGTGATCCCCATGATGATCATTCTCCCCCAGCTGAGTAATCCCAAGGCGGGGTTGCCTTTATTGGTGCTTGCCGTAATTAAATCCATTGCCTTTCTTATGGTGATGTTCTATTTCGGCAGGAAATTGCTTCCCCGGCTTTTAATGCATGTGGCCCAATGGAATTCCAGAGAGCTTTTTATTCTTTCCATCACCGCCATGGGGCTTGGTATCGGGTATGCCACCTATCTGTTCGGTCTCTCCTTTGCCTTTGGTGCCTTTGTTGCCGGCATGGTCTTAAGTGAGTCTGATTATGGTCACCAGGCACTGAGCGAGATTATTCCCCTGAGGGATATTTTTGGTCTTTTGTTTTTTACATCGGTGGGAATGTTGCTTGATCCGCTCTTCTTTTTTGAAAATACCGGTAAAATCGTCTCACTTTTGTTGATCGTCTCTTTTTTTAAAGGAGGGATTTTTTATATTCTGGCCAGTATGTTCGGGTATATCAATATTATTCCCATGGCCGTGGGATTGGGGCTGTTTCAGGTGGGTGAGTTCGCCTTTGTGCTGGCCCGGGTGGGAATTGAAACCCATTCCATTGATCAAAATATCTATTCCCTTGTTCTTTCCATATCTGTGTTGAGTATGGTGCTCACCCCGTTTGTCTCTGCCCTTGCCACCCCCCTTTACAAATTAAAAAAAAAGGTGTTTCAATATGAACCCCTGCAGACGGAAAACATCCCCCATGCCGGATTGAAAAATCATGTCATCATTGCCGGTGGCGGTCGGGTGGGGCAGCACATTGCCCAGGTGCTGACAAAACTTGAACTTCCCTTTGTCATCATTGAGTTGAACCACCAGCGGATGATGGCGTGTCGGCATGCCGGGTTTCCGGTGATCTTTGGAGATATGAGTCAGTCCACAGTGCTTGAGGTTTCAGAGATTCAGTCTGCAAGACTTTTGCTGATTACAACTCCCCTTGCCATTACCACCCGGACCATTGTTCAATATGCGCATCATCTGAAACCGACGCTGCAGATCATTGCCCGGGCAGAAGGGGTGGAGCAGACCCGGGCACTATATGACAGCGGGGTCTATATGGTGGTACTGCCGGAGATGGAGGCAGGGTTGGAAATTGCCCGTCAGGCCTTGCTGAACCTGGAAATTCCCGCCATTGCCATCCAGCAGTATACAGATGCGGTGCGACGGCAGGTTTATGCTCCGATTTATCAATCAAGTCAGGCCCATCAGCTGTTGACAACGCTTGACAACATAAAAGAGTTGTTGGAAATTTCATGGGTGCCCATTGAGGCCGGAAGTCAGCTGATCAATAAGAGCATCGGAGAGTCGGAAGTGCGCACCAAGACCGGTGCCTCCATTGTGGGCATCCTGCGTGAGAAAGTATTCCATTCAAACCCCAAAGCAACATATGTTTTTAAAGGAAAGGATCTTGTGGCGGTGGTGGGGAACCAGGAGGAACGCAATCAATTTAAACTGTTATCCGGAGAGCAGCAGTGAAAGGGTCAGGCATGGGTTCTCTGATTTGTGGCATTTTTCAAAGGAGTCTGCATGGGCAGTAAAGATGATGAGATGAAACAGGTGTTTATTGAAGAGTCCCTGGACCATCTGTCCAGTATTGAGGCTGATCTGCTGCTCATGGAGGAGGGGGGAGACACCATTGACGGGGAGCTGGTCAACAAGGTGTTTCGTACGGTTCACTCCATCAAGGGGGGATCCGGCTTTCTGGGATTGACCGGGATTAAATCCCTCTCCCATGAGATGGAGACGGTGCTTGGAAATATTCGAAGCGGAAGAATGGTGCCCACTGCCGAAGTGATTCATTTTCTGCTGCTGGCATCCGATGCCCTGGAATATATGATTCTTCACATGGATGAAAGCGATGAAATTGATATTTCCCAGCACCTTGAAGCCCTGAAGTCCCTCGGTCGGGTGACATCCATGGCATCCTCCCCTTCTTTAACCGATATGCCTGAATCCCGGGATGGAGAGGGGGCCTTGCCCGGAGAGACGGTGGCGGGAAAAACAGACCCGGTTGTGGAAGATCTCATTTTAACGGACCCTTCCCTGGAGACCGTACAGGTGACAACGGCTGAGGGTGCTGTTCTCTTTTCCCTGGAAGGTCAAAGTGTATGCAATGCCCGGGATGAAAACAAAGATGTTTTTTTCATTGAAATCCCCCTAACTCCCCAGGGGGACAAAGACCCGGAAGCCCTGGCAGAACTGATTTCACAAGAGATCCGGACATATGGTACCGTGCTCAAGAGCCGTGTGGAATTCCAGTATGTTCCCCGGGGAAACCATGCACCACGGGGAGCCTTTTTGCTCATTGTTTTTGCATCGGTACTGGCCCTGGAAGATATCAGGTTATTGTTTGAGGTGGATGCCGGATTGATTTTTCAACTCACGAAAACGGGTGAACCGTTACCGGCAGGTGAGACCTCATTGACCGTTGGGGAATCGGTTGGTTGTGATAAAATCCAGTGTGCGGTGGATGAAGCGCCCAAAGAGAGTGAAAAGATAGGGAGTGGAAAGGTCAGGGGTGAGGATAAAAACAGCGGGGCTGAAATGGGTAAGAACCCCAAAAATTCTCTCCGGGATACGGCTGCCCCCCCAATGGCTGAAACGCCCCCTGCAGCCGATATCGGTATGGATCTCTCCCGGGACCGACGAAGGGGGACGGGGGATACCGAAACCAGTCTCCGGGTGGGCCTGAAACTGCTGGATGCCCTTATGACCCTGGCCGGGGAACTGGTGTTGAGCCGAAACCAGCTGCTCCAGGCCATCTCCTGTAAAGACACCCATGCCACGGAGGTTGTGAGCCAACGCATTGACCTGATTACCTCGGAACTCCAGCAGACGGTGATGTCCACCCGGATGCAGCAAATGTCCAAGGTGTTTGACCGGTTTCCCCGGCTGGTGAGGGATCTTGCCGGCAATTTGGGAAAAGAGGTAAGGCTCACCATGCGGGGCAAGCAGGTGGAGTTGGATAAAACCCTTTTGGAAGCGGTGACGGACCCCTTGATCCATTTGGTCCGCAACGCCATTGACCATGGCATAGAGTCTCCCGACATTCGACGGTCTCTGGGAAAGGACCGGACAGGTCAAATTTTTTTGAGGGCCTTTCACGAGGCCGGCAAGGTGAATATCGATATCTCCGATGACGGCCGGGGACTTGATGGGAATCTGCTGGCGGACCGTGCCGTTTTACTGGGAATTATCACCAATGATCGTGCCCGGGAGATGTCGGATAAGGAGAAACTCCATCTGATTTTTCTGCCGGGATTTTCCATGGCTTCACAGGTGACCGATCTGTCCGGACGGGGAGTGGGCATGGATGTGGTAAAAAACAACATGAACGCCATTGGCGGTCAGGTGGACATCGAATCCCAACCGGGCATCGGGACCCGCTTTCTGATCAAGGTGCCTCTGACCCTGGCCATTATCCCCAGCCAGATTGTTGTGGCAGAGGGGGAGCGCTATGCCATTCCCCAGCTGAACCTGGAAGAGCTGGTGCGTATTCCGGCAAACCGTGTGCGGGAAAAAATCGAATATGTGGGGGATGCCCAGGTGGTGAGGTTGCGCGAAGTGCTCCTTCCCCTGGTGCGACTGACGGATATCATCGGTTTGAATCGGACTTATTTCTGCAATGATACCGGCCAGAGAAAGAAAGATCACAGGGAGAATATTGCAGACAGACGATCCCCCAGACAGGATTCACCCGGGGAGAGCACGGAGATGGCGGTGGCATTGAAACCAAAAGCCTCCATCCGAAACACCCCTCCGGTTGCCTGTCGCACCGACCGGCGTTACAGGGCCACCAGTGCATTGAACATTACGGTATTGTCCACCGGAACCCTGAAGTACGGACTGATTGTGGATGAACTTCATGATTCCGAAGAGATCGTGGTAAAACCCCTGGGACGTCACCTCCAGCAGTGTCGGGCATATGCCGGTGCCACCATCATGGGGGACGGGCGGGTTGCCCTTATCCTGGATGTGGCGAATCTGGCGGAAATGGCCGGAGTCATGGCGGTGGTGGAGAAGGACTTCTCCACGGTGGTGGGCCATACCCGGAAAACCGGTTCCGATGAGCACCAAAAGACGCTCTCTTTGCTCACATTCATGGGCGGAGAAGCGGAACCGTTTGCCGTTCCACTGGATCGGGTGGTAAGAATCGAGAAAATTTCATGCGAAAAGATGGAAACCATCGGGAAAATGCGGGTGGTGCAGTCCCGGGGGAAAACCCTGCCCCTTTTTACGGTGGATGAGGTGACGACTGCTGCCCCCCTGCCCCCCTTGACACATTTTATCGTCATTGTCTTTGAAATGAACGGACGGGAGTGGGGGGTACTGGGCTCTGGTCCGGTGGATGCCGTTGAGGTTAACGGCATCCTTGATGAAAAAACCCTGAAACAACCGGGTATTTCAGGGTCGATTCCCATAGAGGGGCATACCACCATGGTGGTGAATATTTCTGAAATGATCGCCATCCTCCAGCCCCAATGGCTGCCGTCGTCACAAGCGCCTATATCCGCTCCGGAACTTCCCACCATATTGATTGCCGAAGATTCGGGTTTTTTCAGAAATCAGATTAAACACTACATTGAGCAGGAGGGGTACCATGTTATCGCGGCAGAAGATGGTCAGATCGCCCTGGATCTAATAAAGGACCATGTGGATACCCTTTCTCTGGTTGTTACGGATCTGGAAATGCCCAACCTTGACGGATTTGCATTGACGGAAAAGATCAAGACCGATCCCCGTTATGCCCATCTGCCGGTGATTGCCCTCTCCACCCTGGCTGATGACAGAAACATGGCAAGGGGGGATGCGGTGGGGGTGGATGATTATCAGCTGAAGCTGGACAGAAAAATGTTGTTAAAGAGTATAAAACATCAGATACAGAGAAGCCAGGTGAAATAGTCGACAGATGGACTTACCAAGGAGGAGGACGGAAATGAAAAAAAGGATCGTTGGTCTGAGAGCAAAATTTATCATGGCCTTGCTTACAGTGGGCGTCATTCCATTTATGGTTCTGGGGCTTGTTTCCCATACCAATACGGTAAGTGCCCTGACAGACCAGGCATTCAATCAGTACAAGAGCATCCGAAATCTGAAAAAAAGCCAGATAGAACTGTTTTTTTCAGATCGGAAGGGGGATGTGGAGATGATGGTCCACACGCCCTATGTCATTGATGCCTTTAAATCCTTCTCAACCGGGTTTACCAGGGGAGAGTTCCGCGGTCTGAAAGAGGGGCGTTTTGAAGCCCCGGAGTTCTATATATCCGTCCATAATCGATATTTTCCCCTATTTGAATATCACTTGAAACACTATGGGTACGCTGATATTTTTTTATTGGATGCCAAACAGGGAGATATTGTCTTTAATGTGGCCAAAAATTCCGATTTCGGACAACGGGTGACCGCCATGGACTCCCCGCTCAAGTCCGTGTGGCAGGCGGCGGTGCAGGGTCAGGTCTCCATCTCGGATACCCGGCTGTATGCCCCTTCCGGAAATACCCCTGCCCAGTTTGTGGCCGCACCCATTCGGGAGGCCGGAACCATCATCGGTGTGGTGGCTTTACAGATTTCCACAGCGCAAATAACAAAACTGATGTCCGAACGAACCGGGATGGGCAAATTGGGGGAGGTCTTTCTGGTGGGCTCGGACAAACTGATGCGATCAGACGCTTTCCTGGATAGTGAAAATCGTTCCGTGAATGCCTCTTTTGCCCATCCTGAAAGGGGAAAGGCGGACATCGAACCGGTACGGGCCGCCCTGGCCGGACAAACCGGAGAGATGATCTCCGTTGACTACAACGGAAACACGGTTCTATCTGCCTATACTCCTTTGGTCATAGGGGACACCACCTGGGCCATGATTGCCCAGGTGCACAAATCCGAAGCCCTGGCATCGGTAAGTCACCTACAAAAGACCATGGGGATGATTGCCCTTGGGGGCATTGTGCTCATTATCGTGTTTGCTTTTTTCTTTGCCGGGTCCATTACCCGGCCCATGGAGATGGGTACCCGATTTGCCGAGAAAATGGCCACAGGGGATTTTACCCAGACCCTGGATATTCATCGCAAAGATGAAATCGGTGTGCTGGCCGATTCCCTCAACAGCTTGATTAAAGGACTGGGGTCATTGATCCGGGAACTGGCACAGGGGTCTGAAACCCTTTCCAGTGCCTCTACCCAACTGTCCGCCATATCCGGCCAGATGTCCACCGGTGCGGAACGAACCTCCAGTCGATCCAACACCGTGGCCGCGGCTGCAGAAGAGATGAGTGCCAATATGAGTTCCGTGGCCGCGTCAACGGAAGAGGCCTCCATCAACATGAACATGGTGGCGGCGGCTTCGGAGCAGATGACGGCCACCATCAGTGAAATTGCAGAGAGTGCTGAAAAGGCAAGACGTATTACCCATACAGCGGTGACAGAGGCCCGAGAGGCTTCGGACACCGTTGATCAGCTGGGCCTTGCGGCCCGGGAAATCGGTAAGGTAACGGAGTCCATTACGGAAATTTCCGAGCAGACCAATCTTCTGGCTCTCAATGCCACCATTGAGGCGGCCAGGGCCGGTGATGCAGGCAGAGGGTTTGCCGTTGTGGCCAATGAAATCAAAGAGTTGGCCAAGCAGGCGGCCCAGGCCAGTGATGAGATCAAAAAAAGGATTCACGGCATACAGGCATCCACCGAAGGTACCGTCTCCCAGATTGGGAGAATCACCGCAGTGATCAACCAGGTCAATGAAATTGTTTCAACCATTGCTGCTGCGGTGGAAGAGCAATCGGTGACCACCCGGGAAATTGCCGGAAATGTCACCCATGCGGCCCAGGGCATGGCAGAGGTGACGGAAAACGTGGCACAGAGTTCCACGGTGGCCGGGGAGATTGCCCGGGATATCGCCCAGGTGAATCAGTCGGCAAAAGAGATATCCACCAGCAGCTCCCAGGTAAGCTCAAGTGCCGAGGCCCTGAACAAACTGGCTGAAAGATTGAAGATAAGAGTGGATCGTTGCAAGGTGTAACTCAAAGGAGGGTGAATAATGGCATCCATGCGTGACAGAACCCTCCCCCGCATGGGGACGGTGACCACCTTTTATGTGGGCAATGCCCTTTGCGGCATTGACATCCTCACCATTCAAGAGGTCAATAAACTGATGGATATCACTCCGGTTCCCCTGGCCCCGGACCATGTGTCGGGTATCATCAACCTTAGGGGAAAAATCGTAACCGTCATTGATCTTGGCCGGAGGCTGGGGCTTTTATCCGGTGATGACACCGTTGGTTGCTTTTCCGGGCGACACATTATTGTCCATTCCCAGGGGGAACTCATTGGTTTTATGGTGACCCGCATCGGTGAAGCCATTGCCGTGGATTGGAACCACATGGACCCGCCGCCCGGGAATCTGCGGGGAATCAATGGCAATTTTTTTAAAGGGGTTCTCAAACAGGCCCACAGCCTTATCGGGGTGCTGGACGTGGAAGCGGTGCTCACATGATACCCGGGAAAAAGCTTCGAGTGCTGGTGGTGGATGATTCCGTGGTGTATCGGACCATGGTTTCAGATGTTCTTTCTCAACTTGAAGGCGTTGAAGTGGTGGGAACGGCCCACCATGGCCGGGCTGCCATGGCCAAGATGACGGCCTTGCAGCCGGATCTGTTGACCCTGGACATTGAAATGCCGGAAATGGATGGACTTGAGGTGCTCACAGAGATGGCCGCACGGTTTCCCCAGGTGGGGGCCATCATGATCAGTGCCTTTGCCGGAGAAGGGGGTGAGAAAAATATTCAGGCCCTGGAACGAGGTGCCTTTGACTTTGTTCTTAAACCCCGGGAGGGGAGCAGTGATAAAAATAAAGAGAAGCTTCGGCAAGGGCTGGCACCCATTGTGCGCTCCTTTTGCCGGATGCAGGCCATTCGTTCCATTCTGGGCAAAACAGACCGGAAGGGCACTGGTGCCTCCCCGTCTCCATCTGCGAAAACGGTGCAAAATATCTCCCCTGTCCGTGTGTTTCCTGACCGTGGGCAGATGAAGTCACGGGTGGTGGCCATAGGGGTTTCCACGGGCGGTCCCCGGGCGCTTGGTACGGTGTTGTCCGGGATTCCTTCGGATATGGGTGTCCCCATCCTCATTGTTCAGCACATGCCGCCGTTGTTTACCCATGCCCTGGCACAGAGTCTGAATCAAAAATCCATGATTCAAGTCCGGGAGGCCCGGGAAGGAGATGTGCTGGCACCGAACACGGCATACATTGCCCCGGGTGGTCGACAGATGAAGGTGGTTTCCCAAGGGGCGGGAAAAGAGCTGATGATTCGCATAACCGATGATCCTCCGGAAAACGGGTGCAGGCCTTCGGCGGATTACCTTTTTCGATCTGTGGCAGCGCATTTTGGTGCCAAGGCCACCGGTGTCATTATGACCGGTATGGGGCATGACGGGGCAGATGGATTGAAACGGATGAAAGACAAGGGCGCTATGATCATTGCCCAGGATGAAAAGAGCAGCACTGTGTTCGGCATGGCCACACGGCCCATTGCCTGGAAAATTGTGGATGTGGTGGCACCCCTTGAGCGGTTGTCCGTTGAAATCATTAAAACAGTGAGGTAGGTAAAAAAAGGCATGATCCGCCAGATCCCGGAACCGGGAGGTGAATCGGTTTTTTGGCACCCATGATTCATGGTAAAGATATCTTTAGCTGAATGCGTTCTTCTTTCAAGGTACATCTGTGAGATTTCCGGCATGGATATTAATCCTGCCAAGGCCTATCTTTTTGAGACCCGCCTTGGGGGGATGCTGGATGAGCTTTCCCTGCCATCCTATGGAGCGCTTTATGATCGGGCACTGGCGGACGGGACAAAGACCCTTGAACAGCAGATCATTGACAATATTTCCACCAATGAAACCCTGTTTTTCAGGGATGAGAAACCCTTTCACCTGCTTGAGCACAAACTGATTCCGGATCTCATAGATAAACGTCAGGCCCTGTGTCGCGGAGGTCCCATTCCCATCCGTATCTGGAGTGCCGCCTGTGCCACGGGGCAGGAGATATACTCTATTGCAATGGTTTTGAAAGATCTTCTGCCGGATATGTCGGGGTATGACATATCTCTTTTGGGCACAGACATCTCGGCAAAGGCCATTGCCAAGGCAAGCCTTGGGAAATTCACATCCTTTGAAATGGGACGGGGGTTGCCCCGGGCAAAACAGGAACGTTATTTCACACGCCGGGGAAACAGCTGGATGGTCAGGGATGAGATCCGGGCCATGGTGTCATTTAGGAGAATGAATTTGCTCCACCCCTTTGGGGCCATGGGCCGGTTCGATATTATTTTGTTACGCAATGTGGCCATCTATTTCAATGTTGAAACTCGCAGAAAACTGTTCGAAAAAATGTGTAGGGTACTGGCCGGGGACGGGTATCTGATCATCGGCGCCACGGAATCCCTGTCGGGTATCTGTGATCATCTGGTGCCAAGAATATATCTTAAATCCGTATTTTATGAACCAGACCCCCCAAATGGGAGAAAATGATGACAGATCCAATGCGGATACTGGTGGTGGATGACAGCTCCATGGTGAGAATGACTCTGCGGGAGGAGCTGGAGGCAGGAGGATATCAGGTGATGGAAGCCGAAAGCGGACTGGAGGCCCTGGTCCGTATTTCCGGGACGTCCCCTCCGGATCTCATCACCCTGGATGTGGAGATGCCACGGCTCAATGGATGGGACACCTGCAGAAAATTGCGTAGCCCCCACTATTCCCGGTTGTTCTCCCATAAAAAGGATGGACGGCTACCGATTGTTTTTGTAACCGGTCAGGATAACATGGAGGATCGTAAAAAGGGATTTGAGGTGGGGGCCGCGGATTTTATCTCCAAACCCTTTTCCAGGGGGGAGCTGCTGGAGGCCGTTGACCGGATTTTAAAGCCGGTCTCCTTGTCCGAGGGAATGACGGCCCTGGTGGTGGAAGATAATGCCCTGGCCAGGAAAATTGTGGCAGATACCTTGACCCAGGAGGGGCTTTTTGTCATTGAGGCGGAGGATGGGCAGGAAGGGTATGAGATTTTCAGTCACCGGTCCGATGAGATTGACGTGGTGATAACGGATCTGTTCATGCCCCGCATGAACGGTGATGTCCTTTCCAGAAAGATCCGAAGGGAGCTTGATCGGTGCGATTTGCCCATCATTTGTCTCACCGCCATGCCCGATCAGTCGGAACTGTTAAAGGTGTTCAAGGCAGGGGTGTCGGACTATCTGGTAAAACCCTTTGCCAAGGAAGAGTTGCTGGCCCGCATCACCGTGCATCTGGAGCGGTATCGGCTCAGCCGTCAGCTGAAAGAGAAGATCAACGACCTTAAACTGTCCAATGAAAAGATACGTAAACTGTCCATCACCGATCCTTTGACAGGGTGCTTTAACAGGAACTATATGACCCAGCACCTGCCAAAGGAGTTGAAACGGACGAAACGGTATGCCTCTCCCCTCTCCCTTGTGCTCACGGATATTGATTTTTTTAAAAAGGTCAATGATACCTGGGGCCACAGCGCCGGTGATCAGGTGCTCATTGATTTCGTTCGGACCATCAATGATACCATCCGAAAGGAGCTGGACTGGGTGGCCCGGTATGGGGGGGAGGAGTTTCTCATTGTATTGCCGGAAACCGATTTTGAGGCAGCTGTCGCCTGTACGGAGCGGTTACGAAAGGCCGTGTATGAACGGAAGATCCTCCACGAGGGGCATCCCATTCCCATCACATCCAGTTTCGGGGTTACCTGTCTTGATTCCGCCGTTGTAGATGGCTGTTCTCCGGACCGCCTCATTGACACTGCTGATAAATTTTTGTACCAGGCCAAGGAGAACGGCAGGAATCGGCTGGAGGGGGGGATGTTTGCACCCGGAGAATAGGTTTCGGCGGATTATTTTATTTTCCAGTTCCCCGCAACACGGATATTTTTATATAGCCCCCATGGCAGATTTTCAGCTTATTTATCCGCCATCTCTATGGCGATCTCTTTAAATCGTTCCTGCTCCGTAAGAAAGGCATCCACCACGTCGGGATCAAAGTGCGACCCCCGGCCTTCCACAATGATGTTCCTGGCCTTGGTGTGATCAAAGGAGGCCTTGTATACCCGTCTGGATGTCAGCGCATCATAGACATCGGCCACGGCCATGATTCTGGCAGACAGCGGAATTTCTTCCCCTTTAAGTCCCTGGTTGTACCCGGACCCGTCCCATTTTTCATGGTGACACCGGATGATCTCTTTGGAAACCTTAAGAAAGGAAGTGTCTCCATCAATACCTGAGACCTTTTCCGCCTCTTCAATGGCCAGCCAGCCATGTTCTGTGTGTTTTTGGATCTCCTTGAATTCACTGTCCGTGAGTTTTCCGGGCTTTAACAGCACTGCATCCGGAACCCCCACCTTACCGATGTCGTGCATGGGGGCGGATTTGAACATAACTTCAATGGTGTGGTCATCCAGAACGGATTTAAATCGGGGGGAGTGACTCAATCGTTTGGCAAGAATTTTTACAAATATGGCGGTGCGACGAATGTGCATGCCGGTCTCCTTATCCCTTGTGGCGGCAAGGGAGGTGATGCCGAGTAGGGTGAGGTTCTGGGCTGACACCATGTCCCGGGTTCGTCTAAGCATCTTTTTTTCTTCCATGCGGAACCGGATGACGCTTAGCAGGGAAAAGGTGACAAACAGGGTGAGAAACGGGTAGGTCATGGAGATGAAGAACTGCATTTTGCGCAGAAAAAACAGCTCCATGAACCAGAGAAGGGTGGTAGCACCGGCCAGCGATAGGGTGCATGGCCAGGGTTTCAGGTACATGAGCATCAGGGTGCATAGAATACCGGTAAAGAGAACCATCACCCACTCCATGCCCATGGCCCAGGAGGGTCGCGACAAAAGATTCCGGTTCAGGATATTATCCACTGCCGTGGCATGGATACCCACACCGAAAAAATATTGACTCAGGGGGGTTGCATGGTAATCCCCCAGGCCCGATGCCGATGTGCCCATGAAAACAATGCGATTTTTCATGATGGCGGGGTCAATTTTTCCCTGCAGGAGATCCCCGGCGGACAGGGTGGTGAAGGCAGAGGTGTCTTTTCGAAAATGCAGCAGCAGATGCCCCTGGGACGACACCGGTATGGTGAGGTTTTTAATGGAAACGGAGGTCAGACCCGCCGGGCTGGCTTTTAGGGTGATTTTATTTGCCCCCATGGCCAGCATGAGGGTGGCAAGGGAGAGGCTGGGATAGAATTTACCCTTGTAGCCTGTGATGAAAGGGGTTCGGCGGATGATGCCGTCGTTGTCGGACAGGGCATTGACAACTCCGCTGCCCTGGGATGCCTGGAGAAAAAGGGGCAGGGGCGCCAGAATTCCCTTAAATGGTGGAAACCACTGGAAAAGATCGGTTTCCGGTATGGGGGAGACAAGGGTGGTATCCAGGGGCAAAAGACCCGGGGGCAGGCTGAGGGGCCTTTTTCCAAGAAACTTACAGCCCAGAATAAAAGGCCCCTGTCGTAATACCCGGGCCAGGATCAGGTCATTGTCCAGGTCGGTTCCTGATGAGGACATTGTGGGCAGATTAGGGATGACGGAACGCTCTTTCAGGGCCTTTAATGCCTTGTTAAGGGAGGTTCTGTCCGGTTCCGACAAGAGAATATCCATGCCCACCGCCAGAGGAGATCCCTGGAGGATGAGGGTGCACAGCCGGGCCAGGAGATCCCGTGACCAGGGCCATTGCCCAAAGGCCTCAAGACTTTGATCTCCAATATCCACAATCATCGGCTGGGGGCTTCCCCGATCTTTGAGGGCCAGATGCATGACATCATAGAGTTTCTGATCCAGAAACGTCACAAAGGCGGGGCGGTACAAAAAGAGACCGATGAAAAAGAGGGTAATGAAACACCCGGTTTTAAAAATGGTTTTTTTGCCCCGGCCCGGATATGGGGGATTTTTTTTGTCTGAACCGATATTCTTCACTGAAAGGGGCGGCCTTTTTAAACATGGGCGTGGTTCTATTTTCGGTTATTCTTCTGTCCGGTGGTGGTACCGCCTAAGCTGGACAAGCCGGAACCAAAAAGGTCCTCTGTCTTTTTGCCAAAATAACACGAAAATCAGAGATAAGCACCTGATTACCTCACAATGACTTCAACCCTTCGGTTCCGGGGTTCGGGCACATCATCTGCTGTGGGAATCAGGGGATTGCCCTCTCCATGGGAACTTGCATGGATGAATCGCTCCTCAACTCCCTGCTCCCGGAGAAGGGTTAACACCCGCTGGGCCCGCTTGAAAGAGAGGGTGATATTGGCATCTTCATTGCCCACACGATCGGAGTGTCCGGCCACGCTGATGTCCATGGAAGAACGTTTTTTTATTTCAGCCACAATGTCAGGAATGTGGGCAAGGGAGACGTCGGTGAGAATGTCCGATCCGGATTTGAACTGGAGAATGAACTTTGCCGGCAGTTTCGGTTCTGCTTTGAGTACCGATGCAAACTGTTTTTGAATCTCTTTTTCTTCAATGGGTTCCGGGGCCTGGGGCGCATATTGCTGTCTCATGGTGACCCCATATCCCGCTTGATCAATCAGGGTGGTACCATGGGGATTGGTGACCTCTACCTTCCCCACATGGTTGTCATGGTCCGGCAGCAGCACCACCGTGGTTCGGTTGCACGAACATCCTGCCGACAGAAAGCTTGTTACCAGCAGCAGGAGGATGAGCCGTGCAAAGCCAAGGTTGAACCGTGCAGGCCTGGTGAAGAATGACATAAGGGGCGCCATTTTTTGAAAGTTTTGATAGGTTGAATGGGATGTTGAGATCATTTCGTCACCTCCACCAGAAACCGGGTGCCTCGGACGGCGATGGTACCGTCCGGGGTCTGGATTTTTACGTTGTCAGGGGCGATTTTTGCAATGACACCGGAGAGAAAAAGAAACGTGCCCTTTAACAGGCGGGTTGCCATGGAATATTCATAGAGGCTGGGGTTGAAGATGAACTCCTCCATATTCATGGTGCTGTCAGGTCCCAGGCAGATGATGGTGTCATCCTGGAGGATCACACTGGCAGACCCGTTTTTGTCTGATTGAATTTGATCCCGGGGATAAATCCTGGTTCCGATTACCGCCGTTATTTTATCTTTTCCCGGGCGCTGGATGAGGACCTCCCCGGACACGGATTTAAAACTGCCGCAGGGAAGAAGTTCTGCTGCCGGGCAGGGGCAAGTGCCCATGAATAGAAGAAAGAGACAGATCATTGTAATGGTTTTCATTTAAAAAAAAAATCTCCCGATAAATAAGTTGAGTGCTCCTAATATTACTTTCATGATTCGTTGTGGGCGAACCCGGGTCCCAAATCCCGGTCCGCCCGTGGCGGTTTCATTATGGATAAATTTTCGCAAACACCGTATTTCAGAAGCACCCCATGGGCCCCAAGGACATCCACGCTTAAAAGGGATAAGTGTAAATCAAGTTCCTGATTAAAAAGGGTGAGCCCCTGTCCAAAAATTTGGGGTGCAACGGTGAGGTGTACCTCATTGATCAGCCCCTGACGGGCAAACAGGGCATTGATCTGGGAACCGCCAATCAAAGCCACCTCATGGTATCCCCGGACCTCAAGATCCTGAAGCATTTTTTCGGGAGACCGGTTGGTAAACAGCAGGTTATCATGGCTTTTTTTCCCTTCAAGGGTGCGGGTCATGACAACATTGAGCCTGCCGGGAAGAGGACGACCGATGGTGTTAAAGGTGTTATGCCCCATGATCATGGCACCGGCCCTGCGGGTGATCTCAACAAAATAGCGTTTGTCCGCCGAACCGGTCCAGTCCACGGGATCGGTGGCATGTCGTCCTATTCTTCCATCCAGGGTCATGGCCATTACCAAAATGACTTTCACAGGGGTTACGCCTCTTTTTCAGATGGTGCTTTAGAGGGCCAGGGTTCATTCTCCTTTTCTTCCACAAAGTAGCAGAACCGGTCCCATATCATCTCTTTCCCGGACACCGGGCACCGCAGGGTCATTTTAAGTTCCCCCACGTTTATCACCTCCCAGTCACCGCCTCTTTTGGAGCCGTCTATTCGGATTCTTTGCCCTGGTTTGAGTTGGCAGGGTTTGAAAATTGTCACAGCATGAGACATATGTTCCTCCATTTTTGAGAAGGCCGGGAACTCCATGGGAGCGTCCATGTGACCGTTTTATGATAAAGCCTGGATGGCTATTCAGCTCCCAGCGTCGACTCCCAGACTCGGACAGCTGCCGGGCAAGACCTGGTCTCTTCAAGCTTTTAGGGTCTTTACATCGTATCTGGGGATGATTTCATCCCGTGTCACCAGTGTCAGCCCTTCATGGATGGCTTGGGCGATCAATACTCTGTCAAAGGGATCTTTGTGAACAAAGGGCAGTTTCCCGGCAAACCGTGCATGTTCCAGGCTGATGGGAAGATGGGTGAATTGGTGCAGGTTGATTTCTTCAATCAAGTTGTCAGGGGTTTCAAGTTTTCCCATGCTTTTCTTGATTTCAATTTCCCATACTGAGGCAGCGCTGACAAAAACCATGTTGTCTGAATTTGTTATGGCTTTCACCGCATTGTCCGAAAGGGTGGGATTTAATTCCAGGGCCCATATCAATACATGGGTATCAAGAAGGATATTCATGATTGATCCGGAAAAATGGAGGAATTATAAAAGCTGTCTGAAATCTCCTTATCCGGTTCATCAAAATTTTCCGGTATTTTTACCTTGCCTTCCCAGCTTCCGCCGAGTTGGCGAGGCAGAACATTTTTTTTGAAAGGGGAAAGTATGGCAACAGGCTTTCCTGCCTTACCGATGATCACGGGTTCGTTTGTTTC
The DNA here is from genome assembly GCA_963668575.2 of uncultured Desulfobacterium sp. Classification (GTDB taxonomy): domain Bacteria; phylum Desulfobacterota; class Desulfobacteria; order Desulfobacterales; family Desulfobacteraceae; genus Desulfocicer. Next base: position 3,145,970 of record OY764894.2, on the reverse strand, counting down.
CTGGACCTTTTTGATTAAAAAGGAGAGGCTGGCCTTTGCTTCGGATATGTTGGTAATCTGCATGGTGCCACCTTTTAAAAATATTTTTATATGAAAGTCCCACCAAGGTGCTGGAATCAAAAGACCTTCATTTTTCGTTGTGGCAGGTGGTTACTGCCATGTAGGTTTATATGAAAGTCTCATCAATATGCTGGAATTAAAGGACTTTCGTTTTTCGTTGTGGCAGGTTTTTCTGCCATGTGGGTTATATGAAAAGGTAGTCTTCAAGTTTACCTCAGCAGAGCCCCTCCCCCGACGGGCAATAGGAACCGGCCAATTGAGCCGTCTACGGTTCCGGGCCGGGCCCATTGCCCGTCGGGGGGGGGCGGCATAATGCCATTTTCTATCTTCGTTGTGTCCGCCAGGACATGTGGATAATATGCAATTTAATATAGTCTGGTCTGGTCTGGTTGTCAATACTTGTTTTACCGGTTGGATATTGGGTATTATTTGTAGCTGATAGGTGATCTCATCATCCATAGTGCCGTGACCCAACATTTGGCGTATTTTTTTAGTATCGGTATAACATACATGGCAGAAAAACCTGCCACAACGAAAAACGAAAGTCCTTTAATTCCAGCATATTGGTGAGACTTTCATATAAACGGGCATATCCTGCCGGACACAACAAATATAGAAAATGGTATTATACCGCCGCCCCCCCGACGGGCAATGGGCCCGGACCGGAACTGTAGACAGCTCAATTGTCCGGTTCCTATTGCCCATCGGGGGGGCGGCTCTGCTGAGGTTGCCTTGGAGGCTGCCTTTTCATATAAAAACCCTCCACCTCTGGTGGAGGACCCATAAAGGTTCTACCGGTACGGTGAGAAGTGTTATAGGTTCAACCTCCAGGAAAGCCCTGAGGGGAATTCTCAGGAGGAAGAACCTATGCATAATTGGACGAGTTTATCACACGTAAGGTGGGATTGTAAGTATCATGTGGTGATTGTGCCCAAATATAGGCAAAAGAAACTATAGTGCTCCAACTTTGGTTTTTTAGGGTATGCTTTTTGCTTAAGACTAAAAAGCTTGTAATTTTCGAATATTATTCTAAAAAAAATCAACCGGTCTGCATTTCTGGGTCAGGGTAGCGTTTGTCCGCCGAACCGGTCCAGTCCACGGGATCGATAGCATGTCGTCCTATTCTTCCATCCAGGTTCATGGCCATTACCAGAATGACTTTCACCGGGGTTACGCCTTTTTTTCAGATGGTGCTTTCAAGGGCCAGGGTTCATTCTCTTTTTCTTCCATGAAGTAGCAGAAACGGTCCCATGTCATCTCTTTCCCGGACACCGGGCACCGCAGAGTCATTTTAAGTTCCCCCACGTTTATCACCTCCCAGTCACCGCCTCTTTTGGAGCCGTCTATTCGGATTTTTTGCCCTGGTTTGAGTTGGCAGGGTTTGAAAATGGTCACGGTATGGGACATATCCCCTCCATTATTGAGAAGGCCGGAAACTCCATGGGAGCGTCCATGTGGTCGTTTTGTGATAAAAAAGCCTGGATGGCTATGGCTATTCAGCACCCGGAACCCAATTGATACCCATAATCTACAATTTAAATCCCCGGCACCTGCAATCCAATACCCTTTTTCTTACATAAAATCAAGAAGCAGCTCGACATCCTTCATTCTTCGGTTTACACTTTCCAAAGCAAGGTTCCTATTGTCCGGGATCTTCTCTTAAAAAAGTGTCAAGGACTTTTGAGACATAAGGATGCTTGCCTTTTAATCCATCTTTCGAAACAGGTCCAGGGTTCTGTGGTCTGCTGCCACCTCAAAAATCTCTTCAAGGCGTTTTCTGAAACGGCTTTTCGCGGCATCTTCTCCGTTGATTGCCTCCACCCGGATCCGGGTCAGGGGCCTGAACTGCCGGGTGATCATCTCGGTCAGGGGTAAGAGCAGCGCCGGTAGATCCGGATCATCCGGGCCAGCATGGATAAACAGCTGTCGCCCCTGGCGCTGGGAGATCAATTTGAGCTGCCGCCCCTGGTAGACCATGAGATTGCCGGCCAGGCGCTTGGGAAGGCCAAGGCGTGCGGACAGGGGACCCAGACCGCAGGCCGAGGCCGGGTCCATGGCACTGATCCGGAACAGTGCATCATCATCTGCCCGGGATTTGAGCCACTGCAACGCCCCGGGGGAGGCGAACTGGGGTCCCGGGATCTCCCTGAAAAAGGCGCCTGCCACCACCTCTCCTGACAGCTCCATCAGATAGAGGGATTTAAACAGCGCCTTCCACCTGAATTCGGGAAGCTCCCTGGCCAGAAGTTCCCTGAACAGGATGCCGTATCGGTCCAGGAGCAACCGGACCCGTTCCCGGCCCATCTCCTCTTGGTCCACCAGGTCGGTGTCCCGGCCATCCCCCATATCCGGATGAAACCAGTGTCCTGCCAGGGGAAGTGCCCCCTGCCGCCGGCTGTATTGGCTCCTGGAAAAGTCCCGGTGCCGGGGTCTTGACCTGTGACTGGCAATACCGCTGGCCTGCTCCCGGCCCACACCGCCGATGCCTGCCCAACGGCTGCCGGGCTCAACTGCCCCCGGACCACCATTCATAGGGCGTTTAAATTTGTTTTCAATGCCCGTTCTCAGGGCTGCCACCGTGTCATTGGAGAGGTTTTTCTGCCAGACCCGTTCCCAGATCAGGTCTGCAAGGGCACCTGCGCCGATCCCGGTCATGGCCTTGAGGGTGTTGAAATCATGCCGCTCTTTCAGGGTCTGAAAGCAGTCGGCCAGGGGATCTTTTCCGGGGTGGTCCGGTGGCAGCGGTGCCTCATTGTTTTCAGTGACTGGACGTTCCGCCCGGATTTCGGTTGATAGGAGCTCCAGATCCTGTTCCAGGCCAAAGAGTATCTGCTCTTTTTCCCGGCCCAGCCACACCAGTTCGCCTCCCTGCATGAGGCTGTCCAGAAAAGCCGGATAATAGGGCCGTATCCGGGTGGGCAGCACCTGGGTCTCCCAGAGGTCTGCGGGCAGGGGCAGGCAGGAGAGCTGCTCAAACACCTCCATGAGATATTCCTGGCCCTCCCTGGGCCGGGTCAGCCCTTGAATTTGGGCCAGGAACAGGGGCAGTCGGTCCAGGTCCAGGGGATCGAACTCGGGCCGGTCATGGGCCCGGTTCATGCGGATTAGGGTCTCAAAGTTTCGGGCATCGCAGATGAACACCTCGTCCGCATCCAGGACCAGGGCACCGGACACGATCTGCCGGGTCTCTTTCAGGTTATCTGAAATTTCCTGGGTCAGCTCCCTGTCCAGGCCCAGGCAGGCGTGAATCTCTTCCTGAGTTTTGGGGCCGTAAAATCCCAGCCACTGGCCAAAAAATGTGGTGCCCCGCTCCTCCTCCCCCGGATCTTCATTCCGATCTTGGGACAGGTTGGGAAGCGACGTTAAAAACTTTTGTTGATCCAGGTCCAGAATCTCCACCTGTTCCGGCCCGCCATACCATGCCAGGGTGAGGTCCCGGGCAATTTCCAGGGCCGTCACCAGGGGATGGGAGGCCAGGGGGGGCCGGAGCATGACCAGCTTTTCCCGGATAGTCTCCGGAAGCCGGTCCGTTACCCCCATGGCCCGGATCAGGTCCTGCCATTGGGGCAGCGGCAGGGCCACCCGCTCCTTGACCCAGTCCAGCAGCTCTCTGTCCGGTTCCGGTGCATATCCCGGCGCCAGGCGCTGGCGTTTCTGTTCAAATTTCCGGATCAGGTCCATGGAAATCTTTGGCCGCAGGGCCTCATCAAACAGGAGTTCCCGGATCAGTTCCGAAGTGAGGTCGGAGGGTCTTGACGCCGGCTGATCCTGCTGGTACATGTACTGGTTGATCTGTTGCCAGGCCATGGCAGCGGCAAAGGGGCTGGGTGTTTGGGTGTGTACGGCTGACCAGGTAATCTCACCCTGGTTGAGTTTCTCCAGCAACCCTGCCAGGGCCGGCAGGTCAAATTCGTCTTCAATGCAGGTTCGCCAGGTTTCCAGGAGGATGGGAAAATCAGGGAAGGTCAGGATACTTTCCAAAAGCTTCTGGGCGTGAAGCCGGGTCATCCACAGGGGCATGCGCTGGTTGATCCGGTGCCTGGTGACCAGCAGTGCCCGGCCGGCGCACTCCCGGAATCGGGCACCGAAAAAACCGGACGTCTCCAGGCTGACCCGGACCAGGCGCTCCAGGTCATGGGCTGTGACCAGGGCCATGACCGCTTCGGGTGCCATGGGGCCAGGCAGCTGGATCACCACGGCATCATTGCCGGGAAAGACCTCGGGCCGGTACCCGAACGTCTCCTGCCAGGCCGCTTCAAGGGCCAGGGCAAAGGGGCGGTTGACCCGGCCGCCCCAGAGGGTGTGGATTACCAGCATGGTGCCCGGCGTTGCGCCTGGCCCTGACCGGACATATTCCAGCACCAGACGGCCTGAATGGGGCAGGGCAGCGGATTTGGCCTGGTTGCGGCAGAACCGCACCAGGGCATCGGCGCCGGATGGGTCCATGGAGTATTGAGACCCAAGATGCGCCATCAGCTCTTTCTCGCCCCCGGCACCCCGGTCCAGAAAGCCCTGGACCATTTCAAGAAATTCCCCGATGAGCCGGGAAAAGTGAAAATCCCGGTTGATGCTTTCGGCCAGCCAGAACGGAGCGCCCATGCCCTGGAGGCCCACGGGCAGAGCAAAGACATCATTGTGGGTGATCTTTGTGATCTTCCAGTTCCGGCCGCCCAGGGTGGTGAGCTGTCCCTTTTTGGCCTCCCAGACAAACTCTTCGTCCAGCTCGCCGATGCGGGTCCGGGTGTGGGCATGGCGAAGCTGAAAATAACCCCGGTCCGGAATGGTCCCCCCGGACATATACAGGGCCAGCAAGGCTCCCTTTCCGGCCCGCACCGTGTTGTCAAGACGGTCCAGGGAGAGCCTGGGGTTGAGCTCCCGGATCCGGGTGTGGGCATAGCTTCCTGCCAGCATCCGGATCACCCGGTCAAACCGGTCCCGGTCCAGCCGGTGAAAGGGGGCAGTGGTTTTGATAACGGCAAAGAGTTCGTCCAGGTTCCAGGTCTCGCAGCCGGTCATGGAGACAAGGATCTGGGCCAGGACATCCAGGGGGCATTTCACCGGCTTTAACGGTTCAATGTTCCTGTCCGCCAGGGCACGGGCCAGCACGGCCGAAGGGATGAGATCCTGGGCATGGGCCGGAAAGATGGCCCCGCAGCTGGGCGCTCCCACCTGGTGCCCGGCCCTGCCGATGCGCTGGACTGCCGAAGAGATCGATGGCGGGGATTGGACCATGATCACCTCGTCCAGGCTGCCGATATCAATGCCCATCTCCAGGGAGGAGGTGGCCACAATGGCTTTGAGCTCCCCCTGCTTAAGCTTTTTTTCCACATCCTGCCTCAGCTCCCGGGAGAGGGAGCCGTGGTGGGAATAGGCCATGAGCGTTCCGGCGGCCTGGTTGATCTTATAGGTCAGTTTTTCGCAGAGCCGCCGCCCGTTGGTAAAGATCAGGGTGGCCCGGTTCTGTTTGAGCCGTGCCTGAAACGCTTCGGCCAGAAGGTCCCACACGGAATCCTCTTTATCCTTTTGGGGGCCGGAATTTGGATCGGCTGTCGGGCCTGGAGCCGGCAATTCCCCCTGATCCTTTACAAGGTCCGGTACAAGGTCCGACAGCAGGTTTTGGGGCCGTTGGGGAAAGCAGACCCGGACCTGGAGGGACTTTTCCATGTCAGACCGGATAAAGTCCACCGGCCGGGGCTGGTAAACCGGATCATGGACAGGGCCGGACAGGAGATATCCCCCGACCATCTCCTTGATCGGCGCCTCATCTTTTAGGGTGGCGGACAGGGCAATGCGCTGGAATTCGCCGGAGAGCCGCACCAGCCGGTCCACGGCCGTGATCAGGTGAACCCCGCGCTTGGTGCCGGCGCAGGCATGTATCTCGTCCAGGATCACGGTTTTGAGTCCATGGAGCATGGCAATGCCGGTTTTTGAGCTGAGGAGCAGGTTGAGGCTTTCCGGGGTGGTGATGAGGATTTCTGGGGGATGGATGCTCATTTTGCGCCGTTGGGTCTGGGGGGTGTCCCCGCTGCGGGTCATGACCTGTATCCGGGGAAAGGGCAGATGTGCTGCTTCAAACCCTTGTTGGATAGCCTTAAGGGGGTGGATCAGGTTCTGCTGAACATCGTTGTTCAGGGCCTTGAGAGGGGAAACATAGAGTACCCGGCACGATCCCGTCTGCCACTGGCCGGATGCCAGCTGATTGATGGCCCATAAAAAGGCGGTGAGGGTCTTGCCCGAGCCAGTGGGGGCCGTGATTAGAAGATGCCGGTTTGCCGCGATCAGGGGCCAGGCCTGTTTTTGGACATCTGTGGGACGGTGAAACATTGACAGGAACCAGTCCCGGATGACCGGGTGGAAACCATCCATGGAACTGGTCTCTACATTGGATGCAAAGGATGTTGTCATCTGTCTGGAAATTCGCTCCTGTTTTTTTCCAGCATGTGCCATTTCTTCTTGTCTGTCAACCGCCGGAAACACCGGGACAGTTCCCTCTGCAAAAAACATGGAATAATGTGAAGTCTGAATTACATAGCATATCTACCAGTGCTTCTTTTAAGCCGACGGCCAAGTCAGGAAGACCGGCTGTATTGAATTAACCTGATTTTGAGTTTGTAAGGTGGCGGCTTTTTTAATTGTGCATAGCCAGACGTTCAGCAGCATTCATAAGGAAGGCGGACCGGGAAAGACCTTGAATCCGGGCCGCCTTATCAATCATTGCCAGCTTGTATTCCGGAAGAGTGATGTTGATCCGGACGGTTTTTGTTGACAGGAAAGAGAAGTCAATGTCAGCCAGGAGCCAGAATCCACCATCACAGAAAAGGGCTTTGTCATTCATCAAATTTTCGATATCTGACGCCTTGGGCAACGTGTCAATCTTCTCTCCTGCATAATAGCATTCAACAGCGGATTGAAGGTTTTTCAGCGCCTCATCCAATGTTTTGCCGGAAGTGAAGCAACCGGGAATATCCGGGACGGTAACGCCATATTCGGAAATTTTGTCTTTGTGAATCAAAACCGGATATTTCATATTATCTCCATTCCCATCCAGCTTGCCGGAAAATGTTTCTTAATGTACCGATGGGGATATCTTCTTTAGGGTGGGGCACCACAACTATTTTTCCGGCACTGTTCTTGAATTTCCAGTGGTCATCCGTGGTATGTGCGTGGTAATATCCATCTTTTTTTAGTCGTTTGATGATTGTTTTACTGTCCATTGATATCAGAATACACACTGTGTGTTTTGGTGTCAAGGTTAAGGGTGCAAGCCTTTGACTTTGAGAAGATGAGTCTGATCACAAAGTACTTTCATGATTCGTTGTGGGCGAACCTGTATCCCAAATCCCGGTCCGCCCGTGACGGTTTTATATGAAAGTCTCACCAATATGCTGGAATTAAAGGACTTTCGTTTTTCGTTGTGGTAGGTTTTTCTGCCATGTATGTTATTTGAAACCTTAGAGCTCCTCAATTTCTGCCGAAAAAAAACAAAAAAATGGGGAATGGCAGATGGGTTGGGGGTTTCCCGCATCAGATAGCCTACTCTGGAGATGGGGACCGGGATTGGGAAGGTGCGGTTCCAAAATGTTTTTTCCACAACCTTCTGAGCTGTTTGGCATCATGGAAACCACATTGTGCAGCAATGGCATCCACGGAGTGATCCGGGTGCTGCAGTAAATTTTTGGCATGCTCCAGGACGACCAGGGTGGCATACTGCTTGACTGTAATGCCGGTGGCCTTTTTAAACAGGCGGGTAAGGTTTCTCGGGCTCAGGCCAAAGCGTTCTGCCAGGGCTTCGATGGTATGTTTTTTTTCGGGATGGGATATCAGCCAATCCTGGATCCTGTGGATACCGGGATGGATATGATCCCGGTAATCAAGGTAGACCGATTTTTGACGGTGCCTGCCCTCCCTTCGTATATATACAACCAGGTCCCTGGCCACCTTTGAGGTGATATTGGGACCCCAGTTTTGTTCCACCAGGGCCAGGGAAAGATCAATACCGGATGCAATTCCTGCACTGGTGTAGATGCCTTTATCGTGGATAAAAAGGCAGTCGGTCTCCACACGAATTTTAGGATAGGTGCGCTGGAGTTCCTCTGTGCGGTGCCAGTGAGTCGTGCACCTTTTTCCGTCCAGCAATCCGGCATGGGCCAGAATAAACGCCCCTGTACAGATGGAGCAGAGCTGGACTTTGTTTTGATACGCACGATTGAGCCAGTCAAACACCTCTTGCGGAACCTTGGACAGTGCATTGTCCGCGTATTGGCGGTGTGCGATTCCCGGAATAATGATAATGTCATCTTTCTGGGGATTCAGCGTTGAAAAATGACGCAAACGGTTGATAAACACCTCCTGGGAGGCACTTATTTCCGATTGCCATGAGCAATACCCCACCGTCAAATCGCATCCGCGGTTTCTGGCCTCCACAAAGGTTTGCAGGGGACCGGCAAAGTCCAGCAATTCAATCTCCGGAAACAGCAGAAAGATCACCTGTTTCATGTGTTACTCTTCCTGGAACCTTTGCAGGACTTCCTGAACCGTGACAATCCGTGCAAACCTGTTGTGCAATACCATTTCGGTCCTTTTTTGAATCTGTTCAACCGTCATTACCTCACCGGTAAAGGGGTGAGAGAGGGGGAATGTCAACGTGGCCTGGGTGATATACTCTACATTAAATCCCAGGTCCGATGCAACCCTGGCGGTGGTTTCACAACATTGTTCCGTACGGATGCCGCATATGACGACCCGGGTGATGCCTTTTTTAAGTAACATCGGCAAAAGGGGGGTGCTTGTAAATGAATTATGGACCTGCTTGATCAGCAAGGGCTCCTCTGGTTGGTATTCCAGGATGTCCATCACCCGGAAAAAGGGGGAGTCCATGGAAAAACCGGGATCTTTATCTGTATGCAGAATGAAATATATCGGTTGCTTGGCTTTTCTGAAACCCGTTACCAGGGATTTGATGTGCCGTTCAAAATTTGCGGGTCCTCTGGTTTTCCAAAACGCTTCGCCGCGCGCCTTAAAGGATTCCTGTGCATCCACAACGAGCAAAGCGGTTTTTCTGTCATCATTTTTACAACCCATTTATCTGCCTTTCATTTTAAATTGTTAAGAGCATGATGGATTATAAAAGGCTTGTAAAAATAACAAAAGGCCAATAAAGGGACATTTTGGGCCAACCGCTAAAAGGCTCGCCAGTCAAAACCTAACTGAGTGGAGCAGATTTTCCCCCTTCCCTTGATTTATGGCAACGGGAACTTAGTTTAATATTAAGTTAATCAATGTTGAGGATATGACATGACAGCATTTGACATTACACCCGGGGAGAGAAAATCCCTCAATCTCTACACCCAGCTGATGCGGGCGGCAAACTCAATCACGGAACGGATGCACAGGCACCTTGCCGACCATGGGCTTTCCGTCAGCCAGTTTGGCGTTCTGGAAGCCCTGTTGCATCTGGGGCCTTTATGCCAGAAAGAGATCGGGGGCAAAATCCTGAAAACCAGCGGAAACATCACCCTGATCATTGACAAGCTGGGCCTGGCCAGGGAGTCACTCTGATACGGATCATCAAATCAAAGGGCCGGCATGCCAACTACATGGAATGACCCAGGATAAACGACACAAGTGGATAAAAGTATAAAAAGGAGCCATCATGACTTTTGATCAAATAACTCAAAATAGACGTTCCATCAATTTTTTTGACCCTGACAAGGCCATTCCCCAGGACCTGCTTAAAAAAATGGTGGAACTGGCCGCCAATACCCCGTCCAGTTTCAACCTTCAACCCTGGAATCTCATGATCCTCAAAGAACGGGAGGAGAAAGAGAAACTCAAGGCCCTGGCCTGGGACCAGCCCAAGGTGACGGAAGCCCCGGTGGTTCTCATGGTCCTTGCCGATAAAAATGGGTGGCAGGAAGGCCATCCGGTGTTTGAGAAAACCTGGGATCAAATGCTGGCCTCGGGTGCCATGAAGGATGCCCAGCGGGAGTGGTTTCTCTCAGCCACCGGTTCCCTGTACAACTGGAGCAAGGACGCGAACCTGGCCTTTGCCGCCAAGAATGCCGGTTTTTTTGCCATGAGCCTCATGTATGCGGCCACAAGCCTGGGGCTGGAAACCCACCCCATGGACGGATTTGACCACGAGGCTGTCAAAAAGGCCTTTCACATCCCGGATCAGTTCTGGGTGCCCCTACTCATTGCAGTGGGGTACAAAAAGCCGGGGCTGGAACTGCATCCGCCCAAGTGGCGAAAATCCTATGACGAGATAGTGGTCAGCTTCTAACCGACATATAGTTCGGAACAGGTGGATACTGCCCATGGCAGTATCCACTTTTTTTTTGGCATCCTTCATTTCTCGGTTTGCACTTTTCAGAGCGACATTTGCGTTTTGCGGGGCTTTCCCTCAAAAAAAACGTCAAGTCCTTTTGAGAGCATATGAAGGATGCCTTTTTTTGTCTTGATTTTTATTGAAAATTACTATATTGGTTGGGCCAATTTGGCATGGCTTTCAAGATGTAATCAAGGAGTTCGGAACATGGCAAGGGAAATCGGCAATCAGGTGGAGGCCAGAATCATGGGGATGATTGAGGACGGGACCGTGGTGCCCGGTGCCCGGCTGCCCTCGGAAAGGGCGTTGGCACAGGCGTTCCAGGTGTCCAGGAACACGGTGAGGGAGGCCATCCGCGCCCTGATGGAAAAGGGAATTATAGTCTGCCGCAGGGGGGCGGGTTCCTATGTCCGGCTTCAGGCCAGGGACCGGATTGCCCAGCAGCTTAAAGCCGTTCTGGAAAAAAAGCAGCTCCGCCTGACCGAGATTTTCGAGGTTCGGAAGATGCTGGAACCCTCTGTGGCGGCCCGGGCAGCGGTTACTGCCACGCCAAAGGATCTTGAGGATCTGGCTGTCATCCTGGCCTGCCAGGAACAGGCCCTGGCCCGGGGGGAGGACCCGGGGGGCCATGATCGGGCGTTTCACCAGGCCCTGGTCCGGATCACGGGGAACTCCGTGCTCGGGTCGGTGTATGACACCTTAAGTCAGGTGCTGGAGGAGATCCGAACCCCGGATGTCCAGACCCCGGAGCGGGGTCGGCTTTCCCTGATATCCCATGAAAAAATTCTTGCAGCCCTGAAACAGGGTGATGAAACAGCTGCGGCCCGGACCATGACTCAACACATGGATGGAATTGAAACAATGTTAAACCGGAAGATTGATGAGGATTTGAAATGATTTACATTGCGGTGTATCTTTGCGTGGGAGCGGTTGCCGGTGTGCTGGCAGGCCTTTTGGGAATCGGGGGCGGGCTTGTGATCGTCCCCATGTTGACCTTTATATTCACCAGCCAGGGCATGGCCCATGAGGTGATTCTCCATGTGGCCCTGGGCACCTCCCTGGCCAGTATCCTGTTTACCTCCATTTCCAGTGTCCGCTCCCACCATAAGCGGGGTGGGGTGGTCTGGCCCGTGGTGTTCAAGATTACGCCGGGCATCATGGTGGGCACCCTCACCGGCACCTGGATCGCCTCCATGCTCTCCACCAATTTTTTAAAGGGGTTTTTCGGGGTTTTTCTCCTTTACGTGGCCACCCAGATGCTCATGGGCATGAAGCCCAAATCCACCCGGGACATCCCGGGCACCGTGGGCATTTTTATCTCTGGCAGCATCATCGGGGTTTTCTCCAGCCTGGTGGGCATCGGCGGAGGGACCTTGTCTGTTCCCTTTCTGGTGTGGTGCAACACCAAGATCCACAAGGCCATCGGTACATCGGCCGGCATCGGGTTTCCCATTGCCGTGGCCGGCACCTTTGGGTATGTGCTCAACGGGCTCCATGCGGCCAACCTGCCGCCGTATTCCCTGGGGTTCGTGAATTTCACGGCCCTGGTCGGGATCGTGGCAGCCAGCGTACTCACCGCCCCCATCGGGGTGAAGCTGGCCCACAGCCTGCCCATTGACAAGCTCAAACGGATATTTGCCGTTTTACTCTATGTGGTAGGGAGCAGAATGCTTCTGTCCATCGTGCTGTAATTTTTTTATATGAAAGTCTCATCAACCTGCTGTAATTAAAGGGCTTTCTTTTTTAATTGTGGGCGAACCCGGGTCCCAAATCTCGGTCCGCCCGTGGCGGTTATAAATCAAGCACCAGGTTCTTCAATTTGTCATAGGTGTTCAATGAGGGGTCATTGACCACCTGTTCAAACAGGTGGTCCAGGATGTGGCCGATCTCCCTACCCGGTCCCCGACCCAGGAGGCCCATGACGTCATTGCCATTAATGGCCAGTGAGGTTCGGGTAAATTCCCGATGTTCATGCTGGGCCTGGGCATCATGAATTCTTTTCAGGCGGATTTTGATTTCAGAAGGGGTGTACGGGCGTTTGGCCCGGTTGGCCGCCTTGTCGGCAATGCGCAGCCTCATGAAATCCCGGTAAGACACCTGATGCTTCGCCAGAAAGGCAAGCAGCCTTCTTACGGCTTTGGGACGGCTCTCTCCGGTGAGGGGGCGCATGTGAACCCTTACCATGGCCTTTATAAACGCCACCTCCCGGGTGCTGAACCGCAGAGCCTCAAGATCGTCGACAATGGCCTTTTTTCGTGTTTCGTGCCCCTTAAAGGTCAGTTCATTATCTTCCATGCGGGCGGCGTCAAACTTACCGACGTCATGGAGAAATCCGGCTAGCCTCAGCAGCGGGTCCCGGGGGGAGAGCGCATCCCCCACCATCAGGCAGTGTTCAAAAACGGTCTCTCCATGGTGAGGGCCTCCGTCAAGTCCCACGCATCGATCCAGACAGGGAAAAATATATTGCAGCAGGCCGGTTTCCCTGAGGGCCAGGAAAAAGGTCGAGGGCCGGGGAAGAGCCATGGCCTTCATCACTTCAAGGCGAAGCCGTTCGGGGGCCGTGGCTGGGGTCAAACTTGATGCCTGCTTTTGGATGGTCTGCAGGGTGTCCGGGAAAAATTGACCCTGGATGGCGGCCTTGAAGCGGCAGGCCCGGACCATTCGCAGAGGATCTTCCTCAATTCGGTGGATGGGGTTTCCGGTGAACCGGATGATTTTGCGGGTCAGATCTTCCCTGCCGTTGAAAGGATCCGTGAGGTGGCCGGTGACCGGATCAAGGGCCATGCTGTTGATGGTGAAGTCCCTTGCCCCTAAATCGGTGTGGGGAAACGGATCGTCCGGTCTTGCTGCTGCTCTTGCCGGTGCCACCTCCACATCATTGACCAAGAGTACGGGAAAGGTGTTACCCACAATTCTCACGCTTTCATCCCGGAAAAGGGTTTTCAGGGTGTCAAGGGGGCAATGGACCACAATGTCATGGTCGGCGGGGATTCCTCCCAATAGAAAATCCCGGACACATCCCCCCACAAGGAGTGCCCTGAAACCGGCGTGGTGAAGCGTGGCCAGAACCTGCTCAACAGAGGGGGGCAGGGGCATGTCAAGGGAGGGGTTATCCAACGGCAGCCTCCATGAGAACCCCGGCCAGAAGAAAAACGGACACCAGGCTGTTCATATGGAAAAAAGCAATGTTGATGCGGGAGAGGTTGTCAGGCCGTACCAGTCGGTGTTCAATGATTAAAAGGAGCCCGATGAGGCCAAGAAAAAGAAAAAAAACAGGATGCATGTCAAAGGTGACGGCCATGGTTCCCAGAAAAATCATGGTGGCCCCGTGGAGCAGGGAGGAGACCACCATGGCGTTTTTCGGTCCAAGGGTGGCCGGCAGGGAGAATAGCCCCTGCTTTGTGTCAAAGTCAATGTCCTGGCAGGCGTAGAGAATGTCAAACCCGGCAATGTAGGTCATCAGGGCCAGGGAGAGAAGAACGGGGCTGACGGCAATGGCGCCGGTGACGGCAATCCAGGCCCCCAGGGGCGCAAGGGAGATGGCAAATCCCAGATAGAGGTGGCAATAGCTGGTGAAGCGTTTGGTGTAGGAGTAGAACAGCAGAAAAAAAAGCACCGGAAAGGAGAGGAAGAAGCAGAGCTGTCCCAGCATGGCCGCCGCAAAGATAAACAGGCCCGCCGATGCCCCCACAAAGAAAACAGCCTCCTTCCCAGACAGCTTTCCCGAAGGAATTTCCCGGATGGCGGTGCGGGGATTTTTGCCGTCCATGGGGGCATCCACGATACGGTTGAATCCCATGGCCGCGGATCGTGCGCCCACCATGGCCACCAGTATCCACAAAAGATCGGCCATGCGGGGGGGGTGATCACGCCAGGCCATGACCACGGCGGAAAGGGCAAAAGGAAGGGCAAAAACAGTGTGGGAAAATTTGATCATTTTGCCATAGATCAGGATTTTTTCCTTTATACTTGAACTCATGATATATTTCCTTGGGTAAAGCTCATTTTTATGTGATTTTTGGGTTCTGGGTTCTGGGGTTCGGTGTGACGGACGGGAAGTTAAAAGATGCCATGGATCTTGCTATTGCAATGGGGGCATTCACCCGGTGTGGTCATGCGGTTGTTCGTGCGGTAGGCGGTGCGTTTAATGATGGTTTCTCCGCAGACATGGCAGCAGGTGTCTTCTTGCCCCAGGCTCGGGGCGTTGCCGATGTAGACATACCTGAGTCCGGCATTTTTTCCCGCCTGAAAGGCCATTCTAAGGGTGGCATCCGGAGTGGGGGGGACATGGGTCAAGCCGTAGCAGGGATAAAACCGGCTGATGTGCCAAGGGGTTTCCATGCCTATTTTTTCTGCAATAAAGGTGGCCATGGCCTCAATGTCATCTCTGTCATCGTTGTGTCCCGGAATGAGCAGGGTGGTCACTTCCACCAGGATGCCAAGGGATTTCATGAGCATCAGATTCTGCTTGACCGGTTCGAGACGGGCACCGCAAAGATTTTTGTAGAAGGTGTCATTAAAGGCTTTCAGATCGACGTTGGCCCCATCCAGATACGGGGCGACTTTATGAATCACTTCTGGTGTCATGTATCCGTTGGTGACAAAGAGGTTCAAAAGCCCTTTTTTTTGAGCCAGCATGGCGGTTTCCAGGGCCAGTTCAACATAGATGGTGGGCTCTGTGTAGGTATAGGCAATGCTGGCGCAGCCGTTGCGGCAGGCCTGATCCACCACCTCTTCAGCCCTTGTTTTCACGGCCCGGGTGGCGCCGGATCCCTGGGAAATATCCGCATTCTGGCAGAAGGTGCAGGTAAAGTTGCATCCTGCAGAGGCAATGGAGAAGGCGGTTGATCCCGGTTTCACATGGAAAAACGGTTTCTTTTCCACAGGGTCGATGGCGCTGGCAACGATGAAGGGATACACAAGGCTGTATAGCGTGCCGCTCCTGTTTTCCCTTACCCGGCATTTGCCGCAGCCTCCGTCTTTGATGATGCAATGGTGGTGACAGATGCCGCATTTTACCCGGTCATGGGATAATTTTTCATAGAAAAGAGTCTTCATGATCCTCCGTGGTGATGATCCCCCCCTGTGCAAATCCGGTCACATGGCCATAGGGACGTTTCCCGGAGATTTCCAGTGACAGGGGCCGGGTGCGGAATCTGGAAATTGGGACGATGATCATACCGATCATGGTTTCCCATGGTGATTTTTTTTATAAGAAAGTGTAGGTGTGCCTAACATTACTTTCATTATTCGTTGTGGGCAGACCCAGGTCCCTAATGCGGTCTGCCCGTGGCAGTTATTGAAATCAAATAATCCCATGACGGATATTGTAAGCCCAACCGGGGGAAGATTCAAGGGGATTTTTGGGGGGCCGGATATTCGCTTGTCGGATTGGTATAGCTTTCAAGATAGCAATTAAGTCGTCCGGATGTTCAGACCCCGGAGCGGGGCTGGCTTTCCCTTATTTGGCATTTTGCTTTATGTGGTGGGGTGCAGAATGCTCCTGTCCATCGTGAGGTAACATTCGGACGTTCAGGACAGCGGTTTGTTCCTTATTATCAAAGATTTTTATGATTTAAATAAACAATTGACTTTTACCGATAATCCTATTTATATTAATACGTATTGTTTCATTCAAAGCACACGGGTTTGCAAATATTTAAGGCATATCTTCGACAGCACCATCCTTAAAATTTTTGGCTCATCACGGATTTGTGTGAAAATTAATAGCGGCTGATGCGTAAACACTGAGGATTGCGTACAAGAATCATACCTCAATCACACCAATCCGCGAAGATCCAAATTTTTTATTTGCTATTTTTCCTAACAGACTATAAGCTGAGGTATCGCAAGAGAATTCTTTTTTTTAAATAAATCCAAGTAGTTGGCTTTATGGGCGTCTTTAAATGCGAATTGTTATAACATACATGGCAGAAAGACCTGCCACAACGAAAAACGAAAGTCCTTTAATTCCAGCATATTGGTGAGACTTTCATATAAAACCCACATGGCAGAGCTGTCTGCCACAACGAAGATTGAAACTCGTATTATTGCAGTATGTTAGGCGGAGTTTCATATAAAAAAATTATTGGCAATAATGGCTAAATAATGAGGCCGTTTGCATCACCCTAATTATAGCTCAAATTGTGCTCAGAGAGGGTATTGCATGAAAAAATCTTGTATTCTGATCATTGATGACGAACCTAACCTGAGGAAAAGTCTTGTTGATATCCTGAAGGCCAAGGGCTACGAAATGCTTGCGGCCGAAGATGGCAAGGCAGGACTTGCTTTGCTGAGAAAAAATTCGGTCAACCTGGTTCTGACCGACCTTGGCTTGCCGGACACTACCGGTATCGATATCCTTGATCGGGTTAAAGCCGAATATCCACATACGCCAACCATCATCCTTACCGGCAGTGCCACCATTGATTCGGCTGCCGCGGCAACTTATCGTGGCGCCTTTTCGTATCTGCTGAAGCCGGTTGAAGTCGATTTGCTTCTTCTGCACATCCAGCGGGCTCTCGAAAAACAACAGGTCGAGAAAGAACTGCGTATCTCCAGAAAGATGCTCGAAGATGTCACCCAGGGCATTTCTGAAAGCCTTCTCCTTCTCTCGACCGATTATAAGATCATGTGGGCCAACAATACGGTAATGGCTCAGACCGGCCTCACCATGGATGAGATTATTGGAAAATACTGCTACGAGGTCGCCTATCACAGGGAGTCCCCCTGTGAAGCTCCTGAGAAACCATGTCCTTTGAACGGATTGCATACAACCGTCAAAACCGTGAGACATGTCTATTTTGATAAAGACATGAACAAACTTTATTTGGAAATTGATGTCTATCCTGTAAGAGATGATACCGG
Source organism: uncultured Desulfobacterium sp. (assembly GCA_963668575.2). GTDB lineage: Bacteria > Desulfobacterota > Desulfobacteria > Desulfobacterales > Desulfobacteraceae > Desulfocicer. The sequence continues at coordinate 3,128,716 of OY764894.2, read as the reverse complement.
AGATGTCACTGCATTTGTTCATGTATCAAGGGATATTTCGGAACGAGTCAGAATGGAGGAGGAGATAAAAAATAAGGTCGTGCAATTGGAGGCCACCCTCGCCAGAGTGAAGCGGCTTGAAGGTATTATTCCTATTTGCATGTACTGCAAGAAAATTCGAGATGACAAGGAGGAATGGCATAGATTGGAAGCATATATTAGTGATCACTCGGACGCTGAATTCAGCCATGGCATTTGCCCGGAATGCTATGGAAAAACGGTTGAGGGCACTGATTGAATCCGTCCTCATTTTTCGTTTTTATTGGGGTGAAGCTGGATAAAAAATGTTGTTCAGGAACCGTGGGCAACATTCAAGACGGTATTGCATGATGAAACACTCCTTTGAACATCATAAAGCATCTCATGAAAAGACGGCTCGCTAATCGTTGTTCGATGAGATCACGGAGATCAGAATCGGGAAAGAGGGGTTCGTCTGGGCACTCAACAGCGCCGGAGAATATGTCGCTTCCAAGGATAAATTGCGTAATGGGGAAAGCATCTTGGGATAATAAAGAACGAGATTGACAACTCCCAGCGGATAATTAAGGATGGTCCAAGGTTCGGAGGCAAGCGTGGAACCTGGTGCCGGTTTTATAGAATTATCCGTGGCAGATACCGACACAGGGATCTCCGAAGACGGAATGAAGCGGCTCTTCCAGCCCCTCTTCACCACCAAACCTATAAGGGACCGGCCTGGGACTTGTGGTTTGCAAGAACCTCACCGATGCCAACGGCGGAACCATTGGGGTGGTAAGTGAGCCGGGTAAAGGAGCTGTATTTACGTTAACACTGCCGATGCAAAGGGAGGTTTAATGAATAACAAACTAAAAGTTTTGGTGGTGGACGATGACCGGCGCATGGTCAAAACCATCTGCGATATTCTCATGGTCAAGGGGTATGACTCTGTAAAGGCATACAGCGGTGAGGAGGCCGTGGAAAAGGTGGCCAGCGAAGCACCGGACTGTGTGCTCATGGACATCAAGATGCCGGGAATTGATGGGGTCGAAGCCTTGACGATGATTAAGGGCGCATCTCCCGAGCTTCCGGTGGTGTTGATGAGCGCTTACGCCAGCTATGAAAAGACGGAAGAGGCGAAACGGCAAGGGGCTTACGGGGTGCTTGCCAAACCGGTGGACATCCAACAGATTCTGTCGTTTCTTGCCATCCTCAGAAAAGAAGAGAGCATCCTGGTCGTGGACGATGATCCGGTTTTTTGTAAGACACTCAAGGATATCCTCCAGGCAAGGGGATACCAGGTGAAAACGGAGACTGAAGCCGGGAGAGTGCTGGAGCACATGGAGCAGAATTACAAGCTGCTCGTTATCCTTGATGTCAAACTTTGCACCGTCGACAGGGACAATATCCTCAAGGAAATCAGGGCTCGTTACCCTACAAAACCGGTTGTCGTGGTAGCTGAGTACAAAAAGGGAATGTCCGCATCCATTGAAGACGGGTTACAGATAGGCGCGCACATCTGCCTATACAAGCCGTTTGCGGAAGAAGAACTGCTCCGTGTTGTCAAGGATGTCAGCAAGATGAAACTCCGGGCGATTCTTGACAAATCGTTTTGAACATGGAGGATATGGGAGAGAGCCATGAATAAATCACGCATCCTGATCATTGATGACGATCCCAGCCTAATAAAAACGCTGACCGATATCTTGAGGATCAAAGGCTTTGAAACTTTTTCCGTCACGAACGGAACAGAAGCCCTTACCTTTCTGGCGAAGCACCCTATAGATATTGTTCTGATTGACTTGGGGTTACCCGACATGCCGGGGATAGAGATACTTAAACGGGTGAAAGCCGATTTTCCTTTAACGGAAGCCATAATCCTCACTGGCAACGCCACGCTTGACTCGGCCATCACGGCCACGAACCAAGGCGCCTTTTCTTATCTGCTCAAACCCTACGATATCGAGCAACTGCTCCTCAATATCAACGATGCCATTGAGAAGCAGCAGACCCAGGAGAAGATCGCCCGGCACAACGCCGAGGTGGAGAGGGCCAATGCGGAGCTTAATGCGCTTAACGAGATCTCTTTGGCAGTCAGCCGGACCATTGACATGAAGGACCTTTTATCCGAGGTGTTGGATGTTCTCGTCAATTTGAAAATATTTCCTTTTGAAATAGAGGGGGTGCTTTTCTTCATTAATGAGAATGGTCTGCTTCACCGTGATTCCATTATTAAACTCACAAAGGCCGATGCCGGGCCGTGCGAGTTTGTCCGAGCGGGGGAGTGTCTCTGCGGTTTGGCCATGACGACCGGAGAGATTATTACATCGAATTCGGGTGATGATCTGCGACATACGACTACCCATGCCGTCCATGTCGCTCCCCATGGACACGTCGTTATTCCGCTTAAAGTGCCCGACCGGGTAGTTGGCGTGCTGTGCATTTACACCAAACCCGGCGGTCAAACGCATTACGATGAAAGACTCCTGAATCTTCTCTCAACCATCGGAAATCAGCTGGGAATGGGCATAAACAACGCCCTTCTCTATGAGGAGACAAAATCTTCCGCTCTTCACGATCCCCTGACCGGTCTGGCAAACCGTCGTTTAATGGAGTTACAGATGGGAAAGTGCTTTGAGACCGTGAGAAGATATGGGGGACAATTCGCGGTTATCATGCTTGATATCGATCATTTCAAGAGGTACAACGACACGTATGGCCATCAGGGGGGGGATAAACTACTGGTCATGCTTGCCGGAATTCTGCTGAGGGAGATGAGGCGCTTGGATCATGTCTTTCGATATGGCGGGGAAGAGTTTTTGGTCCTCCTTACCCACACGAACCACACCATGGCCTGCAAGGTCGCGGAGCGGTTGAGAAAGGCAGTTGAAGAGATCGGAGTGACCATCAGTCTCGGTGTCTCCGCATATAACAGTGCCATACCTGACAAGGAGACGTTGATTAAAATGGCGGATGCCGCTCTCTATCGGGCCAAGGAAGGGGGAAGAAACAGGGTGGAGGCGACGAAATTAATGTCAGAATAAAGCTTGTGCCTCTTCCCAACCTGCTCTTCACCGCTATCCTTCCGCCGTTGGCCTCGGTAAGATTCTTACAGACTACCAGGCCCAGGCCGATGCCCTTTGTCTTGGTGGTAAAGAGCGGCTGGAAGAGCTTCTCCATATTCTCCGGCGATATGCCTTCTCCGGTATCTGCAATACTGATTTCAACGAAGTCAGGGGTGGGTACCATGTCCGAGGTTTGGTGTTCATCGGTTTTTCCTTTAGAACCTTGTACATCGGGCGTTGAACCCTGAACATATCGTGTGCTGATGTGCAATTCACCGCCGTCGGGCATCGCCTGCACGGCATTGGTGATGATGTTTTGAAATACCTGCTCCATCTGAAAGAGGTCTACACTTACCACGGGCGGCGGATCAGGGATGTCAATCCGAACCGCAACACTCTTTGGGATGGTACATTTTCCAAGGCTGCCGTCAATCAGTTCACGGACCGCAAGCGTTCTCGTCTGGGGCGGCTTGGTACGGGCAAAATCAAGGAGGTCGGTGATGATCCGCAGTGAGTTGTCGATCTCCTTCTTGATTATGTCCAGGTATTCCCTGGTGGTCTCGTCCGCCTCCGTCAGTACCATCTGCAGGTAGTAGACCGCGTTGCTCATCACCCCCAAGGGGTTGCGCAGTTCATGCCCCACGACCCCAGCCAGTTGGCCGAGGATGGAGAGCTTTCCCTTGCGGATCAGTTCCTCCTGGGCTTTTTGTAAAGCCTCCGCTGTCTGCCTGCGCTCCGTGATATCCTCCAGGACTCCCTCGTAATATTGAATCCGGTTTTCATCATCCCGGGTCACTCGACCGCTGATACGCACCCAGATGAGGTTTCCATCGGGCCGCTGCATCTGTGTTTCGAAGTCACGCACGATCCCTTCCTTGTCTGCCCTGACCTTCCATTGCTTCCTGCCTTCCGGCGATGCATATATGCCGGCGGCATTGCTTGCCAGCAGGGCTTCACGATCATGATAACCAAGCATGTGTACAAGGGGCGCATTTGCATCCAGAATATTGCCATCCGCCGTGGTACGGAAGATGCCTACAGGCACCCCGTCAACAAGATTGCGATAACGCTCCTCGCTTGCCTGCAACGAGTTCATCAAAGCGTCTCGTTCCGTCAATGACCGGACCAGTTTGATGTTGCTGTAACTCAGCTGGGAAATCATATGGGCCAGCTTCATCAAAAACCTCATCCCTGTGTTCACAGTCTCCCTGCTCAACCGTTGAACAGCTCCAAGCGCGGCCATGTAAGCCTGTTCATCGAAACCGTATCGCCTGGCCTGTGAGCGGAACAACTCGTAATCCAGCGGTTCGTTATCGAAAAAGAACTGTCCCGAGAAGATGTTTCCGACATGTCGGCCGTCCACCATGAGTGGTGTTGCAATGTCCCACATGTTGTTTTTGCACTTGTACAGCCTGAATTCCCCCGGTTGGAGATTTGCGGAGAGGTGCAAATCGCTTTCCACGCAGTGCCTGCAGGTTTCAGGATGAACCCGATGAAACTTCACGCAGATATCCTGCCATCCCACGCCGACCAGCACCCTTCCTTCAAGATCGACGATAGCCATGGGAATGCGTGCAAGTTTATTGAAATCATCCATCAGTGATTGAAGCGTGCTGACGTCAATGACATCGGCAAGCTCCGGTTTCCCGGTGTCGTTTTCAGGGGAAAGGAGTGCATCCAGTTTTTTCTTCATACGCTGCTCACTCTTCCACAGAAGTGCCTCTGCCTGCTTCTGTCCGGTGATGTCGCGGATGATGTTCAGGCGGCAGATATCACCAGCTACCTTGATGGGGCGTGAGGTTATGAGTACGCAAGCGATTCTTCCATCCTTGCGGAATATGTTCGTTTCTATTTCGCGTGCTTCGTCCGTCGCTTCCGGTTCCTGAAACGCCTGGGTCCGGAAACCCGGCTTGGGAAAGAAAGGCAGCTGATCGCAGGTCCGTCCAAGGATTTCCCCACGTCGGTATCCCGTCAGTTTTTCAAAGGCCTCGTTAATATCCAAAACGGCGTTGTCGCCGGTGTGGGTCAACAGGATGGCATCAGGGATTGCTTGTAAAATGTGGTAATATCTGTCTTCATTTTTCAGCCGATTTTCATCCTTTATCCGTGTATGGTCTTGCATTGTTTCAGCACCCCCTTTTACAGCTATTATGGCGGCACTCACCGGTGTGGTTTTCGTCTTTGATGATGGTGGCAGATGCCGCATTTTACCTGGTCATGGGATAATTTTTCGGCATCCTTCATTTCTCGGTTTACACTTTTCAGAGAACATTCCCGTTTTGTGGGGCTTTTCCTCAAAAAAGTGTAAAGTACTTTTGGAGGCATATGAAGGATGCCAATTTTTCATAGAAAAGTGTCTTCATGATCCTCCGTGGTGATCCCCCGTGCAAACCCGGTTACATGCCCACAGGCACGTTTTCCGGAGATTTCCAGTGACAGGGGCCGGGTGCGGAATCTGGGAATTGGGACGATGATCATACCGATCATGGTTCCCCATGGTGATTTTTGAACCATGGCACATTGTTCCAGATAGGCGACGGGCCTGCTCCGGGAGAAGGGACACTGCAAGGTGGTGTTCCAGTAAACCGGCACCGGTCCCATGATGGAGAAAATAATTTGTTTCAACTCCCGGATACCGAAGAACTGCCCATGGGAAAGGGTGTTATGGCAAAAGAACCCCTTGATCCGCCGGTAGATGTTCAGAGGCGCAAATTTGTTGAGCACCCCGATGAAGATTTTATCCCGGGTCACCCGACATGCCTCTTCAATGGCCTTTGCAGGCCGGTCCATGAACTCAAGGCTGGTCATGAGAATGGAATAGTTGAAGGTATTGTCCTCAAAGGGAAGATCCTCACCAACGGCTCTGTGCAGCTCCAGCCGGGTTCCGAACCTCTCCAGGGCCTGGTCCAGCGCATAGGGAGAAGGGTCCACACCGGTGACCTGCAGGCCCTGGGCCATGAGGGGTGCAACGCATCTGCCCCAGCCGCATCCGATATCCAGCACGCTTCTGTCGGCCAGGGGTGCGAGCATTTTCATCATCAACGCCGTCTGCAGTTTGAAATTGTACTGCGGTCCTGCCTGTTCACACCAGGCAATGTGGGCGTTTGTATCATTGAAGTCAAATATATATCCCATAACGGGCATTGTAAGCCCAACCGGAGGAAGATTCAAGGGGATTCTTTGGGGGCCGGACACGCCCTTATCGGATATCTTTATTTGCGGTAAAGGGAATATCGACGCTTTCAATTTGACAACTCCCTGTGGGTGATTCTATCATCACCAATGATGTAAAAGCTGAACACAGCAGGAGCCGTTTTTTAAAAAACAGGAGAAAACAAACAATGATATCAGAAGTGGATGCACGGGGGCTGGCATGCCCCGAACCCGTATTGAAAACCAAGGCTGCCGTTGAGCAGCCGGATGTGTCGGTGGTGCGGGTTCAGGTGGATAATGATGCGGCAGTGGAAAATGTCAGTCGGTTTTTAACTTACCAGGGATTTCAGGTCTCGGTGGACGCCTTTGCGGACCATTCACTTGTGGAGGGGGTGAAAGAGGAAAATGATGGCACCCCCCGGCCCGATCAGGAAAAACACACCTCTTCCGGTGATGGTGAGGGACAGAAGATCGTTGTTCTGATTGGTTCCCGCACCATTGGTGAAGGCGATGATGTTCTGGGAGAGAAACTGATGCTTAGCTATATTAAAACCCTCAAGGAGATGGGGGATGATCTGTGGCGTCTGATTTTTGTCAATGGTGGGGTCCATTTTGCCATTGAAGGGTCCGAGCTGCTCCCGGAGCTTGTGGCCCTTGAAGAGCAGGGCATCACCATTCTGGTGTGCGGCACCTGTCTGAATCATTTTGATATTCTGGAGAAAAAACGGGTGGGTCAAACCACCAATATGCTGGATATCGTCACTGCCATGCAGCTTGCGGATAAGGTGATTTCCATGTGATGTGATGTCAACCCCGGGCAGGCATCAATCGTGTGGTCGGTTCAGTGGCCGGGGCTGACTCATTAAGCCCCGACCAACTGGCAAGCTTAATTTTAAGGGTGGACATTAGCGCTTGATCAACCTGGTCTGAATAGGTATTGTTGGTTAAGGATAAATCAAATCATTGGAGGATTTCAGTATGATTGTCAATATATCCGAAGCCAAAACAAACCTGTCCAAGCCGGTTGATATGGCATATCACGGCGAAGATGTGAGGAGGCTGAAGCCATGAAGCATTTACCCAACCTGCCTGTAGGGGAATCCTCATTTAAGACTATCCGTGAAAATCAAAATATCTATGTGGATAAAACCCGGCACATTTTTCGAATTATTGACGAGGGAAAGTACTATTTTCTCTCCCGTCCCAGAAGATTCGGAAAGTCCCTGACCATCTCAACGCTTAAATGTCTGTTTCAGGGAAAACAAGATCTGTTTACAGACCTGTGGATTGAAAAAAATACAGAATGGGAATGGAAAGAATATCCAGTGATTCTCATTGATTTTAATCAGATCAGCCATGATACGCCGAATTCTTTTAAACTGGGACTTGAAAGCAGCTTGAAAAATCTGGGGAGACTGTATGGCGTTCAACTCAGGGAATCCCTGTTAAAAGAGCAGTTCAAAGAATTGATTCTTTCCCTTTATCAAAAAACCGGCATGCCGGTGGTGATCCTGATGGATGAGTATGACAAGCCCTTGATTGATCATTTGGGAAGAGGGGAAGATGCTTTGCAGATCGCCATGGCCAATCGGGATATTCTGCGCTATTTTATGGGGGTAATCAAGGGCGGAGATGTGGTACCGGTATTACGCTTCGTGTTTATCACAGGGGTCTCCAGCTTCAGTCAGGTTTCCATCTTTTCAGAGTTAAATAATCTTGATGATCTAACCATGTCCGAATCCTGTGCTGATATGTTTGGATATACCAGGGAGGAGCTGGAAAGCTATTTTATGCCGTATATCAGGCAATTAGCCAGAAAAGCAGGAACGTCTGAGGCCCAGGTCATGCAGGCACTTGCGTCTTATTATAATGGATACCGTTTTTCAAAACGCGATGTCCGGGTGTATAACCCTTTTTCAGTGTTGACCGCGCTCAAACGAAAAAAAATTGCAAATTACTGGTTCAAGACCGGAACGCCCACTTTTCTGATCAATTTGCTGCATGAAGCAGACTGGTATCTGCCGGATATTGAAAACATGCAGGCCACTGAAGGACTTTTCAGCGTGTATGACATTGAGCATCTTCAGATTGAAGCGCTGCTGTTTCAGACCGGATACGTCACCATTAAGGAGATCAGGGGGAATCTCTACAACTTCGGGTATCCCAATCAGGAGGTAAAAACCGCATTCCTGGAAAATCTTTTTCGTTCATATACCCCCAATGTAAGGGGAAGTTCTCGGTTTGCCATGCTTTCCGACTATCTTCAAATCAATGATTTAAACAATTTTATTGAAACCGTTAAGGCCATTTATGCTTCCATTCCCTATACCCTGGAGATTCAGCGGGACGAAGCTTATTTTCATACGCTTTTTTATCTGATGGTTTCAGCATCCGGTGTGAAGACTCAAAGCGAAGTACTTACCTGTAAGGGCCGGATTGACCTGTTGATGGAATTTGATGACAAGGTGTTTATCATTGAGTTCAAGTGCAATCAAAGTGCAGATAAGGCACTTCAGCAGATAAAGGGAAAAAGATATGCTGATCCATACCGTCAAACAGGGAAAAAGATCGTCCTGATGGGCATCAATTTTAATACGGAAGAACACAATATCATTGAATGGCAGTATGAGCTGATGTCATGAAAATAGTGTTCACCCCTGATCCGGAATATCGATACAACAAGCCATTGACTCAATTTCATGGTCGACATTTATGATATAAATGCCGTCTTCAATGGCCTCCAGTGCTTCGATCAGTCGTGCGGTGTTGATATGTGGCATGGCTGTCTCCTTATTTTCAGGAGGACAGGGGGGGACTGATAGTTGGTCATGTAATGGTTGCCCTCTTTTTCAAAGACTATTATCCCTTCCATGAACCCCACGGTGCCGTGTTCTTCATGGGAAAGGCCCAGTTTGAACTCCTTTAAGGGAAATAGATTCCAGTCGTGGGACACGCAAATGGCCATTTCCCCCGGAGAGAGGGTGTCCAGTCGGTTCACCAGAAAATCGGCAATGGTATCGGCGGTCTGTTCCGGATTGCACATGATGGTGTCATCAATTTCAAAATTAAACCAGGATCTGAGAAAAGCCGGTGTGCCCACTTCCGACATCATGGCAATGGCCTTGGTCAGATTCTTGACATAAAAGGGGGCCAGCTCATCGGCCAGAATATTGTGATCACAGAAAATACCATGGGCCTTGATGTACCCTTTGTCCATGACAAAGGCGGTTTCAATGCATCGACCGAAAGCACTGGAAAAAAACCGGGGCTGGAGGGCCGACGGCAGCCATGTTCCCAGTTCAAAGGCGTGGGCCTTTCCCTCTTGTGTTAACCCCAGAAAGGGTTCTTTTGCGCTGTCATTTCCGAAATATCGGTGGGAGTGGCGCATGATGACGGCCATTTTTTCAACGCCGTCATCCATCAGTTGATTTATGGTATTAAGTGTTTCCTGGTGTCGCATTTTATCTTTGGGTCGCATGGCAGAGTTGTCGTTCCTTTCAAGTGAGAGTGCCGGGGAAGGCGGCGCATTAAGAGATTAAGGTTGAATGAAATTTGTCTGTTATGATATATCTTTCGTTAAGAGACTGCAACAATAAGGTTGTCGATCATTCCAATCGTGGCTGTGTTTGACAGCCCATGGATGGTCATTCTGTTTTTTATGACAGTCGGAAGAGGCAATGGAAAAAAAAATAAAAATCATCGGTGTTCCCATGGATTTCGGGCAGCTTCATCGGGGAGTGGATATGGGGCCTGCGGCCCTGAGATATTCCGGCCTTGTCAAGGAGGTGCGGGACCTTGGATATGAGGTGGAGGATTCAGGAGATGTGCTGGTGCCGGTGAGGGACCCGGGGACCGATCCCGGTTCCAAAAATTATCTTCCTGAAATCACACGGGTGTGCCAGCGGGTGTATGATGCCGGCAAGCAGGCCGTCAGCGAAGGATGGCTTCCCCTTTTCCTCGGCGGTGATCACTCCATTGCCATGGGAACGGTGGGTGGCGTTTCCCACCATGGTCCCACGGGTCTTATCTGGTTGGATGCCCATGGGGATTTTAACACTTCTGATACCTCCCCCAGCGGTAATGTTCACGGTATGCCCTTGGCTGCCCTCATTGGAGAGGGGGATGCCACCCTTGTAAATATCGGCCGCAACGGGGCCAAAGTGGAGCCGGACCAGGTGGTTCTCATCGGTATCCGGGACCTGGATAGAGAGGAGCGACAGCGGCTCAAAACCTCCGGCATAACGGTTTACACCATGCGGGATATTGATGAACAGGGTATCAGTACCGTTACCCACAAGGCGTTGATGAAATTTGTTCACATGAAAAATATCCATGTCAGCCTGGACATGGATGTCATGGACCCTGCCGAAGCTCCGGGGGTGGGCACACCCGTACCCGGGGGGCTCACCTACCGGGAAGCCCATCTTTTCATGGAGATCATTGCCGATTCCGGGAAGCTCTCCTCCATGGACATTGTGGAGATTAATCCCATTCTGGATCAGGCCAATAAAACCGCCCGGCTGGCCGTGGACCTCACGGTATCGGCATTGGGGAAATGTATTTATTGAGCCTTTCCGAATACATCCATGCCCTGAAAAAATATAAGGTGCTGGGGCCGGACATTGTGTGCCATCGTACCCTTCCGGCCCGGCCCGCCCACTATGCCCCGGTTGACCCCACCAATACAACTCCTGCAACGGCGGTTTTGGCCCGGGCTGGTATCTCCCGACTCTATTCCCACCAGGACCGGGCCATGGCACTCATCAGGAAGGGTGTCCACACCGTGGTGTCCACTCCCACGGCCAGTGGCAAGAGTCTTATCTATAATCTGCCGGTGGTGGAGACGCTTCTGAAAGACCCGGACAGCCGGGCCCTCTATCTTTTCCCCTTAAAAGCCCTGGCCCGGGATCAGCTGGGAACACTGCAGCAGCTCTTTGATGCCATGGCCCTGGATCATCCCGGTGTCGGCGGGTTTACGGCAGCCGCCTATGACGGGGACCTGACCGCCCATGCCAGAACCCGCATCCGAAATGTGCCTCCCAATGTCCTTTTAACCAATCCTGAGATGCTTCACCTGGCCATGCTGGCCCACCATGGTCTCTGGGAATCCTTTTTTAAAGATCTTAAATTTGTGGTGGTGGATGAGGTGCACACCTATCGCGGGGTGATGGGGTCCCACATGGCATGGGTGTTTAGACGACTCAGACGCATCTGCCGTCATTACGGCAGTGACCCGGTATTTATCTTCTCTTCGGCCACCATTGATAATCCCAGGGAGCTGGCATCGGACCTCACCGGGCTCTCTGTTGAGCTTATCCACGAGACCGGAGCCCCCTCGGGCAAAAAAGAGATCCTTCTCATGGGGGGCATGGCCGGGGCGGCCCAGACCGCCATCCAGCTCATGCATGCCGCCATTCATCGCAACCTTCGTACCATTGTCTACACCCAGTCCCGGAAAATCACCGAGTTGATTGCCATGTGGGCCTCCCAGCGGGCCGGGGCACTCTCTTCCCGGATCAGTGCCTACCGGGCCGGTTTTCTGCCCGAAGAGCGCCGGGAGATAGAGGAAAAACTGGCCAGCGGCGAGCTTTTGGCAGTGGTCTCCACCAGCGCCCTGGAGCTTGGCATAGACATCGGCAATCTGGATCTGTGCATTCTTGTGGGATATCCCGGCTCCATCATGTCCACCTGGCAGCGGGCAGGTCGGGTGGGACGGGACGGTGGGGATTCCGCCACGATTCTGGTGGCCCATGAGGATGCCCTGGATCACTATTTCATGAACAACCCGGACCACCTCTTTGACATGCCGCCGGAAAAGGCGGTGATCAATCCTTTTAATCCGGTGATCATGGCCCGTCACCTGGAGTGTGCTGCAGCGGACCTTGCCCTGGTGGCAGGGGAGGAGATGGTGAAGATGCCCGGCGTATCATCGGCCCTGAAGGTTCTGGAAGGGGATGCCACCCTTTTAAAAAGCGCGGATGAAACCACCTGGTTTGCCTCCCGTAAAAGTCCCCATCGCACGGTGAGTCTCCGGGGAACCGGCCGCACCGTGCCCATTTTTCTTTCCGAAACCCGGGAACTTCTGGGTAGTGTGGACGGGTTTCGCGCCTTTTACGAGACCCACGAGGGAGCGGTTTATCTCCACCATGGCCGCACCCATGTGGTAAATCGATTTGATCCTGAAAAGGGGATTGTGGAGGTCACCCCGGAAACCGTGGGGTATTATACCCGGGCCCGGTCGGTGAAATCCACGGAAATCCTGGAAGAGACGCACCAACAAACTCTGTGGAACACCCGCATGGGGTTTGGAAAGCTTAAGGTCACCGACCATGTCATCGGCTATGAACGAAAGGCCGTTGGTACCGGGAGATCCCTTGGCATCATCCCCTTAAATTTCCCGCCCAACACCTTTGAGACCGAAGGGCTGTGGATCGAGATCCCCGATGAGATCAAGGCGTTCATGGAGTCCAACCGGTACCATTTCATGGGGGGCATACATGCCATGGAACATGCGGCCATCGGGATTCTTCCCCTTTTGGTGATGACCGACCGCAATGACCTTGGGGGCATCTCCATCCCCTTTCACCCCCAGATCGGCAGAGCCGCCGTATTTATCTATGACGGCACCCCCGGGGGCATCGGCCTCTCCCGCCAGGCGTTTCTCCATGGAGAGACCTTGCTTGCGCGGACCCTGAATGTCATTGCCACCTGCAGGTGTGACAACGGCTGTCCTGCCTGTGTGCACTCGCCCAAGTGCGGATCGGGGAATCGCCCCATTGATAAGACAGCGGCAATGAAGATTCTTGAACGGATGAAAAAGGGGAACGTTAAAGGGGGCGTAAAGGAATCGGCCGCCCGGGTGATGGAACAGGTGGGAAACTTTGTCTCTTCCATGAAAAGTATCACCTCCCCTCCGGTTGAACCGGAAAAAAAGAGGGAACCCCTTCGGTATGGCGTGCTTGATCTTGAAACCCGGCGATCGGCCCAGGAGGTGGGGGGCTGGAACTGTGCCCATGACATGGGGGTGAGTTGCGTGGTGGTGTACGATTCAGACACCGATGTTTTTAAGGAGTATCTCCAGGAGGATATCCCGACCCTGGTGAGGGACCTTACCGCCTTTGACCTGGTGGTGGGATTTAATATTATCGGGTTTGATTATAAGGTGCTGTCCGGATTGTCCGATTTTGATTTTTCAACCCTTCCCACCCTGGATCTCTTGAAAAAGGTCCATGAGAAACTGGGGTATCGCCTCTCCCTGGACCGTCTGGCCAAAGAGACATTGGGGGCACAAAAGAGTGCCGACGGATTGCTGGCCCTGAAGTGGTGGAAGGAGGGAAAGCTTAGACAGATCATTGATTACTGCATCCAGGATGTCCGGGTCACCCGGGACCTCTACCGGTTTGGCCGGGACCATGAGCATCTGTTGTTTCGAAATAAGGCAGGGCACCAGGTCCGGTTGCCGGTGAAATGGTGATGGTGCGCGTAAGCAGCGCCCCCGACACCTGGCCTGATCGGAATCGGAACGTCGGGGGGGAGATTTTTGCCCTTTACTTCCAATGTCCCGTGCAGGCCAGGGCCAGCTGTCGGGGGCAGCATTATGCGCGCGGGCGGGACGTGCCTTCTTTCAGGCTTTGTTGAAACGTCGGAATCGTGCGGTTATTCTGTTTGTGAACAGTCGAATCTCTTCAATGTTGAACAGCGCACCGGTGACAATAAAGAGAACAATGAAAACCGTGGTGGTGATCCCACAGATGGCCAGGGCACCGGGGAGGGTGGCGGCATTGAAGAGAAGAGCCAGCGGGGAGGATACCAGATGGAGCAGCCATCCGATGAGTGCGCTCAACATCGCCATTTTAATGAAAAACAGATAGACCGTGGCCCCGCCATGGTTATGGCTTTTCCGGTTCCACAGGGCAAACAGAAGGCCCGTCTGAAAGGTGGCCCCCAGGGTGAGGGCCAGGGCAATGCCCACGGCCCCCATGACATGCATGAGCCCATAAAACACCGGCAGGCTCATCACCACGGCCGCCGATCCCACAAGGGCCGGAAACCAGGTGTTTTGAATAGCATAATACCCCCTGACCACCACGGTCTGGGCTGCAAAGGCAACGGTGCCTGCCATGAGAAAGGGAAGTACCCTGGCGGTGAGTATTGTGGCTGTGGCATCAAACCGGCCCCGCTGGAACAGAAGAAATACGATTTCCCGGCGCAGCACCATAAACAGCACGGACACCGGGATCACCAGAATGAGAAATTTCAGGGTGGTGTTCAAGAGCTGGTTGAGTTCTGTCATATTCCCCTGGGCCGCAAGTTTTGCCATAAAGGGATAGGAGGCCACCCCCACGGCCTGGCCGAACAGCCCCACCAGTATGAACATCACCCGAAGGGCATAGTTAAGGGCGGCAATGCTGCCCGGCTCCAGAAATGAGCCAAAATATTTTAACAGAATTTCAGTGGAAAAGGTCATGGTGAGCCCCACCATCAGGGGCAGGGTCAAAAGAACGTATTGCACAAAGTCAGGATGGGTGAAACTGAACAGTGGAAACAGCCGCATGCCGCATCTCCTTGCCCCCAGATACTGCAGCAGGAAATTCCCCACAAAGGCACCGCCCAGTACCCCCCAGGCAAATCCTTCCATGCCCAGCCGGGGAGCCAGGGCAAGGCCTCCAACAATAATTCCCAGATTATAGATCAGGGGGGCCAGGGCCGGAATCATGAACTGTTCCCTTGCAAATTGAACGGCCATGAAAAGTCCCCCGGAAAAAAAGCAAAGCTGGGCCGGCATGATAATCCGTGTCATTCGCACCGCCTGGGCAAACAGCACCGGCTCTGTGAGTCCGGGGGCCAGCAGGGCCACCAGCTGTGGGGCAAAGCAAAAGGCAATGACCAGAAAGATAAATAACAGGGCCCCAAAGGTGTTGAGGACAATGGAGAGGATTTGCCATCCCCCTTTTTCATCCTTCCGGGTGAGGTAGGCGGAAAACAGCGGAATAAAGGTCACCGATAGAAAACCGCTGGCCACGATGTGATTGAGTATCTCCGGAATGATAAAGGCCACCTGGTAAGCGTCCACGCCGCCCCCGGCACCGCCGGCATAGGCAATGGTCATCTCCCGGAACAGTCCGATGACACGGCTGGCAAACACCGAAGCCATCATGATGAATGAGGCCACACCGATCTTTTTTAGGGTGCTTTTTCCGGATGCCATCTCTTTTCCTTTGATATGTTTGGCGTGTTTTGGGGGCACAGGGTTGGAAAATTTAGTCTTTTACCCGGCAAAAACCGGGGAGTAACGGACTTTATATTTTCCGGAAGGTGTATCACAATGGAAAATGAAATAAAAGAAAAACCCGGTTTGACCACAATGTGTGCTCTGTTTAAAAATTTACGGGCCAAGGGCGCCATGCCTGTGTTATTGTGGGTCGGACTTTATCACACCACCCATCACATGGTAAGGTTTGATGATCAAGTTTTTAGGGCTGATTCCCGGGAGAACAGGGGCGGCATTGTGCCATTTTTATTATTCGTTGTGTCGGTGGCCGACATGGCGGTTTTATAAGAAGATGTAGGCATGCCTAACATTACTTTCATGATTCGTTGTGGGCGAACCCAGGTCCCAAAATCCGGTCCGCCCGTGGCGGTTTTTTTATATGAAAGTCTCATCAATATGCTGGAATTAAAGGACTTTCGTTTTTCGTTGTGGCAGGTTTTTCTGCCATGTATGTTATATAAAAAGGCAGCCTCCAAGGCAACCTCAGCAGAGCCGCCCCCCCGATGGGCAATAGGAACCGGACAATTGAGCTGTCTACAGTTCCGGTCCGGGCCCATTGCCCGTCGGGGGGGCGGCGGTATAATACCATTTTCTATATTTGTTGTGTCCGGCAGGACATGTGGGTTATATGAAAAATCGGAGGATGAATGGAAATAAATCGGTTAACGTTTTTGGGGATTGTCTCCTGGATCGGCGGTCTGGGGATTCTGGTATTTCAGGCCATTGCCCAGGCCATGGACAAGGATTTCCAATGGACAGGCCTCCTTCTGGGGGGGCTCATCGGAGATTCCCTGGATGGATTTGCTGAGAAGATTCCCATGGAAATTTTTCAGACGGGTTTTCATTTTATCATGTATGAGTTGCCCCTTTATCAGCTGCTTCTGGCCCTGGGGGCAATTTTTTTTGTTCTTGGCATGGCTTTTCGAAAGTAAGGGGGTAGAAGCTGTGGCCGGTGACGGGGCGCTCATCTCACCCCCGGGAGGGAAAAAATATGGAAAATGGATGTAATAAAGGGTGCCTGACACGTCGGCAGTTCCTGCAACTGTCTGCCCTTGCCGGTGCCACAATGGTGGCCGGATGCGCGGTGAACCCGGTGACCGGGGAAAATCAGCTGATGATGGTCTCCCGGGAGACGGAGATTGCCATGGATCAACAGCAGTCACCCCATCAATTTTCATCTGATTACGGCACCTTTCAAAACAAAGCCATCAACGCTTATATTACCGGTGTTGGAAACAAGCTGGCATTGAAAACCCACAGGCCGGATATGCCCTATTCCTTCCGGTGTGTCAATGCCACCTATGTCAATGCCTATGCCTTCCCCGGAGGGAGCATTGCCGTGACCCGGGGCATTTTGCTGAAACTTTCCAACGAGGCCGAGCTGGCCTCCCTGCTGGGCCACGAGCTGGGGCACGTCAATGCCCGGCACAGTGCCGAACAGATGTCCAAAGCCAGTATCTCGTCTCTGTTGATCAGCGGTGTTTCTGCGGTGATCGGTGCAAAGAACTCCCAGCTGGGAGAGCTGGCCCAGCAGATCGGTCTGGTGGGCCAGGGGGCGTTGCTGGCCCGTTACAGCCGGGATAATGAGCGGGAGGCCGATGCACTGGGGAACCGGTATATGACGGCAAGTGGGTATTCCACAGATGGGTTTGTGGGGCTCATGGCGTTACTCAATCGCATGAACGAAGGCCATGCCGCTGCGGCTGAGATGCTGTTTGCCACCCACCCCATGAGTTCGGAGCGCTATGAAACCGCCATTGCCATGGCAAGGGGGATGTATGCCAATACCCGGACATTTCCTTTGTACCGGGAGCGCTACATGGATACCATGGCACCCCTGCGTGCCAAGGAGAAAATGATAACAGCCCTGCAGGAGGGCGAGGGCTTCATGGCCAAAAAGCAGTATGACAAGGCCCTGGAACGCTATCGGCAGGCCGTAAAGATGGATGGCAAAGATTATGCGGCAAGGGTGATGCTGGCCCGATGCCTGCTGGTCCGAAAAGATTACAATGAGGCCCACCGTCAAGCGGGTATTGCCCATGAGATCTATCCCACCGAAGGCCAGGCCTGTCATGTGGCAGGATTTGCCGCCCTGCAGCTGAAAAGATACAACAACGCCCTTCAATACTTTGACACCTATGACAAGCTGCTTCCCGGAAATCCCGGGACCCTCTTTTTCAAAGGCTATGCCCTGGACGGGATGAATCGGATAGAGCCCGCTGCCCAGCAGTATGCCGCTTATCTTGGAAAGGTGCAACAGGGCGATTATGCGGCCCATGCCTACAAGCGCCTGAAAACGTGGGGATATATTAAAAATTGACCCTGAAACAATTGGAAAACCATGACTGGCAGGAGACCATTGAACAGATGGTCTCCTGCCTGAAGGTGATGACCCTTGCCGTTGCCTGGGAAAAAGGGGCGTGGTCTTCGCCGGTTTATTATCTTTATCGGAAAAACGCCTTCTATTTTTTTTCAAGCCCGGATGCCCGGCATATCCGGGGAAGCGTGCAGAGTGGGGGCAGAGCAGGGGGCTCCATATTTAAGGATGCCCTCTCTTTTAATGAGATCCAGGGGGTTCAGATGGAAGGCCTTATTGAAAGAGTGCAAAAAAACAGGGAAGGCCTTACCGCTGCAGGGGCGTATTTGAAACGATTTGCCATTCCCCATGGGGATATGGACGCTCTGGTTTTTATCAAGCAGCGGTACAGGGCCTCCTTTTACCGGTTTGTTCCCCGTGGTCTTGTGTATATGGACAACCGGGTTGCCATGGGATTTAAAAAAGAGCTGGAGATGTAAATGGGATTTAAAAGTCTTGGGGCATGCGTTGATTTTCTGGAAAGAAACGGGGAGCTGGTCCGCATAGAGATGCCCCTTGATCCAAACCTTGAGATGGCTGCCGTGCACAACCGTGTCTTTGAAGCAGGGGGACCTGCCATTTTGTTTGAACGGGTCAAGGGCAGTAAATTTCCTGCCGTGTCCAACCTCTTTGGCACCCATGAGCGGGCACTATCCATTCTGGAACCGGACCTGGAACGACTTACCCATCTGGTGGGTCTTAAATTTGATCCCCTCAAGGGAATTCGTTCGCCTGCAACCGGATTCAAGGCCTTGCGTGCCCTGAGCCATGCCATTCCATGGAAGCGTGGGAACGGACCGGTTCTGGAAAACCAATGTGCTTTGTCCGATCTGCCCGCCATCCGCTGCTGGCCCGGGGATGGCGGGGGATTTATTCTTCTGCCCCAGGTGTTTTCCATGGATCCAGACCGTCCCGGCATTCTCCACTCCAATGTGGGGATGTACCGCATACAGCTGGGGGGCAACGACTATGTGCCGGACAGGGAGGTGGGGCTCCATTATCAGATCCACCGGGGCATCGGCAACCACCACACCCGGGCACTGAACCGGGGAGAATCACTTCCGGTGTCCATCTTTGTGGGGGGGCCGCCGGCTCATACCCTGGCCGCCATCATGCCCCTGCCCGAAGGGGTGCCCGAGGTGGTCTTTGCCGGTGCCCTGGCCGGAAGACGGTTTCGGTATGGAAAAAGGGGGGAGACTGTTTTTTCCCTGGACGCTGATTTCTGCATCACCGGGAGAATTACACCGGGCCAAACCAAAAAAGAGGGGCCCTTTGGCGATCATCTGGGGTATTACTCCCTGGCCCATGACTTTCCTTTTATGGAGGTGACCGGGGTGTATCACCGCAAGGGAGCCATCTGGCCCTTCACCGTTGTGGGACGTCCCCCCCGGGAGGATTCCGTGTTTGGCAGAATCATCCATGATATTACCACCGATGCCGTTCCCAGGACCATCCCCGGCGTCACCGCCGTCCATGCCGTGGATGCCGCCGGAGTCCATCCCCTGCTGCTGGCCAAGGCCATGGAACGGTACGTGCCCTATGAACCCCGACAGCCCCGGGAATTGTTGACCCATGCCGGTGCCATATTGGGATTTGGGCAGCTCTGTCTTGCCAAGTATCTCCTAATCTGTGCCCACAACGATCGTCCGGACCTGAATATTTCAGACACCATGGGCTTTTTTATTCACCTGCTGGAACGAATTGATTTCAGCCGCGATATCCATTTTCACACCGCAACCACCATGGATACATTGGATTACTCCTTTCCGGAATTGAACCGGGGGTCCAAGGTGGTGCTGGCCGCCGCAGGTGATAAAAAGCGGACGTTATTGAGATATTGTCCCGATGACGTGACCCTACCCCGGGATTTTCGCCGGGCAGGGCTGGCAGCATCGGGGATGGTGGTGATCCAGGGACCTGAATTTAAAAGTTATGAAAAAGCCCGGGGAGAGATCGGGGAACTTGCAGGGAGTTTGGAACAGCAGCCGCTGTTTCAGGGCCTGCCCCTGGTGGTGGTGGTTGATGATGCGGTGGCCTGTGCAGAAGACTTTTATACTTTTTTGTGGATCACCTTTTCACGATCCAATCCCTCCCATGATATGTATGGTGTGGGCAGTTTCACCACCTTTAAACATTGGGGATGCCGGGGACCTCTGATCATTGATGCCAGAATAAAACCCTTCCATGCACCGGTGCTGGAACCGGACAGGGCCGTGGAAGTCAGGGTGGATGCCCTGGGACAACGGGGGGGCCCTCTTTATGGTATTATCTGAGTTCAGGGATGGGAAATAAAATTAAAAAGGGAGATGACGGTCGGGTTCATCCATTGGTTTAAAAGGGTGATGCCGTTCACCTTCATGACCAGGATCAGTGCCACCACCAGGTAGGGGGAGACCATTACAAACCAACGACCTGCGGGACTTAATTTTATTTTTTTCGGAAAAAAGAACGAGAGTACCGCTGCTCCGGCCAGTGGAGGCAAAGGGATGATGTTAAAAACAAAGATCATGAGATTGACAGACACCACAATGGAGAACACCTGGTCCTCCATCTGCCATTTCGCCATGATCCACACAATACTGCCGGCAATTCCCGCCAGCATGAGATTGGCAAAGGGGCCTGCCAGTCTGACAACCATGGCATAAAAGGTCTGGTGCTTCAGTTTGTTCCGGTCAATGGCGATGGGTTTGGGCCAGCCAAAACCGGCAATGGCGAAGCAGAGCATTCCGGACAGGCTCATGTGAAGCAGGGGGTTGAAATGAAACCGATCCCGGGGCTCTTTTCGCATATCCCCCAGCACCGTTGCCGCAAAGGCCTGGGCCTCTGCATTAACGGTAATGGCCAACAGTACTGCCACCAAGAAAATAATGGTCTGATCAAATTGAAAATGGGTAAAATCAAGAATAAACGGAATGGGTATGGGGGTATAAGCAACCATTTTAAAATCTCTTTTAGGGGAACGGGCCCCACCCTGAATAGAAGCGAAGTTGGAATCAAGTTCGAAAAAAGGAACCCCTAAAGGCGGGTCATGGCGTATGAACCGCCTTCAGGGGAAATTTTAAATATTAACCGGTAAACTGTGGTTTTGTGGTGACCCGTGCCAGGAGAACCCCCGCCACCAGAAGACCGCCAGAGATGTAAAATGCCAGATTCAGACTGCCGGTGACATCCTGGATCACTCCGCCAATCCTTGCCATGAAAAATCCAAGGCCCCAGCCGATAAAGACCAGACCATAGTTAAAGCCAAGGTTTTTAGAGCCGAAAAAGTCCGCCGTAAAGGAGGGCATCAAGGACAGACCACCGCCATACTGCCAATAGGCAACGCCCACCACCAGAAACAGGAGAAACAGGTTTGCCGTGGAGATGACAAAGGGCAGGGCAAAAAGGCACAGGGCCGAAACACCGCAGTTGAGGCAGTAGGCGTTGAGGCGGCCGATCTTATCTGAATAAAAACCGGTTCCCACACGACCCGAAGCGTTGACAAGTCCCCCAAAGGAGACCAGAATCCATGCATTGGCCATGAAAAACGGCATACCCTTTGCTGTTCTCTGCATCAATCCATTGGCGGAGCTGATGATAAGAAGACCGGACTGGGTGGTGAGGATGAACATGAATACAAGGGCATAAAACTGCCAGGTTTTCATCATGTCACCAGCTTCCCAATTGTGGGTTTTCTCGGTGGCCTGGGTCTGGCCGGTACCAAGTTTTGCAGTGGGGGGAACATATCCTTCAGGGGGCGCTTTGAGCATCTGCCCTGCGATGACCACCACCACGGCAAAGAAGGTCCCCAATGCCACAAAGCTTCCGGTGATACCATAAGCGTTAATGAGTTTCTGGCCCAGCCACCCAATGTACAGGGCCGCTCCACCGTATCCACCCACAACCAGTCCTGCAATCAACCCTCTTTTTTCAGGACCGAACCATTTTAAAGCGGCAGGTGTGGGGGCTGCATAACCGATGCCCATGCCGGCACCGCCAAGAATTCCAAAACCGATGATGAGCCCGGTGTAGCTTTTCATCATACCTGCCACGATACAGCCGGCGGCCAGCAGGAGCCCGCCCAGAGTGGCACCGAATTTCGGGCTGATCTTGTCCTGAATTCTACCCCCTGGAATCATTAACAGAGCAAAGATAATAACGCACAGGGAAAAGGGCGTTGCCGCCTGGGCATTGGTTAGATAGACCCACCCCTCATTCATGCCGGTCATGACCTCTCCGGCCCTGTCTACATTCACCAGGGCCGATTTCCAGATGCTCCACGCATATAGAATGCCAAGACAGAGATTGATGGCGGTGCCTGCAAAGGTCGTTATCCAGGCTTGTGTTGGGACTTTATCAATTGTTTGTGTACTCATGCCTATCTCCTTCCTTATGAAATGGGTTAAGTGAAGTGTTCATTATACTCCGCTTAACCCTTTCTATTTTTATTGTTATTTGAAGGTCACGTGGCTTTTGCGCCATAACCGATACGACCCAGGCTCTCTTCGATTTCACCCAGAATAGTGGGATCATCTATGGTTGCAGGGGCCTTGTATGGTTTTTTGTCGGCAATGCTTCGCATGGTGCCCCGGAGAATTTTTCCCGAGCGGGTTTTGGGCAGCCGTTTGACCACCGTTGCGGTTTTAAAAGCGGCCACCGGACCAATCTGATCCCGAACCATCTGTATGGCCTCTTTAACGATTTCGGCATGATCCCTTGTGACACCGGCATTAAGTACCAGCATTCCCAGGGGAACCTGACCTTTGAGTTGATCTTCCACACCCATGACGGCGCATTCCGCCACATCGGGGTGGTTGGCAAGAACCTCTTCCATGGCACCGGTGGAGAGTCTGTGCCCTGCCACATTGATGATGTCATCGGTGCGGGTCATTACATAAATATACCCCTCTTCATCAATGTACCCGGCATCGGCGGTTTTGTAATACCCGGGGAACTCTTCCAGATAGGCTTCCACATATCTGTCGTCGTTTTGCCACAGGGTGGGCAGGGTCCCGGGGGGAAGCGGCAGTTTCACCACAATGGCGCCGATGTCACCGGGCTTGACAGGTTTGCACGCCTCATCCACTACCTGAACATCCCAGCCGGGAACCGCCTTGGTGGGAGAACCGGGTTTTACGGGAAAATGGTGCAATCCCATGCAGTTGGCTGCAATGGCCCAGCCGGTTTCGGTCTGCCACCAGTGATCAATCACCGGCACATTGAGTTTGTCCTCGGACCAGTGAAGGGTGTCGGGGTCGGTTCTCTCACCGGCCAGGAACAACACTTCAAATTTTGACAGGTCATAATCCTTGATCATTTTGCCCTGGGGATCCTCCCGCTTAATGGCTCGGAAGGCGGTGGGGGCCGTGAACATACTTTTAACATTGTATTCCGAAATCACCCGCCAGAAGGTTCCGGCATCGGGGGTGCCCACTGGTTTTCCCTCAAAGAGGATGGTGGTGGCACCCTGGAACAGCGGTGCATATACGATATAGGAGTGGCCCACCACCCATCCGATATCCGATGCCGCCCAATAGACATCGCCGGGATCAATGGTATAAATGGCTTTCATGGTCCACTTCAACGCCACCATGTGGCCGCCGTTGTCCCTCACCACCCCCTTGGGTTGCCCCGTGGTACCGGAGGTATAAAGGATATACAGGGGATCTGTGGCTTTCACCGGAACACAGTCATGGGGTACAGCGTCGGTCATGAGTTCTGCCCAGTCAAAATCCCTGCCCGGTTTCAGTTCCGCCGTTTCCATGGGACGTTGAAAAATAATGGTGGCCTCGGGTTTTGAAGCGGATAGATCAATGGCCGCATCCAAAAGGGGCTTGTATGGGATCTTTTTAGCCACTTCAATACCGCAGGATGCAGAGATAATGACCTTGGGCTTGGCATCGTTGATTCGGGTGGCAAGCTCATTGGCGGCAAATCCGCCAAACACGACGGAGTGAACCGCACCAATGCGGGCACAGGCCAGCATGGCCATGGCTGCTTCGGGGATCATGGGCATATAAATGATGACCCGGTCCCCTTTTTCAACACCCTTTGATGCCAAAACGCCGGCAAACTTTGCCACTTCGTCCCTTAACTCGATATAGCTGTATTTTTTTTTGGTGTCGGTGACCGGGCTGTCGTAGATCAATGCCGTTGTGTCACCATTTCCATTGTCAATGTGCAGATCAAGGGCATTGTAACAGGTGTTCATCTCACCGCCGGAGAACCAGCGATAAAAAGGCTTGTTGGAATCGTCCAGCACTTTGTCCCATTTTTTATACCAGTGGCACGTTTCGGCAATGGGTCCCCAGAAGGCTTCGGGATCTTGAAGAGAGAGTTCATACGCATCTGTGTAGACGTTTGACATTAGTAATGGTCCCCTGTGTATCAGATTAAAGTGTGTGCCGGCAATGTGCTAATGGGATAACATTGCCGGCGGTGTAAAGGAGAATGCCAGTGATAACCGTCAATGATTGACGATTAGGCTTTTTGTACCATATTTTTTATTATTTCAACAACTTCAGGATTTGCAAGCGTCATAACATCGCCCACATCCTTATTGTTT
Source organism: uncultured Desulfobacterium sp. (assembly GCA_963668575.2). GTDB lineage: Bacteria > Desulfobacterota > Desulfobacteria > Desulfobacterales > Desulfobacteraceae > Desulfocicer. The sequence goes on along the minus strand of OY764894.2, from coordinate 3,104,333 downwards.
GAAATGGACCCAAGGACCCGTCGCATGATCTTCCCGGAGCGGGTTTTGGGCATATCCGGTACGAGCCACACCTTTCTGGGTTTGGCAATTTTGCCGATTTGATTACAGATGGCGTCGGAAATTTTCTGGGCCAGTGCTTCGGAGGGTTCATATCCCGGCTTGAGCGCAATGTAAAGATCCGGAACTTTTCCTTTGATTTCATGGGCAACCGGCACAACCGCCGCTTCAGCGACCTCCTCCACCACAAGGGAAGCGGATTCTATCTCCTTGGTGCCCAGGCGATGGCCTGAGACATTGATAACATCATCAATTCTGCCTAAGATTCTGTAATACCCATCTTCGGATCGGGTGGCGGCATCGCCGGCCAGATATGGCCAGTCTCGCCAGTCTTTGCTGTCAGGATTTTTACAATATCTTGCAAAATAGGTTTCAACAAACCGGTCTCTGTCTCCCCAGATGGTTTGGAATTGTCCGGGCCAGGAGTTCTGGATACAGATATTGCCGGCAATACCCGGTTTTGTCACTTCGTTTCCGTCATCGTCATAAATGATGGGGTGAATACCGGGGACGCCAGGACCTGCGCTGCCGGGTTTCATGGGTTTTATTCCCGGTATGGTGCTGCACAGGAAGCCGCCATTTTCAGTCTGCCACCAAGTGTCAACGATGGCCGCCTCTCCTTTGCCTACCTCCTTCTGATACCATTTCCAGACTTCCGGCTCAATGGGTTCCCCCACCGTGGTCATGTGTTTGAAATGATAAGTGTATTTTGCCGGTTCATCCGGACCGATTTTTCTCAATGCACGGATGGCGGTGGGGGCGGTGTGGAAAATATTGACATCCAGCTCCTGGGCGATCCTCCAGGACCTGCCGGCATCCGGATAGGTGGGAACCCCTTCGTAAATAACTGTTGACGCGCAAAGGGCAAGCGGTCCGTAAACAATATAGGAGTGTCCCGTGATCCATCCGATGTCGGCCATGCACCAGTAAACATCTTCCGGGTGAATATCCTGGATGTATTTGGAGGTGCCTGTTACGTATGATAAATAGCCGCCGGTGCTGTGCTGGCATCCTTTGGGTTTTCCTGTGGTTCCACTGGTGTACATCAGGAAGAGGGGCTCTTCAGCAAGCATTTTTTCCGGTTCAATGCGTCGTCCGTAATAGTCTTTCAAGACGGTGTTGACGCTATAATCACGGCCGTCGACCATGGGGGTCTCTGAAGAAGATTTCCCCGGATATCTCTCCCATACTAACACCTTGTCAACGACCTGCCCGCCATTCTTTGCGATTTTTACGGCTTCATCCGCGTTGACTTTATGATTTAACAAGGTACCGGATCGATAATAGGCATCCATGGAGATCAGTACCCTGGATTGTGAATCAACAATTCTGTCTGCACATGCACTGGGAGAAAACCCACCGAAAACAACGGAATGAATAACGCCAAGCCGGGCACAGGCCAGCATGGTAATGGCAAGTTCTGCCGTCATGGGCATGTGAATGGTGACTCTGTCGCCTCTTTTTAATTCGGCGAAATCCCGGAGAAGCGCTGCAAATTCATTTACTCTGACATAGAGTTCCTGGTAGGTGATATGATCAATTCTTTCACTTTCCGGTTCAGGTACAAAATGGATGGCCGTTTTATTTTTGTTCTTTTCAAGATGGCGGTCAATACAGTTGTAGCTTGCATTGATCAGACCTCCTTTAAACCATTTCCAGCAGGGAGCATCGCTGGTGTCAAGTACTTCATCCCAGTATTTGTACCAGTCCAGCATCTCTGCATATTCAATAAAGCAGTCCGGGTAATTATCCAGGCTGAATCTGTCGTAAATTGACGGATCTGTCACATTTGCCTGGCCGATGAATTTGGTTGAGGGATAGTAGTAATTTTCTTCCTGCCAGTGTACGGCAATCTGCGCCTCGGTGGTCTCTTGAACTTCTCTGTCGCCCATTAATTGTCTCCTGCATTTTAAAGTTTAATTGATTAAAATTCCAAGAAATCAACAAAAATTTTGGTTGTCATCACCCCCTTTAAAAAAACAGCTGATATCTATTCCGTGAATAGTGGATTTCATGTGGAAAAACATCGCGAATTTGAGATGGATGTTTTTAATTATCTCATATTCATGCGGTTGTTTCTGAATTTAAATGATGCGAAAAAAGTCATAATAGAATCTGATTTCCATATTGATGATTTATAACTTCAAAAGGAATATAAAGATAAATAAGGATAGAATGGATAGCCCATTTTCACCTCTGGTTCATGATCTTAAGAGACTTTTCAGGTAGAATCGTGCCGTTTCAACGTTGCATTTGTATAATATGAAAGCTAAAAACAGCGTTAGAAGCAAGGGGTAAAAGTTAACGAGAGTAGAAAGTAAAGTATGCTTTGCTGAAGCGGGTTCATATCGTGATTTGACTATAAAAAGAAAAAAGTATTTAGTCAACACAATTTTTAAAAAAAATAAATAAATTTTAACCAGAATAAATTTGATAACTGATCATAATTTCGGTACTATCTTTAAAGTTTGAAATATATGTGTAAAATACATTATCATGGAGAGATGAAAAGCATGAAAAATCCCGTTAACGTTTATTGGATGCACCGGCTTGAACTGGTGAAGGAAAACCTTGAGTCCAACAATTTTGAGGTGTTTATTGCAGATACGGCACAAGATGCCAAGGACATTGCCCTGGATAAAATTATTCCGGAGTTGAGCCCTAAAAGTGTCTCCTGGGGTGGTTCCATGACCTATGTGGCCACCGGTCTTTTTCATGCATTGAAAGATGCCAAAGATGTGGAGGTTCTCAATACCTTTGACAGGAGTCTTTCTCCGGAGGAGCTGATGGCACTGAGGCGGAAATCCCTCCAGACAGACCTTTTTATTACCGGGACCAATGCAGTGACCGAAGCGGGCCAGCTGGTCAATCTGGACATGGTCGGCAATCGGATCGGTGCCATCACCTTTGGTCCGAAAAATGTGATTGTATTGGTGGGGAGGAACAAAATCACCTGCGATCTTGATGATGCCATGTATCGCATCAAAAATTATGCAGCCCCGGTGAATAGCATGAATCTTGATAAAAAAACCCCCTGCAGGGAGACCGGTTTCTGTCAGGAGTGTAAGAGTCCCGACCGCATTTGTAATACTTGGTCCATAACGGAGAAATGTTTTCCTCCCAAACGGGTGAAGGTGATATTGATCAATGAAGACCTCGGGTTCTGATATCCGGATATCTCCTGCGATCTTGCACTGCTATGCCAAAAATTGAATATCCTGGTGATTGCTTCAGGGAAAAAAATCAATCAGGGCGATGTGATTACCCCCATCACCTGCTGCATGCTCTCCCGGAACGCCACACTCGGCGATTATGGAGAATCTTTCGGGGTACCGGACTCCATGTTGAATTCAAAGACGATTGCGTTGAATCTGTTGATGTAATTCGCGGAGCGCCCTGTGATGCCACTTGAGATGCCGCCAAAAAAGAGTGACCATTGGGTCATCAACCCGATCACTCACCCAGGGTCGCCTTGATGACGATGCCGTTACCAAATTTTTTTGCAATGGCATCCACAGCATTGTCCACTTTTTCCCATTTGTCGGGCTGATGCTCCATGGCTTGGAATAGATCCATCTGGGTGGTGGGTCTGGTTGATGTGAGGGAAGAGACCCCCAGTCCTATCAGTCGTATGGGTTTTGCGATTTCGAAGTTCTCTGCAAGGGCCACGGCTGCTTCATAAATGGCAGAAGAGGCACATACCGGTGGATCTACTTTGATCTGCCGGGTCACCTGTGAAAAATCGGAAAATTTAAATTTAATGAAAACGATGGAGGCAAAAAGGGAACGGTGTCTGAGATCATGTCCCACAACCTGGGCATGCCTCAGCAGCTCTTTTTTGATTTTTTTGCCATCGGTGATATCCATATCCAGGGTGATTTCACTGGATATGGATTTTCTTTTCTCTTCCGTAACAACCTGGGACAGATCAATTCCCCGGGATAGTTCTGCCAGCCGGATGCCCAATTTGCCGAATTTTTTTTCGAGAAGTTCCGTGTCAAACCGGCAGATGTCCCCCAAGGTTTCAATCCCCATCAATTTCATTTTGACCATGGCGTTTTTTCCCACTCCCGAGACCTTATTTATCTTCAGTTCTTTAATAAAGGCCGAGGTCTCTTTTTCATGGATGATGGTAATGCCATTGGGTTTGTTCATGTCCGATGCGATCTTGGCCAGGAATTTCAATGGTGCCCCTCCAAGGGAGCAGGTGAGGTCAAAGCGCTCTGCAATACGCCTCTGTATGGAGCGGGCAATGGTTTCAGGGGGCCCCCACAGGCGGTGACATCCTGTGATATCCAGAAAGGCCTCATCAATGGAAACCGGTTCCACCCGGGGGGAGAACTCTTTTAACAGAGCCATGATGTCAAGGGAGATGCAGTGGTATTTGGGCTTGTTGGGTGTGATAACCATGAGATGAGGGCATCTTTCCAGGGCTTGGAACATGGGCATAGCTGAATGGATTCCCCATTGTCTTGCCTCATAACTTGCCGTTGCAACAACGCTTCGACGGGATGCGCCCCCCACCACAAGGGGCTTTCCCCGGAACTGGGGATTATCCCGTTGCTCCACAGCCGCAAAAAATGCATCCATGTCCATGTGAAGAATCATTTGGATGGTGCAGGTTTGAGCAGGTGCGGAAACCGGTGTTCATGGATAAATGTCAGATGGACCCTGCGGGTTCTGGGACCGTCAAATTCGCACAGAAAAACGCTTTGCCAGGTTCCCAGTACCAGGGAGCCGTTTTCAATGGGAATCAACTGAAAGGGTCCCATGAAACTGGTTTTCAGATGTGCAGCGGAATTGCCTTCCATGTGACGGTAGTTCCCCGTCCAGGGGAACAGGGTATCAAGGGTGCTGATAATGTCCGCTTTTACATCGGGATCTGCATTTTCATTGATGGTAATGCCGGCGGTGGTGTGCATGGAAAAAACATGAACCAATCCGGAATTCATGGAGACATCTGTCACTGCCCGTTGAATCTCAGGGGTAATGTCCACAAGTTGGGTATGTTTTCTGGTGGCGATGGTGATGTGCATGTACGTGCCTCATTATCGTTTTTCAAATATGGCCTCCTCACAGGGGAGGATGCTTACAATTTACATGAAAACTGTCAGATTGTACAGCCGGCAGACATAAATTAAAATTGATTTATTTGAAATCCTTGCAGGGTCGTTGTATATATTATTTTTTTGACTCAGTGGTGGTCCATGGGATATCCTCATTACAATTTAAGGATACTGTTTCGGAAAAGGCATATTCCCACCATGCAAGCGTTATGGAGATGTAATGACAAAACAATTTGATCAATGGCACGTCGTTTTTGGGCATGCCGTTTTTGGGCGTACCGTTTTTGTAAAAATACTGACCATTGCAGTACTTATCATGATTATCGGCTGTAGCAGTGATGAAATGGGCAAGGAGAATGATAACAACGGTGATGGTGCGGTGTCCCCATCGGAAAACCCTGCTCTTGCAGAGGGATTAAAACATCACATCACTGCTGTGCTGCCAAAGGGAATCACCTGGCTTACCAATGACAGTGATCCTCAGTTTTCATCCCCTGATGCAGTGAAGGGGGGGATGGTACGTTTGGCAATTTTAAGTTTTCCCATGACGTTTCGGACGGTGGGACCCGATGCCAACGGCAGTTTCAGGAGCGCCATCTTAGATAATCAGCTATCCCTTATAAACATTCACCCCAACACCGGCAATATTATCCCAGAGCTTGCCACCCACTGGGCCTTTGGTGCTGACAATAAGACCATGTATTTCCGGTTGAACAAAAGAGCCAGATGGTCCGACGGCAAACCGGTGACGGCCTGGGATTTCGCCTATACCCTCACCTTTATGCGCTCGGAACACATCGTGGCCCCCTGGTACAACGATTATTATACCCGAGAGATTGAATCGGTGACTGTTTTTGATGATTACACCCTGGCCGTTAAAAGCACCAAAGCCCAGCCCGATCTCTATTTAAGGGTAGGCATTGCCCCCACTCCGGAACATTTTTTCGGTGCATTGGATGAGAATTTTGTCCATGACTATAACTGGAAAGTGGTTCCCAACACCGGTGCCTACCAGATTTCGGATTTTAAAAAGGGAAAATACATCTATTTTAAGCGAAAGAAAAACTGGTGGGCCAGGGATCTTAAATATTTTAAAAACCGGTTCAATGTGGATTTGGTGAAATTCACCGTTATCCGGGATTTTAATATGATGTGGGAGTACTTTAAAAAAGGGGAGGTGGATCTGTTCTCCCTGACCATGCCCCAGTACTGGTACAATCGATCGGACACCGACGTGGTGAAAAAAGGATATGTGAAGCGCATCTGGTTTTTCAATGATACCCAGCAGTCAGCATCGGGACTGTGGCTTAACTGTGATAAGCCTGTGTTCCAGGATGTCCGGGTGCGGTATGCCTTTGCCCATGCCATGGATGTGGATCGGGTGATTAAAAAGGTGCTCCGGGGGGATTATTTTCGCTTGAACCAGGCCTATGTGGGATATGGCGATTACACCAACCCTCACATCCTCCCCCGGGAATTTTCCATTGAAAAGGTGGAAGCACTGATGACCGAGGCCGGTTGGCACCGGGGCAGTGACGGTATCTGGCAACGGGACGGGCTGCGATTTTCCGTGGAGGTGACCTATGGATTTGACGGGCACACCCCCCGTCTGGTGGTGCTAAAGGAGCAGGCCAGAAAGGCCGGGGTGGAGCTGCGACTTCAGAAACTGGACAGTACGGCTGCCTTTAAAAAGTTTCTGGAGAAAAAACACGATGTGGCCTGGATGGGATGGAGCACCTCTCTTCGGCCCTCCTATTGGCAAGGCTGGCATTCGGACAATGCCCACAAGGTTCAGACCAACAACATCACCAACACCGATGATCTGACTCTTGATGACCTCATTGATCAGTATCGGGAAAATCTGGACGCAGAACAGCGAAAGATCCTTTCCCGACAGATCCAGGCCGAGATCCATCGCCAGGGAGCCTTTGTTCCCACCTTTATGGTGCCCTATGTCCGTTTCGGATTCTGGCGCTGGCTGCGGTTGCCCTCCTTCCATGGCACCAAGGTTTCTGAGTCGTTGTTTGATCCCTTTTCTGCCATGACCGGGGGATTGTTCTGGTTTGACCGGCAGCGGTATGATGAGACCCAGCAAGCCATGAAAAAAGGCAAAACATTTCCCCCGGAAACCATCAAGGATGAACGGTTCAGGCCCGGAGGCAATCATACCGGAGGCAATAACAGTGGCCAGTGAAGCGCCATTGAACGTCACGTCATCTCATCCTCCACCCCTGCTCCAGGTGAAGAAACTTGTAGCCGCCTTTGACACCGAATCCGGCACCGTCCATGCCGTGGACGGCGCCACTTTTACCATGACCCGGGGAAGTACACTGGGTATTGTGGGGGAGTCCGGATGCGGAAAGAGCGTGACGGCACTCTCCATCATGGGCCTGCTCCCCCGACCGTCGGGAAGGGTTGTATCCGGTCACGTCCTGTTTGACGGCAGAGATCTTCCGGCCCTTTCGGTGGAGGAGATGCAGACCATCCGGGGCAGGCGTATCTCCATGATTTTCCAGGAACCCATGACGGCGTTAAACCCGGTGCACCGCATCGGTTCCCAGATCAATGAGGTCTATGCCCTGCATTTCCCACCCATGACAAAAAAAGAACGGCACCGAGCTTCCATGGAGATGCTGTTGAGCGTGGGCATTGCCGATCCCTTGATGGTAATGGAGAACTACCCCCATCAGTTGTCAGGCGGCATGCGTCAACGGGTGATGATCGCCATGGCCCTGGCATCTTCTCCGGATCTGCTCATTGCCGATGAACCCACAACCGCCCTTGATGTCACCATTCAGGCCCAGATCCTGGAGTTGATCAAGGAACTCCAGGGCCGGTTGGGTATGTCCGTTATGCTGATCACCCATGATCTTGGCATCATTGCTGAAAACTGCGATGATGCGGTGGTGATGTATGGGGGCCGTGTGGTGGAGCGGGCCGGGGTGACGGATCTGTTTCAAAATCCGGTTCATCCGTATACAAAGGGTCTCATCGCCTCCATTCCCAGCCTGTCCAGCCAACCCAAATCTGTGCTGCCCACCATCCGGGGCCGGGTGCCTTCCCTGGATAAGATGCCCGAAGGATGTCGATTTTCCAATCGCTGTGCCATGTGATGCCCATCTGTCGTACCCTTTGTCCCGGAGAGACCAGGTTGAAAGGCAACGACCATTTTGTATCCTGTCATCTTCTGGAGGAAAAACGTGGCTGATTCCATGGGAAGAGAGATCAAATCAAGGAACCTCAAATCAAACGAAATGGGGACGGATCGAAACATGGATATTGTTTTAACCGTTGACGGGCTGACAAAGCATTTTCCTGTATACGGCGGCGTTTTGTTGAGACAAAAAGGGGTGGTGCATGCGGTGGATGACATCTCTTTTTCCATCAAAAGGGGGGAAACCCTGGGACTTGTGGGGGAGTCCGGCTGTGGAAAAACCACCCTGGGCCGTTGTATCATGGGACTCTACTCCCCCACCGGGGGGCATATATATCTCCATGGCAGCGATATTTCCCTTGGAAATTCACAGCAGATGAAATCCGTGCGATTGCAGATGCAGATGATTTTTCAGGACCCCTTTGAATCCCTGAATGCCAGGCACACCGTGGGAGAAATTCTCAGGGAAAAGTTTATCATTCATGACAGAAAAGAGGGCAAAAGCGATAAAGAGATCGGTGAGTTGCTCGAACGGGTGGGATTGTCCCAAGATGATATCAACCGGTTTCCCCATGAATTCAGTGGGGGCCAGCGCCAGCGCATCGGCATTGCCCGGGCCATCAGCCTGAACCCGGAGGTGGTGATCTGTGATGAACCGGTGTCTGCGCTGGACGTCTCCGTCCAGTCCCAGATACTCAACCTCATGGTGACCCTGCAGCGGGAGATGGGGCTGACCTATCTGTTCATCTCCCATGACCTTGCCGTTGTCAAGCACGTGTCGGACCGTATTGCCGTGATGTACCTCGGTAAAATCGTTGAGGCGGCAACGGCACAGGGCATTTATGAGACGCCTTTTCATCCCTACACCCGGGCGTTGTTATCGGCCATTCCCACGCCAAATCCTCTGGTGCGGAGAAAACGGACGATTCTTAAAGGTGAGGTGCCCTCTCCGGAAAATCCACCGGCCGGATGCCGATTTCATACCCGATGCCCCCATGTGATGCCGGTGTGTCGCCGGGAGGAGCCGCTGTTGAGACCGGTGGGCGGCAGCGGGGAAGGCCGAATGCATAACATTGCCTGCCATCTCGATTTTTAATGCACTTCCCGGGCATTCATTCAGGGATGAGGCTTTAACAACCACTGCAAATTTTTATTTCTTGATAGTCTGATGAGGGATTCAGTCCCGGCATTGATTGAATCCTCATTCATCAGGTGCATCATCCGCTTTTTGTTTGTAGCCACACCCCTTAACCGGGCATTTAACTATTTTCCCCTCTTTTTTGGTCTCTTTTTCCACCAGATAGGGGGAGTCACACTGGGGACAGGGGAGATTGACCGGTTTGTCCCAGGAGGCAAATGTGCAGTCCGGATAACGGTTGCATCCATAAAATATTTTTCCCCGTCGGGACCGTTTTTCTGCAATGGTGCCCGTGCACCCCTTTTCCGGACACTTGATGTCGGTCTCCTTACCTGCCGCATCTCCGTAAACCGATTCGGTGTGTTTACAGTCGGGGTATCCGGTGCAGGCAAGGAACTCACCATATCGGCCCTCTTTTTTCACCATGGGTTTTCCGCATTTGTCGCAGTCCTTTACCTTGGTGTTATCCACCTTGGTTTCATGGATTTCGATGTTGCCCTTTTCATCCCGGGTGTAGTTGCTTGAAAAGGTGCACTCAGGGTATCCGGTGCAGGCAATGAAATGGCCGTTTCGACCCATTTTGATGTTCAGGGGTTTGCCGCACAGCGGGCAGACCAGATCTGTGGCCATGCCCACCCCCTTGACGCTGAGCATGTTCTCTTGGGCATGTTCGAGTTTCTTCTTAAAAGGGGTGTAAAATTCATTGAGAACATCAATGGATTTGGTGGTGCCGTTTTCTATGCTGTCCAGATTGTTTTCCATTTTTGCCGTGAAGGTGGCATCCAGAATTTCAGGAAAAGAGTCCACCAGTAGATCATTGACAATGAAGCCCAGCTCATTGGGAATAAAGTAGCGTTTAACAAGATCCACATACCCCTTGTCCCGGATGGTGGATAAAATGGAGGCATAGGTGCTGGGACGGCCGATGCCGTTCTCTTCAAGCTCCTTGACCAGTGATGCCTCTGAAAATCGTGGGGGCGGTTTGGTAAAGTGCTGGGCAGGGACGATCTCTTTCACCTTCAGCAGGTCGTTTTCCGACATCTCCGGCAGAATCTGCTTCTCCTTCTCTCTTTTTTCCATGATGTCATCGCTGGTGTAAAGGGCCATGAATCCCTGAAATTTTATGGTACTGCCCCCCACACTGAAAGTGTAGACACCCGCCTGGATGGAGATGGTTTTCTGGTCGATGAGGGCCTGGGCCATCTGGGAGGCCATGAACCGTTTCCAGATAAGATCATAGAGCTTGAACTGGTCCTGGGTAAGAAAGGGCTGAACCTTGCCGGGGGTGTTTAGCACCGATGTGGGGCGTATGGCCTCATGGGCGTCCTGGGCTTTGTTTTTGTTTTTAAAATACCGGGGGGCATTCAGGGCATATTCCGCACCGAATTTTTCTCTGATCAGCTCCTGGGCTGCCAGGGCCGCCTCTTCGGCAATACGGGTGGAGTCGGTTCGCATATAGGTGATCAAGCCTTCGGGGCCACCGGAGCCGATTTCAATCCCCTCATAGAGCTGCTGGGCCACCATCATGGTTTTTTTTGCCGAAAACTTCAGGCGGTTAATGGCCTCCTGCTGCAGTTTACTGGTGATAAAGGGGGGCAGAGGGGTCCGTTTGATGGTTTTCCGATTGATCTTTTCCACCACAAAGTCAAGGGTGTTGAGTTCCTTTACAATGGCAGCGGAGGTATTACCATCCGGGATGTTGATTTTTTCTCCGCCCCTGCGGGCCAGCTGGGCCGTGAAGGGGGGGGGATTGTCCGCAGAGAGATCCGCGGCAATGGTCCAGTACTCCTGGGGTTCAAAGGCTCGGATTTGACGCTCTCTGTCACAGATGATTTTAACGGCAACCGATTGAACCCGGCCGGCACTGAGTCCTCCCTGGACCCGCCGCCAGAGCAGGGGAGAAATCTGGTACCCCACCAGTCGGTCAAGGGTTCTTCGGGCCTGCTGGGCTTCATACCGGTCATAATTAAGATCCATTGGATGGCTCAATGCCTCGGTGATCCCTTTCTCTGTGAGTTCATGGATCAATACCCTGTAAAAGGATCTTCCCTTTTGCTTTAAAATATCCGCTGCATGGAATGCAATGGCCTCTCCTTCGCGGTCAGGGTCAGGTGCCAGATAAATGGTATCCGCATCCCCGGCCTCTTTTTTCAGGGCCTGGATCACCTTGGACTTTCCCTTGATTTGAAGGTATTTGGCCTTAAAGTCCTTCTCAATATCAATGCCCAGCTCTTTTTGGGGGAGATCTTTAATGTGGCCGGCAGTGGCGGCAACGTTGAACTCTTTTCCGATGTATTTTTTAAGGGTTTTGACTTTGGTGGGGGACTCAACAATTAAAAGTGGTTTGCTCACAATGTTTCCTCTACAGTGAAAAATTTCTTTCCCGGTGTTTGTTTGATGATACCCTTTAATTCCAGGTACAGAAGCGATGCATTGACAAGGCCGGCATCAAGACCGGATTGTTCGATGATGGTGTCTATGTGGACAGGATAGGGACCCAGGCAGTTCAGTATTTTCTTCTGGGTCATATCCGGATTAAAGGAGATACCTTCTGTTTTGTCTAAATCGTTCATGGGCTGGGGGCAGGGCTCCGGGTGGACCATATGACCCAGCTCTTCAATGACATCCAGCTCATTTTCCACAAGTTTTGCCCCTTGTTTTAAAAGGGCATGGGTACCGGTGCTTTGAAATGAGTGTACACTGCCGGGGACGGCAAATACCTCCCGGTTGTACTCGGCGGTGAGTCTGGCAGTGATGAGAGAACCGCTTCTGGCGGCGGCTTCCACAACAATGGTTCCGGTGGACATGCCGGCGATGATACGGTTTCTCATGGGAAAATGGCGAGCATCCGGTGAACTGTTAATGGGAAGTTCTGAGATAACAGCGCCGTTGTCGGCAATGTCATGGTAAAGACGTCTGTTTTCCCTGGGATAGATGGTTTTAAGGCCGCATCCCAGCACGGCAAGGGTTCTGCCACCGGCGTTGATGGCCCCCTTATGGGCAGCGGTATCAATGCCAAGGGCCATGCCACTGACAATTTGAAATCCCCGCCGGGCAAGTTTATGACTCAGTTTGAAGGCTGTATCACGGCCATAGGTCGTTGCCCGGCGTGATCCCACCATGGCAATGCAGGGGGAACTGTTATCAAGGGTGCCAAGGAAGGTCAGGAGGGGGGGCGGGTCCGGAATGTGATGCAGAAGTTCAGGGTAATGGGGGTCATTCAGGGCGGCAATTTTGAACCCGGAACGTTCAATGGCCTTGATTTCATCGTCGGGGCAATGGTTCCGGTTTTGTTGAATGCACTGGTAAATTCGGGGGCTCATGCCTTTGATCTGCGTGAGATCTTTTTCCGGTGCGTTAAAAACCCCTTGGGGTGACGCAAAAGCTGAGATCAGTCGTTTAAACAGCACATTGCCCACCCCCGGGACATTTTTCAGGGCAAACCAGAATCGATATTTATTGATCAGCCCGGACATCTGATATATTTTTTTCCCATTAACCGCTTTTTTTGTTCGTCAGAAGAATGATGGGACTTGCAACGAAGATGGATGAATAGGTTCCGATAATGATTCCCGCGATCATGGCAAAGGCAAAATTATGAATGATTTCCCCCCCCAGAAACAGCAGGGAAAAGAGCACGACGAGCGTGGTGAATGAGGTAAGAATGGTCCGGCTCAGGGTCTCATTGATGCTTTTGTTGATGATCTCCGACAGGGTCATTTTTCTGGACTGGATGTTGTTCTCCCTGATCCTGTCGAATACAATGATGGTATCGTTGAGGGAATAGCCGATGATGGTCAGCAAGGCTGCAATGATGGGCAGGGAGAACTCATAATCCAGTATGGAAAATATGCCCACTGTGATGAACACGTCATGGATAAGGGCCACAATGGCTCCCATGGCATATTGCAGCCCCAGATACCAGAAGAGTATCAGGGTGACCCCCAGGGCTGCCGTGATGAGAATGGGCATGCTCATGTTAAAGATGGACAGAAAGTAAACCGCCGTCATCAACGCCCCTGCCGTTACACCGGAGAGCACCCATTTCATTTCAAACCGTCCTGAGATGTAGATGGTGATAAAGAGCAGTGAATAGAACATGGCCAGCAGGGCCTGCTTTCTCAGATCCTTTCCCACCTGGGGACCCACCATTTCCACCCGCCGGATCTCCGGGGTGGCGCCCGTGGCATTCTCCAGGGCCTGGGTGATGGCCTGGGAAAATCCGTCGCCGGTCATATCCGGGTTACTGGTTCGTATGAGGAACTCGTTGTCTTTGGGGTCTCCGAAATGCTGCACCGAAGAGTTGGCAATGCCCATCTGGTCAAGGCCTGAACGGATATCCTGGGTCAAGGTGGCCTTGTGAAACTTAACCTGCACAAGGGTGCCTCCGGAAAAATCAATGCCGTAATTGGGACCCTGGTGGATGACAAGGGAGATCAGGCTGATGATAACCAGGGTCAGGGAGAATGAAAACCCCAGTTTTCGTTTCCCTGTGAAGTCAAAGGTGGTGCCGGGTTTGATAAACTGCATGGCTGTTTATCTCCTTATATACTGAGGGTGGGGGTCGTTTTGCCGGACAACATCATCTCAAAAATGCTTTTTGAAAGGACCAGAGCCGTGAAAAGACTTGCAAGTATGCCAAGTCCCAGGGTGACGGCAAAGCCCTTTACAGGACCGGTGCCGAACTGAAACAGAACCACCGCTACAATGAGTGTGGTCACGTTGGCGTCAAGGATGGTAAGGGCTGCTCTGGAAAAGCCGGCATGAACCGATGCGGCAGCGGTTTTTCCCGAAGCAAGTTCCTCACGGATTCTTTCAAAGATGATGACATTGGCATCCACCGCCATACCGATGGTGAGAATAATACCTGCAATTCCCGGAAGGGTCAGGGTGGCCTGGAATGCAGCCAACCCTCCGCCAATGAGAAGAATGTTTACCACAAGGGCAATGTCGGCGATGACACCGGCCCCCTTGTAATAGATCATCATAAAAGCAATGACCAGAACGCCACCCACTATCATGGAGAGAATTCCCATGCGAATGGAGTCAGCGCCCAGGGTGGGGCCAACGGTTCTCTCTTCAATGATCTTAACCGGTGCGGGCAGAGCTCCGGCCCGGAGAACAATGGCAAGATCCCTTGCCTCTTCCGTGGTGAAATTGCCTGTTATTCTGGCTTTTCCCCCGGCAATGCGATCCTGGATCACCGGTGCGGAATAGACGGTTTTATCAAGAACAATGGCCAGGCGTTTTTTAATGTTTTCACCGGTGATACGTTCAAACACCCGGGCCCCTTTTCGGTCAAATTCAATACCCACATAGGGCTCGTTGAACTGGGAATCAATCATCACCCTGGCATCGGTGAGGGAGCCGCCATCCAGCAGTACCTGTTTTTTGATGAGAAAGGGTACCTTAGTTACCTGACCTGTGCGGCTGTCCTCTTTCATCTGATAGAGCAGCTCCGATCCCGGCGGTACGGTTCCCTTTACAGCTGAAGAGAGATCACCGGTTTCATCCACCAGCTGGAAATTAAGCTGGGCTGTTTTGCCGATGAGATCCTTGGCCCGCTGGGTATCGGTGATGCCTGGCAGCTGGATCTGGATTCTCCTGTCCCCCTGGAGACGGATGTCCGGCTCGCTGACCCCGAATTCATCAATTCGATTGCGAATGGTTTCAAGGGCCTGTTCCGTGGCCATGCGCTTGATGTTTTCCACCTCTTTGGCAGGTAGCTGCAGCACAATTTGTTTCCCCTGGGGGACCGTGACCGTTGAAGCAATTTCCAGCGCATTAAAATCATCGGTGACAAGGGCTGTAAACGCATCAATGGTCTTGTCCCCGGCGAGTGTTGCCGTGATGGTGTTATTGCTGTTGCGGGTGATGCCAAGATGTTTGATCTCCTTTTTTCTCATCTCCTGCTTCAGCTCATGCACGGTACGTTCAACAGTGGTTTCCACAGCCTTCTGGTTTTGGACCTCCAGGACCAGATGCATGCCTCCCTGGAGGTCAAGCCCGAGATTTATTTTTTTATGGGGCCAGCAGTCGGCATAAAAGGTTGGAAGAACATATACCAGTGCTGCCAGTATGACCACTGCTGTAAGTGCGCCTTTCCATGTGAATAGTTTCAATCTGATTGCTCCTGAACTGGCTGTATTATTTGTTTTTCTTGCCTTTTTTGGACTCAGCAGGGGCGTTCCCCTGGAGGGTTGCACCCACGTTTCCCCGATTGATTTTGATTTTAACGTTTTCTGCTATTTCAAGGGAGACCGTGGTATCCCCAAGGGAGATGATGGTGCCGTGAACACCACCCGATGTGATGACGCGATCCCCTTTTTTCAGGCTGTTGATCATGTTCTGGTGCTCTTTGGCCTTTTTCTGTTGGGGTCTGATGAGCAGGAAATAAAAGATAACGAACATGAGAATAAGGGGTACAAAAGCTGTGAGGCCCCCTGCCTGTCCACCTGCTGCGCCGCCGGCCTGTCCCATTGCAAATGCTGTGTTGATCATGGTAAAAAAATCCTCCTGATTTAAAATATACCCTGTTTATCAAGGCTGTTTTGCGGGAATCCAGATCGTATTTCCGTCGAACCGGATATTGTCCACATTGTCATAGTCAATCTCTTGTAACAGAGAAAAAATTTCGTGCATATTGTACACCACAATCTTGCTCAACGGCTCCAGAAGATCAACATCTGAAGCAATGCTGCCGTCCAAAAGATTGTAGATAATAACCATTTTTTCAGAAAACTTCAGCAGTTTTCCCACACCGGAACTCTGCCCACCGGGCACGGGTTCGTCAGCGGTTTTTATGACCTTTGCTCCCCGATGGGCAAAGTACTCACGGATAATTTTGAAATGGATATTCCATATGTTATCCCCCGACTGCACCACATAGATACCATACTCTCCATCCACGTCAACGGTGATCCGGCCGGAGGGGTGGATTTTTTCCTCAAGCAGGCCACCTTTGGCAGACACCGCCTTTTCAAGGATATCCCGCATGGATACGGTGGTGCCCCCAATGGTGAACCGTTCATTGGGCCGAATAATTAAATCAAGACTCTTGTCGATGCCCAGTCTTTTTTTTCGATCCAGGGTAATGGCTTTTCCTTTTTCCACGGACACCCCATCCGCCTTATCGGAAGAGAGGGCATTGCCCATGGGAGGTCCAACATTTTGAAATCCAAGAGCCGGGGGAGTGCAGATCCTCTTCATCACCGTGACGGGTTCATCCGTTGGTGTGCCGGTGATGCCTGCACCATGGGGTGATGCCGTCCCTCCTGAATCCGGGGAGTTCGGAACCCCTGTGGTACCCCGGTGATTCAGTGCCCACCAAGCATATATAACCGCCGGAAGAATCACCATGAACATGATGACGGGTTTCCATTTCATTCGCTTCCCGGCCATTCTTTCTCCGTATGGGGTGTTTAAGGTGCGACTGTCTGAGATACACAAAAGTTATGATTATGTCAAGATCTCACCGGCAATTCCAGATTTCACTATTTTTCACAGGTTATCCGACTTTCCCCCCACATTATCCCCTCACAGCCGTTGATGGTGATAACCACCTCTCTTTTAAGTTCAATGTCATGGATCTCTTTTCTTTTTTTATTTAAAAGGTGGGCTGCCACCTCCGGCGGCAGGTCAGCGGTGAGGGCGGTTACCTCTCCTTTTATGGTTTTGAGGTTGAGCTGTCGCAAAAAGGCAAGCCCAAGGTTTTCCACCGAAGGGATCATGCCGCGTCCCTTACAGTGGGAACAGGTTTTATAACTGCCAAAGGTGATGGAGGGCCGCAGGCGCTGCCGGGACATCTCCACCAGCCCGAATCCGGATATGCCGCCCACTTTGGTTTTGGCCTTATCCGATTTGAGGTGTTTTTTAAGGGTCTTGGTGACGTCCGCTTTGTGTTTTCTCTCTTTCATATCAATGAAATCCACCACAATCAGCCCCCCCAGGTCCCTGAGCCTCAGCTGGCGGGCCACCTCCTCCGCCGCTTCAATGTTGGTGTGGTAGGCTGTCTGTTCAATGTTTTTCTTACCGGTGGATTTTCCGGAATTGACATCAATGGCCACCAAGGCCTCTGTCTGGTCAATGACAATGGCGCCTCCTGATTTCAGGGACACCTTGGGTTCAAATATGGAGGCAATCTGCTCTTCCAGCTGATGCTTCGTAAAGATGGGCTTTTCACCCTTGAAAAGCTTTACAATGTTCTGTTTGCCCGGGGCAATGATGGCCATGAAATCTTTCACTTCCTGGTACACATCCTTGTCATCAATGAGAATTTCCGTGATGTCATCGGTGAAATAATCCCTGAGAGACCTCACCGCAAGATTCTGTTCCTTGTACAGGAGGGACGGTGTTTCACTTTCAATGGCTTTCTGGTTGATGCTTTTCCAGGCCCGCAGGAGATATTTGAGATCATTGGCAAACATGGTCTTTGTGGCATCTTTGCCAGCCGTTCTGACAATGAGGCCGAACCCCTCCGGTACTTTCACCGATTCGATGATGGCTTTGAGTCTTTTTCG
Organism: uncultured Desulfobacterium sp.; assembly: GCA_963668575.2. GTDB lineage: Bacteria > Desulfobacterota > Desulfobacteria > Desulfobacterales > Desulfobacteraceae > Desulfocicer. Next base: position 3,086,399 of record OY764894.2, on the reverse strand, counting down.
CTCCTCTTCGTCAACAATCTGTCGGGAAACCCCCCGGGTGGTACTTCCCGGCATGAGTACGGACAATCGTCCCGGCAGGGAGATAAAGGTGGTAAGCATGGCCCCCTTGTGCATGATGGGATCTTTGGTCACCTGAACAATAAGCTCCTGTCCTTTTTTCACCAGGTTGGTGATTTTTCTGTCCCCTGAGTCGTTATCAAGGAAATAGTCACTATGAATTTCATTGAGTTGCAAAAATCCGTTTTTTTGTGTTCCATAGTCCACAAATACGGCCTGAAGACTGGGTTCAACCCTTGAAATTAAGGCTTTGTAAATGTTTCCCTGGGTCATTTCCCGTGCGGCTGTGTCCAGGTGAATTTCTTCCAGTTTGTTTTCATTGATGGTTACGATTCTGCATTCATCGGAATCGTGCGCATTGATTAAAATTTTTCTTGTCATTAAATCTTTCTTACTGCCTCCATGGGAAAAATATTGTTTTATGGAGATTTTTAATCATCGGGTTTCATGTTTTCTTTGACCCTGCCGGCTTTATGCCGGAAACTTTCCGGCGGTCCGGCCTTACTGTGAAAAACCAAAGAATATATCATGGGCCTTTAAAAAAAATCCGAAGGTTATTTAAAAATCTCTCTTCTGACGTATGCTGTCTGTTTGCTATATTTGGGGACACCGGTGCTTGGCTATTTAGTAAATATAAAATATCTTTCTGCACACAACAAGTATTCGATTGCCGCCGTCAAGTCAAATAAATTATGAATTACTGATGGTATCATGCTTGCTATTTCATTCATATTATGCCATTAAATGTGCTTTATTTGCCCTGATAAAATAGAGGTTTGATTTTGATTTCGGCAGGCATGAGCTGTTCCCCGGGACGTTTTTCACATACCCTGTGGCCGAAGTCCGTCACAAACCATAAAAATTCATAGTGTTCGGAGGTTTACATATAATCATGGAAGATCGATACCATCCTGAAGCAGTTGAAACAAAATGGCAGCAATATTGGGAATCCCACGGGATTTTTTCCACCACGGAAGATACCTCAAAAGAGAAGTATTATCTTCTGGAGATGTTTCCCTATCCGTCCGGCAAAATTCATATGGGACACGTTAGAAATTATACAATTGGTGATGTGGTTGCCCGGTATAAAAAAATGAAGGGGTACAATGTCCTCCACCCCATGGGCTGGGACGCCTTTGGCATGCCCGCTGAAAATGCTGCCATTGACAACAATACCCATCCGGCGGCCTGGACCTATGACAACATGTCCACCATGAGACGTCAGCTTAAAAAAATGGGCTTTTCCTACGACTGGAACAGGGAGATTGCCACCTGCAGACCGGAATATTATCGGTGGGAGCAGTGGTTGTTCCTCCGGATGCTGGAAAAGGGGATGGTGTACCGCAAGGAGTCCTATGTTAACTGGTGTGAGCATTGCCAGACCGTACTTGCCAATGAGCAGGTGGAGGCGGACCTGTGCTGGCGGTGCAGTCAGCCGGTGCAGCAGAAAAAATTGTGGCAATGGTTTTTTAAAATCACCGATTATGCCGAGGATCTGCTGCTCCACTGTGACAAACTTCCCGGATGGCCCTCCAAAGTCACCTTGATGCAGAAAAACTGGATCGGAAAAAGTGTGGGGTCTGAGGTCTCCTTTGCCGTTGAAGGCATGGATGATGACATCAAAGTGTTTACCACCCGCCCGGATACGTTATTCGGTGCCACCTTCATGTGCCTTGCTCCGGAACATCCCCTGGTGGAGACGCTCTCCCGGGATACGGAACAGGCCGGGGCGGTGCAGGCCTTTGTGGACAAGATATCCCGCCAGGAGCGATCTGCCGATGCCCTGGAGAAATATGAAAAAGAGGGGGTGTTCACCGGTGCCTGGTGCATCAATCCGGTCAATGGACGGCGCATGCCCGTGTATACCGCCAACTTTGCCCTCATGGGATATGGCACCGGTGCGGTGATGTCGGTGCCGGCCCATGACCAGCGGGATTTTGATTTTGCCCGGAAATATGCGCTGAACATTGTGGTGGTGATTCAACCCCAAGGGGAAGTACTTGATCCTTCCACCATGGAGGCAGCCTACACCGGAGAGGGACTTCTGGTGAATTCCGGTGACTATAACGGCATGGAAAACCGTGCTGCCATGGTCCACATCAATCAATGGCTTGAAGAACAGGGCAGGGGGAAACCCACCGTCAGCTTCAGACTGCGAGACTGGGGGATTTCCCGTCAACGGTATTGGGGAGCCCCCATCCCGGTGATTCATTGTGACACCTGCGGTGTGGTGCCGGTACCGGAATCCCAGCTGCCCGTGACCCTGCCCGAAGATGCCGATCTCCTGGAAAACGGCGGTTCTCCCCTGCCCACCCTTGATTTTTTTGCCCGCACCACCTGTCCCAAGTGCGGCAGAGAAGATGCCCATCGGGATACAGATACCATGGATACCTTTGTGGAGAGTTCCTGGTATTTTGTTCGATATTGCAGTCCCCGGTGTGAAACCGCCATGTTTGACGGCGATGCCGTTAAATACTGGATGCCCGTGGATCAATACATCGGCGGGGTGGAGCATGCGATTTTGCATCTGCTCTACTCCCGGTATTTCATGCGGGTGTTGAACACATTGGGGCTCATTGATTTTAAGGAGCCCTTCACCCGGCTGCTCACCCAGGGCATGGTGTGCAAAGAGACCCTGACCTGCCCAGAGCATGGGTATATCTTCCCGGAGGATGCAATTCCTTCCGAGGAGGGATTCCTTTGTGCAAAATGTAATAGTAATATTGAGGTGGGACGGGTGATCAAGATGTCCAAATCCAAGAAGAACGTCATTGATCCCAACACCCTTCTTGAAAAGTATGGAGCGGATATCACCCGACTCTTCTGCCTGTTTGCCGCACCGCCGGAGCGGGATCTGGAGTGGAACGATGACGGAGTGGAAGGGTGTCATCGGTTTATCAACCGGGTGTGGCGCCTGGTGGATCTGTGCAGGAAGAGCTGTGGGGGTATTCCCGCCTGGGACGGTCCCATGGATGAGTTATCTTCTGAAGCAAAAGAGCTTTACCGCAAGGGCCATCAGACCATCAAGAAAGTCACCGACGACATTGAGGACAGCTTCCATTTCAACACGGCCATCAGCGCGGTGATGGAGCTGGTCAACGCCATGTATGGTGCCGATCTTAATACCGATGACACCGGGATGAAAGCTGTGGCCGCCTTTTGTATGGAAAACATTGTGTTGCTGTTGTCCCCCATTGTTCCCCATTTTGCTGAAGAGTTGTGGCAGCACATGGGTCACACCCCTACCATTGTAGCGCACCCCTGGCCCCGGTATCGTGAAGATGCCCTGGTCAGTGACGAGATGACCATTGTTGTTCAGGTGAATGGAAAACTTCGATCAAAATTTGCCATCCACACCCAAGCCGATGATGATGCCATCAAGGCTGTGGCCCTGGCCGATGCCGCCGTGGTAAAACACATTTCCGGCAAGACCATTCGGAAGGTGATTGTGGTGAAGAAAAAACTTGTCAACATTGTGGTGTGATATGAATCGGCGTATCTGCTTGTCATGGGGGTGTTTTTTCATTTCGGCTCTGATCCTCGTCGGGGGAGGGTGCGGATATCATATCCAGGGATATGCGTCCCTTCCCGGGGGGGTAAAAGCTGTTCATGTGGCCTTGTTTGAGAACCTGAGCCGTGAATCCGGCGCAGAAAACATTTTTACCAACGCCTTTATCAATGAGTTGTTGATGAAAACCGATGTCAGGATGGCGAAGGAATCCAATGCCACTGGATTGATTACCGGTGTTATACGGTCCATTTCAGTGGGGGCACTGACCCGGTCATCGGATGATACGGTGCTCCAGGGACGAGTCTCAGCCACGCTGGATCTTTCCATGATAACTGCCGGGGGTGAGGTACTGTGGGCTGTGAAAGGGTATGGTGGCAATGAAGTCTATACCGCGTCCAGTTCCAATGTCACCAATGAGGCGGCTAAAAAAGAGGCGGTGATCCAGATTTCCCAACGACTGGCGGAAAAATTAGTCAGTGCCATGGGTGACCAGTGGTAGCAGCCATGGCATAGGGCGTGGAAGTTTCGAGCTTGATTCCAGGGGCGGTGGTTTGGACGGATGCGGGGCTTTGACGGACAGAGGTTTTTCAGTGGCTCAAAAAAAGCGCGCAATATCAGGATATTATTCTCGATTTGCGCGCTTTTGAATCTTTTAATGGAGCCCTTAGGACCTGACACTTTTTGATCTCCCGTTTAACCAAGGCAAAACTTATAAAATAAGGATTGTTCGGATTCTTAAAACGGTAAATCAGTAAAGTGCTGATTACCTTAGTTCAAAATTTTGGATAGCCTTGAAATTTTACGTGCAGCAGTGTTTTTATGGATAACCCCTTTTTTGGCTGCTTTGGCAATGGCGGACTGGGCACTTTTGAACAGGGCCTGAGCATCTTCTGTGCCATCTTCCTGTGCAGCTGCGGCACGGACCTTTTTAATGGTGGTATTCATGGCTGATTTTGTGGATTTATTTCTAAGACGTCTGTTTTCGCTCTGCTTTGCACGTTTCAGTGCGGATTTGTGATTGGCCAACTTGTTTTGAACTCCTTCAGTGATATGATTAGTTTAACAGTAAATCCATAAGTTTTGAATTAAATAATTTAGTTGTATTCATATGTTTTGTCAAGGGAAAAGTGATGGAATTAGATGAGAATCCAGGGTTTTCCAGGTTATTTTCCGGCGTATTCACCATTGGATTCGCCACCCTTGTCAGTCGTATCCTCGGATTTGTCAGGGATGCGGTTGTGGCCATGCTTTTTGGTGCAGGTCTTTATTCCGACGCATTTTTCATGGCCTTCAGATTACCCAATCTTATGCGGAAATTTTTTTCAGACGGGGTGCTGAGCCTCTCTTTTATTCCGGAATTCACCCGCTGTCAAAGCATTGGCAGCCCATCGGATGCCTTTGATATGGCTCGCTCATTTTTCTGTATGGTCTCTTTTCTGGGCGTTCTTGTGGTGGTAGTCGGGATTTTGTTTACGTCGGGTCTGGTGTCCACCATTGCGCCGGGATTTGTTTCCCATCCCCAGAAGTTTCAGCTGACAGTGGATTTGACGCGGATCATGATGCCCTACATCGGGACCATTTTACTCATGGCGGTGTGCATGGGGATCTTAAACGCCTCCGGCCATTTTGCCGCACCGGCAGTGGCTCCCATTGTGTTTAATGGGGTAATTATTGTTTTTGCCCTGGTGCTCTCTCCTCTTTTTGCCGCACCGGCGGTGGCCCTTGCCTGGGGGGTGACCCTGGGAGGTGTGCTTCAACTGTTACTGCAACTGCCGTTTATTTATGCCCGGGGATTTCGATTTTTTAAGCGCACCCCCCTGGTGCATCCCGGCGCGTTGAGGGCCGTCAAGGCCCTGATCCCGTCCATGGTGGGGGTGGCTGGGTATCAGATCAATGTGCTGATGGCCACCTTTATGGCATCCCGATTGGGGGACGGCAGCATCTCCTATCTTTACTATGCCGATAGATTGATTCAGTTTCCCCTGGCCCTTTTTACGGTGTCTGTCTCAACAGTGATATTTCCCAGGCTGGCGCTGTCCGCTGCCGTCAACCGGCGGGAGGATGCTGCCGAGTTTTTTTCCCGGGGGCTTCAGGTGGTGTTTTTTATTACCCTGCCTGCCATGGCCGGCCTGATGGTGCTGCGAAGGCCCATTGTGGCCCTTCTGTTTTTCCAGGGGGAATTTCACATGGCAGCGGTGCTTGAAACCGGCTCCGTTCTACTTTTTCTCTCCATGGGGCTATGGGCTTTTTCAGGCACCCGACTTTTTGGATCCCTTTTTTATGCTTTTTCAGACATTAGAACTCCTTTTGTTGCAGGTCTCTGCTCCATTGTGGTGAATATGGCGCTGGGCACTGCATTGCTGAAAACCATGGGACATAGGGGACTTGCCCTTTCCTTGTCTGTTTCATCCGGTGTGAATCTCATGATTCTCCTATGGAAGGCAGGTGGGTATTTCACGCCAACCATTGGTCAACAGCTGATGTGGTCCGGTGTGAAGGCCCTGATCTTCTCCGGGATCATGTATGGGGTGGTGGGGTGGATTTTTCCCCATCTCTGTCCCCGGCTGGATTCCGGTAAGATGTTGCTGTTCATGGGGGTGTCTGTTTCCATCCTGGTGGGAATTATCTCTTACCTGGTGCTTTTTTGTGTGTGGGGCCAGCGGGAATATCACAGAATTCACCGATGGATCAAAGGAGAAAAGTGAAATGACAAAACTGCATGCATGGGGATTTTACCTTGCAATTCCTGCATTGATTGTGCTGTTTGCCTACATGATCTGGGGAGAGGGCGGGTTCATGGACTTGACCCGTTTCAAGGAGGAGGAGGCCCGGGTGATGGAAAAAAACCGGGAGATCATGGCGGAAAATCAACGCATAGAAGAGATCATTTCCCGCCTGAAGCATGATGGAACGTACATTGAACATCTTGCAAAACATGAATTGGGTCTGGCCGGAGAGAAGGAGTTGATTTTTAGGTTTGAACCCCATGGACCGTCATCCAAGGGTGCTGCTTCAATGGATTTAAACGATTGATGGCAAATGGGGTCTCAAACAGGATGGGTGCAGGCACAGACGCGTTCGGTTTAAGGATTAATAAGATTGCGCAGTTTTCCGGAGCATTTAAAGGTAACCACCCGCCTGGCAGGAAGATTCATCTCCTGACTGGTGGCTGGATTGCGGCCTTTCCGGGCCTTTTTCTCATTGACACAGAATTTCCCGAAGCCACTGATCATGACGTCTTCGCCCTTTTCCAGACTGCTTTTGATAATTTCAAGAAAATCTTCCATGATGTTGTATGAAGTGGTCCTTGAAATATCCAGCTGTTTTTGAATTTTTTCTGTAATTTCCGTTTTGGTCAATGCCATGGCTTGGTTCTCCTGAATCAAATAACTCTTTAAATTATATATATAAATATCATATTGTTTTCGGGCAACGATACTTTAATTCCAGACCCATTGTCAAGGGAATTGAGGCGGGACTGTGCATAATCTTTTGTCCTCTCTTTGGGGGTCATGTTATTTTGACTGGAAAATCAGAACTCCTTTGAGGTTCTGACTTGTCCGGGGCAGGGCTTGCCCCCCGGGGAGTGGGCTCCTGGGGGGGGGGGAAGCGGTGTTGTAAATGAATTCAAGCCTGGGTATGTACTATTTGAGGAGGGTCTTTATGGTTTTGGAAAGGGAGTTGATGGAGAGGGGTTTGGAAAGAACCACATCAATGTCCTTGCGGTCACTCCGGGATATGGCGGTGTGGCTGTCAAATCCGGTGGCCAGAATAACGGGAATTTTTGGCTTGATTTTCTTAATTTCACTGGCAAGTTGAGTCCCCTGGAGATTGGGCATGGTCAAATCGGTTATCACCAGCGCAAATGAATCAGGATCTTTTTTAAAAATGGCCAGAGCTTCGCTGGGAGATTGCATGGAAATCGCCTGATATCCAATTCTCTCAAGCATCATTTTGCCAAGATCCACCAGCATTTTTTCATCATCCACAAAAAGGATTTTCCCTTCTCCGGTGGTGATGGTGTTTTTCTGCTCCCTTTTTTGTTCCTGTTTATCCGGGAACCCCGGAAGATAGATGGTGATCCGGGTGCCTTTTCCCGGTTGACTGTTCAGAACAACGGCACCTTTACATCGGGTGATAATACTGTGAACAACGGAAAGACCAAGCCCCCGGCCGTCCCCCCCCTGTTTGGTGGTGACGTAGGGGTTAAAAATTTTATCTCTCAGATCCGTTGTTATCCCTTTTCCGTTGTCTTCCACCTCAATGGTGACATAGTCGCCATGGGGTAGATTCAATGTCTCTGAGGGCGTGTAATTTTCCGCAGTGAGACAGATGTCTCTCATTTTTACGGAGATGATTCCCTGGTTGTCCTCCATGGCCTGGTACGCATTGGTCAAAAGATTGGTGATGATCTGGTAGATCTGGTTGGGGCTTGACAGTACACGATTGGTTTTCAGGGGAATATCGCTGTTAATGAGGATGGAGGATGGGATAGTTGCCCTAAGCATTTTCAGCTTTTCCTTGACCACCGAAGTGGGATTGACCGGGGCCTGGGGCTGATCATCACCATTTGTTTTCAGTCGGCTGAAATCCAGTATCTGTGTGGTCAAATTCTTGGCACGGTTGCAACCGTCAATGATTTGCCGGGTATAGTGACCGGTTTTGGAATCGCCGGCTACATCCATCTGGAGCAGCTGGGTATAGCCCAGAATAACGCCCAGAATATTGTTAAAGTCATGGGCAATGCCTCCGGCCAGAGTTCCCAGAGCTTCCAGGCGCTGGACCTGGTTCAGCTGGGTCATGAGCCGTTCATTCTCTTTTTCGGATAGTTTATACTCGGTGATATCTCTGTCAATGCCGCGATAGCCCAGAAATGTCCCATGGGCATCCACCATGGGTCTGCCGTTTGTTAGAAAGCAGAGCCGTTTTTTGTTTTTATGTTTTTTCCAGATTTCGATATTTTTAAAGGGGAGACAGGCATCGGTGCAATGGGCAATGCGCTTTTCTGCAATGGTTTCCCTTTTATGGTTGAGCATTGAAGAAAAGTGAATGTCATTGAGTTCCTCCATGGAAAAACCGGTTATTTCAATGGCATTGTCAGATACATAGGTATATTTCCCATGGCAGTCCATTTCCCAGATCAGATCTCCCAGGCTGATGGTGATCTCCTTAAATCGCTGTTCACTTTCAATGGAATAATTTTTCATGGCCTGTTTTCCATTCAGTTGCTGCCGCAGACTTTGAAGGTGGTGGTATGATCCCAGAGCCGTTGTAAAAAGGGTATGAATTTTCTGCTCACTGAGTTCCGATTTCAGACACACCGCATGGATGGGGGTGGCTTCCATCATCTGTTGATGTAAAGCAGGATCAAAGATTTCCGTTAAAATAATGATCTGGGTATCCTGATCATCTATAATTTCCCGGATATAATGGATCAGCCATTGCGTATCCGTATCCATGCCCGGGGACGGGCAGAGCACCACAACCGCCACGCCCTTTTTTCCTGAAAGAAGTGCTTTAGCCCCTGGAATGGAAGTGACCCTTTGAAGAGAAACTGTTTTGTTTTTAAAGGAAAAGCGGGAAAGGGCATTTTGCATGAAGGTTTGATTTTCTTCATCTGAATCAACAATTAATGCCTGCCAGGTATCCGTGGGAGACGTGTACACAGGGTCAACCCTTTTTTCTATGCTGGAAAAATGGTGTTTCGGAATTTCCGGGGTCATAATTTTTTACCCTTTATGATATCCAAACGGCGGGAGTTGTATTTTTCATGTCTGTTCACAGCACCGGTCATTTGAATAAATTTCACCCCCCTCACCCAAGTAGCCGGTGAGATGATCAAGCCCAATTTTTCTCAGGACGGTAATATCATTTGTAATAACATTACTTATAATTAAGGAAGACAACGGTTTTGTCAATGTAATTTTTTAGGTGTTTTTTAAATAGCACCTGCTCTAAACTGTCGTGGGGGGGGGGGAGAAAACTTCAGCACTATTATATATGGATGGGTAATATGTGATGTTTATGACTATTTTGAATTTTTATTTACCCATAGGGAGCCGACGTATACCTTTTCAAGTGGAGGAGAGGGTATGAAAAATAATTGACACCAGGGGCATCTTCCATTAACAATGGGCTCAGTTTGTATGAAGTTACGTTAACTTTTTTGTTGCGCCCACCGGGGTATGACCGCTATTGGGTATGATCGTTTTATATGGAGAGACTATGGAGAGCATAAAAGCATTATCCGTGCTTGATGGAAGATACAAAAGACTGACGGGTGAACTGGTGGATATCTTTTCTGAATATGGGCTGATTCGGCACCGGGTTCAGGTGGAGATTGAATGGCTGAAATTCATCCTCACCGATCTGAAGCTGGCTGAACTGGATGAAAACCGTGTGGGTGATATTGACTCTATCGTCAATGAGTTCACCCAGGCCCATGCCCTCAGAATCAAGGAGATTGAAAATACGACCAACCATGATGTCAAGGCAGTGGAGTATTTCATCAAGGAGAAACTCGTGGAAAAGGGTCTTGCCGAGATCGGTGAATGGGTCCATTTCGCCTGCACATCCGATGATATCAACAACACTTCCTATGCCCTGATGTTGAAAAAAGGCAGGGATATTGCGGCGAATTTGCTGGCGAATCTGGTGGAGACCGTTGAAGAAAAGGCCATGGCGTATAAATCCGTTCCCATGATGTCCCGGACCCATGGTCAGCCGGCCACCCCCACCACCGTGGGAAAGGAATTTGTCAATTTTGCCTGGCGGTTTAACCGGGAGGTGACGATTTTAAGGCAGGCAACGGTGCAGGCAAAAATCAACGGAGCCACGGGGAGCTACAACGCCCATTACTTTGTTTTTCCGGACATTGACTGGATAGCCGCCGGTCAGCGGTTTCTCACCCGCAACCTGCAGCTGGAGCCTCTGCTTTATACCACCCAGATCAACCCCAATGCCTCCCTCTCATTTATTCTGCATGCCCTGATTCGCTCCGCCGCCGGGGTGATTGATCTGGACAGGGACATGTGGGGGTATATCTCCCTGGGATATTTCAAGCAGCGGCTGAAAAAGGGAGAGACCGGTTCATCCACCATGCCCCATAAGGTGAACCCCATTGATTTTGAAAACAGCGAAGGAAACATGGGCATGGCCATTGCCATGATGGAACACCTGGCCGTGAAACTTCAGAAGTCGCGGTTCCAACGGGATTTGACGGACAGCACCGTTTTGAGAAGCTTGGGGTCTCTTTTCGGGTACTATGTCATCGGCATTAAAAACTGCATCAAGGGGCTTTCCAAGGTGGATCTGAACCAGGCGGCCCTTGAAAAGGATCTTGCGGCCAACCAGGAGCTTCTGGCAGAGCCCTTTCAAACGGCCATGCGGGTGTTTGGGGAATCCAATCCCTATGAACGGCTCAAGGATCTCACCCGGGGCCGGAAGATAGATAAAAACATCCTGGATACCTTTGTAGACAACCTTGAAAAAGTGCCGGATGAGTTTAAAGCGCGCATGAGACAATTAACCCCCAACACCTACACCGGCCTGGCAGAAAAGCTGGTGGACCACTATTTCAAAGAAAAAGAATGAGCGGCCAGGCGCATGCTTTAGTCGGGCCTGGTTCCACCTTCGTCCACCTTGGTCAGTGGATGGTATCATGTGGGGTCAGGCTTGTGTCATTGGCCACAACCGATGCAACAAGGCCGAAAATTTCAACGGTAATGCCACTAACTCAAGCCTGACCCCAGCTCACCACCCAAGTGGACGAAGTTGGAACCAGGTCCTTCAGTCCATGGGGCCTGACAACACCTGCCTGGGTTTTGAGCCGTCCGAGGGACCCACGATGCCCTTTTTTTCCATGATGTCAATGATCCTGGCTGCCCGGTTGTATCCCACCCGCAGGGCACGCTGAATACCGGAGATAGACGCCTGGCGGGTGGCCATCACCACCTCCAGGGCCTCATGGTATTTTTCATCATATTCATCGTCCATATACTCCGGTTCAGGCTCCTCCTGCTGTTCGGTGATGACATCAAACAGATAGTCCGGTGCCTGTTGGGCCTTAAGGAAGGTGGTGACATCAATGAGTTCTTCCTCGGACAGATAGGTGCCATGGACCCGGGTGAGCCGGGCCGTTCCCGGGGGAACAAAGAGCATGTCTCCCATGCCAAGCAGGGTTTCAGCTCCATTGGAATCAATAATGGTTCTGGAATCGGTCTTGGAAGAGACCTGAAAAGAGATCCGGGTGGGAAAATTGGCCTTGATGATACCGGTGAGCACGTCCACCGAAGGCCGCTGGGTGGCCAGAATCAGATGGATGCCCGCAGCCCTGGCCATCTGGGCCAGACGGGTCAGGGAGAGTTCCACATCCCGGGAGGCGGTCATCATAAGGTCTGCCAGCTCATCAATGATGATGACGATATAGGAGAGGGGCTCCGGCAGTTCCTGATAACTTTCTTCCGTTTTCGAATTCATTTTTTTGATTTTCTGGTTGAACTGTTCAATGTTTCTCACCTGGTACTTGGCAAGAAGGTCATATCTGCGTTCCATCTCCCGCACCATCCACTGGAGGGCGGTGGTGGCCTTTTTCATGTCCGTGATCACCGGGGTGATGAGGTGGGGGATATCATTGTACAAAGACAGTTCAATGCGCTTGGGATCAATCATCAGAAATTTGACTTCATCGGGGTTGGCCTTGTAAAGAATACTGGTGATCATGGCGTTGAGCCCCACGCTTTTGCCCGTTCCCGTGGCCCCGGCAATCAGCAGATGGGGCATGCTTTCAAGCTCAACCACCACGGGGTTACCAATGATGTCCTTACCGAGACAGATGGGCAGCTTGGAGGTGCTGTTGATGAAATCCTCCGAGCTGACAATATCTATAAAGGGGACAATACTTTTTTTAAGGTTGGGAATCTCAATGCCCATGACGTCTTTTCCCGGTATGGGAGCAACGATGCGGATGCTGTAAGCACTCAAGGCAAGGGCAAGATCATCGGCAAGATTGACGATTTTGCTGATTTTAATACCCGGGTCCGGCTTGTATTCAAAGGTGGTGATCACCGGTCCGGGGGAGACCCCCATGACCTCGCCCTTGATGCCGAAATAGCCCAGCTTTTTTTCCAGAAGTTCGGCATCACGTCGGATGCTTTCATGGTCCACTTCTGTTTTGCTGTTGATATTTTTTAAAAATTTAAGAGAGGGCAGCTCAAAGGTACCCTCCCTGGGCTCTTTTTTGATGTGAGGTCGAGCTGACCTTGCAGCTGAATAGGTGGCCGCCGTATGTATGGGAAAACTGCCCATGGGTGCTGTTTCTTCATGGGTGGCCGGTTTTTCTTTTTCAACGGCTTCCATCAAAGGGGCATCATTGCCGACCCCGGGGGGGGGCCAGGTTGTTTCTGCTGCCAGCGGGTTTTCCGACTCTGTGCCGGTTATCGCTGTTTCCGGAAGCGGTTTGGTGGGTTCATGGTCGGTGGTGACGGTGACGACGGTGTGCTGAACCGGTTCTGCAGTGTCGGGGGTGCTGGTGCTGGTTTGGGCTGCCATGGCAGTGGCTTCACCAACAACCTCCGTCCCATGACGCTCTTCAGGGGAAGGGGCAATGGGGAGGGGAGGGGCTGTGACGACGGTCCCTTGAAGGGGTACTTTGGGATGAACTCCACGAACTTCGGGTATGGATTCCGGCTCGGGATCGTGTGGTGGTTCTGGGGCCTTTGGGGGATCAGAGGGGGCGGCAAAGGCAGTTGTGTCTGTGGATTCAGATGTTGGTTCAGTTGCCGATGCCGGGGCCAGTGACGGTTCAGTTGCCGATGCCAGTGACGGTTCCGGTGCAGCGTATGCCGGGACCGGTCTCTTTGCCGGTTCAGATGCGCTTGAGGCCACGGTGTTTCCCGGTTCAGGGCTGGGAATCTCCGTTCTTTCAGGGGCCGGGGGTGCGGATATGGGATCGGATAGCAATGTGTTGAGTTTCTGCAGGTCATCAATGATGTCGGATTCCAGCGTTGTCTTCAGCAATGCGGTTTCCGCCCTTGCTTTCATGGGCTGCACCTGGGAAAATAGTTGTGTCTTAGGGGGACGGGGCTTTACATCGGCAAGGGTTCTGGTCTTTTTTTCCAACGTCCGGTTTAATTGGTCCAGGCGATCTCTCAGTTCAATATACTTTTTGCTGAGATTGAGATTGGCAAGTAACACAAGGACATAGGGCTTGATGGTTGCGCCGGCCTTGCCGAAGGACTCCTCTGCCTTTGCCATTTCAGAAACCATCATCTGTGCAATGCGGTGGACATGGTCCGTGGTACCGGACTCTTCCATTTTAAAACTATATTCACCGCAGATGGACCGGATGGTTAATAGGTCATTTTCTATTCTATAGCTGTTTTTTTCCAAAATATTCACTCAATATCAACGTTTCAGATGGTTGAAAAAGGTGCCCCTGATATCTTAATGATACTTCATAGGGATCATCACGGCACTTTAAATCAGATACCACAAAGAGTCCATGGCATTTTTATCCCCTCTTCATAGCACATTTTATGTAAAGGGTTCAATTTTTAACTGGGCAGGTTCATAATATGGGCAGGGTCGTTTTTGCCGCCACATGACAGATTAATAAAAATAGGAAGAAACACTGTTTTGGGAAACAATGATGGGCGGGAAGACCACCGCCAGGACAAGCTTGAAATCATCTATCAGGACAAGGACCTTGTTGCCGTGAATAAACCGGCAGGACTGCTGGTTCATAAAAGTGCCATGGACAGCCATGAAACACGGTTTGCTTTGCAGATGACAAGGGATCTCATCGGTCAGCGGGTTTTCCCGGTTCACAGACTGGATAAGCCCACCTCCGGGGTTCTTCTGTTTGCATTGAGCCCCACTGTTGCCCGGGAAATATCCCTGCAATTTCAAAAAAAACAAATGAAGAAGGTCTATCTGGCCGTGATCCGGGGATATCTTCAGGGCACCGGCACCATAGATCATCCCCTGAAGAACATTAAAAAACGTCGGCCTGCCTCCTCCTTTTGCCACAGCAGGATACCGTCGCCCATGGGCAAGGATCTCTCCTTTCAAAACAGTCACTGTTGCGGGGAGCCGCAAGTGGAGAGGGATGAGCGTGCTCCCCTGACGGTGCCTACAAAACAGGCGGCCATCACCCATTATGCCGGTGTGGCAACGGTGGAACTGCCAGTTTGTGTGGATCAATACCCACATTCCCGTTACTCCCTTGTGGCGCTTTGTCCTGGAACGGGACGGCGGCATCAGCTCCGGCGGCACATGAAACATCTCTCCCATCCCATTGTAGGGGATACCATCTATGGAAAGAGTCGTCACAATGACTTTTTTAAAAATCAACTGCATTGCGAGGGGCTGCTTCTTTGGGCCGTTTGTCTCTCCTTTTCCCACCCGGTAACCGGGAGAAAGATGACGTTATGGGCACCGCCGGACACACGTTATCAGGGGATACTGGGTCGTCTGGGCTGGGAGAGTGCGGCAGCAAGCTTCAAGGAGAACATTGCCTGGGTTTAAAAACAGGCCATCCAGGTTTTTTTTATATAACGGGCATGTCCTGCCGGACACAACAAATATAGAAAATGGTATTATACCGCCGCCCCCCCCCCGACGGGCAATGGGCCCGGACCGGAACTGTAGACAGCTCAATTGTCCGGTTCCTATTGCCCATCGGGGGGGCGGCTCTGCTGAGGTTGCCTTGGAGGCTGCCTTTTCATATAGAAAGTCTCATCAATATGCTGGAATTAAAGGACTTTCGTTTTTCGTTGTGGCAGGTCTTTCTGCCATGTATGTTTTTATAAGAAAGAGTAGGCAAGCCTAATATTTTTTTAAGCTTCGTTGTGGGCGAACCCGGGTCCCAAACCCCGGTCCGCCCGTGGCGGTTATTTAGGCCATCACCAGGACTGTCTTGGCAAAGCACCAATTTTCGTTTTTAAAGCCTTATGATTTCAGGTCTCTTGCCACAGTGTTCTATGAATTTTATGAGGTCGGGGGCGGCAATGGTGGTGGTGGCCGTATTCACCAGGGGGTGGAAATTGACCAATTCATTCTCCATCAACTCCTTGTCAAGTATGATTTTGACCGGCTGGTCCTGTATGTTGATCACGGCAAAGGGGGTCACGGAACCCGGAATGACACCCAGTACCTCCATGAGCAGGTCCGGTTTACCAAAGGAGGGGCTTTTTGCTCCGATTTTTTTGGCCAGCTCTTTGATTTGAATGGGTTTGTCCGAAAGGGTGACCACCAGGAACAGATTTTTCTTTTTATCTTTGAAAAAAAGATTCTTGCTATGAACACCTTCAATGCCGTCATGGTATAGGTCTGCCTCTTCAACGGTATAAACCGCTGGGTGTTCATGGTTGGTGTATTTAATGCCAATGTCTGATAATACCGCCAGTAGCTCGTCTTGGCCTTGCAACATGGTTCTCCTCATTTTTTGATTTGATAATGTAAATGGTTGTTTTTCGTGGGGTGCAATTCAATAATTTAGATTTCTCTACTTTGCATTAAGTTACTGTATTTAAAGTTAAATTTTTGAAATCAAGCGCCAATTATTTGCCCAATTATTTTTTAAACATTCCCATCGACCATACAGGGATAGGACAAAAAATTGTTGATTGTCAAGGAAAGAATATTCAGGACAGCAGTGGAGAAATATCGGATCAAGTATGGGGAAGCCCTGGATGATGCCCTGAAAACATGCATATGGGAATGCGGCAAAGTCATGAATACCCCCACCCGAAAAACGACGTGTGAGCAAGCATGTAAAGATACAAAAGACAAGGACAATTAGTCTCCTCCAATTTTCGGTTCAAGCCATGTGCTGCACCCGTAATCAAAAAGGTGGGGCTTGGTTCTAACTTCGCCCAGTGGGTATCCACAGAACACTCAAAAAAAAACTAATATTATGAAAAAATTCAGTTATTTAACTGTTGATATCTGGTGTCTGCTGCCAAAAGTGGGCGAACTTAGAACCAAGCCCCTACGACTTCCAACGCAAGAAAAAACGGTACCTGTTAGGAGGATTCCAAACAAAAAAAGAGGGCAGGGCGGCGGAGGCAGCTCTGAAAGAAGAATTGAAACGGTCGTGGGCCATGTACGGGACAGACATGGCCTTCTTTGATCTTGTACAAAAACGCATGGATTGGTTGAAAGACAGAAGAGGGGAGCGCCTTTATCGCGACACTCTGTATGTTGCAAGAAGATGGGTAAAGCAGTGGAACGGATTGCTGGTTTCTGAGGTCACTCCGGAGATGATTGAATACTATTTGACAGAAATTAAAAAAAACATATCGGTTATCACTGCAAACAAAGAACTTCGGTATTTGAAGGCCTTGTTTAACCATGGCATAAAAGCGCCTCGGAGGTGGTTCAGGCACAACCCGACTGAAGGAATTGGTTTCTTCAGCACCAACCATAAAACAGAGAGATATGTTCCGCCAGCAAATGATGTTCAGAAGGTGATAATGGCTGCGACTCTGGAACAACAAGATTACCTTTGGACCATTGCCTTAACCATGGGGCGCATGGGGGAGGTCAACCGTCTGGAATGGGATGATGTAGATTTTGAAGGAAATTTTATCACCCTTTATACCAGAAAAAAAAGAGGTGGTCACTTATCACCCCGGCAGATTCCAATGGTCCCCAAGCTAAAAGAAATCATGCAAAGGATGTATTTCAATAGAAAGAAAAAGCATCCATGGATCTTCTGGCATAAATATTGGAGTTCTGTTCAATCCGGTTTTATTGAGGGTCCATATACCGACAGAAAAAAAATGATGGCAACTCTTTGTAAAAAGGCGGATGTGAAATATTTTCGTTTCCACCCATTGCGGCATTTTGGCGCGACTATGCTTGAAAGGTCGGGCATCCCGATTAAGACGATTCAATCATTGCTGGGACATGAAAGTAGAGTGACTACAGAGATTTATTTGCATTCGGCAGAGCGTGATGAAAGGTCGGCTATGGAGTATCTTGAAAAAGAGTTTCTAAAAAAAGTCCCGGAAAAGTCCCATGAAAAACAAAAAGGCTATCATCTTGATTGATGATAACCCTCTGTTTTTTATGGTGGGCCGTGAAGGGATCGAACCTTCGACCTACTGATT
This sequence comes from uncultured Desulfobacterium sp., assembly GCA_963668575.2. Classification (GTDB taxonomy): domain Bacteria; phylum Desulfobacterota; class Desulfobacteria; order Desulfobacterales; family Desulfobacteraceae; genus Desulfocicer. The sequence continues at coordinate 3,068,717 of OY764894.2, read as the reverse complement.
AAGAGTCAGTTGCTCTACCAATTGAGCTAACGGCCCCCTCAAAAACAAAGCGAACTTAACAGCTATTGAAAATGATGTCAAATAAATTTTTAAATATTTTCTCAATCAATAAAATATTGACCGGATCTCAGCGCTTTGTTAATTTTAGCCTTTATGACGGCTGCCGACATTTTTATGAACAGCCCCTCAAATTCTAAACATCATAATAAAAATAGTTAAATATTCTTTTTGCTGGAGAGTTTAAAAATATGGAAAACAAAAAATCCCAGGCGTTGTTTGACAATGCAGTTAAATATATTCCAGGTGGAGTGAATTCACCGGTGAGGGCCTGCGGGTCCGTTGGGGGAGATCCGCTGTTCATTGAAAGGGCGGATGGATCTAAAATTATTGATGCCGATGGTAATAGCTACATTGATTATGTGGGGTCCTGGGGTCCCATGATCCTTGGACACCGCCATCCAGCCGTGATTAACGCTTTGAAAGAGGTGCTGGAAACCGGTACCAGTTTTGGTGCGCCCACCGCCCTTGAAACGGATCTGGCACAGATGGTCACGGAAACGGTACCGTCGGTGGAGATGATCCGTATGGTGAACTCCGGCACCGAAGCCACCATGAGCGCACTACGTCTGGCCCGGGGGTATACGGGAAGGGATGTGATCATTAAATTTGACGGTTGCTACCATGGACATGCAGATACCCTTCTGGTGGCTGCAGGATCAGGGGTTGCCACGCTGAATATTCCGGGAAGTCCCGGTGTACCGGCCTCTGTGGTGGAAAATACCCTGTCGGTGCAATTTAATGACATTGATGCCATAACCACCATCATGGAAAAAATGGGGGACAAAGTGGCGGCCATCATAGTGGAACCCATTGCCGGTAATATGGGGATGGTTCCCCCTGTTCCGGGTTTCCATGAAGCCCTGCGACACCTCTGCACCGCCCATGGGGCAGTGTTAATATTTGATGAGGTGATGACGGGCTTCAGGGTCTCCAAAGGGTCTGCCCAGGAAATTTTCGGTATCACACCGGATCTTACCTGTTTTGGTAAAATCATTGGTGGCGGTCTTCCCGTTGGGGCCTATGGCGGTAAAAAGGAGATCATGTCCCGCATTGCCCCCCTGGGACCGGTGTACCAGGCTGGAACCCTGTCCGGCAACCCCCTTGCCATGGCGGCGGGCATTGCCACATTAAAAGCGCTGCAGGCCCCCGGGTACTATGAGGAGCTGGATCAAAAGACAGAAAAATTGGTGACGGGCCTCAGGGCTGCGGCGGCCGGTGCCGGTATTGATTTTTGTGCCGGACATGTGGGGTCCATGGGCGGCTTCTTTTTTACTGCCGGTCCGGTTCACAATTTCAATGAAGCCAAAAAGAGTAATCTGGATCGATTTTCCGCCTTTTATAAAGACATGCGGGAAAAAGGAATCTATCTGGCCCCTTCACAGTTTGAAGCCTTTTTTGTCTCTTCCGCCCACACGGACAAAGACATAGACCTTACCATTACTGCGGCTGAAGAAGTTATGAAAGGTCTTGCCTGATATGGATCTTTCGGGAAATTTCATCCCCAGTCATGTAAAAAATATTCATATGGTTGCTGCCTGTGGCACCGGTATGGGTGCCTTGGCCTGCATGCTCCAGGACCTTGGGTTCCATGTCACCGGTTCCGATCATCAGGTGTATCCACCCATGAGCGATTTTCTGGCAGGGAAGGGGATACGGCTATTTTCAGGTTTTTCTCCTTCCCACCTGAACCCGATGCCGGATCTTGTGATCATAGGCAATGCAGTTACCCGCAATAATGTGGAAGCACAGCATGTGATGGAAAATCACATTCCCTATTGCTCCATGCCCCAGGCCCTGAACCATTTTGTTGCCGGGGATAAAAAGATAATCCTTGTTACGGGCACCCATGGCAAAACCACCACGTCGGCCATCATTGCACACCTTCTCCAGGAAGCCGGTCTTGATCCCACTTTTATGATTGGTGGCATTTTAAAAAATTTTAACAGTAATTATCGGCTGGGGAATGGAGACTATATTGTCATTGAAGGGGATGAATATGACACCGCTTTTTTTGACAAAGGGCCGAAGTTTCTCCACTATACCCCCCACATCACCATTATAAACGGTATTGAGTTTGATCATGCCGATATTTTCAGGGATCTGGATCATATCAAAGGGATTTTTAAATCCCTTGTGAATACCATCCCCCCCCAGGGGGTGATTCTTGCCAATGGAGAGGACCCCCATCTCAGAGATGTGCTCCAGGAAGCCACCTGTGCCATTGAATATTTTGGACCGGATGCTTATTCTTGGGCATTCACCCAGTGCAAAGCAGACGGCAGCCAAACCCATATTCACATAAAAGCACCGGATGGTGAAGCCTTTGAGGTGCATTCGCACCTCATGGGCAGGCACAATGCCATGAATACCCTTGCTGCAGTGGGGGCCTTGACAAAGCTTGGGGTTCAAAAAACGGTTCTCGTTTCAAGCATGAAACGTTTCCAGGGGATTAAAAGAAGACAGGAGGTCAGAGGCATAAAGCGGGGCATCACCGTTATGGACGATTTTGCCCATCATCCCACGGCGGTGAAGGAGACCATTGCAGCGGTTAAACCCTTTTACACCCAGGGCAGAATCATTGCTGTTTTTGAACCCAGAACAAATTCCAGCATGCGTAATATTTTTCAAAAGGCCTATGCCGCCGCCTTTGATGATGCCCACGTGATTTGTATTCGAAAGCCGTCACGCCTTGATAAAGTGCCAGAACAGGAGCGGCTGTCCGCAGAAAAACTGGTTTCCGATATCCAGCTCCGTGGAAAAAACGCCCTTTATTTTGAAAATTCGGAGGCCATTTTAGAATTTCTAAAAACAGACGTCCAGCGGGGAGATCTGGTGTTAATCATGTCCAATGGCGGTTTTGATAATATCCATCAGCGGCTTTTGCACTTGCTTTAGATCATGAAGAGAAACGCATTGATCAGGATTGTTTTCATCGGGTTGCTTCACTCCTTTCTCTATTTATGGTTTGTACCCTTTGTGGTTTATCCCAGATTTGGAGATAATGGGTTTAAGATGACCGTCGCCGTTGCCGTACTCATATCGGTGGCCTTGTTGGTAACGCTGTTTGTGGGTAAATCAAAAAAATAAACGCCTGACACCCGGGGCAATAGGGCAGCATCCAAACGGTGGAAGCGCCCCCCCTCGTGTATCAAGCGTAGGAGTTATTTTATATGGAAAAAATTGATAAAATTGAGTGGGATGCAGGGTTGAGTGTTGATATCCCGGAGATTGATGAGCTGCAAAAAAAGATATTTGCGCTGCTTGATGTACTCATTGATCTGAAGGATGACCAAGCCAATGCCAAAGACAGCTCCATTAATGTGGCGGAACTCACAGAGTATGGAAGATATTATTTCTCCAAGGAGGAAGAATATCTGAGAAAGGCCGGTTATCCGGAGATAGAGGTCCATGCCAAGGAACATCGCAGATTTATTAAATCCACGGTGAGCCTTCGACGGCAGGTGGCTGAGGACAGAAACAACCTTACCTATGGAATCATCAAGGAGTTGAGGGACTGGCTCATTGTGCACATCAGTACCCATGACCACAAATATGTCCCCTTTCTGAGAACTAATAGCTATATCCTGGAATGCAGAGCAAAATAGCCAAGCTGCTGATGTAACCAGCTGACGACCAGTGAAGTCAAAGGTTGCGTCAGACGTGGCTTGCTGTACCCCCGGGACTAATGAAATTCATTGGTCCCGGGTCAGGCACTGAACTCATACCGTTCCAAGCATTGAGGAATCAATAAGATGTGGTAGGTATGGATCATCCCAAAACACACTTGTGTACTTAAATAGTGCGTGCCCAGTGCCGGGAATCACCCCTGTATGTTAAAGAGAATATCATTTTCCAGATAGACCTGTTCCAGCTTCTTCTGGTGTTCCTGCAGGGCTTCCCCCTGACGGCTGGCAAGCTCCTGAACAATATATTTAAGTGTGCACATCATGTTGGATGAGTTGCCGATATAGGCGATGGAGTTGACGGGAACCTGAAGAAAATGGTGGGCAAACTGAATCATGGGGCACATGTTGTTGTCCGTGATGACCACAAGGGTATGTGACTCCCTTCGAACCAGTTTGGCAAGTTTGATCAATTCATTGGGATACCGTGTGGTGGCAATGAGGATCACAAGACTGTTTTCAGGGGCATTGGCCAGCAGGTCTATACTTGTGGTATCGCTGCCTTTAATGGTCTGAACGCCTTTTCGAATGCGGGTCAGGGACCATCCCAGGAAATAGGCAAAGGTATAGGAGAGCCTTGATCCTGCCACAAATACCGTTGGGCTTTCTGCAATGGTACTTACCACCTTTTCCAGTTTTTTTATGTCAATGGTTTCATAGAGGTACTGAAGGTTACTCAACTCATCTAACACCACATTGTTCAGCCGGTTCATTCCCGGTTTGTTTATCCCCTGAAGATCCGCCCTGTCCAGGAGAGTCAATCCTGTGTCCAGAAACCCCTTTAAATCCTGTTGAAAATCACTATACCCTTTGTATCCGCAGCTATCAATGAATCGAATCACCGTGGCTTCGCTGGTTTTGCACGCCTCTGCAAGTTCTTTTATGGTCATGAACACGGCCTTGGTGGGATTCTGGGTGATGTAGTTTCCGATGATCTGCCCTTTGGGGGTCAAGGATTCCAGTTTGTTTAGGATGGTTGTGATGACGGAGCTTGAAGTCATGTTACTCATTTTTCAGAAAATTTCCATTAAATTGATAAAATTTATTTCATAGACGGAATACCATGTCGTATAAATAGTCGTAAATCATGACTTTGTCAATATCTGGAAGCATGAATGAAATAAATTTACTCATTTATTTAAAAATAGTTTGACATGATTTAATTCATCCTCTATATGGGATGAAGTCAGTATTTGAATAACATCACGTACAAAACTCAAGAGAGTGCTTATGTTCAGTAAACAAAAACCCATGTGGGGTAAAAAGACCCAACTTAAGTCAAGTTATGATGCGGTAATCATCGGTGGCGGACTTCACGGGCTGGCAACGGCGTATTTTCTGGCCAAAGAACACGGTATCACCGATGTCGCCATCATTGAGAAAAACTACATCGGCTTTGGTGGCGCCGGCAGAAATACTGCCATTGTGCGTGCCAACCAAAGGACGCAGTACAACGTTCCCCTGTACAATGAGGCCCTTAAGTTATGGCCCATCCTCACCAAGGAACTGGACTACAACCTGATGTTCAACAACTGCGGCAACCTTAACCTCATGCACAGTGAGGCAGCCATGAAAGCAGCCACCACCACCATTGCAACAGCCCAGTTTCACGGGGTTGAGAGTCATCTCATCGATGCCAAGGAGGCCAAAGAGCTGGTACCGGCCCTGAACATTTCCGAGGACATCACCTTTCCCATCCACGGTGCCATGTTCCATCCCCCCGGAGGTGTTGTCCGCCACGATGCTGTGGTGTGGGGCCTTGCCAGAGGTGCCAACAAGTATGGTGTTGAGATTCACCAGCAGACCGAAGCCACCGGCATTAAGACCCAGAACGGCAAAATCACCGCCGTGGAGACCAGCAGGGGAACCATTAACACCAAGCAGGTGCTTATCTCCGCAGGCGGATATTCTGCGGCTCTGATCTACAGTATGCTGGGGATTAAACTGCCCATCAGCGTATTGACCATCCAGGCCATGGTGACCCAGCCGCTGAAACCCCTTTTGGACCATGTTGTCTCCTCGGGTGCCTATCATTGTTACGCCAACCAGACCCTCAAAGGAGAGGTGGCCACCGGCGCCCATATGGATCAATGGCCCAATTACACCACACAAAATACCGCCCATTACATCAAACATCAGGCAGAAGCCCTGTCCGAATTTCTTCCCTGTCTCAGGGGGGTGAAGTTCATGAGAATCTGGGCCGGTCTTGCAGACATGACCCCGGACATGGCACCCATCATGGATGGAAATGATCACATTGAAGGGTTTTACATGGATTGCGGATGGGGATACTTCGGGTTTAAATCCTGTACGGCAGTGGGTAAATATATGGCCCAGTTCATGGCGGAAAAAAAGTGCCCTGATATTTTGAAGCCCTTTAATTACAGGCGGTACGAAAAACATCAGCTTATGGGTGAGACAGCCGCACTGGTTAACTACACACCTGACAACTAAGCGGTGGGATTTAAGGAGATACAAACATGGCGTTAACAATTACATGTCCCATATGCGGTAAAAGAAATGGATATGAGTTCAGATATGGTGGGGAAGACAAAGGGCCAAGGCCCGAAGAAGCTGGCATGACCCCTGAGATCTGGTGTGACTATGTCCATATGAACAAATGCGTTGCAGGCGTTCAAAAAGAGTGGTGGTGTCACAAGGATGGCTGCGGTTCGTGGTTTACCATCCATCGAGACACAACAACCAACCTTGAAGTTAACGGTTCGGAGGCTGACAAATGATGACCCGATTTAATCAGCTGCCCACGCTGAAAATTGATCCGACAAAAAAGATAATATTCAATTACAAGGGAAAAACCTACACCGGTGTGGAAGGCGATACCATTGCCAGTGCCCTCTATGCCAACGGTGTCCGCATCTATGCCAGAAGCCTGAAGTACCATCGTCCCAGGGGACTTTACAGCCTGGATGGTGAGTGCAGTAACACCATGATGGAAGTGGACGGTATCCCCAATGTGCGCACTGAAAACACCCTGCTGAAACAGGGCATGACCGTGAAGGAGCAGAACGTCAAGGGCTCTGCTGAAAAAGATCTGTTGGGATTCCTGGACAAGCTGGACTGGGCCATGCCCGCAGGTTTTTATTATAAGACCATGCACAAACCGGCCCGGATCTGGCCCATCGCCATGAAGCAGATTCGAAAAACCGCAGGACTTGGGGCGATCAGCCCTGATTTTGAAATGCCCGGCAAATTTGATGAGATCTTCCCCCGCACCGACGTGGTCATCATCGGCGGGGGACCCGCTGGCATGAGCGCTGCCCTGGCCGCCGCCGGCAAGGGACTTCGGGTCATTATCATGGAGTCACGTCCCTGGCTTGGCGGTTTCTATGATTATCGTACCACTGAATACAAAGAGGGCGTTGCCCTGTACCAGCGGGGCCGGGAGCTGGCCCAACAGGTGGAAGCCCATGAAAACATTCGGGTGCTCAAACACACCGCCATGGTGGGTGCTTACAGCAACTGTCTGGTCACCGGTTTTCAGACGGGAACCGACACAGATGCCTTTACCGAACGGTATGTGGAGATCCGTGCCAACAGCGTCATTGTGGCCACCGGCTGCATTGAGCGTCCCCTGATTTTTGACAACAACGAGCGTCCCGGTGTTATGCAGGTGGCATGCGCCCTTCGCATGGCCCGCCATTACGGCATTTTGCCCGGGGAAAACGGTGTTTTCAGCGTGGGACACGATCTGGGCCTTGAAGCGGCCATTGACCTGTTTGACATGGGCATGAAGATCGGTTGTGTGGCAGATGTGCGTGAAGATGGTCAGGACCCAAAGCTTGAACTGGCCCTTGCCAGACGAAATATCACCCTTCTTAAGGGATGGGTGGCCACCGTTGCCCATGGGAAGAAGCAGGTGAATAAGGTGACCCTCAGCTCCATTGACGGCATGATCTCCCGGGATTTTGACTGTGATGTATTGATTGCATCCGCCGGTCTGACGCCGGTGACCGGGCCGTTGACCATGGCTCAGATCAAACTCAGGCACGACGATTTCACCGGTTTTTTTGTGGCCGATGAGATGCCGGAAAACACCTTTTCAGCCGGCCGTATTCTGGGTATTAATAACGTAATGTCCATTGAATGCTCCGGCACCGTTGCCGGCCTCAAGGCGGCCAAAGCCTGTGGGGCCTGTGAAACAGCCGATGTGGAAGCCGCCGAGGCCGCACTGAAGGAACTGCCCGGACCGGTGCGGGGCTCCAAGCTTGTTACGGCTCCGGTGAAGGGCAGAAAAAGCTTTATCTGCTTTGATGAGGACACCACCATTAAGAGTGTCAACCAGACCATTGACAGTGGATTTGATGTGCCAGAGCTGGTCAAACGATACTCCTCAGCAGGCCTTGGACCGGGGCAGAGTGGTATTCCCGGGCACAACCTACCCCTTTATGTGGCCAAATACCAGGCTCTTTCCGGCGTGCCGGTGAAACCCACCACGGTGCGGGCGCCCATAGTGCCGACGTTCATTGCCACCTATGCCGGTGCCAATCACATTATGCATAAGAGAACCCCCATCCACGATCTCCAGGTGGCGGACAAGGGCATCCTGAGGAAAATTGGTGTGTGGGAAAGGGTGCGGTATTTTTCCGAAGATTACACCTGCCGCAAAGAAGTTGAAAATGTGCGCACCAATGTCGGTATGCTGGACGGCTCCACCCTGGGCAAATTCCGTCTCCATGGGCCCGATGCCCTCAAGGCCCTGCAGCGGGTCTATGTCAGCGACATGTCCAAACTGAAACCGGGCCGGGTTAAATATTCCGCCATGTGCAATGATGACGGCTGTGTGATTGATGACGGGGTTGTGGTCATGGTGGGTGAGAATGATTACTACATTACCACCTCCACGGGTCGTGCCGGTCAGACGGTGGAGTGGATCCGGTATCACACCCGGTATGACGGCTGGAATTTCAGCATAGTGAATCTCACCGATGCCATGGGCGTCATTAACCTGTCCGGCCCCAATGCAAGGAAGGTGTTTGAAAAAATCACAGATGAAGATGTTTCCAATGAAGCCCTTCCCTATTCAGGATATAAAGAGCTGGTCATCAAGGATGTCATTCCGGTGAGGGTCATGCGTCTGGGGTTTGTGGGAGAACTCTCCTACGAGTTTCATGTGCCGTCCTCCTACATGGCATCTCTGTGGCAGCTGCTCAAGGAGGCAGGTGCCGGGTTTGGCATCCAAAACTTTGGCGTGGAGGCCCAGAATGTGCTTCGCATGGAAAAATGCCACATCATCCTGGGGCAGGAGTCCGAGCAGCGCACCAATCTTCTGGATGTGGGACTTGGATTTCTGTGGGATCGTAAAAAAGCAGAGGCCAAAACCGTTGGTGCCGTGGCCCTTCGCCAGGCAGAGAATGATCCCTCCCGTCTCAAGTTGGTGGGGTTCAAGATGGAAAACAATGGACGTGCACCAAGGGACGGTGCCCTCATCGTGGACACACGGGTTCGTGGATACATTGCCACGGCCCGGGACAGCTTTTCATTGAATGAGGCCGTGGGTATGGCCCTGGTTGAATCGGAACTTGCCAAGGTGGGTACACGGCTTGAAATCTATGAAGATGAGTGCGGTGACAAACGTATCTATGGCAAGGTGGTCCCCATGCCGTTTTATGATCCTGACGGAACAAGAATGAAGAGTTGAGGTAAAAACAATGGTAGATATTAAAAGAGTTTCACCGGTTTCCTTTGGTAAATCACCCAAACGTACGGAACGCCGGGACAACTGGACCATCGCCCTGGAATATGACGGGGAAGGGAAGGGCCTTTCCATCGTGGACTTAAGTCATGTGACACGTCTGGATGTCCAGACCGGAGAGCTGTCGAAAATGACGCCCTTTGGCGTGACCATTCCCGATGTCCCGGGACAGTCCGTGCTCCAGGATAAGATATTGATCAACCGCATGAACGCCACCCAGGCCTCGGTATTTCAGCTGCCCGGAAACATGGGAGAGCGTCCCACCGACGTCTGTGTCACAGAAACCACCGAGTCCACCCTGTGCGTGGCCATCATGGGTAAAGATCTTTTTTCCTTCATGGAGAAGGTGACCAACCTGGATTTTCTGGATCCCAAGTTCACAGCCCCGTTCCTGTTCCAAGGACCCTGCTGCCATGTGCCCTGCCAGATCATCACCCTTTCAAAGGAGGGTGAAAAGTCAGCTCTTATTCTCACCTGTTCCAGGGGATATGGAAAAGATATGATTCACTCCCTTTTGGACAGCGGAACTGAATTTGGCATGAAGCCGGCAGGTGAAGAAAAATTTACCGCCTGGATGGCATCTCTGTAGATAACAATATGAAATCATGATCACTTCATTTGGATCATGATTTCATAGGATGTCCGGACTTCACGACAAACAAAAGACCTGATTCGAACCACGATCAGGTCTTATTATCACTGGCCTGCTTGATCACAAACTGTTTTGCCAGTGCAAGATCGTTATCTATCCATTCAATGGCGGCGTCAAGTTTCCGATCAAGAAGCATCTGTGTCAAACGGTGATGCTTACTCACCTCCGATGACAGGTCGTCCCGTTTTTTGTCAATGGAGGCAATGATGAGCTGCAGGTCCCGCATCAGAGCGCGTTCTGTGACCACCAGTCGCTTGCTACCGATAAGACCCACCATGACGGAATGAAACTCAACATGGGCATCTGCCGCATCCAGCGGATCACCGTTTTCAGCAGCAACGGCGTAATTGTCCATGGCATGCTGCAATGCTTTCAGTGCGCTTTTAGGGCATTTTTCTGCTGCCCGGACCGCCTGCTTCTCCAATACGGATCGGGTTAAGAAGATATCATCTATTTCAGTCAGGGACAGTTGATGCACGGTGACACCACGGTTGGGGGTATGAACCGCCAACCCGTCCGCTGTAAGGACACGCAGGGCTTCCCGGATCGTGCTTCTGGAAACCGAAAATGTTTTCGACAATGTGACTTCCGGCAGCTGTTCACCCGGGTTTATATTCCCTTCAAACATTGCCCGCCTCAATGCGGCCACCACTTTGTCAACTGTGGTCGATCTATCAATTCCAACACCTTGCAACTTCACAAAACACCTCTCTTCTTTAAAAACAGTCTGGGATGATATTCGCCCGATTGTCTATATCAGATTTAATATCCGCCTGACACCCTTGATTCACGAATTCATTCAACATATGACCAACCCCCGATGTTGTGACCACGCCAGGAGCTTGTTGCAACTCACGGGTCAGTAAGTGTTGGACTCCTTATTATGAGCCGTGAAGATTACCCGTCCGCAAGAAACCACATGTTCCACCAATGGTGCACCGATACAAGTGGCTATTTCATTGGGATGGTGACAGTTCAGAATCGTGAGATCTCCACGTTTACCGACATCCAGGGAGCCACGATCATTGCCCCTGTTAAGGGCATAGGCGGCATTTAAGGTGGCCCCCACAATGGACTCTGAAGGCGTAAAACCGAACCAGGAGCAGGCCATGGCGATGGTGAGTGTGAGCGACGTCGCCTGAAATGAGGAGCAATAATCGGTGGCAATGGCCACAGGAACACCCGTCTTAACAAACAGGCGGCCATTTGCTTTTTTGTTATCAAGATAAAATTGCTCGGCCATGGGAAGCAGAACGGCAATGGTATCTGTGGATCCCACATTCACAACTTCCGCATCCGGTGTGTAGGTAAGATGATCGGCGGCAACGGCACCTCCCTCCACAGCGGTACGCCAGCCATGGGAAGGGGCCGATGCATCGGCATGTACCCGAGTCGGCATGCCAACACTCCGGGATTTTTTCAAGAGATCCTTTGCAAGATGGGCTGAAAAATCACCTGTTTCACAGGTGATATCATGAAACTGTGCAATCCCCTGTTTCAACACCTTTGGCAGCATTTCATTTCCCACCATGACGGCAAACGCCTCAGGCGTGGGACCATCCTGGGGAGCGATGTGCGCACCCAGAAATGTATAGACAAGATCCAGTTCCGTGTGCTGTGACGATTCTTTCAAGAGCCTCAGAAGTCGTAATTCCTGTTCTATACTCAGGCCATAGCCGGATTTAACTTCCAGGGTTGTAACCCCGCCGGCCAGGATCTTTTTAAATGCCCGGACTGCATTGTCCACCAGCTGGCTGTCCTGTGCTGAACGGGTGCTGAGGACGGTGGACCAGATTCCTCCCCCCTCACCACGGATGGCGGCACCGGAGGCACCTTCAAGCCTGCGGACATATTCCCAGTGTCGATTCCCCGCAAATATGGGATGACAGTGACACTCCACCAGGCCTGGAAGGACAGTCTGTCCGCTTGCATCAAGGGTTGGCACGCGGTCATCAAATTTTTGCAATATCTCAACGGTTGTTCCCACCGTAACAATGCGCCCATTGCGTATGGCAACGGCCCCATCTGCAATGAGATCAAGTTCTCCCTGCCCCCCCCCCGATCTTGGCAGGCCATCATCGTGAATTACCGCCATGTTTTCAGCATGGATAACATTAAGGTCAGCTGGCATTTTAGCTCCCCATATAAAATATTTTTTATAACCGCCACGGGCGGACCGCATTGGGGACCTGGGCCTGCCCACAACGAATTCATATAACCGCCACGGGCGGACCCGGGGTCCCAGATCCCGGTCTGCCCGTGGCAGTTATATCAGTTCACAGAGTATTCTGGCGGTCATGCTCATCGCTCCGATTACCGGACAACCCGATGTCCTTCGGGCCAGCACCCGGTGGGCCTCGGTGAAAGCCATATCATCAAGAAAAATCGTTTCCGCACCGCTCGCCGCCACAGTTGATGCGGCTCTGGCAATGGTGGACTCCGATCCGTAGGGTGATGCCGGTGCACAAACAACCCGGCCGGCACTCCTCTGCCACTGATTCGGTGCACATACAAGATCCGATTCCGGTCCGATAATTCCCAGGGTGCCCTTTCCCACCACTGCGGCAACCACCTCCCTGAGAAGGGTGATGGGTTCCAGAATACCTGGACAAGCCGCCTTTAGAGCTGGAAATTCACCGGAACAGAGCAGAACCACATAGCGACACTCCCTTTGAAGAAGGAGTGCCGCCTGGATTAAGTATGGCACAAGGCGTTCTTTGGAAAGCAGTACGGCAGATCCGCAACCAAGCCGTGTCTCAATGGCGGTCTCTTTCCCCACAGGAGCAAGGGCCTTGATCTCTTTGTCACCCAGGCGGTCAAGGGCACCCTCTTCCCTGAGTATTACCTGATCTCCAAGAATGGTCTGAAATGATGGGGTAATATCCCTGCGCGGAGAGTGACCCAAGGTGAGAAGACCCAGAGGGCCCGTTTTAATTGGCATATTGTTTTCTCAGAAAAATCATGCCCAATGAAACCGCCATTTCTCTGAATTCTGTCTGAAAAACGGTTCCATTGGGCTGTTTTATCTCTTTTTCCCTTTATTTCTTTTTCCCATTGATCAGAGGTTCTAAGAGTGCACCGGATGAAATTTCCCAGTCTGACAAAATCGCTTGATAGGTCCCATCGTTGAACATCACCTTAAGGGCTTCATACACGGCATCCCGAAGGACAAAATTGTCTTTACTGAAACAGATGCCATAGGGATCCGGATTCAGAACAGGGCCTACGGGAACAAATTGACCCGGGGTTTGCTTTGAAAGCCAGCCAAGAACTTCAGGGCTCACGGCTGACGACTGTGCACGTCCTTGAATCATCTGAAGGCGGGCTGTGGCTTCGGAATCCACTGCAAGAATTTTAATGCCGGGTTTTCCCTGGGATTCCAGGTTGTCTGCGCTCCATTTCTGCATGGTTGTCAAATAGTCGGTTGCACCTGAAACCGCAAAGGTTTTTCCACTCAGCGAGTAAAGATCGGTAATGGTCCCGGAATAGGCCTTGGTTGTGAAACACTGGGTTCCGGAATTAAAATAATCAATGAAATCCAGGGATTTTCGACGAACCGCTGTGTCGGAAAGCCCGGATATAACCATGTCCACCCGTTGGGTATTGATGGAGTTGATCAACTGGTCAAATTTCTGGTCATCAAAAACAATGGTGATGTCAAGTTTGTCCCCAATGGCCTTGGCAAGGGCCACGTCAAAACCGATTAACTCCTCATGCCCCGGTTCTTTGTACTCCATGGGTGGAAAAATACCATTAATGCCCACAATTATCTGTCCCTTGGCTTTAATATCATCCGGTAACATATCATGGAGACCGGCGGACAAGGCCGGTGAAACCAGACAAATCACTGCCAGAAGAACAAAAACACCCTGTTGTGCCATGGTACCAATACGTTTTAAATGCATCGTCGTTTCTCCTTTCAGGCCGGCATAATGTCCGGCGGTTATCAAATACGGCATGAACATACCCACTTCAAACGGCGCTTCCACAAAACCGTTTTTCAACCAACTACATTTGCAAGAAAAATTTTTGTTCTTTCGTTGCAAGGGTTATCAAGAATCTGTGATGGCGGACCTGCTTCCACCACAACCCCTTTGTCCATGAGCACCACCTTGTGGGCGACCCCCCTGGCAAAACTGATTTCATGGGTCACAACCAGCATGGTCATCCCCGATTGCGCAAGATCATTCATGACAGCCAGAACCTCTCCCACGAGTTCAGGATCAAGGGCACTGGTGGGTTCATCAAAGAGCATCAGTTTGGGTTCCATGGCAAGGGATCGGGCAATGGCAACCCGCTGTTGCTGGCCCCCGGACAGTTGCCGTGGATAACTTGATTCCCATTTTATAAGCCCGACTCTGTCAAGCAGTCTCCTGGCCTTTTCAATGGCCAACTCCCGGGGTTCTTTTTTGATCATCACCGGGCCTTCAATGAGGTTCCCCAGAACCGTCATGTGCGGAAAAAGATTGAAATGCTGAAACACCATGCCGATCTTCATCCGGGAACGGCAGATCTCTTTTTCTCTGAGCTCATAAATTCTACCGTTGTGAATTCTCCCGCCGATGAGTTCCCCATCAACATAGATTCTTCCCTGGTCGATTCTTTCCAGATGGTTCACGCACCTTAGAAATGTACTTTTCCCGGAACCGGAGGGTCCCAGAAGGCACATCACCTCTCCTGTGGCAACCTCCAGATTGATTCCTTTAAGTATTTCACTTTTTCCATATGCTTTGTGAACATTGATGGCTTGTAACATGTTTTTTTTTGTGGGTGTCATTGCAGACCTCCCGGATTGACCCTGCGGCGAGTCATCATCCGCCAAAAGTTCTCCGCCAGCGATGGTGTTGCGGCATGGCTCTGCCCCCGGGCAAAATAACTTTCAATAAACACCTGGATCAAAGAGAGAATGGTCACAACAATGAGGTACCAGCCGGCTGCAACAATCAACAGCTCCATTACCTTTGCATTAACAAAATAGATAAGCTGGGCTCGGTGGAGCAGCTCTGTATAGGCAATGGCACTTGCCATGGACGATGTTTTGAGCAGCCCGATAAATTCATTGCCCATAGGGGGGATGATAACCCGCATGGCCTGGGGCAGAACAATCCTGCGCATGGCCATGAGACGGGTCATACCCAGTGTGGATGCCGCATCCATCTGACCTTGCTCAACGGAGAGAATCCCCCCCCTCACAATTTCTGTCATGTAGGCGCCTTCATTAATGCCAAGCCCCAGCAGAGCGGCAAAAAAAGGGGTCATGACATCCACCATGCGCCCCTGCCAGAATCCAAGGTCTATGGTGGGGAAAACCAGGGCAAGATTAAACCAGATCAACAGCTGAAGGTACACCGGTGTTCCCCTGAAAAGCCAGATATAAAATCCTGCAAAGGTGCGGGTGACCGGATTCTTTGACAATCTCATCACCGCAAAAATAACGCCAAGAATCAAGCCCATTATCATGGAAAAAAGGGTGATTAAAAGCGTATTGCCAAGTCCCTTTAAAAGGGTAGTGGCCATGAAAAATTCTCTGACCACCGGCCAGTCGATCTGGCCCCGGGCAAAGGCCCGGACAATCAGTGTCAGAAGCAAAATGACCATTACACCGGAAATCCAACGACCATAGTGGCGCAGTGGAATAACCCTGTCATTACCCTTTGTCATCAGTGCCTCCTTTTAGAATCCGTATGGCTGAAGATTGCAGATGTCAGCGCGATGCTCACTATTCTTTTGCCTGTGCAACCGGGCATATACCGCGATCAAACTTTTGCCACCTGAGCAGGCGAAAAATATTGTCAGAATGTAATATTGTCAGACAATATCTACCTAACACAGAAAATCACCAAAAGCAACTATGAATATTTGCATTGGATGGGAAATTTACGACCTGCTTTACGAGCAGCTTTTTTCGTCCTTGTTTCACTTAAGGATGTTTGCTAAAACAAAGTCGCCAGAAGAGAAAGCGGTGATCATTATGTTAATGATTGGGTCTTGATTTTCAGTAAAATGGCTTTAAAAAAACAATCACATGGCTGGGATTTTTATCTGTCAGCCTGATGTGCAGGAGTTAAAATGAATTTTATAAAAGGAATAGTATATAATTTCAAGGGGCTCTGGATGGGGATAAAAACCCCCAGGCTGCTGATACTGGGGGTGTTGCGCTTCTTCATTGTTATTTTCATTACCCTGGCCCTGGCCGGTTCCATTCTGGTGTGGCACCGGGAGCTGCTCAACATGATCTGGACCATGCCCGAATCCGGGTGGCTGATCTATGTCTGGACGGTTCTGTCCTGGCTTCTCTCCATCTTTCTTGCCATGATTTCAAGCCTTGTTGCCTATCTCATTGCCCAACTCTTTTTCTGTGTGTTCATTATGGATCTCATGTCCCGCATCACGGAAAAGATGGTGCGCGGCGAACAGCAGGGACCGGTGGCAAAATTATCTCTTATGGCAACCCTGTTCCACCTGATCCGCCAGGAGATCCCCCGGGCCATGATTCCACTGTTTTTGATGCTCATCTTTATGGTTGTGGGGCTTTTTACCCCGCTGGCACCGGGGGTGGCAGTGATCTCCACCCTCGCCGCCGGCGTGTTTTTGGCATGGGATAACACCGATCTGGTGCCGGCCCGACGCATGGAACCCTTTGGGGTACGCTTCCGGTATCTGAAAAAAAACCTTCTGTTTCATCTGGGATTTGGGATTTGTTTTCTCATTCCATGGCTCAACATCCTCTTTCTCTCTTTTGCGCCGGTGGGGGCCACGCTTTTCTTCCTTGACACCGAGAACGATGGAAAGCCCATCGTCTGAATCCACCACCGGCTTTTTCAGAACGGTTCAAAAGAGCTCCTGCAGTTTTACCTGTCGCTGACGTCAGTAGATTTGCCCTGAAAAAGCCATACGTTTCCGCTTCGGGTGGATTGATTCATGTCAATGTGATGCTTCCCGGTGCCATCATGCCCCCAACGCCCGGGAAACAATCTCGTAGACATCCCGGGAAAGCCCGGGTTCATCATGGATTCTCTGCAGCTCCTTTTGCATTTTTTCCCGCCGGGCACCATCATACCGTTTGTAGCGGTTAAAGGCCGATACCATGCGGGCTGAGACCTGGGGATTGATCTTATCAAGATGGATGACCTTATCTGCAAAAAAACGGTATCCGGCACCATCTGCCTGGTGGAATACAAAGGGGTTGGTCATGCCGAACACGCCGATGAGGGATCGGATGCGGTTGGGGTTTTTCCAGGTAAAATCAGGATGGCGGCACAGCTCTTTGATGCGTTCAAGGGTGCCGGGCCGTGTGGCAGATGCCTGCACGCTGAACCACTTATCCATGACCAGGGGATCTTTGTGCCATTTTTCATAAAATTGCGCCAGGGCAGGGGGGGTGAACGGCGAGTCCATGTCGCACAACAGGGTAAGGGTGGAGATCTCCCGGGTCATGTTCCCGGCAGAAATAAAATGATCATAAATCAGCTGTTGAGCGGCTGTGGTTCCAAGGGTTGCCACATAGAATAGTGCCGCATTTTCAAGGCTTCGATCCGCCATGGCACCATGGGAAAGGTCTTCTGGCTCTGCCTTTGAACAGCTCTCAACCATCTCCAGCAACTCAGCTTCAAGGGTGGTGGCAATGCGCTTCTTTAAGAATTCCCTGGCCGTATGAATGGCATCCACATCAATGACATCGTATTTTTCACCGATCTCATTCTCATCGGGCAGGGTGATGGTCCGGGCCGTCAATGCCCGGTCCTGGGTGGGATCCTGCAACGCTTTTTTAAAGGCATCAATGAGATGGGAAGAGACCTCAAGGGAGGTCCCGTTCTGCACTGCGGATATCAGTTCGGCAAGCTGCCGAAAATAGAGCTGCTGGGCCGCATCCCACCGATTGAAGGCGTCGGTGTCATGGGCCATGAGAAAGGCAAGCTCTTCATGGGTAAAGTCTGTCTCCATCTTGACAGGGGCGGAAAATCCCCGGAACAGAGACGGCAGGGTTTCCGGCGGCACATCTTCAAATATCCATTGGTGTTCCGGTGATTTCAGCTCCAGCAGGGTACGTTCCGGCGGTGCAATATCTTTGCCATCCCTGTCAAGTAACCCCAGTCGCATGGGGATGTGAAGGGACTCCTTGTGTTCCTGGTTGTGGTCCGGCGGGGTTTTTTGCGACGCGGTGATGACAAGCTGACGGGTCTTTGTGTCATAGGTGCGGGAGATGGTGACCCGGGGGGTACCGGATTGGGAATACCACAACCGGAACCGGGACAAATCCACCCCGGAGGCCGCTTCCATGGTCTGGATAAAATCCTCCGTGGTAACGGCCTGGCCGTCAAACCGCTCAAAGTAGAGGTCCATGCCCTTTCTAAAGGTCTCCTTGCCCAGAATTTCAAAGATCATGCGAATCACTTCAGCACCTTTTTCGTAAACGGTCATGGTGTAGAAGTTGTTCATCTCAATGTAGGACTCCGGTCGTACCGGATGGGCCATGGGGCCGGCATCCTCCGGAAACTGCAGGGTTCGAAGATTTTTCACATCCGAAATTCGCTTCACGGCCCGGGAATTCAAATCCGATGTAAATTCCTGATCCCGAAATACGGTCAGTCCCTCTTTGAGGCTCAGCTGAAACCAGTTTTTCAGGGTCACCCGGTTGCCGGTCCAGTTGTGGAAATACTCATGACCGATGACCCCCTGGATATTCATAAAATCCTGATCCGTGGCGGTTTCCGGCCGGGCCAGGACATACTTTGAGTTAAATACGTTTAACCCCTTGTTTTCCATGGCCCCCATATTAAAATCATTCACCGCAACAATCTGGTAGAGGTCCAGATCATATTCCCGGCCAAACCGCTCTTCGTCCCATGCCATGGCCTGTTTCAGAGAGGCCATGGCATGGGCGCACTTGTCCCTGTTTTCAGCCTCCACATAGATATGCAGGTCAATGTTCCGTCCCGAGCAGGTGGTGAACCGATCTTCAATACACACCAGATCCCCCGCCACCAGGGCAAACAGATAGCAGGGTTTTTTAAAAGGGTCTTCCCATTTGACGTAGTGCCGATTGTTTTCAAGGGCTCCTCTGTCCACTGGATTGCCGTTGGACAGCAACACCGGATATTTATCCCGATCAGCGGTGATGATACAGGAAAAACGGCTCATGACATCGGGACGGTCAGGGAAGGCCGTGATTTTGCTGAAGCCCTGGGCTTCGCACTGGGTGCAGAAGGTGCCGCTGGATTTGTAAAGTCCCTCCAGGGAGGTGTTGTCCTGGGGTTTTAACCGGTTTTTGATTTCCAGGGTAAACACCTCCGGTACCCTGTGGAGTTTGAAATAATCTTCCCCCACCTCATATTCGCCGGGTAAGAGTACCATGTCACCGGCAACCACATGAAGAATGTCCGGTTTTTTGCAATCCAGCACCAGGGGCGTGTGCTCTCCTGCCTGTTCCGGGTTTCGTCGAATTCTCATAAAAGAGGTGACAATGACCTCCTCCTCGTAAAGATCGAACTGGAGATCAATGGTATCAATCCAGTATGCCGGGGGCCTATAATCTTTCAGATATTTTGTTTCATGTTTTTTCATAATAGATATTGATTATTACCGATAAAAGGTTTTTGTCAAAGGGAAAGGCAGCTTCAATTGCCATGATGATTCAAAATATGTCATCAAAGACATTGAGTTTTTTGTTGATTTATGTCAGATAAAAGATTTTGAGATCGTTGTCAATCTAACAGGAGAAAACAAAATGAGCAACAATTCAGAGGTTACGCTGTTCAGCGGTGGACATCGGGGAGCAGAGTCAGAGTTTGGAAAGCTTGCAGAAGCGTTCGGTATCAATGAAGTCAATTTTTCCTTTGAAGGTCACAGCATTGAACGAACCCGCGGGGTAAAAGTGCTTTCCGCTGATGAGCTGAAAAAAGGGGACATCAGCATGGACATCGTATCCGTGCGCATGGGACGCAAATTTTCCCGTGTGGACAAGATCAGGAAGGTGTTCCAGTCTATTTTTCATATGGTGAACAACGGCTATCAGGTGTTTGTGGTGGGCTGGATTCTTCCGGATAACACCGTTAAAGGCGGTACGGGCTGGGGCGTGGAACTGGCACGGCTGTTCAACCGGCCGGTGTTTGTCTATGAGCAGGATCGACGGGCCTGGTTCTCCTGGATTGACAATAGCTGGAAAGAGGTGAATCCCACCATCAGCCACAAGACCTTTGCCGGCACCGGCACCCGAAATCTCACCGATGATGCCAGAGAAGCACTGGCGGCACTCTATAAAAGATCCTTTAAAAAATAGCGATTAAAAACAGGTGACATCCATGAAAAATATGCTGATAACCGGCGGAAGCGGATTTATCGGGTCCAATTTCATCCGCTACCTGCTGACGGCATCCGGATTCTCCGGCAGGGTCATCAATGTGGATAAGCTGACCTATGCCGGTAATCCCGAAAGTCTTGAGGATATTCAGGCCAATTTTCCGGATCGATACCTGTTTGAAAAAGTCGATATCTGTGATGCCCATGAGATGGATCGCATTTTTGCCACCCATGATATTGATGCGGTGTGCCATTTTGCAGCGGAATCCCATGTGGACCGCTCCATCTCATCCCCTGAGATATTCATAGATACCAATGTAAAAGGCACATTTACCCTCCTGGAATGTGCCAGAAAACGGCAGTCCACCCTCTCTTTGTTTCACCATGTCAGCACGGACGAGGTCTATGGGACCCTGGGTAAAACAGGCTATTTCACCGAAAAGACGGCCTATCGGCCCAACAGCCCCTACTCGGCATCCAAGGCAGCTTCGGATCATTTGGTCCGGGCCTACCATGAAACCTATGGTCTGCCGGTGACCATTTCCAATTGTTCCAACAACTACGGGCCGTTTCAGTTTCCGGAAAAACTGATTCCCCTGATGATTTTAAATGCCCTGAAGGGAAAGCCGCTCCCGGTGTATGGGGATGGCACCAACATCCGGGACTGGCTCTATGTGGGAGACCACTGCAGTGCCATCT
This sequence comes from uncultured Desulfobacterium sp., assembly GCA_963668575.2. Lineage (GTDB taxonomy): Bacteria > Desulfobacterota > Desulfobacteria > Desulfobacterales > Desulfobacteraceae > Desulfocicer. The sequence goes on along the minus strand of OY764894.2, from coordinate 3,047,611 downwards.
GGTGCATCATGGAAAGGGGCAAGAGAGGGGAGACCTACAACATCGGCGGCGAATGTGAAATGGAAAACCGGGACATTGTGGAGCGGATCTGTACCCTCATTGACGACACCGGACACCGGTCACCGGGGGTGGATGCCAGCCGGGATCTCATCACCTTTGTCAAGGATCGGCCCGGTCATGATTTCCGCTACGCCATTGACTGCACCAAGATCAAAACGGAACTGGGGTGGGCTCCCAAGGAATCCTTTGATACGGGCATTAAAAAAAGCGTGACCTGGTATCTGGATAATCTGGCGTGGGTGGAACGGATCAAATCCGGGGCGTATCTGGAATGGATCAAAACCCATTACAGCGCATAGAAAATGTTAATAACCGCCTCGGGCGACCGGGATTTGGGACTCGAAACCGCCCACAACGGATCATGAAAGTAATGTTAGGTATACATTTTCTTAAAAAACTGCCATGACCAGAGGGTCACAACAAAATATGAAAACGGCAAGATGTCGCCCCCGGGGGCTCTGTCTGCTGTCGGCACCGGAGTCACGGAGTCGTGACTAAACCAAGAATGGAGAAATGCATGAAGGGAATTATCCTGGCGGGTGGGTCTGGTACCCGGCTCTACCCCATTACAAAGGCGGTGAGCAAACAACTGGTGCCGGTGTATGACAAACCCATGATCTATTACCCTCTTTCCGTGCTTATGCTGGCGGGTATTCGGCAGATCATGCTCATCTCAACCCCTCTGGACCTGCCCCGATTTAAAGAACTTCTTGGGGATGGTTCCACCATCGGGCTTGAAATTTCCTATAAAGAGCAGCCCCGGCCCGAGGGCATTGCCCAGGCCTTTGTCCTTGCAAAGGAGTTCATTGCAGATCAGAGCGTCACCCTGATTCTGGGGGACAATATCTTTTATGGTTCCAGGCTCCAGGATGTATTAAGAGAAGCTGTCACCATGGAAAAGGGCGGACTTATCTTCGGGTACCCGGTGAGGGACCCCCAGCGATATGGTGTGGTGGAGTTTGATGCTTCGGGCCGGGTCATGGGCATTGAGGAAAAACCGGAAAAGCCCAAATCCACCTATGCCGTGCCCGGACTCTATATTTATGACAATCGGGTGGTTGATATTGCCGAAAATTTAAAACCATCTCCCAGGGGAGAGCTTGAGATCACCGATGTCAACAATGTCTATTTGGAAAGAAAAGAACTCCGGGTGGAGCTGTTGGGAAGGGGCTTTGCCTGGCTGGACACCGGCACCCATGAGGCGCTGCAGCAGGCCGCTGCCTATGTCCAGGCGGTGCAGAACCGGCAGGGCATGAAAATCGCCTGCATTGAAGAGATTGCCTACCGATTGGGATATATCAGTGACAGTGCGCTTAAAGCCCTGGCCTCGGATATGCTGAAAAATGATTATGGACAATATTTAATGGGGCTTTTAAAAGATAAAAGACCCATAGTGGAGTGGATCTGATGGCAGTGCGTTTCACCGAAACCCCGTTGAAGGGGGCCTATGTGATTGAACCGGATGTTTTTGGAGATGCCAGGGGATTTTTCATGGAAACCTGGCAAAAAATCCGGTACCGGGAGGCTGGAATAACCGCAGAATTTGTCCAGGATAACCATTCCCGTTCGGAAAAAGGGGTGATCCGGGGGCTCCATTACCAGCTGGAACACCCCCAGGACAAACTGGTATATGTTGTGCGGGGGACCATCCTTGATGTGATCGTGGATCTGCGCCGGGGATCAGAGACCTTTGGCCAATGGACCAAATGTCTTTTGTCCGATGAAAACCGAAAGCAGCTCTTTGTGCCCAAGGGGTTTGCCCATGGATTTTCCGTGCTCAGTGACGTGGCAGACGTCACCTATAAATGCTCGGATTACTATGCTCCAGGTGATGAGTATGGCATTTTGTACAATGATCCGGATCTGGCCATTGACTGGCAGGTGACCTCGGATATGGCCCTGGTCTCAGACAAGGATCTTATCCATCCCTGTTTGAAGGATGTGCCCCACCAAAGGCTGTTTTAATCGGTCTTATTGAAAACATGCCTGAACCCATCGTTTCATCTCCTGTTCGAACTCCTTCTGGTGAGCCCCCTCCGACATCTGGTGATCTCCCTTGTGTTGGACAATTATCTTTTTGGGATCACCAACATGGTCGTAGATCACCCTGGCGTTTTCAACGGGCACAACGCTGTCATGGTCTCCATGGAAAATCAGCACATGATGTAGCAGGGGCAGGGTATCACTTAAATCAAACAGCAGGTTTTCTGTGAAAAAACTTAGGGGAAGGGCAGGGCGATCCGGGGTGGCTTCCATGGGGATGTTCTTGATGGTGCTGCTGTCCACCGGGGCCGCACACAGCACCGCTCCTCTGGGATGAACGCCCATGGAAAGCAGCTGTTTCCAGGCCCCAATGCAGGTGGCACCCCCGAGGCTGCTGCCAAAGAGCATCACCTCCGGCCGGGTCTTTCCCAAACCCAGGAGATGGTTCACCCCACTTATCAGATCCTGAACCCGGGTTTTTAGAGAGGTGTCTGTTATAAAATTACCTTCACTGTTACCGCACCCCCGGTGATCAAATCGCAGAAAGGCCACCCCCATTTCCGGAAGGATTCGGGCCAGAATCGATTGTTTAGCTGATTCCATGGAACCCTCCAGGCCATGGGATCCCACCACCACGGGTGGCGGTTCACCATCCGGAAGATGGAGCTTTCCCGCAATTTTCCTGTTTTGACTCATGAATTCAACAAATAGTATTTTCATGCTTGTTTTTATGGCATACATGCATTATAATTTCAAGCTTTTATTGGGATTTGCCACGCACCGGACAAACCGTTGTTCTCCATGGTATCCCCCAACAAACCGAGGTGGATGAAGTCAAAACCAAGCCTCATTTTTTTAACCGGGAAACAATAAGGACGTGCCAGGAATATGTCAGGATTTTCCATCTTTATTTTCCCATTGACCTGTGGGGCTTAAAAAAACTGAACGATGGGTATAAAAAAGAGAAAAACAGCAGAACTTGAGATCATTGACCTGGCCTTTGGGGGAAAGGGCATTGCCAAACCCGACGGATTTCCCGTTTTTGTGGACAGAACCCTTCCAGGGGACAAAGCCCTGGTTTTGATCACCAAGAAAAAGAAAAAATATGGCGAAGGGAAACTCATCTCCCTCATTGATCCCTCCCCCCTGCGCCAGGAGGCCCCCTGCCGGTATGCAGGGTATTGCGGTGGCTGCCGCTGGCAGGCACTGCCCTATGAAAAACAGTTGGAATACAAAAAAAATCATGTGGTGGAGTCCCTGGAACACATCGCCCTTTTAAAGAATGTTGTGGTGAGGGATGTGGTACCGTCGGATCAGATCTATCAATTTCGAAATAAAATGGAATTTTCCTGCACCGACCGGCGGTGGCTCACGCCGGAAGAGCTGGAAGATCCTGATATCAAAAAGGGATTTGGCCTTGGGCTCCATGTGCCAGGCACCTTTGACCATGTGGTGGATATCCATGAGTGCCTTATTCAACCTGCGGCAGGAAATCAGATCCTGGCAGAGATCCGGGATTACATCAAGGCCTCTGGGCTGCCCGCCTATGGCCTGAAAACCCATGAAGGATTCTGGCGGTTTGTGATGCTGCGAAGCTCCTCTGCCCATGGCCACTGGATGGTAAATCTGGTGACAAAGGAGGAGAACGATGCCATGCTCATGCCATTGGCAGAGCAGCTCATGGCCGCACACCCCGAGATCACTTCGGTGGTGAACAATGTAACGGCCAAAAAAGCCGGCATTGCCACGGGTGACTATGAAAAGGTGCTGATGGGTGAGCGCTGTATCCGGGAGAAACTGGGTGAATTCACCTTTGAAGTGTCGGCCAACTCCTTTTTCCAGACCAATACCAGAGGCGCTGAAAAACTCTACTCCCTGGTGTCCCATTATGCGGCCCTGACCGGCAAAGAGCATGTGCTTGATCTTTACTCCGGCACCGGCACCATTCCCATCTGGCTGTCCAAAGATGCGGCCCGGGTCACCGGCATAGAGATTGTGGAAAGTGCCGTGGCCGATGCCGGCAGAAATGCGGCCCTTAACGGCATTACCAACTGCGCCTTTCACGTGGGGGATATCAAGACCGTGCTGCCGGAGATCGACAAAAGGTGTGACGTAATGATCATTGATCCCCCCCGGGTGGGCATGCACAAGGATGTGGTGGACCAGGTGATCGACATTGCGCCTGAAAAGATTGTCTATGTCTCTTGCAATCCCGCCACCCTTGCCAGGGATCTTTTCATGCTCAAGGCGCACTACAGCGTGGTTGAAGTGCAGCCCGTGGACATGTTCCCCCACACCTTTCACATTGAGTCCGTGGCACTGCTTGAATTAAACTCCCAAGGGGCTTCATGATTCCCTGGAAACAGCTAAGTGCCACCACCACCCCGGATGGCCAAAATCAAGTAACACTGCTCCAGCGGGACCAGGAGTTCTCCATCCGGGTGGATGGTCAGGAACTGATGAACAGCCGCAGGAATGGGTCGGAAAAGGTGCTGGCAAAGCTGGCCTGCCAGCCGGTTTCCCAACGGAAAAAAACAACGGTGGTCATTGGGGGACTTGGCATGGGATTTACCTTGGCATCGGCCCTCACCCATTTAAACCCCGATGCCACCATCATCCAGGTGGAACTCTTGCCGGCCATGGTTCAATGGCATGATCTGTTCCTGGGCCATTTATGTGATCATGCAGTTAAAGATGCCCGGGTTCAGGTGGAAATCCGGGATATTGTCCATTACCTTTACACCGAAAAACAGAGCGTTGATGCCATTATTCTGGATGTGGACAATGGCCCGGAAGGATTGACCCAGGCCGGCAACGACCAGCTCTATAACAAAGCCGGGCTTGAACTGCTCAAGCGCCGCCTCACCCCCGGCGGGGTGCTGGCCGTGTGGTCTGCCGGGGAGTGTGCCCCCTTTACCCGGCGGTTGACATCCGCAGGGTTTACCGTTAAGGTTCACACGGTTTTTGCCCGCCCCAACAAAAAGGGGGGCAGGCACACCATCTGGATTGCCACGGCCCGATGACCGAGCCATGCCACATTTGGCCATTGGCCATTTCTGTCAAGGAAACGCCTGCACATCCCCGCATATTCTTTTCCGCCAATGGCCTTAAAATCCCGGAAGCTTGAATTTCATGGTAACCTCACCGGTGTTCCGGTCAATGGTGAGCATTTTCTCCTGGTTTTCCAGCGGCCCCATTTTCTTGCCGGTGGCCATCTCCATGAGCCCGGCCATGAACTGCATGCCGGAATTGAGAACGGTTTCGATTCTTTCAGGGGAGTGACCTGCAAGGATATTGTCTCCCGTCTCTTCATGGAGATCTTGGTCATCCGGCTCTTTTGAGTCATTTCCCCGGCTTTCAGACAGATCATCCTGCGCATCAGCATCAGCCGCAGTCTCCAGCGTTTCAATGCTTTCTTCTTCTTCTTCTTCTTCTTCTTCTTCTTCTTCTTCCTGCCTGTTGAGGACTTCGGGGTTGAGATAATAGGGCATATCTTCGGGAATCTCTTCGGGGTCTACCGACTCTGCCACCGGGGGTTCCGGCTCTTCCCCCATCATTTCCCTCAAGCGGTTGAGCATCTCATTTCTTTTTTCCCTGGAGAATTCAACGGTGTCAGGCCCATCATCAAAGACCCCTTTGAAAAGATCGGTTTTCAGCTGAATGGTGGTAAAAATTTTCTCTTCAATGCTTTTCTTTGCAATGAAGTTAATGACATTGATGCATTGACTTTCCTGGCCAATACGATTGACCCGTCCGATACGTTGGTTCATTTTGGCCGGGTTCCAGGGCAATTCAAAATTGACAACGCAGTCGGCTGCCTGCAGGTTCAGGCCGGTGCCCCCGGCATCGGTGGATAAAAAGATCCGGCACTGGGGATTTTTCGTGAATTCATCGATGAGTGCCTGTCGTTTTTTCACCGGCACCTTTCCGGAGAGTTCCACAAAGGAGATGTTCATCTCCGAAAGGGTTCGGGCGATGAGAAAGGTCATGGTGGTCCATTCACTGAAGATCACCATTTTTCGATTGTTTTGAACCACCATTTCATCAATGATTCCCTCAAGTTCCTTGAGCTTGGGGGAAATGTGGGTCTCTCTGTCAATGAGAAAGGTGGAGTCGCATACCTGGCGCATTTTCAGCAGCAGCACCTGAATGCGCCGAAGGTCCACAGGGGTCAGAAATTTTTTATTGAGAATCGGCAACAGCGCCCTGACATACCCCTCGTGGATTTCCAACTGCTCGTCGGTGAGATCCACATAATAGTTATTGACGACCTGTCGGGGCAGATCCTTCAGGACATCCTCTTTTTTGCGCCGGATGACAATGGATTTAAGTTTCTCATTGAGTTTCTCCAGATTTTTATACCCCACCACAGCGCTCTTTTTACCCCTGCTGATAAGAAAATGGTCCCCGGCAAACTGCCACAGGGGGGTCAGCATATACGGGTCTAAAAATTGAACAATGGAGTAAATGTCTTCAAGCTTGTTTTCCAGGGGGGTACCTGTGAGAACAATGGCATGTTTTTTGGGAAGACTTTTTACGGCATCTGCGGTCTTAGTGGAAAAATTCTTGATGCGCTGGGCTTCGTCCAGAATGATCAGGTCAGGATTGTATCGGGAAAGCAACAAAACATCCCTTAATACCGCCTCGTAATTGGTGATCTTAAACAGACCCGGATCATTGAAATAATTGCATTTGCGTTGCTTGGGGTTTCCCTCGACAATCACGGCATTTTCATTGGTGAATTTTTCAATTTCCCTTTTCCACTGCTCTTTCAGGGATGCCAGGGTAACGATCACCACCCGCTTAAACCCAAACAGCTCTTTCTTTAAAAGAGTCAATGCAATGGCTTGGAGGGTTTTCCCCAGACCCATTTCATCCCCAATGAGAGCCCCGGGTTTGAAAAGCCCGAATGCCACCCCCTGTTTCTGATAGGCATACAGTTCGGTTTTCAAGGGTAACGGCGGGATATCTTTGTCAGAAAAGTGCTCAAGCTCTTTTAACAGTATCTGACGGTCGATTCTTTGTATCAGGCTTTCCCTGATTCTTACCCGTTTGTTGTCAGATATTGCATTTACCAACGACATGACACGGGTGACATCCTCAAATCGAAAGGTGCCGTCGGCTTGGAAATAAACATCAAGGATCTCTTTCAATTCTTCCGGTTCTTTGGAGAGCTGCTCTGCGAAAAGCCGGGGGGCGTTGACCTTAGAGTCCCAGAAAATGTCTATAAAGGGGAATGTTTCCCTGGATATTTTTTCATCCGCACCAGGCTCATTGAGCAGAGATCGAATGAGGAATTGTACGTGCTTGCAGGTGCCAAATCCGTTGGTCATATAATCAGGGCAGGAGCAGTGGCCCTTTTTGTTTTGGGGGTCATGCAGGGTGACCCGGTATTTTTTATGGTTTTTGTTGATGACCAGGTGATCTCCCTTGATCATATCTCCGGCGATGAGTTCAAAGGACTCCGTTTTTGCCCGTTTTTCCCGGTCATTCAGGGCCTGGATCATTATCTCTTCTTCTGAAAGATAGGGTTCTTCATCAAGAAGGGGTTCATCCACTTTGGCAGGCGAAATTTTATCCTGCATCTCTTTTTTAAGTAGAACATCCCTGGCATTGAGGGCCGCCGCCACAACATGCTTGCACCCTTTGCCGGGATAGGGGCAGGTGCAGCTTGAAATGACATCCGTATCTGTCAGAAGAATTTCCGTGGTGTAGTTTCCGTAAGCGCCATCCACCTGAAAAACAAACTGCTTCCGGGAAAAATCTGCTTCTGAAAGGAAGTAGGAGCCGTGCTGGTAAAGATTTTCTCCCCTCAAAAAAATCAGTTTGGAATCGGCAAGATCATTTTCTATGAATTGTTTTGACAGAATCTGCATGTTGTATTTTCCCGAAAAAATGTAATCTGTTGATTATTTGCAAGGATGCCTGATTTTACATCCAATCTTGATGAATGACAGTATTTCTAACCCATTACATACTGATTGACAACTATTTTTTAATACAGTTTTGCACCTGGAACTCCCCGGTAGTCACGATTTTTCGCTGTTCAAACAGGGTAGTGATGGCCTGATCCAGGGTGTATCCGGTGTCCACATAGGACGGATGTCCGGATAGATCCGGGTAACCATCGCCGCCGGTGGCAATGAAATTGTTCAGGGACACTCTATAAAGGGCGGTATCCGCCACCGGTTTCCCTTTAACGGAAAGATTCACCAGTTGTCCGTCTTTAAGGGTGGCACAGATGCCACAGGTCTGGGCAAAGCTCCCATGCCCCACGGGAAGTGAGAGTACCTTTTCAAGATAGGCTTTCAGCTCACTGCCGGTGAGGGTCACCTGGCTGATGGTGTTGCCAAAGGGATGAACTTTGATGAGATCCCGGAAGGTTACCGGCCCTTTTGCCAGGCTGTCCCGGATGCCGCCGCTGTTTTGAATGGCAATATCACAACCGCTGATGGATGCCATGGCATGGGTCACCAGATTTCCAAGGTTGGTTTGCCGGCTTCGAATCACATCCCGGTCACCTTCAAAATAGCCGTCCACAGCTCCGATCTGTTTTTTCATTTTTTCTTGGACCCTTGCCGCATAGGGTGCCAGCAGGGCTGTCATCTGAGCATGGGGAGGGATTTCCATCTGGGATGGTTCATCTGCTGCCGTACCGGAGTGGTTCAAGGACAATTCTTTCTCTTCCAGATTAATTGGAATCAGTTGATAATTTTTTAAAATCAATCCGTTCCCCGGAGAAAATTCCAGGTCCGTGCGGGAGAGATATTTTCCCCATTCCCCTGCCTGAACAATGAAAGTGTTGTTGATACGGCAGGGAGAGGTGAGCGCTTTATGGGTGTGCCCCCCAACAATAAAGTCAATGCCCCCGACCTTGCGGGCAAGGGTTACATCTCCGGGGGCCAGCCTGCCATGGTGTCCCTCTTTGTAAAATCCCAGATGACTCACAGCGATGATTATGTCACTTTGCGTTTTAAGCGCGGGAATGAGACCCCGGACAACCGTCACCGGGTCCTGAAATATCAACCCTGTTACATTTTCACGAAGGGTCATAATGGGGGTATCAGGGGTGGATAATCCCAAGATTGCCACACGTAAAGATCCCGCTTTTGTGATGACATAGGGAGTAAATGCCGGTTTCCGGCTCTTTTTCCAAAAAACATTGGCGGAGAGAAATGGAAAGTGTGCCCATTGCATCTGCTGTTTCAATACCTCATACCCTTTGTCAAACTCATGGTTGCCCACGGCCATGGCCGCATATCCCATGAGATTCATGGCTTTGATGTCGGGCTCGGCCTTGAGAAAATCCGATTCCGGGGTACCGGTGTTGATGTCTCCACCGGAAAGCAGCAGCAGATGTCCGCCAATGGCCGCCACCTCTTTTCGTATTTTTTCCACCAAGGTCATTCGGGCAGCCATCCCATACTCCCCTTTGCCATTGGCCATGAAATGACCATGGTGATCATTGGTGGATAAGATGGTGAGTTTTTCAGCACTGAACACCATGGGGGGCATTAAGAATAGAATGACCAGAGCCATGGTCAGCAGTGACCCCATTGTACGAATCTGTAAATTTTTACGAATCTGCAAAATGATCTCCTATGGTTTATAAATAAGAATTTGGCATATCCATCCGGAATATGGTACCACCATATTTATGACATATTCGTTTCCTATAGATGAAATATTACCGGAAATCAACAAAACCCTGACCCACCACAGGGGGGTGGTGATCCAGGCACCTCCGGGTGCAGGCAAGACCACCCGGGTTCCCCTTGCCCTTTTGAAGGCCCCCTGGATTGGCAAAAAAAATATCATGATGTTGGAACCCCGCAGGGTGGCGGCCCGGAGCGCTGCCGGGTACATGGCTTCCCAACTGGGGGAGAGTGTGGGAGAACGGGTGGGGTATCAGATCCGCATGGCGCGTAAAATATCAACAGCCACCCGCATTGAAGTGGTCACCGAAGGGATTCTGACGGCCCGTATCCAGTCCGATCCCTCTCTGCAGGGCATGGGTGTGGTCATTTTTGATGAGTTCCATGAGCGCAATTTAAACAGCGACCTGGGGCTTGCCCTGTGCCTGGAGATACAGGAGGCCCTGCGGGAAGATTTAAAAATTGTGGTCATGTCCGCCACCCTTGACCCGGAACCGGTGTCGGCCCTCATGGGCAATGCCCCCGTCCTTATCTCAAAGGGTAAATCATGGCCGGTGAAAACCCATTATGTGGATACGGCGCTCTTTGACAGACCCGGTGGTCATTTGGGATATGGTTCCGGTACACAGCGGGGGACAAGAACCCTTGAGAATGCCTGTGTATGGGCCATCAAAGAGGCGTTGACCCGGGAGCAGGGAGACATTCTGGTGTTCCTGCCGGGCATGCGTGAAATCCGAACCATGGAACAACGCATTCAAACCACCCTTTCAGACATTATTACCCCCACCACGGAGCTGCTTCTCCTCCATGGCAGCCTTTCCCGACGGGATCAGGACCGGGCCATTTTAAAACACCCCCTGGGTTATCGGAAAATAGTGCTGGCCACGGCCATTGCCGAAACCTCCATCACCATGGAAGGAGTGACCATTGTCATTGATATGGGGTTGATGCGCATCTCCCGATTCTATCCCGGCAGGGGTATGGATCGTCTGGAAACCGTGACGGCACCCTTGTCATCCGTGGATCAGCGACGGGGCAGGGCAGGGCGCACCGGCCCGGGCATCTGTTTTCGTCTCTGGTCCCGGGAAAGTCATGGCCAGCGTCCTCCCTTTCCGGCTCCGGAGATCACCCAGACCGATCTTGCCGACATGGTGCTGCAGCTGGCCCTGTGGGGGGTCAGAAACCCTTTGGAACTTAAATGGCTGGACCTTCCCCCTGAAAGCGCCTTTCATCAGGCAAGGGATCTTTTGGTTCAACTTGGCGCACTGGATAAAGACGGGGGCATCACCCACCATGGAAAAGATCTGGCCCGCTTTGGCATCCATCCCCGGCTGGGGCAGATGATCTGTCGGGGAAAAGCATTGGGCCATGGCCTTTTGGCCTGTCGCATGGCAGCGCTGCTCCAGGACCGGGACATTATCAATTTCAATCACGACACCCGGGATGCGGACATCACCCTTCGGCTGGAACTTCTGTATGACAGGGCCGTGAGGGGAAAGAGACGCACCATTGACAGGCATTCCGGAATAAATGGTCACTTTGCCCATGCCGGACGGCCCGGGCCCGGGCAGGATCCGGAGGCGTATGCGTCCCCATCCAAAACGCACCCTTCCAAAAATAATGGTATATCCCCCAATAATGGCCTATCACACAATGGCGGCCTATCCCTCAATATCAGGGCTGCGGATGAGGTCCTCCGCACGGCCCGTCAGTTGGCCCGCAGGGCCGGTATTTCAGAAACGAACTGTTCAGATCATGACCCTGATGATTTTCACATGGCAGGCTCCTTGCTCTCCTTTGCCTTTCCCGAACGGATAGCCATGGCCCGGCCCGGGCAAAGAGGATTTTTCCTGATGGCCTCCGGTGCCGGAGCCAGGGTGCATCCAGAGGACCCCCTGGCAGGTGAACTCTTTATTGTGGCTGCCCAACTGGATGGACAGGGAAACAATGGCGTTGTCTTTCTGGGGGCTCCCCATGAGGGGTGGCAGGTGGAACAGGATTTTCATGAAGCCATTGTAGAACAGGAGCAGATCACCTGGGATGGAAGTACAAAATCCGTCAAGGCACGGAGAGAACGACGATATGGTGCGTTGCTGCTCTCCTCATCCATTCTCAAAAAAACGGATGCCGGCAAAACGGCCATGGCCCTGCTCCAGGGCATCAGAGCGGAGGGGATCTCCGTTCTTCCCTGGACAAAGCCATTGAGAACCTGGCAGGCCCGGGTGTGTTTTCTTCTGAACACTGGCAATTACCCGGATTTTCCCCCCATGGATGATGCCTCTCTTTTGGAGGCCCTTGAATCCTGGCTGTTGCCGTTTCTAAACGGAATATCATCTGCTGCGGCATTGAAACGACTTGATCTTAAAACAGCTCTGGAGTCCCAATTCACCTGGGATCAGCACCAACAGATCCAACACCATGCCCCCCCCCACATCACCGTGCCCAGTGGGTCCCGAATCCTCCTGAATTATGGCGAGGCCCGGACCACCCCCATTCAGAAAAATCCATCGGAAGAAAACGCGGCTGCCGCCCTGAACGCAGCCCACCCCTCCCCACGGAAAACCATGGCCATCAACTCCCCGGAAAAGGTGGAACCCCTCATGGGGCCCATCTTACCGGTGAGGCTCCAGGAGATGTTCGGATGTACCCACACCCCCACCATTGTCAGGGGAACGGTGCCGGTGACCCTTCATCTGCTCTCCCCTGCGGGGCGGCCCGTGCAGATCACCCGGGATCTGAAAAGTTTCTGGGACAACACCTACATGGATGTAAAAAAGGATTTAAAAGGACGATATCCCCGGCATTACTGGCCGGATGATCCCTTAAAGGCCCAGCCCACCCACCGGGCCAAACCAAAGGAGCCAAAGGAGCAGCAATGACACCGGAAACCGCTTGGAAAATAGTGGTGATGGACGACGAGCCCGATATCCTGGAGGTGATCTCCATTGTGCTCCAGGATAACGGATACCAGGTGGCCACGGCTGCCAATGGGCGGGAGGGCCTGGACCTGTGCCGCAGGATACGTCCTCACATTGTCCTCACCGATGTGAGAATGCCGGAAATGGACGGTCTTGAAGTTCTTGCCACCTTGAAAAAAGAGTTTGACGACATCGAAGTCATTGTCATGACCGCCTTTGGAGAGCTGACCTATGCTGTCAAAGCCCTTCATCTTAATGCCTCGGATTTCATCACCAAACCCATTGATGATGACACTTTGCATGTGGCCTTAAAACGGGCCAGGGAACGCTATACCTCCGGAAAAAAACTCAAAGAGTACACCGCCTTTCTGGAGCAGGCCAATATTACCCAGGCCAAACTACTCCACAGGGACAAGATGATCTCCCTTGGCAGGCTGTCCGCCGGTGTGGTCCATGAGATCAACAACCCCTTGGCCGGTATTCTGAACTATGCAAGACTGATGAACCGCATCCTTGGGAAAGGCCCCCTGGATCCGGAACGGCAGGATAAATTCTCCCGGTATCTCACCCTCATGGAGTCGGAATCCCAGCGCATCTCCCAGATTGTCTCAAGCCTTTTAACCTTTTCTCGAAAGGCGGAACCCCAAAGGGGGGCTGTGTCCGTGGCGGATCTCATCCACAAAAGCGTTCTTCTCTGTCACCATCGCATGGCGCTTGGCCACATTGAGCTGCACCAGGAGATCCTGTCGGATATTCCCACCATACAAGGAGATGCCAACCAGCTCCAGCAATGCCTCATCAACCTGATCTTCAATGCCATGGATGCCATGGAGAAGGGCGGAAAAATGGATATCATTGCCGGGTATGATGCGTTGGAGAAAACCGTTCTTATCCAGGTGAAAGATACCGGCCAGGGCATCACTCCGGAAAACAGACAACGGATATTTGAGCCGTTTTTCACCACAAAGAATGAGGGGTATGGTGTGGGACTGGGGTTGTCCATTGTATTTGGCATCATGGAGGGGCATGGTGGAAGTGTAAGTGTGACGTCAACCCCTGGGAAGGGAAGCACCTTTACCCTTCATCTGCCGGTGTGATACTATCAGGTTCGGGGCTGATTCCAATCTTTTACGGGCTTGATCACAATACAGGCCACTCTGGAGAGGGATCAGGCTTGCGTTATTGACACCTATTTCATTGAGCTTCACCGGCAGCATGTCTCTTTATCGTTGAAAAGGAGATTTTAATGGACATGAAACTCTACCATCAATGGCTTTCCATCCTGGACCATCTTAACATTGGTGTCTTTCTCATTGATTCCAACAGACAGATCAAACACTTTAACACCAGTGCGAAATTTCTCATTGGGCTTGAGGATCATGAGATCTTAAATGCGGACTGCCAGGAAATTTTTTGCGGTATCCCCTGTTTTTCCACCTGCCCCTTTCATGAGAACGGAAGTGCCGACATCAGAGATATGGACATTGAATTGCTTGATGAAGATCAGGAAAGGCATCGGGTGACCCGGGTGGGGGCCCCCCTTCTGGACGTCAACGGTAATGTAGCGGGGTGTGTGTCCGTGCTCCAGGACCATGCACCCTATTCAGAGCTGGTCAATCGCATCAACTATGAGGAGCAGAGCCTTAAAATCATTTTGGACAGCTTGAACATGGGGATCTTCACCGTTAATCGTAATGGATTGATCACCTTTTTCAATCGCACCGCAGAAAAAATTTCCGGTTACAACCGAATGACGCTTCTGGGCAGGGAAAGCTGTACCCTGTTTGGTTATCGGGATAAAAAAGGGCGAGGCATCATCCGGCAAGCCATTAAAAAGGGAACTCCCGTCAGCGGGGTAAAAAGTACCCTGATCAATTCCGAAGATGAAAAAATACCGGTTATTATGGACTATATCCCCCTGATCAATAATCAGAACAAGGTCATTGGCGGGTTGACGGCCATCCAGGACATGACCCTGGTGCACCAGCTGGATCAGGTCAAACACCACAAGTATGATTTTCATCACATGATCGGTAAAGCCCCTGTCATGGAAAAACTGTTCGATCTGGTGAAGGTGGTGGCGGGAACCGAATCCACCATACTCATTCAAGGGCCCACCGGCACGGGAAAGGATCTCATGGCCAAAATAATTCATTCCAGAAGTCGTCGGGCGGGGAAACCCTTTATTAAGGTAAACTGCGCCGCCATTCCGGAGAATCTGCTGGAGTCGGAGATTTTCGGCTATGTCAGAGGAGCATTCACCGGAGCGGACCGGGATAAACCCGGCCGGTTCAGCCAGGCCCACACCGGCACGATTTTTCTGGATGAAATCGGAGATCTGCCCCTGTCCCTCCAGGCCAAGCTGCTGCGGGTATTGGAGGACAGGGAATTTTATCCTCTGGGCAGCCGCAAAACCCAGAAGGTGGATATCCGCATCATCTCCGCCACCAACCGCCGCCTGGAGCATCTGGTGGCGGAAAAAAAATTCAGGGAAGATCTTTTTTACCGTCTGAACGTGCTCCGGCTGGATCTGCCCCCTCTCTGCCGGCGTCAGGGGGATCTGCCCCTTCTCATTCGCCATATTTTACGAAAACAGTCGGCGGCCATGGAAAAACCAATGCCGGATATCTGCGAAACCGCCATGCAGTTTCTGTTAAACTATCACTTTCCCGGCAACGTCCGGGAGATGGAGAATATTCTGGAGCACGCCCTTATCATTTGTCAGGATGATATTATCCGGTCGGAACATCTGCCTGCCTATCTCCTGGGCGCATCACCGGACGACCTGTCCCTGCCCGAATCTCCCCATCAGAATCCACAGAAAACAACTGCTTCGGAGGATTTCTTACAGCGTGATACGTTGATAAAGACCCTGAACAAAAACAACTGGCACCGGGGCCTCACAGCCCGGGAACTTAATATCGACCGCACCACACTGTGGCGGAAAATGAAAAAATTTCAACTTATTACACCTTCATAAAAGGCGATTTGAGGGCTTGATCACAACTCCGGCCATCTTGGGAGAATGTCAGGCTTGGATTATTGGCACGCTTGTTTAAATTTGTTGCAACATTGCATGATGTTGCAATTTAAGATATGAAATATAAAAAATTACAACGCATTTAAATAATAAGTAAATTCTTAATAAATCTTATTTCCATCAGTTGCATTCTATTTTTCGATTTTCTGCATCATTTCAGACTAACTTTTTTTTCCTTCAAACAAATTGTTAAAAATCGTTTGATTACAGATAATTGCCCCCATAAATATCTGCATAATCACAAACAATAAAAATGGCAATAGTGAATGGTCCCTAATTTGCATCCATTTTTAATATGGATCAAAAAAAGAAAAAAATACTGGTGGTGGACCAGGAAGCAGATATTCGAGGATTTCTTCAAACGGTTCTGGAAAACAGAAAGTTTGATGTGATCCTGGCCACGCATGAGCAGGACGGCATCCAAAAATATCTGGCCCAGCACCCGGACCTGCTGATTCTGGATGCGCTGCTGCCGAACCAGGGCATGCAGACCTTGTTAAACCACGCGGGCACGACACCGGTGCTGTTCATCTCTACCATTCCATTGAAAGTACTTCTTTTTCGGCACAAATTAAAGATAGGAACACACTTTGATATGTCCGGCTCTGTGATCCCTTTTCTTGAAAAACCATTACAGGAAGATGATCTCATAACACAGATAGAGTTGCTCATGCAGCATATGAAAAAGGGGCATGAAAATGAATAATAGAATCGGGTTTTATGTCTGTCACTGCGGCATCAACATCGCCGGCATGGTCCGGGTGGAAGAGGTGGCGGCCTATGCCGGCACCATTAAAAACGTGGTGGTCTCCCGGGATTACAAGTTCATGTGTTCCGATCCCGGCCAGGAACTCATTGAAAAAGACATAAAAGAGTATCATTTGAATCGGGTGGTGGTGGCCTCCTGCTCCCCACGGCTCCATGAAAAAACCTTTCAAAAGGTACTCTCCCGGTCGGGACTCAATCCCTATCAGTTCCAGATGGCATCGGTGCGGGAGCAGGTCTCCTGGGTCACCGATGATCGGGATACGGCCACAAGAAAGGCCAAAACCCTGGCGGCTGCGGCCCTGGCCCGGGTGAATTTCCATCAGTCCCTGGCCCAGCGAAAGGTCTCCATCCATCCCGATATTCTGGTGGTGGGGGCAGGCATTGCCGGGATGCAGGCGGCCATTGATATCGGGAATTCCGGACTCACCGCCTGGCTGGTGGAAAAGGATACCACCATTGGCGGCCACATGCTCCAGTTTGACAAAACCTTTCCCACACTGGACTGTGCCGCCTGCATCGGCACCCCCAAGATGGTGGAGACGGCCCAGAACGAGCATATTAACCTGCTCTCCAATTCCGTGGTGGAGGAGGTATCCGGGTACATCGGCAACTACTCGGTGACGGTGCGCAAAAAGGCACGCTATGTCAATGACAAATGCACCGGTTGCGGTGAGTGTACCACGGTATGTCCGGTGGAGCTGCCCAGCCAGTGGGATGTGGGACTTCAGAATCGCACGGCTATTTACCGGGCTTTCCCCCAGGCAGTGCCCATCACCTTTGCCATTGATAAAAAATCCACGCCCCCCTGTCGTACGGCCTGTCCCGCCGGCACCAATGTTCAGGGATATGTTCAGATGGTCAAGCAGGGGAAATACCAGGAGGCCCTGGCCATTATCATGGAGCGACTGCCCCTGCCCGGTGTGCTGGGCCGGGTATGCCCACATCCCTGTGAAACGGCGTGCCGACGGGCGTTGGTTGATGATCCCATCTCCATCCGCAATTTAAAAAGGGTGGCCGCTGATTATGGCGATCCGAATAAACTGAACCTGCCCCAGGTGCTTGAAAAAGACGAGACCGTTGCCGTTGTGGGATCGGGTCCTGCCGGGCTAACGGTGGCCTACTACTTGAGACAAAAGGGGTATGGGGTCACCATCTTTGAAGCCATGGATCAGCCCGGCGGCATGCTGCGCACCGGTATTCCCGATTACCGCCTGCCCCCGGAAATTCTGGACCGGGAAATTGACCATATCCTCTCCACAGGCATCACCCTTAAAACCGGTCGGAGGCTGGGCCGGGACTTTACCATTGACTCACTGAAACAGGAGGGGTTCAAGGCCATCTTCCTTGGCATTGGTGCCCACCTTCCCATGTCCATGCACATTGAAAACGAAACTGCCCATGGGGTGGTGGATGCCGTGGATTTTCTCAAAAAGATCAATCTGAAACAGGAGATGACGGTGAAGGGCCACGTGGTGGTCATTGGCGGCGGCAATGTGGCCATGGATGCGGCTCGGGTGGCCATTCGTTCCGGTGCCAGTGCCGTCACCGTGGTATATCGCCGGAGTAAAGCGGAAATGCCCGCCGAAGAGGAGGAGATCATAGGTGCCGAGGAGGAGGGAATCTGGTTTGTACATCTCACCACACCCATTGGTATCTGTGAGGAAATAGGTCGGGTGACGGGCATTAAATGCATGAAAAACAAGCTGGGGGACGCCGATGGCAGTGGCAGAAGACGTCCGGTTCCCATACCCGGTTCGGAATTTACCATCAGTTGTGACATGGTGATTCCTGCCATTGGGCAGCGGGTGGACACCCAGTGGCAGGAAGATGAGTCTCCCATTGAATTGACGGCCCGGGGAACCCTTGTGGTGGATCCGGAGACCATGGAGACCTCTTTGCCAGGGGTCTATGCCGCCGGAGACGGGGTATCCGGTCCTGCCACAGTGGTGGAGGCCGTGGCCGCCGGTCATCGGGTGGTGTGTGCCATTGATACCCGGCTCAACGCCCTTGAAAATGAGCCCGAAGAGGTCATTAAAAAGAGAATTCATGCAAAGATGGTAAACCGTTTTCCCGGTATCTTTGAGCCGGAAGCCCATCCCACTTGGTCGGATCTGCCGAAAAATCCCCTTATTGCCCACCGGCAGGAACCTGTTTTCATGGCATTGGAATCCCGGGTCTCCTCCTTTGAAGAGGTGGATCTGGGGTTGAATGAAGTCACAGCCCGGCTTGAGGCACAACGGTGCATCAACTGCGGGGGGTGTTGTGAATGCATGCAGTGTGTCACCGCGTGCAAACCCGATGCGGTGAACCATGATGACCGGGATGAATTGATAACCATTAAGGTGGGCAGCATTATCACGGCCACTGGTTTTGACGCTTTGGACCCCACCCCCATGAAACCCTATGGATATGGAAAATTTTCCAATGTGTTCACCAACCTGGAGTTTGAGCGCCTCAGCAATGCCACCGGTCCCACCGGCGGACAGATCCTCATCCGGGATCAGGAAGGCAAGCTCACCCGCTCCCCCAAAAGTGTCGCCATCCTGCACTGCATCGGCAGCCGGGACATCAACTACCACACCTATTGCTCCCGGGTGTGCTGCATGTACGCCCTGAAGTATGGCCACCTTATCCATGAAAAAGCGGGCCACGATGCCATGGTCTATAATTATTACATTGATATGCGTTGCTTTGGAAAGGGGTATGAGGAGTTTTACATCAAATGTCAGGAAGAGGGGACCCGGTTTATCCGGGGCAAGGTGGCTTCCATCAACCGGCTCGCCGCGGTAAAGAAGCAAAACGGCAGTTCACCGGAATCCAGCCCGGAATTTGATGAGAAACTGGTGGTGGTCAGTGAAGACACCCTGCTTGGGGAGGTGATTCACACCGAAGTGGACATGGTGATTCTCTGCACGGCCATGGAGCCCCGAAAGGATGCCAGGGACATTGGTCGCACCCTGGGAATCAACCAGGGTGCCGACGGTTTTTTCCTGGAAGAGCATCCCAAGCTGGGGCCGTTGAACACGGCAACGGACGGGGTGTTTATTGCCGGGGCCTGCCAGGGTCCCAAAGATATCCCGGACACCGTGGCCCAGGCCTCCGGTGCCGCAGCAAAATCATTGCTCCTGGCAACCAAGGGGGAGGTGGAGATTCCTTCCACGGTCTCCCACATTGATGAAGAGATCTGTGCCGGATGCAAGACCTGCATCGGATTGTGCCCGTATACCGCCATCAGCTTTGATGAAAATCGCAGAATCTCCGTTGTCAATGAGGCCCTTTGCAAAGGGTGCGGCTCCTGTTCGGGATTCTGCCCCAGTGGTGCGGCCCAGGTGCGGCATTTTAACGAAAAACAGCTGTTCAGTGAGCTTAATGGGGTCATGGACGCCATTCATGCCATTGGCATATAGATTTTATCTCTGATTTTCATGTTGTTTTGGCAGGAAAATTAAAAACCCTTTTTGGTTCTGGATTGTCCAGGTTAGAGAAATAAAGGAGATGTCTGATGGAAGAAAACTTTGAACCCACAATCATCGCATTTGTCTGTAACTGGTGTACCTACACGGCTGCCGACCTTGCCGGCACCTCCCGAAAAAAATACCCGGTAAATGTCAGACTCATCAAGGTGATGTGCACAGGGATGGTGGACCCCAAATATGTGATAAAGGCCTTTCTTCAAGGGGCCGATGCCGTCCTGGTGTCCGGGTGCCATCCCGGGGACTGTCACTATATCAACGGCAATTACAAAGCAAGACGGCGGATAAAGCTGCTCCATCATGTACTTCAAAATTTCGGCATTGATAAAAAAAGGCTTCGGCTCACCTGGATCGGGGCCAGTGACGGTATTCAATTTGCCGAAACCATTCATACCATGGTCAGGGAAATCAAGGCGGCAGGTCCGCTTCACACAGATCTGAAACAGGTGATATAGGGAGAAGGGATCATGGAACCCATTTACAAAATAGAAAATGCCACCCATCTTGAGTCGGTGCGGACCTTTCTAAAGACTTTTCTTGAAACGGAAAAAGAGCGCTCCCTGCTGGTGCCGGTGAGATCATTGCACACCCACACGATCATGCCCACCCTGGTAACGGATCCCCATGTGCTGGACCAGGCCGATCCCTTTTCACCGGCCTTTCCCCTGAACAGCGCCAAGCTGGTTTCCAAACTCACCAAAAAGGGGGCAGGGGAGCCCATGGCCGCCTTTCTGCGTCCCTGTGAGGTTCGGGCCTTTGTGGAGCTGGTGAAGATCAAACAGGCCAGTTGGGAAAATCTGGTGATCATCTCCTGTGACTGTGCCGGTGCCTTTTCCAACACCGTATTCAGAAAAAACGGGAGGGCCGAAAAAGAGGAATTTACCCAGACCTTCCTGGAGAGACGGCTGGGGTCCAACCTCACAGACACCATGGATGATCGCATGGCCACGGCCTGCACCATCTGCACCCAGCCTTTTCCGGAAAACGTAGACATCACCATGGGGCTGTTTCATCCGGGAAACAAAGGCATCACCTTCCGGGCCACCAGTGAAAAAGGCAGCGTCATAATTGATAAAATGTCATTAAAGGCACCCACCAACGGGGAAAAAGACGATGCTTGGGTAAATGAAGTGATGGCCTCCCGAAAAACCAGGGAAGCGGAAATATTCCGGGAGGTGGCGGATCGCACTGCCAGTTTGCCGGACCTTGGGGCCTATCTGTCCGACTGCATTAACTGCTATAACTGCCGAGTGGCCTGCCCCGTGTGCTTCTGTAAGGAGTGCGTATTCAATACCGATGCCGTTGATTATGAACCCTTTCAGTATCAGGGATGGGCCAGGGCCCGGGGCGAGCTTAAAATGCCGTCGGATACCCTTTTCTTTCACATCACCCGCATGGTTCACATGGGGCTCTCCTGTGTGGGGTGTGGTCAATGTTCCAATGCCTGTCCCAACGACATTCCCCTGGCCGAGCTATTTAAAATGGTGGGTAAAAAGGCCCAGAAGGGATTTGCCTATATTCCGGGGAACGATGTGGATGAAGCGCCGCCCCTGTCGGTGTTCATGGAAAACGAATTTAAAGAGGTGACAGGGATTTTATAGTCCCGCATTTCCAGAACGCATGAACGGCTAAACGGTCATGGCCGGATTCCGGCCCCCACGAACCATGAAAACCAAACGTTATTTTCATGGTAAAGGGAAACATTTGTGATGAACGAATTGGAACCAAGCCCCAACAATAGAATATGAGGTAACTTATGAATCAGACACAGGGGAGCGCACTGGTGGTGGGAGCCGGTATCGCCGGCATAAGATCGGCACTTGATCTGGCCGAGACCGGCCACCATGTCACGCTGATAGATGCATCCACCCACATGGGCGGCATTCTCTCCCGCCTGGATTACCAATTTCCCAGTGACGGGTGCGGCATGTGCCGGATGCTGCCCCTGGTGGAGCGGGATCAATCGGCCCAGTTCTGTTTAAGGCGGGGCCTGTTTCATGAAAACATTGATCTGATGCTCTCCACCACACTAAAAGACCTTGAGGGCGAACCAGGTCGTTACACGGCCCATTTAAGCCGGAAAATAGAGGTTATTGATCCGGAAAAATGCAATGGGTGCGGTGCCTGCGCCGCCGTGTGTCCCGTGGAGATTCCTGATAAATTCAATCTCAACAGAGGCAAACAAAAGGCGGTGTACCTGCCGCTGCCCCATGCCTTACCCAATATTTACACCATTGATTTGGATGCCTGCACCCGGTGCGGGGCCTGTGAACCGGTGTGCCCGGTGTCTGCCATCTCCCTGCCCCAAGATCCCCGGAAGGGGTTTCGCATTCTGGTGGTGGATGATGAACTCATTGTCCGGGATTCCATGAAGGAGTGGTTTGAATTTGAAGGATACACCGTCGACATGGCCGACTCCGGTGCTGCGGCCCTGAAGATGGTGGATCAGAATCGCTATGACTTGATGTTTCTGGACATTAAAATGGGCCAGATGGATGGCACAGAGGTGTTAAAACAGGTGAAAGCCGCCCACCCCGACCTCAACGTCATCATGATGACGGCCTATGCCACGGTGGAAACCGCCGTGGAGACCCTGACCCGGGGTGCCCTGGAGTACATTGTAAAGCCCTTTGAACCGGACACGGTGGTGGCCGTGGTGGAGCGCCTGTTCCAGGAAAATAAGCCCCCGGAAGTGACCGACGTCACCCTTGAAACCGGCGTGGTGATTCTCACCTGCGGAACGGATTTCTTTCAACCAGCCTCGGGAAAAAACACCTATGGCCATGGGGTATATCCCGATGTGGTCACCGGTCAGGAATTTGAACGGCTCATCAGCGGTACCGGTCCCACCAATGGACAACTGTTGCGGCCCTCCAACGGAAAGGTGCCGGAAAGAATCGCCTGGATTCAATGCGTGGGATCACGCACCCTTCAGGATGATGCCCCCTGGTGCTCCTCCATCTGCTGCATGCATGCCCTGAAGGAGGCGGTGCTCACCCGGAAAAAATCCAATCATACCATTGAAACCGTCATCTATTACATGGACATGCGCTGCTTTGGCAAATCCTTTGAAGGGTATAAGGCCAAAGCTGTTAACGACCATCAGGTGATCCTGAAGCGGGCCCGGCCCCATACCGTTCGATGGGATGCGGGTCTGGGTAAATTAAGGATTTATATGGCGGACATGTTCACCGATAAGACCGATGAGGTGTTTGACATGGTGGTATTGTCTGTGGGGGTCAGACCGGTGGAGGAGATGGCCTCCCTTTGCGCCATGGGAAATATCCCCCTGAACGGCCATGGATTCCCCATCCTGAATTTTCCCGCTGGGCCCGAACAAGGGGTGTTTAGCGGTGGTAGCTTTTCCGGCCCCATGGATATCCAGGACACCCTTATCCATGCCTCTTCTGCCGGTTTAAGGGCCTTGACCGTGCTGAGTAAAACCACCCCACCGGAGGAAGAGGACTTACCAAAAGAGAAAATCTCCTACAGGGATGTCTCCATGGAACTGCCGGCAACGGCATTGGTGCTGTGCCACTGTGCGGCCGATGGCAATGAAGCCGCCATAAAAGCCATGGCAGACCGTTTTACAGCGCTTCCCCATGTCTCTCACTGCATCATTGCCAAAAATTTGTGTACCCGGGAGGGATGGGAGGCGTTCACCTCACAGCTGGAGTCCCTGGCGGTGAACCGGATGGTGGTGGGGGCCTGTCTTCCCCATCTGTTCTTAAAGAAGATCAAGCAGCTCTCCCGCCGTATGGCCCTGCATCCCCACTATTTTGATGTGGTGGATATTTTTCAAACCAACCATGAAACGGCCCGGTCCAGGGTGGGCATGGCCCTTGCCGCCATCCGCCACAGAAGCCCGGACACCCGTGTTCCCGTTGAGGTTGAAAAGACGGCTCTGGTGGTGGGGGCCGGCATTGCCGGCATGACAGCGGCCCTTTCCCTGGCCGATAATGATGTCAATGTCATTGTGGTGGAAAAATCTCCCAACATTGGTGGAAATCTCCAATGGTTAAAAAGAAATATCACCGGAACGGATTTTTCAAAACTTCTGGAAGAGACCGTCCGGGCCATGGAGGCCCACCCCCGCATTGAGGTGATAACCTCTGCCGTGGTGGCGGACAGCTTTGGCCATACAGGCCGTTTTATCTCCACCCTTGAACCTGAAAACGGAGAGATCAGGGTGGTGGAACATGGTGCCGTCATTCTGGCCACAGGGGGCCAGGAAGCTGGCACCCATGCCATGGGGTATGGGCAGCACCCTGCCATTATTACGTTAAAGGAGCTGGAACAGTCCATGGCTGTCGATGCCGGTACCCCAGGTGGGGATGGTGACGTCATGGCGGAACCGGACTGTGTGGTGATGATCCAGTGTGTGGACTGCAGGGATACGCACAAACAATATTGCAGCCGTATCTGCTGCACCTCTGCACTGAAACATGCCCTTGCCATGAAACAACGGCATCCTGCCATGCATCTGTATGTGCTGTATCGGGATATGATGACCCCTGGGTTTACTGAACTTTTCTTCAAGCAGGCAAGGGAGCTTGGCATCATCTTTATTCAATACACCCTGGATAGAAAACCCGAGGTCACTGTTACCGATGAGGGGGTGACGGTGCGAATTTTTGAGCCCATCATCCATGAAACCATTGAGATTGCCCCCCAGCAGGTGGTGCTCTCCACTGGTATTGTGCCTTCCCCGGCCAAGTCTGTCGCCGAAATAGTGGGGGCGAATCCGGACGAATACGGTTTTTTTAACCAGGCAGACACGAAATTCAGGCCGGTGGACAGTATCAAAGAGGGGGTGTTTGCCTGTGGCATGGCATTGGGGCCCCGTAATGTGGAGGAGAGCATGGCTTCTGCAGAGGCGGCAGCCATGCGGGCCCTTCGTATCCTGGGCAAAGAGCACCTACGGGCAGCCACCGTCACCGCCGGGGTTAAAACCACCCTGTGCAGCCTTTGTGAACTGTGCATCAAGGCCTGTCCCTATGGGGCCAGGCACCTTGATTCCCAAGGCATGGCCGTGGAGGTGGACCCCACCATGTGCCAGGGGTGCGGTACCTGTGCATCCATCTGTCCCAGCAGTGCATCCTTTTTAAACGGGTTTAAAGATCGACAGATGCTGGATATCATTGATGCTGCCATGAACTGATAAAAAAAATCGTAAACCTGTGACCGCATTCATGCATTTTCGGTTTTTAATTGGAGGAAATATGATCACCACAACCCACATCAAGGCGTTACTAAATACCTGCATGCAGTGCGGTACCTGCACGGCATCATGTCCCAATGCCTTTGCCATGGACATGCCCCCCCGAAAATTATGGCGGCTGGTGCTGATGGATCGCACCGAAGATATATTTAACAGCACCACCTTTTCTCTATGTTCCACCTGCTATTTCTGCACCCTGCGATGCCCCCGGGGATTGCCCTTAACCCAGGTCATGTCCCTTTTAAAAGAGCAGGCATTTAAAGCAAAGCGTCCCTGTTTTAAAAAGGGAACCGCCTTTTACGGCAGTTTCATGGAGAGTGTCCGCCGCCATGGCCGGGTTCGGGAGAGTGAATTCATGACCCTCTATTTCATGGCCATGAAAAATCCCCTGCTGCCCCTGCAATTTGCCGGTATCGGGTTAAAGCTCATGAAAAAGAACAAAGTGGCCATTCAACTGCCCTCCGGAGCGGATGGGTCCAACCTGGACAGACTGTTCCGGAAAGTTACGGAAATCGAGGAGAGGTCATGACATATATCTATTATCCGGGATGTTCCCTTGAAGGGTCTGCCGTTGAGTATGATGGTGCCACCCGGGCACTCATGGCGGAACTGGGTACAAGCCTCATTGACATTGAAGATTGGAACTGCTGTGGCGCCACAGCTGCCGAACCCATGAGCCGGTTGCTCTCCTTTGTGCTGCCCGCCAGGAATATCGCTCTGGCTGAAAAGATAAAGGTGCCTGGCGATATTCTGGTGCCCTGCAGTGCCTGTTATCTGAATCTGAAAAAGGTGATGATTGAAAAAAACGCAGACGAGAAACTCAGCAGCGACATTGACGAGGCCCTGGCCGTGGATGATCTAAATATAAAGGGAACCCGGAAGGTGCGTCATCTGCTGGATGTGCTGGCCCATGATGTGGGGCCGGACAAAATAGCGGAACAGGTGGTGAACCCATTAAAAGGGCTTACCATTGCCCCCTACTATGGGTGCCAGTGCCTGCGGCCCTATGGCGGGTTTGACGACCCGGAGGAGCCCACCACCATGACAGGCCTTATTGAGACGTGCGGTGCATCGGTGTTTCCCTGGGACTCGGCCGCCACCTGCTGCGGCGCTTCAGGCATGAACACCAAACGGGAGGTGGCAGGAAAGCTGGTGCAGAAAATTCTCATGGATGCCCGGGGGGCCGATGCCATTGTCACGGTGTGCCCCATGTGCCAGATGAATCTGGAAGGCTTTCAAAAGGAAGTTTCCCACAAGACAGGGGAGGATCTTTCCATCACCGTGCTCTATCTGCCCCAGTTCATCGGCCTTGCCATAGGCCTTTCCACGGAAACCATCATGCTCCATAAAAACCTGGCTGTGGCGGAATCCTTTCTGGAATTATTATGATACCTGGCCCTCTGGGCCAGGTTGTTTACCTTAGCTACGGTTTTCTGCTTCCGGATAATAGCCACCCTGATTTTTGTTTTGAATTTCCCACTGTAATCTTTTTTACTTCCGGGAAATCCAAAATTTCGTTCCAAGCCTCGTCCATTGCGACATATTCCCATAAAAAAAAATAGCTATTAATAATAGTTGGTTATGGCAGTAATCGACTGAGATATCCAGGCTTTGGTTCCAGGCACCTTAAGGTTTGGAAACATTGAGCTTGATATTGTCTGATATTAAATACAACCTTTATAAATGAATATTTTGGCATCCGTCAAAAGTACTTTACAGTCTTTAAGAATATTCCCCATTTTTCAGGGATTCTCTCAAAAGAGTGTCAACTACTTTTATGGTGATATGAAAGATGCCAAGATTTTCACACTTTCGAGCTGACTGATAAACCTTTTCTTTAACCGGGAAGCGTTTAAACGAGTCGTTTCATAGGCAAAACACCCCAAGAAATGAAAACCACACAATGATAGAGGTGGTTGCAGTGGTGGAATTAATATCAGCCTTATAAAGCTGGTTTCATGCATTATCATTACTTAAAAAGGTGATTTTATGAAAAAGAATATGCAGACAATTGATGGAAATACGGCGGCAACCCATGTGGCCTATGCCATGAGTGAGGTTGCCGGAATCTATCCCATCACCCCTTCAAGCCCCCTTGGCGAAATAGCAGACTCCTGGGCTGCAAAGGGTAGAAAAAATATTTTTGGACAGGTGCTCAACATCAAACAAATGCAGTCGGAAGCCGGTGCCGCCGGCGCTGTGCATGGAGCTCTGTCTGCAGGCGCACTGACAACGACCTTTACGGCCTCCCAGGGTCTTTTGCTCAAAATTCCCAATATGTATAAAATATCGGGAGAATTGCTTCCCTGCGTTTTTCATGTCACGGCCAGGGCCATTTCAGCCCATGCCCTGTCCATCTTCGGAGATCACCAGGATGTGATGGCTGCCCGGCAGACTGGATTTGCCATGCTGGCATCCGCTTCAGTCCAGGAAGCCATGGATCTTGCTTTGGTTGCCCATCTTGCAACTCTTGAAGGGCGGGTTCCCTTCATGCATTTTTACGACGGATTCAGAACCTCCCACGAAATCCAGAAAATAGAGGTGATCGATTATGAAGATATGGCCTCGTTAATGAACTGGGAAGCCTACCGTGAATTCAAGGAACGGGCAATGAACCCTGACAATCCCAACACCCGGGGAACGGCCCAGAATCCTGATATTTATTTCCAGGGTCGGGAAACTGTCAATCGCTTTTATAACAGACTTCCTTCCATCGTAAAGCACTATATGGAGAAGGTTGAAAACTTAACGGGCAGGGCCTACAAGCTGTTCGATTATGTGGGAGATCCCCAGGCGGACCGGATCATCGTCAGCATGGGCTCAAGCTGCGAAGCCATTGAGGAGACGGTGAACCGTCTCAACCAGGACGGCGAGCGGGTGGGGCTTGTCAAGGTACGTCTTTACAGACCCTTTGACATCCAGGCAATGATGGAGGCCATTCCATCCACGGCAGAGACGATTACGGTTCTTGACAGGACCAAAGAACCCGGAAGCATCGGCGATCCCCTTTATATGGATGTGTGTGCGGCCTTCATGGAAAAGGGTCAGGGACCCAGGATTATCGGCGGCCGGTACGGACTGGGCTCCAAGGAGTTTAATGCCCCCATGATCAAGGCGGTATTTGACAACATGAAGTGTGCCAACCCCAAAAATCACTTTACCGTGGGTATTAAGGACGATGTCACCAACTCCTCCCTGGAGGTGATTCCCGGATTCAACCCCGCACCCAAGGGAACCGTTGGGGCGAAATTCTGGGGCCTTGGATCCGACGGAACCGTTGGTGCCAACCAGAGTGCCATCAAGATCATCGGCGATAACACAGAAAAGTATGCCCAGGGGTATTTTGCCTACGACTCCAAGAAATCGGGTGGTATCACCATTTCCCATTTGCGGTTTGGCGATGTGCCCATCCAGTCCACCTATCTGATTAACCGGGCCGATTTCGTGGCCTGCCATAAATCCAACTATGTTCAGATCTATGATGTTCTTGAGGGGCTCAAGCAGGGAGGAACCTTCCTTCTGAATTCTGCCTGGTCCATGGCGGATATGGAGGCCAATATTCCCGGTGATGTCCGGCGAACCATCCATGACAGGAAGCTCAAATTCTTCAACGTGGATGCCGTGAAGATCGCAGGAGAGGTGGGACTTGGCAACAGGATCAACATGATCATGCAGACCTGTTTCTTCAAGCTTGCCAATGTGATCCCCTTTGAAAAGGCCATTGAACTTCTCAAGGCAGATATTAAAAAAACCTATGGTAAAAAGGGCGATAAGATCGTCCGGATGAACATTGATGCCGTTGATAGAACACTTGATAATCTCATTGAAATTAAGATCCCCGAATCATGGGCAACCGCATCCGGCAGCATGGATATAAAAAAGACTGCCATTGACTATGTGGACAATGTCATGCGGCCCATCATCGCCCAGAAGGGGGATGCGCTTCCCGTGAGTGCTTTTACCGTTGATGGTCTGTTTCCCAACGCAACCAGTAAGTATGAAAAGCGTGGTGTTGCCATTAATGTACCTGAATGGATTGCTGACAACTGCATCCAGTGCAACCAATGCGCCTTTGTCTGCCCCCATGCGGCCATTATTCCCATTGTTGCCACAAAAGAAGAACTCAAGGATGCACCTTCAAGCTTTGAGACCGTTGCTGGAAAGGGCAAAGAGCTGAAGAATTACAGTTTCAGAATGCAGGTCAATCCCCTGGATTGCCAGGGATGTGGCAATTGCGCCGATATATGTCCTGCAAAGGTACCTGCCCTGGTGATGAAACCGCTGGTCACCCAGACAGAAAACGAGATTACAAACCATGAATTTTCCCTTACGATTCCCTTTAAGGAAGAGTTGGGTAAACGCGACAGTGTAAAGGGTAGTCAGTTTTACCAGCCCCTGCTTGAGTTCTCCGGTGCCTGTGCAGGATGCGGCGAAACCCCATACGTCAAGGTACTCACCCAGCTCTTTGGTGAACGGATGACCGTTGCCAACGCAACCGGATGTACCTCTATCTGGGGGGGGTCTGCTCCCACGGCACCCTATTGCACCAACCGTGAGGGGCGTGGACCTGCATGGGCAAGTTCACTGTTTGAGGATGCCGCCGAATACGGCTATGGCATGATGCTTGCCTTTGACAATCGAAGAAAAATCCTTGCCTCCACGGTCAAAAAGGCCCTTGCTTTAGATATCAACCAGGAGGTGAAGGATACCCTTGAGGGATGGCTTGACGGGATGAACAATGCCGCAGCGTCACAGCTATATGCTGACAAACTCAAGGTTCAGTTGAACGGCAATACCGGCAACAAACTCCTTGACAGCATCTACGCTGACAGAAATCTTCTGGTTAAAAAATCCCACTGGATCTTTGGCGGTGATGGCTGGGCCTATGATATCGGTTATGGAGGACTCGATCATGTCCTGGCTTCCGGCGATGATATCAATATCCTGGTGCTGGATACCGAGGTTTACTCCAACACCGGTGGTCAGTCTTCCAAATCAACACCCACCGGTGCCATTGCAAAATATGCCGCATCCGGAAAGAAGATCGGTAAAAAAGATCTTGGCGGGATGATGATGAACTACGGGTATGTTTATGTGGCATCCATTTCAATGGGAGCCAGTAAACAGCAGACCATGAAGGCCCTTGTTGAGGCTGAAAGTTATCCAGGTCCCTCCCTGGTGATCTGTTACGCTCCCTGTATCAACCAGGGCATCAGAAAGGGCATGGGCAAGACCCAGCTTGAATCCAAGCTGGCGGTGGAGTCAGGGTTCTGGCCTTTGTACCGGTTCAATCCGCTGCTTGGGGAAGAAGGAAAAAATCCATTTGTGCTGGATTCAAAAGCACCTGACGGGACCCTCCAGGAGTTCCTGGCCGGAGAGAATCGTTTTGCAGCCCTTGAAAAGAGCTTTCCCGAAGAGTCAAAACGGTTGAGAGCAAAGATTGAAGCAGATGTCAATGCGCGCTATGAATCGTTGAAAAAACGTTCAGAACAGTAATCACCCGGACAATAAGCATTAAAATATGCACCCACCCTGAATCAGGTACAACTTGTTATGTTCGATTCGGGGTGGATTGCAACATAGACTATAGGAGTATCCATGATTGTTGCGGAGAGAAAACCCTTTGACGAGATCAAAAATATGGTGTCAGGCTACAAAAAAGTCCTGACCGTTGGATGTGGTACCTGTGTTGCCGTATGTCTGGCCGGCGGGTCCAAGGAAGTGGAAACATTGAATGCCGAGCTGAATCTGGCCTGTGGCAAGGAAGGCATTGCGTTTGGAGCAGAGACCCTGGAGCGTCAGTGTGACATGGAATTTCTTGACGAACTGGAGAGCAAAGCAGGGGCGTATGATGCCTTTCTTTCCATGGCCTGTGGTGCCGGTATTCAATTTTTGGCCCAGCGATTTCCGGATAAACCGGTGCTGCCGGCAGTGAACACCAGCTTTATCGGTGTAAATCTGAATGTGGGCTGGTACGAGGAAAAATGCCGGGCCTGCGGCAACTGTGTGCTTGACATGACGGGCGGTATCTGCCCTGTGACCATGTGTGCCAAGGGCCTTTTTAACGGTCCCTGTGGCGGTACCAACCAGGGTTCCTGTGAAATTGATTCCGAACAGCCCTGTGCATGGTTTCAGATCCATGAGCGGCTGGCAGGCCAGGGACGATTGGATCAGATCATTAAATTATCTCCTCCCAATGACTGGCGGAATCAGAAACCTCGAAAAGTGATTCAGCCAGGCTACGAAGCCCGTGTTAAAGCCCATGGTTAAAATGATCCGGTGATGAACCATATTTAAACATTCAGGGAGAAAATAATATGAAATCAGGAAGTAATCTGGAAAAAGTACTCAAGGCCGGACATTTTGCCTTTACCGGGGAGGTGGGGCCGCCAAGGGGAGCCAATGTAACGGCCCTTCGGGAGAAGGTAAAATATCTCAAAGGTATGGTGGACATGGCCAATATTACGGATAATCAGACCGCCATGGTCAGAATGTCCAGCTGGGCGGCCTCCATGATCTGCATGGAAGAGGGGGTTGACCCCAACTTTCAGATGGTATGCCGGGACAGAAATCGTCTGGCCATGCAGGCCGATATTATAGGAGCTTATGCCCATGGCATCCGGAACATGCTCTGTCTGTCAGGAGATCACCAGACCTTTGGGGATCATCCCCAGGCCAAGGGGGTATTTGACATTGATTCCATGCAGCTCATCGGCATGGTGAAAAAAATGCGTGATGAAGGCAAGTTTCTGGGGGGTGCCGACATTGACGTTCCCCCCAAAATGTTCATCGGTGCAGCGGCCAACCCCTTTGCAGAGCCCTTTGAATGGCGGGTCCATCGTCTGGCCAAAAAAGTTGCCGCCGGTGCCGATTTTATCCAGACCCAGTGTGTCTATAATATGCCCAAAATTCGGGAATGGATTCGACAGGCCAATGAGATGGGCTTGACGGAAAAGGTTTACATCCTTCCCGGCGTAACCCCCATGAAGAGTATTGGTATGGCCAGATACATGCAGAAAAAAGTGCCGGGCATGGATGTTCCCGAAGAGATTATCAAACGTCTCCAGGGTGTTGACAAGAAAATGGTTGCTGATGAGGGCATCAAAATCGCATGTGAGCAGATCCAGGAGTTCAAAGAGATGAAGGGTGTTTCCGGGGTTCATCTCATGGCCATTGAGTGGGAGCACAAGGTTCCTGAAATTGCAGAACGTGCTGGCGTATTGCCCAGGCCTGAGGTTTAACATTCATATGGTGAAAGATAATTAGGAGAAGGGTAATGGAAAAAATTGATATACCCAGGCTTAAAAATATTGTTGGAGAAGAAAATGTAAAGAGTGATCCGGCAGATCTCTTCATTTACGGTTCAGATTCCTCGGTTCATTCTGCCAGTCCCTGGGTGGTGGTGAGACCGAAAAATACCGAACAGGTTCAACAGGTCATGGCATTTGCAAACCAGGAAAAAATTCCCGTGATCACCCGGGGTGGGGGATCTGGAATGTGCGGACAGACCGTGGCGGTACAGGGGGGAATCACCCTGGACATGAAGCGGATGAACAAAATTCTTGAAATCAACCCCTCGGATGTCTTTTGCAGGGTTCAGCCGGGCGTTGTGGATGACGATCTGAACCACGCACTCAAACCCTTTGGGGTCTTTTATCCCCCCACCCCTGCCTCCAGCAGGATCGCCACCATTGGCGGCGAAATCGGAAACAACGCAAGTGGGGTGCGGTCCGTGAAATACGGAGCCACCCGGGACAGCGTACTTGGCATGAAGGTGGTACTGCCGGACGGAAGCCTTGTCAGCCTTGGGGCAAGGACACGGGTGGAGGCCACAGGCTACCAGATTCACAAGCTCATCGTTGGGTCCGAAGGTACCCTTGGGGTTGTGGTGGAAGCCACCTTAAGCTTTGTTCCCATCCCGAAATTCAGGTGCCTTGGCATGGCCAACTTTGACAGCCTCAAGGATGCAGGCGAAGCCATTGCCGACATCATGGCAAGCGGGGTTGTGCCATCCATGTTGGAACTGGTTGACAGCGTTGCCATCAAAGCCGTGAATAAAACCATGGATCTGGGGCTTCCCGAGGTGGAGGCGGTGCTTCTCTATGAGGCCGACGACATGGTAAAAGAAGCCGTGGACTATCAGATCAACGTCATGCAGGAGGTGTGCAAAAAACATAACGGCACAGGGCTCACCAGCAGTTACGATCCCAAGGAACGGGCCAAGATTTTCCTTGGCAGAAAAAAATTGTTTCCCGCACTCTCAAAGTTCAGTGACGTGCTCTCAAGCACCTCCCTTGCCGACGACATGGCCGTTCCCTACTCTAAAATGGCTGAAACAGCAAAAACCATCCATGAGATTGCAGCCAGGAACAACATCATCATGACCGCCTATGGCCATTGCGGTTCAGGGTGCATGCACACCAAGATTCTCATGGAGCCCACCCGCCAGGATCAGTGGGAATCGGCAAGAAATGCGGTTGCAGAAATCTACGAATATGTCCGCTCGGTCAAGGGAACCACATCGGCGGAACACGGCATCGGTATGTCAAAGGCATCGGCCTTTAAGGCGGAAAAAAAGGACAGTCTGGGCCTGATGAGAAACATCAAAAAAGCCTTTGATCCC
Organism: uncultured Desulfobacterium sp.; assembly: GCA_963668575.2. Classification (GTDB taxonomy): domain Bacteria; phylum Desulfobacterota; class Desulfobacteria; order Desulfobacterales; family Desulfobacteraceae; genus Desulfocicer. The sequence goes on along the minus strand of OY764894.2, from coordinate 3,013,870 downwards.
AACAACATCCTCAATCCCGGCAAGCTGATGGATGCCCCTGAAGACTGGGTAACAGCAACCGACCTTCGGTACACGATTGCCTGACATTGACCTTGAACGTAAATGGAGTCACCCCTGATGGAAACACGACCGTTTGAAACAAAACACCTTGATAAATGGAAATCCAACCTGGACAGCTGTATCCGCTGCGGCTACTGCTATGAACACTGCCCGGTTTTCAAAGACACACGATGGGAATCCGACGCCCCACGGGCCAAAATGATCATGGTCTATGGGTTGCTTGCAGGAAAGCTGGAGCCCTCAACCTATATTGCAAACAAGATATCCTCTTGTTTTTACTGTGGCCGCTGCGTTGCTGCCTGCTCAAGTGGCGTGCCCCTGAACGAGATTATCACCGATGCCAAACGTGATTTTCAGGGCACCGAGTTTGAGACCCCCGGCACCACCTCCATTACCAACACAGACTGCGCCGCCTGCCTTGCCTGCGTCAGGGCCTGTCCCCATGAGGCACGGGAGTTTATTAACGGCAAGATCGTCACTGACACAGTAAAGTGTCAGAGCTGCGGCATCTGCGTGGATGTCTGCCCCAATAAGGCAGCGACCACCAACCTGGGCTACGGCACCGACCGTCCCTCCCTTAACAGGGAGATCGCCACCTTTCTTGAAAAGGATAATGCCAAAGCCATCGTGTTCGGTTGTAACTGGTCCTATTACCCGGATTTTCAATCCTCGACCATGGACCCGGCAGCGGATCCCGAGTACAAGATCCTGATCAACATGTGCGGTGGTCGACTGGAAAAACCCCTGCTTCTGGAACCGCTTCTCCAGAACGCCTGGGGCGTGCTGGTGGCCTGCTGCCCGGACGGGGATTGTGAGCATGACGGCAATGTCAAGGCAAAGATCCATGTGGCAGCCCTTAGAGAACTTCTCAAGGCGATGGATATAGATGAAGACCGGATCCAGCTGGTGCAGATCGCCCATGGCGATAAGACAGGATTCCAGATCGCCATTGACACGTTCATGGAAACATTGAACAAACTTGGTCCCTTAAACAATTGATAAGGAAATAATCATGCTGATAAAGGTGCCCTACGGAAAAGAGGGAGAAAAAACCGCAACCATCAGTGACACGCTTGACACAAGCTTCCTCGAAGCCAATGAAGTGGAGATAATGGAGCCTAAAATGCTCCTTAATCACTCCTTGGACATCCCGGTCAACAGCCCGAATATCACGGATTTTTTGGCAGATGCCAGGGATGTTCTGGTCATTGTCAATGACGCCACCCGGCCCACCCCCACCAAACAGGTGATGGACGTCATCTACGATAAACTGGCCCATCTTCCGGTGAAGTTCATCATTGCAACAGGTGCCCATCGGGGCCCGAGCTATGAGGAGTATCTTCAGATTTTTGGCGATCACTATGAAAAGATCAAGGACAACATCCTTGTCCATGATGCCAGAAAATCCGAGGATATGGTCTTTCTGGGAAAAAGTACCAACGGTACCGAGATGTATGTCAACAAGGCCGGGGTGGAAGCCCATAAGATCATCATCATCGGATCGGTTGAGCCCCACTACTTTGCGGGCTACACCGGCGGAAGAAAATCCTTTTTGCCGGGGATCGCAGGATTCAACACCATTGAGCAGAACCACAAGCTGGCCCTGGTGCCCGAAGCCCGGGCCCTGGCCCTTGAGGGCAACCCGGTGCACGAGGACATGGTGGATGCCCTCAAGGTGGTTAAAAAGGAGATTTTCGCCATCATGACGGTGCTTGATAAAAATCACAGCATCTATGCCGTCACCGCCGGCGATATCCACGACTCCTTTATGGCAGCAATTGACAAGGCCAACGAGGTGTTTGCCGCCCCGATCAAGGAGAAGGCCGACATCGTGGTCTCCGTGGTCAAGTTTCCCGGCGATATTGATCTCTACCAGGCCCAGAAGGGCATCGACAATGCCAAGCTTGCCCTGAAGGAAAACGGCATTCTGATCCTGGTGGCCAAGTGCCGCTGCGGCATCGGCGGCAAGGCCTTTGCCGATCTGCTGGGCAGCTGCGACACCCCCCAGGAGGTGCTTGACACCATTGAAAAGGGGTATAAGTTGGGCTACCACAAGGCCGCCAAGATGGCAGAGATCGGCATCTGGGCCGAGATGTGGGCCGTGACCGATGTGCCACCAGAGACCATTGAAAAGCTCCTTATCCGACCCTTTGCCTCACTCCAGGAGGCCCTGGACAAGGCCATTGAGATCAAGGGCGATGCGGCAAAAATTCTCTTTCTCATGGACGGTGGCCTCACCGTTCCCATGATTGACTAAAGTTAGAGAGCAAAAGACCAGGTTGATAGAACCTGGTCTTTTGTTTTAAAAAGGCTCAGGGAAAGATAATAGAGCTGTTCTGCAAACGTCCTTTAAGCGTTCATCCTTTCTTGACAAAGTACATCTTCATAGCTTACACCTGTCTCGTGTCTGAGATCAAAAAAACATAAAGACAAACCAGGGACAGGGGCCATGAAGATTAAAAAAAACTTCCGAGGGCTGCACCGGCTATCCATTAGATCAAAGCTTTTCTGGAGCTATTTTCTCACCATGCTTTTGACCATTTCCCTGGCCGGATGGATCATGTCTTCCGTTATTCGCAATGCCATCGAAACCGGCATTGAAAGCGAATTGTCCAATTCCACCACCACCATTCTGAACCTTATCGAAAGCACCACCAATGGCTCCATAAAAAACCTGCTGCGGGCCATTGCCGAAAAAAACCTGGATATTGTCCGGGATTTCCATACCCAGTATGAAAAGGGAGAGCTTAGTGAAGCTGCCGCAAAAAAACAGGCCCGCCAGGTCTTGCTGAGCCAGACCATCGGCAGTACCGGATATATCTATTGCGTTGACAGCTCAGGAACGATCAAGGTGCATCCCAACAAGGCATTGGTCGGGGAAAACATCTCAAGATATACCTTTATCGGGGATCAGATGAAGCAAAAAAAGGGGTATCTCACCTATGAATGGGCCCCCCCCGGTGAAGAGAAGCTCAAGAAAAAGGCCCTATATATGGTTCATTTTGTTCCCTGGGACTGGATCATCTCGGTCTCTTCATACCGGGAAGAGTTTATCCAGCTCATCAAGACCAGGGACTTTGAACAAAGTGTGAACGACCTGCGTTTCGGCAAAACCGGATATGCCTATATTGTAGACGGCAAAGGAACCTTTCTGGTGCATCCCACCCTCCAGGGTACCAATATCAAGGACCCCGAAAATATCCATGGCTGGGAAATAGTGGAGGAGATGATCCGTAAGAAAAATGGCCGTATTATTTACCGGTGGCAGAATCCCGGGGAAAAAAAGCCCAGGGAAAAACTGGTGATTTACAACCATCTTCCCGAAATGGACTGGATTGTGGCATCTTCCAGCTATCTTGACGAATTCTATGAGCCCCTGGAAAAAGTTAACCATACGATTTTTACGGTGGTTTTTATGATTTTGATTCTGACGTTTTTGATAACCTTTTATCTGGGCAAATCCATAACCACCCCTCTTTATGAACTTATCAGTCACTTCAAGGTCGATTCCCAAGGGGATTTTTCCCGGCGAATGACAATTGACAGTGGCGGAGAGATCGGCGAACTGGCTGGCTGCTACAACGATTTTATGAAACGGTTGGAAGGCTACCATCACAAGCTGCTGATTTCAGAAGAAAATTTCAGGGGTATTTTCGAAGGAGCTGCGGAAGGCATCTTCAAATCCACTGCTGGCGGACGCATTGTCACCCTTAACTCTTCATTGGCTCTGATGCTGGGATATGACACACCCGAAGACCTGATGGCGGCCACCGGTAACCGGGTACAACCGCTGTTTGTGGGAAAGGAGAGCATCGGAGAGCTACTGGCTGTCCTGGAAAACAAGGGGCACCTCAGCCTCTATGAGGTCCGGTTATATAAGAAGGATCGGAGTCGGATATGGGTGTCTCTGTCCATCCGGGGAATCTGGGAACAGGGAACGCTTAGCTATATTGAGGGCTTTGTTAATGATATCTCAGAGCAGAAACGATTTAGAAAAGAGCTAATGAAACGGCAGACGGAAATTGAAGAGAAAAATATTATTTTGGAAGGGCAGACCGCTGAGTTAAGGCGGCTGAGCGCCATTAAGGATGACTTCTTGGCCATGACCACCCATGAGTTGAGAACCCCACTCCACGGAATGATCGGCATTGCAGATTCCCTGATTCACGATCCCTTAAATCCCTTGTCTCCTGCGGTTAGATCAGACCTTAAAATAATCGTATCCAGTGGCTTGCGACTCTCCAATCTCGTAAACGATCTGCTGGTGGCATCCAAGCTCAAACAAAAAGAAATTAAACTTCACCTGTGCCCCCTTGACCTGGGTAGAATTGTGGATTTTGTTCTGAACATCCATAGACCGTTGATCCAGAATTCCCAGCTGACCCTTGAAAACCGAATTCCCGGCAAGACCTTTGTTCTGGCAGACGAGGAACGGCTGCAGCAGATTCTCCACAACCTCATCGGCAATGCCGTTAAATTTTCCGATGCGGGAAAGATTGTTGTATCATCTGAAATCAAGAACCGGGTTGAGATACGTGTTTCAGACACCGGCATTGGTATTGAAAAAGATAAGATGGAGACAATTTTTCTGCCCTTTGAACAGGGGGATTATTCGGCAACCCGCCAGTATCCGGGAACGGGTCTGGGGCTATCCATTGCCCGGCAGTTGGTGATCCTCCACGGCGGGGAGATTTGGGCGGAGAGTAAAACCGGCAGGGGATCTGTTTTTACCTTCACCCTCACCGAGTCGCCGGGCCCGCCCGTCAAAGACACTCTGCCGGTTGCAAAAATAATCGAAGTTGCCCCGCCAGGTGTGGATTTGCCGGCTTTGGAAGAGAAGACGGAAGGGGCTCCTGAAATCGTTGTGGTGGATGATGATCCGGTGAATCTCCATATTGTATCCCGGCAATTGACCCTGTCCGGGTACCGGCCCGTTACCTTTACCTCAGGTCCCCTGGCCGTGGATTATATATTTAAAAACAGACCCTGTATGGTCCTGCTGGACCTGATGATGCCGGAGATGGATGGGTTCCGGGTCTGCGAAATTCTTCGGGAAGCTTATGGGATGGACGAACTGCCTATTCTCCTGCTCACTGCCAGAAATCAGGTCACGGATCTGGTCCAGGGCTTTGCCGGAGGGGCCAATGATTATGTGACCAAACCGTTTTCAAAAAAAGAACTCATTGCCAGGATTGAGACGCAATTGCGATTGCTGGCGGCAAAAGATCGCCTGGTCAACCTTCGAAAGTTCATGAACCGCATTGAGAGCTATGTGGATACGGATCAGCTCTTCAAAGAGGTCTTTAATGCCATCACCAGGGAAGCGCCGTTTCAAAATGGCATACTTCTGTCCAATGAAAAAACCATGGCCACAACAGGCAAGGGGAAGGATTTTGCCCGTATTTTGCCCAAGTTGGCACGGCCTATGATTAATGGTACGAATATGGAAGACAATGACGGCAAGATCTCGGTCATGACAGACATGGGCACCCAATGGCTCTCCATCCAAGTCAGGGGCATGGAACGATATCAAATCGTTGTGCAGCCTGATACGCCCCCGGCCCGTGAAAATCTGGAATATGTTCGCAATCTGATCGCCCAGGTGCGGATCATCCGCAGGGGGATCACCCGGTTCTCATTTGATCCCAACCTGTCAAAAGAGATATATACCATTGGTTCCATGTTGCAGCGGATTCTGTATATTCAGGCGGCCAGGCAATACTGTATTGTACACACCGAGAATGAGACGGTTGAACTGAGGCTGTCTCTCAAAGAGATTTCGCTGCGATTCACTGATGATCAATTGCTCCAGGTCCATAGATCCTATCTGGTCAACCCGGAACAAGTTATTTCCATAAAACCGACCCCAAACAAGGGGATGGAGATTTTTCTTAGTCGGGGTCAGGTCCCGGTGGGAGGCAGTTACCGGCCAACAATTTCCAATGCCTTTCCCGGTCGCGTCCCGCTTTCAGATTAATTTACTTCCGGGTAATCCGAAATTTCGTTCCAAATATCATTCATCCCAACATATCTGCACGAAATCGAAATATCATATAATAACAACCGATTACAATTCAGGGCTGTGTGATATTTCCATACGTTGGTTCCAGACATCCAGGGGTTTGGAAACATTGGGCTTGATATCGTCTCTTATTGAATTCAACCTCTTTAATTACAAATTTCCACACGTTCGTTATCGGTTAGAGGCATTTCAATAAATACACCATAATTGGGGATACAGCTTATGTTATGGACGGGATTATCACCGGATGAAGCAAGGACATATCTGGAACAAAAAGACAAATCCAAGCGGGACAAGAGAATGACATTGGCAGAGGCGGTTCAGACCTTTGTCAAAGATGGCGACAACATTGGTGTCGGCGGCTTTGTAAACAGCCGCCAGCCGGTGGCCATTGCCCATGAAATTATTCGGCAGGGAAGAAAAGATCTTATCCTTTCCTTTCAGTCCGCAGGTCTTGTGCCGGATTATCTGCTCGGGGCAATGGCCCTGAAGCCGGACCATCTATCTGTTCAACGCATGGAATTCGCCTACACCGGCCATGAATATGCCGGTACCTCCTCCATGTTGAGGTACATGACGGAAAATGAAAAAATCTTTATTGAAGACTGGACCAATTTCAGCATGTCCGCCCGATTCAAGGCCGGTGCCATGGGTATTCCGTTTATACCCATCCGCAGCGGCCTGGGCGGCGATATTGAAAAGTGTAACCGTTCCCAGACCATCCAATGCCCGTTTTCCCATCGGAATATCCTGCTGATACCGGCCTGCCACCCGGATGTGGGCATTCTCCATGTTCAGGAGGCGGATATCTACGGAAACTGCCGGATCAAGGGACAGACCTTTACCTGCCCTGAAATCGCCATGGCCTCAAAAAATGTGATTGTAACCTGCGAAAAACTGGTAGACCACGAGATCATTGCCATGGATCCCACCCGGACATCCATTCCGTTCTTTGCCGTGGATGCCGTTATTGAACTGCCCTTCGGGTGCTATCCAACGGTGTGTCACGACATCCATTATTATGATAAAATTCACCTGGAGCATTTCAAGAGCCTGACGGACGCCTTTCGCAAAGGAGACAGGGAGGGGCTGACTGACTATTACGATGCCAATATTTTCGGAGTTACAGATACGGATGAATTCATTTCTCAGATACCATATTCTCAATTGAAATATGCCCGGCAGACCGAATCAAGAAATTTGGAATTGCAAACGCATTTAACATCGCCTACACATGATCAATACCTTCGCCAATTAAATTTTGCCTTAAATCTCAAGAAATTAACAGGGTTTCAGGAGATATTATGATGATGGATTATGCAACAGACTATTCGCCCGGTGAAATGATTGTAACCGCCGGTGCCAGGCAACTTGAAAATAACAAGGTGATTTTTGCGGGAACCGGATTGCCCATGGTGGGGATCACCCTGGCCCAATTAACAAACGGTCCGGGAATCATTCCGGTATTTGAAGCAGGTGCCGTTGGCCCGACATTGGACCGGGGGCTACCCCTGTCCGTGGGAGATTCCCGAACCACAAGCCGGGCAAATTTTATCCAGGGGTTAAATTCCGCCTTTGAACTGACCCAAAGGGGCTTTATCGATATAGGCTTTATCGGAGGCGCCGAGGTTGACCCCTATGGCAATTTAAATTCAACCATGATTGGAAATTTTCCGCAAAATTATATGAAACCGGTTGTGAGGCTGCCCGGCAGTGGCGGGGCTGGGGATATGTCCTGTTCCTGTACCTATACAATCCTCATTGTGCAGCACGAATCCCGAAGATTTGTGGAAAAACTCCAGTATTGCACCAGCATCGGTCATATGGACGGATCAAAGGATGCCAGGCAAAAAGCCGGATTGCAGGGAAAAGGCCCTAAACGGGTAATCACAACCAAGGCCCTGATGGGGTTTGATGACGATACCAAACGGATGAAAATTCTGGCAACCATGCCCGGAGAAACCGTCAAAAGCGTACAGGATGCCACAGGATTTGAACTCATGGTGGATGAGGATGTGTATGAATTCGATCCGCCCACCAAAGAGGAAATTCGCCTGATCCGGGAGGTCATTGATCCCAGCCAGATTTTTTGTAAACGGTGAAAACCGGGCCTCGAAATGTTTGAGCCCAGTGCCATTATGAACTCAACCGTTATACGTTCTCCAACTTGCCACCTCATGCTGTGTTCAATAAAATTTTAAAACAGCACATGCAGTATGATCAATAAGAACTTACGAGTCATGAGTTATGAATGAAATCAACAAGAAAAGGACGGGTTGTTACTATGGGAGTGATAGCAGATAAGATCAAGGAGCTTTGTGTGCGGGAAAAAAAGATCCTTGGCATGGGGGGCGAAAAAGCCCTTGAAAAGCGACGTGAAAAAGGAAAGCTCAATGCCAGGGAGCGGCTGGACCTTTTATTTGACCAAGGGACCTTCCGGGAGGTGGATATGTTTGTCACCCACCGGTGTACCAATTTTGGCATGGAAAACAAAGAGATTCCTGCCGACGGTGTTGTAACCGGCCACGGCAAGGTCGACGGCCGTATTGTATTTGCCTACTCCCAGGACTTTACCTCAAGGGCCGGAAGCATGGGGGAGATGCAGGCCAAAAAGATCTGCAAGGTCATGGACATGGCCATGAAGGCCGGTGCGCCTGTGGTGGGCATCAACGATTCCGGCGGTGCCAGGATCCAGGAGGGGGTGGATGCCCTGTCCGGATACGGCGAAATCTTTTTCAGGAACGCGTCCGCTTCCGGCGTGATCCCCCAGATTTCCGCCATCATGGGACCCACGGCAGGCGGGGCTGTTTACTCCCCGGCCATGACCGACTGGATCTTCATGGTCAAGGATACCAGCTATATGTTCATCACTGGCCCCCAGGTGATCAAGTCCGTGACAGGGGAGGAGATCAGCCAGGAAGATCTGGGCGGTGCCATGACCCACAATGAAAAAAGCGGAGTGGCCCAGTTTGCCTGTGACTCCGACCAGGACGCCCTTCAAAAAATGCGACAACTGCTCTCCTATCTTCCCTCCAATAATATGGAGGAGCCGCCGTTCAAGGAGACCGGGGACGATCCCCACCGCATGGCTGTGGAACTTGATAGCCTGATTCCGGATAACCCGAACCAGAGCTACGATATCAAGGATGTGATCACCTCCATCGTGGACAACGGGGAGTATTTTGAGCCCCACGAGTACTTTGCCAAGAATATCGTTATCTGCTTTGCAAGGCTCAACGGTCGGGTCCTGGGCATCATCGCCAACCAGCCAAATTTCCTTGCTGGGTGTCTTGACATCAACGCCTCGGACAAGGCAACAAGGTTCATCCGATTCTGCGATGCCTTTAACATCCCCATGCTCACCATTGCCGACGTACCCGGTTATCTTCCCGGAAGCGACCAGGAGTGGAGCGGCATTATCCGCCATGGGGCCAAGCTCCTCTGGTGCTATTCCGAGGCCACGGTGCCAAAGCTGTTACTCATCACCCGCAAGGATTACGGCGGATCCTACCTTGCCATGTGCTCTAAGCATCTTGGTGCGGACATGGCCTTTGCATGGCCAAGCGCCCAGATCGCGGTGATGGGGGCAGCAGGGGCCGCCAACATCATCCATGCAAGGGAGATCAAGGGGTCGGATGATCCCGTTGCCAGACGGGCCGAAAAGATCGAAGAGTATGAAGCGCTGTTCTCAAATCCCTATTGCGCAGCGAATCGGGGGTTTGTGGATGCGGTGATCCGCCCGGCCGAGACCAGGGCCCGCCTGGTGGATGCCCTGGAGGCGTTGGGCACCAAGCGCGAGATGAGACCTGCAAAAAAACATGGAAACATTCCAGTATAACTGCCGCGGACAGACCGCATTGGGGATCTGACCTGCCCACAACAAATATCGAAACTCCTGTTATTACAAATCATTGGACGGAGTTTCATATAAACGGGCATGTCCTGCCGGACACAACAAATATAGAAAATGGTATTATACCGCCGCCCCCCCCGACGGGCAATGGGCCCGGACCGGAACTGTAGACAGCTCAATTGTCCGGTTCCTATTGCCCATCGGGGGGGCGGCTCTGCTGAGGTTGCCTTGGAGGCTGCCTTTTCATATAACATACATGGCAGAAAAACCTGCCACAACGAAAAACGAAAGTCCTTTAATTCCAGCATATTGGTGAGACTTTCATATAAAAAAAAGTGGGGAGAAATGGACATAAAAAAAATGGCCGCCGCAACAGCCGCGGTTATGACCTATATAAAAACCCAGGAGGAGGCCGCCTGTTTTGCTTTATCCCAAGGGGAGACTCCGGGTGCGGCATTGGGCCAGTCCGGCCCGCTTCCAACCGTGTGTATCAACAGCTGGGGTATGGCAGGCAGGAGCGATCAGATGCAGAACAGAAGCCTGATGCAGATGGGTGTATTCAGATAACTGCCACGGGCAGACCGTATTGGGGATCTGTCCTGCCCACAACGAAAATTGAAACTCTTATAATTCCAGTCTTTTGGACGGAGTTTCTTATAAAAATACAGGTCACCAGGGTTGCCGATCCTGCAACGTGATAATAAATAGCCAATGACTACAAAATATTGATAGGAGAGCGTAATGAGTGAACACGGCAGAATAAACATGTGTGAGATTAATTGTGAAAAAGAGAGACCAAAGGCCAAAAATCCTCTGATGATCGAGGATCTTTCCCTCAGGGACGGGCACCAGTCTCTGTTTGCCACAAGGGGAAGAACCCAGGACATGATCCCCGTGGCTGAAAGGATGGACGAGGTGGGGTTCTGGGCCATGGAAGTATGGGGCGGCGCCACCTTTGACACCATGCACCGCTTTCTCAACGAAGATCCCTGGGAGCGGATCAGGACCCTGAAGCGCTACATCAAGAAGACCCCCTTTTCCATGCTGCTCCGGGGCCAGAACCTTGTGGGCTATAGAAACTATGCCGACGATGTTGCCAAGGCCTTTGTCAACCGGGCTGCTGAAAACGGCATGGACATCTTCCGCACCTTTGACGCCCTGAACGACTACCGGAATTTTGAAGCGGTGGCTCCGGTTATAAAGAGCTGCGGCAAACATTTCCAGGGGTGTATCTGCTATTCTTTGACCGAGCCGAGGATGGGTGGTACCGTCTACACCCTGGAGTACTATGTTAACAAGGCAAAGGCCCTTGTGGACATGGGTGCGGACAGTATCTGCATCAAGGACATGGCAGGTCTCATGGCTCCCTACGATGCCTTTGACCTTGTCAAGGCCCTCAAGGAAAATGTGGACATTCCCATCAACCTCCATTCCCACTTTACCTCGGGCATGGCAGCCATGACCCATCTCAAGGCGGCCGAGGCCGGCGTGGATATTCTTGATACCTGCCTTACCCCCTATGCCTACCGAACCAGTCATCCGGCCCTGGAGCCTCTGGTGATGTCTTTGATCGGCACGGATCGGGATACGGGCTTTGACATTGAGACCCTGGCCTCCATCAACGAAACTCTGGAGAAGGAGATCCTTCCCAAGTATCGTCACCTTCTGGACGACACCAAGGTGTCGGTGATCGACATCAACGTGCTGCTCCACCAGACTCCGGGGGGGATGCTTTCAAACCTGGTAAACCAGCTCAGGGACATGGATGCCCTTGACAGGATCGGCGAGGTGTATGAGGAGCTTCCCAGGGTCAGGAAGGAACTGGGACAGATTCCCCTGGTCACCCCCACAAGCCAGATCGTGGGGACCCAGACCGTCAACAACGTGCTGTTTGATACCCCGGATGAGCGTTACAAGATGATCACGGCCCAGGTCAAGGACCTTTGCTACGGGCTCTATGGTAAGACTGCCGTTCCCATTGATCCTGAAGTTCAAAAAAAGGCGCTTAAGGGATATGACCGTGGAGAGGAGCCCATTTTCTGCAGGCCTGCCGAGGTCCTCAAGCCCGAGCTTGAGGGTGCCAAGGCCGAGATCAATAATCTTGCCGTGGATGATGACGATCTCATCCTCTACACCCTCTTTCCTGTGACAGGCAAAAAGTTTCTCCAGCAGAAATATGGAAAAGAGGCGGTTCCCGAAAGCACTAAGGCCATTACCCTGGAGGATGTCAAACGCCAGGCCGAGATTATAAAAAAAGCAAAATCAGGAGAGTTGGTTGAACGTAAACTGAACGGCGAGTTACCGGAAAAGTCAGAGTGCTTGAGGACCTTTAATGTCTTTATGGATAAAGAGTGTTTCGAAGTTGGGGTTGACGAGGTGGGCGGTGTGCCTGTCATGGCCTATGCCCAGCCGGCCCAGGGAACCCGGGTTCCGCCACCGCCTTTGGTTTCTGCCGCTCCAGCGCCTGCACCCAAGGCAGTTCCGGCTCCCAAAGTTGCAAAACCGGCAGCACCTGTTGCAAAGCCTGTAGCCTCAACCGGAGCAGGTGTCCAGGTAACGGCTCCTATGCCCGGCATGATCATCAAATACGAAAAAAATGTGGGCGATACCGTGAAAAAGGGTGATACCGTTGTGGTGCTTGAGGCCATGAAGATGGAAAATGCCCTGCCAGCTCCGGCCGACGGGGAGATTACGACCCTTTATTTCGGATCAGGGGATTCTGTGGCCAAGGGGGATGTCCTTGCCGTAATCGAGTAGATACGGTGGCATACCGGAGAACTTAGGGAGTTCATAGAAAATAAGCTACCCAACATTAATGAGTAACCCACCGTCCATCCGGTGAGCGGCACGCAAAAGTGGGTAGTTTTATTATTATGAAGTCCTTTATGATTGACGAGCAAAATAATTCGCTAACTATTTGGATATATACGCATTGTCATCTTCTAAAAGGAAAGATATTTAACATGTCACAAGTACCTGATGTAAACAGCTGGAAGGTTCTGGCTGAAAAAGAACTCAGGGGGAAATCCCTTGAATCATTGAATACCCAGACCTCGGAAGGAATTGAGATCAAACCGCTTTACACCGCAGAAGACCTTGAATCCGTTGAATTTAAATCCTCATTACCCGGGTTTTCCCCCTTTGTCCGGGGTCCCAAAGCCACCATGTATGCAGGGCGTCCCTGGACCATCCGTCAATATGCCGGGTTTTCCACGGCAAAGGAGTCCAACGCCTTTTACCGGAAAAATCTTGCCGCAGGCCAAAAGGGCCTTTCCGTAGCCTTTGATCTTGCCACCCACAGGGGGTATGACTCGGATCATCCCAGGGTATCGGGCGATGTTGGAAAGGCCGGGGTGGCCGTAGATTCCGTTGAGGACATGAAGATCCTTTTTGACCAGATCCCCCTGGATAAAATGTCCGTCTCCATGACCATGAATGGTGCGGTTTTGCCCATCCTTGCCGGGTACATTGTGGCCGCCGAAGAGCAGGGGGTAAAACAGGAACAGCTTTCGGGCACCATCCAGAATGACATTTTAAAAGAGTACCTCACCCGGAACACCTATATCTATCCCCCCACCCCGTCCATGCGCATCATTGCCGACATCATCGGATATTGTTCCGAACATATGCCAAAATTTAACACGGTGAGTATCAGCGGATACCACATGATGGAAGCTGGAGCCGATTCCGTGCTCCAGACCGCCTTTACCCTGGCCGACGGGCTTGAATATGTCAAGGCTGCCCTGGCCACGGGTCTTGACATTGACGCCTTTGCTCCACGACTTTCCTTTTTCTTTGGCATTGGCATGAACTTTTTCATGGACATTGCCATGCTCCGGGCCGCTCGTTTTCTCTGGGCAGAACTCATGGGACAATTTAATCCTAAAAACCCCAAATCCAGCATGCTCAGAACCCATTGCCAGACATCTGGCTGGAGTCTGACCCAGCAGGACCCCTATAACAATATCATCCGCACCACCTTAGAGTGCATGTCAGCGGTGCTTGGCGGTACCCAGAGTCTTCACACCAACTCCTTTGATGAGGCTGTTGGCCTTCCCACGGAAACCTCGGCCAGAATTGCCAGAAACACCCAGATCATCGTCCAGGAAGAGTCCAAGGTCACCTCGGTGGTGGATCCCCTGGGGGGCTCCTATTATGTGGAATCCTTAACCCAGAACATTGTGGACGAGGTCAGAAAGATCTTAAAAGAGGTCAAAGACCTTGGTGGCATGGCAAAAGCCATTGAAACCGGCATGCCCAAACGCCGCATCGAAGAGGTGGCTGCCCGACGTCAGGCCAGGATTGATGGGGGAACCGATGTCATTGTGGGGGTAAATAAATACATTGTTGCCGATGAAAAGCCCATTGAAGTGCTTGAGATCAGCGATGAGGTGAGAACAGAACAGGTGACCCGTCTGGATCAGATCAAGAAGGACAGGGATGCCGGGGCCGTTGAAAAGGCCCTGGAAGAGGTAAGGCAGGCTGCAAAAAGTGATTTCAATCTTCTGGCCGCTGCCATTAACGCCGTGCGGGCCAGGGCCACAGTGGGGGAGATATCCGACGTCATGGAAGCGGTATTTGGACGATTCGTTGCTACCACCCAGTGCATTTCAGGAGTGTATGCCTCTGAATTTAAAGACAAAGAGATTATCACAGCGTTGAGAAAACGCACGGAAAACTTTGAAAAAACACAGGGTCGCCGCCCCCGTATTCTGGTGACCAAGATGGGCCAGGACGGTCATGATAGAGGAGTCAAGGTCATAGCAACGGCCTATGCTGATTTTGGATTTGATGTGGACATAAGCCCCATGTTCCAGACACCTGAAGAGGCCGCCCGCATGGCCGTGGAAAACGATGTCCATGTGGTGGGGGTTTCAAGTCTTGCCGCCGGACATAAAACCCTGGTGCCTGCACTGATTGCGGCATTGAAAAATGAGGGTGCCGACGATATCAAGGTGGTGGTGGGCGGCATTATTCCCCCCAAAGACTATGATATGTTAAAGGCCGCAGGGGCCGTTGAGGTATTTGGCCCGGGAAGTGTGGTAACCGAGTGTGCCAATAAAACCCTGAACGCCCTGGGAGCCTGATAACCATGGATTTACACCAGTGTGATGCCTTTATTAAAGGGGTTTTGGAAGGAAATCGCCGTTGGATAGCCAGATCCATGACCCTGGTGGAAAGTTCCCTTCCCCTCCCTCCACCGGTCCATGGCGGCCCGGGTAATGGATGGGCTGCTGCCCCACACGGGAAATTCCGTGCGGCTTGGCATCACCGGTGTGCCAGGCGTTGGTAAAAGCACCTTTGTGGAAAACCTGGGGCTCTACCATGCCAATAAAGGGCATAGGGTGGCTGTGCTTGCCGTGGATCCCTCAAGCCAGAGAAGCGGCGGCAGCATTCTGGGGGGGGGGATAAAACCCGTATGGAACAGCTTGCCTGCCATGAAAATTCCTTTATCAGACCCTCTCCCTCAGGTGAAACCCTGGGGGGGGGCCGCAAAAACCCGGGAGATGATTGGACGGAGTTTCATATAACATACATGGCAGAAAAACCTGCCACAACGAAAAACGAAAGTCCTTTAATTCCAGCATGTTGGTGAGACTTTCATATAAAACGGGCATGTCCTGCCGGACACAACAAATATAGAAAATGGTATTATACCGCCGCCCCCCCGACGGGCAATGGGCCCGGACCGGAACTGTAGACAGCTCAATTGTCCGGTTCCTATTGCCCATCGGGGGGGCGGCTCTGCTGAGGTTGCCTTGGAGGCTGCCTTTTCATATAAACATACATGGCAGAAAAACCTGCCACAACGAAAAACGAAAGCCCTTTAATTCCAGCATATTGGTGAGACTTTCATATAAACATACATGGCAGAAAGACCTGCCACAACGAAAAACGAAAGTCCTTTAATTCCAGCATATTGGTGAGACTTTCATATAAAAAACTGCCATGGGCAGACCATATTGGGGATCTGGCCTGCCCACAACAAATATCGAAACTCCAGTTATTCAAATCATTGGACGGAGTTTTTTGTAAAAAATCATCTAAAATACTTAAGGATTATCTTATGAAGATACATGAGTACCAGGCAAAGGAGCTTTTTAGAAAGTATGATGTACCTGTTCCCCAGGGTCAGGTTGCTTTTTCCCGGGAAGAGGCTATGGACGTTGCAGAAAAATTGGGCGGGTATCCCGTGGTTGTCAAGGCCCAGATACATGCTGGCGGCCGTGGCAAGGGCGGTGGGGTAAAGCTTGCCCCATCCCGGGAAGAGGCAGGAAATCTTGCCGATGAAATCCTTGGCATGACATTGGTGACACACCAGACGGGGCCAGAAGGCAGACTGGTTAAGAAGATTCTGGTGGAAGCGGGCCAAAACATTGCCAAAGAGCTTTATCTGAGCATGCTGGTGGATCGGGAGACGGCCAAGGTGGTTATCATGGCAAGCCAGGAAGGCGGCATGGACATTGAAGAGGTGGCTGCCAACACCCCGGAAAAAATTATCAAGATTTATGTGGATCCCCTCATGGGTATCCAGAATTATCAGCTGGGAGAGCTGGGATTTGGCCTTTCCATTCCCAAGGCTGCCAAAAAGCAGTTTGGCGGTCTGGTGCGGCAATTGTACACCCTTTTTGTTGCCAATGATTGCTCCCTTGTGGAGATCAATCCCCTGATCTTAACGGCAGATGACCAGGTTTTGGCCCTGGACGCCAAGGTGGACATTGACTCCAACGCCATGTTCCGCCACAAGGATCTTATGGAATACAGAGACCTTGATGAAGAAGATCCCCAGGAAGTGGAGGCGTCAAAATTTAATCTCAACTATGTTAACCTGGACGGCAATGTGGGCAATATTGTCAATGGGGCCGGGCTTGCCATGGCCACCATGGATATCATCAAACTTGCCGGAGCCGAACCTGCCAACTTCATGGATGTTGGGGGCGGAGCCTCTGCGGACCAGGTGGAGAACGCCCTTCGAATCATCCTAATGGATGAAAAGGTAAAGGCGGTGTTGATCAATATTTTTGGTGGTATTCTACGTTGTGATGTGTTTGCCGAAGGAGTGGTTCAGGCGGCAAAAAAAACCGGTATCAATATTCCCGTTGTGGTGCGCATGGAAGGGACCAACGTGGATGAAGGAAAGAAAATCCTTGCCGATTCCGGGCTTGACCTGACAAGCGCTGTGGACCTTAAGGATGCGGCGGCAAAAATAGCGGCGGCAATATAAAACATCGTATAAAAGAACCGTGGGGAGAATACTGTGAGTATATTTGTAAACAAGGACACCAAACTTCTTGTGCAGGGAATCACCGGGAAGGAAGGTCAGTTCCACGCAAGGCAGTGTGTTGAATATGGTACCAATGTGGTTGCCGGAGTAACACCGGGCAAGGGAGGCCAGGAGATGGACGGCATCCCGGTTTTTGATACAGTAAGAGCGGCTGTGGAGGCCACAGGGGCCAATGCCAGCCTTATATTTGTGCCACCGCCATTTGGGGCAGATGCCATCCTGGAAGCCGCCGATGCCGGTGTGGATCTTATTGTGGCCATCACCGAGGGAATCCCGGTGATTGACATGGTCCGGGTGAAAAATTTTCTGGCCACTAAAAAATGTCGCCTCATCGGACCCAATTGCCCCGGTATTATCACACCGGGTGAGTGCAAAATTGGTATCATGCCGGGCAAGATTCACATGGCTGGCGGACCTGTGGGTGTTGTGTCCCGATCCGGCACCCTCACCTACGAGGTAGTGGATCAGCTCACCAAGCTTGGCATGGGACAGACCACCTGCATTGGTATTGGCGGTGATCCGGTGAACGGTACCAATTTCATTGATGTGCTGGAAGCCTTTGAAAATGATCCCGACACAAAGTCCATTGTCATGGTGGGTGAGATCGGCGGTAATGCCGAAGAAGAGGCGGCCGAGTACATTAAAAATCATGTGACCAAGCCGGTTGTGGGTTTCATTGCAGGATTAACAGCCCCTCCGGGCCGACGCATGGGACATGCCGGTGCCATCATCAGCGGCGGCAGTGGCACCGGACAGGCCAAGGTGGAAGCCTTTAGAAAAAACGGTATTCATGTGTGTGAAAACCTTGGAGAAATCGGAGATGTGTGCAAGCAGGCATTTTAGTTGCATGGTCGGTGATGCATAATTATTGGGATTGGAATAGACCTGCCGGGTGGATTCCAATCCTTTGCTCAACTTCAATTTTTATTTGTAATGGGTCATCAAGGAGAATGAATGGAACGCTTGATAGAGAATGACAACGTAAAAAAGAGCCGGATACCGGCCCGGCTGGATCTTGCCCAGAGCGGCACCGGTCTGGTGCTGGGACTGTTCATGTGGGTACACATGATGCTTGTGGCCAGCATTTTGCTGGGAAAAGGTTCGTTTAATTTTGTGGCAAACTTCATGGAACTCTCTTTTCTTTCCGGCACGGGGGAAGGGTTTCCTGCGGCGGTGTTCTTTGCCGTGCTGGGGGTTTTTACCCTTTTTATTATCCATGCCCTTTTAGGGGTGAGAAAATTTCCCATCTCCTGGAAACAGCACGCCATTCTTCGTCAGCAGATGGGAATGATGAAGCACGACGATACCAACCTGTGGTACATCCAGGTGGTGACGGCCTTTATCATGTTTTTTTTAGGGTCTGCGCATCTGTTTGTCATGCTCACCCATCCAGGCCAGATTGATCCCTATCTGTCGGCTGATCGTATCATATCTTCCAATATGTGGCCCCTTTATCTGATCCTGCTGTTTTCCGTGGAGCTCCACGGCACCATTGGTCTTTATCGGTTGTGCATGAAATGGGGATGGTTCACCGGAGATGATTACCGGGCCTCCCGTGTGAAACTCAAGATGTGGAAAAAACGGCTGACCATTTTCTTTCTCACCGTTGGGCTGCTTGCCCTGGTGGTGTTTTCCGTCATTGGTATCCAGCACAGGGACCAGGCAGGAGAACCTTATACGGCCCATGCCACAGCGGTGAATGCCGCAGCAGCAGATGAACAACCCGCAGAATAAAAAGAACCCAGAGGAGCAATAGATGAAAGTTATATACACGGATTCACTTGTCATTGGTGGCGGCCTGGCGGGCTTGAGGATCGCCATTGCCGCAAAGCAGCGGGGGTATGATTCCATCATTTTGTCCCTGATGCCGGCCAAAAGATCCCACTCCGCAGCGGCCCAGGGGGGCATGCAGGCAAGCCTTGGTGCCGGCATCAAAGGGGAAGGGGATGATGAAGAGATCCACTTTGAAGATACGGTAAAGGGAAGTGACTGGGGATGTGACCAGGACGTGGCCCGGATGTTTGTGAACACGGCCCCTAAGGCCATCCGTCAGCTCACCGCCTGGGGCGTTCCCTGGAGCCGGGTGAACAAGGGCAATCGAGACGTCATCATCAACGGTAAAAAGGTCACCATCACCGAAAAAGATGAAGCCCACGGATTGATCACCTCCCGGGATTTTGGCGGCACCAAAAAATGGCGTACCTGTTACACCTCCGACGGCACCGGTCACACCATGCTCTATGCCATGGATAACAAGGCCATTGAACTTGGGATTCCCGTGCACGAACGAAAGGAAGCCATTGCTCTTATCCACGAGGATGGTGTGTGTTATGGGGCCGTTGTCCGGGATTTGATCACAGGGGAGCTCATTGCCTATGTGGCAAGGGCCACCACCATTGCCACCGGCGGGTATGGAAGGCTTTATTCCGTGACCACCAATGCGGTGATCTCAGAGGGTATCGGTAACGCCATTGCCCTTGAAACCGGTGTGGCCTGTCTTGGCAACATGGAGGCGGTGCAGTTTCATCCCACGGCCATCGTTCCTGTGGGTATTCTCACCACAGAAGGGTGCCGGGGGGACGGCGGACTGCTGCTGGACAAGGACGGTTACCGCTTCATGCCCGACTACGAGCCCGGCAAAAAAGAGCTGGCATCAAGGGACGTCGTCTCCCGGCGCATGACCGAGCACATGAGAAAGGGCAAGGGAATTCCCTCCCGGTATGGGGATCATCTTTGGCTGGACATCACCCTGCTGGGCCGAAAGCACATTGAGAAAAACCTAAGAGAGGTCAAGGAGATCTGCGAGTACTTCCTGGGCATTGATCCTGTCACCGAATACATTCCCGTACGTCCCACCCAGCACTACTCCATGGGCGGTATCCGCACCAAGGCCACGGGGGAGAGCCCCACATTAAAGGGCCTTTTTTCCGCCGGTGAATCCGCCTGCTGGGACATGCACGGCTTCAACCGTCTGGGGGGTAACTCCGTTGCTGAAACCGTGGTGGCCGGTATGATCGTGGGTGAATATGTGTCAGACCACTGCCAGAACAATCCCCTTACCATCAATACCAAACTCATTGAAAAGTTTATGGACCAGGAAAAGGCCAAGATTGCCACCCTGATTCAACGGGATCGGGGCGAAAATCCCTATGAGCTGAAAAAAGAGATGCAGCAGATCATGATGGAGAAGGTGGGTATTTTCAGAAACGAAACCGATCTTACCCAGGCCGTGGAAGAACTCAAGGTATTGCACCAGCGCTCCAAAAACGTGGCTCTGAGAAACAAGATCAGCTCATCGAACCCGGAACTTGTGGAAGCCATAAGGGTGCCAAAGATGATTAAGCTTGCCCAGTGTGTGGCCTATGGGGCCATGCTCAGAAAAGAGAGCCGTGGGGCCCATGCCAGGGAAGATTTCCCGGAAAGAAATGACCGTGATTGGCTCAAACGGACTCTGACCTATTGGAAGGATGACAACACTGATCTTCCCGAGGTGGAATACGAGGCCCTTGATGTCATGAAGATGGAGATGCCGCCTGGTTCCCGTGGATACGGCGTGGACCAGACCATCCACCACCCGGACACGGAAAGGCGTGTGGCACAGATGGAAGAGATTAAAAAGGAAAATCCCGGTGCCGACAGGTTTGAGCTGCAGCGGCTGTTCAATCCCATTGAGATACCGGAGAAATTCAGAGGAAAGAACGAGCGCATCGGGAGGGGATTTAAATAATGAGTGACCAGGAAAGAGTGCTGAAATTTAATATCTTGCGATTTAATCCCCAGGTAAAGGGTGACACCCCGGTAATGAAGACCTATGAGGTCACGGAAGCCCCGGGGATGACCATTTTTATTGCGCTGAACGATATCCGGGAAACCCAGGAGCCCTCGTTGCAGTTTGATTTTATCTGCCGGGCCGGTATCTGCGGCTCCTGCGGCATGGTCATCAACGGAAAGCCCGATCTGGCCTGCCGAACCCTGACCTCCAAGTTCCCCAACGGGGAAATCACCCTTCTGCCCCTGCCGGGGTTTGAACTCATCGGGGATCTGTCCGTGAACACCGGCAAATTCATGCGGGGTATGAGCGAGCGGGTGGAGAGTTGGATCCACGACGACCAGGCGGGACATGTGGATCTGGATCGCCTGGAAGAGCGCATGGAACCGGATGCGGCTGATGAAATCTATGAGCTGGAGCGATGCGTGGAGTGCGGCTGCTGCATCTCCGCCTGTGCCACCAAGCGCATGAGAGACGGATTCCTGGGGGCGGTTGGGTTCATGCGGCTTGCCCGGTACTACACCGATCCCCGGGATAAACGCACGGATGCCGACTATTACGAAATCATCGGAGATGATGACGGGGTGTTTGGCTGCATGACCCTTTTGGGATGTCAGGATTATTGTCCCAAGGATTTGCCTCACCAGACCCAGATTGCCTTTTTGAGAAAAAAGATGGCCCTGGTTAAATAATCTGGTCCATAAAACTATCCTGTTGTCCGGGGCAAAGGCGTTTGCTTTGCCCCGGGTTTCTATGTTTCAATCTCTTTGCTGCACCGTTGAGAATATTTTTTTACTTTGGCAAGGTGACGGTAAAGGTGGTGCCGCTGTTTTTTTTGGAGGTAATTGTGATGGTCCCTCCATGTTGCTCAATGATATGCCGGGCGATATATAGCCCCAGACCGGTACCGCTTTTTCCCTTGCCGGAATGGAACAGATCAAAGGCCTTTTCCATCTCCTTTTTTTCCATGCCGATGCCGTTGTCGGTGATGGTAAAGATGATTTCCCGGGAATTTTGTAAGACCTTTAATTCCACAAAATGGTCGGAAGAGTGGGTGGACGAATGATCTGAAACGCTGGTGTCGGCCGCACAGGCATCAAGGGCATTGTCCAAAATATTGATCAGAGCCGAATGGAGTGCGCCGGCATCGGCCATAAAGGTGAAATCCGTATCCGGAAGGGTGGATCTCAATGAAATGGCAAGGGTGGATGCCCGGGAAGCCATGGTGTTTAAAAGATCCGAGGCAAAATCCACTGCCGGCACAGACTCCTTTTGAAGTTCTCTATCCTTGGCGTAAAACAGAATATCCAGAATCATCTTTTTGATTTTGGAGGTCATCTGCTGCACCATCTCCAACCCCTCCTGGGCCTTTGCCCGATCTTCCTTTTTAAGGGCTGAATTTAACAGATATACCCCGCCGTCCAGGCCGGTGAGAAGGCCTTTAATGCCATGGGAGACCGAGCCGATCATCAACCCCAGCGAGGTGAGATGATCTTTAATATCCATCACCTTTTTTATGTCCGTTGCCATGATAATGGCCTCTGACAGGGTTCCTTTCGCATTGGGACCCATGGGTGCGGTCCAGACCAGGCAGGGCAGTTGTTCACCATTGGCAAGGGTGTAACTGACTTCTGCCTGGTGGGGTTTTCCCTCTTCAAAGGTTTTCAGGGCAGGGCATTCAGGGCAGGGCAGGGAGCTGTTTCGACAGACCTGGTAACAATATTTTTCAGGGCTGTCTCCGTTTGTTTCAGAAGAACTGTTTTCAATGGCATCATCCATATCAATACGTCCGGAAATATCATCTCCACTTTCAGAAAGGTGACCACCGTCTGCAAAGGTTTTTTTAAACAGCGTATTGCAGCTTTTAATCTTAAATTCCCGGTTCACCACAAAGACGATCAGGGGAAGATCCTCCATGGATTCAAGGATTCTTTGGGGATCACTCTTGGAAGAACGGTGGGCAAGGGCCTTTGATTTTTCCAATACCATGGATTCAAGGCTTTCCGTATAGGCTTTCAGGCCCTGACGGACCTCTCTTTTTCTACAGGCCCGGGAGATGGCAATGCCAAGGGTGTTGATATCCACCGGCTTGGTAATGAACTCAACGGCCTCATTTCGAAAGCTCTCAATGGCCAGGTCCATGTCCCCATGGCCTGTGACCATTATGATTTCAGTATCTGGGGAGATCTGCTTGATTTTTTTCAACAGTTCGATGCCGTCCATGCCGGGCATTTTAATGTCGGTGAGCACCAGGGGAAAATCAGCCGTATCGAATTTTTCCAGTGCTTCCATTCCGTTTTCAGCGGTGGTGACATCGTACCCTATGTCCTCCAGCGCAATGGTGAGCACATCCCGGATATCCTCTTCATCATCCACTAACAAAATTCGTGCCGGCACATCAACGCTATTCTTATTGGGATATAAATTCATAGAGTTCCTTATTGTATTTAAATCGGGTATTCTTGGAGCAACTCTTCCCGGTCAAAGAACAGGATAAGTACCCAAATACCATAAATCAGGCAACTCCGGGTAAAATGATCTGGAACAGTGTCCCTTCAGGAGATGTCTCTTTGATCAAAATTTTACCCTTGCTCTCCTTGATAATACCATAACTGATGGAAAGCCCCAAGCCGGTACCCTTACCCACCTCTTTGGTGGTAAAAAAAGGTTGAAATATTTTTTCCGCCACCTGCTCCGGAATGCCGGTTCCTGTATCCCTGATTTCAATGAAAAGCTCATTTTTTTCAGAGGTGTAGCTTTGAATATGGATCTCTTTGTGCAGGCCGACGTCTTGGTACGCCATTTTTGCCTTTTCTTCAATGGCATCCCGGGCATTGATAAGAAGATTGATAAACACCTGTTCCAGCCGGCCGGGGTCAGCCATGACCCGGGGCAGATTTTCACCAAGATCCCATGTGACATCAATACCCCGAACCTTGAGCTGCTGGCTGAAAATTTCATAGGCTTTGCTGACAATGGCATTGACATCAACGGGCGCCAGATTAACTTCGGATTTCCGTGAAAAATCCCGCATATGGGTGATAATTTTGGAGGCCCGGTCCACATTGGAATCAATCTTTTCAAGCAGCCGGTGGAGGATTTCGGTTTTAATGGGCTCCTTCTTTTCAATTTTGGATCGGCAGAAGCTGGAGGATGTTTTAATCACCGAAAGGGGCTGGTTCAATTCATGGGCAACGCCTGTGGCCATTTCTCCCAAAGTGGCCAGTTTGGCCGCCTGGTTGAACTGGGCTTCGGTTTCCAGCCGGTGGGTAATGTCCGATGTGGTCACCAGCAGCACCTTCTGTCCTGGATATTCCGACAGGGAGATCCAGATGTCCACGGGGATAATGGTGCCGTCGGCTTTTTTGTGCCGGACCTTGTTCATGATCCGGGTGGTTCGAATGGTTGTTTCCAGAATTGCCGGATCATCCAAAGGGGGCTCATCCATATCTGCAAAAAGGTGGGTAAAGGCTTTTCCAAGAAGCATCTCCTCGCCATATCCATATACCTGTTTGACACTTTCATTACAGTTGAGAATCTCCAGGGTATCATAATCCAGCACAAACACGGGGTTGGGGATATTATTGAAAATGGCATGGTATTTTTTTTCAGAGGCTTCGGCCCGCTGCTCCAGAATTTTACGCTGGGTGATATCCAGGTTGATCTCCATGGCCGCCACAATGTTTCCCTTGGTATCCCGCACCGGTGAGGTTCGGACAATCCAGTGTTCCATGGTGCCGTCCCGACCTTTGCCAAGCTCCTCTGAGTAGTGGGACTTCCCATCGGCAAAGGTCTTTTCCACGGGGCAGTTATCACATTTGACATTTCTTCCCTTGTATGCCTGATAACAATAATCACCGGGGCTGGGGTTGTATTTGTTATAAAATTCCCGGTTGAAATTGATGAGCTTAAAGTCCCGGTTCTGCACGGTGATGAGACAGGGCACATTTTCAAACAGGGTCTGGTATTCATTTTTCTGCTTGGTCAGTTCCATCTGGTTGTCGGCAATGCGCTGTCGCATGGTATGAAAGGCCGCTGCCAGCTGCCCGATTTCACTGTAGGGGTTTGTTTTAATCAAATGTCTGTCAGTGTCCGTGATGTGACGGGTCTCTTCTGTGAGCAGGCTAAGGGGATGGATGACAAATTTAAACACAAACAGAAAAATGCAAAGGGAGGGAACGATGATGATGGCCACGGCCAGGAGAAAAATGCTCTGCTCGTATTTGATGATCTCGGCATCGGTCTCTTTCAGGGAGATGACCACATCCAGTGCCCCCAGCACCTTGTCCTCACTGTTGTGAAAATGACATCTTTCCGAGCATCCGGGTTCGTTGTAAATGGGAGTGATAATACCCAGCATCCGTTCCCCGGAAGCGGTGGTGGAGAGCCGGCGGCGCTGGGCAAGGGAGAGACGGGCCAGGGGTGGTGTGGTCTGGTGACACACCCGGCAGGTCCAGGAGGTGATGGGTTCGGTGCAGTCCACTTCCGACGTAATATTGGAAAACTTGATTTCGCCCTTTTTGTTGGTGATACGGACGTTTTCGATTCCCTTCTGGGTAGCGGTGTTCTTGATAATCTGGTTGATGTCATCCCGGGAGTTGAGCATCATGGCGTAGTGGGTGCCAAGGCGGATGGTCTTGCTGATACGGTCGGCAATGTCGGTGCTGTCGTCCAGTGATTTGTTCCGTTGGTACCGGATGCTGAAAAATGCCCAGGTGGCAATGGCCATAAGACAGACACAGCCCATGATCAAAATGAGCTTGAAAACAAGACTGTGCTGTATTTGGCTGATTATTTTTATCATTTTATCATGAACCGCCTAATCAATCAGTTTAAAACCAGACCCGATCATCCTGACTGTGTCGGACATTATTTGAATTTTCATCAATGGCCAAAAACTTGTTAACTCTCATTTATTAACTTCCTGTCAAACGATTGGTTCGCATTCAGTCCATCATCAGTTTCTTCCACGCAATGCACGCCAGAACGACGGCTTGAATGAGCAGGAACAGCAAGGCACAGATGAACCCCGCCCTTGCTGTGATGCGTTCCCGTCGACCGGCAAAGCTGAAGTAAGTTCTGTGCGTGACTGCGACAAAGAGAAGATAGGTGACGTTCAGCACGCCGCCCACTATGAACGCAAACATGGCAACCAGGATGTAGCCGAAGCCGTCCATGCACCCCGTGTAGAACAGAGCCTGTCGAATTGCCGCAACGATGAACGGGATACCTGCCACGGCGATCGGAATAAATCCTATATATGCTCTCATCCTTTCTCCATGCCAACGATAAGTTAACCAGCCACGCCTACATCCTTTGCGGAAAACGGCAAACTTTCCCGCAGTCTGGTTAAGAGCTTGGTGTACGCCCGGCATGGGCGTGAACTTATGGGGTGCAAGTCCCCTATGCCTGAATCCTGTTAACAGAGTTACTGTTAGCACAAGTATTAGCCGAAAACAAGGGCGGAACCGTGAGGGCAGTGCTGACGCATGAATTAAAAAAAAGTCGGCTGAGGAGAGCCTGCACCTTCCCTCGGGGGGGGGATACAGCCATTTTTAATTCCAAAAGGCATCCCTCAGACATTCAACACGACTTTATCAGACACTCCACACGACCTTAACAGAAAGATTTCCATTTAGTCCGGGCGCAGATCTCCCTCTTCCCAGACTCGTGAGACTGTGTTGCTTACCTTTCCGTGGTTGTCGTCACACCAGTCGAAGTTGAAAGGGGCGGGCCAGGCGCTCTTCCAGCCACGGGTAATCCAGCCAGGGACCGGCCATGGTATTCCGGATGAAACTGATCAGGCCTCGCACGCCGGTATCTTTAATAACCTTGGCAAGTCGTTCTGAGTATCGGGCCAAAATGTTGAACACATGACCCAGGCGCATCAGGGCATGGTATCCTTTCATGACGTTCCAGTCATACGAGAAACAGTGTTCGTTGGTATGGACCCTTACCTGGGATCGCTTCACGAGGTGAGTTACGGCAGGCCGTCACTTGCCTGCGATCTGGTGGAAGAGTATCGAAGCGTCATTGCGGATCGACTGGTGTTGAGATTGCTGAACCGGAAGATGGTAAAACCCGATGATTTTACCTACAGAAAAAACAGCCCTGAAACCTTTGTGGATGAAACGGAAATGAAACAAAAACGACCGGTGGAGATGAAACCCTATCTCTTAAAAGCCTTTCTGGCCTCCTATGAAGCCATGATGGGGGGCAATCGAAACTACAGGCAGACCCTGCGGACCCAGGTGCGGCAATTTGCCGATTTTCTGCTCTCTCCGGACAAGGGATACCGCCCATTGCGGTTTTGATATACCCATAACGCATTAAATGTTCACCGGCTATGATTCATTGGACCTGTCTGGGAGGGAAAATGTTCTATCTTGTCTGCTTCGACATCGTGGACAATCCCGTGAGATACCGCGTGGTCAAAATTTTAAAAGGGTATGGAGTACGGGTGCAGAAATCGGTTTTTGAATGCCCAAATCTCACAGAGCACCGATTTTTGAAAATGAAGTCTGCGCTTGAAGGGGTTATGGATCACCTGGAAGACACCATTCGATATTACCTCAATGACAACCATGTCATCATGTTCAACATAAAAAGCCCTGTATGTCTTTGATAAGTTGATGGAGCGTTGACCGGCCCTTTCCCACTTCAATGGTTCGTCATGGTACCCAGGGATGATCTTTCGGCATCCATAATTCATCTTGACAAAAAATATATGTATACGTACAATTGTACTTATGAAAATTATAGCAGACACAAATACTTTTTTAGCCGTTACTCTTCATGAACCGGAACGAGATAGTATTATCAGGCTTACGGTAGGCCATGATTTAGTGGCACCGAATATTTTACCCTTTGAAATTGGAAACGCATTATCCGCTATGCTTAAAAGACGTAGCCTTGAACCTGAGAACCTGTTATCTGTTTGGGATGCTACGCAGCAAATACCCGTTGATTTACGTAGTGTTGATATTCGCGAGGCATTGAATATAGCATCTCAATTTAACATATATGCGTATGATGCATATTTTTTAATATGTGCTATGTCTTTAAACAGCCCATTAATGACTCTTGATCGACGTATGATCGAAGTCGCTCAGAGCTTGGGTATTCATATAGTGGAGGTAACCCAATGAAAGTCTATACATATTCAGAGGCTCGCCAAAAGTTCTCAGCGGTTCTCGATATTGCAAAATCAGAAGAGGTTATCATTAAACGTCGAGGCGGTGAAACTTTTAAAATTATATTTACCAAATCACCCAAATCACCTTTTGATGTTCCAGGTATAAAAACAAAAGCAACAACTAAAGATATTCTTGATGCGGTTAATGAATCTCGGGCAAGGTCTGCCGAGCCAAACGATTAACCTGACCGCGAAAGCTCAGCCGTTTCTCCGGAGGCTATTGGCGCGGCAGGGTTACTCACCATTATGAGTGTTTGAAGTCCAAACAAAATTGGATATACAAAATAGTAAAAAATATACTTTCTGATAAAAATATTATCAGTTATCCATTAAGGGGAAAAGATGAAGATAGGTCGCAATTCGCCGTGCCCATGTGGTAGTGGCAAGAAATATAAAAAATGCTGTTTGGATAAAGATCAACAGACTGTAAGAAAGCATCCTAACAAAGTTATTCAACCAACTCCCCATAAGGTTGATCGGAAAATACACCAGGGAGATTCCGGAATTCGAATTCGTCCATATACTATAGCCAAAATGTGTGATCCAACAGAGAAACATGTGCAAGATTTTCTTGTCCTCCACCCTGATTTAGATGAAAAGAGCATGATATCGGTTTCACAAATCCGAACACTACCTACAGAGCAAATCATTAAACAGTTGTCGGAACAGGGGATAAATTTTAATCAGGACCAATTTATTGCCATGTGTGAAAAAAAAGATTCAGCGTGGGATGTCGCTGGTGCATTGTGGCCGAAACAGGCAAATTCAGATAAAATGGACGTTTCCGATATTATTTGCCTTACTGCATGCATTCTGTGGGAAAGATTATATGATGAAAAAAAAATAACCAAGGTTTCCGTTGAAATGTTGGATGACTGGATGGAAACTGGATATAAAGAATTAGATAAAGACCCTTTGAAAACCTGCCGTATATGGATGAAAGTTTGGGAGACGTTTAAAAACGATTACGATTTGGCCAACAGGTCCATTGATGAGATAGATAACCGATTCAATGGAACGCAGTCGTTTTTCAACTGGTGTCAGGATTTTGAAATGGAACTGTTAAATGCTTCGATTAACTCAAAAGAATATGCAAAATTTGGCGTTGTCTATCTGAACGAGTTTTTAGCTTACTTTGCTAATGAAGATGATAGTTTTGTCAATCAATTCAAGTCCTCTCTTGGAGAATGCTACTGTCGATCTGGTGATCAAGAGGCGGGTGAAAAAGTGATCGGGGAATTAATCCGACAATACCCCAATAGGGCGGTTGGTTATATAGCAATGGAAATGGCGTTTTCGATCAGAGAAAAGAACGGGCAGGCAGCGACTCTCGAAAAGCGACTGAAGATACTTGAAGACGCAAAGAAGTATCCCATCATTGATGGGGAAGATTGTGATTTGGATAGACGGATATCTGACTTAAATCAAGAAATAGCAAATCTTGAAACAAAAGTTTAACATATTTTCTTTGACCTGGCGCTGCTCCCGGACAAAAAGGGCGTATAATGTGGATTATTATAGCTATAAAAACTCACATTATGGAGGTGTGATATGAGAACTATTCAGATGACTCTTGATGATAATCTTGTCAAAGCTGTCGATCTTGTTTCAAAAGAACTTCACACAAGTCGTTCCGCGTTTACAAGAAAAGCACTTCAGGAAGCGCTTGCTCGTTACAAGCTTGAGCAATTAGAACTAAAACACCGTTTAGGGTACGAAAAGAAACCAGTTGATAATGATGAGTTTTCGGTTTGGGAAACAGAGCAGGATTGGGGTGATGAATGAAGCATGGCGAAATACGTTGGTATAAGTTCTTGGCACCAGATAAAAAACGGCCGGTTCTTGTACTGACACGTGACGCTGTTCTGGAATATTTGGGAGAGGTTACCATAGCACCTATTACGACCACCGTTCGTGATATACCTTCTGAGGTGTTTCTCTCAACACTCGACGGTATGCCTCGGGATTGCGCTATTAATTGTGACCATTTACAGACTGTTTCAAAGGGTAAAATCGGAGCATTAATTATATCCTTGCCTCGCACAAAGATGACAGAGGTCGGTCGCGCAATCCGTTTTGCACTCAATATCTAAAAAGGAATGTAAATATGGCACCATCCTTGGAGCTTGAAATATTTTTAGACTATGTCTAACCCTGGTGCTACTTCATTACCGGGGGTATTGAAACCATGTCCGGGCTTAGCTATGGTTTGATGCTGCGTTGATCAATACTGGAAAGGCTTCAGGGCTTCGAAGACTCCGCCCCCAAGCCCTGCTCGTTTGGTAAACTCGGCACGTTCGCTGACGAGATGTGGGCGGGAAAGGAGTAAACATTATGAAGAAGATTATGCTGGCAGTTTTAGTAACAACATAACAACATGTGTCTGTGTGCTTTCCGCACTGACTGAAGAGCCTCATAACACTGAAAAGGAGCCTATTATGAAATCATTCACTGACCTGGATAAGGCAAACATCGTAAAGGAAGTAACCGATATGTTCACACACCTGGTCGCCGCGATCAATCAAAAGGATGTCGCTATCTGGGAGAAGTATTATAGCGGAGATGAGTTTACGTCCACCGTCGCAGGGGGTGTGTTTTTTGCCACGCGGAGTGACTGGGTCCAGGCGATAACATCCAATTTTTCCATGAGAGACAATCAGCATTTGGAATTGCACGACGTGCAGGTTATTCCTCTGGCTCCGGACACAGCTCTGCTTACGAGTCAGGAGAGGGCGGACATACAATTAAAAAGCGGTCAGGCTACCATATCCAGTCATGTATTCACAATGATATGGAAGAGGAGCCAGGAGGGCTGGCAGATTATACATTCACATGAATCCTGGGTAGACGAGCCAGCCAAGTGAGAGGGATTTCCCTGCTCACGAAAGAGATGTGGTGATGTCGGGCGAGGGGCGCACGGTGTCTCACTCGTGGGATCAGGCGCCGAAAATATCTTATTTTCCCAGGCATATTGATTGGCATTATACACAACAACAAAAATTTAACAAAATAATACATTATTGGGATGTTTTTATCAGTCAAAATCCTGAACATGCTCAAGCTCAAGCTCACCTTGAAAGAGGAGGTGCCTATTACCGCCTGAACAACATAGAAAAAAACATGGAAGATGCCCATAGAGCTTGTGACTTTGGTAATAGCGAAGGGTGTGATAGATACAAACAGCTAAAAGGAAGATAACAACGGCAAATGGGGTCAAATATTTATTGATTGGCATCAATATCAAAATATATTTCATCGTGCTACACCTATTATTTCATTACCGGCCAACCCTTCTACTGTAAATGACCTTTCCGTCACCAGGTGCATAAAAATCATCCAGCACTGCCTCACGGCTGTAGCCAAATCTTTCATAAAAAGACCGGGTGGATGCATACTTTGCCTGCATGGAGGTCTCCACATAGATCCTGATCCCTCCGGCTTCGGCAATGAGACGCTCCATTTCCAGGAGAAGAATCTTTCCAAGCCCCAGGCCCTGGAGATCCGGGGCAACGGCGATCCAGTAAATGTCATAGCTTGTAAGCGTGCAGGGGATAGGACCATAGCAGCCATAACCGATGATCTTCCCGGCCTTGAGGGCAATGACAAAGTAATATCCGCTTTCAGCTCCCTGTTCAAGGCGTTCCTTAACAAGCTCACCGGCAATCGTTACCTCGTCCGGCCTGAAAAAACCCGTGGCTTTCACAAGGGCTTCAATGGGTTCGACATCCCCTGGCAGGGGTTCATACCGCAGGGTCATTCCCTTGTGCCTGAGATCGTAAAGGGATTTACGGCCGGTGATTTTAAACACCACCTCGGCCATGCCCTGGAAAAAATTTCCTGCATTGGTGCCAAGACTTCTGGTTTTGTAGCCCCCCTCCTGGATCACAAGGATGGGATACCCGGTTTCACCGATCATCCTGCCGTTCATCTTAAAGTCTGACGGGGTCAGGGACCAGGTGCCTGTCGGATCATGCCGGGCCGTATCAAGTCCAAAGGCGACAACCAGAAAATCAGGCTCAAACTGGGCAATGCGCCTCAGGGCCATTGCCAGGGCCTTACGATACCCTTTCCCGTCCATGGTCTCTTCAAGGGGGAGGTTGAGGTTAAATCCTTCCCCCTCACCTTCACCGGTTTCATCTTCAAATCCCGTAAAATAGGGGTAGGCAAAACTTGGATGACCGTGGATGGAGACGGTGAGAATATCTGATCTGTTGTAGAAGATATCCTGCTGCCCGTTTCCGTGATGGTAGTCAATGTCCAGAATGGCCACCCGGCCCTGTTCCCTCAAATACTGGGCAGCTATGGCCGTGTTGTTCAGGTAGCAGAACCCCCCAAAGGCCCTTCCTTCGGCATGGTGGCCGGGGGGGCGAATCAGGGCATAGGCGATCCTGCGACCATCCAGAAGGGTCTGGGCCGCAGTGAGGGCCGCATTGGCGCCGCTCCTTGCCGCCGGGTAGGCATTGCGGTTTATGGGGGTAAAGGTGTCGATGCAGTAATATCCGGGAAGTACTGTGGATTCCCTTGGGGGTCGGGTCTTGTTTCTGATGGGAAACACATAGGGATAAAGGGATTTTCCCTGGCTGACCTCTTCACAGGCCCTGGCAAGGTAGGCAATGAAATCCGAGTCATGGACAGCGTGAATATGGGTGTCGGGAAAGGAAACCGTCTCCATTGATTCAAAAAGCGATTCAAGCAGCCCGCTCTTTTCCAGCCGGGAGAGAATGCTCCTCACCCGGACCGGAGATTCCACATAGCCCCGTTCATGGATGTGGTGGATCTCGTGGCGTTGGTTGACCACAAGGGCAATTTTTTCGGTGAAGCTGCCATTGACGCGGTTTTGGGCCTTATCCGGCTTGACATGGCAGAAGGGCCGCAGACGAACAGGATTGTCCCGGATGGAGGCCACCACCATCTCCACATACTCCTGGGGGCAGATATCCTTATATTTGCGTTCGAGGATGGCCCGGACCACCTTTCTGGCATGGTTCCGGCCCAGGGGTTTTTCCCGGCCCAGGCCGTCGTAGACAAGGACCGGCATGCAGGTGTCCCCTGGCTTGATGGGCATTTCATATCCGGTTCCCACAATGGGCCTTGCCCCATACCGCTCGTAAAAGCGAAGCCTGTCAATGTTTTGTTTCAGGAGTTCCGGCTCACAGCTTCCCTGGGTGTCGGGCAGGCATTCAAAAAAAAGGCCGCTTACGCCAAGGGAGGAGCATTCGCTCCTGACCCGTTCGTAAAGGGCGCTGCCAAGCCCGCCCCGGAGCGTCTCTTTTGCCGTTGCTATCCAGTCCAGGTAGCAGAAGTTGATTTCCGGCTCATGGAGCACCATGGCAAACCCCATGACCTTGTGGCGCATGTTTTCCGCCACAAAGAGAATGGGGCGGAACCTTAACTTAAAGGG
This sequence comes from uncultured Desulfobacterium sp., assembly GCA_963668575.2. Classification (GTDB taxonomy): domain Bacteria; phylum Desulfobacterota; class Desulfobacteria; order Desulfobacterales; family Desulfobacteraceae; genus Desulfocicer. The sequence continues at coordinate 2,980,285 of OY764894.2, read as the reverse complement.
ATTTCGAAGTTTGTCACCAATGTGGGCAATTTCCTGTTCAGGTGCCTCGGAAAAACGTTTTTTTAAAATCTCCCTGACCTGACACAGGGCATCCCGGTTCACTGGAATGACATCATCGAAAATTCGTCTTATTCTAAACATTTTTTTCTTTAAAAATTATTTTTGATGATGGGTTGAGAGCGGTGTTTCAAAATATACGCCACACCTTGCCCGTGGGAAATGCCTGCCTGTTCAAGGGCTGCGCTGAACCCTGCGTCCGGTGATATGCAGGGATTGGCGTTCACCTCAAGGATAAAGGGATTGCCAAGGGTGTCCACTCTGAAGTCCACCCGGGCATATCCCTTAAGGCCAAAGCTGTGCCAGCAGGCAAGGGCAAGCCGTTCAAGGGTTGAAACAAGGGCGGTATCCGTTGACGGAAAATCAAAACTTCTTGATGTGTTTTGATATTCCGCGGAGTCGGGCATCCATTTTGCCCTGTACCCCACAATCCGTGGTTGGCCGCTTTTAAATCCCCGGAATACGATTTCAGCAGGGGGAAGCACCCTGACCCCTGCCGTGGTGTCGATCAGGGAGAGGTTGAACTCTCTTCCTTCTATGTATTGCTCGGCAAAACAGGCCCCGCCAAGATCCTTTGCCCTGTCTTGAAGACGCGCTGCAACCGCGTCCCTGGTTCCGGTTACCAGGTTTTCCTGTTCCAAACCCAGGGAGGCATGTTCCCACAGGGATTTTATAATCCAGGTTTCAGGCGACTGTTTTGCGTGTTTTGCCTGGGGGGCTCTCTGCAGGTGCCCGTAGCCCCCTTTCCAGGGGATGTCCGGGGGAACAGGATTGATCCAGCGGGCAGTGGGAAGACCTTCTGCCACCATGCGTTCTTTTGCCATGACCTTGTGGGAGGTGGCAAAAATGGCCTCGGCCGAACACCCGGTGCAGGCAAACCCCAATGCCTCCACAAGGGCCGGTACCACATGGATGAGTCGGCCCTGGCCCTCCAGGGATTCCACCAAATTGAACACGGCAAAGGGTTCCATGGTGGTAAGGGCTTGCTTCAAGGCGTTGAGATCAAGGGTGCAGGGCACAGCTTCCGGCTCATACCCCAGGCAGGTAAGGGCCCGGGAAACCGCGGCCACCTGGGTGAGCACGTCCTGTTCATCGGGCAGACTATCGTCTTTTACCGCATTGTGGACAATGGCAATGGTTTTCTTGTTCATGCCGTCTCCAGGCATGGAACCCGCACAAGGGCCGATTCCAGGATCATTTCAATGAGTCGGACATAGGATGTCCCAAAAAATTGGCACAAAATGGGAAGATCCGAATATTGGGGACGAAGCCCTGCCAGGGGATTTACCTCAATGAAGCTCGGGACTCCGGAGGCATCACACCGGATATCGATGCGACCGCCATCCCTGCATTCCAAGGCCTTCCATGCAAAAAGGGCAAGGTTCTCCACAGCCGGGATAAGGGGGTCTGATTTCGGAGCCAGGGGCTGATACGTTACCCTTGATTCCCACCCCTCCTTGTTTTCCAACGAGTAGACCTCATCTTTATCCCTTGCAAGGACAATGATTTCCATGGTGCCCATGACCCTGGCACTGGCGCCCGTACCCACAAGGCCCACGGTGAATTCACGGCCGGAAAGAAATTCCTCGATGAGCACCGGCTGGTGGAACTGTTGAATAAGGTCATGGCAGATTCCGGGGAGGTCCCCGGGGTTCCGGACCACGGATTTGGAGGTTATTCCCATTCCGGTCCCTTCTGCCACGGGTTTGACAAAAAACGGCGGATCAAAGGGCAGGTCCAGGGCATCTTCAGCGGAGTGGGCCACCACAAAATTTGCAGTGGCAAGCCCTGCATCCCGGACGATTCGTTTTGTCATGCCCTTGTGCAGGCTCATGGACATGACCATGGGATCGGAAAAGGTGTAGGGGATATTGTAAAGGTCAAGAATGGCCGGGATCTGGGCTTCACGTCCGATGCCGTTCAACCCTTCTGCAATGTTGAAGACAAGGTCCCAGCGTTCCCCCTGAACAAGACGTTCGGTAAGTCTTTTGCCATTGCCGATTCGTCGGGTGTCATGGCCCAGGGTCTGAAGGGCGTTTTCAATGGCCTCGATGGTCTCGATGGAATCGAATTCCGCTGTTTCAATTTCGCTGTACCCCATGTCCAGGTAGTCCCGGCGCAGGTCGTAGGTAAGTCCGATGATCATTTTTTCTCCTCCGGGTCCGGGTAACAATAGGTTTTATTCTCATAGTTGCTCAAAACAAGTTCATCCCTGGTATGTTCCTTTACATAATTCGGCGTCAGGGGAATCTTTCCCCCACCGCCAGGGGCGTCCACCACATAGGTTGGTACGGCATATCCCGTGGTGAATCCCCTTAATCCCCGGATGATGTCAAGACCATTCTCTATGGATGTCCTGAAGTGACCCGAACCGCTGATGGGGTCGCACTGGTAAAGGTAGTAGGGCCGAACCCTCATTTTCATGAGGCCGTGCATAAGGCCTTTCATGGTCTCGATATTGTCGTTGATCCCCTTAAGAAGAACTGTCTGGGACCCAAGGGGAATACCTGCATCGGCAAGCATGGTGCAGGCCCTGTGGGTCTCGGGCGTGCATTCATCCGGATGGGTAAAATGGAGGCTCATCCACAGGGGATGGTAGCGTTTGAGCATTTTTACAAGTTTTGGCGTGATGCGCTGGGGCAAAACGGCCGGCACTTTGGTCCCGATGCGGATGATCTCCACATGGGGAATGCGGCGCAGTCGGGAAAGAACCCATTCCAGGCGGTCATCGCTCAGGGTCAGGGGATCTCCGCCGGACAGAAGGACATCCCGGATGGCCGGGTTGTTTTCAATGTACGCGATGGCCTTTTCCCACCTTGTTCGTCCGGCATGTATGCCGCCATGGCCCACCACCCTTGACCGGGTACAGTACCTGCAATAGGTGGAGCAGAAATCCAGCAGCAGAAACAGCACCCGGTCCGGATATCGATGTACCAGTCCGGGCACGGGACTCTGGTGGTCTTCCCCCAGGGGATCGTCGGATTCACAGGGCATTTTCACCCATTCATTGACCGTGGGGATAACGGATTTTCTAAGGGGCTGGTCAGGGTCGCTGGCTGAGATAAGGCTCAGGTAATAGGGTGTAATGCTTAAGGGCAGCTGGGAATCGGTGTTTACCATAAACTCACTGGGAGAGAGGGTCAATATGGTGCTGAGTCGTTCATGGGTTTTGATTCGGTTGGTGATCTGCCATTGCCAGTCGTTCCACTCCCTGTCCGGAATATCGGGATAGAATTTTTTCCTGAATGCCCTGGTGGCAGGGGTGGTCTTTGAGCCCTTACGGCCAAAAGGTATCCCTGAAGCCGGAGTTTGAGTGGTATGTTTTAAACTAATGGGGTAAGTGTCGGCCAGAGGGGCCAAGGGGGGCAGGTTAAGGGTGGGTCGCCTGCTCGGAGGCTCATCATCTTCCATTATCAGCGTTTCCATCGTCAAACAGTTTTGCTGTTGCATCATGTCTCCTTGTGTATATCATCATTTCATCAACAGAGTTAAATCAGGGTAAAAAATGAACTTTAAAAAGCCTCCTAAGCAAACATCATACCTGTTTTGAAATTAACTTTCGGGAGACGGTCTTTATTTTTGTTGTGACCATCTGATCATGGCTGTTAAAGGAAAGTTCAACCCGATATCAGGGCTTATGCGTGTTGGACTGTGGGATGATAATAGGAAGTAAAATGTCCTGTTTTCAGGAAGGGGTAATCAAACAGGGACATGGGATGTCTGATTTTTTTCTCTTTGATCAGTTTTTACCGGAAGTTTTTCGGTCCGGTTTAAATCCGGTTTTATCAATCTTATATCTCAAGATAAGCCTGTTGAGCTGACGGGCGGTAACACCGGCCTTTTCAGCCGCCTGGCTGATTTTGCCGTTGGTCTGTTTCAACAGTTCTTTAATATAATTTTGCTCAAATTCATGGATGACGGCAAGGCGTGCCTGGGCAAGGGAAAGATCCCGGTTGCCGGATGTTGGGATGGATGTCTGCCAGGAGTTCATTCCCAGCTCCGGCGGAAAATTATGGGGGCTGAGGATCGGTCCGGTTTCAAGGATATAGGCCCTTTCCAGCAGGTTCTCAAGCTCCCGGATGTTCCCCGGCCAGTCGTAGTCCTGGAATCCTTCAGATACTGCCGGATGGAGTTTTGAAATGGCCTTTCCATATTTGGCGTTGAGTTTGGCAAGCAGCACCCCCACAAGATAGGGCAGATCCTCCAGGCGGTTTTTAAGGGGAGGGAATTCAATGGGAAAAATGTTGAGCCGGTAATAAAGATCTTTTCTGAATTTGTCCTGTTGAACCAGGTCTTTTAAATCCGCATTAGTGGCGGCAATGATCCTGACATCAGCGGTCATGGGATGTTCACCACCCACCCGGGAAAAGGTGCCGTCCTGGAGAACCTGTAGAAGTTTTATCTGGGCCGCCGGGGTGAGCGTGCCAACTTCATCAAGGAAAATAGTTCCTCCCTGGGCCATTTCAAATTTTCCGGGTTTTCTGCGGTCGGCACCGGTAAATGCCCCTTTTTCATGGCCAAAGAGTTCGCTCTCTATGAGCGTATCCGGAATGGCCCCGCAGTGAACGGCAATGAACGGCTTCTCATATCTTTTGCTGTGCCAGTGAATCAGTCTGGAAAACAACCCCTTTCCCGTGCCCGTCTCCCCAAGGAGCAGCACGGTTGCAATTGTCGGCGCAACGGATCTTATGCCGTCATATACCTTTCTCATGGCAGGGTTACGGGATTGAACGATCTCAAGCCATTCGGTCTTCCAGAATTGATCCCTGAGGTAGTCAAGCTCCAGATCCTTGACCATGGATCGATTTATTTCATCAAGAACCAGTCGTATCTCCCTTGGGTCCACAGGGTAGGTGATATAATCCCTGGCCCCTTCTTTAACGGCTTTAACCGCCTGTCTCACCGCTTCTCTGGGGGTCATGGCAATAAATTGAACCAAAGGGTTTGAGGCGATAAAAGGTGCCGTCATCCGGTCGAATCCCTGGGCTTGGGTTTTGGCACCAAGAAGTGCCATGTCCACAATAATATAGTCAAAGGGATTGCGTTTATGGGCGGTAAGGGCAGACGCAAAGTCGGTCATATGACGTATCAGACCGTCTTTGGAAAAAGCCTGTGTGATTGGCAGGACAACATTTGTGTTGGCGGATAGAACCAGAATGTTTCTCATGGTACTGATTCAGATACCAGTCAATCCATTGAGCTGTCAATGAAAATCCAGTTGCCACTGAAAATTAAGGATCAATGGCAAATGTGTGAATTTCAATTTCCTGGAGCGTCTCTTTCTGCCTGAGGATTCCATTGACCCGTACCGCTTTTCTGAGGCAGGACATCAGTTCTTTTGCCTGGGCGTTTGGCACAATAATAATCCTGCTCTCATCATAGGTGGCAATGGCAAGTCCCAGGATTCTGCCCTGGTCATCCCATTCAGCCGGTATAATAATGCCTGATATTGTCGTTGATTCATGGGTTTGCATGTTTTCTTTTCTATCAAATATCGTGCCATCATGTATCTCAGAATTACCGGAGTTTGGTTATATGCGTTTACAAAATTGTCCGGAAAAGATAGAAGGGGTATTTATTTTTAAGGAACGTTTTCAGAAGTATTCTGAAACAGGATACCACGAAACAATACAACGGCATTGATCGGCATGATCAGTGATATGGTGCGCTGATACCCCCAAGGAACGTATTAAATGTTTTTGATATTCCCCCCCATGGGAAAACCCTGTGACCCCCCCGCCGGTGTGGCTCTGCTTGCCAGCGCATTAAAACGGAACGGCTTTGACTGCACCGCCATTGATGCCAACATTGGCGGGCTGCTGTGGCTTGCCCGCAATGGAGGGCCGGTCCCCGGCGACTCCTGGACCCGGCGGGCCGTGTCCCATTTGGATCAAAATCTGGCGGATCTCAAGACCCCGGTCCTTTATGGGAACCGGGATAGCTACCGCCAGCGGGTGATGGATGTGAACCGGGTCCTCCATGTCAGCTGTGCCCTCCGGTTCCGCCTGTCGTTGTCGGATTATGTGGATGACGAACTTTCTCCGGTGAAAAGCCGGGATCTGCTGGCTGCGGCCCGCAATTTCAGGGACAATCCCTTTTATGGGTATTTCACGTCGGTTCTGGCACCCGCCATTGAAAAGACCTCCCTTGTGGGGCTGTCCATCTGCTATCTGAGCCAGGCCCTCACCGGCGTTGCCCTTACCGGATGGATCAAAGCCACCTTTCCCGGTAAAAAAATCGTTCTGGGCGGCGGACTGATCTCCTCCTGGATGAGTGCACCGGCATGGAAAAATCCCTTTTTCCCGCTGATTGACATTATGGTCCGGGGCAGGGGAGAGGATGCCGTGGTGGCACTCATGAAGGGACAATCACCGGGGGGAGAGCAGCAGAGATCCGGTCACCGGGTGGTGCCTGATTTTGACTTCTGTAACTGGGAGGTGCGACCGGCATGGTCGTGAACTAGCTGGTGTAAGTCCAGCCATAACCCTTGAAAGGAGGGAATATGTAGGCAAAGGCAAGGGTGCCCGAAGAAACTTTCCGGCTCTGCCCGAAGAGGGATAAACCGGTGAAGGGAAGCCAATGAGGGATCTGAAGGAAGCCGACGTCAAACTTGCTGCTCAAACTTGGTGTGAACCTCTGGCAGGCCTGACGGAAAGGGCGAGATACCCTCGATTATCAAAGCCCAATATCCTTTCCGTAATTCCGTTGGGTAGAGGCAAACCTGGTAATGCAGGCGTACGTCTGCTGGGAATACCATGTGTACGTGATAGAGTGGTCCACGCCATCCTAAAACTGCTCCTGGAGCCGATACTCGATCCCACCTTTTCTGATCACAGTTATGGCTTCCGGCCTGGATGCAGTCCGCAAAAGGCAGTCGCGGCAGCCAAACGGATAGTGGACAGTGGGAAAGAGCATGTAGTTGATATTGATCTTTCAAAATTTTTCGACCGAGTGAATCACGATCGCCTAATTTACCTGCTCTCGGGTCATGTGACAGACAAACGAATCCTTCGTTTGATCGGCATGATACTGAGAAGTGGTGTGATGGTAAATGGCACGGTGTTGCTCACGAAAGAGGGAACTGTCCAAGGCAGCGCCCTAAACCCACTATTGAGCAATGTAGTGCTTGATGAGCTGGATAGAGAGCTGGAACGACGGGGCCTTGAATTCTGCAGATACGCTGATGATTGTAATATATTTGTCCGGTCACCCAAAGCGGCAAACCGGGTAATGGAGAGCATCAGCAAGTTTATCGAAGGAAAACTTAAATTGAAGATCAACCGGGAGAAAAGCAGGGTCGGCCGATCCGAAGATGTTAAATTTCTTGGAATGACTGTAATAAATGGGACAATAGCCATATCGGCTCAATCAATGAAACGTGCTATGCAGAAAGTCAAGGAGTTAACACCGCGAGGTACACACATGCCTCTTGAGCTGACAATCAAGCGGATAAATAACTGGTACAAAGGTTGGGCGGCATATTATCTTATGACCCAATACCCGTCACAGTTAAAGAGGATTGAAGCTCACATCAGAAGAAGGCTTCGTTCTCGTTTGATAGACCAGCAGAAAAGACGTCGGCACCTGTTCAGGAAGCTGATAAAGCGTGGCGTATCCCGGAAATCAGCCGCGAAATCTGTCTTTTCAAATAAAGGTAGATGGGCTTTGTCCCATACGTTCATCTTAGCCAAAGCATATCCTGTTCGCTGGTTCATCAACGGACTGGGACAGGAAATAAGATCGAACGACAGGATGAAACATTGGTTCAGTCTTGATCAATGGATAAAAGTTACATGAGGAGCCGTGTACGGACCCGTACGCACGGTTCTGTGGGCAGTCGGGAGCCGATGGGCTCCCTCTGACCCGATCGTAGCGGAATTGCCGTCCGGTGCAGCGTATTGTTCAAGTAAGCCGCTGCGCGGCAGATTCGCGAAGGCTTCCGTTCCATTAGCTCTCCCAGTATACTCGCTTTTTTATTTTAAAATTTTATAAATTCAGACACTTCCTGTAATTTAAAGGGGTAGTTTCTTTTAACCCCAATATAAGGAGAAGTGTCAAAATGAAAGATTATTATGAACAATCCGTGAGAGCCCTCAAGCTTGCCGGCTTGAGCAAAAGTACCCAGGAGAGCTACACCCGTTCTGTTCGTCAAATTGTAGATTTCTACAACAAAACCCCTGATCTCATCACAGAGTTTGAGCTTGAAGATTATTTTCTTCACAGGCAAGAAAAGGATCAGTGGTCTGCGGCCACAATGCGTATTGCCTATTGCGGCATCAGGTTCTTTTTTCAAAATGTGCTCAAGCGAGAATGGCATGTTTTCACCTACATGAATGCCAAAAGGGAAAAAAGCCTTCCCTGTGTTTTGAGCCAAAAAGAGGTCTTCGATATACTGAGCTGTGTGACCACTTTTCACAACTACGCCTTTCTCTCTACTGTGTATTCCTGCGGTTTTAGGCTTTCCGAGGGGCTTGCACTACAGGTATCGGACATCGACAAAGATCGCATGATGATCCATGTGCACAGAGGGAAGGGGGCAAAGGACCGGTTTGTCCCCCTGCCTCAAAGCACCCTTGAGCTGCTGCGACGGTATTGGATCACCCATAGAAACCCCAAACTGATATTTCCCGCCATGGGCAGAGGCGGTAATCAAGCTCCGGTTTCAGAGAAGCCGATGTCCATTGAAGGCGTGCAAGGTGCCTTTCGCCAGGCAAAAATTGCCGCTGGTATCACCAAGCGGCGCGTTTCCATCCACACCCTTCGCCACTCCTATGCCACGCATCTGCTGGAAGCCGGGACCAACCCCCGATTGATTCAACGTTACATGGGCCACAGTCAGCTGGAAACCACCATGGTCTATTTCCATTTCACCAACAAAGGCACCGGGGATGCTTATGAGATCATAGACAAAACCATGAGGGGATTTGACCGTGTACTCAATTAATGAAATTTTTCGAACCTTCGGACCGGAGTATATGGCATCCTTCGGGGAGTCAATGCCCGGTGATCACAAAAAGGTGATTAAAGCCATCATGGAATGTCGGACAGAAGCTTGTGGTCTGGTTGTTTATGAATGCACCGAGTGTCATGCTCAGCACATCTCGTTCAGATCCTGCGGCAACCGCCATTGCCCGGCATGCCAAAATCATAAAATTAAAGAATGGGTGGAAGGGCGGATGAATCGGCAATTGCCGGGTCACCACTTTATGATCACCTTCACAGTGCCCGAACAATTGCGGCAATTCATCCGCAGCAACCAGCGAGCCGCATATGCAGCCCTGTTTGCGGCATCTTCACAAACCCTGAAAGCGCTTACGCCCGATCCCAAATATATCGGAGGTGATCTCCCCGGTTTCTTTGGCGTGCTCCACACCTGGGGCCGTCAGTTGCAGTACCACCCTCATATCCATTACATTGTTCCTGGCGGCGCAATCTCAAAGGAAGATGGTAGTTGGCATCCTTCCAGGATTGATTTTTACCTGCCGGTGAGGGCCATGTCAAAGATATTCCGGGCAAAGTTCTGTGAAGAGATGAAAAAAGCAGGTCTTTTGCCTCAGATACCTGCCGCTGTCTGGGAAATGGACTGGAATGTGAACTGTCAGGCTGTGGGCAACAGCGAAAACAGCATCAAATACCTGGCGCCTTATGTTTTCAAGGTGGCCATCTCCGACCATCGCATTGTCAAAGTTGAGGATCGGAATGTCTTTTTCAAGTACAAAAAAACCGGTAGTGAGCGCTGGCGCACCATGAAACTTGAGGCCATGGAGTTCCTCAGACGTTTTCTTCAACATGTGCTGCCCACTGGATTTATGAAGGTGAGGTATTATGGCTTTTTGAGCCCTTCATCTTCCATTGACCTGGATCACATCCGACAGCTCATTGAGTCAGCCTGTGGGATAAAGGCTGCGGAAGTATCGCCTGAGCCTGAGACAGCGTTGCACTCACTTACCTGTCCGGCGTGTGGTGGAAAGCTCAAATATTCCCATTCGGTGCTGCCGCATCAGATGATCCCCGGGGATACCGGGTAATATTTAGAGCACCAGTTGTTCAAAAATGGTTGTTTTTGAATTCCGTGTGAACGGGAAAGGATCTCTGCGCTTACGCTTCCAGTGGATGAGCGTTTTTATCTACAAATTGTCAAAGAGCAGGCTGAAGCAGCACGATTTCAAAGCAATTATTTAAATCCATCCTCCTTCCCACCGGAGGTTATCCCACTTCGGTGGGATCTCCCTCCTGAATTATTCAAAGCAAAACCCTTATGGCAAAAAAAATGAACTTGGCTTCGGTGCCGGGCTTCTTGAACAAAGGATTGAGATCGACCCCCATCAAGTGTGATTTGAACTTGTGATTTGTCGTATGGGGGTCGACACAATCCTAAAGGTTATAGCCCGTTTTTCTTTGTCGGTATTTCTTCTGTCCTATCAAAGTAAGCATAATAATTCGGTATTTCTTTTAATAAAATCGTTTCTCCATGTCCGTATTTTTTGAATTGCTCTCTGAACCGTTTTAAGTTCTTAGTGAATTGCCCGTTATAGCCAAAGTTATGATAAACAGTCATTGCCGGAATATACTTTATAGCATAGCCTTGTTTGTTGGCTTTAAAGCAAAATTCAATGTCTTCACCTGCTGCGATTGGAAAGTTCTCGTTAAAGTCAATCTTAATCGCTACTTCTCTTGTTATTGCCAAGTTTGCAGTCGTTCCATAAAGTAGCCGTTCCGTATTCTTTAGCTGTCTGCCGTTGAGAGTTCCGTTAATGTTGTGGTAACTCCCAAACCAACTTTTGTCATATGCTGGCGTGTCTCCCGAAAGAATTTGAAAGTCTTTGAAGTCAAGAAAGGATTGAGTAATTGTTGAAACCCAATGCTCTGACAAAATGCAGTCTGTATCGCTAAATGCAATGATGTCTGAGCCATTTTCGATAGCAAGTTTTTTTCCTACGTTCCTTGCCCTTGCAGGTCCCGAATTTTGTTCAAGTCTGTAAACTGTAACGGTTTCGGGAAAAATAAAGTTTATCGGTGAGCAGTCATCAATTACTATTATCTTGTTTGGTTTCAAGGTTTGTCTGCTCATTGACTGTAATAAATTTAAAATGTCTTGCCTGTCTTTCTCGGATTTCAGATAGGTTGGAATTACGATACTTAATTTAAGGTTTTCTGGAACAGCAGTATTTCTTATTGGACTTGGAAACTTAAAATAGCCGTGCCAATTGTTGCCTTTTCCACTATGACTTTTGAAAGTGAACACTTCAACTGCTTTCGTCAAAAGAAATTTATATCGGTATGGTTTGTCTGATAGCTTCTCATACCAATAGTCCAAAATTTTCCTATATGGAAAATTTGATAGTGAACTCATTTTCACATTCCAAGGTTTGCACAGTTTTGACAATAGTAATGGTTCTTATGAAAAACCAGAAAGTCCAACCTTTCCTGACTATTCCAAATTTCATTTAAAGACTGTTTGAATATATTGCCGTAAACATAAGGATTGAACATATTGCAAGGCGTTGTTGTGCCGTCATAGAAAATACAAAGCTCTTGGTCCAAAGCCGGGCAACTTTGCATTGTGCCATGTGTTTGTGTTGGTTTTGCAACTTTCAACCGTATTCCTGCAAGTTGGTCAGGATACAAGCATTGTAAATTTGAGTTTGAATATAACTCTGTTACTCTTTGAAATTGTGCTGAAATACTTTGATTTTTCTCATTAACCATATCAACAAAGGTCTCAATTCCTTCATCTCTGCGAATAGTGTTATACAAAATTTGACATTTATTGCCGTATGCAAACTTGGCAATATCATAAATGCGGTGAATGTTCGCTTCCTGAATAGTGAAAATGATAAACGGTCTATTAGGCAAGTTATGCAGACATCTAATGTTTTCTTCTATGAAATGAAATCTTGCCCCTTTCCTGATCGTTTTTAACTCTTCTGCTTCTGAACTATCCATAGAAATAAATAGTTGAACACGATTATTGATAAGTGCTTCAAGTATTCGTTTATTGTTGAAAGAAAAATTTGAAAACAGATTGATATTTACATTCGGGTATTGCTCTTTTGTGTAATTTAATATTTCAACAAAATCGGGGTGTATAGTGCTTTCTCCGCGACCGTTTAATCGGATTGTTTTTGCCTTGTCGCCAATTTGATGAAGTATTTTTTTGTAGTTCTCAAAAGTCAGGAATTTACTCTTGCTATATGGATTGGCTTCTTTGCCAAAGCCGCACATACTACAACTCAAATTGCAATTATAGCTTAATTCAACAATTATTTCTTCAAATACTGTCATTATTTTTTGGTGTTGCATTTAAGAACCTTGCAGGGCAAATTACATACTCGCATTTTCGCACTTACCGAAATTGCATATTCAGAAGATATTATTTCAGTCATTGTGTGGGTGTTCAAATTACCAAGTGGCTTTTGGCAACTGTCTATCCAAGTTTGCTGAAAGCAGGTGTAAACGTCTCCGTTTTGAACAACGGATAAATTTCTGTTTGCTGCAAAACATTGTTGTCCATTGTCGGGAATTATGGCTTGCTTGTTTTTTGTTGCGGTCCAAGAGCCATCAAAACCTTCCGTCATGTAGTCTTGAATGGAATGATAAACATTTTTTGAGTTTGCATATTCTGCAACTTCCGCCATATGTGGCTGAGTTTCTTTTGAAAGAACGGATTGAATACTGATTTGTCCAGGAGTCAAAATACTTGTCGCATATTCAAAGTTTTTCAAAACCTTGTTGTAAGAGTTTGTTCCACGCACAAACTTCCAAAAATTTCTGTCTATTGTGTCAATAGAAACCACAATATGAATGTTATATTTTGAAACGGTATGAATGAAGTCTTTGTCCATTGAAACACCGTTTGTAACGATTACTGTTCTTATATCTGTGTCGGCAATGCCTTGTAAAATTTCGTAAATCTCTGATTTGAACAAAAGCGGTTCACCGCCAACAATACAAAGTTCCTTTGTTGTCGGAATACTCTTAATGCCGATTATAAACTTTTCTGTCGGTAGCCGGTCGGCTTTATCCTTGTATTTCCAATGCGAACACTTAGTGCATTTCTGATTGCACTCAATTGTGTTCATATAATAAATGTTTTTCGGTCTATACATCGGTTGTTTCTGTCGTTCTGAAAAGGGCTATAGTCGAGTAGCCAGGGGATGTTGCCATCCCCCAGCCCTCTAAGAACCGTGCGTGCGCCTTTCAACGCACACGGCTCAAGCATTCATAAGGCAAGCCCTTTTGGGGCCACCCGGTTGTGATGTCTTATGCCTGTTACACCTGTTTGCCCTCTGCGCATTGCGTTGAGCATAACGTTTCCGAAAATACTGTTCATATTTCGGGTCGAAAGGATTCGCATCCCCCCGAATTTTGACATGGCGTTTTATTTTGATGTTGTGAGCCCTCTCCAGCTCAATTCTGGCGGATTTGGCATCGCCTTCCTCAATCACCGCTGAAAAGGACCACGGAAGAGATCCCTTCGACCAGTATTTATCCACCAGCCAACTCTTTCTCTTTCGCGGGTGCTTCCTTTTCATCCACTGCCATATATACTTGTAGATACAGTTATCCACAAGCCCGAAAATCTTGCCGGATACCACATGCCTGTGGTAGTTGGCCCATCCCCTGATTTTGGGATTCAGTGTCCAAATCAGGACATCGGCGCTTGATGCCGCATGCTTGCGGATCGTTTCCCGGATATTGCCTAAAAAGGCTTTCACGTTCTTACGAGCGGGTTTAATCAAAAGTTTTCCGCCGTACTTACGTGGATTCTGTCCGAGAAAATCAAATCCGTTTTCTATTCCTTGTCCACTCCCGGTGTGCGTTTGCCTTGATTGGAGGTAACGCGTTTGATGGCCAACAACTTGGCATAAAAAGAATGGGTCAACAGCCATTGCAATACCTTGACTTTTCCCCATCGATTTTCTTTCACAGCCTTTGCGATACGCACCTGCAGTCTTCTAACTCCTTCACCGATGGTTTCCCAATTGATGGATTTCCAGCAGTTTAGTCCGTCCAAAGGTGCACCAGTTGTCCAAGCGGCAACCGTCATTTGCTTTCCCCTGTTTGAAGATTTTACAAATTATCTCGCAATTGAACACCCGTCGGAAGTCTGCTCCCTTTCGGGCCGGATAATGTGGGCAACATTGTACCACCAATCCGTATCCCCGTCATTACAACGAGGCATTCGCTTTCTCCGACATCCTCTACCCGCAGCCCCATGGGCTCACCTTGCGGTTCGCTTTCCCCGATGGGAGGGCTACGGGCTTACCATGTTCCACGTAAGTACCCGGACAGGTTAGGTTCCGCCCTTGCGCCGGTGGCACGACATCTGCGACGATGGAGTTAAAAGCCCCCGTTCCTGGCCACCTACCTTTTGGTCCAAGCCTGTCAGCATCTTAGGCTTGTTCTCATAACGACGCTGCAGCGATTCACATATGTTAACCATACTGTCCAATTATAGCTCCCTTACCGCATGATGCTTGCAGAGTTGAGTTCCCCTCACGGTTCCCTCTCCCGGAGAAAAGTCCTCCGCGGGCTTCATTGTCCCGAGAGCTTCACACCCCCGGATTACTCCGGACGCATGTCCCGGTAGAATACCTGTTGCAGAAAACAGGGTTTTGTGATAGTTGATATTAACTTCCAAAACAGCTACTTACGCGACTTCATGTCGCACTTTAAAACACTTAAGTTAAGCGGCTACCACACAGCAAAAAAAAACTCCAAAGGTTGATGCCCGCTTCAACTTAATGGTTAAATGAGCCCTCCGAATTTGTTGTATCTGGCACGACGCTTGCACTACAGGTAAAGTAACTTTCAACCTCGTCCGCCCGTAGGGCTTCATTTAACGGGCTGCTCAGGGGCGCGCGGCTTTTTGCGCGTCCCTTGCAGCAGCATGGTTATAAATTTTTTCGTTTTATTAAAATACAGGCAGATCCCCAGGCATTGTCCTTAATTTCTTCGTTGACGTCTGATCTATATAGACTCAAATCAAACTGATTTGGGAATAGGTTACTAACTTTGTAGTAAATTCGATCTATTCTGCCTTCCACTTTCTCTTTGGCAGATTTTCTTTCCCCTGAAAAAGCTGATTCATAAAATGCAAAAACGCCAAACTGGAGAGAGGACTCGTGACCATTTCTGTTTAAAAAACCGCATATTCTTTTGATATCACCTTCATACTGCGCCGAAGAGTATATTTGATTTTTTATTTCAATTACAGCTCTTGGTGAACCATCCCCCCACCAAAGTAATATATCGACTCTTCCCTTCTCCCTAATATCTTTAGACAGCCTTCCTTTGCCTCTTGCTCCTGCATCTTCAAGAGTTCTTTTTGAGCCATTTTCTAACGTTATGAACTTAGCACCGTCTATCTCCGCTATTTGCCTAGCTACGGTTGAACAAATCAGATATTCTGGTGCCTCCCATAGCCAAGATCCGCCTGACCATTCCTGATAAGTGTTATGAGATTCTTCAAAGCCTCTAAGTATCGCATCAACGACAGATGGAATAGGGATTTGTCTTGGCATTTTGTTCTCTTTTATAACGTTAAGGTAACCTGCCGCGCCAACAGCCTTCGCTAAAAACGCCTCCCGTTCACGCGGTCAGGTTGACCGATTTGATATGCAAATTATTTTATTTAATTACCAATCTCTGTATTTGAAAAGATTGTCTTCAGCTTCACTTATAGGTTCATCTAAAGAATACCTTATAAATTCATTCGGATCCTCATGAATAGAATTGAATTCTTTTGAAGGTAAGCGATCAAGCATTTTGAGTATCGGTCTTTCATCGCCAAACATACCTATAACTCTATAGCTCATATTCCACTCAAGCCCATAGGACCAACATCGTTTTGACGGATGTTTTCTTATTATAATTTTAAAATACCCATTTGCACCAAACCCGAGGAACCTTGGCTCCCAAGGAAGAACATTGTTCATAAAATATAGATTCCTCTTATTACCCCAATCGGATCGTGGTGAAATTGAAATACCAGCAAACTTACCACTCCAAAATCTGCCCATTCTCTGTTTGGTATCATAAGTTAAATAGTAAAAGAAAGCGGACAGTTGGAGACGAGCTAATTTATAAACTCTTTTATCTTCAATTTGTGGTGGGGAGTTAAACTTCAAAGAGCCAGTATAACCGCTGGAGAAACCACCATTAACAACTATACTCTCACTGCTATCTTTAACTGGTTTTTTAGTTATTCGACTGAAGCTATTTCTTCCTTTCCTATCAGATTCACTTTTGAGTATTCCATCTGAACAAGGATACTGCCCATGAACATCTGGCTGCATCGTGATAGCTGAAATGTCGTTTTCTAAATCAGATTTTTCCCCATTACAATCACGGCAAGCATTTACAATTAGGTTCCATTGTCCATTCAATTGTCCTTTAGGAACAAATCTTCTAGCAATAACATGCTCTTTGGTTTGAATATTTTCATTTAATTTATTGCCACAAAAGACGCATGTTCTGTTTTTTATAGCAATAGGTCGCCCTTTTGGAAATTCTACTCGTTTATAGTTTCTAGTTTTCTTCATAGTCAATAGGTATATTTATTCAATGCATATCAAGCTATTGTGTAGATCTGGATATCATTACAAAAAGAAGGATAGCCGGAAAGATTCTAACCTTCACTGAAACCCAACCATCATACCTTAATCCCATACCCTGCACCCAAAACCATGTCAACGATTTTATTTAAATGTAACACAAAGGGTTTTCCCTCATCAATGATTGATAATATTTTTATCAGGCCGGGCAGGAAAACATCATGGAAAATGAAGGAGCCAGGCCGCAAGGGAACGATAATCAGTGCTATACATTCCATGGTCATGGCTATCCAGGCAGGCTGAAGAGGTCAACACCCGAACACCCGGTAAGGAAAAGATCCGTTCAGATCTGAGCTAATGTCCCCCGGAGAGACAGCGGGCACCAGGCAGGAGGGTTGGATGAAAGGACCTCTCCCCATCGGTGATAATAAAGACACAAGGCCGGCCATTCTTTCTTCTGCCCGGGTCAATGAGTGCCTTGGCAATGCCCGCCGCATAGTCACCGCAATTCTCAGGTCCTCCATAAGTTCCCAGGCACCTGACAATGAGCAATGAGAGGAAACAGACCAGGTCCCCAACACCACCTTTCCCGGTGATCCCCTACAGGAAAATTCTCCACAAACTCCACATTCTCCACAGCCAGCGTGGTTATTGACTCTCCGCCCGTGGAGTTTGTTTCCACGTTCTCCACATTCTTCACGCCGTCATCTTCAGCGCTTGATTTTGTGGAGTTGTGGAGAAGATTCTCCACGTCCTGAAACCCGTGTGGTTCCTGCCTTGTGGAGTTTGTGGGGAATGTGGACGTAGTAACCCATCACCAAGTCCAAGGGCACCACCACCGGGTTAAGGACGTCATGATAAGGCCCTCATCACTGCCGGGTAAATCCCTTGGCCGGCCCGGGAAAGCCGCATATCAGGATCTATGGCCACCAGGCAAAGGGGTGCTGTGGTAGCTCCCCCCTTCATTGGCGGAATCAAATTGCCCGGCTTAGACTCGGTGGCCTTGGTGAAACGCTCTCTGCGGCCCCTCATGCAGGTTAACCAAATAAACTGATAGGCTTAATTTCCCATCCAAACTTAATTGCAATACATCAGCTTCATTGAAGCTATCCTGCGTTATATTTGAAAGGTATGCTGCTACGTCAGGTATGCTTAGCCATTTTTTAAGGCTCAGATTTTCTGATTTATTCACTTATCATCTCCTGCAATGATCCTGAGTAGAAATCCCCAGGAAAGGCGGCCAGGAAACCACCTGTTCGGTCCGGGTAGCTATTCCGGGCCTATCCTGGGGAAAGAGATTACAGTCTTAATTCAACTTGAAAATCAGTTGCATTGACGATGGGGCGGACCATACCTTTCTCTTTGATCAGATCCACAATGCCATAATTTGATAGGGTTTTAAGGGTTCTGGAAAGGTTTGATTTTTTTCGCCCGGACAATGCTTCCAGTTCAACCAGGGATGTCGGGTGCTGATCACGGATCAGTCTTAAAAGTTTCTGATTCTGTCCGCTCAAGACTTGGCCCAGGGACTCCATAGATTCAAACCATATCTTGGGTTCGTTTTTGCGGGGTTTGTATTCCCCTCTGGCAATGGCAATGGTCCGATGCTTGTAATCTTCCTTTGACATGATGCCGATTTTCATAACCTTGCTGGCCATGTTTCTTATCCTTCCTGTAAATATTCATCCACAGCCGCCCAAAAATCTTCAAGCAACTGGCCGGCGGTTTCAAACGTGTACGGCTCCACTTTGTTCAGGCTGTGTTTATGGTCCCATGTGACTATACGTCCGGCGAATCCTTTTTTCCGGGCTGATTTCACGGCATGGGCATTATCGAATCCAATAACCCGGGTATTGTATCTGTCATGCAGTGACATGGAATATTTTATTCCGTGCGGTGCGTGCTGGTTCGGGCGTATCTGTTTTGCATTAAATTTAACCCAGTACCCGTTATCCATCGGGAATATTTCGCCGTCCAGATCCAACAGGGTGTCAAGTAAACCGTATTTGTTATTCATGTTATCATCTGATCATAATTTGTCAAGCCGTTTACTCATTAATGGCACGATAAGAATTCAAGTCTGTGACGACTTGGTTATCAGAGACGAATTCCGGGTCAATCAAGCCCCTGATATGATTTTCCCACAGCATCAAAGCTGCACGTCTCTCCGGTTCATATGTTGCCCGGTTGTAAACGCCTAAGAAACTAATCTTCCCCCAAAAACCATGCCAATGAGAATAACTCCAAAGAGCTCCATTCAAAGTCAGATTTCATGCAGCGTATGTGGATATCACAAGACGTCCGGCACCACTTCCCAAATTGGGGGAGGCCTTACCCGGTGATTCGGTAATGAGTGGCCCACCTGATCGTTCATTTTCACCAGTACCTTGTTCCTCACATACTGTGATAGAACATTGCCGTTGATAATTAAAGTCTGAATATGCGTTTACAAAATTATTCAGAAAAGATAGAAGAGGGGTTTACTTTTAAGGAACGTTTTTAGAAACAGGATAACGGCATCAGCATGGCCAGCCATATGGTACACTGATACCCCCAAGGAACGTATTAAATGCTTTTGATATTTCCCCCCCTGGGAAAACCCTGTGAACCCCCCGCCGGTGTGGCTCTGCTTGCCGGTGCATTAAAACGGAACGGCTTTGACTGCACCGCCATTGATGCCAACATTGGCGGCCTGCTGTGGCTTGCCCGCAATGGAGGGCCGGTCCCCGGCGACTCCTGGACCCGGCGGGCCGTGTCCCATTTGGATCAAAATCTGGCGGATCTTAAGACCCCGGCCCTTTATGGTAACCGGGATCGCTACCGCCAGCGGGTGATGGATGTGAACCGGGTCCTCCATGTCAGTTGTGCCCCCCGGTTCCGGCTGTCGTTGTCAGATTATGTGGATGCCGAACTTTCTCCTGTGAAAAGCCGGGATCTGCTGGCCGCTGCCCGCAATTTCAGGGACAATCCCTTTTATGGGTATTTCACGTCGGTTCTGGCACCCGCCATTGAAAAAAACACCACCTCCCTTGTGGGGGTGTCCATTTGCTATCTGAATCAGGCCCTCACCGGCTTTGCCCTTGCCGGATGGGTCAAGGCCACCTTTCCCGGTAAAAAAATTGTTCTGGGCGGCGGATTGATCTCCTCTTGGATGAGTGCACCGGCATGGAAAAATCCCTTTTCCCCGCTGATTGATATTATGGTCCGGGGCAGGGGAGAGGATGCCGTGGTGGCACTCATGAAAGGGCAATCACCAGGGGAAGCGCAAACGTCCGGTCACCGGGTGGTGCCTGATTTTGATTTCTGTAACTGGGAGGATTACCTGGCTCCGGGTCCCATCATTCCCTACCGTACAGCCACGGGCTGTTACTGGAGCAAATGCAGATTTTGTCCCGAAGCCGTGGAGGGCGGGCGGTATGTGCCCCAGAAAAACACGGATCTGTTGGATGATCTCAGGCAGTTTAAGGAGCGGGTGAACCCCGCTCATGTGCATTTTCTGGACGATGCGGTGAGCCCCTCTTTTTTAAGGACAATTGCCGACCACCCCTTGCCCTTTACCTGGTATGGCTTTGTGCGGTTCACCAGGGACCTTGCCGACCCGGCGTTCTGCCGGGCTCTGTATCGATCCGGATGTCGCATGCTGAAGCTGGGTCTTGAGTCTGGGGATCAGAATGTCCTGGATCAGATGAACAAGGGGACCCGTCTGAACATGGCCACCCAGGTGCTGGCAGCCCTTAAAAAAGCCGGTATTGCCACCTATGTGTACCTGCTCTTTGGTACCGCTTTTGAAGATGAGATCGCCGCAGAAAAGACCCTGGCCTATGTGGCGAAGAACAGTGAAAACATCAGTTTCCTGAACCTTGCCATTTTTAATCTTCCCCGGTTCAGCCAGGAGGTTGAACTGCTTGAAACCCGCTCTTTTTATTCCGGAGATCTCTCATTGTATCTGGGGTTTAACCATCCCCGGGGCTGGAATCGCAGGCAGATTCGGTTTTTTCTGGACAGAAAATTTAAAAAACATCCCGCCATTGCCCCGATTTTAAGAAATGACCCGCCTTTTTTTACGTCCAACCATGCCATGTTTGTCCCTTCATGAAAAACAGGTCGGCCCCCACTCCGGCGTGGCCGGTGTCGTGATCAGGACCCGGAAGGATACGTCCGAAAGTTGAGAGTTGAGTAAAGACGTTGAAATTGGTTGTAAATTAATGTAGATAATACCTTTTCGGGATTGAAATGGAAAATTGCGACCTGAAAGGGTGAATGTATGCATTGGGATAACAATCAATAAGGATATGGCGTGTTACTGGATGTTCGATCATTGAGCTGCACCATCAGACAGAAAACGATCTTCACCGGACTCTCCTTTCAGGTGAAACATGGGGGGCTGGTGTGCGTCGAGGGCGGCTCCGGCAGGGGAAAATCCTCCCTTCTTTTTGGTATCCGGGGGATCAGCCATGAAGAGAAACAGTATGCCGGTGACATCCTTTTTCAGGGGAGTTCCCTGAATGTTGCACCCCGTCACCGCATGGGACTGGTGCTGCAGAATCCCCACTCCCAGATGATCTCCACCCTGGTACGAGAAGAGTTGATGTTCGGCGTGGATAACACGGATGCGTCCCATGTCCGGGAGCGTTTCCATAGGACAGTGACCCTGCTGGGGCTGGAGCCGCTGTTGGACCACCCTGTCAGGACCCTCTCCTCGGGTCAGAAGCATCTGGTTGCCATTGGGGCCGCCGGGATGCTGCCGGCGGATCTTTTGCTGATGGATGAACCCTTTCTTTATCTGGATCCCGTCAATATTGGTAACGTCCTTGATTATATCGGATATCTCAGAGATCAGGGGGCTGGCGTGGTGCTCACCTCACACCCCGGTATCATCCCTTCCCGGGAGGTGGACCAGGTGGTGGCCCTTGAATCTTCCCCATCAGCGGTTCGCGGTGTTTCTCCTGTCATTGCCCTTGATTCGCCAGTGGCTTCCCAGGATCAGAGACGGATCCAGCTCCATCAGGTGGGGTATGGGTATGAAGGTGCCTCCCTGCTGGCCGACGATCTTTCCCTGACCCTTACCGGTGGAAATGAACTGTGGATTGAAGGGTGTAACGGCTCGGGCAAAACTACTTTACTCCATATTCTGTCCGGCACCATGGAGCCGGAGAGGGGGCGGGTGGTGCGAACCGGGGCAACGGGGCCGTGCCGGGTGATGACCCTGACCCAAAACCCGGACAGACATTTTTTTGAACCCACGGTGCAAAGGGAGATGGCTGGTGCCTTAATGGGAAAGCGGCGGGATGTTCGGAGACTTGAAGCCGCCGCCGATGAAATTCAAGCCCTGCTGAACTGTGTGGGATTGGCAGAAAAAGCCCACCTCTCTCCATTTAAACTCTCCTTTGGCGAAAAAATTCATCTGGCTGCGGCCCAGGCCGTGCTGCTGCGGCCTGATTTTATTTTTGTGGATGACATCCTGGGATTTCTGGATGGCCGGGAACGGGAGCATCTGCTGGATTTTTTACGCATGGCCATGGCACAAATTCAATGTGGGTTGGTATTCACCAGCAGTCGGGGTAGATATGCCCGTGACCCCGGCGCCGGGATCATCCGTCTTGGGAATTATACCCCTACCCCGGGAAAAAAGTACCCCTCCTGCCCGCCCGATTCTTTGGAAACACACCCCACTGAAAACCTGACAACGGCAGGGACACGAAAAAAAAAGGGCCGGAAACCCGGCATTTTTAAAGGCCTGTTCCGGTCATTCAAGGCCCCGGCCTATGATTATGTGGCGGGTGATTCTCTGCTGCACAGGGCATCACCCGGGGCAAAAATGGTGATGAACATGGGCGTGTGGTTTATGATTTATGCCCTTGGAACGCAGAGCTATCCGCTGCTGGCGATTTTGCTGACGCTGTACTATCTGCTCTCCGGCATGGGGCTGGGACGTTTTGTGGCGGACAGTCGTTTTTTTGTAATTCAAAGCCTTGTTTTTGCGGCCTTTATGCCGCTTTTCAGGTGGGATATGACCGCCGCAGGGCAGGGGGCCCTGGCCGGGGTTCGGGTATGGCTTTTTTTTATCCCCGTCATGGTCATGATGCGGACCACCACCGTGGGGGAGTGGATGGCGCTGTTCTCCCGGTTTCTGTCCCGGGATAAAAAGCTGGCCATGGGCATCGCCTTTGGATTGCTACCCTGCATCACCGCCGATGCCAGGGAGATTCTTCACATCCAGGGACAGAAGGGGCTGGTGCCCGATAAAAGGGATCTGTTCCATCCCGCACAGCTGTTTGTGGGACTCAAGGCCGTGTTTATTCCCCTTTTGATCCTCGTGGAGGATATATCAACCCTGGCGGGACTGTCCGTCAAACTCAAAGGAATGGAAGAGTAATGAGACTAACAGAGCAGCGGAAATCACGCCTGCTGATTTCCGAAACCATTCTGCTGACGGTGTTTGCACTGGTGTCGGTGGCGGCGAAACAGATGCTGCGGCTGGATCTCAACCTGCCCGGTCACTCCTATGTGGTCTATCTTTTTTTTCTGGTGTTTGGACCGTGTTATGTGAACAAAAAAGGGGCTGCCGCCTATATGGGCATTGTGGCGGGGGTTTTTGCGGTGATTGCCGGGTCAAGAAAAGGGGTGCTGGATGTGTTGCGGTTCTGTCTGCCGGCTTTCTCTTTGGAGCTGACCCGATACCTGCCCACCCTGGGACATCCCCTGGTCAACCGGGTGGTGGAGGGGGTATTGGCGGCTCTTGTCATGCATGTGGTGAAATCAGGTCTGAACCTCATCACAGGCAAGCCCGTGGAGGTGGTGTTGATCAAGTTCTACCCCGGCCTTGTCACCTATCCCCTTATTGGCTGCGCCTGTGGCGTGTGTGCCTATTTCATGTACGGAGCAGTACGGGAGTATAAAGGGAGATAGACAAGACATGGGGACTTGATGATCACGTTTTTCAGGGCCAGACCTGCTTGATGCGATCTTTGGTCAAGGTCACCCAGGCAGGAGCACCCGACGCATCTTTCACCGCTTCCACCGGAAGTACCTGCCGTCCCCCCTGGTGGATGATCTTCACCTTGTCGCTTCCCAGCAAAACGGTTTGATCCTGCCCCAGGGGGGCACCGTCAAGGGGTTTGACCACGTCCACAAAGTCGTGGCTGCAAAGGGATGGGACCGTGACGCGGCTGCCGCTTCTGTCAAAATGATACCAGCCCCGGAATCGGCCGTCATTTCCACCAAGTCTCAGTCCCACGCCTGCCAGAGCGCCGATGATGCCGTCGCCGGTGCCCCCATGTTCAGACAGATGGACCCCCAGATCAGTGGCCAGTTCATAGGCCATGGTTTTGTTTAACACGGTATCTTTGGCCTTGCGGCCAAAGGCCATGAGCCGTTGTCTGTCCAGCGACTCCTGATCCACGGCCACGCACAGGCCTGCATCGGAACCTGGTGCGCTTTCCGCTTCAAGTCCTTTTTGCATGAAATCAATGAGGGGCTGCAGGGTGTTGCTGCCGATGTGGGCCTTAAAGCACATGGAGCTGTTGTGGGAGGTATAGGGGATATCCTTGTGTACAAACAGCTGGTGGCGGCTGATGGAGGAGCAGGTGCCCCATCCCTTTTTTTCAATGGCTTGGGCAAACAGTTGGGACAGCTGGCCCGTGCCTCTACTCTCATGATTGTCGGTGTCGTCAATGCACACAAATATGTTCATGGGTCACTCTTTATTATGGCAGTTATTAAAACCGAAGAACGGCTCCGGCATAAACGGTGCGTCCCTGACAGGGATAACCATAGCTCTGTTCGTAATCTTCATCCAAAAGGTTTTCAGCCCTTAAGAAAACCTCCAGACCATCCTGGAACAAGCGCTGGGACAGCTTGCAGTCAATGATCTGAAAATCATTAAGTTCTGCCTTTTCCAGGGGAGTGTTCTTACTGTAATAGTACTGGCCTGACACATAAAGATAGGAGACCCGGGCTGTGAGACCGAAGGGAAACAGATAGCTGCCCTCCAGTGAATATTTCTGCTTCGGTCGATACTGGAGTTCATCCTTTTCCGTATGGGTGGATCTGTCATCGGAGGTCATCAAGGATGCGGTGCCGGTGAGGGTCAGGTTGTCGACAAAGGTGTTGTTCACCTCAATCTCAACGCCCTTGAAGCGGTACTCTTCAAAGTTGCGATAGAGATCGTTCTCGTCCTTTTCAATGAAATCCTTGGCATCCTTGATGTAGCCGGTGACGGAAACCGTTGTGGCCGCCGGCAGGGCCTGCCGAACTCCCAGCTCCCAGGTGTAGATGGTTTCGGAGGTCAGATCCGGGTTGCTTCCATCCTGGGCATAGAGTTCCTTTGTGGTGGGAAACTTGATGCTGCGGCTCCAGGAACCCTTGAGGGTTGTGGTATCGGTGACGGCATAGCTTGCACCGGCCATGCAGGAGAAATCATCTTCATCACTGCCGCCGTCCTTGTCCATGGCATGAAATCCATACCCTGCAACGACCTCGAATTTGTCGGTGAGTTGGGTGGAGTATTCCAGGGCAAGGGAGGCGAATTTCAGGTCAAAATCCATGTCAAAGGCTTCCTGGTTTCCCTTGCTGTCAATTTCATATCCGTCGGACTCCCAGGCGTCTTTTTCCACCATGGCGGCAAGTGTCACCCGGTCCGAGGCCCGGGGCAGCCAGGAGAGCTGGAGGTTGGCCCCATGGACGGTGCTGGTGGCATCCTCTGTGTAGCTGCCCTTTTTGGAGATGGTGGTATAGTTATCGTTGTCATACCGGTTGGAGAGGGTGTCTCCCTGGCTTGTAAAAATCCAGCCCCGCAGCTGTAACGGGGCCTGAAAGGTATAATCAAAGGCAGCTTGAAAAGAGCGGCTCTTGATCTCTTCAATGCGGTCGTACTTGACACTGGGGGCAAAAACATCTTTTTTATTGTCGATGGTGGCAGGGGGGATACCGTTTTCGCCGTCCTGGTAATTAAAGGTCAGTCCCAGGTTCAGAGCCTCTGTCGCAGCATAGTTGACACCGGCAAACACCGTCTGTCGTTCATAATCACTGTTTTCCCTGGAGTCATTGTTCTGGAGGGAGGTTTCGTTGAAATCGTCGGACATGGGCACGGCATTCTGGGAGGTGTTGCCCAGGCTGACCACGCCGTCCACCTTGTCCGCTGCTCCTGTGAGGGTGGCATTGGCAGAATAGTATCCTTCCGGACCAAATTCGTTGAGGATGCTGGTGTGGACCCCTTGTTCCCCTTTTTTCGTGATGATATTGATGATACCGGCACTGCCGCCGGCCCCATAAATAACGGACCCGCCGCCGGTGGTGACCTTAATCCGGGCGATGTGATCCACCGGTATGGTGGTGGGGTCGAATTGTCCGTCATAGGTGTCTTTAATGGGAATGCCGTTGAGAAGTAACAGAACATGACGGGTACGCAGGCCCCGGATATCAATGCGGGGAGCGCCGGATGCACCATAGCGGATATAGATCCCCGGGACGAGTTTAAGTGCCTCATCCAGGGTTCTGATTCCTTTTTGTTCAATGTCAAGGGACGTGACGGTGTGCACTGTGGCCACGGATTCCGAGGAGGTGGTCTGGTCGGTGACCACCACCTCTCCCAGCTGGTAAAAGGGGGATTCTGATTGCGCAAAGGCACTTGGAATGACAAAACATAGCATAAATGAAAAACAGATGGTCAATACTTTTTTCATGGGGCTCTCCTGAATTTGTCAATGCAATGATGCATCGGTTGGCTTTTTTTGTGAAAGATTGAGGTCGTACGGAGGCGCAATGCCGGTGTGCACCCGCATCCGCATGGGAGGTATTTTCGCATCGTGCCCCAAAAAATAAACAAGGATCTTCACCATTTAAGTCGGGTATTTATAGATATTCCCGGGATACGTCAACCCTAATTGTTAGTATACGGTTTGTATCCGGTTTTTGGAGTTATTAAATTGTTGATAGGTTTATAAACGTATATTACCATGGATTACCATAAGTCGGTAATAGTGACTTTATAATCGGCCTGGTCGAAATAATAATTAACCCAAACGAATCTTACCCGGGGGCTTGATCATAACATCGGACAGCCGTCACAATGGGCGGGCAGGCGGGGTCAGGGCATACGAAGTCAGGGCAGACGGGGTCAAGGCATATGAAGTCAGGACAGACAGGGGTCGGACAGACAGAACCAGGGCAAACAGGGGCAGAATAAACGGGCCCAGGCTTGTGTTATTGGCGTTATCCACCAAAGCGGATGCGAACCCAAAAGGCCACCGATAATGCCCATAACATAAGCCTGACCCCCGGTGTTGTGATCAAGCTTAACCCGAAATATGGCCATAAGAGCTTGTCAAAAAATGGAATGTTCTTTAAACTGACGTTCAATGATTGAGTTTTTATCTGCATTTTTTTTATAGGAATGTGTCGGTATGCCTAACATTACTTTCATTATTCGTTGTGGGCAGACCCAGGTCCCCAATGCGGTCTGCCCGTGGCAGTTATAGGAAGATGAGGAGGATATGGAAATCAAGGAGATTAAAAAAATAACGGAACAGACCCATCTGAACCTTTTTTCGCTCTCTTACCAGGATCAGCGGGGCGGGGAAAAATCATGGGTGTTTGCCTCCCGAAAAAAGGTGCCGGAGGTGGTTGACACCGCTCCCCCCGCCGCCGATGCCGTGGTGATTGTTCCCTTTCATCGTGAAAAGGAGAAGCTGGTGATGATCCGGGAATTCCGGGTTCCCCTGGGAGGATTTCAGTATGGGTTTCCCGCAGGACTGGTGGACCCCGGGGAGACGGTTGAAAAAGCGGCGGCAAGGGAGCTTAAGGAGGAGACCGGTCTTGAACTGGAAAGTGTACTGCGCACAAGCCCCCCCATCTACTCCTCCTCGGGCATGACCGATGAGTCTGTTTCCCTTGTGTATGCCGGGTGCAGGGGGGAGATGAGCCTGGCTGGCAACGAAGCCTCAGAGGAGATCAGCGTGCTGTTTCTCTCCCGGGAAGGGGCGAAAAATCTTCTCCATACCCCGGGGGTGAAGTTTGATGTTAAATCGTGGATTATCCTGGCACGGTTTGCCGATACGGGGACGGTTTAGATGTTTTCCAATTTTATCTATTTTCTGGTGGCGCTGATCCTGTACTCCACCTGTGACTATCCCGGTGCCGATGCCACCATGCCGGAGCATGCCGTAATCATGGCCCTGGTGCTGGTGATTCTTTTTCGGGCTGTTTGCCGGTTTCTTTTCAAACGTCTTGAAAAAGCGGAGAAAGGGATGGCCGAAGGGGGGGCGGATCTTTCCATGGACAAACTTCTCACCCGTCTTTCCATGGGAGCCCTGGTTCTTTTTGCCGTGGATCTCTATCTGTTGCGGCTGAACCGCATCCTGGAAGGCGTGGCGATTTTTCAGAAGTTTCCCACATTGGAAGCCCTGATTTTTCTGGGGCTGTTTCTCTCCTACCTGGTCATTGTCTGGTCATCGGCCTGGCCTGTGCAGAAAAAATATTTTCCCGGCACTCTCTCCCAAAGGGATTTTGTCCGTTCCAACATCTCTTTTTCCCTGCCGGCACTGCTGCCCTGGTTTCTGATCTCCCTGATGGCGGATCTCATTGATCTGCTCCCCTTTAAACAGCCCGGGGCTTTTCTGGCCACCCCCCTGGGAGAGATCGTTTATGTTCTCATTTTTCTTGTGGCCATTGCCGGGCTGGGACCGTTTTTGATCCGGAAGGTGTGGCGGTGCCGCTCCCTGGAACCGGGTCCGGCAAGGTTTCGTATTGAGATGCTGTGTGCCCGGGCACACCTGAAATATCGGGATGTCCTGAAATGGGATCTGTTTGGCGGCTCCATGATCACCGCCGGTATCATGGGAATCTGGGGGCGATTCCGGTATATTCTGGTGACCCCCTCTCTGATCTCTCTGCTCCGGGAAGATGAAATGGATGCCGTGATTGCCCATGAGATGGGCCATGTGGAAAAATACCACATGCATTTTTATCTTCTGTTTTTTGCCGGATATATTGCCTGCATTTATGCCTTTCTGGACCCCCTGGTGATACTTGTTGTCTCCGGGCCCTTGCCGGATTTGATGGAATTTGCGGGGATCTCCAGGGAGGCCATGATGACCCTGGTACTCAGCGGTGTGCTCATTGTGCTGTTTCTGCTCTATTTTCGATATGGATTCGGATTTTATATGAGAAATTTTGAGCGCCAGGCTGACATTCATGTCTACCGATATCTGCCCGATGCCCGGTCCATGATCACCACCTTTCATAAAATCGCCGGGCAGAGCCGTCAGGCCTGGGACAAGCCCAACTGGCACCATTTCAGCATCAAGGAGCGGGTTCATTTTCTGGCACGGTGTGAGACAGATCCCTCCCTTATTAACCGGCACAACAAAAAAGTCAGTCGTATGATGTGGGGCTATGTGGCCCTTATGGTGGGGGTGTGCGTCCTGGGATACCATCTGAACTTCGGCCCGGGAAAAGCGGGGGTAAATAAGTATCTGACGGAAAAATTAGTCCTCCGGGAACTGGAGAAAAAGAGCGATGACCCTGAAGTTCAGCTCCTGGCAGGGGACTATTTCTATGATGCCGGCGCATTTGAAAAGGCCATTTACTTTTATCGGATGGTGATCCATGGTGATCCGGAAAATCCCCATGCCCTGAACAACCTGGCCTGGCTCTATGCCACTTGTAAAGATCCCTCTTATCGGAATCCTGAAGAGGCACTGTTCTTGGCGCAAAAAGCCCTAACTGTGGACCAAAGTGCCCATGTACTGGATACCGTTGCCGAGGCTCTTTTTGTCAATGGGCGGTATGAAGAGGCCCTGGCCGTTTCCAAAGATGCCCTAAAAGCGGCAGAGGATCGTGGGGAGTATTATCGGGAGCAGGTGAAACGATTTGCAAAATATGCCAATGGGATAGGCCTTGAATCGTAGCGTTTTGAGGGCAGCCTGCCATGATTTTTTTCACCGGACCAGCTGATTCATCTCAAAGATAGGCAGACACACCGACAGCACAATAAAACCCACAATGACTCCCATGACAAGTATGATCAACGGTTCCAGCATGGCGGTCATGGCCGTGAGGGAGGTATCCACCTCTTTTTCATAAAAGGTGGCGGTGCGCTCCAGCATTTTTTCCAGGGTGCCACTCTTTTCCCCCACCTTGATCATCTGGGTGGCCAGGAGGGGGAAGGCCCCGTGCTGTTCCAGAGCACGGCCCAGCTCTCCACCCTGTTTCACCTCGGCTTCCGCCTGGGTGATAATCTTGGAAAGGACTCGGTTGCCGATGATGCTCTTGGCAATGTCCAGGGCCGTTAAGACCGGCACCCCGTGTTCCAGGAGGGACCCTAATATGCGTGAAAATCGTGCAGCTGCCGATTTTTTCAGCAGGGACCCTATTTTGGGAATAATGAAGATCACCCGGTCAATGAAAAACGCCCCCTTCTCGGTTTTCATAAGTAGATAGAATCCTGTTATCATGATTAAAATAAGCAAAGCCAGGATCCACCAGAAGGTTTTTAAAAAAGTACTCACGGTGATGAGGAGCTGTGTGGGCCCCGGCAGGGTCTGGTTCATGTCGGAGAAGATCCCCACCAGCCCCGGAACGATGTAGGTGAGCAAAAATAACAGCACCACAACACCCACCAGGGCCATGAGCACAGGATAGGCAAGGGCTGCCTGTATTTTTGCCCGGGTCTCCTCCTGGGCTTCCATGAGATCTGCCAAGCGTTCCAGCACAATGTCCAGGGTACCCGAAGATTCGCCGGCCTTGACCATGTTGATATAGATGGGGGTAAAAAGTGAGGGGTAGAGAGAGAGTGCCGTGGAAAAACTATTCCCCTCTTCAATGGTATTTTCCAATTTTGATATGACCTTGATCAATGCTTTGGACCGGGTCTGTAGTACCAGGGTGTCAAGGGCGGAGATCAGGTTGAATCCGGCAGACACCAGGGTTGCCAGCTGTCGGGTCATCATGGAAATCTCGGCTTTGGAGATTCCGGAAAAGAAGATTCCCCCTGTGTCCGACAATTTGCGGGAAGTGCCCCGGGGGGTGGTTTCAGCATCAATTTCATTGATGGCAATGAGGTAGACTGCTTTTTTTCTCAGGAGTGACCCGGCGGCGGTTTTGCTGTCCGCCGTGATGAGTCCCTGCTCTCTTTTTCCCCTGTGGTTCAGGGCGGTATACTCAAAGGTTGTCATGGGTAATCTGTGTTCCCTGTTTTTTAAAGCGTGTGACGCGCACCGCCTGTTTCATAGTTCCTCTCAATCGAAAAGATACCATTTCATTTTTAACCACCAGGGGAGATTAAGGTCAAGGGATTAATTCACATCCGGGGGATCAGGGATGTATCCGGGGCCCATGGGGGAGAGGTTCTGCTTGACAGCTGAAAGCGCTGTGATAAATAAAGAGGACGGGGGGATAGCCCCCCCTGACGGGGGACAGCGTGGGCAAGGCTAATTTTAAGGTGTTTTTATGCAAGACCCCGGAATCCAACAAAGCCAAAAAAAATTGAGGAGAAAATTGATGATCATCATATCAAACGTGACCTATCCACCGGAGAGCGCCAAGGAAGTGGCCAGACGATTCCTGACAGCACCTGTGCTGCCGGAGTATCTGACCAAAAAAGGACCCTATATTTCCGCCGACGTCAAAAGGGGCATTCACTCCATCACCTTTTATGAGCTGGACAATGCAAGGCTTGCCCAGGGGTTGACCGCTGTGGGGGAGAGTATGGCCGTTTACATCGGTGTGCCGGGGTACAATTATGAGATCAAAACCTATCTTGAAATCGAAGAAGGCCTTGGGATGATCGGCCTGTAATCACTGAGATTTTTTTGCCCTTAAACGCCCCTGGATATATTTCCCGAGTACATAAACCGCCTGGTCTGCGGATCGGAACACGGGTAGCCCGGTGTCTTGCAGTGCCCGGGCCAGGGGATCGTACAGAAAGCCGCTGTCCACCACCATGATCAGGGGTTTATCACTTTGTTGGGCCACCCTTGAAATGCGCTGCACAATGCTCTTTTTTGATGAAAACGGATTCTCAAAATGGTTTTCTTCGGGGAGGGTTTTAATCACCGGTGTAAGGGGCACCAGGGCCGCAGCAACCGCATCCACCCCAGGGTCATTGAGAAGGGTGTGTATGGCGGTTTCATACACAGAGGCCATGGCCATGGGGGTGACATCCAGGGGATTACAGATGTTTACCAGATCGTGAAGGCCATTCTCCCTGAGACACCCCTTAAGTTGTTGGTGGGTGTCATGGCTGAAATCGGCCATCTGCAGTTTGAAATTTTCCCCCAATAGGTTATCGGCAATGCCAACGGCTTCATATCCGGCATTGCTGATGGCGGCCAGACGATTGCCATGGATTTTTTTGCGGCACAGGCTCACAGAGAGCTGCAGCAAGCCTTCAAACTCTGTGAAGGTGTGGGCCACCATGGCTCCGGCCTCTTCCATGCATGACCGGCACACTGTGTAATTACCGGCCAGGGAGGCGGTGTGACCGGAGGTGGCGGTTTTACCCTCCCGGGTTCGTCCTGCTTTGTAAAAGAGAATCTCCTTTCCCTTGTGCACCCCTTGTTTCACCGCCTTTGCAAAGGCAAGACCATCCAGATCCCTGAATCCCTCCATGTACACGGCAATGGTTTTAATCTCCTCCATGTCGTGGAGATGGTGCATGAGATCCCCGGCGGTGAGATCCATTTGGTTTCCCATGGACAGGGCATAGGCAGGATCAAAAAAGGTCATTTTGCTCATTCGGGTGATCATGTAGGCCCCACTCTGGCTTAAAAATGCCGAGGATCGCACCTGGTTTCCCCGGGATTTCGGCAGTTTTTCTTCGGGAATAAACAGGGCATCGTACCGACCGGGGTGGGACAGTACCCCAAGGCTGTTTCCCCCCAATACCAGGGGACCGCCCGTACCGGCGGCATGGGCCTTTTGAATCAGTCGTTCCATGCGGGTCCCACGATTTTCACTGCCGACCACTTCACCAAGGCCCCCGGGGATTAAAATGACCGTGTGACTGCAGTCGGATGCAATGATTTTTTCCATGAGTGCCATCACCCTGTCCGCCCCCACGGCCAGGATGAGAAGATCCAGTTTCACCGTCAGGTGATCCATGTCAGGCAGGGATGTCACCCCCTCAATGGGTTTTCCATCCGGGTGGATGATGTGGATGGCATTGGGATCAAACCCGTTGGCAATGATGTTCTTCAGGATGATGCGACCGGGGTTTAGAGATTTTGCCGAAACCCCGATCATGCCGATGTGCCGGGGATGGAGAAGGTGATCTATTTTCTTTACGGGACGGGGAACAGGGGGGGCTGATGGGGATGAAAACCGACAGAATCCATCCAGGGGGACCATGAGATACCTGGAAAAGGCAAAGGGATTGATCTCCAGCTCTTCTATGACATAGGGGGCCGTTGTATTTGATGCAGAGAAATGGTTACCCACGGCAATCATGGCGGCAAAGCACTCCTTGAGCTGTTCATCGGTGACTTTACGTTTTTCCCCCCGGGACCGGCCGGTGAGCTTGTCCCAGGAGAGGGTCTGGCGGTAAAGCTGGAAAAATGCCTCACTGTCGGTCATGGCAGTGGCGGCGGACACAACTGCCTGGCCGGGTCTGAATCGTCGGGCATAGAGTTCGGTGCCTGTACCGCCCACTCCGGCAGTGAGTATCATGCCGAACTCCCGGCTGTTTCTCAGGCTCACCAGAAGCTCATTGCCGAAATCCGCATTGTCCACGGGTAGAAACTGACAGATCAGCACCCCTTTGATATCCCGGGAGATTGCCTGGGTGAGCACTTCACCGTAGAGGCCCTGGTAAGAAGACGGGATGTGTTCTCGGGGCGTTTGTCCCATGACTGCGGCAAATTTTTCCGGAACTTCATACCGCATGCTACGCACAGCGGAAAGCACGCTCTCCTGGTTTTTCTCCGTGATTATAACTCCCCCCACATCACTTTTGTGAATGATGCAGGGGGAGATGATTTTCACCACCACCCGGTCACCGGGAATGGCATTTAGACGAGCCTGATCCACCCGTTCATCCCTGGGTAGAACATAGTATTTCAAGGGCGTTTCTCCCCCCAGTGCCCGGATGAGTTCATAGACCTCATACTCAAAGAGGAACGATCGGTTTTCTTTTTCTGCCTTGCGAAAAAGAGCCGTTATGTCATTGATGCGCACATAAAGTTTCATGGGCCTCTCCGGTGGGTGGAGCTGTTTACATCACGGCGGGGTGGTTCTCTGTGATTTCATCAAAGGCCTTGTTCATGGTTTTCACCGCCAGTCGGATGCAGTGCTGTTTCTGATCCGGTATCTGCACAAGTTTTCTGAAAATATCCCGATCGGTGATGGTACGGGCCTCTTCAATGGTTTTTCCCTTGATCATCTCCATGGCCACCATGGCGGCAGAGATGGCACCGGGACATCCCAATACCTGGATTTTTGCAATTTCAATAATTTCCCCGTTCATCTTCAGGAAAATTTTCATGGTGTCGCCGCATTGACCGGTGAGTTCACTGACATGATCTGCATTGGCAAGGCTTCCCATGTCCGGTTGATTCAGGTAGTAGTCGATGGCCGTGTCTGAGTAACCGGATTCCGCCAACATGGTCCGAACGCTTTCATTGGGTTTGGCACTTATTTCCATGGGTTTTTCCTTTCTTTAATGCGCACACCCGCCACCTATGGCGTGGCCTTTGCACGTTTGACCGGGAAGAAATTCGGAAAGCTTTCCCCCATTGAGCAGATCCAGATTGGCCTGAACGGTTCCCTCCACCGCCCGGTAGGTTTTAACCCCATCGGACATGAGTTTACTTAAGGCACCTTTTCCGATACCCCCCACCACAATGGCGTCGGTTTTGATGTTTCCCAGGGCTTTCAAGGGCTGGCAATGGCCATGGTCATGGTCCTTGTCGTTGTTTTCAAGGACTTCATAGGTCCCGGTTTCCGTATCCACCAGAATGAAACAGGCTGCAGATCCAAAGTGATTGTACACCTCACTGTCGAGACCGTTTTCATTGTTTGTGGGAAAGGCTGCTTTCATGTTGCGTTACTCCTGTAAAAGATGGTTGTTGGATGCATCGTTTTCTTAAGTTTTGAAACAGCAGTTAAATTAGGTATGAAAAATTTAAATGTCAAGGTGAACCGTTGTGGGGCTTTCGAAGTGTTGATTCTCCGGGTATTGATGGTCAGTTGGGATATCCTGGAAAATATGGTGGAGCAACGTAATGGATGTTGTCATAATGCCTTATCTTTTCCGGGTTCACGGGGAAGAGCAAAAGGAAAAAGCTTGTATGGGCGGGGAAAAGATATTAAGCTGATTTGTCGAGTGACGCAACCGTTTAAAGTAGATCTGAGGACTTGAAATGTGGATGGATTAACCCCTGGGAGAGTTCAAATGAAAATAATGATATGCGGCAGTGACGGCCAACTGGGATGGGACTGCATCCGGGTGTTTGAGGTTGACAATGATATCTTCCCTTTCAATCGCAGTCAGCTGGACATAACGGATCTCCATGGGGTGGAAACGGCCATGGACCGGGTGGTGCCCCATGTGGTCATTAACTGTGCCGCCTTTACCCAGGTGGACCGGTGTGAAACGGATAAAGAGACGGCGTTTAATGTCAATGCCCTGGGGGCGGAGCATATGGCGCTGGCCTGTGCCCGGCATGGGGCCAAGCTTGTGCATGTGTCAACGGACTACGTCTTTGATGGGAACCGGGAACCGCCCCTGTCCTGGTCGGAAGCCGATGAACCCCATCCCGTTTCCGTCTATGGAGAGACCAAGCTTGAAGGAGAGCGCCGCATCTCCCGGGTATGGGCGGATCATATCATCCTTCGAACCGCCTGGCTCTATGGGGCACATGGCAGCAATTTCCTTAAAACTATGTTACGCTTGACCCTTGCCCACCCTGAAAAGGAGTTCAAGGTGGTGGATGACCAGTACGGATCTCCCACATGGTCCCTGCGGCTGGCTCTTCAGATCCAGCGGTTGATCCGGGAAGAGGGCCGGGGCCTCTACCATGCCACCTCCGAAGGGTACTGCTCCTGGTATGAACTGGCCTCCTTTTTTTTGAAAAAGATGGAGGTGGCCCATTGCCTGGTTCCCTGCACCACCGCAGAGTATCCCACACCTGCGGCCCGGCCGGCCAATTCCATTCTTGAAAACAGACGATTGAAGCAGGAAAATCTGAATCGTATGACCGGCTGGCGTCACGGAGTGGAACAGTTTGTCTCCCGGTTTCGCAATGATCTGCTCAAGGCGTGCCATGCAGATGCAACGTGAGACGCTTTGGGCGATTTTTTTGCCATGGGGTCCTTTCCTTTCAGGGCCTGCCCGGTGCAGACCTTGGAGTCAAAGCGGATCGATCTCGTCAGAATGGTAAACAATGAAGGAGCATGATATGGATTTCATGGTAAAACCGGATCTTTCCGGTTTTGAAAGTAAAATACTGGATTATGTCCGTTATGTGCTGGGCAAGACCATGGCCGATGCCACATCAACGGATCTGTTCAACGGGGTCTCCTCGGCGGTGCGCCAACTGCTGATGGATATTCGCCTTGACACGGAACAGCGCTATTATCGCAGGGATGTCAAACGAATGCACTACCTCTCCATGGAATTTCTCACAGGGCCTCTTCTGGCCAATAATCTCTTGAATATGGGGATACAGGAAGACGTTCGGGAAATTTTAAGTAACATGGGGCTGGATCTGGATACTCTCATGGAGTGTGAACCCGACCCCTCCCTTGGAAACGGGGGGCTGGGACGACTGGCAGCCTGTTTTCTGGATTCCCTGGCAAGCCTGGATCTGCCCGGATTCGGGTATGGGATCAACTATGATTACGGTCTGTTCAAACAGACCATCATGAGCGGATATCAAAGGGAAAAACCCGATTACTGGCCCAGCAGGTCGTCACCGTGGCTCATTGCGCGATCCGGTGAAAAATGTATGATCCCGGTGTATGGCCGCATTGTGGACACTGAAGACACCAAGGGGGGGTACAACCCCATGTGGTCTGAATGGCAACTGGTGGTGGGCAGGCCCCATGATATTCCCGTGGTGGGATATGGGGGGCACACCGCAAACCGGCTGCGATTGTTCTCCGCCTGGGCATCGGAAGATTTTGATATTCGTATTTTCAATGAAGGCGATTATTTCCGGGCGGTTGAGCGGAAGATCAATTCGGAGAATATTTCCAAAATTCTCTATCCGTCGGATTCCCAGGAGGCGGGTCGGGAGCTTCGGCTGGTTCAGGAGTATTTTTTGGTGGCCTGTGCTGTGCAGGATATTATTCGGATCTACTTGAAAACCCATGATAATTTCAACCACTTTTCCAAAAAAGTGGCCATTCAGCTCAACGATACCCATCCGTCCCTCACCGTTGCCGAGTTGATGCGGTCTCTTGTGGATGTCCATGGCCTGGAGTGGGACAATGCCTGGGAGATAACCACAAAAACCCTGGCCTATACCAACCACACACTACTGCCCGAGGCCCTGGAAAAATGGCCCCTGGCCATTGTGGAAAAGGTGGTTCCCCGGCATCTTCAGATTATATGCGAGATCAACCGGCGATTCCTGGAAACCGTCAGTGTTTCTTATCCCAATGATCCCCAGCGTCTCCACCGCATGTCCATTATTGATGAAACCGGGGAGAAACAGGTGAGAATGGCCCACCTGGCCATTGTGGGCAGCCACTCTGTGAATGGGGTGGCAAAGATTCATTCCCACCTTGTCAAGACCTCCCTGGTGCCGGATTTTTATCAGCTGTGGCCTGAAAAATTCAATAACAAAACCAACGGGGTTACCCCCCGGCGCTGGCTGCTGTCTGCCAATCCCGGTCTTGCAACTCTTATTACCGAGGCCATTGGGGATGGATGGATCACCGATCTCAATGCACTGAAGGCCCTTGAACCGTTAAAGGCGGACAGCACTTTTCTGGAAAAATTTTCCATGGTCAAGAGGGAAAACAAAGTGCGACTCTCCCGCCTGATCAAAAAAAAGGCGTATATTGATGTGGACCCGGATTCCATTTTTGACATCCACGCCAAAAGAATCCATGAATACAAACGACAGCTTTTAAACATCATGCACATTGTGCACGGATATTTCATGATTCATGAGGACGGTGTGCTTCCCCCCTGTCCCCGGACCTACATTTTTTCCGGCAAGGCAGCTCCGGGGTATTTTATTGCAAAACTGATCATCCGCCTGATTCATGGGGTGGCGGATGTCATCAACAAAGACCCCCTGGTGAGCCGGTGGATCAAGGTGGCGTTTATTCCGGATTATAAAGTCTCTTTGGCTGAAATTATCATCCCCGGTGCCGATGTCAGTGAACAGATTTCCACGGCGGGCATGGAGGCTTCCGGCACCGGTAACATGAAGTTTGCCATTAACGGTGCGGTGACCATGGGTACCATGGACGGTGCCAACATTGAAATTGCAGGAGCCGTGGGCCGGGAAAATATTTATATCTTCGGCCTTGACGTGGAAGAGATCAAAGCCATGCGAAAAGAGTATGACCCTAAGAAAATACTGGCAAAAAACCCCCAGGCCCGGCGGGTGCTTTCTGCCATCAACTCCCCCCTGTTTTGCGGGTGGGAAACGGATATCTTTACGCCTGTGTTTGATGCAGTGGTCAACCATGGGGACTATTACATGAATCTCGTTGATTTTCAGTCCTATGTGGATGCCCAGGCCCGGCTGAGCCGGGATTATGTTGACCGAAAGAGATGGGCTGAAACGGCACTGTTGAACACGGCCCGTACCGGTTTTTTTTCCAGTGATCGCACCATCCGGGAATATGCCCGGGAGATCTGGGGGCTGGAGCAACAGATATGAAAAAGTATTTTTCCCTTGAGGTTTTTTTTCTCGCACTGTATTAA
Source organism: uncultured Desulfobacterium sp. (assembly GCA_963668575.2). Classification (GTDB taxonomy): domain Bacteria; phylum Desulfobacterota; class Desulfobacteria; order Desulfobacterales; family Desulfobacteraceae; genus Desulfocicer. The sequence goes on along the minus strand of OY764894.2, from coordinate 2,941,789 downwards.
ATAAACCGCTTGTATACAGTAAAGAGGATTCAAAATATAAAGAGGTGAAATATGGGAATACATGAGCGGAAGCAGAGAGAGAAAGAGCAGCGGCGCATTCAGATCATGGAAGCGGCTAAAACGGTTTTCTCAGCCAAAGGATTCAATCGGGCAACCATGGAAGAGATCGCAGGAGAGGCAGAACTCAGTCCGGGAACCCTGTACCTTTATTTTAAAAACAAAGAGGAGCTTCACACCTCTCTTTCCATTAATATTCTCCAGTATCTCACGGATCAGATCAATACCTACGTCCATAATAAGGATATTGATGCCATGGCAAAACTCATGGCGTTGAGGGATGTTTTTATTAAGGTGTATGAGTATGACGCCATGGTCCTCATCAATCTTTTTCATCTACAATCCGGTGAGACCCTGAAGAATCTTTCCGGACCGGTGCTAAAGGAGATTAAAAAGACATCTGCCGATGCCCTGGGAGCCATCACGGCCATTGTTCAGGAGGGGCTGGACCAGGGACTTTTTGTGGAACGTCATCCGGTTGCCCTGGCGGATATTCTCTGGGCCACCTATTCCGGTGTGGTGTTGTGGGTGGACAGCAAACGGCTGTTGAACAATGAAAAGGATTTTGTAAAGCAGACACTGGAAACCGCTTTTGAACTTATTGCCACCGGATTGACACGTTCCTGATTCAGGGGGGGCAAAGTCAAAGGCGTCAACCGTCTGTGAACAGAGCATGGACCATGGGGATCAGGTGTGGGCTGGTGGTGAGGGTCCGTGAGCGAGCCACACCCTCCCTGAACACCATCCCAAACGGGTCAGGTCCGAATACCGTACCAAGCCCCATCTCCTTGGTCCATGGATCAAGTGGGGAGATCCCCTTTGAACTATTTTTTGCACAACCTGTGAATGGTCTGGGCATGCCATTCTCCTCTGCCGGAAAATGTGGGGATATTCCGGACTTTCAATTCTGCAGCAATCTCTCCAAATGTACATCGTCTGTCCCGCATTTCCCGGATAATTTGAATGACTTCCGTTTTTGTGAATCGTGCACCGTCCATGGTATGAGGAATGGGCGATTCCATGTTGTCCGGTGGGGGCGTTGGATAAATGGCCTGGGAGATGAATTTTTCCGTGAAGATCTCATTCATATTGTTAAAAAAACAAGTGATGGCCTGGTGAAATTTCATTTGGGTTTCAGCCAGTTTTTCTCCGGTTTCACACATCCTTTCAGCTGCGGTGGCGATGGCCGTCAGATTGGCTTTTATTGCGGGCAGAACATGGGTTAACGCATCATTTTCCGGGGGAAGATCGTCAAATTCTGTCAATTGCGATCCCCTTCGCTCTTTATTTCTTCGTCGGTCAACGGATGGATAAAAATTACCTTCAGCACCTTTTCGGGTGGTGGCACTTTGTCTTGATCTGGGATTGCGTTGGGGAGTCCTTAGATTTTTTAAAAATTCATTCATGAAACCTCCTGAAAATATGGCGATTATCATAAAACATGAAGGGTTTGATTCCATGGTCGGCCATCCTTGGGGATATCAGGTTTGGGTATTGATCACGTCCGTCATGTTCTAAGAGAGAGTGGCCATTGGGATAGCATTATGGGACGCATTGATAATGCAATTGAATCAAGGGTACTGCCGGCATTTAAAAAGGCAATGAATTGGGATCATTGAATACTGCGTGGTTTATTTTTTTAATATATATGAAATTAAAGATAAGTCAAGCTGGAAAAAGGAAAAATATAGCGGGAAATATGGAACTATTGTCAAAAAAGTGGAGCGGGGATCGGGTGGGGTCCCTTGTCAGATTTAATACTTCAGCACTTAGTATTGAACCGGGGGCAGGAATTGACCTTACCCTGGGCATATGAAATTTCACCGGCAGCTCAAGGGTTGCCGGTGAAAATGCAGTCAGAAAAATTTCAGCGGTGGGATACTTCAATGATGCGGTCCTGCCAGGAGTTTTTCCGTCTCTTTCTGGATACAGTGGTAAATATCATCATCACTTCCGAAAATGTCAATGACATCCCTGTGGTTGATCAGTTTTTCAAGAATGAATGCGGTGAGATAGAGACTGACCACATTGGGATTTTGTACCAGGGTTCGAAAGGGTGCGATTTGAAAATCAATATCAAAATCCTCCGCTTTGCACAGAGTGTCAAGGCATTTTGCAATCTGTTCCTGGATGGCATTTTTGCTCATGGTTTCCACAATGCCGTTTTCCACAAGCGCCATGGAGACCTTGTTGCTGAACATGTCAATGTTCTCCCGGACCGCATGAATGGCCCGTCCCTTTTCCCGTTCTTTGGAAGATTCAATTTTTGAAAGCAATTTGGCTTCCCTGTGTCCCACATTAAATGTTTTACCCATAGCCTGTCCTTCTTATGGTTATATGTGAAACTTTGTTCAATATGCTGTGACGCTTCACGCTTTGTTATGGCAGATATACCTGCCATGGTTGTGTATGAGTGAAACGCTTTCCAACATCACGAAATGATGAAAGTTTCAATCTTGGTTGCGGCAAACCCTTCTGCCATAGCCTCTATACGTTAATTTTCATAGAAGAGTATAATCGGAAATGAACATGGGTTACAAGATAAAAATCATATGGCTTCAATAATAATCTGGGGATAGCTTTTACGGTTGAATCGATTCATTCGAACCCTGAAGGCAATTCTTTCAAAGTAGAGGGGAAGGGGTTGCCCAGTATCAATATTGAATTGAAACGCTTCAATGGTTGCAGTGGTCCCCGGCGAAGATGATTTTTCAAGGATCATTTTGCGGTGTCTGTCAGCGATGATGGCGGATGAGGTAACTTTAAGATCTGTGCCGTAAAAAAGCGGCTCCGGATTATCCGTGCCAAAGGGGCGGAGACCATTGACCTGTGTGATGAGATCTTCATTGATTTCATGGGGTTCCAGGGTGCAGTCCAGGATCAGTTGCTTTTTAAGGGGATGTTCCCGGACGGCCTGGGCAACCATTTCTTCAAACAGGCGGGCAAAGGGCTCAATGTTCTCTTTTTTGACGGAGATACCTGCCGCCATGACATGACCGCCAAATTGCTCCAGTAAAGATGTGCATTGGGTCAGAATGGCATGGATGTCAACGGATGCCACGCTTCGACAGGAACCGGTGGCCGGTGTGGCAGCGGTGGAGATGAGTACCACGGGACGGAAATATTTGCGGGCGGTTTTTGATGCGGCAATGCCCAGCACGCCGGGGTTCCATTTTTCATCGGCAAGAACAATGGCCTGGCGATCCAGAATTTCCGGGTGCCGCAGGAGTCGGTTTTCAATCTCCTCCACAATGCTCTTCTCCGTCTGCTGCCGTTTCAGGTTTAAATGCTCCAGAATGGCAGCGGTCTGATCGGCACTGCTCTTTTCCCGGGTGGTGAGCATGCCAACGCAGATACGTGCATGGGCCATGCGTCCGGCAGCATTAATTCTCGGGGCGATGCGAAAGGAGATATCATCGGAGTCAAAAAGGGTGTGATCCACCCGGCTCACTTCGGCAAGGGCCTTGATCCCAGGCCTTTTGCCCTGTTGTATGACCCGAATGCCTGCGGTGGTGAGAATTCGGTTTTCATTTTTCAGGGGCACCATGTCCGCCATGGTGCCGATGGCCACAAGGTCACAGTAGGTCATGAGATTCGGTTCGGTAATGGAGGTCCAGAAATCCCGGGTTCTCATGTATTGCCTCAGGGCAATAACCAGATAAAAGGCAACCCCCACACCGGCCAGGTGATCAAGGGCGGAGGTGCAATCCCTTCGTTTGGGGTTCACCACGGCCACGGCCCGGGGAAAGGGGGGAGAGATCTGATGGTGATCGGTGATGATGACATCAATGTCCTCTTCTGCGGCGGCGGCCACGGCATCGTGGTTGTCTGATCCGCAATCCACAGTGATGATGAGGTCAATGTGCTGCTCCACGGCCATGGCAATGTGGGCGGGTTTCATGCTGTACCCCTCCTTGGTCCGGTGGGGGATGTACCAGGAGACCTCGGCATCGACATGGGTGAGAAAATCATGGAGGATGGCGGTGGCAGTGACCCCATCAGCATCAAAATCTCCGAAGATCAGAATTTTTTCCCTGTTGCAGATGGCTGCATAGATACGTTCCACTGCAGGCTCCATATCCTTCATGGAAAAGGGCGGGCTTAGGTTGTCAAAGCTTGGGAATAGAAAGGAGAAGGCCGCTTCCGGTGAGGTGATGCCTCTATTCACCAGCAGTGCGGCAACCACCGGGTGGCATCTGACGATGCGGGAAATTTTTGCCACAGTGCCGGGATCGGCAAATTTAAATATCCATTCCATATCCATATGGGGTATCCTGAATTTTTATAACCGACATGGCAGTAACCACCTGCCACAACGAAAAACGAAAGTTATTTGATTCCAGTACGTTGGTTGGACTTTCATATATAAAAGCATAAACCGTTTCTTATATCCAATTGCCATGGTAAAGTCAAAATATATGAAAATGTTTTCCTCCAAAGTGGTGAAAATTGGGAAAATGTCTAAAAATATATTGGTTAACCCCATTATTAGTGGTATATATAACAATTTTGGACTTTTCTCGTCAAGCAGGGGGCAGGTTTGAAGACCATCATAAAGAAATATCAGGTTGACAGAACGCGAATTGGTTTTTTAAAATTTATTTTTGAGGCCCATGACGGGCTGGGGGTACTCACCACCCTAAATGCCGGTTCAGGACTGGTGCAGTTTGCCATTGCTCCGGGGTGTGCCACCGAGGTGGAAGCTATTTTAGAAGATTTGAAAAAGGATGTGAAGATTAATGAAGTGTAAGGGGTACGCATATATTTATACCATTGGCTGTCAGATGAACACCTATGATTCTGAAAAATTATTTGTGATTCTGAAAGATATGGGGTACGAAAAAACAGAAGTGCTGGATCATGCCGATATTGTGATCTGCAACACCTGCTCCATTCGGGAGAAGGCCCAGGAAAAGGCCTTCAGTTTTCTGGGAAGGCTTGCCGATAGGAAAAAGAAGAAACCCCATCTGATATCCATTATGGCCGGATGCGTGGCCCAGCAGGAAAAGGAGCAGGTGTTCAAGCGCATCCCCCATCTGGATGTGGTGTTGGGGACCCATGCCGTGGAGCAGCTTCCCGGCATCATTGAGGCGGTGCGGTCCGGTCGTACCCATATCAGCCGAACCCGGGAGACCCATACCGTTTTTGAAACGCAGCCCTGCATTGAAGAGACGCAGGTGCCCAAGGTATCCCGGTTTGTCACCATCATGCAGGGGTGTGATAATTATTGTACATATTGCGTAGTTCCTTATGTTCGAGGGCGGGAGCGAAGCCGGACCCCGGAAAGCATAGTGACGGAGATTACCCTTCTGGCGGAAGCCGGGGTGAAGGAGGTGACCCTGCTGGGCCAGAATGTCAACTCCTATGGGCAGAAGGAGGGGATCTGCACTTTTCCCGAACTGTTGGCCAGGATTAACGATGTGGCCGGGATTGAACGGATTCGGTTTGCCACCTCCCACCCCAAGGATCTTTCCGATGAACTGATCTTTGCCATCCGGGATCTGGGCAAGGTCTGTAACCAGCTTCATCTGCCGGTGCAGTCGGGATCCAACGCCATATTAAAGAAGATGCACCGGGGCTATACCCGGGAGATTTATCTGGAACGCATCCGGATGTTGCGAAGGCATTGCCCCAATGTGGGACTCTCTTCGGACATGATTGTGGGATTTCCATCGGAAACCCCACAGGATTTTGAACAGACACTCTCCCTTATCACCAGTGTCGGGTTTGACGGATTGTTTGCCTTTGCCTATTCGGATCGGCCCAACGCACCGGCGGCTCACTTTTCAGGTGCCGTGGATGAGGTGGAAAAAATGGCACGGCTCAATGAGCTGCTTGCCCTGCAGGAGACATTTACACAACAGCGGAACCAGGCCCTGGTGGGAACGGTGCAGTCGGTGCTGGTGGAGGGAGAGAGTCAGAAAAAACGCCACACCGAGCCTGGTGAGGAGATGAAAGCACCCCAGATGACCGGGCGTACGGACACGGGAAAAATTGTCCATTTTCTTGCCACCGGTGTGGCACCGGGGGAAATGGTAAACATCAACATTGCACATGCCTATTCCCATTCCCTGTGGGGAACGTGTGAAGGGAGGGTAACAAAGTGAGAAACGGATCCAGAAAAGAGAAGGTGGGCAGAAACAGTCCCTGCCCCTGCGGCAGTGGGAAAAAATATAAAAATTGTTGCATGAATGTGGCGTTAATGCCCATGACCCTTAAAGAAGAGTATAAAAAGAAATATGATATCACCCTGAAGGAGCCCCATGAGATCGAAGGGATCAGGACGTGCGGGCGGCTTCTCATGGATATTATGGACAAGGTGGAGCAGATCATCGCACCGGGCGTTAAAACCGAGGCCATTAACACCCTGGTCCATGAAGAGACCCTCCGGGCCGGTGCGGTTCCCGCGCCGCTTAACTACCGGGGATTTCCCAAAAGTGTCTGTGTTTCCATCAATGAAGTGATCTGTCATGGGATTCCGGGGGATCGTATTCTCATGAAGGGCGACATCGTTAATGTGGACATCACCCCCATATTGAACGGATTCTATGCCGATGCCAATAAAACCTTTTTTGTGGGACCCCCCACAAGGGAGGGGAAAAAAGTGGTCTCCGTGGCTGCGGAATCCTTGAAACGGGCCATGGAAATGGTCAGACCCGGGAATAATCTGGGGGACATCGGCTGGGCCATCCAGACCTATGCCGAGGGCCAGGGCTGTTCCGTTGTCCGGGAGTTTGTGGGCCATGGGGTGGGGCTGGATTTCCATGAGCCGCCCCAGGTACTTCATTTCGGTAAACGGGGCAGGGGGGTGAAGCTGGTTCCCGGCATGGTGTTTACCATTGAACCCATGATCAACCTTGGAAAGCGGGATCTTCATATCCTGGATGATCACTGGACCGCCGTCACCAATGACGGCTCTTTGTCCGCCCAGTTTGAACAGACCATTGTGGTAACGGACTCAGGCTTTGAAAGTCTTACCCCCTATGATTTATAACATCATTAATTTTTCATGCTGTGGATGGGGGCAGGAATTCTGCCGCCATGTTTTACAAACGCATCCCGGAGATGGGCATGGGGGACATCCATGATTTTTGCTTCCCCCAGAAGGCCGCCAAAATAGACCGAATCCCCCGCTTTTTTCCCGGGGACCGGGATAAGCCGGGTGGCCGTGGTTTTGTTGTTGATCATGCCGATGGCCATTTCGTCGGCAATGATGCCGGCCAGGGTCTCCTCCGTGATATCACCGGGGATGGGTACCATATCAAGCCCCACCGAGCAGACGCAGGTCATGGCTTCGAGCTTTTCAATGGAAAGATAGCCGTTGGCTGCGGCCTCGGCAATGTTTAAGTCTTCACTCACCGGAATAAAGGCACCGCTTAACCCCCCCACATGGGAGCTGGCAAAGGCCCCGCCTTTTTTTACGGCATCGTTGAGCATGGCAAGGGCCGCCGTGGACCCAGGCACCCCGATGCTGGTGAGCCCCAATGCCTGGAAGATTTCACCGATGCTGTCCCCCACCGTGGGGGTGGGTGCAAGGGAGAGATCCACCACACCAAACCGGATATTCAAGGTGTCTGCCACCTCACGGCCGATGAGTTCCCCCACCCGGGTGACCTTGCATGCGGTGGTCTTGATAACCTCTGCAATCTGTCCCAGGCGCAGCCCCGGAGATTTTTCCAGGGCCCGTTCAATGGCCTTTTTCACCACGCCGGGTCCGCTGACCCCCACATTGATCACCGCATCGCCCACCCCCACCCCCAGATAGGCACCTGCCATGAACGGCATGTCCTGGGGTATGTTGGCAAACACGCACAGCTTGGCGCAGGCAAGGCCGTCATCAGCCGCCGTCAGGGCCGCGGCTTTTTTAATGACCCGGGCCATCTCATACACGGCATCCATATTGATACCCGAGCGTGTGGTGGCCACATTCACCGACGCACAGAGGCGCTGGGTTTCCGCCAGGGCCTGGGGAAGGGCATCCATGAGGGCCCGGTCACCCGGGGCAATCCCCTTTTCCACCAGGGCTGAAAATCCACCCATGAAATCAATGTTCACAATTTTGGCAATGTCGTTGAGGGTGTGGGCAATTTCCACCATCTGGGGGGCGGAAAAAGGGGCACCCACCAGACCGATGGGGCTCAAGGAGATGCGCTTGTTCACAACGGCAATACCGTATTTTTCACCCACGGCATCGCATACCCGGACAAGGTCTGCCGCGTTCCGGATGATTTTGGCACGAATCTTTTTTTTAAACACGGCAAGGTCATGGCTGACGCAGTCAAAAAGACTGATGCCAAGTGTCACGGCCCGGACATCAAGGTGTTCGTTTTTAACCATCTCTATGGTTGATAGGATTTCCTGTTCATTATACATGGGTGTTTCCTTTAATATCTTTTGCCTTATTCCGGTTTCCCGCATGGCAGACAGTTAAATTTTGTTGATGGTCTCAAAAATGTTTTTATGTTGAATGGAAATATCCAGATCCAGCTCTGCCGCCTTGCCTCGAAGGGCATTAAACAGGTGAGCCTGGTCCGTATTCCGGGTCACGGCAATTTCATACACCATGATATTGGCCGTGGGATCATCCCCCCCCTTGAATACGGCCCTCAGGTTGGTCACGTTGACCCCATGGGCTGCAATGATCTCGGTGATTCCGGCCACCAGCCCTTTCCGATCCGGTCCGATGGTGGTGACAAGAAAGGTTTCTGCCTTGACAGACTCCTGCTTTTGATCCGAAGGGGAGATCCGGTCCGTATATACCCGGAGCCCTTCTCCGGAAAGGTCCCGGTCAAGGCGCTGCTGCAGGGTCTCCATGTCCAGATCCGATGGGGGTTCAACAATGAAAAAACCTGAAAATTCGTTCTGCAGGATCATTTGATTGACATTTTGAAGGTTGCAGTCAAGGGCGTAAAGGCTGGCGGATACCCTGGCGATAATGCCGGGCCGGTCCTTGCCCAGAACGGTGATAATCAATTTTTCCATGGTTGAAAACTCCTGAATGTTTTATTTTTCCCTTGGGGGTATACCAGGGGGTATGTGTGAAACGTGTCCATCGGGTTAAATGCTTTGGGCGTGGTTTTATTGGGTCCACTTGGGTGGTGGGTACAACTCACCGGAGTGGACAACATTGGAACCAAGCTCACTGCTTTAATAAACCATTCCCATTCAGAGGTAAACGATAAATATTGATCTGTGCCATCAGCTTTCCGGGCATGACCTCTCTTAAGAGACCCTGACTGCATAGGCCGAAAGCTATTGATGTTTGAAGGAACTATGATTATACTGAACCCAAACCCCCGGGAACCATCAGACGGGATGGGATGATAACTTATTTATCTTATTTATTGTGGAGCCGGAAATATAAATGTCGGAAAAAGGCTGGTCAGCGTTTGTCAGGGATTATAAAGTCGTTTTGTTGATTGTTATTGTTGGTTTTTTTCTCATTGAACTGGAGATCCTGGTGATGGCCTCCATGAAATCCGGCAGACAATCCTGGTTAAAGGTGCTGGGTGACGATGGGCAGATCATTTATGAGGTTAAAGGATCCACGCTGACCAATTTTAATAAATACTATTTTGAAAATACCTTCGGGTCCCTGGATCAATACCAGGTGAAACTCTATACAAAGGATATTCCCTTTCCCTTCAGGGCATGGCTTTCCGCCTCGGTGGGGATACCTGTGGGGTTGATTCTCCTGCTGGCCTTTGTCCTCAAGGCGGCCAAGGCACTTTTGCAGGATCAGGAAGAGCGTGACAGCCTCGAAGAAAAAGAGGCGACGTCCCGGGGCCGTGGGGAGCATCTGCTGTTTCGCATGGGAAGACTCAATATCTTTATCATCGGTTTTTTGTTGCTCAGCGCGGTACTTCTCTACTGGATTGTTCCCAATATGCTTACTTTCCTGGCAAAGGCCGGAATTGAAACCTTTGAGCACTATAAATATTTTTTCATGACCGTTATTGCGGCGCTGTTTCTTCTGTTTGCCTGGTTCATGTACATGAAATACCAGTTGGCCCGGAAAAGCATGGATGCCCAGACAGAGATTCGCAAGTTTGAACTTCAGCTTCAACATGAAAGATACCTTGGCGGTGTGCCCTCCCTGGGATACGACGGTGGTGAAAAAAAACAACTGATCGGATATGAAGATGCCTCCGTGGAAGAGGTGAAAGAGAATCAAAGATATGCCTCTGGGGAAGAGGCGACGGAGAATCAGACATGAGGATGCCTCTTGGGAAGAGGTGACGCAGAATCAAACATGAAGATACCTCTGTGAAAGAGGTGATGGAGAATCAATCGGACATGAAGATTATCACCACCCATAAAGGAACGGATTTTGATGCCCTTGCCTCCCTGGTGGCGGGAAAACTCATCTATCCCGGAGCCGAGGCTGTGTTACCCAATGTGATCAATCCCAATCTCAAGGGATTTCTCTCCATTCACAAGGATGTTTTCGGTTTTTATTCCCCCTGTGAAATAGATATGGATAAGGTGACGGAGCTTGTGGTGGTGGACACCAATTCCTGGAGACGTCTGGACGGCATGGGGGCGTTGAAAAAACGCAAGGATCTTCGTATAACGGTGTGGGATCACCATCTTGACGGTGATATCGCTGCCCATGAACTGCACCGAGAGAGCTGTGGGGCCAATATCACGTTGATGATCAGGGAATTAAAGGCCCAGCGAAAACTATTGACGCCCATCCAGGCCACCCTTTTTCTTATGGGGTTGTACGAAGATACCGGGAACCTGACCTTTACCTCCACCATTGCCGAGGATGCCATTGCCGCCGCGTTTCTTCTGGAACGAAAGGCGGACCTTAAGATTTTGTCCACCTTTCTGCGCCAGGCCTATGGAAAGCAACAGAAAGAGATTCTATTCGAGATGATTCAACAGGCGGCCCGAACGGAGCTATCCGGGTACAATGTGAGCATTGTTTCAATGAATATTACCGGTCATATCCAGAATCTCTCCATGGTGGTTCAGATGTACCGGGAAATTGTCAATGTGGATGCGGCCTTTGGTATTTTTAATGATGTGGATCGCGATCGCTGTATGGTCATTGGCCGAAGCAATATAGAGGGGATCAATGTGGGGGTGCTCATGCGAAGCATGGGCGGTGGGGGCCATCCCGGGGCAGGCTCTGCCCTGTTGAAAAAGACAAATCCCGATGTCATTAAAGAGATGATTGCGGAGATGATCAATGGTAATCAACATTCGTCGGTGATGCTGTCAGATATCATGTCCTACCCGGTCACCATGGTCCATGAGGATACCCCTGTGGAAAAAGTGGCCATGATACTTCGTGAAAAAGGGTGTACCGGCATGCCGGTGGTGGACGGTGATGACCGTATGGTGGGGGTCATTTCCCGCAGGGATTTTAAAAAGATCAGAAAGGAGAGTCAAATGGGTTCGCCGGTCAAGGCCTTCATGAGCCGGGAAGTGGTCTCCATTTCTCCCCGGAGCAGTGCCATTGATGCGGCGCGTCTCATGATCAAACATGATATCGGACGGATTCCCGTCATCCAGGAGGACAAGATTATCGGCATTGTCACCCGATCCGATACCATGGTTTATTTTTATGATATTCTCCCCGACTGAGCCCGTTGCAAATAAGCAGATCCATCTGCTTTATGATGTTTGATTTTCTCATGGGCACTTTTTATCAATGCCTCGGTGGTCTCCCAGGAGATGCACTCATCGGTGACGGAGACACCATAGGAAAGCGCCTCCGGCCCGCACGCCATGTCCTGACTTCCCTTAAACAGATTGCTCTCCAGCATGAGCCCTTTGATGGCATGCCCGGTGGCCGTGTCCATGAGGATCTGGTTGATCACATCCTCCCACACAATGGCCTGACGTTCACATTTTTTATTTGAATTGGCATGGGAACAGTCCACGATAATGGCCTGGGTGAGGTTTTTCTTTTTCAGGGTTTCCACGGCCTCCCGGATGCTGACGGAATCGTAGTTGGGGCGCTTTCCACCCCTTAAAACAATGTGGGAATAGGGATTGCCTTTTGTGTTCACAATACTCACCAGGCCATGCTCATTGATGCCGAGAAAACTCTGGGGGGCTCCGGCGGCAATCATGGAGTTTATGGCTGTATTTAAAGCGCCGTCGGTGCAGTTTTTAAACCCCACGGGCATGGAAAGCCCGCTGGACATCTCCCGGTGGGTCTGGGATTCGGTGGTTCTGGCACCGATGGCGGTCCAGCACACAAGACCGGCAATGTATTGGGGAATGATGGGGTCCAGCATTTCAGTGGCCGTGGGCATGCCCATTGCGGTGATGGCAAGCAGCAGTTTTCTGGCCCGGCGCAATCCTTCCATCAAATCCCGCGAATCGTCCATATAAGGATCGTTGATGAGTCCTTTCCAGCCAATGGAGGTGCGGGGTTTTTCAAAATAGACCCGCATGATCACGGCAAAGCTCTCCTTGACCGCTTCCCTTAATTCGCACAGCTTTTCGGCATATTCCAGGGCTGCCGCTTCGTCGTGCACAGAACAGGGACCGGTGATGACCAGACGTCTTTTGTCCTGGCCGGAAAGTATCCGCTTGATCTCGTCCCGGCCATCCAGCACTGTTTTCTCAGAGGCTTGGGTGAGGGGGTATGCGACCTTAAATTCATCCGGGGTAATAAGGGGTTGGAAATTTTCTACGTTGACATCATAGGTGCGTTGCATGTTTTCATTCTCCTGTGGGGTTGAAAACATGAAAAATAAACAGAGCGGGGATTTTTGCTGCGGTAAAAAAACATAAAAAGCCGCAGGATCTCCGGCCTGCGGCTTTTCATGTTTTAATTATGTCTCAATTAAATCAGAACAGCCCAGGCGGCCTCCTAAAGTAGAAGGTATTAAAATAATAATAGCTGGCTGCAAAATTCCGATTCATATCTTCTCCGTTTATATTTCTTCGTTTATACAGCCCTTACCATGGGCTGTCAAACCTTTTTTTGTCATGAATCATCGTCGGCAAAAATGTCCGGGATAAGTGTTAGAATCTTTTGGTGCATGGATGCAGACAGCGCATGGGCTTCATGGCAGGTGGTGTAAAGGGTGCGGGCCTCAAAATCACTTCGGTGGGATGCCACAAAACGGCGGACCAGCAGGGGAAGCAGAGGGGTATTGTTTTTATGTGTTCTGGCCAGCAGCGTGAGCAACCTTGCATCAGCGGGATCATGGGGGGCGTAAAACGTCTCTTTATTCAGCCACTGGGCTGCGATTTCGGTCTCATGGGGGCATAGCTTTAAAAAATGAGTTGTGGCCTTGATGAACAACGGGGCGGGTCTGTCATGGACCAGGGCAAAAAGGGCCATGGCATTGGTGAGTTTTTTTTCTGTTTTTTTCTTTCTCCAGGGAATAAGAGACCCGGAGTTGTAAGCTGTGAGGCCCTTCATCAGCGCGGCTTCGCATTGGGTCAGTTTTTTTTCCTGTTCCCATTTTTGAGCCTGTCTGATGAACCCTTTGATGAACTGCTGTGCTGTAAAATGCATACCACCCCCTGCCAGGACAAAGACAATGCAGATGAGGAGGGTATAGACCAGGGGAGGGGAGGCCTGGGGGATCATATGGCGGATCTGGGGCATTACTATAAAGGAGAGGGGAATGCCTGTACCCGCAGTTATCCATGTCCGAAAAGCCATGTGTTTGAAAAAAAGGCGCATCAAGGTGTTTCTCCACAGAGGGTCTGCCCGGGTTTCAGGGGGATGGTCAGGGAGGTGTGTGCTTCTGCCGGGGGGCATCCTGTGCGGGCATCCGCCGTTTCAAAGGTGATGCCGTCGGGTATGGTAAATTGTCTTACAGGTTCCTCCTTCAGGGCAGCCGCCATGAACGATGTCCAGATGGGAACGGCGGCCATCCCACCGGTAATGCCGGTGTGGGTGGATGTCTCCATTTTTGTCCGGGTATCGTACCCGGTCCACACCGAGGTGGAAAGCCCCGGCGTAAAGCCGGTGAACCAGGCATCCCAAAAATCACTTGAGGTTCCTGTCTTTCCGGCAGCCGGTCGGGAAAATCCCAGTTGCCTCACCCCCTTGGCAGATCCCCTGTCCACCACCGACTGCATCATGTCCACCACCTGAAATGTCGTGGCCCCATCCAGAACTTTTTCCCCCTGGATCAGGTGATCGTAAATCACATGTCCCAGGGCATCTTCCACCCGCCAGATGAAAAAAGGCTTATGGCGAACCCCTCCGGATGCAAAGGTGGCATAGGCTGCGGCCATGTCCAGGGGGGTCACCTCCGATGTCCCCAGAGCCACTGAATAGACGGGTTTCAGGGGGCTTTCGATACCGCAGAGATGGGCCACATCAATAACCCTGTCCGGCCCGGTTTTTTCCACCAGTTGGGCCGCAATGGTGTTCACCGACAGGGTCAGTGCCTGCTTTAACGTTATGTTGCCAAGGTACTTTTGGGTAAAGTTTTCAGGGGACCATGCCGTGCCGCCGTTGATGGGAATTACAATTTTTTGATCGGTCATGACGGTGCCGCCATGGAGATTGTGTTGTTTCATAGCGGCATAATAGACAAAGGGTTTGAATCCCGAACCTGCTTGACGTCTGCTTAAAGTTGCCCGGTTGAACTCCGATTGATAGTAATTTCGTCCCCCCATCAACGCTTTTACCGCCCCGGAACCGGTGTCCACGGCCACCAGGGCCACCTGGGGAAACGTTTGGGTTTTTTCAGATATTCCCATTATCTTGTCCAGCTTGTTCATGCCTGAAGAGACAGCCTTTTCCGCTGCCTGCTGCATGGCGGCATCCAGTGTTGTTGTGACCTTGATCCCCCCATGAAATACCACGTCATTGCCGTATTGCGTTGTCAACTGTCCAATCAGGGTATCCAGAAAATAACTGCCGGTTCTGGCATCGGCATGGAGGGCGGCAAGGGCGGGCTTTTCCTGAAGAACCGCTTTGGCCTTTTCCCAGGTCAGATGTCCGGTGGCCACCATGCGGCGGATCACCACCTCTCTTCTTTTAAGGGCACGGTCATAGTGGCGGTAAGGATTGTAGCGGCTGGGAGACTGGGGAAGTCCTGCCAGAAGGGTTGCTTCCCCCAGGGTCAGGTCTGCGGCGGGTTTACCGAAAAAGACCCGGGCAGCCCGTTCCACACCCTGGGCACCGGCACCAAAGGCGATCTGGTTGACA
Organism: uncultured Desulfobacterium sp.; assembly: GCA_963668575.2. Classification (GTDB taxonomy): domain Bacteria; phylum Desulfobacterota; class Desulfobacteria; order Desulfobacterales; family Desulfobacteraceae; genus Desulfocicer. Next base: position 2,926,590 of record OY764894.2, on the reverse strand, counting down.
TAGGCATGGAGGATCTCCTCCTTGGAAAAAGTATACTCAATCTGCAATGCCACCAGAAGTTCCTTGAATTTTCTCAGATAGGTCTGCTCAAAACTGAAAAAGAGATTTTTGGCCAGCTGCTGGGTAATGGTGGACGCACCCTGAATCCGGCCCGGTTGAATCAGCGTAACATAGAGGGCTTTTAAGGTTCTAAGCTTGCTGAAACCACTATGTTCCATAAACTTATGATCTTCCACAGCCAGAATGGCGTTGATAAAATGGGGAGAAATTCTGGAGAGGGGGACGGGCTCTTTTTTGCCCAGCGTGATGAGTTTTTCTCCGGAGGCAGCGTAGATTTCCGTTTTGGGTGTTTCAATGATGCGTGCCAGGGGATGGGGCAGCCGAGGAAGAGTTTCCGCTCCGTAAAAAACAAAAAAGGTCAGAACCAGAAATCCACAGGCAATGGCCATGAGTCCTGCGTAAAACAGCGTAACCGTCCATGGGATGATATGGGACAGGAGTTTTTTCATTCAATCCCCCTCCCGGAGCTGTCGGACAAGTTTTTGGACGGCCCACTGCCGTCCATTGGCAAAAATAACCAGTGTTCCCCGGGGCCCTTGAACTTCAAACCCCAATTTAATATAACTGCCACGGGCAAACCGTGATTTGGACCCGGGCCTGCCCACAACCAAGCTTGAAAGCCCCTCCTGGTTGGCCGGACTTTCATATAAACCTGATGGGACGTCAGGCCAGATGCCCACCCTTGAAAATATTCCCCGGTCCGGCAGAAGCCTTTCCGGTCGGAGGATCACTTCTGAAAGGGTATCCGTGGCAAGGGTCAATGCGACTTTAAAGAATCGGGCCGCCGGATATACAGGGCCGTTGAAGTCGGGAATGGCCTCCAGGGGGCCGTTGAAAACGGTGTTGTCCTGGTCAAGGGCTGCCACGGTTGCCCGGCTTAGGGAGATCTGCTTTATGACGCGATTTTCCGGGGCAAGAAAATAGATATCCAGTCCATGGGGTTTTCCTTCACAGAAAATTTTATCCACGGTGGTGCCGTTAAATAGCCACACCAGCTCCAGAGGTGGGATCAGGGACGCAGCTGTGGGTTCCGGCAGGGCCAGATAGAGTTGTTCGAAATGTGTTTTGGTGATGTGGGTCCACTGCCCGGGAAGGATGCCCGAGGCAAGCTGAATAAAAGAGGAGGCTTCCCTGGCATATCGGTTGGCCTCTTTGCGGCTGTCGGTGATGGTTTTCAGATAGGATTTTGCCGTATCTGTGCGGTCACCGGTTTCCCACACCGTGCCGGTTTCCGGCCTTTTTTCGTTCATGGAAGCCAGATACCCCCCCACAAGGTGCTCACACCAGTCCGTCTGCCATTCCGATACCATGGTGATCACCAGCATGATGACCATGAGTAGATGCAATGGTGAGAGTATTCCCCTGAACCATCTCTTTATTTGTGTGGATTCATGCCAGTGTGTCATGGCTGTTTGTATGCACAAAACAGGGAGGTTTTGCAAGAAATTTCTATTGACGAATATAGTGCCTCAGATAGCTCATTACGGTTTCTTAAGCCACCACCATTTTTTTCTTGACAGCCCAAAGGAGCTGGTGGTATGCAATAAACAGTAACAATGTTTCTTTTTGGTTAAACAATGTGTATATAGTCCGATAAAATCTTGATATCTCATAACGAATAAAAAATTTCACTCATAAGTTTCAAAGGAATTGAGCCATTAAATGACAGAGCGTGAAAAAACATTGTTACCCGTATTGCGGCCCGAAGTCAGTAAACGTTTGGAAAAGGCTGTAATGGACGTCTTTTCCCATTCCGATTTTCACAGGGCAAATATCCGGGATGTGGCAAAGGCGGCTGGGGTGAGCTTCACGACCATATACAAGCATTTCGGCAGCAAGGAACAGCTGGTGTTTACCTATGTGAATATCTGGCTGGGCAGACTCACCAACCGCATCATAGATCATCTTCAGGGCATCGAAGACCTTAAGGAAAAACTGCGCAAGGTCCTTTGGCTCCAGTTGGATTATTATGAACGGCACCCCTACCTGGGTCGCATGCTCTTTATGACCCTTCCCATGGCCACGTGGATGGCCGATAAAACATTTGAACAAAGAAAAATGATTCACCTCTATCTGGAGGTTCTGAAAAAGGGGCAGGAACAGGGCATCCTCAATCCCCGGGTTCGGTCCGGAGTTCTGCTTGACATCATGCTGGGACTGGTGCAGCGCTCCTTTTTCATGTGGGTCCAGCGGGGATGCAAGGAGAGCCTTGCCGCCCAAAGCAATGTGCTGTTCGACATGATCTGGCGAGCCATTACCGTGCCCGGCAAGGAATGAGCAAATGTGGTGTCACCCGGTATCTGATATTTAATGTCCGATGTCTGTTTTTTACACAAAAAAAAATGAAGGAGAAACATGAAAGTACTCAAAATTGATCATCTTGGTATTGCCGTTAAAAGTATTGATCAAGGCAAAAATTTTTGGACGGATGTTCTTGGCATGGAGTTGGTCGGCACAGAAACCGTTGAAGCGCAAAAGGTTACCACCGGGTTTTTACCCGTTGGGGAAAGTGAGGTTGAACTTCTGGAATCCACAGCCCCGGACGGTCCTGTGGCAAAATATATTGATAAAAAAGGTGAGGGAATTCAGCATGTTGCCTTTCGTGTGGATGACATTGAAGCCGCCCTGGAAGAGTTAAAAGCCAAGGGTGTTCGGCTCATTGATGAAAAACCGCGCAGGGGTGCCGGTGGTGCCAAGATTGCCTTTTTGCATCCCAAAGCAACATCGGGCGTTCTGGTGGAGCTGTGCCAGCGGGATTAAAACCGGAAACCCATGGCGTTTATGGCTGAACCGGATGGATGAAATACGCATAGTCATCTAATAATTACGCATAGTCATCTTAATTACAAGGAAGGTATTGCACATGTCACAAGTACCGGATGTTAACAGTTGGAAGGTTTTGGCTGAAAAGGAACTCAGGGGAAAGCCCCTTGAGTCATTGAATACCCAGACCCCGGAGGGGATTGAAATCAAGCCCCTTTATACCGAAGAAGATCTTGAATCCGTTGAATTTAAATCCTCATTGCCCGGATTTTTGCCCTTTGTCCGCGGGCCCAAAGCCACCATGTACGCGGGTCGTCCCTGGACCATCCGCCAGTATGCCGGGTTTTCCACGGCAAAGGAGTCCAACGACTTTTATCGGAAAAACCTTGCCGCCGGTCAGAAAGGGCTTTCCGTCGCCTTTGACCTTGCCACCCACAGAGGGTATGATTCAGATCATCCCCGGGTATTCGGGGATGTGGGAAAGGCGGGCGTGGCCGTGGATTCCGTTGAGGACATGAAGATCCTCTTTGATCAGATTCCTCTGGATAAAATGTCGGTTTCCATGACCATGAACGGTGCGGTGCTGCCCATCCTTGCCGGTTACATCGTGGCCGCCGAAGAGCAGGGGGTAAAACAGGAGCAACTTTCAGGTACCATCCAGAATGACATTTTAAAGGAGTACCTCACCCGGAACACTTACATCTATCCCCCCACACCATCCATGCGTATCATTGCCGACATCATCGGATACTGTTCCGAGCATATGCCAAAATTTAACACTGTCAGTATCAGCGGGTATCATATGATGGAGGCCGGTGCCGATTCCGTGCTCCAGACTGCCTTTACCCTGGCCGACGGCCTTGAGTATGTCAAGGCAGCCCTGGCCACGGGTCTTGACATTGATGCCTTTGCTCCGCGGCTCTCCTTTTTCTTTGGCATCGGCATGAACTTCTTTATGGATATTGCCATGCTCCGGGCCGCCCGGTTTCTCTGGGCCGAAATCATGGGGCAGTTTAACCCCAAAAATCCTACATCCAGTATGCTTCGAACCCATTGCCAGACCTCGGGGTGGAGCCTGACCCAGCAGGATCCCTACAATAATATCATCCGCACCACCCTGGAATGCATGTCTGCGGTGCTGGGGGGAACCCAGTCTCTGCACACCAACTCCTTTGACGAGGCTGTGGGACTGCCCACGGAAACCTCGGCCCGCATTGCACGCAACACCCAGATCATCGTGCAGGAGGAATCCAAAGTCACTTCAGTTGTGGATCCCCTGGGAGGCTCCTACTATGTGGAATCTCTGACCCAGAGTATCGTAAATGAGGTCAGAAAGATTTTAAAGGAGGTTGAAGCGCTTGGCGGTATGGCCAAAGCCATTGAAACCGGTATGCCCAAACGCCGCATCGAAGAGGTGGCAGCCCGACGTCAGGCCCGAATTGACGGGGGCACCGATGTCATCGTGGGTGTGAACAAATATACCATTGCCGATGAAAAACCCATTGAGGTGCTTGAAATCAGTGATGAAGTCCGAACGGAACAGGTGGCACGCCTGGAGCGGATCAAACGGGATAGAGATGCCGGTGTTGTGGCAAAGGCACTGGAAGATATCAAGCTGGCTGCAGAAAACGGTTCCAATCTTCTGGCCGCCGCCATTACCGCAGTAAGGGCCAGAGCAACAGTGGGGGAGATATCCGACGCCATGGAATCTGTATTTGGTAGATTTGTGGCTACCACCCAGTGTATTTCCGGGGTGTATGCCTCTGAATTCAAAGACACTGAAATCATAACGGCTTTGAGAAAACGCACGGAAAATTTTGAAAAAGAACATGGACGTCGTCCGCGTATTCTGGTGACAAAGATGGGACAGGATGGCCATGACCGGGGGGTCAAGGTCATTGCCACGGCCTATGCGGATTTCGGGTTTGATGTGGATATCAGCCCCATGTTCCAGACACCGGATGAGGCGGCCCGCATGGCAGTGGAGAACGATGTGCATGTGGTGGGGGTTTCAAGCCTGGCTGCAGGACATAAAACCCTGGTGCCCGCATTGATCGCAGCATTGAAAAAAGAGGGAGCCGACGATATCAAGGTGGTGGTGGGTGGTATTATTCCTCCCAAGGATTATGATATGCTCAAGGCCGCAGGCGCCGTTGAGATCTTCGGCCCGGGAAGCGTTGTCACCGACTGCGCCAATAGAACCCTGAACGCTCTGGGAGCCTGATATCCATGGAATTGAACGAGTGTGATGCCTTTGTTAAAGGGGTGCTTGAAGGAAATCGGCGGTGGATTGCCAAATCCATGACATTGGTGGAGAGTTCTCTTCCTCGCCATCGAACCCTGGCGGCCCGGATGATGGAGGGGGTGTTACCCCATACGGGTAAATCCGTTCGACTGGGCATCACCGGGGTTCCTGGCGTGGGCAAAAGTACCTTTGTGGAAAATCTGGGGCTCTATCTGGCCAATAAGGGGCATCGGGTGGCGGTGCTGGCCGTGGATCCCTCAAGCCAGCGAAGTGGCGGCAGTATTCTGGGGGATAAAACCCGCATGGAAAAGCTTGCCTGCCATGAAAATGCCTTTATCCGCCCCTCCCCCTCCGGCGACACATTGGGGGGAGTGGCGGCAAAAACCCGTGAGATGATGCTGGTGTGCGAAGCTGCCGGGTTTGATGTGGTCATGGTGGAGACCGTGGGGGTGGGACAGTCGGAGACCCGGGTGTCCACCATGGTTGATTTTTTTCTGGCCCTGATGATTGCCGGGGCCGGTGATGAACTTCAGGGCATTAAAAAAGGCATCCTTGAGGTGGCCGACGCCATTGCCATCAATAAGGCTGATGGGGAAAACCTGGAAAGGGCCAGCAATGCCCGTCAGGAGTATGAGATCGCCATGCATATGATCTCCCCGGCGTCCCCCACCTGGCGTCCCCCGGTACTTACCTGCAGCGCCATGCTGGAGAAAGGAACGGTGAATGTGTGGGAAACGGTGCTTGATCATCGCCGGAAAATGATGGCCACTGGAGAGTTTAGGCAGAGACGAAAATCCCAGGCCAAGGACTGGATGTGGCATCTGGTGGAAACGGGATTAAAAACCCGGTTCAGGGAAAATCCCCATGTGATGGAGAAGATGCCCCACATCTCCCATCAGGTTGAAAATGAGTTGATGTCCCCCACGGCAGCAGCTGAAATTTTGTTGTCGTATGTGTAGGCAGGCTTTTTTTGTTATGGATATATGCCTATAATTGCTTTTGGGATTTATAAAGGTCTTTGAGAAATTGACATGAAACATTTCATGTAATATAAGATTTATTGTCTTTTACACAGGTATGCTGAACGTGCGTGCCAATACCCCAGGATTGACGGTTGAGGGGCGCTTGTCGTTTAGCATGCCTCGGCAGGACGGTCTGCCACCACAGGAGATGAAAAAGCAGGTATTCACAATTGAGTGTCCCGGAGCACAGTTACCCAGTACCCGGTTACCCCATACCCAGCCACCCAATGTCGAATATCTCCTTTTTCATAATAAAAATTTATCTGAAACTTGATGATTAAATTTTATAAGCCAAAATTTGATTATCCAGTGAAACGTGTTAAGGATCTATTATGAAGATACATGAATACCAGGCAAAGGCGCTCTTTAGAAAGTATAATGTGCCTGTTCCCGATGGTCAGGTGGCGTTTACCCGGGAAGAGGCGTTGGATGTTGCCGGACAACTGGGCGGGTATCCTGTGGTTGTCAAGGCACAGATACATGCCGGTGGTCGTGGTAAGGGCGGTGGTGTGAAGCTGGCCCCTTCCCTGGAAGCGGTAGGTACCCTTACCGATGAAATTCTGGGTATGACCCTGGTGACCCATCAGACAGGACCCGAAGGACGCGTGGTTAAAAAAATTCTGGTGGAAGCGGGTCAGAACATTGCCAAAGAACTTTATCTGAGCATGCTGGTGGACAGGGAAACTGCCAAGGTAGTGATCATGGCAAGCCGTGAAGGCGGTATGGACATTGAAGAGGTGGCGGCAAACACCCCGGAAAAAATTATTAAAATTTACGTAAACCCCCTCATGGGTATCCAGAATTACCAACTGGGAGAGCTTGGGTTCGGGCTTGACATTCCAAAGCCCGCCAGAAAACAGTTTGCCGGTCTGGTGCGGCAATTGTACACTCTGTTTGTGGCCAATGACTGCTCCCTTGTGGAGATAAACCCTCTGATTCTCACGGCAGATGACCAGGTGCTGGCCCTGGATGCCAAGGTGGACATCGACTCCAATGCCATGTTTCGCCATAAAGATCTTCTGGAATACCGGGATCTTGATGAGGAAGATCCCCAGGAGGTGGAGGCATCGAAGTTCAACCTCAACTATGTCAATCTGGACGGCAACGTGGGTAATATCGTCAATGGGGCCGGGCTTGCCATGGCCACCATGGATATTATAAAACTTGCCGGGGCGGAACCTGCCAACTTCATGGATGTGGGGGGCGGAGCCTCTGCCGAGCAGGTGGAAAACGCCCTACGAATTATTCTGATGGATGAAAAGGTCAAGGCGGTGTTGATCAATATTTTTGGTGGTATTCTGCGATGTGATGTGTTTGCCGAAGGGGTGGTTCAGGCAGCAAAAAAAGCCGGCATCAATATTCCCGTTGTGGTGCGCATGGAAGGGACCAATGTGGATGAGGGAAAGAAGATTCTTGCCGACTCCGGTCTTGATCTGATCAGTGCGGTGGATTTGAAGGACGCTGCAGCAAAGATAGCCGCTGCCATATAGTAGGGCGGTTAAATGCCGCAGAAAATTTTCATCATTAATTAATGGTCAGTTGTGTTTATTGTGGCGCTCTAATTTGCCATGATTAATTGATATAAATAAAGACGGTTCATTTATTGAAAAAAAATCGGTGAGTTGGTTCGTTTTTACTGGTATTTTTTTTCATGCTTTATTATAGAGAGTATAAAAATATCCCTCACGCATGGATCAGTAAAAAAATGAAAGCTGAAACATTGATGTGCATTGATAAAAGGACCGTGGGGAGAACGCTGTGAGTATATTTGTAAACAAGGACACCAGACTTCTTGTGCAGGGAATCACCGGCAAGGAAGGGCAGTTCCACACCAGACAGTGTGTTGAATATGGTACCAATGTCGTTGCCGGGGTTACACCGGGTAAGGGGGGCCAGGAGATGGACGGTATCCCCGTGTTTGATACGGTCAGATCGGCGGTGGAGACCACAGGAGCCACAGCCAGCCTGATTTTTGTGCCGCCGCCGTTTGGTGCCGATGCCATCATGGAAGCGGCCGATGCCGGTGTGGATCTTATTGTGGCCATCACCGAAGGCATTCCTGTGATGGACATGGTGCGGGTGAAAAATTTTCTGGCCACCAAAAAATGTCGTCTCATCGGACCTAACTGTCCGGGGATCATCACGCCGGGAGAATGCAAGATCGGCATCATGCCGGGTAAGATTCATATGGCTGGCGGCCCTGTGGGCGTTATTTCCCGATCCGGCACCCTCACCTATGAGGTGGTGGATCAGCTCACCAAGCTGGGTATGGGACAGACCACCTGCATCGGCATTGGCGGTGATCCGGTTAATGGTACCAATTTCATTGATGTACTGGAGGCCTTTGAAAATGATCCCGACACAAAATCCATTGTTATGGTGGGTGAGATCGGCGGCAATGCCGAAGAAGAGGCAGCTTTGTACATTAAAAATAATGTGACCAAGCCTGTGGTGGGGTTCATTGCAGGACTGACGGCACCTCCGGGAAGGCGCATGGGCCATGCGGGTGCCATCATCAGTGGCGGCAGTGGTACCGGCCAAGCCAAGGTGGATGCATTTAGAAAGAATGGTATCCATGTGTGTGAAAATCTTGGAGAGATCGGAGATGTGTGTCGACGGGTGTTTTAATTGGATACCTGCCGGTGCATAAGCAATTGCTTGAACGATACCCCTTAAATTAGAGATGTAGAGCAGGAATATGGACGTCCATGTTCCTGCTGTGCTTTTTTTAAAGAGGCGGTATTGAGGAGATATAAATCTTATCTGTAATGGGTCATCAAGGAGGATGAATGGAACGCTTGATAGAGAATGACAACGTTAAAAAGAGTCGGATACCGGCACGGCTGGATCTGGCCCAGAGCGGCACCGGACTGGTATTGGGGCTGTTCATGTGGGTACACATGATACTGGTTGGCAGCATTCTTTTGGGGAAAGGCTCGTTTAATTTTGTGGCAAGATTCATGGAACTGTCTTTTCTTTCGGACACGGGTCAGGGGTATCCCTCTGCCGTGTTTTTTGCCGTTTTGGGGGTGTTCACCCTGTTTATTATCCATGCGCTTCTGGGGGTGAGAAAATTTCCCATCTCCTGGAAACAGCACGCCATCATCCGTCAGCAGATGGGGATGATGAAGCACGATGATACCAACCTGTGGTACATCCAGGTTGTGACGGCGTTCATCATGTTTTTCCTGGGGTCTGTGCACCTGTTTGTCATGCTCACCCATCCGGGTCAGATTGACCCCTATCTCTCTGCCGACCGTGTGATCTCTTCCAGCATGTGGCCCCTCTATCTGATCCTGTTGATATCCGTGGAGCTTCACGGTACCATCGGTCTCTATCGGCTTTGTCTGAAATGGGGCTGGCTTACCGGTGACGACTACCGGGCCTCCCGTGTAAAACTCAAGATGTGGAAAAAACGGCTGACCATATTTTTCCTGACCGTGGGACTGCTTGCATTGCTGGTGTTCTCCGTCATTGGTATTAGGCACCGTGACCAGGCAGGAGAGCGTTATACGGCCCATGCCACCGTGGCAGCGGTGGATGCCGCCGAAAATCATGAGAAACCCGCAGAATAAGAAACCCACACACGAGGAGCAATAGATGAAAGTTATATATACGGATTCACTTGTCATAGGTGGTGGCCTGGCGGGGTTGAGAATCGCCATTGCCGCAAAACAGCGGGGGTACGATTCCATCATACTGTCCCTGATGCCTGCCAAACGATCCCATTCCGCTGCGGCCCAGGGAGGCATGCAGGCAAGCCTTGGCGCCGGCATCAAAGGCGAAGGGGATGATGAAGAGATCCATTTTGAAGACACGGTAAAGGGCAGTGACTGGGGATGTGATCAGGATGTGGCCCGGATGTTTGTAAACACGGCTCCCAAGGCCATCCGTCAGCTCACGGCCTGGGGAGTTCCCTGGAGCCGGGTGAAAAAGGGCGACCGGGACGTCATCATCAACGGTAAAAAGGTGACCATCACGGAAAAGGCCGAGGCTCATGGACTGATCACCTCCAGGGATTTCGGGGGAACCAAAAAATGGCGCACCTGCTACACCTCTGACGGTACGGGCCACACCATGCTCTATGCCATGGACAACAAGGCCATTGAACTTGGCATTCCCGTACACGAACGAAAGGAGGCCATTGCCCTGATCCACGAAGACGGCGTATGTTATGGCGCCATTGTCCGGGATCTGATCACAGGGGAACTTATGGCCTATGTGGCAAGGGCCACCACCATTGCCACGGGCGGGTATGGCCGACTCTATGCCGTGACCACCAATGCGGTGATCTCAGAGGGCATCGGTAATGCCATTGCCCTTGAGACCGGCGTGGCCTGTCTTGGCAACATGGAGGCGGTGCAGTTTCATCCCACGGCCATCGTTCCTGTGGGTATTCTCACCACAGAAGGGTGCCGGGGGGACGGCGGACTGCTGCTGGACAAGGACGGTTACCGCTTCATGCCCGACTACGAGCCCGGCAAAAAAGAGCTGGCCTCCCGGGACGTCGTCTCCCGGCGCATGACCGAGCACATGAGAAAGGGCAAGGGAATTCCCTCCCGGTATGGGGATCATCTCTGGCTGGACATCACCCTGCTGGGCCGAAAGCACATTGAGAAGAACCTAAGAGAGGTCAAGGAGATCTGCGAGTACTTCCTGGGCATTGATCCTGTCACCGAATACATTCCCGTACGTCCCACCCAGCACTACTCCATGGGCGGTATCCGCACCAAACCCACCGGTGAAAGCCCCACCCTGAAGGGTCTTTTCTCCGCCGGTGAAGCCGCCTGCTGGGACATGCACGGATTCAACCGTCTGGGGGGCAACTCCGTTGCCGAAACCGTGGTGGCCGGCATGATCGTGGGGGAATATGTGGCGGATCACTGCCAGAACAATCCGCTGAACATCAATACCAAACTCATTGAAAAGTTCATGAACCGGGAAAAGAGCAAGATTTCCACGCTTCTCAAGAGAGAAAGGGGAGAAAACCCCTATGAGCTGAAAAAAGAGATGCAGCAGATCATGATGGACAAGGTGGGTATCTTCAGAAACGAGACCGATCTGGTCCAGGCCGTGGAAGAGCTGAAAGTGCTGCACCAGCGCTCTAAAAACGTGGCCCTTCGAAACAAGATCAGCTCGGCCAACCCCGAACTGGTGGAGGCCATCCGGGTCCCCAAGATGATCAAGCTTGCCCAGTGCGTGGCCTATGGTGCCATGCTGCGTAAAGAGAGCCGCGGTGCACATGCCAGGGAGGATTTCCCGGAACGAAACGATCGCGACTGGCTCAAACGAACCCTGACCTACTGGAAGGATGATGACACCGATCTTCCCGAGATTGAATACGAGGCCCTGAATGTCATGAAAATGGAGATGCCGCCGGGTTCCCGGGGATATGGTGTGGATCAGACCATCCACCATCCGGACACGGAAAAGCGGGTGGCCGAGATTGAAGAGATCAAAAAGGAAAATCCCGGTATTGATCGGTTCAAGCTGCAGCAACTGCTCAATCCCATTGAGATACCGGAGAAATTCAAAGGAAAGAACGAGCGCATCGGGAGGGGGTTTAAATAATGAGCGACCAGGAAACAGCACAGGAAAAAGTGCAGGAAAGAGTACTGAAATTCAACATCTTGCGATTCAATCCCCAGGTTAAGGGCGACAAGCCTGTCATGAAAACCTATGAGGTGACCGAAGCTCCGGGGATGACCATTTTCATTGCATTGAACGATATCCGGGAGCATCAGGAGCCCTCTTTGCAGTTTGATTTTATCTGCCGGGCCGGCATCTGCGGCTCCTGCGGCATGGTGATCAACGGCAAGCCGGATCTGGCCTGCCGGACCCTGACCTCCAAGTTCCCGGAGGGTGAGATCACGTTGCTGCCGTTGCCGGGATTTGAGCTCATTGGGGATCTTTCCGTGAATACCGGAAAGTTCATGCGGGCCATGAGCGAGCGGGTGGAGAGCTGGATTCATGACAACATGGCCGAACATGTGGATCTGGATCGCCTGGAAGAGCGCATGGAACCCGAGATTGCTGACGAGATTTACGAGCTGGAGCGGTGTGTGGAGTGCGGCTGCTGCATCTCCGCCTGTGCCACCAAGCGTATGCGGGACAAATTTCTGGGGGCCGTGGGTTTCATGCGGCTGGCCCGGTACTATCTTGATCCCCGTGACAAACGCACCGATGCCGACTATTATGAAATCATCGGCGATGATGACGGTGTATTCGGCTGCATGACCCTGCTGGGGTGTCAGGACTATTGTCCCAAGGATCTGCCCCACCAGACTCAGATCGCCTATCTGAGACGAAAGATGGCCCTGGTAAAATAACCCTGAAGGAGATTTTCAATGGTTGAATTTAAATATGAAAAGATGTTTCCCCTGGGTGAAGATACCACGGAATACCGATTGCTCACCAAGGATTATGTCAAAGTCCGGCAGCTTGATGGCAATGAAGTGATTTTTGTGGAGCCCCAGGCCCTGGTGGAGCTTTCCCAGGCAGCGTTCAAGGATGTGGCCCATCTCTATCGCACGGCCCATCTGAAAAAATTGGCTGCCATCATAGATGATGATGAAAGTTCGGATAATGATAAATACATTGCCCTGGAGCTGTTGAAGAATGCCGTCATTGCGGCGGAAAAAGTCTATCCCATGTGCCAGGACACGGGAACCGCCATCATCATGGGCAAAAAGGGACAGCAGGTATGGACCTGGTCCGATGATGAAGAGGAACTCTCCCGGGGAGTTTTCAACGCCTACACCGAGAACTATCTCAGGTATTCCCAGAATGCCCCCTTGAACATGTTTAAAGAGCAGAATACCAAATGTAATCTTCCCGCCCAGATTGATCTGTATGCCACCCAGGGAGATGCGTACAAGTTTCTCTTCATGGCCAAGGGCGGTGGATCTGCCAACAAGACCTTTCTGTATCAGATGACCAAGGCGGTGTTGAATTCCGAAGAGATTCTGCTTGATTTCATGACGGAGAAAATGAAATCCTTGGGTACTGCGGCCTGTCCGCCCTATTATATCGCCTTTGTCATTGGGGGCACCTCTGCCGAAGCCAACCTGAAAACGGTAAAGCTTGCGTCGGCCCGGTACCTTGATACCCTTCCCCTGACAGGGGATGAGACCGGCCATGCCTTCCGGGATGTGGATCTGGAGGCCAAGGTCATGGAGCGGGCTGCCAAACTGGGCCTGGGTGCGCAGTTCGGGGGCAAACATTTTGCTCTGGATGTAAGGGTGATCAGAATGCCGCGTCACGGCGCATCCTGTCCCGTGGGCATCGGTGTCAGCTGTAGTGCCGATCGTCAGATCAAGGGAAAGATCACCAGAGACGGCGTGTTCCTGGAACAGATGGAGGAGAATCCGGGAAAATATCTTCCCAAAGGGGAACCGGAAATGGCTGAAGCGGTGCGGGTGGATCTCAATCGTCCCATGGATGAGATCCGTGCACAGTTGAGTCAATATCCGGTGTCCACACGGCTGCTCTTGACGGGTAAGATTGTTGTGGGCAGGGACATTGCCCATGCCAAATTCAAAGAGCGCCTGGATGCCGGCAAAGGCCTGCCCGATTACCTGAAAAATCACATTATTTACTATGCAGGGCCTGCCAAAACACCTGAAGGTCAGGCTTCGGGCTCCTTTGGGCCCACCACCGCCGGTCGCATGGACCCCTATGTGCCCATTTTTCAGAAAGAGGGCGGTTCCATGATCATGCTGGCCAAGGGCAATCGGTCCCAGCAGGTCACCGACGCCTGTAAAAAATATGGCGGGTTTTACTTGGGGTCTCCCGGAGGGCCTGCGGCCCGTCTGGGCAAGGATTTCATTAAAAAGGTGGAACTGGTGGAGTACGAAGAACTCGGCATGGAAGCCGTGTTCATGATGACGGTGGAGGATTTCCCCGCCTTTATCATCGTGGATGACAAAGGCAATGATTTCTACAGTGATCTACTGTAATATGGGGGATTATGCTCAGCACGTTCACAAGTTGAGTTATGCTTTCGCCTTGTTCTCTTTATTCTCAAGGATTTAAAGAGGATATATCGGCTCTGCTAAAAAACGCAGATTATAACCGTTGACAGTATAACTAACGCGTAAAAAATTACCAGGCTCCTTGCATAAAGGGGTCTGGTTTTTTTTTATGAATGAATCTCCACGTAAGGGGGCTTTATGCGGCGGCAGATGTGGTTTCTGCGGCCCTCTACGCAAGTCTGACCCCTGTGTTGATGGATAAGCGGCGTTGCTGCAGGGGCATCAATCTTTCTATCCATTGATTCACCTGCGTCAAAATAGTGACACCGAAATTGTTTTTCCCGATTCGTTAACCTGTTTTGATTTTTTTTTGGGGGGGGGGGGGGGGCGGTTTGACGCTTTGCCATCCCTTACAGCCATGATCCCATTCCACAGTGGCCCATGTTGTGGGCTCCTCTCTCTTTTTAACCGGTGCAGTTGAAATCGCGTGGTTGTGATTTCCGTGGCATGATTCTTGTTTGATTTTATCGGAGAGCGTTATTTCACTTTATTATATGCGTGGCTGTTTGTCATGGTGCATTTCTGAAAAGATCAAAATGGGGTTTGATCATAACTTCGTCCACAAATGGCCAAGGTTGTGATCAAGCCATCAAAATGAAAGATGAAATAGTATGGCAGGACTCTGTCTCCAATGGGTGGACAGACCCTATTTCAAGGAGGGCATATGCAGGTAAATTATATTGAAAATAGTGCCCTGACCGGAGTGAACCTTTTCCGTAAAACCAGTGCCGGAGAATCGTCTCAATTCCAAAGGCTTTTTGAGGAAAAAATGGCTCCGGGGGAAAAAAGCGCACTTGATGGGACGTCTCACGCCCTAAATGATAACCGGACGGAACATCGGGTGTGTCTGGGAACCATTACGTTGGAGAATCCCACGGTTTCTCATTTATTATATAATTCTTCACACAAAGAGCAGTGCTGGGATATCCTGGCCCGTGACGTAAATGCGGAAAAGCCTTTTACACGAATTCCTTTGGGGACTCCCATATTTATGGACACCCAAACCTCAGAAATTATCTGGGGATCATCGGAATCGAAAGCTGTGGCCGACGGTTTTATGGAAGGGGACGGTACGGCCGAAGTTCAAAGTCCCCCGGAGATAAAGCCTCCGAAGATGGGCAACGCCGCAGGTATAAACACCGATGCTTCGGAAATTTCGTCTGTAACCGAGGTGAATTTAGGGAAAAGTTCACCTTTATCCATTTCATCCATACCCGGAAATACAGAAGATGTTTCCCTTGGCCTGGACCAGGCAGTGGGTACCTTTATTGGTACCGCCTACTCCCGGATGAACTGTTATGAACTGTTGGTGGAGGGCCTGGAGCGTATGGGCGTTCAGTACCGGGGTGCCCATGGCCTGTCCAGTCACCTTGCGGAACAGGCCTCCCGGGAGGGGCTTTCGTCATACAGTCTCCATTCCGGAGAAGGCCTCACCCAGGCCATTGGATCCGATGTATTTATGGAGTCCTTTCCCCGGGTCAGCAGTGTTAATTCCCAGGCCCGGGCAGTAATGAATAAGATGAGCGATGTGCTTCAAGAAGGACAGATTCTCTCATTTTCCACCCCCACCAGGGGGCACACGGGTGTGATCTCCAAAAAGGCAGGAAACTGGACGTTTATCAATTCCGGTGTAATGGACCATCGCCTGACGGGTAAAAACGGGGGCTGGGAAGTGGGAGAAGAGCGTCTTGGCGACGAGATAAAAAACTGGTTCCGACGGGCACACAAAGAGGGAAATGGGCTCACCATTACGCTCGGGGCCGTGGATGCAGCCAAGCTTGCCCGATTTCAGCAGGCAGCTGTCGGCACTCTTTCCCAACGCGTGTGAAGTTTTTTCATGAATCATTCAAGTTTTCTCTCCTTACGTCCGATAGATCAACCAGGTAACAAGAAAAGAAGCCAGCCCATTTTGGGTGGTCCTGGATTTAAATTGTTTATGGGATAGAAAGGAACCTCTCTATGATACCTGCAGGATATGCTACATACACCAGAACCGTCGCCACCACAGTTCAAAACAAAGAAGAAATTCTTCTGATCCTCTATGAAACCGTCTTAACGGAAATGAAAAAAGCCCGGATGGGCATCGAAGACAGAAATCCCAAACTGAAAGGGGAGAGTATTTCCAAGGCGCTTTCCATTATCACAGAGTTTGATTGTGCCCTGGACCGTGACAACGGGGGGGAGATGGCTGAGAATCTTTCCATATTATATCACTATGTGATGGATCGTCTGACCGTTGCCAATATTAAATATGATCTCCCAGCCCTTAACGATGCTGACAATGTGCTGATACAGCTCAATGATGGGTTTAAGGATGCTGTGCGTCAGCAAAAAGAGTCCGGTACCATGGCATCGGTGTCCCGGGAGTCTCAGTTTCAATCGTACGGGAGATTCTCCCTTGCCGTCTGAATCCTGTGCAACGTTGTATGGCCGGTTGCTGGAAATCGTACGTGAGGTACGGGCTGCCCTTGATGCCGATGCTGACGCCGAGGTGTTTTTGGCATTGTTGGAAAAACATCAAGGGGTAATGGCTGAATTGAAACAGACGGAAACAATAAGTGACCCTGATGTGGTGAGCCTGATCCGGCAGGCTGGAAAAGATATTGTTGAATTGATGCAGCAGATCAATTGCAAGCGAGATGAGCTGGGGGGTCAGATCATGCAGTCTAAAAGCAAAAAAAGAGCATTTGACGCTTATCATAAAGTTTAGTAAAAAAGAGATACCGTAATTCGGTCTTTGATTTTTACATGAAAAAAAGAAGGTGCATCATGATGATAGAATCGGTAAGCGCATTGGGAAAGATTCAACCACTCTCCACTCCGGTTGTTCAGCAGCCTTTACCTTCGGAGGGGCTGCCTGATCCGGAAAAAAAACAAAGCCTTGACACCCCCAGTAGTACTAAGTCATCAATGGTGGAAACGGATAAGTCTGAGCAGAGTGTGGAGCAAGTATCCGAAATTGTGGATGCGGTTCAGGAGTCCATGGAGATGATCAAGGAGCAAACTACGCATCTACGATTTTCTGTCCATGAGCAGACGGATCAGGTGATGGTCAAGGTCACAAATCCGGATTCCGGTGAAGTCATTCGGGAAATTCCTTCCCAGGAGTTTCTGGACCTTGCCGCCAAGTTTGAAAAGATGGTGGGGTTGATATTTGATATGAAAATTTAGTTGTTTAAGGCGTTTAAGCTTCAACGATTTTGTTTCATCAGATAGAGATTCATATCTGCCCGATGGATCAGGTCCTGTTCACTCTGAAGGATCTCCTTCGCCGTGTGCTCTTTCTCCGCTTCATTGACGAACGTAGAGATGCCATAACTGATACCCACCTTAATTTTTTTGGATTTCCATTCAAAGAGATGCCGGAAGACGGTTTCCTGTATACGTTTTGTCATGACTTGTGCCATTTCCAAATCCGTTTCCGGCAATAGGATGGCAAATTCATCCCCTCCATACCGGGCCACAATGTCTGTTGTGCGTACGGATTGTTTCAAACACCCTGCCAGTTCCTGCAGCACCATGTCCCCTGCCAAATGTCCATAGGTGTCGTTGACCTCTTTGAATTTGTCGCCGTCAATCATTACCAGCGAAAGGGGTTTGTCATAGCGACGAGCCCGTTTAAATTCATTTTGTAAAATTTCCTTGAATCGTTTGTGGTTATAAAGCCCGGTCAACCCGTCCATGTCAGATCGTTCTTTGAGACGGTTGAACTTCTGTGCATTGTTCAGGGACATGGCAAGGATATTGGACAAAGTGGACATCAGCTCGGCGTCAACCTCGTGGGAGGGAGGAGTGGAGCGGAGAGTGAGGCACACCATGCCCAGCATTTTGCCTCCGGTATGGAGGGGCAGGATGTGGGCAGGAGAGGGATAATTCCTGTGAAGATCTGTTTTTGTCTCTGTTGCCTGAAGCGGTGGCATGCAATGGATGGTTTCCGGAGGGATGGTGTTGCCGGACAGTGTCAAAAAAATGGCAGACATCTCCTGGGTGAGGTGGCTCAGTGCACGGGGTCCCATGTCTCTGTCCGGGGCATGAAAAGTGAGGTACCAGCTATCTCCAATGCGGTAAAGCAGGGAAAATAGTCTCAAATCCATCACCTCCGGAAGTCCGGCATCCAGTATACGGGGCATGATTTCATCCCAGTGGAGGTCATAGGAGATCTTGCTGCTGAGGCGGTTGATGAAGTTCAGTTCCCGGTTTTTTCGTTTAAGTGCCTGTTTTTCAATTTCCAGCCGTTCGTTGACATCTTGCAAATCATCCATCATATTAAGAATGTGTATAAACGCCTTTCTGTTTTCCAGCCCCCCCAGAAGCGTGTCAAAGATACGTTCCGGTACCAGGTGCCGTTCAATGAAGGCATACACTCCTTTTTGAAGTATTTTTGCAATGTTATCCGGGTCAGCCTGACTGCCGTAAAGAATAATACACGCCTTGGAACGATGGGTCTGGAGCAGATTCAAACAGGCATAAACTTTTTTTCGGCCCAGGTTGTAATCAATGATGATGGCGGCATATTGCTCCTCGCACACGATCTCTTCAACCGCATGGTCCATTCCGTTTCCCTGAATGGCATATCCCTTTGGCCCCAGAAGTGTATTGAAGAGTTCCCAGTCTGCTTCTGTGTCACTGATAATAAGGGTATTATTGTTCATTTCCATTTTCAGTCTCTGTTCCGGATATTATTTGTTAAATTCTACGGGTTTGGCTCTAATATTTCCGCTATCTGTAGCATAGTTAAGCACAATATGTGCCATGGCAATATGAACAATATTTAAAAAATTGTTTTGATCAGGACTAATCTCATACATGATCAAGCCCTGAACAATGATTAAAATACCCCCAGCAGTAAAGGATTTTTTGGACTTGTACTCTTTGGCGTAAACGGGTAATTAACATAAGAAAAGAAAATCGGACCCGAAAAAAAATTGCGCAACAAATGATGGAACTCCTGGAGATTCCATAATTATGGGACAGGGTTTCCCTAAAAAAATAACTGGAGGAAAAGAAAATGACAGATTCGGTTAAGCAGATGGACCAGGCAGTAAAATCAATGACCATAAAAACCGGCAAATATTTGACGTTTACCCTGGAAGATGAGACCTATGGCATCGGCATTTTGAAAGTGAAAGAGATTATCGGCATGATGCCCATAACGTCGGTGCCGCAAACACCGGAATTTGTCAAAGGGGTCATTAATTTGCGGGGAAAGGTTATCCCGATTATTGACCTTCGATTGAAATTTTCCATGGAAGCGGTTCCCTATTCAGAACGGACCTGCATTATTGTGGTGGAGATCCTGTCCGATGGTGCTACTGTGTTAATCGGCGTGGTCGTTGATGCTGTTTCCGAGGTGCTCAATATCCGGGAAGATGAGATTGAGGAAACACCCAAATTCGGGAGCCGGCTGAACACCGAACATATCCTTGGTATGGCCAAAATGGAAGGCGGCGTAAAAATTCTCCTTAATATTGATCAAGTGCTATCAGCCGATGAGATCAAAACCCTTGGGAAGGTGTCGTAGGAAGGCTTTTCTCGCTCTCATGTTTCAGACTTGAGGAGACAATGTAAGGTGGGGGCTTTCGGTGAAAAAGCCATTTTAAAAAACGGCTGAAATCAGCGACCTTTTTCTTCATAGGGGTACCAGTCCGATGCCCTTAATGCACTGGTTTTAAGGATGGCGACATCGTTGGTCATGGTGTTGAAGATGATTTTTCTTCCCAGTGAGCCCCCCACATCCTCGGACACAATGTGGATGTGCATGCGGTTTAATATCCGTCTTGCCATGGCAATGTTGTCTCTGCCGATATCCCTGGGGGAGACCTCTCCATTGAAGGCCCCTCCGAAAATCTGGGACTGAATATGTTTCACCTTTGATCCCTGGTGGATCATCATGGTGACCAGTGCCCGGGTGGCCACGTTGCCATAAATGGGAAAGGCTTTTTCCTTTTCTCCCTTTGCCGGCAGTTTGTAGAGATTCATGCCTCCGATTTTCTTTTTTTTGTCAAAGAGACACACCGCCACACTGGAACCGACAACGGCTGAAATGGCAGTGGGCTCCTGGGGTAAATAGATAAATCCCGGTTTCAGGAAATAATCGACAACAACAATGTTTTTTGAGTCGTTTTTCATGGGGTGTTAATCGTGGGCTTTTTTTGTTCTAAATTTTTCCAATCATGTTCAATGCCGCCTGGGCGATTTGATCCAGAGGGAGAACTTTATCCACAGCGTTAAGCTTGACGGCCTCCTTGGGCATTCCATAAACCACACAGCTTTTTTCATCCTGGGCAATGGTGGGTGAGCCCGCCTCCTTCATGGCCAGCATGCCCTTGGCACCATCTGCACCCATCCCGGTTAAAATAATGCCCAGCGCATTGGCACCGGCATGCATGGCAACGGTTTTAAAGAGCACATCCACCGCCGGTCTCTGGTGATGTACCCGGGGGCCGGATTTTACCTGAACATAATAGCGGGCCCCGCTTCTTTTCAGCAGCATGTGCAGGTTACCCGGAGCGATGAGGGCTTTCCCATTGGTAATGGTCTCTCCGTCAACGGCTTCGGACACGGTGATGTCGCACTCTTTGTTCAAGCGTTCGGCAAAGGCTGCCGTGAAATTGGGGGGCATATGCTGTACCACCAGGATTCCGGGGGCCGAGCGCGGCATCTGGGTGAGCACCCTTTTTAAGGCCTCCGTGCCGCCGGTGGAGGCACCAATGGCAATGAGTTTATTGGTGGTTTCGGAAAGAGCCCGGGGGGTAAAGGTCGCTTTGGTGATAGTGGTTTTGGGTTTTTTATTGAGCCTGGATTTCACGTCAACAAAGGCCACTGCCTTGATTTTATCTATGAGCTGCACCCCCATTTCTCCCACAGAGTAGGCCACAGACGGCTTTGAAAGCACTTCCAGTGCGCCCAGGGCCAGCGCTTCCAGAGCCAGTTTACTGCTTTTTTGGGTCAGGGAACTCACCACGATCACCGGCAGGGGATAGTGTTTCATGAGGTGTCTTAAAAAGGTGATGCCATCCATGCGGGGCATTTCAATGTCCAATGTGATCACATCCGGTTTGAGTTTGACAATTTTATCCCTGGCAACGTAGGGATCCGGTGCCGTCCCCACCACCTGTATTCCAGGATCTTTTTCCAGCTGCTGCGAGAAAATTTTTCGAACCACGGCAGAGTCGTCCACGATCAACACTTTAATTTTATGACCCATCTGAATCGGATCCTCCTTTGGGGTTATTTTTTTTGATAGGCGCTTGGGATCACGTGGGACAGGGGATGATTGATGCCATTAAGGCTTTCCGACATGCCCACAAAAAAATAGCCGCCGGGTTTCAGGGCGGTGAGCAGATTGTCCACCACCTGCTGTCTTGTGGCGTTGTCAAAGTAGATCATGACATTTCTGCAGAAAATAATATCAAACTGCTGTGAGGGGCGGTCTGAAATCAGGTTGAATTTGGTAAAGGAGACATGGCGCTGCACTTCGGGTTTAACCCGAATGCTGTTTTCCCATTTTCCACGTCCTTTTTGAAAATATTTGGAAAGGGAGGGGTGTGGGAATTGTTTTAATCTCTCCCGGGAATAAATGCCCTGTCGGGCAATTTTGAGCATGGTATCTGAAATGTCCGATGCGAAGATGGAAAATTTGAAGTGTGCGTTCAGCAACTGGGTTGCAATGGAATAGGGCTCCTCACCGCTGGAGGATGCGGCGCTCCATATTTTTAACGGCAAGGATGCATCCAAATGTTTTACAATGAATTCACAATGTTTGTTTTCCCTGAAGAAATAGGTGTGATTGGTGGTGATGGCATCAATAAAACTTAAGAATTCCTGGTGGCTTTGAGCCAGCAGCTTGAGATACGCGGTGATATTTTCCGTTCGTGTGATGCGAATACGCTTGGCAATTCTGGCCCGCAACAGGCCAATTTTTTCTCTCCGATGACGATGCCGGATTCCCTGTAGATCAGACTGGAAAGATTTTTAAGCTGTGAAGGGGTGATGTCTGCGGTATAAGCCATTTATTTCTCTCATCGGTTGTTGGGATTGGGATAGCTTCCTAACAAAATACGCCCATTTGTACACTTGACTCCAATTCCGAACATTGAAAAGCCAGGGTTATGGGTGCCCTGTTAATAATTTTATTAAGATTCGCCTCCGGTGTGTTGTCAAACACATACTTTTAATCCGTGGTTACCAGCCCCTGATCGGATGCGACAGAAATAAGAGCAGAGCCCACTTCGGGGGGGGGATGCTCCGTTGATATTTTGTGAAATCCGATGATCAATGTCTGAAACTACCTGCGCACTATAATGAAGATCATGGAAAATGTCAAAGCATTCGAACAGTGCTGACGTGTGAGAAAATAATATTCGCTTGACACCGGACGAACACGACTGGTAATTGAAATGGAAGTTACTCTGCAGAGCCCTTTGCAGAAAAAAAAAAATACAGGTAATCATGCTCTATGTTGTAACATCAAACCACGAGATCATCAATATGTGGAATATATAATCTAATACATTATGTTTTTGCAATCGGTTCAACAAAACAAATGAATAAACACTTTTCAGATATGCGGGCAGGGATATGGATATGACGATCAAAGAGCTAAAAAATCAGATGGAGGATCTGGCAGGTCAGGTGACCATTATCAGTTCGGATGATGTTAATGGTATGGGCCGCATGTTGAATCTTCTGGATGATATGAACGTATCGGCATCGGCGCTTGGGGCAACACAGCTTGGTGAAATCATTGATGCCTGCAAGCGGTATGTGGGACGGTTGGTTCTTGGAGAGACCCAGGAGATGGAACCTTTGGAAGGAGGGGTGGAGTTTATACAAAGGGAGTTGTATTGTTTTGAGCATCAAGAAGATCCTGATTTTGAAATGGTGGAGGTGTACCGGATGTTTGGCAGCACCGATGAAAAAGAAGATCTCTCTTCCCAGGAAGATCACCCTTTCCTGACGGATGAAAAGAAAATATCTGAAGTTGCCCAGGCTGATTCCGGTGCCGGCGGTATGGAAATATCGGCGGATGATCTTGAGATTCTGACTGATTTTGTTTCCGAATCAAGCGAAAACATTGAGAGCATAGAGATCAATTTGGTGGAACTTGAATCCGATCCCACCAACAAGGAGATCATCAATGATATTTTTCGTCCCTTTCATACCATTAAGGGTGTTTCCGCTTTTCTTGATCTAAAAAAGATGAATAAACTCGCCCATGCCACGGAAACATTTCTTGACAGGGCCAGAAATCGGGAGTTTCTCATCAATGATGTGGCCACCGATGCCATTCTCACCTCCGTTGATGTCATGAAAACATTGCTTCAGCGAACCAGTGAAGGGGTGAGCCGAAAAAGAATGCCCCAGGATGATGACATTGACATTGAGGGCGTTATCTTTCAATTGACGGAATTGCCGGAACAGATCATCAACGGCGAATCAGAAAAGGTGGGCGGTATTTTGATACGTCAGCGCAAGGTTGCCCGGGAGGTTGTTGAATCCGCCCTGGAAAAACAGAAACAGACGCCGTCAAAACCGCTTGGGGAGATATTAATCACCGAGGAAAACGTGGATGAAGCGGATGTCGATTCCGCCCTGATGTCCCAGAAAACACTCCAAAAAAATGTGGTGTCCCAGGTAAAGGTCAGCACCGACAAGCTGGATGACTTGGTGGATCTTGCCGGTGAACTGGTCATTGCTCAGTCCATGCTCAGGCAAAAGGCATCGGCAGACCCTGGGCTGCACAACAGCCTTTCGCAATTGGGCCAGATTGTCACCAGCATGCAGACGGTGGCCATGTCCATGCGAATGGTGCAGATCAAATCCACATTTATGAAAATGATTCGCCTGGTCAGGGATCTGTCCAGAAAATCCGGTAAAAAAGTGAAACTTGAGATGTTCGGTGAGGATACGGAAATTGATCGAAATGTGGTGGAGGCATTATATGAACCCATGGTTCACATGATCAGGAACTCCGTGGACCACGCCATTGAGCCCGGGGAGGAGAGGGCCCTTACCGGAAAACCCCTTCAGGGAAAGATTGTACTGCGGGCCTTTCACAAGGGGGGGAACATCATCATAGAGATTGAAGATGATGGAAAGGGCCTTGATCGAAAGAAAATATATGAAAAAGCCATCTCTTTGGGGCTGGTTAAATCCGATGAGGTTCTGACCGATTCGCAGATTGATCAACTGATCATGGCAGCCGGTTTTTCAACAGCCAGCAAGATCACTGATCTTTCAGGTCGGGGGGTGGGCATGGACGTGGTAAAAAAGGCCATTGAAAAGCTCAGAGGTCAGTTGACCATTGTTAACCGGCCCGGCCGAGGGGTCAAATTTATCATCGCTCTTCCGTTGACACTGGCCATCATTGACGGCATGCTTGTCCGTATTGGCAAGGAAAAGTATATTCTCCCCACATTGGCGGTACGACGGTCTTTTCGTCCGGAAAAGGCAAATTGCAATACCGTGCAGGGGGCGGGTGAACTTGTCAAAGACGGCAACACATTGATCCCGTTGATTCGAATGACACGATTTGCCCGGGTTGAAAACGATTTTAATAATCCCTGGGAAGGGCTTGTTGTGGTTCTGGAGTCCAGGGACGAAAAAAGAGGATTTCTTGTGGATGAACTCCTGGGCAGAGATGAGTATGTTATTAAAAATCTTGGATACAGCCTTGAACATGTAAAGGGGATTTCCGGAGGGGCCATACTGGGCGATGGTACCGTGGGGTTGATTCTGGATGTTCATGGCCTTTTTGCCCTTGCGGTTGATTGAATTGATTCAGTAATAAAAATGGCTGGAAAATTAATTACCTGTATAAAATGAAGTGGCCTGTATCCGGCGTGTGATCTGGAATAAATAATTGATTTTGATATGGGCATGATAGTTGCTTGAATTTGAATCAAAAATCATTTTTACATTTTTTCCAGGAGAGGTGAGAAGCAAATGGATGATAAAACAATTGAAAACCGTGAGTTTGTCAGGGCCAGTTTAACCTTTGACGTTAAATTCAGGGTCGTTTCCAAGGAGGAGTATGCGTCTTCAACGACACGAATATTTGAACTGGAACCCCGTGAAGAAAAAAGTCAAATTATTGACGGTGTCGGTGAGGTGGGGAAACTGGAGAGCGCAGGCATCAGCCGGGAACTTGTGGATTTCTTGATTCATTTGGATGATAAGCTGGATCAGATTCTCACCCAGCTGGGCCGGAATGATTCCGAGACCGTACGCTTTCAACGGGGGACTGCCCTGGATATCGGTGGAACCGGCATGAAAATGGCGGTGGATAGCCCGGTTGACGTGGGAGAGCTGGTACATATCCAGCTTGTTTTATCAAGGGTGCCAATAATGAAGGTGGATGTCTATGGTGAGGTGGTTCGGGTGGACACCCCTTCCGGAGGGGGGAGCGGCTTTTTTTACCTTGGAATAAAGTTTTCCGAGCTGGATATTAATACCCGGGAAAAGATTATTTCCACCATTTTCAAACAGCAGCGACGAAATATCAGGAACAGGGACCGTAGCAGTATACCCCTTCCGACGGGAGACACTGAATGAATCTGATTGTGGGTGTCGGTGACATGAAGGTCAGTAATGAGGCCGGAGCAGTACTTGTGACCTATTCTCTGGGGTCCTGCATTGGGCTTGCCATATATGATCCCGTTGCAAAGGTGGGGGGGCTGCTCCATTATATGCTGCCGGACTCCGGCATTGACAAGGAAAAAGCCAGGAAAAATCCCTACATGTTCGGCGATACCGGTATTCCATCTCTTTTTAAGGCGGCATATCAGTACGGCGCAAAAAAAAATCGTATTCGCACCATTGTTGTGGGGGGATCACAGATTCTGGATCAGACCGGGTTGTTTAATATCGGCAAAAGAAACCACGCGTTGCTTCGTAAAATGTTTTGGAAGAACAATGTCATGACACATTTTGAAGATGTGGGGGGAACCGTTAACCGGACCCTGAAGCTTGAAATAGAAACGGGGCAGGCTTGGTTGAAAGTGTCCGGTTCGGAGGTTATAAAAATATGAACACCATGGAAGAGATCATTGCAGGGATTGACAGCCTGGCACCGGCTTCCTTTGTCAGTGAAAAGTTGATGGCGGTTATCTCCGATCCCCATAGTTCCAGTGCGGACTTGGTGGACCTTGTCAAATATGACCAAAGCCTGACGGTTAATTTGCTGAAATTGTGTAATTCCGCCTATGTGGGTGCCGTAAAGACCATTACCTCCATCAAGCAGTCCGTGGCACTGCTGGGGATGGATAAGGTGATTTCTCTGATTATGCTGGCAAATAATGCGGAGAATTTCAGAACAGGACAGAGGGGATATGACCTTGTTCAGGGGGAATTATGGAAATATTCGGTCTCTTCTGCTATTATTGCCCAGGAACTGGCCAAGGAAAAAAAGGTTGGTAATATGGCCATGGTTTTCACTGCCGCATTGATCAAAGATGTTGGAAAGGTGATTATGGGCGATTACATTGCCGATGCGCTGCCCGGCATTTGGAACGGGGTTCAAAAAAAAGGGTTGACGTTTCAGGATGCCGAAAGAGCGGTTCTGGGCATTGATCATGCAGAACTGGGTGCCATGGTGGCACAGCAATGGCATTTTGATCCTGAAATGGTTAAGATTATCCGATTCCATCATGAGCCATTAAAGTCGGGGGGGGTGGATCGCTCCCTTTCCGTAGTTTATGTGGCGGACTGCATCTGCATGATGATCGGTCAAGGGGTGGGGGCAGACGGACTGGCTTACCGATATTATCAGGAGGCGGTGGACCAATTGGAAGTGACCGCAGTGGATATCCAGCGGATTATTGTCCGGTTTCGTGAAAAATATGAAGAAATTGATGCCTTGATTAATATTTCAAGAGGGGTATAGGTAAATGTCATTTAATGTTTTAGTGGTCGATGATTCTTCTTCAATCCGGGCCATTATTAAAAAAATAATCAGGGTGTCAGGTTTTGATGTCGGTGAACTCTGGGATGCCTCCGATGGTTTGGCTGCCCTATCAATTTTAAATGAACAATGGGTGGACATCGTGTTGACGGATATCAATATGCCCAATATGAACGGAATGGAACTCATCGCCCACATGAACAAAGATGATCTACTATCTTCCATTCCGGTGGTGGTGGTTTCCACCGAGGGCAGCGAGAAGATGATGAATGAGGCCATGGCCATGGGGGCGGTGGGGTATGTAAAAAAGCCCTTTGTCCCGGAAGATATTAAACGGACGCTCAATGATATTCTGGGGGGGGAAGATGGACAGACAGAACCTGATGGAGATGATGACTCTTTCGATTTCTAATGTGTTTGAAACAGCGTTTTTTCAATCTGTGGAGATTCAGGGGGAAACCGGTCCTCTGGAACTGCAATCGTTTCTATCCGGAGAGTTGATAGGGGCCTGCCTGGAATTTTCCGGAACACTTGCAGGAAAGGTTTATATTGTGGCACCGGATTCATGGGTGAAAAATCTCACTGCAGATTTTTTGGGCACAGATGTATTATTGGTGACTGATGCCCAGAAACAGGACACCATCAAAGAGGCCGTTAATATGGTTGTCGGCCACATGTTTTCTTTTTTTGACAAAGATGGAGAGATTCATCTTGGCATTCCGGAGATGATCAGCCACACGCCCCTGACCCGGGAAGATCTGCGGATGATCACCGGTGATGTTCTCCAGGTTATGACGGACAGCCAGGCCTTGGCTGTGGTGGCGGCCTTTGGGGTATAGTGTTGGAATGCTGCATCTGGACGGATTTCATTTAACGATTATGATAAGGGTGGACAATGAAACAAAATTTCGAGGCTGAAATCAAAAATATTGTGTCAGATAAATTATCCGTGCATGAAATGGAACAATTGACATTTTTTTTCAAACAGGCGGTATCCCATGCCATGGATCAGGATGATGATGATTTTTACAAAGGCTTGACCTCGGAAATGACCGGAAGCGTCAAGGATCTTGCGTTGATCTTGATTGATTTCAGAAAGGATTTTAAACTAAAAATCCGTCCGCACATTGAAGATATTGCCGTTAATTATATTCCCCAGACATCGGACCAGCTGGAGGGAATCATTGAAACCACGGAGCAGGCGGCCAATACCATCATGGACAACCTGGATCGCATGGGACAGGTGATTGGGGACAATAAAAAAATTTATTCAGCCCTCAAACAGGGGCTCGTCCATGTGCCGGGTAAGCCTGTGGATGAAAAAGCGCAACTTGATGGGGAGATCGTGGCGCAGCTCATGCCTGCCATTGAGTTCCTGGAATCCAGCACCGATGAGAGTATGGAGCTGATCACAGACACCTTTACCCAGATGAGCTTTCAAGACCTCACCGGACAGCGACTCCAGCGGATAATCCAACTCGTGGGGGAAATTGAAGGGAAAATAAGAAATATGGTGATCTCCTTTGGCATTAAATTAAAAGAGAGAGAGAAAAATCCCAGTCTGACCTCTGATGAACTGCAGAAAATGGTGGAGGAGAAGGCCCAGGCCCTTGCCGGTCCCCAGAAAAAGGGGGGAGGACTGGATCAGTCCGACATCGATGATCTGCTGGGCGATCTTTTTTAAGTGGATGATTGTGAATTTGTGGATGGTTATCAAAGAGAGAGCGTATGGCGACCAATGGACAGTTAGTTCCCAGTGAACTCAATGGGTTTCAAAAGGCGGCAATTTTTCTTCTCAGCGCAGGAGAAGGATTCTCCACCTATTTTTTTAAAAATCTGGACAAGGAGAGCATAAAAAAAATCGGCAAGTACATGTCGGAAATTTCCTACATTCCCAGTGAGGTGGTGGATGCCGTCACCAATGAGTTTTTGGCCTCTTTTGATAACCATAATCACCTGCTCATTTCCGGAAAAGAGTTTTTTGCCAAAAGTGTGAAAGATACTCTGGGCGAAGAAGAGGTGGTGAAAGAAAAGACCATCCCCTTTGAAACTTTGATTAACCTGTCACCGGCGAATCTCAACAGTGCCATCAAGGGAGAACATCCCCAGACAATTGCCCTGATCCTCTCTTATATTCCTGACAGCACCGCGGCAGAGGTGCTAAAGCTGCTGCCCGAAGATGTAAAACTGGAGGTGGCCTATCGCTTGACGGATCTGGGAGACGTGCCCACAGAATTCATTGATGAAATCGATCAGACCATTCGAAGCAGTCTCTCTTCCACCGGTACCAGTTCACGGCAGTATGATGGTGTCGAGGCTCTGGCATCAATTTTAAACCAGGTGGATGGAAAGACGGAAGAGCACATCATGTCCTTTCTGGAAAAACAGGATTCCGACCTGGCACTGTCAATTAAACAGAAGATGTTTGTGTTTGAAGACCTTCTTGCCTTTGATGACAAAAACTTCAGGGAGATTTTGCAGAACGTGGACAGCCAATTGTTGCTCAAAGGGTTAAAAGCAGCTTCCGAGGAACTCAAGGAGAAGGTCTTCCGGAATTTGTCCCAGCGGGCGGCAGAAATGATGCGGGAAGATATGGAGGTGATGGGGCCGGTCCGTTTGAGCGAGGTGGAAGGGGCTCAGCTGGAGGTGCTTAGCGTTGCCAAACGCATGGAGTCTGAAGGTCGACTTGTTTTTCCGGGAAAGGGAAAGGATGATGTCCTGGTCTGATGAACGTCCGAAAATTGTTAAAAACGCCCATTTGCTTAAAAAATTTGAATTTACTTCCTTTGACCCTGACCACATGGCAAAGACCCATGACAGCGGTGAAATGGCAAAAGATGACACTCCTTTTGTGAATCTTGGGGGCGATACCCAGGACCGTTTTCCGGAATTTGTTCCCCTGGAGACCCAGCCGGAGATCAATGAAAAGAGATCTCCTTTAGTGGTTGATTCCCGTCAGGATGTATTGGGGGGGAAAGACGAAGATGCTGCAGCTGGTGGCGATCCTCTGGGTCAGGAAGCCCTTGATATGTTTAGAACCCAGGAAGAGATGGCACGTCTGAAAGAAGAGACGTGTCACAAATGCACGATGTTAGAGAAAGAGGCCTGGGAAAAAGGGTTTGAAAAGGGGGAGGCAGCAGGGGTTGAAGCCGGAGAAAAAAAAGCACTTCCCGTGCTTACGAATATAAATGCCCTTTTGACGGAGATTGCCGATTTAAAATCAAGGTTGTTAACCCAATATGAAAGGGAGATACTGGAGCTTATTTTTTCGGTGTCCGAAAAAATTATCCATTGTGAGATTTCCCTGGATCATCGTGTGATTCAGGAGACAGTGCTTCATACCCTTCAGCTGGCTTCGGAAAAAGAGCACCTGGTTTTGAGGCTTCATCCGGAGGATGTTCATTTGATTGAAAAACTGCAGGCCTCATCAGCGGATCCGTCCGGAAAATTGACGGCGGTCTCTCTGAGTGCCGATCCCTCTGTCTCCAGGGGGGGGTGTCATCTGGAGACCCCCCATGGAGATATTGATGCTTCCATTGAAACCCGTCTGAACAGGGTCTATAAGAGCCTAATTCGGGGGTTTGAAAAAGGAAAGTGATATCTGCCGATAAACGCACCAGTCGTAACTCCTCGAATTTGTCGCTGCATATAGAATCCAAATACTTACAGAAATAAGCGAAATTTTGGATATACTGTTCCAAATTTATTTTTGGGGCATATTAATTGCATAGTTATGGGAAGCAAGCGGGTTCTCGCCATACAGTTTGAACGGCTATGCCGCCATTGTGGAAAAATCAAAGTCGAATGACCATAATATACGGCTTCCCACACCATATGGGGTGGAGGAGAAAGAGAGAAAATGGGCGCTGTCAGCATTTCATGGGATAAGTATCATAAGGCGTTGAATGCCTGTCGGACGGTGCGGTTGACCGGATCTGTGGTTAAAGTGGCCGGAATGGTTGCCGAAGCCAATGGGCCACGATTGAGTGTGGGCAGTATCTGTTCCATTGAAGATAATAATGGTGATAAGATTAAAGCTGAAGTGATTGGGTTTAATGAAAAAAATATTATTCTCATGCCCTTTGGCGAAATGGGGGGCATCCGACCGGGAAGTAAGACACTTGCCATCAGTGATACACCGGATGTTCCCGTGGGTGCTGCATATCTCGGCCGGGTGGTGGACGGGCTTGGCCACCCCATGGACGACAAAGGGGAAATCCCTGCGGAAAAGTACTATCCGGTTTATGGGAATGTGCTGAACCCCATGAGACGAAAAATTCTCCATGAGGTGATTGATGTGGGCGTGTCTGTTATCAATGCCATGATCACCGTGGGAAAAGGGCAGCGCATGGCCATTATGGCGGGATCCGGTGTGGGAAAAAGTGTGCTAATGGGGATGATTGCCAGAAACACCACCGCCGATGTGATCATCATTGCCATGATTGGAGAGCGGGGCCGCGAGGTGAGGGAGTTCATAGAACGGACCCTGGGAGAGGAGGGGCTTAAAAAGTCGGTGGTGGTGGTAGCCACATCCGACACGCCCCCTCTGGTGAGAATCCGTGGGGCTTATACGGCAACGGCACTGGCGGAGTTTTTCCGGGATCAGGGGTTAAATGTTCTTTTAATGATGGACTCCATCACCCGATTTGCCATGTCGCTTCGGGAGGTGGGCCTGGCTGTGGGGGAGCCCCCCTCGGCAAAGGGCTACACTCCCACTGTTTTTGCCAAAATTCCCAAGCTCCTTGAACGGGCAGGCATCCTTGAAAAAGGGGGAAGCATCACCGGTATTTATACCGTGCTGGTGGAGGGCGATGATATGAATGAACCGGTGGCAGATACCGTTCGTTCCATCACCGATGGCCACATTGTATTGTCAAGGGCCGTGGCCCATAAAGGCCATTATCCTGCCGTGGACGTACCGGCAAGCATCAGCCGGGTGATGAACGATATCGTCTCCCCGGATCATTATAAAAATGCAAAACGATTACTGAGAACCATTTCGGTCTATCGGGAGGCCGAGGACCTTATTCGCATTGGTGCGTATGTGGACGGCAGTGACCCTGAAATTGATGCGGCCAAGAAAATCATTGGGAAGGTCAACGCTTTTCTACAACAGGGGATAAATGAGCGGATCTCTTTCCAGGAGAGTGTGGACCAACTGCGAGCGCTTTTTTAACGGAGGCATGAGGCATGAAACGATTTTCATTTAAACTGGAAAGTGTTTTGAAATATCGGGAGCACCAGGAAAGAAAAGCCCGGATAGATCTCAGTGATGCCAGAAATGCATGGCTTGAAACCCGGAATGCAGTTGAGGGGCTGGTGGAAAAAAAAGAGAAACTCATAGCCCAGTTGCGACAAGATGCCATGGAGGGGATGGAAGCGTCCTGGTATATGACCTGCCGGAATTATGTCAGGCAACTGGATGATGAATTGCAACTGGCCAAAAACAAACTGGAAAAACAAAACCGAATTGTGGAAGAGAGAAGAGAATCTCTTAATAAACAGTATATGAAAAAAGAGTCCCTTGGTACGCTGAAGTCCCTTCATGCACAGACCCATCAAAAATGGGTGGAATTGGAAGAACAAAAACAGCTGGATGAGATGGTATTGATGAAAAGAGGGGGTGCACAGTGAAATTTTATGTGCAGGTGTTTTTGATCAGTATGATCGTTTTAAAGGGCGTGTTAATTTCGATGTATCTGTTCCATAACAATCCGTCTCTCCCCCTTTTCGAAGGCTCTGTTGCCTTGGCACTGGAGCCTGGAGATACTAAGGATGGGACATCTTCTTCTGTTGATGGGAGCGATGGGAACCAGGCATCTTCTGTTCCTGCATCCGGGGTTAATGCGAGTGAACGTTTAAATGAGGAGAAAAAAGATGTTGGGGATAAGATAACGCTCATTGAGGAACGGGAAAAATTCCTTAGCCGAAGAGAGCAGCAGCTTCTTGCGCTCCAGGAAGAGATCAATAAAAAAATTGAAGATCTCACCCGGTTGCGAGATGAGATCCGTGAATCAATGGAGGTTAAAAAAACGGCACAGGAAAATCAGGTCAAACACCTGATAAAGATTTATTCCACCATGAAACCCCAGAAAGTTGCAGAACTCATAGAAAAATTGGATATTGATTTGATCACGGAGCTTTTTTCAAGGATGAAGGGGGATGTGGTGGGGCAGATTCTCTCCTTTGTGGATACCAACACCGGAGCCAAAATTACCCAGGGGCTTTTTCCTGCGGATATGGAGGAAAAATAAGAAATCGGTGCAGCGGGGGGATTTGACACCTTGGCCGATTATTTTTCTTTGGGACGTCACCTTGACATGATTGTCCAAGGATTATAGTATGAGAAGACATAATAATCAATAAACCGGGGTGATGCATGGCCCACTGGTTGAATCAACTTTGACTTGTAAAGCGTAATAGGAAAGAGGTGGCATTCTATGGACCTGAATATGGAAGTTCTGATCGTTGATGATTTTGCAACCATGAGGAGAATCATGAAAAATATCCTCACCCAGATCGGTTTCAGTAATATCTATGAGGCGGGGGATGGAAAAAGTGCCCTGAAGGTGCTGAAAAACCAAAAAATTGATCTCATTATGTGTGATTGGAATATGCCGGTAATGACTGGTCTGGATCTGTTAAATGCGGTTCGTGCCGATGCTGAACTTAAAGCCATCCCCTTTGTCATGGTGACGGCTGAAGCCCAGAAGGAAAATATCATCCAGGCGGTTCAGGCAGGGGTGAACAATTATGTTGTAAAGCCCTTTACCGCTGAAACCATCACCCAGAAACTGGAAAAGGTGTTTGGCGGTTGATATTTCAGGGAGGTTGACATGAAAATCAATGGTATGAACGGGGAAATTCAGATCGGCATACACCGGGATGCCACTTCGGTCATGGAAGGTGATATCGACTTTAAGGGGATCTTTGACCAACAGATGGCAACGGTAACTGAATCTCGGCAATCCCAGACCATATCATGCGCCGATGCCAGGACCCTGGTGCTTGAACAGGGGGATAAACTACTATCACTCCTGGACACCTACGCTGCTGACCTGGAAAATCCCGGAAAGATGTTGAAACAGATTGAACCTCTGGTGAATTCCATTGAAGATGAGGTGTCGCAGATTCAAGGCACCGTGTCAGATCCGTCTTGGGAGGATAATGATCTTCGACTCCTTATGGAGGAGCTGACCATAACTGCGGATGTGGCAATGTATAAGTTTCACCGGGGGGATTTCCTCTAAGGGCGTGTTGATGAAACCCAATGCAAAAATACTGGTTCTGGACGACGATGAGGCGCTGTTGGAGTTCATGGATGAGGTGTTGCGCCGGAACCCACACTATGAGGTGACAACGGATTCCGACAGTAAGCGAGGTCTGGTTGCGTTGGCACCGGGGGTCTTTGATCTGGTCATTACGGATTTAAACATGCCGGGTATCGGCGGCATGGAGATTCTTGACCATGTGGTGAACCATACCCCTGAGACCATGTGTATTATACTCACCGGATACGGGAGCATTGCCAATGCGGTCCTGGCGGTAAAAAAAGGGGCCTTTGACTATATCACAAAACCGGTGAGTCCTTCGACCTTCCTGACCTATGTTGAAAATGCCTTGAAGGTCAAACAGTTTAAACAACAGGTGGCTGAGGAGGATCTTCCCCGGGATTCCGATTCAACCTATGAAAATTTCATCGGCACCAGTCCGGCCATAAAAAAAATCCATCGCCTCATTGAAAAAGTGGCTGATACCGACAGTACCATTCTGGTTACCGGGGCATCCGGCACCGGAAAAGAGCTGATTGTAAGAACCATTCACAGGCTCAGCAGCCAGAGAGACCAACCCTTTATTGCCGTAAACTGCGGTGCCATCCCCGAGGCGTTACTGGAGAGTGAGATCTTCGGTCATGAAAAAGGTGCATTTACAGGGGCCCATAAAAAACGGGTGGGTCGGTTTGAAATGGCCCATGAAGGGACCATCTTTCTGGATGAAGTCGCAGAGATGAGCCCGGCATTGCAGGTCAAGCTTTTGAGAGTGCTGCAGGAGAAAGTCATAGAACGGGTGGGGGGCACCCAAAGCATTCAAGTCAATGCCAGGGTTATTGCCGCCACAAACAAAGATCTGGCCACGGCAGTGAAGGAGGGTTCTTTTCGGGAAGATCTTTTTTACCGTTTGAATGTGATTCCCATACACGTTCCGGACCTGGTCCATCGGAAATCCGATATTCCCCTTTTGATTGATTTCTTTCTGGATAAATTTCAACGGGGAAGAAACAGGGATATCCATGGATTCTCCGCCGAAGCCATGGACGCCCTTTTGATGCATGACTGGCCGGGCAATGTCAGAGAGCTTGAAAATCTGATCAAGCGAATGATCATCCTTTGCGAAAATCCCATGGTGACCCTTGAAGACCTTCCGGAACATTTTCAAAAAAAGCAGTCCTTTCCCTCATTACCGGAAGAACAACTTCTGATTCATAAGGGAATGACGCTTTCCGATGCAGTGAAAGATTATGAAACCAAGCTTATTCTCAGTGCGTTGGAAGAGAGTGATGGCGTTAAGGCAAAGGCTGCAAGGATGCTTAATATCAAACGGACCACCCTGGTAGAAAAAATCAAAAAGAACAAGGTGCTTGACACGGACGACTGAAATTCCTTTGATTAGTCAAAAAAATGACGGATTTCATTTTCCGGAGATCTTTCATTTACGTCATCTTTATTCTCTGTTATCCCGTGGGGTCTTCCCATGAGGTTTCTCCCCCCAAGTGACCGGTGTTATGATCAATCCCCCTATTTTTGGGGGTGCCCGCCATGGATTACAACGCATCTACTGTTAGATTCCCGCTCACCTTTTTTTATTTCCATACAGTGCACCTGGTTCGATTTCACCCCTTCCGAACACTTCATAAGGGCAGACGACACCGGTGCCTGCAGGAGGGTGGACCTGCAATGGCATCATAATTGCTTTGAAAACAGGGGGTATGGTGAAGTTCATCTGTTTAAAATACAGCCGGGAATTAAGGATATTGCTCTTATCAACAAACGTATATAAAAAATCAATATCACTTTTTTTGCCAATGATCCTGACGCTATTGTCCCTCTTGTTGAGCCAGGTGGATGCGTTGCACGCTGCCGGGGCTGCCGGGGTTCAGGTGAATGCGTCTAAAAAGACCGTTGGTATTTTTAACAATGGCACATCCATGACCATTTCCGTTTTACCCCAAAAACGGGAAACGGATACCCGGATCAAGGTCACTGGATTCAAGCGCGGGAACAGAGTGGATATCATTCCCGTGGACGACCCCATAAGGCTTCTGGTGGATATGTTCACTGCGATACCCGGTTTTAAAACCGTTGAGTTCCCTGTGAATAGCGGCCAAGTGACGGTGCTTCGGGTGGGGCACCATCCGGAGAAAGTGAGGATTGTTCTGGGGATCAAAGGGCCGGGCGCCCCGGGGAGCCAAATTGTATATGAACCCGATGGATTTACCCTCATTGTCCGGCCATCCGTCGACCCTGTTGTGAATGGAGTGAAGAATTCCGAAAATCCGGTACCTGGTGAGGCGATGGGGAACGGGAATTTGAAAAAGGCTGATATAATTGCCACTGGTTCGTCTTCTGATGTCACCCAGGAAGCGTTGAACAACCGTCCTCCTCGTGGAGAGGAACGTGGAGGGGAGGATACCCCCCTCTTCCATGTATCTAAGCAGGATACCGGGCCGGATGTAGCGCTTTTCATGAAAGGAATTGTCCATTATAACAACAGTGACTGGTCTTCGGCCATAATTGAGTTGGAGACCCTGGCCGGGAAGTATCCCAAGAGTCCATATGCAGAAAAGGCGCAGTTTCTTTTACCCATAATTTATGAAAAAAGCTATGCAGATTCACTAAGTGCCCACTTCAGGGAATTAAGTGATCGTTACCGGGACGTTGTCAGCCGTTTTCCCAACTCTCCCTTTGTTGCGGATGCCATGCTGCACATGGGAAATCTGTATCATCAAATGAAAAATTACGCTGAAGCCCAAGGATACTATAATCTTGCCTTGAACGGCAGCCCACCGGCATCAACCATCGCCCTGCAGGCAAAATTGCAGACAGCCAGAATTTTCCGTTTGAAAAAAAAGGAGCAGGAGGCCGTGGACCTCCTGCAGTCCGTCATTGATAACAGTAAAGATATTACCTTAAAAAGCGATGCCATGATGGAACTGGCTAAGATCCTGTATGATCAAAACGCATTCCATAAATCCCTTGATCTGCTTTTCAGGCTTGTGGCCATGGATGCCGACAATATATATCGGATGCCCGAAGTGTCCCTTTATATGGGGAACAACCATTTTCAACTGGGGCAGCACACCCGGGCCAGAAATCAGCTGTTTCAGTATTACAACAGTACCTCTGACAGTGAAGATAACCATCTGATCCTGGCACGCATTGGTGATACTTATCTGGGGGATGGACGTATCCAGGATGCGGTGAAATTTTTCCTGTTCGTGTGCAAACGGTATCCGGGAACCATGGGGGCCAACATCAGCTGGATCAGGCTTGCGGAACAGCAGGAGATAAACCCCGAAACAGCATCGTTGATTCCCATGACCTCCCGTCAGATTTATGAAAAGGTGTATGGCTTTTTCATGGAAAAAGAGGAGATTGATCCCCTTGCACTGCTTGCCATGCTTAAACTTGGGGTTCTGCATCAGAAAGAAAAAGCATATGATCAGAGCCTGAAAGTCTTAAAAACTTTTTTTAGCTATAACCCCCAGGGGGCACTGAAGGAAAACGGGACCTTTGCCTTGCAGAAAACGCTGGATTCAATGATTAACAGCGCCGGGGATCGTGGTGATTCCGGGCAGGTGATCGCTATTTATGAGCGTGAAAAGGCGCTGTTTGACCAAGTGTTTTTTTCGGAACCCATTTTTCTTGTGGTGGCCCGGGCTTACCTTGACCTGGGTTTTAAGGAAAAGGCAATGGGGTTGTTCCAACGAATGGATTCACTGCTTGCAGACAAAGAAAAACCGGAGGACTTGCTCTATTATATGGCTTACCAGGCCATGCAACAGCAGCAGATGGACCATGCCCAGTCCAGACTGTCATTATTATTAAAAAATTATCCCAATGGCAAATATGCCGGGGAGGCCACCTTATTAATGGCAGACTGTTTTTTTAAACAGAAAAAATACAGTCAGGCCATGGATCTGTTTGATGCGGCATTGAAATATGATCTGCCCCGTTGTGAAAAGACAAAGCTTTTAATTCGTCTGGCCGAGGCTGCCGTTAAAACCGGGGCACGGGAAAGGGCAATGGCGGCGGTGCTGAAAGCGGAAAAAAGCCATGGCACCTGTATCGGCGTGTCGGGATACCTGGGAGACGAGATCGGAGACCTCTTCTTGGAATTGGGGGCCCCGGCAAAAGCGGTGGCTGTTTTTTCCCGGCTTGTGGAGATGGACCAGTCCCAGGTGGGAAAGGCTTCCCTTAAATATAAGGTCGCCCAGTGCTTGGAGCGATTGGAACGCACACAGGAGAGTTTTGGCCTTTATGAAGAGGTGGCAGCCATGGAGGATCCTTTCTGGAGTAATCTGGCAAAGGAGAATATTGCTGCAGCGGGATTTGCCGGAGAGGTTCGCAAAGAAAAAAAGCAATAAGTGATGCAACAGGGGATATGAAAGATCAATGCATAAAAAAAAGATAGTGGTGTTTGAGCTCGATGCAGCGGACCGATGCGACATGGTTGCCGTTTTGGAAGGGTTAAACCATGAGGTTACCCTGTTAAATCATCGCGAGGCACTTGTCCGAAACATTGGAGAGAAGCACTTTGACCTTGTGGCCATTGGTGCCCATGATTCCCTGACACTTTCCATTGATCTGTTAAAAGAGATCAAGGCAATCTCTCCCCATCTTCCTGTTATTTTAACTGCATCCGGGGTGGATTCCCGGGAGGTTGTCACTGCCATGAAATCGGGTGCGACTGATTTTTTTATTAAACCCGTTGATGCGGGGATGGTGGAAAACTTTACCTGGCCAATGGATGCCCTTAAGGAACCGTTGTCCCCACAGGGAGATGTTGACGGATTTGCCATCATCACCCGGGACACTGCCATGGAGCACCTTCTGCAAGTGGTAAGGAAGGTGGCCGACAGCAGGGCATCAGTGCTGATCCAGGGTGCGTCCGGAACCGGGAAAGAGCTGGTGGCAAGGCACATCCATAACTGCAGCCACCGTCGGAACAACCCCTTTGTGGCCATCAACTGTGCGGCATTGCCGGCAACATTGCTGGAAAGCGAACTCTTTGGCCATGAAAAAGGGACCTTCACCGGAGCCCTGGGAAGAAAGAAGGGTAAGTTTGAACTGGCAGATGGAGGGACCTTGCTCCTGGATGAGATCAGCGAAATGGATTATTCCCTCCAGGCAAAGCTGTTGCGGGTACTGCAGGAGCGGGTGATTGATCGCATCGGAGGGACGGCACCGGTTTCCGTTGATGTGAGAATACTTGCCACCACCAACGCAGATTTGGAAGAGATGGCACATGGCGGCAGCTTTCGGGAGGATCTTTACTATCGATTGAATGTTATTCCCCTTCGATTGCCCGCGTTGGCGGAGAGGCGGGATGACATCCCTTTACTGGCAGAGCACTTTCTTAGAAAATACAATGAAATTGACGGAAAAGATGTCAAGGGTTTGACACCGGAGTCTGTGGAACTATTGATGAACCGCTCGTGGCGCGGCAATGTCAGGGAACTTGAAAATGTCATTGAACGGGCGGTCCTCATGGCTGAGGGGCCATACCTTGAGATGGAAGATCTCTCCGTGACCGGCCCTCAACGCTATGGTGGATATGCGCCCCATCCCCCTATGCCCGGTGTCTCCTTGAAAGAGATGGAAGAAAAAATAATTTTTCAAACCCTTGATCATACCAATGATAACAGAACCCACGCCGCAAAAATTCTGGGCATCAGCGTCCGGACCCTCCGAAATAAACTCAATGAATACAAAGAAAAAATGGCTGTCCAATAAATCGCGGAACGTAATTTGCATTGATTATCCCCAATGCCGGGTGGCGAAGTTGGAAAAGTATAAAAAATCAATCTCTTGATTTGCGGTACTTTCCATGAACCGGGAACAGTTGCACGGGGAGGAACAAGATAATGATGCAGAATCGAATGCTGTTTGACCATTCATTTCAGGTCCTTGAAAAAGCTGTGGGGATTTCTCAACAGCGACATGGATTGATTGCAAATAATATAAGTAACTTGGATACGCCTGGATTCAAAGCCCAGGAGATTGATTTTAAATCAGCGCTGCAAAATGCCATCTCCTCAGATATGGATGATGTCACGCTCACAAAGACCCATGCGGACCACCTGGGATTGCAGTCCGGGGCTTCTTCAGTGAGTTCCTTTGAAGAAGAGGGACAGTTTGACGGTTTAAACTGGGTGGACATGGACAATGAGATGAAAAAATTGACGGAAAATAAACTGATATACCGCACCGCCGTTGAAGCCATGTTGAGAAAAATAACCATTATCAAAGATGTGATCAAAGAGGGAGGACGTTAAAATGAATTTTTTAAAATCCTTTGATATCAGCTTTTCAGGGCTTTCCGCCCAGCGACAACGGTTGGATGTCATCAGTCAAAACCTTGCCAATATTGAGACAACCCGAACGGAAGAGGGGGGGCCTTATCGTCGACAAATGGTGGTCATGCGTCCCGGAGAGAATGATATGGATTTTTCAAGCACCCTGGACAGCGCCCTGAACGGCGTGGAAATTGACAGTATCGTGGAAGATGCCACGCCATTTAAGCAGGAGTATGCACCGTCCCACCCCGATGCCGACGGAGCGGGGTATGTGTTAAAGCCCAATGTGGACCTCTTTGTTGAAAATGTGAATATGCTCATGGCCAAAAGGACGTTTGAAGCCAATGTTGCGGCGGTGAAGAGTGTCAGAGAGATGACACTTAAAGCACTTGAGATAGGGAGATAAACCATGAATAATTTGAGTATCAGCGGGATATATCAGCCCCCCTCTCTTAAGGCCTTATCCCAGGTTGAAAACAAGGAAACGTCGTCATTCGGTCAGGTAATGAAAAGCGCCATCGCCAATGTTGATGGTATGGGTCAAAAGGCTGACACCGCCATCGTTGACATGCTCCAGGGTAATGCTGATGTTCCGGGAACGATGATTGAGCTTCAGAAGTTCGACATCTCCATGCAGTTGTTGCTCTCCATGCGAAATAAGGCCATTGAAGCCTACAAGGAAGTCAGTCGCATGCAGTTTTAGTTTTTTCGGGGGCGATTTCGTTTGCCGTGCCCCATGAGGCAGGTGTGTGTGCCCCTTTTACAGATGTCGGGATTCAACACCATTTATCTGATGATAAAATTTTGATATTATAACCGATTTGGTCATTTCAGTTTGTTAATGGGCATCTGTTATCGCCTTATTTTCCTGATAAAATTTCTCAAAAAAAGGAAACCCGCAAAATGAACAGTTCTTTTGCGCAATTCATGAAGTTTGTCGGTTCATTGCCGCTATCCAAAAAAATAACCATTTCTCTGGTTGTCCTTTTGATTGTGATTGGTTTTGGTGCGATGTTCTTTTGGGCCAATCAGGAAAGTTATCAGCTCCTCTATAATAATATTTCTCCCAAGGATGGTGGTGCCATTGTTGCCAAGTTAAAGGAGCAAAAAATTCCATATCGCATTGAGGGGGGGGGCTCAACGATCATGGTGCCTGGAAATAAAGTGTATGAATTACGCCTGGCCCTGGCAGGTGAGGGGTTGCCCGGAGGGGGGACCGTTGGATTTGAACTTTTTGACAACCCTGATTTCAGAACCACCAATTTTGTACAGGAGTTGAATTACAGACGT
Source organism: uncultured Desulfobacterium sp. (assembly GCA_963668575.2). GTDB lineage: Bacteria > Desulfobacterota > Desulfobacteria > Desulfobacterales > Desulfobacteraceae > Desulfocicer. The sequence continues at coordinate 2,884,697 of OY764894.2, read as the reverse complement.
GCCTTGCAGGGAGAGCTGGCAAGGACCATCATGAATTTCAAAGAGGTGAAAAAAGCATCTGTTTTTCTGGCTATCCCCAAGGATTCTCTTTTTGTTGAAGATGAAAAACAGGCTTCCGCATCCATTCAACTGGATCTGGAGGGCACTCTGTCCCAGTCCAGGGTGGAAGCCATTGTCCGGTTGGTGTCAAATGCCGTGGAAGGGCTGGACAGCAGCCGGGTCAGCGTTGTGGACACAAAGGGAAGGGTTATTTTCCGGGGGAACGCCGGGGATGATAGCCTCACTTCCGGTTTGGGCGATACCCTGCTGGATCATAAAAAAAATATAGAGAAAAAAATCACCCAGAATATTCAGACCATGCTGGAAGAGATCGTTGGGGTGGGCAAGGCCATTGTCAGGGTCAATGCGGAGATCGACACATCGGAAGTGGTGATCAGTGAGGAGGAGTATGATCCCACGGTGGTGGCGGTCAGGAGCAACAAGATGATGGAAGAGACCATTGCCGGTGGCGGGCAAAACCAGCAGACAACTCAAGATAATTTAAATCAGAGGGCGGGTGTGGTTCCACCGGCTTCCACGGGTAATCAGAAGACAAAAACAAGCAAAAACGCCACCACCAACTACGAAATTAACAAAATCAGTCGAAAAACAGTGCGACCGGCAGGAGCCATAAAACGTCTTTCCGTGGCTGCCGTGGTGGATGGCATATACAAACCGGAGACAAAAAAAGATGGAACCGTTGTTGGTAAATATGTTCCCCGGGATAAAGCTGCCTTGCAGAGCTTTGAAGAACTGGTAAGAAATGCCATGGGATATGATGAAAACAGGGAGGACCAGGTGTCGGTGCAATCGGTTCCTTTTTCGGCATCTGTGGCAATGGAAATGTCCGAACCCTTTAAAGCGGATAAGTTTAATCCCCTCGTGTTTCTGGGAACATATGGCAAGATGATCTTTAATCTGTTCTTGATTGTAGCGGCATTTTTTCTTGTGGTGAGGCCGTTGCTGAAGAGTGTCAAGGGAATTCACACGGAGATAGCTGAAGAAGAGACGGAGGCCCTGCCCCCGGGTGAAGAAATTAAACAGATTTCCGAGCCGGAAACCATGAACCCCAGGCAGCGAATCATTGAACTGAGCAACAAAGAACCTGAAAGAACTGCGGCGGTTATTCGAAGTTGGATCGCCGGGGAAGCCTGATGGGTCTTGGGGGATGGACAAAGGGGGCACTGACGTCATCCCGGCTTTGATGGATCGGGCCTGATCATAACGTCGGCCAGTCGTCACAAGTGGTGACCCCTCTCCCAAATGGCCGAAGCTGTGATCAAGCCCGGTGAATCATCTGCAAAAAAGATACTGTGGGAAAAAATTTCCTCATAATGGCCTTGAACCTCAGAAGATTTTTCCACCTTGATTGTTAGTATCGATTTTGTGGGGTTACCTCTAATATCGGTCCCATAACAAAGCTTCAATGATAATACGGCTACCGTGGGCCTGACCCGTCTCGGTAAGGCCATGGAATCCGATATGAGCCAAGATACTTGTGATGGAATTATAATATATGGTTATACAGGGCATGATTCTTGCTTTTTAGATTTACGGTGTGTGAGATAACCAGTGGAGCTATACCACACCGGTCGGTCTAATGGGGAAAAATGCGATTATCGATTCAAACAATTGAGAACAGGATAAGCTAATGACAACGAAATCGGTACTGCTCAATAAAAATTTTCTATTATCTGGCGATTCGTTACCATCCCGTGGCACATCCTCATCCGTTGAACAAAAAAGCATCAGCTTTTTTTCCATGATTCGAGATGCGGTTCAATCAGGCAAGGGGGCTCTGGAAACACGGGGTTCCAAGGGGAAACTTCAGTTGCCGATGGAGACACAGGAGGGGCTTACCAAGGAAGTTGAATCCCGCCAATCCCGTATTGAAGAGGTTCGAAAGGCTTTCCTGGCCAAGGGGATCTCCCTGGATCAATTGGTGTTGGATCAAAAAGATTTTGAGTCATTGAGTTCCATTCTCAATAAGCTTGATTTTTCCCAGGAGAATATTAACACCTTTTTTCAGGGAATGGTGAAGAATTATCCTGACGGGAAAATAACCTTATCTGATTTTTTTAAAGACATTGCCCAATTTGAAGATAATTTAGAAAATATATCTTCGTCACAGGAGGGGGCAGCACACCCCCTATCTCTGGATAAATCCCTTACCCCCGACATTGAGTCGGTCTTGAGGGATCTTGGGGTGACACCGGAGAAGCTGGATTCGTTACTACCTTCGGTTGTGGATGCAAACGGGAATGTGGACTTAAAAAAATTGACGCATCAATTGAAAGAGATACAAAGCACCCCGGTATCCTCGGATGCGGCGAAAACCGGACGAAAGGATAATCCGGTGCTGACCCCTCGACTGGTTGAAGCCATGGAGAAAATGAATTTGACGTCCCCCCGTCAATCCATTGGCACCCCTTTTTCCCTGGATGATCTCATCGGGATTATGGAGACAAAGATCAAGGCCGGCACTGTTCATTCGCAGACCTTAAATGGTCAGGAGTCGGATAATACGTCGGATGCCGAAGTTCTGGGCGAAATATCTGAGATTTCAGACGAACAGGCAATGGGGGATGAATACGTTGACACTTTTTTTGCATTTGCCCAGGAGATGATGGTCCGCCGTAAATTTGAAGAATATTATCACGCAGGCTCTTCAAATCTTAAGTTTGATGGTCGTTTGGGATCTGCTGATATACCTGACGAGAAAGGCGTTGTTCAGATGAGGCTGAACGGTCAGGTGGGCCAAATAGATGCGCGGGTGGCCCGCACAGGTATTGATCCATCTCAGTCGGATGGCCGGGTAGGGCAAGCCGTGAGGCTTGCAGGTCAATCACCAACAGTGTTCCCCTCCGGATCCGACGGAGTTGCAGCGGGTGAAACCGCCCAGGGGAATACCAACGTGCAGAGGGCTGCCGTTGTGGATATTGATGGTGAGGCGACATCGGTTTTCAAGCAGATGGCTTCCAGCAAGCTCGGTCCCGATACCTTTGCGGCCCAGTCAGAAGCGCCTGTGATACAATCGAATAGAGGTATGGATACGGCTGAAACGCGTGGCGTTCAGCCCAATGCCCATTGGATACATGCAAATGTGCGTGGTGTCTCCTCCGATATTAGTGAAATTCAGACAAATAAGAGTGGGGTTCAACCTGATGGTCGTTTCGTTTCGCAGTCTGCTCAAACGGTTGATTTGTCCCCTGCCGGGGGGGGTGTTGCAGGCGCCATAAAAAATGCCACCACCGTGTCTGATGCCAAAATTATGGAGATGGCACTTCCTGATCAATTGTTAGGTACCCCGGATGTGTTCCAGGGTGGGAAGGCGGATAAACGTGGTTTGAGAAATGCATTTTCGCTGCCACAGGGCAAAGCAGACACGACAGGTATGAGCGCACAGATGATTTCGGTGGTCAATGGTGGCTCCCCCATGGAAGGAGACAGTGGGCTTTCAAAGGAGATTCACCTGTTAATTGATGATATCTTGTCGGGTGCCGGAAATGATGAAGAGACGGTGGACCAGCCGGGTATTCATAAACCTTTTTACGGTGAAACCGCTGGTGGATCAGAGCGATTTTCGGTGATGGGGCAGGACCGTACGAATTCTACCCATTCCCTTACACAGGCAGAGCAGGCCACTGATACCCGATGGCCCTCCAATGTGGTTGAAACTGTTGGGAAAGAGATTGCCGCATTTCTTCAACGGGGCGACCGTATTTTAAAGCTTCAGTTGAAGCCGGCTGAACTGGGGACCGTGAATATTGAGATGGACACCAAAGAGAACGTGGTTAAACTCTCCATTGTGGCTGAGACAAGTTCTGCCAAAGAGATGTTTCTGTCCAATCACAATGAACTCCGGCGGGTTTTAGAAGGACATGGCGTTAAGTTGGAGAGTCTGGATGTTCAGATGAATAACAGTTTTGATCAATCCCTGGCCAATGGGGACCAGCATTCTGCCAGGCAGAATCAACGGTGGGGTTCACGGTTCACCCGGACGGGAACCGTGGATGATGGCGAGGTGCAACAGGTTCAACCCATGAAGGTGAACAGAGATGCGTTGCTGGATTTGATGGTATAATAAAGAAAAAAGGAACCGGTCATGTATATTGATACCCTTGGCACGACGACATATTCAACGGAATCGTCACAAACCACTTCCGATAAAGAGTTGGGAAAAGACACTTTTTTGACGTTGCTTGTGGCCCAGATGGAAAATCAGGATCCCTTAGATCCCATGGAGGGTACGGAGTTTACTGCTCAGCTTGCCCAGTACAGCAGCCTGGAACAGCTCTATAATGTCAATGACAACCTGATTACAATCAGTGATGGGCAGACCGGGCTTTCAAATTACTCCGCCCTTAATTTCATGGGAAAGGAAATTTACGTCGATGGCAACGATCTGACGTTGGAACAGGGCTCTGCAACTTCGGGTGGATTTGCCATTGACTCCGATGCCGACTGCACGGTTAATATTCTGGATGCCAATGGACAACAGGTGAGAAGCCTCCTTCTGGAAGATCTTACCGCAGGCACCCATGGGTTTGACTGGGATGGTCTGGACGAGAGTGGAAATGCCCTGACGGATGGGGCCTATACGTTTGAAGTCAAAGCCGTGGGAGAAGATGGTGAAACCCTTTCCGTGGATACTTATACGTCAGGAACAGTGGACCGTGTCAGTCTGGAAGACGACACCCCCATGCTTTATGTGGGAGATATATCTGTAACGATTTCCGATGTCAAGGAGATCCGCAATTCCACGGAAAGTTAAAAAATAGATAATTTATTGTAACTATTAATGTCGGCATTATGCCGGTTCCCAGACGTTCCCCACCGATGAGTTTTTACACATTGTTTAAAACGGGAAGGGTCGGGTGAATGACACAGGAGGAAAAAATATGGCCTTATCAAGCGCACTTTTTGCTGGGAGTAGCGGTTTGGGCGCATTGGGTGACACCATGCAGATCATTGGTGACAATATCGCCAATGTGAACACCATCGGATTTAAAAGCAGCAAGGCGGATTTTCAGGATTTGCTGAGTCAGTCCCTGTCCACGATGAACGGTTCCACACAGGTGGGCAGTGGCAGCGCCATTGGTGATGTCTCCGCTTGCTTTGAACAGGGATCCTTTGAAACCACGGGGAATGCCACAGATCTTGCCATTGGAGGAGACGGCTTCTTTATTTTAAGAGAAGCCAATGGAACAGGTAACTATTATTCCAGGGCAGGCAATTTCGGGTTTGATGAAGATGGCTATATGGCGAATCCGGATGGGTATATTGTTCAGGGCTGGGCACTTGACTCCGAAACGGGGAATGATGTGGGTTCCATCACAGACATTCATCTGAACTCTTTTACTTCAAGTCCCAAGGAGTCCACAGAAATTCAGATCATCGCCAATCTGGATTCCGAGGGGGTTGACAATTCCCTGGAGGCCGATTCCACTGCTACGGATCTGGCTGGTATATGGGACGGCACTGCAGATCCGCCCATGATGGATGGTGCTTATGAATATCAGACCACCATAGAGGTGTACGATTCCCTGGGAAGCGCCCATGATATCACCATCTATTTTGACAAAACCACCACTGATTCCCAATATGAGTATGTTATCACCTGTAATCCCTCCGAAGATAACCGGGCGGGTCTTGTGGATACAAATGCCGGCCTTCTGGGTAAAGGGACCATCTCCTTTGAGCCCGCCTCGGGTGTTATTATAGGCATCACCATGACCCAGATCGACGGTAATGGTGATGCCACTGATATGAGTACCGATCCCACATCTGACAATTATGGGTTAACCAATGGCATTTTCACCTTTAATGCGGATTTTTTGGGAGGTGCCGGAAGCGAGATGAGTGTGGCCCTTGATTTTGGCTCCACCTATAGTCAGTCTTCTGGCGGCAGTTGGGTGAACGACGCATTGAGTACCACCCAGTTTGCCGTTGACTCCAACACCACCTACAAGACCAGTGACGGTTATGCCGCTGGTGAACTTCAGGACATCAATGTGGATGAAGAGGGGATCATTACCGGTACCTATTCCAATGGGCAGGTTATTCCCTTGTACAGGGTTGCCTTGGCGGGTTTTCAGAATGAGGATGGTTTGGTGAAGGAGGGGGGCAATCTGTTCAGCGCCACCCTTGCCAGTGGTGGCGCCATCACCAATAAGCCCGGCACCAATGGACTTGGTAGTATTGCGTCAGGTTCTCTGGAGCAGTCCAATGTGGACATTGCCGATGAATTTGTCAGGATGATCATCACCCAGCGGGGATATCAGGCCAACTCCAAGATCATTACCACCGTTGACACAATGCTGTCAGAACTCATGAATCTCAAGCGCTAAACCATGAAAGGGGCAGGTGTCAAGATGTTGACAACTGTCCCCTTTTTTTGACGTTTATGGGAGCTTGATGTTCGTTCCTTGACTTTCATTAGTACCCCTACCTTAATAAGGGGTAAAAATAAGAGCCATTTCTCCTTTGTCCGTTTTCCACCTCCCCTTTTTCCCTTCAATAATTCCGGCATCCCGCCTAAAAAAGCATCACCGTAAATTGAACTAAGGATTTGCTTTCTGAAAATTTTAATGGCATAAAGTTTGCTGTTAGGATAAGTGCTATTGTGTTATGATCATTCCACTTATTCCTGTAAATGTGGTATGTAATACCATCTTAGTAGCTTCGTTGATGACTTTAAAGGAGAGATTATGGATATTGCCACCCTGGTTGGCGTTATTTCATCATTTGGGCTGGTATTGATAGCGATATTCATGGGCAGCGGATTGGGCCTTTTTATTAATGCACCCTCTTTGATGATCGTTGTGGGGGGGACCATCGGAACCACCATGATAAACTATCCTCTCAAGGATGTCATCGGGGTTATAGGGGTTGCCAAAAATGCACTCTTTACCCAAAAATCCGATACGGATCTGCTGATTAAACGCCTCATGGCGTTTTCCACCAAGTCCAGAAAAGAGGGAATATTGGCGCTGGAGAGTGAAATTAAAAACGTTGATGATGCCTTTTTGGCCAAGGGGGTCCAACTCTCCATTGATGGCCTTGAACCTGCTGAGATCAGCAACCTTCTTGAAATTGAAATGGATTTTATCAAAAGTCGGCATCAACTGGGTGCCGAGGTGTTCACCACCATGGGTACCTATGCCCCGGCCATGGGAATGATCGGTACTCTCATCGGACTTGTGCAGATGCTTCAGAGCATGGATGATCCCAGTTCCATCGGACCTGCCATGGCCGTGGCCTTGCTGACCACCTTTTATGGGTCCGTAATGGCCAATATCATCTGCATGCCCATTGCAGGAAAACTTAGGACCCGGAGTAAAGAGGAGTTATTGACCAAGGAGATGACCGTTACCGGTATTATTTCCCTCTCCAACGGAGATAATCCCCGAATACTCGAACAGAAACTCCATGCTTTTGTGTCTCCCAAGCAGCGGGCGGTGGCTTCATGACAAAAAAGAAAAAAGAAGAGGAAAAAGGGCCCGTTGACCTGGGACCCGTGATGACGGTGAGCCTTTTTCTGATTCTTTTGACATTTTTTATCATGCTCAACTCCATTGCCGTGGTGGATGAGCGACGGGTGCGTGCCAGTCTCGGGTCAATTTTAGGGGCTTTTGGTAGTTTTACCGGGGGGTATTCCACTTCAAAAACAGGTGAGTCGGTGACCACCCCCACGGCTCCCATGATATCATCGGAAGTTGACTTTAATCAGGTGTTGACCCTTGAAGATAAAACCGTGGCTCAACAGGTTACCATTACCCCCATGGAAAACAGGGAGGTGATAACCATCAACAGCGAGTTTCTTTTTGAAAAAGATACGCTGTCCATTACCCCCGCCTGTCGGCCCCTTTTAAACCGTCTTTGTGGAGCGGTTCAGACCGGTAGTTACACCATTGAAATCATCGGGCATACCGGGGGAACATCGGACAGTGAAAACGGAGAAAAGACCAATTGGGAAGTTTCCGCCAGCATGGCCATGGCGGTATATGACTATTTTCGATTGAATGGGAACATTGCAACGAAACGACTGGAAATGTTCGGTGCCGGTGGGTATCGGCCGGTGGTTTCCAATCTTACGGAACGTTCAAGGGCACAGAATAAAAGGGTGGAGATCATTCTTTACACCAAGGTTCCCGAGGTGATTCAGCGGATCTTCAGGAAAAGACCCTCCAATATTTTTACCTTTGGCACTTTTGATTTCAGGATATTTGACTGATGGGGCGAAGTCGAAACAAGGGGGATGACGGCCCAGGGCCAGATACCCAGGGGTGGCTGACCACCTTTGCAGATCTGGTCATGTTGCTTTTAACCTTTTTTGTGCTTCTCTTGACCATGTCCTCCATGGATACCAAGGCGTTGAGGGAATCCTTTTCCCAGTTTCATGGGGCACCCGGGGTACTGGAGCTTGGAAGTGAACAGAGCGTCAGTGCCCTGGCAGAGTTTGTGAAAAAATATGCAGCCAGTGAGCATCTCATGGTGGTGGACCATGAATTGATGCGGAAAATGCTTCTGCCCACCTGGGATTCCCAGGCGGACAACGCCAAAGAAAACCTGGCAATTCTGGATGACCTGATCAGCATTGAAGATGAAAACATCGGTATCTCGGTCTCCTTCCACGGTGAGATGTTTTTCCATCCGGGAAGGGCTGAAATAAAGGCACAGATGCTGCCGTTCCTTGACACCGTTGCCGAGGCCATTGAAGCGTGCACCAATGAAATCGATATTGTGGGCCACACAGACAATATCCCCATCCAGAGCGGGGAATACGGCTCTAATCGGATACTTTCATTGAAAAGGGCCATAGCGGTACTTGACTATTTTGTGGAGATCAAACATCTTTCACCGGATCGATTTGCCGCGGGTGGGTATGGCGCCTCACGACCGTTGGTTCCCAATGACACCCCGGAAAACAGAGCAAAGAATCGAAGGGTGGATATTATTTTTAAATACTAATGAGGAGATATCTATGGCAGATGCGGCGTCCGAGGGAAAAGCATCGTCCGGCAGTCCCATGATTAAAATTATTATCATCGTGGTACTGATTCTTGTTGCAGGGGGTGGTGGATTTGTGGGGTGGACCCTGTTGAACAAGGGAGAAGATTCCACCAAGGAGGCGGCAGAAGAGCCCCCCCCCCAGTTTAATGTGAATGCCACGCCCGTCACCTATAATCTGGATACCTATATTGTCAACCTCATGGGAAAATCCGGCATGAGTAAAAAATACTTAAAGGTGGGCATCATTTTAGGTGTTGGTTCAGAGGAGCAGAAGCCGGGAATAGATCAGTACAAGCCATTGATAAATGATTCGGTGCTGATATTGCTGTCCAGCAAAACCTATAATGAACTGGGAACCGTGGAGGGTAAGATTCAATTGAAACAGGAACTCATCATGAGGATGAATCAGGTGCTGGGGGGGCCCATGGTGAAAAAAATTTATTTTACGGAATTTGTGGTGCAATAGGTAATCCATGGCAAATGTTTTATCACAGGATGAAGTCGACTCCCTTCTTGGAGGCATTGATGCGGGCAGCGTGGTCACGGAAACCGATGTTCCCGATGAGAGCGACGAGGTAACGCCTTATAACTTTGCCTCGGAATCAGGGCCGTTGAATCTGCCCACCTTTCAGGTCATCAATGAACGTCTCACCGGATTTTTACGGGACAAACTCTCTCTCCTGACTAACAAAAATGTAGATGTCAAACTCATTTCCAATGATCTCATTCGATTTAATGAATTCTGCCGGTCGCTTCCTTTGCCTGCAAGTATCAATGTCTTTAAGATTGATCCCCTGCGGGGGGCGGCTCTTTTGGTTCTTGAAGGACGTCTGGTTTTTTCCTTTGTTGAAATTTTTTTCGGTGGCAAGGGACTCAATCCCTGGAAGCTTGAAGGACGGGCCTTTACCCCCATTGAATCCAGAATTATTGAAAAAATATGCCGGATCATTCTTCAGGAGTTACAGGCGGTGTGGTCCGATATCCATGATGTAAAAATGGTGTTTTCCCATTCGGAAATTGATCCGCAGTTTACCCAGATCACCCAGCCCGAAGAGATGGTCATTGCCACCCGTCTCTCCGTGGCCCTTCCCAACACCTCAGGAACCCTTTTTTTCTGCATTCCCTATGCCACCATTGAACCGCTCAAGGAGAAATTCAAACAAAAATCGGGGTATGAAAGCCTGGAGATTGATAAAGTGTGGCAGGCTGCCCTGCTGCAGAAACTCAGTAAAGTGCCCCTGGATGTGAGCTGTGTGCTGGGTACTGCACAGATCAATGCCGGTGAATTGCTGGAGTTGAGTACCCAGGATGTGATCATGCTGGACCAGAAAACCGCTGATCCCGTTGTGATCAAAATTGGGGGTGTGCCTAAGTTCAAGGGGTTTCCAGGTGCTTACAACAACAATAAAGCCGTGCGTATATGTGAAAATATTCAAAAGGAGTAACGGGTTATGGCCCAGGAAGAGAAAACGGAAACCAGTACCGACGTCGGGGAAGGTACGGATGAAAAACCCAAGGAGAAGAATGATATTGCGTTGATTCTGGATATTCCCCTGGAGCTTTCGGTGGAGCTGGGAAGGACAAAAATGCTTGTGAACAACCTGCTCCAGCTGGGGCAGGGATCCATCATCGACTTAAACAAACCCGCCGGAGAAACCCTTGACATCTGCGTAAACGGAAAACTGGTGGCCAGGGGGGAGGTGGTGGTGGTGGATGATAAATATGGTATTCGTGTCACCGACATTGCAAGTCCCCTTGAGCGGGTGAAATCATTGAGCTGACCGGATTATAAAAGGGGGAGGAGATGGATAAGGGAGTGACATGGATAGTGTCCTGGATATCAGCCTGATCAGTACAGGCATAAAAACAGTTGCCATGCTTGCCCTGGTGCTGGCCTGTCTGATTTTCGTGCTTTTTTTAATGCGCAGGTTCCTGCGGTTGGGAGTACAAAAAAAGGGAGAATTGGACATGAAACGGCTGGGAGCATTTTACCTCTCACCCAAAGAGAGAATTGAAGTGGTTGAAATATCCGGTGAGCGCATCGTCCTGGGAGTTGCGCCGGGCTGTGTTAACTACATTACAACCCTCAAGGATATAAATGAAAACAGCCTTCAATGAGAATATCTGCAGGGATCAATCTATCAGGGGCCGGTGGTGGAAAAGGACGCTCCTTTTTCTGACCCTGACCCTGATCCTGTGTCTGTGGGTTTCCCAAGCCCTGGCAGCGGATTTTATCTTTCCTTCGGTGCAGTTGGGAATTGAAAAAAGCGGTGACCCGGGCGATGTTTCCATTCTGCTTCAGACGGTCTTTCTTTTAACGGTCCTGACCCTGGCCCCCTCCATTCTGGTATTGATGACCTCTTTTACCCGGCTGGTGATTGTCTTCTCTTTTTTGAGGCAGGCTTTGGGGACCCAGCAGACTCCGTCCAATCAAATTATTGCCGGGCTGGCCCTTTTTTTGACGGTTTTTATTATGATGCCGGTGGGCCAAAAAATAAATAACACCGCACTGCAACCCTATCTGAATGAAGAAATCTCACAGAAGCTGGCCATGGATAACGCAATGAAACCCATTCGTCAGTTTATGTTCAAGCAGACCCGGGAAAAGGATCTGGCCCTGTTTGTCAGCCTGTCTGAAGACCAAAAGCCGGCTAACCGGGAAGCGATATCCCTGTTTGTGCTGATTCCTGCCTTTGTTATCAGCGAATTGAAAACCGCTTTTATCATAGGATTTGTTCTGTTTGTCCCTTTTTTGATCATTGACATGGTGGTGTCAAGTGTGCTGCTTAGCATGGGAATGATGATGCTGCCGCCGGTGATGATATCCCTTCCATTTAAACTGATGCTCTTTGTGCTGGTGGATGGCTGGAATTTGATTGTCAGCTCGCTGGTCAGAAGTTTTACGTCCGGGTGATCACGCCATTACGTTTCAAAGGAGATCAAGCCATGACCCCTGAGTTTGTTGTGAGTTTTGCACAGAATGCCATCAAGGTGACCATCCTGGTCTCTCTGCCCGTTCTGATCATGGGGCTTGTGGTGGGACTTGCCGTCAGTATTTTCCAGGCGGTCACCCAGATCAATGAGATGACGCTGACCTTTGTACCCAAGATTTTGGTGGTTCTGGTGGGCCTGATTTTCCTGGCTCCCTGGATGCTGGATCAGATGATGACCTTCACCGTCACCGTGATTGAACAGATTCCCACCTATATCAGGTAGTAAACGGTGTCCCATGCCATTTGATATTCAAACCGTTGAGCGATTTTTTCTCGTACTGATTCGACTCAGTGTTTTGATGTTCATGCTCCCCTTTTTTAATTCCCGGATTTTTCCAGGCCTGATCAAGGCAGGATTGGCGACTTTGGTATCCATTACCCTTTTTCCTGTGGTTACCATGGAGATGACCGGGTTCCCGGAAACGATGCTAAAACTGGCCGGGGTCGTGGCAGTGGAATTTATCATTGGATTGATTCTGGGGCTGCTGGTCCAGCTTGTTTTTGAAGGGGTGCGGTTGATGGGACATATTGTGGGGTTTGAAACCGGTTTTGCCATCGCCAATGTGTTCGACCCCCAGAGTGGGGCACAGGTCTCTCTTTTTGCTAATTTTTCATATTTTGCTGCCATGGCATTATTTTTGCTTATTGATGGACATCATGTGCTGATTCATGCCATGAAGGAGAGTTTTGAAATCATTCCCCTGGGGGCCTTGGCCATGGACCAGCGGATTTTAGGGGAGATGCTTTCCGTCTCAGGAAGGATGTTTATCATTGCAGTTAAAATTGGTGCACCGGCCATTGCCGCGCTGCTGTTAACCAAGGTGGGGTTTGGATTGATCACCAAGCTGATTCCCCAGATGAACATCATGATTGTGGGATTTCCCATTCAGATCGGTGTGGGGCTGTTTTTCTTTGGCATCTGTATAGATGTGCTGATGGGCTTTATGGAAACCTATGTGAGGGACTTGGGCTATTTTCTCATCACCGCCATGGGCCTGTTGCGGGGATGATGCCGGTCTTACCGACACAGGGGAGCTGAAATGGCAGACGATAGTTCACAGGACAAAACAGAGCAGGCAACCCCCAAAAAGCGGGAGGATGCCAGAAAAAAAGGGGAGGTGGCCAAGAGCAGGGAACTCCCCTCGGTGGCGGTGTTGCTGTCAGGCCTGCTGACCTTTGTGATTTTTGGAACGTATATGTTTGGCCAGATTCAAAACCTGATGATGAAACTCTTCAGACTTCCCATTTCAAGGGAGTTGGGCGTGAATGATTTCCTTGATTTTTCAGGGGAGATCATAACGGATTTTTTTATGATCATGGCACCTTTGTTTGTTATCATTGTAATTGTGGCTGTTGTGACCAATATTATGCAAGTGGGGTTTATGCTAACGGCAGAAAATATAATGCCTAAGTTTTCCAAACTGGACCCGTTCAAGGGTGTTTCCAGGCTCTTTTCAAGCCAATCGGTGATGGAGGCATTAAAATGCGTGTCAAAACTCCTGGTTGTGGGATGGATTGGATATATCACCATCAAGGGTGAGATGGAGCAGATGATGCTGCTGGGGGGGCTTGCCTTTGATGATATTGTCTCTTATCTGTTTCTCACCACCTTTAAGCTTTTTATCCGATGTACCCTGGCCATGATTGTCATTGTCGTTGTGGACTATGCGTTTCAAAAATGGCAGTTTGAAAAGAAACTTAAGATGAGTAAGAAAGACATTAAGGATGAGGCCAAAGAATCGGAGGGGGACCCCATGGTGAAATCCCGGATTCGAAGCATTCAGATGCAGATGGCCAGAAGCAGAATGATGCAGGATGTGCCCAAGGCCGATGTGGTCATCACCAACCCCACCCATTATGCCGTGGCATTAAAGTATGACGATACCACCATGGGTGCCCCCCGGGTGCTGGCAAAGGGAAAAGGTGAAATTGCCAAGAAGATCAAGGCCCTGGCAGTGGAGCATGACATACTGATCTATGAGAACAGAGAGCTTGCCAGAAATCTTTTTAAAATGGTGGAGCTTCACCAGGAGGTGCCGCCGCTGCTGTATCAGGCGGTGGCGGAAGTGCTGGCATACGTCTATAAACGGAAACAGGGAGTATAGGAGGAGACGGCCTCCTGAATCGGATGATGGATAAGATGTTAAACTTAAAATTTCTGCAGGTGGAAGGGGGAGAAATCCTCGCTGCCCTGGGCGTTGTGACCATATTGATGGTCATGATCATCCCCCTGCCGTCACTGTTGCTGGACTTTTTGCTGGCACTGAACATTACCGTTGCCGTCACCATTCTGCTGATTGCCATGTCAACGGAAAAATCCCTGGATTTTGCCATTTTCCCCTCCCTTCTTTTGGTGACCACCCTTTTTCGGCTCTCTTTGAACGTGGCATCCACCCGGTTGATTCTCCTCCATGGCAGTGAGGGAATGGATGCTGCGGGAAAGGTGATTAAATCCTTTGGCAGTTTTGTCATGGGGGGCAATTATGTGGTGGGAATGATTGTGTTCATCGTTCTGGTTCTCATCAATTTTGTGGTTATCACCAAGGGTGCCACACGGGTGGCTGAGGTGGCTGCAAGGTTTACCCTGGACGCCATGCCGGGGAAGCAGATGGCAGTGGATGCAGATTTGAACGCCGGATTGATTGATGAAAATCAGGCAAAACTGCGTCGGAGCACCATCACCCGGGAGGCAGAGTTCAATGGGGCCATGGACGGTGCCTCCAAATTTGTCAGAGGCGACGCCATTGCCGGCATTGTCATCACCATTATCAATATCCTGGGCGGCCTGATCATCGGTGTGTTTCAGCAGAACATGAACTTCATTGATGCGGCACAGAATTATACCCTTCTCACCGTGGGAGATGGGCTTGTGTCCCAGATTCCTGCGCTGATCATTTCAACGGCAGCCGGCATTGTCGTCACCCGGTCGGCCTCGGAAGGCACCATGGGCGGCGATTTTGCAAGGCAGTTTGTTAAATATCCCAAGGCTGTCAATATGGCAGCGCTGATGGTCTTTCTTTTTGGATTGATTCCCGGATTGCCCCATATCTCTTTTATTCTGCTTTCCATGGTCATTGCCAGTATCAGCTTTTTTGCAAAGGCGGGAAAGGAGCGTGAGGATGCTGCAAAGGAAGTTAAAAAGCCTGTGGCGGATGCAACTCCGGCAGGTCCGGAGCCGGTGGAGCATCTATTGACCGTGGATGCCCTGGAAGTGGAAGTGGGCTACGGACTGATCAGTCTGGTGGACAAGGATCAGGGCGGGGAGTTTTTGGATCGGGTGCACTCCCTTCGACGTCAGTTTGCCCAGGACATGGGGATTATCATTCCGCCCATTCATATCCGGGATAATCTCCAGATAAAATCAAACCGGTATAATATCCTGATCAAAGGGGTGAAGATTGCCTCATCAGAGTTGATGGTGAACCACTATATGGCCATGGATCCGGGTGACTCCATCCGAAAGATTGAAGGTATCAGTACCCATGAACCCGCCTTTAACCTGCCGGCGGTGTGGATTCCCGATGCCAGAAAAGAGGAGGCAAGACTTGCCGGATATACAGTGGTGGACAGCGTCACCATTATGACGACCCATCTCACTGAGGTGCTTCGAAAATATGCCTCGGAGCTTTTGGGCAGACAGGATGTTCAGGGTCTTCTGGACAACCTGGCCGGTCGTTATCCCAAAGTGGTGGAAGAGCTGGTGCCCAAACAGATGACATTGGGTGGGGTACAGAAGGTGTTGCAGAATCTCTTACAGGAACATGTTTCCATTAAAGACATGTTGACCATTGTGGAGACCCTGGCTGATTATGCACCGGTGAGCAAGGATCCCGATCTGTTAACCGAATATGTCCGTCATAAACTTTCAAGATCCATTTTGGCGCCCCACCTCACCGAAGAGGGGGTGCTGAATTTGATTACCCTGGCACCGGAGGTGGAGACCCTTTTGCTGAAGGGACTCCAGAAGACGGATCATGGGGTTTATCTCTCCATGGATCCCAAGGTTTCCGAACCCATTATTCGCTCCGTCAAAAAACAGACGGAAAAGGCCATGATCAATAATATCCAGCCCATTGTCATGACGTCTCCGGTGATTCGCCGTCATTTAAGGAAAATGATTGAGACCTTTTTGCCTTCCGTAATGGTCATGTCCCAGAGTGAACTGCTCAACGATATTCGGTTTAAATCAATCGGCGAGGTGAGTCTGCGTGACACAACAGTATAAATATTGTGCGGCCACCATTGAAGAGGCCACAACCTTGATTCGAAATTCACTGGGTTCCGATGCCATGATTATCTCCACTGACCGACTCAGGGGACGGGATGGAAAGGAGTTTTTTGAGATATGCGCTGTGCCGGGAAACGTATCCGATAAAAAACCGGAACCGGAATCCCTGGGAGATATTAAAGATGAGCTTTTGTGCATTAAACAGATGATGGCACTCATGTCAACCCCACACCTCTCCATGACCCATCTGGTGAAACATCCCATGGCCATGCATCTTTACGCAAAAATGATGGATCAGGGGATTGAGGAGGTATGGATCAAAAAGATATTGACCCGGACCGGTGTTTTTGAAGACAATGCCAGTGTGTCCGCAGAAGAGATAAAAAAACAGGTGATCACGGCATTGATGCAGGTGATGGATGTGAAAGATCCCTTTTTGTCCAACAAAGAAAAACAGATCGTTGCGGCGTTTGTGGGAACCACCGGGGTGGGCAAGACCACCACCATTGCCAAAATTGCCGCCAATCTCATGGTGCAACAGAGAAAAAAAGTGGGCTTAATCTCCATTGACACCTATCGCATCGGTGCCATGGAGCAGTTGAAGAATTATGCGGATATTCTGGGGATTCCCTGCTTCCAGGCATTTACCCGGAGGGACCTGCTCCTGGCACTTGGACGCATGAGGTCAAAGGACGTGGTGCTTATTGACACGGCCGGAAGAAGTCAGTATGACATGCCGCGACTTGACGGGTTAAAGGCGATGATCGGGGATCATGCCGCCATTGATGCCCATTTGCTGCTCAGTGTGGGGATGAGTTCATCGGAGATGAAGACAACCGCTGAAAGCTTCAGTGCGTTAAATCTAAAATCCTACATCTTTACCAAGCTTGATGAAGCCCGGACCATGGGCAATATTGTGAATCAGATGGCAAGGTATAAAATTCCCGTATCTTATATCACTGCCGGGCAGAATGTGCCCGAAGATATTGCCCGGGCCGACAGAAAAAAACTTGTTGCTCTGTTGATGGGGAAAAACACCAGGATAAATCCTTGAGGAATTTAAATAATCGGAGATATTAATGATGGATCAGGCTGCGAATTTGAGAAAAATGATAAAAGGGGAATCTGATAAAATTTCCAATTTGATGAAGGAGGATGTCTCCCGGGCAGTTGACGGTGGCAAAGCTCCCCGGGTGATTTCCGTTACCAGTGGTAAGGGGGGGGTGGGAAAGACAAACATTGTGGGGAATCTTGCCGTTTCCTTTCAGCGCTTGGGTAAGAAAGTATTGATATTTGATGCAGACCTTGGGTTGGCCAACATTGATATCATCTTCGGAATTCATCCCACGGACAACATTGATGCGGTGATTCGGGGGGAAAAGAAGTTGTCCGAGATCATTGTTCAGGGGCCGGAGGGGGTTTCCATCATCCCTGCCAGTTCCGGCATTGAAGAGGTGGCTAATTTAACCGAGGGCCAGAAGCTTAATCTTTTGAGTGAGTTTGATGATTTGAATGATAAATTTGATATCATGCTCATAGATACAGGTGCCGGCATCTCATCCAATGTGGTCTATTTTAATCTGGCAGCCCAGGAACGTCTGGTGGTGGTTACCCCCGAACCTACCTCCATTACCGATGCCTATGCCCTTTTAAAGGTGATGTTCAGCCGTTATGGGACCAAAGAGTTTTCCATTTTACTGAACATGGTAACGGACGAGAAAGAGGCCAAGGCAGTGTTTAAAAATTTGAGCAGTGTGGCGGATAAATTCCTTGTGGGCATATCCCTTGACTATGCGGGGTTTATCCTTGGAGACGAGTCGTTGAAAAAAGCCGTGATTAAACGTCAGCCGGTGATTTGTGTCTATCCCAGAGCATCCTCAAGCCAATGCATCAACACCCTGGCAGACTATCTGCTTAACCAGGCAACCACCCGACCTGTGGACGGGAACATTAAATTTTTCTGGAAACAATTGATAAACAGAGCGGATTGATAAAAGAATGAAGGCACAGATTCGTAAATATTCCCAGGCTGCCCGGCCCGGCGCTGACAAGCGTATGGTGGACAACAAGTCCAGGGAGACCCTTATTCTCGAGTTTGCGCCGGTGGTAAAGTATATTGCAGATCGGATGACCATGCGGCTTCCTTCGGGCATCTCCCGGGAAGATTTGATCAGTGCCGGCGTATTGGGGCTGAACGATGCCATTGATAAATTCAACACTGAAAAAGGGGTGAAGTTTAAAACCTATGCCGCTTACCGCATCAAAGGGGCCATGGTGGATGAGCTTCGAAAAATGGGGTGGGCCTCCCGATCCGTTATCCGGGATAACCAGCAGATTGAAAGAGCCAGAGAGACATTGAAGATAAAACTGGGCAGGGAACCCAAGGATGTTGAGGTGGCAGACCTGCTGGGAATCGAACTGGATGCCTATCATAAAATGCTCTGGCGGACCCGAAGAATTTCCCTTGTGAGCCTTGATGAGATGCTGCCCGATGGAAACACCCCCCGAATGGCCTGTCAGGTATCGGAACTCTCATCACCCTTTGATGCATTAAAGCTCAAGGAACTCAAACAGGTAATTGCCGGTGAGATTGAAAAGCTATCTAAGAATGAGCAGATGGTTATCTCTCTCTATTATCATGAAGAGTTGACATTGAAAGAGATCGGGAAGGTGTTGGATTTGACGGAGTCACGCATTTCACAGATTCATTCAAAGGTCATTTCAAAACTCAGGACCCGGTTGCAATCCAGTCGGGACCAGGCATGATGAAAATGGACGAAAACAATGAAATGCTCACCAAAGATGAGCTGGATGAAGACGACGGTTTCGGTGAGGAAACATTCACCGGGGATGAGCTGGATGAAGACGACGGTTTTGGAGAGGAAACGTTCACCGGAGATGAGCTGGATGAAGACGACGGTTTTGGAGAGGAAATGTTCACCGGAGATGAGCTGGGTGATGACGACGGTTCTGGGTATTTGCCGGATGAAAAAGGCAGTTTTAGGGAGAAGACCCAGGCTGCGGTTTCCCTGACAGCCCCTCCCCCTGCGCTTCCAAAGAGGATCGGTGGAAAATGGCTGTGGATCGTGGGGGCAATGGCCCTGGTGGCTTTCATGGCTGCGGGGAGTTTTTTTGTCTTCCATCAAAAGAGGGTTGCCCATCAGGCCAAAGAACAATCGTTTCCAATGGTCAGTGTTCCGATTCCCCCGAAAAATGAAATATGGCTCAAAGATTTTCTCATGCCATTGGCACCGGAACACCTGTATACATGTGTCACTTTTTCCGTGGTGATTCAATTCTGGGACAATAGGCTTATTCATAACATGGCCCATGAAAAACAGTGGCTTAGAGGGGTGATGTATGATATCCTTATGGAGAAAATAAACGCTGAGAAAGAGACCCCTTCCGTGGAGACATTTAGAAAATGGGTACGCCAGGCCGTGCGCCATGCACTGCCGGACAGTCACATTGACACCGTAAATATTCGTAATTTCCTCGTGGTTTAAATTGCCGGAGGTGCAAACATGCCAAACATTTCTGATATGAACATCGTTTTGGGTCAGGCCAGTGCCATCAAACAGATGCGCGCCGGGGCTGAACAGGATGTTGAACTGAACCGACAGTTCATTGCCCAGACGGCTGAGGTGGTAAACAAAAAGAGACAGATTCGGGTGAAAAATATCGAAGCGGGCTATAAAACAGAGATAAAGCCGGACGACAACAAACAGCCATTGGTCCCCCCTTCTCCTGAACGTGTTGCTTCCTCCGGAAGACAAAAACCCATGAACACTTCAGGGGGAACTTTTGTAGACATTAAGGTTTAATTATGCCCTTTGCAGATTTAAGCAGGATCGTTTCGGCATTGATTTTCATGGATGTTTTGATTGTTATTGTTTTTGTTGTTTTTTTATGGAAAAGCAAAACATTAAATATCGAAGAGGGCCTTCAGAAGAAAATAGAGGTGTTTGAATCATTGATTGTGGACGCAGATCATATGTCCATTCATTTGAAAAAAAATCTGGAGGAGAAATATCTTGTCTTAAAAAATCTGGAAGAAAAAATTGATCGTCGTATCCAGCACTTGCAGAAGTTGATAGACAGTGCAGATCAAAAAATGGCCTCCTTTGATGCCCATGAAAGAGTGACTGCTCCGGAATTAAATCAGGAGCAGCAGATTCTTAGGATGGTGAAGGACGGGATGGACCTGGAGGCCATTGCCGGGCACCTCTCCATTCCAAGGGGAAAGGTTAAACTGGTTCTGGATTTGAACAAAGATAACCGGAACCGGGGTGGTGTGATGTGATCTCCATCAACACGGCATCCCGTCTGTTTTCTAAGTTATCGGTATCCACCCCACAGGGGCATGACGCTTTGAGCGATTTGAACCTCACCACGGATGATGTTGTTGAGGGGCAGGTGCTAAAAGAGTTGGAGCCTGGAACGGTGCAGCTTTTGATCCGGGGCAAAACGATCACAGCCCAAACCGGGGTTCCGTTAAAAGCCGGTATGCGCTTATCCCTAAAACTATCACCTGAGACCGCCGTTCCCACGCTGAAGCTTTTGAATATTTACGCTCCCCAGGGCCGCAGAACAGTGAACCTTGCAGCCCTTCGTGCAGCCATTGATGAAAATGTGTGGGGCAGGGTATATGAGGCCCTTGATGATCCGGTCCTGTCACCGAAGGATCGCACCGACATTAAAACCCTCATGGAAAAGGTATCGCAAATGATCTTTTCCCGGGCGGGGGAGGATGGGCTCAGGGCGTTGATAGATGCTTCGGGACTCACCTGGGAGAGCAAACTTGCCGGATGGGTTGCAGCAGGCACGGAAGGGGGGCCTGACGTCATGCAGTTGCTGGCCCAGGGGGATTTGAAGGGACTGATCTCAAAGGTATTCATGAACAATAAGGATGCCGGCCCGGTTTTAAAACCGTTGATCACCGCTCTGGATAATATTGGTCTTCTCAATGTCCGCGGGAGTGAACAGACCCGTACGATTTTTCTGCCTTTGCCATTCCAATTTGCCCAGGGTGCCATGGGGGTGGCACAAATTCTGCTTCAGTTTCCCCGGGAAGATCCGTCCGGATCACCGGAGAGGGAAAAAGAAGAGGAGCGATCATACTCCGTTGCCATGTTGCTGGAGCTGTCAACACTGGGGGCCCTTCGTGCCGAGCTGGTTTTAAAAGGAACAAGGGTTCAGGGACGCTTCCTGGTGGACAAAAAGGAGGCACTTGAATGTATTGAGACCCACCTGATCTCTTTTTCGAACATGCTCCAGGACCGTGGTTTCACCATGGGTTACATGGGGTGTCAGCTGGCAGAACCAGAGACGGTGACGAAAAGCCTTGTGAATGAAATGCTTCCCCAGGAGGGCAGTTCCATCTGCTTTGTGGCCTGAATGAAAAGAAAAAAACAACCGCATGGTGCAGTGGCATTGACCTATGATTCCGAAAAGGGAAAAGCCCCAAGAGTCGCTGCTAAGGGCAAGGGGGCGGTGGCTGATAAAATTATCCAGCTTGCCAGGGAACATCATATTCATATTCACAGTGATCCGGATTTGCTTGAGATGTTATCTCAGCTGGACCTGAACCGTGAGATACCGCCCTCTCTATATGCAGTGGTAGCGGAGTTACTGGCATTTATTTATCTGTTGAATTCAGAAGAGTCAAAAAAATGACAGGAGTCATTCAATCCGTCAATATCATAAATTCAAGGCCAGGTTTTTGTTTCCATCCTCGGATAATGTCGGTTTGGATCAGCCCTGGCTTTTATGGAAAAATTTTTCACCATGCCCCCTGTTAATTGTCTCCAGTGCCGGCACTATTACGTGACATGGGATAAAAGCCATCCCCATGGGTGTCGCCGGATGGGCTTTAAGAGTCGTCAGATACCCAATGTGGTGGTCCGCGGAAGCACTGCCCGGGACTGCCTTTTGTTTAAGCTCAGAGCCTCCAAACCTGTTTCCTGAACGATTCCCCTCTTTCCCGGGACATCTGTCCATCATCCTCCAATCCCGGGTGAAGGAAAAGAGGGCATTTTTTTCCATCCTCAACATCGTTGTTCAGTCCTTTCTTTCCGTGTTTTTCCTTGGAAATTTCCCCTGTTCCTTTTTTTGTCCTGCACCTGTCCGGCCCGGGCAATTATTTTTCATCATGTGTGTTGGTTGGCATTAAAATTGCTGTGTAAGATATCCATAAGGCTTTAATCCAAGATATGGTGAATTTTTTTGACCATTGAGTTTGATAGTGAGCAGCATACAGGATTCATCTTTGAAATGGCGCATGACCACACAGTTAGCCGGTTCAGAATGGAAATTTCCGTTGGGCGTGGGTTAAAAAGGAGGCAATTTTGATATCAGGATTATTCAGCACCATTGACAGCGCGCTGGTTCAGAAAATTAGATTTGATGCCATTGCCAACAACATTGCCAATGTGAACACCAATGGTTTTAAAAAAGACGAGGTTTCCTTTGAGCGCTCCTCGTTTGCCATTGAACTGGCGCAGACATCCACCACTGATTTTTCCGGGGGCAATACGATCCAAACCGGAAATCCACTGGATGTGGCACTGGACGCTTCGGGTTTTTTTAAAATTGAAACCGATCAGGGGGAACGGTACACCCGGAACGGAGCCTTTACCCTAAACTCCCAGGGATATCTGGTCACTGGAGAGGGAGAACTGGTGTTGGGAGAGAACGGACCCCTGGAGATCGGTGGGGGCAAGGTGTCCATCTCAGGCAATGGAGAGGTTTCCGTTGATGGGCAACCCATTGACCGGTTGGCAGTGGTGGAGTTTAATCGTCTCCAGGATCTGGTGAAAGAGGGTAATTCAACCTATTCCAATACCGGGGGCGATGACAATATCATTCAGCCGGAAGAGGTTAGGGTGAAACAGGGGGTGCTTGAAAAGTCAAATGTAAATCCCACCCAGGAGATGGTCAAGATGATGGAAATGTTCAGAAGTTATGAGTCCACCCAGCAGGTTATTCAGACCATGGGAGAGATGACGGATAAATTAATAACCGGCTTTGGATTGGAATAAGGGAGAAGGGAGAAGCGATATGATACGAGGAATGTGGTCGGCAGCATCAGGAATGGCAGCACAACAGACAACCATTGATGTTATTTCCAACAACCTGGCCAATGTAAACACCACCAGTTTTAAAAAAAGTCGTGCCGAGTTCCAGGACCTTATGTACCAGACCTTGAACCAAGGCGGTTCCGAAACCGCCGGAGGCGATCAGATTCCCACGGGGATTCAGGTGGGTATGGGAACAGAGACCCTTGGGGTTCAGAAGGTGTTCATGCAGGGGGATTTTGAGCAGACCAAGAACGAACTGGACATTGCCATTGAAGGCAGCGGCTTTTTCAAGGTGATCAGCAATGACCAGGAACGGTATACCCGGGCCGGTAATTTTAAGATGGACAGTGAGGGAAACATTGTCACCTCCAACGGGGACAAGCTTCAGCCCGAGATGTCGGTGCCCACGGACACACTTTCGGTGACCATTGATAAGTATGGGCAGGTCACCGCCTTTGATCCGGATGGGGTCGGGACGGTTCTGGGGGAGATCGAACTCTATGGGTTCCCCAATTCTGCGGGACTTTCCAGCCTGGGTCATAACCTTTACATGACCACCGATGCATCGGGGGAGGCGATTCTTGCCACCCCGGGATCGGAAGGCATGGGGACCATTCTCCAGGGATTTGTTGAGAAATCAAATGTGGACGTTGTGGAGGAGATGGTGAACATGATCATGGCCCAGCGGGCCTATGAGATGAACAGTAAGTCCATTCAAACGGCGGACAGTATGCTGCAGACGGCCAACAATCTCAAAAGGTAGGTAATTATGTCCAAAACAGGGTACATAGGAATTTTAATGGTGCTGGTGGTGGCGATTCTTCTGTCTTTCCAGGGAGCGGCTGCCGCGGATGGAGAGAGCAATGAAGAGGGGTATCAGACCATTGATCCGGCTCGGTTCCGGGAAGCCTTTGACCGTTTTGTTCTCCAGCAGTCAGGAAGGGCACCCGCCGACATTATTATTTCGAAATTCAAGGTACTGCACGACGCGCCGGTGCCCCGGGGAAAAGTGCAGATCCGCGTGATCCCAAAAAATAGTAGTGAGCTGGTGGAGTATGTCCGGTTGAAGGCTGTGGTCAATGTGAACGGTGTACTGGAAAACAAGGTGGAGCTGTGCGGTTGGCTGGATCTCTTTGGAACAGTGGTGTGTGCCTCCCGGGATCTGAAGCGGGGAACGGTGATCCAGGAGAAGGACCTCTTTAAAGAGCGCAGAAATATTTCAAACATGGTGGAAGATGTGGTGGTTGACATGAATCAGGTGGTGGGACTCATGACAAAACACAACATTAAGGGTAATGATACACTGAAACAGTGGGTATTAAAGGAGTCCCCTGTTGTGCAGCGGGGGGATCTGGTGACCATTCTGGTGCAGTCCGGCGGATTGCGGGTGACGGCCCCGGGCAAGGTGCTTGATGATGGATTCAAGGGAGAAAGTGTCAACGTTCTCAACACCATGAGCAGTAAAAAGATTATTGCAAGGGTCATTGATAGCCTGACGGTTCAGGTGGATATCTAAACGGTACAGGAGGGGAGAAAGATGAAATTATTAAAACTGACCGTGTGTCTGATACTGGGACTCATGGCCCTGACAGGATGTGCGGCGGTGCCACTGTCCCCATCTGATGTGCCTGTTGTGAAAAACGTCTTGGCGCCTGAATTTCCGGAAGCGGTTGCCGTTCGTCGGGCCGAGGGCTCTTTGTGGTCGGAAACGTCCGGCCTTGAGCTGTATCTTGACAAAAAAGCAAGACGGGTGGGTGACATTGTTGTGGTTCGGATTGTGGAAGATCCTCAGGCATCGCTCAATGCCACTACCAGTACCAGTAAATCCTCAACCATTGCGGCCAAGCTTAAACTGTTGGGATACATGGATGCCCTGGCAGCCAAGAATCCCCGGCTTGCCCAGGATCCGGGAACTGACGATCTCATCAATGCCAGCCTGGAATCGGATTTTTCAGGGTCCGGCTCCAGTGGTCGGGATGGGTATATCAGTGCCTATATTTCTGCGGTGGTGGTCCGGGTACTTCCCAATGGAAATCTCTTCATCAACGGGAAAAGAGAGATCAAGGTGAACAACGAAGCACAGTACATTGTCCTGTCCGGTGTGGTCAGGCCCGAGGATATCAGCACCACCAACGAAATTGCCTCAACCTATGTGGCAAATGCCCAGATCTATTATTCGGGGGTGGGTGCAGTTGCCGACAAACAGAACCCCGGGTGGCTGGGAAAGGTGGTGGATAATGTTTGGCCGTTTTAAATACATGTGGTTCATGGTGGGGATGGCACTGTTTTTCATGCCTTCCCCGGCAATGCCTGCAAGGATAAAAGATGTTGTCTCCATCCAGGGAGTGCGACCCAACCAGCTGTTTGGATATGGGCTGGTTATCGGACTCAATGGCAGCGGGGATAAAAGCGGCACCGAATTTACCCTCCAGGGACTTTCTAATATGTTGGAGCACACAGGTATCCATGTCAGTGCATCGGACATGAAGGTCAAAAATGTGGCTGCCGTTATTGTCAGTGCCACCCTTCCTGCCTTTGCCAGGATCGGTAAAAAAATTGATATCACCATCTCCTCCATTGGCGATGCCAAAAGTCTTGTGGGGGGGACCCTTTTGCTGACGCCCCTAAAGGGGATAGACAATAAGGTGTATGCACTGGCCCAGGGGCCACTCTCTGTGGGAGGATACAGCGTGGGGGGGGCTGCCGGAGGCGGTGCCCAGAAAAATCATCCCACTGTGGGTAGAATTTCAGGGGGAGCAACGGTGGAGAGAGAAATTCCGCTCTCCCTCTCCTCCAGAGATTCTCTGGTCATGATTCTTAATGAACCTGACTTTAACACGGCTTCAACCATTGCCCAGGTGATCAACGACCATTTTGGAGCGGGAAGCACCATGGCCATTGATTCCGGTACCCTGCAATTCAAAGTGCCCGGGGCATTTCGTCATCGGGTGGTGGATCTGATTGCCGAGATGGGAAGTCTGGAAGTTACCACCGATGGCAAGGCAAAAATAGTTGTGAATGAGCGCACCGGTACTGTTGTGATCGGGGAAAATGTCAGGATCTCCAATGTGGCCGTGGCCCATGGAAATTTAAGTATTCAGATTCAAGAGACCCAGATGGTTTCCCAGCCCACTTCCTTTGCTCCCTCCGGCAGGGGGGCGGCTGCCTCACAAATGGCTGGCGGGGTGGTGGTCTCCCCCGGGGGAAGCACCGTGGTGGCCCCTAACAGTAATGTGAATGTTTCAGAAGAGGACGCTAAACTGATGATGATTGAAGGGGGCAGCACCATTGATCAGCTGGTCAAGGCCCTAAATGCCATTGGTATCACCCCCAGAGACCTGATCACCGTGTTGCAGGCCATGAAGGCGGCGGGTGCGCTTCAGGCGGAACTGGAAATCATATAAAGGAAGAATGCCATGTTAACAGGAATAACAATGGGAACCACTTCACCGGAACATCAGAAGGCATGTACCTCGGCCCGCCTTAAAAAGGCCTGTACTGATTTTGAATCCATCTTTATCAATCAAATGCTTAAGGCCTCTGATGCCGGTGTTTCCGGAGACACTGGGTTTTTAAAGGGAAATGATGGGAAAATCATCAAATCCATGTTCAATGAAAAACTGGCCGGCACCATGTCATCGGGGGGGGGGATTGGTCTTGGTGAAATCCTTTTTGAGCAGTTGAAGTCCTGACACACCATGGCGCTGTTCTCCCGTAAATTTTCTTAAATGGTTGAGCATGGCGTAAAAAGAGAAAAACGGTCTGGTTGCAATACCTCAAAATGGCCGGGATTGAGGTAAAGTTGTAGAAATCAATCAAGTTGATGCCGCTTGGGGTCGATAATACATTAGGGGCTAAAGGATTTTTATGGAAGATGACACGATAATTCAGTCCATCCGGAAGATGATTGAAAAAAAAATTTCGCTTTACCATGACCTGCTTCGTTGCTTTCAAGAAGAACGCACCGCCCTTCTCCAGGTGGATGTGACGGCATTGTGGCACATTTCCAGTGAAAAAGATGCACTATGCTCAGAAATATCTCTGTTGAGAAAGGAGATTACAACGGCTGCGGCACCGTGGATTCAGCTTGACCCCTTTGATCTAAATGCACTTTTTCCCGTTGTTCCAAAGGCGCATTACTCTTCCCTGAACAGGGCAGGGCAGGTCCTTGTTCGTTTGAAGAGAGAGATCGAAGGGTTGAGACGACACAATATGATATTTATGAATGATTCCCTACAATTCCTTGATGACATGATGGCCATCATCTCCAGAGCCGGCAAGTCGGGTGCACCAACGGTATATAATCGCCGGTGCAGTCTCAATCAAGGCAAATCAATGCATCTACTGAGTCAGGAGGTCTGATCATGACCGCTCTGGGGTCCATATTTAATATTGCAGGTTCAGCATTGTCCGCATACCAATACGGTGTTGAGGTGACCTCCAATAATATTGCCAATGTTGATACGCCCGGTTATAGTCGGCAAACAGCGGTACTTCAGGCCTCCAGTCCGGAAAAAAGCGGTAACCTGATTCTGGGTGGTGGGGTTGAAATTGATGAAGTGACCAGTGCCAGCGACCGATTCATTGAGAGGCGATTGCAGGAGCAGACCACTTCTCTTTCATATTATCAAGAGCAGAATACCTATGTGGAAAAAATTGAGCAGGTTTTTAGTACGGATTCCGACTCAGATGTCTCCTCATTGTTATCAACCTTCTGGAATTCATGGCAGGAGGTGTCAAACAACCCTTCGGGCACTTCCGAACGTATTGTGCTTGCAGACAATAGCGCTCTGCTGGCAGAAGAGTTTAACCGGTTGGATTCGGAATTGGAAAATCTGGTTGCGGATCTGGACGATGCCTTGGGAACAGGGGTGGAAGAGGTGAACTCACTTGCCCGGGAGGTTGCAGAAATAAACCAGCAGATCCAGCAGGCGGAAATCGGAGGTGACACGGCCCATACCCTCAGGGATCTTCGTAATACAAAGGTGGGAGAACTCTCCGAATATATAGATACCACCAGTTTTGAGCTTGATGACGGAACATTGACGGTGATGGTGGCCAATGGTGTTGATCTGGTACGGGGAAACAGCAGTTTTGAGTTGACAATGCAAGAAGATCAGATCCTGCTTTCAGGCTCAGGTGATCAACAATGGAATATTACCGATGGTGTGGAAAGGGGTAAAATTGGTGGGTGGATTGATATGCGGGACGATGTGGTGGCCGGTTATCAAACGGATCTTGATGCCCTTGCCCAGGCATTGATATGGCAGGTGAACAGTCAGCACAGTCAAGGGGCAGGCCTTGAGAATTTTGAGTCTGTTTCCGGCACATATGCCGCAACGGATACCACATCACCGCTTGCAACTTCAGGATTGACTTATCAGAACAAGATCAATTCCGGTGATATGACACTATGGGTTTATGATGCCAGTGGTGTGGCTTCAGACTTTGATATTACCATTGATCCAACAACTGACTCGCTTAACGATCTTGCCGCCAAAATCAGCGCTGTGAGCGGTGTTACCGCTGACATCAGTGATGAAAACACCTTTCAAATCACTGCCGATAGTGGGTATACGTTTGGGTTTTCGGATGACACCAGTAATGTGCTGGCAGCCCTGGGGATCAATACCTTTTTTACAGGAGATACTGCCGGGAATATGGCAATCAATGAAACCATTGCCTCTGATGCTTCCTTCATTGCTGCTGGGGTTATTGATGAGAATGGCGCTCTTGCCACGGGAGATAACGGCAATGCCACGGCCATAGCCGACTTGCAGTCTACTTCCATGACCATCGGCAGTGCAGATGGAAATGTCGGTGTGCTTGATACCACCGCGGAGAACTATTATCATACACTTTTGGGATCCATGGGGACCACCGCTTCCGGCATCACCATGAACATGGAAACCAGTAAAGAGATGGTTCTGCAGTTGACAAACATGAGAGACAGTGTTTCCGGTGTCTCCCTGGATGAGGAGATGGTTAAGTTGATTACCTATCAGAGTGCCTATGCCGCAGCGGCAAAGCTGATCACCACCGCCGATGAGATGCTGGATACACTTCTTAGCATAAAATAACGTCTGTGGGGAGAAACGTCTTTTCGAAATAAAGGGGAAACTATGAGAATATCCAACTCAATGGTATACAATATGGTTCAATCCAATTTGTCAAAGAGCACTGAAGACTTAAACAAGGCCACTGAGACGGCCATGACCGGAAAACGAATACTTGATCTCTCCGATGACCCCATCGGTTTGACAAAGACGTTGGGTATTCAGTCTGCCCTGGATGGATTTGATCAGGTGGAAAGGGCCATTACTCTTGGTAATTCCTGGTTGACCGCTTCTGAAAATGCTCTGGCCCAGTCCCAGGATCTCATTACCAATACAAAGACACTGGCCATCCAGATGGCCAATGCGCCCATCAGCAGCGCGGAGAGGACAGCGGCCGCCGAGATTGTGCAAAATACCATGGAGGAGCTTGTCTCCCTTGCCAATACCAAGGTGGATGATCGCTACATTTTTTCAGGTTCCCAGACCGATGTTCAGCCGTTTGAGCTGGATGAAGATGGTCTTGTTTCAGAATATCAGGGGGATAGCAATGCTTTTTCCATTGAGATCGGGGAAAGCAGTATGGCCATTGGAAATGATGGCGGTGACGTTTTCAGTGATATTTTTGAAACCCTGGCGCTTTTTAAAACGGCTTTGGAAAATGATGATCTTGACGGCATCCAATCCGCCATGACCAACCTTGAACATGATTTTGACACTTTGAATGAGGCAATTACTACGGTGGGCACCAAAATGAACCGCATGGATATAAAGGAAACGCTTTACCAGGACATGACGCTCCGGGAGACGGAGCGTTTGTCGGATATTGAGGATGCCGATATTACAGAGGCGTATACCACCCTCCAGCAAAAGCAGCTGGTGTATCAGTCTGCCCTGGCCTCCTCTGCAAAGGTGATGAAATTGAGCCTGTTGGATTATCTCTGATGGGCGGCCCGGGTGGCGTTACCATGGATATTCGAAATTTCAATTATTTACCATGAAAATATCTTTTGATTTTCATGATTCAGGGGTGGCCGAAATCCGGTCATGACCGTTTAGGCAAGGGATGTGCCATGCTGATACTGACACGGAAGTCAGGCGAACAAATTGCCATTGGGGATGATATTGTGATTACGGTCCTTGAAGTTAAAGGAACGCAGGTTAAGGTGGGGATTGAAGCCCCACGTCATGTCACCATTCATCGTCAGGAAGTGTATGAAAGGGTGAGAGAGGAAAATTTGGCGGCCGCAGCAATGACGGAAACGGACCTTTCCCTTGCATCTGAATTTTACAGTCAAATGAGCAGCATAAAGGAAGAGACATGAAGGTTGAAACCACGAGGTTTGGAGAGATAACGCTGAAAAGCGAGCAGGTGGTACATATGCCCCACGGTATGTTGGGATTTCCCGACAGCCAGCGGTTTGTGATCATACAGAACAAGGCAGATTCCCCTTTTTTCTGGTATCAGAGCCTTGATGATCCGGATCTGGCCTTTGTTATTACAAACCCATACAACTTTGTACCGGAGTATAACCCGCAGATCAAAGAGGGGCTTTCCGACATGGCCTGGCAGACGCATGAAAAAGAATTTTTAAGAGAGCTGGAGGTCTATGTGGTGGTGAACATTCCAAGGGGGGCGCCAGAGAAAATCACCGGAAATTTCATGGGTCCGCTGGTGGTGAACCCCCTTTGTCGGCAGGCCGTTCAGGTGGTCCTCTCCGAGGGAGGATATTCCCATAAAACCCCTTTGTTTGTTCCGTTGACGGAGAAGTCCCAGAAAGTGGAAAACGAAGTGGGGGTGTAAAATGGGGACTTCATGATTTTTTACAGCGTCAGAAAATCTTCTGCAAAATGATCCACCATTTTTTCGGCAATGGCCTGGGGATTTATCTCATATTGACCAGCCATTATTTTTTCCTTCAGCGCCAGCACTTTTTCATCTCTGACATCGGGCGCATTTGAGATGGTGGTGTCTATTAGCAATGCCTCCTTTGATGCCTGGGAGAGATTGACAACGGCATCCTGGATGGAACTGGGACCTTCGTTTTCCGGTGAATTTTTGGCAGTTTGAAGTGATTCTCCGGGGCCCACGGCCGGTTGACCGGCTCTGGGAGACATTTTTTCAACTTCATAGTTTGTGTAATTGTTTTCAATTTTCATTTGAAACACTCCGGAAAATTAAATCATATTTTGACTGACGGTGGTTCTGATGTGCTCTTGCAATGTACTCAATAGATTTTCAGACGTTTCAGGGGGAATTTCAATGGTTGTGCTGCCCGTTTCATCAATGGCTTTAAATTCAAATTCATCCCCGTTTTTCTTGGATATGAGCAAGCGTTGTCCATATTCATCCTGGAGTTTTTGAAAGACTTCTCTTTCATCCTGGCTCTGCGGACCTTTTTCGGCGATTCTATCCAGCATGTCAGAGGACACTTTTTCAATTACAGTATCTCTTTTGGTGCCTGCAGAGATGGTGACCATGTCCGGCGCTCTCTGATTTCCTGAGTTCGATTGACTTGAAATGCGCCCCTGCCGAAGCTGGTTGCCATAAACTCTTAAGACGGTATTTATTTGGTATGTTGAGATATCCATAATCATGCCCCAATGTTTTTGACCTTTTAAAATAATAATACTAAAAAAGTCATTCGATATATTACTCGACACATTGTGAGAAAAACTTTAGAAAAAAAATGTTTTTGGCTCATGTTGGATTTTGGGGCTTATGGGGTGGGGTTCATAGAGATAATTCCATACCCTCTTTGGCAAAGAATATTTTCATGGTTTTATTTGCAGCGGTTTCACATAATTGTTTGCTTAAGGCATCAATTTCTTCATCGGTTCGCATGGGGTCATGGTGAAACAGCGCAACTCTTTTTACATTGGCTTTTTTTGCGGTTTCAATGGCGTCTTCAACGGAACTGTGGCCCCAGCCGATTTTTGAGGAGATATATTCGTTGCGTGTATACTGTGCATCATGGATCAAAAGGTCTGCATCCCGGCAAAAATTCTCCAGACGTCTGTTCTCCTGTTGGGCGGCCAGCTCACCCTCCGAGGCCATTTGCGCGTCATAGCTGGGATCTTTCGGGTCCGTACAGAAAATATTTCTGAATGGCTCCGTGTCATATGCACTGCAAAAAACTTTTTTCTGATATTCAAGCCGGTACCCCAGGCACAGCAGGGGATGGTTCAGATACTGCACATTCAGTAGGACTCCGTTTCCCAGTTCATACCGGCCTTCCTTAAGTTCAATATAAGTGATGTCTGCAGCCAGTTCTGTCTGGCGGACAGGGAAATATTGGTAGGTGAGTTGACCTCCCACAACATTCTCCAGGGGAGTGGTACCACAGGATACGGGCCCATATACTTTCACAGTTGTTCCCGGAATATAAAGCGGGGTAAAAAAGGGGAATCCCATGATGTGATCCCAATGGGTGTGAGAGAGAAAAATTTCCATATTCATATGGCCTTCAGGGAAACTTCGGGTCATCAAGGTATTGCCGAGTTCTCTGATACCCGATCCGGCATCCAGAATAATCAACCGTTCAGGATTTTCCAGACGTATTTCAATGCAGGCCGTATTGCCGCCATATTTTGTGGTGTAGGGTCCCGGGCATGGAATGGAACCCCGAACTCCCCAGAATTTAATTTTCATAGGTTTTCCCTTTTTTTCGGTTCACGCCAACGGCGATGGATAATGCGGGCTTGATCACAACACCGACCACCCATGGAATTGGCCGGCCAGCGGGGTCAGGCCTGTGATCAAGCCCGATAATGCCAAGCCTGACAATACTGCAATAACGCCAATAACATGACGGATGAGGTGTTAATGTAAATTTAAAAAAGTTTTGGCGTTGCTGAGTTCCTGGGTGATGGTGGTGTGAAATGCCACCAGTCTTTCAAGAGAGACACCCGTTTGTTCCGCAAGGTTCTTAAATGCAGGATAGAGGGAGGGCGGTAATTCTGGCAAAGCCGCCTCCTCATTTGTGGCATGATTGTCTGTTTTAGAAATATTTGTATAGATATCCGCCAGTTCTACAATGGCGGCGAATTGGCCATTGGACGTCTTTTTATTTCTGGTGTCATGGTGGAATGCCAATGCATCTCTGATGGAATCACCCAGTTGCCATTTTTCAGCAATCATTTTGCCGGCAGTACAATGGGTGAATCCCAACATGTCATTTTCAATGGGGCAGATATCTGTCTCTTTGGCGTTTGATATTTCTAAAACCTGCGAATAAATGTCCGGGAACTGGTGGGTCAATGGAATTTTACCAAGGTCGTGCATGAGGCCTGCCAGAAAAAACAGTTCCTGTTCCGTTGCGGGAATACCCATCTCCTTGGCTATCAATTTTGCCGTGGCCCCCACAAGAATGGAGTGTGTCCAGAAGGCATCCATGTCCAGCGCATGTCCAGCCGGGGTGCTGTTTATGCATTTTACAACGGCTGAACTCAATACAATGTTTTTTATGGTATTGATACCAAGAATAATGATTGCCCGGGTCAGGGACGTCACCTTGTTGCACCGTGCGTAATATGCTGAATTGATGAGTTGCAGCACCTTTCCCGTAAGAACAGGATCCAGTGAGATGACACGGTTGAGGTCATTGGGGGAGGGCATGGTTGTGTTACACACCTGCATGACCTTGGTTGCTGTGGTGGAAAGGCTGGGCATCCTGAGAATATACGTCTGGAGATTTTTACCTGCAATTGCCTTGTCTATAAGTGTCATATAACTCTTGTGTCTGTTTTTTTTGATATCTACATCACTTTTTACTATGGATCTGTTCAATCATCCGGCCCATTATTTTTCTAAAAACCATTTACTATAACCTGTGTGTCATGTAAGGTCAAGATATCAACTTTAATAGATTTTTTTAGAAATTTCAGTATGGATAATGAATAGATGACGTCAAAAATATATCATGAAGAAGAGATAACAACGCTTCAGAAATCCTTTCATGAAGAAAAGCAATGTCTGTTGAGAATCATCAGCACCTATAGCATGCTTGCCGAGTCGTATCCCGAACATCTACATGAAGTAAAGCTCATAAAAAAACTGCTTCAACAGGAACCTTTCCTGCCGCTAAAATTAATTGAAAAATCCGTCATGACCCTGCGCAGACAAATTTTTGCAAAGGAGTTTGCGGGTGACACCCCTGTGCCCCCGGCGGACAATCAGGTCGAAATTGAAAATTTAAAAATCAGCATTACAGAGAGCCTGCGCATGCTCAGGCGGGTGATCTATTTTTTTCTGGAAGGATTTTATCCGCTGGAAGGGGAGCTTGAAGAGAAGGCCTCCGCCATTCGCATTGAAGTTCAACCGGATATTTCCATGGACGTCGTTGAACGGCAGGTTGAAATTTTCACCGATTTCAGTGTGGCCTTGAAACAGAAAATTTTCAGTGATTTTCTGGCAACAAACGAGGTCTTTCTGGATTTGTTAAAACAGATCCGGATACTTGAAAAGATCACTCAGAATGAATTCAACTCCGATGCCCGCGCCAAGGAGTTTGAGACCTTTGAAGAGACCATCGGTGAGGAGATGGGTGCCATCTCCCGGGCCTTTGAATTTAAGAAAAACATCCATGATCTCAAAACTGCGGTGATGAAAAAAATAGGAAACATTAAAAAAATTATTGCACTGAAAAAACAGACAGAGGCCCAGCAACTCAAACGGGCCAATGATAAAATCAATCAATTAAAGAAAAAAGTTGCTGAAGTGCAGGCCGATGCCAGAGAGATGTTTGTCAAGGCAGAGAAATTTCAGCAGGCCGCTTTATATGATGGGCTCACCGAAGTGCACAATCGCAAATCATTTGAACTGAAATTGAATCAGTCCATTGCCATGTTGTCCCAGAAGGAGAGCATTCTGGCACTTATCATGATTGATGTGAACCGGTTTAAATGGATAAACGATACCTTTGGTCATGTTGCCGGCGATAAGGTTCTCAAGGTAATAGCGGATAATTTGAAAAAGAATTTCCGCAAATCGGATTTTGTGGCCCGGTATGGGGGAGATGAATTTGTTGTGCTGGTGGATGGGCTGGATGCCGAGGATGTTCAGGCAAGCATTGATCGGTTCAAAAGCCGATTAAAGGCCATAAAGTTTGTTTCCCATACCCACAAAACCAATATTAAAGTTGAAATCAGTGCAGGGCTTTCCATGGCACAGCCGGGAGATTCCAGTGCAACGCTGCTTCACCGGGCGGATCAGGCCATGTATGAAGACAAAAAAAATGCCACAGCCCCTTCTTTGGACATGGTGAAAGCGTAGGGGCGGCTTATGGACAGGGAAAAAGCATTTCAGTTGCTGGAAATCGTTCCGGGGGACTCCCTTGAAGCGGCAAAGGCAAAATACAGAATCAAGGCCAAACAATGTCATCCGGACCGTTTCGGCCATGATCCAAAATTGATGAAGGCTGCCGAAGTTAAGATGACCCAGGTGAATATAGCCTATCAAGTGGCCTGCACCCATTTGAAATCCAATAAAAAATCATCTGATGGTCCTGCCCAGAGCAAACCCCTTATCTCCTGGTTGTCCTGGCTCAACTGGAGCATGGCCATTGGTAAACCCCTTCTCCAAAAGGCGGTGGGGATTTTTGGGTCTCATCAGCCAGGTGCCGGAACTGAAGAGGGCCGCCCGGTGAACGCCGCCCAGGACAGTCAGTCTCCTAAGGCCTTTGCAAGGGAGAGTTTTGATGACATACTGCAACGAAAGGTGGCCGACATGAAGAGCGGCAGTCATCATGATAAATAAAAATATTCCGGGAGTGGCGGTGACACCTATTTGAAACGCTTTTTCTGTTTGACGGTTCGTGGTGATCATTGGAGCAGGGCAACCCGCTCGTCCAGAGAGATCTGTTGGGATTCCGGGATCAGCCGTTTTTTATCATAGCAGGTTCGGTTTCTACCCGTCTGTTTTGCCTGGTACATGAATGTATCTGCCCGTTCGATGAACCCTGCAGTCGTGTCGTTCTTATATCCATTGTATTCGTCCACTCCAAAGCTTGCGGTGAGTATGACGGGGCATTTTTTCAGAATCAGAGGGGTGGTTTCCAGTGTTTGTCTAAGTCTTTCTGCCATTTTGACGGCATTGCTCAACTTCTCATTGGGTAAAATAAATAGAAATTCTTCTCCACCATATCGGCAGGGAAAATCCATTCTCCGGATGGTTTTTTTTAAAATTTTGCTGGCCCATTGAAGGGCAATGTTGCCCGATTCATGCCCAAACCTGTCGTTGATGCGTTTGAAAAAATCAATATCAGCCATGATGATGCTGGTGGGAAGGCCGGAACGCCTTGATCGTTCCATTTCACAGCTCAGGGTGTTCATAAGAAACGAGTAGTTGTAATAACCTGTGAGTTCATCTTTTATGGATAGTTTTCTGAGACGCTCACACTCCATTTTTAAGCGGATATAGTCGTCATAAATTTGACACTTGCTCATGTCAGCCGGGCATTTCACCACTTCCTCCAGCTCCACCTTATCCTCCTAAGGAATCACAGTCAAAAATAAGAAAAATAATTTATTGTCAATACCATGCGATTAAGACGTCCGGCAAAAGTGCAATAGCGAAAGCCTCATCTTCCCTATTAAACCGACCGAAGAAATGATCAAACCCGCTAATTCCAAGTATATGTGGCACAAAATACCTGTTTTGATACTATAATTAGAATGATTTGTCAAAAAAAAACAAAATATTCGTTTAGATTCAATTAGATGGCATAGATTCAATTACATGGCACTCTCACAAAGTATTTGTTGTGTGATATATAGCACATGGTCAGCAACGAGGTTAAGTCGTAACTAATAAAAAATGGAAGTTTACCCAGTGAATCAGAGGGAAACAATGAAAATTGCCTCCATCCAAATGGCCGTCATCCAAGGGGATAAGACGGCAACCATAGAAAAAGCGTCCCAAAAAATAGAAGCTGCCGCTTCTGCGGATCTGATCCTGCTGCCGGAGATGTGGAATGTGGGATTTTTAAGCTTTGACCGATATGCTGCCGAAGCAGAGGACAAAAATGGCCCCACCCTTACCATGTTATGTATCATGGCAAAAAAAACCGGCGCCTGGATTCATTCCGGCAGTTTTGTTGAAAAAGACCGAGAGCAACTTTTTAATGCCAGCTATCTTATTTCCCCCAGCGGAGACATTGTTGGCAGTTATCGTAAAATCCATCTGTTTGGATTTAATTCGGAAGAGACCCGGATACTCACCCCGGGAGATGCGGTTACCGTTGTGGATACCCCCTTTGGAAAAGTCGGTATGGCCACCTGTTTTGATCTGCGATTTCCGGAGTTGTTTCGAAAAATGGTGGACAGAGGTGCCGGGCTGTTTCTGGTCTGTTCTGCCTGGCCCTATCCGAGACTTGAAGCCTGGCTCATGTTCAATCGGGTACGGGCACTGGAAAATCAGTGCTTTCTTGTCTCCTCAAATGCCGTGGGCATGAATCAGGGGGTTCAGTTTGTGGGTCACAGCATGGTTGTCGATCCCTGGGGGGTTGGGGTGGCCGGTGGTGGTGACCGGGAGACCATTGTCCGCGCTGAAATCAATATGGACGACGTCGTTGATGCCAGAAAAACCTTTCCCGGGCTTGCCGGAAGGGTGGACTGGCTCAATTAAAAAAAGGAATGATTCATGGAAAGGGATCAGACAGAGGCAACAGATGCCCTGGGCGGGATGTTTTCAGATATCCTGACCTCCGGCTTAAATTTAGGGGTCACCGTTGACGGCTGCACGGACTCGCTTGCTAAAATAATGGAATTGGCCGGAAGTCTTGTGGCCAGGGTCCACCAGGAACAGGAAGGGGAAGCAGTGGCCTGTGGAACCGGTTGCAGCTATTGCTGCCACGCCCAGGTGAAGGTAACCCCGTTGGAGGCTCTGGTGATATTTGCCTGGGTGGCGCACGCTTCCACCCCACAGCAGCGTACGCTTTTGAAAAGACGAATTGCCAACAATCGGCATCTCACCGAGGGGGTGGATCTTGCGCATCGCGTGATGGTCAAAGCGTTGACCCCCTGTATTTTTCTTAAGGAGGGGACGTGTACCATTTATCCGGTACGTCCGCTCATCTGCAGGGCTTGGACCTCCTACAACAGCGATAGATGTAAGAAGGCCTTTGAATCAGGGGATCACACCGCTGAAATCGAATCATCCGGTTCCAGTAATTTTGTCTATTCCCTTGCTCGGCAAGCCATTGAAAAAATTTGTAAAGCCTATGGATTGGAATCCATGCCATTGGAGTTACCCCTGGCCATGGCTCACTGTTTTGAACACACTGACCTGTTTGATAAATGGATACAGGGAAGCACCCTTTTTGCCACAGGTTCACTGATTGCCTTACCCCCTGAGAAACTTGAACCCTCTTTTATGGAAATTCAGATACCGGCTTTTTTCCAGCGATTTTCCCTTTCCTACGCAAAAGACGGTGCCTGTATAGAATATTTTCTTTACAGTAAAGAGAAAAAATATGAAATTTCAACGGCCTTAATCGTCTCCCATGATGTCTACGCCAAAGCCATCAATGTCTCGAAATTTTATCCGGAAATTTACAGGGAATCACTTCCAAGGTATATGTCTGCCGTCTGTTTCTTTATGATGATGCACCATGCTGCGGCCATGTTTGATATCCATTGTGACTGCAACATCTGTCTTGAAACAAGGTGTCAGGTGTTTGAATCCTTTTACCAACGGCTCAAGGATTTTGATTTTGTCATTCACCACCACCGCATTTCGGAAAATTGTAATGTCCGGGGCTGTTATCACGATTTCCCCGTGGAAATAGCCATGATTACATTGGCTGCATAATAAGGCGAGACCCATGTCGGATTCCCGGGTCTTATCCGCATTGGATTCCAATACGCTACGGGTCTATATGTTAATCCCATTGCGGAGCAGTATACAGGCATGGTATATTTTGTGGCATATTTAATATTGAACATCGTCAGTCAGAATGTCTCTGATGTGCCACTACATGGAGAGTAGCCCATGAAAGTGAAAAAAAATATATGCAGTATGTGTAATGAGAGCTTATGGCTCGCGAGATGTTGATGGGGTTTCCCGTTTAATAAAGGAGAATATCATGACAAAGCAATTTCTTGACCATCTGTCTCAGCAAACCCAAGAGTTGAAAAAAGAAGGACTGTTCAAGGAAGAGCGCATCATCACCTCCCAGCAGCAGGCGGATATCACCGTAACCGGCGGGCAGGAGGTGATTAATTTTTGCGCCAACAACTACCTGGGGCTTGCCAACCACCCGGAGGTGATGGCTGCGGCAAAGGAGGGCATTGACTCCTGGGGATTCGGCATGGCATCGGTGCGGTTTATCTGCGGCACCCAGGCGGTGCACAAAATCCTGGAAAAGGGCATCAGTGACTTTTTGCATACCGATGATACCATCCTCTACTCTTCCTGTTTTGATGCCAATGGTGGGTTGTTTGAGACCCTTTTCCAGGAAGAAGACGCCGTCATCAGTGATGCCTTAAATCATGCCAGCATCATTGACGGGGTGAGGTTGTGCAAGGCAAAGCGGTTTCGATACAAGAACAATGACATGGCAGATCTAAGGGGCCAGCTCAAAACGGCCCGGGACCAGGGATGCCGTTTTATTGTCATTGCCACCGACGGGGTTTTTTCCATGGACGGCATCATCGCCAACCTGAAAGGCATCTGCGATCTGGCCGATGAGTACGATGCCCTGGTCATGGTGGATGACTCCCATGCCGTGGGGTTTGTGGGGGAGAAAGGGGGCGGTACCCCTGAGTACTGCGGAGTGCAGGATCGGGTGGATATGGTCACCGGCACCCTTGGCAAGGCATTGGGCGGGGCATCCGGGGGATACACCAGTGGCAGGAGTCAGATCATTGCATGGCTCCGCCAGCGCTCCCGGCCCTATCTTTTTTCCAATACCCTGGCCCCCCCCATTGCAGCCGCCTCCCTGAAGGTTCTGGAGCTGCTCAAAGCGGGGGATGGACTACGTCGGAAATTAAAGGAGAACAGCGCCTATTTCAGATCGGAAATGGAAAAACGGGGCTTTACCCTGGTGCCGGGGGACCACGCCATTATTCCTGTGATGCTGGGGGATGCGGTACTTGCCGGGAAGATGGCCCAACGCATGCTGGAGCAGGGCATCTATGTGGTGGGATTTTCCTTTCCGGTGGTGCCGCGGGGGCAGGCCCGTATTCGCACCCAGATGTCTGCGGTCCATGACAGGACCCACATCGATAAAGCCGTTGCCGCCTTTGAAACCGCTGGAAAAGAACTGGGTGTCATTTAACCCGTACCCATCACCTAAAACCCAGTACCCGGCACCTGAAACCCAGTATCTGGCACCTGAAACCCAGCACCCAGTACCTAAAACCCAGCACCCCTGTCCTGCGTCGTTATCATCTGAAATCATGACAGGAATTTGAGAAAAGACAACAGGAAATAAAATGAAAGCACTTGTCAAAGCAAAACCGGAACCCGGCCTGTGGCTCCAGGAGGTACCCGAACCCATTCATGGGCCCAGGGATGTTCTCATTAAAATAAAAAAGACCGCCATCTGCGGTACGGATCTTCACATTTACAATTGGGATACGTGGTCCCAAAAGACCATAAAAATTCCCATGGTCATCGGCCATGAATTTGTGGGAGAGGTGGCGGCAGTGGGGGAGGCTGTCAAAAATTTCAAACCGGGGCAGCGGGTGTCAGGGGAAGGGCATCTCACCTGTGGTACCTGTCGCAACTGCCGGGCAGGCAAGCGCCATCTCTGCATTGATACCCACGGGGTGGGGGTGAACCGCATCGGTTGTTTTACGGAATTTCTGGTGATCCCGGAGAGTAATGTCTATCCCATACCCGACTGGGTGGACGACGAGGTGGCCTCCATCATGGACCCCTTTGGCAATGCGGCCCATACCGCCCTCTCCTTTGATCTGGTGGGGGAGGATGTGCTCATCACAGGTGCCGGTCCCATCGGTATCATGGCTGCCGCATTGGCCCGAAAAGTCGGTGCCCGGCATGTGGTGATCACCGATGTCAACGACTATCGTCTCTCCCTGGCAGAAAAATTAGGGGCCACCCGCACGGTGAATGCAACCCGGGAAAACCTCCATGAAGTTCAAAAAGAGCTGGGCATGCGCGAGGGGTTTGACATCGGCATGGAGATGTCCGGTGCAGCGCCTGCCCTTTCCCAGATGATGGAGAACATGAACCATGGAGGCAAAATCGCCATGCTGGGAATCTTTGCCGAAAAACCACTGTTGAATACGGATCTGCTGATTTTTAAAAGCCTCACCCTTAAGGGCATCTATGGCCGGGAGATGTTTGAAACCTGGTATAAGATGATCAACCTTTTACAGTCCGGCCTGAACATCTCTCCTATCATCACCCATCGTTTTAAAATGGATGATTTTCAGAAAGGGTTTGACGTGATGAACAGCGGCAAGTCGGGTAAGGTGATTTTGGACTGGTGTTAACACTTGATCATTGAGTATCAACGTGGGTGCTGTTGAGATCGCACCACTGAGGGCCGGATCTGTCAGAGTGTGCAGCCATGTATCAACGTGAACGCTGTTGTGATTGCACCCGCACGCATGAAGTCAAAGGTGGTAAATGAGTCGATTGCTGCAATTTTTAACGAACCTGAAGATCAGAACAAAACTGCTGGGCGGCTATACATTGGTCTCCGTACTGGCCATTTCTCTGGGGGGTGCCGTCATTTACCAGCAGGTTCGCACTACCATCGAAGCCAATATCGAAAGTGAACTGACCAATTCCACGGCTGCCATTCAAAATATGGTCCGAACGTCAGCAGCCACTTCCATTAAAAATCATCTCAGGGCCATTGCAGAGAAAAACAGGGAGATTGTAAAGAACATTCATGGGGATTTTCTCAGGGGATTGATGACGGAAAAGGAGGCCAAGCTTCTGTGCCGGAAAATTCTTTTCAGCCAGTCCATTGGTAAAACCGGATATATTTTTTGTGTCAGCTCTTCGGGGATCGCCATTGAACACCCCAACCCAGGGGTGGCCGGGAAAAAATTTTCAAACCGGGAATTTGTCAAGAAGATGATACAAATGAAGACCGGGTACCTTGAATATGATTGGAAGAATCCCGAAGAGGACGCATTAAAGCCCAAGGCCATGTACATCTCCTACTTTGAACCCTGGGACTGGCTCATTGCCGCCTCCACCTATAGAGAAGAATTCACGGAACTGATCAATATCTCTGATTTCAGGGAAAGCATCCTGAGCCTGACCTTTGGAAAGAGCGGTTATACGTATATAAATGACAGCCGTGGCAATCTTATTGTTCATCCGTTTATGACCGGCAATTTTTTTGATGCAAAGGACAGGGACGGCGCATATTTTGTTCGCAATATCTGCCGGTTGAAAAACGGAAAAGCCGTTTACACCTGGAAAAATCCGGGAGAGCGCATTGAGCGGGAAAAAATGGTGATTTTTAAATATATTCCCGAATATGACTGGATCGTGGCGTCCACCACATACCTGGACGAAATTTTTGCCCCATTAAAGACTGTTCGGGATATTATTTTCACCATTGTCCTTTTGATCTGTATTCTGGTTTTTTGTACATCTTTGTGGATCAACACCACCGTTATCCGGCCGTTGCAGGTCCTTATGAATCAATTTGCCATGGGCGCATCCGGCGATTTCAATATTCGCATGCCCGTGAAGTCCACCGATGAAATCGGACAGCTGGCAGATTATTTTAATAAATTTATGGATACCTTGAACAACTATGCCACCAATTTACGCTTGGAGATGAACCAGCACAAAATGACGGCCCAGGCCCTTCGGTCCAGCGAGGAAAAGTACCGTACCATTCTGGAACGCATGGAAGAGGGCTATTTTGAGGTGGATCTGTCCGGCGTTTTCAGCTTTTGCAATCATGCCATGGGTAGAATCCTGGGGAAAAAAGAGAAAGATGTGGTGGGCAGCAGGATCTGCAGCTACATGAATCCTGAAAATTACGAAGCCCTGGAAAAAATTTTTACCAAGGTAAAACTGTCCCACCGGGCAAAGCAACTGCC
Organism: uncultured Desulfobacterium sp.; assembly: GCA_963668575.2. Lineage (GTDB taxonomy): Bacteria > Desulfobacterota > Desulfobacteria > Desulfobacterales > Desulfobacteraceae > Desulfocicer. Next base: position 2,841,250 of record OY764894.2, on the reverse strand, counting down.
GGATCTTGAATTGATTAAAGCCGACGGCACCCTTTGTACGGTCGAAGCCTCGGTGTCTCTGAGGAGATCTTCAGACAATAACCTCAAGGGATTCAGTGGGGTACTTCGGGATGTCAGTGAGCGAAAAAAAAATGAAAAAGCCCTTCGCCTGTCAGAGGAGATGTTCTCAAAAGCTTTTAGAAGCAGTCCTTCGGGCATGTTTATCGCCGCATTAAAAGACAGCCGGATTATCAACGTCAATGACCGTTTTCTGGCAGTTACCGGCTACAGCCTGTTTGAAGTGATCGGCAAAGAGCTGTCAAGCATCCATTTCTTTTTTCATCCCGGGGACTGGAAAAAAATGATGATATCCCTGACGGAAAAAATTCTGCTTAAAAATCGGGAGATCACATTCCTGACTGCCACCGGAGAAAAACGGACCGGAATGATCTCCATGGAACAGATAACCTTGTGGGGAGAACCATGCATTCTCGGGGCAATTGAGGACATGACCGACGCGAGAAGACTGGAACGGGAAATCCTCATCATCAGCGAAAGGGAACGTCAAAAACTTGCAATGGAGCTGCATGATGATCTTTGCCCCCAGCTTATCGGCATTGAGGTGATGACCAAAATGCTGCAGCAGCGTCTCCATGGGAAAAAGGGCAATGCGTCCAATGCGTCCCTGGAGGCAGAAGCGGAGCGTACCGGCAGAATTCGTGACCTGATTCTGGATGCCATTGAGAAAACCCGCCGTTTGTCCAAGGGGCTGTCTCCTGTGAACCTTACAGAGCTGGGATTTGACGCTTCCCTTGAAGAGTTGGCCATATATATCAGGGAGGTGTTTAACATCTCCTGCACCCTCTCCTGTGATGTCAGTCCACCCTTTGAAGATACCACCATTGCTACCCATGCCTACTATATTGTCCATGAAGCGGTACACAACGCAGTGAAACATGCCAGGGCAAAAAACATATATATTTCCTTGACGAATCAAGATGAAACCGCCAGATTAGAGGTTAAAGATGACGGCATCGGATTCCGGACGTCCGCACTGTTCCGCGGCATGGGCATGCAGATAATGAGATATCGAGCCGGCAGAATCGGTGCGGTACTGGATGTTAAAGAGGCGCCCGGCGGCGGCACCATTGTCGGGATGATCCTGGAAAGAAATCCTTGAACCTTCAATGCACTCAGGATGACATCGGATATGATTCGCATACTTATTGTTGAAGATCACCCCATTTTCCGTATGGGAATGGAGGAAATGATCAACCAGGAACCTGATATGCAGATATGCGGGCATGCTGAAGATGTTTCAGGTGCCAGAAGGCTCATTGAGCGTGAAAGACCGGATCTTGTGATTGTGGATCTCTCTTTAAAAGGCAGTAATGGGTTGGATCTGATCAAGGAGATCCATGCCCACCATAAGCCCATGGCCTCTCTGGTGCTTTCCATGCACGATGAAGCCATGCATGCCGAACGGTGCATTATGGCGGGGGCCAAGGGGTATATCATGAAACAGGAAGCCTCGGAATCCGTGGTCACCGCGATTCGTTGTATTATGAACGGACATATCCATGTCAGTCCCACCATCATGAGCCAGATTTTAAGCACCTTTCAGAAACAACCCTCCCTGGCCAACAAATCCCGGTTGAAACAGATAACGGACAGGGAACTTGAAATTTTCCAACTCATTGGTGCGGGACGCTCCTCCAAGGAGATTGCAAACCAGCTCAATATCAGCATCAAGACCATCGGCACCTACCGGGAACGGATCAAGGAAAAACTGAATTTAAAAAATGCCACTGAACTGGTTCGATATGCCGTGATCTGGGTGGAGACCGGCATTTTCAAGGGAGATGTCTGAAGATAAATTTGTTGCCTGTGTTCGTCACATTGGGCATTGTTTCCTCCTTGTTCTTAAAAAAAAGCCGGTTAACATTTATAAGTGAGACTGCCACCGATGATATTTTAGATTTTCATGCCCACAGCATATCCGTTGTGCACCGCATCAAAGGCCATGCCGATGGTGTCGGCATCCCCCACCACATCAAAGGGGATGTTTTTGGATTTGATGACATCGGCCAGGCTGTTTTCGCATCGGGAACCGGCAGCCAGGACAATGGTGTCCGCCGGAAGCTCTTCAATGCCCTGTGCGGTCTCTATTTTAAGTCCGGTGGGTGTGATCTCAAGGGCTTTGGCACCCGTCATGGTGACGATGCCGTGGCGTTTCACATCCTGGAGCATGCCCCACCGGGTGGATTTGCCAAAGTCTTTGCCGATGGTGTCAAGCATCTCTATGACGGTAATCTCCTTGGTGCCCCGGGTGGCCATTTCGTACAGCGCTTCCGGGGATTCCGCTTGGTTGACAAAGAGGAATTTCAACGCTTCGGCAGACAGGGTTCCTTTTTCCCCCAGGAACAGGGCGGTTTCCACGCCCACGGCTCCGCCGCCGATGATGACCACCCGCTTGCCGGTGAACATCTGGTGGGAAAGCACCTCCCAGGCCTGGAACACATGGGGCAGGTCCGCGCCGGGGATGGGGGGTGTCAGGGGCACGGCCCCGGTGGCCAGGATGATGTGATCGGGTTTTTCCTCATCAATGAGATTCCCATCCACGATCTGCTCCATCTCCACAGTGATATCGGCATCATAGACCTGGTTGCCCAGGTCCCATGCCAGCTCGGCAAACTCCTCCCGGCCCGGGGGGGAGGCGGCAAGGAAGAGCTGGCCTCCCAGCATTCCCTCTTTTTCGTAAATGGTCACCTCGTGGCCCCGTTTTTTGGCGGCAAGGGCGGCGTTCATGCCGGCAGCACCGCCGCCGATGACCATGACTTTTTTGGGGATCTCCACAGCTTCACAGCTGGGGCTGCTGCATTCCTGGCCGGCCCTGGGATTGCACAGGCACTGCACATGTTTGAGTTTGAGCAGTTGGTCAAAGCAGCCCTGGGCACAGCCGATGCAGTGGAGTATTTCCTCTTCTCTGCCCTCTGCCACTTTCTGGGGCAGGAAGGGGTCGGCAATGAGGCTGCGGCCCATGGCCACCATGTCGCACATGGTGTCGGCTATGAGTTCCCGGGCCGTTTCCGGATCATTGATGCGGTGGCTGGCGATCACCGGTACATTCTTCACCACCTCTTTGATGCCCCGGGCAAGATAGGCAAAGGCCCCCCGGGGAACCGCTGCCGTGAGCTGGGGCACCCTTGCCTCGTGCCAGCCCACGTTGACGCAGAGGGCATTCACACCTGCCTGTGTCTCCAGGGCTTTGGCATATTCGCGCAACTCATCACGCCTCTGGCCCCCCGGCATGAAATCATTGCCGTTCATGCGCACCATCACCGGAAACTCAAGGCCCACCGCTTTTCGGACGGCCTGCATGATCTCAAGGCCGAACCGCATGCAGTTTTCAAGGGACCCCCCATAGGCATCGGTGCGCTGGTTGGTCAGCGGTGAGAGAAATTCACTGATGAGATACCCGCCGCCGCTCAACACCTCCACGGCGTCAAATCCCGCTTTTTTCACCCGCAGGGCTGCCTGGACAAAGTGGTCGATGATCTCATGGATCTCATCCGACTCCAGGGCTCTGGGGGTCTCTCTTGTCATGCGGGAGGCAATGGCAGACGGTGCCACCGGCTGTTTGCCTTCCAGGAAAAAAGACGAATTGTACCGGCCGGCATGGTTGATCTGGACGCAGGAGCGCGAGCCGTTGCTCTTGATGGCCTGGGCAAGTCGCGTCAGTCCGGGAATGAATTCATCTTTGTGGGCACCGATGTTCAAGGTGTTGCCGGCCAGCTCATCCACCGTGGCAAACCCCACGCAGATCATCCCGGCCCCGCCCCGGGCCCGTTCAGCATAGAATTCAACGATCCGGTCCGTTACCAGGAAATTTTCCGCCATGCCCAGATGCATGGCCGGGAGATAGATTCTGTTTTTAATTTCAAGGGTGTTGATGTGAATGGGTTGGAGTAAAGGATCTTTCATGGGACCTCCGGGGTTGAATTTTATGTTTGAAGTACGCTTCTTTTAAGTTATGGCGACAGGTTTGCTCTATTGTTTCAGGGCTGATCACAACACCGGCCGGTATTTCGATCACTTCCATTATCCTGAAGTGATGTTGAAGCCGGAACGGATATTCACAGACAGTGGGGGGATCCTCTGCTCAAATGTCAAAAGCTAACATACTGTTCTCACACCTACTCAAACACAACATGTTGTGTCTGAGTAGGTGTGAGAAGACTGGGATGCAGGTTAGTCGGTTAAAATTTATAAGTGAGACTGCCACCGATGATATAGGTCTCATAATTCTGAAAATCTCCCGTAACCCTTCCCCCTCCTGGATTTGGGGCACTGCCGGTGACATTATCCCAGTGCCGGTCTTTTGTATATATATAGGTAACGAAAAAGTCAGAGTAAAGTGGCCCCACAGGTGCGCCTATCCCCAGATTGTAAAGGATATTATCGCCCTGAAACCCTATGGGACCTACAGTATCATCCGGAATCGGGCACTCCTCATACATGATGCCGGTCCGGAGACTGATCTCCCGATCAAGGGCACTGAGCACATATTCTCCGCCGACAGCCCAGCTCCATGTATCATTCCACTTCATTGGTGTTGAGATGGCGGATTGACCGGCAACAGGTGTGTCAAGCTTAAACGTCAGGTTGTCAATCTTGGACCAGTCATACCAGAATGTATCTGCGGTGAATGTAAATGGTCCTTTAGACCATGCAAGACCTAAAGAGACAAACTGCGGCAAGGTGATATCCAGATCGCTTTTTGTGTTGAGAAGCCCGGCCGGATTAAACTGTGGAGAAAATTCAACATCGATATCATCAAAAGAGTGTTTCATTTCGCTTCGATAACTCAAACCGATACTGAGTTCTTTGTGAATATGATAGAGCAGGGCAGCGTTCCATCCCATTCCATAATCATACCCGCTTATTTTAGATGTAATTTCATCCACCCCGGGTGCGACAAAGACATTCGCCTGGAGATCAAGATCTGCTCTTTCAATTCGTCCGCCAAAAGCGATGGATAGATTATCCGACACTTCATAAGCCACCACCGGGCTTAATGTCATGGTTTGGAGTTCGCCGTTTATTCCACCGGAAGCAAACCGTCCTTCGAAAGATGTCGGCCATTCAAATCCTCCCAATCCAAAAATAGAATATCCCCCCACGCCAAAAGAGAGTTGATCTGAAATCTGTTTTGTAAAATAAAAATTAGGCACAAAAAAATACTGTTCTTTCACCTCTGTTTCATCACCCTGATTGGTTCCGGGAATGGAAGAGGTACCTGCACTTTTAAAATTCCCCCGAACGGTGGGTATTGTAAATCCAAGTGATATTTGAGTGCCTTCAACCTGGGTTATGCCGGCAGGATTGTAATAAACTGCGCTTGGGTCATCTGCCAGCCCGGTGAATGCCCCCCCCATGCCATGGGCTTTTGCACCTTGTTCATGATTGGCCCAGCCATGACAGAACGCTGAAGATGGCAATATAATAAGATCGCATACTAATACCAATAAAATTATAATACTTTTCATCCGCTTATCTCCTGTTATGAATTGAAAAATAGGGCTTGATCATAACGTCGGCCACTCGCCGCCATTGGCGGGTCAACGGGGTCAGGCTTGAGCCATTGTGCTTTTGGTAACTAATTGTATTTGAAGGAATAATTCCAGCAAATGTGCCAATGACGCAAGCCTGTCCCTCCTCAACTCAAGGTGGACGAAATTGTGATTAAGCCCGAAAAACCGTCTTTCAATTCGTTAATTTTGTGTTTAAAATCTTTCCCTGAAGGCCTCTCCAGTTGTTTTCCACACAGCTCAACTCCTTTTTCCACCAGGGCGTATTCAAAGACGGCATTGGCGCTCTTATAAGCGCCTCAGGCAAAAGCGCCTCATGAGCGGCCCATTCTCCGATTTTGTATTCGTCAAAGGCATACTCCCTGCCAAGTTTCGGATTGTGCTCACATGCCGGAGTCAGTCCAATCAAGGTACGAAGCAGGCATGTATTACATCTTACGCAACGTTTGATCTCTTTGTGGCGGCCGTTTTCAAGTTTGTTGACATATTCAGGATCGCAGAAAAGCTGTCTTCCCATTGCCTGCATATCGTATTTCTTTTCTGCGAGGTTGGCCTCTACCTTTACCGGGTCGTGCTGCGATGCAACAATAACAGGAATTGACAATGCTTTTTTAAATGCTTCACCATGGGAGGGAATGTGTTTTGACCGTTTCATATCGGTGATCAGATGCCCTGCCTCTTCGTATCCGGCGCCATCGGAAAGGCTTATGAAATCAGCTCCCCGGGCTTCCAGGTCTTTTGCAAGGTCAATCATCTCCTCTTCGGTCAACCCGCCTTCCATATGCTCTTCAGCGCTGATGCGCACCCCCACAGCGACCCCCGGGCAGGCATAACGGACCTGTTCCATGGCTTCATTTAAAAATCGCTTTCTGTTTCTCCATTCTCCGCCATACATATCCGTTCTTTTATTGCTGAGCGGAGATAGAAATTGATGCTCCAGATATCCGTGGGGAGCATGTATTTCAATCATGTCAAATCCCGCTTTTACGGCAAGCTGACAGCTGGTGGCATACTCTTTTTGCTCACTGTGAATCTCTTCAATGGTCATCTCCCTTGTCATCTGCCCGATCAGAAATTCTCTTTCCAGTTCAGCCATCCTGAACCCCGCATCAAGACCCAGAGGAAGTGTATCGAGTGTTACTTCATAGGGCAGCCCGCCTGTTGGCGCCGGTGCTTTTTTTGAATGATCATAGGAATGCCCCTGACGACCAAAGCCAATACTCATCTGGGCAGAAATCCTGGCACCAAAATGGTGGATCCTTTCTGTCAGCAGGTACAGTCCCTGGAGGTGTCCCTGGTGGAAGCAATACATATTGCGCCCATAAACGAATTCCGATGCCATTTTCGTTGCCATGATGGCACCGGTTGTCAGCAATCCGGTTCCGCCTTTGGCCCTGGCGGCGAAATAGGAGATAAGTTGTTCTGTGACTTCTCCATTGACCCCTGACATGGTTTCATTCATCGGTGCCAGCGCGATTCGGTTTTTTACCTCGATGGGCCCTACCTGAATGGGGCTTAAAATAGTTTCAAAACTTCTTTTTTCCGACATACTGCCTCCTTTTTGCTTATTGTTTCGGGGTTGTTCTGCGTTTTGTCGTATCAACCCCCATTAACCTGCCAAGATTACCGCCAAATATTTTTTTGCGATCTTCATCTGTAATTGGCGGATAGCCATAGTCTTTCTGCATATCTTCCGGGATCTGAAATTCTCTTAACCCATGAACCGCAGTGCCCACCTGTATGCCAAAACCTGCGTAATCAGTTCCCCATATAATGCGATCCGGTCCAACCCACCGGAGTGCCTCTCCAATTATTTTTGCGAATTTTCTCGGCGCATTGCAGGCCCAGGGGACTAAAAGGCTGAGACAGACATGGACGTTTGGATGCCCCATGGCCACCATGTTCAGATCATCGCAGTAGGGATACCCCATATGGAATGCATTGATTTTTAGTCCGGGAAAATCACGGGCAACATCATCCAGGTAAATCGGAAGTGCATATTTGCTTTTTCCGGGAGGCACCCAGGAAAATCCTGTATGAATGTCAAGTACAATGTCCAATTCTTCCGCTTTTTTATAGAAAGGCCACAGGTCGGGATCGTTGATGTAGGTATCTTCAGGCGGATAAAATTTAAAAATTTTCGCACCTTTTTCCTTTACCCAGTGTTCCAGCTCCCAAATGGTATTATTGACTCCTTTATATTTAACCGGCGAGACATTGGGCTGGTACATGAACCGATCCGGATTGGATTCAACCACCTTTGCCATAGATCCGTTTGAACACCATCGACTGCTGTATCCGGTGGTGTCCATCATTGATTCGGGCAAAAGGCATGCGATATCCACACCATATTTATCCATTGCCCGTAGAAGATTCTCGGGATCATTTGATTTTTCCATCTCCCAGCCTTCAAAACAGATAGACTGAAACGCATCCGGCGGGGTTTGAGACAAAAGAGGCCGTTTGATGTTATCAATGGCTTTCCACCACATCTGTACACCGGGAAAATGGTTAATATCTTCCATGTTGCCAAGCAAATGGGGTTCCGGGTCAATCTTGAAATAATCGTCCTGCCTGAATTTATCCATGGGCTTTTTCCTTCTCTTGGGGTTGAGTAAGAGATAGATTGAAGTGAGGTCTCAGATCTTCAGATCTGCATCTCAAGCGATGGAGCGCTCTGCTCCTTTCCAAAATTTTTTCTTGATCTCTTTTCTTAAAATTTTTCCGACGGGTGTAACGGGCAGAGAATGCCAGAATTCAATTTTCCGGGGACATTTATAACCGGCAAGCTGCTCTTTACAAAAACGGATAAGATCTTCTTCTGCCAGTGAAGCCCCATTTTGTAAAACCACAACCGCCTGAACACGTTCCCCCCACTTTTCATCCGGAGCGGAGACAACGGCGGCCATTATCACATCCGGATGATTGTAGAGCACATTTTCAACCTCTTTGGGATAAACGTTCTCACCGCCGGTAACGATCATGTCGGCTTTTCGGTCTACCAGGAAAAGAAACCCTTCCTCATCGATGTAGCCCATGTCGCCGGTATGGTACCACCCGTTTCGGACCGTGTTTTGGGTTAACTCAGGGTTTTTCCAATATCCCATCATCAGACATTGTCCGCGAAGCACGACTTCTCCCACTTCACCTGGGGAGAGTATATTGTCCTGATCTCCCATAATTTGAACCTCCACTGACAGGCTTGGTTTACCGGCACTGGTGAGAAGCTTGGACCTGGAACCTTTCAGCTCGTGGTCCTCCATATTTAAAAATGATCCGCCAATACATTCGGTCATGCCATACGCCTGTTCGAACTTGGCACCGAATCTTGTAATGCTCTGCTTTAACAGGTCAGGGGGAAAAGGACTTCCTGCATATGTCAACAGTCTCAGGCTTGAAAGATCGTATTTATCGATATCTTCTGTCTGTAGCATCCATCCATACAGCGTTGGAACCGCATTGATATGGGTACATTTTTCATCCTGTATTGATTTAAGGATGTTTCCAATGTCAGGCTTTCTGATGATCACTACCTTTCCGCCGGTCATCAAAACACTAAATGCCGGCCAGAAAGAGACGTGAAATAGCGGCAGAACAAAACAGGTGGCATCATTTCTGGAAAAGGACATCTGGAGTGTTATGCCGATAAGGCCGGTCATTAACCCTTTATGGGACATCATGACACCTTTGGGGAGCCCGGTGGTTCCCCCGGTATACATTAAAATCGCCATCTCCTCCGGATCCGGATCCAGATGAGGGTCTTCCGGAGTGGCCTCTTCCAGCATCTTTTCGTAAAAAAGAGACTCATTTTCGTCATGATCGATACTGATCAGGAACCGGATGTTTTCGCAATCACGCATCAAGCCTTTTCCCCGGGTTTCATACCCGTCTCCGACAAATAAGACCGTGGCCTCGCTGTCATTGATAATCAGTTGAATTTCATTGTCAGACAATCTGAAGTTCAGCGGCATGGTGCTGATCCCCATCTTGGATGCCGCAAAATAGATCTCAAGATATGTGTGGGTATTTTCAGCTAATACCGCCAAACGGTCATTTTTACCAACACCTTTTGCCAGCAACGCATTGGCCAGCCGATTCACCCGTTCATCAAGCTGCCGGTAGGTCAGACGATTGTTTTCAAAAACAAGGGCTGTTCTGTCAGGCCAGGCCAGCGAAGACTTTCGGCAGATATCCCCAAGTGTGTACATATTTTTTCCCCATTTAAATAGATGTTATAGTGCCGGTCAAATGAATGCACACTGTCTGATGACCGTAAAAAATTGAAATGCTATTGATTGAGTCGCATTGGTTGGTATCACGTCATCTGACCGGAGCTATCGACTGAAGGATTTGCTTCTTTTTTTTAAGTACTGTTACGTCCAGGATTTTGGAAAGCCCTGAAATTGCATCATCATATTTTTACTCATCTCATTGGAGATGGGAGAAAACTGTAACTGATAAGCGTCCCGTAAATACCGCTGCATGGGATACTCACAGCAGATACCGTACCCGCCAAAGATCTCAGCGCCAAATCGACCGGCATGCAGCGCACCTTCCGATGCAACCAGTTTGGCCATGGTGGATTCCAGGTGATAGGGGGCCCCCTGATCACAAAGCCAGGCGGCTTTGTATGTCAGATTTCTTGAATTTTCCAGGTTGATATACATATCTGCAAGATAATGCTGGAGGATTTGAAACCGGCTGATGGGCCCTCCAAACGCATGCCGTTCCTTTGCATATGCACAGGCATCTTCATATGCAGCTGCCATTAAACCGACCCCCATCATGGCGCAGCTGAACCGTTCCGGATTTAAAACTGTCAGTGATTCGTACCAGCCGTTCCCCCGGGTTCCCAGTATGTTTTCGTGTGGAATTTCAACATTTGAAAAAGTGATACCCACGGAATCACAGTGATGGCAGCTTATCTTGGGTATTTTGGTAAAGGAAATGCCTTTAGCATTGGAAGGAACCAGAAAGATTGAAAGTGATTTTGACGGCTTGGCATCTTCTTCCGTTTTGCAGATGGCAACGATATAATCAGATGCATGGGCTGCGGTGATAAACACCTTTTCTCCGTTGATGATCCACCGGTCCTGTTTTTCTTCCGCCATTGTTGATATTGCACCAAGGATATCCGTCCCTCCGGCCGGCTCTGTCAGCGCCATGCAGGTCTTAAGTTTCCCTTCGCCAATCTGGGGAAGATACGTTTCTTTTTGGGATCTGGTTCCAAGTTCCGAAATAAACCGTGTACCAAAGCCGGTTGTGGTTCCCACAGCCAGAGCGACAGACATGGAAGCTTTACAGATCTCTTCAAACAAAAGCATCTGGTCTACATAACCGAGCCCGTCCCCGCCGTACTCTTTCGGTATCGCAGCCTTGAAAAAATCAATATCAACGAATTTTTGCCAAAGCTCATCAGGAGGAAAATCCACGTTCTCATCCATCCATTGGACATATTCTCTACTCAACTCCTTTTTGCAGAAATATTTCATCTCTTTCAGGATCATTTTCTGCTCTTTTGTCAATGAAAAATCCATTTATTTCACTCCTGTATCCCCAGACGCAACAGATCTGTTCTCCTGTTTCTGATGCGTGGTCATCTGTCTCGGGTTTGCCCGGAATTGATCCATCATGGCCTGGATATCCGGAGAATAGGTCAGCCATTGAATGCCGTTTCTTTCCACAGCCAGTGCGGTTTCCAGATCGCATCCGTCCACTGATCTTGCCATGATTTCCTTGCCCATTCGAAGGGCTGTGGGTTTTTTTGATGAGATGTTCCGGATGACGATTTCAAATTTCGCCTTAAATTCATCATCTGCAAAGACGTTTGTTAAAAGGCCCATGTCATACATCTCCCGGGCGGTGTAGTCTTTTTTCCCGCTGAAAACGATTTCACGGGCACGGAAAACAGGCATACTCCTGGGAAGACGCACCGTTCCTCCCCATCCCGGCAGAAGTCCCATGTTGATTTCCGTCATTCCCATTCTGGCAGAGGCTTTTGCATAGATAAGGTCACAGGCCAATGCAAGCTCCATTCCCCCTGCCAGGCAGTGGCCGTTAATCTTGCACACGACAACTTTTTCACAACTGCTGATAGCCCGTTGAACATCGAGCCCTTCATGGGAAAGCCAGTTAAGGCTGTTTTCATGTTGAACCAGCGAAGGGAAAATTTCCAGATCCCCCCCTGTACAGAACGCATTCTCTCCGGCACCGGTCAACACAACAACCCCGACAGCAACTTCGTCTCTGACCTTTCGAAAAGCATCAATGAGTTCTTTTGCCATTAACCGATTGATTGCATTGTGCTTGTGGGGGCGGTTCAGCGTGATGGTACAGACTGCATTTTTTCCTCCGGTAATTTCATATTGAATGGTTTTATACGTGATAGGTTCTTCACCCTTGTTGACCTCTAAACGATCTTCATTTTCATCCACCGGGCGCTGTCTGAGGCTTTTATCCACGGGTTGAAAAACGGGAAGGGCGATTTCCGGGGAGATGTCATCAAAAAGGACTTCCACGGCCATGCCTATTTTGACGTCGTTGGGATTGCAGTTGACAATTCGCGTGGACATGCGAATCCCCTCTTCAAGATCTACCATGGCAATTACATACGGAAGATCAGGCATGAATTTGGGCTCCACCATATCCATCATGACTGAAAATGTATACACGGTTGCTTTGCCTGTGGATTGGATCCAATCCAGATTTTCAGACCAGCATTCCGGGCAGATTTTTTTCGGGAAAAAAATTTTTGAACTGCATGAACGGCATTGTTGAATCAGCAATTTGTTTTTTTGGGTGGCCTTCCAGAATGTTTGGGTCCATGGCTGAATTACCGGCAATGGCTTTTGAGTTTTTGTCATTTTCTATTTCCTCCCCCAGACGGTCGCAATGAAGTTCATCCCGGATCCGCCTGATGTGTTCTGAAACACATATCGTGCGTTTTCGATTTGCTTTTTTCCGGCTTTTCCCATTAATTGGCGTGCCGTCTCCACATAGGTGGCCATACTGACGCCGGAACCGGTATGGCCTCTTCCCACAGCATCACCAATGGTGGCCCAGGGCATTTTCCCCCCGGGTGCCGTCTCTCCATGGAGAAACATTTTTCCGGCGTCGCCTTTTTCGCACAAACCAACCTCTTCCATAAAGACCGGATGACCGAACGGGTATGCCAGATACAAATTCCAGATATCAATATCTTCTTTGGTAAGACCTGCCTGGGCCAGAGCTTCCCGGGTGGTTTTTCGAAAGCCCTGATACATTTTTTCGCCCCTTGTTGTGGTGAATGCTGAAAAATAAGCAGAACTCTCGCCCAATTTAACGGCAGCATGATCCGTAATTTGGGAAGCGTATTCAGCTGAAGTCACCAATAACGCGGCACCACCGTCTCCAAGCATATTGCACTCCTTTTTGTGAAGCGGAGAGGCAACCATACCTGAGTTTAAAACCTCGTCTATGGATGGGACCGGCTTGTCAAAAAAGATGGAATTAGGATCAAGACATGCCCATTTTCGCATCGAAACCACCACGGAAGCCATCTCTTCTTTAGTGATGTTGTAATCGTGCATAACGCGACGGGTCATCATTCCGATAATTCCGTTATATGTCATCCCATACGGATATTCCCATTGCAGATCAATCCCGGCCTTGGCGAAAAAATTGATTAAATCCGGTACCGGTATGGTGGAATGAACCGTCACATGGGGAATCAGCACTATCTTTGCGGTGCCGCTGTTTATGTATTGTTCGGCAAGCCGCAGACAATTGGAAGTTGATGCACCCCCTGCGTTGCAGGTGCAAACTTCTTTGCAGCCCTTTAACCCCAGTTCTTCCGGTATCTTTCCAAAAGAAATTTCCGCTGCAATCTGCGGCTGTGCCTGTGGTGCCACTGTGACGACACCCTCTATGTCATTTTTATCAATACCGGCATCTTGTACTGCCTGCCGGCACACATCATATAGAATGTCCCATCTGGTCCTTTCAGGATAAATTCCCGTTGGGACCTCCCCAACTCCAATAATTGCAAGATGTTCTTTTTTCATTGTAATTCCTCAATCAACGAAGGATCATGTTGTGTTTCAGTTTTTTTGCCAAAAGCATTTTGCCCACGGAGTCGGGCTTGTGTTATTGGCGTTATCGACCTCTGATTTTTTTTATATGAAAGTCTCATCAATGTGCTGGAATTAAAGGACTTTCGTTTTTCGTTGTGGCAGGTTTTTCTGCCATGTATGCTTTGTAAGAAAATATAGGCATGCCTAACATTACTTCCATTATTCGTTGTGAGCAGACCCAGGTCCCAAATCCCGGTCCGTCCGTGGCGTTTATACAAACCGGAGCCCCAGCGATAATGCCGATGACGCAAGTCTGACCCATCCCCATAAGACCCTGAAGTCCGGCATGGGCCTCAATGAAAAGCTTTATAAAACAAAGTGACTGACCATTCAGTTTTGTATGGAGTAATGAATTTCATTTTTTTAGGTGTTTGTCAATAACTATTTTTGAATTTTCAATATTTTTTTTAAAAGGCCATAAAAGAAGACACTACTGCAGCGTCAAATCTAAAATTTAGGGTTTGGCATATCACTGATTATTGCCTGATGGCACAAAGCAAAATTGGCTACCCTAAAATTAAGGCATGACAAAGCACTACCCATATAACTGCCACGGGCAGACCGCATTGGGGACCTGGGTCTGCCCACAACGAATAATGAAAGTAATGTTAGGCATACCTACACTTTCTTATAACGGGCATGTCCTGCCGGACACAACAAATATAGAAAATGGTATTATACCGCCGCCCCCCCGACGGGCAATGGGCCCGGACCGGAACTGTAGACAGCTCAATTGTCCGGTTCCTATTGCCCATCGGGGGGGCGGCTCTGCTGAGGTTGCCTTGGAGGCTGCCTTTTTATATAAACAAACAACTTGACCATATAGTCACGTTTGTCGTATGTTTTGATTTTTTGGAATTAGAAATGGGTAAATAATAGGAATGGGTAAATAATGGAATCACAGAATAAAGATTTAACCGTAGAAGAAATATGTGAGAAAGCCGAACTCAGCCGTTCGACGTTATATCAATATGTAAGAATGGGACTGCTGCATCCCCCTGTGAAGATTGCCCCTAAAAAATTGCGTTACAGCAGCTCACACTTAAAAAGGCTTAAAGAAATTAAAGTGTTGAGAAACAAAAAAATACCTTTGTCTGAAATCAAGACAAAGATAAAACCATTGACCTCAAGCGGCTTGGGTACTCAAACTCAATCTGTTCAAGATGATTTAAAACTGCAAATTATAAAAAAATCAGCAGAAATTACTTCGAAAAAAGGGTTTTCCAATACCACCATCAGCGACATCACCGATGCGCTTAAAATAGGGAAAGGTACTTTTTATCTCTATTTTAAAAGCAAAGAAGAGTTGTTTCTGGAATCTGTAAAACGTCTACCTGAAATCGTAATTCCCAGTTTTGATTCACAGCCCATAGAAACTGTGGAAGAATACTTTGACATAACAATGAAACGAGGTATGAAAATGCTGGAGACGTTCAGTATTTTCAGCGGAATTTCAAGTTTTGCAAAATTTGTACTTCGAGGGAATGATGAAGTGCTCATTCAAAAAGCGATGGCTGCCATCAAGACGATGTGCCGACCTTTGGAAAAAGAGATGCAACAGGGGATGGAAAAAGGGTTTTTAGATAATGTCGATAAGGAATTTTACGCCTACCTGATGTATCAACTTGGAGAGTCAACAGGATATTGGCTCAAAATGCATCCGGAGTATGATGAGAGAGAATGCATCTCAGCCTGCCTGAATATTTTCTTGAATGGGGTAAGAAAAAGAGATTGATTTTCCATTATATTTTGCACCATGTCAGAATGAATGCTGTGTCCTTATTTGCATTACAGCAAGATTGATTCTCGGCACGAGATGACGGTTTGTGGCGCCTATCTGGACCGGATGGTATTGGGGGGACACAGGCTTCACGAAATATGCGAGACCCGAGGACACCTCCATTGTGAGTATTACTTGAATCCGAGGTGTAGTTCATGACGTTTCGAGCAAGAATGCTCAAGATCCATCCAGCCGTCATTGTGCTGGCGAGCTTTCTACTGGCAATTATAATTGGCACAATAACCCTCAAATTGCCGATCTCCACAATTAACGCCGGTATTTCATGGGTAGATTCACTTTTCACTGCGACTTCTGCCGTATGTGTCACGGGGCTTGTCGTAGTTGATACGGGTACCTATTTCTCGCTTTTGGGGCAGTGCGTCCTCTTGGCTCTCATTCAAATTGGGGGGCTTGGGGTGATGACAATTTCTGTGGCGCTGTTCCGATGGATCGGCAGGAATATTTCTTTCCGCCACAGAATGGTGATCCAAGACCTATTCGCCCATACCCCGCGGGGAGATATATTCAATCTCATCAAGAGCATCATGCTGTTCACTTTCGGGGCTGAACTACTGGGTGCCGTTTTCCTGACCATTCACTGGAGCTATGAATGCTCTTTTTCTGAGGCTGTTTATAAGGCCGTTTTCCACTCTGTCTCAGCATTTTGCAACGCAGGCTTTGCCTTGTTTCCTGATAGTCTGGTGCGTTACAGCGATAACGTTCTGCTGAATGTGACCATTTGTTCCTTGATCGTTAGCGGAGGCATTGGGTTTCCTGTTCTTTACGATATTCAACTGTGGCTGAAAAAAAGAAAAAATCAGAGAGTTCGCCTTTCAATACAGACAAAGGTGGTGTTGTTGACGATCATGGTATTGATCGTTTCCGGAGCCTTGATATTCGGACTGATCGAAAGATCGGCCGCAGGAGAGATACAGACATTTGGGCACCGATTCCTGACTTCCATTTTCCAGTCCATCACCTGCCGTACAGCGGGTTTTAACACCGTTGAAATCGGTTCTTTGGAAGACACTACCATCGCCATGATGATTTTTCTCATGTTTGTCGGTGCTTCCCCCGGGTCATGCGGAGGCGGTGTCAAAACAACGACTTTGGCCCTTCTGACGGCATTCACTACGAGCAGAATCAGAAGAAAGCGCCGGGTTAACATTTTCAAGAAGAGCGTACCCAATGAAACCGTGACACGCAGCGTCTCCCTTATTTTGGTTTCCTTCGGAATTATCGGCTTGGTGCTGTTTATGCTTCTCGTGGGAGATTCAGCCAGTGGACATGTGGTAACAAATTCCCATGGCGCTTTTCTCGCCTATTTATTCGAAGCAGTTTCGGCGTTTGGCACGGTTGGTCTTTCAATGGGGGTGACGTCGGATCTGACCGTATGGGGCAAATATTGGATAATTTTGATGATGATAATCGGCCGAGTTGGTGTGCTTGCCTTTGCCTATATCATCGTGGGAACAGGAACACTAAATGGCGCGGAATATTCAGAAGAAAATCTTATGGTTGGATAGAATTGTGGAGAATATATTATGAAGCATTTTGCGGTTATTGGCCTTGGCAATTTCGGTTTTCACGCAGCCAAGGTATTATTTGAAGATGGGAACGAGGTGCTTGCCATTGACGCTAACAAGGGCAGAGTACAGGCGATAGACCCTTTTTCTACAGAAGCAATGCTCTTGGATGCAACCGATAAGGAGGCGCTCAAATCACTTGGCCTTGAGAATATGGATGCGATTATTGTTTCCACCGGTACAAAAATTAGTATCAGCATTTTAATTTGTCTGTATCTTCAGGAAATCGGAGTAAAGAAAATACTGGCAAAGGCGTTAGATGACGATCATGCCAAAATTTTAAAACGGGTTGGAGCTACAGAGATCATTCACCCGGAACGTGATATGGCGCTGCGCGTATCCAAGGGGTTGTCGCGGCCCAATATCCTTGACTTTATCCCCTTAGCGGAAGAGTTTGATCTTATTCAGGTCGGCCCACCAAGTAAATTTATCGGGAAAAGTCTGATGGAGCTGAATTTAAGGGCTAAGTATAATGTCCATATTATTGCTATCAAAGAATTAGTACCGGAGAACTTCATTCTGGTGCCTTCTGCCAGTTTTGTGATAAAAGATAGTGATATTTTAGTTATGCTCGGCAAAACTGCTGATATCCGAAAAATCAAGGCTCTAAAATAATGTTCAGGGGTTGAGTTAATATGCTTATTTCATTTGTTTTTATTATTATAGGTCTTGTGTGCCTGGTCTGGAGCGCGGATCGGTTTGTGCAAGGCTCAGCCTCCACGGCAAAATATTTTGGTATGCCGCCGCTACTCATCGGAATGGTAATTGTCGGGTTCGGCACATCCGCACCAGAAATGATCGTTTCAGCTCTGGCTGCTTTTGAAGGCAGTCCGGGGATCGCCTTGGGTAACGCCTACGGTTCGAATATAGCCAACATTGCACTGATTCTTGGGGTGACGGCTCTGATTAATCCTATCATGGTACATTCGACGGTATTGCGCAAGGAACTGCCCATCCTGACTTTGTTGACGCTTGTTTCTGTCATCCTCATAGCTGACTTGAAGCTGGCGCGACTGGATGCAATTATCCTCTTGCTGGTGTTCATCTGTCTGATGACATGGACAATCTATCAGGCATTGAAACAAAAAACCGACTCCCTGGCAAAAGAGGTAGAAGCAGAAACGGCTGAAAAAGCGATGCCGATCAAACCTGCTGTTTTCTGGCTTGTGACCGGTTTGGTGGTGCTTATGCTCAGTTCTCGTGTGCTTGTGTTTGGCGCTGTTGAAATTGCGCATATTTTAGGTATAAGCGATATGATCATCGGATTGACGATTGTGGCTGTGGGAACCTCATTACCGGAGCTGGCATCTTCAATTATTGCCGCACGCAAGGGTGAGCACGATATTGCTCTGGGAAACGTCCTGGGTTCCAATTTGTTCAACACTCTGGCCGTTGTTGGTATAGCCGGAACGATCCATCCTTTTGCCGTAGAACCTGAAACACTCTCTCGTGATATGGTTGTTATGGGGGCGCTGACCGTTTTACTTTTTATGATTTGTTATGGATTCAGGGGACGGCAAGGACGCATAAATAGATTCGAGGGTGCGGCTCTTGTGCTGATGTATATTGGATATACAGTATGGTTGATTAGCACCGTTACCAAGATTTAGACATGAGCTGTAAAACACACCACCGGGTGTTTGTCCTCTATTATCACGGAAAGCTCCTGAAGCAAATGAATGAATTTTGGCTATCCTTGCATTTCTCGATTTACACTTTCCGAAGCAACATTCCCGTTTTGTGGGCTTTCTCTCAAAAAAGTGTCAAGCACTTTTGAGGGCATATGTGAAGGATGCCGAATTTTGAGTTTACTTTTCTTGGCTGAGAGAAAACAATCCAACCGTTTTTCAAATTGATATGGGTTGCGAACCCCACAAGTTGAGCTGTTTATCCCTCTATTCGCTTATTTTTTTATAATTCATTGAATTTATTGATACAAAAAGTTGAACGTTGAAAAATCAAGGTGCTGTTTTATATTCAGACTTTTCCAGGTATATCTGAGAGCCATTAACATACCCCGATTTGAGAGCCATTTTTCAAAAATCATACTGGTTTTTAATCGCTATCTGAACGCCTCTGTTTCCCCACCAGGACACCTTATTTAAACCGGCTTCCTTTCGTTTTTCAAGTATGTCCTTAAGCCTTTTTTTGATGCCATGGCGATCCCCATCCAAATATGTAATCAATAGATCCCCGGATTCGTGAAGGCTCAATTCAGAGTTTTGATTACTGAAAATACTGGTTCGAATTGTGGACAAAACACACTCCCAGTCTTCCGGAGTTCGCCATGCAGGCACACATAATACAGAACGAAAGTAATCTATTGTCAACCTGGCGAGCATGACGCAATAATAATGGGTTTCCACTTTTTCCGGTGAAGTTCCGGTCGGTTTGTTCAGAAAATAATTTTCTATCAGATCCTTTATTCCGGTTTCAACCGGCCATCGAATGTGATAGGAATCAAGGATTTTCGTTGATGTACGATCTGTGTGTGTGCTCCCAAAGCACCGTGTTTCATCGGTTTCTTTGTTTTGCTTGACAATAAATCGGAACGATTTCCCTGTTTCCGGCAGCGTATAGTCCCGACTTGCAATGCGGTAATCTTTACCGTAATCCTCCCACTGGGATTTTTTAATCGTCTCTTCTTTCCATCTTTTTATTTTGGGATTCTGCTTCAGGCACATGGTGACGTCGGTTTCGGAACGAACCGTGAGGTAGACGAGCTGTTTTTCCCCGGTGTATTCAGAATCCGCATATATCTCGGACAGAACGTCAGGATCAATTATTTTAAACAGGTTTTCCTCACAAAATCTATAGAGAGCAGAGGGTGCCCTGGAACGACCCTCACAATATGCGATGTTGATGATCGTATTGGTGATACTATCCCAGATGACTTGTGGTCTGTGGGCGTAAACAAGATCCCCGTTTTTGTCAGGTGATTTGGAAAGTGATTTGTCAGCGGGGAAACGGCTGTCGGAAGGATCACAGTGATAATCAATCGCAATCTCCTTACCCTCAATAATGCCCAGCTCCTTTGCCCGACGGGAAGCGTCGTTTCGAAGGCTTAGAAGATGTTCAAAGCGCAGTTTGTCAAGTGAATCGTAAAAACGGCTTTTACCCGGATTCAGGGAAAGACCCGCAGCGATTGCGACTGATCGGTCTGAATTCATGGTGTAATCATGAATGGTTGGGAAACCGGCAATGATGCGAAGGGTGTTGACGATAAGATCGTTTGTAATTTCAATGGTCTTGAAGTTTCCTGGCCCATAAGTATGCAAAGATTCAACCACCCCCAATTGGTCCAGGAATGGTGCCACTATGATGGCCCCCGGATTACTGATGAGAACCTTACGGTGGGAAAGGCATTTGACAAATCGCTCAAAGGAAAGATTCACTTTGAGCCTGTCTGTTTCGATTAGGTTGGGAAACCGCGTTTTTGCTGAAAATTCTATGTCGATGTCGGATGATACTTTGGCCGGTTCCGCTGGCACCGAATGGGATATTACACCGCGGATCGGCACCGGCTTTTTAAATCTCGACAACCCCCACTTCGAATAAATTTTTTGCACGTTGGCTTTGGAACATTTCAAATCCAGTTTTTTGATCATCTTGGTAGTTGACAGGGCAGGAGACATCAACCTCTCTTCAATGATTTGAAGCTCAAGTTCCGGTGAGATTTTTTCGCCAGTCAATCCTTTTTGGACCAGATCGACCAGCCCCCAGACTCCATACTGTATGTATCTATCCTTCAGGATATAAAAACGATTGGGGGCTATGCCGAACTCTTTCAAAATCGGTCGAATCTGACGTTTTTTTCCGCATAGTGACAGGGTTTTCATCAACTCAATTCTATGTTGCAAGTGGTCCTTTTGAAAGTTCAGGAATGTATTCGGCCTGTCTTTACAATCATGCATAAAGGGCTTCTTCTGTTTTTGCTTCGAAATGGAAGCGAGGATATGCTGGAGTCCTTTATAGTACTCTATATCCTTTTCGCCCATACGCTGTCCGTACCCATGACACCTTTGAATCATGCGGATCAACTCCAAATCCGCCTCAGGTAGTTCCAGGGCGTTGCTTAGCCGCAGGACGTAATTGGCTCTTTCATGAGGGCGGGCGGACTTGATCAGAATAACCAGCTGTTCAAGTTTTGGGTCGACATCAATAAAGGAGAGTTCGGGCAAAAGCCCAAGAGCACCGTGTTCAGAAAATGCATCCTCCCATTTATTAAGGGTCTGTCTGCTCATATTGGACAACTCGGCGACACTTCGCTGGGATTTGCGTTTTGCCCAGATCTGATAGATGGTTTCATAGGCACTAAAAAAGGGCTCATCTTCATATTCAAAAACTACAGGGGATTTTGAGTGGGCAAATGCAGCTCTCACCCGGAATGGAATCTTGGCAAAATATTTCAACGTAGTTTCTGTTAGGATCATATTATCTATATACCTAATTAGTGATCAATACACTCCAATAACACCACCTATATGTATATAGAAATAGTATCCTATTTTTCGGTAAATTTCAAGTGAATTTTACTTCACTTATCGCTGGATTTTAATCGCTGGTAGTGATAATTGATGAACATGATGTACCTCAAACTGCTATCATGAAACGATTCATGTGTTTGATATTAATAATGATTTTGCTTGATACAAACGAATGCAAATGGCAAAAATTGAGAAATCAGCTAATGTGCATAAAAGAGAAATCTGGCGGAATGATACCGATTTTTTAGCGTACTTGTTCCCTATACAGAATTTGAAAAAAACTTACTGTTTGGCTATATAAACTTCTGAATTACAAAAACAAAGTTTTTAAGCTTAATATATTGATAATTCATAGTTTATTGTACTCGAGTTGACTTTAATCTGGAGACAAGTTTGAAATTTCATTGCTCAATTTGTGCGTTAAATGGCTCTCAATACACCCTGGAAAAGTCTGATATTAATTACAAGCTGTTATGAAAATGAGCGAGATGTGGGGTTTATGTAGGGAAATTTCCTACATGATTTTGAGTTTTTTACGTACTCCGTTATGGTTTTCCCACCGATTTTTTTTCCCTCACACATCCCCTATGATGGCAAACAGGTTCAAAATCATTCCCGGGCTTGGTTTTCACTCAATGATCAAGCAATGATCAAGCAATGATCAAGTTTTTTGGGGCTGATTTCCGGATTTTCATAATTCAACAAAAGGTCAAATGACCCAAACGAAAAATGGACAAAGGAGATATGATGACAACAAAACTGATTACCCCTACCCAGAGCGCCTACACCTATCCACTTTTGATCAAGCATCTTTTAAACACGCCCTTGATTTACGCTCCGGATCAGGAAATTGTTTATCGTGACTGCTTTCGCTATGATTACAAGACATTTGGGCAGCGGGTCAAACAGCTTGCATCCATGCTCAAAGAACAGGGTGTCAAGCCCGGAGACACCGTTGCAGTCATGGACTGGGACTCTCACCGTTATCTGGAGTGTTTTTTTGCCGTACCCATGATGGGGGCTGTGCTTCACACCGTTAATATCCGCTTGACATCGGAACAGCTTATTTACACGATCAATCATGCAGAAGATGACATCATTCTTGTTAATGAGGAGTTCCTGCCGCTGCTGGAATCTGTCAAAGAGAGATTTGAGACGGTAAAAAGCGTCATTTTGTTGTCTGATAAGGGTGAAATTCCGGCATCCTCAATTGAGTTCAGCGGTGAGTACGAAGCGTTGGTATCTGCCGCGCTTCCTGAATTTACGTTCCCTGATTTTGACGAAAACACCATGGCAACCACATTTTACACCACCGGCACCACCGGCCTTCCCAAGGGGGTGTTTTTCAGTCATCGCCAAATCGTGCTTCATACTTACGGAGTTATGGCCGGACTCTGCGCTTATTCCTCCCAGGCCAATATCTCTTCGGCAGATGTCTACATGCCCATGACCCCCATGTTTCATGTCCATGCCTGGGGTATGCCTTATCTTATGACCCTGCTGGGAGCCAAACAGGTCTATCCGGGTCGGTATGAACCTGAGATGTTGCTAAAGCTCATTGTGGGTGAACAGGTAACCTATTCCCATTGCGTGCCCACCATCATGAACATGCTCATTACAAGTCCATCCATCAAAGAGATGGATCTCAGGGGCTGGAAGGTGATCATCGGAGGATCAGCCCTTTCCAAGGGGCTTTGCAAGGCGGCCCTTTCCCATGGGATTAATCTTTTTACCGGATACGGGATGTCTGAAACCTGTCCGGTACTGACGTTGGCCAATCTCAAGCCTCACATGCTGGAATGGGGAGAGGATAGTCAGGTGGAGATTCGCTGCAAAACCGGTCTTCCCCTACCTGAAGTTCAGGTGGAGATCGTAGATGTGGAAGGTTACCCCGTTGTTCATGATGGACAGACAGCCGGGGAAGTGGTGGCACGGGCACCCTGGCTCAGCCAGGGGTATGTCAAATCCGAGGAAAAAAGCGAGGAACTCTGGAAAAACGGCTGGCTTCACACCGGCGACATCGGCGTTATTGATGAAGAGGGATACCTGAAAATAACGGATCGGCTGAAAGATGTGATTAAAACCGGTGGGGAATGGATCTCGTCCCTGGAACTGGAAGATATTATCAGTCAGCACGAAGCCGTCAACGAGGTTGCCGTGGTGGGTATCACGGATGAAAAATGGGGGGAACGCCCCATGGCCATGGTGGTGCTGAAAGAGAATTTCAGAGGCAAGGTTTCCGAGTCTGATATCCAGGCGTTCTGCATGACCTTTGTGGAAAAGGGGCAGATCCCAAAATACGGGGTCCCCACCAAAATCATATTGGATGCAACTATTCCCAAAACGTCGGTGGGTAAAATCAGCAAAAAGGATATCAGAGGGGACTATAGTCAAAAATAAAATAAAAGCCGGTTTAATTTTTTATAAGAAATAGTAGGCAAACCTAATATTCTTTTAAGCTTCGTTGTGGGCGAACCCGGGTTCCAAATCCCGGTCCGCCCGTGGCGGTTATATGGAGGTAATAATGGCAAGAACAGGTAGTATCCAATGTGAAAATACTACAACAAAGCAATGTGTTAAAAAAGTATCATCGGCAGCGCCCGGAGAGATGGTGGCCAGATGGGGCCAGCCGTTCACCGGCATTATTTCACTGATAATCTTTACATTGATAGCCTGGATATTCTGGTATCTTTTGAGTGATCCCAGAGGACCAGTCGGTTTGTTCCCGTACCCATTTATTATGTATCTGGCAATGATGATCCTTGTGGGTGCGTATCAGCATATTTTGTTGGGGGACTGGCCTTTTGAAAAGTTACCCCAACCCGCCCGCGGAATCGTTGAAACCATCGTTAATTTAGGACTTGTCTGGTTTATTATCCATATCATTTTTTACAAAATTTTGGGATTGGGCTTTAATTTTTTGAGTCAGGATAATTTGAATGCCCTGGCTGCGGCAGGTCAAGCCGGGAAATTGAATTTGGCCGCCATGCAGGCCAAACATTTTGCTGAAAGTGCCGTGGTCTGTTTTGTTTTAATCGGTTTTTACAGCTACCCTTTTGTTACAATTCTTTTTGGTAAATGGCCCGTTCGACCCAGTGATCTTCCCCAGCCCCAGGCCGGTCTGCTTGAAATAAGCTGGTGCTCCTTGTGGACGGTATTTTTTTATTCAGTTTTGATCGTTCCCTTCTGGGGGGGTGTCTATGAAGGTGCATTGGGGAGCGCTTATGGTCTGAATACCCCCTGGTGGGGCGGTGTTGCTGGATTTAGCCACCTCCATTGGGTTTTTGGTTGGTGGGAGTGGATGATTATTATATTGTTCATGACCGTCAATGTATGGCGGATGAAACCATGGAGCCTGATTGCTTTGCCTCAGCCCTGGAAGGGTCTGCTCTCCTTTGTTATTAATGTAGCCGGGGCATACGGTCTTGCATTGATCTGTATAAAAATTGCTCCGTTATGGCTTCCCCATGATGTTCTTCATCATCTTCAGACGGCCAAACCAAATGATGCGGAATTGCTTCGATTTCTTTGGTATCATTCAGCAGAAATCGCAGGATTCACATTGCTTCCATTTTTGATATGGCACCATTATTTTGATGACATGGTTCCTGTCAAGGATAAAGATTCCTGGACTGCCTTTGGATTTAGAACCGTTGGTGTTCTGATTCTTTGTGGCATCAATTACGGTATTTTTTACTACGCAGGGTGGGGAGAGTGGGGCCTTGGTAATCCGCATTGGGACCATAAGTTTGTCCATGGTGAATCCCTGATATGGAACTTTTGGTGGATCATTCCACTATTATGGAATGAATGGTTTTTTCATAAATGGCCTTTTTATGTTCATGAAGATCACTAATCTTGCCCCTTTGTGAAATCCTCGTACGGGTATGGTAAGGTTAGGCCAAGCTGCGCTCGACTCTCTTACTGGCCGGGTTGATCAAGGTCGTGCACAGGTTCCGCGCCATGGGATTAGCCTGTCCACGGCCTTGAAGCGACTGAGATGCTCAAGTCGAAAGAAAATCAACTGCCCCTGGATCAGAGATTCAGGGGCTTATTGTTTACCTTGCAGGCCCGTTTGGTCAGCTCCCAGTATTCAGTCAGTATAACCGCCACTGGCGGACCGGGATTTGGGACCCGGGCTCGCCCACAACGAAGCTTGAGAGAATATTAGGTTCGCCTACTCTTTCTTATAACGGGCATGTCCTGGCGGACACAACGAAGATAGAAAATGGCATTATGCCGCCGCCCCCCCGACGGGCAATGGGCCCGGACCGGAACTGTAGACAGCTCAATTGTCCGGTTCCTATTGCCCATCGGGGGGGCGGCTCTGCTGAGGTAGACTTGAAGACTACCTTTTCATATAAAAAAAAAGATAAAATGAAAAAAAAAGATTGTTTTACCCAATCCCAAAAACTTCCGGATGGCAGAGGCAACATTCCTTTTCATGCTGAAGATGATGAGGCTTTTTACAGGCTTGTTTTTGAAAAGTCCACTGCACCAACCATTGTGGTGGAGAAAAATTATATAATATCCAGGATTAACGAACGTATGGTTAGCTTGCTGGGATATTCAAAGGAGGATGTTGAAGGAAAGCTCAAATGGACCTCAATGGTTGCAGCAAAAGATCTTGAACGGATGAAGGAGTATCACCGTCTACGACGGATTGATCCCGACCTGGCGCCCAAAGAGTATGAGACCCATTTTATAGGAAGTTCAGGGGCAATATTTGATATTCATATCAAGATGGATATGATTCCGGGGACCACAACGAGCGTTGCCACACTCACCGACATTACAGCAAAAAAAAAGGCAGAAAAGAGTCTGGTTGAAAGAGAGGGTGAACTGCTTGCCATTCTTGATTATTTCCCTGGGCTTATCTATACGAGTCTGGTGGATTACCGAATTGAATTTTTAAATCGAATGTTGTCTGAGAAGATTGGGAAAATTTTCAAAAAAGATAGTAAATGTTATACCGTTCTATATGGATTCGATTTTCCCTGCCCGTGGTGTGACCATGAAAAAGTGTTTAGAGGTGAGACCGTCAGAAAAGAGTTCCATTGTCGAAAGGATGATACATGGTACGACATGCTGTCCACACCCATTCTTGATGCAAAGGGAAGCGTTAGGAAACGGCAGACCATACTCATAAACATTACGGATAAAAAGAGAGAATCCGAAAAACTAAAAACATCAGCGGACCAGCTGAAAGAAGAAAATGTTCGTTTAAAACTGACAATGCAGGAACGGTACAAATTCGGGGATATCGTGGGCAAAAGTTCCAAAATGCAGAAGGTCTACGAATTGATCATGCGTGCTGCCACCTCAGATTCCGGTGTCATCATTTACGGAGAATCAGGCACAGGAAAAGAGCTGGTAGCAAAGGAGATTCATCGTCTTAGCAGAAGGAAAAACAACTCTTTTGTGCCGATAAACTGTGGTGCTATTCCGGAAAGTTTGATGGAAAGCGAATTTTTCGGCTATAGCAAGGGGGCATTTACAGGTGCATCTTCGGACAAAAAAGGGTATTTGGAACTCGCAGAGGGGGGAACCCTGTTTCTTGACGAGATAGGGGAAATTAGTCTGGGAATGCAGGTAAAATTGCTTCGTGCCATTGAGGGAGGGGGGATTATGGCCCTTGGCGGCAGAAAGCTGATAAAACCTGACATAAAAATTATTGCGGCCACCAACCAGAACCTGGTGAAGATGATAGCCCAGGGAAAAATGCGTGATGATTTTTTTTATAGAATACATGTGATTCCCATTCACTTACCTCCTTTAAGGGAGAGAAAATCAGATATTCCGCTGCTTTTAGAGCATTTTATGGAACTGAACAACAAGCGCTCGGATTCAAACAATAGCTCGGATTTCCCTGTAATTGACAGTGTGGCCAATGATGCATTTCTGAAATATCACTGGCCCGGCAATGTCAGGGAACTCCAGAATTCATTGAGTCGTTACCTGACCCTTGGCTCCCTTGATTTTATTCATGATCTTCCCCCATCCCGGATGTCCCCGTCTCCGGATTCCAAAAAAATGCTTCCTGACGGACCGTTCAAACTAAAAGATGCCATGGCGAAAATTGAAAGGGAATTGATAAAAAAAGTACTCCTGGAAAAAAAATGGCATCGGGGTAAAACAGCAGAAGCCCTTGGTATAAATCGCAGAACCCTTGAGCGAAAAGTTGCCCAATATAGAATGAACGGATCCAACACATCTGCCACTCAATGATCCGATTTTGGGCTTGATCATAACACCGGCCACCCGTCAAAATGGGCTGGCCAACGGGGTCAGGCTTGCGTTATCGGCATTATCACCGGTGTTCTGATTTTTTGCACCGGCTTTGGTCGATAACGCCAATGGCACAAGCCTGACCCTCCGATTGCCCTATGTGTCGGCAAAAAAACGGATCATCGGGCGGCAAGTAGTGCGACAAGTGTGTCGCATATTGACTTAAAAATGCCGCAATCAGAATAAGTGTTTAAAAACAATACATATTTATCTTTAATTGACTGACAACACGACAATCCTGTCGTATTGCTTTGATTGAATTCTCTGCAAATCCGCTCTCTTTTATCTCCGCAGTTGGTAAAATTTTATCGAATCCCCCCTTTTATGGTCATTTTCCTGGGTATTTCGTTTTATTTGGATCAAATTTACGACGTTGGCATCCCCATTGCATTATACCAAAAACATTAATTTCACATCGGCATTTTTTATTTTTACGTTACGCTTTCACTTGATGGCCAAATTTTTATGGCCGGTTTTGCGAGAGCCGGGTCAGGCTTGTGTCATTGGCGTTATCGACCAAAATTGATCTGACAAGTGTAAACTGGAAAATGAAGGATGCTCAGGATACCGGAAATCGTTTAAATCAGGTAAAGGTTTAAATCAGGTAAAGGAGGAGAAGAAGATTGAATTGTGTCAGACTTTATAATGAAAAACTCACCACAGCAGAAAAAGCCGTACAGCTCATCAAATCCGGAGACTGGGTCGACTATGGTCATTTTATATGTGCACCCATAGAACTGGACAAAGCGCTCGCCAAAAGGGTGGGGGAATTGTCGGACGTAAAGGTTCGGGCCGTTGGGTTCCCAGGGATCTCCCAGGTTGGTGCCGTTGATCCCGCAAGGGCCGGTTTTGTGTATAACAACTGGCATTTTACGAGTGGTGATCGTGTACTCCATGATAAAGGGCTGTGTAATTATATACCACTGCTTTACCATGAGGGGCCGGGTTACTATGACCGGGGAAGCTCGGATATTGATGTCTATATCGTTCGCACTACCCCCATGGATAAAGACGGAATGTTCAACTTTGGAATTGCCAATTCATTTCAAAGATCCCAGGTTGAAAGGGCGAAAAAAATTATCATTGAGGTAAATGATAATGTTCCTTATTGCTTTGGCGGCTACAATGAAAGTATTCACATCTCAGAAGTTGAACATGTGGTTGAAAGTGACGATAAAGGACTTTTTTGTCTTCCAGAACCAGTCATCGGCGATGTGGATCAGAAGATCGCTGAACGTGTGGTGGCCGAGATTGAAAACGGTTCATGCCTTCAGCTTGGAATCGGTGCCATGCCCAATGCCATTGGAAAGATGATTGCATCCTCCGGTTTGAGGGACCTTGGTGTCCATACTGAAATGCTCTGTGATTCCTTTGTGGACATGTACAAAGCCGGATGTATTTCCGGGCGCAATAAATCCGGGAATTTAGGCAAGATGGTGTATACATTTGCCTTGGGCTCCCAGAAGCTTTATGATTTCATAGATAAAAATTCTGTCTGCAGCAGTTTCCCTGTGGATTACACCAACGATTTTCACCGCATTGCCTCCAACGACAAGGCCATTGCCGTCAATAACGCTGTTGAAGTCGATCTGTACGGCCAGGTCTCGTCTGAATCGTTTGGTTTCAGACAGATTTCAGGCACCGGAGGACAGTTTGACTATAACTACGGTTCCTACCATTCAAAAGGGGGCAAATCTTTTATCTGCCTCTCCTCGACAAAAAAAGACAAGGACGGCAACATCAAATCAAGGATTCAGCCTTTTCTTGAAAACGGAACCATCGTGACCCTTCCCAGAACGGCAACCCAGTATGTGGTTACCGAATACGGTATGGTAAACCTCAAAGGAAAATCAACATGGGAGCGGGCAGAGGCCCTGATCCAAATTGCACATCCGGATTTCAGGGATGAATTGAGCCAAAAAGCCAAAGAGATGAATATATGGAACGCTTCAGTTTCTGTCTCGCAGTGTCAAGTGTCACAACAAAATAACCGGATGAAGGCAGAACTTGTCAGAATGGATTGACCCAATACAAATTGTCGTGTTCCGTTTTATGGTTATTTGCTTTAGGTTGAAGATGGAATACGTTTGGGTCTCTTTGGAGAAGCCAGCTTCTGCCTTATTGGGGTATATCACAAGAAAGAGTTCCCTTATGCCTTGATTTTTTGAATTTACAAATGATAGGAAGCGTGGTAAAGCCCTGCTTCATTCACGGGTTCAGTTACTTGTGTAAGACCCTGAAACGCAACATAAGCCAAAATTTAAATGGAGGTACCGGAGAACATATGTTTCCCCTTGCACTCAACACCCCCTGCCTTGGGATCACCGATATGTGGCAATCCCAGACCCAGGCTGCGGTGAGTTTAACCATAGATATGATATCTTTTTCCACCGATTTTTTTCAACGAACGATGCTGATGGCCGACACCTTGATCCAGCGAGGCGAGAACTCCCTGGAAGAACATAAGTATTTTTCAAAGTACGATATGGAGATGCTGCTGGATGGATCAAAATCTTTGTTTCCATGCAATTATCACCTGATGCACATTATTCCCCCGGAAGAGAGACATTTCAAAAGAACGATGGAGCGACCGGTTCTGATCTGCCCCCCCTATACCCGAAAACCCGGAATTGAAACGATTGCACAGGTCAACCAGGTCAGTGTGGCCTGGGATCATGGATATGAGGTCTACTACCTGCTATTTGATCCCACCCCGGTCACGGGGCAGGAGGTTGCAGACACTGTCCGCACCGTGTGCAGTTATATCAAATACCTGAACCGGGAGCATCCCCATCCCCAAGGCCCCATTCTGGTGGGTAACTGTCAGGCTGGCTGGCATAGCCTGCTGTGCGGATTATATGATCCGGAATTGAAATACACTCTTTCCGCCGTGGGAGCCCCCATGTCCTACTGGAGTGGTCAGCCCGGGGATGATTCTCTAAGATTCGGCGGTGCCGCCGTGGGTGGTGCATGGGTTGCCGCATTTCTTTCAGACGTCCTGGGAGGAAAAATTTTTGATGGTGCCAATCTGTCACTCAACTTTGATGCCCTGCATTCCGAGGAGAACTTCTTTCTGGGACGATGGCTTCGAACCCTTCTGGGAATTGATACCCAAAAGGAAAATTTCATTGCCATGGAGCAGTGGATGACCAATTACTGCCAGATGTCCAGGGAATCCATCATATGGATTATCAGGAATCTGTTCATCGGTAACCGATTGGAACGAAATGAAATTGAACTGGCGGGTGTTCATCTTGATATGAAAAATCATCCTGATCTGCTCGTGCTCCTAAACTCACTGGGGGATAATATTGCCACCCCGTGGCAATGCCAGTGCTGGATCCCAATTGTGTGGGAAACCGTTGATGCCATCAAGGCTGCTGGAAAACGCATTGTCATCCTTACCCACCCCACTGCCGGTCACCTGGGAATATTCTTCAGCAGCAAGGTGTCCCAACAATGGCATGGTGCCATCCTTGAGAACATGGATGAACTGACGGCGCTTCCGCCCGGTCTGTTCTCTGCAATCCCCCGGGATGATGGATCGCTGCTCATTGCAGAGATTGATTTTGACGCTATTCCCATACCGAACCAGCAGGGACGAATGGCGCTGGAAAAGGCAGCCCAAACCTCGGAAACCAACCTTGAGATGTATGAAACCCACATGGCTCCCTGGGTGCGGGCCATCTCCCCCTGGACCCGGGATCTGGCCTTTCGGTTTCATCCTTATCGGCTTCAGCGTTACCCCTTCCTGTTTGCCGGCATCAACCCGTTGTTCAGAGTCGTACAGTTATTAGCAAAACTGGTGAAAAGATATCGCCTTCAGGTACCTGATCCGAAACGAAACATGTTCAATCAGTATTTTGGCTACCTGACGGGACTTTTTTCCACACAATTGGAGACCCTGCACAACACCAAGGTCCGTTCCACCCGAGACGCGGTCTGCTGCTATTTTGACTGCTGATCAAACCTGTTTGGCCTTCCTCCTGCTCCTGGCTGCCATACCTCCTCATATTGTGTGGCAGCCTTGTAAATGAGTCGCGATAATAAAGAGTACACTCTTTTTTTAATGCTGATTTTCCCCACCCACTGAATGAAACAACGTCTGACTACCTATTCTTTTTAAAAGAGTATATCGTTTGTATGAATTGATACGCTATACTTCAGTCCTTAATACAATCCTCTGGTGATTCTCGCTGGGTGGAGCCGTATGTATGGTCCCACCATGTGCCTCAATTTTACATAATGGCCATGCCGGTGGCCCGGAAACAAAAACCCTCGGAAACCTCAATGTTATTACCGGTGTTGATGGATATTTTTTCACATACCACACCATTCGTGTTACAATAAGGTTAGTTATTTTGCACTGCACAATTTTTTTCTTGACTTGACCACACCTCTGACATATTATTCGTCTTAACAGAATTAATTTATGGAAAAGAAACCCTGAACACAAAAACAGGGATGTCAGTTAAAAAAAACGACTGAACCCGGGTTTCAGATCCATTTGTTATGACCCTGATCGGCTGGCTCACATGGCGTGAATCTGCCAGGAAGATTTTAAAAATTAATGGGGTTTGAAGCTGATCAAGCCCGGTAAAAAAGGAGAAACCCATGTTTAACAAGACAATGTACACGCAGATGGTTAATTTTCAGAAAACTACTTTTGAAAATTCATTCAATGCCATGCTGAAAATGCAGGAGCAGGGAGAAGCCATGCTCAACGTTTTTTTGAGCCAGGCCACCTGGATGCCGGAAGAGGGGAAAAAAGCGATCAAGGACTGGGCGGAGGCTTCCCAGAAAGCAAGAGCAGATTTTAAAAAAGTAGTGGATGACAATTTCAAAATTGTTGAAAAATTTGCAGACAGCTATTCAGAATCAAACAAATAGCTATATTTCCAAAAGCTCCTTTGTTGTTCAGTGATCCCGACTTGTATTCTTCCGTTTCGGGTCATCAAATCCGACCACAGGGCTTTTGAATAAAACCAAAGCAGACAGGCATTCGGTAAAACCTTCTGTCTGTCTGCTCGCACCTTGTCTTCAAGGGAAATATATGACCAACGAGAATGAGTTCAAAAACATGATGCAAAAATTCCAAGTAGCACCCTTTGAAAATGGAGTGACATTTCTTTCGGATCTTGTCAATTCATCCATTAATTTTCCCTCGGCATTTTCACGATATACGCAGGATTTTATACTTCCCACACTGATTTCCTTTCAGGCATTTGTCCGTGCAGAATCGAAAAAAATCCCTGCTGCCTCCATGGAAGATAATATGACGGCATACCTCAACTTTTCCCAGTTGAATGCCAATATTTTTTTTAAAGGAGTTGATGGCTGCCAGGATGCATGGTTCCGGTTTTTTAACAATGATCCATTGTTCAATCTAATGAATGGGACAAAAGCCGTCACGGGCACCAATGCAATGTTTCCTGCCATGGACTCCCTGGTGGATCAGTTCACAAAACAGATCGCCATCCGGAGCAGCACCCTGCAATGCCTTGCCAAAGATTACCCCCAGGCCATGCAGGATATCAAAGACCAGTTTGGGCTCCATTCCAAGGGAAGCCAACTGGAAAAAGCCGGAGAAACGGACCGCTATATCCTGTACCAGGTTCTTCCTACCCTTTCCGGAATAACCGTGAAAAAAACGGGTAAGCCGATTCTCATCATTCCTCCCTATGTGCTTGGGGCCAATATCTTAAGTTTTCTTCCCCAAGACAACAAAAGCTATGTTCATGCCTTTGCCAACCAGGGAATCCCCACTTACATCCGCTTTGTCAAGTCCATGGCTGAAAATCCGGCAGTGCAGACAGTGACGGCGGAAGAGGATACCCTGGACACCCGGCTGTTCTGTGAAATCATCAAAAAACGCCATGGCAAACCGGTTACCCTCAATGGCTATTGCCAGGGAGGATTCACCTGTCTGTGTTCGCTTCTCACAGGTCAACTGGACCATGTGGTGGATGCATTCATCACCTGTGTTTCCCCCATTGACGGCACCCGCAGTGAACGGCTTTACAATTTTTTGCAATCCCTTACATCCCGTTACAATGACCTGCACTACGGGGAAAAAATTCTGCCCAATGGAAACATTGTGGCGGACGGCGATCTCCTGGCATGGGTATATAAGCTGAGTTCCATTGAAAATGAGTCTCCCCTGGTTAACTTCCTTCGGGATTTCACGATGTTCCTGAACCAGCAGACAACGGATATTAAAATTAACCGCACTGCTGCGGCACTGAACTACTGGCTCAATTTTGACCGGACAGATATACCTATGGACATTGCCCGCAAAAGTTTTATCTCTTATAACACCCCCATTTCGCCGGAGGGCATTCTACCGGTCACCCTGTTTGACCGTCCCCTGAACATCAAGCGCATGGCTGAGAAAAAAATTCCCTGGCTGATCTGCTACGGTGAAGGAGACGACCTGGTTTCCAAGGAGAGTGCCCTGGCCCCCCTTGATTATGTGGATGCCGAAGTGACACCCTTTCCCAAGGGACATGTGGCTATCGCCACTTCATGGTCCCATCCCAAATCCGCCTGCGCCATCCATACCCGGTTCGGGGATAACAAGGTCCGGGGACCGGTAAAATATCAACTGGATCTGGATTCCGATCTTGATAAAAAGGAAAAAACGGCCCGGAACTGATCATAAAATAAGGATCTAAAATGGATCATCAATTTTTGGAATTTATGGGGAACTTCTTCCTGACAGCGGCAACCGGGCAGAAGCAGGCCGACCGGATGCTAAAACTCATGCACCAGTGGGTTAGCGGCGGAAAAAACAGCGATGACGGGACCGGATTTGATGAGTTAACGGCCTTGTTCAACAAGAGCTACGGGCTGCTTGACCCCTCGGCCGTTTCAGAAACAGCTGCCCGGCAATTTGAGGCCTTCAGTGCCCAGTACTGGGAGCTATTCAGGATGCCGGGAATGGTACCGGAGAAAAAATACAGGGATTTGAAAAAAAAGTGTGAGCACCTAACAGCAGAAAATGATAGCCTGAAAAAAACCATCACAGTACAGGCTTCCATGCTGGCGTTGAATGATACCTTCCAGAACAACATCAGCAATGGCATTGAATCCATCATGGAGAATCAACACGCCCTTTTTAAAAACATGCTCACCGGCTTTTCACCTGGAACCCCATAATCCGGAGAACGACAACCATATATCATGACCAATAAACTGCTCATTAAAAAATACCCCAACAGACGTCTTTACAATACGGAAACCTGCTCCTACGTTACCTTGGAGCAGGTGGCAGATTCCATCCGTAAGAACAGAATCATCAAGGTTATTGATTCGGAATCCGAAGTCGATATTACGCCTCTTACCCTGATCAATATCCTGATGGACATGGCAAAGAAGGGCACCCATGTGCTACCGATTTCACTTCTCCATGTTTGCATTCAATACGGTGAAGACGACCTGAATGATCTGTTTATCAGCCATTTGGAAAATACATTGCAGCAGTATATTGATAATCGGAAACTTCTTGATGAGGGTCTGGAAACCTTTTTTTCCCTTGGAAAAAAGATGTCAAAAAGTGCCATGGATGTCGTGGAATCCAATCCGCTTTTCCCGTGGATAGATAAAAATAAAACAAAATAGCGACAGTCACCACACCGGTACCGGATGTGAAGATATCTGTTATAAAACATACATGGCAAAAAAACCTGCCACAACGAAAAACGAAAGTCCTTTAATTCCAGCATATTGGTGAGACTTTCATATAAAAATACATTAACAAAATCGGAGCCTAAAGAAAGCAAAGGGGTTATGATGGAAGCCAAAGACACCCGAACCGACAGCTTCAAACGCATTTCTGAGGAGTGGATGGAAACATCCTCCAAATTTTGGGAAAATACTTTTAAAATGCAGACTGAAATGGTGAACAGCCTGCCTTCAATGATGAAGATGTGCACAGACTCACTCTCGAAAGCCGCTCAGCCTGCCGCTGTGTATAACAGCATCAATAAGTTCATTTTGTCCTTTTTCAGCAATCCTGAAAATTTTGAAAATGTTACCGGTGCATCTGAGGTGCTGCCCCTGCTTATTTCAAATGTGGCCAGCAACCTGATGAACGCTTTTTCCGAAGTTCAGAGCAACTTGATTTCCAGCAGCACCCGGTTTGGACGGGAAATAAAAGGTCTAAACCCAGATGATTTTAAAGTCGGCATTAATACCATCTGGAGAGAGATGTACCAGTCGGATTTTCAGAAAATATTTAAAATTCCCCAGCTGGGCATTGCCCGGAATTATCAGGAGCAGATCAATCAGGCCATGGATACCGGCAACCAGGCGATGATGGCTTTTTCCGAGTTCATGGCCCTGCTGTACATCCCCATTGAGAAAGCCGGCACCGCTGTTTCAGAGCAATACCAGAAAATGATTGATGACAATGAGGTGCCTGAAGACCCAAAGGCCATTTACAATCTCTGGGTAAAGGCCCTGGAAGGGTATTTCATGGAGATACTTCAGTCTCCCCAGTATATTGATGCCATGAACACCTTCATCAACACCATTTCCGATCATAAGGCATCAAAGGGAAAACTCATCAGTGCAATGCTCCAGCAGTTTGAGATTCCCAGCAACATTGAACTTGATGATCTTTACAAAGAAATTTATCAGTTAAAAAAACGGCTTAGAAACCTTGAAAAAAACGGTTCCTCCCGGCAGACAACCGTCAGTTCAACACCTGATCCGGTTAATGTGCCTGCAACAAATATTGAAGAATCTGCAGCGACCCAACCCGTTAAGACAACCAAAATCCCGAAAAAAGAGGTGTCATTGAAAAACACGAAAGTAATAGCTCAGAAATTACAAACAAAAGGCCCCGGCAGAAAGTCCTTGAAGTCCGCAGCTAAAACCAAAATAACATCTTGAAATAATTTGGAAAAACGTGTACTGACACTGAAGGTTTGTCTTGATTTTCGGGTTTATCCAAGGGAAAAGGAGGAAAACATGTTATGAGTCGTTCACCTATTGATGTTGAACTGATCCTGAGCAAAATCGCCGAAAAAACAACCCAGAGCAGTTCCCAGGCCCAGAAGGCATGGGATGTCATGCTCGAAGACCTGGATACAAATATTGCCGTGACCCCCTATGATGTGGTTTACCAGGAAGACAGGGTAAAACTCAAACATTACAAGCCGGATGTAATTAAAAGCAAAACCCCACTTTTAATTACCTATGCATTGATCAATCGAGAGACAATGCTGGACCTGCAGCCGGAACGAAGCGTGGTCCAAATCATGCTCTCCCAAGGTCAGGAAGTTTACATGGTTGACTGGGGATATCCCAGCAGAAAAGACCAGTTTCTTACCATTGATGACCATGTTAACTGGTATATGGACGAGATGGTGGACTACGTCCGCAAGGCCCATAACCTGGAAAAGATCAACATGATGGGCATCTGCATGGGAGGGGCCTTCACCGTAATGTATGCAGCCCTTCACCCGGAGAAGGTAAAAAACCTTGTGGCCACCGTCACCCCCACCAACTTTGACACGGACAAGGGATTTCTCCATCTGTGGACCCGGAAGATGTCGCCTGAAAAATTGGTTGCCAACAGCGGAAACCTGACCGGAGACATCATGAACGTGGGATTTTTGCTCATGAACCCGGCCCGATTGATGATTGACAAATATGTGGGGTTCATGGAAAATATGGATCAAAAATCATTTGTTGAGAATTTTATCCGCATGGAGAGATGGATTTTTGACAGCCCCGACGTCCCCGGAGCGACATTCAAACAATTTGTCACCGACTGTTATCAGAAGAACCTTCTCATCCAGAGTAAATTGGAACTGGGCGGCAAACGAGTGGATTTGAAAAATATCTCCATGCCACTGCTCAACATTTATGCCAAATTCGATCATCTTGTTCCTCCGGAAGCAGCCGCTTTATTGACCTCAAAGGTCGGTTCCGACGATGTGGAGGATGTGTGCCTGGATACCGGTCACATCGGCATTTATGTTAGTTCCAGGTTCCAGAAAGAGTTTACCCCTAAAATTTTACACTGGCTGTCCCAGCGGGAAGACTGATCCCCGTCCGTCAACAGAAATTTATCATTTAAGGATTATCTCATGACTTCAGAAATTGAATATTTTGATGCTCTGTGTAATGTCTGCACTGCCCTGGACAGTGCCTCCCGCTATGAAGATCTCCTGCCTCTGGTTGTCACCAATGCCGTCCAGGCCATGGACGGTAAAGGGGCTGCCCTTTTCCTTGCAAAAGAGGACAGTGACTACTTTGAATGTGTAGCCGAAACCGGGCTCTCTGAAAATTACCGGCACACAAATCCCATGAAAGCCAGGGAGATGATGGATCAGGTGATGACCGACGGAGGGCACCTGGCTGTAAAAGATGCCACCACTGATCCACGGATACCCAACAAGGAGGCCAAGAAATCCGAAGGCATTGAGTCTCTTCTGGCGGTACCGGTCGTGGTAAAAAATAAAACCATTGGCATGCTTACCCTCTACTCTGCCAAAAAACGTGATTTCAACGACAACGATATCAAGCTGCTCAAGGCCCTGGCCCACCAGGGCGGGTCAGCCATTGAGCATTCCCTGCTTTTTGAAAGAGTTCTGACCTATAGCCGACTGTTCAGGGATATTTCAGAGAACATCAATGCCTCCCTTGATGTAAAAGATATCTTCCAGGCCCTGACGTCCGATGTGTGCAGTCGTTTGAAACTCAAGGCTGCCTTGATTCGGCTTAAGGATGAAAATACCGGTGAACTGAAACTGGTGGCCAGCCATGGGCTCAGCGATGCCTTTCTTAACAAGGGGCCGGTTTATTTCAGTAAGGGGTTTGAAAAAATCATCAATGGCGAGAGTATCCTCATTGAGGATGTAACAAATGGCGAGTTGGTCCAGTATCCCGATGCCATGGTAAAAGAGGGGGTGACATCTCTTTATACGGTTCCGGTAAAAGCAAATGATACTGTCATTGGTATTATGAATTTTCTTTCAGGCGGCGAGACAAGGTTCTCTAAATCCTTTCAGGAAATGGCACAGGCATTGGGTATTCAGGGGGGCATTGCCATCCAGAACGCCTCGGTCCATCTGAAATTGGAAGAGACCAAGAAATCCCTTGAAGAAGATATCTGGGGCTTCAGGTCCTGGTTTTAACCCATCCGATCCTTCCGGCAGCAGACAAGTACTTACTCTGCTTAAAGGCAGACCATGCCGTAATTTTACATGAGGAGAGATAACATGACAGGCAGGACAATTGATCAGATCAAAATCGGCGACAAAGCCATCATGACCAAAACCATTTCAGAATCCGATGTATACGGATTTGCGGGCATAACCGGGGATTTCAATCCAGCCCACATTGACGAGGTCTATGCATCCGGGACCTTTTTTAAAACCCGCATCTCCCATGGAATGCTTCCTGCCGGCCTTATCTCGGCGGTTCTGGGTATGAAGCTCCCCGGACCCGGCACGATTTACATGGGCCAGGACCTTAAGTTCAAGGCACCGGTGAAATTCGGCGATACCATCACGGCAGTGGCGGAGGTCACCGAGGTGGACACTGAAAAAAACCGGGTGGTACTGATCACCCAGTGTATCAACCAGGAGGGTAAGGTCGTCATTGACGGCAAGGCACTGGTCAGTCCGCCAAAGAAAAAATAGCAACAACAGCTCACATTGATGGTTCACGTTTGATGAGTGTACCCTTTTTTGATGATCCAGGG
The DNA here is from genome assembly GCA_963668575.2 of uncultured Desulfobacterium sp. Taxonomy (GTDB): domain Bacteria; phylum Desulfobacterota; class Desulfobacteria; order Desulfobacterales; family Desulfobacteraceae; genus Desulfocicer. The sequence goes on along the minus strand of OY764894.2, from coordinate 2,801,712 downwards.
ACGATCGTGGTCTACCCAAGCTCACCCCAGCTCCCTCTCCATGACTGGAGAGGGGGAGGATACTGCAAAAAGGGTACACTCATGTTGGATTTAGGATGGGATGATGAAAAGAGAAAAATATACAAAGAGAATAAACCTTCCTTTTGTGATGATCTTCATTTTGTTTCTATCTATCCTTCATCTTCTTTTTTTTATATCCGATGCGGAAGCTGGGAATGAGAGAACAATCGCTCTTGTGATGAAGGCGCTTTCCAATCCGTTTTTTTCAAAAATGGAAGAAGGTGCAAAAAAATATGCCATGGAAGAAAATATTTTATTAGAAGTCGGATTACAACTCATAACCGGCCTTGTGGAACACCAGCTCGCCGGAAGAATTGAGATCAACCGGAATGAAGGAACCCAATTTCAAATCCGGTTTACGGATGTAAGCGGAAAGGAAAGAATATAGAAAATGAAAGCTTCGAGTATTCTTATTGTTGAGGATGAATTTGTTATTGCCAAAGATGTCGAAACAAGCTTGAAAAATGTGGGGTATATGGTCTGTGCCATTGTTCCGTCCGGTGAGGAGGCAATTGCAGAAATCGAAAAGGAAAAACCGGATTTAGTGCTGATGGACATCATATTGAAGGGTGCAATTGATGGGATTGAAGCTGCCGGGCAAATAGGGTCTCAATTTAATATTCCGATTGTATATCTCACCGCATATGCTGATGAAGATACATTTAAAAGAGCTAAAATAACAGAGCCTTACAGCTATATAATTAAACCTTTTAACGACAGAGAATTAAACATTGCCATTGAGATTGCCCTTTATAAACACCAAATGAAAGAAAAGCAGGAACAGTTAATTACCGAGCTGCAAAGCGCATTAGGTAAAGTAAAAACACTGCATGGCCTTTTGCCCATATGTGCTTCCTGCAAAAAAATCAGGGATAACAAGGGATATTGGAACCAGCTTGAATCCTATATCCAGAAACATTCAAAAGCAGTCTTCACTCATAGTCTGTGTCCTGAATGCTCCGAACGATTTTATGGTGATGAGGATTGGTATAGCGAAATGATGAAAAAGGACGAAAATACAAAGTGAGTCTTCACCCGCATAGTTGGAAGGAATAATTTCAACAAAAGTGTCAATAACGAAAGCCTGACCCCTCCTGCGCAGGTCTCAATCTCCCAAATTTGCGAAGATCCTTGAAAATTCTGGGGGAGGCATAAATCATGCTTTCCCCCAAAAAAAAACTTATGAGTCACGAGTATTTTGTTTATCGGTTAAACATCCGGCCCTTTCCAGGCCAGGATTTTTATTTCCCGCCAAAGGCGGCATCTTCCATCTCTACGGCAACGGCATCGCCTTTCCGGATGGCTTCAAGCCGTCCCCGGGTGATGGGCAGGATGGTATTGATAAAGAACCGGGCCGTCTGAATCTGTCCCTGGTAAAAAGCCGTATCTTTTTTATTTTTTCCGATCTGGGGCGCTGCCAGGCTGGCCCGCCATAACAGCATCCATGCCATGACCAGATCTCCGGTCACCTCCATAAAAGGATGGGAAAAGGCAAAGGCCTCCAAAACCTTGTCCGATTGGCTCAATTTTGCAAGATGCTGGGTGACTTCCGTATATTCTGCGAAAAATGTTTCCACGCTTTCGGTAAGCGCTTTGATCTCCTCCACTGGCTTGGCCAGGGTGATCACTTTCTGAATCTGATCCAGAAAATATTTAAACGGTTCGCCCTTGTACATGCTCAACTTTCGTCCCATGAGATCCATGGACTGAATGCCGTTGGTACCTTCATAAAGCATAAAGATTCGGGAATCGCGTAACAACTGGGCCACGGGGAACTCTTCTATGAACCCATAGCCGCCATAAATCTGTATGCCATGGTTGCACACCTCAAATGCCTTGTCCGTGATGTAGCCTTTGATAATGGGGGTCAGTACTTCGAGCAGGGTGGAAATTTGCTTTTTTTCCGCCTCATCGGATGCAATGGCAATGCGGTCATGGCACAACCCGCCATAATAAATCAGACTTCGCATACCCTCCACCCAGGCCTTCATCATGAGTAGCTGTCTTTTGACATCGGGATGGTTGATAATGGCCACAGCCTTTGAACCCACAGGATCGGTGAGGCCCTTGCTCTGCACACGCTCTCTGGCATAATTGACGGCATACATATAGGATGCCGAGGCATTGGCAAACCCCTGGAGCCCCACCATCTGGCGGGCCTCATTCATCATCAGGAACATGGCGGCCATGCCCTTGTTCTTTTCCCCTAAAAGGGTTGCTTGGCACTGGCCTTTACCCCCCAGCTCCAGAGAACAGGTGGCAGACCCATGAAGCCCCATCTTTTCTTCAATGCCGGTGCAGACAACATGATTGAACTCTCCCAACGTCCCATCGTCATTCACCCGGTATTTGGGTGCCAGGAAGAGGGATATGCCCTTGATGCCCTCCGGCGCATCTTCCAGTCTTGCCAGCACCGGATGGATAATGTTTTCCGTCAGGTTCTGTTCGCCACCGGAGATAAAAATTTTGTTACCTTCCAATGCGTAGGTGCCATCGCCGTTATCCTTCGCAATGGTGGAAACAGCTGCCAGATCAGACCCGGCATCGGGCTCGGTGAGAAGCATGGTCCCAGCCCATTTCCCGGACAGCATGTTTTTCAGATAAATCTCTTTCTGGTCGTCCGTTCCAAAGGTTTCCACAAGCTTGGCAGCACCGTGGGTTAACAGGTTATAGATCATAAAGGAGTTGCAGGCACCGTAAAAATACTCGTTGGCAGCCATGGCCACGCTTTTGGGCATGCCCTGTCCTCCCCATTGGGGATCATCTGTCATGGCCAGCCATTCCCCATCGTTGTATGTTTCCAGAACTTTATGAAAATCTTCGGGGACTTTTACCTGGCCATTTTTAAATTCACATCCTATATCACTGGGTTTCTGCAGGGGCAACATCTCTTTAACTGCCAGAGTTCTGGCTTCGGAAATGATGAGGTCAATGGTTTTTTTACCAAATTCGCTGAATTTTTCCGCCTTGGTTAAGTTTTCCACCTGTAGTTGTTCATGTAGTACAAAATCAATATCTCTGCGATCTGAAATCAACTGCGCCATTTAACTATCTCCTTCTTGGTTTTTGTTATCCGCCACTGTCTTGCCTGCTTGTCAGGTATCAGAGACTTGGCAATTTTTGACCTTCCGTTTAACCAAAGCAAAACTTGGAAGAATATGAACGTCTTGATTTTTTAAACGGGAAATCAATGAAAGCGGACCCCCTGAGTTCTCTGCGTGTTCCCCGAAAAGGGAAGGCTTTTATCCTGGGAGTCCGGAATGATCAGGGGGGATTGATGCTAAAGCATTTCAAGGGCACAGGCAAGAGATACCCCTCCCCCGCCGCACAGGGTGGCAAGACCCAATGTATTGCCCCGTTTTTTCATGGCATGGATCAGGGTGACCATGATCCTTGACCCGGTGGAACCAACGGGATGTCCCAGGCCGATGCCGGAACCGTTGACATTGGTAATTTCGCGATTCAATCCCAGCTCTTTTTCGCACCCGAGATATTGTGCGGCAAAGGCCTCATTGACCTCTGTCAATTCAAAGTCTTTTATGGAAAGTTTGCTTTTGTCCATGAGCTGCTTTACGGCAGGTACCGGGGAAAGGCCCATAAGGGTGGGGTGGCAGGCGCCCATGCCCGTGGCTTTGATTTTCGCAATGGGGGTCAGCCCCAGTTCTTTTGCCTTGTCCGACGACATGAGGATCATGCCTGAAGACCCATCATTGAGACCACTGGCATTGCCGGCGGTTATCTTTCCGATTTTGGGAACAAAGGCCGGCGGCAGGCTGGACAGTTTTTCCATTGTTATACCGGGCCGGAAATGTTCATCCTTATCAAAAATAAGGGGATCTTTTTTTCTTCGGGGGACCTCAATGGGTACAATCTCCTCTTTAAAGGAGCCGTCGTTGGTTGCCCGTTCACTGTTATTATGGCTTCGCAGGGCAATCTCATCCATCTCCTCCCTTGAAATCCCCAGATACTGGGCCACAAATTCTGCGGTGTGTCCCATTATATACGGTTTTCCCATAAAATAGCTTGCCGGTGCCTCATTGGTATTCAAAGGGGTGTCCCCGGCCATGGGAAGAAGATGGGACCCGCAGTGCAGGGCATGAATCATACTATCCACAAACTGCTGATCCTGGAGACGGCATCCCCATCTTGCGTTGGGAACCGAATAGGGCACGCCGGACATATGTTCCACCCCCCCTGCAAGGATCACCTCTGCCATGCCGGCCTGGATCATGGCGGCCCCGGAGAGCGCCGCTTCCATTCCTGATATGCAGACCCGATTCACGGTGACGGCCGGAACCGTATCCGGAATCCCAGCCATGAGCGCGGCTACCCTGGCCACATTAAGGGTGTCATGGTGCTCCACGCAGCAGCCATATCGTACATCATCAATCATACCCGGGTCTATTCCGGCCCTTTTTACGGCCTCTTTCATGGTAACGGCGGCAATGGCGGCACCGGTCATATCTTTCAGGGTTCCCCCAAATGACCCAATGGCGGTTCTGCAGGCAGATACAATCACAATTTCTTTCATCTTTATCTTTACTCCATTCTTAATAATAGTAAAAAAAACATCAAATTTAGGACTGCTGGACCACTTTATTTTGTGTAGTCGTAAAAGCCTTTGCCGCTCTTTCTGCCAAGATGGCCTGCCCGTACCATTTTTCTGAGCAATGTTGCCGGCCGGTATTTGTCCTCTCCCAGCTCTTTATGAAATCCTTCGAGCACCATAAGCATGGTATCCAATCCCACCATGTCAGCCAGGGCAAGGGGGCCTATGGGGTGGTTGGCACCCAGGGTCATTGCCTGGTCAATATCCTTGGCAGACGCAATCCCCTCTGCCAGTACAAAAATAGCTTCATTGATCATGGGGCACAGTATCCGGTTCACCGCAAAACCCGGTGCCTCTTTGACTTCAATGGGCGTTTTTTTAATGGTGTTGACAAAGGCAGTGGCAAGCTCAAGGGTTTCGTCCGATGTGGTATATCCCTTGATCAGTTCAACCAGTTTCATCACAGGCACCGGGTTGAAAAAATGCATGCCGATGACCTTGTCCGGTCTTGTGGTAACGCTTGCCATTTCAGTGATGGAGAGACCGGAGGTGTTGGAGGCAAAGATGGTCTCTTTTTTGCAGATGTTGTCCAGCTCCTGATAGACCTGTTTCTTAACCGCCATAAGTTCGATAATGGCCTCAATGACCATGTCTGCATCCTGGGCAGCTTCGTTTAAATCCGTAGTGCCTTTGATGCGTCCCAGGATCTCGGTTGCCGTACCTTTCTCCATTTTGCCTTTGGATACGGATCGGTCAAGGTTAGCCTTTATGGTTGCCAGACCATTTTCCACAAAACGGTCTTCCATATCCCGGATCATGACATCAAACCCTGCCTGGGCTGCTGCCTGAGCAATACCTGCACCCATAATACCCGCACCTAACACCGTAATCTTCTTGATTTCCATTGCGTTTTCCTTTTTTATCGAGCTGTTTGTAATTCGGAACACATGATTAGTCCAAGATAAGCTTGCATAAAATATGCCAGATCCAAATTGTCTGTTAATAAAGGAAAGTTCACTTGATCAAAGCATATAACTATACCATGGGAAAGAAATTTCTGTTCTATTTGCCATATTGGAAAAAAACTGGTAAATAGAACAGAAATCAACGGACCATAGAGGGGAGATGCAGGGGCCATGAATGGGGGGCGCGATAACGCCACGCTGCCCCCTGAAGATACAATGATGTTGCCCCCCCTGAAACCCGTTATGAGCCAAATTAGATATCAGGAGTTTTCCATGGCAGTTGATGAAAAAGAGTTCTTCAGTGAAGCGACATTGAAAATTTGCGGCAGTCTTGAGATTGAAAAGGCCTTGCATCAGTGCCTGTTGTATATTTGTAAGTTTATGCCGGTGGGGCAGATGAGCTTCCATGTATATCACCAAAAACCCGGCATTGTGGAGACGGTTGCCCATGCCACCCCAACAATGTATGACGCGACTTCCGTCAAGATTTCGTTATCAAAGAGAGGGCGAAAACAGGTAGAGGACCAGCGGTCTGTTCGTATCAGGGTCATAGACCGACTGGGTGATGATCCTGTCACGGGGCCTGTGGCAGAGACCTTTGGTGCTTCCAATTTATCCGCACTGGTCATGGATCTTGTATTGGAAAAGACCATGCTGGGCGTTATTTCAGTATTTAATAATGGAAAAGAGAAATTTAACAAGGAGCATGTTCATCTCTTAAGCCTTTTGAACAAACCGTGTGCCATAGCGTTGACCAACAGCCTGCGATTCCGGGAATTAAAAAAACTCAAGGAAGTCCTTATGGATGATAATAAGTATTTCCAGGAAGAATTGAATAAATTTTCCGGTGAAAAGGTCATTGGCGCCCAAAAAGGGTTGAAACAGGTGATGCAGATGGTTCAGAAGGTCGCTCCCCTGGAAAGCCCGGTATTGCTGTTGGGAGAAACCGGTACCGGTAAAGAGGTCATTGCAAACACCATCCACAACCTGTCCAATAGAAAAAACAGACCGTTTATACCGGTGAATTGTGGTGCGATTCCGGCATCTCTTCTGGATAGTGAGCTGTTCGGTTATGAAAAAGGGGCATTTACCGGTGCGGTTTCCCAGAAACGAGGACGCATTGAACGTGCCAATGGGGGCACCCTGTTTTTAGATGAGATCGGAGAATTACCGCCCGAGGCCCAGGTGCGGCTTTTGCGGGTATTACAGGAAAAGGAAATTGACAGGCTGGGGGGCACCGAGACCATCCGGGTAAATATAAGGGTCATTGCAGCCACCCATCAGAATCTTGAAAAGATGATGGCCCAATATCAATTCAGGGCGGATCTTTTTTTCAGGCTCAGGGTTTTTCCCATCATTCTTCCCCCTTTAAAACAACGAAAGGAGGATATCCCGGATCTTATTCGCTATTTTATTGTGAAAAAATCCAAAGAGATGAAACGGACCGTTATTCCGACCCCCGCGCCCGATGCCCTCCAGCGCCTGATGGACTATCATTGGCCGGGAAATATCCGTGAACTTGAAAATGCTGTGGAGCGTTCCTTGATTCTGGACAGGGACGAGTTGCTTTTTTTTAAGGGGATCGGCGATAATCAGACCGAAATTTTATACGAAACCACCGCTTCGACCAACATTGATATGGAAAAACTGCTTGAACTTGATCAGGTTATAGCCGGGTATATTCAACGGGTCATGGCCCATTGCAAGGGCCGGGTGGAGGGGGAAAAGGGGGCGGCCAGGGTTTTGAATATTCACCCCTCAACCTTGAGAAAAAAAATGAAAAAACTCAATATCCCCTTTGGACGGAACTCAAAAGGTGTGTTATAGACATTGCGGGCTTGATCATAATTATTGTTAGGGGTGGAATGTTGGGGGTGCAATTTTCAAGGGTAGAGGATGGCAATGAAGGTTATTAAAATCGGTGGGGGGTGTTTAAAAGGCGAGGGTGTTGTCCGGAGTATTGTGGATTTGATTGCGCAAAGGGGCAGGGGAGATGTATTCGTACTCTCTGCCATTTCCGGCATCACAGACCGGCTGGTCGCCGGCATTGACAAGGCGTTAAAAGATGAGACGCTCATCGGATCCGTCATTGAAGAAATCCGGGAAGAGCATTTAAACCTGGCACGCCATTTGATGACAACAGACGCTGATTTCAAGTCATTGGAACAGGCCCTTGCTCCCCATTTTCTGAAAATTGAGCGATACTATTTCGGAATCAATTTTACCCGGGAAGCCACCCCCCGCATGCGGGATATCATCATCAGTTATGGAGAACGGCTGTCGGTGATCTTAATGGCCCGGGTGCTGCAGAGCCGGGGAGAAAAGGCCATTTATATCATGCCCCGGGAGGCCGGCATCATCACCGACGGGCGATTCGCCGATGCCACAGCGAACATAATCAAAACCGCTGAGAATTTTCAGAAGCGTGTGCTGCCCCTCATCACCCAAGAGGCCATTCTTTTTATCCCCGGATTTTTCGGTATCAGCGAATCAGATGAAATCACCACCTTTGGCCGTGGGGGCAGTGACTATTCCGCTGCTGTGGTGGCGGCCTCCTTAAAGGCGGATCTCCTCGAGATCTGGAAGGATACCGAAGGGTTCATGACGGCGGACCCCCGTGTCATTCCCGATGCCAAACTGATTTCCGTGCTGAGCTATGAAGAGGCTTCGGAGCTTGCCTACTCCGGTGCATCCATTCTTCACCCCAGAACCGTGGAGCCGGTGCGGAAATCAGGTATTAACATCGCCATTAAAAATACCCTGAACCCCGATGGTCCCGGCAGCCTCATCACCGAACAGGCGGTGCCGGCAAAAAATGTCATCAAGAGTGTTTCCCACTCCACGGACATTGCCGTGTTAAAGGTCTATGCGTCAGGGGTGGGGCTGCGCCAGGGGATTCTGGCCCACATTGCCGGTGCTCTTTCCCGGGCCGGCATTAATATTAAATCCGTGGTCACCTCCCAGACCTGTATCAGCCTGCTCTTATCCAGAAGGGACATTGACCGGGCTCACAAGGTCATAACGGAGATGAAACCTCGTCTTTTCCGGGAGTCCGAGCAGATTACGGAGCTGGCGCTTATAAGTGTGGTGGGGGATGGACTGCACAACCACCGGGGCATTGCGGCCCGTTGTTTCACAGCGGTTTCCGAGGTGAATGTCAACATTGAAATGATCTCCTTTGGCCCTTCCAAGGCAGCGCTCTACTTCCTTGTCCATGAAACGGATCTCAGGAAGACCATGACGGCTTTGCATTCACAGTTTGTTTGATACCCGGATGTTCGAGTGTATAGTGATACATAGTTGATATTAACTTGTTTGCACGCGATGAATGTCAAGTCTATCGCCTTCAGGAGTATCAGTTTGGGCATTCATTAAACTCCCAACTTCTTTCAATGCCTCTGCGTAATCTTTAACACTCAAGCCCCAGGCCCCAGTGGTTTGGGGTTGTTTTTTTCAAGAGTGAGAATCCTTTTTTTGATTTCATCCGGTATCAGTGCTTTTTGATTTTTTTGATAATCGAATGTCACAAGGACCCCTTCTCCCCATGCGGCAATCTTATTATGTTTATGGCTGAAAACGGCATATTTCATTGTAAAACGGTCTGTTCCAATAATATCCACATCTACCTTGGCTCCTACGGATATTTGATCCGGATAGGTAAGGGGGATTTTAAAGTTGCATTGGGTGGACGCAAGTATGGGGCCGACACCGGTGGTCTCCATAAATTCCATAAAATTAATTTGCTCAAAATATGAAATTCGTGCACTTTCAAAGTATTTGAAATATGCGGTGTTATTCACGTGGTCAAACGCATCCATTTCACCCCATGCGATGGGAATTTTTATGATCACAGGGTAGGCATCAAGTTTTTTCTGCATTTTTTCACCAAACTAAGTAATTAAATAGTATAGGAATTTTCATTTTATCGATTATTAAATCAATGCGTTGGAAAAAACCCGCCCGCAGGGCGCTACGTTCAAATTGGGAGGATTGTGCATTGGAGAAGATTAAAATCAAACTGGATCTGCGGAATCACTGCATTGAAACGGAGATAAAAAAACAGTATAACCATCGGGTCTCTCTGGGCCTGAAACAGGGGCTTACAGATGAACTGGAAGCCGAGATTCAAGGCTTGAAAACGGCCCTGGAACAATTTGATTTCGGCGAGATGAGATCGCACCACCGACAGCTTGCCGGTGGTGCGGGTCAGTGGGCCGTTCTCAATATAGGGCCTGATGGCACGCCTGTCATTGAATGATTGCCACAACTACCCAGGGACCCGGCCATTATTGATCACCCGTTTAACCGCAGTCGGCTCCATTGGCCTGATAGGCGGTCCGACCTATCGGGAAAATACATGGAAAATATGACCGTCCGGGTTCTTAAAACGGTAAATCAATAAACGCCGGGTTTTTCTTACTCGTCCGCCGGTGGGATCATCATAACCGGAATTCTGGATCGTTTCAGGATGCTTTTAGCGCGATGTCCCATGGATTTTGAATCGGTGAACATGGTTTTGTTGGATCCGATCACAATGAGGTCACACCCCTCTTCCTGGGCGGTGTCCAGAATGGTGTCCACCACATGACCGTCCTTTACAAGGATATTTTCCACGGTATATCGGCACTCTTCATTCCGGGCTGTGTCTGAAAAACTGCCAAGTGCCTGATGAATGGTGGTTGACTCATTTTTTTTGCCGATGAGTGTGGCTCTGGCATCGTGTTCATGTTTGCTGTGAAGCATTTCCCACTGCTCTTTTCCAAGCAGACCTTTCAGCCTTGAATCCAGGGATTCCGGAACGCTTTCCATGACATGCAGAAGCGTAATTCCACCCTCATACCGGGCCGCCAGGTTTGCAGCATAGGCAAAGGCGTGCCGGCAGTTGTTGGACAGGTCCGTGGCAAATAAAATTTTCTTGAAATCTCCCTTCATTTTTTTCTCCTTTATTTTGTATTTGGTGGTGTTTGGGTATGATGGTAATATGCTCTGTATACGGCATTTGTCAATGTGTGCCTGGATAAAAAATGAGTGTGATAACTACTTCTGTGATGCTTTTTTGGATATTTTGCAGTTTTGACGTTTTTTTTATTGATCCTTGCCTCTATGCCTGAAGTGCTGTCAGGTGAAAAGCACCGCCTGTCTCCACCATGGTCCCAGGCCCGACCGTCGGCAGGAAGGGAGAGTGCGGAAGAAAAACCAAGCCTTCTTATAACCGACATGTCGGTCCATCGACACAACGAATAATGAAAATGGTATTATACCGCCGCCCCCCCGACGGGCAATGGGCCCGGACCGGAACTGTAGACAGCTCAATTGTCCGGTTCCTATTGCCCATCGGGGGGGCGGCTCTGCTGAGGTTGCCTTGGAGGCTGCCTTTTCATATTACATACATGGCAGTAAGACCTGCCACAACGAAGATTGAGAGAATATTAGGCTCGCCTACTCTTTCATATAAATAGGTATAAGGCTGTCGCAACGGTCCATATGAGAAACAGCGCAGTTGCGATCATTAACCCCACCGAAACCGCAAGATGCCATCCGCTTTCCCTTCGAATTTCATGGTATCCCAGCAGCCAACCCAGCCCCATTCCGGCCACAAGGCCGCCTCCATGACCCCAGTTATTGATGCTGGGGATGGCAAGACCGATGACAATGAGGCTGAGTACCCATCCCATGGTTTGCCTGTAAACGGCTTGTCCAAATGCGCCTCCCCTGGATTTTCCAAAGTAAAGGGTCGCACCGATGAGGCCACAGATGGAAGCGGACGCCCCGATGGTCACACTGACACCGGCAACATAGGAGAGATAAAATCCGGCAATGCCGCTCAAGGTATAGATGATGAACATCCGGTGAACGCCATAGGCCCCCATGACCAGATGCCCGATCTGGACCAGGGCCGTCATGTTGAAAATGATGTGGAGAAGGCTTCCATGGAGCCAGCTTGCCGTTATTAAAGACCACCATTGCCGGTAGTGGTCAATGGGGAGGGTGCCGGTGGCCCCCATGAAAATCAAGGTGTTGGTGGCTGGGGAGAGTGTGGCAAAGGGATTGATGGAAAAATCCGTGTGGCGGCCGCTGACAATCAGACATGCCAGAAACATGAATCCATTGATGACGATGATTGCACGGATCAGTTGCCGGGGGGTGGGTATGCTTTGTGCCATCAGGACACCGGTATTTCAGGCTGCCGGATATTCACGGCATTAAGGTACTCTTTGATACCACCAAGGGTTATGGTAAACAGTTTGGTTCCGGTGAGGATCACAGCGGCATCCTCATGGCACCCGCAGGCCTCAGCAAACGCCGGGCCCATGATAAAGGTGGGATCGGTTCCCTCCATTGAGTTTTGCTTCATGACGGCAACATAATTATCCATCCGTTTTTTAAGAATGGAGAAATAGTCCACACATTGACCGGTGGTGGTTTCCGTCAGCTGGGAAATGTTCCGGGAGATCTCCTTAATATTGTTCCAGAATCGCTGGTTGATCTCCTTTTTGAGCGGTTCATCTTTCATATAAAAAGAGATGGCCCAGCCCACCGTCAATATTTTTAAAATCTGAAGCTCATACTCCACGCAGGTCCGATTCACGGTGTCGTCTGCGGGCATGGCTTGGAGAAGGGCTTTTAAATCATCCCGGTTAATGGCAAAGGTTGCCAGATTTTCAGCAAATTGATCCATTGTGATCGGTTCCATGGTGGCCTGCCCCATATTTTCCTCTTTTTTTCCTGTTGCATACAATTCGATAACCATGTCATAATATCCGTCATGACGGGCTTTACCGCTATACCGTTGGTTGAAAAACAATTTTACGTCTATATCATTTATAAAGGGTAAAGTAAATGTCAGGGACCCGGCATTCGGCAATTCGGACTTGATCACACCTCCGGTTATTTGGGGGTGGGGCAGCTTTGCGTTATTGACACTTTTGTTGGGATTCCTCTTTAAGCACAATATCCCGGTAATTTTAAAAGAGAAGCCTATGATATCCATAAATTTAAATCTGTTTGCCACCTTAAGATCTTTTCTGCCCGATGCTCCAAAAACCATGGAGATTCCTGAAGGAACCCGTGTTATGGATCTGGTGGTCGGATTAGGGATTCCCGAGGCAGATGTGAAACTTATTTTTATAAATGGCAGACGGGAGTTCCCCACCTATGCATTGAAAAATAATGACAGGGTGGGCATTTTCCCTCCGGTGGGGGGCGGGTAGCAAAAGGAGACAAAAGGTTCATGGAGATGAAAAAAAGATATGCAAGAAATTTTCAATCCATCAGCCTGGCGGAACAGGAGCACCTGGCCGGTGCCAGGGTCTGCATTGTGGGTCTGGGGGGTCTGGGGGGCGGCGTGGTGGAGATGCTTGCCCGCATTGGCGTTGGTACCCTTGATCTGGTGGATGGTGACTGCTTTGATGAATCCAATCTGAACAGACAACTCCTTTCAACGGAAAGGGGTATTGGCATGCCCAAGTCCCTGGCGGCCCGGGAACGGGTGGAAGCCATCAACAAAACGGTGCAGGTGAACGCCTTTAATGCTTTCTTAAAAAGGGATAATGCCGCACAGATCATGGGGAATGCCCATGTGGTGGTGGATTGCCTGGACTCCATCCGGGATCGGTTTTTACTCCAGGACCTGGCCCGAATCCAGGGTATTCCCCTGGTATCCGGGGCCATTGCCGGAACCTCGGGCCAGGTGACGGTGATCTACCCCGAAGATTCGGGATTTAAACTGATTTATGGCAATGCACAGGAGGCCGGTGAGGCGGGCATTGAACAGCAGCTGGGAAATCTGGCCCATTGTGCCCTTCTGGTGGCATCCCTCCAGTGTTCTGAGGTGCTCAAGGTGTTGCTGGGACGGGGAGAAATGTTGAGAAACCGGCTGCTCATCTGCGATCTGATGACTAATACCTTTGAGGTGATGCAGCTGGTATAGTGGGCTCAGGCCTGGCTTTGTTGGCTCACCGGTCGTGACGGGTGGTCGGCGTTGACATTAAGTTCGAAAAAGTGGAGATAACGGTGGTGGACGATCATAAATATGAAAGGGCGGCAAAATTAATAAGAGGAGCGACCCGGGCCATGGCCTTTACCGGTGCCGGCATTTCTGTGGAGAGCGGTATCCCTCCTTTCCGGGGTGAAAACGGATTGTGGAATAAGTACGACCCGGCCACCTTTGACATCTCCTATTTCCGTGAATACCCCGGTCACTCCTGGGAGGTGATGCGGGACATTTTCTATGAGCTGTTTGGTCAGGCCAAACCCAATACCGCCCATTATATCCTGGCGGAGATGGAGGCAAAAAAGCTGATCCATGGGGTGATCACCCAGAATGTGGACGGCCTCCATCAGGATGCCGGAAGCAAAACCATCCATGAGTTTCATGGGGATTTGAGAAAACTGATCTGCCTTAATTGTGGTCGCATCGTCAGGGTGGAAAAGGTGGATCTATCCATCCTGCCGCCCCGGTGTGAAAAATGCCGGGGAATTTTAAAACCCAATGCCGTTTTTTTCGGGGAGTCCATCCCCGGTCATGCCCACCGGGCCGCCTTTGGCGAATCTGAGAAAGCCGATCTTTTTCTCATTGTCGGCACCACCGGAGAAGTGGCACCTGCCAACATGATTCCCCGGCTGGCCCGGGAGAACGGGGCAAAGATCATTGAGATCAACACCGAACCGTCGGAGTACACCGATTTTGTGACCCATATATTCCTGAAAGGCAAAGCCACCACCGTCTTGGAACGGTTGATGGAAACCATTGAGGGACCCTGATCCGGCCCCGGCCCCGGGGCCGGTTATCACTTTACCATAAACCTATCTCTTGATTTTCATTGGTCCACCATTTGATCACGTCCATAAAAACATAACGGCTGATAAAAGATTCAGACCATGGGTAACCCACACCTGAATTCAGTGGTGCCACATAACCCGAAACCCAAAAAAGGAGAATCCAATGGCAGAAGCGTGTCTGTTTTGTAAAATCGTCAGAGGAGAAATTCCGTCGGAATTTATTTATGAAGATGAGGTGTGTGTCGTCTTCAGGGATATCAAACCCCATGCTCCGGTGCATCTGCTCATTGTGCCGAAACAGCATATTAGAAGTGTCAATGATCTCAGCGAAGCCGATGCAGACATTGTTGCAAGAATGCACATGGTGGCCAAAGCAATGGCCATAAAAGAGGGGGTGGATCAGTCGGGATATAAACTTTTATTTAACGTTGAAAAGGGAGGCGGACAGGTGATTTTTCATCTTCACCTCCATCTTCTGGGGGGATGGGAAAATGCATAGTTACTCATCAACGCGTTGATTCCGGCAGCAAAGCCTTTACTCTTGATGATCAAGTTTTTTTATGTTGACAAGCCTGACCCCGTTCTCGCAAAACCGGTCAGAAAAAAATTGAGCATTGAGTTTACTGCAATGAGAGGTGGTTTATGGTTATTCAGCATCCTGAGCCTGGCAGGGGAGTGGTCATGTTTTGCGGAGACAGTATCACCTTTACCCTTGATATCGTTTCGGACATCGGAGGAGAGGCCTTTATCCGTACCGATCTGGGCCGGGCGGATGTGGCTCGCCAGGAGATCATTGACCGGGTGGACAAGGGGGATATCAAGCTAAACGGGGCGTGGCATGATATAAAAATGGTTCGTCAGAGTTCCTCCCGGTTTTCCATCACCCTTCCCCTGTATGAGGTGGGGCATTTCCAGGCCAAATGTTTTTTCATGATTAAGGAGAAAGCATCTCCCGTATGGCCCCAGGGTGACAATACGGTGATCAATGTGGAGAGTGCCGGCTCCTGCTGCGCCAACATCATCTACAACGCCTTTGTCCGGCAGTTCGGCAGTGCAAAATGGCCCCGGGAGCCAGTGGTACCTCAAGATCAACAGATGATACAGACCCTTGAAACCAAAGGGTACACCGTGATTCCGGAATCGGGAAAATTCCGGGACCTCCTCAAAGAGGTGGATTTTATCTTTGGTGAGTTGGGGTGTCGGGTGCTCCAGCTGTTGCCCATTCATCCCACCCCCACCATCTATGCCCGCATGGGCCGGTACGGGAGCCCCTATGCCGCCCTTAATTTCACCGATGTGGACCCGGCCCTGGTGGAATTTGATCCCCTGGCAACCCCCTTGGAACAGTTCATGGAACTTGCCGATGCCGTTCATTTCCATTGCGGATATCTGGTGCTTGATATTGCCATTAACCATACGGGGTGGGCCGCCACCATCCACGAAAGTCACCCGGAATGGCTGGTGAGGGGGGTGGACGGAGAAATTGAAGTCCCCGGTGCCTGGGGGGTGAAGTGGGCGGATTTGACCAAGCTGGACTATTCCAGGATGGAGCTGTGGCAGTACATGGCGGAGATTTTTCTCTGTTGGTGCAGGAGACGGGTGGATGGATTTCGGTGCGATGCCGGTTATATGATTCCTCTGCCTGCCTGGGAGTACATTGTGGCAAGGGTGCGAAAAGAGTATCCGGACACGTTGTTTTTTCTGGAAGGGCTGGGAGGCGGCATCCATGCCACCTGTGATTTGTTAAACACGGCCAATCTCAACTGGGCCTATTCCGAACTGTTCCAGAACTACCAGCGCAAAGAGATTGAGGCGTATCTGCCCGAGGCCGTGGAAATTTCGGAAAAGTATGGGCTCATGATTCATTTTGCCGAAACCCATGACAACCCCCGGCTGGCAGGGGTGTCCCAGCGATATGCCAGGATGCGTACGGCGGTCTCGGCGCTTTTTTCCCTGTGTGGCGGATTTGGGTTCAGTGCCGGAGTGGAGTGGTTTGCCACGGAAAAGATAGATGTACATGAAGCCCCTTCCCTGAACTGGGGGGCCGAGGAAAATCAGATCGATCACATCAAACGGCTCAATCTGATTTTGAGAAACCACCCCACCTTTGGTCATGACACCCGTGTTTTCTTTGTGCACAGCGGTTCGGGAAATTGCCTGGCCTTGGCCAGAGTTCATGGGCCATCGAAACGTCGGTTGCTGGTTGTGGTGAATCTTGATTGCGAGAAAGATGGAACCGTGTCCTGGATGTCCCGGAACTGGCATATGGCTGGAGTGAGGGCCATGGATCTCATCACGGAAACCTGGATTCCCATTGTTGATTCTCCGGAAGGGCAGTCCGTTGCCCTGGCACCGGGGCAGGTGCTGGCCCTTTGCCCTGAAGAAGAGGCTTGCGATTCCTGGGTTCAGTCAACTTCTCCCATGTGCCGGATGCCCCGACGGGTATTGGATCAAAAACTCAAAGCCAGGGCCATGAAACTGTTCCGGGTGTTCCGGGGATTTAAAGATCTGGGAGACTTTGATGTCCATGCCGGAGCAGAACAGCTGGTCCACGACCCCATTGGTTTTTGTCGCTCCCTGAACCGGGGGGGGAAAGAGAGCCGGGTGGTGACCTGGCACTGGGAGGTGGATACCCGTCGCACGGTGATGGTGCCCCCGGGATATTGTCTGCTGGTGCTGGCCCATAAGAATTTCCGGGCGGATATCAGGAGAACCATGGGGGAGGCTGTGCAAACCCTGGAATATGAAGAGGCACTGCCCATGGAATCGGGACGATTTTTTGCCATTTTCCCTCCGCTGAAAACCCACTCCTTTCACCAGGAATTGACCCTTCGTATCCGGGTGTTCATGAACGGCAAAACCCGTGAACATGTCTCCTCCCTGCTCTATTTGGGATATCCCCGCACCCTCACCTTTCAGGCACACTTTTCAAGAAAAAAGATCCTGGCCGACCCGTCCCTGAAGTTTCTGGATGTCAACGGCCGGGGGGGAATGTTGCGGGCAGCTGCCTGGTGGGGACGGCTGGAGAGCCGTTACGATGGGCTGTTATGTGCCAATCTGAATCCGGATTTTCCGGAAAATCGATGGATGCTTCTCTCCCGATACCGTATCTGGGCCATGTACCAGGGATATTCCCGGGAGCTGGCCCTGGATTGTCTGGAGACCTTTTCCTGCTCCCATGGCGGCGGTGGGGGACGGTGGCGGTTTAACGTGCCCACCTGTGAGGGGAGGCATTTTATCATTGAAGTGATGGTGTGGATGGTCCGGGGACACAACCAGGTCATCCTTGAAATGACGCGGATACCGGCCCGGAATCATGCCCTGTTTCTGGAGGATGATGTTCCGGTGACCCTTATCATCCGACCCGACATTGAGGATCGTTCCTTCCATGATACGGTAAAGGCATGGACCGGCCCCGAGGATGCCTGGGAATCCGCCCTGATGCCAAGGGATGACGGTGTGCGCTTTGAGCCGGTGCCGGGGCATCGGGGACTGGACCTTCACATGGAGGGGGGAAATTTTATTCTTGAACAGGAGTGGACCTACATGGTGTATCATCTCCTGGAAGAACAGCGGGGACTGGATGCCCATTCCGACCTGTTCAGCCCCGGTTATTTCAGGGTTTCCATGGTGGGAAATGCCATGGCCAGGGTCAAGGCGGATGCCGATCTTTACAATAACCCTTCCGGAAGTCAATTCCCGAAAATCGGACAAGTATCAGCGAAAGGCCTGTCGTCTTCCCATTTTATGGAAACAGTGGTGCGAAACCTGGACCACTATCTGGTGCAGCGGGGCAGGGACAAAAGCGTTATTGCCGGATATCCCTGGTTCCTGGACTGGGGTCGGGACAGCCTGATTTTCTGCCGGGCGTTGATTGAAGGGGGACGTCTTAAAGATGCAAAGGCTATTTTGCGGCTGTTTGGGCAGTATGAACAGGGGGGGACCCTTCCCAATATGATCTGCGGCAACAATGCCGAAAACAGAGAGACCTCAGATGCTCCCCTGTGGTTTTTCGCTGCCTGTAAAGAGCTGGTGGAACGGGACGGAGAGGGGTTTCTCCATGAATATCTGGGAAATCGGTTGGTGAGGGAGATTCTGATTTCCATGGCCCATTCCCTTGTCAGGGGGACAGCCACCGGTGTGGTCATGGACCCTGACACTGCATTGCTCTTCAGCCCCTCCCACTTCACTTGGATGGACACCAACTTTCCGGCGGGCACCCCGCGTCAAGGGTATCCGGTGGAGATCCAGGCCCTGTGGTTTTACGCACTCTCCTTTTTGGAAGGTATTGATACCGCCTCCCGGAAACCCTCCTGGGCAGAGCTGGCATCCAAAGTGCAGACCAGTGTGACGCATTACTATTTCCTGGCGGATCGGGGGTATTTTGCCGACTGCCTCCATGCAGACCCCGGTACCGGAGCGGCCCTGGCCCAGGTGGACGATGCCCTTCGTCCCAATCAGCTTTTTCTTTTGACCCTGGGGGGTATTGATGATCCGGCCCTTACCATGCCCTGTCTGGATGCCTGTATGGGGCTACTGGTGCCGGGTGCCATCCGAAGCCTTGCCGATGGGCCGGTTTCCATGCCTCATCCCATTGTATTTAATGGGAATCTTCTCAATGATCCCCAACATCCCTATGCCGGAGAGTACAAAGGGGATGAAGATACCCAACGAAAACCCGCCTATCATAATGGCACGGCCTGGACATGGCCCTTTCCCGTTTTCTGCGAAGCCTGGGCTGGGGTGTATGATGATCCACGAGGTATTGAGACGGCCCTGGCCCTTTTGGGAAGCGCGTCGGAGTTAATGAAAAAGGGGTGTGTGGGCCATCTTCCTGAGATTCTGGACGGCAATTCTCCCCATGAACCCAAGGGGTGTGACGCCCAGGCCTGGGGAAGCAGCGAACTTTACCGTGTTTGGATAAAACTTGACAAAAAAGAAGGCACGGGGGTATAAATTGGGCTGGTCAACGCCGGAAAAAGAAGCCTTATAGGTATAAATTGGGTTGACTATCAACACCAGAGCGCCACATGGCAGGCGTAAATTTGTCATTTTGAGCTGTTTTGTTAAGGCAGGTGAAAATGAAAAAATCAAAACCTCGTGTTCTCATTGTAACTCCCGAGGTCACTTATCTTCCCGAGGGCATGGGGAATATGTCCAACTTCAGTGCCAAAGCCGGCGGACTTGCCGATGTGTCAGCTGCTTTAATCAGTTCGCTGTTTGATCTGGGAGGGGATGTGCATGTGGCGCTGCCCGATTACCGATCCCTGTTTGACGGATATTTGCCCAAGCTGTTTCATAAGGAACTTAATCGCATCAAGCAGCGTATTGAAGATGAGCGAATTCATCTGGCAGAGGATCGGGTGTTTTATTACCTTACCCATGTCTATTCCGGATTTTATGAAACCAACCTCAAAGTCTCCCTGGCCTTCCAGCGCGAGGTGATGAACTACATCATTCCCCGGGTAAACCCCGACATCATCCACTGCAATGACTGGATGACCGGCCTGGTGCCCGCCATGGCAAGGCAAATGGGCATTCCCTGTCTGTTCACCATTCATAACATTCACACCGTTACCGCCACCCTGGAGGAGATTGAGGATCGGGGTATTGATGCCGCTGCCTTCTGGCACCATCTTTATTATCGACATCCTCCCCACTGTTACGAGGAGAGCCGGGGGCACAATCCGGTGGATTTTCTCACCTCCGGTGTGTTTGCAGCCCATTATGTCAACACGGTGAGCCCCACCTTTTTAAGTGAAATCATCCATGGTCACCATCCCTTTGTGGAACCCTGGCTTCGCCAGGAGCTTTCCAACAAGTGGCATGCCGGCTGTGCCGACGGAGTACTCAATGCTCCGGACCCTGAATTCAATCCCGCCATTGATGAAATGGTGGCATATAACTATGGGCCCAAGAATCACCGCCAAAAGAAATTGGACAATAAGCGCCATCTTCAGGAGATGCTGGACCTGGAGCCCGATGACAATGCCCCCCTGTTTTTCTGGCCCTCCCGCCTGGACCCTGTCCAGAAAGGATGTCAGCTCGTGGCGGATATCCTTCTGGAAATTGTCTCTACCTATTGGGACGACAATCTGCAGGTGGTATTTGTGGCCAATGGTCCCTTTCAGAAATGTTTTTCCGACATCGTGCAGGTAAATCATCTTCACCGGCGAGTATCGGTGAATGATTTCACCGAGGTGCTCTCTCACCAGGCCTTTGCCGCTTCTGATTTT
Source organism: uncultured Desulfobacterium sp. (assembly GCA_963668575.2). GTDB lineage: Bacteria > Desulfobacterota > Desulfobacteria > Desulfobacterales > Desulfobacteraceae > Desulfocicer. The sequence goes on along the minus strand of OY764894.2, from coordinate 2,781,121 downwards.
TTGTTTATGCCCTCTTCTTTTGAGCCCTGCGGGCTTCCCCAGATGACCGGTTGTATTTACGGAACCCTGCCCATTGTCTTTGACACCGGCGGGCTCCACGATACCATTCGGCACATTGATCCCGATACTGACACTGGCAACGGATTTGTCTTTGGTGTTCATGATGCGGGCGGACTTCGCTGGGGCGTGGAACAGGCCATGGCCTTTTACCGGCTTGATCCTGAGCTGAAAGAACAGCAGATCTCCCGGGTGATGACCCAAAGCGTTCTGGAGTTCAACCACACTGCATGCGCCACTAAATATATTGAAATTTATGAAAAAATGCTCAGAAGACCCTTTATTGTCTGATCCCGGAATTTTCAATGACCCAGGGCTTCTGCCCCATAAAAAGGTGATTCACCATCGCCTGGCCCGGGCAGAGGGCATGGTGGAGATGCTCACCTTCCATGGTCGTTTCACACTGCATGAGGTGGCAGACTACCATGAGACATTCGGCCTGCATTTCACGGGGGAGGAATGGTGCTTCCGGGAGTGGGCCCCCAATGCGTCGGCGATGTACATCATCGGCGATATGACCGGTTGGGGCAAAGACGAGAGGTTCCGGCTGACCCGCACGGAAAACAATGGCATCTGGGAGGGCCGGTTTGAGGTCAACACCTTCTGTCATGGTCAACATTACCGGCTTTTGGTGGTATGGCCGGGGGGAGAGGGAGATCGTATTCCCACGGCTGCTGCCCGGGTGATTCAGGATACTCAAACCCTTATTTTCACCGCCCAGGTGTGGCATCCTTTGGTTCCCTACTCATGGAAAAACAGTGGATTTATCCCTGCGGATGAGCCCCTTCTCATTTATGAAGCCCATGTGGGCATGGCCCAGGAAGAGGGCAGGGTGGGCACCTACCGGGAATTTGAACAGCATATCCTGCCCCGGGTGGCGGAGGCTGGTTACAACACGTTGCAACTCATGGCCATTCAGGAACATCCCTATTACGGTTCCTTTGGGTACCATGTCTCCAGTTTATTCGCTCCCTCCTCCCGGTTCGGCACTCCGGAGGAGTTGAAGCAGCTGGTGGATGCGGCCCATGGCATGGGCATCCGGGTGATCATGGATCTGGTGCACTCCCATGCCGTGAAAAACGAGGTGGAGGGCTTGGGATGCTTTGACGGCACCCGGTATCAATTTTTTCATGGGGGTGGCAGGGGCGTGCATGCCCTGTGGGACTCCTATTGCTTTGATTACGGCAAGCCCCAGGTGCTCATGTTTCTGCTGTCCAACTGTCGTTACTGGCTGGAAGAATTTCACATGGATGGCTTCCGGTTTGACGGTGTCACCTCCATGCTGTTCCTGGACCACGGCATTGGCCGGGCATTCACCTCCTATGACGATTACTACCGCCAGGGAGAGGTGGATGAGGATGCCTTTAGCTATCTGCTTGTTGCCAACCGTCTTATCCATGATATTTCGCCCCGGTCTGTCACCATTGCGGAGGAGGTGAGCGGTTATCCCGGCATTGCCGCCCCCCAATCCATGGGAGGGACCGGATTTGACTATCGATTTGCCATGGGGATTCCCGACTACTGGATTCGGCTGCTAAAAGAGTTCAAGGATGAGGCGTGGCCCCTGGGTTCCCTGTGGTATGAGCTCAATGCCCGACGGGAGAACGAAAAGAGTATCAGTTATGCGGAATCCCATGACCAGGCCCTGGTGGGGGACCAGACCCTTTTCATGCGTCTCATGGCTGAACACATTTACCATGGCATGTGGGGAACCGTACCTGATATTCATACATTTCGTGCCCTGGCCCTGCACCGGATGATCCGATTGATTACCCTGGCAACGGCCGGTGACGGGTATCTCAATTTCATGGGCAATGAATTCGGACACCCGGAATGGATTGATTTCCCCGGGGTGCACAACAATTGGTCCTACCTTTATGCCCGACGGCAATGGTCCCTCCGGGACAACCCGAATCTCTACTTTTCCCGGCTCGCCGAGTTTGATCGGGCCATGATTAACGGGTTAAAGCCATTCCATATTCCTGGTGGCGGCCGGGCAACTCTGTGTCATCTCCACGAAGACAATAAGGTCTTGGCCTTTTTTCGGGGGGAGCTGTTGTTTGTTTTTAATTTTCACTCCACCTGCTCGCACAATGATTATCCGCTGCCGGTCTCCCCGGGCAGATATGAGATGATCTTTAATTCCGATGAAAAAGCCTTTGGCGGATCAGGCCGGCTGGTACCGTCACAGGTACATTTTACCCTGCCCTCATCGGAGCAGGAGACACCTGCACATCTGCTGCATCTCTATCTTCCCACCCGCACGGCCCTGGTGCTTTTGATGGTGGATGGACGGCCTTCTCCTGGGATATCGGCGAAAACCAAATCATGACTTTATCGGTCTACAATCCGAAAAAGTCTTGACAATTTCGAACTGTGTGTCAGAATAGTCGTCATGGAACGATACCTTAAAAAATACATTCAAGAAGATTTAGATAAAAAAATTATCCTGTTGACCGGGCCGCGCCAAACCGGAAAGACCACACTATCGAAAATGTTGGGAAACGATTTTGATTATTTCAACTATGATAGTGTCGACGACAGATTGAGCTTAAAAGAAAAATCCTGGGATCGATCAAAGCCTCTGATTGTTTTTGATGAACTGCACAAGTTAAAAAACTGGAAATCATGGTTAAAAGGGATTTACGATACAGAGGGTATCCCCCCATCCATCCTTGTCACAGCCAGTGCCAAGTTAGATACCTATAAGAAAGTTGGCGATTCCCTGGCAGGACGATTTTTCCAGTTCAGGATGCATCCACTGGATCTTAAAGAAATTGACACTTTTCTGAAACCGGATGATCTTGAAGCGGAATTGGACAAGCTTCTGGCATTTGGTGGCTTTCCTGAACCATTTTTAAATGGAACGAGTCGATTTTATAATCGTTGGAAAAAGTCGCATCTTGATATCATTCTCAAACAGGATCTCATTGATCTTGAGAATGTTCGGCAAATAACTCAGATTGAAACACTGATTCAATTATTAAAACACCGGGTTGGGAGCCCGATCTCATATAGCTCCCTTGCTCAGGATCTGCAATGTTCGGACAAAACCGTAAAAAGATGGTTAACCATATTGGAAAACATGTATGTGCTTTTTAACGTGCCGCCTTTCCACAAAAATATTGCCAGAGCGATTCAGAAAGCACCTAAATTTTATTTCTACGATACAGGCCAGGTCCTGGGTGATCAAGGGGTTAAACTGGAAAATGCTGTGGCGTGTGCCATTCAAAAGGAAATACATTTTCGGGAAGATTGCCTGGGAGAGGAAGGAAAACTGTATTATCTGAAGAATAAGGATGGCAGAGAGATTGATTTTTGTATAACCACCCATAGTACCCCTTCGCTATTACTGGAGGTTAAATGGAAGGACAACAATCTCAGCTCCAATTTTGAAGTGTTTAAAAAATTCTTTCCCAGCATTCAAATGGTTCAAGTTTCAAAAAAGCTGGACAGAGAAAAGACCTTCCCCAATGGGGCGGAAATCAGAATTGCATCCAAATGGCTTAAAGAACTGCCTCTGCCATAGAGGAATATAGCATCAGACATCTGAAATTTTCAGATAAAGGAGATCCTTGACTTGAGGATTACCACCGCGTTCAACATGAACTTAACGCCCTACGGGCGGTCTTTTTCCAACATAATGATTTAATAAACAATAAAATGGAAATTCCTATACTATCAAGATATAACATACATGGCAGAAAAACCTGCCGCAACGAAAAACGAAAGTCCTTTAATTCCAGCATATTGGTGAGACTTTCATATAAAAAAATAAGGGGGGGACACAATGGACGATTACGAAAAATTTATAGCCGAATGTGATAAAATAAAAAAAAATAACAACAAGCTATTGAAGGGTTTCGAAAAGTGGCTAAAGGCCTCAAAGCTAAAGGATAAAACTATAAATCGCCATGTGGACAATGTTGATTTTTACATAAATGAATTTCTTCTTTACGAGGATGCTGTGGAAGCAAAAGATGGCGCATCTGACATTGGCATGTTTTTAGGATATTGGTTTATTAAAAAAGCAATGTGGTCCAGTTCTGCTCAAATTAAAAGTAACGCTGCCAGTTTGAAAAAATTTTATACGTTTCTCTATGAAAAAGGTCAGATAGATAAAGAAGATCTTGATGATCTTAAAGAACGGATTAAAGAGGATATGCCGGAATGGATAGCAACCATGGATCGGTATGATGATCCCTCAATAACAGATATGGAAGATGTCTGGCAACTTTAAAAAATCTCCAAAAGGTATTCACATTGTCCAACGACAAAACTCAATTTTCTTCAATGGCAATCAATGAGGTTCAACTTTTATTAGCGGAAAAGCGCACATCGTTAGCCGTGATGAGGACCGGCATCGCTGTCTTGGCTTTACCTTTGTCGGTGATGAGTTTGTTGATAGCCACCTCAAAATATTATGATGTCCTTCATGTTGTACATTTTCTCATTCCATTGGGACTTCTGAATCTTGCGTTAATTGTGTTGGGTTCCTATCTGATTATTCGGTCAATAATCCGGATGCGACACTATGATCGACTTATTCATGCAATTAAGCTCAAGCATCGCATCATTGGAGAATTTATTGACTGAGTTTATGAAATTGACTTGTGAGCCGTAAGGCCTTATCTCCCGGACTATTGATGAACGTCGGAAGTTGTAAATGTAAACCAATAAAGATAAAGGGACATCATCAGAAAAATTCCATCCCTTACGATGGTGATCCGGGTGGCGGGATTGTCTTCCATGGCGGTTGAGAAACAGCCGCAGTTGATGTCCAGCCCCCGATGAACATTGTAAAATAAAATAATGGTGAATGTGAAAAGGAGCAGGTTGCTGATGATGACGGTTCCCGGCATCAGCCGATCGGTGATGAGACACCCCCCCAAAATAAGTTCCAGCCAGGGCAATACCAGGGCTGTCAGGTTCACCAGCTCCCCCGGCAGCAGCTGATAGTTGTGCACCATGAGGGCAAAGGCCTGTGGGTGGAGAATTTTATCATAACTGGCATAGATAAAAATCAAGCCCAGCATCCAGCGGATTGCGTGGTACACTTTTTTCTGCATTGAGTTTGCAGGGTGATGAGTTGCTTTGTCAGCCGTACCGTGGTTTGGGAGGAAACTACCCATTAAAATCGTCTCCTTTCGTTGGCGACACGGGCATATCTGCATTGAGCCATGCATCCCATCCCCCTGGCATGACTTTGACGGCATATCCCATCTCTTTGAGAAAAAGCGCCAGATCATGGCTCAGGTTACAGGCACCTCCATCACAATAGGTGATGATCAGCCCTTGGGGCTCCAGATGAGGTGCCACAGCCATGAACTGCTCCTGAACATCATGCCATGGCAGGTTCAGCGCCCCTTTTATATGTCCTTCGTGGAACTTTATTGCATCCCTTGCATCAATAAAGGTAGCACCGCTGTTTTTGTAAAGCGCAATGGCCTGGTTCAGGGCAAGGGCCATGGTCTCCCCATCCGCCGCGGTCAGTCGAGCTTCCATGGACCAGTCCTGAATCAGTGGAACAGGGGTGGAGCGAAGGTAATTGGAGCCAAGCCCCCCCATGAGTGACGCCGAAAAGAGGAAAAGAATTTGCAGGATTATTTTTTTTTTGTTCATGGATGTATGAAATATTTTCATTTGTGAAATATAGATCCGGGCCTGTTGTGTGTCAATATTAACCATTAAATTAAGAAAAAGATTTGCAAAGCCGGTTTATTTCTGATTAAATATTGGGATGCGCATTTTTTGAGCATGGGTACAACACCGGCCGGCTTGAACCGTGGCTGACCCGCCCGGACCAGCAGTTGGTCAGCAAATTCAGGCCTATGTTGCCGGGCTTTAGGTCTTTTGTCAATAAGCTGTATTTAAAGGTAATCTTTGATAAAAGTATCCATAAGCCGATGTTGTCCTTCAGGTGGCTGTGAGGTGTTGTGATCAGGCTGCCATGATTGATGCGTAGCGGAATAGAACGAAATGTCCGGTTGAAAATGACCTGGAATAAGGGGAGCCAAGTTGCATAGAGATATTGAAGTTAAGGGCATTGTCATCATCGTCGGAAATTATGGCAGTGGAAAAACGGAAACGGCGGTGAATCTGGCGCTTCATCAACAAAGGGCAGGCCTTGATGTGAGTATTGTGGATCTTGATCTGGTAAATCCTTATTTCAGAACCAGAGAGGCCAGGCAGATGTTGACCCGGCATGGCATCAATGTGGTTCTGCCCGATGAAAAGTACATGCATGCAGATCTTCCCATTCTATCACCAAAGGTGGCCGGCATTATCAAAGGGACTTCGGATCTTGCCATACTGGATGCCGGTGGAGATGATGTGGGCGCCACCGTGCTTGCTGCGCTGGCCGACAGCCTGAAAGGATCATCAATGCAGATGCTTCAGGTGGTGAACCCCCACAGACCCTTTACCGAAACCATTGAAGGGTGTATGAAAATAAAGGAGGAGATTGAATTTTCCTCAAAGTTGAAAGTGACCGGCTGGGTGAGTAATGCCAATCTCATTGACGACACCACTCCCCATGATATTTATAAAGGACATGATCTGGTACAGGCGTTGGCCCGTCAATCCGGAATCCCGGTGAAATTCATTACTGCCGCTTCTGCTTTGATGGCGGGTCTGGATCTGACCCGGGTTCACTGCCCTGTATTACCCATTGAGAGGATGCTGGCTCCCCCCTGGTGGCGAGCAGGCAATTAGGAGAAAGGCAAAATGGCGTTTAAACATGTTGTTGATACGGAGAGATGTAAAGGTTGCGGCCTGTGCAAAGACGTCTGTCCGAAAAATGTTCTGGAAATTTCCGAGAAGGTAAGTGCCAAGGGATATTTTCCCATATTTCAGGCAAGACCCGAGGATTGCATCCACTGCACCCTGTGCTGTGTGATGTGTCCTGACGTGGCCATCACCATTATTGAATCCAGTGACGAAACCCTTGAAAAAACCATGGAGGAAAACTGATGGCCAAGGTATTGATGAAAGGAAATGAAGCAATTGGAGAGGCGGCCATCCGGGCAGGGTGCCTGAATTATTTTGCCTATCCCATTACGCCTCAGTCCGAGGTGGCGGAGTATCTGGCCAAACGATTGCCGGAAGTTAACGGCGTCTTTGTCCAGGGAGAGAGCGAAGTGGCCGTGGGATACATGATTTTTGGTGCAGCTGCCTGCGGTGAAAGAGTCATGACCACCTCTTCCAGCCCGGGCATCAGCCTTATGAGTGAAGCCATCAGCTACATCGCCGGCGCCAGATGCCCTGCCGTTTTTGTGAATATCATGCGTGGCGGTCCCGGACTTGGCGGCATACTGCCCTCCCAGGGTGATTATTTTCAGGCCACCAAGGGCGGCGGCCATGGCGATTACCATGTACTGGTCATGGCCCCTGAGAGTGTTCAGGAGGCCGTGGAGATGACCATGCGGGCGTTTCCACTGGCGGAAAAATACCGGGGGCCGGTGATGATCATGGGAGATGGAATGATCGGGCAGATGATGGAGCCGGTTGAATTCCCGGAAGATCTTTATTCTCCTCCCACTAATAAGGATGACTGGGCCACCAACGGCATGGACACCCGTAAGAGCACCACCAAAAACATTGTCAAGTCCCTCTACCTTGACCCCACCGTGCTCAACGATCACAATCTCTTGTTGAAATCCCAGTACGATCGCATGAAAAAAGAGGATGTGATGTTTGAGAACTATAACACCGACAGCGACTATCAGGCCCTCATTGTCAGCTACGGCACCATGAGCCGGGTGTGCAAAACCGCCATCGATCAGATGAAGGAAAGCGGGCTGGAGATTGCCATGGTTCGACCCCAGACCCTGTTCCCCTTTCCGGAACAGGCCATTCATGATGCAGCGGCCAAACCGGGGTGCAAGGTGGTGGTGAGCATCGAGATGAGCATGGGCCAGATGGTGGAGGATGTGGAACGGGTGGTAAAAGGCAAAGTACCGGTGCAGTGGTATGGACAGTGCGGTGGTGAAATACCCACGCCCGAGGGTGTCATGGAACATATTAAATCATTGCTCAACAGTTGAGCCGGGGGATATCAGATATGGGAAAAACATTTTCAAGACCGGAAGCGCTTTCCGATGCACATACCCACTACTGCCCCGGGTGTACCCATGGGATTGCTCACAGGCTTGTGGCGGAGGTGATTGATGAGTTGGGTATCAGAGGCAGGACCGTGGGCATTGCCCCTGTGGGCTGTGCCGTTCTGGCCTACAACTATTTCAGCTGTGATTTCCAGGAAGCGGCCCATGGCAGGGCACCTGCCATGGCCACGGGCATGAAGCGGGTAAGACCGGATCTCATGGTATTTACCTATCAGGGGGATGGTGACCTTGCCAGCATCGGTATGGGGGAGATCGTCCATGCCGCCAACCGCGGGGAAAAGTTCACCACCATTTTTATCAACAACGCCATATATGGCATGACCGGAGGGCAGATGGCCCCCACCACCATGCCGGGCCAGCGGGCCACCACGGCCCCGGCCGGTCGTGATGTGGAAAAAACAGGCATGCCCATCCGCATGTGTGAACTGCTTTCAAGCCTTGCCACACCCGGGTACATTACGCGGCAGACCCTGTTGAAACCCAAATATATCAACAAAGCCAAAAAAGCCATTAAAAGGGCGTTTGAATATCAGGCGGCAAACAAGTGCTTCAGTTTTGTGGAACTTGTCAGCACCTGTCCCACCAACTGGGGAATGACACCCCAGGACGCATTGAAATGGGCCGAAGAAACCCTGCTCCCTTATTATCCCCTGGGAGAATTTAAATCTCCCGAATGAACATAGGGGGAAATAGTGACATAGAATTTTAGGAGGCATACATGCAAAAAGAAGTAATGTTTGCAGGGTTTGGGGGACAGGGCATTCTGCTCAGTGCAAAACTCCTGGCCCATGCAGCCATGAATCAGGGCTCGGAGGTGATGTGGATTCCCTCCTATGGCCCGGAAATGAGGGGAGGCACTGCATACTGCACGGTGATTGTCAGTGATCGTCTTATCGGGTCACCCATCATCAAAAATCCCACCCATCTGGTGGCCATGAATCGGCCTTCCCTGGAAAAATTTGCACCTGTGGTAAAACCCGATGGGATTATCATGATCAACAGCTCTCTGATTCCTGTTCGAAGTGGCCGGGATGACGTGGATGAACTCATTGTGCCGGCCAATGAGGCCGCCATTGAAGTGGGGAGCGTCAGATGCGCCAATATCATTGCCGTGGCAGCCTTTGCCGCCAGGAGCCAGATGGTGGATATAGAGCTTTTAAGGGAGTGTGTCAAAGAGCAGTTTGCTTCCAAAGCAAAGTTGATTCCTTTGAATATGGCGGCGTTTGACAAAGGACTGGAGCTTGCCCGATAGTATGAGTTGGTTAGGTGGATTGATGAACTAATTTTAAAGGGGGTTGTATGATTCGACGTGAGATTTCGCTTTTCATGAACAATGTACCCGGAGAACTTGGCAAATTGACGCTTCTGTTGAGCGATGCCGGTATCAATGTGGATGCCATCACCATTCAGGATGCGTCAAGCTATATTCAAAACATTTTTCAGGCCAGGGGGAAGTCCATCAAACGGCTGGCCTCTGCGGACAGCTACAAATATGTAAAACGAGATTCTGCCGAGGTCTCCCTGATCCGAATGCTGGTGGATAAGGTAGATGAAGCCGAGACGCTGCTCAATGAGAATGATTATATTTTTGACACCAAGGATCTTATTGCCATTGAACTGGAAAACACCCCTGGCAGCCTTTCCCGGATTACCCGGAAGTTTGGAGAGGAGGAGATAAACATCAATTACGTATATGGTTCCGTCTCCGACTCGGACGGAAAATGTCTTTTCGTCTTCTGCCCCGAGGATTTTAAGGCGGCTTTAAAGATATTTGAATCCTTCAGTTAAATATCAATGGATTTTCAACCACTTGGAAACAAATAATTTTGCCATCTTGGCTGGTTTTTAAACCGCCTGCTGCGTTGCATCAAAGGGTCGTACTTTTTTCAATACGCTCCCTTTGATGCATTCAAATTGAGGCATTCAAAGGCCCGGCCATGACAGCTTGGTGGTGGCGTATTTCAATTTGAGGCATTGTGGGGATCTGTGCCCTTTTATTGATTAACGAACGGGCGATTCAATATTTTTTCATACAACGAAATATAGTGTGCTGCCGTTACTGATTCAGAAGCGCGTAAGGTATCTGGAGAATTCGAAATTTCCGATACACAGTCCTTATTCGCTTTGTTTAAAAGTACGGTTCTAATGTGAGGATCAACAAGTAACGGTTGTTCTCCGTGAATGATTTTGTTCAGGAGACCGGGACAGGTGGTATTTACGAAGTGTGCTGCAGAAATACCGCTGGCGAGAAAATCGACGGGATTGTTGTCACGGGTTTCTTCATAACTTAACGGCTGCCGTTCAAAAAAAAGATGTTGCCAGAACCATGCGGTATCAATCCCCCTGTCTTCAATGAAAGATAGGGGTGCTTTGACATTATAAAAATTGTGGATGGTAAAAAGACAGGGGATTCCGAAACTTTTTGCCATGGCCGGGATCAAACCTGTCATCCAGTCGTTACAATGAATCAGGTCCGGTAAAACGCTGGGGATAATCCTGTTGATGATTTCCCTCTGGAATGAAATCGAAACCCTGATATTCTCCTGATCGGGATGGGAATAAATTTCTTTTTTATGAAAAAATACCCGGTCTGCAGCAAGATGGACCTTTGCCTCGGAGGAGGACATGATTCTTATGGTATTCAACTGCCTTTGAAAAAGCGGGTTCTCGAAATTGTCGAATATGGTACGATAATCCGGAAGTGCTACATGGACATCGGCACCCTTCTCATAAACTGCATCAATGACTTCGGCTGAAATATCCGCCATGGCCCCACCCCTTGCCTTTAAGGAGTTGGACATACCACTCATTTTTGCCGGCAGGTGGGATATTTCCGGGGTTATAAATAGAATTTTGGGCTTTTTAAAATCACAAGACATCTGACACCTCATCTATGAGCCTGTTGATTTAATGCAGATTAGTGGTTCATGGGTACAATATGATGTACTCCAAGGCTATGAAATACCATACATATTGGAATACATTTTTCAAAAATCGACTAAATCAACAGCCTCATCTATAATCAAAAATCAAGAGTTGAATTTCATTGTCAGGTGATAACCACAGAGTTTTCACAATTTCCGTAAGCACAATGAATATAGGTATCTGCATCTTTGTCATTTATCCAGTCCACCCCATCGGCAAGGTATCTGAACTGATATTTTTTGTTTGAAGCAAGATTAACCGTGGCAGCAAATGTGCCATTTTTATAACTTTTCATAGGCGTTGCACCCTTGTCCCATTTGTTGAATTCGCCGACCACATGCATTTTTTTTGCCTGATTTACAACATTTTTTCGGATCCGGAAGGTTACCTTGCACAACGACTTGTTTTTAAAATATTTTTTTTTAATGCTCATGCTGCTTTCCCCTTGTGCTTTTTGGGTTTATTAAAATACAATATAGGATATACTTGTCTTGAGTCAACAAAGCAGAAAACCATAAAAAAACACATGAATTGCCTATGGGAAATGGGTATTATCGGAGGGTCGAAAGAAAGGTGCTTAGGTTTATTTTTTTATTTTTCAAGTCTGTTTTTTTCCGGATATTTTCTCGGTGGCGGGAGATGGTGCTGACAGCGGTGTTCATGATTTCAGATATTTCTTTGCTGGATTTCCCAAACCTGATGAGATCTGCAACATGAATTTCCGTGGGTGTCAAATTAATCATTTTATCTGATAATTTTATTGAAAACGGAGAGAGGATATTTTTTAATTCGATTTCCAGAAGGTCGATCAACTCCTGCTGGCTTTTTAGCGTAAGCGTTTTCTTCAGGTTGTTAATAATGGGGGAAAGCAAAAGTTTGTGATTGGCAAATATTTTTTCTTCGATTTTATTGCTCTCTTCTTCTCTGTTTTTCAGCAGTACTCTCAAGGCAGCATTCATATCTTCCAATTCCGCTGTCCTCTCCTTAACCTTGTCTTCAAGAAGCATATTTATCCGTTTCTGTTCCAGTTCCTGGGTTTTACGGTCCGTAATATCCGTTACCATTCCCAGGCGTACAAGTGTGCCGTCTGTCCACGGAATCGCCACATAATGCAGTTCAACCCACTTATCGTGTTCTTTGTAATAAAAGTCACGAATATAGGGCTCGGAAGGATTTCCATCGGTATTTATCAATGGGTTGTTTTTGCAGAACTCACAAGGGCCGTCCTGATCCTCACGGATTGCTTGCCAGCAGATGCTGCCGGACAGGTTTTTATTAAATTTTTTTTCCATGTATTTGTTCATAAACAGTATCTTGTTTGACTTCATGTCGGAAATATAGATAGAAGAGTCAATACTATTGAGGATACTTTTTAATTGAAGGTTGCTGTATTTAAGTGCAACCTCAATTTGTTTGCGATGGGTGATGTCAATGACAACAGTGCGGTATCTCTTCGGGGTGTCATATCCGGCAGGAATGGTTACACTTTCAAGCTGCACATCAAAGAGCGTTCCCTCCTTTTTTTGGAGACGCAGTTCACAAATTTGACGTCTATTTGAATCACAAAGATTCTGCTGGTGCCGGTAATAGATATCCTGATCCTCCAAAGCAATATGGGAAGAGAGCCGCTGATTGATAAGGGATGCTCTTTCGGCTGACAACATGTCGGCAAAGGTCAAGTTGGCCTTTTGTATTAATCCTTTTTTGTTCACAGTAAGATATCCCACTGGTGCGAAATCATAGAGTTCGGTATAAAGCATCTTTGATTTCATAAGCTCCTGCTGGGATCGGTTCAGTTCTTCATTTTGCATTTCCAGTTCAATTTGAAATATCTGGAGTTCGTGGATTAGTTTCAAAAGGTTGCCATCAAAAACTTTTTCCGTGGGTTTCCCTTTGACAGCTAACATTTTTTCAGCCAGTCTGCGAAGTTCGTTAAACTTTTCCTGGGGCACCTTATTGGAAATCATACTTTGTTATTCCCTTTATCCCGCTTCAATCAGGCAGATTAAATAACCAAATAAGCATCCTACGCATGATTGATATGCCTTTCTGTCGTAGCAATACCCTCAGGGTTGCCCGTGGTGTCTTTTAATACGGTAACCGCCAGTAATACATCAAGCACCTTGCCATCTTTGGTCTTGCGCCGGGTATTAAAGGTTTTTACCTGTTTTCCCTTTTTAAGCGTGCCCATGATGGTCTCTGTTTCCTGCCTTTTTTCCTCCGGAATCATGTCAAAGACATTCATCTTTAACGCCTCATCCTCGGTATACCCATACATCTTTTGGGCCCCTTTGTTCCAGGCCATAATATTACCATTAAAATCCTGAAGGGTTATGGCATCATTTGAGTCGGTTATGACAGTAGCGAGCCGTCTCAGCTTTTGTTCATTTTTTTTTATCCTGGTAATATCCTCAAAGGTTATTACCACGCCGTCAATGACATTCCGGATGGTACGGTAAGGCAATACCCGTATTTTAAAAAAACGGTTGTCATGGGTTTGTGCGTCCTCTTCTATCATTACCAGATTCTTCAGCACTCTTTTTGCATATTCAACAAGGTTGACATCTTTAAATTCAGTGGCGAAATGAGAGATGGGCCTACCGATATCTGCATCGCTTAACGGGATCAATTCCGTCGTTTTTTGGGTAAATCGTCTGATACCAAAGTCAATATCAAGGAAAATCGTGGCGATCTGTGTTGAATCCAACAGATTTTTCATATCATTATTGATCTTTGACAGGTCATCAATTCTACTCTGAAGTTCGGCATTTACAGTGGCCGATTCCTCGTTGAGCGACTGCAGTTCCTCTTTTGACGTCTCAAGTTCCTCGTTGGTGGACTGCAGCTCCTCATTGGTGGATTGCAGCTCTTCATTGGTGGACTTGAGTTCTTCATTGGAGGTTTCCAGCTCTTCAATGGTGGTCTGCAGATTTTCCCGGGTATATTGCAGTTCATGTTCCATTTTTGTCAGGGCTTCTATTTTTGGGGGAGTTCCTGATTTTATTTGCCTATCCGCTACTTTTGACTCTCTGAACACCACCATGATCAAGTCGCACATGGGACCAACTTCCTGCAAGGGCTTGACAACAAGATCCACCTTGACAAACCCGCCATTTTCCTGGATCTCCAGATCTTTATGGACAACCGGATGTTTTTGGTTTTCAACTTTACGAATAATGGCGGCCAGAACATTTTTAAGACCGGGCCTGGCCATTTCCAGGATGTTCACGCTGACCTTGCCGATGGCAGGCTCCAGATACCTGCCGGTGCGGCCATGGACATAGACAATATTGTGTTTCTCATCAATAATGACACAGGGAGGGGTATCACTTTGTGCAAGAATGCTTTCCACCAGCCTCAGGTTGTTGACTTCTGCCGTCACCTTTTGCATCACAGGGCCGGTTTCTACGCTGTTATCATGGAGTGTATCCATTGAAAAAGGCAATATGGGGTGTAAAACAGACAAATTGGATTGGCGATGAAATATTTTCCATTTTTTGTCCTGTATCGTGAAAAGATCCGTGGCTTGGCCAATGGACTCGGAAGTTCCCAGAAACAAAATTCCTTTTTCTTTGAGGCTGTAATGAAAAAGCGGGAAGAGTTTTTTCTGAACTTCGGGATTCAGGTATATCAGAAGGTTTCTGCAGGAGAGAAGGTCAAGTTTTGTAAACGGCGGGTCCTTGATTATATTCTGAATAGCAAATACCAGCATTTCTCTAATGGATTTATTAACTTTATAATGGTTATTGTCCATTACAAAATATCGCTTTAACCGTTCAGGGCTGATATCCGAAGATATGCTCAAAGGATAAAGGCCTGAACGGGCAAAGTTTATGGCATCCTCATCTATATCCGTGCCAAAGATCTGAACCTCACAATGGCGGCCGATAATTTCCATGCACTCTTGTATCAGTATGGCCATTGAATAGGCCTCTTCACCGCTGCTGCATCCGGCAACCCATATCCTGATCCTGTCGTCCTGGGGCTTATCCTTGAGCAGGGGAATCAAACATCGGTCCTTCAGTGTTTCAAAAGCTTCTTTATCCCTGAAAAAACCGGTTACGCCAATTAAGAAATCCTTAAAAAGCGTATAGACTGCCTTTCTGTTGTTCTGAAGGTATCTGACATAGTCGTTAATATCGGTTATCTGATGCACATGCATCTGCCTTTCAATCCTGCGGCAGATGGTATTTTCTTTGTAATTGGAAAAATCATGCCGGGTCTGGGACCGTAACAGGATGAAAATTTTGTGCAACGCTTTTTGAAATGTATCCTCGTCGATTCTGAGAATGGTTTTGGTTTGAAGATCAGCAGCATGTCCGACATATTTCATGATCTGATCCGGCATCTTGTCAACGGGCAGGATATAATCGGCAAGACCGGTTGCAATGGCACTTTTTGGCATACCGTCATACTTGGCGGAGGTCTCATCCTGGACCATGACCATCCCCATCTCTCCTTTGATTTCTTTTATACCCAGGGTGCCGTCTGTGCCGGTGCCGGAAAGAATAATGCCTATGGCATTGGGGCCCTGATCCTGGGCCAGAGATCTGAAAAAGTTATCTATGGGAAGGTTGAACCCGCGGGACTTGGGTAATTCCAGCAGATAGAGGATGCCGTTTAGAAGATTTAAATTTTTATTGGGTGGGATGATATAAACATGATTCGGCAAAAGTTTCTGTCCGTCTTCAACTTGAAGAACTTTCATTTTTGTCTGTTTGCCAATAAGCTCGGGCAGGAGACTGATATGGGTCGGATCCAGATGGGAGACCAGGACAAATGCCATGCCATTGTCTGCCGGCATGGCTTTGAAAAACGATTCATACGCTTCAAGCCCGCCTGCTGATGCTCCTATCCCCACAATTGGAAGTTTAATTTTCATTGTGGGGATGTGAGTGAGTTTTTTAGTTTTTGACAAATGGTTTTTTTCATAGAAGCCATTTCCCTGACCCTATATGGAGATAAAGCAATTCGGAAAATCGACCGCAAGTTCACCGGTGGGCCATGCCTATGTACCAACTTGCAGAACTGTAAACCCATTTGTCAAATAATTCAATCTATGGTTTGCGTTTGTCCTTGAGAACATTATTGGAAATGACAATACGCTGGATTTCGGATGTCCCTTCATAGATGGTAAACACCCTGGCATCCCGGTAAAACCGTTCCACTTCATAATCCTTTGTAAAGCCGTACCCGCCATGGAGCTGGATGGCCCTGGCCGTCACCTGGTTGACCATTTCCGATGCAAATAGTTTTGCCATGGCAGCCTGTGTGGTATATCTTTCTTTTCGGTCTTTCATGGCAGCCGCCGACAGGACCAGCTGCCGTGCCGCTTCAATCTGGGTGGCCATGTCGGCAATCTGCCAGCGGATACCCTGGTGCTTGACAATGGCGCTGCCGAACTGTTTTCTGTTTTTTGCATATTTAACGGCGGCATCAAAGGCGGCCTGGGCCACCCCCAAAGACTGGGCCGCGATGCCGATGCGTCCTCCGTCGAGTCCTGACATGGCAATCTTAAACCCATCACCCTCTTTTCCCAGCAGACAGGAGGCCGGAACCCGGCAGTTTTCAAAAATCAGGTCCGTGGTGTCCGAAGCCCGGAGGCCCATTTTGTCCTCCACGTGGCCCACGATGAGGCCTGGGGTGCTCTTGGATATGAGAAAGGCGCTGATGCCTTTGTGGCCGGCATTTTCATCGGTTTTGGCCGTGACGATGACGGCACTTGAATTTTTTCCGGACGTGATAAATCGTTTGGTGCCGTTAAGGACATATTCGTCCCCCTGTCGCACCGCCGTGGTGGTCTGGCTCACCGGATCGGATCCGGCATCGGGTTCGGTGAGGGCAAAGGCACCGATGATTTTACCGGAAGCCAGGGGAATGAGAAATTCTTTTTTCTGGTTTTTCGAACCAAATTTCAGGATACTTTCACATACAATGGAATTCTGTACCGACATGACCACCGATGTGGAGGCGCAGGAGTATGCGATTTCCGACAGCGCCAGAACATAGGAGATGGTATCCGCCCCCTCCCCGCCGTATTCCGGGGGGATCATCATGCCCATTAACCCCAGCTCTCCCATTTGTTTAAAATTTTTTTTGGGGAATTCCTTGGTTCTGTCCCGCTCTGCAGCCGTGGGGGCAATGACCTTTCTGGAAAATTCCCTGACCATGCTTTGGATCATTAATTGTTCTTCAGTGAGGTTGAATAACATCGGGTCTCCTTTTCATGCGGATGGACGTAGTCTCTCTTGCGTCCCTAAAAATACGGACAAAGTGCCGCATAGGGCAGGTATGAATCATGAGAACGGACGACGACTTACGAGAAAATTTTATAACCAATGGATCGGTTATGGGCTGTAGACAACCACAATGAGTTCTGCATCCGTCTCCCCCACGTTTATCAGATCATGCTTGATGGCAGAGTTAAAATGGAGTGATTCTCCAGGACCCAGCCGGTTGACATTGTCGCCCACTGTAATTTCAACCTCTCCGTTGAGGACATAGGAGAACTCTTCTCCTTCGTGCTGAAAGCCGACACCTTCGTGGGCCTGACCGGCTTCAATGGTGATGCGGAATGCCTTGAGGTGTTTATTTTCCGCCCCCGGGGTCAGCGGAGAGTAGGCATAATTATCCGTTCGTTTGGTGTATGCCTCTTTTCGTTCGGCTTCGGTGTCTTCCTGTTCTTTAAGTAAAAATCCCGAATCCACACCCAATGCCCGGGATATCTGCAACAGGGTCCCCACAGGGGGGCGTTTTTCACCGGCTTCCACTGCTTTAATAAATTCTTTGGACAGACCGGTTTCATTGGCCAGAAAATCCAGGGTCAGTTTTTTGTCCAGGCGGATTTTTCTGATTCTTTTACCAATGGGAACCAGTTGATTTTTTGCATTTGCCATATGCGAGTTCCTTTGATCTATGTTGATATGATGGTCTGTATTGATATGAACGAGCGCTCGGTCATTAGTAATATTAAAAAAAAAGGCTGTCAACCCCGGACGTGATTCAAAACAAATCACTCATGTCCCAAGGGCAGACAACGGATCTGCCCTTGGAGTCCGTTTGTTTAGACTTTTTCAATCCAATTCTCTGTGTCTTCTGCCATGCCATACTGAATATGGGTAATGGCATCATTGAATTTTACAGCCAGTTCACCCGGGGTGCCGTCGCCGATGTGCATCACTTCATCGCCATAACGAATCTCTCCCACCGGAGAGATGACTGCAGCGGTTCCGGAGCCAAATGCTTCATTCAGGGTACCGTTTTTCTGGGCAGCCACCAGCTCATCAATGCTGATTTTCCGCTCAGAGACCTTCATGCCCCATTTTCTACCCAGCTGAAGCACTGAGTTCCGGGTAATGCCGGGCAAAATGCTGCCGTTGAGCATGGGGGTCACCAGTTCTCCGTCAATGACGAAGAAGATGTTCATGGCCCCCACCTCTTCAATATATTTCTGCTCCACCCCATCCAGCCACAGGACCTGGGCATATCCCTCTTTTTTGGCTTTTTCCGAAGCAAAGAGGCTTGCTGCATAATTACCGGCGGTTTTGTATTCGCCAACGCCTCCCCGTACGGCCCTTACATGTTCCGTTGAGATCCAGATTTTAACCGGATTAAACCCTTCCTTATAGTAAGCCCCCACAGGAGAGAGAAGAATAAAATAGCGGTAGGTATTGGAGGCCCGAACACCTAAGTAGGGGTCGGTGGCAAACACCGTGGGACGGATATAAAGGGAAGTGCCCGGGGTTTCCGGAATCCACTCCTTTTCAACTTTCAGCAGCTCTTTGAGGCAGTGCAGGGCAAAGGCTTCATCCAGTTCGGGAATACACAATCCCCGGGCAGAACTGTTGAGCCGTTTGAAATTATCCCGGGGTCTGAACAGTTGAATGTCGCCCGTGGCGGTTTTATAGGCCTTGAGTCCTTCAAAAATGCTCTGGCCATAGTGAAGGGTCATGGTGGCTGGTGAAATTGAAAAATTATGCCGTGGCTCAATGCGGGGATTGTGCCACCCCTTTTCCGGATTGTAATCCATGTTAAACATGTGATCCGTGAATATAGTGCCAAACCCCAGAGATGAATCCTCCGGTCTTTTTCCAGGTTGTTCCGTGCGGGTAATGGATATGTCCATTTGAAATCTCCCTTGATTTTATATATGTTTTATACCCTATATCTCACAATATATGATAAGTTGAATATATGATCTTGATTCATGACCTTTGTCAAGATAATTTGTCTGAAATGCATTTTTTCAAAAAAAATAAAAAAAGTGAAATGGAGATTATGATATCAATTTTAGATACGATAAAAGAGAGCGGTTTGATCTTTGACGGTGCCATGGGGTCCATGCTCATTGCAGCGGGTCTTAAGGGCGGAAAGGTGTCGGAACTGTGGAACATTGAAAACCCCGGGGTGATAGAGGATATTCACAGGGCCTATTTTGATGCCGGTGCCCATGTGGCCACGGCCAACACCTTTGGGGCCTCCCCCTTTAAATTGGAAAAAATGGGGATTGATGCCGATCCTGAAGCACTCAATGTGGCCGCCGTTGAAATTGCCAGAAAAGCGGCCGGCCCCAACCGGTGTGTGGCCGGGGATATGGGGCCGCTGGGAGAGATGCTTCAGCCCGCCGGACTGTTGACAGCGGCTGATGCTCAAAGCCATTACGCAGAACAGGCCATTTTTCTGGCCGGCACCTCCATTGATTTTTTTATCCTTGAGACCTTTTTTGATCTTAATGAGATTCTGGCAGCCATCCGGGGCATTCGATCCGTATCCGAACTGCCCATCTTTGCCACCATGACCTTTCAACAAAAGCCCGCCGGATTTTTTACCCTCATGGGAAACAAACCCGGTGACAGCATGAATAAACTGGTGGAGGCCGGTGCCTCGGTGGTGGGGGCCAACTGCTCCCTTGCCAGCGATGCCATGGTGGATCTGGCCCGGGTGATCAGAGACAGCGTTGATGGACCTGTGATGATTCAACCCAATGCCGGTGCCCCCCAAACCCTGGGTGATAAAGTCATCTATCCTGAAACCGTGGACTTTTTCTCCGACAATATTCTGACCCTGAAGAAGATCGGCATTGATGTGGTGGGTGGATGTTGCGGTACCACACCGGATTTCATCCGGGCCATTGCTGACAAACTCTCGGCATGATCTTTTGGCATCCTCTATTTTTCAGTTTGCACTTTTTGGCGCAATTCCTCCATTTTTATTTAAGGAATCATTTCCCAGAAAGTGTAAGCCCTTTTGGGGTCATTGGCTCTACCCCCCTGACCCCTTCCCCCAATGGCCAAGGGTGTGATCACGCTCTAAAAATAAACCCCACCCCCATGATCATATTTTTATTGCTGGCGGTGCTTTGCGTATTCACACATGTAGGCCAGTGCCCGAACGGCTCTCTCCGGTGACGGGAAGAGTACTGTTTTGTAGCGGTCTTCACCGGAGCCGTGGAGTATTTCAGATCTTGCATCGGACATGATGCTCACCCCGACGATGGGTTTTTTATATTGCGTCACCAGCTCTTTGACTTTGTTTTTGAAGATCTGGTCAAAATTCAGAAGTTCTTTTTTCATGAGCCCCAGCTCTTTTTTGTCAAAACCGGGATCTGACAGCGCCACGCATTCCAGCATTTTATCGCCAAAAATACGTTTTCCGTCAATGCCCAGATGAATGACGGCATCACAGCCCTCCCATTGAAGCAATTCCTCCATGGCCATCAGGGCAATGTCGATGTCAAATTCACCCACAATATCAATGGGATTGGCCTTGCTCCAGTAATCCGGCAGCCGTTTGTTCAGTTTCTCTATAATTGCATTGGGAAGATCCGGAAGAACCAGGCCGTGTTCATTGCAAAGGTCCGTTGTCACAACCCCCCATCCTCCCCCCAGGGTGACAATGCCCACCCGGTTGCCCAGGGGCAGGGGCAGGGAAGAGAACACCGCAGAGGCATCCAGCATTTCCATGGGTTGGCGCACTTGGATAATACCGGCCTGGCGGCAGGCTGCATTGAACACGGCCCCGTCGGTGGCCATGGCCCCGGAGTGGCTGGCCGCGGCCCTAGCACCGGCTGCGGTGCGCCCTCCCTTTAACATCACCACGGGTTTCTTTTGGGAAATCCGGGAGGCCACGTTAAAGAATCGCTGTCCGTCTTTGACACTTTCAAGGTACAGCACCACGGTCTGCGTCTTATCATCCGTTTCAAACAGATCCAGATAATCTTCCACAGTAACCATACCTTCGTTGCCGGAACCACTGTAGATTCGTATGCCCACCCCATGGGTTTCCGCAAAGCATAACAGCTGCGTCCCAAGGTTCCCGGACTGGGAAAGTAGGGCCGTAGTGCCCGCCTGGGGATGAATGTGGGCGCTGCTGCAGTCAAACTTTTTGTGGGGCGAACAGATGCCCATGGTGTTGGGTCCAAGGATAATGATGCCCGCCGTTGCCGCACGCTGTACGATCTCTTTTTCCAGGGCTTTGCCCGTCTCTCCTGTTTCACTGAAACCGGAGGTAATGAGAAGCATTCCCTTGACTCCCTTTGCCTCAAGTTGGGGAATGAGATCCAGCACCCGGGCCGCCGGGATGGTCACCACGGCCAGATCCACATGTCCTTTAATATCGGACAGCTGTTTATACGCCGGTCTGCCCAGAATCGTCCCGCCTTTAGCGTTAACCATGTAAATATTGCCTTCATACCCACCGCTGATGGTGTTACTGGTAAGAAGATTTCCCCATTTGCCAATGGTGGCGGAGGCCCCCACAAATGCAACGGAATTGGGAAAGAAAAGGGCATTCAATTGCCTTTTATCAATGGCAGGGCGGGTGTTTATTATCGGTGCCGGACGGCCAATTTTAACAAGGGCATCCACCCCGACAAGATCACCTGTGGCCGTGGCAATGAGGGGATTGATGTCAATTTCATGGATCTCCGGGTACTGGATGGCCAGGTTTGAAAGTCCCTTGAGGGTGCGATTGAGTTGCATCACATCCACCGGGGCTTCCCCCCTGAAGCCTCCCAGCAGGCTTTTCCCTTTAAATTCAGCCAGCATGGTCATGATATCGTTATCGGAAAGGGGTGCCAGGCGGAACACCACATCGTGCAGCGCTTCGGTGAAGATGCCGCCAAGGCCGAATACAATCATGGCCCCGAACAGGGGATCCCGGAACATGCCCGCCACAAATTCGCGTTTACCCTGAACCATGGGTTGTACCAGCAGACCCTCTATTGTTTCCGGTCCGTTCTTAAGAAGTTCTTCTGCGGCAATCTCCACCGCTTCGGATGAGTTGAGCCCGGCTTTTACCAGACCCAGTTCGGATTTATGGGCAATGCCGGTGCCACACCCTTTAAGTACCACCGGAAATCCCATGGACTTTGCGCAGTCTGCGGCTTCCTGTGCGGTGTGAACCATTTGGTTTGAAACCACGGGAATATTGAAAAAATTCAGAATATCGGTGGAATCTTTTTCCGAGAGGATGGAGATGTTCTGCTTCAACGCTTTTTTAATGGTATGATCAGGGGAAGAGGATGGGTTCATGGTTCAACTCCTTTGAAAACAATATTATTGATTTGATTCGTGATAAGTGCTGCACTCAATTCCTGGTTAAATATGATGGCATCCAGGCAGGCATGTTCAATGGCCCCCACCATCACCTTGAGCAATACCCTGGAATCAATATCCTTTCGAATCTCTCCCTGCTCCATTCCCTTGAGGATGATCTCATGTATGGATGCCTCAAGCAACATCATGGTGGCATGGGCTTTGGATTCAAAATATTCAGGGGTGTTTCTAACCTCCAGAAGCAGTATTCTGCCGAATACCCTGTTGTTCAGATAGCCCCTGGTGGTGGTGGTGATGAAGCTTTTCAGCTTTTCAACGGCGGTTTTTTTTGTGTTCAGCTTTGTTATGAGGCCCTGGTTAAACAGCGTGATATTTTCTCCCAGAAGTTCAAACAGAAGATCTTTTTTATCCCTGAAGTATTTGTAAATCAATCCTTCTGTGACGCCTGCTTCCCTTGCAATGGTTGCCGTGGTGATGGCGTTAAAATTGTTTTGTTCCAAAAGCCGTGAGAGGGCTTTCAATATTTTTGTTTTTCCGGGGGGTTGGTACGGACGCATTGTGTCTATTTCATCCCATGGCTCAAAGGTTGCGTTGGAAGAGTGTCATCCATGCCATTACATTAATGCCATGGATGTGGATGTTCGATTATTGCAACATTTAATCGGGTAAGTGAAATTTACTCACGAATTGTGCTTAAGTCAATCTTTTTTTTGGTGGGTTCAGCCGCGTGAGTCATAATTTTTCTGATATGAGGCCGAATGAGATCCACAGTGCCCAGGCCAGCATGGCCAGGTGATAGCAGAGCATGGGAATGGAGATCACCCATGCCACGGGAAGTTTGTTGTCACTGACATCCTGGTACCATCGCAGGATATGTGCGCTGGAACCGTTTCCGGTGCCGCCGCTGCCGGTATCGCCGTCAGCGGGCTGGGGGGCGTTCAGGGGCTGCCAGGTGACATGCAAGCAATGGCATGAACCGGGATGAGGCCACCGGAGCGATTCTCTACTCCCTTGAAACGCGAAAGCTGGTGGCCGATGATATCATTGCCGCCTGTCCCTATAGGGTACATCAGTGCCTCTTCTCCGGCCAATGGTATCTGAAACTTCAAGGGGTGCTGGCACCCGTACAATCCCCGGCACCCACCCTCCATGAATCAAAATGCTTACAAGGTATGCTGATCGGTCCTTATGATCTGCTCATAGCGGGCCTGGTCAAATCGCTGGATCTGACATTAGTAACCAGCAATATAAAAGCCGAATTCATCGAATTCCCTTTCTCTTGACATTTTAAGATTACATGTTTACTCTCATTTTATGAAACTAAAATTCAAAATATTATATATAATTATCTTGTTTCAGCTTGCTATTCCGGGTGCATTATCGGCTTTGGAACCTGCTCCGGATATAACTGACCGTGAGGTTGTAGAAAGGCTTGCCAAACTCGAAGCTGGTCAACAATCTCTTAATCATAGAATATCAGACCTGCGTTCAGAGATGAAATCCGGCCAGGAAGCACTGACTAAAAGGCTTGATGATTTAAATAATACCATGCTCGTTTTGTTCGGATCTCTTATGTCATTGATTGTGGCCTTGTTCGGCTATATAGTTTGGGATCGACGTACCATGATGAAACCTGTGCTTGAAAAAATTGAACGTATTGAACAGGATGTTGCGCACAGCCTTGATTTGTCCAATACTGACGGTTCGAAGTTGAGCCAACTTATCAATGCAATGCGTGAACTTGCCAAAACAGATGAACAATTAGCAACTATCCTACGTTCTTTTTCTTTGTTGTAGAAGAAGAAGAAGAAGAAGAAGAAGAAGAAGAAGTTCAAAGCTTATAAAAGGTTTGGCGGGGTCAGACCCCATGAAATACGCTATTAACAAAATTTTGTCAGAAAAGGGTGATATTGTTTTATTCGCCTATCTGTTTGGCTCCCATGCCCGGGGCAGCGCCACAGAAAAAAGTGACATTGACATTGCCGTTTATCTGAAAGATCAGAGCCGTCAGCGTTTATTTGATATCAAAACACGCCTGTATCTTGAATTGTCCGGGGCCTTGAAACGCAACGATATCGATCTTGTCATCATGAATACCTGCAAAAACATTGTCCTGTTAAATTGCATTGTCACCCATGGTGTCTTAGTTTACAGCCGGGATGAAGCCAACGTGCTGGATTATGAGCAGAAAATCCTGCATACTGCCATTGATTTTAAATATCAACGTCAAATGGCCATGGGGGTGTGATGGAAAGAATTCTTCAAAAGATCGGCCGAATCAATGAATACATTGCCGTTATTACATCCATAAAGAATGAGTGTGAACAGCGGTTTGACACGGATGCCATTTATCGGGGTGCCATGCTTCATTATCTCTACCTGATGTCGGACACAGCCATTGTTCTGGCAGAAATGGTTATTAAAAAAAAGGGGTTAAGAACACCCCAATCCTATTCAGAAGCGTTTGACATCCTGGGAGGGGGGGGCGTACTTGAACCGGAGTTTGCATACGATTTTGCAAAAATTGCAGGGTTCAGGAATTTTCTTGCCCACGATTATGACAAGATTGAGGCAGGCATCATCTGTGGTAAGGTCATAGACAGCATCTCTGAAGTAGCGCAATTTATTCATCAGATTTCGGCAAGTTGTGGTATTGATTGATATCCCGGCAACTCAACAATGCCCATAAGCGCCCAAGCCTGACGTCACGCCCTGTGAGCCTTAAAATGCTGTTTTTGTCCGCAGAAAGTGGTTTTTAACTTCATTTCCGGATAACTGGCTGATACGCCACATCGGGGGAAAATTTCGTTATCCATGATTGACATTCACACACATGTGCTCCCGAACATTGATGACGGTGCTTCCACCATGGCCGTTTCCGTGGCCATGGCCCGCATGGCGGCCAGTGAGGGCGTGACGGAAATGGTGGCCACTCCCCATGCATTTGACGGGGTGTATAACAGTCAAAAAGAGGATGTGATCAACGGCTGTCAGGAATTAAATGAAGTGTTGAGGCACGAAGGGGTGCCTGTGAAGATTCTTCCCGGTCAGGAAGTACATCTTACACCGGAGCTGCTGGACAATATTGATGCCCGGCGCATACTCCCTCTGAACCACAGCCAATACCTTCTCATCGAACTGCCAATGCATGTACTTTCCCAGTATCTTCCTGAGATGATTCGCGGTATCCGATACCGCAATTTAGTGCCTATCATTGCCCATCCTGAGCGTAATCCGGTGCTCATGGCAAGCATGCCCCTTGTGGAGGAGTTGCATTATGGTGGTGCCCTGTTTCAGGTCACCGCCGGCAGCCTGGATGGGATGTTCGGTCGGGAAGTTAAGAAATTCGCCACCCACCTTGCCCGGAAGGGGTTGGTTCACTTCCTGGGATCGGATGCCCACGCCGCCACACGCAGAACGCCATCCATGGCCAAGGGAATGGCCCGGATACGGAAAATAACCGGTGAGCCTATATTCCGTCAATATGATACCTTGAGACCAACTGAGGCGTCATTGGCGGACCGGGATTTGGGACCCGGGTTCGCCCACAACGAAGCTTGAAAGTAATGTTAGGCATGCCTACACTTTTTTATAAAACTGCCATGGTAATGCTGGAATTCTGACCTGCGTCTGCTCATAAGAAAACTTGACTTGTTGAACAACGGCCTTTGGTGTTAGTGGATGAGGGGTATTGAAATTTGTTGTTTTTCTCGCCATTAAAGGATACCTTGGAACTTCATACACAGTGATTGACCCAAAACCATTTGAGGTAACATGAAGTTCGAAACATACCATATATCCAGCACCATCAAAGATAATCTTTCCAAGCTGGGCTTTAAACGCCCCACGGATATCCAGTATAAATCCATTCCAGCCATCCAGAAAGGGGAGGATGTCCTGGCCATTGCTCAGACCGGCACCGGTAAGACCGCAGCCTTTGCCATCCCCATCATTGATGGTATCCATAGAGCAAAATCCAGTAAACGCTCCCTTGGCATTAAATGCATTGTGCTGGTTCCCACCCGGGAGCTTGCCATGCAGATCGGCGGGGTGTTCAATGACATTTCCAGACATACCCGGGTGAAACCCTTTGCCCTGTTTGGCGGAGTGGAGCAGGAAGCCCAGATCAAAAAACTCCAGGACGGCATTGATATTCTCATCTCCACGCCGGGACGTATGTTTGATCTTATTCATCAGGGGCACATCAATCTTGAAAATATCCGGACCCTTGTGCTGGATGAAGCCGATCACATGCTGGACCTCGGGTTTATCAAGGATATCCGTGCGGTGAAAAAAATGCTCGTCAAAAAGCACCAGACCCTTTTCTTTTCCGCCACCATCAATCAGGAGATTAAAAAACTTGCCTTTTCCCAGGTAAAAACTTCCGCCATCCGCATTGAAATCTCCCCGGATGATCCCGTCTCCAGAAACGTTACCCATGGCGTGGTGTTTGTTGGTATGGATGACAAGCGATTTTTTCTTGCCCGGTTCATCAAGCAGCACCCCCAGAGTCGAATCATCGTGTTTGTGAGAACCCGTGTCCGGGCGGAACGGGTGGAAAAGGCCCTTGCCCGGGAGGATATCGTCTCCTGCAATATCCACGGAGGCAGAGAGCAGGCCGAGCGCACCCATACCATGGAGCAATTTAAAAAGGGTGAGTTCAATGTCCTCATTGCAACGGATGTCTCCGCCCGGGGCATAGATGTGCCCAATGTGGACTATGTCATTAATTATGATCTGCCGGAAAAAGATGAAAATTATGTCCACCGGGTGGGAAGAACCGGTAGAGGGGTCTCCAAGGGGACCGCACTCTCCTTTTGCGGTGAAGGTGAAAAAGAGCGCCTTGCCGAAATCGAATCTTTTTTGCAAAAGGAGATTGAAGTCCTTTATCTTACCCGGCAGGAGTATGACGCTGTATTGGAAAAACCTCTGGAAAAGATGGATATCCAGGAGATGATTGACGAAAATGAAATGTTTTTGAAGCGTAAAAAGAAAAAAGGGAAAAAAGGAAAAACAAAATGAAACAGATAGTTAAATACGGCATTCCCCTCAATTCCCTTGTTCCCTCCTTATTCCTTTTTTCCTCCTGCGGTCCCGCCCTGGTGGGCACCGCTGCTGTGGGAACCTACAAGGGTGCCACCGACACCCGTACCGTCGGCTCCATGCTGGATGACTCGGTTCTGTCCACAAAGGTGAATTGACATCGCCCGGACAACTTCCGGCACTCGGTCGGTCATCGACAACATCAAGATCGTTCCCGCTCCTTAAGAATCAATGGGGCAATTGCTCCGTCTTTAAGATTAACCAGACCATTTTCACAAATTCTCAGATAGGGAATGGCAGATCCGGTGAGTGCCCTCAGGCTGAGCAGTGGATTGGGAAATGGGCAGCCAAGCTTTTGTACCATCCCGATAATCCGGTCCAGCTTGGCAATAATGCGGTCCATGGGTTCATCGGCAAAGAGCCCGTAGTGGGGAAGGGCAAGCTCTGCAAGTTTTTCCCGTTGCCCCCAAACCACAATGCCACCGCCAAGTTCCTGTACCCGATTGACTGCCAGGGCCATTAAACGGGCATCGGTGCCAATGACAATGATGTTTGCTGAATCCCATGCTCCGGTGGAGGCGAAGGCGCCCTCTTTTAATCCAAATCCGGCAATGAACCCGTTGAAGTGCCGCATTTGATTTTGTGTCCCTTCAATGGCAGAGATTTTGAGAATATCACTGTCAGGGTCATGGATCAGTTGTCCGTTTTGGGTATGAAGGGAGATATGGCTCTCTTTTGTCACCAGATCGGTTACCATCTCAATGACCCGAACCATCAGGGATGGTTCGTGGTCCCCATGGGCTGGGATGGTAAAATCATCGGCCGTCATGGGACGGGCAAGTTTAACACTGTTAAGTGATGCAGGGCTGAATGCGTGGATGCGGGGCTTGATTTCCAAGGTGCCTTTTTCAACAATGCATTTTCCGCTGCTGATAACCGTTTCCGGCCTGATTTTACGAAGATCGTCCAAGAGAAGTATATCTGCATACCGTCCGGGTGCAATGCCGCCGATGTGGCCTGCAAGATGAAAATGCTCCGCCACATTCAGGGTGGCCATGCGAATGGCATCAAGGGGATCAAATCCCACATCAATGGCTTTTTGTACGATGGCTTCCAGGTACCCATCTTGTTTTAATGCCTTTGGTTCAATGCCGTCGGACACAAGGCAGAGGTAGCGAAGGTCCACTCCCATTTTCACTATTTTTGATATCGCTTCAAGATCCGATCGAATCCCCCCTTCTCTGACCATTGCATGGATACCGCATCTCAGCCGTTCCACCACCTGTTCCGCCGTGATGGGCTCGTGGCAGGAGGAGATGCCAAGGCAGAGGTAGGCAGCCAGTTTTCTTCCGGTGGCACCGGCAGAATGACCCTCCAGTGTTTTACCCATTTTCAATGTCCGATCAAACCCGGGCAGAAACCGATGCGGATTTTGAAATACATTTTGCCAGTACGATTCGCCAAGCCCGATGATATCATCCCGTTGCAGCATTATCTCCAGGTCCTTTAATGGTATCCCGAGAATCTCTTCGCTGATGGCTCCCATGGCCGGTGCCGTTGCCAGGCATTTGATGGGCTGATGGTGAAGGCTGTCAAGAAAATCTTCCACTGCGGCTCTTCCTCCCATCGGATACATCTCCATGGTTTCGGTGATGATGGTGGTGGTGCCCCCCCGGGCAGCATAGGGAAGAAACGTATGAAAAGGGAGCAGCCAGGCCAGATGGGTATGGCCTTCAATGAATCCGGGAATGGCAATTTTACCCGTGGCATCAATGACCCGGGTGCGGGGGCCTTCCTTAAAATCATCTTTTCCGCCTATATATGCGATGCGATTGCCACAGATGCTGATGGAGGCTTTGGAATAAATTTCCCGGGTATACACATTTACAAGGTTGGCATTCATAATGACAAGATCGGGGAATCGTTTACCCTGGGCGGTTTCCATGAGTGCCGTAACGTCCACATGGTAAAAAGAGGTCTTTCTCATTTTTAAGTTCCTTTTCATTTTGGGCTTATATCGGGGTTCACGGGTAACTACTTTAAACTGAAGTGGTTAAAATTTCCAAGAATATAAAAAAAGAGCCTTGACAAAGCTCGGTCTATTGTATACTAAATACAATAAATAAAAACTCATCTTATTAATAGTTACTTTTGTTTGAGAGCCTATGAAGGATGCCGGAATTTCGTTGTATGAACTTAGCGTCCTACGGGCAGGCTTTTCCCAACGCATTGATTTAATGATCAATAAAATGGAAACTTTTATACTATCAACTTACTTAAGGGAACCGCAATCATTATTTAAATCAAAAAATAATATCTTGACAATACTAAAAAGTCTATTGTATACAATAGACCTGTTTTTGATTGATAGTTAAAACTTAGAAGTTGTTGAGCGAGATGCACATATAACGAAAACATGGAGTGGAGTTATGGAATTCGAGTGGTTGGGCTTTTTAGGGGTGGGAGTAGTTGCTGTTTTGGTCTCAGTCGGCTTGCATGTGGGTATTGTGCTGGCTTTAATCGGTTTTGTGGGAATCATGATAATTCAAGGTCCGATGGCAGGTCTCAAAAGTCTTGCTCTTATTCCGTATGGAACATGTAATTCCTACACATTGGCAATAATTCCTCTATTTTTATTAATGGGGGAGCTGGTGGTCATGTCAGGTGCGGTGGCAAAGATGTTCAGCGCAAGCAGGTGCTGGTTTGGTAAGATCCCTGGCGGGCTTTGTATCGTAAGTCTTGTTACTAATACAGGGCTTGCCGCGACTACTGGTTCAAGTATTGCTTCAACAGCGATGACAACACGAATTGCCTTGCCGGAGATGGAAAAATACGGATATGACAGGGCTACCGCAGCCGGCGTAATCGCAGCAGGCGGGACTTTGGCTGTTTTGATTCCCCCCAGCATTTTTCTGATTTTTTATGCCATGCTTGCCGAAGTATCCGTGGGAAAGATGTTATTGGCTGGTTTTTTGCCCGGTATTTGGAATGCATTCCTCTTTTGCCTCATGATTGTGTTTTTGGCAAAGAGAAACCCTGAAAAAATGCCTTGTGGTCCATCCTCCACCTGGATGGAACGTATTAAAAGCTTAAAGGATATATGGGGCATAATCCTGATTATTGTTTCGATTATCGGGGGCTTATACGGAGGTGTCGTGACTTCAACGGAAGTGGGAGGCTTTGGTGTTCTTCTTGCGTTTGGGCTTGTGATTATTAATCGAAAATTTAATCTCATTGAAATACGAAATTCGGTGTGGAATGCCACTTGGTATACCAGCACTATTTTTTTGGTTGTCATTGGATCTTTTCTTTTTTCCACATTTTTGTCACTAAGCGGTATGAGCGATGTGGTCGCTGATTTTATTATCTCTACCCAGCTTCCACCCATTATTAAGTTTACCGGCATCATTGGCGTGTTCATGTTTTTGGGTTGTTTTATAGATGCTTTTTCCATGCTTGCCATTACGATGCCGATTTTTCTGCCGGCCATAGGTGGCTTAGGATGGGATATTCATTGGTTCGGAATCATTGCCGTTGTTATGGTAGAGGTGGCCACGCTCACGCCACCCTTGGGCGTTGTGGTTCATACGGCAAAAAGTATAGCCGGTCCTGATGTTGAAATAATGTCAATTTTTAGAGCTGTGATTCCGTTTTTATTTGTTCAAATAATAACGGTTTATACTTTATATTTCTTCCCTGATATTGTTCTCTTTTTGGTTGAAAGATCCAAATTGTAAGGCTTTGTTTGGAATCGGATAATCGCATTAATGTATGCAGTCTTATCGTATGATCATTGCGGTTTTTATTGCTTTTACCCGGGTTATGCAGAAATTAAAAATTGCCATGTCCCCTTATGGGTTATACGTCTTTTTTGTAATTGGAATTAGGCATACACTATAGGAAATTAATTTAGGTGCGAGGAGGATTTGAAATATGATAAACAGAACAAATGTATCCCTTAAATTGCTTGTAAACGGAAAAGACTATGTGCTACAGGTGGAGCCCCAGTGGACGTTATCCTTTGTTTTAAGAGATAAACTTGGCCTGACCGGTGCCAAAGAGGCATGCCAGGAAGGTGCCTGCGGATCGTGTACGGTTATTGTCGATGGGCGCGCAGTGCCCTCTTGTATGATGCTGGCCGTTGAGCAGGAAGGTAAGAGCATAGAAACCATTGAAGGCCTTTCGGATGGGGATGTAATTCACCCCCTGCAGGAGGCGTGGCTTGAAGAGTATGGGGCTCAATGCGGTTTTTGCAGTCCCGGAATGATTATGACGGCAAAAGCATTGCTTGATAAAAATCCAACTCCTACGGAATCTCAAATTAAGGGAGCATTAGCTGGGAATATATGTATCTGCAGTAATTATGAACATATAGTTAACTCTGTTGTCTCTGCAGCCAAAAAAATTAAAAGGAGTGAACACCATGGTTGATAAACTATCGGTGCTCGGTAAAAGCGTCAGGCAGAAGGACGGCTTGCCGAGAGTCACCGGAAAGGCAAAGTATTATTCTGATGTTTCATTGCCCGGTACCCTTTATGCCAAAATGCTGAGGAGTCCTCACCCCCAAGCCGATATAATTCATATTGATACAAGTAGAGCCCAAACCATACCCGGAGTTTGCCTGGTAATGGATCATCGCAATTTTCCCAAGGCATTTAGAAAAGATCTCCATTACGCTGGCGAACACGTGGCTGCTGTAATTGCGGTGGATGAGGAAACAGCAGAATCAGCACTTGAACTTATTGATATCGAATATAAGCCCAAACCTTATGTGCTAAGTATTGAAGAAGCTATGCTACCTGAGGCGCCGCAGGTCTTTGAAGGTCAACCAAATTGCCATGATTGGGAGTTGAGCTATTATTTAAGCGAGAAAGATCCTGTGACGAACTTGTGGACTAAAAAAGATCTTCACGATTTTCATGGCTTTGGTGATGTGGCACAAGGCTTTAAAGAAGCCGACGTTATTGTCGAAGAAAAAGGTTTGAAATACGCATTTTGTAAATCTCCGGCCATGAATCCCCGGGGCTGTCTGATGAGTTACGATAATGAGAGATTAACAGTGTATACGCACAGTCAGGGTATGCACCATGAAAAAACGGTGTTGGCTGAAGTGCTGGGTCTGCCCATTCACAAGATTAATTATGTTTCTCCGTTTACCGGATCAAGCTTTGGCGGCAAAATCGCCGAGGTCGGAGATTTTAATCATCCATCGCATTATCTTCTCATTGCGGGGTTTGCAACCATAGCATTACAAAAGCCAGTAAAATGCGCTTATACACGAAAGGAAGAGATGCTTTGCGGCTGGTCAAGAGGGAGCTTGGCCAATTTGAAGCTTGGTTTTAAAAAAGACGGTACATTGACAACCATTGATTTTGAAAGTTGGATGGAACTTGGTTCCGGCGGAGATAAATGGCCGGTGAAAAATACGCTTCTGGCAACGGGAACCGTTCTTTATGCCAGAAATTGCAAGCATATGAAAGGGAAACTTTTCTATGTCCATACCAACCGCTTTCTCTCATGTGGATGGCAGGGGTATGGAGCTCCGGAAGGGCATTATGCCATGGAAACCGTGATGGATATTGCAGCCGAAAAGCTGTGTATTGATCCGGTTGAGTTGCGACGAATAAATCATATGAGAACCGGAGATATTGATGCCGGTTACGACCCTTTAACATATAAATCCTGCTATATTTCGTCCAGCGGTATATCCGAATGCCTGGACGCAGGTGCCAAAGAGGTGGGTTGGGCGGAAAAATGGCAGGCACCAAGTGAAAAAACGGGTCGTATCAGGCATGGTATGGGCGTTGGGATTTTTTGCATGGGAGCCGGACGTCCGGGGCCGGGCAATTCAACAGCTGCCATGGTTAAGGTTTTCCCTGACGGGACGGCGAGTCTATGTTGCGCATTGGCTGATTTGGGCCAGGGACAGCATACGGTTCAGCCCCAGCTGGTTGCCGAGGTTCTTGGGATACCCTATAAAAATGTCGGAATTGTATGTCACGACACCGATTCTACGCCATGGGCCACCATAGTTGCCAGTAGTTGCGGTACATGGATTCAAGGCTGGGCAACCTATGAGGCCGCCATGGATGTGCGTAAACAACTGCTTGAACTTGCCGGATCTAAATTGGGTGTTAATGCTTCTGATCTGGATATTAAAAATGCAATAATTTTTGTCAAATCCAATCCTGAAAAAAAGATCACATTTGATGAAGCCTTCGGACCCCGTGGTATTTATGGTGGAAATCATGAGTTGATCGGTTACTATTGCAGTGAATCTCCTCATACAAAATGTTTAAAAAACGGAAATCCCGACTGTCTCTATATTCCAAAGGAGAAGGGGGCTCAGTTTATCACCCTGGATGTGGACACAGAAACCGGGGCAATCAGTAATGTTCATGTCGTTGTGGCGCAAAATGTTGGGCTTGCTTTGAATCCTAAAATTGTTGCAGGGCAGTTTCTAAACGTTCGGCATGGTGTTGAAAATGCCACTCTGGGCAGTGATTGCCTTGTTGATCGGAAGAATGGACGTCTGCTCAATTGTAACTGGATTGAATATAAACCGACTTCACTTCTTGATTGTGATGTAACTCCGCTTGTCATTGAAAAACCGGGAGATCCAACCCATCCTTTTGGTGCTACCGCCTGTGGTGAAGGTGCTGCATGTCCCACCCTTGCTGCATTTTCGAACGCCATTTATAATGCCATCGGTGTTCGTATTAAAGAGACTCCGTTTACACCTGATAAAATCCTTCAAGCCCTGGGGAAAATAAAGGATCGGAAGAAAAGAGGTATGAAAAAATGAGAAAATTTAAACATGTAAATGCAGGCTCAATTGATGAAGCGGCATCCATTCTGCATCAAAATAACGGTAAAGCAATGATTATTGCCGGTGGAACGGATTTACTGGGATGTCTTCGAGAGGATATCTGGCCGGAGCAACCCAGGGTGGTCATCAATATAAAGCGTATTCCTGGGTTGGATTATATCAAAGAAGAGGCTGGTCTGTTAAAAATAGGGGCTCTGACCACCTTGGTTGATGTTGCAGAGTCGGAACTGATTATCAAAAATTATTCTTCCCTTGCACAGGCTGCATTAAGGACGGCATCTCCTTCGTTAAGAAATTTGGGAACGCTTGTGGGAAATATATGCCAGGAAAACAGATGTTGGTATTATCGCTATCCCCAACAGCTTGGCGGTCGCATCGACTGTGTTCGAAAAGGCGGTAAAAAATGTCTGGCAGTGACAGGGGATCATCGATACCATTCCATATTTGGAGCCGTTAACAAATGCATCGCCGTAAACCCCAGTGACACTGCGCCGGCATTGATGGCGTTGAACGCCTGCGTAAAAACATCCAAGCGAATTATCGCAATTCAGAACTTTTTTACCGCTGCCAACGGGATGAAATCTACGGTCCTGGAACCTGACGAAATTGTCACTGAAATTCAGATCCCTGTGCCGGATGCCACCACCCGGTCTGCTTTTGTGAAATATGCCATGCGGCAAAGTATCGATTTTCCCATTGTCAACAGTGCTGTATGTCTGAAAATGAATGGTCATTTTATTCACGATGCATCCATTGCCATAAACGCTGTCTATTGTGACCCCATGCGTGTACCTGAAGCTGAAAAATATCTATGTGAAAAAGAACTTACAGAGGATGTCGCCGAGACGGCAGCGGAAAAAGCTGTGGCGGGGGCAAGGCCATTGCTTATGAATAGTTATAAAGTGCAAATAGCCAAAACACTTGTAAAGGATGCTATCTGCGCGTGCGGATTAAAAAAACAGTAGACCCGCAGATGCGATAAAATAAGGAAAAATGTCATATCTTTGGAGATAGTCGGTTAAACCGGTACTTGTACTGACAGTATTCCCCCCCTTATTAAAAAAAGTTGATATGCCATAAAAAAAGAGGACCTAATGCTTGCCTGGTGATTCGTAAAATCAGGATATATAATATTATCTTACGGATTACCTCAACATAACATCGCTTGAAGGAAGCGATATAAACAAAAGGAGAAAACATTGTCATGAAGAAAAAATGTATTGCCCTTATTCTGCTGCTTGTTGGTTGCTGTTTTCTATTTAACACTCAAGCGTTTGCCAAAACCTTAAAATTTGCAAATCCAATGACGGGGGCGGATAAACAGGGATGGCTTGAGACAATCAAGCCCTGGGGGGATGCTATAAATGAGCGAACCAAAGGAGCATTGAAGGTGAAAGCTTTTCATAGTGGTGCCTTGAGCAAATTCTCAGACATACCTGATGCCATGGAATTTGGTATGGCTGATTTGGCTTATTTTTCCACCATGTTTTCACCTTCCTATTTTCCTTCATGGTTATTTGGAGGCGTGCTTGATCCCGTTACTTCTCCCCGGAGTCCATTTGAAGGTGTAATGATTGCCCAAATCATGTTTGATGAATTCCCAAGCTTTAAGGAAGAGTTATTAAAAAAAAATATGATACTTCTTTTGCATAATTCTACGGCCCTGCTTTCTATGATTTCCAATACCGATATTCCAGATATGGCATCACTGAATGGAAAACGGATGCGGATTTTTGCTGGAGAGTTCCATGCCGAACTGACAAGGTTACAAGGAGCATCTCCTGTAATGACACCGTGGCCGGATGTGTATGAATCTATGGAAAAGGGGATTGTGGACTGCATGGTAACGGTGACAACCGGCATGCGGGATCTAAAGTTGTATGAAGTTTCAAAATTTCTCTATCTGATGAAAAGTTCGCCTGATTCCCATTGGGTGGCTCCCATGAATGCCTCCTATCTCACCGGTTTCAATTTCAAAACTTTTAAAAAACTGCCTGTGGAACAGCGTGTTATCATTCTGGAAGAGGCGAAAAAAGCTGAAGAGAGATATGCCATTTTAGCTGCTGAAAAATTCATACCGGAAGCATTGAAGGAGATGAAAGACGGCGGTATGGAAATTGCCGAATGGCCCAGGGAAAGCGTTTTAACTTGGGGAAAAATGAGTCAAAAAGTCTACCAAATGGCCATTGATAAAATGAACGCCAACGGTCTTCCCGGCGACCAAATGGTTGAGCGTTACCTCGAACTTACAAAAATACCAAGTAACGAACTAAAAGCCATGTATGACAAGGCATGGGCAAACAGGATCAAGTGGGCCAATACCTTGTAATAAGTCTGTAATATCGGAGGTAATGGAAATAACCGATATTGGAAAAATCGTTTTCTACCATGCTCATACCGGTGGATTGTCAGTGCTACGATGTCTTTTCCATGACCACCATTAATTGTAGAAAAATTACGATTTAGTCAACAGACTCATAAGTGAGGAGAATTAAACTATGCAATCCCAAAATTCAGAACAACACCCGGACAATTTGGTTGAAGAGAGCAGAATCACTAATAATTTATTAAGTCTCTTTGAAACCATGGAAAAAACACTTTGTACCGTCGGCTCAATTGCCCTTGGGACGATGGCTGTTGTCCTTGGGGTCGGTATTGTATCGCGCTATGTTTTTGGATATCCCATACCCGGCATATATGACATTGTGCAATTACTTCTGGTGTGGGTCGTTTTTCTCTCTCTGTCTTTTACACAAAAAGAAGAACGTCATATCAGGGTCGAAATAATACTGCGTTTACTATCGAATCGAAGCAGGCTTTATTTGGACCTTGTTGCAATGGGTTTTGGTTGTTTGTTATGTGTGGTTATGAGTTTCCAAGCGGCTAAATTGGCGTGGTCATCTTTAAGTGTTTTGGAATATTGGCCAGGGCTTCTCAGGGTTCCGATATATCCCAGTAAGATAGCGTTGTTTTTAGGAGTATTCGCATTGTCGATTCGGTTTTTATTGGAATTAATGAAAACGATACGGAAGCTGCGTTCAGAGTAGCCGTACTATGTTCAGAGGTTCGGTTTTTACGGCTTAATCATTTTAACTGAGAAAATCAGCTGTTGGTATTTTCTAAGATTTACCTTGGCTAAACGGAAAATCAAAAAGTGCGAAATCATTTAAGTGATCAACTATGATCAAAACTTGATTTAACGATTACCAAAACCTACGTTATCATTTGATGTCGCGACTTCGCATGTGACGTAGGTATCTACAGACTCTTTTCTTTCCATGCATGGGATTTAAATTTTATTTATCGCATTTGAACAGGTTTTTTGCGTCAAATCGCTGAATTCATACATATTTCGTCATTAACTGTTTGAAAATACATACTATCAATCTGATAATGCACGTAAGATAAACTAAATTAAAGTAGCTTAATTAAAAATTCTTTTTAATAAGGAGTAATTCAGATGGGTCCAAAAAGATATTTTAGGAATATTTTGGGGTTGTTGTTTGCGATGCTTATTTTTACGTCTTCTTCTGTATTTGGCCTCACCTTTGAAGTGAAAGATACTAACGTTAGCATTGGCGGTTATGCCAAGTTTCTGATGATGTATGATATTGACGGTACGGTTCAAGGGGGGAGCGGCGATATGTTGACCATGTACAGTATCCCTCTGGATGATGCAAGCTCTGCAGATACAAACGATTTCAGAATGACAGCCCGGGAAAGTCGGTTTTTTGTTAAGACAAAGACCAATGCTGTCATAGGACTGGTACAGACACACGTGGAAGGCGATTTCTATGGAAACGACGGAACCGAAACCTGGAGCAATAGCCGAACATTTCGCATGAGGCATGCTTATGGACAAATAACACGTGGTAAACATTCGTTTCTTGCAGGGCAGACATGGTCGACTTTTATGGACCTTGCGGCCATGACACCCAGGCTGGATCTTGTATCTGATCCGGGTGCATCGTTTATTCGGCAGGCAATGCTGCAGTATCGATATGATTTTGCCAAAGGAAATAACTTAACGCTTGCTGTTGAAAATCCCGATCGGGGTGCTACCTATGGGGGGACCCTTGTGAATGTTGGAACTTCAGAGGAAAAAATGCCTGATTTTATAGCCAAGTATTGGTATTCAGGCAGCTGGGGACACATTTCACCAAAAGCTGTTGTTAGAATGTTTGACCTTGATGGTGAAAACGCAATGGGATGGGGTATCTCTTTAACAGGCCATCTCAATATAGGTAAAGGACACCGATTTTATGCCGGCGCGCTTTATGGTGATGGTATTGGACGGTATGGCGGAGTTGGCGTTATGAGTGGTGCGGGTTTGACCGTTGATAACGAAATTGAAACCATTAAATTCTGGGGTGCATATACCGGTGCAACTTTTTCGTTGAGTGACACTGTAAAATGGACCATTGGCGTGGGATATTCTGAGAATGATGAAGATGCATACACCGGTTCCAATGCCGTTTTGACGGGAAGTGCGCATAAAGAAGGTATGACCTTGCAATCCAACATTAAGTGGTGTCCGTATAAAGATTGGGAGCTGGCATTGGGTTTTGTGGATGCCTCGAGAGAAGTCATGGATGGAAGAGAAGGTGATCAGACACGCATTCAAAGTTATGTAAAATACACTTTTTAGTATCATGTTGTTATTTATGCGCTGGAGTGTCTAAAATACCATTTTTGTTTGTTCATTTTTTTTAGACATTCCTGTCATATGTGCTCTGAACTCTGAATAAAAGAAAAGGAACGAGCTTGATTCTGCATTAAGATTTTAGTTGAAGAAAACGTTTATTGTGACTCTGAGAAGAGATTGGTGGCTACCCGCTTAACCCGGGATATTTTCAAGGCTTTTTATGTGGATAGGTTGCTTGCAGTTCCCAAATTTAAGGGTTCCTGAAAAACTTGATTTTAAAGGCTGTCCCGCCTTAAGTGGGTAGCCAGATTGGTTACGGGAAATAAAAAGTGGTGTTGAAATTGCCGGCCCTTTTTATTTGATGTCTGTATTAATTATAGCTGGTTGAATAGAAGGTCAGTATCGATTTGATAGCTGTACGGACGTCGATTTCAACACCCTTCAATAAGGAAAATTGTATGGCTATTGTACAAGAGATTGAAAAACATTATGGAAAATTAAAACTTTATATTAATGGCGAGTGGGTTGAGTCTGTTTCATCGAATATTTACTCAAGTGTTAATCCTGCAACCGGTGAAGAGATCGCAACTTTTCCATCGGCCACGGATGCAGAAGTCAGTAATGCCATTGAAGCTGCCCAGGCAGCCCTTGGGGTATGGAAAAAAGTCCCCGTCAGAGATAAAGTCCGTTATCTTTTTGATCTCAGAGGAAAATTTGAAGAACATTTTGATAGACTTTGTTCTATTCTGGTTCAGGATCATGGCCGGACATTGGGAGAGTCCAAAGGGACAATCAGAAGATGTATTGAGAATATTGAATCTGCATGTTCAGCAATGCTTTTATTAACCAAAGGGGAACAGGTAAATGATCTTGCAAGGGGCCTGGACCAAACGTTAATTTGGGAACCAAGGGGGGTTTTTCTTATCATTACTCCCAACAATATACCCATGCATGCCTGGTCCTCTTTTGTACCATATGCCCTTGCAAGCGGATGCCCTGTAATTGTTAGTCCCAGTAAAGACGATCCTGTCTGTTTGCAAGCCATTTTTGAAGTGGTGGACAAGGTTGAAGGTTTTCCTCCCGGATTGATGAATCTTGTATATGGTGGACGCAATGTTAATAATCGGATTCTTGAACACCCACATGTAAAGGGAGTTGGGTTTATAGGATCAACGGGAGTTGGCAGAAAACTGTTTGCAACGTGTGGAAAACTTGGAAAGGAAGCATCCATAAACGGTAATGGGAAGAACCATGTTGTGCTCATGCCGGATGCCGATTTTAAAGGAGCGATTAATGGTATTCTTCGCGGTTGCTTCGGCATGGCCGGTCAGCGATGTCTTGGCGCGGATAATCTGGTGATCATTGGCGATAATTATGACAAGTTCAAAGAGGCCTTTGTTGCAGCATCTGCTAAAATGAAAATGGGCTATGGATTGAATGAGGATACTGAGCTTGGCCCTCT
Source organism: uncultured Desulfobacterium sp. (assembly GCA_963668575.2). GTDB lineage: Bacteria > Desulfobacterota > Desulfobacteria > Desulfobacterales > Desulfobacteraceae > Desulfocicer. The sequence continues at coordinate 2,740,482 of OY764894.2, read as the reverse complement.
TGTTTCTAAACGAGGGAAAGAAAAAATTCATAATTTCATTGAAAAAGGTATTCAAGAGGGGGCAAAACTGCTTCTTGATGGCAGGAACCCCAAGGTCGAAGGGTGTGAGAACGGTTTTTTTGTCGGGCCGACAATTTTTGAAAATGTAACCATTGATATGTATATTGCCCGGGAGGAATCCTTTGGGCCTGTGGCTAACCTCATACGTGCCAAAGATTTGGATGAAGCCTTGGACTGGATTAATAATAAAGATAAATACGGTCATTCTGCCTGCATTTTTACCCAGGAGGGGAAGGTGGCACGCAGGTTTATTAAAGAAGCTGATGTGGGTAATGTAGGCGTTAACGTCCCTGTACCGCAGCCCTACGCTTTTTTCCCGCTGGGATCAAAAAATGAATCTGCCCAGGGTACTGCCAAAAGTAGAATTGATTCCATGCGTCTTTTCCTGGACCAGAAAACGATTACTGAACGATGGTAGTCTTTAAAATGTCTTTCATATGACTGTAAAAACACATTTATGGTTGTTTGGTGTTTATTGTTATTTTTTTAGAAATTGATGGAAACAAAATCGGAAATATATAAATTATACAATTCTTAAAATTCTGATGAAGGAGAAAAATATGGCAGATTTTAACGCAATCATCGAAGCTCTGGTAGCCTGTGATACTGAGAAAGTGGTTCAACTGGTAAACGCAGCCATTGCAGACAATGTCCCCCCAACAGATATTCTGAACAAAGGCCTCATTGCCGGTATGGATCTTGTCGGTGATAAAATGGAAAAGGGTGATATGTTCATCCCCGAAGTATTGATGGCTGCCCAGGCCATGGGACACTGTGTGACAACTCTTAAACCGCTTTTGGGAGAAGGTGAAGGTACTGCAGGTGCCAATGTAATCCTCGGTACCGTAAAGGGCGATCTCCATGACATTGGAAAGAATTTGGTTGGTATGATGATTGAGAGTGCCGGCATGATAGTTCATGACCTGGGTGTGGATATTGCTCCTGAAGATTTCGTTGGGGAAATTAAAAAGAAAAATGCCAAGATTGTATGTCTTTCCGCGCTTTTGACCACAACTATGCCCATGATGAAGAAAACTGTTGACGCCATTGTGGAAAGCGGACTACGGGATCAGGTGAAGATCATGATTGGTGGTGCTCCGGTAACCCAAGCATTCTGTGATGAGATCGGTGCTGATGGCTTTGCTCCGGATGCGGGTTCCGCTTCCAAAATGGCAAAAGCATTCGTGTGATACGTATGTTTTGATAATTAAGTATTTTTATGTCGACAGATCTGGGGGGAGAGGGGTCAGAGTTGCGTTATGAGCAGTATCTGTGGTGTTTAGGTTCGAATTCGTTTTGATAGACAATCCCAATAAAACAAGTCTGACCCCACTCTTCTGGAAATCAACCTTAAAAAAATGGGTCATTAGAGAATAAGGAGTGTATTTGATGTTTGAAGTAATCGGAGAAAGAATTAACACATCCAGAAAGCTAGTCCAGGCTGCCGTGGCAGAGCGGAATGCAGTCTATATTGTCGATGACGTGAAAAAACAGCAGGAAGCGGGTGCCCATTTTATCGATGTCAATGCCGGTGCCCGCATCGGTCATGAAATTGAGGATATGAAGTGGTTGCTGAACACCATCCAGCCCATTGCCACAGTTTCCCTTACATTGGACAGTCCTGACCCGGCCGTACTTGAGATGGCTTTTCAGATGGTGGAAAAGACCCCTATGATCAACTCCATCAGTCTGGAAAAAGATCGCTTTGATGCCATGATGCCTTTCCTTGAGGGAAAAGAGTGCAAGGTCATTGGACTTTGCATGGACGATTCCGGAATGCCTGGATCTGCCAATGACATTGTGGTACGAGCCAGCACTCTGGTGGAAGAACTCAACAAAATTGGCATTTCCACCAACGCCATTTACATTGATCCATTGGTGCAGCCCATTAGCACCGACAGCAACAAGGGCATGATGGTTCTGGATGCTGTGCGTGCCATAAAGACCAAATATCCAGAGGTACACATCACCGGTGGCCTGTCAAACATTTCCTACGGACTTCCCCAGCGAAAGATCATCAACAGAACCTTTGTCACGTTGATGATGGACGCCGGCATGGATTCCGCGATTATTGATCCCCTGGATGCCAAAATCATGGCCACCATCAAGACCGCTGATATGCTTATGGGAAATGATCGATTTTGTGGAAATTATCTGAAAGGCGTTCGTTCCGGTGCCATTGAGAGCTGATGAAGTCGTTAATTTAAACAATCCGCATATAACATACATGGCAGAAAAAACTGCCACAACGAAAAACGAAAGTCCTTTAATTCCAGCATATTAGTGAGACTTTCATATAAAAAATATATTGAGGCTTCAAATGAACCCATTTGATCTTGTTGTTGGTGTGAAAGGTGCTGGAGAACAGGCCACCGGTATTGCCTGTCGTCTTTATCAATCGAATATTCGAAAAATATTTATGATGGAGATTGAAAAACCTTTAGCAGTTCGGCGCAACGTCGCTTTTTGTGATGTTATCTATACTGGAAATAAATGTGTCGAAGGTGTTGAAGCTTCAAAAATGAAATCGATTTTTGAAATTGAATCAGCATGGGATTCAAAGAAAATTGCTGTTGTCGTTGACCCTGAATGGCATTCCATTAGAGAACTGCAACCGGATGTAGTCATTGATGCAACCATTGCAAAAACGAATCTTGGAACAAACATGAAGGAGGCACCTCTGGTTATTGGTGTTGGCCCCGGTTTTGTGGCCGGTAAAACCGTGCACATGGTTATAGAAACAAAACGAGGGCACAATCTTGGTCGTGTCATTTTATCGGGGCAGGCCGAGGCCAATACCGGAATCCCTGGCAGCATTTGCGGATTTGATCAGGAGAGGGTATTAAGGGCGCCATGTAGTGGTCAATTTATTACGAATTTTAAAATAGGAACTTTGGTTGACTCGGGAGTAGTGGTGGGAACAGTGAATGGTGCCTGTGTTGTAACTGAGATTTCCGGAGTTCTCAGAGGCTTGATTACGCCGGGTACCATGGTGAAAAGAGGATTAAAAATTGGGGATGTCGATCCAAGGGGCGTCATCGCTTATTGTGATACTATTTCCGACAAAGCAAGGTCAATTTCCGGTGGTGTACTTGAAGCGATTATGAGAGCTACGGGAACGTTTAAATCTCGTATGAGTTGAGATTCTTTTTTGGACAGGTTTGTCATCCATATCGGAATAAGTGGCCCCATCTTATGATTAACCCCCATTAATTTTAACTTGTTATGTATGGATTGTAGGGCAAATGATAGCACATGATATATATTTGAAGGCATATCAACTCCTGAGAGAAAGGATGAAAATAGTTCTTGTTAGAACCATCCAACGTATGGGTTCTGCTCCACGCAACATTGGATCAATGTGTATTATTACACAAGAGGGCCAGTTGATAGGGACAATTGGTGGCGGGATTTTGGAGCATATTGTTGTGGATAAGGCAAAATCGTTATTTTCACAACCTGTTTCTCAGATTTGTAGATTTAATCTAAGTTCTGATGATGTTGCTCGAAGCGGAATGATTTGTGGCGGGGATGTAGAGCTTTTTCTTGAGCCTGTTTTTCCTGAGAATAAGGTATCATTCGATATCTTTAAAGCGTTGGTTGAGCAAATTTATCAAAAAAAGACTGCCATATTAGTTTCATTGGTTTCTTCTAACATCAATGTAATGGATATCAACTCTCGAGTTTTACTAAAGGATGATAATACTGAATTGGGTAACATTATTGGGTTTGATAAAAATAAACTTGAAATTCAGAGTGTGGAAGACCACCTTCTTGTGGAACTTAACCCTTCCAGTGAATTCGTTTTTATCGAAAAAATTCAATCCAATCCAATGGTTATGATTTTTGGAGCAGGACATATCTCTACTTTTTTGGCATCTCTTGCGAAATTGGTCGGATTTAGTGTGACTGTTATCGATGATCGCAAAGAGTTCGCTAATCGGGATAAATTTCCCGATGTAGATGATATTATTGTTCTTCCCTTTGCTCAGGTTTTTAATCACATCACAATTACATCAAATACATATATAGTTATTGTAACCAGGGGGCATCTTTTTGATAAAACTGTTTTAGAAGCGGCGCTCAATACGGATCCAGGATACTTGGGTATGATAGGGAGTCGTCATAAAAAGAAAGTTATATATGATGCCCTAATAAAACAAGGGTTTTCGCAGGAAGCTTTGAGTCGTGTGCATGCTCCAATTGGTGTAAGAATTGGTGCGGAAACACCCGAAGAAATTGCGGTGAGTATCATTGCGGAATTGATTCAGATGCGATCAGTTTCAAAAAAAAGTTGCACTCAATCATGCTTGCGGTGTGTAAGAAAGTAAAGCCAAAATGATGGGTTCGTTATATGAAGTCTCGGTTTATTTTTTTTTATATGAAAGTCTCATAAACATGCTGGAATTAAAGAGCTTTCGTTTTTCGTTGGGGCAGATCTTTCTGACATGTATGTTATACAAAGTAAAAATCATTCTTGACAATCATAATGTCTATTGTATACAATAGACATTATGATTGGTTACGCAGTCACACCCTTTTATGGTGTGGCAATTCGTATAACTGCCACGGACCTACCAGGATTTGGGACCTGGGTCTGCCCCACAACAAATAATGAAAGTAATGTTAGGTATGCCTACACTTTCATATAACGGGCATGTCCTGGCGGACACAATAAATATAGAAAATGGTATTATACCACCGCCCCCCCCCGACGGGCAATGGGCCCGGACCGGAACTGTAGACAGCTCAATTGTCCGGTTCCTATTGCCCATCGGGGGGGGCGGCTCTGCTGAGGTTGCCTTGGAGGCTGCCTTTTCATATAAAAAAAACACATGGCAAAAAAACCTGACATAAGAAAAAAACGAAAGTAATTTAATCCCAGTATGTTGATCGGACTTTTGTATAAAAAAGCCTACTGAAGAAAGGGGATGGTTAAGAATAAATGGTCGGAATGAATTGTTAAACTTACATAGTTGTTTAATCAAAAAACATTATTAATGGAGGTAATCTTATGAGTTTTCAGCCCGTAATGCGATATTACAATGAAGAACAATTGGTGTTAATGAAAGACAAAGCATTCGAACTTCTTGAAAAACGTGGTGTAAAAATTGACCATAAAGAAGTTATGTCTCTCTTGGAAAAAGAAGGCGCTGTCGTCGATTATGCTGCTGAGATTGTACGTTTTCCAAGAACATTCATGGAAGATCAGATTGAAAAAACACCGAAGCAGTTTTCGTTGAAAGGGCGTAATGGAAAATTTTCAATGGATTTTCCTCACCCAGAAGGGGTGTTTTATACAAGGTTATGCACTGGTGGTCAGTCTTGGTTGGATCCGGAAACAGGAAAGTATGGAAGGGTGACTTTGGACAATCTGGCTTACTGGGCTCAACTGGCGGATAGGTTGGAGCATATTGATTACTCACCCTTTTTGGTCCCTAATGATGCACCGTCTGCCACAGCAGATATTTATGCTCTGAAAACCATGCTTGAAAATTCTGAAAAACATATCTGGATTCAACCCTATACCGGTGAGAGTGTGAAATATCTTGTTGAACTTCTGGTCGCCGCTGCCGGTGGAGAATCAGAGTTGCGTGAAAATCCTTTGGCCAGTTGGATTTCCTGTTCTCTTACACCTCTCGTGTTTAAATGGATGGATATGGAGATCATTTTGCAGGGAGCGAAATGCGGTTGCGCCATTCAGCCATGCAGTTTACCGGGTTCTGGTGTTACCGGGCCTTTTACTGCTCCGGGATCTGTGCTTTTATCCGTAGTAGAAAACCTGGTTATGCTTGCAGTGGCACAGGTGGTTCGGGCAGGGACTCCTATTATAGCAACTTCTTTGCAGTTTTCAGGTGATATGAGTACAGGAAAAAGCCTACAGGGAAGTGTTGAGTCTTTGCGGCAATCCGCCTTGTTTATAGGGGTGATGCAGGATGCCTTTGGCATACCGGGACATTGTTATGGAACCGGTTCGGATTCACCGGATATTGATGGACAGGGTATGGTTGAGCGTGCCATGCGTGCCATGCTGATTGCAAGTTCGGGTGCAGCAGTACTTGGTGGAGCAGGTCAACTTGAAACTGCCTGTACCGTCAGCCCCATTGCTCTTTCCATTGATAATGAAATATTTGGAATGGTAAAGGGCATTATGAAAAAAATGCAGTTTGACGATGAACAATTGGCATGGAATGAACTGATGTCCATTGATTATGGTGGGCAATTCCTGACCACTCCCCATACATTCAAACATTGCAGAAGTGTGGAGCGCCCCATTAATTTTACAAGATTGGATCGAAGTAGTTGGTCCAATGCCGGGAGTAAAGATCTAAATGAACGGGTAAAAATTTCTCTTCGTGAAGTAATGAAATCTGCTAAACCCATTGATCTTCCGGAAGATACAAAATCTAAATTTTCTGAAATTATTAAAAGAGCGGATGCAGAAATGTGTTGATTTCAACTAAAACTGAGTGTGTTTAATCCCACATTTCGCTCTTTACACTCCAACTATTTGAATTTATTAGATCAGACTCATTGAGGATGTAAAAAGCTGCCAAAGAGTCAATTTAAATCTCAATGAGTTACAAAGACAAGCGAAATGTGGGTTTAATGTTCTTATTTCTTGATGCTGAAAAAAGTTTGACTGTGAGGATGGCTCAGAATGCCGGAGATATGGCTTTATTCTGAGCATCCCTCATATGATCTCAAAATGCTTTACCTTTTTTGGGGAAAAGCCCTGAAAATGGAGAATGTGCTTAGAAGGTGTTAAGTACGTTTGGAGGATGCCAAAAGGAATTTGTTGAAGTTATTTGGTTGATGTGGAGGACTTGACATTATTGGTTATGTTGTATACTATAGACAATAGTCCGTTTGTCGGTATTGTTGATTTGAGAGGTGATTGTCCTATAATCGTTTAATATTAAACCGAAATGCTGGAAGGATTGCGACCTTGGCAGAACATGCCCAATTCTGACAGTCACAGCGAATTAATATTAATGATAAATTACTTGTCGATAAGTTCAACTGAATCCCATTTGAATAATTTTAAACAAAAAGGAGCGCCATGAAGCTGGAATCCCTTGCAGATATGACAGCTCGCTTTATTGAGCAGCTTATTATTACTGATGAGTTAAAACCGGGACAGCAGATAAAAGAAGATGATATCGCAGCGAAGCTTGATGTCAGTCGTCCTCCGGTACGAGAAGCTTTCAAGACCCTTGAGGGACAGGGGCTTGTTATCCGAAAACCCCGCAAGGGGACCTTTGTGGTCGAAATGACGGAAAATGATATTCGTGAAGTCTATACTTTAAAAGCAGAGCTTTATGCACTTGCCACAGAGCTGGCCATGGATAAAATTATTCAAAAAGAAAAAGAGACACTGTCACAACTTGTGCAACAAATGGAAGTCATCGTGAATGCTGAAATTTGTGATATCTTGATATATCAAAAGATCCACAGTGAATTTCACAACTCAATCCTGGAGATTGCGGGAAACGGTAGACTCATGAACTTTGCATCCAATCTCCATAAGCAGATTCGCAGGTACAGTTATCAGACCTTACACTACAAAGAACATTTGGATAACTCCTCAACCTATCATTTTAAAATCATGGCATGTATCATGGATGGTGACAAGGTATGCGCCTCGCGAATGATGAAGGCCCATGTCATAGAAGCCATGAAATTTTTATTGGATATACCTGATATCTTTGCGGAAACAAAAGACAAGTTCCCCGCGTAAGCCTGATACTGGAGCAAAGCTGAAATTAACATATGGGGTCAGGCTTGTGTTATTGGCGTTTGACTAATACGGGTGCGCACTCAATGCGTCACCAATAATGCCCGGAACCCAAGGCCGATCACCTCCCCCCATATCTGTCAATATGAAAAAATGTGCTCATAAGGATTGCATATACATACCCCCCCGTCTCTCAATGAAAATTAGCAAATATCAAATATTACACATATAAAGTTAACTGGAGATAAAAATGGCAATTTTGCAAGAAGTTGAAAAGCATTACGGAAAACTTAAGACTTACATCAACGGAAAGTGGGTGACATCCTCATCCACAGATGTTTACGATGATGTGAACCCTGCCACGGGTGAGGTGATCGCAACCTTTCCTTCAGCCACTTCCCAAGAGGTGAACGCTGCCATAGAGGCCGCCCAGACAGCACTTCAAGTTTGGAAAAAGGTTCCAGTAAGGGATAAAGTTCGATATCTGTTTGACCTCAGAGGTAAATTTCAAGACCACTTTGATAAACTGTGCAAAATTCTGGTCCAGGACCATGGCAGAACCCTGGGAGAGGCCAGCGGAACCATTCGCAGATGCATTGAGAATATTGAGTCTGCTTGTGCTGCACTGCTGCTTCTCACAAAAGGGGAACAGGTCAATGATCTTGCCAGGGGGCTGGATCAAACCCTGATCTGGGAACCCCGGGGGGTTTTTCTCATTATAACGCCCAACAATATCCCCATGCATGCCTGGTCCTCCTTTGTGCCCTATGCCCTTGCCAGTGGCTGCCCGGTTATTGTCAGCCCCAGCAAAGAGGCTCCCCTTTGTCTTAAAGCCGTTTTTGAAGTGGTTGATATGGTGGAGGGGTTTCCTCCGGGGCTCATGAATCTGGTTTATGGGGGACGTAATATTAATGATCAGATACTTGAACATCCCCATGTGAAGGGTGTGGCCTTTATCGGTTCTACAGAGGTGGGGCGAAAACTGTTTGCCACAGCCGGTAAGTTGGGTAAGGAAGCCTCCATCAATGGCAATGGGAAAAACCATGTGGTACTGATGCCCGATGCTGATTTTGAGAGTGCCATAAACGGTATTTTGAGGGGGTGTTACGGTATGGCCGGCCAGCGGTGCCTGGGAGCGGATAATCTTATTATTATGGGGGATAATTACGATAAATTCAAAGAGAAGTTTGTAGCTGCATCGGCAGCCATGAGAATGGGATATGGCCTGGACGAAAATGTGGAGATGGGACCCCTTGTCTCTGCAAGAGGGCGGGATAATGTGCTTAAATTCATTGAAAAGGGCATTGAGGGCGGTGCGGATCTGATTCTGGACGGCAGAAATCCCTCCATTAAGGGCTGTGAAAAAGGTTTTTTTGTGGGACCCACCATTTTTGAGAATGTGATGCCGGATATGTACATCGCACGGGAGGAGTCCTTTGGACCCATTGCTAACCTTATGAGAGCAAAAGATCTTGACGAAGCCCTGGACTGGATCAATAACAAGGATGATTACGGCCACTCCGCCTGTATTTTTACCCGCGAGGGCCGTGTTGCCCGCAGATTCATTAAAGAGGCAGACGTGGGCAATGTGGGGGTGAATGTTCCTGTCCCCCAGCCCTACGCATTTTTTCCACTGGGTTCCAAAAATCAATCGGCCCAAGGAACCGCCAAAAGTCGAATTGACTCTATGAGGCTTTTTCTTGACCAGAAAACGGTCACTGAGCGATGGTAAAATAACTCCTTTACAAGAAGAACGCGTTAGCCATAAGTTATCTGATAGATCAATAGAGCATCTATGAAAATTTAAAACCATGCATGTGGTATGGAGAATGAGAACTTATGGCTCACAATGGGGGTTACCAAGGGTGATTTGTTGCGTCCTTTTATTTCCAACTGACAGGAATGGCCACCGTTGCTTTGGATAGTTCATTTTGGGGTTAACCACAACATAAAGGAGTCGGAAATGAAGGGAAGCGTATTTTTTAGAAAAATGTTTTTTGTCCTTATGGGACTGACTTTATTGGGAAGTCTGGCTTGGGTTTCAAACACAAGGGCAGGTGATGAAAAAATCAATATCCGTTTCAGTACCTGGCATGTTCCGGCTGGCGCAGATGTTCAGAAGCTGTGGATTCCCATGCTTGAGGAGATGAAAAAGAGAAGTAACGGCCGTATCACCTATTCCATGTATGCCGGTGGTGCCCTGGGCAAAGGACCGGCACATTACGACATTGTAAAAACCGGATTGTCCGATATGGGATACGCCACCTTAAGCTGGACCCCCGGACGTTTTCCCCTCACCGATGTGCTTTCATCCCCCATTGTGTGCCCTGCAAAATGGAAAGGGGTGGAGGCCGGAATGGCCATGCATGACAAGATGCTTCACAGTGAGTTTGAAGATGTAAAGGTGCTTCACATTAATAACTGTGTCATGGCACATCTCTGGACCACGAAAAAAGTATCCAACCTGGACGATTTAAAGGGAATGAAAATTCGAAGCCCCGGCGGACTCCAGACCAAGGCCATTGAGGCCCTGGGTGCCACTCCCATTTTCATGCCCCTGGGGGATGTCTACCTTGCCATAGAAACCGGTGTCATTGACGGTATCGTTACCTGTCCCGCCCTTGTAAAAGCATTTAAACTGTACGAAGTTGCAAATTTTGGGGTTCCCACCTCCTTTGGGTGTGTGTCTGAAGGACTGTTTGTGAATAAGAAGTTTTGGAAAAGAGTGCCGGATGACTTAAAACCCATCATCGAAGAGGTGGGTAGAAACGCCTATAAAATTGCTGGTATTTTTGACGAGAACTGGTACCACGAAACCATGGGCAGCTTTGAAAAGACAATTGAAATTACAAAGTTGTCCGACGCTGAGCAGAAGGTATGGGATAAAAAATTAAGCAACATGCTGGTCACATGGGCATCGGAGCTTGAGGCAAAGGGGCTGCCGGCCAAAGAGGCCCTTGTCCGGTTCAAGGAAGAGCTTAGAAAGGTGGATGTGGCGTTTGATACCTGTCCCTATTAATTTTTTATGAGATTCGGACCAACAGACTGGAATCATGGGGGGGGGCAATTTTGTTGTGGCAGAGGATTCTGCCATGGTCGTTAATATTAATACCGGGTTGTTCCGTCAGCGTTGTTACCCCCGGTCGTGCCAACCGGCAGTAACCGTGACGGAACAGAACGGGTGGAGGTCCATGTGGGGAACTCAACCACACTGTTTGGCAAAACAAAATCCATTGTTCACAAAATGAGCTCCTGGGCCCTGACCCTGGGGATGGGATGGGTCCTGGTCATGATGTTTCTAACCACCCTGGATGTGGGGGGGAGATATTTTTTCTCCAGCCCCATACCTGGTGCCATTGAAATGAGTGAGTTCATGCTGGCCATATTCGGCGTTCTCGGCATCGCCTATACCCATGGGGCAGGTGCCAACGTCAAGGTTACCATGTTGACCGGAAAGCTTTCTGTTCGTACATCGTCTTTCCTGGACTTGGTCACAGGGCTGTTGAGTCTGCAGATCGTTTCCATGCTGACATGGTATGGTGTGATCATGGGCATGGAGGAGTTTAAGAGCGGAACCACCACAGATACACTGGCCATCCCCATCTTCCCCCTTGATTTGCTGTTGTCGGCGGGGGCATTTCTGCTGATTCTGGAGATTTTAATGACGATTATTTCTGCCGGAGCCGCAATGATCACCGGTAAAAGGGCACCCCATGCGAATTAGAGCCATGTTTAAAAATGTAACATCATCGCTGTTGCTGGTGGTAAGGAGAGAGGGATAATGGATCCTCAGACCATTGGAATCATCGGAATTGCAGTATTGTTTTTACTCTTGCTCATTGGAATGCCCATTGGGTTTGCCCTTGCCTTTGTGGGTTTTTGGGGAATCAGCTTTATTACAGATGTGTCTGTTGCTCTGCCAACCTTATTAAGATCCTTTCTGGAAACATTCACCACCTACTCTTTCACGGTGATCCCGCTCTTTGTCGTCATGGGGGAACTTGCAACGGTGTCCGGCCTCAGTCAGGGCATTTATGCGGTTGCGGATAAGTGGCTCAGGCGACTGCCCGGCGGGCTTGCCATTGCCACCATCGGTGCCTGTTCTGGGTTTGCCGCCATTTGTGGGTCATCCGTAGCCACCGCCGCCACCCTGGGTCGGGTGGCCCTTCCGGAGATGAAAAAATATAAATACGATGTGCATTTGGCAACGGGAAGTGTGGCCGCCGGGGGCACCCTGGGTTTTTTAATCCCTCCCAGTATCGGTTTTGTGGTGTATGGCATTTTAACGGAGCAATCCATTGGGAAATTGTTGATTTCAGGGTTTTTGCCTGGGTTTTTGCTGGCATTGGCCTATATTACCATTATTTTTGTATGGGTAAAGGTAAACCCGGATGCGGCCCCCCTCAATCCCGAACGGGTGCCCTTTGGGGAAAAAATGCGGTCTCTTTTGATGGTGTGGGAGCTCATTGTTGTCTTTTTCCTGGTCATGGGGGGCATCTACTTTGGGCTCTTTACCCCCACAGAGGCAGGTGCACTGGGTGCGTTTTTCCTTTTTGTGGTTACCCTGATCAGAAAAAAGCTTACATGGAAAGCGCTTCTTGAATCCATGAGGTCCACCACACGAATTTCGGTGATGATTCTTATCATCCTTGCCGGTGCCTATGTGTTTACCTATTTCATGGCCTTGACCATGATTCCCATGGAACTGTCCATGTGGCTCAGCGGTATGTCCCTTTCCCGTTATTTGATACTCTTCATCATTCTGGTGGGATATCTGTTCCTGGGATGCTTTCTTGATGCCACGTCCATGATGGTCCTCACCCTGCCGGTGATCTTTCCCACCATCATCAGCCTGGGGTTTAACCCCATATGGTTCGGCGTCATCTCTGTTCTCATGATGGAAGCCGGTTTGATCACCCCCCCCCTGGGGCTCAATATTTTTGTCATATCCGGGGTGGCTGATGTGCCCATGGAAATCGTGTTTAAAGGAACTGTTATCTTTTTGCTGGCTATTTTTCTGGTGGTGGGCATGGTCACCGTTTTTCCCGGGATTGCGCTTTTTCTTCCAGGGATTATGGGATCATAGAGACATGGCCATTTTTGATTTTCGGGCTGACCACGGCCGGACGTTTAAAACGATTCATTAGTAAGCGCTGGTTTTCAAATAGACCGGACTTTTTAATATGGTGGGCTTTTTGATCGGACTGTCGATCAATCATTACCGTTCGTGGGACATCCGTCCCACCCCAACATTCATTTACACAGGAGATAAAAGAGATGAAACCTGAAATTAGAACCGTGTATACCATTGTTGAAGAAACCCATGCAGACGGAACCATTCAACTGGAAACTCCCACAAGAAAAGCCGCCTGTGCCGCGGTGTTTAAAAATCCCTATGCAGGGACGTACCAGGAAGATTTATCCCTGCTGTATACATGGAGTGAGGAGATCGGCGAAATGCTGACTAAAAAAGCGGTGGCTGCCCTTGGCATTGCACCTGAAAAGGTGGAAAGTTATGGAAAGGCCGCCATTGCCGGTCTGGATGGAGAACGGGAGCATTGTGCAGCGCTGATGCATCCGGCCCTGGGAAAACCCATCCGTGCCAATGTGGGCGGCGGTAAGGCACTGTTGCCGTCGGCCAAAAAGTTGGGCGGCCCCGGATGTGCCATTGATCTTCCCCTTGGCCATAAAGATGCCGCCTATGTGAGGTCGCATTTTGATGCCATGGAGGTGAGAATTCCCGATGCGCCCAAGGCAAATGAGCTGGTTCTCATCGTGGGGGTTACCGATTCCGGCAGACCAGCCCCCCGTGTGGGCGGTTTGACCACTTTTGAGGTGAAGGGTGAGGATGGGCTGAGGTAAAACAACAGGCAGGTCTGACATCCCATCGGTCAACCAGTGAAGAGGAGAGTAACAGGAAAAATGGATCAACGTGAAATAGATATAAAATTTATTCTCAATGGCCGGGAAGCCTCTGCGCACATTCCGGCGGAAATGACGGCGCTGCAGGTGATCCGGGATGTGATGAAACTCAAGGGAACCAAAGAGGGGTGCGGCATTGGTGAGTGTGGTGCCTGTACCATTGAGGTGGATGGGAAAGCCATCAATTCATGTCTCATGTGTGGGGCTCAACTGGACGGCCGGGAGGTTCTCACCGTTGAAGGGCTTGAAAAAGAGGCGGCTCTTCACCCCATACAGGAGGCCTTTTGGGAGCACCATGCCGTGCAGTGTGGGTTTTGTACACCCGGCATTCTAATGAGTACCCATGCACTTCTCAACGAGAACCCGGCTCCCGATGACGATGAAATCAAAGATGCAGTGGCGGGAAATTTATGCAGGTGCACAGGCTATCAGCAGATTTTTTCCTCCATCAAGGCGGCGACCCCGGTAAAAGAAACCCTTTTCTCTTCCGGCAGCGGTCTTGATGGCACCGGAGAAAAGGTGTCGGGTATGGCTGCTGAAACCAGCCCGCCAGCCATGGTGAACGGATCGGGAAAGAACGAAATTCAGGGGGAGGAGACCCATGACTGAAATGAGATACCACCGCCCTGAAACCCTTGAGGATGCTTTGGCTTTTCTGGATGTCCATGGCCCCCAAACGGAAATTCTTGCCGGCGGCACCGATGTGATGGTGGATGTCAGGTCCGGCGCATTACGTAAAGAGATCTTTCTTGATATCAGCCGGCTGTCAGTTTTGAAAAAAATTGAGATGGTTGATGGGATGTTGTGCGTTGGCAGCGGGGTCACGCTAAGTGAAATTAATACCTCCCCCCTCATTCAAACCCATGCATCGGCGCTTCAGAAGTGCTCGGAAACCTTTGCCAGTCGTCAAATTCGAAATATTGCCACTGTGGGGGGGAATGTGGCCCATGCCTCTCCCTGCGGCGATACCATTCCCCCCCTGGTGATCCATGAGGCCCGGGCCGTGGTGGCAAATCAAAACAGTACCAAAGAGATTCCCATGGATGCCATTGCGGCAGGTGCCTACCAGAGTGCCCTTGCATCCGGCGATATCATCGTAAAATTTATTTTAAAGCCCAGGAAGGCGGGGTTTGCCGATTTTCAGAAAATTGCCAGGCGAAAGGCCCTTGCCATCTCCCGCATGACCATGGCGGTGATGGCGGATAAAGATGAGGAAGGGCGTATCTCTTTCATGCGATTTTCACTGGGGGCCTGTACCCCCACCCCCCATCGCATGGACGCGGTGGAGTCGTTTTTGGTGGGGCAGAGGCCCACCCATGAGCTGCTCCGTGAAGCTGGAAATGTTCTTGCGGAGAAAATGGTTGAGATCACCGGCAGACGGTCTTCAATCATCTATAAAGAGCCGGCCGTCCAGGGCCTTTTTATGAGAATGATGTATCCGATGGTGGGGTGGTGCGAAAAATGAAGAATCAATATCAGACGGTTGGAAAGAGTATTCGGCGCAAAGGTGCCCTGGAGAAGGTTAAAGGCGCACCTGTATTCTGCGCCGATCTGGAATTGGATCACCCCTTGTGTCTCAGAGTGGTTCGCAGCCAACGGGCCCATGCGTTGATAAAGGAGATAGATGTTTCAATCGCCGCCAAGATACCGGGGGTGGTGGCCGTTCTGACGGCGGCGCATATTCCGGGGATGAATCTGACGGGGATTATCAATAAAGATCAACCCCTGCTGGCTGTGGACAAGGTCCGCTCTTTGGCGGATCCCGTGGCCCTGGTGGCGGCTGAGACCCCCGGGGCAGCGGAGCTGGCCATGTCGGCTGTTAAGGTCACCTATGAGGATCTGCCGGTGATGTATGATCCGGAGGAGGCCATGGCACCGGGTGCGCCGTTGATCCACAAGAAGGGCAACCTTCTGTCCAAACGAACCATTAAAAAGGGAGATGTCCGCAAGGCCTTTGAAACCGCCCATGTCATCGTGGAAAAAACCTATCGCACCAGTGCCATTGAACATACTTACCTGGAACCCGATGCCGGCATGGGGTATGTGGATGATGACGGAACGCTTGTGATCCATGCCTCCACTCAGAATCCACATTATGACCATAAAGAGGTGATTACCCTGCTGGGCGTTAGCGATGAAAAGGTTCGCATTATCCAGGCAGCCACCGGTGGTGGGTTCGGCTCCAAGCTGGACCTGAATGTACAGGGGTTCATCGGACTTGCCCTTTATCATCTAAAAAGACCGGTCCGGTATGTCTACTCACGGGAGGAGTCCTATCTTGCCACCTCCAAACGACATCCCTTTGTTATTCATATAAAATCCGGTGCCGATGCCCAGGGTCGAGTGGTGGCAATGAAGGTGAGGGCCGTGTGCAACACCGGTGCCTATGGTTCTTACGGCATTGCCGTGGCATCCCGGGCTGCGGTGCACGGCACTGGCCCCTATGAAGTGGAACATGTGGACATAGAGTGCAGTGCCGTCTACACCAACACCAACTTCTGTGGTGCCATGCGGGGATTTGGTGCCCCCCAGATGGCCCTGGCCCACGAAAGTCAGATGGATCTTCTGGCCCAGGCCCTTCAGATGGATCCTTTGGTCATTCGCCGGTTAAACGGGCTGAAAAAGGGTTCCACCACCAGTACCGGTCAGACCCTCACCGGCAGTGCCGGCTTTAACGCCTGCCTTGATGAGATAAAACCCCATTACAAAGAGGCCATGGAAAAGTGGGTCCGCGATGAACCCTCTCCGTTCATCAAGCGAGGGGTGGGGCTGGGGGGGATGTGGTATGGCATTGGTAACACCGGGGTTCAGAATCCCTCCACGGCAAAGATTGAGATGGATAGAAAGGGGCGGGTAACTCTTTTCACCGGTTGTGCCGATATCGGTCAGGGCTCCACCACCATCCTCTCCCAGATTGCCGGCGAAACATTGGGGTTGAGTTCCGATGACATTGAAATGGTGGTGGGGGACACAAAATATACCACAAATGCCGGTGCCACCTCTGCCAGCAGGCAAACCTATATCTCCGGAAACGCTGTGAAGGATGCAACGGATAAGCTGGTCAATGTGCTGCTCACCGAGGCGGTGAACCGTTTGAAGGTTCCGAAATCGTATTTGAAGTTAAATAACGGCACGGTGTTTGACAGTAGAAATCCGGACCAAAAAGTGGATTTCGCCTGGCTTGCCCAAAGAATTCTGGACAGGGGAGGGGCATTGTCCTGGCAGGGGTATTTTGATCCGGAAACCGTCCCTCTGGATCTGGAAACCGGTGAGGGCGTTCCCTATGCCACCTATGCCTTTGCCTGTCAGATGGCCTGTGTGGCGGTGGATACCCTCACCGGAGAGGTGTCCGTAAAAAAGGTGGTGGCGGCCCATGATGTGGGCAAGGCCATCCATCCTGAAAATGTCATTGGACAGATCTGTGGCGGCATTGCCATGGGGGTGGGATTTGCCCTGATGGAGGAGTTTGTTCCGGGAAAAACCGAATCCATGAAGGATTACCATATTCCCACATTCAAGGATATGCCCGATATTATCCCCATCATTGTGGAGGATACCGAGCCAAGCGGTCCCTTTGGGGCCAAGGGGGTGGGTGAACCCGCCCTGATTCCCACGGCTCCGGCCATTATCAATGCAATTTCCCATGCCCTGGGTGAACGGATTTACCATCTGCCGGCAAGCCTGGAGCGGGTCCTTGGAGCCAGCATCACCGCAGGTCATTTTAATAAAATCTAACAACGCCTCTGACCCCGTTCTCGCAAAACCGGTCAGAAAAAACGTGAACACTGAGTATCAGGAGACAAAAAATGGCAGATCTGTTATTAAAGAACATTGGGACCATCGTCGGTGGAGACATTGAAAATCCACTACTCCAGGGCGATGCAATTGTGATTAAAAATGGTAAAATAGACGCGGTGGGGTTTTTAAAAGATCTTGACCTTCCCCAGGGCATCAAGACCATTGACTGCCATGGGACAACGGTTACGCCGGGGCTCATAGATTCCCATTGTCACACCATTTTAGGGGATTACACCTCCCGGCAAAATCAGATGGGGTTTCTTGAAAGCGAACTCCATGGCGGGGTGACCACCATGATTTCTGCGGGTGAAGTCCATTTAAAGGGACGTCCCAAGGACCGGGCCGGTGTAAAGGCCCTGGCCATCCTTGCCGCAAAATCCTTTAACAACTTCAGGCCCGGCGGTGCAAAGGTCAAGGGGGGGGCCGTGATTCTTGAAAAGGGGCTGATTCAGTCCGATTTTGAAGAGATGGCAAAGGAGGGGGTACACATTGTGGGCGAAGTGGGGTTAGGCTCGGTGAAGGATCCCCTGGAGGCCGCTCCCATGATTCAATGGGCAAAGGGATGCGGCATGACCGTGATGATGCACACCGGCGGTACCTCCATTCCCGGCAGCAGCACCGTGACAGCGGAGATGGTTATCCAGGCTGATCCCGACATTGCCTCCCATGTGAACGGAGGTCCCACTGCCGTTGCCCTGGATGAGGTGGAACAGCTGATCACAAAAACCGGCATGGCCCTGGAAATTGTCCATTGCGGTAATCCGTTGATTGCCGTTAAAGCCGGAGAACTCTTTGTGGAGCACAAGGTGCTGGATCGGGTGATCATCGGTAATGATGCCCCGTCGGGGACCGGTGTGGTTCCCCTGGGAATATTGCGGGTGATCAATCACCTGGCAAGCCTCACCCCCATCTCCGCTGCCCAGGCCATCTGCATGGCCACCGGCAATACGGCCCGGGTTCATAAACTCAACTGTGGTGTGATTGAACCGGGCAGGGAAGGGGACCTGGTGATCATGGATACCCCCATGGGATCTGTGGGTAAAAATGCATTGGAAGCCATTGAGGCCGGAGATGTCCCGGGGGTTGCCATGGTGATTGTGGATGGCGAGGTGGTGGTGGCCAAAAGCCGCAACACACCGCCGGCTGCCACTAAACCTGAACTGCTTTCCTGAAAAAGTTAGAGGTAATATGCAGATTAATCTGGAGAAATGTACCGGCTGCGGCTTCTGCATGCGGGATTGCCCGGTGGAAGCCATCCGTATTGTTAAAAAGAAAGCAGTGGTGGCGGCGGATCAATGTACCCATTGCGGTGTCTGTACCCGGGTTTGTCCCGAAGGGGCCGTCGGTGCAAAGGGGGTTCAACCCGGGGATACAGTGGAATGTGAGGCCTGTCCCATAAGGTGCTGGGTTCCGTTGAATGCCCTGGGTGCCTGCCAACGATATGAAAATATCAACGGAATCCTGGTGAGAACCACGCCCTCCCACAGTTTTGAGGATGTGCGTGACATTGTGGGGCCGGAGCCCCATGACAGCCTTCGGACCCCGGTAATTACGGCCCTGGGTGCCGGTACCACCTATCCCTGCTGCAAACCGGCGCCCCGCATCGTCACCGATACCAGGGGGGATGTGGATGTGGTGACGGTGGTCACAGAGGTACCGTTAAGCTACAGCTCCATCCTGGTGAAAATCGATACGGATCTTTTCATTGGCAAGGAGGGGGCAGATGTCCTTGTGGGAAAACGGGTGGTGGGTATGGTGGAGAC
The DNA here is from genome assembly GCA_963668575.2 of uncultured Desulfobacterium sp. GTDB lineage: Bacteria > Desulfobacterota > Desulfobacteria > Desulfobacterales > Desulfobacteraceae > Desulfocicer. Next base: position 2,721,201 of record OY764894.2, on the reverse strand, counting down.
CGAGCAGTATGGTTCCAAAATGATCCACATTGGCGGTGTGAACCGTCTCACCGGGGAAAACGGGTTTGTGGTGGCCAGGACCATCACCGACATTGCCAATGGAAAACCGGTGAAGCTCAAAGTTGATGGGGGAAGCCGTCTCAACATCCAGGTGGGAAAACCACCCCAAATTGATGGCCAACCCGTGGAAAAGATGCGTGTGGGCTGCGGCAGTGCCACCCTTGGCATCTTTGCACCGCTTTTAAAGAGAGCGGCGGATGAGGTCATTGTGCTGGATTCCCATGTCACAGGGCAGCTCAGTCGTCATGTGGCCGGTGATTATGTGGGGATAATGCCAACCGGTGTGTCGCTGACCTTTAAGCAGAGTACCCCGGGCCGCTATTTCGGGGATCATGGGGCTGGATGGGGGGGCACCTCCATTATGTCGCCGTCGGATATTATCGCCTCCATTGATATGAATGTGGCCTGGCCCGGTATGACCCTCCTTATCACAGAGACCACCGGCCAGAAAGGGGCCATGTTTCAGGTGAATCAGAGTGGGGACCTTGATTCCATTGACATGACCGCCGATGCCCAGGCCGCCATTGATGCCATTGCCGCCTCCTGTGAACCGTCACTGGTCTCTGCCATGTACACGGCAGGCAGCGGGGGCAGTGCCCGGGCAGGGGTGACGCGCTATCCCATCAAATTGACCCGGGCGGTGCATGAAAAAAAGGCCAATCTCACCGTTGGCGGTGCCCCCAGCTTTGTCATGCCCGGCGGCGGTATCTCCTTTATGGTGGATGTGGGCAGGGTCAAGAAGGGCTCCTTTTACTGGACCCCCACGCCGGCCACCATCTGTCCGTTGGAATACACCATGACGGTGGCGGATTATAAAGCCATGGGCGGCCATGTGGAGGCCATGAAACCTTTTACGGCTCCATCGCCGGTGAACAGTGGAGAAGATGAGATGTGATGATGGACCGGCGTGTTGAGATCCTCCCCGGCGGAAAGGGGGTGCTTGCGGAAAACGGTCCCATGCGTATGACAATTCAGGCCCGGCGTCATGGCCGGCCCCACCCTGAGCTGGCAATGGAAGCGGCCGGGTTTGCCTTTACCTGCCTTGAAGAGGTGGCAATGTATCGGAATCAGCTGATGCATCGGGACCCCCGGGTACTTTCTCTTTTGAAAGAAAAAAACGCATCAATACCCCATACAATGGTTGAAAGCGTGCTGGCCCTGGATGAGCCGGATCTGACCCCCATGGCCGCCGTGGCCGGTACCATGGCAGATGCCGTGGCAGACTGGCTGTTTCAGCGGGAAATGACCCGGGTGATCGTGGACAACGGCGGAGACATCGCCATCCGGTTGGCCGGCACTGAAACGGCCCGGGTGGGCATTCGCACGGATATTAAAAGTCCCCGGATTTCCCATGTCATGACATTGGATGCCCGGCGTTCCTCATGGGGGGTCAATACCAGTGGGCTGGGGGGGCGTAGCCTCACCCGGGGGATTGCATCGGCGGTGACGGTGGTTTCTGGCACCTCTTCCCTGGCAGATGCTGCGGCAACGGCCCTTGCCAACGCCTGTTTTTCAGAGGATGAGGGGATTTTGCAGGTGCCTGCCCGATTGGTGGAGCCGGGTACGGATATTCCGGAAATTCCGGTGACCGTCAGGGTGGGTCCGTTACATCCCGAAACCTATGGGGATGCACGCTCAAAGGCCCTGGAACGGGCGGAACACTACGTTGAACAGGGGTTGATACTGGGTGCCCTCATTGCTGCAGGGGGAAGAGAGGTCTGGACCCGTCATTTTTCAGATCACATGGCAGCGTTAAATTGATGATTCAAAGGAATTTCCATTGCAATTAAATGAACTTATCATTGGGGTAAAAGGGGCCGGAGAACAGGCAACGGGCACGGCATGGCGCCTTTTTCAGTCAAACTTTCGCAATATATTTATGATGGAGATTGAATCTCCCCTTGCCATTCGACGTCAGGTGGCCTTTAGTGAGGCCATCTTTGAAGGGCGCAAACGGGTGGAATCCGTTGAAGCTCAGTACGCCCGGGATCCCCAGTCGGTGCGCCGGATATGGCGGGAGGGTAAAATTGCCATTGTGGTGGATCCCCAATGGGAGTTGGTTAAGCATTTTAACCCCCATGTACTCATTGATGCAACCATTGCCAAGCGAAACCTCGGCACCACCCTGGCGGATGCGCCCCTGGTCATCGGCATGGGGCCGGGGTTTGTGGCGGGGGAGACCGTTCACATGGTGGTGGAGACAAATCGTGGACACCATCTGGGGCGGGTCATAGACGCGGGACATGCGCAACCAAACACCGGTATCCCCGGCACCATCGGCGGATATACCGGGGAACGACTGGTGAGGGCGCCGGGCAATGGTAAATTTCAATCATCCCTTGAGATCGGCAGCAGAATCAACGGTGGTGACATCGTGGGGTTTGTGGATAACCTTCCGGTGAAGGTCCGGATATCAGGCGTGATCCGGGGATTGATTCGATCCGGAACACAGGTGCACAAGGGCCTTAAAATCGGCGATGTCGATCCCAGGGGAGAGCCCTCCTACACCGCGGCCATCTCTGAAAAATCACGGGCCATAGCCGGTGGGGTTATGGAAGCCATTCTGCGGGTGTACAATGGGCAGGGAAACAGATGAAAAAGGATACCCTTCTCCATACACTGAATCTCAGTGATAACGGCGTGATCAGCATCATGGGTGCAGGGGGAAAAACCACGTTGATGTTCCGGCTGGCAAAGGCCTTGCAAAACGCCGGTAAAAAAGTGCTGACCACCACCACCACGAAAATTTTCATGCCGTCTCCCTGCCAGTGCGACACCGTGATTCTCTCCACCGATTATGACCACCTTCTTTTGCAACTCAGCGCAAAATTACAGCAAACCCGTCATATTACTGCCGGAGAACTCTTGATAAATGGGGGGATCGGGATTTCCCCCGGCAAGGGGATGGATAAAATTTCCGGTTTCTCCGGAGAAACCGTGGATCGACTCTGGCAATCCGGGCTGTTTGACTGGATCATTGTGGAGGCCGATGGTGCAAAACGTAAACCCCTGAAGGCCTGCAACACCACTGAGCCGGTGCTCCCCGGCTGTACAGAGCATCTGATCCTGGTGGCAGGCCTGGATGCCCTTAACCTTCCCCTTTGTGATGATCACGTTCACAGGGCCTTGCTCTTCTCCCAAAACAGCGGCCTGCCCCTGGGGGAAACCATTGACACGGTTCACATGGCCCGGGGCCTTGCCGTTGAGATGGAGAAATTAGATCCGGCACTTCCCGGTGTCTTGAAATATGTGGTACTGAACAAAGCCGATACGGCGCAGTTGGCGCTGGAGGGGATGGCCGTTGCCGAGCAGCTCCGTACACGGGGTGTTTGCCATGGCGTTATGGTGGCAGCCCTTGAATCTTCGTTTCCCGTTAAGAAATGGGTTGCTATGAAATAGAGAGAGAATTCCATGGATGCGTTTACACTGCATGACCCCAGGAGGGAAAATACCCGAAAGGGAGATCCCATACCTCTGATGACATCGGAAAAAATTAGGGTTGCCGGTATTGTTCTTGCCGCAGGCTCCTCCTCACGCATGGGAACCCCCAAACAACTGCTTCCCTTCCGGGGAAAAACCATTTTAGATCAGGTCATTCTTACTGCGAAGCTCTCCGATCTTGATCCCATTGTTGTGGTGCTTGGGCATGGTGCCGCAGCCATCCGAAAAAAAGTGGATCTCACCGACATTTGTGTTGTGGAGAACAGCGACCATGCAGCAGGACAAAGCAGTTCCCTGAAAAAAGGGGTGGCTGCAGTGGGGCATCAATGTGACGGGGCCATGTTTTTGCTGGGGGATCAGCCCCTGGTGGCTCATGAAACCATCAACACGCTGATCCGGGCATTCCGAGCTGCGCTTCCGCCCATTGTCATCCCTTTTTGTAACGGGAAAAGGGGAAATCCCGTTATCATCCATCACCAACTCTTTTCACTGGTTGATACCTTGACGGGTGATACCGGTGCCAGGGCGCTGTTTGACCGATACCGGGAAAGCATTCTGGTTGTGAATACCGATGATACCGGCATTCTCTTTGATGTGGATACGGTGGTGGATTTCCGGAAACTTCAACGCCTGGCCGTTAAACCATAGGGCGTATCTGCTGATTCTCATTAACGCCCAGCGCTTCTTCCATGGCTGAGGCCAGCATACTGCCCACAGCCTCCTCCTGTTCGGCCGCAGCTCCCTGGTGGATGTCGGAGAGGGTCAGGGTTCCGGTGGGATTCAGCCCCAGGTACTCCCTGGATTGGACCTGGGCTGAGTTATCGTCTTAGCCATATACGGATTTTTTTTGCGGCTGTTTAATTGATGAACCCATCTGGATTACACCTTTTGATTTTATACCTTAAACACCCTGAAGCCCATATTGCCAAAACAATAGATCACATACCGGGATATTTTTACATGTGGATATTCTTTTTGTGGATATTCCTGCTTTAACCCCTCGACATACCCTGCGATCTGTTGCGTATCCGCTTCCCTTAATGTGAATTGTTTTACCGTGGTTTTCATTTTTTTTAATTCTGAATTGGAAAAGTATTTAAACTCAATCACGATCCTGGTGCCAGCAAATCGTTCATGGTATTTTCCCACAAATTCAAGATCACTCCTGCCTTTGGGATAGGATCGTTCGACATTAAACGTGAACCAGGAAGACAGATATCTGCTGCAAAGCTCAAAAAAAGTTGTCCGATAGAAATTCTCATTTACCTGCAAAAATATGGCTTCCGGCAGTTGAGAGACATAAAGTTCCCAGTAATCTTCAAACAGTTTATGCACATCCAGCGTGTTGAGGAATCTCTGCATCATCTCAGCATACTTTGTCGACACGTCTATCCTGTGAATCTCGTTAAAATATTCCACAAAAATCTGACGCATGCTGAGGTTGGGGAGCTTGAGGAAGAAAGCATCCTGACGGGTCAGCATCCCCAGATAAAAGAAAGAAACCGGAAAAAAATTCCTGTCAAAAAATTGCAACATATTGAATTTAGTAGTCAAAAAAATTTTATCAAAGCGGATACTATTTTCTGTTGTCAGCCCATTAACAACTTCTTTTGTATTTTGAGGATTTGAGCCGGTAAGGCGACGAATCCAGGCAAGGTCCGTGCGAAGATTCAGGTCGGTCAACATTTCAGGAATCGCCCGATTTTCACAGAATTCCACCAGAAAATTCATTAACATGGTGGAGTTATACACCGCTTCGCCTGCAGGCTTTACAAAATGGTAGCCATTATAATGATTTTTTATGATTTCATCCACTTCAGGACGAGTTAAAGGGTCAAACCCGTAGTCTGCATAGATGGCATCCAGAAGCCTGTCCACTTCGGTTTGGGTAAACCCGAGCATATTTTCAAACTGGGGATGGAGGGTGATAAATCGGGCGATATTAAAGCCCGAGGCCAGCTCATCCATGGTAATGGGCAGAACTCCCGTGATGAAAATATTGCTCACAGCTCCGGTTTTACGCCCCTCTTTGATGACTTTGAAAAAGGTTTTTAAAAAACCGTCGTCTGCTGTAAGTTCACGGTAAAGAGTATCGTTTCTGGAGATGATGAGTTGATTGGCAAAGTTGTCGTATTCATCAATGATAATATATAAAGAAGGCAGACGGTTTTTTTTGATATAATGCAGGATTTTTCCAAGGTTTGCAGATGCACTGTTTTTAATATGCTTTTGCTTAAGGGTTTCTTCAATATCAATGGTGATATCTCCCTGAAACCATTCTCTGCACAATTCCAGCATGGTATCCATTTTCAGGTTACAGGCAAGGTTGAAACTCTCTTCAATTTCAGCAATTGTTCCTGTGGGATCCACCACTGAAAAATCGAGAGGCAGAACAAAAAAGGAGTTTCTGGTCGGTGTGGGATTTTTTCCAATATAGGTGTGACCGAACAGCCGTTCAAAATCATCCTTCTGCCGGATGTTGTAATAACACTCCAAAATACGACACCAGAGGGATTTCCCAAAACGCCTTGGGCGCAAAAACACAGGATTGCTGAGGATTTCAAGCGTTTCAATATAGTGGGTTTTATCCACAAAATAGCCATTATCCCTGACAATTTCCTCGTAATTGGCATTTCCGTAAAGGATTCTTTTTTTCATTGCCCTCCTCCTGTATTATTTTCCGGCTTTCCCAACGTCACCCTGAATTCAGTCTCCCCTACTCTGCTTCTGACAGTATTGAAAGATACTCTTTGATCAGGTTGACGGAATTGACCCTGTTTTGTGCAGGTAATTATTGTTTTGAGTCCTTGTTTTTCCAATATCTACCAACCAAATCCTCAGGGCCTTTTAAAACATCCTATAACTCGATAGTATAGAAATTTGCAATTTTTATTACAATAAATTGGCTCAGGAAAAAGTCCGCCCGCAGGGCGCTAAGTTCATGTTCAAGCTTTTTCTGCCGGTTTTGCGAGAACGGGGTCGGGCTTTTGTTATTGTCCTCAGTGCTGACGCATGATATTTTTCATGATCTGCTTTGAAATTAATGGGTTATTGTTTTGTATTACTCATAATGGTGCGAAAGGTTATTTTGTAACGAGCTGATATCTTAGGACTTATTGATTCATGCGTCAGCACTGTATTGTCCTTGATTTTCTTGACATATGGGAACATGGATAATACAAAGTAAGATTTAAACATTCAAGCGGTTTTATTCTAAAATCAGTTACAGACAAAAGGAATAAAACCCATTCTAAACGTGAACGCATGGGCCGGATGGTTGAACGTATCGCTCTTGATTGATGCTCTTGATTGATACCATAAAATCCGATCTTAAAATCAAGGTATGACCTTTGCCGTGAATAAACTCGACCAATTAAACACAGAATTTGAAGCGCTCTTTGGTGCCCTGAAGAAAACCGGCCCCATGATCAGAAATGTGGATGCACCCGCTGCGGTATTTTTCAGACTGGATATGGATGAGCAGGGATTCTATCTGACCATCGTCAACGGCAATGGAAAGGAAGTGAATCCTGCCTATGAATTTTATTCCGGTCCGGAGCGAAATATTTTAAAGGAGATTATCCGGATCAAGGAGCAGAGTGCCTTTCATATTGAATGGGGTGCCACCGAAACAACAGAAAATTTTTATATCAATGGAAACAATCACCTCATCTCCATGCTGCTGGAGACGAATCTGTTTCAGAATGCAAAGGGAAAGCCCATCTCTCCAGCACAGGGAGTTGGCCAGGTAAAAGCCATTATTCAGCCGGTTCAAAAAAAAGAGCCGTTGTTGTCTGCAAATAAGAAAAAGAGCGCCGGGGATGGCGATAAAACCATAGAAGATACGAAGATACTGGCAAGCACAATTGAACTGTGGCATGACCAGAATAGAATTGAACCAGCCCTCCCCGTCACCGAATATCATATGCTCTCCGGCCGCACCATCTATCGGGTCAACCCCTTGGGACAACACTTCGACAAAATCAAGCTCTTTGAAACCACATTTGACGGCAGCCTCCTGGGGCACTATCTGACCATGCTCTTTTCCACCCTGACCCACGTTGACGTTGTCTATGGCGGGTATAAAGTGGTCAAAGGCGAGCCCGGAAGCACACAGCCAGCGGTGATTTTTGAAAGCGTCACTCCGGACAACACCCTGCATTTAAAAGTGGCGGCCACTTATCCCGGCTACTCTCCCAGCTTTTTTGACCGATTTGACATGGACCAGCTGGCAACGGTGAATGAAATGGAGAAAAAAATCATTGTCAGCCGACTGAGCCATGGGGATATTGCCACCTGTTTTAAAGAGATCCACACCGCACTGAAGAAACATGCCAAAACCCTGGACAAGGATAAGGAAATCTATGTGCAGGACAATTTTATCATCATTGAATCGGCACTGGCCTCCCGGTTCATCACCTTTGAAATCTCCGGTCTGTTAACCCGCTATATTGTCATGGGAGCTGAAAAACTAAAGGCATACAAAATCAGGCAGGTACAGCCCCGCCTGAACGTGAATCTCTCCCACGGCATTGATTTTCTTGAGGGAGAAGCCACCCTGGATCTTGAGGGGGAGACCTTCTCATTAAATGATGTTCTGCAGCAGTTTAAAAAGAATTCATACATTAAGCTTGGCGACGGCACCAGCGCCATCATCAACCCGGAGTATATGGCCAAGCTCTCCCGGATCTTTAAAAAGAAGAAATCCGGAGTGCAAATCTCTTTTTTTGACCTGCCCATTGTGGAGGAACTCATCGATGAAAAGATGGTAAATAAAGGGCTTAAAAAATCAAGGGAGATTTTTCTGGGATTCAATGAGCTAAGCCGCAGCAAAGTAAAACTGCCCCAGATCAATGCCACCCTCAGAAGCTACCAGAAACAGGGATTTAAATGGTTGTCATATCTTCGGGAACATGGCCTTGGTGGCTGCCTTGCCGATGACATGGGCCTTGGAAAAACCATTCAGACCATTGCCCTTCTGGCATCCATTTATCCTGAAGAGCAAAAACCGTCCCTCATCGTCATGCCCAAAACCCTGCTCTTCAACTGGGAAAATGAGCTTACAAAATTTGCGCCAACCCTCTCTTTTTGTCAATACCACGGGATAGACAGGGATATTGACAAGGCGCTGAAACACCAGCTGATTCTCACCACCTATGCCATGATCCGAAACGACATTGAGGTGCTTAAGGAGAAAGCCTTTCACCTCATTGTGCTGGATGAATCCCAGAACATCAAGAACATCCTGTCCAAAACATCCAAGGCATCGGTGTTGCTCAACGCCGACCATCGGTTGGCCCTAAGCGGAACCCCCATTGAAAACAACATCAGTGAACTCTATGCCCTGTTTCGATTCCTGAACCCCTCCATGTTCGGTTCTTTTGCCGACTTTAACAAAAATTATCTCACCCCCATCCAGAAGCAGAACAGTAAACCGGTAACCGAAGAGCTACGCCGAAAAATATATCCTTTTATTCTGCGCCGTCTGAAAATGGAGGTGTTGACCGATCTGCCAGAGCGCATGGAGCAGACCCTCTATGTGGAGATGACCGACCCGCAAAAGGAGCTCTACCACCAGCGCCGGGAGATGTACCGCACCGCCATCCGGGAGCAGATTCAAACCAAGGGGCTCAAACAGTCCCAGTTCTTTATCTTCCAGGCATTGAACGAGCTGCGCCAGATTGCCTCCATTCCCGAGGTCAAAAGCGACAATACCATTATATCTCCCAAACGGGAGATTCTCATGGAGCATGTGCTGGATGCCGTTGCCGGAAATCATAAGGTGCTGGTGTTTGCCAACTATCTGCATACCCTGGAGTGTGTCTCCCAGGATATGGAAGGGGCCGATATTGATCATATGGTAATGACCGGCTCAACCAGGGACAGAAGCGGCGTTGTCAACCGTTTCCAGAATGATGATACCTGCAAAGCCCTGTTGATGACCTTGAAAACCGGTGGGCTTGGCCTCAACCTCACTGCTGCGGAGTATGTCTTCATATTCGATCCCTGGTGGAATCTTGCAGCAGAAAACCAAGCCATTGACCGGGCCCATCGCATGGGCCAGACCAACCGGGTCTTCAGTTATCGTCTGATTGCCAGAGACAGCATTGAGGAGAAAATTCTAAAACTCCAGGAGGTCAAACGGGAGCTGTTTGACTCTCTTATCTCCAGTGACTCGGCATCCATCAAACAAATGGATGAAAAAGATGTGGAATTTGTCCTTGGCGTATAACCGCCACGGGCGGACCGGGATTTGGGACCCGGGTTCGCGCACAACGAAGCTTGAAAGAACGTTAGGCTCGCCTATTCTTTCATACAAAAAAATTGCCACGGGCAGACCGTATTCGGGATCCGGGTCAATTAGCTGGCAGCAGAGAGCCAATATAACAATTGCCTGTCACAATATTTCACCAAACCATCCAACCACCATTGCCAGATTTCAGATGACTGCCAAAGACCCGAGTCCTTCAGCCAGAATTCACGTCGCACCCACCATCAGCCAAATTGATAAATCCTGGGCAAAAGAACTGTGGCAGGATCTGTGCAGAGATCCCAATCCCCTGGTGAGAGAAGGATGTGCCCGGCAGCCTGAATATGGTTTCTCTGGCCTATTCTGAACCCAGAAACGACAGCTATTGCCTGACAGACAAGCCCTATCTGAGCATCTATGATGGCCTTACATATGTTCGCCTCACCGATTTTGGCGCTTTTGTTCTGAATAAGGAGAAATCCTTTTCCGTTGACATTGAGAAGCAAACCGCTGAAATCATCCTTGATGAGACCAGAACTTTGCTCTCCCTGTTCGGTGAAGATCCCGTCAAACGACTGGCACTTGAGAGTGTGGGAAAACGGATCACCTCATCCAGCTATCTTGTGGATTACCAATCCTTTCTCAAGGATTGCAGCAACCTTAATGAAGTGCAAAACAGAATTGACTACTTCAAAACCCATATCTCAAGAAATCCGCCGGAAATATGGGAAACATTTTTTCAATCGGTTCTGGCGCGGATGGACCCTTTAAAGATTGTGGAGAAAAAACATTATTCCACCGTAAAAAAACGGCTGGCACAATTTGGTTTTTTCTGATGGCTTCAGTTTGACAGCACCCCAAAGTGGCCGATGTTGTGATCAAGCCCGAAAGAGGTCCTTAATTTTCGGCAATCCACGGTGACAGATTTAATCACTTGCTCAATGACCAACAGGGCTAAGGGCTGTTGTCAAACTCCTTGGTTGGCGTGGGGTTAGCTTTCAGTTTTTTTATATGAAAAGGCAGCCTCCAAGGCAACCTCAGCAGAGCCGCCCCCCCGATGGGCAATAGGAACCGGACAATCGAGCTGTCTACAGTTCCGGTCCGGGACCATTGCCCGTCGGGGGGGCGGCGGCATAATACCATTTTCGTTATTCGTTGTGACAGGATAGTCTGTCATGTGGGTTTTATATGAAAGTCTCATCAACGTGCTGGAATTAAAGGACTTTCGTTTTTCGTTGTGGCAGGTTTTTCTGCCATGTATGTTTTATATCATTCAATTTCGTTATACGCATAGGTGTACGGCGTCTCATTGTGGCTGACTTGCCACAGGGCTTCAATGGAACTGCCGGCGGATTTGATGGATGAATAGCTGGATGCCAGGGAGAGCAGGTCTGAATCACTGGTATCTCCGTTGATATAGTCTGCAAGAGTCGCTGATTTGGATTGAAGGGATGCGGCATAGTCCATGATTTCGTTGTTGGCACTCAGTCCGGAAAAGGCCTGGACAAAGGTGTCGTCACTGTTCAGTGCCTCCTCAAGCTCATCACTGCCGGAAAAGTCTTCCGCAATCACAATGTTGCCGTCGTCATCCAGGCTCAAGCTGACCTGCTGATTCTCATTAATGCCCAGCACTTCCATGGCTGAGGCCAGCATACTGCCCACGGTCTCCTCCTGCTCGGCCGCAGCCCCCTGGATGTCGGAGAGGGTCAGGGTTCCGGTGGGATTCAGCCCCAGGTACTCCCGGGTTTGAGCCGTCTTAACTGCCGATGACAGGCGGACCGTGTCTCCGGTGGCAACTGAGCTTTCAGTACTCTTTACTATGTCGGAACCGGAACGGGAGGTGCTGCTGGTCTGTTCGGTGAGGCCGGTATTGTAATATGAGTTGAGGCCGGAGTTGAGTGAATTGGTGATGGACGTCATGGCTTTCTCCTTGTTTATATTTGAACCATTTTTTTAATTTTAAAAGCAAATTTCATGCCTGGTAGACGGGAATGGTGAAATTACCTACCGGATGGGACTGTGAACGGTTTGTGACCTGCCAGAGGCAAAGCAAGATTTGTTCCAAAGCCGGATAAGGGGGGAAAATATGCCTACCTTGGGAGAGATGTGCTTTCACCTGCCCGGCCCTTAATTGTCGGCAATCATCTCGCCCAGCGCTTTGAGCGCCTGGGATTTTATCTGTGTGAAATGCGCTTTTAATGCCTTACCTGCCTCTTCCACATCATGGGATACCACTGCATTGAAAATTCGTTGGTGCTGGGACCCCACAGGCTCTTTGGCCTGTATAACCTACATGGCAGAAAGACCTGCCACAACGAAAAACGAAAGTCCTTTAATTCCAGCATATTGGTGAGACTTTCATATAAAAAAGAAGGCTTCCCCCATACTTGAGATACAGCAGGTCAAAAAGATATTGAAGTATCTGCACTTGATTTCAGACTATGTCTGACCCTGGTGCTACTTCATTACCGGGAGTATTGAAAAATTGAAAAATGAGTATGAGATCCATGTTAAATGGCGGGCTTTTCCCCTTCAACCGGATATCCCTGAACAGGGTTGTAGCCTGGAAGAGCTGCTCCGAAAAAAGGGGCTACTGGTTGATGTGGATGAAATAATGGCCAAACTGCAACTCACCGCTGCAAAATATACGGTCTTAATAGGTCCCGCTGTAATGGATGTTGTAGTATACGTGTCAGAACTCGGGAGGCATTTCCGGCAGACTTGCGGAAACGATGCCTTCGCACAGATCGTTATCCACCGTCACGTTGCCAATTTCATCAATCTTCACGGTCCAGATGGTGTCGTAGTCGGTGCCCGGCCATTTGGTAGGAAGAAGCGTGAGATCGTTCCCGCCATAACTGTTGAGAAGCGCATTTATCAGGGGTTTGATCCGTGAAGATTCCCACGCCAACAGAATGGTTTTATTAGAGAACGTCCCGCCGGTAAAGAAAAAGTCACTGGCGAGCTGGGCCTGGTCCGGATCTCCAATATAAAAATTCGATACAAGATGATAGGGCAGATTGTTGGCGATAACATAGGGCATTACCGTTAATGACGGCCTGACATAGGACACATTGAGATACCCTGTGTAGATCCACTGTGCAGGGTCGATGGAATAAACCATGTCCGGGCTTATTTTGCCGCTCAGAGTATTTGCAAGGTTCAGTGCGCGCCATAGCCCTGCACCCACAAAGTTACCGTCTTCAAAATGGTTTGTCGGATCAGGATGTGCTTCTGCGTGCCGGACAATATAAATTATCTCGTTTGTATTGATGGCCCCCGGAATGACGGCACCATTAACGCCTCCGGTCCGTGAGGTGCTCAACTGGGGCTGAAGGTCGTATGAGCATGAAATGTGCTCCACCGGCAAGGGCAGCTCAGGGTATGTGGAAGGTGGGTCAAGTTTGCTGTCGTAGCTGGTCAGACTGACGTCTCCCGACGGTGTGATGGAGATCGCATAGACCATGTTCGGCCCCATATAGTTCGTCGGAATATTGAGAGCATAACCCTCCTGCTGTTTGATACTTTTCATCAGGGAATTGACGGTTTCCCAGGGTGCGGAAAAAACATAAAAGCCCGGATCGTTTCCAGTGATAATTCCGGTTGCCAGATCAATATTGTTGCCTGCCGTGTCGTTGAAATCAAGCCCTTGGCAATCAGGGCAGTATTCTTCCGGTGCCACAACTCCATCAGGCAGGGAGCCTGAACCATAGGCTGCATTGATTGGGAAGCTGTATGATGTATAAAATGTTTCCGTACCGTAGATCTGTAACGTGATCCGGTTGAGAAGCGCAAATGGCTGTATGGACCAGATGGCAGTCATGTCGGGGTAACTGGCATCTGTTTGCAAATGGGTCATCGGTTCGAGGGCGTATATGGAGGTGACGTTTTCCCCTCCCAGTACATCCTCTTTCAGGTATGTGGCCATCATGAGCGAGCGCTGTAACCCCTGACTGGTGAGACTTGCCGTGTCCGGATTGATGTCGCCGGGTTCATTGTAAGCCAGGTCCTGGCTTACAACGAAGATCAGGTTGATGTTGTTGTCGGTTAGCGGTGAAGGCGTTGATTGATCGTTGTCATTGAAACAGCCACCTGTCCATAGCGGCAAAAAGAGAATAAGAATTCCGATTAAAACGACTGAATAGAGCTTCGTTTGTTTATGGCCATTTTTCATAAGTGAAGTCTCCCATTTTTGTAGAGCGGTTTGGTAGGTCAGCATATCGACCAAGCTAAATTATTGCATAGGCACATGTTGCGTTTCAGGGTCTTTTAAGTGGTGGTTAATACAATTGTTTGAATTTGCATAAAATATGGTAAAGTCTTACCAATTGTGCTGCCGGCATTTGTTTTTAATGATTTTAGATCGTTATGAACCTACATTTCGCACTTTCAAGCACATATTTTTTGAATTATCAATACTCTATATTGTATTCCTTTTACAAATCAACGCTATATATGGATATATAAATTCACACAACATTTATGACAAAAAGGTTTGGTAATTAGATTACACAATATAAATCAAATAATCAGTCCAACACAACAATATATTGTGCTATTGAAGTGCAGAATGTAAGTTATGTATAACCATAAAAAATAAGATCCCGGAATCCAACAAAAGTTAAAATTTCTTCTGGGCAGGTTGTACGAACAGTGTTACTATTTAGAATGGTTCATCCCCTGTGGTTACCAGGGGTGCCCATAAAAATCAGCCCATGCTCTGTCTCTTTTTTATTAATATATATCAGCAGGAGGCCCATCATGTATGACAGACGAGATTTTTTCAAGACAACCACTGCAGCCGCCGCATCCATACTGGTTGCCGGCGCTGTTATCCCTGCCTGTGCCACCAAGGATGTCATGAGCTATACCAATATAGTTTATACCAAGGATAACCCTGGAAAATGGGAGAAAAAAGTAGGCAGCCACGCCCCCCGAATAACAGTCAACGGCGGCAAAGTTACGGTCTCCACCAATCATCCCATGTCCAACGAGCATTTTATTGTCAGACATACCCTGGTTCTCAGGGATGGAACTTTCCTGGGGGGAACCACCTTCACGCCGTCAGACAAGCCGGAATCACACTATGATCTGCCTGCGGGATACAAAGGAAAAATTTTTGCCACCAGCTTTTGCAACAAGCATGATTTCTGGCTGACCGAAGCTATGATTTGATGCTGCGTTGATCAATACTGGAAAGGCTTCATGGGTGGATCGGAATTCCGTTTCACTGTGGCGATTGTTTAGTTTTAATCAGTTGGTCAAAGCGCCAGCGGGACAATTTATGGATGCAAGGCAGGCGTTAATAATGATTCCCGGGAATGAGGGGAACTTGTTTGCTTTGAACAGATTTGTAATGGTATGATACCAGAACCACGGTAGATGTCAAGCAAGTTGCCGGTGAGCCAAGAAGGCAAGCCAAGATGATTGGATACCCAAGCGGATTTTCAGCAGGAAGGTTGACTTTAGCCAATAAGACCATATCGTAATAAAAGGAAGTTTTGAACAAAGGTGATTTTCAATAATTTCTCAAATATTTTATAGATCTCCCCTTTGTTGAGACAGGCGGACCTGTCATGACCGTAAATGATAATTTCGGTGAGGAGGTCACATGAATCGAAAAAAAGAGGGTAAAAAATATATTGTCGATTTGAAGTTGCTGAATGCAAACAATAAAAATGGATGTGGGGCATGTGGCAACAAGTTTAACCTTGGAGATGTCGCTGTGATGGCTTGCGGCGGATGGTCCGATGGATGTGCACGGCTTATCCATGAAAATGAAGCAATTTATGATCCACGTACGGACATTTTTTTTGAAAGAAATTATTTTCAGACCAGGGGGCTGAATAAGTAAATTATAAGATGTTTTTTATTTTTATTATGGGCGAACCCGGGATGAAATCCCGGTCCGCCCGTGGCGGTTTATATGAAAAGGTAGTCTTCAAGTCTACCTCAGCAGAGCCGCCCCCCCGATGGGCAATAGGAACCGGACAATTGAGCTGTCTACAGTTCCGGTCCGGGCCCATTGCCCGTCGGGGGGGGGGGGCGGCATAATGCCATTTTCTATCTTCGTTGTGCCCGCCAGGGCATGGGGGTTTATATGAAAGTCTCACCAATATGCTGGAATTAAAGGACTTTCGTTTTTCGTTGTGGCAGGTTCTTCTGCCATGTATGTTATATAAGAAGGTAAAGGAAAGTAAACACCGGTAAGCTTGAGGTAATTAAAATGCTGACATGTTATGATATAGCCAAATATTTTTTAGCGCAGGTTGATGAAGATGCAGGAGATTTGATCTCTAATTTGAAGCTTCAGAAACTTGTGTATTATGCCCAAGGTTTTCATTTAGCTCTTTTTGATGAACCCTTGTTTTCTGAAAAGATAGAAGCATGGACTCATGGGCCGGTGGTGATTGATCTTTACCACGCATACAAGCAGCACGGCGCAGGTTCAATCCCTATGCCCAGTGATGTTGACTTTTCAATTTACAGCAAAGATATCAGAGAGCTGCTTGATGAGGTGAATTCCGTTTTTGGTCAATTTTCGGCATGGAAGTTAAGAAATATGACTCATGAAGAACCTCCTTGGCTTGACGCAAAAGATGATGCCGGAGAAATTTCCCACGAATCTATGAAAGAATACTTCAAAACTCAAATCAATGGGTAAGAAGAAACTCAAACAACCTCAATCAAAACTTGGAAGGATAAAACCTTCTACGTCCTTCAAAAAGCCACCAGATCAACTCGCACCTTTGTTTTCTTTTGTTTTCTTTGCGGTATCTATCCAAGAGCCACTGTATTTCAGCGTGCGATAAGAGCGAGAAAGCAGCTTTTGCAGAAAAATTAAGAAGAATCAGTCAATTGACATGGGCAGAATTAAGACAGGAAGATAGGCATGGGCTCGGTTATGAAAAAATTGCTCGCAATGCTATCAAACCGGGAATTCCCAGACATATTAAGGACGATGTGAATTTTATAGCATTCCGGTTTGATGGCCTAAAAGCAATGATTGGCTATAAAGAAGGAGATATCTTTCATATCATTTGGCTTGATCGAAGTTTTAACGTTTATGGCCATTGATGTCGTATACCCGCGCCTGAAATACTTCCACCATCAATCCAATGGACAACATCCTGAATACCCTCTTTTTGTCAAATAAACTGACTCTATCCTCCAAATCATAAACCGTGACCGGTACTCAGATTTGAATACCGGCATCACCGGGCAATATATCCCAGCCTGCCGTCGTCCTTCCCTGGATGCGTGGATTCTGTGAACGGTGTCTTGCCGATCAGCGCCGCCAGGTTGCTGCACAGCATCCCCTCCACCGCTCAAAATTGAGCAGTCGAAACCATTACCCACATTTGGGCAATGCTGGTTAAAATGTTAACTTTTGTTAACCTTTCCGGAGATTTTTTGGACTCCATAAAAAAGGACCCACCCCACTGCCGATCTGATCATCTAAGGGTGTCGGAGGCGATCCCCTTTTTATCTTCCTTGGTAACCCATCACCGCCAGACGTAAAGAATCCTTTGATAGAATGATGTCTATGGAAACAGGTGTGGATTGTTGCCCGATGGCTGAACTGCAGGGAATGGGAAACGTGGTGGATGTCATCGTGCAGGAGTGGAGATGATCACCAGGAACCATACTAAAAAAAACAGTATAATCGTTCAGGTGGGGGATGATGGGTGTTTTTTCACAATAATTCACTCACCATCATTTTTTAAACTGGGAAAAAACTGGGAATTTTTGACTTAAAACTAAAAAAGGCTTTCAGTCAAAAACGCTGAAAGCCTTGTGTTTACTGTGGCTGGGTGATAAGGATTCGAACCTTAATTGACGGAGTCAGAGTCCGTAGTCCTGCCGTTGGACGATCACCCAACAAATTATGGATGTCTTATACATCATGCCTTGGTATCCGTCAACACTATAATGCATAAAATCTGTTTTTTTCCGTGCTTTCCTGTGATATTCTGAGTGCACATGAGACAGTTTTTGCAGAAATGTGCTAATTGCCCTTGTCAGCCTTAAGTTCTCTGATGTGACGCTACATAGGGTACCCAACGCAAACTTAGAACCATGTGTATCGTATGGGGGGGGGGATGAGAACTTACGGTTTGCGAGCTTATGTCTTAACCTTTATAAGTGGGAGGACGTCATGACCATAAAAGTGCTTATCAAAAGAAAAATTCCCGGGACGGTTTCAGGTGACCTTGGTTTGATTTTCATGGAAATGCGGGCGGCTGCCATGCAACAGAAGGGCTACGTAGGAGGGGAGACGCTCCGACGGGTTGATGCACCTGATGAGTGCCTTATTATCAGTCGATGGCAGACCGTTGATGACTGGACAAGGTGGCTTATCAGCGATGAGCGCAGAAGATATCAGGAGAAGATTGATGCGTTGACAGAGGGTGAAACCAAATGTGAAGTGTATCAGAATTGAAATCAAAAAATAGGCAGCAGCGTCCATTGCCAGCTGCTGCTACGGAGAAGGGAAATTCTTTTTTTAAATAAGGGGGGGCTGACCTGGATTGCCTGTTATACAATATGGCAACCCAGGCCGGTCTTCACCGGTTTTAACTATGTGACGATGCCTCATGGGCGGATTCTTCCTGCACGGATGAATCCGCTGCCTCTTCATGGGACAAGGGAACAGTCTCTTTTTCAACGACCTTGGCTTGTTCACTTGAAACCATTTCAGATGATTCTTCTGCTGGATGGACTGCATCCTTTTTTGAATGTTCACTGTCAGGTTGGGCTGAAGCTTTGAAGAAAAGGGCGCGATACTCATCAAGTGTTTCAGCATCCCGGTTGTCCGTGGCGAACGTGGCAGCGGTGTCAATACAGTTGCGGATGGTTTTAAGATCCACTGTTCCCTCTGCATTCAGCAGAACATCCGCACGATTAATATAGTAGAAAAAAGCCATGGGAAGGATCTCTTTGCTATTGTAGCTGGCTTTTTTCTCCCCTGAGTAAGCGGCTCCTTCAAGAAATGCGATTTTATGTTTACTCACAGGAGCAAAATCACCTTTCCAGATTTCCATGCCCTGGAAAGTGTTTTTAACATAATATCTGTGGGCATTGTTAACGCTTGAAATAACAACCATGGCAATGATTAGGATGAAGCATGCTCCTGCAGCCATTAACTGTTTTCCCATGGAATTTTCAGGAGGTGTGGCTGGCGGGGAAGGGGGGAGAGAGTTTGAGGTTTCCGCTTCCAGGGCTTCTTTTCCCGCAATTTCCTTGATGATGCGCTTGATTTCCACAGCCCTTTTAGCAGCGGCCTCTTCAGCCAGTCTTTTTTCTTCCGCTATTCTTGCTTCTTCAGCCAACCGTTCCTCCTCAGCCTTTTTGACAGCGGCTTCTTTCGCCAGTCGCTCTTCTTCGGCTTTTTTAGCGGCAGCCTCTTGGGCCAGCCGTTTCTCTTCAGCTATTCTTGCCTCTTGGGCCAGTCGCTCTTCCTCGGCCTTTTTAGCGGCAGCCTCTTCGGCTATCCGTTTCTCTTCAGCTATTCTTGCCTCTTGGGCCAGTCGCTCTTCCTCGGCCTTTTTAGCGGCAGCCTCTTGGGCTATCCGTTTCTCTTCTGCTATTCTTGCCTCTTCAGCCAGCCGCTCTTCTTCGGCCTTTTTAGCGGCAGCCTCTTGGGCCAGCCGTTTCTCTTCTGCTATTCTTGCCTCTTGGGCCAGTCGCTCTTCCTCGGCCTTTTTAGCGGCAGCCTCTTGGGCTATCCGTTTCTCTTCTGCTATTCTTGCCTCTTCAGCCAGCCGCTCTTCTTCGGCCTTTTTAGCGGCAGCCTCTTGGGCCAGCCGTTTCTCTTCTGCTATTCTTGCCTCTTCAGCCAGTCGCTCTTCTTCGGCCTTTTTAGCGGCAGCCTCTTCGGCTATCCGTTTCTCTTCTGCTATTCTTGCCTCTTCAGCCAGTCGCTCTTCCTCGGCCTTTTTAGCGGCAGCCTCTTCGGCTATCCGTTTCTCTTCTGCTATTCTTGCCTCTTGGGCCAGCCGCTCTTCTTCGGCCTTTTTAGCGGCAGCCTCTTGGGCTATCCGTTTCTCTTCTGCTATTCTTGCCTCTTCAGCCAGTCGCTCTTCTTCGGCCTTTTTAGCGGCAGCCTCTTCGGCTATCCGTTTCTCTTCTGCTATTCTTGCCTCTTGGGCCAGTCGCTCTTCTTCGGCCTTTTTAGCGGCAGCCTCTTCGGCTATCCGTTTCTCTTCGGCCAGCCGCTCTTCCTCGGCTTTTTTGTTCATATCATCTTCGGTCATAATTTTTTCCTCAGGAGTTCTGGTCTCATTGGCGATTTTTTCGTCTTGGGATTTGGGGGCAGCCGTTTCTTTTTTTGCAGATGCTATAGACTCACTTTTCTTTGTTGTTTTAGTTTTTGAAGGCGTTTGGGGGGCAGATTTTTTTGTCGCAGCCTTCTTTGCCGTGGTTTTAGCAGTGGTGGAGGCCTTTTTTGTTGTGGTTTTTTTAGCAGTCGTTTTCTCTTCTTTTTTCTTTACTACTTTCTTTTTTTTTGTTGCAGCCATGTCTCCCCTTTAATCAAAATTCGAATTATAATGACTTTTACGGATAATAGTTTAAAATAAATACCGAAACATATACAATAAATTGATTTTTGTAAATACTTTGTTGGGACAAAAGCAAGTCGGGTATATATACCTAAAAATTTAAACACTTAACGTAGAAAGGACGGATGTGCCGAAGAAAGTTGAAAAACTTTGTGCAATGATTGAGGAATATAACACCCTTGCCATTGCATTTTCCGGAGGTGTGGACAGCGTGTTTCTTGCCGCTATGGCAAAAAAAATTTTAAAAAATAACGTGATATTGCTGACCCTGGAATCGGATTTACAGGCCTGTGAGGACACGCATCATGCTATATATATGGCCGAAGAAATAGGGCTGCCCCATGAGATCATCCACATGGATCCGTGGGCTAACAAGGCCCTTATCAAAAATGATAAAGATCGCTGTTATCACTGCAAACAAAAAGGGTTTGCACTGCTGCGCACGGCAGCTGATCAACGGGGTATCTTGATCCTGGCCCATGGGGTGAATCTGGATGATCTGTCCGATTACCGGCCTGGGCTTCAGGCTACCCAGGAACTTGGGGTCCTTGCTCCCCTTGCGGATGCAGGTCTGACCAAGAAAGAGATTCGAGAAGCCTCAAAAAAAATGGGATTGTCAACCTGGAATATGCCCTCCCAATCCTGTCTTGCCACGCGAATTCCCTATGGAGAGCTTTTGACGCGGGAAAAACTACAGCAGATCAACGATGCCGAGACAATCTTACAACAGTTTGGTTTTGAAGGGGTCCGGGTTCGGTGCCATGGCCCCCTTGCCCGGATTGAGTGTAAGCCGGAGGAGATCGAAAAGATCTCCTCATTCCCCTTCAGAAAAAAAATTACAGCGGCCTTCAAAGTGGTGGGGTTTAAGTTTGTCTCAGTGGATCTTGAAGGCTATGCCGGCGGAAAAATGAACCGAATTTTGAACCCCGATGGTTAACACTTGGGGGAGGAAAACTACTGAGCCCCAAGGATATAGTTGTCATATCCCATGGTGTTCAACACGTCTGCGCCGCTTTCTGTGACATGAATCATGTTCTCAAGACGGATGCCTCCCCACTGGGGTAGATAGATGCCCGGTTCCACGGTGACCACCATGCCCGGCTGTAACAGGGAATCATCCAGTGAAGAGAGCCGGGGGGCCTCGTGGATGGCCAGCCCCACGCCGTGGCCCAGGCCATGACCAAAGGTGTCTTTAAACCTGGACCGGTTGATGTGGTCCCTGGCAATTTTATCTATGTCACTGCATTTTATTCCGGGGACGATGGCATCCACAGCCATCTGCTGGGCTATGTTCAACACCTCGTAGGCCTCCTTAAAGGTGTCATCCGGAGATCCGATGACAAGGGTTCTGCTGGTGTCGCTGCAATATCCCTCCAATCGGGCACCAAAGTCAAAAAGGAGGGGTTCGCCTGTGTGAAAAGACCGATCTCCGGGGATGGCGTGGGGCAGGGCACTATTTTCCCCCGATGCCGCTATCACTGGAAAAGAGAGGGCATCCGCCCCGTTCTGTCGCATGAATTTTTCAAGGAGCCAGGCGGCTTTTTTTTCCGTCATTCCCGGATGAATCATGGTTCTAAGTTCAAGAAAAGAGGTCTCTGCAATGGCCAGGGCCTTTTTGATCATTTTAATTTCAGTTTCATCTTTCCGTATTCTTACCTGCTTCAATAAGGTGTCTTCGGATTGGAATTGACAATCAAGCCCGGCCTGCATGGTCTCTTCTTTAATTTTGGTGAAAAGGGCATGGGTAAGCCGGGCGGATTCCACACCGATGATCCGGGAGTGAAGGGCTTCAAAAAGGGGGGGCAGTTCAACGGCCAGGCCTTTCTTATAGCAGTAGATGTCATACCCCTCAGCTTCCCGGGCAGCCTGGGTTTCAAAGCGAGAATCCGTTGCCAGCGTCAGGTGGTCCTGGGTGATGATTAATATGCCGGCCGATTCATCATAGCTGCCGTCTTCACCGGTAAAACCACTCAAGTACCGTCGGTTTTCATCGGAAAAAATAATTAGGGTATCTATATCCGTTGTTGCCAGCTCTTTTCTCAGTCGGGTGACTCTTTGTTCAATGTAGGGTTCCATTTTACCTCTCCTTTTTTTTAAAATTCTTATACCACCCCAACTGACTTCTTCACAATTATTTCTTCAGTAATTTTACTCGTAATGCTATTTTCGGTTTGTTGTTGATTTTCAGGATTATCCCTCTTTTTTCATGGTGACAAAATTTTTTATTTATTATAGTTCTTTCCAGTTACTCAATGACAAATTTTTTAAACATGAACTTAGTGCCCTACATGCGGAATTTTTATAACTCATTTATTTAATAATCAATAAAATGAAAATTCCTATACTATCAAGTTTTATAAGAAAGTGTAGGTATGTCTAACATTACTTTCATTATTCGTTGTGGGCGAACCCAGGTCCCCAATGAGGTCCGCCCGTGGCGGTTATAGCGTTGACAAAGGGGTGCCGGTGAAAGCGTTTACACAGACTCAAGGGGCAAAGGATGCTTTTCTGAAGAATCTATACAAATCAATGGACTGGCGGTTTGTAATGGATAAACTGAGAAAAAAATACAAGGTGATTGTTCAGGACGATGTGGCGTACATTAACGGGGATCTTGTTGCCCATGAGGGTGAAATTGCCTGTCAACTTAATATTGATGTGAAAATACGCCTTTCCGTGATTTGTGATAAATCTGGGAACTGTCTGAAACTTAAAGCCGCCCGCTATGGGGGGAAAGAGGAACGCAATGTCTCCGGAAAAGAGGAAAGCCTTCTGGAGAAAACCAATAATGCAAGGCGGCAGGAGATGGCCAAAATGGCCACAGGCCTTGCAGAGATGATTGCCGATATTAATCAGTCAAATATTTTATAGGAAAGTGTAGGTATTCCTAACATTACTTTTATGATTCGTTGTGGGCGAACCCGGGTCCCAAAATCCGGTCCGCCCGTGGCGGTTATACAAAAAGCCCGTGACCGCCCGGAAGTGCATCCTGGTATGATCAGGCCCAGCTAAAAGAGAGGATGGTGTGAACCGTATATTTCGAGATGATGCATTAAAAGATATTTATATAAAGGTGAAAAAAGGGGCTCGATTGTCCCGGGAGGATGGCCTGACACTCTATCAAACCCAGGATTTAAATGGGGTGGGGCGCATGGCCGACCACGTTCGACGTCAACGGCATGGCAATGATGCGTTTTATGTGTACAACCAGCATTTAAATTATACCAATATCTGCATGAATCGTTGCCGCTTCTGTGCATATGCCGTGGATAAGGAAGACAGGGGCGCTTATCTCTGGCACATGGATGAGATTGAAAACCGGCTTATGGCCCGGATAGATGAGCCCGTGAATGAACTGCACATCGTGGGAGGGCTTCATCCCTCCTTAAATTTTGACTATTTCACCCGTTTGCTGGAAACGGTAAAACGCATCAGACCTGCAGCAAACATCAAAGCATTTACAGCCGTAGAGATTGATTACCTCTCCAATCTGTCCGGTTTGAGCGTGGAAGAGACCATTTTGGCGCTTAAGAAAGCAGGGCTTGACATGATGCCCGGTGGCGGAGCTGAGGTGATGAGTGAACGGGTGCGGCAAGCGCTGTTTCCTAAAAAGATAAGCGGTCAACGCTGGTTGGAAATCACTGAGGCAGTGCACCGGGCCGGCATCCCCACCAACGCCACCATGCTTTACGGGCACATTGAGACCCTTGAAGAACGGGTGGATCATCTGATCTTGCTGCGGGAGCTCCAGGACAGAACCGGTGGGTTTTCTGCATTTATTCCCTTGGCATTTCATTCCCAAAATACCCAGTTGTCCCATATTCCATCCACCACCGCCATGGATGATCTGAAAACCATTGCCGTTGCAAGGCTTATGCTGGATAATTTTGATCACATCAAAGCCTACTGGGTGATGATCAGCGAAAAGCTTGCCCAGGTCGCCCTTAACTATGGTGCCGACGATCTGGACGGAACCATCATTGAAGAGCGTATTACCCACGAGGCCGGTGCCACATCGGCCAAGGGCCTGACCCGGGATGAGATGGAAAGAATGATCCGGGATGCCGGTTTTGTCCCGGTGGAGCGGGATACCTTTTACAATGCGCTCTCACGTGACGGGGTGATCATTCAAAACAACGGGGCAGCGGCTCATGGAGCGTAATATGAAAGAGATAGATGCAATTATTGATAAAGTTTACATTAACGAGCGAATCTCCATTGAGGAGGGGCTGTCGCTTTTTAATACGGCAGATCTGTTGACCCTTGCCGGTATGGCGGAACATAAACGGTTTGAACGGCACCCGGATAAAATAATTACCTTTGTTGTGGACAGAAACATCAATTACACCAATATCTGCATATCCGGCTGCCGGTTCTGCGCATTTTACAAGGGCCCGGACAGTGGTGACGGATATGTTATCTCCCGGGAAGCTCTCCATGAAAAAATCCGGGAGACCCTTGATCTGGGGGGGACACAGATTCTGCTCCAGGGTGGCATGAATCCCCATCTTACGTTGGATTATTACATTGATCTTTTAAAGGATATCAAGGCAAATTTCAAAATTCACATCCATGGGTTTTCCCCACCGGAGATTGCCTATATTGCAGAAAAGTCGGATATGAGCATACCGGCGGTGGTCTCCTGTCTCCGGGAGGCGGGGCTTGATTCCATACCTGGCGGTGGCGCCGAGATTCTCTGTGATGAGGTGCGCCAAAAAGTATCCCCCAACAAATGCATGTCCGGTCCTTGGCTTGACGTCATGGAGACCGCCCACAACATGGGCATGAGATCAAGTGCCACCATGATGTTCGGCCATGTGGAGACCCCCCTCAATATTTTTGAGCACATGGACAAGATCCGACACCTCCAGGATCGCACCAACGGATTCACCGCCTTTATTCCCTGGACCTTCCAGCCGGGTAATACCCGTATCCACCATCCCGGAACCAGTGCCGCCACCTATCTGCGGGTATTGGCCCTGAGCCGGATTTTCCTTGATAACATTGATAATATTCAGGCGTCCTGGGTCACCCAGGGAGAAAAAATTGCCCAGACGGCACTGTTTTACGGTGCCAATGACCTGGGAAGCACCATGATTGAAGAAAATGTGGTGGCATCGGCCGGGGTGGATTTCATGCTGCCGGAAACTGAGTTGCGCCGTCTCATTGAAACGGCCGGGTTTATTCCCCGGCAGCGGGACTGTTATTATAATTTGCTATGAATCAAAAACACCCATAATCCACGCCGGCTTATTCCCGAATGCATGGGTGATTAAAATAGATGTCCTGCCATGATGGCTCAACATATTGAGCCGGACAAACGTTTGCCCACAGGGTGCGGCGTTCAATGGGATGTGCAACAAGCAGAGGAATCAATTATAAATGATTAAACCACCCCTTTTAATGGGTAAAATTGACTATATAAATGCGTCACCAGTGTACTATGGACTGGACAACGGTCTGCTTCCCGACTGGATAGAGATGGTTCCCAATCCACCTGCTGTATTGAATGGAATGATCCGGGACGAAAAAATTGCCATCAGCCCGGTTTCAGCGGCCTTTTACGGTATGAATCACAGAGATCTGCTGATCCTTCCCGATCTTTCCATCTCCTCCCACGGAGAGGTCATGAGTGTTGTTTTAATGAGTAACCATGGACTGGATGAACTCCATGATAAAAAGATTATGCTCACCCGGGAGTCTGCCACTGCGGCCTGTCTGGTGAAGCTGATCATGGCACAGCGCCGTATGGTGCCGGAGTATACCACAGGGACGTTGAGATCTGTTGGCGATCTGCCCCATGGTGTTGATGCCGCCCTGATCATCGGAGACGCTGCCATGACCCAGCCCTGGGAGTCCCGGTTTAAATATCGCTTTGATCTTGGCAGGGTATGGCATGATGCAACGGGGCTGCCCTTTGTCTATGCCCTGTGGGTGGTGCGGAAAAATTATGCCATGGACCATCCTGAGTCCGTCAGGGCAGCCCTTGATCTTTTTTACCGGTCAAGGAGCATGGGGTATGCGAATATCAGCGACGTAATAGGAAAAGGCGCCCGGAAGCTGAACCTGGAAGAAGCCTATGTGCAACGCTACTTCAAGGGGCTGCTCTGCAATCTGGATGCCCCTAAGATCAAAGGGTTGACGCATTTTTTTGACTCTCTTTACCAGCATGGTATTTTTGCAGATAAGGTGGATGTGCGCTTCTTTGAATGATCAGTTCACAAACCAGGAGGCGGGCCCTTGGGGCAGGATGCCCGCTTTTTCGGCCTTTTCAAAAAAGGTGAGCACGGCTTTTTCCCCTTGTATGCCAAGATTCATTGAAAAATTGTTGACATAAAGTCCAATGTGCTCCTGGATGACCCGTTCTTCCAGCTCCTGGGCATGGTGTCGGACATAGGCGGCACACTTTGAAGGAAACTCATTGGCGTGGGAAATACTCTGCCGGATCAGGGTTTCCACTTGAAGAGCTGTTTTTCTATCCATCTCTTTTTTAACGGCAATACATCCCAATGGAATGGGAAGCCCGGTGTGGTCTTCCCACCATTGCCCCAGATCCTGAATCAGTTCAAATCCCATCTGATCATAGACAAATCTGCCTTCGTGGATAATGACCCCCACATGGACCCGACCCGCTTTCACTGCCGGCATGACCTGCTCAAAGGGCATGGGTATCAGGTCCGGTTTCAGGCCGGGAAACCGCTCTTCAAGATAAAATCGGAACAGAAGGCAGGCCGTGGTGCCCATTCCGGGTACGGCCACCTTGATTTCGGGCAGAGATGAAAATGGTTGGCCGGGAAGTGTTATCACAAGGGGGCCACAGCCCCGGCCCAGAGCCGCACCGCTTCTTAAGATGCGATATCGGTCTCCCAGGCTTCCCATGGCGGCAAAGGAGAGTTTGGTAATGTCATATGTGCTTTTGGCCGCCTTCTGGTTCAGGGTCTCCACATCTGCAATGGTGGTATGGAAGGCCAGTGGGGCCGTATCAATGATGCCGTGGACCATGGCATGGAAAATAAAGGTGTCATTGGGGCAGCTGGAATAGGCAAGGCTCAGGGATTTCAATGATATCTCCGTTTTACTCATGAGCCGTAAGTTTTCATTACCCGTACTACAATGTGCAGTTTTGAATTTTCACAAAATGTCCTATGTCGCACCAAACCGGAGAACTTATGACTGCCGAGCGTTTTAGATATAAACTGCCACGGGCAGACCGCATTGGGGACCTGGGTCTGCCCACAACGAAGCTTGAAAGAATATTAGGTTCTCCTACTCTTTCTTATAAAATTTAAAAGGCCCAATAGGCATATTGACTATTGGGCCCTTCATGATCAGCTGTGTATTTTTATTAAATCAATGCGTTTTATTTGAGTGGTCGGGATGAGAAGATTCGAACTTCCGACCCCAGCGTCCCGAACGCTGTGCTCTACCAGACTGAGCCACATCCCGACATTCAAACGACGAGTATTAATAGTTCGTTTTTTAAACATTGTCAATTAAAAATCATTATGACTCTGCAATTTTTCCCGATTTAAAAGAATGGGTCCAGTACAATGGTGGCCTCTCTGCCTGGTCCTACGGATAAAATTTTGATTTTCACACCGGACAACTCTTCAATCCTGGCAAGGTATTTTTTTGCATTTTCCGGAAGTTTATCAAAGTCCCTGAGTTTTGAGGTGTCGGTCTGCCATCCGGGATGGGTTTCATAGACGGGTTTACAGTTCTCAAGCACCTTGATACTGGCCGGAAACTCTTCCATAACCTCACCATTATATTCATAGCCGGTGCAGATGTTCAGCTTCTTCAGATCATCCAGCACATCCAGTTTGGTGATGACAAGGCCGGTGAGACTGTTGAGGCGAGCCGCATTTCTCAGGAGCACCATATCCAGCCAGCCGCATCTTCGCTTCCTGCCGGTGGTGGCACCGAATTCCGCCCCTTTTTTCTGGATGGCATTGCCTGTGTCATCAAACAGTTCCGTGGGAAAGGGGCCGGCACCCACCCGGGTGGTGTATGCCTTGACAATGCCGATGATCTCGTCAAGCCTGCATGGCCCCACACCCGAACCGCAGGCGGCATTCCCGGAAACGGTGCTGGAGGAGGTGACAAAGGGGTAGGTACCATGTTCCACATCCAGGTGGGTTCCCTGGGCACCTTCGAAAAGGACCTTTTTGCCCTCATCCATGCCTTTGTTCAGAAGAACGGATACATCTGCAATATATGGTAGCAGTCGATCCCTCACCATCATGTATTCCTTGATCACTGAATCGGGATTCAGGGATGTTGCATTAAGATATTTTTCAAGGTAGAAGTTTTTTTCTTCCATGATGGTTAAAATTTTGTCTGCAAAAAAATCAGGGTCAAGCAGATCCGCAAATCGGATTCCCCTGCGAGTAGCCCTGTCTTCGTAACAGGGGCCGATGCCACGCCCGGTGGTACCGATTTTGTTGGCCCCTTTTTTGATTTCCCGGGCCTTGTCGATCTCTTTGTGGTAGGGCATGATCATGTGAGCCCGGTTGCTGATTTTCAACATGTCCGGAGAAACATCCACCTGGTTTTCGATGAGATAGTCGATCTCTTCCAGCAATACCATGGGGTCCACCACCACACCGTTGCCGATGAAGCACTTTTTTTTCTGGAGGATTCCCGACGGCACCAAATGGCTGATAATCTCTTTTCCATCCACCACCATGGTGTGACCGGCATTGTTTCCCCCCTGGAATCTCACCACGTAGTCGGAAGACCCACTTAAGATATCAACAATTTTACCTTTGCCTTCGTCACCCCACTGGGTGCCTACAACTACTATGTTTGACAATGTTTTCTCCTTTTATTTCTAAAAAAGCTTCTGATGATATTGCGTGCTTCGGCCTCACAAATGCCGGAGACAACTTCAAGATTGTGGTTGAGCCGGGCATCAGAAGCAAAGTCATATAATGCACCGGCAGCCCCCCATCGGGGGTCGGGAGCACCAAAAACAACCCTGGAAAGCCTGGCATGGATCACCGCGCCCATGCACATGATACAGGGTTCAATGGTACTGTAAAGGGTTGCACCGATCAGCCGGTAATTGCCCGTTTCCCGGGCAGCATTGCGTAACGCCACCATCTCTGCATGGGCCGAAGGGTCTGTCTGCGTGATGGTCTGATTATAACCACACCCCAGAATGTCTCCTTTTATGTCAACTACCACCGCCCCCACTGGCACCTCGTCCAGTTGCTGTGCTTCAGCAGCCAGTGCCAGTGCCAGGTCCATGTATTCTCTGTCATTCATGGCCTATCTATATCCATTTATTTCACTGAAGGTCAAATCAATTTTTAACCAACAATGAAATTAATTTAAAAAAATATTGACATTATCATGCAATAAATATATCAAAGAGAGGTTTTCGCGCCCGTGGCTCAGTTGGATAGAGCACCTGACTACGAATCAGGGGGTCGGCGGTTCGAATCCGTCCGGGCGTACCACTTTAAAATCAAGGGGTTACGGCAATTTGCTGTAATCCCTTTTTTTTGTGGTTTTTTTGTTTGTCCCCACATAGTCCCCACTTTTCTTTCAGTGGGGACAGAATGGGGACTGGAAATAAGGCTTTTTTTATCCTGGCATTATTAGAGATAATAAGAATCTATAAGAAATTTTCATTCTTGACATTAAAATGTGAAAAGCCTATTTTTCAATTATACAATGTGAAGGAGGAAAGCATGAAAACAAGAATCAATGTCTCAACGGATGTGGTCATACGTGCTGCGGAAAAAATGAGAAATTGCAAACCGCAAGATTTAAAAATACATCACCCGGAAATAATTAAAGGCATTTCTGGAAAACAAATCAAAGAAGCCTTTATGAAAGCATCCAGAAGACTGGACTCTCTTAACAGGGCCTCAGCCCTTGGAAAATAAAAGAGGCTACAATTATATCTATTCAAAGCTTGTTGATAATGAAAACGATGTGCTCGGTGCTATTGCTTATTCAGAATATAAGCGGCACAAGATTGAAACCATCAAGAATTTTGAAAAAAAACATGGCCGGTCCCCTTCAGTTGAGGACTTGAAACCATTCAAAGATTTGTCCAATAGCAAATCCCAAATAAAATATTATAAAGAACAAGCCATTCAACTTACCCAATTTTTTATAGATGAAACTATCACGCAGACAATAGAGAATGAGTTATCACAAAGGGTTCATAAGGAATTATTAAAAATGAAACCTTCGTTCTGGAATGGCGTTATGCAAAGTGTAACGGCCTCTTTTATTTTTGTTTTGTTGGTGGGGATCATTTTCTTTTTTACATTGAGTTACAATAAGGGCTTTGAAGGTGCCCTTGAGAATTTTTGTAATATAAAAATTGAGCATGCCCAGGAGTAAGACTCTCTCCCCACCTCCTGCCCGGTACCATCAACCACCTTTTTCGAATAAAGACCTTCCAGCCATCGGCCAATGATCCACACCTCAATCCATGGACGTGCTTCTTTCAGGGGTTTCCTGGTGGACTGCATCCGTCTTTTTTCAAATTCCCTTAAAAGAAATACTCCACATTCTCCACATCCTCCACAAGCCCCATGTTTAAAAGGGTTTCAGCCCGTGGACATTCTCCACATAAAGTCCACATTCTCCACATCCATTGCCCGGCAGATGAATTTAATATGGCCATGGATAAATATTTATCTGGGAATAGAGCGGTTAAAGGAATCTTACCAATGTTTGTGGGTGTGGGGTTTATTCAGGAAGGTGTTGCCGTTGTCCTGGTACCCCCGATCAGTGTAGAGAAAGGGTTGCCTCAAATTTGAGGACACCCCGGCAGGGGGGGAAAGCTTTTAACCGGTCTTGCTCCTTGGCGGTGGGGTGAAGAGGTATGGGTTTGATCTGGGAGAATGTAAAGTCACAATCTGTGATTTTAAAAAATCCATCTCTTTTTCAGTAGCTTGAAACATAAAAACTTCCGGAAACCGAGCAATGAGACACATCTGCGTATGGACTCCAAAAACTCAGCCCCAGGGGATAAAAGGGTATGCCCTAATCCGAATATGAGGTTTTTCACTCCCCAAATTTGGGTAGTGGTTTGACCCTGCTCGTCCGTTATGGTGCATCGGCACCTTGGGGCCCTAAAGGTCAATCCAAGTTTGGATGTCCTGATTTTGATATTCTCCCAGGGTACGTGTGGTGCATCTGCATTTGAAAAAGATGCCCTTAATTTTAAGGAGATGTGCCCAACTCTGGGCAGATGTCCGACACCACGCCCCCAGATCACCAGGCAATGGGAAGAGGGATTACAGTTTTTCGGACCACATTATCATCCTGCCCGGTACCGGCCCGGCCCATGGCCACCAATACCCGTTTAATGATCCCCACAACCTGATCAAGGGTGCTGGGGCACTTACTCCTTGCCCTGATTTACATCGACCTCAACAAATCGAGAGACAAACCCCTGGCACCTGCTGCACTGCCCTTCTAAGATTATTCCATTGTGGACTGCTTTGGCAGAATAATTTTTCATGATGGTGGGCTTCACACAGGTGGTGCACCAAACCGACTGGACTATTTTTTCAATGTCTTCCGGTGGAATGTTTATTTCCATTTAACCCTTCTTTGTGTTCATCGTTTCTCCTGCATGGCTTGATACCAGACAGAGGCGGTGCCATCTACTGCCATTCTGAAATTATTTTCTTGATCATGCCCCCCCCCTGTTCGCATAAGGCAGCACTCTGCGCACTTGACTGCGCACCAATACCCGTGGAACATATAAAAAGATATGCTCAACTATGAGCTGATGTCCGGTATAATACCCCATTTTTTGGGGGAGTAAAAATTTTAACCGCCTTATTTTTCAGGTGGTTGAATCCGGGATAAGATGCCCCGATTTTTCGTATTATCTTTTTCGCGGCTCACAACTGAGCCACCAGTTGACGGGCTGAAAATTCAACCCGTTGATTCAAGGAGGTAGCCATAGACGACACCCTTTTCCCCTCCCCTGGCAGGCAGGCCCCAGGGACTGAAGATCCCCAGGGCAGTTAATAGACTCTTAACCCGGCTGTTGTGCCTGGTCAAAAGCAATGCTCCGGGTAATGCCTTGGACAAGCCTCCCCAGTGGGACCCGGGCAGGGAAACACCCCGCCATAACTCCGGCGGCCTGTGCCTTGTAAGCCCGGACAAAATCCCGGTACCACCATTTCAAATCAGCCTCATGCACACGGGCTGCCCAGGAGTGATACCGCCACCGGCCCCCCATCAAGTGCTTGGTGATGGGATCTTCAAAACGTGGACTGACCCGGGTCCCAAACCGGTGAAGATAATCCAGAACCTTTCCGGCCTCAATCTCCGCCTTTTCCTCCATGGTTACATTGTCGGCAACTCCATCCATGGCGTTGATGATATCGGCGGTGGTGGGCATTGTGTTGTATCGGTGGGTCCGGATAAGTTTTGTGGCGGCTCTGGTCACTTGGTCAATGGTGTACTCCTTCATGGCTTCAAACCGCATGTCCAGCCCGGCACCAGTCAACCTGGCACCGGGATAGTTTTCAGCAAGTCCCATCATGATTTCCACAAATCTATCAAGGTCTTCACTGGTCATGACGTCCCCTCCTTTTGGCCAGAAATTCAGCTGCAGCTTGATAATTGCTATCCATCCGAGCACAACCCGTTATGGTGCCGTTGGGGAACCTCCCGGCAGGCATGCCCCCGGCAAAGCCCCCAGGAGAAAACAGAGCAGGAGTGGTGGTTTGTTCCTGCATGGTTTCCAGATACCCGGTGGCCCACTTATTTTTCAAGGTCTTGTCCAGGTAGGCCTTGTACTGCAGGGCACCGCCCCGGACATTGGCAGAAGCATAAGCAATGGCCTCCTGTACCTCCAGGGGGGAGTATTCCTCCACTGCACGGTTGACAAGGGCCTTGACCATGGGTTGCTGGTGGTGTTCCGGGATGAGATCCAGGAGAGAATTTATATCTTCTGTGGCAGGGTATGACGACGACGGCGACGGCTCCAGGACTTCAACGTCAATGACTGGCTCCGTCGGGGCAGTAGTCGTTGTTACCCTCAGTCGGGCTTGGTTCTAACTTCGCCCACCAACCTCTAAGCAACTAATTTTTTACAATTTCTTGGTCGTGCTGGATAATCCATTTTATCCAGTAGAAATTTAAATAAGTCATTCGGTTCAGCCTCAAAGAATCTACCGGCAGCCGTTGTTCCGTCCCGTCTTTTTACGTAATAATTGTGTATGACTGTGAGCGCTTGCAAATGTCGGTTGCTCAGTTGATGAATTCCTTGGTGGCGCAGAGCCAGTTGTGCGTTCCTCCCTTCAACGCAGGAACTTGATCTTTGGAAAATTTGGGCGCAATCCTTAGCGGCTTTGACCAGTTTTTCAATTTCACAATCGCAGATTGCTTTACCCAGGTTTTCATAATCTTCAATAATCGAAAGCAATTCCCTGGCTTTTTGAAGGATATTCGCTTTACGATCGGCATCCCTTTCCTTACCTGCAGCCAGTTTCAAGTAATGACCCGGAATCAGATAGTTGTACATTAAGTACTTGTCACGGACAGACAATTGCATATTATCAAGGTAAATATCGACCATTTTAAAATAGAAAGCAATCGTTGCCACCATGTCGCTTACAACGCGTTGCGCTTTATTCACACGATCCTTACACCGATCAGAAAGCGCCATCGTTGCGTTGTGGATTTTTTCAAAACAGTCTGCCAATAGTTTAGAAACAGTTTCAGCATCCTGCCTTTGGCCAGTTTCCAAGTCGTATGGATGATAGATTTTTCCTATTTTAGCCTTTTCGTTTACAACTGTTTCGTGGTTTAAGCGGGCCTGTTCTAAATCTTTTTTTGCCTGTTGCTCCATTTGTCTTGCTTTCTCGATTTTTTCCTCAAAGTGGGGTCTGCGTCCCCGGGGGCGTTTTTCAGCGCAATCGAATTTTTCCTTTTCTGTCTCTATTTTGAGGGTCTGTTCCATCAAATTTTCGTGTTCTTTTTCTGCTTTCCTCACTTTTGACATCAAGGCCCCGCAAGTACCTCTACCGATTTCATAAATTACGTGGAAGCAGTCCGGAGAATGGTGAACTTTCAGTCCTTTTAGGGCGTGGCTAATCAGGCTACGCCCCTCATCACTGGCAACTTGAATAACCTCAACCGGTAAACCATCAAGGGCATCACTAACAGCTTGATCCCATGTTTTGGTCTTGCGATCCATTGCATATCTTTCAACAAGGATAAAATTTGACACCGGT
Organism: uncultured Desulfobacterium sp.; assembly: GCA_963668575.2. Lineage (GTDB taxonomy): Bacteria > Desulfobacterota > Desulfobacteria > Desulfobacterales > Desulfobacteraceae > Desulfocicer. Next base: position 2,686,663 of record OY764894.2, on the reverse strand, counting down.
TCAATGGCAACAAGGCAAATTTCAGGATGAAATGTCTCATCCTCACAAAGTGTGATTATTTTTGTCGGCATTTGCTGGGCAAGCCTTTTTGCCTCAATTTCTCCGAACTCAATGATATTATCATCCAGTTGCTGAGACACTTTTCGCTGAGATGAGTAGGATGATGCCACAAATGGGGCCAGACCTGATTTCTCCAAAAAATCACTAATATTGTGGATACTGGCAGTTCCATTCTTTGTGAACGATACGTGGGCAGCCGTTATCAGTCTATGCAAAAAAGCAATACCAACTGGATTTTCAAAAAAATCAATTAAGGCAGGATGGGCATCAATGCTATTCTTTCTGGCAAGCCAATACCGCAAGGTTGATCTTGGGACATCTGCCATTTTTGCAAAATCACGCTGGCTAATAGTTTGATCTCTCGTTTCAAAATCAGAAACAAGTTCTCCCGCATCCACGCGTTCCCATTTGTCTTTTCCGTTTGCTAACTCAGTCGATTCGTTATATATTGTTTTCAAGGCTCGATTTGATCTCTATGTTAAAATAAATAAGTTGGCACTAATTTATTTTTTAGTATCAAATCGAGCTTAAAATGTCCCGTACTTTTTAAAGCTAAAAAGTTTTTTTACGGTGATCCTCTGTCTAAGTGGGCGAAGTTAGGCCCAAGCCCTAAATTTGGTTTTGAGGGTTTATACGATCATCCTAGGAGCGGGAGACCTCCTAAGTTGACTGAAGATGAGAAAGAAATCGCTATTGAAATACTTAGAGAAGACCCAAAATCGATAAAAAAAGCAGTACAGAAAATAGCCGACAAAACTGGTAAAACCATTAGTGGTGACACGCTGAAGCGTACTGCCAGAGACGCTTGTTTGACCTGGAAACGTGTTCGAAAATCTTTAAAATCTAAACAAGATAAAAAGGAAGTTGAAAAAGCAAAAAAAGAAATCGAAATTTTAAAAGAACAACAAAAAAAGGGTGAACTAAATTTATACTATTTCGATGAATCTGGATTTGATCTTACTCCATCGATACCGTATGCATGGCAACCTATAGGAATAAACCTTGAGATCCCTTCATCCAGAAGCACCCGCATTAATGTTCTTGGCTTTCTTGATACAACGAATAACGATTTTGAGTCCTTTATCTTTAATGGTTCTGTCAATAGTGAAATTGTCGTTGCATGTTTCGATAAATTTAGTGATTCATTGTCCAAAAAAACAGTTGTCATTATCGATAATGCATCTACGCATACCAGTAAGATTTTTACTGAAAAAATTGCCGAATGGGAGAGGAAAGGACTTTTTATTAAAAGACTTCCAGCATATTCTCCCGAACTAAATATTATCGAAATTCTTTGGAGATTTGTCAAGTATCAATGGTTGCCCTTTAGTGCATACTTTTCTCACGAGAATTTAACACAAGAACTTGAAACAATTTTGAGCACAATAGGCTCAAAATATCAAATTAATTTTTCTTAGAAAAATATTATTTTGCATAGTGTTATTTGTAAAATTTAAAGCCAATGTTGAAAAACTTATGCTTGGGTACTTATGTCGGTTTTACTCCTGATTTCATTATGCATGATTCACCTCCCGGACCCTGGCATCCACCACGGCTCCGTCTCGGCCAAAAAAGGAATTTCGCCGGATGGTAGTCACCTCGATTTCAAACCCGGCTTCATTGATGAAATGACGGGCCTCATCCATGGTGCCGTGAATGTTTTGCAGCAGGGCTGTGATGATATGACCGATCCGGCAGTAATCGCGCTCCGGCAGCAGATCCAGCATGCTGTGGATGTACTCGTGGGTGTAGATGATCAGGTCAAAAAGATCTTCCATCTCCACCTTGACCGGCTTATCGTTGTCGGTATGACGATATTCAACGGTACCGTCCGGCAGGATGTGGCGGGTGATCGGTGTGGTGTAGGGCGTGTAGGCGTAAGGAGTGATATCTGTTTTCATCAGAGCACCTCCAATGCGGCCAGCATACGGCGCTGATCTGCGATTTGATCTTTCAGGGCCTGGACCTGCTTATCTGCTTTCCAGGTGAGGATATCCAGGTCTTCTTTGACTTTGTTGAAGAGTTCCCGGGATTTGCCAGCGTTCTTGCCGGTGCACCTGGCAAAGGTGAAATCCAGTTGTTCAATGGTGTTTCGGGTTCTGAGTTGGTAGGAATTTGGCAGGGGTGGAGTGGTTCGGTATTCTTTCATTGTAGGGCTCCTGTGTATTGGATTAAGCCCTTATTGTTCGTCCAAAAACAAAAAGGGCAACATAGGGGTTGGACGACCGGCACAGGTACCGGCACACCTCACGGTGTCCCCCATGCTGCCCGAAGAAGGCACACGCATAGAATATAAAAAAAGCGTTCACATGTAAATGTAGACGCTTCTCGCGTCCTGTGGCCCGGCGTCCAAACCGGTATCCCTGATTTTGCAGAGATGAATTACATTAAACTGACGGTGGGATTTGTGTCAAGGGGAAATGTCTAAATAACGATGAAAGTCTACGATGTTTCTAAAAGTTGGTGGCTGCTCTGTCTGGTTTCAAATGATCAAAGTGTCTGCGAATCAACAATACTCTTGAAATTCATAAGGCTTTTCATTCACTTCATCAAATGAGTTTTTCATTCTCCGAAAAACATCAAATCCCAAGTCAAAGAAGCGTTTATTGGTAGAGACAGAGCCAAGGGAGTCTTTGTCGTTGAGATCAAATAAGGATTCGTAACCTTCGGTGAATATTTGGTTTTTAAAGTTATTGATTTTTTTTTGAGGTATCTCAATTCCATTATGGGCGGCAATATTTCTATATTTGTAGAGAATATCTAAATATATAAAAACATCTTTTTGAAAAAAATCAATTATTGAAAATCGGTTCAAGAAAGCGACAAGCCCTTCAGAAAAACTTTGATAGTTCTCCTTTTTTAATACCCAAGGATTAGGCATTAAAATGCCATCTTCTGTCAATTCAAATTTTTTTTCCGCTAATTCTGGACTATAGGTTTCTTTATTTTTAAAATTTTCAAATTCATGACGAATCATTCCTTCAAACAAAGAACACAATACTAAGGCAGCCCCTGAAGATGCTGTGTTCTGTAAATAACCCAACTGGATACCAATGCTATTATAAATATCGTTTGCTCCCATTCTTTCATCAATATCCAATGAATTATCATTCCGTTTCTTATCGTAGATTTGCAGCTGGAGATAAAGCTCTTCCACAGGATGAAAGATTGCTTTTATAATTTCCTCTGTAGCCATCAACTGCTCAAAACAGTTATATGGTCTGGGGTCACCAGATTGGATACTTAGTTTTTTTTTGAAGAATCTCTCATGAATACACATACGATTTATCATCCCCCTCACACCCCAGCCACTCCGCAGCGGCCTAACGGTCACATAGTGTTGCTAAGGAATGCAACTTTATTAACTTGAACTAAATTGATCACTGGCCTTGGTTCAAAAACAAAGTACGTCAAAAGGCACCGACTACGCGCAGCGTTTATTATAAATCTAATTGTGCTCATGTAATTTAGTTTGCATTCCTAAGTCTTACATTTTTTGAACTCGTTTCCCACAATCGAAGCCCCACACTAACTGACGAGTCCGGGCAAGTAGGATGAATTGTCCAGCCCGCTCCCGGTTGTCCAGCCAACAAGTCCTTGTGTAGAGCTGTATATTACTGCAAAATGATGAATATACAATTGGTCATCAAATACAATTGGTCATCAAATTTTATTGGAGATAAATTCTCACCTCTTAATCCCATACCCCCACCAAAAAACCATGTCAACGATTTTATCAAAATGTAACATCTCAAAAAGCATAACAAAAGGCCCAAATACTGGAAGAAAAACGGTATATGTCCTGACTGGCCCTGGGAATACTGATTATCTTGTACTTTTCTGTTATATCTGCTTTTATTAATTTCGATTTGATCCCGCTAACCTAATATGATTGCCAAAGGATTTGCCATGTCAGACACAGCTGAGGATACCGAAATAAAATTCAAGCGGGAACATTATACCCTGCTAAAAAAATGCTCTGATAAGAAGGATATGACTGAGTGGAATGAGTTTGTAAAAACATTTGGTTTTGATAAAAATCAATTAGAAAAAGTAGCTCATCTGGAAGGTGAAGAACTCATGAGAGCTCTTGTATTAGACACAGCCCTGAATGTAGCTCATCTGGAAGGAGCAGACCTCAGTGATACCCATCTGGACGGAGCACACCTCATGGAAGCCCATTTGAATGACACAGACTTTAATTCAGCCCATATGGAAGGAGCCGTCCTCATAGGAGCGAACTTGAAAAGGACAAATTTCATGGGAGCCTATATGAAACGTGCACATCTCATGGGAGCTCAATTGGAATATGCTGGCCTTGGCGGAGCCAGTATGGAAGGTGCAAGCTTCAGTGGAGCTCATATGAAAGGTGCAGACCTTAGTCAAGCCCATATGGAAGGTGTAGACTTTATTGAAACTCATATGGAAAATGTAATTTTGCAATATGCAACATGCGACAATTTTACCTTAATCCAAGACTGCTATTTTGATAAACAAACTGATTTTCGCGGCGTCGCGTTAGATACCATCCAATGGAGCCCAGGACTCAAACAACTTGCCGAGTACATCAATCGTAGACTTAACTGGATTGACTGGTACAAGGAACATAAAATTGCAAAATATCCGGTCAGATTTTTTTGGGAATGTTCTGACTATGGGCGATGCACACAACGTATCCTGTGGACATTTACCGGGTTGTCTCTGCTATTTGCTGGGGTATACTTCATGCTTCCCGAGATATTAACCGGATTAACCCACCTGGAGGGGGATGATCTTGCGCAGCCCCTTTACGGTCGTTCATTGTTCTGGAGGTCTCTTTACTTCTCAGTGGTAACCATGACAACACTGGGATTTGGAGACATCCATGCAAACCCCCAAAGTTCCTTGGGGCACGGGTTACTCATATTCCAGGTAATCCTTGGCTATGTCATTCTCGGCGCCCTGGTGACCCGTCTGTCAATTTTATTTAATTCTGATGGCCCCTCCGCTGACTTTGCCAAAGCGGATTCCCAAAAAAATTGGATTAGTAGGCTCAAGGATTGGTGGAAGGATGGATGGGGGGAAACCGGGGGTTGAACCCATGCCCATCCCAAAAAATCATGAAACCGCCAACCAAACCTAAATATCCAATGTCAGGTAAGACAGGCTCCGATGGGGTTCGTGGTTTCTTGGAATTTACAGGTAACTGTGTCAATATGAAGCTCTGTGAAGTCAAGTGAAAAAAGAAATCATTGACAATTTAGTGGGCCTCAGTCATATAATGGCTTGAATGTGCCATTGCCAAAAATTGGCTTTGGCATTACTATTATGAACAACATAAACTTATCAAAGGAGGTTGACCATGGCACGACCAATTGCACCAACCCCTCGTTTGGATCAAAAATCGTCTGATAGGTTTTTAGAAAGCGTTACCAGAAATCTTGGAAAAAAATCAAGGCCAATAAGCACACCGAACATTGACGCTACAATAAAATCTATTATGGCCCATGCAATCAAAAAAGAGAAACGAACTTCATAACGACAAATTTTCGCTGATACCAGCAATGAATAAAGACGATTTCAGAAGTTGGGAAATCGTTTGTTTTGATTGTGGGGATGGTAAATATTCGGCTTCTTACGCCAACGCTCATTTTTGTAGCAAAGTTCTAAATTTCTTATCAAGAGGATACACCCAAATTTCTTTTATTGGAACAACGATTTTTCCGGGTTGTCCACCCAGTTTTCCCCGCCCTTTGGTCTGTCCAACATTTGTCCAGTTTGCCGATTTATAGCAAGTACCGGTAAAACGATTATTTTGCACAAAAGATTCCAACAAAACGGGTCGGATATTATATTTTTCTTCCCAGTGATCAGTAAGCTGGCGTGCAGACAGTGATAGTATTTTTGAAGCAAGGTTTTTTGATTGTATCCATGGCAAAATAAGGAATCTGGCATTATTGACGATCATGTTTAGATTTTTTTGTCGGTGCTCATGATCCCAGCCAATAAATTCATCTCTTGGTGCAGTTTGCCATGCCGCAGCAGCAAAGCCAGTCAGAGCAACGATCTGTTTATCTGCAATAATGAAATAACGAAGCTGAGCTCCTGGCAGGGGTGTGTAGCCAAGGTAATGATATCGTTCAATATACTCATTCCATAGAGCAGAGTCATTGTGGGAGACCATCTGTAATCGCAATGGTGGTAGCTGATTCACAGCGCAAGTAATAGGGGTTTGCGGATCAGTGGCAGGTGTAAACCTAATTTTTTGAAGAGGCATTTTCGCACGGGTTGGAGCTGGCAGTTGAATGATTCCATCTCTGTGCATACGCAGCATTGCAACACGGCATGACATATCCTTGAGATTACCATCAGGCTTGAGCCATTGAAAAAGCTGGCAGACCTCTTTAGAAAGTCGTGATCGATTGAAAGTCGGATTTCGTTTTATGAGAGATCGGATCTGTTTAATCTCGTTAGAGGAAAAGTTCCGCCCAGAGTAGCGTATCAAGATGTGTCCGCTGGTGGTTTGGAGAGTCTTTCCCGACGATCTTTATCCATTTTCCATGGAAGAAAGGGTGACAAATCAGTAGGGGCTTGCCCATTGTTTTCAGCACAGGCAGTCAGGTAAAGTCTTAGCCAGTGACTACAGTTGAGGCCAGCCAAGGCTATGGTTTGCAAAACAGAAAACATTATCGCTGCCAACTGAGAACTCCACAAGCTTCCCGAGCCATAGAAATTTTTACGCCCTGTCACAGGATTGCGGATGGAGCGTTCGCCTTTGTTATTGTCCATGGGGACTTCCGGATAATCCACAAAAACGCTTAGCCCCTTCCAGTGATTTTGAAGGCTTGTCAAAATTTTATACTGGATATTGGTCAATAGCGTTGATTCAGAATTTTCCGGATTATTTGCCTGGATAAATGCATCCCTATCTTTGGCGACTTCAGCCATTTTTTCCACGAGTGTTTCATGATGTTTTTTGAATGATTCAGATTGCCATTGAACAGGAAACTTGGGATCAAACTGATCACAACGCAGATTATTGATATGGTAAAGTTCACCAAATTTCCCAATCCAGGAAAATGCCCATTCCTCCAAATCAGGATGTTTTTTTGCTGCATCCAGGAAGTCACGACGAACATGGGCCCAACAAAAAGCCAAAATAATAAAATCCAGCTGTTTTGCCAATGATTTATAAGCGCTGTAGCGATCACAAACGATAATTATTTTGTCATGCTGGATATTTTGAAAATGTGCAAGGGGAACATTCGCGCCACGGCCCGGGGCAATTTCAAAGTAGATTACCGATGGGGAACGACTGAGCCACAACCACCAACGGTTACCTATTTTGCCCTCAATATTCTCAAACACCTTCCAGCCGCTTTCATCATTATGAAATCTTTTTTCGGTCATTTGCTGGGCGTAAAGGGCATCATAAATCGGTTGAAATAACTCTTTGAGTATTTTTAAACCACCTGCAATGGAACCCGGAGAAATAGGTAAACCCATTTCCTCGTACTGATTCAGAAGTCGATTGGTCGGTTGGCTGTAATAAAACTTGTTTAATAAAATTGCCTCCCAGACCGATATCCCATATGGACTTCTCTTAATAAGTTGAGGAGGCGCGGAACCAGCGATTATTGTATTTGGAACACCCTTGCAGGAGCAATCTTTTTTCATACACACACGTATATTTTTACGAGTATACGCTTTGACCTCAACTTCAATAATTTCTATTTCTTGATTTTCATCCTGAACATAGGGTGTACCGCATTTTTCACATTGAGGTGTTTTTTTAAAATCTGTCAGTTCTTCTTTTTCAGGAAGATTGGGGCGTAAAGTTCGTCCATGGCCTTTACTGCCGGGTTGTTGACCGCGTGGGCGTGGAGATGGAGAAGGCGCTGACTGGCCTTCATTATTTTTAGATTTGCCTTGCTCATTTGGATTGTCGAATAAACGAGATTTTAATCCTCGAATTTCACCTTCAAGCTCTTTTATTTTTTGTTTTAGAATTTCTTCACGTACTATGGCTTTTTTATGCACGGCCTGCCAATAGCCAACACCATGTTTAAGTGTTAAATATTCTTTTTCTGAAATGAAAATCTGCGGTGACGGCTCAGCAATAAGCTTAATTAATGGCTTATTCATGCCAGTGCTGATGGTCACTGATATTTTGTGCTGAGAAGCATTCATGTCTCTCTTTTATCAGAAATTTTGAATCGTGTCCCGAACTTTTTTCTGATTATTCAAAAGAAGCCGAATATTTACAAAATTGGCACAGATATTTCAATGATTTAAAAGGGTTAGATTGTGTTTCGGTTAACCCCCCATACTTTGAATTAGCACCTCATTTACCTCATTAAGCCTCAATGAGGCAAATGAGGCAAACTCCTCATTTAACCTCAACCCCCCTATATAGGGGGTGAGGTTGAGGAGGCCATTTGAGGTGAGGTAAAAAAACATGATTTTGAGAGTTATCCTAATGGGTCAATCTTGGAAGAACGTCAGGCCAGTTTATCTACATTGCCGCAATAAAAAGGGACCCGGCAAGAGCTGCAACTCAAACCGGGTCAACCACAAACCGCCTTCCATTATGGGCTGCAACCCGGAAGGCTTTGAAAGGAAAATGATAATGGATTTTCTTATTGGAAACAAGATCAAACTCTCCGGCTTGAATCCTGGGACCAAGGGACAGGTCAAGCAGCAATTGACCATGCCGAACCCCCAATATGCTGATGCTGAGAAGGCGGGCAGGTGGACCGGGAATATAGACCGATACCTCTATTTTTACCGGGAATACTCCGGGGGTATAGAAGTTCCCCGAGGGTTTGCTGGCAGAGCTTATCAGATTTGCCAGGGAGAAGGCATCACCGTTGTTGACAACCGGGTGGAGGTGTCGGTTGACTTTCAATTCCACGGAACCCTGAAACCTTTTCAAGTGGAGGCGGTAGATGCCATGCTATCCCATGATCATGGTGTTTTGGAGTCCGGGACCGGGTCGGGTAAGACCGTCATGGCGCTGGCAATGATTGCGGTCAGGAAACAGCGGACACTGATCATTGTCCACACCAAAGAACTCCTTCACCAGTGGATAGACCGGATTGAATCTTTCTTGGCTATCCCTGCCGATGAGGTGGGACAGATCGGAGGAGGCAAGTTCTCCCTGGGGGACAAGATCACCGTCGGCATGGTGCAGACATTGTGCAAACGGGTGGATGATGTTCGGGGACAGTTCGGGTTTGTGGTGACAGATGAGTGTCACAGAGCCCCCAGCAAGACTTTTACCGACGTTGTGAGCGCCATGGATGCAAAGTACCTCTTGGGATTATCTGCCACCGCTTACCGCCGGGACGGCCTGGGCCGGGTCATCTTCCTGTACCTGGGGGATCGCCGCCACCAGGTGGACAAGGCCGAGCTGGTGAACCTGGGGCATCTTTGCAATGCTCTGGTAGTCTGGCACCAAACGGACTTTGACACCTGCCTTGACCCATCCACTGAATACAGCGCCATGTTATCTGAACTGACACAAGACCCGGCCAGGAACCGGCAGATATGCAGAGACGTTGCCGGTGACTCATGTCAGGGAATCAAGCTTGTTCTGTCAGATCGTAAAGCCCATTGTCATGAGCTGGCCGACATTCTGAAACGTGAGCATGGCATCAATGCCGCCATCTTGACAGGGGGGCTTTCCCGGAGGCAGCGGGAGGAAGTCTCTCGGCAAATAGACAGCAGCACGGTAAAAACGCTTATCTGTACCGGTCAACTCATTGGGGAGGGTTACGACCTGCCAGCGCTGGAAACCCTGTTTTTGGCTACACCTATCAAGTTCAGTGGGCGATTGATTCAGTACATTGGCCGGGTGCTCAGGCCGTCACCGGGCAAGGATGGGGCATTGATCCATGATTACTACGATGTGCGGGTGGGTGTGCTGGAGCATGGTGCCAGGGTCCTGGCCGGGGTTTATGAGCGGGAGGGTATCAAAGCAGCATGACAAAGAATGTGGCCACCCATAGCAGGTACGGTGCAAGGAATGTCTGGTGTCCACGGTACTCTCAATGCCTGGATAAATGTCTTGTCAATGATGAGCCGGGTTTCACCTGCCAGGGTTGCCAGTATGAACATGATCTTTCCGGGGGACCAAAAGATGCCGGAGAACTTGCCGAGGATGCCAGGGGGTGTATGGCCTTGCTCATATCAATTTTTAGGCGGGTCAAGATTCAGGATGCATTAAACCGGGTAGCACTGTGAGTTGGTGTCATGTCCACCTGGGTTAACGTGGGTCCTTCCTGGAATATAATTTTAGTAGGGGTCAGCTCACCGCGGTCTTTTCCCGCTCATGGTCAAAATTTCTTACTTCCGTTTTCGCACTGAATGACGATTCATAATTGAAATAGTTATTGAAATAATACGGAAAAAGACAGAGAAGCGCAATGGAGCATTTGACCCATTTAAAAAAACATTGTGAATTCAGGCGGTAATTGTGGCAACACAGGGAACAACAAAGCACTGTCGGTGGTGGAGAAGGCCGGGGGCTGGGGCCTGATGTCTGAGCCGTTGTGACTGCTGGTGGTGACCCGGGTGGACTCCATAAACCGGTACCGCCGGGAATCCGGTTATGTTTGCATGTCATGCGGGCAGATGTGGGAGGAGACCGTGGAGCGACGTATAAAAGAGGGGGCGGGGGGTAAAAGTATGGAGCTGTACATGATAGACCGGAGTGTGCCCCACTTTCTCTCTCTCCGCAATTTTTGAGAATGTGTTTTTTGAAGTCGTGGAACATGTCAATAAAAACGCTGAAACGTAGGATTGACAGTGCTTTTACTTCAAAGGCCCCATAAGTATGTGACCGTAAGGAAGTGGGTCTTAGTGGCTTAGAAATGCTATATTTGCTTAATGATTTCGGATAAAAAAATGGAGGAGTGGGCCATGGGCGGATGGGGATCAGGGTCAAGATCAAACCGGGGTTACGGGAAACGGAAGTGTGAGGATGCCCTTCCCCTGGATATCCGGAGACTGCACCGAGCAGATTGCCTTATCCCTGGAAAGCTTTTTTCATGGTGTTGGTCCATCGGTGGCCGTGAATACGCAAGCATAGGGGCCGAAGCCCGGGAAGACCATGTACTCCTGAAGTACACCCACAGAAAGTCTGAATCAGTAGAGCAGAAGATCCCCCTTGACTGGACCCCATGCAATTATGGCGGGAAACGGCCCTGGTGGCGCTGTCCTCATTGTGGCCGGCGGTGTGCCGTGGTCTATGGTGCCGGGAAACACTTCTCCTGCCGGGTGTGTTATGGACTGGCCTACACATCCACCTGTGAGACTGACCGGGACAGGCTTTTCAGCAAGGCCGATAAACTCCGGAAAAAGATAGGAGCCAAGCAGGGAGCAGCAAACCCACTGCCCATCTTCAAGCCGAAGGGGATGCACCAAAAGACCTGGGACCGGATCAGGGGGGAGACTCAAGAACTGGAGCACCAAGGGTGGACGGAAACGGGCCGGATGATGGGTATGGAGGTTTAGTCCGAACGGAAGTCCGAGCCCTGGGGCTTATTCGGACCAAGGGAGCACTGATGGTTTAGTGCGCAGTCAAGTGCGCAGTGCGCACCAAGATTTCCCGGGGGGGATGAGGTGGTGATCCTGCATCCAATGACCACAAAGGGTGCTCCTTCAGGTGATGGACACGGAGCCCACGAGAACCTCATAAAACCTAAGATTTCAGAAAGGATTCAGGCAAATGAAATTGACACATGAAGAACTGTTCCATCAGGAATTTTGCGGGGCCAGGGCCAGGGCGGCAAAGAATGGGTTCAAAAAGACACGAACCCCATGAGGTGTTAAGAAATGTTAAGGTTTGGATGATTAATTCGTAGTGTTACGTTTTGATATAATCGTTGACATGTTTTAGGGTGTGGGGTATGGAATTAGGGCTGGAGGGCTTATCTCCAATAAAGTTTGAAATCCATCTGGATATCCTTATGTTTTGCAATGATATCCACGTCTATACAACAGCTTGCTCGCTATAGAAGAATAGATATGTCGTCTTTAATATTTTACGTTGATAACAAACAGGTTTTGGTTGCCACAGACACGTTAGTTGTTGATGCAAGTACTACAAAGCCCATTAGATTTTCCTCGAAATCGCTGTATATACCGCATTTACGCATGATTGTTGCGAGCACTGGAGTTGCATCCTTTGCCGATCATTGGGCTACAGCAGTAAATCATAATTTTCTGGCTGACGACATTGATGATTTAGTCTCAATTACTGAAGAACAAATGTTTAATCTTTTTATGCAATTTAAAAGCCTTAACCAGATCGATAGAGATTATACGGTGACAATTTATCATTTCGGTTTTTCGAAAAAATCAAATGAAATGAAAGCTTATGCCCATCGATCAACAAACGACTTTGTTGTTGAGCCTGTTGAATATGGTTTAGGCTTAAAGCCTATCTGCGAATTTCCCAAAAATACAGATGATTTAGTGGGCAAATGCTAAGTTCCACAATAAATGGATAAAAAATTCCGCAATATTGAATTAGCAGATCCCGCTTACCCCGCCAAGATAGAATTTAATAATACCCCGTTTACCCCGCCCTTCATTTTGTTATGAAAGTCCTCCTTTTCCGCCTGAGGTTGACGACTGCGCCAAAAGGCATTAAGTCATGAGTCAGCAAAACCCAAACTTCAAGAAAAAAGAAGGACTCATATGACTTATACTAAATCCACTGCCCAACTCAAGCCTCAACTTTTATCATCCGCAACAAAAGAACAAATTCAGCAACATACGGATTTGGTGAATCAGGGTTTGGCGACCTGTTGACTGCCGGTTTGCCCAAGATGCGGTCTTGCCCCGCAGCTGTTTAAGCCACATGAAAAGCGTAAACGCATATTTTATGTAATCGTTGAGCAGACTGTAGTGATTGTAATGGGGCTACTGTTGCGGTGGAAGTGCCCGGGATGCAATAAAACAGCAACAGACTATCCCGACTTTGCCCTTCCGTACAAACGCTATACACTGCCCACTATCCTGGCATTCAGTCAGGCATATGTCAATGAGCCGAATAATTCGTATCGTCGACTGGTAAATGAATGCCCCTTGCTACACCAGGTTGAACCGAATTCTGACGACGGCCGTGAACCCATGATGGAACATTCCACCATCCACCGGTGGATCACCACCCTGGGCAGTTATTCCCGTCTGGTTCAAAACGCAACGGATCTAATGATTCAAGCTGACCCAACATCCTCCCTTCCTCGAAATCTGTCAGGCCTGAAAATTTCCCCCACCAAATACATGTCTTTTAAAAGAAAACAGCTACTTCTGACCTGTTTTCAACTGGTAACCCTTGTGCCCCTCTACCTGGCCCAATTTCAGGTTTCCATTTTCCCCAAGTTGGCAACCCGTGCCGGTTATACCTGACGTATATTGCCTCCGGAACCCTAAAACAGGAGGTGATTATGAACCTGAAAAACGAACAATTGGCAGTTTTCTGGTGCGATCTGTTACGACCGATTATTTATTCGGAGATATCGCCGGAAGAAACGGGCAGGTATCTAAAAACCCTATCTCAAAAGAAAGTCGTTTATCCGGATGGTAAGTGCAAAAAACCGTCCCTTTCCACCCTGAAGCGGAAACTTTCAGCATACCGGACCGGGGGATTTGACGCCCTATACCGGCAAAAAAGGAATGATCAGGGTAAGAGCAGAAGTGTCGCTGAAGAGATCATCAAAGCCGCCATTGCAATTAAAACGGAGCAGCCTTTTCGGTCGGATATTACCATCAACCGACTTCTTGAGGAGCAGTTCGGAACCACCATTGCCCGTTCTACCCTTTACCGTCATTTAAAAGAAGCCGGGGCGACTCGTCTTAAACTGGGAGTTGTCACAAAACCGGTGCGGAAACGCTGGACCTGCAAAAACGCACACGATCTATGGGTCGGTGATTTTGAGGAAGGACCCTATGTCATGAATGGTCCGGATGCAGTTCCAACTTATTTGTCAGCATTCATTGATTGTTGCAGCCGATATGGCGTTTCAGCACGGTATTATTATCGGCAGAACCTGGACGTTCTGATCGACACGTTGCTGCGCGGTCTGGCAACCCACGGGATGCCCCTTGGTTTATATGTCGACAATGCAAAGGTATACCATTCCAACGGCCTTAAGGCAGCATGTTACCGTACCGGTATACGCCTGCTGTACCGAAAAAAAGGAGACCCTGAGGGAGGAGGCATCATTGAGCGTCTGTTCCGAACGATCCAGGAAAGATTTGAAGCAGAAGTCCGTGCCGGAGACATCCTGACCCTGGACGAGTTGAACCATGCCTTTGCCGCCTGGCTGGCACAGGACTACCATAAAACCCGTCATACAGAGATCGGAATGACCCCGGAAAAGGCGCTTCATCAAGGAACTCGTGTGGTTCGCCAGGTGGATTTAAATGCTTTTTGCACCTCCTTTATGCAGACGGTTGAGCGAAGGGTCCATTCCACTTTTTCTGATATCCAGCTCAACAAACGATATTACAAAACCGATCCCAGGCTTCGCGGTGACAAGGTAGAAGTCAAATATGATCCCTTTTCAAGTCAGGACACCGTCCAAATTTTCTCATCAAAAGGGGTATATCTGGCAGAAGGCCGCCTGCATCAGCGAACTTCTGTAGATCCTGCCCCGCCGACAAAAACGCCTGGAAAACCCAAGAATGATTACCTGGCCGCTCTTCAGCGCCGGCACCAGCAGGAACTTGCATCAAAAACTCAGGGGATTGATTATCGAAAAACCTCTGATCAACGCCCATGGCCATTCCATGAATTTGCAAAGATGATCGCGAATCTTCTTGGCAAAAAAGGGGGACTCGGAGCATTCAATGCAAACGAGCTGGAGGTTCTTAAAAAGACGTGGAACATGCACGCTGCGATCAACAAGTCAATGGTCAGACAGGCCTGCGCTGCAGCTGACCACAAATCCATTCCCTATGTCATCCGTGAATTGAAAATTTTGTTTAAAGCCGAAAAGGAGATCAACTAATGTTTTTAACCCATTTTAATATGAACGCCCATCCGTTCGCTGAAAATCCTCCCATTGACTGGTTGTTGACCGACAGTCGCTTTGAACAGGCGCTGGCCCGTATGAAATTTTTTCTGGAACAGGGTCGTCTTGCCTTGATTACCGGTCAGACCGGTATCGGCAAGTCATCCTTGCTGCGCCTGGTCCGGCAGGCCATGCCCCAAAATCGCTACGCTCCTGTGTATCTACATCTGACCAATGTCAGTCCAGGGGCTTTTTTACGGCTCATTGTGACACAATTGGGAGAGGCACCCAGGTTCGGCAAAGACCGGCTGTTCCTTCAGATTGTTGAACGTATCAAAAAAAACGATATAGAAACCGTGATCATTATAGATGAAGCTCATTTGATCCCTGTCCAGACATTAATTGATCTCAGACTCTTGATCAGTACCGGGGGGGATGGGGATCTGCCATTGAAAATTATCTTCAGCGGTCAGGAGTCGCTGGCTACGGTACTCAAACGGGTAAGCCTGGCGGATCTGGTTAACAGGATCAACGTTCGCTATCATTTAAAATCCCTGTCCCGGGACCAAACCATTGCATACATCAATCATCGACTCAGACGGGTTGATGCTGCTGACAAGTTAATGACACCTGAAGCAAAATCCCTGATCCACGATTATGCCGGTGGCGTACCCAGGCCCATCAACAATATTGCCACGGCATGCCTGATCAATGCGGCATCCCAAAATATTAACTGCATTGACGAAGCCATTGTCAATGAAACCATGGCCGAGTTCCAATTGCCATAATAAAGGAGAGAAATCATGACACAACGCTATTCAAAGGCCGTGCTCCGAAAACTGAGAAACGATATACCAATTGACCGTGTCATCGCTGACATCCTCAATCAACCCAATAAAGTATCGGAAGGATATTTTCGCTTTTTGTGCCCGGTTTGTTCCGAGTTTACCACTGCAATCAATCCTAAAACCAATCTTGCCAGGTGTTTCTCCTGCCAAAAAAATTTTAACCCCATAGACATGGTCATGACCGTTAAAACCTACAGTTTTATACAAGCGGTGGACTACCTGATAGGAATTTTCAGTTTGAATTTAAAAGCAGGATAATAAATGGCCATTTTTTGGCATCCTTCAAAAGTGCTTTACACTTTTTTTGATCATTTCCCATTTGTAGGGATTTTTCTCAAAAACTGTAAAGTACTTTTCAAGTCATATGAAGGATGCCCATTTTTTTAGGCCAAAATCACCTGACTTTTTTGTAAAGCGTTATACGGTGTAAATATTCGGCTTCTTTTGAATAATCAGAAAAAAGTTCGGGACACGATTCAAAATTTCTGATAAAAGAGAGACATGAATGCTTCTCAGCACAAAATATCAGTGACCATCAGCACTGGCATGAATAAGCCATTAATTAAGCTTATTGCTGAGCCGTCACCGCAGATTTTCATTTCAGAAAAAGAATATTTAACACTTAAACATGGTGTTGGCTATTGGCAGGCCGTGCATAAAAAAGCCATAGTACGTGAAGAAATTCTAAAACAAAAAATAAAAGAGCTTGAAGGTGAAATTCGAGGATTAAAATCTCGTTTATTCGACAATCCAAATGAGCAAGGCAAATCTAAAAATAATGAAGGCCAGTCAGCGCCTTCTCCATCTCCACGCCCACGCGGTCAACAACCCGGCAGTAAAGGCCATGGACGAACTTTACGCCCCAATCTTCCTGAAAAAGAAGAACTGACAGATTTTAAAAAAACACCTCAATGTGAAAAATGCGGTACACCCTATGTTCAGGATGAAAATCAAGAAATAGAAATTATTGAAGTTGAGGTCAAAGCGTATACTCGTAAAAATATACGTGTGTGTATGAAAAAAGATTGCTCCTGCAAGGGTGTTCCAAATACAATAATCGCTGGTTCCGCGCCTCCTCAACTTATTAAGAGAAGTCCATATGGGATATCGGTCTGGGAGGCAATTTTATTAAACAAGTTTTATTACAGCCAACCGACCAATCGACTTCTGAATCAGTACGAGGAAATGGGTTTACCTATTTCTCCGGGTTCCATTGCAGGTGGTTTAAAAATACTCAAAGAGTTATTTCAACCGATTTATGATGCCCTTTACGCCCAGCAAATGACCGAAAAAAGATTTCATAATGATGAAAGCGGCTGGAAGGTGTTTGAGAATATTGAGGGCAAAATAGGTAACCGTTGGTGGTTGTGGCTCAGTCGTTCCCCATCGGTAATCTACTTTGAAATTGCCCCGGGCCGTGGCGCGAATGTTCCCCTTGCACATTTTCAAAATATCCAGCATGACAAAATAATTATCGTTTGTGATCGCTACAGCGCTTATAAATCATTGGCAAAACAGCTGGATTTTATTATTTTGGCTTTTTGTTGGGCCCATGTTCGTCGTGACTTCCTGGATGCAGCAAAAAAACATCCTGATTTGGAGGAATGGGCATTTTCCTGGATTGGGAAATTTGGTGAACTTTACCATATCAATAATCTGCGTTGTGATCAGTTTGATCCCAAGTTTCCTGTTCAATGGCAATCTGAATCATTCAAAAAACATCATGAAACACTCGTGGAAAAAATGGCTGAAGTCGCCAAAGATAGGGATGCATTTATCCAGGCAAATAATCCGGAAAATTCTGAATCAACGCTATTGACCAATATCCAGTATAAAATTTTGACAAGCCTTCAAAATCACTGGAAGGGGCTAAGCGTTTTTGTGGATTATCCGGAAGTCCCCATGGACAATAACAAAGGCGAACGCTCCATCCGCAATCCTGTGACAGGGCGTAAAAATTTCTATGGCTCGGGAAGCTTGTGGAGTTCTCAGTTGGCAGCGATAATGTTTTCTGTTTTGCAAACCATAGCCTTGGCTGGCCTCAACTGTAGTCACTGGCTAAGACTTTACCTGACTGCCTGTGCTGAAAACAATGGGCAAGCCCCTACTGATTTGTCACCCTTTCTTCCATGGAAAATGGATAAAGATCGTCGGGAAAGACTCTCCAAACCACCAGCGGACACATCTTGATACGCTACTCTGGGCGGAACTTTTCCTCTAACGAGATTAAACAGATCCGATCTCTCATAAAACGAAATCCGACTTTCAATCGATCACGACTTTCTAAAGAGGTCTGCCAGCTTTTTCAATGGCTCAAGCCTGATGGTAATCTCAAGGATATGTCATGCCGTGTTGCAATGCTGCGTATGCACAGAGATGGAATCATTCAACTGCCAGCTCCAACCCGTGCGAAAATGCCTCTTCAAAAAATTAGGTTTACACCTGCCACTGATCCGCAAACCCCTATTACTTGCGCTGTGAATCAGCTACCACCATTGCGATTACAGATGGTCTCCCACAATGACTCTGCTCTATGGAATGAGTATATTGAACGATATCATTACCTTGGCTACACACCCCTGCCAGGAGCTCAGCTTCGTTATTTCATTATTGCAGATAAACAGATCGTTGCTCTGACTGGCTTTGCTGCTGCGGCATGGCAAACTGCACCAAGAGATGAATTTATTGGCTGGGATCATGAGCACCGACAAAAAAATCTAAACATGATCGTCAATAATGCCAGATTCCTTATTTTGCCATGGATACAATCAAAAAACCTTGCTTCAAAAATACTATCACTGTCTGCACGCCAGCTTACTGATCACTGGGAAGAAAAATATAATATCCGACCCGTTTTGTTGGAATCTTTTGTGCAAAATAATCGTTTTACCGGTACTTGCTATAAATCGGCAAACTGGACAAATGTTGGACAGACCAAAGGGCGGGGAAAACTGGGTGGACAACCCGGAAAAATCGTTGTTCCAATAAAAGAAATTTGGGTGTATCCTCTTGATAAGAAATTTAGAACTTTGCTACAAAAATGAGCGTTGGCGTAAGAAGCCGAATATTTACTTGAAATACGATTTAAAGAAATCCTGTATTTTAAGGGGGTCAGAATACAAAAAAGTGTATTTTGATGGGGTCAGGGCATGAAAAAAGTTTTTTTTAGTGGGTATTTTGAGGGGGTCAGAATATAGAATTTGTACTTGGAAGGAATTGGAAATGGAAAAGGCTGTTATTCTTGTAGCGGGAATAACAGCCTTTCATGTAGACGTTATTTTTTTATTTCTGTATTTACATCTGGCCATATGTGGTCCGGCATAGGCTCGCTTCTGCTACCTGAGCCAGTGTTTTTTGCATTGTTTGGGAGGGATTCCCACAATTTGGCAAGAACCGTCTTTTTTTTATCCATATCTCGTGAGTCATAAGTTCTTTTGAGGGGAAAAAAACACAACTATCCCCTAAATCTTACCTTGTGATTCATTTGATTCTTTATGTGGCATTTTTTCTAAGTTTCAATACATGAATTTGCCAATTCTTGTGTTGAATTTGCTCTTTGACATTCAGGATATGCACCCTTTTTCCCTTTGAAGCAGTACGCTTGAATTTCATGCATTACCGCGCCAGCAGCGGAATTGATGTAATTCCTGGAGATCAAATTGGCCACCACCAATTTAACGGTTCTTTCAGAAGGAAGGTTTCTGGATTTTGTTCTCAGAAATCCTTCGTATGCCTTCCATATGCAATGTTCAAATTTCAGAGAAAGCAACTGAAGTAAACCAAGCGCAATGGCCCCGGTCATGACAAATCGTTCATATGCGGCAAAACAGCGTTTGACCTTGTTCATCTGATCAACGTTTTCCGCTTTTTTCAAAGACTTGTTTTTTGCCGGTTTTCTGGAGTGCCGGGGTAATCCCTTAGTCCAGAATCGATATTGAAAAACACCCATGACATTTTTAAGCATGTCAAACATGGTTTCAATTCGGGTTCGGGCACAATAGAGTTTAAGTGCTGCAACTGCGTCCTGTTTCAGATCACTGCACATCAATATAATCGGCCCACGTTTGGTAATCGCCAGTACAAACCGAATAAGGCCGCCTGTTGGTTTCCACAATAGATCAACGCTGCAAATAGAAACCATTTCAATTTTGCCATAAATGGTGCATTCCACCCGTTCAAATAAATCCCGCAAGTCAAACAGATCGACCACCTTGATTTTCTCACCATATTTTCGAGGGCGCCCCGCTAGTCTTTCCTCGGGTAACTCTGCTTCAAAATAAGCCACACAGTTCTTTTTTGCTCTTATTATCAAGGTCAGCAGAGGGGACCGGTCTTTGATGGAGTACACAGATTCAGCCAACATGAAGACTAACTTTCCAGGAAAAAAAGCATCCAGTACGAGGACGCTCTTTAAATCATGTTTTATGGCAAAATCCAATCCCATTTGAACAATCCTTGTGCCCAATGTTGTCTCGTTGCCTTTCTTTTTCTTTTTTTTCTTCTTTGTTTCATCCTTTTCATTGACATGAACAAGCCCCTGATGAATTCCAAGGGACAGTGGGATGCAAAACGGAGAGGCAAAAGAGCCAATCAGCATTCCAACAGCCCCCCAACAATGACCTCGAAAATATGATGGTTTGCTTTGGGTTTCAGAATGCTGATGCATAGTGACAACGCATGGCATTTGACGTCCGTCCTTGGGGACATTGGTGTGATCTCCCAACAAAATCACTCTCCCATTGGATGTCACTGTTTCATTTTGTGAAAGAACAAAGCTCCACCAGCATTCCATGACCCTGTCAAGAGACCAGGTAGATACTCGAAAAAAATGAAGAAACGCATTGTACCCAGCTGTATTTAAGCCCCAAAACCTACAAAAAGAGGTAACACCTCCCATTTCAGGGGTTCCGATAAACCCCAGCAATACCATACAAAAAATAAGCCAAGTGGTTTTTCTTGAAAAAGCCTTGTTAAAAAATATCAGAGTCTGGTAGAGATACTTGAGCATTTTGAGTCTTTCTTTTTTGAGTTGGTCCTCATAATATTGAAAGATTCAAAATGTATCCTCCGCTCTAAGATGTCATCTCTTTTTTATAAAAACTTACGACTCACGAGTAATATTGAAAGATTCAAAATGTATCCTCCGCTCTAAGATGTCATCTCTTTTTTATAAAAACTTACGACTCACGAGATGTTTCTTGGCATTGTTATATCTCCCGTTCAATAGCCGTACATATCGGTTGTCCGTTTTCATTAATTCTTTTAATTGCAGTCATTATCAGCACTGCAATTTCCGGTACTATCGCGTTACCGAGTCCTCTAATTCTGTCCACCCGATTGGGTACATCATCAACTGTTCTACAAACCGGGGATTCAGATATTTTCCTTCCATTCCCAGGTCCACCAAACGTCCTGGAATTGAGTCTCTCTCCGCCTGTGAGGGGGGGCATGTAGAATTTTTGGAGTCCTGGGCCGTCGGAGTGGGGAGCAAAGCTATTACATCTTCCAGTCTTGAGCGTGGATTGTTTATATTCTCCGGCTTTCGGAGTTTGTTTTTCATTCCGTCCGAATTTCTCGGAGTGGGCAATAATCCATACCCTTTTTCTCTGGTGTTGGGCCTGGACGGCGCAAGCTGGAATAATAAACGCCGTTGTTTCGTAGCCTTCACTTTCCAGGTCAGATAAACAATCGTCGAGTTCCATATTGATGAAGCCAATAACATTTTCTCCAATAATCCAATGGGGGTTTGCCTCTTTGATAATGCGGAACATTTCAGGCCAGAGCGCACGGTCATCATCTTTGCCTCTCTGCTTCCCGGCATTGGAGTAGGGCTGGCATGGGAACCCACCTGTGAGAAGATTGATTTTTCCAAAATTACCTCCTTTTATTGTTTTAACATCCGTGTTTACGGGTACACTTGGCCAATATTTTTTAAGAATTTTTTGGCAAAATGGATCAATTTCGCAAAAAGAAACAATTTCATGATTTATGCCCCACACCCGTGATGCAGCCAGGGCAAAGCCACCAATTCCGGAAAACAAATCAAGATGTTTCATGTTTCTCCAAATCAAACGTTAGGGCTCGGTTCTAAGTTCGCCCACTTTTGGCAGCAGACACCAGGTATCAACAGTTAAATAACTGAATTTTTTCATAATATTAGTTTTTTTTGAGTGTTCTGTGGATACCCACTGGGCGAAGTTAGAACCAAGCCCAAACGTTATTTATCCTTTAAACGGATTCACAATTACTGATTTCAAACAGGTTCTGACCCTTGACCCGCCTTGTTTGGCGTATGCGCCACCGGGCCGCTTCAATCACGGACAATTCATTGCGGATTCTCACTGCCAGGTGCCGCACCGATGAAAACCGTTGCCGGATGTTGTATTTTTTGGCCAAAAGTTCAAAGGCGGACAACAGTTCATTGGTGGTTAACTCCATGGTTAAATTGCTCTTTGAATCATCATTCCCGGTGGGGTGCCCCGGAAAACCCTGGGCAGTGGAGTTTAAATTGATGATGTGGTACTCATCCAACAATTCGTTGGCGCTCTCCTGGGCCAGCAAATTGAGATACCGGACAATAATGTTGGTCTCAAACATGATTTCGGTGTTCTCCTCATCCTGTTGACGTATCCACTCCGCCACAATATCTTTTGTGGGCATGTCAAAGATGGATCTTAAGCCGGGGGTTCTTTGTTTCAGCTCATCGGTGATCACCGCCATGCATGATAGGTGTTCGTTTAATCGTCGTTTGCTGTGTTTGGGGTGGTTTCTTTCAAGGTACCGGTAAATTTCCTCCTTTTTGGTCTGGTAATTATTTAAAATGTGGGTGGACAGACGGAAAATGGCGGATAATATTTTGTCCCGGTTGGCAATGATGCTGTTTTCTATGATCATGCTGCCCGGGTATTGGCGGTTGAAGTGTTCCTGATCAAAGGGAATGGTGATGGCCCGTTCGATCAGTTCGGGGAACTCAAAGCTCTCAATGCTGGTGGTAATGATCTGGGTGACGGTTTTTTCGTAGATGTTGGCGGAATCGGTGCCGCTTTTACGTTTCTGCCGGGTGATCCCGGTGGCCACGCAAAGAAGGAAATCCCGCCGGTCCGGTGTGATGTTGTGAATTTCCAGATTATCGCACACGGTAACCGGATTCAGGGCCGCGTCGGTGTAATCCGATGCCGTGGAGCCCACGGTGACAAAGTTCTGGCCATACAAAAGGGCGGTGATCATGCCGGCGGTTTCGGTTTTGCCACTGCCCTGGTGGCCGGTAAATTTGTTGATACCGTGGGCCTTTGCCATGTTCAGAAACAATGAATTGACGATGAACGATAAAATATAGATCTTCCAGCTGAGATCACAGGCCATATTATCGTAAAAAAGATCGAAAAAAAGTTGTAAGCCCTGATTCATCTCCTCATCCGTCATGGGGATAAAGGTAATGGGCCGGGTTTTGGGACTTTTTTGCAGAAACACCGATGTGTCATTGCATCCGTTCATCAATACTTCAATGTTTCCCGGGGTTATCCGGATGATTTCGTTCTTTGGATTACACAGGTTGTAATATATGGCCGGGGTGGCGGTGGAGCTGGTGGCACTGGGGGTGGCATCGGTGTGAATCCATCCCCGGTGTTCGGTGTGGGGGGCTTTGTAATAACATTGGGCCTGGATGCTTTCCCAAATCACCTTGCTTTGTTTGTCGGCATAGTTGATGCTGCCCTGGGAAAGCTGGTACATGAGGGATTTAAAGGGCAGGTTACTGCCCACCACATATTGATTCCCCTGGTAGATGTATATAATTTCTTCATTGATCACAAAAAAATGGCCGATATCCATCAACAATTCAAAGATTATGTGTCCCACAATATTGGATGAATACTTTAGTTCCTGCTCTTCAATGGTTTTTCGGTAAAGATTGAGGCATGATTTCAATGAGGGGGCCAGGGGGGCGGGCCGGGTGATGCGCTCCACTGTTTTGCTCCCGGTGCCTGATGCTGTTCTGGTGCTTGATGGTGTTCCGGTGCTTGATGGTGTTCTGATGTCTGATCGGCCGACGTCTGATCGGTGGCCACCGCTTGAAAAGGGTTTCTCACTTTCCCGGGAAGCATCCGTTAATAATTCCGGGGGGCCCTGGGTCTTTCTGATGGCTTCATCAATGTCATTATATAAGGTGGCCGGGTATCGGGCGGTGATCCGTTGGCTTTGGGGGGCAATGAGAAGGCGCAAGGTATCGGGCAGGGTGTAGCGCATCAACTCTGTTTTGATTTTTTTTAACAGGTTTTCGCCGGCGGTGTCATTGTCCGGGATCACACACAAATCAAATCCACCGGTGGAAAGGGCCTGCTTTAAAATATCCATCTGTTTCTGGGAAAGGGTGCCGCCCATGGCCCATGCCGTACATCCCATTTTTGCAAGGGAGACCACATCATTTTCGCCCTCTACTATATATATTGTGTTCTTGTGTGAAGCATTACTATATATTGTATTGATTGTGGGTGTTGGTTTTTGGTGCCAGTTAAAAAAAGAATCACGGTTTCCCGCCTGCCATGTTTTACCGGTGGGCCTGCCGGTTTTATCAACTCCCTTTCCCTTGAGGTGGATCACATCCCCGGTGGTGCCCATGGTGGGGTAAATGATCTGGTACCGGAAATAATCGTACAGGGTGCCGTTGTCGTTTTGGCGCACCAGTTTACTTGCAATCATCTCCTGATCCGTTACCCCCTGGGCCTTTAAATGGGTGTGGAGGGTGCCGTCGGCATACCCCAGCCCCAGTTTATTGATGACGTCCGGGTGAAATTTCCGATAATGGAGAAATTGTTTAAAACCGGGGCTTGTTTGGGCCGTGTTTCGATAATAGATCATGGCTTGATTAAAAAGTCCCGGGTTCGGGGGGGTGATGTTCTCCTGGGAAGTTTTATGGGAAGTTTTACGACTATTTTGACCGGGTTCACCTTTTTGGGTTCCGGAGAGGTTCCGGTCGGCCTTAGTTTTGGGGACAGATTCAAAATTTTTGAAAGTTTTGGGGACAGATTTAAAATCTGTCTCCATGGACGATGCCCGGGTGATGGGTATGCCCACGGATTGTGCAAGGTCAAGAATGGCATCGGCTTTACTTAAATTGTGCCGAATTTGGTGAAGTTCGATGATATCGCCGCCCCGGTCACAGGAAAAGCAGTGCCACAATTGTTTTGAAGGGGTCACCCTGAAGCAATCTTTATGGCCACACAGAGGGCATGGGCAGGTTTTTGTGTCGGTGCCTGATTTTTTCAGCGTCATTCCCAGGGTGGTGAGGTAGGATTCAAGGTCAATGCGCTGTTTTATGGTCTGAATGTTTGCGTTGTGGGTGAAGTTGCCCTTGCTGTTTTTGCCGCCGTTTCCTTTGCTTCCTTGATATGTTGCGATTTGCTCTGTCATTGTTCCATTTCCCCTATTCTTTTTTTAACTGGGTGATGGCTTTCAGGTTCTGTTCCAGTATGGGATTTAACGGTGATAGATGATAAAGGGCCACAATCCCGGCATTTAACAGGTTTTCATCGGTGCGGTACCGCCACCTTGCCTTGGCATCCCGCTGCCCTGCCATTTTTTCCAGGGTGGTGGCCAGATCATCTTTTTTTCCGATGCGGTTTCGTATTCTAAGGGCCGTGGCTTCCTGATTTGCGGCTTGGGGTTCCATTTGAGTTGCACCTCCTTATTCGTTATGGGCGACCCCGGGTCCCGAATCTCGGTTCTCCCGTGGCGGTTTATTGGGCTTTTGCTTGATCAACCTTGATTAGGCTTTGCGTGTGTTTCCATTCTTAGGAATCACCGCCACCGGATCAATATTCCCCTGATTAACCTTGTCAGGGGATCATCGGAGCCGTGGTGGCCTAATTTACGATTCCGGTATCCATTTCAATTGCAGCTCTTCCAACTTTTCAGCATTGATATTTAAATCCTGGGAAAACAGATGGACCAGCAGGGGAACCCGGTCGGATTTGGTAAAATTGTGTTTCAATATCCGGTAAATGTCCGCAGGAGTCCATTTGACTGAGTCAGTGATGTTGGGACCTTCGTTTGCGGTGATATGGGCATCAAACCGGGCAATAATGGCGTCAACGTCCGTGGTATCCGGCAATACATTGTCGATATTCACGGTGACGGTCTTTTCATTCTCCACAATGCCCACATTCAGGTCATTGATGAGATCCTGCACCGTGGGATCAAGCAAGGGTTTGATCAAATCGATTGTGTCGGTCTCAAATGTTTGAATATTGCTGACAATCTCATCTTTCTTCCGAATGATCTCCTGTTTTCGGGCTTCCTTTTCCGTGGCCAGGGCCGTTGATTTCTCCTGCAAATAGGTTAAAAGATCTGTCTTTTTCTGTTTCAGGGCCTCCACCAGGGCAATAAACAAAAGATCCCTTATTTTTCCTTCCATGTTTCCCTTGAGGATGCCCGGCAAGCTAAGTTCAAGGGCGCTGATGACCTGATTCTCTATTTCAGACAATTTGGTATGGATGGTGGTCATATGGGTGGCCATGCCTTCAAAATCAGGCAAAAATTCGCTCATATCGAATGAAAAGGTGTTGGGGGGCATTTCAATATCGGATAAATAGTCATTTAGTTCGATCTGTGGAGGATCAACCCGGTATTGGGAAAAATCAATGTTCAGCCCCCCGGGTTCGGGAACTAACAGACGGGTTTCCAACTTTTGGCGGATAAATTGAAGGTCCGCACCGGTGCCGCCGGGTTGATTCTTGTAAAGTTCCTGCTCAATCGTCCATAACAGGTCCTCTTTTTGCTCTCCCAGGGTTAGATTGTAATAATTTACCTGGTTACAGGCCGATGTCATGGCACCTTCCATGGCATCAATGCTGCCATTACAAAAGGCCACCAGCCCGTTTAAGGAACCAGACAGGGAAAGCACCTGTTCATATACGCCATTGATATGGGTTTTGATGGGATCGACCAGGGCAAGCCAGGTTTCCATCAAATACATGGCTATCTCCACCTCCAAGGCATCAAGGCGGAGCTTTGCCGTACTGACGATGCTGTTTAAATCGGTCATCGGGCCTGCAAAAAAGGTGTTTACAAGCGTTGTTGCCTGATTTCCGATGAATTCCGAAACCTCATCCATGCAATCCTGAACGATCTTTTCAATGTGGTCGGTAAACGGAATACAGGCCAGCACCTGATCCACAAGCCCGGCGGTGTATTGAATTGCGCCATCTGTCCACACTTCCAGGGCGGAAATCATTTCCGTTCCCATTTCAAACACCGCATCCATGAGTCTGTTGATTTAAGCGCGATATTATATCAATCAAAAAAAGCAGCGTAACACACTGAAAATATTTAAAATAGTTCATATTCTGCTTGACTTTCCCCTAAGAAGATTATATGTATAAGTGTTTGATATTGTATATTAATGATTGACTTTGGCCGGAGTATATATGTTTCAGCAAACAAGTCCCCAATTATGGGAATAGCGATTTAATTCCCAACCATTATCAAGGATTTTTTTTCCACCATTTTCAGGATTGCCACCAGCCACTGCCCCCATTTACTTCATATAATTCTTTTAATTCCGTGATCAATTTTTAAATCATATGATTCCCTCCATCTAATTCGCTTCATTTTCATTTTCTGGAGGACATGTGAAACCCATTCCCTGTTTGAATTGCCAAATATTTTTTACCCCTCGCAACTGCAAACAAAATTATTGTTCAGATCCGAAATGCCAGCGTGCCAGAAAAGCATTATGGCAAAAAGAAAAAATGGCCGCCGATTCGGAATACCGAAAAGGTCAGAGACTGTCACAAGAGAAATGGCTTCAAAACAATCCTGATTATTATGAAAACTATCGCCAAAACAATCCGGAAAAAACCCAACGCAACCGCTGTCTGCAGAGAATCAGGAATCAAAGAAAACGTGAAGGCGGTTCTGAGTCAACTACTCCAAGTTTATTTGGAATTGCAAAGATGGACGCGAGGAAATCCGCTATTGACAAGCTTCCTGGAGAATATGTGCTTGTTCCAGTGATTGCAAAGATGGACCCCATAAAAATTTTAATTATTACAAAACCAAGCAGTTATGAATGATTGCAAAGATGGACTCGGGGATTTTAGCGTCAATCCATGTTAGGGGTGCTAATGAATGAGGACTTGATAATACCGGCATTTATGGGAACCTCAGTATCGGGTTTTGTCCTTTAATTGCAGTAAGTTAATGAATCCTCGTTCCCTAATTATTTCCCAAATTCATGGAGGAGACTATGATTAAAAAAAAGGTTCTGTCCCCGGAACGTATCCGCAGCACAGGCAAACGTTTCAGTTTTATTCCCCATCAATTTCTTACCGGTGGTTTCCTGGAGGCATTAAGTGGAGAGGAACTGGTTTTGTATATTTTTCTTGTTCTGGCATCAGATCGCAATGGTGTATCGTTTTACGGAGATGACAGAATTTGCGCCATGCTGCACTTAAATAATGAGGTCTATCATCAAGCACGTCACGGCTTGATTCGTAAAGATCTCATTGTTTATGACGGTACGCTGTTCCAGGTACTTTCATTGCCCTGCCCACCCTCCTTGTCGTACAATAGAGGTGTCCGATGATCAGCAAACTTCAAATTTTTGAAATGCACCGATTAAAGGGAATGGGTTTTTCAAACAGAATGATTGCAGGCACACTGGGATTGGACAGGGCTACGGTGTCAAAATACATAAAAGAGCCGGATATTCTCCCGCAAAATAATGTCCAACGATCTTCCAAACTGGATCCATACCGGCTGATTATCAAGGAAATGGTAGAGCAATATCCCAAAATCAAAGCCCCTGTGGTTTTGAGACATATTAAAGAAAAGGGCTTTGAAGGAGAGGTCACCATTGTCCGGGATTATCTGCGAACGCTTAAGCGCGATGCAACCACCAGGCAGGCTTTTATTCGTTTTGAATCGGATGCCGGGCAACAGATGCAGATTGACTGGGGGCATTTTGGAAGTCTCATTTACGGGGGCACCTCAAGGAAGCTGTATGCCCTTGCCGTTATTGAGTCCCACAGCCGGATGCTGCATGTTTCCTTCACCCACAGTCAAAAGCAGGCGGTGCTACATCAGTGCCTTGTGGATGCGTTCCGCTATTTTGGCGGTACGCCCAAAGAGATTGTGGTGGACAATATGCTCACGGCAGTGACGGACCGTGCCGGTGCCATAATCCGCTTTAACGATGCCTTTCTGGATTTTTTAAGGCCCTTTGGTATTACACCGGTGGCATGCAATGTCAGAGCGCCCCATGAGAAAGGTTATGGAAAGCTCAGGATAATGGAAAGTTGATATCAGAATACATTTCTAACGAGCGTATATATTGACGGTTTGCCAACTGAACTCAGAATCAACTTTCCATTATATTTCCCCTTATTTGCCAAGATTTTTTAACCAATTCATTAACTGTTTATCATTCTGCCACGCCGGCATTTTATCCGATATAATGCTATGGCTGTTTTTTTCCAGAGCTTTTCTTTTCATTTCTCCATCGACTCTTGCATAGACTTCAGTCGTTTGGATATCGACGTGCCCAAGGAAATCACGTATATAAATCAGGTTGACCCCGGACTGCAGGAGATGCATCGATTTTGAATGCCTAAAGCAATGAGGGGATACTTTTTTTGGAAATAGTTCGGGTGATTCTTTTATTGCGATGGTAACATATTTTTTTACAACATACGCAACTCCAGCCCTGGTGAGCTTGTTTTTTGACCGGTTGCTGAACAAAGGGTAATCGAACGTATGGGGAGCCAATAAACGGTTCTCTTTCAGATACGACTTTAAAAGTTCCGTCATCGGTTTCATTAAAGGAACGATCCTTGTTTTGTTTCCTTTTCCCGTTAGTTTTACAGTAGGTGGATATGTGGTTCTGATATCTCGGACTTTTATATCCACCAGTTCTTGAACTCTGGCGCCGGAATCATAGAGCAAGCTTAGCAAAACCATATCTCTGCGTCCTTTTTCTGTGCAGCAATCCGGTTTTGCCAACAAAAACTTTATTGCTTCCAATGTGATGTACTCAACAGATACTTTTTTCTTTTTTTTCATTGGGATTGATAGTATCTGTTGTGCTGGATGAATAAAATCAGGGCATTCCATCTGCAGATACCGGCAGAAAGAATGCAATGCTGCCAAACGTACGTTTCTCGTTGACGCTATGCACTTTCTGGTTTTCTCAAGCCACTCCAAGTACTCTTCAATCAGTTTTCTGTCTAAGTGCTCAAGGGAAACTTTTTCCGGTTTGATTTTTTTATTTTTGGAGCAATAATCAAGAAACAGGCTAAATGTGTCTCGATAAGACATGATGGTGTTTTGACTGAGCCCAAGAATTCCCGGAAGATATCTGGAAAGAAAATTGGTCAGATAATAAGCGAAATTAGTTGGTTTCATTTCACCTCCGGGATCACAAACGCACATGTTTTAGATATCTTCTCAATCAGTTCAGGATAGGCCTCCACTGTTAACCTGACATAGCGTTGTGTCGCTCCGACTGAACTATGCCCTATATAGGTGGATAGAATCGGCAGAGCGGTATACAGATCGATTTTTTCTTTTACCTGCTTTGCCAACGTATGGACACAAAACGTGTGGCGAAAATCATGAAGTCTTGGGCCTTTTCCTTTGCCGCCATGGGAAATACCAGTTTTCCATAATAATTTGCGATAATTTTTGTATACGTGATCACGTTTCAGCGAAGTGCCTGCTTTGTTTCTGAAATAATAATCATCTGTTCGATTATTT
The DNA here is from genome assembly GCA_963668575.2 of uncultured Desulfobacterium sp. Taxonomy (GTDB): domain Bacteria; phylum Desulfobacterota; class Desulfobacteria; order Desulfobacterales; family Desulfobacteraceae; genus Desulfocicer. The sequence continues at coordinate 2,655,999 of OY764894.2, read as the reverse complement.
TGATTGAATAGATCGTGGTATTTGATAAACATGCTTGCCAGAGATCCGGACATCGGCACTAGCCTGTCCTTGCTGAATTTTGAACCCCTGATAAACAGTGTGCCGGTATTAAAGTCAACATCGGATATCTTAAGCCGACATGCTTCTGATATTCTCAGTCCGCAGCAATATAACAGGCGAAAAAGCAAGGGAAAACTGTGATGTTTATTTGATCTGGAATGTGGCAGGATAGAATCGACAGTCTGAAAAAAACGATCAATTTCCTCATGGGTGAAGATGTAAGGGATATATTCAGTTCTTCTGACTTTACGGTTTTTAATCGGCATATATGAGTCTGTTGATTTAAGCGCGATATTATATCAATCAAAAAAAGCAGCGTAACACACTGAAAATATTTAAAATAGTTCATATTCTGCTTGACTTTCCCCTAAGAAGATTATATGTATAAGTGTTTGATATTGTATATTAATGATTGACTTTGGCCGGAGTATATATGTTTCAGCAAACAAGTCCCCAATTAAGTCTTTTTGACCCTTTACTGATGTTTCCAGGAATTTTACCTCATGATGACTGGTCTCATATTTACAGAGATAAGGTTTATCCTCAAATTGACGAGAAGCAATTTAAGCATTTATATTGCGAGAATTGGGGTGCCCCGAACAAATCAATCAAACTACAAGTTTCTCTCTTAATTTTTATGAATATGGAACGACTAACTTGGAGAGAGGTTGAATTCCATTTGCAAAGAAGGCTTGACTGGTGGAATGCAACTCAAACACCATGTGATATGGCCAAAATAGATCATACAACGCTGTTCAACTTTTACAATAAAATAGCAGAAGATGACGTTGCCTATGAATTATTCAAAAGACTGACTGGCATATTTATCTTAGAATGCAATGTTTCAACGAGGCAACAGAGAGTCGATTCATTTTTTATGCATGGCTGGCTTGCAAAATTATCTCGATATGGACTCTTCAAAGAAACCAATCGAGTTTTCCTTCAAAATCTCCGGAAACAAAAACCAGGTCTTTATGCTGATATTCTGGAAGATCTTTCTCGTGACTATCTTAACGATGGTTTTGATTTAACGGAAAAAGATAAAGAAAAGACGAGTCGAAAAATTCAAGAAATGGCTGATGATATGTATCACCTCAAAAGCGCTTTTGAAAATCATCATCAGGTAAAGCACTATAAATCATTCGAGATATTGATGCAAGTTTTCGATCAGCAGTGTAATATAATAGAAAAAACGATAGACCCTGATGGCTCAGTGAAAATAGAAATAAAAACCCCTGACGGTAAGGGCAAACAAATTGTTTCAACGCCTCACAATACAGACGCTCAATATACAAGGAAGAGAAATCAGGTAGTCACTGGACATAAAGGATTTCTTACTGAAACTTGTGATCCTGATAATGATATTCAATATATAACTGATGTTGCCTTGGAGGCAGCTGGGCATGCAGATGCAGTCGAAATCGATAAAATTGAAAACCGTTTAGAGGAAAATGAATGCAAGCCCGAGATTTTATACGGAGATGCAGGGTTTGTAAATGGAGAATCTATTCTGAACGCAGCGGAAAAAGGAATAGAGCTGGAAGGCCCATCTGCCGGACGTTCGCAAAGTATAGAAGGATTTGCTGAAAAAGATCGGCCACTGGATGTTGCTGATTTTAAGGTAAAGTTCGAAGATACTACCAAAGAATTAATCGTTTTATCGTGCCCTAATAATGAGAGCCCTTTAGATCAGATAAAAAGTGAGAAAACCGGACAATGGTTAGTTCACTTTGATAACAATACGTGTAAAGAATGCCCTCTTCAAAATCGTTGTCCTGTAAAGCATGGGGCCACAATTTCGACATTGACAATTGGTGAAGCGCAATACGCCGGTGCTCAACGCCATCATAAATATATGAAAGACACTGAATACCGAAAAGAATGTGGTGTACGTGCAGGTGCTGAAAGTTTGGTCAATGAGGTGGCCAATAAACACGGTGCTCGAAAATCACGACATCGAACAGAAAAACGATCGAGGCTGCAAATAATATTTGCAGCAATTGCATGCAACACAAAACGTTATTTAAAGCAAGCGGCGGATAGTTGCGCCCAAAAACAGCCTAAAGTGCAAACAAATGGGTGTTGATGGGGGTGGAACCCCTCAAAAAATTGAAATAGGGCTTTAAAACGGATACATATGGTTCGTGTTAGGATTTGGGAATCGAAATGTAACTTTTTTCGAGCTATTTTCATAAAAATCGCCTTCACTTTTTTGTTTTGGAGATGGCACTAAATCAACAGGATCATATATGCTTCGTACCCTCTGTTTTGCAGATATAATGCAAACTGCCGAATATTACTGACACGATGACTCCATGTTTTTACCGATTCGTTTTTTCTTTTTGCTGTCCAACCCAAAACAAGTTCTTTATTCAGGCACTTGTTCTCGACCTTGTGATTTAGTGTGTATTGGGAAAATCTGAAAAAATTATCTCGATCAATGTCATATTTATAACCAAGGCTCTTTTTATGCTGGATAAAATCCTCAAGCAGCTCTTTGAATTCCCCCACAAATGGTCTTTTTTCTTTTGCCATTAGAACACCTCCTCGCCTCTATTCCAGTAAAACGAAACCGGCACCAATGAACACTTTCTTAATTGATTCACATCGATTTTCAAATAGGCTGAAGTAGATTGAGTGTTGCTGTGTCCCAGGATCTCAGAAATTATTGGCAATGGAGTGTTCTCCTCCAACAGTGCACTTGCCAAGCTGTGCCGAAGTGCGTGTGGGCCATGTTTTTTTCCATTCTGCATGCTGATGCCGGCATTGCGCATATGTTGTTTAACGATGCTATGAAGAGTGGGGGCCTGAAGTTTTCCAACAGGAGGAGTTAAACGAAGAAAAACTTCATTATCGCATTCACACTCAGGCCGTGCATATTTCAAATAGTCAATGATTGCCAGGCCTACATCATGGAGCAATGGGAGGACAATCGGCTTTTTGGTCTTTTTCTGGAGTAATTCGATGGTATTCTTTTCCCACTTTAAATTATCAAAAGACAAGTCGCAGATATCTTGTGCTCGAAGCCCCAGCCTTGCAGCGATCAGGATAATGGCATAATCTCTTTTCCCTTTGGAGTTGCCCCTGTCAACCGACTTCAGAACTTTTTCCACCTCCTCCTTAGAGTACGCTGAAGGAACCTTTGTCTGCTGTCTGTATCCATCACGAGGAACACTATAGGCGAAATTTTTAGAAACAAACCCGTTTTCAAATAGATAATGGAAGAAAGTACGCAAAGAGCACAAAGTACAATGAATTACCGAGGGCGAATAGCGGATAAATGTTTCTGAAAAACCTAAAACAACAGCCTCATCCATATCACGTATGTCGACAATACCATTACTGTCAAGGTAATCGGAAAACCTGCTGAGATATATTTCATAGGATTGCAGTGTATCCTTCGATAAACCGTCCTCCTTTTTTTTATCAATATATCCCTGGAATAATTTCTGGAATTGCGGCCGATATGTTCGTGGTTTCTGCCTTTTTCTGGGAAAGATTATTCCATGGAGTAGATAATCTGAAAGAATGTTAATGGCCCTGGCGCAAAGCTTATCCTTTTTCGAAAGTTTCTCGTAAACCGTAATCCTGTACTCGGCTTCCAAAAAATCCAATCCGATTTTGGCTGAATAGGTCGATGATTCATTCTTTTTAAGAAATTTTGTCAATCGGTTCTATACGGTTGAGAGTCCTCTGATATATGAATCTGAATAGTGACGTTTTTTCAATTCTCCCTTAACTGAACAAATCAACACACTTATTTCAATCTCCTGATAATTTGCCATAATACCTCCAATTTGTGGTTCAAATTTTAAAAAAAGGATCAACAAAAATCCATGGAGTATAATGTAAAGACAAAAATCCAGAAACATTTAAATTGTGGTGATTTTTCTGTAGCTTACGAATTTAAAAAACGTTAACTTTCCATTATCCTGAGCTTTCCATAACCTTTCTAATGTGAAGCTTCACATTAGAAAGGTAAAATTGAAAACAGTATCAAATATCTGCGCAATAATTTCTGGCCGCTCAGGGAATTTGAAGACCTTGACGATGCACAGAATCAAGTTCTGGCATGGTTGGATATCACTGCCAACAAAAGAAAACACCAGACCACCGGCCAGGCTCCTGCACATCGCCTCAGACCGGATGCACTCAGATCCCTTCCGAATCCAATGGCAGACTTCCGGGAAATTGAGACTCTTCAGGTCTACAAGGATTTTGGCATACGTTTTGATGCCAACGTCTATACCGTTCCTCCACGCATGGTGGGCAAAACCGTCACCGTCAAGGCGGACCGTAAAACAGTGAGTATTTACCACAAGGATAAAGTGGTGGCTGCCCATAAAAGATGTTGGCAAAGACGTAAACGCATTGAACTTGAGTCTCACAAAGAACAGGTTCGCAAACTCAGGAAAAAGGTGATGATGGATAAGGAGGTGTCGGTGTTCATGTCACTTGGCCAGGATGCCGTGGATTACCTTGAAAAACTGGCAGACGCTTCCCAACCCCTGAAAAAAACGGTCAAAGGCCTGCTGCTCCTTCAGGATAGCCATGGTTCTCCGGCACTCATGTGTGCAGTAAAAAAAGCACTGAAACACAAGCTTTACGGTCTTGACTACATACAAAATCTTCTGGATCAGGAAAAGGCGCACAAAGTAATGCATATGCCTGTATCCCTGAAAAATGACAAACTCAACGATATAAGACTGACGTCACCCAACCTGGCTGAATATGATGCCATTGCAATGAAACGAAGGGGGTACAATGAATCAGGTAATTGATAAATTTAAAACACTTCGTCTGAAAAACTGTGCTCAGGGTCTTGTCGGTGTCATAGAAGAAAGCAAAGACAAGAATCTTTCACCTCTTCAAACAATAGACCGTCTGCTGGAAATTGAAATCGCCTGCAGAGCAAAGACCAGGATTGCCTTACGGTTTAAGCAGTCCCGGCTCCAAGACAAAATTACCATCGACCAGTTTGACTTCACACATCATGAATCGCGTAAAAAACAAAAAGCCCTGATATTGAGCTTGCTGGATTTGGAATTTCTTCATACGAAAAAAGACATTATTTTCATCGGTAATCCTGGAACTGGAAAAACCTTTTTGTCAAACTGTATTGCCTATGCAGCTACCCAGGCAGGCATAAAAACACTGTTTACTACCACTACCGAGATGATCAATCAACTTGTTGCCGCAAAATCAGATCGTACGCTGCTCAAGAAGCTGCATTATTATCAATCCCAGGATCTGCTTGTTTGTGACGAGATCGGGTATCTTCCGCTGGGCAAGGAGGGTTCAAACCTGTTTTTCCAGGTTATCAGCCAACGACACGAAAAAAAGTCGACCATCATAACGACAAACCTTCCCTTTGCTAAATGGGGAGACCTCTTTGACGGTACGTCTGTTGCCACAGCCATAGCCGACCGACTTGTTTATAACTCGGAGATCCTCATCATGGAAGGTCAAAGCTATAGAAAAAAGCAGTGAAAATGATAACATTATGATTTTATTGGAATATTGAGATAGCAGGAGTCTGTTTAAGCTAACTTTTTAAAAATTTACCTGAAAAAAGGGTTAATTCTTTGTAAAGCGTATCACATTTTTCTAAGAGGCTTAACCGACAAGTGTTTCAACCATCTTAAATTACCAAATAGGAGATAAGATGCAAGCTCCACGCGGTGGATACAGGGGAAAACCTAAGCCTAAATTACCCACACATCTCAAGCGAGTCCATGTAAATGTTCGCATTCAAAAATGGATGCTTGATGAGTTAAAATCAAAAGGAGAACCTGGAATTGTGTTAGAGGATATTTTAAAAAAAGCGGGTTTTAAATATCGTGGAACTCTAAAATAAGTAACAATATATCACGCATGATTAAAACGCTGTGTTATTATCAATATTGAAGTCTGCTTGTCAGTGACAAAATAGGTTATCATTCGCTGGGCAAAAAGGGGTTAAAGGAATTTTCTTCATTCAGGGCATCCGCCATCGGCACGAAAAAAGTCGAATCTTATTACGACAACCTGCCGTTCAGCAAATGGGGGAAATTTTTAAATTACATATATTGCCACAGCCCTTGCCAACCGCCTTGTTTGCAACTCGGAGAGCTTCGTAATGGGGGAAGATAATTATCGAAAGAGATAAAAGAAATTGATGAAAATCATGGGTATCCCGATTATGTCGGGATACCTTTAAAACAGGAAGGCTTTTTCACCTTTGGCCTGAACAGGGGGGGCTGTTGGTTTGTTTTTTTTTACCTTTTGCGCATAGGTACGTCCGCTTCATTTTATGGCTGGTTTCTATCCGATGAATTTGGCTGATTTTTTTCCCGCTGTTTCCACCAATTAAGTCTTTTTGACCCTTTACTGATGTTTCCAGGAATTTTACCTCATGATGACTGGTCTCATATTTACAGAGATAAGGTTTATCCTCAAATTGACGAGAAGCAATTTAAGCATTTATATTGCGAGAATTGGGGTGCCCCGAACAAATCAATCAAACTACAAGTTTCTCTCTTAATTTTTATGAATATGGAACGACTAACTTGGAGAGAGGTTGAATTCCATTTGCAAAGAAGGCTTGACTGGTGGAATGCAACTCAAACACCATGTGATATGGCCAAAATAGATCATACAACGCTGTTCAACTTTTACAATAAAATAGCAGAAGATGACGTTGCCTATGAATTATTCAAAAGACTGACTGGCATATTTATCTTAGAATGCAATGTTTCAACGAGGCAACAGAGAGTCGATTCATTTTTTATGCATGGCTGGCTTGCAAAATTATCTCGATATGGACTCTTCAAAGAAACCAATCGAGTTTTCCTTCAAAATCTCCGGAAACAAAAACCAGGTCTTTATGCTGATATTCTGGAAGATCTTTCTCGTGACTATCTTAACGATGGTTTTGATTTAACGGAAAAAGATAAAGAAAAGACGAGTCGAAAAATTCAAGAAATGGCTGATGATATGTATCACCTCAAAAGCGCTTTTGAAAATCATCATCAGGTAAAGCACTATAAATCATTCGAGATATTGATGCAAGTTTTCGATCAGCAGTGTAATATAATAGAAAAAACGATAGACCCTGATGGCTCAGTGAAAATAGAAATAAAAACCCCTGACGGTAAGGGCAAACAAATTGTTTCAACGCCTCACAATACAGACGCTCAATATACAAGGAAGAGAAATCAGGTAGTCACTGGACATAAAGGATTTCTTACTGAAACTTGTGATCCTGATAATGATATTCAATATATAACTGATGTTGCCTTGGAGGCAGCTGGGCATGCAGATGCAGTCGAAATCGATAAAATTGAAAACCGTTTAGAGGAAAATGAATGCAAGCCCGAGATTTTATACGGAGATGCAGGGTTTGTAAATGGAGAATCTATTCTGAACGCAGCGGAAAAAGGAATAGAGCTGGAAGGCCCATCTGCCGGACGTTCGCAAAGTATAGAAGGATTTGCTGAAAAAGATCGGCCACTGGATGTTGCTGATTTTAAGGTAAAGTTCGAAGATACTACCAAAGAATTAATCGTTTTATCGTGCCCTAATAATGAGAGCCCTTTAGATCAGATAAAAAGTGAGAAAACCGGACAATGGTTAGTTCACTTTGATAACAATACGTGTAAAGAATGCCCTCTTCAAAATCGTTGTCCTGTAAAGCATGGGGCCACAATTTCGACATTGACAATTGGTGAAGCGCAATACGCCGGTGCTCAACGCCATCATAAATATATGAAAGACACTGAATACCGAAAAGAATGTGGTGTACGTGCAGGTGCTGAAAGTTTGGTCAATGAGGTGGCCAATAAACACGGTGCTCGAAAATCACGACATCGAACAGAAAAACGATCGAGGCTGCAAATAATATTTGCAGCAATTGCATGCAACACAAAACGTTATTTAAAGCAAGCGGCGGATAGTTGCGCCCAAAAACAGCCTAAAGTGCAAACAAATGGGTGTTGATGGGGGTGGAACCCCTCAAAAAATTGAAATAGGGCTTTAAAACGGATACATATGGTTCGTGTTAGGATTTGGGAATCGAAATGTAACTTTTTTCGAGCTATTTTCATAAAAATCGCCTTCACTTTTTTGTTTTGGAGATGGCACTAAATCAACAGGATCATCCATGATTTCATTAAGAAAATCCCCGACATTAAAGATTTGATCCAGAAGTTGTTGATTTTTCTCTTTGATAAACCGGGTTATTTCATCGTTGAATATCTGCACATAATTACTTGCGCTGTATCGCAGCAACCACAACACCGCATTGGAGATAATCAAGGAAACGATAAAACCGAAAAGCCACTTCCACACCGGTTTCAAAAGATTGGCAATGGTTGTAAATATGCTTGAATACATGGTTTTTTCTCCTTTCAGATTCGTGGTGCTGGGCCATATCGCGCCGGCATCGAAAAACAAACAATATGTGGTGGGGTTTGATTATTCAAAACACAATATTTTGTGTGTCGGGATCGTGTAAGCCCACTGTCAGGTTGGTGCCCACTGCCAGGTTGGTGTTCACTGTCAGGTTGGTTTTTTCAATGATTTCTTCCAACCATTGTATTTTACTTTTAAGGGCTTGCACCTGTTTGTCTGCCTTCCAGGCAAGAACATCCAGATTCTCTTTTGTTTGAACAAGAATTTCCTTGATTTCGGTGTTGTTTTTGTCAGCACATTGGTGAAAAATGCTGTTCAGTTCCTCCAGGGCATGTCGGGTTCTCAATTGATAGGATCTTGGCAAAGGTGGGTTAATGCGGTTTTCTCTTATGATATTTTCCATTTGATCCTCTCCTTTCCATCATTTTTCGTAGTAATCGTCATTTGCATCAAGCTCCATGATACCTTTCATGTTGCTGTCTTCTTTGCTGTGTATGGTTGTTATTCTTGCAGTTCCAGGAGCAAATCCACGATATCCGATGTTTTCACCTGAAGGTCCCCCGGTGCCAGGGCAAACAAAATGGCCATACGTTCAAACCGAAAGAAATTATTGCAAAGCAAGCGGTAAACGTCCTGAATGGTGAATTTGTGTTTAAGCGGGGAGTCTTTTCCCGGTTTCTGGTGCTGAAACCGGTCAATGTCTTCAAAGGTGGCCATGATCGGTTCGATTTTTTCAAGATCCGGGATGAAATCAATGATGTTTACATCTTCATAACTGATTTCATCCCTGGCCTTTTCAATGGCGGTGGTCACTTTTTCCACATACCGTTCAATGGTGGGTGTCAATAAATCAGGCACTTTTTTAACAACCTTTAGCTCCACTGCTTCAATATTTCCGATAATTTCCCGGGCCTTTTCCATGATTTTGAGCTGAATATCACTTTGATGCGTCTTTAAATCGGTTTTCACACCGGAAATGTGGGCCATGATGGCCTCTTTTTTTTGAATAAAAAGTTGCGTCATGGCCAGAACAATTAAAGACTTTATCTCTCCGATAAGTTCAGACCTGAAAGCTTGTGGAAACCGGTTGATGAAATTATCCTGAAGGGTTTGGGGAATGCTTGTCAGATCATCATTTAAAGACTGAATCTTGGTTTCAAAGGCAATGAGACAAGCCCTTGCCGGTGCAAGGTCAATTTGCCACTCCGGCATGGTGGGATTGAATTCAAAGGCACCCGGAGTAACAAGGGAAAGGCGGTATTGATCGTAATCAATATCCAGCGGTGTTGTGGAAACCGGAGAAATGCCATTCAAGAGCGCAGAAATGGATTCAATCGTCTGATTAGCATCTCCTGCACCATCGCCGGCATCACCACCACCGGTATCACTGACACCGGCATCACCACCATCACCACCATCACCACCATCGGCAGTATCACCATTGGCATCATTGCCCTGATTTTGTTCAACCAAAACCAAAATATCATCAATGATGCCCTGAACTATCCGGTTGTGATCCTCAATAATGGTTTTTTCATCGGTGGCCGCCGTCTCAATGGCGTTAACCCCTTCATTGTACCAGGCAAACCCGGCATCAATGGCATTTACAAATTCAGTGATCTGTCCATTGTATGTTGCCTGGGCAGTGGTCAGCTCATTTTTGATGAATTCATACCATTGGGTGGTGGTCTGGTTGATTTTCTGTTCAATGGTGGTAAAGGCGGTGGCCAGGCTTGTTATGATTTCGGTGATTTCACCAGTTAAAATAAGAATAGGTGCCACCGTTTGAGAAATGACGATCCGGACACTCTCTTTAGTGTTTGAAACAAGACCTTGAACACAAAGATCCAGCCAGGCCGCAAACCGGATAAGATCCAGGATAATGTTGAATTCATCGGGCAAAAGCACATTCAGTATGGATTCCACCTTTTCCCGGAATGTGTTCAATATCTCCTCAAAAAAGGTAAATCCATCATGCACCTTTTCAAATAACCAGCCTTCAATGGTGTAAAGTTGATTCAGGAAGGCTTCATTCATGTTTTTAATCGTTTGTTTGACAATTTCAGACAATTCAACGATCAAAAGCACAGCACAATTTGTGATGATAATCACAATGATTTTTGTTTGAACAAATCGAAAGAGAATTGACTGAATTTTTTTAAAAAAGACGGTGATAAAGTTCATTTTTTTCTCTCCCAAATCATTTGAGTTTCCGTTAAGACTGCAAATCAAATAAATACGCTTCAACTCGTTGTTTTGACTTGAAATTCGGTTACGCTACGCACCCGGGCGCACCCCCGCCCGCCCCTGGGCGCCGGCGGGCACGCCTGGGCGCCGGCGGGCACGCCTGGGCATTATGTGTACGCCCGTGCCTGCCCGCACCTGGGCGCCTGGCCGCGCCGGTGCGCACGGGCAGGCCTGGGCGTGGGGAGCCGGCCCGTAAAAAACGGGGAACATGATTTCATTTTTTCCCCAGCCATTGGTCAAGATCCGTTTTGTGAAATCGTTTGGTGTTGGTGGTTTTGCTCGTAGAGACAGGGATTAATCCCCGGGAAACGTAGTTGTTCAATGTCCGGGGGTTTAGCTTGAGATAAGCGGCCGCTTCCTGAAGGGTTAACCAGGGGGTCGTGATCGGAGTGTCAGCTTGAAGCGTAAATCCCTGTTGAATGGGATCTGTACGTGGTGTGAGTTTTTTCGACATCTTGATTACATCTCCATTGGGTTTTGTGTTATAATAGATGAAATTACATGACACTGTGTGTATATAACAATTTATAATTTACGAGAGGTAATTATGTCAAGAGATAATGTACTTGATGTACATAAAATTTTAACAAGAGTAAAATTGGTCTTGAATCTGAAGACCGATGCTGAGCTCGCAAAGACCCTTGAAGTAAAGCCAACAACCATATCAGCATGGAAACGCCGTGAAAATATTGATCTGACCAAAATAATTACACTATGTAATTCAATGGATGTGAGTATGGATTGGTTGCTGTATGGAAAAGGCGAAGAGCGCGTGGAGGCTTCAAGCGATCCCACCGAAAAAATAATAAAAATGTTGGAAACCATGACCGACGAACAAAAACGGGACGTACTAAAATACGTTGAAAAGGAAAAACTCCTGGACGAATTGATGAAAAGCCGAAAAATTGCCTGAGCTTATTAAATTCAAAATAAAAGGAGAAAAAATGAAAAAAATCGTGTGGTATCTGTTTTGCGGGCTGGTTATTGTGCCTTTTGCCGTGCATGCTGCTGTTGATGACCAGGCATTGTATCAAGGAAATACAAAGTCCATGATCTATCATCAGAAGAAATGTAGATATTATGGATGCAAAAGCTGTACAGTGACTTTTAAAACAATGGAAGAGGCTGAAAAGGCTGGCTATTCACCGTGCAAAATTTGTATTGTGCCGTTCCGAGATGCGCTTAATGAGTTGGAAAAAAAAGCAAACAATGGGGGGGAGATCAAGTTGCCTCCAGAAATAACACCAGATTCACCAACAATCTCCCAGGCGTTGATGAATATTGCAAAAAACATGTGTGCCTTGTTGATCGCCCAGCTTGCTGTTTTTGGTCTGTATAACTGTTTTTTGAGAGGAAAATTTGGGCTCATAGAACGTTGGAAGCGATTTCAATGCTGGTTGTTCGGTAAAAGTACAGAAAACCATTTAAAAAAGAAAATGGTTCAAGCCGGTTATGAAGAGGCCGTCTTGAAAGAATCTTCCGGTGTCAAAAAAGGGATGCTCAAGGCCTGGTATACAACAAATCATATATTCAGCTGGTTCAGTCATTTTACAGGCTGTTTTATCAATTTTATTCTATTTGCCTGTTTTTTTCTTCTCTCATGGAATGACGGTAGGCTTATTGTCATAAAAGGGTGGGAATGGCTAAAAACAGTGGGAGGATAAAATGGCCACGATTTATAAACGGGGGAAATATTATTGGGTGTCCTATAAGGACAGAAACGGGAGGAGAATCCAGGAAAGCACAAAGTTAGGTGATAAAGCCGCTGCCATGTGCATCAAAAAACATTATGATGCTGTGGAAAAATCCTATTGTCTGGTGGGAACTCCGCTCCAACAGGCAATCAAATTTAGTGATTGGTTCGGCCAATATGTCCGGTTACGGGAAAACAGACTTGCAAAGAAGACCTTGGCTGCTGATCGTGAAGCCTATAAAAGCCTTTGCGCCTACCTCACAAAAGATAAATTTCTCAATGAAATAACCACAAGCGATATCCCCCTGTGTCAGGATAGATGTCGCCTCAATTGAAAAATCAAAACCGGGGGCATTGAGGTGATTTTATGGTATACCCGATTAAAATGAAAGAGGCTGTGATAAAAAAAGTGTTGGTGGGTGGAACACCTTATCATGAAATAGCAAGGGAAGCCGGTATCGGCCGGTCCACCTTGACTTACTGGCTCAAAAAACACAAAAAAGGCGGAAGCAAGAATTTGACTGAAAAAGAGAAACGCCCCCAGGACTGGACTGCAGAAGAACGACTGAACGCTTTGATAGAAACGGGTGCTATGCCAGAAGCGGAGCGTGTTTCCTGGTGCCGCAAAAGAGGGGTCTTTTCTCATCACCTGGAACAATGGAAAAAAGATATTCTCTCTTTGTTAACCCCAAACAACGCCGCCCTTAAATTCAAAGGAACTGCCCGGTTAAAGAAGGAGAATGCGGCTCTGATAAAGGAGTTAAATCGGAAGGATAAAGCACTTGCCGAGACAGCAGCCCTGCTGGTTCTTAAAAAAAAAGCAGCCTTTATCTGGGGGGATCCCAGGGACGATTGATCAGTGAAGGCGACAAAAAAAAAGCGCTGGAGCTGATCCTGGAGGCATGTAAGGCTGGCGCACGCAAGCACCTGGCAGCAGAACTTCTGGGGTTGCCGCTCCGAACGGTACAACGCTGGGAAAAGGATGGATTTGATGATCACCGCAAAGGCTCCCGGGCTGTGCCCGGCAACAAGATTTCCCAAAAAGATAGGGAACAAATCATTGCGGTGCTGACATCATCGGAATTTGGAGATTTCAATCCCCACCAAATTGTTCCCAAACTTGCGGATCAGGGTGTCTATTTGGGGTCAGAAGCAACCATGTACAGGCTTCTGAGAGAGCAGGAAATGAACAAACACCGCCTCTCAAGCCAGGCAGAAGCCCGCAAACGCCCGGAAGCTTACATTGCCACAGGCTCCAATCAGGTATGGTCCTGGGATATCACATATTTGCCGGCCCGGGTAAAAGGGCGTTTTTTCTACCTTTATATGATCATGGACGTCTACAGCCGTAAGGCAGTGGGATACCAGGTCTATGATTGTGAATCCGGAGAACTGGCAGCCGCTCTGATTACAGATACCTGTAATCAGGAAAAAGTTCAAGAAGATCAGTTAGTTCTCCACTCTGATAACGGCGGCCCAATGAAAGCCTTTACCATGCTTGCAAAACTGGAGGCCCTGGGGGTCATGCCATCATTCAGCCGACCCAGGATCAGCAACGACAACCCTTATTCTGAGTCGTTGTTTCGGACGATGAAATACCGGCCGGAATACCCGGAACAGCCCTTTGAAGACTTGAACTGTGCCCGGGAGTGGGCAGAAAAATTCTCCCAATGGTATAACAAGGAGCATCTCCATAGCGGTATTTGCTTTGTAACCCCTGTAGACCGGCATGAAGGCAAAGATATTGAAATTCTTGAAAAACGTCATCAGGTTTACCAGGAGGCAAAGGCTTGTCACCCGGAACGTTGGTCTGGTGAAACAAGAAACTGGAAGCACATTGGTGAAGTGGCCTTAAACAAGAGGAACACTTCAGCAAAAAAAAACGTAAATGGGAAAAAGGATGCTGATCAGACCCTTGCGAACCAGTAGAATTGATTTTGTAGGTGAAGGAGCAACAGTTTCTTATGGCCGAGAATGGACCTCCAAAAAAGTCCGTCGGAGTGTCATGAGAAGGTGTTGCGGGCGCCACGATAATTTTTGTATGTTTAGGCGACAACTTGCTTGACATCTACCGATTTTGCAAAAATGGCAGATGTCCCAAGATCAACCTTGCGGTATTGGCTTGCCAGAAAGAATAGCATTAATGCCCATCCTGCCTTAATTGATTTTTTTGAAAATCCAGTTGGTATTGCTTTTTTGCATAGACTGATAACGGCTGCCCACGTATCGTTCACAAAGAATGGAACTGCCAGTATCCACAATATTAGTGATTTTTTGGAGAAATCAGGTCTGGCCCCATTTGTGGCATCATCCTACTCATCTCAGCGAAAAGTGTCTCAGCAACTGGATGATAATATCATTGAGTTCGGAGAAATTGAGGCAAAAAGGCTTGCCCAGCAAATGCCGACAAAAAATAATCACACTTTGTGAGGATGAGACATTTCATCCTGAAATTTGCCTTGTTGCCATTGAACCGGTGTCAAATTTTATCCTTGTTGAAAGATATGCAATGGATCGCAAGACCAAAACATGGGGTCAAGCTGTTAGTGATGCCCTTGATGGTTTACCGGTTGAGGTTATTCAAGTTGCCAGTGATGAGGGGCGTAGCCTGATTAGCGACGCCCTAAAAGGACTAAAAGTTCACCATTCTCCGGACTGCTTCCACGTCATTTATGAAATCGGTAGAGGTACTTGCGGGGCCTTGATGGCAAAAGTGAGGAAAGCAGAAAAAGAACACGAAAATTTGATGGAACAAACTCTCAAAATAGAGACAGAAAAGGAAAAATTCGATTGCGCTGAAAAACGCCCTCGGGGTCGCAGGCCCCACTTTGAGGAAAAAATCGAGAACGCAAGACAAATGGAGCAACAGGCCAAAGAAGATTTAGAGCAGGCCCGCTTAAACCACGAAACAGTTGTAAACGAAAAGGCTAAGATAGGAAAAATCTATCATCCATATGACTTGAAAACTGGCCAAAGGCAGGATGCTGAAACTGTTTCTAAACTATTGGCAGACTGTTTTGAAAAAATCCACAATGCAACGATGGCGCTTTCTGATCGGTGTAAGGATCGTGTGAATAAAGCGCAACGCGTTGTAAGCGACATGGTGGCAACGATTGCTTTCTATTTTAAAATGGTCGATATTTACCTTGATAATATGCAATTGTCTGTCCGTGACAAGTACTTAATGTACAACTATCTGATTCCGGGTCATTACTTGAAACTGGCTGCAGGTAAGGAAAGGGATGCCGATCGTAAAGCGAATATCCTTCAAAAAGCCAGGGAATTGCTTTCGATTATTGAAGATTATGAAAACCTGGGTAAAGCAATCTGCGATTGTGAAATTGAAAAACTGGTCAAAGCCGCTAAGGATTGCGCCCAAATTTTCCAAAGATCAAGTTCCTGCGTTGAAGGGAGGAACGCACAACTGGCTCTGCGCCACCAAGGAATTCATCAACTGAGCAACCGACATTTGCAAGCGCTCACAGTCATACACAATTATTACGTAAAAAGACGGGACGGAACAACGGCTGCCGGTAGATTCTTTGAGGCTGAACCGAATGATTTATTTGAATTTCTACTGGATAAAATGGATTATCCAGCACGACCAAGAAATTGTAAAAAATTAGTTGCTTAGAGGTTGGTGGGCGAAGTTAGAACCAAGCCCGCTATGAGGATGTGTACATGATCCAACAGTAGATGGCCCTCCAAAATTTCACTTTCTCTATCTTTTGCCAAATCCCTCAAAACGGTCCCAAGGTACTGACGGAGCTCCTCGAAAAGCTGTTTTTTCCGATATTTTGGAATCCATGTTATATGGTATTTGCATTCCCAGCGGCTATGGTTTAAGCTACAGACATTCTTCATAAAAGTCTCTCCTTTTAGAACTTTGGCGGTTCACTATGAAGAGACTTTTTAAAGAGTTTCCCGTAAAAGTCAAACTTTTGTGGGTCCCCCGGCAGAGCCGGGGGTTTACCTTACGTTAATTAAAGAACTGGCCCAGTTAGTTAAAGTTTTCACATCAAACTAAATAAGGAGTCAACAATGAAAAAGGTTATTGCATTTTTTTTGGGTTTGGCAATGCTGTTTATGTTAGCAATAGAGGTCCATGCGGCTCAGGACATTATTGTTCTGACATCGACCTCGCCAGATACTATTGTAGCAACAGGTACCACAGCTATAGTTTATGGCACATCAGGTGCAAACCAAGTCACCATTGAAAACGGTGCAGAGGCAAAACTTCTTAATTTTCCGGGCAGCAACACCATAAACATTGAGTCTGACCCAAATCGGTTTACAGTATTGCGTTCCGGTGCCACGGTAACATTCAGGGGAAATGACGGTACTCTGCTTACCATGCCGTCAACCGCCACTGCCCAGTCAGTGATTTTTCAGGACGGTATGATCCTTGATCTAATTATAAATTCTCAGGAGGTTAATTTAGGTGGTCAGATTGTTAGTACTGACAATACTTCTCTTGGCTATACTATTACTCCACTGACTTCTACCGGCAGTTATGATGCCAATGACAATACTTTTCCACAGATTAATCATAGGGGGGAGGTCGCCTTTGCCCGTGACATGGCACCGGGGGGAGCCTCCGACCCTGAAATTTTTTTATACAGTAACGGGATGATTACCCAGATCACCCATAATTTTCGCGAGCTGACTTCAGATCCTTATGATACTAATTTTAAGCTCAATGATAACGGGGAAATCCTGTGGAAAGCAGATGATGAGGGGTTACAGCTATACAGCAATGGCGTAATAAATCAGATAACTGACTATAGTTCCTGGACCCCCGATTTTAACAACAATGGGAGTATTGTCTTTATCCAGGCAAGCACTTATGCCATGATGCAGTGCAACAATGGTGTGGTAAGTACCATATTGCATTATGACAACTCCTGGGTTCCTACCAATCCAAAGATTAATGATGCCGGTCAAATCTTTTTTGAGTATCAAAATGTGGACTACTGGGATTATAGACCCTCGGAGATTTTTTTACTGGCCAGCGGCGTGAGTACCCAGCTGACTGATAATTATACATTGGACAGTGATATTGTGGTAAGTACTGGCGGAGAGGCAGTATGGGTTAACCATGGAGATACGTCGGAGGTTTACCAGTATGTCGACGGAACAACCGGTAAAATTTCAACTTCGTTCAATAATAACCTGCATATGACTACCAATGCGAGGCCTGATATCAATGATTTTGGGGATGTAGTCTGGCCGGCCCAGGGAGATATATGGCTTTATTCCAACGGTATCACGACACAGATTACCACGGAGGGCACAAGAGGGAAAAGCGTGAATTTTCCCCGGATCAATAATTATGGGCTGATCGTCTGGATAACGATTGAAGATACTGGTTGGACGACTCTCTACTGTTACTACAAAGGTGAGATCATTGCAATTGATGCAGGAAAAAATGGCCCTTCAGATGATATGCCGCCCCAGGTTAATGATAGGGGGCAGATTGCCTGGTGTGAGTATGATTCTTCAAGCGGATGGGAAATTTTTCTGGCAACACCGACAACGGGTCCGGATTTAATCAGTGGGTTGTAAGTACTCAAAAACGAGGCTCATCGCGGATTAGTGTGAAAATCATTGAAATCTGCAGTTTCTTAAGAACTGAATATTCTGAATTTATTGAGTTATTAGTGTCATTTCGGTAAGCATGCGTGATTTGAAGTTTTTTTGATGCTATAATCCAGGTTCTTTAGCTTGATCCAGATCGCTGTTTTCCGTCATTTCGGCTCAGTGTGTCTGAACACTCTTGAATGAAGCTGTTCACACAAGTTGGTTATCCGAAAAGGTTATGGAAGTCCAACGGCCTGTATGAAATAGCTGATGTGACCGCAGTTTTAAATAAAAATGGTAAATGACTTGATCTGAATCACCAGTTACAGTGAAGGCCGCGTTTGCCGAAGGTCCTTGAATGAGGCGCTTTCGCCGAGATGTCCGGAAGGTAATGGAAGGTCTGACACCAATTTTAAAAGGTATGATTTGATCCGGTACACAGGAAAGATAAGAGGGATATCAAAAAAAACAGCACCAATACCCAGTCACTGAACAAATACGATGAACAGTGGCAGAGGATGTAGAAGGGAGAGTAGATTAAAAATCACATACGCTTGAGAAGAATATGAAAAGGGCATGCCGTTTCCTTTGATCTGGCAAAACAGTGCAACGAGTGGGTGTTGGAATGTAACAAGATATGGGGGTTTGAGATACTCACATTTGACGGATCTGGCAATATGGCCAAAACCGTCAAATGCTAAGACCGAATCTGCTTTTTAGATAAAAAAGGGGAAAGTTCTGTCTATGCCTCCATGCCCAAAGCTGTCTGATAATTCCAAGGCATCCACGAGGAGGGATCTTTAAACACCTGAGCAGAGTGTTTCTGAAGCGCTACGAGATAATTGAAAGCATTGACTTTCATCAGGTTGCAGGTGTGAATTAAACTCATGAACATATCCCCCTATATAGGCCCCATACTCTGTCTTGTAGAACATTGGTTGCATAGCGATTGACTTTGTTGTCTTTATAAAACGTCTATTAATATCCAAAACAAGTGCAAGAAGGGCTGTGGTCAATATTGATGCAAAACCTACCAACTTTTTATTCCATAACCCCAATTAAAAACCATGTCAATTATTTTATAGAAATGTAACATTGATAGAATTGTTATTGATTTTCATCCAACATCAAAATCTTTTATGGAAGAGGGTACTCTTAATAGCCAACAGGATCAACTATGCCATCCTGACAACTGGAACGTGTTGGCTCGGCATTTTGAAGAAGAGTGGAAAGCTTTCACTGTAAAGTAATTTCGCCGCGAAGATTGGTACTCAATTGCATAAATTTGCCATGAAAAAAAGGGTAGGGGAGTGTAATTTCTTTGAAGTATTTAGGAGTCAGCAGGGTTAAAACCAAATCATGAGAATGGCCTTGTTGTGTGTGACTTTGTGTGTGAAAAATTTTCCAAAATGTGCAAAAAGGTGTGTTTTTGGCTAAAATAAGAAAGTAAATATTCGGCTTCTTTTGAATAATCAGAAAAAAGTTCGGGACACGATTCAAAATTTCTGATAAAAGAGAGACATGAATGCTTCTCAGCACAAAATATCAGTGACCATCAGCACTGGCATGAATAAGCCATTAATTAAGCTTATTGCTGAGCCGTCACCGCAGATTTTCATTTCAGAAAAAGAATATTTAACACTTAAACATGGTGTTGGCTATTGGCAGGCCGTGCATAAAAAAGCCATAGTACGTGAAGAAATTCTAAAACAAAAAATAAAAGAGCTTGAAGGTGAAATTCGAGGATTAAAATCTCGTTTATTCGACAATCCAAATGAGCAAGGCAAATCTAAAAATAATGAAGGCCAGTCAGCGCCTTCTCCATCTCCACGCCCACGCGGTCAACAACCCGGCAGTAAAGGCCATGGACGAACTTTACGCCCCAATCTTCCTGAAAAAGAAGAACTGACAGATTTTAAAAAAACACCTCAATGTGAAAAATGCGGTACACCCTATGTTCAGGATGAAAATCAAGAAATAGAAATTATTGAAGTTGAGGTCAAAGCGTATACTCGTAAAAATATACGTGTGTGTATGAAAAAAGATTGCTCCTGCAAGGGTGTTCCAAATACAATAATCGCTGGTTCCGCGCCTCCTCAACTTATTAAGAGAAGTCCATATGGGATATCGGTCTGGGAGGCAATTTTATTAAACAAGTTTTATTACAGCCAACCGACCAATCGACTTCTGAATCAGTACGAGGAAATGGGTTTACCTATTTCTCCGGGTTCCATTGCAGGTGGTTTAAAAATACTCAAAGAGTTATTTCAACCGATTTATGATGCCCTTTACGCCCAGCAAATGACCGAAAAAAGATTTCATAATGATGAAAGCGGCTGGAAGGTGTTTGAGAATATTGAGGGCAAAATAGGTAACCGTTGGTGGTTGTGGCTCAGTCGTTCCCCATCGGTAATCTACTTTGAAATTGCCCCGGGCCGTGGCGCGAATGTTCCCCTTGCACATTTTCAAAATATCCAGCATGACAAAATAATTATCGTTTGTGATCGCTACAGCGCTTATAAATCATTGGCAAAACAGCTGGATTTTATTATTTTGGCTTTTTGTTGGGCCCATGTTCGTCGTGACTTCCTGGATGCAGCAAAAAAACATCCTGATTTGGAGGAATGGGCATTTTCCTGGATTGGGAAATTTGGTGAACTTTACCATATCAATAATCTGCGTTGTGATCAGTTTGATCCCAAGTTTCCTGTTCAATGGCAATCTGAATCATTCAAAAAACATCATGAAACACTCGTGGAAAAAATGGCTGAAGTCGCCAAAGATAGGGATGCATTTATCCAGGCAAATAATCCGGAAAATTCTGAATCAACGCTATTGACCAATATCCAGTATAAAATTTTGACAAGCCTTCAAAATCACTGGAAGGGGCTAAGCGTTTTTGTGGATTATCCGGAAGTCCCCATGGACAATAACAAAGGCGAACGCTCCATCCGCAATCCTGTGACAGGGCGTAAAAATTTCTATGGCTCGGGAAGCTTGTGGAGTTCTCAGTTGGCAGCGATAATGTTTTCTGTTTTGCAAACCATAGCCTTGGCTGGCCTCAACTGTAGTCACTGGCTAAGACTTTACCTGACTGCCTGTGCTGAAAACAATGGGCAAGCCCCTACTGATTTGTCACCCTTTCTTCCATGGAAAATGGATAAAGATCGTCGGGAAAGACTCTCCAAACCACCAGCGGACACATCTTGATACGCTACTCTGGGCGGAACTTTTCCTCTAACGAGATTAAACAGATCCGATCTCTCATAAAACGAAATCCGACTTTCAATCGATCACGACTTTCTAAAGAGGTCTGCCAGCTTTTTCAATGGCTCAAGCCTGATGGTAATCTCAAGGATATGTCATGCCGTGTTGCAATGCTGCGTATGCACAGAGATGGAATCATTCAACTGCCAGCTCCAACCCGTGCGAAAATGCCTCTTCAAAAAATTAGGTTTACACCTGCCACTGATCCGCAAACCCCTATTACTTGCGCTGTGAATCAGCTACCACCATTGCGATTACAGATGGTCTCCCACAATGACTCTGCTCTATGGAATGAGTATATTGAACGATATCATTACCTTGGCTACACACCCCTGCCAGGAGCTCAGCTTCGTTATTTCATTATTGCAGATAAACAGATCGTTGCTCTGACTGGCTTTGCTGCTGCGGCATGGCAAACTGCACCAAGAGATGAATTTATTGGCTGGGATCATGAGCACCGACAAAAAAATCTAAACATGATCGTCAATAATGCCAGATTCCTTATTTTGCCATGGATACAATCAAAAAACCTTGCTTCAAAAATACTATCACTGTCTGCACGCCAGCTTACTGATCACTGGGAAGAAAAATATAATATCCGACCCGTTTTGTTGGAATCTTTTGTGCAAAATAATCGTTTTACCGGTACTTGCTATAAATCGGCAAACTGGACAAATGTTGGACAGACCAAAGGGCGGGGAAAACTGGGTGGACAACCCGGAAAAATCGTTGTTCCAATAAAAGAAATTTGGGTGTATCCTCTTGATAAGAAATTTAGAACTTTGCTACAAAAATGAGCGTTGGCGTAAGAAGCCGAATATTTACATAAGAAAAACGGAAACCCCTTAAATTAAAGGAGTTTCCGATTTTATGAGGTCTTCAGGATACTTGGAGGTGCGGTCTACGAATCAGGGGGTCGGCGGTTCGAATCCGTCCGGGCGTACCACTATAAAATCAAGGGGTTACGGCAATTTGCTGTAATCCCTTTTTTTGTTGAATTTTGTATTTGTCCCCACATAGTGGGAGTGGGGTCCCTTTACTTATGCCAGATTGGCGGAGGTGCGGTTATTGCATAAAGGCCTGTATCTTTATAGCTAACCGACATTTAAGGATTTTTGATTATTTAAATGAGTTTCTATTCCTAAAAATACCCCCTGAGATTAAAACTTGCCCAAAACCTATGACTGTCAAGGAACGATGCTGATGATGCCTGTGAAACATAAAAAAGGTCAGCCTCCCCCGATTGTGGAGACTGGCCTGTGATAACTTGCCGGATTCAAGAACCAGGATTTTAGTTATTCATAAAATTCATTTCTTTCCACAAAATCAGGTCCAACAAGTACAGCTCATGTTGACTAAAAGCCGTGTCAACCCAATTCTTCAACACTTTCAAGTCCCCGTCATTCACAGCATTATCGAGCATATCAATGTTGGTATCATCATCAATGTTGTGGCCAAACTTTTCAATGCTCTTGTCAATGACGTTGGCGGCAAGCTCCCCTGGCTGGAAAGTCTTTATCCATGTATGTTTAGCCAAAAGCTTCAGATCATCCAAAAGTCTGGAATTTATTTTCATCATGCTTATCAGATGTTCTTCAGTGGCTTGTGCTGTTTGTTTGAGCAACTCAGTTTCTTCCATGTCTTTTCCTCCTGTTAATTTAATAGTATAGGAATTTGCATTTTTTTTTGCCCAGGTTTTGCAAAAAAAGTTTGAGCTTCATTCCTCACCCCAGACGTTTCTTTGCAAATTCCAAGTTGTCACGGAATTTTGGTTCTTCACGGATTAGTGTGAAAATTCATAGCCGCTGATGCATAAATGCTGAGAATTGCACACGGCAACCATGTCCCAATCACACTAATCCGCCATGAGCCGGAATTTTTTAATCGGTCTTGCAGCACCAATCCTGCCGCAAGTGAGTCCGGAATTATGAAGCATGTCCACCCGGTGTTGAGCCTTGTTTCGGCAAGTTATTGGTATCCTTCAGAATGATCCGGCAATCGGCTACTGTGGCTCCCTTGCCCTTTTCGTGGACCAGCAGCGGGTTGATGTCCAGTTCGTGCACCTGGGGATGGTTCGTGACCAGATCCGACAGGCACACCAGAAGTTTTTCAAGAATTTCAACATCGCGGACAGGTCTGCCGCGGAACCCCTGAAAGAGCTTGAAGCCCTGAATTTTTCGGACCATACGTCGGGCTTCATTCCGGCCGATGGGAGCCACCCGGAAGACCACATCTTTGAAAACTTCCACAAACACGCCGCCCAGTCCAAACATCAGAAGCGGTCCAAACAAGGGATAGCGACTCATACCCAAAATAACCTCTTCTCCCTTGTCTGCCATTTTCTGGATCAGTACACCGTCGATCTGAGCCTCGGAGTTGAAGGCTTTGGCGTTGGCAATGATTTCATTGAATGCATCTATGGCCTCCTTCTCTGTTTTAACCCCCACCTTTACGCCCCCGGCATCGGATTTGTGGATAATCTGGGGAGAGACGATCTTCATGACCACCGGGAATCCGATCTTCTTGGCAATGGTGGCTGCCTTGTCTTCGGTTTCGGCAAGTTCGGTGGGCAGCACCGGTAAACCGTAGCATTTAAGGATGTCCAGCCCGTCGAGTTCGCCCAAATAGGTTTTACCTTGGGCCATGCATTTTTCGATGATTTCAGCCGCTTTCTGAGTTTCATGGGTCAGCTTGAACTGAGCCATGGATTGACGGTTCATCCACATGGAGTAGCGGTAGAGGGCACCAAAGGCCTTGGCCGCATTTTCCGGAAAGTTGAACACCGGAATTCCAGCTTCCTGGAGAAATTTTACACCGGCAGACACATCAATAACACCCATAAAAACGCATAGGATTGGCTTTGAAGAACGCCTGGCAACTCTGGCGATGGCCTGGGCCGTACCCAGCACGTTGGTCATAGACTGGGGCGTCAGGATCACCAGAGCACCGTCCACGTTTTCATCTTTGATTACGGCATTGAGTGCGTTTTCATAACGATCCGAAGCTGCATCACCAATGACATCCACGGGGTTGTGCAGGTTGGCGGCGGCTGGCAGATGGCTTGCCAGAGCCTCTATGGTGTCCTCGGTGAACTTGGCCAGTTTGAGACCGGTGGAGATGGTCATGTCCGTGGCCACAATCCCAGGGCCACCGGCGTTGGTCACGATGGCCACCTGGTTTCCATGGGGTACTTTTCGGCGAAGCTTGCCGGTGGCGCTCTCGTTTTTAAAAGCAAAGGCCCCGGCAAAATCAAACAGTTCATCAATGGTGTCCACCCGGATGACCCCGGCCTGTTCAAAAATGGCTTCATAAACAGCAAAGGCACCGGCCAGGGAGCCGGTATGGGATGCAGCAGCCTTGGCTCCTTCACTGGTTCGGCCGGATTTGATCACCAGCACCGGTTTGGGCCGGTAATCGCCGGAGGTAATCTCCTTGACCGCTTTGATGAACTCCTCTCCGCTGCGACGGAGTTCTTCCAGGTAGATCATGATAACTTCTGTATCGTTATCCTCGTGTAGGTAGCGCAGAATATCCAGTTCATCCACGTCCGCCTTGTTACCGATGGAGATAAACTTGGAAAAACCAAACTCCCGTTCCGTTGCAAAATCGAGAACCGCTGAACAGAGTGCGCCGCTCTGGGAGATAAAGGAGATGTTTCCGGGTTTGGGCATCCGGGCGGAGAAACTGGCATTGAGCTGAGTGTTCTGGATCGGGTTGATGACACCAAGGCAGTTGGGTCCCACCAGGGGAATGTTGGCCTTGTCACACATTTCGACAATTTTATTTTCAATCTCCAGACCCTCTCCGCCGACCTCTTTAAAACCGGCAGAGACAATAACAATTCCCTTAACCTTTTTTTTAATGGCATCTTCCACCGACTTTAAGGCCAGTTTCGGCGGCAGAATAATCATGGCAAGATCAATGCTGTCGGGAATATCCAGCAGAGTCGGATAGGCTCTTACACTTAAAATTGATTTTGATTTGGGGTTCACCGGGTACAGAGTGCCGCTATAACCTCCCCGTAAAATGTTTTCAAAAATATCATGCCCGACTTTGCCTTTTTGGGCAGATGCGCCCACAACAGCCACGGACTCTGGGCTGAAAATGGCATCCAGGTTTTTCATTCCGTAAAGTTCCTTATTGATTGATAGCTTAAACATTGTTAGTGAAAACCTGCCATGCAGGGTTTCAATGCATTATTCCATTTTTGGAAAGGACATAACATACTGTGAAGGTGATTTACTTGCAACCCGTTTTTAAGTTTAGTTTAATAAACGGATATCGGTATAAGCGGATGTCGGTCAGACAGGCTCGCAGTATTTTGACAATCGAGTACGTTTAAAGTCTTGACGAGGATATATTGGGAATTTTTTATATGAAAGTCTCACCAACATGCTGGAATTAAAGGACTTTCGTTTTTCGTTGTGGCAGTTTTTTCTGCCATGTATGTTATAAGAAAGTGTAGGAATGCCTAACATTACTTTCATGAACGGGACCAACGGAGACTTGGCGGATTACAGGGGATATTTTCAACTGGAAGGTGACATTGGAAACCCGGAAGGGCTGGACCTGCATGGTCGCTATCGGCACGGGGAGGAAGGCGCTACCTGGCAATTCGATCTCTCTTATCCCCTGGACAAAATACCGGCGTTGGAAGGGTTCCTGGATCTCTTTCTGCACCTCCAGTACTCTTCGGGGTACTCAGAGCAGATGCTGGAATACGACAAGCGAGAAGATGTGATCCGCCTGGGTTTTTCTCTGGTCAGGTAGAAGGTCAGGTTTTGGCTACATAAGTTTTTACAGTCTGTAAAAAATACCGACATATCCGCTTTTGATTATTTACAGTGCCTTTAGGCAGTTGTTTAGATCTTTATTTATTTCGGCTCATCACGAATTAGTGTGAAAATTTATAATTTCCATGCGTACGCACTGAGAATTGCGCGCCGGAATCTATCCAAATCACACGAATCCCCTAACCTGGACAAGCCGGAACCCAAAAAGCTTTTTGATTTTCTTGCCAAAATAACATGAAAATCAGAGATAAGAATCTAAGACCCGTTATTTCTAATGTCATAGATTTATTTTCAGGGAACTTTGTTTTTGGCATGAAGAATGCTTTTATTTTAAATGTATAATGCCTTTTGGGAAGACCGCGGATATGAGGAAAATCTCCAGCCAGTTTTTTTGGGATAAATGAACCGATGAAAACTTGAAATCCGTTTCGTAGACCAATACCTTTGCCAATTTTTAAAATGTGCTTTGATCAGGATCACAAAACTCAATATGTTGTGTGTTTATGATTTTATAAACGCATCATGTGCCTGACAAACTAATCAAAAATATAATTGGCGAAGGTATTGTAGACAGATGATAATCCATTTTTCGCATGGGCTGTTCATCATGTTCGTTGTCTGATGAACACCGGGATGATCATTAAGATTCGACACTTGAGGCAATGAGGCAATGAGGCAATGAGGCAATGAGGCAATGAGGCAATATTATGACGTAGTTTATGAATAATCCAAGGGAGATAAAGGAGATTCTTATGGAAAGAAAAAGAAAAATTTTAGCGGCAATGGACGGATCCAGTCAGGCAATGGATGCGGTAGGATATATAAGCCGTATATTTCCTGCCCAAAACACCCAGGTTGTTTTGATTCATGTGTCAGCGGAAGTGCCAGAATCTTTTCTTGACTTAAGAAGAGATCCTGGGTTTCGTTCCCATGCGCTCTATATAAGTGATTGGGCAGCTCAGATGAAAAATAACATTGAAGAATTCATGGGAGGAGCTAAAAAAATTCTCACAGACGCAGGATTCCCGTCCGGAGCCGTGAATATCAAAATCCGGTCAAAAAAAGTCGGGATCGCCAGAGATATTTTGAAAGAATCTTATGAAGGATACGATCTTGTTGTTGCGGGACGTACAGGCGTAAGCAGAATAAAAGATGTAATGATGGGAAGTGTCGCAAACAAGTTGGTGGGACGGATTCCACATATTCCGGTAGTAGCTGTTGGCGGTTGTCCTGATTCAAAAAAGATTCTTATCGGTTTTGACGGTTCCGAAGGCGCTATGAAAGCAGTTGATTCTATCGGAAAACTGATGGGAGACACTGACTGTGAAGTTACATTGTGTCATGTTATCAGACCCATGGGGATTCATCTTGGCATCATGGCTTTCTTCAATTCTGAGCAGGAGGCTGAATGGATAGAAACCAATATAAAAGAGATTGAACCGACTCTTACTGACGCTGAAAATCGTTTGAAGAATGCGGGTTTTTCTGCTGGCCAAATATCTAAAGAGATTTTTACGAAGAAACTCAGCCGTGCAGCATTAATAACTCATAAAGCGGAAGAAGAAGGCTACGGAACCATTGTGGTAGGCAGACGCGGACTGACATTGGTTGAAGAATTTATTATGGGACGGGTTAGCACAAAGATTTTGAATATGGCGGATAGAGCAGCTGTGTGGGTTGTCTAAAATATTACTTCGCCGCTGGTACCAGCGCAACATATTGTGTTACGGCCATGGAAAATCAGATGGGTGTGAAACTGCTCCCAAGCTCGGGTCGATTCTTGGCCAGCTGACCTGTGATCTGCTGCACCAGCATTAAAGAGATAAAACTCATGGCAGCCCCAGCGATAAATGGGATCCGATAGTCCACAATCCACAGAAGCCCCCCGATCACCGGCAGCACCACAGCGGCAATGTGATTAATGGTAAATCCCACAGCCATGCTGGGGGCGATGTCTTCGGGCGAGGCAATCTTTTGAAAAAAGGTGCGGATGGCAATGGCAAAATTAAAAAAGATGTGGTCCGCAATATAAAGAAATGCCACCATGATCTTGGAATCCACCACGGCATAGGCCACAAAGATCAGAATCAAGCTGAAGTACTCCAGAGAAAGCACTTTTCTTTCCCCATATTTTACAATGCATCTGCCGATGAAGGGGCTCAAAAAATAGTTGATGATATTATTGACCATGAACAAAATGACGATTTCCCGGATGGAGAACTGAAATTTCTTTACCAGCAGAAACACCGCAAAGGAGGTGAAAATCTGACGTCTGGCCCCGGCCATAAAGGTCAGGAGATAATAGAGCCAGTATCTTTTTTTAAAGACCATCTCTTTTTTCTGGGGAGGCAGATATTTATCCGTGGGGTTCCGGGTGAGGGCATAGATTCCGATGGCCAGCATTCCGCCACCGGCCATCAGATAAAGGCCGGTGTATGAAAAATGGGGGGCTGCCAGGAACACCAGCGCCCCTGCCCCAATATTGCTGAGGGCGGCAAGGCTTCGAAGCTTCCCGAACACAATGGGGGAGGTGCGGGTATCAAAGTATTGAAGGGTCAATGATTGGTTGGTGGTTTCAAAATAGTGAAACCCAAAACTCATGAGCAATGTGGTGAACATCAATCCGTAAAAAGTGGGGAACAGGCCCGTGGCTGCAACCCCCAACCCCATGATAATCACGGAAAGGGCTGACAGCCGATGCTCTTTTATGATCAAAAGGATGTACACCACCAAAAGAGAGAGAAAACCGGGGAATTCCCGCACCGACTGCAGTACCCCCACATGCCCCCCATCCAGGTGAATGACGTTTACGGCAAAATTATCAAACAGGGAGCGCCAGACATGGAGACCTGCGGTGGAGGCCACCACCAGGAGCATCAGATAGATATACATAGGATTTTTGTGAAGTTGCGTTTTCATTGAACCCTCTTTGAACGGTTTGTACGTGCCCTTGTTTTGTTGTGTTTTGTTTTTAAAGTAACGGTTTAACCCATTGCAGAAATGGTGAAAAGTATGTTAGAGCAGTGGGGCGGTAAATTGATTCTGAAGGGTCTTGATCATAAGACAGGTCAACCCTTCGGGTGACAGAATACCAATACTTAAGATCATCCCTTCGGATGACGGAAGACCAACATGAGATTATCCCCATGCAAAGTATCTGTATTTGTCAGATTCGGAGTCAATATGCAAGAAAAATATGGGGCTTAACCCCAACTCCGACTATTCTGGGTGTCTGATCAGTGTTATGAATGATCCCGAAATTCATTATGGATATGGAGAGAGTTTAATTAACTTAAGGTAAACCCCCGGCTCTGCCGGGGGACCCACAAAAGTTTGACAATTCAAAGAGAGGGTTTGATGTTTGATTTTGATGAGATAATTGACCGCAGGGGAACCGGTGGCGAGAAGTGGGATCGATACCAGGGACAGGATGTCATTCCCATGTGGGTGGCGGACATGGATTTCAGGGTCCCCCCCGGAGTGACCCAGGCCCTGCAGGCACGGGTGGATCATGGTATTTACGGATACCCGGGGCATGACCGCGCCCTTGAAGCCGTGGTGGTTAAGCGGTTGAAAAAAAACTTTGATTGGGAGATCAATCCGGAGTGGCTTGTGTGGCTGCCGGGCCTTGTCAGCGGCATCAATGCCATGTGCCACGCCTTTAGTGAACCCGGGGATGATATCATGACCACGGTGCCGGTGTATCCTCCGTTTTTGGCGGCCCCCGGTAACTCCGGCAAAAACTGTATAAAAGTTCCCATGGTGTTGGAAAATCATCGATATACCTTTGATTTTGAAGAAATTGAGCGGGCGGCCACCGCCAAAACCCGGCTTTTTATCCTCTGCAGTCCCTATAATCCCTGTGGTACGGTGTTTACAAAAGAGGAGCTCTCCCGCCTGGTGGCCATCTGCCAGGCCCATGATATCCTGCTGATCTCCGATGAGATCCATGCGGATTTTATTCTGGACGACACGGCCCGTCATCTGCCCACATGGATGTGCCACCCCAGTGCACCGGAACGGACCATCACCCTGATGGCACCGAGTAAAACCTTTAACATACCCGGTTTGAGCTGTTCCTTTGCCGTGATCTCCCACGAACCGTTGAGAAAGAAATTTCAGGATTTCAGCCGGGGGCTGCTGCCCCATGTCAACTGCATGGGGCTTTTGGCTGCCCGGGCCGCCTTTGAATCCGGGGAGGCATGGCTGGCAGAACTGATCCGGTATCTGAAATCCAACCGTGATTATGTGCACCGGCGCATTAACGGGATAAAAGGGCTTTCCATGGAACCGGTGGCAGCCACCTATCTGGCATGGATTGATGCCAGAGCCCTTAACCTTGAAAACCCGGCCCAATATTTTGAATCCATGGGGGTGGGGCTCAATAATGGGGCGGATTTTGGCGGGAGCGGCTATGTCCGCTTAAATTTCGGCTGTCCCATGGCCACCCTGAAGCAGGGGCTGGATCGCATGGAGAGGGCGGTTGAAAAAATTCAGTAAAATAAAATACAGGGGAGACGTCAATGATGGCAAAAGACGTAAAATTTCAAATCAGTCTCCAGCCGCTCATGGCATTCTGGGAAAACCATTTGGTGAATAACTGCACCCACATGGCCGGGATGTATGCACAGATCAGACAGAATATGGATCAGGTACAGGGGTTTATGGAAAACACCCATGATTCTGAATTCTTGAGAGCGCATCAAGCACTGATTGCTCCCCTCATGAGTGCGGTGTTTGCGCCGGCATCCTTTCAGCATAAAATTGCCGGGGCACTTGCTCCGTGCTCCTTTGATCCCTTTTTCGTCTCCCCTGAATTTGAGCGGCTTTTTGTCCGAAACAATGCGTTTTTTATGGGAAGATCCGGAGAGGAGCATCCCGGATTTGTCTATCAAAGCCAGCGCCTGCGGATCTATTTTCTGATTCTTGACAGGGTGTATGACCTAAAAATCATGCCGGATATGTCAACCGTGGGCATTGTTGCCGATGAGCACACCGGCCTGGATCGATACTATCGGATAGAGTTTGATTTTCAATTTGTGGAGGTGACACCCCTTGCTACACCTCCGGTATTGACGGAATCCGACAGGGAAAAAATCCGTGACAATATGATGGATGCGGCATTGCTGGAACAATATATTGATCCCCGCTCCTTTCTGCTGTCCGGATTTACCGTTGCAAGGGCGTCGGATGTGACCCGGCCTGCCATCATCTCTTCCCTGGAAAATCAGCTCATTGATCAGGGGTCCATTTTTTCGGCAGAGGGGATACGAAAACTTGAGCAAAGCCTTAAAATCCTTTTTGAAAAACCGGAGCTGAGAATGGGCATCGGTGCCATTCATAATGATCGCATTCTCAAGATTAAGAGCGATTGCCAGGGAAATATCAACTGTCTCTTTGCCAATTCCGACCACCTCTCTACGGAGGAGCTCAAGGGGTCTGTGTGGATGGAGGCGGCAGCCCAACGGGACGTCCTGCGGGTGCCAAACCTCTCCCTTCGGCCCAACCCGCTGCCTGCGGAAGAAAGGGCTATTGCCGCCGGTATCCGGTCCATGCTCCTGATCTCCCTGGTGTTTCAGGGAGAGACCATCGGGGTGCTTGAAATTCTCACGCCCGGGGTCAATGAGCTGGGGGCTGTTGAGGCTCAGCTGCTGCAACAGGTGGCACCCATCTTTTCAGTGGCCCTGAAAAGGGGGGTGGACGAGATGGATAAAACCGTTCAGACCATCATCAAAAAGAAATGCACGGCCGTACATCCCTCGGTGGAGTGGCGGTTTGAACAGGCGGCCATCAATCACATGGAGCGTCTGAGAAGGGGCGAACCTTCTGAGATGGAACCGATTGTCTTTAAGGAGGTCATTCCGTTTTACGGTCAGGTGGATATTAAAAATTCCTCCCTTGCCCGTAACCATGCCATTGAATCGGATCTGACAAAACAGCTGCAACTGGCCCTCAGGGTGCTGACCCTGGGGGTTAAGCAACGTTCCTGGCCGCTTTTAAAGGCGTATCAGCACGGGGTTGAGACCCGTATCAGCACCCTGACCTCATCGGGAATCCAGTCGGGTGATGAATTTGCCATGTTCGCCTTTCTGACGCACAAAGTGGCACCGGTGTTTGATGAACTGGTGGGGCTCTCCCCGGAGATTGGTGAAGCGGTTTTGGCCTACCGGAATGCCCTGTATCCCGATACGGGAACCGTTTATGAAAAACGCAAGGCATATGAGGAGAGTATCTCTGTCATCAACGATACCCTGGGACGCTATCTGGATCGAGTGGATCAGGAGATGCAGACCACCTTTCCCCACTATTTTGAAAAGCACCAGACCGACGGTGTGGATTATATGATGTACATCGGGGCCTCCATGATGAAGCATCAGACCCTTGCCTCCTTTCATGTGAAAAATATGACGTTGTGGCAGCTCCAGGTCTCCTGGGGTCTTGCCCGGGAGCTGGAAGCATTGAAGCCCGATCTGGCCCTTCCCCTGGATGCGGGCCATCTTATTCTGGTGAACCACACCCCGTTGTCCATCCGGTTTAGGTTTGATGAAAAGCGGTTTGATGTGGACGGTGCCTATGATGTTAGACAGGAGATCATCAAATCCCGCATTGACAAGGCTCTGGTAAAGGGGACCGGTCAGCGCCTCACCCAACCGGGAAAAATTGCCGTGGTCTACTCAAATCCCCTGGAGGGAAGGCAGATCCGCCAGCACATTGAATATCTGGTGAGCCAAAGAAAATTTAAGGATGAGATGGAGGACCTTGAGCTGGAAGACCTGCCCGATGTCAGAGGCCTTAAGGCGTTGCGGGTGCCGGT
This sequence comes from uncultured Desulfobacterium sp., assembly GCA_963668575.2. Lineage (GTDB taxonomy): Bacteria > Desulfobacterota > Desulfobacteria > Desulfobacterales > Desulfobacteraceae > Desulfocicer. Next base: position 2,623,154 of record OY764894.2, on the reverse strand, counting down.
GAATCCGGATGTTGCCTGCCAGGATAATGTCATCCCCATGAAAGCGAGCAACTGACATGATGGACCCCTTTCCCCCCGGTCTTTCCATCATCCATGCCAACCACCTGGAGGATCTGCGGGATGTGGCTGTGGAGTGGATCTCCCGTTATCCTGTGGCCCCCCTGGAAAATGAGTGCTTCATCGTTCAGAGCAACGGCATGGCCCAGTGGCTGAAACTGGCCCTGGCATCGGATACAGGATGCGGAATTGGTGCCGGCCTTGATTTTCAACTGCCCGGTCGGTTCATGTGGCAGGCCTACCGGGCTGTTTTGGGGGACAAGGGCGTGCCCCATGCCTCTCCCTTTGACCGGGAACGGTTGATCTGGCGCCTCATGCGCCTGCTGACACAGCTGGGGGATGATCCTGTTTTCTCCGTGCTCTCCCGGTTTCTCAGCGATGATGCCGATTCCCGGAAACGGTACCAACTGGCCTTTCACCTGGCAGCGCTTTTTGATCAATATCAGGTGTACCGGGCCGACTGGCTCACTGCCTGGCAAAAGGGCAGGGACGGTCTTTTTACCGGAAGGGGAGAGTGGCTTGATCTGCCCGGGGAACAGGCATGGCAGGCGGCGTTGTGGCGCCGCATCCATGAGGACATCCCTTTCGAGTTCAGGCACACCGGCCGGGCCGATCTCCATGGCCGTTTTTTGACGGCGGCAATGGAGGCCATGGCACCGTTAACAGGGCTGCCCCGACGGATCATCGTCTTTGGCATCTGCTCCTTGCCGGGTCAGGTACTTGAGGCCCTTGATTTTCTCTCCCGTCACTGCCAGATCCTCCTGTTTGTCCATAATCCCTGCCGCCATTACTGGGCCGATATCATTGAGGACCGGGACCTCTTCCGCATCGAACAGGCCCGGCATGCCAGGGCCGGGAACATGCCTGAAGACCTGGACCCCGATGCCCTTCACCAGCATGTGAATCCTCTGTTGGCGGCGTGGGGAAAACAGGGACGGGATTACATCGGGTTGCTGTACCGGTATGATCAGCCGGAAACCTACCGGGAACGGTTTTCCCAGATTGATCTGTTCCGGGACTTTGCCCCCCCGGATTCGGACGAGCAAGGAACCCTGCTGGTGCAGGTGCAGCAGGCCATCCTGGATCTTACGGCCGTGCCCGGTTTACCCGAAGATAAACAGATGATCTCCCCGGAGGATCGATCCATTCAGTTTCACTCGGCCCACAGCCGCCAGCGGGAGGTGGAAATCCTCCAGGACCAGCTCCTCAATTTTTTTGAGGAGATCCCTGATCTTCGTCCCCGGGATATCATTGTGATGACCCCGGACATCAATGCCTATACCTGTCACATCCAGGCGGTGTTCGGCAATATTCCCCCCACGGATGAGCGATTCATCCCCTTTTCCATTGCCGATGGCCCGGACAAGGTGTTTCGTCCCCTGCTCACCGCCCTGGACACCCTGTTGAACCTGCCCCATCTTCGCATGACCACGGCCGATGTCATGGCGCTTCTGGAGGTGCCTGCCCTGGGCAGACGGTTCAACCTTGCCCCCAGTGATCTTCCCCTCATCAAACAGTGGATGCAGGGGGCCGGCATCTGCTGGGGCCTGAACAGTTCCCACCGCAGCGCCTTTGATCTGCCCCCGGATCTGGAGCAGAACACCTGGCAATTCGGTCTTCGACGCATGTTGCTGGGCTATGCCGTGGGAAAGGGCTTTTCCTGGAACGGCATCGAGCCCTATGATGAGATCGGCGGGCTCAGTGCGGCCCTGGTGGGAGGGCTGGCCGATTTTCTGGATGCCCTGGAACAGCTGTGGCAGCGGTTTAAAACACCGGCCCCTCCGTCTGTGTGGTGCCTGCGTCTGCGGAAGATGGTGGAGACCTTTTTCCTGCCGGAAGAGAGCCATGACCGTCTGTTTTTCTCCCATGTGGCGGATGTGCTGGTGGCCTGGGAAACCGCCTGTACCAGTGCGGATTTTCAAGGGGATCTGGATCTGCCGGTGGTGCGGGACCATATCATGGCCGCCATGACCGATGCCAGTGCTTCCCAGCGGTTTCTGGCCGGCATGGTGAACTTTTGTACCCTCATGCCCATGCGGGCCATCCCCTTTAAGGTGGTGTGTCTGCTTGGCATGAACGACGGCGAGTATCCCCGCAGCCGGGTGGCCATGGACTTTGATCTCATGGCCGTCAAAGGGCTCTACCGCCCCGGCGACCGCTCCCGCCGGGAGGATGACCGGTATCTGTTCCTGGAGGCGTTGCTGTCTGCCAGAAAGACCCTTTACATCAGCTACATCGGACACAATGTCACGGACAATACCTTAAAGGCCCCGTCAGTGCTGGTGGCACAGCTCCGGGACTACCTGTCGGCGGGGTGGCAATTTCATCGGAAAGGGGATTTTTCCCCTGCCGGGCCACTCTCCCAAGTCCCGGAATCAGATGTTGCACAAAAGCTCACCCTTGAACATCCGCTGCAGCCCTTTAGTAAACGCTATTTTGACAAAAACGGGAACAACGCCCTTTTTACCTATGCCCGGGAGTGGCGTGAAATCTTTGAGCCCCATCCGTTGATGGCCCCGTCCGCTCCTGCTGCCGTTGATTCAAACACGGAATCCCGGGATGAAGAGGAGATGCTTTCTCCTCTGCCCGATCCCCTGGAAGCCCTTCAGCTGAGGCCTTTGATTCAATTCATGAAAAATCCCCCCACCTCTTTTTTCCAGCAGCGATTGGGGGTCTATTTTGATGACGTGGATCCCTCCCCGGCAGAAGAGGAGCCCTTTGCGCTGGAGGGGCTAACCCCCTATATATTGAAAAACGAGCTGCTGAATGCCGGGCTTGCCACGGTACCGACGCAGAGAAAAACGGCCCTGGACACGGCGGGCCATCGTCTGTTACACACCGGGCAATTGCCCATGGAGGGGTTTGGACAGTTGGCCATGACCTCCTTGACGGAACCGGTGGAGGCCATGATGGCCTTTCATGAAACGCTTAGTACCACCTGGCCCCATGAAGTGAGCAACCGGGACATGGCACTTTTTTTAACCCGGGGTCCCCTTCAGGGGAAACAAATTGAGGGGGTTTTAGACCACCTCCATGCCATTGGCAACGTCTCCCCTGACGGTGGAGGGCCAACGGGCATTACCCCGTCGGAAAAAGGGGCTTCCACAGTTGTGGCACCCCTGGCCCGCTGGGAATTTTATCCCCATGCCATTATGGATGCCAAGGGAAAACCCGGTCGCCTTCCGCCCCTGGTGGGGCTGTGGGTCACCCATGTGATGGGGTGTGCTGTGGGGGTGTCACTGGCAAGCAGCCTTGTGGCACCGGATGGGGTGGTGACCCTGGAGCCCCTGGAAAAAAACAGGGCAGAGGCCCTTCTCCATGAGATGGTGGCGCTGTGGTGGCAGGGACTCTGCTCTCCTCTGCCCATCACCCCCCGCACCGCCATGGCCTGGCTTTCAAGTCTGCCTGCGCCGGAGGAGGAAACCGCCGGGGGTGAGGGGTCTCAAGGGGAGATGGAAAAAGCCAGGGCCGCGGCCAGCAAGGTGTATCAGGGGGATGGGTTCCGGCCCGGAGAGGTGGATTACACCCCGGGTGCTTTGAGGGCCTACCCCGATTTTGACACCCTGTGGCAGGCCCATGGCAATGCCTTTCCCCTGCTGGCCCAGCGTCTTTACGCCCCCCTCTTTGAGGCGCTGAACCTTGACGATTCCGCCCCTTGAGAAAAACTTGGAATCATACCAAAGTGACGGTCGTCGGGGGCGGCATTATGCCGTTTTCGTTTTTCGTTGTGGCAGGTCTTTCTGCCATGTATGTTTATGTGAAAGTCCCCGGCGTACGCCACAGGTCTTTCAACTTTCGTTGTGGGCAGACCCAGGTCCCCAATGCGGTCTGCCCGTGGCAGTTATATGAAAAGGCAGCCTCCAAGGCAACCTCAGCAGAGCCGCCCCCCCGATGGGCAATAGGAACCGGACAATTGAGCTGTCTACAGTTCCGGTCCGGGCCCATTGCCCGTCGGGGGGGCGGCGGTATAATACCATTTGGCTCCGCGTCTACGACCCTATATTTGTTGTGTCCGGCAGGACATGCCCGTTATAAGAAAGCGTAGGTATGCCTAATATTCTTTTAAGCTTCGTTGTGGGCAGACCCGGGAGCCCCAATACCGGTCTGCCCGTGGCGGTGATAGGAATCCCCAACCATGGTCCATCCTTTGAATCCTCTGACTTTTCCCCTGCACGGCACCCGGCTCATCGAGGCCAGTGCCGGAACCGGAAAAACCTACACCATTGCGGCCCTTTATGTGCGGCTGGTGTTGGGGCATGGTGGTGAAGACGCCTTTGTGCGGCCCCTGACGCCGCCGGAAATTCTGGTGGTCACCTTTACCAATGCCGCCACCCAGGAGCTGCGGGACCGCATCCGGAGCCGCCTGGCCCAGGGGGCGGCCTTTTTTCGAAACCAGGATCCCGGTGACGAGTTTTTGGTGAGCCTTGGCAACAGCTGTCCCCCTGATACCTGGCCCGGGAACGCCCGACTCCTGGATCAGGCGGCCCAGTGGATGGACGAGGCCGCCATCTTCACCATTCACTCCTGGAGTCAGCGCATGTTAAAACGCTATGCCTTTGGCAGCGGCAGCCTGTTTGATCTGGAGCTGGCCCCGGGGGAAGATCTGCTGCTGGAGCAGGCAGCCTGCGATTACTGGCGGGCCACCTTTTATCCAATGCCCTCCCGGTATCTTGCCACGGTGATGCAGCTCCTTGGGGTAACCACCCCCCGGGAACTGTTGAAAAAGGTGCGGCCCTTCATGGGAGGCGATCATCCCCTGCCGCCGCCCCCCGGAGAATTACTGGCCAAGAGGGAAGAGGCCATTGAGACGGCCAGGCAATGCTGGGCCGCTGATTTTGTTGGTGCAGCGGACCGGGTGCGCCGGGCCAGAACGGAAAAACAGCTCAATGGAAATAAATACCGGGAGGCAACTCTTGAAAACTGGCTCCATGAAATGGAAGCGTGGATTTCCAGGGAGCTTGAGCTGCCAGGAGAGAAGGCCCTGAAACGATTGTCCCGGATCGGCCTGGAAGAGGGCACCTCTAAAAAAGGAGTCCCGCCTTCGCACAATGCCTTTGATGCCCTGGACCGGCTCAACACCACCCTGGCCTCCATGGATCTGGAGATGGCCCTGCACATCCACGCTGCCCAGGATATGCAGTCCCGGGTGGACCGGGAAAAGGCCCGTCAGGCCCGGGTGGGGTTTGATGATCTTTTAACCCATCTGCACCGGGCCATCCACCGGCCCGGGAACGGGCAGCTGGCAGAAATGATAAGAGCCCAGTTTCCCGTGGCCCTGGTGGATGAGTTCCAGGACACCGACCCCGTACAGTATGCCACCCTGGGGACCATTTATCTTAACCGGCCGAACACGGGATTTTTCATGATCGGCGATCCCAAGCAGGCCATCTATGCCTTTCGCGGGGCCGACATTCATACCTATCTGCGGGCCAGAAAAGATGCCGGTCACCATCTCTACACCCTGGACACCAACTATCGGTCGGCCCGGGAGATGGTGGCAGGGGTGAACTATTTTTTCGGCATTGCCACCACCCATCCCCAGGGTCCTTTTCTGTTTTCCCAGGAGATCCCCTTTATACCGGTAAACGCCCAGGGAAGGACCGAGCGCTTTTTTGTGGAAGGGACCTTTCCCGTGCCATTCACCCTGTGGAGAGAGGACCGGGAGGGGCCGGTGAACAAAACCGGAGAAGATGGATATCTTCGCACCATGGCTGACACCTGTGCCACGGAGATGGTTCACCTGTTGAATCTGGCAGCCCAGTCCCCCCCCCAATGCGGATTTGTGGCACCCGACGGCACCCGTACCGCCTTAACCCCGGCGGACATGGCCATTTTAGTGCGCAACAGAACCGAAGCCGCAGCCGTTCGTCAGGCCCTGGACCGCCGGGGCCTTCGCACCGTGTATCTCTCCGATAAACAGTCGGTGTTTGATTCTCCGGAGGCCCGGGATCTGCTCTATCTCTTCCGGGCCTGTGCAGAACCTGAACAGGCCGGATTCATCAAGACGGCCCTGGCCACCTCCCTGCTGAATCAGTCTTTTACGTTTCTGGACCGGTTAGGCCGGGATGAATCTGCATGGGAGGCCGAGGGAGAACGGTTTCGCACCTACCGTCTTATCTGGCAGCAGAACGGGGTGCTTCCCATGATCCGGGCTCTGCTCCGTGATTTCAGGGTCCCTTCCCGACTGCTCTCCTCCTCTGCTGGGGAGCGTCGCCTCACCAATGTGCTCCACCTGGCGGAACTGGTCCAGGCCGAGGCCATGGCCCTGGATGGGGAACAGGCTGTAATTCGGTGGTTTGCCCGGCAACTGGAGACCACGGATGTCGGTTCGGATGAAGGCATCCTACGCCTGGAAAGTGATGAACAGCTGGTAAAGGTGGTCACCATCCATAAATCCAAAGGCCTTGAATATCCCCTGGTGTTTCTGCCCTTTATCTGCAGTTATGGAAAGGCCCCCACCGGGAAAACCGCTCCGGTGATCTGGCACGACGAACAGGGCCGTCGCCGGGTGGAGATCCATCCGGAAGAGGCGGCCCTGGCCCAGGCGGAAAAGGAGACCCTGGCCGAGGAGCTGCGGCTCCTCTACGTGGCCATGACCCGGGCCTGTCACGCCTGTTTTCTGGGCATGGGGGTGATGGGCAGACAGTTGAAGGGGGGAGAAAAAAATGAGTTTCACCACTCCGGTATCGGGCATGTGATCACCGGAGGCAAGGCCCACACCACCCGGGAGATTTTTCAATTGCTGGATCACATGGAAGCGACCTGTCCGGAGATGGCGATCCGGCAAGTGTTGCCATGCCAAAATCGTTTCCAGCCCTCCACGGATGACCCCTCAACCCTGGCATTGGCACGGCATTTTTCCCACCCCGGGTGGCAGCGATGGTTTATTACCAGTTACAGCGGCATTGCCTCGGGCGCCACGATGCCGCCCCCGGAGGCGCCGGCCATGGCCCATGTGCCGGGATCGTCCTTGCAAGGACCGTCTTTGCCGGAATCATCCATGCAGGGGTATCCCCGGAAAACGGCCTTCCAGAGCACCTCCCTGAATGATGATGCGCCACCGGCCATGGCAGCACCCTCCGGTTCTCCCGGGGAGAAGGATGTCATCATTATATCCGCCATGGAGACGGACCCCACGTCAATCATGCCGGACTCTCCCGATTCCGCCCGGGCGGACCAGCTGATGGAGTCCGCTAAGGAACCTGTTGCAGCGCCTGTCATTATCTCACCGGCCCGATCCATCCACACCTTTGCCCGGGGGCCGGAACCGGGAACCTTTCTCCATGATCTGTTTGAGTGGGCTGCCAACCAGGGGTTTGACACGGTGGCCGCCACTCCCGGGACCATCCATGACCATTTTGTCCAGGTGTGCAGCCGCCATGGATGGGAGGACTGGGCAGAGCCCCTGGCAGGGTGGTTTCATCAACTGCTTTTAACACCGTTTCACCTGGCACCGGAAGTATCCCCCTGTTTCTCTCTCAGTCTCCTCTCCAGGGAGGCGTGCCAGGCTGAAATGGAATTTCTGTTTGCCGCCACCCATGTGGATACCCATAAGGTGGATGATCTGGTGCAGGCGGCACTGCTGCCCGGGATCCGGCGGCCCATACTGAAAAAGAGCATTCTTAACGGCATGCTCAAGGGGTTCATGGACCTGGTGTTTGTGTTTGAGGGGCGCTATTATGTGATGGATTATAAATCCAATTATCTGGGCGACAGTGCCGCAGATTACACCCAGGAGGCCATGGCCGCAGCCATGCTGGATCATCGCTATGATCTGCAGTATGTGATTTATACCCTGGCGTTGCACCGGCTGCTCACGGCCCGCATGGCAGACTATGACTATGACCGCCATGTGGGCGGGGCGGTGTATCTGTTTTTGCGGGGGGTGGATGGCACGGGGAACGGGGTGTATGCCCATCGCCCCCCCAGAGAACTCATAGAGAGGCTGAACAATCTGTTTAAAGGAGGGGAGGCGTGAGTGACTTTTTCATGGATGATTGTGCAAGTGACGGTGACTCTCAGTTTAAGGAAGGGGAGGCGTAAGTGACACCGGATCAGCTGTTTGAACTTCTGAATGCCTGGACCGCCAGCGGATGGATGCGTCCCCTGGACCGGTCCTTTGTACGATTTTTGAACCGGGAGGCACCGGGCAATGCCGGAGAGGTCCTGCTGGCTGCGGCTTTGGTGAGCCACCAGTTGGGTAGGGGACATGTGTGCCTGGATCTGAGAATGGCCCTGGCAGACCCCGACGCTACCCTCTCCCTGCCCCCGGAGGGGGAGACCGGTGAAGCATTGCCGGCCTTGCCTTCCCAGGTGCTGGAGGGAATTTCCCTGAACTCCTGGGAAGCGTCCCTTACGGCCTCGGATCTGGTGTCCCAGGGAAGCGAACAACGCCCGCTGGTATTAAATGCCCATCGACTTTATCTGTACCGATCCTGGGATCACACCTGCTTTGTGGCCCGGGACTTGACCCGGCGCATGGCCCGGCAATTTCCGGTACCTGGAGATTTAAGTTGCCGACTGGCCCGGTTATTTGCATCCTTGAAGTCTTTGGAAGAGGCGTCGGGCAGGGCAATTCACTGGCAGAGCCTTGCCGCAGGGGTGGCGGCCAGGAACGCCTTCACCGTTATTTCAGGGGGGCCCGGCACAGGCAAGACCACCACCGTGGTGCAGATTCTGGCCCTGCTCCAGTCCCTGGCCCTGGAAGGTGGCGCGTCTTTAAAGGTTCGGCTGGCCGCCCCCACGGGCAAGGCCGCAGCCCGGCTCACGGAATCCATGGGTGCTGCCCTGAATCGATTACCCGAGGACATTAAGAGCCACATGCCCCGGGAGGTGACCACCCTGCATCGGCTGCTGGGCAGCCGCCCCGATTCCCGCCATTTTGTTCACCATGGTCAGAACCCTCTCCATGTGGATCTCCTGGTGGTGGATGAGGCCTCCATGGTGGATCTGGAGATGATGGCGGCCCTGTTGGATGCCCTGCCGCCGGAAGCCCGGCTCATACTCCTGGGGGACAAGGACCAGCTGGCATCGGTGGAAGCCGGGGCGGTGCTGGGGGATCTTTGCAGGGATGCTGATCCTCCCCGCTATGATCAGGCGTATATTGCCTGGGCAGAGGCAGCCACCGGATACTGCCTGAAACCCTTTCAAGGTACCCCCGGTCCCCTGCAGGAACATGTGGTGGTGCTGCAGAAAAGCCATCGATTTGGGGAAAAAAGCGGCATTGGTGCCCTGGCCCGGGCCGTGAATGCAGGCAATGCCGATAAAAGCGTTGATTTGCTCCGGGGGGATCTGACCGATATTAAGGGCATGGGGCTGGATTCCCTTGAAGACGGAGCCTTTCAACACCTGGTTCTTGACGGCGGGTATCGGGTGTACCTAAAAGCGGTGGCGGCATCCCCCCATAATGCCACATCATCCCTTAATGCGGCTTTACCTCTTAAGAAAGAAACGCTCGCCGTGGCGGATGAGACCACCTGGTTAAGGCGGGTGCTGGAGCTTTTTGGCCAATTCCAGCTCCTGGCCGTGGTGAGAAAGGGACCCTTTGGGGTGGAGAGCCTGAACCGGGCCGTGGCCTCCATTCTGGCCCGGGCCGGATTGATTGCCGGAACCGATGGTTGGTATCCGGGGCGACCGGTGATGGTCACCCGCAACGATTACTCTTTGGGTTTGATGAACGGGGATGTGGGCATCTATCTGCCGGTGTGGGATGTTTCACTGGAGAAAATCATTCACCGGGTGGTCTTTCCCCTGGTGGACGGCACCCTTAAAAAGGTTTTACCCTCCCGCTTGAATAATGTGGAGACCGTGTACGTGATGACCGTGCATAAATCCCAGGGGTCGGAGTTTGACCACACGGTTCTGGTGCTGCCCGACACCCAAAGTCCGGTACTGACAAGAGAGCTGCTCTACACCGGCATCACCCGTGCCCGCACCCGGTTCACCCTGGTGGAACCCCGGAGAAGTTCCCTTGGGTGGGCCGTTAAACGTCGGACCCGCCGGGCTTCCGGGTTGGGGGATCTGTTGGCGGCCCCTTCCAAATAGTGCGTTATATTCGATGTTCACGTATTTTTTATAGAAATATCCGATCACACTGCAACATAGGTTGGCTTTCTCTTCTTTATGTGGCAGTGATTTAATATTGATTTTTTAGGTCTTCAATGGCTTGCTTAAATTCTTTTATCTGTTCGGTGCTGGGGTTTGATTGTAGGACTTTGGCGTAAATGAAAAGTAAAAGAATATGACTGTCATCGGTTACCACATAATAAATCACTCTAAAACCTTCCCTTTTTCCTTTCTTTTGATCGGAGGAGGCAACCCGTACTTTGTATACATTGTCTCCATCAAAACCCTGTAGTTTGTCCCCCTCAAAAATCCCTTGTTCAAGGTTTTTAATAAGGGGGCTTAAATCGGTTTTAATTCGAGAGTATTTCTTTTTAAGCTTTTTTAAATTTTTTGTAAAAGGGGCAATGGGTCGAATGATATACATTAGAGATTTTCTAATACTTCTTGAATAGTGGGTAGCTTTTTTCCGGCTTTTAAGTCCTCAGCCGCTTCTTTGACACCGTCAATAATGGTGTCCCAAACATTATCAACATTATATTCTTCAGTGTCGTTTTCCTCAACCTCAACAGTTATTTTTAAAAACTGGTGGGGTTTGACATTAAATCTTGTCCGCAATCCCGGGGGAAGCTCATTCCCCTTTATGTTGCTTATTGTAACAGAAGACATAGGTCGCCTCTCTATTGTTTTTATTTTATTCAAAGTGCGCATATTATAAGGTTTTTGGGGAAATTGGTCAAATTATATCGGAGCCGGATCTTTTTTTGAGCATAATAATCAGCAACATCTTTTATGGTGGCATCACCAATGGAGAGTTTGGCTGCCGCCAGTTCAGGCCATGAATCAGCAAGTACCTTTAATTTTGTCGAGGACCATAGGGCAGTCTGCTCTGAAAAAGCAGCCCAGGGGGTCTGTTGGTCGGCACTTTTTTCATTTGCAGGATTCCTCTTTCAACTCTTTTTCAATTCGCCCTTCGGTTGAAAGTCTGCCCAAAGAGCCGCCTGCCATCAGTTTAGGCAGTTGCTCAATATCTTCCAGTTGGGTAAGTATGCTGGCACCGGTTTTATCATCCTGGTGTACCACCGTTATGAAGGGAACCATTTGTTACTCCCCAGCCTTCTTCGCAGTAAAGCATTGCGTCGCGTTGGAATTTACCCACGGGTTCTGCCCATACCCGTTTGACATCTTTTTCAGGCAGGTCTTTGAGATAATGTGTAAGCGCTGCTTCAACCTCTTGTTTTTTATGTATTGATAGTCCTGTCTCTCTGATTTCTCTATTATGGCTTTAACGGTGAATTTATCATTTGGTTTTCGGCATACCCATTCAAAACCTCCGCGTAAAGCAGGCAAATTCAGGTCTCCGTTGATCGCCTGGGAAATATTGATATTTGAAGAAATCCTTTGCAAGAAGAGAAGTGCATCCAATAAATTGGATTTTCCACTGGCATTGGCGCCAATGAGAATTGTTAAAGGATTGATGTAGAAAGTGGCCTTCTCAAAGCTTTTCCAGTTTTCCACCTGTATTTCTTTTATCATTATTCCACCTTCTGACTTATGCTATATGACTTACTTCGGGCCTGCTTCATTCACTGGTTGACACTTTAAAGGAATATCCGGTAATTAATGTTCAACGCTTCTCCAAACAATTTGGCATTTTTTTTCCCAATGGGACGTTTCCCACGCTCCATTTCGGAAATGTGTCGTTGCGGAATTCCGGTTTTCTCGGAGAGCTGTACTTGGGTCAGCCCCTCTTTCTGCCTGGCACCAGCCAAACAAGTACCGGATTCATTTTCGATTAGTTCTTTCGGAAATGCATCTCTCCACGGAATTGAGTCTGACACGTCAGAAAAACCGAGAGATTGCAGTGCGGAAATAGCCTTTTCTTTATTTTCAGCCGGACCAAGAAACCTTAGTTCAATAGGGGGCTTTTTCGTGTGTTCCAACATAGATAACCTCCACGAGTCGTACTTTTTTATCTGTCACCTCCCACACTGCTACATAGGTTGGATTTCTCTTCTTTATGTGGCAGTGATGTCGGGATGCCGATAGTTTGCTATAATTTGCCCATTCACCACGGACAGGGCCATTGGCTTCAATATCTGCAAGAAGGGCGATCAATGATTTCTGAACATTTTTGGGGAGCTTTGAAATCATTTTTGATGCCTTCTTGCTTATGCTTACAGTCCAGTTCATAAAAGCAAATATACTTTTTATTAGTATGGAAATCAAGGGGGGGGGAAAAATCATTGACAAATTGAAAGCTGAATAAAGCAAAAAGAAAAAATCACAGAAGGCATGAAGCATACCCAGAAAACCAAAGGAGACGACAATGCTTGATTGTCTCACAGTCAATAAAGAGTGGCGGTGCTGCAAAAAAGCCACCGGTTTGGGGAGAAGAGCGGTATTGGTGCCCTGACCCGGGCCGTGAATGCCGGAGATGCCGTTCAAGGAAAAGCGCTGTTCAGTCAGGGGCAGAGAGATATTTACTGCATGCAGGTGGACTCCCTGGAATCTGGTATAGTCTGCACTAAAAGAAGCAAGTTCCTATCAAAAACATAGAGGGGATTATGAACGAAGATAATGACAACGCCCGGGAAATAACATATCCATTAAACATATCTAAAATTCCGGAGGATGAAATCAACCGACGCATCAACGCCATCCAGCAGGCCATGCAGGAAAAAGAGATAGGCGGCCTGATGATTGTTCAGCGGACGGATATGTTTTATTTTTCCGGAACATCCCAAAGCGGCTATCTATACATTCCGGCCCAGGGAGCTCCTGCCCTTTTTATCCGAAAATACATGCCCAGGGCACAGGAGGAATCCCCAATCCGGCAAAAAATTCAAATCAATTCTGTCAGGCAATTGCCGGGTCTTATAACAGATATTTACGGCAAGCTTCCCGATGTAATGGGATTTGAATGGGATGTCATGCCTGTAAGGGAATTTAATTATTTAAAAGAGCTCCTGAACCCTAAAAAATATGTGGACGGCTCTTCCCTTATTCTCAAGACCAGGATGATCAAATCCAACTGGGAAATCACCCAAATGGAACAAACTGCGCAAATATCCAGCAAAGTATTTCAATATATTCCCACCGTGATCCAACCGGGATTAACAGAATTGGAATTATCCGGTATTTACGAGGCCTATGCCAGAAAAATAGGGCACAGCTCCGCCATCCGGGTACGCGATTACAAAGCGGAGATACATAACTGGCATGTATTGAGCGGAGAAAGCGGCGGCATGGTGGGGTTTCTTGACGCCCCGGCAACGGGTCATGGAACCTCTGCCGCCTTTCCATGCAGTGCTTCCTACAAAAAATTAAAATATAATGAACCCGTCATGATTGATTTAGGTACGGTGAGCAACGGATATCACATGGATGAGACCCGGATGTTTTCAATCGGCCCCATGCCGGATCAAGCCTATAATGCCTGCCGGGCGGTCATAGATATCCATAACGCTATTATTGAAAAGGCAAAACCAGGCATGACCATGAACCAATTATATCAGGATGCCGTTGATATGGCCGCCTCCTCAGGCTATGCAGAAGAATTTCTCGGCCCTTCCGGCAGCAAGGTGACCTTTATCGGCCATGGTGTAGGGATTGAAATGGTGGAACCCCCTTTTATAGCTATGGGCAAAACAGAACGCCTTGAACCTGGAATGACCTTTGCCCTTGAGCCGAAAATGGTGTTCCAGGATCGATTTTCCGCCGGCATTGAAAGCGTTTTTACAGTGACAGAAAGCGGGTCGCGACTATTGAGCCTGGTTCCGGCTGATATATTTATATGCTAATAATAGTAACTGCTCCGGAAGCTCCTGAGCATCTTCCACAATTTTTTTACACACGAATATTCGACCAAAGCGTTGTGTTGATTCGCAAGGTTCTCAAAAGAAGGGCTCGGTCCGGGTGATTCGCGGTGGTTCCTGGTTCTTCCCTGCCGGGCACTGCCGGGCGGCTTGCCGCTTCGGGATCGCCTAAATGCTGCGGCCGATATAAAGGATATGAATTATCCCGGTTCATTTTTGCATCAGCTGAAAGGTGACAAAGCTGGACAGTTTTCAGTTAGAGTTTCTGGCAACTGGCGAGTGTTTTTCGAATTCAGGAACGGTGATGCATATATTGTCGATTACGGAGATTATCACTAACGAGGTAAATATATGACCAGCAAAATGATAAGAAAACCAACACATCCTGGTAAAATAATAAAAGAAGACTATCTTCTGCCATTATCAATCAGCGTAAAAGAGATGGCCGAAAATTTAGGTGTTTCAAGAAAAACTCTTTCGAAAATTATTAACGAAAGAGGTTCCATAACTCCGGATATGGCGTTGAGATTATCAAGGGCCTTTGATACGACTCCCGATCTGTGGATGAACCTTCAAAAAAATTATGACTTATGGAGCGCAAAAAATTCATCAACTACTTGGCAACTTGTAAAGCCAATACCGGATAACTTACTACATCCATTATAAAATTGAGTTGACCTTTAGGGTTGATAAGCCCGGAGACGAAAGGCCCGTGCGCTCTGCTGCACATCCGGCACGGCAGGTTCAGGATCACTTCAGCTGAATATCGAAAGAAAAGGAGATTCTAATGATCGACTGGGTAATGGAAAACAAGCAATGGGTATTTTCCGGGTGGGGGTGGCCGCTATAACCTCTTTATTGGGGAGGCTGGGTTCCCTGATTGCATGGATTTTCCTTTCAAAAAAAGCAAATTTATCTCACAAAGCGATCAAAACAAACACCTCATGATAAAGGAATCCATGTTCAAGGTGATGTTGATGTCAAAGGGGATATCAGATCAATCCATGGCGATGCCATCTCTGCCGGCGGGGATATCACCATTGCAAAAGGGAATGGAACTGCCGTTTCCATAAAAAATTCCCGGGTTGGCATAGTTGGCGATAATACACTCATAACAGGCGGCATTCATTTCCCCAAAACATGGTTTCCGGGTGGCGGGCATAGCCCTTTTTACCGTTTACATGCCTGTGAAATATGATTCCCGGTTTCAATA
Organism: uncultured Desulfobacterium sp.; assembly: GCA_963668575.2. Lineage (GTDB taxonomy): Bacteria > Desulfobacterota > Desulfobacteria > Desulfobacterales > Desulfobacteraceae > Desulfocicer. The sequence continues at coordinate 2,608,004 of OY764894.2, read as the reverse complement.
ATGGTTGCCAGGGGAAGAACAAATGTGGTGTTATCCGTCAGCTCTTTCTCAATTTTTTCCTGAACACGTTTTTTTCGCCATTTGTCATTATCCGGACCACAGGAATCCATACCCGGAACATCAAGCCAGACACAGAGTATACTGGGCTTGGGCCTAACTTCGCCCACTTAGACAGAGGATCACCGTAAAAAAACTTTTTAGCTTTAAAAAGTACGGGACATTTTAAGCTCGATTTGATACTAAAAAATAAATTAGTGCCAACTTATTTATTTTAACATAGAGATCAAATCGAGCCTTGAAAACAATATATAACGAATCGACTGAGTTAGCAAACGGAAAAGACAAATGGGAACGCGTGGATGCGGGAGAACTTGTTTCTGATTTTGAAACGAGAGATCAAACTATTAGCCAGCGTGATTTTGCAAAAATGGCAGATGTCCCAAGATCAACCTTGCGGTATTGGCTTGCCAGAAAGAATAGCATTGATGCCCATCCTGCCTTAATTGATTTTTTTGAAAATCCAGTTGGTATTGCTTTTTTGCATAGACTGATAACGGCTGCCCACGTATCGTTCACAAAGAATGGAACTGCCAGTATCCACAATATTAGTGATTTTTTGGAGAAATCAGGTCTGGCCCCATTTGTGGCATCATCCTACTCATCTCAGCGAAAAGTGTCTCAGCAACTGGATGATAATATCATTGAGTTCGGAGAAATTGAGGCAAAAAGGCTTGCCCAGCAAATGCCGACAAAAATAATCACACTTTGTGAGGATGAGACATTTCATCCTGAAATTTGCCTTGTTGCCATTGAACCGGTGTCAAATTTTATCCTTGTTGAAAGATATGCAATGGATCGCAAGACCAAAACATGGGATCAAGCTGTTAGTGATGCCCTTGATGGTTTACCGGTTGAGGTTATTCAAGTTGCCAGTGATGAGGGGCGTAGCCTGATTAGCCACGCCCTAAAAGGACTGAAAGTTCACCATTCTCCGGACTGCTTCCACGTAATTTATGAAATCGGTAGAGGTACTTGCGGGGCCTTGATGTCAAAAGTGAGGAAAGCAGAAAAAGAACACGAAAATTTGATGGAACAGACCCTCAAAATAGAGACAGAAAAGGAAAAATTCGATTGCGCTGAAAAACGCCCCCGGGGACGCAGACCCCACTTTGAGGAAAAAATCGAGAAAGCAAGACAAATGGAGCAACAGGCAAAAAAAGATTTAGAACAGGCCCGCTTAAACCACGAAACAGTTGTAAACGAAAAGGCTAAAATAGGAAAAATCTATCATCCATACGACTTGGAAACTGGCCAAAGGCAGGATGCTGAAACTGTTTCTAAACTATTGGCAGACTGTTTTGAAAAAATCCACAACGCAACGATGGCGCTTTCTGATCGGTGTAAGGATCGTGTGAATAAAGCGCAACGCGTTGTAAGCGACATGGTGGCAACGATTGCTTTCTATTTTAAAATGGTCGATATTTACCTTGATAATATGCAATTGTCTGTCCGTGACAAGTACTTAATGTACAACTATCTGATTCCGGGTCATTACTTGAAACTGGCTGCAGGTAAGGAAAGGGATGCCGATCGTAAAGCGAATATCCTTCAAAAAGCCAGGGAATTGCTTTCGATTATTGAAGATTATGAAAACCTGGGTAAAGCAATCTGCGATTGTGAAATTGAAAAACTGGTCAAAGCCGCTAAGGATTGCGCCCAAATTTTCCAAAGATCAAGTTCCTGCGTTGAAGGGAGGAACGCACAACTGGCTCTGCGCCACCAAGGAATTCATCAACTGAGCAACCGACATTTGCAAGCGCTCACAGTCATACACAATTATTACGTAAAAAGACGGGACGGAACAACGGCTGCCGGTAGATTCTTTGAGGCTGAACCGAATGACTTATTTAAATTTCTACTGGATAAAATGGATTATCCAGCACGACCAAGAAATTGTAAAAAATTAGTTGCTTAGAGGTTGGTGGGCGAAGTTAGAACCAAGCCCAGTATACTTGTATCAATGATAAGCACTTTTTTCATTTGCAGGATTCCTCTTTCAACGCTTTTTCAATTCGCCCTTCGGTTGAAAGCCTGCCCAAAGAACCGCCAGCCATCAGTTTAGGCAGTTGCTCAATATCTTCCAGTTGGGTAAGTATGCTGGCCCCGGTTTTATCATCCCGGTGTACCACCGTTATGAAGGGAACCATTGTGTTGCCTGCAGCGTCCAGTAGCGCTGGATTGTGCGTGGTTACCACGACATCAATATTACGGTTATTCCCCAGGGTTTTAAGCATGTTGATTAAAATTTTGGCTCTGGAAGGATGAAGCCCGTTGTCAATTTCTTCAATAACAAGTAATCCGTTTTTTTTACGTGTAAGAAGTGCCGTTACAATGGCCAGATAGCGGAGTGTTCCGTCAGACATGCCACGGGCATCAACTTCATACTTTGTTACCCCCCATCCTTCTTCGCAATAAAGCATTGCGTCGCGTTGGAATTTACCCACGGGTTCTGCCCATACCCGTTTGACATCTTTTTCAGGCAGGTCTTTGAGATAATGTGTAAGCGCTGCTTCAACCTCTTGTTTTTTATGTTTATCCAGACCTGCCAATACCCCGGCTATGTTCGCACCATCAGATTGCAGTGTGTCTGAGAATGGTTTGTAATCTCTCATGTGGCTTGGGATGGGATCAAACACAAAGATACTATGCAATTCCGATAATACTTTTTTAATGCCATCAATAACCTCTTTGCGAAGATTCAACACATCTGCCTGGGATAAAATGCAATACGATCGATTGAGATCCATGCGTTTACCACGCCCTTGGGTGCCGGTATAAAAATAGGTGGCCAGTTCCGGAGTATTGTCCTCTTCCTGAGCCGTTTTAAAAAGCTGCTTTTCTTTGGGAAAGCTGTTTTTTCCTGAATAGGTAAGAAGTGATAGATTTTCATGGAATACTTCAGCTTTTGTATCGCTGATTTTGCAGGTAATTATGTATTGATAGTCCTGTCTCTCTGATTTTTCTATTATGGCTTTAACGGTGAATTTATCATTTGGTTTTCGGCATACCCATTCAAAACCTCCGCGTAAAGCAGGCAAATTCAGGTCTCCGTTGATCGCCTGGGAAATATTGATATTTGAGGAAATCCTTTGTAAGAAGAGAAGTGCATCCAATAAATTGGATTTTCCACTGGCATTGGCGCCAATGAGAATTGTTAAAGGATCGATGTAGAAAGTGGCCTTTTTAAAGCTTTTCCAGTTTTCCACCTGTATTTCTTTTATCATTATTCCACCTTCTGACTTATGCTATATGACTTACTCCGGGCATGCTTCATTCACTGGTTGACACTTTAAAGGAATATCCGGTAATTAATGTTCAACGCTTCTCTAAACAATTTGGCATTCTTTTTCCCAATGGGACGTTTCCCACGCTCTATTTCGGAATCATGAAAGCCAATGTACTTTTTATTAGTACAGAAATCAAAGGGAAAAAGCGTTGACAAATTGAAAGCTGAACGAAGCAAGAAGAAGAAACCACCGAAGGCATGAAGGAAGCCCAGAAAACCAAAGGAGACGACAATGCTTGACTGGCTGACGATCGATAAGGTGTGGATGTTTCCAGCTGCCGGGATTGCTATGATGATTATGCTGGCATTGGGGTGGAAACTGGTTAAGGGACGCAAGAAAGGGGAACGCTCTGTAAGCTCACCCATTGCTACGAATTTTGTTGTTCAACCTCAATCCGAGTCAGTCACCCATGGGGATACCGTCCACGCCCAAAGGGATGTCATCGCAGCAAAAAACGGTGGGACCGCCCTCTCTTTTAATAATTCCAGACTTTTCCAGGTATATCTGAGAGCCATTAACATACCCCGATTTGAGAGCCATTTTCAAAAATTATACTGGTTTTTAATCGTTACCTGAACGCCTCTGTTTCCCCACCAGGACACCTTATTTAAACCGGCTTCCTTTCGTTTTTCAAGTATGTCCTTAAGCCTTTTTTTGATGCCATGGCGATCCCCATCCAAATATGTAATCAATAGATCCCCGGATTCGTGAAGGCTCAATTCAGAGTTTTGATTACTGAAAATACTGGTTCGAATTGTAGATAAAACACACTCCCAGTCTTCTGGAGTTCGCCATGCAGGCACACATAATACAGAACGAAAGTAATCTATTGTCAATCTGGCGAGCATGACGCAATAATAATGGGTTTCCACTTTTTCCGGTGAAGTTCCGGTCGGTTTGTTCAGAAAATAATTTTCTATAAGATCCTTTATTCCGGTTTCAACCGGCCATCGAATGTGATAGGAATCAAGGATTTTCGTTGATGTACGATCTGTGTGTGTGCTTCCAAAGCACCGTGTTTCATCGGTTTCTTTGTTTTGCTTGACAATAAATCGGAACGATTTCCCTGTTTCCGGCAGTGTATAGTCCCGGCTTGCAATGCGGTAATCTTTACCGTAATCCTCCCACTGGGATTTTTTAATGGTCTCTTCTTTCCATCTTTTTATTTTGGGATTCTGCTTCAGGCACATGGTGACGTCGGTTTCGGAACGAACCGTGAGGTAGACGAGCTGTTTTTCCCCGGTGTATTCAGAATCCGCATATATCTCGGACAGAACGTCAGGATCAATTATTTTAAACAGGTTTTCCTCACAAAATCTATAGAGAGCAGATGGTGCCCTGGAACGACCCTCACAATATGCGATGTTGATGATCGTATTGGTGATACTATCCCAGATGACTTGTGGTCTGTGGGCGTAAACAAGATCCCCGTTTTTGTCAGGTGATTTGGAAAGTGATTTGTCAGCGGGGAAACGGCTGTCGGAAGGATCACAGTGATAATCAATCGCAATCTCCTTACCCTCAATAATGCCCAGTTCCTTTGCCCGACGGGAAGCGTCGTTTCGAAGGCTTAGAAGATGTTCAAAGCGCAGTTTGTCAAGTGAATCGTAAAAACGGCTTTTACCCGGATTCAGGGAAAGACCCGCAGCGATTGCGACTGATCGGTCTGAATTCATGGTGTAATCATGAATGGTTGGGAAACCGGCAATGATGCGAAGGGTGTTGACGATAAGATCGTTTGTAATTTCAATGGTCTTGAAGTTTCCTGGCCCATAAGTATGCAAAGATTCAACCACCCCCAATTGGTCCAGGAATGGTGCCACTATGATGGCCCCCGGATTACTGATGAGCACCTTACGGTGGGAAAGGCATTTGACAAATCGCTCAAAGGAAAGATTCACTTTGAGCCTGTCTGTTTCGATTAGGTTGGGAAACCGCGTTTTTGCTGAAGATTCTATGTCGATGTCGGATGATACTTTGGCCGGTTCCACTGGCACCGAATGGGATATTACACCGCGGATCGACACCGGCTTCTTGAATCTTGACAACCCCCACTTCGAATAAATTTTTTGCACGTTGGCTTTGGAACATTTCAAATCCAGTTTTTTGATCATCTTGGTAGTTGACAAGGCAGGAGACATCAACCTCTCTTCAATGATTTGAAGCTCAAGTTCCGGTGAGATTTTCTCGCCACTCAATCCTTTTTGGACCAGATCGACCAGCCCCCAGACTCCATACTGTATGTATCTATCCTTCAGGATATAAAAACGATTGGGGGCTATGCCGAACTCTTTCAAAATCGGTCGAATCTGACGTTTTTTTCCGCATAGTGACAGGGTTTTCATCAACTCAATTCTATGTTGCAGGTGGTCCTTTTGAAAGTTCAGGAATGTATTCGGCCTGTCTTTACAATCATGCATAAAGGGCTTCTTCTGTTTTTGCTTCGAAATGGAAGCGAGGATATGCTGGAGTCCTTTATAGTACTCTATATCCTTTTCGCCCATACGCTGTCCGTACCCATGACACCTTTGAATCATGCGGATCAACTCCAAATCCGCCTCAGGTAGTTCCAGGGCGTTGCTTAGCCGCAGGACGTAATTGGCTCTTTCATGAGGGCGGGCGGACTTGATCAGAATAACCAGCTGTTCAAGTTTTGGGTCGACATCAATAAAGGAGAGTTCGGGCAAAAGCCCAAGAGCACCGTGTTCAGAAAATGCATCCTCCCATTTATTAAGGGTCTGTCTGCTCATATTGGACAACTCGGCGACACTTCGCTGGGATTTGCGTTTTGCCCAGATCTGATAGATGGTTTCATAGGCACTAAAAAAGGGCTCATCCTCATATTCAAAAACGACAGGGGATTTTGAGTGGGCAAATGCAGCTCTCACCCGGAATGGAATCTTGGCAAAATATTTCAACGTAGTTTCTGTTAGGATCATATTATCTATATACCTAATTAGTGATCAATACACCCCAATAACACCACCTATATGTATATAGAAATAGTATCCTATTTTTCGGTAAATTTCAAGTGAATTTTACTTCACTTATCGCTGGATTTTAATCGCTGGTAATGATAATTGATGAACATGATGTACCTCAAACTACTATCATGAAACGATTCATGTGCTTGATATTAATATTGATTTTGCTTGATGCAAACGAATGCAAACGAATGCAAATGGCAAAAATTGAGAAATCAGCTAATGTGCATAAAAGAGAAATCTGGCGGAATGATACCGATTTTTTAGCGTACTTGTTCCCTATACAGAATTTGAAAAAAACTTACTGTTTGGCTATATAAACTTCTGAATTACAAAAACAAAGTTTTTAAGCTTAATGTATTGATAATTCATAGTTTATTGTACTCGAGTTGACTTTAATCTGGAGACAAGTTTGAAATTTCATTGCTCAATTTGTGCGTTAAATGGCTCTCAATACACCCTGGAAAAGTCTGAATTCACATATTAATATCAATTTGCCTGAAGAGAATTCCATCGACCCTTTGGAGATGCGAAAAAGTTATCTGTATCAGATCCTGTGTGATTCAAGTCTCCTGGCCCTGGAGGGGATCGATCCCAAAGCAGCCGGAAGTTGTGATCCGGATCCCCATCTGAACCTGGGAAGCGTTTACACGGCCCTCTTAACCCTTGAACGCAAGGAGGGAACAAAGGGATTTAAAGATTTTGATCTTAAAGAGACAACCGCCCAGTCGGCCCTTGGGGTAATTAATGAGCACCGACATGTCGTTCTGCTGGGGGACCCCGGCAGCGGAAAGACCACGTTTGTCAATTTTTTGACCTGCTGTATGGCCGGTGAGCTGTACGGGGAGGAAACCGTGAATCTCAGTCGCCTGACCCGGCCACTGCCGGACGATAAGGGAAAAGACAGGGAGGAACCCCAGCCATGGAACCTGGGGGCATTGCTGCCGGTCCGCGTGGTGCTTCGGGATTTTGCCGCCCGGAGGCTTTCCGGGACAGATGTGTCTGCCGCCGATCTTTGGGAATTTATTGAAGGGGAGTTGGAAAAGTCAGTACTGGATGGATATGGCCCCCATTTGAAAAGAGAATTACAGGAAAAAGGAGGCATCCTGTTGCTGGATGGGCTGGACGAGGTGCCTGAAGCTGAAAACAGACGGATGCAGATCCGAAAGGTGGTGGAAGGGTTTATCAAGTCATTTCGTAAATGCCGGGTGGTGGTCACCAGCCGGACCTATGCCTATCACCAGCAGGAGTGGCGCATCCCCGGTCTGCATGAAGCTGTGCTGGCCCCTTTCAGCGAGGGGCAGATGCGGCGGTTTATTGATCAGTGGTATGCCCATGTGGCCCGGCTGCGGTATAAAAATTCGGATGAAGCCGAAGGAAATGCCCATTTGCTTAAACAGGCCATTTTCAGAAACAGTCGGTTAAAATCGCTGGCTGAAAGACCGTTGCTGCTGACATTGATGGCAAGCCTTCACTCTTGGCGGGGAGGCACCCTTCCTGAAAACAGGGAAGAGCTGTATGCCGATACTGTGGATCTGCTCCTGGACCGGTGGGAGCGGCCCAAAGCGGTCAAGGATGGCACCGGAAAATTTTCATTGGTTCAACCCGGTCTTCTGGAGTGGCTGAAAATTGACCGGGCTCAGATGAGAACCCTGCTTAACCGCCTGGCCTATAACGCCCATGCCGGGCAGGAAAAGCTCACAGGCACGGCCGATATTCCGGAAAAAGATTTGGTCCATGGGCTCTATGAAATTTGCGAAAATCCCAAAGCAGATATCCAAAAACTCATGGATTTTCTCCGTGACCGGACAGGGTTGCTGGTTCCAAGGGGGGTGAAGGTCTACAGTTTTCCCCACCGCACCTTTCAGGAGTACCTGGCCGCCTGTCACCTCACCGATGATGAATACCCCGATTCTGTGGCAGAGCTTTCCAGGAAAGATCCGGACCGGTGGCGGGAGGTTTGCCTTTTGGCCGGCGCAAAGGCGGCCGGGGGGAGTAAATCCAGCGTCTGGGGACTTGTCCAGGCATTGTGTTTCCGGGAAATTGGTAATGCAGAGGCAGATGCCCAGGATCTGTGGGGGGCGCTGCTGGCGGGTCAGGTTCTGGTTGAGTCCGGCATTTACGGTCAGCCAAGTGCGAAAAACAAGGTCAATCTTGAACGGGTCAAAACATGGCTGCTCCATATCCTGAAAGGGGATGATCTTCCGGCTCTGGAACGGGTCAATGCCGGCAATGCCTTGGCTGTGTTGGGGGATCCCCGGTTTGATAAGGACTATTGGTACCTGCCGGATGATGGCATGTTGGGATTTGTGAAAATTCCGGAAGGCTCGTTTTATATGGGCAGTGACAAGGGAAAAGATCCGGAGGCAAATGGTGATGAGCAGCCTCAACATGAAGTTTATTTATCTGAATACTGGATGGGCCGATATCCGGTTACTGTGGGCCAGTACCGGGCTTTTTTAACGGATACCGGACAAAAGTCCACGGCCGAGTGGGAAAGATGGAACCGGGTTTCTACCCATCCCGTGGTGATGGTAAGTTGGGAAGGTGCCTTTGCCTATTGCACATGGTTGACGGACAAGTTGAAATTCACGGAAAATCTGCCCGGGGATTTGAAAGAAATTGGCCGGACCCATGACCTGAAGGTCAGCCTGCCCACAGAAGCCCAATGGGAAAAGGCGGCCCGCGGCAATGACGGACGCATCTATCCCTGCGGAAATGAGTTAAATCCGGATACAGCCAATTATGTTGAGACCGGACTCGGAGATACCAGTCCTGTGGGATGTTTTCCCATGGATACCTCTCCTTATTATATCCGGGAGATGACGGGCAATGTATGGGAATGGTGCCTGGACGATTTAAGAAAATATTCGACCAAACGTTGTGTTGATCCGAAAGGTCCTCAAGAGAAGGACTCGGTCCGGGTGATTCGCGGCGGTTGCTGGGGCGGCCCTGCCGGGTACTGCCGGGCGGCTTTCCGCTACGGGGGCGTGCCGGGCTTCCGTGATCTGCTTCTTGGGTTCCGGCTTGTGCTCCCAGGTCAGCCCCAGGACAGACAGGCAAGAGTGCCGGGTGTCAGCAGAGAGTCACGGGCTTGAGGGACGAAAGGCCCGTGCTCTCTGCTGCACATCCGGCACGGCCGGTTCAGGATCACTTCGGTTGAATGTAAAAAGAAAAGGAGGCAGAACATATGGGCGTACAATATGATTTTTTTGTCATCCCGGCACTGGACGGTCAGGATGTGTCCGATGAGATGAACCGGTTTATGCGATCGGTTAAGGTAGTCCAGGTGCATCGGGAATTTGTCAGCCAGGGGGACTTATCTTATTGGGCTTTTGCCATAGAGTATTTATCCGGTGAATCTACCACTCCAAAGCCTAAACGTCCAAAAGCCGCCATCGACTACAAGGAGATTTTATCTCCGGAGGATTTTGCCGTCTATGCCAAACTAAGGGATTGGCGAAAAGAGACTGCACTCCGGGAAGGGGTACCACCCTATGTTATTTTTACCGGGCAACCGCAACCAGAATCTTGGGTTCCGGCTTGTGCTCCCAGCTCACCAGGTCAGGTGGATGCCGACCTGCTGACCCGGACAGCGCTCCTGTCCCCGGAGTGATTGGGGCAAACACGGCATGCTGTGCCGGGGCTGGTAGTCAAGATAGACGTCTTGGCGAAGGTCCTGGCACAGCATTTAACGAAACAAGTTTTACCGGCATGGGTTCGACATTATAAATAGAGACAAGAACAGAGGAGACGACAATGCTTGAGTGGCTCACAACCAATAAAGACTGGGTGTTTTCAGGTGTTGGAATTGCCGTTGGAACTGTCGTTTTGACCTTGGTGCTGGGCCTTTGGAACCGGTTCTTTAAAACTTCAAGCCCACCGCCGCCGCCACCACAGACAGAGAGTCCCCCAGAACAAACTCAGATTAAAGAGTCCAATGCCGGAGTGATTGGAAATGGTGCAACAATAGGCAGTATCAATTTTCTCACCGATCCGGCCCATTTGACAAACCAGACGGATCTGGACGATGAGATCCGCAATTATTGCAAAAAAGCCGATGCCCTGCATAATTTCATCCCCTTAGTGGGGTTTAAAACTCGGCTCAAAGTACCCATTGCTTTGAAAAAAGTTTATGTTCACCTCCAGGCCATTTTGGACACGCGGGCCACGGGTCACACCTGTTTTGGAAATGCCGAAGATGCCAACACTTTTTTCAAGGATTGCGGTCAGGGGCAGGAAATTCCTTTGATCCAGGCCTTTAAGCGAGCCAAGGAACTCGATCGCACCGGTATTATTCTTCTGGGTGATCCGGGATCGGGTAAAACCACCCACCTGAAACGGTTGTTGCTTTGGTGTCTCCGGGGAGGGCTTGAGGAACTTGGGCTTCCAGGGGATATGATTCCGGTATTCCTGCCCCTGAGGGAATTGCAGGATGTATCAAGGGGGATGGATCATTTTATTCAGGAACAGCTCAATCAGCGTCACCTGCAGACACCCTCCGGGTTTGGCAGGCGCATGCTTGACCGGGGAAATTTATTGCTTTTGTTTGACGGTTTGGATGAAGTTGCAGATCCGGGTCACCGGGCAGAGGTCTCCCGATGGATTGCCCAGGCCCGGCCACTTCATCCAACCTGTTATTTTGTGGTTACCTGCCGGTTTGCAGGATATACGAAACAGGTGCAGATGGACGCGCCTTTTCTGGAAATGCACTTAAGGCCCCTTGATAAACCCCAGGCAGAGGAATTTATTCGGAACTGGTATGGTATTGTTGAATCCGCATGGTTGACCGATAAAGACCAGGCTGAAAGCGTGGCAGAGGAAAAAGCCCAAAAATTAATTCAACTGCTTGGAAAACCGGAATTCAGGTCCAGGAAGGTATTTCAATTGACCCGGAACCCCCTTTTGCTGACCAATCTCTGCCTGATCCACAGGGACCGGGGGAATCTGCCCCGGAGCCGGGGCAGCCTGTATGAAGAGTGTATTGAGGTGCTGCTGGAACTATGGCGGGATGCCATTGATTTTTCGTCACGGGTGGATGCCGCAACCGGCAAAAGGGTTCTCCAGCCTGCGGCGCTCTGGCTCCACCGGGAAGAGGGGCGGACACGGGCCAGTGCCGACGAACTGGCACCGGTGATGGATCCCGTTATCAAAGCCGTACAATGGCCCCATGGATCGGCCAGGGATTTTCTGACAGCCGTCAAGGATGAGAGCGGATTGCTCACCGGTTGGGGAGACGGGACGTATGGGTTCATGCATCTGGGATTTCAGGAGTACCTGGCTGCCAGGGAAATTCGCAACAAGGCCTTTCAGGAGCTGATGGATCAGGGGAACTCTCCTGTCCTTGAGGGCTTGGCTGCCCACTTCCATGAGAGTTGGTGGCAGGAAGTGGGACTGCTTCTTGTGGCATTGGATGAGCCGTCCCTGTTTGTACCTTTTATGCGGAAACTGGTTAATGCCCCTGTTTTTTTATCACGTCCGGATTTAATTGACCTGTGCCTGGATGATGCGGCTGAAGTATCAACGGAACCTTTTGAGGAGTTAATTTCAGCTGTCCCGGGAAATGACCCGGATTTCTGGTTGCGGCAGCGGCAGGCCCTTGAGCTGGTCAAACGCATTGAACCCGGGAAGTTGGAACAGCAGATGTCCAAATTAAAATCCCATCCGGATGATATTATCCGGAATTTTTTGAAAAATCGTTCAATGGAAAAAGAACGTGGAGAAATAACGGCTCCCAAGGGAGGGTATGTTCTGATCCGGATTCCGGGCGATACGTTTATGATGGGGTCACCTGAAACAGAGAAAGATCATCTTGAGCGTGAAAGTCCAGTGCACGAGGTCCGGGTAAAAGGATTTTACATGGGCAAATACCCGGTGACCAATGAAGAGTATGGCCGATTCCTGGAAGAAAATTCCGATATATCTGAACCGAAATATTGGGCAGACCGGGCATACAATCAACCCAAACAGCCCGTGGTGGGGGTGAGTTGGGAGGATGCCACTGCCTATGCCGGGTGGGCCGGGCTTGAACTGCCGTCGGAAGCCCAGTGGGAATATGCCTGCAGGGCCAAAACCCATACCCGTTTTTACACCGGGGATCTGGAGGAGGATCTGGACCGGGCAGGGTGGTATAAAGAGAACTCCGGTGACAGGCTTCATCCGGTGGGGGAGAAAATTCCCAATGGGTTTGGCCTTTATGACATGCACGGCAATGTGGATGAATGGGTACAGGACCATTGGCATGGCAACTATGAAGGGGCACCCGATGACGGGCGTGCCTGGATTGATAATGAGAAAAACTCGGTCCGGGTGATTCGCGGCGGTTCCTGGGACTTCTCTGCCGGTTACTGCCGGGCGGCTTGCCGCGACGGGCTCGTGCCGGGCGGCCGTGTCCGGAGTCTTGGGTTCCGGCTTGTGCTCCCAGGTCAGCCCCGGGACAGGCAGGCAAGAGTGCCGGGTGTCAGCAGAGAGTCACGGGCTTGAGGGACGAAAGGCCCGTACTCTCTGCTGCACATCCGGCACGGCAGGTTCAGGATCACTTCGGCTGAATATAAAAAATAAGGAGATTCTAATGATTGACTGGATAATGGAAAACAAGCAATGGGTATTTTCCGGGTGGGGAGTGGCCGCTATAACCTCTTTATTGGGGGGACTGGGTTCCCTGATCGCATGGATTTTCCTTTCAAAAAAAGCAAAAGCATCTCACAAAGCGATGAAAACAGACACCTCTGATAAAGGAATCCATGTCCAAGGTGATGTTGATGTCAAAGGGGATATCAGATCAATCCAGGGGGATTCCATCTCTGCCGGCGGGGATATCACCATTGCAAAGGGGAATGGAACTGCCGTTTCCATAAAAAATTCCCGGGTTGGTGTAGTCGGCGACAATACACTCATAACAGGCGGCATTCATTTCCAAAAAAAATAGGCTCATGTTCCGTTCCGGAGAGGTGTTCTGAACTAAGCGCCCTGCGGGCTGGCTTTTCCAACGCATTGATTTAATAAACAATAAAATGGAAATCCCTATACTATGAACTTATTTTTGAGGGCCCGTACCCAGAAGCCCAGCTCCCCCAGGGCCGTGGACCGGAGCAGATAGTCCTTTTCCCCGGTCCGGGCCTGGGACCGGATTTCATCCAGCAGGGCTTCCGGCCCAAGGTCTCTGCGGCAAAGGGAACTCATATCCGAGACGTAGCCCCACATATGTTCCAGGGCGTTGATCAGCCGCCCCGGAGGCGGCGGTAGTCGGAGGATGTCCACCAGGGAGCGGCTCAGCTCGGAAAAAGAGAGCTCTTTTTTCGCCACCCTGGGGCCGATGGTCCGGTAGCGTTCAGTATCCCGGGCCATGACCGAGTATTTATGGCTGGCCCACAACTCTGCGGTGGTCCCGGGCAGGGGTATCCGGCCCGGGGATTTGTCCCTGTATTTGTCCTGAAGCAGGGCGAACTGCCCCCCCGGAGAATCGATAAAAATCTCAGGCCAGACCGCATCCTTACCTGCGGTTTCCCGGGTCAGGCGGTCTGTCTCCAGAGGGCTTTTATGGTTGAAGCCCCGGAGCTGCATCTCGCTGACCAGCAGTTCATGCCGAAGAGAGAGACCGGACAGGGCATGGGCCCAGCGCATGGTTTCCGGGTGGCGGGCATATCCCTTTTTACCGTTGACATGGATGGAGAAAAGGCCATGGAGCTCGCGGTGTTCCCCCAGAAGACTTTTGTCGTTCAGAAATCCCGGGTCCAGGTCCCATATCCGCATGTTCTCGTGCTCCCTTTCATGTATTATGTTATATAACTCAATCTGAAATGTATAATGAAATGAAATGTTCAAGTCAAATGTTCTTTGTCGGTTTAAGTTGTCGGAGCTCATTCACCGACCCCGGTCATCCCTTTCTTTGGTTTCTCCTTTAAAATCCTAACAATTTCTGATAAGCATGACCCGGGGAATTTCTTTATCTGGTTTGCATTTGAATCCAGTTGGTTATGCATACCGATATTTGGAATTCTTTTCTGTGTGACGTAGTAAAATTTGTGATGGTTTTGCCACTAAGATCACCGTTTAAAGGTGCGAAATTTGAGGAGTTATCAATGCAGTCCAACAAAACTATTTGTGAAATCCTTAAATGGAGTGTGCTGCCGGCAGTCGTGGCAGCCGTCCTTTTGCTGGTAGGTTGTGAGCGTAAAGAGCAGGCGATGCCGCCCCAGGCGGTTCCGGAAGTCTCCACAATAACCGTACACCCACAAAAGATCATGCTGACCACTGAGCTGCCGGGCCGTACCTCTGCCTACCGCATTGCGGAAATCCGTCCCCAGGTCAGCGGTATTATACAAAAACGTCTGTTTACGGAAGGGTCTGATGTCAAGGCCGGTGAGGTGCTCTATCAGATCGATCCGGCACCGTTTCAGGCCGCATTGGACAATGCCCGGGCCAATCACCTGGTTCTGCAGAATGCGGCCGACCAAGCCCGGGCGGCCCTGAAGGCCAGCATTGCCGATATTGACCGGCTGGAGGCCACCCTGGAGCTTGCCCGGACAAACAAAAAGCGATATCAGGAGTCGTTTAAAGACAATATCGTTTCCGCCATCCAGCGGGACCAGACCGTGACCGAGGTCAAGGTGGCCGAGGCAACGCTGCAGGCCGCCAGGGCCCGGGTGGAGAACAACGGGGGGGCGGTGGCAGCGGCGGATGCGGCGATCCAGCAGGCGGAAGCGGCCCTGAAAACGGCCCACATCAATCTGGGATATACCAAAGTCATGGCCCCCATCTCCGGTCGCATCGGCAGATCAACTGTAACGGAAGGGGCCATTGTAACGGCGTATCAGGCCGTTTCTCTTGCAACCATTCAGCAGTTGAATCCCATCTATGCAGACGTGCCCCAATCCACCACTGAATTGCTGCGTCTCAAGGCAAGCGGACTCAACGAAGGAACATCGGACCAGAACAAGGTGGCGCTCATACTGGAAGACAATACCACCTATCCCCTGGAAGGGACCCTTCAGTTCAGCGATGTCACTGTGGATCCCACCACCGGCTCCGTTATTTTGCGGATTGTCTTTCCCAATCCCAAAGGCCTGCTTCTGCCGGGTATGTTTGTCCGCACCGTAATTAAAGAGGGCCTTGATGAACAGGCCATTCTTGTTCCTCAACAGGGGGTCACCCGGGATGCCAAGGGCAATCCCTATGCACTGATCGTGGATGCTGACAGCAAGGTCGGTTTTCGTCCCCTCACCATTGACCGTGCCATTGGTGATAAATGGCTGGTTTCCACCGGCCTTGCCCCCGGAGACCGGGTCATTGTTGAAGGGCTTCTCATGCTCCGTCCGGGCGCGGTGGTAAAGTCATCTCCTTTTCAAGAGGTTCCGGCGGGGGACCTTTCCGGGGCACCCGCCAAACCGGCTTCTGAAAAGCAGGTGAAAGGGGGTGCGTGATGCTTTCAAAGTTTTTTCTGGACCGGCCGGTGTTTGCCTGGGTCATCGCCATTATCATTATGACGGCCGGTGGACTGGCCATCCACAAGATGCCCATATCCCAGTACCCTCCCATCGCTCCGCCGGCCATCGCCATTGATGCTTTTTACCCCGGTGCCTCTGGGGAGACCGTTGAGAACACCGTAACCCAGATTATTGAGCAGAAGATGACCGGCCTGGATGACATGCTTTACCTTTCGGGCACCAGCTCCTCATCGGGTGCGGCCCGGGTGGAGATGACCTTTGCGCCGGGAACCGATCCGGACGTGGCCTGGTCCAAGGTGCAGAACAAGCTTCAGCTGGCCATGGCCAGTCTCCCCGACGTGGTGCAGCGTTCCGGTGTCAAGGTCAGCAAATCCACCAGAAACTACCTGATCATTGTGGGGTTGATCTCGGAGGACGGGAGCATGGACGGCAATGATCTGCGGGACTACGCCCAGTCCAGCCTGGAAAAAATCCTTTCCAGGGTTCCGGGGGTGGGCGAGGTGGAGAATTTCGGCTCCCAGTATGCCATGCGGGTGTGGGTGAACCCGGACCGATTGACCAGCTACAACCTGACCATGGAGGATGTCATTGCAGCGCTCAAGGCCTACAATGTGGAGGTATCTGCCGGTCAGCTGGGGGGAAGGCCGGCCATAAAGGGGCAGCGCCTGAATGCCGCCATCATTGTGCAGCATCTGCTCCGAACCCCGGAGGAGTTTGCCGACATTCCCATACGTACCAATCCCGACGGTTCCGTGGTGCGCGTCAAGGATATCGGCCGCACGGAGCTGGGAACAGAGCGGTCGGATATTTTCGGCAAATATAACGGCATGCCATGCGCAGCCATGGCCATCCGCCAGGCCGCCGGTGCCAATGCTCTGGACACAGCCGATGCCGTCAAGCAGAAACTCAAGGAGATGAGCCGGTATTTTCCCCACGGCATGAAGGTCATCTACCCTTATGACACCACACCCTTCACCGTGGTGGCCATTGATGAGGTGGTGAAGACCCTGTTTGAGGCCATCTTTCTGGTATTTGTGATCATGTACCTTTTCATGGGCAATATCCGGGCCACCCTTATCCCCACCATTGCTGTTCCCGTGGTGCTTCTGGGCACCTTTGCCACGCTGGATTTCTTCGGATTTTCCATCAACATGCTCACCATGTTTGCCATGGTGCTGGCCATCGGTCTCCTGGTGGACGACGCCATTGTGGTGGTGGAGAATGTGGAGCGGATCATGAGCGAAGAGGGCCTTCCACCCAGGGAGGCCACGGCAAAGTCCATGGACGAAATTACCAGTGCCCTCATCGGCATCGGGCTGGTGCTCTCTGCTGTTTTTGCGCCCATGGCCTTTTTTGAGGGCTCCACCGGGATGCTTTACCGCCAGTTTTCCGTCACCATCATCGCCTCCATGCTGCTGTCGGTTCTTGTGGCCCTGATCCTGACCCCAGTACTTTGTGCATTCTTTCTCAAACCCATCCCTGCCGGTCATGAACCGTCGGATAATGCCGTCTTTTTTCTGCGTCCTTTTTTCAGATGGTTTGATCGGGGCTTTGTGCGGGTAAGAGGGGTTTATGTGAAGTTCATCAGCCGTTCCTTGTCAAGAAAAGTGCGGTTCCTGGTGCTCTATATCCTTATTGTGACAGCGGTGGGATATCTGTTTCAACGCATGCCCACATCCTATATTCCCGATGAAGATCAGGGGATACTGCTGGTCATGGCCATGCTCCCGTCCGGTTCCACCCTGGAGCAGACGGAAATGGTGATAAATAAGGTCGGTGACTATTTTCTGGAACATGAAAAAGAGGGGGTGGAATCCTTTCTCTCCGTGACCGGTATCAGCTTTGGCGGCCAAGGACAGAACATGGCCCTGGGGTTTGCCAAGCTCAGGCAGTGGGATCTGCGCCAGCGACCGGATCTAAAGGTTAATGCCATTGCCGGGCGGGCCATGGGCGCCTTTTCTCAAATAAAGGAGGCCATGGTCTATGCCTTTCCGCCACCGCCGGTCACCGAACTTGGCATGGCCTCAGGGTTTGATTTTCAGCTGCAGGACCGTGGTGGGCTGGGCCACGAAAAATTGATGGCGGCCCGGAACCAGCTCCTTGGCATGGCAGCCCGGGACCCCCGACTGGTCAGGGTTCGGCCCAACGGTATGGAAGATGTGTCGGAATATCGGATTGACGTGGACTGGGACAAGGCCGGTGCCTTGGGGATTCCCATCAGTTCCATTCATAATATTATCTCCTCGGCCTTTGGCAGCGCCTATGTCAATGATTTTATCCAGGGCGGTCGGGTCAAAAAGGTCTATGTTCAGGCAGATGCCCCCTATCGTATGCTGCCAAAGGATCTGAAAAAACTCTATGTGCGTAACAACGTGGGCAAGATGGTCCCCTTTTCATCCTTCGCCACCGGGCGCTGGGCCCTGGGGTCACCCAAGCTGGAGCGCTACAATGCCTTTCCGTCAATCAATATCTGGGGCGAACCCAAGCCCGGCCACAGCACCGGTGAGGCCATGGCCGCCATGGAGGAGGTTGCCGCCAGACTTCCCCAGGGCATCGGTTTTGACTGGACGGGACTCTCCTATCAGGAGCGCATGGCAACGGCCCAGGGACCGATTCTTTACGCCTTTTCCATCTTCGTCATCTTCCTTTGTGTGGCAGCCCTGTATGAAAGCTGGACCATCCCCTTTGTCAATCTGCTGATGCTGCCGCTGGGGGTATTTGGTGCCATTGTTGCCACGTCGCAGCGGGGGCTGCCCAATGATGTGTACTTTCAGATCGGATTTCTTACCACCCTTGGCCTTTCCACCAAAAATGCCATCCTGATCATTCAGTTCATCAAGGAGCGCATGGGCCATGGAGACGGCCTTGTCGAGGCCACACTGGGTGCCGTAAAGACCAGATTCCGGCCGGTTATGATGACCTCGCTTGCCTTTTTTTTCGGGGTACTTCCCCTGGCCATTGCCACGGGCGCGGGTGCCGGCGCCATGAATGCCATTGGTACGGCCGTCTGTGGCGGTATGCTTTCCGCCACATTCATTGATCTGATTTTTATTCCGCTCTTCTTTGTTCTGGTCTCCAGCCTCTTTAAAAAGAGAGGAAAGCGGCCAAAACAGAATCAATATGCCAGTGCCGGGGAACCGGGAGGGGTATTGAAATGAAAAACATAATGAACCTGGGGGACGTTGACATGGGAAGGATAAAATTACCGGTACTGCTGTGTATATTTATTTTTCTGGGGGGATGCTCCCTGGCGCCCCGGTACATCAAACCCAATGCGCCGATTCCCGAGCAGTGGCCCCAGGGGGCGGCCTACAAAGAGACGGCTGCCGCACCCGGAACCCCGGAAATAGAGACACTGAAATGGCGTGACTTTTTCATTGATGAAAAGCTTCGGGAAATCATTGAGATCGCTCTTGACAACAACCGTGACCTGCGGCTTGCCGCCCTGAATGTGGAACGGGCCCGCGGCATGTACGGTATCCAGCGGGGAGAGCTGTTCCCGGCCGTCAATGCAGAGGGGGCCGGGAGCAAAAAGCGCCGTTCCGCGGATCTCATCAGTACCGGGGAACCGAGGATAGTTGAACAGTATGATCTCAGCATCAGCAGTGCGGCATGGGAACTCGATTTTTTTGGCCGCATTCGCAGCCTGAGTGACCAGGCGTTGGAGGAGTATCTGGCCACGGAGCAGGCCCGCCGCAGCACCCGGATTTTGCTCATGGCCGAGGTGGCCAGGGTATATCTGACCCTGGCCGCAGACAAAGAGAACTTCAAACTGGCCCGGGCAACCCTTGAGACCCAGCAAGCGTCTTACGATCTCATTGAAAAGAGCTACAAGATCGGGCTTGCCACCGAGATTGACCTGCGTCGTGCCCAGACCCAGGTGGATACGGCCCGCAAAGATCTCCCCCGGTTTACCCGGCAGGCCGCCCAGGACCGGAACGCTCTGAACCTTCTGGCCGGCTATCAGATACCGGAAGCCCTGCTGCCGGCGGATCTGAACAGTGTCGTACCACCCGGGGGCATTGCTCCCGGACTCTCCTCTGAAGTCCTCTTGAACCGCCCGGACATTGTGGCGGCAGAGCACCGGCTCAAAGGGGCATATGCCTATGTTGGTGCGGCCCGGGCCTCTTTGTTCCCCCGGATTTCTTTGACCACATCGCTGGGAACGGCAAGCAATGAGCTTTCCGGCCTGTTTGAATCCGGCTCAGGAACATGGTCCTTTGCGCCGCAGCTCTCCCTGCCGATTTTTGATTCCCGTATCTGGGCGGCCCTGCGGGTGAGCAAGACAGATCGTAAAATCATCCTGACCCGGTACGAAAAGACGATCCAGACCGCTTTCAGGGAGGTGGCTGACGCATTGGCCGTCCAGGGGACCATCAACGAGCAGATATCTGCCCAGGAATCCCTTGTCACCTCTGTCTCGGAAACATACCGGCTCTCCAACAAACGGTATAAGATGGGGATAGATAATTATCTCAGTGTGCTGGATGCCCATCGATCCCTTTACGCGCAGCAGCAGGCACTGATTTTACTTCACCTGACCAAACTTGCCAATCAGGTGACACTTTACTCAGTGCTGGGAGGCGGCAGTGAATAACCGACACGGGCTGATCGCCTTTGGGTCTCAATGGGCCGGCCCGATCACCCGCCGGGGGCTCTGCTGTCGACACTTTGAGCAGCATTCATAACGAAGAATGTCATAATTGGAGATTCCATGTCGTTAAAAAATCCAACTTTTATGGAAAAATATAGTGCGTTGCCGTTTCTTGAAAAGAAGATTGTGCAGACGCTTTCCATTGCCTATGCCAGGTTGACCCAGACCCAGCTGCTTGCCTGTTTTGTGGCCCTTGATATAAAGACAGAAGACGGTAAATCCTTTGATTCAGGCACAAAAAACGCCATGTTCAAGCAGTATCGTAATGAGCTTGACCACCTTTTGGCAGGGGATTTTTTGGAGGGAACAAGCCGCAGCGTCCTTGTGGTCAACCGCGGTTATGTTGAAGTGTTAACGCGAAGCCTTGTTGCAGAGAAAAAATTCACAGCCATGGTCGGCACCATCCAAAGGACACTGAATCTTACACCGGAGGGGTTTACACAGGCTCCCTCTCTGTCCATGGATCAATTGATAGCCGGCATGCGGATTCTGTTCTATCAGAAAAAGGTGGACCAGGCCATTGAGCTTTATGAAAATTTCATAAAACGGGTTGCTGACCGGGAAACGCTTTACATGGTGTGGAAACGGATCTGCTGTACTCCCTTTGATCCGGATTGGTTCCGGCTCTTACCGCCGGATATGCATACTCATTTTCTGCAAGGCCCCTATCTCCAGGACGTGGCAGGTTGGAGTAACAACGATTCCCATGCCCAGTACCTGGAATTCCTTGTAATGGAGGGATCTGAAAAATGTGAACCGGATCTTGAGGCAGCGGTCCTGGAGAAATGGATGCTCACCGGCCAACAGGATCGTCTGGGCACCTGGCTTAAAAAATATGGAAAGAAAAGCCTTGAGAACAGTTTGGCTCTCCGGGGATGGATGGCTTTTTGTAAGGGAAAGAATGCCAACGCCATCTCATTGTATGAAAAAGCACTGCATCTTCTGAATGAAAGGATAAAGACAAAAAGAAGCGTTTTTTTCAGTAACTTCATGGGTTTTTTTTATATCCTGGCCCTGATCAAGGAGGGCAGTGAGGAGACCTTTTACCGGGCAAGAACCTGTCTTGCCATGGGAATGGATCGAGAATACGGTTTTAAAAAAATATGTGAATTATTGGAGGGACTTTTGGATTATCTGCAAGGCAACTCCAGGGGGGCGGATAGAATTCTTAGCCATCATGTCTGGAGTAGCCTCCGGGTTGGATCCAGAGATCTGACCCCCACGTTTTTCATTTTTTTTTCTTATTATTGGGTGGACAGGGAGGAGGCTGGAAAAGAACTTAAAAAGATAAGAGAACTTCATAAAGTGGCAAAAGAGAATCATTATTCCTGGTTTTCCGGGGAGCTTGAAGGTCTTATCCAAAGTTTGTCCAAGACTAACTCCAAAACCGGCAAAAGCCGTAACCCATCCTGCCTGGTCGGGCTCACCAGAGAGACCAAGGTCTGGGAGCACACCCTGAATGCCCTGTTAGCCCTGAATAAAAAAAAGACAACGTCTGGAAAGCAGCGTGCGCATAAGAAGGCTCCGGACCCTGATCAGCGCATGGTCTGGTTCCTTGATTATGCCAATAACGGAAGGTGCTATATCAGCCCCAGGGAGCAGAAGCGAAATGCCAAGGGGGTCTGGACAAAAGGGCGACCCATTGCCTTGAAGCGCCTGTGCGATGAGATAAGAAAATTTCCCTACCTGACGGCCCAGGATAAAAAAATTTGCGGGCACATCTATGCCAACACTTACAAAGATGGGTGGTACACCAATGTGGAATATATTTTTGATGATGACTATATGCCCGATGTTGTGGGCCATCCTTTTCTCTTTTCAAGTGATGGCACCACCCGCATAGAGCTGGTCCATGGAAAGCCGGAACTCATTGTTTCAAAAAAGGGTAAAGAGCAGTTCACCCTTGTTCTGTCCCCAAGACCCCAACGCTATGTTGAGGCAAAACATGTGGTGGTGCAGGAGACACCCACTCGCATCAAGTTGGTGTCACTGGACACGAAATATCAGGCCATTGCCGATATCCTGGGGAAGGAGGCCTCCTTTCCGGCATCGGCGGAAGATAAAATCGTCCAGGTGATGAGTGCCCTGGCAGGGGATATTACCATCCAGTCGGATATAGAGGGGGGCAGTGACAGTGTTGCAGAGGCAAAAGCCGATTCAACCCTCCATGTTCAGCTCTCGCCCCTGGGACAGGGGCTGAAGCTCTCCATGCTTGTGTACCCCCTTGGTGAAAATGGCCCCTCTTATTCCCCCGGCAGCAAAGGAAAAAATGTCATTGCCCGGGTGAATGGTATTCAGATGAAAACCACAAGGAATCTTGAAATTGAAAAGAAGCTGGCAGCTGACTTGATCAATGGATGCCCCACCCTTGCAAACGCCGAAGAACATCAGGGGGAGTGGCATTTTCCCGGGGTGGAAGCGTCCCTGGAGCTGTTGCAGGAGCTGGATGCCCAGGGCGAAGGTATTGTGCTTGAGTGGCCCGAAGGCAAACCCTTTGAGCAGGTGGGAACGATTTCGTTTAACAATTGCAGATTCAACATCAAGGGGGGAGAAGATTGGTTTGCCATGAGCGGCCAGGTGGTGGTGGATGAACATCTCACCCTGGAGATGGGAACGCTTCTGGAATATCTTGAAAAAACTACCACCCGATTCCTGGAGATCCATCCGGGACGGTTTATAGCATTAACCCAGGCCTTTCGCAAAAGGCTTGAGAGTCTTGACAGATACTCTGTCCGGGATGGAAAAGGGGTACGGTTTCATCCTCTGGCAGCGCTGGCCCTGGAAGGATTTTTCCAGGAAGTGGACACCGTGCGCACCGACAAGGCCTGGAAAGCCCACATTGCAAAGCTTCAAACCCAGCCTGATCCGCTTCTGGCGGCCCCGTCCACCCTGAATGCGGATGTGCGTGACTATCAGCTGCAAGGGATCAATTGGATGAACTGTCTGTCAGCCTGGGGTGTGGGTGCCTGTCTGGCGGATGACATGGGGATTGGCAAAACCATGCAGACCCTGGCCATGCTCATCAGGCATGCCCCAAAGGGGCCGTCACTGGTGATCGCCCCCACCTCGGTGTGCGCCAACTGGATTGCAGAGGCCAACCGCTTTTCACCCTGTCTGAACCTGATCTCATTTGGCGGAAATAACAGGAAACAAATTTTGGAAGATGCCGGCAGCTTTGATGTGCTGATCTGCAGTTACGGCCTGATGCAGCAGAAAAAGGTGGCCACCCTGTTGTCTGCTGTCTCCTGGCAGATGGTGGTGTTGGATGAAGCCCAGGCAATCAAAAATGTCGCCACCCAACGATCCCGGGCAGCCATGGAGCTGACCGCCGCATTCAAGGTGATCCTCACCGGAACTCCCATCGAGAATCATCTGGGTGAGCTGTGGAATCTTTTTCAGTTTATTAATCCCGGCCTTTTAGGATCCCTGGAGCACTTCAACAAGACCTTTGCCATACCCATTGAAAAAGAGGGGAACCGTCAGGCAAGAAAGGATCTCAAGCGACTGATCCAACCGTTTATTCTGCGCCGCACCAAGGCCCAGGTCCTGGAGGAGCTGCCCCCCCGCACAGAGATTCTGCTGGATATTGATTTGAGCACAGAGGAGATGGCCTTTTATGAGGCCCTGCGCCAACAGGCCCTGGAGCGAATCTCCACCGATGATGAGAGCCATGCCGGTCAAACGCATTTCAAAATATTGGCAGAGATCACGAAATTGCGCCAGGCTTGCTGCCACAGTGAACTTGTGAACAAGGAGATCTCCATTCCCAGCAGTAAACTGGCTGCCTTTTCCGAAATTCTTGAGGAACTCATGAGCAATGGTCATAAGGCCCTTGTTTTCAGCCAGTTTGTGGGCCATCTCTCCATTGTGCGGAAATATCTGGATGAATCCAAAATCAACTACCAGTACCTGGACGGCAGCACCCCGGCCCCCCAGCGACAAAAGGCCATCCATGATTTTCAATCCGGGGAGGGGGATGTTTTTCTGATCAGTCTTAAGGCCGGGGGCGTGGGGTTGAATCTGACGGCAGCGGATTATGTGATTCACCTTGACCCCTGGTGGAACCCGGCTGTGGAGGATCAGGCCTCCGACCGTGCCCATCGCATTGGTCAGCGCAGGCCTGTCACCATTTATCGCCTGGTTACCCGGGGAACGGTGGAAGAGAAAATTGTGCAGATGCATCGCCGTAAACGAAATCTTGCGGACAGCCTGCTCACAGGAAGCGACTTGAGCGGTAAAATGTCGGCAGAAGAACTTCTGGCGTTAATCCGGGAGTAAAACAGATGAATGAAAGGCATCCTTCATTCCCGCTTTACACTTTCATGAGGAGAATGCCCATTTTTCGGTGGTCGTTCTTAAAAAAGTGTAAAGTACTTTTGGGAACATATGAAGGATGTCGAAATTCCTATACTATTCAATCATATGATTCATGCAATAATTCTGTGGAGGGTGCGGTCCCGTTCAAATAGATGATTCACGCAATTAGATCCTTGTTAAATTACAATATTTGTGTGATTATAGCCTTGTGTAATTACAATTGACCAGAGTAAAATGGGGTTCTGAACACAATCCGGATCACCCGTTGACCCTCCACTGGTGACGAGTGGCCACCGACGTTGTGATCAGATCCTGAAATGGAAACCATATGAAAAGAGATATTGACACAAGGCTGGTTGAGTGGAGCAAATCAAGATTTAGAAAACCCCTGGTCATAAGGGGTGCCCGTCAGGTGGGCAAAACATATTCTGTGTGCAGATTCGGAGAGACCCATTTCGACTTGTTTTTAAAATTGGATTTTGAACGGGACCGCACCCTCCATAAAATTTTTGAGGGTGACCTGTCCACTGAAAAGTTGGTTCTGGATCTTGAGGTGCTTGCCAACAAACGAATTACACCCGGAAAAACCCTGCTGTTTTTCGATGAAATCCAGGAGTGTGAAAGAGCATTATTAAGCTTACGGTATTTTTATGAAGAGATGCCGGAACTTCACATCATTGCCGCAGGATCAATGCTTGAGTTTTCATTGGGCACGGTCTCCTTTCCCGTTGGCCGTCTCTCCTTTGAGTGGATGAGACCCATGACCTTCCATGAATTCCTGGTTGCTTCAGGTAAGGAGATCCTTGCCCAACACTTGCCGACGCTCTCCAACTTCACTGCGGTAAGTGAGAGCATACATTCTAAAATTATCGATCAGCTGAAACTTTATTTCCTCATCGGCGGCATGCCCGAAGCCGTCAAACGATTCTGCGCAACCCATTCTCTCACCGACAGTGCTGCTGTCCATGAAGAGATTTTTCAGTCATATCTTCACTCTCTGGTTAAATATGGCCGGCGGGCCGACATCGACAGTCTGGACCATTTGATGCGGACCGTGCCCTCCCATGTGGGCAACCAAATAAAATATTCCCGACTGGACCCGGACCGGAGGATTGAAAAAACCAAACTATCCCTTCAAATTCTTGAGCGGGCATTGCTTTTGAGCATCATTAACGCCTCCGATGCCTCAGGCCTTCCCTTGAACGCCACGGCATCATCCAAAGTGATGAAACCGCTTTTCCTTGATATGGGATTGATGCAATACCACTGTGGTATTCACCCTTCGGATATTTTAAAGGCAACGGACCTCTCCGGTGTATATCAAGGGGCTTTGGCAGAGCAGTTTGTGGGACAGGAGTTGCTGGCTGCCGGGGGATCAGAGAATTTTAAATTGTTTTACTGGTCAAGGGCTAAAAAAAGCAGCTCTGCTGAAGTGGATTATCTATATGTGAGGGATGGTGAGATCGTTCCCATTGAAGTAAAAAGCGGACCGGCCGGTAAATTGAAGAGTATGCATATTTTTTTAAATGAACATTCTCATGTCACCCGGGGGATTGTGATGTCTCCGGCTGTATTTGAAAGGCAATGTGTGGAAAAGTTGGTCTTTGTTCCGGTATATACGAGATTGGTTTGAATTTTCTGCGGATCATGTTTTAGCTCGACGTCTGTTTAAAAAATGCCGGTTGAGACTAAACTGTTGTATTTCTCTTGATTTTCAAAAGATTTTTATAGATATTCAAACACATGAATGAAACAATGCAAAGGGGTGCAGAAACCCTGAAAAATCCGGAATTGGATCTGGCCCGGGAGTTTGTAGTTCACACGGGGTGCCATCTTTTTTTGACGGGAAAGGCCGGCACCGGCAAGACCACCTTTTTACGCACCCTGGAAAAAGAGACGGCAAAGCAGATGATTGTCACCGCCCCCACCGGGGTGGCGGCCATCAATGCCGGCGGAGTGACCCTGCACTCCTTTTTTCAGCTGCCCTTTGGCCCTTTTGTGCCTGGCAGTGAAGCCCAGGAAACCAATCGGCAGCGCATGTTTCGATTCAGCCGGGAAAAACTGCGGATCATCCGATCCCTTGATCTGTTGGTCATAGATGAGATCAGTATGGTGAGGGCAGATTTGCTGGATGCCGTGGATGCCGTGCTGCGGCGTCTTCGTCGCAGTGAGCGGCCCTTTGGCGGGGTTCAGCTGCTCATGATCGGAGATCTGCACCAGCTGCCGCCGGTGGTGAAACAGGATGAATGGGCCATTCTGCAGCAATACTACGCCTCTGTCTACTTCTTCAGCAGCCAGGCCCTGGCCCGCACGGAGCTGATCTCCATTGAGCTTCAGCATATTTATCGCCAGTCCGATGCCCGTTTTATCCGGCTATTAAACCAGGTACGGGATAACTGCCTTGATGGTGATGCCATGGATGCGCTGAACCGCCGTCATGTGGAGAATTTCACCCCGGAGCCGGACCAGGGCTATATTACCCTGACCACCCATAATCTGACGGCGGACTCCATTAATCACAATCGTCTGAACGCCTTGCCGGGAAGATTTGAAAGCTTTACGGCGGAGGTGTCCGGGGAGTTCCCCGGCCACAGTTTCCCCACCCCTGCCAATTTGATCCTGAAACAGGGGGCCCAGGTGATGTTTCTGCGCAATGACACCTCCCCTGACAAGCGATATTTCAATGGTAAAATCGGTAAGATCACCACCATGTCCAACGGGGAGATTTGGATCTCCTGTCCCGAAGAGAGCGATACCATCCGGGTGGAACCTGTGGAGTGGGAAAA
This sequence comes from uncultured Desulfobacterium sp., assembly GCA_963668575.2. Taxonomy (GTDB): domain Bacteria; phylum Desulfobacterota; class Desulfobacteria; order Desulfobacterales; family Desulfobacteraceae; genus Desulfocicer. The sequence goes on along the minus strand of OY764894.2, from coordinate 2,580,470 downwards.
CATTAAATACACGGTGGATGAAAAGACCAAGGAGATTCAGACCGATGTCATCGGTAAGTTCAAGCAGTTTCCCCTGAAGCTGGCCTGGGCCATCACCATCCATAAAAGCCAGGGGCTCACCTTTAACAAGGCGGTCATTGAAGCCGGAGCCGCCTTTGCCCACGGTCAGGTCTATGTGGCGCTGAGCCGGTGCAGGACCCTTGACGGCATGGTGCTCAACTCTCCCCTGCCGGCCCGGGGCATCGGTGCTGATGAGACCATTCTGGCGTTCCTGGCCATGGCCCGGGAAAATTCTCCTTCATTGGAGAAACTTGAATGGGAAAGAACGCGGTTTCAGCAGCAGTTATTGCTGGAATGTTTTGATTTCAACCGATTGCAGAGCCGTTTTAATTATCTCACCGGGCTGTTGCTGGGCAATGCCCGGGTACTCCAGCTCTCCGGAGTTGGTGACATTGCAGGCGTACAGCGCATGGCTCGGCAGGACGTGTTTGTTGTGGGTGAAAAATTTAAAAACCAGCTTCTTGGTATTTTTGCTCAGGGCCATCTGCCTGAAACCCATGACCATACATTGGAGCGCATCTCCAAAGCCTCCAACTGGTTCCAGGATAAATTTTCCCGTTGCTTTGATGATATCTTACAAAAACTCTATGTGGAGACGGACAATAAAGAGCTTAGAAAGAAGATCAACAACGCCCTGAACAATCTGAAACAGGATATTATGGTCAAACAGGCCGGCATAAAATGCTGTGAGCACGGGTTTTCACCGGCCCGGTACCTGCGGGCCATATCAATGGCCGAAATTGACTTTGTACCGGAGAAGGTTAAACCCCAGGCTCAGCCTGATTATGGCGAGTCGGACATTGAGCATCCGGAGCTGTTCAAATCCCTTAAGGCATGGCGGCATCAAAAGGCCCAGGAGCTTGGTATTGCCCATTTTCAGATTCTCCACCAGCGGGTGTTGATCCAAATTGTGGTGTGCCTGCCCGATAATAAAACCGATCTGAGAAAGATCAGTGGGGTAGGGGGAAAAACCATTGAAAAATATGGGGATGAGATCACCGCCATTGTCAAGTCCTATCGCACGGCCCACGGTATTGAAACGGTGATTCTGAATCCTCCCCGGGTGGTGCCTGAAGAGGTCGCTTCCAATGGGGATGCAGATGGGGCTGAGAGTAAAAAAGAAAAAAAGGTCAAATCAAATACCCGGCAGATCAGCCTGGATCTCTTTAACAAGGGGCTGTCCGTGGCCCGCATTGCAGAAGAGAGAGGGCTTGTGGAGAACACCATCCAGGGCCACCTGGCTACTTTTGTGGAAATGGGGGAGCTTGACGTTGAAAAAGTGATTTCCAAAGAAAAACAGCAGCTCATTGAGGAGAAGATTGCCGCCGTCCGGAAACAATTCGGAGAACAGGAGACGTCCGGGGCCCAGAGTGGGTTTATGAAAACCATTAAAACTCAACTGGGCGATGCCTGCTCCTATGGTGAAATCACCCTTGTGTTGGCCCATCTCAAGCATTGCTCATCTGAATAACTCAATTTTATATGAAAAGGTAGTCTTCAAGTCTACCTCAGCAGAGCCCCTCCCCCGACGGGCAATAGGAACCGGCCATTATAGAGGAAAAATCATGAAAAAAAAGTCCAATTCAAGTTTGGCACTTAATGCGATGCGCCGGGCATCCAAACAAGCTATTCAAAAAGCAGCCGATTTAAATTTGAAAATTCCTGTATGGAAAAATGGTAAAATACTCTTGGTGGAAGCTAAAGAAAAAAATTCAATTTCAGGGGTTGGTCATAACATGGGCACCTCTTGACGGTCTGTATTATGATTAAGCCAGATTCATCATATGATACTGGCATACAAATATTAAGAGAGAATATACAGTTCAAAATGACCCTTTTCAAATCAAATGCGGATGCAGATGCTCAAAACAGGTACAAGGCTGAACAACATTTTTCCCAAGCCATGACAAGGGCATTCAAAGAGGAGCTAAGCAGCTGGATGACACGAAAATCCAGTAGGCTGCTTCCCTTTGAAGCCGTAAAGGAGAAGCTTGAACTCTGGTTTGTCAAAGATATCGGTATACATTCCGTTCCCCTTGATGCCATCATCGGAAGCCAGGGGCGCTATAAGAGCTTTACACGTCACTTTTTCCCATTGGAAGAGAGTTCAAGGGAGCGTTGGAAGGAGATTGAAAATGCGATTTCATCGGGTAAAAAATTGCCACCGGTTGAACTTTATAAGGTTTGCAAAGCATACTTCGTTAAAGACGGGCACCACCGGATATCGGTTGCAAAATCAAGAAATGCAGGCACCATTGATGCCAGGGTTTTCGAGTACAACTGTGATGTCTCCCTTGACAACAGTACGGATATATATAAGCTGACCATCCTTGAGACCTATCATAAATTTTTGAAGGAGACCGGTTTAAAAAAAAGAAATCCTGATCTTCATCTGACAAGACTCGGTGGGTATAGTATCATCATGGAACATATCCAGCGACATGCATTTTTCCTTGCCAAAAATAAAAAAAAGGAAATCAGCCTGGAGGAGGCGGCCGCATCCTGGTTTGATAACATATATACCCCCATGGCGGAAATGATCCGAAAGAACAAAATAATGGTTGCTTTTCCGCACAGGACAGAGACGGATTTCTACATATGGATTGTGAAATATAAAAACAAAATGGTGCCGGAAAATATTTTAAAGGAAGACGCAGAAAGTATGGTTAATGAATATTCCAGAAAATTTTCAAATCCATTCAGGCAGCTCATTGGACGCGCAAGAAAATTTATGGGAATTGTAAAGTATTAAATTTTTTGCATGCCTCAATGAGTACACATATATCTGTTTCTTCGTCAAAATGCCGGATGATATTCACCAGTTCTTCAGCTCTTTCATCACCCAAGACCGGTGCAACAAGCCAAAGGAACTTTTTCTCAAGTTCTGTGTCTGTGGGCAATCCACTGCCGGGCTCCCATCTGGCGGACATGACACCGGAATGGTAAAGCCTTCCGCAGTTGTCCTCAATCCTAACCTCTGAAAGGGCCTTTGCAGGGAACGCCATCTGGAATTTTTCCCGGACAACCGGCGTTACCTTATCCATCATGAGGAGCAGATCCTTGTCAAAAATTCGTGGCGGAAGAACCTGGGCAGGCCCGACCTCTCCGTCCAGCACGGCTGCGGCAATGGGAAAAGAAAAATTGTACTGGGCATCTTCAGTGCTGGCAGGATGTGAGCGGCTCAGGGCTGCTGCCTCGGCAAAGGTGTAGACCCGGATCTCTCTGATGGACTCCGGTTTTAAATCATGCCGGGCAATCAGCTTCAACACGCCGTCCACACCGGCCTGGGCCCAGCGGCAGGCGGCATAGGGCTTAAAATAAAGATTCATAAATTCATACTGCTTACCCAGAGTATCGATCCAGGTTTGATTCGGAGTATCGTCAAATATGGATCTGGGACCGGTAAAACCTGTGCCGGCCATCTCAGCGGAGAGCATCCCCACCATGGCACCCCAGCCGATACTGTCCTTTCCCATACCGGGACATTCAATCAGCTTCATCATGGGGGCGATGGGCGCATGGTATTCGGCCGCACCCAATGCATGATAGAGTTTTTCCGGTCCAAGGCCCATGAGCCTGCCGGCAACGCCGGCTCCTCCGATGGCACCCCAACTGCCTGAGGAGTGGTAGACATCATAGATGGCATGGCGGATCATTCCTGCCCTGATGGCCACTTCATATCCCACCACCATTGCCGTCAGGAAATCCCGCCCGCTGCACCGGGGTATGGATTCGGCTGCCGCCAGCGCCACAGGAAGAATACAGGCACCGGGATGCCCCTTAACGAGTCGGTATCCATCATCAATGTCCAGGGCATTCCCGGCAAAGCCATTGGCCAGAGCAGCACCCACCGTGGAGACCTTTACACCGGTTCCAAGTAGGGTGGAGGGGCCATTTGCGTATTGCCGGGTAACGATATCGGCCATCAGCTCTCCCACCGGTGTTCTGGTGCCTGCAATCATGGCTCCCAAGGCATCAAGAAGGGTACGCCTGGATTGGTGCCGAACATTCTCTGGAAAATCATCCCAATTTGCGCTTACGATAAATTCAATGATTTTTTCTGTGTTATTCAATGGCTGACCCTTCCTCAAGTGGCCGGTGCTGTGATCAAGCCCGGTGTTTTCAAAGGCGGGGATCACGCATCCCCGCCCAAATTTTTTTTACTTTCTTTTCTTGATAACCAGGCCAACCCCTTCCAGCCAGCTTTTTGCCACGGCATCGGGTTTCTCTCCATTGACATTTACCCGGTAGTTGAGACGTGTCATGGTGCCGGTATCCAGAGATGCACCGATTTCATTTAATACCAGCTTCAATTGGGGATACGCCTCAAGCACTGAAGCCCTGACAACCGGTGCGGGATTGTAAATGGGGAAATAGCTTTTGTCATCCTCTAAAACGGTCAGCTTGTAATCCTGGATCTCTCCGTCTGTGGCAAAGGCCATACCGCAGAGCGCCTGACCGTCCCGCACGGCCTTTTTGGCCAGCGGCGTTTCCATTTTGGTGACATTACCGTCCGGTATGTCCTTGCCAAAGGTAAGACCGTAAAATTCCATCATTCCCTTGAAACCATCCGCCCTTGAATAAAATTCTGCGTTGGTTGATACCGTCATTTTCCCGGGGTTGTTTTGGGTCCATGCGGCCCAGTCGGAGAGGGAGTGGATACCCATCTTGTCAGCCGTATCCGCTTTCATGATAATGGCATAGGTATTGTTGAACCTTGCCGGCTCAAGCCATACCAGTTTGTTTGCGGCATCATGGGCCTTGACCTTTTTGTAAAGCTCTGTGGCATCCCGGACAACTTCCGTCTGTTTAAAAAGCGAAAGCCATGCCGTACCTGTATATTCCATATACACGTCAATCTGTCCCTGCTCCAGAGCTTCACGATTCACATTGGTACCGCCCAGGCTGGTGCGGTCTTCCACCGGTATTTTTCTGTCCTTGAGCAATTGAACCATGATTTTACCCAGGATAACCTGCTCGGTAAAGCCTTTGGACGCCACCTTCACAGGGCCTGCCGCAAATCCTGTCATGGGCAGCGCAAGAAAAGAAACCGCTATGATTAAAAGAAAAAATTTTTTCATCATAAACCTCCATAAATTAAATATATTACAAACCCACATGGCAGAGATATCTGCCACAACTATAGCTCGCAGCAGATGAATTGATACCCTTTTTCCAGATTGGGTTTTACCATTTGCCTGCATTTTAACAGGCATTGCAAGTATCAATTCATTCGCAATCATCTATAACCCACATGTCTTGGCGGACACAACGAAGATAGAAAATGGCATTATGCCGCCCCCCCCCCCGACGGGCAATGGGCCCGGCCCGGAACCGTAGACGGCTCAATTGGCCGGTTCCTATTGCCCATCGGGGGAGGGGCTCTGCTGAGGTAGACTTGAAGACTACCTTTTCATATAAACTCAGAAACAGTAACCACGGTGCCGATATCCGTTGTACTCTATTACATCGCCATTACATCGCCGTCTGCGTGCCATCGGAAAGAATGCCCGGGCTGACGATGAAGATCTCCAGTTTTGCCAGCAGATAATCGATGAGCATGGCAAGGAGTGCCACAGGTACCGCCCCCGCAGTCATGATGCCCATGTCCACCAGAGCAATCCCGGTGAAGATCCAGAAACCCAGGCCACCGCCGCCAATGAGAAAGGCAAGGGGTGCCGTGCCCACGATAATGGCAGACGAGGTACGGATGCCTCCCATGATGACGGGCATGGCATTGGGCAACTCTATCTGAAACAAAATCTGTTTTCCGGTCAGCCCCATTCCCGTGGCAGCCTCAATAACATCGCTGCTTACGGAATCAATACCGGCATAGGTATTGCGGACAATGGGAGCCACCGCATGAAAAAACAGGGCAAATAGTGCCGGAACCATACCGATTCCGGATATGCCGATCATGGGCAGGATACCATAGGCCAGGGCAATGACACCCAGGGAAGGCACGGACTGCCACACGTTGACAACGGCCATGATCACCGAAGCACTTTTCTCGAACCCCTTTCTGGTCATGATGGTTCCCAGAGTGACACCCACAGAAACGGCAGCCGCCATACTGATGAAAACCAACACCAGATGCTCTCCGATGAGGCGGAAGAATTCCGACATGTTTTTCAAGGTGTATGCCCATGCTCCGTAACTGACATACAGCCACACCACAAAGGCAATGGCGGCAATGTACGGAATGATCCGCTTTATCAGTTGAAACAAAATATTAAAATTCATGGTGTCATCCTTTAAGGGTCTTTTTAATGTCATCGGTTCTCAACCACCCAAGCACCTTTCTCTCGTCGTCAACCACGATCAAAAAACCGTAGTCATGGGTAAATATCTCGGAAAGCCCGTCTTTGAGACTGGCGGTTCCCGGCAGCCAAGCATTGGTCTCTTCCGTGGCATCCATAACGGTGTCCGCCCCGGCTGGAATGGTGTCCCGCTTGACCATGCCCTTTAAGAGTCCATCCGAGTCCACGGCGATGAGGTAGTTGACCTTCAGCTTGACGAAAAGATTCATGGCGGTCTCAATGGTTTCAGTCACATTGATCACCGGAGGATTGGTCTGCATGGATTTACGTATGGTGAATAGGTTGAGGCGCTTCAATGTCCGATCTCCACCCACAAAGTCGCTGACAAAATCGTTCTTCGGGTTAATAAGCATCTCCTCCGGGGAGTCAAATTGAACCAGATGCCCGTCTTTTAGCAGACAGATCTTGTCCCCCATCTTAATGGCCTCGTCAATGTCGTGGGTGACGAACACGATGGTCTTTTTCACCTTTTCCTGAATTTTCAGAAATTCATTCTGGAGGTGCTCCCTGTTGATGGGATCAATGGCTCCGAAGGGTTCGTCCATGAGCATGATGGGAGGATCGCCGGCCATTCCCCTGGCAACACCTATGCGCTGCTGCTGTCCGCCGGACAGCTCTCTTGGGTAACGATTCCGATACTCATCCGGGGGAAGGTTCACGATCTCAAGAAGGCTCTGCACCTTTTCCTGAATGCGCCCCTTGTCCCACTTGAGAAGTTTGGGGATAATGGCGATGTTTTCACCTATGGTCATATTGGGAAACAGGCCGATATTCTGAATCACGTAACCAATCTTCCGCCGAAGCTCAATGGTATTGATATTGGCGACATTCTGACCATCTATAAGGATCTTCCCGCTGGTTACGGAGATCAATCGGTTGATCATCTTCATGGCCGTTGTCTTTCCGCACCCTGACGGCCCCACCACGGTACAGATTTCTCCCTCTTCCAGGTCAAAGGAGAGTTCATCAACGGCCTTGATATTGTCTGCTCCCGGATATATTTTTGTCACTTTTTGAAGGCTTAACATGATTCCCATATTTTTTTATCCTCTTTCTTGATTCATGCCTGAAAAAAAATCATTTTTCGTCATTATCCGACAAAAACAGACTGATTTTTCTTCGAGCACTAATTTTGTGCCTGTCTGATCTTCAGTCCCGTGGGGGTTAACCACTCCTCGGCCTTGCCAAGGAACAGATCCGCAATAATGGCCAGAACACTCATGGCCACCGCACCTGCAATAACCGATGCATTGGTGGACATCTGAAGGCCCTCACTGACAAACACCCCAAGCCCCCCTGCGCCGATGTATGCGGCAATGGCGGCAATGGCAATGCCCATGACCATGGCGGTACGAACACCGGCCATGATGATGGGCGCCGCCAAAGGCAGCTGCAACTGAATCAACAGCTGAAAATTCGTCATTCCCATGCCCCGGCCTGCCTCAATGGTGGCGGGATCGACACTCTTTAAGGCAATAAACGTATTACGGATGATAGGCAGCAACGAATAGAGGGAAAGCGCCACCACGGCAGGTACCACCCCGATACCGATACCGCTGACCGCGTCCCAGACATTGTCAATGGAGGAAAGAATGGGCATCATGAAACCGAACATGGCAATGCTTGGAATGGTGATGAGAATGCTTGAAATATACAGAACCACTCCGGCAACGGCCGGATGACGGGTGATGTAAATCCCGACGGGCACCCCGACAGCCACGGCAATGCCAAGGGAAATAGCCACAATGCGGATATGCGCCACAAGCTGTTTTTGTGTTTCGTTAATATTATCGGCAAAAAAGGCTAAGGGTTCTGAAAAAAACAACGGCTTAATCATAGCGGAATAGGCAATGATGGAGAATCCAAGAACAAATACCACTATCCAGAAGTCCTCAACCCCCCGCATGTTCTTTAAAATTATCAGAACACTCATTATGAAAAAAAGAATCATACAGGCATAAAAGCCCCATATGTCAAGCGAAGCAACCGGATTCAGCCTTGCATAATAAGCCTGATTCAGATCGAACAGATAAAACAGAACCGACAGACAGAGGAATTCAACAAGAACATAATGGGATATCCTCCCAATATCTCCGCGTGCCATTCCCCGACGAAAATAGTACAATAGAGCAGTGGTAAACAAAATGGCCGAAAACCAGGCCATGGTACCCGACATTTTCTGGAAAATATAAATCAGCATCCCGGTAAGTATGAATATAAAGAGAAAGATACCCGGAAAAGGAGTGGTTTTCAAATTATCCTGCAGGTAAATCAGAAAAAAGATAAGCACCGTAAACAGCGGTACAATTTGAACCATCCTTAAAATGTTATAGGAATCCAGAAATTCCACCTCCAGATCAACCAGGGCAGTCAACATTTTATAGGCTGAAAATCCTGAATCCTGATAAAGGTGTTCTCCCGGAAACCAGGGCATGAAAAAACAGGTCAATACCAACACCGTTGAGAGCAGAAAAAATCTGTCGATCCAGAGCCAGGAAAAGATCGTATTTCGCATGGGGCGAGATACGGATTTACCGCAATGATGACAGGTAACCGTATTTTCGCTCAACTCTTTTCTACACTCAGGACAGACTGGAACATCTATGAACATCATCCACCTCCTGAAAATTTATAGGGTTAAAAAAACATTATTGGCATCCTTCATTTCCCGGTTGACACTTTCCGGAGCAACAGTCCTGTTTTGCGGGGCTTTTTCTCAAAAAAGGGTCAACTACTTTTGAGGGCATATGAAGGATGCCGGTTTTTTTTAAAGGAACCAATTGAAATATAGAGCCCTAACCTGGATGAGTCGTATCCAAAAAGTTTTTTTTTGATTTTCTTGTCAAAATAACATAGAAAATCTTAAAGATAAGAATCTAACAGGCTCCTGCCATGGCTGTCCCCAACAAGGCCAGTGCAAATGGCATATGAAAATCTGAAATGGGGAGCGGCTGATGATGCCCCCTCATAGCCGAAAGTGAAATCATACCGGACAGAGGGAATTTATGCAATGCCCTTTTTTCAGGCATGTTTTGAAATGCCTCCTGGGTCAGAACAATCATTCTGGCCTGCCGGCATCCGAAGACGGTGAGATCATCAATGGCCTGATTAAGATAATGTTCACTGGTGGCATCAAGAATGATCAGATTGTCCTGGAATACTTCGTAATCAGGACGCAGCAGAGGCAGATACCACTCCCCCTCGGAAAAAAAGGGTTTGTCCACCCGTTCACCCATGTCGCCCGGCAGTGTACTGAGAAATTGATCCACCCTCATCCCCTGGAGATACTTGTGTTCCCATTTCCCAACCACATCCGCGCCATACATTTCATGCATCCGCCCCCTGTCCTCCAAAAGAACATATTTGGAGGCAACCCGATTGTCCACGGTAACAAGGGAGCCGTGGGCTCCGTTTCCAAAAGACTCCCACCGGGCAACCTTATTGCCAATGCCGTCAAAAGAACGTACAAAGGGGATACCGTTGCCGTCCGGTGTGGTGAGAAACAGCAATGACTTATATTGATGATTGCGTCCCATGACGTCTGAGATATCTTCGGCAAGGTGGCCGTTGTTGAGAATGGAGCGTATCACGCCTGGACTGAGCTTAAAGTGCTCCGTCAGAATCGCTGCCTTTTGGGGTTCGGCCAGTGACCAGGCCTTGATGAGCAGCAACACAATCCCGGCATACAGAAAACTGCCATTTCCTGCAGCACCGTCAAATTTGTGGATATATCTGCCGCAGGAGAAGGAATTCTGTGGCGTATCGGGCATAAAGCCAACCCACAACAATTCGAGATGTTCACATGTTGCCCATTGATCCGGAACCATTACATCCCGTTTAGAGGATATCATCATGACAACGGACTCTTCAGGAATGGATGCATGGGACTCTCCAGGCTGCAGCATTCGCATGCGACAGGGCAGTATACGACGAAAGCGTACCATTGCCTGTTGTATGGCGCCTTTGGCATCAAGGTCCAGGGGCAGAAAAAAGAGGTCCTTGGGATTGTGGCGATCAAACAGTGCGGATGCAAAAACAGACAAATCCCCCATATCAAACTCCAGAAGCATGGACAGGGGATCGTCATGGTCAAGACATTCCGCTAATTTCCGCATCTGACGAAATATCTTCATGGCATCACCGTCAAAGGTAAAATCCTCCCAGGCTGTGGGTGCATTCGGATCAGGCATATCCCCGGAGTCGTTGACAACCAGGCCGGTTCTATGCCGGATGTTGAACAGCTCACTCCCGGGACTGAACTGAGGCGGCAGAACCGATCTGGATGTGGTGACGGATTTTGCACGATTTCTGGGAAAATCGTCATCTATTCCACCCCTTGCTCTTCCAAAGTGAAAGGCCAGATGATAATAAAAGAAAAGATCGATAAAAGGCTGAAAACAGTCATGAATCTTGGGAACAACAATAAGGGTGTCACAACGTTTTGCGATATGATCCTTAAGGCTGCTATCCCATGTGACCACAACAAAATCAATGCCCTCTTGGCTCAACTTTTCCATAACGTCCATGGCGGCTTGAATCCTCGGCCGACCGGTGGCATTAACCAAAACAAAAAGCCCCTCTCTGTTTTTATGGACAAGGTTCAAGGGCAATTCACTGTAATCTACCACCCGGGTTTTTAATGACCAGGTCATCTCCTCTATCTTTAACCGGGCCTCATGCCCTGTGGCCGGCGCATGCAGATCATCCGCAATAAGGAGCAACTCCTTTCCGGCCCTGGAGAAGGAAAGCGCTTCAACGGCTTTCATCATTTGTTTGTCGGTCATCATCTGCCGCAGTATATCGGGAATCTGACGGATACTGACGGTAATGGAAAACTCCTGCTCCCCGGCGAAAAGATGCCATTTCATCCGGAGAATGAAAAGATCCAGCGCAAGCAGCAGGCAAAAGGTGCTTTTAACGGCTGAAACCGTCACCTCTTCTCCACTCATCGCATGGATAATACCACCGCTTTTGCGGGTTATGAGGGCAAGATCCCCAATAATTTTTTCCGTTACGCCAACACATACGGCATTTGCCTTATGAAGCTTTTTGGCAAGGACAATCATATCTGCAGTGGTGCCACTCCAGCTGACCATAAGCACAAGATCGCTTTGTGGCATTATCACACTGGAGAGAATTTCAATATCCACAGGCTTGAGGCAGACCACCTGAATGCCCGGAAGAATCTGCCTGATAAAACCCGCTGCATACATGCAGGTGTTGTAGGAAGAGCCCATGCCCGTCAGAACAATGCGTTTCATGCCGGACAGATGCTTTCCAAAGCGCCTCTGCAATACAGCCGTGTTGACCATGATGGGATCAAGGGCATCCTTTTGGTCAAGTACGGCATCTATCATGGTCTCCATCAGACCTGGCACCTCCTCCAAATGGGACTCGAAAAAGGATTTGTTCAGATCCTTGTGCACATGGGGAGGGGTCAAATTAAAGGTTTCCGGTTCCAGATCATGCAGCAGGTTGCCCTGGAAATCAGATATCTTTACCCTTCGGCAGGGTATTTTGTTATTGAAATCCGTAAAAATTTTTGCAAAAATCTCCCCTCCGTCCAGGGCGTGCATCTCAACCCTGAACCTTGCCAGGACTTCGTCAATGCGCATATTATAGCGATCCATGATGCCATCCAGCTCTTTTTTCAATAGTGGGCTCACCTTGAGCGTGGCCACCTCTTTATCCCGTTCTTCGATCAGCAACTCATATTTCCGGCTGACATCCGCAATTTCGAGCTGGGAAAATAGGCCCATTGCCGCATTAACATCGGATACGATCATATAATCATCCGTATCCACTCGTCTGACAATGAACAATGGACGGTTGCAGGATGCTGCATACAAGGTACGGGGAGAGTTCATGCTGATACCGACAGCCGCAATCTGACCGCCTTTTTCGGTAAACTGCCGGACAGCCCGGATAAAGGCCATCTCATCTATCTCCTGCTCTGTTTTTCCCTGAAGCTGTTTGAAAAGACGATAATTAATTGTGTTGTTGCCTGCTCCAAAATTCTCCAATTCCAGCGCAACCTGGGTCTGAATTTCCTGGAATTTCTTTTTTTCACTTTTTAATGTCTCAAAATAGTATGCCCAGAAAAGTGAAAGGTATTCTGCGGAATTTTCCGTCCTAAATGAAAATCCTGCCACCTCACTTAAAAATGTCTTCATCTGATCTTCGACATCACCGGCGAACTGGCCGTTCAAGGCCGTCAATCGGGTACCGGTTTGGTCCATGAAGGGGTGGGCGTTCCTCACGGTCACGGAGGACTGCAGTGCCCACCTGCCATGGGCTATGACGGGCTGGGAAAAGAATCCAAGGGTTTCCGGTTCCGTACTGCCGAACGGAATTGAAACACTGTGTGAAAGGCTCCCCCCCATGCCTGCGAAGAGAGCCGGCAACCACTCATTGCGTTGGAGCCATTCAAAAGCTGTTCCTGCCGCCCGGCCATATACATTCAGGGCTTTTTCTGCAGCGTACAAGGTGTTCCAGTCATACCGAGCCGTTATCCCCGGGGCCGGAAGCGATTGATTAAGCATTTCCTGAAGCACCTCTGCAATATTGGGAAAATTTGAAATACGACAGACCAGTGCCGTATCTATCAATCTAAATAGAAACTGAATGCCGTCTGTATCAAAATCATCGGGGATTTTAATGGAACAGAGAGGAAGAATTTTCCAGAGATATTTCCTGGCATTGTGGTTGATATAAACCCGTTTGAAACTCTGACGAACCATTTTCTGAGGCCTGAACTCTTCATACAGCTTTTGAAACAGATAATCAAAGGCATTAAAAATATCGCATCCGGAAACCTTCCAACTTTCTCCATGTATCTGTTCCTGGATGACCATGTTTTGTTCCAGTTGTTCGCGCATCAGAGCCTTTATGGCGACGGAGGAAAGGTTGTAGTTCAGAGCGAGGGTGCTGATGAGTTCCCTGAACTCTTTTATGTTTCGCAGTTTGTATTCGGGGAGCGGGTAGGGACGTCCGGCATAACCGGGGCTGATGTTGTGTCTCTCACTCTCATCGCAATTCTCGGTTACCATTTCATGCATGGAGATATAGGGACGCTCACCGTTCACAAGGGATGCATATATCTCGGTGGAAAGGTTTTCATAATTAATTAACCGTTTCTGCATTTCCCGTGTTGTCATTGATGTTTCGGAGAAAAGGGAGAACACCGCCTTGTCCGGATTTTTGAAACAGGGCGATTTGAGCAACGCCGGTATTATTCCGGACACTGAACCAAGGGTCTTTCGCATGATCATGCTTTCGGATAAGCTGCCGAATGTCCCAATCCCGGTACTGTCAGGCGCTCTGTAGATAATGGCCGACATCCCCGTCACAATTCGTGCAATGGGGTCAGGAGCGTTGCCAAAATAGGTTACAACTCCGCACATGTGCTTTCCTTACAGATAGATCTTAATGAGGTTGCAACAATTAAATAGCAAAAGTATAAAAAATATAGCGCATTTCACATGGCCTGATACTAAGAATCAAGTCAACTTACAAAAAATATTACAACTAAAATTATCATGTTTATGATAGTATTTGCATCTGGATATAATGATTTGATAGCTTTGTCAAGCATAGATTGTGCTTTTTTGATTTAAAATGAAATGAATGACAGTCAATATGAAATGTTTTATATCAAATTGATTTATGAATAAGATTTCAGTTCCACCCCACATTTCGCTTGTCTTTGTAGCTCATTGGGATTTAAATCGATTCTTCGGCAGTTTTTTGTATTCCCAAAGAGTCTGATCTAATAAATTCAAATAGTTGGAGCGTAAAGAGCGAAATGCGGGTTCCATGATTTATGCGGGTTCCATGACTTGCATTTAGATTCTTATCTCTGATTTTCGTGTTATTTGGGCAAGAGAATATCGGAAAACCTTTTTGGTTCCGGCTTATCCAGGTTAGGACTTGATGATGATGGTCAACATTATCAATTATCACACTAATCCGCGAATAAGCCTATTTATTATACTTTATGGTGCCAGCTGCCAGCTCAAGATGAATGCCCGCGGCTCGGTAGTCGTGAATGGCCTTGAGATGATTGGTCTGGCTCTGTTGCACCATGACGTCGGCATTTAGGAGATCGGTGATGGTGAAAAGGCCGCTGTTATAGCGGTTTCTTACGATGCGAAGGGATTCCAGGGACTGGTTGATGGCCGATTGGGTCACCTGGATTCGCTCCCAGGCGCTCCTGACATTGAAAAATGCCTGGCGGGTCTCTCCGCAGATGCGCTGCTCCATGGCCTGGAGCTGGGCCTGGATCTGTTTCAGATTGGCTTCGGACTCGCGTATGGTTGATGATATGCGTCCGCTGGTGAAAAGGGGAAGCGATGCCACGGCACCCAGGGTGTAGTTGTTGCCGGTATCCTCAAAATCATCGGTGTTGATCTCATAGTTGCCGGTTAAGCTCACCGAGGGGAGACGGCCCGCCCTGGATTTGGCCAGCTCTTTTTCCACAATGCGTTTCTGCAGGGTCATCTGCTTCAGGTCCGGTCGGTGGGACATGGCCTGACTGATCCAGCCGTCCAGGGTGCCGGCAATGGGCGCTCCCGGTTCCAGGGGGGTTGTCAGGGTGTCGTTGAGGTTTCCGGCACCTCCCATGGCAATTTTCAGCATGCATTTGGCAATGTCGGTCTGGCTCTTGCTCTCTGCCAGCTGCTGCTCCAGATCGGCAATGTGCACCTGGGCCCGGAGCAGATCGCTTTTTGCCACAAATCCTCCGTCATACCGGGACTGTACCAGTTTCAGATGGGACCGGGCTGTTTCCAGAATTTGAGCAATAACGTTCTGCTTTTCCCGGACGAGTAATGCCCGGATGTAGGCCGTTATGGTGCCGGCAATGACCTGCTGCCGGGTCCGCTCCTCGGAAAGGTTTGTGGCATCCCGGTTGAGCCGGGCCTGTTGCGCACCATACCAGCTCTTTCCACTGTCGTACACCGGCCAGATGACGGAAAGGGTGGTGGCGTAGTTGGTGATGGCATCTGGGTCATTGAGACGGTTAGGATCAAAATCGCCGGCAGTGATGGACTCCTGGTTCAGCCGGGTGCCAAAGGCCCACATGGGATTGGTGGTGCGGCTGACCTGCTCCTGCAGATATACCTGGGGCAGGGCACCGGACCGGGCCTGGTCGATCTTCTCCCGGGCGGAAAGGGTCTGAAAATGTGCGGCCTGGAGTCCCGGGTTATGGGTCAAGGCTTTCTCCACTGCCTGGTCAAGGGTCAACTCCGTTGCCGGTACCTGCATGGGAAAAACCATACCCCATACCAACATCCCCCCCACCAGCCAGAGTCTATCCTTCATTTTTTTCCATAATGACATCATATATTCCTCCTGCAAACAGTCATGCCCCGTGGGGCATCAACAATAATTCCGATTTTGACCCAAACCATGAGAGGGATCAGGTCTGTGTGATTACCCAGAACCCAGTACCGAAAACCCAATACCCAGCACCCAGCACCTAAAACCCAGCACCCCCAAAAAATCATTCCGTGATATGGTCCGGTGCCTTCAGATGGGCCGTTTCCCAGCGTTTATCCAGAAAGTAGAGCACCGGCACCGTCATGCGGGAGAAGAGAAGCGACGCCACTTCCCCGGCCATGAGGGAGATGGCAAGTCCCTGGAAAATGGGGTCAAACAAGATCACCGATGCCCCCACCACCACTGCTGCGGCCGTGAGCATCATGGGACGGAACCGCACGGCTCCGGCATCAATGACCGCCTGGTCCAGCGGCATGCCCTGGTGGATTCTCAACTCAATGAAATCCACCAGAATAATGGAGTTTCTGACCACAATACCGGCCCCGGCAATGAAACCGATCATGGAGGTGGCCGAGAAAAAGGCCCCCATGGCCCAGTGGGCCGGTAGAATTCCAATGAGGGAAAAGGGGATGGCCACCATGATTACAAAGGGCGTTGAAAAGGACTGGAACCACCCCACCACCAGCACAAAGATCAGGACCAGCACCACGGCAAAAGCCAGGCCCAGATCCCGGAACACCTCATAGGTGATGTGCCACTCCCCGTCCCATTTCATGGAGAGATGGCGGTCGCTCTCCGGAAGGGCGGCCGTGTGCTGAACAATGGTGTACCCATCATCCGTGGTGATGGCATCAATCTTTTTCCACATCTCCAGGATGGCGTACACCGGGCTCTCTTTGGCACCGGCCACGTCACCGGTGACATAGACCACGGGCATCAGGTTTTTGTGATAGATGCTTCTGTCGGGTTCCGTCTCCTCAATCCGGATCAGGGAGGATAGGGCCACAAGGGAGCCGTCAGCCGCCGGGATTTTCACCGATCCCAGGCGGTTCACCCCGGCCCGGGTGGCAAGGGAGGGCTGCAGCACAATGGGGACGTCCTCCTTTTCCCGTGGTTGATGCAGAAGCCCTGACTGTCGTCCCTCCAGAACCACTTGCAGGGTCCGGGCAATTCTGTCCACGCCGATGCCGTGGAGGGCCGCCTTTTCCTGGTCAATGCTCAGCTGGTACCGCACCTGGTCCTCTTCCATGTACCAGTCCACATCCACCACCCCATCGGTGGTTTCAAATATCTGTCTCACCTTAAGGGCCAGCTCTTTTTGTTTGTCATAGTCCGGGCCGTATATTTCCGCCACCAGGGTGGACAACACCGGTGGACCCGGGGGCACCTCCGCAATTTTCACCCTGGCACCATACCGGTCGGCAATGGCTTTCAAGGGAGGTCTCACCCGTTTGGCAATGCCGTGGCTCTGCTGCTTTCGTTTGCCTTTACCGGCCAGATTCACCTGGATATCGGCCATGCTCGGCCCCTTTCTCAGGTCGTAATGACGCACCAGGCCATTGAAGTTGAAAGGACCGGCAATCCCGCTGTAGATCTGGTAATCCACCACCTCGTTGACGGTCTTTAAATAATCCCCCATTTCCATGGCTGCCGCGGTGGTCTCTTCCAGGGTGGCGGTTTCCGGCATATCCAGAATCACCTGAAATTCACTCTTGTTGTCAAAGGGCAGCATCTTCACCCGCACCATACCCACCCCCACCATGGCGCAGGCCAGAATCAGAAGGCCTGTCACGGAGAGCAGAAAGCCCCAGCGCCACACCGGTTTGTGCAGCAGGGGGTCCATGACTTTCCGATAGAGGCGCGTGGACCAGTCATCCTCGCCATGATCTGTGTGGTCGCTTGTTGCATGACCTTTTTCAACCTTGATGATTCGCACCGATGCCCAGGGGGTGACAATAAAGGCCACCATGAGAGAGAAGAACATGGCCGCCGAAGCCCCCATGGGTATGGGACGCATGTAGGGGCCCATGAGACCGCCCACAAAGGCCATGGGCAGAATGGCGGCAATTACCGCAAGGGTGGCAAGGATGGTGGGATTGCCCACCTCATCCACGGCCTCAATGGCCACCTTGAATTTTGAACGGCCCCGGTTCTCGGCAAGCCGGTAGTGGCGCACCACGTTTTCCACCACCACAATGGCGTCATCCACCAGAATACCGATGGAGAAGATCAGGGCAAACAGGGTGATGCGGTTTAATGTGTATCCATAGAGATAAAAGGTGGTCAGGGTCAGGGCCAGGGTGACGGGGATGGCAAATGCCACCACCCCGGATTCCCGATGGCCCAGGGTGAACCAGATGAGAATGGTGACGGACACCACGGCAATGAGCATGTGAAACAGGAGTTCGTTGGATTTCTCCTCTGCGGTCTCACCATAGTGGCGGGTAATGGTCATGTGAACGTTGTCCGGGATAATGCGTCCCTGGGCATCCTGTACCCGCTCCAGCACCTTGTCTGCCACACTGATGGCATTGGTGCCCTTTCGTTTGGCCACGGTGAGGGTGACGGCGGGCCATACGCCCCGGGTGGCATCCATTTTGGGAATCTTTTTTTCAGCAGCGGCCGGCCCGGTAGCAAAAAAAACATACTGTCCGGGGTCGGCAGGTCCGTCTTCTATCTCAGCCACGTCCCTGAGATAGACAGGATGGCCGTTGGAGACATTGATCACCACCCGGCCCACCTCCTGGGCATTTTTAAGAAGACCGCCGGTGTGGATGATGATCTGGCCCTGTCGTGAAGGGAAACTGCCTGAGTCCGAGGCCTGATTGGCACCGGACACCAGCGCGGCCACCTGCTCCACATCCAGACCATAGGCGGCAAGGCGGATGGGATCAAGCCGGACGCTCACCTGGCGCTGTTCACCGCCGATGATGGTGGTAAGAGAGACATTGGGTTCCCGTTTCACCAGATCCTCCACCTCTGCGGTGAGCCGTCGAAGCTGGTAGTGGTCCACCTCCTCGCTCCAGAAGGTCAGGGCCAGGATGGGAACATCATCAATGTACCGGGGCCGGATCAGGGGAGGGGAGACCCCCGTGGGAATCCGGTCATAATTGGACATCAGTTTGGATTGAAGTTTAACAATGGAGGCCTCTTCGTCCTGTCCCACCAGAAAACGCACCACCGCCATGGACATGCCGGGCATGGATGTGGAGTAGATATATTCCACTCCCGGGATCTCCCAGAGCAGCTTTTCCATGGGTTTGGTGACCCGCTGCTCCACCTCTTTGACACTGGCTCCGGGCATTTGGACAAATACGTCGATCATGGGGACAATGATCTGGGGTTCTTCCTCTCTGGGAAGGGCAATCACCGCAGCAATGCCCAGTAAGATGGATGCGATGATGATCAATGGGGTGAGTTTGGAATCAATGAAAAATGCCGCAATTTTTCCGGCCGGACCTTGCTTGATCGTCATGATGCCGTCTCCACTTTCATGCCGTCCTTTAATCCGGCAGGGGGCGATACCACGTATCGGGTGCCGGGCTTCAGGCCTGAGATCACTTCCAGGTGGCCCTTGAAATGGCGGCCGATTCTCATGAGGCGAAACCGTGCGATGTCTTTGTCATCCACCAGAAAATAGCCGGTGAGCTGGCCCTGGAGTATCTGGGCGGATTGGGGAATCAGGAGCATGCCTCCTTCCCCCACAGGGATGGTAACCCGGGCAAACATGCCGGAGCGAAGCAAAACATTTTCCGGAAGCGTCACCTTAATGGTGAAGGAGCGGCTCTTTTCATCCGCTGCCGCAGCAATGGTCTTGACAATGCCGGTGATGGCAGGAAAATCGTTCAGTGCCGGAATGGTTACATCCATGGCCTGGCCCATCTGTACGGCCTGGATATGGTGCTCCGGAAGCAGAAACTCCACCTGAAATCCGCCGATTTTCTCCAATGTGACAAAGGGAGTTCCGGGAGATGCCAGATCCCCCACATCAATCATTTTGGCGGTGACGATACCGTCATAGGGGGCAAGGATGGTGGCATCTTTTTGGGAAATACCGGCCCCGGACACGGCGGCCCGGGCCTGCTGAACCCGTGATTGGGCCGCCGCCACCATGGACTCAGCCTGGGCCAGTGCGGCCTGGGCCTGGAGATGACGGGCCTGGGCCTCCTCAAATTCCTGGCGGGTGGCCGATTCTTCCCTGAACAGTTTCTGATATCGTTTGTAGGTGGCTTGTGCAAGGTTGGCCCCTGCCCGGGCTGCATTGCGGGATGAAATGGCGGCATTTTCGGTTTTTTGGGCCTCGGCAAGCCCGGCCTCGCTCTGACGGAGGCCTGCGGCCACCTGACGTTCATCCAGAACAATCAGGACGTCTCCTTTGTTTACCCTGTCGCCTTCCCTGACATTCACCGCCTTGACGGTTCCCATGATCTTGCCGGACAGGGTACTTGAATTCTGGGCTGTTATGGTGCCAAGGGCTTCGTAAACAACGGGCTGATTGCTGATGGCCGCCGTGGCCACCGCTGTTTTGATGGTTGTTACCGGGCCTGCCCCAGTGGTACCGGGTTCGATTTTATCATTGCAGCCCATGAAAAGACAGATGATCCCCAATGGAACCCATATCCCGAACAGCGATTTTTTACCCACGGTTTTCTCCTTTAGTTTTCATGTAACAAAATATTTCATTTATGATCTATATTTTTAGGGCGTTTGTCAATGCCTTTTGGGACAGGGCTGAATTATTGGGTTTCCATATTAAAATTGACATTTTTGCAAAAGTCCCGATAATGTCGAAAAAATTGAATGACCTTGTTGCTCCCCGTCCTTACGGAATGATCAAGGTTGTAATAAATATCCATAAATCAATTCGGATACAACAGGTATGGTCGCAGTAACCCTTTTTTGTCTTGCCTATGTGGGGATAGCCCTTGGAAAAATTCCAGGGCTCGCCATTGACCGGGTTGGTGTTGCACTTCTCGGTGCCATCGGCATGGTGGTTTTTGGCGTGGTCACCCCGGAAAGTGCGGTTCAATCCATTGATTTGCCAACCATTTTATTGCTTTACTCCCTGATGATTATTTCCGCTCAACTGAGACTCGGGGGATTTTACACCTGGGTGGCGTTGAAAATTGTGCCTTTTTATGCCCATCCAAGGCTCTTCCTCCTGAGCATCATGTCTGTGAGCGCTTTGTTGTCTGCGATTTTAGCCAATGATATCGTCTGTTTTGCATTTACGCCCGTTTTGGCACTCTCTCTGATTGAGGCGGGATTAAATCCGCTGCCATTTCTTATCGGGCTGGCTGTTTCAAGCAATATCGGCTCAGCGGCAACCATTATCGGCAATCCTCAGAATATGCTTATCGGACAAACCGGGCATCTGGGTTTTGCACAGTTCTTTTTCTGGTGCGGCCCCCCCCTCCCTTGTCGCGCTTCTTTTCAGCTATTTGATCATATTGGGATTATATCGGCAAAGCATCTGTCTTCAGGGAGAAAAGAGAGCCATTGAACCGGGCGGATCAAAGCAGCCTTTTGACATATGGCAGACATCAAAAGGAATCATTGCCATTGGGCTACTTGTTCTGCTGTTTTTTTCTTCAATACCAAGGGAGTTGTCGGCCATCGGCATCGCCGGAATCCTGCTTTGCAGTCGGAAAATAAAAACCAGGGATATCATGGGGCTGGTGGACTGGCATCTGATTACGCTGTTCTGTTCCCTGTTTGTAATGATTCATGGTATTTCGCAAAGTGGCTATCTGAAGATTGTCATGGCGCGACTCGCCATGATCGGGATGGATCTGCACAACTTACCTGCCTTAACGGGGATTTCAGCGATGTTAAGCAATTTTTTCAGCAATGTTCCGGCAGCAATGCTGCTCATCCCTTTCCTTGATCCCCTTGACCCTGTTCAATGGTATACACTGGCGGTGTCAAGTACCTTTGCCGGTAATTTGTTTTTGCTGGGAAGTATTGCCAATTTAATAGTGGTTGAGCAGTCCTCCCATTACAATATAAAAATTTCGTTCCGGCAGCATGCAATTGTCGGAATACCGGTGACGCTGGCATCGTTCATTGTATTGCTTGCCTGGCTTTTCATGGTATAGTCCAATCAAGTCCCATCCTTACACGGTGTCTGGTCACAACATCGGCCACCCTGGGGATGGGTCTTCTTTATAACGGGCATGTCCTGCCGGACACAACAAATATAGAAAATGGTATTATACCGCCGCCCCCCCCCGACGGGCAATGGGCCCGGACCGGAACTGTAGACAGCTCAATTGTCCGGTTCCTATTGCCCATCGGGGGGGCGGCTCTGCTGAGGTAGACTTGGAGGCTGCCTTTTCATATAAAACTGCCACGGGCATACCGGGATTTGACCTGTGGATGCTCACCGCTTTTCCGGCAGGGTTTCCAGATTAAAGAGGATATCGTTTTCAAGATAGGCCTGTTCAAGCCTTTCCTGGTGGCTGTTAATGCCCTCTCCTTTTTGTTTTGCCAGTGCATGGACAAGATAATTGATGAGGCAGCTCAAAGAGGTAATACTGCCAAGAAAGGGGATGGAGAGCATGGGGGCTGTCAGAAAATGGTCACTGAACTGAAGAAGGGGGCAGGAGGAGCTATCCGTCAATACGATGAGCACATGTCCCAGCCGGCGTGCCATCTTTCCGATGCGGATTAGCTCGTTGGGGTAGCGCGACGTGGCCACAATCACCACCACCGTATTGTCAGGGGCAACGGCCAGCCAGTCTATGGTGGTGCGGTCACTGCCTTTGAGAATGGTGATATCCTGTCTGATCTTGGTCATGGTCCACCCCATGTAATTGGCCAGGGAGTAGGAGAGTCTGGAGCCTGTGACCAGCACTCTGGAGGCTTCGGAAAGATGGACAATGATTTTATCTGCTTCATCCATGTCCAGGTTTTTGCTCAAAAATGAGAGGTTTTCAATCTCCTGGGATACCAGCCGGGTAAATGCATTTCGTTCGTCGTCCATGGGTTCAACGTTGATGCGGCCCCGCTCCAAAAGGGTCAGGCCGGTATCAATGTGATTTCGCAACTGTTTGATGAAGATGCTATAATTTTTATATCCCAATTGGCGCACAAAACGGACCACCGTAGCTTCACTGACCCCACTGGCTGCCGCCAGCTGCCGTGTGGTCATAAAAACCGCCTGTTGAGGGTTTCCCAGCACATAATCAGCAATGATTTTGTTTTTGGGTGTCATGCCGGGTGATGTGGTCCGGATCACTTTTTCCAGTGTGGGAACGTCTGTACTCATTGATTGGTATTCCTTTTTATATGAAAGTCTCACTAACATGCTGGAATTAAAATGCTTTCTTTTTTTCATTGTGGCAGGTATTTCTGCCATGGGGGTTATATTAATAACGGTATTCATCGATTTTCATGCCACCAAATTAATACAGTAAAAATGAGATGTTTACAATACATGCAGGCAAACAAATACCCAGCAATTCTAACTTGCTGGGTATTTGACATGTTTTGTTTCATTAAGCTTGACAAATGAATGAAATGCTGTCAGTGAAAGTCGTAGCATTTTAAAAAAAGCTGGCTCATCTCGGATTAATGTGAAAATCATTGAAATCTGCAGTTTTCTAAAAACTGAATATTCTGATTTTATTGAGTTATCACAAAATTGTGTGAAGGTTTTTGTCATAGAATCACACTAATCCGCGTTGAGCCAAAAAGCTTATGTTGGATTTTAGTATCGGTATAACATACCTGGCAGAAAAACCTGCCACAACGAAAAACGAAAGTCCTTTAATTCCAGCATATTGATGAGACTTTCATATAAACCGCCACGGGTGGACCGGGATTTGGGAACCGGGTTCGCCCACAACGAAGGCTGAAAGAATGTTAGGCTTACCTACTCTTTCATATGAAAAACCCTCCACCTCTGGCGGAGGAGCTATAATGGTTCTACCGATACGATGAGAAGTGTTATAGATTCAACCTCAATTGACTTTAAGGAGAAAACATGGATTTAAAAGGCTTCCAGGGAGGGCATTATCGTCCCCTTTCCCAGGAACAGGTGGAAACCATCCACAAGGCATCGCTGCAGATTCTTGAAACCATCGGCATGGGATTTGAGGAGGGGCTTGATACCACGGCAAAAATGCTGTTACAAAATGGTGCGGATGTTGATTTTACAACCCGCCGCATTAAATTTCCAGGAGCTTTGATCACACAAGAGGTGGCAAAGGCCCCCTCAAGGGTGGTTCTCCATGGCCGGGAAAGTCGATATGACCTTGATTTGACACAAGACAAAGTCCATCTCGGCACCGGGGGGGCAGCCATTAAAATCCTTGATATTGAAACAGGTGAAGCCCGGGCAACAACCCTTGCCGATCTTTACGATGTTTCCCGTGTGGTGGATCAGCTCGACAATATCCATTTTCTGGTTCGGCCCTGCATTCCCACGGATATCCCTGAAGATGACTATGACATCAACATGTATTATGCCTGCATGAAGGCCACCCAAAAACATGTGATGTCCGGGGTGAATAACGAAGCGGGCCTCCATAAGGTCATTGATCTTGCTTCCATGATTGCCGGTGGAAAGGAAAAACTCATGGAAAAGCCCTTTGTCTCCGTGATCACCTCCTTTGCCATCAGCCCTTTGAAATTGTGCACCCAGTCCACATTGATCATGCAGGAAGCCAATCGTACCCAAATTCCGGTGGCACTTTCCTGTGCGCCCATGGCAGGCTCCACATCCCCAGTGACCATGGCAGGCACCCTTGCCTTGATCCATGCGGAGCAGCTGGCGGGCATCACCATCTGTCAGGTGACCCATGCCGGGGCCCCGCTGCTCTATGGGGGGATCCCCGGTCTTGCCAACCTTTCCACCATGGGGTATCAGGGCGGGGCGGTGGAATGCGGTATGATGAACGCCGCCATTCATCAGATGGCAGATCACATTAAAGTGCCCAACTATAACTCATCCGGCCTCACGGATGCCAAGGTGCCTGATGCCCAGGCAGGATGGGAAAAGGCCCTTACCGTGATACTTGCCGCCATGGGAGGCTCCAATTACATTCACCACAGCGCCGGTATGCTGGAATCCATGCTCACCATTGCCCTGGAGCAGTTTGTCATGGATGATGAAATCATCGGCAATTGCTGCAAGGTCCTAAAAGGGATCGACGTGGATGCGGAACATCTTGCCCTGGATGTCATCAAAGCAGTGGGACCCGGTGGAAATTACATGACCAGTCCCCATACCATGAAGCACATGCGAACGGAGTATTACCAGAGCAATGGGGTTTGTGACAGAAAGAGCCGTAATAAATGGGAGCAAAACGGCAGCATGGATGCCCGGGAAAGTGCCAGAAAAATAGCAAAAAAACTTGTGGCCAACAGGAACACCGCATACATCTCCCCGGCAATTGATAACGCCATCAGGGAAAAATACAACATTTTATTGGAGAAATTTTAAAATGGCAGATTTTAATGCAATGATAGAGGCACTGGTTGCCTGTGATGAGGCAACGGTAACACATCTTGTCAATGCCGCCCTGGCAGAACGAACTCCGGCGGTGGAGATTCTCAACAAAGGCCTCATCGCCGGTATGGATCTTGTCGGTGACAAAATGGAAAATGGGGATATGTTCATTCCCGAGGTGCTCATGGCAGCCCAGGCCATGGGCAACTGCGTTAAGATTTTAAAGCCTCTTCTGGGAGAAGGAGAGGGGCAGGCCGGTGCCACCGTGATCATCGGGACGGTAAAAGGGGATCTCCATGACATTGGAAAAAATCTGGTGGGCATGATGATGGAGAGTGCTGGTATGACCGTCCATAACCTGGGTGTGGACATTGCTCCGGAAGCGTTTGTCGCTCAGATCAAAGAGAAAAATGCCCAGGTAGTTTGTCTCTCTGCCCTGTTGACCACCACCATGCCCATGATGAAAAAAACCGTGGATGCCGTTGTGGAAAGCGGGCTTCGGGATCAGGTAAAAATCATGGTGGGGGGGGCTCCGGTTACCCAGGCATTTTGTGATGAAATCGGTGCCGACGGGTTTGCGCCGGATGCCGGATCGGCATCCAAACTGGCAAAATCCTACTTTGCTTAGCTGTAAAGGTGCAGTGATCTTAGCGCCCTGCGGGCGGGCTTTTGTCTGGGTCAATTTGTTGTAACAAGAATTGTAAATTCCTATCCTCTAATTTATAAAACCGGCGGTGAAGCGTTTCTATGACTTTCCGCCGGTTTTTTTGTCTGAAATTCGTATGCGTTTCGCAAGGAATTTGCCCACAGGGCCAAGCCCCACCAAATTAAACTTGCCTGAAAACCCTATAATGAGGTATAGAAAAATAAGTTATGAGGTAATGTTCAGAAATTGTATCCTGTCAATCAAATAAATGCGGGAGGGATGAATATGGATGAAAAGAGATTGCGCCTGTTAGTTGCCTATGATGGATCTGAACTGGCCCTTGATGCGGTACGGTATGTGGGTAAAATATTTCCTGTCGACACAACGGATGTCGTACTGTTCTATGTGGGGAAGAATATTCCAACATCATTCTGGAAAATGGAAAAAGAGATGAACCTCAGCTTAAAAACACCAGATGTCAGGGCATCCATGGCCAACCAGGCCAAGGCCTTTAATTCCTGCCTGGACAAGGCCCAGGCCATCCTCATAGACGCGGGATTTCCTGTAACCTCCATTGAGAGAAAGGTTATCAACAGTGTCCATGGGGTGGTCCGGGATCTTGTGGATGAATCCGTGCAGGGATACAGTGCTGTGGTGGTGGGACGCAGGGGACACAGTCGTTTGAAGGATATTTTTGCCGGCAACGTTCCCAATAAACTTCTGGATAGAATTCACACCATTCCCCTGATTGTGGTGGGGGGGCTGCAGGACAGCACAAAGTTTATGGTTTCCTTTGATGGGTCCAATACCATTATTAAAGCCGTGGATCACATAAAAAGAATGGTGAATGCTACGGCCACGGCGTGTAAGGTGATGCTCTGCCACGTCACCAAATCCCAGAGAACGGCTGACGACACCGTGAAATTCGATGATATTGAAGCAAAACTGAATCATTCCAGACAGGAATTGATGGCCTCGGGTTTTTCCGTTGACTGTGTGGCATGTGAAATTCTTGAAGGCAAAAAGAATCTCACCGAGGCCATCATTGAAAAGATTGAACAGGGGCAGTTCGGCACTGTTGTGGTGGGACGAAGGGCCCTGACCGCATTGAAAGAGGTGATGGGGGGCAGGGTAGGGGAGAAAATTTTCAAGCTGCTCCAAAATCGTACGGTCTGGGTGGTCAAATAAAAAACAAAGCGTTGCGCCATGAAAACGACCGGGTGATATTCTTCGAACATAAGCACTTGGATGCATCCGATATCATGCGTTGAAAGTTTATTAGTGAATGCTCATCATTTTTTGAAAACTGTTTGATAATAATAAGTGAATTTAATATGTTGGGGGTTAGTGAAGACTGGTGCATTAACTCTTGACTTGACAAAAAAGGGTGTGGTACCTATTCCACTTATCCGGGTTTTGTTTGGTATCTGATATAGTTAGGTCAGGGAAAAACGGGAGCATATTCGGCTCAAACCAATCTTAATCACTCTTGGTTTGAGCCTTTTGTTTTAGAGGTTCAGATGATGACCTTGTCGTTTTGAGTATCACAAATTGTTGTTATAACCGCCACGAGCGGACCGGGATTTGGGACCCTAAGTTCGCCCACAACGAAGCTTGAAAGAATATTAGGTTTGCCTACTCTTTCTTATAAAAAAACCGGTATCATGTGTTGTGACCTGGTGAGATTATGTTGCTGAAAAGCGGGCATTGGAGCCTGGGTCAGGACACTTTTTTATTCTTTGTAGTGCCCGTCAGGGCACCATCGTTTTATAACCATTAACAAGGTTTGGAGTAAAGAAAACAAAATGGGTTTATTCAGGTTTAAAGGTTTCCCCGGCAAGGGGACGTTCCCCCATGGTATTCATCCACCTGATAACAAGTTCTTTTCCGCCGACAAAGCAGTTGAAGTGGTACCAACCCCTGCAAAGGTGGTACTGCCGTTACTGCAGAACATCGGCGCGCCCTGTGAACCTGTTGTAAAACCAAAACAGCAGGTTACAGCCGGCGAACTTGTGGGCAAGGGGAAATCCTTTGTCTCAGCTTCCCTTCATTCCCCCCTTGCAGGCACCATTCAAAAGCCTGTCATGGTGACATTGCCCAATGGGAGGCGGATGAAAGCAATTCAGATCAAGGCTGACGAAGATCAAAATCCGGGACAGCTGCTGTGGGAAAAGCTTAAGGGCGCAGATTGGCCGACGGACTGCATTTCCATCTATGATCCCGCCACCATATCACAGGTGATCCATGGTGCAGGCATTGTGGGGCTTGGGGGGGCGGCCTTTCCCACCCACGTAAAAGTCATGCCCGATGAGCACAAAATGATTGATACCTTGATGATCAACGGTTGTGAATGCGAGCCCTTTCTCACACCGGATTATCGCCTCATGATGGAAGCCCCCGGTGCCATTGTCACTGGTGCGCTTTTGGCGGGTCGGGCCACCTCTGCCAAAGAGATCATCATCTGCGTGGAAGATAACAAACCCCTTGCCATTGAAAGGCTTCGACGGATAACCGCCCAGACGGTGATCAAGGTGGCAGTGGTGCAGACCAAATATCCCCAGGGAAGTGAAAAACAGCTGGTAAAAGCCGTGCTGGGTCTGGATGTTCCCCTGGGGGGGCTTCCTTCGGACGTGGGCGTTGCCATGAGTAACGTGGGGACCATTGCCGCCATCGGTATGGCTGTGATCAAGGAACAGCCCCTGACCCACCGGACCATCTCAGTTTCCGGCGGCGGCATTACCAATCCCAAAAATCTGTTTGTGCCCATTGGTATCAGCGTTGGTGAGTTGATCGACTACTGCGGCGGCTTTACAAAGGAAGCGGCCCGGGTGGTGTCGGGTGGTCCCATGATGGGATTTTCCTTTTCCGACATGACTACCCCGGTGACCAAGGGCACCAGCGGCATCACGATCTTGACCCATGAAGATGTGGCCAAGGAAAAAGAAACCGCCTGTGTGCGGTGCGGTCGATGTGTGGATGCCTGTCCCATGAACCTGGTTCCCACCAAACTTGGCATGGCATCCCGTTACAAAGATCCAGCCCTTGCCGTGAAATACAATATTATGGCCTGTTTTGAGTGCGGATGCTGTACCTATGTCTGTCCGGCCAACATTAAACTTGTCCAGCTGATTCGCACCGGGAAACAGCAGGTTGCGGCAATGAAGAAGTAACTCTTCTTTAAGGCCAGGTTATAATTTAAGGAGTAATTAACGTGTCTCAGAATAATGAAATATCAGGACAGGGTGGCGATGCAATTAAGATCCATGTGGCCCCTTCCCCGCACCTGTCGTATCAAACCTTTACCACCCGTCGGATGATGACCGATGTACTCATGGGACTATTACCGCTCATGCTGATGTCTGTTTATGTGTTTCGCATGTTTGCCGTTACCCAGCTGGTGATCTGTGTGGCTGCCTGTGCGGCTGCCGAGTTTGTCTTTGTGAAAATGAGAAGTAAACCGGTGACACTCAATGATTTTTCCGCAGTGGTCACCGGTGTGATCATCGCCCTTTCCCTGCCGGGCACGGCCCCTTGGTATGTGGGTGTCCTTGCCTCGGTGGTTGCCATTGGCATCGGCAAAATTATTTTTGGCGGCCTGGGAATGAATATCTTTAATCCAGCCATGGTGGGCCGGGCCTTTGTCATGATCGCATTTGCCAGTGCCATGGGGGCGTCCGCATACATTAATGCCGACGGCACCATTGATGCCATGTCCATGGCCACTCCCCTCACCGCTTTTAAACAGAGCGGCGTGTCAACAGCCATACTGGATCTTTTTGTGGGCGTCACCAACGGTTCACTGGGTGAAACCAGCGCCTTTGCCTGTCTGCTGGGCGGTGGGTATTTGTTGTATCGAAAGACCGCCTCCTGGGAAATCCCCGCCGGTATTCTCAGCACCGTTTTTGTTATCGCTGCACTGGCAGACATGTCCGGTGATTGTGGCGGACGGTTTATTCTGCATCAGCTGTTTGGCGGTGCCCT
The DNA here is from genome assembly GCA_963668575.2 of uncultured Desulfobacterium sp. Classification (GTDB taxonomy): domain Bacteria; phylum Desulfobacterota; class Desulfobacteria; order Desulfobacterales; family Desulfobacteraceae; genus Desulfocicer. The sequence goes on along the minus strand of OY764894.2, from coordinate 2,550,730 downwards.
CTTGTTCGGCAGTTTTTTCATTGCCACGGACCCGGTGTCAAGCCCTGTTACCCCAAAGGGGAAATGGATATTCGGCATGGGAACCGGTGCTTTGATCATGGTGATCCGTCTTTTCAGCGGATATCCCGAAGGCGTCATGTTTGCCGTACTGCTCATGAATGCCATGACACCGCTGATCAACAGATGGACCATTCCCAAGCCCACCGGGGTGGCATGATCTCCTAAAAATGTTGAAATTTCTTATGCAAAACTTTTGCTGCTGCACCTGCAGCGTGAAACATTACGGCAGATCATTGCAGGTCGGTAATGGGAAATTTCAGATTCTTTCAATTGCCCTTGGGGCATGTAAGGTAATTAAGACTTATGGATGATACGACATCAGAAAAGAGGGAGCGGTTTCAGAATAACAATCTGCTCCAGGCATGGCTGGTACTGACCCTTGCCTTGATTTTCGGTATATCACTGGCAGGGGTCCAGGCAGCCCTGGGACCCAAAATTGAAGCCAACAAGATAAAAGAGACCATGGAAAAGGTGCCTGAGGTGGTTCTTGGCCTTGAGGCTGCCCAAAAACTGGCGGCATCGGGTGAATCCCTCACGATTCAGTCCAAGGTCGTGGAAGTGGATAAAAAAGGTAAAAAGAAGTTTTACACCGTGTATGAGGCCAGATTCCAGGACAACAGCGTTGCCGGATGGGTGGCCAAGGCCGGGGGACAGGGGTATGCCGACAAGATAGAGCTGCTGGTGGGGATTGATGCCCTTGCCGAAAATATCACCGGACTTTTCATTCTGGACCAGAAAGAGACGCCGGGCCTGGGGAATAAAATTTCCGACAGTGGGTGGCGGGCACAGTTCCCGGATAAACCCGCAACCAGTCCCCTGGTGGTGGTAAAGGATAAATCCAAGGGGCCGAGCAACATCGATGCCATCTCCGGTGCCACCATCTCTTCAAGGTCTGTGTGCGGCATTATCAATCAAACGATATCCGATATCAGGCCGTCACTGACTTCAACCAAAATGAATAACTGATAAAGGGAAATGATAAATGGCTGATCAACCAACCGCTCTGGAACGATTTGTCCAGGGCATATTGCCTGAAAACCCGGTGTATCGCCAGCTGCTGGGGATGTGTCCCACACTGGCCGTGACCAACGGCATGAAACCGGCAATGACCATGGCCTGTTCAGTGGCCTTTGTTCTGCTGTGCGCCAATGTTGTCACAAGTCTCATTCGGGGTCTGCTAAAGCCCCATCTTCGCATCGTGGTGTTTACATTGACGATTGCGACCTTTGTAACCATTGCAGATCGAATCCTTGCCGCTTATCTCTACCAGATGAGCAAAACCCTTGGTCCCTACATTCCTTTGATTATCGTTAACTGCCTTATCATCTGCCGATGCGAGGTGTGTGCCTCCAAGCAGGGGGTGTTCACCGCTGCCTCCGATGCCCTGGGGCAATCCCTGGGCTATGGCCTGGCCCTGGCCAGCATTGCCGTGGTGCGTGAACTTCTCGGTACCGGCGGCCTGTTCGGTATGCCCATACTTCCCGCTGCTTGGCCCGACTGGGTCATTATGGTGTTGCCCCCCGGCGCCTTCATCACCCTTGGACTTCTGTTGGGGGGTGTGAACTGGCTGGGGATGCGCAAGGGATAAAACGCCGGCAATAAAACCGGATCAACAGATGGATTTTTAACTGGAAAGGTTGTTATGAATTATCTTATTGATATTTTGCTCATAGCACTGAGTGCCGCCATTATCAACAACTTTGTGCTGTACTATTTTGTGGGGATCTGCCCTTTTATCGGCGTCTCCAAAAAGGTGGACATGGCCTTTGGCATGGGCTGTGCGGTCACCTTTGTTATCTGTATCGCTGCATTCCTCAGCTGGAGCATCACCACCATGGTGCTGATTCCCGGTGCACCGATCACCTCATTTTTCGCAAGCTTTTTCCTGCCTGCAGAGGCAGCATCAAAAATAGATCTCACGGTGTTATGTTACATTGTCTATATATTTGCCATTGCCTCTTCAGTGCAGTTTGTGGAGATGTACGTGAGAAAATTCTATCCCTCTTTGTATAACTCCTTTGGTGTGTTTTTGCCGCTGATCACCACCAACTGCGCCATTTTGTTTGCCTGTTTGACCATCATGGCCAACGTGGCCGGTGTGGAAAATCCCCAGGATGCCTGGGACCTGGGACGATCCATAATCCTGGCCCTCTTTGGCGGCATCGGGTTCACCATCGCCATTGTGATCATGTCCGGCATTCGGGAAGAGATTGAGCTGTGTGATATACCCAAACCGTTTCAGGGCGCTGCCATTACAATGATCATCGGTGGAATATTGGCCCTGGCCTTCATGGGATTCACCGGCGTTGATTCAGGCGTCAGAAAAGCCATTACCCCAACCCCTGCCGATGGGACGGCCGCCGTCATGACCCTTGATCATGACCATGTCCACCCCTGGGATGCCAGGGTTATCGTAAAAGAGATGAGGTTGTCATGATTGGAGTCGTCACCATCGGAATTGCTGCCGGAACCATGCTGGTCATGGCAGTTGTCATGTCGTATATTCTTGGCTGGGCCAATAAAAAATTTCATGTGGAAGTGGATCCCCGGGTGGAAGCGGTCACTGAAACCCTTCCTGGTGCCAACTGCGGCGGTTGCGGTTTTATCGGCTGCAGTGATTATGCCGTGGCCATTGTGGCCAATAATGCCCCGGTGAACAAATGCCCCGTGGGCGGAGCGGCCGTTGCCGCTGAAGTGGCCACCATCATGGGTGTTGACGTGGGTGATGCCGTTCCGTCACGGCCGGTGGTTCATTGTGGCGGGCACACCAATGACAAGGCCGGGAAATCCGAGTATCGTGGAGAACAACGGTGTGCCGCGGCCCATCTGGTGGCCGGTATTCAGGCTTGCACCTTTGGCTGCCTGGGATTTGGAGACTGTGAGCTGGCATGTAAGTATGATGCCATCCATGTGGTGGATGGGCTCGCCACCGTGGATTATGATAAATGCGTGGGGTGTGGTGCCTGTACCAAAGCTTGCCCCAGGATGATCATCTCCATGGCCGATTTTAACGAAGAGAAGATTCCCGCCGTTCTCTGCTCCAACCGGGACAAGGGAAAAGACGTCACCAGCGCTTGCAGTGTAGGATGCATGGGCTGTAAATCCTGTACCCGGGCATCGGACATTTTCTCCATGGACGGAGATCTGGCCAGGATGGATGCCACGGCCTACACCTACGAGAAAGTGGAAGGCGTAGAAACAGCCATTGAAAAGTGTCCCACCCACTCCATTGCCTTTGTGGGTAAATAATTAGGTACGGATTCCGGGTGTAACCCCCGTTAAAAAGCCTCCCTGAATTTGATCCAGGGAGGCTTTACGTTATTAATGGGCTTCCTACAGGTTATACACATCATCGCCCTTGATGACATTGATGGCCTTTTCTTTTAGAATGGTAATGGCCTTGTCAATGTTGTCAAATCGGAAAATCATGATAGCGTTTTTGCCATGGGGATTGGCAAAGGCGTACATGTACTCCACATTGACCCCCTGGGCCGTGAGGGGATCCAGCACGCAGTTCAAGCCGCCGGGTGCATCATCCACTTCAACGGCCAGAACATTGGTTTTCCCCACGGTGAAGCCCTGGGCCTTGAGGGCCTTTTCAGCCGCCTCATTATTATTGACAATGAGTCTCAAAATACCGAAATCCGTGGTATCTGCCAGGGACAATGCCCTGATATTGACATTGGCATCCCTGAGAATGGCGGTAACCTCGGCCAGGCGGCCTGCCTTGTTTTCAAGAAAAATGGATATCTGTTCGGCTCTCATATCTGTAACCTCCTTTGTAAAAGTGTATGGACCTGGTTTTATTTCAGCCACTTCGATGACTTTCTGATCTCCCCCGGTGGCCGAAGGATGACTTTATGGTCTCCCCCGCTGGCCGAAGTCGGAACCCAAGCCCAGATGATCTATTAAGCTTTTCGGTTATCAATGACCCGGACGGCTTTTCCCTGACTTCTTTCGATGGCCTTGGGTTCAACCAGTTTGATCTTTGCGGATACGCCAAGGTACTCTTTAATGTCCATTGAAATCTTTTTCTCCATCTCCTGGAGGATCTTGATCTCATCGGAGAACATCTCCTGGCTGAGTTCCACCTTAACCGTCAGCGTATCAAGGTTATCCACCCTGTCAACCACAAGTTGGTAATGGGGTTGAATGTCCTTGTTTTTCATCAATACACTTTCAATCTGGGAGGGGAATACATTAACCCCCCGGATGATCAACATATCATCGGTACGCCCGGAAACCTTGTTCATACGCACATGGGTTCTGCCACACACACAGGGCTCCGGATTGAGCGCCGTGATATCCCTTGTGCGGTAACGGATGATGGGAAAGGCTTCCTTGGTGATGGAGGTGAACACAAGCTCTCCGGTTTCTCCATAGGGCAGTACCTCGCCGGTGTCGGGGTTAATGACCTCGGCAATAAAATGGTCTTCAAAAATATGAAGTCCCTTCTGTGCTTCACGGCATTCAATGGAGACTCCCGGCCCCATTATTTCACTGAGGCCATAGATGTCCATGGCCTTGAGATTCAATTTTTCTTCAAGATCCATGCGCATGTTTTCGGACCAGGGCTCGGCACCAAAAATACCGCATTTGAAATTGAGATCCTTGAAAGAGATTCCCATCTCCTGGGCAACCTCGGCAAGGTGGAGAATATAGGAGGGGGTACCGGTGAGCACCGTGGGTTTGAAATCCCGCATGATGATGATCTGTCGCTTGGTATTTCCGCCGGAGACGGGAATCACCGAAGCCCCCAGGCGTTCTGCTCCATAATGAACCCCAAGCCCGCCGGTGAACAGGCCATAGCCATAGGCATTGTGCACAATATCATTGGAAGTGGCCCCGCCGGCAGCCAGGCTTCTTGCCATAAGTTCCGCCCAGGTATTGATGTCCCGGCGGGTATATCCCACCACCGTGGGAAGGCCGGTGGTACCGGAGGAGGCATGGATGCGTACCACGTTTTCCATGGGAACGGCAAACATGCCATAGGGGTAATTGTCCCGGAGATCTTTTTTCACGGTAAAGGGAAGTCGCTGAAGATCTTTAAGGGATTTAATGTCCGCCGGTTTGATTCCGGCCTTATCAAAGTTTTGTTTATAAAAGGGAACCGTGGCATAGACACGTTCCAGTGTGGTTTGCAGCCGTCTTAACTGGATGGCCTCCAGGGCCTCCCTGGGCATGGTTTCAAAATCCATATTAAAAATGGGCATGGTACGATTTATCTCCTTTTCACAATTCTACTCAGCTTTCCAGGGTTCCTTTAAAGTCGGCTTTTCTTTTTTCAAGAAACGCGCTGGTTCCCTCTTTGGCATCAATGCTTGTCATACAAATGGCAAAGGCATCTGCTTCAAATTTACAGCCGGTTTCAAGATCCACATCTTTACCCACCGCAATGGTTTCCTTGGCTGCTCTAAGGGAGGTTCGGCCTTTTTTTGCAATGGCCCTGGCCGTTTTCATCACCTCGTCCATGAGGGCTTCCGGGGCAAACACCCGGTTGACGATGCCCAACTCTTTGGCTTCTGCTGCGGAAAAGGTTTTACCTGTGTAAATAAGCTCCCGGGCCATGTTGGTTCCCACCAGTCTCTGCAGCCGCTGGGTACCGCCAAATCCGGGGATGAGGCCCAGGGTGATTTCGGGAAGTCCGAACACCGCTTTTTCCGAGGCATAGATAAAATCACAGGATAGGGAGACTTCCGTGCCGCCCCCCAGGGCAAAGCCGTTAACGGCTGCGATTACAGGGATGGAAAGACTTTCCATCCTGGAAAGAATTTTCTGACCCTCAATGGCGAATTTTTTGGCCTGAAGGGGCGTCATCTGTGCCAGCTCGGAGATATCCGCTCCGGCAACAAACGCCTTTTCACCGGAACCCGTTAGAATAACTACCCGGACATCGGTGTTTTGTTCAATGGAGGTAATGGCGGTGTTAAACTCTTGAATCAATGCCTGGTTTAATGCATTCAAAGCCTTGGGTCGATTAAAACGGATGATGGCGATGTTTTCCTGAATCTCAAAAATAATGTTTTCAAATGACATAATTCGCTCCAAATAAAAGGTAATTTAATATTTCCCGGGACTGGTCTCTTTGATGTAGGTTTCAACCCCGTCAACGATGGCATCACATAAGTGGTTTTGATAACCTGCATCCAGCAGGCGGTCACATTCCACCTTATTGCTGATAAATGAGGTCTCAATGAGTATGGAGGGCATGGTGGCGCCCAGCAGTACATAAAACGGTGCCTGCTTCACTCCGAGGTTGTGCACACCCTTGTATCTTTTTGAAAGTCCGGTGCAGATGGCATCCTGGACATGGTTGGACAGACGTCCGGACTCGTTGATCTTGGCATTTTTCATGAGATCGTTGAGAATGGATTCAAGGTCGGAGATATTCTTCCTGGAGGTGGCATTTTCCCTGGCCGCCACATTGATGGCCTCGTCATCGGTGGCAAGGTTGAGAAAATAGGTCTCCACTCCGGCAAGCTTTTTATTCTTTGCGGCATTGCAGTGAAGGGAGATAAAAAGATCGGCATTCTGAGTGTTGGCAATGGCGGTGCGACCTTCCAGGGGCAGGTATTTGTCTGTGGATCTGGTCAGAATAATATTGCATCCCAACTGGGACTTCATTTTTTTGGCAAGTTTCCTGGCAATGTTCAAGACAACGCTTTTTTCCTGAACCCCTGATCGGTAGCCCAGTGCTCCGGGATCTTTACCCCCATGACCGGGGTCAATGACAATGGTCTTAACTCCCAACGCCAGTTGCTGAACAAGGGTGCCGGTTCCGGAATCGTCCGTCTGTTTTTGGGGAGGGGGTGTTGTGGAAGAAGGGGCAGGGGAGGTGCTCTTTTCCGCCCACACATCCACCACCACCCGAAACGGATCATTCAGGGAAAAGACTTTATAGTTATCAAAGGATTTAATATCAATGACCACTCGCACGGAGTGGGGGGTATGCTGCCCGGCCCTGGCCTGGGTGAGCAGATGGTCGTTGATGTAGGTCTGCTTGGGAAGATCCTTGCCCAGGCGGGAGTTCTCAATGTCAAGGAACAGCCGTTTGGGTTTGTTTAAGGTGGGGTTCTTTTCCAGAAGGGCATGGGTAAATTTCCGCTCATTTTCAATATCAATGACCACCCGGGTATAGGAGGGATTGGACCAGTGACGAATGTCGGTAATGACTGCATCCCGGAAAGAAATGGATTCAGAAGAGGTCAAGGGGACGGATCCTTGGGTTTTTCCCGTTTTTGATTTGTATTTTATTGCATTTTTTCGCGGCACCGGGTTTTTCATTTCCTGGGAAGCGCAGTCCGTGCCATCAGATGGAGAGGAAAGCGTTGGGATGCCGGAAGAAGTTGTGCCTGATTTTTCACTGGACTGCAGGGAAGCCAGAAGGGTTTGTGCCTTTTCTCGATAAGCACTTTGGGGATATCGACGGGTTATGCGATGCAGAAGATCAATGGCCTCCTGCTTGTCATGGGTGGTGCAGGAGTGCTTGTGAAGCTCAAGAAAGAGTTGCGCAGATCGATACATGGCTGCGGCGGCCCATGGGCTCTGGGGCATATCCAGAAAAATACGTTGATATTTATCGATGCACTTTAACCAGTTGTCACGATATTTTTGTTTCTCCGGATGGTTCTGTAATTGTCTGAAGGCACGGTCACCGTCTAAATATTGTTTTTTTGCGGTGGCAGCTCCCAGGTCGGCAGGGGTGAGCAGAAACCATCCGGTGATCATCACCAGTAGTAACATCAGAGAAAAGGATTTTATGGTGGGTTTTATGGGCATATGGCTTCTATATGTCTGTTATCCATTTTTTCTTTTATGGTGTTGAGCAGGTTCAACGCATCTATGGGTGTGATTCGGGAGATGTCGATACCGGCGATGATTTCAAGGATCTCATCGTGTTTTTTCTCTTCAAAGAGATCCAACTGCCGGGAAAAGGGTTCCTGGACTTCCGTTTCCCGGACATCGTGGGCATCTCCTGGTAAAAGTCCCTCTTCAACCGCTTTGAGAATGGATTTGGCTTTGTTGATCACCGTCATGGGAACCCCGGCAAGTCGGGCCACCTGTATGCCGTAACTTTTGTTGGTGCCCCCTTTGACAAGGGTGCGTAAAAAAATGATATTTTCCTTGAACTCCTTAACGGCAATGTTGAAATTCTTCACCCGGGGATGAATCTGCTCCAGACGGGTAAGTTCATGATAATGGGTGGCAAACAGGGTTTTGACGCCTCTGTTATTAAAGTCATGGAGGTGCTCCGCCACAGCCCAGGCAATGCTTAACCCGTCATAGGTACTTGTGCCCCGCCCGATTTCATCCAAAATGACCAGGCTGTTTTCAGAGACATTGTTGACGATGTTGGCCGTCTCTTCCATCTCCACCATAAAGGTGCTCTGGCCCTGGGAGAGGTTGTCCAGGGCACCCACCCGGGTAAAAATACGATCCACAATGCACAGGGATGCCGTTTTTGCCGGCACAAAGGAGCCGATCTGGGCCATGAGCACGCTTAAGGCCACCTGGCGCAGCACCGTGGATTTTCCTGCCATGTTGGGACCGGTGATGATCATCACCTGGTTTTCATCCATGTCCATCTCAATGGAATTTGGCACATACCGGTCCCCTTTCATCATCTTTTCCACCACAGGGTGACGGCCCTCCACCAGGAAGAGACGCTGGTCATCGTTTATTTCAGGACGGCAATATTGATTTTGCCGGGCCACTTCGGCAAGGGCAAGCAGGCAGTCCACCGTTGCCAGAAATGAGGCCATGGTCAGGATGGCCGCTGTTTTATCCACAATGAGACGTCGCACCTCGGAAAAAAGGGTGTACTCCAGGGCACAGCGTTTGTCCTGGGCCGTCAACACATTGATCTCCACCTCTTTGAGTTCATCGGTGATGAAGCGCTCGGCATTGACCAGGGTCTGCTTTCTGACATAATGGTCCGGTACGGATGACGACTGGGCCTTGCTCACCTCAATGAAATAGCCAAACACCTTGTTGTATTTGATTTTAAGGGAGCTTAGTCCGGTCTTTTCCTTCTCTTCGACCCCTTTCCCGGCGATCCATTTTTTGCCGTCCCGGGCCATCTCCATGAGTTCATCCAGCTCTTTATGGTACCCGTCTTTAATCAGTCCCCCCTCATTGACGGACAGGGGGGCATCCTCTCTGATGGCCTTGTCAATGACCGTGGCAAGGGTGGTGAGATCCGATGCCACCGTGTCACGATCCTTGATGTTCACGCCGCTATAAAGGGGGGAGGTGAACTGATTCAGGTCCTGAAAAAGATCCGGCAGCTTTAAAAGGGAGTTTTTAAGGGCAATGAGATCCCTGGCATTGCCGTGACCCATGGAGATTTTACTGCCCAGCCGCTCAAGGTCATACACGGATTTGAGATGGTCCCGCAGCCGTTTTCGAAGGGTGGGGGTGCCTGCTGCCTCTTCCACGGCCGTGAGCCGGAAATTAATCTCTTCTTTATCTTTCAGGGGGTAGCGAATCCAGTTTTTCAGGGTCCGACTGCCCATGGCCGTGGCGGTCTTGTCGAGAATGGACAACAGGGTTCCCTTTTTGTCCATGGTTTGAATGTTTTTCAACAGCTCCAGATTGCGGCAGGAGCGATCATCAATGATAAGGTAGCTGTTCAGTACATAGGGGCGAAGGGTGGAAATATGGTCGGTGTCATGGAACTGGGTCTCTTTGACATAGTGGATGATGGCACCTGCAGCAAAAATGCCTGCTGAAAAATGGTCACATCCAAAGCCTTTCAGGCTTCGGGTCTTGAACTTGTCAATGAGGGTCTGACGTGCGTTTAAAGGAGAGAAGGCCTGCCTGGCAAGGTAGGTGATCTGGCGATGGGAAAAAATGCGCCGCAACGGATTGAAAAAAGGATCCTGTTTGTGGGAAGCATTGATCAAAATTTCACTGGGATCAATGCGCAGGGCTTCGTCCATGAGCACATCGGGGATACGGCCGTTGGAAGTCGGGGTTTCCGTGGTTTTGAAGGTGCCGGTGGAGATATCCAGGCAGGCAAGGCCCGCGTAACCATCCGCCAGGGCCAGGGCCATGAGAAAATTGTTCGAGCCTTTATCCAGCAGGGATTCATTTAATATCATGCCGGGTGTGATGACCCTTATCACTTCCCGCCGCACCAGCCCTTTGGCCAGGGCCGGATCTTCCATCTGTTCACAGATGGCCACCTTGCATCCGTTTTCAATGAGTTTGGCAATGTAGGTGTCTGCGGCCCGGAAGGGGACGCCGCACATGGGGATGGCGTTGTCCTGGTTTTTGTTTCGGGATGTCAGGGCAATCTCAAGGATGGCCGCGGCTTTTATGGCATCCTCTTGAAACATTTCGTAAAAATCCCCCATTCGATAGAACAGAATGGCATCGGGATAACGCTCCTTGATGCGCTGGTACTGTTCCATCATGGGGGTGTTTTTTTTTTCGGTCATGGCTTTAATAAAAAAGGGATGGAAGGAAGATCAAATGGTGAGGATCAAGATGATCGCCTATGCCTCCACCTCCTGTTTTTGTGCGGTTTCAACCGGTTCTGCTCCCACATTTTCAGTTTCAGTGAAGGTCACCGAATTTTTCCGGTAGGGATCGGCCTCGTATTTGTCCAATTCAAGCTTCAGGACGGCGATCTCTTCAAGATGCGCTGCGTTTTCAGCATTGAGGTGCTTGAGTGTTTTTTTGGCTTTCATTTTTAATGACATTGAAATAAAACCGGCGTACAGCAGGCCCACTGCCAGGCAACCGCCCATATAAGCAACATTTTGAACCGCCGGGGCCGTCCAGTGCCACGTCTCAACCCCAAGACTGAATGACAGCGCCTGTTGTGTAAGAAAATATGCTCTGTTCTGATAGATCAACAGCGCTATGAAAATCACAACAATCAACCCCAAAAACAGCTTAAATTTTTTCATTCGACATCTCCGGTTGGTTTAATATATTAACAGAAAATTTATTGAAGAAATGTATCTGGATAATAGATCACCTGTATTTTTTTTTCAATCAATCTTTTTTCAATCATTTCACTTGATGTTCAAGTTTTTCCCGACCTCTTCCCATATTGGTCAACATAAAAAAATTTGATCATTGAGTTTCATGGATCATCGAACGTAAACGTCCATGGATTATAAAAATTTACCCCCGGGGGAGCCGGGGCCGTGAAAAGATCCCAGTTGAGTCGACTATCATCAATCCCATTGGAAATTTCAATAATGGAGATGTGCAGATGACAAGGGATTTTTGATTTTCTGTCGGTGGTATTAGAAATGTTACCCAGAATGTCACCCTTTACCACGGTTTTCCCGTAAACGATATCAGAAGATGGCTGAATATGGGAGTACACCAGTACAAATCGGGAATTGTTTTCAGGGCAGTCCCGGTACCGGACAATAACGGATTTTCCCAGAAAATCCTTACAGACGTTTATCACGGTGCCTCCTGCCATGGCAGGCACTTTCACCTTATCATGGAGTCCGACAACCCGATTGTTAACGTCCCGGTACATGACAATATCCAGCCCTTCGTGGCTGCTTTTCCGATAACCGAAATCTCCCCACCACTTGGCAGTGGAGCACAGCAGCATTCCCTCAAAAAAACACCAGGTTTTTTCCCGGCACACCGGCAGGTGGTTAAGGGTGGCAATGGCTTTTAGATACCCCTTGATCTTTTACCCTCAAATGGAAGCCAGCACAATTTTGTGTGCCATCAGGTTGATATCTTCAATTCGTCCGGTTATCTCCTGACGATCGCCCAGCAATCCCTTTAAAAGGAATGTGTTTGTACCCGAAGGCGTGATGGCAGCAACATTTTCCATTATCAATGTTTCCGTGCCGTCCTGTTTTTTTAAAAATACGTTTGACTCACACATGGGGGTGTCTCCTTTACTATATATAAATGGGCATGCGCTTATACTCAATGGTTATCGGGCCTGCTCACATTTACCCGCCAACAGCCTACATTTCATATCAGGAAAAACCCACCGTTGCAAGTAAAAGGCAGGGGAAGAGAGTGCCTTTTTTAGAGGCCAACCAGTTCCACATCCCCCCAGGCACCCAGCTTTTTTTTCCTGATCACAATAATCCCCTGAACCCCTGAAATTTTTTTTCCATGATCAATGGTGTTCCGGATGTCGGAGACGCTTTTCACCCTGTTGGCAAGACCGGTGGCCACGGCGTCGGCAAGGGCGCAGGAGTCGGCCAGTATGGTAACGGCATCTGCCCGGCCAAAGCTTGTGGAGTGGCCAATGGTGCCCGATGACGTGCAAAGGGCAAAGGGGGTTTCCCGATGTGCGACTTTTACTCCCACCTTCATGCTCAAGGGAGATTTCCCCGCATAAATGGCCAGGGTGGTGTCTGAATCGGTTTTCAGAAATACATCTCCACCGTTCTCCACTATCACCTGGTGGGACAAGGTCATCAGCGCTTCACCGGTGTACTGGGCAATGGCACCGGCAATGGCTGCCATGGGACCCACCTGGGCCTTGCTGCCGGCATCAATCATCTCTCTTATAATTTCAGGCCCATGGGGAAGAGGGGGCAACGGAACCAGAGAGGTGAGAAAATCAGGGTGGGTGCGGATATGATTTTCAATGTAACTTCTGCAGGTTAAAACGGATTTGACGGCTTCTTGGGAAAGATCGCGATCTGCCTGAATGTGCAGATTGGTCTCCTTGACGGTGACGGTGAAGGGGACAAGCCCCTTGCGCTTTGCATGGGCCCGATAGCGTCTGTTATCAAACATTAAGCGGCATCTCCATATGCCGGGGCCTCATGGATTCAGGAACCTGGTTCAGAAAAAACGAATCCGTCATGCCGGAGATAAAGTCTCTTACGATTTCGGGGGGAGTGTGTGTCTCCCGGTATTCCTGGGAAAGGCCCTTTAAAAAACGGGTAAAAACAGTTGAATTCAGATTGCCTTTTTCAAGATCACCCAAGAATGATTCAAACAGATGGTGATAAATTTTTTCAACGGCCCCAAGGTGGTTTTTGATGATGGGGTTTTTATAAATACAGCGATAGTTGAACTCTTTAAACAAAAGCAGGGCATCAAATACAGGTGCACTAAACCCCACATGGGGAGTTCTCATGCTGTTGGCAATCAGGTCCGTCACAAGGGTAAAAACGATGGTGCCGTTGGTCTTTCCCAGGGTGGATGCGGTGACGGCAGGCAGATCCTCCCGGGTGATGAGACCCAGGCGGATGGCATCTTCAAAATCACGGCCGATGTAGGCAATGGTGTCTGCCATTCTCACCACACACCCTTCGGAGGTCATGGGCATCCGGTCTGGTGCCTCCACGGTTTTCATCCACTCCAGCGTACGGTCGAAATCATCAAAATTTTTATTTCGATGGGGCTTTATCTGCCGAAGATGGACTTCACCATTATGGCACAGAATGGCATCCAGGGTCTGCAGGGTGAGGTTCCAGCCCCGCCCATGACGCTCAATTTTTTCCAGAAACTGGATGGATTGAACATTGTGGTGAAAAAAACCCGCCCCGTGTTTCCGGGTCAGTTGGGAGAGGATGCGTTCGCCGTCATGGCCAAAGGGGGGATGACCGATGTCATGGCCCATGCTGATGGCCTCAATGAGATCTTCGTTAAGGCCGAGATAGCGGCCAATGGTTCGTGCAATTCTGGATACCAGCTGCACATGGAGCACCCGATGGGAGAGATGATCATTTTTGATCAGGGAAAATACCTGGGTTTTATCAATGTAGCGGGTATAGGCAAGGGAATTTAAAATCCGGTCGGCATCCACACAAAAGGCCTGACGATATTCCGAATCCTGGTGGGCATCGGTGTATCTTCGTGTGGCTTTATCGCTGAATGCTGACAGGGGGGAGCGTTGGTCGTGTTCCAGCTGGTCCAACCCCTGTTTCATCCACCCTGTCAGCTCATTCATGGCAGCACCGATTTGACTACAGCTGTTTTATGATATTTTGAACGATGGTCTCAAATGCCTTGGCAAAAACGGAATCTGGGTTTGCCAGTACCACGGGCGAGCCGGCATCCCCTGATTTAACCACCTCTGTATCAAAGGGGATGGAACCAAGAAAGGAGAGCCCCTCTTTCTTTGCCATGGCCTCTCCACCACCGCTTTTAAAAAGCTCAATGATTTCATTGCAGTGGGGGCACTTAAAGGGCCCCATGTTTTCAACAATGCCAAGGGTTTTTATTTTAACGGTTCGACAAAAGGAGATAGATTTTCTCACATCTGCCAGGGCCACTTCCTGGGGGGTTGTCACCACCACGGCTTTGGCATCGGGGATGGTCTGAACCACGGAAATGGGCTCATCTCCGGTGCCCGGGGGGGCATCAATGACCAGGAAATCCAGATCTCCCCAGTCCACGGACCCCACAAACTGCTTGATCATACCGGTTTTGGCCGGACCCCTCCAGATAATGGCCTGATCTTTATCCTGCATAAGGGCCTGGATGGAAACCACCTTCAGGTTGTCATTGATTTTTTTGGGCAACAACAGCTGGTTGGCAGATACATCCAATAGTTCCGTCATTCCAAACATCTGTGCAATGGAAGGACCGTGGAGATCCACGTCCATCAAGCCGGTCTTGAACCCTTTTTGGGCCAGGCTTACGGCCAGATTGGCGGAAACGCTGCTTTTTCCCACACCGCCCTTTCCACTCAATACAAAAATTTTATTTTTGATCTTGGCAAGGGCGTTTTTAATCTGCTCTTCCTGTTGTTGCTGCTGATTGGCCTGTTTGGCTTGGGAAGGACATCCGGATGATTTTTTCTTTGCCTGATCCACACTGTCGTAAAGCATAATATTTTTTATCTCCTGAAAAAATCGGGCGTGGTGCTGACTTCGACCCTAATTTTATGGAGGATTGAAGTTAGAACCGTGCCCAAAAAAACAATACATGAAATCGTGGCCGTTACATGGGATTAAAAAAGATCGTGTAAATGACTTTTTGCCACACTACCCGGCACCGACGTTATGACGCATAACTTACAAATAATTATCACTATCCTGATTCTGTCAAGTGAAAGAGTCGCCTCTTGTTTTTAATGGGAATGTTGGGGGTAAATGAAGTGATTTGAAAAGTCAACCGCCGGTCATGGCTATCGGTGAAAACGGTCTGTTGGGCAATGGGGTACCCCTCAAATTGACTAAATTGATGAAAGCTGAGTTTAATTTCAGGGCTCCCCTTGGAAGAGAGTCTCCAATATTGTGTCACCTGATGGGCACCGTTCAAAACGATTTTTTGGAAGGGCTTCCCCCACCAGTTTTTAAATATCAGGTGGAACGTGCTCTCTTCTCCGGTGTGCAGGCTTACTTCGCCGCCTGCCTTTAATGGCACTTTTCCGGTGAGAAGGGCAATGATATCACTGAGCTTCACCGGCAGGGAGAGGATGGCCTGAAGGGAGGGGTTGGGCTGGTTCATGGTGTGGGGGGCATGTTTTCCCACATGGGAAACAAAGGTGAGGGATTTGCCGTCTGCAGCTATGGTTTCCACGGGTATACCCGAAGAGAGCAGGGTCATGCGAAGGCAACAGGGCCATTGTGCCACCCATGCCACCCGATGGGTTTCGGTTTTTCCGTCCCGGGTGAGAGAGAGATTTCCGGTACCCCGGGATGTCAGGAGATCCCGGTTCATCTGCCGAACATGTTGTGCTGACTGCTCTGCCTTTGTCTCCCTTTCCGGTTGTCTGCCCGGAAGCAATGCACACCCCGACACAAGACAAACCCACAGCAGAAATGCCGTGGTCCGCATGGCAAATATAAAAAACTTATTCATGAATCACCTTATTCATGAATTTTAGGTTCCAGGGCTTTTATCTTCTTTATGATACCGGCTTTATTTTCCGTGGCTTTCTTTAAGGCTGATTTGTATATTTTCAGAGCCTTTTTGTGCATATTTGCCTTGTGATAGGCATCCCCAAGGTGTTCGGCAATCACCGGATCATGGGAAGAGAGTTCGAGTGCCCGCTCAAGATAGCGGATGGCTTTGGGGTAGTCCCCCTTGCGGTAATAAACCCATCCAAGGCTGTCAGTTATATAGCCATCATCCGGGTTCAATGCCATGGCTTTTTTGATTAATGCTTCCGCCAGGTCCAGCTCTATCCCCAGTTCCGCATAGGTGTATCCCAGGTAATTCAGGGCAGTGGCATTGTTGGGCTCCAGCGCGATGACCTGCTGCATGATCCGGATGGATTGATCTTTGTTTCCCCATTTGTCATGGATAATGCCGGACCGGAACAGCATCTCAACATTCTCGGGATAGAGCGAAAGCCCTTTGTTCAGCATGTCAATGGCCTTTGAATATTGCTTTTGATCCTCGTAAATGGTTGCCAGATAGGAGATAATCTCCGGATCATTGGGTAATTCCCGATGTTTTTCCAGAAGGAATGCAATGGCTTTGTCAGGTTGATCCTTTTGGTTGTAAAGATAGGCAATGTGGATGATGCTTTTTCTGTAATGTTCTGAGTCGGGTTTAATCAGCTTAAAATGGTGGATGGCCTTGTCAATTTCCTGCAGGCCGTCGTAGGAGAGCCCTGCCAGGTAGTGAAGCGTCGGGTTTTCAGGTGCGCCGTTGAGAAGGCCTGTAAAAATAATCACCGCATCTTTATATTGCTTATTGCCAATATATTCTTTGGCCGCAAGCATGAAGGGGCCGGGGTCACGTTGATGCCTCCGACCGAATTCCGCCAGCTGTTCTTCCGCCAGATCTTTTCTGCCATGCCCATAGTAATAGAGGGGACGTTCAAGGGCGGCCCGGATATTATGGGGATCTATGGTAAGGATCTCTTTATACTGTCTGATAATTTCGGGAGATACCTCTTTTTCATCTTTGTTTTGGGGGTTTGATTGATAAATGGAGATCAGTTCAAACCTGGGTTCAACAAGATCCGGGTTCAGCTCAATGGTTTTTTGAAACGCTTGTTCTGCATACTCGGTATTGTTTTTCATGGCATGAATTTTTCCAAGGAAAAAATGGGCCACATAGGAATTGGGAAACTGTTTAACCATTTTGGAATAAATGGAAAAAGCCTCTTCAATATTGTCCTGTTCCATGTAAAGGCTGCCAAGCACAATATATGCGTTTTGGTTATCCGGGTTCAACTGTATGATTTTCTGATAAATATCCCGTGCTTCAGTATCCTTTTTCAACTGGATCTTCAACTTTGCCAGCAGGGAAAGGGCAATAACATTGTCCGGATGATTCTTCACCATTTGCTCTGCCACTTCAATGGCTTTGGAAGGGGATTTGTTTTGAAGATGAAGCACCACCAGTTCCTGATTAAGGTAGATGGAATCCGGGTCAATTTCAATGGCCTTGAGCAGAAAGAACGTGGCCTTTTCCCACATTTTTTTCTGTCTGTAAATCTCTGATTTCATATAATAGTAATATGCGGAGTCACGCTCCTGCTCCTGCTCCTGCACGGATTGCGTTATCCGGGCGGGTGTTTCAGTGGCATGTGTTTCGGTGACTGGTAAGGTAGTAGCCACCTGGGTGCATCCTCCCATCATGGCACAGATGATCAGAAGGGATGGGAAAAACGTTTTTTTCATGTTCATCATGTCTCTTATGGCTTGGGCCAATCTTGGTTTTCCGGAGGGAAACTATACCTGGGAGTGATCATAGGCAGCAAAGTCCGGCATTTCATTTTTAAAATACTCTTTCATCTTTTTTATAATATTATTCTCAATCTGCCGAACCCGTTCTCTGGAGATGGAATAGAGTTCTCCTATCTCCTGAAGTGTTAACGAATCATCTGAAAAAATTCTTTTTTCAAAAATATCCAGCTCCCGCCGGTTCAAGGTCTTCTTAAACTCATTCACCCGCAGGTGCAGGATATCCTCAATCTCTTTTCTGGCAACCCGCTCTTCTGTGGAATCGGTGTCCACATTAATAAATTCAATACGTTCGGTATCGGAATCATCCCTCAAGGGTTCATCAAGGGAGAGGTCCCAGCCGTCCAGCCGCTGGTCCATCTCTACGATTTCCTGTTCAGACACCCCCATTCGTTCTGACAAAAGTTTGGGGCGGGGATCAAACCCCTCTTCAATAAGCTTTTGTTTCTCTTTTTTCAATCGGAAAAAAAGTTTCCGCTGTCCCTGGGTGGTGCCGATTTTCACCAGTCGCCAGTTGTCCATGATAAATTTCAGGATGTACGCCTTGATCCAAAAAGAGGCATAATAGGAAAATTTTACATTTTTTTCAGGATCAAATTTTTTCACGGCCCGGACAAGGCCAATATTCCCCTCCTGGATCAGATCCAGCAGGTTCTGCATCCAGATTCTCTGAAAATCCAGGGCAATCTTTACCACCAGTCTCAGATTGGACGTCACCATAATATATGCGGCGTCACTGTCATTATCCGTTTGAATTTTTGTCCCAAGGTCTATTTCTTCCTCCCGGGTCAGCAGTCTGTAACGGTTGATTTCAGCAAGATAGCTTTGCAACGGGTCCAGTTTTACCAGAGCCTTGCTGGAAATAGTGTGCCTTTTGTCCGCCGGAGTAAGGTATCCTCTTCTTACGGCCGATACCTTGTCGTTCTCCTGTGTAGGGTTCTCTTTGACTTTGATTTTATTAACCATTATTTTTTTTTAACCTTATATTTTGTCATCATCACGTGACCCTGTAACGTCCTAAAAGCCTGTAATGCAGTGCCACACAGTGGAGGTTGGTCGCACAATTTGTATCATCATAGACCAAATAGAGATAAAATTCGATTAAAAAATTTTTTTGTGCGGATTCTTTTTTTTTGTGGACAGATCAGTCAATTTTGATATATACCCATCCTGTTTGCGCCAGTAGCTCAGCTGGATAGAGCAACGGACTTCTAATCCGTAGGTCGCAGGTTCGAGTCCTGCCTGGCGTACCATAGAAATCAAGGGGTTACGGTGAAAGCTGTAATCCTTTTTTTGTTGGGGGTGACAATAGGGTGACACCCATGCAAGGTTGCCCATAAAAAAGATCATCTCCATTCCTGAAAATGATTTTAAATCCTGCCTGATATTTTTTTTCACATCCACAAAGATTGACCATCAAAAAAAAGATCCTCATCATTCAATCAATGTGAATGACCATAAAAAACATATTTTCATACCTGCATCCCTGCTAATCCTGCTAATGTTGCTAAAGTAATTGAAATCATTATGCTAATGTTCTGCTAATCTTTTTTCAATGGCGTTTTGAGCATCATCACCCGGCAGGGGGAAAGAATTCATTCCCTCCACCTGCCCGGCACCATCCACCATGTTCCCGAACCAGTGACTTTCAGCCATCGGTCAATGGTTTACACCTCTTTACATGGACATGGTTTTCCCAGGGGTTCTCGGTGGCCCGAATCCTTCTTTTTTTCAAATTCCTTTAAAAAAAATTCTCCACATTCTCCACATTCTCCACAAACCTCTTCAGGAAGGGGTTGCTGGGTCCCGGTTGCCCAGGCATCACCCGGCAGAAGAAAGAAGGCTTTAACCTGGCTGGATATTATTTTATCCAAACAGCTCCGGAGGTGCCCCTTGCCCATGGCTGGAAAACTTTTTGCCCCCATTTTTTTCAGTAAACTTTTATTTGAACTTACCACACGGTGAACTTTATTCCAGTGCTCCAGAGATGAAAGGTGCCCCCCGGTGACGGTGAGGTGATCCAGTGAAACGGCAGGAGTTAAAGGGTATGTCGTGACACCACCTCAAGGCAAGTACCGCCCCATACTATCCAGACAAGGCATATGCCAAGGCCATCTCTTTACCCAGATCAACATACAAGAACGGCTTGCCATGTTTTTTACACAGCCGTCAGGTTAACGCTGATCCCCCAGTCAGCTCCGGTCTGGGGTGTGTTAAGGAAATGAAAAAGGCAGAGCCATTGCTGACACTGCCTTTTTAATTGGATATATGAGAAGGGTTATTTTTTAAATCGTTTTCTGGATATTCCTACAAAGCCGATTAAACCAAAACCAAGGAGAAAAACTGTGGATGGCTCAGGTACTGGGTTGTTGTGTATGGGTTCGCTGGTAATCATCGCGTACAGCCCAGCTGTGTTTCTCAGTCCTTCGTAGGTATTGAATGAATTTGATATGTTATCTCCGCCGTCCTGGGAAAATCCTAAGAGGTTGAAGTAATAGGTGGTGCCATTCAGATCTGATAATATGGCATCTAATGTCGGATTCTCAATCGTGACGATGTCCCTGTTCTCATCATCGGTGCCGGTATTGGGTGTTTCATTGTGGGTGAAGTTGAAAGTAGTCAAGAGATCGAATGCACTGCCTAACGTTAAATTAAGGTCGATGGAAGATAGAGAGCTGCCGCTAATCGGGTAATTTTGATGGGTGAAGTTGCCTAGAAGAAAAGCGCTACCGTCGGTGGGTGCATCAAATGCTTCTTCCGATAAAAAATCATATCCACTCTGATTATCAACCCACCACTGCCACCCCTGCCCCTGCCCCCACCTGACGGTGCTGAGACCACCACTGTCTCCTGAATTGGTTATTGTAACGTTTCCAGATGGTGCACTATTTACCCAATCACCATCAATTAAATCGATCTGATATGCTGAGACAATAGCACTGGAGTAAACAATAAATCCAACAACCATCAATGCAAGACCCAATTGTTTTAAAAATAGTTTCATAAAAAATCTCCTTTATTTGTTATACATTTGTAGACGTATTGATGATATATTTTATTATTCAAAACAAATCAATAGCCCAAAAGCATTAAATTTCACTTTTGTAGTCACATTTACATGATTATCCTCCCCTGGTCATTTCAACCATGGCTGTGTATTCGGCAGGTACTTTGCCGTCCTCTGCCATACGGCCTTTAGGTAGCCAGCCACCATATGGGATTTTAATATTTTCATGCGATTGCCCTGGGCGTATTGATGCTTTGGTGTGTATGGGGTGCCGGGGGGCCATGACCTTTTATTTCAGGCTTTGATCTATTGGTCTATGCCCATGCGCTTCTTGAGTGCATTCAGCATGGCTGACCCTTTGGCTTTCTTGTCGGTGAGGGCCAGGTCTATCTCATTGTCCAGGGTGTCTGTCTGGTCAACTATCTCCCCATAGGCCGATGCCAGGGATTCCTCTTCCTCCACCCGTTCCTTCATCCTTTCCAGCATGGCAACGGTACCCGATGTGTCCATGGTGGAGAGTTGGGCATTAATTTTCTTTGTGGATGCCGCTGTCTTTGCCCTTGCCTTGAGGGTGATCAACTCGTTGTCATAGGTGGTCAGGGTGGAGCGCAATTTTGACACGTTTGCGTTGACGGTTGCGGCCATGGTTTCATGCCCTGTTGCCTCATCACCGAGTCTTTTGGCTTCTGATGCCAGCTCTGTCTGTTTTTCCAGGGCCAGGGTTGCCAGTCTATCTGCTTCTGCCGTATCCATGGCGCCCTTACCGGCATTGAGGAGGAGTTGCTTTGCCTTGTTCTCGTAATCTGCTGCCAGTTGCCGTTTGGCATTGGCCTCCTTTCTGGTTCTGATGGCCAGGGCTTTTACCTGGGCCAGGCTCTCCATGGCAGCCTGAAGATCTTTTTTGAGATCCCTTATGCCCTGCTCGGTCATTTTGATGGGATCTTCCAACTGGTTGATGACGGCATTGATATTTGATTCGGTTACTTTGAAAAGTCTTTTGAACATGGTGTTCTCCTTGTTGCTGTTGTGTGCCCCAACTTGCCTGTTGCTGAGTTTTACAGGGGGGGGGTGTTTGCCCTGTTCAGCTGGGCTGTGTGTCTTTTCAGACTATGTTGGGATAGACTTTATCAACTTGGATGGATATAGCGAGGACGTAATGAGTGGGTTACCGACATGTCCCCCTTTGTGGGGGAGGGCTGAGGATTTGTTGCTGTCCGTTGTCATTATCCGGAGAAAAATGGAGCCATAGTAAGGATTCAACACACAATGTACATGATAAAGTCTAAAAAAACTGGGGCGATACACACAATTCATCACCCAAAGTCTTTGGGTGCCCAGTGATTATTTATACCATTAGTACTTACCTGGGGCAGTCAAAGCAAACGCAAAAATCATTCATTTTGGAAAATTGAGAAAAAATGTGGACTAACAGGGATAGTCTTGGGTTTTCACCCGTCTGTAAATCGGACCTTGAATGGCATCAAGATTGTAATGTTTGGTAAGATAGGATTTACCGTCTGCCGCAGTTATTCGGAATTTCCGAATAACTGAATCCGGGTCCAGTTCCCCGGATTCAAAGATATGTTTTAAATGTTCGTTGATGGTTGGAATGGAGACATTGAACAGTTCCGAGATCAGTTTCTGGGTCAGCCAGACCGTCTCCTGTTCATACCGGGCCTCAATGCTGTTTTCACCGATGTCTCCCGATGGATGGTTATGGGCCAGGATCACCGCCGAGGCCCGGTCGGTTATGGGATCGGCAAACACCTCTGACAGTCGTCTGGGCATGAAAAGTGTTCCCACCCGGCCGTGAAACTGTCCACCCGGGTCTCCCGGGCATTGGAGAGGATATAGAAGGCATTGGTCAAAAAGAACTGGGGAATGTCGTGTTGCTTCGGGAATGTCAGGGTTGATATGCCTTTTTAAGGTCTTCTTCAGAGGCACTTTCAGAAACACTGGCTCCTAAAATACAGTCACTTCCGGCGGTTGTAGCAATGTAGGTTTTGTTACCCAATAGCCAGGTGTGCTTTTCATCAGCAGAAAGGTGCTGGGGTAAATGTTCTGCTGATTTGATGGTAGTTCCCAAAAGACTGTTCCTACCAAGGGATGCTTCAAGTCGATACCAAAACATGGGATTCTTTCCAAAGCAGTGGCTCAAAGCCCAAAACGGAACTGCAAATTTACGTAAAAACAGAGGACTTTCAACGTCTTCTACAAACCCAGTCATATATGGCATGACAAAAGACGGCCTGATGGTATAGCTGGCACCGGCCACCAATACTCTTCTGGTTTTAATTTTCAATTTTTTGAGAATCTAATCTCTTTCATTTTGTAACCGGAATTGATTTTAGCTGGAAAAAGCTCAGGGTTTTCCTTGATTGCCAAGTCGACTACCATCCGGAATTGCATGGAATGTTGGATAAGGATGTAATATTGTGCTTGACAAAAGTGCATACAAATAGTTCGATTCATGCGGGGGGTGGTATCTGAAGCTGGAGTCATCATAAATCCTTTTGTTAAAAGTTGTGTTTGGCGATTCAACTTTATCACAAAAGATAGATCTTTCCAGCCTATTTTACTGCCCCCCGACACCAGTCCCCCAAATCCGTTATAACCAGAATTTTGAGGAGGGTCAGATTGGTTTCTGCCCGTTGTCATTATCCGGGGAAGAATGGGGCGATTGATGCAGGATGTCTCCAACCATACCCATAAGACTTCCCATAGTGTAGCAGGTGAGGTCAGACCACTTGAATCCGACACCCAGGAAGAGGGCACCTACCCGGGTGCTTCTTATTGTGTTTATCCAGTCCGCCTGATAGATCTGGCTGAACTCCACTAAGAACGAGATTCCTATTGTCAGGAGAGCCGCCACGACAGGCCGAATGCCAGGAAGGAGAATGCAGATGGTCAAAAACAGAGCCAGAGACCAGAGCGTGTCTCCCGCGTATGTTGAAAGAAACCATGGGAGGTGCACTGCGAGGCCTGATCTCGACAGTAGTCCGGCAACGATTATGATGGCGAGGATTAGTAAATACGCCAGTCTATTACGTATTTTTTTCATTTTATCTTATGCACCTCAACGACAGACTCACCAGCCTCTGCCCCCTCCTACGCATGGCCGGGGTAAGGGAGGTGTACTTTATTTGGGAATTTTTTTCATTTAAACAAGGAGGAAAATCACTAATGAGTTACTAAAAAACAATTAACGGCTTGATAATATTATCATCTTTGGTCCCCATCATCTCAAATGCCTTGTTCAGCTCGTGGAACTTAAAGCTATGCGTTGTAAGTTTTGTCGGATCAATCCTTTTCATATCGATCAGTTTCAATAATCGTTGCATTCTCTCCTTTCCACCGGGGCAGAGTACGCTGCGAATCGTAAGCGCCTTCATTTCGATACTACGAGGGGTGTTGAGGACGTCAATTGTGGGACCGTCGCTATGAATGCCCAAATTGACAATGTTGCCACCGGAACGAGTGACACGAACACAGGAATCTAAAGCCATTTGCGACCCAATCGCTTCCAGTGATGCGTCCACGCCGATGCCGTTGGTGATATCCAAGATCTCTTCATCCGGATCGACTTCAGTAAAATTGAGAGTGATATCGGCACCGAAAAATTTTGCGAGTTCCAGCCGGTTAGGCCGTTTATCCACGGCGATGATGGTTGCTGCCCCCAAAAGACGGGCGGCCGCAGTAGCCATCAATCCCACCGGGCCTTGAGCAAAAATAGCCACGCTTCCGCCGATGGGAATTCTGGCTTCCTCAATACCTTTAAAGCCGGTTGACATCATATCTGTAGTATAACATGCAGCCTCATCTGAAACCGAATCGGGAATAAGGGCTAAATTAGCATCCGCATTATTGACATGAAAATATTCTGCAAAGCATCCGTCTTTTGTGTGAGACATTTTCCAGCCGCCTACCATTCCATTGCATTGTGATGTCTGCCCTCTTTGACAAGCATGGCAAGTAAAACAGGGGGTGATCGCATTGACAGCCACCCGCTGGCCCTTTTTCACCGTTCTGACGGCCGTGCCTATTTTGTGGACGATTCCTACGGCCTCGTGGCCCAGTGTGAGATTCGTTCGTTCTCCGAATGTTCCGGTCACTAAATGGCAATCCGTAGTGCAGACCAATGCGGCTGTCGTTTTTATAATTGCGTCATTGGGTCCCGGCACCGGGATCGGTTTTTCCATAAATCCGGTTCCACCGATTCCCAACATCACAAAGGCCTTCATTTTTTGGGTGTTCGTATTTGCTTCCATTCGGATTAATTTTATCCTAAATTAATATTAATGATTCCCAATTTGGCAGCGTATTTTACCAAATCAACGAGGCTGTCCATCTCTAATTTCTCCATTATCTTTGTCCGGTGGTTTTCTACGGTTTTGGGACTGATGAATAACTTGGGACCAATTTCCTTGGATGAGAACCCTTGTACTACAAGCCGCATGATCTCCTGTTCCCGGCGGGTTAGCCGGTCATAGCGTCTTTCCGATAGAGAAGGACGTTTGCTTTTTTGTTCCAGTACGAATTGAACAATCTCCTCCAGGGCACGATGATCAAAAAAATAATGCCCCCGGGTGACGGTATCTAACGCGCACAGCAGCTTGTCGGGTGTGGTATCTTTCACGAGATACCCGCAAGCGCCAGCCTGAAGTGCACCAATTATATAATCCATTTTGGAATGCATACTGATCACGACAACCTTTACTCCGGGAAGTTTCTCTATAAGTAATCGCGTTCCCTCTATGCCATTGATACCGGTCAAAGCGATATCCATCAACACCAAATCAGGTTTAAGTTCAAGTGCTTTTGCAAGTGTCTCTTTAATTGTTCCGGCTTCCCCAACCACCTTGAATACGGGGCTCTGTTCAATCAGGCCTTTCAATCCTTCCCGAAACAGGATGTGATCATCTACCAGGAGAACCCTTTGAGTCTGATCGGAATATTTATTTTTCATTTTGTTAAGTCCCATAATAGGGGATTTCGAAAATAATGGTCGTGCCGATTTTTTTCTTGGATTCAATATTCATTTGTCCGTTTAGTAAAGCGACCCGTTCTTTCATACTCCATATTCCCATGCACCCTTTTTTGTTTACCGTTTCCATCAACTTGTCTTTGTCCGCATCAAATCCTATGCCATTATCTTCGATACGTAGAATAATATTGGGATAGGAATAGACCATTCGAATATTAGCCATCGTGGCCTGTGCATGCTTGGCCATGTTGTTTAGACTCTCCTGCACAAGGCGATAAATTGCAATTTTTATATCAAAATTTAGATCCAAAGAATCAATTCCCGCAGTCTTGAAATCAATTTTAATATCATAAATATGTGAGATGTTTTTACACAAATTGTGAGTTGTTTTTGTTATTCCTAAAGTTTCAAGTCCGGTAGGATGGATATTAAAAACCATTTTTCGAACATCCGCAAAAATTTTTTGCAAAGAATCCAGAAGATCCGAAGTTTCCCGGGTAAATTTTTCATCCGGCAGCGCCTGTTTAAAAAAACTCGACAACTGGATATTGAATGAATATAAATTTTGAGCCAGTCCATCGTGCAGATTCCTGGCGATACAGCTCCGCTCGATTTCCTGTGCTCTAATGAGTTTTTGAGAGAGCGTTTGAATTCGTTTTTCGGCTTTTTTCCGCGTTGAAATATTTCGGATATAGCTGATGGTGCCCGGTGTTTGATTTTTGGCATCAATTAAAAATGCACTTGAAATTAACAAAGGGATAACCGACCCGTCCGGAATACGGGCTTCTATTTCATAATTGGATGCCGGGGCATGCGCCAGGATAATTTTATACATATCGGCATCCTGATTGGAATGGTTTTTCATAATATTGCTGATAAAACTGCCAAGCAAATCCTGGCGCTTTTTATGAAACAATAATTCGGCACCCCTGTTGACCAAAGTGATAATGCCTTTATCATTAGTGACTATGATGGCATCCATACAGTTTTCAAGGATACTCTCCAGGTAGTCTTTTGAACCGATGAGATCCTTTATTTCGGTTACATCACGCACGATACCTTCAATTGCCGTGGATAAGCCATTTCCGTCGTGCAGAACAACCCAACGATCATGCATCCATCGGATACTTCCATCGTGCGCAATACATCGATATTCTATTTCACCTCCCTTTGTTTGGTTTGATAGAGCGGCTTTAATTCTCTCCTTGAGTTTGAATCGGTCTTCAGGCAGTATCTTTGTGATGACCGATTCAGTGGTTACAATATCCTTACAGGGGTGTCCGAACATTTTGATAAAGGAGGGATTGGTATACACATATTTATTTATAGAGAGGTTTAGTGTGTATATGCCGTCCTGGGTCCGATTGGAAAGGCTATAAAACTTCTGTTTTGTCTCTTTTAGTGCTTCGTTCTTTTCTTTGTATTGCTGATACTCCCTTGCCAGAGCATCATATCTGTTTTGTAGTTCATCGTAGGATGTTTTTCGATACATTGATCAGCTCTTTGGATAGATTGATTTGAAGGAAAATTTTTTATCAACACTCTTCGGCTCACCCCTTAGTTCTTCACGAAAATTACGGGAAAGCGGATACACAAATATACCTTTTGGCGATACGCTCTTTTTGTATTTGGCCACAAGGCTGTAACCTTCGGTTATATCTGAAAATCGTATCCACCAGCCCGGCGTGGAGTCTGCCATAGGCAATGGCATATTTTTTACTGAGCCACCTGTAGTATTTTTCCATGCTTTTCATATTCTGTGTAAAAACGATGGATATTAATTCATCAATCAGAAGGTCCGCGTCATCCTCGAAAAAATGAATGGCATCGCCATTTGGCGCATCAGTCCCGATGGGCTGATACTGCTGAGTAAATACATAGGCACCGGGGAGGGATCGAAGGGATTGGTGAATTTTATCAAAAGTATTGTGCCCGCGGGGTCATAGAACAACAGTGGGGCACTGGGCATTGTCCCATAGCAATACTGCAAAGACCGCGCCCCATGCCCCATGATTTGCAAAATGGTCGAAGTTAGAACCAAGCCCGACAAAAAAAAGCTCTGGCTCTATCCAATGGTGTTTTTTACAATACCCACCAGTTTTTCCGGATCAAAGGGTTTAGCCAGCCATGTGATGGCCTTGTCAATGGAGAGATGCCGGCTGGCAAGTCCACTGATGACAATCACCGGAATGTTTTTAAATTTTTCCTGCTTGGACAATCTCCGGAAAAATTTCGGTCCCCACTCCCCATTGGGCATTTCAAGGTCCAGGGTGATGAGATCGGGATTTTCCCGCTTCAAAACCTCAAAGGCCTCACCGCCTTCCCTGGCGGAGCAGGTCTCATATCCATTGTCGTTAAAAATATTGGTCAGGTATTTTACGATGGTAGGATCATCGTCCACCACAAGTATTTTTTTGGTCATTTCAGCCTCCGTTGAATTCTGTGTTGACTGCATTTATCTCTTATGACACTCGCCACAGGTCACCGGCCCCTTTTTAAGGTCCAGATGGCAGCCCCGGCACCTGTCATGGTATCGGGTCATGAGTTCCATCTGCTTTGCATCGCCCTTAATGGCGTGGCACTCAGCGCAGGTGGAATCCTCCGATGACGCTCCTTCCACAAGTTTTCCCGCTTCATAGACGTGGTGACACACGGCGCACTCTTCAATGCCTGCATTTTCGTTGTGGGTATCATGGGAAAAACAGACAAAGGGCCTTGTATTATTTTCAAAAACATCGGCATCTATGTCCATACAATCATTGCACCAGGCCGCAAAGGAGATCAGGCTGACGGCAAACATCATGGCTACTATTTTAATGGTTTTGGAACTTGTTTTCAATTTAAATCTCCTTATGACTATTCCGGAAGTTCCAGGATTTCATAGATAATATCTCCAAAGAACTTCAGCTCCATGTCAATACCGTAGTGGTGGATGATATCTTCGAGTCCCCCATGGCAGTTGTGACAGGGTGCAATGACCACCTCCGCCCCTTTTGCCTTGGCTGCAAACAACTGTTCGGCTTTGGTTTTCCCGCTGTCCATCCGGGCATTTTTAAAGGGAGGGCCGCAATTGATAACGCCGCCACCGGCCACGCAGCAGTAGTTGTGTTCGCGGTTAGGGGTCATTTCAATGAAAGTTTTACAGGTGGAGTTGACGATGTTCCTGGACATTTCATGCAACCCCCGGCCCCGGACAATGTTGCAGGGATCATGCAGGGTCACCGGCCGGTCGAATTTCTTTTTGATCTTGATCTTCTCCTTCACAAAAAGTTCATTGTAGTATTCAATGGCATGGACCACCTCAAGGGGCGGCATTTTCCATCCCAGTGCGCGGTTTCCCATGTCATACACGGAGCGGAAGGCATGACCGCACTCCCCCATGACGATCTTTTTGACCTTTAAATCCGCAGCCGCTTCAAAATGGGCTTTTTTCAGCCGCTCCATCATCTCATAATCCCCGGTGTACATGCACATGTCGCTGTTGTCCCACCCCGGCATGGAGGGCATGGTCCAGTTTTCCCCGGCGGCATTCATGATCACGGCGGCCTGGTAGATGAGCTGGGCCCGGTACTTGGGTTCAGGGCCGATGACGGAATAGAAGATATCGGCCCCCTCTTTGTCCAGGGGAATTCTCAGATTCTCAAACTCCTCCTGGGCCTCCTCTTCCTGCCACATCAGGGTATCCACCCACTCATCATCCTTGATCCACATTTGATTCTTTGTGACGGAATGGCTGTGGGCCGTGTCCTGGATGTAAAGGGGCACCACGCCGAGCTTATGACAGATTCGGCGCATGACGGACATGACATAGGCAATGTCAAGGCCAAAGGGACAGTACATGGCGCACCGTTTGCACAGGTTGCACTGGGTGTAGGCCACCTCCGCTGCATTCCGGATGAACTCCGGAGTGACCTTTCCTTTTTTGCGCAGAATCTCCCACAGGGTCTGCTTGACCTTGGCCGCGGGTGAGTACTTGGGATCTCTGCCCCGTGCCAGGAAAAAGTGACATCCATCACTGCAAAGCCCGCAGTGCACGCAGGTATCCACATAGGTTTTGAGCCTGGCACCGGTTTCACTCTCCAGCACCTGGTTAATCACCCGCTCTATTTTTTCAGGGGAGAGCTGTTCAATGCCTTTTATGATCCCCTGGTCGTCTATGGCAGTATCTTTGACTGCCTTTGATTCAGTCATGGCAACCTTCTTTTCGTAAAAAATTAATTCGTGGTTTTTAGCCGAAACCCCAGGATGTCATCCTACCCATCGCGCTATCAATTCAAATGGATTGGGCGGTTCATCTGGGGGTTCCCGGCATTCATCGGTGAAAAATTTCAGGAAAACACGGCAAGATCTCTACCAGTCCTTTGCCATCCGGACACCGCCGAATTCCGATCCCATATAGCCCCGGGTAAAGGGGAAAAGAAACATGTGAAACAGTTTTGTAAAGGGAATCACGGCCAGCATAACTTCACCGGAAAGGATGTGTATGAGGGTCATGGTGGGAAATCCCGCCCATTGATGATACACCCAGAAACCGGTGATAAAGGGGGCCGCAACAATGAAAAGAATCAGATAATCCACGGAAGTGGTCAGGTATTTCACCTCGGGAAGCTTGATCCGTCTGTAGAGGAAAAACCCACAGGAAAAAATCACCACCAGGGTCATGAGGTCGGCAACAATGCCGGGAAGGGTAATCCAGCTGATATTGAAACTCTCCTTCCAGAGAACGACATGGGCAAAGGCAAACAGCGGCACCAGAAACAGACAGATGTGAAAGGCAAAGGTGACAATGGTCATGGCAGGATTCAAGGTCATATTCCGGCTGCCGAAGGGGGTCAGCCAGTGACCGATGGACCGAAGGGCAAATTTCAGATTCATGTACTCAAATATCACCCCGTCTTTTTTCCGGGCCAGGGTGTAAAGCGAATAAAACCTGAAGGCACTGCCGGCAATGAACACGATAAAGGCCAGCCAGGCCAGCGGGCCGGTGACAAAGGAATAGGCGGCATGCATATTACAGATCTCCTTTCAATGAAATGATTTCTCTGTGATATTTATTTTTTTCAATCCCCTTTATCATCATCTTGGAACCTTCAGCGTTGAAAATAGGGGATTCCAAATGATCGTATGCCGTTTTGAGGAGTGTGTCATCAACCACCACATGGTAAGCACCATTAAGTTCCACCTTGGCAGCCAGTTTTCGGCCATCAGGGCTGAAAACCGGTTTCCAGACCATGTCAAATCGGTTTTCCCAGGCGGCCCCATCCACGGCAACCCCCCACCGGCCCCTGTCCTTAAAAACACAGGCGGCGCGGTTGCCATCATCACTCAGCACCGCATCGGTGAGGTATTCGGAAAAGGTGATGTTCCATGGGACATCATTAACTGCCACCGTCCATTTTCCAAAATCCCTGGCCACAATAGCTGCGATTTTTAACCCGTCACTGGAATAAAACTGGTGCCACAGCTGGGCATAGCCTCGATCCCAAACAATCACGCCATCCTGAGCCAGATACCATTTTCCATTGTTTTTTACCGGTGCCGTTACGCTGCGATCATCGGGGGAAAATCGGGGCGCCCACACAGATGCAAAGGGCTTTTCCCAAGTTTTACCATCCACGGCAATGAAATAATCCTGGTAATTGGTACGCACCGACGCAGCCACCCGAGAGCCGTCCCTGGAAAAAATCGGTTCCCAGACATTCATGAAATTTCTGCTCCAGGGGGCCCCGTCCACGGCCACGGAATAGCACCCTTTCCTGAACTTGAAAATTTCACTTTCAAGCACCGGAATGCTTTCCACCACCGCAGCACTGTGCTGTCCGTCGGCGCTTAGGGCCATGTCGGTGAGGCGGGAATAATTTTGATCCCATGGAACATCGTTGATTATGGCATGATATGCCAGCTCTTTCTGGGTGGAGACGGCAATGTGGCTGCCCGAAGCATTAAATGTCATGTTCCATACAAAATCATACACATTTTCCCATGGAGTATCATCCGTGGAGACCGTCCATTCCGCTGTGTCTGAAATCAGGGCGGACAGTCGGCTGTCCGGGCCATATTTCAGACTCCATATTTTATCATAGCTGTTTTCCCATGTGACAAATGTTCCGCCCGGTCCCTGGGAACATATGGTGTATTCCATATCTTCATTTTTCACAATGGCGGCGATGGTCTCCCCGTGGGGGCTGATACGGGGCTCCTCCATGTAGGAAAATTCATTGTGCCATGGGTCAAGATCGGCCACCAGCCGTTTACCGGTATCCCAATCCCAATTATCTTTATTGCTCATGTTAATGCGCTCCTAATGGTTAAAAGCAGCGTTTAATCATCCTTAACTTTTAGAAAATTAAAGATATCGCTGCATTAAATAATTAACATTCTTTTGATTCATAGCATATAGATTTTTTTTTTCAAAGGGTATTTCAAGCACTCAGAAAAATGGGTCTCTTCCGGATAATCTGAGTATTGAAATGTTTTTCTGTTCATAGTATCCTTAATGAATTCAAAATCAAATCCCGGACATAACCTCTTTTAAAGGCGGTTTTCATCATGATTCACAAACTCATCGTAATCTTCTTAATGCTTTTGATTTCAACCTGTTCCACCGGATATGCTGAATCGGGCAGTTCGCTATTTGACAATGGCATTGCAGAATTTCAAAAGGGCAGGTATCAGGACGCTGTTTTCTGGTTTACAAAACTCATTGAAAAGGAGCCTTTTAATGCCAAGGCCTATAAAAATCGAGGAGTGGCACGATTGAGCCTTCAGAAATATGACATGGCCATAGAAGATCTCAACAGCGCACTGAACCCGGACCTTCAGATGGAAGATATCACAGGA
This sequence comes from uncultured Desulfobacterium sp., assembly GCA_963668575.2. GTDB lineage: Bacteria > Desulfobacterota > Desulfobacteria > Desulfobacterales > Desulfobacteraceae > Desulfocicer. Next base: position 2,518,239 of record OY764894.2, on the reverse strand, counting down.
AATCTTGGCCCGGCCTGGCACTACAAAGAGGAGTACAAAAAAGCCATGGATGATTTTAACAGTGCCCTGAATCTGGATCCTGACCTTGAAGGGATTCACAGCAATATCGGCGTTGCCTGGTACTATGCACGGGAATATCAAAAGGCCATTTCCGAGTATGACAAAGAGTTGAAAAAACATCCCGAAAACTATAGTGCCTTTTTTAACCGAGCCCTTTCATGGGTGGAGTTAAAGGAGTATCAGAAAGCCTTGAATGACTTAGAATCCGTACTGACCATCAAACCCGATGAATATTGGGCCATTGCCTATAAGGGAGATGTCTATTCGGAATTAAATAATTCGGCGGCTGCCCGGGAATCCTATCTGGCAGCCATGGCTCTGAACACCGGTAATAAATATGCCAAGGAAAGGCTTTTGGCCCTGAACAAGGGCAGCAGCAGGGTTGCAGCTCCGGTTGAAACCCTGCCACCTGGAACGCTTGGGGGACAATCTGGAGAAACGGGTACGGCAATTTCCACTCCGGAATCGGAGTCCGCATCCATCAAAAGAGCTGAAACGGTGGCGGCAACCATGGGGGAGACTCCCACTGAAAAAGTAAAGGTCACCCAAAGTTCCCCGGAGAAAAAATCGGTTAAGGCGAGTACCATGGCGCACCACACTGAAAAACGGATGGCGGACATGCCCAACCGGACCTCTGTTCCACCGTCGGCAGATGCCACCGTGCAGCAGCCCCCATTAACCCAAGAGAAAGAGGGTGCACCGCCAACCGAAGAGAAAGAGGGTGTATCGCCAAAATTTACCATCCAGCTGGGGGCTTTTCTTGACAGTGCAAATGCGGAGGAGGTAATTAATAGCCTCCGGGAAAAAGGCTATGTCCCCCGGGTGATTAACTTGCAGGACAAAAAAAACCGGCAATGGACCCTTGTAAGGACCGGCACGTTCCGGACAGCCAAACCGGCAAAGCAAGCCCTTAAAAAAATAAAAAAAGAGTTGAACGTTGATGCGGTCATTCGTCCCATTGGAAAATTTTGATACTTGTTTTAAATTGTCATCCATACCGCTTGGCACTGGTTCATATTGAAGTGAACCGGTGCCCACCGCTTTTGGGTGGAAAAAAGCATGACGGTGTGGTATAAACGGTGCCCATTACAGACAGCACGAGTCAGTAGATATTCATGAAAAAATAAGCTTGATCACCCTCCCCAGCCCAGGTTGGTAGAAGAACCAAGCCCCAAAAGCACAACCGGCCCCCATTATTCACGACCAAGGGAGCTGATATTGTGATAATCCCAGAAAAAAAATGCAGGAGACACCCAAAATGACCCAACCGGTACTTGAAACAAATTTTAAAGACCTGAACCTGGTGAGAAAAGGAAAGGTCCGGGATATATATGACCTGGGTGACACCCTTCTCATGGTCACCACGGACAGGCTTTCCGCCTTTGATGTGGTTCTTCCCAACGGCATTCCGGACAAGGGAAAAGTTCTGACGCAAATTTCCGTATTCTGGTTCGACGTGATGTCGGATCTCATCGGCAATCACCTCATTGCCCATGAAGTGGATCAGTTCCCGGCGGTGTGCAAACCCTACGCAGATATCCTGGGGGGAAGAAGCATGCTGGTGAAAAAGGCCGAACCCCTTCCGGTGGAATGTATTGTTCGCGGATATATTTCCGGATCAGGCTGGAAGTCCTACCGGAATGAGGGGCATGTCTGCGGCATCAAGCTTCCGGAAGGGTTAAAGGAGTCGGACAAGCTGCCCCAGCCCCTCTATACCCCCTCCACCAAGGCCGAAGTGGGAGACCACGACATCAATGTGGATTTTGACCACACCGTTAAACTGCTGGGAAAACCCCAGGCGGAAAAACTGAGAGACCTCAGTCTGGCCATCTACAACAGAGGAGTTGAAAAGGCCCTGGCAAAAAACATTATCATTGCCGACACAAAGTTTGAATTCGGTGTGGTGGATGGAGAGATCATTCTCATTGATGAGGTCTTGACACCGGACTCCTCCCGGTTTTGGCCCCAGGAGAGCTATTGCCCCGGCGGTGCTCAGAAAAGTTTTGACAAACAGTTTGTCCGGGACTGGCTGGAATCCTCCGGGTGGAACAAAAAAGCCCCCGGTCCTGAACTGCCGGCTGATGTGATCACCCGCACCGCCGACAAGTACAGAGAAGCACTTGCCCTCATCACCGGAAAATAAGGCCGCTTAGATGAGTCTGTTGATTTAGTTAGTCGATATCTAAACAAAAATCGCCTTATATTATACCGCCGTTGACGCCCAGCACCTGACCGGTGATGTAACCCGCCCCGGGGGAACAAAAAAAGCCCACTGCAGCGGCCACATCGTCCGGAGTTCCCATTCTGCCCGCCGGGATGGTTTTAACAATGGATTCGGCATCCAGGTCCTTGACCATGCCTGTTTCCATGTACCCCGGAGATACGGCATTTACAGTGATGTTCCGGGAGGCCACCTCCCGGGCAAGGGCCTTTGTGGCACCAATGAGTCCAGCCTTGGAAGCGGAATAGTTCACCTGACCGGGGACACCGGTCTGGCCCGATGCCGAGGTGATGTTGACAATTCTGCCGAAACGGTTTTTTATCATGTTTTTCACGACACTTCGGGTAACATTGTAAAACCCGTTCAGGTTGATATCCATGACGGTGTGCCAATCTCGGGGTTTCATGCGTACCAGGAGTCCATCCCTTCGAATACCGGCATTGTTCACCAGAATGTCTATTTTCCCAAAGGTTTGAATGATCTCTTTCACGGCAACGTCACAGGCCTCTTGATCAGCCACATCAAACTGAAAAATCGCACCATTGCTTTTGTTTTCTTTTATCTGTCCAAGGGTATTTGCAGCGCCTTCCTCATCCTGTCTGTAATTGATGCAGACAAACCTGCCCGAAGCTGCCAGACCGTGCGCCACGGCAGCCCCCAGCCCTCTGGATCCGCCGGTTACCAGGGCAATCTGTTCAGTGAATTGTGTCATGATTGTTCATGGAACTCCTGTGATAAAAGCGCCAATAACACAAGCCTGATCCCTTCTCCAAGTGGCCGGTGTTGTGATCAAGCCAAGTGGGGCCATGCCCGGACCCCGGAATTCAAGGTGATAGGTGGCCGGTGTTATGATCAAGCCCAAGGTGACAGCAAGCCCAAGGTGACAGACATGGATCTGCCACCTTAAGGTGTGTGGGTTACGCTTCCTGCTCCGCCTTGATTTTTTCAATGACTTTTTGGGAGAGATCACCGGGAACCTCATCATAGTGATCAAATTCCATGGTAAAAGTACCCCTGCCGCCGGTCATGGATCTCAGATCCGGTGCATATCTCAAGAACTCCGCCATGGGCACATTAGCGTTAATCACCTGCTTTTCTCCCTCGGTATCCATGCCCAACACCCGGCCCCGGCGGGAGTTGAGATCTCCCATGATATCACCGGTGAACTCGTCCGGCACAACAATTGACACCTTCATAATGGGCTCAAGCAGCGTGGGTTTTGCCTGTTCCGCTGCCTTTTTAAAAGCAATTGAACCTGCCATTTTAAAGGCCATTTCCGATGAATCAACGGAGTGGTAGCTACCGTCATCCAGGGTGACCTTGAAATCCACACAGGGGAAACCGGCCAGTAATCCTTTCTGACTGGCTTCCAGAACCCCTTTTTCCACGGCGGGAATATAGGTTCGTGGGATGGAACCGCCAACAATGGCATCCACAAATTGAAAACCTTCTCCCTTGGGAAGGGGTTCCATAACAATCCAGCAGTCCCCGAATTGACCATGTCCACCGGACTGTTTCTTATGACGACCCTGCACCCGGATTTTTTTCTTAAAGGTTTCCCGGTAGGGGACTTTTGGGGTTTTGATCTCCATCTCCACATTGAATTTTCGTTTGATTTTCTCAATGGTGGTTTCGATGTGCACCAGACCCCGGCCCGACAGAATGGTTTCGTTGGTTTCGGTTTCCCGTTTGAGCATAAGCCCGGTATCCTCTTCCAGGATCTTTCTCAGTGCGCCGTGGATCTTATCTTCATCTCCCTTGTTTTTGGCATAAACAGCAAAGGAGATCACCGGCGGCATGGGTTGGGGTGCTTCAAACATGATCTCTTTGTCACCGCTCATGGTGTCGCCGGTAAAGGTCTCTTTTAACTTGGCAACCGCCACAATGGCACCGGGAAGCGCTTCGGTGATGGGGGCCTGCTCCTTGCCCCGGATTTCCAGAAGCTGGGTGAACCGCTCTTTGGCATTTTTGTTAACGTTGAGAAAAGTGCCCTCTTTACCCAGGGTACCGGAGATAACCCGAAACAGGGAGAGTCTGCCCGCATAGGGATCCACAATGGTATTAAACACAAAGCCGTAAAAAGGGGCACCAGGATCTGGTGCAATTTCCACAACCTCTCCCTTTTCGTCTTTGGCCATCCAGGCACCACGGTCCAGGGGGGAGGGCATGCTGGTATTGATGAAATCAAACAGAAGATCCACACCGATGAAACGGGTGGCGGAGCCACACAGCACCGGTGAGAATTCACAGGCCAACACTCCTTTTCGAAAGGCATTTGTTAAATCATCCGGAGAAAGTTCTTCCCCTTCAAGATATTTTTCAAGCAGATTGTCATCCAGCTCTGCTGTGTTTTCAATAAAGGCTTCTCTTGCGGATTCATAGTCATCCGCCATTTCTGCCGGGATGTCCGTTTCCGTTGCATTTCCCTTATCATCATAGATATATGCCTTGCCGGAGATGACATCTACAATTCCCTTGAAATCATCCATCTGACCAATGGGAAGCTGGACAATGATGGTTTTACGTTTCAGGGTTTTTTCACAGGTGGCGGCAACGGAGGTTACATCGGCCCGCTCCTTATCCATTTTATTGATGAAAAGAACCGACGGAAGATGGTTCTCCTCCACACAGACAGCGGCCTCTTCGGTCATGGCACTGGGGCCGTCCACGCCATCCACAACAATAATCACACCGTCGGCGGCGGGGATACAGGTCTTTGCAGCGGAAAAGAAGTTCTGATCCCCTGGTGTATCCATCAGGGTGACCATGTGTTTTTTCCATGTGTACTTATGGAAAGCACTACTGACACTCTGCTGTTTTCTCACTTCTTCCGGCTGGAAATCCATGGCGGTATTACCCTCTTCAACCTTGCCCAGACGTTTGATAACGCCGGCGCTGAAAAGCATTGATTCAGCCAGAGAAGTTTTACCCGCACCCCCATGGCCTGCCAGAGCGATGTTTCTCAATTTTGTGATTTGTTCCGTCATTACAGCTCCTTTTCCAGTGATAATTAAGTTGAATCAAGAAATCACATATATCAATTCATGTCAATGATACAAGGATAGTTTTAGGAGGACCTTCAAATTTATGTGTCGCCATTTTCCCCGCACTTTACATACTGCATGGGAAGAATGAATTCAATGTTTCCTTTGGGGCCCGGCACCGGAGACTCAATTACTGGAGAAATGTCATATCCCTGAAAGGCAAAAAAGGAGACGATCTCTTCCACAATTTCCTGCCTTACCCGGGGGTCTCTCACCACACCGCCCTTGCCGATTCGCTCCCTGCCGGCCTCAAACTGGGGTTTTATCAATGCCAGAATCAGGGTCCCCGGTTTCATGAATTGACGGGCCGCAGGTACCACCAGTTTTAAGGAGATAAAAGAGGTGTCAATGGTGATGAGATCCACGTATTCGCCGATGACATCAAAGGAAATATACCGAATATTTGTACGTTCAATGACGTTAACTCGGTCATCCTGCCTCAACGACCAGGCCATCTGCCCATATCCCACATCCACGGCATGGACCTTTTTCGCTCCATGCTGGAGCATGCAGTCGGTGAATCCGCCGGTGGAGGCCCCGATGTCCAGACAGGTGTATCCGGATAAATCCAGAGAGAGGACATCCAGCGCTTTTTCAAGTTTCAGCCCCCCCCGGCTGACATAGGGAATATCCTTTTCCTTTAAAACCACGGTTGCATGGGGGGAAATTTTTACCCCGGCCTTATCCACAGGCACACCATCCACCTGCACACTTCCGGCCATGATCATGGCCCGGGCCCGCTCCCGGGAAGGCACCAGCCCCTTTTCCACCATAAGGGCATCCAGCCGCAGTTTGTCACTCCGGGCCATGGGGCATCATCTCCCTTGCCGCCGTCACCACCGCCGATGCATCCACCTGATATGCGTTGCGTAAAATGGACTGGGGACCATGTTCCACAAAGGTGTCCCGGATACCCACCCGTTTGATTCTACAGTTAAAGACGTCGTTGTCCGCCAGCAGTTCCAGCACGGCACTGCCGAACCCACCGTCCAAAACATGCTCTTCCACGGTCACCACTTTTCCGATTTTCAGTGCCATGTCAAGGATCAGCTCCCGGTCCAGGGGTTTCACAAACCGGGCATTGATCACCGCCGCAGAAACGCCCTCTCCATTGAGAATTTCAGCCGCCTTTATTGCCTCCTGAACCACACGCCCCACGGCAATAATCAAAACATCATGCCCCTCTCGCAGCAGTTCGCCTCTGCCGATTTCAAGGAGCGGGGCCGCGGTATCAATGTCAGCCCCTTCTCCGGTTCCCCGGGGATATCTTAGGGCAATGGGTCCATTATGGTGAATGGCGGTTTTGAGCATGGCGCACAGTTCGTTTTCATCCTTTGGGGCCATGATGGTCATGTTGGGAATATTTCTTAAAAACGCATAGTCAAACAGGCCATGGTGGGTGGGACCGTCTTCGCCCACGATCCCTCCCCGGTCCATGGCAAAGACCACAGGGTGCCCGTCAATGCACACATCATGGAGAATCTGATCATAGGCCCGCTGCATAAAGGTGGAATAGATGGCCACCACGGGTTTCAACCCCTGGGCGGCCATGCCCGCGGCAAAGGTGACGGCATGCTGTTCGGCAATGCCCACATCAAAAAATCGGTGGGGAAAGGCATCGGCAAAGGCTTGAAGGCCGGTCCCCTCGGGCATGGCAGCGGTGATGGCCACCACCTGTTCATCTTCTCCTGCAAGTTCCACCATGGTGCGGCCGAACACCTCGGTATAGGTGGGAACCGAATTTTTCCCGGAGGAGCTGTTGCCGGTTTCTATATCAAAGGAGCCCACCCCATGGTAATACACGGGATTTTTTTCCGCCGGGGGATACCCTTTGCCCTTGGTGGTGATCACATGGAGCAGCACCGGCTCATTATGCTTTTTGATGTTTTCAAGAATATCAATGAGATGGTTTAAACGATGGCCGTTTATGGGGCCGAAGTAATCAAAATTAAAAGCTTCAAACAGCATTCCCGGGGTGACAAAGGTCTTGAACGAATCTTCGGATCGTTTGGCAAATCGATAGACATCGTCCCCAATGCCCGGCAGGGATTTTAAAAACTGGCCAAACTCCTTTCGCATGCTCTGAAGGGCGTGGGCTGACAGCTTTCTGCTCAGGAAAGATGAGATAGCCCCCACGTTGGGGGAGATGGACATCTCATTATCATTTAAAATGACAATGAGATCCCGCTCGGAGTCGCCGGCCTGGTTCAATCCCTCATAGGCAAGTCCTGCGGTGAGGGAGCCGTCACCGATGACGGAAATAACCTTGGATCGGTCCTGCTGAAGGTGCTTTGCACTGGCAATGCCGAGCCCTGCGGAGATGGAGGTGCTGGCATGACCCACGGTGAATGCATCACAGGGGTTTTCACTTCGTTTGGTAAATCCGGAAATCCCTTTATAAGCTCTCAACGTGTCAAACTGGCGGTCTCTTCCGGTGAGCAGTTTATGGGCATAGGCCTGGTGCCCCACGTCCCAGACAAGGCTGTCCATGGGTAAATTAAACACATAATGTATGGCCATAGTGAGTTCAACCGCTCCCAGGCTGGAGGCCAGATGCCCCCCGGTTTTTGACACCACGGAAATAATTCTCCCCCTGATCTCTTCTGCCAGGATCGGCAGCTCCTTTCGGGAAAGTGCCTTGAGATCATCACCGTTTTGAATCTGTTGAAGCAGGGTCACCGATTTGTTCTCCTTGAAAAAACTTATCTTTTTAAAAAACTTATCTTTTTCTTGTTATGATGTAATCGGCAATGGCCGTTAACGGCCGGGCCTTTTCCCCCAGAGAGATCAGGGATACCTTGGCCTGCGTTACCAGGGTGATGGCAAATTGTCTGGATTCTTCAAGACCCAGCAGGGCAGGGAAGGTTAACTTTTCATGTTGGGCATCGGAACCCGTAGCCTTTCCCATGATGGCAGGATCACCTTCCACATTAAGGATATCATCCACCACCTGGAAGGCCAGGCCGATTTTTTCGGAATAAACGGCCAGTTGGTCCCGCACCTCTTGGGAGGCCCCCGCACAAACAGCGCCCACCCCAACACTGACCTTTATCATCTGTCCGGTTTTAAGCCAATGCAGTTTTTTTAAATAATCCATGGCTGCAGAAACCGGCATGTTCAGATCCGGGGCCAGCATATCCATCATCTGACCCTCCACCATGCCTCCGGCACCCGCTGCCCGGGAAATCATGTAAACCAATTCGAGCCGTACCGCTTCATTGGGATAGATCTCAAAGCATGGGGCAGGGCGGGATAAAATGGTAAAGGCGTGGGTCAAAAGGGCATCACCGGCAAGGACCGCCGTGGCTTCAGAAAATGCTTTGTGACAGGTGGGCACCCCCCGACGCAGGTCATCATCATCCATGGCTGGCAGATCATCGTGGATCAGGGAGTAGGTATGGATCATCTCAATGGCGCAGGCCGGGGGCAGGGCGAGGTGAAAATCACCCCCTGATGCTTCGGCAGCAGCCATGCACAGTACCGGCCGCAGTCGTTTTCCACCGGCCATAAGGGAGTGGCGCATGGCCTGGGTGAGTTCCAATTCACTATTTCGTTGGGAAAGAATCCCAAGAAGTGCCTTATCCAGAATGTCTCGTTTCTGCGCCAGATAGGTTTGAAGATCAAAGGAATCAGGAGTCATGGTCAAAGGGCGCTTCAACCAGATCTCCCTGGTTGTCCTTTATTAAAAGGGTTATCTTCTTTTCGGTTTCGTCCAGGGTTTGAAGACAGAACTTTGAACAGGCCATGCCTGTTTCAAATTTTTTAATGGATTCTTCCAGGGACAGGGTGCCCGATTCCAGCTCCCTAACAATCTCTTCCAGCTGTGTCAGTGTTGATTCAAAGGTTTTCTTTTTGGCCATACTGTTTTTCCACCTGACAGATCAGTCGGCCTCTGGAAAGCAGAACCTCGACTGAATCTCCGTTTTGGGTTGTTGTACTGTCTGTGATAATTTTGGGTTCCGGACCGCAGGTCCGAGTAATGCTGTATCCTCGATTGAGCACCGCAAGGGGGCTTAAGACACCCAGCTTTGAATGCAACTCCTGGGCACTGGCCCGGTGGGCTGACAGGATTGTCGCCATGGTCCGTGTCAATTGCAGGTTCAGAAACCGGCAGGTCTCTTTTTGCTCGGATACCCGTCTTGCGGGTGATGCTGTATAAAGGGCGTTGCAAAACCACATGATTTTTTCACGATACCCCCCCAGCCGTCCGGTCATCTGTCCGGTAAGGCGCTGGTCAAGATCTGCCAGGCGCATGCGGAGATCATCCATGCGGGATCGGGGGCTTTTTAGCCTGGCATTGAGATCTTTCAGGCGGCCTTTGAAGCGTTCCAGGCATCGTCCAAGTCCTGACACCAGGGCCTGTTGGGAGCCAAGAATGCCCTGCATAAGTTTAGCTTTTTCCGGCAGGGCAAGCTCTGCCGCTGCAGACGGGGTAGGGGCACGCAGATCTGCCACAAAATCACAGATGGTGAAATCCGTTTCATGGCCCACCGCCGAAATAATGGGAATGGTGGAGGCAAACACGGCCCTTGCAACGCTTTCAGTGTTAAAGGCTGCCAGATCCTCCAGGGAACCGCCCCCCCGGGCGATGATGATCAGCTGGGAGGTGGCACAGAGATTCACGGTTTCAATGGCCCGGCAAATTTCCTGATCCGCACCGTCTCCCTGCACTTTTACCGGCAGCACCTCCAGATGAACCGAGGGAAATCTGCGATGGGAAACCTGGATAATGTCCCGGATAACAGCGCCGGTGGGTGAGGTGATGATACTGATTTTTGAAGGTAAAAAGGGCAGGGGACGTTTATGGGAAGCATCAAACAGTCCTTCCTGGCCCAACTGTTTTTTCAGCAATTCAAACCGTGCATGCAGGAGGCCTGCGCCTTCCTGTACCATATGCTCAAAAATAATCTGATAGCTTCCCCTGGGCTCGTACAGGGATAATCTGCCCATGCCGGTGACGCGCATGCCGTTTTGCGGTTTAAATTCAATACGTTTCAGCTGATTTCGAAATATCACGCCATTGATGAGTGCGGTATCATCCTTCAGGGAAAAGTAGCAATGACCGGAAGCCGGAATGGACAAGTTGGAAATTTCCCCGGTGAGCCACACAAAGGGGTATGTGGACTCAATGAGCTGTTTGATCTGGCGCGTCAAGCCGGAAACAGTATAGATCTGTGGAGATGTGTTGTTGCTGTTCATCTAATCCTTGCGGTGAATCCTTGTATGTTTTTTATATGAAAGTCTCACCAACATGCTGGAATCAAAGGACTTTCGTTTTTCATTGTGGCAGGTTTTTCTGCCATGTATGTTATATGAAAAGGTAGTCTTCAAGTCTACCTCAGCAGAGCCCCTCCCCCGACGGGCAATAGGAACCGGCCAATTGAGCCGTCTACGGTTCCGGGCCGGGCACATTGCCCGTCGGGGGGGGGGGGGGGCGGCATAATGCCATTTTCTATCTTCGTTGTGTCCGCCAGGACATGTGGGTTTTATAAGAAACTCCGGCCAATAAGCTGTAATAATTGGAGTTTCAACTTTCGTTGTGGCAGGTGGCTACTGCCATGTATGTTTATATGAAAGTCCAACCAACGTACTGGAATCAAATGACTTTCGTTTTTCGTTGTGGCAGGTGGTTACTGCCATGTGGGTTATATGAAAAAGCGGTTAATGGGTTCTGGGTGTTATCACCGCCTTTGTTGTGGTAGTAACCCACATGATGCCTAAAGTTTGAGTTATAAAACAGACCGAACGGAATGACAATACCAAACATGATTTGACAGTGCTGACGCATGAACCATCAACACAGCATAAATTAATAACCCATTAATTTAAAAGCAGATCATGAAAAATATCATGCGTCAGTGCTGATGGTTTGATCCCGATTGTTACAAAAATAAATTATTAACCGATAATATATATTATGTTAACTTTTTGGTCAAAAATAAGCCTTACAGCCTCAACATCTCCATACCGTCCCTTCCAACCGGCTGCCAGCCAATTATGCGCTGCTTTGTGTTCGCAGAGCCCGGTTTGGGTTTATTGACGTCATCGGTTTTGGTTTGGGGTTATCGACCCCGTGATCATTGGATGACAATGCCTGGCTTTGCTTGTCTTTTTGTGATCTGTCTCAAACCTGTGCACATGCGTATTTGCAAATTTAAGTTGAAAAGTCCAAAGGCTGTGTTATATTTTTATCCAACTGGAATGCAGGAAAATAAAATATAGACCTTCGGGTCTTGTTTTTGATTAATTTAAATCACACAGGAGACTTTCAAGATGACTCTTTCTTCTTCATTTTCACAGGCAGGTTCACTGGTACGCGTCAATGCGTTCATCAGAAGCGTTTACAACTGGATGGCCATTGGGCTTGCACTCACCGGGTTCACTGCTTTTTACGTGGCCAGCAGCCCCACACTACTTCAAATTATCTTTGGAAATCAGATCGTTCTGTTCGGCATGATCATCGGTGAGCTTGCCATGGTGTTCTATCTCTCCGCCCGGGTTCAGAAGATGAATGCCTCCACGGCCACAACACTGTTTGTTGCCTATTCCATACTCAACGGTGCCACGCTGGCATCCATTTTCCTTATTTACACAGCCTCATCCATTGCCACCACATTTATCACCTGTGCATTGACCTTTGCTGCCTGCAGCGTATACGGCATGGTGACCAAGCGGGATCTGACCTCCATGGGCGGCTTTATGGTCATGGGCCTCATCGGTATCATCATCGCCTCTCTGATCAATATGTTTTTCAGAAGCCCCGGACTCAGCATGATTATCTCCTATGTGGGCGTGTTTGTCTTTGTGGGGCTCACCGCCTATGATACTCAGAAACTCAAACAGATGGCTCTGACACAGCCCATGGATGCCAGTGGTGCCATGGTCAGAAAAGGCGCCATCATGGGAGCACTGGCGCTGTATCTTGATTTTATCAACCTGTTTCTCATGCTTCTTCATATACTTGGTGTCTCAAGGGATTAAAAAATTCGGGTTTAATTACAACAATACCGCCATTTGAATAAGTTCGACGATATCTGCCATATTGACGTTACCTGCCATATCATGACATAAGACAGCAGCCCCCCCCCGACAAGACATTTTTTCTTGTCGGGGGCAAATCTGCTGTTTTTTATTTTTTAGAGGAGTTAGCGACCTGCCCATGGAGCTGTTTAAAACCGAAAACGGTCCGGATACCGGCAAAACCAAAGCTACCCCCATCAAATCCACCTCCAATGGATATAACGCCGATTCCATTGAGGTACTTAAAGGGCTTGATCCCGTGAAGCGCCGCCCCGGCATGTACACGGACACCACAAGCCCCGATCACCTGGCCCATGAGGTGATCGACAACAGCGTGGATGAAGCCATTGCCGGTCATGCCGACCGCATTGATGTGATCATACACGATGATAACTCCCTTGAAGTCAGTGACAATGGCCGTGGCATGCCCGTGGATATTCATCCTGTGGAAAAGATCTCCGGTGTGGAACTCATCATGACCCGGCTCCATGCCGGTGCCAAATTTTCAAACAAAGATTATGACTTTTCCGGAGGTCTTCATGGCGTGGGCGTCTCCGTGGTCAATGCCCTTTCCACCTTTCTTGAGGTCACGATTCTACGGGACGGAGCCCTTTACCGCATTGCATTTAAAAACGGTATTAAGGATCAAGAGCTTGAAATCATAAAACAAACCAACACAAAAAATACAGGCACAACCATTCGGTTTTATCCGGACGGAACTTATTTTGATGTGCCGGGTTTTTCCAAAAAAAACTTAAAGCATGCCCTGAAAGCCAAGGCCGTGCTCTGCCCCGGTCTTTTGATCACCCTGGTGGATAAAAAAAGCGGTACCCGGGATGAGTGGCAGTTTGAAAACGGACTTCTGGATTATCTGACAGAATCCTTTGAAGGCTGTGAAACCCTGCTGGGCGAACCCTTCACCGGGGAGAAAAAAGCCGAGGATGCGGCTGTTTCATGGGCTGTGGACTGGAGTGAAGAGCGACGGGACAATCTGTGTGAAAGCTATGTTAACCTGATTCCCACCCGCCAGGGCGGCACCCATGTCAATGGATTCCGATCCGGCTTGCTGGAGTCCATCCGGGAATTCTGCGGATTCCGCGATCTCCTGCCCAAGGGCGTTCACATTGCACCGGAGGATATCTGGCAGAATATCGGGTTTATTCTATCCGTCAAGCTTGCCGACGCCCAGTTTTCCGGCCAGACCAAAGAACGCCTCTCCTCCCGCCACTGCAGCGGCTTTGTCAACGGCGCCGTAAGAGATGCCTTCAGCCTTTGGCTGAATCAAAACACGGTGATCGGTGAAAAGCTGGCGGCGGCGGCCCTGGAAAATGCCAGAACCCGTCTGAGAAAGGCCAAAACCGTCACCCGCAAACGGATCACCTCCGGCCCTACCCTGCCCGGCAAACTTTCCGACTGCACCTCCAATGACCCTGGAAAAAGCGAACTGTTTCTGGTGGAGGGTGATTCCGCAGGCGGGTCTGCCAAACAGGCACGGGACCGAAGATTCCAGGCCATCATGCCCCTGCGGGGAAAAATTCTGAACACCTGGGAGACCGATCCTTCCCAGCTTCTGGCGTCAAAGGAAATCCATGACATCTCTGTGGCCATGGGGGTTGATCCGGATACGTCGGATATTTCCGGCCTTCGATACCATAAAATCTGCATTCTGGCCGACGCGGACTCCGATGGACTCCACATTGCCACCCTGTTATGCGCCCTGTTTTACCGTCATTTCAGCGAGGTGGTGCGTCAGGGACATATTTTTGTGGCCATGCCCCCCCTGTTCCGCATTGATGTGGGCAAAGAGGTGTTCTATGCCCTGGATGAGGACGAAAAGGAGGCGACCATTAAAAAAATTGAGCGACGCAAAAAACACAGTAAAATCAATGTCCAGCGATTCAAAGGGTTGGGGGAGATGAATCCCATACAGCTCAGAGAAACCACCATCTCTCCGGATACCCGGCGGCTGGTTCAACTCACTGTGGCGGAAAACCATGTCTGGAACGACACCCAGGGTGAAAGCAACGACACCCAGGGTGAACCGGTTGAAAATAGAGGGGTTTTTGAAATAATGGATCTATTGCTGGGAAAAAAACGGGCTTCCGACCGACGTCGATGGATTGAAGAGAACGGCAATTTAACGGAGGTGGAATAATGACGTCCCCTTCCCCTATGGTTCTGGATGATTTTGAGAAAATGCCCTTTGAGACCTTTGCCGAAAATGCCTATCTCAACTATGCCATGTATGTCATCCTTGACCGCGCCCTGCCCCACATAGCCGACGGGCTCAAGCCCGTGCAGCGCAGAATTGTCTATGCCATGAGCCAACTGGGACTTTCCGCCACAGCCAAATACAAAAAATCGGCTCGCACAGTGGGGGATGTTCTGGGAAAGTTTCATCCCCATGGCGACTCTGCCTGCTACGAGGCCATGGTTCTGCTGGCCCAGCCCTTTTCCTGCCGGTACCCGCTGCTGGACGGCCAGGGAAACTGGGGAGCCCCGGATGATCCCAAATCCTTTGCCGCCATGCGGTACACTGAATCGAGACTCTCCCGGTACAGTGAACTGCTGCTGGCGGAACTCAATGCCGGCGCAACGGAGTGGCGCCCCAACTTTGACGGCACCCTTAAAGAACCGGCCCTGCTGCCGGCACGCCTTCCCAATCTGCTGCTCAACGGTACCACGGGTATTGCCGTGGGCATGGCCACGGATATCCCCCCCCACAACCTCACCGAGATGGGCAATGCCTGTATCTATCTTCTGGATCATCCCAACGCCGATATCGATGCCGTCATGGCCCATCTTCCGGGGCCGGATTACCCCACGGATGCGGAGATCATCACCCCTTCCCATGAGATCCGGGAGATGTATCTCACGGGCAATGGCAGAATTAAAATGCGGGCCACCTATGTTGAAGACCGGGGTGATATTGTCATTAACGCCCTGCCCTTTCATACCTCCGGTGAAAAAATTCTCGAGCAAATTGCCGGTCAAATGGAAGCCAAAAAGCTACCCATGGTGGCGGACATCCGGGACGAATCCGACCATGAAGCCCCCACCCGTCTGGTGATTGTGCCCCGATCCGCCCGAACAGATCCGGATGCACTCATGGCCCACCTGTTTGCCACCACGGACCTGGAACGCTCCTATCGGGTGAACATGAACATGATCGGTTTAAACGGTAAACCCGAGGTAAAACCCCTTCTCACCTTTCTGCATGAATGGCTTGAATTCCGCATGGACACCGTTGCCAAACGGTTGACCCACCGATTAAATCAGGTCACGGAGCGCCTCCATATTCTGGAAGGACTGCTCATTGCCTTTTTAAACATCGATGAGGTCATTGAAATCATCCGCACCCATGATGATCCTGAAGCGGCCCTGATGCAACGATTCAACCTCTCCACACGCCAGGCCCAGGCCATTCTGGAGATCAAACTGCGACACCTGGCAAAGCTTGAGGAGATGAAGATCAAAGGGGAACAGGCGGACCTTGAAAAGGAACGTAAAGCCCTTGAAAAAACACTGGGATCCCCAAAACAGATGGTGGCCCTGATTAAGAAAGAGATTCGACAGGATATTAAAACCCACGGTGATGAAAGGCGATCTCCCCTGCGTGAACGAAAGGAGGCGGAAGCCTTTTCCGAAGAGGCGGTGATCCCCACGGAACCGGTGACCATCATTCTTTCCACCAATGGATGGGTCCGCTCGGCCAAGGGGCATGACATTGATCCTGAAAAATTAAAATTCAAAACCGGGGATTCCCTGCTGGCCCATGCCAGAACGCTGAGCAACCGCCCTGTGGTATTCATCGATACCAGCGGTCGCAGCTACTCCCTTCCCGCCCATTCCCTGCCCTCGGCCCGGGGGGTGGGAGAACCCCTCACCGGGCGGCTGGCACTTAAGCCCGATGTGGCCATCAGTACCATGGTAAACGATGAAGATGACAGCCTCTATTTTGTCTATTCCGACACCGGGTTTGGATTTATCACCGATTTTTCTAACCTGCTCACCCGCAATAAAAACGGCAAGGTGCTCATCAATTTGGCTGTCCATGCACGACTGATGATGCCGGAACGGATACATTTTCCGGAAACGGACCTCATTGCCGTTATCACCACCGTGGGTCGGTTCCTGGTGTTTTCCGTCAAGGAGATGCCCAAGCTGGAAAAGGGCAAGGGCAATAAAATCATCGGTATCCCCAAGCATGAAATCCAGGTGCCGGATGGGGAGCGTATCAGCCTGTTGAAAATTATTCCCCAAGATGCCACCCTGGTCATCCATGCGGGGAAACATTTCCTCCGATTAAAACCGGGAAACCAGGAAAATTACATGGGAAAAAGGGGATTCCGCGGAAGAAAGCTCCCCAGGGGATTTCAGAATGTCAGCGATGTGGAGGTGGTTCCGCCGGAGAACCCGGATACGGTTCCGGATGACCAGGTTTGAGGGTTCAGGAATAAGCCCAAATAGTTGAACTGGGAAAAAATTGATCTCTACGCGCTCATTTTTTTTAAAAGAGCGTTTGATCACAACACTCAACGGGTGAGGATGTGAACATAAAAAAATATGTTTCCGAATATTTTCTGATGATCCTTGCACTGCCGCTCATCATGGGCTTGGTGGCCGTGTGCATTCACATCAAATCGGAAAAGACCCCCATTGAAACCGATGCCCTTTCCCGGATATTAAAACAGAAAAAGATCACACTCATCACCGACAACAACTCCAATGCCTATCATATCTATCGGGGCAAGCCCATGGGGTTTGAATATGAGCTTGCCCGGGCCTTTGCCGATTTTTTAAATGTGGAGCTGAAGGTGGTGGCACCGGGATGGAACAGCATGGTGCCCTTTCTTGAAACCGGAAATGGGGATTTCATCGGGGCCGCTATGACCATTACCCAGCAACGCCGGGAATCGTTGCTTTTTTCACAGCCCTACATGGCGGTTCAGCAGGAACTCATCTATCATAAAATAACCCCGGATATTCAGTCCCTTGAGGACCTTGCCGGAAAGACCATCCACGTCCGCAGGAACACCTCCTACCACCAACGCCTTGAGGCGCTCAAAGAGAGCGGCATTGACATTGACATAGCCCTGTTGGACAACACCCCTTCCGAAGAGATTATTCAAATGGTGTCTGAAAAAAAAATCGACTACACCGTGGCAGACTCAAACATTGCCCAGCTTAACCGCCGGTACTATCCGGACATCGTCATCGGTATTCCCATCCAGGAGGTGGAGTTCATCGGATGGGCCGTCAATCCATCGGAAATAAGGCTGCTGGACCGAATTAACCATTTTTTTTATCACATCAACAAAACAGGGTACTATAAAAAACTCTTTAACAAATATTATGGAAATCTGAATCATTTTGACTATTTTGATGTGAAAAAATTTCATCAACGGCTCAATACTCGATTTCCCAAATACCGAAAATATATCGTTCAGGAATCCTTTAAATATGGGTTTGACTGGCGGATGATCGCGGCCTTGGTGTATCAGGAGTCCCATTTTGATCCCTATGCCAAAAGTTTTACCGGGGTGCGGGGGCTCATGCAGGTCACGGAGGAGACGGCCCGGGAGATGGGAATTACCAATCGGCTGGACCCGGTGATGAGTCTTCGGGCCGGGATTAAATATCTTTACACCCTTTACAAGCGGTTTGATGACATTGAAGATCCCCATGAAAAACTTCTCTTTGCCATGGGAAGTTACAATGTGGGATATGGGCATGTGAAAGATGCCCAGGAGCTGGCTGCGGAAGAGAGCCTTGATCCCCGGAAATGGGCTTCCCTTGAAAAAGTCCTTCCTCTGTTAACCAAACGAAAATATTATCGAAAAACAAAGCATGGGTATGCCAGGGGGCGGGAACCGGTGAGGCATGTCCGTCAGATTCTGATGTATTACGATATTCTGAAAAAAAAGTTGGCAACCTCCCCCATCCAGGCCATGGGTCCCGGCCCTCATTTCTGACACGTCATTATTTTTGCAACACCTCAAACACGGCCCGGGCCGATGGTAATGTCATGCCCGGAATCCCGGCCAGCTCCTCCACGGTTGCCTGTTTCATGGCGGTTACCCCTTTATAGGCCTGAAGCAGCAACATTTTTCTTTTTTTACCAATGCCTGGAATCCCATCCAGCACCGATCGCCCCGCCCTTTTCTTCCGTCGTTTCCGCTGAAAGGTAATGGCCACCCGATGGGCTTCGTCCCGCAGCTGCTGAAGCAAAAAAAGAGCTTTTAACGACTGGCTGGTATTTAGGGGGTTGGATCGGTGGGGGATATAAATTTTATCATGGGTTTCTCCCCTTTCCGCATCTTTTTTGGCAAGCCCTGCCACATGGATTTTCCCGTCCAGTCCCAGATCGTTTAACACGGCCATGGCCATGGAGAGCTGGCCCTTGCCGCCATCCACCACCAGAAGATCCGGTAATGGCAAGGGCTCCGCCTTACCGGGGGAAAATCGCCGGGTGAGCACCTCGGTCATGTAGGCGTAATCATCATGTTCTGTCACCGTTTTGATGATGAAGGTCCGATAGGCCGCTTTGTCGGGTCTGCCATGGGTGAACACCACCATGGAGGAGACCGGGTCCGTGCCGGCTATGTTGGAGTTATCATAGCACTCAATGCGCCGGGGAAGGTGCGGCATGGCCATGAGTTTCTGCAGCATGGCAAGGACGGCATCGGTCTCTGCCTGTTGGGACAGGGAGGCGTTCAACTCATTCTCTGCATTGAGGCGGGCCATCTCCATGATCTGCTTTTTGTCTCCCCGTTCGGGGACCAGAAGATGCACCCGGCGACCCTTTTTTTCGGTGAACCGGGTTTCCAAAAGAGCGCCGTCTTCAACTCCATGGGACAACAGAATCTGGGGGGGAATAAAGGTATGATTGTCATAGTACTGCATGAGAAAGGCCCCCATGATCTCCTGAATACCGTTCCAGGTCATGTCAAAATGGAAATGACGGGTCCCCACCACATACCCGGCCCGGACAAACAGCACCGTTACCACGGCCCTGCCCTGATCTCCATGGCAAGCAATGACATCCCTGTCCATCATGTCCGCGGTGACGGCAATCTGCCGCTCCAGTGTCTTTTCAATGGCAAAAAGGGTATCCCGGAGTTGGGCCGCCCGTTCAAAGGCCTGCTCATCGGCGGCCTGCTGCATGGCTTTTTTTAGTTTTTGAATCAGCTCCGGTGCCCTGCCCTTGAGAAACAGTTTCACATCATTGACGATTTCCGCATACTCGGCAGCGGACACAGGCAGGCAGCAGGGTCCCAGGCACGCCTTGATCTGATGCTGAAGACAGGGCCGGGAACGATTGTTGAACTGTGATTTTTTACATTTTCTCAGCTTAAAGATGCGGTTCACCTGCTTTAAGGTGTGCCGGACGCTGTGGGAGGAGGAGTAAGGACCAAAATAGGTGGCCTGATCATTATTGATTTTTCTCACCACCTGGAGGGCAGGATATGGTTCCGTGGTATCCAGACGCAGGCAGGGATAATTTTTGCCATCCTTGAGAATGACATTGTACCGGGGTTTATGTTTTTTAATGAGGGTGGATTCAAGGATCAGGGCTTCATGGGCGCTGGCCGTGACAATGATCTCAAAATCAACGATGTTTTTGATGAGAATACCGGTCTTGGGGTCATGTCCCGTGGTTTTGACAAAATAGGCAGCCAGCCGTTTTTTCAGATTCCCGGCCTTGCCCACGTAAATGACCCGACCCTTGCCATCCTTCATCAGGTAGACTCCGGGGGTTCCCGGAGTGGTGGCGTATTTTTCCTGCAAAGGGGTGTCCATGGGGGATTACAGCTCCTTGAGGCGGGTGAGCTCCTTGATCTTGTCCCTTAAATCCGCGGCTTTCTCAAATCGCAGCTCATCGGCGGCCTTTTTCATCTCCATTTCCAGGCCGGTGATAATATCAGCCAGATTTTCAGACAACGGATCATAGGTGCCCGTCTCTTCCCGGACCCGGGTCTCCGGAGAGGTGATGGCCTTTTCCATGGTGTAGTCAAACACCCGAAGCTCTTTTTGAATGGTGGAGGGGGTAATATGGTGTTCAGTATTGTAAGCCCGCTGGATTTTACGGCGGCGGTGGGTCTCTTCCATGGCTTTTTTCATGGATGGTGTGATGCGATCGGCATACATGATCACCTTGCCGGCGGCATTACGGGCGGCCCGGCCAAAGGTCTGGATCAGGGAGCGATAGGATCTTAAAAACCCCTCTTTATCGGCATCCAGAATGGCCACCAGGGAGACCTCGGGAATATCCAGCCCCTCCCTGAGAAGATTGATGCCGATGAGCACATCAAACACCCCTTTACGCAAATCCTGTATGATATCGATGCGTTCCACGGTACCGATGTCGGAGTGAAGATATTTCACCTTCATGCCGAAGTCGGAAAAATAGTCGGTGAGATCTTCGGACATCCGCTTGGTGAGGGTGGTGACCAGCACCCGTTCATCCGCTTCCACCCGTTTCAGGATTTCCTCATAGAGATCATCCACCTGGGTGACGGCGGTGCGCACCTCCAGCACGGGGTCCAGAAGCCCCGTGGGCCGGACGATCTGCTCGGCCACCCGTCCATTTGCCTTTTCCATCTCATAATCCGCCGGGGTGGCGGAGACATATACCACATGGGGCGGTTTTTTCTTGAACTCTTCAAATTTCAAGGGGCGGTTGTCCAGGGCCGACGGCAGACGGAACCCATGGCCCACCAGGGTCTCCTTGCGGGAGCGGTCGGCCTTGTACATGGCACCCACCTGGGAGACGGAAATATGACTTTCATCAAAAAAAAGCAGAAAATCTTCGGGAAAATAGTCCAGCAGTGTGGGTGGCGGCTCCCCCTGGGATCTGCCGGTGAGGTGGCGGGAATAGTTCTCAATGCCGTTGCAGTAGCCGATCTCGTTCATCATCTCAAGGTCATACTGGGTCCGCTCCTCCAGGCGCTGGGCTTCCAGCAGCTTGTTCTCCGTATAAAAATACTCCAGGCGCTGTTTCAGCTCCTCGGTGATGGCCTTGACGGCCCGTTTCCGGGTCTGGCTCCGGGTGACATAGTGGGAGGCCGGATAAATGGCGGTTTTTTTGATGGAATGAAGTACGGTTCCCCTCAGGGGGTCAATCTCGGCAATGCTCTCAATGTCATCACCAAAAAAATCAATGCGCAGGGCCTTTTCCTCTTCATAGGCGGGAAACACCTCCACCCGATCCCCCCGGACCCTAAAGGTGCCCCGGTGGAAATCCATATCATTGCGGGTATACTGGATATTCACCAGCTCGCTTAAAAGGGCTTCCCGGGATTTGTCCATGCCTTCTGTAATCTCCACGCGAAGGGCCAGGTAGTCTTCGGGAGCGCCCAAGCCATAGATGCAGGAGACGCTGGCCACCACAATGACATCCCTGCGGGCCAACACCGACCGGGTGGCGGAATGGCGCATCTTGTCAATGAGTTCATTGATGGAGGAGTCCTTCTGGATATAGGTGTCGCTGGCCGGGATGTAGGCTTCTGGCTGGTAATAGTCATAATAGCTGACAAAATACTCCACGGCATTTTCCGGAAACAACAGCTTGAACTCATTGTAGAGCTGGGCCGCCAGGGTTTTGTTGGGGGCCATGATGAGGCTGGGTTTTTCCACGGATGCAATGATGTTGGCCATGGTAAAGGTTTTACCCGAACCGGTAACCCCCAGCAGCACCTGATGGGGCGCCCCGTCCTTTATACCTTGGGAGAGGTATTCAATGGCCTGGGGTTGATCCCCGGTGGGTTGAAACGGTGATTTTATTTTAAACAAACCCATTTGGCTCCAATGTTGCGTTAAATACACAATCTTGACCCCGCTGGATCACCAATTCTGATAAGTGGCCGATGTTATGACCAAGCCCAAGCTTAATGTTATCAGCATCCAGGAACAATGTTATGTACCACCATATTATGGAGTGGTCAATCCGGTTATATTATGGTAAGAATTATTCTCCAAATTTCAGATTTAATTCATCATAAGGGCCTTGTTCACCCCACCGGTCACTTGTGGAAGCGGTCAAGGTGGCATGGGTGGTGAATGCCGACCTTAAAATATCTAAACGTTGACAACATGGTCCCGGCCCCTTTGACTCATGAAGTTTACGCCAATGTTCGGTGTTGTGTTCAACCCATAATAAGGAAGCGCCATGGAAGAAGAGAATATCAAGCACAATTTTATCAAAACCATCATCACCGAAGACCTTGAAGCGGGAAAAAACAATGGAGAGGTGATCACCCGATTTCCACCGGAACCCAATGGCTTTCTCCACATGGGCCATGCCAAATCCATCTGTCTCAACTTTGGAATCGGCAGGGAATTCAATGGCCGGTGCAACCTTCGATTTGATGATACCAATCCGGCAAAGGAAGATCAAAAATACATTGATGCCATCATCAAGGATGTCCACTGGCTGGGGTTTGACTGGGGGGACACCATCCATTATGCTTCGGACTATTTTCATCAGCTCTATGATTTTGCCGTTGAACTGATCCTCAAGGGCAAGGCCTATGTGTGCACCCTCACCTCCGAAGAGATGCGGGAGTATCGGGGGACCCTCACCGAGCCTGGAAAGGAGAGCCCGGACCGGAACCGGTCTGTGGAAGAGAACCTGGCCCTGTTTCAGGGCATGAAAAACGGAGATTTTGAAGAAGGGAAATATGTGCTCCGGGCAAAAATAGACATGGCCTCTCCCAACATCAATCTCCGGGACCCCATCCTCTACCGCATCAAAAAAATGGCCCACCCCCGCACCGGAGATGAATGGTGCATCTATCCCATGTATGATTTCACCCATGGCCTCTCCGATGCCATTGAAGGGGTGACCCACTCCCTGTGTACCCTGGAATTCCAGGACCATCGACCGTTGTATGACTGGTTCTTAGATGAGGTGACGGCCCCCTGCCATCCCCAGCAGATTGAATTTGCCCGCATGAACCTGAACTTCACCGTGCTGAGCAAACGTAAACTGCAGAAACTGGTGGGAGATCACCATGTGGAGGGCTGGGATGATCCCCGGCTGCCCACCCTGGCCGGCATCCGGCGCCGGGGCTACACACCGGCATCCCTGCGCAACTTCTGTAATATCATCGGGGTCAGCAAAAAGGAGAGCCGCATTGATGTGGGACTCCTGGAAGATTGCCTGAGAAACGACCTCAATGAGCATGCCCCCCGGGTCATGGGCGTATTAAAGCCCCTGAAGGTGACCATTGAAAACTGGCCCCAGGGGAAAACCGAGGCCCTGGAGGCGTTGAACCATCCACAGAAACCGGAAATGGGCAAACGGGAGGTTATTTTTTCCCGGGAGATCTACATTGAACAGGAAGATTTCATGGAAGATGCGCCCAAAAAGTTTTTCCGTCTGGCCCCGGGTCGGGAGGTTCGGCTGCGGTACGCCTATTTTATCACCTGCAAAGAGGTGATCAAAAATAATGCCGGCGAGGTGGTGGAGCTGATCTGCACCTACGACCCCGCCACCCGGGGAGGGGATTCCCCGGACGGCAGAAAGGTTAAGGGCACCCTGCACTGGGTTTCCAAGGAGGGGGCGGTTCCGGCCCGGGTCAATCTCTATGATCGACTGTTCCTTGCCGAGGACCCCGAAGCCGACACCGACGATTTTACAAAAAACCTCAATCCCGACTCCCTGGTGGTACTGGAGAAGAGCCTGGTGGAAAAGAGCCTGAGGGATGCCCCTCCTGAAAAGGCGTACCAGTTTGAACGGATGGGATATTTCTGTGCGGATTCCAAGGAGTCGTCACCGGAAAAGCTGGTTTTTAATCGCACCGTTACCCTGCGGGATACCTGGGCCAAGGTGAAACCCAAAGGAGCCCCCCGGCCCAAAAAGAATAAGTAATAAAAAAAACGCTACTCTCCTTTGGGTATCCCTCATATCCCCTCAAAAACATTTTAGATTTTGGGGGGATATTTATTCAATTCAAAATACCGTTTTCAACGTGGGCAATTATTTCTCTATCCTATCAAAGTGATGGAAAAAAGTTCCATATTGATGTCCAAAACCTCACCTCACACACTCCCATAACCAATTGTATTTAATTAATATATTAGCATTATTAATAACGTGGCATGCATAATGCTTAAATATATCAGAACTCAAATACTTTAACCAAAGGAGAGCATCTGTGATTAACAGTATAATGGCCACTCAAAACGTACAGGCTGCGAATTTTACACAAACATCTTCACGTTTAAGTTCATCAATTCCTGAAGATGAACAAACAGCCACCGATACAGTGAATATTTCCAATGAAGCAATGCACTTGCTCTTAACCAGCCCATTTTCCTCCACTGGAAGCACTACTATATCTGTGCAAGACATTAAAGAATCACTATCGAAGACAACCGCTTATGTTGAAAAACGGTTGCACTCCCTTTATTCCAAATATGGAATATCTCCTGATTCAAAGATGGAAATCAGCGTTGGTAGTGATGGGAGCATTATAGTCAATGGCGAAAGCCCTGCATCAGAATCTCTTTCTGAAGAAATTAATGCAGATGATGCGTTATCTAATTCAATTAAAAAAATGTCGGCCGAGGCATCATTATTAGAAGCAATTGAAAAACATGAAGAATTTGCCGCAGCCTACGAAAAAGACCCGAAATCCGCAGTAGAACGCTACGGCTATTTGCTTGAAGATGGCAATAATTATAATGTTTCATTTTCAATACAAGACGGTTATATTGATACAAAGGTAAAATCTATTTAGTTTATGCATATTATGGTGAAGAAAAGTCGCTTGTTATCCGATCCTCACTTCAACCCAGTGTTCCTTGTGGTCGTCAAACAGAGGGATAAAATTATCCTTTTGAGATTTTCCATCCACATGGATGCCCATGGGCTCCTTACCGTCGGTTTGTTGCAGAACCGATATGTGATAGACCGTTTCCCGATAGCGGTAGTGAAGTTTAAACCCGTCCCATTCCTTAGGGATGCACGGGGTCACCCGCAGCTTATCCACCTCAAGGGTTAGCCCCAGAAGTGATTCAATGATGAGCCGATACATCCAGGCAGCAGAACCGGTGTACCATGTCCAGCCGCCCCGGCCCATGTGGGGGGCAACGGCATAGACATCGGCAGCCACCACATAGGGTTCCACTTTATAGACATCAACCTCTGCTGCCGACCGGGCATGATTCACAGGATTGATCAGGGTGAAAAGCTCCCAGGCCCGCTGCCTGTCCCCCAGGCGTGCAAAGGCCATGGCCGCCCAGATGGCAGCGTGTGTGTATTGCCCCCCGTTTTCCCGCACGCCCGGTACATATCCTTTGATATAACCGGGGTTCAGTGTTGACTTGTCAAAGGGTGGATCTAAAAGCCTTACCAGGCCGTATTCACGGCTGACAAGATGTTCATTTAGGGCTTCCATGGCCAGGTGTGAGCGCTCCCGGGAACCAGCCCCGGACAGCACCGACCAGCTCTGGGCAATGGAATCAATCCGGCATTCCGGGTTGATGGATGACCCCAGCGGTGTGCCGTCATCAAAATAAGCCCGCCGATACCAGTCGCCGTCCCAGCCATGGGATTCGATATTGGTCTGAAGGGTATCGGCCTCATTGCGGCAACGTCGGGAAAAATCTTTATCTCCGCGTTTATCAGCCACCTCGGCAAAACCCAGGAGCACTTCATAAAGGAAAAATCCCAGCCACACGCTTTCCCCCCTGCCCTTTTCTCCCACCAGATTCATGCCGTCATTCCAATCACAGGACCCCATGAGGGGCAAACCATGCTCCCCAAAGGTAAGACTTTTCAGAATGGCCCGGACACAATGCTCATAGAGGCCTGCTTTTTTCTCGGATCGGTTGGGCAGGTCATAATATGAATCTTCATCCGCGTCCACGGCACGACCCGAAAGAAAATGGACCTCTTCATCCAGCACCCCGTTATCCCCGGTGCCAAGGACATACCGGCAGGTGGCCAGCGGAAGCCAGAGGTAGTCGTCGGAACAGTGGGTACGGACTCCCCGGCCCAGGGGCGGATGCCACCAGTGCTGTACATCGCCTTCCCCGAATTGACGGGAGGCCGCCAGCAGTAGATGTTCCCGCATCAGATGCGGCCGGGCATAGATCAGGGCCATTACATCCTGCAACTGGTCCCGGAATCCAAAGGCTCCGCCTGACTGGTAGGTTGCGCTCCGGGCCCAAAGTCGGCAGGCCAGGGTCTGGTAGAGAAGCCAGCCGTTGGCCAGCATGTTAAGGGCTGGATCAGGGGTTTCCACATTGA
This sequence comes from uncultured Desulfobacterium sp., assembly GCA_963668575.2. Classification (GTDB taxonomy): domain Bacteria; phylum Desulfobacterota; class Desulfobacteria; order Desulfobacterales; family Desulfobacteraceae; genus Desulfocicer. Next base: position 2,491,634 of record OY764894.2, on the reverse strand, counting down.
CGGCACCAAGGGTGTGGGTCCAGTGCTGCCAGACCCTATCAAGGGCAGTGTGAGCCGTTGTTGATCCCTGAAACCGGCGGATCAAATTTTCAGCATCGTTCCGGTCTCTGCCCATTCCAAGTCTGAAAATGATCTCACGCTCCTCCCCGGCAGCCAGATCAAACCCCACTTGGATGGCGGCACAAGGGTCTAATGCCGCCCCAACCCTTCCGGAAAGGCAGGTCCGCAGCATGGCGGCAGGTGATGACAGGGTATGGTTGCGTCCCAGAAATTCGGTCCGGTCGCAGGTTACCGTGCAGTTTATGTCATCCACATCAAAAAATGCAGTCCGGTTGGGGAATTCGGTGTTATAGGAATTTTCTGCAAAAAGCGCACCGCTCATGGGGTCGAGGGTGGTTACCACATGCATACCGGATTTTTGCCGCAAATCTCCCAGCACCCATTCCACATAGCCGGTGGCCGAAAGCTTCCGGAACCGTTCCGATGTGTTTTTCACCTTTAAGACTGAAAACTTGATGGCTGCATCAAGGGCCACATAAATCCAGAGTTCTGATTGGATGCCGCGTTCCGTGTGTTCAAACACGGTATAGCCGAATCCGTGCCGGGTGACATAGGGTGTGGAACCGGAGCAAGGTGCCGGTGTCGGTGACCACAAATGGCCCCGTTCTTCATCACGGATATAAAAAGCTTCGCCGCTTGCATGGGTCACCGGATCATTTTCCCAGGGTGTCAGCCGGAATTCATGGGCGTTTTCGCTCCAGGTACAGGCAGGACCGCTTTCAGTGATAACCGCTCCGAAAAGCGGGTTGGCCAGCACATTGACCCAGGGTGCCGGTGTTTTTTGTCCCTCTGCCGTGGTAATTACATATTCGCGTCCATCCGGGGTAAAGCCGCCCAGCCCATTGTAAAACATCAGGTCAGGACGCGGCAGAGATGGCACTGCCGCAGAATCGGGCCGATGGCTTCTGCTCGGATTAAGCCTGGGCATGGTGACACCCGACAGACCACCATCGCTGATCTGGTCGGACAGAGTCCCCCTGGTATCACGGATGATAACCCTGGCAACCGCCTGGAACAGGATACGGTCCTCCTCGGCAATCTGATCGACAGATCTAATAAAGATGCCGCCGGGCCGGTCAATAACATTGGCTTCAATGCCTGCAGCAATGAGGCGGACAATCTGATCGTAGAGAAGTTGCCGATAACCGGTATGATCTTCGTTCCAGATCACCAGGTCCACGGCCAGCCCTTTCAGCCGCCAGTAGAGATGGGCCTGTATAAGTTGTCGGACCAGGTCAATATTGGCCGGATCTTCAATCCGCAACAGAACAATGGGCAGATCACCGGAAATGGCATATCCCCAGAGGCTGGATTGGCCGCTGCGGTTCTTTTTCAGAATGGCTGCATTGGCCCGTAATGCAGGGTTGGCATAGATCACGGCATTGGCCAGGCGAGCATAAAGCTGGGCATCGGTTTCAGTGGCGTTGATCTGTCTTAGGAAAACCTGTCCATGGGTCCAGGCAAGCTCAAAGACCCGTTCGGCAAGATGCCGGTCATGGTATTTTTCCACCAGCCTCATGGCTTCATCCCTTGTTTCACCCATGCCGGTAACCAGGTTGATGACCACGGATTTGCCCGGTTCAAGGGTTAACCGGCAACGGATGGCCACAATGGGATCAAGAACCGACCCCTGACTGCCGGAGAGTTTGCCCAAAGGGTCTGCCGTTTCCGTCATGACCCGGGGGTTGGCAACACTGTTGCCGCGGCCGATGAATTGCATGCGGTCGGTTTCAAAGGAAAACTGTTTCACCTTTGTCCCATGTACTGCCATAAGGTGCAGCATAAAGGGCGGCTGTTCTTTCTCGGAGCGGGGCCGCCGGGTGCAGAGAATGGCCTGCTGTTCGGCGATGATTTCGGTCTCCACAAAAAGATTGCTGAAGGCCGGATGCAAGGCATGGGCCATGGGCGGGGCCAGGACCACTTCGGCATAGCCGGTCACATCAATGGTCCGCTTCCGGCGGGCGCGGTTGGTGAGCGTGATGCGACGCAGTTCAATATCATCCTCGGGTGATACAACCACCTCGGTATAGACGTCAAGGTTATCATGCTCACAGCGAAACTCAGCCCTTCCTTCTGAAAACACCACATTAAACTTTTTTGCGGGCGTAAGGGTTGGCTGATGGGTGGTGGACCAGAACTTTTGGCTGGCGAGATCCCGAATATAACAGAAGGAACCATGGTTATCACTGGTATAGTCTTCACGCCATCGGGTAACGGCCATATCTTTCCACCGGCTGTAACCGCCGCCGGCCGCTGTAACCATGACATGATACCGGCCGTTTGAGAGTAACTGGACTTCCGGGGCCGGTGTATCCGGGCTGCTGAAAACCCGAATGGGTTTTTCAACCATGCCTGCGGCCTTCTCTTGCTCGACAAGATCAGTGGTATGAATAAACAAGGTCGTTTCCTTGGGAATCCGTTCCTGAAGCAGCAGCAGAGTGGCCTGGAACATAGGCTCGGATTCAAACCGCTTCTGCATGGGCCGGTCCAGGAGCAGGTATGCCAGTGAAAGAAAACCCATGCCCTGGTGATGGGCCATAAAGGAGCGGACCACCACATTGTCCCGGCCGGGCGGCAGACGAGACGGCGTATAATCCACGGCTTCATAAAATCCGTATTTTCCGGCAAACCCTTCCCGGGCCATCCGTTCCAGATTCAGACAGGCTTTTTGGGGTGCCACCATCAGTGCCAGGACCGAGGCATAGGGGGCTATCACCAGGTCTTCGGAAAGACCGCGCTTCAACCCGAGACCGGGAACCCCAAAGGCCCGGTATTGATAGTTGTGATGTACATCAATGGCATTGTAACCACATTCTGAAATACCCCAGGGCACGGCAGTTTTTTTGCCATAGGCAATCTGACTGGCCACGGCTGTCTTGCAGGTCTGGTAAAGCAGGGTGTTTTCATAGGTCGGCATCACCAGAAGCGGCATCAGGTATTCAAACATGGACCCGCTCCAGGACAAAAGAATGGGCCCTTCCCCGGTGGTGGTGAGCAGCCGCCCCAGGGCAAACCAGCTCTCTTGGGGCAATTGACCCTGGGCAATGGCGACAAAACCGGCAAACCTTGCTTCCGAAGCCAGAAGATCGTAATAGCCGGAATCCAACCGATGCTCGCTGACATTGTAACCAATGGACAAAAGACGACGGGAGACATCAAACAAAAAATCATACTCCATTTGAGCAAATTCATTGGTCTGCCGGCAAAGGATTTCAATATCGGCAATCCGGTTCCCGGCCTCCTGCCCGGCAACCGAGATCAGGCGGGCAAGCTCATTCAGCCACCGTTTTTCCTCATCTTTGACGGCCAGAGAGAGGCGATGATCAATTTCCGGCAAAATCATGACGTCCATCCGGGCCACCTGGCCCAGGGTCGGGATCATGTCAAGATCAGCCATGTCATGGGGCTTATGCAAAGAAGAAAGATGGTCTATCCATGGCGCAAGAAGCATCAGTTCATCCAGGGCATTACGGCACTGTCCGGCAAAGGCATGGGTCCACCATAGCAGCTGACTTTCAGGATCACTGTCCATGGCGGTTACATCCGTCTCCAGACATTGACCGGATTGCCAAAGCCGATCCAGACACAGTCGTGTCCCGGTCAGGGTGTCAGGGGGGGCCTGAGTCGCTTTTTCCAGGGCCTTTTGAATTTCTGTGAACCTTTCCGGAGGCCTGTCTCCTGCCAGATCAAAGAGAACCTGAAAGGTATCACCGAGCCCCTGGAACAATCGTCTGCCCGTTATTGCATCCTGGATGATCCCGTAAAGCCCCGGCTTCAGGGTCAAAAGATGCCCGGCCAGATTGCCGCTGTCAACCGAAGAGATATAGCGTGGCAAAAGCGGGGCAAGAGACAGGGTGTCATACCAGTTATAAAAATGGCCCTGGTACCTTTCCAGGGTTGCCATGGTATTCAGGGTGTCGGTGGTCCGCCGGATCAGTTTTCCGGCATTGATATAGCCGAAATCATAGGCAGCCATATTTGTTAGGAGCGCCAGCCCCATATTGGTGGGTGAGGTTCGGTGGGCAATGACGCCGACCGGTATCTCCTGATAATTATCCGGCGGTAGCCAGTGATCTTCCGGGCCCACAAAGGTTTCAAAAAATGCCCAGGTTTTCCGGGACAGCCCATGCAAAAAAAGCGTCTGATCCCCTGTCAGGCTTTCCGGGAGCCGGGCAAGGGGGCGGCTGATCCACCAGGTGACGGCGGGAGAAAAAGCCCATAGAATGAGGATGGGAGCGGCCACCAGCAGGGTGCCCGGTCTCAACAAGAGAAGGGTTATGGCCGATGCAACGGCAATGACCGGAGCCGGTGCCATGGACATAAAAGAGTTGCCGATTCCGGTCTGCTCCCGTTGATTGTGGCCGTCCGCTCTACCCGACGGGTTCCATTCAAGCAGCCGCTGGTGAGTGATCATCATTCGCCAGATGGTGCGGACCATGGCATCCAGGCTGTAAAAGGCTTCGTGGGGGAGACATACAAGGGTGAGTGCTGCCTGAAGGCAGTTTCGCCCGGCCGATTTCAGGGTATAGGTCAGATGCTCTCCCAGCCTCACATCCACGGGCTTTTGAAAAACATTCAGGACCACGGCCGGCAGAAAAGGAAGCACAATAATGCCGATCACTGCCAGGGTCCAGAACCAGGGAGAGGCGAACACCATCCAGCCAAGCAGCAAAAGGAGTGTCAAGGATGCAGCCATGAGACTGCGCCGCAAATTGTCGAAAATCTTCCAGCGGGACAGCATGGAAAGCGGATTTTTCCGCATATGTCCGTCAGGACCGGGAACCCCGGGAAACAGCCAGCGGGCAATCTGCCAGTCGCCCCGAATCCAGCGATACCGGCGATCCACATCCGCACTGTAACGGGAGGGGTACTCTTCGTACAACTCCGCATCGCTGATCAGTCCGGCCCCGGCATAGGAGCCTTCAAGCAGATCGTGGCTCAAAATGAGATTTTCCGGAAAACGTCCGTCCAACGATTTCTGAAATACATCCACATCATAAATGCCCTTGCCGATGAAGGACCCTTTCCCAAACAAATCCTGGTACACATCGGAAACCGTACGCGTATAGGGATCAATACCCGGTTCACTACCGCACAGGCGGGCATAAAAGGAAGGATTTGTATTGGACAGGCTGATCGCCACCCGCGGCTGAAGAATGCCGTAACCTTCCATGACGCGCTGACGCTTTTCATCATAAACCGGACGGTTGAGCGGATGCGCCATGGCACCGACAAACTGCCGGGCTGAATCACGGGGCAAAAGGGTATCAGTGTCCAGGGTAATCACATATTTCACAGATGATAGAATAACGGTGTCACCGACCACAAGGCTGAACCGCTCATCAGAACTGCCCCGGAGCAGCCTGTTTAAATCGGATATTTTGCCGCGCTTGCGCTCATACCCCATCCAGATTTTTTCCCGGGGGTTCCACAGACGCGGGCGGTGAAACAGAAAAAAAATATCCCCCTGTGTGATCCGGTATTTTTGGTTCAGCGCTTCAACACCCAGGCGGGCCTGAAGCAACAGCGGGTCGTCTTCCAAAAGATGTTCTTTTGCCGCATCGGAAAAGTCGGTAAGCAAGCCAAAATGAAGATTGAGATCCCGGTTTGCCAGGAACCGGACTTCCATCGCCTCCATCAGGTCATCAATGGTGTGGATACTGGTCAGCAGGGTCGGAACCACAACAAGGGTCCGCCACTCCGATGGTATACCGGTGGAAAAATCCATCCTCGGCAAATGCCGGGGCCTGACGGCCAAAGTGGCCAGCCAGTTCACCAGAGCCACGGCAGGCTGAACGGCACAAAGCAGGAACAGCAGGGCTGCAACAAGCCCGAAGGCCCATCCCTCCGGACCGTCGGCATGGGCCTTTACAGAAAAACAAGCTGCCGGAACAACGGTTAAAAAAAAGATGGTGGTGCCATAGACCGGCAGGGGAAACCGGCGGATGATCCTGCTAAGAACCCGGCTGGGCGAAAAACCCAACGCCGCCAGTTGTTCGAGTTCGGGTAATCCTTTGTCGATGAGGTAAAAGCCCACATGGGCCGTACGATCATCCACTCCTTTTTGTACTGCTGCTGCTTTGGCAAGTTCAATGACCTGTTGCGCCACTTCACTTTCGGACCGGGAACTTTGTCTGGCAACCTCTTCAATGGCATGGCGATAGGCATCGCGGGTGGTAAAATCCATCCGGCCATAGACATCTGCCGGATCTTTACTTAGATGCTGATCAACAACGCTCATGGTCTCGACAAACTCGCGCCAGTCCATGCCTGAAAGAAACCTGAGACTTCCGATACTGTTGCTCACCGACACCTGGTCCGCCGCCTGCTGCCGGGTATCCAGGCGCACCAGATGTTCGATGGCCAAACCGGACCCGGCCAATCTCTGTTCAATCCAGGTGAGCGGCAAGGCCAGCGCCGGCCCCTGTCCCTGCAAACGTCGAGCCAGCTCTGCCACAAAAGGACCCAGCATGGGCGGATTGGACCGTGCCATATCGGCGATCACCATAATCAACCCATTGGGGTCTTCTGCAGCGGTCTCAATCATTTGATCAGCCCAAAGGCCTGCCTCGTTTCGATTGATTCTATCCGCGGCAAGGCGGACTGCAATTCTTCTCAAATTTTCGATCAGGGCCAGCCGCAACATGATGGGGATAGCCCAGAGTTCACCCAGTTTCAGAAAGGTGACTCTCTGATAGGCAGCCACAAAACTTGTGAGGCCTTCCGGATCCACCCGTCCGTCCCCATGCGAGATGGTCTCAAGGGCAATGTCATACACCCTCGGCCTACCGGCTGACGGCCCTTTTGACAGGCGCGGCAGCTCAAGGCTGTAGCCCTTTGGCAGATGCTGTTTTGCCGTACGGATCTGTTCTTCAATCAAGTAGAAATTGTCCAGCAACCACTCTTCGGCCGGAGCAATCAGACAGTTTGTCACAATGGCTTCGGTCAGGGGTCTGCACACATCAATGAGCACGGCCTCATTATCCGACAGGCGGGGCAAAAGTTTGTCCGGCAGTTGCCTGTCACTCAGTTCGTGTGTATTGGCCAGAATTCTGCCATGCTGCTTCATCTGATCACTGCCGAACAGTTCTGCGCGAAGCGGAAGTTCTTCAGCAGTGATGGACGTCGGTCCTTTTTTGCGGAGATATCCGAAAAAACGAAGCGGTTTCCCAAAAATTGTTGCGGTGCTCACCGTCATTGGGGTCTCTCCTTTTTGCGCTGTTGATCTTTTAACTGAACAAGGCATTACAAGCTACTTCAACATTTGTGCCAGAGTTCTACATGCCTGCATCATGTTTTCATTCTGTTGATTTTATTAGAATAATTGCTTTTAAAAACATTTTCATACCCTTTCTGTCCATCAGATAAAAAGGGTCATATTCAACCTTAGGTCGAATGTGACCTTATGAAAGTTGATCTATAATCTTTCGAATACCTTCCTGGTCCAACCGCATTTTGGCGTTTTTAACTACAAAATTCTCCGACCCTGGATGATTCGGAGAATCAAGGTGATAACGGCCAACACCAGAAGGATATGGATAAAGCCTCCCATAGTATAACTGCTCACTAATCCCAGCAACCAAAGAATTACCAGCACTACTGTAATTGTCCACAACATGGTTTTCTCCTTATAAAAATTGACTATTCCAAATCCTTTTTTTCCGTTTTGTTTCAACTGGAATGATATAAGGCAATCATTGTGCCAGGGTTCAAAATCCCGGGATTGCTTTACCCATCATATTGATTTTTTAGCACAAATAATCACAATTTGCGGCTTCATGGCAGTTATCAGCAACCAAATATAAAAGGTCATATATACTCAAAAGGTCATATACAACCTATTTTTTATAAGATCTTTAATTGTGTTCCGGAGAAGCCTTTTTGCCGATTTTCCATAAAAATTAGGAGGATGGCAGATGTTATGCAGGGTATTGAAACCCTGGCACACAAAGTGAATATAAACTTATATATCGTGAATCCATAAGGGTTGTTGTTAAATGTTTTGTACCTGCATCAGGTGGTGTTTATTTCCCGCCCAGGAGTATCATTATGGCCGGCATTGAGATCATTACCGTGGAAGGGGGATCTGAGTTAAGAGACTTCATAGATCTGCCCTGGAAGATCTATGTCCCGTATCCCAAATGGGTTCCTCCTCTCAAGAAAGAAGTCCGTCGGATGCTGGACCCCCTTAAGCATCCTTTCTGGGAATTTTCCGAACGCATTCTTTTCCTGGCACGACGGGGTCAAAAGACGGTGGGAAGGATTGCGGGCATTATAGATGACCATTATAACCAGTTCCATAACGAAAAAATGGGCATCTGGGGATTTTTTGAATGTGCGGATGATCGGCAAGCCGCGGCAGCCCTGTTCTCTGCCGTGGAGGGTTGGGTTCACAGTAAGGGGATGACCTTTATAAGAGGCCCTCTCAACCCGTCCACCAATCATGAGGCAGGTTTGCTCATTGAGGGATTCGATTATCCCCCATCCTTGATGATGACCTATAACCCACCTTACTATTCAAAGCTGATCGAATCGTGCGGCTATTTCAAAGAAAAAGATCTGTTGGCTTTTCTGATAGACAGCAATTACAAGCTTCCCAAGTGGATGGATCGTCTTGCCGGCAAGATCGCCAAAAAAAAGGGGGTCCGCATCCTCCACTTTCGCCCAAAGGATGCAGACGCTGAGTTTATTAAGATCCGGCAGATATATAACGATGCGTGGTCCGATAACTGGGGATTTGTTCCTTTGAGCGAGAATGAGATGCAGGACATTGGGAAAGACATTATGGAATTTACAGATCCGGACATGGCTTTTTTTATCTATTTTGAGGATGAGCCCGCAGCCTTCTGCCTGGTCTTTCCCGACATTAACCCCTTGCTCAAGCGTCTCAACGGACGGGTCGGTCTGCTGGGGATGCTGAAGTATTTCCTGTACAAAAAGGAGATTAAAGGATTGCGGTTGTTTATGTTTGGAATCAAGGGAAAATACCGGCAAATGGGGCTTCCCATGCTGGCCTTTCACCATATCTATGAAGTTGTGAGGAAAAAAGAAAAATATCGGTATATGGAAATGGGCTGGACACTGGAGGACAACGAGGCAATCAATGATTTGATAGAGGAAGCCGGTGCAAAAATGCACAAAAAGTATCGCATATTCAGAAAGCCTTTATCATAAATTAAACGGATGGCAAAAAAGCATAAGGATTTAAACATGTCGGCTGAACATAAAAATTCCATTATCGGTTTTGTCTGGCGGCCTGAGGAGATCACCCCGGCGGTGGTTCAGATGGTTCAGCGAACAGGTAGCAGGGCTATTTTCGATTTTTCCGGGATGGAGAGAACAGACGATCTGTATTCCTGCCTGCGGGAAACAGACCCTGCCGGTCTTGTCAGGGACATTAAAATTTTGGCCCCTGCCTTGATGGACCCGTCTTTAGGGCAGGTATTAAAGGAAACAGGGGTCCATAACCTCTGGGTAGAGTTCCCCCTTGGGGTTTCTCAAGCAGATACGTCCTTCTTTATAGAAATGCTTAAGGAAATTTCGAAAGAGTATTGCTGCTTTCCCATCACCGGGGAGACCGATCTTATGGCAAAGATGTTAAAGGAGGACTCGGGCATCGGGCGAATTGTCCTGAAAGGGTGTGAGGCCGCAGGATTCGTGAGCCGCGAGACGACCATGGCACTCTATTCCATGGCCAGAGAAATGCTTAAGTCATCTTCAACGCCTTTTGATATTCTCATCTGGGGCGGCGTCTTTATCCCTGATGCAGCAGCAGCCTTCCTGTCGACCGGAGCCTCCGGGATCATTTTTGAGAGTGTCCATTGGCTGACGGATAGGGTTAAAATTGATGATTCCCAGCGAGAGCGGCTCTGCCGGCTCCGTCCGGATTCTACCGATCTGGTCGGCCTGGACGTGCAGGTTCCCTGCCGTCTGTTCAACAAGGGAAATTCCCTTGCATTCAAGGAAATCAAGGCATACGAGGACTCACTCTGCGGTGTTGCGATCCTGGCAGAAGACCAGCATGCCTTTGTAAAGCAGGTGAATACCGATGCGGTTCATCCCCTGAAGAGCCGCTTCAGCCGGGACGAAGTCATTTTTCTGGGTGTGGAAGCGGCCTTTGCTAAGACCTTTATTAACCGTTTTGGAACCCAAACCGAGAAGGCGGTGAAAGCTTTCATGGATGAAATTCATGGGTTATGCAATCTGTTTAAGGAAAAAAAGAGTTGTTTTTCGGACAGTCCTGTGGCCAAAGAGATGGGAACCCAGTACCCCTTTATTCAGGGTGCCATGTCCTGGATCACGGATGTTCCTGAGTTTGCCTTACGGGTCGCCGATGCCGGTGGATTGCCCACCATCGCCCTTGGCTTGATGGACGCTGAGATGCTTGACAAAAAGTTTGAACAGTTGCCGAAGATCATGGGAGAACGCCCCTATGCCGTGAATATGATCGCTTTGGCAGAAAATCCTTTCAGGGAACTGCATCTGGCCTGGATAAAAAAACACAGGCCCCGTTTTGCAGTGATCGCAGGCGGTGATGTTTCCGCCATAAGAGAATTGATGGAAAGCGGCATTGATGTCATGTATATCGCTCCGGATGAGGCGCTATTGAAGCTCGCCCTGAAAGCAGGCGTCCGATATGTGATCTGCGAGGGGTATGAGGCCGGGGGCCACGTGGGACCGCATAGCACGCTTACCCTTGCACAAATGGTGCTGGATCTGAAACGGTCCACCCCATCCCTGTTCCAAAACTGTCGCATAATCCTTGCCGGGGGAATTTTTAACCGGGAAACCGCGTTCATGGCGGCCATGCTCGGAGCGGACGCTATCCAGATGGGTACCGCCTATCTGGCCACACGGGAAATTGTTGACACAGGCGCCTTGACACCCCTTTATCAGCAGATGATCCTGAAATCACTTCCGGCGGGAACCGTTGTTTCCGGCCGGAACACCGGCCTCAGGGTCAGGTCCCTGAAAACCCCGGTGGTGGAAGCTATGTTATCTCTGGAAAGGGAGTTTGTCGCCGGACGTCGGGACGAGGCCTCTTTCAGGGTGAGTATGGAAAAAATGGCAGCCGGAAGTCTTTTCACTGCTGCCAGAGGTATGGACAGGCCGGGAGAGGCACTTCTGGATGAAAAAACCTGTCTGGAACGCGGACAATTCATGAGCGGAGCTTGTGCCGGTCTCATCCGTGACGTCGATACGCTAAAGTCTTTTCATCGTGAACTGGCCCAGGGCCCTCTTGATATGCATCCGCCGGTTGCAAGCGCCTTGGAAACACCATTAAAGATGGGGGCCTTTGATGTCAAAAATACGCTGAATCAAATTATACCCAAACGAGAGAATCATGACAGGATCGCCATCACCGGCATGAGCATCGTTAACACCCTGGGGAAAAGTCCGGAAGAAGTCTGGGCGGCAAGCCTGGCCATGAAGAGCGGAATCACGATAGTTCCGCCGTCACGGTGGGATCATGCGCTTTATTACGACTCCCGGCCCCATATGCCGGACAAGACCTATTGCAAAGTGGGCGCTTTTCTGGACTTTCATGTTGACCGCAATGAACTTGGCATTCCTCCCCATGATTTCAGGAGTATGACCGAGGCCACACGGATTTCCATGTGGCTGGCTGACAGGGCCATCCGGGCATCCGGTATTTTGACATCGGACATCCCGCCAGAGAGAATAGCCGTCCTCATCTCCCAGAATTCGGGAGAAGCGGCAGGGACGCTCCCCAATATTATTATCAGGGCATACGTTAACGACATCCTGGCCGGAATCAAACAGGCCGTAGACCTCACACCGGGGCAACTCAGAGCCATCGAACAGGAGATAAAATCCGGGCGTATGGCCCCGGACGATACCACCTTGTTGGGTCGGCTCAACTGCGCTGCCGCCGGTTTTATCTGCAAGCAGTATGGGTTTATGGGGCCAAGCTTTGCTGTCTCCGCAGCCTGCGCAACCTCACTTGTCGCACTTCACTGCGCCATCCAGATGATCCAGAACGGCCTCATAGACGCAGCCATCGTTGGAGGGGGCGAGGATACGCTCAGCCATCTGCATTTCCTGGAATTTTCAGCCCTGGGTGCACTTTACGGTCTGTCCGGACGGGAAAAGCCTGCCCATGAGACCTCCTGCCCTTTTGATGCACAAAGAGACGGGATGGTCCTTGGCGAAGGCGGGGCAATGATTGTTATTGAGCGGGAAAGCCTGGCCCGGGCAAGAGGGGCCCTTGTTCATGCCTTTGTGACCGGCATGGGGGCCAACAATAACCATCTGGGGATGGTGGAGTCCTCCAATGTCTCCCAGCAGATGGCCATTCGCGCCTCTTTCCGGGGGACATCCTATGGGCCGGATGCCGTGGATCTTGTGGAATGCCATGCCACGAGCACCCGCCAGGGAGACCTGGAAGAGGTCCGTGCCCTGAAAGCAGTCTTTCCTTCCTCCAAGCGCACCGTGCTGAGTGCATTCAAATCCCAGATCGGACACACACTGGGCGCTTCGGGTATCAGCGGCCTTATTCGAGGGATGACGGCCATGAAGGCGGGCATTTTCCCGCCCACCCTCAATTACAGTCATCCGGATCCGGAAATCAATCTGGAGAAATCAGGTCTTATCATCTCCCCTGTACCGCTGGACTGGAAAAGCCGCACCGGAGAACCCAGAAGGTTTGAAGTCAATGCGTTTGGTTTTGGCGGTTCCAATTATGTGGTGCAGGTGGAACAAGCCATGGATGAAGTGGATACGGTCATGGTCTCACATAAACCGCAAACGGTATCGACCCATACGGTATCGCCCCATGAGGACTTGAAAGTTGTGCCCCTTGCCCTTGTCTTTCCCGGACAGGGGGCACAATATGGTGGTATGGGACAAGAGCTCTATGAGTCTTTTCCCATTATCAAGGAGTGGATGGATCGGGCTGCAGCCGTTGCAGATTTTGACCTCCTTGGCCTGATGTTCCATGATCGGGAAAAAAACCTTCAGAAGACCCGATGGCAGCAGCCTGCCATGTTTGCCATGGAAAATGCCATGGCCCGATATCTCGTTAGCCTCGGCATCCTTCCTGTGGCCATGGCCGGTCACAGCCTGGGCGAATTGACCGCCTTGTGTCTGGCCGGTGTCTATTCCTTCGAGGACGGGTTTCGAATCGTGAACAAGCGGGCCCTGTGCATGGATAAAGCCGCTGCCGAGAATATCGATCCCGGTGTCATGGCAGCCACGGACGCGCCCCTAAGTCTGCTGAAAGAGATGATCCAAGATTGCAATGATATCCACATCGGTAATATCAATTCACCCAACCAGATTGTTTTAAGCGGCAATACAGGAGAGATGAGGGATTTCAGCAAAAAATTGAAGAAAATGGGTCACCGGACCACCCTTCTGCGTGTCAGCATGGCCTTTCACTCTCCGGCCATGAAGCTCATCCATGATGAACTTTCAGCATACATTGCCGCCATTCCATTCCATTCCCCAGAGATTCCGGTCATCTCCAACACCACCCGGAACCCGTATCCGTCAGACCCCGATGAGATCAGAAAAATCCTCATGGCCCACCTGGAATCCACCGTCCATTGGATGGATAATGTTCAGACGCTTTGGAATACCTATGGGGCAAGGCTTTTTGTTGAGGTAGGACCGGGTGAGGTATTGAGCAGTCTCATCACAGACACGCTTCCCGGATCATCCTGTATCCGGACATGCCTTGAGTCCTCAGAGCGGTTGACCTTCAAGGCCGCACTTGCCCAGCTCTTTGCCCAAGGGCATCTTAAAGCTGAAGGAGAACCAAAGGGCGTTCCGCTTCCTGCACTCAAAAAGGCTCCGGAATCTCTTGGGATCATCCCGGCATCGACCTTACGGCCGCAAAAACGTCTGCATCCGGATGCAAATCCCATGGAACAGATCATTCAAAGGGAAATCAACCGGTTCGTCATGGAGAACTCCGGCCAGTTTCTTAAATCCAACATTTTGGAAGCCATCCGCCAGGAACTGAACCCGAAATTCAAACAAGACGATCTGTCAAGTGTTATCAAATCCATGTTCGGAGGTTTTGAGTCTCCTGAAGGCTTAAAAAAACAGATCGCTCCGGTATCTGTTGAACCATCCGCCTCTGCTGGGGCTGAGGGTGAAGATCTCATGGAGAGGCTTATTCAAATCATTATGGATGCCACAGGATACAATAGAGATGAAATTCAGCCCGACATGGATCTTCGGAAGGACCTTTCCATTCGGTCCAGCCGTCTGCCCATCATCATGGACGCAGCAGAACGCCAATTCGGGATCACCATCGAACTGGAAGATTTTATTGATGTCCATACCGTGAAGGACATTGCCCTGGGGATCTCCAAAATAGCTGCCCGGCAGGAAAACAACAGACTTCAAGAGACTGCAGAGTCCTTTAACCCGGACATCCTGCCAAATGAACACCTGAAATCCCCAAAGGATGAGGCAAGCTTAAACCGGCTCGTATTCCAGCATGCCGCAATAGACATGGACGCTGTAATTCCCATGGAATTGAACCCGGGCGAATCCGTCCTTTTTCTCTCTTCTGACGCTTCTAACTGGAACGACAAGATTGCCCAACAGACAGGGGAGATCCTCAGGACAGACTACCGGGTTAAGACGTTTCCAATAGGATTCATGCAGGAAAGCCCGGATTTCGGCAAAGCAGGTGACGACATCCGGACCGAAAAAGGGACCTTGCAGGCGGTGGATAAAATTGCAAATCTGCCTCCTCTTTCCGGGATGGTCATCACCCTTGGTCAGGACGGGCCAATAATATCAAGCAGCATGGCGGATGTTTCCCAACTCCTTAAAGGATTCTTTCTGCTCCTCAAGGCATTTCTTGAATCACCGGCTAAAAAATTTATCCTGCTGATTCATTCCGGAGAGGATATTGAACCTCCTGTCCGGTTGCTGGCAGAAGGGTTGCTCGGACTATTCTTAAGCGCTGCCCAGGAATACCCATCCATCCAATTTAGAACACTGGCAATTGAGAAAGATATTGATCTTCAAAAAGCCGTGCACCAGGCTCTGGATAGAGGATGTAAACTCGTTGAGATGATTCATCAAGATGGAAAGCTTATGACTTCAGAGGGACGGTTAGCCCCATCGGTTTTCAGTGATTCATCACATCTGAATCTAAATCCTGGGAGTGTTGTCGTCATGTCCGGCGGCGCAACCGGGATCAGCTCCCATCTTGCCCGCTCTCTTGCGCCTTTCATGCCCCGCCTGATCTTTCTGGGGAGGACGGTTCTCGATCCGGGGGTTGATCCGACAAAACCGCTTGCTGAACCTTCATCTTCAGCACCGGCCGCCATCGGGTCCAGGGCATGGGAGATTGGTCAGACCCTGGCGGATTTACACGCCTCAGGGATTGAGGCGACCTATCATACCTGCGATGTGACCGACCCACAAGCCGTCCGGACCCTCCTGGGAGAAGTGATCCGCCGTTACGGTAAAATCGACGGGATCATTCACAGCGCCGGTCTCCTCAGGGACGGTCCCTTAAACCATATGACCCTGGATGATTTTTCCATGGTCACGGACGTCAAATTCCTGGGCGCCTGGAACCTATATTCAGCGGCCAAGGCTGCCGGCTTGAAGTTTTTTGCAGCCCTTTCCTCAGCCGCCGCAATCCAGGGAAATCCCGGACAGGCAAATTACGTTGCCGCCAACCGGATGATGGCAGCCTTGCTCAGACACCTGGGCCGGAAAAACGGCACCACCCGGTTCAAGGCCTTGATGCTTCCGCCTGTTGAGGGAGCCGGCATGGCCCATGATCCGGAGATCCAGGCACTGCTCAAGCAAAAAGGGGTGGCCTATATTCATGTGAATGAGCTTGCAGGACTTTTCTGCCGGGAACTCTTTGTGGCCCCGCCCGACGACAATTGGGTCATGTTCATGAAAAAACTGCCGTCTGTGAAGACGGTATTGCTCAATGACAAAACCTGTCCCTTACCCGTCGGAGATCTGGATTCAGGTCTTGTCTCCTTCAAGCCTGAGGACTTTCCCATGATCGAAAAGATTTTAACCCTGGACCTTTGTCAGGAAAAACTGGAAGCCTTCCGGTCCTTTTCTCTGGAAAAGGATCTCTGGATCACGGATCACAGGCCTTTCAAGTTCATCAAGCATCCCATTGTCTCAGCCACCATGGTTCTGGAGACATTCATGGAAGCTGCCCGGATACTGTATCCGCACCTTCAGGTGCGGGGCGTTCGCAAGATCCGACTCATGGACATGATTGAATGCCGGCCGGGGGTTCCGCGGCCAGCCACTATCTCCTGCCGCAGGTCCGACAGCAGCCTTGAAGCGGTAATCTGCGATATGTCCCTGTCCGCGCAGGAGATCTCCCCGGCCGGGAGATTGACTGAACACTTTGCCCTGCAATGCAGCGGTCAGGTGATCCTTGATGGCGGAGGAGAAACGATCAAGCAGGGGTTCCTGGATTTTCCCATCCGGCCGGAGGAACTCAGGACCCGGCCCATGAATCGTAAAAAAGTATTGAAATGGTACAAAGACCGCAGCGGTCTCGGAGGCCGGTATCGCGTGATAGAGTTTCTTGACGGTACGGGTCCGGGTGTCATACGGGGCCGGACCATCTATCCTGAGACCTGTGACTTTGCAAATTTTCAGAACGTAAAATACCAATACTCTCCCTACCTTTTTGAGGCGCTTTTGCAGTTGGTGTGCTGCCACATCGCTGTAACGGACCCATCAGAGCCCCGATCCATGATTCCCCTGGAGATCGGGGAGATGAGGTGTTTCAGAAAAGTTGGGGTAGGGGAAAAGATAACGCTGGAGGCCAGATTGCGAACACAGGACGACCAAGTGCTCACCTGGGACACCAGGGGACTTGATGAGCAGGGCGAAACCCTTATGCAGATTTTCGGGTTGCAGATGAAATGGATTTCAGACTGATCCTGAAGCGGTATGGCAGGTGGCTGCTCAAAATAGACAGGAGCGGATATGGAGAATCAAAAAATTTTCGTTCAAACGGCAAAATTCCTTCATGGAAAAGGTCCTGTCTTCTATGCATCGCTGCCCTGCGGGTCAGGCCAAAGAGATCATCTGATCTCAGGGCTATGGGATCACCTTGTGGCCATGAAAAACCCGCTTTGGATACTAAGGCAAGATATCAGCAAAGATGCTTTCCCCACCCAGGTCATCCGGGGGCCTCTTGGCAAGCCTCAGCTCCTCCTGGGAGGGGATCGAGGTCCGGCAATCTCTTTTTGCGAGAGCGGCCAAAACGTCTGGGCGGCACTGTGTGGAGATGCGCATGATATCGGCATTGATGTGGCACAACTCCATGAATTCCAAGGCAAGTACCCCTTTGACAGGGTTTTTAACCCATCAGAACTTCAACATGCCGTAAAACTGTTGGGCGAAGATTTAAAAAAAACGGCAGCCTTACTCTGGTCTGTCAAGGAAGCCGTTGCAAAGGCCCTGGGATGTGCATTTCATCTTGTGGACCCGCGGCAGATCATCGTTTATCCGTCAACAGACGGGGCCAAAGGGGGAGCGGCAACGGAAAACAGCGTATATAATTTTCCGGTGGGGTTATCACAAAAGGCAGTCATGCGCTTTCCCATGGCTGCAGGCCGGGCCTTACGGGTACGTTCGGTTTTTCATGGGAAAATGTGGCTTTCCATTGCCCTGTTGAATTGGCAGCAACGCTAAAACACACCCCTAAGATACAGCCGGAAATACGGATTGGAGATGTATGACCCAAAACAATGAATATGCAATTGAAGTTACTAACCTGACCAAGCACTACAACGGGTTTTCGGCGGTTGACGACATATCGTTCACCGTCAGGAAAGGTGAGGTCTTCGCCCTGCTGGGCCCCAACGGTGCAGGCAAGACCACCACCGTCGAAATCATTAATACCATCAGAAAACCCACGTCCGGCAAAGTGACCTTTCTTGGAATGGACGTTACCCAAAACAAGTATAAAATCATCCCCCGTATGGGTGTCCTTCCGCAAGGGTTCAGCTCCTTTGACCGAATAACGGTTAAAGAAACCTTGCAGTATCACTCTCGGCTTTTTTGCAACAAGAACACAGACATCAATGGATTGATAGAGCTTGTGAACCTCAAAGACAAGGTCAAGGAACAATACAAGAACCTCTCCGGAGGCTTGAAACAACGCCTTGGAATCGCTGTTGCCCTGGTGAACGACCCCGAAGTCGTGTTCCTGGACGAGCCCACGACCGGGCTCGACCCCCGGGCCCGGCGCGAGGTGTGGAAAGTTCTCTTGGGCCTTAAGAAAAAGGGTAAGACCATATTTCTTACCACACACTACATGGAGGAAGCAGAGCTTCTTGCAGACACGGTTGCAATTATCGCAAAAGGGAAGATCACGGCCATGGGATCTCCGGTGGAACTCATCGAAAACAATACAAATTACCTGGTCGCCATGCTGAAATATGTGGATGAAAATGTTTTTGAAATCGTCAGAAGGATGGGATTTGCACCGTTCTATGACAGCCAAGGGTGCATCAAGGTCAGGCTTACGCAAACGGACGATGTCCGAAGGATGCTCAACACGGTCAAGGAGAGCGGGGCGTCATTTACCGGCCTGGACGTCCGCAAGCCCAATTTGGAAGAGGTTTTTCTGAAACTTACCGGTGAAACACTTCCGGAAGAGTCAGTCAGTATAAAGGAGACAGAATGAATCTGCACATCATCCATGCAAACATCATTCAGGCCAATATCATCGTGAGTATCAAGAGCTTCTACCGCGAGAAAACGGTGGTATTTTTCAGGCTTGCCTTCCCGGTCATCCTGATACTCGTTTTTGGCACCATTTTCATGGAAAGAGACAATGAAATTTTTGACTTAAGCCTTCAGGATCTGGACCGGACACCCTCATCCGAACAACTTGTGGAGGCCATCCGTCTCAGCAAAAGATTTAACATCACAAAGGTCCCTTCTGCTATGGATGGCCAAACCTATGCCAAGATCCATAAGCGCAATCTTATTGTCATTATTCCCAAAGACTTTGAAATGTCCATCATGCAGGCCGCCTTACAAAAAGGGGAATCCAACACCTCCGGCACATCCGGCAGCCTCACCAAGATATACGATCCCAGTTCCTTTGGAGTGACGACCAAGATAGGGGTGCTGGACATGGTGCTGGCCGGGATAAACCAGGAAATGTCGGGTAAACCGCCGCTCATTGTATCGGAACAGATCTCCATACTTAAAAAGAAATATCGGTTCATCGAGTTCTTTGTCCCCGGGATCATCGCCATGGCCGTGATGACGGCAAGCCTGTTCGGTGCGGTGAACGTCAATGCTGAACTCCGGCAGAAAGGCGTTATCAGAAAGCTTTCCACCACCCCCATCACCCGGGTTGACTGGATTCTGTCAAACGTCCTGTATCAGTTCATCCTTGCAGTTGTGTCCACAGTGGTGATGTTGCTGGTGAGCTATGTCGTATTTAACGTCAACCTTGCAATAAATGGCTGGCTTGTGGTGTTTGTTGCCCTTGACGTATTTTCATTTGTGGGGCTTGGTATGATTCTCACCCGCGTTGCCAAGGAGGCTGAAAGTGCCGCGGCCGCGGCAGACGCCCTGATGTTTCCGATGATGTTCCTCTCAGGGACATTCTTCCCTGTGGAGATGATGCCTGAATTCCTGCAGAAGTTTGCCAGGGTTCTGCCGCTTTATTATGTGAACGAGGGACTCAGGGCCGCCATGGTATCCGTGGATCACGCAGCTGCCCTGGAATGTGCCCTGATCATCGGTGCTTTTGCCACTCTGGTGTTCGTTCTCGGCATCATGATAACCCCATTCGGTGGAGAGACCACATGATTTTCAATGCAAGGGACAAGATTACCCGGGGGCTGCTGTCATTGGCCAGGACGCCTTTGCCCTTTAATTTCTACTACCGGCACCATTTTCCATTGCCCTCGGTCATCATGATCGAGAACACAAACCGCTGCAATGCGCGCTGTGTGATGTGCCCCCGGGAGAAGCTGACCCGAAAACCAGGCTTTATGGCGTTTGAATTATTCGAGAAAATTATCAAAGACATATCCGGCGCCAGACGAAAACCTGTCGTGCATCTGCACGGGTTTGGAGAGCCGCTGCTGGATGAAGTGCTGCCCGAACGGATTAAGCTGGCAAAAGCCTTCGGCATAAAGCATACCTATCTGGTGACCAATGCATCGTTATTATTTCCCGAGACAGCGAGAAAAATCATTGGTGCGGGGCTGGATAGGATGAAAATCAGTTTTTACGGCACTGATGATGAAACCTATTGCCGCACCATGCGAGGCCTGGATTTCAGGGTGGCGTTGAACAACGTCAGGGAGTTTGTGAAAATAAGGAAGGCAATGAAAAAAAAGACGCCGACACTGATCCTTCAATACCTACCTCAAAAAACCAATGGGGCCGCAATAAAAGAATTTAAATCATTGTGGCTCTCTGTCCTGGACAAAAGAATTGGCGACTGCCTGAATATCAGTTCTCCGGACAATTATGCAGGCGGGAGGAAATACAATCCTGTGGGGGAAAAAATAGTGTCTGTCTGTTTTTATCCCTGGTCAGCCCTGTCCGTGCTCTGTGACGGCAAGGCAGTGACCTGTTGCAGGGATTACAATGGCGTTCAGGAAGTGGGAGATGTGAACTTGCACAGTGTCAAGGAAATCTGGAACGGGTCTGTAATGTCCGCCATCAGAAAAAACTTCGGCAGGCTTGACTATAGGGGATTTCCGGCCTGTCAGTGCTGTGACTGGGTACACAGGCGATAAAGGGAGGAGGCAGATGAAAAAAAAGATATTCTTTATATGCGGCTCCATGAATCAGACCACCCAGATGCATCAGATCGCAGGACACCTTGGCGATTATGATTACGCGTTCTCACCCTTCTACGTCCACGGATTTGACGAGTTTCTCAGAAGGATCGGAATGATCGAATTCACCATTGCCGGAAACAGACTCTCCAACCGTTGCCGGGACTATCTTCAGGATAAGGGTCTGCCCATGGACGAAAAAGGACGCAATGGACCCTACGACCTGGTGGTGACCTGCTCGGATGTGTATTTGCAGAAGAACATCAGAGGCGACCGGATGGTGCTGGTCCAGGAAGGGGTTACAGCCCCGGAATCTTTCATGTTCCATCTTGTCAAGCGGTTTCGATTCCTTCCGCTCTGGTTTGCGGACAATGCATTAACCGGTTTCAGTGATGCATATGAGGTGTTCTGTGTTGCAAGCGAGGGGTATCGGGACTTTTTCATAAAAAAAGGGGTTCGTTCAGAAAAAATCGTTGTCACGGGGATACCCAATTTCGACAGTTGCAGGCAATATGCCGGCAACACCTTTCCCCACAGGAACTACGTGCTGGCCTGTACGTCTGCGCTGAGGGAGACCTTCCGGTTCGAAAACCGCAAGGTCTTTATCCTAAAAGCCGTTGAGATCGCAGGTCCACGGCAGCTTATCTTCAAGCTTCACCCAAGCGAAAAAGTCAGGCGGGCCACCCTGGAAATAAACAAATATGCACCCGGGGCCATGGTGGTTTCCACCGGCAACGCAGAAGAGATGATCGCAAACTGTGAGGTTCTGATTACCCGGTTTTCTTCGACAGCCCTTGTCGGCCTTGCCCTGGGCAAGGAAACCCACTCAGACTTCAATATGGAAGAAATGCGTCGACTGACGCCTGTGCAGAACGGTTCGGCAGCCCTGAACATAGCCAATGTCTGCCGCCGGCTTCTCGAAAGTGAGGACCCATGTTAAATCAATTCATTGATATTGCAACTCAAAAACTACACGCCAAGCGTAAAGAGTATTTTGGAAAGTACCCGGACGTCTATACAAAAATCTATGCGTATACCCGGCCAAATCTGATAAAGGCATTGGGATATTATCCCTATTATCCGAAAATTGAAAAAGCCAATGCCACTGAAGTGACCATTGACGGAAAACAAAAGATCATGCTGGGGTCTAATAATTATCTTGGACTCACCAATCATCCCAAAGTGATTGAGGCGGGTGTGGAAGCGCTCCGGAAATATGGTTCGGGATTGACCGGCAGCCGTTTGCTGAATGGGAACGTCCTCTTGCATGATCAATTGGAAGAAGAGCTGGCCGATTTTGTTCACATGAAAAACGCATTGGTGTTTTCCACCGGATTTGGTACAAATTTAGGAACCATCTCTACGATCTGCGGCCCTGATGATTTAATTTTCAGTGATGAATATAACCATGCTTCCATTGTAGACGGTATCTGTTTTTCCGGTGCGCGAAAATGTAAATACAGACACAATGACATGCAGGATCTGGAAGAAAAGCTGGCCTTAGCAGATCCCAAATACGCCCGTTTCATTGTTACCGACGGCGTTTTCAGTATGGAAGGGGATATTGCCAAAATGGATGAATTGACTGCCTTATCTAAAAAATATCGGGCACGTCTGATGGTTGATGATGCACATTCTCTTGGGGTTTTAGGTCCCCATGGTGATGGAACTGCCGCACATTTTGGTGTCACGGGAGATGTGGACCTAATTATGGGGACCTTCAGCAAATCTTTGGGGTGCGTCGGCGGATTTATTTCCGGTGAAAAAATGGTCATCGACTACTTAAAACATCGTTGCCGTACGATGCTCTTCACGGCATCCCTGCCGCCTTCCAATGTAGCCTCGGTGATGGCTGCCTTAGGAATTATCAAGGCAGAACCAGAGCGCCGAAAGCGTGTGATAGAAAATGCCGATTTTATGCGTAACAGTTTAAAACCATTGGGATTTGATATAGGTGAAAGCACCACCCCGATCATTCCCATTGTTATCGGTAAAGATCTCAAGACCTTTCAGGTATGGAAAGACCTTATGGATGCGGGTGTTTACACAAATCCCATTGTTTCACCGGCGGTCCCTCAAGGCAGAGCCCTGTTGCGTACCAGCTACATGGCAACTCACACGCGCAAACAATTGGAATTTTGTCTCGATGTGTTTGAAAAAGTCGGCAGAAAAGCCCGCATTATCGGCTAAAAAAGGAAAGAGTGTGAAACATAAGCCAGCATCATCAAAAATTGTATTGATTACCGGTGCATCTTCCGGTATCGGCAAATGTACGGCAGACCATCTGGCCACAAAAGGATATCAGGTGTATGGCACATCCCGCCATCCCGACTCCTGTCCGGGAATAAAAAATGGTTTCATGATAAAAATGGATGTCCGTGATACTGCCTCTGTTAAAGAAGCAATTGCACATATTGTCGAAAAAGAGGGACACATTGATGTTCTGGTAAACAATGCGGGTTTTGGTATCGGCGGGGCCATTGAAGAGACATCCACGGAGATGGTGAAAGCATTGTTTGATACTAATTTTTTTGGTATCTGCCGTGTATTGCAGGAGGTGCTGCCGGTCATGAAGCGGCAGGCCCAAGGACTCATCATCAACATAAGTTCCATTGGGGGCATAATCGGGCTTCCCTTTCAGGGGATATACTCTGCATCCAAATTTGCGGTGGAAGGATTCTCAGAGGCCTTATATAAAGAATTATCCTCGACAGGCATAAAAGTGGTCCTGATCGAGCCCGGGGATTTTAAAACCGAATTTACCGCAAACCGCCAAAACATTAAGACAGAAAACAGTGCAGATGATTTCCAGCGGTCACTGAATGTCATTGAGCACGATGAACAAAACGGTCAGCCCCCGCTGAAAATTGCTTATCTCATCGAAAAAATCATCAACACCCCTACCCCCCGGTTGCGTTATGCAGTGGGTGCGTTGGACCAGAAATTATCCATTTTTTTAAAAAAGATATTGCCGAATCGATGGTTTGATCAGATAATTATGTCGTATTATAAACTTAAGTAGACAGATCCCTTCTTATTTTCATCACTCCCTCCTCATTCTGATTGTGTGACTCACATATCTTTATTCATGAAATCGCCCGCCTTTCAGGCAGGTGATGGTACGCTGACCGGATCGAAAATTGGCGAAGGTATTGGAGTTTCGAATATGTTTTGAATGGTTAAATAGTCGAAGAATTAATATTGGTTGCAAGTAATCATAAAGCTTCACTGCTCTTTACAATAACAATATTTATTGGTATGGAAAGAATTTAATGGGTAATGGTTGCCAATTATACTACGAACGGTTGAAAACAAGACTTTTGCAGAAGAGGCTTGAAGCCGTTCCTGCTGGAGCTGGGACGTCAAAAAGTCATAATCTCATCCGTGCTGAGTATAGCATTATAAACAACGAGACATAACAAGATTATTTAAACATAATTGTGCTAAACTAATTTATTACTTGCAACCAATCGACAAATTGAATAGTAAAGGATACTTTTTCCGAGAGTCAATTAATTTTAATTTATTTATTCA
The DNA here is from genome assembly GCA_963668575.2 of uncultured Desulfobacterium sp. Taxonomy (GTDB): domain Bacteria; phylum Desulfobacterota; class Desulfobacteria; order Desulfobacterales; family Desulfobacteraceae; genus Desulfocicer. The sequence continues at coordinate 2,467,245 of OY764894.2, read as the reverse complement.
CAATTGAGGTAGGAATAGTGTGAACGATTTAATTAGCGACACTTTCAGAAATGAATTGAACCGTTTAGACATGCTCTGCCCTGAGGAAGAACTGTCGAGTCTATATTTTGTCACGGACAAAGATATTGCAAAGCCACATATACGCATTGCACTTGAGCAGGCAGAGCATTATAAAGCTGATGCAATTTTTTTTCGTATTTTTCCTGATGGAGATAACCGCGCTCCGATTCCCCAGATTTATATTTATCACGATACTGCGCTCTATTTTAATGAAGCGACATATGCCGGTATACACCTCCGCCTCTGGAACGCGGGAATCATCCCTTTAATATTTATTTTTACCGCAGGCCAGATAAAAATTCTAAATTGCAGACAAGAACCTAAATTTGATAAAATTTCCAAAAAGCCTATTTTCGATCCGTTCCATGCTCTTGAAAAACTGGTAGCTGTAGACCAAGCATTTATCGCTCGTGAGATTAAAGCCGGAACGTTTTGGGAGAATCCGGATTTTAAAAATGATTTTATTCTTGAAAATACCGCTTATTTCCAACTGCTTTCTCACCTTAAATCATTCAGAAAAGAACTGCTTGAGCGTCAAACTCTAACGGAAACAACACTGAACCGTATCTTAGTTATGGCGATTATGATCAAATATCTCAATGATCGCCAAGATTCTAAAGGAAACCGGGTTTTTGAAGAAGGCTTTTTCCGCCAATTTTCCAAAATGCAAGATGATAATATTGAATCAGTATTTTTGAAAAAAGGAAGTTGTCTTAATTTGTTTGATAGTTTGAGCAGGCATTTTAACGGTGGTATCTTTGTATTGACTGATAATGAAAAAGCAGAACTATGTGAGGCCGATCTCTCACCAATTGCAGATTTCTTAAAGGGAGACCAAGAGCCTGCCGGACAAAAACTCTTTTGGCCGCTCTATTCCTTTGAGGACCTTCCTGTTGAATTAATCAGTAATATTTACGAAGAATTTTTGGCAAAAAAAGGCACAAAAGACAGTAAGGGTGTTGTTTATACTCCCCCCATGTTGGTCGATTTCCTTATAGATCAATGCCTTCCCTTTGATGCAAAGACACTCTCATGGAAAATTCTTGATCCAGCATGTGGTTCCGGTGTTTTTTTGGTTGGTGCTTTCAAACGCATGATTCAATGTTGGCGGCTGGCTAATAATTGGAAGAGACCTGATTATAGAGACTTACAATCAATTCTTAAAAACAATATCTTTGGAATCGATAAAGCATCCGAAGCAATTTTGGTCACAGCATTTAGTCTTTGTGTCGCACTCTGTGACGAATTAGAGCCCTTGATTATTTGGAATGAACTTAAATTTGATAATTTGCAGGATAGTAACCTACAGGATAAAGATTTCTTTGAAGTCATTGAATGTGGTGAATTTGATGACCACTTCGATTTAATCATTGGTAATCCACCGTTTGAAAGCATTCTAAATACGAAAGCCGCTCAACGTGTCGATAAAGTCAGGATCACCGAAGGACGTCCTAATCTGCCAGATACTCAAATTGCACTCCTTTTCCTTGAGTGCTCCTTCAAACTTGTCTGCAAAGATGCCGTGGTTTGTCTAATCCAGCCCGCAGGTCCTCTGCTTTACAACGGTAATGCATTGATGTTCCGAGGTTATTTGTTTGATCAATTTGCAATAAATCAAATTTTTGATTTTACTCCATTGGAAGATGTTCTTTTTAAAGCAAAAGTTGCTTCAGCTGCTATAATTGGTTTCAACAAACCCCCAACCGGAAACAAAATATCACATGTAACCTTCCGCAGAACCAAGGCGATTAAGGAGAAATTGCTGTTTGAGATAGATCCCTATGACTTTCACTGGGTGTCCGGTAAAGATATAATACAAAAACCATATGTTTGGAAAGTCAATCTGCTTGGTGGTGGAAGACTACATCGCATGATGGATCGGATGGATCAACTATTAATTAATGCCCCTACATTGGGAGAATATTTAGAGCAAAAGAGGGAAAAGAATGGCTGGCAATTTGGTGAAGGTTTCAGTGTAGGGTGCGGGAGCATTTTAAATAGACAGGTAAATGCTTTAGAGTTGGTTGAATTATCGCCCAAAGAGCGTATGCAGAAGTTTGGACTTAAACGAACTCCAAAACTTGCACCATGGATAACAGGGAAACAAAAAATTCATCCAGAAGCACTGACAAAAGACGGTATTGACTGGCAGTGCATAAAACCAGCAGATGAACTTTTTTTTCAGGAAACATGCTCAAGCATCAAAGATATTTTCTCTGCTCCACATGTGCTAATTAGAGAAAAGGTTGATGGATCAGATATCCCAGCTGTCTATACAGATAAGGAGGTCGTATTCACTAATCAAATTATTGGGGTGTATGCACCGAAGGAAGAGCAGGAGTTTCTGAAAATTCTTGCGAAACGATTGAACGAGTCAAGGCTCTTTGGGACGCTATCTATAATGATTAGTGGCAGAATACTTATTGGACGATCAAATTCCTTATATAAAAGCGATATTATGGCATTACCCTATCCTGATGATATGCAAAATATGGATTTGAATTACTGGGAACAAGCTCTTGTCGATGATATTGATAACTATCTCGTTAATTTCAGGCGTAAAGGAGAAAACGCAGTCGTCTTGTCCAAAACAAATAAATTTGACTTGGACAGCTTCGGCAAAATGTACTGTAGTGTTCTCAATCCAGTGTATAAAGAATTTCATCCCTTGGATCCGATTCCGATTGGTTCTTTTATTTGTTATCCTTTTTGTTATGGAGATGCTCCGAGAATCAACCTGCCTGATACGTTGAATATCATACCATTCCTTGACAAATTATTGCGCCGCCAACAAGGCAGCCGTTTGTTCATAAACCGTATCCTTCGTTTATATGAACAAAATATCATTTTTATGATTAAACCGGATCAGAAACGTTACTGGCTCAGTTCCATTGCTCTTCGTGATGCTGATGAAACATTGGTGGATTTTTTGGAGCAAGGATATTGAAAAATATGACTGGACGTTCTACTGGAAGGATGCTTTGTGGTTCAGGTGACTTTATTGGTCCTCCTTTAAATGCACAGTTCAAAGCAGTTGTGAATTTTCTAAAAGCACACCTTCCTCAATTTGTAAAATCTATTTTAAAAACTGATATTTACAATGAAAACGGCCTTAATAGTAGGCTTGCTCGCTTTATTACGAATGCTGCATCGAATGAAGTTTTTTTCGCGGTACGTGAAAGCATGGAGGATGAAACTCAAGGGAGCAGCCCAGCCGTTGATATTGGAATTTACCTCAGTGTGAGAGACATCCAAATTGATCCCCCCTTGATCACAGTTTTCGAGGGGAAGCGGCTTACAACAAAGTTACCGAAAAAACGCACGCGAGAGTATGTGATAGGGCATGAAAAAGATGGAAAGCATATAAAATGTGGTGGAATAGAGCGTTTTAAACTATCCATCCATGGCAAAAAGTTTAATAACGCAGGAATGATAGGTTATTTACAGGATGGGGTGCCAGACAATTGGCAATCAAAAATCAATTCTTGGATTCGTGATTTGTGCAATCAGCCTTTTAAACTGGCATGGTCAGAGTGTGAACAGCTGACTAAAAAAGAAACAGATGGTCATATTACAGAATATTTTTCAAATGTGAATCGAGCCGATAGTGAATTACATTTGACGCACTTATGGATTGACATCTCATTATAGTTTATTTGACAATGCTGAGGAGGCCTGAGGACTGGCTTATAGGTAAAATACCCAAGTGATGATAACAAGAATGGCAATGTAGATCACCGCCAGAATGCCGCCGATTTTAATGTAATCCCGAGTCCGATACCCGCCAGGGCCCATATATAAAGCATTTACCTGGTGTGTGGGCAGGATAAAAGAATTGGAAACGCCTATTCCCACAACAATGGCTGCCACACGCGGCTCCACCCCGATCTGGCTGGCAATGGAAATTCCCAGGGGAACAAGCAGGGTGCAGGCGCCGACATTGGAAATTACCGTGGTGAATACGCAACTCAGTACGGCCAGAATGATAAGCAGGATCAGAGGAGACATGAACGGGCCCATTCCGGTGACAATGCCTTTGGCGATCCATTCGGCAGTACCGGTCTGGTCCACTGCCATGCCAAGCGGTATGAGACCGCCTAAAAGGAAAACCGTACGCCAGTCCACAGCCCGGTAGGCTTCGTTTATCGTGATCACCCTGCTGATAACCATACCCACGGCGCCCAGCATGAGACAGACGGATAAGGGGATGGGATTATAGGGGCGGTTCTGAAAATAGAAACTTGACAATAGCATTAAAAAAAGAGCGGTTCCAAAACAGATCAGTGCTCTTCTCGATTTCTCGGGTTTATGAAATTCTTCTTCAAAAGGGGTGATGATGATCAGGTTATGGTGCAATTCCTCTAAAGTGTGAAACTGCTCCCAGGTGCCATGGAGCAGTAAGGCATCGCCGGCTTGCAGCGGCCGGTCCGCCAGTTCCTGGTAATAGGTTTTTCCGGACTGATGGATGGCAAGCGGATTCACCCCGAATGTTTCACGGAAACGGATCTGCTTAATGGTCTTCCCGATAAGGATGGACCGGGGGGATACCACACCTTCGACGATTCCCGCCATGGAGGGATTGAACATATTTCCCTTGAAGCATTCCGGTTCTTTTTTCAATATGAGGTTGTAATCTCTTACAAATTTCTCTACGGAATTTTTAGGGCCATAAACACAGAGGGTGTATCCTTGGTGGATACTGCTGGCCGGAAGCGGGGCGATTTCACATGCACCTGCTATTTCCGAGGCAGCCACGATGTTCACCATAAAACGACGGCGGATATCTGTCACAGTTTGGGGGAGCCTGCCTGCCTCAAAATCATCGGGCACTGAAATTTCAAAAGGCCCCTTGATCATCGGATATGCATCAAGTATGCTGTTTTCCCCGCCTTCTGCATCCGTTGCCGACGTGGCAGATGCGTCTTCCAGGGGGAGCTTGGAAAGGAACCCGAGGCCCACGGTGGAAAGATAGGCAATCCCCCCAATAACCAGACCAAGGCCGATGGGGGTTAATTCCAGAAGGCCGAATTTCGGCATTCCTGCCGGTAAAATATCGTTGAGCAAAATCAGTGGGCTTGTGCCGATCATCGTCAAGGTACCCCCGAGAATTGCGGCCATACCGATGGGCATAAGCACACGGGAGATCGGTATTTTCAACCGGTATGACGCTGCCATTCTTATGCCCGGCAAAAACAGAACTGCCGCCCCAGTGTTCTGCATAACGCTTGAAATTAAGGCAATCAGGCTGGAAAAAATGATCGTCAGTCGTTTCGGGCTATTGCCGACCAGTTTGAGTAGTGGCTGAATCAACCGGTTGACCAGACCTGCACGGTTCAATCCATAACTGATGATCATCACCCCGATAATGGCCATTACTGCATTGCTGCTGATGCCCTTGAAGGTATCCCGGACATTGAGCAGGCCCAGCTCCGGGAGCAGCACCATCATGGCCATGGCAACAACATCCACGCGCACCCACTCCACAATGAAAAGCAGTACGGCAACTCCGATCAACAGCAACATCAACAGTTTGGTATTGATATGCGTATCAACTTTAACAGGCAGCCGAATGGCACCCATATCCTGGAAAGCGGTTCCGTCCTCAAGGGTAATCTGACCGTAAATTTCCATCCAGAATAGATACTTGCCCGCACTGGTGTGCTTTTTTACATGGTATGCCACTGTGGCGGTTAACGGCTGGAATGCAGGGGACGGGTCGAATCTTATCATAATATGACGGCGAGGTCTTTCCGGATGGTCCTTGTCAAGGAATTCAATCTCACTGTCTTCAGGGGCGGCGAGCCAGACCACCAGAGGTGTTGCAGCATTCGGGTTCCACTCAGGGCGCGGCGATACTGTCTCCTTATTCTGTCTTAAATGGGCTGAGATATTAAAGGTTCCGGTTTCACCCGTGATCAGCGGCTTAAGCAGCGGCATCTGAACAACAACATAGCGGGGGGAGCGTGATTCGTAAGCTCTGTCTTTTACCTGGGTGTTTTGTGCGGATGCTGCCAGGGCGGATGCTGCCAGGGCGGACCGAAATTTTGGAAAAAAATCCGAATTGACGATAAAAATGGCCAAAATTATAGAACCGATAACCGGAAATACCCATTTACGTTTTTGCATGCGAAAAAAATTGATCCTTATTATGTGAACCGTTAGATCATATGTTTTCAGAATCCTTGCCCGGGGCATAATCCGCCATTCCCGTCATGAACCGGACCAAGCCATAGCATAGCCAACTAACCATGCGCAGCCAAATGGGTTGGACTTTCCAGCTATTGGGTTGGATCTGATGCGCCCCGGCAGCAATAGACTTCTCCAGGCTGTATTTCAAGGTTCCGGCAAATTTTTTATCATCAACAACAACATTCGCCTCAAGTGCAAGCAGCAGGCTGAACGGGTCAAGATTCGAGGATCCCACCGTAGACCATTGTTCATCGATCACAGCAACTTTGGCGTGCATGAGGCTCTTGTAATATTCATGGATTTCTATCCCGACATCCAGAAAATTGCCGTACAGGGCTTTCGAGGCATAATACAATAATCGATATTCCTTCTTTCCCTGCAAGAGCAAAACCACCCTGACACCACGCCCGGCCGCGTCCATAAGTGCACGACGAAACTTTGATCCGGGGAAAAAATAGGCATTTGCTATGATGATTTCCAATTGTGACTGTCCAATCGCCTGCATATAGGCATCTTCGATATCGCGTCGATGCCGGATATTATTGCGCACCAGAAAAGCTGCGCGCATAGTACAGCCTCAAATACCTGTTTCTTTACATCAGGCCCGAACGTTATATTTGATTGTTCAGCAAAATCATCGAGATGCAGCGCCCCTATCTGTGTATGACTCCATACAGGGATTGATCCCGCCCCATGCTCACCGATGATATAGGTATGAACATTTCGAGGATCAACATTAATTCTCTTAGAAATGAGGTGAGGACAAGCTGTTCCGCAATTCCTGAAACAGCAATTGAATATGCGATTGTGGATCCAACTGATCCCAGACCGACAATACCAATTTTCATGATATTTCTCCCATCTTCCCTCATTTTGATTGTGTGACTTTCATATCTAACACCAGGCTGAAGTGTTCGGCATCCCAACTCATTTGAACTTTGAGGCTGTCTTGTGATAGGATGTCTTAACTTCATCCCAGACTTTTTCTGCACCTGTTTTAAGCCCTTCCCATGCCTCGTCTCCTGCGTTTTTCAACTCGCGGAGCCTTGTACCTGCAACTTCCTGCTTGCGCTCCAACACTTCGATGTTTTTATAGTATTTGATTTTCATATCGGCTTTTGCCTTGTCCGCCTTGGTCTTGAGAAGCGCGATCTGCGCGTTCCATTCCTCGAACTGCGCATCGAGCTTTTCTTCGTATGCTTTGCGTTTCTCCTTCATTTAAAACTCCTTTCGGTTAATTGAGTGTATATTCATAAAATAATGACTTTACCGGATACTGCTCAACACGCCGGTTCAATCCTTCCCCCCACTCATCGGTCCTTGACCGGTTCCTGTGCCCTGCCCCTTACCTTTACCATGACCGTCTTTCGGTCCCTGACCTTTTGGTCCGGTTCCATCTTTATTTGGCATATTAATCTCACCTCCTTTGACAATGATCAAACTTTGCAGTTCGCCTCTTCACCATAACACCATTCCAGTAACACATAGCCACATTATATTCAAGTTTTGTGCCAAACGGAATAAAACTAATTTTTCGGCTTATATATTTAAATTGTCAGAGAATAATTGCATCAATGGATCATTGCCGGAGAAGAGAATTATCTTAAAAATAGGTCATATATGGCTACATAACCATATGCGACCTATTTTGCTCACTTACATTTCAACACTGCCGTTTTTTGGTGAAGGGATATGAATTGAGGGGTTACAGCTTTTGAATGCCGAGTTTTCGCATGCGTGCGCGTAAGGTGCTCCTGCTTAACCCACTGAATTTACAAAACTGTATCGCCTTAAGTGGATAGCTTTATTTTTAGATTGTTTGCTTATAAAACTCTTCCGGGCTGATGACCGCATTCGGATCTTTGGTTTGCTCGGTTGGTACGGTTCCTTCTTTGAAACACTCAAGAATCACCTTTTTTGATCCGAAAATTGGCAACAGTCCTGTTTTGGCATCGATTTTTGCAAAAACAACGCCTTCCGGCACTTGAAAGGACTGAATCGGCTTATCGACCAGCATTCTTTTCATAAACCCCAGCCAAATCGGGCTTGCCGCTCTGGAGCCGGTTTCTCCTTTACCCAGAGACCCTTCCTTATCAAACCCTACCCATGTTCCGGTAATATATCTGGGCGTATACCCGACAAACCAGGCATCATACAGGTTGTTGGTGGTGCCTGTTTTGCCGGCAACCGGCCGGTTCAGCGCCCGAACCCGCTGCCCAGTTCCCTGCTGGACCGCCCCTTCCAGCAGGCTGGTGATGATATAAGCGGTGCTTTTCTCTATTATTTTCTTGTGGGTTGGTGCCGCCTCTTCAAGAACTTTTCCGTCCCGGTCTATAATTTTTACAATAAAAACCGGTTCAATCAGGTATCCGGCGTTGGTAAACACGGAATATGCCTTGACAATTTCCAGTAAAGAAATGCCGGACGACCCCAGCGCAATGGAAAGATTCCGATTCAACGGCGAGGTAACCCCCAGCTTCTGCGCATAATCGATGGCGTAATCAATACCGATATCTTTTAAAAGTTTGATGGCGATCAGATTACGTGAATGCTCCAGGGCATTGCGCATCAGGGTCGGTCCTTGAAATTTTTCATCATAGTTTTTCGGCTTCCACTTAAAATTACGTTTCACATCCTTATAAACAATCGGTGAGTCGATCAGAATGGTAGCAGCAGTATAGCCCTTATCGATAGCTGCGGCATATATCAGCGGTTTAAACGCGGAGCCCGGTTGCCGTCTGGACTGAATTGCGCGATTATACTGACTTCGCTTAAAATCATTCCCCCCCACCATCGCCTTGACATGACCTGTTTCAGTTTCCAGTGACAGTAACGCGGACTGGACTTTCGGAATTTGCTCCAGAGTCAACTCCCAGGGTTCCGGATCTATTTTCTTCATTTTTATCCTGACCAGAATAACATCCCCAACCTTTACGGCACCGGAGGGGTGCTTCAACCGGGTTTCATAGAAGGCAACTTTCGGGTCCGGCCTTCGCGCCCAGCGCATATCACCGATATCAATCATCCCGATTGCTTTTCCCATACGAACGGTTACGGAACCCTGACCATCATCAACGGCTATGACGATACCCTCAAGCGTTTGCCCCTCCTGTGGAAGGGATTCTTCCAGTGTTAACTGAGCTTTTTCTAAATATGCTTCGATCCCTTCGGTTGCCAGATGCCGGATCGGTCCACGATATCCCTGACGTTTATCGAGAGCTAATAATCCTTTTTCGATTTCCTCGAGCGCTATTTTTTGCATTTCAATATTAACGGCTGTGTAAATCTGCAGTCCGCCGGTATATAAAGCATCCGCACCATATTTGCTCTCGATATACTGCCGAACATATTCGGTGTAAAACGGTGTTTCTTCAATATACCAGTTGCGCCGATCCATAATTTCCAACTGGGTGTCGATGGCTTCGGCGGCCTGGGTATTTGAAATATATCTTTCTGCAACCATTCTGTTTAACACATAAATTTGTCTTTTTTTGGCCCGCCCTGGGTGCCGGAAGGGTGAGTAGTGACTGGGGGCTTTCGGTAATCCTGCTAAAATGGCGCATTCAGCAAGGTTCAGTTCTGAAACGGATTTACCAAAATAATTCTCAGCCGCAGCCTGAACACCGTACGCGCCATAACCCAGATATATCTGATTCAAATACAAAAATAGAATTTTATCTTTTCCAAACGCATAGTCAATCCGATAGGACAGAATGGCTTCCTTGATTTTGCGGGTATAACTTTTTTCCGGGGTCAGAAAAAATGCTCTTGTAACCTGCTGGGTAATGGTACTGCCCCCCTGTACAATGCTTTCCGCTTCGATATTTTTTAAAAAGGCTCTGATAATACTAAAATAATCAATCCCATGATGTTTAAAAAAGCGTGAATCCTCTGCCGCTACAAACGCCTGTTTCAGCATCAAGGGCATTTCATCCAGGGAAATGACGGTGCGGCGTTCCTTAAAAAATTCTGCAATTTTACGGTTATCATCCGAATATACGGTCGTAATGATGGAGGGGCGGTAATCGACCAGGAGGATTGAAATCTTTGGGAGATCTTTACTGATGTAGAAATACACACCCAAAACTGCGATCGAAGTGCATGCAGCCATAATGGCAATGAGGACGAACAGTATTTGAAAGATCCCGGACAGACGCTTTGCAGGGCTGTGGGGCTTATTTTTTGAATGAACCGATGTCTTGTTTTGTGATTTTGTCATGATTTAACCGTTTGAAATTTAAGGGTACATCTTTTCGTTACCATGTTGAATATACAAAGAGTTCATCATACACAATACTCACAATTGCAACCAGAGGAGTCACCACCAGAACCCCCAGCACACCAAGGGACGAATTTCCCAATGCGCTGCAGGATGATTACAGCCTTATTGTGATGTTCCTCTGGCAATAAGGAAAGCATTATATTCTGCCCAGCACGATCAGGATCACAAGAATCAGTACGATCAGCCCGATTCCTCCGCTGGGTCCATACCCCCAGGATCGACTATGCGGCCAGGCAGGGATTACACCCAACAACGCCAGTACCAGTATAATGAGTAAAATTGTACCTATTCCCATGATGAGTCCTCCTTTTATTAAATATGCCGACTATGGATCCGTTGCCGTACAAAACATCCGACAACGATCCACAGTCTAACTAAGTTCTGAATTCGACTTACTCGACGATTATGTCGTTGTTAACCTTATTTACGCCGTTAACATCACTCGTATATTTGCCGACCAGATCCTTTTCAGCGGACGTCTTGGCTATACCTCCCAGCGTGACCACACCATTTTTTGTTTCAACTTTGGTGTTGATGGCACTGGTCGAGAGATGATAGAGCAATGAGGTTTTTACCAGGGCGGTAATAGACGCATCGTCAATCGATTCAACCACCGTATTCGTCTTATCGGCCACCTTTTGGCCAACTGATGTTTCCGCACCGGCCTTGGACACGGTCATTTCATTATTTACAGTTTCAACGCCTTCTACATCCTTGGCGTACTCGGCCGTAAGGTCTTTTTGAGCAAGACTGGGGGCTTCACCGCGTAAAGTGATGGTTCCCTTGTCGGCGAGAACTTCAGTTCCGATAGTGCTGACGTTCCTATGAAATAAAAGCGTGGTTTTAACTTTGGTAATGAGCCATGCGTCTGATTTTTCAGCAGGACGGTCACCTTTTTCTTCCAGCTTGTTGTCCACGCTTTTAACTCCGGGAAGGCCTGCTACAGTTTCTCCGGCCAATGATTTATGGGATGCATCCTGAACCGTCCCGGTCAAGGTGACGAGGCCGTCTTTTGACTTTATTTTAATATTATCGTCCTTGAGGTAGGTCTTGAATACATAGGTCTTTTGGGCTGATGATTCGATGCGGTCATCCGTATCGGATGCAAACAACGGGACGGTGATGAACAACATGGCAGCCACAACTGCTAAACAATACGATGGTTTTTTCATTTTACTTTTTTCCTTCCTTTAGGTTGATTTTAAATATACCACATTCTTTCATGACCTTAGAGGCCTTGCTGAATAGATCGGAAAACGTCAACATCCCAATGATATCGTCATTCTCAAAAACAAAAAGTGCGTCATGACGATTCATAACGAACAGATGAAAGCATTTGACCAGAGTGTCATCCGCACCGATCGATTGTCCTTTGGATGGAGCCTTGATAAAATCACTTATCTGGATGTCTTTAGCTTTGTGACAAAGATCCTTGAATGGATTTTCCCATAAATTGTAGTCTTTTTCCATGGTCTTCCAGATATAATCGAATCCAAATTTAGAAAGCGTCTCCTCGGCATTAATTCTGCTATAGTTTGTTTCTAATCCCCGAAACAGATCAATGGGTGAGAGTTTCCCAATGACCTTTCCCTCCTCATTTTCGACCAGCAGGATTCTTTGCTCGGATTCTCCGGAAAGATATTTTTCCTGGGCGACCTCCAAAGCCGAGAGTGCTTCGAAATAGGCAGCACTATTGGATATCTTTGGAAATCTGTCTGTCAACACCATGAGGTCACGCACTTTCATTTTTTCCATGTTATTCCCTTCCTTTGTGAACTAAATCACCTTTTAATTGAATTTGCACCTGACCACTCAACCTTATAAATAGTTAATCCAGTTCCGCTTCTATTTCATCAAATATATCCTCAATGCTATACAAAAATTTATCAGCCTGGTCGAGATGCCAGTCGGCTATATTCTCTTCAATGCTCTTATATGCATTATGAAGTTTATCTTTATGACGGAGAAGCACCTCTCTAAGCTGCGTGCCATCAAAGCGATAAAGAAGCTTATCCAGCTGCCCCACCAATTCGTAGAGTGAGGGATTCCGGTTCACCAGACTCGCATCAAGACGGCTTAAATTATTCGACAGTTTGGGGTAAGTCTTTTCCATATCTTTTTTATAAAAAGGACAGACATCAATCGTCAGTTGCATATATTTGCTCATGGTTACTCTCCTTATAACATACATGGCAGAAAAACCTGCCACAACGAAGAAAGAAAGTCCTTTAATTCCAGCATATTGGTGAGACTTTCATATAAAGGTTTTAGTTAAATGTTATCATTCCGAATCATTTTTCATCCGGTCAAATTTCTCTTTATTCACGATGGAGACTCCTAAAGCATCTCATGGATGCCTTTATGCATTTCGTACTAGAACTCATAAGCAGCAGCGTATTCATCTTTTTTAAAACGATTGATCCATTGGTTAAGCTCGTCGTTGGTGTCGGCATCGACCGCGGGGTAATGCTTGAACACATACGACGCTTTTGCGGATGACTCAATACGCAATACGGTCATCTGCATCAGATGCGTGCAGAACTTTGCCGGGTACACACAAAGCGGCAAAAAGGCATATCTGCAACCAATTATGCAGTATCTTTTTTATGTACATTTTCATTTTTTCCCTGCTTTTGTCGTATTCATCTGGTTGAAAGAATTTTCTATCTACAGGATTCTCCGACCCGAAATGATTTGGATAACTACAATGATAAGAGCAATTACCAGAAGGATATGGATTACTCCTCCCATGGTATAGCTGCTCACTAATCCCAGCACCCAAAGAATTATCAGCACTACTGCAATTGTCCACAACATGATTTTTCTCCTCGTATAAAGCGTTATAGATTGTGTTCTTGTTACATTATTCAGTTTTTTTCCTGTCTTTAGGTTGATCTTAAAAAAGCGAGAGACGAAAATGCTTCCCTTCTCTATTCACTCTCTACATCAATATTTGTGCCAGAGTTCCATATATCTGTATCATGTTTCTATTATGCTGAATTTATTATAACAATTTTTCTTACAAACATTTTCAGACCCTTTCCATCCATCAGATAAAAAGGGTCATATCCAACCTTAGGTCGAATATGACCTTATGGGGGTTGATCTATAATCATTCGTATGGCTAAGGCTATTCTTGACATCGTCACAGGCTTTGCCAAATAGCCGGCAAACCCGAGTGATAAGATGCAAATAGCGTAACACATTCTTAAAGAGATTGTTTTCCGAATTTTTGCAACTGATCCAGACAATCAGGGTGGCTTAACAATGCCAAGGCTTCTGCCGGTTCCAACCATGATTCCAATTGCGGTAAGCTGTCAGCGTGATGCAATTTCCATTCGGCAATTATGCTGGGTACATGAAAGTTCAGTTTTTCACTTTTCGTATCAGGTAGTTGAGATATGTGCCATTTAAATAATTGTGGGTTGTTAACAAGCTTGCTTAAGGCGTGCATTTTTTGTGGTTGTGGCATTTCAGCCAGTTTTCGCTTTAATTCAACCAGAATTTGAACAGGGTCTTTTTCTTCAGGTGCACGCAGCAATCCGATTCTTTTAATCAAATTAGTACGTCTCACCCCTCCACTCAGCCATGACAGGGGAATCGATAAGATCAACCCAGCCGAAATCGGTAACAGCCAGTAAAAGAGTTCTTTGCTTAGCAACAGCGAGATGGCAGCAAGAGCTGTTCCAAAGAATGCGTGACCAGCATGGGCGCGCATAACTGACTTCCAGCTCAATGCACCATCATCTCTTGATTGCGGCATCCAGCCGTTATCTTTACCTCTCAATATAGAAAAAACTACGCCAAACTGGGATACCATCAGAATCGGGGCATATAAACCTGACATCACCATTTCCAACAAGGCACTGAGGGTTAACAGAATCGGCCCACCAAATCGTAAACACCTGGGAATATTAATCATGGCAGCAAACCAGCCAAAAGCTTTCGGCGCAAGCACAATTGCCATTGAGACGACAAATAAACTTAAGGCCCGTTCTGAATCAAATACCGGCCAGGTGGGAAACAGGGATGGATTGGCAAAATATTCCGGACGTACAAAAGTCGCCTGAATGGCAATCGCAAGCCCCACAATAATCAACGATAACCAGAAAACTGCGCTCAGGTATGACATTAACCCGCAAAAAAGATGCAAGCGGGTTGGCAGCACAAAACCTTTTGCAAATATAAAACGTGAATGTTGCAAATTGCCCTGACACCACCTGCGATCGCGAATAAGAACATCAATGAGCGAGGGGGGCGCTTCTTCAAATGAAGCCTGAATATCGGTATCAAAGCGCACACCCCAACCGGCACGACAAAGCATGGCGGCTTCAATAAAGTCGTGACTTAAAACATGGCCGCCAAAAGGCGGTTTACCGGACAGAATCGGAAGGTGACAGGATTCTGCAAACGCTCTTGTGCGAATGATTGCATTGTGCCCCCAGAAATTTGATGACAAGCCATGCCAGGCAGACAACCCTTCCGCATAAATAGGACCAAAGCATTGATTGGCAAATTGTTGCAGCCGGCTATAAAAAGTATTCGCAAAAACAATAGTCGGCAGGGTTTGAATCAGACCCACGCCAGGCGTTGCCGCAAGACGACGGGATAATGTCACCATGGCTTATTTCTGTACTTCCCCAATAGTTGGTTGACTTTACCCTTTTAACCACAGGCAAATTACTATTGTAATTCCTGCCAGATCAATGCAGCGGCACCAAGTAGGGCAGCGTCCGCTTCCGGCAGAGATGAAAGCAGGATTTTCACTTTGTTGCGAAAAGCATGAAATAAATTTTTTTCCATATGCTTTTTTGTCGGTTTGGTTATAAATTCACCAGCAGAGGCCAGGCCGCCAAAGAGGATAATCGCTTCAGGACTCAGGTGGGCCACAGAATTGGCAAGCGCCTCTCCCAGTATTTTGCCGGTAAGTTCAAATGACTCCAGAGCAATTGGATCATTTCTCAAAGCAGCCTCAAAAATCATCTTTGATGTCATCTCATTAAAGCTGAATCCCCTCAGTTCGCTTGCGGCATTTTCCCGTGCCAGTAATTCAAATGCTGTACGTTTAATTCCAGTTGCAGAGGCGTAAGTTTCCAGGCAACCTCTTATACCGCAGCCGCATTGCCGGCCATCTTTGAAAACAATGGTATGTGCAAGCTCCCCTGCAAACCCGTCACACCCATAAACCAATTTACCGTCAGCGACAATGCCGCTACCCAGACCGGTTCCCAGGGTAATCTGAATAAAGTGTTTCATCCCCCTGGCAGCTCCGTACATCATTTCCCCCACGGCCGCAGCGTTGGCGTCGTTGGTGATGGCCATTGGAAGATCCACAAATTGTTCAACCATTTTATCCATTTTGACAAATCCCCAGTTGAGATTGGGAGGATTTTCCACGGTTTTTCTATAATAGTTGGCGTTTGGAGCTCCTATTCCCACCCCGCATAGCTCAAAATTCCCGGACAATGATTGATACTCTTTATTAAATATCTTAAAAAGGCGATCAAACAGTTGCTGCGCATCAGCCTGGCCTCTGGTATCTATTCTACCGCGATAGGAAATTGATCCGGACTTCTCCACCAGGCCAAATCCGGTATTTGTCCCGCCAATATCTATGCCCAGAACAACTTTTTTCTTTTCCATTTCTATGCCTCCACTGTCTTAACAAATTTCGGAATAGACCCTTTGATACCGTAATATACAATATAAATATAACACAATACCGGCAAAATAAATGCATGGTGTATTCCAATCCTGTCTGCCAGAGCTCCCTGAAATAGTGGAATTATGGCGCCGCCCACAATGGCCATACATAAAATCCCAGATCCCTGGCTGGTATGCTTACCCAGACCATTGAGGGCCAGAGAAAAAATCGTAGGAAACATAATTGAATTGAATAGTCCTATTGACAGAATTGACCACATGGCAACGCTTCCATGAAACAGCATGGTAATAACAACCAGCAGGGCTGCAACTGCGGCATTACAACCAAGTAATTTACCGGGATTGATCTTCCTCATCAGTGCAGAACCGATAAATCGGCCGATCATGGCACCGCCCCAGTAAAATGAGACATACTGGCCAGCGATATATTTAGAGAATCCGGCGATATCTTTTTCACCCAAAAAATTAACCAGAAAACTGCCAATGGCGACTTCTCCGCCTACATACACAAAAATACCGATGGCCCCAAGCACCAGGTGTCTGTATCCCCATGCGCTTTGATGAAGATGATCAAAATCATGAAAATTGTTGGTTTCAGAATCTTTTTCATCGTTTCTTATAACCGGAAGTTTAAGAATGGCCATGATTCCGGCCAGAAGAAACAGAGCGGCTGCCAGTACCAGGTAAGGAACCTGAACCGCAGCTGCCTCAGCCAACTGGTAGATATTAAGATCGGCGCTTGAAAGGGCCTTCAGTTCAGAAGCGCTTTTTACTGCGACGGATAAAATCAGCAATGAACCAAAAAAGGGGGCAACTGTGGTTCCCAGGGAATTGAATGCCTGAGTCAGGGTCAGACGGCTGGAAGCAGTTTCAGATTTCCCAAGAATGGTCACATAGGGATTGGCGGCTACCTGTATGTAACAGAGTGATTCCCGATGCCACTATAAAGAAAGCCAGCAGAAATAGAGCGTAAAACCGGAAACCTGCAGCAGGATAGAACAATAAACATCCGATCCCTGACGTTACCAACCCAACCACAATCCCCTTTTTATATCCTAATTTTTTAACGAGATACCCGGAGGGTATGGAGATGATGAAATATGCCACAAAAAATACAAATTGAATCAGCATCGCCTGAAAGTAATTAAGGGAAAATACTGCCTTTAAATGGGGGATTAATATATCATTAAGGCAGGTTAAAAAACCCCACATAAAAAACAGAGTCGTCAGCACAGATAACGCTGGCATGTAATTTTTATCTCCGTTATCTTCCTTGCTGTCCAAGTTATTAGTTGCCGCAGATAGCTTCTTCATTATCTAATCTCCTTGGGCGCATTCCCATTTTCCCGGTTTTAAAAAAACCTATCTTTTGGTAGAACAAGCATGATATGAGCTCTCAAAACGATACTATCTGAGGAGCGAATATTATGGGAATAAAAAAAGCCAAAGACTGTGAAACTGTTGAAGAAGTTCAGGCCTGCCTGAAAGCACTGGATGAAGATAATCGGTTAATTCGAACTCCGGAAGAGCTTGAAAGGATAGAAAATGAAATTCTTAGCTATACGAATCGTCTCGCTGCTTTGCTCTTTAAAAAAAACTCCAGATTACATTGAGTTCCCCAGATCAAATTGTTCAAGAAAAGGAATTGATAGGAACTTGTCCGGGACGAATGAAAAGCGAAGGGTTTGAAAAAGTTCGTATTCAGCTCCGTTCCGGATACACGATTGAGGTTTTTGCCCGATATTATCGACGCTCTTGCGACCGTCGCAAAGGCAAGAGATATAAGGGGGCATACGCAGGTCTGATAATGCTTGGAATTCATGATCGATGCACACCGGGTCTGACAGCAATGGTGAGTAGCTGGTCAGCACTGCTGAGCTCTTTTGAGGAAGTACGCCAGGTGCTTTGTGATCACGGTCTTCATCTGGATGTAAAAGTGATCCGAAAGGTGACGTACAATTATGCTGAACGTGCACGAGCGATACAGCGAGCGGGTCAACTCCCATTGAGTGGAGATGATACGCTTCAGGGACGTCGGGTCGTAATAAGCACTGACGGTGGCCGTACACGACTACGGGAAAGAAAGCGAGGCCCAAAAACATCGAAAGGGCGAACCCGATTTCATGGGAAGTGGCGAGAACCCAAGCTTTTAATCATCTATGTTGTTGATGCAGACGGAAAACAGGAAAAAAATTTCAGTCCATTTATAGATGGGGTATTCAATGGCCCGGATGGATTGTTCAGTTTGCTAAAAGCCTACCTGGAAGCTCTTAGTGTAAATCACGCAGATCAAGTCTTGTTCATTGCAGATGGGGCACATTGGATTTGGAATCGAGTTCCCGGTTTGATCAAGGAACTGGGATTGAACCCGAAACAGGTGCATGAACTTCTTGATTTTTACCATGCCGTAGAACATTTGGGTAAAGTGGCAGGACTAAGAAAGAAGTGGTCTTCCAAAGAACGAAAGTCCTGGATAGCAAAACAGAGAGGGCGTTTAATGAAGGGAGAGGCCGCTGCAGTAGTGGAGGATGTTCAAGCGATTTGTCGGGGTCGAAACAGTAAGGCCATCAAGACGGAACGAGATTACTTTGTACGTAATCAACACCGTCTTGCTTTCCCAGCGGTAAAGGCGTTGAATTTACCTATTGGCAGTGGTGCGATTGAAAGCTCAATTCGCAGAGTGGTCAATTTACGGCTCAAGGGTCCTTGCACCTTTTGGTATAGAGAAAATGCTGCCAAGATGATTATGCTACGGTCATACTATAAATCAGGACGATGGAACCAAATGAAATCAATGGCAAATTCACACTTTTCAGTGTTGGCTGCCTAACCGGGAAAATGGGAATGCGCCCATCTCCTTATGGGTTAGCCCTACAACGCTATTTGTTTGTTTACTGTCCATTTAAATCAAGCCAGGTCTCCACTTTTGACAAAAACAGCAGGGGCGGAAGGTAGGAAATAAAGAGCAGTGTTTCAAGGGAATTTGGCCACCCTCAGGTAATATAATGTGTCAAATTCCGCATGGCAGTCACGATATCCTGGATAGCCTGGTGTATGCCATCGGCCAGTGAGCCTGTCTTCTGTGTATCTTTTTCAAGGTTTCTACCCTCCAACTCTATTTTAATTCTTTCCAATTCACGGGTATGAGCTTCAAACTGCAGGCGATGCTCTTCCTTCAAGTTTATAAGAACGTCAGCATTGATCTGCCGTATGAGTTCATCTGCCTCTTTCAGCGAGTCTTCGATCCTTTCGGGTTCTGTATTTGTTTTCATGAGATCTCCTTTTTCTGATCCGTTGTTATGACGTTTCACTGCGGTGCTATTGCCCGCAGAACAGTGATTTCAACCTTAATCTTGGAGGTGATAACCGTATCATCCACATACTCTCTTATTCAAGTTCTGTGCCAGGCCTTTGACAATCACCCAGGTATCACCTATCTATCTGAATCCTTTGATGAAAACATATTGACCATCATTTTAATGAGTTCTCCAATCATCAGAGCATATTTTGCCAGTGATTCTGCAGTCTCAGTAATCGTCAGCACCGTGTCTGTGGTTTCATGAGAAATCGTCCTGATGGCTGAATCCGCCTCGTCAAAGCTCTTTTTGAACTCTTCGCTGATGCCTGCGGTATTCACTGAAATCTCATGAATATTGAGAATAATCCGGTTCACATGATCTTTGTTTTTTTGCAGCAGGCCTGTGGCTTCTTTGATAAAACCATTCACGTTTCTCAACGTCACTATGGCGTACCCACTGGCCACTGCAATTAAAACAAGTGTCTGATGTAAATATCCTGTCTTTGGTTGCAGTCACATTTTCTTTCAGATTCTTCACCGTTTCGCCGGTTCGATCAGCAATGGTATGCCGGGTTTCTCTGCCTGATTTCGGAGCTAAGAGGATTCCTGCTGCAAGGCCTACTGCAGAACCGATGCCGGCCCCTATGATCAGATTTCTGGTTCTGCTTCGCTGTATTTCCCTTGTTCGTGAATGTCCGAGTTCTTTCACCTGTTTTGCCAATTCATTAAACATTATAAGGTATCCTCCGGTTTTTATTACGTTCATTAATAACATCGCTTAGTCTCCATCCATTAATTTTTTTAAACGTTACCCTTCCTGCACCCGGTCAATGCTGTCTTTGTGATAGCACTGTCTTTGAGGCACCCCCCTTTCTTTGGCATTTTTCCGCATCACCTGAGTGAGGTTACTCCATAGTTCTTTCTGGGCTTCGGTGATCATTAGCGCGTCTTCAAGCTCTTTGATCTGAGCCTCCGTATACTCGACAGCAGAAATCCTCTCAACTCCCGGTGATCTCTTTTTGTCAGTCCCGGCAAAAGAAGGATTTACATTGGCGAAAATGATAGTGGATAGAAATACTGCCATCAAAACAACAGGTACAACTGGATAAGCTTTTCGATTCATGATCTGTCTCCTTTTAAGGTTAATTCAGCAATTGCAATCTATCTTGATATGAATGCAATCGTTGTGCCGCGTTTTCAAGACTTGGCTTTATAATGCCTATCAATCTGACTTATTAAGGGAAACAAGCTATAAAGCTCATTTTTCAGAGCAGTCTTCGACAGCCTGTAAAAAGGTCGTATGTTGCCCAATGGTCACATCCTACCTTTTTTGGAGTCTAATGGGTGTGGTGGGTTATGGGTGTGGACATTGAACTACCAAGTCAAATTTCCATCCGAACGCCGACTTCAATCGTTTGGTCCGCTGGAAGATTGAAAAACGAGGCGGCATCGGCAGCGTTGCGGGACATAAAAATAAAAAGGGTCGCTCGCCAGCGCGCCATGCCGGATGGTTCAGCAATGGCCAGGTTTTCACGACCGATGTAAAAACTCACTGTTTTAGGATTCAAATCTAAGCCCTGTCCACGCGCCAGTGAAAAAAAGCTGTCCAGGCTGGGATCTTCCATGAACCCATAGCGGGCCACAATGCGATGAAATCCACCGCCTAATTTTTCGGTTCGGATTTTTTTCCGATTTGGAACACGCGGGATGTCTTCCACCCTAAAATGTAGCAAAACCGTCTGGCTATGCACGACATGATTGTGCTTGACGTTCTTTAACAGGGCCACGGGCACGGCGTTTAAACTTCCCGCTAAAAACACGGCGTCCCCTTTGATTTTGTTTGGGGGATGGCTGATCAGATCGACGATAAATTGATGCACAGGCGGCATATTCTTGCGCAGTTTTTCGGCCAGGATCCGGCGTCCCTTGGCCCAGGTGAGCATCAATGTGAAAAATGCAGATCCGATAACCAGTGGGAACCAGGCGCCATGGAAGATTTTACTGATATTGGCCCCAAAAAACGGCACGTCCACCAGCAAAAAGAGCCCTGCCAACGGTGCGGCCCACGTCAAAGGCCAATTCCACTGTCTGCGGGCCACTACAAAAAACAACACCGTATTAATGATCATCGTGGAGGTTACGGCTAGCCCGTATGCAGCCGCAAGTTTGCTGGAGGATTGGAAACCGGCCACAAGGGAGATCGTGCAGACCATGAGCATCCAATTGACCGGAGCCACATATATCTGGCCGATCTGCGTTGCGGCAGTATGCCGAATGTTCAAACGGGGGAGGTATCCCAGTTGGATCGCTTGTCGGGTCATGGAAAAAGCACCGCTGATGACCGCCTGGGAGGCGATGATGGTGGCCAGGGTGGCTAACAACACCGTCGGAATCATCGCCCAAGCGGGTACCATGGCGTAAAAGGGATGGCTCGCTGCTTCCGGGTTGCCCAAAAGGAGCGCTCCCTGTCCAAAATAATTCAACACCAGTGCGGGAAAAACGATGGCAAACCAGGTCAGACGAATGGGACGGGGACCGAAATGCCCCATATCTGCGTATAACGCTTCGGTCCCGGTGACCACCAGGAAAACGGCTCCGAGCACTACAAACCCGTGCAGTTTGTTGAAAATCAGAAAGCGGATCGCATACCACGGAAAAACCGCCGACAGCACCTGCGGCGTATGGGCCACTTGCACGGCCCCGGTTACAGCCAGAAAACCGAGCCAAACCAGAATTACCGGTCCGAAAAGACCGCCCAAACGAGCCGTGCCCTGGCGCTGGATCAGAAACAGGCCAACGAGAATTGCAATGGTGATTGGAATGACATAGTGGTTGAACATAGGCGTGATGACACCGAGCCCTTCCACGGCGCTCAGAACGGAAATTGCCGGCGTGATCATGCCGTCGCCATACAGCAGGCACGCCGCAAAAAGCCCCAGGGCGATGACGCCTATACCTCTCCGGTTTTCGGAGTGCCCATTTTTACCGCGAATCAAGGCGATTAGCGCAATTTCACCGCCTTCCCCATGGTTGTTGGCTCTAAAAACAAATGTCAAGTATTTCAGGCCCACGATCATTACCAGCGCCCAAAACATCAAGGAAAGGATTCCCAAGACGTTGGCATGACTTACATCGATACCGTATTGACCGTGGAAACATTCCCGAATGGCATATATCGGACTGGTGGCGATATCCCCGAAAACCACCCCCAGGGCTGCAAGTGAAAGCTGCGCCAGACGGCTTTTTTTTTCGGGTTTCGAGCCTTGACTTTTGGGCTTTTCCGGAATCGGTTTTTCAGCCCTTTCATGAGAGATGGTCATTTCAGCTCCTTTCTCTTCCGGTCAAATTCCTTTGTGTCGGTTTTACCACTTGCATAGCGCTGTTTTACACCCGTGAATAGCTGATCCTGTCTTTTTCAAATTCTTTAATTACTTCATGGCTCAGAGAGGGGGGAACTTTTGACATTATTTGAATGAAGGTATCTGTGCTTACCCGGTAGTCCTCTTTATCAATAATCTCCTGCTCAAATGCAAAATATGCAACCTGATCAAAAAGATACTGGATGTCAGCAGGGGTCAGCCCGGATGTCATTTCAATAAGTTGATCCATATTGATTTGCCCGGTATTAAGCTTTGTAAGATAATATTCAAGGATGGTTGTCCTTCCTTGCCTGTCCAATCCGCCAACCGGAATAACACAGTCAAACCTTCCAGGTCTGAGCATTGCAGCATCCAGCTGCCGGATATAATTCGTGGCGCAAACCAGGAGTATCTTGTTTTTTTGATTCTTGAGCAGGGGAATCTGTTTTAAAAATTCGTTAGTAATGGACTTATCAATCCTGTCGGCCCTGTCACGGCTGCCGGCGATTTCTTCGAATTCATCTATAAAAAGAACAACTTCATCAAGAGTTCCTGCCTTTTGCATGACTTCACGCAGATTTGCCCCGACTTTTTCAACCCCATTCACCATAAGCATGCTCGGTAGAATCTCAATGTACCACCAGGACAAGACACCTGCTATGGCCTTTACAAAATGAGTCTTTCCTGTGCCCGGAGGTCCGAAAAATATGATTGCTCTGGGATGAACAACCCCATGCTTTTGTGCAAGGCTTTCCTCTGTCAGGGGCAGAATTATTCTGCGCTGCACCAGTTGCTTTGGGGGCTGAGAGTCGGCTATGGTATCCCACATTTCCCTGCTGAAAGTCTGTGCTCCCATCTCCATGAGGATATCCTTGTGTTTATACGTCCTGTATTCATCATGAGCCTGTTCCATATTTTCTAAAAAATCAATGCAGGCTGTCCGCAAGCCGACATCCCGGCCGACTTTTTCAGAAAGAATCCACTTATGATTTATTATTTTAGACCACATTTCAGCAGCAACATCCGGCTCAAACTCAGCCCCGCTCATTTCAAAGATACCGGTCGCACAGGCTTCCGGTAAAAGGGTTTGCGGTGTCTCATCGTTCATAATAAAATTTTCCTTTTACAGGGATTATAATTTTCATGTTCTTTCATTCTTTAATTTTTCCAGATCCTCATACATCTTTTTCTCACATTCCGGGGAGACGTCATGACTGAACACAGCTTCGGCGCGGTTCCAATAGGACACTCGACCTTCCATGTCGTTTCCTTAATGCGTTGTTTTTAAGGTTAAATCAAATTTTTGCTGTTTCACTTGATCCGACAAATCCTCGCCGTGCTTACCCAATATATGCTTAAGCAAATAAGCAAATCCGCCCAGCTGACATCAGAAGGAGCGTGACCAGCGCAGGCCGATGAAATTGGGCCCGATAATAGGTGCCAAATAGGTTGCATTTTTAGGTGTGACCGTGAGCATGGCCACTCCATATGCCAACGCACTGCTGGCAAGGACGTCCCGCCAGTGATGCTTGTCTTCGTCAATTCGAACATAAGCGACGGATGCAGCCGCCAGATAGGCGGGGATGCCCCACTTCCAACCGTAGCGCTGGTGCAGAAAGGTCGCACCAGACATCACAAAGGCCACATGACCGGAGGGAAAACCATAGCCATTTCCGTTCGGACGTTCACCCAGGCTGGTTTCGTTGAATCCGAGTCGGAGGGCCGACGTGAGGACCTGGTTAATACAGGTATTGCGCAACCACTGTTTCTGGCCCTCGGTATCGTCCGTGAGATAGGCTACGGTCAAGCCGGTGAGTGGAACAACGGCGGTCAAGATATCAGTCGCCAAGAGGTTGGAAGTGTTCTCTGCAGCAGCAGTAGCAATGGCGACGTGCAACACAAACATCACTGCTATAATATGCCACATAAAAAAGTGTCTGGTCATAATAAAAATCCTCAATGAGTTATCTGCATATTCTTTTGTCTCTCTTCAAGACTTCAAGAGTTCATTTTTTCATCCCTTCTCCATCCTGTGATTCCATCGACCCGGATCAAGAAGCGACTGCTGGAGCAGGCTGATACCCTCCAGACTGCTTGTCTTCGGCATGCTCGCTCTGATTCATCTGTCCAGAATCTCCCTCACCTTTATCAAAAAATCTTTTGGCGTGAACGGTTTGTGGATAAAGTCAGAACCGGCTTCTGACAACTCTTTGCCTTTGATAATATCCATGGTATATCCACTCATAAAGAGTGTTTTTATCCCGGGGTTCACTTGTTTGATCGCCTCACCGACTTCTTTCCCATTTTTTTTCGGCATGATCATATCAAGTATGACGATGCTGATCCGTTCCCTGTTTTCCAGGAATTTTGCGATTGCATCTTCACCGTCTACCGCCGTAATAACCTTATAGCCGAAAGACTCCAGCACTATGGTCGCCAATTTCCTCAGGGGAGCGTCGTCTTCGGCCACAAGGATAGTCTCATTTCCGTGTTTGACAGGAGCGGTGGCCTCCTTTTCCTTCTTTCGGGATGCCGCTTCTTCAATGAGCGGCAGGTATATATTGAATACCGAACCTTGTCCCGGTTCGCTGTAAATATTTATGTATCCGCCATGCTTTTTTATTATTTCGTATGAAATGGCAAGGCCAAGCCCTGTCCCCTCTCCAATCCCTTTTGTGGTAAAAAAAGGCTCAAATATCTTCTTCTGTGTCTCCGCATCCATTCCCTGCCCTGTATCGGCAACCGTGATCAGTGCATACGGTCCGGGTTTGCCATATCCATACGCTGCAACATATTGATCATTCAATTTTTGAAGGCGCGTACTGATCGTCAACCGGCCACCCTCCAGCATTGCGTCTTTGGAATTTACAGCAAGGTTTATCAGAACCTGCTCTATCTGCCCCGCATCAGCCAGCACTTTCAAAGGCATGTCCGCAAGCTCAAGATCAAACTCAATATTCTCCCTGATAATCCGTCCAAGCATTTTCTTCAAGCCAAGGATAATTTCATTGATGTCAACGGGCATCATTGTAACAATGTCTTTTCTGCTGAAGACAAGCAGCCTTCGAGTAAGATCCGCGGCCCTGTCGGCGGCAATGAGCACCTCATTCATATCTTCCATTGCAGGATTGCCGGTTTCCAGCGTGTCCGCGACCATGTTGCCATAGCCCATGATCACATTGAGTATATTGTTGAAATCGTGGGCAATTCCCCCTGCCAGGGTGCCGACTGCCTCCATCTTCTGGGCGTGGCGGAGTTGGGCTTCAAGCCTTTGGTTATCGGTGATGTCTCTGCCAACACCACTTATGCCTACCGGTTTGTTTTGAGCATCCCTCAATATCGATGCGTTGAATGCATAGGGGATTTTTCTCCCGTCTTTGGTAACCATTATTGCTTCAACATGGTCGCTTCCCTCTTCAATCACTTTCAGAATGCTTCCGGATACTCGCTCTTTTTCTTTTTCATGGAAGAAATCAACAGCCTTCTTCAAAGAAATTTCATTGTCGGTGTAGCCGGTGACAGCATTCATTGTTTTATTCCACCTGAGGAATCCGCCCTTTAAATCAATAACAAAAAATATGTCCTGCAGTGTATTGAGTGCATTTTCAATAAACTTTTTCTCTTCTTTAAGTATCTTCTCAGCCTGTTTCTTTTCACTGACATCGCGAATATTACATTGGGCCAGCTTTGCCCTGTCTACCAGATATACGTCCGCGTCGATATTCTGCCCGGACTTGGTTTTTATCGGAACGTTCTCGTAATTAAGAATGCCGCTCTTGTTCAAGGATTCCATTATCGCCGGAAAATCATTCATATCGATCGGGACACCGATATTCTCCAGCAGTTTTCCGATGTATTCCGCTTCGGAATAACCCAACATTTTCTCGGCGGCCGGGTTCGCATGGACGATATGTCCTTTACATTTTTCAAGAAGCACAATTCCGTCGGTGGCGGTCTCAAAAATGCGCCTGTAGCGGGATTCAGATTCTTCCACCAGGTCTTCAAGTTGACTACGCGCGGTGATGTCCTCTATGGCCAAAAGAATGATCCGTTCCTTGCCCATCGCTCGTTCAATCTGCCGGGCATTCAACAGCATTATGCGCCTGCCGATGATGGGAAAATTATGTTCAACCTCATAGTTGTCAAAGGCGATTTTTTCGGGAAGAATGTTTTCCAGCAGTTCCCGCAGCTTGGGGATATCCCACTGTTTATTTCCAAGGTCATAGATAAGCCGCCCCACAGTCTCTTCAGGCTTTGCCTTGAAGAAGTCATAGAATGAACGGCTGGCTAAGACTACCTTCAGATCTAAATCCAGCACCAAAAGGGATTCACGTATTGTCGATACGATATTGTGAAATATTTGATCTTTCAGAATTTCTACCATTGCGCTCCTCCCCCCACATCAAACCGTAGCTTCAATGTCGTTTCCTTAATGCGTTGTTTTTTTCATTCCTTCTCCATCCAGCAATTCCACCGACCCAGATCAAAGAGGGTCATGATTCCGCCACTCGACAGCTCCGAACCGGGCCTTGCCAAGCCATGTATAAACAAGACTGATGGTTCCAATGGACTGGTGACTGTCAGCCCGGACGGGATATTCTGCATCCCGGGAGGATGCGTTATATTGGATTCCAAGGGCATGGGGGCCATGAATGCGGACGGTGATTCCCGTATTCAGGCGGTTGATGGTCTCCCTGCCGCCAGGGTCATCGCCGCCCATGCCGGACAGATAATATCCACGGTCTGTCAAGTCAAGCATGACCCTGTCCCCAAAGATGAGACGGAGCCCGACAAGTCCCTGTGGTGCAACACCGTAATGGTAGTCCCGTTCACCCACCTGGGTGACATTACCGGCCGCAGCATAACCGACACCCCCAAGGGCCGTACCCTGGAGCGCCACCTTCCTGGAAAGCCACCATTGATACGTCGTACCAAGAGAGACAGAGGTGCTTGAAACGCGGAAAATGTGGGGTGATATATAGTCATAGCCGCCATAGAGGCCCCATATTCCCCGATAGGAATCGCCGACCTCATAGTCCATTCCCAGGAGAAGACCGCGGATCATGATGTCATCAAAAGGGTTATCCGCGTTGCCGAGGGTGGTGAATTCAAAATTGAAATAATCAAAAGGACGTTTGTAACTATAACCGGGTTTGCCGGGAAGCCCGTAAGCCAATGTAAAAGTTGCGGTCGCGTCGCTATCAAAGCTTGGGTTCTGGACGGAATTTTCGTTCTTGTCCGACATGATACTTACACCGAGCTGCACGCGTGAAAAGGTAGCCGGATTGTGGCTCGGGAATATGGGTTTGAACCGATTTCCAAAAACAAGTCGATTGAAGCCTGTGGGAGGTGAAATGATTCCCGCTCCCAGCTCCTGCCAGAACCCGGGTTTGCCGCCATCGCCCTCAAGCACCAGGCTGGCCATCCGGAAAAGTGCCTCCCCGAAGAAGCTCCCGCCAATGCCGCTGGCGATCTGGTCATTGATGGACGGGTTCGTGGTCTCCCCGCCCGTTTCCCAGAGAAAGCTGCCCACATTGGTGTAGAGGAGCGACTCCCAGTAGGTGAGTCCCGCAGACCGCGCAAAACCATGGTACATGGACCCCTGATAGGGATGCGCAAATTGATTTATGTTAAAGGCATCCGTGTCAATCCCCCACGGCCCTTCCACGACATGATCCCGGAAGGTTGACAGGTTTGTATCATAAACTTTTACCCCATTCTCTGTAAGATTGGGGTAACCGATGAACCGGTCGTATCCATTGAGGAGAAAGAGGAAAGCCGGAATTTCCATGGCAGGTATGAGATAACTCTTACCTGCACTCGTTTCCCAGGACATGGCCGATGTCGGATCGTCAGGATTGTAAAGGGGCCACTCCCTTCCACCCATGGTAAAATTAACAGTCTGTTTCGGAATCGTATCGGAAATTTCAACCAAATCCGGGGCTGTCACTCTTCTGTATCCATACCCTTGTTTTGAGGCTTCAAGACGGTACTTACCGAGAACCGGAATAATGACCGAATAATCCCCCAATGCATCCGTAACCCCGGTTGCCGCTACTTTACCGGTAGCATCATCTTTTACCGTGATGATGGCCCATTGAATACCCTGATTGTTAGAGTGGTCCCTTACAGAACCTGAAATGATGCCTTCCAGGGCAATGGCCGGACAACTCATGAAAATCACTCCACCCGCAAATATCCCTGCAAGTATCAACTTAAATATTTTCCCCTGGTGGTTCATTACTTCCCCTTTCCCAGATGAATGATCAGCTTGTTGTCACTTGTGCCAGGATCTCTTCCAATCTCAAACCCCAGCTTTTTACCCAACATGATCATGTTCCTGTTCTCCCTCAGAACAATGCCGTGAACAGTTTCAAACCCTTGCTTTTCAGCAATGGCCAGGCATTTTTCCAGCAGACTCGACCCAATACCCTTGCCTTGCCAGGCATCCCCCACCAGAACGGAAAATTCACCGATCTTTCCATCGGGTTCACCAATGATTCTGGCAACCCCCAGCATACTGTCGGTTTGAGCCGCTTCATCCAACGCAACCAGGGCAATCTCCCGGTCGTAATCAATCTGAGTGAACCTATCCAGCATCTTGGGTTTCAACTCCTTTAACATCCCGAAAAAACGATAGTAAATCGTCGTGGGGGTAAGCTTTTTGAATAATGCCGTAAACAGCGGGGCATCCTCAGGCTTGACCGGCCGGATAAAAATCTTAAGCCCGTCGGTACTGAGCATATGGGACTCGTCCTCTTCAGGATAGGGGCTAATGACCAGATGAAGGGAAGAAGGAATGTCCATCGGGGAAACCCGTATCCGGGCATCCACTGCCACAGGGCTGCCGTCTTTGATCAAAACGGGATTCATGTCCAGCTCGGCAATTTGCGGAAAATCAATCAAAAGCTGGGAGAGCCGCATGATCATTTCTTCGAGCTTCTCCATGTCTGCGGCAGGCCGGTTTCGATATCCCTTTAACAAGGTGTAAACCTTGGTTTCCTGCATGAGCCGCAAGGCAAGAAGTCGGTTCATGGGGGGGAGTCCCAATGACCTGTCGTTTAGCACTTCCGTATAAATTCCGCCCATCCCGAACAGGATCACCGGGCCGAAACTGGGATCACGCTTGGCACCCATTAAAATTTCAAAATCAGGATTGGAAAAATAGGGCTGGAGGGTTACCCCCTCAATCCTTGCATCGGGTTTATACCGGGCGGCTGAAGAGATGATCCCGTCATAGGCCCGGCTGACATCTTCATCGCACCGTAAATCCAGACAGACGCCGCCGGCATCGGTCTTATGAGTGATATCGGAAGACAAGAGTTTCATGACCAGCGGAAATCCGGTTTCCTGAGCCATAGCCAGGGCCTCGGCTTTCGTCCCGGCAATTTTTATCCTGATCATGGGCAGGCCATAGGCCGTGAGCATTTCCACGGCATCCGCTTCCGGCATAAAGCCCTCTTTTACTCCGGAGATCAGGCGGCTGGCATTTTCTTGATCAAATTCCATACTCCGGGTCATTTTCGGGGGAACTTCCAGAAGCATTTCAAGATTGGCGGTATATTCAACCATATACAAAAAGGCACGGACGGCCCGCTCCGGCGTATTATAGGTCGGAATCCCGGCTTCATTCAAAACTGCGATAGCCTTTTCAATACTTTTTCCACCCATCCAGCAGGCAAAGACCGGATACCCTTTTCCGCTGACGGCAGAGGCCAGCATTTTTGCCACCGGTAAGGGGTCGGTAATGGCCTGGGGCGCAAGAATGACCAGAACACCATCCAGATTTTCAGCGTTAACACAGACCGAAAGGGCATGGCCGAACCTGTCTGCTGTGGCATCACCCAGGATGTCGATGGGGTTGTTCCGGCTCCAGAAGGGCGGCAGGAACTCATCAAGCGCCTTAATGGTTTCAGGGTCAAGGGGTTCAGGTTCTTTTCCATATTTGGCAAGGGTATCCGCAGCCATTATGCCCGGCCCGCCGCCGTTGGTGAGGATGCCCAGCCGGGAGCCCCGCGGACGCGGTTGTTTGGCCATGAGTTCCGCGCAGTCAAAGAGTTCCTCAATGGACTCCACCCGCACAATGCCGGCACGTTTGAAGGCCGCATCATACACCGCATCTTCTCCTGCCATGGCACCGGTGTGAGAGGCCGCAGCCTTTGCACCGACAGGACTTCTGCCGGATTTCAGCACGATGATGGGTTTAACCCGGGACACCGAGCGTGCCGCACTCATGAATTTACGGACATGGGTCAGGTTTTCAATATACAACAAAATGCTTTTTGCCATCGGGTCATTTCCCAGATAGTCGATCATGTCTCCAAAATCGATATCCAGCATGGACCCGATGCTGACAAAATGGCTGAATCCCATGCGTTCCTTGACAGCCATATCAAGAATGGCGCCGCAAATGGCACCGCTCTGGGAGACAAATGCCAGATTCCCGGTTAACGGCATATCCGATGCAAAACCGGCATTGAGGTTCACACCCGGCCGGATGAGCCCCATGCAATTGGGGCCCAGGATGCGAAGCCCGCCGTCATAGGCGATCTTCTGGATCTGATCTTCGATCTCACGGCCCTGAACACCGACTTCCTTGCCGCCTGCTGAAATAATAATGGCACCGCTCACCTTTTTTTCGACACAGTCCGCCACAATATCAATGGCGGTGTGAATGGGGGTGGCAATAATGGCAAGGTCCACCCCCGGCATAAGATCGCAAACCGATTTTACGCAGTCATGACCGCTTATGGTTTTATAATTGGGATTCACCGGCAAAAGTTTTCCTGCAAACCCTCCGTCCATGAGGTTTTTCATCAGCGCATGGCCGATGGTTCCTTTTTTTTTATTGGCGCCCACCACTGCGATGTGGCGAGGGTTAAACATGCTTTCCAGATGATATTGTCCCATATTGATCCTTATTTTTACTTGCCTGAGACCTTGAACTTATTGAACAGGACGGCAATGAAGATTAAAATCATTCCTAAAAATAATTTATATTCTCTATGTGCAGGAATCTTAGACTGACGACTATGTAAAGTTAAGATGCAAATAGCGTGCTAACCTTGATATTATTTCCCCCTATCCCGGCAGTTTCCATCCTGTGCACTCCCTATCAAGCAGATCAAAATTTTTCACCGGATATTGATTTGTAGAATTTCATCTGCAGAGCTGATAAAAAGAGATGTATGATTCGGCCATATGTGATCAAATGGTTTTATATGACCGTATCAATCAAACTGCCGGTTTTATATGAAAGAGTAGGCGAACCTAACATTATTTCAATCTTCGTTGTGGGCGAACCCGGGTCCCAAATTCCGGTCCGCCCGTGGCGGTTATATGGGGGCATAAAGCCGACTGATTATTTCGGCCTGGTTCAAATTTTTGAACCAGGCCTCCTTTTAGAATTGTTTATTTTATTATTGGATAAAGCTCAACACGACGGTTCATTGCCCTGCCATGACTTGTTTTGTTGGATTCTGCCGGTCTTGAAAACCCGAACTCCTCGGTGGATAAACGATTTTTATCAATCCCATTGTCTATCAGATAGGATTCTACCACCTTAGCCCGTTCCAGGGATAAGATAGCATTATAAGCCTTGGTGCCGATGTTGTCCGTATGACCCTCGATTTTCACAAAAAGCTCGGGACGGGATTTTAAAACTTCGACGACTTTGTCAAGAAACTCAAACCCGGCCGGTTTGATGATAATTTTATCAAAATCAAAATGGGCTTCATCCACTATCCAGACTTTCTTAACTACCAAGGACTCAACTACAATGGGGGCGGGTTCCGCTGCTTTCACAATGGGTTTTTTAGTCAGGAAAACATCTTTTACAAACTGGCCCATGCCGCTGCCTGTCATCAATTTATCCGCTTTGGTGACAAAGCCGCACATGCCGATCCTGGCAATTTGTTCCATTAGAACCACCCCTTTTTCATCGTCGCCGACAAAGATGGGATAATAACAGAGGCCTGAGCCAATCTGATCTTTCAGTGCCTGGGCTGCCTTCAGGGTTATGGGAGACTCTAAATTCATCTCCGGCTGGCCGTCACTGATAATAATAACAGCTGTTTTACCTGAAAAGCCATTAAGGTCCTGCCCGGCTGCGGTTAAGGCTCTATACATAGGGCTGGTACCACCTGCGGCTGTAATCAGATCCAATTTTTCATTCAGACCCCTCTGGGTGTATTTTTCCATGCCGTAAAAAAGAACTGTCGATTTATTAGACACTTTCTGACTGTGCCCAAAAGACCTGAGGCCGGCATTTTGATCCAGTTCCGGCAGGGTCTGACCCATGCGTTTTACAATTTCACGGGCAATGACGAATTTTTTATTTCCGTTATATATATTATCCATAGAACTGGATGCATCCAGGATAATCAGGAAATTATCTACGGAAGAAACATAATCGTTTGAATTAAAAATGGTTGGGGTAAAATCGGGAATGGGCTGGACCGGCTGTCGGACGGCACATCCGAACGAGAACATTACCGCAATTAAAGATAGAACAAATCTGGTACTCAAAATTTTCATGATATCTCTCCTGTTTGGGTTTGGGTTAATATTTCACGACAAGACTGTTCTTAACAAATTTGACTCCCTTCACTGATCTGGTCACTTCCACAGCTCTGGCAGAGGCCGCGGCAGAATTTACAAAACCGCTTAACTGCACTTCTCCCTTGAAAGTTTCAACACTGATTTGGAGCACCTTGAGCATCGGGTCATCAAATATTTGTGCCTTCACCTTGGTGGTTATAACGGAATCATCAACATATTCGCCCGTGCTTTCCTTATGACGTGTACCGGCACAACCGGCAATAAAGGCAAACAGACAAAATCCAATAATAAAAAGGTTAATAAAATTTTTTGCTCTCATAATTCCTCCTCTAATTATAATTTTTTTTACATTCCCGGAAAAGTTTTCCCGGATGATTTCGGTGTTCATTCTCTATATTATACTTCAAGTTATGTGCCACGCTTCCAATACCAAGCAAATCGTCATCATCCCATTGAAATATAAGGTAAATTGTTAATAACAAACCCCTTTTTAACACATGTAGAAAATCACGGGAAAAGGTCATATCCAACCTTCGGTCATATATGACCTTATCTATAAAGAGCCTACCGAAAGATCAGCCACCACTGTTTTTCCATGGGCAGCCCTCGTCGATCAAGCTACCTGTTGCCTATATCCTCAAAAGCATCCACGACCATTCCCGTTCCAATGGTAATCAACAGGATATCCTGAGCCACCCGGACAAAACGATGCCTTGGCGGAGGAGTCCCCAATTGCACAAGGATTTTTGGCGGAAGATTGTAAAAAATGACTTCCCTGGGAAGCGGTCGGCCTTTTTTCCACATTTTTGCATGACCGCGGGGTATGCAGCGGTTGCCCTTCTTGATAAGGCCCGGCGGGCAGCGCCCCTGTCGAAATTGACCGGAATAATATTCGTGGATGAACATCTGTTTTTGTTTATTGAAGTACCCGTTCCTCCGGTCTCCACTCCCATTTCTCTCGTGAGATTTTCCACGATCGGAATCCCTGTTGTCATTGTGCCCTTCGTTCCTTGCTTCCTGTTTGTAGGGTTCTCCATTTTTTTTGCCGTCAACCCAATCCGGCTTTTCTGCGAATGCCGCACTTGTTGACCATATTCCGACAAATATCAACGCCAGTGCAAGAGTCATCTGAAACATAAATCGCTGCATGAGGTTAACTCCTATTGTGAAAATAAAACATAAAGATGCACAAAAAATCAAAAAATCTTTTTTTGAAAGTTTCGTATGGCTTTTACAATGTCTTGGATTGCCTTGTGCATACCATTAGCTCCGGAATTTAATTCCAATTCATCTTTATTTGCGATGCCGTTCTGAACCTCAGATTTAATTCTTTCCAGATTCTGAGCATGTTTTTCAAATTGAATACGATGATCTTCTTTCATCTCCTTTAAAGTTTCGGAACTAATCTGTCCGACAAGTTCATCCGCCTCAGCCATTAATTGTTCTAAATTTTTGGAATCTAATTCCTTTGACATAATGTCTCCTTTTCGATGATTTTCTGTCCATCAAGATCCTTTACGGCTTGCCCGAAAGTGATTTAACCCCAAGGGTTTCGATCAATCGATTGATGTCCGTGGTTTTCAGATTCATCCCGCCTTCGGACACCGGCAGCAATATGATCTTTTTACCTACAAGGGCTTCTGCAATTTTCAGTTTTACAATGGCCTCGCCACCGGAGCCGGCCAATGCGTTGTTCATTTCCCGGATGCCCTTGGCATCGGCAATTCCTTCGGCCTGGATGGCTTTGGCCAGAAGCTGTTGCTGTTCCAGGTAGACGTCGGCTTCGATCTTGTCTTTAAGGTACTGGCCATCGGCATCAGCCACCATCTTGTTGACCTCGCCCTTTGCTTCTTCGAGTTTGCGTTTATATTCTTCAAGGGCTGCGTGCTGGGCGGATTTGTTTTTCTCCACCTGCTGGTCCGCCACTTTTTTGTCCTCAATGGCCTTGGTATATTCAGCATTAAACCGGTAGTCATTGGTCAATACCCTTTCCACAATAATGCCCATGGGCCCCAGGATTTTTTGAAGGGCATCCTTGGCTTTGTTGGCCTGGGTTTCCCTGGCATCGGTCACATAGAAGGCTTCGGTTTTGAGTTCGCCGAAAATATCCCGGGGTTTGCTCCTGGCAACGGTCCTGACAATGGTGTCCCGCAGAGTTTCGTCATCCTTTGCCACATATTGAAGAATATAAGGCGCTTTTACCGCATCAATGCGGTAGGCAATGATGACATCCAGGCTGATATCATTGCCGTCAGTGGTTTTAAACACCAGGTCGTCCTGGCTTCGGCGGTCTCACCTGGCTTTGGAATATGTCATTTCCAGGTTCTGTAGTTTGGTATCAAATACATTCCAGTCATTGATAAAGGGGAGGAAAAAATAGGTGCCGCCCGGTGAATAAATCCGGTCTTCGACTCCCTCTTGACCCCAAAAAGCCAGTTTAACGGTCCTGACCCCGACCTCGGTTTCACCTGTGGTATGGGGGACACATCCTGCCGTTGCCAATACCATGAACATCAATATTAAAAGAGTGGTTAAGCGCTTCATTTGTCTTCCCCTTTGCGGATATCAAATAATTGCATGGTATTGGCCAGGTTTAACGGATTGACACCGTGGAGTCCGTCGCTGGGCAGAATGATCAGGTCCAGGCCTTTATAGACCTCCGCCATTTTCAAGGCCACCATGCGGTCGGAACCGATTCCTTTCAGGGCATCGTTTCTCAGGCTCACCCGCTCTGCTTCGGCAAGCTTGACCAGAAGGTCAGCATTGGCTTTTATACTGCGGACATAAAGGTCTTTTTCAGCAATCTTCCGTGTGACATAGGCCTTGCCTTTTTCCATTTCCACGGCAGCGATGACCATGCCTTCCTGGACAATCTTTTTGAGTTCAGCATCTTCTTTGGCTGCCCGTGCCGCTGCCTGGTTGGTGAAAACCATCTGGTCCTGGAGCTTTTTCTCTTCGATATTCTTCTGGATTTCCGGGCTGTATTTAAAATAGCGCACCAGCACCTCATCCACGACAATCCCTTTGGGGTTTAGTTCCCGGTTGAGCTGGTCTTTTACCTCTTCGGCTTTTTTAACCCGCATGGGGCTGTTGTAGAATTCTTCGGTGGTCAGTTTTCCCAAGGTCTCTTTTAAGGCAGGTTCGGCCTTGGGGATAATACCGTTGTCTTCAAAAAGAGTGCCCGGACCAATGGTGGTAAATACCAGATAAGGATCTTTGATGTGGTAGAGCATGGAAACGTCCACATCCACAAAAAAACCGTCCGAGGTCTGAATGTGGGCAGCCCTGTCTTTTCTGGCATCGCCCGCCGCGGTTTCAGGAAAATTTGTCAGCTCCAGCACTTGGATTCCCCTGGGCAAAAGATACATCTGTTGAAGCCCGAAGGGCAGGACAAAGGCAAGACCGGCACTGAAGCTCTCTTTTTGGACACCACGGGTAAGGCCCACCCGGACCACTTTGATCCCGCATTCATAGGGATGTACATAAACAAAAAACAGGTTATAACTGATATAGGCCAGTACCGCCAATGCAAGCAGGATATTCACTCCCATGCCGAATTTGAACTTACTTAAAGAAAGACTGAAACGCTCTTTTAATTTGCCGGCATAAAGTCCTATGTCATCCATTGGGTTATTGTCCATAATCCTTGATGGGCTTGGTTCTAACTTCGCCCAGTGGGTATCCACAGAACACTCAAAAAAAACCAATATTATGAAGAAATTCAGTTACTTAACTGTTGATATCTGGTGTCTGCTGCCAAAAGTGGGCGAACTTAGAACCAAGCCCTTTTATCGGTTGGCCACTCGCCTGAAGGCGGCATTTCCTGCTCTGAAAATCATGGTGCTTTTGGATGGGCTTTATGCCAATGGGCCCGTGGCAGAGATATGCCGCAAAAACAAATGGCAGTTCATGATCGTATTGAAGGATGGCGCCTTGCCCAGCGTGATGAAAGAATTTGAAGCACTTTCGGCACTTGAGAAAGAAAAATTCCAGCAACACACATGGGGCAACAGGAAACAGGCTTTTCGATGGGTCAATGGCATCGACTACCGGTTTGAGTCGAACGATAAGAAAAGTCAGATCCTGCACGTCGTTGAGTGCAAAGAGAACTGGATAGAGGTTAACCGGGAAAGCGGGAAACCGGAAGAGAAAAACAGCCGCCACGTGTGGTTATCCAGCGAACCTCTGAACAGATTCAATCTTCACGAACGGTGCAACCTGGCCGCCCGTTCCCGTTGGTGCATCGAAAGCGGAATTCTCGTTGAAAAGCATCATGGATATGCGTATGAGCATTGTTTCTCGTATGATTGGAACGTCATGAAAGGATACCATGGCCTGATGCGCCTGGGCCATGTGTTCAACATTTTGGCCCGATACTCAGAACGACTTGCCAAGATTGTCAAAGATACCGGCGTGCGAGGCCTGATCAGTTTCATCCGGAATACCATGTCCGGTCCCTGGTTGGACTACCCGTGGCTGAAAGAGCGCCTGGCCGCCCCCTTTCAACTTCGACTGATGTGACGGCAACCATGGAAAGGTAAGCAAAACAATCTCCCGAACCTGGGAGGAGGGAGAGCTGTGCCCGGACTGAAGGAAATCCCTCAATTAAGGTCGTGTTGAGTGTTTGATAAAGCCGTGTTGAGCGTCTGAGGGATGCCTTTTGGAATTAAAAACGACCGGACACCCCCCCAAGGGAGATGCGGGGTCTCCTCAGCTGACCTTTTTTTAATTCATGCGTCAGCACTGGTCCAACATTTCAGGTATTGCAAAATTTGCTCAAGTATGATTAGTTAAACCAACTAAGGAGGAACCAACCAAGATGGCGCTGGTACGATTTGAAAAACATGAGGGCTTGCTCACGGTTGCATTGAACCGCCCCGAAAAGCTCAATGCCGCTAATGCCGTCCTTTTAAAGGCCCTTGAATCCGGTTTGGACAGCTATTTTCGGGACGATTCCATCAGAGCCTTGATGCTTTGCGGTCAGGGCGGCTGTTTTGCCGCCGGTGCCGACATCCGGGAGTTGGCAGGATTTGACAAAGCTGGTATCCGTGCGTTTCACGATCAAAGGGAGCGTGCCTTCGCCCTCCTGGAAACGTTCCCGGCACCGACGTTCGCGGTGATAGAGCGCTATGCTCTGGGCACGGGACTGGAACTGTCCTTGTGCTGCGATTTCAGAATCTGTGGTGCGGATGCCCAGCTGGGACTTCCTTCGGCCAAGCTGGGCATTGTTGAAAGCTATGCCTATCTTTCGCGCCTGGTGCGGGCCGTCGGACGGTATCGGGCCAAAAAACTCATTCTCACCGGAGAACCGGTCGATGCGTCCACGGCGTTTGCAATGAACCTGGTGGATGAAATTACTCCTCCGGAGGCGATCTTCGAACGGGCCCAAACGATTTTCGAGATGATCTCCAAAAACTCGGCCTACGCCATGCGGGAATCCAAGAAAGTGATCGACAGCTGCGCGCAGGACCCATACCTAACCCGGATCAACGATCAGGCCGGTCCCATGGTTGCTTCCCTGAAAAATAAGGATTTTACCGAAGGGACCAGAGCGTTTTTGGAAAAACGCCAGGCAACATTCAGACATTCATAATCCCCAGTGCTGATCCATCCTTTGTAGATGTTAAAGCCGGCTCCGGTCCAGGTCCGCGCCGGTTTTGACCCGGACCACCCGACAGACAGCCTATCCCCCTGCCACCAGAGGCAGCAGCTGGATGACGGCGCCGTCCGGAACAGAAGTCTGACCAAACCTGGGGCTGGAGATCAATTTTCCGTTGAGCCGGACCACGGAGACAAAACCGCTCTCTTCAATTTTTGACAAAAGGATGGCAAGAGTCATGCCATCCTCCCATTCCATGGGCTTATCGTCCACGTGGATCATCTTATTCCACGCCGTTGGCCTTGAGAACCTCAAGAACTTCGGGAAAGTCGATCCCCAGCCGTTTTACGGTCTCCACCGTGGGAATGCCGTTGGCAGTCCAGCCCCGGCGCTGGTAAACCGCATCCTTTAGCTGCTCATACTGCGCTTCCCGCTTTTCTCTCAGGGCCGCCACCTTGACGATGGTGTCCATTGCGGAGATGTCCATCCCGTACTTTTCCGTCAGTTGGCTGTCATACCGTTGGGCACGGGATTCATACTCTTCATTGGTCACAGGCCCTACGGCACGATAAGGCACGGTATCGTGTTCCCTTGTGCCGTACCCCATTTTCAGGTTGAAGACCCGCTGGAAGTTGTACACGGCTTCGCTCATGGTGATCAGATCTTCGGGACCTACCTTTCTGCCGGTAACCGAGGAGAAAAAGTCGGCGTACCACTGGACATGCTTGATCACTTTGGCCGGTTCAAGGGTCTCTTTATTGTCTTCGGGCACGATATCGTTCCAGGGCAGCTTGCACAGGCCGCACAGGCTGAACCAGGTCCGGAACATGGGGAACCAGTGCAGGGCTTCGGCCTTGTTTTCAAAGGTGGGCATGAAGTTATGGACCATGTCCAGGAAGATGAGCCAGGCTTCGTCGTGCTGGGGACCTTTAAGGGCCAGGCCGTAACCGCCCTGCTGTGCCAGTGATTCTTTGGTGATGTATTCGGAGAATTCCAGGCCCTTGGATTCCATGCCGATATCTTGCATAAACTTGGCATCGGCTCCGAAATCCTTTGCAAAAATCCCTTTCATCTGGCGGATACCCTTGCCCACAATGGTGCCAAACCCTTCTCCCCTGGCCATCTGGTGAATGAGTTCCAAAGCATTGAACCGGTTGCCGAAGCTTAAGTCCATACCGCCGGTATGGGCGGTGGTGATCAGGCCGTTTTCAAAGCACTCCATGACAAATCCGATGGAGGTGCCCACGGAAATGGTGTCCATACCGTAGGCATCGCAGTAAAAGTTGATTTCAAGGATGGTGTGAGCATCGAAAATACCCAAGTTGGAACCACACCCGGCCACGGTTTCATATTCAGGACCGTCCACAAAAACCTTAGTGCCTCTGTAGGGTCCGGTAAAGGGAGAGAAGTCCTTTACCCCGTGGGCGCAAGCCACGGCGCATCCCCGCCAGCAACCGTCAAAACCCTTGTCGAAAATATGCTCGTATACCTCTTCGCCGATGACCTTGCTTCCCGGATGGGAGCCGAATTTGAAATTGTGGACCGGCAGGCAGTCATGGTCGTTCATGATGGGAACCAGATGGGTGGTGCCTACCAGGGCCATGCGGTTCTGCTTGGGATCCAGGGTGCTGATCTCCTTGGCATGGGCTTTGGTAACTTTTTTAAGGGCATCCATGTCGGCCGGTGCATTGGTTTTCATGGAGATGGCGCCATACCGGGCCACCACCGCCTTGACTCTTTTGTCTGCAAACACGGTGCCGATGCCGCCCCGGCCGGCCTGTTTATATCGGACCATTTTCCTTCCAGCGTCCCACCAGGAAAAGTTGAGGCATCCGAAATAGGTGTTTTCAGCGCCTGGTCCTGCCGTGACAACGGAAACGTTCACCGGTTTTTCTTCATCAAAGTGATGGGTCAGCACCTTGGACATCTCATAAGAGTTACTGGGCAGGCCCGCGGCATTGAAGATTTTTATTTTATTTTCAATACCATCAATGAGGATGACGGTGTCTTTATCCGCCTTGCCGTCGATTTGGATGACATCAAAGCCTGAAAATTTCTTATAAGGACCGAAATAGCCGCCCACGTTGGAGTCAATGGGAGCGCCGGTAAGAGGGGAGATGGCTGTGACAATGCTTTTGCCGCCCCCTGGATATCCGGGTGTCCCGCCCAGGGGACCGGATGAGATGCAGACGGTGTTTTCCGGGTCATTCCATTTGGTTTCCCCGGATACAGCGTTCCACATCAGCCAAAGGTCGTACCCTTTGCCGCCGATGAATTTTTCTTTGATTTTTTGGGGGATGGGGGAGATGTCGATCTCATTGTCTGAGACATTGATGCGAAGAGACCTGTCGGTATATCCCTGTTTTACCTCGGCCTTTTGAT
This sequence comes from uncultured Desulfobacterium sp., assembly GCA_963668575.2. Classification (GTDB taxonomy): domain Bacteria; phylum Desulfobacterota; class Desulfobacteria; order Desulfobacterales; family Desulfobacteraceae; genus Desulfocicer. The sequence goes on along the minus strand of OY764894.2, from coordinate 2,425,852 downwards.
AGGAGATGGCCTTGACCTCCGTAAAACTGATTTGACTCATTTTTTGCGCTCCTTAGAAAGCATCTTTAAAATCTGTGCCAATGACATTGATCATGCTGCAGACTGACAAATATCTGCAGGGTTCCCTATATTAAATATCTATACCACGTCTCCATCCCAAGGTATAGCGGGTATGGCACAGTAAATAGATAATGGTTAAACCATTAATATATTATTCTCTTTGCATTGTCAAGCTGATGCGTCAAGCTGAAGCGGTAGGTGCGAATGGATCTGATGACAACATGTTAATACAATTTTTTCAAAAAGTCCTAGCCATGGTGCCCTTCCTGAGAAATTTGTTCGCATGACCCAATTCTCTTGACGTAGCGTTTGGTATGTTTTACATCTCATACCGCCAGATGGCATGGGGTGCGCAGTCATGCGTGAATGTAGCACGAATGCAAGTGTGCCGACATTTCCCAATACAGAGACAGAGAAGATAGACCCGGAAGGAGAGACATATGGGGTGGGCAGGTACAACCTATAAAACAATTGTTTGTCAACTTTTTTTTCTGCCACTTTTTGTAACCGTTATTATTGCGGGCAGCCAGGCCACTAATGGGAAAAAAGAAACAGAATATATAACCAAACAATCTCAAAGTACATTTTCAAATGTTATTTTGACATCTGAAGAGCAGGCATTTATCGACACGCATCCAAAAGTGACCATCGGTATGCTGCCTGACTTCAATCCATTTTCATTCAATGACAACGGAACCGGCAAGGGAGTTGTCTATGACGTTTTAGAATTGATCTCTAAAAAAACCGGAATTTTATTCCAATGCAAAATGGACTACTGGCCCAACATTTTACCGCAGTTCAGAGATCGGCAGTTAGACGTCATTGCCAATATCTCCTTCAAAGAAGAAAGAGTCCCTTACACCCTCTATACGACACCTTATTATGAAATCCCCACTGCTGTTTTTATCCGAAATAATTTTGGGAAATACGAGGGTCTGAAAAGTCTGAGAGGCAAAAAGGTAGCCATGACGCCTGAAATTTTCTACGGCAAAGAACTTAAAGAGTTCGGTGGATTGGATCTGGTGGAATTCCACACCTATGAAGAGATGACCAAAGCGCTTGCTTACGGTAAAGTGGATGCATTGGTCCAAAGCCTTGTCATCATTGATCAAATCATACAGAAAAATGCCTACACCAATGTAATCATGGCAGAGGAATTTCAACTTCCGTCCGTTGGAAGAGAGGATTTGAGGTTCGGTATTAATCCGGACAAACCGGCGCTTCGCAGCATCATCCAAAAAGGGTTGGATGCGCTTTCGAATATGGATCGAAAGAGAATCATAAACAAATGGTTGGGTGCCAAATATGTCAAAATCATGGAGGAACATACAAAGCAACCAATCCTTTTTTCTGAAAGTGAGAAAGCCTATCTCAATAACAAAGGCACCATAAAGGTGTGTATCAATCCCAACTGGATGCCCTTTGAAAGAGTAAACGATCAAGGAGTACACGAAGGAGTGGCTGCGGATATTTTTAATCTGATTCAGGAACGCAGCGCCCTAAAATTGGAACTAATCAAAACAAAGAGCTGCTCACAAACGCTCACCTTTGCCCAAGAAAGAAAGTGCGACATTATTTCACTGGTTGTGGAGACACCCGAACGAAAGGCGTACATGGACTTCACTCCGGCATATCTCTCTTCACCACTGGTGATTGTCACCAAAACGGAAGAGCTTTTTGTGGAAAATCTGGAAAAGGTTCTGGATAAACCCCTTGCAATGATGAAAGAATTTACCTTTTTACCGATTCTGAGAACCCATTATCCCGGGATACATCTGATTGAGGTACCCACCGTACTGGAGGGGTTGAATTTGGTTCGTGACGGAAAAGCCTATGGGTTGATAGATTCACTGGCGACCATTGCCTATACGCTTCAAACGGAAGGTATTGTTGATTTGAAAATAGCAGGAAAGTTAGATAATAACTGTGAACTGAGCATCGCCACCCGAAATGATGAGCCGATTCTCAACTCCGTCATGCATAAAGCGCTGAATACGGTAACTGAATCCGAAAAGCATGAAATATATAACAAGTGGTTTGCCGTCAAATTTGAACAAGGCATAGATTATGATCTGATCTGGAAAATTCTTGCATGTGCGGTAACACTTTTGCTCATTATGATGTACTGGAATCGAAAACTCAGCAAAGCAAAGCAACAGACGCAAATGGCATTGAATGAGTTAAGTGAAACCCAGAAAAAGCTTGAACTTTTGGCAATCACAGACAGGCTGACCGGGCTCTACAACCGTCTCAAACTGGATGAAGCTGTTCAGGAAGAGTTAAACAAATCGGACCGTTTGGGGCATCCATTAGGCATTGTAATTATGGATATCGACCATTTTAAAAGTGTCAACGACGTTCATGGTCACCAGGTGGGCGATCAGGTGCTCATCACCATGGCCGACTTACTCAAAAGCAGTATCCGGAAGACGGATACCCTTGGCCGTTGGGGGGGAGAAGAGTTCTTGATTCTCTGTCCCGGTACGGATTCCGAAGGGCTTGTAAAATTTACGGAAACGCTTCGTAAAAATATTGATCATCATGATTTTCCTGTTGTAAAGCACAAAACTGCCAGCTTTGGGGCGACACTTTACCAAAAGGACGACACGATAAATCAAATGATTGACAGAGCAGACAAAGCCCTCTATCAAGCCAAAGCCAACGGGCGAAACAGAACCGAATTTTTATTTTGAGACCGCCTCACCCATGCCGCACCTCCCTCAGTACTGGTGCCCATGGGTTATTCTTGACAGCCCCATGTTTATCATATATTAAAAAGGCGTTTATCAAAATTCAGATGAAAGAGGATTTTATGTTTATGAAATTAATGGATATTGTGTCAATCGTTGCCGACAAGGGGACCTGTCTGCTGGTAACGGATTGATTGTGGTTCTGTAGTATCCAGGAAAACAGTTCCGTTCTAAAGACAGATTGAGTATTTCACTGCGCCAATCTGTTCCCCAGCAGATCTCTGATTGAGCATCTATCCCTATAGTTGCCTCCTCTGTCGGCAACATCGCCTGCATCAAAATATCAAAAAATAATCAAAGGCACCGGTGAGTTGCGTGCACTGCCCTGCAGGGCTTCGTGCTCCGACAAAGACCGGTAAAAATACAGGCAAAGCTTATAGCCAAAGACAGGTAGGACTCAACAATGAACATCAAACAAGATACAAATAAAAATGATAATATTCATCACCTCTCACAGATGGGATGGACGTCCCATTTTCAAACACAGTTGGAACAATTTCCCGACAACGGCTTTATCCCGGTCAGAGTGGTGGGAGTAAGAAAAAACAGCTTTCGCACAAGCAATGGCACAAACGAATGGCTTGCCACCCTGGCCGGAAAGATCAAGTATGATGCCGGCGGCATGTATCCGGTCACAGGGGATTGGGTCCTCATGACCGATAGTGTGATCTCCAGGGTGCTGGTACGAAAGAATGCCCTATCCAGAGGTGCTTCAGGCGCTCATACCAAACAGGATGCACAGCCGCAAAAGGAGCAGATCATTGCGGCAAACCTTGATACCGTATTTATCGTTTCCGGTCTTGACCAGGATTTCAATCTGCGCCGCATAGAGCGGTACCTGACCCTGGTCTACAACTGCGGCCTGAATCCTGTCATCATTCTGACAAAAGCAGATCTTCACCATGATCCGGACCGTTTTATCAGTGAAGTGGAAGCTGTCGCATTGGGCGTTCCCATACACTTGATTTCGGCATCAAATGACACAGGCCTTACCTCTCTGGAATCCTACCTCTCCTTCGGCCAAACCACTACCATGGTGGGGTCTTCCGGTGCGGGCAAATCCACATTGGTGAACCGGATTTATGGTAAACCCGTACAACTGACCGGTGCCATAAGCACCCATGTGGGCAAGGGAAGACATACCACCACCTCCCGGGATCTGATCATGATGCCCCAGGGGGGAATGGTGATCGACAACCCCGGCATCCGGGAAATCGCCTTTTGGGAAGTTGATAACGGGATTGAAGCGGCGTTTCCTGAGATTGAAAAATTTGGTCTGGAATGCCGTTTTACAAACTGCAGCCATACCCATGAGCCCGGCTGCCGGGTCCTCGGGGCAGTGGATGAAGGTAAAATCTCAAGGGAGAGGCTGGAAAACTACCGGAAAATGAAACGTGAACTTGCGTATCTGGTCCATCGCCAGCATAAAAGTGCCGACCGTGTGGAAAAGGAGCGTTGGAAAGAGATTACGTTGAAAGTTAAAGCCATGAAGAAAAGAAAATGAATTGCTATTTTTTCGGATGCCATCGTTAAAACGAAAAAGAAACAGGCAGGTTGTATCTTTCCTGTTTTTATGATAGGCGTAATTTAATAGGATAGAAATTTCCATTTTATTGATTATTAAATCAATGCGTTGGAAAAAGTCCGCCCGCAGGGCGCTAAGTTCATCACGCCCCCGCATAAGACTGCGGGGGCATCTTATACCATAAATAAGGGTACGGCTTTTGCTTCTAAGCAGGCCTCAGCCCGAGAGACAGACGGAAATCCAAATGATTCCTGGTATCATAAGCAATCACACACCTCCTCCCTCCATGTAATCCATCGACATTCTGGTTTTCATGAGGGCGCATCCATGTAAGTTCCTTCCACCGACTTTTGGCTTTTCGGTGAAAGCCTGAACTGCGCCCTTGCCGCGGGCATCTCCCCATGCGGGGCAAGGCCCGTGCATATGATATTGTCTTTCATTACAGGAGAGTCTCTTATGAATCAGGCTAAATCCGTTATAATTCTGAATATATCGGCGTTTCTGACCATGCTGGGAATAGGCATGATTATGAGTGTACTACCCCGGCGCATCCTGGAACTGTCCGGATCTGTTGCCGGCACAGGATTTCTGGCTGCGGCCTTTGCATTGACCTTTGTTTTGTTCCAGATCCCTGTGGGCCGGATGTCGGACCGCTTCGGGGTCAAAATTTTTCTTGGAGCCGGATATCTTCTCTGCGGTGCTTCAGGGATATTGTATCTCTTTGCAGATACCACAGGCACCTATCTTCTGGGCCGGATGCTCCAGGGACTGGGAGAAATCCCCATCTGGTCACTGGCTCCGGCACTGCTGTCTCTTTATCATCCCTTGACCAAGGGAAGGCATATCGGCATATACAATGCCGGCATTCACGCAGGACTGACCCTGGGTAGCCTGGCCGGCATCCTGGTCCAGCGGATAGGCCAGGAGAATGAAGTTTTCCTGATCTTTGCTGCCTTGAGTGCTCTGAGCGGAATGTTGATTTTGATGCTAATCCCCGGCAAAACCAGAGAAACCGGCATCCGCACTGAGCTGCCCAAATGGACAACCATCATCGGCCACCCCGGCTTCCTTGTGATTTTTTGCGGCATCTGCTGCTACGGAGCTGGATACGGAATATTTATTTCCATTATTCCGGCCTTTCTGATGGATATCAAAGGGGGCGGGCCCGGGTTTGTAGGACTGTTTTTTGTGCTATTCTACATCGGGGTCGGTCTGTCCCAGGTTCTGGCCGGACCTTTTTCCGATCGGTACGGCAGGGAGGGGGCTATGACCCTGGGCCTGGCGGCGGTAAGCCTGGGGTTGGCACTCTTTCCCCGGAGCGGACAGTACTGGCTGCTGCCCCTGCTCTTTGTATCTGCCGCAGGCTTGGGAACATTCTGTGTCAGTGCCATGGCCTTTTTAAACGACCGGGTGCCCAAAGCTTTGAACGGCACCATTTCAGGGGCATTTTATTTTTTCTGGGGAATCGGTTACTCGTCAGGCCCCCTGATATTGGGCGTAATCGGTCGTCAATGGGGCTGGACATGGGGGTTTTCCCTGGCAAGCTGCCTTTTCATCCTTCAGCTGGCCACCTGTCTGGTCCTCTGGGGAAATAAAACACGGGCGGGTCGTTGCGAAAAGCTCAAGCCCACCCAGTCTTGACAGATTCGGGAGCCGGCACGGATTGATTTGCCGTTTTAGATGCTTATCTCTGATTTTCGCGTTATTTTGGCAGGAAAATCAGAAAGCCTTTTTGGTTCTGGCTTGTTCAGGTTAGGAATCAATGCGTTCATAATTTCTGAATTTTGCTCTCTGGTCAAACCGGAGAGCCAAGTCCCTTATCGCCCCCTGTCCCCTGCGGAACAGGGGGCTCACCACAATTTATTCAACAGCCCGGGCAATCTCCTCGGCTTCGCTGATACAGTACATCAGATGTCGCGGTGTTTTGACGTCCCCGATGAGATGAAATTGGGCGGAACAATTTTTTTCAAGATGTTTAATATCCCGGACCGGCTGGTGCTTTTCCGAGATCACCACCGTGTCAAAACCGGACAACGTCATATTCTCCCCCTTGACCTTGAAGACCACCCCGTCAGACGTAACAGACTGAATTGAAACGTTTTTATAAAGTATTACATTGTTTTTTTTCAGACGTTCCCGAAGATAATACCGGTCGTTGGAGGACATCTCTTCGGCAAAACTTTTTTTCCGGTTCAGCACCACCACCTCTTTTCCCTGGTCGGCCAGGAAATCCGCCGTGATCAGACCTGTCATGCCGCCGCCCAGCACGATAACCCTCTCCCCGGCCTGCTCTTTTCCCTTGAGCAGATCCACATTGGTGATCAAGGCCATTTCCGACTGAAACAATCCCTTGATAATGGGCATGTCCGGCATGGACCCTGTGGCAAGGATGACCCGGTGGGGTTTCACCTTATCCAGCAGCTCGGCGGACAACGGGGTGTTGTACTGAATCTCAATGTCAAGCCGGTCCAGCTCCTGCCTGAAAAAATCCAGGATGTCGGACAGTTCACCCCTTCCCGGTGCTTTGCCTGCCAGGGCCAGAAGTCCCCCGGATACGTCATCCTTTTCGCAGATCAGGGTCTTATGGCCGCGGATGGCAAAAAGCCTTGCGGCAGCCATGCCGGCGGGACCAGCCCCTGCCACCAGGACCGTCTCCCTTGATTGGCCCGGCTTTTCCTGGCTGAGTTTGTACTCCCTGCCCACATCGGGATTGACCACGCAACCGCCGGGCTCCTTGGCCAGAACCGCATGGATGCACCCCAGGCAGCATCCCACGCATGGACGAATTTGAGAGATCTGCCCGTTTTTTGCCTTGTTTGGATAATGGGGATCGGCCAGGAAAGAGCGGCCCATGGACACCATGTCCGCCCTGCCCTCCTCTAAAATTTGGTTTGCATGCTCCGGTTTTTTAATCCGGCCCACCGTAATGACAGGGATGTTGACCACCTTTTTCACCGCCTCGGCCAGATGGACAAAACAGCCGTGGGGGGTGTACATGGACGGAATGGTCAATTCCGTGGATCCGTACACCCCGCCTGAAATGTGCAGGTACACGGCACCGGCCTTTTCAATGTCCGGAGCCAGGCGGACCGTGTCCTTGAGTTCCCATCCGTTTTCAATATAGTCGTTGCCGTTGATCCGGATGCCCACGGGAAAATCCTCACCGGCTTTCTCCTTGATTTGATCCATGATTTCGAACAGAAAACGGGTCCGGTTTTCAAATGACCCGCCATAGGCATCGGTCCGGATATTGGAATTAGGGGCCATAAACTGGTTGATCAGATATCCGTGGGCCGCGTGGATTTCCACAAAATCAAATCCGGCATCTCTGCACCTTCGGGCAGATTCACCAAAACATGCGGCCAGTTCATGGATCTCCTCTATTTTTAGTGCTCTGACCTTGCCCTTGACCACAGCCGGAGCAGGAATGGCAGAAGGTGCCACCTTTTCCGGCAGATAGGACTGACGTCCCCCGTGCATGAGCTGAACTCCGAATTTCACATCATAGGGTTTGACCCGTTCCACCATCCTTTTAAGCGGTAGGATGCAGGAATCTTTGTACATTTGAGGAAGATTGGGCAGTTCCTGCCCTCCCGGATGGACACCTCCGCCCCCCACCAGCATCATGCCGACACCGCCTTTGGCGCGCTCCACAAAATATTCAATGAGCTGATCCGTGGGATTGCAATCTTCATCCACACCAAAGTTGATGCTCATGGCCGACATGAGCAGCCTGTTTTTTGACTGCATATTACCTATCTTGATCGGACTGAAAAGACTGGACAACATGGGTTCACCCTCCTCTTACGTTTAAATTGATACCTTATGATTACCTGTAAGTAAACGTTATTAACTAATAAGTCAATAGTATTTTTATCTTTTGATTTTTACCATTAAAGGGTAAGCTTTACCATAAAAACACCTTTTGATTTTCATGGTTCGGGGTGGCCGAAATCCGGTCATGACCGTTCAGCCATTTTTTAAAAGATTGCCGTTAACATGTCGGGGTCACAACCGAATCGGAGCCACGAATAAATAGACATGAGCGAAAACATCAATTTCAAACGCCTTGATAAAAGCCTGCGCAAACAATTAATCATTGATACGGCCATAAGAATATTTCACGGCAAAGGATACCGGTCAGCCACCCTTGATGATGTTGCCAACGAACTCGGGCTGACCCGACCCGCCCTCTATCACTATGTATCATCCAAGGAGGGACTTTTATCTGAAATCTATCTTCAGGCCCTTGCGAGTTTTTTTGACACCATTTACGAAATCAATGAAATGGATCTGTCGCCACCTGAAAAACTCAAACTCTTTATTCACCGGCATCTCAAAACGGTGGTCATTGAAAATCTGACCATGTTCACTGTTTTTTTCAGTGAAGAGAATCAGCTGCCCAAAGTTGATTACGACAGAATTCAGAAAGAAAAGTTGAAATTTACCCAGGTGGTTGACAACATCATCCTGGAGGGCGTGGCCCAGGGTTATTTCCGCCGGGTCAACTCCAAGTTGTATGCCAACGCCATCATCGGAATGTGTAATTGGCTGTACAGGTGGTATAACCCTGAAACAAGCCCTTTTTCATCCGATGAAATTGTTGAGCAATTTACCCTGCTGATAGAAGGAGGCCTGGTGAAATCAATGACCATCGACCAAAAAGATAAAAACACATCCGCCTCCAACCATCGCGACAGACATTGCATAATGGAGGAGATAAAGGCAAGCGCCGAAAACATAACCACCCTGATCAGTGAATTGGAAAAATTACCCAACAATGAAACCGCTGCGGATGGAACTGCAGATTTTAAACGTTAGCACCAAAACTTACATCAAGAGGAACACATGGGAACCACGGAAACGATCACAACAGAAAATTCACACATGCCTCCCTTCTTCAAAAAAATTCCAATCTCAATTGAAAGGGGCGAAGGGGTCTATGTTTGGGATGAGGAGGGGAACAGGTACCTTGACTTAACCGCTGGTTGGGGTGTCACCTCCATTGGGCATTCACATCCTGTTATCCAAACCGCTTTGACCAAACAGGCTGCACGTATTTTGCAAAACCCGAATTCTGGTTTGACTTACTCACCGGTGCGCGCACGGCTATTGTCCCTTTTTGAAAAGATCCTGCCTGCAAATCTAACGCGGGTATTCTTCAGCAACAGCGGTGCAGAGGCCAATGATGCCGCCATCAAACTTGCCCGAAAGGTGACGGGTAGACCCAATGTCGTGGCATTGGAAGGCAGCTTTCACGGCCGCACCATCAGCACAGCTTCCGCCACCGGCCAGGCAAAACACCGTGAAAAATATAATCCGCTTATGCCTGGCTACCTGTTCGTTCCATACGACAATCCCGATGCCATTGAACGTATTCTCAACCATGACGTTGCCGCTGTCATCGTGGAACCAATTCAAGGCGAAGGCGGTATTCAGATTCCATTCGATGGATACTTGGAAAACGTCTCCCGGCTTTGCAAGGCCAATGGCACGCTCTTGATCGTCGATGAGATCCAGACCGGTTTTTGCCGCACAGGCCCCATGTTCGCAATAGGTGCAACCAAGGCACACGTTGACTTCCTGACAATGGCAAAAGGAATTGCCGGAGGGTTTCCACTTGGTGCATTCTCTATATCAGAGGAGGTATCCCACCGCTTGGAGATTGGGGATCATGGCGGCACCTACTGCGGCAATCCCCTTGCCTGTGCCGTATCCCACGCAGTCATCCGGTATCTGCTCGACAACAATATCAGTGCCCATGTCACAGAACTGGGACAATCGGCACTGGTTGAGATGGCTCAATGGAAAAACGCGTATCCTGACATCGTCACGGACGTTCGGGGCAAGGGGCTTCTGCTCTTTGTGGAGTTCGATGATGAAACAACCGCCGCCAAAGTGGTAAATGAATGCCTGAACCGAAGCGTCTTCGTTTGCCAGACCCATGGAAATGGCATTCGGGTGTTTCCTGCACTGAACATCGAACGGGGGCAACTGATGGATGGCCTTGAGACACTTCGGCTTGCCATTGAAACCGTAGCAAATGAAAAACGCTAACCCAAGCCCATTTTAAAGAAGTCAAAGGAGATATTATGTACATCAACGGCCAATGGACAGCCGCAGAAACCGGAAACACATTTCCCGTACTAAACCCAGCCACCGGTGAAACCATTGCCCTGGTTCCGGATGGTGGAAAAAAAGAAGCATCCCTGGCAATTGCAGCGGCCCACGAAGCATTCCGAACCTGGTCTGCCCAGACAGCCTACCAGCGCTCGGACTTTCTTTACCGGGCCCATGGATTGATGATGGATAACCTGGAACACCTGGCCCGGGTGATGACCCAGGAGCAGGGCAAGCCCATTAAAGCCGCCCGCAACGAGGTGAAATACGGGGCTGATTTTCTGCTGTGGTTTGCCGAAGAGGCCAAGCGGGTGTATGGCAGGACCATTCCGTCATCACGACCGGATCAGCGATTCATGGTGTTGAAACAACCCGTGGGGGTGGTGGCAGCCATCACTCCATGGAACTACCCCATCTCCATGATCACGCGAAAAGTGGCCCCGGCCTTGGCCGCAGGCTGCACCATCGTGCTGAAACCTGCCGAAGCCACTCCGCTTTGCGCCATTGAAATGTTCAAGATTCTGGAGAAGGCCGGGCTTCCCCCAGGGGTTGCCAACCTGGTGACAGCCCTTGATCCTGCCCCCGTGGGAGAGGCCTTTATGACGGACGAACGGGTCCGGAAACTCACCTTTACCGGCTCCACCACAGTGGGAAAACACCTGGCCCGGGGCGCGGCACTTCAGATGAAACGGGTCTCCCTGGAGCTGGGAGGCCATGCGCCCTTTATTGTGTGCCAAGATGCCGACCCCACACACGCCGCCAAGGGCCTCTCCCTGGTGAAATTTTTAAACACCGGCCAGGCCTGCATCAGCCCCAACCGCATTTTTGTCCACGCCTCCATGAAAGAACCCTTTTTGGCAGAACTTTCAAACCGGGTATCCCGAATGAAGGCAGGGGAAGGCACCCAGCCCGGGGTCAGTATTGGTCCCCTGGTCAATGACAGGGCCATTGAAAAGGTGGACCAACAGGTCAAGGATGCCATTGATAAAGGGGCCACCCTGGTCACCGGCGGATTCAGAATGGTGGATGACGGCCTTGACAGGGGCCATTTTTACGCCCCCACCATTCTTTCCCATGTCACTGAAACCATGCGGATTTACAGGGAAGAGACCTTTGGACCGGTGGCCCCGGTCATCATCTATGAAGATGAGGACAAACTCCTGTCCATGGCCAATGATACCCACTATGGTCTGGCAGCCTATGTGTACACCCAAAATCTGTCAAAGGCCATGCAGCTTTTTGAAGGCCTGCGGTTCGGCATCATCGGCATCAATGATATCAATCCCACGTCGGCGGCCGCCCCCTTTGGCGGAATGAAGGAGAGCGGTATGGGACGAGAGGGAGCCATGGAAGGCATTGAAGAGTACCTGGAAACCAAGCTGGGGGGATTTTCAATATAACATACATGGCAGAAATAGCTGCCACAACGAAAAACGAAAGTCCTTTAATTCCAGCATATTGGTGAGACTTTCATATAAACGGGCATGTCCTGCCGGACACAACAAATATAGAAAATGGTATTATACCGCCGTCCCCCCCGACGGGCAATGGGCCCGGACCGGAACTGTAGACAGCTCAATTGTCCGGTTCCTATTGCCCATCGGGGGGGGCGGCTCTGCTGAGGTTGCCTTGGAGGCTGCCTTTTCATATAAACCGCCACGGGCAGACCTTATTGGGGACCCGGGGCCACTTCCCGTTACAAAGTCGGTGGAGAGTCACCGGCCATTCGAATTTTAGAGCCGTATGCGTTTAAAACCAAAGAAATGATACTGATTATAACGGATTTGGGGGAGGCCACTAATTCGGCTTTCTGGTCCTTCCCTATTTTTCAGGCTTCTTGCCCATTGCACATGAATTCTCTGTCCTGTTTTTGGTCTCAATTTCAGGACAGGATTTAAATTGAGCCACAATAAATTCAAATAGTTAAACATGGTCCCCCAAATCCGTTATAATCAGAAATGATAGTTTTCATCAAGGTGATTTCAATGAGTTACACCGCAGAGGCTTCGGTTAAAAGCCATAATTGGAATTGTTGCGGACTTTCGAAAAACATTGACAAATAAAATTCAATTGATTATTGAGTACTCCAAAAATTGTTCCTCAAGAAGAGGACGGATCTGAACAAAAAGGATGAAGAGGTTTGTAAACACGACTTCATCCGGAATAAATATAGATGCACGATTAAGCCACGAAGGCAAACAGCAGAAAAGTGCTGCTTTGTTTTTGTGGCTTTTTTTTGGGAAAAAGAAGAGCGAATGGAAATGGAAATCTACCCGGACGGCACCACATCCCCTGAAAGGTTGTGGCGATCACAGATTCAGGCCTGGGAAAAAACCCCGGGCCAAAGCTGCAGAGAGACAGGTGCCAGGAAAAAAACGGCACCGGGATATGTTGAAAAAAACAGCCTCCGACATGCCGAAAGGGTGCAGTCAGTGCTTAAAGGGCTTGAACTCAAACCCCATTATCGCATTCTTGACATCGGTGCCGGTGCAGGGACCCTTACCATCCCCATGGCCGAAAAGGTGCGCCAGGTTACCGCTGTGGAACCCTCACCGACCATGCACTCGGCTTTAACCGATTACGTGGTGGAGCAGGGAATCACCAATATCTCCTGTGTTCAAAGGGCATGGGAAGATCCGGATATCATGGATCATCTTGAGCCCCCCTATGATATGGTGGTGGCCTCCCTCTCCCTGGGAATGCCGGACATAAAAGACGCCGTCAAAAAGATGGAGACGGTGTCATGTGGGGATATTGTCCTTTACTGGCATGCCGGAACCCCGGGCTGGGAAACAATGCCCCGTGCATTGTGGCCCACCCTTTTTAAAGAGAGATACCATGGCGGGCCGAAAAGCGACCTCCTTTTCCTGGTTCTCTATGAGATGGGGATCTATCCCTGTGTGGATGCCCTGGCGTGTCGGTTTGAAATACGCTTTGCATCCGTTGATGCGGCCGTGAACCACTATGCAGAAAAATTTTGCATCACGGACAGAACAGTGATTCAAAAATCCTTGATAAGTGTACTGATCCCCCAGGGGGATGAATGGGTGCATCCCATTGATCATGCGGTCATGAAATTCCAATGGCGGGCAGGCAGACGTATGGGCATAAACGATAAGAAAGCGATAAGGAGTAATAAGGAAGTCAGCACTGACTGATTTACCGTTTTAAAAAGTCCGGACGTTTGGATTTTCTAAATTCTACCCCGGTCAAACGAAAAATCAAAAATTGCCAGGTCCCAAACAAACCCAGGAAAAAGGAAAAAGAAGGGGAACGGCAGTCCCTCCCGGCCAAGGTCGTGGGCTGCCGTTCCCGGTGACGGCGGATGTTTCCACCGAGATTTGACTTTATCAGGGATAAAGTCTCAAATCAAGCGGTGGCCCCACGGCACAAGGGTTCTGATTATGGCGTTTAACCGAGTTACGTGATGTATAACTCATTGAAATCATGTTGATGAAAACCATCATTCTCCTGGTTTCAAAGGTATACTGCTTCAAAATTAGAACGACTGATGACAACATCCGCCTTTCAACCCATAAACCCCATAAGGAGATAAAGATGAACGTGTTGAAAGGAATACTGTGCAGTATGGCGCTGATGCTTACGGTGCCTGCGTGGTGCAGCAGTGCAGAGGAACCATCGTCGGTTCTGGATACCATGGTGGTCACCGCCACCAAATACGAAACCCCGCTAAAGGAGATTCCCGCATCAGTGACGGTGATCCGTGCCGATGACATTGCAAAACAGAATCTTCCCAATGGAGATGTGGGGGATGTGTTACGATCCGTTGTGGGAATTACCACCCGAAGGGCCTATGCCCCCTTTCCCACCTACCCCAATATCCGGGGCATGGGCAGTGATGCCACGGTGACCCTGGTCAACGGGATTCCCACCAACTGGGAGATTACCCAGGCCATTCCCACGGGAAACATTGAGCGCATTGAAATTCTTAGGGGGCCTGCATCGGCCCTGTACGGGGCCAATGCCAGCGGGGGTGTAATCAACATTATCCTCAAAAAAGGGAAGAAAACCCCGGAATCCCGCCTGGGAGCCTCCTATGGACGCTTCGAGACCCTGGGCATCTACGGCGATACCCAGGGGGCGGTGAACAAATTCAACTATGCGTTGGCAGCCTCCTATGAAGACTCTGACGGTGCCAATATAGTGAAAAACGATCTCAATGCCGGCATCAAAATGATCGACACCTGTGATTACTCCAAGAAAAAATTCTCCATGAACACCGGATATGATCTCACCGATGACAGTGAGATCTCTTTTTTCTATAATTTTCTCAATGATGAGTATACCCGGGGACGACCCCATGTGGGGGGAGACTGGGACCGTCATCTGGCAGGGCTGAACTACTCCAAAGATATTGGAGAGCGTCTTTCCCTTATGGCCTATGCAGGGTTCCGGTACGATGATCTTATCCATCTCTATGACAATGGAGGCACCAATTATGATGGCAAGCAAAAACGGTACACCGATTATTATGAAACCCCTGCAGAAATACGCATCACGGCGGATGCCGGAGGAAACCATGTGTTAACCACCGGATTTGCCTTTAATGAAACCCGCACCGATCAGGACTATGATGACTGGTCCACAGGAGCGTTGCTCCAGAAAAACGAATATAAGGTCAGAACCCTTGCCGGATATGTTCAGGATGTGTGGCACCCCATTGCCCCCCTGACCATCCATGCCGGTGTACGCTACGACCACTGGAAAAATTTTGATAACTATTTCAGCAGTTATAATGATGAGAACCTGGAGGACCGAACGGACAGCCAGTGGAGTCCCAAGGTGGGCATGAGATATCAATTCACCAACGAGATGTCAGGGTGGGTGAACTATGGCACGGGATTCACGCCCCCTACCTCTGAGCAGCTCTACGATGACAGAACCTCCGGCGGCAATCCCAGGGAGCCCAACCCGGACCTGGAACCGGAAAAAACCCAGGCCTGGGAAATCGGACTGGAAAAATGGATGGGAAGAATGGTGCAGGCCTCTGTGGTGGGATACTATAATATCACCGATGATAAAATCCTGTCCTGGTTCAATGACAGCAATGTGTGGGTGAATAAAAACATTGGAAAAACAGAATCCTATGGTACAGAGATAAGCCTTGCCCTTTACCTGTCGCAAAACTGGACCATCAACGCCAACTACACCTATACCCATGCCACCATTGATGAAAATCCCTCGGACACTGACAAAGAGGGCAACTACCTGACCTTCACCCCCAAAAACAAGGCCAATATCGGTGTCACCTATGCGCAACCGGGTAATTTTTCCATCAATGTCATGGGACGGTATCTGGGGGAACAATTTTGCAGCGACACCAACGCAAAAGAGAATGCCAGCGGGGAAAGCCTTATTATGGAAGAATCCTTTGTCTGTGATGTCAAGGTGATCAAACAGTTTAAACCCACCATGAGGGGCATTAAGGGCATTGATCTCTCTCTGAGCGTGGACAACCTGTTTAACGAGGAGTACAGAACCTATTACATGTATGAAGATCCCGGCACGGTGCTCACCGCCCAGGTGGATTTCATCTTTTAAGGAGGGGATCATAATAAGGAAAGACCATGGCCGGGATATCGGTTAAAAATGTCAGAAAAACAGTGAGATGCCTCATGGCAGCGCTTCTGCTGGCGGCAGCCGGATGTTCAGCGCCGCCGGAAAGTGAGACAAAAGGCACTGGCAGGATTCTCAGGGTGGGAACCCCCATGAAGATCCGGCAGCTCAACCCCCTGGCAGACTACACCTGTAATATCCTGGCCATGCTGCTGACCCATGACACACTGATTCGCCTGGACCCAAAGCTCCGGCCCATTCCCCAGCTGGCCCGGTCATGGTCCTGTAACAAAAATGCCACGGTGTGGACATTTGATCTGGTTCCCCATGCCCTGTGGCATGACGGAAAAGCGGTGACATCGCAGGATGTGAAATTTACCTTTGAATATCTGGGGAAATACAACCCGGCCCATGCCTGGATACCGCTGCTGATCAAACAGATCCGGGCAACGCCGGGCCGGGTGGTGTTTGAACTGAATCACCCCTACAGCCGTTTTCTCATCAACGCTGGGTTCATTGTACGTATACTGCCGGAACACATCTGGCAGCACATCACAGACCCCCGTGCCGGTGAAAAAAAGGAGATGACGGTGGGATGCGGTCCCTATCGCTTCTCTGAATATGACCGGACAGCCGGCAGAATGAGCTTTCAACGCGTCCCCTCTTATTATGGGGAGGCCATGGGCATTGAAACCATTGAGTTCTATCTGAACCGGAACCTTGATATCATCACCCTCTCCCTGAAAAAAGGCACCATGGATCTCTACTATAAATATGCTTCAGGCTTTCCCTTTCCCCATCTGAAGGGGCTTACGGAAACAGAGGAGATACAGCTCATTACAGCACCCTCCATGGGCATATCTGCGGTACTGGGATTTAACATGGAAAATCCCCCCCTTGATGCGGTTCAATTTCGAAGGGCCATCTCCCTGGCCATCGACTACCAGGGGATCAATGAAAGCCTTTTCATGGGAAAGGGGCAGCTTCCCGGTGCAGGTTTTGTGCCGCCAGCCTTTCCCCTGCACAGTGAACACCCCCGGCTGGAACGGAACTTGACCCAATGCCTCACCCTTCTGGACAAACTTGGCATGACAGACAGAGATGGAGACGGCATTCGGGAGAGGAGCGATGGCCGTCCGCTGACCCTGGTGCTTCTGGCCCGGTGCGACCTTGAGGGGCACGATGTGGTTACCCGACGTCTGGTGAACGATCTTAAAACCGTGGGGATCGGCATAACGGTGAAAACAGCGGATCTGTCGTCCTGGATCGCCGCTGTCCAGGCAAAAGCCGCCGACCTGATCCTTTTCCGCACCACCCCCTGGGGAATGATGATGGAGGCCGGGCATGGCAGCGGCTATTTTGATTCCAGACGACAGGGGGGCGGGGTACTTGCCAATGTGACCGATCCCGCGTTTCACCAGCTGTGCGACGACATCCTCTCCACCACAGATACGGCCAGGCTCAAGGCCCTGTACAGAGAGATGGGAGACTATTATGCACGACATCTTCCGGTCATTGCACTGGGATGGCACCCGGTGATCTATCCCTGTCAACAAAGGTGGGCTGCCCCCCTTGTGAACCAGATTGAAGGGGGCATTTTAAACCGGACCACCCTGAAAAAATGGGGTAAGGTTGGAGCGACGGCACCGGAGCACCTGTAACATGAAACAGACGGCTGCCACCTTTGGCCAATATTTCACAGCCCTTCTGGCTGTTCTCACCCTTAACTTTCTCTTGATCCACATGATGCCGGGCGATCCCCTGATCCATATCCTGGGTGAGGAGGGATATCTCTTTCTGAGCAGCCAGCCCCCGGCCAGCCTTGATGCCGTCAGGGAAACATATCAACTCAACGGCTCACTGGTTCAACAGTTCCTGGCCCATATCTCCCGGATTCTGCACGGGGATTTGGGATGGTCCCATCACCATGGCATGGCCGTCATCAAGGTGATTTATCCCCGCATGGGATGGACCCTTTTGCTGCTGGTTCCTTCCGTCATCATCTCCACCATTGCAGGCGGCACAATGGGGGCCCTGGCCGGCTGGTCCCCGCGGGGAAAAATGGACCGCGTTCTGACCCCTCTGTTTCTGTTGATCTACTCGATTCCGGGATATTGTCTGGGACTTTTTCTGCTGATACTGGCCTTTCATGTGGATGGCTTTCCCATGGGGGGAATGCCGTCGGGAACCGCCGAGATGCTCCTTTACATGATGATGCCCATGAGCGTCCTCATTCTCCACAGTACGGCATATAAATACATGATCATGAAAAATGCCGTGGTCCAGGAGAGCCAGGGGGCATATGTTCTGACGGCCCGCTCCAAGGGGCTTACCGATATGAACGTTCTATTCGGCCATGTGGTGAAAAATGCCCTCCCCCCCTTCATCACGGTGGTGGCCATGCACCTTGGGTTCATGATGGGAGGCGCCCTGGTGGTTGAGATGGTTTTCTCCTGGCAGGGCATGGGAACCCTGATTTGTGATGCGGTGATCTCACGGGACTATCCTCTTATTTCAGGCTGCTTTCTGATTATCTGCGTATCGGTGATCCTTGCCAATGCCGTGGCGGACATGGTCCATGGTCTTCTGGACCCCCGCATCCGTTCCGGGAGCCTGGCAAATGAATAGGCGTGCCCGATACTGGCGGGAAGCGTCTCTTATATTCACGGCAGCCATATTCACGGCAGCTGCACTGCTGGCACTGTTTTTCTTTCATAGCACAGGCATGCCCGCAAAACACGCCTCTCCCTGGCTGCCTCCGGGAGATGGTCACCTGCTGGGCACCAATGATGTGGGTCAGGATCTGTTTCTTCAACTGATATCAGCCGGCGGCCGCTCTTTAATGATAGGGGTCATCGCCGCACTGGCCGCCACCCTGGTGGGCACGCTCACCGGATGCCTGGCAGGCTATTATCGCGGCACTGCCGACCGTATCATCATGGGCATTGCAGACATCTTCCTGCTCATCCCCGATATACCCCTGGTGATTGTACTGGTCTCGTTTCTTGAACCAGGGCTTTTCAACGTTATTATCGTCATTGCAGTGAGTTCATGGCCGGGCACGGCACGGGTGGTGCGATCCAGGGTGTTGAAAGTAAAGGAGTATCCCTTTGTGTTGAACGCCAGAAGCCTGAGTGCCGGAGATGGTCATATCCTTTTCAGACATATCCTGCCCCACACCCGGGAGTTGATTCTGGCCAAGGCCACCCTTGCCGTGGCAGGTGCCATGCTGACAGAAACCGGGATCAGTTTTCTGGGGCTTGGAGATCCCTGTCAGGCGACATGGGGAAGCATGCTCCATGGGGTGTTTGCCGGTGCCGGCCTTATCAACGGTTACTGGTGGTGGTATCTTCCGCCGGTGTTGTGCATCTCCTTCACCGTCATGGGATTTAATCTGGCCGGTCTCTACCTGCAACATACCCGTTTCCCCACACATACCAGCCCCCTGCCCCCGGAACCTGAGCCCGGGGATTCAGATCCCGGTCCGTCATCACCTGCCGTGAACACCCCTGCCGGCAACGATAAAGCAGCCCCCCCCATTTACCGCATTCATCACCTTGACGTACAGTTCCGGACATCCGGGGAAAAAAATCCAAAGGCCCTGGACCAGGTAAGCCTCACCCTGAAAAAAGGGGACCGCATGGCCATCATCGGTGAGACCGGCAGCGGAAAGAGCATTCTGTTTCTGTCCATGCTGGGTCTTCTGCCCGAAAATGCCCGGGTATCGGGTGAAATTCATTTCAGGGGGAAAAGGATGGACCGATTTTCCCGGAAACAATTTCAAGCCATAAGGGCAAGGGATGTGGCGTACATTCCCCAGGGAGCCGGCAATGCCCTGAACCCGGTCATCAAGCTGGGCCATCAGATCTCAGAACGGATGCGGGTCCATGGCAATATTTCAAAAAAACAGGGCATGGATATGGCGGCAACTCTGTTACATCAGACCGGAATTTCCCATGCCCGTCAACGGGTCCACCATTATCCCCATCAGTTCAGCGGCGGAATGAACCAGCGGGTTTTGCTGGCCATGGCCATGGCTGGAGAAAGCCCGGTTGTCCTGGCTGACGAACCCACCAAAGGGCTGGACCATGACACCAGGGAAGAGATACTGAAGCTGTTTCTGGGGCTGGACCGGGAGGCCGTTGCCGTGGTGACCCATGATCTGTGGTTTGCCAGGCAATTTGCCAAGACCGTTGTGGTGATGTACAAGGGTATGATTCTGGAGCAGGCACCGGCCGCCTCTTTTTTCAGGCATCCGTATCATCCCTATTCAGTGGCGCTTTTAAATGCCCTGCCATCCAATGGCATGCTTAAAGATCCATTTCATTCCCATGACCATGATCCTGAAGGTGATGTCGAGTTGAAAAAAGGATGTCCCTGGGCCGGGGAGTGCAGCCGATACCACAGCCGCTGTGCGCAGCTGCCGCCCCTCTTCACCCATAAGGTCCATGAGATAAGGTGCTGGTGGTATGTTGCTTGAGCTTAAAAGTATCACAAAAGGGTATCAGAACGGCTGGTTTCAGGCAAAACGTCCGGTTCTTGAAAATGTGAGCCTGACCCTGGAGAAAGGTCAGACCATAGGCATCATGGGGGGGAGCGGAAAGGGGAAAACCACCCTGGGGCTCCTGTTGGCCGGGGTGATGCGCCCGGATAAGGGGAAGGTTCTGCTCCATGGCCGGGATATCTGGGCCAGCCCCCGCCGGGACCGCCTCCAGAAAAGAAGAGAGATTCAAATGGTGTTCCAACATCCGGAAGCTGCCTTCAACCCACGCTGGACCCTGGAACAGAGCCTTCGGGAACCCTGCCGTATTTACAGAACGTTCCTTTCCCGGAACGAAATTGCAGAAAAAATGGCCATGGTGGGGCTTAACCCAATCCTTCTTCGACGATACCCCGGCCAGCTTTCCGGCGGTGAGCTCCAGCGCATTGCCCTGGCACGGCTCTTAACCATCTCCCCATCGGTGATTGTGCTGGATGAACCCACCAGCATGCTGGACGTCATCACCCAGGCCAAAATCATCCGGCTCCTCATGCAAATCCAGGAAACCACCGGTATCAGTTTTGTTTTCATCACCCATGATCCTGACCTTGCCCGGGTGGTGTGCCACAGAACATATGATATCCAAGCGCTCTCTTTACCATTATCTCCGGTGACAATATCCCGCAATTGATGGGATTACATGATCTTTAGAATATCATTCTGAATAATACCAAAGTGATAGGATATATTTTTTTACTTGAAAAAAATGAAAATCGGAGTAGTTTGTTTTGAGTAACAAAGGGAGAATGCCCTCTCCGATTCGGGATACTTTGGTTCTTTTCCCGGATTTAGTGTGGGAAAGGAAGCAACTTTTTTTGTTTTTCACCTTCAGTCAGTACAAAGTCAGCGGAATGTGTATTTTTTTTTATTTTTCTCCAAACCTACTGTCAATATTAGAACACGTGGAAACATTTTCCAGATTTTTGACTTAATATTTAGATAAGTGGAAAAACAAAACCATAAAAGTCATATATGGAAAAGTTTTCCATATTTTTAACCCAATATCGTAATAAGTGGAAAAATTCGTTATCTATTACAGTCAATAGTATGGAAAGTTTCCACTTATTATGACTGTTATATGTAAGGGGGGTGATTTGACTTCTGAGAGACATCATTACGTTCCTCAGCTGTATTTGAAGGGGTTTACTTCAGAAAATGGAAGGCTTCAAGTATTTGATAAGAAGTATCTAAAATTCAAAAAAGACAAGCAAACGCCAAAAACGGTCCTTTTTGAGAAACATAGGAACACTATAAACTTCAAAGGCTGTCCTACGGATAAGATTGAAAAATTATATGGTGCGATTGAAACACCATTTGGAGATTTTTTTAATCATGTCAGAAAAGGGATATCGAAAGAAGAGTTGATATCGAAAGAAGGAATATATTTACTAAAGATATTTGTGGCAACCCAATTTTGGAGAATGCCACTGATAGATGGCTTTGCCGATTATTTTATACAGAACTTAGACTTGAATCGGTTTGGTAGTCGAATCACTATAAACAATACGCCGATAGGAGAGGTAAAAGTGATTCGGAATCTTCTTATTAGTGACTCTGGATTTCGCCACTATTTTCGTAGCTTCTATCTTCCTTTGTTAATGTTTGATTTTCGAGTACATGACCACGACTATCATAATTGGAAATTACATGATGTAGCACCAGAGGAAGGTGGATGGGACAATATACTCACAGGGGATAACCCAATCATAGTAGAAGATATTTCAGAAATGTTTTCTTTTAACTCAAAACTAATTCTTCCTTTATCAAAAAATCAATTGGTAACGTATTCTCCCTCACGCGGAGAAGATTGTGACCTTCCAGCTATTTTTAGCACTAAGTTAGCAATGGTAATGAATTCACAAAGCCAAAAATATCTTATTGGCGCTAATCGCGAATATATAGAAGCAGTATTAGAGTTGCAGAAAAGTGTTTATGGAGATACGGATGTGCCTAAGCTTCGTCACGAGTTGTTTGAATACATATAACCTTTAGGATTGTGTCGACCCCCATACGACAAATCACAAGTTCAAATCACACTTGATGGGGGTCGATCTCAATCCTTTGTTCAAGAAGCCCGGCACCGAAGCCAAGTTCATTTTTTTTGCCATAAGGGTTTTGCTTTGAATAATTCAGGAGGGAGATCCCACCGAAGTGGGATAACCTCCGGTGGGAAGGAGGATGGATTTAAATAATTGCTTTGAAATCGTGCTGCTTCAGCCTGCTCTTTGACAATTTGTAGATAAAAACGCTCATCCACTGGAAGCGTAAGCGCAGAGATCCTTTCCCGTTCACACGGAATTCAAAAACAACCATTTTTGAACAACTGGTGCTCTAAATATTACCCGGTATCCCCGGGGATCATCTGATGCGGCAGCACCGAATGGGAATATTTGAGCTTTCCACCACACGCCGGACAGGTAAGTGAGTGCAACGCTGTCTCAGGCTCAGGCGATACTTCCGCAGCCTTTATCCCACAGGCTGACTCAATGAGCTGTCGGATGTGATCCAGGTCAATGGAAGATGAAGGGCTCAAAAAGCCATAATACCTCACCTTCATAAATCCAGTGGGCAGCACATGTTGAAGAAAACGTCTGAGGAACTCCATGGCCTCAAGTTTCATGGTGCGCCAGCGCTCACTACCGGTTTTTTTGTACTTGAAAAAGACATTCCGATCCTCAACTTTGACAATGCGATGGTCGGAGATGGCCACCTTGAAAACATAAGGCGCCAGGTATTTGATGCTGTTTTCGCTGTTGCCCACAGCCTGACAGTTCACATTCCAGTCCATTTCCCAGACAGCGGCAGGTATCTGAGGCAAAAGACCTGCTTTTTTCATCTCTTCACAGAACTTTGCCCGGAATATCTTTGACATGGCCCTCACCGGCAGGTAAAAATCAATCCTGGAAGGATGCCAACTACCATCTTCCTTTGAGATTGCGCCGCCAGGAACAATGTAATGGATATGAGGGTGGTACTGCAACTGACGGCCCCAGGTGTGGAGCACGCCAAAGAAACCGGGGAGATCACCTCCGATATATTTGGGATCGGGCGTAAGCGCTTTCAGGGTTTGTGAAGATGCCGCAAACAGGGCTGCATATGCGGCTCGCTGGTTGCTGCGGATGAATTGCCGCAATTGTTCGGGCACTGTGAAGGTGATCATAAAGTGGTGACCCGGCAATTGCCGATTCATCCGCCCTTCCACCCATTCTTTAATTTTATGATTTTGGCATGCCGGGCAATGGCGGTTGCCGCAGGATCTGAACGAGATGTGCTGAGCATGACACTCGGTGCATTCATAAACAACCAGACCACAAGCTTCTGTCCGACATTCCATGATGGCTTTAATCACCTTTTTGTGATCACCGGGCATTGACTCCCCGAAGGATGCCATATACTCCGGTCCGAAGGTTCGAAAAATTTCATTAATTGAGTACACGGTCAAATCCCCTCATGGTTTTGTCTATGATCTCATAAGCATCCCCGGTGCCTTTGTTGGTGAAATGGAAATAGACCATGGTGGTTTCCAGCTGACTGTGGCCCATGTAACGTTGAATCAATCGGGGGTTGGTCCCGGCTTCCAGCAGATGCGTGGCATAGGAGTGGCGCAAGAAATCCAAACGTTTGGATTTCTTGCGTTATCCAAACCTAAATAAAATCCAAACCTTTTCTTAAATCACCTGATATTTAAGAATTTTTATTGAAAAATGTTTGGATTTTTTTCTCATATTGTATGACCTTTTTATCAAATAGTTAAAAAGGAGGTTATACAAATGAATGTACAAAATCTACGGGATAATTATCCCAAACTCATTTTTCACATGGAAAGCAACGATTACTCAAAAACATACGTTGCCAGGTTCAAACGAGAGATTAAAAAAATTATTTCGGCGGAATCAAAGGAATGGTCATGCTATACAGATGTATATCTGGAGTACACAAAAACATCACAATCCCCTGATTATCTTCGCGATAAACGGACTGTCATTGGAGCCATTGAGCAGTTTGATGTTCATGACAGATACCCGAATGGAAGGCGCAGACATCAACTTTTCGAAAGGGGTTCTTATCCCTTGTTGTCACCGGAATTCAAATCCATCATCAATCTTTACCGTGAAGTGGAAAAGAAACGTGGCAAAAAAAAAGCTGCTACCGTTTATACAGAATCTCATAATACAGCCACATTTTTTTTATCCCTCCAGCAAAAAGGAATTAACAGCCTGGAAAAGGCTACAGAAGAAGCCGTGCTTTCAATATTTATGTCCCCGGATGAAACACTGCTTAGGAGTTGTTCTTACAAAAAAAACATAGCTGCGGTATTGAAAGCGTGTATCCCTTACCATCCAGAAACATGTCCTCAAATTTTAGCTTTTCTTCCTGCTTTAAGAGAAACCAGAAAAAATATACAGTACCTTACATCGAAGGAAATCCAGAAAGTCAAGGGAGTACTGACTGATGGTGAAAATCTTCTTACGCTCCGTGATAAAGCTATTGGAATGCTTGCACTTTACACAGGACTGCGTGGCTGTGATATTGCAGGATTGACACTTGACGACATTGACTGGGACAGGGATTTTATTTGTATCAAACAGCAGAAAACAGAAGTTTCTTTTGAACTTCCTTTAACAGCAGTTGTCGGAAATGCCATTTATGACTACCTGACATCAGAGCGCCCACACACAGAAAGCAGATATCTTTTTATTTCCCAGCTTAAGCCATACGAACGACTAAAAAACAGAAGCATTGGCAACGTGGCAGTCCTGATCATGAAAGCCGCAGGCATCCGGCAGTCAAAAGGTGACCGGAAAGGATTTCATATTTTTCGCCATCACCTTGCCACAAGGCTTTTGGGGAATGGAGTCCCTCAGCCTGTTATCAGCAGGACACTTGGTCACACTTCGCCAGATTCTCTTGAGTCATACCTAAGAGCAGATTTTCCGCATTTGAAGGAATGCGCTATCAGCATAGAACGTTTTCCTGTGCCAAAGGAGGTATTTTCCCATGAATAAATTCACTTCTTTTCTTGCGCCGCTCATGCAGGCATATGCTTTCTACCAAAAAGCATCCGGACGTTGGAGTGAAGCCTCTTCTTATAAACCAAACCTCATCCTGTTTGACCGATACTGCAAGGAACAATATCCGGAAGCTGCACTTCTATCTCAGGAAATGGTGAATGGATGGTGCCATCAGCGCGATACAGAATCCAACAATTCATGCAGGTCAAGAATCAATGTTGTTGTAAGTTTTATACGATATTTGAGAAAGCGCGGAAAAACAAATGTCATGGAGCCTGAAATTCCAAGAAAAGAGAGATGCACATATATTCCCCATTCTTTTACAGATGTTGAGCTGGGAAATTTTTTCCATGCCTGTGACAGCCTGCCTTCCGTATGCCACACTCCCGAACAGATATCTAAAAAAATAACTATTCCTGCATTCTTCCGTCTTCTTTACAGTAGTGGAATACGAACCTATGAGGCAAGAATGCTGAGGGTTCAGGATGTCGACTTGTGCAATGGGATTATGAACATTCGTGATTCCAAGGGTAGCGGCCAGCATTACGTAGTGCTGCATGACTCCATGAATGAACTTTTAAAAATATATGATGAAGCTATACAGAAGCAGTACCCTCACAGGACTTATTTTTTCCCTGCAAAAGCTAACACTTTCCATAAAAGGCAATGGGTACAGGCAAACTTCCGGAAATTATGGGATCAATCTAACAACTCTCATGCTACTGCATATGAGCTCAGGCACCATTATGCCATAAAAAACATTAACCGTTGGACAGATGAAGGCTTTGGGTTTGATGCAAAGCTGCTCTATCTCAGCAAAAGCATGGGACACAGCACACTGGAAAGTACAAAATATTATTATTCCCTTGTTCCTGGAATGGCTGACATCTTGGAAGAAAAAACAGGAATGGATTTCGAAAGTATTGTGCCGGAGGTGGATTATGAAGAAAGCGACAAATGAATCCGTTATAATTGCACGCCATATCAATACCTTTTTGAATGAATATATTCCTTCCCAAAAAAGTCACAGTAACCATACACTGAAATCCTATCAGTATGCATTGGCCTTATACGTAGCCTTTCTGGAAACAGAAAAAGGAATAAGTTCAGAAAGCCTGTGTGATGTATGTTTCAGCAGGATAATAATCGAAGAATGGCTGCAATGGCTGATGGAACTGCGTGGCTGCAGCCCGGAAACCTGTAACAACCGGTTAGCATCCTTAAGGGCATTCCTAAAATACATGGGCAGTAGAGAAGTCCGCCTGCTATATCTTTCCGAGGAGGCAACAAGAATTCCACGGAAAAAGGAAGTACGCAAAAGAGTA
This sequence comes from uncultured Desulfobacterium sp., assembly GCA_963668575.2. GTDB lineage: Bacteria > Desulfobacterota > Desulfobacteria > Desulfobacterales > Desulfobacteraceae > Desulfocicer. The sequence goes on along the minus strand of OY764894.2, from coordinate 2,398,943 downwards.
AAAGGAATAAGCAAAAAAGCAGTACAGGTATTGTTATCGGTTCCGGATTTATCCAAAAAAACAGGGCGAAGGGATCTATCATTTATGATTATCATATACAGCACTGCCGCCAGGCTGGATGAAATCCTGTCTTTAAAAACAGAACAACTTCATTTGGATGCGGAAAAACCAAATGTCACCATAATTGGAAAGGGAAGCAAAATAAGGACCTTGTATCTTCTACCTAAGGCAGTTGCACATTTAAAGAAATACCTGAAAGAATTTCATGGTGATACTTCAGATCCAGAAGCTTATGTTTTTTATTCAAGAAATACCGGATTGTATGGAAAAATGAGTCAGACCGCCGTAAGCAAGCAACTGAAAAAACATGCCAGAGCCGCCCATGAAATATGTGATGAAGTACCACGAGATCTTCATGCTCATCAGTTAAGGCATGCCAAGGCTTCCCACTGGTTGGAAGACGGCATGAATATCGTACAGATTTCATTTCTTTTAGGACATGAACATTTACAGACAACGATGATATATATGGACATAACTCTAGAGCAGGAATTAAAAGCCCTTGCAACGCTTGAAGATGAAAACGATAAAAAGGTATCAAAGAAATGGAAAAATCAAAAATGTGGGCTGGCCGAATTCTGTGGCGTTAAGTCAATGAAGAAGTAAGAAATATAATCCAAACCTTTTTGCGTTAAAATTCATAAATATTAGGCATTTTTAACAAAGGTTTGGATTTTATTTAGGTTTGGATAACGAAGGGTGTGGATGGAAACGCGCCGCTTGGTGATACCAGCGGCAATTTTTGCCTGGCGAAAGGCACCTTGCACGCCTTCAATGGACATCGGCTTCTCTGAAACCGGAGCTTGATTACCGCCTCTGCCCATGGCGGGAAATATCAGTTTGGGGTTTCTATGGGTGATCCAATACCGTCGCAGCAGCTCAAGGGTGCTTTGAGGCAGGGGGACAAACCGGTCCTTTGCCCCCTTCCCTCTGTGCACATGGATCATCATGCGATCTTTGTCGATGTCCGATACCTGTAGTGCAAGCCCCTCGGAAAGCCTAAAACCGCAGGAATACACAGTAGAGAGAAAGGCGTAGTTGTGAAAAGTGGTCACACAGCTCAGTATATCGAAGACCTCTTTTTGGCTCAAAACACAGGGAAGGCTTTTTTCCCTTTTGGCATTCATGTAGGTGAAAACATGCCATTCTCGCTTGAGCACATTTTGAAAAAAGAACCTGATGCCGCAATAGGCAATACGCATTGTGGCCGCAGACCACTGATCCTTTTCTTGCCTGTGAAGAAAATAATCTTCAAGCTCAAACTCTGTGATGAGATCAGGGGTTTTGTTGTAGAAATCTACAATTTGACGAACAGAACGGGTGTAGCTCTCCTGGGTACTTTTGCTCAAGCCGGCAAGCTTGAGGGCTCTCACGGATTGTTCATAATAATCTTTCATTTTGACACTTCTCCTTATATTGGGGTTAAAAGAAACTACCCCTTTAAATTACAGGAAGTGTCTGAATTTATAAAATTTTAAAATAAAAAAGCGAGTATACTGGGAGAGCTAATGGAACGGAAGCCTTCGCGAATCTGCCGCGCAGCGGCTTACTTGAACAAGGCTACTGCAGCCGACGCAAAAAGCCGCGCGGCTGAGTAGCAGCGTTCACTACCGGTCACACGGGGGCGGGCTGGACAATTGTCCGATTTTATGCTACCGCTGAAGCGTTGCTTCGCAGCCGCATAACTGCGTTATGACGGACAAAGCGAAGCAACGCTTCAGCGGCAGTTAGGGTGAATTGTCCACCCCACTTCCCCGGGCCGCTGAACAAACCAATTCACATGGACAAGCCAGTGATCTAAACATTATGTCTTAAAAAGCGATTACAAGCATTTTATTTTAATAATGTGTCAAAAAATTATGAACTAAAATCAGACTTTTCCAGGGTGTATTGAGAGCCATTTAACGCACAAATTGAGCAATGAAATTTCAAACTTGTCTCCAGATTAAAGTCAACTCGAGTACAATAAACTATGAATTATCAATACATTAAGCTTAAAAACTTTGTTTTTGTAATTCAGAAGTTTATATAGCCAAACAGTAAGTTTTTTTCAAATTCTGTATAGGGAACAAGTACGCTAAAAAATCGGTATCATTCCGCCAGATTTCTCTTTTATGCACATTAGCTGATTTCTCAATTTTTGCCATTTGCATTCGTTTGCATTCGTTTGCATCAAGCAAAATCAATATTAATATCAAGCACATGAATCGTTTCATGATAGTAGTTTGAGGTACATCATGTTCATCAATTATCATTACCAGCGATTAAAATCCAGCGATAAGTGAAGTAAAATTCACTTGAAATTTACCGAAAAATAGGATACTATTTCTATATACATATAGGTGGTGTTATTGGGGTGTATTGATCACTAATTAGGTATATAGATAATATGATCCTAACAGAAACTACGTTGAAATATTTTGCCAAGATTCCATTCCGGGTGAGAGCTGCATTTGCCCACTCAAAATCCCCTGTCGTTTTTGAATATGAGGATGAGCCCTTTTTTAGTGCCTATGAAACCATCTATCAGATCTGGGCAAAACGCAAATCCCAGCGAAGTGTCGCCGAGTTGTCCAATATGAGCAGACAGACCCTTAATAAATGGGAGGATGCATTTTCTGAACACGGTGCTCTTGGGCTTTTGCCCGAACTCTCCTTTATTGATGTCGACCCAAAACTTGAACAGCTGGTTATTCTGATCAAGTCCGCCCGCCCTCATGAAAGAGCCAATTACGTCCTGCGGCTAAGCAACGCCCTGGAACTACCTGAGGCGGATTTGGAGTTGATCCGCATGATTCAAAGGTGTCATGGGTACGGACAGCGTATGGGCGAAAAGGATATAGAGTACTATAAAGGACTCCAGCATATCCTCGCTTCCATTTCGAAGCAAAAACAGAAGAAGCCCTTTATGCATGATTGTAAAGACAGGCCGAATACATTCCTGAACTTTCAAAAGGACCACCTGCAACATAGAATTGAGTTGATGAAAACCCTGTCACTATGCGGAAAAAAACGTCAGATTCGACCGATTTTGAAAGAGTTCGGCATAGCCCCCAATCGTTTTTATATCCTGAAGGATAGATACATACAGTATGGAGTCTGGGGGCTGGTCGATCTGGTCCAAAAAGGATTGAGTGGCGAGAAAATCTCACCGGAACTTGAGCTTCAAATCATTGAAGAGAGGTTGATGTCTCCTGCCTTGTCAACTACCAAGATGATCAAAAAACTGGATTTGAAATGTTCCAAAGCCAACGTGCAAAAAATTTATTCGAAGTGGGGGTTGTCAAGATTCAAGAAGCCGGTGTCGATCCGCGGTGTAATATCCCATTCGGTGCCAGTGGAACCGGCCAAAGTATCATCCGACATCGACATAGAATTTTCAGCAAAAACGCGGTTTCCCAACCTAATCGAAACAGACAGGCTCAAAGTGAATCTTTCCTTTGAGCGATTTGTCAAATGCCTTTCCCACCGTAAGGTTCTCATCAGTAATCCGGGGGCCATCATAGTGGCACCATTCCTGGACCAATTGGGGGTGGTTGAATCTTTGCATACTTATGGGCCAGGAAACTTCAAGACCATTGAAATTACAAACGATCTTATCGTCAACACTCTTCGCATCATTGCCGGTTTCCCAACCATTCATGATTACACCATGAATTCAGACCGCTCAGTCGCAATCGCTGCGGGTCTTTCACTGAATCCGGGTAAAAGCCGTTTTTACGATTCACTTGACAAACTGCGCTTTGAACATCTTCTAAGTCTTCGAAACGACGCTTCCCGTCGGGCAAAGGAACTGGGCATTATTGAGGGTAAGGAGATAGCGATTGATTATCACTGTGATTCTTCCGACAGCCGTTTCCCCGGTGATAAATCACTTTCCAAATCACCTGACAAAAACGGGGATCTTGTTTACGCCCACAGACCACAAGTCATCTGGGATAGTATCACCAATACGATCATCAACATCGCATATTGTGAGGGTCGTTCCAGGGCACCCTCTGCTCTCTATAGATTTTGTGAGGAAAACCTGTTTAAAATAATTGATCCTGACGTTCTGTCCGAGATATATGCTGATTCTGAATACACCGGGGAAAAACAGCTCGTCTACCTCACGGTTCGTTCCGAAACCGACGTCACCATGTGCCTGAAGCAGAATCCCAAAATAAAAAGATGGAAAGAAGAGACCATTAAAAAATCCCAGTGGGAGGATTACGGTAAAGATTACCGCATTGCAAGCCGGGACTATACACTGCCGGAAACAGGGAAATCGTTCCGATTTATTGTCAAGCAAAACAAAGAAACCGATGAAACACGGTGCTTTGGAAGCACACACACAGATCGTACATCAACGAAAATCCTTGATTCCTATCACATTCGATGGCCGGTTGAAACCGGAATAAAGGATCTGATAGAAAATTATTTTCTGAACAAACCGACCGGAACTTCACCGGAAAAAGTGGAAACCCATTATTATTGCGTCATGCTCGCCAGATTGACAATAGATTACTTTCGTTCTGTATTATGTGTGCCTGCATGGCGAACTCCAGAAGACTGGGAGTGTGTTTTATCTACAATTCGAACCAGTATTTTCAGTAATCAAAACTCTGAATTGAGCCTTCACGAATCCGGGGATCTATTGATTACATATTTGGATGGGGATCGCCATGGCATCAAAAAAAGGCTTAAGGACATACTTGAAAAACGAAAGGAAGCCGGTTTAAATAAGGTGTCCTGGTGGGGAAACAGAGGCGTTCAGGTAACGATTAAAAACCAGTATAATTTTTGAAAATGGCTCTCAAATCGGGGTATGTTAATGGCTCTCAGATATACCTGGAAAAGTCTGAAAATAGGATATGAATATAATTAAGGAGTTTATACCAGTCAGCGTTGTTGTTGCTCTCTTTTTGTTCATCGTCCGTGAGCTATTAGATTTTTTTAAAAAAAGGCAAGAAAAAAATAGAGAAATCAATACTTACAAAGCTCTAATCAGTGAAGAAATACGGCAAAATTATTTTGCATTAAAACTTCTCAATAAAGTTTTAAAAGTTATCGTAAAATTTAATAATAAGAATGTAGAAACTATTCATTGTAATGTTCATACTGATCGTTATGGGGGAGAGTATGTTTTTGTTGATTTGGGGGAAGGCCCTGGAAAACGAAAAGTTTCGATGAGGCTAAGTACCTTTTCAACGGATTTTTTTGATGCTCATATAAAAGATTTAGCTAAACTTGATGAAAAACTTTATGACTCCGTTAAGCAGACATATGAAGAAATAAGGGTATGGAAAACGATTCGAAACGATTTGGTTTGTTACTTGGCAAACGAAATCGAGGATGTTCGAGCGCTATATCTAAACTTCAATTTGCGTATGTTGCAACAGGATATGGGTGCTAATTTTGAAAAACTCAAAGATACTCACGTTTTGTTAACGGGAATGGAGATCAAGGCTGAGGCTGGAAGCGTTGTCCCAATAAAAAAACATAACAAAACGCTGCAGGCCGACCCGGAGAGCTAGCGGCTTTTTGAAAGACCTTGGTTTTTGAAAAGAATTTAATTTTTGGGAAGACCTCGGTTCTCGCTCCGGGCGGCTGAGCTCCCCGTTCGGTGGTAAACATGCACACGTTTTTCATAGACGCAAACCGGATTAATTCAAAAATGAAATGTCCCCAAATGAATGAATTGGAGGCATTGGCATCACAAGGACTATGCACCTTGCTTATGCCTAAAAATGCATGGGATGAGGCCGAAACAGGAACTGATATCAAACGAAAAGAAAAAACTTGGGAATATTTTTTTATTGAACCTGTGCAAAATGATAGCCAAAAATTTTGGTTTAACGAAATAGAAAAAATAGTTTTTCCAAACGGTGCAAAAACTGCTAATGAAATCAATGATATTTGGTTATTAGAGACCGCTAAAGAGATGAATTATCCACTCGTTACAAATGATGGTAACTCGAAGACTCAACCAGGAGGTCTTTTGGGCAACCGTGATCGTCTTGAAAAGTTGGGAGTGTGCGTATTGCGTGATTATGAAGCGGTCGCCTTGGTCAAAAGGCAATAAATTCACCGAACAAAACGCTGGAGAGGGACCAGGCTTACTGCGCGGCCTTTCGGAAGTCCCTGGTTCATGAAAGTTTGACTTTTTACCGGAAGTTTTGGGGTTTAAAAGCCTGGCCCCTCAGCTCCCCGTTATGCTTTAGAAAAATGATCGATAATCCGACCCCACTAACTTGGCAAGATTTACAAATAAATGTAAATCAAATTTTGCTTGAAATTGGCCTTCAATCCGAAATTGGTAAAATTATTGAAACACCAAGAGGTAGTGTCGAAATAGATGTATATGCAGTAGATATAAATAGTGTTGATAGAATAAAATACATTATCGAGTGTAAAAATTGGACAAATGCAATTCCTCAGTCTGTTGTTCATTCATTTACAACTGTAATGCATGAAACGGGTGGCAATATTGGGTTTATCATTTCCCAAAAGGGGCTTCAATCCGGAGCTGAAAGGTATACTAAAAATACCAACATAAAAGGACTTACTTACTTAGATTTTCAAAAAAGATATTTCAATACTTGGTTTCAAAACTATTTCTGCCCAAAGTTAGGTAAGTTTTCCGATGATTTAATTCAATATACCGAGCCTATTAATACTCGACGATCAAGAAAATTAGGAGAGTTAACGAGCAAAGGACAGCATGAATTTTCAAGGCTATATGAAAAATATTTACACTTTGGTGTAATAATGTGCATGGTTTGTTTCCCAAAGATTGTGAAACAAGCTGTTGATATTAACGACACACCTATTGATCTTGAAGAATTTAAAAATACTATTAGTAAGTGCGGTCCTGAGTTTGTTCTCACTGCAAAAAATTTTAGAGGAATTTTAGCAGAGCTAAATGACATTGTTTTGTCAATAACCGATGAATTTAACAATGTTTTTGGTAAAAATATATTTGCATAACAAAACGCTGGAGAGGGACCGGGCTACCTGCGCGGCGTTTTGGAAAGTATGTGGTTCAGGAAATTTTACCTTTTATCTGAGCTTTTGGGGTTTAAAAGCCCGGCCCCTCAGCTCCCCGTTATCTTCCAAAAACAACGTTGAAAGCATGAATAATGGGTTCAAAAAATAATTATTTCCTTCTAAAACGGAGCAACTATGGTTACTTGCTATTTAAAATATGTAATTGATCCCTATAAAATCAAAGAGTTCGAAGTTTATGCAAAAATGTGGATACCTTTGGTAAACAAATTTGGTGGAACTCATCATGGATATTTTCTACCGCATGAAGGAGCGAATAACATTGCGGTTGCGTTATTCAGCTTTCCATCTTTGGCAGATTATGAAACCTATAGAAATAAAATGTGGAAAGATCCAGACTGTATAAAAGCATTTGAACATTCTGAAAAAACCAGATGTATCGTAAGTTATGAACGTAGTTTTATGAATCCGATTTTTGAATAAAAAACAAAGGGCTTAGGGCACGACGCAGTGCGGAGCAGGACAGCCAAGGTAATCGCATCTTATTACTGTTAAACTTATTGAAAGGAGGGCTTGCCATGGTCAAAACAGTGCTTTGTAATGCCGGTTTTAAAACCGCCCTGGTCGTAATTGGATGGTTTGCTTTTATTGGTAGCTTTTTTACTAACGAAGCGTTTTCATTTATAATCCTACAAACGATTGCCAGGGTCCTGCCCTAAGCCCTTTGAATAATAAAGATAACAAAACGCTGGAGGTAAATATTCGGCTTCTTTTGAATAATCAGAAAAAAGTTCGGGACACGATTCAAAATTTCTGATAAAAGAGAGACATGAATGCTTCTCAGCACAAAATATCAGTGACCATCAGCACTGGCATGAATAAGCCATTAATTAAGCTTATTGCTGAGCCGTCACCGCAGATTTTCATTTCAGAAAAAGAATATTTAACACTTAAACATGGTGTTGGCTATTGGCAGGCCGTGCATAAAAAAGCCATAGTACGTGAAGAAATTCTAAAACAAAAAATAAAAGAGCTTGAAGGTGAAATTCGAGGATTAAAATCTCGTTTATTCGACAATCCAAATGAGCAAGGCAAATCTAAAAATAATGAAGGCCAGTCAGCGCCTTCTCCATCTCCACGCCCACGCGGTCAACAACCCGGCAGTAAAGGCCATGGACGAACTTTACGCCCCAATCTTCCTGAAAAAGAAGAACTGACAGATTTTAAAAAAACACCTCAATGTGAAAAATGCGGTACACCCTATGTTCAGGATGAAAATCAAGAAATAGAAATTATTGAAGTTGAGGTCAAAGCGTATACTCGTAAAAATATACGTGTGTGTATGAAAAAAGATTGCTCCTGCAAGGGTGTTCCAAATACAATAATCGCTGGTTCCGCGCCTCCTCAACTTATTAAGAGAAGTCCATATGGGATATCGGTCTGGGAGGCAATTTTATTAAACAAGTTTTATTACAGCCAACCGACCAATCGACTTCTGAATCAGTACGAGGAAATGGGTTTACCTATTTCTCCGGGTTCCATTGCAGGTGGTTTAAAAATACTCAAAGAGTTATTTCAACCGATTTATGATGCCCTTTACGCCCAGCAAATGACCGAAAAAAGATTTCATAATGATGAAAGCGGCTGGAAGGTGTTTGAGAATATTGAGGGCAAAATAGGTAACCGTTGGTGGTTGTGGCTCAGTCGTTCCCCATCGGTAATCTACTTTGAAATTGCCCCGGGCCGTGGCGCGAATGTTCCCCTTGCACATTTTCAAAATATCCAGCATGACAAAATAATTATCGTTTGTGATCGCTACAGCGCTTATAAATCATTGGCAAAACAGCTGGATTTTATTATTTTGGCTTTTTGTTGGGCCCATGTTCGTCGTGACTTCCTGGATGCAGCAAAAAAACATCCTGATTTGGAGGAATGGGCATTTTCCTGGATTGGGAAATTTGGTGAACTTTACCATATCTCGTGAGTCGTAAGTTTTTATAAAAAAGAGATGACATCTTAGAGCGGAGGATACATTTTGAATCTTTCAATATTATGAGGACCAACTCAAAAAAGAAAGACTCAAAATGCTCAAGTATCTCTACCAGACTCTGATATTTTTTAACAAGGCTTTTTCAAGAAAAACCACTTGGCTTATTTTTTGTATGGTATTGCTGGGGTTTATCGGAACCCCTGAAATGGGAGGTGTTACCTCTTTTTGTAGGTTTTGGGGCTTAAATACAGCTGGGTACAATGCGTTTCTTCATTTTTTTCGAGTATCTACCTGGTCTCTTGACAGGGTCATGGAATGCTGGTGGAGCTTTGTTCTTTCACAAAATGAAACAGTGACATCCAATGGGAGAGTGATTTTGTTGGGAGATCACACCAATGTCCCCAAGGACGGACGTCAAATGCCATGCGTTGTCACTATGCATCAGCATTCTGAAACCCAAAGCAAACCATCATATTTTCGAGGTCATTGTTGGGGGGCTGTTGGAATGCTGATTGGCTCTTTTGCCTCTCCGTTTTGCATCCCACTGTCCCTTGGAATTCATCAGGGGCTTGTTCATGTCAATGAAAAGGATGAAACAAAGAAGAAAAAAAAGAAAAAGAAAGGCAACGAGACAACATTGGGCACAAGGATTGTTCAAATGGGATTGGATTTTGCCATAAAACATGATTTAAAGAGCGTCCTCGTACTGGATGCTTTTTTTCCTGGAAAGTTAGTCTTCATGTTGGCTGAATCTGTGTACTCCATCAAAGACCGGTCCCCTCTGCTGACCTTGATAATAAGAGCAAAAAAGAACTGTGTGGCTTATTTTGAAGCAGAGTTACCCGAGGAAAGACTAGCGGGGCGCCCTCGAAAATATGGTGAGAAAATCAAGGTGGTCGATCTGTTTGACTTGCGGGATTTATTTGAACGGGTGGAATGCACCATTTATGGCAAAATTGAAATGGTTTCTATTTGCAGCGTTGATCTATTGTGGAAACCAACAGGCGGCCTTATTCGGTTTGTACTGGCGATTACCAAACGTGGGCCGATTATATTGATGTGCAGTGATCTGAAACAGGACGCAGTTGCAGCACTTAAACTCTATTGTGCCCGAACCCGAATTGAAACCATGTTTGACATGCTTAAAAATGTCATGGGTGTTTTTCAATATCGATTCTGGACTAAGGGATTACCCCGGCACTCCAGAAAACCGGCAAAAAACAAGTCTTTGAAAAAAGCGGAAAACGTTGATCAGATGAACAAGGTCAAACGCTGTTTTGCCGCATATGAACGATTTGTCATGACCGGGGCCATTGCGCTTGGTTTACTTCAGTTGCTTTCTCTGAAATTTGAACATTGCATATGGAAGGCATACGAAGGATTTCTGAGAACAAAATCCAGAAACCTTCCTTCTGAAAGAACCGTTAAATTGGTGGTGGCCAATTTGATCTCCAGGAATTACATCAATTCCGCTGCTGGCGCGGTAATGCATGAAATTCAAGCGTACTGCTTCAAAGGGAAAAAGGGTGCATATCCTGAATGTCAAAGAGCAAATTCAACACAAGAATTGGCAAATTCATGTATTGAAACTTAGAAAAAATGCCACATAAAGAATCAAATGAATCACAAGGTAAGATTTAGGGGATAGTTGTGTTTTTTTCCCCTCAAAAGAACTTATGACTCACGAGACCATATCAATAATCTGCGTTGTGATCAGTTTGATCCCAAGTTTCCTGTTCAATGGCAATCTGAATCATTCAAAAAACATCATGAAACACTCGTGGAAAAAATGGCTGAAGTCGCCAAAGATAGGGATGCATTTATCCAGGCAAATAATCCGGAAAATTCTGAATCAACGCTATTGACCAATATCCAGTATAAAATTTTGACAAGCCTTCAAAATCACTGGAAGGGGCTAAGCGTTTTTGTGGATTATCCGGAAGTCCCCATGGACAATAACAAAGGCGAACGCTCCATCCGCAATCCTGTGACAGGGCGTAAAAATTTCTATGGCTCGGGAAGCTTGTGGAGTTCTCAGTTGGCAGCGATAATGTTTTCTGTTTTGCAAACCATAGCCTTGGCTGGCCTCAACTGTAGTCACTGGCTAAGACTTTACCTGACTGCCTGTGCTGAAAACAATGGGCAAGCCCCTACTGATTTGTCACCCTTTCTTCCATGGAAAATGGATAAAGATCGTCGGGAAAGACTCTCCAAACCACCAGCGGACACATCTTGATACGCTACTCTGGGCGGAACTTTTCCTCTAACGAGATTAAACAGATCCGATCTCTCATAAAACGAAATCCGACTTTCAATCGATCACGACTTTCTAAAGAGGTCTGCCAGCTTTTTCAATGGCTCAAGCCTGATGGTAATCTCAAGGATATGTCATGCCGTGTTGCAATGCTGCGTATGCACAGAGATGGAATCATTCAACTGCCAGCTCCAACCCGTGCGAAAATGCCTCTTCAAAAAATTAGGTTTACACCTGCCACTGATCCGCAAACCCCTATTACTTGCGCTGTGAATCAGCTACCACCATTGCGATTACAGATGGTCTCCCACAATGACTCTGCTCTATGGAATGAGTATATTGAACGATATCATTACCTTGGCTACACACCCCTGCCAGGAGCTCAGCTTCGTTATTTCATTATTGCAGATAAACAGATCGTTGCTCTGACTGGCTTTGCTGCTGCGGCATGGCAAACTGCACCAAGAGATGAATTTATTGGCTGGGATCATGAGCACCGACAAAAAAATCTAAACATGATCGTCAATAATGCCAGATTCCTTATTTTGCCATGGATACAATCAAAAAACCTTGCTTCAAAAATACTATCACTGTCTGCACGCCAGCTTACTGATCACTGGGAAGAAAAATATAATATCCGACCCGTTTTGTTGGAATCTTTTGTGCAAAATAATCGTTTTACCGGTACTTGCTATAAATCGGCAAACTGGACAAATGTTGGACAGACCAAAGGGCGGGGAAAACTGGGTGGACAACCCGGAAAAATCGTTGTTCCAATAAAAGAAATTTGGGTGTATCCTCTTGATAAGAAATTTAGAACTTTGCTACAAAAATGAGCGTTGGCGTAAGAAGCCGAATATTTACCGCTGGAGAGGGACCAGGCTTACTGCGCGGCCTTTCGGGAGTGCCTGGTTCAGGAAAATTTATCTTTTTATCGGAGCTTTTTGGGTTCAAAAAGCCTGGCCCCTCAGCTCCCCGTTAGCGTGCGACACGAGGTCGCATTATTGGCTGTTTGGCAGGTCTGTTGGTCCTGACCAAACCCGGCATTCTCCTGCCGGTACCTTAGGTGGCATGCGGTTTCCGGTGCATCCGGCAACGGTGTGAAGCCCAACCGACAACGTACCGAATTCCGCATTTGCGGAAGGGGTGAAAGCCGTGAGGCGGATACCCTCCTGGAAGCCTCAATCCGGGTGAGGGCAAGGGTTTGGATGATATGGTCAAATTAATTGAATGTTCCGCAAGTACCGTCAGGGAGAACAAGCTAAAGAGGCTGGTAAGCTTGGACCAAAAAAAAGGTGAGCGGTCAGGTTGCAGGTTTGCTAACTGCCTGCACGGAGATGTTGCGCCGCCGGTGCAGAGGGCAGGCCTAAGTCATCCACAAATCGGCAATAATGTGGAACGTGGAAACCCCGTATCTTCGCCGGGAATACTCGGCAGGTGAAACCGCAAGGCACGCTGATGGAGGTGCGGGAGTAAGATGCAGGAAAAAGCGAATGCCATCTTGTAATGAGGTGGATACGGGTTGAGATGGATCTATTGATTATCGACATTACCCGGCCCGAAAGGGAGCTGACGTCCGGCGGGTGTGACTACAGACACACCCGGGCAGGTGTTTCTTTGCGAGAGAGTTTGGAGAATCTTTGAGGATGGGAAAGCAAATGACGGCAATAGCTGGTGCGCCCATCAGCAGTTTTATGCTGTTAAAAGACTGTAGATGCGTATCGCAAAGGTTGTTGAACAGCAACACAGCATACACATCCGAAGGCATATTTCAAAAGTATGTATATTCTTTTGACCCGGAAAAAGAACAGTACTTTCCGGTTAAATGCTTACGGAAGTATGCTATGAAATAACTGTAAATTTCATTATTGCTAAAACAACCGGGCGGCCCCGCAAGGCTTAGCCTTAGAAATGCTTGAGCCGTATGACGGGAAACTGTCAAGTACGGTTCTGAGGGGGCCTGGGGCAATAACTGCCCCCGGCTACCCGATCTCACTATATCAACATTTAGAGGGCCATAAGACATATATGATTTTTATATCTCACTCATCATCTGATAAGGATTTTGTTGACAAGTTAGTGTGTGATCTTGCAGCGTGGAAGTTTGATCTTTGGTTTAGTACGTGGGAAATAAGGGCTGGAGAATCAATTACAAGAAAAGTACAACAAGGTCTTAGAGAATCCGATTGTCTTATTGTTGTTTTGTCTCAAAAGTCCTGTAAGGCGTCATGGGTTGAAACCGAAGTAAACTCATACTTGTTCCGAGAAATATCTTCAAAAGAGGCAAAATTATCCCTATTGTTATTGAGGATTGTGAGCCGCCATTTTTTATAAAAGAACGGCTTCAAATTCGATTTAATGAAATAGATTATGATGATGCTCTTTTAAGACTTGTTTTTGAACTTATGGAGCATAACAAGCCTGATCAAATTGATTCTGTAGTTGATGTATTTAGAAGAACAAAGGCATCGGTTCGATCAATTAAGCAGTATATTTTAAGACGAAATGAGGTTATTAATAACCCACTAAATATCAAATCCGACTATGTCATATTAAATGATAGACGATATTTACAAATATTAGAGAACAGAGATGTATTCTGTAAAAGCTCTTTAGACATACTTTTGTGCAAAAATGAATGGAATCCATCAGATTGGTCGGACACACTTTATGATAACAAAGAAAAACCTACCCTAAGTGATGTAAGTTACGAGACAAGTTCAACGATTTTGTCACATGAATACGATGCAGATATATCATCTTTGGTGATAACTTGGGGACCCAATAAGCCTATGAGGCCTGGAGCGGTATATACACATACTTTTGAATTCTGTGTAAAGGAAGGTTTTTTAGACCCAACCAATTATTGGGTTCATAGACGATACCCTTTCCCAACATTATGGTCTGAAGTGGAAATACAGTGTGATAGTGAAATAGCTGATATTAAACTCTGTCGTCCTCCCTATACATTCGAGTTAATTGAGCCTTGGGAATATATAGCGTATGCAACAAGAAGTTTTGATGATTTTGAACATTTACATGTCTCAGCTAAAAAAATTAAGATAGAGTTGAATTCTCTCGGAATATCTGAAGGATTGCTAGTGGCATTCTTATTTCCAGGGTGGAAAAAATATCACCTCGACGAAAGAAATGAAAGTCAGAGTGATAGGGATAGGGATAGGGATAGAACTTTTGAGCAAAATTGGTTAGTTGAAAATGAATTTAGAAAAAAATTAGGTTGGCGTGGGATCTGTTAACTATAAATAATACCAGGGCTAACAAAACGCTGGAGAGGGACCAGGCTTACTGCGCGGCCTTTTCGGAAGTCCCTGGTTCAGGAAAATTTAAACTTTTTGGAGAGTTTTTGGGTTTAAAAGCCTGGCCCCTCAGCTCCCCGTTCTGTCTTAGATCAAAACAAGCACATAGAAAACGCATTGAGCCTTTTCACAAGCTTCAAAAATAATGTTTGATAAGGCATTTTAGTGATCTGATTTTCAAAGATATTTGTTTTTGCTTTGTTTACTACAGGTTGAACTTCTCTTTGATGTATTTTGTCAACCGATTGATTCAGTCAATAGTTCATTGCATGCTATAGCACTTGGTGTTATAATATAGGATATGAAACGGTTAATGACAAAGCATTTTTCAAAATGGTTATCAAAACAAAAAATATCCGCCAAAGACCTGAATACAGCTATTTCAGAAGTTCAATCAGGTCACTTTGAGGCAAGCCTTGGTGGACATTTATACAAAAAGAGAATTCGATTTGAAGGACAGGGCAAAAGTGGCAGTGGGAGAACGATTATATGCTACAAGAAAGAAGATAGAGCTATTTTTATACATGGGTTTGCCAAAAATGAAAAATCGAATTTATCAAGAAAAGAACTCCAGGTTTTCAAAGAATTGTCCCAAATTATACTGGGCTTTTCAGCGAAGGAAATAGCAATCGCAATTGAAAATGGGGATTTTATTGAGGTGAAATCATGAGGAAATCCATTGCAGAATCAATTACCAGCACAGTAAAAGATTTGAACAAAAGCGGCTTGGTCGATGATATCACAATGAAGAATATCGAGAACCTCTGTCTTCCTGAAATAAAGGAGTATAGCCCTGAAAAAATAATATTAATAAGAAAACGATTCAAATTGAGCCAGGCAGCTCTTGCCAGTATCTTTAATATCAGCCCTTCAACTGTCCAAAAATGGGAACAAGGCAACAAGAAGCCTGCCGGTGCTTCAAGAAAACTATTAGATATTATGGAAAGAAAGGGATTAGATGCTCTAATTTGAACCTATGAGAGACAGAACAAACCGCTTCAGCTGACCCGGGGGCCTAATGCGCTTTTCAAAGTTATTGGTTTTTCAAAGGATTTCGCTTTTGCTAAGCGTGTAGCAGATTCGCCCCCGGTCAGCTGAGCTTCCCGTTAGCGAGACAAATTATGAATAGTGGATTCCAAAACGTTCTCAGTTTTTATGAGAGATATGAGGAACATAACCGTTTGTCCAAACCAAGAGGTCAACTTGAGTTCGAAAGAACTGTAGAAATCATAGAGCGTTATATCCCGGACACGTCTAGCACCGTCTTAGACATTGGCGGCGGCACCGGCCCGTACTCGTGCTACCTTGCCAAGAAAGGACATAACGTCCATTTGGTGGATCCTGTTGACAAGCATGTTGCTTTTGCCCAGAAGGCATCAGACTCTCAGGTAGGGCATCCAATCCTTTCATGCACTATCGGTGACGCTCGGAAGCTTGATTTTGACAGTGATTCTGCCGATGCCGTACTCTTGCTTGGGCCGCTCTATCATCTCACGATTCGTGAAGACAGGATTTGTGCTCTACTGGAGGCGCTCCGCGTTTTGAAGCCAGGTGGCATTGTATTTGCCGTTGGAATCTCCCGTTTCGCCTCTATTCTAAGTGGTATGATCTCCGAAACATTCACAGATCCCGATTTCTTCGCAATAGTCCAGCAGGATCTCAAGAATGGCCAGCATCGTAATGTGCCAGGTAAATCGTATTTCACAGATTCATTTTTCCACTTACCAAGCGAACTAGAACAGGAAGTATTAGAGGCTAGATTCATAGTAGAAGCTATGCTTGCCATTGAAGGGCCTGCATGGATTCTAAGTAACCTTGAAAACCACTGGTCTGAAGAAGCCAAGAAGCAAAAGTTGATGCAGGCAATCGGTCTGATTGAAGAAGATACGAACTTGATGGCAACAAGTCTTCACGTCATGGCTGTTGGGAGAAAAACTGGATAATTCGCTAACAAATCGTTGCACTGGAATTTCACTCCGCTGCGCTCCGCAAAATCCAGTGAACTCTACGTTATATTTTAAAATTAACAAGCGCATAAATATACTTGATTCTACAAGGTAATACTATCTTGTGATTTTTCTATTGACAAATTGATTGTTTCGTATAAGATGGGACTATCATGTACGTGATAGCAACTCTTTAAAACCATCTTTTACGGAGGACAACATGAAAGTGATATTAAACGAAAAAGACCTTAGTTCTCTATCAAGGTCAGCACTGAACGAAATCTATTCATTAATTGGTAGCCAAAGTTTCAATATTAGCAGCCCAATAGAAACATCCGACACTGAAGATAGGCCGTACGACATGACAGAACATATGACCAAAAAATTTATGTCTGGTGTTGCAGAAAAAACGAAGAGCTTTTTAAAAGTTTTTGCCGACAACAACGGTGTTGGCAAGGTAGAAGATCTCCTTAAGGCAACTGATTCCAAAATTTTGAGAGACCTCAATGGAATTCAAGCTGGATTAACAAGAAGAATCAGGAAACTTGATATCGATGATGATAGTGAAGTTTATTTGCTGGGTTGGGAGGAAGATGAGGATGATGAAGAGTGGGAAGGTCACTTTTACATATCAGAAATAACCACTCAATCCTTGAAAGAATATTTCAGCAAGTAGTTGATATTATAAATTGAATATAACAAAACGCTGGAGAGGGACCAGGCTTACTGCGCGGCCTTTCGGAAGTGCCTGGTTCAGGAAAATTTAACTTTTTATCGGAGCTTTTGGGGTTTAAGAAGCCTGGCCCCTCAGCTCCCCGAGCTGAGAAGGAAACGCAACCATGCAAACATTTCTTGATCGGACACTACCAATATTGGGGCAGGAAGGAATTGATGCGCTTTCGAGCCCTCTGATTGCCTTTGCCGGACTCGGTGGGGTCGGCGGAGGCGCTTTTTTGAATTTAGTCCGCTGTGGGGTGAAACGGTTTCGATTGTCTGAAAACGGCGTCTTTGATCCGCCCGATATGAATAGGCAGGCGGCAGCTTTCGCCTCTACCCTGGGCCAGCCCAAGATAAGGGTCTACGAACGGCTTGCCCGCGAGATCAATCCGGATGTTGAGCTTGAGTTGTTTCCCGAAGGAATGCTGGTCGGCAATCTCGAGCGATTCCTCAACGGCAGTGATGTCCATGTGGGTGTGATTGACGTCGAAAAGGGTGCAGACGTTAAAGCCATGACTCCGGAGTTGCTCAGACGGTTTAACATCCCCCTTTTTACGGCCGGGGCGTTTGGATTCGGCGCCCTCTTGGTCGCCCATCACCCTAAAAGCATGATGCCTGATGAATTCTGGGGGCTGTTGAAGAAGAAATCTGACGGTGAAGGGCTTTTTCCGTCCTTCATTCTGGACAAGTTCGAGCCCAATGTCATAAAGCGAATAGAGAACGCTGCAAAAATGGGTAAGATGGCGACTACAAGTATCGGGGGAGCTCTATCAGGGGACCTTCTCGCATCGGAAGTGCTGGCATATCTTCTTCGGGGTACGGATCTCGTGAATCGTGAAATTACTTTTGCTCCGAAATTTGTCGTGATCGATTTATTGAAAGCGGTCATGGAAGTGGTGGATGCTACAGCGGAGTGAGATGGTAGTTGGTGGGCAAGCAAGCAGATATGAGTTCTGAAAATGAGCAGAACGAGGAGTCGGGTTATTCCAGTTAACAAAACGCTGGAGAGGGACCGGGCTACCTGCGCGGCGTTTTGAAAAGTATGTGGTTCAGGAAAATTTACCTTTTATCTGAGCTTTTGGGGTTTAAAGCCCGGCCCCTCGGCTCCCCGTTAAATGAAGCCCCACGGGCGGACCGAAGAGAAGAAGGTTACTTTACATATATAGCAAATTGCATGCCAACGCACACGGCAAACCGGGCTCATTTAACAAGATGGGTTAAGCGTAGGCTTAAGAATCCTGTAGGCCGTAGGGGAAACCGTGTTCCCTGAAGTGCTGGTACAGCTTCGAAAGAGCAACTTGTGGACGCCGAGGGTTTTAGCGGTCGCCGAAGGCAACACAGAAGCATCCGTTATAGGCGAGGGTGTGGAGGTCCACCGGAGTCATCAGGCCGTGGCATGCAGGAAGAGATGCGTTGAAGAACTCGGGAAGCCCCAGTGTGTTCCTGATACACAGGTGGGTCGTCGCAAGGCGGCTATATGCCATTGGGGTGTCTTATCAGGCATAGTACTCAGAGGTTGGGAAAGCCAGCCACACGCATGCGTACACCATGCATGCAAGGGAAAGGACCTGACGGAAGGACATAGCCCACAAAGGAAACTCGTGCCGGACATGTAGGGCTGGATAACACGAGCCAACCTCACTGCGGGGAATAGCAACTGGATCTTGTAACGGGTAACTGTGAAGGTCCGCACGGAAGCGAGTCCAACCGAGGAACCGGATGCGGGAAAACCGCACGTCCGGGTCTGTGCGGGGGGCGCCGGGTGACCGGCGTTCCTACCGTGCGATCGCTTTCAAAAGGAACGTTCATGGAAAACTTAAAACTGACAATAGATCCATACCTATTTGAAAAGCAGTTTGAGGCCTTTCAAAAATTTGTTGAAGAGAAATCTAATGTTTCTTTTATATCCTTTGCTGACAATCCCTATACATATGAGCAAGAAGGATATAAATCGGTAATTCATAGAGAAGCCAGAGAAAAATTGGCTTTTCAAGCATGGAAAGAATCAGACATTGGTACTGGGGATATTATTGCATCGGCCATTGAATCAATAGAAATTCAGAATAATAATTTAGTTCAGTGGCAAAGCCGTTATGGAGACGATAAGCGACCACACCATCCGTTGTATGAAGCAAAGAAATCACCTGAGAAATTAAAAGAAATTGAATACTGTTTATTTTCGCTTTACCACAAGGCCAATGTTGAGAATTCATTTGATGAAATGATTGGAATATTCGGTAAAAAGTATGCACTGATAGCCTATCTGTTTTTTATAAAAGACAATTCTAAATATTTACCGATTGCCCCTTCATATTTTGACCGAGCCTTTGAATTATTAGGTATTGATTTTAAAACAAGCAAGCAATGTTCATGGGAAAACTATTCGCAGTATATTTCTTTAATTGGTGAACTAAAGCGATTATTATCTTATGCTTTATCATCAGAGGTGTCGCTGTTGGATGCACATTCTTTTGCTTGGATGCTCTCTGCACAAATGGAGAACGAAGGGAAATTACCGGACGTAAAAGAATATTTAAGTCTTAGAGATACTGAACGAGACGCAATAATCAAATCACGTATAGGGCAAGGACAGTTTAGGGAAAGTCTTATTAAATATTGGACAATGTGTGCTGTTACAGGCTGCCGAGAGCAAAAATTATTGAAAGCATCACACATCAAACCTTGGTCACAATCTGAGGTTAGTGAACGTTTAAGCCTTTATAACGGTTTATTACTTTCGCCTACTCTGGATTCTTGTTTTGATTCCGGATTTATAAGTTTTGATGATTCTGGAAAAATAATCATATCAAACGAATTAGATGAAAAAGACATGGAAGCTTTGGGGGTAAACGAGACAATGAAATTGGCTCGGGTTGAGTCTGAACATTGTAAATATCTCGCTTATCATCGAGAAAATATATTCAAAAAAAGCTAACCTTTAGGATTGTGTCGACCCCCATACGACAAATCACAAGTTCAAATCACACTTGATGGGGATCGATCTCAATCCTTTGTTCGAGAAGCCCGGCACCGAAGCCAAGTTCATTTTTTTTGCCATAAGGGTTTTGCTTTGAATAATTCAGGAGGGAGATCCCACCGAAGTGGGATAACCTCCGGTGGGAAGGAGGATGGATTTAAATAATTGCTTTGAAATCGTGCTGCTTCAGCCTGCTCTTTGACAATTTGTAGATAAAAACGCTCATCCACTGGAAGCGTAAGCGCAGAGATCCTTTCCCGTTCACACGGAATTCAAAAACAACCATTTTTGAACAACTGGTGCTCTAAATATTACCCGGTATCCCGGGGATCATCTGATGCGGCAGCACCGAATGGGAATATTTGAGCTTTCCACCACACGCCGGACAGGTAAGTGAGTGCAACGCTGTCTCAGGCTCAGGAGATACTTCCGCAGCCTTTATCCCATAGGCTGACGCCATGAGCTGTCGGATGTGATCCAGGTCAATGGAAGATGAAGGGCTCAAAAAGCCATAATACCACACCTTCATAAATCCAGTGGGCAGCACATGTTGAAGAAAACGTCTGAGGAACTCCATGGCCTCAAGTTTCATGGTGCGCCAGCGCTCACTACCGGTTTTTTTGTACTTGAAAAAGACATTCCGATCCTCAACTTTGATAATGCGATGGTCGGAGATGGCCACCTTGAAAACATAAGGCGCCAGGTATTTGATGCTGTTTTCGCTGTTGCCCACAGCCTGACAGTTCACATTCCAGTCCATTTCCCAGACAGCGGCAGGTACCTGAGGCAAAAGACCTGCCTTTTTCATCTCTTCACAGAACTTTGCCCGGAATATCTTTGACATGGCCCTCACCGGCAGGTAAAAATCAATCCTGGAAGGATGCCAACTGCCATCTTCCTTTGAGATTGCGCCGCCAGAAACAATGTAATGGATATGAGGGTGGTACTGCAACTGACGGCCCCAGGTGTGGAGCACACCAAAGAAACCGGGGAGATCACCTCCGATATATTTGGGATCGGGCGTAAGCGCTTTCAGGGTTTGTGAAGATGCCGCAAACAGGGCTGCATATGCGGCTCGCTGGTTGCTGCGGATGAATTGCCGCAATTGTTCGGGCACTGTGAAGGTGATCATAAAGTGGTGACCCGGCAATTGCCGATTCATCCGCCCTTCCACCCATTGTTTGATTTTATGATTTTGGCATGCCGGGCAATGGCGGTTGCCGCAGGATCTGAACGCATGGTGGCCGCAGACCACTGATCCTTTTCTTGCCTGTGAAGAAAATAATCTTCAAGCTCAACTGTAATGGTGATGCAAAGCAAACTGAAATGTTATATTATTGCAGGGCCGAACGGTGCCGGCAAAACAACATTTGCTGAGAACTTTCTGCCAGTAGAAGCTGAATGCTTGAACTTTATTAACGCGGATTTGATTGCTAAGGGTATTGCACCTTTTAACCCGGAAAGCGTTGCTTTAGAAGCCGGGAAACTATTCATAAATAGAATGAATCGAATCACTGAAAATCGAGAATCCTTTGCATTTGAGACGACGCTGAGTGGACTTAACTCTGGTGATTTCCCTGTTATTATAGAGGAAAAACAATGACAAAAAAATCACATTCACAGTTAGCTTTGAAAGCAATGCGTAGGGCATCTACGCAGGCAATTGAAAAAGCGGCCAGCAAGGGATTGAAGATTCCTGTTTGGGAAAACGGAAAAGTTGTTCTTGTAAATGCAAAGGATAGAATAAAGGGACCTCCTTCTCGTAAAGGATTATGGACGATTGATGTAAACCGCAATTGGCGCGTCGTTTTTGAATTCAAAGACGGCAATGCCTATGTTGTAGATTATGAGGATTATCACTAATGGCTATGTATAACCCACCCCATCCAGGGGAATTCATTCAAGAAGTTTACTTGGAACCATTGGGGGTTTCACCACGTAGTGTTGCCCTGCGGCTTAAAGTTTCTCCTTCAACATTCGTAAGGATTTTAAAGGGGCAAAGCTCTATAAGTCCTGTAATGGCTCTTCGTTTATCTAAATGCTTAGGACGAACCCCCGAAAGTTGGCTTCATATGCAGGACAGCTATAACTTATGGCATGCGAAGCAGAATGTTGATCTTTCAGAGATTGAACCTATTGAAGTTCCAGCGAAAACAGCACAAAAAATTACAGAATAAAACGTTGGAGAGGGACCAGGCTTACTACGCGACTTTTCGAAAGGGCCTGGCTCAGAAAAATTAAACTTTTTATCGGAAGTTTTGGGCTTTAAAAAGCCTGGCCCCTCAACTCCCCGTTCGACTATAGAAACATTAATTGGATAAGTTATGAAAGTATCAGATAAAGACGCTAAATTATTTTTTGATTTGATGTTTGGCCTTCAGTATTTTGTCAACCAGAAAAAGAAAATTCATACTAATATTAGATCGTTGGAAGAATATATAGAATGCCCGACGGAAGCAAAAATCGGGGTTGGTCATAAGATGGGCCACCCACCTCTAAGCCGCTTTTTTTGTTACGTTTCTCGGTCGAGACACTTGGGGCATATTACTGAGTAACCATTTAAACATATCAATGGGCCTATTCTCATAAAACCGCTCTGCTGCGGTGGTTCCATCAGGCCTCTTGAGATAATAATTGTGGATTACAGTAAGAGCTTTAAGTTTTTGATCACTTAAGCGATGCATTCCGTGGTGTCGAAGAGAGAGTTGAGCGTTACGCCCTTCCACACAAGAGCTTGATCTTTGAAAAAGTCCTGCAAATTCTCTGGCCTTTCGTTCCATGTGGCAAATCTCCGATTCATCACAATCCGCAAGAGGGCCGTGCCTACTGGCTAACACGGAAAGCAGTTCCTGGGACTTCTGCCGGATGAGTTCCTTTTTGTCCGGATTTTTTTCCCTTTCGGCGACCTTTTGAAGGTAGAAACCGGGAATCAAGTGAGTGAACATTAGCTGTCGTCTTTCTTCAGACAGATCCAGTTCCTCCACAAGAGACTCAATTACACAAAAAAAGAATGCTATGGTTGCAGTCATTTTTTCCGTTACACGCCAGGCTTTATCAACACGCTTCTTGCAGCGGTCGGCCAATGAATCGGTGATTTCCCGTATCTTATCGAAAATCTCTTCCAGCTTGAGGGAAACGGTTGAGGCATCCTGTTTTTCACCCGTCAAAGGATCATAGGGATGATACACCTCGCCGATTTTTCTCTTTTCTTTGAGGACCTTTTCCTGGTTGGCTCTGGCTTTTTCCAAGGCCAGTTCGGCATTTGTCTCCTGCTCCTTTGCTAAGGCAATTTTTTGTCCAAAATTGGGGGGACGACCTACCGGATGTTTTTCCAGTGCCTCGTACTTTTCCTTGTTGTTCAAGGCTTTTTGGCTGGTATTTGAGCATTCTTCAAGCGTTTTTTCGGCCGATCGCACCGCACTGGCAAGCGGGCCCGAAGTTCCCTTCCCGATTTCATATTGTACATGAAAAAGATCGGGGGAGTGGTGGGCATCCAATCCATTGGTCACATGACTGATCAAACCTTTGCCTTCGTCACTGCTATTTTGGAGGATCTTTACGGAGAGACCTGCCAATCCAGCATCCACCGCTTTATTCCAGGTTGTTGCCGAACGATCATCGGCATATTCTTCCAGAAGAATAAAATTGGATTCCGGCTCGATCCCGACAAGGCATATCTGGGGATGGAAGGTCTCATCCTCACAAATGGTGATTAGTTTTTTCGGCATATCTTCAGACAGCCGCGCCCGCTCCATATCTCCAAAATTTTCCAGCATTCGGTCCATTTGGCTGGAAATCTTTTGATGCGTACCATATGATGATGCAACAAATTTTGAAAGTTTGCATATCTCTAAAAAATTACAAACATTGTGGATACTGCCACATCCCACTTTTGTAAATTCCAGATGAAGCGCATGGATAAGTGCTAAGTTCCACAATAAATGGATAAAAAATTCCGCAATATTGAATTAGCAGATCCCGCTTACCCCGCCAAGATAGAATTTAATAATACCCCGTTTACCCCGCCCTTCATTTTGTTATGAAAGTCCTCCTTTTCCGCCTGAGGTTGACGACTGCGCCAAAAGGCATTAAGTCATGAGTCAGCAAAACCCAAACTTCAAGAAAAAAGAAGGACTCATATGACTTATACTAAATCCACTGCCCAACTCAAGCCTCAACTTTTATCATCCGCAACAAAAGAACAAATTCAGCAACATACGGATTTGGTGAATCAGGGTTTGGCGACCTGTTGACTGCCGGTTTGCCCAAGATGCGGTCTTGCCCCGCAGCTGTTTAAGCCACATGAAAAGCGTAAACGCATATTTTATGTAATCGTTGAGCAGACTGTAGTGATTGTAATGGGGCTACTGTTGCGGTGGAAGTGCCCGGGATGCAACAAAACAGCAACAGACTATCCCGATTTTGCCCTTCCGTACAAACGCTATACACTGCCCACTATCCTGGCATTCAGTCAGGCATATGTCAATGAGCCGGATAATTCGTATCGTCGACTGGTAAATGAATGCCCATTGCTACACCAGGTTGAACCGAATTCTGACGTCGGTCGTGAACCCATGATGGAACATTCCACCATCCACCGGTGGATCACCACCCTGGGCAGTTATTCCCGTCTGGTTCAAAACGCAACGGATCTAATGATTCAAGCTGACCCAACATCCTCCCTTCCTCGAAATCTGTCAGGCCTGAAAATTTCCCCCACCAAATACATGTCTTTTAAAAGAAAACAGCTACTTCTGACCTGTTTTCAACTGGTAACCCTTGTGCCCCTCTACCTGGCCCAATTTCAGGTTTCCATTTTCCCCAAGTTGGCAACCCGTGCCGGTTATACCTGACGTATATTGCCTCCGGAACCCTAAAACAGGAGGTGATTATGAACCTGAAAAACGAACAATTGGCAGTTTTCTGGTGCGATCTGTTACGACCGATTATTTATTCGGAGATATCGCCGGAAGAAACGGGCAGGTATCTAAAAACCCTATCTCAAAAGAAAGTCGTTTATCCGGATGGTAAGTGCAAAAAACCGTCCCTTTCCACCCTGAAGCGGAAACTTTCAGCATACCGGACCGGGGGATTTGACGCCCTATACCGGCAAAAAAGGAATGATCAGGGTAAGAGCAGAAGTGTCGCTGAAGAGATCATCAAAGCCGCCATTGCAATTAAAACGGAGCAGCCTTTTCGGTCGGATATTACCATCAACCGACTTCTTGAGGAGCAGTTCGGAACCACCATTGCCCGTTCTACCCTTTACCGTCATTTAAAAGAAGCCGGGGCGACTCGTCTTAAACTGGGAGTTGTCACAAAACCGGTGCGGAAACGCTGGACCTGCAAAAACGCACACGATCTATGGGTCGGTGATTTTGAGGAAGGCCCCTATGTCATGAATGGCCCGGATGCAGTTCCAACTTATCTGTCAGCATTCATTGATTGTTGCAGCCGATATGGCGTTTCAGCACGGTATTATTATCGGCAGAACCTGGACGTTCTGATCGACACGTTGCTGCGCGGTCTGGCAACCCACGGGATGCCCCTTGGTTTATATGTCGACAATGCAAAGGTATACCATTCCAACGGCCTTAAGGCAGCATGTTACCGTACCGGTATACGCCTGCTGTACCGAAAAAAAGGAGACCCTGAGGGAGGAGGCATCATTGAGCGTCTGTTCCGAACGATCCAGGAAAGATTTGAAGCAGAAGTCCGTGCCGGAGACATCCTGACCCTGGACGAGTTGAACCATGCCTTTGCCGCCTGGCTGGCACAGGACTACCATAAAACCCGTCATACAGAGATCGGAATGACCCCGGAAAAGGCGCTTCATCAAGGAACTCGTGTGGTTCGCCAGGTGGATTTAAATGCTTTTTGCACCTCCTTTATGCAGACGGTTGAGCGAAGGGTCCATTCCACTTTTTCTGATATCCAGCTCAACAAACGATATTACAAAACCGATCCCAGGCTTCGCGGTGACAAGGTAGAAGTCAAATATGATCCCTTTTCAAGTCAGGACACCGTCCAAATTTTCTCATCAAAAGGGGTATATCTGGCAGAAGGCCGCCTGCATCAGCGAACTTCTGTAGATCCTGCCCCGCCGACAAAAACGCCTGGAAAACCCAAGAATGATTACCTGGCCGCTCTTCAGCGCCGGCACCAGCAGGAACTTGCATCAAAAACTCAGGGGATTGATTATCGAAAAACCTCTGATCAACGCCCATGGCCATTCCATGAATTTGCAAAGATGATCGCGAATCTTCTTGGCAAAAAAGGGGGACTCGGAGCATTCAATGCAAACGAGCTGGAGGTTCTTAAAAAGACGTGGAACATGCACGCTGCGATCAACAAGTCAATGGTCAGACAGGCCTGCGCTGCAGCTGACCACAAATCCATTCCCTATGTCATCCGTGAATTGAAAATTTTGTTTAAAGCCGAAAAGGAGATCAACTAATGTTTTTAACCCATTTTAATATGAACGCCCATCCGTTCGCTGAAAATCCTCCCATTGACTGGTTGTTGACCGACAGTCGCTTTGAACAGGCGCTGGCCCGTATGAAATTTTTTCTGGAACAGGGTCGTCTTGCCTTGATTACCGGTCAGACCGGTATCGGCAAGTCATCCTTGCTGCGCCTGGTCCGGCAGGCCATGCCCCAAAATCGCTACGCTCCTGTGTATCTACATCTGACCAATGTCAGTCCAGGGGCTTTTTTACGGCTCATTGTGACACAATTGGGAGAGGCACCCAGGTTCGGCAAAGACCGGCTGTTCCTTCAGATTGTTGAACGTATCAAAAAAAACGATATAGAAACCGTGATCATTATAGATGAAGCTCATTTGATCCCTGTCCAGACATTAATTGATCTCAGACTCTTGATCAGTACCGGGGGGGATGGGGATCTGCCATTGAAAATTATCTTCAGCGGTCAGGAGTCGCTGGCTACGGTACTCAAACGGGTAAGCCTGGCGGATCTGGTTAACAGGATCAACGTTCGCTATCATTTAAAATCCCTGTCCCGGGACCAAACCATTGCATACATCAATCATCGACTCAGACGGGTTGATGCTGCTGACAAGTTAATGACACCTGAAGCAAAATCCCTGATCCACGATTATGCCGGTGGCGTACCCAGGCCCATCAACAATATTGCCACGGCATGCCTGATCAATGCGGCATCCCAAAATATTAACTGCATTGACGAAGCCATTGTCAATGAAACCATGGCCGAGTTCCAATTGCCATAATAAAGGAGAGAAATCATGACACAACGCTATTCAAAGGCCGTGCTCCGAAAACTGAGAAACGATATACCAATTGACCGTGTCATCGCTGACATCCTCAATCAACCCAATAAAGTATCGGAAGGATATTTTCGCTTTTTGTGCCCGGTTTGTTCCGAGTTTACCACTGCAATCAATCCTAAAACCAATCTTGCCAGGTGTTTCTCCTGCCAAAAAAATTTTAACCCCATAGACATGGTCATGACCGTTAAAACCTACAGTTTTATACAAGCGGTGGACTACCTGATAGGAATTTCCAGTTTGAATTTAAAAGCAGGATAATAAATGGCCATTTTTTGGCATCCTTCAAAAGTGCTTTACACTTTTTTTGATCATTTCCCATTTGTAGGGATTTTTCTCAAAAACTGTAAAGTACTTTTCAAGTCATATGAAGGATGCCCATTTTTTTAGGCCAAAATCACCTGACTTTTTTGTAAAGCGTTATACGGTTATCTAAAGTCTTTTAATGGCAAGGCGTTATGGCGTTTGTTTAAAAATAAGGAGAGGGTATGCGTGGAGGATATAGAGGAAAACCCAAGCCTCAATTACCACCTCATCTCAAGCGGGTTCATGTGAATGCCCGAATCCAGCGGTGGATGCTTGATGAACTCAAAAGGAGAGGCGAGGTTGGTATCGTCTTGGAATATATATTGATTGATGCCGGTTTTAAATATCAACCGAAAAAATAAAGAAAGACAGGATGCTTCCGGCACATTAAGGACAGAAACATGGGGGAAAGGGCAGCCGACATTGGTTTGAATACTGCCCCCATGCCTTTTGATTTGTGAACTCCGTTTGTCCATGGTGGCCTTGCCGCGTCAGCCTTTCGTGAGACAAAGGACTTCACATAAAGTGAAATTTGGGTCAAATAATGTGGGACTTAGCAGATAAGCAAGTGCAAAAAATCGGCACCTGCCGGGCTCTCAAAAAATGCCACAAGAGCTGGGTCTTCATCAATTGTATTATACCGACGTACCCAGTTTTGAATCGTGGCACGAGGAATTCCGGTTTCTTTTGCAAATTCCCGTTGGCTGATCTCCTGCTTACGGCTCAGAAAATCAACAACACCTTTGGCTACTTCCTGCCTGGACCATTTGATTTTGGAATTTGCTTTTTGTGTAAAATTGTCATATTGAGAGTTCATAGCCCGGTTTGTTGGTGTAACTCCTTTCTGAATAGATTGTTGTTAGCGCATTATCTATTCTCAAACCGGGCATCTTTTGTCCACTTTTTTTCGCATTAATTATATTTTGTAACACCAAACCGGGGATGGGTGGCCCATCTTATGACCAAGCCCCAAAAATCGAAGTGCGTACCGCTCTCTATTCGAATATAACTATTATTGATTCTTATGTTGAAAAAAACCCTCAGAAATTGCCTGCAGATAAATTAAAAATAATTTCTGCATGGAAACATTTTGTTCAAGGGGACTTTTATATTGAACGATATTTGAAGCGATATGCAATATTTATTGAAAATAATACAGTCTATGGCGTTCTGGGGCTTCAACAAAGTTTTGATGAGCTAATCCATCGATCTCGCCTGCCTATATATGTACAGACTGTCTTGTTACCCTTTAAGGGGAAAGTTATATATGATGGACTCTTTCATGCAAATAATATTTTTTTTGGTGGTGGGATAAAAAAAAATCTGAAAGAATCCTATATGAAAGCCAAGCAAAACAATCGAATTATCGAGAGTTTTGATACTGCCACAAAAAATACTCCCCCAAAAGAAGCCAATAAAAACAAATCAGTCGAAGATTGGAGACCAACATTAAACGAGCTTGCTAAAGCATCGAAGAAATTGCGGGGTAAGGCAACAGATCCAGCAGTATTTAGTCCGGCATTTAGCTTAATAAAAGATAGTATTGAATTTGCACAGGTTGCAATATCAGATGTAAACAATCAAGAAGAAGTTTACAAAGCATTAAATAAAGTAAGGCGTACACTCAATAAATTGAGCACTGTTATTAGTCGTCAAGAATATGAATGAAAGCCGAACGAATAAGGATAGATTGTGTGAGGAACGAACCACAACCTTATCCATTGGTTGGACACATCTAAGGAATATACACTATTTTGGGGGTTTCCGCGCGCAGCGGCTTCGTCCAACCAGTCAATTCACTTGCTCCGCATACCAGCGCCGATTTTTGATGTAGATTCAAGCTTATCGTTTTTGCTAAGCTGGTTGTCAAACCGAAGGCGGGTAAGTGATCTCAACCGGGTTGAATTACAAAAATACGAAGATAAATTTATGAATGATTGGCTTACAATAGATCAGATCGACAGGGAAACTTATATCATAAGCGAGTACCGGCACTGGGAAGAAACACATTGTTATCTCCTAAATGGCTCTGAACGTAGTTTGCTAATTGATACAGGTCTGGGAATCTGTAATATTCATGAACAAGTCATAAAACTGACAGACAAACCAATTACCGCAATAGCAACCCACATTCACTGGGATCACATTGGCGGGCATAAATCTTTCCCAGACTTTTACGCTCATGAAAATGAACTAAATTGGCTTAGTGGAGAATTTCCATTAACAATGGACGTAATTAAAGCTATGGTCGTTGACCGATGTGACCTGCCAGACGGTTATGATGTAAATCAATATGAATTCTTTCAAGGTAAGCCGGCAAAAGTGCTAAAGGATAATGAAGTCATTAACCTTGGAAACCGTTCTATTCAAATACTGCATACTCCCGGTCATTCTCCGGGGCATATGTGTTTCTGGGAAAAGGCACGCGGCTATATTTTTACCGGCGACTTGGTTTATAAAGACACCTTGTTTGCATACTTTCCGTCAACCGATCCCGAAGCATATCTCAACTCTCTTGATCGGGTTGCATCGCTGTCTGTGGAACATGTGTTCCCTGCACATCATACTTTGAGTATTCAGCCCGAGATTATAGGTAGAATGCGTGATGCTTTTCAGCAGTTGAAGGCTGAGGGTAAATTGCACCATGGCACTGGCACATTTGACTATGGCGATTGGGCAGTATGGCTATAAAAGTAAATAACCGAATCGGGTAGCCGGGGGTTTTAATCTGGGGTGTCAAAAAACTAAAGGCCTGATATGATAGCGTTTTAAGAGAAGTGTTTGATAGAAAAACATTGTCGAACAGTCTTGTTTTTAATAAAATCAAATAAAAACAATGGATTAAATTTTTTATCGAATCACTAAATATTGGAAACTCGTTCGAATATTCGATAATCGTCTATACGCTTGAATTTATTCATTTAAGTTAAATATTATCGATAAAAGAACAGAAATTGGGAGTGTCAACTGGTGTATTCGAGCTCGGTGTTTTTTAAGCAGTTTTTGACCCTGTTTTTTGGCTCAATCTTCGGACCCATCACAAGGACAAAATTAATATCTTGGCACATTGTTGGGATCATGAAAGGAAGCCTTAAAATCATTTTCCCCAACCAAATCTCGGCACTCTTCACATTCTTGCCATATGCCTGAATGGCCGTCATTGTAATGAAAATGGCAGAGACTTTCATGTTCGTGATAATACTGGCAATAGCCCCCACCTTCTATAGAGGCAAAAGAAGTATCACAGCAAATCCATTGGTCGCAACACTTTGTTTTTACCAAAGGAACAGTATCGTTTCCACAGAACCGACAATGCTCTCCAGGAATTATTTTCGCTTTCAGTCTATCATATGTCATTCAAGCACCTTCAATATTTTTATTTGAATTGGGATGTACCATAACAAAAGGTCTTCAATGACACAATGATTTTGCTTGTAAAAAATCATTGTGTTCTGTATGTTTAATGCTTTTAATCTAAATATGGTTATGACTATGAGTAATATTTCAAAATTAAAAACAGAAGTCTACTTGGAAAGGGAAAGCTGTTGATCGTAATGGCACAATTCGGTACCAGAGGGCTGAACTGAAACGCATTAAAAATGAACGAGATAAATACAAGTCTGAACTTCTGGAAACCAGGCGAGAATTAAACGAAGAACGTAAAAAGAACTCATCACCAATCAATAGTAAGGAAGATTTGATTTTTATTTCTTTACGTCTATTTTTGGTGGGACACGTTGGATTCAGAGCAATATCAAGAATGTTTGGCATTTTGCAAACATGCCTTGGAATCACCAAGGTACCGAGCCATCAAACGATCATTAATTGGGTCACCAGATATTCACTGTCGAAAATTTGGAATTATAAGGGACCGCCTTGTGTTTCTTTTGGTAGAAATAAGTTTGTAAATGGCGCTATTTGGATGATAGACACCTCAATAGCATTAGGTGCTGGTAAAATTCTTGCGATTTTGGAACTCAAAATTGATCATTATAAAAACAATCATTCTGCTCCCACCCTTGAGGATATCAACTGTGTTGCGATTTCAGTGGCTAAATCATGGACAGGGGAGTCCATTGCAAATTTTTTACAGCAGGTAATTCTTGTCACTGGCAAACCGGCTGCATATTTGAAAGATGGAGGACGGGATCTCGCTAAGGGAGTCAAGCTTCTGAGGGAAAGGGGTTTCTCAAGTTTTTCCCTTGATGATGTTTCGCATGTTGTTGCCAATTTGTTGAAACACGAATATTCCAAACATCCCTCATACGATGGCTTTATTTCTGCTTGTGGGCAAGCGTCAAAGAAGTTTAAGCAAACAGTGCTTGCATTCTTTGCCCCTCCAAAGGTTTCAACAAAAGCTCGATTCATGAATATTCATCGAATGGTAACATGGGCAGAAATGGTTCTTCAACATTCTCCCCCCGGTCGAACATCAAAGGGGTCTGTAGTTGCGAAACTTAGAGACTGCCTTGGTAAACTTCCAGAATCTAAGCAGTTTATCAAACGATTTCTTCGTGACGCAATTCCTCTGTTAGAATGCCAGCAAATTCTCAAAACTTGCGGTTTGAATATGGAAGTATACAAAAGATGCAAGGAAATTTTAAATAGTATTCCTAAAAGATCCCAGGTGCGTATTGGTTTTATTCTCTGGATGGAAACGCAATTGATGGTGGCTGAGTCATTGGGTATGGGAAACATAGGAATGCCCGTTTCTTCAGATAATATTGAATCTCTGTTTGGCCTTGCTAAAACCCATGGCACCGGAGATGTAAAAGATGCAAACCGAATAGCACTTCGTTTACCAGCTTTTTGTGGGAGGGTAAACAGTGACTCCGCTCGGATGGTGGTGGGTGTCACAGTAAAGGAACAACAGGAGGTTGAGAATAAACTCCTGTCTTTGACGCGGCAACGCCGAACACTTTTACCAGTCCCCGGAAGCCTTACAGACAACTTGCTTACTGAATCTGACGGTTATTTATCGATTCTCCCAGTGCCAAAAACCGAAGAAATTTTCAAAGAATGTATTGATATTACAACCAATCCTGAACAATGGATGGGGCCAGTGAAGGCGGTTGGTTAATAAGCCTTTGTTGGTCCGCATTTGAATATTAATCATGGTATTATCAAGAGGTTAATGCTTTGTTTGCAAATGGCCTAATTGGACGGATATATATTATATTCTGACCAAGGTTCCAAATTGTGAGCAAACGAAATGGGATGATTTTGACACCCCAGTTTTAATCCCCAGCCCCCACAACACCCTGCGTGCGGGTCCGCACAGGGCGTTTATTCAAGGAAGAATGCACCAGTGTTTCACATTTTGTCTTTATATAGTCAGGGAAAATGCAACTTTTCCGTTTCACTCGATCAAGATGAACCCCTAATAATTCGGATGTTGCAACTTGCTTCTCAGTTTCTGCATTGAACATTACATGAAGAAAGCGGAGCGTTTTGTCTTTTACTTCTAAAATTTTGGATTTAATCTGGGGTGTCAAAAAACTAAAGGCCTGATATGATAGCGTTTTAAGAGAAGTGTTTGATAGAAAAACATTGTCGAACAGTCTTGTTTTTAATAAAATCAAATAAAAACAATGGATTAAATTTTTTATCGAATCACTAAATATTGGAAACTCGTTCGAATATTCGATAATCGTCTATACGCTTGAATTTATTCATTTAAGTTAAATATTATCGATAAAAGAACAGAAAT
The DNA here is from genome assembly GCA_963668575.2 of uncultured Desulfobacterium sp. Lineage (GTDB taxonomy): Bacteria > Desulfobacterota > Desulfobacteria > Desulfobacterales > Desulfobacteraceae > Desulfocicer. The sequence continues at coordinate 2,365,374 of OY764894.2, read as the reverse complement.
TGGGAGTGTCAACTGGTGTATTCGAGCTCGGTGTTTTTTAAGCAGTTTTTGACCCTGTTTTTTGGCTCAATCTTCGGACCCATCACAAGGACAAAATTAATATCTTGGCACATTGTTGGGATCATGAAAGGAAGCCTTAAAATCATTTTCCCCAACCAAATCTCGGCACTCTTCACATTCTTGCCATATGCCTGAATGGCCGTCATTGTAATGAAAATGGCAGAGACTTTCATGTTCGTGATAATACTGGCAATAGCCCCCACCTTCTATAGAGGCAAAAGAAGTATCACAGCAAATCCATTGGTCGCAACACTTTGTTTTTACCAAAGGAACAGTATCGTTTCCACAGAACCGACAATGCTCTCCAGGAATTATTTTCGCTTTCAGTCTATCATATGTCATTCAAGCACCTTCAATATTTTTATTTGAATTGGGATGTACCATAACAAAAGGTCTTCAATGACACAATGATTTTGCTTGTAAAAAATCATTGTGTTCTGTATGTTTAATGCTTTTAATCTAAATATGGTTATGACTATGAGTAATATTTCAAAATTAAAAACAGAAGTCTACTTGGAAAGGGAAAGCTGTTGATCGTAATGGCACAATTCGGTACCAGAGGGCTGAACTGAAACGCATTAAAAATGAACGAGATAAATACAAGTCTGAACTTCTGGAAACCAGGCGAGAATTAAACGAAGAACGTAAAAAGAACTCATCACCAATCAATAGTAAGGAAGATTTGATTTTTATTTCTTTACGTCTATTTTTGGTGGGACACGTTGGATTCAGAGCAATATCAAGAATGTTTGGCATTTTGCAAACATGCCTTGGAATCACCAAGGTACCGAGCCATCAAACGATCATTAATTGGGTCACCAGATATTCACTGTCGAAAATTTGGAATTATAAGGGACCGCCTTGTGTTTCTTTTGGTAGAGATAAGTTTGTAAATGGCGCTATTTGGATGATAGACACCTCAATAGCATTAGGTGCTGGTAAAATTCTTGCGATTTTGGAACTCAAAATTGATCATTATAAAAACAATCATTCTGCTCCCACCCTTGAGGATATCAACTGTGTTGCGATTTCAGTGGCTAAATCATGGACAGGGGAGTCCATTGCAAATTTTTTACAGCAGGTAATTCTTGTCACTGGCAAACCGGCTGCATATTTGAAAGATGGAGGACGGGATCTCGCTAAGGGAGTCAAGCTTCTGAGGGAAAGGGGTTTCTCAAGTTTTTCCCTTGATGATGTTTCGCATGTTGTTGCCAATTTGTTGAAACACGAATATTCCAAACATCCCTCATACGATGGCTTTATTTCTGCTTGTGGGCAAGCGTCAAAGAAGTTTAAGCAAACAGTGCTTGCATTCTTTGCCCCTCCAAAGGTTTCAACAAAAGCTCGATTCATGAATATTCATCGAATGGTAACATGGGCAGAAATGGTTCTTCAACATTCTCCCCCCGGTCGAACATCAAAGGGGTCTGTAGTTGCGAAACTTAGAGACTGCCTTGGTAAACTTCCAGAATCTAAGCAGTTTATCAAACGATTTCTTCGTGACGCAATTCCTCTGTTAGAATGCCAGCAAATTCTCAAAACTTGCGGTTTGAATATGGAAGTATACAAAAGATGCAAGGAAATTTTAAATAGTATTCCTAAAAGATCCCAGGTGCGTATTGGTTTTATTCTCTGGATGGAAACGCAATTGATGGTGGCTGAGTCATTGGGTATGGGAAACATAGGAATGCCCGTTTCTTCAGATAATATTGAATCTCTGTTTGGCCTTGCTAAAACCCATGGCACCGGAGATGTAAAAGATGCAAACCGAATAGCACTTCGTTTACCAGCTTTTTGTGGGAGGGTAAACAGTGACTCCGCTCGGATGGTGGTGGGTGTCACAGTAAAGGAACAACAGGAGGTTGAGAATAAACTCCTGTCTTTGACGCGGCAACGCCGAACACTTTTACCAGTCCCCGGAAGCCTTACAGACAACTTGCTTACTGAATCTGACGGTTATTTATCGATTCTCCCAGTGCCAAAAACCGAAGAAATTTTCAAAGAATGTATTGATATTACAACCAATCCTGAACAATGGATGGGGCCAGTGAAGGCGGTTGGTTAATAAGCCTTTGTTGGTCCGCATTTGAATATTAATCATGGTATTATCAAGAGGTTAATGCTTTGTTTGCAAATGGCCTAATTGGACGGATATATATTATATTCTGACCAAGGTTCCAAATTGTGAGCAAACGAAATGGGATGATTTTGACACCCCAGATTTAATCACAAGCAAATCTCCGGCTATTACTTCAGATTTATACTTGGTGATTTGTTCTAAAGCCGCCATCCCTCTTTGATTATCGCAAATGTATTTGTTAGTGATACCGACGGCTGAAAACAGATGCCATGTTGCTTCATCAAATTTAGCAGTATACCACTGCACATTCATATGATCCATGTGATCTATTTGATTTGGGTAAACTACGCCTCTATATGTTTCAATCATCTAACTTTTCCTTTTTGGGAGAAACCGATCCGCCCAGCACATAATGGCTACTGTAAAAATGCCGAGGATAACAAATCCCAAAGCCAGGGGTATCGTTGTGCCATTGTAATAGTAACTGATGACAATAGACAGTGGAGAGGAAATCAGACTGGACAGTGAACCAATAATCGCCGCTCCTATCCCAGCGATATGCCCCAGCGGTTCCATGGCAATGGCATTCAAATTCCCGAAAAGAATGCCAACACAGAAAAACGAAAGAAAGAGGCAGAGCATCATTACCCAAAGGGGCGAATGACCGCCCATCAGCAACGTAATAACCAGATAAATACTCGTCAAAAGGATAAACAGTGAAACGGCCCAATAGGATAACCGGTGCATACCGAATCGCATGACAATACGGGAATTTACAAATGATGCGGAACCAATGGACAGGGCCAGAAACGCCATATAAATGGGGAACTGTCGTCCAAGATGATAAACTTCCTGAAAAATTTGCTGGGCGCAGTTCAGATATGCCAAAAACAGGCCGAGCATACATCCTGCCGCCAGGGTATATCCGATGGATAAACGGTTGGTGCATACCTGAACAAGTCCGTTAAGGATGCGTCTAACAGAAAGCGGAATCCGGCTTTCCGGCGGTAGTGTTTCCGGCTGCCGGATGGTGAACCATGTTACAGTGATAACGCCCTGGATCATTAACGCGATGAAGATAGCACGCCAACTCATCTTGAGCAGAATCACCTGACCCAAAGCCGGTGCCACCGCCGGAACAAAAATGAAAACAGCCATTATCACAGAGGTTATCCGGGCCATGGCACGACCATTATACTGATCTCTTATCAGGGCAATAATGGCTGTACGGGGGCCTGCAATACCGATACCCTGGATGAGTCTTCCGGCCAACATGGTGCCAAAGTGTCTTGAAAATGTTGACAACAGGCACCCCAGTATAAAAATTATAAAGCCTGTAAGAATAATGGGCTTCCGTCCAAAGCAGTCTGACAGCGTCCCCAAAAGGATTTGGCCGATTCCCAAACCCAATACCAGAGCAGAGACAACGAGCTGAATGTCATTTGGGTGTTCTACCGCCAGATCTCTTCCGATGTCGGGCAGCGCCGGCAGCATCATATCAATTGACAGAGCGGTCATGGAGATAATGACAGCCATCAGAGCAATAAACTCTTTGTATTCCGGACCACGTTTCATAAATATCCTGATGCCAATCCCCTTACTATGATAAGGGTCTCGGCGGTTTTTGATTTACCGTTTAAGCAAGGTAATGCATATAAAATCAATATTAACAAGTTTTTTTGACCGGTTTTGCTTAAATTCCATCTGCCCGGTCCCTTTCCCTGTTAAAAAAAAGATGGTGAGTGGATTAATGCCACCGTATCCTTTACTTCGTTAAAATCATCCAGTTCAATGGTCCACCAGCGGCAATCGGTTAAAAGAAGCCGATCCATGATCGGACCCAGAACAGTCAGATCTTTTGGCGGATAATGGCGGTCCAGTTCCTTTTCATAAAAATGAACTTCAGACAGTCTGTCCTGGACCATATCGATGATCTCAATGACATTGAAGCGTCCGGTGACCACGGCATGGGATGTGATGGCATGCCCCAGGTCCAGTGTGATGCGGGCATTGGTCTGCATTGACAGATCCAGCAAAACATCAGGATCGGATGTCAACCCCCTTTTCAGATTCTCAATGGCCACCCGTATGCCTCTCTTTTGCCCGTGCTCCACAATCCGGGAGAGATTCTCAACCAGGGTGTCATATCTAAGTTCGGTCTTCTGATTCAGGCCGGAATGAAAGGTTATAAAAGGCTCTCCAAGATCCTTGATGGCATCCAGGCACTCCAGGTGAACCCTGACAGCCTCCTTCGCCTTGGATGAATCAGCATCACCGATCTCAAATTCAGGAAAAAAACCATGGAACCGGACCCTGGTCCCCTGGTTGAGACAGGATTCCAGGCATTTTTCAAGTACAGCAAAGTCTTTCCGATCCGGCGTGTATTCCACGGACAGGTTTTCATTGATGATGGCCTGTAACCTCCCGGGAGAGTGGAAAGGCTTGACACTGACCGCCAGGACGGGCATCTTCTCCGATTTGATTTTTTCTTCCAGCATGGATTAATAGACCTCTCTATTCTGCCACCCATGACAATGGGCGGGGTTTTGTCAAGCTCACCTTGTTGTAACAAAAATTGTAAATCCCTATACTATCAAGCTATTCCTGCTTGTAAAGGGAATAAATAAGGGGGAAAAAATTATCCCGCAAACTTCCGAGCATGTAACTATTTCCCTCCAGAAACAGGGCATGGTCGGGATTGAAGTCGTCCATGAAAATCCCCGTATCCAGCAATCTTTTTAATTTTTTCATGTGTCGGGCATAGTCTGAAAAACAGATCGTTCTCTTAACATGACTCCGGCCCAGGAAGCAGCACGCCTCTTCAAAGCTGGTGCACATGATTTCCCGACAAAATTTGCCGGTACAAAGCATGTCCCGGATATCATCAAAGGAATGGGTGACCATGGCATGCCACAGGCTGTCCACCTGGGCGAAGGCCTCCCGGCTCCGGGTGGGGAACTGTCCGGTTCTTTCAAACATAATCTTTATGTTCTCTTCCGGAGTGTCCGGGGATACCCCTCCACCGGAACCGACGATGAAATTGGGAAAATTTTTGATGGACAGGTTCAATTGGTTTACCTGCTTTGCAACTTCATGCACCGGGTCAAACAGCATGGATAACGAGTTGATATTACCAAGAATCGAAACATCAGAGGGTATGGTGTGGGCCATGTTCCGCAGATCGATATGATGATCCAGGCTCAGGCACTGGGCGCCTGTCCGGATAAATTCATCAATCAGATGACCGGCGTTGCCCGGAACGTGCAGAAAACCGGGCCGGACAATGCTCTGAAATATGTTTTTAATATATTGGCCTGAAAATTCTCTAAAAGCACTCGGTGAGATCAACACCCCTGAAGGCTCGGCAATCCAGAAAAAATCTGCCCCGCACGCTTCACAGGCTCGGGCCATGGCCAAAACAAACCCCGAAGTCAGCGCCAATACCCGGTGCAGAAATTCCGGGTTTTCAATACAGGCAAGGCACAGGTTCCGAGTGCCCAGGATGCCGCCTGCCGTGGTGAACGGGCCGAAACATGCCCCGCCCACAGGCTTGTCACTCAGCCCTTTAAAGGCCCGAACACAATGGATGAATTTCCCGGCCACCGGGCTGCTGTCCAGGGGATGGATAATGTTCAGGGTTTTCAGGTCATCTTCGTTTCTCACCTGATTTTCAATGACATGTTCACTCCCATCGTCCAGGGTAAAGGTTTTCAGCCCCATGGCCTTACAGATATCCACATCCAGCATGGTTGAAAACAGAAAGTCATGCCCATACTCCTGGGCTTGAAAGGCCATCCAGCGAGCTTTTTTTTCATGTTCCGGCAGATGGGCAATATCCGGCCGGGCAAAAAACGCTTTGGCCGGGCCTCCCCCCACAGGACAGACAAGGCGCCTGCCCCGGTCTAAAATATAATCAATGAGTTTTCCCATGCCCGGCTTTCCCCCCGGCAGGGTAAGTGGAGATCACCATGCTGTGGATAAATTTGTTTTGCAATATGAAATATGCCAGAAGCACGGGCACGGATGCGATGACGGCGGCCGCCATCAACTCGTTGTAAGGTGTTGAATATTCCCCATGCATCATGGAGATTCCCAGGGGAATGGTAAATTCGGATTCGCTTTTCAATGCAATCAGGGGCCATAGAAAATTATTCCAGTTAAACATGAAACTAAATATCCCCAGGGCGGCAAGTGCCGGCTTTGCCTGGGGCAAGACAATTTTTAGATAAATCTGCCATTCAGAGGCCCCGTCCACCCTGGCCGCCTCCATGATGCTGCCGGGAATGGATAAAAAATACTGGCGCATGAAAAAAATGGCAAAGGGAGAGGTCACACAGGGCAGGATCACCGTCCACAGGGAATCCGTCAAACCAATGGAAGACATCACCATGAAAAGCGGTACGACAATGGCCTGATGGGGTAGCAACAGCATGACAATGATGATGGAAAAGATCAAATCCCGCCCCCTGTAGTGAAACCTTGCCAGGCTGTACCCCGCCAGGGAGGATAAAAACAGATTCAGAATCGTGGCTGTCAGGGAAACAATGAGACTGTTTTTAAAATAGACGGCAAAGGGATATTTTTGAATGACATGGGGGTAATTGTCCCAACAGATGTGGTGGGGAATCCATTGAAACGGAGTAATAAAAACAGCATCCTCGTATTTCAGGGAGGTCGCCACCATGACCAGTATGGGCATCATCATGAACAGCGATACCAGGATCAGCACCAGGCCGCTTAAAATGGAAACCCTGTTTCCATTCATGGCTGATACGACCTTCCCACGCGAAATAAAATGATACTCAAAACGGCAACGATCAAAAGCATAACCACCGACATGGCCGATGCCTTTCCCATGAGCATGAAGTCAAACCCGGTATCGTATATCAGCAAAGAAAGCACCTCGGTGCTGTTGACAGGACCGCCCCTGGTCATCACATAAAAAGGGGTAAAGGTATTCAGGATATTGATCAGCATAATAACACCGGCAAAAAGAATGGTGGGTTTTAAAAGCGGTAGGGTGATCCTGAAAAAAATCTGTGGCTCCGATGCTCCGTCAATGGCCGCGGCCTCATGGAAAATTCCGGGAATATTCTGCAATCCGGTCAAAAAGATGACCATGAAATAGCCGGTCTCCTTCCAGATGATAAAGAGGATAATGCCAACCAGGGCATACTTTGGATCACGCAGCCATTTTATATGAGAATTGATGATCCCCAGGTCTGTCAGGTATTGATTGGCAATACCGTAGGGATGGAGAAATATTTTCCAGACAATGGCGGTGACGGCTTCGGATAAAACCACGGGAGCGAAAATAATCAACTTGAACAGCTGGGAACCTTTGAAACTCCTATTTAATACAACGGCAAGACCAAGGGAGAGCAGCAGGATGGGAATACCGGACCCGAGCACAAATTTTGATGTCACCACCAGGGAATTCAAAAAATCCGGACTGGTGAAAATGCTCAGATAATTATCCACGCCCACCCATTGGCCGGGCGTAAGCATATCAAATCGGGTCAGACTCCTGAAAAACGCCATCAATACAGGGTAACCGATAAATATTAAAAGGAGCGTTGCTGCCGGAGCCAGGAACAGGACTCCGGCAAGGTGTTGCTTCACCTGGAAATTACGGTCTAACGTCATGGTAACGGAGCTTGCTTCATCATATGCGTCATCACAGGTTCAATGCTCTTTTAATGTTCTTTTAATGCTCTTTTAACGCCTTGTTGATGGTCTGCGCCGCGATGTTCAGGGACACCTGGGGAGAAACATCGCTGACAAGGCTCCTCTCCATGGCATCGGCAATGGCCTTTTCGATCTGGGGGTACACCGGTGAGCTTACCGGCCACTGTCCGGCGGCAAGATCAATGCTGAACACCTCATGGTACGGCCACTCATTCCAGGCTTTGGAGGTCATAATACTGGGTTTGGGCATGAGCAGCCCGGTTGCCCCGAACTGATCCCCCGGATCCGAGGTGATATAATTTAAGAATTTCCAGGCTTGTTGCTGAATTTTCTCATCCACTTTATTGGAAACATGCCACCAGTATCCACCGATGACGGTCCGCCTGTGATTGACATCCATCTGGGGCAGCGGCACCGCCATATACTTGTTCTCAATGTCTCTTCCCTTGAAGGTGGTCTTGCTCCACACCCCGCTGATCCACATGGAACTTATGCCGTTTTTAAAATCTTCAGACTCATCCACCGCAAGCCCTGCTTCGGTGACCTTGTACCGATGCACAAGGTCATAGAAAACCTGGAGAGAATCCACGGCTGGCTTTTCATTGATGGTGGCTCTGGTGCCGTCACTGCTCAATACACTTCCTCCGCACTGGCTCAGTACGGGGCCCCAGACAAAAGACCACCAATGATCTGCCATGCTAAAGGGAAGATCAAACCCCTTCCTTACCAGCTTGCCATTTTCATCACGGACAGTTAATTTCCGGGCAATCGTCGCCAGCTCCTCCCAGGTCTTGGGTGCATCCACTGCCGGATCCAGGCCCGCTTCCCTGAAGTGCTCCTGATTGATAAACAGACTCCAGGTATTTCCGGTATACGGCAGGGCGTAAAATTGACCGTCTTTTTCACGCACCCCTTCAATGGCCGTTTCAAACCATTGGGACGAAAACTGTTTTTCTGACTCATATCCCATGATTTTCCAGTCCACCGGGGCAATGATCCCTTTGTCCACAAGGCTTTTATAATTGAGGCAAAGAAAATCAAAAGCAGCCGGTCCCATGCCGCCTTTAACGGCGGTGTACACCTTCTCCGGCAGTTGTCCGGATGGAAAGGCTCTTATGATAATATTGACCCCAGTATTTTCAAGGTTATACTGCGCTGCTTTCTCCTTGAGCCAGTTCACCAGAGGGGCATGCTGGTGAACCCATATTTCCACATCCGGAACCGGTTTTCTGCCGGCGTTCTCAGCAGGATCATTGTCGGAACATCCGCCCATGGGCAGAATCAGCATCAGGCCCACCGCCAACCCTGCAATGAATCTTCTCAATGACAAGCTTTCTGAAAATGTGATATGCTTTAATAAATTCAAGTTGTTTAACTCCAATATTTTGATTGCGTAACCAGCTTAAGCTTATGGCTCCTGTTGAATTTCAAGCAGTAAATCACACCGGCCGAAAAAATCAAATTGATTGTTCTGATTTCCATGTTAAAGCACATCACTATCTTCGATAACGGATCAAACATGCGGATCAAAGATATTGATGTCATGGCAGAAACCAGTTTATAACCGCCACGGGCGGACCGGGATTTGGGACCCGGGTTCGCCCACAACGAAGGTTGAAAGAATGTTAGATTCGCCTACTCTTTCATATAAACGGGCATGTCCTGCCGGACACAACAAATATAGGGTCGTAGACGCGGAGCCAAATGGTATTATACCGCCGCCCCCCCGACGGGCAATGGGCCCGGACCGGAACTGTAGACAGCTCAATTGTCCGGTTCCTATTGCCCATCGGGGGGGCGGCTCTGCTGAGGTTGCCTTGGAGGCTGCCTTTTCATATAACATACATGGCAGAAAAACCTGCCACAACGAAAAACGAAAGTCATTTAATTCCAGCATATTGGTGAGACTTTCATATAAAAAAAATACTTAAATTTCAGGTTTTCCCCGGCCAATTTTGTGAGAACGGAGTTATGCACGCCTGACCCCTTCCTACGCATGGCCAACGGCATGACCAAACCCCTTTGCCTTTTGATTCATCACAAAAAACATCAGGAGTGATCATATGACCAACGATAAAATCAAACGCATCCTTGTCACCGGAGCCACCGGCGTTGCAGGACCTGCCCTTGTACATCAATTGCTGAAAAAGGGGTATCAGGTCAAAATTTTTTCCCGGCACTGCCTGAACTATAAGGGGTTTCCCAGTGAAGTGGAACGGTACCAGGGAGACATTCTTAATCCTGAAGCGGTTTCCCAGGCCATGGAAAATATCGATGCGGTGTTTCACCTTGCCGCCAAACTCCACGACATCAAAGGCCTTTCCCCGGAAGAAACCTACCTGGAAGCCAACGTGGAAGGGACTCGATTACTGGTAAATGCAGCCCGTTCCGCCGGCGTCAGGCGATTTATCTTTTTCAGTACCATCAATGTATACGGGGCTTCGGCTCCCCGTCACTGTTTTGACGAACGCTCCCCTGTCTGCCCGGGTGAGATCTATTCCGAATCAAAGGTAAAAGCGGAAAACATTGTGCTGGATGCAGGGCACTGCGACCCGGATGGTGCGTTTTGCGTCGTTATCCTGAGGGTGGCAGCCGTCTATGGGAAAGGCATGAAAGGGAACTACAACCTGTTGATCCGTTATTTAGCAAACAAAGGATTTTTACTGCTGGGCAGCGGGGAAAATCGTCGAACACTGATATTTGATAAAGACCTGGCACAGGCATCCCTCCTTGCCCTTGAATGTTCCGGGGCCGGTGGACAAATCTACAATATCACCGATGGATCAATTCACACCTTTAATGAAATTGTCTATGCCATGTGCAGGGCCATGGGCAGAAATCACCGGTTTATCAGAGTCCCCGAATCCGTTATCAAGGGATTCAGGGGTCTCCGGCATAGAAATCTTCGCTTCGGGCCATTGAAACGCTTGTTCAATGCAGTGGAAAAGCAGATGGAAAGTCTGGCGGTTTCAGGGAAAAAGGCGCAGACGGAACTCAATTTTGTTGCCGAATATGATCTCGACAGGGGGTGGCATGCGGTTTTACATAAGAAAAAGTAGGCAAGCCCAACATTCTTTCGAATTTCATTGTGGGCAAACCCGGGTCCCAAATGCCGGTCCGCCCGTGGCGGTTATTTCAAAACATGCCGCCCACGATAGCCAAGATTAGAACGGCTGCCGCAAGAAGGATATGGTGACCAGACCCTCCATTTTTTTATCTCTTTTCCGCACCGCGGAGGACCACGGTGAGCACATTATTATACGTACCAAAAGAGTTCAACAAACTGCGGGGTTGTTCCGTGTCCTCCTGCCACTTTCCGTCAACTACGTACTTGTACTCATAGGTTCCCGGCTTGACCACCACTGTTTTTTCCCATTTTCCCTGATTTCCCTTTTTCATCATGTGCTTTTTTGCATTCCATTCATTGAAATCCCCCACAAGAGACACTTCTTTTGCCTGGGGGGCATAAAATGAGAAATTGACTCTTCTCCGACCGGTTTTTTGTGAAGATTTTTTCGCAACCATCTCAATACTCCCTTTAAATATGCATTTTCAAAAAATAGACTCATGGCTCCGTGGCACAATCAGTGAAACCACTTGGTCTTCATCCCTCAAAAATATATCCCACCGACCGCCTGCTTTTAAAATACACCGGTTTTTTGGGATCTTTTTCAAAATATTTTCTCAGGCGCACCATGAAATTATCCACAGTGCGGGTGGTGGTACTGCTGGAATATCCCCAACCTGCCTTTAAAAGCTTTTCCCGGGAAACCGGTTTTCCCCGATTGGCAATGAGGACCCGCAGCAACATCACCTCCTGTTCCGTCAAAACAACCTCACCGTTAATGCAATTGGCCTTGGCCGTGGTAAAATCCACCACATTATCACCGAACCGATACTCTTTTCCGCCAAAAATATCAGCCTCTTCGGAGGCAGGAACCGATTTGTCGGACAGTGTCCATGACTGCCTTTGAAGAAGCCTCTGTACTCTCAACAGAAATTCATCCAGGTCAAAGGGCTTGGCAAGATAATCATCCACCCCGCAACGAAGCCCCTTTACCTTGTCTTCGGAACTGCTTTTGGCGGAAAGAATCAGGACCGGCAGGCGTGCGTCCTCCCTTCTGATGGTACGAAGCACAGACAATCCATCCATCATGGGAAGCATGATATCCAGCACAATGAGATGGGGGCGCCAGGATCGCCAGGCATCAATGCCCTCAATGCCATCGGATGCAAGCATGACATCATTGCCCTGCATGGAAAGATTCAATCGAATACCTTCGGCAATGTGGGTCTCATCTTCGATTACCAGGATACGCTTTTTGTGACCATCTTCCATAAATTTCTTCCTTTGATATTGTCTGCACCCTCCCTTGGCAGATAGAGCGTAAACACCGCGCCATGACCTTTTCCCCGGGATCTGGCAGCCACCTTCCATCCATGAATACGAGCAATGCTGAACACAAGATATAACCCAAGGCCACTGCCCTTAACCCCTTTTCCTCCGCTGTCGGGTGCCTGATAAAATTTCCTGAAAATTTTCTTTATTTCCATCTGTTCTATACCAATGCCATTGTCCACAAAATCAATCATCAATCGCTGCTTTCGGGGTCTGAAGACGATGCGCACAGTGGGCATTGCCTTATCATTGTATTTTACCGCGTTGGAGAGGAGATTCATCAGCAGCATTTCAAATAAGAGCATATTGACGGGATATACAAATTCAGGTGAGGGACTCTCCACAGTGATCTTGCTGTTTCGAAACAGAGAGCGATTCTGATCGCAGATGCCCTGTATCACTTCAACAAGATTTTTCCGGGTGGATTCAGCACCGAAGGTTCTGCTCTCAATGCGGGCAAGATTCAGAATACTGTTGATGTTTTCCGTAAGTCTGGCCACATCCTCCAACATAAACCGGCTGTACTTTCTGATATCTTCCACGGGCAGCGGGTGCCGTAAAAAGGATTCAAGATAGATCTTGAGGGATGTCACCGGCGTTTTTAACTCATGGGTAAAATTGTAAATAAAATTATGTTGAAGCCGAAAAAGACGGACCGTTCGCTGGTAATAGATAAATGCCAGAAAAATGCCGGCCAGCACCACGGTGATCAAAAGGGTCAGAACCAATATGGTCATGCCGGTTCTGGAAGGGAAAATCTGGCCCGGATCAATATTGAATTTTTTAATGATCACTTCAAGAGCTGCGGTGATATCCATATACCAGTAAATGGTCAGAATCAGTGCCGTGGCAAGGGCAAGGATGGAGCACGCAAAGATAAATACGGGATGCAGATACCAACGGGTTGGGTTATAGATCTGGAAGTTCATGGCGCTATGATGCGACAGAATGAATAAGTAATCAAGGATTTCTTGGAAGGAATTCTTACTAATTCGACATATGCCAATGCAAAAAGGCCCTGAATGTTTAATTCAGGGCCTTTTAATATATTTTGTATCCGCTATTCAGATGTTATTTCTTTTTTTGGCTCCCCAGCACGGATTTGAACCGCGGACAAAGTGGTTAACAGCCACTCGCTCTGCCGACTGAGCTACTGGGGAGCAGAGGCCTTTCCAAGTCAGCCCCGCAGGGCCGTTCCGTCGAAGACTCAATGCTTATACTCCGGCGCCCTCTGGGTGTCAAGAAAAAAAATAACCAATTGACATTTTTTTCTGAAAGTCTATATTTTAAGCATCTTCCAGGGCGGACAATTCCACCTGAAAGGTAAGGAGAACCGGCCTCCTTCAAAAGTACTTTCACTTTCCAAGGAGTATTCCCCATTTTCAGGGGCTTTTTTTCCAAAAGACTGTAAAGTACTTTGGGGGTCATATGAAGGGTGCCGGAGAACCGATCTTTTATCCTTGTCAGTCATAGGTTCCCAGTGTTGCCACCGCATCGGTCAAGCAATAAGCATTTAAAGAGCACATGCGGTATGGCAATGAGAACTTGCGGCTCACAGGTTCACACAAAAAACAAGAAAGGATTATCATATGGTTACAGAAGAAGGTATTATCACCGGCACAGCCCAGACCATGGCATGGGTAAAAACCGTCAGATCAAAATCCTGTGACTCCTGTGACTCCAAGGACTCATGCGCCGAGGGCAGCAAATCAAGGGAGATGATTGTGCAGGTGGAAAACTCCCTGAATGCCAAAGCCGGAGATCGGGTGGTCATCGGATTTGATGCAGCCCCCATGTTGAAACTCTCATTCATGCTCTATATATTTCCTGTTATTTTTCTTATTTCAGGTGCGGCCATGGGGCAACTCTGGGCTCCGGCCATGAACATGGGTGAATCCCCAGCCTCCATACTGGTGGGCCTGGCATTTTTTGCCCTCTCTTTTGTGGTGGTTCGGCTGTTCAACAATCGATTTGCAGACAAGAAGGAGTTCAAGCCCTTTCTGGTTCGATTTGCCAGAACCACCGAAGCCTGCAGCAAAACCTGATACCGTGAGATGGGTGCCGCACTTGCCACCCGTCTATTTGCCGGGCCTGGTCATCTGGTGGGCCAATGGGGCCAGGCCCGTGTTATTTTGTCCCTTGACAAGTAAGTGCGCACAAAGAAAATTTTTACCAAAAGCGTCAATAACACAAGCCTGTCCCCTTCCCAGAGTGGCTGATATTGTGAGCAAACCCCATTTGTAGATCAAAGGCCGGAATACAGATAATGTATTTTCCAGCACGGTGCCATCCCCTGCCTATTTCATTTTTAATAAAAGTCAACCCCCCGCATACAATTTTTAAAACCAAAAATATTTTTCACTTGAATATTGTCCCTTTCTGGGATAGTAAGCTTAGAGTTTAGCGTATCGTCATTTGCACTGTTAACCGCTTTACCGATTAAGGATGAGGCAAGAACCATGACCTCGAAAAAAGAGTTAAAATTCGCTTCAATTCTGGCAATTGTACTTTTCATTACAGGCATCACCTGCTACGCTGCATTTCCGCCACCATCTCCGGATGAACCGGTGCGGCTTATGTTCCAAAATGCTGCAGGCAAGGTGCTCTTCACCCATGCTGGCCATCAGGGCTATGACATCTCCTGCCTTGATTGTCATCATAATATTGAAGATGATGAAATCTACAATTGCAGTGAATGTCACGAAGCCACCGGTGACGAGAGTATGCCGGGAAGAACGGACGCATTCCACGCAAAATGCACAGGCTGTCATAAAGATCTGGGAGCCGGCCCTGTGGAATGTAATTCATGCCATGCCCTTTAACCCGCTGATGGAACCCCTTATTCTGCCAATGCGTAAGGAACACCCTAACCGGTTTAAACACCATGGACCCATTTACACCAGATAAAGGTTTGTTATGATTAAGAGATCATTTATCGGATTGACCACACCGCGTCTCAAGTGTGACCTGGTTGAACCAGGTCCGAGGGAGCCGGAGATGATTCCCATGCCCCCCCGCCTGATACTTCTGCTGAACGAAGCACTGGACAGCACCAGGGAAAGATGTATCAGAAAGGGCGACACGGTAAAAAAGGGAGAACGACTCTTTTTGTACAAAGAGAGTACCTGTTATGTGACTGCTCCCACCTCCGGCGCCATTACTTCCATTGCTCCTTTCACCGGCGATTTTGGGAAAAACGCCACCTATCTTGTCCTTGAAAAAGACGGCAAAGATGAACCGACAGAGGATATTTCTCTGTTTGCAGATGCCCCGGACCTTGCTTTGGCAGACCGGTACTTAAGGCTTCTGCCCGGTGCTCCCCCCCTGGAGCTGCTGGCATCACCTGATTCCGGAATAAAGAAAATTGTTATTTCCGGCATGGATAGTGATCTGATGTCCACCACCCGTCAATATCTGGCATCAAAATGCATGGATGACATCAGGAACGGCATTGAGATTCTTAAAAACATGACCGGCATCACAGATGTTTTCATGGCTATCCCTAACAAGCTGTCTCAGCTGTCCGCCTTTCAGGGGATGAACACCATTAAACTTGGTGATGATTACGTGGGCACCCTGCCCCAGATGATCATGAAAAAACACCTGGGAATTACCCCGGTGGCCGGCACCTCCTGCGAAGCCCAGGGGGTCTGTTTCATGTCCATTGAAGCCGTGCTTTCCCTGGCCCGGGCCTATAGTGACAAGGCACCTGTGTTTGACAAGGTGATCACGGTCATCGGCAAAGATGGCGCCACTCAACGGGTGAAGGCCCTTATCGGCACCCCTCTCCACCGGATTCTTTCCCAACTGGGTCTTGAAACCCGGGAGATGGACAGAATCATCATTGGGGGTCCATTAAAAGGGATCAGTGTCTACACCCTTTATCATCCGGTACAACCGGACATGGATACCATCATTGTTCAGGATTGCAATGAAATTCCGGGTGTATCCGACTATCCCTGCATCAACTGCGGAAAATGTGTTCGGATCTGTCCTGCCGGGGTTCCGGTCAATGTACTGGTCCGGTTTCTGGAAGCCGGCCTCTACCAGGATGCCGTGGATGAATTTGACCTTGATGCCTGCATAGATTGCGGTCTTTGCACTTATGTGTGCACAGCAAAAATACCCATTTTTCAATACATCAGGCTTGGAAAACATGAACAACAGCTAATGCTGGAAGCTGAGATGGAAACGGAGGCTGAAAATGCGTAAGCAAACCAAATTCACCGTATCCCACGCACCGTTCTGGCATGATGGCGACAGCATCGGGGAAACCAACCTGAACATCATGGTTGCGGCTTTGCCGGCTATCCTGTTCGGAATTTTCCAGTTTGGAATGGCTGCCCTGGGCGTTATCTGTCTGGCCATCTCCAGTGCCATGGCCTGGGAGGCACTCTTTCAATTTATCTCTAAAAGAGCCATTACCATCGGTGACTACAATGCCGCCGTTATCGGCATGATCACTGGTATGATGCTGCCGGCCACCGCCCCCTGGTGGGTGGTGATTGTGGGTACTTTGGTGGCCGTGGTTCTGGGACAGCAGGTGTTTGGCGGTATCGGTGCCAACCCCTTTAACCCGGCAGTTATCGGCATTGCCGTCCTCTCCCTCTCCTGGGGGAACGTTTTTGATTTTGATGCGGCCCTATTGAATTACCAGTTTGATTTTACGGCCCTTGCCCCATTGGGAGCGCTTCGTCATCAGGGCCCTGCTGCCGCTGACCTTTTTTCCAACACAAGCCTTCTCATGGGAAATCAGCCGGGTGCCATCGGATCCATTTTCGGTCTTGGCCTCATCATCGGCGGGATTTATCTCATCATCCGGGGCTATATTCGTTGGGAAATCTGTGTCTCCTACATTGCGGGCATCGCCATCACCGCCATACTCTTCCAAATGTCCAACCCCGAAGCCTACGCAGGTCCCATCTTTCATCTGCTGACGGGGTATACGCTGCTGGCCGTCTTCTTTCTGGCCCCGGAATCATCATCCTCGCCGGTTAACTGCATTCCCATGATCATTTACGGTCTTATGGGAGGAGTGATGACAATCCTCATCAGAAACATCGGTGCATACGCCGACGGCACCCTGTATGCCATTCTGATCATAAACCTTATTAATCCCTTGATTGACAAAATAAGACCTAAAGCGTTGGGAAAGGGAGTGAACAATGCGTGAAATGATAAGCATGGTTGTCGTTCTGACGGTACTTAGTGCCTTTTCAGGCGGTATGCTGGCAGCCGTCAGAACCGGAACCCAGGATAAAATAGAAAATCAGGTGCTGAAATTTCAAAAAGCCCCTGCCATCAAGCAACTTCTCAACGATGTTTCAAATGACCCTCTACAGGATCGATTCAAACTCAAGTACAACGAGGAAGAGGTTACTTTTTTTGTGGGCAAATATGACGGCACCCCCAAAGTCATCACATTTGAAACCAAAGGAAAGGGATTTGGCGGTGACATTGGCCTGATGGTAGCCGTTAATCTGGAAGCCGACAAAATGATCGGTGCGGCAGTCACCACCCACAGTGAAACCCCTGGAGTTGGCTCCAGAGCCAAAGATGATCCCAAGTTTGTCTCCCAGTTTAGCGGCATGAGCATGGACAAAAACTTTGGCCTTAAGAAAAATGGTGGTGAAATCGACGCCATGTCCGGGGCCACCGTGACATCCACGGGTGTCTCTCTTGCGGCCTTGAAAGCTCAGGAGATATACGCCAAGCTCAAACCTGAGATTCAAAAACAGATCGCACAAATGGCCAATTAGGAGATATAATTATGGCACAATCCATGGTAAAAGAGTTTACCAAGGGACTATGGGCAGAAATCCCTCCATTTCGACTGGTTCTGGGTCTCTGCCCCACCCTGGCTGTAACAAAATCCGTAGAAAATGGAATCGGAATGGGCATTGCCACCACATTTGTACTGGTGTGCTCCAATCTTCTGGTCTCAATGTTGAGAAATATCATACCTGCCAAGGTAAGAATTGCATGCTTCATCGTCATTATCGCAACTTTCGTAACCGTTGTGGAGCTGATGATGCAGGCGTACACCTACCCGCTGTTTCTGAAGCTGGGTATTTTCATTCCGTTGATCGTCGTAAACTGTATCGTTCTGGGTCGGGCAGAGGCCTTTGCCAGCAAAAACTCACCCATTCTCTCCATCGCCGACGGCCTTGGCATGGGAATCGGGTTTACGCTGTCTCTGGGTGCCCTGGGTGCCGTGCGTGAATGTCTCGGCAACGGAACCATCCTCGGTCACACGATGTTCGGGCCTGATTTCCAACCCTTTACCTTCATGATTGAAGCACCCGGTGCCTTTGTCTGTCTGGGACTGATGCTGTGCTTAATGAACCTTGTCGGTAAAAAATAATAAAGGAGAATACAAATGGGCGATTATATCGTTCTTGCCATCAGCTGTATTTTTGTAAACAACATTCTCCTTGCGCAGTTTCTGGGCAACTGCCCCTTTCTGGGGACGTCCAAAAAGATGGAAACGGCAACGGGAATGGGAATGGCGGTTGTCTTTGTTCTGGTGATGGCAGGTATGATCACCTGGATAACGGATTACTACCTTCTGAAACCCTTGAATATCGAATTTCTCAGAACACTTTCCTTCATCCTTATCATTGCATCTCTGGTACAGTTCGTTGAAATGTTTTTGAAGAAAAGCATGCCGGCCCTGTATGCCGGACTGGGTATTTTTCTTCCCCTCATTACCACCAACTGTGCAGTTATGGGTGTCTGCCTCATTAACATCAATGAAGAGTACAACTTCCTGCAGGCCATCGTGGCGTCTCTGGCCTATGCCATAGGCTTTGGTCTGGCACTGGTACTGTTTGCCGGAATCAGAGAAAGAATCAATGTTGCAAGGGTTCTCAAACCGTTGCAGGATACCTCCATCGGTCTTGTCACCGCTGGAATCATTGCCCTTTCTTTCTTTGCATTCAAAGGAATGGTTTAAAACATCTCCCGCCGATGGTCCGGATCATCGACGGGGGTCTTTTTTTGTTTTAACCATGCACTGAAAATCAAATAATGAGGTTATTATGACTGAAGCTCTCTTATTTATGCTGGGCATCGGTGGTCTGTGCGGTGTAGTTCTCAGCTTTGCATCCAAAATATTCTACGTATATGAAGACCCCAGAATTGCCCAGGTGGAAAACAGTCTTGCCAACGCCAACTGCGGCGGGTGCGGCTACGCCGGATGCAGTGCGGCTGCACAGGCGGTGGTGTCCGGTCAGGCCCCCCCCAATGTTTGCGTCATCTCCAGCCCGGAAGGGGTTGCCCAGGTGGCAGCCATCATGGGAATGGATGCTGGCACGGCAGAACCGCAACTCTCCTATTCCATGTGCGATGGTGGAAACCGAGCTGCCAACCAATACCACTACATGGGGGTGAAATCCTGCTCTGCCATGGCCCTCACATACGGTGGACAACGCCAGTGTCAGGTGGGTTGTCTGGGCCTTGGCGACTGCATCAAAGCATGTAGATTCGGTGCCGTATACATGGGAAAAGATGGTTTTCCCGTGGTGGATGAAAGCAAGTGCGTGGGGTGCGGGGCCTGCCAGAAGGCGTGCCCCAAGGATATCATTGAAGTCAAGAACATGACGGAAAAACTGCTGAAATTCAATCAGCAAAATGATCCCCTGGCCCCCTGTGCCCAGACCTGTCCTGCTGAAATCAACATTCCCCAGTACATTTCCCAGATCAAAAATGGAGATTATCTGGCAGCGGTTCAGACCATTCGCATGAGAAATCCGCTACTGCTCTCCTGTGGTCGGGTGTGTCCCCATCCCTGTGAAAATGATTGTCGAAGGGGCCTTGCCGATGAGCCGGTCTCCATCAACCAGCTCAAACGATTTGCGGCTGACTTTGAAATGAACTCCGGTTCCCGGGTGCCCATTAAATGTGCACCGGACACCGGTAAAAAAGTGGCTGTCATCGGTGGTGGGCCTGCCGGCTTGAGTGCTGCGTATTTCCTGCGCCGGGTGGGGCATGAGGTAACCATTTTCGAAGCCATGCCGGAACTGGGTGGTATCATCCGCTATGGTATTCCCGAGTACAGACTGCCCAAAAAGGTACTGGCCTGGGAAATAGAAGGCATTTTGAACCTTGGCATCAAAGCCCACACCAACACCCGCCTGGGGGTTGACTTCAGCATCGACTCCCTGGTGGCATCGGGATATGATGCCATTTTCATGGGGATTGGTGCGTGGAAGGATTACGCGTTGGGTATTCCCGGTGAGGATCTTAAAGGATGCTACACCGGCATTGATTTTCTTTCCCGTTCCTCCGGCGGAGAGACCTTTGAACTGGGCTCCAAAGCAGCCGTTATCGGTGGAGGGAACACTGCCGTTGACTGTGCCAGAACCATGCTGCGTCTCGGCGTGGAAAAGGTTTACATGGTCTATCGCCGAACCCGTAAGGAGATGCCTGCCAATGAGGTGGAGATTGTGGCATCGGAACATGAAGGTATTGAATTTGTGTTCCTGGCAGCCCCGGTGAAAGTAATAGGAGATGAAGATGGAAAGGTCACCCATCTTGAATATCTGAAAATGGAACTGGGTGAACCCGATGCCAGCGGCCGACGTCGCCCCGTACCCATTGAAGGATCTGAGACCCGGCTGGAGTTGGATACCATTGTAACTGCCATTGGTCAGGCACCCAATCCGGCATTCAAGGACGGTGGTCCCAAGCGCATGGACGACCTGCAACTGACTCGCTGGTCCACCATTGAAAATAACCCGGAAACCCTGCAATCCACAGTACCATATATTTTCACGGCAGGGGATTCCGCCACAGGTCCCTCCCTGGTGGTGACAGCCATTGGCGGCGGTCGTCGGGCGGCCAGATCCATTGATCTCTATCTCAAGGGCAAACCGATTACGCCGGTTCCTAACTCCCTGCAGAGCGCCCGCATTGAGGAATCAATCTTTACAAAGGTACCCGGCGTCACACCCATCAAACGGGCTGAAATGCCGGAACTTCCCGTGGCGGATCGCATCAATTCCATGGTTGAAGTGGACCTTGTACTGCCTGAAGAAGAGGCCCTCAAGGAAGCCGGTCGCTGCCTGAAATGTTGCCGTACCTGTTACAACCCCGATGTGAAGGTTGCATAACCCTCGCAGGTTGATTCCCGGGCGTTACTGACTTTTTACCACCCGGAATGGTGCACAAGGCATTCATGATCAGGACGTTTCCGGAACCTGACCATTATAATCCATGAACAGCAAATTGCTGCGGTCTTTTTGACCTTTCAGCAGTTTGCTGTTCTGGTTTTAATTGAATGAATGGTCTTATCACACCACTGGTTGTTATGGGATCAGCCTGCCCGCATATTCAAGTCAAACCCGAATTGTTGTTCCACGGAGGTTCACTATGTTCCAGACATTAAATTTCTGCAGTGCTTTTATTTTCGTCATGATCATTGCTGCGATGATTACTTTAAACGTAAACAATTTTAAGCGCTGGGGACATTTTTTTTTAGCGGGACATTGTTCCGCCCATGGGTGTCTGCTGGGACTTACTGTGATATTGTCCATGCTATTGTCAACGCAGATGAACGCTTCTGCCGGGACCCATGACGCACAGATTCATGAAATCAGCGGCAAAACCATGGGCACCTTTTACCATGTGAAAATATCCCATCCCGATAAAATTGATCGAGGCCTTCTGAAAAACAAAATAGATACCCGGCTCCAGGCGGTCAATGAGAGCATGTCCATGTATCTCAAAACCAGTGAAATTTCTATCTTTAACCGCTCCCAGGAAACCCGCCCCATGACCATCAGCGACGGGTTTGCCCTTGTGCTGGACCAGGCCCAGACCCTTTATGGACTCACCGGCGGCGCATGGGACGGCACCGTCAAACCCCTGGTGGATCTCTGGGGCTTCGGTACCAAAAACCCCACAGGGAAGGCACCGGACAAAGGGACCATCCGTCAGGCACTTGAAAAAACAGGATTTGACAAAATTATTCTTTCAGAAAAAACCCTTGCAAAAAATAGCCCGGAAGTAACCCTGGATCTGGGTTCCATTGCCAAGGGATATGGCGTGGACCAGGTGGCAGATCTCCTGATGGAAAACCAATTTAAAAACATTCTGGTGGAAATCGGCGGTGAGGTGGTGGGCATGGGAGAAAAAAAACCTGGCAGACCCTGGAATGTTGGCATTGCCACCCCGGACAAACAGATCACCAAGCAGACCGTATACCAGGCAATTTCTCTTCGGAATCAGGCCCTGGCCACCAGTGGTGACTACCAGAATTTTCTGGTGATGGACAAAAAGGCATACTCCCACATCATTGATCCGTCAACGGGGTATCCGGTGGATAATGGCGTGGTTTCAGCTTCGGTACTGGCTGATACATGCACCTTTGCCGATGGTCTGGCAACGGCCTTGATGGTCATGGGCCCCCAAAAGGGAATTGACCTTGTCAACCGTATGGCAGGTACAGAATGCTTTATCATTGTTCAGGAAAAAAACGGGGCCTTCACCAACTGGTATTCAGAAGGATTTCCCAGATAGAAAACAAACCAGGACAACCTAACCTGAACAAGCCATAACCAAAATGGTTTTCTGATTTTCTTGCCCAAATAACACGAAAATCAGAAATAAGAATCTAACGCGCGAACCCCAATGCCTTTCCCTGCCACAGATTCCTTTTCTCCAGGGTTTCCTGAATCATCTTAAAAGTGATGGTTCGGTCCAGGCACCAGTCCGGTGCAGCAAGTTCATCAGGGTGGGGATCACCGGTGATTCTCTGAACAACCACGTTTTTAGGAAGCATGGAAATAAAGTCACACACAATGTCCACATAGGACAATTGGTCCAGGCAGTGGTACTCCCCTTTTTTCCACAGGCGCTCAAGCTCAGTACCCTTTACCACGTAAAGCAGATGCAGCTTCACCCCATCCACGCCCAACTCGCCAATTTTGCGGGCCGTTTCCAGCATCATGGGTCTGTTCTCTCCGGGAAGTCCCAGGATAATATGGGCACACACGTTGATGCCGGCATCCCTTGTCATCTCGGTTGCCCGGGCAAAACAGGCAAAATCATGTCCCCGATTGATGCGTGACAGGGTAATGTCATGAGCTGACTGGAGCCCATATTCCATCCACACCAGATAGTTTTTTACAAAGGCCTCCAGCACTTTTATTTTTTCCGTATCCACACAGTCGGGCCTGGTTCCCACAGCAATGCCCACCATGCCTTCTGCTGCCAGAGCCTCATCAAACATGGCCTTCATGTGTTCGCAGGAGGTATAGGTATTGGTATAGGACTGAAAGTAGGCCTGAAATTTGCGTGCCTTATACCGCCGAATCATGGCTTTTCTGCCCACCTCTATCTGCTGGGAGATGGAGAGTCCCTGTTGCCATAGCCCGGAACCGGATCCCCTGCTGTTGCAGTAAATGCACCCTCCCCAGCCAATGGTGCCGTCCCGGTTGGGGCATCCAAGACCTGCGTCCACAATAATCTTCTGCACCCTTTCTCCAAACAATGCTTTTAAATAGGCATTATAGTCATTGTATCGTCTTCCCATGCGAGTATCGTCTTCCCATCTGAATTTGCTGCACCTCTTTTCTCTTCTTGACCTTGATTCAGAGCAGATATATATTAACTGTCCATGAAATTCTATAAAAAAAAATATGACATTATTGTGGTGGGCGCAGGTCATGCCGGCTGTGAAGCGGCCCTGGCAGCATCAAGGATGGGCTGTGACGTTCTATTGCTCACCATTGATCTTGACAAAGTGGCTGCCATGCCGTGCAGCCCCTCCATCGGGGGCATGGCCAAAGGTCAGCTGGTGAAAGAAATAGATGCCATGGGTGGGGTCATGGCAAAGATATCCGATGCCTCGGCCATCCAGTACCACACGCTGAACACAAGAAAAGGCCCAGCAGTTCAATCCACCCGGACCCAGAATGACAAACGCCGTTACCAGCGGATCATGAAATCCACCCTTGAGCAGGAGAAGCGCATTGATCTGAAACAGGCCATGGTGGAAGAGCTGGTGGTGGAAAGCCACCAAGTGCAGGGCGTGGTGGATAAAACCGGTTTTGGATTTTCAGCACCCAACATTATACTGACCACCGGCACTTTTCTAAAGGGCCGGGTTCACATCGGCTCCCGATCCTTTGATGCCGGACGGGCTGGGGAATTTGCCGCTGTGGGCCTTGCAAACGCCCTGGATCAACTGGGGTTTACCCTGGGCCGTATGAAAACAGGGACCCCCCCCCGGCTCCATCAAGACTCCATTGATTTTTCCGCCTTTAACCGACAGGAATCCGATGAAAATCCAACGCCTTTCTCCTATGCCACATCGGCGGTGACCCGTCCCATGCTCTGCAGCTACATGGGAAGCACCAATACAACCACCCATGAACTGGTGAGACAGAACCTAAAGCACTCCGCCCTTTACGGTGGCTTTATTAAGGGCCGGTCTGCCCGCTACTGCCCCTCCTTTGAGGATAAAATCGTAAAATTTCCTGAGCGGGAGAGTCACCATGTCATCCTTGAACATGAAGGCGTTAACACCCATGAAATTTATGCATCAGGCCTTGGAAACAGCCTGCCCCTGGAAATCCAGATTGAAATTGTCCGTTCGGTAAAGGGGCTGGAGTCTGCAGAGATCATGCGACCTGCCTATGCCATTGAATATGATTACGTCAATCCCCAACAGCTGCATCCCACCCTGGAGACTAAAAAAGTGGCTGGACTTTTCATGGCAGGACAGATCAACGGCACCTCGGGCTATGAAGAGGCCGCAGCCCAGGGGATGTGGGCCGGCATCAACGCCGCCTGCAGAGCCCAGCAGCTGCCTGCCTTTATCCTTGACAGATCCCAGGCATACATGGGCGTCATGGTGGACGATCTGGTCACCCGGGGAACCCGGGAACCCTACCGTATGTTTACCTCCAGGGCTGAATATCGCCTGTTGCTCAGAGAAGACAATGCCGATCTTCGGCTGGCGGAAAAAGCCTTTTCCCTGGGCCTGGTGGACTCAGATGCTCTGGAGCGTACCCGGGAGGTCCAATCCGCCACCCAAAAAGAACTTACCCGCATTCGACAAACCATTGTAAAGCCCACTGAATCGGTGAACCAGTGGCTTCAGACATCAAAAAGTGCTCCATTGACCACCGGAGCAAAACTGGATCAACTGTTAAAACGAGCTGAGCTGTGCTATACCACCGTAGACCATGTGGCACCTGCACCCCATGTTGTTGCCCATAGGGTCAAACGTCAGGTTGAAGTGGAGCTGAAATACGAGGGGTATATTGCCCGTCAGGTCAAGGAAATTAAAAAATTCAAGGATATGGAAAACATTAAAATCCCCCCCCATCTTGATTTTAATGAGATCCACGGCCTTTCCAATGAAATGAAAGAAAAACTCATTGAGATCATGCCGAAATCCCTGGGGCAGGCCTCCCGCATCGACGGCATGACCCCGGCGGCCCTTTCCGTGATCATGGTGGGAATCTCAGCCCTTAGAAAATCACTGAATCCTTGACACTTTACAATTGAAGTTTATTTTTCAACCAGCAGCAGGGCAGACATGGTCATCATGTTTACCTTGCTTGTTTTTTGTAAAATAGACACATAACATAAGGAATTTATAAAAAATGTCTGGCACAGATTACTACAAGGTTCTGGGGGTGGAAAAGAGTGCAACCGCTTCTGATATTAAAAAAGCGTATCATAAGCTTGCCATAAAATACCATCCGGATAAAAATAAGGACGACAAAGCGGCAGAGGCAAAATTCAAAGAGATCAGTGAAGCCTATGCCGTGTTGAGTGACAAGGAGAAAAGAGAGCAGTACGACACATATGGTTCTGCAGGATTCCAGCAACGGTACTCCCAGGAAGATATTTTTAGAAATTTTGATATTGGAGATATCTTAAAGGAATTCGGTTTCGGCGGCGGAGCAAGGGGCGGCTTCCGACAATCCTTTGGTGGGGGAGGATTCTCCTCCATGGGTGGCGGTGGATGTCATGGCGGGGGATGTGGCAGTCAACGTTCCATAGCGGGAAATGATCTTGAGTATGAAATCGCGCTTACATTGGAAGAGCTTTACAACGGCACCCGGAAAACCGTTACCCTGAATCATGGCGGAAACAGGGAAACCATCACCGTGAAAATTCCCAAAGGGATGACCCAGGGGAAAAAAATACGTGTCCCCGGCAAAGGAGAGCCCAGTCCCTATGGGGGCCCCCGGGGTAATCTCTTGATCAAATCCCGTCCCCTGCCTCATGATAAATTTCAGATCGACGGTAATGATGTCTCCGTAGTCAAACCCATTAAGCTCACAGAATCTCTGATGGGAACCAAAGTGGATATCTCAACACCCGTGGGTAAAACAATTTCCATTACCGTACCGCCCGGAACCCGTCACAAAGCAAGGATGCGCCTTGCAAAGCTGGGTATCCCCGTTATGAATTCAGGTGAGAGCGGAAATCTGTTTGTGATCATTGATGTCACAATGCCGGAAGAATTAACTGCGGCACAGAAAAAACTTATTGAAAAATTAGCAAAAACAGGATTATAACTGATACCCATGACAACACTTATTCCCATGATCTCCCAGGAGGAGATCGCACAAAAGGTAAAAGAGATCGGCCGACAGATATCCCTGGACTATGAAAATAAAGAGCTGATCCTCATTGGCATTCTGAAAGGATCTTTCATATTTCTGGCGGATTTGACCCGGGCCATCACCATAGCACACCTGGTAGACCTTGTGGGCGTTTCCAGTTATTCAGGCACCAATACCACGGGTGTTATCAAGTTCACCAAAAAACCGGATCTTGATCTTAAGGGAAAAGACGTTCTCATTGTTGAGGATATTGTGGATACAGGAAATACAATGTCAGCCCTTTTAGATTTTTTTAAAACTTACCGGCCCCGATCCTTGAAAGTATGCGCGTTGATTAATAAAGAGGAGCGACGCGATGTTCAAATAGCTGTGGACTATTCCTGCTTTGATCTGCAGGAGGGATTCATCGTGGGGTATGGTCTTGACTATGATCAGAAGTACAGAAACCTTCCTGCCATCTTTGATTTAAAACTATAAGTGCGTTAATGGCACGCCGACGTAGACCGCATCAATCCTGATTTCGGCACACATTTTCAATTCATAAGGGGTGAATCATGATTATCGTCTGTGAAAACTGTACCGCTAAATTCAACCTTGATGAATCACTTTTGAGCCAAAAAGGCTCCAGGGTTCGATGCAGCCAATGCGCCCATCTGTTTCTTGCCTTTCCCGAGGGGTATGGACCTGAAAAAACCATCCACCGGACAGAGGATGTCACGCCACCGCCAAAGCCAGCCCCGGATACCCCTCCTTCAGCCCCTGAAACGCCCTCAATTCAAAAAGAACCGGACTCGCTGCCCCCGGCGGAATCCATGGAAACCGACGATATTAAATTTGATACCGATCTGGACCTGGACATGGAACTGAATTTCTCAGAGGATGATTTTGATTTTGATAAATCCGATCTGGATTTGAACCTGGAGCTGGATCTGGATCTGAACATGGATGAGCCCACTGATGATGATTCTGCTCCCGAAATTTCGGACGATGATCTCCAGCTGGATGATCTCTCCCTGGATGATGGCTCGGCAGACTCTGATGCCCAAGATGATTTCAGCCTGGAGCTGGATCTGGACATGGATGAACCCACTGAGGATGATACTGCACCCGGAACCCAGGACGACGATTTTCAACTGGATGGGCCCTCGCCGGATGATGGCCCGGCAGACACCGATGCCCATGATGATTTCAGCCTGGAGCTGGATCTGGACTTGGATGAACCCACTGAGGATGATACTGCACCCGAAACCCAGGACGACGATTTTCAACTGGATGGGCCCTCGCCGGAGGATGGCCCGGCAGACACCGATGCCCATGATGATTTCAGCCTGGAGCTGGATCTGGACTTGGATGAACCCACTGAGGATGATACTGCACCCGAAACCCAGGACGACGATTTTCAACTGGATGGGCCCTCGCCGGAGGATGCCCCGGCAGACACGGATACCCATGATGATTTCAGCCTGGAGCTGGATCTGGACTTGGATGAACCCACTGAGGATGATGCTGCACCCGAAACCCAGGACGACGATTTTCAACTGGATGGGCCCTCGCCGGAGGATGCCCCGGCAGACACCGATGCCCATGATGATTTCAGCCTGGAGCTGGATCTGGACTTGGATGAACCCACTGAGGATGATACTGCACCCGAAACCCAGGACGACGATTTTCAACTGGATGGGCCCTCGCCGGAGGATGCCCCGGCAGACACGGATACCCATGATGATTTCAGCCTGGAGCTGGATCTGGACATGGATGAACCCACTGAGGATGATGCTGCACCCGAAACCCAGGACGATGATTTTCAACTGGATGGGATCTCGCCGGAGGATGCCCCGGCAGACACAGACACCGATGCCCATGATGATTTCAGCCTGGAGCTGGATCTGGACTTGGATGAACCCATCAGGGATGACTCCACAGACTCGTCAACAGTGGAAGAGGAAACGGCAGTCAAGATGCCTGGTGATGATATCCCCATTTCGCCCACCTCACCGCCAGCCGAGCTTCTCCAGGATGACTCCCCTGAGGTGGAAAAAAAATCATCACTCATTGTAAAACTGTTTCTGTTTTTTGTTTTGCTGGTAATACTTCTGCTGGGTGCCCATGCAGCATCCCTGATGACCGGTATCACCATCCCCTTTGTGTCGGATCTCAAAATTCCCTTTCTGACAGAACTGGTAACCCCTCCCCCGCCGCCAGCCCCGCCTGTAAGGCTGGTGCCGGACAAAAAAAGTATTAACGGTCGATTTGAAAACAACCAGAAGGAAGGAATACTGTTTGTCATTACGGGAAACATCCGCAATCCCTCCCAGGTAACCTGCACCAATGTAAAAGTGGCGGGGGCCCTGATAAACACGGAAAAAGCTAAAATAAAGTCCAAAACCGTTTTCTGCGGTGTGACCCTGTCCGCCCAGCAGCTCACCACCCTGGACATGGTGGCCATTGATGCCCTGCTCACAGGTTCAGCCTCACAGAACAAAGCATCGCTGGCTCCGGGACAATCCAGCCCCTTTATCATTGTTTTTTCAAAATTGCCTGACAATCTTGAAAATTTCACTGTGACGGTGAAGGAATTTGTCCCCCATCCCCAATAACCGCCACGGGCGGACCGGGATTTGAAACCCGGGGTTCGCCACAACGAAGCATGAAAGTAATGTTAGGCATACCTACACTTTCTTATAACATACATGGCAGAAAGACCTGCCACAACGAAAAACGAAAGTCCTTTGATTCCAGCATATTGGTGAGACTTTCATATAAACATACATGGCAGAAAAACCTGCCACAACGAAAAATGAAAGTCCTTTAATTACAGTATATTGGTGAGACTTTCTTATAAAAAAACGGGCATGTCCTGCCGGACACAACAAATATAGAAAATGGCATTATACCGCCGCCCCCCCCGACGGGCAATGGGCCCGGACCGGAACTGTAGACAGCTCAATTGTCCGGTTCCTATTGCCCATCGGGGGGGCGGCTCTGCTGAGGTTGCCTTGGAGGCTGCCTTTTCATATAACATACATGGCAGAAAAACCTGCCACAACGAAAAACGAAAGTCCTTTAATTCCAGCATATTGGTGAGACTTTCATATAAAAACATACATGGCAGTTTATATGAAAAGGTAGTCTTCAAGTCTACCTCAGCAGAGCCCCTCCCCGACGGGCAATAGGAACCGGCCAATTGAGCCGTCTACGGTTCCGGGCCGGGCACATTGCCCGTCGGGGGGGGGGGGCGGCATAATGCCATTTTCTATCTTCGTTGTGTCTGCCAGGACATGTGGGTTATAAAAAAAGAGTCCGGATCAATTTTAAACTTGACAACAGCCCCATGCAATTGTATAAAGGCCAGGTTTTGGCGATGTAGCTCAGATGGTTAGAGCATGCGGCTCATATCCGCAGTGTCCGGGGTTCAATTCCCTGCATCGCTACCAGAATACAATCCGAGCAGTTACCGCTCGGTCATAAAGGCCCCGCCGTTACACGGTTTGGGGCCTTTTTAGTTTCTGAAGAGATCCTATAACATACATGGCAGGAAAACCTGCCACAACGAAAAACGAAAGCCCTTTAATTCCAGCATATTGGTGAGACTTTCATATAAGAAACGTTGATAATCGGAAGAATTGGACGGTACCTGGTGATTTTCACGAGGAGGTACCGTCATATAATTGGCCGACATAGCAATAAAGAAAGGCCTTCCCAGAGACACGCAGTTATAAAAAAAAGTTGACAGTCATGACGCTATCTTCAAAACCAGATCGGAGCGGCACATTGCATCAAAAAATTTTCTTTCCAACAAAAAAATCCATGACAAACTGAATATGGGTTTTCATGGCCTTATACGCCCGATAGGAATCACGATTTTTAATGGTATTCATAATCCCTTCATGCTGGTGAATGATGGTTTGAATATTCTCTTCGTTTTCATACAGTCGGGCCAGGTTTTCCCGGATGCCATAAAACAGATAATCATAAAAATTACGCATCACCAGGACCTGCAGGGGATTTTTGGTAGCATAGGCGATGGCCATATGAAAGGAGGTATCTGCTTCGGTTCCCAATCGACCCGAAGAGACCTCCAGCTTCATCTCATTAATGCTGTGGACCAGGGCCTTTAAATCATTTTCATCGGCCCGTTCGGCTGCCAGGGCTGCCGCGTTGCACTCAAGACCCATGCGTACTTCCAGGAGATTTTCAATGGAGGCCTCCTGGGCCTCTATGGCCTTGACCAGCGGGCTGTCGATCTTTCCGTCATGGGTTTTGACAAAGGTCCCCTGCCCCTGCTTCTGAACAATGAGCCCCATGGCCACCAGCCGCTGTATGGCATCACGGATGGTTGTCCGGCTGACGTTCATGGCCTCGGCAAGCTCTCTTTCTGGCATCATTTTCTCTCCAGGTTTTAGGGTTCCCCGGAAAATCAATTCACGAATCTGATCAAAGACCTGATCGGAAATGCGTTTGGGCTTTATGGGTTTTATGGATACAGTCATAATATTTCATTCCATTTTGGATTAACACATTACAAATTAATTTTATTGTTCTGCTCCTTTATCACTGCCCAGTCCCACAGACAAGAAAGGCCATTTTAATTCAGACTGGGACGTCCCGGCCCTTTTTACATCATCTGTTTCTCAGATACTCAGCATAAAGTTCCAGGGGATGGGCGACCTTTATCTGTGCACCGTTTTTAGCCAGCATATCGGAAATCTGGACCATGCACGCTGGGCATCCCGTTGCCAGGATATCACATCCGGTATCCACAATATTTTGCTGCTTTAAATTGCCGATACCGGCAGAAATTTTGTAATGGTAGAGGTTAAAACTGCCGCCCATACCACAACACCTGTCCGCCCCTTCCATTTCCACCAGTTCATGGCCCGACCACTTTATCAGAGCCCGGGGTTCATCGGCAACCCCAAGGGATTTTTTTAAATGACAGGGATCATGGTAAGTGATCTTTGCCCCGGTCCCTCCAGTTCGCTCCCCGGTCCCCTCTGATCGATCATCAGGTGAAAAGAAGTGAATATTATTTACCAGAAACTGATTTATATCAAGTGTTTTGTCAGAGATTGCTCTGATTCTTGCCCTGATACCACTGCCTTCACCTTCATACATGGAGGGCCACAATTTTTTGATGGTGGAGGTGCAGGTGGCACAGGCCGTCACCAGATAATCAAATTTTTCCCGGCTGAACAACCGCATGTGGTGATCCACCAATTTTTCAAAAGTTTTCCGGTCCCCCGATGCCAGCGACGGAATACCGCAGCACCCCTGCCCATCGGGAATATAACAACCAATGCCGTGGTGGGCGAACACTTCAACGGCATCATTGGCAATGCGGGGAAACACCTTGTCAATGATACAGCCCGTAAAAAAAGCCACCTTGATGCCCGATTTCCCCCGCGGGGTGTTTAATTGCGGGGTCAGCCGATGAAAGGATTTCTGTGCCATGGCCGGAAAGTGACGATGGTCCAGCAATGGGGAGATCACCCGGGCACAGGAGGTCTGTTGAGGATTCTCTTCTTTTCTGGTAAACACATTTTGGAATTTTTCAGCCATTTCTGTCATAAAATCAAATGTTTCCGGATTGGCCAATACCTTTTGAAAAATGAGCTTCTTGGCTGGAGAAAGGCCTTTGTACTCGGCAAGAATGATCCGGGCCTTGATGAAGATTTCCACCACATTTACCCCACTTGGACAATTGGCTGCACAGGAACCGCACAACAGGCAACGATTCAACCGCTCATCCACCCCCCTGGCATCGGCAAACATGTTCTTACCCAGGCCGTCCAGCAAAGCCAGTTTGCCCCGGGCCACATCCGCCTCCCGGTGGGTCTGTTCAAAAAGGGGGCACACCGATTGACAGGTTCCGCACCTTATACATACCACCAGCTGGTCTTCCAGCTCTTTTACGCGCCGTGCCAGTGATTTCATGTCACTCATATCAGATCACTCCTGTTATTTTGCCCGGATTAAGAATATTGAATGGGTCAAGGGCCTTTCTCAAACGTCTTGAAAACAGTATGGATGATCGGCCGGTCTCCTTTTCAAGAAAGGGGGCCTTGGCAAGGCCGGTGCCATGCTCCCCGGACAGGGTCCCGCCCAATTCAAGTGCCCGGTCAAAAATCTTTTCAATGGCTTGCTCCACCCGGTGCCATTCCGCCCTGTTGCGTTTGTCCGTCAGAATGGTGGGGTGAAGATTTCCATCTCCGGCATGGCCGAAGGTGCCGATACTGATATCATATTTCCTGGAAATCTGCTGCAGGGATTTTACCATATCGGGAATTTTACTCCGGGGAACAGTGGCATCTTCCAGCACCAGTGTGGGTTTAAGTTTGGCAAGGGCAGACAGGGCACTTCGCCGGGCTGCCCATATACGATCCCGCTCCTGCTCATCCACTGCCACCTTTACACTGACAGCTCCATGGGTTTTGCACAGCACCTCGACCCGGGCACCATCCTCTTCCACCTGTCCGGGATGGCCATCCACTTCAATGAGCAACAGGGCACCCGCCTCCACAGGCAATCCAGCCCTGCTGTAGGATTCCACCGCCCGAATGGTGAAATTGTCCAGAAGTTCCAGGGTGGCCGGCACAATGCGGTCGGCTATGATGGCGGCAACGGTTTCCGATGCCTGGTCTATGGTGTCGTACACCGCCACCATGGATTTCCGAGCCTTGGGCAGGGGGATTAATTTGAGAACGATTTCGTCCAGAATCCCCAGGGTCCCTTCGGAGCCCACCATGAGTCCGACCAGGTTATAACCGGTGGCACACTTTACCGTGCGGGAACCCGACTTCACATGTTCGCCCATGGCATCGTAAAAACGGACACCCATGACGTAGTCTTTGGTAACGCCATATTTCAATCCCCTGAGGCCACCTGCATTTTCCGCCACGTTGCCGCCAATGGTGGAAACGGCCTGACTGCCGGGATCCGGGGGATAAAAAAGTCCCTTTTTCTCCACTGCTGCGGCAAGGGTGGCGGTTACCACACCCGGCTGTACCACGGCATACATGTCGGCCTCATTGATCTCAAGAATGCGATTCAGCTTTCCGGTGAGCAGCACAATGCCATCCCTTTTGGGAATGGTTCCCCCGCTCAAATTGGTTCCTGCCCCCCGCACGGTGAGGGGAATTTTATGGTCGCTGCACAGTTTCACCACCCGCCCAAGAGATGCAGAATCCTCCGGCATCACTGCTGCAGTGGGAATCACGGGATCCAGTACAGCGGCATCGTAGGAATAGGTGACCCTATCTTCATTATCTGTCAACACATTGTCCGCGCCGACAATCTCTTTCAATTCATTTACCACCGTATCTTGTATCATTTTATTCCTCATTTGGTTTTGGTAATACCAATAAAAATATACATCAAACCTAAGCGTTAATATTCCGAGATTCATTAATTGATTTAACATCAGCTGTCTTTAGTTGTTGTCAATCGTTTTAAACGATTACTTGTTTTTTCAAATTGTTATTAGCACAACATAACAGAATACACATCAAATTACAATTATTTATTTTTTTTTCTTGACAAAACTAATATGAGCCATATATATTGGTCATACCTTAAATAATCCTACCGGATTAAAAGCAATAATCAAAAATTGGTTTGCATAAAGACCATAAAATATCGGGAAAGGAGGTATTAAGCCGCCACGGGTAAATCGCATTTTTACCAGGGGGCGCCCACAACAACAGATAAAATACCCGGATGTTAAAAGAGTTCTTGAATCCCAGGAAAAATTTAAACAAGAGTATTCCGTCTGGCGTAAGGCGAAAAGCGGTGTGACTCCCTGGCCCTACAAAACTTATATTAGCGGTCAAATTTCTGAATAGAGAGACTGTTTGAAAACCACCTCCATGGTCATGATGCTCTTCATTGGCGGTAAATTTTTCTATTGAAATATTGAACAGAGGAGAAAAGGCAGTGAATCACCCGCAACGCATCCATCAATTCACGCAAAAGGCTCGACTGGTATCGGCAACGGTCCACAGGGAGATGACCCTGGAATCGGCACTGACAATGGCTGTTAAATACTGCCGAGACAAGTCACCATGTCAGCCCCATCAGCCCCTGGAAGACACGCCCGGCACAGATGACCGCCGCAACGGCCCTTCCCGAAAATCGGCAAAAATCATTGCACTACCGGAAACTCATGGTTCCCTGATGGATCAGCTGGCCCCCCTGTGCTTGTCCGAGGGAATCGAGCTGGTGACAGAAAACCTCAGAAGCCATGCTCTGGGAATAGACATGGGTATCACCTTTGCCGATTATGGCATTGCCGACACCGGCACCCTGGTTATCCGCTGCGACGGCGAAGACAAGCGTCTTGCCACCATGGTCAGCGACATCCATGTGGTTCTGCTGCCCCAGTCCCGGGTGCGGTCAACAGCTCTTGAGCTCGCAGATAAGCTGGAAGAAATGATGGGAGATTCAGGCGCCTACGTTGCCTTCATCACCGGTCCCAGCCGCACGGCAGACATCGAACGAGTACTGGCCATCGGGGTTCATGGCCCCCTGGAACTTCACATTATGCTTCTTAAGGATTGATCCATGAAAAAAACATCTGAAGAGACCCTGAAAGCCTATAAAAAACGCATTGCCACCGCCCTTGACGACGAATTTCTAAGAACCGCCATGGACCGGTTTGCCGTGGCTTACAAAGAGAGCCGGAAAAACGCCTTTAAAGGTATGGAGACCGATGATCTCATTAAAGAGGTGGCGGTACTGAAAAAAAGGGCCATTAAAAACAGAACCGCCCTTTTGCAGGAATTTATATCCCAGGCCGAAAAAAAAGGAATCCATGTGCATCTGGCACCGGATGCGGCAGGGGCCAATAAAATTATTTCCGACATTGGAAAGGCAAACAACTGCCGAAGGCTCATTAAATCCAAATCCATGACCGCTGAAGAGACCCATCTCAATCCCTGGCTGGAAAACCAGGGATTTGAAGTCACGGAAACCGATCTGGGTGAATGGATTGTGCAGCTTCGCCACGAAGGACCGTCACACATGGTGATGCCGGCCATTCATCTTTCCCGATACCAGGTGGCAGACCTTTTCTCCCAGGTCACCGAAACAGATCAGGATGCCGAAATCCAACATCTTGTCAAGGTGGCCAGGAAGACCCTGCGAAATACCTTTGTTGAGGCGGACATGGGCATCACCGGTGCCAACTTCCTCATTGCAAAGACCGGCACCATGGGTCTTGTCACCAACGAAGGTAACGCCCGCCTGACCACCACGCTGCCACGGGTCCATGTGGTGCTGGCCGGTATTGATAAACTTCTGCCCACCCTTGAAGATGCCCTGAAAGTGGTAAGGGTCCTTCCCCGCAATGCCACGGGACAACAGATCACCTCCTATGTCACCTGGATCACGGGACCTTCCCAATGCACTTCAATTGAAAACAAAAAACGGGAAATGCACATTGTTTTGCTGGACAACGGGCGCTCAACCATCGCAGACGATCCCCTCTTTTCCCAGGTGTTGCACTGTGTGAGATGCGGGGCCTGTGCCAATGTCTGTCCAGTGTACCGCATGGTGGGGGGACACCGGATGGGACACATTTACATTGGTGCCATCGGACTCATCACCACCTATTTTTTTCACGGTCGGGAACATGCACGGAATCTGGTACAGAACTGTACCAACTGCGGGGCTTGCAAGGCGGTATGTGCGGCAAACATAGATCTGCCACGACTCATCAAGGAGGTTCATGCCCGGATTCAGGACGAAGAGGGCCACCCCCTTAAAAGCCTGCTTTTAGGAAAGGTGCTCAAAAACCGAAAACTGTTCCATGGATTGTTACGTTCAGCAAGCCTGGCCCAGATACCGGTAACCGGAAACACACCCTATCTGCGGCATCTTCCCATGGTATTTGCAAAGGACCATAACTTCAAGATCCTGCCTGCCATTGCAAGGGTGCCGTTCAGAGATCTCTGGAAAGACCTTACCCCCCGGGTAGAGAAACCGACCATGAAAATCGCCCTTTTTTCCGGATGTGTCCAGGACTTTGTCTATCCGGAACAGCTGAAAGCGGCAATGAAAATATTTGAAAAGGCGGCCATGGATGTGGCATTTCCCATGGAGCAGTCCTGCTGCGGCCTGCCTGCCCTGATGATGGGCGAAAAGGAGGTCGCAAGGGACGTTGCCATACAGAATGTAAAGGCCATGCGCGGGTTTGGTGCCCAGTGGATCGTCACCCTGTGCGCTTCGTGCGCCTCCCATCTTAGCCATGCCACCTGGGATCTCACCCGGGGCTTTCTCTCTGATCAGGAGATTGAGCGGTTTATCCAGCGGATTATCCCTTTCAGCCAATTTATCAACCGTTTCGCTCCCACGGCGGCATACTGTAAGGGGAAGGATGCATCAACCGGAGCCTCCACCACAATTTCAACACCGGCTGAAAGCAAGGTCACCTGGCATTCGCCCTGCCATCTCTGCCGGGGTATGGGCGTACGCCAAGCTCCAAAAGATCTTATCGCCGCATCGGGCCACACCTTTGTTCAGGCATCGGAAGAGGAGACCTGCTGCGGATTCGGCGGCAGTTTTTCTGCCAATTTTCCCACCATCTCCCGGGAAATTCTTCACAGAAAACTTGATGATGCCGAGGCCACCGGTGCCGACTTCCTGGTTACGGAGTGCCCCGGTTGCGTCATGCAGCTACGGGGCGGCACCGTAAAGCAGAACAGACCCTTCAAGGTGATTCACCTGTCGGAACTGCTTTCTTCCAGCACCTGACACTACTACACCGAATCACAAACTCCTTACATCCCCCCTTTGGCTACCCGCTTAACCCGGGATATTTTCAATATTTTTTCATTTTTTTCTAAAAACATTTGACAAATGATCTTCAACAAATATAGTATCGTTAATCATAAGACCGAGCGCTCGTTCGGATGAAAGAGGCTTCCTGAAATAAAATTGAATTAATTACCTTTGATCAAAGACAAGGAGGATATAGGGTGAATTTTGACCTGACCAAAGAACAGACAATGATTCGCAAAGAAGTGAGAAAGTTTGCCCAGAAAGAAATTGCACCCATTGCAGGAGAACTTGACGAAAATGAACAGTTTTCGGCAGAACTCACCCGCAAGATGGGAGAGATTGGTCTCTTTGGCATGTTTGTGTCTGAAAAATATGATGGACAGGGAATGGATTACATCTCCTACATCATCGCCGTGGAAGAGATCGCCAGAATTGACGGTTCCCAGGCCGCCACCATTGCAGCCGGAAACTCCCTGGGCATCGGCCCCCTCTACTATTTCGGGTCTGAAGAACAAAAACAGAAATATCTGCCCCCCCTATGCAATGGTGAGGCCCTGTGGGGCTTTGGTCTCACCGAGCCCACGGCAGGTTCGGATGCCGGCGGCAGTAAAACAACGGCGGTTCCGGACGGAGACGACTGGATCATCAACGGCTCCAAAATATTTATCACCAATGCGGCCTGCGAAATGACATTGGGCGTTACGGTGCAGGCCATCACCGGTACAAGGCCCAGCGGCAAGCCTGAATACACCTGCTTTATCGTGGAAAAAGGAACCCCGGGATTCAAGGCGGTGCCCATGCATAAAAAAATGATGTGGCGAGCCTCCAACACGGCGGAACTCTACTTTGACAACGTCCGGGTGCCCAAAGAAAATATTCTGGGCAAACGGGGAGACGGTTTCCACCAGATGCTGAAGACATTGGATGGCGGGCGCCTTTCCATCGGTGCCATGGGACTTGGCGGTGCCCAGGGGGCCTATGATCTGGCGCTGAAGTATGCACAGCAACGCCAACAGTTCGGTCAGCCCATTTCCAAATTCCAGGCCATTGCCTTTAAGCTTGCAGACTGCGCCATGGAGATTGAGTGTGCCCGGAATTTAATGTACAAAGCCTGCTGGCTCAGGGGCGAAAGCCGTCCGTTTGAAAAGGAAGCAGCCATGGCCAAGCTCTATTGTTCCGAACTCATGGGCCGGGTGGCCAACCATGCAGTTCAGATCCACGGCGGTTATGGTTTGATGAAGGAGTATAATGTTGAGCGATTCTACCGGGACCAGAAACTCCTTGATATTGGGGAAGGCACTTCAGAAGTGCAGCGAATTGTTATTTCACGACACATTGGATGCTGAGCTAACATTTTTATTAAAAGAGGGATCAAATGCAAAAACCTGACATCAAAGTAGGCGAAACAACCATTGGTAACATCGTAGACATGCTGGCGGAGAATCTGGGCGACAACAGTGCACTTGAATATTTATCCCTGGGTATTAAGCATAATTTCAGGGAATTCAGAGGCATTTGCGATCAAGTAGCCAAGGGACTCATGGCACTGGGGATACAACGGGGGGAAAAGGTGGCCATCTGGGCAAACAATCTTCCGGAATGGGTCTATACCCAATACGGCAGTGCCAGAATGGGGGCTGTTCTGGTGACCGTGAACACCAGTTATAGAAGCGCAGAGCTGGAATATCTTCTGGAGCAATCCGATGCCACCACCCTTATTCTCACCGGAGGCGTCAGAGAAGCAGATGAATATCTCAAAGTCGTCAACAAGGTATGCCCCACCCTCAAAGACAGTGAACCTGGAAAACTTGACAATCCCAAGCTGCCGTTCCTGAAAAAAATTATCTATCTGGGGAAAGATACGGTCCCCGGCATGTACAACTGGGATGCCGTTTTGGAAATGGGGAAGAGTGTTTCCGATGCTGAACTGAAACAACGACTGGACTCCCTGGAACCCGACGATGTGATCAATATGCAGTACACCTCCGGCACCACCGGGTTTCCCAAAGGTGTCATGCTCTCCCACACCAATCTCATCGGCAATGCCATGAGCATGGCCTCATGCATGAACCTGACCCCCGCCGATGCCATGTGCATTCCCGTCCCGTTTTTTCACTGCTTTGGATGCGTCATCGGCACCTTGTGCTGTATGGTTTCCGGTACCACCATGGCTCCTGTGGTGGCGTTCAACCCGGTTGATGTGCTTAAAACCGTGGAAGCTTCCAAGTGTAACGCATTGCTGGGTGTTCCCACCATGTTCATTGCAGAGTTTGAAGAGATGGATAAAAACAGCTATGACACCTCCAGCCTCAGAACCGGTGTCATGGCAGGCTCCACTTGCCCCATTGAGGTGATGAAGCGGGTGATCAAGGACATGGGCGCCAAGGAGATGACCATTGTGTATGGTCAGACGGAATCCTCCCCGGGCATCACCCAGACCCGTGACAAAGACTCTCTTGAACTGAAGACATCCACCGTGGGCAAGGCCCTGCCCAATGTGGAGGTAAAAATCGTTGATCCCATCACCGGCGATGAAATGCCCGTCAACGAGCAGGGCGAACTGTGCACCCGCGGATATCATGTCATGAAGGGTTACTACAAAATGGAAGAGGCCACGGCCCAGGCCGTTGATAAAGATGGCTGGCTCCACACGGGCGACCTTGCCACCATGGACGAAAACGGATACTGCAAAATTACGGGCCGCATCAAGGATATGATCATCCGGGGCGGGGAAAACATCTATCCCAGGGAGATCGAAGAGTTCCTCTATCGCTTTCCCAAGGTCAAAGATGTCCAGGTCGTGGGCGTTCCTGATGCAAAATACGGGGAAGAGGTGGCGGCCTTCATTCAGCTCAGACCGGGCGAAGCAAGCACCCTGGAAGAGGTCAGAGCCTTCTGCAAAGACCAGATATCCTACCATAAAATTCCAAGATATGTGTTCTTTGTGGATGAATATCCCACCACGGCCAGTGGAAAAATCCAGAAATACAAATTAAGGGATATGGTCGCTGAGACCCTTGATAAATAAATCGTCATTATGCTTCATTTGCCCTTTTTGACAATCCAAAGAGTAAGGAGGTAATCGTGGATCGTGAAACTGTTTTGCTAACTGAAGAAAGGGGAAGCGCCGTTGTCCTGACTTTGAATCGCCCCAAAGCCATGAATTCCCTCAATTTTGAACTATTAAATGCGGTGAAAGAG
Source organism: uncultured Desulfobacterium sp. (assembly GCA_963668575.2). Classification (GTDB taxonomy): domain Bacteria; phylum Desulfobacterota; class Desulfobacteria; order Desulfobacterales; family Desulfobacteraceae; genus Desulfocicer. The sequence continues at coordinate 2,324,582 of OY764894.2, read as the reverse complement.
CAGGTGAATGCGTTGCAATACCGCCCGGATATCCGCACGGTGATTCTTACCGGTGCCGGGGAACGGGCGTTCTGTTCCGGAGCGGATTTAAAGGAGCGGGCCACCTTGTCCCAGGATGAGGTGAAGAAGTTCATTCTCACCATCAGAAATCTGCTTACGTCCATACAACACCTGAACAAACCGGTTATTTCCGCGGTGAACGGTATTGCCCTTGGGGGGGGGACGGAACTTGCCCTGGCATCGGATATCCGCATTGCTTCCCAAAACGCTGTCATGGGCCTGACGGAAACGCGACTGGCCATCATACCGGGCGGAGGCGGCACCCAGAGACTGCCCCGCATCATTGGAGTAGCCAAGGCCAAGGAGCTGATCTTCACCGGCCGCCGGGTGGATGCAGCAGAGGCCCTTGCCATCGGCCTGGTTAACAAAACCTGCAAAGCCGAAGATCTCATGGATGAGTGCATGGCCATGGCGGATATGATTGCAGAGACCGGACCCATTGCCCTTGAAATGGCAAAATACGCCATCAACCAGGGCATTGAAACCGATCTGGCCACCGGTCTTGCCATTGAATCCAATGCCTATCGGGTCACCATCCCCACCGAAGACAGGATTGAGGGACTCACCGCGTTCAGAGAAAAGAGAAAGCCGGTTTACAAAGGGAAATAGGTGAAAACAAAATGAGTGAAAATAGAATATTCTGGGAAAATGAAGAGGTAAAGCTTGCCCAGCGTCAATACGAGGCCACCTGGCCCGGCGGACAGAAGGCGGTGGACCGGCTGGTCAAAAAGAACAAGCGACCGGTAAGGGAGTTGATACAGGAACTTATTGATCCGGGGACCCAATTTTTTGAGCTGTCCCTGCTGGCGGGTTTTGGTGTGGACTACCCCGGGATTCCCGATGTTCCCTGCGGCGGTATTGTCACAGGCCTTGGTAAAATCCACGGCAACTGGACCATGATTCTGGGTAATGACTCAAGGGTTAAGGCGGGCACCTATTTTCCCATCACCTTAAAAAAGCACATGCGGGCCCAGGCCATTGCGGAAAAATGCGGACTCAACTGCGTATACATCGCTGATTCCGGCGGGGCATTTCTGCCCATGCAGGTGGAGGTCTTTCCCGATGACCAGCACTTTGGCTCCCTGTTTTACAACATGGCCCGGATGTCGGCCATGGGATTGAAACAGATCACCATGAGTACTGGTGGAAACACCGCAGGCGGTGCCTACATCGTATTCATGGCCTGTGAGTCCATCATGATCGATAAACAGTCCTTTTCCTTTCTGGGGGGACCGCCTCTGGTAAAGATGGCCACAGGTGAAACCATTTCCGCCGAAGATCTGGGGGGGGCCAAAACCCATACCCAGATTTCCGGTGGAGCGGATCATCTCTGCGCCGACCAGTCAGATGCCGTGGCCCGGGTGCGGGATATCCTCTCTTTGAGTAAACCCCAGACCCTCCACCTCCACCGGTACCAGGAACAGGAACCCGCTGTTCCCGCCGACTCCATTTATGATCACATGCCGGTCAATTGCGGCCAGAGCATCAATACCTATAACATCCTGGAGTGCATTGCCGACGGCAGCGTATTTCTGGAATATAAACGAGATTACGCCGTGGGAAAGGCCAGTAACATCCTCACCGGCAAGATCCGGATCAAGGGGCTGCCCGTGGGCGTGGTCGCCTCCAACGGCGTGGGCATCATCTTCCACGAAGCCGCCAGAAAAGCCACGGAGTGGATCGTTCGATGCAGCCAGGAAAAAATCCCCCTGCTCTTTCTCATGAATGCACCGGGCTTTATGGTGGGATCCGAGGCCGAACATGCCGGCATCGGTAAATATGGAGCGGACCTGGTCCGGGCCGTGGCCTGCGCCCAGGTTCCCCGAGTTCAGCTGGTCATCGGACCGGATAACGGGGCAGCCAACTATGGCATGTGCGGACGGGCCTATCGACCCCATTTTCTCTTTTCCACCATGCGTTCCCGCACCTCGGTGATGAGCGGGAAAAGTGCCGGTGGTGTTCTGCTCTCCATTGAAGAGATGAAACGAAAACAGTCCGGTACCCCCATGACCCAGGAAGAAAAGGATGCCTTTCAAGAGAAAATGATTGCAAAATATGATGGTGAAGCCCATCCCTTTTATTGCGCGGCACGAATTTTAAATGACAGGGTGCTTAAATTCTCTGAAATCCGGGACTGGCTGGGCATGGCCTTTGAGGTAAGCCTGCTCAAGGAGATTGGCGAACCTGCCTTTGGTAATTTCAGATTTTAACTACCGGACCTTGTGAATCGCCCATGGCAGGTCTGCCTGCCACAACAAAAGAATAGGGAGCCATTATGACTGAATATGATATGTGGAAAATTTTTCCGAGAATGCCCAAAAAAGTGATCATCGGAGACATAACCGTGCGGGATGGATTTCAACATTCAGAGAAATTCATCTCCACCGAAGCCAAAAAATTCTACCTGGAAGAACTCATCTTTGCAGGCTGCCGCCATATTGAAATCACCAACCTTGGGAATCCCTACCTCATGCCCCAGTTCAGGGATGCCGAAGAGCTGTTAACATATGTACGCGGAGATCTATTTAAAAAGAAATGTACCCGGCGGGGCATCAATGTGGACGACATCTGTTTCACTGCCATCACCATCAGGGAGGGTGCAGTGGACCGGGCCATTGAATTGAGAGAGAGGGGCATCGGCCCTGACCGGCTCTTGATGATGGTCTCCACCGAAGAGGAGCACCACTTTGCCAACTCCGGCACCACGCTTCCCAACTATTGGAAGGAGTGCGAGCGCAGCATTAAAAAATGCAATGATGCCGGCATGAAAATGTGCGGCACGGTGAGTACCATCTGGGGCAGCCCCATCGGCGGTGCCACGGACATGAAAGACGCCGTGAAATTCACCAAGCGCTGGCTGGACATCGGTGCCCACGATGTGGAGCACGCCGACCATGACGGCAGTGCATCGGCGGCAGATGTCTACCGATATTTCTCCATGGTGCTGGACGAACTTCCCGATGTCAACCTCCACATCGCTCACTTTCACGAGACCAAGCGGGTGGCATCCGCCTCTGTGCTGGCGGCCCTCCAGGCAGGCATCCGGAATTTTGAAGCCACCCTGGGCGGTCTGGGCGGTCAGCCGGCCAACTTTCTGGATGACAGACCCATCAAAGGCACCGGAGACTACTATTACGACGACCCCAGATATGTGGGCCTCATCTGCCTGGAGGACACCCTGGTCCAGGTGGATGAAATGAACATCGAACACGGCTGGGATGTGGATCGGGTGCTGTGGCTTGGCAAACAACTGGAACGAACCATGGGGTATCGCCTGAGAAGCGAAGCCATGATCAACGGCAGAACGTTGAAGGAAGGACACATGCATTATGCCAGACCCGGACTGAAAAAACTCAAGGAAAAACTGGGTGAAAAACCCGATCAGGTACTGCCCGAGGGATGGGTATAATAATTTGAACCAGGCCCGAATTTGATAAATTTTTCACCCAAGGAGAAAATATGAAAAAAGAGGACAACACCCCCCACATCAATGTGGATTATTTTGAGGACCTCACCGGTAATATCCAGGATGGCCCCCCAAAAGAGGTTAAAGAAGTGGGAACACGCATTAAAGAGCTGAGGGAAAAAAAGGGTATCTCTATAGACGACCTTGCCAACCTCACCGGATTTAATAAAGAACGCCTGGAAAACATTGAAAAAGGAATCGTAAAACCCCAGTTGGGAACCGTGATGAAACTATCCAGAGCCCTGGACAGTGCGCTGGGACGTCTGGTATCCGGCGTGGGAGACAAGCTATACTCCATCACCCGCAAGGAACAGCGCAGAACAATCTCACGCTCCACCTCTCCCAAGGGAGAAAAGCATCTCTATACTTACATGAGCCTGGCACCGGAAGTCCAGGGCCGCCACATGGAAGCCCTTATTGTACAGCTGGAAGAGAGCCCCACCAAAGAGGTATCCGTGCACAATGGAGAAGAGTTCATTTATGTTCTGGAAGGTACGGCCCAGCTGCATATCGGTGATGAGACCTTTGATCTGGAGCCCGGAGACAGTGTCTACTACCTCTCCACAACCCCCCATCAGATCATGGCAAAACAGAACAACGCCACTATTCTTGCCGTTCTTTATGAGTAACTTGATAGTATAGGAATTTCCATTTTATTGATTATTAAATCATGGGAAAAGCCCGCCCGCAGGGCACTAACTTGATAGTATAAAAAGGAGCAGACCATGGCAAAATGTCTATGGACGCCATCACAGGAGCGAATCGAGCAAACCAACATGTACCGCTTCATGCAGGTGGTCAACGATAAATTCAAAAAAAATTTCAGTGACTACAATGCCCTTTATCAGTGGTCCACGGATAACCTTGAGGATTTCTGGGCAACCATGTGGGATTTTGCCGACATTAAAGCCTCCCGGCCCTATGACCAGGTCATTGACGATGCGAAAAAAATGCCCGGGGCCAAATGGTTCCAGGGGGCGAGGCTGAACTTTGCAGAAAATCTTTTGCAGCATAGAGAGGAGAAAACGGCTCTGATCTTCAGAGGAGAAGACAAGGTCCGAAGAACCCTCACTTACAAAGAACTCTATGAGGAAACCTCCCGGGTGGCCGCATCGCTGAAAGCCGCCGGCATCAAACCCGGCGACCGGGTGGTGGGGTTTGTACCCAATATGCCGGAATCCATCATTGCCATGCTGGCCGCCACCAGTCTCGGGGCGGTGTGGTCCTCCTGCTCCCCGGATTTCGGCATCAAAGGGGTACTGGATCGCTTCGGCCAGACCCGGCCCCGCATTCTTTTCACGGCAGATGGCTATTTCTTCAAGGGCAAACCCCTGGACAGCCTGGAAAAAATAGCAGGAATCATCCAGGAACTCCCCTCCATTGAAAAGATCGTGGTCATTCCCTATGTCAGCGATGCCCCGGACATCAGCGTTTTACCCAATGCCGTGCTCATGGATGATTTCAAGGCAGATACGCCCGAAGAGATTCAGTTTGAGCAACTCCCCTTTGACCACCCCCTGTACATCATGTACTCGTCAGGGACCACCGGGCTTCCCAAATGCATGGTTCAGAGTGCAGGAGGGGTTCTCATGCACCAGATCAAGGAGTTGATGCTCCACACGGATCTGAAGGAAACGGACACCATCTTCTACTTCACCACCTGCGGATGGATGATGTGGAACTGGCTCACCGCTTCCCTTGCCACCGGAGCCACCCTGGTGCTGTTTGACGGGAATCCCTTCCATCCCGGCCCCGATGCCCTGTGGCACATGGCCCAGGAGGAGAAGATAACGGTGTTCGGCACCAGTGCCGGTTACATTGCCGCCCTAAAGGCTGCCGGAGTAAAACCGGGTAAAAGCTTTGACCTTTCCGCCATGAAGGCGTTGCTCTCCACAGGGTCGCCGCTTTCCAAGGAGGATTTTGAATTCATCTACGATGAAGTAAAATCCGATCTTCAGCTGGCCTCCATCTCCGGCGGCTCCGATCTCAACGGCTGTTTTGCCCTGGGGAACCCCATGGGACCGGTCTATTCAGGCGAGCTGCAGTGCCGGGGACTTGCCATGAAGGTGTTTGCCTACAATGATCAGGGAGAACCGGTGGTGGGCGAACAGGGGGAACTGGTGTGCACGGCCCCCTTCCCTTCCATGCCCATCTATTTCTGGAATGACGAAGATGGCTCTCGGTATCACTCGGCCTACTTTGAAACCTTCCCGGGTATCTGGGCCCACGGAGATTTTGTTGAAGTCACCGAGCGGGGTGGTGTCATCATGTACGGCCGATCCGATGCCACACTGAACCCCGGCGGCGTTCGCATCGGCACCGCAGAGATTTACCGACGACTGGAACAGATGGAAGAGATCCAGGACAGCGTGGTGGTGGGACAAAACTGGAACAACGACGTCCGGGTTATCCTTTTTGTCACCCTGGCAGAAGGCAAAACCCTCACCAACGAACTCATTGGCAAAATCAAAAACGATATTCGAAACAATGCATCCCCCCGTCATGTACCTGCCAAGATCATCCAGGTACCGGACATTCCTTACACCCTGAACATGAAAAAGGTGGAACTGGCCGTTAAGAAGGTGATCCATGGCCAGGAGGTAAAGAACAAAGACTCTCTGAAGAATCCGGAATCCCTGGATTTCTTTGAAGAGGTTGCAGAACTTAAGGATTGATGCCCTCGAAAACCGTCAATGTATGATTTTCAAGGTGAATCATCATAATAATCGCCCACAGCAATTCTAATTTTGGCTATGTGTTGAGTATCCTGCTTCTCCTCTCCAAGTCAACATTAGAATTGCTGACCGCTCATTTGCAGTGGATCAATGGAAGTTTGAGGAGATACCTGCCCGCAGTTCCTGTGCTTTAGACCGGCAGGGCAAAAGGGCCGCCGACGGTCCTGGGCTGGACCGGCCGTTGGGGCGGCATTATGCCGTTTTCATTTTTTGGGAATCTCAATTGAAAACGTTGCGCCTTTACCAAGAGCGCTCTCCGCCCAGGCCCGACCGCCGATGCGCTCAACGGCTTTGTGCACAATGGCAAGCCCGATCCCGGTCCCTGGAAAATCCTCAGCCCGATGCAGTCGCTGAAAAATCTCAAAGATACGATGGGAATATTGGGGATCAAAACCGATCCCGTTGTCCTTGACCCATAGGGTCCAGGTATCATTGTTTTCCTGCCCGCCGATGTCGATCATTGCTGCGTCATCATTGCGGGAGAACTTCACGGCATTGTCCAGATAGTTGGCAAGCACCTGACGCAGGGTTTCAGTGTCGGAGTGGATGGTCTGAAAGGGCAGGTTCACGGACAGGTGGATGTGGCGCTCTTCAAGGTCCCGGGCTCTCTGGGAAACCAGCAAATCAATCATGGACCGAAGATCAACGGGCATGGGTTGGAGATTCCTTCGCTCCATACGGGAATATGCCAGCAGGTCTTCGATGAGCTGGTTCATTTGGGCGGCACTCTGGCGAACGTTTTTCAGAAACAGCATCCCCTCTTCGTCAAGCTTGTCCGTATACTCTTCTTCAAGAAGTCTGCTGTACCCGTCAATGCCGCGGAGCGGCGCTTTCAGATCATGGGACACCGAATAGGTAAAGGTCTCAAGCTCTTTGTTCTTGCTCTCCAGCGCTGCGGTTCGCTCTTTAACCAGCTCCTCCAGATGTTCGCGATAGGCCCTCAGCTCATTTTCAATGCGCTTGCGCTTGGTGATATCCCGGGTAACGGAGAGAATGGCGCTTTCACCCTGAATTTGAATGATATTGGCCGACATCAAGCCAACCACGACTCTCCCGTCTTTACGGACAAACTGAGCCTCCAGGTTTTCAACGTATCCATCTTGGGACAGTCCATCGACCAAACGTTTTCTGTCATCAAAATTTTTCCAGATATTCAGTTCAAAAACACTTTTACCGATAATCTCTTCACGGGAGTATCCCAGAAGCCTGACAAATCCTTCGTTGCTGTCAATATAGATTCCATCTTCAATCCTGCTGATGCTGATCGCATCGGGGCTCGTAACAAATGTGATTCGAAATCGTTCCTCGCTCTCCTGTAACGCTTTTTCGGCTTTTTTGCGCTCGCTGATATCCAGTCCCGTGAATATAAAGCCTTTAGACATATCAGATGAATCCAAAGGGGCTATACGCAGCAGCACATCAAAAATATCCCCGTTCTTTCGGCGCCATCGGGTCTCAAAAGTGCCGATACCCTCTTTGTAGACCTGACCGTATGCGGCTTGGCCCACCCGGTCATACTCTTCCTGGTCAGGATAAAGAATACGGGCAGACTGGTGCATCAACTCATCAACGGCATGTCCGGTCATGTAACAAAGCCGCTGATTTGCCCAGACAATATTTCGGTCGACGGCCATACCGATGCCCACCGGAGCAGAGAGAAAAATACTGTTCAAAGTTGCTTCCCGTGCCCGCAACTTCCCCTCGCTCTCCACAAGCGCCTGCTTCGCCTGTTTGATCTCGGAGATGAACCGGGCCTGCTGAACAATCTGATAGGCAGCGGTGGAGAGCTGGCTGACAAAGGTAAAAAGAAACCGGGCGATTCGTTCAAACTGCTCATACGGCATGGATTTCACTTCCCGGAAGGCCTCGAGCATCTCCTTTTCCGGGGCACCTATCTCTCCGGCATAGGCCAGCATGTTTTCTTCACTCTGGCGTTCGTCGCGTACCTGGCCGATAAGCCAGTTGGCGATGTGCTTTCCACCAATGGTGATGCCGGTACCGGCGTCCCAAAGTCCGCCGCTCATGCATGGCTGGATAGTGGGGCCACCAGCACGGGCCTGGCCGAGCGCCGCATCCGACTTAAAGCAATTTTTCAGCCCTTTGTCTGTTTTGCGAATAATGTCCCTGCACAACCGGCAGAAATTGCTTGGTGCCGTGATCGGTGTTCCGTCCGTGTGCGTAATAATGGATGCAACCCCGGTGACCTGGGCAAACTCATCCTGGATACGCTGGATATCGTCAAGATTGAACAGATCTTCGAATTTGATCTTTTCACCATTATGCAATGGTCTGGTCAATAACTCAATTCGATGGGCAAGCTCATCTTTGGCCTGCCGCAAATGGAGAGTCTCCCTCTCCAGTTCCCCCACCCGTCGTTCCAGATCTTCATATGTCGGTTTTTCAGCCATTGAAATGGTCTCCAATCCATAAATTGACTCTAAAACTTGATCATCAAGTAAAAACAAAAAAACACGGACGAACCCAGGTCCCAAATCCCGGTCCGCCCGTGGCGGTTTTATAAGAAAGTGTAGGCATACCTAACATTACTTTCATTATTCGTTGTGGGCAGACCCAGGTCCCCAATGCGGTCTGCCCGTGGCAGTTTATATGAAAAGGTAGTCTTCAAGTCTACCTCAGCAGAGCCCCTCCCCCGACGGGCAATAGGAACCGGCCAATTGAGCCGTCTACGGTTCCGGGCCGGGCACATTGCCCGTCGGGGGGGGGGGCGGCATAATGCCATTTTCTATCTTCGTTGTGTCCGCCAGGACATGTGGGTTATACTAAATTTAAAATGACGATTTGTTTGGAGTTGAAGTGATTTTGTCTGAAACAGATTTGCCCATTTCATGAAAACGTTTATAAATTCATGGACTTTTGGTTTAATATTTCTCACCATATACCCCCTTTGTCAAGGGTCATTTAAAAGTGGGTATATGCACCTGCCCTCCGGAAACTGAATTCGGGCTTGATCATAACACCGGACACCCGTCAGAACTGGCGAACCAACGGGGTCAGGCGTGTGTTATTGGAGCCTGATTGACAGGCTCCATGCTTTTATCAACAAGACCTGTGTTTAAAGGTAAATTTCAATAAGTCACCCTGCAAGTTTTCTATTTGCCTCGCGGTTCAATCTCACTTTGCTTGGGCCTAATTCAACAATTTTCTCACTCATTTCCGTTGCAATCTCGGCAAATCTCTGGCCCATGGCAGAGGAGAGGTTGAACATGGCCACCCGCTCCGGTTCAATCCCTATCTGTTCAAGAATTTTTTTCACGGACATGAGTCGTTTTTTTGCCTTGAGATTGCCGGTCAGAAAATGACACTCCCCCTCCAGACATCCTGCCACCATCACGCCGTCCGCCCCCTCTTCCAGCGCTCTCAGGATATGAATCACATCAATCCTGCCGGTGCACGGCACCTGGACAATCTTGATGCTGGAAGGATAGGAAAGCCTCATGGACCCTGCCAGGTCGGCGGCCGCATAGGCACAGTATTTACAGCAGAAACCGATAATCTGCGGTTCAAACTTGTCAGTCATAATACCTCCTCATGTTTGATCTTTTTTTCCCGGGCATCCTTGATTTTCACTTTACCCTTTCACGGGTGAAGGCCCATCCCATCGTCCTTTAAAAAGTGCAAAGTGCTTTTGAAGGCATATGAAGGATGCCTTTCCCTATGTTATCAGGCAGCGGTTTCAGCAAACAGCGCCGTTGCCTTTTCAATAATCTGCATGTCGGTGAAGTGGTGAAGGGTTATCACCTTTGCCGGACATTCAGCGGCACAGACGCCGCAACCGTGGCATTGGGACGGTTCAATCACCGCACGGCCATCCATTACCTTTGGCACTTCATAGGGACAGCTTCTGACACAGGTCAGGCAGCATGCACAATGTTCCGGGTCCACCACTTCCGCCACAGCGCCCCCCACAGTGATGGCATCCTTTGAGAGCAGAACAAGGGCCCGTGACACAGCCGCGGTTGCCTGTGCAATGGTTTCATCAAGGGATTTGGGGTAGTGGGCAAGGCCTGCCAGAAAAATACCTTCGGAGGCAAAATCCACCGGGCGCAGCTTTGCATGGGCTTCCACCAGAAAACCGTCACTATTGACAGGCACCCTGAAGAGTTCAAACAGGTCTCTGTTTTCATTGGGAAGGATTGCAGAGGCAAGCACCACCATATCAGGTTCCAGCAGGACCTCCTGCCTTAGGATAGGCTCCATGACAGTGATGGCGAGCCTGCCGGCACCTGCCGGATCACCTTTACCATCCTGAACAATGGAAAGTTCCGGCGGCCGGTCCTCGTCATATCGGATGAAGATGATCCCCTTTGCCCTTGCCTCGGTGTAGAGATCCTCCCGAAGACCGTAGGTTCGGATATCCCTGTATAAAATAAAAATATGTGTGTCAGGGGAATCCTGCTTGATCCTGAGCGCCTTTTTAATGGAGTTGGTGCAGCAGATCCGGCTGCAGTAGGGTCGCTCCTGCGACCTCGACCCCACACACTGAATAAAGACCACGGACCGTGCCGCGCAAAGCCTTTCGTCCTTATTTTCAAAGGCCTCTTCCAGATCAAGATGGGTGAGAATGTCCGGATGGGCGGCGTAGTGATACGCCTCGGGCTTATACTCATGACCACCGGTGGCAAGAATCGTGGCACCATGTTTGACCTTTGTGGTATAGGCCTGTTCGTTGACAGATATGATTTCAGTCTCAAAGCTGCCCAGAATTCCCGATGTCCCCACCGCTTCACTGCCTGCAAAGAGCCTGATACGGGGATGATCAACTATTTTTTGAATGAGCGTCTCAAGATAGGGCTTTACCTCTTCTCCCTGGACCGTGGCGTGAAGATGCCTTGCCACGCCGCCAAGTTCTCTTTCCCGCTCCACCAGGTAGACCTGAAATCCCTGGGTGGCGGCAGCCAGTGCCGCCTCCATGCCGGCCACCCCTCCCCCCATCACCAGAAGAGACTTTGTCACGGCAAGCTGGGTCTGGTGAAGGGGTACAATGTGTGACGCCTTTGCCACCGCCATTCTTACCAGATCCTTTGCCTTGTCCGTGGCCCCCTTTTTATCATTCATATGGATCCAGGTATTCTGATCTCTGATATTGGCCATTTCAAAGAGATACTTGTTCAGCCCGGCCTCTCTTATGGTCTCCTGGAACAGCGGTTCATGGGTTCTTGGAGAGCAGGATGCCACCACCACCCGGTTGATATCATGTTCTTCAATCACCTGTTTCATCTTATCCTGGGTATCCTGGGAACAGGTAAAGAGATTGTCCTCCACATGTACCACATAAGGCAGTGTTGCCGCATAATCCCTGATGGCCGGGACATCTGCCACGCCACCGATGTTGATGCCGCAGTTGCAGACAAAGACACCGATCCGCGGTGCCACCCCGGCCACATCAATCTCAGGCGGAAGCTCTTTTTTCCTGGCAAGGCTGCCTCTGACAGAAAAAATATCCCGGGATGCCGCAGTTGCGGCGGCCGAAGCCTCCATGACAGACTGGGGGATATCCTTGGGACTCTGAAAGGCACCGCACACATATATCCCCTTTCGTGAACTCTCAACAGGGGTGAGATCCGCTGTCCTGGCAAAATTGTAGTGATTGAGTTCTATGCCCAGTTTCTTAGCCAGGGACACGGCATCCGTGCCCGGAGTCATTCCGGTGGAGAGGACCACCATGTCAAAGGTCTCTATTCTGGGCTCACCGGCATCGCCGACATATCTCAGTTTAAGGTTGTTATTCTCGTCCTCCTCAACGGTGTGCACCCTGGAACGGATAAACCGGACCCCGTGTTCATCCTTTGCCCTCATGTAGTAACGGTCAAAATCTTTGCCAAAGGTTCTCATGTCCATATAAAATATGGCTGCGTCAAGTTCTTTTTCACTGTGTTCCTTTGCAATGACGGTCTGCTTCACCGCGTACATGCAGCAGACAGAGGAGCAATAACCGTTGCCGCAGGTGGTGTCCCGTGACCCCACACACTGAAGCCAGGCGACCCGCTCCGGCTCCTTCCCGTCCGACGGCCGCACCAGATGGCCCTGGCAGGGGCCGGAGGCCGACAAAATCCGCTCAAACTCAAGACTTGTCACCACATTGGGATGGGAGGCGTAATTGTACTGCCTGTAGGGCGACGGATCAAAAGAGGTAAACCCCGGGGCAATGATAACGGCACCCACATCCACAATTTCAGTTGTCTCCTTCATGGTGTGATCAATGGCCCCAGCAATACATGCCTCAACGCACTGATAACACTCGGAGCAGATACCGCAGGTAAGGCATCTTGTGGCCTCCTGCCGGATCTCCTCCTCGCTGAACCCGCAATTGACCTCACAAAAATTGCCCTCCCGGTTTTCAATATCCACCTTCCCGGGATGGAGCCGGGCCCTCTTCTCCTCGTTTGAGATATCGGGTTTTTCATACTCAAATGTCTTTTCGCGGTCTGCGGCAAGATCCTGGCCCTGTATGAATCTATGCATGCTCTCTGCCGCCTCTTTACCGCAGGCAACGGCATCCACAACCGATTTCGGTCCGTAAAAGAGATCCCCGCCGGCAAAAACCCAGGGGATAGGGGTCTGAAGCGTTACCGGATCTGCCTCCAAGCCGCCCCTTGGGGTGATGGAGATGGACTGGGTCTCTGCAAACCCAAGTTCGGCCATCTGACCAATGGCGACAATGACATAATCCGCATCAATGGTGGTGAGATCTTCCTCATCATACTGCGGATTAAAACGGCCCTGATCATCAAAAACCGCAGTGCAGCGCTTGAACTCAACGCCACCAACGCCCCCTTCCTCCCTTTGGATGAAACGGACAGGACCAAGGCTGTTTTTAATGGTGACCTTCTCCTCAAGGGCCTCCTCCACCTCATAATCCCAGGCAGGCATCTCCACCCTCTTTTCAAGGCAGACCATGGTGACATCCGTGGATCCCAGGCGACGGGCCGTGAGGGCCACGTCCACCGCCACATTTCCCCCGCCGATAACAAGCACCTTACCCAGAAGCGCCTGGCAGTTTTTGCTGTTTTTCTCACAGTTATTGAGGGCAGCCTCTTTAAGAAAGTTGACCCCTTTGAGCACCCCTTCAAGATTTTCACCCGGGACATTGAGGGCACGGCTGCCATGCAGTCCGGTGGCGATAAAAAGCGTACTGTAGCCTTCCTCTTTCAGACTGTTCAGGGTGACATCTTCGCCAAATGTCATATTGGTTTTGATCTCAACGCCCATCTGCTCAATGACGTCAATCTCCCGCATCAGTTCATCGTGGGGCAGGCGATATTCAGGGATTCCCACTGCCATCATCCCCCCCTTCACCGGCAGTTTTTCAAACACGGTGACCTCATACCCCTTTTGAACCATATAATAGGCGGCTGTGAGACCGGCAGGACCGGAGCCGACAATGGCCACCTTTTCATCCCTCTTCTCCTGAACGTCAGGAATATAGGGGGTATCAGAGGCAAAATCAGTATCGGCCAGAAACCTGTGAAGATACTGGATGGCAAGGGGCTCGTCCAGATCGCCCCTGGTGCAGATGGCTTCACAGGGGTGGTGGCAGACACGTCCGCAGGCCCCGGGGAAAGGGTGTTCATCCTTGAACAGTTTAAGGGCCTCCCTGTATTTTCCCTGATTGATCAGGGCCACAAACCCCTGGATACTCACATGGGCAGGACAGGTTGCCTTGCAGGGGGCCGTCCCTCTCTTATCCACAGCGAATGCCCCGGGCATGCCCTGGGGATAGAGTTTAAAGACGGCATTACGGGTTCTCAACCCCTGATCAAACATATTGGGAACCTCAATGGGGCAGACTTTGGTACACTCCCCGCAGGCAGTGCACTTTTCAAGGTCGACATACCTTGCTTTCTGCCTGAGTTTCACCTTGAAATTACCCTGTTCCCCGCTTATCTCGTCTACTTCCGCCATGGTATGGAGATCGATGTTGAGGTGCCTTCCTGCCTCCACAAGCTTTGGCGAGATAACGCACATGGCGCAGTCGTTGGTGGGAAAGGTCTTGTCCAGCTGAGCCATCACGCCACCAATCTGTGGCTTTTTCTCCACCAGATGGACCAGGAATCCTGAGTCAGCAAGATCAAGGGAGGCCTGAATACCACCGATTCCCCCGCCGACAACCATAACCGAACCGATCACGTTTTTGTCAGTTGCTCTGTTTTGATCCATATTCTCCTCTTCCTTTTTGATGATTCTGCGTTATTGATATTTTAAACCGTGCCAGTACAATGGTTTATTGAAAGAAAGGTGGAAGAGATGAAGGATACCGAAATTTCATGTGTTTTTAAGAAGGCAGGTCAACCAAGGAGGTTCAGTGAACAGCGCCGCCAATCTTCCGCAAAAAAACCTGTCCGCCATCACGTGGCGGAATATTATAAACCATTCAGGTAAATCCGGAAAAGCGAGCGTACACCATAAGACTCCTTGAGTGTTAAGATGTAACCAAATAAGAAAGAGATGTCAGAAAAGAGAGTGTTAAAAATTGACTTCCCTGGCACTCGGTGAGTGAGATTAATAAATTGAAGTCAAATCAGACATTTGATATATGGCAGAAGTGTATCTCCATGTCAAGCAGTTATCCCAAGATATATCAGCTCTCTTGCCTCAACAGTTTCCCATCAAAATATGACACCATCGGACTTGGCTGAACAAATCTAATGACGGAGTTCCACGAAAAGCTATGATAACCATACACCTGTTTATAAGCAGCCCTATCAACCCAGGCAGGCCGAGTTGTGAACAAGCTGGCGTTTTGTGCAATATACTTGACACAATGAGTAATATAATAATATAAGGCTACAATAAATAATGCGTTCATCATATCATTCAACTTTCAAAGTTGAATGATATCGAAAGGATGAGGCTTATATTGTTGCACGGGCTTAATCACAACCTCGGCCAATCTTGACAATCGGCAAGGGAATAAAATTATGCATAAAGCCGGCTGTAAAATAAAGAATAGATCAAATGAAAGAATTTGATTTTTCAATTATTCGAAACCTCCGCATGAAGTGGGGAATGACAGCTGAAACGCTTGCAGTACGGGCCAAGATAACCCGGGCAACCGTGGTAAAGATTGAGTCCGGCAATGGGAATCCCACTATAGATACCATCAGTGCCATTAGTCGGGTATTCCATCTCACAGCTGGTGAACTGGTCTCTATGGCGGAAAAGGCCAGTATTGAGGATGGGAAAACATCGCCCTATTCTGATAAGGGTCTTGAAGGCGTTCATATCTGGTTCCCTAATTTTGAACTTTATCACCTGAAGGCAGCGGCAGGCATCTGCAAAATCTCTGAACCCGTTCTGCATGAAAATACCGCAGAGGTATGCCTGATAATTTCCGGGAAGGTGCGGTTAACCATAGATGATAATATCACAGAACTTGCATCTGGGAGTGCCGTAAGGTTCAAGGCCCTCCATCAACATACCTTGGAAATGCTTGAGGCATCGGAGTTCCTTTTGATCCACCATAATTTGCCTTAGATTCTTATCTCTGATTTTCGTGTTGTTTTGGCAAGAGAATCAGAAAACATTTTTGGTTCTGGCTTGTTCAGGTTAGGAGAACCGGTAGTTTTTGATTTTCCGCTTAACCAGGGTAAAAGTTAGAAGATACAAACGTCTGGACTTTTGGGCGTGGTCATAACATCGACCCTTCCAGACCACACTTTTTTATTGTTTTTATTAAGACCACGAAGGTCATCCCCCCCATAATCCGGGAAATGATCTTGTGGTCTTTTTTTTTGGAAAAAGACTTAATTAAAGACCAAGTAATGAGGAGAATGGATGAAAATGTGTATGAAATGGTTACGAATACCAATCTGTTTGTGTCTTACATGGGGGTACGCCATTGCCGGGGAGGAAAATCAGGTGAATGGCATTCCCACAAAGGTACTTGAGGAAATTGTTGTGACGGCAGACCAGGAAAATGCAGCGGCAAGAGATGTTATCCCCCTGGAAGAGATACAGGCACCGCAAATCAGCGGAAGTATCCTTGATGCCATGGAGAGTCAGGCAGGTGTACAGCTCATACGTCGCAGTCAGTCGGGTGCCGATGGCGGTGACTTGCGGATCAGGGGATTTGATGAAACCCGGTTGATCATCATGAAAGATGGTGTAACGCTGAACCGGGACGGTTCCTATGGCAACGGCCCTGTGGACTGGAGCAGTATCTCCCCTGAATCCATTGCAGGGATAGAGATCTACCGGGGCGCATGCCCGGCAAAATACGGCAATACCCTTGGCGGAATCGTCAACATCATCGGCAAAGAGCCCACCCTGAAACCTGAAACCAGCTTGAGCGTCTCCTACGGAAGTCTGGATACCCTGAACACCACAATCTCCCACTCCTGGAGAAAAGGTCCTGTGGGCTGGAACCTTTCAGGGGGCCATTTTGAGAGTGACGGTTATCTCAGAAACAATACGCTGGAGCGAGATAATTTCTCGGGCATGGTTTCAGTGGAACTTCCAAGCGAATGGGAAATCGGTGTGGGCATGGATTACGCCGAAAAGAAGAGTGGCAATCCGGTCTATAACCGCCCGGACAGCCCCTATTATGATGGCTCCTACCCGGACGCAGATGAAAAAGAGATTGGTGGCCCCGGCATCGGTGTACGCCTCATCAACGGCAGTCTGGCCTGGGGGGACGACAGCAAAACCGAAGATGAAAACACCAACCTGACCACGTTCATAGAGAAAAAGATTACCAATGGAAAATTCCGTCTGGACGGCCGTCTTTGGAATCAGGATCGGACAGAGACCTATTATGATGCAGAAGACAGCTCAAAAAAAATCTACGAAAGAGAGACCGAAGCTGAAGACAACAACTGGTCGGTGAAAGGAGAGATGGTTTACAATCTCTCGGATCACAAAATCGAATGCGGCGGAGAAACCCGTCAATATGGATGGGGCGGGCAGAAAGTCACCTACATTGATGAATCCTATTTTAACGGTTCCATCAATTTTATGAAGTTCATTAAGGAGGGGTTTAAGGGACAGGAAGATATTATGCATTACCATGCGCTCTATCTTCAGGATACCTGGTCGATATCCCGGGATTTTTCAGTGGAGTTAGGCGTGCGGCAGGAGTGGTTCAAAGCGGGCAGTGTTGATCCTGATGCCTTTGGTTTCAGCTGGGCTGCCGATGTCACCGATATCAGTGAATCCCAAATGGACCCACGCCTTGCATTGACCTGGCGCCCCTGGAATGACGCATCCATAGTCGCCAGATGGGGCATTGCCCATCGATATCCCACCTCCGGGGAGTACTTCTGGTGGTACCTCAACAATGCCACAAACTACTTTAACACCGATTTCAATTCCGAAGAGGCTATGCAGTATGAATTGGCCTGGAACCAGTCCCTGAAGGGAACCATCGATCTTTTTGTCCGGGGATATTATTATGACATTGACGACTATATCTCCTCAACATCTGTCCCGGGCGTCGGTTCCGTGTATTACAACATCGGTGAGGTGACCATCAAGGGCATAGAGACCGGGTTCTCAGCCATGCTGCCCTATAACTTCCGGTTCTGGTGCAATTTTACCTTCCAAGATGGAGATAAAAACGACGATCCCTGGGATGCCGACAACCAGTTGAGCAATGAGTTGGCGGATTTCCCGGACTATATGGCCAATGCCGGCATTGATTATACAAAAGACAAACTCAAAGCAAAACTGTGGCTGAATCATGTGGGTGATCGGGAACATTTTGACGGAGATGAACTGAAGACACTGGACAGCTACACCCTGGTAAATATTTCCGCAACCTGGCGATTTTTTGAGAAAAAGAACACGGCCCTGGATCTTGAACTTGCAGGAACGAATATTTTTGATGAATCCTATGAGGAAGAGAGTGGGTACCCCATGGCGGACGCATGCGTAATGGCCGGCATCCGGCTGACTTTTTAACGTGGAAAAAAACAAAAATGATCCGGATCGTTTGATCAATATGGGTACCAATCCATTGGAAGAGATGGTTGGAACCGATCTTGAATGGAAAAAGGCTACAACCCCAAAAGAGAAAGGATAAGTCATGATATTCAAACCATTTATGCGTGAAGGGTTCATTCCCTTGCCGGTGGCGTTTATCTCCACCATCAGTCAAACCGGTATTAGAAACATTGCACCCTATTCATGCGTCATGCCGGTGCTTCGCCCCCTGGATCTGATCTGTATTGCTTCCGCTAAAAAACGGGACACCTTGAATAATATTCGAGAGACAAACGAATTTGTGCTTAATCTGCCGGGGGTTGCCTTTGCCGACAAGGTCATCCCCACGGCACAATTCACCGCACCTGAGATAGATGAATTCCAACTGGCCGGCTTGGAAGAGAAACCGTCCCAGATCATAAAAGCCCCCGGTATTGCCGGGTGTTATTCATGGATGGAGTGCCGGTTGGAAAAAACCTATGAAGAGGAAAGCTATATTCTCATCATGGGAAAGGTCTTGAGGCTGGAGGTGGATGATGCGGTGGTGGGGCCCGACGGCGCTCTTGATACGGATAAGGCAGAACCCCTTATGATGACCGGAAGTAAAAAAGGAATGCATTTCTGCACGGTGCGGACAATAGATCGATTTGAGCCGTTCTCCGCCATGTTCCCCAAGGGAAAAGATGCCCTTGGGGAGAAATATAATGATTAACAACGCATACCCACTTCCAGGATCTTTGCAGAGATGGGGCTGGGTTTGCTATTAAAAAATAGCCTTACCTGGCCAGCCGGGCCAGGTAAGGCAGGCAAAATTCATCTTGGCATGGTGAGAGCGTCATTTAAGGTGATGATACCAGAGGGACAGACGGTGACACATCTGCCGCATCCTGTACATTTTTGAGAATCAATGGAAACAGTCACTTCTTGATGGCTCATCTTTAACACTTATCATGTTTAACGTTGCGGTCACTGGCCGCGAGGAACGGGCGGTCCAGAGCACTGCATGGTTAACCGCCAATTATTTCATTCAACCCCTCAATGATGAGAGTCAACTCTTCGTCGGATGCTTTTGATATCCTTTTGCCGATTCGCTTTGTAGACAGGATTCGAATCTGGCTGATCTTTACCCACGATTTTTTAGGAAGCTTGACGTCCACAAGTTCCATAGTTAATGGATAGCCTGCCTTTTGCCGCTGGCTGGTGATCGCGACGGCAATTACAGTGCCCGATCTCTCGTTAAATACGTTGTGACTTAAAATGAGAACAGGGCGTAAGCCGCCCTGTTCGCTTCCAATGACTGGATTTAAATCTGCCCAGTGTATGTTACCCCTTAATATTGCGGCCATTCTTCCAACTCCGACGAGAAGCCTTCCTCAGCTAAAGACTGCTCAAATTCAGGGTCAAGCTTGGAGCACTCCTGCGCAAGACGGCTTTTCTCAATGCGCATAAGCTTTTCAGCAACGGCCTGCTGAATGGCTTTGCTCCGGTTCGGAAAAAATTTTGATTTTACAAGAATATCAAGCTGTTTAAGTGTCTTATCATCAATTGTAATTGCAATTTTTGATGCTGGCATTTTTATCACCTCCAAGTATGACAATAAATCATACCAATTGTTTTTTCAAGCTAAATTTTTCTGACGGTTAACTGGCATCCTTCATTCCCGCCTTACACTTTCACGAAGTGAATGCCCATTTTTCGGTGATTGATTTTCATATTATCCACATGCCGAAAAAATTTTCAAACCTTGTATAAGGTCAAAGTGGATGTGGGACCCGCCCATTTATATCGTCTCCATGGCTCCGATTATATTAGTCCATCTATAACAAGTATATGGCCTCTACTATAGTTAGGTGAAACAAAAAACTTCTTTGGCTATTTATTTTCTTCTGCGAGTAGAAATTTGTTCGCTCCTTTTGTTAATTTCGGGTGATCTTTTAAAAAGATAACGGCCGTGGAAGCGGTCTCACCCCAGGAAAGAAAGGATGATCCATGACATCAAAACTATTTTGCGCAGTATTGCTTGCCTTGTCTTTTGCCATATGGGCAGGACCGGGCCATGCCCAGCAGGCTGCCGCAACCCAAGAAAAAACTTTGGAAACCGTAACCGTAACCGCCAACAAGACCAAAACGGACAAGCAGGAGTTGCCTGCAGCAGTCAGTGCTTTTGACGGGTATGCCCTGGAAGATATGGGCCTTGATAATCTTAACGACGTGGTGATCAACACCCCCAATATTAATTTCAACCGGGCAGACAATCATGGGACTCAGTATGTTTTCAGGGGCATTGGCGGCACCAAAAACATGAACAGGGTGTTTTACGTGAACCTGGATGATGTGGCCGTACCTTATAACGCCACAGATATTTTGCTGGATGTGGAACGTATCGAGATCCTGCGTGGCGGCCAGGGAGCTCTTTACGGGGCAAACACACATACCGGCCTGATCAATGTGATAACCCGTGATCCCGAGTTCGGCCCCGCCAGTGCTTATGCCCAGTTTTCCGTTGAAAAGTTCGGCACCTTCCGGTTTGAAACTGCGGGGGGTGGAACTGTAAACGATACCATGGCTTTTCGTATTGCAGCCGCTGCCGACACCACCAACGGATATTTTGAAAACAAAAATTTTGACCGGGATGATACCAATGACAGCAACCGCTTCACCGGCCGGGCCAAATTCCTTTTTTTGCCAAACCGCGAAAACCAGGTTCTTTTAAGCGTTTATGCAGATCAGTATGACGCTGCCTTTGATACTTACGGTCCTGTGGGCAGCCCTGTTTCATGGGACACCTACAACAATGAACTTGGGGAAAACACAGGGGATATCATCTCCCCGACCCTGAAGTGGGAGCACGATCTGGGCAACGGCAGAACCCTGACCTCCATCACCAATTATACCCGCACCACTTACGGGTTTGTCCATGACTGGGACTTCACCGCCCTGGTGGGTGTCTATGACGAGACATTTAACGTGTTCAGCCAGGAGTTCAAGGTATCCGGCGGAGACAAGGATTCGCTTCAATGGCTGGCCGGTGTATTTGGCCGGTATCAGACCATAGACAACCAGTGCACCTCAAGGTACGGCGCGGCAATGGGCCCCATGGCCGGTGCCTATGACCGGGAGGACTCCACCGTGGACACCCAAAATCTTGCCGGGTACGGCCAGGTGGTATACCGGGCCTTTTCCAGACTGGAGCTTACCGGTGCCCTGCGCCTGGACTACGAAAAAAAGGAACTGGAGTGGTCCAATATCTCCACCACAGGAAGTCCTGTAACCTCGTTCACCGCAGACAAGGACTGGATGGCAATCTCTCCGTCTGTCAGTGCGGCGTGGCTTCTGACAGACAAGCAGCGTATTTATGCCACAGTGGCAAGGGGCTTTAAGGCCGGGGACTACAATTATGTCATGCCTTATACCACAGTGGCCCAGACCGATCCCGTGGATCCCGAGTACACCCTGACCTATGAGATGGGCTACAAAAGCCGTCACTTTAATAACCGCCTGGAGTTCAATGCCGATCTCTTTTATGTGGACTGGACCGATATGCAGGTGGATATCCAGATCCCGGGAACTACCTTTTATGAAAAGGTCAATGCGGCCGATGCCCACAGCAGCGGCCTGGAGATTGAGGCCCGGCTTAAGCCCAGTAAGGGATGGACCATCTTCGGCGGTGTTGGATATATGTTTGAGTATGAATTTGATAAGTTCCAGGACGGAACTACGAATTACAAAGGCAATAAACTGCCCTTTACCAATGAATATACCGTGAATCTGGGTACCACCATGTATACCGACTGCGGTTTTTTCGTGGGGCTGGACACCTCCTGGCGGGGTGCCTATTACCTGGTGGAAGACAACTCCGGTCGCCAAAGCAACTATGTCATGCTCAATGCCAAGGCCGGATATACAGCCGACAACTGGGAGGTGTCCGTGTATGGCCGCAACCTTTTGGACGAATGCTATGCCGTGTCCAGTTTCAGCGGTGCCCTGATGGCTGCAGAACCCCTTACGATTGGTATCGCGGTTAAGATCAATATATAAGGATATACAAAAAACAATGACCAAAATATCCGATACCCGGCTTTCCAGGATCCCAAAAGGCTCATGTGCCACCATTAAAGGCTTTTGCTGTACCCCGCGGCAGTTGTCCAGGCTGGCACCGCTGGGGTTGATCCGCGGGGCCCGCCTGGCCGTGGTCTGCAATAAAAAAGGGCATGCCCTTATCATTACCGCAGGTCGTACCACCATTGCCTTGTCCCGGCAGGTGGCTGCGGCCATCACCGTAGGAGATGTCCATGCCTGACATAAAAGAAAAACAGCCGGTGGTGGCCATTGCCGGCCAGCCCAACACCGGGAAGTCCACCTTGTTCAATTGCCTGACCGGATTAAATCAGGCCGTGGGCAACTGGCCGGGAAAGACCGTGGAGAAAAAAAGCGGGACCGCACTCTGCGGAAATACCCGGGTGGAGGTGGTGGATCTGCCCGGTACCTACAGTCTGACAGCCGGTTCCACCGAGGAGCGCATTGCCCGGGATTTTATCCTTTGCCAGGCCCCGGACCTGGTGCTGGTGGTGGTCAATGCCCTGTGTCTTGAGCGCACCCTTTACTATGCTGCGGAGATTGCCGCCATGGGTATTGATTATGTGGTGGCCCTGAATATGACGGACATGGCCGAAAATGCCGGCGTTCTGGTGGACCCGGCCCGGGTATCCAAAGGGCTGGGCGTACCGGTGTTTCCTCTGGTGGCAAGCAAGGCCAAAGGCCTGGACCTTTTGGGAACCGGCCTGGAAAAGGCCCTGGGGTCCCGGACCCGGATCAGGGAGGGCATTGAATGGCTTTCCGGGGAACTCAAAGATATTCACCAGACCCTGGCTGAAAAGATATTGCCGGTTGCCGGAAACAAACGCCGAAGTGCCTGGGAAGCACTCAAGCTCATGGAAGGTGACCCGGATGTGCGGCATGCGCTTGGAACAAAGGACACCCAGACACTGAACCAGGTGGATGAACAGTTTTTCCATGGGCCTGAAATGATTGAGCAACTATCCGAAGCCCGGTTTCAATGGATTAAAAACGCCCTGGGCGGTTCCAATGGCCCGAATGATTCCGGCACCGGGCCACCGTCAGGGGGTGCAGTACGCGCGCCGGTTTGGGACTGGATGGCCACCCATCCTTTCTGGGGCGTTTTGCTGCTGATTGCTGTTTTTGCAGGGGTGGTCACGGCCGGGCTTGCGGCGGGCCTGGCCTTTGGTTTTTTTGCCAGGTCATGGTTTGATGCCCTGGAAGCTGTGGCAGGGCAGGTGCTGGATTTTAAGGCCATACCCTGGCTTGCCTGGGTGGTACGCGGCGGCATCCGAGGAGCCGGGTCCGTGGTCACGGTCACGCCTGTGATCGCCATTTTTTCCATGGTCTTTGCACTGCTGGAGGATATCGGCTATATGGCAAGGGCCGCCTATGTCATGGACCGGCTTATGACCCGCATCGGGCTGAACGGCCGGGCCTTTGTTGCCCTGCTGTTCGGCATGCCCTGCACCATCATCGGTGCCATGGCCTGCCGCATCGGCGATTCCGGCCGCCAGCGGTTGCTTACGCTTATCCTTGTTCCCCTGGTGCCCTGCTCGGCAAAGCTTGCCATTACTTCGGTGATCGCGACCTGGTTTTTCCCGCTGCATGTCGCCGTGGCCGTGGTGCTGGGCCTGTTCCTGGTGAACTGCCTGATCCTGGGAGTGATGTGCCGCTTGTTTGACCGCATGCTTTTTCCGGACACGCCTTCGGATCCTTTGATCATGGAGCTGCCCCCTTGGCAGCGCCCTGCCTGGACCGCCATTTTCAAACACACCTGGAACCGGGCCAAGGAATTTGTGAAACGGGCGGCAGGCGTTCTTGTTGTATTCAGTATGGTGCTCTCCTTTGCCTGCTATTTCCCCACAGGCGAAATTACCACCAGCCTGTTTGGCCGCCTGGGCCAGGCATTGACTCCGGTGAGCCGGCTCATGGGTCTGGACTGGAAAATGCTGACCATTCTTCTGGCCTCCCTGCTCAACAAGGAGGCCATGCTGGCAACCGCTGCCGTGATTTTCAATGTGGGCCAGCAGGAGCTGCCCGGCCTGATGCAGGCCACAGTGTCCGCATCCGGGGCCGTGACCTTTATGTATGCCGTCAATGTCTTTGCCCCCTGTATAGCCGCTTTAAGCGTTATTCATGCCGAGGGGGGGAAACAGCTCAGACTGACGGCCGGTGTCATCGGCTATACCTCTTTGCTTTCCATTGGTGGAGGCATTTTAATCCATCAGGCAATCCGGCTGGTGACAGGGTAATGCTTGTAATTAAAACAAATCCATCCGCATGACTTGCCTTGTAAGCCGTCTTTCCGGGTTGTGCCGCCGGGCATATATATAAAAGGAGAATAAAATTGTTTAAACAGAGTCGAGAAACTTTTATTGAAAGAACCGCCAAAAAACCCCGGGGCAGCTGGGCTTTGAAGCATTATGCCCATCCAAAAGCCCATTTGCGCTCCTTTAAGATCATCATGGAGCACTTACAACTTGGGACTGATGACAGATATTGCGAAATCGGCTGCGGAGGCGGTGTGCTGCTGCACATGGCCATGCAGCATGCAGCAAAGGGCGCTGCCATAGACCACAGTGAAGAGATGGTTGCCCTGTCACAGGAAAAAAACCGGGAATTCATCAGCCGGGGCCTGCTTGAAGTGGTAGGGGGAAATGCTGAATCCTTGCCCTGGGACACAGGAGCATTCACCGCATGTGCCAGTGCCAACATGTTTTTCTTTGTTGAAAATCCAAAACAGGTTTTATCCGAGGTATACCGGGTTCTTGCCCCCGGGGGCAGGTTTGCCATGGTCACTGCGGGAAAAGGATTTTTAAGCTGGATCACCTTTGGCTGGCTCTACCGCCTGAACACCTATAGTGACAGGACCATGACCGGAATGATGCAAGAGGCTGGGTTTCGAAACATCCGGGTAAACACCGGGTTACCCCGGACACTTCAAATCTGCCTGGGGGAAAAATAAATAGTACCTGAACGCCCCTCTTGCGAGTCGTCCAAACACTAAAATTTTTTAATCCAGTAGCCAGGATTCATGGTTATAGTAGAAGAGAAAAACCGGGAAAAGAAGGGTATCGATCTCAGTATGCAGGCTTGCTTTGATCCATACCCTTGCCAAATACCTCCCCCCGCCTGCTGAATACATCCGGGGTGATAAACCGGGTGGGCACGGTGAATTCAAGCCTGGTAATCCGCTGTTCAAGAAGGGTATCGGTGTAACTTTTCCGGGAACATAAAAACCAGCCCCAGGCCCAGAACAGAGGATTGAGATCGACCCCCATCAAATGTGATTTGAACTTGTGATTTGTCGTATGGGGTCGACACAATCCTAAAGGTTAGGCTCATTTTATTCGTCAAATGTTTTCTGAAATTCCATTGCTTTTTTACTGATCTCTTCTCCGCTTAATTCACCAAAAAGATTTTCCCTCCATTTTGTATAGTCGAATTTTTCTCTTTGAATAAGAGCAATAAATCTCTCAGCTTCAACCATCCCAAGATTGCTACTTAATATTTCAAGGCCAGCCATTTTTATTTCAGTGTCTGTTCTCATTGTTTGGCCTCCCATTCAATTATAAAATTTATAGGATCTGTTACCTTTATTTCAGAGTATTCTTTTGTTTTCTTGAGGATTCCCTTGTCTACCGTTAAAAAACACTGGCATTTTAAGAACCGTGCGTGCGCCTTTCAACGCACACGGCTCAAGCATTCATAAGGCAAGCCCTTTCGGGGCCACCCGGTTGTGAGATGGCCAACAACTTGGCATAAAAAGAATGGGTCAACAGCCATTGCAATACCTTGACTTTTCCCATCGACTTTCTTTCACAGCCGAGTTGAAGCTGTGGTTAGCCGATTCAGTTTGGCAAGAAGCTTCTTTCCCCGCGCTTTCATTGCGGGTGTGCCGATGGCAACAAGTTCCTTGAGGTGCAAAGATAGATCGCCTGTCACCGCCCTTGAGCATCTCCAAGAGAGGGTGCATCGGTCGCTGTTCGTGACTCATTGCATCGGTTGTCGGATAACCGTCTTCCATTTCTCCGGGGCGGCCTTCCTGATGTCGCTGAGGTAGATCTCATGATGTTTTCCGCTCAGTTTACCCCCAGCGTTTGCAATGAACTTGTGCAACAGCTCAATAGTCGGTCCTTCCGCCGAGAACGGGCCGATGTGCATGATCTGCGCGCACGTTTCTTCCGACAAAGACGCAAATCGAATTTCCCCAAGCGCAGGCAGCTTCTTCTTCCTCCGAACCTCCTCAACGGCCTTATCGATCATCTCACGGGTAATGAAGTCCGGCTGCATGATCATCATGGTCCATTTCCAGTTGGACTTGTCGTCTACCGAGAAGCTTGACATATCGTCCGCCCACCAGAGCCCTTCCAACGGCATCACGCCATAGTCGATCGCCAGCGTTCCCTTCTTCACCATGAACTTGATGGCGTAAGATAAGGCAAATAGAGCCTCCACTACGGCCTGATAAACCGTTGAGGTGTTTGGATCGCCTTCCCCGTCGATCATCAGATAATTCATCGTAGGAATCTCCAGTTTTTCGACAGCCTTTGCGGACGGCTGGTACAGGTGCTTTAGTTCCTTCTTTAGATCTATCTTCTTCATGCTGCTCCTACAAACGGCTAAAAAAACGCTGCAAATAACCGGCTGGTGGCTATTCACGACAATGAATGTTAAGTAAATATTCGGCTTCTTACGCCAACGCTCATTTTTGTAGCAAAGTTCTAAATTTCTTATCAAGAGGATACACCCAAATTTCTTTTATTGGAACAACGATTTTTCCGGGTTGTCCACCCAGTTTTCCCCGCCCTTTGGTCTGTCCAACATTTGTCCAGTTTGCCGATTTATAGCAAGTACCGGTAAAACGATTATTTTGCACAAAAGATTCCAACAAAACGGGTCGGATATTATATTTTTCTTCCCAGTGATCAGTAAGCTGGCGTGCAGACAGTGATAGTATTTTTGAAGCAAGGTTTTTTGATTGTATCCATGGCAAAATAAGGAATCTGGCATTATTGACGATCATGTTTAGATTTTTTTGTCGGTGCTCATGATCCCAGCCAATAAATTCATCTCTTGGTGCAGTTTGCCATGCCGCAGCAGCAAAGCCAGTCAGAGCAACGATCTGTTTATCTGCAATAATGAAATAACGAAGCTGAGCTCCTGGCAGGGGTGTGTAGCCAAGGTAATGATATCGTTCAATATACTCATTCCATAGAGCAGAGTCATTGTGGGAGACCATCTGTAATCGCAATGGTGGTAGCTGATTCACAGCGCAAGTAATAGGGGTTTGCGGATCAGTGGCAGGTGTAAACCTAATTTTTTGAAGAGGCATTTTCGCACGGGTTGGAGCTGGCAGTTGAATGATTCCATCTCTGTGCATACGCAGCATTGCAACACGGCATGACATATCCTTGAGATTACCATCAGGCTTGAGCCATTGAAAAAGCTGGCAGACCTCTTTAGAAAGTCGTGATCGATTGAAAGTCGGATTTCGTTTTATGAGAGATCGGATCTGTTTAATCTCGTTAGAGGAAAAGTTCCGCCCAGAGTAGCGTATCAAGATGTGTCCGCTGGTGGTTTGGAGAGTCTTTCCCGACGATCTTTATCCATTTTCCATGGAAGAAAGGGTGACAAATCAGTAGGGGCTTGCCCATTGTTTTCAGCACAGGCAGTCAGGTAAAGTCTTAGCCAGTGACTACAGTTGAGGCCAGCCAAGGCTATGGTTTGCAAAACAGAAAACATTATCGCTGCCAACTGAGAACTCCACAAGCTTCCCGAGCCATAGAAATTTTTACGCCCTGTCACAGGATTGCGGATGGAGCGTTCGCCTTTGTTATTGTCCATGGGGACTTCCGGATAATCCACAAAAACGCTTAGCCCCTTCCAGTGATTTTGAAGGCTTGTCAAAATTTTATACTGGATATTGGTCAATAGCGTTGATTCAGAATTTTCCGGATTATTTGCCTGGATAAATGCATCCCTATCTTTGGCGACTTCAGCCATTTTTTCCACGAGTGTTTCATGATGTTTTTTGAATGATTCAGATTGCCATTGAACAGGAAACTTGGGATCAAACTGATCACAACGCAGATTATTGATATGGTAAAGTTCACCAAATTTCCCAATCCAGGAAAATGCCCATTCCTCCAAATCAGGATGTTTTTTTGCTGCATCCAGGAAGTCACGACGAACATGGGCCCAACAAAAAGCCAAAATAATAAAATCCAGCTGTTTTGCCAATGATTTATAAGCGCTGTAGCGATCACAAACGATAATTATTTTGTCATGCTGGATATTTTGAAAATGTGCAAGGGGAACATTCGCGCCACGGCCCGGGGCAATTTCAAAGTAGATTACCGATGGGGAACGACTGAGCCACAACCACCAACGGTTACCTATTTTGCCCTCAATATTCTCAAACACCTTCCAGCCGCTTTCATCATTATGAAATCTTTTTTCGGTCATTTGCTGGGCGTAAAGGGCATCATAAATCGGTTGAAATAACTCTTTGAGTATTTTTAAACCACCTGCAATGGAACCCGGAGAAATAGGTAAACCCATTTCCTCGTACTGATTCAGAAGTCGATTGGTCGGTTGGCTGTAATAAAACTTGTTTAATAAAATTGCCTCCCAGACCGATATCCCATATGGACTTCTCTTAATAAGTTGAGGAGGCGCGGAACCAGCGATTATTGTATTTGGAACACCCTTGCAGGAGCAATCTTTTTTCATACACACACGTATATTTTTACGAGTATACGCTTTGACCTCAACTTCAATAATTTCTATTTCTTGATTTTCATCCTGAACATAGGGTGTACCGCATTTTTCACATTGAGGTGTTTTTTTAAAATCTGTCAGTTCTTCTTTTTCAGGAAGATTGGGGCGTAAAGTTCGTCCATGGCCTTTACTGCCGGGTTGTTGACCGCGTGGGCGTGGAGATGGAGAAGGCGCTGACTGGCCTTCATTATTTTTAGATTTGCCTTGCTCATTTGGATTGTCGAATAAACGAGATTTTAATCCTCGAATTTCACCTTCAAGCTCTTTTATTTTTTGTTTTAGAATTTCTTCACGTACTATGGCTTTTTTATGCACGGCCTGCCAATAGCCAACACCATGTTTAAGTGTTAAATATTCTTTTTCTGAAATGAAAATCTGCGGTGACGGCTCAGCAATAAGCTTAATTAATGGCTTATTCATGCCAGTGCTGATGGTCACTGATATTTTGTGCTGAGAAGCATTCATGTCTCTCTTTTATCAGAAATTTTGAATCGTGTCCCGAACTTTTTTCTGATTATTCAAAAGAAGCCGAATATTTACAATGTTAATATGGTAAAGTTTATAAAACCAAGGTGTTTCAAAAAGCGCCGCTGTAAGCCAGTCCGAGTTAATTTGTTTTGTTAGCCCCTATTCATCATAATAAAACAATTCATATTCAGCATTTAGTAATTTTGTATCTACGCCTGAAATAGTCCCTAATAACTCAATTGTTTGTTCAAGAGCAAATCTATAAGTTGTTAGATTTTTTCTACTTAGATCTTTTTGATATTCAGGTGCAAAACTAAAACCATAATACGTGATTGTCTCTTTGAAATGGACAAATTTATTTCTTTGCGAAAATAACTTCTTAACATCAGCCAACCAATATTTATCACCCATATCAATATTGGCTTCTTTAAATATGTGCTTAATCTTATCATATGTGCTGAGCCGTCTAAGGTTTTCAGTGTCATTTTTAGTACTTATGTATGAGTTCCATGATAGATTCACAAAAGATTCAATACAGATAGCCCACCCCACTATCGCTTGAACACACTGAGAAATGCATTCTTCGTTTATAGGACCAACAAAAACTACTTGTTCACCGGTTTCTGGAATCTCGTCTTGAATTTCGGACATATTTAGTTCTGCTTGATGCCAACAGTCATCTGCGTGCTTTAAAAATATATCTTCTACATTTAACCTATAACCATATGTCATAATTTTTCCTAAGGGGCTCTCACGGTAGGAACGCCAGTTACCCAGCGCCCCCCGCACAGACCCGGACGTGCGGTTTTCCCGCATCCGGTTCCTCGGTTATACTCGCTTTCGTGTAAGACATCTGTTTACGCAAACACTCGATGTTGTCTGTTAACAACTCGCATCATTGGTTTGGCAATACCCAAAAGAGCCACCGCTTTGGTAAAGACTTTCCAGGTGAAGCTTTTACGCTTCCCGCCTCGACGATTCAGCCATTTGAATGCGCATTCTTCAGCCCAGCTATAAAAGTGCCATAAAGCCGACAGGTTACCTGGCACATTATAATAGTTGTAATGGCCGCGCAATCGTCTATTTAGCTCTTTTATAAAGGTCTGCCCTTTCAAATGGCGGTTTCCCTTTATCCATTCCTTGATCCGCCTGCAGGCGCCTTGCAATTTCTTGGGTGCTGTCCGGTATTTAACTTTGACGGTACCGGCTCTGTCTTTTTCCCAGAAAATTTCAAAGCCTAAAAAGCTTATCCGCACCTTCATGCCGGGATGAAAACGACTGAACCGAATCATTCCGGTTTTCTCCGGTGCTACCTCAAGCTTGAACTTGCTTAGTCTGCCTGGAAGCTCACGGTAAAACCGTTCAGCCTCACCTTTATATTGAAAAGCGCATATAAAATCATCGGCATATCTCAAAATAAAGGCCGAGCCCTTACAATTGGGTTTAACCCGCCTTTCAAACCACAGATCAAGACCAAAGTGGAGGTAAATATTAGCCAGTACAGGCGATACTATACCTCCTTATGCAAAGTAAGTAATTATGCAAAGTAAACCGCAAAATCAACTATAATTCAATGGCTTCATATTGATTTGCTTAGCATAATCTCCACTACTGATGATTGAGCAAAAGCTCAATAACTCATCAAAGAGGAGATATTTTTATGCAAAAAAAGCCATTGAAAGAGCTGTTACAAGAGTTAGAGCAAGAGTTGCTGAGGCTCGGTTACACCGAAGGCTCCATGAAGTTTTACCGCAACCGCTGGAAGAAGCTGATTCAGTTTGCTGAAGAGCAAGATGAGATCTTTTATTCAGAACAGCTTGGAATCAACTACGTCGAACACTACTTCCAGATCCTTGAAAAGGATTTTGACAAAACACTATCCCAGAAAGATACGCAGGAACTCCGTATCATTCGCATGATTGGAGATTTCCAGCTCCACCACACTGTTCTCAGGCGATACTATAAGCATAAGGAACTACTTACAGATTCCTATTATCGAGATATCAGTAAAAGTTTCAGAAGATACTGCGAGTACAAGGATTATTCCAAAATAACTGTAGATCATTATGTGAAGAAATCGGAGCGGTTTATGGATTATCTTGTTTCCCAGGGAACCCGTGACTGCCATAATATCAATCTACCTATAATCAACCGGTACATACGAACTCTGGCCGGATACACCTATAAAACTGTGGAGCAAAATATCTGCTCTATACGTGCTTTTTTAAGGTATCTGCAGGAACAAGACATCCTGGAATCTGATTTGGCGTCTAAGACACCAATGATTCAAGCTCGTAAACAGACACGCATCCCCTCTGTCTGGACGAAAGGAGAGTTGGAGGCACTGATAGGTGCCATTGATCGAGGAAGTCCAAAAGGAAAAAGGGATTATGCCATTATCCTCCTTGCCTGCATGTTGGGCCTGAGAGTTACCGATATTAAAAATCTCACTTTTGATTGTTTCCACTGGGAAACAAAGACACTGTCATTTATCCAGTCAAAGACAAGAGAAACAATAACCCTACCGATTCCTGCTAAAGTTGGATGGGCTATTATTGACTATCTGAAATACGGCAGGCCAAAAGTAGATTCACCTATCCTGTTTATAAGGCATTTAGCTCCATTTCTGCCTTTTGCTGAGGGAGACCACCTGCATCAAATAATCCATTCTTATATGCGGATTGCACATCTGCCGACATTGAAGAAGCACCGTGGCATGCATTCTCTTCGCCATACCATGGCTTCAAAAATGCTTGAGCATGACACTCCTCTCGCTGTTATCTCGGATATCCTGGGTCATACGGACACCGACTCCACAGCAGTGTATTTGAAAGTGGACGTCAAAAAACTAAAGCAATGTTGCTTGGATGCTCCGGAGGTGGGCTCATGAATGATTATATGTTCAAGGGACCATTTGCAGAGCACATCAGCAACCATGTCCAGTTAAAACAAGCGGTTGGATATAAATATGAGGCAGAAGCAAAGCATCTGGTACGATTCTCCGCCTTTACTGATGAAAAATATCCCGGTGCATCAACTCTCTCAAAAGAAATAGTACTCAAGTGGTGTTCAAAAAAAGACTATGAGACTCAAGCAAATCAGTGTGCAAGATCTTCTATCCTGCGGCAACTTGCCATATATATAGAAGGTATTGGGATCGGCGCATATATCCTCCCAAAAGGATATTATCCGGCAGCACAGCAGTATGTCCCCCACATCTATACCGAAGATGAACTGCAACGATTTTTTCATCAGACAGATCAATGTTGCTTCGTAAGTGGATGTCCTGACCGTCACCTGATCATGCCGGTATTATTCCGGATGGTTTATGCCTGCGGTCTTCGATCTTCTGAAGCAAGGCTTCTGAAAGTAGAAGATGTGGATGTGGAGACCGGCACACTCAGTATTTGTCATTCAAAAAAGGACAACAGCCGATTGGTTGTGATGTCAGACGACCTTACGAGTCGATGCAGAAGGTTCTCTGAAAATATGCATAGACTCTCAAAAGGATCTGATTGGTTTTTCCCAGGACTAAACGGGAACCCAATGACAGTAGGAAATGTCTACCATAATTTCAGACGATTCTTGTGGAGAGCCGGCATCTCTCATGGAGGAAGAGGGAAGGGGCCAAGAGTACAGGATTTTCGTCACACATATGCCTGCCACTGCCTGAAAAAATGGGTAATCCAAGGAAAAGATCTTGGCTCATATCTTCCTGTTCTGAAAACATATATGGGACACGATTCCTTTGAGGAAACAGCTTAGGGAGTTCACAAGAACAAAACTACCCACTTTCAAAGGCAACCACCTTTAATTACAGGTGTATTCAATCAACCTCGGGTATCTTATTTGTTGTGAACTCCCTTATTACCTCAGACTTACAGCCGATGTATTTCCGAATATATCCATCACGCTTGAAGGTTGTTATCCTGACATTATTCCCAGACTGGAGGGTGATGACGATGCAACCTACTGATTTTGCAAATCACCTGACTGAATTCCTCTCTGTATATCTGCCTCGACAGAAAAATGCCAGCAGCAACACCATAGCATCCTACCGTGATACCTTTAAACTGCTACTTCGTTATTGTCGTGAACAGAAAAAGATACCTGTCGAAATGCTCAGCATGAGCATGTTGACCCATGTAATAATTGCTGGTTTTCTCGAATGGATTGAAGAGGAGCGTAAATGTTGTATTGCAACACGTAACCAAAGGCTCGCAGCCATACATTCCTTCTTCAGGTATGCCCAATACGAAGAACCTGCTGGCATCTTTCATTACCAGAAGGTGATTTCTCTGCCCGTCAAGAAGGCACCCAAGCCGTCGATACCGTATCTGACACCGGAAACAATGAAACTTTTATTGTCAAAGCCGGATAAAATGACAGTAAAAGGCAGGAGAGACCTGACGCTTTTAAGTGTCCTTTACGATTCCGCATGCAGGGTACAGGAATTAGTCGATCTCAAAGTACGGGATGTTATTCTGGACAATCCAGCTGTGCTTGTTCTTACAGGTAAAGGTAATAAAATGCGTAGGATTCCGTTGATGAAAAACACTTTGGCCTTGCTCAGCCATTACTTTGAGGAGCATTCCCTGCAAAAAGATTGGAAAAAGGATTATCCCCTCTTTACCAATAAGCAGCGAAATAAGCTCACAAAGGAGGGCATTGCATATATAATCTCAAGATATGTTAGTTCTGCAAAAATGAGTTCTGCGAGCGTACCAGAGAAAGTGACGCCACACATGTTTCGCCACAGCAAGGCCATGCACCTACTGCAGGCTGGCGTCAACCTCATATATATCAGGGATTTTCTTGGCCATGAGGATATCAAAACCACCGAAATCTATGCAAAATGTGATACCGAATTGAAACGCCAGGCTATCGAGAATGCGTATCCAGACCTGGTTGACAATAATCTTCCGGATTGGAGTAAGGATGCTGCATTGCTTGATTGGCTTTCAAGTCTGAGGTAGTCATGATATTATGCAAAGTAATTCAAGTGGAAGTGTTGAAATTTTAAACCGTTAGCGATTTACTTTGCATAATCGTGAACTTTGCATAAGGAGGTTTATGCAAAGCTTTGCATAAGCCTCCCTGGGGCGTCCCGGATTCAGGATGAATACTTGACCATCCCTGTCCAGAATTCCCGCTTTCAGCCATTTACGGATCAGGTTCAGAAATGCTGCATCATCAATTCGCTCCTCAAGCATGCGCATCAACCAGTCATGATCAATATTGTCGAAAAAGCCTCTGATATCGGCCTCTACAATATACCCGATCTTTCCGAACTGCAGGTTAAACTGCAAGTCCTCTATTGCCTCTCTCGCACTGCGATTGGGTCGATATCCATAACTGGTCTCTACAAAGTCCGCTCTACAAAGTCCGATTCAAAAATTGATGATAAAATCTTGGAACAGGCCAGTTGCACCAGCCTGTCCTCAAGCACCGGTATCCCCAGTGGCCTTTCTTTCCCATTCTCCTTTGGAATGTAACATCGTCGCACCAATTTAGCGCGATACCGCTTTTGTTTCAGTTTCTCTGCCAATGCCTGAATGTTGGCTTCAAGATTCGTCTCGTAAGCCTCTGCCGTTACCTGATCTACTCCACTGGCGGCTTTTTTGTTCAAATCCTTCCAGCAGTCCATCAGAAATTGGTAGTTCAAACATTTATACAGGTCCTGAAAGCGGTGTTTCCCACAAACTTCTGCCTTAATTGCTATTCCCCGCAGTGAGGTTTGCTCGTATTGCTCCAGCCCTACTTTGTCCGGTACGAGTTTCCTTTGCGGGCTGCGTATTTCCGTCAGGTCCTTCCCCATGTAGTGGGCTTTCCCCACCTCCGAGTAATATGCCTGATAAGACACCCCATCGGCATGTAGAGGGCCATCGGCGTTCCGATTTTCCTCCCACCAAGAGCCTGCTCCTAACATTTCCGGTGTATAGTGTACCATAATCTCCTGGAACCTTTGGGGCTTCCCGAGTTCTACAGCGCATCTCTTCTTGCATGCCACGGCCTGTGGACTCCGGCGGACCTCCACATCCTCGCCAATTACGGATGCTTCTGTGTTGCCTTCGGCGACCGCTAAAACCCTCGGCGCCCGCGGGTTGCTCTCTCGAAGCTGTACCAGCACTTCAGGGTGCACGACCACCCCTACGGCCTACAAGATTCTCTGCCTACGCTTAGTCCATTTTGTTCGATGCTCTTTATTTTCCAATTGATCCTACAGTGGGGTGAGGCCTCCGCAATTCTCCTGGATTGCTCCGGGTTGCAGCTCGTTTCCAGCCGGGGTTCCGACGTCCAGCACTTACAATGAAAATAAAGTATCTCCGCCATGGACCCAAGGCTCGATACGGGTGGGTGGCTAACCCTTACTGAAACCCATTACTGGATTTCAACCGACAGGGACTTACACCCTGCAAGATGCGCCGAGCTTTCCTCGGCGCGACAACGGGGAGCTGAGGGGCCAGGCTTTTTAAACCCAAAAACTCCCGATAAAAAGATAAATTTTCCTGAACCAGGGACTTCCAAAAGGCCGCTCTGTAAGCCTGGTCCCTCTCCAGCGTTTTGTTCTCTCAATTTTTAATTTTTATCCATCAGTGCTTTTATAATATTGGCACTTTCCTTCGGGGACACCTCATCCCAGTAACCACAGTCATATGCTTTTTCATCAACTCTTTTTCCAGCTTCCTCTCTGTTTAAAACGCTTTTTATAAAATCAAAATTATTTCTGAAAATGTTGCCAGTTATTACTAAGCGTGGATTTTTTGTTTTCCGCATTTGAAGGTAAAATGTGTTGGGTGCGCTTAGCATCGTAATTTCTGTAGCATTACATTTATATTGGAAATCTATCTTACATTCAGCTTGAACTCTTAAGACATAGTCTTCCATAACTTTTGATAGATTGCTGTTGCGTTTGACAACCATTTCTTTTTCTTCTTCATCGGTTGAATCAACCTTTTTTACGCCAAATGCGTCCATGAGCCTGCTTACAGCCGTTACAATAGAGTCATCTTCATCAATGAACCATTCTCCATCGGTTCGTTTATTCAACAAAAGACCGTGTAATGCCTGCTCAACTGCTCTTGCATTATTTTCAGGGAATTCCCAAGCACAGATTGTTTCCACAAATATTGGAGCTTTTGTGCCTGAAAGTTGCTTTCTTCTTTCTTCTATATCTTTCGTAATTCCAATTTTTTTATAGCTGGGCAATTCATACCCATTAACATCGGAAAATTTTTTTATGTAAATATGGTTCATGTTTTTTCCAGAGATCGCACGGTAGGAACGCCGGTCACCCGGCGCCCCCCGCACAGACCCGGACGTGCGGTTTTCCCGCATCCGGTTCCTCGGTTGGACGGGTGCAATTCAATAATTTAGATTTTTCCCCTCTGTATTGATAGAGCAGCGCATGCTACCAAATTTCTAAAATCCTGTGCCAGTGCCTTGCTCCAATTATTCTTTAAATATTGCCATCTTCCATACAAAATCTGAGACCTCAAATATATCATTTTTTCAGCAAAATCGAGTTTCCAGAAAGATCCTGGAGATTTTAATCTCAAATTAACAACACGACGAATAGCACTTTCGATGACACCGGATCCGATGGGAAATTTCATTCGCAAATTGTTTTTGTATTGCATACGATTTTCATTTGAGGTGAAGTACGTTTTCAGTTTTTTCATGATTTTGCTTGAGGCTCGCATTTTAAAAAGCCTCTTGACTTCACTGACAATTTTACTGATATCCCCAGAAAACAATAGCTCTTTAAAATCCTTAAACTTGACTTGGGCAGCTTTTTTTTTAGGAAGCAATGCAAATGCCTTCCGGAGGTTCTGCTCTGCATGCGTCCAGTCTATGGTTTCAGTAACTTGCAGTGATTTTCCGCCCGTTTCCCTGATAAGCTTGGGAAGACGTTCCCATATCCATGGAGCTCCGTCTCCAACAAGAACGACTTCGGACGCTTTTTCGATTCCCAGTCGAACAAGATAATGCTCAAAAAGTTCCAGAAAAGCATTGAGTTTACCGGTAGTTCCATCAATGAAAGGAGGAATTTCTTTCACCAGTTTCCCCTCTTCATCAATTACGTAGATGGCAAACAGTTTGGGTTCGATCCATTCGGTATGAAAAGCATTTTGTTTATAGCCTTTGGGAATGGGGCCTCGTTTGGTTTTTCGTTGTCTCAGACGTCCTCCGTCTACACTTATTAAAACCCGTTGATTCTCCAGTGGACAGGAGGTTTCATCATCCAAAAGTAGGTTGACCCTGTCTGAAAGAGTAACGTTTCCAACTGTAGAAGCAAGATTTCTGATCTTATTGGGGCTTAGATTTATTCCTTCCTGCTTCAAAATCTGAGAAGCAATCGCGAAGGATGGTGCAATTGCTGCAAGTTGCACTGCACGAAAGGCCAGCCCCGGCTCGACCTTGTCGATAAACCCCATCAAAGACAGCAATAGGTGTTCTCCTCTATTGTTAGGACCTTTCTTCTTACGCCCTTTTTTAGGGGCAGCTTTAACAAAAAATGGGCTCCTCACCTGAATTTTGGTTCCGCTCGGCAATGTAATTATAATGGTCTGATATGACACAAATTTAAGCGCTTTTTGAGCTCCAAGTTGTCGTAAGCATGCGAGAATCATTTTACATTTTAAGAGGTTAGTCAAATAAACTTCCCAAACCAGATCCTCAAATGAGTTAACCAGATCCCGGATACTTTCCGTGGTAGAGTTAATAGAGCCAGCGAACAGGGCATCTTCTATTTGGCACCCCGCAGCCTCAATTTTTTCTGACAGGCCTTGCGTTATTTCTTCAATCATCGTATTTTTGATTTGGGTTATGCTTATGGTTTCCATTCTTCCCTTTCTTCTTTTCAGTTATTGTTTTTGGCGACATATAACTTACTTAAATAAGAACAAAAATGGAAGCCATCTTTTGTTTTTTCTCAAATCTAAATTATTGAATTGCACCCGGTTGGACTCGCTTCCGTGCGGACCTTCACAGTTACCCGTTACAAGATCCAATTGCTATTCCCCGCAGTGAGGTTGGCTCGTGTTATCCAGCCCTACATGTCCGGCACGAGTTTCCTTTGTGGGCTATGTCCTTCCGTCAGGTCCTTTCCCTTGCATGCATGGTTTACGCATGCGTGTGGCTGGCTTTCCCAACCTCTGAGTACTATGCCTGATAAGACACCCCAATGGCATATAGCCGCCTTGCGACGACCCACCTGTGTATCAGGAACACACTGGGGCTTCCCGAGTTCTTCAACGCATCTCTTCCTGCATGCCACGGCCTGATGACTCCGGTGGACCTCCACACCCTCGCCAATAACGGATGCTTCTGTGTTGCCTTCGGCGACCGCTAAAACCCTCGGCGTCCACAAGTTGCTCTTTCGAAGCTGTACCAGCACTTCAGGGAACACGGTTTCCCCTACGGCCTACAGGATTCTCTGCCTACGCTTAACCCATCTTGTTCGATACCCTTTTCATTGTTCTTTCAGTTGGGTGAGACCATCCGCGCTTGTATCCCGGTCTACCGGGGCGCAGCTCGTTTCCAGCCGAGTTGCCTCGACGTCCAAAACTTACAATAGCCGGTGTATCTCCGCCATGGGTCCAAGGCTCGATACGGGTGGGTGGCTAACCCTTACTGAAACCCATTACTGGATTTCAACCGACAGGGACTTTCACCCTGCAAGATGCGCCGAGCTTTCCTCGGCGCGAGAACGGGGAGCTGAGGGGCCGGGCTTTTAAACCCCAAAAGCTCAGATAAAAGGTAAAGTTTCCTGAACCACATACTTTCCAAAACGCCGCGCAGGTAGCCCGGTCCCTCTCCAGCGTTTTGTTCTTTTCCATTATTCAAAAATTTTTTTCAACAGTTAAAAAGAAGGAGACCTTTGCTATCCGGTTCACCCGCCTGTTATGTGGCATCTTCGTTTTCGTCTGCTATTGAGCGTCGGGTCGGAGGCCCTCGAAAAACGACATACAAGCCACCTCCAAGTACCAATCCAAGCAAAAATACATGTAAATTACGCAGAACGCCTTCTACAAGGCAATAAATAAGGAAGCTCGCTATAGCCGACAAAAATAATACATATATTGCTGCAGCAAGTTCTGTGTCGCGCCTTGACAAAACACGACTTATCGCTAACGTTATGAATCCCAGCAACCAACCGACCACAAATCTTATCCAATGCGATACGAACTCAAGAATTTCCTCCAGCCCGCCACTGTCGCCACCCAAAGGTGCCAGTGCAAAGATGATCACTGTTAGTGGTAATGCTGCCGCAAAAAGACGTCGGATTCTTTTTTCCCCAGACACGCTAAAAATGAAATCAGCAATAACGATGGAGATAAATGCGAATACACCAATAACGATGATAGGATAGAGAACATAACCGAATAATCCTTGCAAGATAGCCCTTATATTGTCCACTGTTGACCTCGCATAAGGTTAAATTTTCCTGAACCAGGTACTTCCGAAAACGCTGGGCAGATAGCCCAGTCCTCCCAAGCGTATTGTTCCTTTTAATTATCTTAAATGTGAAGCCCGCTTCCCCACCAGAATGAGAGCGATTCAATCTTGTAATACCCTTCGATCAGGTGGAGTACCGAAACAACAACTCCCTTTTTTTATCGACAATTTCCGAAATGGTCAACTCTGTTCAAAGATATGTGTAAAACATCAATTCAAGGAACCCCTTTCGGGCAAACGGGGCACCCGGAAAGCCTTTACTTTCATTATTTGAGCTGCGTCTTCTGGCCTTGATAATAGTTTCGGATACCATTTATAGTTCCCAAACGCCAGCTTGGGAATCCCCGTGTTTGGAAGCTTCCAGCTTTCCGCGCAAACTTCTTCGTAGCTATCTGGCCGAAACGATGATCAAGGCCTGCCTTTGTCCGTCGGTTCCTTCGGAAAAGAACGGGGAGCTGAGGGGCCAGGCTTTTAAACCCAAAAAGCTCCAATAAAAAGTTAATCTTTCCTGAACCAGGTACTTTCGAAAGGCTGCGCAGTAAGCCTGGTCCCTCTCCAGCGTTTTGTTCGCTGAGTTTAAGCTACCTGAAATTGAATGCTTTTTCCAACAACTTGAGCATAGTTTATCAATGTAGACAAACGGATATCTTCAGCATGATTCTCAATGCGGGAAATTGCAGATTTTTTTGTATTCAATAAATTAGCTACCTCTTCTTGTGTCAAACCTGCGTCCAACCGAGCCTGTTTAAGAAGAACTCCAATTTTAAAATGTTCATATCCTTTATCAAAATTTTTTGCGAAGATGAGACTTTTCTTTTTTCTTGCTTCAATAAATTTATCTAAGTCATCCATTGTCTTGCCTCCTGGAAAGGTGTTCTTTTTTTCGGGACTCTGCGAGTTTAATCTCCTGCTTTGGAGTCTTTTGGCTTTTCTTTTGAAACGAATTGGTCAAAATGATCAATTCTTGTCCGTCAAAGAATCCAAGGAGACGAAACGTATCTCTCCCGACGTCGACTCTAACTTCCCAAATATCATTTGTATTGACCAGTTTCTTAAAGTATTTGGATGGAATCTGATCAATTTCTCGAATCAACTTCAAAACCCAAGCGACTTTTGTAGCCTGAACATCTGTCAAAGACTCTAAATGCTTTCTAACAGGACATTTTCCAGATGTCGTATGGTAAAATGAAATTGTTTTCATACCAATAAAGTATACAAATATGTGAACTTCGTCAAGGGTTCAGAAATTGAATTTTGGGACAGCGAACAGTTTTAATAAGTGGAAACTTTCCATGCTATTGACTGTAATAGATACCATTGTTTTCCACATATCACGATATTAAGTCACAAATAAAGAAAA
Source organism: uncultured Desulfobacterium sp. (assembly GCA_963668575.2). GTDB lineage: Bacteria > Desulfobacterota > Desulfobacteria > Desulfobacterales > Desulfobacteraceae > Desulfocicer. The sequence goes on along the minus strand of OY764894.2, from coordinate 2,283,250 downwards.
CTTTTCCACTTATGATATTTTAAGTTCCATTTTTCCACTTATCGTGATACCATCACCTTTAACATGGAAAGTCAATCAAAATTTCATCCCAATCCAAAATTAAAATTAATGGATCAGGTCCGAGAGGTACTGAGATACCATCACTACGCTTATCGGACTGAACAGACCTACTGTCAATGGATATTACGGTATATCCGCTTTTTCGGTGGAAACACCCATCCTCGCGACCTCAAGGCCCACCATGTGGAGCGTTTCCTGTCAGATCTTGTTGTTAAGGGTGAGGTGTCAGCGTCCACCCAGCGCCAAGCACTGAATGCCATTGTTTTTCTTTACCGTGAAGTACTGGATCTCCCTTTGGAAGAAAAAATTATGCCCAAACGTTCCAAAAAGAGACCGATGCTACCCACTGTACTGGGTAAAGATGAGATCAAGAAATTTTTTCAACACATTGAGGGCACCCACGCCTTGATGGCAAAAATCATGTATGGCTCAGGCCTTCGGCTCATGGAATGTGTGAGACTGCGCATAAAGGACGTTGATTTTGACCGGAAACGAATTCATGTGTTGGGAAAAGGAGATAAATGGCGGAGCACCATCCTGGCCCAACCCATCATTCGTGAATTGAAAACCCATATTGAACAGGTCAAGGCATTGCACCACCGGGATCTTGAAGAAGGTTTTGGAGAAGTATACATCCCGGCCGCCATAGCCCGGAAATATCAAAATGCTGCAATGGAGACCCAATGGCAATATGTTTTCCCATCCAAAAAACGGTCCATGGACCCACGGATGGAACGTGAACGGCGGCATCACGTTATGGAATCCGGACTGCAAAAGGCGGTGAAAAGAGCTGCGAACAGGGCCGGCATTGACAAAAGGGTCACCTGCCATACATTAAGGCACAGCTTTGCCACCACCATGCTGGAGAATGGTATCAATATCAGAATGCTTCAAGAGCTCATGGGGCATGCGGACGTCAAAACCACGGAGCGTTACACACATGTGATGGATAAAGACATCTCCCGCCTCACAAGTCCCCTTGAAGACCTGGATGTGTAACGGTTAAAAAGGATATTTCCGGCCATGAGCCAAGTATCAAAATTTCTCATCACCCTGGCGGTGGTGATCTATGTGATCAGCCCCATTGACCTTATCCCCGATTTTATGGTTCCCTTTCTTGGGTGGATTGATGACACCTTTCTCATCTCCATGTTGATCTATTTTCTGCGGACCGGGAAATTTCCCGGCATCTTTTCCGGAAAGGGCAGCCCCGGGTCCGGCAGATACAGAAGCTATGAAAATCCATCGGCGGGTTCCGGATACAGACAGAGCCGACAAGAGGACTATTCCAGCACCAAAAACAATGATAATACATACCAAAAAGCCGGAACAGAAAAGAGCGAGCAGATGGAAAAAACGCCCCATGAAATTTTAGGCGTCTCCCCTGAAGCCACCCAGGAAGAGATCCGGGCGGCCTACATCTGTCTTGCCAAACAATACCACCCCGACAAGGTGGCCCATCTTGGAAAAGAGTTTCAGGAGCTGGCAGATAAAAAATTTAAAGAGATCCAGCAGGCCTACGCCCGGCTTTTCCCGGGAGCTTCCCGTTAAAAAAGGGGCTTGGTGCAAACACCAGCCCCTTCCAAACAATTTTTATGGAACAATTTTGAAACCGTGCCTGATCACACCCCCCGGTCTCTCTGGGATGACCGGTACTGTGATCAAGCCCTCGAAACCACACCGGAGCATCAGCTCATTCAAACTTTTGTGGGTCCCCCGGCAGAGCCGGGGGTTTACCTTAAGTTAATTAATGGTGGTCACAGGGCAGTGAGCCTTTAAAATCACATACCGGGCCGTGGACCCCATGATCATTTTCTGAGCTCTTGATTTTTTCTTGATCCCCAGAAAGATATGGTTGATGAAGTGCTCCTTTGCAAATTCAACAATATCCTCACCCGGGGACAGTCCCCGGACACTCTGCTCTGCAATGCAGGTCAAGTGGGAGGCTTCCATCAAATCCCTGGCAAATTTCAGATCAGCATCCGCCTTCTGAACATCGGCCAGTTTTTCCTTGGGTCCGCCTTCCATGGAGGTGATAACATACACCTCGGCATTGCATAGCAGGGCATAGTCCCTGGCAAGTTCCAGCGCACGAATCCCCACATCTCCGCCATTGTATCCTACCATTATTTTCATACACATCTCCCCGGAATAACCGCCTCGGACGGCCCGGAACTCCGTCCCGGGTTCGCCCACTGAGTTAAAACCAAGCCCCGCCCCTACATCCACCGTTTGCGTCTTTTATAGGATTTCACATCCTTAAAGGATTTCCGGCCCCCGCCCCGGGTGATGCCCATGTAAAATTCCCGGACATCGGGATTGTCCTGCAGGGACTCTGACTCCCCCTCCAGGACAATGCGACCCGATTCCATGATATAGGCATAATCGGAAATATTAAGGGCAATGCGGGCGTTCTGTTCCACCACCAGAATAGTGGTGCCCAAATCCCGGTTGATCGTTTGAATATTTTCAAATATCTCCTTGACCAACAAGGGAGCCAGCCCCAGGGAGGGTTCATCCAGCATGAGCATGGTGGGGGCAGCCATGAGTGCCCTGGCAATGGCGATCATCTGCTGCTCCCCCCCGGAACTGTAACCGGCCATGCGGTTGGTGACATTGGATAACCGGGGGAAATGTCGGTACATCAGCTCATTGTCCTTCCGGACAGCGTCGGCACCGTCCCGCCGGGTGATGGAGCCCACACGAATATTCTCATTCACGGTGAGGTGCTTGAACACCCGACGTCCCTCGGGAACCATGACAGCCCCGCGTTTAACAATATCCGTGCCGTTCAAGGCGGAGATCTCTTCACCGTTGAAATGAATGGCCCCTTCACGAATGGCACCGTTCTCCGGTTTTAAAAGCCCGCTGATGGCCCGCAATGTGGTGGTTTTTCCGGCACCATTGGTGCCCAATAGAGACACAATGCTTCCCTTGGGTACGTTGAGGCTTACCCCCCGCAACACCTGGATGATGTCATTGTACACCACTTCAATATTGTTCACTTCCAGTACATTTTTTCCCAATGATGTGGATTCCTATTGTATTTTTTTCATGTACTTCGACGTGATGGGCTCCCCCACCTTTTTGAAAACACCGTCCTTGACTCTGTAAATCTGAAGCATGTCCACACCGGCGTGGTCTGTCTTGGAATAGGTCACCGGTCCCACCGTGGTATAGGGGGTATAAGCATTATCCCCGTGCATGGCGTTGAGTTCGTTGTAGAGATTTTCCCGGTTGATCTCCAGCCCCTTCTCCTTGGCCCGGCGAATCACCTCGGTTGCCACCTGGGCCACCATGATGCCGTTGGCATAGTTGTGGGAGTTGGCGGCTTTTTCATCCCGGTGGTACATTTTAGCCAGGGCCAGTTGCTTTTTGGTGCCCTCGTTTTTCTCCGAGGTGATGTTGTAAGAGGTGGTCCAATAAAAATTTTCCGAGGCCATGCCGGCCAGATCAATGAGATCGTTACCACCGGTGTAATGGGCGCCCATGAAGGTTATTTTGCCCTCCTGTCCAAAGGTTTGGGCCACCAGATCCAGCCGGCTGGCATCTTTGATCATGGCCGCCACCGGCGACTGCACCGTGTGACAGATCACATACTGAACGCCTTTGCTCATGAGTCGTTTGAGCATGGCAGTGCTGTCCAGGTCCTTTCCATGCTCCACCACCTCCACAATCTCGATGTTCAATCCGGCGGCAACGGACTTTTCCACATCGGCCACCGGCCCCCGGCCAAAGGCTGAGGGATGAATGAACATGGCCACTTTGGCTTTTGTGCCTTTATGATGGTCGGCAATGTATTCGGCCAGGCTCACCACCTGCTCGGAATAGGAGGCAATGGGTAAAAAGATATAGGTGGAGTCCGTCAGGTTACCCGCATGAAAGGAGGCGGGAATAACGGCAATTTTCTCCTCCTCAAAATCTTTTTTCAACCCCAGGGTGCTTCCGGTGGAATAGTTGAGGTAAAGCACAATGCCGTCATCCAGAAACTCTTCAAAATTTCGTTTGGTCACGGATGTCTGGTATTGATCATCCCTTATGGTGCATTGAATGGTGTCGCTGCCCAGCAGCTTGGTCTCATTGACAAAGTTAAAATAGTCCTCCACCCCCTTGGCATAGGGGTTCCCGGCATCGGATGTGGGGCCGGTGATGGCCAGGGAAAGACCCAGTTTATACGCCTTGCCCTTGGCTTGTGCCTGGCAGGTGAAGGCCAGAACCACCATCAACGTCATCCAGATAACCAGCAACTCTTTTTTCCTGATTTCCATAGTTCTCTCCATTTTCCCCTTTTAAAATTGTTTTATATGAAAAGGTAGTCTTCAAGTCTACCTCAGCAGAGCCCCTCCCCCGACGGGCAATAGGAACCGGCCAATTGAGCCGTCTACGGTTCCGGGCCGGGCACATTGCCCGTCGGGGGGGGGGCGGCATTGTGCCATTTTCATTATTCCTTGTATCAGTGGTCATACAAACGTGAATCAACGGGACCAGACCTGCGATCTCATCGCCCCGAAACCCAGCACCTAATACTCAATACCTGAACGGCCACTTCTTGGTATAAGACTTCACAATCCGCCACCAGTTGGCAATGCCCCGGGGCTCAAACATGAGAAACAGCACAATCACAAGACCAAAGGTCAATGGCCGCAAAGCAGTGGCAAGGTTCATGGTGGAGGGAAGAAAGTCGCCGGCAAAACCGGCAAACCGCTCCACCTGAAGCTCCAGAAACTGAATGGCCACCGGTCCCCAGAACGATCCGTTCAAGGTGCCAAGCCCCCCCACAATGGCCATGGCCAGGTAGGAGATGGAGTGATGCAGGGTAAAGGATTCAAACCCCACCCCCCGGTAGAGATAGGCATGAAGCGCCCCTGCCATGCCGGCCATGAATCCCGACAGGGCAAAGGCATAGACCTTGGTGAATCCGGGATGCATGCCCATGGCATCGGCGGCCCTGTCATTGTCGCGCACGGCAATGAGACATCTCCCATACCGGGTCTTCATGAGGTTGCGGATACCAAACCCGGATAAAATAATGATGATAAGAATCACATAGTACCAGAATTGGTAATGGTCACTGCGGGACACCTTGCCGGTCACCCAGAACACACGGCCCACGGAAATGGTCTGGCCCTGGTTGAAAAAGGTCATGAAGTTGATGGTCCATTCAAAAATCATCTGGAATGAAAGGGTGGCAATGGCAAGGTAGAGATGTTTGAGCCGCAACGCCGGCAACCCCACCACCGAGCCGAACAGCGCCCCCACACATCCCCCCAGCAAAACGAGAAAAGGCCAGAAATGGGTCACGAACATCGTTGTGTCCCCCAGCACCCGGCAAAAAGCGGCAACGGTATAGGCCCCCACCCCCACAAAGGCGGCATGGCCGATGGAGATGAGCCCGGCAAAACCGGTGACAAGATTCAGCCCCATCACCGCAACAATGGCGATGAGGGTGGAATCAATCACCAGCATGTACTTGTTACTCAAAGTAAAGACCAGGGGCCAGGCGAGAAGTCCCGCTATAAAAAGGGAAAACACCAATCGGTCAAGGCGTGTGAGAAAGGTGTGCTGTTCCTGTTTATAGGTGGTGAAAAAATTTCCCGTGGCCAGCCATTGATTTGAGGACATAGATTACACCCTTTCGATCTCATGGATGCCGAACAGTCCATGGGGTTTAAAAAGCAGAATGATTAAAAGAATGATATAGGGCATCACCTCTCCGGTGCCGCTGAGTCCCCAGTTGCCGTCCAGATATCCGCTGGCAAACTGCTGGATCAGTCCCATGATAATCCCTGCCACCACAGCTCCTAAAATGGAATCAAGGCCCCCCAGAATCACCACGGGAAAGACCACCACCCCAAAGGCATGGAGGACATCAAAGTTCAACCCGGTGATATTGCCGATGATGCATCCGGCAGCAGCAGCGGACAGTCCCGCCGTGGCCCATGCAAGCCCAAACACATGCGGCACACTGATGCCCACGGACATGGCGGCAAACTGATCGTCGGAAACGGCCCGCATGGAGATACCCACTGTTGATTTTTTAAAAAACCAGGAGAAGGCCCCGATGAGCACCATGGTGACAATGACCCCCACCAGCTGGGTCCAGGAGATGGACACGCCGCCATAGGTGAGGGGAGTCCGGGGCAGAAATACGGGAAAAGAAAAATTCTCGCTGCCAAAGGGGGTGAGATAGATCAGCCCATCCAGAATGGAGGCAAGACCGATGGTCACCATGATCACCGATATGATGGGCTCTCCGATGAGCCGCCGCAAAAAGATCTTTTCCACACTCATGGCCAGGAAAAAGGTCACCGCCATGCTCATGAGAAAGGAAAAAAAGATGGGAATCTTTGCCCACACGGTGAGGGCATAGGCCACAAAGGCACCGGCGGCAATGAGCTGGCCATGGGCAAAATTGGCCACCCGGCTGGACTTGTACACCAGCACCAGCCCCAGGGCGGCCAGGGCGTAAATGGAGCCCACCACAATGCCACTGACCACAATCTGAAAAAAATAACTCATCACACCTCCTTAAGGGTATAAAAGGCGATCTTGGTTTTTACGGTGGCGGACTGACCGTCCCGGTACTGGAAAAAGGCTTTAACCTCCTTCTCCTCACAGGTTTCATCGTACAGTCCCTCATAGAGATCCCGGTATTTTTCCCGGACAAACTGCCGGCGGATCTTTCCGGTCTTGGTCAATTCGCCGTCATCCACATCCAGCAATTTGTACAAAAGGGCAAATCGCCGGATGCGAAAATGGGGCTTTTCCGCATTTTCATTCACCTGTCGTATCTCATCCATGATCAGACAGGCAATGTCCGGATGGGCGGAAAGTCCCATGTAAGTGGTGTAGGAGATGCCCCTGTCCTCGGCCCATTTTCCCACCACAACGGGATCAATGTTGACAAGAGCCGTGACATAGTCCATGTGATCGCCGTATATCACCGCCTCTTTAATGTAGGGGCTGAACTTCAACTTGTTTTCCAGGAACATGGGGCTGAACATCTCATCTCTGCTGTTGTGCATCACATCGGATATGCGATCAATGACCACCAGATGTCCTCTGTCGTCAATATATCCGGCATCCCCGGAGTGGAGCCACCCGCCTTCCAGCAGTTCCGCACTCTTTTCCGGCAGATCAAAATAGCCCGGCGATACGGAGAGGGATCGGGAGAGGATCTCCCCGGTTTCCGATATTTTGCACTGGGTACCGGGAAGCGGCATGCCCACGGTGTCGGGCCGCACATCGCCATCTCTGTGCATGTAGGCAATGCCTGTGATTTCGGTCTGACCATAGATTTGCTTGAGATTCACCCCCAGGGCCTGGTAAAAGGTGAACAACTCCGGTCCCAGGGCGGCCCCGCCGGTGTAGGCCCGGCGCAGCCTTAAAAACCCGATCTGGTTGATCAGGGGCCGAAAGATGATCTGCTTTCCCAGCCAGGCCAAAAACCGTAACCCCAGGGGCATGGGCTGCCCGGTCATGCGGTAGGTGGCGGCCCTCTCCCCCTGCCTGACAAAGTAGGTGTACAGCTTTTTATTAAGCCAGTAGGATTGGTCAATCTTTAACCAGATTTCCGATCGAATGGTCTCATAGATCCGGGGGGCCCCGAATATGAAATGGGGGCCGATCTCCTTTAAATCCGCCATGGCCGTCTCAACGGATTCCGGAAAATTAATGGTAATGCCCGTGGCCATGGCAATGCCAAAGGAATTCATCTGCTCGCCGATCCAGGCAAAGGGAAGAAAAGAGAGATACTCATCCGTGGGTTCCAACGGGTCCACCCGGGTGATCTGAACCCCCATGTTGATGTAATTCAAGTGGGTCATGATGGTGCCCTTGGGAAGTCCGGTGGTACCGGAGGTGAGGCAGAGATGACAGGGATCATCGGGTTTGCCCCTGTCCACCAGACGGTCAAAGCGGTCAGGATCTTTTCCATGCAGGGCATCCCCCAGTTGATACAGATCCTTGATATCCATGAACCAGGGATCGGACCGATAGCTTCTCATGCCCCGGGGGTCCTCATAAATCACCTGTTTCACGCCGGGCACCTGATCCCTTATCTCCACCAGCTTATCCACCTGTTCCTGGTTGTCGCAAAAGACCACGGATACCTTGAGGTAGGTGAGAATCCGGGCGATCTCATGGGGCATGCTGGTCTGATACACCCCGGCTGAAAGCCCCCCCAGACAATGGGTACCGATGGCCATGAAAAGCAGTTCAGGGATATTGTCGCTGATGATGGCGATGGTGTCGCCCTTTTCAACCCCAAGGGATTTCAGCCCCAGTGCCGTTTTTCGCACATGATCGTAATAGTCATTCCATGTATAACAGTTCCAGATCCCGAAATCCTTCTCCCTTAAGGCCACCCGCTCCCCGGATATCTTCACCCGCCACCGGAGCAGTTGGGGGATGGAGTAGGTTAGCAGCTCATCGTTGTTTTCCATATGCAATTTTCGCTTCTCCGATGTCGTTACGCTTCTCCGATGTAGGCTTCAATTACGGTGGGATTGGCCGCCACCTCTTCAGGGGTGCCACACCCAATGACCTGGCCGAAATCCAGCACATATATCCGATCTGAAATATCCATCACCACCCCGAGATCGTGCTCCACCAGCACCACGGTGGTGTTGCGTTCCTGCTGAATATCAATAATAAACCGGACGATGTCCTCTTTTTCCTCAAGGTTCATCCCGGCCATGGGCTCATCCAGCAGTAAGAGTTCCGGTGCCAGGGTCAATGCCCTTGCCACCTCCACCTTTTTCTGCACCCCATAACTTAAATTACCCACCATGCTTTTTCTGTGGGGTTCAAGCTCCATGAAATCAATGATCTTCTCCACAAAGGCTCTATTTTCGGCCTCAATGCGGGATGCCTTTCCATGGAAAAACAGGGCCTGGAAAAAGGTGTATTTGAGATTCTGATGCCGCGCCAGCAAAAGGTTATCCAGCACGGACAACCCGCTGAACAGCTCCAGATTCTGGAAGGCCCTGGCAATGCCCATATTGGAGACCTCATGGGGGGAACAGTTTGTCAACTGGGTATCCCCGTAGAAAATTTTCCCCCGGGTGGGATGATAAAACCCTGAAATACAGTTAAGAATACTGGTTTTCCCGGCACCATTGGGACCAATGATGGAGGTGATCAGACCGGGCTCTATGTTCATATTCACCTTGGAAAGTGCGTTAAGCCCGCCAAAGGAGAGCGTCACGTCTGAAACTGTCAAATGGGACATGGGCAATTCCAATACTTTTTATATGAAAAGGCAGCCTCCAAGGCAACCTCAGCAGAGCCGCCCCCCCGATGGGCAATAGGAACCGGACAATTGAGCTGTCTACAGTTCCGGTCCGGGCCCATTGCCCGTCGGGGGGGCGGCGGCATAATGCCATTTTCTATCTTCGTTGTGTCCGCCAGGACATGCCCGTTATATGAAACTCAACCTAACATCCTGCAATGATGAGAGTTTCAAAGTTCGTTGTGGCAGACACCTCTGCCATGTGGGTTATTTAAAATTTTAAGGGATTTGGGGCAAACGGAAAATATTCAGCCGTTCTCTCGGAAATCATCCCACAAAAACGACACATTGCCTGTGAAATGAGATCTTCAAGATCATCGCTTAATATAAAATATATTTTCTTAACTTTTTTTAGTATTATCAAAAAAATGAAGGCTATTCATTAACCGTGATATTGACAGGAAGAAAAAGACAAGTCAAGTAAAAATGTACGAACAACGTCATGGCCCTTTTTCAGCGGATATCATGGCCTCAAAGCCGTGTGCCCGTCATTGTCCGCCGGCTGGTCAGGTCTATGATCATTGGCAAAAGCCTTTACATTCCGCTTGACACTGCAAAGCAATGACATAAATGATAAATGCCGGGACAATAGAAATGCGCCCAAGGAGTAAAAAAGCGGAGGGAAAAAAAGGAGGAAGTAAAACCAAAGAGAAATAGTATGACAGTATGGCATCCTTCATTTCTCGGTTCACACAAGATATTGAATCTTGTGATCCTGGTCAAAGCACATTTTAAACATTGGCGAAGGTATTGGGAATAGAAAGAATAATGGAAGCCGAGGATGGCCCCCAAGAAAGAAAAATCAGGTATAAAAGGTGTACATTTTGGGATCAAAGGCCTCCCTGATGGCTTCCCCTGTGAAGGTCACCACCATGAGGGTCAATACCAGAGCGCCCACCACCGATGTGGAGATCCACCAGGCCTCCATATTGGTCCAGCCCTGCTCCAGCAGCTCCCCCCAGCTGGGGGTGGGGGCGGGAAGTCCGAAGCCCAGATAATCCAGGGAGGTCAATGCCACGATCCCCCCGGAGATGGCAAAGGGGGCATAGGTGACGATGACGGAGAGGGTGTTGGGAATAATGTGTTTGAAGATAATCCGGGCATGGGAGGCCCCCAGGGATCGGGCCGCCAAAACATATTCCCGCTCCTTCTCCCGGTAGGTCATGGTGCGCATGACCCAGGTCATGTTGATCCAGCCGAAAAAGGCCATGATAAAAAGCAGAATCATGAAATCAGGCACCACAACGGAGGAGACAATGATCACCACATACAAAAACGGGACATTGCTCCACACCTCAAGAATGCGCTGGAAGAAAAGGTCGAATCTGCCGCCGAAATACCCCATGCAGCAGCCCAGGCTGATGCCCATGGAATAGTTCAGCAACAGCAAAATCAGGGAGAATCCCATGGCGGTTCTGAAACCGTACAAAAGTCTTGCCAGCACATCCCGGCCCACATTGTCCGTGCCGCAATAGTGCTGATCCGCGATGGAGGGGGCAAAGGGGGGATAGCTTCCCACCTTGAGATCATTTTCATAGGCGTTGTAAGGAACCGGGGGCATGAGAACAAAATCGCCCCGGTTTCCACCGGAAAGATTCTCGGCTGCGATCTTTTCTTTTAGTTCCCGGTAGTTGGTTTCATAATCATACTCCAGCCCAAAGGTGGTGCCGGGGACCATGTCACCATAGGTGGGAAAGTAAAGTTTGCCATGGTATCGCACCATCAAGGCTCTGCTGTTGACAAACACCTCGGCAAAGAGGGAAATAAAAATCAATGTCAGGAGAATGATAAAGGAGAAAAATCCCCTTTTGATGGAGACAAACCGGTTCCATTTCTTCCAGGTCAGGGGATTGATCTTCATTTAAACCTCACCCGGGGGTCCACCAGGGCCACACAGAGATCAGAGAGGATATTTCCCAACATGAACAGCAGAGAGGAGATCACCAGAATCCCCATGACAACGGGGTAATCCCGGTCCACAACGGATTCGTACCCCAGCAGCCCCATACCGTTGATATTAAACACCTTTTCAATGAGAAAAGAGCCCATGAGAATAATGGAGATGTTGTTGCCGAAATGGGTGGCAATGGGAATGAGACTGTTTCTCAGGGCGTGGCGAAACACAGCCTGTTTAAAGGACAACCCCTTGGCCACAGCGGTTCTGACATAATCGGCCCCCAGATTATCCATGAGGGTGTTTTTCATTAACAGGGTCATGACGGTGAAGGAACCAAGGACATAGGAGAGCAGGGGCAGCAGGGTGTGCCAGGAGATGTCCCGGATCTTCTCCAGCATCGTCATCTCCGGGAACAGATCCGACATCATTCCCCCCAGGGGGAAGAGATCCATGCGGGAGGAGAAGAGCACCAGCATGATCACCCCGGCCACCCAGCCCGGGATGGCATACCCTGTAAAAATGACCACCGATGTTAAATTATCAAAACCGCTTCGATGACGAATGGCCTTGGCAATGCCCAGGGGGATACAGACCCCATAGACAATCAGGGTGGTGAGCACCCCAAAGTAGAGTGAGATGGGAATGCGATCCCTTATCATCTCCCACACCGGATCATAGTACCGCGTGGAGCGACCCAGATCGCCAGTGAGCACCTTGCCCAGCCACAGCACATAACTTGTCAGAATCGGCTTATCAAAGCCGTAATAGACCCTTAACTTTTCAATCTGCTCCTGGGAAAGGGGCTGCCCTGCCCCGCCCCCTCCCGGCCCTGACATGGCCCCGCCCCCGGGACCCATGGCCTGCATCTGCCGGGCATCTGCAATGATGCGCTCCAGGGGTCCCCCGGGCACAAACCGGGTGATGGTAAATACCATGATGGTGATCCCCAGAAACGTGGGAATCACCAAGAGAAGCCGTCGGATAAAATAGGCGATCATGCGTTAAATAGCCCTTTCACGGACTATTGTGCCACGGCGTAGACCGATTCCAGGGCCTTTGTCAGATGCTCCGGTTTGGAGCCGCCGGCCTGGGCCATGTCGGGCCGCCCCCCACCGCCGCCACCCACAATGGCTGCTGCGGTTTTCACGATGTTTCCGGCATGGAATGAGTTTGTCATATCCTTGGTTACCACACAGATCAACAGGGCCTTTCCATTGGATTCCGCACCCAGCAGTACCACCCCGGAACCGATTTTCAACTTGAACTTATCTGCCAGATCCCGCATCTGGGAGGGATTTTCCACCTCCACCTTTTTGGCCAGCACCTTGACGCCGTTGATCAGACGAATATCATCGTCCATGTCGTCAACGGACTTGGATGCAATTTTCGCCTTAAGGGAGACAATTTCCTTGTCCGCCGCCTTCTTATCCCCCACCAACGCTTCCACCTTTGACAGCAGATCATCCCTGGAGGATTTCACGGTTGCGGCCACATTTCGGATCAGGGTCATGCTCTGGTGCACATACGCCAGGGCCTTGGGGCCGGTGAGGGCCTCAATGCGCCGGATGCCCGATGCAATGCCCCCTTCGGAGACAATGGTGAAAAAACCGATATTCCCGGTTCTGTGGGTGTGGGTTCCCCCGCACAGCTCCCGGGAGAACTCCCCCATGGAGACCACCCGGACCCGATCGCCGTATTTTTCTTCAAAAAGGGCTGTGGCCCCGGATTTCACAGCCTCTTCCATACTCATTTCCATGGTAATCACCCGCTGATTTTCACGAATGTATCCGTTGACCTTCTCCTCGATGGCGTGGAGCTCTTCCTGGGAAATGGCGGAAAAATGGGTGAAGTCAAACCGGAGGCGGTCACTGGTCACAAGGGAGCCGGACTGCTTGACATGGTCCCCCAGAACCGATCTCAGAGCGGCGTGGAGAAGATGGGTGGCCGAATGGTTCTGGGCGGTGAGGTCCCGCCGCGCTTTATCCACCGTCAGTACAATCTCCTCTCCGGAGATCATGGACCCTTCCTCCACCACGCCCTGGTGGATGCGGAGGCCCGAGGGATCGGCAATGGTATTATGCACCTTTACCCTGCCGTTTTGACCCTGAATCCGGCCGGCATCACCGGCCTGTCCACCGGCCTCGGCATAAAACGGTGTCTCTTCCGAGACAATCTCCACCCTGTCTCCCACGGAAACGGAAGCAGCCTTTTCCCCGTCCTTGACCAGCAGAAGCACCCGGGAGCGGGACTCAAGCTCATCATACCCGGTGAATCCGGTCTTAACACCCTGGGAGGTAAGGGCCTTATAGGCTTCCCCCACACCGGCAAAGGTCTTTGAACTCTTGGACCGGGCCCGCTGGTCTGCCATGGCCGCTTCATACCCGTCCATATCCAGGGTGATCTTTGTATCCTTGATCACATCGGTGATGATGTCCACGGGAAATCCATAGGTATCGTAGAGCATAAAAATAAGGTTTCCCGGAATCTCCCATGTCTGGTTGGCTTCCATCTCTTCAATGGTGGACCGGAGCAGTTTCAACCCCATGTCCAGGGTTTCGGAGAACTTTATCTCCTCATTTTTCACCACATTCAAAATAAAGGCCGAGGATTCCTTAAGTTCGGGATAGGCTTCATCCATGATGTTAAACACCGTGGCAACGGTTTCATGGAGAAAGGGTCGGGTCAGGCCGATGTGACGACCATAACGGATGGCCCGGCGCATGATGCGGCGAAGTACATATCCCCTGCCCTCGTTGGAGGGAAGAATGCCGTCGGAGATGAGAAATGCCGAGGCCCGGCTGTGGTCGGCAATGACCTTCATGGCCACCTCTATCTCCCGGGAGTCGGTCTTCTTTTTACCTGTGAGTTTTTCCACGGTCTCCATGATGGGGATAAACAGATCCGTATCGTAATTGGTGGGGACCCCCTGGAGCACGGACACGATACGTTCCAGGCCAAGGCCCGTGTCAATGCTGGGTTTTGGAAGGGGGGTCATGGTACCGTTCTCATCCCTTTCATACTGCATGAACACCAGATTCCACAGCTCAAGGTAACGGTCGCACTCACACCCCACGGCGCAGTCGGGACTGCCGCACCCAAAGGCCTCTCCCCGGTCAATGTGGATTTCACTGCAGGGACCGCAGGGGCCGGTGTCACCCATGGACCAGAAGTTGTCTGCCTCACCCAGGCGGACAATGCGATCTTCGGGCACACCGATGCGATCCCGCCACAGATTGTAGGCTTCGTCATCGTCCAGATAGACGGAGACCCAGAGTTTGGAAGGATCCAATCCATACCCGTTGGTCAGCAGATCCCAGCCAAAGTCCAGGGCCTTCTCCTTGAAATAATCACCAAAGGAAAAATTGCCCAGCATTTCAAAAAAAGTGTGATGCCGGGCCGTGTATCCCACGTTTTCCAAATCGTTGTGCTTACCGCCGGCCCTTACGCATTTCTGGGAGGTCACCGCCCGGGAGTAATCCCTTTTTTCATCACCGGTAAACACGCGCTTGAACTGCACCATACCGGCGTTGGTGAACAAAAGCGTCGGATCATCCTGGGGAACAAGGGAAGAACTCCTCACGACCTGATGATGATGTTTTTTAAAATATTCAATAAATATTCTGCGTGCTTCTTTACCTGTCATTAGTGTGCTCCTGAGCCTTTGCCTTAAAACGCCGTTCAAGGCGATATACCATTGGGTTGAGTGTATGTGAAAAAGCTGGGTGCCGTGTCGGATCACAGCCATGGGGTGCCGGCACCCATTTTTTCATCTTTAATATCTTATTTTTCAGACGGACCAACCGCCGCTGTTGCTGCGGCAGGGGGATTCGGGGCATGGACGGCTATGCCGAGTTTTTCCCGCACCAGCCGTTGAATTTTATCAAACAGATCGGGGTTATCCATGAAAAAGGCTTTGACGTTCTGCCGCCCCTGGCCGATGCGCTCCCCATCAAAGGAGTACCAGGCCCCGCTCTTTTCAATGATTTCAAGGTCAACCCCCATGTCCAGGAGATCGCCGGTCCTGGAAATACCTTCCCCGTACATGAGATCAAACTCCACACTTTTGAACGGGGGGGCCAGTTTATTCTTCACCACCTTTACCTTGGTGCGGTTTCCAAGGGTATCCTGACCGTCCTTGATGGCTGTCGCCTTTCTGATCTCCAGTCTCACGGATGCATAAAATTTAAGGGCGTTGCCACCGGTGGTGGTCTCCGGATTGCCATACACCACACCGATTTTCATGCGGATCTGATTGATGAAAATCACCGTGGTATTGGTTTTGGACATGGTGGCCGTCAACTTCCGCAATGCCTGGGACATGAGCCGTGCCTGGAGTCCCATGTGGGAATCCCCCATCTCGCCTTCAATCTCGGCCCGGGGAACCAGGGCCGCCACGGAGTCCACGACGATGATGTCAATGGCACCGCTTCGCACCAGCATGTCTGCAATTTCCAGGGCCTGCTCTCCGGTATCGGGTTGAGAGACCAGGAGTTCATCACAATCCACCCCAAGTTTTCTGGCATAGGTGACATCCAGGGCATGCTCGGCATCAATAAAAGCGACAATGCCGCCCTGACGCTGGGACTCGGCCACGGCGTGGAGGGCCAGGGTGGTCTTACCCGAGGACTCCGGTCCGTAAATTTCAATCACACGCCCCCGGGGATATCCCCCCACCCCCAGTGCTTTATCCAGGGCAAGGGAACCCGTTGGAATCACCGGTACGGCCTGGACCTCCCTTGCACCGAGTTTCATGATCGAGCCTTTACCAAACTGCCGCTCGATCTGACTCATTGCTGTTTTTACCGCTTTTTCCTTTTCCGTTGCTTCAGCCATCTATTTTATCTCCCGCCCCAGCGTTTATAGTAAAATGTTATTTTTTATCAAAAAAAGAGCCGCAAAACAAGTCCGGTATAAAGACCGGCAAAAATATCATCCAGCACCACGCCGGCACCTCCGGAAAATTGTCGTTCAAAATATCTTATTGGAAAGGGTTTTACAATATCAAAAAACCGAAACACCAGAAACCCCGCCACAAGCGAAAAAAAGGTCATGGGCACACCACACAGGGCCACCAGATATCCGGCCATCTCATCGATGACAATGGCACCGGGATCCTTTTCTCCCACAATTTTTTCCGCTTCCTGGGCCACCCAGATGGCTCCCATGATAAACAGCACCACGGCAAAGGTCTGCCACGCGGGTTCCAGCATATTACAGAGCAGGACCAAAGGAATACCCACCAGGGTACCCCAGGTGCCAGGGGCCACCGGCGCATATCCCACCATTGCACCGGTGGCCGCAAACATGAAAAACCGTTGTCTAAATGTCATTCTTCATTCTCCTGTGTCTCTTCTTCTCATTCACGGTCCGGGTCCAATCTCGGTCACCTCCCCCTAACAAGCCGGAACCCCAAAGATTTTCCAATTTTCTTGCCGGAATAACACGAAAATCAGGCATCCTTCATTCACTGATTGGCACTTTCTCGACACTTTCTCAAAGCCTTCCCCTATGTTGGTGACCGTCAGCCCCAGTGCTCATAAGTATGCCCAACCGACGGCTTTATGTGGGGGGATTGTCTCTTTTATTACAGCTCTTTTCATGGCCAAGGGTCTGATTATGTTCATGTTCATGGTCATGGTCATGGTCATGGTCATGGTCGTGGCCATGAACATGATCGTGGAAATGGCCATGGTCGTTGTCGTTGTGGTTGCCGTGATCATGGTTATGCTCATGCTTATGGGGGTGGGGATGATCGTGGGAATGGACATGATGGTGGGTGCACCCATTATGATCATGCACCTTATCCCGGAGCGTGCACGGGGGATGGATCACGGGAAACGACTTGGAATTACGCCCCGGATGGTCGGTCTCCCGGAGTGTCCCATGGCAATTTTCAGGGGTCTCCGCAGGCAGGGCATGTACAGTGGCAAGAATCCTGGTGTACACCTCCTGCAGGGGTATTTTTTTCGCTTCAGCCACCCTGCGGCACGCCTCGTATTCCGGCACAATGCGCACAGCCCCTGCAGGATCAATAATTTTTTTGGCTTTTATCTGGCCAAAGCAGGTGGGAACCTCCACGATTTCACGGTGCAGTACCCCCCGCTGAACCTTATGGAACCGTACCCCGATGGAGGAGCTTTGGGTCAGAATCAAATCCATTACATCATTGAGACGCTCCCCACGACAGATGACTTCCAGCCGTGTGCCGGGCCTGTTTTTCTTCATCTGCACAGGAATATGGCACACATCCAGGGCCCCTTTTTCAAACAGTTTATCCATGATATACCCCAGCACCTCGGGAATCATGTCGTCTATGGTGGTCTCCACCACCCACACCATCTCCTTATTGATAAACGGCGTGTCAGTCAAGGCCACGGGCTTTCCCATGATGATGCGAAGCAGGTTGGGCAAGCCGTCAACTGATTTTCGCTTGCCCGCGCCATACCCCACCTTGCCCATGACCATGTCCGGAAGGGGGCCAAAGGTGTGTGCCAGGGTGGTGATGATGGCGGCACCGGTGGGGGTAACCGTCTCCATGCCCATGTCCGACGTGGTCACCGGCACCCCGTCGAGGATGGCAAGGGTGGCAGGCGCCGGCACGGGAATAACGCCATGGCTGCACCTGACAGAGCCACGGCCCAACGGCACCGGAGAGGCAAAAACCCGGGTAATGCCGAGGTATTCGGCGCAGAGAAAGGCGCCCACAATATCCACCAGCGCATCAATGCCGCCCACCTCATGGAAGTGCACGGATTCCAGGTCTGTCCCATGGATGCGGGATTCGGCCAGGGCAATCTTTTTAAAGGCGTCAAGACTCTGACCAATCACCCGGGCTGAAAACGGTGCTCCGGAAACCAGTGCCTGGATGTCCCTGTAATTTCTGGGGGGAACAGGGGCACATTCCGTAACGGTGATATCCATGGCTTTAATACCGTTGCGCCAGACCGCCTTGTCGTCAATGGCAAATCCGGAAAGGGGCATGGATTCAAGCTGTTTCTTCAGCCATGCCAAGGGAACCCCCAGATCGACAAAGGCCCCCAGGGTCATGTCTCCACTGATGCCGGAAAACATATCAAAATAAGCAATCATGGGGCTCACACTTCTCCTTCAACATGGATACGGATGATCTCCAGAAGAAGGCGGGCCGTCCCCAGCATATCTTCAAGCCGTATGGATTCCCGTACGGTGTGCACATCGGTCATACCCGTGCACAGGACACCGGTGACCACCCCTTTACCGAAAAAAATATTGGCATCGGCCCCCCCGCCAATGGTTTTGAGGGTCAGGTCTTTCCCCAGATTTTCTGCGGCTCTGCAGGCCAGTTGAACCACCCTGTGGTCATCGGGGACATGGGTGGCGGGAAATTCCTGCTCCAGATCCACCTCCACCCGGGGAAGGGTGGCACCATTCCCTTTGTAATGATCGGCAGCAACGTGAAAAGCGTTGAGGATGGTTTCTGTGACGGTTTTCAATTTCAGCTCATCATGGCTTCTGGCCTCTCCATGAACCGTTACCCGATCCGGCACAATATTGGTGGCTTTTCCTCCCTGGATCACCCCGATATTACAGGTGGTTTCCCAGTCGATTCTCCCAAGCTGAAGTCCGGCAATGGCCCGGGATGCCACGGAAATGGCATTGATGCCGTTTTCAGGAAAGGCACCGGCATGGGCATCCTTGCCATGAATGTTCACGGTGAACCGATTGGCCGCCGGGGCCCGTGTGACA
Organism: uncultured Desulfobacterium sp.; assembly: GCA_963668575.2. GTDB lineage: Bacteria > Desulfobacterota > Desulfobacteria > Desulfobacterales > Desulfobacteraceae > Desulfocicer. The sequence goes on along the minus strand of OY764894.2, from coordinate 2,264,276 downwards.
ATGCCGTCCCGATCGGTGGAGTCCAGAATATACCCGATCTTTGCGTCAATCATGGAGAGATCAAAGGCCTTTGCACCCAAAAGCCCCACCTCTTCAGCAACGGTGAACACCACCTCAATGGGGGGATGGGGCAATGCATTTTCCTGAATAACATCAATAACTTCAAAGATAATGGCCAGGGCGGACTTGTCATCGGACCCCAGAATGGTGGTGCCGTCACTTCTGAACACCCCCTCTTCAAACACCACCTTTACCCCCCTGCCCGGCTCCACCGTATCCATATGTCCTGAAAGGAGGAGGGGGTCTGCGTCCACGGTGCCTTTAAACTTTGCCACCAGATTACCACAGTTCCCCCCGATGATCTCTCCTGCCCCATCCATGGTCACCGCGGCCCCTCGCTCTTCCAGCATGATTTTCAACAAAGAGGCAATCTCTGCCTCCTCCCTGGAAACGGAATCAATCTGAACAAAACGGGTAAAATGGTGTGACAGTCGCCGGCTGTTTATCATATATCATGCTCCTTAATGTTGTTTTATTTCACCCAACTTATACATAAGTTGATCAATTTCTCAAGTCACCGCCACGGATGGACCGGAATTCTGTCCCGGGTTTTACTGCCATGCGCCCTCCTCCTCATCAAACGGTTTCCATCGCCTCAATACCTCTTATCACATTTTCCCTTGCAGTATGCATGGATTCTTCGTATAAAAAAAGAATATTTTCTTTGTAAAGTCCCATGTTATGTTCCTAAATCTTTTGTTGGTGTCCCTCATTAAAAAACCAAATCCTGCCATTGCGTCAAAGGAAGCCAAACATGACCGTTGATAAAATGATCAAAATTTTAGTGGTTGAAGATTCCAAGATCACGCGCAAAATGGAAATCAACATTCTCAATCAGCTTGGATTTACAAATATCCTTGTAGCAGACGACGGGAATGACGCCATTGAAAAACTGCTTGCCACTGATGATATTTCACTGATCATCAGTGACTGGAACATGCCCAATAAAAATGGGTATGATCTTCTGCTATGGACCCGCTCCAGTGAAAAACATCAGCACCTGCCCTTTATCATGGTCACTGCCCAGAGTGAAAAAAAACAAACGGCAAAGGCAAGCCAGGCCGGTGTCAGCAATTTCGTTTCCAAGCCTTTCTCCCCGGATGAACTGAACCAGGTCATTCATAAGACATTCTCCAGGGAAACCGATGACGAATCCGACAAAAAAATAAAATACACTCCCCGGACAGCGCCGTCCGGGAAACTGCTGTTGAGAACAGCTCATATTCAAATCACAGACCATCTGACGCTGGGTGTTGCAAAACACCAGATTCAAACCGGAAAGGCGGCCCCTCACCATTTTGAATTGGAAACCCTGTGCATGCCGGGCTGGAATCCGGTTCAAAAGGCCCTTGAAACCGGAGAGGTGGATGCGGCATTTATCCTGGCCCCCATTGCCATGGACAGCTTCAGTGACAACGTCCCCATCCGCCTGGTTCTCTTTGCCCACAAAAACGGCAGTATTTCGGTAAAACAGGCCCGGAAGAAGAACAATGCAGACCCCACCTCATTAAAGGCGTTTTTCAAAGGCAGATCTTTTTACCTGCCCCATTTTCTCTCCATTCACCATATGCTTTCCAGCATGTTCTTAAAAGAGCTGGGGCTGACCCCCGGAATGGCAGGTCAGAAAGACGTGGATGTCTTTTTTGAAATCGTGCCGCCGGTCAAAATGCCGGAATTCCTTGCAAATAATCCATCTGCCGGCGGTTTTACCGTGGCAGAACCCCTGGGCACCAAATCCATTGCAGGCGGAGGGGGGGAACTGCTGTTTCTCTCCGGTGAAATCTGGGAGTACCACCCCTGCTGTGTGGTGGTGATGCGACAAGAGCTCATCGACCAGCACCCGGAAGCGGTTCAGGAATTCACGGACTTACTGGTGGACGCAGGCCAGTTCATTGCCATGCACCCGGAAAAATCCGCTGAAATCGCCATTGACTTCCTGGATCCGGATAAAAAACTGGGGCTGAATGTGGCGGTATTGAAAAACGTGCTCAAAGAGCCCCAGGGGATCAAGACAGATGATCTTCTCCCCAACATTGAAGACCTTGATCGTATTCAGACATATATGTCCACAGAGATGGGCGTGGGGTCCATGATCAACCTCAATGAATTTGTGGACATCCGATTCGCCCAAAAGGCATGCGCCAAATTTGCCCACACCCGTCACCAAAGTGTATTTCACGATATCAAGGAGACGGTCAAAAAAGTCCTCAACCGTGAATCACAGGGAGATGAGACCAAAATGCGGCTGGACAGAGAGGGGAAGTACCTTATCTTCTCCCTGTGTAACCAGGAGTACGGCATCGGCATTCAGTCGGTTGTGGAAATCATCCACATGATTCCCTTTCACCCGATCCCCAAAAGCCCACCGTTTGTCAAGGGTATCATCAACCTCAGAGATCAGGTCATTCCCGTCATTGACCTTCGGCTTCGCCTGGGCAAAGAGGCCTGTGAATACAATAACCGCACATGCATCATCATTCTCGAGGTGGTGGGCAGAAAAGAAAAGACAAAAACCGGTATCATTGTCGACACCGTTTCCGAAGTGTTATCCATAAAAGCCAAAGATATCGAAGATGTTCCCTCCTTTGGCATCAATACCAACACAAACTATATCCTGGGCATGGCAAAGGTGAATCAAGCCATCAAAATTCTGATCAATACCGATCGGCTCCTTGGAGAGGAAGAGCCCATGATCGTCCAACTATCAGCCTGACGATCCCGGACCCGGGTTCCGGGTTTCATATCCGGATTTTAATGTCAATAACCGCCACGGGCGGACCGGAATTCGGAACCCGGGTTCGCCCACAACAAAGCATGAAAGTACTGTCAGGTATACCTGCACTTTCATAAAAAATACCGAACGGTTCCCGGCCACCGGCCAGGTCATGGACAACCGGACTCAGCGTGTGATATGGGACCCCTGAATGTTTAAACAGGCCCCAGACTTTTGAAAGCAGCCGATACTTAGATTCTTATTTCTGATTTTCATGTTATTTTGGCAAGACAATCAGAAAACCTTTTTGGTTCTGGCTTGTCCAGGTTAGGTAATGTTCATGTTGGATGGATTGTTCCGGGGTCTTATCAAAAAAATATCCTTAAAGGAGAAAAAATGAGTGAATATGTGAATATGTTTGAAGGCCCCTATAATCCCTTTGATGCGCTCCTCACCCTGATGGCCCAGGAAAAGGCACGCATAGACAAAGCCATGCAGACCCGGGGACAATTCAATCCCGTGGCACTGAGCACCAAGCGCCCGCTTAAAATAGGCTTTGCCCCGGGAGACGGCATTGGCCCCATTGTGGCCAAGGCGGCCCGCACCATCCTTGAATCCCTGCTTGACAAAGAGATACAAGCCGGGGAGATCTCCGTGGTGGAGATTCCGGATCTCACCATTGAAAAACGGCTGGCTCTGGATGTGGTGGCACCCCAGACCTCCATTGATGTCATTGACCAGTGTGATGTGATATTGAAAATGCCCCTGGAGACACCGGACAGCTCCAAATACCCCAATGTTCCCAGTGCCAATGTGTGGATGCGGCAGTACCTGGACCTGTTTGCCTGCCAGCGCACCATCAAAAATCTTGAAATGGGCGTTGATTTCACCGTCTTCCGGTGCAATCTCGGCACCCCCTACCAGGACGCTAAATCAGCCGGTGTCATGAGCCTCAACGGCAGGGAGGAGTACGCCATCTGTTTCTGGCCCCAGGCCAGAATCGACATTGAGCGGCTCACCCATCTTGCCTGCCTCCATGCCCTTGCCTGCAACTCCGGCGGGGTGGTGCTCAACTTTAAAGACAACGTGATCAAACCGGATGCCGCCGCCCTGAACTGGGCCAAGGCCTACATCAATGACAACTTCCCTGAACTGGATTATCTGAGTGTCAAACCCGATGATTTTTCCTACACCATCACCCAGACGGAAAAACTCAAAGCCATGAAGGGCGAAAAAACCGGCAAGGAGTTTCCCCTGACCACCCTGGTGTGCAACAACATTGTGGGAGACATGGCAGGAGATGAGGCCGGCATGTATGTGGGGGGCATCGGCGGTGTGGGATCTGCCAACATCTCCTTTACCCAGGGCATGTTTGAAGCCGGCGGCGGTACCGGTACCCGCATGATGCAGGAGAACAGAGGGCACTTTGCCTCACCTGTGGCAGTGGTAAAAGCCACGGGAGAGTTGCTGGAGTTCATCGGCTATCCTGAGCTTAAAGCTTCGGTGTTCAAGGCGGTGGATGCCCTGACAACCGCCGACCTGGTGCCCAACGGCGGTAAAAACGGGGTGACCTGTGAAGAAGCCACAGCGTTCCTGCTGAAACGACTCACAGATTAACAGATAAGGGCAGTGGGTCAAAGTAGTTGTCGGCATATGACATCAGCATCTTTGACCCGCTATTTGACTATCGAACGACCCTCCTGCATTGCCCCTAACTCCTGCTCCTGCATAAGACCTAAATATTAACCTATATAACTGCCACGGGCAGACCGCATGGGGGACCCGGGTCTGCCCACAACGAATAATGAAAGTAATGTTAGGCGTACCTACACTTTCTTATAACGGGCATGTCCTGCCGGACACAACAAATATAGGGTCGTAGACGCGGAGCCAAATGGTATTATACCGCCGCCCCCCCGACGGGCAATGGGCCCGGCCCGGAACCGTAGACGGCTCAATTGGCCGGTTCCTATTGCCCGTCGGGGGGGGGGGCGGCATAATGCCATTTTCTATCTTCGTTGTGTCCGCCAGGGCATGGGGGTTACAACCGAACAGGCACAGAACCACTGATAAGGAAAATCTTGCGTTGTCATGTATGCGCTGCAACCGTTTCAAAGGCCCGAATGTCGGTTCATTTGACCCTGAAACCGGAAATCTTGTCCCGTTTTTCAATCCCCGAAAGCAGAAGTGGACGGATCATTTTAAAATACAAAATGCCCTGATAATTCCGCTGACTGCCGAGGCAAGAGTGACAGAAAAAATATTCCGTTTCAATGATGAGGATCGTGTAACCGAACGGAAATATATGATAGAGGCCGGTTTATTTTGAGAACAGTACTTTTTGAGCTAAAGAACGGCCATGGCCGGATTCCGGCCACCCCCGAACAGAAACCAGTCTGTTCGGGGGTTTTTTATGATTTTTACTTATTATGGGGTATCTGTACTTACAATTGCATTACACCTCAGGCCTTGGATAAAGCCCGCTTCGCTCCACGATCTCCGGCACCTTCTCCTCCCATTCAATGGCCATGATGTGAAAGCCTGAAATGCCCTCCACCTCTTTGAGACGCTGGATGTGCTCAACGCAGATGTCAATACCCTCCTGGGCCTGTTTTTTCTTCTCCACCCCGGCAAGACGGGCGATGATCTCATCCGGAACATCCATGCCCGGCACCCTGTTTTTCATGAACTTTGCCATGCCGGCCGATTTCATGGGGGTCATGCCGGCCATGATAAAGGTCTTTTCATGGAGCCCCCTCTCTCTTAGCCGGCGCATCCACTCCTCAAATTTGTCGATGTTGTAGATACACTGGGTCTGGATGAACTCAGCACCGCAGGCAATTTTCTTGGCCAGGCGGGGCACCCGAACCTCAAAGGGATCGGCAAAGGGGTTGGCGGCGGCCCCCACAAACATCTTCGGAGGCCGTTTGATATCATCTCCCCCCAAAAATTTTCCTTCATCCCTCATGTGTCTCACGGTCTGGACCAGCTGCATGGAATCCAGATCATGGACATTCTGGCCCTGGGGACAATCCCCAAAACTCTGATGATCCCCGGAAAGGCAAAGTATATTGTGGATATCAAAGGAGGCAGCTCCCAGGATATCACTCTGCAGTGCCACCCGGTTACGATCCCTGGTCACCATCTGGAGGATGGGTTCAAGCCCCATCTGTTTTAAATGAATACAGGCGGCAAGGGAACACATACGGGTCATGGCGGTCTGGTTGTCGGTGATGTTCACCGCATCCACATGGTCTTTTATCAATGCCCCCTTGGAGGTCACGGCTTCGGGATCACTGCCTCGGGGAGGCCCGCACTCCGAAGTAACGGCAATATGTCCCAGTCTGAATACCTTTTCCAGCTTGCTTGGTGTGTTCATATTCATACCTGTACATCCTCCCTTGCCACGGTTCTGGGTCCACCGGCCCGCTCCGTTGACCAGTCCTTGATGGGGGTCACGATTTCGTAATCATCCATGCGATTCAAATCCCTCAATCGATCAATGATCAGCTGCCAGGCACAGTCCAGATCTTTATTGATCTCGCACTTGCCGTTGCTGGAACCGCCGCAGGGACCGTTCATCACCCGTTTGGCACACCGGGAAATGGGGCAGATACCGGCCGTGGTGGCCAGCACACAGGAGCCGCAGGCCTGGCATCGCTCTGTCCACAGCCCCCTTTTTTCCGTGGCCCCCAGAAAACAGGTGTTCACCCCGGGCAACAGCGGTGTGGTGTGATACTTTTCCGCCATGAACTGTACCCCCACGCCGCAGGCCAGGGAGAGAACGGCATCGTAGTTATCAATGACATTACGAATTTCCTCCAGATACTCATGGTCGCACTGCCGCTCCAGGGTGCGTTCATCAAAGGTTTTCTTGCTTCCCTCCTGGATGAAATGCATTCGAAGCGCCGAAGCCAGCACCTCCACCTCTTTTTTGCCGCCGGCCTCACACACCGTCACACATTCGTTACACCCCAACACCAGTACCCGGTCGTACCCCTTGACCGTTTCAATAATCTCTTTAATCGGCTTTTTATCGGCTACTATCATCTATTAAACCTCATTTAAAAGGGTTATCAGGCTGCGGTTTTTTGGGCTTCAAGTGCTGATCTCACCGGGCTTGGTCCCAGTTTTCTAATACGTTCATCCATCTCAATGGCATACTGGGCAAACAACGGACCTTCACCGGAAGACAGGTTGCACATACGCACCCGTTCTCCCCCCACGCCCACGGTATCCAGAATGGCCGCCGCCTGTTCCACCCGTTTTCTTGCCCTGAAGTTACCGGTTTTAAAATGACAATCTCCCTCCATGCACCCCACAACAAACACACCGTCGGCCCCTTTTTCAAAGGCTCTCAACATATGAATCACATCCACTTTTCCCGTGCAGGGCAGACGGATAATTCTAAAGTTGGCCGGGCATTTCAATCTCATGGAACCTGCCAGGTCCGCAGCGGAGTACCCTCAGTAATTGCAACAGAAAGCCAGGATTACCGGTTCAAAATCTCTGGTCATATTTCCTCCTCCAGCAAAGCTTCCACTTTGCTGAGCAATTGATTGTCTTCATACCAGTTGAGCTTGATGGTCTTGGCAGGGCACTCGGATACACACACACCACACCCCTGGCACAGGGCAGGATCGATGTAACTTTTTCCCTCCTCATTGATCCGGGGTACGGAAAAGGGACAGGAGCGCACACAGATAAGACACGAAGCACAGTGGTCCGGGTCCACCAGTGCCGTCACCGCCGACAGGGTGAGAAACTCCTGGGAAAGATAGGTGGTGGCCCGGGAGGCCGCTGCCATGGCCTGGGCAATGGTCTCTGTGATCAGTTTGGGACTGTGGGCCGTGCCGCAGATAAAAACCCCTTCCGTGGCCGCATCCACCGGCCGTAATTTCACATGGGCTTCAATGAAAAAACCCTCCCGGTTGCGACCGGTCTTGATGATGGTGGAAAGCTCCTCGGTGTCCGCCGCTGTCACACCGGCACTCAAGGCCACCAGATCTGCATCCACGGCAAGCTTTCTTCCCAGCACATGATCGGTGAAGGTGACAGTAACATTGTCAGCGCCTTTTTCCACCATTGGCGGATCTTCCGGATCAAACCGGAAGAAAAGCACCCCTTTCTGCCGGGCCTGGGTGTAGTAGTGCTCCAGCATGGCATACATGCGCATATCCCGGTAGAGGATGAATACATCGGCGTTGGGGTTGAGTTCCTTGATGCGCAGGGCATTTTTAACGGCACTCTGGCAGCAGATACGGGAACAGTTGGGGTTGCTTTGGTTGCGTGATCCCACGCACTGGATCATCACCACCTGCTGGAGATGATCGGCCCCCCTCTCTTCCAGCATATCCCCCAGTTCCAGCTGGGTCACCACCTGGTCGGTATCGGTGTAGCCATACTCCGTTGGAACATATTCATTGGCACCGGTGGCCACAATCATCACCCCATGCTCAATTTTACGTTCATACATGCCGGGTCCCACCAGTACCTCGGTGGAGAAATTGCCTTTATAACCGGTGAAATCTACGATAAGGGCCTGTTTGAGCACCTGGATTTTATCATGGGCCTCCACCCTGGCGGCAAGTTCCGTGACAAACTTACGGATGTCGGCACCGTCAATGGTATGGTGAAGTCGATTCCCAAGCCCGCCCAGCACGGCCTCCTTTTCCAGCAGCACCACCTCAAACCCCTGGTCGGCAAGCCCCATGGCAGCCGTCATTCCGGCGATGCCGCCGCCAATGACCAGGGCCCGCACTGTTACGGTGATTCGTTTTTCATGGAGGGGGGTCAGGGTGGCGGCCCGGGCCACGGCCATTTTCACCAGATCCTTGGCCTTTTTAGTGGCCTTGTCCGGTTCATGGAAGTGCATCCAGGAGTTCTGGTTACGGATATTGGCCATTTCAAAGAGATACTTGTTCAGGCCGCTCTTTTCCAGGGTATCCATAAAGATGCCCTCATGGGTTTTGGGGGTACACGATGCCACCACCACCCGGTTCAGACGATGCTCCTGGATGATATCTTTCATAATATCCTGGGCATCCTGGGAGCAGGTAAAGAGATTCAGACCGGTGTACACTACCCCGGGCAGTCCATTGGCATAGGCTGCCACAGCATCCACATCCACAATTCCGGCAATATTAATGCCGCATTTACAGACAAAGACACCGATGCGGGGTTCTTCGCCGGAGATGTCTCTCTCCTCTATCACCTCCACACTGCGGGTGCAGGTATCCCGGGCCGCCACCAGAGCCATGCCGGCGGCACAGGCAGCACCGCTGGCCTCGGTGACGGAAGAGGGGATATCCTTGGGACCCTGGAAGACGCCGGAGACAAATACGCCGGGTCGGGTGGTCTCCAGGGGATTAAAGGGGGAGGTTCTGGCAAACCCATAGGCATCGGTTTCAACACCGATGCGGGCGGCAAGTTCACGGTTCTCCATGGGGATTTCAAGACCCACGGAGAGGATGACCATGTCAAACACCTCCCGATGCATACCACCGTCTTCATCCACATAGTTTAAAATAAGATCTCCCGTTGTCCGATCCTCATCCACACTGTGGACCCTGGATTTTATAAACCGGACCTTCTCCTCATCCCGGGCTCTCAGATAATACTTTTCATAGTCTTTGCCGAAGGTACGCATGTCCATGTTAAAAATGGCGCAATCCAGGGGTTTTTCCGAATGCTCTTTGGCAATCATGGCATCCTTTATGGCATACATGCAGCACACCGAAGAGCAGTAGCCATTGCCGCAGCGATTGGTATCCCTGGACCCGATGCACTGGAGCCAGGCGATCTTTTCCGGCTCTTTTTCGTCGGAGGGGCGCACCAGATGCCCCATGGTGGGACCGCCGGCACTTAAAATCCGCTCAAACTCCAGGCTGGTCATTACATTGGCAGAGCGTTTATACATGTAGATATCATCCAGACCCGACGGATCAAAGGGTTTGCTCCCCGAGGTCATGATCACCGATCCCACATTCAGCTCCCGGTATTGCACCTGCTGAAAATGGTCAATGGCACCGGCCAGGCAGACATCCACACATTGATAACATTCCGAACAGATACCGCAGGAGAGACACCGGGTGACCTCCTGACGCACATCCGCTTCAAGAAGCCCCATACCCACCTCTTTAAAATTTCCCTCCCGGGCTTCAACGGGAAGTTTTGCCGCCTGAACCCGGGGTTTTACGGGCTCATGGGTGACGTCGGGCTTTTCAAACTCAAAGACCTTTTCCCGGTCTTTGGCCAGATCTTCTCCCTGGATATACCGATGAATGCTTTTGGCGGCCTCTTTACCACAGGCCACGGCATCCACCACGGATTTGGGTCCATAAAACACGTCCCCTCCGGCAAACACCCAGGGGATGGGAGTCTGCAGGGTGACAGGATCTGCCACAATGCCCCCTGGGGGGGAAAGGGCAATGGCCTCTTTTTCGGCAAAGGGCAATTCCGCCATCTGACCAATGGCAATGATCACGTGATCGGCATCCAGACTCATGAGATCCGTGGCATCATACTGGGGATTAAACCTGCGATTTTCGTCAAAAACCGCAGTGCACCGTTTAAACTCAGCTCCGGAAACCCGGCCTGCGGTTTCAATAAAACGCACCGGCCCCCGGCTGTTGATAATTTTCACCTTCTCTTCCAGGGCCTCTTCCACCTCGTAGTCCCAGGCCGGCATCTCGTGCCGGGCCTCCAGACACACCATGGTGACATCCCGGGAACCCAGCCGCCGAGCGGTTAACGCCACATCCACAGCCACATTTCCACCACCGATGACCACCACCTTTCCCGTGAGTTTGGAAGCGGTCTTAAGAGCAGACTGCTGGAGAAAGGTCACCCCCTTGTGCACCCCGTCCAGGGATTCACCCTCAATGCCAAGTCCCCGACTGCCATGGAGACCGGTGCCCAGGAACAGGGCCTGATATCCCTCTTTTTGCAGGCTCTCCAGGGTGATGTCCCTTCCAAATTCCACGCCGGTTCTGATCTCAACCCCCATCTTTTCAATGACACCAATTTCCCGGTTCAATTCGTCATTGGGCAACCGGTACTCGGGAATGCCAACGGCCATCATACCGCCCTTTACCGGAAGTTTTTCAAACACCGTCACCCCATATCCCTGTTTTGCCAAATAATAGGCAGTGGTCAATCCCGAAGGACCTGAGCCCACCACGGCAACTTTTTCGTCTCTTTTCGCTTCAACTTCCGGGATATACGGATCATCCGATGCAAAATCTTCATCGGCAAGGAAGCGATGCAGGTATTGAATGGCCACCGGAGATTCCACATCCCCCCTGGAACACTCTGATTCGCAGGGGTGATGACACACCCGGCCACAGGACCCGGGAAAGGGATGTTCGTCTTTGAACAGTTTCAATGCTTCCCGATATTTTCCCTGGTTGGTCAAGGCAACAAACCCCTGAATGCTCACATGGGCAGGACAGGTGGCTTTACACGGGGCCGTGGAGCGTTTGGAGATACCATAGGCACCGGGAATGGCCTGCTCATATTGTTTAAAGATGGCTTTGCGGGTGGCAAGGCCTTGGTTATGTTCACTGGGGAAATCCACAGGACAGACCTTGGTACACTCACCACAGCTGGTACATTTTGAAATGTCAATATAGCGGGGATTTTCTCTGATGCGAGCGGTAAAATCACCCTGCTCTCCCTCAAGATCAATAAGTTCCGTGTTGGTCAATAACTCTATGTTCAGATGCCGGCCGACCTCGACCAGTTTTGGAGAAATTACTCACATGGTACAGTCATTGGTGGGGAACGTCTTGTCCAGCTGGGCCATCATGCCGCCAATGGCCCAGGTTTTTTCCAGGAGATACACATAATAACCCGAATTTGCCAGATCAATGGCGGACTGCATGCCGGCGATCCCGCCCCCCACAACCATGACGGATCCCGCCGGACTCCCATTTCCTTTTGCCTTATCCAACATGTCATATCCTCCTAACCGTTCAAACCCTCCATGACACCCAGCAGCTCTGGAAGCTTATGCTCCCACCCCAATGTGGAAACATTCACACCGCCAAACCCCTCTTTTTTAACTGATTCTATGGTCTCCCGGGCCATGCGGGTACACTCTCTGACCTTGTCAGACGACTTTAATATTCGATTCACAATGGTATCGGGTATGTTCACATAATTGACATTCCGGGCCATATAACGCGCCATGCCAAGGGACTTTAAAAGCAGGACCGTGGGGAATATCTTTGCACCATATTTTTCAGCCGTTTTGAGAAAGGGCTGGGTCATGACAAATTCAAATACCGGCTGGGTGATGAAAAACCGGACACCGGCGTCCATCATCTTTTTCATCCGATCCAATTCCGCTTCTCTGTCGGCTCCCCGAAGACAGGTGTTTAAGGTGGCTCCCTTTAAAAAATCAGGTGATCCATTGAGTTCCACCCCTGCCATGTCATGGCCCTTTTCAAGGGAAGCCATCCCCGCAAGAAGGGTATCCATGTCCACATCGTACACCGCCTTTGCCGTATGATGATCCCCAAAGCTTGGATCCTCGCCGGTAACCACCATCACGGCACTGATGCCACAGGCTGCCGCCGCAAGGATATCTCCTTGGAGTGCCAGTCGGTTCCGGTCACGGCAACACACCTGCATCACGGTATCCACCCCCTTGGTTTTCAACAGAATGGATGCCCCCAGAGAACTCATGCGCATCACCGCATTGCCCATCTCCGGGATAATAAATGCATCTGCAATTCCCTTCACCCCCATGGCGCCATCAACCATTGCTGAAACATCTGTTCCCTTGGGAGGCTCAATCTGAACCAGACAGGCGAATTCACCCGCATCAACCCTTCTTCTCAACTGCATACGCACCTCCGAAAAAGTGGACCGGTTTGTTTTTTTGGTTATTCTGTTACGGGAAACGAGCCTTTCAACGCGAAAAAGTCAGTGATTTATCAAAAACAAAGAGGTTGAAATCAAGGCAGGAGATTTGGAAAACTGCCCATTTCCCAAGGGGTAAAGCATCTTACTCTCCCCTCAATAGCTATACCGATGGTATTTTTTAATATCTATTTACTAATTGAATTACCATGCGTTTGTCAAGGGTTATTTATTCACTGAACAATATTTCGCTGAAACTGCACAGGAGGTGTCGTCAAAGAGAAAAAAAAATCGTCACACAAAAATATTTGTGTGATTTCAACTATTTTTAAGATTTACAAGCCGTTGATAAATTTCTTGGCGAGGGAGGTTTAATTTTCGCGAAAGTTGCTTGGCAAGACGTGCGGGTGGCTCATCACCGGAGACAAGGGCCTCCTGAAGAATGCGATCCATGTCATCGGCACCTGGTGCAGCCGGGGGAAGCGGGGCCTCCCATGCTACGAAAACAACACATTCTCCTTTAACAAAGGGGCGGTTTTGGAGGGACTCAATGATCCACGAAAGTTTTCCCCTGAGGAACTCTTCATGGATTTTGGTGATCTCCCGGGCCACCATGGCAGGCCGATCACCCAGCACATTTTGTAATTCATTTAGGAGTTCAACGAGTCGCCGGGGGGATTCATAAAAAACAAGGGTGGCCACCTCCTCCTTTAATCCTTCCAGAATTCGCTGACGTCTCCCCTTTTTCCGATGGAGAAACCCCATGAACAAAAAAGCATCTGTGGGAAGACCGGCCACGCTCAACCCGGCGATGACCGCAGAGGGCCCCGGAATGGGAACCACTCGAATGCCCTGCTGGGACACTTCCTTCACCAGCTGATACCCCGGGTCGGAAATGGTGGGAGTCCCGGCATCTGAGACAAGGGCGATATTTTCCCCCTGGGTCAGTTTTTCCAAAAACAGCGCCAGCCGCTCCTGTTCATTGTGCTCATGGCACGACATCAACCGATTGGTAATATTGTAGTGGGAAAGTAATTTTGAGGTGTGGCGGGTATCTTCTGCGGCAATGAGGTCCACCTCTTTTAATATCCGGATGGCCCTAAAGGTGATATCCTCAAGGTTGCCGATGGGGGTGGCCACCACAAAAAGGGTGCCGGTTTTCATCAATGGAGGCTGGTCCACTATGTCACCTGAAAGGCATTGGGAATCAGTTCAAAGACAAAAGATCCCCGTTGCTCCACCATGGCCACCACATCAAATCGAATGCGAATGTCCTGAATGCCATGCTGCTTCATATAATGGGATGCGGTGGCGATGACCTTCTGCTGCTTGAGCCTGTTTACCGCCTCCCTGGGGCTGCCCCAACAAAGTCCGCGCCGGGCCTTTACCTCCACAAACACCAGCACCTCCCCATGACGGGCAACAATATCGATCTCTCCATAACGGGTGCTGAAGTTTTGCTCCAGGATGGTATATCCCCTGGAATGGAGAAAATGGGCCGCAGCAGCTTCAGCTCTCTGCCCGAACAGCTGGCTGGAATTACTCATTTGAGTTCACATGCCTCCGGTTCTGTCCGGTTTTATAAAAAAGTGTAGGCACACCTAACATTACTTTCTTTATTCGTTGTGGGCAGACCCAGGTCCCCAATGCGGTCTGCCCGTGGCAGTTATCAGAAATTTTACGGACATAAACAATCGCCCTTTGCACAATGGGGTTCAAATCCTTTGCACACCACTTCAAACTAAAAATTCCTTCACGCCCTTGAAGCTCTTCCGGTGCACCGGACAAGGGCCGAATTGGACCACTGCCGCTCTATGCAGGGCCGTGGGATACCCTTTGTGTCGGTCAAAGCCATACCGGGGATATTGATCGTGCAGGGATTTCATTATTCGATCCCGGGTCACCTTGGCAATAATGGATGCCGCTGCAATGGAAATGCTTCTGCCGTCTCCCTTGATCACCGCCTGCTGGGGAAGGGGATACTCAATGGTGAATTTTCCGTCAATAAGGAGATAATCCGGTTGGATATCAAGCCCTTTGACTGCCCGCACCATGGAAAGAAGAGATGCCTGCAGAATATTCATTCGGTCAATCTCTTCAACGTCGGCAATGCCCGTTGACACGGCAACCGCCTGTTCCAGAAGGATATCAAAAAACCGTTCCCGTTGGCGGGGTGTCAATTTTTTGGAATCGGTGATGCCCGGAACTGCAAAATCAGGGGGAAGCACCACTGCCGCCGAAACAACGGGACCGGCAAGGGGTCCCCTGCCGGCCTCATCAATACCCGCCACAGACCGAAATCCGGCCTGCAGCGCCTGTTTTTCAAATACCCACATGGTCATATCAGAATTAAGCGATACGTCTCTCTTTAATTCTGGCAGCCTTACCCCGGAGATTTCTCAAATAGTAAATCTTGGAGCGTCTGACACGGCCATGGGTAACCACTTCAATTTTATCAATGGCCGGTGAATTCAGGGGAAAAATTCTCTCCACCCCCACTCCGCCGGATATTTTTCTCACGGTGAAACGGGCACCGGCCATTCCCTTGGTCTTTTTAATCACCACACCCTGGAATACCTGGATACGTTCCTTTTCACCCTCTTTAATTTTTGCATGAACACTGATGGTATCTCCTGCTCTGAAATCAGGCAGGTCAAGCCGCAACTGCTCCATCTCCAACCGTTGCAATACATTCATTTTAAATTATCCTCCAAACACTATTTATTCAGCTCTTAATGAGCTGACACAATTTCTGTCATGGCAGATCCGGTCCAGAATAATGGACACCGCAGATCGCACCGAAAGATGATTATATCCGTTGATCCCCTGAACAGGTTCCAGGACAAAATCACAGTTCTGTATAAATTCCGAAGACATTCCCCAGGCAGTACCAAATGTAATGACATGGGAGGCATCATTTTCAAGCTGCAGGGCCAGGGTTTTGGTGGTCACGGCATGATCATGGGACCCTGCGCTGGTGGCAATGGTGACCACCCTTGCCTGACGCTCATGTTCAATCTCTTTCACCGCATCTTCAAAGGTGGAAACCACCCGAATCAACTCCAGGGCCTGTTTCCGAAAAGGGTTCATGGTTCCCCCCACACCATCGGTCCAGTGAGCAATCACCTCGTGGGCCAACACCTGCTGATCCATCAGCGGGGTCACCACATAAAACCCCTTCACTCCAAAGGTGATGGCCGCCCTTGCAATGTCATGCATATCAATGGTAGTCAGGGCGGATGCAATGGTATTTCCCTTTTTATTGGATACCGGATAATGAATCAGTGCCAGATAAAGATTATTCTTTGACAAGTGCTTCAAGCTCCCTGCACCACATTTTAAGACACGCCTTCTCCTCATGTGATAACTTCTCTTTATGGAAAAGATCCGGTCTTTTAATAAATGTTCGCTTCAGCGAAGAGGCCTGGCGCCATTTTTCAATCTCTCCATGATTTCCGGACAAAAGCACCTCCGGCACGGCCATTCCGTCAAACTCAAAGGGACGGGTATAGTGGGCGTGCTCCAGTCGATGGTTCCTAAAGGAGTCCATTTCCGCCGAACATTCCCCCCCCAGCACCCCTGGGAGCAACCGTGTCACCGCATCAATGATCACCATGGCGGCAAGCTCGCCCCCGGTCATCACATAATCCCCGATGGAGACCTCTTCGTCCACCAGCCCATGGTATATGCGCTCGTCAATTCCCTCGTATCTGCCGCACACAAAAATGATATTTTCACCCTTATCGGCAAACGCCCGGGCACGGTTCTGATCAAAGGGTTTTCCCTGGGGAGACATGAGCAGCACCTTGGCATCACCGGTTCTCTTCCTGGCCTCTCCAATGGCCCGGGACAGGGGTTCCGGCGTCATGACCATGCCGCACCCCCCCCCATAAGGTCTGTCATCCACACTTTTATGACGATCCGTGGAAAACTCCCGGATATTTACGGTGGTCCCGGAAATCAAGGCTTTTTCCATGGCCCGTCCAATGATGCCATGGGTAAAAAAAGCAGATAACAGTTCCGGAAACAGGGTCAGAACGGTGAACTGCATGCCCCTCTCTATCTCCTTCACGTCTCTATTTTCCAAGGTCACGTTATAACCCTTCGGGCAGATCAATGCGCATGGTCCGGTTCTCAACATCAACGGACAATACCACATGGGCAAGATGGGGAACCAGGACTTCCCGTTTTCCCCCGGTCACCACAAACACATCGTTGCTTCCCGTGGGTATCACATGATCAATGGTCCCAAGCTTACCCTCATGAATATCAATCACGGTCATGCCGATGAGATCTTTCCAGTAATAGGTGTCTGCTTCCGGATCCGGAAGTGCCTCTTCCGGAATAAAAATATCCCGCCCCACAAAGGTTTCTGCCACATTGACGTCCACATCCGCCAACAGCACCAGCATCCCCTTTTTATGGGGGGATGCCTTGACAACAGTGCACCACTCCCCCTGACCGTCCGGAGTGCCCAGGAACAACCGGGCTTCGGGATGAAAGGGGTCATGGGAGGCTGCATAGGATCGAACTTTGAGGTATCCCTTCAGACCGTGGACACCCGTAACATGTCCGATGGTCAGCAGATCAGAGGGTTCCATTTACCTATTCAACAATCTCCAGAACGGTTCGCTTTTTTAGTTTTGCCGATGCAGCACTTAAAATAGTTCTCATGGCCCGGGCAGATCTGCCCTGTTTTCCAATCACCTTTCCCAAATCCTCTTTTGCCACCTTCAATTCCAGTACCGATGTCTTTGTCCCCTCAACTTCAGAAACTTCTACCGCCTCAGGATTATCAACCAGCGCCTTTGCAATGTATTCAATCAGATCCTTCATAAATCCATCTCCTTACTATTGGGGTGTTGAGAATTTGGATGATCCACACAACTTATCAGGCAGGATTGGAACCAAAGCCCTGTTTTTTCAACAGGCTTTTAACTGTGGTCGTCGGCTGAGCACCTTCTCCCATCCAGTATTTGATTCTATCTTCTTTCAAGGTCACAGCAGCAGGGTCCACCATGGGATCATAGGTTCCCAGTGTTTCAAGGAATCTACCGTCTCTGGGGTACTCTGAATCTGCTGCAACAATTCTGTAAAAAGGCTTCTTTTTTGCACCACGCCTTGCCAATCTGATCTTTACCGCCATATCTCTCTTTTCTCCTTAAAACGGCAGCATGCCCTTTAATGATCGCATGCCGCCTTTATTAAACTTCTTTACCATTTTCATTGTCTGGGTATAACTTTTGAGAAGCTTGTTGACATCCTGCACCGTGACGCCGCTTCCCTTTGCAATTCTTTTCTTTCGACTGCTCTTGATAATACCATGATTTCTGCGTTCATCCGGGGTCATGGAATTGATGATTGCCTCAATTCTCACAAATTCCCGCTCATCAATGTTCAAGTCCTTAAGCTGCTTACTGTTCACACCGGGAAGCATTCCAATGAGATCTTTTATGGAGCCCATTTTTTTAACGGAAGCCATTTGATCCCGAAAATCTTCCAGGGTAAACTGATTTTTCCTCAGTTTCTTTTCAAGGGTTTCAGCTGCCTTGACATCCATGGCTTCCTGGGCTTTTTCAATGAAGGAGAGGGTATCTCCCATGCCCAGTATCCGTGATGCCATTCGTTCCGGATGAAAGGGTTCAAAGTCCGCAGACTTCTCTCCCACACCGATGAACTTCAAGGGTTTTCCCGTGACGGCCTTGATGGAAAGGGCCGCCCCTCCCCTGGCATCACCATCCATTTTGGTCAGAACGACACCATCCAGGCCCACTGTTTCATCAAAGGACCCGGCAATATTAACAGCATCCTGACCGGTCATGGCATCGGCCACCAGCAGGATTTCCGAGGGATGCACCCCCTTTTTTATTTCCTGAAGTTCCGCCATGAGGGGTTCATCCACATGGAGCCTGCCAGCAGTATCCAGAATGAGGACATCATATCCCTTTTCCCTGCTCATGGCAACGGCCGCTTCACAAATGGCAAGGGGCACCATATCCGTGGTTGAAGGAAAAACGGGGAGATCCAGCTGTTTACCAATTTTTTTCAATTGATCAATGGCAGCAGGGCGGTATACATCCACAGGAACAAGAAAGGGTTTTTTACCCATTTTTCTGAGATACAGTCCCAGTTTACCCGCAGTGGTGGTTTTGCCGGAACCCTGCAGACCCACAAGCATGACGGCAGCAGGCGCCCGGCCTTCAAGGTTGAGTCCTTTGTGGGAGTCCCCCATCATCCGGGTAAACTCATCAAACACAATCTTAATGACCTGCTGGCCCGGGCTGAGACTTGCCATCACCTCCTGGCCCAAAGCTCTCTCTTTTATATCGGATATAACTTTTTTTGCAACCCTGTAATTAACATCTGCTTCAAGAAGCGCCATCCGGACCTGCTTCAACCCCTCCTCAATATTTTTCTCCGTCAGGGTCCCGCGGCCTTTCAGCTTCTTGAATGCCGAATTCAACTTGTCACTTAAGTTGTCAAACATGAATTAAAGTCGCACCTCAAGTATTGATTAAAAATTCTTGAATTTAATATGAATCCCGTGATAAGTCAAGGAAAAATAAGCGCACACTAACCCAAAGGAACAAGACGAAACACCATGGAAGACATCAAAAATTACAGCCGCACCGCACTTGAAAAATGGTTTGAACAGCAGGGCATGAGATCCTTTCGGGCGGGCCAGATTTTTAAATGGATATACCTGCGTCAGGCAGACCAATTTGAGGAGATGACCGACCTTGGCAAGGCACTCAGGCAAACCCTTGCCACCCATTTTTCCATTCCGCGGCTGCACCTTGAGCGATGCGAAGTGTCAAAGGACGGTACGGAAAAACTGCTGTTTCAACTGGAGGACGGCAAATACATTGAAGCAGTTCTCATTCCCCAGAAAGACCATTATACCCTTTGCATCTCCTCCCAGGCAGGTTGCCGGCAGGCCTGCCGGTTCTGTCTCACGGCAAAGGGCGGATTCCAGCGGAACCTCACCTGCGCCGAAATTGTCTCCCAGGTTCGGGATGCCAGACAGTATCTCAACCAAAAGAATGAAACCGCCCCCCTGTCCAACATTGTCTTCATGGGCATGGGAGAACCCCTGGATAACTATGATGCGGTGATTACTGCCCTTTCCATCATCACGGACAGTGATTACGGACTGAAATTTTCCCCCCGCAGGGTCACGGTATCCACCTGCGGTCTGGTACCGGAAATCCTTCGCCTGGGCCGGGATACAGAGGCCAACCTGGCCATCTCCCTCAACGCCACAGAAGATGTCACCCGCAGCGTCCTCATGCCGGTGAACCGCCGATACCCCATGGCGGACCTGCTGAAAGCCTGCCGGCACTACCACATGAAGCCCCGGAATAAAATCACATTTGAGTATATTCTCATCAAAGGGATCAATGACACCGATGCAGATGCCCATCGCCTGGTGCGTCTCCTGGCTCCCATCAAGGCCAAGGTGAATCTGATCCCCTTCAATCCCCATGAAAAAAGCGACTTTCAGCGCCCCTCTCCAACGGATGTGAGTCGATTCATGCAGATCCTTCTGGATCGGCAGGTCACAGCCATTGTCAGAAAGAGCAAGGGAGACGACATCTCCGCCGCCTGTGGTCAGCTCAAGGCAAAAATGGATGAAAATCCGTCCTCTCCCCCTGCCCAGGAGTGATTCCTACCGTTTTTGCCGGGGGGAGGGTTTTGAAAAAAACCGAAGTTGGTCACAACATCGGCCACTCTGAAGAGTAGCTCACCCAATTATGATAGGCGACCGATGTTGTGAGCAAACTCCAAAAAACCGATCCTGAAGCTAAAGATAAGAGACGAGATGCTTCACCATCGCCGGTTTTAATACGGGCACGGTAAGGGTCTCATTAAGGGTCTCCCTTTTTTCCGGAAACCGCACCATCACCTGGGTCGGCACCCCGGGATCTGCCTTGGTATATCCGGCACAGATGGAAGCGGCCAGAGATACCATCTCGTCACTGCCACCGCCCGGCATGATCACCAGGGGACCCGGCAGGCTTGCATGGCGCAACCGAATGTCCTTTTCGGGGTCGTACAGATTGGATAATTCCCGGTTTTCGTCTTTGGTTCTCCCAACGACAATACGGGTATCCGGGGAGAGTCTCAAATGACGGCCATGGCGCAGCAGATAAAGATCCCTGGAATCATACACTTTCTGCACGAACAGCAAATCCCGGAGCTTTTCGGAAAACCCCTTATCCGTCAGCAGACACCCCCCGGCCGGTGCCGGGTAGTGGGTGATCCCCATCTCTTTTGCCAGGCCCATCTGCACCTTTCTGGATCGCCCGGAGATATCCAGTAATTTTTCCCGATCCACAAGCCCCTCTTTCTCCATGGGGGTTTCCGGAAAAAGCCTGGCACTTAACGGGCGGAGAATGTGTCCCTTAAACCCGGAATGGTTGGCCACATAATTCATGGAATTCTTGGTCTGGGACATGGGGCGCTGGCCCG
Organism: uncultured Desulfobacterium sp.; assembly: GCA_963668575.2. Classification (GTDB taxonomy): domain Bacteria; phylum Desulfobacterota; class Desulfobacteria; order Desulfobacterales; family Desulfobacteraceae; genus Desulfocicer. The sequence continues at coordinate 2,243,164 of OY764894.2, read as the reverse complement.
CCACCTCACCACTGAACAGGAAATCAAACCCCTCCCTTTCCATGATCGCACCAGCTTCTGCAAACATCAGGGCATGGCAATCCATGCAGGGATTCATGTTTTTGCCATACCCCGCCGGTGGGTTTTTCAGCATTTCCATGTAACGATCCGTAATCTCTTCAACTCGAATGGGAATGTCATTCTGCCTGGATGCCAGAAGGGCCGAATCGGGGGAGAAAAAAGGCGTCTTAAACGTTATCCACGTCACGTCTATCCCCTGATTCCTCAGAATCAGGGCCGCAAGGATACTGTCAAGCCCACCACTTGACAGCCCCAATGCACGAACACAATTTTTGATCATAATTTACAACTCGTTCATCAGCACCAGGTCATTGTCCATGATCTCCATGAGCTCTTGCATGTCAATGCCTGTGAAAGCGTCATCCGACACGTCCGTCATAGCAGCTCCTCTGTTTTTAAAATTCCGGACTTTAACCATCGAAAAAGATGAGAGGTCTACTATTTTTTATCTTCCCAGAAAGCACCGGCCTCATCTGCCACGGAATCAAACTCATCATCATCGGCTTTGTCCTTAAAAAACAGCGTCTCAAGGTCCATACCGTCATCATCTCCGGATACCGAGCTTCCCCGTCTGGGTGACGAGGGGGTATCTTTTTCGGGTTGAAACTCATCAAGCAGGTCATTGAGCTCCAGCACATCTTCGTCATCATCGGCTTCGTCACGCTCCTCAATGGCCGGAGAACGGGGTGCGAGATCTTCTGTCGACTTTTTTTTCTCTTTTCCACCCTCAAAAGGACGAGGTGAAACCGGCTGCTGCGCACTGCCGGAATCAACAGATGCCGTCTCTTTCATGGAAAAACCGGTCAGGGGCTCCTCATCGGAAATAAGGGTGCCATCCCGATCAAAGATGATACTCACGTCCATGGCACAATGGAGATCCATCCTGAAGGCCACGCTGTTTGCGTGTGATACCAGCTCTCCTCCCTTTGATTCAATGGCACACTGCTTCATCTTTTTTGTCACCACCTCCCGAATGGCATTCCAGTCAAGATAATCCTTGACCGCATTCAAAAAGGCCTTTTCTCCGGACTGTACCACTTTTGAATCCGTAATTTTCATGCAGCACCTCATTCATTTTCAACAAAATTAATCCGACACGATCCCACGGAAAAACCGCTTCCCTTGACTGTATTGGATATACCTACAATCTTTGAAAGCCTTTGTCCAGCCCATTGAGCCAAAAAAAACGGGCTTAATCCCCGCACCAAATACTTAAATGGCCGGTGCTGCGATCAAGCCCGAAAAATGACTATTTCAACTATTTGGAGCCAAAAGAGGCTTCGGGCATCTCTTCCACGGCTGTTTCACCCTCCACAATGGCATCCATTTTCGCAAGGGATGACGGCAACAGGGTGTTGATAAAAAAAGCGGCTGTCTTAATCTGCCCGGCATAATAGGCAACGTCCTTGTTTTTATCGGCTTTTGCTGCAATGGTCTCTGCATCCAGCCCCCCTGCCTTTTTGACCAATCCGGGCGCGGCCACAGACGCCCTCCATAGCAGCATCCATGCCATGGTGAGATCGCCGGTGGCCTCAAGAAAGGGATGGGCAAAGGCATACGCATTGAGCACCTCAGCGGATCGGGCACGTTTTCCAATGATGTCGGCCGTTGTTTTGTACTTTTCCATGGCGGCTTCCACTTTCAGGGCAAGGGATGCGACCCCTTCAATGCCCTTGGCTTGGGCCACCGTCTCTGCCATCATGTCAAGGAAATGTCCAAAGGACTTTCCCTTTTTCATGGAGAGCTTCCGCCCCAAGAGGTCCATGGCCTGAATGCCGTTGGTCCCTTCATAGATCATGAAAATCCTGGAATCCCGCATGAGCTGCTCAACGGGGAACTCCTTGATATATCCGTACCCGCCAAACACCTGAACCCCATGGCTGCACACCTCCAGGGCCTTGTCCGTGACATATCCCTTAACAATGGGGGTGAGCACCTCAATGAGATCGCTGTATTTTTCCCGATCTTCATCCGAGGTGGCCGTGGCTTTAAGGTCCGCGCATTTGGCGTTGAGATAGAGCAGACTCCTCATTCCCTCCACCAACGATTTCATGTTCAGCAGCTGTCGCCGCACATCGGGATGCTGGATGATGGGCACACTTTTCGCTCCCGGCTCCCGACCGGAGATCATGTTTCTTCCCTGAACCCTGGTACGGGCATAGTCCAGGGAATACATGTAGGATGCTGTGGCCACGCCAAAGGCCTGGAGTCCCACAAAGGCCCTGGCCTCATTCATCATCCTGAACATCTCCGGCATTCCCTTGTTGATCTCTCCGAGCAGGGTTCCGATGCACTCTCCCTTTTCTCCCATGGTAAGGGTACAGGTGGCATTGCCGTGAATACCCATCTTCTCTTCAATGCCGGTACACACGATATCGTTTCTGGCGCCAAGGCTGCCGTCCTGGTTAACGAAATACTTGGGCACCAGAAAGAGAGAAATACCCCTGGTCCCTTCCGGAGATCCCTCAATTCGAGCCAGCACCGGATGGATGATGTTCTCCACCAGATTGTGCTCTCCTGCGGAGATGAATATCTTGGTGCCCTTAATACTGTAGGTGCCATCGGCGTTAAGGGTGGCGGTTGTGGTCAATGCCCCCACATCGGACCCGGCTTCGGGCTCGGTGAGCAGCATGGTGCCCCCCCATTCGCCGGAAAACATCTTTTTCATGTAAAGGGTTTTCTGCTCATCGGTACCAAACTCTTCCACCAGCTTGGATGCACCGTGGGTCATGCCGCTGTAGAGCATAAAGGCGGGGTTGGCACCCACCAGATACTCATTGGCGGCCAGCCCCACCAGTTTGGGCATGCCCTGTCCCCCCACCTCAGGATCATCGCACATGGCCAGCCACTCTCCTTCACAGTAGAGCTTCCATGCCCGCTGAAAGGATTCCGGCACCGTCACGACGCCATTTTCCAGCACACATCCCTCTTCATCGCCGGGTTTTTGTGTGGGCAGTATTTCCTTTACCGCAAGATTCCGTGCCTCTGAGATAATGAGATCCACCGTTTTCTTGTTAAATTCCGCAAACAATTCATCTTCAACCAATCCCAGCTGTTCGTGGAGTACAAAATCAATGTCCCTTCGGTCTGCAATTAACTGCGCCATGGAATTATTCTCCCTTTTTACATTTTTTTCGTTTATTTTTTTCTCACCGAATAGTAATGTCCTAAGCCAAGAAAAGACGAATGTCAACATATGGTTGATTCATTTTTTTATGGACTATAAAACTATGATATGGTAGCCAAACATTAGGGTGCGATGTCAATTTTTGAATAGGAAAAATCCATGAAGATTAAATGTTGGGGGTCCAGGGGATCCATCGCCGTTGCCGGCAGTGAATACTGTCAATTCGGGGGGGAAACCACGTGTATTCAAGTGGTTGCCCAATCCGGAGAAAATGTAATAATTGATGCAGGCACCGGAATACGAAAATTGGGGATTGATCTTTTCTCCAGTACCCACCATAATTTTTATCTACTCCTCACCCACGCCCACTGGGACCATATTTCCGGGTTTGCCTTTTTCAAACCCCTGCAGAACCCCAAGGTGACCCTGAAGGTTCAGAACAGCTCATTTTCCCATACCACCGTTGAAGAGATCTTCAAACGTCTCATCCATCCCCCCTTTTTTCCCATCACCATGAAGGACCTTGAGGCCACCATCCAGTACAAAAATAATATGAAGGACCATTTCTCCATTGGCTCCCTGGACATCTCCACCATTGCCCTGAATCATCCGGGGGGTGGGCTGGGATATAAATTTACGGAAGCGGGGAAATCCTTTGTTTTTCTCACAGACAATGAGCTTGGCTATGACCACCCGGAAGGCCCGGGCCATGACCTCTATGAACGCTTTTGCAGCGATGTGGACCTGCTCTTCCATGACGCGGAATTCACCCCGGGAGAATACCCTTCAAAAACCGGTTGGGGACACTCCAATTATACCGATGTAATTGACCTTGCCTTAAAGGCTCGCGTGAAAACATTGGGATTATTTCACATCAACCAGGAGAGAACCGACACGGAAATGAATCAAATAGTGGATCACTGCAGGCAGATTATTCAGAATAAGGGGGAATCCATGACATGCCTGGGGGTGGCATGCGACATGGAATTTGTCCTCTGATTTCCGGACCAACACCTTTGTCCTGAAACCAGGTTTTATCTCACCCCCGGTTAATAGCCACCAGGGAATGTAACTCGTTCTACTACAAAAGGAAATGGGTGTTCATCAGTGCAGGTTCAATGTCCGCCTCATCCACGGTACCGAATTCTTCCTCAAGCTCATCAAACAGCGCCGCCACCACCCCGGCAATGGTGTCGCAAAGCTCCTTTCTTCCAACGGCACCTTCCATCCACAGGGTAAAATCGGCTCTTTTGTCTTCTGTGATCCGGCCCTTTTTCCCGCCGGAACCATCCCTTGAAAAAAGCGCTGCAAAAAATGGCTGAAATAGCGGCAAAGGGATGATATCCACCAGCGCATCCATGTCCAGACACACCCGGGTCCACAGGGTGAGTAAAAGGGATTTCCAGGTAAGGGAACCTGGAACCTTCCGGGGAATTTCCGGGTCCAATGCCCGAAGAAGGTCGTCCACCGCCTGTATGTGGGCAAGTGATTGAGCACTTTTCTTCAAATCATTGACATTGGCAAAGGACCGGTACAGCACACCGCTTTCATAGTTGTCAAAGTACAACGGTCTTGGCAGAAGAAGCCCCCCCATGACCCCCAGCCAGGTATCTCCGAGAAAGGTCAGTGAAAACCCCCGGGAGGCGAGCCAGCTGTTTTCATACCACTGTCCGGCAGCTGTTTTAAGCCGGATACCGGCACCGGAGCCCACCCGGAAGATATCCCCAAGAGAATAGGACGCGAGGATGGCCACTCCATGGCGGGGCAGACATTTTTCCCCTTGGCCATGAATCATTTCCAGCCCCACCGTGAGAAAGCTGCATGTCTTTTTTACCATCCGGTCCATATCTTCCCGGGATTGAATGGAAACCTTATCTGCTGAAATCACAAGGTTCACAAGGGAGGCGAATTCCGCCTGGAGATTCATAAGTGCCGTTTCCGACGTCACCCCCCGCAGGGCCTTTGCAAACAGGCTTTCATGGGGCATCAGGGTCTCTGCAAACCGGGGAGGAACCGGCAGATCCGTTCCCAGACGGGGTAATTCAAGCCAGGCGGACGTCCGGGGGGTAATCTCTTTTACGGTCAGTGGTTGATACACACCCAATGCCTCGTAATAGGGCAGAAATCCCTTTTCCGCCAGACGAACATTCCGGAGACGATACTGCTCCTCCTCAACTTCGGCCGGGATGACGGCGGTACTCTCCAGCATCACGGCCTGGCATACGGAAAGATCCATCTCCGCCAGGGAATTGAGCATCCCGGTGATCAGCACTTCGGCCCGTTCCCGGTTCTTTTCCATCTCACCGGCGGGATCGGCCTCTTCCTCGTCTCCCATGGTCAACAGGCCCACCCCGTTGACCACCTCCTTCACCTCCGGGGATATCTCCGGAAATCTGAAATAGAACTGACTGTCCAGTGTGGAAAAATCATCACCAAAATCCGAAGGATCGGCATCATGCTCCAGGATGCGAATCTCCATACTCTTAAAAAAGTAGTATCCCAAAAAATCGGGTTTTTCCATTATGATCCATCTAAGAAGTCGCTGGGGGTCTGCCTTGAAAAGCATTTCCAGGGTCTGGGTCACCCGGGGAAGGTCCATGCGGTCACCTTGCCACGCATCCATATCCAGAAAATACTCCCATTGCCGGGAGGATGCCAGGGAAAGCACAGGGATAAAATCATCCACGCCGATGTGATGCATGAGATAGTGGAGATCCTGATCCGGAAAGGACTGAATCAGGGTGGCCGGCTGGTCCGCCCCCAGAATGGCATCAAGGGCCTGTTCCGGTTCCCTGACAAGAATCTGTGCCCGTTTTTCTGAGAGTGCTTTTTCTTTTCTGATGGCATTGGCCACCTGATAGTTCATCGTTTCCATCATTATTTTTCCTGGGAGTGGTTAGAAACTCAAGGAGTGGTCACAACACTGACCACGGGTACAAAGATAGGACATGCGCCCTCCGTGTCAAGGCAATAAACAGGTCAAGCGCCTGCTTTATCTAATCACCAGCATAAAAATTTTTATTTCAAAAATGCTATTAATACAACGACTTTAAAATACATTTTTGGAATAAATCCCTGAAGTATGAAGACGTTTTTGTGATAAAAAAAATCTACAATTTAAAATATGTTTTACTTTAAGGATATTATCAACAATCAGAAAAAACCGTCATCTTATTTGGCACATCAATTGCTTATCAAGTCAGGGTTTATAAAAATTTAATATTGGGAATAACATTTAAATCCGGAGCGACAATTATGTCAGAAAAAAAATTATTAAACACCATTTTTGTTTTTTTATTGCTACCTCAAATTGCATTTGCATCGGACGGGGCAGTTATTGACAGTGGAAATACCAGCTGGATGCTCATTTCCACTGCACTGGTCCTGCTCATGATGCCGGGACTTGCAATGTTTTACGGTGGACTCGTCCGTACCAAAAACGTGTTGGGCACCATGATGCATACCTTTGTTGCCATGGCGGTTATCGGTGTGCTGTGGGTGGTTTGCGGATACGCTTTGACATTTGGAGAAAATGTTTTTGGCGGTGTTATCGGGTGGACCTCTGACTTCTTTTTTTTAAGGGGGATTGATAACCTGATCACCGATGGTGTTCCGGAATACATTATCGCCATGTTCCAGGGTAAATTTGCCATTATCACCCCTGCCCTCATCAGTGGTGCCATTGCCGAAAGGGTTTATTTAAGGGGATATATCATGTTTATCTCCCTTTGGTTCCTGGTGGTTTACTGTCCTTTGTGCCATTGGGTATGGGCAGCTGACGGGTGGTTGCATCATTCCGGTGCCGCCGGTGTTATCGATTTGGCAGGGGGGCTTGTCATCCATGTTTCCGCAGGTGTCAGTGCGCTTGTGGCGGCGATTTATTTAGGGCCGCGCATAGGGCACCCCAAAATTGCAACCCCTCCCAATAACCTTGTCATGACCCTTATCGGTGCAGGGCTGCTCTGGGTCGGGTGGTTTGGCTTCAACGCAGGGTCCACGCTTCAAAGCGGTCTGGATTCGGCAAGGGCCCTTACCATGACACAGATCTCTGCTGCCAGCGGTGCGCTCATGTGGCTTTGCATAGAAGGTATCATTTACCGGAAAGCCTCTGCATTGGGATTTGCATCCGGCACCCTGGCCGGTCTTGTGGTGATCACCCCGGCAGCCGCAGTGGTCCAGCCTTTAGGCGCATTTTTCCTTGGAGCCGCATCCGCCATTGTCTGTTTTTATGCCCTCCAGCTGAAAATAAAGCTGGGCTATGATGATACACTGGACTGTTTCGGTATCCATGGCGTGGGCAGTGGGCTTGGGGTTCTCCTGCTGAGTTTTTTCGTCCGGGATTCCTGGATGATCTCGGCAAGTCAGGCCGCGGGAAGGCCATGGACGGTCCTGGATCAGTTTCTGGTCCAGCTCAAAGGGTTTGGGGCCACTGTTTTGCTTGCAGGCGTGGCAACCCTTGTCTTGTGCTTCATTGTCGAAAAGACAATCGGGTTCAGGCTGGGACAAGAAGAGGAGTATATGGGAATGGATCAAGCCCTGCATGGTGAAAGAGGGTATGATTTCTCATAACCGCCACGGGCGGACCGGATTTTGGGACCCGGGTTCGCCCACAACGAAGCTTGAAAGAATATTAGGCTCGCCTACACTTTCTTATAAAAAAAACGGGCATGTCCTGCCGGACACAACAAATATAGGGTCGTAGACGCGGAGCCAAATGGTATTATACCGCCGCCCCCCCGACGGGCAATGGGCCCGGACCGGAACTGTAGACAGCTCAATTGTCCGGTTCCTATTGCCCATCGGGGGGGCGGCTCTGCTGAGGTTGCCTTGGAGGCTGCCTTTTCATATAACATACATGGCAGAAAAATCTGCCACAACGAAAAACGAAAGTCCTTTAATTCCAGCATATTGGTGAGACTTTCATATAAAACATACATGGCAGAAAAACCTGCCACAACGAAAAACGAAAGTCCTTTAATTTCAGCATGTTGATGAGACTTTCATATAAAACCTACATGGCAGTAACCACCTGCCACAACGAAAAGCGAAAGTCCTTTAATTCCAGCATATTGGTGAGACTTTCATATAAAACCCACATGTCCTGACGGACACAACGAAGATAGAAAATGGCATTATGCCGCCCCCCCCGACGGGCAATGGGCCCGGCCCGGAACCGTAGACGGCTCAATTGGCCGGTTCCTATTGCCCGTCGGGGGAGGGGCTCTGCTGAGGTAGACTTGAAGACTACCTTTTCATATAACTTACATGGCAGAAAAACCTGCCACAACGAAAAACGAAAGTCCTTTAATTCCAGCATATTGGTGAGACTTTCATATAAAAAAACCCTTACTTGGGTGTTAATGCTTTGGGCCATTCCAAGGGGCGCATTTCACCAGCAACGCCATACCGGGCAGAGCCACCAGGGTGCAGAAAATAAAAAAACTCTCCCATCCCAGATGTTTGGCAAAAAAACCGGTGGGGGCCGCCGCCAGCACCCTGGGAATCCCCATGAGGCTGGAGAGAAGAGCATACTGGGTGGCAGTGAACCGCTTGTCGGTCAATGCCGCCATAAATGCCACATAGGCGGCGGTTCCCATACCGGAAGAGAGATTCTCAAAGGCAATGACCCCGGACAGCAGACCGATGCTGTGACCCACCACGGCAAGCCAGGCAAATCCGGCAGTGGAAAGAGCCTGGAGCCCCCCGAAAACCCAAAGACTTTTGTTGATGCCCAGTTTCAACATCAGTATGCCGCCGGTGAAGGTTCCGGCCAGGGTGGCCCAGAAACCGAAAAGCTTTACCACCGCCCCCACCTCGGTCATGGAAAATCCCATATCCAGATAAAAAGGGGTGGTCATGGCAGAGGCCATGGTGTCCCCGATTTTATAAAGCATGATGAACAGAAGAATCAAAAGCGCCCCCTTCCGGGAAAAGTACTCCCGCAGGGGGTCAAACACGGCCTGGACCAGGGTGGCGGGCTGTCCCTGGGCCTTTTCCGGCTCCGGTGTCAGCACGGTGGCCACCATGCCGGGAATCAGAGATCCTGCCATGATCAGATAGACCAGATGAAACGAAATGTGATCCGCAAGGATCAGCCCTCCCCCGGATGCCAGCAGCATGCCGGCCCGATACCCGTAAATGTACAGGGAAGAGCCCAGCCCCAGCTCTTCATCGGTGAGATCCTCCCGGCGGTAGGCATCCACCACAATGTCCTGGGATGCGCTGCAAAAGGTCACCAGAAATGCGGCCATGGCCACCATCCAGGGAGATCGGGCCGGATTCATGCACCCCAAAAGGGCAATGGAGAGCACAAGGGACACCTGGGCCACCAGCATCCACCCCTTTCTTCTGCCCAGAAACGGCAGGGTAAACCGGTCAAACAGGGGAGCCCAGACAAATTTCAGGGTATAGGGGAGCCCCACCAGGGAAAAAATGCCGATAACGGTGAGATCAACCCCCTCCTTTTTCATCCAGGCCTGGAGCACGGAAATGGTTAAAAGCAGGGGAACCCCGCAGGAAAATCCCATGATCAGGGCCACCACCATTTTTCTGCTGAAGACCTGCCGGATCATGGGGCTGTCCACCCTCTCGTTTTCATCCGTTGCCGGTTGCCTGGGGAGTGGTGCTTTCTGACTTCCGGATCTGTCGACCATCGTGTTTTCATCTGTTGCCATCACTTCATCGGTTGCCATCAGTTTGTTGTACTCCTCCGGATCTGCAGGCATCCATATAGGGTTGCACATCCTTGTGGGTCTGAAATTTTTCAAGATATGGCAATGCATCACTGAATCTGCCAAGATTCATCAGACTCACGGCCATGCAGATATTCAAAGACTTATCCCCCGCAAAATGGATCAGGGCCTTTTCCATGACGGTAACAGCCCTGTCAAAGTGGCGTTGCTTCTGGTGAACCATCCCAAGGCCCAGATATGACCGGGCATTCGGGGCATAGGACAGCGCCCGTTCATAGAGCAGCGAGGCAGTTTTTAGCGGATTTTTCACCCGGGGATGGGCACTATAATCGCCATGGCTGAAGGTCATGGCAAGTCTGGACAGAAAATCGGCATGAAAGGGATAGAGTTCTTTATTGTCCACCAGTTCAATATCAAGGGCATACTGCTGCACCTGGGAAAAAAAGGTGTTGCGGATTTTTCTGCCAAAGGTGGTGACCTGTTCCAAGTCCAAATCCGGGTCCAGCTGAAACCAGGGAATATCCTCGATTTTTTGGTGCCACACATCGGGGGAGAGTTTTCCCGTGGAGACAAGATCGTTGTAAAGTTGGGTGCCGGGGAAAAGAACTAATATATAAGAGACCAGGCTCAAGGGCTTTATCCGGGCAATGAGATCAACGGTCTCCTGAACGGTCTTTGCCGTCTCCTGGGGGGAACCGTATATGATGTAGGCCCGGGGCAGTATGCCAAAGGCCCGGGTCATTTCAAAGGCCTTGACAATGCGTTGGGTCTTAAATGGCTTCCCCAGTGCTTTTCGGATGGTTTCGGATCCGCTCTCCACGCCAAAACTGATCTGAATACACCCGGCCCTTCGCATGTGAAACAGCATCTCCTCGTCCAGAAAATCCACCCGAGAGATGGCCACCCAGGTACAGATCAGATGCCGCTCCTCTATCTGATGACACACCTCCAGCACCCGGACCTTGTCCATGGTAAAGGTGTCGTCGGAGACAAAAAAATGGGTGATGCCCCGCCGGATGAGCAGGGCCATTTCATCCACAAACCAGGTGGCGGAGTGAAACCGCACCCGGGATGATCCCCAGAACTGCGGGGAGCCACAGAATCGACACCGTCCCGGGCACCCCCGGGAGAGGCTGATGTGCTGGTAATCAAAATAGAGGCCGGGATGAACAAGGCCATTCAGGTCCGTCAGAAGCGGGGAATCGCCGGTGTCAATGAGTTCTTTTCCATGACGGAACAAAAGCCCTTTGATGTGGCAAGGAGGAGTTGGGGATTGGGAAGCGATGTGGTCCACCAGCCGGCTGAAGCTGATCTCCCCCTCCCCTTTGACAATATAGTCCAGAGCCGGACACACCGAAAAGAGATGGGTGTCCAGAAAGGTGGCACCGGGACCGCCAAATACCACCTTGATACCGGGGCATATCTCCTTTGCCAGGGCAGCCCCGTCCATGGCACAGTGTCTGCCGGCATTGAGCAGGGAAAAGCCCACCATGTCGGGGTGGTGTCGCTTTAACAGCTCTTTCAGGCGAGGCAGCGGTTCCGGTTCTGCGGCAAGGTTCACCAGGGTGATATCAACCCCTTTCTCTTTTAACAGTGCCCCCAGGTAATAAAGACCCATGGGAACAGCCAGGGCATCGGCATCGGTGATGCGACGGTCCAGGCAGGCGGGGTTGATCAGAAAAATATGCAAGCGTTTCACTCCTTTTTCACAATTATGGCATCATGATCCGATGTTTTATCTCGACAATGTTGAACACTCTCCTGGGTGTGGTGATCCGTCCCGGCCGTTCAATGGGCAGCCACAATAATCTCTTCAAGGTTTCGCTTGGGCACATGGTGTACCCCGTTCTCATCCCGCCAGTAGCGGATATTGCCGTCTTCCTCCACCGACTCCAGGACCACCTGTTCCACTGGTTTTCCCAGGGCAATCACCAACAGCACCTCATGGTGGGGGGATATGGAGAGATACGATCGAAGTTTTTTATGATTAATGGCGGCAAAGATGCACCCCCCCAAGCCCTGTTCCCTGGCCCCCAGAAGGATGGTCTGTGCCGCAATACCATGATCGCACCGAAAATTATCCGTAATGGTTTTGTCTCCCATGACCACGATATATGCCGTGGGCCGCTCCTCCGGTTCCGGCCCTTTCCATTTGGGCAGGTAGGCGGCCCAGGCCAGACACGAAAAGATTTCCCGATTTTTTTCTTCATCCGTGGACAGAATATACTTCAACGGCTGGAGATTACCCGCTGAGGCCACCTTCCGTGCCAGATCAATAAGATCCTTTAATGTTTCGATTTTCACCCTTATCGACCCATCAAATCGGCGGTAGCTTCGATTTCCCATGACCAGTTCATGAATTGACTTTTTTTCCATAAATCACCTATGATTTGCAAGGAACCGTTTCCAGCCGGGGCATGTTGATATCCAGCCAGTCCAATATTTTATCAAACTCCTGGGCCACTTCCTGCAACGCCTTTCCCCGGTGACTCACCCGACTCTTTTCCGCCATGGGCACCTCGGCAAAGCTTTTGCCAAAGGCCGGGAAAAAAAACAGGGGATCATACCCGAACCCATTCTCTCCCTGGGGGGATTCAAGAAGCTCTCCTTCACATCTCCCCTCATAGGTCAACGCAGCCCCGGTTGGCACTGCAATGGAAATCACACACTCAAAGGCAGCCCTTCGATCTGTTTTTCCCTGCATTTCCCGGAGGAGCTTTTCACAGTTCTCGGCATCGGTGGCCATCTCCCCTGCATACCGGGCAGATCTCACACCGGGATCTCCCCCCAGGGCCGCCATCACCAGGCCGGAATCGTCGGCCATGGCCGGATATCCCAGAACCCTGGCGGCAAAGGCAGCTTTTTTGTAGGCATTATCATCAAAGGTCTCTCCGTCTTCCTCCACCTCCGGGATGGGACCGAAATCATCCAGATTCCGGATCTCAATGGGAAAGGAGCGTAACAACTCCCGAATTTCCCTGGTTTTACCTTTATTTCTTGTTGCAAGTACGAGGATATTCATCACTTCACCTTTAATACGTTTTGCGGCTGATCATGGCACCGGCCCCCCGGAATGTTGGGGGACCGATATTGTGATTAACCCCTGATTTTTTTAGTGCCGGGAGAACCAAGTTCCCACCGCTTATTCGTTTTCTGTGGCACCATACCGGTGCGATCATTCTCTGCAAAATTACCCAATGCACAAGAACGCCGAAAAAATATATGTCACAGCCCGCCATTTGTAAAGTTTATATAACGGCCATGACCTGACGGTCACAACCAAAAATATGAACGGCATGATGCCCCGGAAGTGTCCGGGTTTTCCGCACAGCATCGGTTTTTAATTTTAATTCTTGATAAAGCCTTCCACAAAGATTAAATTCAGAGATTACTATTCTGGAATAACCTTCGGACAGTGTGTATTTTTGAACTTCAGACAAAACCAAAAAATCGGGAGTATAACATGAGAAAATTTCATCTTGCCTGCATGATCATTATGATCCTTTTCATCGCATCCTGTGCAGGCACAACAAACCAGGGACGAAAAACCACGGAAGGTGCGGTCATCGGGGCCGGCGTCGGTGCCATTCTGGGGCAGGTCATCGGCGGAGACACAGAGGGTACATTGATTGGGGCCGGTATCGGGGCCGCCCTGGGTGGCATTGCCGGGAATCAGATCGGTGCGTACATGGATCGCCAGGAGGCAGAACTGAGAAATGTGGTGGCGGCATCGGAGTCGGCCAGCATCACCCGAACCCAGAACGTTCTCACTGCCACATTTAAATCCAACATGTTTTTTGACACCAACTCATCCACATTAAAACCCGGGGCCTATTCCGAGCTGGACCGGGTGGCCAAAGTTCTCCGGGACTATCCCCAGACCCGTATCCGTGTGGAAGGTCACACCGATACCAAGGGCTCGGCAGAGTACAACATGGTGCTTTCCGAAAAAAGGGCCCAGGCCGTTGGGAATGCCCTGATCCAGCGAGGGATTGATCCGTCCAGAATGCAGATGATAGGATTTGGAGAATCCCAGCCGGTCTCTTCCAGCGATGCCGACAATCGAAGGGTGAATATTGTTATCATCCCCCTGGAAGGCCAAGGCTGATTTCCACTGATCCGATCCCTCCGGCCTGTGCGCAACATCGGAGGGACCGGTGTCCGGTGCCATGCTCAATCCCGAAAAAAAGCACCTTTGGTCAAAATCTCCTTTGCAATGGCCTCCTGCTCATCCAGCACCTCATTGAGAATCACTATGTCCGTCATGGGGTTCATGATCACCGCCCGCAACACCACTTGCCCCTCCATGTCCTGGGCACCTTGGCGAATGCGGGTCCTTGACACAAAACTTTTGCCGGCTTCCCGCTGCTGCCGCTGCACCCGGATATTAAGTCGATCCACCTCCTCCGCCAGCCTTTTCTTCTCACTGACAGTGGCCGACACCATCCGTTCCCTGATCCATGGGGGGAAAATCCTGTAGGTCAGGATATTCAGCTCGGGTTCCGTCACCACTTCAAACAGCTCTCTTTTATGAATGGCCCGGCTGAAATCCCGGGCCGTCTCAATGCCATGGTCCACCATCAGGCCATACCCCCGGGTGCCCATGATCTTCAGGGAGCTGTCCAGTATCAGAGAATTGGCCTCCCGTGAGCCTTCCAGGGTTTTAATGCCAAGATCCACACTGCCCTCTCTGTTGACATAATTGGCATGATAGGCAATGGCATCCATGGCCAGGGGGTCACGAAAATAGACCATGCCGCAGGTCATGGGCATATAAAACTGCTTGTGCCCATCAATGGTCACCGAATCCCCCCGTTCAATGCCCTTGAGTTTGTGGGCATATCGCTCGGACAACATCACCGGCCCCCCCCAGGCGGCGTCCACATGAAAATGGATGCCATGCTGTTCACACACATCGGCAATGGCATCCAGTGGGTCCACAATGCCCGTTTCCGTGGCTCCGGCAATACCCACCGCCGCCACAATACCGGTCCTTCCTCTTTTTTTAAGATCCCCAATGGTCCGGTTCAGCTTCAATGCATTTAGGCGATGAGAGGCATCCACATCAACGGGAAGAACATTCCCATGTCCGATGCCCAGAATCCCCCCGGCCTTTTTCAGTGAGAAATGTCCCCGGGGGGAGGCCAGAATCACGGCCCGATCCAGGTGGTAAGCCCCCAGAGCCTCAACAATCCCCTGGGATTCCACCCCGGCAAACCCATCAAAGGGTTTCAGTAACAGATTCCGGGCCACCCACAAGGCCGTAAGATTTGCCGTTGTCCCCCCGGTGGTAAAGGAGCCAAGGGAAGTGTCGATTCTCTGAACATGGGTCCGATAAAACCTCTCACTCTTTTTATAAATTAACCGATGAATCTTTGCCAGCACCTGTTTTTCCAGTACAGACAACACCTTGGAGGTCTCAAGCTTGATCACGTTCTGGTTCAGGGCCGCCACAATGGCCTTTAAATGGACCATGAAAAAGGGAATGGCCGCCGTCATGTGGCCCACAAAGTAAGGGGATGCCACATTAACGGCCCGGGGTGCAATGCTTTCAATGATATCTGAAATCACCTCGGCCAGTTTTTTTTCAGGATGGGGAGTGATCACAGTGTCTTTATAAAGATCCGTTAACGCCTTCAGACTAATGGCCTCGGTGATCCCCACATTGTTATTTAAAAAATCATGGAGCCCGAAAAGGATCTGCTCCATGTACTTGATCAAGGTCAGGCGGGAGGCATCATCCTCCGGTCGTATAAATATTCGCTGCAGCGACTCCCAGTCGGCAACCAGTGCTTTTCTTGTCTGTTGTTTTTCCATAGTTTTCATCACGCTTTTATCCAAATCCATATCAATTGAGAATCGCATTTTTCAAACCGAATTTTCCGCAGTAGCGTTCTTGGTGGTTAAGGTTAAGGCAGCACCCTGCCCCCGTTGACTGGCCATACAGATCATTTTTTCGGATAAAACTCAACTTATTATTCATCCCAAGGGTTAAAACTTTGAATTTGACGGACTTTCCCAGGTCCGATTTGGCCCTTTCTGCCACCGATTTGCACCCGGATTCAGTACCCATTATATCGCTTATTCGCAGATGATTCAAATTTTGGGGGTCATTATCAGTGCTGACGCATGAATCAATAAGTCCTAAGATATCAGCGCATTACAAAACAACCTTTCGCACAATTATGAGTAATACAAAACAATAACCCATTAATTTCAAAGCAGATCATGAAAAATATCATGCGTCAGCACTGGGTCATTATCGTCTGAAAGGTGGCTTGAAATAGCATGGTATCCGTGTTATCAGCATGTTTATGATGATAGGGGATATGGGCAGGATAAAATCAATACGGTTAAACAATCGTGCCGATGCAACAATACTGCCCTAAAGCCAACGTCCGACCTTCAATGAATGACGTCCCCCACACGGATCAAGGAGACCTCCATGATGGACACTGCCAATCTATTTCCTCAGGAAACGACGTGCCATAGATGCGCATGGGCCGGAGATGATCCGTTGATGATTGAATACCATGACCGGGAATGGGGAGTCCCTGTCCACGACGACAGGCGGCTTTTTGAGTTTCTCATACTGGAGGGAGCCCAGGCAGGGTTGAGCTGGTCCACCATTCTCCGCAAAAGGGGTGCGTATAGAAAGTTGTTTGACGATTTTGACCCCCGAAAGGTGGCTGAATACACCGATGAAAAGATCACCGAACTGATCGGTTGTTCCGGCATTGTGAGAAACCGTCTTAAAATTGAATCCGCCATCACCAATGCCAGGGCATTTCTGACAATTCAACAGACCTGCGGTTCCTTTGACCGATTCATCTGGTCCTTTGTGGGGGGCATACCCGTTCAGAATGGATATGTCCGGGAATCGGACATCCCCGCTCAAACCGAAATATCACAACACATGGCAGCAACCCTTAAGAAAAAGGGGTTCAGGTTTGTGGGCCCCACCATCTGCTATGCCTTTATGCAGGCCACGGGCATGGTCAACGATCACACCATAAGCTGCTTCAGACACAAAGCGCTTATCTAAGTCTAAGGCATCCAGGAGGCCTCCCCAGGCAAAGGACTATATAAAAATGCCGATGACAGAGTCCCCTGCGGCCAGCCGGTCCTTGGGCTCAAGGGCAGCATTGTGCCATTTTTATTATTCGGTGGCGGTTATTCCGAAAAGGCATTTTTCCGGTAAAGAAAAACCGTCAATCCTCCCCCTACCATGGCAATACCGGCACTTGCCAGGAAGAGATACCCCTTTAAATCATCGTAAAGCAGACCACTTAAAAAGAAACCCACCATCATACCAGCACCATATGTAACGGCATTGTTCACAGCCTGTCCCACGGTTTTCCCCCCTTCGGGTGAAAGTCTCTCAATGGCCAGAATACTTGACACCTGGAAAGCACCATAGCTCAGGGCATGGAGCAGCTGGGAAAACAGTATCACCAGTGAAGCGGATGCAAAAAACAACAACGACCATCGGACCGCGGCGGCGGCAAAGGAGACCAACAGCACGGTTCGAATTTTAAAATGCCTGAAAATCCGATTCGATCCGGCCATGACCCCAATTTCGGCAAGGGAGGCAAGCCCCCATGCAAGGCCGATGAACCCCGTGGAAAAGCCCATCTCTTCCAGATAAATGGAAAAAAAACCATAATAGGCCCCATGACTCACCAGCATGAGAAACGCTGCCAGGAGAAACAGGGTGGTGTTTCGCGTGAAAAAAAGCCTTGCCTCCGCCCCGGAAAGGGTCTTTCGCATCTTTTCAGTCCCCTTTGGCATGCCAAATGCCAGAAGAAACTGAAACACGCTACCCACCAGAATAAAAAGAATGATAAGATCCGTAGAACTGCCCGACAATACCCGTCCCAGGCCCACGGCCACGAGAATAAAGGCCATGGAACCCCAGGCCCGGGATGCCCCGTATTTTTTCTTTTCTGCTCCCAGGATATCCATGGCAAAGGCCTCAATAAAGGAGATAAGGGGGGAGTAAAAAATTGAATGGACGGCCAGAATGGTCAGAATGGGAAAAAATTCCCGGGAAAAGAAGAGAAGGGACCACACCAGGGCACTTGCCAGGGAACAGAAAATCAAAATGGTTTTCCGCGCATTGAGCTTATCCGCCGCCATGGCCCATAATATGGGAAAAACCACCACCCCGGCGGTTTTCACGGTGGAGAGCACACCAATCTCCATGCCTGAAAAACCAAGGTGGTGGCAAAACAGGTTAAAATAGGGAAGAAAAATCCCAAGGGTCCCAAAATAGACAAAATAGTGGGACCCCAGTATCCATTTCAAAGGCTTCAATGTGCGCGCAAAGCTCCAAGTTCCATGCCAAGGTCCAGAGCCTTTTGATTCATTTCAATGAAATCCTGGGGAACCCTTGTTTTCAACACCGCCATCACCGACGGTGGTTTCAAAATCTCGGTGACCCCGAGGACGGCCCCCAGCATACACACATTAAACACAATGGGCTTTCCGATCTTGTCCATCACCGTCTGGTACATGGGCAGCTCAATCTGCCTGGCATCCACTTTCTTGGTAATGGTGACAAACCTGGGATCGGTGATGACAATGCCGCCGGGACGCACCATCTCCTTGTAGGTTGTATACGCCTCCTGGGTGAGACACACCAGAATGTTGGCCTGATTCACCTCGGGAAACATAATATCGCCATCGGAGATAATCACATCACTGCGGGTGGCCCCTCCCCGGGCTGCGGCTCCGTAGGTCTGGGATTGGGTGGCATTTTTTCCTTCATGGATCACGGCGGCCTCGGCCAGAATAATGGCGGCGGTGATAACGCCCTGACCCCCGGAGCCGGAAAAAATCAGTCTGGTTCGTTTCATGCGTTCCTCCCCTTCATGGCTCTTTCAATCACTTTATCATATTCCTGGCAATACTCAGGTGCATCATTGTCCACAAAAATACCCCGGGGAATGAGCAACGGATTGGCTTCAAGGGCCTTGGAACCAAGCTTTGCCGTGGTATTTTTCTGAAACTCCAGCATCTGAGAGGCGTTACCTTCTTTGTTTTTTCGCCCATAGTGGGTGGGACACTGGGAGAGGATTTCCACCATGGAGAACCCTTTATGGGTGATGGCTTTTTTCAGGATATCCACGGTTTCAAGCACATGATAGGTGGTTGCACGGGCCACAAAGGAGGCCCCGGCAGCTGTGGCCAGTTTCACCACGTCAAATTCACTGTCAATGGTGGAGTAGGGAGCGGTGGTGGCTTTCTTACCGGCTCCGGACAATGGAGAATACTGTCCGCCGGTCATGCCGTAAATTCGATTGTTCATCACAATGGCGGTGATGTCGATATTTCGTCGGGCCGCATGGATAAAATGGTTGCCGCCGATGGCCAGGGCATCTCCATCCCCCATGGGAACGATGAGTTTCAGCTCCGGTTTGCTCAACTTGACCCCCGTGGCAAAGGCAAGTGCCCTGCCATGGATGGTGTGGAGGGAGTGAAAGTCCACATATCCGGAAATCCGGGCGGAACACCCGATGCCCGAGGTCATGACAATGTCTTTTTTGTCCAGCTGCAGCTGGTCCACGGCCCGCAAAAGGCAGTTCAAAATGGTCCCATGCCCGCATCCCGGGCACCACATATGGGGGAAAAACCGTTCCCTGATATAATCTTTTACACTCATGTTACACCCCCCTTCCCTGGATAACCCGAAGGAGCGATTTGATATCCGTCGGTGTGATCAGTTTTCCATCTATTCGGTTCACAAGAAATACGTTTTCCGGACGATCCACGGCGGCCTTCACATGGCGCATCACCTGGCCCATGTTCATCTCCAC
Source organism: uncultured Desulfobacterium sp. (assembly GCA_963668575.2). GTDB lineage: Bacteria > Desulfobacterota > Desulfobacteria > Desulfobacterales > Desulfobacteraceae > Desulfocicer. Next base: position 2,223,467 of record OY764894.2, on the reverse strand, counting down.
CACCAGAACGGCTTTGGCGTTGGCACATTTCTCACGGATCATGGTTTCGGGAAAGGGCCAGAGGGACTGCAGTTCCAGCACCCCCATCTTTTCGCCCCGGGCCCGCCGGTTGGTGGCAATGTGTATGGCGGATCGGGCAGAGGAGCCATAGGAGATGAGGACATACTCGGCATCTTCCATAAAATGCTCTTTATACCGGGTAATGTTATGAATATTGTTATCGATTTTATCGTTCAGATGGTGGAGAAGTCCACTGACCACCTTGGGGTTGTTGGAGGGAAAGCCCCACATGTCATGGAACAGACCGGTGACATTATATCGGTGATCCCCGCCGAAGTCGGACATGGGAAGACGGCCATCCTCCCGGGGAAGGTAAGGATGGTAATCAACGCCTTTGCCCAGGGACGTTCTCAGACGGTCCACCCGGGGCATCTCCCCCTCTTCGGGAATCACGAGCTTTTCACGCATGTGGCCCACGGCTTCATCAAAGAGAAGTATCACCGGCGTTCGATAGGTTTCCGCCAAATTAAAGGCGTCCACGGTCATGTGAAACACATCCTGGTGATTGGACGCCGTCAAAGCAATGATGGAGTGATCCCCATGGGTTCCCCATCGGGCCTGGTTGATATCCCCCTGGCTGACATGGGTGGGATTGCCGGTGGATGGCCCCCCCCGCTGAACATTCACGATCACGCAGGGAATCTCGGCCATGCAGGCATAGCCCAGGGCCTCCTGCTTCAGGGAAAAGCCCGGCCCGCTGGTGGCGGTCATGACCTTGTGCCCGGTTAATGATGCCCCGATAATGGCGCACATGGAGGCAATTTCATCCTCCATCTGGATAAACTTTCCCCCCTTCTCCGGTAAACGTCTGGACAAACTTTCTGCAATCTCCGTGGACGGGGTAATGGGGTAGCCTGCAAAAAAATCAACACCTGCATACAGAGCCCCTTCAACACATGCCTCATTTCCCTGGACAAATTTTATTTTTTCAGTCATTTTTATCATCCTGGTCTGTAAGCACCTCAATTGCAAGATCAGGGCACCTGAGTTCACACAATTTACAGCAGATGCAATCCTCCGGTCTTGCTGCAATAACTTTTTCCTTGGAATCAAGTTCAAGAACCTGTTTGGGGCAGAAATCCACACATATTCCGCACCCTTTACACCAGTCTCTATTTATGACATGTTCCTTTAGTTTAAGCCTTGCCATACACTCCTCTTAGTGTCTGTCATGCCGTTTTAAGGCATTAATAGGTATGAAAGCCGGAACCACGCTGTTCCTGTTACCCTCACTCAACCGTTTGAATGAGTTGCCTTTGACTTTCACACAAGATTTTAATTTCCCGGAAAAGGGGCCTTAGCTCCCTGCGGACGGGCTTTTGTCCGGCTCAATTCATTGTAATAACTGCCACGGGCAGACCGCATTGGGGACCTGGGTCTGCCCGCAACGAATAATGAAAGTAATGTTAGGCATACCTACACTTTCTTATAACGGCCATGTCCTGCCGGACACAACAAATATAGGGTCGTAGACGCGGAGCCAAATGGTATTATACCGCCGCCCCCCCGACGGGCAATGGGCCCGGACCGGAACTGTAGACAGCTCAATTGTCCGGTTCCTATTGCCCATCGGGGGGGCGGCTCTGCTGAGGTTGCCTTGGAGGCTGCCTTTTCATATAAAAAAATTATTGATCTCCATACAATAAACCCAATCAAAAACCGTGCCCACAGGGATTGTTTTTACCCCTTTTTCCCGGATAGAAGAAAAATACGACTCACAAAATAAATAGCCGTATTTTCAACTTTTTGTGATGCTTATTTTATTTTAAGTACCAAGTCAAGGATTACCTGGATTTATTGAAAAAGGTATACGATTATGAGTAAAATCACACTCCGGGCACCTTGAAGTAAGTGGCCGGTATTGAGATCATGCCCCGACTTATGATAAACAATGCCCATGAAAATTATAAAGAACACGCCCCTTGTCACCGCTGTCATTCCCACCTTTAACAGGGGATGGTGCCTGGCGGACGCCGTGACATCGGTAATGGACCAGACATATCCCGCCATGGAGATTATTGTGGTGGATGACGGATCAACGGACAACACCCGCCAGGTGCTGACCCCCTTCATGAACTCAATTACCCTACTGCACCAGGAAAACAAGGGTGTCAGTGCCGCTCGGAATCTTGCCGTAAAAAAAAGCACCGGCCGGTTTGTGGCCTTCCTGGATTCCGATGATCGCTGGACACCGGATAAAACCGCCTGTCAGGTGGACTTTTTTCAGCGCCACCCGGATGCCATGATCTGCCAGACCGAAGAGATCTGGATTCGCAACGGAAAGAGAGTGAATCCCAAATTCAAACACAAAAAACCATCGGGCATGATCTTTGAGCCCTCCCTGAAACTGTGCCTGGTGAGTCCGTCTGCGGTGATGATGCGACGGGAATTCTTTGATATAAAAGGATACTTTGACGAAGCACTTCCCGCCTGTGAAGATTATGACCTCTGGCTGAGGACAGCCACTGACATGCCCATATTTCTGGTGGACAGGCCATGTACCATCAAGCAGGGGGGGCACCCGGATCAGCTCTCGTCGGCCCACTCCCTGGATCAATACCGGATACAGTCCATGGAAGGGCTGCTCCGGTCCGGCAACCTCACGCTGGACCAGCAGCGGGCCACCCTTTGCGTCCTCCGGGAAAAATACACCATTTACGGCCAGGGGTGCATCAAGCGGGGAAAGGTGGATGAGGGGCAACGCTGTCTTGCCCGGGAAGCGGCACTTTCCAAACGTTACTTCAATATCCCCCCCCGTGGCAGTTTATATGAAACACTCACCTGCAAAAGGGAATAGTGTCCCATCGGTTATTGATCCACTTTTCAATAACACTTTGATTGAATTGACAATTTTAACCTAAAACCAATAAAATAATTCCTATCGGGTTAAAAATTCGATCACAAAAGACAACTGTCTAAATCGTCAGTAAAGGTCGGTTTATTTTAAAATAAGTTTTATATGCGTAGTTCCTCTCACGGAGGACTAACAGTTTGTTGTGCACAAAACCGACCAGTCATGTTATATTCGCGCTCAAAGGCTTCATTTTAACACTCGACCTTTATTTACTGAATCAATATCTATTTGCCTGCTGTAACCCCCTAAACAATATCTGTAAAAAGCGTGTTGTTAATTCGATTAATTTTCACATGGCACAAGCTTCATGCCCAGTTCATCAGCTTTTTTGGCTAAATTTTTCAATATGCTTTGCTTGTTGGGCTTGTCCAAATAAGATTCTCCAAGATCTTTAAAGGTGTCCCCGTTTTTGATGATATTATAAATGGCTTTTCCAATTCTGTGGGCTATTGCAACAATCGCCTTTCTGGCTCCTCGCCTGGCTTTGAGCTTATAATATTTTGCCTTGTAATATGACCCCTTTTTCTTGATTGCAGCCCATGCAATCTGAACCAAAATCGTTTTGAATGGATGATTTCGGACAGCATTTCTACCGCTCTTTCGTTTTCCCGCACTTTCATTATTCCCGGGGCATAAGCCTGCCCATGAAATAAAGGCTGCCATGCTTCTAAATTCATCCAGCGTAATTCCAACTTCCCCTATGATGGCTTGTGCCGATTTCTTATCAACACCTGGAATCTCATCTAACCGTTCCAACAGATCTTTGTGATCGCTTGTAAGAGACTCCAGTCTATCATTAATTTGATTAATCTGTTTTTGAAACATATTGATGGCTTCCATCATCCCGATTAGCTGAAATCGATGATGATCTTTGAAATATCCATGAAGGCTTTGATATAACTCAGGCACTTTTTGCTTAAGACGTCCTTTGGTGCATTCTTCTACTTTTTCCAAAGTTAACTCACTGTCGCTGCATAATAGCTCAATGAGATTCATGCCTGTCATACCAAACAGATCTGACACTACAGAATCAATTTTAATATTTGCCGTAATAAATAATTTGTGCACACGTCGCTTATAATCTGCCATTGATTCGGTATATATTATCCTCAATCGGTTTAATTCACGCAATATCCTCACGTTTTCAGGAGGGATGAAACTACCTCTTAATAAACCGTGGCGGAGCAGTCCGGCAAGCCACTTGCTGTCACATATATCTGTTTTTCGACCGGGAACATTTTTAATATGCCTGGCATTCACTAAAACGACTTCAATCATATCTTCAATGGTATTATAAACAGGATGCCAGTATACTCCTGTACTTTCCATGGCTATAATTGGGCAGTTATTTTCAATTAGCCAACTTTTCATTTTTTGCAAATCTTGAGTGAATGTCGAAAATTCTTTAATCTCATGTTGTTCTGCCCCATTATCATCCACAGTAATTAAACAGGCTGAAATTTTGTCTTTATGAACATCCAAACCGCAACAAATTGGGTGAACAATTTGAATTAATGTGCTATCTGATTTCATGGTCATGCTTATCCTTTCGTATTTTTATTGAAAAAATGAAAAAAAATTAAATAAGTATGACCATTCTTCAAATCTTGCAAGTGTTTCATGCTTCGTTGTGTCCGCCAGGACATGTGGGTTATATGAAAAGGCAGCCTCCAAGGCAACCTCAGCAGAGCCGCCCCCCCGATGGGCAATAGGAACCGGACAATTGAGCTGTCTACAGTTCCGGGCCGGGCCCATTGCCCGTCGGGGGGGCGGCGGTATAATACCATTTTCATTATTCGTTGTGTCGATGGACCGACATGTCGGTTATAAAAAAACAACGGATAGGTGGGCAACTGCACCTCATTCCGGGAAACGGATCTGATCTCACCATTCTGATCATACCATAAGGGATATTTCCCGACATCGCTCATCCAACCGTTTGGGGGATATCTTTATCGATGTTTTCAGCTCCTGGGCAAACAGAGAGACCTTGTACTCCTCAATCATCCAGAAAAGCGCCTCAATGGCATCGGCTTTTTCCCGGGAGGAGTCCACAGACAGTGTCTCAAGCATGGCAGAGAGCCGGGAGGTATATTTTTCCACCGCCTCTGTCTTCTGCTGATCACGCCCAAAATCCACCATTCCCCGCTGGGCCCGGATACCCATGGCCATGATATATCGTCGGAGGTGGGGAATCTTTTCCAGGGCATACATCTCCAAAAATCCATTGGGGACCAGGGCCGCAACATCGGCCTGCAGGCGATCCACCCACTGGATTACCTGGGGCCGATTGATGTTTTTCAGCCGGATCTGCTTGAGAAGGTCCAGGGTGTTCCCATGGGCCTCACACAGCTGCTCCACTCCGGCGATGAGGTTCTGACCCATGTCATACAGCTGGGGAATGGCGCGTCCGGCATGGGCGTCGAACTCAGCCTGGGTGCGGATCTCTTTGAAGAAAAGATGGCGCATGACACAGTTGAACAAGGCCCTGTCAAAGGAGAGATCCCCCCCCAGGAACAGGGCATGGACTTTCAGGTGCCGGGCCCGCTTCAGGTCCTTTTTAAGGGCATTGACGTCGGTTTCATAAACGATTTCATAAAGTGCCCGAACTCCCTCCCGGTGGGCCGCCCGGGCCGCGCCCTGCTTTTTAAAAAGACGAAGATGCACCTGATCCCCCTCCCTTGTCAGGGCAGGATAGACCCCATAGGTAAACCCCTCTGCTGCATCAACGGGTATGGAATCGGGCAGATCGCCCAGGGTCCAGGAGGTAAGGTTCTCCCTTTCATAGCGGGCACGCACCCTTTCAAAGGCATCTTCTCCCGGAACCATGGTATCTGAAAAGGTTTTTAAAACCGTGTGGTTCCGGGAAGCCGCAATCTCCCGATCTTTTTCATCCCGGATGGAAATCCGCATCTTCAGGTGCTCTTCAAGCCCCTCATCGGACCAGGCAGATGCCGGCACCTCCACACCGAAACGTCGGTGCACAAACTGACTCAGCTCGGAGAACAGCGGTCTGTCCTGGTGGGCCATCTCTTTTACGATGATCTCGGCCTTGCGGGACACCGGCATGAGCCTTACCCGGTATTTCTTGGGAAGGTTTTTAATCAGCGCCGTTACCTTTTCCTTGAAAAGACCCGGCACCAGGTACGCCAGGGAGTCGTTTGTCACCGATCCCGCAGACATAGCAGGCACTTTCAAGGTGATACCATCGTGTTCGGCACCGGGATCGAATCCATATTCCAGCTGAAATCGGGTCATGCCCATCTGAAGGGTGTCCGGCAGCAAGGCCAGATGGGCTTCATCCGGCTGATTTTTCTGCAGATCGGCAAGGGTCATCCGTAAAAACCCATCATCCCCCCGCTCCTTGAGAAACCGGGCAAAGGTTTTCAGATTAAAAAACGGCTGGGGCAAGCGTTCCTTGTAAAACAGAAAAATCTCCTCATCCGACGCCAGAATATCCCGTTTCCGGGTCTTCTCCTCCAGTTTGCTCAAATCATCCATCAGTGCCTGGTTGTGATCCATAAAGGGAAACCGTCGGGGGATTTCCCCCTCCACCAGGGCGCTTCTGATGAAGATGTCACCGGCCTCATCCGGGTGGATGGGACCGTAGGAGACACGCCTTTCCGGTACAATCACCAGCCCGAAAAGAGAGACCTGCTCGGTGGCCACCACTTCCCCCCGTTTTTTTTCCCAATGGGGGGAGGAGAAGGTGCGGGTACAAAGATCCCCTGCCAGCTCCTCCAGCCATTCCGGGTCAATGGTGGCAGCAGTTCTTGCAAAAAGCTGACTCGTCTCCACAAACTCGGCGGCAACGATCCAGTTTCCGGCACTGTTAAAAATACCGGAACCCGGAAAAATCATGGCCGTCTGTCCCTTGGCTGCCTGGAAGAGATATTTCTCCTTTTTATGGGCAATGTTGGCAAGGTAGCCGCACAACAGGGATTTATGGAGTTCAATGTACAGTGGGCCGCCAATGTCAAACGCCTTTGACTTAAGGCCCTTGGTACCAACCGAGGGGCCAAGCCTGTTTTCCCCGTTAATGCCGTGCTCCCGGAGCACCGACCGGATCTGGCCGTGGATATCCTTCCACTCCCGCAGCCGTTTAAAGGAGAGATAGTGCTCTTTACAGAATTTTCGCACCCCGGTGCGGGATTTCAGGGAACGCTCCGCCCCCTGGCAGGCCTTCCAGATGTTCAACAGGGTGATGAAATCCGATGCCGGGTCCTTGAAAAGGGCATGTTTCTGGTCCGCCTGCTGGGCCTTATCCTGGGGCCGCTGCCTCACATCGGCAATGGAGAGGGCTGCGGCAATGATGGCCGCCTCCTCAAGGCATCCCCGCTCATCCGCCTCAATGAGAATTCGGGAAAGCTTGGGATCCACGGGAATCCCTGCCATGATCTTCCCTTTTTCCGTTAACCGGTATGCCTTTTTACCGGGTCCGTTTTTCAGGCGGATGGCCCCCAGTTCCAGCAGGGTATCAAATCCGTCTTTGACGGATTTGCCTGCCGGTGCATCAATAAAGGGAAAGGAGGCGACATCCCCCAGCCCCAATGAGATCATCCGGAGGATAACTTCGGCAAGATTGCTGCGGAGAATTTCAGGGGAGGTGAACAGCGCCCGTGATCCGTAGTCTGCCTCATCATAGAGCCGGATGCAGACCCCGTTGGAAACCCGTCCGCAGCGACCCTTTCGCTGGTCGGCACTGCTCCTTGAGATAGGGGAGACCGGAAGCGCCGTGGTGCGGGTCCGGGGGGAGTAGTGGGGAATCCGTGCCAGGCCGGAATCCACCACATATTTAATGCCCGGGATGGTCAACGAGGTTTCCGCCACATTGGTAGAGACAATGATTTTCCGTCCCAGTCCACGGGAAAACACCTTGGCCTGCTCGTGGGCCGACAGCCGGGCGTACAGTGGCAACACCGTCACCCCGGGGTATTGACGTCCCCGCAACAGCTCAATGGACTCGGTGATATCCTGCTCTGTGGGCATGAACATGAGGATGTCCCCCTGGCGGGATTCCCGGTGGATCCGGTCCACGGCCTCCACAGCAGCCTCCACATATCCCTGGTCGTCCTGGTCCGGGTCATCATAATTCTGCACCGGCAGGTACCGCACCTCCACCGGATACATCCTGCCGGACACTTCGATCACCGGTGCATCATCAAAGGCTTTGGAGAATTTTTCCGTATCAATGGTGGCAGAGGTGATCACCAGCTTCAGATCCCGGCGTTTCCGGACCAGATCCCGCAGAATCCCCAGGGTAAAATCTATGTTGAGGCTGCGTTCATGGGCCTCATCCACAATGAGGGTGTCGTACTCATTTAAAAACGGATCCCTCTGGGTCTCTGCCAGCAGGATTCCGTCGGTCATCACCTTAACAACGGCGTCATGACCGGACTGTTCATCAAACCGGATCTTATACCCCACGGAATGTCCCAGCTCCTCCCCCAGCTCTTCGGCCAGGCGCCTGGCCACGGTGATGGCGGCAATGCGACGGGGCTGGGTACATCCGATCCTGCCAGCGCTCCCCCTGCCCGCTTCCATGCAGAATTTGGGAATTTGGGTGGTTTTACCCGACCCGGTCTCTCCGGCAATGATCACCACACGGTGATGCTTAAGGGCATGGACGATCTCGTCCTTTTTGTGGGTGATGGGCAGATCCGGGAAATCCACAATTTTCGGCATGGCCCGGAGTCGGGCCGCCCGCTGATCCGTCGATCGCCTGGCCCGTTTTAAAAGGGCTTCGGCCTGGGCCTTTGCTTTGGCGGCATCGGAAACGGCGGCCCCCTTTTTCTTCAACCGTCTCACACCACGGATCAGATGGGGACGATCCACGCACATCACATGGTTCAGCAGCTGTTCTATTTTAGTTATCTCTTTCATAGGGGATCAATATTAAGGATACCTTGGCAAAATGTCAAACCCAACGGCAGCAATTCTCATTATGCCTTTTACCGAGTTCTTTAAATAGGGAACTCACTGAAATCGTGCTGTTGGAAACGGTCAAATTCTTATTTTTAAATGCTCACGGCTCAAAAATTAAAATTGCGGTGGTTGAACTCCAAAATTAGAATTGCTGATTTTTTCTTAAATAGGTTGACAACATGCTGTTAATAAGCGAGAAATAGTACGATATACGTGTGATCGAAGCCCATCGATCACCATTTCAAAGCCCAACGTAAAAGTGTGCCAAACGCCCAAACTTTTGACACATTTGAATGACAAATAGGATATGGAGGAACATAAAGCATGGGTGAAGCAGCGGTTAAGATTGGAAGAAAACACCAGAGTGTTTTCAAAAACAAGGTGATGGAGATTCTGCCCGACGGCGGCAATCTCAACGCCTGTCTGACATGTGGTGCATGCGCTTCAGGATGCCCGGCCACGGGCCTTGAAGGTATGGACCCCAGAAAATTCTTGAGGATGGCGGCCCTGGGGATGGATGAAGAGATCCTGACCTCCAACTGGGTCTGGATGTGTTCTATGTGTCAGAGATGTGTCTATGTCTGCCCCATGGACATCAACATTCCCCAGCTGGTTTTTTACGCCAGACAATCCTGGGCCCGGGAAGACAAACCCAAGGGGATTGTGGGCTCCTGTGACATGGCCCTTCGAAATGACACCTGCAGTGCCATGGGTGCCACGGAAGAGGATTTTGAATTTGTGGTTAATGACGTTCTGGAAGAGTACCAGGAAGCCCAGCCCGAGTTTGCCGAGATGACGGCGGACGTCAACCGGGAAGGGGCCATGTATGTCCTGAACCAGAACTCCAGGGAACCGGTGACGGAACCCGATGAGATGGTGCCCCTGTGGAAAATCCTGCACCTTGCCGGTGCCGATTGGACCTACAGCTCCAAGGGCTTTGCCGCGGAAAATTACTGCATGTTCATGGCCGAGGATGAGTCCTGGGAAAAAATTGTCCGCACCAAAGCCAAGGCCGTGGAAGACCTGGGGGCCAAGGTATGGCTCAACACCGAGTGAGGGCACGAACTCTTCGCAGTCCTGGCAGGACTGAAAAAGTTCAAAATTGAGCACAAATTCGAAATCGTGAGCATTATCCAACTCTACGCAAAGTGGATCAGGGAAGGAAAACTCAAGCCCAGCAGCGACTGGAACAAAGAGAGAAAGATCAAATTCACCGTCCAGGATCCATGCCAGCTGGTGAGAAAATCCTTTGGAGATCCCGTTGCCGATGATTTGAGATATGTTGTCAAGGCCGTGGTGGGTGAAGAGAACTTCATCGACATGACCCCCAACAAATCCAACAACTTCTGCTGCGGCGGCGGTGGCGGTTTTCTCCAGTCGGGTTTCACCGAGGCCAGACGCGCCTATGGCCAGACCAAGGTCAACCAGATTCTTGCCACCAAGGCCGACTACTGCATTACCCCCTGTCACAACTGCCATGCCCAGGTCCATGACTTAAGCGAGGTCCATGACCATGCATGGCAGACCGTTCACCTGTGGACCATGCTGTGCCTCTCCCTTGGCATTCTGGGTCCCAACGAGCGGGAATATCTCGGGGATGACCTCAAGGAAGTGGACGTGTTCCATCCGGAATCGGCCATGTAACAAAATTTACATCGACAACGCGCCCTCCGGCGCCATAACCCCGGAGGGCATCAACTTCCTGATTGTCGTTTATTTAAAAAGCCCGCTGTGCGTCTTAACGTTGCACAGCGGACTTTTTAATTTTTGTACCACCCATTTTCATAATTCAGGGGAAGGCAGAACTCCGGCCATGATTGTTCAGTCGGATTGAGATGAAATCTGTCCCCCACTGATACAGCCGAAGTCCGAATCGAGCATACGGCGACCCGGACCCTGCCGGCAGGTTACAGCCTCTCAAAAACGGCAGCAGCACCCATACCACCGCCGATACACATGGAAACGATACCATACTTTCCGTTCACCTCTTTCAGGTTGGCCAGACAGGTGGCCGTAAGCTTGGCTCCGGTGCATCCCAGGGGATGCCCCAGGGCAATGGCACCGCCGTGGATATTGATTCTGTCCATGTACTGTTCAAGGTTGAGCTCCCGGATGCAGTAGAGGGCTTGGGAGGCAAAGGCTTCATTGATTTCATATATATCAATGTCATCAATGGTGAGACCGGCCAATTTCAGCACCTTGGGAATGGCGTACCGGGGTCCGACTCCCATCTCATCCGGGTTACATCCCACACTGGTGTAGGCCACCAGCCTGCCCATGGGCGTCAGCCCCAGCTCCTCACATTTTTCCTTTGAGGCGATGATGGTGGCGGCAGCCCCGTCAGTGGTCTGGGAGGAGTTACCGGCAGTGACCGACCCGTTGGCGGCAAAAACTGCCCTTAATTTACCCAGTCCTTCGGGAGTGGATTCACGAATGCCATCATCGTGCTCAACAATGAAGGACTCTTTTTTCATGGTTCCGTCGGCTTGAAGTACATACCTGTAGGCCGGTGTGGGAATGATCTCTGTGAACAACCCGTTGTCCCGGGCCCTTGCCGCCTTGGCCTGGGAGTTTGAGGCAAAGACATCCTGATCCTCCCGGCTTACATTGTAGCGGTTGGCCACATTTTCCGCGGTAATGCCCATGGAGACATATATCTCGGGGTTGGTGACGGAATATTCCGGATGAGGGCGGGGCATATTCCCGGGCATGGTCACAAAACTCATGGATTCCACGCCGGCTCCCATGGTGATCTCGGACCATCCCATCTGAACCCGGGACCAGGCCAGGGCAATGGCCTCAAGACCGGATGCACAGAACCGGTTCACCGTGGCACCGGAAACGGCATCGGGAAATCCTGCCATCCTGGCGGCAATACGGCCGATGTTCAGCCCCTGCTCAGCTTCAGGAAAAGCACAGCCGCACATCACATCATCAAAATCTTCCATTTTGAGTCCCTTTGTTTTCTCCACCGCCGCCTTCATGATAAATGAAAGCAGCTCTTCAGGCCGGGTCTCTTTGAACAGTCCCCTGTTCTGCTTGCAGCCGGGGGTTCTAACAGACTGTACAATATATGCATCTCTCATTGGAGTTCCTCCTTGGATTAGTTTCTCAACGGTTTGCCGGTTTTAAGCATGTGGTCAATTCTTGCCAGCGTTTTCTCTTCCCTGATGAAGTCCAAAAAGGCTTCCCGTTCCAGCTTGAGAATGCCCTCTTCGGGTATCAGCGTGTTCGTGTGGGCCTCCCCGCCACTCATGACATAGGCAATGCGCCGAGCCAGGAAAGCATCATATTCGCTCATGAATTTACCGTTGAGCAGATTGTAAATCTCAGCATTGACCATGCCCTGTGCGGCATTTCCCATGACCCTGAGGGGTTTTTTCAAGGGGGGTGCATAGGCATCATCCACCATTTTCAACACCTCTTTTTTGGCCTCGCCCACCAGGTTGTCCCGGTTGAACACAATTCTGTCTGCCAGCCCCAGAAAACCGTTGGAGCGGGCCTGGGCCGCAGACATAGAGACACTGGCCATGGCCACGTTCATGAAAGCAGGGGCAAACAACTTGCCAAGATCGGTGTCCTTGGCCACGCCTGCGGGAAGGGCATCAATGAATTTTTTCCAGAGATTCATGCAACCGCCACCGGCGGGCAAAAGCCCCACACCGATCTCCACCAGCCCCATGTAAAGCTCGGCATGGGCCACAATGCGATCCGCTCCCAGACAGGTTTCACACCCGCCGCCAAGGGTCATGCCGTAGGGGGCCGCCACCACAGGGAAGGGTGAATATTTGGCTCTCTGGATACCGGTCTGAGCCTTTTCAAGGAAGGCATCCAATTCTGCATATTTTTTATCATGGCCCAGTCGTGAGACAAAGGCAAGATCCGCACCCGCGGAAAAAGCGCCCGGCATACCACCGGCCTGGTTGCCGATGACAAGGCCCACACCATTGGCATCCACATAGTCAAGGGCATCATCAATGGAATCAATGATCTCGGCATTCAAGGCATTCATCTTGGTATGGAATTCAAGGCAGAACACGCCGTCGCCAATGTCGATGAGGCTGGCGGAGTTATTGTCCTGAACCACTTTATTGTTGCCCCGGGCCGCGGCAAGGCTGACCATGGTTTTACTCATGGGAACGGGTTTGTAGGTGGCCGTTGAAAAATCATAAAAATAGTTCTTTCCCTGCTCCAGTTTATAAAAGCAGGTGTTGCCGCCGGCCAGCATGGCGGAAACATTTTCAGGGATATCATAGCCTTCGGCCTTCATTCTTTCAACGGCGTCGGCCACCCCATAGGTGTCCCACAACTCAAAGGGCCCCATCTCAAAGTTATAGCCCCATTTCATGGCGTTATCGATCTCGATAATGGTATCGGAAATCTCGGGAACCCGGTTGGCTGCATATTGAAAACTCTTCACCGCCATTTTCCAGGCAAATTGAGCGCCTTTGTCGTCACCGGTGAGAACGCATTTGATCTTTTCAGGAAGGGTGGCCATCTTTTTGGCGGCATCCAGGCAGGGGAAGTTGGGACGGGTGAGGTCTTCGTATTCCAGTGTGGCAGGATTGATCACCTTGCGGATCTTCTTCCACTCCGGCGTGAGATCGGTTTTGTAAAAACCGGCCCGGGTCTTATTGCCAAGAAGCTTTTTCTCAAGCATTTTTTTGATAAACTCCGGAACCACAAAGGCATCGCGCTGTTCATCATCAGAACACAGATCATAGGAGTTTTGGCACACATGGGCCATGGTATCAAGCCCCACCAGATCGGTGGTCTTGAAAATGGCGGTTTTGGGTCGACCCAGGGCCGGTCCGAACAGGGCATCCACTTCGGGAATGGTCAGTCCGTCTTCCAGCATGGAGGACATGACGGCCCCAATGCCATGAACCCCGATGCGATTCCCCACAAAATTGGGGGTATCCTTGGCCCAGACAATGCCCTTGCCCAGGTTTTTCTCACCAAAGGTTGCCATGAAATCCAGCACTTCGGGGAGGGTCTCTTCTCCGGGGATGAGTTCCAGGAGGTGCATGTAACGAACCGGATTAAAAAAATGGGTTCCCAGAAAGTGCTGTTTAAAATCAGAACCCAAGCCCTGTGACATATCCTTTAAGGGGATACCCGATGTATTGGAACTGACGATGGCGCCCGGTTTTCGGACCTTTTCAATGCGGCCGAAAAGGTTCTGTTTGATTTTAAGATTTTCCACCACCACTTCACAGATCCAGTCACACTGGGCCAGTTTGTCAAAATCATCCTCAAGGTTACCGATTTTGATCAATGATGCATCTTTTTTGGTCATGAACAGGGAGGGGGCGGATGCAAGGGCCGCATCCATACCCGCTTTGACCATGCGATTTCTTGCCGTGGGATCTTTTTTCTCCTCTTCGGTCAAATCAAAGGGAACAATGTCCAGCAAAAGCACATTCACGCCGGCACCGGCAAGAAGGGCGGCAATGCCTCCACCCATTATCCCGGAACCGATCACTGCTGCCTTTCTGATCTTTCTACTCATGACGTCCTCCTGTATATATATAATTTTACCATACGACCCGTTAACTATGAATAACTATTCATTGTTGATTAACAGAGAAGGTCCTTGTATGTCAAGGATTTTCATATTTTTTTATCCTAAGATTATTTTTTATAATAATGAGTAATTATAAATGTTTAAAAAGGCAATTTTCATCCGTCGTCCCATAATGAAAGCTTTCCTGATATCGAAAGCACACGAATGAATATTAATTCATAACATTCTCACGGTTATCAACTTGCCAATCCGTCTCTGTTTTGATAAAAGGGGAAATCTGCCAGTGCCAGACACATGATTAACTTATCGCGCTTAAGATCAGCACCGGCAAGTTTGGAGATGTCCGGGTCCCCCTATCAACGCATCGCAAAAAACCCCAACGGGAGAATTGAATGGATTTAAAAAACCGCCGCCCCCGCCCTCATCTGGCCCTGAACATAGACTCAGTGACCCGACTCATTGCTCAGCTACAGCACGCGTCAGGTGAAATTCCCTGGCACATTGACGGAAAGACAGATCCCTGGGACCTTGTGGAGTCGGCCATGGGATTGAACATCGGCGGTTTGACGGCATCCTCCGAACTGGCCTTTCAATGGATGGCAGAAAATCAGAACAGCAACGGTTCCTGGTATTCATCCTATATAAACGGTGTTCCCAACGATCGGACCATGGAGACCAATATGGCCGCCTACATTGCCACGGGACTATTGCACACCTGGCTCATCACCCGGGATACCACCTTCCTTCACACCATGTGGCCCTGCATGGAAAAAGCCATTGACTTCAGCATCAGCCTCCAGACGAACAGCGGCGAAATTCACTGGGCCAGAAGCCCGGAAGGCAACATCGATCCCATGGCCCTGTTAACCGGCTGCAGCTCCATCTACATGAGCCTGAAATGCGCCCTCACCGTTGCGGCCCTGCTCCAAAAAAAACGGCCGCTGTGGGAAACGGCCTTTCATAAACTGGGCCGATCCCTGAAAGAAGATATCTCCCTTTACAACATCAGCAAATCCCGATTCTCCATGTACTGGTTCTACCCGATTTTAAGCGGAGCTCTCACCGGAGAGGCCGCCACCCGGCGTATTGAAAAGTACTGGAAAAAATATGTCATTGAGGGCCAGGGGGTGCGGTGCGTGTCGGATCAGCCCTGGGTCACCATGGCCGAAACATCGGAATTTGTCCTTGCCCTGTCTGCTGCAGGCAATACCAAGCTGGCCCGCATCGTCTTCTCCTGGATACAGGAACGCACCTATGACGACGGCACCTTCTGGTGCGGGTACACCTTTCCGGACATGGTCATCTGGCCCGAAGAGAAGATCTCCTGGACCAACGCCGTGGTTCTCATGGCCGCCGATGCCCTTTATGAACTCACCCCGGCGGCCCGACTCTTTAACCACAACGCCTGGGAGGGATTTATCTTTAAAGAGTGTATTAAGGAACTGATCTCATGAGGCGGGACCACCGGCCCTATTTTATCAAAAAAATCTGGTTTGGCATCCAGAAATTCCACCTCACCCACTTTCTGGAACCCCAGATGGCGCATCTCGGGGCCAATGCCTTTGTGGTGAAACCCTGGCATGTGGAAATTTTTGGGGGACCGGTGACCATCGGCGATAACATTACCCTTCTGGCATCATCGGACAAAAAAACCCGGCTCACCGTGTGGACCGACAAAGAGAGTGTGCCCGGCATCACCATCGGAGACCATGTCCTCATCTCCCCGGGGGTGCGCATCAGTGCGGCCCAGAGCATTGTCATCGGGGACAACTGCATGATTGCCAGCAATGCCTATCTCACCGATTCCGACTGGCACGGCATCTACGACCGAAGCCTGCCGCCGGCCACGGCCCACCCCGTCACCCTTGCCCCCAATGTATGGATCGGGGACAGCGCCATTATCTGTAAGGGGGTCACCATTGGAGAGAACAGCATCATCGGTGCCGGCAGTGTGGTTACAGGGGACATCCCCGCCAATGTCATTGCCGCCGGCAACCCGGCAAAGGTCATCAAGCCCCTCAACCCCGACAGAAAAATCATCACCCGAAGGGACCGATTCGGGGATACCGATACCATCTCCATGAACCTGGATCTACAGGAACAGGCCCTGCTCAAGGGGAACACCCTGTTTGGCTGGCTTAAGCACCTTGTCATACCCTCCAGAAATGATTAGCCCCTGGGCGGGATCAACACGACACCTGCTATCTGACGCAATGGGTGGACCAACAAATTGGACTTGTGTTATGATAATTTCAGCAAGTGTTTGAACAAAAATCGACAAAAGTATCAATAGCGCAAGCCGGACCCCTCCCCAAAGAGACCGGTCTTATGATCAAGGCCTGATTTTTCATTGGCATAACAATAGTTAAGGAGGCACAAAATGATCGTAGGTATCCCCAAAGAAATCAAAGTGGCTGAAGAACGCGTATGTATGACCCCCGCCGGCGTGGTTGCCATGGTACACAACGGACACCAGGTGCTGGTGGAGAAAAATGCCGGTGCCGGCAGTGGGTTTGAAGATGCACTGTATATCAAGGCCGGTGCCGACATTGTGGACTCCCCGGCTAAAATTTATGCCAAATCCGACATGGTCATGCATGTAAAAGAGCCCCAGCCGTCCGAGTACGACCTGATCCGGCAGGGCCAGATTATTTTCACCTACCTTCACCTGGCAGCGGACGAGCCCCAGACCAGGGCATTGATGAAGAGCAAAGCTGTCTGCATCGCTTACGAAACCGTGGAGAAAGCCGATGGCTCCCTTCCCCTGCTGCTGCCCATGAGTGAAGTGGCCGGCCGCATGGCCGCCCAGGAAGGGGCCAAGTACCTTGAGATGCCCATGGGTGGACGGGGCATTCTTCTGGGTGGCGTCACCGGTGTGGAGCCCGGAACGGTGGTGGTCATTGGTGGTGGCATGGTGGGTGTCAATGCCGCCAAAGTGGCCTGTGGTCTGGGTGCCAAGGTCTATATCCTGGACACCAACCTGGACAGACTGCGATACCTGGATGATATCATGCCGGCCAACTGCTACCCTGTGATGTCCAACCCCGCAGTGCTCAGAAAACTTGTCATCCAAGCCGATGTGGTGATCGGCGCTGTTCTGGTGGCCGGTGCCAAGGCTCCCAAACTGTTGACCCGTGACATGCTCAAAGAGATGAAAGACGGTTCCGTCATCGTGGATGTTGCCATTGACCAGGGCGGATGTTTTGAGACCTCCCGGCCCACCACCCATGCCGAACCCACCTTTGTGGTGGACGGCGTCATCCACTACTGTGTTGCCAACATGCCCGGTGCCGTTGCCCGCACCTCCACCCTGGCTCTGACCAACGCCACCCTGCCCTACGCCCTTCAAATTGCCGACAAGGGCTGGAAAAAAGCGGTTCAGGAAAACGAAGCGCTGAAAAAAGGGGTGAATGTGGTGGACGGCAACATCACCTTCAAGGGGGTTGCCGATGCCTGGAACCTGGCTTACACAGACGTCAATGAACTGATCTAACAAACTGCCGCGTCTACACTGCTCCGGACCAAGGGGTACGCGAAATCAGTTGTTCCAGATAACGGGACTTCATCTGACGGCTTGCCAGGAGGCGTTTGACCGGTGGCAGTTTGAGAATCACGCCAAACACCGCCGCAAGGGCACGATGGCTGAAAAGGACCTGATTATCAAAAAGCATCTCATGGAGCGTGCCCCGTTCAATGGCCATGACCACGGCCCGGTGAACCCCGTCCAGGGGGGTGATGACCCGGCTTTCCCGGGAAATAAGAGCAATGGATTCCCCCGGACAGGCCCGAACGCACAAGCCGCACCCCAGACACAGGGTTTCATTCACCACCGCCTGTTTCAAGCGAGGTCTCACCGGATCATTGGCCGTTACCAGCGCCATGGCCTTCACCGGACAAACCTCCACACATTTTCCACATCCGGTACACGCTTCCCCATTGACCTGGGGAAGAAAGTTGGTGGTATGAACCGGATTGAGCATGCCGAATCGCTGGGCCGCCAGCATGGCCTCACAGCAGCAGCCACAGCAATTACAGATGAAATTTACCCGTTGCCGGACATTTTCCCCGAACTGTACCAGATGGTTGTCATACGCTTCCTGGAGCAGATCCAGCCCCTCAGTTACATCCACGGAACGGGCATGACCATGCCTGATCAAAGATGCCGCTGCCGTGTTAAAGGTCATGCAGATATCCAGGGGAGCACTGCATGCCCGCTGTTTATGCAGCATCTTGTGACGGCAATAGCAGAGGCTAATGCCCCTGTGGGAGGCGGTCCTGATCACCTCACTTGCCCGTTCGTAATCCAGCACATGCACACTGTTTTCAAGTGAGAGGGCCGGTTCGTGAACAAAGGTTCGTCCCAGCTGGGTCTCTCCATGGGTGAAGAGTTCCTTTACAAAGTCCTCCTCCACATTAAGGTATTCATAAAAGAGTTCGCTCAGCACCTTCTGATTCACATCAGACCGAACCCGCATCATGGAAAATTCAAAGAACCCGGCCATGGGCGGTGGCAGGACATAATGGGTCTCCCCATGTTGCGCCATATCCACCAGAACAGCCTTGTCCGCAAGGGTTTCAAGCACGTTACGGGCAGAAGTCGCATCCATTTTCCAGATGCGGGCCGCTTTATCCACTGTAAAAGGTTTGATGGGAAGCAAAGAGACCAGACCGGCCTCCTTTTCCGTAAACAGAATTTTGAGTATTTTAAACAGCAACTCCGATGGGGGTGCGCCCTGGGGAAAACGGTTCAACCGATCCACCAGGCGGGCGTGGGAGGACTTTGCAACATGATGCGCCATGGGTAACTCCAGAAAGGTTTCGTTTTTTCAGGAAGCCGGGCACCGTAAAAAGGACACCGGCCCGTTTGTAAACAAAAGAGGCATCACAGCACCGATACCGTCTTTGATTTGCCATGACATGGGGCGGTGTTGCTTCAGAGCCAGGGGGTGGATTTTCATTAAAACCAGGTCCAATAGTTCTGATACCCCAACCGCAAAATGGTGAAAAATATCACCGTCATAAACACCGGACGGATGAACCGGGCCCCTTTTCTGATGGCAAGACCGGAACCAATGGCGGCCCCCACAACCTGTCCGCAGGCCATGACAAGCCCCACGGAGAAAAGAACATTCCCCCCCAGGATAAAAGAAGACAATGCAACGATATTACTGGTAAAATTCATCACCTTGGTAAATCCGGAGGCCCGTGTCATGTTCAGCCCCAGCAGCACCATGAAGGCCATGGTCCAGAAGGACCCTGTGCCGGGACCGAAAAACCCGTCATAAAAGCCAAGTCCAAGGCCGAACAATATAAAAAAAAACCGGGCCGAGAGTCTGGGAGCGTGCTCTTTGAACCCCAGATTTTTGGAAAACAGGGTATAGAGAAATACCAGCAGCAGCAATACCGGGATGACGGGCTCCAGAAAATCCGAATCCAGCTGCTGCACCACCATGGCACCAATGGCCGCCCCCACCAAGGTGAACACAATGCCGATCCAGGACGCTTTTAAAGAGGCCTGCCCCTTTCTGATGTAATTGAATGCAGCGGTCAGGGTACCAAAACTGCCCTGGAGTTTATTGGTGCCCAGGGCCAGCTGGGGGGGAATTCCGGCAAACAAAAGGGCCGGAAGGGCAATCAAGCCCCCGCCACCGGCAACGGCATCCACCAGCCCGGCCAGAAGACCGGAGAAAAACAGAAACACCAGGAGATCCATTGTTAATACAATCGGTTCCATAGACACCTCTTATACTACAGCCATGTCGACCCACCGACACAACAAAATTTAAAACCTTCATTATTGCAGGACATTAGGCGAAGTTTCATATAACGGGCATGTCCTGCCGGACACAACAAATATAGAAAATGGTATTATACCGCCGCCCCCCCGACGGGCAATGGGCCCGGACCGGAACTGTAGACAGCTCAATTGTCCGGTTCCTATTGCCCATCGGGGGGGCGGCTCTGCTGAGGTTGCCTTGGAGGCTGCCTTTTCATATAATCACTTCACAGGGACGCAATGGGATAAAGACAGGTTTTGATCTTCCCGGATGCCACGGTGTCATGAAACTCGGCAGCAAGCAATTCAGACCGTTTACAGGCCAGGGACCATTGGAAAATTCGCTGTAAATTTTTCCCTTTATTCTGCATGAAATCCCCCCGTTCCGGAATCTCTCCCCCGGGCAGCAGGTCCAGGAATTTCCGGGTGGGCACCACCAGCAGCACATTGGCCATATTTTCGGCGTGGGGTTTTCTCCAAAACAGTTTTTTATCCAGCCAGCCGGGAATGATCCGGTTTGTGTAGTGGGGAAACAGCACAATCTCCCCCGAAGAAGCGTCTTTTTCCGGAGATGAAAAGGGAAGATCCTGGTGATAATCAATCACACCGCCATCCCTGTAGACCCCCTCGGGGGCACCGGGGATATTTTCGATGCCGGGCATCACCATGGGGATGGACCCCGATGATAAGAGCGCTGGCCTGAAATTATCCCGGGTCAGGGGCACCGTACAGGTATCAAAGGTCGTCATATCTCCAAGGGAAGGCAATGAAGAGGGATGATGGAATAATATCCGCTGAAAAAAATATTTCAGATGGCCCCGTCTCACGACATTCATAAGAGCCGTACCTGCCAGAGCCGTCCCCTGGACCAAGGGATGTTCACTGGCCCCCGGCCCTTTGGCCCGGGCGGAAATAAAATTGAGCCGAAAACAGGGATGGGCCAACATCTCTTCCACAGCGTCATGGGGTAGAAACCCATTGAGGAGTCGGTCACACTCCTGCTGAATTTCATCCAGGGAGGGGGCTCCGGAATACCACTGATTGATATACGCCTCCCTGAAGTTTGCCATGGCAGCACCGGGGTCCCTCTGACAGGCCGCGGCAAATCGCCAGGCACCGGCTGAAGATCCCATGAGAAAAAGGGGATCTCTTCGATGCTTAAACCATTGACCAAATAAAAATGCATCCAGATGGGTTAGAATCAAACATTTGGGACCCCCTGCGGCTCCGGCAACCCATTTCACATGCTCCGGGCAAAGCCCCTGTTTTTGAATGAAATCCATGGCCCGGGGGCCGGCATAAAACGATATATATTTTGACACAATGAATTATCCCTAACCGGTCAATGCCATGTGGGTAGGCTTCTCATTTCACACAGAAAAACCGCCTCATCAAAGGGGTAGAATATGTTTTTCCGTCTGGGTGGCATGATGCCCCAAAAGCACCAGTCCGCTCCTGCCATCAATGGACAAGGGGTCACCAAAGGAGATGCGGTGTCCCATGATGTCACAATACTGCCGGGATTCATGCACCTTCAAATCCCGGAGCCCCACCACGCAGGTCTTGTCCAGGCGAACCGCCACCACGGAGGCATGGGAGGTCTGTCCTCCCCGGGAGGTGAGAAGCCCTTCGGCCATGTCAATGACCTTTATGTCTTCGGGCACGGTATCCTGGCGAATGAGAATCAAGGGCATATCAGGGTCCTCCTGCCGCAATTGCCGGATGTTCCCTTCGGAAAAAACCGCCCGGCCGGACAGGGCAGAGCCCGACACTCCGATGCCCTTACCCAGCCCCCCGGCATCCAGTGCCTCGGAGGCAATGAACACATCAAACTGCTCCTGCTTTTTAATGGTGATCATGTCCCGGGTCTGGAGCAGATAAAGGTCCGTGGCCCCCGGCCCCTCAAAGGTGAATTCAATTTCCTGGGGATTCCACCGTTCTTCGTACACCAGCTTCCTTGCAATACGCAGCAGCTCATTGTAGATGTCAGGGAAACTCTTCTCCAGACTCTTGTCCACGGATCGGCCGTCAATCTGGGCCTGCTCCACGGAAATGGGGTAACTGGTGACAAGGCCCGCCACAATGTCTTCGCCCTGGTCCCCATAGGCATAATCCCCCCACAGGGCCACCCGGCGCACCTTTCTATAAGGATGGGCCGTGAACAACACCCCGGACCCGGACTGACTGCTTTTGTTGCCAAACACCATGCTCTGCACAATCACCGCCGTTCCCCAGCTGTCGGAGAGATCCATGATCTCCCGATACTCCACAGCTTTAACCGCGTTCCAGGAATCCAAGACCATCTCAACGGCATGGGCCATTTGCAGCCAGGGATCATCGGGAATGTTGATCCCCTGCCGCCGCACCAGTTTCTGGTAATCAAGCGCCAGTTCCCGCATCTGATCCGGGGAGAATTTCCATTTAAATTTCACATTATGGCGTTTTTTGGCATCATCCATCAACTCCTGGAACTTCTCCCGATCCACCCCGGAGATCATGGCCCAGGATTGCACAAACCGCCGGTAGTTGTCCCAGGCCAGATAGCCATGGCCATGATTCTTCACATAGGCTTCCACCAATTCATCGTTGAGCCCGATGTTATGGATGGTGGCCATCATGCCGGGCATGGAAAGGGCCGCCCCGCTCCTCACTGAAAGAAGCAGTGGATTTTCCGAATCCCCGAACACCTTACCGGTGAGCCCCTGGAGTCGGGTGAGGGCTGTACGGACCCGGCGCATGAACTCCTCCCTGGCTTTACCGAATCCATGGATAACGTCCCGGCAGCGAAACACCTCGGTGGTGATGATAAATGCCGGAGGCACCGGCAGATTGAGGTGGGTCAGGGTCACCAGATTGTAGCCTTTGTTGCTCAGATGGATGAGATCATGGGTATGCACATTGACATCATGGAGCATGGAGACCGTTTTTTCCGGATTATAGGACATGAGAAGATCCAGGTGCCGCTCATCCAGGACATCCCGCTGGCGCTCCAGGGTCTGTATGATCCGGGTGATAAAATTATCCAGATGCTGAAGACCGACGGTAGAGGAGATTAGATCCCGGAAAAAGGCTTCGGAAAGGCGATGGGTGGTGTTCACCCCGTCATCATCACGCCACTTGGAGCGATACCGGCTCAACAGATTGTCCCGGCCGATCTGGGGAATGATGATGGAGAGGTTGTTCTGGTGGATGTTGGTGTAATTGGCATAAATTACATCCTTGACCCCCTCTGAAAGGCCCCTGAAAATATCCAGGTACTGGGTGTAGGAAAACCGACGGATCATCAGGGAACTGTCCAGGATGGAGAGATAGGTGTCCAGTCGTCGGGAGGTGATGCCGTCAATGGCCAACGCCCGCATGAACAGTTTCAGGCAGGAGACAATGCGGAAAAAGGTGGCCTGGGTGATAAAGGAGAGGTTCACCGTACCCGGCAGTTTTTCAAGAAACACATTGGCCAGGTTCTCCATACGGAAGGTGAGGCTCAGGCTATCAAATTTTCGTTCCTGGTAGCGGCCATACACCGACGGAATGTCCACGGCAATGTGACGCTTATGGTAGATGGCCTCTTTGGCGGGAAAGGTTTCGGAGGAGAGAATGATCTCCTTAAGATTTTCCAAGCAGGTCAAGAGCGCCTTCAGGGATGTTTCCGTCTCTCCGGCCTCCAGCACATCTGCCAGGGACTCCATGCCGGGGAATCCTTCCCTCTGGGCCTCCATGAGTTCTTCCCGAAGCTCCTGAAAGCTTAGGTTGTACTTCTGGTGCAGCAGTTTATACATCTGAACCATCAGGTCAAACCGCCGCCGTTCCCCCCGGGAAATGTCCTTCTGTGCATCCAGGTATAGTTTCCGAGCTTTCTTGTCCCATGCCAGAAGATCTTCCGGGGCCTTGAACTTCAACTCTTTTCGAATGCGATGGATGAGATCATACTGCTCATCAATAAAGGGACCCTCGGCTGCCACCTCTTCCATCACCTCCTGGGGTAAAAGCGGCACCAACCGGCCCTTGTTTCGGGTGGCCCAGAAAATGAAAATCTCCTGGATAAACTCCACAATGAGGTTGGAACTCTCCACATGGCTCTGCTTTCTTAAAAAATGGATGAGGCGATCTTTGCGTTTATGAATCTCATCCAGCTCAGTGGAGACATATCGGAGTTCTCCTTCGGCTCCGATCTCGTTGTAAAACACCGGCATCAGTTTGGCAAACTGCTTGACCAGGTTATACACCGGTTCAATGGGATGGTTTAACAGATGGGTGATATCCCGCTGGAACAGGTCGGTGTCCTTGACACAGGTGCCGGAAAGCTTCAGATGGATAATCAATGCGGAAAAAAGGGTGGCGCACCATTTGGGTTCCCGGGTGATCAGGTGCAGCCACACCCGGATATTGGTCAGATGGGCCGGATTGGTGATGGGTTGCCAGTCCTCGTCAATGCCCGTCACCCCGGCATGCTGAAATCCGAACCGCACCGCCTCCCATAAAAATGCTTCCACCATGCGGGAGTTTCCCCGCTTGAATACCTCTTCACCCAGAATCTCAATGCACTTTAAGGAGGTATGGGGAAATTTTCTGACATTGACCTTTAACAGCTGGAACGTGGTGAGCAAAAAGGTCTCGATATCTTCAAACGGCTGCTGGCGGATCAACCGCACAAGTCCCTGGTTAATGGTCCTCAGGGTCTCCTCATGGATGAGATAAAGGCCCCGGGTATCCATAATCCTGAACAGAAATAACAATTTCTGATTTTCCGAAAGCACCCCTGAATCCGCAACCCCTTGATGTTGGGAAGACGATCTTTCCTCCCCGGAGACAGCGGCCTGTCCCCGGGTGAGACGGGTGGAAATTTCCTTGTAAACCTTGACGATGTCCATATGGGCAGGAAGGGTCATCAACCGGTTCAACCCGTTGTTTTCATCAAGGTCCACATCAATGGCGGCCAGGGTATTACGATGGGTGGTCAGGGCTTCATGGGAAATGGTTTCAAACAATGCCAGGGTGGAGCCATCATGGCACAGATCCCGGCACTGGGCACGGAACCACACCATGGGATCCTCCTCTTTCAGCCAGTACCGGTAATTGTGATCCAGAATGAATATCATGAGACGTGCAAGGCAGCGATGATCCACTGCCAAGGCCACAGACTCCCTGAGACTCACCATACGACGGAGCACCCGCTGCATGGGTATCCGCCCCTGCACCATGAACATCACCAGCCGGTCATGGCGGTTTCCCAGCCGGATCAACCCCTCAAAAAACGCATTGAGTGCCCCTTCATATTTCAGAAGGTCGTCACCGGAAAAAAGGGAGATAAATTTGTCCACCCAGGCAAAAAGAGACTCCATCAGAAGCGCCGGGAGTCCCTCCTTTTTGACGGACTCCGCCAGTGCCTCCATGTAAATTGTGCCAAAAAGCGTAAAGGCTTCAGGCCCCCTGGGATGTCGCTGGTAGTAACTGCAATTTTTCAGGGTGAAATTTCTCAGCTGGGGCAGCAGCAGTTCCCAGTTTCGATAGGTATGGCACACCTCGGAAAGCAGGGTCTCAAGTTGGTTGTGTATGCCGCGAAAGTCCACCACAATATCAAGAAGGAGCTGGAATTCCGGCCGAATGACCACCTCCTGTGCGGTTTCAATGAGATTGGCCCGAAGGGCATCCGATGATTCAATAAACTGAGAAAATGAGACTCGCTCCATCACACCCCTCTTCAGACGGTATCATGACACTGGATGATCCGATTTTTTAACACAAGCCTGATCCTGTTCTCGCAAAACCGGCCGGAAAAAACCGGATCATGGCGTTACAGGGGCTTTGCAGCTTCCATGTGCAGGATGAGATCCAGCATCCGGTTGGAATATCCCCACTCATTATCGTACCAGCTCATCACCTTCACCGAGGTGCCGATGACCTTTGTGGACAGTGCATCCACCACGGATGAGCGGGGGTCTCCCTGGTAATCCATGGAGACCAGGGGAAGCTCAGAGTACCCCAGATACCGATTGGCGGCGGCCTTAAGTGCCTGATTCACCTCTTGGACCGTTGCCTCTTTTTCCACCTCCATCACCACATCCACCAGGGAGACATTGGGGGTGGGAACGCGTACGGCAAGGCCGTCGAATTTATTTTTAAGTTCCGGAATGACCAAAGAAACCGCTGCTGCCGCACCGGTCTTGGTGGGAATCATGGAAAGCCCCGCAGCCCTGGCCCGGCGAAGGTCACTGTGGGGAAAATCAAGGAGCCGCTGATCCCCGGTGTAGGCATGGATGGTGGTCATCAACCCCCGTTTAATGCCGAAATTATCCAGAATCACCCGGGCCACCGGTGCCAGACAGTTAGTGGTGCAGGAGGCATTGGAGACCACATGGTGCTTTGTGGGATCATACTCCTCCTCATTCACTCCCATCACCAGGGTTTTGACATCCCCCTTGGCCGGTGCTGAAATGACAACCTTTTTTGCACCGGCATCCAAGTGGCCCTGGGCCGACTCGCTGTCCCGGAATATCCCGGTGCACTCGGCCACATAATCCACGCCAAGATCGCCCCAGGGGATATCCGAAGGAGAGCGATGCTCGGACACAGCAATGTGACGACCGTCCACAGTGATACCGGTTTCATCTCCGACCACCTCGCCTTCAAAGGTGCCCATGACCGAGTCATATTTCAACAGATGGGCCAGGGTTTTATTGTCTGTCAAATCATTGATGGCCACCACTTCCACATCGGCAAAGGCCTTATCCTTACCCATGGCGCGAAAAATATTTCTACCGATTCTACCAAAACCGTTAATCCCGATTCTTATGGTCATACCCACCTCCTGTGGTTTTTGTTTTTCATAGGCCTGAGTTATAAACCCAGGATTCGACGGAAAGCAATCAATAAATGTGAGCCAGTGAGCAGATCATGAAAAGGAGTGAACCGCCCCGAAGATTCAAAACGAATCCTCATCAAAGGGAATCAGTTCATCCGGTCGAATCTCATGCTGTTGGGCAGATGCCTTTTTTGGAGCGGTGAGCGCCTGATGAGCCATGGCGGTTCTCCGGGGACTCCGGGGAGCATCATCAGAGGCATCGGAAAATTGGGAAGAATGCTCATGACCCTTTCCGTTTACAAGCCTGATCAGCTGTTCCACGTAAGATCGCAGTTGTCCGGCCTGGGCATTCATCTGCTCAGCCGCCGCTGCCGACTCTTCCGCATTGGCCGCCGTTTGCTGAACGACCTTGTCCACCTCTGCAATGGAAATATTGACCTGATCAATGCCGCTGGACTGTTCGCTGGAAGCTTCAGAGATCTCAAAGACCAGATCACCAACCATTTTAGTACTTTTTGCTACCTCTTCAAATGCATCATTGGTATTCCCCACCAGGGTTGACCCATTATTCACTTTTACCATGGTTTGTTGAATTAGTTCTTCGGTATTTTTTGCCGCTGCTGCAGCCCGGATGGCAAGATTCCTGACCTCATCCGCCACCACTGCAAACCCGGCACCGGCCTCTCCGGCTCTGGCCGCTTCAACAGCAGCGTTAAGGGCCAGAAGATTGGTCTGAAACGCAATTTCATCAATGGTCTTGATAATCTTGGATGTATCTTCACTTGCTTTTGAAATATCCGCCATGGATTGTATCAATTGAGTCATTGATCCATTGGCACTGTGCACCACCTGGTTGGCCTCTTTCATAAGCGCATTTGCCTGGTGTGCATTTTCAGCATTTTTCTTGGTCATGGATGCCATCTCCTCCATGGCAGATGAAGTCTCTTCAATGGAGGCCGCTTGGCTGGATGCCCCTTCAGCCATGGCTTGGCTTGAAGCAGAGACCTGACTTGATGCGGTTGCCACCTGGGTTGATCCTTCATTCATGCCACTGGTGATGCGACCAATGGCTCCGGTGATCCCCTTGACAAGCAGAATTGCCACAAAAAGACTGACCGCAAAGGCGATTCCAACACCGACAAGTATAATCATCTTTGCGTTTTTTTCAATGGTTTCCATTTTATCCACGGTCAAATTACCAAGGTCGGCAAAGGTTTTCTGAAGTTCCTTCTGCTGCTTTTCCATCTGCTCTAAAATGGTGTTGCATTTTCCATTACCATCATAATATTGCGTGATCAGGCTGGCAAAATTCAGGGAAAGCTGGTCCAGCTTCTTTCCTATCTCACGAAAGCTTTCCGCCCCTCCCACCAGATCTAACCACTTTTTTACCACCTTTTGTTGCTTCTGAGACAGGGTTTGAAGGTTCTTATAAACGGCATCCTGCTTTTGAAGGGTATATCGGAGATTTTCGGCAAACAAAACCTTTGAAGCGCTCACGATATCATCCCCCATCCACAACTCGTCTCCCAGAATCTTGTTGGTCTCATCCATTGTCAGCCTCATCTCTGATTCCGTTTTTATCAGGGATGATTCCGAAGCGTTGAAAGCCTTGAAACTTTCTATATATTTTTTTATATTATCACTATTTTTGGACAAAATTTCCCGATAAGCCGCTTCTGTAGTCCCGTTTAATTGGTTGTTGATCAGCAACTGGCAGTGCAATAAACTTTTCATTGCGTTTTTAAATGCCGATTCCTGCAGATTTCGACCTTCTGTAAAACGATTTGCCAGATATTGACCCATCTCTTCCTTTGCCTTGAAAAAAACGGCTTGTGTCTCCGTCGCGTCATGATAGAAAGCAGATCCTTGCGTGGCAATACCCAAGGCGTAATAGCCTGTTCCACCAACGATTAATGTAAAGATGAGAGAAAGTGCGAACCCAAAACCAATTTTTTTTCCAAGGGATAATTTCATTCTGCTCCGTCCATATTAATTAGGATAATTAAAAATGAGAGATAATAACCTGTCAAATTGATAAAATCAAAGATTAAAACTCCATAAACCGTAAAATTTTTTCAATAAGAAGGGCACACCCGACCACAGATTCTCAGGGTCAATGAGATTGCCCGGCAAAACCGCTTTATCCAAGTGGCAACTCAAAAAAAGGCTGTGTATCAGGAGGATCAATGAACCAATCGGGCCATCCACATGGTAAGGGGAGGATAAAAAGTTATGATGATAAGATCAATCGTCAATATGGCCAGAAACGGTATCACCCGTCGACTTACTTTCCCCAGGGAATCCCGGGAGATGCTGCAAGAGACAATAAGGCAGATGCCCATGGGCGGGGTGAGCATGCCAATGGAGAGATTGGTCACCACGATCACACCCAGCTGAACCATATCAATACCAAGAGAGGGCAGTATGGTCATGAGCATGGGCACCAGCAAAATCAAGGCGGCCGTGGTCTCCACAAAGGTGCCGGCAATGAGTAAAACGGCATTAATGAGCAGCAGCAGAAGCACGGGATCATCCGTCATTCCCATGAGGGTCCCAGCCAGGGCTGCAGGAATATCCTCCATGGCGGCAATCCAACTGAACACCGAGGCGGTGGCAATGATAAACATGACAATGGAAGCGGTGACCGATCCGTCTCTGAAAAGCGAAAAAAGGTCCTTCACCTTGATGTTGCCATAGACCGCCATGGAGACAAACAGGGCATAGGCCACAGCCACAGCCGCAGATTCCGTGGCCGTGAACACACCGGTAAGAATCCCGCCAAGGATGATCAACGGTGCCCCCAGGGCCAGAAACGCCCGTTTAAACGTCATAAAAATATTCTTCAGGGAAAACCGGGTGTCCGGGGCATATCCCCGGCGCCAGGAGACAAAGGTAGAGACGGCAATAAGGGACAAGCCAATGAGAAGGCCCGGCAGAATACCGGCGGCAAAAAGCTGACCAATGGAGGCACCGGTGAGAAACCCGAAAATAATCATGGGAATGGAGGGCGGAATCACCACCCCCAGTGATCCCCCGGCGGCCTGAACCGCTGCGGCAAAATCGGAATCATACCCCGATCGTTTCATGGCCGGAATGAGCACGGCGCCTACTGCTGCGGCATCTGCCGCCGCAGATCCGGAAATGCCGGCAAAGAACATGGCAGACACAATGGTAACGGCGGCCAGTCCACCGGGGAGCCAGCCGGCAAGGGCATTGGCAAAATCAATGAGGCGGCGGCTGATCCCTCCGGCCTCCATGATCACCCCGGCATACATGAACAGCGGAACAGCCATGAGATGAAAGGAGTCGGTGCCCGAAACCATACGCTGAATCATCACCATCAGGGGATAATCCCCCTGAACCACAATGGTCACCAAGGATGACACCCCGATGGCAATGGCAATGGGGGTGTTCATGGCAAAAAGAAAAAACAGGGTAATGATCAACAGCGATGAGGTCACAATGTCATCCTATCCATATGAGTCTAAACCAATTGGCAGGGGGGATCGAAAAAAATCCGGCCAACGTATCACTCTCCCCGGATGGCCTCCACCAGAAACCGCACCCCGTGTACCATGAGCACCCCACCGGCCAGGGGAACAATGGCCATGATCACCCATTTGGGCAGGGCCAGGGCCGGAGATATCTGGAACCGCAGAAACCAGGCAAAGGCAGTTCCCTTAATCACCATGACACCGAACAGTGCCAGGGAGACCAGGTGAACACTTATCCGGGTCGCCCGCTGCCATCGAAAAGAGAGCCGGAGATAACAGACGTCCACACCGGGATGCATTCCCCGATAATATGCCGTGGAAGCGCCCAGGAACGTCAGCCATACCAGAAGATACCGGGCAAGCTCTTCGGACCAGAACAGGGAGTGGTTTAGAACATACCGGGCAAACACCTGGCACACCACAATAAGGGTCATGGAGATTCCCATGGCAAAGAGCAGCCACTCCACCTTCCGATTCACCCCGTCACTCAAATTTTGGAAAAAAAGGGTCATTTTTCGGTGGTCGACCTTAAAAAAGTGTAAAGTAATTGTGGAGGCATATGAAGGATGCCCATTTTTCCATTGCCGAGGGTTATCGTGTGGCCTCAATCATTTTGAGCAGCAACGCATTTACCCGGGGATCAGTGTAAAGATCCATGTTTTTCATGCCTGCCACCCGCTCCCGAAAGGCCGCTACATCCGGATTTTCCTCGATGATCATCCCCTTTTCCACCAGAAGCGCCATGCGTCCGGCATCTTTGGCCCGATTGTCCGCCCTCTGAAAACGTGCAGCATCGGCAATGGCATCTGCAATAAGGGCCTGGGTATCTTGGGAAAGGCTGTTCCACCAGTTCAACCCGGCCACATCAATGTGGGGGGAGTAGACATGACGGGTCATGGTCATGTACTTCTGGATCTCATAGAACTTGTACACCTCCATCACCCACAGGGGATTTTCCTGGCCGTCAATGACCCCCTGCTCCAGCTCGGTGTAAATGGGCCAGGGCATGGGGGTGGGGTTGGCCCCCAGCGTCTGCCAGATGGTCTTGTGCAGGGCCGACGCCATCACCCGGATTTTCAGCCCCTTGATATCTTCAGGGCCCTTCACCGGCCGTTTGCTGTTGGTGAGATTGCGAAATCCGTTTTCGGAAAAATGGAGTCCTTTAAAACCGGAAGTCTCAAGGCTTTTAAGAATCTCCTGTCCCAAAGGCCCGTCCAGAATCCGGTCGGCCTGTTCATTATCCCGGAACAAAAAAGGATAGTTGACCACCCGGACAATGGGGTCAAAGGTGTCAAAGGGCCCTGCGGTGATAACCCCCATCTCCACGGTTCCCATTTGGATCTGCTGGAGAATTTCGGTTTCATTGCCAAGGGAGGCGGAGTGAAATACTTTTACATTGATCTCCCCATGGGAGCGCTCTTCAATGAACTTTTTAAAGGTGTCTGCCACAATGTTCTGGGCAGAACCGGGTTTTGTCACCACGGCCAACCGGATCTTCATGGCGGCCGAGGCAGTGGTGGAAAAGACAAACAGAAACAAGAGACACCATACCGTTTTTTTCACAATACACTTTCCTTTTTTATGGGGTTATTTTATTTCTCTTTCTCAATAACTGCCACGGGCAGACCGCATTGGGGGCCTGGGTCTGCCCACAACGAATAATGAAAGTAATGTTAGGCGTGCCTACACTTTCTTATAAACGGGCATGTCCTGCCGGACACAACAAATATAGGGTCGTAGACGCGGAGCCAAATGGTATTATACCGCCGCCCCCCCCCGACGGGCAATGGGCCCGGACCGGAACTGTAGACAGCTCAATTGTCCGGTTCCTATTGCCCATCGGGGGGGCGGCTCTGCTGAGGTTGCCTTGGAGGCTGCCTTTTCATATAACATACATGGCAGAAAAAACTGCCACAACGAAAAACGAAAGTCCTTTAATTCCAGCACATTGGTGAGACTTTCATATAAACCCCCATGCCCTGGCGGACACAACGAAGATAGAAAATGGCATTATGCCGCCGCCCCCCCCGACGGGCAATGGGCCCGGACCGGAACTGTAGACAGCTCAATTGTCCGGTTCCTATTGCCCATCGGGGGGGCGGCTCTGCTGAGGTTGCCTTGGAGGCTGCCTTTTCATATAAACGGTCCAAGAGACTCCAGTCCATGGCGCAAGCCCAGTGACAACCTCACCTCAAGATTTAATGGTTAAAGCCAACATCGTCAAGATTAATATGGATTTTTAAAAAATGAGTTGCATAATCAGTTAATTTATTGTTTTTTTTAGAGCTTAATCATGACACCGGCCACTTCAGGCCGGCGCCGACAAATCCGGACAGTTAAACCCATTAAACGGAAAATTTCGGTAATGACGGAACTCAAACTTGATCAGGTCGTAAAAAGATATGGCAAGACAGAGGTGGTGCACGGCATCAATCTGGATATAAAGGACAAGGAGTTTCTGGTCCTGGTGGGTCCGTCGGGGTGCGGCAAATCAACGCTTCTACGCATGGTGGCAGGGCTTGAGTCTATTTCACAGGGAACCATCTCCATCGGCGGAAAGGTGGTCAATGACGTCGCTCCAAAAGACCGGGGTCTTGCCATGGTGTTCCAAAACTATGCCCTCTACCCCCACATGACTGTATTCAACAACATCTCCTTTGGACTCAAACTGAGAAAAACCCCCACATCCGAAATTAAACAACGGGTTGAAGAGGTGGCCCGGATATTGGGCCTGGAGACACTGCTGAAACGGAAACCCCATGAACTGTCCGGGGGGCAGCGACAGCGAGTGGCCATGGGCCGGGCCATGGTGCGCAAACCCTCTGTTTTTCTCTTTGACGAGCCCCTGTCCAACCTGGATGCCAAACTGCGCATTCAGATGCGGGCGGAGATCAAACGGCTCCACCACCGGGTGAACGCCACCATTATTTATGTCACCCACGATCAGGTGGAGGCCATGACCCTGGCCGACCGCATCGTGGTATTAAAAGAAGGATCCATTGAGCAGGTGGGCACCCCCATGGAACTTTTCTCCCAGCCGGTCAACACCTTTGTGGCGGGATTCATCGGCACCCCGCCCATGAACTTGGTTCCCTGTCGGGCCGTAAAAAAAGAGACCGGATTTGTGCTGATGTTTGACGGCGGTCTTGAAATTCCCGTCCCCCCAAGAGATACTGGTGAATTAAAGGACGGTCAGGCCCTTGTCATGGGAATCCGAACCGAAGAGATCGCCCCCGTCCAGGCAGATGTTTTCCCGGCAACGCCCTCCATATTCCAGGGGATCGTTGATGTGGTGGAACCCCTTGGCAATGAAACCCATATCCACGTAAATCTCAAAGGAATTAAATTCATTGCCCGGTGTGAGGGCCGCATGGTGGTCCACCACGATGATGACATTTCCCTGACCATGAATCTTAATCAGATGCATCTGTTTGACGCAACTACCACCCGGGTGGTTTATTAGCTCCCCCCTCCTCCCAAGTGGACAAACCCCCTGACCCGCCGAATACTCAGGTCAATTCAATGGCCGGTTTCTCGCCAGAATGGTAAGGATTTCATCAATATTGCCCGGAGCAAGGGCACTTTCCATACTGCACCCTCCGGCCCCGGCATGGCCTCCCCCGCCATACCGCGCTAACAGATGGCCGATATTGACCTGTAGCCCCTCCTTGAAAATGCTCTGCCCGATGCTGACAATGGTGGTGTCCGGATCCTGTTCATCAAATCGTACCTTCACACTGGCAATCACGTCGGGATAAAGGCAGTACACAAGAAACCGATTCCCCGATGGTACCCTATCAAGGACGCGGAAATCCGTAACCGTCACCTGTTCATAAATTTCGGTATGGGCCTTTAAGATCTCCACATAAGTCCGGTTCTCTGCCACCACGGCTTCACACCTGGCCTTAACTTCCGGATCTTCCATCACCGTCTTAATGGGATGACATCGCAATAGATGAACCAGATGATTCCAGTATGACACATCCGAACCGTTTCGATTTTTGATGGTCATGGAGAGCAGAAGGTAGGGGTATTTCTCCGGATAAAGCACCTGGTCTTTGTCCAGCCTGGCGGCATCAATGATATCCGTCCAGCGGACAAGTTCTTCAAACTCCTTTTCCAGCCTCCCTTTTTTTTTATAATATTCATAAACCAATCCCGCCGCCGATGGGGCGACCCGGAACACCCCCGGGGGGGCCTCTTCCATCATGTTGGAGACATGATGATCAAACCAGATGGAACAGCGGGGGTCATAGGGGAGATTGGCCACAATATCCCCGGGCCGGATATCGGCTTTGCCGTTTTGAATCTGGCTGGGTTCCAGCCACTTGATATCCTCGTCAACGGCCTCTGCTTCGTGAATAAACACAGCGCATACCACTCCGTCAAAATCGGGCCTGGTTACAATTCTCATATTCCCCCTGTCAGTCCATGTTTTGAGCTTGATCACACCCCCGGCCACTCCGGTGTGGCACACCAATCCTGACGGGTGGCCGGGATTGTGATCAAGTCCCATGTTTTCAATTCCGTTCACACACATCCGGGTTCACCAAACCGCTTTTTGGGCTTGATCATGACACAAGCCTGACCCCATCGTGACAAGCGGCCGATGATATGATCAAGCTCCGTTTTTTCTTAGCACAGCCCTCCACTTTTCACAACTGTGGGTCATGGCTTTCAGTAATTTTAAATTTTAGTTGTTGTTACCACTTGATGTCCAAATTTTTTCCGGCCGGCATCGAAGTTTGCTCATCAGAGGGACTCGCCGGGAAACGGACAAAAGCATAAAAGTATTATCTTTACAGATGCTTTTTTCTTTCTTATAATACAAAAATCTTGTTATTTAAAGTCCATACCGGTTCATATTTTCATATGTCAAGCACTTTTTACGTAATGGATTTTAAATTTTAGACCAGTACCCTTCGGGGAAAAATATTGCCCCGGTTGCCGTCATCCAAAATAAAGGAGGGAAAAATGAGTCAAATTCTTAGAATAAACACTGGAAATCTCACCTATGCCTATGAAGATGTTCCGGAGGAGCTGGCAGGTCTGGGGGGCAGAGCCCTCACATCCAGAATGGTCTTGAACGAAGTCCCTGCCACCTGCCACCCACTGGGTGCCGCCAACAAACTGATCATTGCTCCGGGCATTCTGTCCGGATCACCGGCCGCCAACTCCGGCAGGCTTTCCGTGGGGGGTAAATCTCCCCTCACCGGCGGTATCAAAGAGAGCAATTCCGGTGGATTTGTTTCCCAGAAGTTGGCCCGCCTCGGCATTGCCGCCGTGGTCCTGGAGGGAAAACCCGCCAAGGATGCCTATAGCATGGTCGTCATTAAAAAGGATTCCGTGGAGATCCTTCCTGCCGATGCCTACGTGGGGCTGGGAAACTATGAGATGATGGAAAAAATGTGGGCCATCTATGGTGACAGGACCGGCGTTATGAGCATTGGCCCGGCCGGAGAGCAGCGCCTCAAAGCTGCCAGCATCCAGCAGGCGGATCTCAAGGGCACCCCTGGTCGGGCCGTGGGCAGAGGCGGGCTGGGTGCCATCATGGGCTCAAAAAAAATCAAGGCCATCATCGTGGATGATGCCGGGTGTGACCGGCCGGTGATGGCGAACCCGGAAGCCTTCAAGGCCGCCAACAAACGATGGGTGGAGATGCTGAAATCCCACCCCGTCACCGGTCAGGGCCTCCCCGGCCTCGGCACGGCCGTGCTTGTGAATGTCATCAACGAATCCGGAGCACTTCCCACCAAAAATTTCACCTCCGGGCGCTTTGAACATGCCCATGAGATCAGTGGTGAGAAAATGGTGGAGAACATGGAAGCCCGGGGCGGAATTGTGTCGGAAGGGTGTCATCCCGGCTGCGTGATCAAATGCTCCCAGGTATACAACGACAAGGATGGCAAGCAGCTGACAGCCGGGTTTGAGTATGAGACCCTGTGGGCCTTTGGTGCCCACACCACCATCAAGGATCTGGACGACATTGCCATGATGGATCGTCTGTGTGATGATTTCGGTCTTGACACCATTGACACCGGTGTGGCCATTGGCATGGCCATGGAGGGCGGACTTATTCCATGGGGAGACGGCAAGGCCGCCATCAATCTATTAAAAGAGGTGGGCAAAGGCACCGGAATCGGTAAAATACTGGGGAATGGAGCGGCCTTCACCGGAGACGCCCTGGGTGTGGACCGCATACCCGTCGTGAAACGACAGGCACTTCCCGCCTATGACCCCCGGGCCGTCAAAGGCGTGGGCGTCACCTATGCCACCACCCCCATGGGGGCCGATCACACAGCGGGTTATGGCGTCACCGCAAATATTCTCAAGGTGGGGGGCGACATTGATCCTTTGAAAAAAGCGGGGAACATTGAGCTGTCCCGGAACCTGCAGATTGCCACGGCCGCCATAGATGCTGCGGGGCTGTGCCTGTTTGTGGCCTTTGCCGTTCTTGACAATGAAGACGGCGTTCAGACCATTGTGGATCTCATCAATGCCCACCACGGTCTGAGTCTCACCCCCGATGATGTGGTGAGCCTCGGCAAATCCATTCTCAATGATGAAAAAACGTTTAACAGACGGGCCGGCTTTACCAAGGTGGATGACCAGCTCCCGGACATGTTTGATGTAAAATTCCCCCCCCACAACACGGAATGGGATTTTTCCACAGATGAACTTCAGGAGACCCTTAATTTTTAAGGAGGGGGGATTGTTTTAATAAGGCACTGATCACACCAACGGCCACCTGAGGGGGCAGAGACGCGATTCGGGTTTCCGCCCCCCTGTTCTTTTGGACCCGTTTTGCGCCACCGTTTCGACCGGTGTGGCATTATTCCCGGCTATAGATTCAATCGGATACCATTCACCCAGGAGACGCTCTTTCCCCACTTACCAATGCTGTTGGAACCCTGGGCCACCATGATCAATCGTTCAAGGCCAAAGCCAAGCCCCACCCAGGTATCGGTGACCCGCCAGGCCGCGTCCAGGGGATGGGGTCCCATGGCACCCGAGGCCACCTCAATGCGATCTTTACCGGCAACCACATCCAGGGTCTCTCCATATACCACGGAATCTTCCGTTTCAAATTTATAATCCGTCACTCCGGCGGCATGGGCCACCAGTGTGGCTATTTCCCGCAAACGCTCCTGACGTCGTTCCGGGGGCAGGCCCATCTCCACAAGGTTCAACATGGTAAACTCACTGTTGTGCCGGGCACCATCGGACTCTTTTCGAAAACAGGGCCCGATTTCAAAAAAACGTATGGGCCGGGGTTTCAGCCGGCCCAGATTCACCATGTACTGGTAAAGATTGGGGGCCAGCATGGGACGGAGACAATGCCGGTCATCCAGCCAGTACACCTGTTGTGACAGGGGATGGTCCTTGTCCACCGTCATTCGGTCAAGGGATTCCCGGGAAATGATCACAGGCGTGGTGACCCGGGCGAACCCCTGCTGATTGAGGACAGCGGTGAGATGTTCTTCCAGTTCAACCAGCCTGGGTTTTAAATCAACGGTGAGAAACTGTCTCAGCTTTTGCTGCTGTTGTTTTACCAACCGCTTTTCAATGCGCTGGAAAAATTGATTTCTCTCCCCCACGGTGGTGCCGGTGCACGTGAGATCCTCTTTTGGGGCTTCCAGCTCCCTGAGACGGGCCAGCTGGGTATCGGTCCATGTTAATAAATCGCTCAAAATAAAATCCTTTTTCTTTTTCCGGCTTACACTTGATGTTCAAATGTTTTCTGCCGGTTTTGCGAGAATGGGGGACAGCATGGAAACGGCCATGACGGCAACACCGATCTCCAGCTTATCATGGATCAAGTGGCTGTAAATTTTCTCACACCCTTTTCTGGAAATTCCCAGGGGCACCCCTGGGGCCGCAATACAGGTATCATCAGAAAGGACACTGTCCGGAATGGCATTTTCCACAGGCGTGGCTTCAATGACGTATCTCAATGGGGCAAGGCTGGTGTTCAGATCCCGCTCTGCCACAGAGATGCTCCCAAATCCATTGCCGGGACTGCCACACAGATGGTCCCGCAGCTTCCGGGCAGCCTGGGGAACGATATCGTACAACACCACATGGGCACCGGAGTGGACCAGCCACCGGGCCGCGGCACTGCCCACCGGCCCGCATCCCACCACCCCAACAGATTTTCCCTTCAATCCCCCCCCCATGAGATCCAGAGCCGCAGCATAGCCCCTGCCAGTAGACTCGGAGTTATCTACCACCCGTTGACGAATGAGATTCAACGCCACAAACCGATTGTCATCGGACATCATGAGGCCATGGGCATTGTTTTCAAAAGCCTGGGCCACCCCTGCCGTATCAGTTGCCCCGGTAACGGACACGGGAAGCCCCAGATAGGCCAAAATGGCTGCCACGGTATGAGAAAAGGTGGTGATAATCCCCTGCCCTGCAGTAACCGGCACCACAGACACCCTGAAATTTTCCATCTGCAGCGAAATCTCAGACTCCTTGCACCCGCAGGCATGACAGGCAATACCCAAAAGAGAGCGCCCTGTTTTTTCTATCAATTCGCTATTATATTTGTTCAGATTTTCAGGAATGGTATCAATATCACATGTTTTCAACCGGGTCATGGTGATTCTTCTCCAAAATGGTATTAAAAACGGACCTGCGCTTGCCTTCAAGGCGCTCCAAAGACGAAGCTGAATTGATTAAGGTGGCCACAAAAAAGTCCCTTCCCTCCCGGTAATTGGTGATCACTTCATCGGCACCAAACAAATTCTTCACCAACTGCAGTGGTTCATCAATGGCCATGATGTGCTCCCCCTTGCAGGCAAGTCCCTGATCGGAAACCGAAACATGCTCATAACTCACCCATACCGGACGAGGAGGTATCACAGGAGGATTCAGGGTGTTACGAACAAAAATATCCCCCAGCAGCGTTACCATATTAATTCCGGTGGAAAGAAACACCGCCGTTGGGGTCTGGCTGGGCAGACGGGCATCAATCTCCAGCACCTTGAGCTGCCCCTTGTGCAGAATCACCTCCACATCCATAATGCCGTTTAAATCAACCGCCCTGGCAAGGTCCAATGAAATTCGGGTAAATTCTGCGGTCAGAGCCGGGGAAAGAGCCACCGGTGCCGTCACACGACAGCAGTCATGGACATCATCCATAAACAGTTCCGTGGTCTGCAAGGCAACATAATTTCCCTGTATTCCCATCACCTCCATGGAATAGGACGGCCCCTCTACATACTCCTGAAGCACATCCGGGCCTTTGCCGAATATTTTCAGGAATTCATCATACCCCCCGGAATCCTGAAAAAGCGTGACACCATGACTGCCGCTGCTGTTGTCCGGTTTTCCAATGGCCGGAAACCCGCACCGGGGCCATGGCAGGGGGGCCGGTATCCCCTTTGTCCGAAAAAGAGCGTCCGATGTCACCTTGGATGAGGAGATGGCATAGGCAGCTGCATCAAAGGCCAGAGGAATGCCGTGTTTTTGTGAAAATCGTACCAGAGCCTCAAGAGCCGCCCTATTTTCCAGGGCCGGCAGAATAAAATCCGCATGTTTAAAAGCCGTTAGCAGTGCCCCTTCATCGGACACATCGAGCTGAAAAAAACGATCACAAAGACCGGATGCCGGCACACAGGGCCGCCTGTCCGCCACAAGGCTCGTCCATCCCGCCTTTGACGTCAAATAGGTTGCCTCAACGCCTTGCAGGTTCCCCCCGGCAATACCCACAATCATAACTACTCTCCTCCCAAAACAACGGTTCAAACTCAATCAATCACAACCCCGGCCACCTTCTTGGAAGGAGGTTATACTCAAGCCCAACGGTTCAGCCACTCCTCACACCCGGACATTTTTCAAACGGGGCAGATTCTCCTTGTTTTTCCGGTCCCTCATCAGCATCAGGGCAGACCAACATCCTGTCACCATAAAGAGGCTGCCCCCCATATAAAGTGCAAACGGTACCCCCACAAGATCCGTCTGCCATCCAAGTAGCGGGCCAACAAAAACAAAAGAGAGCCGAATGGCCAGGCTTCTCACGGAGAGCACCGTGGCCCGGATCTCAGATGGGGTAATCTCATTGATATAGTTTCTCAATACAGGGGTTGCAACCCCCCTGAAAACATAAAACAGACAAAGAAATACAAGCCCCCAGGCGGTATGGAAAGCACCCAGTCCCACATAACCACAGCTGATGGATATGGCAATAAAAAAAACCGTGCCGGCCATTCCCAGCCGTTTTTCCAGGTGATGGGCATGCATGGACATTACGCCGGCGGTAATATTCAAAACAGGAATGATGACCCCATAAAGGGCAAGGGGAATGGAGAGAAAGGCCAGATAGGGCTGAACAAACCATGCCATGGTCAAAGTGGCGGTTCCCATGACGGAAGAAAAAACGATATTCCATTTAAGTGCCCGGTTTCGGACCAGTGCATAATGAACAATGGCGAGAATGTGATGTATTCCTCTCTTCCGGAGCCGATTGTCTGTTTTGTGGGGCTCAAACAGATAAAGGGCCGCGGGAATGGCGGTAAATGCCACCAGCGCCTGGCAATAGAAGGTGGTTCGAAGGGAGATGACGGCAAGAGCCACACCAATGGGAGCCGCAATGGCTTCGGCAAAGTTGCCAAGAGAGATAAGCCTGCCCTCGATTTTCAAATACTGATTCTCACGGTTCGCCCACAACAGCGTGTCATACAAAATAGCCGCATCAGACCCGGAAATAAAACTCTGCCCCACCCCAAGTATTATTTCGCATATCAGAAATCCCCAAAATCCGGTGGAGATACTATAGAGTGCAAATCCCGCAAATCCCAGACAGCTCCCCAGGACCAGGGATTTTTTTCGACCCCACATATCGCCAAAATATCCCGATGGTACCTCCATAAGTACAATGGAAACAGAGTACACCGCCTTTAGAATAAACAGCTCCTGGGTCCCCAAGCCGTTTTCCCGATAAAACAAAAAGACAATGGGCATGGTGAGCATCAGCCATTTGGATATCTTAATCATGTACAGTCTGAAGATATTGGCCTTGACCTGGCTTGTCATAGAGCAAACGTTCCGTTTTTTTTCAGGATTGAGCACCACTTTTAGGAGTGATCACAACACCGATCACCTTGAGGCAACCGATCACCTTGAGGCATATAAAGAACACAACAAAATTTGGTATGCTATCAACCAATAATTCTGAAGTCAAACTAAAAAATTCGGAGGGAGGTTGATCATAACATGGACCACTTTGAACCGATTTATAATCGATTTATGTTAAATATGACGATCCTTTCAAAATTATTTTAAATTCACGATGAAAACTTCAAGTTAAACAGGAGTTGACTTTACACTCTCTATTTATTAGGTTTATATGAAAAGGCAGCCTCCAAGGCAACCTCAGCAGAGCCGCCCCCCCCGATGGGCAATAGGAACCGGACAATTGAGCTGTCTACAGTTCCGGTCCGGGCCCATTGCCCGTCGGGGGGGGCGGCGGTATAATACCATTTTCTATATTTGTTGTGTCCGGCAGGACATGCCCGTTATACAAAATTTTTACAAGTGGTTCGTTCCAAATTGCCTCAATTTGCGGAGCTGAATTTCATGTTTCATGATCAAAAGGAATACCTGCATTTATCACAAATATTCGCTGATATTATCTGCCTTGCAGTCCTATATTATTTAATTGTTCCCCTGTTCCTATCAACCGCCAACGGCTATTTCACGCTGCCCATCTCAATCATGCCCCACCCTATGGCAACCATACATCCTCTCCGAACAGCACGTTTTTTCCTTCTGTCCCCTTTTTTTATCGTCACCCCCCTCCTCCTATCCATGACAGCACTAAACGGGTTATACGAAAAAGTAGGCAGACCTAATATTCTTTCAAGCTTCGTTGTGGGCGAACCGGGTCCCAAATCCCGGTCCGCCCGTGGCGGGTATAAGAAGACCGGCCTGCCGGATACTAAAAATGTTTATTACAAAGTGATCCCCTTAAGCATCCTCTCCAGTGTCGTTTTATCAATACTGTTTTTCTCCTTTGGTATGACCTTGAAAGAAACGGTTTTTTTCTCCATAATCTCCTTTTGTATATTGTTCTTAACCCTGACACTGAACCGATTGTGTTTTTTTTACTGCTTAAAAAGATGCAATTCAAGCCCCAATCTCATCCGGCATTTTTTATTGGTGGGGACTGGTCCCCGTGCCCGGCAGGTGGCCGCTTATGTTGAAAATCATCCTCAATGCGGTTGGCGTATCACCGGCTTTTTGACAGATCAACCAGATGACATCGGTAAAACCGTTGCCAATAAAAAAATTCTGGGGGAAGTGGATCAACTGCCCCGCATTGTCCATGAGCACTACACAGACTGTGTGGTTTACCCTGGAGATGATAGTTATACCGAACATCATGATTTCCTTTTAAAAAGCTGCGCAGGCATGGGCATTGATTTTGCCACGACAAAAGAAAACCCGATGAATATGATAACAACAAAAGCACATGTTTTTTCCGAACATATTGGGAACATTGAGTTTAAGCTGATCAAATTTGTCTATCGCAGGCCACTGGTTGCTTTTTTCAAACGCATGTTTGATTTAACGGCATCCTCAATTATCATCGTACTTTGTCTGCCATTCTGGGTTACCATTCCCATTTCCATTAAAATCACCTCTCCGGGCCCTGTTTTTTTCAAACAGGAACGTATTGGGAAATATGGTAAAAAATTTATTCTATTTAAATTTCGTTCCATGGTGGGGGGGGCAGAAAAAATGCAGGAGAGCCTCATGCACCTAAATGAGATGGATGGGCCGGCATTTAAAATCAAAAACGACCCACGTCAGACCCGCACCGGCAAATTTTTGCGCAAAACAAGCCTTGATGAACTGCCTCAGCTGTTCAATGTGTTCAGAGGGGATATTAGCATGGTGGGGCCCAGACCTGCCATCGAAAAAGAGGTTCTTCAATACCGCCCCATTGAGCGTAAACGCCTCTCGGTCACCCAGGGGATTACCTGTATCTGGCAGGTCAGCGGCAGAAACAATATTAAATTTGATGAATGGATGAAACTTGACCTGATGTACATTGACAATCTGTCCACCGCTCAGGATTTCAGAATTCTTTTAAAAACCATTCCTGCGGTGTTGCTGAAAAATGGGGCATATTAGGCTCCAGTTTTAAGGTTAACGGATTCACGTAAGGCGCTCAAACCCCTTTATTTGAAGGGATTGGGAAATTGTCCGGTCCAAGGATTTAACATGAACTTTATTAATAAATTGATGAATTCCAATCGAAAAAAAGCACTTGATGCCTATAAACAAGGGATAGAGTGCTACAATCGATTAAATTTCAAAGACGCCATTGACCATTTTGAACGGGTACGCACCGAAAGCTCCCTGAAAAAAACCCTGGAATTCAAGCTGGCCACATTTTACTGTGGACTGGCGTATCGAAATCTGGGGATCGTCCATTTTACCAGGGATAATAATGAGCTTGCCTTCTCATATTTCAAAAAGGCCCAACAATGCAATCCCGGGCATATTGACTTAAATTATTTCATTGGCATCTGCCTGAACAATATCGGGCAATTCCAAGAAGCCATGGAGTTTTTCAAGACCATTGAGGAAACCGAACCCTGGAACATCCCCAACAAATTAAAAATGGCGGTGATCCTTCATAACCTGAAAATGTGGGGCAATGCCGAAAATATTTACAGAACCCTGCTTGAAAAAAATCCCAATTTTGCAGATGTTCACTTTCACCTTGGTCTCTCCCTGATGAATCAGGGAAAAACAGCGGAAGCCATTGAGTCATTCAAAAACGCCGTACACATTAACCCCAATTACGTAAATGCCAGGATAAAGCTGGGAATCACCCTGGCCTCTATGGAAAAATTTGACGAAGCCTATGAACATCTTAACAGTGTTATTGAAAAAAACCCCGATTATGCCGATGTCTATTATCTGATCAGTCTCATAAAACAGGAGTGCAACGAAACTGAAGAGGCCATCCGTTTTCTTCAACAAGCCGTTGAAATAAGTCCCGCATTTAAAAACGCCCAGGTAAAATTAATGACGCTCTATTGTCAAACGGGAAAAAGCGATGCTGCGGAAAAACAGCTCAGAGAAGCCCTTCAACATTATCCCGACGACAACCGATTAAAATCCGTAAAGAAGTTCTTTAAAATCTTCAACCCCGCATTAACATCCAAAGATGAGATTTCAAAGGAATTTAAAGCAATTTTCGGTAATCAGGATTCCCTTGCAGCCCTACGCAATGAATTTCATAAAGGCTTGGATATTATGCCAAGTTTTTCTGAAATCATTGCCATCTTCAGCAATTCACGATTTGCCCAGGAAGATGCCGGCATCTCTAATTTTCTGATCCCCCTTATTAAGGAACAGATCCGCAAGACGCCAACCTATCCGGATCTTCACAACAGTCTGGGGTCACAAC
Organism: uncultured Desulfobacterium sp.; assembly: GCA_963668575.2. GTDB lineage: Bacteria > Desulfobacterota > Desulfobacteria > Desulfobacterales > Desulfobacteraceae > Desulfocicer. The sequence goes on along the minus strand of OY764894.2, from coordinate 2,178,601 downwards.
TGCTTTTCAACAATCAACCCTTTGAAGCTGAAAATGCATTTACCACAGCGGTCAAACTCAATCCCAATTATATGACGGCACGCATAAATTTACTGAAAACCCTTCAGAAAAATGGCAAACATAAAGAAGCCTGTGAACAGGGGGAGTTTATATTATCCAAAGGGTTCTTCTTCCCGGATGTGTTCTTTACAATGGCCCAGACCTATTTTGACCTGGCACAGTATGACAATGCGTTGATAAGCGCAGGAAAAGCATTGCAGCTCCAACCATCGATGAAAAATGCGCATCTGCTGATTGCACGCATTTATGAACACCAGGGACATTATGATCTGGCCATAAATGAAATTGAGAAATACCTCAAATCCCATGAAGTTGTGGAACAGATAGCCGACGCAAAGAAAATGTTGAAAAAACTACAGGAAAAGCATATGAATAGCTAATTCATTCTGACTAAATCCATAATTGAGTTGCATCCATGTAACTGAAAGGACGGAGTTATGTTCCGTCCATGGCAGAAGTGTTAAGATCTTTTTCCATCCTGTAGAGGCCGGCATAGGGCTTGATCATAACGTCGGCAATACATCTTTCCAGCCCCCATAAACACCACAAAATTTGGCATCCTTCATTTCTCGGTTTACACTTTCCAGAGTAACATTTCCGTTTTGCGGGATTTTTTCTCAAAAAAGTGTCAAGTACTTTTGATGGCAATGTAAGGATGCCCCAAATTTTCATTGATGCCCGATATCCCAGGACTGAAGTCGCAAATGCCCCAGAACAAAACCATTACATTTAAGTTTGATTTAATTGTAAAACATTACCCTGACCAGGAAGCGGTTCGCCATGAGGAACAGGGCATAACTTACAAAGCACTTGCATCTGCTGCCCAACGCCTTTCCCGCAGGATTAAAACCTTCCATGCAACGCCCTGCGGCAACAAGATCATAGCATTGTATCTACACCCGGGTATCAGTGCCATAGTTGCCATGCTTGGCATTTTAAAAGCAGGCCATGCATATCTTCCCCTGGATATGAATGACCCCCTTTACCGCACCGTGGAAATCATCGAAGACGCTACGCCTTCTCTTATAATCACATCAGCGTCCCATAAGCCCCGGGTGGAAAACAAAAACATTGAGGTACTGCTTATTGATGATTTTTTACCCCCAACCCATCCCACAGATGAACAAACAAAAATACAAAACAAAGAGATTACCTGCGAAAACAATGAAATATCTCTGTCCGATGCCACCGCATATGTTATCTACACATCAGGTTCCACCGGAAAACCTAAAGGGATACCCATAAAGCATCAAGCGCTTATCAACCTCCTTGAAGATTTCCAGGCACGCTGTCCGCTGGATCATACCGACCGATGCGCGTTATGGGCAAACATGAACTTTGATGTTTCCGTTTATGAGATATGGTCTGCGCTGTTATCCGGGGCAACACTCCACATTCCGGATGAACCGATGAAAACCGATGCCACCGGGTTTATCCACTGGCTTGGAACAAACAGCATCTCAAGCGCTTATATTCCCCCCTTTATGATTGCAGATCTTGCTGCCAATCAAATTCAAAAAACCATTCCCTTCAAACGGCTGTTGACAGGTGTGGAGCCCATCCCGGAAAGACTTCTGTGCACCATCAAAAGAAATACCCCAGGTATCTGCCTCATCAACGGATATGGCCCGGCTGAAGCCACCGTGTGTGCGACCCTATATGAAGTGCCGGATTATCCTGAAAGCCACGGCAACGCCCCCATTGGAAAACCTGTCGACAATTTAGACATCTACCTCCTTGATGATACCGGAAAGATGGTGAACGATGGGGAAAAGGGAGAAATTCATATTGCAGGCATCCAGGTGTCCGACGGATACATAGGAAGCAATGCTTTATCTGAAAAAAGTTTCTTTGCCAATCCCTTTTCCGATGCAACCCCAGGCCTAATGTATAAAACCGGAGATATCGGCATCCGATCCCAAAACGGTAATATTTTGTTTGGGGGCAGAAAAGACTTTCAAATCAAACTGAGGGGCTTTCGCATTGAGCCGGGAGAGGTGGAGAATGTTATCAATGTATTTCCCGGTATCTCCCAATCCGCCGTTGTTTTAAAAGAGACCAAGACACAAAGAAAAATTCTCACCGCATACATTGATTCATCCCCTGCCCCCAACGAATTAATGAATTTTTTAAGGGAAAAGCTTCCCCGGTATATGCTGCCCGCCGCTGTGATCTCCCTTGAAAAAATGCCGCTGACATCCCAGGGTAAAATTGACAAACACGATCTCATACAGAGAAATGATCTTAACATTCTGAACAAAGAGCTTCCCCGCACCCCGGAAGAGATTCAGATTGCAGAAATATGGGAACAGTTTTTCAACATCAAGCCCATCTACAGGAATGATGATTTTCTTCATCTGGGGGGAGATTCCATTTCCGGTGTAAAGATACTGTCCCGGGTGAACCGCTGTTTTTCCAGGAATGTGGCGATAAATACCTTTTTCGAACATTCTCAACTCAAGGAGTTTGCCTTACTTTTCACGAAAACCAACGCCAATGATACGGACCATGGGAAGGCCCATGGGTCAGAAGAAAATTCATTTAACAACGAAGGACACGCCCCCCGAAGCCATATGCCCCTTCTGGCGGATCAACAACTCATCTGGAACTTTGAACAGATCACCCCCGGCACCGCCATGTATCATCTGCCCTTTGTCTATGAAATGGCAGGGACGCTTGATTTCAACCGCCTGAAACGGGCCGTTCAACTCATAAAAAGCCGACACATTGCACTGAAATCGATTTTCATTATCAACGACAAGGATGAGGTCATTCAAAAACAGGAGCGCCCCCCTTCACATACCCGGAAGGAAGGGGCAACCTTCAATGAACAGGAAATCATCCATTTTCACATTGATGACATCACAGATTTTTCCGAGCACGTATCTCCAAAGCCCCCCTCTTCACAGAACCAGAAAATTCCGACGGCCCCATGCGCACAAAAGTTAACCGCCGGTGAATTTCAAATCCCCTCCCAAAACGACCCGGCACCCGGCACCCAACACCCAGTACCAAGTACCCAGCACCCAGGACCCAGCACCCAGCATCCATCAAAAAAAAATCAAATTGAGAAAAAGTGGATAGAGGAAAAAGTAAAATCGCCGTTCAACCTCGAAACGGGCCCTCTGTTTCGAACGGACATTTTGATCACAGGACCATCCACCTGCGTGCTGTGCTTCACGTTTCATCACATTGTCTTTGACGGGTGGTCTGCAGGGCTGTTTGCCAGGGAACTCAGCAGCACATACAATGCCATTGAGAGCGAAAACGGTGCATCGGTGGTGACGCCGGACATCTCCTTTCATCGCTATATTTCAACCCGAAATTCTGAAATTGATCAGGATCTGCCGGCGGCTGAGGCCTTTTTCCGCCAGTATCTGAAAAATCTTCCCCCCAGCACCACCCGTTTCGCAAGACAGCTCACCGGAGCTCGTTTCCCGGTCACCATTGACGGTGATACCTATAACAAGATAAAAAACTATGCCCTGGAAAACAAGACCACCCCGTTCACCGTTCTCCTCGCCTTTTTTCAAATCCTTCTCTTTGCCGAAACCGGCCAGAATGACCAGATCACCGGTGTTGCCTATGCCGGCAGAGACAGCGTTGAAAGCGAATCCATCATCGGATTTTTAATGAACACGCTGGTGGTGAGAAACGTCATCAATATTGATCATGGACTGAACGATTTTCTGCAGAAAGTCAAATCAAGCCTTAAAGAGATATACAGATACCGGCAGATTCCCTTCCAGAAAATCAACCGGTTGTGCCAGGATACCAGTTCCCGGGAAACGGTGTTTGAATCCATGTTCCTCATGCAGACCATGGGACTGCCCCAACTTGATCTTCAGGGAGTTGAAGCCACCTATCAGCCGGTTGACATGAAAAAGGCAAGCTGTGACATTACGCTGGAGCTTTTCGAAACCCCATCGGGACTCACCGGCTGGTTTGAATACCGCACCGCTGTTTTTACTGAAAAAAGAATTGAAGAGATCACCCAACATTTTGATCAAATCGTAAAAAACGGGGTGAGCCAGCCGGATATCAGAATAAATCACCTTCTTCACCTCAACAGTTTTCCTCTCTCCCCCATGCAGCACGGCATGCTCATGGAAACCCTGAGATCTCCCCAGGGGGCTGGCTTTTACATTGAGCAGATTGTATTTAACATTGATGAAGAGATTGATATCAACCGATTCAAAACGGCATGGCAGAAGATCATCCAGCACCATGAAATTCTGCGCCTGGTTTTTTTATGGAAAAACCTTGATCAACCGCTGCAGTACATTGCACCACCGGGAAACACAGACATTGAAATCAACGACTGGAGCACTGTTTCCCAAGCGGAGACCGATGAATTTCTGGAAATGTTTCTCAAGGCGGACCGACGGCTTGGCTTCTCCCTTTCAACGCCCCCTCTATTCAGAATCGCGCTTATCAAAAAGGATGCTGCTCGATACACCTGCGTGTGGAGTTTTCACCATGCCATTGCCGACGGCAGATCCATGATTTCCATATTAAAGGATCTTTTTTTACTGTACCACACACCGGATGCAGAACTTACTCCGGTGGGATCATTTAAAAATTACATTGTTTGGTTGAACCGAAAACAGATAGGCTCCGGAACAAAAGATTTCTGGAAACAACAGCTGGATGGCTTTTCAGAACCCCTGCATCTTCCCTTTAACCTTCAAAAAATTTCCATCACAGAAAACCGACGTCAAGAATATTCCGTGGCCCTGACCACGGGAAGTCAGCACACCCTTATCCCCTCTGATAAAACCGCAGTGTTAAAGAAATTCTGTGAAAAAAATGCCATCACCATGAACACACTGCTCATGGGCGTATGGACGGTATTGCTCAGCCATTACACGGGAAAAACGGATATTATGTTCGGTACCACCCGATCGGTGAGAAAATGGCGGAAAAAGGGTGCAGATGACACCGGCCTCTACATCAATACCCTGCCGGTGAGAATCAATATCAATCCCCGGGAGACGTTTTCGCAATTGTTAGCCACGGTAAGGAGTGAATGGCACAAAATTAAAGATTTTGAACACAGCTCTCTTTCCGACATCCATTGCTGGAGTCCGGTGAAGGGCGGCACGCCCTTATTTGATATTTTCTTTGCCTACGACTATCATTCCATTGACACGGCCCTTGAGGCCCACAAAAAAATGATCTCCTGTTCCAGGGTCTCTCTCTTTGAAAGAACCCCTGCCTCCCTGTTTTTAACGGTGCACGGAATGGACGAACTCTCCGTTGTCATGGAATACGATCGAAGGCGATTTGAAGCGGGCACCATTAACCAGCTATTGGGCCATCTAAAGACCTTCCTTGATGCTATCACTGAAAACAGTGACCCTCAACTCATTGAAATTCCGATATTGACACCCCCGGAAAAAGAAAAAATTGAGAGTCAGTTAAATACCGGCAAAACCCATACCCGTCCAGACAGCTGCATACATCATCTCATCGAAATCCAGGCATCCCTGGACATGACTTCCACAGCGGTGGTGGATGCCACAACCCATTTTACCTATGAATCCTTGAATGAATATGCCAATCAAATTGCCCATTATCTCCTGAAACATGGGGCGGAACCCGAGAAAAAAACCATTGTCATGCTTGAGCAAGATGCGGAACTCATTGCTGTTCTTCTGGGGATACTAAAATCCGGGAGTGCCTATATCCCGGTGGACCCGGAATATCCGGATGAGCGGGTACAATATATCATTAACGATGCCGTCCCTGAAATCATCATCACATCCATTGCCCATGAACACCGACTGAACCCCGGAAACGCTGCCGTTATCCTGTTTGATGTGGAAACTGCCGAAATACAAAAGATGCCTGCCATCAACCCCAGAGCTGTGGTGAAGCCGGAAAACATGGCATACGTCATCTACACTTCCGGTTCCACAGGAAAACCCAAAGGGGTAATGGTGGACCACAGTTCACTGGTTGCATTCACCAGATCCGCCAGCGAAATCTATGACATTCGCCCGGATGACCGGGTGCTTCAATTTGCCTCCATCAGTTTTGACGCATCGGCAGAGGAGATCTTTCCCACACTTTTTTCCGGGGCCACCCTTGTGATGAAACCCCGTGATATTATCCACACCCCTTCCCAGTTCTGTGATTTCTGCAGGGACAATCGACTCACCATCCTGGATCTTCCCACCTCTTACTGGCACATGCTCGCCGATGAAATCGAAACCCTGGAACTGCCGGAGCAGGTAAGACTGATCATCATCGGCGGGGACGAAGCCAATGCAGACAAGGTAAACAAATGGAATCAACATATCCATCGTGGTGTCAGGCTGATCAACACCTATGGCCCCACAGAGACCACCGTGGCCGTCACCTGGGCGGATCTTTCTTCCGGGGCACAATCTGTCAACGGCAAAGTATCCATCGGCAGCCCCTTTCCCAATGTCAGCCTTTGCATCCTGAACCATTTTCAGCAGCCTGCACTTCCCGGCACCCTGGGTGAGCTGTGCATCGGGGGCACCCAGACGGCCAGAGGATACTTAAACCGAGAGGACCTGACAGCACAATCCTTTGTGAAATTTGAACCATTGAATCAAGGCACCACCTTTTTTAAAACCGGGGATCATGTTGAATTGCTTGAGGGTTATGGCATTCTTTTCCATGGCAGAATAGACCGGCAGATAAAAATAAGAGGATACCGTGTGGAACCGGGGGAGATTGAGAAAACTGCATTGCTGTACCCAAGTGTTGCCGCATGTGCCGTGGCGGTTTCAAAACAATCTGACAGCAACATCATCACAGCCGCCTTTATTGTACTCAAAGAGACCGATAAAGATACATTTTCCATAAAAGAGTTTAAAACATGGCTGTTAACCAAACTGCCGGAATATATGATTCCCTCTATATTCATCCCCACCGCATCCCTTCCACACACGGCCTCGGGTAAGATTGATTACAAGGCCTTGAAAATTCCGGAATCAACCAAGGTTTTTGTGGAACGTACTGAAACGAAAACCTTTACCCCTCCCTATGAAACCGACTTGAAAGAGATCTGGGAGGAAATCCTTGGATTTGACGTAGCAAGCCCGGATGATCGTTTCTTTGATATCGGGGGCTCTTCGCTTTATGCCATTAAACTGATCAATTCCATTGAGAAGAAATTTAAGGTCTCCATCCCTGTTATTGCCATTTTTAAATCTGCCACCATCAGGCAGCTTGCCCTGAAAGTTGAAAAAGAGGTTCAACTTTCAAAAGTGAAATCCCATCGATTAATCAGCCGAGCGGGAGATAAACCCCCTATTATTCTCATCGGGCATTCCATGGGAAGTGCCCAGGCATACAAAAAAGCGGATCTTAAAGGGCATCCCTTTTACCATGCGCCTATTTTTATCCATTTTTATTCAGCTGAGAAAAACAGGGCGCATACCATTGATATCTGGCAGTTGGCCCAGAAATGCATCCAGGATATTACTCTGTTTTTCCCATCAGGGCCTTATATTATCATCGGGTCATGCCAAAATTCCATTGTGGCCCATGAAATAGCCTCCCAGCTGACCAATGCAAACAAAAAAGTTGAACTGCTTGTGATAATAGATGAAAACTGGGATAAAAAGGATACTGTGGTCAAAGGTAAACCCAGTCATCAGGGAGAACAGTCCTTTACAAGGCGACAGATCAATGCGATCAAGGAAACCGGGCTGAAACAAGTTTCTAAAAAAATAATAATTAGAATAAAAAATAGATTTTTTAAATACTACACCTCTCTTGATGGCATAAAAGAGCGTTTGTACACCGCCATGGGAAAGCCTGTTCCCGAGGCCGTACAGTTTAGACTGATGGAAAACGTTTATTACAAGGCCTGCGAATCCAATCCCTACATGCCCATTCCCTATCATGGCCGGGTTCTTCTGTTTGATTCCAGAAACTGGGTGGAAACCTTTGCTCCGAAACTCAGAACCTATTATAAAGGCGAAATCAAAAAAATTGATGTGGACATCATTCATTCCGAATGGTTTAAGCCAAAACAGATTGAAAGAATAATCAACGAAATAGATGACAATACCCAATGATAATCAGATAGATACTAAAATGACAAAGGTTTAACAGGGACAGACCCCATGAAAGAAAAACTCCCCATTGGTATTCAGACCTTTGAAAAAATTGTCCGGAACAATTATTGCTATGTGGACAAGACGCATTTTGTGCGGCAGTTGTTAAATGACGGCACATACTATTTTCTGTCCCGTCCCCGCCGGTTCGGGAAAAGTCTGTTTCTGAGCACACTAAGGGCTGCTTTTGAAGGCCGTCGGGAGCTTTTTCAGGGCCTTTTTCTGTATGATAAGTGGGACTGGAGCCAGAGCAACCCCGTGGTACATATCAGTTTTGGATCCGGGGTGGCCAGAAGTGTGGAAGAGCTTCAGGAGACCTGTGATGAAATTTTGTATGACCACAGCCGGGCCTTTGGCATTGAATATCAGAAGGCAAGCCGCAAGGGCCGTTTTGCCGAGCTGATCCAGACCCTTCACGAAAAAACCGGCCGCCGGGTGGTGGTGCTGGTGGATGAGTACGACAAGCCGATCCTGGACAGCATTGAAAACACGGAGATGGCCATTGCTCTTCGCGAGGAACTCAAAAACTTCTATTCCGTGATCAAGGATGCCGACCCTTATATTGAGTTTGTGTTCATCACCGGGGTCTCCAAATTCAGCAAGGTTTCTCTTTTCAGTGGATTGAATAATCTCAAGGATATCACCATAGACAAGCGTTTTTCAGATATTTGCGGTTACACCCAGGATGAGCTGGAGAGAGTGTTTTCCGGCTGGATAGACGATGATGTGGATCTGGCCGAGGTCAAGACCTGGTACAACGGGTACAATTGGCTGGGCCGGGAGGTTTACAATCCCTTTGATATTCTGCTTTATCTGGATAGTGGCGAATTCCGGAATTTCTGGTTTGAAACCGGAACCCCCACCTTTCTTATCAAACTGCTGCGCACGGGTCGTTACTTTATCCCTGAAATCCATAACATGGTGGCTGGCGAGGAGATTGTGGGCAGCTTTGACGTGGACAACATCACGGTGGAGGCGTTGCTGTTTCAGACCGGTTATCTGACGATCACAGGCTTTGAGCAGTCCGGTGCATTCCGGCGCTATCGGTTAAGTTACCCCAACCTGGAGGTCCGGGCCGGATTAACCAATGCCATTCTAAACGGGTTGGTTCAGGATCATCTGTCCAAAACCCGCAACCAATCCCATGTGCTGGACGCATTATCGGCCAACGATTTTGACGCCCTGGGGAGAACCATGCAGGCGTTTTTCTCCTCCATCCCCCATGACTGGTACCGCAAAAACCAGTTGGCCAACTACGAGGGCTATTACGCCTCCATCGTGTATTGCTACTTTGTCGCCCTGGGACTTGATATTCGTGTGGAAGATGCCACCAACCATGGCCGCATCGACATGACGGTGAAGTTCGGCACCCATATCTACATCTTTGAATTCAAGGTTGTGGAACTTCTCCCCGAGGGCCGTGCCTTGCAGCAGATCAAAGAGAAAGGCTATGCCGACAAGTACCGCACCCAGGGGGTGACAATCCACTTGATCGGGGTGGAATTTTCCAGCGAAAAACGTAATGTGGTGAGTTTTGAGGTAGAATTGGACAAAAAATGATGAAAAGAGACCGAGGGGTTCCCAAATTTTTTTAACAATAATGCCAACTACGCAAGTCTGACCCAGCTCTCTGGCGCAGGTGAGGTTTAAAATGCTGTTTTTGACCCCCAAAAGTGGGGTCTAAGAGGCTGAAAAAAATTTTATAATCAAATATTCCTTAATAACAAAGACTTAACAGGGCAGACCCCATGAAAAAAAAACTCCCCATTGGTATTCAGACCTTTGAAAAAATTGTCCGGAACAATTATTGTTATGTGGACAAGACGCATTTTGTGCGGCAGTTGTTAAATGACGGCACATACTATTTTCTGTCCCGTCCCCGCCGGTTCGGGAAAAGTCTGTTTCTGAGCACGCTAAGGGCTGCTTTTGAAGGTCGTCGGGAGCTTTTTCAGGGCCTCTTTTTGTATGATAACTGGGACTGGAGCCAAAGCAACCCCGTGGTGCATATCAGTTTTGGGTCCGGGGTGATGCGCTCGGTGCGTGATCTGGAGATCCGTTTCAGTGCGATTCTGGATAACCATGTCCGCTTGCATGATTTGCAATTACGTCAGGACGACCTGCGGGAGCGTTTTGCCGAGCTGATCCAGACCCTTCACGAAAAAACCGACCGCCGGGTGGTGGTGCTGGTGGATGAGTACGACAAGCCGATCCTGGACAGCATCGAAAACACGGAGATGGCCATTGCTCTTCGCGAGGAACTCAAGAACTTCTATTCCGTCATCAAGGATGCCGACCCTTATATTGAGTTTGTGTTCATCACCGGGGTCTCCAAATTCAGCAAGGTTTCTCTTTTCAGTGGATTGAATAATCTGGAAGACATTACCATCAGCCCGGATTTTTCTGCGATCTGTGGTTACACCCAGGATGAACTGGAGACCGTATTTGCGGGTTGGATAGACGATGATGTGGACCTGACTGAGGTCAAGACCTGGTACAATGGGTATAGCTGGCTGGGCCGAGAGGTCTACAATCCCTTTGATATCCTGCTTTATCTCAAGCAGAAAGAATTCCGGAATTTCTGGTTTGAAACCGCCACACCGACATTTCTGATCCGGCTTCTGCAGGAGAAAAAATATTATATTCCGGCATTGCATGATTTAAAGGCCAGCGAAAAGATTCTGGGCAGCTTTGATGTAAATCGCATGGAAATTGAAACCCTTCTGTTCCAGACCGGCTACCTGACCATAAAGGCAACCCAGTCCATGGGCGGCATGCGTTGGTTTCAGCTTGGCTATCCCAACCAGGAGGTGCGGCAGAGCCTGAACGACTATATCCTCTCCTTTCTCACCGACACCACTGTTGCTCAGGAAAACAACAAGTTCGCATTGTATGAAGCCTTACTTGCCAACGATTTCATTTCCTTAAAAGAAATATTACAAGCATTTTTCTCCTCCATCCCCCATGACTGGTACCGCAAAAACCAGTTGGCCAACTACGAGGGGTATTACGCCTCCATCGTGTATTGCTACTTTGCCGCCCTGGGACTTGAAGTTAGCGTGGAAGATGCCACCAACCATGGCCGCATCGACATGACGGTGAAATGCTGCTCTCATATCTACATTCTTGAATTCAAGGTAGTCGAACTTCTCGCCGAGGGGCGCGCTTTGCAGCAGATCAAAGAGAAAGGCTATGCCGACAAGTACCGCACCCAGGGGGTGACAATCCACTTGATCGGGGTGGAATTTTCCAGCAAGGAACGCAATGTGGTGAGTTTTGAGGTAGAATTGGACAAAAAATGATGAAAAGGGACCGAGGTGCCCCCGTGCAGAAAAACAAAAAACTCCCCATCGGGATTCAGACCTTTGCCAATCTTATTAAGGAAGGCTATCTATACGTGGATAAAACGCCTTTTATCCACAAACTGACCGGCCAGGGAAAGTACTATTTTCTATCCCGTCCCCGCCGGTTTGGAAAAAGCCTTTTGCTGAGCACGCTAAGGGCTGCTTTTGAAGGTCGTCGGGAGCTTTTTCAGGGCCTCTTTTTGTATGATAAGTGGGACTGGAGTCAGAGCAACCCCGTGGTGCATATCAGTTTTGGATCCGGGGTGATGCGCTCGATGCGTGATCTGGAGATCCGTTTCAGTGCGATTCTGGATAACCATGTCCGCTTGCATGATTTGCAATTACGTCAGGACGACCTGCGGGAGCGTTTTGCCGAGCTGATCCAGACCCTTCACGAAAAAACCGGCCGCCGGGTGGTGGTGCTGGTGGATGAGTACGACAAGCCGATCCTGGACAGCATCGAAAACACGGAGATGGCCATTGCCATTCGCGAGGAACTCAAAAACTTCTATTCCGTCATCAAGGATGCCGACCCTTATATTGAGTTTGTGTTCATCACCGGGGTCTCCAAATTCAGCAAGGTTTCTCTTTTCAGTGGATTGAATAATCTCAAGGATATCACCATAGACAAGCGTTTTTCAGATATTTGCGGTTACACCCAGGATGAGCTGGAGAGAGTGTTTTCCGGCTGGATAGACGATGATGTGGACTTGGCCGAGGTCAAGACCTGGTACAACGGGTATAGCTGGCTGGGGCGGGAGGTTTACAATCCCTTTGATATTCTGCTTTATCTGGATAGTGGCGAATTCCGGAATTTCTGGTTTGAAACCGCCACACCGACATTTCTGATCCGACTTCTACAGAAGAAAAAATACTATATTCCGGCATTGCATGATCTAAAGGCCAGCGAAAAAATTTTGGGCAGCTTTGATGTGGATCGCATGGAAATTGAAACCCTCCTGTTCCAGACTGGTTATCTGACTATAAAGGCAATCCTGCCCATGGGCGGCATGAGTTGGTTTCAGCTTGGCTATCCCAACCAGGAGGTGCGGCAGAGCCTGAACGACTATATCCTCTCCTTTCTCACCGACACCACTGTTGCTCAGGAAAACAACAAATTCGCATTGTATGAAGCCTTGCTTGCCAACGATTTCAATTCCTTAAAGGAGGTTTTACAAGCATTTTTCTCCTCCATTCCCCATGACTGGTACCGCAAAAATCAGTTGGCCAACTACGAGGGGTATTACGCCTCCATCGTGTATTGCTACTTCGCCGCCCTGGGACTTGATGTTTGCGTGGAAGATGCCACCAACCATGGCCGCATCGACATGACGGTGAAATGCGGCTCACATATCTACATTCTTGAATTCAAGGTAGTCGAACTTCTCGCCGAGGGGCGCGCTTTGCAGCAGATCAAAGAAAAAGGCTATGCCGACAAGTACCGCACCCAGGGGGTGACAATCCACTTGATCGGGGTGGAATTTTCCAGCAAGGAACGCAATGTGGTGAGTTTTGAGGTAGAATTGGACAAAAAATGATGAAAAGGGACCAAGGGGTTCCCCCAAATTTTAATGATACTGAGGTGTTCAGTGCAGAAAAATAATAAACTCCCCATCGGGATTCAGACCTTTGCCAATCTTATTGAGGAGGGCTACCTCTATGTGGATAAAACGCCTTTTATCCACAAACTGACCGGTCAGGGGAAGTACTATTTTCTATCCCGTCCCCGCCGGTTCGGGAAAAGTCTGTTTCTGAGCACGCTAAGGGCTGCTTTTGAAGGCCGTCGGGAGCTTTTTCAGGGCCTTTTTCTGTATGATACGTGGGACTGGAGCCAGAGCAACCCCGTGGTGCATATCAGCTTTGGATCCGGGGTGGCCAGAAGTGTGGAAGAGCTTCAGGAGACCTGCGATGAAATTTTGTATGACCACAGCCGGGCCTTTGGCATTGAATATCAGAAGGCAAGCCGCAAGGGCCGTTTTTCCGAGTTGATCCAGACCCTTCACGAAAAAACCGGCCGCCGGGTGGTGGTGCTGGTGGATGAGTACGACAAGCCGATCCTGGACAGCATCGAAAACACGGAGATGGCCATTGCCATTCGCGAGGAACTCAAAAACTTCTATTCCGTCATCAAGGATGCCGACCCTTATATTGAGTTTGTGTTCATCACCGGGGTCTCCAAATTCAGCAAGGTTTCTCTTTTCAGTGGATTGAATAATCTCAAGGATATCACCATAGACAAGCGTTTTTCAGATATTTGCGGTTACACCCAGGATGAGCTGGAGAGAGTGTTTTCCGGCTGGATAAACGATGATGTGGACTTGGCCGAGGTCAAGACCTGGTACAACGGGTATAGCTGGCTGGGGCGGGAGGTTTACAATCCCTTTGATATTCTGCTTTATCTGGATAGTGGCGAATTCCGGAATTTCTGGTTTGAAACCGCCACACCGACATTTCTGATCCGACTTCTACAGAAGAAAAAATACTATATTCCGGCATTGCATGATCTAAAGGCCAGCGAAAAAATTTTGGGCAGCTTTGATGTGGATCGCATGGAAATTGAAACCCTCCTGTTCCAGACTGGTTATCTGACTATAAAGGCAATCCTGCCCATGGGCGGCATGAGTTGGTTTCAGCTTGGCTATCCCAACCAGGAGGTGCGGCAGAGCCTGAACGACTATATCCTCTCCTTTCTCACCGACACCACTGTTGCTCAAGAAAACAACAAGTTCGCATTGTATGAAGCCTTGCTTGCCAACGATTTCAATTCCTTAAAGGAGGTTTTACAAGCATTTTTCTCCTCCATTCCCCATGACTGGTACCGCAAAAATCAGTTGGCCAACTACGAGGGGTATTACGCCTCCATCGTGTATTGCTACTTTGCCGCCCTGGGACTTGAAGTTCGCGTGGAAGATGCCACCAACCATGGCCGCATCGACATGACGGTGAAATGCGGCTCACATATCTACATTCTTGAATTCAAGGTAGTCGAACTTCTCGCCGAGGGGCGCGCTTTGCAGCAGATCAAAGAAAAAGGCTATGCCGACAAGTACCGCACCCAGGGGGTGACAATCCACTTGATCGGGGTGGAATTTTCCAGCAAGGAACGCAATGTGGTGAGTTTTGAGGTAGAATTGGACAAAAAATGATGAAAAGAAACCGAGGGCTTCCCAAAAAGTTTTAATAATAATGCCAATTACGCACGCTTGACCCAGTTCTCTGGCGCAGGTGAGGTTTAAAATGCTGTTTTTGCCCCCCCCCCCCAAAGTGGGGTCCAAGAGGCTGAAGAAAATTTTAAAATCAAATATTTCTTAATGACAAAGACTCAACAGGGACAGACCCCATGAAAAAAAAACTCCCCATTGGTATTCAGACCTTTGAAAAAATTGTCCGGAACAATTATTGCTATGTGGACAAGACGCATTTTGTGCGGCAGTTGTTAAATGACGGCACATACTATTTTCTGTCCCGTCCCCGCCGGTTCGGGAAAAGTCTGTTTCTGAGCACGCTAAGGGCTGCTTTTGAAGGCCGTCGGGAACTTTTTCAGGGCCTTTTTCTGTATGATAAGTGGGACTGGAGCCAGAGCAACCCCGTGGTGCATATCAGTTTTGGATCCGGGGTGGCCAGAAGTGTGGAAGAGCTTCAGGAGACCTGTGATGAAATTTTGTATGACCACAGCCGGGCCTTTGGCATTGAATATCAGAAGGCAAGCCGCAAAGGCCGTTTTTCCGAGTTGATCCAGACCCTTCACGAAAAAACCGGCCGCCGGGTGGTGGTGCTGGTGGATGAGTACGACAAGCCGATCCTGGACAACATTGAAAATACGGAGATGGCCATTGCCATTCGCGAGGAACTCAAAAACTTCTATTCCGTAATCAAGGATGCCGACCCTTATATTAAGTTTGTGTTCATCACCGGGGTCTCCAAATTCAGCAAGGTTTCTCTTTTCAGCGGATTGAATAATCTGGAAGACATTACTATCAGCCCGGATTTTTCTGCGATTTGCGGTTATACCCAGGATGAGCTGGAGACCGTATTTGCGGGTTGGATAGACGAGGATGTGGACCTGACCGAGGTCAAGACCTGGTACAATGGGTATAACTGGCTGGGCCGAGAGGTCTACAATCCCTTTGATATCCTGCTTTATCTCAAGCAGAAAGAATTCCGGAATTTCTGGTTTGAAACCGGAACCCCCACCTTTCTTATCAAACTGCTGCGCACGGGTCGTTACTTTATCCCTGAAATCCATAACATGGTGGCTGGCGAGGAGATTGTGGGCAGCTTTGACGTGGACAACATCACGGTGGAGGCGTTGCTGTTTCAGACCGGTTATCTGACGATCACAGGCTTTGAGCAGTCCGGTGCATTCCGGCGCTATCGGTTAAGTTACCCCAACCTGGAGGTACGGGCCGGATTAACCAATGCCATTCTAAACGGGTTGGTTCAGGATCATCTGTCCAAAACCCGCAACCAATCCCATGTGCTGGACGCATTATCGGCCAACGATTTTAACGCCCTGGGGAAAACCATGCAGGCGTTTTTCTCCTCCATCCCCCATGACTGGTATCGCAAAAACCAGTTGGCCAACTATGAAGGCTATTACGCTTCCATCGTCTATTGTTATTTTGTTGCCCTTGGGCTTGATGTATGTGTGGAAGACGTCACCAACCATGGCCGCATCGACATGACGGTGAAGTTCGGCACCCATATCTACATCTTTGAATTCAAGGTTGTGGAGCTTCTCCCCGAGGGCCGTGCCTTGCACCAAATCAAAGAGAAAGGCTATGCCGACAAGTACCGCACCCAGGGAGTGACAATCCACCTGATTGGGGTGGAATTTTCAAGCGAGAAACGTAATGTGGTGGGTTTTGAGGTAGAATTGGACACAAAATGATGAAAAGAGACCAAGGGGTTCCCCAAAATTTTAATGATACTGAGGTGTTCAGTGCAGAAAAATAATAAACTCCCCATCGGGATTCAGACCTTTGCCAATCTTATTAAGGAGGGCTATCTCTATGTGGATAAAACGCCTTTTATCCACAAACTGACCGAACAAGGGAAGTACTATTTTCTATCCCGTCCCCGCCGGTTTGGAAAAAGCCTTTTTCTGAGCACGCTAAGGGCTGCTTTTGAAGGCCGTCGGGAGCTTTTTCAAGGCCTTTTTCTGTATGATAAGTGGGACTGGAGTCAGAGCAACCCCGTGGTGCATATCAGTTTTGGATCCGGGGTGGCCAGAAGTGTGGAAGAGCTTCAGGAGACCTGCGATGAAATTTTGTATGACCACAGCCGGGCCTTTGGCATTGAATATCAGAAGGCAAGCCGCAAGGGCCGTTTTGCCGAGCTGATCCAGACCCTTCACGAAAAAACCGGCCGCCGGGTGGTGATGCTGGTGGATGAGTACGACAAGCCGATCCTGGACAGCATCGAAAACACGGAGATGGCCATTGCTCTTCGCGAGGAACTCAAAAACTTCTATTCCGTCATCAAGGATGCCGACCCTTATATTGAGTTTGTGTTCATCACCGGGGTCTCCAAATTCAGCAAGGTTTCTCTTTTCAGCGGATTGAATAATCTGGAAGACATTACCATCAGCCCGGATTTTTCTGCGATCTGCGGTTACACCCAGGATGAGCTGGAGATCGTATTTGCAAGCTGGATAGGCGATGATGTTGACCTGACCGAGGTCAAGACCTGGTACAATGGGTATAGCTGGCTGGGCCGAGAGGTCTACAATCCCTTTGATATCCTGCTTTATCTCAAGCAGAAAGAGTTCCGGAATTTCTGGTTTGAAACCGCCACACCGACATTTCTGATCCGGCTTCTGCAGGAGAAAAAATATTATATTCCGGCATTGCATGATTTAAAGGCCAGCGAAAAGATTCTGGGCAGCTTTGATGTGGATCGCATGGAAATTGAAACCCTCCTGTTCCAGACCGGCTATTTGACCATAAAGGCAACCCAGTCCATGGGCGGGATGCGTTGGTTTCAGCTTGGCTATCCCAACCAGGAGGTGCGGCAGAGCCTGAACGACTATATCCTCTCCTTTCTCACCGACACCACCGTTGCTCAGGAAAACAACAAGTTCGCATTGTATGAAGCCTTACTTGCCAACGATTTCATTTCCTTAAAAGAAATTTTACAAGCATTTTTCTCCTCCATTCCCCATGACTGGTACCGCAAAAACCAGTTGGCCAACTACAAGGGGTATTACGCCTCCATCGTGTATTGTTACTTTGCCGCCCTGGGACTTGATGTTCGTGTGGAAGATGCCACCAACCATGGCCGCATCGACATGACGGTGAAATGCGGCTCTCATATCTACATTCTTGAATTCAAGGTAGTCGAACTTCTCGCCGAGGGGCGCGCTTTGCAGCAGATCAAAGAGAAAGGCTATGCCGACAAGTACCGCACCCAGAGGGTGACAATCCACTTGATCGGGGTGGAATTTTCCAGCAAGAAACGCAATGTGGTGAGTTTTGAGGTAGAATTGGACAAAAAATAATAAAAAGGGACCGAGGGGTTCCCAAATTCAATGTCTCAATTCCGATAATTCCCATCTTCAAAGCGCCTACCATCAGAGAGCTTGCAAAAAAGATCGAAAGGGAAATTCAGCTTTCAAAATTAAAAAACCGCCGATTGATCAGCCGGGATGGTGAAAAAGTCCCTATCATTCTCATCGAACATTCAGTAGGAAGTGCCCAAGCGTATAAGAAAGCTGACTTAAAGGGATATCCCTTTTACCATGCGCCGATTTTTGTTCATTTTTATGCAGCTGAAAAAAACAGGGCACATTCTCTTGATATCTGGCAGCTGGCCCAAGAATGCATTCAGAACACGGCATCCTTAAAAAGTACTTTACACTTTCCAAGGAGTATTCCCCATTTTCAGGGGCTTTTTTCCAAAAGACTGTAAAGTACTTTGGGGGTCATATGAAGGATGCCGAAATACCAATAAGACTCTGTTTCCCCAAAAACGAGAAAAATCGGCCTGGTTCAAAACAGGGTAACACTTTTTGATAGTTTTTCATTTTTCATTTAAGACCCATATTGTTAAATATCAAATAGTTAGGCCCAACGAATCGGGTAAAAGGCTTGGTAAAAGTATTACCCTGGCATAAGCTCTTTTGTACCAGCCCGAAAAATCATCGGGTGAAAGAAGGATGATATAACTATGTATTTTGAATTTGTAGGCATACCAGGGTCTGGGAAAAGCACCCTGGCATCGGCATTGCAAAAGCATTTGAATTCATTTAAGCTATCTGTTCTATCCAGGGAAGATGCCATCAGGCAGTGCCTTAAAAGACGAAAAGATGGTCCCATAAAAGACAGGTTAAAGCAGTTACCTTCTCGCATCTGGCAACCCTTTATGGGGACTCAATTTGCATTACCGGAATTTGTCAACATCTCTTCCCGGCACTTGGAATTTATCTCATTTATATCTAAAACGCTTTCTGAATCGCACCTGCCACCGTTGATGATTGAATCCATATGGAACACGACGGTGAGAACTTTTTCCGAGCTTGCATTGGTTACAAACCATATTGCCCCCGCGGAACTTGTCTTAATGGATGAAGCCTTTGCTCATCGATGTTTTACACTCTTTGGGTATATGGAACACTCAGTCTCCGATGATTTAATTCAGAAATATGCCGAACTGGCTCCTATCTCAGACCATATTTTCTGGATAGTCACTGACCCTGTCACCTGTGTAGAACGATTTATGAAACGTTATGAATCACGGCCCCTCCCCTATGACTTTAAATTGGATAAAAAAGAATTGACGGAGAACTTTAAATCCGGAAATCGCATTCTGGGGTATCTATCAGATACACTGAAAAAACGGGGAACAGAAGTTTATCAAATAAATGGGAACTGTGATCTTAATCAATCCATTGAAATAATATGCAATATTGATTGCAAAACCACGATTTAAGGAAATAAAGAACAATGAAAAAAATTATATTTTTTTTATTGGTTGTTTTGTTCGCATTATCGATCCCTGCACTCTTTAAATTTTCTAAAAATAAGGTTTCTGATTATTCTCATTTGGCAGCCAGGAATTTGGAGGGAAAGGAATATTTATCAAAAATTAAAATCCATACACTTGACTTTAAGAAAGCAGAATTAAGCTCTCTCAATACAATATCCTGGCAAGGCATCTTTTCACAAATCGGCCTTAAAAGAAAAAACGATTTCCTTTCCGGACAAAATTTTACAATTTCTCTTAAAAATCTTGAATTGAAAATCATCAGTCTGCTTAAAGGTAAATGTATGTTAAATGCAGATGGGCTGACAATAGCCCCATCTATCAAAAGTGAATCAGACAGAGTGATCAATGCCAACGCTCCCCAAACACTGGAAAACGGAAAACTTAACATCACTTTTGAATTTAATTTTTTTCAACCGCAGACGACCCGCACCCAGATCAAAAATCTTTATGAGGAAATCGCTGAAATCTTACGTACCGGGAAAACGGTAATTCCCATAAATTTTTCCGGTATCAGCTATTTTTCCATCAGCAAAAAAACGGTAAAAGCAATGATAACAACGTTCCACGATGGTGAAGGCTATTATCATCTTGTAGTTAACAAGGAATTTTTCAAATCAATTGCATGGCTTATGGCCGATAATCTAACGGATGCCGAAGCAACCCTTCTTTCGGTAAACCCTATAAGACTGCCCAAGCTATTAAACATAATGAATGATGCCAAAAGAGAATCTGAACGATATAGAGATGTCAAAGGCATTCCGGAAGATGCCTATCGCCATGTCTTATGGAGTTATCTGTTAACCATGGAATATGGTCCTGAATTTGCTGAAGCAATCACAGATGCCCATGAAGAAGGAGATAACACCAACACCGAAGCAGAGCACCGGATGGATTACAACAACAATACGATTGGCAGGGAATATGCTGACAGACAATACAAACGAAATGAAATCCTTGGGCATCTGCTCCGGGATAACAGGGTAATCCGCGAGGCAAAGTAACATCAACAAAGTAACATCAACCATGAATAACACGCTTAAGGGAAAAACTGTCAACGCCATTAAACATACATTGATTTTCAAATCATTGGGCCAGATATCCAGTGTTATTGCAACAATTTTTCTTGTGAGAGCACTCTCTGAAAATGATTATGGCGTGTACAATCTTCTTTATTCAATCATCGGTTTTATAGGAACCATTGCTTCATTGGGTATTGCCAACACACTGCAAAGATACATACCTGAGTATTATCAAAAAAAAGAATTCAAGGTTGCCCATAATTTAGTCAGGATGATATCAGCGGTACGGCTCATCGTCGATACAGCGATGCTGGGTTTTATTCTCCTGTTCTGGCAGGAACTCGCTCCGGTATTAAAAATAACAGAATACAAATCTTTCTTTCTGTTTTTTTCCCTTGTCATCCTTTTGTACCAGCAGCGAAGCATTCTTGAGATATGTCTCTCATCCTATTTCCTTCATAAGTATTCAAAGCCCATAGCGGTACTGTTTTCTGTGATAAAAGCCGCAGGCTATGGAATGATTATTCTTTTAGGTAAGAATTTATGGTATGTCATTTTTGTGGACCTGTCAGCAAATTTTGTTGTATTTATATTACTTCAAACCGTCTATTCCAATAAAATTCCTGCATCTTCCGGAAGCATAAAAAAATTACCCAGGCAAGAAAAAAAAAGAATAAGCCGTTATGCTTTTTTTTATAATTTTAACGACTCCGGTGTCGGCCTGTTAAATGCCGATTTTGACAACTTCATCATTGTAATGTTTTTAACCCCCGCTGCAGTGGGGGCATATTCATTTTGTGTTCAATTAAGCATTCAAATCACATCCATTCTACCGCTGAAATACCTCAAAGATGTTATCAAACCGGCATTTTTCTCCATCGCAACCTCTTCAAAAGATAAAAAAACAACAACGCTTCTATTTCAGAGTCTTGTAAAAATAAACTCAATTTTTGCCATTCCCTGTTTCTTCTTTTTGTTATTGTACAGCGATGATATGATAAGTTTATTTTTCAACAACAAATTTATTGAATATGCATCTGTGCTGACCGGTATATTTTTCTTCTCCATGTTAAATTCAATCCCTTTTGGTACAATGGCCCAGCTCAAAGAAAAGGCAGATATCGTTCTTTACAGCAAAATTTTTGCCATCTACAATTTGATTGCAGATGTTATTTTAATCAAACTATTCGGAATCTGGGGAGTGGTCTTTGCCACAGGGACTGCTACAATGGGTAAAAATGGATTTATCTGGTATTTTGTCCGACAAGATGCAAGTTTTAAAGGGATGGGTTCTTTTTTCATTAAAATCATTTTATTCTGGGTTATGGTATCTATTATAATTTTAAGTATTACTTCAATAATCCCTTCTCATGCTTTATATCAATTGGTATTTGGGATTCTAATCTTTACCCCAGCCTTTCTCATTCAATTCAGATGTAATTATTTTAAAGATTATGAAAAAAAAATAATTACAGATCTATCAAACAAGAAGCCAGCATTGATAAACACCCTAAAAGTATTAAACATACTGACAGATCCTCCTGCACAGAATTCATGAAAAAGTTCCGAAAAAAAATGGTTCATGCTTTTGCCTGGAGTTCAATCAGCGTCATCTTAAGGCAGGGTTTGACACTCTTTATTCATATTATCCTTGCAAGGATACTGGTACCAGAAGACTTCGGCATAATCGGTATGATCAGCATCTTTATCGAACTATCTTTGAGGTTGCAGGGGGCAGGCTTAGGAGAGTCTCTTATCAGAAAAAAAGATGTGACCCAAGCGGAATACAATTTTGTTTTTTATTACGGTTTACTTATCGGTTCGGTTTGTTATCTGACGCTCTATTATATGGCTCCGACAATTGCAATTTTTTACAATGAACCCAGACTGCTCTGGATTATCAGAATTATGACGTTAAATTTGATATTAATTCCTTTACGAGGAATGAACCGTGTCCAACTGATAAAAGAGCTGAGTTTCGACAAAATTGCAAAAATTGAAATCATCTCCGGTATTGGATCCGGGATAGTCGCCATTCTCCTATCCTGCATGGGTTTTGGGGTTTGGAGCCTGGTAATTCAAAACCTTAGTATGCATGTTTTTTCAACTATCCTGTTTCTTAAATTTAACTGGTGGGTTCCATCGTTATCCCTCAATAAAAGTCAGTCAAAAGCACTTTTTTCCTTTGGCTCCAAATTAATGATATCCAATTTTATTCAAGTGGGATTCAGGAACATCTACAATGTCATTATCGGAAAACAATACTCTGCAGCAGCATTGGGGTTTTATGCCCAGGGAATGAAACTACAAAAATTGCCATCCAATGCGATTAACAGCATTATACAAAGTGTATCGTTCCCGGCATTTGCCAATATCAAGGAAAACAAAGCAAAATATAAGGAAGCTTTCAGAAAAACAATGCGCCTCCTGACATTCCTGAATTTTTCAACCCTGATTCCGCTGGCCGCCATAGCTGATCCTTTAATTCCTCTATTATTATCACCCAAATGGATTAAAACAATCCCTTTTTTCCAGATGCTCATTGTGATCGGATTGTTGGATCCCATAAAATCATTATTTATCAATATTCTCAAGGTTCAAGGGGACGGTGGAAAGTTGATCCGATATATCATACTTACCAAATTATTTTACCTGGTTGGTGTTTGTATCACGTTTCGTTTGACCATCCATGCACTTGTCATCAGCCAGATTATTGCAACGTTTCTTGAACTGTCTGTTTTTTCCACCGTTGGGAAAACCATTGGATATACTCTACCTGAATTTATAAATGATATTTTACCCAATCTTTTCGTTGCAGCAAGTATCGGTGGAATTTTGATTGGATGTAATATATTCACTCAATTCAGCAACCTGACAACATTACTCATGGATGCTGCACTTGGTGCCATTTCAATCACCACGTTATCATATCTAACCAACAATCCAAGTTTCATGGAAATCAAACATGAAATAGTTAAATACCATCATTGATGGTTTGGGGATATTTTAATTGAACAAAACCTTCATCATCGCTGAAATTGGCCAGGCCCACGACGGAAGTTTGGGATTACTACATTCCTACATTGATGCCGTGGCTCAAACGGGTGTCAATGCCATCAAGTTCCAGACCCATATTGCAGAAGCAGAAAGCTCCTCTTATGAGCCATTTAGAATAAACTTCTCCTATGAAGACAAAACAAGATTTGATTATTGGAAAAGAATGGAATTTTCAGTTCCACAATGGAAAGAAATCAAAAATCATTGTGAGGAGAGAGACGTCGAATTTCTAAGCTCACCTTTTTCAAATATGGCCGTTGATTTGCTCCAATCATTGGGAGTCAGGAAATTCAAAATAGGATCAGGAGAAATCAATAATTTTTTAATGCTTGAAAAAATAGCTAAGACCGGCAAAGAAATCATTTTATCAAGCGGAATGAGCAGTTTTTTTGAACTTAACCAAGCAATAAATTTTCTAAAGCCTTTCGGCAATTCACTATCCATCCTTCAATGTACGACAAAATACCCCACTAATGCAGAAGATATCGGCTTGAATGTCATCACAGAACTCAAAAAGATCTACGATTTTCCAATTGGATTATCAGACCACTCCGGTACCATTTACCCATCCCTCAGCGCGGTTACTCTGGGTGCTGAAATCATAGAATTTCATGTTGTTTTTGATAAAAAGATGTTTGGCCCGGATAGTCAATCGTCATTGACCATCTCAGAAACAAGAGAATTGGTTAAGGGAGTCAGATATATAGAGAGAATGCGAAACAGCGTCATTGATAAAAACAACACGGGCAAATTCAAAGATCTGAAAACCATTTTCGAAAAATCCCTGGCCGTTAACAAGCCCCTGCACAAAGGACACATCTTAAGATTTGATGATCTGGAGGGTAAAAAACCATATGGGCACGGCATTGATACAAAAAATTACCAATCTATTATAGGAAAAAAAATCAATTGTGATTTAAGTAAATGGGCTTTCTTAAAAAAGGAACACATAAATGACTGAAAAAAAAATTTGTGTGGTTGTGGCAAGCAGGGCCAACTATGGACGGGTTAAATATTTAATGAAAGCCATAAAAGAGCACCCCTGCTTAAAATTACAATTGATTGTCGGTGCATCAACCCTGCTTGAAAGATTTGGCAAAGCGGTTGATATTATCAAACAGGACGGCTTTACACCGGATCGGTCCATCTATTATGTAGTCGAAGGTGAAAACCTGGCAACCCAGGCCAAATCAACCGGATTGGGTATTGTTGAACTGTCAACGGCCTTCCAAGATTTGAACCCCGACATGGTAGTCACAGTTGCGGACCGATTTGAAACAATGGCAACGGCAATTGCGTCATCTTACTTGAATATTCCTTTAATCCACCTTCAAGGAGGCGAAGTAAGTGGGAATATTGACGACAGGGTCCGCCATGCCATTACAAAATTAGCCGACTACCATTTTGTTGCCACTGAAGAATCAAAAAACAGAGTCATCAATATGGGGGAATCGGAAGAGCGCGTGTTTAACCACGGATGCCCGGCCATGGATATTCTGGCAAATGAAAACTTATCCATAGATCAAAAATTGATGGAGTCGAGCATCGGCGTTGGTATGCCAATTGATTGGGCCAAGCCTTATATTTTAATGCTTCAACATCCCGTCACAACAAGTTTTGGCAATGGGTTATTTCAAATCACTGAAACCCTTAAGGCATTAAAAAATTACACACACATTCAGAAAATTATCCTTTGGCCAAATGCCGATGCCGGAAGTGACGAAATATCCAAGGGAATTCGAAAATTCAGGGAAAACAACAGCAGAGACATTAATTTTCACTTTGTTAAAAATTTTTCACCTGAAAATTATGCCAAGGTTTTAAACAATGCAATGTGCGCCGTTGGTAACTCATCATCTTTTTTGAGAGAGGGCGCTTTTTTAGGGGTTCCCGCAATCATTGTTGGAGATCGTCAAAGAAATAGAGAACATGGATGCAATATTCAGTTTTCCGACTACAACGCAGACATGATAATACAAAAAATTGCAGAACAATTAGAAATTGGGAGGTATGATTCCGATAAAAAATTTGGTCATGGCCAGGCCGGTCAAAACATCGCTGCCACACTGTCAGAAACTGATATAAAACTAAAATAGGTAATATATTCATCAAACATAGTTAAAGCTGCAAAGGAGATATAGTATTTCAATTTAAATTTTTTATGGTACACTCTTTCCCAAAAACAAAAAAACAACTTTTAATCCAATCTGTTATCTGAGATGTATACAAGTTCTCAATAAGTCCAGGCATTCAGTGAACCCTTTTGAATAGCACCCGGTGTTTAAAGGGTAAGTAGGCTTTATCAGACCAAGTAGATTGAGAAGTGACAAAAAAACTATAACCCTTCAAAATATTAAGCAACTCAGCGGGAACACCCTGTCACGAATCAGAACCTGGCAAACAATGAAATCCACGCCAACCATCTTGAGGTTCAAAACGCTGAATTGAGGAGAAAGAACAGCACTTTCAGCAGGAGAACAAATACATACGCTAAGACAGAAAATAGGTTGCAACGGATCCTGAAAGTTCACCAAATTATACATAACTATGTTCGGTCTCATTAAACTACCGGAAAGATGTCAGCAGTCGCTTTGAGGATCATATCGGAAGCCTTGAGCATTGAAAGCATCCTCTCAATGTAGAGAGCCGCATAGAATTCCATGGCATTGAGGAATGCGAGACAAAAACCACATATTAAAAAAGTATCAACCGATGGATGAAGGATGCCATAATTTACAATGAAAATTGCAAACATCATTAAAAGGGTTAGAAATAGCCAAAGAACACCGAAACAAAAATTTTTTTTCCTTCATGTACCCAAATGCGGCGGTAGATCAGTTGAAGAAGGAATCGGAAATTTATATAAAACAATTAATCTTCGTGACGATCGGAATATTGTCAGGCAAGATTCCCTGAGAAGCGCGCAAGTAGCTAAACTTTTTTATAACTATAATTACAAACATGGAGACTCAAACGATTATTTTCTCCGAAAATATAGTCAAGAGCATCTTGCATACTTAATGTTTAACCCGGCAAATAAATTCATTTCCGGGCATACCCCTTTTAGCGATCTTATCTATCAAGAATTTTCCAATACCTATTGTTTTATAACCCTCATAAGAGATCCTATCAACAAATGGTTGTCAAATTATTACTACCGAAAATACCGGATAAGCGACCACTGGAACATCAATGAAAATTTAGCACAATATTTACAAACGCATCGAGGGAAATCACATGGATATGATTATGTTAAATATTTTGGAGGATTAAGACAAGACAATAACTATACATCCACAGATTCAATTGCTTTAGCAAAAAAAAATATTCATAAATTTCAACTTGTTGGACTTTTAGAAGACCTGACGAAATTCTCAACGGATTTTAATAAAAAATTTAATTTCAAATTACAAATCGGTAAAAAAAATATCAGCCCATCAAAAAATAGAGACGAAGTTACACCTCAAATTATTGATCAAATTAAAGCTGTTTGTAAATCCGACATAGAAATCTATAATTATGTTACCTCGAATATCTATAATCCATGATGGTCCAATGAAGCGAAATACGAAATCTCTTTTTTTATTTTTGGTGCTTACCTTCATCACGTCATTCATTTTTGGTGTTGCCGTGGGGCGCTACTATCCACAAATAAAGAATATCAGTTCTATCATCAAATGGGACTACACAACTTCGACAGATTGGCCAGATGATTTTGCGATTGTCACCATTCCCAGCAGTGCTGATGACACTGAGCAGTCTGCATATTTCATTAAGGCACCTTCTGAAAAAACCAAACCTTTAGTGATAAGTCTACACAGTTGGTCTGGCAACTATTCTCAGAATGACGTCCTTGCGTCCATGGCAAAGGACGCGGGATGGAATTACATTCACCCTGACTTCCGAGGCCCGAACCAGAGTGTAGATGCCTGCCTTAGCGAAAAAGTAATTTCTGATATTGATGACGCTATTCAATATGCGATTAACAACGGAAATGTTGATTTAACCAATATATTTGTAGCGGGTGCATCGGGCGGCGGATATGCCACATTGGGAGTATATCTCAAAAACCATCACCAAATTCGTGCCTTCTTTTCTTGGGTTCCTATCAGCGACTTGACGGCATGGTATAATGAGTCATTAATTCGTGGCACCAAGTACGCAAAGAATATTCTGAATTGCACATCGGAAGGCACTATTCTGAATATACACGAAGCAAGACTTCGGTCACCTCTCTTTTGGGAACTTCCCAAAAAATTATCAGGCAGGCTTGAGATATACGCTGGCATCAATGATGGATACAACGGCAGCGTTCCCATCTCACACTCGATACTGTTCTATAACCGTATTGCAGAACATTTTGGCTATCAAACCGACTTGGTCACGCAAGATGATATTCTTAAGCTACTAACCCGCGGAATTGACCAGAGTAATGATTTAGGGATGCTGGGAGGGCGTCAAATTTACTACATACGGGACACTAGCTTATTGTCACTCACAATTTTCGATGGTGG
The DNA here is from genome assembly GCA_963668575.2 of uncultured Desulfobacterium sp. Classification (GTDB taxonomy): domain Bacteria; phylum Desulfobacterota; class Desulfobacteria; order Desulfobacterales; family Desulfobacteraceae; genus Desulfocicer. The sequence goes on along the minus strand of OY764894.2, from coordinate 2,150,525 downwards.
ACATGAAATGTTGCCAGAATATTGTTTCGAAAGAATGCAAACGATTGTCGAATCAAGTAAAGACTAATCTTTTCCCGCCCTCCCCCCTATCCTCCAAGTTGCCCGCTGGCAGATAGCATACAATGATATGATTTCAAAAAAACATTGGTCTAATTTTATCAGCTCAAAAATTGTTAGAATTGTCGAGCTTTTCGGGTCGCTCAGGCAGGGCACTGAGGTTTAATTAAAAGCAATTACTGAAAATTATTCATTTTGGAGTAAAATACTTGGACGGCATGTGACAAAAATTGGGTTGAAATAAAATTTAGTGTGTTAAAAATAGTTGTGATTAGGCGGAGTTTGAAGTATTAAACAACCTCATAGTCGTTGGGAGAGGCATAATGGCTAAAATCAGGAATATTTATTGTCATATTTTAACGACGATATTTAAATCTTATTTGGCGGGCTCGTGTCAAAACATCAAAATCACAGGTCTCATAAGGCTCAATAACCCCAAATCTATCTTTTGTGGGAACAATGTGCTGATAAAACAAGGAGCTGATCTTCAGGCAAGCGTTAAAAAAAAATCAATTATTATTGGCGATAACAGTGAAATACATGAGGACTGCGCCCTCAGAGCCTCTAAAGGATATATCCACATCGGCAGATTTGTCAGTATTAACCGAGGCGGCATTGTGTTGGGTGCCGGCGGTGTAACCATAAAGGACAATGTCCGCATTGGTCCACGAGTCAATATTCTGTCCAATAACCACATTTTCAATAACAGGAATATCCCGATCAGAAAACAAGGGGAATCTTTAGAAACAATAAGGATCGGAGAAGATGTATGGATTGGAGCTAATACAACAATTACTCCTGGCGTAAATATTGATAGAGGCTCAATAATCGCCGCTGGATCAGTGGTAACCAAAAATATTCCTAAATATACAATTGTTGCAGGTGTGCCTGCTAAAAAGATTGGAACAAGATGATATACACAGCTAACGAATATAAGGTGTACTATGGATAATGTATGGCTGCATGCTAAAGGTGAAATATGGGATCCGATAATCCAAACATTACAAAAGAAAAAATATTGGGGAAAGGTCATAAAAAGAACGGAAAGACCATTGATTCATGAATTGGAAGAGATAAAAAAGAATGTCGACCTTCCGGAGCAAATAGCAAAAAATCAGTACATCTTTTATGAAAAGCTCCACGAAAAAATGTATATTTTGCTTAATAATCTCATTAGAAAAACAGATTGGGGGACCGATCGTTATAATTCGTCCCCTTTTCATGAATTATCGAATATGGTCAAAATATATTCTGATTTCTATACAATATACTTGTTTAAAGAAAAAATCAGCCTGGTTATTTTTTTTATATCCCCGCATATGGGATGGGACAACATACTATATGAAACGGCAAAATTCTTTAATATAAAAACCCTGCTGCTCGATCAGTCTCACATTCCGAATAAATTTTTTCACTATTTTAATTTTACAGATTATGGGACATTCAGCACTTCCAGAATACTGGACAATCTAACCGAATATAAAATTGAGAAAAAAATTGAAAAAGATTGGTTCTACACCCGAAAAAAACCTGATATCAGATCAAAATTATCCCAGCTAACATTCAATAAATTATTATCCATCACCAGAGTTAAAAACTACATAAACAGATTTATTGAAAAAAACGATTATTTGAGACTTATCAAAGAATTCAGTAGCAGGGAACGTCGAGCACAGTCATTTTTCAGATTCTACATCGAAAGAGATTATAAAAAAGAGTTAAAAAAATATATCCAAACGGAATATTCGCTCAAAGAAAAATATGTATATTTCCCATTACACCGGGCACCGGAAAAGTCAACTTCAAGCTGGTCAGGTGTATATTTAGACCAGATTCTTGCTCTTGAAAAGCTATCCAGGCTCATACCCGACGATTGGTTTATTTATGTCAAAGAAAATCCGGGCCAGACGGGAGCCTCAAGAGGAAAACTTTTTTTCCGCCGCCTGAAACTGATTCCTAACTTGGTTCTGACGCCGCTGGATGCGAACACATTCGAACTTACAAGGAATGCACAATTTGTTGCAACGATTGTCGGAACTGTCGGATGGGAAGCCATTACCGGCGGAAAGAACATTTTGATTTTTGGTTGGGGTGCATGGTATAAAATGCTACCAGGTGTTTTTCAATTCAGAGAGGATCTAAACTTCAATGATCTGGTTGGGAAAAAAGTGGATCATACCATGTTGCAAAAAAAGCTGGCAACATTGATTAACAAATGCGGGACAGGAATCATTCATGGACAATGGATAAATCAATCTCCGGAAACATTCTCAATGGAAGAAAACACAATCTCCGTTGTTAGGTCACTCATAAAAATTCTGTACTCCTAACAGTTAATCCCTATTGTTTATAGATCCCATGCAACTATATTCTTGATATTTTGACTTGGTTAATAGATAGATTAAAAATTGCTGACTCCTTAAGAATATGAGGTGAGAACATGGCGACACCAGACAAAACCCCGCAGGTTCTGGGTTTGATCCCTGCCCGGGGAGGCTCAAAGTCCATTTTAAAAAAAAATATTATAAAAATAGGGGGAAAACCCCTCGTTCATTATTCCATTGAAGCGGCATTGGCCAGTTCATTGCTCACGGACTTTATTGTCTCGACAGATTGTAACGAAATTGCTGCTGCCTGCAAGGAGGCAGGTGCCAATGTACCGTTTTTAAGGCCCAAAAAACTGGCCACAGACAATGCTCGTGTGCAGAATACAGCCCTTCATGCACTTGATGCGTTAGATCCTGACAATCGGTATGATTATTTGATGTTACTCCAGCCTACGGCACCGTTCCGAACGGCGGATGATATTGACAATGCCATTCGAATGGCAGTTCAATATGACGCTGACTGTGTTGTCAGTTTTATGTATATCGAAACATACCATCCCTATTACATGTATTTTGTTGAGACCCCGCGGAATGATAATGCGGCTCCCTGTGTTAAGCAGGCATTTGACTATGAAGTCGGTATGCCTAAACAAGAGTTCCCAAAGGCAGCATACCGTAATGGCGCCATCTATTTGGTAAAGACATCATACTTCAAATCAAAACACTCTTTTGTTTCAAGTGATATGGTGCCTTATTTTATGCCAATGTCCCGTTCCGTTAATATAGACGATAAAAACGATCTGGCATGGGCTGAGTTTTTATTATCGCAAAAAAAAGAGCTCTCATGAAACGTACATTACTTATTGTTGAACCAGAGGGCTTTTCCCCTCATGCACTTGAAATCTTGAAAAAAGGGGGGTTTGACCCAATTCTGAATTCCCTCCCTTTGTCCAGGATCTCCGGTGAAATTCATGCCTATGAAGGCGTTATAGTCCGTTTTGGGGTGTATTGGAGTCGGGAATTACTTGCCAACGCCGCTGCCCTGAAATTTATAGGAACGCCAACAACAGGGCTCGGGCATATAGACATGAAAGCTGCTGAACAATTCGGAATTTCAGTGATCCCCCTTCCTGGTCTTACCGGATTAAATAATATCACAAGTACATCCGAACATGCATTAGCCCTTTTGCTGTGTCTATTGCGCAATATATGCCCGGCAAACCGTTCAGTATTGAATAATGAGTGGAATAGAGACCGGTTTATCGGCACTGAATTAAGAGGCAAAACAATAGGTATCATTGGATTAGGCCGGCTTGGAAAACAATTGGCAAATTACACCGAAGCATTTCAAATGCAAATCATTTATTATGACCCTAATGTAGCTGCCCCAAAATACAGACGCTGCACCTCTCTTTGTGAGCTGGCAGAAGAATCGGATATGATCTCTGTTCACGCGAAATTATCAAATGATACTGTATCTCTGATCGGAGAACTATTTTTTAATTGTTGTAAGCCAGGTGCGTTTTTTGTGAACACTGCCCGCGGAGAACTCGTGGATCAGCAGCACTTAATCGCTGCTTTGGAAAGTGGGCGGCTTGCAGGGGCGGCCGTCGACGTAATCTGCAATGAACCAGAGACCGGAGCGCATCTGACCTCTGATCTGGTAAAGTATGCAAAAGATCATCCCAACCTTATCATTACGCCTCATATCGGAGGCGCAACTCGAGACGCTATGCATAGGACTGAGGAAATTCTTGCCAGGGAAATTGTCCGGCAATTCGGCAGATCGACAATTAACTAATCAGCAGTATGGGATCAACATATGTGTGGGTTTATTTGTTCCGTAACTGAAGGCTCTCACACCAGACAGTGGTGTGAGGCATTGAACTCCATGGCTTATCGGGGCCCAGACGATCAAGGTATGTGGGAGGATCCATCCGGCAGATGCCGGATGGGTCATTTACGCCTGAGCATTCTTGACTTGTCAGATGGTGGACGTCAACCCATGACAGATAGAAGCGGACGTTATCACATCGTTTTTAACGGTGAAATTTACAATTACATTGAGCTTCGAAAGAAACTGGGCATAGAGGCCAGATGCAAAACAATGACAGATACTGAAGTACTGCTGGCAGCTTATATGCACTGGGGATCGGCATGCCTGGATCATTTAATTGGCATGTTCGCATTTGTGATATGGGATAGTAAACACCAGTATTTATTTGCTGCAAGGGATCGATTTGGCGTGAAACCCCTGTATTATCACCAAGACTCGGATGGTACGCTGCTGATCGCAAGTGAAATAAAGGCCATACATGAAGCGGGTGTGCCTCGAACACCTAATCTGATGACTTGGGCAACCTACCTTGGATATGGCGTTTATGACCATGGTAAGAACACATTTTGGGACGAGATAGTCAGCCTTTCGCCAGGCCATTTCATGGAGTGGCTGCCTCTTGGAAAAAAAATCGTATTAAAGCAGTGGTATGATATTGCCAAAACAGTTCTTGAACTGGGTCAGGATACACGGGATCAGGTGGCGGTCGGCAATCAACTGATGGAATTGCTCGAAGAAAGCGTTTGTCTGCGCTTTCGATCCGATGTCCCTGTCGGCGTATGTCTCTCCGGCGGGTTGGACTCTTCCCTGCTATTAGGTCTGCTTCTCCATATTCATGGCAAAGATCTTGATATCAAAACGTTTACATTTATATGCGGTGATGAAAAATATGATGAGAAACCGTGGGTCGAACAAATGCTTAAAGGGACCCAATTAAAGTCTTTTTTCTGTCTACTGACAGCACAAGAGGTCCCCACTTTGGCAAAAAAAATACAGGACAGTCAGGATGAACCATTTGGAGGCCTCCCAACGCTTGGTATGGCCAAAGTTCACCAGCAGGCAAAAAATGAAGGGGTGACGGTATTATTAGACGGTAACGGCATGGATGAGGGATGGGCTGGATATGACTATTATCAATTTCCCGGAAGGGTAAATACTGCCACCGGTCCCGTACAGGGGGCAAGATCCAAAGCAGTACGCCCTGATTGCCTGAGGCCTGAATTCCTGGCACTTTCATCAGAGTTCCGGGCCCCTGCCCCATTCAAAGATGCACTGCTTGACCTTCAGTACCGCGACATCTGCTATATGAAAATTCCCAGAGCGATGAGATTTGCGGATCGGGTATCCATGATGTTTTCACGCGAACTCAGAGAACCCTTTTTAGATCACAGGATACTTGAATTAGGGCTTCGTCAACCTGTACATCACAAAATAGTCAAAGGACAAGGCAAGTGGCTTCCACGCATGGTGGCGAATAAACTTCTACGCAAAGGAGTGCGTGAAGCACCCAAACGCCCTGTACAGACGCCTCAGCGGGAATGGCTTAAAGGACCGTTATCCTCTTGGGCAGAGCAGTGCATTGAGACCGGCCTTTCCGGATGGGGAAAAGACTGGCTGAAACCAAACGCTGTTAAATCCGCCTGGCGAGAGTATAAGCGAGGAGGATGGGATAACAGCTTTCCGATATGGCAGTGGCTAAACCTGGGACTAATGGTCAACAGATAAACTGGACAGCATTCAACTTCGGTGAGCGCCAGAACAATTATCACCTCAACGACAGCAACGAGGAAAACATTTACAATCGGGAATAACTTTGACTCCAGTGAAGTCAAGCGGTATGAGCCCTGTATCCCCCCGGGAGGAGTTATGGTAAAAAAAAGTTTGGAGACTGGAGAACTTTTCGGCAAACTGTTCGCAGCTTATGATGAAGATAATTTTTTAAAGTCCGTTCACCTTTTTAAGGACCGGTTTGAAGACAACGGCTTTGACATAACCTATTTCAAAGATAAAAAATGTCTTGACTTAGGCTGTGGCGGAGGCAGATACAGCACTGCTCTGTCTTTACTGGGAGCCAAGACTATATCCGGTATTGATATCAGTGAAGAGAGTATTTCAAATGCCACCCAAAGGGCTCAACAGTTCGATATCGAAAACGTCACTTTTCAGGTCGCTTCAGGAGAAAAGTTGCCATTTGACGAGGAGGAATTTGACTGTGTCATATGCTCAGGAGTGCTTATGCATACCGCAGATCCAGAAAAACTGATATCTGAAACGGCAAGAGTTCTGAAAAAAGGAGGGATGGTATATTTATTGGTATATGCCACCGAAGGCGTCAGATGGCCATTGATCAATATTTTACGGAACATCACTGCTGTACTGGGATTTAACGAACTTGATGCTATATTGGCCGAATCCGGTCTAGATGTTAACAAAAGAAGAACATACCTAGATGATCTGTTTGTACCACGCATTGACTTTTATTCTGACGAAAGACTGAGAAAACTTTTGCAATCCAAGGGGTTCAGTCAAATTGACAGGTGGAAAAAAGGACGGTTAGACCATGAAGAATCCATTGAAGATTATCTTGCCGACTTGAAAAAACTTGAGCACCTTTTTCAAACCGGATGTTCAGGCATAAAAAAGCAGACTGTGAAAGAAAAGACTCTCTTTAAAGCATCTTATCAAATATGCAAAGGGGTGGTGCAATATGTTGAAGACATAAAAAACCTTATTGATTCAGGAGAAATCGACAGACAGAGTGGCGAGCATATGGTCATCGGACAAGGTCACCATCGTATGACTGCTATCAAAGTTTAAGACATTTGCCCAACCCTGTCCTCAAACAAATTTTTTTTTCTATTTTGATTATAACGGATTTGGGGGAGGCCACTAATTCGGCTTTCTGGTCCTTCCTTATTTTTCAGGCTTCTTGGCCATTGCACATGAATTCTCTGTCCTGTCTTTGGTCTCAATTTCAGGACAGGATTTAAAATGAGCAACAATAAATTCAAATAGTTAAACATGGTCCCCCAAATCCGTTATAATCAGAAAATAATTACAAAATCAATTGCGAAGCCAGCAATTTTACTTTTCAATATTCGAAAGTCTGTAATACCAGCTTTGGCCAGAAGCATTTTTATATCTTTTAGGGAAAGAAGATACATATATTCGCCTGATGCCCACTTCTTTCCTATTAAAGTCAAATACTTGTCGAATATAGCTTTCGGCAAATAATGCAGAAAAGGCGTTCGCGTATGCACTTCCACAGGAAAATACCTGTTGGGAGTTGTGATGAAAGCCTGATTAGAAACTCGTTTAATTTCTTTCAGAAACGCAAGTTGATTGTCTCGATTTCCAACATGTTCAATTACGGCATTTGACCATGCCACATCAAAAACTTTATCTTCAAATGGAAAGGCTCTACCATCATAATGGACAGCGTGAACGTTTGGATAACGCTTCTTGAATTTATCAGGAATATCAACGCCGAGAGCAGTCAACATATTTTGATAAGGGTAATGCTTTTCTATATAATTATCCGCATTACTGTATTCGTTTTCACTAAAACCTATGTCCAAAACGCACATCAGTGGAGTTGGACAAATTTCATTGAGAAATTTTTTCCACTTTCTGTCACGATTATATTTTGAAATTCGATATGCAAATGACATATTTTACCCTTCTATTGTTTAAAGCCTCTCACGGTAGGAACGCCGGTTATTCAGCGTCCCCCGCACAGAACCGGACGATTGAGTAGAAATGCCAGTCACCTGACATGGCCCTCGTTAGAACTGGGGTGTCTAAATCCACTGTTTACAATTGCTCACTTTTTGGCACTCGCTTGACACCCAACGCTTCAGAAAAGGCATTGCAGCCAATTTTGCAATTCCAAAAACTGGCATCCTTCATATGACCCCCAAAGTACTTTACAGTCTTAATTATCATAATTTTGATTACAGCTATAGTTTTCCAGAAAACCAATTTTTCATATAACAATTTGATTTATTAAGCAATTTTTAGCTCATCGTAAAAATAAAAAAGTTTACATATGGTTTTTTGTCGATTTGAAAATCGTAAAAGTGCTTCTTCAACTTTTGTTTTGAGAGAATCGAAAGTTGGGAAATAATGCAAGTGTATTTCATCCGTTTTAATATTTTTCCATAATTTTTCAATAGGGTTGAAATCGGGTGAGTAGCTTGGCAGCTGGTAAACAGTCAGGCGGTATTTGAACTGCTCAAAGAACAGCCGTAATGCCTTGGACGTGTGATATGGGGCACCATCTTGGATCAAAACAATTTGTTTTCTGGTTTTTTTCAGTACATCCCAAAGAAAGGCTTTATAGGTTTCTGAGTTGAAGCGTTCTTCCAGAGTTTTGTAAAAAAACTTGCCGGTGAAATAATCGATAAGCCCAAAGACTTTATATCCTTTTCGGTTACCTGACGTCTTCACTGTTGGCTGCTGCCCCTTCGGTGCCCATGTGTACGTCAGGCTTCCCCACTGTGGAAAAAAAACTTCATCTCCAAAAAGAAAATATGCATTTTTTTGTTTTGCTTGTTCAAGAATTTCTGGCCAGGTTTGCTTCAGCCATTCTTCTCGCTTGAGCTGATTATCCGGATTTTTTCCACCAACAGCAAAACGAGCTTTTTGATACGAAAAACCTAAATTCTTGAGCAATTCACTGATATATTTCACACTATAAAAGACTCCGAATTTTCGGTGGATGAGATCTTGAATCATTGGACTTCGCCAGCATGCACCAAGAAAACCGACAGACTGGGGACCATCAGTGGTCCATTTAATCAGCTGTCTTTTTTGTGTTTTTGTCAAATTGCTGGGACGTCCGCCAGCTTTACGAACAGTAGTCAGGACTTTCACGCCTCCAGTCAGATATTTGTAAAACCATTGATGGATGGAAGCCTTGCTCACTCGAAGAATGGAGGCAATCTCACTGATGGCTTTTCCCTCTCCGATAGCCAAAATGGCTCGAATTCGATTGGTTACCGTGAATTGACCTATTTCTCTTGCCTTGGATAGGGCTTTTTCTAATGACCTTTTTTGAAAATTTGATAGTTTCAATCGAAAGTCAAGCATTTTTAGACTCCTTGCAAATGATATTCAATTTAATTATTTTAACTGTAAATTCAATACTATAATCATTTGAAAGAAATTGAGGGCTTGGGTCTAACTTCGCCCATTTAAACAGAGGATCACCGTAAAAAACTTTTTAGCTTAAAAAAGTACGGGACATTTTAAACTCGATTTGATACTAAAAAATAAATTAGTGCCAACTTATTTATTTTAACATAGAGATCAAATCGAGCCTTGAAAACAATATATAACGAATCGACTGAGTTAGCAAACGGAAAAGACAAATGGGAACGCGTGGATGCGGGAGAACTTGTTTCTGATTTTGAAACGAGAGATCAAACTATTAGCCAGCGTGATTTTGCAAAAATGGCAGATGTCCCAAGATCAACCTTGCGGTATTGGCTTGCCAGAAAGAATAGCATTGATGCCCATCCTGCCTTAATTGATTTTTTTGAAAATCCAGTTGGTATTGCTTTTTTTGCTGGTTATAACGGATTTGGGGGAGTTGAGTTGGTCTTCATATTGGACAAAAGGTAAGCCTTCATTTATGGTTAAGTAGCAACTCTTAACCAAAGGATGAAAGAATGACCAAAGATTCAGCCCAAAAACCAACTCCCCGAGAAAATCGTACGATAGTTCTGCCCTTCGATCAAGAGCAATATTTTGATTCAATCGAAGCGCCCAAAAGGTTCAGGAAGGAATTGGATGCTTTCATCAACAAAATTCCGGAGCTTTTCCCCAGCACAATCGGAAACGGATATTTGTTGAAAGAGATCCGGGTTTCAAAAAAATTGAACATACCGACACGGCGGATCATCATTGACGGGGTTTCTTACACAATTAGGCCTTCATTTGTGATGCCTTATCATACGGCATTGTCGGACAATGTTGAAAAAGCTCTATTTCTCCGAAAATTTGACGTACCTTTTTGGGCATTGAGCTATGTGTTCGACAAAGATCAAATGTATTGGTACAGAATAGAACAGAGCCTTGGCAGAAACAGCATCGTAGGAACCACAATAAAGGATCCCGACCTTATGCCGGAACATCTTGCCGCCGATGAAAAGCATTCCCGGAGCAAGGGACAAAAGGTTTACATAGCCACGACCGTCGGCTCACAATGTATACTGGGAACTTCCGTGAGTGAAGAAGCCAGTGAAATTGCCTTGAAGAAAGCCTACGGCAAATTCAGGTTGGAAGCCTTGGACCTGAATCCTGAATACAGCCCGAAATCGGTCAACACCGACGGCTGGAAGGCTACAATGAACGCATGGACGTCCTTATTCCCCTGGATTTTTGTCATTTGCTGTTTTCTGCATGTGTTCATCAAGGTTCGGGACAGATCAAGTAAAAAATACAAAGAACTTTTCGACGTCGTGGGAAACAAAATATGGAATTGCTACGAGGCTGCAACCAAAGCATCGTTTTCCCAACGCGTACGCAGACTCTATGAATGGACAAAGGTCATCAAAGACGTGCCGGATGTCATATTGAAGCCAATAGAAAAATTGAAAAAAAACCTTTCATGTTATTCGAAGGCTTACGATTTGCCAGGATGCCACAGAACCAGCAACATGGTAGATAGGCTGATGCAGAGAATGGATCGCCACCTGTTCTCAACTTTTTACTTCCACGGTAGCCTTGAAGCCGCCGAGTTGAGCATTAGAGGCTGGGCATTGATTCAAAACTTTGCACCCTGCAATCCAACAACCATTAAGAAACACGATGGATGGAGGTGTCCAACAGAATGGATCAACAAGTCAAGATATCACGAAAACTGGTTGCAAAACCTCTTGAGTTCGGCATCCATGAGAGGATTTAAACACTCTCCCCCAAATCCGTTATAACCAGAAAATATAGTTTACCCAAACTATGATCACATCAATATTCAAAAGAATCTGCACTTTCAGCTCGAACATGGAAAGTATGAATCAGACGCAATATTTGGGGTTGGAAAGACAGGACAGTAAATTGCCGACTGCATCATACCTGCAGCTCAAATGATGTCTTATTATTCAGTCCCCAAGGGTATTTGGCAGAAGATGTATCTGACGCCGGGTATTCTATCATATCAGGATTCAAGGTACTCTTTGATTTACAAATTCTAACCGCATGCAACAACCGATTGATCCGTGAAATCAACAAAAAACTAAGTCTTCCAGAAATTACAAAGAGTACTAAAGACCGAGATTAACAACTCATCATGCTGTTTAATTCCTTATTTTTTATTTTTTTCTTTCTGCCTGTAACGGTCGGCATCTACTATCTTTTTCAAATAAAATTGGGACAACGGCCAGCGCTGTATTGGCTTGGCGTGACATCTCTGTTTTTTTATGGGTGGTGGAATCCACCATACATTGTTCTGCTGTTGTTTTCCGTCTGTTTTAATTACATGATCAGCCGGTGGATGACCATCTCAACGTCCTGTGCTAAGTGGATCTTAATCTTTGGCATCACTGTGGACTTGGGTGTTATCGCCTATTATAAATATTTTAATTTTTTCCTGTCTTCAGTCAATCAGATTCTCAATGTCGAATTTACGCTGCACGCCATCATTATGCCCCTTGGCATCTCCTTTTTTACATTTCAGCAAATCGCTTTCCTTGTAGACACATATAAGCGAAGAACCCAGCCCGGGACCATGTTCCACTACAGCCTGTTTGTCATTTTTTTCCCCCAGCTGATCGCAGGTCCCATCGTTCATCATAATGTTATGATACCTCAAATTTCACAAAAACTGGACTGGAAAAAATGGGGAGAAAATCTGGCCTATGGGTTAACGATTTTTTTGATAGGACTGTTTAAGAAATCAATATTAGCCGACGGTATCGCCATGCATGCGTCACCTGTTTTCGCCGCTGCAGAGCAGTGTCTGGAGCTTTCCTTCTTTGAAGCCTGGGGTGGTGCTATAGCCTATACCTTTCAACTCTACTTCGATTTCTCAGGGTATTCAGAAATGGCCGTTGGAATCGCCAAAATGTTCGGCATCGTATTACCAATTAATTTTTTCTCCCCTTATAAAGCCAGAAACATTGCACTATTCTGGCAGCGATGGCATATTACTTTGTCATCTTTTTTAAAAAACTATCTGTACATTCCCATGGGGGGAAACAGAAAAGGGCAGTTCAATAGATATCGTAACGTCATGATAACAATGCTGTTAGGGGGATTGTGGCATGGGGCCGGCTGGACATTCATCTTCTGGGGTGGCATACATGGGCTTTACCTCGTGATATTCAACCTGTACAGGATACTGGCACCGAAATGTATTTTAAATTTGCTGGATAATCGGGTCGGCACCTTTGCCAGCATCCTGTTGACATTCCTCTCGGTTACAATTGCCTGGGTGATATTCCGAGCACAAAGCATTGAGGGTGCCATGTCCATGTATCGCTCAATGATAGGCGTTCATGGCTTTTCATTCCCGCCTCAATTCGAATTTTTGATTAATCCACTGCAACAAATATTTCCGAACATACGCTTTGCTGTGGATGGATTCGGGAGTTTCGGCAGGGTCAGAGATATTTTAAAGTTAGTTGGACTTTTTATCGTTATCTGGGCAGCTCCCAACACCTTCCAGCTGATTCAAATATCTCATGCCGGCCTTCATCAGGGTCAAATGTCCATTCAGACGTCTTTTTTCACCAAAAGGTTAAAATGGAACCCTTCATTACCGTGGGCAGTATTGTACGGACTCACAGCCGTCTACTGCATTCTATCCCTGACAAGGGTCAGTGAATTCCTGTATTTCCAATTCTAATGAAAAAATGACTATGAAAGACGTCTATCAAAAATATTTTTTTTTACTAATATGCATTATCTTCTTAATATTGCCAGCCATTATTGCACTTAACTATTTTGTAGACCGATTTGAGATATATTCACCATCAACCCCATATATTGAAACAAAAGTCACTCCAAATGAAAGAGCGTTGAAATTCAGCGCATTTTCAAAAAATTCTACCCACTTTGATGCGATTGTGTTTGGAAGTTCAAGATCGTCTATCTATCATACGCGCATTTTCAAAGAGTTGTTTAATCTCAATACATTTAATTTTGGTGTATCTTCAGAATCTTACCATGGATGCCTACGAAAGCTGAGATGGGCGATTCACAACAACTGCCCATTGAAAACCATATTTCTTCCAATCAGTGCAGATGAACTATCATATATGATAGATTACAGCCTCCCGCCTTACACTCTCAGGCGCATGGACCCTCCGGAAATTGTGGAATTTAAAAATTATAAAACAACGTTCAACCGTATCTATCTGCTCAGCGTCCCGGCGACACTGGGCAACTTGAATTATATGTTTTTCGAACGGCAAAATAGCATCCGATTAAAGTATACAACGGCAACCGGTGATATAGACCACCTTTGGGACGAACAATTTAAAATCAAGGAATGCCCGGACCAGGAGCTTTATAAAAACGAATCACTAATCAGCAAAATGATCGGGCTGTTGAAAAACATTTCTCAGGCAGCAGAGAATGAAGGAATCTCTGTTGTTCTAATATGGAATCCCTTGCCCATTGATCAACAACTTCGCAGCAGACAAATCCTGGATGTTCTGAACAACATCAAATCCCAATATCCATTCATTCAGCGTATCCCTTTAAATGATAAGAGGTTAAGGGATAGTGATTATTATCACGATCCCGGGCATTTCAAACGAAGTCTGGCGATGGACGCTCTTTTGCCCCGGAACAAGGTACTGATGGAAAGACTTATTCAGGAAATTAAGAGCCGACAGAATCAATGTCAGAAAATGTCTTTATCTTTATAGAACCTGTTAAAAAAAACACTACATTGTATTACAAAGGCATTTGAGAAGGGTTTATTCTGGCTAAAGTACAGGCATAAATCTGCTGTAATTAGCCAGTTTATCCCCGTTGAAAATAATTTTTAAACCGACTCTATAGCACCCCAGTATTTGAACTCAAAAAATTTTTTCCTCAAGGTCAAGGACTTTCGCCACGCTATTGCGGTTATTAGCAGTACGAGGATATTTAATACACCGGTAAGATTAGCTATTCATATTTTTGTGTAACAACCGGATAGGCATGATATTATGATTAACCCCGAAAGGAGACAGTTAGGCGATATGAAAGAAAAGATAGAAAAGATAGAAAAGATAGAAAATGAAGCGCTCATAAAATGGAATTACTGCAAATTATTTATTTTGAGGCAAAATGCTTAAACGGCGATGTAACAAAAACTGGGTTGAAATGACATTTGGTGGCTTGAAACGGCTTGTGATTATGCGGTTCTTGAGGTATTAAACAACCCCATAGGCTGATATTATAGAATATCGATGTAACTCTGCTAAAAAGGCAGGCGCCATAGGCATGATTTTTAAAAACGCAATAATATCAAAATATTATATTTTTGAAATATGTTTAATCTACGAAAACGCTCGCTTCTAAGTCCTGTCCTGTGGTTACAGGCTTGAAGAAAAAAACTTGATAGTTGAGTGATAATTCCTATTCAACAGGCACTTTTTTTGGGGACTATGCTGTGCTAAAAAAATATGACAAAAACATTTTTCACAAAATGGGCATGGAACGAATTGCCTATATCAAATATGGAGATGTTGTCTCAGAATATCTACAAGTTCAATCCCAACCTACTGAAGATGGAGATTTGGGCTATTTAAGCAGAGTTTGTGAACTTGGTAAAACATCATCCATGTTATTGCTGTCATTTGATTGCCCCACCAAAACATTAAAAAATAAAAACATAGAAGCATACGTTTTCAACTCCAAGGACAAAAATCGAACGATTGACAAAATAACAACCAACTTATTCAAATCATATAAGACACTGCAATTACTTCTTAGATACAAACCTAATTTCATCTTATGTGGTGTCCTCAATTACTCTCTATGGGGAGCAGTTCTTGCAGCAAAATTAATCCATAGACCAATAATATTTAGTTCACATCATTCTTTTTCCACGGAAAATTCTCTGCTCAACAAAGGCCTTAATTTCTTTAACGGAAGTGCAATAAAGAGTTGTGATGGCGTATTATGCAATGGACCATATCTTAAAAACGAAATGCTACAAGCTGGCGTTGACTCCCACAAGATAGTTGAATTTCTACCAACATTTAATGAATTAATAAAAACTGCAAGAGATGTTATCAACTTTCAACTCTCACAACCCTACATTCTTTTCGCGGGGCGAATAGAAACTGAAAAAGGTGTTTATGATTTGCTGTCAGCTTTTAAAAAAGTTTTAACAATCTATAAAAACATAACACTTGTTTATACCGGAGATGGTGCTCAACTTAGAAATTTAAAAAAAATAGTTAAAGATTCGAATCTTACAGACAAAGTTATTTGCATAGGACGAGTTCCCTATAATAATTTAGGTGGATTGATAAAGAAAAGCCTTTTTGTAGTTGTACCAAGTAAAAGCACCATGTGCGAAGGTATTTGCAAAATTGCTTTAGAAGCCCAGATATTGGGGAAACCCGTTATTGCACCAAACTACAGCGTATTCCCATATATTATTAATCATGGACGGAACGGTCTCTTATTTAAAACAGATTCCCAGGAAGATCTTTCAAAAAAAATAGTTGAACTTCTTGATAATGATAAATTATATCAATTTATAAAAACAGGTGCAAAATGCACCGGCAAAAGATTTGAAAGCATTGACAGGTCCTTTTCCGAAGCAATTATAACTTCCTTGAATTCTCTTCTTGGAACTAAAAATAACAAAAATCGAATGGTGGATTAAACTGATGGACGTCCCATTGTAAGGAAGCGGCATCGCACCCAAAGCAATTAATTTAATTAGCAAAACCCAAGATTACCTGTCGACATATGAAATCAAAATCTATAGCACATGTGAAGCAACACCATAGGATACTCGAATTGGACGCATTGAGAGGTATTGCTGCCATGGCAATCATGGCTTACCACTATTTCTTCCGTTACAATGAGATATATGCTCACCCTTATACCAAGGTGGCCTGGACTAACTGCGGAAAATATTTTGTATATTTATTTTTTATCATCAGTGGATTTGTCATTTTCTGGTCGCTTAATAATTTAAAAAAACCGTTCGATTTTATGGTTTCACGTTTTTCAAGATTATACCCAGCATATTGGACAGCTCTTGTTATTACCTTCTCAATGGTATGCCTTTTCGGATTACCAGGACGAAAAATAAGCATTCAAAATGGATTATTAAACTTGCTCATGTTTCATGAAGCACTGGGGGTTCCTCATATTGATGGCGTCTATTGGACACTTACAATTGAACTCATCTTTTACTGGTGGAGTTTTATTCTCTATCTTTTCAATCAACTTAAAAATATTGAATTATGGATATGCCCTCTAATCATATTATCGATTTTTCAGGGCATAGAAATCATCAATATGCCAAATGAGCTTACAAAAATTTTACTGATCAACCACATATATTTTTTTGGTGCAGGGATATGTTTCTACAAAATACTAAACAAGGAAGCAAATAAACTGACGATATTGATATTGTTCACAACGCTTTTTTCTACAATACCCAGTTTTTCCATTAAACACTTTCTTATATTCAGTTCATTTTATATTTTTTTTTACTTATCGATAAATGGATACTTTAAATTTCTAAAAAACCCTGTTTTTATTTTTATGGGCTCCCTCTCCTATCCCTTGTATTTGATACATCAAAACATTGGATATATCATTATCAACCAATCATATAACTTTGACTACCCGTTGGTATATGGTATATGCAGTGCAATCACACTATCTATTTTAATTGCATATTGTATTAATAAGTACATTGAAAAACCCTCATCATTTCTCATCAGAGTATACTATCGACAAAACGAAAAAATTCAAACCATCGTCAAAAAGCTACCCCATAAAAACCTATAAAAATAAAGCATATTATGTTTGCGGCACACTCACTTTACAATAATAAAAAAATGGATTTTTGATATGAGAAATAGAAAAAAAGTTCTGTTTATCACAGGCTATTTTCCTTTTCGTTCAGGCGGTGCTGAATATCAAGCTCTACTGCTTGCAGAACAATTAAAACAAGAATTTGATATTTCATTTGTTTTTCGAAATCATTGGGAGAAAAACGAGCGTATCAATGATCGTGGATACACGTTATTCGCAACAAAACCTTTCCGAACCAGAGGAATGAATAATACCTTTGTTTTTGAAAGCCTGCAATTGAGATCAATATTAAAAGAGATCAAGCCGGATTTAATTTATATCCGAGGCGCAAATGCCTTTTGTATAACAGCTGCATTTTATGCAAATAGGAATAATTGTAGAATAATATGGCACATCGCGCATGATCGAGATCTCATACCATTTAACTACAAAAATATTGTTTTCAGCCCATTTAGCCTGGTTGAAAAAAAAATGGTGGAATATGGGTTAATGAATAGTGATTGCATTATTGCCCAAACCCATCATCAAGCAGAGCTGTTGAAAAAAAATTATAAGAGACGATGTGAAAATATTATTGGGAACTGGCATCCAATCCCGCCTATCCCAGTAAAGCAAAATTCAACGATAAATGTCCTCTGGATTGCCAACTGGAGAGCCTTTAAACAACCGAAACTTTTCATACGACTTGTGCAACAAATCGGATTTTTTCCCCATGTCCGGTTTATTATGATTGGTCGGAATAATGACTATCCAGAGATTAAAGCCCAGGCCATTGCTAACAAAATTCAACTGACTGGCGAAATACCCAATGCGGATGTCAATACACTCCTCTCAAAAAGCCATCTATTAATTAATACAAGTCAAATGGAAGGTTTCAGTAATACTTTTATTCAGGCATGGATGCAGAAAGTCCCTGTTGTCAGCCTTCAGGTGGATCCGGACAATGTTTTGCAAAAAATGGAAATAGGTTTTTGCTCAAAGAATTTCGAGAATCTGGTTAAGAACACAAAATTACTGTTAAGCAACCATAAACTTCGAGAAGAGATGGGACAAAAAGCCAGAAATTATGCTATACAAAATCATTCGTTAGATAATATCGACAAGGTTATAAGTATTTTCAGAGGTTGGTCATAACATGGCCCACATCTGAGAAGCACAATCAACAGGTCTGGGCCACCACCAACTATCTATACTTGGCAGACGGTATTTTTGTCCGAAAGATATATTTCTAACTGATAATGCAAAAAAAGAAATTAAATTCATGAAACAAAAAATACGAGGCGTTTTGGCATTGGTCGTCAATACATATATTGACCTCTTTATATATTTAAAACAATCCGGTTTAGTCACCATAAATACCGAACCAAAACTATTGGCCGCCATGACGTTTAACTATCATACCATTGAAAAAGGATTGTCCATGCAGGAAATCAGGTATGGCTTTGGACAATTAAAAGTATCTACGTTATTAGGCCGGATAAAAACATTTTTAAAATCTGGATATAACATCCACGCATCCCAATTCATTGCCGCCTGTTCTGTATTAGCTAAATACTACGAGCTTCATCATGAAAAGAACCATGATATTTCATTTTTTTTTTCACCAAAAGAGTATGATTTGGTTCATCGTTTTTCCGATCCTAATATTGGGGGCTGCATTGAATTTGATTCAAAAAGCTATTTTTCAAAACACAAAGACGACTATGGTGACTTCTCAAAATCACGTCACAGTATCAGGGATTTTATTCAGCAGCCGGTTGAATTGGAAAAAATTAAGAATGCTGTCAATTTAGCTAAACATTGCCCTTCCGCCTGCAATCGGCAGGCAGCTAAAGTTTACTTGGTTGAAAACAAACCCAAAATCGAAAAAATTTTAAGCGTCCAAAAAGGGATTGATGCAACGGCAGAATTAGTTCATCAATTACTTGTGATCACCTCAAACCGAAACTGCTTTCTGACATCCGGCGAAAGAAACCAGCATTTTGTTGATGGGGGAATATTTCTTCAAAGCCTCTTAATGTCTTTACATTATCAGAAAATTGGGGCGTGTCCGTTGCATTGGTCATTAAATGTATGGCAGGATAATATTATCAGAAATTTAATCAAATTCAGCACAGGTGAAAAAGTTATTGCCTTAGTTGCTATTGGAAATGTTAAAAAACAGTTTAAAGTGCCTGCATCCCATCGAAAAGAGTTAGATGAAATCTTTTCAGTGATCCAATAGAATGGGCAGAATGGGCATTCATGACAGCCAACCCATAGTCAACGGATATTCCAGAACTGATCCTGAGACTTGAGGTCTGAATCTTTTTTGCCTTTAAAAACTTAAGATATGTCTAATAGATCAACCCAACCCAAGCTATTAATCATTGATCCGACCCAATTCGGGTATCACTCTGATACTTACTACTATTGCAAGCATTTAAGAAATGATTTCAATATTTCATATTTTGGTTTTGATGAAAATAAAAAAATTATAACTTTAGACCAAATCACATTGATCTTTATAAAGAAAAAAAAAGACCGTATTTTACGGGAATTCCGTTTCATTGCAAAAGCGTTCCGGTTGATCCGAAAAGGAAATTTCGACTTTGTCCACGTCAATTATTTTAAAGGAAGTTCTGCTTTCCATCTTTGTGTGGCAAACAGCAAAATGCTGGTTGATGTCAGGTCTGCTTCGATACTAACCCAAAAATGGAAGCGGACCATCTATGATTATATCTTAAAAACCGAAGTCGGCTTATTCCAAAATATCGGTGTTATATCCTCAGGATTGGCCAAGCGACTATCCCTGCCAGGCAGACATATTGTTACGCCGCTAGGGTCAGATATATTTTCACATACATCAAAGCCGAAAAATGTCATAAAATTATTATACGTCGGGACTTTTTACAACCGGAATCTGCATGAAACAATCTTGGGATTTAAAAAATTTTACGATGCGTATTCCCACCAAATTCAGATCAGCTACACCATTGTCGGCGACGGGCCTTCAAATGAACTGCAAAACTTACGTGCGTTGGTAGAAAAACTTGGGCTTGCAAGCCATATCCATCTGACTGGTAGAGTTCCACAAGATAAGCTTAAGCCTTTTTTTGACAGCCATAATATCGGCATCTCCTACGTTCCGATGACAGATTATTATAATTTTCAGCCACCAACCAAAACTTATGAATACCTGTTATCTGGTATGCCTGTGATTGCAACCATGACCCATGAAAATAGCTGTATCATAGATAAAAAAAACGGTGTCTTGATCCAAGACACCCCCACAGGTGTTTTCCATGGAATGCAGGATATATATGATAGACTATACCAGTTTGACTCCGAGCAAATCCGTCATCAATCCCAGGCGTATGCCTGGGAAAAGATTGTTAAACGTCTTTCTGATCATTATAAAAAACTTTTAGCTAAATAATAATTGGAAGGTACAATGAATTATAAAAATATTTTAATCATTGAAGCATATACAGATGCGAACATTGGTTCAGGCGCACTGGTCGAAAACTCAGTTAACATCCTGCGACAAAAATATCCTCATTCCAACATTCGTGTCATGTCTCATTTTCCAGAGGCGTTTATCCGGCTTTGCCAGGTTGATGCTGTTCCGGATTTATTTTTCTATCCTTTTGGCAAATCTCGAATTCAACAGATTTTCTGGCTGGCCTGGACAATTTTCTGGATGGCATCAGTTTACACACAGCTACTCATTTCAAATCAACGCAGAATTTTATTTTTTAAAAATAAAGTTAACGATTTTTTATGGGCAGATATTGTCATCAGTGTTGGTGCTGAGAGAATTAATGATAAATTTATCAAAAATATTATCTTTTCTTTATACACCTACTTGCTTGTAAAAAAAATGGGAAAACCCGTGGTATTATTCCCGTGCACCATCGGGCCGTTTCTATTTGGGTGGACAAAATGGTTAGCGGCTAAGGTTTTAACACTGGTTGATCTAATTTATACCAGGGATGACCTTTCTTTTAAAACGGCTTGCAAAGTGCTTGGGATTGACAAAACCAAGGTTGTTAACACGTCTGATGTTGCCGTCATTCAAAATCAAATCCCGTGCGAGGCAGCCCGCAAAATAATGAATGTTGACGTCTCAGAAAAAATCGTTGGAATCTCAGCCATGAAATGGACATATGTTGCAAATTCAGTCGAAACTGAATACAGCAATTATGACGCTTATGTCTGTCAATTAGCCAAGCTTTCAGATGAAATTATCTCACGTTATAACGTCACCATCGTTTTTTACCCAACAAACTATCCCGTAAACGGGTGCCGGGAAAATGATGTAAACACAGCACGAGACATAATCAACAAAATGACATATAAAAATCATACACATCTAATTGATGTTCTACCGACACCGAGTGAACTCAAAGGGATGCTGTCATGTTCCCAAGTCAATATTGCCACTCGAATGCATGCCTGCATTTTTTCTACAGGTGCCTTAATTCCTACGATTTCAATCAATTATTTATTTAAACTCAAAGAATATATGAACGCTTTAGGATTGAAAGAGTTTTCAATTGATATCGAACAATTCAATGCAAACTGGGGGATAAATGCATTTGATTCCATATGGCGGGATCGGCAAAAATGTAGAGACATCCTGCAGAAATCAATTGAACGTAAACAGCAAAGCCTTTGGACATCCATAAAAGCGCTGGATAAAATCGCTAATCATCAATCCATTTCCTAACGAACTATTAGCTATTTAAAGTGATTAAATGAAAATCTTACTCATTAACAAGTTTTTGTATCCCAAAGGAGGAGATGCGGTCAGCACCCTCAATACAGGAAAAATTCTTGAACAGCGAGGACACAAGGTTTCATTTTGGGGAATGGCGCATCCCCAAAACCCTCGATATCCGTATCAATCGCTATTTGTGCCGCAGATCGACTACGAAAAGTCAGGTGGTTTGGTGGCTAAAATCAGTACTTCTGCAAATATATTGTATTCATTTAGGGCAAAAAAGAATTTAACGGAACTACTCAATGAACTGAACCCGGATGTGGTGCATTTACACAATTTTGCTCACCAGATCAGCCCTTCTATTCTTGATACAATCAAATCTCACCGCATTCCAACGGTCATGACCATGCATGATTACAAAATGGTTTGCCCTACATACAAATTGCTAAATAAAAACCAGGTGTGTGAAAAATGTAAAGGCAAACAATTTTTTCATTGCGCTATTCACCGCTGCAGCAAAGACTCGGTATTCAAGAGCCTGGTTAATGTTGCTGAAATGTATCTGCACCATCGATTTCTTCACATTTATGATAAAATTGATATCTATATTTCGCCTAGCAAATTTTTACAAACAAAGGTAACCGAGATGGGATTAAAGGCAAAGATAGCATATCTGCCCAACTGCATCAACACGCACGACTTTGCTCCGAAATTCAAATGGCAGGAGAAGAGTATCGTTTACGTGGGGCGACTGACCCCGGAAAAAGGAGTTAAAACACTAATTGATGCCGTTAAAGGTATCGATATAAAATTAAAAATTATTGGGAACGGCCCTCTGTTAGAAGCGCTAAAGGAACATGCTAAAACAATGAAGAAAATCGAATTTTTAGGGCATTTGACTGGACAAAGACTTCAGGATGAAATTCGAAATTCGATGTTTTTGATTATACCGTCACAGTGGTATGAAAATAACCCGTTGACGGTAATAGAGGCTTTTGCATTAGGGAAGCCAGTATTGGGAGCAAGAATCGGCGGTATTCCCGAGCTTGTGGAAGATTGGAAACATGGTTTAACATTTACACCCGGCAGTGTGTCGGATTTAAAAGAAAAAATCATGTTAATGCTGGAAAACGAAAACAAGATTCCTGAAATGGGCAAAGCTGCCAGACACTTTGTGGTAAAGCATCTGAATGCTGATGTTTACTATGACAATTTGATGCAAATATATGAGAATATACAAAAAAAGTAACCATATAACGGTCAGTGCCAGTGCCACACTTATTCAACCAGTATATTTGAATATTGATCAATTAAACGCGTAAACACTATTAGGAGCATAATATGAGCGAACTCGCAGGAATGCCGACAGATGCTTCAATAATCACAACATACCGTTGCTGCATGAAATGCAAAATGTGCAATATATGGAAACACCCCACAGATATAAACCGTGAAATAAAACCCAGAGAACTTGAAAAATTACCCCAATTAAAGTTCATCAACATCACAGGGGGTGAACCATTTGTCAGGCGGGACATTGATGAAATCGTGGAAGTCTCGTTTAAAAAAGCACCTCGGGTGGTTATTTCCACAGCAGGTTACCAGGTGGACAGTATTCTTGCCCTGGCAGAAAAATTTCCAAAAATCGGAATCCGCGTGAGCATTGAAGGGCTTTCCACCATCAATGACTACCTGAGAGGGCGTGACAGTGGTTTTGATAGAGGGCTTAAAACGCTGCTTGGCCTGCGCAAGATGGGAATCAAAGATATTGGATTTGGCATTACAGTATCCGACAATAACTCCTCGGACATGCTTGAACTGTACGAATTATCCAAAAATCTTAAAATGGAATTTGCCACCGCCTCATTTCACAACTCTTTCTATTTCCACAAGCAGGATAATAAAATACTCAATGAAAATGTGGTCATTAATAATTTTTATGAATTAGCGGATCGTTTGCTGAGTGAAAAACATCCCAAAAGTTGGTTTCGTGCTTTTTTCAATATTGGATTGATTAACTATATCAAGGGCAACAAACGTCTGCTGCCATGTGAAGCCGGAACGGTGAATTTCTTCATAGAACCCTATGGGGATGTTTATCCCTGCAATGGCTTAGAAGAAAAATACTGGAAAAAAAGCATGGGTAATATCAGGGATTACGCCACATTTGAAGCACTCTGGTTCAGTGAACAGGCAGACAAAGTTCGAAAACTTGTCAAAACCTGCCCGAAAAATTGCTGGATGGTGGGAACAGCTGCCCCTGTAATGAAAAAGTATATCAAACAGCCGTTAACCTGGGTATTGAAACAAAAAGCAAGAAAGCTCATGGGTATAAAGATAGACAGGAATTCCTTGCCCAAACAATTTGATGTGGGACAGGATCCCTTGCAGGGGGATCTACGGGGAACTACTGGTAATGTTGCTCCCATTGATGAAGGTTTTACAGGTGAGGTGGATAACCGATTGATGACCCATGTTCTCTCCAACACAAAACTTACGGAAAATGTATTCCTGCTGGAAGTCCAAAGGGATGGATTTGCCTATAGAGCAGGACAAAATGTAAGTATTGGTCCCAGCCTTGAATATCATAAAAGTCGTGATTATACATTTTATTCTGCACCATCTGAAAAAACCATGAAGTTTCTTATTCGTGAGGTTGGACATGGTCAAATTTCACCAGCTCTCAAATACCTGAACCCTGGAGATAAAGTTGATATTGTCGGTCCATATGGAGAGTTTGCCATCCAGAACCCAACAGACAAATCACAAAAACATATCTTCATCGCATCAGGTGTCGGCATTGGTCCTTTCAGATCATTTATTACACAAAACCCCGACATTGACTATAAAATTTTGCATGGAATACGCCATCTCCATGAACAGGTGATGGCAAAGGAAATTGATAAGGAGCATTACATTTCATGCGTCACCGCCAATAGCGGTGGAAAGTTCCATGGACGGGTTACTGGATATCTGAAAAACATGGAAATTTTCCCCGGGACCTATTGTTATATATGCGGCAATCCCCATATGTTAAGAAGCGTATATGAACTTCTTGTTGAAAAAGGGATACCCAAAGATCATATTCTAACAGAACCATACTATGCTTATTAATTATGAAATTTATGAGGCAAGCTGGACTTGAAAATTTTTGTAACAGGGACAAGAGGCATTCCTGACATTCCGGGAGGCATTGAAAAACACTGCCAGGATCTCTACCCATTGATAGCTGAAATGGGACATGAGGTCTATCTTTCAACTCGCAAGTCTTACGCAGTTAAAAGGTTGCAGGAATGGAAAAAGGTAAAGCTTGTATACCTTTATTCCCCCATGATAAAAAGCCTTGAGGCCATCGTTCATACGTTCTTGTCTGTTTTAAAGGCAAAAAAATTAAATGTTGATCTCATTCACATTCACGCAGTCGGTCCCGCTCTTATGGTGCCCCTTGCTAAACTGTTGGGTTTAAAGGTGGTGTTGACAAATCACGGGCCGGATTACAACAGGCAGAAATGGGGCATATTCGCAAAAGCCGCTTTAAAAACAGGTGAATATTGGGGAGCGAAATTTTCAGATTCCACGATTGTCATCTCTCCTGTTATTCAAAACATTGTCAAAAAACGGTGCAATAAGGGATCTTATCTTATCTATAATGGTGTAACCCTGCCTGAAATTTCTCAACAATGTGATTACCTGGAAAGAACAAATGTTTCACCTGGAAAATATCTTTTGGCCGTTGCCAGGTTTGTTCCGGAAAAAGGTCTGGATGTATTGATCAACGCATTTCAAATGCTCAATACAGACCATAAGCTTATTATTGTAGGTGACGCCGATCATGAAACAGAATACAGCAAAAAACTGAAGCAGAGAATCGATGAAGATAGAAATGTTATCAGAACCGGCTATGTTACAGGTGAATCGTTAAATCAGCTGTTTTCTCATGCTCGGCTTTTTGTTCTGCCTTCGTACCACGAAGGCCTGCCCATTGCACTGCTTGAAGCAATGAGTTATGGTTTATCCGTTCTGGTATCTGATATCCCGGCAAATCTTGAAGTTAGTCTTCCAAAAGAACGCTTTTTTAAATGCGGAAACACCGAGGATTTAAAAATGAAAATAGAAAGGCTTCTTCAAAAAAATATTTCAGAAAAGGAAAAAAGGAAGAATAAGGATCAGATAATTCAAAAATACAGCTGGGCTAAAATTGCAATGCAGACGGCTGCCGTTTATGAAAAAACCATGAAGCTGTGCACTACCGCATTTCCTTGATATAAAATTCTACGAAACAGACCCAACAGCCTCATACTCCTCTGGAATTTCCTGGAAGGCCTCTTCAATACCAGTCCCCAGGCTGACCAATTGACCGGCTGCCAGAAAAAACATAAATATCAACACATTGGAATCCAGAGTAAAAGTATAGAATGTGGAAGCCGCGAAGAAAAAGGTTCCACTCACCATACCCAAAGCAAATGCACCGGTCAGGCCACCCTGCTTACATAATTTAACAGCATCCCAAAAAATGAAAAACAAAAACAAAAAAAACAGGATGGTACCCATCATCCCAATTTCCCACATCCATTTCACAAAAGTAATCCCCAGTCCATAACGTCTCCCCTCCTCTACATATTTACCACTGAGTTCCCTGGTAAACCCTTCAGACGCATTTCCCGCACCCCTTCCAAAAAAAACAAATCGAGGTTCCTCTGATGCCTTTATAAATGCATATTTAATGGGCAAAAAACGTTGTGCGTTGTATCTTTCCATTATCCCTGGAAGGGTGACAAATCCAGCAATACCATACCCCCACCTTTGCTTGGCAAAATGGTCATAAATTCCCTTCAGTGCAAAAAAGGAAAAAGCAAGCAACACTAAAACCAACAAAACCTTCAAGATAACATCGCGTTTTCCTCTGATAAACATGGCTGGAAAAATAAAGGCAAATGGAAGCAGAACGAAGGATATCTTGGTTTCATTAAGTGTTATTGGGATAAACGCAGCAGCAGAGGAGAACAGAAAAACAGGCAGAGAGATCTCTTCTTTAAAATAAAAAGCAATTAGAAACGATATGATAATTACCAAATATATGGCTAAGATACCTGAAGTTGATATCCCCAGTGTCCCCCCCATGGGATCACCGGACAACGAAGTGGCGTATTTAAAAAACCGTTGCCATACCACAACGGGAAACTGAAACATTGATAAGGCAAAAATCCATAAAATAATTTTTTTAAAGGTAGATTCAGTAAATGGGTATATCAAAGGAACCAGAAAAATCGGAATAAACTTGGTGTAAATCCGGAGTCCCGCCAACATGGTAAAAGCAGCCATTTGATTTAGAAAAAAGCCGATGAGAATATGAAGTAAATAGATTATGAGAAAAATACTGTACTTTAATGGCAAACGAATCTGCTTGTGTGTTGCAGTTCGGAAGGGTATCGAAATCGCAATAATAATAGCTATAAACTCGGGTATCCAGGTCATCACCCTTCCCCCGACACCCATTACGAAAAAAAGCCAGTCAAAGATAAACACACTGGCCAACAGAACAGTGATCAAAAAATTTATCATTTAGTTATTTTATATCCAAATTTCCTGCCCAGCAAATCATGGGTATTTTTACAAGTAACCCTATCCAATAGTCTGCAATAATTGAATTTTATTTTTTTGTTGTGGTAGACATTCCTGCCATGTGGGTTATATGAACTTGTAAACCCAATTAGGAATAACCTGTTGAACATAATTAAGAATAACACCACCAATCTGACATTCATTGTCCTGTAGAAGAGAGATTGCCTTTTGAGCGACGGCTTTTTGTACTTTAACTGCTTTAATAACCAAAAATGACACATCCGCTGCAGGTGCCACTGCAAGCGAATCTGAAGAGATGAGGACCGGTGGGCAGTCAATCAAAACGTAATCAACTATTTGTCGGCACTCATTCAAGAGACTTACAAAATTATCCGGTTCCAGGTTCCCAAATTTCTGACTGATGGACTTTCCACTTGCAAGAAAGAAAATATTGGCTCCAATGGGAGTCAAGGCATTACGAATTCCAATACGATGACTGAATACATCCATGAGACTATATTCGCTCTGAGGAACATTGAAAATTTTGTATAGACTCGGAGATTGAAAATTTGCATCAATTATCATAACTTTTTTATCCGTAGCCTGGTTTTTGATATAGTCGACCAGATTTACCAAAACTGTAGAAACACCTTCTTTCCCCCGACTACTGGTAAAGCAGAAAACTTTAGAATCATTTTTTTTGTTAAAATATAGAATCTTTTTATAAAGATCTCCAGTCTGTTTTCTATTTTTCAAATCAAGATTTTTCCATTCTGAAGAAGGGATACTATCTTTCTTACGATTCGTTTTGTTTTCATAGACAGGTTCTTTTTTTCGACTCTGGAAATTATCACTCGACTGGTGAGAATCGATATCTGAATATTTTTTTTGATAAATCTCTCCATTTCCAGCACCGCCAACACCTTCAGATTGCTTTCTTTTATTCTGGGATGCTTGAAGAAATCTTTCACTATAAGTTGCGGCTTGGGTGCTTTGGCTCTTGTTAACCACTTTTTTATCTTGATTCAGGCTTTTTCCAGCTGCAAAACGAGCTGCAAAAGAACTTGAAGGCGAATGAGATTTTGAATTGTGCTTCCTGGAAGAATCTTTCGCCAACAAATCTGTTTTAGGTGATTCCTGCCAATTTATTTCCTTCATAATTATTATCTCTTTGTTAAACCTTTAATGAATGATGGTTTCGTAGAATCGACCTCGTTCATCAGAACCGAATTCAGAAAGTTTACACTACTTTAACTCATTATAAGCACACACCACTGGTAAGGACAAAACAGCTTCGATATCATCCGCATTTTTCAATTTTTGATCAATTGTCTCCAAAATGAATGGTAGGATAAAAGCAGCAAAGAGTCCTAAAAAAATTGAAACTTGAAAGGCAAGCAATTTGTTTGGTGATTTTGCTTTATTTGGCGTCACGGCAGTCTCTGCAATAATAACGTTAGATAAACCACTTTTGTTACGATCGGAATATAATCGGGAATCCTCTGTTTTTGATCCATACAAAAGGTAATTATTCTTGGCAATTTCCAGATCCATTTCAAGAGCGTTCAATTTTTGTTTAACTTGTGGGAACCCTCGCATCTGCTCTTTAATTTCAGAAAGTCGATTTTTCAATGCTTCTCTTTTTGCCTTAAGTGTCTGGTTCTCCATATGATCTGTTCTTGCTGCACTTAAGCCTTCTTTCATTATCTCTTGGCGAAGCATTGCAATCTGATCGTCAATCTGCTTATATTCCCTGCTCTCTTTGGTAAAGGTTTTACTTATTTCAGTTCGTTTTATCAAAAGCGGTACCAGACCACGTGCCAGCTCAACGATCACCGGCATGGATCGCATCTCTTTGGAAATCGTCATTTGATTGCCATCAATTTTAATTCCATCCTTTAACATTGCCATCCGGGCTTCATTTTCTGCAATTAGAATTTCAAGATTTTGAAGCTGTTCATTAAATGTAGACACAAGCCCCATATTGGCATTTAGTTCACTTTCCATATTTACAATATTATTATTTTTATTGAAAGCATTCAGCGCAGCCCTTGCATCTTTCAATCTTGTAGCATAATATTTTTTCTGATCATCATAAAAGGCTTCACTCTCCTCAGCCATATTCATCTGCTTATGATACCTTACGTACATTTCCAAATGTTTATTAAGCACATCAGCAACCCGATTTTTATACTGTGACGCAAGGGTAACTAAAATCATATTAGAAGAATAAATAGGCTCAACAACCATGGAGTTCAAGGCCCCAAAGGTTTTATCAGCGTTATTGATTTTTTTGGGTTCAAGCTGAGATTGCGACAACATGTTTTGCTGTCCACCGTCATTCTTGGTGGGTGAACGCCCCAACTGATTAAAATAGGACACTGTATTATTAATAACTTCTCTGCTTTTAATCAATTGAATTTCAGTATTAATATCATTATTGTCTATATTTCTGATATCATACTGCCGTGAGCCTTTACCAGCACTGACCACCAGTTCATCATTAGTTTTGGGAAGCAATAAAATTTTGGCCGACGTCTCATAAATCGGGGTCTGGGTAAACGAATAAAAACAGATGCTGATAACGATAAGACAAAATGCAGTTATAGCTGCCCGTTTCCAATAAAACCAGATACGCAGAAAATCTCTTGA
This sequence comes from uncultured Desulfobacterium sp., assembly GCA_963668575.2. Classification (GTDB taxonomy): domain Bacteria; phylum Desulfobacterota; class Desulfobacteria; order Desulfobacterales; family Desulfobacteraceae; genus Desulfocicer. The sequence goes on along the minus strand of OY764894.2, from coordinate 2,120,383 downwards.
TGATTTTAATCCAGTAATTGCCATCTACTCTTACATCCTTAATATATTATAATAAAGTCATTCACTAACAATCACACCCATCACATCTATATTTACAAGTTACTTGATTATGGGATCTGTTTGAATTAAAGAACCGTCAAAAATAACGCCACCCATCTCATAGGGTCCAATAAGATTAGAAGGAATCATGTTTTGAATATATTGCTGAACAAACAAATTCCTGCGGGCAATGGCAGATTTGGGAACATACACAATATCATATTGCTGTAAAACCAGATCCTGGCTCAGGTCACCATCATATAATACTTTTGTAAGGTTAACCAGTCGTCCCCAGGGTCTTCTTTTTTTATCTCGACTGATGACAAGTATGGTGCTCTTTTCAGCAGTATCCTTAACACCTCCAGCCCTGGAAACCAATTGGCTAACAGTGATAGTTCCATCAATAAGATAGCTGTTCGGGCTGTTAACCTCTCCCATGATATACACCAGATTGGCTTTCATCACCTTCAAAATCAAAGTGATGGTCAGATTATCTACCTGGGCCTGGTACTGCTTTGTCAAAATTTCTTTAACTTCAGGTAAGGTCTTCCCCCCGGCCAGCACATCATTTATCACGGGAAACGACACATAGCCATCGGGCCGGATGGCTGAAAGTTTACTTTGACCTCGAGCGGAAGTGGTAATAGCCGTTTTCAACCGATCAATGGTTCGATTGTATTGAATCATGGTAACCGTTACAATCGGATCAATAAATTCTTTGCCGTACAGCTCTTTGATTTTGTCCTGTAGTTCCAGAGGGGTCAAGCCCAAAGCAAAGACAGCTCCCTTCATGGGCATGGTGATATTTCCATCGGGTCTTACGGTAAGCTCTCTGTTCATATCCGGATGATAGGCAAACTCAACTCTTAATATATCCGCCACAGACAGAACATATTCCTTGGTATCGGGCTTTGGTGTATAGTGGTATACAATTTCCAGAACATCCCCTGGCCCCAGCAGATATTCATGCTCAACCCTGGGCATGGGTCGATCATAAAGGGTCTCCTTATCGATACCCACCTCGGGCCGTCCCGCACAGGAAGCACATACGACAAGCATCAATATTAGTGCTGAAAGCATCTTGACGAAATTCCGGACCATACTAATCTCCTGCATTTTTCATACATTTACACTCTGACAAACGACCGATCTGATCTTAACAGTGATTAATCAACCCTATCTCTTTTTAAATTTAAATTCAAGACGACGGTTTAAGGCTCTTCCCGCCGGATTATCATTGGTAGCCACCGGAATGGAATAAGAGTGCCAGCTCATTGTGAGCCTTGCTGAATCAATTCCTTTTTTCACCAAAAAGTTGAGCCCGGTCTGAGCCCGTCTTTTGGAAAGTTTTATATTATATGCCATGGAACCAAAATTATCTGTATGTCCACTGATGTGGAGATCCAAAAATGGATGCTTGTTCAGCAGATCCACCACCTGATTAAGGACGTCAATTCCTTCGGGTTTCAGGTTGTATTTATCAAAATCAAAGAGCACATCCGCCAGCATCACCAAATCCCAGCAACCATGTTCATCCACCTTCAGACCCGGTTTTGTTCCGGGGCAATCATCCTTATCATCACTTACCCCATCACCATCACTGTCAGGCTGAGCCCTGGTCAGGAATATTTCATGAACGGTCTCCTCCATTTTGTTTTTATCCAGCAACTGATCTCCATTCAAAAAAAATCCACAGGCACCCGCCGCAGCGATCTTTTCCATCACCTGCCTGCCAGAAGGATCATTGCCGATGAGAATGGTATAAATACACACCATATCCCCATACCTTGCCTTCAGATCCTCAGCTGCCAGGACAGCTTTGTCCCCTATATCTATTCCATCGCTGATGATAATGACCGCCAGTTTTCCTTTTTGTCTCAGCCAGTCACGCCCAGTGGCGGATATCGTTGGTGCCAGTGGACTGACACCATCGGCATCAAAAATCTTTCTCAATGCACGGTCATAATCTTTTTTATCATATGGTATGTATTTGGTATTATCATTGGATTTAAACCCATACTCAAAACTTGCATACACTGGATACCCGAAAGTTCTTAGTGTTCCTGTGTAATCCAGCTCCGGAATGGCCTGATTAATACTTCGGGCAAGTTGTCTGGCGAAATGAAATTTACTGTAAAGGTTATTCTGATGGCAGCGATTGCAATCCATGTAATAAGCTTCTTCTTTTACTTTAACAAACTCTCGCCCACCATATTTTAAAGCATGTTTTTCCGCAACATCTTTATTTTGATAATCGGCGTGACACGAGGCACAAGATTCGGAAGGTGTATATGCGTCGGTCATGGATGCTGACGGATCAAAAATTATGGTAAAATTATCCACTCTTTTCACAAAACCTTCAGAATCAATGGGCTCAATGACGTCAAAGTCAAATTTATGAAATCCCTTTGAGGCAGCTTTAACGACGGAGCTATCCACCACCGGTGGGGAATGATCAGTGCATCCAGGAAAAACAATACAGACAAACAGAAACAGTATCCCCGCCATTAACCGATTTCGCATTGATTTTCTCCTTGCTCCGCCATCCCGCTTCCATGCTCTCCATTAATTCCGCACCATTTCAAATCATAATCCCCTCCCCACCCCACCCCAGTTGTCTTCCCCGCACGGACAAGAAGATTAAGCATGGCAATATGGTTTTCCCCTTGAATATCTAAATTCCCCACCCCACACTGACAATGCGAAACGATATTGTTCATTTGACCATTGGCACTTTGAAAATTATTATTTTCACTGGAGTTATTCTGACTGAAAATATAATATAATAAGGATAAAATTATCATAACCAATATAATAATCATACCTTTTTTTGCGTACTCCCCCATGTTTCTCTGCACACTATTTGTATTTTTATCGTCCTGCACAGGCGTTTTATCTTCATCTGTTTCGGTGTAAGGCTTCTCATCATATTGGTCCGGTCTGCCCGGTTGTTCATTTTTGTCTTCTCTATTTTTCCAGGGTTGTCCGGATTCGTTCCTCGAATGAGCGAGATGTGCATCAGCAGTTCTTTTTCTGTCCTCGGAAAAACGGGGCAATGAATTCGCATATTCATCATCCAAGAGGTCTGGATCATGAACTGCCTCATCCGGAGGCGTTAACCCGTCACCTTTTTTCAACTCCCCAACACCAACCATATTTCCCATTTCCATGGCTTCCCTGACCATTGACTCGCTTATCTGATTAAGCCTTTCATTACTTGCCACCAAAAGGCAATTATCACAGATGTTATTGATGAGTCGAGGGACACCCCTGCTTATATTTTGTATTAGTTCGATTGCATCATCATCAAAAACCGGGGCACCACTGGCTCCGGAATATGTCAGACGAAAATAAATATATTCCCGCGTATCTTCAAGCTCAAAGGGATTTAACCGATAGATTCTCCTAATCCGCTGGGCAATGGCCGCATTTTTCTTATCATTGAGCATTCCAAAAAAATCCTGATGTGCAAACAGGATCAACCGGATGGGAAACATGCCGGAGACGTTATAGCTGCAAAGCAATCTGAGCTTATTGATAAAAGAATAATTAAAGTCCTGTGCATCATCAATAACCAGATAAATACAATTATCCTTACCTCTATCCGCAGCTGCTTCAAAACAATCATATATCAACTGTTGCAGTTTTGATTCTTTTGATGTATCCACACCACCCATGGGAATATTCAATTCAACAACTATTTTTTCAAGTACCCGGGTAAAGTCATATGTGGGCGTTGAGAGATACACAGATGGAAGGTTCTTTTTCTTTTTCAAGGCATTTAATAGCTTAATCAGCCGAAGGCACAAAAGGGTTTTTCCCGTGCCATATTCCCCGGTCACAAGCAGAATGGGTTCGTTGGCTTTAATTCCCTGATAAAGATACCCCCACCCATTTTGATGGGCATTGGATTTGTAAAACAACTCCGGTGAAGGGTGAATGTCAAATGGTTCTTTTTCCATCAGATAAAATTGTTTATACATAAAACAACATTCCCCTTTTTCTCAGTTTAGAAATTTTCATATTTTTTTACACCTATTCACTCAATGGTCAAGTTTTTTGGGGCTTGTTTACCGGGAACCAGATTCTGACTCATTTCTTTGGCGTTATCGACCAAAACAGCGTGAACCCCAAACGTCACTGATAATGCCCATAATGCAAGACCGCCTCCATAAATGTCAAAACAAAAACCTTGAACATCGGGCATCATCTGTTAACTGACAAACCCAATGAGAGGGCATATTTCCATTTTCCATTCATTGCCACCAGAAATTATGAACACCTAACCAGGATACGCTGGAACCAAAAATTTTTTCTAATTCTCTTGCCAAAACAACACGAAAATCAGAGAGTATCTTTTTTAGGTCACACCATATTGATGCATAAACTCAATAAAATCACAGCAGGCGTATTCAAAATTTAATTGGCTGGCTTCTTACAATTTCTTCAATGTTTGCACTTCAGTTCTGGCGGCCGGTGGCGCAGGCACAGGCAGGCTTGAACATTTTTCTGAATCAGTGTTCTGCTTCTGAAAAGTAATGCACCATATTATCTATCCGGATTGTCTATCCGGCCAGCTCCGATGATGTAACAACAGTGAAGAATAAAATCTAATAACGCACTGAAATCCCAAAAAACATTAACAAACAATTAGTCTTTGCATTAACAGTTAAAAGGGTGTTCTGTCAATATTAGATTTTTTTAGCAACCCACAAAAACACAAAATATGAAGGTTGATCACACCACTCACCACTCTTTTTTTGGGGGAGGTGGATGAATGGTGAAAAGCTAACCTTCCACCATTAGAACTACTATTAGAACTACTGAAAACGGTTAAAAAACCTTGAAGAAAAGCCAAGCGTATCATATCCTGTGCAACCTGGTATGCGCTATTCAATTATCCAGTTTCCGATTTTGGTTCTATTAGACCGTCACGGTCTCTTTTTACTTATCCTCTCCACAATAAGGAGAACACCATCAACACCGAACAAAGACAAACAAGACGGCAAAAAGGCATGCTGGCCGTCAATGTGGGACTTATAACCAATACCTTTCTGGCGCTGTTAAAGACCGCCATCGGTATTCTGGGCCACAGCCCGGCCCTCCTGGCCGACGGCATCAATTCCACTTCGGATGTGGCCTATGGCATTGCCGTGAACATCTTCATGCGGCTGTCGGGAAAACCGGCGGACCATGAACATCCCTATGGCCATGAACAGCTTGAGAGCATCGCCGCCGTGGTGGTGGGAGCCTTTGTCATTACCACAGCCATTGCCATTTTCTGGAACAGTATCAACACTATTTATGAAATCATCTCGGTACAGGCTGTCTCCCCGGGGGCAAGTATCCAGGCATTGTGGATGGCCCTTTTCACCGTGGGATTAAAACTGTGCCTCACCTTCTGGACCCGGGCCATCGGCAGACAGACAAAGAACAGTGCCGTCATTGCCCTGGCAGCTGATCACCGCAATGATGTATTTGCCTCACTGGCGGCCACCGCGGGTATTTTTTTCGGTCGCATGGGCCATGCATGGATTGACCCTCTGGCAGGATCCGTTGTCTCCCTAATTATCCTGCACACAGGCATTGAAATCCTCCGGGACGCTGCAGGAGAACTCATGGATGCCGTGCCCGGTCAGGCCCTGGGAAAACAGATCAGAACCCTTATTGCACCGTTGAGCGGTGTGGATCAGGTGGAGGAGATCAAGACCCATCGGTTTGGGCCATATATTGTTGTCAATATCACCATCGGTGTTAATGCCCGTCTCACCGTGGCCCAGGGAGATCACATTGCCACCCAGGTGGAAAAAATTCTTATTGATAAAATTGATCCCATAAGGCGGGTCCATGTCCATTACCACCCTACACGGGAATTAAGCCCGGAACAACAGACGTCCTAAGCTGTTTCATCCATATTATGCTGAGGAACCAGGGCATTGAATAATCTGTCCGGAAACTTAAAAATCATTTTCCAGGTTGCATTTCCACGAATGATGGGGGTATTATACGTGATTTTATGAGAGCCTGGTTTTGATTTCAGCGTACCCCCAGGTCCTGCTCCACGAATTTGCAAAAAAGGGTTAAAAAAAAATGCAGATCTACCAGTACCCCTCTCCCGAGGGGGAAAAAAAAATTTGTGACACCATAGAAAGGGGCCTTGGCTACACCGAGGCCGATTATAAAAATGTTGAGGCATATATAAAGGATGTCAAAATCCGAGGAGACGAGGCCCTGGTGGACTACACCCGGCAATTTGATTCCAAAACCATCACCCGGGAAACCCTCAAGGTCAGTGAGGCAGAGTTCGACCAGGCCATGGAAAAACTGGACAGCTCTTTTTTAAAGGCCCTGGACCGTGCCGTGACGCAGTTGACACAATTTCACCGGCAACAAAAAAAAAAATCATGGATTGATACTCCCAGACAGGGGGTGATGGTGGGTCAGCTGGTGCGACCGGTGGATGCAGCAGGGATCTATGCCCCCGGTGCCAAAGGGGGGAAGACGCCCCTGGTGTCATCCGTGCTGATGGGGGGTATCCCGGCCAAGGTGGCAGGGGTTAAAACCGTTATTCTCATGACCCCTCCCATGGCCGACGGCACCATCAACCCCCACATGCTGGCAGCGGCAAGAAAGGTGGGCATTGACCAGGTTTTCAAGGCCGGTAGCGCCTGGGCCATTGCCGCCATGGCCCACGGCACGGATCTGGTGCCCCGGGTGGATGTCATTGTGGGACCCGGCAATATCTATGTCACCCTTGCCAAAAAGATTGTCTCTGGGACTGTGGGTATTGACATGATCGCCGGCCCCAGTGAGATTCTCATCATTGCGGACAAAGACGCAAATCCGCAGTTTCTGGCAGCGGACCTGTTGTCCCAGGCAGAGCACGATGTCATGGCCTCAGCCATGCTCATCACCGATTCGGAAAGCCTTGCCGCGGCCACACAACAGGCCGTGGTATCACAGCTTAAAACCCTCTCCCGCAGGGACATTGCCACCCGGTCCATGGAAGATTTCGGGTCTGCCCTGGTGGTGCCGGACATCAAAACCGCCATTGAGCTTGCCAACCGCCTGGCACCGGAACATCTTGAACTGGTGGTAAACGCCCCCTTTGAATACATTGACCGCATCCGAAATGCCGGTGCCATCTTCATCGGCCCCTACACACCGGAACCGGTGGGGGATTATATTGCCGGTCCCAACCATGTATTACCCACTGCGGGAACGGCACGATTCTCCTCAGCCCTTGGTGTGGATAATTTTACCAAAAAGAGCAGTCTCATCAGCTACTCCCGGGCCGCCTTCATGGCCGAAGCCGAAGATATTGTCGCCCTGGCTGAAACCGAGGGGCTGGATGCCCATGCAAATGCCATCAAGATCAGACAGCAGGGTCACTGATTGCCGAATCCATTCTGGGCGCTGCAGTCCGGGCACTCCCAGGTAATGCCGTTGCATGTCATGCCCCACTCATTTTCGTACATGCACTCCTGGCAGATGGAAAATCCACACCGGCAGTTCCAGCAGAATTGAAATTCTCTGCCGCAACAGTGGCAGAGATGGACTCTTTTGCTGCGCCTTTTTTCCTTCCGGTTTTCAGATACGTCGGTCATATTTCCTCCTGTTGAAAATGAATGGTCTATATGAAAAGTAGGCGCGCCTAACATTCTTTTAAGCGTTATTATGGATGGTCCCAGGTCCCAAATCCCGGTCCGCCCGAGGCGGTTATACAGGCTTTGCACTGTTTTTTGAAGTTTTTTATGGAATCACTCTCTCTCCATCCTTAGCCATGGAGATATGCAGGGCTTGCGCCTGATTTTGTCCACATCGGTCAATGAGTGTCCGGGGTCAGATGTATGTTATGATCAGGATGGCAAAACATCCCCCAAAACCGGGGAAATTCCCACAAGGAAAATATACCATGAAAAGAAAAGAACTCTTTCTCATCGACGGCAGTGCCTATCTTTACCGGGCATTCCATGCCATCCGCAACCTGTCCAACTCCAAAGGACTGCCCACCAATGCCACCTTTGGATTCACACGTATGCTTTTAAAATTGATGAAGGAGAGAACGCCGGAGTATATTGCCCTGTTTTTTGATGTCAAAGGCCCCACCTTCCGCCATGAAATGTATGATCAATACAAGGCCACCCGCCCTCCCATGCCCGAAGATATGGTTCAGCAGATTCCCTGGATCAAACAGGTGGTCACGGCCTTTGGCATCCCCATTGTGGAAAAACAGGGATTTGAAGCCGATGACCTCATCGGCACCTGTGCCCGTCTGGCTGAAGAAAAGAATTTTTCCACGGTCATGGTCACCGGAGATAAAGATTTCATGCAACTGGTCACCGATAACTGCATCATCTACGACCCCATGAAGGATAAAACCATTGACCGGTCCGCCATAAAAGACCAGTTCAACCTGACACCGAACCAGATCATTGACATGCTGGGGCTGGCCGGGGATACCTCGGACAATATCCCCGGTGTTCCCGGTGTGGGGCCGAAAACCGCCATGAAGCTTCTGGAAGATTATGGCTCCATCCAGGGGATCTATGACCACTTGGATGATCTCAAGGGTAAAAAAGCCCTGCACAAAAAACTCCTCGACAACAGAGAACAGGCCTTTTTAAGCCGACGGCTGGTGGCCATTGATCAGCATGTAAAAATCCCCTTTATTATTGAGGATTTCAAGGCCGTTGCACCGGACACCCAAGCCCTGTCCGCCCTGTTCCAAACCCTTGAGTTCAGACAATTGCAAGAGGAGTTCACCCCGGAATCCGTCCCCATTGAAAAAACCTATGTCTGCCTCACCGACCTTGATGCCATCAAACACGAACTGGAGCGGCTCAAACAGGCCGGACGGTTTGCCATTGACACGGAAACCACCTCCCAGCATCCCATGCTGGCCAAACTGGTGGGCATCTCCTTTTCCCACGAACCCCACCATGCCTTCTATATCCCGGTGGGCCATGTGACCTTTGGCAATGAAAAATTTGTACAGCCGGCTCGCCAGGCAGTGCTGACGCTCATGAAACCCCTTCTGGAAGACCCCACCCTCCACAAGGTGGGCCAGAACATCAAGTATGACTACATTGTTCTTGCCCGATGCGGAATTTTCATGCAGGGCATGGTATTTGACACCATGATCGCCTCCCACCTGCTCAACCCCTCCCACCGGGGGCACAGCCTGGACCACATCGCCCTGAATCTGCTGGGCCATAAAACCATAAAATACGAAGATATGGTGGGGAAAGGGAAAAACAGGATCACCTTCAATGAGGTGGAAATTGAAAAGGCCGTGGATTATGCGGCCGAAGATGCCGACATCACTTTGCTGGCCGGCCAGATCCTGGAAAAGCAAATTCAGGACAATGATCTGGCCCCCCTGATGCAGGAGATTGAAATGCCCCTGGTGCCGGTGCTGGCACGCATGGAAATGGCAGGAATCAAGGTGGACACCCAGAAGCTGTCCCAGCTGTCCCGCACCTTTGAACAGGAACTTTCAATCATTGAAGAGGAAATTTTTTCCCTTGCCGGAGAACGGTTCAACGTCAACTCCTCCCAACAGCTGGGCACCATTCTTTTTGAAAAACTCCAGCTGCCGGTGCAGAAAAAGACCAAGAAAAAAACCGGGTATTCCACGGATATTGATGTGCTCACCAAACTTGCCGCATCCCATGAACTGCCCGCCCTGGTTCTTCGCCACCGCTCCCTTGGCAAGCTGAAATCCACCTACACCGATGCCCTGCAGCAGCTGGTCCACCCGGAAACAGGACGGATTCACACCTCGTTCAACCAGAGCATCACTGCCACAGGACGGTTGAGCAGCTCCGACCCCAACCTCCAGAACATCCCCATCCGCACCCCTGAGGGCAAAGAGATCAGAGCCGCCTTTATTCCGGAAAAAGGGCATCTGCTGGTGGCGGCGGATTACTCCCAGATTGAGCTGCGCATTCTGGCCCATTGTGCCGAAGATGCCATCCTCATTGACGCCTTTACCCATGACGAGGATATCCACACCCGCACGGCCGCCGAGGTATTCAACGCGCTGCCCGGATTCATCACCCCGGAGCTGAGGCGCCAGGCCAAAGCCATTAATTTCGGCATTGTATATGGCATGGGAGCCTTTAAGCTGAGCCAGGAGTTGGGCATCAGCAGGAAAATGGCCCAGACTTACATTGACAACTACTTTACACGGTACGCCGGGGTTAAAACCTACATTGATACCACCATTGCCAGGGCACGGGAAACCGGGGAGGTCTCCACGCTGCTGGGCAGGAAACGACGGTTGGAAGACATTAATGCCGCCAATGCCAACATGCGCGGGTTTGCCGAAAGAATGGCCATCAACACCCCCATCCAGGGCAGTGCCGCGGATCTGATCAAACTTGCCATGATTCGCATGGAAAAGGCATTGACCGATAATAATCTCACGTCACGCATGCTGCTTTCCGTCCACGATGAAATCCTGTTTGAAGTGCCGGAAAAAGAGGTGGGGGATCTGCTCCCCCTTGCCCGGGAGGTGATGGAAACCGTCTTTGACCTGAAAGTTCCCCTGAAGGTTAACATGGATGTGGGGACCAGCTGGGCTGAGGCCCATTGATGGGTAAACCCATTGCCTACCAACCATAACCCAATCAACACAGTCATTGATCCGGAGAGATGTGAATAACTTTACTCTCAAAATTAACGGATTTCAGCATCCTTCAAAAGTAGTTTACACTTTCTGAGATCATTCCCTATTTTCAGGAACTCTTCCCCAAAAAGTGTAAAGCACTTTTGAGGTCATATGAAGGATGCCCAGGTTTCAATGGGGGGGGGGGGGGAAGATGGCGTACACAAATGCGCACGCCTGGAGGAGACGGGGGACAGGAGTGGAGTGGTCTATCAACCTTTCCGAATTCGGCTACTTTTCGGATTCCGGCGGTGCGGGTTTTTCCTGAAGTGCACCTTTAACGGTGTCTGCCACCGTCCGGTGGATATCGGCAAAGGATTCGTGAATGGTGGTGGGGGACAACCGACCCATTTCAATAAATTTGACCACAATCTCTTTGGTGGTTCGCAGTATCTGTTCGTCTATTGATTTCATAATTTTACCTGATACCAGATATTTTTTACCGGGTCAAGCATCCGGCAACGATTCTAATTTTGGGGTTTAATCATCAAGTGCGGGCACGTAAACGCTAATTCAGTTGCCAACACCCCAAAAATGGTTATTATGCCCCCAGCAAAACATTGACCACATTTTTGACACACAACGGACTGCAAAGCCCCTTGTCTCAGCCCAAGGAAACCCAATTTTAATGGAAATAGCAGAACTAAACAAAGACGCAATGATTGACAGGATCATCCTGAACGGCAAAGAGATCATCCTCATTGGCACGGCCCATGTCTCCCGGGAAAGTGCCCGGCTTGTCAAAGAGATCATCCACGAAGAGAAACCGGACACCGTATGTGTGGAGTTGTGTCACTCCCGGCTGAAATCCATCCGGGACAATGAGAACTGGCGCAACATGAACATTGTCAACGTCATCAAGGAGAAAAAGGCCATGCTCCTTTTGATGAACCTGATGCTGGCCTCCTTTCAGAAAAAAATTGCGGAAAAGTTCGACATCAAGCCCGGACAGGAGATGATCAATGCCGTTGAGGCCGCAGAAGCCGTGGGGGCGACCCTCATCCCTGCCGACCGGGAGATCCAGGTGACCCTCACCCGGGTATGGCGCAGCATGGGCCTATGGGAAAAAGTCAAGTTGATGTTTCAGCTGATGCTCTCCATGGGCGGCTCCGACGAGATCACCGAAGAAGAGATTGAGCAGATGAAACAGGAAGATCTTCTTCAAACCCTGCTGGCGGATGTGAAAAAATCCCATCCCATCATGGAGAAGGTACTCATTGCAGAACGGGATCAATTCCTTGCGGCCAAGATAAGCAGTGCCCCGGGCCAACGCATCGTTGCCGTGGTGGGGGCAGGTCACGCCCCCGGCATTAAAAGACACCTGGCATCCGGGAGATCCATTGACACCGCATCCCTCACCGATATCCCGCCCGCAGGAAAGATCGGCAAGGTACTGAAATGGCTTATTCCCGGTGCCATTATCATGCTGATGGCGGTGGGCTTTTTCATGAAGGGGGCCCAGGCAGGTACCGACATGATCTGGCTGTGGATCGCAGCCAACGGTATTTTTGCAGGCATTGGAGCCATTGTGGCCCTGGCCCACCCCTATACCATTCTCTCCGCCATTGTGGCTGCTCCGCTGACCTCCCTGAACCCCATGATTGCAGCAGGGTGGGTCTCCGGACTGGTGGAAGCCATATCCCGAAAACCCAAGGTAAAAGATCTGGAATCCATCCCCGAGGATATCCTCTCCATCAAGGGGTTCTGGCGGAACAATGTGACACGGATTCTCCTTGTGGTGGTGTTCACCAACCTTGGCAGCACCATCGGTACCATGACGGCCATACCTCTCATGCTCAAGGTGATGCATTAAACGTTGGGCTTGATCACAACCCCGGTCACCCTGGAGAGTGCCCATGATGGATGACCGAAGTGATGATCAATTTCTAAATTTTGTTTTCGGCAAATTTCTGGATGCATTCCGGATAGAGCTGCCACTCCAGGGCCAGCCCTTTCCGCTTAATGCTTTCCAGGGTATCGGCATCGGTGATCTCAAAGGCCCGCTGGCCGATGATGGGGCCGGTATCCTCCCCATAATCTATGAAGTGAACGGTGCACCCCCCCACCTTGCAGCCATGGCGAAAAGTATCGCCATATCCGTCGGTGCCGGGGAATGCGGGCAGAAGTGCCGGATGAATGTTCATGATTTTCCATTTCCCCGGCACGGTATTGATATGATCTATGAAATAGGGGGTCAGGGTCCGCATGAATCCTGCCAGTACCAGCAAATCAATGTCATAGGGGAGGATGTGGTTCAGCAGCGCTTTTTCCGCAATGGCGCGGGTGCGCAGAAATGCCGTCACCTTCCCGCTGTTGGCAGGGGGAGGGAAAAGTGTCTGGCGGACACGAACGGCTTCCAGATCAAAATCCCCGGGAAATGCCTGGGCATCCGGCGCTTCTTTGAACGTTCTGATAATCTTTCCATAATCCACCACAAAGGTGTCAATGCCCGCTGCCCTGGCACGGTCAAGTCCCTTTGCGCCGGGGTTATCCGACCCGGTGAACCGCATTTGAGCATCAATGCGGCCCGACGAACACGCATCAATAATAGCCTGGAGATTGGTTCCCCCGCCAGAGATTAACGCACCAATGTTAATTTTTTTACCCATGCTTTTTTTCCTTTCTAAAAATCACATGAGTGTACCCTTTTTGCAGTATCCTCCCCCTCTCCAGTCATGGAGAGGAAGCTGGGTGAGCTTGGGTAGACCACGATCGTCCCCGGATCATCAAAAAAGGGTACACTCAAATCACATTCTTATGGAACCATTGAATACCATTGCCACCCGATTTTGACAACCCGGAAGCTTTTTTCATTTATTGACAAAGCAAATCCAAAACCCTATATTTACAAAACGGTTTTTTCATACTACCCCAAACCAAGGAGACAGTTTGATGGCAAAAAATATAGTTGAAATAGATGACGATTCCTTTGAAACTGCAGTTCTCAAGTCTGACAAGCCGGTAATGGTGGATTTCTGGGCACCGTGGTGCGGTCCCTGCAGGGCCATTGCTCCCATTGTGGACGAACTGGAAGGGGTTTATGGTGAAAAAATGAATTTTGTCAAAGTCAACGTGGACGAAAATCCCCTTACCCCCAGCAAATACGGCATAAAAGCCATCCCCACCCTGATTTTTTTTAAAAACGGTGAGGTGACGGAACAGATCACCGGAATGGTTGCCAAGGGAAAACTTAAGGAAACCATCAAGGGTGTTCTGCAGGAGGGATAATGGCCGGCACAGACTATGATGTGGTTATCATCGGCGGAGGTCCGGCAGGGCTCACCGCCGGGATGTACGCGGCAAGGGCACGGCTCAATACTGTCCTTTTTGAAAAGGCCGCCCCCGGCGGTCAGGTGATTGTCACAGACTGGGTGGAGAATTACCCAGGTTTCCCCGAAGGGATTACCGGGTACGATCTGGGGGAAAAAATGGTTACCCAGGCCAAAAACCTTGGGCTTACCATTGAATCCGATGAGGTTGCATCCCTGGACCTCTCCCCGGATAAAAAAATAATCCACCTTGCCGGTGGCAGAACCGTTACCACCCAAACGCTGATCATTGCCTCCGGTGCTTCTCCCAGAAAGCTTGATGTGGGTGAGGCTAAATTTATGGGAAAGGGTGTCTCCTTCTGCGCCACCTGTGACGCACCGTTTTTCCGGGATAAAATCCTTGTGGCTGTGGGAGGGGGAGATACTGCCGTGCAGGAGTCCATCTATCTGACCAAATTTGCCAGCAAGGTGTATCTGGTGCATCGACGGGATGAACTCCGGGCCACCAAGATACTGCAGGAACGGGCATTGAATAACGATAAGATTGAAATGGTGTGGGACTCGGTGGTGACAGGCATGGACGGTTTTTTTAACGTGGAAAATGTCCATGTGAAAAACGTAAAAACCAACGTGCAGACCACCATCAAAGCCGATGGCTGTTTCATCTGGGTGGGAACCACCCCCAATACCGCATTTGTAAAAGAGAGTGTCAAAACCGATGAAGGGGGATTTATTGTCACCAACGCGAACATGGAGACCTCGGTACCCGGTGTTTACGCCGTGGGAGATGTAAGAACCACCCCCTTGAAACAGATAGCCACCGCCGTGGGGGACGGTGCCATTGCAGCCATGTCTGCCGAACACTTCATTGAAAATATGAAGGATGTAAAATGAGAAGTATTGCCATTATAGTGATTACCGCTTTTTTTCTATCCTTTACCGGATGTTCATGGTTTAAAGACTCCGGACGGGAAATGGAAAAAAGTGCGGAAACCCTTGTACATGAAGGAACGTCGGATTACAGACAAGGGAACTACCGGGATGCCATTCGATCCTTTACCACCCTGAGGGACTGGTACCCCTTTAGCAAATATGCCATTCTGGCGGAGTTGAAAATTGCCGATGCCCACTTCAAGCTCAAAGCATACGAAGAAGCCATCCCCGCCTATCAGGAATTTGAAAGTCTCCATCCCCGGAACGAAGCCATTCCCTTTGTTATCTACCGCATCGGCATGTGCTGGTATAACAAAATTCCCGGTGTGGATAAAGATCAAACCCCCGCAGCCAAAGCCATGGCTGAGTTTCAACGACTCATGGATAAATTCCCCCAGGACTCCCACAGCGCCAAAGCTCAAAAAAGAATACAAAAATGCATGGAGAGTCTGGCAGGGCATGAAGCCTATGTGGCAAATTACTATTTCAAAACAAAGCAGTACAAGGCCGCATTAAAACGGTATGAATCGTTGTTTGCCGTGTATCCGGATACACATCCGGGTAAAAATGCATTGAAAAAAATACCCCTGTGCAGAGAGAAAATGCAAGATGGATAATTTTTAGTTCCGCTTTTTGTTTACATCTCTCTGTTTTTGTTGTATAGTTTTTTGTTTTGAAACTTCAGGTAATTATTTTCAATAAGGAGAAAGGTAAGAATGTCTAAGGAATGTAAAATATGTGGAAAAAAACCCATGGTTGGAAACAATGTCAGCCATGCACACAACATTAATAAACGTCGATTCAATCCCAATCTGCAGCGGGTAAGAGCGCTTTATGAAGGCAAGGTAAAAAGAATTGACGTCTGCACCAGCTGCATCAAGGCAGGCCACGTGGTTAAAGCGCCCCAATCCACTACTCGTCAATCATAACTTCTCTGATTTGCCACTATTTGCCACTGCATGTGCATCCGATGAAAATCAAAAACAGCCCATGCAGTATGTGGATGAGAACTGACTACTCACGAGTCCGCTATGACCACACGCGTTACTGATTTGACATGTTTCACGCGTTTGAGATTTGATATCACTTTACCCAACTGCGCTGTATTTTCCACGGCAATGGTAAAGTAACTGTTAACAACGCCATAATCACTGGTTTCAGTGTGGGCGTTGATAATATTTGCCTTGGCCCTTGAAATGGTTGATGCCACATCCGCCAGCAGCCCGGATCTGTCAGTGGAGCGAATTCTTATCCTCACCGGATAAGATTCAGTATCATCTTCGCTCCACTGAACCTCAACCCTTCTTTCCAGACTCATTTTCAAGGCATTGACACAGTTTTTCCGATGTACGGTCACCCCCTGCCCCTGGGTAATAAACCCCACAATGGAATCCCCGTGCAAGGGATTACAACACTTTGAAAATCGCACCAGAATATCATCCAGCCCTTTGACCACGATGCCGTCCCGGCTTCTCCGTCTGTTTTTTCCACCCAGCCCCTTATTTCTAAGCCCAAACTTATCCTCTTTTTCCCTTTGCTTCTCTTCATCTGGAAGGGTTTTATGAAGAACCTGAAGGGGTGTAATTTTTCCAAAGCCCACCTGGGCAATCAAATCGTCCACCGCTTTAAACCCAAAGGATTCCGCGGCCTGGAGTACCTCCCCTGACCTCAAAAAGGCATTGAAACTATAATTCTTTTTCCGAAAAAGTTTTTCACACATTTCCCGGCCAAGGCTAATGCTGCGCTCCTTTTCCTGGTTTTTAATCCAATGGCGAATCTTGTTCCGGGCTTTCACCGTTTTTACAAAATTGAGCCAGTCCGGACTGGGATGGTGCCCTTTGGTGGTGACAATACTGACGGTGTTCCCCGTCTCCAACTGTTGGGCCAGGGGCACCAGCTTTCCGTTGACCTTGGCTCCGGTGCACTGTTCTCCCACCTCCGTGTGAATTTGATAGGCAAAATCCACCGGTGTGGCTCCCCTGGGAAGGGTTCGGATCTCTCCGTCCGGGGTGAACACATAGATCTCATTGGGATAAAGATCAATCTTGACATTTTCAAGAAACTCCACCGGGTCCGATGCTTCCTCCTGATTTTCCACCAGATTTCTAAGCCAGGCAAAGGTTTTCCCCGTCTTTTCATCAATGGCAGCCCCCTCTTTGTAACTCCAGTGAGCCGCAATGCCGGATTCGGCAATCCGGTCCATCTCCCAGGTTCGTAACTGGATCTCCACCCGCTGCCCCCGGGGACCCATCACAGTGGTGTGCAGGGACTGATACAGATTGGGTTTTGGAATGCCAATGTAATCTTTAAACTTGTAATGGATGGGCTTCCACATGTCATGGATAATGCCCATGGCTTGGTAACACTGGGATTTTTCATCCAGGATCACCCGGAAGGCAATGATGTCATATACTTGGTCAAAGGTCAGATTTTGGGACAGCATCTTCTGGTAAATACTGTAGTGCTGCTTGAATCGCCCTTTAATGGAAAGATTCACCAATCCCTCGGCAGCCAATCTTTCCGTCAGTTTTTCCCTGACCTCTTCAATATATTTTTCCTTTTCTTCCTTGGCTCGGTTCACCAGGGATTCAATGGCAGCGTACTCATTGGGCAGGGTATAGAAAAACGCGATGTCCTGAAGTTCCTGCTTAATCCAGAAAATACCCAACCGGGAAGCAATGGGAGCATAGATATCCAGTGTCTCCCTGGAAAGCATCACCTGTTTTTCATGGCTTTCTTGATATTTCAGGGTTCTCATGTTGTGAAGTCGATCGGCAAGTTTGATAAGAACCACCCGGATGTCATCGGCCATGGCAAGAATCATCTTTCGAAGACTCTCTGCCTGTTGGACCACCTTATCGGTAACGGTGAGCAGAGAGAGACTGGTCACACCGGAAACAATGTGCGCAATTCCCGGACCGAACACCGCCTCTATCTCCTCCCGGGTGGCGTGGGTATCCTCAATGACATCATGGAGAAGGCCGGCGGCAATGCTCTCCACATCCAGTTTCATGTGGGCCAGAATGGCCGCTACCTCCAGAGGATGGGAGAGATAGGGTTCACCCGAAAGCCTGACCTGCCCATCATGAACCCGGGCCGAATAAATGTAGGCCCTGTCAATGAGCCCCAGGTCCGCATCGGGGTTATATTCCACAATAATATCCAGAATATCGTTAATTCTGATCATATGCCGTCAAACTCTTTTTCCGGTTTTACTCGTGAACCATAGATTCTCATTCCCCGCATTATATGCATGGGTTGGAATTACCAATAGGCTATACAGCGACCCATTAGAGAACTTATGACCGACGAGGTTTTAATATGCCTTGGAAAACAAAACCCGCCTGTTGCTGGGCTTACCACAGCAGATACACTCCCCCTTTTCCTGGGGAGAGTCAAAGGGAATACAGCGAATGGTAACGGAGAGATCTTCTTTTATTTTGGCCTCACACGCATCATTGCCGCACCAGTGGGACATGGCAAACCCCCCATGGATACCATTCCGGGGTTTGTAAAAATCATAAAACGCCTTGTTGTCATCAATTTCAATGGTATTGGCAGCCATGAAATCCTTGGCCCGCTGGAAATAGGTATTCTGAATCTCATCCAGAAGATCACACAGACCATTTAGCAGCGCATCCTTTGTTATCCCGCTCTTTTCCTTGGCACTTTTGTCCCTTCGACCCAGGAAAACGGAATCCTTGGCAATATCCTTAGGACCGATTTCAGCCCTGAGGGGAATGCCCTTTTTCACCCATTCCCACCCCCGGGCCCCGCCAATATCCCTGTCATCTATCTCCACAACGATTTTTCTGCCATGATATCGGATGCCGCGCAGGGAATCTGCCAGGGATTCGGTGTAAGACATTACACCGGTGCGCTCCTCATCATTTCTGAAAATGGGCAGCAGTACCACATGGGCCGGGGCCACCCGGGGGGGCATGACCACCCCGTCGTCATCGCCATGGGTCATGATCATTCCGCCGATCATGCGGGTGGAGACACCCCAGGAAGTGGTCCAGGCAAATTGCTCCTCTTTTTCGGCATTCTGGAACTTAATATCAGAGCCCTTGGCAAAATTTTGCCCCAGGAAATGGGAGGTGCCGGCCTGGAGGGCCTTTTTATCCTGCATCATTCCTTCAATACACATGGTATCCACGGCCCCGGGGAATCGCTCCGACGGGGTCTTGCTTCCCCGAACCACGGGCATGGCAAGGCACTCTTCCACAATTTGGTATAGACGTTGAGCATCATCAGGGTACGCTCCCTGGCCTCCTCTTCCGTGGCATGGGCCGTGTGCCCTTCCTGCCAGAGAAACTCACTGGTCCTCAGGAAAATCCGGGTCCGCATCTCCCATCTCACCACATTGGCCCACTGGTTGAGCAGTACCGGCAGATCCCGATAGCTGGAAACCCATCTTGACATGGACTCTCCGATGATGGTCTCGGAGGTGGGCCGGACAATCAGGGGTTCCGCCAACTCGCCTGCGGGAACCAGCTTTCCACCCTCCCCCTTCTCAAGCTTGTGGTGGGTGACAACGGCACACTCTTTGGCAAAGCCCTCCACATGCTCAGCCTCTTTTTCCAGATAACTCAAGGGGATAAACAGAGGAAAGTAGGCGTTTTTCACACCGGTCTCCTTGAACATCTCATCCAGCTGGGAGGAGATGTTTTCCCACAAAGTATAGCCCCAGGGCCGAATAACCATACACCCCCTCACAGGAGATTTTTCAGCCATTTCAGAGGCTTTCACCACCTCCTGATACCACATCGGGTAATCTTCTTCTCGTGTTGGTGTAATTGCAGTTGAAACCTTTTTCCCCATTTACATTCCTCCGGATAAGTTCAATTCTGATTCGTATTGTTTTATTTCGTCAAGTAGCACCGTCACAAGACGGTCCTGACTCACTTTTTTGATGACGTTTCCCTTTTTGAAAAGGATGCCCATGCCATCTCCACCGGCTATGCCGATATCAGCCTCTCTTGCCTCCCCCGGGCCATTCACCACACAGCCCATGATGGCCACCTTGATATCCGTGGTGCAATTGAGAAGGGCATCCTCCACGGTCCGGGCAATGTCAAACAGATTAATTTTACATCTACCGCAGGTGGGACAGGAGATGATCTCCGGCCCCCGCTTTCGAATCTTGAGGGCACGCAAAATCTCCCAGCCCACACGGATCTCCTCCACGGGATCACGGGTGAGCGACACCCTTATGGTATCACCGATCCCCTCGGCCAGAAGCATCCCGATACCCAGGGCGGATTTGGTAATACCGGCATAGAGTCCCCCGGCCTCGGTGACCCCCAGGTGCAGGGGCACATCACTACGGCTGGAAAGCAGTCGGTAGGCTTCTACGGTTCGTTCCACGTCCGATGCTTTCAAAGATATTTTTATATCATGGAAATCCAGGGCTTCAAGTATGGCAATATTCTTAAGAGCGCTCTCCACCATACCCTGGGCAGTGGCACCCATGGTGGTCAAAATCTCCTTTTCCAGGGAACCGGCATTTACCCCCACCCGGATGGGAATGCCCAATGACTTTGCACAGTCGGCCACCGCTTTCACCTTATGGCGTGCACCAATATTCCCGGGATTGATTCTCAAGGCATCGGCCCCGGCATCTGCGGCGGCGATGGCCAGCCGATAGTCAAAATGAATATCGGCAATGAGAGGAATCTCAATCCGTTTTTTTATTTTTTTTATGGCCAGGGCCGCTTCCATGTCAGGAACCGCCACCCGGACAATCTCGCACCCCGCCTGAGTTAACCCGGTTATCTGTGCCACAGTAGCGGCCACATCCTGGGTATAGGTGTTGGTCATGGACTGCACGGCAACAGGAGCGCCGCCCCCCAAAACCACGCTGCCTACCCGTATACTGCGCGTTTTTTGTCTTGTTTTTACAAAGGTCATTCTCTTTTTTATCCTCGCCCCCTCACACTGTTCAGGCTGAATCACATCGTCTATCATGAATACCAAAGGATGGACAAATATTCAAGTTTAATGGATATGTCAAGGGGAGGGAGACCTATTTGTTGCCGGGGTGAACGGCATTCACCTTTTTTTCAGCCATCTTGAACTTTTTTCAGCCATCTTGAATTTGATCCCATTTTTTTATTGACAAACAAGGCTAAAACACATACGAATCTTAAACAAAGTCTTTTGCTCAATTTGCAAAATACATACTTCGCACAAATTTATTTAAGAGGAGATAATATTCCCACGATGGATTCCCCTTCCATTCAGCAATTGAATCTGTTCATAGATCGTCATCACTGCCCCATAAAAACTTTCTACCAGTGATAACGCAAACTTGAAAAAAGGTCCCTTGTGAGAATGCGCTCCGATCCGAACAAATAAACGGCATCCTGTCGCCGGTTTTCTCCTTAATCAGACGCAGTATAAAGTGTATTGAAAAATTACTATTTTCATGAATGAAATCAGGCAATTACACCGCAACTGATTTTAAATGTTACGGAAGATAACATATTGAAATAACTGAAAATAACAAAATAATTTTCAAGACCTTTGTTCAAAAATCAATCGAGCCCCCGCTACACAACGACTCAAACCTAAATGATAACCCGAACAGCATCAAGGAGGTGCTATGGAAAAAGAACATGAGAACCAGCAATTTTATGAAAACCTTGAAAAGAAGGGGGTTTCCAGAAGAGCATTTTTAAAATATTGTACAGCGCTCACTGCATCCATGGGGCTTGCGGTGTCCTGCACCGCCCAGGTGGTAAAGGCCATTGAAACGGCTGCAACTGCCCCCCGCCCACCGGTCATCTGGCTCCATTTTTCGGAGTGCACCGGATGTTCCGAAGCCTTCTTGAGAACTCCCAATGTGGGCGCCATCCTCCTTGAAATCATCTCGGTGGAATACCACGAAACCATTATGGCCGCAGCAGGATACCAGGCGGAAAAATCTCTGCACGATGCCGTTGAAAAATACGATGGAAAATTTGTCTGTATTGTGGAAGGTGCCATTGCCACCAAATACAATGGTGCCTATGGTAAAGTGGCGGATAGAACCTTTCTTGACATTGCCAAGTCCATTATTCCCCGGGCCGCAGCCACCATTGCCCTGGGCTCCTGCGCAGCCTACGGCGGCCTTCCTGCAGCCGCCCCCAATCCAGGTGGATACAAAGGCGTGAAGGATGCCATCGGCATCGCCACCATCAATCTCCCCGGATGCCCGCCCAACCCCCTGAACCTGCTCTCAACCATTGTTAAATATCTTAACAATGAAAAAATAGAACTGGACGAGCTGGGTCGTCCCCTCTTTGCCTATGCTGATACCGTCCATGATCGCTGCCCCAGACTGCCACATTTTGAAAATGACGAATTTGTTAAAGAGTTTGGCTCCAAAGAGGCGGAGATGGGATATTGCCTCTACAAAATGGGGTGCAGAGGCCCTGAAACCTATAATAACTGTCCCACAGCAAAATTTAATGACAATACCAGCTTTCCCATCCAGGCGGGTCACCCCTGCATTGGATGCAGTGAGCCCAACTTCTGGGATGCCATGACACCGTTCTACGAAGAGGCATAAGGTATAAAAAACAATTTTGTTGTAAATAGCTGAAAAAAAATTTCATCATATATGAGGATATTATTATGGGTAAAAGAATTGTTATCGATCCCATCACTCGGCTGGAAGGACACCTGAAAATTGAGGTGGAAGTAGAAAACGGAAAGGTAAAGGATGCCTGGTGTTCCGGACAGATGTTCCGGGGCATTGAAATGATGCTCAAAGGTAGAGATCCACGGGATGCACACCATTTTGTCCAGCGCTCCTGCGGTGTATGCACCTATGTCCATGCCCTTGCATCGGTGAAGGCCGTGGAAGATGCCTGCAACATCACCATTCCTGAAAATGCGCGACTCATTCGGAACTTAATGCACGGTGCCCAGTTCCAGCACGATCATCTGGTTCATTTTTATCATCTCCACGCACTGGACTGGGTGGATATTGTCAGTGCTTTAAGTGCAGATCCGGTCAAAACCGCCGCACTTTCGGGAAACGTCAGTGGTCGTCATCAGAAGAGCGACCATTTTAGAAGAGTACAGGAAAAATTGAAAACCTTTGTATCCAGCGGCCAACTGGGTCCCTTTAACAATGGATACTGGGGGCATTCCGCCTATGTGCTGCCACCGGAGGCCAATCTCCTTGCCACCACCCACTACCTTGAAGCACTGCAGCTTCAGGCAAAAGCCGCCCGCATGCATGCCATCTTCGGCGGCAAGAATCCCCATCCCCAGTTCCTGGTGGTGGGGGGTGTCACCTCGGTGGCGGATCTCAATGTCACCCGTATTGCTGAGTTTGAATCCATCTGGAGAGAGACCTGCGAGTTCATTGATCAGATTTATATCCCGGATCTTTTGGCCGTGGCCTCTTTCTACAAAGACTGGGGCGCCATTGGCGGCAACAACACTGCCTTCCTTGCCTATGGTGATTTTGCCAATGATGCCGCAGAAAAAGACAAGCTGATGCCTGCAGGTTTCATCCGTAAGGGGCTTGAGGTGGAGGTCATGAATCCCGATAAAATAACGGAGGATGTCACCCGGGGGTGGTATGAAAAGGGAACCGCCAAGCATCCCTACAACGGTGAGACAAAGCCCATCCAGGGAGAAACCCACTACGACACGGAAAAGCAATATAGCTGGATCAAAGCACCGCGATACGACGGTCTTGCAGCAGAGGTCGGTCCCCTTTCCAGGGTGTTGGTGGCCTATGGCAAAGGTGACCCGGCTGCCAAGGAAGCCGTGGACGGTGCATTAAAAGCACTTGGCGTGGGGGCTGAGGTTCTGTTTTCCACCCTGGGCCGAACCGCAGCCCGGGGCATTGAGACCCAGCTGATCGGGGATGCCATGGGCGGTTGGATTGACACCCTGAAATCAAATATTGCCAAAGGGGATAAAAAGACCTATCAATCCTGGACCATGCCGGACAAGGGAAAGGGATTCGGTCTCAACGATGTACCACGGGGTGCCCTGGGGCACTGGATAGAGATTGAGGGGGGCAAAATCAAAAATTACCAGTATGTGGTCCCCTCCACATGGAATTTCGGACCGACGGATGCCAAGGGCAACAAGGGACCGGTGGAACGATCTCTCATCGGTACCCCCATTGCCGATGCGTCAAAACCCCTGGAGGTTTTAAGAACCGTTCACTCCTATGATCCCTGCATCGCCTGTGCCGTGCATGTCATTGATCCATATACCAATGAGACATATAAAGTTCAAGTGGTTTAATCAGACATTTTGAGTGATAAAAAAAATTCAAAGCCCGGACCATGGTCCGGGCTTTGTACTGCAATACAAGGGGATTTAATGGAATCGCAAATCATGGTGCTGGGGGTGGGGAACATTCTCTATTCCGACGACGGTTTTGGCATCAAAGTAGTGGAGCGGCTTCAAAACGATTACGTTTTTCCGGATCATGTGACCATTGTGGACGGTGGGGTTCTGGGGGTGAATCTGCTGGGCGTTATCTCCCATGCCCATAAGCTCATCGTTGTGGATACCATTCTGAATCGAAGTAACCCCGGTGATTTCCACCGTCTTGAGGGCGAGGAGATCCCCAACCGAATCCTGGGTAAAAACTCCATGCACCAAGTGGACCTCCTGGAGGCTCTGACCCTGTGCAGACTCATTGGAAATATTCCGGAAACGGTTATTCTGGGTGTTGAACCCAAAGACATAGGAACCCTGCATCCCGAGCTGACCCCGGTGATCGAAGGGCGCCTGGATGCCATGGTGGCCTGGGTACTTAAAGAACTTGAGGCGCTGGGGGTTCCCCCCTGCCCCACAAAATCAACAGACTCATCAATGGTTCCCAAGTGAGTTCCGGATGGTCTGAGCCATACGGGAAAGATTTTCAATATAATCCTCACTTAGGGGATCCAGGGGAATCACCGCCCCCTGAATGGCAGACGCAATTTTTTCGGCCACCCTTTGATCAAACTGGGGCTGAACAAAAATGACCCGCACATGATGTTCCCTGGCAAGTCGGATAAACGTCACCAGATCCTTGCCTTTTGGTGTTTTTCCTCCCCGCTCCACAGCCAGCTGTTTTAACCCATAGGCATCGGCAAAATACCCGAATACCGGATGAAACACGAAAAGGGTTTCCCCCCGAAGGGGACGAAGTGCCGCAGCAAGCGTCTGATCCAGAAGATCAAGATCCCGCTGAAATATCTCAAGATTGCTGCGAAACAGGGTCTCATCTTCCGGGGCCAGGGCTGAAAGCGCATCACACATGGTCCGGGCCTGTATTTTGACAAGCACGGGACTCATCCAGATATGGGGGTCAATACTCTCTTTTTCATGGTGATGCGTTTCGGTGACGTCATGGGACTCATGTTTCGGGTCCTGGGGGAGTTCATCTCCGTCATCAAAGGTGCGCAGGGGAACGCCCTTGCGGGTATCAACGATGTCAAGATTCGGGGCCATGGTCCTGATTTTGGGAATCAGCACCGTTTCAAAGGGGACCCCCACTGTGAACAGCAACGACGTCCTGGAGAGTTTCACCATCTGGTCCGATGACGGTGCATAGGTGGCAGGGCTCTTGCCCGGAGGTACCAGAATGGAGACATCAACCCTCCCCCCACCAATTCGCCGGACAAAATATGCCTGGGGCGCGATACTGACAAAAACTTCGATTTTTTCAGCGGTGTCTCCCCAAGCAATCAAGGGCATGCTGAATATCCAAATCGCCAACACAAGAGCACCTGCCATGGCTGCACCAATGCGGGAGAACAATCCACCGGTCCCCATGGCTTTGTTCATTTCACAGATCAACATAAGAAACCTCCTTTCTACCGGATTCATCATTTTGGTTATTATCTTCCCAATGTTCCGGGTGCAGTGAGCTGATCACCGGTGATTTTCGGGGCATGGGAACATATGTGGACAGCTCATCAGTGGAGACGCTGAGGTGTCTGCGAAAATAAAGCGCCGTCACACCAAGAAGACCGGCGCAAAGGGTACAAAAGAGATAAACCCCTGAAGGTGCAGTCATCTTCATCATCCCCGAAGAGACAACCGGACCAATGCCGGACCCCACACTATAGCAAAGAATCAGAGCGGCACTGATGGGAACAATGTTCTCTTCATCAATATTGTCCTGGGCCCTTGCAATGGCCACCGGATAAATGGAAAAAACAACCCCGAACAGGGTGGTCAGCCCCAGAAGGATGCCATAGTCCAGGTGACCGGTTAAGGTAATGGCAAAACAGACCGCCGCCGTAAAAAAACCCAGTACTGACAGAACGGTGAGTCGATCAAATCGATCCGAAAGAATACCCACAGGCCATTGAAAAAAGAGTCCCGCCCAGATGGTCACCGTCATGAACAGTGTCACCCGGGTAATGCCAAGACCGATGCCAAGGGCATACAAAGGTCCCATTACATAAAAGGATCCATTGATCATGCCGGAAACAAAACTGCCGAACATGGCAAAGGGCGCCAGTCTGACCAGCTTTAAAAGGTTGTAGTGCACCACGTTAAGTGGTTTGGGGTAGATGGCCCGGGTAAGTGAAATGGGGACAATGCAAAGGGAGAAGAGCATTCCCAACACCATGAACAGCAGATTCTCTTCAATGGGTGCCACATTGAGCATCATCTGACCCAGCCCATTACCAAAATAGACAACAATCATATAAATGGAAAGCACCCGCCCACGGACATCGGGTTCCACCCGCTCATTGACCCAGCTTTCCACCACCATGTACAAAGAGGCAATGCAGATACCGCTGCATACCCGCAGCCCAAACCAAAAAAGAGGCAAAGCATACAGACCATGTGCAATTGAAATAAAAGCGGTGGTGGCGGCAAAGGTGGTGAAGGCCCGGATATGACCAACCCTCCTCACGATCTGCTGACAGATGAAAAACCCGAGGATCATCCCGATATAATATCCAGACATGGTGATGGCGATGACCTGCTCATCCCAGCCGGCATAGCTCAATCTGACACTCAACAGAGTATTTTGCAACGCCCCTGCCAT
Organism: uncultured Desulfobacterium sp.; assembly: GCA_963668575.2. Lineage (GTDB taxonomy): Bacteria > Desulfobacterota > Desulfobacteria > Desulfobacterales > Desulfobacteraceae > Desulfocicer. Next base: position 2,093,457 of record OY764894.2, on the reverse strand, counting down.
GGAAAGAATCAGGACGGATAAGAACAGAAGAAAAAAAGGGCTGGCTGCAGAAATTATGGACATGATCTTTCTTGTCCCCAGGAAAACGGATCGTTAATAACACCTTATCCTGCCTTTTAAACAAGGTTGGTCATTATGTCAACAACCCAATAAAAAAAGAGATTTTCCAACGGCCCACGCCCCTGGAAAATCTCTTTGTATTACAATTACCGACACCCTTGCCGGGGGGGAGTCAGCGGTTCATCCGCTTACGTCGGTATCTCATTGTGTTTCAGGGCCGGATCACACCACCGATCCCCCCCCGGGAAAGGGGATATGAACGGCCCTGGATTCTACAATTTAAAGTCAGGATAGGCATTACCACCATGTTCCGCAAAATCCAGCCCTTCAACTTCCTCTTCCGGAGAGACACGGAGCCCCATGGTGGCAGCAATGATTTTGAACATGATAAAAGCCACGCCAAAGGCCCAGACAAAGCAGGAAGCCATGCCGATGAGTTGGGTGGTCACAATGGCCGTGGTGCAACCCTCCATGTTAAACAGACCGGCAGCAAGGGTTCCCCAGGCACCACACACGCCATGGACGGAAACCGCACCCACGGGATCATCAATTTTGATTTTATCAAAGAACAGAACGGAGAAAACCACCAGCACACCGGCAACACCACCAATGATAATGGAACTGCCAGGGGTAACGTTGGCACATCCGGCGGTTATACCCACAAGACCTGCCAGGGCCCCATTCAGACTCATGCCCACCTCAGGTTTGCCCAGCTTTATCCAGGAGACGATCATGGCCACCACGGCACCGGCGGCCGCCGCCAAGTTAGTGTTTACAAAAATCATGGCAATGCTGGTATCTGCAGTGGTGGTGGAGCCGGGGTTGAACCCGAACCAGCCCAACCACAGGATAAACACACCCAGGGATGCCAGAGGAATATTGTGGCCCAGAATGGGACGCATACTGCCATCTTTGGCATATTTGCCCAAACGGGGACCCAGGCATATGGCACCTGCCAGAGCCACCCAGCCACCCACGGAATGCACCACGGTGGAGCCGGCAAAATCAATAAATCCGAGTTTTTCAAGCCACCCACTGCCATGGAACAGGCTGCCCCAGGCCCAGCTGCCGAAAATAGGGTAAATTAATGCACTGACAAAAAAGCTGTACACAAGATAGGCAGAGAACTTGGTTCGTTCGGCCATGGCACCGGACACAATGGTGGCGGCGGTGGCGGCAAATACCACTTGGAACATCCAGAACGCCAATATCCAAGGGTCGCCATCCGGGGTAAAATCGCTTAAGAAAAAGCCCGAGGTGCCAAAAAAACCGGTGGCAGTGGCCCCGAACATCAGTCCGAATCCGACGGCCCAGTAAGCAAGGGATCCCACAGCAAAATCCATCAAATTCTTCATCATGATGTTAATGGCGTTCTTGGCCCGGGTGAACCCGGCCTCCACCATGGCAAACCCTGCCTGCATGAAAAATACCAGACAGGCCGCCACCAGGGTCCACAGATAATTGGCATGGGTTTGAACCAGATCAATGGCCGCTTTATTGGACAGTGCCGTAGGGGCATCATCGGCGGCCCATCCATTCATTGTCATCAAAAGAGCAATACCTGTTGCAATAATAAAAGATTTCATTATGTCTCTCCATTCCAGCTTGGATTATTAGGTTCAATAAAAATGTACAGAATTAAATGGCTGATCCGCCCTTCTCACCGGTACGAATTCGAATTGCCTGCTCCACGGGAAGGACAAAAATCTTACCATCCCCTATCTTTCCGGTACCGGCACTTTTTAAAATAACTTCGACCACTTTTTCAGCCATTGCTGCTTCCACAACGATGGTCAATTTAATCTTGGGCACAAAATCCACCTGGTACTCTGCACCACGATAGATCTCAGTATGCCCTTTCTGACGGCCAAACCCCTTTACCTCAGACAAGGTCATGCCAGTGATGCCGAGTTCATTCAACGCTTCTTTTACCTCATCCAGCTTAAAGGGTTTAATGATTGCTTCAATTTTTTTCATGGGATACATCTCCTTTCAAAATAAACTATAAAATATCAATACACCGATTCGTATCCAGTAATGGGGCTACCCCCCTACGATGGAAAGGTGAATAAGCATTTTCAATGCCACAGCACAATAAAATCGCAAATTAAAATCATAAATACTCTATATAATTATTAATTATTTATACATGTGTGGTTTTTTGAATCTCAATTATTGGCAACTAACATTCATACAACGCTTAAATAAAACAATAATGAAATAAAACTATTCCATATTACAAAAATGAAATTACATAGGCACAAAAAAAGTCCTGTTTCCAGCGGAAACAGGACTTGTCAAACTTATTTATTCAACCGAACCCGGGCAAACCGGAGTAGCATCCCATCCATGACGGTCGTACCCGGTTTCATTGTTTCAATCGCCGTTGAACCGCCCTTTCAATGATCTCGACGGCATCATCCATGGAAACCACACCGGTATTAATCACCAGACCGTAGTTTTCAGGATCGGCAATTGATGCATTGAAATATTTCCAGACAAATGATTTCCTGGTAGATTGCGTTTTGGTAATCCGTCGTGCGGCTTCATCCGGTGTCAAATTAAACTCCTTTGCCACATGAGCACAGCGCACCTCATAAGGCGCGATGATTCTCACACTGATCCTCACCTCGGGGGGTAAAATAAAATTTGCCCCACGTCCCACAATGATGCTGTTACCATGCCGGCCAATGGTTCCTATGACCTTCATGAGGTGGTGCAGATACTGATCCGGCCAGAGATACCGTTCATCCACCAGTGATGCGATCCAGTTATCCAGCGTATTGAGACCCCTTTCATCCAGGGTTTCAATAAACCGAATACTGATATCCGCATTTTTTGCCATCTCATGGACCACCTCCTGGTGAAAAAGATCAAATCCAAGCTTTTGGGAAAGGCGCTCTGCGATGATCCGCCCGCCACTTCCCGGCTCCCTGGAAATGCTCACCACCGGTCTAATGGGAATGACTTGGGGTTGAGCCTGGGCTTTTTCATATTCCCATTTCTTCACCTGCTCTTCGATGACCTGATTGATCTTTCTTCGTTTTGATTCCATGATGCCTCCTTTCACCTTGCGCGGTTGTTCACAACTCCAACCACCCGGGACGGTCATTGAGCCGGTGGAATCGGCAAGAGACCGGAATTGTGAGAAAATTCCAGCTTTTTTACTCAAGTTTGAGGAACCGATAAAAAGTCAGCCAATATAATTTTGAGCCCGTCCTGCTGCGGCCCTGTCACGTCCGGACTTCAATATGATGTGGTTAAAAAATGAGAACAGGACTTTTTACGAGACCGTCAACTTTCGGAGTTGATTTGTTTGGAAGACGTCATGCAGGACCATCTCATAAAGTTCATGGACCAACGAAATAAGTCGTCCGGATGAGGGGGGAAGTATGGTTGGTATACAGGTTGAGACCGGTTGTGTCTGAAAAGATCTGTGTTCAACCGGGTTCATTGGGGAAGAAAAGGCGATTCCGGGTTACATGACCATGGATGCCGGGGGTCAACCATCCAATAGAAACTTATTTCCATTCAGGTAAACGCCTCCACTGCAATTCAAGCACCTTAACTGCAGTATAACGGAAACACAGAGAAGGTGTCAACACCGGAAAGGCCCTGACGTTAATGGACATCGAGTAAAAAAACATGGTCAGTCAGTGAAAACCATTGACAGCTCCAGCGAAATCATTATTTTTATCGTGTTTTACCATGAAAACACCTTTTGATTTTCATGATTCAAGGGCGGTCGAAATTCGGGAGTGGCCGAAAGCCGGCCATAACCGTTTAGTTGAACGTTGCCGGTACATCCGGCCTATTGTAAAAAAAGAGAGTCTTCTAATTTCGGTCACTCCGATCAATTGGTGAAACCACGGGCCGGACCCAGCCCGATATTTTAATGAACCGGCAAATATTTTGCCGAAAAAAGGCCTATCTCCCAAATCGAATCATTTGGGTCTCACGGCTTAAAGGTGATGATTCATGATAACCATAATTGTGGAGCCCATTGGGGTGACAGTGGAAATAAAAATTGGAGAAACCCTTCACGATGGTCTGGAACGGGCGGGCATCGCCATTGAAACCCCCTGCGGTGGCCAGGGGGTCTGCGGTGCATGCAAAGTGTGGGTGGATCCACCGGAACATGTGCCCTCCACCCCCCATGAGGACATCTGTGCGCTTGATGATAAAAAGGGTCTGAGACTGGCTTGCCAGGCCATCCCGGAAAAGGACCTCACCATCCGGCTGGAAGACAATTTTGTCTACGACAAGGCCGACCGGAATCAGGGGCGCATTCTCCTTGAAAACCGTCTAACCCAACAAAATGGTGCTGCCCCTGCCATAAAACTTATCAAAAAACAGGGAAATGTTTTTCTTGTCCATGACAGGGAAACCGATGAAATACGCCTGAATAACTGGCACCCCCACTATGTTCCCAAGGGCCTTGCCATTGACATCGGTACCACCACCATGGTGATCTCCCTGGTCTCCCTGGACACCGGTGAAGTCCTGGCCTCGGGGTCCAGTCTCAATCCCCAGGTGGTCCACGGCCATGATGTACTCACCCGCATCCAGTACGCAGAAACCCCGGAAGGCCTGGATGAAATGGCCTCCCTGGTGCAGAACAAATTAAACGTCCTGCTGGCAGAGGCCTGCGAAACCACCCACACCCACTCCGATGAGATCGTGGATGTCACCATTGGTGCCAACACCACCATGCTGCAACTGGCCGCCAAAATAGATCCCACCCCCCTGGGAAGGGTTCCCTTTACCTTTGACATCAAGGGAGGCACCACTTACCCGGCAAGCACGTTCGGGCTCACCGTCAATAAGGCGGCCCGGGTGTATCTGCCGCCGGTGATGCACGCCTTTGTGGGCACGGACATCACTGCCGGCCTCCTTCTCTGTCCGAATTTTTTTGACGACACCAAATCCATTCTCTACATTGACATGGGCACCAACGGCGAAATGTGCCTCAATGTCAAAGGCCGTCGGTTCACCACCTCCACGGCTGCCGGGCCTGCCTTTGAAGGCATGGGGCTCTCCACGGGCATGCGGGCCACGGACGGTGCCGTGGAAAAGGTGGAGATTGTCAACGGAGTTATGGATTTCCAGACCATTGGCGGCGGCAAGGTGAAGGGGGTGTGCGGCAGCGGTATTGTGGATTTCATTGCAGCCCTTCTGGTGACAGGCATTCTGGATGCCTCGGGAAAACTGTCAAACAAAGATGAAAAAAATCCATCGGTGATGACGGTCAATGATCAGCCGGCCTTTGAATATGGAGAAGGCATCCATCTCACCCAAAAAGACGTCCGGCAGATTCAGCTGGCCAAGGGTGCTGTGCGAACCGGCATTGATCTGATCCTGCAAAACGGGGAAATCACCTGCGATGAGCTGGACAGCATCTATGTGGCTGGAGGATTTGGCAACTACCTGAAACCGGCGAACATGGAAAGAATTGGTCTGCTTCCCCCAAATGCCGCAGATAAGGTAATCTTCTGCGGCAATGCCTCCATTGACGGCAGCACCATGCTTTTAACCCAAGGAGCACAACGGATTTTTCTGGAACAGGCCCTGGACGCAATGGAACATCTCCAGCTGGCGGATTCCCCGGAGTTCATGAATTGCTTTGTGGCAAGCCTTGGATTTCCACCGGTGAAACAGTACCATGGGATCAAGAACTGATGCATGCCCCGGCCCCCAAAACACACCGATCATCCCACGCCGTCATTGCCTGCGGATCCCTTTTCCATGAATTTGAATCCCTTAGAAAAGATGAGATTGCTCCGGATATCCACTATCTGGACACGGATCTTCACCGGACCCCCACCAAAATACCGGAGGCGATCCAGACAAAGATCCATGAAATTTCACCCCTATATGGGACCATTGTTTTAGGCTACGGCCTCTGTTCCAATGGGGTGGTGGGGGTCAGCGCTCCTCGGTCCACGGTGATCCTCCCCCGGGTCCATGACTGTCTGGACCTTTTTCTGGGGTTTGTGGGCAAGGGAAAGTCCAGGATCGAGTTGGGAACCTCCCACTACTACCTGACCCCCGGCACCATTTTAAACCGGAAAGATCCCCTGGCCACCATGGAGCTGGAGTACATCCCCAAAATGGGACGAAAAATGTCAGAATGGGGAATGAAAGAAGAATTAAAACACTACACCCACTTTGCATTAATCACCTCCCCGGGCACGGACATGACGTCCATCAGAGATCAGGCCCGGGAAAATGCCCGTTTTTTTGACATGACCCTCACCGAGGTGACAAGTGATCTGGCATTTTTCAAACAGCTTCTGTATGGCCCTCATGACCCCGAATACTTTCTCCACATTCCCCCCTGCACATCCATTACCCAGGAGATGTTTATCTAAAGGGAGGTGGCCGAATGTCGGCTACCCCCAACCATGAAAATCAAAAGGTATTTTCAGAGTAAAAGGAGCGCTACCATGACACCCGGTATCAATGCCGCCAAAAAAGCCGGAATTCCCCACACCATACACAAATATGAACACGACCCCGGAAGTGATTCCTACGGCACCGAAGCCGCTTTAAAGATGAACGTGCCCAAAGAGCAGGTATTTAAAACACTGGTGGTATGCCTGGACAACCATGCCCTTGCCGTGGGCGTTATTCCGGTGTCCGGCATGCTGAACATGAAACGCATGGCAAAGGCCTGCGGTGCCAAAAAGGCAGCCATGGCGCCCCCATCGGATGTGGAGCGATCCACCGGATATGTGCTGGGCGGGGTCAGCCCCCTGGGTCAGAAAAAGCGCCTCTCCACCATCATTGATGCCTCGGCCCAACACTTCGACACCATTTATGTCAGTGCAGGTCGCAGGGGACTGGAGATAGAGCTATCCCCCAACGATTTACAAAAACTGACCCGGGGGGTATTTAAGCCCCTCACCGATGATCAGGGTTAACCACAGCAGAGTGGTCGGTGGTATGAGCAAGTTCTGAAAAAACTTGATCATCAAGGTTCAGGATGTGGTTCTTGCCCATATTTTTTGGAGGGGTACCCCCAGGGTTTTTATCCTCCCCTTGACATAAAGAATAAATTCTATATAATAAAAATATATGATTCACTATCGCTATCAATCTACATGTGACTTCAAGCTCAAAAAAAACTCCTCTGTGCGCATCCAACGTCACGAAACAACGCATCTAAATTGAATCGCACCACTCCCCCATCGCATCGTCATATAATCGTCTCCACAGCACCACGGAAAGGGGAGTGGGGGATTATCCTGATCAACAAGGTTTTTTAATATTTCCGGCACACTTCATTTTTCGCTCGACACTTTTTCGAAAAAAAACGCATTTCTCTGCTCACATTCTGAACGCGCACATCTTGAAAAGTGTCACGGCCAGGGGTTACAGGAGATATGAAGGGTGCCCATTGTTCGGCAAATCATGACTGATAAAGGAGGGAATATGTATCTCACACAAGGAGATCTTTTTTGGGGAATGGACGGTGACTTTGTAACACAAGTAATGAACCAAACAGAAAAGGTGGATTTTGACGATGGGGCTGTCATGTTCAACCAGAACGAGGCAGCAGATTATTTTTATGTACTGATTAAAGGCCGTGTAAAGCTGAGCATCGGTACCCAGGGCCCTGTGGTTTTCATGGCAAAGGATGCCGGGATGGTCATTGGATGGTCTTCCCTGGTGGGCAGGGAGAGCTATTCAGCGACGGCCCTGTGCGTGGAATCGGTCAAGGCCGTTAAAATTGAAAAAAAAAGTTTTCTGGAGATCCTGGCACAGTTTCCTTCCAGCGAAAGCCTTCTTTACAAACGCCTGGCCCGGATGCTGGGAGATCGTTTAATAACACTTTATCCAAGTCTTACCTAACCGTTGCATGCATATATGGGATTTTATGATTTAAATCAATCAGTCTGATTTGCCGAAAAAAATTAATGTTTGATTTCAATCCACACTCAGTATACCATATATAAGTTTTCACCATTCCATCACAGACTGGGTGTGTATTGAAAATTGCCGTCATATCCGACATTCATGGAAACCTGGAAGCGTTGACAGCTGTCCTGGAGCACCTTGGAACCTGTGCCGTGGACCGCATCATCTCCCTGGGAGATAACATCGGATACGGCCCGGACCCCAATGAAGTCATGAATCTGCTTGTCCGGGAAAACATTGAATCCATTCTGGGCAACCACGAAATGGTGATCAAAGCGCCTCGATTTCTCAACTGGTTCAATCCCGTGGCCCGCAAGTCCGCTGTCAAAACCACTGCCGCTCTCTCTTCACACCATGTCAGGACCATCCACACATTTGAAAAATCAATGGTAAAAGGGCACCTGGGATTTGTCCATGGGGTGCCCCCCCACTCCCCCTTTTTATACACCTTTCAACTGTCGGACAGTGCTCTGGCCCAAAAAATATCAAAAATGAACCCAACCGTCTGCTTCTGTGGTCACACCCATGAACTGGAAATGATTGAGTGCACCGGCCCCAACGAACTTGTGCGACGTTCCCTGCACCAGGGGGGTGAACCGCTTAAAAAAGAGACCCGATATCTTATCAACGTCGGCAGTGTAGGGCAACCCCGGGAGACGAACAAGGATGCCAAAGTGGTGATTTATGACGACAGGACCCACACCATTGAAGTGCTGTTTATCCCATACCCCTACCCGGTGACCATGCAGAAAATCCTGGATGCGGGGCTTCCTGAATCCTTTGCCCTTAAATTATCCCCCTGAGCCGGATGAAATGTTTCCGGATGTCCATCCGAACTCACCAAGCGACCGTACAATGGCGGCCTTCATCTTTTCTCCCACAAACCTCACATGGGGTTCCTGAAGCATGCCCAAATGGCTGCTGGGGGCTTCAATTACATCAACACCGCGTCTCACCAGGAGACCCCACCCCAGTTCCGGGTCCACTTGGGCACCCGCCCCCAGAATACGTTCCTGACTGCGAAACAAAACCATGTGTCCGTCATAGTATTCGGGGACATACTGGCTCATGGCCGTCTGGTTTTCCCACCTGGCCTTGAAATCACGCTGTCGTGCATTGAGGGAATGTCCGGTTCTTTCACAACAGCCCACATAAACCTTTTGACAATTGTCTGCCGCCAGTTGCAGGGACCGTTTGAACCGTTTCACCCGCCACCCGAGCTTTTCCACCACATATGATGCCCCCTGCTTTTTGAACATTTCCCAGTGAATCAAGGCTCGGTCTGCAGTGGAGGAAAACTGAATGCCACCAGGGGCGGCTGTGTCCAAAAGTGCCATAAGCACGGGTCGTTCACCCGTCTTTAACAGCTGTTGGGCCATTTCATAGGCCACCATTCCGCCAAATGAAACACCGGCCAGAAGATAGGGTCCGCAAGACTGAACCTTCCGCATCTCATCAATATAATGGGCTGCCAGATCCTCCACCCGGTTGGGAACCGGAGACGGCTCATTTGAAAGATGAACTGACAAGCCGTAAATCGGCTGGTCTTTACCCAGATACGGCACCATGGGCCTCCAGAAATGAAGTCCAGAACCTAATACATGTATGACAAACAACGGCGGTTTTTGAGTTCCTGACTGAATTTCAACCAGAGAATGAAGGACTTCTTTTGCCCGACATTCGGAAAGGGTGTCACAAAATTTTGAAATGGTGGGTGCTTGAAACAGGTTCTGAACCGGCACCCGGCTTCCCAGGTGTTTCTCCAATTCCGAGCAGAGGCGTACCGCCAGAAGAGAATGTCCCCCCAGTTCAAAAAAATTGTCATGAATCCCAATCGATGAAATGCCCAGCACACGTTCCCAGATGTTCTCCATCTCTTTCTCAAAAGACGTCTGGGGGCACACCCGTGTGTCTCTTTCGGCAATGGCCGTCAGATCCGGATACGGGAGGGAACGCCGGTCCACTTTGCCATTGGGCAGCCGGGGCAGGGACTTCAGCGGTACCAGGATTGCGGGCACCAGGTAGGCGGGAAGCTGTTGCCTCAGAAAGCTCAAAATATCCGATGACTCGCAGGCCATGCCGCTTCGGTGGACCACATACCCCACCAGACGCTTGTCTCCCTGTGCATCCGTTTGTACCGCCACAGCCCCCTGGCCCACAGCCGGATGTCTGCCAAGCACCGCTTCCACCTCCCCGGGTTCAACCCGGAATCCGCGAATTTTGACCTGACTGTCCAGACGTCCCAGGAAATCAATCTGCCCGTCGGGCCGGTACCGCACCCGGTCCCCGGTGCGGTAGACACGTCCCTTTTTTTGAAAGGGATCCGGAATGAACTTTCGCTCGGTCAATTCAGGGCGGTTGAGATAGCCACGGGCCACGCCTGCACCCCCAATGAGCATCTCTCCGGGGGTTCCTACGGGAACCGGCTGAAGGTGCGCATCCACCACGTAAATCCGCGTGTTTGCAATGGGACGTCCAATGGACAGTTCTGCTCCTGATTCTCTGCAAGCGGTTGTATTCGGTTCCAGAAGCGTGGATATCACCGTGGTTTCAGTGGGGCCATAGGTATTGAACCATCTAACCTGTCCCTTTGTATGTTTGCCCCATATGGCGAAAGCGGATTCCGATGCCTGTTCACCGCCCACGATCACAGCGCGAAGGGGCCGGGGAAGCGGTGCTTCCGCATCTGCAAGCCAGTGCATCCATTCGTGCCAGAAGGCGCTGGGGAGATCCAGAACCGTGATGCTTGACGTTTCCACCCATTCCATGAACACTTCCATGGACGGCAGCGGGGCAAAGGGAAGCAGCACCAGGGATGCACCCTGGGTCAGGGTCATGAATATTTCCTCCACAGCCCCGTCAAAACTGATGGAAAAAAACTGGGCCACCCGGTCGTCGGGGCTGATCCCAAATCGGTCAGCCACTGCCATGGCGTGATTGGCCACCCCGCCGTGCATCACCATGACTCCCTTGGGTATTCCGGTGGAGCCGGAGGTATAAATCACATATGCCAGATCACCGGGCCGGGTGGCATGGTCAAGGTTTTCAGATGATTCATCCTTTGAAATGTCCGTTGCATCATCCATGAGCACCATCTGAACGTTGAACGGCTCAAGCTCAGATACAAGGCTCTGTTGCGTAAGCACTGTCTGCACACCGGAATCCTGGAGCATCAGGGCAATGCGGTCGGCTGGATACTGGGGATCCAGAGGAACATAGGCCCCACCTGCCTTTAACACGCTCAGAACAGCGGTGATCATATGAACAGATCGTTTCATGAAGATCCCAACCGGCACATCATGTCCAACCCCCTGTTGTTGAAGGGTTCGTGCCAGCCGGTTAGCCCGGGCGTTCAGCTCCCCATAGGTTGTTTTTTCCTTGCCGTGGACCACGGCAACTGCGTTGGGCGTGTGCGCAGCCCGGGCCTCGAATTGCTGGTGCACAAACGAGTTTTCCGGCAAAGATCGGAGAGTTTCATTCCATGTCGAGATCTGCTGTTGGTACTCTTCACCGGTCAGCAGGGGGAATCTGAAAACCGATTCTTCAAAGGTGGCTGCCAGCCCGATTAGAAAAATGCTGAAACGATGAACCAACTCCTGAATTTCGGCAGTCTCCAAAGCAGTGGCATCATAATAAATGCGGCACGCTTTTTCATTTGCCGCAGCCACGAACACCATACCGGCACCAGGAGCCATCCGATACCCGATAAATGTTGTGACCATTTCAAATGCCACACCATAAATGTATCCGGTTCGCCAAAATTCATCTTTGGTCAACACTGGATACCGCAAGGTGATATCCCGCAAAAACGTCTGCCGCTGAATTACCTGACAAATTTCAGTCCCAAAAATTTTGCTGAAATCGAAAAACGTCTGATCCGCATCCACCTGCACACGCAGGGGAACATACGACGCAAAGCCATCCGGCAATTCAGAGGTTTGTCGAGGGATACCGGGGTGTCGGAACCCCACATCAAATTCATCTGCCTGGCAGTGCCGAAACAGAAAAACGGCAAAGGCAGCCAGCATCGGTGCACTATCTTTGTTTTCGTTTCCGGACCACAAATCAGGGCCGTCATTTGAAATAGGTACCGGCAGAAACGTGGAGCCGGAAATGCTGGCAGCCGTTTTTTTTGAGCGTTTGAAGGGGAGTTCAAGGGGCTTGAGATCCGCCAATTTCTGAACCCAGAAAGCCTCATGCCGGCAGACTTCAACACAATACTCCTCAAAGGCCTTCACAAAGGCGCCTTTGGCAAGCGGCAACCGGTTGCCGGGGGCAAGTCCCAGGTCTTGGGCCCATTGAACAATAGTCAAAGGGACCCCGTCCATGGTTTTAATGGACCCAATGGTCAGATCCCCGGAGCCTGTGGCCACCACCAGTGAATCGGCATCCAGCGCCACAATGGTTCCGGGCCGCTTTTCAGACCTGATTTTTATGGGAGAGATTTCGCCCATGATAAACAACAGATTTTCAACCCACATTTTCGGCAGGCCCAGTGGATTGTCATAATGGCCGAAGTTTAGGGCCCGAACCATTGCATGAATCTCTTCAGCATCATGGTCCCACAGAACTACACCGGCTGACGGCGGTCTTTGATAAAGCCCGTAATAAGTGCGAAGCTTTGAATCCTGGGGGCGTGTAATCGCTTTATCTTCCACAAGTTTGTCGGCAAGGATTTCAAATGACTGGATCGCGGCCTCATAACATTTGCTGTTCAGCGTGAGTGAGGTTTCATGTTGATCCAGTATCACCATCCGCTGTTCGAGAATATCACCGTCGTCCACCCCTTTCGCCATTTTGTGCCAGGTGATGCCGTGGGTCTTTTCATTGTTCATGATGGCCCAAGCAGTGGCATACATGCCGGCATAACGCGGCAGGGGGCCGTCATGGTAGTTGATGGCGTAACGTCGGGGAAGCTTCAGAATGTCAGGGCCAAGCACATAACTGTTGACAATACTGAAGAGGTAATCAAAGGTGGTTCTTTGTAACAGATCTTTAAGATCTGTTTGTGCCCCAAATGCAGAGATCCCCTTTTTTTCTGCCCAAAGGTGGTTTTCTTCATCAGGCGAAATCATACCGTAAAGGGCACACCCTTTTTTAAAAAGGATTTCCGCACATATACGAGGCAGGGACCCCTCTCCGATGATAAAGGCGCTGAATTTTTTTCCCATTCCTGCCGGATTTAGGGTTTCCAGACGCGAATGAATGGGTGTTTCAAGATCAGACAGGGTAGCATCCGCATCTGCCGACACATGCTTTAAAATGACTTTGAAATCCAGTGCCATCTGTGTGACGGTGTCCCTGTCAAACAGGTCCGGGTTGTATTCAAACCACCCCTCCAGCTGATCGGCCTTTTCTTCCAGGTTGAGCAGGATATCCACTTTTGCGGTCCGGTTACCCACTTCCTCGTAGGACCAGCTCATGTTCCCGTGTGTCATGTGTGGCGAAGGTGTATTCTGTAGAATGAACAGTACCCGGAATATGGAGTCTTGCCCAGCGTTGAGGGCCTTTGTCACCTGTTCAAAAGGCGCATCCTGGTGGTCGTATGCCTCAAGGGCGGTGCGTCGGACCCGTTTCAACAATTCCCGAAAGGTGGGATTTCCGGACAAATCCGTTCGCATGGCCAGGGAATTGATCAAAGCACCGATCACCTTTTCCAGCTGGAGATGGTTCCGGTTGGCAACGGTGGCGCCCACAATGATATCTGTCTCGCCTGAGTAACTGAAGAGGAGCCCTTTGAAAGCTGCCAGCAGCACCATGAAAAGGGTTGCATTCTCTTCACTGGCCAGGGTCTTCAATTTCTCTGCGATTTCCCGGCCCAGGATCACGGGCTGGCGCTCCCCGTTAAAAGAGGGAAATAAGGGACGTGGACGGGCCGAAAACAGGTTCAGCGGTAATCTGGGGGCGCTGAGCTGATGGGTCCAATAGTCCATGTGGGAGGTTGTGCCATCCTGCAACAGCCTTTTTTGCTGCCAAAGCACCACATCCCCGTACTGAAACGGCGGCGGGAGTGGCAAAAGGGATTCATGCTGGGTTAGTGTTTCATAGGCAGTGAACAGTTCACTGAAAAAGACGCCGGCACCCCAGCCGTCAATCAGGATGTGGTGGATACAGAACACCAGTCTGAAATCTTCCGGCGCCATTTTCACCAGCACCATCTTCATGAGCGGAAGGCAGGACAGATCAAACGGGTACTCACCGGTGTCAGCCGAGATGCGGTTCAATTGAGCAGCACGCTCAGGTTCCGCCAGAAGGGACAGATCCTTGACCGGCATGTTCACAGTGACTTCGGAACGAATTTCCTGGATCAGTCCATGGTCGGACATGGTAAAGGTGGTTCGCAGAATCTCGTACCGCCGGATCATGAAATCAAAGGCCTTTTGAAGACATTCCGGAGCAAGGGGGCCTTTGATGGTCAGGATCAGAGGAATATTATAGACGATGTCCTTGGGGTCCATATGATGAAGCAGCCAGATCCCCTTTTGCGTGCAGGATGCCGGGAACCGGAGACGTTTCCCTTGAACGGGCAGAATAAGGTCCGCAGGCTCTGATGAAACCGATTTCCGGACAAGGGTTATTTTCTGCGCAACTTCTCTCACTGTGGGACCTTTAAAAAAATCGGTCAGGGCCAGCGGCATCTTAAAATCATCAAGAACGGCCGAGCATACACGGGTAGCCAAAAGAGAGTGTCCCCCCAGATCAAAGAAATTGTCGTGAACACCCACGCCCCTTATTTGCAGCACTTTTTCAAAAATGGCGCTCAGTTGTTTTTCCATATCAGATGCAGGTGCCTCATGAACGGTATCCTGCTGTGCCTTCACCGCATCAGGATCAGGGGCGGGCAAAGCATTGCGATCTGTTTTGCCATTTGGTGTGGCAGGCATGCGGTTCAGAAAGACATAAACCGATGGTCTCATGTACCGGGGAAGAGCGTTTTTTAAAAACGCTTTCAGCTCGCTGACCGGAATCAATTCTTTTGCTTTGCAGACCACGTAAGCTGCCAGCTGTTTAAAGCCGGGCTCATCTTCCCGAAGCAGCACCGCCGCCTCCCGGATATTGGTATGCCGACGGAGTGCCGCCTCGATTTCACCCAGTTCAATACGATGGCCGTGAAATTTGACTTGGAAATCCTCACGGCCCACAAACATGAAGTTACCGTCCGGCAGCTTAAAGGCCATATCGCCGGTTCGATACAGGCGGGCCGTGGAATCTTTTGAAGTGGAGTCTTTTGAAAAGGGATCGGGTTGAAACTGCTCTGCGGTCAGTTCAGGCCGGTTCAGATATCCATGGGCCACTCCCACGCCGCCAATCCAGATCTCCCCGGTCTCTCCGTCCGGCACCGGGTTTCCCCGGGTGTCCAACAGGTACACCTGCATGCGGCGTACCGGTTTGCCGATGGGAACGGTTTCATGGGGCGGGTTTTCAGGACCGATATCGTACAGGGTAGCGCAGATAGTGGTTTCCGTGGGGCCGTAACCGTTGATAATACGAAGTTGGGGTACCTGAATGTCAATGGCCTTCAACAGGGCTTCCGACAGGGGCTCCACCCCCACCAGCAGACGTCTTAAGGTACATTGGCCGGGATGATGGCGAATCCGGCTTTCCAAATCTGCCACCATCATGGGGGGCAGGTATGCGCTGGTCACACCTTCCCTAAAAAGCCAGTCCATGAGGGCGGGTGGATCCACACGAACAGACTCCGGCACCATGAGAAGGGCTGCACCCGACGTCAGGGGCGCAAAGATTTCATAGACCGAAACATCGAAATTGAGGCTGGTCCACCAGCTTCCCCGATCTCCCGAACCTATGGGTAGTCGGCTCTGAAAATCCGCCAGCAGGTTCATCACCCCTTTATGATGGCAGCACACACCTTTGGGCCGTCCCGTGGAGCCGGATGTATAGATCACATAGGCTGGATCGTCACCGGTAACGGTTACAGTGGGTGGGTCAACCGGTTCCCGGTGGATCTCTTTTTGAGTTGTGGCCTGGTCCAGAAACAGGCAGCGGGTTTTCAAGTGGTTCAAGGCGAGTGATTGTTCCGAAACACTGAGCACCAGAGACATGCCGCTATCCTGCACCAACAGGGCCATGCGCTCTTCAGGATAGGACGGGTCCAGGGGCATGTAGGTCCCGCCCGCCTTGAGCACGCCCAGAATGGCGATGGCCAGGTCCAGGGTCCGTCCAAGGGCAATGCCCACCGGCCCCTCAATTTTTTCTTTCTGCAAAAGATAATGGGCCAGTTGACTGGACCGATGATCCAATTCGCGGTAGGTCAGGACATGTGCTTCGGAGATGACAGCGGGTTCATGGGGGTAGCGTTGGGCACAATCAGAAAAATACTCGTGAATAAGCGGTTCCTGATGCACAATTGTTTTACGGTGTTCAGCCATGATCTGTTATGATTCCTCTGTTCCAGTTCGGTTTTCCACTGCATACGCCCTCAAGTTCCGGAATCACCATCTTTAAAAGCCGACTCCTTTTTGGTTGTTAAACCACTTAACCTGGGATATCCAAAACATGAGTTTTTTTTACGTTCATGTTCCAATTTTCAGGCTCAATTTTACATTGCATATATACAAAAGATAAATATTTACCACAAGCAAAACTCTTGTGTCATGGACGTCATTTTGTTATGGTCAACCCCAATTTAATATGTATAACCGCCACGGGCGGATCGGGTTTGGGACCCGGGTCGGCCCACAACGAATCATGAAAGAATATTAGGCTTGTCTACTCTTTCATATAAAAAAATCCAGGCAGGCGCCTGCTCCTGATATCCACCATTTAAATTTGTTGGTAAATCCCCAGGAACAGGTTCCACAACCCCCAGCGAGATCATGTAAATACCATGAAAAAAATAGGAAAATACAATGTCACAGGGCTCCTTGGCCAGGGTGGCATGGGAAAAGTGTTTAAAATCCAGTATCCGGTCACCGGGAAAATAGGTGCACTGAAATATCTTGACCCCAACCCTCTCTTAATATCCACGATGGGCAGGGAAGCTGTGGAGGCCATTTTCACCCAAGAGGCCGTCACCATGGCAAAAATCCGCCATCCCAACATATTGGAGCTGTTTGATTTTGATCGGGCAGACGGCAAGCTGTTCTACACCATGGATTTCCATTGCAATAACCTGGGGCAGCTGATGGGTGAATCCATGGAAACCGAGCGGCCCACAAGGGTATTAAGCCTTTCAAAAACCTTTCACTATGCCCGGCAGATCCTGGAGGGTCTCGGGTGTCTCCACTGGTCCGGCATCATCCACCGGGATATAAAGCCCTTTAACATAATGCTCACAGAACTTGATGTGGTGAAGATCGGCGATTTCGGGCTGTCAAAACTCCGGGGAGAAACCATGAAGGTCCATGGCAGTGTCAAGGTGGGCTCCGCCTACTATGCGGCACCGGAACAGGAGAAAAATCCGGAATTTGCCACGGAAACCAGCGATCTTTACTCCATGGGGGTGATGCTCTTCCGCATGGTCACCGGAATGCTGCCGGAAAATAACCGACAACCGGCCAGCCAATACAACAGTGATCTTGATGAACAGTGGAATCTGTTTTTCAAAAAAGCCATGCACCCCACTCCGGCCCAACGGTTCCGGACGGCACAGGAGATGAGCCGTGAACTGGAAACCTTAAAACAGCAATGGATAGAAAGAAAAGAGCGCATGTGCGCCCTGCCGGCGGATTTCCTGGAGGACCTGCCACTGCAGGAGCCCTGTGCCCCACCCCGGAAAACCCCCATCAAAACCTTTGAAGGGGATGCTCCCCGGCGGTTCAACCTGACGTCTCTCATGGCACCCACTGTCTATCTAAAGAACAATTTTGAAAAAATTGCACCGGATCGGGTACTGGACCATGCCACCGGCCTGGTGTGGCAGATATCGGGCTCCCCCTACCCCATGAACTGGAAGGATGCCCATGCCTATATTGAAAGGCTGAACCAGCAGGAAAAAGGGAGATTTCCCTGGCGTCTGCCCACCATTGAGGAACTGGTAACCATTCTCTCTCCCCTGCCCCGGGGCTCCGGCCACTGCCTTGAACCCCTGTTTGACACCCGGCAAACCTATTTATGGAGCAGCGACCGCTGCAGCTTTATTTCCGGATGGTACGTGAATCTGGAGATGGGGTTTGTGGGAAAAAACGATTTTTCAAGTTTTTACCATGTCAAAGCGATGCAGGACCATTGATAACGCAGCCCATGAAGGTTCAGGTGCACACAGCACCTGAAGCCGTTTGATATCGCAATGCCGCAGGATTATCTATTCCAACTGCTTAAAGGTCCTGGCAGTTCTTTTCTGTACAGCGGTTACGATAGCTTCCACAAGTTGATTGTGTCCATATTTTTCGATAAACTTCAACTGTGTATCCTGAACCCTATCTGCCAATGCTCCACAGAAATCTGATAATTGTTTTTTGAGGACAGCAGAACTTATGTTCACTTCCGTTGCGAGCCGTTCCCAATGCCTTGCCATGACCCATTCCGGACGATTCTCCCCTCCTATCTTCATAGCAAGCCTTTTTGTCAAATTTTCATAGACATTCGTGCAAAGCATATCATAGAAGGGTGCCAGACGGATTTGCCTTGAATCATAAAGAAAGGATAAATTCTTGGCATGGGCATCCATATTACCGATTAAATAGTTAAAAAATACCCAGCGAAGTAAATGCTGGAGGTCTTTAATAGGATTGACCGAATTTGCCCTGACAAGCGAAAAACAGGCTTCCAGACCCGGCCCACCGTCCGCCTGATACTTCAACTCATGGGAGAGGCCCATGGCCTGACAAAAATCCTCCTGATGAAGGCGACGTACTGAATCATTCTCAAGAACTCTGTCATACCTCCGGATCAACAATACTTTTTGATCATTTTCTGTGAGAATCTTCACGGACGGTACCGGCAAATCCAAATCATCCGCAAGCATCATGCAAAAGCATTCATTTTCAATTGATGATGGAAAATGAAGCATCCCCGGCTTTAAAATAAAATTACCGGGTGCACCATTTAATGGGACATAGAATCTTGACTTTTTGAACAAGAGGACAAGCTTTTCCTGGGCACCGGCAAGGGACATACGAACACCTTCTTCCCCTGCAAGTAAAGGACGTGTGGGAATTGCTTTTATAAGGTCAGACAATTGTTCGCCGGTTAATGGGCGATAGGAATAATGTGCGCAGGATTCAGGTACCATTGATTCCGCAAGAATGTTTATGGCACCGGCACATTCACCCCCGATATACCGGAGAAGCATAAAATCATTCTTTTCGGAAATACCAAGACGTCTGGCAACAAATTCCCTCACTGCAGATTCCGGTAACAAATTCGCAAAAAAAGGTTTTGCCTTATCATCCGGAAAAACAGCTTCCTGCATGGGCAAAGACAGAGATAACGGGAAGGAATGGGAAGCATCCAGCCAGTCTCCGGAATACTGAAATGAAAAAAAACGCTTTTCGTCCAGAGTTAACCTACCAACCAAGGTCTGTTCAAAAAAAACATTCAGACATTCCATGATCAGCCATCTCCTCGCTTAATGAGATGTAGTTCAAGGCCCAGACCGTTCAGGACTTCAAAAATCTTACCGATTTGAGCAGTTGCTTTCCCTTTTTCCAGTTCCAATACAAATTTTCTGCCCACATCGGTGAACTCTGATATCTCTTTCTGTGTCAATTGCAGCCGCTTACGTTCTTTGCAGAGATATTCCCCCAGCTCTTTGGGATTATTGATTTTTGTTGATAATTTCAATGCCCCTCCATTTTGAAGTCTCCGATCGGGTACTTTTAGCATTTTTATCAAAAAAACGCAAGAATAAGTTGCCAATCAGGGACATGCAAAAAAATAACCAAAGCAAATTTTAATTACAGTTGATTCAAATAATTGACGGAAGCCTGGAGATTATCCCGGTTAAACACCTCAATGGAAACCACGCCCTGGAACTGATTCAACACCTCCAATGTGGGCAAAAATCGCTCCACCGGGGTTTTATTCAGTCCCCTGTGATCTTTGGGCTTTTCACCGGAAAAATCCACCCCATGGAGATGAATCAAGGGCGCCCGATGGCCATATCGATTAAACAATGCCTTGATGTCATAATTGTATTTAATCAAATGGCCTGCATCAATGCACAGGGCCACATCAAGGCGGTCAAGGATATCAAATAAATATTCCGGGGGATATTCCAGGGTTTCAATGGAAATATCAGAGGGATGATTCAAAAAGGAGCAAAGCGTTTCAAGGCTCTCCACTGCGCGATCCTGCCATGCCTTTAAGCCTGATTTTCCATCCAGTGCATCCGCCGGGGTGAATTCCAGATGCAGGGTGTGGGTGGAGGGGGTCAGGGGGACACACAGGTCCACCACCTGTTTAATGGTCTCCACTCCCAGCATGCGTTCCCGCCGGGAGGATGAGGTCAGGGAGACATCCACCGGAAGATGAATATTATATGTCACCCCAAGCTCTTGGGAAAGCTGTGCCAGCTCCTTGATCTCATGGGGCTGGGGCAGCACCGGCACAGGGCCGTACGTTGTCATAAAGGGCCGGCTTTCAAACACAAGCAGCTCTATCTCATCAAACACCGCGCCCAGTTTTTCCACGTTGGGAATGATGGGACCCGGATCAATAAAGGAGGTGGTGCCCAGCTTAAAGGGCCATTTTTTTTTAATTTTCATCATAGCGCATGGGCTCCTTTGCCTTTATCGCGAATGCTGCCGGCGCACCCAGTAATTCCCGGTCGTCATTTAACTTATTGATATTATTTAATATTTATCAAGACAATTTCGCAAAGTTCAAAACATAAATATTAATAATTTTAGACAGTTATCCTAATTTTAACCGGGTATAGCTGCGGCGCACCACACATTAAGACGCATAAACCATTGGATACACCTCCCTCCCATTAAATCAACCATCAGCAGAAACCCGCCAGCAGCCGCCCGCACCAGAACACCAGCAGTCCCAGGAAGGAGGCCATGAGCATGAGATCACAGGCCATGGCTATCTTGTCAAGCCCGGGCCGGGCAAACCGGATACCAATGAAGGGTTTTTCCACCAACGTTCCATGGTAGTAGTTGGGCCCTCCCAACTTAACGGCCAAAGCACCGGCAAAGGCAGCTTCAGGATATCCGGCATTGGGGCTCTTGTGTCTCTTCCCCTCCTTTACCGCCGTTACAAACGCCCGTTTTCCGCGATGCCGGGACAGCAGAAAGGCCGCAAGAAAGATGATTACCACCGACAGCCGGGCCGGAATATAGTTGGCCACATCATCAATGCGGGCCGCAGCCCTGCCGAAGAAAAGATAACGTTGATTTTTATACCCCACCATGGAGTCCAGGGTATTCACCATTTTATAGGCCAAAGCCAGAGGCACCCCGCCCAGGAAATAGAAAAACAGGGGGGACAGGAATCCATCCACAAAATTTTCCGCCACTGTCTCCACGGCGGCACTCACCACACCGGTCTCATTCAGGGTGTTCACCTCCCGGCCCACAATCATGGCAACCTGCTTGCGACCTGCGACAATGCCCCCTGTTTTAAGGGCCTTTCCCACAAGGTTGGCCTCCTTTTCCAGGGTTCTTGCCGAAAAGCAGTAATAGAGCAGAAGTATTTCCACCCCCATGCCAAGGCCGGCATGCAGCGCAAGGGCAAGATGCACCACCCCAAAACCAATACCCCAGGTGGCACAGATAAGAAACAGGGCAAAGAGAAGCCCGGCCCTGAATTCATTTTTAATCCACCCTCGAAATATGCTTTCACACCGTGCAATGGCATGGCCCATCCACACAATGGGATGGGGCAGCCATCGTGGATCGCCCAGGAACAGATCCAGCCCAAAGGCCAGGGGCAGAATGATCAGACTGTTGTCAAAACTCATTTGTTTTCCGTTACTCCACCGTTGCCATAATCCGGGTCAAGTGCAGGTTGGTCTCCCGGTCCCTGAGGGAAAATCTCACAAATCGATCCGACAACCCATGAAAATTGGCACAATCCCGGATGAGAATCCGCTCCTGTCCCACCCGGCGGCACACATCCCCGGAGTTCATCTTTCCCATGACTTCAGCCAGCATGAAATAGGTATCTGACGGATAGAGCTTCACCGCATCTATCCCGGCCATGGCCTCCATAAAAATGGTTCGCTCCGTCATGACAAACTGCCGGGTGGTGTGAAGAAACGGTGCAATATGTTCCGGATTTTTCAGGATATGAACAATGGCCGCCTGGGACAGGGCGTTCACCGACCAGGGCTGATAGAATTTCATCATTTTTTCAATGACCCCGGGATCAGCACACAGATACCCGGTGCGGAGCCCGGGTATCCGGAAAATCTTGGACATGGACGAAAGCACCATGAGGTTGGGAAATCGGGTTTCCGCCACCAGACTGAGGCGTTCTGCCTCCGCCACAAAGGGCAGATAGGATTCATCCACCACAAACCAGGTATCGGGATGGGCCTTTACCAGGGCAACAATCTCTTCAATGGGAATGAGGGTCCCCGTGGGATTGTTGGGATTACAGATAATCACGGCATCCACATCAGAGGCCATGGAGGAGATGGTCGAAAGATTCTGCCGAAACCCATTCTCCTTTGATGACATGCAAAAACGGTAAGCCGCATCATGCATAATGCACCCATCCCGGTAATCGGCATAGGTGGGACCGGCGATGAGCACCTGCTTCCAGGAGAGTGCCCGGGGAAGGGTATATATAAACCAGGTGGTGCCGTTGCCCCCCATGACCCTGCCCACATCCACCTGATAATAGGAACTGAAGGCCCTTACCATGTCCAGGGCATCTGCCTGGGGCAGGGATCGAATTTTATGAATATTTGCCGTAATGAACGCCTCAAGTCCCTCCGGAGGTCCCAGGGGGTTGATGTTGCTGCTCATGTCTATGATATCATCCACGGTACAGCCGTTTTGCTGCGCCAGGGCCTGAACATTGCCGCCATGGCCTGTAATCATCTTGATACTCCCATATTAATAAATTGACATCCCCGCACCCAGAAAGAGCAGTGCCTCGGTGACCTCGGTCATGGCTCCCAGCATATCGCCGGTGATGCACCCCATTTTTTTCTGATAAAACCGAAGCATAAGAAAAACCGTACATGCAAAAAAGAGATTCAGCATAAGCCCCCTCCCCCCCAAAAAAAGGGAGCAAAAAAGAGGAATGCCCATCCAGATGAAATCCTTCCGGGGAAGGCGTTTTTCAAAGAGGTCATGGCCGGTGCCGGTGTTTTCTCTGCCGTATTTCAGATACCGGATGCCAAAAAGCATGCCCCCCCGGGCATAGGAGGGGACAATGATCAACAGCAGCGGCAGGGTCCATCCGGTGCAGACGGTTTTTGCGGCATAAATGCCCGCAACCTTTAATGATAAAACACAAAAAATTGCCACCAGCCCCATCATGCCGGTGCGGCTGTCCTTCATGATCTCCAGGGCCCGTTCCCGGGAGCGATGGCTGAAAAGACCGTCCGCCGCATCTCCCAGTCCATCCAGATGAAACGCCCCGGTGACGACCACCAGCAAAAGCACGTCCACCAGAGCCGCCACTGCCGGGGGCCAGAGATGGGAAGCCACTGCGTCCACAAGGGCCAGCAGCACCCCTGCCATCAGTCCCACCACCGGGAAAAACCGAATCATGCCCGTGGGGGAAAAGGTGTTGCCTTTGCCGGCGGGCAAAATGGTGATGAACATGATGGCGGATCTTAAGTCCACCCGGAACCCCTTATTTTCTTCCATAACTGTTCCTTTATTTTCCAGGCCGGACTCTGACGACCGTCCCTACTTTCACCGGTTATTCCTTACAGGTTTGATAAAAAACACCCCGTTCCCGGCGGGTGGATTCGATGGTTCCCTCCCCTTCCAGGATGGAAAGGTATTTATTAATCTCATTGACACGGGTACCCAGTATGGCGGCCAGATCCTCGGGGGTGCAGGGACGGCGATGGATGGTTTCCACAATGGCCGATGCCATGTCCGTTCGGTAGGCTTTTGCATCTTTACGCCGAATGGCTGCGGCAATGATTTCCACCCGATTTTTTCCCAGGAAATTTTGTATTTCAAGCAGTTCTTCATGGGTGGACGGTGAGATGCCGGACAGGGTGCCGGGTCTATCCAGGGTGTTAAGCTGAATCACATCCGGTGAGATGGCATCGCAGGCACGCTTCAGTGCAACAAGATCTTCCCTGCTGTCATTTACCCCCGGCAAAATGAGAATCTCCAGGGCCAGTTTACCGGCATAGGCCTTTCGGAAATCAACAATCCCCTTTATATAGCGGTTCAGATCAATTTCGGTGGAGGGCCGGTTGATTCTCTGAAAAGAGGCGTGAAGGGCGGCATCCAGGGAGGGCATAACCAGATCTGCCGACATTAAGGCATCCCTTACCGCTTGATGGGAAAGCAGGGTACCGTTGGTCAGAACGGCAATGCGAACCCCTGGTTTTTTCTTCTTGATCCATGAGATGACATCCCCGATGTGTAAGCTCAAGGTAGGTTCCCCGGACCCTGAAAAGGTGATATAATCCGGGTCCGGATTCCGGTGAAAATAGTCATCCAGCTCACTGATAACCGCATCATGGGGAACATAT
This sequence comes from uncultured Desulfobacterium sp., assembly GCA_963668575.2. Classification (GTDB taxonomy): domain Bacteria; phylum Desulfobacterota; class Desulfobacteria; order Desulfobacterales; family Desulfobacteraceae; genus Desulfocicer. Next base: position 2,068,895 of record OY764894.2, on the reverse strand, counting down.
GCCTTTCTCTCCACGGTGAGATTTGTGGTACGCCCACATTCACAATAGATGCAATCAAGGGAACATATTTTATGAGTCACCAGGTCCACACCCAGCGACATGCCCAGTCTCCGGGATGGCACAGGGCCAAAAAGATATTTATACATGGTTTCAATCCTTACTCATGGTACGACGGGGGACACCTATCGGATATTGATGAGCTGTTCACCGACAAAAAATCCCGGTGAACAGAGGGTGCGGCTGCTCAAGGAGGCTGAAATTCAACTGCGTATGACCTGACAAGGCAGGAGGCGAGATCGCAACTCCTGCCATGTGGAGGTGGGCCAGGCGATTGCCGGAAAAGAAGATACCGGGTTATGTAAAATCTCCATCCATCTTCAGGGCGTTTCGCCCCTTGATATGAAGGATGCCGGAAATCGCCTTAAAACCAAACCGAAAAGAGATTACTTTTTGGGATGGCAATTACCACAGGAGGCCGGTGCCGCCTTGGTATTATTCTCCTTGTTAAACGCTTTATGACAGGAGATGCAGTTTTCATGGAGGGCATCGGCATGATATGCCAGCTGCTCTTCCCGGGTCGCTCCCTTCTTTTTAGGTGCCTTGCCGGGTTTATCATGACAGGCAAGGCAGGCTTCAACAGGATCCCCCGCTTTCAGATCATTCAGGGGTGCACCGGCATCATCATGATGACACTCCCCACATCCCAGCCCATAGGCCTCAATGTGTTTCTTGTGGGTGAATTGCACAATTCCCTTTTTGTGGGCTTCATAGGCCGGATTTTCCATGGGCATCACATCGGGGGGCTGGAGTTGTGCCGCAGGGGCCGATGCCGCCTCTGGAGCAGGAGCGTCTGCTGCTGCCGGAGCCTCTGCTGCTGCCGGCGCTTCTGCTGCCGGGACTTCTTCTGCTGCTGCAGGTGCCGCGTCCACTGCCGGGACGGCTGTCTCTTTTTCAGGGGCTGGAATGTCTGCTGCTTTTGGTGCCTCTGCCGACTCAACCGGCCCGGATTCCGCAGCCACTTCTGCCACCTTTTCAGAAACTGTTTCTGCTGCAGGTGCTTCGGGAACGGCCTCCGCTGCTGGAGCCTCTTCGACTTTTTCTTCAACCGATGCTACCGGAACCGGTGCCACAGATTCCACCACTGCAGCGGGTGCGGGTTCAGCTGCCGCCGGGGCTGCCACAGGCATGGTTTTATTTTTATCATGGCAGTCATTGCAGGATGCCGGAGCCGCCTTGGTGTTGTTCTTTTTGTTAAAATCTTTATGACACTCAATGCAGTTCTGATGAAGCGCATCAACGTGGTATTCAAGTTTTTCCGCCGCTGTCAACTTTTTATTATCAATCTTGGCTGGGGCTTTGCCTGGCTTATCATGGCAGGCAAGGCAGGCTTCAGCACTATCCCCCACTTTCATATCTGCCAGGGGTGCACCGGAATCATCATGGTGACACTCTCCACAGCCAATACCATAATCTGTCATGTGTTTCTTGTGGGTAAACACAACAATGGATTTTTTATGGGCATAGGAGGCATTTTCCATGGCCATGACATCAACAACAGTGCCGGTTGCCTCCACCGTAACGGGGACTTCTTCCGCGGTTTTAACCGGAGCGGGCTCTTCAGCGGTCACCGGGGCTGCTGTCTCCTCAACCGCCGGGGATGTTTTAGGTGCAACGGCTTCTGCAACAACCTCTTTTTTGGCTCCTTCCACACCGCCCTCTGCAGAGTGGGCCGGTTCTGCAATTTCCTTGGCTTCCACCTTTTTTTCAGGGACCGCTTCGGCAACCACCGCATCGGTGTGAGCCGGTGCTTCCACAACGGGTTCAGCTACCGTCTCTTTTGTTTCAGCGTTTTCCAATGCCGGTGTTTCATGGGTCTCTCCATGGCCTAACTCTTTTTCCACCGATGCGTCATGGTGCAAAGCGGTGCGCTTGATATGTTCAATTTTTGCTTTTTCCCACGGATCCTGCTCCTTATCCCCATGGGGAATGGAACAATAACTTAACAGTACAATCAACGCCAGCATAACGATGAAAAGTAGATTCTGTCCTTCAAATTTACCACGCATTAAGCCCCTCCTGTCCTTTTCAATAAACAATCCCAATTTAAAATGACCGGTGTTGTGATCAACCCCGTGTAATCTGTTGATTCAGAGTTTTTTGATCTGACTTTCTCTGAAGACACCCTATTTATATAACCATTCACGCACAGCGTGCGTTACGTTCCAAAAACGTGATAGCAGATTTTTATTAAATTAACAACTCAACTTTCCCCTGCAGCCTCGTCCAGTACCTGGCGAACGGTGGTGGATAAAACCCCTCTGTCCAGGGGTTTTTCAATGCATCGGCTAATCCCCATTTCCCTTAACTGTCCCCGGGTGATTTTTCGTGCAAGCCCCGTGCAAAGGATAATGGGAACCTGGGGGCGTATTTCCATGATTTTTCCGGCCAGCTCCTCACCACTCATCCGTGGCATGGTCATGTCGGTGATCACCAGATCAAAGGAAGTGGGATCGGATTGAAACATGGCAAGGGCCTCCAGGGGAAAGGTGGTTCCCTTTACCCGGTATCCCAGCGGGGTCAACATTGCCCGGGCAATATTGACAAGAGATATCTCATCGTCCACCACAAGAAGGGTCTCTGTCCCCTGGGAAAGTGGTGATGTCGGGCACTGGGTCTGAGCCGGGATTTCATCCGTTACAGGTAAAAAAACGCTCACGGTGGTTCCCTGGTCGGGAAAACTTTCCACCCGCACCGCACCATCATGATTTTTCACAATCCCCTGTACCACAAAAAGGCCCATGCCCGTACCTTTACCCACCGCTTTTGTAGTAAAATAGGGATCAAACAGTTTTTTTCGCGTCAAATCATCAATCCCCTGCCCGGTATCAATCACCTGCAGCATCACATATCTCCCCGGTGCCAGGGCACCGAAGCCTGCCACATGCATCTGATCCACCACCACATCCTCAAGGGAGATGGTTAACCTTCCTTCCATCCTGCCTTCCATGGCATGGGCCGCATTGGTGCAAAGGTTGATAACGATCTGTTGCATCTGGGTGGCATCCGCCTTGATGGGGGAGAGCGTTTCAGGCATGTTTTTTCTGATATCAATGGTGGATGGAATGGATGAGCGCAGCAGGTGTTCCGATTCGTGGACAATCTCCCGAATATCCACTGCCACCTTGGAAACATGGGTCTTTCGACTGAAGCTGAGCAGTTGCCGGACCACCTCCCGTGCCCGGAGTCCCGCGGTCTGAATCTCCTGTAGGTTATTCCGGGCACTACTCCATTGGGGCACCTCATCCAGAGCAAGCTCCATGTTCCCCAGAATAATGCTGAGAAGATTATTGAAATCATGGGCCACCCCCCCGGCCAGGGTGCCAATGGCCTCCATTTTCCGGGCCTGTTGCAATTCATCTGCCAGGAGGCACCTGTCGGTGACATCAATAAGGGTCACAATGGCCCCATCGCTGAAGGGAGCAATATTGATATTAAGGTAGCGCTCTTTGTATCGAATTTCAGAAAACTCTTGATGCCGATTCTTCCGGATGCAGTTCATCAACGCATCGTACATATTCATTTGGTGCTTTGCCGCGTAATCTTTATACAGGACCTCACCGGTGACCGGAAGTGCACCGTGATTTTTCTTTCCGGCAAAATTATGCATGATGATTCTGGCATCTTTATCAACAATGATGGTTTGGATGGGATTAAGCTCAAACACCATACGGAAACGACTTTCATTGTGACGAAGTTTTTCCGTCTCTTTTTTCCAGAACAGAATCTCCTGCTTTAATCGGTAATACAGGTAAAAGAAGAGCAACAAAAGCCCCATGCTCCCTCCTGCCAAGCCGGTATTCCACAAAACCGCACCCTGTTTACACTGGCTCCTGCAGAAAAAAAACAGCACAATGGAAAAAAAAATCATAAAACCACAGACAAAAAATCTTTTTATATTCTCTGAAAGACTCATGACGTCTTCTGCATTATGTTTTTTAAATTTAAGTGATGCATCTTTCATCATCCCATCTTGTCATTCATAATTTCCTATATTTGTCACGGCACAGGCCACCCAGGAATATTCAAAACAGTCCGGGTGTTATGGTCCATGAAACCTTACGGCTCACGAGTTCCCATAAAAACACCATAAAATCCTTGAGCCAACCCATTGAATCTGTTACTACCACTCACGAAATCGAACCTTGTGCCCCAGTCAGTCCCACGGATATGACTGAACACCATATACCAGGAAAAAAAGATATGCAACCCAACAAAACCCATGTCACAGAGACCGCAGCATTCATCCGGAAACACTTTCCCCAGACACCCCGGGTGGGCTTTCTCACCGGAACAGGCCTGAGCAACAGCACCAGGAATATTGCGGTGAACGCCAGCCTTTCCTATGCAAAAATTCCCCATTTCCCTGTCTCCACAGTGGAAAGCCACACCGGCCGACTACTTCTCGGCACTCTGTCCAACATACCCATTATGGCCATGCAGGGAAGATTTCATCTGTATGAAGGATACGCTCCGGCCCAGGTCACCTTTCCCGTCAGGGTCATGCAGGCCCTGGGTGTGGAATATCTCATCATCAGCAACGCGTCAGGGGGAATCAACCTTGATTTTTCACCCGGGGATATCATGATCATCGCCGATCACATCAATCTCACGGGAAAGAATCCGTTAAAAGGCCCCAATGAGGATAGCTGGGGCATACGATTCCCGGACATGACCCAGGTATATGACAACCGTCTGGCTGATTTGGCCCGTAAAACCGCTGGTGCAGCAGGTATCACCATCAGGCAGGGAGTCTATGCAGGGCTCATGGGCCCCTCACTGGAGACCCCAGCCGAAACCCGCTACCTGAAATGCATCGGGGCAGATGCCGTTGGTTTTTCCACAGTGATGGAAGCCATTGCAGGGGTACATGCCGGCATGAAGATACTTGGACTTGCCACCATCACCAACATCAACAACCCCGACCTGCCGGAAAAAGCCACGGTGGAGTCCATCATTCAAACCGCTGAAAAAGCTGCAGACAATGTGAGCACCCTTCTCACCGGTGTGGTCTCCGCCCTCTGATACTTCCCGGTACATCACGAGCCAGCATCCATAAACAGCGGCGAATGCCTGGCCGTGTAATAACGTACGACACCATCAATGCACAGGAGAAAAAAATCCAAGTTTATGCGGCATCCCGCATCAGTACCGGGGCAAAATGAATCACTCCCAGGCTCATATGACATCCCCCCCTTGCGGACGGGGCTCCAGCAGAAGCCCCTTACCGAACATGCCATGTTTCTGCACTCCCTGGCCCGATTCTTGTATTGAATAATGGCAGGCCCTGTTCACAGGGATGGTTTTTATTCAGCCAAGGGAGGTACACAATGAAAACCACCATAAAAGAGATTAAAGGGAAACACGGTCCCATGGTCTTTGACATGACCTCAAACCAGTGTGTCTGGTCCAGTGCAGGCATTATGGCCCCCTTCCCCTGCATGAATGCCTTCAACTGTTCCGATTGCCCCCTGGACAAAAAAATGCAGGCCCGCCTCATGGATAACGATAAGAGCGAAAAATCGTCATGGCCCCCCTCCTTTTCTTCCGGGGAAAACGGAATACAGGTACCTGTTGATCGAAAATGCAGACACATGCTGTCCGGAAGGGTATCGTATAAATATTGCATGCACAACTACGAGTGTGCCACTTGCACCTACCATCAGTTGATGGAAGAAGAGACCATGGGACTTTTTGTTTCCCATGTGGATCAGGACCATGCCGGAGGGTTCACGCTTGCCAGAAGGTACTACTACCATCGTGGTCACACATGGGCACGCATTGAGTATGGGGGCCGTGTTCGCATGGGCATGGATGATTTTTCCATGAAATTACTGGGACCACTGGATACCCTTGAACTGCCGCCACTGGGCACAACCGTTCACCAGGGAAAACCGGCCATCGGTCTTGCCAGAGCCCATTTAAAAGCAGAGGCACTCAGCCCCATGGAGGGCATTGTGGTTGCCGTCAATCCCCATGGGTTGAAACAGGCAGAGCTGGCCGGCCAGGACCCCTATGGAGAGGGATGGCTGATGATCATTGAACCCACGCGACTGAAGATGAATTTAAAGAATCTGATTTTTGGGGAGGAGAGCACAGCCTGGATGGAGGAGGAGAGCAGCCGCCTTGCCGCCCTTGTCTGTGAAGATACTGATTATAAACTGGCGGCAACCGGTGGCCGGGCCATCAACGACATTTATGGTCAGATGCCTGAACTGGGATGGGAAACGCTGGTAAAGGCATTTCTCCTGACCGGATAACTCAAGGGGTATCTGCCTGGCGAAATCCATCCCTCAACCTTGATGTGCATTGATGGCAGAAGGTGGGGCTAAGTGCATCCAGTCTGTCCAGCCCCACGGAAAAATTCATGATGCACCGGGAACTTTGACAATGGGACAGGCCCAGGAGATGGCCGGTTTCATGGATGACCACCCTGGACAACCGAGTGTAAACCAGGGATTTTTCCGGTGCCACCCCGTTGTGGGGCCGTTGCAAACGATAGGTGGAGATAACCGCGGCCCGCCCCCCGATCTGGGCTTCCCCAAAGACATAGGTCAAAAAGGGAAGAGTGATGTCCCGGGCAGTAATGCCGACGCGCCTCACCGGCCCAGGGATGTCTGTGGCCAGGGAGTTAAGAATGTGGGCGGCATTGTACTGATTTCGGGTGGCAAACAACGCCGACGACGGGTCCGGCCAGGGCGGAACCACATCCGTGGCAATGTCAAAAACCGCCTGTATGTGGGCGGCGGCCACCCTCACCGCCACCGCATCCACATTCCCCAGGGGAATCACAACAATGGAGCCCGGGGCATGGGGAACATATGTGTGGATCATGGAAGTCTTGATTGTGCCCACGCCCCGCTATTGTTTCTCAATGCTGTATTTTTTGATTTTCCTGGCAAGGGTGCCCCGATCAACTTGGAGGATTTCCGCACACCTGGTGATGTTCCACCCACAGGCCGCCAATGTGCATTTGATGTGATGGGCTTCCACATCCCTGAGCCGGCCACCGGGGTTCTTCGCCGTTTTTTCCGGAGATCCGGGTCCTTCAGGTCGAATAAAGGTAAGCAGAGATTCATTTATAATGGATGCTTTGCTTAAGACCACAGCCCTTTCCATGACATTTTTCAGTTCACGAACATTCCCCGGCCAATGGTAGGTTGTCAGCAAGTTAAAGGCTTCCTGAGAGAGGCCTTCAACGGATTTACCCATCTCCCTTGAAAATTTTCCCAAAAAATGAAGGGCCAGCAGCGGAATATCATCCACCCTGTCCCTCAACGGAGGAATGTGAACATTGATGACATTGATCCTGAAATAAAAATCCTGACGAAAGGCAGTGGTTTCAATCAGAGCCATAATATCCCGGTGGGTGGCACAGATTAGCCTGAAATCACTGTGAATCTCCTGGCTTCCCCCCAGTCGGAAAAACCTCTTCTTTTCCAGCACCCTTAAAAGGGTCACCTGCATGCGGGTGGATATTTCCCCCACCTCATCCAGAAACAGGGTACCGGTGTGGGCCAGTTCAATGCGCCCTCTCCTCACCTGGGTGGCGCCGGTGAAGGCCCCCCGTTCATGGCCAAACAACTCACTTTCCAGCAGATTCTCACTGACGGCACCGCAGTTAATGGCCACAAACGGAGAAAAAAGCCGTTTGCTTCGGGAATGGATGGCCCGTGCCACCAGCTCTTTACCGGTACCGGTTTCACCGGTGATGAAAATCGGTGCATTGGTCTGGGCAATATCCTCAATCTGCTGAAAAACGGTCCGCATGGCACGGCTTTGCCCCAGAAGATCTTCCATCCAGATTTCATCCTGCTCACACAGACGGGTGCGCAACCGCTCATTTTCATCTTTTAAGGCTTTCTGGGCAGAGAGCTTTTCCATCAGCAGGATCAGCTGTTCCGGATCAAAGGGCTTTAATAGATAATCACTGGCCCCCTGCTTCATCGCCTTGATGGCAGATTCAATGGAACCATAGGCCGTGATCATCACCACCATGGTCTGTGGATAAGCGGTTTTGATGGCTTTAAGAAGCGCAAGCCCATCCATACCGGGCATTCTCATATCCACCAGCACAAGATCGGACAGATCTTTTTCCAGGGACTCCAGTGCCTGTCTGCCGGAACCCGCCATTTTTATGCAGTAGCCCTCCCGCATCAGCCAGGCGGACAGGGATTCACGCATGGCCTCTTCATCGTCAACGATGAGAATGTTAAAGGTGTTCATGGGGTTCCTCCCTCCCTGGCCCTTCTTGCCCGTTGGCGGGTGCGGGCAGGACAATTCGAAAGGTGGTTCCTTTGCCCACCTCACTTTCCACTGCTATATGGCCCTTGTGAGCCGTTATGATGCCATGCACCATGGCAAGCCCCAGACCCACCCCGCTGACCTGGGTTTTGGTGGAAAAGAACGGCTCAAAAATTCTATCCAGATTCTCCCGGGGAATGCCCACCCCGGTATCGGTCACCGTTACCCATACCCCGGGCGGAATTTTGTTCACACCGGCGTTAATGGTGAGAGCCCCACCATCGGGCATGGCCTCCATGGCATTGAAGACAAAATTGGTAAAACATTGCTGAATCTGGGTATAATCCCCCAGCACCTCAAGGGGAGTGGCCTCCACATCAAGGGTTAAATGGATATTGGACAAAATCATCTTATGCTGGGTCAAGGCAATGATGCGACGAAACATCTCATTTAAATCAATTTTTTTGGTCTCTATCTGCTGCTGCCGGGAAAAGGAGAGCAGATTGTTCACGATCATGCCACAGCGCTGGGCCTCACGAATGGTTAAATGAAGATATCGTTTAAAATTATCAAGATCGTCGTCCGAGGGTCTTCCCTCTTCAATGATTTTGAGGATAAGTTTGTTGAAATTAATGATGGAACCAATGGGATTATTGATCTCATGGGCCACGGATGCCACCATTTTGCCAAGGGAGATGATTTTATCCTCATGTACCAGGCGTGCAAGATCATTTTTAATGGCCCGGGTTCTGTGATCCAGGCGATCGTTCATCTCCGCTGTGATATCCCTGACCACCTCCAGTACCTGGGCAATCTCCCCCCTGCTGTTAAAAATGGGAAAGGTGCTCACATCGCAATATCGTTCCTCATCATGGAGGATATGTTCATGTATGGCATGGGCGGACTGCCCGGTTTTTAAGGTCTCTTTCATGGGACAGGGGGAGTCGGGACTGTCGCAGGGGATAATGGCATTGTGGGAGATCTGGAAGCAGTACCGCCCCAGCACCTCCTCTTTTCGCAATCCGATTTTCTTCAACGCCGATTCATTGATCCACACCACCTTATAATGGGGATCAATCACCATGGCCCCCACCACTGTCACCTCCGCCAGTGCCTGAATAAAGGAATGGGTCAGGCTCAGAGCCTCTTTCTGTTCGGCAATCTGCTGGGTGGAGCTGAACACATCTTGCACAATTTCCTGGAACAGCCGGGAGGCAGTGTGGTTGAGAACCGGCAGATCCCCGGGGGTAACCGCATTTAATTCATGGGAAAAATCAATATCTCCGGTGAGATTCAAAATCAATTCAAGTCCCGGAATATTAAAAAGATCTCTGTAACGTGTGGTGGTAAATATTTTCTTTTGCCGAGCATACAAAAACCCCACAGCCAAGGTGTGAATATCTGCAACCCCTGCAATATCAACGTTGAGACGATTCATTTTTTTGGATTCAAGGAGTTTCAGAAAGGAGAGACAGCGCCGCCCACCGCCCACAATGGCAATCTTAAATGTATGAATGGCACTTTTATCCTGAAAAGGCATGATCGTCCCCCATCTTTTTTTTCATGGATACTTAATGAACACCATAACATAGCCCCCCCATGTTGTCTCTGAAAAATTCAACTTGACATCAAGGAACTCCTGTGGGTATAAGGACTGTTATACAAAACAGTGTTTCACAATATAAAACAAAAGGGCTTTATAGTTATGAATCTAAAACAAGATAAGGTCATGGATCTTAAAACGGCGATCAGCACCTATGTGAAGGAGGGGTGTCACCTCTCCATAGGGGGATTCACCATCAATCGTAATCCCATGGCAGCGGTGTACGAAATCATCCGGCAAAAGGTAAAAAATATCCATCTCTACGCCCATTCCAACGGCCAGGGGGTGGATGAACTCATCGGCGGCGGATGTGTTTCACACCTTGAAATCGCCTATGGGGGCAATGGGAAATTTGCCTCCACCTGCATCCGGTTTCGAAAGGCGGTGGAGAAAAAGCAGATCCAGGTGGAGGATTACACCAACTATCAGATGACACTGCGATTTCTGGCCGGGTCCATGGGAGTTCCTTTTCTTCCCTGTCGCTCCTCCATGGGAACGGATATTGTAAACCAATGGGGATTTTCAAAAGAGATGCGACAAACATCCAGCAAACTACCGGATGAGAAAGTGGTCATTATGAACAATCCCTTTTCAGGATGGATGGACACCGAGAAAGTGGCGCTGGTTCCCGCCATCCAGCCCGATGTCACCGTCATCCATGTCCAAAAGGCCGACCGACGAGGCAACTGCCGGATACAGGGCCTCACCTTTGCCGATGGAGAACAGGCAAAATCGGCGAAACACCTCATTGTCACCTGCGAGGAGCTCTGCGACAGCGACGAATTAAAAACCAATTCCGACCAGAATCAAATTCCTTTCATCCATGTGGATGCCGTTGTTCATGTACCCCATGGGGCCTTTCCCACGGCATGTTATCATCACTATGATTATGCTCCCCAGTATCTTAAAGCCTATGGGGAAAAGGCAAAGGACGAAACAGCCTATCTGGCATATCTTGAAGAGATGGTCTATGGATGCCCCACCCATGAGGCCCTCATTGCCAAGGCGGGACCGGAACAGATGGCCGCCATTGCCGCAGATCCCACAACCGGTTATGCCAAAAATCTGGATAGAAAATAATGGAGGAATCCCCAATGGAATATACATTAAAAGAGATGATGGCCATCACTGCCGCCAGGGAGATCAAAAATGATGACATTGTCTTTTGCGGCACAGGCATCTCCATGCTGGCGGCCATGGCAGCAAAAAACATCAATGCTCCGGAAAGTGTGATCTTTTTTGAAACCGGTGCCATTGATTCCAAGCTGGAAGAGATTCCCCTGGCCGTGGCAGACCCCCGGGTGATGTATCACTCCTCTGCCAATGGCGGGCTGCTGGATGCCTTTGCCACCATGCAAAATCCCATCACCGGGCAACATGTGCTGGGCATTTTAGGTGCGGCCCAGGTGGATCGGTTCGGCAACCTCAACTCCACGGTGATCGGCGACTACCTGGCTCCCAAAACCCGTTTTTCCGGTAGTGGTGGTGGATGCGACATGGCCTCATTTGTCCCCCGGAGCATCATCTTCATGCAGCATGAAAAACGAAAATTTGTCAACAAACTGGATTACCTCACCAGCCCCGGGTATCTGGACGGTCCCCATGGCAGAGAAAAGGCAGGACTTCCCCCCGGGGGACCTGCCATGGTCATCACCAACATGGGGGTCATGCGCTTTGATGACACCACCAAAGAGATGTACCTGTCAGGTTTTTACCCCGGTATCACACCGGAAATGATTCTTGACCGCATGGAATTTTCCGTGGACACCTCCAGAGCAGCGGAAGTCCCCCCTCCCACGTCGGAAGAATTGACCCTTTTAAGGGAGAAATGCGATCATCAGCGATTGATTCTTTAACATTACCGAAGCTGATGGCCAAGTTCGGCAGAAAACAGACGGGCTGCCCCCATCAGCGACTCAATGCACTGCCTGCGATGGGACTCCTGGGAAAACCGAATCTCCGGCAGTGCAAGGCTCAGGCTTGCAATGATCTTTCCCTGATGGTTCATCACCGGCGCACTCAAAGAGCCCAGTCCCGGGGTCCTCTCCCCCAGACTGGCGGCATAACCCTGGGACCTGATGTTTGTGAGTTCGGCCTCCATGGCCTCGACATTCACCAATGTGTTTTCCGTCAATGGCGTGAGGGGGGTGGAGGCCAGATAGGTTTCAATGAATGCCGGGGAAGAAAAGGCCAAAAGACATTTGGCAGAGGCGCCGGCATACAGGGGAGATCTATGTCCCAGGGGCATGCCTGCCCGCAGGGGCATGGGGGACTCCAGGGTATCTATGCAGATGCGGTGCCCCTCCTCAAGAATATTGAGATGAACGGTTTCCCTTGTCTCTGCAGCCACCAGCTCCATGTATTTCCGGGCCCCCCGGGTCACCTGATTCACCTGTTGAAGGGGCTCAATGAATCGATAGAAGATGTTCCCCAGATGGTATTGGCGTGTTCTGGCATCCTGGTTGACAAACCCATAGGTCTTATAGGTTTGCAGTATCCGCTGCACCGTTGCCGGGCTGAAGCCCAGCTCCTGGCTTAGTTCCCGAACCCCCCAGCTGGATTTATCTTCCCGAAAGGCAAGCAGGGTCAGGATGGACTTTTCAATGGCATTATATTTTTTTTCATCATCTTGTTTCATATTATCAAACACTGTTTTTTTTATTATAGATGCCACAGACGGATGAGGATGTCAAGTAGAGACGCTGAAAATAACCGAAACGTCCATCCCAAAGCGCTCCTGCCCATGCGAAACCACGCCAACCCATTGGCCTTGCAATTCCAAACCGAAAACTTTATTTATATGAATGTGCAGGTATACCTGACATTACTTTCATGGTTTGTTGGGGGCGAACTTAGGGTCCCAAATCCCGGTCCGCCCATGGCGGTTACTAAGCAGATGCTGCGCTATTATAAGCCTCCATTGCTCTAACGGTTTCATCACGCTCCCACAAAGCCCGTTTTTTGAGTGCAACAACAGGAGGTATGGCTATGTCTTTTAAAACAGATCAACTTTACTGGAATAAAGGGGGAAAAAATCAACAGGCCCTGGACTGGAAACAGTTCAGCAAGGCCCTTTTAAATGCCTCTCCCAACGGCATAGCCACCCTGGACATGACCCTGAAAATCATGATTTCAAACCGGCTCGCCCAAAGTGGACTGGAGCTGTTCCCAGGGGCCTTAATCTCCACCACCCTGCCGGAACTGTCAGCACCGGCAGAGCAGGTGATAAAATCAAAAAAGACGATGAAAGATCTCATCGTCAATAAAAACAATGTCCGGTACGCGGTTCAGCTCAATCCCATACACCACCAGAACACCTTCTTGGGGATATTCTGTATTTTCCAGGATATGACCGCCATGGAACAGATCACCTCCCAAATGGAATCCTTTCAAAAGCTCTCCATGGAACTTGATACCATCATTGACTCCAGTAACGACGGATTATGGATTTGTGATGGCGACGGAACAGTGCTCAGAATTAATCCGGCATCGGAATATCTGACCCATGTCAAGTCCGCCGACATGGTGGGCAGAAATATGAAGGAGCTGGTTCAAGAAGGGCTCATTGACCAGTCGGTCACCCTTGAAGTGTTAAAAACCCGAAAAAAGGTCAACATTCTCCAGAAAACCCGTCACGGCAAGGAACTCTTTCTCACAGGCAGCCCGGTTTTCGACCCTGGAGGAGATCTGTTCCGGGTGGTTGTCAATGAAAGGGACATCACCGAGATCAAAGCCCTCCAGAAGGAGTTGCAGGAGAAGGTGGCACTGAGCAATCAATACAGACAGGATCTGCTGGAGATGCAGATTGAAGAGATGGAGTCCCGTGAAATCATTGCCAAAACCCCTGAATATGTCAACCTCATTCAACAGGCAGTGAAACTTGGCACGGTGAACTCCACGGTGCTGCTCTTAGGAGAATCGGGAACGGGAAAGGGGGTGGTGGCAGATCTCATCCACAAGTACTCCCCCCGGAAAAACAACCCCATGATCAAGCTCAATTGCGGTTCCATACCCGAATCCCTGGTGGAAAGCGAGTTATTCGGATATGAGCAGGGAGCCTTCACCGGCGCCGGCAAAGGGGGAAAACCCGGAAAATTTGAGATGGCAGACAAAGGCATTATTTTTCTGGATGAAATTGCGGAACTGCCCCTCTCTTCCCAGGTCAAACTGTTGCGGTTTCTGGAAGACGGTCAGATCAGCCGGGTGGGTGCCACCACCAGCAAAACCGTTGATGTGAGAATCATCGCGGCAACCAACCGAAATCTGAAAAACATGGTGGCCCAAAAACAGTTCCGAAGCGATCTGTTTTACCGCCTCAATGTCATTCCCCTGACCCTGCCGCCGTTGCGAAACCGGAAGGACTGTATTTTGCCCCTGATCAACCATTTTATAGATCAATTCTGCCGGCGCTACGGCAAGAAAGAGGTCATTCTTTCCCGGGAAGCCCTGGGCGCACTGCTGGAATACAACTACCCGGGAAATGTGAGGGAGATGATAAATATCTGCGAGCGGGTGGTGGTCATGTCCCATGACGGACATGTCGGCATTGAAGATCTGCCCGGAGGCGTCCGGGAAACCGCACAAACGCCCCCATTAAGCAGGGAGGTGTGGGGTCCGGGCCAGACCCTCAAAGAGATGGTGGATGCCGTTGAAAAAGAGATCCTTGAAAAGGCATTGACCTTCCATGGGACCCAGGCCAAAATGGCGGTCACCCTTGGATTAAACCAGTCCACGGTGGCCCGGAAACTAAAAAAACACCTTTTAATCTGACCCCATGGAGAGCCCGACGTCAATTGAGCGGAACGCCCTTTGTATCCCATCCCCTGAGTTTGTAATAGTCCTGTACCAGATAGTTCATGTCGGCTTCGGTGATCCCCTTACCGGTTTCAAGGGTTTCTTTCAAAAACCGCCTGGGCAGCCGATCGTCGGAGATGGTAAGCCCCTCTCTGATATTAAACCGACGGGTATCATTGGTGATGCGGGCGGCCATGGCCTTGAGATCCGCCTTGGAAAACAACTCCCCGGTGGTCATCTCAAAAACAGATGCCAACTCCTCCCAGGTATAGAAATCCCTGTAAAATCGACAAAAAATAATGGTGTCAAACAGGGTGCACCGGTCTTCAAAATCAAGGAACATTTCAGCCTTGTCCTCAATTTGATCCGGATCAATCATTCCGGACAGCTCCGGTTTATAAAAGGTGCTTCTCAAATGACACGCCCCCCGGGGGCTGACGGCATAGGCAAGGCCCATGCCCTTTAAAACCCTGGGATCATACCCCGCCGGTTCAAGCCCTTTCACATGGATGGCCACCTCTTCCATATCCAGTTCTGCTGCGGCGACCCGGATGCCATCGGCAATGAGTCCGCCCAGCCCTTGCCTGCGGGCAATTTTATAAAGCAGATCCGCCACCACCTTTGCATCCCCATAGGGAAGCACCTCTTTGATTTTCCCCCGCTGGGAGGCTTCAATGGCAAGGGCCGCAAGATTGCCGGCACTCATGGTGTCCATGCCCAGACGATCACAGATATCATTGAGCCACACAATATCCTCAATGCTGTCAATCATGCAAAGCCCCCCAAAGGCGTAAATGGTCTCATACTCCGGGCCTTCCAGTTGAAGGCCTTTGTGTCGTCCCTCCTTGACGGTGACCAATTTCCCGCACCCCATGAAACAGGTCTTGCAGGATCTGGGCTTGGGGTCCAGCCGCTCTTTCATGCTCTGGGCATTTATTTTTTCCCAGTGGTCACATTTTCCCTTTGACCAGTATTTAGTGGGAAAGGCCCCGGCATTGTTCAGACCGGCCACCATGACAGGGGTTCCCTGGGTTCTGTAAGTTGTGGTGGCAGGATGATCCTTAAGCTCCCGGAGCATATTTTTTGAGTATTGTTTGATTTTATCCGGATCATGGAACTCCCGACGGCAGCTCCCATGGAATACCAGAGCCTTTACCTTTTTAGAGCCAAGCACAGCGCCCATGCCGCACCGGCCCGCCGATCGCCAATAATCATTTTCCACCACGGCAAACCGCACCAGATTTTCTCCGGCAGGCCCGATGACCAATGCACCGCAATCCTTAACACCACATTTCTCTTTTACAACATCCTCGGTGTCATAGCTCTCCTTGCCCCAGAGATCATCGGCCCGGTGAAACTTTACATCAATATCTGAAATTTCCAGCCACACCGGATGGGACGAGGCGCCTTTTATAATCACAGCATCATATCCCGTGCGGCTCATGGCAAGGGCAACGCTGCCGCCGGAGTAGGATTCACCATAAAACCCGGTGAGGGGCGATTTGGTATAAATGCCATACCGGCAGCTGCCATAAAGGCGGCTGTCCGTTGCAGGACCCAGTCCCATGATAAAACAGTTCTCCGGGGAAAAGGGATCCACCCGGGGCGGATTATGCTCCAGCAGCAGCCGGGTTCCAAGCCCCTTGCCACCCATATATTGTTTTAACAGCGCTTCCTTAATGGGTTCTACAATCACTTCCTGGGAGGTCACATCTATGATGATGAGACGTTTGAAAAAACCTTTCATGAGGGAATTCCTTTTATAAGAAAGTCTCATCAACATGCTGAAATTAAAGGACTTTCGTTTTTCGTTGTAGCAGGTCTTTCTGCCATGTATGTTTTTATAAAAAAGCATAGGCATACCTAACATTACTTTCATTATTCGTTGTGGGCAGACCCAGGTCCCCAATGCGGTCTGCCCGTGGCAGTTATATGAAAAGGCAGCCTCCAAGGCAACCTCAGCAGAGCCGCCCCCCCGATGGGCAATAGGAACCGGACAATTGAGCTGTCTACAGTTCCGGTCCGGGCCCATTGCCCGTCGGGGGGGCGGCGGTATAATACCATTTTCTATATTTGTTGTGTCCGGCAGGACATGCCCGTTTATATGAAAGTCTCACCAATATGCTGAAATTAAAGGACTTTCGTTTTTCGTTGTGGCAGGTGGTTACTGCCATGTAGGTTTATATGAAAGTCTCACCAATATGCTGGAATTAAAGGACTTTCGTTTTTCGTTGTGGCAGGTTTTTCTGCCATGTATGTTATATGAAAGTCCCCGGTGTACGCCACAGGTCTTTCAATATTGGTTGTGGGCAGACCCAGGTCCCCAATGCGGTCCGCCCATGGCGGTTATTTGCTCACTTCTTCCAGGCACTCTTCAAGAATGGCAAGTCCCTTGTCCAGCTGCGCATCGGTGATGACAAAGGGCATCAGGGTTCTAATAACATTGCCGAAGTTACCACAGGAGAGGACTACCAACCCCTTTTCATAGCAAAGCTGGGTGAGTCTTTTGGCCTGTTCCGTGGCCGGTGCTTTGGTCTCTCTGTCCTTGACAAGCTCCAGGGCCAGCATGGGTCCTTTTCCCCTGACCTCACCGATGAGTTCATGGGATTTCTGCATGGTGGCAAATCGATCCCACAGGGTTTCACCCAGCGCTTTGGAACGCTCCAGCAGTTTATCTTCAAAGAGAATTTCAAGAACGGCAAGGGCGGCTCTGCAGGAGATGGGATTTCCACTGTAAGTACCGCCAAGCCCACCAACATGGGGCAGATCCATGATCTCCCTTCGGCCGGTGACGGCGCTCAACGGCATACCGCCGGCAAGGCTTTTGGCCTGGGTTACCAGATCAGGCTCAATGCCCCAGTGCTCAATGGCCAGGAACTTACCGGTGCGACCGGCACCTGCCTGAACTTCGTCAATGATAAGCATAATACCGTATTTTTTGCAGATTTCAGCCAGTTTGGGGAAGTATTCCGGCGGGGGGGTCACAAACCCGCCCTCTCCCTGGATGGGCTCGGCAATGACGGCTGCCGTGAAATCAGGATCCACATTGGTGACAAAGTACTCTTCAAGGTAATCCGCACAATAGGTGTTGCACTGGGGATGTTTCAGGCCAAAGGGGCATCGGTAGCAATAGGGATAGGGCATTCGATAGACTTCCGGTGCAAAGGGGCCGAACCCGTATTTATAAGGTTTCACCTTGCTGGTCAGGGACATGGTGAGCAAGGTTCTGCCATGGAAGCCGTTCTCAAAACAGATAATTCCCGGTCGTTTGGTGGCATACCTTGCAATTTTAACTGCATTTTCAACTGCTTCCGCTCCACTGTTGGCAAACATGGTCATTTTTTCAAAATCGCCGGGGACCAGTTTATTGAGCTTATCTGCCAGTTCCACATAGGAGTCATACATGCCCACATGAAAACAGGTATGAATAAATTTTTCAGCCTGATCCTTAATAGCCGCCACCACCTTGGGGTGGGCATGTCCCACATTGTTTACACCAATTCCACCGGCAAAATCAATGAACTCCCGGCCATCAATGTCCGTCATCACCGCACCTGATGCATGGCTGATAACGGCCGGGGTAATATTGGCAGGTCCCTGGGGGACGCTTGCATTGCGAAGCGCCATGAAACGATCGTGATTCTCTGAACTCATCTTAATTTATCTCCTATTCTATTATTGATGATACGCGATGATCCGGTTTTTAGTTCCCACTGTGCAAAAAACCGAGGGCAGGCATTATCGAGACGTTGTCGCCCTACTCCTGTGCGAACTCAAAACCCCCCTGTGCGAGTTCGAAACGCCACCGATAATGACGACCATAAGGCAAACCTGACCCTCCACGGATATTTCAATATTTAATAATGGACCATCAAATGAAATGACTACAATTGCGGGCTTGATCAAACACCGCACCCGAATCTAACTCTTTCCCGAAATGTCCGGTGGAGTGATCACTCCGGCCATGACTCCGGCCATGATTGAACCCTGAATCGGTTATTTCACTTCATTAGCAAAAAATATGCCATATCCACTATCACGAACAATCAACCGGGAATGGATGAATCCTCCCCAGGTCCTGCACTTGACCACTGCGGTTATTGGGATGGATAACGGTATCAGACGGGGATTGTTGTGCCCGTGACCAGGATCGGCACTTAAGGACAAAAAAACAGGACGCATTGCATCCGGAGCCACCGACAGTATGGGAACGCCTTACCCTAAAATGCATAAATGCATATATATGCGTTTATGCATACAACAACACCCAAAACCACCGATACTGACAAATAACCATAATTATTGGTGGGTTATTCCTTAAAAAAAGAGACCACCATGGAAAATCCCGGCCATCTTTTCCCATTAACATGCATTTTTGCATATCAATGACATCTTTAAACCCGACAACTCAACTCAGCGTCTAAGAAATTGATATATAAAAAAATATACTGCCACACCAAAACCCCGAGTTCATCCACGCTTAAAGCGCAATCACGGTACCTGCCGTTTCCATGACCAACAACATGTGGTATAATATTTGCTTACCTAATCAGGGAACAACACCCGATGCCCCATCTTATTAACCTGACAATGGTACAAAATGGGTCTGGCCTATTATTATTTGTGCTTGCACACTGCAGGCAAAAATTTGGCTCATCAAAAGGCAAGCCTGCTCCGGAGTTTGGGGCAGCCCTGCTTCCCGGAGTTTATTGATAACTGCTCTAACACTTCCATAAGGAGAAAAAAACATGTTACAAAGGCGAAAAATGCACTCTTTAAAGACCATCCTTTTCGTTATGATGCTTTCAACACTCATGACCGGATTCGGCACCGGCGTTATCACCAATGCCCATGCCGAGCAAAAGTTCAAATTCACCATGCAGAATATGTTTTCCCTGAACCATCCCATTACCCTTGCCGTTAATCAGATGGCAAAAGAGGTAAAGAAGAACAGCAACGGACAGATCGTGATCCAGGTTCTTCCCTCCGGTGCCCTGGTCAAAGGACCGGAAATTTTTGAAAGCGTTGGCTATGGGGCCATTGAGATGGGTACCACCTGTTCCTGCTACCATGGCGGCATACTGCCCGTTGCCGCAACGGCCTTTGCCCTGCCCGGTGATCCCCGGGGCGTGGATCAGATTCTTGATTTCATCTACGATGCTGAGGTGCTGAAATTTTACAGGGACGCATATGCCAAAGTGAATGTATTCTATGGTGCCCCCCTTGTCATGGACGGATATACCATTGTCTCCAAAAGACCCATCAAGACCTGGGAAGATTTAAAAAAGATCAAGGTCCGGGCATCCGGCTCCATTGCAAAGACCTTCCAGAAAATGGGAATTCCCACCGTGTTCATCCCCTTTTCTGAAATTTATGTGGCCCTCTCCAGGGGAACCATTGATGCGGAAATCAGTGGAAGCCATACGGAAAGCTTTCTTGCCAAGACCTTTGAAGTGGCAAAGTACCAGACGGTTCCCGATATCTCCGGTGCACAGAACTGCGAAGTGATCATTAACCAGGATCGCTGGAATGAACTTCCTGAAAACCTGAAAGTCGTGTTTGAAAAAGAACTGCAAGCCTGTTCAACACATGTGGCCGCACTGTTTGCGGCAGAGAACCAGGTGGTTAAGGAGAAGATGGAGGCCCAGGGTGCAGAGTATGTTCAACTTCCCCCGGAGGTGGTGAAAAAATGGATCACCACCGCCGTTGGTATGTGGGACGAAGAGCTTGCCACGGATGAGTTATCTGCAAAATACCTGGAACTGGTTAAAAAAGATTTAAAGAAAAGAGGGTATAACCTGTAATGTCTGTGGGTGGGTCACCAGATCCGCCATGGCCTTGACTGGACGATTTTCCCGGGTATCCTCTGCGATATCCGGGAAACGACTGTCAGCATAAAATTTTTTTGAATATCGGCATCCTTCATTTCTCGGTTTACACTTTCCAGAGTAACATTCCCGTCTTGCGGGGTTTTTTCTCAAAAAAGTGTCAAGTACTTTTGATGACAGATGAAGGATGCCTGAATATCTTGTATTTTTTTGTTCAGGCAGCGATATCGTTTACTCTTTCATCTTTACTTCTGTTCCACACGAACATCATAAAAAAACGTCTGGTTCTTGTTTATCCAGGTTAGGATTCACTATGCAAGCGTTAAAAAAAATGATCCATATCATTGAAAAGATCAATCTCACCGTGGGAAAGGGGTCCAGTTATCTGATTTTTGTATTCATGACCCTCATGGTTTACGAAGTCATCTCCCGGTATTTTTTTCAAAGTCCCACCATCTGGGTACACGAAATTTGCGGCCAGATCTTTGCCGCCTATGTGGCACTGACAGGGGGGTGGGTTCTATTGGAAAAAGGCCATGTGGCCGTTGACATTATTTATCAGCGGTTTCCCCGATCCGGAAAACTCTTTGCCAACATTGTGGTGTCGTTCATCGGTTTTTTCATGTTCAGCATCCTGTTCTGGCAGGGTTATAAATTTGCATGGCGTGCCATCATCACCCATCAGCACTCCCACACCATTTTCGCCCCCCCCCTGTGGCCGGTAAAAATATTGATCCCGGCAGGGGCACTATTATTTCTTCTGCAGATAGCAGCTGATCTGGCAAAAACCTTTGTCAAATATCAGGAAAGGAGTGGTCGATGAATCCCGGTTTAATAGTAGCCCTTATGTTTCTTGCAGTTATTGTCCTCTTTATTCTCAGAACCCCCGTGGCCTTTACCCTGGGTGTGGTGGGCATCGGCTTTCTGCTCCTGCTCAACGGTTCGCGATTTCTTATGATGCTTCCCCCGGCCATTCTTGAAACCATGACCAGTATCATCCTTTTGGCCATTCCGTTGTTCATCTTCATTGGGTGCATGCTGGAAAAATCAGGCATTGCCGACGAAATCTTTGAAATGATCTACAAATGGCTGGGACCTGTGCCCGGCGGACTTGCCATCGGCACGGTGTTCATCTGTGTGGTATTTGCCGCCATGGTGGGGGTTGTGGGTGCGGCAACGGTGACCATGGGGCTGATTGCCCTGCCGGCCATGCTGAAACGAAACTACAAATCCACCCTGGCCATCGGATGTATTTCCGGCGGTGGTGCCCTGGGATTTCTCATTCCCCCCAGCGTCACCATGATTGTTTATGCCTCTTTGTCCAATCTTTCCATTGGTAAAATGTTTCTGGCCGGTGTTATCCCGGGATTTCTTCTGGCCGGTCTCTTCATGGCCTACATTCTGATCAGAAGCCTCATTGATCCCACCCTGGCACCGCCCATCCCCGTGGAAGAGCGGGCCACCTGGACGGAGAAATTTCTTTCCATCAAAAATCTTGCCATGCCCTTTGTGTTGATATTTTCCATCATGGGAACCATTTTCAGCGGACTTGCCACCCCCACGGAAGCTGCGGCTGTGGGGGCCTTTGTCTCCATGTTCATTGTGCTCATCCGGGAGAAATCCGGCAAAAAAACCCTGAAAGTGGTGACCACCGCCGCCGAAAAAACAGCCCTGTTGACCAGCATGGTATTGTGGATCATCATCGGATGTCTTGCCTTTTCCGCCGTGGTCAACACCCTGGGACTTCCCCTTCTCTTAAAGGATTTCATCGACTCCATCGGCATCAACCGCTGGGTGGTGCTCATTGCCATGCAGCTAAGCTTTTTCCTGCTGGGCATGGTCATGGACGATCTGCCCATCATCATGATCACCGTGCCCATTTATGTACCTCTTGTCACCCTTTTGGGATTTGATCCCCTGTGGTTTGGCATTCTCTTTATTGTGAATATGCAGATGGCCTACCTGACACCGCCCTTTGGATTTGTCCTCTTTTACATGAAAGGAGTGGTCCCTTCCCATATTACCATGGGTGACATCTACCGGTCGGTGTGGCCTTTTATCGGCCTGCAGGCACTTTGTCTGCTCATTATCATCTTTTTTCCCCAGGTGGTGCTGTGGCTGCCTTCGGTGGTGGGGATGTAAGGCTTTTCATCTTAGGAACTCGGCTCTTATTGATCTCCCGTTTTTCCAAGGGAAATTGCCATCCTTCAAAAGTACTTTACACTTTCCAGGAAGCATTTTTCAGGGGCTTTCTCCAAAAGACTGTAAAGGACTTTTGAGGTGATATGAAGGATAGCGGGAAATTTCAAAAAATACGGGCTTGATCACAACAGCGATCAAGCCCGAGATTTCGATTATCTCAAACTCTCAACATTTCAAGCAAATCACCACGGCGGAAGGTGGCTGAAAGCTGTTGCAGTGAAATAAGCCGATGACCATAGCATTTTCTTAGGGCCTGGGCGATACGCTCACACGCCTGTTTATGGTAATTAATTGAATTTATTTCCAGCAAACGTTTCAACTCGCTAAAATTACGATGTGACAGCCGTGCAAGTTTAACATCCTGTTCATTTAACAATAACCGCCCCACCAACATGGCAATATAATGGGACGCATAGGGAAGAAACTCTACAGAATTATCCTCTGAAGGCCGCTTGCGCTGATTTTCGACCATCCTGTAAATGAGTGTCGCGATGACGGCCTGGGCGGCATTCAGATTTTCAAAGATCTCTTCGTAGAGCTTTCCAAAATGTTCCTTTCGTCTGAATTTTGCATGATGTGGCTTCTCCCGCCAGATGGCAAGGACGGATTCCGCCACGGTCAAACTGCTTAAAACAGAAGACCCAACCCCGCCCTCTTCCCTTTGACGCTTGTAGGTATATCCAAGATCGGACATGCCGATCTCCAGTTTTTTCTGTATTTCATCGTTGGAGTGAAGATCACGCAGATCAACCGGATTCTGACTATTGGTGGCATGGGTTATATCCTGAATAAAATCCTTATTTTCTTCTCCCATCTGATAGATTCTGATCATGACATGGGCGGCTTGCCCGATGGTTCCGAAAGTGGCCGATTTCATGGTTTCATGAATTGTTTTGCAGGTCTGCCCCCCGTTGATGACCTGCAGGTTCTTCACCTGTATCAAATGATCATTTTTTTGAAAGGCATTGTAATCAAACTTGTCACAAACCACTGTTATCCCATTGTTGTAGAAATAAAATTTATCGGATTTGTCAGAAACAAGGGTGGCATGGATGGCACTATTCACACGATTGCTGTGCAGCCCAAGATAGCGACGAATATTACGCTGCAGTAAGCGGTCACCATGCGTTTCAAAAAGCTGTGCGAGTTCCTGGGCTGATATACGACCGATCAGCACCCGCATGAAATTCATGTCTTCCACAATCAACTGCCCATTGAGCTGTAAGGTGGCATCCACTTTTTGGGGTTTCTGGAGAATATTTACAATGGAATCATGATTGAAATGGAAAAAATCCACCTTGCCGGGGTACTCTTTTTTTAGCCCCTCAACCCATTGTTGCGCATTGTCATGCCATTGTGCACCATTATTGCAAAGGATCACACGAACTTTGGGGATATAGGCATCACGGATTAAAGAGCGGATTTCTTCAATTTTCGGTGCAATACGTTTGTTTAAGGATACCACACGGAAGGGATCGAACAGCACCTGAACGGTATTCACCGCTTTTTGAACACCATTTTCCGGAAAATTGGCCTCACCGTTCAGATCTTTGATTTTATACTTTCCCTGGAAAAGCGTAACCAGAAATTCACCATCTTCCACCTCTCCAATGTGTAGGCCGTCAACGCCTGCGTCATTGCCGCCTTCGGTCAGGAGTTCAAAGCTCTCCTCCAGGGAGATATCAAGGCTGTTGGCCATGCAGAGCAGCACAAACGCGGCGGATCGTTTTTTATTGTCATCCTTTCCGAATTGATCAAACCACGCTGATTTTTTCTCCAATATTCCTGTCAGCTGTTGATCAATTATGCTGGCGTTGATGTTCATATCAAAATTTTCCCCTTTGTATTTTTGGCATCCTTCATATATCCCCAGAAGTATTTTACACTTTTTTAAGGCCAGCCACCTGAAAATGAACATTCACCTCGTGAAAGTGTAAAGCAGGAATGAAGGATGCCGTATTTTTCGGATTTATCCTAAATTTCAACATGGAAAAGCCGGAAGTAAAAAAGTGGGGCCGGGAATCCTGTCTCAAGCAGTTTTCCCAGTGTTGTCCGAACCTTGGTTTCTGTTTTTTGCACAGATGGAATTTTTTTAGCGGTATCATACTTGTTCACCAACTCAACGATAGTACCCGGACAGGAACAATCCGTCAATAATAGACTATGCAGATCTAAGGTGACTTTATGTATAGTAGCCCCATGAACCTGTTTGTGTTCAGATCTATCTGCAAATGAACCGCCCATGGCATCTCGCTTTTTTTCTAAAATAATTTTGTAAAAACTTTTTTATCTATTAAAACAACAAGATGCAACCTTACACCAATAAAACATATTACCCCTTTTATTGGTGTCTCATTGATTTATAAAAGTCATGGAAGGTTGATTTTCATCCCCTTCGCAACCGTTTTTCCCCATTCGATCCGATTTTCAATCAAAAGAAGTCAAACTTCCGAGTCTGAACCGTTTCAAACCCAAGATTCCACATCACCCAATTCAAGCATAACATCTTGAAAACATACGATTATTTATAACAAATCAATTCTGGCACATGTCTTGCTATATATGCTTATAAGGACCTGAACAAAACACCGGCTCACCTGAACAAATCATGGATGAACGGGGTCAGGCGTGGGTTAATGTTTTTTGCAATCCCCCCTCAGCGAAAAAGGAGGTAACCTGCAAAAATGCCGCTAATCCAGGCCAAATGCCACGGCTAAAATGGCCGGGTTGAGATCAAGCCCACAAAGTATGATTGACAACAGGAACGTCCCAGGCTCTTGGACGCTCCTTATAAAAAGGCAACCAACAGAGAAAAGGAAAGTGCCGATGCCTCCATTTTACGAAATGTACACCAACGAAGAAGTTGTAAAAATTTACGATGCAGCCCTTGAGGTCCTTGAGAAGGCGGGCATGGAAATAACCCATCCGCGTGCCCTTGAAATGCTGTCAGGTGCCGGAGCCCGGGTGGATGCAACAAAAAAACGGGTCTATTTTCCCCGGGACATGGTGGAAAAATGCCTTGCCGCGGCACCGTCCGAATTTACCTGCAGTGGCCGCACCGAAGCCTTTGATTACCAGGCCGGCCTGAACGTGGATGCCAAAATCCGTACAGCATCCGGTGCCATTGACCGCTTTGATCTCCTCAAAGATACCATCGCCCGGGTCACCTGCGCCGACATTGCCGAGCAGGGCCGCATCTCCGATGCCCTTGCCCATGTGGGATGTGTGGGCTCCTTGACCCCCCAGGATGCCCCCAATGAGACCTATGATATCTATTCCCTGAGAGAGCTTCTTAAAAATACCCGGAAGAATATCTGGGTACTCACATCCAGCTCCAGGAATCTCGCCTATCAGCTGAAGATGCTGGAGGCGGTATTTGGTGATAAAAAGACCATGCAGCAAGGACGAAACCAGGGCTCGGGTATTTTCTGCGTCATCTCTCCTCTGACCATTCCCGATGACGAGATCGAACGTGCCCTTCTTTACGCCGACTACGGGCTTCCGGTAAAGGTCCCCATCACCACCCTCATGGGTGGCAATGCCCCTTACACCATGGCCGGTATTCTAACCCAGGCAACGGCGGAATTCATGGGATGCACCACCATTTTGCAAACCATCAAGCCGGGTATGGGGGTGTGGTATTATGCCCTGTTCCAGTCCCTTGACATGGCAACCGGAAAAGTTCAGTACACCTCTGCAGAACTCCAGGCACTTTTTGCAGCCGTGGCCCAGATCGCCCGTTACTGCAAAGTTCCCCCCACCACCACCTGCAGTACCAGCTCCGGCTGCCAGTCCCATCAGACCGTTTTCAATCTCACCCAGGGCACCCTGTTCAACACCATGCTCGGCGTTGGAGAGCAGGGGGGCTCCAGTCTGGACGGCAACAACTCCTATTGCCCCCATTCCCTGATACTGCAAAACGAAATCATGTCCTATGCCAAACGCATTCTGGGTGGATTCGACATAAACGACGACACCATGGGAGTGGAGGCCATCGCCCAGGTATCCATGGGGAAAAAGGAGTACGTCTCCGCCCCCCACACCCTGAAACATCTCCGCACGGAAGAGCGTTTCCGCTCAAAACTGTTCAACTATGTGGGGGCCAAGCTCTGGTTTGACAATCCCACCACATTGATGCAGCGAACCGATGAATATCTGGAAAAACTGAAAACCGGTCATGAGGTGCCGCCACTGGATGACCATGTACTCAATGAAATCGATGATATTGTCAAATCAGCGGACAAGGCATTTATCCAATAAATTTACAAAAAAGTGCAGGCATGCCTAACATTACTTTCAACCTTCGTTGTGGGCGAACTTAGGGTCCCAAAATCCGGTCCGCCCGTGACGGTTATGAAGGAAGAGACAAAGAACGTTTAACAAGGAGGTAGCTTTGAGACGAAACAGTCATGCCGGAAAGGCCCTGATGGGCGGATTCGGCGCGCCCCTCTTCTCCGATGATGAACTGGAGGAGATACATCTGGCCACTCTGGAAGTGCTTGAGCATACAGGGATCTTCGTGGAAGATCCCGAGGCACTTGAGATCTTCCAGGGGGGTGGCGCAACGGTTGATCCCCAAAAAAAGATCGTAAAATTGCCCCCCTATCTGGTTGAAGAAGCCATTCAATCCGCTCCTTCCAAACTTTTCCTGGCCGGCCGGAATCCCAAGAACGACATCGTTCTGGAGAGCAACCGTGTGGGGTTCACCACCTTTGGCGAAGGGGTAAAAGTAAGAGATCCCTATACGGGTGAGCTTCGCCTTCCCACTAAAGATGATGTGGCCAACGCGGCAAAGCTTGCCGATGCCATGGACCAGGTGGATGTGTATGAAAGGGCCGTGGGGGCCCATGAGGTACCACAGGAGGTGGGTCAGCTGCACAATGCCGAAGCCAGCTTCAACAATACCAGCAAACATCTGTTCATGGGACCTTTTGACGGGTATCAGCTGGATAAAATTGTGGAGATGGCAACCGCCATTGCCGGCAGCAGGGAAAAGCTGCTTGAACGGCCCCTGATCACCTTCATCACCTGCCCGGTGAGCCCTTTAAAACTGGTCAAGGACACCTGCGAAGTCATCATGGGGGCGGCCCGCTCCGGCATGGCCGTCAACATTCTCTCCATGGCCATGGCCGGCGGCTCCTCTCCCGTGACCCTGGCAGGAACCCTGGTGAACCACAATGCCGAAGTGCTGTCCGGCATTGTATTGAATCAGCTCACCTGCAAAGGCGCCAAAGTAATCTACGGCAGTTCAACCACGGCCATGGATCTGAGACTGGCATCGGCCTCGGTGGGCTCCCCCGAGTGCGCCATGATCAATGGGGCAGTGGCAAGACTGGCCCGATACTATGCCCTGCCCAGTTTTGTCGCCGGTGGTTAGGCTGACAGCAAAATATCCGACATCCAGACCGGCCATGAAAAAACCCTTACAGCCTTATTACCGGCGTTGGCAGGTGCCAACCTCATTTACGGCTTGGGTATGGTTGAGTCCGGCATGACATTTGATTACGGCCAGCTGGTGATAGATAACGATTTCGCCAAAATGATTAAATACGTAGTGGGCGGAATTCCCGTAAACGACGAAACCCTTGCCGTGGACGTCACAAGGGAGGTGGGACAGTTCAAGGACTTCTTAAGCCATCCGGCCACCTTTAAGCACATGCGCACCCAATCCCAGCCCAGCATCATCAATCGACAGGGTATCGATCGATGGCAGGCTGCCGGGTCCAAAAGTTTATACGAGGTGGCCACGGAAAAGGCCCGTCAGATACTGGAAACCCATCAACCCGATCCGTTACCGGAAAAGGTACAGCAACAAATCCGGGAAATTGTCCTGGCCGCTGAAAAAGAAAAAGGAGTGTAAGCGATCAAAATGGGAAAAATACTCACCCGTTATGGAGACGGTTCCTTTGTCGAGCTAACGGAAACACAATTAATGGAAGATCTCATCGCAGGCACCGAGGACGCGGCTGACAGGGGGAAAATCGCCCCCATGACCCAGGATGAGATGGATCGTCTGGCAGATATTTTCAAATGCACCCACCGGGTGGTGGGGGTGGATCCCGGGTACGAGTGCGTACTCAGTTACGATGGTTCCCCCATCAAGATGCTTCGCACCACGGTGACGGAAGACCGCATCCAGGCGATGATGATCTATGAGAAATTGATGGGTGCCGACACCCTGGAGATGGGTTTTGTGGATTATAGTTACAAGCCCATCAAACCCATTCTCACCTTTGAAGAGCCTTTCATGGAGCAGGCCCTGCTCATGACCACGGCCCCCATCATGTACGGGGCCCAGCCCAACCTGGGACGCTACAGCCAACCCGACGGTCCCTTTCCCAATCCGTCTGAACTCATGCCCATGGGCAAGATAAAAGAGGCCCAGGAGTCCTATGAACTGGCCGTGGAGGCGGCGGTGAAGGATATGGTGGATGTGGCAAGCAGCATGTATGAGTCCGGTGTGGACTGTATTTTGCTCGACACGGTGGGGGCGGCCGGTGATGCCGACGCCCTTGCCGGTCTCAAAACCGCAGAAATTCTCCGAAAAAAATATCCGGACATCGGCATAGAGATGGGCATGGCCGGGGAATTTGTATTGGGAATGCATGGTGGCCTGGAATATGACGGGGTTCGTCTGGCAGGTCTTTACAACCACCAGATACTGCCCCTGGCACAGAAGGCCGGTGTGAATATCTTTGGAACGGTGATGAACACCAGCACCACCGAGACCACCCCCTGGAACCTGGCCCGGGCCGTCACCTTTACCAAGGCGTGCAGCGACATTGCGCAGATTCCCATCCATGCCAACATCGGCATGGGTGTTGGCGGTGTCACAGTCCATGATCACACCCCCATTGATGTCACCTCAAGGGCATCCAAAGCCCTGGTTGAACTTTGCAACCTTGACGGGCTGTAGGTTGGCGTGGGCGATCCCCTTGGAATGGCAGTAACCCACGCACTTGCCTCGGGAATGGGCGGAATGCGGACAGCCGGAGATCTGGTTGCCCGTATGCAGATTGCCCGCGGCATGAGACTTGTGGAAGCCAAAGCATATGTTGCAGAAAAACTGGGTGTGACGGTAAGAGATCTCGCCGATCCCATCATCATGACGGAAGTTCGCACTGATTTAAGGCTGGGAACCCTCCATGCCGGCGCAAGGAGCGCCAAGGGTATAGAGGCCAAGCATAACATTGCGGATATTCTCAATCTTGATATCAACTGTGTGCGTAATTTCAGAAAAAACACCCGCAAAAGGGATTAAGAAACATGCCGGCCAGGCACCGGCACCTTTTGGGATAAAACCACTTCCTTGATGATCAGGTTTTCCCGCTCTCCCGGGAGCCAATACCAAAAACGTGATCATCAAGGCTCAACCAAAAAAAATATGCAGAGCTTGCAAAGGAGATCGTTATGGAAACTGCCGCTGTAAATAAGGGCGTGTTAGAAAAACCAATGAGACAGGAGGAGACCGGAGCCCCCATTGCAAAGGGGATATTCTGGCCCGCCGTCATCACCGTCGTCTCATTGATTTTGTTTATGATTGTATTTGAGGAGCCGTCCAAAAAAGCCATCTCCGTCATGTTCAACTATTGCACCGATCAGATGGGATTTCTCTATATCTGGTTCGGTATCTTCGCCCTGATTGCCTGTTTATGGATCGGCTACGGAAAGTATGGTGATATTCGCCTGGGGGGCCCCGATGCCACGCCCGAATTCAGCAGATGGAGCTGGATCGCCATGTTCTTTTGCTCAGGGGTCGGCACCTCCCTGATTTTCTGGTCGTCCATTGAATGGTCCTATTACTATGGTGCACCGCCCTTCGGCATTGAAAAGCACTCCCAGGCAGCTGCCGAATGGGCAGGCATGTACGGCATCTTCCACTGGGGCCCATCGGGCTGGGCCATCTATCTTTTATCCGCATTTCCCATCGGGTATGCCTATTACAACCGAAAAATGTCCGGGCTGAGGCTGAGCACGGCCTGCGCCGGCATCATTGGTGAGGAACGGGCCCTGGGCATGGTTGGAAAAATTATTGATATTCTCATGATCTTTGGTCTTGTGGGTGGCACCGGTACCACCCTGGCCGCAGGCACCCCCATGCTGGCCGAAGCCATCTGCCAGATGTTCGGCATCACCCACACCCCTGGCGTGGATCTCGCGGTGGTGGTGATCTGGACGGCCATTTTTACCATTTCCGTCATTCTGGGACTGAAACGGGGCATCAAGATTTTAAGTGATATCAATGTGGTGGCAGTGTTTTTTCTCTGCGGCATTATTTTCGTACTGGGACCCACCTTTTTCATGGTCAACATGTTCACCGACAGCATGGGACTGCTGGTCACCAATTACGCCCGTATGGCATTTTATACAGATCCCATCAGAAGAAGCATGTTCCCCCAGTGGTGGACCATTTTCTACTGGGCATGGTGGGTGGCCTATGGCCCCTACATGGGCATCTTCATTGCGCGGATCTCCAAGGGACGAACCTTCAGGGATCTCACCACAACGGTGATTCTGGCCGGCAGCGGCGGGTGTGCCCTCTTCTTCCTGATTTTCGGCAACAATGCCATGTATGCACAGATGCATGATATCTTCCCCGTCATAGATGTGATGAAAAATCAGTCTCCTTCTGCCGCCATCATCGGGGTCATCATGCAGTTGCCCATGAAATGGTTGATTCTTCCACTGTTCATCTTTGTGGGATTTGTCTACTCCGGTACCACGGTGGACTCTTCCGCCTACGCCCTTGCCACGGTCTCTTCACAGGATATGAAAGAGGGGCAGGAACCGGTGCTGTTCAACCGTGGATTTTGGGCCATTGCCCTGGGAGGAATTGCCCTGGTACTCATGAAAATCGGAGGGCTGGGTCCATTAAAAACCGCCAGCCTGGTGGTGAGTGTTCCCCTGATCTTTTTGATGGTCATCTCAATCTTCTCCCTTTTGAAATGGCTTAAAGTCGATTATTCCCATCTTCAACACCCCCGTCGGCTTGAAAGTGATGCAGAAAGGGCGGCCAGAAAAAGCCTATGACCGACTCATTACTCATAATTTTTTAAACCTGACACCGTTTGTCAAAGCGAAAGCCGAAAAGTTCAAAAGTTCAATTAATTAAAAAGTTAAGGAAAAAGATGGATAAAACAGATACCAATGCAGCGCTTCACGCGCTACGGAATGAAAGCATCGTCAATGCCCATTGCAGTTCCACCCAGGCCTATATCAAGTCTGCCAGGGGAGCCGTTGTCATTGATGTGGAAGGAAAAGAGTACATTGATTTTGCAGGCGGCATTGCCGTGATGAATGTGGGGCACAGCCACCCCAGGGTGGTCAAGGCCATCCAGGATCAGGCCGCCGACTTCACCCACACCTGTTTTATGGTGCACCCCTATGAGACCGCCGTGACCCTGGCCCACCGGCTGGCCAAACTCACACCCGGAGATTTTGAAAAAAAGGTGTTGTTTCTCAACAGCGGTGCCGAGGCCGTGGAAAATGCCGTGAAGGTGGCACGCTATTATACAAAACGACCGGGAATCATCGTATTTGACAACGCCTACCATGGCAGGACCCTTCTCACCATGAGCATGACCGCCAAGGTGCAGCCCTATAAAAAGGGCTTTGGCCCCTTTGCTCCGGAGATTTACCGGGCCCCCTTTGGAGACATCAACGCTCTAAAGAAACTCCTGATCACCGGTGTGGATCCCTCTGAGGTGGCTGCCATTGTGGCGGAACCGGTTCAGGGGGAAGGTGGTTTTATCGCACCGCCTGACGGTTTTTTTAAAGAGGTGGCTGCCCTTTGTAAAGAACATGGGATTTTGTTTGTGGCCGATGAGATCCAGAGCGGCATGGGCCGCACCGGTAAGATGTTTGCCATGGAGCACTGGGGGGTTGTCCCGGATCTGGTCACCGTTGCCAAAAGTCTTGCCGCCGGTATGCCCTTAAGTGCCGTGGTGGGTAGAAGAGAGATCATGGACAGCGTGCACCTGGCAGGTCTCGGGGGAACCTACAGCGGTAATCCCCTGGCCTGTGCCGCTGCCCTGGCCGTGCTGGACATTTTTGAAGAGGAGAACATGCTGGAAAAATCGGTGATTCTGGGTGAGAAACTCCAGACACGGTTCGGCATGTGGAGGGATCAATTTGATTGCGTGGGAGAACTTCGGGGGGTGGGGGCCATGGCCGGTATCACCCTTGTTAACACGGACGGATCTCCGGCACCGGACAGAGCCAAAGCCCTTTGCGCCCATTGCCTGGACCAGGGCCTGGTGATTCTCTCCTGCGGTATTTACGGCAACGTGATCCGGGTATTAGCCCCCTTTGTCATCACCGATGAGCAGCTGGGACGGGCCTTTGAGATCATGGAAGAGGGATTAAAAAACGTTGGTTAAGGAAAAAATAAAATGATAGACAGCGCACTCATCGAAGAAGCAAAAAAAATGCTGGTGGCTCAAAACAAAGAGAGGGTGGAAGAGATCGCACGAAAAGTGATCAGCGATGGCCATGATCCACTTGAACTGATGAATAACGCCTTTATCCCCGGGATTAACGAGGTGGGCGATCTGTTTGGCCGGGGCCAGCTTTTTTTACCGGAGCTGATGCAGGCGGCCGATGCCATGAAGGTGGCCACAGATATCATCAATGAAGCCCTGGCTGCCGGAGGAAATAGTCAGCAGGAGACGGCAGCATCGGTTGTGGTTGCCACGGTTAAGGGAGATGTCCACGATATCGGAAAGTGTATTGTGGTTTCCCTGATGAAGGCCAATGGTTTCACTGTCCATGATCTGGGTCGGGATGTGGACATCGACACCATTATTGAAACAGCGGTAAAAATAAATGCGGATGTCATCGGGACCAGTGCCCTGCTTACCACCACCATGAACCAGCAGAAAGTCCTTGAAGAGGCACTTAAATCCGCCGGACTCAAGGACCGGTTCCGCACCGTGGTGGGAGGTGCTCCGGTGACACCGCGGTGGGCCGCCCGCATCGGTGCCGATGCCTATGCCGAGGACGCCCATGACGGTGTGGTGAAAATTAGAGAGATGATGGCACAAAAATAGTAGTCCCGCATAGGATTAAAAAAAACGGGGCAGGGCTGATAAAACAGCAACTGTCCCGTTTTTTTTTTGCGCCATAAGCCCGTTTTTTATCTTCAGTCGGAACAACCGGCACGACGAATTTGTTCTTACGCTAACCCATTGATTTGATTGACTTGACGTGCGCTTCATAAAGTTTTGATATTAAATATTTACAAATAGAACAAATTTACCCTGGGACAACCGGAGTCCGACTTGTATTTTCCCGTGAATATGATAGGGTTGCGAATAGTAATTTCTCATTTTCCATACGACATCTGCTGTTTTTTAGCCCCAATCCGGCGACCCATATAGTGGCAAAGCAGAACAATCATGATTGGCAAAGTGATGAAAGAAGCAAAAGAAAAAAAGGGTGGACAGGGGAGGACAATAATTTGCCGAATCATCAGTCTGAAAAAGAGGTCAGGGAGCTTAACACGATATTGCTCAATGCCATGTCACAGGTGCCTGTGGGCATAATTGTGACCCGGGCCTTGGGACTCAGGGTGGTGGTGGCAAACCCGGAATTCCATCGTATCATGGGAATTCCCGTTGACAGCCTCATCAACAAAACCCTTAAAAACGTTTTTTTTGATGCCGGCGGCAAATGTTATTACCCGGATCCGGGTTCACTGGACGAAAATGGCTTTGTCCATCACTTCCTGTCCCGTGATCATTATATAGCCAGGGGCTTTGAAGCACAGATTCGACAGCCCGGGGGCAGACAACTCAATGTGCTGATGCACTCCTCTTCGGTTCTGGATGATGAGAAGCAAGTCATTGCCATGGTCACCATTGTTCAGGATATCACAAAAATCAAGGAAAAAGAGGCAGCCCAATTACGAAAGGAAGCGCAACTGGAATATGCCCTTTCGGCCACCGTGGACGGTTTGTGGGACTGGGATATCCCGGAAGACAAGGGATTTTTAAGCCCCCGATACAGTGAAATTTACGGATATGAAGAGGGAGAACTTCCCGGAGACATCAAAAAATGGGCGGAAATGCTCCACCCTGATGATAAATCCCAAGCCTTGAAAAAGCTGGTCAGCATCATAAAAGAGAAACGGGAAACCTATCAATCAGAGTACCGTCTTCGGCAGAAGGATGGCAATTATCGCTGGATTCGTTCCAGGGCGGTTGTAACGGAAAAAAATAAAGACGGCGTACCAGTGAAGATGGTGGGTACCCACCAGGACATCACCCGGGAGATGGAGCTAAACCAGGCCCAAAAACGCATTAACCAGAAACTTGCCATTGAAGTGGAACGACAAACCAGAACCCTTAGAAGTACCAACCAGCAGCTGGAAACCATTCTCAATGAATCATCGGAAAGCATATGGGTATTTAACGGCAAAGGAATTGTGATCACCCTTAACAGAGCTGCGGAAAAAAGTATTGGCTGCAAAGCGGAAGAGATGGTGGGGCAGAGCTACCAGATGCTCCTTGACCAGGGGCACATCGATGAAAGTATCACCCAGAGAGTTCTCAAAGAAAAAAAACAGATCAGCATGATGCAGCATCTGATCAAGCAAAAAAGGGAGATGCTGATCACCGGGACCCCGGTGTTTGATGAGCATGGAGAGATCTCCATGGTCATCGTCAATGAACGGGACCTCACCCAGCTCAATCATCTGAAAAATGAACTGGAAAATCAACGCCATATCAATCGTCGCTTTCAGGATGAACTCACCAAGTTAAATCTTATGGAGTTGAAAAAACAGAAGATCATTGCTGTTAGTAAAGGGATGCGGGGAATTTTATCCACGGCCCTGAAATTATCGAATTTGGACATCTCCAACATTCTCATCCTCGGAGAGTCCGGTACCGGGAAAGGACTGTTGGCCAAATTTATGCACAATAACGGGGTGCGCAAGCAAAAACCCTTTGTACAGATCAACTGTGCGGCACTGCCGGAAACCCTACTGGAGGCGGAACTGTTCGGTTATGAAAAAGGGGCATTCACAGGGGCCAATGAAAAAGGAAAAATCGGCCTATTTGAAATGGCAAAGGGAGGCACGCTGTTTCTGGACGAAATTGGTGAGCTGTCCATGACGGTGCAGGCCAAATTACTCAAATCTCTGGAAGATAAAGAGGTGATGCACCTTGGGGGGTTAAAACCGGTGAAAATTGACTGCAACATCATTGCCGCCACCAATATTGATCTTGAAACGGCTGTCAAGAACGGCCGTTTCCGCCAGGATCTTTATTACCGATTAAACGTATTTGCCTTGAAAATTCCGCCGTTACGCAAGCGACCCGAGGATATCATGGCCCTGACCCGTTTTTTTCTGGAGCAATACAATAAGGAATTTGATATGACCTGCACCTTTGATCAGCTGGAGCTGGAGAAGCTCCCACGCCACGGCTTCCCCGGTAATGTTCGGGAATTGCAGAATATCATAAAAAAAGCCGTGGTCATGGGTGAGGCAAGTGCCATCAACGGGCTTGGGATAAATGGGAAAAAACGGAATCCCGAAACCCGCCTTTCAAAGGGAACGTCGTCGGATCAGAGCCTTACCCAGCGGGTGATGGCCGTGGAGAGGGAGTTGCTGCTCCAGGCACTGGAGGTCTGTACCACCACCAGAGCCCTTGCCGCCTTTCTTAAAATCAGCCAGACCTCCGTGGTGCGGAAGCTGAAAAAACATGGCCTGACCCCCCTTTCCCAGAACTCGGCGTGATCACCCGGATTACCGGCAACTGCACCGATGGCCGATCAATGATGAATTTTGCCAGGATCTTTGAGAAAACATCCCACCGAGGGCGATTGCTGTCCGGTGTATCCGTTTGTTCAAAGGATTGAGATCGACCTTACAGGTCGACACAATCCTAAAGGTTTTTTTATATGAAAAGGCAACCTCAGCAGAGCCGCCCCCCCGATGGGCAATAGGAACCGGACAATTGAGCTGTCTACAGTTCCGGTCCGGGACCATTGCCCGTCGGGGGGGCGGCGGCATAATGCCATTTTCTATCTTCGTTGTGTCCGCCAGGACATGGGGGTTATATGAAAAGGTAGCCTTCAAGTCTACCTCAGCAGAGCCCCTCCCCCGACGGGCAATAGGAACCGGCCAATTGAGCCGTCTACGGTTCCGGGCCGGGACCATTGCCCGTCGGGGGGGGGCGGCATAATGCCATTTTCTATCTTCGTTGTGTCCGCCAGGACATGGGGGTTTATATGAAAGTCTCACCAACATGCTGGAATTAAAGGACTTTCGTTTTTCGTTGTGGCAGGTCTTTCTGCCATGTATGTTATATGACAAATCACTCTGTAAAATGTTTTTTCATAAAGAATTTTATATGCCCTGGAGGGAAATCAGGCAATTCTCCAAACTTAGAGTATCCCATCCTTTCGTAAAAACCCGGATTTTGGAAACTATAAGTATAAAGATATGAACCTGTGCAAAAACGGTTTCTTGCTTCTTTTTCTGCACTAACCAGTAGATCAGAACCTATTCCGGTTTTTCTGTTTCTCTCATCTACCCACAAAACTTCAATATACAACCAATCAAGACCAGTCTGGCCGATTATGCTACCAATAATATTATTATCATTATCCATAGCCGTTATAGAAAGGGGGTGATAATCATATTTCCCGATTTTTGAACGGTTGAACAAGTGGATTTTCTTGTTTAATTGTTCACTCAGTTTGGGATCAGAGTTAAAATGTATTTGATAACTGTCCATATATCCTTTGTTTACTGCCTTTGTTCTACATGTTGTTTCCGCAGCTCCATAAATACTCTTTTTTTGTATCAATGCAGATCCAGAGGAAAAACCGGACGGCGGACTTGCTTGTAGGTATACCGGCGAAGATCCATCTGGACCAGGGCACCGCTATCGCAGAGCACCACCCGGCTTGCAATGGGTTCGAAGGCGGCCCGGAAGTGATGCCAGGATTTCAAAGCGATCACCGAACAGGTAACAGGATCCATTCCCTGTTTCTGAAAAACCTGAAGGTCAGACACCTGGATATTATTGGTAGTGATGATGGCTCGCACGCCTCCGATGGCCAACACAGCCGTCGGCCCCAGACTATAAGGCACCCCGATTGACATGGGGCCGCTGGCGTTATACCGGCCGTCGCCCAGATGAACGACCTTGCCCGTGACAGACAACGGCGGACCATATTCGTCGGGAGAAATCCTGGCACCCAAATCCATGGTCACCATGGCTCCCAGCCCCGCATCAACACAGGTATTCACCGCAGCTGGATCACAAATGCATCCGAAACAGGCATTTTGAAGGTCCGCCCGGATCATGGCTTCCAAGAGGCGGACCCCATCGCCGTATCCGCCGGAGCCTGGATTATCACTATAATCGGCAAGCACCAATGGCCCGCCGGCCATGTTCCCCTTAAGACTTCGGGCGGCAGCCATGGCCTCTCCAAGGGTGAAGATCGGCACGGTCTGTTCCTTGCGCATGGCCCAGATTTCATCCATGAGCTGCTGGGCAATCTGCCGTTGATAAGGATACTCTCCGTCAACCGTCACCGTCACCGAAGGACCGGTCATGGGCGTGTCTGCCCACGGAAATCCGGCGCAGATGGATACGGCAAGGATCTTTGGCTCGTTTTTGGTATACTGGGCTGCCATTTCAAGCAGCTGCACCATGGGCCCCCCCTCGGTGCGGCCATAATTGCACCCTTCAAGCAGAGGCCCCCTTACCACAAGACTATGGGGATGAATTCGCCCCACCATTGCCTGTTGTAACAAATCTGCCGCCTGGGTGGCCACCTGGAACTGATCGATGTGGGGATAGGTGCGGTAGGCAAGAATGATGTCGGCATGCATTGCCATAAGATCGCTGACATTGCCGTGAAGATCCAGTGTTATCGCAATGGGAACCGCCGGCCCGATCTTTTCACGCAGACGCATCAGCAGATTTCCCTCGGCATCATCCTGATCCTCTGTGACCATGGCCCCATGCAAAGCAAGGATGACACCATCCAGCGGCCCCGGGTCGCATGCCGCCAGCACGGTTGTACTGAGAAATTCCCAGGCAGCCGCCGAAGTTTTCCCGCCGGGTGTGGCTTCTGCTGCCAGCGGTTGGACCATGGACCATCCGTAACGTTGTGCAGCTTCGATGTGCGCGCCGATCTCACTCTGGGTCCCGGCCATCACTCCAATCTCATCGGCACCCTGGTAACAGCGTCGCGCCCGCCACATTTCGATGGTGGTGGGTCTTATATTAAACGTATTGGTTTCCTGGCTGAGTTCAGCCGATAATACCCGAAAGGCCATACAATTTCTCTCCTTGCTGAGCCGCGTGTTTTCCACGCCACATATAAATAGGTGCTGCGCACCATAGTTGTCTGTAATAAAATCGGGAAAGAAGAGCCACCCCGACAGCCTGCTGAAAACACCTATTTCCGTAGATGGCACGCCACCCAGTGATCGGGTCGTACCTGGTAAAAATCGGGTTTTTCCGAACGACACCGCTGTTGAACATAAGGACAGCGCGTGTGGAAACGACAGCCCGGGGGCAGGTGAAGGGGGCTGGGGATATCACCCTCCACTATATTGCGCTCTTTTGTGATGTTGGGGTCCGGTATGGGAATGGCAGAGAGCAATGTTTCGGTGTAGGGATGCAATGGGTCTGAAAATAAGGCCTCCGTGCTGCTGAGTTCCATGATCTGTCCTAAATACATAACGGCTATCCGGTGGCTGATATGCTTGACCACGGCCATATCATGGGAGATGAACAGGTAGGAAAGGTGATAATCTCTTTGCAGATCTGTCAGCAGGTTGATGATTTGGGCCTGGACCGACACGTCCAAGGCAGAGACCGCCTCATCAGCGACGATCAGGGAAGGTCGCAGGGCCAATGCCCTGGCAATGCCCAGACGCTGGCGCTGCCCGCCGGAAAATTCATGGGGATACCGGTCCATATGTTCCTGATGCAGTCCAACACGGCGGAACAAGGATCGGATCAAATCCGTGCGTATTTTTCCGCCGGCCATACGGTAATTGTCCACGGGCTCACCCACAATGTCCCCTGCTCTCATCCGGGGGTTGATGGATGAGTAGGGATCCTGAAAAACCATCTGAACCTGGCGACGAACCCCGTGCAATTCAGATCCTTTCAAGGAGGTGATGTCTCTGCCGTTGACCAGGACCCTTCCGGAAGTGGGGTCTAACAGGCGCACCACCATTTTGCCCACCGTGGTTTTACCGCACCCGCTCTCCCCAACCAGTCCCAGGGTTTCCCCACGGCCAATGGAAAAAGACAAGCCATCCACCGCAGTAATATACCCGGTGCGCCCGAAAAGTTGCTTTCCCATCTTGACCGGGAAATGTTTTTTCAGGTCAACCACCGTAAGCACCGGTGTTCCGCCATGTTCATTTGAATTGATCTCATTCATTGAAAATATTACTCCACTGATACCCGCCAGCACGCAACCCAATGCCCTGGAACGGCTTCCACCAGGGGTGGAATTTTTATTTTACAGCGATCCAACACACACTTGCATCGCGGTGCAAATGCACATCCGGTTAGCGGTTGTTTGAGTGAGGGGACGCTTCCTGGGATCTCATTGAGCCTGGCATTTTGACCGTCCTTGGTCAAGGGGGTGTCGATCCGGGGCACCGATGCCAGTAGGCCTTTTGTGTAAGGGTGCAGAGGGGAAGAAAACAGGTTGTGCACCGGTGCCTCTTCCACCTTAAATCCGGCATACATGACAATAACCCGGTCAGCCATTTCAGCCACAACCCCAAGATCATGGGTGATCATGATAATGGCTGTATCGATCTGTTTCTTCAACTGGGCAATGAGGCTTAAAATCTGCGCCTGAATCGTGACATCAATGGCGGTGGTCGGCTCATCGGCAATGAGAATCTTCGGTTCGCAGGAAAGTGCCATGGCAATCATGGCCCGCTGGCGCATCCCGCCGGACATTTCATGGGGATATTGGCCCAGGCGTCGGGCCGCTTCGGGAATCCGAACAAGATTCAGGTATTCCACCGCCTTTTCCTTGGCCGCCTTCATGGACAGGCCCTGGTGAAGTTTAATCACTTCGACGATCTGTTGGCCGATGGTGAGTACCGGATTGAGTGAGGTCATTGGCTCCTGGAAAATCATCGCCAGGTCATTGCCCCGAATTTGGCGCATCTGCCGCTGGCTCAGTGTCAACAGATCCTTGCCGTCATAGCATATCCGGCCTGATTCGATTTTCCCGGGGGGCATGGGTATAAGGCCCATCATCGCCAGGGACATGACACTCTTTCCGCACCCTGATTCTCCGACAATTCCTAAGGTTTCCCGGGGTTGGAGGTCGAATGAGATACCGTTGACCGCATGAATAACAGCATCTCGCGTGTGGAAACGCACCTTTAAATCTTGTACCGTTAAAATAGCAGTATTGCTATTGGTATCCATAACTTACATCCATTCAAAGTAAAAGGTTACATCCGTCGGGACAATTGAGGGTCCAACATATCCCGAAGTCCGTCACCAAGGATATTCACCGCCAGCACCGTCACCGTAAGAAAAATCCCGGGGAACAGGATAATCCAAGGGGCCATTTCAAAATAGGCTCGACCGTCGGCGATGACGTTGCCCCAACTGGGAATTTCCGGAGGCGTTCCCGTACCGATAAACCCAAGATACGCCTCGGTGATCACGGCAGAGGCAAAGACATAGGTTCCCTGCACCAACAATGGTGCCACGGTATTGGGAAGAATGTGCCGAACGAGCATTTTCGGAAGACCTGTGCCCACGCAGATGGCCGCTTCAATATAGGGCCGTTCGCGAACCGACAGCACAATACTGCGAATCAACCGTGCCACCCGGGGTACCTGGGGAATGGTAATGGCCACGATAA
Organism: uncultured Desulfobacterium sp.; assembly: GCA_963668575.2. Classification (GTDB taxonomy): domain Bacteria; phylum Desulfobacterota; class Desulfobacteria; order Desulfobacterales; family Desulfobacteraceae; genus Desulfocicer. The sequence goes on along the minus strand of OY764894.2, from coordinate 2,027,288 downwards.
CATTGCCGATACTGCCGCCTGCTATGGCTACGATGGATATGGCCAAAAGAATGTCCGGGATCGCCATCAAACCGTCCATCAGCCGCATCATCACGGCATCAAAGGCTTTTATGTATCCGGAGAGAATCCCCACGCTCAATCCGAGAAAGCATGACAAAAACGCAACACCGAATCCAACCACCAAGGAAACCCGCCCCCCGTTCAAAGTGCGACTGAAAATATCACGGCCCATATTGTCTGTGCCAAATCGAAAATCGGAGCTGGGTGTCTGCAAGCGGACAACGGGGTTGATATCCAGGGGGTCCTTTGTGAAACATGGCGCACTGACGGAAAGGGTAACTGCAAAAGTCAGCACAAAAACCGATACCACCACCGTTGGATGACGGCGCATAAATGTAAAAAATCTTCTAAAAACTGAATTAATATCCATTTTTTTCGTCCATTAGGCAATTTCGTCCAATTGATATCGGATCAATCATTTCGATACCGCAACCGAGGATCAAACAAGCCATAGGAAATATCCACAGCAAGGTTGATGATGAGAAACACTGCCGAGAAAAAAAGGACCACGCCCTGAATCACCGGATAATCACGGGCCAGCACTGAATCGACCACCAAGCGCCCCAGTCCCGGTATATTAAAAACACTTTCCGTAACCACCACTCCGCCCACCAAAAGTGCCACACCAAGACCGATGATGGTGACAATGGGTACCGCAGCATTCTTCATGGCGTGGTGGCAGACAACGGCAATGTTTCCCAGCCCTTTGGCCTTAGCTGTCCGGACATAATCCTCGGACAGCACTTCGATCATGCTTGCCCGGGTGATTCTGGCAATGAGGGCGGAATAGATCAGGCCCAACGAAAGACTCGGCAGCGTGATGCTTCTTAAAAATGGGACGAATCCATGACGGATACCGACAAATCCCTGAACCGGAAACAAATGCCATTTTAAGGCAAACAGATAAATGAGAATATAGCCGATAATAAAAACCGGCACTGAAAATCCCAGGACAGCAACCAGCATAACCCCATAGTCAATCATGGTTTTTGACTTTACAGCAGCAATCACCCCCAGTGGAACAGCCACCAAAACCGCTATGATAATGCTTGCCACGGCCAGACAGCAGGTGGGTTCAAGCTTGGAAATGATAAGTTTACTGACCGGGACTCCAGAGTATATTGACGTGCCGAGATCACCCTTGATCAACCCGCCGGACCACTTAATAAATTGCCGATGGATCGGCAGGTCCAATCCCAGCTTGACCCTGATCCGTTCAATATCTTTGGGCATTGCATTGTTCCCTGCGATGACCGCTGCCGGATCACCGGGAGCCATTCTCAACATGAGAAAAACAAATACTGAGACAAACAGGGCCACCGGTATCAGGTACAAAATACGTCGGGTAATATATCCAATCATAATTCAATGTGTCCTGCGGCTTTAAAATGTATCTTGATCATCTTTGACAAGTCAACCGAATCCCGGGGGCTATAAATAAGCAGTGGAACTGGTTTGCAGAGGCAGAAAGAGACCCGTCCCGCCTCTGCCCACATCCGGCGTTTATTCGATTTTACCTGGAAACGTTCCAGAAAAGGGACACCGGCCCTTTAAGCAATCCCTTGAGCTCTGTGCGATAGGCAGCCGGCTGGTAAATGGTTCCCAAAGGAACATAGGTAACTACTTCATAGGCCCGGGCCTGGATTTCTGCGGCAATCTCTTTTTGTTTCTCAAAATCAGGCTCAGCCACAAAGGCGCTGCAAAGTTCCTGAATCTTTTTATCCTCAGGCCAACCGAACCATGAGTTCTCCCCTTCTGCTTTGATGGCCATGTGCTCGGCAGGATTCAGGAAATCGGGTCCGGTAAAATAAGTTTGGAAGGCATTCCAGCCACCTTCGGAAGCGGGCTTCTTCACCTTGCGCCGGGCGGACAGCGTTGCCCAGTCCATGGGGATCAACTCCACGTTAAATCCGGCCTTTCGAAGATTCTGCCCCGTCACCATTGTCTGGGCGCTGACGATGCTCCCTCCGGTGCCATGCAGGATAATGACCTTTTCCCCCTTGTATCCCGATTTTTTTAACAGCGCCTTGGCCTTGTCGAAATCCTGGGTCATCAGCGGCTTAGAACCGATATCCGTGGCAAAGGGGGTGTCACAGGGATACATTGAAGGACACTTGCGGTACATGTCGGGATCGTTGCCCACAACCACTTTCAATGCCATTTCCATATCAGTGGCCCACAATACCGCCTGACGGGCGTAGATATTGTTAAATGGCGGCTGCAGGTGGTTGAGTCTTAAAACACATTGGTATCCAAGGGTATCGAATTTCTCCACCCTAACATTTTCAGCCGCCTTCAATTTTGCGATGTGGTCGGGGTGGGGGGCTTCAATAAAATCGATCTCGCCGCTGATCAGTGCGTTTGTGCGGGTGCTCAGGTCGGGAATCCATACTATCTCCACCCGGTCGACATTGACGACCTTGCCGCCTGCCGTGTTGCTGCCCGGCTCATTTCGAGGCACATAGTCCTTGTTTTTTACATAAACAGCCTTGGTTCCCGGCTCAAACGCCTCTTTCACAAACCGGAAGGGCCCGGAACCCATCACCTCTGTGATCTGCTCGTCTGGCGAGGTCAGTGCCTGCTCTTCCTTCATCATGAACGGAACATTTGCGGTAATTTTGGCCAATGACTGCAGCAACATGCCGAAGGGCCGTTTCAAGACAATTGTAAATGTCTTGCCATTGATAATCTCCATCTTCTCCACAGCCGCCATAAGTTGTTGTCCCATGCCATCTTTTGAGCCCCACCGTTTTATGGAAGCAACACAGTCCCGGGATGTCACAGATGCCCCATCGTGCCAATGCAGGCCGTCCCGGAGCGTAAATGAATAAACAAGACTGTCATCTGAAATCGTATAGGTATCCACCATCTGGGGTTTTACATTCATATTTTCATCCAGGCCAAACAGCGTATCATACACCATAAAACCATGGGAGCGGACAATATAGGATGTGGTTCCGATGGGATCCAGCTGATTCAATGCCGCATCCAGGTTCACCCTGATGACGGTGTCCGCCCCAATACACTGGCAGGGTATGATCAAAAACAGTGACAATGCACCTAAAAACTTAACCCAAACATTCCAACTGCGAAAGCATTTCATAATTCCTCCTAATTGAATTTCCACAACGTGTTGATGGTTAGCGGATGGCCGCACTGCGATCCGCCGATGAGTGATACTTCCAATGAACATCCCGGAGATAATTGGCCGCGCCTTCACGATCTTTCTTTTCGATCAACTCAACTAATCTCAAATGTTCATGATAATTGGACTCCTGCCATTGAACAATCCAATCCTGCTTGGTAAAGGCAAAGAGTCGTTCCTTTAAAATTGATATATATTCAAGCAGATGCCGGTTTTCTGAAAGGCTCATAAAAACATCGTGAAAGGCAATATTCTGAAGATAATATTTTTGATAATCGTTCTTGGCATGCTCTGCTTGCATGGCCTCGTTTATCTTTTTCATTTTTGACAGCTTGCCTTTTCCCAGCCGTTCAAACACCGATCTGAGGATATGGGATTCAATGCCTGCAAGGATTTCGTACAACTCGGTAACATCTCTGACAGATAATTCATTTATCTGAACGCCACGCTGGGGCAATAGCGTGATAAACCCTTCGGCCTGCAAATGGATCAGGGCATCGCGAACCGGAGAGGTGCTCATGTTGACGGCCTTGCATATTTCACTGATCCGGATGATCATTTTGGGCTTGAGTTCGCCGCGGTTGAGTTTTTCACGCAAATATTCATATACCTGCAACCGCAACAACCCGGGGAAATTTATTTTCTGATAACTCATTTGTTTTTCCTCACTCTATCATTATCCGCAGTGCGAAATTAATATATTAATGTACTAATGTATTAATGTATTAGTCTTGTCAAGTTTTTTTTGCATGTTTTAAAGGGCAACAAAGCGGGAGAAGGCCGCATTTGCCTTAATCAAACCTCTTGAATTTAAAGCTTTTCAAGAAGATCAGAGGACTGTTGAATACTTATTTTAAGGCACGATAACCGCAACAGACCGATAGTTATTTTAGTGTCTGTCCTGTTTTAAATCTTGACTTTTTGGGGGGGGAGGGCTATTTGCTCAAACTGAAAGATAAATCCCAACAGGATGGTATCCTTCAGCGGTTGCTGTTGCAAGATCTGTTTATAACGGGTCTATATTATCATCAGACCCTGTTTGTTTAACCGGAAAAAAATCAGGATATGAAACGTGTCATCCATACATTTTTCCAATTTCCAAATAGAAGAAGAGACTGAATACTTTTTCTACATAGGGGAATTGAAGAACTACGGGTTGAACTATTTTCTCAAACAAGCCCTTACCCGCTGTTACAATCAAAAATTTGAATTTATCGCCATTGTTCCGGATATCGCAGAACAATACAATTATGAAAACCTTATTGTCATAAACCCCCTGATTAAGACCTATGCCTGCCAGTATGGGGCCAATGTCAATTGCAGGGTATCTGCCAAAGAATTTATGACGGCAGTCTCCCAAAGCCCCCAGGTTCGTTCCCTGATCAAGCAGATTTTAAGACGTCAGTCCCATCTCTATCTTTACATGTATGAAAGTCTCACGGAAATGACCCTGGACGAAATTGCCGGGGTATCCATTCTGGGGCCGGACAAGAACATTGCAAAACGGACCAATAACAAAACCTTTCAGATGAACCAACTCAAGGACCTTGTACCTGGGGTGGCGTTCAAAACCTGCAAAGGATACGAACAACTTATCCAGACCACCGACACGCTTTGGAGCCTCTGGACCGATGGTATTTTCGTGACCAAGGAATACTCTGCCGCCGGTATCAACTCCATTGTGGCTTTTTGCAAGTCAGATATCAGCGAGAAATTTTACGGCCAGGATGCCAACTATATCATCTCCAGATTTTTGCCCCATACACTCGACCCCACGGTATTGGCTGTGGTTGCTAATACCGAGGATATTTTTATTGCCGGAGTGGCAGACCAGCGAATTGAAAACGGCAATCGGTTCACCGGCTCAACCTACCCCAGTCTGGTAACCGCTGACCAGGCAAAAATTCTGAAAGACCATACAAAGGTGGTTGGGAAATGGCTTGCGGAACAGGGGTACAAAGGTGTTTTCGGATGTGATTATATCATCACCAATGACAATGATATCCGTTTTTTGGAAATCAATGCCAGAAAACAGGGAACCACCCTGGAGTTCTGCTGCACCCTTGAGCAGTATCTGCCCCCCAATTGCCCCAATTTGCCGGAACTGGAGCTCTTTGCAGTTACCGAAGGCGTTTTCCCGGCCAACACCCGGGAAATATCAGGCAATGGTCACGCGCTTCACTGGGGAACCTTTAATTACAAGATCCATGAACCCGTGAAAACCGAAAGCTATATTCCCCAGGGTGTGGGAGAGCGGGAAGCCTTTAAAAAGGTGGCTCATGGGAACCTGAAAAAAGACTATCTGATCCTTGAGCATACAGGCAGCGATTTTGTCATTGCCCAGGGGGCGTTTATCGGCAGGATTGTGGCATTGGGCCATGACCATGCAAGTGTTGCTCAGGGCATCAGCCAGGGATGCAAAACCATAGAACTGACATTTAACAAACAAATAGTTACGGAGAAAGTCAATGTTGGATAATCGTCCGGACGAAAAAAATCTTGATAATTTTACCCGGGATTTTTTTAATACGCTTTTTACCACCACCGGCCAGGAGCAGGACCCAAAATTTATTTCAGAACTAAACAGTGAAATCGCCACCCTTTTTCAGACAGCCCAGGACCGGAATCTTACGAACCCGATCATCGCCCTCTTCTCAAGGCTGAAAGCCTTGAACGAAACAAACCACCTTTCCCCGGAAGCATTGGGACTCTCCCGCCAGGAGCTTGCTGCCCTTGCCATAAAACACGAAACCATTGACGAACACAATGTAAGTGTAGGCGGTCGGATCTGCAAAGCCCTTCCCATTGTTGAGCAGGCCATTGAAAGGGTTGATGCGTATCTTGAGAAAAAAGAAGAGATCGCTCCCAGCGGTTTTGAACTCTGGGACAAGATCCTTGAAAATAAGGAACGGATAAAATCCCGGTTAAACATCAAGGAAGCGGATTGGAATTCCTATCCCGGACAGATACAAAATTGCATTGATTCCGTACAGGACCTGGCCAGGATAATTGATTTACCGGAAAAAATCATCCAGGAAGTCACCCATGTGACAAAAAATTACCGCATGCGACTGACCCCCTATTATGCCAGTCTGATCCAGACTGCAGCAGCCAACGATCCGGTCCTGCTCCAGTCCGTTCCCACCTCTGAAATGGTGGATAATATCGGCATTGAAATTCCACCGGTTGCAGCCGATCACTCACCTGCCCGACTGATTGACCAGTTTTACCCAAGGGTGGTGACGATCAAGGTCACCAATATGTGCGCCATGTACTGCACCCATTGCCTAAGGATAGCCCATATCGGTAAAAAGGACCGGATCTATTCAGACAATGCCTATACGGAAGCCTTGGACTATATCCGCAACAACAAACGTATCCGGGATGTTTTGATCACGGGTGGGGATGCCTTTGTCCTTCCCAACAAGATAATCGAAAAAATCCTCTTCGCCCTTGACGGGATCGACCATGTAAAGATGAAACGACTGGGCACAAGAATTCCCGTTACAGCTCCCCAGAGAGTGGACAATGAACTTTTAGATATACTGGCCCGCAGTAATGATAAAAAACCTGTCCGGGTTGTGACCCAGATCAATACAGCCCAGGAGATGACACCAGTTTCAGGAAACGCCTTTAAACAAATTTCCAAAAATGTGTCGGCTGTTCTCAACCAGGCAGTGCTGCTCAAAGGCATCAATGACTCAAAGGTAAAAATGTGGAAACTGTGTGAAACCATCCAGGAAAACTATGTCCGTCCCTATTATATTTTCAATTGTTCCTATAGAAATCCTCAGTTCACACATTTCCGTGTGCCTGTGGAAAAAGGCCGAGATATTCTGGAAAGCATGTACGGCAATATTTCAGGGGATGCCATTCCCCGTTATATTGCAACTGCCGGCGGAAAAATCCCCCTGCACAAAAGCAATGTCAAGGCAGTTGAGAACGGTCATGTTACTATGGAAAAACCCTGGAGCGGTGAAATTGTCCAGTACCCGGATGCCGATCCTGCAACCTATGCAAACGATGCCTTTTCATTTATGAAACCCTAACCAGGACAGGCAAGAACCAAAAAGAATTTCTGATTTTCTTGCCAAAATAACACGAAAATCAGAGATAAGAATTTTACTGGGAATATGATAGGAACACGCTAATACAGCTCGACATAAGCCATTTATTACTTTTTTTGTGGTGTGCTACCGTCTACCGTATAACGGTCATGTCGGGTCACCGATACAACGAATAATGAAAACGGCATAATGCCGCCCCCCCCCCCGACGGGCAATGTGCCCGGCCCGGAACCGTAGACGGCTCAATTGGCCGGTTCCTATTGCCCGTCGGGGGAGGGGCTCTGCTGAGGTAGACTTGAAGACTACCTTTTCATATAACATACATGGCAGAAAGACCTGCCACAACGAAAAACGAAAGTCCTTTAATTCCAGCATATTAGTGAAACTTTCATATAAAAGTTACCATTATTGACGCTCTCCTTGATTTACCTGGGGCGCTTTTTACCCCACGATAATTATTTATTTTATTTTATGCACTTTTTCCCATTGCAGAGCAGTTTGAGCAGTGGGCTTCCATGGCCTTGGTGCCCGTAACAACCTCGGAAATATGACAGACCCTTATATTTAACCCATGTTTGCGAACCCCATAGGAGAGCTGAATCATACATGCCGGGCAGGAGGTCACAAGGAAATCGGCATTGGTGGATGCCACGTTTTTCATTTTTCGATCAAGCACTTTCATGGACAGATCGTAATGGGTTAAGGCATAGGAACCCGCACCGCCACAGCACCAGTCCGCTTCAGGCATCTCACGGAATTCCACCCCGGGTATCGCTTTCAACATTTCGCGATTTTCCCTGGATATACCCTGCCCTCTCACCGCATGGCAAGGATCGTGGTAGGTGACCACCACCGGTGATTTACGAGAGGGAGCTGATACGCCATTTTTAAAAAGAAACTCCACCATATCCTGGATCAGAGGGACCTTGTTCTGTGCAACCACCTGATTTTCCACATCGTCGTCGTCAAATATTTTGGGGTATTTCTTTAAAAAGGAGGCACAGCTTGAACAGTCCGTAACAATGACGTCAAAGGACTGGGATGAAAAGGTCTTAAGGTTTCTCCTGGCCAGTTTCTGCGCCGCATCAATATCGCCGTAGGTCCAGGGTGGCAAACCACAGCAGCAATTGTCAAGAACACTAACGGTTTTGCCGATCTTTTTGAGCAGCTTAAAGCTCTCCTGCCCCGCCTCCTGTTGAATAACATCAACACCGCACCCCACAAAATATCCGATGCGAAGGTAGGGGCCGGTTCCCTCATATTCCCCCGGCTTGATGACCCCTCTGAAAGGTTTGGGCGGAAGTTTTTCAACAATGTCTTCAGCCTTGGCAAAATCCCTGCCCAGGACTCTCAAAAGCCCCAGGGCCTTGGCAACTTTGGACATACCTGAGTTTTTACCCAGAGCCGCCGCCCGTGCCGCCATATGAAGCCTTCCGGGATAGGGGAGAAGCTGCTCAAATAATAGTTTATGAATGGGTTTTCGCCCCACCCTTTCAAGATATGCCGCCCGTCCCTTGACGATAAGGTCTGCCGTGGGCACCGCTCCAAAGCAATTTGCCGTGCATGCACCACACCCCAGACAATTAAACAGAGGCCCTTCCAACTCATTGCTCCATTCCACCCGATCTTCAATAATGCCGCGCATCAACGCCAGACGTCCTCTGGCCACACCGGATTCATTACCGGTTGAACGAAATACCGGACAGGCGACCTGGCAAAACCCACATTTATTACATTGAGCTATGGCATCGTAATCTTCCTTAATATCCATGGTAAATATTCCTTATTTGGTTTTAAAGACCATGATCATCTCTTCCAGGCACAACACGTACAATTGTCTTTACCAGGGGTGCGCTTGACCATGAACTTCAGCTGGATGCGTTGTCTGCATTAACGATGGATACGTTAACAACAGCTTAGGGTTCACATACAAAATGAGAAAAACCGGTATTGACACCTTCTAAACCTTTCCGGGCAAACGTCCGGGTGCAAAAAGAGCTTGGGGGTCCAGGGCTTTTTTGATGTTATGCATTACGCTCCAGTCCACCCGGGGTTCCGCACCAAAAACATCCTGCTTTTGCCGGAAGGTGTCCGGGGCTTTGTCCAGTTGAACATGCCCGCCGTAAAACCTTGCCCCGCGACAAACAGCCGCCCATGCGCCCCCTTCCAGAGCATCCAGCGCACCCAATATTCTGCCACAGCCAAAGTCCACGAGCCATGTGGACAGTGTTGCCTGGGATTTGATATCATCAATGAGGTTTGCCATCTTTGCTGTATAAACGGCAGCCTTCAACAGATAGGGAGCATGAGACATATTGCCGTAGATTTCCTTAAAGCAGCCGTCAAGTAACGGATAGTCCCCGGATGCCTGAATTTTTAATTTCTGTTCTTTCAGCAGATCGGAGCATTTTTCGATCTGATGTTCAACAACCTTGGTAATCCCTTCAAATCCAACCATCATGGTCCATTGGTCCGGAAACTGTCCATGAAACCCCTTTTCAGGAACCGCCGTCACAAAGGCGGGGAACAGATTGACGTTCATCAGTTTAAGCGCTGCGGCATGGCAGGTTTTCAGATCACCTGTGGCAGATACCCACCGACACAGCTCAGGTCTTGTTGAAACACGCCAGGTGGCCTCGGTGATCAGTCCCAAGGTACCCATGGAGCCGGTCATCAAACGGGTCATGTCATATCCCGCAACGTTTTTCACCACTTTTCCACCACATGAGATCATCCGTCCCTGGCTGTCGATATATTGAAGTCCCAGCAGATAATCCCTGGGGGCGCCATAGAGCATCCGCTCAGGTCCACTGGCACCTATGGCCACCAGAGAGCCTGTGGTGGCGGCACCGGTGAAATAGGGCGGGCGAATGGGAAGCCATTGATTCTTTTTGCCCAGAAGTTCCTGAAATTCATTTAGGGTGACCCCGGCACCCACAGTGGCAAATTGGTTGGCATGGTCAAATTCAATGCACTCTTTCATGGCAAGGGTGCTGACAGGCATCGTATCCGCCTTGCAAATATTACCATAGTGTCCAAGTGTGCCTGCACCAACAGCCATCACATGTTTTTTGGCGGCAACCGCATCTTTAACGGCGGCCATGGCCTCTGCCACACCCAGACACGATGCCCCTCCAAGACGTTTCAAGACTGAAGGGGGAACGGATTCCAGCGGTTGTCCCGGTATTTTGGAAAGGGGAATCACCTTGTGGGGATTCAAGACGTTATCCGGATCAAAACTTCGCTTCAACGTCTGCTGGGTGTTCAGGTCATCCCCGGAGAAAATCATTTTCATCCCCTCCTGTTTTTCCCGTCCCACACCGTGCTCACCCGTTATGGTACCCCCAAGCTCGACACAGGCCTGCATGATGTCCCATCCAGCCTTGTGTACCCGTTTCAAATCATCCGGATTTCGCGAATCAAACATCAAAAGGGGATGCATATTGCCGTCACCGGCATGGAAGACGTTCCCACATCGAAATCCATATTTATCGGAAATGGCATTGACCCGTTCCAGTGCCCGGGGCAACTCGGTGCGAGGAACACAGGCATCATTGACAAGATAATTGGGAGCCAGACGGGCGATGGCACCAAAAGCGCCGCGACGTCCTTTCCACAACAGATCCCGTTCCTCCTGATTCTTGGCCGTTTTGATGGTGCGGCACTGGGTGTCCATGCAGATCTTCTTAATCTGCTCAGCCTGCTCCTTAAGCCCCATTGTCATGCCTTCCACTTCAATAATCAATACGGCTGCAGCATCGGTGGGATATCCGCATGGCCCGCTCGCCTCAACAGCCTCAATGACAGTGGCATCCATCATTTCAAGGGTATTGGGTACGATTCCGGCGGAGATGATCCGTTTAACGGATTCCGCAGCAGATGGGATATCGTCATAAACGGCAAGCATACTAATGACAGATTCCGTTTTGGGCAGCGTTCTCAGTGTCAATTCCGTTATAATACCCAGTCCTCCCTCACTGCCCACCATGAGTCCCCGAAGGTCCAATCCGGGAGGATCCAGTGCCGCCCCTCCCATGCGCACAATATCACCATTTGCCATCACCACCTCCATGCCCAGAATATGGTTGGATGTAACACCATATTTCAGACACAGGGGGCCCCCTGAATTTTCACCGGCATTGCCGCCAATGGTGGAAACCTTTTGACTGGCCGGATCCGGTGCATAAAAGGCACCCACACCGGCCAGAGCCTGTTGAATTTCCAGGTTGGTTTTTCCGGGTTGCACAACAATATATCGACTTTCCGGGGCGATCTCCAAGATTTGATCAAACCGTGACATGCAGATGACCAGCCCCTCGGTGACGGAAATGGTGCCACCGGAGAGGTTGGTGCCATATCCCCGGGGAACAAAGGCGATTCCCGCATTGTTGGCCGCCTTCACCGTCCGAGACACTTCATCTGTGTTTCCCGGGAACACCACAACCCCTGGATTTCCCTTTATCAGAGAGGCATCATATGAATAGAGTTCAATACCGGTATGGGTCAAAGAGACATGGTCTTTCCCCACAATTGTTTCCAATTCACGAATAAAGTTTTCACTGACCATAGTATTTCCTTAACTAAAGACGTTAACATTGACAACAACAGGCTGCAGAGGTGACTTCACCACTGAAAACGGCCTATTTTACCTTCCACTGAACCGCCAGAAAGGCCCCGGTATCGGCATCTTCCTCATCTCCTGCCCGTTCAATCCCGGGCACATCTGCAGGATCGGCACAGACTCCCGCAAAGGAGTGTGCAGGAATTTTTTTAACCGCATTCCTGAGCATGGGTTCAGACATATCAACGCCTGTAATCTTCACCTTTTGATTTATCACATCAAGGGTGAAGAGAGATACTCACGAATTTTCTTCCGTCCCTTCTCTTTCTCTGCCGGGGGGACTGAATCTTCAAGGTCCAGGGTCAGGATGTCGGCGGCGATTCCTGCGGCTTTTTCATCAACCATCTTATCATTATTACTGGGGACATACACTACTGATCTCATAACTGCCATGATACTATTCTCCTTTTGATTTATAATTTTATCAACTCTTTAATTTGGGGGGCTATTTTCTCAGGGCTGTCCACAACGTGGGCCCCCGCCTCAGTCAATGCCTTCATTTTGCCCTGTGCGGTTCCCCTTCCCTTTTCAACAATACTGCTGGCATGGGAAAATCGCATACCCTCCGGGGCCCAGGCCCCTGCGATAAAGACCACCAGGGGTTTTGTAAATTCACCCCTGGCAACGGTCTCATTAGTTTGTCAGCCAACATATTGAGAAAGTGCATTTGCCATATCCATGCCCTCGTCGCCCAGATCATCTTTAATGGTTTTCATGATGGCCGGCAGGGTAATCTCTTTAAATGATGCCAACTCCTGCGGGGAGGGGGCATACACCTCAAGGCCTGATTTCTTAAGAAAATTGACGCCTTTGTCCGTTGCCTTTAAAAGGAGCTTGTGTCCGTTTCCTGCAACCTTGGCCAACTCAAGGGCATCGTTAAAAATCTGTTTCTGACGGTCTGTCATGGAATTGTAAAACGAATCACTGGTCAGCCACATGTCTCCGCCGTAAAGATGGTTGGAAATCGTGGCATATTTCTGAACCCCCTGAAGATTGGCCAGGGCCATTGTAGAAATGGGATTATGCTGGCCTTCCACAACCCCTGTCTGCAAACCACCGTACAATTCATCCCACCTGTATTTCACCGTTTAATGATGGGACCGGGTGGCGGACAATATCCCCTGGCATCCACCCTTTTCTTTTGGAGCCCCCCCCCACGGGAGAAGAGATAAAACGAATCATATAGATTCATGCACAACGCCACATTGACCGGTATAATACTGAGGCGCTGTCCGATGACGGGCGGATTCTTGCAATGGCTGACATCCACCCATCCATGTTCTTCATGAAGCCTGAAAATACGGGCCTCAGGATATTCACAGACATATCCCATTTCCAGATTTTCATGGCGCAGCAGCTGCTTGGCGGAAAGCGCTTTTGAACCGGCGTCAATAATGACCTGCCCCGCCACTTTATCGGAGATCACCGTGGCAACGACGCGGGCAGCGCACTCTTCCAATCTGCAATGGTTAAACTTCAGGATAAAATAATCGTTTAAAAAGGCCGTGCCCACACGGATTTCATTGACATGACAAATCCGGTGGGTATTAAAAAGAGAGGGGGTGGAACCGGAGGAAACGGTTTCCGGAGGCACTCCTGCTTCGCACAGCCGATCATATACCGGCTGCCACAGGGCATTGACCTGTTCAAAACTTTCCGGATTGACCGCTGCATCTCCGTAGAGATGGCCAAGGTAAAGCTGAATGCCCTCATAGCGCAACCCCTCATTTTCTTCGACATAACGGGCAAGGGCCAATACCTGTGCAGGATCGGAAAGGCCACAGCGATGAAGCCCGGCATCAAACATGATATGGATGCCGATGACGCTGTCATGCCTATGTGCAGCACCTGAGAGACCGTCCACTATATACTCGCTGTCAACGGCAACCCGGACAGCATGGTGCCGGGCCAGCCCGGCAATATCGTTTGCACTGCAGCTTCCCAGGACCGGATAGGCCACGGTGATATCGGTATTCCCGTGCCCTGCCATCACCCGGGCCTCCCCTACCCTGGCAACCGCAATGCCCACAGCCCCGGCCGCCATCTGCATCTGTGCAATGTAAAGCGATTTATGGGTTTTGACATGGGGACGAACCTTGAAGCCGTGGAGATCCGCATAGGCCTGAATCCGACGGATATTCTTTTTCAGAATCTCATTGTCTATCAGCAGAAACGGGGTGGGGATAGCGGATGTGATATTGACGATATCTTCAAACATGATGGCATCATCCATGATCAAGCCATGGCAGATGAATGTTTCACCACAAACACCGACGTGTTGTTCACCGGCGGTTTCGGGCGGATACGCCTGTATTCTCTAAATTCCGGAGGCAGCCGGAAGACGGATTGAACATCCAGAAGCCGCCTCAGACCTTTTTCATAAATACGGTAAGAGAGTTTTGTGTTGTCCGCAAGATTTCCTGCAAGATAGGAAAAAATTTCTTCTTTTGGCAGGGCATCTGCTCCGATCATGATAAGGGCGCACGCTTCCGGCAGGGGCAGTGAAAAATGATCGCCATCAATAATACAAATATGCGCTGTCAGCTTAAGGGCCGTGATCAGCTGCCGTGAAAGATCTGCATATTCCGCACACCGTTCAATACCGATTCCCTGAATTCCATACTGTGTGCAAAGAGAGATGAGGGTCAGGGGAAGGGGACCGCTTCCCAGAAATACGACCCTGTCTCCGGACGCAAGATCCGCTCCGGCAAATTCCATACGTGCCAGCTCTAAATAGTTGGGATAATAGACAAATTGCCTAACCACCTCCCAGGGAGCGGAGGCGTTGATAATTCTTTGGACATTTTCAATCTCCAGGCGCAGTCCGTTCACTCTTTTCAGTCGGGAAATATGTTCCATGACCGGCTGAAATTCCAGGTCCTGACGAATCTCTTCAGCATCCTGGTCATCAACATCCATTGCCACCAGACGGTCCAATCTCTCGAAAGCTGTATAAAATTGTTCATGCAATCCATGGAGGAGGGAATCTTCCGAAAGATGGGAAATGGATGCGTAAATATCCAACAGCTCGTCTTTAATGAAATGCAGATCTGACATAACGAAGATTATTTTCTTCCTCTCAATGATCAGGTTTTCGGCGGTGGCAACAAAAGTCAGCCCCTTTTCCGGCAAGGTTGTGATCAAGCCCCGTCCTTTTTTTATATGAAAAGGTAGTCTTCAAGTCTACCTCAGCAGAGCCCCTCCCCCGACGGGCAATAGGAACCGGCCAATTGAGCCGTCTACGGTTCCGGGCCGGGCACATTGCCCGTCGGGGGGGGGGGGCGGCATAATGCCATTTTCTATCTTCGTTGTGTCCGCCAGGACATGTGGGTTATATGAAAGAGTAGGCGAGCCTACTATTCTTTCAAGCTTCGTTGTGGGCAGACCCAGGTCCCCAATGCGGTCTGCCCGTGGCAGTTATATGCAGAAAAACGGTGGTGTTGTTCACCCGGCCCGTGGGAGCAATGGCCTTGACAATTTTGAAGCCCTTGATATCCTCCGGCTGAACCGGCTTGTACAACACGGCCCTCATGCCGGTATAGGTCCGGAATATTACCGGTGCCGGCCCTCGTTTTTCCAGAATTTTTCTTAAATTTTCAAAAATCCGGCGTTTGGGTTCGGCCAGTGCGGCGACCAGCACAACATCCCAATCCAGGTTTTCCAGACTGGAATCATCTCCCTGGATAATGTCAATATCCTTTTGCAACCCCAGATGAGTGATCACCCCTCTGGAAAATTTCACTGTTTCAGGATTGCTATCCACTCCGATGGAACGGATACCGTACAGGCGGCTCATGAGAATCAGGGTCATGGGAACCGGGCCGCTTCCCAGAAAAATCAGCCGCTTTTCCGGAGAGATGTGCATTTCCTCTATCTGGCTTTTCACCAATGCTTCATAGCGGGGGTATAGGGGAAAGTTGCCAAGAAGTTTCCAGGGATCATTCGCCTGCACCAACTCTTCAGCCAGGCGGGTTTCATGTATACTGAAAAAAGCGGTGTAATAGGAACGGATCAAGGGAAGTTCCCGGCGGATATCCACCTCATCCAGCATCAGGCCGGAGAGGTGTGTGCCGGCATTCATATGGGCCAAATCATCCAAAATTTGGTATAATCGGTAAAGCTCCTCCGGTGGCAGGGCCTGCAGCATCTCATGGTTAACGTGTTTGATTTTTTCAGCAAAGCCCATGATATGGGGTTTGATGATGGCCAGACTGTTCTTGCAGTCTTTGCAACATCCCAAAAAATCATGCTCCACCAGTTCATGTTCATGGGAAAAATTAATATCATGCATTAGCGTCTTTTCCGTTTGCTTTGGTATTGAAATGGACTGAATATCTATTTTGCCAATTTGGTTTTTATGCGATCATCGTTTCCTTCATACCTTTACGCAAGCTTCATGCTAACATTATGATATAATTTGTCTATAACAGAAACAAACCGAAGTCAATACATTTCATACCAAATCTTATCACCGGTATACATGGAAAACATCCAAAGCAATTGCATTATCACAAAAAGTGTGTGTATAAAAAAGCTGGATAGCGCCAATAAATAAATAAAACAAGCCGGACACCGTTCTCGCAAAACCGACCGAAAAAACTTGAACATTGAGTCTTCACATTAAAAGAGAGGGTGAAATGAAAAAATCGCTCCATCATTTTTTACTATTTCTGGCAGCCTGTATTTTATTGCCGTGCCCAGTTCATGCCCTTGATGCCGCCCTTTTTATTCCCCGCAGTGATGCATTCTGGACGACGTTTGCATCTTACACACAAACCGCATCCAACAGTATTGGACTCAACATAGAAGTTCACGATGCCAAAGAAAATCCCGAAACCATGCTAAACCAGGCGGACAGGGTCTGCCGACAAGGCATTGATGCCATTATCTTCATGAACTTCCAGGGCATTGGGGAATCCATTCTTCAGATTGCCGAAAAATATAAAACACCGGCATTTTTAGTTAATACGTCATTTAAAGTCAATACCTTTGCGCCAAGGGGAAAATACCCGCACTGGATAGGAGAACTTACGGCAAATGACAAGCAGGCCGGCACCCTTCTGGCAAGGAGGCTTGCCGAGATTGCCGAAAAAAAAGGAATAAAAGCCCTTAATATTTTCGCATTTCAGGGAAGAGAGAAAGATATTGCCTCCATCCTGAGGATGGAGGGCTTGAAAACGTTTATTGTTGCCACAGACAACGCCGAACTTGTCGCCACTGAACCTGCCAACTGGGACAGGGAGCAGGCAAAAGCCATCTTCCGCAGAGTGCTCCTGAGCCACCCTCAAATCAATGTGGTATGGGCTGCCAATGACCGCATGGCCCAGGGTGCTGCCGAAGCCGTCAGGGAACTTGAAATTGAAAAACCCATGGTCTATGGCGGCATCAACTGGGGGCTTGATGCACTCAGGGCGTTGGACCGGGGAGTCATTGATATTGATGTGGGGGGGCATATCTTTGATGGAGCCCTTGCTGCGATCATGGTGTTTGACTACCTCAACGGATACGATTTCGCCAACGAAAAAATGCGTTTTACCAGCAACATGGTGACCATTACCCGAAACAATATAAACAAATTCAATGCCATTTTTGTCCGTCCCGGAATGATCGACTTCAGGTCCCTGTCCAAGACCCATAACCCAAAGCGGCTGCAATACAATTTTGATCTCAATTCCATTGCGGACAGGGTGGAACCGGCACAGGCATCGTTGACCCCGGAAGAACTGGAATGGATACATCAGCACCCCAAAATCAAGGTCGGCAATGAGACAGACCTGCCACCATTTGACTTTGTAGAGAATGGCAAAGCCATGGGCTACGCCATTGACTTTTTACGCCTGGCAGGCAAAAAAATGGGCTTGTCCTTTGAGTTTATCAATGGGTATTCATGGGATGAGTTGATGACACTGCTGCGCAGGGAAGAGATTCATGTCTTGCCTGTGATTGCCAAAACCCCCAACCGCATCGACTTCATGGAATTTACATCATCGTACATGGATGCCGCCACAGCCATCGCTACAAGGGCAAACGAAAAAACCATCAAGGAGATCAGCGACCTTAAGGGCAAGCGGCTGGCAGTCGTCAAGGGATACCATTATGAAGAATCGGTGATTCGCACCCATCCCAAGGTGATGATAATCCAGGTAAACGGGTTTCTTGAAGGGCTTGAAGCCGTGCTTCGTGACAGGGCAGACGCATTTATGGGAAACGAGGCAGTGATCAACTACACCGTACGGCAACACTTCCTTTCCGGACTCAAGGTGACGGACCGTACCGGTATGGAAGATATGGATATATTCAAATTCCATATGGGGGTGGCCAAGCGACAAAAGGTCCTGGCATCCATATTGGACAAAGGCATACAAGCCGTCTCCAGTGATGAAAAGCAAGCGTTGTTTGACCGTTGGATCAATTTTCGGCCCCTTCCGGAAAGGGATTCAAGTCCGCTCCAATTTACTGAAAAGGAACAGGATTTTCTGAATTCACACCCAATTATCCGTGTGGGAATCATGGATGCATGGCCCCCCTTTGATTTTATTGATGAGAAGGGAAGGCCAAGCGGTATTGACGTCAGCTACATCACCGCACTCAACCGTCGTCTCAATAATATTCTCAAAATTGTGCCGGGAGCCTGGACACACATTTACAATGGGGTGAAAGACAGGAAGCTGGATGTCCTCATGGATATCACACCCAAGCTCTCCAGAGAAGATTTTTTTAACTTCACCACCCCCTATCTTACGGTTCCCCATGTCATTGTTGCCCCCCAAAACACACCTTTTCTGAACAATGAAGCAGATCTTCAGGGGAAAACATTGGCCCTGGAACAAGGCTTTGGCAATGTGAACTATTTCCGGGATCATTATCCCAGGGTCAATATAAAAGAATACCGTGATACCGCATTTGCCCTGGATGCGGTGGCCAGGGGCGAAGCAGATGCCTATGCCGGCAATCGTGCAGTGGCACTCTACCTGCTGGCAAAGGAAATCATCACCAATCTTAAGGTCCATGGCAGACTGGAAAAAGAAGGTTCCATCCTGGCCATGGGCACGCGCAAGGACTGGCCGATTCTGAGGGATATCCTGCAAAAGGCACTGGATGATATCTCCCAGGAAGAAAAAAACGACATGGTGGGCAGATGGGTCGGGGTTGATCAGAAAGGACAGAAAATTCCGACAATGGATCTCACCCCGGAGGAAAAACTGCAGTTTACCGCCCGGGAAAGGGCGTTCATAAAAGAGCACCCAGTCCTCAGGTTAGGGTATGACATTGACTGGTATCCCATGGAGTTCAGCGACAATCATGGACAGTTCAGCGGCATAGCGGCGGACTATATCACCCGCATCGAAAAGTTGCTGGGCATACAGATCAAACCGCTTCCCCCCAAAAGCTGGCAGGAGATGGTGAAGACGGCTAAAGCGGGTGAACTGGAGATCCTGCCCTCCCTTGTCAAAACGCCCCAACGCGAACAATATCTTAATTTTACCACCCCCTACCTAAACTTTCCCATGGTAATCGTTACCCGGGAAGAGACCCCTTATCTTTCCGACATGAGTGGGTTGAGAGACCAAAAAATTGCCGTGGTTTCAGGGTATGTCTCCCATGAACGCCTCCGTGACAGGCACCCGGAATTAGACCTGATGCCTGTCACCAATGTCCGGGAAGGGCTCATGGCCGTCAACCGGAAAAAAGCCTTTGCCTTTGTGGGTAATATGGCAACCATCAGCCATATCCTGAGTCAGGAAGGCTTAAGCCGTCTCAAAATATCCGGAGAGACCCCATATAGTTATCATTTATCCATGGGCATCCGCAAGGACCTGCCTGTCCTGACCGGCTTGATGCAGAAGGCGTTGGATGCCATCACTCAGGAAGAACGAAGTGACATCTCCCGTAAATGGTTTTCCATCACCTACAAGCGTGTGATCGACTACACACTGATGTGGAAGGTACTGGCCGGGGCGCTTCTGATTTTTCTGGTGATTTTCTTCTGGAACCGAAAGCTCAGCCGCCTCAACCATCAGCTGGCATTGGCACAAAAGTCCGAACACCAGGCCCTTATATCGGCGGAATCCTCCAATGAAAAATTGCTAAAAGCAAATGATCGCCTCAAGGAGCTGGACCGGCTCAAATCCATGTTCATCGCGTCCATGTCCCATGAACTGCGCACCCCTCTCAACTCCATTATCGGGTTCAGCGGGCTGATGATCCAGGGCATTTCCGGAACGCTCAGCAAAGAACAAAAAGATAACTTAAACAGAATCCATAAGGCCGGTATCCATCTTCTTGCCCTTATTTCGGATGTCATAGACATTTCAAAAATTGAAGCCGGCCGCATTGATGTTTTTCCTGAAGAATTTTCCATCAAGGATCTTGTGGAGGAGGCCGTAGCAACCATCAAACCCCAGGCTGACGCTAAAGGATTGACCCTTTCGGTGGAGACGGACACCTGGCCTATGATGCGTACGGATTACAAGCGGTTGCTCCAGTGCCTGCTTAATTTCCTTGGAAACGCGGTAAAATATTCGGAAAAAGGAGAGATCACGCTCTCTTTATTTAAAAACTTGACAGATATTGAAATCCGGGTACAGGATACAGGTATCGGCATCGCCCCAAAAGATCTGCCACGGCTTTTCAATGCGTTTGAACGTCTGGAGAGCCGTCTGCGAATCAAAGCCGGTGGAACCGGATTGGGGCTTTATTTAACCAAAAAAATTGCAACGGAGCTCCTGCAGGGGACTGTCCGGGTTGAAAGCAAAATAGATGAGGGCAGTATTTTTTATCTAAAGATTCCAACCGATCTGAATACGGAGGTGGATAAATGACCAAAAAGACAAAACAGCTTGCGCTTGTGGTGGAGGATAACGAGGACAACATGACATTGATTACCACGCTGTTGCATCACGCAGGGTATGACACCATCTGGGCAGAAACGGGTTGGAAAGGGGTTGAACTGGCGGAGACCCGTCAGCCGGATTTTATTCTTCTTGATATTCAACTGCCGGATATTGACGGAACCCAGGTGCTGAAAAAAATACGATCTTCTTCGGGAATGAACGGAGCAACGATCCCCATTATTGCCATAACCTCCTATGCCATGGCAGGAGACCGGCAAAAGCTGCTCAACGCCGGGTGCAACGGATATATCGAAAAACCGATAGATCCCATGCGCGTGATTGACCAGATCAGACAAATCGTCAAGGATCCGCATTGACCCAAGCGACAATTCCCGGAACAAGGACCGAATCATCCCATTGGGAACGTCCCATTGACAATGCTCCTATAAACCCGCCATGACGCGCATCTCATAACGCATCACCGTTTCCACGGGCTGTGGTTCCTCGGCTTCATCATTGAGATAGACCATGATGTCAGCGCTGACAATGCCCTTTTCACACTGTTTGGCCTGTTTTTTCAACGTGGCAATGATGTTACCGGCTTTCTCAATGGAACAGTGCCGACAGGTCTGTCTGGGAAGCTCCAGCACGGCAACGGAGACCGTGATTAAATCGATTTTTTTGAGAATGCCATCTCTGTCCTTGGCCACCATAAATCCCTTTTGTATGGTTTCTCCATCATAAAAACTTTCCGCATTTTTCTGAAACCGCCGGGCCAGTTGCGCCATCTCCGTCTCCACCTCAACCCGGTCCATATCTTTCATTCCCATGAAAAAGTCATCGCCTCCGATGTGTCCCACAAACCGGCTTTCCGAGAACTGGGCTTTTCTCAACAGATCGGCAAACATCAGTATCAGCCGGTCTCCGCTCCTGAAACCATACCTGTCATTAAAGGGTTTGAAATTATCAAAATCAAAATAGACCAGATGATAGGTGGATGAAAAATCCGACAGGCTTTTACTGAAATATTCATGGATCATGGTGTTACCGGGCAATTTGGTCAACGGATTCTGGTTCCTGGCAAGGGTGAGATTTTTTTCGTTGATGATCTTCAACATGGCCTGGGTACTTAACACGCCGATATATTTCATATCGTCCACCATGATCAGCCCCTCATTGTTATTATACTGGGTATAGGTTTCAATGAGTTTCTCAACGGAGGAGTGGATATCGGCAATGGGAATTTTTTTGGTGAATCTTGAAATATCCTTCCCAAAGGAGGGATTTTCCAGCAACTGACGACCGAATTTAGAAAAAATGTAATCATTGAACGCGGTTTCACACACCACCCCCACGGGCTCTTCGTAACGGTTCACCACCGGGAAAAATCCCCCATGGGCCCCTTTTCTGAACTGGTCCATGATGGTAATGATATCGCAGTCCGTGAATACCGGTTCAATGTAGCGGACCTCATTGGCGATGAGGGATCGATCCTTGAATGTTCCGTTTCGTTTCTCTTCCCTGGAGATGGTTTCAATGTTATCATACCGGATTCTCAACTCATTCAGATCCAGTTGGGGGTGCTGCACAAAATACCCCTGGATCATGTCACAACCAATGGCCTTACACTGGGAATACTCATCCCTTGTTTCAACGCCCTCTGCCAGCACAAGGCTTCCCATGAAATGGGCAAAATTGACAATGGTGGAGACCACCAGCCGTTTTTTGGGGTCATTGCCCATATTCTGAATGAAAAACCGATCAATCTTGATATAGTCCGGCTCTGCGTAATAGAGGAGTTGGAGGCCTGAGAATCCGATACCACAATCATCCACAGCTATTTTATACCCCTGTCGGCGATAGGCACTGAAGGTCTTGGGCACATCCATATCTTCGCGGAACGGATGCTTTTCAGAAATCTCAAAACAGACATCATCATGGGAATATCCATATTCCTTTAATATACTCATGGTACTTCCCGGGGAGTAGTCCCTTGAATCAAACAGGCGATTGTCCAGGTTATAAAACAGTTTGATATGACGATGCCCTTTAAATTCGGCAAACTTGATAATGGCCTTCCTGCGCAGAACAAGATCCACCTGGTGAAGGACCCCGTCCTGGTACGCACGGTCAAACACTTCACCAATGGATGCAAACCCCACGGCTTCCCAACATCTTAACAGTGCTTCAAAACCAAATGCATTCCCGGTATGAATATTGACAATGGGCTGGAATGCATAGTCCAGCGTTGACAGCCATGTCAGCCATTTTTTGTTGGTGAGTTCTACCATATTCAAGTCATTTCCTTTAAATTACAAACCATTAAAAGCCATATCATTTTCATACTAACCAGAGTTTATGAGAATATGATCAGATTTGTATGAGGCAAAAATGAGAGAATGTTTACCCACATATGAAATAATCAATTCATAATCAAGGACAAATCAAATGCGAATATTTCAGTGGTAAGGTACCTGCAAAAATGTTAACGCACCGCCGGATTAAAAAAGATTCAACGGTGCGGGTTCTAACTTCGGCAACTTGAATTTATCAACGAGTATATGATGTTAAAAGAATTTAATCAACCGTAAGGAGATGAATCATGACAACGGAAATGATGGATACCTACCGCCCCACAGAAGATGAACCTTACATGAACTGCCGGCAACTGCTCTACTTTAAACAGAAACTAATGGTGCAAAAAAGTGAACTGCAGGAAAAAGCCTTAAGACTCAAGGCCAGAATCAAACGGTTTAAAACCAACCCTGCAGACATCATTGACCGAAGTAATTTCTACATGGACATGGAACGGGACCTCAGCAATTACGATCGCTACAGCCAGAGGCTCAATCAGATCAATGAGGCACTGAAACGCATGAAAACCGGTCAGTTCGGCTATTGTGAACTCACCGGAAATCCCATCGGTCTGGAACGGCTGGAGACCCTGCCCTTTGCCAATATGTCCATTGAAGCACTGGAACTCTTTGAGGTACCAGGCAGGTATCCGGGGACGTTCTCTTCCATGCGCTACTATCAACCCTGTGCCTGATTCCGTGCCTTATTCCGGCCACGCCCGATCCATGAAAGGACAAAGAGATCAACCCATGGCAGCCAAGCCCAGCCTCCTGGAAAATGAAGGGACCACCGATACCATCCCCATGAATCTTTCCCATCTGTTAAAGATCATGGAAATCAAGCCATTATCCAGCGACCATTATCCGGCATCCCTGCCGTTTTCGCCCCGGGATGTCACTGCCGGTGTGGAAAACGAATTTCAGACCGTGGTACAGGGAAAAAAACAGAACATTGATCTGGCCATGGCCATTGAAATGTCCAGCTATTACAAAAACCTGATTCGACGAACCGCTTCGGGGGACACCTCCGGAAAGATGATGGCTACCCTTGAAAAACTGCTGCCGGCCCAGCAGGAAAAAAACTGGGCCGGCAGCTGGGTGAGAATTCCCCGGAAAGCACTGAACACCTATGCCCACCATATTTTCAACACGGATTTAAAATCGGACAAAACCGATCCCGCATCGGCCCCAAGAAGCGATGCAGACACCTTTCTGTGTGAACGGGATGGAGAAGCCTTCATCCGCATTCCTGTCAGCTATCTGTTGAAACTTTCCCTGGCAGATGCCATGGGAGAAGACCGGGCCCGTCATCCTTTCATCCGCATCACCGGAGAAAAGATGATGGCCCATTTTCTAAATGACAACACCTCACCGGAAACCTTCTCTTTTTATCCGGTTCAGGCAAGTTCCTCCCGGGGTTCCGGTACCCGAACGGCCCAGGAAACGCTGATCCGGTTCCTGTTCACCCAGCTGCTGGTTCAATATGCCCAGGAAAAATTCTGCCTCACGGCCCTGGGACAAACCGTACAGGTGTTTTTTTCGGCCTCCCCTCCCCTGTGGCAAAAGGAGCTCAATGACGCCATTCCGGATACCTTTTACCGGCACCTGTTCATGAGCCCCTGTCTGTCGGGATGGTCCCGGGGTGAGGAAAAACACACCTACATGAAACTGTGTCACAAGGTCCTCAGCCGAAGCCGCATCAACAGCCTGGCCAAATTAAAGGAAGCCGGTATCATCACCACCAATCTGGGTATTCTTCCCAACAGTTCCAACATCAGCCTGGCCAACAACGGCACCCATATCAGCATGGGCAGCCGCAAGCTGGGACGTCTGCTTAAAGATCCGAACTCGGGTTTTACCCCCCATCATGAGAAGCAATTGGGAGATTTGGTAATCAAAATTGTGGAACATTTCCTTCCCCTTTTTCCAGGGACTTACAGTGCCGCTCCCTACCGACTCAACTTTGAAGATTTTCACCCGGAACAGGCGTTGGGGTTTCTTCCCCATGAGATGGACTATACCCATCTTCGCATGATGTGGCGACGATGGAAAAAAAAGGCCAATATCAGCATTCTGGGAAGCCCCATAACCCCCTTTGGGCCGGTGTGGCTGGACAGGCTCATCAGCCGCGCATTTAATCTTCAGGGGGATTTCATTCCCGATTACCGGCTCATTGATTACTTTGTCTCCCTGATGAGCACCCATGAAAACCCGGTGCTGGACGGTACCATGGGCAACGGTGACAGACTTAAGATGGATCTGTCCCAGATGGGGGTGTTTGATACCCGCATGCCCCTGTACCAGCTGATACGTATCCGATCCTTTTCAGACATGGGATTCAGCGGATTTGAGCATCGTTACCACAGTATTTTTGAAAACATTTTAACGGACATGGGCGGTGCTCTGGATCTGCAAAACCTCATCACCACCCTGGCCTATCACTATATCTTCTCCGGCGAAGTGACCCATGCCACCATCCCGGACACCCCCCATGTGGAGAGCGAACGCAGACAGATCTTTTTCGGCAGTGCCGTCAATCTGCCCACATTTTACGTCAAAACAACCACCAGCAATCTGTTTTTAAAAAAAATAATGGCACAGGTTCCCAAAACCCGGGCCAGCAGACGGTATCCCGGATATACCCGGGTGCGCCGACAGGCGTATCTCAAAACCCTGGTTGACATGATTCAAACCGACGGACGGGAACTCGTGGCCCAGCAACGCATGAAAGGGGTGCTCTCCGATCTCAGGGCACGGCTTCACGCACCGGATCTGTTTGCCGCCAGCGGACGTCTGGTCAGTGGCATTCTGTCCGACACACGAAAAAGTTCACCCATGCAGCTCAAGGGGGAGATCTTCAACCACAAAGCTGAAACGTATTACATTGACAAACTGAGGAAAAAACATATGGACCAGGGAGTGGCCATTCTTCAGGAGGTCTTCACCCGGATGGATCTCTGGGCCGACTCCCGGGACCCGGAGTGCCGGGAAGCCATTTCCGATATTCTTGGTGAGACCGACCTGTTGACCTTTATCAGATCCGTCAGAGTACCTTTTCTGGAAGGCACCCTCTCCCAAAAACAGCTGAAGCAATTTATCTATCTCATTATTTTATACGTGGATAGAGAGACCAGAAACAAACCCACAGCATAGAAAAACAGGGCTTGATCACCACACCGGCCACCTGGAGAGGGGTCAGGCGTGATCGTACCACCTAACCATTAGATCTAAGAGGTATCATTGATATGACTGCAATAACTGCCCATCAATATAT
Organism: uncultured Desulfobacterium sp.; assembly: GCA_963668575.2. Lineage (GTDB taxonomy): Bacteria > Desulfobacterota > Desulfobacteria > Desulfobacterales > Desulfobacteraceae > Desulfocicer. The sequence goes on along the minus strand of OY764894.2, from coordinate 2,000,933 downwards.
CGAAAGAGCCACGGCTGCCGTCAAAACGGAACCCCTTTTGGGTGACGCGGTGGTGCAGACACTCTACTCCACCATCAGAGAAAACATGCCGTTTTTATTTAACCTGATTCTCTCCCGACACGTCTCCTCTCTGCTGGGTCTGTTTAACTACGATTTCCCCCTGAGCCATTTAGGTATGAAACCAGGGGAGATTTTAAACAAACTGGGTATTTCGCCAACCGACATATACGGTTCAGTTGAGACACTCACTTCGTATCGAAACATCTTTGAAAGGCAGATCCGATACTGGGACGTCAGGCCCATGACCACGGCCCCTGATGCCGCAGTATCACCGGCCGATGCCCGGGTCCTCATGGGCTCATTCAAGGAGACCTCCACCCTGTTTATCAAGGAGAAATTCTTCTCCTTTGCCGAACTGCTCGGCCCGGACAAAGAAGAGTGGCTGAGCGCCTTCGCCCATGGCGATTATGCCATTTTTCGGTTAACCCCGGAAAAATATCACTATAACCATGCCCCTGTGTCCGGCCGCATCATTGACATATACGAAATCAACGGACAATTTCACTCGTGCAATCCCGGTGCCGTGGTTCAGGCCGTAACGCCCATGTCCAAGAACCGGCGGGTGGTGACCATCATTGACACGGATGTGGAAAACGGTACCCATATGGGTCTGGTGGCCATGGTGGAAATTGTGGCCCTGATGATCGGCCGTATCTGCCAATGCTACAGCCATCATCGGTATGATGATCCGGCACCGGTGGTACCGGGGCTTTTTGTCAGGGCCGGGCAGCCCAAGAGCCTTTTCCGGCCCGGCAGCTCCACCACCGTTATTATTTTTCAGCAAAACCGATGCCGGTTTTCCCGGGATCTTCTGGAAAACAGGCATCGGCGGGATGTCAACAGCCGCTTCAGCCGTCATTTCAATCAGCCCCTGGTGGAGACTCAAATTCACCTGCGGGAAACCATGGGAAGGTCCCTCTAATGGACCAACTTATCTTTATCACCACGCTTTTTGTCTTTCTTGGCGCGGCCATCTGGTGGGGGGCAAAGACCCTGCCCGGTGAAAAATGGCAAATCATGGCGGTGATTCCCCAAAGCACCAACGGCCATGGTAAATGGCAGGGTCTGAACCTGACCTATTACGGCGTTTTAAGTGCCAATGCGTACACTTTTGCCGTCATCATGTTTTTGATACTTACCATGTCCGCAGGGCTTTCCCTGGCCGCTACGGCAACCTTTATTGTCCTTCTGCTTGCCGTTTGCATGCCAGCAGCGCGTGTGGTTGCACGATTGGTGGAAAAAAAGAGCGGTACCCTGACCGTGGGCGGCGCGGTGTTTGTGGGTATGCTGGCGGCACCTCTCCTGATATGGCTGGTAAACAGATTTTCCGTACTGACAATGGGAACGCCGCTCAACACCACTGTGATGCTGTCTGCCATCTGCATCGCCTATGCCTTTGGAGAGGGGGTGGGACGACTGGCATGCCTCAGTTTCGGGTGCTGTTACGGCAAACCCCTTCATCAATGCCATCCCAGGGTGCAGAAGTTGTTGGGTGGCTGCTGCCTGGTATTTCATGGTAAAACAAAAAAAATCGCCTATGCATCGGGGCTGGAGGGACAGAAGGTGATTCCCGTTCAAGTCATCACCGCTGTTCTTTACTGTGTCAGCGGCCTTATGGGAACCTTGCTTTTTCTTAACGGCTACTTTGGCACCGCTCTGGTGGAAACGCTTATCATTACCCAGGGGTGGCGAATTGTTTCCGAATTTTTCCGGGCTGACTTCAGAGGAGATCTCAGAATCACCCCCTATCAGGTCATGGCTGCGGGTACGGTTCTCTTTGCCCTGGGAATCACCATGATCTTCCCTGAAACCACCGGGGTATCTTTGCAGCTCTCCCGGGGGATTGGCAGGATCTGCTCCCCATGGACACTCCTTGCCATGGAAGCCGTATGGATCATATCGTTTCTGAACACCGGCAGAAGTTCGGTCACCGGTGCGGAAATCGATTTTCATGTGCAGGAAGAGAAAATTTGATTCTCCCCCGTTTCCCCAGGGTCACCAGCCGTCGGTCCATGGCGGTATTGCTGGTATATGATATTGTCAAGTTTGTTCTGGCCTATGATCTGCTGCAAAGCGCATCCATACACCCATGGATCTTTTTCTTTCTGGATGTGGTAACCATTCCGGGTTACATTTTGGGATGGCGCCATCTGCTGTTCACCATGGGGGAGCAACTCCCCTCCTGTCTGAACATGCTCAAATGGGGAACCATCACCTTTATCTGCACCACCGCACCCTATCTTTACGCCATTTGGGCCGGCAGAAAGGATTCCTCCCCACCGGTGTACATGGCGCTGATTGCCATTGTTCTGGTGCTGACGATCAATATGCTGCGAAAACTTCACAAAACCTGCACAGCACGAACCATTTTCCCGGACACCTAACCTGGGCACGCCAGAACCAAAAAAGGTTTTTTTGATTCTCCTGCCAAAACAACACGAAAATCAGGAATAAGCATCTAATGATCTCGCGGCAATGACCTCCCGGCCTGGACAGGGGCATTTATTATTCAAGTTTGGTAATCGAGGATTTTGCCCAGAAACTGCCGGGTTCTTTCATGGACCGGATGGCTGAAAAACGCATGGGTATGATTTTTTTCCACAATACACCCTTTGTCCATGAACATAATTTCATCGGCCACCTGGCGGGCAAACCCCATTTCATGGCTCACCACCACCATGGTCATGCCCTCCCTGGCCAGATCGGCCATCACCTCAAGGACCTCTCTGATCATCTCCGGATCCAGGGCAGAGGTGGGCTCGTCAAAAAGCATGACCAGAGGATCCATGGCCAGGGCCCGGGCAATGGCCGCTCGCTGCTGCTGGCCGCCCGAAAGCTGGGCCGGAAATTTGGAGGCCTGATCAAGAATCCCCACCCGCTCAAGCAACTCCATCCCCTTTTGCTCAGCATCATCCCTGGGCATCTTATGAACCTTGATGGGTGCCAGAACGAGATTTTCCAGGATGGTTTTATGGGGGTAGAGTTCAAAATGCTGGAACACCATTCCGATGCGGGAGCGAAGGGCATAAATGTCCGTCTCTCTGCCCTGGACCGAAATGCCATCCACCAAGATTTCCCCGGCCTGGAATCGTTCCAGGCCGTTGATGCACCTGAGCAGGGTGCTTTTTCCCGATCCGCTGGGGCCGCAGATGACCAAGGTCCGGCCACTCTCAATGGTCAGACTGACATCTTTCAGAGCCTGATATTCATCGGAATACCAGAGGTTTATATTTTTGATTTCAATCATGGAAACTTCCCTTGGCCCGAAATCTTATTTCAAGGCGATGGCCGGCAAATGTGCCGATGGCGCAAAAGATAAAATAAACCATGCCGGCAAAGAGATAGAGTTCAATTGACCGGGCCTCCCGGGCATCCACCAGGTTGACCCGGCGTAAAAATTCCCGAAGCCCGATGACATAGGCAAGGGAGGTGTCCTGGAACACCACCACGACGTGGTTGACCAGGGAGGGAAGCATATTACGCAACGCCTGGGGCAGGATAATGTGCCTGGCCAATTGCCCTGGCCGCAAACCCGTTGCCAGACCGGCACAGCGCTGTTCCCTGGAGACGGACTGGATCCCCGATCGAACGATTTCGGCAAAATAAGAGGCCTCGTACAGGATAAAAGAGAGGACAACCGCTGGCAGTTCACCAAGGGATTTCCCCACAATCACGGGTAACAGAAAATAGATCCAGAAGATCACCAGGATCAGGGGAATACCCCTGAAAAAATGAACATAGAGACTGGCGGCATAGTAGATCAACCGGTTGGAAGACAGGCGCCCCAGGCCCAGAACCACACCCCAGACAAGCCCGCCGCCAATGGCCATCAGGGCAATCTCAAAGGTGAGGTAGAGCCCGCCGGCCATGTACGCCAGGTTATCCGATATAACTGAAAAATCCACCTCATCCCCCTCTGTTGATCAAGCCGGCAATGCGCATGCGTTTTTCCACCTGCCACATCCCCAGGGCCACTGTCTGGGCAATGGCAAGATAGCATAAACTTGCCGCAGTGGTGGTCTCCAGGCCATGCCAGGTAAAGGAATCAATGATATAGGCCGTGTGGGTGATTTCCATGACCCCAATGGTCATGGCCAGGGCGGAATTTTTAAAGCAGGTGAGAAATTCAGTGGTGAACGAGGGGATAATCATCCGAAAGGCGTGGGGAAGGATGACATGCAGGTATACCTGTACCGGTTTGAGCCCGGTGGCATAGGCGGCCCGGTACTGATCCCGGGAGATGGACAACAGCCCGGACCTGAACTGCTCCGCCACCCGGGATGCCGTATACAACCCCAGCCCCACAATGCTGCACCAATACGCATAGTCGGGCACATTGTCGTAAAGCCACGACTGACCGGCCTTGGGCAGGATAAGGGGGGCGGCAAAATACCAAAAAAAAAGCTGGACCAGAAAGGGAATATTCCTGAAGACCAGCACATACCCCAGGCCCAGAAGTTTCAGACCTCTTCCGGGGGCAATCCTGAGGGCAGCAACGACCATTCCCACCACCACCGCCAAGCACCACGCCGCCACGGACAAGGTCAGGGTGGTCCCGATTCCTCTGAGCATCATGGTCCCGTATGGCTGCTGCCACAAAACGGACCAGTCAAAGGTATAGTTGAGCACAAAAATCCTTTTTTGGGCGGGCCTAAACCATAAACCATGCTTCGGCCCACCCCATCGTGCAGGTGTATCAGATCATGCAACCTGTGCACCATAATCAGGTTGTAAGCATTGGGGATAAATCAAAAACGCTCCGGAGGTCCGGTCTATTCCGGGTAACTCAGGGCGTTGAGCAGCACCTTATACTCAGCTGTCATAGGGAGGGGAACCACGCCTTCCGGACCGAACCATTTTGTGTATAAGGCTTCAAACGTTCCGTCCTTGATCATATGGATCAGGGAGGCATTGACAAAATCCCGCCATTCCCCCTGGCCTTCGGGAAGAATAAATCCATAGGGTTCATAGGTCAGGTATTTGCCCACGATTTTCCAGTCCTGGGGATTCCTTGCCTTTGCACGCATCCCTGCCAACTGACTGGCATCGGTGAAATAGGCATCAATTTTTCCCTGCTGCAGGGCCAGAAATCCCTTGTTGTGCTCTTCAAAAAGCATTTTTTTGCAGGCGGGCTTGATCAGCCCCTGGGCAATGGCCATGTCCAGCCCCTTGATATTGGCTGTTGATCCGCTTCCCATACCCACCCGTTTTCCGCCGATATCTGAAAAGTCTTTGATGTCGCTCTCTTTCGGCACCAGAAGTCGGGTTCCGGTGAGAAAATAGGGCAGGCTGAAATCCACCACCTCTTCCCTGGCAAGGGTAATGGTGGTGGAACCGATACCCATGGCCACCACACCGTTGGCCACCATGGTGATCCTTGTTTTGGGATTCATGGGGTGCTTTATCAGCTTAATGGGTTTGTTGAATTTTTTCTCAAGGTCCTTGACCACCACAGCCCCCAGGTCCAGCCCAAAACCGCCCCACTCTCCATTTTCATTAATAAAACCAAAGGGGACCGATCCCTCCCTGAACCCCATATGCACCTCACCGGTCTTGCCAATGGTTTCCAGCAAATTTTCATTGTCTGCACAGGCATCCGGCACCCAGGCCATTATCCCAAGGCCCATTACCAGACCCAGGGCCGTTATCGTCAGCGCACGCATCATTTTACCCATGTCCACTCCTTTTCCATTGAGATTTTTACGTTGATGATCCGATTTCCGGTCTATAAAATTAGATATTAACCGTCTTCTCACACAGAAGAATCCCATCTGAACTCTCCCCGTATCTGTAACGGGGAATATATGGCAGAATTTATTATGAAAAGCGAATTGATAGTTATGATATATTCCCCATAACACCATAAGGAATTCCTATATGCTTAAACCGGATACTGTGATTCTGGATAAAGCCCGGCGCATTAAAAATTTTTCCACCAAAACCGCAGACGCGGTCAAACGCATTTCTAAAAAACATCGAAATTACATCTGTTTGAACAGATGGGTGTAGGAGCGGGAGACCATCAGGGGCTCATCAAATCCGCTTATCTTGAGTACATATTTGCCGGTCAAAGATTTACTGATCTGCCGGATACAGGATACGTTTACAATGCTGCCCCGGTGAATTTTCCAGAATTTTTCCGGGTCCAGTTCCGTTTCAAGTTCTTTGATGGTTTTGCGAATAATCGATTCTTTGTCTGCGGTGATGACCCGTGTGTATTTGTCAGCAGATTTAAACACCAGCACATCCTCCACCGGGATCAAGCGGATGGTGTCCCCGTGCTGGGCGCGGATCCATTGCAGAAAATCTTTTGGCCTGCTGCTTTGAATCTTTTTCTCAAGCCCTGAAAGAAGCTGATCCAGCCCCGGGGGAAATGGCTCCGGTGTTAAGACCCTTTTTTGGCAGCGCCGAATACAGTGCTGCAGCCGCTCTTTTTCCACCGGTTTGAGAATATAATCCAGGGCTTCGTTTTCAAAGGCCTCAACAGCGTACTGATCATAGGCGGTAATAAAAACAATGCAGCATTTGCCACAGATTTTTCGTGCGACCTCAATGCCGTTTAAGCCGGGCATATTGATATCGAGAAAAACAATATCAGGGGACAGCTCGTCTACCATGTTCAGGGCTTCAACCCCGTTTTTAGCGGCCCCCAGAATAACCAGTTCCGGCCACAGCTGCGTAAGCAGTCTGGCCAGATGCCCCCTTAATTCAGCTTCATCATCTGCGATCAGTGCCGTGATCCGGGACATAAGGTATCTCCATTATGGCTTTGAGCCCGCTGGGGGCCATATCTTCAAATTTTAGAACCGCATCATCCCCATACATCGCTTTGAGCCGCTTTTTGATATTGCCCGTTCCAACCCCGGCCCCGGAATTTTCCCGAATACCGTTACCGGTATCAGATACCTCAATGACCAGCCGGTCTTGTTTTAACGCCCCCTGAAGCGTAATGTGCCCGCCTTCTATCTTTGGCTCAAGCCCGTGTTTGACGGCATTTTCAACCAGCGGCTGGATCATCATGGGAGGAATGGCAAGCCCAAGGGTTTCATCCGGAAAATCTATGGTATAACTTAACCGCTCTCCCATGCGGATTTTAAAAATATCCAGGTAGCTTTGAATCATTTTTATCTCCTGTCCGATCCGGTTTTTTTCTTTTCTGGACTGCAGCAAAGAGGTGCGCAGATAAGCAGTCAGGTTTTCAAGCATTTTTTTACCGGTGTCAACATCATGGTCTAAAAGGCTGAGGATGTTGGACAGGGTATTAAAAAGAAAATGGGGCTCCACCTGAGCCTGCAGCAGTTTTAAATCGGAATTAATTTTTTCTTTTTCAACGGACATCCGCGCAAGCTTTTCTTCACCCATTGCCAAGTGGATTAAATGAAACCGCTCCCGCACTGCAAATCCAAAAGAGATGATAAATCCAAGGATAATTCCGATCAGAAGCATGGGGGTTGGAATCGGTCCGTCCATTTGGGAATAGGTTTTACCCAAAAACGGGCCGGATACATAAATTCCCAGGACAGATCCCCCAACGACACAGACGGTGAGCAAGGCCATCTGATTCGCAGCGCCTTTAGGTTTGAACAGGTGGAATAACAGGCAGCAGGGTACGCCAATGCAAAGTCCGATGCACTCTGATCTGGCCAGGTATTGCAAATAGACGTCCAGGGTATATGCCTCTGAGGTAATCAGCATGAAAACCAGTGCAATGGTCATAGAGCACATTGATATTACAATGATATTGTACAAGAAGGACATCAAGGTAAATTTTCTGTAATAAAACAGCTGCTGTTTCATTTTAACGAATTTTCATCCTTATTTTGATGGCGTCTTATCCTGACACGGTTTATTCCATCTTTCAATAGGAGTATTCCACTGCGGCCTGAACCTGGTAACCCATAAAACCGGCAAAGGATTCATCTGATCCTCCGGTGTTGATGATGGCAGCGGCTTTGAGCTCGAAACTATCGCTGACATTATAGTTTAATGATGAATACAGCCGGGCTGCCTGGTCATCTAAGCAATAAGTGATCCTGAAAATCAGGTCTGCATTGGGAAAAATCCCATCATTCAGGTACTGGGCCATAAGATAGTTTTGCCGCAAAAAATCACGACCGTCTGCAGCGCTTTGGCCCAAAAGTTTTTTCCCATATCCGGATAATCCGCTGTTAGAAACGTAAAACCGCTCTGCTGTGCTAATAAGGTGTTTAAAATTTGATGCGTCGCCGTCATCGTAGCCCATACCATAGTAAAGGGACTCCAGGGTCAGGGTGTTTCCAGATTCAAATGTATAACTTACCCCCAATAAAAGTGTTAAAAAAATGTCATCACTGTCTGCTTTGTTTTGCGCCATTTCCCACGCAAGGGAAGACCCCTTGATCCTTTGGGGATACCAGGCATCGTTCCCCTGCTCAAAGCCTGCCTCCCCATAAATGATTAAAGCGTCTGTGGCTGTTACACCGCCATATAGACCCAGCCTGGCCCTGCTGTGATCCTTGTATGAAATCATAGCAGACCCGTATCCCTGACTGGCAGCGTAATCAATTTTCAGGGCATAGGTTTTTTCAAAATCAGATTCATCCACAGCCCCTTTATCCGTGTTGCACATCAGGGAGAAAGACCAGTTAAAATCCTTGACCCAGACCAGTTTGGCAATTCCTTTTCCTTCAAAATCCCGGATCAGATCTTTCTTGCCGTTATCCGTGAAAAACGGATTGGACGGTGAATATAAAAATCCCGGACCCCACTGAAGGTTTTCCCAGCCGTACGCTGCAAAAACATTGTCTCTGGCCATATACCGGATGCCAAATTCCATCATTTTAGCTGTTGCCTCAGCGCTTTCTTCATCTTGCCCGCTGAATGTTGCCTGGTCCCAATCCAGTTTTAATCCTGGTCGGGCAGACAGCTGCCATCTGCCTAAGTTTTCATATAGATCCGCCTTTAAAACAGCCCTTAAATGCTGATCTGAAATCTTTGCAAACCGGTTGTCCGGATTCCGGGATGATTCTGCTGTTTCTGCCATTTCAGCAAGGGTATAAAACTTGATCCCCGCATCCAGGGATAAGGCCGTGGAAGGCGCTAAGAGGCATGCCACACAGAAAACCGATAACACTCGTATGGCAACCGAATCATGTATATTCATGATCCCTCTCAATCACCGGACCAGCAGGTTCAGGTTAAAGGCAGATGCACTGATCTCTTTTATCTGTATGTCATGATAGTCCATAATCGTTTTTTCATCTTCCACCATGGCGTTTTTAATGATCATTTTTGATACAAAAAAACGATATTCACCATTGATTCTAATGGTATGGGCATATTCAAACCGGGCAGTCTTAAACATTTTGCCCGACAGGGTAAAAAACTGGGCTTTCAGGCCGATCTGCCGCTTTTTTGATATCCAGTAGCGGATCTTGTCATAGGTGACCTTTTTATGTTTTGCCTTTAAATCATACACAAAGCAGGATTCATTATTGAAATTGCCGTCTTCAACGGCTTCAATGGTATAATCCCCGGCATAGTTGGTGGAGGCGATATCACCGTTTGATGCGCCGCCCAGCAGTTTCTGGCGCGGAGAAATGGGAACCGGTTTGGACAATCCCGGTTTGATAAACCACATGTTGCGGTCCTGCATCAGCAGCTTTCTGCCCCTGATCCTGGCAGGCGTTCGGTAAACAGCCAGGCAGTTGGTGCCTTTGACCAGGACGTTCAATTTGTTGTTCTGTGTTCTATTGGCGGTAATGGATTCAATATCAATGTCCCACTGTATTCCGGATACATTTCCCCGGGACAGATCAGATGCTTCCAGAGCTTTGAAGGCTGCATCCATATCAACGGCCCAGGTTCGGCCTGTGGACAAAACGGTAATGATCGTCATGGATAACATAATGAAATATTTCATATTCTCTCCTTTGTCATCTATATTCGGTACAGTGGTTTTAAACATGAGTCAGGGATTCAACAACATTTTGCTTTGCCGCCCGCCGGGCCGGTACAATGGCGCTGACAAGGGCCAGGCATGTCATGAAAATCATCAAACGGATGATGCTGCCGGGCAGAAAATCCACAATCAGTGCCACAGGGCTTGAATTTCCCGGCGGAATATAAGACGGTTTTACAAATGATATCAAAGCCCATGCCCCGGTATGAAGAACAAGCCCGAACAGGCAGCCGAACACGCCCAGCAACCCGCCTTCAGCCGCAAACAGCAGGCTGACCCCGCAGCGCTTGAGCCCCAGCGCTCTAAGGGTTCCGATTTCCCTTGTCCGCTCCACAACCGCCATGCCCATGGTGTTGGTGGTGCTCATGATCACAATGATAAATACAATGGCAAAGATAAATAAAAAGACCATGTCAAACATGTTGCGCACATTATTGTAAAAGGCCGACATTTCTTTCCAGGTTTTAATCTCAACATCAATGCCGGCCTGTGCAAGCCGGGCCAGAAGTTCCTGGCGAACCGGGTTTGTCTGCTGCCAGTCATCCAGCAGGATCACCATGCTGTCGGCCTTTTTTGTATCGTAAAAAGACTGAGCAAAAGACAAAGGCACTTTGATGTATTTGTCATTGGTGTCTGCAACGCCGGTGTTGTACGTACCGTTGACGGTAAGATCCAGGGCGTTCATCTGCCCGTCCAGGGTGGTTCCCATAACCACCGCGTCATCACCGGTTTTAAGCTCGAGCAGATCTGCCAGCCCCTGGGCCACTTCCACCCCGTACGGGTGATCCGGGTTCAGCGGCTCGCCTGCTATGGGATTATAGGCTGAAAAGTCCCCTTTGATCTGTTTGTCATGCTCCGGCACCACACCGGTGGCAATAAATATGGTTGATGTTCTGCCGTTGGATATCAGACCCGAGATGGACAGTCTCGGACTTGCCAAAACCACATGACCGGTCTGCCCGGCAATTTGAGCAATTTGCGCCATGGCATCTTTTGAGAGCAGGTAATTTTGCGGATCAGATTTGCCGTGGGCTTCCCATCCCTTTGCATAAACGGTTAAATGCCCGATACCGGCCCCATGAATGACCGAGCCCCTGAGCCCCTCATATATATTGGAAATATATCCTTTAAAAAGGGCAATGGCGGCAAAACCAAAACCAATGGCCATTAAAGAGACAAGGGTCCGCCGTCGGCTTTTAAAAATATTTCTAAACGCCAGTGTAAGCCATTGCAGCAGTTGATTCATGATCGCTCTCCTTTTTTTTAAGATTCGGCCAGACAGCCGTCTTCAAGTTTAACCAGACGGTTCATCCGGTCCAAAAGCCGCTGGTCATGGGTTGAAAATAAAAATGTCGCCCCATCCTGTTCGTTCAGGGTCTGCATGATATCGATAATATGAATGGATGTTGCAAGATCCAGGTTGGCCGTGGGTTCATCCGCAATGACCACTTCCGGGTCCGTGACAAGCGCCCTGGCAATGGCCACCCGCTGGCGCTGGCCCCCGGACATTTTATCCGGCCGGCTTTCTGCCAGATGTCCGAGTTCGACCTGTTCCAGCCGTTTTATTGCTTTTTTGCGGGCAGCCTTTTTTTGCTCTTTTTGGATCTGCAGCGGCAGCATGACATTTTCCAGGGCCGAAAGCACCGGTATCAGGTTGAAGTTTTGAAAAACAAACCCGATTTGCCGGTTCCGATAATCGGATTTTTCATTATCCGACATGGCAGATACGTCTTTGCCATTGATATAAATGTTTCCGGAACTGGGCTCGTCAATGGTGCCGATCAAATTGAGCAGTGTTGTCTTTCCGCTGCCGGACGGTCCCCATACAGCCGTGAATTCCCCTTTGTCAAAACCCACGCTGACGTTCCGCAGCGCCGTCATCCGCACCTGGCCCAGATGATAGTGCTTTTCAACATTTTCAAGTGTGATCAAACTCATTTATGATCTCCTTTTTAAATTTTTATATGAAAGTCTCACCAATATGCTGGAATTAAAGGACTTTCGTTTTTCGTTGTGGCAGGTCTTTCTGCCATGTATGTTATATGAAAAGGCAGCCTCCAAGGCAACCTCAGCAGAGCCGCCCCCCCGATGGGCAATAGGAACCGGACAATTGAGCTGTCTACAGTTCCGGTCCGGGCCCATTGCCCGTCGGGGGGGCGGCGGTATAATACCATTTGGCTCCGCGTCTACGACCCTATATTTGTTGTGTCCGGCAGGACATGCCCGTTTATATGAAAGTCTCATCAATATGCTGGAATTAAAGGACTTTCGTTTTTCGTTGTGGCAGGTGGTTACTGCCATGTAGGTTATAAGAAAGTGTAGGTACGCCTAACATTACTTTCATTATTCGTTGTGGGCAGACCCAGGTCCCCAATGCGGTCTGCCCGTGGCAGTTATGGGGATCATAAAGGCATCAATTAAAAGCGCTGAATGAAATGGGATGAATCGACAAAAACAAGGTATGAAACGAAATTTTCTAAGAACACCCGGTGATGGATGCAGATAAACTTGAGGTTAAAAACCCTGACATATTGGATGCTTTGCTTAAAGTCGGTATTTCTCTTAAAGAACTGAGTTGCAAAAAGGAGCGCTATGGTATCAGGGGCAAAAGATCTCTGAGGATGGTTGATACATACGGGGATACCTTGTCAGCAATAATTCAGGCGAATGGAACCTATTATAATAATTCATCCCGCCATGCTGAAGCCCGGATGAAAGGTGCTGCCCTGGGTGATGACCTAAAATGAGCAGCTGATATAATGGGGTCCAAACAAAAAAGCTTGACATAATTCAATACATTTGTATCATACAGGAGCATCAAAAAAAAACTACAACAGAGATATATGCAACTTAGATTTAGACAGGCAATGTGACGTTATTTTATGTTTTGATTCATTCGGCCATGTGTTAGGGAACCGGGAGCTGGCAACCGCTCCCGGTTCCCCGACCAGAAAGGGTTATTTATGACTTGTAGGGTTAAGAAAAAAATCTGCCATCTTAATGAAATTGCTCTGGTATCACTGACAATTCTGTTCTTTATTTGCTCTATCGAAGAAGCCTTTACGGCCGATAAGATACCAGAACCGGCAACTTGGGCATTCCCAGATGTCATAGAAGGTGCACGCAAAATCGCTCCACGCAATGTAGAGGGGCGAATATTTAACAAGCTTGGTTTAGCTTATTCAAGCAATGAGCTAAAAAAACTACCAATCGCAACCATGTCTTCCGAGGACCTGCAAAAGTACGCAGACATCGTAACTCATGCGTATCCTGATGCTGTATTCCGCCAGTTTCCTGTTTCATGCAAGGATATACCCATTGATCAAATAAATGAAACGTCAATCGCAAATATTGCTTATGTGGCACTCAATGCTATCGATATGAGCACACGTAAACGGGCAGAAACTTGCCTCAAAGAAATTCAAAAACGTTTGACAAAAGGTCATCTAATTATATTTGAGGCAAACGCCATATGGTTGAAGGGGGTGGTTCATCTCGAAAAACGGAGGAAGCTGGACCCGAGGGTAAATATTGAGGAGTTCGAGATTGGAAACGACCAACCTATTACACTTTATATCACTTACCGAGGGGCTACCCGAGATAATATTAAACGGTCGGCAGTCTCTTATCGATTGAGTGTTTTCAAGCCTGACGGGAAGCCGTATAATGACCTTATTGACCCCAATACGATAATTGGTGGCGGCAGTGGTGGTGTCCCTGACGAGCATGCCCAAGATTGGGGAATTTCACGTGATGCTGTAACGCTGTCTTTCTCGGAAGAGGACGATCGGGGAATTTATATTTTTAGGATAATAATCAAGGATCATGTAAGCGGCGAAGAGATTACACGGGTTACTAAAATCAATTTGAAGTAGCCAAACATATCCAATGCTTCTAAGCCCCAGTTGGGCAAATAGAATATCAGGCCTTCATTCTTGACAGGATTGGACAAGATACTTTGGCCGGTTCCGCTGGCACCGAATGGGATATTACACCTCGGATCGGTACCGGTTTCTTAAATCTCGACAACCTCCACTTCGAATAGATTTTTTGCACGTTGGCTTTGGAACATTTCAAATCCGGTTTTTTGATCATCTTGGTGGTTGACAGGGTGGGAGACATCAGTCTATCTTCAATGATTTCTATCCGAATTTAATATGGAGATAAGTTTGAAGTTTCATTGCTCAATTTGTGCGTTAAATGGCTCTCAATACACCCTGGAAAAGTCTGATTATAATATCAGGTATTAAAAAAAAACCGCCTCCTGTGCGGCGGCATGCCCCGGGTTATGATCAAGCCCCGGTTGTTTTCCGGATTTATTCAGGAGATATCATGAAAAATCTGCCTTTGTCCGTCAGTACCCTGGCCACTATCCGCCAGGAAGATATGGCTTACGTTGATAAAACAGAGATGGCCTGGCAACTGGTAAAACAGGTGGGGCATTATTTCCTGTCCCGGCCCCGACGGTTCGGAAAAAGCCTATTTGTGGATACCCTCAAGGAAATCTTTGAAGGCAACCAAAAGCTGTTCAAAGGATTATATATTGATGATAAATGGGACTGGAACAAAATCCATGCGGTGATCAAGATAGATTTTTCCGATGGAACACTACAGTCCCGGAGGGGTCTGGACCGACGGATTTATGAAATTTTAAATGACAATGCGTTGAATCTGAAAATTTCTCTTAACCAGAATCGTGATATTCCGGGAACATTCGGAGAACTCATCCGAAAAGCTGAAACAAAATATGGTCGTCGCGTGGTGGTTTTGATTGATGAGTATGACAAACCGATTCTCGACAACATAGCAGACACGAAAACAGCCATTGAGATGCGCGAAGGGCTGAAGAATCTTTATTCCGTTCTCAAGGGGCAGGGTGCTCATCTCCAGTTTGTCTTCATGACCGGGGTGAGCAAATTTTCCAAGGTCAGTCTGTTCAGCGGAGTGAATCAGCTCCGGGATATTACTCTCAGCAGCCGGTTTGCAACCATCTGCGGCTATACCCATGCTGATTTGAAATTCCATTTTGAAGATCACCTTCATGGTGTGGATATGGAAAAGGTTCGACAATGGTATAACGGATACAGATGGTTCGGAGAACCGGTTTACAACCCGTTTGATATCTTGCTTTTTATCAGTGAGGCATATCAGTACCGGAACTACTGGTTTGAAACCGGGAATCCGGGTTTTCTGCTCAAGCTGTTTGAGAAAAATTGTTATTTTCTGCCCAACCTGGAAGGAGTGGAGGTCACCGAAGAGGTTTTGGACTCCTTTAATGTGGAAAAAATCAATCCTCTGACATTGCTGTTCCAGAGCGGTTATTTGACAATTGCACGCACCTTTACGCGTCGCAACCGGATGATGTTTGAGTTGAAAGTGCCCAACCTTGAGGTGAAAATCGCCCTCAATGATCATTTCATCAACGCCTATACCGATTTGATCAATGAAAAAATAGGTATACAGGATCATTTATACCATTGCCTGGAGGTCGGTGACCTTGAAGGCATGATCGCCGTGATCCAGCGACTGTTTGCCGCCATCCCATGGCGTAACTTCACAAAAAACGATCTTCCAGGTACAGAGGGGTATTACGCGTCGGTGCTTTATGCCTTTTTCAGTTCACTGGATGCCGATATTATCCCGGAAGATATCACCAACCACGGACAGGCGGATATGACCATCAAACTGGGAGGGCATATCTACGTAATGGAGATTAAAGTGGTGGATACGGATACCACTGATAATTCAGGCCATAATCCTGCATTAAAGCAAATTCAGGAAAAGGGATATGCTGAAAAATATAAAAATCGGACAGGGGTAACGATACATGAGGTGGGGCTGGTGTTCAGCCGGAAACTGCGAAATCTGTTGGCGTGGGGTCATTCCGTGGTCGGAACGGCTTGAGCTGTTTTAATTTTTTATCGGTCTGACCTCGTCAAGCTTCCTTGCCATGCTCGTCTTGTGGGGCCATAAACGTTATGGATTTTGTTGACAATGATTTTAGATATCAACACCAAAAAACTCAACCCCATTCCGCCAGCAAATTTTTTCCAGGGTATCCCGGGAAATATTCGCTTCCTGAACCACCTTCATCTCCCGGTCCCAGGCATAGGGGATATTGGGAAAATCAGATCCATACATGATTCTGTCAGGGCGGTATTGATTGAGTGGTACGGCCTCTTTGATGGGAAAGTAGTCCGTGATGGTCATGGCCGTATCCAGCCAAAGGGTGTCATATTTTTCTATCAGCGCCTTGTAAGCCCGTGTTTCATCAAACCCCAGATGGGGAACACAGATCTTGAGATTCGGAAAATTCTTTAACACCGCTTCAACTTTGTCAGCACTGCAGAGTTCATATGGATCACACTTGTATGCCGGGCTTTTGGGCTCCCTGCTGACGTGCATGACCATGGGTTTTTGATTTATCCGGCAGCACTCATACAGACGGTTCATTGCATCGCTGTTCATGTCAAAACACTGCACATGGGCGTGGAGCTTCACCCCTTTTAAGCCTGAATCAAAGGCCTCCTGCAGAATTATTTCCGCGTCCTTTTCACCGGGGAACACCGTAGCAAGCCCGGTAATCTTTCCAGGAAACGCTTGGCATTTTGCAGTCATGTACTGATTCAGCGCCCTTGCTATGCCGGGTTTATGGGCATACTGCAACGCCACAATGTGCCCAATTCCCCGGGACAACAAAAATTCAAGCAACCCAGAGGAGGTCATCTGATATCGAATGTGCCAGGCATGGACATCAAACCATTTCCACACCGCCGAAAAAATTTTCCCCGGAAAAATATGCACATGAGCATCCATCACAGGCAGAAGCCCAACTGGGACCGCATTTCCCTCTTCATCATCCATCATTGGTAAATTTGATTCTAACATTTTAGTATCTCCCGTTTTGAGGTCAGGCTGGCTATGGATATTATTATTATTCAGTGAATCTTCCCCCCGTATAGCGGGAGGCCAGGCCCCAGGTTACCTCCCATGAGGGGGCTTTGGGTTAGTCGCACTCTTCACACTTGTATTCCTTTTTGATCAGTTTAGTCAATGGTCAGGGGAATGATCAAAGGCTTCTTTTTTAGCGCCCCGGATCATAAAAGAGAGGCGGTTGAGGACATTCACCGCACTTGTCTCTCCGTCAGCCATCCCTGCTTTTTCATCAATGACTCTGTTGATTTAGTGCAGATTCGTGGTCTATAGATACAATATGATGAGATTTTGATTAAAAGATCCTATATATTGTGTACTCATTTTCTAAAAACCGACTAAATCAACAGCCTCATCAATAAGGGGGTGAATCAGGGGACAGCGAAATCCCTGTAGGATGGATTCGAATTTTTTGCTCCATCTGTCGGCCTGTTTTTTCAAAAATGCATGACAAAAACGCTTGGGTAACCATGGCTCAATGAAATGTTGTTCAATTCAAAAGACCTCTTTTCAAAACGTTAGTTTTGTGTTTTAAAGTCACCATGAAACCTCAAAAAACGACGAATATATGGAAGTCACGTACGGTTCTGAGGGGGGCTTGGGACAGATAACTGTCCCCGACTACCCGATATTTTTTTTATATGAAAAGGTAGTCTTCAAGTCTACCTCAGCAGAGCCCCTCCCCCGACGGGCAATAGGAACCGGCCAATTGAGCCGTCTACGGTTCCGGGCCGGGCACATTGCCCGTCGGGGGGGGGGCGGCATAATGCCATTTTCTATCTTCGTTGTGTCCGCCAGGACATGTGGGTTATAGCAGACGTTAGAAATAAAAAAGGTGTCATAAGGTTTGAATAAAGACCAGTTAAATACGATTGATGCATATGACAAATCAGCAGACCAATTTGTTGCGTCTATTGCAAAGCTTCCAAACTACAACCATACATATGATTTTCTGATAGAAAGGTTAAATTCAGGAGACACAATACTTGACCTCGCGTGTGGTCCCGCTCAAATTAGTAAATACATTACAAACAAAATCAACGTTAGTGTTGTTGGAGTTGATCTATCAGAAAAAATGCTTGAACAAGCTAAAAGTAGTATTCCAAATGGTAATTTTCATAAACATACTATTCAAGATTTCCAAAGTAACAATGAATTTGATTCAGTCATTATAGGATTCGGAATTCCATATTTGGATAACATTCAAACTAATGAGTGCATAAGAAATGCGGTTTCACTATTAAAGGAAGGCAAATATCTGTATATCAGTTTTATGCAAGGTAACGGGAGTAGATATGAAACAACATCCTTTGGAGGGGACAATCAATTTTTTATTTATTACCATGACAAATCAAGAATAAGAAATTTAATAATGGGCTATGGTTTAACAATTATCAAAGAATACAATATTGACTATACAGAGCCGGATGGTGGAATTACAGAAGATGTCATTATGATAGCTATAAAACGTGTTAGGGAGTTCACAACAAATAAGATACCCGAGGTTGATTGAATATACTCGTAATTAAAGGTGTTTACCTTTGAAAATGGGTAGTTTTGTTCTTGTGAACTCCCTTACTTCCAATAGAGGAAAACGCACTCCGGGTGTTGATAACGTCACCTGGAAAACTGCCGAGCAAAAATGATGAAAACAAGCCGTTCTTCGGGGGTAGTGAGGAGATCATTTGGCAAGATGACCATTAAAGAAAGGCGCTAATGCCGGCTCCCACACCGGTGCAATCCGCGACCCATTCCGAGGACAGCCTTTCCCTGTTTAACGCATCAAGGAGACGTGTCCGAAGGACTTTGGCCAGCGCCTTTTCATCAAAAAGGAGCACTGTTTTGGATAAAAAATATTTCGAGGATCTTGTTGATGGAGAACGTCTTTGCTGCAAAACCGTGGAAATGACAAAAAAACAGATTTTATCTTTTGCAAATGAATTTGATCCACAGCCTTTTCATACCAGTGAAAAACTGGCAAGTGAATCCATATTTGGAGGCTTGATTGCCTCTTCCTTGCATACCTTATCTGCCTGCACAAAGGTTGTGGTGGATGCACTTAAAGAAATTGAGATCCTGAGCGGGGTTGGAATGGACGAAATAAAAATGAAAACCCCGGTCCGACCCGGGGATATCCTGAGCGTTGATGCCTGGTGGACAAATCTGAAACCTTCGGAGACAAGACCTGATTTTGGTTTCGGAACAGTGAAATGTCATGTGACCAATCAGAATAACGAATCTGTTATTGAATACGGGTATCAGTATATCATCAAAACAGTCCGGCACATGACTGCTTCTTAAAATTTGAACTTAGCGCCCTGCGGGCGGACTTTTTTCAACACATTGATTTAATAACCAATAGAATGGGAATTCCTATACTATTAAACTTAACCAATACAGAGGCTTAAAGATTGATATGTCTTATTCACCCAAATTAAGTTCCGGATTTACATTTGCAAAAAACCGAAGCGCTTTTATATCTCCCCAGTCGGGAATGTGCTCGTTTTGTACTCAAGACTGCAACGGCACCTGTGAACTGGCACAGGCGGCCGTCCTGGGGGCGCAGACTGTATACCCCACAACAACCGGAAACAACCAAATCGCATCGGAAAAAGACTATCCGATTGATTTTTCACACTTTAATATCAACGGCCGTGTATTCGGTGCCCAGGGCGCCAATGAAACCCAGGACGAGGCCACCATTTTTAATGTCAACCTGGAGCGGACCTACGGTTTCATGCACCCGGTCAGGTTGGCAATGCCCGTCATCCTGCCTGCATTGATTAAGCTTAACTGGCAGGACTACTTTGCCGGAGCTGCCATGGCCGGTGTGACCTGTGTGATTGGTGAACATGCCAGAAACAATGAGCCGAATCTGAAAATCGACAATGGAAAGGTTACGGATTTTCCCCTGCTGAAAAAGGCCCTTGACTGCTTTAATCGATATGACAGGGGATATGGACAGATTGTACTGCAATGTAATGTGGACGATGACCTCATGGGAGTTCCGAAAATTGCCATAGAAAAATATGGGGCCAAGGCCATTGAAATTAAATTTGGGCAAGCGGCAAAGGGGACCCAGCCAGTCATACGGGTAAAGGATCTTGAAACCGCACTTGTCAAACAGCAACACGGTAATCTGGTTTCCCCCGACCCCAGTGATCCGTCCGTACAAAAAGCCTATCATGACGGTGTTTGCCCCAATTTTTACACATATGGTAGGCTGCCCCTGTGGACAGAAAATTCCCTTATGGCCCATATTACAATGTTAAGAGATATCGGCGCCCAAAACATTTATTTTAAAATGGCGGGATATGACAGGGCGGATATTGAACGTGTGCTCCGGATGGCCTGTGAGGCAAAGGTGGATATGGTCACCTTTGACGGGGCCGGCGGTGGTTCAGGATACAGTCCTTCAAAGATGATGAACGAGTGGTCATTGCCCACGGTCTGCTTGGAAGATGTAGTGGTCCGCATTTGTAAACAATTGAAATCCGAAGGATTCTGTCTGCCTGCCATGGTAATGACCGGTGGCTTTGCAAGTGAGGATCAGGTATTTAAAGGCCTGGCCTATGGGGATGGTCATGTTCTGGGCATAGGGTTGTGCCGGGCTTCAATGGCCGCTGCCATGACCGGAAAAACAATTGGTGAACAGATAAAGGCTGGAATTGTACCGGAAAGATTTAAACCATATGGTTCAACAATTGAAGAAATATTTTGCGACCTTCCTGACTTACGCGCCATTTACGGTACAAAGGCGAATCAATTTTCCACCGGGGCCATCGGTGTTTTTTCCTATCTCAATAAAATTGCATTTGGGTTAAAGCATTTTGCTGCCCTGAATCGGAAATTTAACATGGACCTTCTGAACAAAAATGACCTTATCCCCCTGACATCCGAAGCAAGGGCCTTGATGGCAAATGAATGGTTTACATCGTTAAAAAGATAGCCTCCGGATATCAGCGGCACAACAAAGGGGTCAGGTCTCAACTTTTGATGTTTTTCCAAGCTAAAATACAAACGGCCCATAATGCCATTTTACGGGCTTTAAAGCATGGTGTCGAGAAACGGTATTGCCATTGTGTTTGCAGGAATGTTGGGGTTGGTCATAACATGGGCCATCTTGTGATAAAATTTTAATTACAAAAATTAAATCCTTTTATTACGGCATCTTATGGCGAGTAAAATTCTATCTCCCGTATAGTGGCCCATCTTATGACCAAGCCCCAAAGTTGTTTGCCACGGCCAAGTCTTTCCTCGGCTGGTTGGCGGCGGGTGATCTTTGACGTTTTACGGCGACTGCGCCGCGTTCAACGGCCTTACCTTGAACGGTCTTACCTTGACTTTGATCTTAATATGAACTAAATTTAGGTCAAGATCAATAATTATGGAGGCCAAGATGAAACTAAGTGAATCTGTAAAACCCATTAGCTATTTTAAAGCGCATGCTTCAGAAATTGTTCGGCAAATCGCTAATCGCCAGCAACCCATGGTTATCACTCAAAATGGAGAAGCCAAAGCGATTCTTCAGGATATTGTTCAATATGAGCAGACACAGGAAAGCCTTGCCATACTAAAAATGTTGGCCCAAAGTAAAAATAGCCTCAGAAATGGGGATCACAAACCTGTTGCCGATGTTTTCAGCAATTTGCAAAAGAAAATCCGGGAAGACCAATCTGAATGAAATACAATGTTCATATTATCTCTGATGCGGAAAAAGACCTTTTTGAAATCTATGATTATATAAAAAAAGCCGGATACCCGCAAAACGCGGAAACGATTTTCTCAGAAATAGAAACAGCCTGCCGCAATCTGTCATTTAATCCGGAAAAAGGTCATTATCCCCCAGAGCTTCAACGAATTGATGTGTATGACTATCGCGAAATCCATGTAAAAGTTTACCGCATTCTTTACGAGATCATAAAATCAGATGTTTTTATCCATTGCATTGTCGACGGCAGACGGAATATCTCGGAAATACTTCAGCGACGCAATTTGAGATAGGACAACATTTTACCACACACTTTTTTTTATTGGATATCAAACAGGGAAATGCGAGGGGGAGTGTATGGGAAGGGGGCGATGGTTGACCCTTGCTGTAAAATTCAACAATCAACATGCACCGGATTTCACCGGTGATGTTAGTGTTGGCCTCTGATACGATGCATGATACAAAAAGGAATACCGGAAAAACTTAAAGAACACATTCTCCCTTTTAATTGGGACGTTCGAGCTGTATGGGCTCTTGATGCTATGAAATTACGTCGCTGTAGAAAAAAATTTGATTATTTGCTGGACCTGCCCTTATGGTCATCTGTTCCTCAAAAGGGGATGCTTTTTGATTTAGCCCCAATTGAGGTAATCCGAAATCCTGAGATGTGGCCATATCAGAACCAGAGACTTTCAGCTGCTGACACATTTTATCCTATAGATTTTTTGGTCTTAAATGGTAAAAATTGGATATTGGATGGTGTCCATCGATTAGCTAAAAACTTCATCTCGAAGGTGGAATTCGTAGAAGTTCGGTATCATGAGGAATCAATAATTCATAAAATACAAAAGGGCCAATCGGATAAGGACGGGTTTTTCACCCGCCCTCCCCAGGTGAGTAGCCCAAAAGGACTTCCCCTTCAGGCTCTCTCAAAACCGGACGTGAATCTCTCGACTCATCCGGCTCCTATCGTTCAGCCGTTTATAGACAAGACACGCCAGTGAACAAAAATATTCGGCTGACGTTCAGCAATTTTTTTCAACCATCTGGTGGCCTTTTGTTGACGTCCCCTGAGCTTTTTATATTTACAGGTTGCCCAACGCACCAAGCGCCAGTTTTATATGAAAGTCTCACCAATATGCTGGAATTAAAGGACTTTCGTTTTTCGTTGTGGCAGATGGTTACTGCCATGTATGTTATATGATGGAGAATCCCAGACATTGCAGAAGGATTGAACCGCCCGTAGTAATTAATCCATCCCCGAATTATAGGGTTACATTATAGGGCCAGATCCTCAAGCGTGTCACCTGGCCGTAACTGCCAGTTCTAACTGCGTACTTTCTGTTTGATTGCTTTTGCCGCCTTGTTGCTTATCGCTGGTGTGAAGTTTTCAAAGAATTTACCTCTGCTATTTCTTGATAACCTGGGACGAAGGGTGTAACTCCAATCCACATTCACCAAACCTTAACTCCAAATCAAGTTTTCTCTACTTGATGTTCAGCCCTTCACCATGTCCGAGGCATTACCCCCGGCGTTGGGCGACTATGGCTTCTGCTGACTTACCCGGAGACCAGGCCTTAATTTCTTCCAGCGGAAGCAAAAAGCCACGCCCGCTGAAGGTTCCGTTGGCGAGCCACTTGATTCGCGCTGTATGCCTATAATATTGACAAACCTGCTCAAAACATGTACTGTAAGCCTGTACCTAAAAACAGGAGGCAGATATGGCTATTCAAACAACATATACTCAAGCTCGGGCAGGCTTGGCTTCTCTATTGGATGAAGTCACTAAAAACCGAGAGGTTGTAATTATCCAGCGACGTGGGCATGAAGATGTCGCCATGATAACCGCTGACGAGTTGGCCGGTGTACTCGAAACAGCTCACCTTCTTCGATCACCCCAAAATGCAAAACGACTCCTAATAGCTCTTGGCAGAGTCCGTAAGGGATCGGGTTCCTCTCAAACGATTGATGACCTTCGAAATGAGGTCGGCATTGAGTAAAAAGGGTAAGAAACCATCCGGTGCTAAAAAACGGAGAGAATCTGTATTTCAGCCAGAATTCGGAGAGGATCTACGGTACTGGGTGGAGACTGATCGCAAGATAGCCCTCCGTATTTTTCAACTGATCGAGGCGATTATGCGAGATCCTTTCCAGGGTATTGGTAAACCTGAACCTCTTAAGTTTTTGGGATCTGGTGTCTGGTCCCGTCGAATAACGCAAGAACATCGCCTGGTTTATGTTGTTGAGCATGAGAAAGTCGATTTTGTGCAAGCACGCTATCATTATTAAAACCGGGGTTGGTCATAACATGGGCCACTTTGAAGTAACTTTTTTTGATCTGAAAATAAAGTCAGTAATTACAGCTGATTGTCAACAACATATATTCAGTTCCCGTATAGTAGCACAGCTTATCATTTACAGACACTCGCCATTGCTGATTATTGCTTTAATAAGCGGACTGGCATGGGGAATCATATTCACAAAATGTCCCAATACTTGGGGGGTCGCACTTTCCCACTCTCTGCTCGGTGGCCTGGCAATGTTTCTTGGCGTAATTTAACTCCCATGGAAACCTTTTCTGCATCACCTTGCCTTTGTCCCATCCTCAATTGGTGATAAAATTAACAAGCATCGTCGCAAGCACCTCTGTTGAATGTGATGATAGAATATCGCCCGCCAAAATGTGCTGATCCGGATCATCTGCATCGGCGTAGGGAATCAATTGTTTTTGTGCAGCACCGATGTCTGAAGCGGCACGAACATCTGCTACTTTCCGGGTTAAACGCGGATACCCACCCATATTAAAATTAGGTCGATGTGCCGTCAATGGTCAGTTTCTCACCTGATACACTTGCAGCATAGGAATGGGTGTCATTCACATGCATGATGGTCAGGGACAGGCTTTGGCCGTCATTGTCGCCGCCCATGACGGCTAAAATTGCCACCATGGCAATAGCTATGATACATCTTTTCATCAAGTTCATTGATAATAATGAGAATCGGAGTAGTGTACTTTGAGTAACAACGTTTCTCATTTCCTTACTGCGAATGTGTGAACTTTAAATCAGCGTTAATTTACACGGTTAAAAGTATTGATCTGTGAAAAGATTGCATGAGCATATAATGCGCCTACTCAATGCGATTGAAATTGCATGCATAAATTCACAATTTATTTTCGACAAAACGTATATGGCAGAGGTGTCTGCCGCAACGAACTTTAATGGATTTTAAGATGAAAAAATATTGATTTGCCTGTAATCACAATAGATTCACCCCTCATGCCTCCCTCTTTTCATTGACATTTCAGATTAACTCCGGGTACATTGGCCTGGCAAAAAACATTACAGTTTAAAAGACAAACGGCCCATAACATCATTCTACAGGCTTAAAGGGAGGGGGGAGTATGGAACAAACAGATCAGGCATTGAACATAGGCATGCGATTGCATTACAGCTGGATTATTGTTTTAACAGGCATTGCCGTGGTTTTCGCCAGCCTGGGCCTGGGCCGCTTTTCCCTGGGCATGCTTCTGCCCTCCATGGGGCTCTCCCTGGCGTTGAATTATTCCCAGATGGGAATCATCAGCACGGGCAATTTTGTGGGATATATGGTTTCCGTGGTCTTGGCCGGAATGATTGCCAGGGCCATTGGTTCCCGGTGGACGATTTCCCTGGGGCTTGTTCTGGTGGGCGGCTCCATGGTTTTTATCAGCCGGGGTGCAGGCTTCATGGAAATCATGATCCTTTACGCGGCCACGGGCTTCGGGTCCGGACTGGCCAATGTTCCCATGATGGGACTGGTCTCCCACTGGTTTCTTAAAAGTCACCGGGGCCAGGCGGCTGGCACCATGGTGTCGGGAAACGGTATTGCCATTGTGTTTGCAGGGATGTTCATCCCCTGGATTAATATCTCCATGGGGATTGAAGGCTGGAGAACCAGCTGGTTGACCATGGGAGCTATCTGTCTTGCCGTTGCAGCCACAGCAGCATTTTTCCTGCGCAATGAGCCCGGAGAAAAAGGAGTTGCCCCCCTGGGGACATCCGACGAGGTACCCGCACCCGTTGTACAGAATGCCGCAAAAGCGATAAAAGCAAACAAATGGGACATGGTGCACCTGGGGTGTCTTTATGGCATCTTCGGAGCAACGTATGTGGTTTATGCCACATTTATAGTTACAATCATGGTCAATGAACGGGGTTTTGGAGAGGGCACGGCCGGCACATTCTGGGCGGTTGTCGGTGGTCTTTCGATTTTTTCCGGCCCATTGTTCGGATGGCTGTCCGACCGAGTGGGGCGCAAAATAGGCATGATGCTGGTTTACACATTGTTCACCATCTCTTATATTCTGGTGGCTGCCAACCTCCCCAATCCTTTTTTATATGCATCCATTGGCATCTTCGGCCTGACCGTGTGGAGCATCCCAACCATCATGTCGGCAGCTGTGGGAGACTATACCGGCCCGGTTCGGGCCGTAAAGGCGTTTGGTTTCATTACCTTGTTTTTTGGGATCGGCCAGATCACCGGCCCCTCCGTGGCGGGTTTTACCGCAGATATAACGGGAACGTTTCGTATTGCATTCTGGTTGTGCGCTGTTTTAAGCGTCGGCGCAGTTATACTGACATATTTTCTGCGACCGCCTTCTGGGAATCAAACTCAATCCAATTGAGGTCTTGACTCAATTGGCCCGACGTCCGGCACAAGTTGCAAAGCGCCATGGAACTGACTTGTATACATACGATGATAAACGCCTTTTTGGGCAAGCAGATCCCTGTGAGTCCCCTGCTCTGCAATCCTGCCGTTATCGATCACAATCACCCGATGGGCATTGGCAATGGTGGACAGCCGATGAGCGATGACAAAGCTGGTACGCCCTCGCATTAACCGTTCCAGGGCCTGCTGGATGAACTGTTCCGTCCGGGTATCCACGGAGCTTGTGGCCTCGTCCAGGATGAGAATGGCAGGATCGGCCAAAATGGTCCGCGCGATGGATAAAAGCTGGCGCTGCCCTTCTGAAAGACTCTCTCCCCTTTCCGAAAGGATGGTGCCGTACCCCTGGGGCAACCGACGAATGAACCCATCTGCACAGGCCAGGCGCGCCGCAGCAAACACCTCTTCATCCGTGGCCTCCAGACGACCGTACCGGATATTTTCCATGACCGACTCGCTGAACAGAAAGGAGTGTTGAAGCACGATGCCAAGCCGGCGTCGCAGGCTCTCCCTGGACAGGGTAAAAATATCTTTGCCATCAATAAGGATAGTGCCGACCTCAATATCGTAAAAACGGAAGAGCAGGTTAACCAAGGTGGTTTTTCCCGCACCGGTTTGGCCCACCAGCGCAATCCTCTCCCCTGGACGGGCATGCATGCAGATGTCCTTGAGCACCGGTACCCCCGGCAGGTAGGAAAAGGTCACATGATTGAACGTGACATCCCCTTTTACCCGGGACAAGTTCAGGGCTCCCGGACGATCGGTCTGGTCCGGCTCCATATCCAGGATTTCAAAAATACGCTCCGCACCGGCCAAGGCACCCTGGACCTGGTTGTACAGGTTTCCGAGCTGGCGGAGCGGCTCGGCAAATCGCCGTGAATAGGAGATAAATGCGGCAATAGTGCCCACCGAAACCATCCCGTGGATGGCCAGCCAGCCGCCAAGCCCGCAAAGGATGGCCACATTCAGATTGGATAAAATTCCCATCAAGGGCATGACCACCAGTGCCAGGGTCATGGCTTTGCCACCCGTCACCCGGACGGCTTCGTTGGCCTGGTTGAATCGGTCCAACACACTTTTTTCCTGCCCAAACGCCAGCACAACCCGTTGTCCGCTGTAGGTCTCTTCAAGAACGGCATTCAGGTCTCCCAGGTGTGCCTGGTAAGTCCTGAATATCTTCCGGGTCATTCTCCCCACTATCCCCACCAAGCCCAACATCAGGGGAAAAACAATCATGGAGCCCAGGGCAAGCCATGGGCTCAGGATGAAAATAATTACCAAAATGCCCACCAACGTCAAAATCCCGGTGAATATCTGTGTCGCGTGGTTGGTCAGAACCTGGCTGATGACGTCCATATCGTTGGTCAGCCGGCTCATGAGTTCTCCCTGGGATCTTGTATCAAAAAATCTCAGAGACAGGGACTGCATATGAGAGAAGAGATCTGACCGAATTGCCCGAATGACCTTTTGGGATATCCGAACAATTATGAGCCCCTGTATCAATTGTGCCCCAGCTGCAACCCCATAAGCCGCAGCCATGAGAAGCACCATATATACAAGGATTTTAAGATTCTGCCCCACAAGCTGATCAATGGCCCGGCCCATGAGGTATGGCGTGATAATGGCCATGCAGGTACCCAGTGCAGCTACCAAACCCACACCGGCCAGGGTACGCCAGTGGGGATTCAAATACGGCAGCAGACGCAGGAGCGCTCCTTTTGCATTCCTTGCCCGTTCACCGGTCCCGGAGTGGGGGCCGCTTCTCATGCCGGACATCCCGGACATCGCTGGCAGTGGCTTTTGTCGTGATTCCTTATCAGCCATGGGTGTTCTCCTGTGATCCGTCGCCCCACTGGGACCGGCAGATATCCTGGTACATGGCACTGGAAGCCATCAGTTCACTGTGGGTACCGGCAGCCGCAATCCGGCCCTGATCCAGTAAAAGAATCCTGTCTGCCTGGGTCACCGTGCTGATCCGCTGGGCGATCACAAACAGGGTGACCGGGTTTTCCCAAGAGGCTATCAACCGTTTCAGAGCATCCTGGAGCTTCAGTTCGGTCTCCGTGTCCAGTGCGCTGGTTGAATCATCCAGGATAAGTATCCTCGGTTTGATCAGCAGGGCCCGGGCAATGGAGATTCTCTGGCGCTGGCCGCCGGAGAGCGTCACCCCGCGCTGTCCCAACACGGTATCATACCCTTGCGGCAGGGCCGAGATAAATTCATCTGCCTGGGCAGCCCGGGCAACTGCCCTGACTTCTGCGTCAGTGGATGAGATCTTTCCGTAACGGATATTGTCCCGTACGGTGCCGCTGAAAAGAACGGCTTCCTGGAGGGCCACGCCCATGAGGCTTCGCAGCAGGCTTAAGTCCAGCTCCCGGATATCAATGCCGTCAAGGGTGATCCGTCCTGAAGTCACATCATGAAACCTGGGGATCAGGTGGACCAGGGTGGATTTACCGGAACCTGTGGCTCCCAGGATGGCGATGATTTCACCCGGTTCCGCCGTAAAACAGACATGGGAAAGCACAGGTTCTCCACCGTTTATACCGTAACTGAAAAAGACATCTTCAAAAGCGATCCGGCCTTTAATAGAAAACGGTCCCACTGCATTTTCAGAAGGTTTCACACAGGGTTCCGTTTGCAGGACCTCCAGTATTCGTCCTGCTGATGCTTCGGCTGCGGCCAGGGGGCCGATCATCCCCCCGAGCAGGAGAATGGGAAACAGGGCAAAGGAGAGATAATTGATGGCTGCCACCACCTGTCCTGTGGTCATGTTGCCGGCAATTGCACGTTTACCACCCATCCACACCGCAGTGACAACGGCCAGGTTCAGAATCAGCAGTAGAAATGGAATAAAAACCGCACTCAGCTGGGAGGCCTGGATGGCCTTTTCCATAAGGGAATCATTTGCTTCCTGGAATCTTGCCGTTTCATGGGCAGTCCTGACAAATGCCTTGACAACCCTCATCCCGGCCAGATTTTCCTGGAGTACCGTATTCAACCGATCCAGGCGCTGCTGCATCTTCAGAAACAGGGCATGGGCTCTGGTGGCAAAGATCCACACCAGAACGATGATCAGGGGGACAAACACAGCCATGATCAATCCAAGACGGGGGCTGGTATAAATAAGGAGGACAATGGCACCGATGGCCCAGATCGGAGCACGGGTAAGAATGCGCAACGACAACATGACAATCAACTGCACCATGGTGACGTCACTGGTGGAACGGACCAGCAGCTTGCCGGTCTGGAGCTTGTCCAGGTTCCCAAAGGAAAAGGATTGAACCTTACGCATCAGGGCGCTGCGAAGCTGGGCTCCGAATCCCATGGCGGCCCCCACGGACAGATAGTTGTTGAACAGGGCCAGAATAACTGAAAGGATGGAAGCCCCCACCATGTAAAGGGCTGTCTGAATGACCACATCAATATCCTTTGGAATGATCCCCTGGTCGATGATCCTCCGGGTCAAATGAGGAATGACAAGGTCCGCGGCCACCATGCCGACAAGCAATACAAGGGCAATACCGGCCTGGACCCGGTAAGGCTTCAAGAATTGATAAAGGCGTATGAGCGATTTCATGGGGTATCGTTCCCTACCAAAGACAAAGAGAGATGGGACTGAACCTTTAAAAGTGAGTCGATCATTATGTGGCGCTCCTGGTCCGTCATCACCGAAGCAAGCTCCCTGTCCAGCTCTTTAAATACCTTTCGGACCCGGTCCCGGACCACCTCGGCTTTTTTTGTCAAATAGACCAAAACGATGCGCTGGTCCGAGGCATCCCTACGCCGTTCTATCCATCCGTCCCGTTCCATGCGCTGCAGGGTGCTGGTGGCTGTTGGCGGTGTGATGTACAAGGCCCGGGCCAAAACATTTTGAGCAATTCCATCCTGGTGCCAGAGGTGAAAAAGAACCATTCCGTGGGCATGGGGCAGCCCGATCTCCTCCAGATTTGCCCGCATGCGTGCCCCCATCAGGCGGCTGACCTTTGCCAGCAGCTGCCCAAGCGTCGGCTTCTGTTCTTCATGTTCCATGATCTCTCCAAATATTAGCTTCCTAATCATTAGGATGCTAACCTTATATTTTAGAAAATCCTTTGTCAAGGCAAAAAACCATTCCCAGCCTGTTTCCCGGCCAGGTGTTATATGCTTTTTCCCTTGCGATTTTAAGCTTTTTTTTGTATTCATTCAATTTGTCATATAATTAATGAACTTCATTCAATAGAGATAGGGTGCAATATGGGCATTTACGAACGTAAGCAACGAGAAAAAGAGAGAAGACGACAGGACATAATGGCTGCAGCACATACGGTTTTTTCAAACAAAGGCTTCAATCGTGCGACAATGGAAGAGATCGCTTCCCAGGCCGAATTGAGTCCGGGTGCTCTGTATCTCTATTTCAAAAGCAAAGAAGAACTTCACACATCTTTGTCCATTGATCTTTTAGAACGCTTGAATCATGAAACTCAAAAAGTTGTGAATGAGGAGATATCCTTTGAGAAAAAAATCATGCGATTCGGAGATGTCTTTATTGATATGTATGATCGTGATCCCAATATCCTGATCAATTTATTCCACCTTCAGTCCGGCGAAACACTGCTCAATCTTTCTGATGAAGCCTTGAAACAGTTAATAAAACACTCTACACAAGCCCATGCTGCCATTATTGAGGTGTGCAGAAAAGGGACCGAATGCGGTTATTTTATAGATGAAAATCCGGTAGCTCTGGCTGATATTCTCTGGGCATCCTATTCCGGTGTTGTGCTCTGGGTTGATTCCAAACGGCTGTTAAGCGAGCATAAGAAAAATTTTGTAAAATCAACCCTGAAAACAGCCTTCAAAATTTTTGTTCAGGGCATCAAAGCAAAGCCGGAATCTTAAATTTTTTCCTGATTCTCTTGCCCCAAAAGCTGAGAAAATATCTAAACGACCATGGCCGGATTTCGGCTCCCCCTCGAACCATGAAAATCAAAATGTATGTTCATGGTAAATATCCTCCCCCCCCCAAAATCAAAGCGTCTTCATAAACGCCCTCATCCGGCGATTGGGTCGATTTTTTGGCATCCTTCATTTCTACTTTACACTTTCACGAGGTGCATGCCCATTTTCCGGTAGTCGTCCTTAAAAAGTGTAAAGTACTTTTGAAGGCATATGAAGGATTATGAAGGATGCCGATTTTTTTTAAAAAATAAGAGCCAAAGAGATCGGCCCAACATTTTTATAGATGGCGACTCTTATACTTCCCTGCCCCGCCCCGCCCCCAAAGCTTACGATCTCGCAACTTTCGCTCGCATCTTACAAGCACACCACTGCCAAATATCGTTAAATATTTTGGTAAGTCAGAACGGTTGGAGTCCAAGCACCGTCCCCCATGAATCATATATTTTTACTAAACGCAATTTTTCTGCTTGACACGCACATAGCTATAATATAGTTTTTCATAGCTACTTAATAGTTACTAACCAGCTAATTTATGGACTATCAGTCTGAAATTTTATTAATGTACCTGTTGATTTAGTCCTTTTTGGAAAAACGAGTCCACAAAGGTGTGTGTGTTAGAACCCGTTTTAAAAATCTTCCTGAAAAAGTGTCTCTCCATAAGTTAGAACAATTTTCAGGTGTATTGAGTTTTTTTATAGTGGTTTCACCACTTTTTGCTCTTTGGCTTTTAATTCTTCAAACTGGGGTACCGTTAGCACTATATAGATCATTTCGCAACTGCGGAGCACTAATTTAACCGACGCATCATTTGGGATTTCTAACAATTATAATCTATTAATAAAGAAAAGAGGATATCTATGGAAAGATGGGAAAATTTAGAAAAAAAACCAGCCCCGCTTTTTGTTGACAAATATGGACCCTTATCAGGAATGAGGGTGGTAGCCAATGCAACAATTACTGCAGCACCGTTTTCTACATCATTGATGAGTGAAATGGGTGCTGAAATTATCCAGGTGGAGCGTCCGAATATAGGTGACCCTTATCGTTTTCAGTTTCCACCGGTAACCAATGGAGACAAATCAATCAGTGCCGGCTGGATTCAAAATGCCAGGAATCGTCTCAGCTTTACGCTTAATACCAATCTCAAGATTCCTGAATCCAAAGAAATATTTTTGTCTTTGATAAAGAATGCAGATGTATGGTTGGAAAATATGGTTTGGCTTGACAAGCTGGGTATAAGCGATGAAACGTTATTAGAAATCAATCCCAAGTTGATTATATGCCATGTAAGTGGATTTGGACAGAATTCATTTGGTGGCGTTCCTGAGATTTCCGCTAAACCTTCTTATGATATTATTGGACAGGCCGAAGGTGGCTGGACCCAAATTAATGGATTTCCTGAACCTGGCCCTCCCCATTTTGCAAGTACATTTATAAATGACTATATGACCGCAATGTTCAATTGTACTGGTATCTTAGCAGCGTATATCAACGTATTGAAAGGCGGTATGGGTCAGGTTGTAGACGTATCTCAATGCGAAGCCCAATCCAGGGTAATAGATGATGTATTTTCAGTATGGTGTAATTTGGGAATACTCAGGGAAAGATCCGGGAACAAGGTTCCTATTTTCCAACCAGCTGCCATTTATAAATCCAAAGATGGCCGTTATATCATTCCGGGTGCCTTTGGACCTGCAGTTTACTATCGATTTATAGATGCTATTGGAGAAGACCCGAATTATTTCACCTACGAAGGAGCAGGGGCCTCCAGAGAGGCCGTATCGTCACCTCTTGGACAGGAACTTGAGCAAAAGAGTAAAGAATTTTTTGAATCGCACAATGCTCTGGAAGCGCAGGATATAATGACAAAACATAAAGTGCCTTGCGGTATCGCCAAGACGGCTGAGGAAATTTACAATGATCCGCACTGGCAGGGCAGAAATGATTTTGTAAAGTATGTAGATGAAACCCTTGAAAAAGAGGTTGAAGCTTATGGTTTTGTTCCCAAATTCAGCAAAACGCCTCAAAAAGTATGGCGTGGAGCACCTAAATTAGGACAGGATACCGAGATGATTCTCCGTCAGCTTCTGGATTACAGTGAAAATGAAATAAATGCATTAAAGGGTAAAGGCATTATCGACTGATTTATGATTCTTCAGATTATCAATAAAAAATAAGGAGAACGCAATAAAATGACAACAGAGATTAAAACCGTTGGGATTATAGGATTTAATGTTATGGGCGCAGCCATTGGACTTAATGCTGCCACATCCGGATATCAGGTAATCTACAAGGAGCTGAACGATGAACTGGTTAGCGCCATGTATGATCGATGGGTGACAAAGGCCCTGGCAAAACGCGTTGGCAAAGGCAAAATCACCCAGGAGGAGATGGATCAGGTCGCTGGCAGAATAAAAGGGACTGCCAACTATGAAGACCTGGCTCCCTGCGATCTGATCATTGAAGCGGCAGTGGAAAAAATGGATCTGAAGATACAGATTTTCAAGGATCTGGACAAAGTCTGCCGCCCGGATACTATTTTTGCCAGCAATACCTCCACCTTTTTGATTGAAAAACTGATGGCAGATATCTCCACCCCTTCACGCACCGCAGGCCTGCACTATTTCTTCCCGGCCAACATCAATCGCCTGGTGGAGGTGATCCGGCAGAAAGAGACCAGTGACGAAACCTTTGAATCGCTGGTGGCGTTTGCGAAAAAGAATCGAAAAATACCCATCGCAGTCAACGATTTTCCGGGATTTGCCATCAATCCGGTATTCATCTCCAGTTATATGGTGCTCAACTCTTTCTACGGCGATGTTTACAACGCCGCCACGTTGGATCATGTGTCAAAACTGGCATTGGGCGTTCGTTACGGCATCATGTGGGTGCTGAACGGTTCCGGTCTGGGCACCGCCTACCACGCCGCCGTTTCAATGAATGAGTATCTGGCAGACAGCGATCTCGGATATCCGGAAGTGCCTTTGCCGCTTAAAACCCAGTTTGAAAGCGGAAATCCCTGGGATCTTGAAGACGGGCCGGTGGTGGAGGATTCGGCATTGATTGATGTTGTCAAGGAGAGACTGCTGGGATCCATTTTCTGCATTTCCACCCATCTGATTGAAAAAGAGGTGGTCTCAATCAAAGATCTGGAACTGGGTGTCTGCACCTCACTGGCCTGGCCCGTAGGGCCTTTTGGCATGATGAACGAACTGGGCATGGAAGAGACGACAAGACTTGTCAACCTTGCCGTGGAAAACGGCATATTCAAGATGCCCAAAACATTTGCCGGAGACATTCCATCTCCCTGGGGCCTATAACAGACAGTTAACATGCATGGCAAAAAAATCCACCACAATTAAATCTTAAATCATTATTATTACAACATGTTATATTGAGTTTCATATAAAACTGCCACGGGCAGACCGCATTGGGGACCTGGGTCTGCCCACAACGAATCATGAAAGTAATGTTAGGCATGCCTACACTTTCTTATAACATACATGGCAGAAAAACCTGCCACAACGAAAAACGAAAGTCCTTTAATTCCAGCATATTGGTGAGACTTTCATATAAAACATACACGGCAGAAAAACCTGCCACAACGAAAAACGAAAGTCCTTTAATTCCAGCACATTGGTGAGACTTTCATATAAAAAAAATAAAAAGGAAACTGATTATGTTAAGCAAAGCGTTTATCCCGTACAAAGGTTACTACAGCACACCCTTCTCCCGCTGGCAGGGCAGCATGGCAAATGAAAATTCAATTTCGCTTGGGGCAGAGACGTCAAAACGCTGGCTCGCCCAAAAAGAGTGGGATCCCAAAATGTTTGATTATGTCATTCTGGGGATCACGGTGGGACAACCTAAACTTTTCTACGGCGGGCCATGGAGCGCGGCCATGATCGGTGCCGATGCCAGCCCGGGCCTGCTCGTAAGCCAGGCATGCTCCACCGCCACCATCGGTATTTACCAGGCGGCCATGGGAATTGAAACCGGATTTTGCAAAAATGCCTATACGCTGTTCACCGATCGGTGCTCCAACGGACCTCACACCATCTGGCCCAACCCCCAGGGACCTGGTGCACAGGTTGTCTCCGAAGACTGGATGATGCAGCATTTCAGCTTTGATCCATGGGGGAAAACCGCAATGATTCAGACCGCTGAAAATGTGGCTAAATTGGGTGGTGTCACCCGGGAAGCGTGCGACGCACTGGCACTGCTGCGTTACGAACAGTATACCGATGCGCTGGCCGATGATCGTGCCTTTCAAAAACGTTATATGTTTCCGGTGGAAGTAAAAGTGTCCAAGAAAAAGACCATATCCATTGATGCAGACGAAGGAATCATGGAAACCACTGCCGAT
This sequence comes from uncultured Desulfobacterium sp., assembly GCA_963668575.2. Taxonomy (GTDB): domain Bacteria; phylum Desulfobacterota; class Desulfobacteria; order Desulfobacterales; family Desulfobacteraceae; genus Desulfocicer. The sequence continues at coordinate 1,965,278 of OY764894.2, read as the reverse complement.
GGTCTGGCACGTTTACGGCCGGTGCTGCCCGACGGCGCCCATACCTTTGGTGCTCAGACCCATCCCGGTGACGGTAACTGTGCACTGGTGGTGACCACCCAGGAGAAAGCCAAGGACCTGAGCAGTGATCCTTCAGTGGAAATTCAGGTGCTCTCCTATGGCTTTTCCAGGGCCAAAAAAGCCCACATGGCCATGGCACCGGTTCCGGCCGCCCAGATGGCTTTGGACAATGCAGGATTAAAGGTGGGGGATATATCCGTCATCAAGACCCACAATCCCTTTGCCGCCAATGATATATACATGGCCAATGAGATGAAACTTGAATTAAACAGCTTCAATAACTACGGAAGTTCATTGGTTTTCGGCCATCCCCAGGCACCCACTGCCGGACGTCTGATCATCGAAGGCATTGAGGAGGCTGTCATGAAAGGGGGCGGCTACGTGCTGTTCACCGGTTGTGCTGCCGGAGATACAGGGGCCGCAATAATTCTTAAAGTGAGCTGCTAATTCTCAACGTTTGAAGGTAAAGAAACCAACAATTGACATCCTTCAACAAAAAAGCGTGATTATTTCAACGTTTGATTCCCCTTTGGGGGCTCTTTTGAAGGATGTCAAAAATCGGCAGAAAGATATTCAAGCAGATACCTCCCCCTGCACATGATTTCAAGCCTGTCTGTCTGATCAATTTCAGGTTTGACGAAATTCAGATTTGACGAGAAATATCGCATAAAAGACTAAAAAGGAGAATCGTATGGCGCAAATACTTGCTGATCGCAGGGATATAAGTTTCGTACTTCATGAAATATTTGAAGTCGGAAATCTAAGTCGCAATGAAAAGTATCAGGAATATACGCCAAAGGTTATGGACCTGGTGATTAACGAGGCCAAAAATCTGGCGGTGAAGGAGATCTATCCGACCTGGAAGGTTGGAGATGAAATGGGCTGCAAGTATGAAAACGGTATGGTCACCACTCCGGAAGGATTTAAACACGCCTGGGACCTCCTTGTTGAAGGTGAATGGCTGGCAATGGATCGCACCACCGAGTACGGCGGACAGGGAATGCCGGAAACCCTTGCCATGGCAGCCAGAGAATACTTGACCGCAAGTAATATGGCCTTGATGATGCTGGCCGTCCTGACCCATGGTACCGGTAAAATCATTGAAATTTTTGGTACGGATGAGCAAAAAGAGCTCTACCTTGAAAAAGTATATACCGGTCAATGGGGAGCCACCATGCTGCTCACCGAAGCAGATGCCGGCTCCGATCTCTCCGTGTTAAGCACAACCGCCACCCAAAACCCCGATGGAACCTATAACATCGTGGGCAACAAAATATTTATCACCGGAGGGGATACGGACCTTGGAGACAACATCATTCATCCGGTCCTGGCCCGGATTGAAGGCGCTCCTGCCGGCAGTAAAGGCATATCCCTTTTTCTGGTGCCAAAATTCATGGTCAACCCGGATGGCACGTTGGGCGAACGGAATGATATTGTCTGCACCGGTATTGAAGAGAAGATGGGACTTCACGGCAGCCCCACCTGCTCCATGGCCATGGGCAGCAAGAGCGCATGCACCGGAACCCTTTTAGGGGAAGAAAACAGAGGGCTTGCCTGCATGTTTTACATGATGAATGAGGCGCGCCTTTTGACAGGTACCCAGGGACTGGCCTGCTCTTCAGCATCTTACCTGCATTCCCTGCAGTATGCCCGAACACGTCTTCAGGGGTCAATGATCGGTTCAAAGGATAAAAAGCAGGTCAATATTATATCGCATCCGGATGTCAGACGAATGTTGCTCAACATGAAAATGTATGTCGAGGGCATGCGAAGCCTGCACTATTTTATTTCCAGCCGCGAGGACCAGAAACACTTCATCAAAGAGAGTCGGGAAAAAGAAAAATGCCAGAATCTCATTGAGATCCTGATCCCCATTGCCAAGGGGTATGTTACGGATCGGGCCATAGATGTCTGCAATCTCGGTATCCAGGTATTTGGCGGATATGGCTTTACCAAAGAGTATCCGGTGGAGCAACTCCTGAGAGATGTACGTATTACATCCATTTACGAAGGCAGTAACGGCATCCAGGCAATGGATCTGCTCGGACGAAAGCTGACCATGAAAAACGGACAGCTTTTAACCGATCTCATCAGCGAAATTGAGATAACGCTTGATAAGGCCAAAGATATACCGCAAACCAAGGGTTTGGCTGAAAAAACCGGTGCCGTAATGGCACACTGGCACAAATCAGCCCTTCACCTGCTCGAAGTCTCAAAAGGGAATGATATTCTCAATGCCTATGCCCATGCCTGTCCGTTTATGGATGCCACAGGCGATCTGGTGATGGCCTGGATGCTTTTGTGGCGGGCGGTTGTGGCTGTTCAGAAACTTGAAAGTGATGCCAAGAAAAAAGACATTGCTTTTTATGAAGGTCAGCTTAAATCTGCTGAAAACTTTATCGGTACGATATTGCCGATAACAGCGGGAAGGATAACAGCGATTCTCGAAACCTGCAGTGCAGCTGTTGAGATTACGGAAGAGGGATTTGGTGGGAAATAATTCCTGCTTCCAATCAACATTTGGGGCTTGATTGCAATTCAGGCCCCTTAAGAAGGGATCAGACTTGCGTTATTGACAGACATATTACTGCAACAAAGCATGGAACTTCATAATTAAAAATATTTTACCCCAGAGCTTTTCTTAACAAAAAATATGGGAAAGATCGAATAAAGGAGAAAGAATTTATGGAGAAAACGAAAGCAATGGCGGGAACATTTGGTGATAATCGCGCATTGATAAAATTCCTAACAATGAGTGCAATAGGAATATTTTCATTCTTCGCAACCTTCACAATAGGAGATAAAAACACATTTTTGGTAAATCATATGTCAAACTTTATCAAAGATGGATTAACGCCGGTGGTAACCTATTATATATTGCTGCTGGCAGGATCAGGCATGGTTGATCTCTACATCAGAAGAGATAAGTTTTTTAACAGCACGGTGAATATACTTCTCTCTGTTATGAAAATAATAGGCTTTGTTCTTATCGTCTGCGTCTCCTTTGGCGTGGGTCCAGCTTACATATTAAAAGAAAATGTCGGCCCCTTTATTTTAAATAAACTTCTATTCCCCATTTCTATTACCATACCGGTTGCGGCCCTGTTTTTACCATTCTTGCTTGATTTCGGCCTGATTGATTTCTTTGGTGTTCTAATGAGGCCCATAATGCGCCCCCTTTTTAAAGCGCCTGGGCGTTCTGCAGTCATTGCAGTCAGTGCCTTTCTGGGCAATTTTTCCATCGGCCATATTGCCGTGGACAGCCTGTATAAAGACGGGAAAGTGACAGACAAGGAGGCAGCAATCATTGGTACGGGTTTTTGTACAGCATCGGTTGCATTTCTAATGGTTCTGGCCAACATATTAAAATTGATGGATCATTGGAATTTTTATTTCTGGAGTTCATTTTTGATCACGATGCTCGTTACCTTCTTTTCTGTCAGACTCTGGCCACTAAGCAGTAAGCCGGAAACATATTATCCCGGAGTGGAATCAAAACCGGAGAAGGTATATCACAGTGCATTATTGAAAAATGCTTATAGAGAGGGGGTTGAAGTTGCCGGCAAAGCGGATTCTCTGATCAGCAGACTGGGTTTTATTATGAAAGAAAGCATGCTCATCGTCATGGGTTTTGTGAGTGGTGTCATGTTTTTTGCAGCCGTTGGTATTGCGATCAATGAGAATACGGAATTCTTTCAATATCTGGGATATATCTTTTATCCATTTTTCAAATTGATACATATTTCCGACATGGCTGTGGCCATGAAGGCTGCGGGCATCTCTTTGTTGGATATTCTTTTACCTGCTATTATCGGAGCTAAAGGTAACTTAGCCATACAGACAAGGTACGTCATCGGAACCATCTCCGTTTCTGCAATTATCTTCCTAAGTGCTTTTATCCCCTGTATTCTTTCCACATCAATACCGATAAAATTTTTCGAACTGATTGTACTGTGGCTGCAAAGAGTTATCCTGACCATCCTTTTTGCCGGAGCCTTTGCCTGGTTGTATTTTTAGTTTCCTACAACCCACATGGCAGAGGCGTTTTCCACAACGAACTTTAAAACTATCATCATTCCATGGATTTAGACGGAATTTTTATAAGAAGCTCAGGCCAATAAGCTGTAATAATTGGAGTTTCAACTTTCGTTGTGGCAGGTGGTTACTGCCATGTAGGTTTATATGAAAAGGCAGCCTCCAAGGCAACCTCAGCAGAGCCGCCCCCCCGATGGGCAATAGGAACCGGACAATTGAGCTGTCTACAGTTCCGGTCCGGGCCCATTGCCCGTCGGGGGGGCGGCGGTATAATACCATTTGGCTCCGCGTCTACGACCCTATATTTGTTGTGTCCGGCAGGACATGCCCGTTATATAAAAATAAAAAATATAGCCCACAAATGGGGCTATATTTCTCCCAATTCGATTTGCATTGAGAGGCCTTTACCCCCACAACGCAACTTAGCATTTAAAGGTATGAAGTACTTTTCACAATTGATGACATTTAATTTACAAGTTGCGTTGTAGCGTTATGGGATACTACAGATTTATGGACAGGTTTATGAACTCACTTTTTTCAAAACCGATGGTTTTACAGAATGACAGTATGTCGCTGGAGTCCCATCGGGCAGAGGTATAAACATGGGAAATACCTTTAGATTTATAAAATTCAAAGATCTCTTTGGCCATCTTTACCCCAACGCCCATCCCCATGTATTTGGGGTGTACACCCATGGTGGCTATATATGCACTTTTTTCAGACTCAAATCCCAATGGAAGAAAATAACTGATCATAAACCCAACAACTTTTCCATTGTATTCAGTGACAAAATGGGCTTCATGTCCTTCTTTCTGTACATGTTCTCTAATTATTTTTGAAAAGTCCATATTTGTCTTTTTATGAGTGATGAGGCTGTGAATCTCGTTGATGGCTTTGGCATCTTCTATCTTCAATTTTCTGGTCGTTATCACTTTTTTATTATCGGAATCCATTTTGTACCTCGGGTGATATCAGTCTATTCTGATCATCTTAACACGATGGCCTACCCAGTCGGGCGGCAAATAAACTCTGCCGCTGTTGCCGCTGAGTTTGACCACCTTTTCAATCATCTCTTCACCATATACTTCGAATTTAACCTTGAATTGAACCTCTTTTTCTTCATCGGTGGATTCATTTTCAGTACTGGTAGTTTTCATGTTTTTTTTTGTCATTTTTTTTGTCATTTTTTTATCACTCAAAGATCACGTTTCTTCTCTTGCCTTTTTATGGATACCATTTGTCAGGTCTCTGGCAGATTAGGACATTCCCACCATTTATGGCTCCATGAAAGTCAAGCAATCAAAACCTGATCAACAAGTTCTTCTTAATCTTTTGCGGTGTTAATGGTAGATAGAAACTTATTTTTTGTCAATATGAATAGGCACATTTAAACTCTATGATCAAATTCTCAGGACTTATTTCTGAGAGAATGGGGGGGTTAGGTTCGTGTTTTTACGTTATCAATTCAAGCTGGTACTATTCCAAAACGTCATCAATAATGCTCATAATACAAGCCGATCTTTTCTCTCCGTATAGGTTAAATAAAAAAACTTGATCGTCAAGTTATATATGATTTGAAAAGTAGTGTACACTCTTTTCTGGTAAAATTCCTGAAGATGAGAAATGGGTATTGACAGTGTACAGTAAATTAAAAAGGCCCCAAAATTGGGTAAACACAAAAAATGGGGTTAGAAATTACACCTGACTTTTGAGCAAAACTGAAAATGGTTAATAAGGGAAATAAGATGAAAACAATACCTACAATCAAGAACATGATAAGACGCAACATTGAATGTACCCCTGACAACATCGCACTCATTGAAGGTGACAGGCAATACAATTTCAGGGAGCTTGGGGACCGTGCTTACCGTATGGGAAATGCATTGCTGGCTCTGGGTCTGAAAAAGGGGGACAGGGTGGCTGTTTTGAGTCATAACAGCATGGAAAGTGCTGAATCATACTTCAATATTCCCAATGCCGGACTGGTTTTGGTAATGCTTAACTTCAGGCTTGCTCCGCCTGAAATTCTGACGATTCTGTCCGATGCAAAGGTCTCGGCAATCATCGTCAATGAGGCGTTCCTTGATTCAATAGAAAAAATTATAGATTCATTGGGTTTTGTCAATGCGTATATTTTGATAGGAGAAAAGGCCTGTCCGGACGGATGGCATCGCTATGAGGATTTAATCAATCAGGCCCCGCCCCATGAACCTGCTGTTGACGTGACTGAAAAGGATCTGGCAGCATTGATGTACACGAGCGGCACCACAGGTGTTCCCAAAGGCTGTATTGCCACACATGGCAATTTTTATCATGTGGGGGAAAGTATGGCCCACGAGTTGAACATGGACCGAGAAGACACGGGAATTGTCTCCACGCCCCTCTTTCATGTATCCGGAGAAGTTATTTTAATGAATGGCTTTTACTCTTCTACGCCTACGATCATCATGCCCAAATGGGATGTTGAAGAATTTATGCGCCTTGTGGAAAAACATAAAATCACCACAGGTGTATTGGCCACTCCAATGCTGCTCTATTTAGTGGAGTCTCCCCAAAAAGATCTCTACCATCTTGATTCACTTAAAAAAGTTCTTTTTGCAGGAGCACCGGTGACGTCTGAGATTTTTAAGAAAGCCCTTGAAAAATTTGGCAATATATTTGTACACGGTTTTGGTGCCACAGAAGCCCTTGGGTCTATTTGTATTCTGAAAACCGAAGCTGTCTCCAAAGCACTGGCAGAGGGGAAAACTGAAATTTTCAATTCCTGCGGCCAAACATATGCCGGAATGGAGACAGCGGTGGTGGATGACTTCGACACCCCTGTTTCACCAGGAAACATAGGAGAAATTCGAGTTCGTGGATTGAGCCTGACCATGGGGTACTGGAGCAAAGAACAGGAAACCCGGGAAGCCTTCAGAAACGGATGGTATTATACAGGAGATCTATGCAAGATCGACGAGCAAGGATTTATGTATATTGTGGGTAGAAAAAAAGATGTCATTATTACCGGTGCCGAGAATGTTTTCCCCACCGAAGTGGAAAACGTATTATGCAAACATCCAGCCATCAAGCAGGCCGCTGTTATTGGTAAAGAAGATGTCAAATGGGGCGAAATGGTCATTGCCATTGTGGTGACAAGGAGTGATCAACGTCTTACAGAAAATGATATCATCTCTTTTTGTAAAGAAAGAATTGCCGGATATAAGGTGCCGAAAAAGGTCTTTTTTGTAGACAAACTGCCAATCAGTGCCAGCGGCAAGCTGATAAAATCCAAACTTATAGAGCAGTTTGCATCCTGATTCACCATAGGAACCCCATTGCCTTACACAGCATAGCTGGATCACAAGCATGGTGATCAATCCTTTAAGTTGAAAATTAAAATTATGATGAGATGTTTTTTCCACTTGACACAAATCTATTACAATGGCATTTAAAAGCTATATAATAACTATTTTATAGTTGTTATATGATTATAGCTATTTTGGAATACCACTCTTGGAAACTCCAAAAAAAATGAATGAATTAATCAATAGATTTGAAGAGGATTTCGTATGGTAAAAGATAAAGGGCTCAAAACAATCGGGGTTGTGGGCGCAGGTAACATGGGGTCCGAAATTGCCCCAAAACTGGCAAAACCCTTTGAATTCAGCTACGTTGACCTGGAGGTTCGAGACGGCATTGCATTCATCACCATCAATCGCCCCGAAGCCATGAACGCGCTCAATGAAGTGACGGTTTCACAACTTGCGGATCGCTTCTCCAAAGCAGAGGAAGACCCGGCAGTGAAAGCGATTGTCTTACAGGGGGCAGGGAAAGCATTTGTAGCTGGAGCGGATATTGGCTATTTTATTAAAAATATAAAAAATAAACGTCTTGACGACACCGCTGCTTTTACAAAGGGCGGACACGAACTCTTTCTCCGTATTGAAAATTCAGCAAAGCGTACCGTCGCGGTTCTCGACGGATTGTCCCTGGGCGGCGGAAGTGAACTGGCCCTGTCCTGTCAGGCCATTGTGGCGACGTCTGCGGGATGTCTGGGATTTCCTGAAACCGCCATCGGCATCTTCCCGGGCCTTGGCGGAATGATTCGAAGTGCCCGTCAACTCGGGACGGATCTTGCCAAATATTATATTTTTACCGGCAAAATGATCAGTGCTCAAGATGGATTTGATCTTGGCCTCATCTCCAAACTGGTCACCCCCCAGGAACTTGAAAAGTCCATCAAAGAGATATGTAACCAACCTAAACCCGACAAATATGGTTCCCGTGAAATACCGGAACGATTCTCGGATTTGAGTGCCGTATGTTCACCGACCAATGTTCAATTACTTCTGGCTGGGGAAAAACCGAAAAATGTTCCCGACGCTTTGGCAGAAAAAACGCTGAAAATTATTTCCAAGAAAGCGCCACTGGCTTTGAAAAAGGCCAATGAACTCATTGACGCACAGCAAAAGGTCTCCATCCCTGAGGCCATCGAACTGGAACTGGGAGAACTCCATTATATGTTCTCCACAGAGGATGCGCTGGCAGGTCTCTCCTCCGCAGGAAAAAAACCGCCCCAATATAAGGGAAAATAGGAACACGAATTCTAAAAGCAGCGTCTTGTCAGAACATACCCACATTTCGCTCTTTAACTTTTAACGATCTCAAATTATTTAAAGTAGATTATTATGGAACCTGACATGAAAACCAATGAAACAACGGTCAGCTGGATGAAATGGTTGATTCTGGCCCTGGCATTTACCAGTTATTTGATGGGATTTATTGTTCGTTTTGCATGGGCCCCGTTGATCCCTGTGGCCTCACCTGAACTGGGGATAGACATGACCCGGGCAGGGCTTTATATGAGCGCATTTTACATCGGTTATGTTTTAACGCATATTCCTGCAGGTCTTCTGGCCGATCGGTTTGGGGTACGTTACATCCTGGTGGCAGCCATGCTGCTGGAAGGCTTTTCTTCAATAGGCATGGCTTTTATCGGTTCGTTCGGGCCGGGTTTTATGATTCGTATTGTTACCGGGCTCGGTGCAGGAACCGTTTACGCCGCCGCTGTAAGATCGGTGGCCACCTGGTTTGGCCCCAGAGAGCGCGGCATCGCTTTTGGTGTGCTGATGCTGTCACCCACAGCCGGTGTTTTGGTCTCCAACCAGGTGGCATCACTGGTGATGCATTACTCATCATGGCGATCCGTCTTTATTGTTGTGGGATGCTGGGCCATTGTTCAGGCGGTAATACTCTTTTTCTTAATGAAAGATACAGGAGAACGAACGGAAGGACAAAGCTTTATAAGCGGCCTTCGTTTCATCACCGGCAATCGCAATATTATGCGTATGGCTTTTACAGGTTTTTGTGTGATGTGGCTGCAGGTCGGTTTTATCAGCTGGGGTAATACCTCCATAAAGAATGTAGGGTTCTCCATAGAAAAAGCAGGCTTTATAATGACCCTTTTTGGCGTGGGTGGGATATTGGGCCCTCTGGTTTCAGGCTACCTGGCAGATCTGTTCAACGATAAAAAATGGTTGTTGATGTTTGGTGTTTTTCTGTTGATTCCACTGGTTTTGCTTTTTGGCAATTCAACTTCCTTTGCCGCCCTTGCAGCTCTTGCCTGCGCATTGGGATTTTTCAATGGTTACATAAACACCTTTCTGCCCTTGATGGTGTCCGAATATTCCGGTCCGCAATGGGCAGCCACAGCCAATGGCGTTACTGGATGTATTTTTCAAATGGGTGCAATGTTGGGCCCGGCAGTAATAGGGTGGTCCATTGACATAACAAATTCATTCCAAACCGCTTGGTGGCTGCTTGCTGCGGGTCCGGTGGTGGGCATTGCCTTTTTAATGACCATCAAAAAAACGCAACAGGCGGTTTACTCCGAGAGTTTATCGTCTTAAGCATTAACACCCTACTCGCTCATTAAAGGACGAATGTCAGAAGTATCCATGGTAGCCAGGATAATTTGAAGATCCATGACATTCGTCCGCGTTGGACCCGTTCGCAAAAGATCACCGGTTTGATGAAAAAAACGGTATGAATCATTGTTGCGGAGATACGTCACAGCTGAAATTCCCAGGGCAGCCCCCCTGGCAATGGAGGAACCGTCAGCAAAGGCTCCGGCAGCATCCGTGGGGCCGTCATTGCCATCGGTTCCTGCGGATAAAAAGAGAATACCGTCCGTATTCTCCAATTCAATTGCGCAGGATAGCGCCATCTCCATATTTCTGCCTCCCAGCCCGTCTCCTCTCAGCGTCACGGTTGTCTCCCCTCCTGAGAGCAGGCATGCGGGAGGTGGAAGCGGACGGCCTGACAATTTGATCTCTTTTGCGATTCCACAAAGGATTTTACCCACTTCAGAGGCCTCTCCCTGGATCATGGAGGAGAGGACCAGGGGGGTCAAGCCAAGTTCATGGGCCTTTTTTTCGCAGGCATTTAATGCCTGGGAAATACTTCCAATAATACAATTCTTAACATTTAAAAAGAGAGGATTGTCGGGTTTTGGTGTTTCTCCGGCGCCACTTTCACTTCCCTTTGTCAGATGGTGTCCCACGGCATCCGGAATGCTTTTTGTCAAATCATAGCGCTCAAGAATGTTTAAACAGTGGGAAAAGGTGGTTGGATCAGGTGCGGTTAAACCCGAAGCGATGATGTCCGGATCATCCCCAATCACATCTGACAGGATCAGAGCAGCAATGTTTGCCCCACCTGCTTTCAGGCATAACTGTCCACCTTTGATTTGAGACAGATGTTTTCGAATTGTATTCATCTCATGAATGGTGGCACCGGAGGCAAGCAGTAATTTTGTTGTCTCCTGCTTATCTGCAAGTGAAATACCTTCCACCGGCAAGGGACAAAGGGCAGACCCTCCGCCTGAAACAAGGCAAAGAATAAGATCAGCGGGACCTGCCTGGGAAACAAGGGCAAGCATCTTTTCTGTCCCGATCACACCCATTTTATCAGGGACCGGATGACCTGCTTCCATGACCTGAATCTTTTTTAATGGTGCGGCATGCCCATACTTTGTCAGAACCAGCCCACGATGAATTCTGTTCCCCAGTATTCTTTCCACAGCCATGGCCATGGCAGCAGAGGCTTTTCCGGTGCCGATAACAAAAATATTTTCAATCTGTTCCAGGTGGTAATCGTTTTTCCCTACCTGTAAGCGGTTTCCTGAAAGGTGAAGATATGTTTCCACACACCGAATCGGGTCCACGGCCCGGATACCGGCGTTAAAGATCGCTGTCGCCGTTTCTTTTAAATTCTGACCACTAAATTCGGTTACCATTCTTTCCTCTTTCAGTGCTTGATTTATTCATGTCATTCCACTTGTCAGAATTGGCGGTCAGGCCAAAACCCGTATCCCCGCGCAAGAAGCACACTTGTTAAAGGAAAATCATGGAACAACTGATTCAAATGGACCTTCAAAGTCCAGGATCTCTTCCGGCCGCATCTCCATGAGCGCCTTCCCAATCTGCTTTTTATGATCCGTCCATCTTGCCCGCTCTTCCGGAGTCGCGATTCCGGCAAACGACTTACGGGCAAGCAGTGTAAAACCGTCAGGCAGCATCCCCTCCTTGAGAGTCAGGCGCATCCACCTTTTTTCATAGTGCACTTCAAAATAGTATCGCCCAAAAACAGAATCCGGCCCCTTGGGAGGGTCCGGTTCAACAATTAACCGATGGCGGGTCTGGGCCCGGGTCACAAATTCAATTGTATCAATGACGCCCGGTGGATTAAAACCGACCACCACATGAATTTTATTGCGATGGGGGATGTTATCTCCCAGCAGTTTTTCAAATGCCAGTTTCAGAACCTTGAGGGCAAGAACCACTCCGCCATAAAAATCCTGTCCGTGGTATTTGAGCACTTCGGTATAGCTGATTGTAATTTCACCTGAGTCGTCATAAACCGTAATGGTCTCTTCCATGAGGCACCTCTCAATATTTGCCTGCCCGGAATCCCCTGCCGATCGTCTAACATTGGGACAGCTGGGTCCGGGCGTTTCCTGTTTTCGTGTAACTACTGTTGAAACGACATATCCTTGACCAGTGAATTGATATCCGTGGGTTTATCCAGCATTCCGCTCTCTATCAGGAATGCTTGGGTTCCGGCCAGATCGTCAATGTCCGATGGAGTAATGGACATGTTGAAATCATACCATGAATACATGCTTTTGACACTCTCCAGTGTCAGGCCGGTTTCCTGCGCCACGATCTCAACGGTTTGTTCAGGTTTTTCTTTCATGAATGTCAGCGCCTTATTCTGGACGGAGACATAGCGTTTAACAACATCGGGATACTGATTTAAAAAGGATTCCTTAACCGCAGTAACGATCAGCCCCTTGACCAGTCCTTCACCGGTGGTGATAATGCGTGCCCCCTGGCTTTCAGCTTTGGGGACAAAGGGACCGGCAATCAAAGCGGCATCAACACTTCCGCCGATCAAAGCAGCCAGGGCTTTAGGGACACCCATGTGAACATATCCCACGTCTTTGGGGCCCATTCCATTGGCAACCAGTGCCGCAAACAGGGTTTGATTGAGCAGGGAGCCTTTAGGGCCGGCAACCTTTTTCCCCTTTAAGCTTTTAACATTGGTGATGGTCGGATCTATGGCTACGATGTTAAACGCACGGGGGGCCCGCGCAAAAACCGAAATAATTTTTAAATCCACGCCGTTGGCCCGGGCCATGATTGCCGATGTACTGCTTACCACACTGGCAATATCAATGGAACCGGCAGCCAGAGCTTGAGTCTGCTTCCCTCCTGAAGTAATTTCGGGCCGCTCGATTTTGATCCCATCCGCTTTGAACTCTTTTTCCAACAGCCCAAGATGTTTAACAATAATGGCCGGTACATTCAGGGGTAATTTAACATAGGTGATGCGTAGCGCTTCCAACGCAGGGGCATCTCCTGCAAAAACACCGTCCACCATTGAAAAAATCAGACCCACTGTTAAAAGAAAAGATAACACCTTTGCCGTCCTCTTCATCTTCAATCTCCTTTTATCCATAGTTATCTAAAGATATATTTAATAATCAACGTTATGAATCAACTATGATTTTAATAATTTTCTCGCGAACCATCAAAAATTCAGACATCAACGGATTTCGGGGATAGGGAAGTTCATTCAACTGATCACATACCATACGCCCGTTTTCCATAACCAGTATTCGCTGTCCCAAGAATACGGCTTCGTCCACATCGTGGGTCACAAAAAGAATGGTTTTCTTATGGTTAAAAAAGATATCAACCAGTTCAAGCTGCAATTTTCTGCGGGTAAAGGCATCCAGCGCACCAAAGGGTTCATCCATCAGGATGATATCCGGATCATAACACAGCGTTCGCCCCAAGGCCGTGCGCTGGGCCATACCACCCGATATCTGGCTGGGATAGGCATCCTGAAACTCGGTGAGGCCAAGCATTGAAAGTAAACTATCCACCCTGGCACCCACCTTATTGCGGTCCTTTTCCCTATGAAGCGCAAATGACATGTTTTGGCGAACCGTCAGCCAGGGCATCAACCGGGGCTCTTGAAACACAATGCTGATTTGCCGATCTATTGTATTTGGATCTCCGTTCGTCAGACGGATACTGCCTTTATCCGCGTCCTCAAGGCTACAGATCAGCCGAAGAAGTGTGGTCTTACCGCAACCGCTTTTGCCAACCACGGTCACAAATTGCCCTTCAGGGATGGTAAGATTGATGTCGGAAACCGCGTGGAACCATCGGTCCTTTATCCGGTACTGTTTGTCCAGCCCGTCTATTTCAAGTCCTGACATGATTCGGTTCCATTTCCTGCCACGGAATAAGTCGACGGGACAGTCCCAAAAACACGTTGTCAAGAAGGTGGCCCAGTGTACCGATGGTGATAATGCCCACCAAAACAATGTCCGGGCGGGCCAGCTCCTCTGCCTCCATGATCATGTACCCCAACCCCGCAGTGGCGGCCAAAAGCTCGGCCCCGATCAGTGCCCGCCAGGAGTAGCCGAAGCCCAGACGCATACCGGTAATAATCACCGGCAGGGCCGACGGCAATATAATGCGCCCGATTCGCTGAATCGGCCCCATCCCCAGCGCCTGCCCCACTTCAATGAGTTTAGCATCGCACCGTGTGACCCCGTTTACGGTATTTAAAAAAATGGGGAAAAAAGTCGCCAGAACGATCACGGCAAGTTTGGACGACTCTCCGATGCCCAGCCACAAAATGAGCAGCGGTGTGGTGGCCAAAGGGGGAATATGCCGCACAAATTCCAGTGGGGTTTCCAGCAGTTCAAGACAAAGACGGTTGAGACCGACAAGGATGGCCAACGGAAACGCCAAACCAAATGTGATAAAAAAGCCTTCAAACACACGCTGCATGCTGACCTGAATATGATTCCACAAAATTCCTTCAATGAGCATATCCCAAGTCAGGGCTGCAATTTTCCAGGGGGGAGGCAGTAAATAATCATTGACAAGGCCCATGCCGGAACAAAAGCCCCAGGCAGCCACTATCAACACAATAACAATGAAGCGTTTGAACCATTTCATAAAACCTTACCGTAAAATTATTTTTGCGGCCAACCCTCTCATAGAACGGACGGATATGTCAAATAGGAAATAACGATAGTCAATTGTCCGGGTATTTGGGATTAAATTTTTGGCACCCTTCATATCACCCAAAAGTACTTGACACTCTTTTGAGAGAATCCCTGAAAAATGGGAAATGTTCTCAAAGACGGTAAAGTACTTTTGAAGGATGCCAAAAAATTTTTATCAACCGTTAGATGGAAACAACACCCGAAGATCCTTGATAAGACTGTCCGCACTTTGATAGGGGGCTGTGGCTTCTACGGAAAACCGCATTAAAATTTCGTTTAAGGCCTCGGGTATGTACGGAAAAAGTTTACGAAGGTTAGTGACCCGATGTCGATACATCAACAACATGTCACCGGGGGTTAAGGTGTCTTTGAAAAAGGGATAGTTCAGGGGCAGGTTACGGATATCGTCCAGGGAGTGCCTTCCCTTTCCCACCACCTGCTGAAGCACGTTGCCCAGACAATACACATCATAGCTTGAATTTCCCATATCATAGTCAAAATCAATCCATACATAGGTGCCTGTGTCACTTTCTATGATGATATGATCGGCCCGGATATCACCGTGGTGCGTTCCCT
This sequence comes from uncultured Desulfobacterium sp., assembly GCA_963668575.2. GTDB lineage: Bacteria > Desulfobacterota > Desulfobacteria > Desulfobacterales > Desulfobacteraceae > Desulfocicer. The sequence continues at coordinate 1,950,034 of OY764894.2, read as the reverse complement.
TGCTGTGGAGAAGGGCAATGCCTTCCATGGCCTGAATCATTGATTGCATGGCCTGGGGAAATTTTTCTTTGTAGTACGCCTCGTGGGAGATCCCCAGCCGCCGCAGGGATTCATACAGAGAAGTGCCGGATACCAGGTCAATGATGCGCACCACATTGCCCTTGGTATCCTGTACGGATTCACCGTGCATGAAATTGGGGTGATGGCGCACCTTTTCAAGGACGTCAGCCTCTTTTTCCGGACTTCTGATACAGTTGAATTGAGTGGTACCAACGCTCCCATGAAAGGTCTCCCGAAAGACCAGTTTGATGATTTTTCTTTTCCCGGAGGTGAGATCCCTGGCGATTTTGACCCAGAATTTGGGCTGTTCATCAATGCCGAACCGGCCTTCCCGGGCATGACCCGTCACCAGATAATCATTGGTTCCCAATCGCATAACATCCCCCGGATCAATGGACATAAATTCCGTTGTATCCTCAAAAATTTTGAGCTGGCTTGATGCTTTCCAATGAGTTACCTCTTCAATGCGCTCTTTGAGTGTCTGAAAATTTTCAAAAATCATGGTTCTGTCCTTTCCTTTTTCTGTCTCCGTTGGCCTCTTCATCTCTCTGTTGATTATAGCTTATGTTCATAAAACCGGGCAACAATTTCGGTAAATCCGGACCTAATATTTTTTATATGAAAGTCTCACCAATATGCTGGAATTAAAGGACTTTCGTTTTTCGTTGTGGCAGGTTTTTCTGCCATGTATGTTATATGAAAAGGCAGCCTCCAAGGCAACCTCAGCAGAGCCGCCCCCCCGATGGGCAATAGGAACCGGACAATTGAGCTGTCTACAGTTCCGGTCCGGGCCCATTGCCCGTCGGGGGGGCGGCGGTATAATACCATTTGGCTCCGCGTCTACGACCCTATATTTGTTGTGTCCGGCAGGACATGCCCGTTATAAGAAAGTGTAAGCATGCCTAACATTACTTTCAAGCTTCGTTGTGGGCGAACCCGGGTCCCAAAACCCGGTCCGCCCGTGGCGGTTATACTCAATATGGGGCAGTATTCCTATCTCCCACCATCAAATGAAAATCAAACCAATATCAAATCAATATTTAACTTTCGGCTGCTAATATCACCGTCAACATGGCGCTACGGGGACTCAAAAAGTCCTGTAAATTTTAAAAAATAATTTTGAATTCAGGAGTAAGCAGATGATAACACAAGATATTTCAAGACGAAAATCAACGACGAAACAGATTCAAAAGACCATCGGCCTGATCCTTGCGATACTCTTTATGGCATTGCCGGCCCTGGCAGCCCAGCCCAAGTATGTATTCTATTTTATCGGTGACGGTCTGGGGGCATCCCAGAGACAATTCAGTGAATTTTATCTGCAGGCGCAGACTCAAACCCCTTCCCGGAAACTATTGATGGACACCTTTGAAGTGGCGGGGCTCAATACCACCTATGCGGCCGACACCCTGATCACGGATTCAGCGGCTGCCGGAACCGCCCTGGCATCGGGGGTTAAAACCAACAAAGGCGTTATCGGAAAAGATACTACGGGAAAAGATGTAAAAACATTGATTGAAGCGGCCGTTGACCGTGGCATTGCAACGGGCATCATCACCACCACCCGGCTCACCCATGCCACACCTGCAGTCTTTGTTGCCCACAACATATCCAGAAACAATGAAAACGAAATTGCAGAGGATTTTGTGACAAGCCGGGTGGACTTTCTGGCCGGCGGCGGCATTCGGCATTTCATTCCCCAAAACATGGTTGAGCCTAAGGGAGATGCCGTTGGTATGACCATCAAATCCAAACGAAAGGACGATAGAAACCTGGTACAGGAATTTGAAAAACAAGGCTATCAGACCTTCATCGGGATGAAAGGGGCAAAACAGTTCAACCGAACGGATTTTTCAGGTGTGGATAAGGTGTTTGCCGCATTCACCTACACCCATCTTCCCTATGAAATTGAGCGGGCCAACCAGTACCAAGACGTTCCCTCCCTTGCCGCGATGACACAGGCGGGTATTAATGTATTGTCAAAGGACCCCGACGGATTTTTTCTCATGGTGGAAGGGGGCAGAATTGATCATGCCGCCCATGCCAATGATCCCACAGGTGTGATCCACGATGTCCTTGCCTTTGACGATGCCATCCGAAAAGCCTACGATTTTTACCTGAACCATAAAGACGAAACCCTGATCCTTGTGGTGGGTGACCATGAAACCGGCGGCATGGGTCTTGGCATGGATGCCATGGGATATCAGCTTAACATGAGCACGCTCATGGCAACCAAAGTCTCTGTGGAGGATACCCTTGCCTATGGTGCAGGCCAGTATAAAAAGGACAGAGCCGCCTATTTAAGCTATCTGGGAAATGAATTTGGCCTTACCCATCTGAACGAAAGCGAAACCGCACAGCTGAACAAAGCCATGGACTATGCCGATGCCGGCAAAACCGCAGGATATTACAAAATAAATCCGGCGGCATTGACGGCGGCCCATATTTTATCCCAACGTGCCAATATCAACTGGACCACCACCATCCATACCGCCACCATGATTCCCCTGTCCGCCACAGGAAGCGGAGCTGAAATCTTTTCAGGATTCAAGGATAATACACAAATTGCGCAATCCATGGCAGGCCTGCTGGGGTTTAATTTATAGCACACATGGCAGATACTCCATTTCATGAGATGGAAAGTCAATCAAACGGTCTGCTCCATTATGGAGCAGACTGTTCTCCGTTCATAGAGATATAAATGTACATAAAAAAATATCGCCCCATGATTTTGTTCTTGCTTCTCCTGGCCGGACTGGCCGTATGTTATGGTTTTTGGCCGGGTCAAAACACCACCCCCCCACCGGATGCAAGGGAGGTCAAGGCCCGGGTATTGACGGTGGATGATTCAGATGTCCGGTCTTCCGGCCTGTGCCACATCGGGTTCCAGGCATTGGAAATCAAAATTTTGGAAGGCCGGTTCAAGGGGGAAACGGTTTCGGCCGTCAACAACCTGGTGGGTCAGACAGACCTTGAAACCCTTTTTAGGAAAGACGATGTGATCATCGCTGCCGTCATTATGGAAAACGGTGCCATTGAACAGGTCAAGGCAGTGGATCTCTTTCGGCAGAACACCCTTTTTTCTCTTTTTTGTTTTTTTGTGGTGGCTCTGCTGTTGTATGCCGGTGTCATCGGCGTCAAGGCCCTGCTCTCCTTTGTGTTCACCGTGTTCATCCTCTGGGAATTTTTGATTCAACGAATTCTGGATGGCCACCCTCCCCTTGTCACCACCACCTGCACCATCATCCTTTTATCAGCCATTATTATCTTCCTGGTTGCCGGGATAAACGCAAAGGGCATGACCGCATTTATCGGCACCATCAGCGGCCTGTTTGTCACCCTAACAGTCACCCTCTATTTTGGCCGGGAAATCGGCCTCTTCGGAATGACCCAGCCCTATGTTAATGCCCTGATTTTCAGCGGATACTATGATCTGGACATCCGGCAGATCTTCTATTCCGCCGTTCTTCTCGGCGCGTCAGGAGCGGCCATGGATATTGCCATGGACATTGCCGCTTCCATGGATGAGGTTAAAAACAAAAAACCCGATATTGACCCCAGAGAGCTGATCAAGTCCGGGTTCACCGTGGGCCGTCATGTCATCGGCACCATGTCCACCACCCTGCTGCTGGCCTATTCCGGAGGATTTCTTACCCTGTTAATGATCTTCAAGATTAAGGAACCAAGCCTCATGCGCATGCTCAACATGAAAATTGTGGCGGCGGAGATCATGCGGACCCTTGTGGGCAGCATCGGCCTGGTGATGGTGGCTCCCTTCACCGCCATTGTCGGTGGTATTATCATTGGCCGTCTTTTTAAAAAGAGTCATTCCGATGGAGTGGTCAAGCCCGCGTCTTCGGACCGGAAGAAGCCGGAAATAATCATTTCATAAAATTCCGACAGATTCTGTTCAGTACGTAACTCATTTATGAGACCCTTTTCAACTTTTCATTCAAATAGTAAATGGCAACCCCGCAATACTCCGGCAAGCTTCCATTGCGATCTTTCTTTTTCCATTTTCCAATCAAATTATATACATATTTCGATGAGACTGTGCCGGATTGTTTTGATAACACGTTCCTGACGGCTTTCAAGATACGTTGTCTATTCTCTTTTAATCTCTGGAAGTTCAGGTTGAGAATCTTGTTCAATTGATCATCAAATTCACTTTCTTCTGAACTTATAGTTCCGTTACCAAGATATCGAATTTTCAATCTGTTATGATGGGAGGTATCAGATGGATTGAAGAGAAGGTCTTTATCTGCTTTTGCTGTATCGCAGTGCTGTGAATTGGGCTTTGCGCCCTCATTGCCGCAACAGCATCCCAGCAGATTGGCGTAGGTGAGCTGTTCTTCAGGATACTTGGCTGGAGATTGAGAGTGCCAGTGCTCAATTTTCATTTTTTGATTGTTCGCTTCAATCCGACCCATACAGTATGCACAAAGATGACCTTGTTCCTCAACAAGGGATTCCCGGATCTGTTGCTTGACCGGTGTAAAGTCAGCGCCATCATACTCGGCATCAGGCTGTAACCGGTACTGCAGCAACTGTCTGGGCTCACTTTTTTTATGAATACAAATCATATATCTTCTCGCCTGTCCGGTTCCGGTTCCGATTCAAGCATTGTAATGGTGGCTTCGGCTTCAATAATATCAGGGATAGCGCCACCCAACTTATCCTTTAAAGCTTTAATTTCACATCTTGCCTGCTGGAAATTCTCAACATCAATCAACTCAAAAATCCGATCAATCCGCGCTATCACATCTTTATTACGTCCCCCATCTCCCATAATTTCCTGAAGTATTTCCTGGGAGGTCAACCCATAGGATTGTTTTGGGATATGCACTGATAAATTATTTTCTTCAAGGGTCATCATGCGTAAATTTTTTGCTTCAATTTCACTTAAAACCTGGGGAGAATGGGTGGATATGATAAATTGAATGTTGGGAAATACTGCCCTTAACTTCGGAACGATCATCCTCTGCCAGGCGGGATGAAGGTGCAGGTCAATCTCATCGATCAACACAATGCCCTCACCTTCCAACGAGTTGCTTTTTAATGAATTTGCAATGGACAGCCTGCGGGCAATATCTCCAACAAGGGCGATAACCCCTTTCTCACCATCGGACAAATAGTCAATACGAAGCTCTTTGCCATTTTTTTTTACAACCATCCGCAATGGCTGGCGTTTGACTGAAAAATCAGTATATTCCGGTAAAAAGGTTGTCAGTGCTGTCCTTACCGCTTGAAGTTGTTTATCGGGAAATTCAAAATCATCCGGCTTAATCAAATCATCCAGGTACCGTCTATTTTCATTTTCGAGATCCTCTCTCTCTCGGAACCATTCAAAAAAGAGTTTAAAGTCGGCACCACCGGTCAAACCATCCTCATATATGGAAAACAGATCAAATTTGTGTCTTTTTTTGATTCTCAACGGAATTTGAATGACAGCTCTATTAACAGGATAATAGGTATAAAGAGGTATTTCATCGGACTCTTCAGCCCTGTTTTTATAATTTTTGACATATTGATTTAAGCCGGTATAGTCACTTTTCTGCAGCTCTTTTTTCCCCTTTTTGTTTTTAACGGTCGTCCATGAAGTCGTTTCATCAACGGTTTCAATTTTAATCATTGATGAAAATTTGCCATGGGTAATATCAAACTCTTTTATAGGACTTCCGGGGGCACCATCCCGTTTGATTCTGGCGGTAAGCCATGACAGCATGATGGCGACCGCATCAAGAATGGTCGTTTTCCCACTTCCGTTAACACCCGCAATAACGGTGAGATTTTCATCAAGGGTTAATATAAAATCTTCAGCCGCTCTGAAATTTTTCAGTGTAATCTGTTTTATCTTCATGATGATTCCACCTGATCTTCCCCCTGTGTCAGGATATGTGGGCACTGCGGAAATAACCGTTTCATAATCAAAGGCAAATAAAATTCCAACAAATTCCTGATAAAGTTATCAATAGTACTCGACAGGGATTTATTGCTGTATTTTTCAGCAATGATCGTATCTGATACCAGAAAAAGACACTCTTTACAACATCTGGTCCTGATTCCAGCATCTTAATTTTTAACATCGACAATTTAAGGAGAGGTAGATGATCCGTGCAGATCTGCATGTTCATTCCAAAGCATCCAGACGGCCGTCGGAATGGTTTCTTCAAAAGGCAGGTGCCAGTGAATCCTACACAGACATCCACACCTTGTACCATTGTGCAAAAGAAGCGGGCATGGATTTTGTCACCATCACCGATCATAACACCATTGAAGGGGCCTGCGAGCTGGTCCGGGCGTATCCGGATGACACCTTCATCAGCGTGGAGACCACCACCTATTTTCCGGAAAACAACTGCAAGATCCATCTATTGATGTATGATATTTCTCCGGATCAATTCTTGGACATAGAGTCTCTCAGACGAAATATTTATAAATTGCGTAGTTATATCAGAGACAATGACATCGCCTACTCCGTGGCCCATGGATTCTACAGTGTCAACAATCGATTGGATCCGGACACCCTGGAAAAGCTGATCCTGCTCTTTGACATCTTTGAAGGGCTTAACGGCGCCCGGGGCCGGGATGGCAATGAAACCTGGCAGGAAATTCTGATGCACCTAACCCCGGAGCACATTGCAATGATGGTGGAAAAACACGGCATAGATCCCATCAGCACTACCCCATGGCACAAGGGATTCACCGGTGGCTCCGATGACCATGCAGGGCTTTTTATCGGCCACACCGCCACCACCAGTGACGGCCCCCACACCAGACAGGAGTTCCTCCAAAGCATCAGAGAAAAAAAGACCCGATGCTGGGGACGCTGCAATGACTATAAATCCTTTGCCTTTTCCATTTATAAAATTTTTTGTGATTTTTCCGTCCATACGGGCAAAACAGCACCTGGCGGTATTATCCAATTTATCAACACCATTGTGTTTGAAGAAAAACAGAGCCGTCTGAAACGGTGGATCACCTATCGAAAGGTGAGAAAAGGACGCCAGTTAAAAGATAAAATCCTGCTGACCTTTTTTGAAGATGTCTACAACTGGTCCCATGATTATCACCTGGATGTGGAGACCAAGATGGAAAACATTTACCACAGCATGGGACTTCTGCTGGATGAATTTTTCAAGCTGCTGCTGGCATCGGTGGAAGAGGACCTGTTAAAGGGGGATATCGGCCGTTTGATGAAGAATCTGATTATCTCACTGCCCGCCTTTTTTATCAGCATCCCCTTTTTTTCATCCCTGAAACATCTTTCCCATGACAGGGTATTACTCTCTGAACTGAGTCAGCGCTACAATGGCCACAAGGATATTCAGCCACACAATGCCCTGTGGTTCACCGACACCTTCAATGATCTGAACGGTGTCTCCGTCAGCCTGGAACGTTTCTGCCGGGAGAGCGAAAAAAGGCATCTGACTCTCACCTTTGTGACCTGCATGGATGAGAATGATCTTCCAAAGAGCGAACTTCCCACCAACCTCATGGTGCTTCCCTCCATCCACACCATTACCCCCCGTTTTTACAACAATTACACCATGAACTTTCCCTCCCTGCTGAGATCCATGGCGCAGATTTACCAGTGTCGCCCCCACCGCATCATCGTCTCCACTCCCGGACCGGTTGGCGTCCTTGGAATGATGATGGCCAGAATCCTCGGCATTGAATGCGTCACCATCTATCACACCGATTTTGCAGCCCAGGCGGCATCCATATTTCAGGATGAGGCATTGACCGGGCTTATCGAGTCCGCCATCAATCGATTTTATGCCTTCTCCACCCAGATTAAGGTCCCCACCCTGGAATATATAAACATCCTCCGGCGCCAGGGATATCCGCCTGAGAAAATGTCCCTGTTTAAACGGGGAATGACCGTAAACAAGATGAATAGGGATACCCAATGGAAAAAACAATTCAAGGAGAAACACAGCATTCCGCCTGGCACCACTCTGCTATGGGCCGGTCGTGTCAGCCAGGATAAAAACATTGATTTCCTTATACAGGTTTACTTTGAAGCAAGAAAAATCCATGAGGATATCAATTTAATTCTCTGTGGCGACGGGCCGGATCTGGCAGAGTTAAAACAACGCTTCCCCGCCCATGACAGAGTCCGTTTCATGGGACGAGTGACGTCCCATAACCTTCAGCATTTCTATGACATTGCCGATCTGTTTGTCTTCCCGAGCACCACCGACACCTTTGGTATGGTGATTCTGGAGGCCCAGGCCAGCGGCGTACCGGCCCTGGTGTCCAACATCGGTGGGCCCCAGGAGATCGTCCTTGACGGAGAGACCGGTCATGTGCTGGATGTCGGCCATACAAAGCCGTGGGCGGATCAAATCCTGCGCTACCATCACATGAGGATTTACCACCCACAGGATTTTCAAGCCATCAAAAACCGATGTTATGAACACATCCGGCACACCTGTCACTGGGACAGTGCACTGGCTGACATCATGGGGCTCCCCTTTAATGGCGATTCCTCCCACATAGAGAAGGGAGCCGAACCACCACCCTATGAATATGCCACCCCATGGGATCCCTTAAATGAGCGTCCACAGCCGGAACAGCGGGTGGCCTGAGCCCGTCGTCCGAGAAAGGCGTATTGCACTGGCATTGTGAGGTGTGGGGCCTTTTCATGCCAGTTCAAATTTAACGACACCGACTTCTGCGTCTGTACTCCTGAGGATATCGCCATCCTCTTCCAGGTACCGCAGATGGGCAATCGCTTCACCGGTGGCAAACCACTGTTGGGCCACCGGAAAAGCATCCCAGGAATCGGCACGAATGTCCCAGGACATGCGGGCGGCGGTTTCATAACCGGTCATGGCCCCCATCTTTAAAATAGTAAGAACTTCCATCAATCTCTGCTCATGGTGTGAAATCAGTTCTTCCACCCGGGAACGATGATCCTTAAAAATCCGCCGATGACCCGGCAAAACAAGCTCCACGTCAAGTTCCCAGGTTTTTTTCAAGCTTTCCATATAGCTTTTCAAGGGGTTCCGGCCCTCTTCCCAGCACTGAATGTTGGGGGAGATGTCGATGAGAATATGATCACCGGACACGAGTATTTTTTTTTCAGCCTCATATAGACAGGTATGCCCCAGTGTGTGCCCCGGGGTTTCAATACACTCAAACTGATAATCACCAACACTTAATTTTTGACCATCGTCAAGGAGCTGGAAATCCGGTGCCCAGTCGGAACCGAATTTAGCGGCGGGATGCTCATCAAAAAGGGAGTTGAGTTGTTTGGATGGGAAGCCATGTTGTTCGGCATGTTTAATCAAGGAGTCAAACCCTGTCCAGTGCTCAACCTGTTCGGCATCCGATCTATTAAAATAGACCCTGGTGGACGGCGTAATCAGTTTGGGAACCAAACTGAAATGGTCGGCATGAAAGTGGGTGATAAAAATATCAGTATCAACCATGTCAACACCGATGGCTTTTAGCCCCTCTTGCATGGCTTGCAGACATTCCTCATGATTCAGGCCGGTATCTATCAGCAGGTGTCGATCATGGGAACGAACCAAATAGGCATTTAAATTCTTTAACGGACTGTCCGGTAATGGAATTTGTATACAGAACAAATCAGGACTGACTTCTTTTACCATTTTTCCCCTCTTCTTCCACTAAACACGTTTCTTTATTTATGATTTCTCAATTCGGGTCCGGTTCCTGTTACGGCCGGTCAGGTCAAACTGTTGCACCGAACAGAAGTGCCTGAAGTATCAGGTACCTCAATCCTGAAAAAAAGTGGGCTTGATCATAACACCGGCCACTCGTCAAAATGGGCGAAGTTGTGATCAAGCCCAAAAGGTGGAGACTCTCCCCACGACTTTTAAACCCGCTCAAATGTGATGACAGGAGCCATTCTACCACCGGTACACAGAAAAACAAGGGAACAAGGGCATAAAAAGGTTAACACTGCGGTTTTGATACAAATTTCAGAACAGGCAATAGGAGCCACGGCACAGACCAAGCGCTCATGCTGCCGTTAGTTCATCCAACGTTTAAGCCCTGCTCCCCTGGGCCAAAATATTCATGGGGTAAGGGCTGGTGGTAAGTTCGGGTAATGGTGATGAATCAGATAGGAATTGACGACCCAGCTGAAATCCATTTCGGGACTTTAACGCTGGAACGGTCATTGATTTTGGGGATGGGTCGGCCTCACCATTGACCGTCAGGTGATCGGCAACCAGACGTTTTCCAGCCTCCCTTCCACCCACAAGCACTGCCATGTTGCAAAGCATCTGCTGCATCTGAAATGCCTGCTGCCGCAACAGTTCCGATGCAGACGCAGACTCTTCCGCGGCCGACGCGTTCAGATGAACCACCTCGCTCATCTGCTCCACCTCCAGGTTTACCCGCTCAACATCATTTGCCTGGGTCAGAGATGTTTCCGAAATACCCTTGAGCAACCGGCCCACCTGGGTGGCAGATGCAATCACCTCTTTAAATGTGTCCTGGGCCTGGCTCACCATTGTGGCACCGTCCTGAATCCGCACAGAGGTTTCCTTGATAAGTGTGGAGGTCTCCCGGGCAGATTCAGTGGTTTTTTTGGCCAGGCGACGAACCTCATCAGCCACCACGGAAAAACCGGCCCCGGCCTCTCCTGCCCGGGCCGCCTCCACCGCTGCATTCAAGGCCAACAAGTTGGTTTGAAAGGCGATCTCATCAATGGTTTTCACAATTTTCTGTGTCTTTTCACTGGCTGCGGCAATGTGTTCAATGGATCGGGTAAGCACCGCCATCTTCTCCCTTGCGGTGTCCACAATGGCATTGGTGCTCTGCATAAGTTCATCGGCATGGGTGGCATCGTTGGTGTTCCGATGGATGGTGGCGGTCATCTGTGCCAGGGATTGACGGGTATTTTCAAGGGAGACCGTCTGACTGGAGGCACCGTTGGCAAGGCTGTGGCTGGCGGACTCGAACTCCCTGGAGGCCATGACAATGTGATCCGCCTCCCCTTGAATCTGTGTTACCGTCTGTTTCACCGGTCCGGAGATGGTGGCCGCCATAAAAAAGGCCATAAAAATGGAGATGGCCATGAACACCCCGCCAAAAATAAGATTATCATTCCGAATATCATGGGCAACGGCCATGAACTCATCCCTGTCCTGGGTGACGGCGACACTCCATCGGTTCATTTTAACCGGTGCAAATCCGGCAACCTTCTCACTTGAATCAAACCGATAATCTGAAACACCGGTCTCTCCGGCAAGCATGGCCACAGCAATCTTTTCCATACCGGGGATGGTTTTAATATTATGGGTTAATTCGTAATTCGTATCGGGATGGGCCAGAATACGTCCCAGGCGATCCACCATAAACGCATAGCCGCTTTTACCCACACGGGTCTTTGACACCATCTGTCCAATGGCATCCAGTCGCATCTCCATGCCGAAAACAGCGGCAAACTGATTACGTTTATCAAAGACAGGTGCACAGATGGTGATAATGGCATTGCCGGTAATGGGGGAGACATGAACATCACTGATGGAGATCTCTCCATTTTCCATTGTGGATGTAAACCAGGGTGTGTCAAAGATGGTTATCCCTTTATAAGGGATCTGACCATCGGCGGTGACACCGGCGAACAGTCGCCCCTTGTCATCCCCGATAAAAAGGCCCTCATACTGGGGCCCCAGGACATCACTGTTTTTCAACAAACTGTCATTGACCCGTTTCTCGGTGAGTTCATCCATTCCCATGCCTCCATAAAACCGGATATCCATGCCACCAAAACTGCTGTAACCGGTGGCCATACCCCGGGAAATAAGCGTCTGTTCTTTTAAAAAACGGTCCACTGACTGGGCCAGCCCATCTGCAATGCGCAGGGACTGGGTGGTGGCCACCTGGGCCATGGCTTCGGTGGATTTACGGCAGGAGACATATCCCATGACCAGAAGTGGGATCATGACCAGAAGGGAAGCCCCAATAACCATTTTTGTTTTCAATCCCGACCTTACTTTCATTCATGCCCCTTCATATGAATCATGGCTGCTGAAATTGTCCCCTGTGGCCATGTAAAATATCTCTTCGGCAATATTGGTAATGTGGTCCCCGGTGCGTTCACAGCACCGGGCCATGGAAATGAGTTGGGTGCCGCACTCTATACTCTCTCCTCCGCCAGCCATCTCGGACTTGACAAAAAGCATCAAAGAGGCATAGATGGCATCAATTTTATCGTCCTGATGCCAGACATCCATGGCCTTTTGAATGTTAAAGTTGAGGAAGGCATCAATGGACTCCCTTAACATGTCGCCGGCAACGTCCACCATCTCAATGATCATCTTCATGGATCCGGCAGATGGCGTTTTTGATAATAATGCCCATTGCTTGGCCACATTGGCTGCATAGTCGCCGATGCGTTCCAGTTCATGGCTGATTTTCATGGCTGTGAGAATATGCCTTAAATCCTGGGCCAGAGGCTGACGTCTGGCCAGGATCTGAACGGCTGACTGTTCAATTTTCAACTGCAGATCGTTGATATACCAATCTCCTGTCACCACTTTGTCTGCAATATGGGGATCACCGTTCAAAAGGGCCTTTTTCATGGCTGCCATCTGGTCACAGCAGGCGGTGGCCATGGTGGCAATGGTCTCATTGAGGGTGTCGATTTCGTTTTCAAATGATTTAACAATGTGGGGTTGTTTATCCATGATCCACTCCTTAAATAAGCTCAGATCATCCAAAACGTCCGGTGATATAGTCATGGGTGAGCTGGTGCAGGGGGTTAAGAAAAATCTGATCCGTGGGTCCGATCTCAATGAGGTCTCCCAGATGAAAATAGGCGGTTCGCTGGGATACCCGGGAGGCCTGCTGCATGGAGTGGGTGACAATGGCAATGGCATAGTCTTTTCTCAGCTCATCTATGAGGTCTTCAATGATGGCCGTGGCAATGGGATCCAATGCAGAGCAGGGTTCATCCATCAGGATCACCTCGGGGTTCACGGCAATGGTCCGGGCAATACAGAGACGCTGTTGCTGACCACCGGACAGGCCGGTCCCCGGCTGATCCAGACGATCTTTAACCTCACTCCACAAGCCCGCCCGCTTCAGGGATCGTTCCACCAGCTGGTCGGTATCCTCCTTGTGCTGCACCAAACCATGAATTCTGGGGCCATAGGAGATATTTTCATAAATGGACTTGGGAAAGGGATTCGGTTTCTGGAAGACCATGCCCACCCGGGCCCTTAAAGGAACCACATCCACCTTTTTATCGTATATGTTGTTCCCCTCAAGGGAAATGTTTCCCTTGACCACGCACCCCTCAATGGTATCGTTCATTCGGTTGAGGCATCTTAAAAAAGTGGATTTCCCGCAGCCGGAGGGTCCAATCATGGCAATGACTTCATTATCCGCAATATCAAGGGAAACGTCCTTGATGGCGGGTTTTTCCCCGTTGTCATAATAGACAAAAACATTTTCACACCGTATTTTGGGATTTTCAACGTTTTTTTCACCAACCGTGACCCTGTTTTCCCTTGCAACCAAATGGTCCCGGCTTTTTCTTTTGGATGTCGATTCAGGCATGGTATGTTCCGTTTTAAGGTTTTGCCTGATCCCATGAATGGCCCCCTGATGTGACAAGGGGGCGATGATGGGATCAGTGCCCCGGTTTAAAGATCTGAAAGCTTCAACGGTACCAGATTTTTCACAACCTCACGGTACTCTTTTCTTTCGGCATCGGGCATGGGAATCAATCCCTTGTCGGCGAGATACCCATCCGTTCCCCAGGCTTTTTCACTGGTGAATTCTGCCAGATAGGCTTTAATTCCGGGGATTTTATCCACATGGGCTTTTTTTACATAAAAAAACAGGGGCCGGGACACAGGATACTGTCCATCGGCAATGGCATCAAAGGTGGGCTGCACCCCATCGATGAAAGAGCCCTGGATTTTATCGGTGTTCTGATCCAGAAAGCTGAAACCGAAAATACCCAGTGCCAGGGGGTTTGACTGGAGTTTCTGAACAATGAGGTTATCGTTTTCACCGGCCTCAATGTAGGCTCCATCTTCACGAATGGTATAGCACACCGCTTTGTAGTTATTCTTATCCGCTTTTTTCATCTGTTTGATAAAATCAAACTTATTGGCACCGGCCTCCATGGCCAGTTCCACAAAGGCATCCCGGGTCCCTGACGTGGGCGGGGGCCCCAGCACTTCAATAACCACATCGGGAAGATTGGCATTGACGTCGTGCCAGGTTTTATAAGGATTTTCCACCAGGGTGTCACTGCCATCGGGGTTGGGTACCTTGGCTGCCAGGGCTTTGAAAAGATCCTTTCGGGAAAGTCTCATGGGAGCCGCGGTTTTAGCGTTGGCCACCACAATGCCATCGTAACCGATCTTCACCTCAACAATTTCAGTGACCCCATTTTTCATGGCCATTTCCAGCTCGGACTTTTTAATTCTCCGGGAAGAGTTGGTGATGTCCGGATATTGAACCCCCACACCGGCACCAAAGAGCTTATGTCCCCCGCCGGAACCGGTGGACTCTATTTTGGGTGTCTTGAACTTGGTGGATTTACCGAACTGTTCCGCCACCACCGTTGCAAAGGGGTAAACCGTGGAGGATCCCACAATGGAGATGTAATCTCTGGAGGATGCCGACACGTTGCCAATGCCAATCCCTGCGATAAAGGTCAGGGCCATGAGGGTCACAAATACTTTTTTCATCTTTTCTCCTTGTACGTTAAATTAGGCGGACTTCCCAGTTCGGCCATCCTGGACGGGACCGCCGACATCATGGAAACACCCCTGTTCAATGGAACTACCATCGTCTTTCAAACTTTTTTCTTAATAATACAGCCACCGCATTCATGGTGACCAGAAACAGCAGCAACACCATAATAGCCGCTGAGGTTTTTTCCAGAAATGCCCGCTCCGGGCTGTCTGCCCACAAAAAGATCTGCACCGGCAACACCGTGGAGGGGTCTGTGAATCCACCGGGAATATCCACGATAAAGGCCACCATACCGATCATCAAAAGCGGTGCCGTCTCCCCCAGAGCCTGGGCCATGCCGATGATGGTACCGGTGAGCATGCCGGGCAGGGCCAGGGGCAGCACATGGTGAATCACCATCTGGGTTTTAGAGGCACCGATGCCAAGGGCCGCCTCCCGAATGGAGGGAGGAACCGATTTCAATGCGGCACGGCCGGAGATGATAATGGTGGGAAGCGTCATAAGGGTCAGCACCAGTCCCCCCACCAGGGGTGCCGAACGGGGAAGCCCCAGGATATTAAGGAACATGGCCAGCCCCAGAAGGCCGAACACAATGGACGGCACGGCCGCAAGATTATTGATATTCACCTCTATGATATCGGTGATACGATTTTTCGGGGCAAACTCCTCAAGATATATGGCAGCACCCACCCCCATGGGAAAGGAGAGCAGCAGCGTGATCATAAGGGTAAAAAAAGAACCGCAGGTGGCACCCCAGATACCGGCAAGCTCGGGCTCCCTGGAATCGCCGGAGGTAAAAAAGGTGGTATTGAACCGTTTCCTGATGCGCTGTTCATCCATCAACCGGTCCACCCAGGAGAGCTGCATATCGTCCATGCGGCGATCGGTCTCCATCCCATCTCTCCGGATATGACCTTTCATGAGCATGTCCACATCATCATCCGCCGGCACCCACAGCTCAACGGTTTTACCAATCTCCCGGGGATGGGCTTTCACATAATCCAGCAGCTGAAAGGCCGCTCCGGAGCTGATCATGTTGTATAATTTTTTCCGGTCCCGCCGATCGGTCACCTCCGGGAACATTTGACGAAGATTTTTTTTCACGATGCCCTGGTAATCGGCCCCCTCCAGGTGTTGTGCATCCAGACTTGCCGGATCAAGAAACAGTGTCAGCCTGACTGCTGTCTGTTGAAATGCCGTGTACCCGTTACTGAAAATGGATATGAAAAGAGTGGCCAGAAACACGAGACTCACCACAATGGCCGTGAGCCCGAACATCCGAAATCGTTTTTCAGCTTTATACCGCCGGGCCAACCCCTGTTGGACCACATCTATGGTTCGAACCGGAGAACTTTCTTGACCTTTGGTTCCAATGGATGAACCCTCCTCATCAATGCTTCCCACCGATGAACCTTCAGTTTTTTCCGACGGGCTTTTGTGCGCTCTCTTTTTCATGGGGGCCTCCTTAGGCCGGGGCGCCCCGTCAAAGAAGTCCCGATCCACATCATTGCCCACAGAGATTCCTTGATCTTCAGCAGTGAATGCCATTTGCTTACTCATATTGCTCCCTGTATTTTCGAACGACATATAAGGCGATTACATTGAGTACCAACGTCACCAGAAACAGCATCAGGCCCAGGGCAAATGCCGCCAGGGTCTTGGGGCTGTCAAACTCCTGGTCCCCCACCAACAACGTAACAATCTGAACGGTTACAGTAGTAACTGTCTTTAAGGGATTTGCAGTGAGATTGGCGGCCAGTCCTGCCGCCATCACCACAATCATGGTTTCACCAATGGCCCGGGAAACCGCCAGCAGCACCCCTCCCACAATTCCAGGCAGGGCCGCCGGAATCACCACATGGCGAATGGTTTCCGACTGGGTGGAGCCAAGGCCATAGGCCCCATCCCGCAGGGATTGGGGAACGGCATTGATCACATCATCGGAAAGGGACGACACAAAAGGAATAATCATGATACCCATGACAAGCCCGGCTGCCAGTGCACTCTCGGAAGAGACATTTAGCCCCACACCGGCTCCGGCATTCCGAATTAAAGGCGCCACCACAAGGGCGGCAAAAAACCCGTACACCACCGTGGGAATACCAGCCAGAATTTCCAAAAGGGGTTTGGTCACGGCCCTGAAGCGTCGGCCGGCATATTCAGACAGATAGATGGCGGACATAAGCCCAATAGGCACCGCCACAGCCATGGCAATGGCGGAAATCAAAAGGGTCCCGGCAAAAACAGGTATGGAGCCGAATGCCCCGGATGACCCCACCTGGTCCGCCCGGATGGCCATCTGCGGGCTCCACTCCAGACCGAAAAGGAATTCAGTCAAGGGGACCATCTTAAAAAACCGAATGGCCTCATACAGTACGGATAAAACAATGCCGATGGTGGTCAGGATGGCAACGGCGGAACAGGCCATGAGCAGGTAATACACCACTTTTTCAACATGATTTCTGGCCCGCAGATCAGGCGAAATAACCTTCCAAACAGCCAGTATCCCCCCCACAGCAACCACGGTGACAATCACACTTAAAGCCCCCCGGCTGACCTGACGCAGATGGGCATAATGATTGGCCGCCGCCTGCATGGCGATATCCACATCTCCTGAAACAATGTTGCCGTTGACCAGATTTTTAATATCGTTGAGGATCAGGTTCAAATGATCCGGCGGAAGTGTACGAATCTCAGGTGGTAACCCGGAGATGACCAAATTGGTGATGAACCCCGGCTCGGACATGAGCCAGATGGAAAAAACAATCACTGCGGGAATGGCGCACCACAGCGCCGTCAACGCCCCATAGTATACCGGACGGGAGTGCAGGATTGAAGGGCCACCGCCCTTTTTTGCGCATACGGAAAATGCCTGTTTTTTCCCCAGGTGAAACCCCAGGGCGGATAACAGGATCAGCCCAATTAATAAGTTGTATGGTGTCACTTCGCCCCTCTCTTTTTTAGACATCAAAGATTGCTATTGGGGCAGACAATACCTGCTTATTATTAGGCGTTGATTAAAAAGGTATTAGAATTGAGTGGGTCGTTGAAGCAACAAGGTTTGAGGTATTATTTTTTTACAAGAAATTGGGCAGCAAAGGCTGCACCGGCGAAACATGACCGAGGCTCTGGGGGTCGTCGGTGCTCTGGTCATTTAACAGTCTGTCGAGTTTTGTTTCGGCGGTATCCTTGTTCAGACCCAAGGTATCAAAAGTACATATGCCGGTTCCTGAACGTACCGTGTTTGCGGGGCCGGGAAAAAACACTTCCGAACTGTCTGCACACTCAAGCGTGCCCTCATTGAATTCTCAATTGATTTTCTTGAAGCAAACACGCTCAAACCCCAGGGCTGCCACCACAAATTTTTGGAGCCGTAGATTGCCATATTTACAGTCAAGCTGTTTCCCATAGTGGGTCACCTGATTTTCGCCCTCATCAAGGGCATTTTTAATCTGGGGCAAGCCATACAAAGCATCCTTTGACAATTGCTTTGCTTCCTCCCCTGTCATGCCAGCATCCTTTAATGTGACAAACTTGAACTCGATGAGAACATCAAAAATTTTTCCATACCGTTTGTCAGGTCTTATAATCATTGTCAAATCGGCATATCTGCGTAAAACTTCTGTTTCTGAATCCATTATAAAGATAATATCGTTGTAAAGCAGCGTTAAAAATGCCGTTTTAAGGGTCAGTTCATTTGCCCATCTGTAATCACGGTTCTTAAAAACCGTAAAATAACGGTTTTCCACAAAATCACATAGAGGCTTGATATCACCCTTCTGGTAAACTTTTTCAGCGGCAAGTTTCCCATCATCTCTTGTTTGCGGTTCAGGAAGAAGCATTTTTTGAACCCGCTCCACATAGAGACTCTGCATTACAAGATTCGGCACTTTAAACTTTAACTTCAGGTCATCGGTTTCACCTGCCAGGGTCAATACTCCGAAATAATATAAAAATGACACAAGAAAACTGCTGTCCTTTGAGCTTTCATCAAGCATCTCCCTGATGCCAAAACGATCTGAAATATCCTTAACCACAACATGATGATCCTTCTGCATCATGGAAAAAAGGATATCCTCGCCCATGGGAATTTGAGCAATGTATTCAAGTTTGGATTCATCCACGGCAAGATTGGAATCCAGCATCTTTCTTGGATAACTGCACATATCCTGAAACTGCTTGAAAAAATAGAGGCACAAAGTGGGGTTATAGATATATTCATCCAGGCCAAAGGCAAAACGATAACCGTTGTACCAGGTTTTCATGAGATCAAGAGCTTCATCCGGCTTTTCCGCACCCATGCCGCATTTCTTTACAATATTTTCAAGGACTGTGTATACCTCGCCTTCCCTGAAACCGCACAGGTTATTGAGTTTTGGATGAAAATAGATATTCTCAGCAACATTATATCCACTTGTAATATCACTCAGCACAACCGGGGAGACACCGGTTATGAATACCCTGTCAAACATGGAACCCGATGTGGAGGATTTGATGGCTTTAAACAAGGTACGCAGGATACCTTCGTCGTGTACAAGGGCATTATACCGCTCTTTATCCTTTTGAATCCCCATCATGACAGTGTTGGCAAAATTGTCGTATTCATCTATTAAAAGATAAACAGGGTATGACGTCATGCGTACTGAATTTATCAGGCTTTTGATGGAGCTGATGGCATTATTTCTGTCTACCGTTACATCGGGCAAATTATAATCCCTGTAATAGAGAAGAAATCCCTCTATGCAGC
This sequence comes from uncultured Desulfobacterium sp., assembly GCA_963668575.2. Classification (GTDB taxonomy): domain Bacteria; phylum Desulfobacterota; class Desulfobacteria; order Desulfobacterales; family Desulfobacteraceae; genus Desulfocicer. The sequence continues at coordinate 1,930,527 of OY764894.2, read as the reverse complement.
CGTTAATGTGGTCAAACAGCATCTGCTTTATGTAATTGGGATCTCCTGTGGTGTCCACACATGAAAAATCCCATTTCAGGATATAGTAGGAATTTTTAAGGGGCGTTGGATTTTTACCGATGGCAAGATGTCCGAACATCTCATCAAATTCATCTTTCTTTGCCACATCATAGTAATTTTCCAGCATGGAGAGAAGCAGGCTTTTGCCAAAACGCCGGGGGCGGATGAAGAGCTGGGAGTCTGATTGTTCCAGCAATGGAATTTTATCTGTTCTGTCACAATAAAAATAACCTCTGGTTGTAATTTTATGAAAATCAGATATGCCGTATGGAAATTTCATCATGGTGACGTCTCCTGTTAAATGTGAGGCGTCCTGCACGGATTTTATCAATCTTCCACCTTTACATGCCCCATGTTCTGAGGGCTGCCATCACTCAGATCATTAAATGTACAGGCATCTCCGGAAAACTGCACAAAATTGCCGGTGTCGCCCTGTTTGGTCCAGCGGCCATTGGTGCCAATGGACGGGCTTGGTTCTAAATTCGCCCACTTTTGGCAGCATACATCAGATATCAACAATTAACTAACTGAAATTTTTCATAATATTAGTTTATTGAGTGTTTTGTGGATACCCACTGGGCGAAGTTAGAACCAAGCCCCTCCTTTGTTATTTTTTTAAGAGCATATCCGATATACGAATATATTTTTTTATCATAAAATATAACATATTCAAAATACTTTATCGAATTTTAGGACATCATTTTAAACAGGCTATCTGCTCTCCCTAATTTTATGTTGGCAATGGGGAAAGGGTCAACACAAGGCATACAAAGAACGGATGACCGACGACGTCACCCCGGAGAATTTTCCCCCTGTGCGCAGCAAAGTCTGATAAATTTCAAGGTCCCTTCCGGTATCAATGTCAAACCAGGTTTTTTCCACCTGAACTTTTAAATCCGCTGCATTGGTCATTGTCTGCTGAAATACGCCTGCACTGCCCCAGACAATATTTTTAAAAACAGGGGCAATATGAATGTTGTTCCGGAACCCGATCAGGTAATAACCGCCATCCACTGCAGGACCGATAATCATATCGGCGATGAAAAGATGGTTAAAAAAATCCTTGATGGCCGAGGCATCAACAAGGGGAATGTCACTTCCCATGAGTATGACCCTTGAATAATTGCGCTGGAACGACTCAGTGATGGCCCGGCCCATTCTTTCCCCCAGGTCCGGGCCTTTCTGATAAAAATATGCCCCCTCCCCACCAAATTTTTTTTTATATGACGCAATATCATGGCGGTCATCCACATAAAATGCCAGATCATAGCCGTCGCATGTTAAATCCGAAATCTGATTTATGACCATTTTCTCATATAATCGTGCGGCTTCCACATAGCCGATCTCCCGGCCAAGTCGTGTCTTCACCCTATGGGGTTCCGGATATTTAACAAATATGACTAACAAATTTTCCATATTCCCCCCCTGAAGATCCCTAAACAGAACAAGCCGGAACCAAAAAGGTTTTCTGATGCCCTTGCCAAAAACAACACGAAAACCAGAGATAAAAATTTGGCATTCTTCATATGCCTCCAAAAGTACTTTACAGTTTTTTGAGGAAAAGCCCCGCAAAACGGGAATGTTCTCTGAAAACTGTAAACCGAGAAATGAAGGATGCCAAAAATTTAATAATAGAGTTTGAGCAGCACCCGGGGGGAAACCCCCATATAATATAAAATAGCCAATATCGGATTGCGAAGGCTGGTATAAATTATCCCGTCTTTCATCCATTTTCTGGCAGAGGTGCGTGCTTTATCCGGTAAAATTTTAAAACATGCCCGGGATTTTTTGATCTTCCGCATCAATGCGATGTCCTCCATGAGGGGAATATTCGGAAAGCCATTGATCTGAAAAAACAGATCCCGGGTGATGAAAATGCCCTGGTCTCCGTAGGGAATCCGGGTGATGCGGGAACGAAGCGAGGCCACTCTTGACACCAGCTTTAAATAGGGGTGGGAGGAATCTATGCAAAGATCAAAGGCCCCACCGTCATATCCGCACCGGATTGCGTTCCAAATCAATCGGTAAAAATCAGGGGGAAGCAGGGTATCTGCATGGAGAAAGAGCAGCACATCACCGATGGCTTCTTCTGCCCCTTTATTTTGCTGAAGGGCACGCCCTTTGGGTGATATAATTTTCTTGATCTTTTCATTTTTAATCTTTTCATGGGATATCAAAGCAAGGGTGGATCCCATGGAGTCACCGTCCACAACAATGATCTCCAACTCCTCTCCGTTCTTTTTATCCAGAAGGTCTGAAAGAAAGCAGTTGATCTCTTTTTCGTTCAAAACAGGAATAATAACCGATATGAGCATGCTTCTCCTTTTGGGTGCATTCCCAATCTTTGGGCATTATCGGTACTGGGTTCTTGCCGGTCCGAATTGCAAAACATACAATACTCTACAGCCATTTACGATAAAGCCGGATGATCGTCAAATCCAAAATCCAAAAAAGTAAAATGGGTACAACGATAAATACCAGGGTCAATCCCGATGCCAGGGACCAGTCCGTGGAGTTGAGAAAAGGAAACAGGTATCCTGAATAGGAATGTACAGTCCCCCCGCCGATGAGAAACACCAGAAAATAATCTGAAAATGCCACCAAGAACACGATGGATGCTCCGGCGGTCATGGCGGGAAGCAGCATGGGGAGCTCAATTTCCCAGAGAATCTGCCAGAACCCCGCCCCCAGATTTCCGGCGCACACAAGGGTATCGGAATGAATGGTTTTATACCCGGAGATCAAGGCCCTTAACATGTAAGGATAACTGTAAACGGAAAGGATCAGGGCCACACCCAAATGGGTGTCGGCAAGGCCCAATCGGATAAACATCAGATGAATTCCCACGGAAAAGGTCATCACCGGCAGCACGGCCGGGGCCAGCAGCAGGCTTTCAACCAGTTTCTTTCCCGTAAACTCGTTTCGGCTTAAAAATTCCGCCGGCAGCAGGGAATAGATGATGGAAAGTCCCACGGCAGAAATGGAATAAGCAAAGGAGGAGCTGATGTGGGTGAGAATCTGACCGGCGTTTTTTTTCAGATAGATAAACGTCCGGAAATTCATGGTGTCCGGAAGCAGGGAAGGAAATGCCCATTGTCCTGAAAAGCTGTAAAGCACCAGTACCAAAAGCGGAAACAGAAACATCAGCCAGAGCAGAATCACTTTAAGTGTATGGTGTTTCACGTTCCCTTATCCAGCCGGTTGTAAATCTGAAAGTAGAGATACGTAAATAACGATGAAATCAAAAACAAAATCACAAGCAACGCCATGGCCACAGGCCGTTGGGAAAGGTCATGCCGGAAATAGTAATCATATACCTGAAGGCTGAGCATTCCCGGGGTGCTGCTTCCCAGAATATAGGGGATTTCAAAGGCACCGAAACTGTAGATGAACAGGATCAAAAAAGTGGTGGTGAGAATCTCTTTTAAATGGGGAAGTACCACACTCACAAATATTCGTACCTGCCCTGCCCCCAGCTGCCGGGCTGTCTGGAGATAGCGCTTATCAAATTTCATCAGAACGGACATGACCATCAAGGTCACAAAGGAGGTCTCCTTGGCAATATATGCAAGGATCTCCCCCACACCGAACCGGCTGAAAATCAGATTGGGAAACTGCTCCATCCCTGTGATGATGCCCAGTTTATAACACAGGGAGGAGACAATGCCGGATCGGCTGAGAAAGATCATGGTGATAAAGGCCACGGCGATGTGGGGCAGCACAATGGGAATCTTATAGACCACGGTCTTCCTCTGCCCCCCCCCTGGAAGATGCCACAATCCATAGGCCAGCAGGGTGCCTAAAACGGTGGAGAGCGCCGAAGAGACAAGGGCCACATAAAACGAAAACAGAATGGACATCATGAAATGGGCATGGGTAAAAATGGTTTTATAGGCTGTCCACATGGAATCATAATGAACCAGGGGGTTCATCATTCCCCATGACTGCATCACCGTCAGCACAATGCCGCCCATGAAAAAAAGAATAAATGGAACAAGTGCCGGCAGCAATTTTAACCATGGTTTACTCTTTTTCCAGAACAAACCGGCTCCAGTCGCTTTCCAACCGTGTAAGGTAATCCGCCGGGATTTCCGGCACCCCATGTTGATTGAGTACATCAAGGCCAAGGGTGGCATCTCCCAGATCGAGATTTTCAAAGCCTTTTCGGACTTCAAGGGACAGCTTTTTCATGTCCAGCACCGTAAAATCCCCCCAGTTTTGGGGTTCGTTCTTTGAAAGCTGGGCTTCCGGGGAAAGCAGAAAATTGGTGAGCACCATGGCTCCGGCAATGTTGGGGGCATTAAAGGCAATGGCCGTAAAGTGGTTGTTGTAAATGGCCCCCTCTTCCATCAAAAAGGTTCTGACGGTGGGGGGATATTTTCCCTCCAGGATCTTGCTTGAGGCATGGGCCTGGTGATAGGACATGTTCATGTCCACCTCCCCTCTTTCGAACAAAAGCCCCAATGCCGTGATATTCTTGGGATATGCCCTTCCCTGTTGCCAGAGATAGGGTTTGATCTCATTGAGATATGCCCACAATGCCGGAGATCTCTTTAAATAAAGGGCCTCATCAAATCCTTTCATATATTGTTCATACCCGCCGGTGACCGCATAAAAAATCTGTCGAATAAAGGCGGAGCCGGTGAAATCCGGTGGCTGGGGATAGGTAAACCTCCCGGGATGAGCGATAATCCATTGCTTAAGCGCCGCAACATTTTCAGGGGGAGACTGGAACTTGGCGGTATCGTAAACAAAAACAAACTGAGCCTTGCCATAGGGAACTTCGTAGTTTTCAACAGGGAAGCCAAAGTCGAATGCCACCGTGGCCGGATCGACATAGGCGTTAAAATTGGGAAGCCTGTCCGCCACCGGACCGTACAGCAGCCCCGCTTCCCGGGCATTTTTGAAATTTTCCCCATTGATCCACATCACATCAATGGTGCCGTTTTGTTTCCCTGCCTGCTTTTCAGTGAGCAGTTTATTCACAAACACCGAAGCATCCATGGGAACCATATGAAGTGCAATATCAAATTTTTCTTTCAAAGCCGTTGCCACATACCCCTCCACCCATTGATTGATGGTGGCAGAACCGCCCCACATATAAAAATTAACAGTAGTACCCCTGGCTTTTTCCAGGGCCTGATCATAGGATAACACCCCCTGTTCTGGGGTCTTGGGCCGGCAGGACAGAAACAGAAACAGAAACAGAAACAGAAACAGAAACATCAAGACCAGACTTAAACCATATTTTTTCATGCGTCTCCCTTTGTGTTGATGCACAATTTTTTATTAGAAACCAAATCTTTCGTTTTTCGTTGTGGGCGGACCCAGGTCCCCAATGCGGTCTGCCCGTGGCAGCTGTTCAAATGCCCTGTGTTATGACTCCACCGGTTCTTTCAGAATCTGATCAGGGGTAAGATCCACCACATCCCCTGTGTTAAAATGATTATTAAGCGTGTTAACGTAAAAGCTTAAATTGTCATTTTTCACATGATACCTGATATTGGCACCAAAGAAAACAATTTCAGTGATTTTCCAGTCTCCCCTGGGATTGTATGACATGGTGGCGGCTTCGGCCCGGAAATAATAACGATATCCGGTGAAATCCAGCCCCGCGCTGATGCCCATTTTGTCTGCCGCTTCCGGGGTGATAATATTCACCTGTCCCAGAAAAGAGGCGGCTTTGACGGATATGGGCTCATGATACACCCGGCTGACCTCGTCAAACTGCACCAGTTCCCCGTCCAGCATCACCCCGATCTTGTCGGACATGCGAAAGGCCTCTTCCTGGTCATGCATGACGGCAATGGTGGTGGTGTTAAATTTTTTCTGGGTATGATGAATAAAAGAGGCGGTTTCCGCTTTAAGGTTTTTATCAAGATTGGCAAAGGGTTCATCCAGAAGCAGAATGGAGGGGTTGATGACCATGGCCCTGGCAATGGCCACCCGCTGCTGCTGACCGGCACTCAGGGCTTTGGGATATTGAGTGCGCTTATCCCGGATCTGAAAACACTCAAGCATCTCCTGTACCTTTTCCTCAATGCTTTTTTTGTCTGTTTTGGCGGCCCTCAATCCAAAGGCAATGTTGTCGTGCACCGTCATATTGGGGAAAAGCATAAAATCCTGAAACACCATAACAGCAGGATTTTTACCATTGTGGGTGTCAGGAAACACTATTTCACCGGAATCAGGTTGTTCCAGGCCTGCTATCATCTTAAGCAGGGTGGTTTTGCCCACTCCGGAAGGTCCCACAAAGGAGATGATATCGCCCTTTTCTGCTGCAAAACTGATATTTTTTAATATGCCCTTACCTCCAAAGGATTTATTCAGCTGTTTTACTTTAAAAAACATTCAATATTTCCCATGTACGCTTTTATCTTGTTAAAGGTGGTCCGGTCCTTTAAGACCCTCTCCCGACCGGTGTATTCAGCATAGGCCATGAAACACCAGCTCAGGGCTCTGAGCACAATGGTTTTTTCCAGTATGGCAGTTTTAAATTCCAGCTCATCAAATGAAAATTCAGGGGATATCAAACGGTAATAGTGTGTTAAAAACGCCAGTCGCTGTTCGGGGGTAAATTTAAAGTCCGACTTCCATAGCGTGGTGGTGGGAATGATAAAATGGGCCAGATCCTGGTACCGGCATGACACCACCGCCTTTTCCCAATCCACCAGAAACCCTTTGTTTTCCCGGACAATGAAATTACCCGAATTCACCTCAGTATTGACAATGCAAAAGGGCTCATTGGCAAACAGGGTGCGGTGTTGCTGCCGGAGGTTTAAAATTTTTTCATAATAATCCAGCAATGCCGCCTTTTCTCTGGTCAGGGGATGGTCAGGAAATTTTTGTAAAAGTTGGTAACTCTCCCGTGCAATGTCCCCTATGGGATCTTTCTGGCACACCAGTTTGCCGGATATGGGCAATTGATGGATGGCAGCAAAAATTCCGGGCACCTTATGAAGATCTGCATCAAAAACAAAGCTGCGACCAGGGATAAAATCCATGAGCAGCACGCCCCCCAGGGCTGTATCCGATGCCACATGCCGGGGTTTCGGGGTGACTCCGGAAGCTTCAATGGCCTTGAGCACATGATATTCATAGCGAATCTGATCTGCCTGGCCCAGCTGGGTGCCGTGGTTGATGCGAAAAACATATTTTTTCCGGCCGGCAATGACAAGATAATTTTCATTATACTCCCCTGCTGCCAGAAATGAGATGTCGTCCACCTGTTCAAGCCATGCATTTTCCCTGATGATCCGGGAGATACAGGGGATAATTTCTTTTGTGTTCATATTCCCACCCACCGGATGGGCCGATTTTGTTTTATGAAGAACAATGATATCATTGTTTTTGCTCCGATTCTCCACCACAACATCCGAATAGCTCTTTACAAAAATTCATTTAATCCATGTCTGAAGAAAAGCAAACACGCCTATCCGGTGAGCCCCTCTGAACAAAAACAATTAGAAAACCCTTTTGTTTCCGGTTTGTCAAGGTTAGAGTTTATGTGTTCTTGCTTTGTAACCCAGAAAGTTGATTCAATCCCCCCCATATAATTTTTTTTTAAGGGAATGTTCCATTTTTTCATATACGACCATATGGTTGTTCTGCTCAATCCCACACGGCGACCCACTTCAGCCTTGTTCCAGCCACATTCGTGGAGAAGATTGAGCAGCTTCTCCGGAGATAATTTTTTTTGGACCGGGACAAGATTGCCCGGGTACAGGCCTTTTTTTCGAAGCCTTGATGACTGCAGGTTGCATTCCCTGATCTCCATGGGCAAATCAGCCACATTGATCAGCTCTCCTGAACAGACAACAAATGCGAATTCAATGGCATTCCCAAGTTCACGCACATTTCCCGGCCATGGATAGTCCATCAGGATCTGCATTCCCTGCTCTCTTATTCCGCGGATGTTTTTTCCGGTCTCCTGTCTCTGGATTCTGATAAAATGATTCACCAAGGCCGGAATATCTTTTTTGCGTTCTCGCAATGGTGGCATATTAATAGGAAAAACCTTGAGGCGATAGTAGAGGTCCTCACGAAAGGTTCCCTTTTCCACACATTCACATAAATCACGATTTGTGGCAGCAAGAACTCTGATATCACTGCTCAGTTTCTCTGATGAACCAACCTTTTCAAACTCATGCTCTTGTAAGACTCGTAACAATTTAACTTGCATATAGGGAGTAAGTTCACCTATCTCATCAAGAAATACAGTGCCTTTATTTGCAGCTTCAAACCGACCCGTTCTTTCTGTTAAGGCACCTGTGAAAGCCCCCTTCGCATGCCCGAACAGCTCGCTTTCCAGCAATGATTCTGAAAAAACAGAACAATTGATGGTCACAAAAGGAAAATTTTTTCGTTCACTGAAACAATGAACGGCTCTTGCTACCAACTCCTTGCCAGTTCCGCTCTCACCCTGTATCAGAACACTTGCGTTGCTGGCCGAGACCATGGAAATGGCGGAATAAATTTTTCGCATGGCGCTGCTTGTGCCAACGATGTTATGACACCTATCTTTTCCCCTGAACGGGCAGGTATTGGCGTGCCCACTGGCGTTTATCCGTTCATCTCTTTGGGATGATTCCATGTGATACCCCTTTTTTTGTCTATCATAATACCCATTGTGTATTTTATAATATACCAAATGTCAAGCTTAATTAGTCCTTACCTTTTAAATTAGGAACAACTAATATAAATCATAAAATGAGGTTTATTGATGACAATGTGTTTTGTGATCTACTGAGCGTTGTATGCTTCTTTCCCCGAAAAACACACGGGCTGAGAAATGAAAGATGGCGCAACCTCAAAGAATTTCTATCATTCTTGCAAGTTGAAAATTATTCCTGAATATCTGAATTCTGGAATTGAGCACATTAAATTTAGCTTTGGAAAGATAGTAGATGGCATCCAGAAGGTCCGTAGGGGTCAATATTCCTTTTTTAAAGGCAAGCTGTGTAATACGAAGATGCTCAAGCGCTTCAATTCGGCTGCTCCTGGCAACTTCCAGGTTTTTTTTTGAAACATCAACTTCCAGAAGAATATTTTTAAGACGGTTTGTCAATTGTGATTTCAGCTCAATCAAATCAAAAGAGGCCTTTTTGAAATCAAGGATGGCCTTTTTCAAAATTTCACTCGTCTGGAATCCATCAAAAAGATTTATGGACACATTGAGCTGTATCCGTGTATCATCCCAAGATTCAACCTTGTGTTCATCATAATATTTATAGTCTGTCATGATATCCACCCTGGGGTAAAAAGAGGATCTGGCAGATTTTGTTTTGATTTCAAGGTCCTCACATAGCGCATTTAATGCATTAATTTCACTGTGATTTTCCAGGAGTAATCCCTTGTAATGTTCCATATCGGAGATATCCGGCAATATATCAAAACAGCTGAATTCAAGCGCGTTTTGGGCAATATCCGTTGCCGTCTCAACCATTAGGTTATTTATTGTTCGGGAAAGGGTCGTCCTGGCTGACAAAACATCCTGAAGGGCATTGTCCATAACAACCTTGATCTTTAACTGATCATTTTTCTTCAAAATACCTATGTTGCACTTCAATGTAACATTTTCATACTCTTTTTTATAAAGACTCAAAGCATCCTCAGCCACCTTTAAGTATGATATGGCGTAATAGGTTTCAAGAAAGCATAAAGCCACATCCAATTTAATATCCTGTGAAATACCCTTTAATTCAAATCTTCTCATTTCGTGCATTTTTCTTGCGGAGGCAAGAGAATGGATATCTTTAAATCCTGAAAAAAGATTCAAGTTGAGTGTCGTGTAAACGATATCATTCTCCTTCTGTTCAAGGCGATGGTCTTTTTCATTGAATAGCATCCCTGTATCATTGTTTAATATATACCCCGCATCAAGGGAGGGCAAAAAATTCCCCCATGCATGTTTTATCTGATGCCTGCTCTTTTGCAACCGTGCCTTAGAGGCCTTTACAACGGCCCTGTTTTCAATGGAAATTTTCGTAAGTTCATCCAGGGTAAAGGCATGGGACGATGGGCACGGGCAAAGGAAAACAAGACTCCACACCAGAACAAGTAATTTCAATGATATATTAAAGTTTGATGGTTGTTTCATCCTAATCTCTCTTGATCTTAATGGGTTCAAAACCTATAAAAAATGAAAGCAGTGCCGGCACAACAAATAATGTGAACATGGTTGATACGGATAGTCCTCCCAAAAGAACGCTTCCGATGCCCCTGTATAATTCACTTCCGGATCCCGTTGAGAGCACCAGGGGCAAAAGCCCGAAAATACTTGTTGAAGCACTCATGAAGATGGGCCTGATCCTTGTCTCCACGGCCTCGGAAATGGCCTCAATGCCGAACATTTTTCCGCTCCTTACATTGGTAAGTGAACGATCGACAATGAGAATGGCGTTGTTAACCACCGTACCGATGAGAATAATAAAACCAAGCATTGTCAGGACGTCGAACCCCTGGGGTGCAATAAATATATTGACAAGTTTAAGCCCGATAAAACCTCCGGCACCGGCCAGGGGAATCGTGAACATGATGATCAAAGGGTAAAGAAAATTTTCAAAAAGAGCCGCCATCAAGAGATAGGTTATGAGAAGTGCGATGACAAAATTCCATTGCAGGGCATTTCTGGTTTCTGTCAACCTGCTGGCATTCCCAGTAACCTTTACCTCCACATTTTTAAGCTTACCCTCTGAAGACAGGGGGGTAACTATTTTTTCCTTTATTATCTGAGTTGCTTCCTGAAGGGTGATATGCCCGGGAGGAGTGACCTCAAGCTTTACCGTTCTATTTCTCTCCAGATGATCAATCTGAAGCAATCCTTTGGTGTATTCAAGTTCCGAAACATCCTTTATTCGTATGAGCCGCCCAAAATTATTGACGATCTGACACGCCATCAACTCTTCAGGGGTGGAAAATCTCTTGTCTCTCCCTTTCAGGATAAGATCAATCTCCTTTTGACCCTGGGGGGCGTAATCATCAATTTTGCATCCGTCCATCATGATATCCAGGTAAAGGGCAAACTCCTCTTCAGTCATTCCACTTGCCGCAAGTTTTTGTTTGTCCGGTGTGATTCTCACCTCAGGATATGTGGTTTCAAGGGAAGGTACCGGCCTTATCTGGCTTCCCGGCAAGGCTTTCATTATGGCCATGTACATCATATGGCCGGAATCTATAATATGGTTTATATCTTCGCCTGTTATATTGACATCCACAGCCTTGGCAGACCCGATGCGATGTTGAAAAATGCCCATCTGAACACAAACCCCGAACATGTCGGGAATCATTTGCATTATTCTGCGGAAAAGGGGCATCATCTGTCTGCCCTCGTTATCGTGGATGGAGATGGCACCAAAAAGGTTGAGCTTATCCGTTGCCATGTACCAGAGATATTTAAGCCTGGGGATTCCATCTTTGTGATCTTCCTTAAAGTAATCGGCTGTCTCGCGATAGATGAAATCTCCAAGTTCTTTTCTCTTTTCAACCGAAGCACCCGGGGGAGGTATCAACAAGTTAACGATATAGTTCTGGTTACCCTGGGGCAGGTATTCAGCCTTGGGGGTCAGCATCATCACAATTATGATGGCGCAAGAGGTAAAAAGCCCCACGGTGATTATCCTGGTAAACCGGTTTTTTAACGATAGATCGGAAAACCTGATGATCAGATTTTTAAAATATAGACCCAGGGACAGGATGAAGCCCGTTTTTTGATCATTCCCCTGTTTGCGGCTCAAATGCCTTGCCTGGAAATTAAACATATAATGGGTGATCGCGGGATCACCCAAATGGAGACAAACAGGCTGAACAGAATGGATGCGGTGATGGCAATGGCTATGTCCCGGAAGAGTTGTCCGGCCTCTCCTTTTATAAAGATGATGGGCAAAAAAACAGCCACCGTCGTCAAGGTGGAAGCCACAACTGCGCCGAGCACTTCCTGGGCTCCGTCACAAGATGCCTGTAACCCGGTTTTCCCCATTTTTTTGTGACGGTCAATATTTTCCAGTACCACAATGGAATTATCCACCAGCATGCCCACGGCAAAGGAGATGCCTGCCAGGCTCACAACATTGAGATTACGATTAAATAGCCACAAGGCAAGGAATGTGCCCAGAACGGAAATGGGAATGGCAATGGCCGTTGTAATGGTGGTACTGAAGCTCCTTAAAAACAGCAGAAGCACGCCTATGGCAAGGAGACTGCCAATGGCAAAATTCTTTTTTACAATGGAAAGTGCCCTGTTGATATAGGAGGATTGATCATACCCCCAGTCAATGTAGAGCCCATTTTGGGAAAGAATTCCGTTGTTCAGACCATCAACCACCACCCGCATTCCGGCAAGGAGATGGAGCACATTGGTTCCATGCTCCTTGAGTACTCCAATCACAATGGCATCTGAAGAATTCTGCATGACAGAGACCTTCTCTTTTTCATACCCCATCTCACAATGAGCAATATCCCTTAAATAGATACGGTTCACTCCATCATCAAACACAACAACATCCATGGGATCGTCCGGGGTTTGGAACTGACTGATGATCCTCAGGCGGTAATCTTTCTGAGCAATGCCGAGAACGCCTGCGGATCTGTTCTGGTTGGCTGCGGCTATCTTATGTTTGACATCGGCAATGGAAATGTTGTGCTTTGCCATTTTTTTCATATCCAGAACAATGTGCAGCTGCTCTTCCGTGCCTCCGGCGATGATCAGAGACGAAACGCCCTTAACCCTTTCCAGCTTTGATTTGATCTGGTTGTCAAAAAAGGTTTGATATTTCCGGACTCCCTTGCTTGCCTCCCCCTGTTTCTTGAGCATCAGCCACAGGATCGGATCGCTGTGAGCTCCTGTGGTATCAATCATGGGTTCTTCCACATTTTCCGGGTATTCTTCAACTTCATTCATTTTGTTGGACACATCAAGAAGAGCCCGGGAAATATCGGTTTCCAGCGCAAAGGTGAGGGACACCTCCCCATAATTGTTATAACTTGAACTTTCCATCATCGTAAGGCCGGCAATATCCTTTAATTTATCCTCCTGCTTCTCAATAATGTCCCGTTCTATTTCATGGGGGGTGGCACCCGGCCAGGTTGTTGTCACCGTGATCTGGGGAAGCTCCACATCCGGAGTCAGTTGAACCGGAAGTCTGTAAAGGCCCAGAATACCAAAGAATACGATCAAAACAACGATGGCGGCCATTGGGATTGGTTTTAAAACCGCCTTTTTTATCAGATTCATAAACGATCTCCCACGATGGTGACTTGCTGGTTATCCTTTAGTCTTTGATTACCATCTGTCACCACAATCATGCCCGGCAAGACATCCGGAGTGTCGGAACAGGCATGCTCACCTTTATAAAAAAGGATGTCCAGGGGAAGACGTCTGGCTCTGTTTTCAATGACAGTATAAATGAAATTCTTGCCGTCAATGCTGACCAGAGCATCCCGAGGCACAAGTTTCATACTTTTCCCCACGGAAGTTGGAACACAGGCGGTGGCGGACATGTTTGCAACCGTCAGGCTTTGATCCGGAATACGAACTTTTAGAGAGACGCTCTTGGTTTTTTTATCTGCCAGGGGCAAAATCCCCTCAACTCTGCCGGTGACTTTTCTGTCATAGGCATTGATAGTGATCTCCATGGGACTTCCTATTTTAATAAATCTCAGGAGGTTTTCATTTATGGGAACATTGACAAATAAATCTCTGGTTGATCCGATTTTACAAAAAATCATTCCATGGCTGACCCATGCCCCCACATCAACCGTTTTTTCAAGGATAATGCCGTCAAAAGGTGCACGGAGAATGCTTTTATTTTTTTTGAGCATGATCTTTTCAAGGCCGACTTTAAGCGCATCTCTTTTTTTTATGAGTTCCCGGTGTGAGTAGGAGAGATTCTCATAATCCGTTTCACTTGCCGCATCCTGATTGAAAAGATTTTCATATCTCTTAAGATTCTTTGCCGTATGTTCTATCTTGATATCAATGCACTGAATTTCCTCTTTTTTCAGACTAATATCCTTATCAATAAAATCCGTATTGAGCCGAATCAAAATTTCTCCCGCCTTTACGGTATCTCCCTTGGAGAAATAAATGCTTTTAACCAAGCCGTCTACTTCAGTGGACAACCCGCTCACCTTGTCAAAATAGAGTACACCCTGCATGTCTGCCAATTGCGAACTCTGCTGTTCAATGATTGTGCTTACAAAAATTCTGGCCGGAGGAACTTCTGCAAAAGCTGTTGCCGTGGCCAGGTTCAGAATAAGAATGGATACAATCTGTATAATTTTTCTCATGATCATTCCATTGAGCCTCTTTTTTTTTTATATGAAAGTCTCACCAATATGCTGGAATCAAAGGACTTTCGTTTTTCGTTGTGGCAGGTCTTTCTGCCATGTATGTTATATGAAAAGGCAGCCTCCAAGGCAACCTCAGCAGAGCCGCCCCCCCGATGGGCAATAGGAACCGGACAATTGAGCTGTCTACAGTTCCGGTCCGGGCCCATTGCCCGTCGGGGGGGCGGCGGTATAATACCATTTGGCTCCGCGTCTACGACCCTATATTTGTTGTGTCCGGCAGGACATGCCCGTTATAAGAAAGTGTAGGCATGCCTAACATTACTTTCATGATTCGTTGTGGACGAACCCGGGTCCCAAATCCCGGTCCGCCCGTGGCGGTTTTATATGAAAGTCTAACCAATATGCTGGAATTAAAGGACTTTCTTTTTTCGTTGTGGCAGGCTTTTCTGCCATGTATGTTATATGAAAATCTCACCAATATGCTGGAATTAAATGACTTTCGTTTTTCGTTGTGGCAGGTCTTTCTGCCATGTAGGTTTATATGAAAGTCTCACTAATATGCTGGAATTAAAGGACTTTCGTTTTTCGTTGTGGCAGGTCTTTCTGCCATGGGGGTTTATATGAAAGTCTCACCAACATGCTGGAATTAAAGGACTTTCGTTTTTCGTTGTGGCAGGTTTTTCTGCCATGTATGTTATATGAAAAAGTGGTTTTGTTTAAAAGCTCAACTCAATGGCACATGCCACTTTCCAAAAATCTTCCACAGAACCATTTACGGATTCATCATAGTCTGAATCTTCATCAAAAATCATGTAACCCAGCTCCGTGGCAAATAACAGATGGTCCATAATTTGATATTCCGAATTGAAGTTGATCTCCACAACGCTCTCATCTTCATTCATGAGAATGTCGTCAGGGGACTGAAATATGGAGTCTTCGGCCGTGCCCTCGGCATACATGAATTGAAATTCATTGGTCCATTTTTCCCCGATTTTGATATCTTTAAGCTTAAAACCCACAGCCCACATGGAAACCGCATAGGTGGAATCATATGAGTCAAACATATTGTCATTGAACCGGCTGCCACCGAAGTAGGAGCTGGTATAACAGGGGCCACCAATGAGTACCGGCATCATGTCAAGATCTTCATCGCCGGCATCCGGTCCATTTCCATAGAAGGCAAAAAACTCAGAGGTGAAAGAGTCCATTCTATAATCAATCACAAAGTCGCTGAAAAAACCGGCGATGGCAACATCCACATCTGCGGTCTCCCAGTCCATGTCACCATAGGTGGCGCTGGCCTTAACAGAAAGTGCATCACTATAAGAAAAACCCACGCTCATACCAAGGTACCAGGCAGAGACATTGTCTGTGGGCATGGCATTGCCGATGGCACTGTTGGCCCCGGTAAGGAATCCAGGATAATCAAAGTAAGCATAACTCCAGTGACTTGCTGCATTTGAAATTACATCTTCCTGGATATTGGCATAGGCGAACCAAGGGGTAAAACAGATGCCTTCCAAGGCAACGGGAAGCTTCATGAAAAGGAAATCTGCTTGGTCTTCGGTGTTGGTCTTTGTATCATCCATGAGGTCTGCCATGCGGAACCACCCGGCAAGAAGGCTTGAACTTGCAGACAGCGGCATTGACAGTGTCACACCTGCGGGAACTTCAGAAAACAAATTACTGCCATAGGCGATTTCATCCATGGCAAAACTCTGGGAACCGATTTTAAAATTTAATCCTGATGCGGTGGTGAAATCAATATAAAGGTTGTCCAGTTCCAAAATGAGATCACCGTCTTCTTCCCCCCCTACCACTGCATCAGTGGAACCAAAATAACCACCGGTGGAGCCTTCACCGATCTGGAAGCTCACCACACCTTTTAAACTTTCATTGATGATCCATTGTGTCTTGAAACTCATTTCCCGGGTGGCATCAAAGTCAGCATCATCTCCTTTGTCATAATCATCCACAAAATCAAGATATTGTGTGGCCCCAAAAGACGCCTTTATAGCAGCATCAATCTGCATTTCTCCCATATCTCCCGCTTTGAATGTTATAGCCTCTGACCTGTTAACCATGAGAAAACAAATGGCTGTCAATACTATGGCCAGGTTACCTGTTAATCGTTTCATCTCTTTCTCCCTTTTTTTATGAAATTAATGATAATCGTCGCGACCGTCGTCGCTATGTATCGTCAGTAATAGCAAATGCTGTACCAACCTAAAGACAACACTTGTGGAGTTATTCGCGCTGTCATCACAGGGTCTTAATTTAAATTTCATTCAAAACATAAAATGACAAAAAAACTTTCATCACAGAAAAGAAAAAAACATTATAATTACAGCCTATTGCGCAAACCTTATGCAAACAAACTGATTTGAAACAAACTTGAACTTTCCGGTCAGGCAGCAATTAGAATGGCTGGATATTTTGCCGGAACAATCAGGATTGAGATGGCGAAAAATATCGTTGTCCCAACGTTTTCTTAACGTTAGGCAACGGTTTTATTCTTTTCAAAAGGGCATTGCCAAATAAGGTGTAACGGGAAATTTTATTCTGAGGGGTGCGGTTTTTATAAGAAAGTGTAGGGGTGCCTAACATTACTTTCATTATTCGTTGTGGGCAGACCCAGGTCCCCAATGCGGTCTGCCAGTGGCAGTTATAAGAAAGGGTAGGCATGCATAACATTGTTTTCATGATTCGTTGTGGGCGAACCCGGGTCCCAAATCCCGGTCCGCCCGTGGCGGTTTTTATATGAAAGAGTAGGTAAGCCTAATATTCTTTCAAGCTTCGTTGTGGGCAGACCCGGGAGCCCCAATCCCGGGCGGCCCGTGGCCGTTATATGAAAAGGCAGCCTCCAAGGCAAGCTCAGCAGAGCCGCCCCCCCGATGGGCAATAGGAACCGGACAATTGAGCTGTCTACAGTTCCGGTCCGGGCCCATTGCCCGTCGGGGGGGCGGCGGTATAATACCATTTGGCTCCGCGTCTACGACCCTATATTTGTTGTGTCCG
This sequence comes from uncultured Desulfobacterium sp., assembly GCA_963668575.2. Classification (GTDB taxonomy): domain Bacteria; phylum Desulfobacterota; class Desulfobacteria; order Desulfobacterales; family Desulfobacteraceae; genus Desulfocicer. The sequence continues at coordinate 1,913,160 of OY764894.2, read as the reverse complement.
ACAGGACATGCCCGTTATATGAAGCACGACTGTCGCAGCAGCCATGGCATCCGTATATTGGATGCCGTCACCACTGTATGCCCACAGGAAAAAGATATGATCGTATGGAACACTCCTTGCTGTATGTATATTTTACGTTCATAGAATCCAGTCCGACCATATTGCCATGACATACCGGTGAATCTCAGTCGGAAAATTCATGGACAACACTCACAGTAGAGGATGTGTATTACAATGATGAAATGGACAAATATTTACAAAGACGAAATCGGACTGTTTTTAGGATCAACCGGCTTGATTTTTCTGATCCGGTGCGCCGGCTTAATTTTTAATAATTTTACAGAAACTGCTTTTCTCAAACGATTTGATGTGGCCTTTCTTCCGATACTTTACATTATCAACCCCATGATAACCGTGCTGCTGCTGGGAAAACTTTCCAGTTTAAAACTTCACATTTCCGCCTATGGCCGTCTCTTTTTCCTTTTAATCATCTGTTCCGTTTCATCAATTCCGATAGTGGGAATGCTTTTCCTGAAGATCCCGCTGCTGTATCCCCTTCTCTTTATCATGAAGGTTCAGTTTGAGACTCTGCTCAGTGTTTTTTTCTGGAATCTTGGCAATGAACTATTTGATTTTCATCAGTCCAAAAGATTGTTTCCCCTGATGACTGCCGGAGGAGTACTGGGAGATATGGGGGGTAATATCCTGACGCTTCTTCTTTCCAATGCCGTTTCCATCAATCACCTGATGCTGGTTTATGGGGGCGTACTCTTATCTGCCGCATGTCTCACCCGTTACCTGGAGGAACATTTTTCTTTACAGGATGGCTCTGGAAAACAGGCCCCTCCATCGGAGAAAAAACAGAGCATTATCAGCAATTTTGCCGAAATTCGTCCCCTGTTGAAATGGCCTTCCCTAATATTGGTGATCACGGTGCTTACCTTTTTTGCCAATGCAGTATTGCCCATCATGAATTATCAATTCAATGTTGCGATAGATCATAATTTTGCCCAGGAACAACAAATGCTTTTCTTCTTAGGTTCTTTTCGGGGAGCCATGAATATCGTGTCCATGATATTACTTTTGCTTTCCGGCAAATTTTATGACAAATGGAGCATACCTGTGGCTCTGATGTTTCACCCCCTGAACTATTTGTTGATATTTACTGCATTTCTATTCAGGTTTGACCTTATGTCGGCCATGTATGCACGCTTTTCCACCAATGTTATTCGTACGACCTTTAACCAGCCGGTGAATAATATGCTGATTGGTATTTTTCCCGATGAATACCGTTCTAAGATTCGACCCTTTTTAAGAGGAATTGTAGCAAGGGGAGGTCTGATCACCGGGTCATGCATGATTCTATTATTCAGGAATTTATTGACACCCCAGGCACTTTCCCTGCTGGCATTTCCCTTTGTGCTATGCTGGATTACCACGGTGGGATTCCTTAAATGGAAATATCCAATTTTCATTATCAAAATGCTCTCTCCTGATACGCTGGATTTAAACCCCACAAAGGATCATGTATTACAAAGGATGTTTCGAAAAAAAATTATTCAGAAAAAACTGGTGGAAAATCTCCATACTGCCCGGGGAGAGAATGCTGTTTTATATGCCCGGCTACTGCGTTATCTTGAAATGAATCGTTTGGAGGATCAATTGATTTACGACGATATTACTTCATTTCAGCAACTTAATTCCCGGGATACCATGGATTATTGTAATGGATTATTTTTGCTTGTTTTTTTCAACCGGATCTCCAAAAGGTCAATGAAGGGCATATTTTTTACCATCAAAGATTTAAACTTATTTGCTTTTTTTGAACAAGAACTTCGTTACGCCGAAATTTGTCTGAGCATCATGGAAACTTTAAAAAAATCACCCGGAACTTTATCCAATCGCCTGCTTCAACGTCATCTTGCTGAAATTCGAACCAGCCATATCCGGACAGCTCTACAATTGGCTGCTATTAAAGATAATTCCGGAAGTATCTGGATCATTTTAAAAAGTCTTTTTTCCAGGAATCTCCGTAAAAGGGCCAATGCGCTGGAGGCCATTGAAAATGTCATTCACCCAAAGCTGCTCAGGGGCCTTATGCCTTTTTTAAAAGGTATTTCCCCTGAAGAAATGTTGAACTCCGGACAAAATCATCTGAAGGTGCCGGCATCGGTCCCTGTCTCGGTAAACGCTGCCTTGGGCTATCTTTTGAAGAGTAATAACCAGGTGACGGTTCGTTTGACCCGGGGGGTTCTGCAGGAGTTCATAGAGCATGGTATTCATACTGAGTTCATAAAAAAAACAGGCAGTACCGAAAAAGGGAACCCCCAATTTGTAAATAACGCCGGAGAACACAAGGAAAACCCATGGCAGCACCAGGATTCAATGGAGATTGTTATGAAAAAAAAACTCAATTTTCAAGAAAAAATTATTTATGTGCAGGAGGTTGATATCTTTAAACATCTGACCATCAGTGAGCTGGCGGCCATAAGTGATCTTGCCGATGAGATAACCATTGCTCCGGGAGAGATTCTTTTCCATGAAAAAACCTTTGCCGGCACCATGTACATCTGTGTTGAAGGCGAACTGGTCGGTTCCAGAAACAATGTGGAGGCAGGCAGGTTTCGGTCCGGTGACAGCTTTGGGAAAAATGCATTTCTCGTGGACAGCACACATTTTCTTACCTGCAGGGCGAAAACCAGGACTCGTCTTCTGGAAATTCATCGACAGGAATTTGAAGAGATGCTCATGGTATATCCCCAACTCTCTTGTGAAATCGCAAAAACCCATGCCGGAATAATTCAATGGCTGCTGGATCAGATAAAGGAGGGAAAAAACCACGAATGCCTTATGGAAATTTTTTTCAATAAGGGCTACTGCTGATACACTCAATATTGATGCCGATTTCAGGGGGCAAGCCCTGGAACGCCCATTTTTTTCCGCCGGTTGCCCGCTGAATTTCATTGGAGATTTTGACTATGTCACGGATAATTCCATTCCCCACGGACGGAAGCCCTGGGTCTTTAATTTATTTATGGAAAAAGCTTGCAAAAATAATTGTCATATCATAGTATGACAATTATGATATTCACGCTTAAAAAATCGCCGCGATTTGGTGTCAAAGAGCAAATTAAGCGACAGATCAAAAGCTTGATAGAATGCGGCAGACTGAAGCCTGGCGCTTCACTTCCATCATCACGGGATCTGGCGCTAACCCTTGACGTCAACCGTAATACCACTTGGGCGGCTTACCGGGAATTGACAAACGAAGGCTGGTTAAGCGCTTCGGTAGGTTCGGGGACTCACGTTAAAACCATGAAAACGACAGAAAATACAAAAGCTCTCAGTAGGCTCATTGATGAGATGCTATCAAAGGCAGAAAGCATGGGATATGACCGTGACCAAGTAGCGGAGAGCTTCCTGAGTCGCCTGTCCTGTGAACCAATGAAAAACGGGGAATATCGAATTTTGGTAGTGGAATGCAACCGTGAAACCGGTGAGCATCTGGCCAAGGGCCTTGAACAAGAGTTGAACGTAAGCACTGAAGTGACGCTCATCCAGGAAATTGAGAAAAACCCCGCTCATACGCAGCGGCTACTGAAAGGATTCGACTTAGTGGTCTGCGGGTTTAATCACCTTGAAGAATTCAAAACGGCAATCCCGGACAGCCCTGTTGAAGCAGTCGGTGTTCTCATGCGGCCGGACTGGCAGGTACTTGAAATACTCAAGACCTTACCGCCGGGTTCTTCAGTCGGGTTGACCTGTGCCAATCATCGCAGCACAGAAACGCTATTCAAAGAAGTCATTTATGACAGCGGGTCATCTTTTAAAAAGATTTGGGTCGGTATGGACGACCCAAACGGTATACAGGAGATGCTAAAAACGTGCCGCGTAGTGATGGCTTCTCATTACGTTTATGACCGCATCAAATCAATCGCAAATTCTGACACAAATATAATAATGGTTGAACTAAAAGCAGACGAAACTGGTATCGCAATGGTTCGCGATTATCTTAAAGGGCAATAAATTCAATTCAGGAACACTCAAAAGAAGGGGGCTTAATGTCACACAATATAATGGATGATTGGTTAAATAAAAGGTTAAACCTGTACAATAAATGGCTTGCTGACAAAAAAATTCCTTTTGCATCAAAAGTCGTACCCATAACCCAATCTCTGGAGACAAAACAATGGGTGTTGCCAACCGAGCAGGTGATAAAATTCTTAAAAGACGCACGATCGTTTGCTGTGGCACCTTGCGCCTGCCGGACACATTATAAGAGGTGTAACAACCCGACTGATATCTGCTTTTTTCTAAATGACACCTCTGATAAGCTTGTCGAGAAAGGATATGCAAAAAGGATATCAGTCAATGAGGGGATAAAGAAACTCCACATGGCCGATGAATATGGCCTTGTCCACTTAACGCTTTATAACCCGAAACAATATCCTTATGCAATTTGTAGTTGCTGCAGCTGTTGTTGCCATGACCTGCAACTTTTACTCAAATATGGGCGCAAAGATTTAATAGCCAGTTCAGAATACATTGCTGTCTGGGATGAACAGCTGTGCTCAAATTGCGGCATCTGCGCTGACCGCTGTGTTTTTGAGGCGCGAACCATGGAAAACGGTGTCGTAAAATACAATCCTGACAAATGCTATGGTTGTGGTCTCTGCGTAACCGCTTGCCCAAACGATGCCATAGTCCTTTCCGGTGTAGAGGAGAAAAAAATGGGGACAAGAGCAAAAAAAGGTACCTTCGGATAAAAAGCAAAATAGCGCTATGAATTTGATGTACACTGGAAATCATTCATTCACCGGAAGGTCCCTTTTGTCAGCAAATCCGCCATATTACGATTGTTTAAAATCCCTTCCAAACTGTTCAAGCCTTGACTCTAACAGCCCAAAATTCTCTTTTCCGATCTGGGACATGCACACACGCATGCCTTCATACTCACTCCCTGTCCCCGAAAGGGCAATGGCACTGACGCCGTAATATAGAAGCCTTTCCACAAGATCCGCTCCTGTCATTCCCGGGAAGGATACGGTAAAATAAAAACCGTCCCCAAGCACCTGATCCATATCCATGTCGTACACAATGTCAAAGCCCGCTTTTTTAAAGAATTCCTTTATGGCTACAGCCCTTTCTCCATACACCTTGACATTCTCCACAAAGTTGAACGCCCCGTCATTGGCAGCCTTTAACATTGCGGCAAGGCCATACTGAGCGGAATGGGAAGTGCCGGAAGAAAAAGAGTAAAGGATTTTATAAATCAAGGTATACCCAAACTGATCAGCGCCAAACCGCTCCTTTAAGCGGGGATATTGACGCGCATACACATCAGGGGATATGGCAAGGATGCCAACCCGCTGTCCTGCATAGCTGAACGCTTTGGAACTTGAGATAAGAAGGAGATAGTTTTTGGTATACTTTGCAACTGTGGGCTGAAAAGGCGCTTTTCCCGGCTGGGAAAGATCTTTTCTGAAATCCATGGCAAAATAGGCCAGATCCTCAATGACAATGACATCATACTTATCTGCCACCTTTGCAATGATCTTAAGTTCATCATCGGTGAGGCAGATCCAAGACGGATTGTTGGGGTTGGAGTAGATGATGCCGGAAATATTGCCTTTGGCGCAGTACGCTTCAAGCTTTGCCTCCAGCTTGTCTCCCCGGTGTTTATAGATATCAAACGCCTCACATTTCTGGCCTAAAACGGAGATCTGCTGTTTTTGAGCCGGGAATCCCGGATCAAGAAAAAGGATGGTGTTTTTTTCAGCATCCAGATTCCCAAGGAGCATAAAGCTGGCATAACCTCCCTGCATGGACCCCACCGTGGGGATGCAGCACGATTCAGGGATATCCACATCCATGAACATTTTTATAAATCTGGACGCTTCTCTTTTAAGGGGCGGAACACCTTCAAGCATGGGGTATTTTCCGGCAACCCCGCTTTTTAGTGCCTCAATTTCACCATTAATACCGATTTCAGGGGGGGCAAGCCCAGGAACGCCCATCTCCATGCGGATAAATTTCTCTCCGGTTGCCTGCTGAATTTCATTGGCGATCCTGACGATATCACGGATGCTTCCATTCCCCACAGACGGAAGCCCTGAAGTTTTAATCTTTTCCTGGACGATCCCAAAATCAATGGGGGTATCCTGGTTCTTAAAATCAGTTATCATAATAACAATAAACCTTTTCTTCATAAAAAATAGTATAAAGCCCTGCCCCATTCAGGTTCAGGGTACATGATCATACACTGATCCGGTTACTACTACTTTTTGCCTGTGTGGGCAATTCTTTATTTATGAAAAACAGTGGACAGGAAAGAGCGGAAACACCATGGCAAATATGGCGGGGACCATGGAGTGAATGGTTTCCGCTCTGAAAGACGCCAATGATAATTGGCGGGCGGGTGCGGCAGGAGATGTTCCCCCGCCGCAATACGACTGCATTAATGATAGTGAACTGTCAACCGCTTATATCTTTTACATGAAACTCCGGCCAAAGGCATATAATGATTTGAGTTTCAATCTTCGTTGTGGCAGGTGTTCTACCATGCATGTTATGTTAAAAATCAGCGGTTGGCCGTTTTTTACTCATGTGAATGGTCATGGGGCTCTTTTTCATGACTCTTATGATCATGCTTATGAGATCCATGGGCATCTGCATGATCATGGTTTTGGTCTCCGTCATGGCTATGATGGTGTTCATGATCATGGGCGTGGGTATGGGTGTGAGGATGATGATGTTCTTTACCATCGTGTTGATGGGCATGCTCATGATCATGGGTATGCTCGTGGCCGTGCTTGTGACTATGTTTTTTTTTGTTGAGATCGATTTCCATTGCACTTCTCCTTTTTATTAGTGAGCCTGAAAACAATTTAACGTACGCTGGCAAATCCTTGAGGTCAAGGCCTCATCATGGCTGATGACAAGCAGTCCCAGGTTCCTTTCCCTTGCAATATCCAGCACCACCTTCCAAATGGCTGCCTGGGTCAAGGCATCCAGCATGGAGGTCATTTCATCGCAAAGAAGGTATCGGACCCGTGAATCCAAAGCACGGGCCAGACAGACCCGTTGAAGCTCTCCCCCGGAAAGTTCATGGGGATAGCGCTCCATCCATTTTTCATCAATGGACAGTTTATTTAAAACCGCTGCAGACGGCGTCTCCGCCTCATTTAATATTTTACTGATTTTCCACCTTGGGTTTACGGCAAGTTCCGGATGCTGGAATAGAAGCTGAACCGGACAAAACACCTTTTGTTTCAAAGGTTGCCCATCCATAAGGACGCGCCCTTCCCGGGGTGAAAGATAGTCTGCAAGTATTTTTGCAAATGTGGATTTTCCCACACCGCTTGGACCGGGAAGCCCAACGATCTCCCCCGGTGCAATGTCAATACTGAGCTTTTGGAACAGCCAGGGTTGATTCCCGGCATAGCGAAATGCCACCTGCCTTGCTTCAAGCATGTCGGCACCTCACCCGCCTACCGTTTTGATTTTTCATTTTTGGAAGTTCCGTCTCACATTGAGCCGTACATTTAGAGCAATGCGCACTAAATGGACAACCATCGCCGTTATGACCGTTCAAACTTTTAATGGGCAGGGAATCAACAAACCCCCTTCCGGGAAGCGCATCCCACAGTGCTGCGGAGTAAGGGTGTTTCAGGCTCCCCGCTCCGTTGAAATCGCTTGATTTGGCATCCTCGACGGTCACCCCACCACAAAACACAGTAACCCTGTCGGCAACCAACAGTGCCGCTTCAATGTCATGGGTGATCAAGAGGACCGCCTTGCCGGTGTCGGCCAGTTGGCGCAAGTGGTACAGTGTCTCCTTGGCTGTCCCGGGATCAAGCCCATTGGTGGGTTCATCCGCCAGTATCAGGTCTGCTCCGCCTATGGTGGCGGTGGCGGTGAGAATTCGGCGGGCCATTCCGCCGGAAAGTTGGAAGGGAAACTTTCGGGCCACTTTTGCATCAAGGTGGTAACGTCCAAGTGCATCCAGTGTGGCATTCCATGATGCCTTGGGTGCAACCCCGCTTAGTTCGGCGGCCCGTGCAATCTGAACCCCCACATGCAGCAGCGGGTTCAAATAGGTCATGGATTGGGGCACAAGGGCTATTTCACGTCCGCGCAGGCGCGTCATCTCTTTGGGAGTCATCTCTTTTCCCTTAAATGTGAGTGCGCCGGAAACGTGTGCATTTTTAGGAAGCACGCCAAGCAATGCATGGGCAAGAAGGCTTTTTCCTGCACCGGATTGTCCCACCACCGCCAGCACCTCCCCTGCCGCAATGGAGAGATCCAGGCTTCGAATGGCTTGTACTTCATGTTTTTTTAAGCCAAAAGAGTAACTGGAAAAACGGATTGAAAGATCTCTTATATCCAACATAAAACGACTCCTAAACGCTCATGGCAGGATGCCGGCCACCCGAACCATGAAAATCAAAATGTATTTTCACGATAAACTACTCCCTGCAGGTTCTTGGGTCCAGCAGAGCCCGCACATTGCTGCCCAGTATATCAAAGGCTTTGACCGTGATGACAAGGGCAATGCCCGGGGTCACTGCCGGCCACCACAATCCCATGGAAAGATAACGCATGGATTCTGCCAGTAACGCCCCAATGGCCGGCGTGTGCGGCGACATGCCAAATCCAAGAAATGTGAGCGCTGCCGCGTGAAGTATGGCATGGGGGAAAAGCAGCAGAAGTCCGATCATGAACTGCGGAAAGACATGGGGCAGCATATGCCGACCGGCAATGTACAGCGGCCCTTTTCCCAGGTGACGGGAGAGCTGGATGTATTCCGATGAGCGAAGCTGCATCACCTCCGCCCGGATCACCCTTGTCAATGACGGCCAGTGAGAAGCAGCCACCGCAATGATAACCCCCTTGGCTCCGCCGCCGCATGCAAAAGAGATAAGAATCAGAAGCACAAGATGCGGGGTTGCCATGCCGATGTCCACAAGCCACGTTATGACAATATCAACGGCCCGGCCCATTGTGGCGGCGGCAAGCCCCAGCAGCAGAGCGATAATGGCGGAACACCCTGCCGCTGACATCCCGATGCCAAGGCTGATTCTCAGCCCCTTCAATGTTCTGGCAAATATATCCCTTCCCAGCCAGTCCGTGCCAAAAGGGTAGTCAAAACCGGGGGGAAGCTTTCGAAGCGTTAATTGCGTCACTTCTCCCTGGTCACCATACAACCAGGCCCCAAGAAAAATGAACACAAAAAGAAAAAGGCATCCCAGGATGGTCTTGATGGTCCGGGATCTGCGGTCCTGGAGTGAAAATAGTCGAAGGGTCATGACACGCTCCCGGCCACCCGGATTCTGGGATCAACCACCCGATAAATCAGGTCGGCCGTTGTATTTCCCACAAAGACAAAAACCGTACTGAAAAGAACAATTCCCAGAAGCAGCGGCACATCCCCTCTGTATCCGGCTTCCACCGTGGTCTTTCCAAGGCCCGGATAGGTAAATACCTGCTCCGCCAGTACAGCACCACCGAAAAGTTCTCCGATGGAGGCAAATTGAAGGGTGATGGCCGGAAGCGCCACATTTCTTAGTGCGTGCCTGAAGGCAATGCCAAGATCGTTTTCTCCCTGGGCTCTGGCAAACACGGCATAATCACTCTGCATGGCCTCAATGGTTTTTTCACGGGTATGAAGCGTTATCTGGGCAATCCCGATGAGGGAGAGTGTAATGGCCGGCAGCAACAAATGGTGCACCCGTTGAAAAAAAGTGGCCTCTTCCGGGCTCAGGCCCACAGGCCAGGCAAAGCCCACGGGTGTCCAGCCCAGGTTAATGGAAAAAATCGTCAGCAGCACCATCCCCACCCAGAAGGTGGGAGTTGAGGCCATGGTGTAAGCGTACAGGCGGATGGCTCTATCCGGAATCGAGCCTTCAAATGTTCCGGAAAGAACCCCCAGCACAAACCCAAATCCCCCGGACAGTGTCCAGGCAAAAAACATGAGCCAGAACGACGTGACAAATCGCTTGCCGATAACGGTGAGCACGGGTTCGTTGTAGATGGTTGAAATCCCGAAATCGCCCCGGACCAGTTGGGAACTCCATTTTAGGAATCGTCCAAGCGGGGGTTGATCCAAGCCCCATCGCTTTGCAATCATTTCCCGTTGCTCCGGAGAAACCTTGAGAATTGCGGTTCCCAGATAGGCATCCACAGGATCAATGGGAGAAAAACTCACCAGAACAAACGAAAATGTTGCAACCGCAGTGAGGAGTATCACCAGGCGGATGCTTTTTTGTAAAAAAAATAAAAATATGTTTTTTTTCATTATTTATTTGCCGGTCCACTTCCATTGATGAATATTGGCGGTGATCGGCCAGCCGTGGCCATGGGGTTCCATCTGGGACTTACCGACATCAAGGTTATTATTCACAAAATAGGTATGATCAAGGTTGACCATCCACGCCCAAGCGGCATCACCGGGGACGGTAAAACCTGTCTTTCCGTCCCATTGGGCTTTCTGCCAAAGGGGAATTGAAGCCTGGAAAGATTCGGCACCCTGTGCCTGCTCAAGATATTTGTCCACCACCGGATTGGAGTAGAATCCTGCATTCCAGTACATGGGTTCCGGGCCGGGGGTATGGTATAATTTATACATCTCCATGGGCGTATGATCACCGAATCCATACACCACCACATGGGTGTGGGTCAGCTCACCCTTGATTCGATCCCAGCTTTCACCTTGGGGAATAGCCTTGATTCCCACAGGTTTAAGCATATCGGATACGGCAAGGGCAAGTCCCTGCCGGAGTGAATCTTTGGCATTATACAGCATGATGAATTCAGCCTTAACACCGTTTTTCTCCCGGATGCCGTCACCGTCTATGTCCTTCCACCCGGCCTTTTCAAGAATGGCAATGGCTTTTTGGGGATCATTGTCCTTAAACCGGATGGCTTTATTGTCCCAGGGAAGATCATCCACGACACCAAAAGCCGGTCTGCCATATCCATTCAATATACCCGCCACCAGGGCGTCTCTGTTAATGGCATAGTTAACGGCCTTACGGATGGCGATGTCCGACGTCACCGCATTGCCAATGGCCAGACCGTTGGGTGTTTTTTTGCCTTCATTGGACGTCATGGGGAACATCAACCCACGATTATCCACGCTTTTTACCACGTGCAGCTTCATACCCGGAATATCCTGGACAGCCAGGCTGGAAGGAACACCAAGGACATCCACCTGACCGGCACGGGCCGCAGCAAGGGCGGCATCCTCATCGGAAAAAAGAAATATCAGCCGTTTGATGGCCGGTTTTTCGCCATAATAATGGTCATTGGCCTCAACCACCATCTGCTGCCCCTCATCCCAGCGCACCAGCTTGTAAGGCCCTGAACCAATGGGATTCCGGCCATAACCAGGGGTATACTGTTTTTCCGGAACAATACCAAGCGTAATGAGATTCTGGATAAACAGAATATCCGGTTTTTTGAGTGTGAGTACAACGGTTGAGTTATCCACAGCCTTTGCAGAGTCAAGGGGAGACAGATCTATCTTGCCAGCGGATTCAAGCCCCTTGTTAAAGGTAAATGCCACATCCTTGGCCGTGAGGGGGGAGCCATCGGAAAAAAGGACATCGTTGCGGATTTTAACGGTCCAGGTCAGCCTGTCACGTGAAAGGGTCCATTCCACAGCAAGGTCCGGGACAATATTCAGGTCCGCATCTCTTTTCAAAAGGGTGCTTTGAAAGAGTGGGTTCCCATAGCTGCCCCAGCCGAGAAGGGGATCATACCCTTCAGCATTTTCACCCCCCACTGCTAAAACAAGGGAATCTTTTGCGGCAAAAGCCGAACACACCGTGGAGAGTAGAAACAAACACAAAAAAATCATGCACGAAAAAGAACCAGACAAACGCATTTTTTGAAACATTGAAAGCCTCCTGTTTGGTTAAAAAAAAATGGCCACGAAGGTTTATTCCCTTTGGGAGAAATAAACCTTCGTGGCCATTTTTTTAATCTCTGCCATATTCTACGGAGAGATTATAATATTCTAAACTTTCTTTGCAACTCAAATTAAAACGGCTTCTGCCGTAATTGGATTGTTTATTTATCCGACTTCATTTTGGAAGTCAATATTTTTTCTTTTTTACCCAAAATTTCGGCATCCTTCATATGCCTCCAAAAGTACTTTACACTTTTTTGAGGGAAAGCCCCACAAAACGGGAATGTTCTCTGAAAAGTGTAAACCGAGAAATGAAGGATGCCAAAATTTCCGTCTAAGCAGCTGCCTGCAATAATCATATTTTTCAAAAATTGTTGTGACAGCCCCCTCTGCCATGTATGTTGTAAAGCATAAGGACCGACTGGCATGAAGCCTCGCCTGAAAGTAAAAATGGAACGAACCAGCCGGTTCATTGTTGGCCAACGATGTGGTAAGATAAATGCCGCATTGTTCAAATTGGTTATGAAAAACCGTATGCAACTATGTTGAGACATCGGTACTAAATTTACATATTGGGATAGCTGGAGCCCAGTGTCGACTGGCCCACTATGCAGGAAAAGGGAAAACAAATGGATGATCAGGCCAGATTAATTGAAATTATCAAGGAAATTGCCGATGGAAATTATTCCAACGACATTATGTCCTTTACTCGGCCCGAATGCCCGGCCCATATCAGGGAAATCTCAGAGGCCGTGGGCATGATGATGGTTAAGCTGGAGATCCGTGAACACAGACTTGAGCAACTACATGAGCAGTTGAGGGAAAACACCATCAAAACGGTGACCGCCATTACCAATGCCATGGCGGCAAGGGACACCTATACCAGGGGACATGGAACCCGGGTTGCGGCCTATGCCGTGCGCCTGGCCCGACGGATGAAGATGGACAAAGAGGCTGTCAGGAATATTGAAATCGCAGGGCTGCTCCATGATATAGGAAAAATTGGGTTCACTGACAAAGTTTTCAACAACCAGGATATCACCCCCACCCCCGAGATCCTGGAAGAGATCCGGCAACACCCGGAGTGTGGGTTTGACATTTTAACAGAACTGGATTTTTTAGGGCCTGCCCTGGAATATATCCTCTCCCATCACGAACACCTCAACGGCAAGGGGTATCCCAGGGGGTTGCCCGCCGAAAAGATTCCCATGGGAGCCCGTATCCTCAGTGTGACAGACTGCTTTGATGCCATAACCACGGACAGGGCATATCAAAAGGGCAGGTCCCCGGCAGAGGCATTTGAAATTTTAAAAAAAATGGGAAAACATCAGTTGGACAGCTACTTGGTGGATCTATTTATTGCGGAAATCCGGGAAAACGGAATGGAGGACGCAGATAGCGATCACCGCGTAACCAGAAAATGATAAATCAGTCAACGCAGACTCCTAACCTGGACAATCCAGAATCAAAAACGTTTTCTGATTTTTTTGCCAAACAACAGGAAAATTAAAGACAAAAATTTAATCACCCAATTTAAATAGAAAAAAAGGCATCCCATGACACGTATTTTTCTTGATAAAGAGAGAATCACCAATGACGATCTGGTGGCCGTGGCCCGGTACAACGCAATGGCGGATTTTTCTTCGGAAGGGGAAGCACGGGTGGAGAAGACCAGTTCCCTGATCCGCAGGTGGATTGCGGAGAAGAGAGTAATTTACGGCATTACCACCGGTTTTGGTGCCCTTTGCAATGTCACCATACCGGAAAAAGATACCCGTCAACTTCAGAATAATATCATCATGAGCCATGCCGCCGGTGTGGGAAATCCCCTGCCCCGGGAGGTGGTCCGGGCCATCATGGCACTGAGAATTCATGATCTTTCCATGGGCTATTCCGGATGCCGGATGAAGACCATCCGCCACATGCTGGCACTTTTAAACAACGACGTCTGCCCCATTATCCCTGAAAAGGGGTCTGTGGGTTCCAGCGGAGATCTGGCACCCACAGCCCACCTGGGGCTGGTTCTCATCGGTCAGGGAGAGGCGATTTACCAGGAAAAACGTCAACCCGGCGGCGACATATTAAAGCAGATCGGCCTTGAACCGCTTACCCTTGAAGGGGGAGAGGGCCTTGCCCTGATCAACGGCACCCAGGTGATGACCGCCATTGGGGTTTTGGTGGTCAATGATGCCGTTCAACTCTCCAAAACGGCAGATATTGCCTGTGCCATGAGTCTGGAAGTGCTCATGGGAAGCAACTCCGAATTTGATCCGAGAATTCATCAAATTCGTCCCCACCCCGGACAAATTGCCACTGCAGACAATATTTTAAGATTGATTCAGGGAAGTGAGATCATAGAATCCCATCGGGGATGCGCCCGGGTTCAGGATGCCTATACCCTGCGATGCTCCCCCCAGATTCACGGGGCCAGTAAGGATGCCGTTGCCCATGCCAAACGGGTGATTGACATTGAGATCAACTCCACCACCACCAATCCCCTGATTTTTTCCGACACGGAAGAGGTGCGCCTGGGCGGCAACTTCCATGGCCAACCCGTTGCCATGGCAGCGGACTATCTCTCCATGGGCATTGCCGAGCTTGGCAGTGTCTCCGAACGTCGGGTGGAACGACTCGTCAATCCCCAGCTCAGCGACCTGCCTGCCTTTTTGGTAAAGAACAGCGGCCTCAACTCCGGGTACATGATTGCCCAGTATGTGGCGGCAGCCCTGGTGTCGGAGAACAAAGTGCTTGCCCACCCCGCCTGCGTGGATTCCATTCCCACCTCGGCCAACAAGGAAGACCACGTCAGTATGGGCACCATCGGCATCCGCCAAAGCCGTGAAATCCTTGGAAACGTGGAAAACGTGGTGGCCATTGAGCTGTTGTGCGCCGCCCAGGCCTATGACCTGATCACCGAAAAAAAACCAATGAAGGGAGGGGTTGGTACCCGGGTGGCCTATGAGGTGATCCGAAGCCATGTGCCCTATCTTGAAAATGACAGAGACCTCTCCCGGGACATTGAAACCATGGTGACCGTTCTCAGAAGCGGCGAAATAGTTGAGGCAGTTGAAAAGGCCATCGGACCGATTAAAGGCAGCTAAACAAGAATCAGGATGGCTAAAATCAAAAACCAAGCACAGAAAGTATTAAACAAACGCGGCGATGCATAAAGGAAATACCTTGCGCTAAAAAACCATCTCCTCCTTGAAATGCACCTTATCCTTCTCCAAAAAGATTCTTATCAAATAGAGGTGCATCTCATCGCCGCCCAAATTTTCATAATACAGAAACATGTTGTCATCGTTGGTATGATTGATGGAAGATAGCGAACCACACATGAACTGGGTAAACGAATGCCCACGATACAGGTCGGTGGTTCGCATCAATTCCAGCTCATGGGTATGGCCGCAAAAGACATTTTCGATTTTATGCTCATGTACAAAATCAATCATCGAGGATGAATTGTTTAAAGGACATTCATCCGTGCCCAAAAGGGAGTGGTGGATCAGCAACAGGGGCAGATCGTATTTAACCTGATTAATTTTATCGGAAACGGCATTTAACACCTCCACTTCAACATATCCTTCATCTCTATAAAGTTCATTGGAATCAATACTGATAATCAAGACAATTTTCTTGTCTATTAGAATGGTTTTGATGAAATTTATATCGGTAAAATTGTCTTTTACCCGGGTTATCTCACGGTTCAAAAACAGATGCTGCTTCTTGGTTTTTTCCATTTCAGAAATATAGATAATCTCTGGATTGTAAATATATTTCCTAAACAATTCATGGGAACGCATATTCCTTTTGTCATGGTTACCAATGATGGAGATAATATTTTTACAATGAATCGCTTTTAAGAAACGTCCTGCTTTGGCATATTCATCTTCCAGGCCATCGGTTGTATTATCGCCGGTATTAATAACGATATCGGTGTCAAATGAATTGATCTTTTTCAGCAGAATCTTATCGTTTCCGTCCCAGTGCCGGGGACCGAAATGCAGATCTGAGATGTGTAAAACATTCATGCTACTCCTTGCTGATCATAACGGGTACAGAAATTTAAAGAAATACAACCATTTTACAACTATATGGATGACGAGGCATTGAGTCAAACCATATTCCATCAATCAGTTCATAAAATACAATTTAATTTTAGGCTAATTTTCATTGAGCGACTTGGACAAAACATGGTTTTCAAGAATGCAAAAAAAATGCCAGTTAATCAATAATACAATATAGAACTTGACTTTTAACAGTATTCTAATACAATAGACGTAAATTGTGCGGTTAAAATGCCCCACAAAATGTTTCCGCCTAAAGGTGTATATCCTTAGATATCCAATTGTGGTTTGCTCCTCTAAGTTAGAAGCCATTCTTTTTTTCTGAACAATTTGTTAGCTGTGCAAAAAATTTCATCCTCGCGAAGAGTGTCATTTTTTGAATACGTCAACTTTATAAAATTGAGGAGGCCCCATGAAATTTAATAAGAACCCTTATCCCAAAAAACGCATCACAACCGCTTTGCTCCTTGCAGCAGGTACAGGCAGCCGCCTATTTCCACTGACGAAAAAATCACCCAAATGCCTAACCCTTGTTAATGAAATATCCATATTGGAACGATTGATCAAAAGCTTGAATCAACATGGATTTAAACGTCTGGTGGTGGTTACCGGCCACCTGGAAGAGTGTATTCGAAACTTTCTGAAAACCCGGGCCGGGAACCTTGAAATTGAGTATATTTTCAGTCCATTATACAAAACCACCAACAACATATATTCTTTATGGATGGCCCGGAAAATTATCAATGAACCATTTATGCTCATTGAAAGTGATCTTGTTTTTGATCCCTCTTTATTGACGGAAATGCTTTATCCTGACAGGATTGCCATTGCACGAATGGCACCGTGGCTGAACGGTTCAACCGTCACACTCAATCCATCTAACAAAGTTGATGCATTTCATAGCAATGCAAAAAACGGGTTAGATGAAATCAGATATAAGACAGTTAATATTTACAGCCTTTCGGTTGCATCATGGTACCGGGTTATCGAAAAACTGAACCTGTATATCCTCGCCGGCAGGGTAAATGATTATTACGAGGCCGTATTTCGACAAATGGTGGCTGAAAAATCCTTATCCCTTCAAGCGGTTAATTTTGACCATAAACCCTGGTATGAAGTTGACACCATGGAAGACCTTGCCTCTGCTGAAAAACTGTTCCCGGCAAAAATCGGCAAACCACTCTCTTTTTACAGGTTAAAACCAAACAAGTTCAAAATGACAGCCATGCCTGCCCGTAAATCCGTTTTCGAAGGAACGCTTTATGCCAGATCCTGATTATAAAAACCAGATGGAAAAATATGAATATATTTCAGGTCAGCATGGTGGGTACTATCGTCATAATTTTGTTGATCATGCCTATTTATATAACCTTTACTTCCCACCTGAAGCGGTGTTTACCCGTTTTAAAGACCAAATCCATAACCTTGTCCTGAACTATCCCGTTGCACAGGATGCGCTTGCCTCTCTTGTGGGAAAGCTCATCCATCAACGCCCTGAACACATTGTTGTGGGCAATGGGGCGGCAGAACTGATAAAAATTGTCTCAGGGCACATTGCCCGAAGAATCATTGTGCCAGTGCCCTCGTTTAACGAATATGTGAATGCTGCGCCAAAGGGGTGTACCATTGAATTCCCCCTTGAGACCCCCTCCTTTCAACTGGATGTGGACAAATTTGCCACCGCCATCATTGAAGCCCATGCAGATGTTGCGGTTGTGGTCACACCGAACAATCCAACCGCCATGGCTGTACCCAAGTCCGACCTAATACGCCTGGCAAAAAAATTGGCAGGTCATAACTGTCAATTGATCATTGATGAGTCCTTTATTGATTTTGTTCAGGACCCGGGTCAGTCCTCCATGGAAGATCAAATCGAGACATATCCCCACATCGTAATTTTCAAAAGCATGAGCAAAGCATACGGTATCTGTGGGCTTCGGATCGGCTATCTTTTGACAGCAAATTCCAAATTTGCCCAAGCGGTCCGCCAAGGAGTCCATATCTGGAACATCAATGGATTTGCCGAAGAATTTTTAAGGATTTTGCCTGATTATCGGGACGCTTTTATTAAAAGCTGCGATCAGGTGAAAAAAGACCGGGATAAACTGTATAGAGACTTGACGGCTCTTTCAGGACTCACGGTGTATAAACCGGATGCCAACTTTATTTTTTGCCGGTTGCCCAATACCGGACCAAGTGCGCCGGAACTGACAAAAAAATTATTTATTGACCATAATATTTATATCAAACACTGCCAGGGCAAAACCATGCCCCATGCTGACCGATATATCCGTATTGCCGCCCGCAAACAAGAAGAAAACACCAACTTGGTGCAAGCGCTGGAGTCAATTCTGGGCGACAAAAACAAATAAAAAGGACCTCAATGAGCACATCACAACCCAAACCCTCACACCAAATCGGGATGCTCCGGTTTGCTAAAGATCTTCCCAATGTCTGTTCCCTTGCAGGGCTTCTATGTGCGCTGCTGGGGGTATACTTTGCCGTATTAAAAAATTTTCCGGCAGCCGTTATCGGAATGATATGGGCCGTTCTTTTTGACTGGGGGGATGGCATTATTGCCCGCCACATCAAGGGCAGAACCGACGAACAAAAGGAATTCGGAGCACAGCTGGATTCATTGATTGATATGGTAAGCTTTGGAATCTGTCCGGCTGTTTTTCTCCTGAGCTATGGAGGGTTCAGTCCATGGTTTTTGCCGGGTGCCTTTGTAATTGTCGCCACAAGTGCCATACGGCTGAGCTACTTCAATATTTTCGGCCTTGTTGACAGTACAACATACAAGGGGCTTGCACTGGACAACAATGTTATTGTTTTTGCATTTGTATTTCTCTTTGACCCCTTATTCAGCCATGGCTTTTTTTCAGTTCTACTTTATATAATGTTCATGGCCATGGCCGGGTTTAACCTGTCACCGCTTCGAACACCAAAATTTTCCGGCAAATGGCTTTATATTCTCATCATTTATACGGTTGCATTGACACTTATCTACGGATGGATATTATCTGACCGGGTATAAGGTCCTAACATACATGGCAGATTATTCTGCCACAACAGAATTTGAAACTCTCATTATTGCAGCAATTTTGAATGGTCAGTGCCAAACCTTCTGCAGAACTAACGCTCGTCGGATTCACTCGACACTGATTTGACTTGAGTTTCCGAAGAATACGGCCACTATTTTTTTCGAAAACTCAAGAGTTGATACAAGTAACTTTATCTTTTTTATAAGAAACTCCGGCCAATAAGCTGTAATAATTGGAGTTTCAACTTTCGTTGTGGCAGGTGGTTACTGCCATGTAGGTTATACAATCACATGGTTACCCTGGATGATGGTTTCGAGTTGACAAAATGCAATTTCCTATCATATAAATTACATTTAGAGCGCAGCCCTTACTGAAATAATTGTGCTCATAGTTGATACTTCGCTATACTGACTTACGTATCATCCAGGAGGGAAACCATGGCCAACGGAAAACTTGCAGATATCCCCAACAAAGTCATATCCATACGACAGGTAAAAAAACTAAACAAAACACAGTGCACTCAAAAAATTAATGATAACACCGACTACCTGTGGGACATGGATGTGGAACCCACTGTTAAATTCCCTGTTTCAGCCAGTAAAGCCATGCACAACAACAAGGACAAAAAAAGCTTTTCCCATCGGCGTTGCACCCATACGGCCTCCACAGAAGCACTCTTTCCCAGTGATCCGTCACCCCACGATATTGAGCAGATGCACATTGGTGATTGCTGGTACCTTGCCTCTATTTCCGCCATTGCGGCCCTTGATGATGGGCCTGAACTCCTGCAGCAGATGATGCGGGACCTGGGGGATGGCACGGTGGTGGTCCGCATGTATGACGAGAATCGTCGTGCCCGATACATACGTTTAAAAAAGAGTGTTATCACCCATAAGCCCCTGCGAGGCCAAGCCATGACCTTTCATGCCTCAGGCCCGCTCTGGGTCATCATGCTCGAAAAAGCACTGACGGCCTTCAGCCATGATCGAAAATTTACGCCCCATGATGCCAGCTACATGAACACCATAGGCGGTTTTGCCGACGAGGCCTTTCTGATTCTCCTGGGCATTGCATCCACTCGGAAAGATATCTCTGACCCCAAGAAAAAAAACCTTACTTTTGAAAAATTGGATTGCCTGCTGCGCATGCCTTCGGCTCTGGGCAGCATGGCCGGCAGCGACCATTTTGATATCGGCCTTCAGGCAACCGCCGGCATTAACTCCGACATGACCATCACCTGTGAGGCTATTCTCCGGGAAGTCTTCGCCTATTCCGAAACCCTGAAGACGCTTCGTGTAAATCAGCAGGAAATGAATAAGCTGGTAATCTCCATGGCCACCCTGTTTCTCTCCCAGGCTCAAAAATTAAACCTGGATAACAAATTCAAAAAATTTTATGAGGCCAAAACTAAGCGCGAGTTTACCGAAAAAAAGATCAAAAAGACCGTTAAGGGTACTTTTCGCCTGGAGGATTTCATCACCTTCATGACAGATGCCACAGGGGACAACTCCTTGAGTGTTGCGGGTCTGGACCCCGTCATATCCACGGCCATAACTTCCTGGGTTATAGATAAACAGCTCTTTCCCGGAAAACGCGTAACCGGCCTGTACTCCACCCGACAAACCCGGCTCTACAACAAAATCGTGCAACTTCTGGCACAGAAAAAACCGATTTGTATGGGCACCCACACCTACGTAGGAATGGAGATTGATAGCAAAGGCCACAGTGGTGGTGAGGGTATTTCAAAAGGGCTTGTCGGTCGACACGAATATGCCATACTGGGATCATACCAGCAGGGACGAGACAAATTCCTGCTGGTTCGAAACCCATGGGGAAAACGTGGCCGAGGTTATGCCAAGTATGCCGGCTCCGGCGTTACCCCGCTGCCCGACCGTGGTGGCAGAGTCGTCATGAAGCCCACCTCGGGCAAAGGGGGCGGTTTTGAGCAGCTCAGGACCGGGAATCAGGTTTTCGCCATTGAAGCCGGAACCTTCTGGTTTGAACTCTCGGACTTTACCAAACGCGTCAGCGAAATATCCTATACCAATGCTGCCCCAACTCCTGCTGACTAAGCATTTACCCTCACCACCCCGTCAGCGGAGCTGACGTTCACAACAAAAAATGGAAAAAGCTTGCGGATGGCTACTGAAAATTGTTATACAAAATTCGGATTTTTTATTCACGAATTGGAAATGCATAAAATCATTTCAAACAATTCTTACCAGGAAAATACCTTTTAACTTTCATGGGTAAACTGGTAAATTATTATCTGCAAATCACCTTACATCTGGGAGTTCAGCACTTAATGTACTTACTCACCCAGAATGGTCAGAACGATGATTGAGTTAACCTCAAAACAATTTAAGGAGGATAAAAATGATGAAAAAACAGCGATTGGCAACGATTTTATCGGTGCTCGTTCTCTTAATGTCAATATCCATGTCAGCCATGGCCTCGGATGTGCCTCCGACCTCAAAAAAACTGATCATATATTGCGGAATCACAATGCTCCAACCCATGGTTGAGATTTCGAAACTTTTTGAAAAAGAACATGGCTGCAAAGTGAGCTTTATAAACGGGGGCTCAGGAAAACTATTAAGCCTTCTTCTGAAAAACAGAAACGGAGACCTTTTCCTGCCAGGGTCGGACTCTTATATCAAAAAAATAATGAACGAACACAAAGGTCTGATAACAGCCCAGGCCCATGTGGGCTTCAATAAAGCCGCCCTGTTTGTCAAAAAAGGAAATCCCAAAGGATTTGTCCCGGATCTGAATAATCTGCTCTCTCCGGAATACAAGGTCATCATAGGATCTGCAGAAAAAGGCAGTATCGGTAAAGAGACAAAAAAAATTTTGACCCAGAAGGGGATCTATGACCAGGTAAAAGCAAAGGCTGTCGTGACCCTGCATTCACAAAGCCTTGTCAATGCGGTCAAGTCAGGTAAGGCCGATATCACCATTAACTGGTTTGCCGTTTCAACCTGGCCTGAAAACATCAATTCGGTGGAAGCCTTTCCCATTGATGAGCAGTTTGCACAAAAGAAGAAACTGATCCTTGCCGTATTAGAGGATTCCAAAAATCCGGACCTTGCCATGGGCTTTTTACAACTTGCCTCATCGGAAAAAGGCAAAGCCTTATTCCGGCAATATGGGCTTGGCTTGTAAAAAAAAACTGTTAGATCAGATTGTTTCCAATTTCGGAGGAGTATGGGGATTCAGCATAAACTCATTTTTGGGATATCGGTAACGCTTGCCTTTTCATTTATCGTGTTCACACTCGTTCTCAGTACCCAGATCATTAATGATAATAAAAAGGCGGGTGATTTTTTTCTGAACATAATGAAAGACAGCAACGACCGATCCATCAACCGCTTGACATCAGGATTTGAAAAGAATGAGAAGATCCTTACCCAGACCGATCAGTTTATACAGAAAACCTTTGAAGAGCGTTATTTAACCTCTTACAAGTCTTTGGTAAAAGCCACAGCCAACCAGATTTTTCCAATGGTTTCAAATTATAATTTTGATGCCGCCAATGACGTCATTCAAAAAACCATCAAGGCGAATGTTGATATCCTCTGGGTAAAATATGCCATAAGTGAAAATCCTTCAGAAAATGATATTTATGAATTAGGAACCAAAAGCAACAGCCAGAATACAAAAATAATTTCCGATCAGCTGAAGGATGAGTTTGCATATCTTGGAATAGAGATGCAGTTTTCACTTGATGACATGCTCCATCAGACCAAGCAAATTGCAGCCTCCTTTGTTTCCATAAACCAGGAGAATACCAAACTTATTGAATCACTTTCCCATGCCGGCAAGGCCTCTCTGGAAAAATCCATGACATTGGCCCGTGACAAGTCGGTAAAGGCCAAAAACGATTTAATCGTCAAATTAATCCTGTTAATGGCCATAACATTTATTTTTGTGGTGACCATATTATTTTTCTTAACACGCTCCATCGCAAGTATGCTTCAGAAAATCGCTTCCCAGATGAACGAGGGTATCAACAAAGTATCCTTTGCGTCCGAACTGGTCTCCACCTCCAGCCTGAACCTGACCAGAGCTTCATCGGAACAATCTGCATCCATTGAACAGACATCCTCTTCCACGGATAAAATGGCTTCCATGACCAAACACAATGCCACCAATGCCTTTCAGGCAGACACATTGATGAAGGACACAAAAGAGATCATCTCAACTGCCGATGATTCCATGAAAAAGCTTACCAATTCCATGAAGGAGATCAGTAAGGCCAGTGAAGAGACCTCAAAAATCATCCGCACCATTGATGAAATTGCCTTTCAAACCAATCTGCTGGCATTGAATGCAGCGGTTGAGGCAGCCCGTGCCGGTGACGCAGGTGCCGGTTTTTCCGTTGTGGCAGATGAAGTCAGAAACCTTGCCATGCGCTCTGCAGCCGCGGCAAAAAACACAGCAAAACTCATTGCCGGCACCGTTAAAAAAGTGGATGAAGGTTCCAAACTTGTGGATAACACCAATAATATATTTATTTTGATTGCCGAACATTCTGAAAAGGTGGGAGAGTTAATGGGTGAGATATCTGACGGTTCCCAGGACCAGGCCCAAGGGATTGAGCAGATAAATAAGGCTATCATTGAGATCGATAAAATTGTTCAGCAGAATACGGAAAATGCCAGGGACACCTCATTAGCATCGAAAGAGACGAATGTTGAGTCAAAAAAGATGAAGGCCATCGTAGATCAGTTGATCGTCATCGTCGGGGGAAAAAACCGGCTGGTCCCCCCCACTCCCACACCTCCAAAGGAGATCCGCCCCCCCCTTCAGATCGAAAACTGGTAACGAATACCACAACACCGTCATTAAACAACCGCCAACTTTCAGTCGGCGGTTGTTTAGATCATCGCACATCCAAGCCAAGTGAGCGGTTTTTACCAGACGTAAGCGATCCGGGTGCCGACATAGTCCTGCTTCACACCGTTATCCCGTTCGATTTCGGTTTCGTACTGCAGCATCATGACCACATTGGGTGCCAGATTATAAGAGGCGCTGAACCGAAGCGCCTGGGTTTTCGTCTTGTCGTCCTGGCTGACGTTGTCCACGTCGTTTTCCGCCCCGGAAAAATAGTAATGGCTGATCCCCACCCAGAAAGTATCCGTAATATTGTAGCTCAAATGGGTTTGGAGCCCGAATAGGGGATCTGTTTCCAGGTCCACCGAGGAAGATCCGTAATCGTCATTATCAGTGTAAAATTTCACATCCCCGGTCAATTCCAGGGCCAGGTTTCCCATTTGAAGAATCAGGGGGGTATACTCAAATTTATAGGTCCAGCGGTTGGTGCCGATATTGACAGCCTTTGAGGCCTCATAATCGCCGGTGGGAGCACTCAGGTAAAATCCGGCGGACATCATATATTTCATCTTGTCCGTTTGGATAAGGAAAGGGGTGTTGATATGGGTGGCAAAATTTGTGTCACCCAGTCCGCTGGCGTTAAAACCGGCGAAATCCAGGTCCCCAATGGGCTGAAGCAGGTCATAACTCCAGTTCCAGCCGCCCCCTATGTCCACGAAATGGGCATACCTGAAAATGGTCATGTTAAAGTCATAGTCAACATTATCGCCGGTCTTGTTGCCATTTGCATACATTTCGTCTCCGGAATAGTGCCTGTAGTAGAACAGAAGAATACTGGTTCCGCCGGGTGCGCAAATGCTGTCTCTGGGATCATTTTCTGCCAGTGCAGAAAAGGGAAGGGACAGCGCAATTGCAATAAGTGCTACAATGGAAATCATCTTTATTTTCATGGAAATCCTCCTTTTTTATAGATTAAAACACTTTCTAACGAATACCCGATCCTCGGTGGCTGAGGAGAGCTGGTATCAAAACATCTTCTTGCTCATTTTATCAATTTGTCTGCTCACCTCATCGTATACCCCGGGAAAAGAACTCAGGGGCAGTCCCTGGGTAAGACAGGGGATGAAGTAGTGTTTTCCGCAGCTTTTACACTCCCTTTCAACATGCTGGGCACAGATTTCCGGACTCCATTCCGGAAAATCGATTTCACCGCTGTCAAGACCTCCCATAAAGGTGATTTGAGGTCCGTATGCTTGAATCAGTTTGGGAATATCGTTGCTTTTCATTGTGCCCTGCCAGATATCCACCCCCATT
This sequence comes from uncultured Desulfobacterium sp., assembly GCA_963668575.2. GTDB lineage: Bacteria > Desulfobacterota > Desulfobacteria > Desulfobacterales > Desulfobacteraceae > Desulfocicer. The sequence goes on along the minus strand of OY764894.2, from coordinate 1,887,988 downwards.
TCAACCATGAAAGGGACAAATGTTGCGGCATAAGAATCACTATGATGAACGATCAATTCCACCCCGTTGTCCCTCCAGAACTTGTATATTTTTTTATATGGAGCCAGAAAAAATTCCTTGAACATGTCCGGAGAGAGAAATGTTGAAATCTGACCGCCCCAGTCATCATGATGAAAAATCGCATCCGGATGAAGGCGGTCAATGATCAATTGGGCCCTTTTCAGCTCGTGGTCCGTGAGCATGGCAATGAGTTCGTGCATATGTTCAGGTTCTTCGTACAGCGCAATCAGCGCGTCCTCCATCCCCATCATGTGGTGGGTCATTTCAAAAAGACCCGGCGCCAGGAAGGGGGCGACAAACTGCTCGTCACGATTCACGGAGTTGGCGATGTCAATGGCCGCTGCCCACGCCTCATCCGGGACGTCAAGGTTGGGAGGAACCACCACCTTTTTCCATTGTGTAATGTCTTTGAGCAATTTATGTTCATCGTCGTGGATCGGAAAGGGACCGATCTGTCCTTCAGGCCAGGTAAATGTGATTCCCCACCCGTCTTTGACGGTCTGGCCGGGGGCCTGGGGGTATGCAAATCCCGGAATGGGTACGACAATTTCTATAAACTCGTACTGGTTGACAAATCTGTCAGGGTTTCCGCCTTTGATAGTCTCCATCAAATTCTGTTTTACGGTCAACATGGCTTAAGGCCTCCTTATGGCTTATGGTTGTTTTCTGATATTTAAGCGGCAGCAGTAAGTTCCTTGGCTTTGACGGCAGCACTTCCTGCATCCTGCGCATAGGCATCTGCACCGATCTCTTCAGCATATTCGGGGGTAACGGGTGCACCGCCAACCATCACTTTAAAACCGGTCAGACCACTTTCTTTAAGCATTTTGACGGTCTCTTTCATGGCCTTCATTGTCGTTGTGAGCAAACCGGAGCATGCCACAAGCTTTACGTCTTCATTGGCCTTGATCGCCTCTATGAATTTTTCGGCAGAGACGTCCACACCCAAGTCAACCATGGTAAATCCGGCGCTTTCGATCATCATGCAGACAAGATTTTTACCAATATCGTGCAGGTCGCCTTTAACCGTGCCGATGATACAGGTGCCAAGGGAAGTTGAGGCTTCTCCGGCCAGATGGGGTTTAAGAACACTCACTCCGTTTGCCATTGCCTTGGCAGCGATGAGCATTTCAGGAACAAAAATTTCACCGGACGAAAATTTATCTCCCACTGCCCCCATTCCAGCCACCATGGCATCAAGAATTTCAACGGGAGTGCAGCCTTCATCCAGAGCATCCTGAACCAAACCGGATACAAGTTTTGTCTTTCCTTTTTCAACATGTTCTTTTACGTCATCAATTTTTGCCATTTTTCAAATCCTCTCTTAATGATAATTAATTTAAATGCCTATTTCACCGGCCCAAAAAGCCCCTCTCTGTAGCCGCCAATATAAGCCATGCAGTATTCGTCATTCCCCTTCAACGCTTCTGTGGCATAGATCAACCCCATCATATGTTTGTGAAGCGGATTGATGATGGCACTGTCCATCCCCGCACCCATGGCAAGGACAAGAAAGGCCTGGTTCACAAATTTGCGGGCAGGAAGGTTGAATGAGATATTGCTGGCACCGCCGGTCACATGAATGGCGGGATACTGCGTCTTTATTTCCCGGATAACACCCAGAATGGTATTGATACCGTCCTCGGAAGTGCAGAGCATTTCAACCAAAGGATCAATGTGCAGCCGGGAGGGGTCAATATTGTACGCTTTTGCCTTTTCCATAATTGCGGCAAATACCTCAAGACGCTTTTCTCCGGTCTTGGGAATACCGGTATCGTCACAAAGAAGGGCGGCACATTCCCATTTGGTATCTGCAATAACCGAAAAAATCACATCAACTTTATCCCCTTCCATGGAAACGGAGTTCACCAGTCCGGGTTTGTTGCAAAACTTTATGGATTCGGCACAGATGCCGGCGTCTGGGCTGTCCACGGCAATGGGTGTCTCTGTCACTTCCTGCACCAGATCAATAAGCCATTTCATGGTCTCCAATTCAATTCCGACCTCCACTGAGGCGCATACGTCAATAAAGCTTGCACCGGCTTCTGCCTGGGTTTTGGCAAGCGCCTTTATAAACTCGGCATCTTTTTCCGCGATTGCCTTTGCAACGGAAGGGATGGCACCGTTGATTTTTTCCCCGATGATAATCATATAAACCTCCATCACTAAAAATTTTCTATAGCTATATAACCATAGTCATCTATAAGACTATAACTATATGTCTATTTTTTTTATAAAATGTCAACAAAAATTTTACGATTTTTTATAACCACCACGGGCGGACCGGGATTTGGGACCCGGGTTCGCCCACAACGAATCATGAAAGTAATGTAGGCGTGCTTACACTTTCTTATAACCCACATGGCAGAAAAACCTGCCACAACGAAAAACGAAAGTCCTTTGATTCCAGCATATTGGTGAGACTTTCTTATAAACGGGCATGTCCTGCCGGACACAACAAATATAGAAAATGGCATTATACCGCCGCCCCCCCGACGGGCAATGGGCCCGGACCGGAACTGTAGACAGCTCAATTGTCCGGTTCCTATTGCCCATCGGGGGGGCGGCTCTGCTGAGGTTGCCTTGGAGGCTGCCTTTTCATATAAACATACATGGCAGAAAAGCCTGCCACAACGAAAAACGAAAGTCCTTTAATTTAAGCATATTGGTGAGACTTTCATATAAAAAAAAGGTGGGGATTTAGGGAGTCAGAGCGTATTGATTTACCGTTTATAAAACCCAGACGGCTATTTTTTTCTATAGCTTGACTTGATAAACGGTAGATTGAAAATTGCTGACACCCTTAAAGCGCTGGAACACCTATGGTATGCAGGGCTCGGCAATGATTGATCTCCAGTTTGGTATGAAAATACCCTATGATGGTGTTAAAACCTGATCAAAAAAAAGAAATTTTCCGGCCCGGTTCGGTTATAACGAATTCATCCGAGGCCCAATGGCCGTCTGCCAAATCACGCAATAGGCTCAGATCCGACAAATATTGTACGAATTCAAGATGATGTGCCTTGGCCAGGGTCCGACAGTCGGATATTGTAGGGGCATCGCTATCACGGCCATGATGAATAAGGGCCAGTTTTGAATAGTGTTTGAGCGCCATATGGAGAATCTCATTCCTGTACTCCTCCGGAATCCGGTCAAGCCCTTTGAGACACTGGGCAAAAATGTCGACATCAGATCCTATCCAGGAGGGCTCAAGAAAAAAACAACCCGCATTTTCATCCAAAATGGATTTGTAACGGTTCCGGGACCCGAGAACAGCACCCACACAATCGTCAACCCTTGGCAGGATCAGCCGGCTCTTATCAGAATAAACCCCTTCCAGTGCCCTGCCGCAAAGCCCGTACCCCAGAATGATATCCCATCCGGTTTCTTCTATTTTGGCAATCTCTTCAATCAAACGGGCTCTCAGTGTATCAGGGCTCAAATGAAGCGAAATCGGCAGAACAACCCGCTCCATGGCCGGCCCCACCATGGGTTCAATGAGATGGGCCAGTGCCCGGCAGGTGACCAGCTTTATCCGCTTTTTCATGGTTTCTCCATGTTCCAGTTACAATTACCAATTTTAACCGGATGGAACCTTATCAAATTCTTATATAACTGTATAGGAATGTTTAATTTACTTGTCCACCACGCTATGATATAGATAGATTTCAGCCTCAGCAGAGCCGCCCCCCCGATGGGCAATAGGAACCGGACAATTGAGCTGTCTACAGTTCCGGTCCGGGCCCATTGCCCGTCGGGGGGGGCGGCGGTATAATACCATTTGGCTCCGCGTCTACGACCCTATATTTGTTGTGTCCGGCAGGACATGCCCGTTATAAAAAAAGGAGAACAAAATCAAATGGGTCAGATGATTGAAAAAAAGAGAGGATCTCTACCCGTTTATACGCAGCTTGCATTTATTATCAAAAAAGAGATTGCATCCGGCCTACTTGAGCCGGGCATCCGCATTCCCGCAGAAACCACGCTTGCAAAACAATATGATGTCAGTCCCATGACCGTCAGGCAGGCCATTGGCGTTCTTGTGGAAGAGGGGTTACTAAAGAGGGTCCACGGCAGCGGCACCTTTGTGAAACGGATAGATGTCGGTGCCAGCACCTTTGGGCTGGAAGATCTGAACAAGGTGTTATCAAATACGGATGCCCTGGATGTCAGAATTCTTAAATCCGATATTGCCCGGATACGTGGCATTGAAGGAGAAATGCTGGGGCTGGAGATAAATGACCCTGTTATATTGGTGGAACGGCTGATCAATCACAATCGGATCCCCTTTTGTTTCCAGACGGCTTATCTGCCCTTTGATCCCAAAGCGCCTGTGGTTGAAAAGATGATGGATACCACCGGACTTTCAGATCTGTTTTTCAGCAACAAACGCCATGGATACAAAAAAGGAACTTTAAAACTGCTCCCGACGATCATGGATGAACGGGAAGCCGGCTTCCTCCAGGTATCAGCCAACAAGGCCGCTTTTAAACTGGACTATGTTTATTATGATTTCAAAGACAACCCCTGTGCTTACGGTTGGTTTATTATCCCACCGGAACAAATGCCACTGGTAAGCCAGGTTGGAGTATGGAATGAATAACCTTCAAGCTAATAAAGAGATGCCGCTGTCGGAAAAAACCCTTCTACTGGAACTGATATCAACATTGCAGGAAAAGGAGAGCCTTGCGCAGTTAAAAAAACTCCACGCTTCAGGCTATGATACGGTTGAGCTGCTCTCATTGTGCATGGAAGGTGTAAAAAGGGTCGGTCTGGGTTTTGAAAAAGGAGAGTATTATATTTCCGCCCTGATCATGGCCGGTGAAATCATGCGGCAGGCGGCAGAGTATCTCAACTCCTTTCTTCCGCCCGTGGAGAACACAACGGTTGCCGGGCATTTCCTGCTGGGAACCATCAAAGGAGATATCCACGACCTGGGCAAGAACATCCTTAAAGATATGCTCCAATGTAACGGATTCAAGGTAACGGATCTTGGCGTGGATGTCCCGGCCCAGACCTTTGCGGACAAAACCCTGGAACTTAAACCGGATTTCGTGGCCATCAGCTGTCTTCTGACAAATTCTCTGGATAATCTTGCGGAGGCTGTCAAACTTGTCAGAGAGGCGGATACCGGCAAAAAGAAATTGATCCTTGTGGGCGGTAGCTGTCTGGATCAACTGGTGAACAGTTTTGTACAGGCTGACAGCTGGTTTTCCGATGCTGTCAAAGCGGTGAACTTCTGCCTGGAAAAATGCAGCCATGATATCACTTTGCTGACCCGTTAAAATGAACTGAACCGCAAACTGGGATACACTTATGGAAAAGCATAAGACACCGGCGCCTTTAGTCGCACCGCCCTCCCTGCCGGATAGCTGGGATGATATGACAAGCGATGAAAAGTACCGGTATTATGCCGACAGCTGGGCTGCCTCAGAAGGAAAATCATTTAAAACACCTGAAATCGCAGAATTATATGAGAAAAGGGCCCGGCGCATCCTTGACGTTGTTGCATTAAAAGAGCCGGATGAGGTGCCTGTTTATCTTCTGGCAGAAGGGTATATTCTGACGCATAGCGGCATTCAGCCCAAAGATCTCTTCTATGATATGGATAAGTTCATAGCAGCGGTATTCAAGCTGCACGATGATTTTAATTTAGACTACACGGTCCTTACCTTTGCCCAGTCCGGGAAAGCGCTTGACACGTTGGGCATGAAGCTGATCCGGTGGCCGGGCAGTTCCGTGCCGGGTTCGGCACTGTCCGATGACACCTCTTTCCAATACGTTGAAGATGAGTACATGCGGGCGGATGAGTACGATGAGCTGATCAATAACCCGGAGGGATACATTGCCAGGAAATATTTTCCCCGGATTTTCAGCAACCTGGACGGTCTTGCCCATTTGCCCAACGCCTTCAACCTGCTCGAAACCACAGGCTTTGGCAGCACAATGCTGGGCCTGGCCACCGGATCCCCTGCCCGACGCTCTCTTGATCTTTTATTGAAAACAGCGGATCAGGCCGGCGAAACCATGATGAAAATCCGAAGTGCAAACATGAAAATTCTGAATAGATACGGCACCCCTCTCCTGTTTGGAGGTATCACCTTTCCGCCCTATGATATGATTGGAGATACCATGCGCTGCACCGTGGGCATCATCAAGGATATTTACAGCCGACCGGAAAAAGTTCAGGCAGCGGTTGAAGCCCTTGTCCCCATGGCCGTTCAGATGGGGGTACAGATGGCGGAGGCAACCCGGAGTCCTTTTATCCTGATGCCGCTTCACAAGGGCTCGGACGACTTTATGTCCCCTGACCAGTTTAAAACCTTTTACTGGCCCACCTTAAAAGCAACCATGCAGGGGTTAATAGACCACGGCTTTGTGCCCGTACCCTTTGTGGAAGGGGCCTATAACCAGCGGCTGGAAATCATGGCGGCAGATCCCCTTCCAAAAGGACGATCGTTCTGGATATTCGGCCGGACAGACATGAAAACAGCCAAGGAGAAGCTTGGCAGCTGGGCCTGCATTGCCGGTAATGTACCGGCCTCTCTCTTTAAACAGGGAACCCCTGAAATGCTTGAAGCGTATTGCAGGGATTTGATGGAGATATGCGCACCCGGTGGCGGGTTCTGTTTGTTTCCGGGATCCATCATAAACCAGGCAAACCCTGAAAACGTAAAAGCATACACCAATTGCGGAAGAACTTTCGGTAAGTATTAATGGCTCATCACGGATTTGTGTGAAAATTCATCAAGCCACTATAATGTTCGGCACAAAACGCTTGATTTTTTATGCATAGATTGTTATTTTTATGCATAAATAAGGAGACCGATCATGAGGACAACACTTGATTTACCCGATAACTTGATCAATGAAGCCATGAAAATAACTCACATAAAAACCAAGACTAAGGTCATTATCACCGCTTTGGAACAATTAATTCGGAAGGAGCAATTATCTGAAATAAAAAAATTTAAAGGAAAAATAAACTTAGACATTGATTTAGAAACAATTCGAGGGCGTAAATGTCGGTTTTAGTCGATACTTCAATCTGGATAGATTATTTTAGAGGTGGAAATAAATCTATACAGATGGATTTTTTAATTGATGAAAATCTCCTTGTAACTAACAACCTGATCCTGACAGAATTAATACCGTTCCTGAAACTCCGAAATGAAACACAACTCATTGATCTGCTGTACAAAATTAACAGATTAGAGTTATCTATAAACTGGAATGAAATCATCAATTATCAGTATAAATGCTTAAGTAACGGACTGAACAGTATTGGAATCCCAGACTTGATAATAGCACAAAATGCAAAGCAAAATGGATGTAAAATCTACACCTTAGATAATCATTTTGATTTAATGAAAAACATTCTTTCTCTACAGATTCAAATATAAGAAGGAGTATCCATGTCAGACCCCGCCAAATTTCGCTTTTCCGTCGACCGCGGCGGCACCTTTACGGATATCTATGCCGAGGTGCCCGGAGAGCCCGGATTCAGGGTCATCAAGCTTTTGTCCGAGGATCCCCGGAACTATCCTGACGCGCCCCGTGAGGGAATCCGGCGCATTCTGGAAGAGGTGACTGGAAAGCCCGTGCCCAAAGAGCAGTTCGAAGCCGGCCGGATTGAGTGGATTCGCATGGGGACCACCGTAGCCACCAACGCCCTGCTGGAACGGAAAGGCGCGCCCAGCGCCCTGGTGGTGACCCGGGGATTCGGTGATATTCTTCAAATCGGAAACCAGGACCGTCCCCTGATTTTTGACCTGGAGATCAAAAAGCCCGAGCTTCTATACCGGGAAGTCATTGAAGCAAACGAGCGCCTGAGAATCCTGCGGGAGGATGAGGAGGTCTCGACAGTGGAAGGAAAGATTGTGAAGGGGATTACCGGTGACCGCCTGGCAGTGATCCGTCCCCTGGATATAGAGGCCATAAGATCCGATCTCCAGGCCGTCTATGACCGGGGCATCCGCAGCCTTGCCGTCGTGCTCATGCACGCCTATGCCTGGCCCGAGCATGAACTGGCCATCGGTCGCCTGGCCCAAGAGATAGGATTTACCCAGGTCTCCCTCTCCTCCCGGGTCATGCCGCGGGTGAAGCTGGTGGCCAGAGGCGACACCACCATGGTGGACGCTTACCTCAACCCGCATATTCGCACCTACCTTGACAGCTTTAAACGCGGATTCAAGGACAAACTTACCCATACGGGTCTTCTTTTCATGCAGTCCGACGGCGGCCTGGCCAGTGCCAACGGGTTCACCGGCAGCCGCGCCATCCTGTCCGGGCCTGCCGGTGGAGTGGTGGGATATGCCATGACCACCTTTGATTCTGAAAAAAAACAGCCCGTCATCGGATTCGACATGGGCGGCACGTCCACCGATGTCTCCCGGTTCGGGGGGGAATACGAACTGGTCTTTGAAACCCAAACCGCCGGTGTGCGCATCCAGGCCCCCCAGCTCCACATCAAGACCGTGGCCGCCGGCGGAGGCAGCCGCCTCTTCTTTGACAACGGCATGTTCCTGGTGGGACCCGAATCTGCCGGGGCCCACCCGGGGCCGGTCTGCTACCGGAAAGACGGATACCTGACGGTCACGGACGCTAATCTGGTGCTCGGTCGTATTCAACCTAAGCACTTTCCCCATATTTTCGGACCCACAGAGGATCAGCCCCTGGACGTGGAAGCGGCCCGCAAGGCTCTGGCTGGCCTGACAGAGGAGATCAACGCTTACTGCGCCACTGCCGGGCTGCCGTCCATGACGGTGGAAGAGGCTGCCCTGGGCTTCATCCGGGTGGCCAACGAGGTGATGGTGAGACCCATCCGTGAAATTTCGGTGATGAGGGGGTTCGATATCAAGGAACACGTGCTGGCCACCTTCGGGGGCGCCGGCCCCCAGCATGCCTGCGCCATTGCCCGGGCCCTGGGGATATCCAAAATTTTTATCCACCGGTTTTCCGGCATTCTGTCCGCCTACGGCATGGGCATGGCCGATGTGGTCACAGAGCGGCAGCAGCCCTCTGCCGCCATCTTATGCCCACAATCACTGAAAGATACTGAAACGGTTTTTGAGCGGCTGGAAAAAGAGGCACGCCGGGAACTGCAGGATCAGGGATTCTCCCCAAAGGCCATTGACACCACCCGGTTTCTTAATCTGCGGTACCACGGGACAGATACAGCCATCATGATCTGCCGGCCTGAAGATGATGACTATACGAAAGCTTTCAAGGCCGTCTACCGCAGGGAGTTCGGATTCGATCTTTTGGGAAGGGAAATCCTCATCGACGATATCCGGATCCGGGCCCGGGGCAGGGCTGCGGGTCTGCGCCGGATCAGCGTCCCAAAGGCCCAGGGGGCGCCGCCGGTGCTGGACACCACCCAGTGCTGTTTTGAAGGCGGATGGCAAAAAACCCTTATCTATGATCTGGAAACACTTTTCGCCGGCCATTGCATCGTCGGCCCGGCCATTCTGATCCACCATACCTCCACCATCCTCATCGAACCTGACTGCACTGCGGCCATTACCCAGAACGGAGATGTGGAGATCAAGGTGGGCTCGGGCACGCGGGAGCAAATCGGTACGGAGATCGACCCGGTCCAGCTCACCATCTTCAGCAATCTTTTCATGTCCATTGCCGAGCAGATGGGCCGGATGCTTCAAAAGACCGCCATCTCCACCAATATCAAGGAACGCCTCGATTTTTCCTGCGCCCTGTTCGGGCCCAATGGCGAGCTGGTTGCCAACGCGCCCCATCTGCCGGTTCACCTGGGAAGCATGAGCGACGCGGTAAAGGCGCAGATCCTGCGTCGGGGAGGCAGGCTTACGCCAGGAGATGTGCTGGTCTCCAACCATCCGGCTGCAGGGGGCAGCCATCTGCCCGACATTACGGTCATCACCCCCGTATTCAAGAACGATCAGGTGATCTTCTGGGTGGCGGCCCGGGGGCACCACGCCGACATCGGCGGGATCTCCCCCGGCTCCATGCCCCCCAACTCCCGACGTCTTGAGGAGGAAGGGGCCTGCATTACCTCGTTCAAGCTGGTGGAGAACGGCATCTTCCAGGAGGAGGGCATTTCAGAACTGCTGCTTGCCCCGGGCAGGCTGACCCCGGCACCGGGAAGCCCGGCCATCTCGGGCACCCGCCTTCTGGCGGACAACATCTCGGACCTCAAGGCCCAGGTTGCCGCCAACCGGAAGGGGATCGAACTGGTGCTGGAAATGGTGGATCACTACGGCCTCGACGTAGTCCAGGCCTATATGAAGCATGTCCAGGATGCAGCTGAAGAGGCAGTGCGCCAGCGGCTCAGGGAACTTTCCGCATCCAAGGGGATGGACGAGCGGGACACGATCCGCGCCAAGGACTACCTGGATGACGGCAGCCCCATTGCCCTGGCCCTCACCATCGACCGGAAGGACGGCAGCGCTCTATTTGATTTTCAAGGCACCGGACCTCAGATCTGGGGAAACTGCAATGCCCCCAAGGCCGTCACCAAATCTGCCATCCTTTACTGCCTGAGATGCCTGATTGAAAAAGACCTGCCCTTAAACCACGGCTGCCTTATCCCCATCACCGTCAATATCCCCAAGGGCTCTCTGCTTGATCCCTCTTCCGAGGCGGCGGTGGTGGGCGGCAACGTGCTGACCTCCCAGCGAATCACCGACGTGGTCCTCAAGGCGTTCGGCGTGGCCGCCGCCTCCCAGGGCTGCATGAACAACTTTACCTTTGGCAATGACCGGTTCGGCTACTACGAAACCATAGCTGGCGGGGCCGGGGCCGGCCCGACCTGGCACGGCCAGACCGGGGTCCATACCCACATGACCAACACCCGCATCACCGATCCGGAGATCCTGGAGCGGCGATATCCCCTGATTCTCAGGGAGTTTTCCATCCGCCGGGGGTCCGGCGGCCGGGGCCGGTTCAACGGTGGGGACGGTTTAGTGCGTGAGGTGGAATTTTTAGAGCCCCTCAATGTAGCCATCCTTTCCGAACGTCGGGTCTTTGCCCCCTACGGGCTGGAAGGCGGTGAATCCGGAGAAAAGGGGATTAACCTTTTCATCAGAAAGGACGGTGCCTCAATCTGTATGGGCGCTAAAAACGAAATCGTGGCTCAACCCGGCGAGCGTTTCCGTATCATGACCCCCGGCGGGGGAGGATTCGGCCCACCAACTGCGGACAAAAAGTTATAAGATCAAAAGACTCTTCAAATGGATGCCATCGGAAGAGTCTATATTCATGCAAGACATCATCCGAACAATCAATTTGAACCCGAATTCACAATGGTCTATTTAAAGATTTTATGCTCGGGAATCCCGCACCGCACGGATACCGCACGGAACCCGTGTTTTACACAGTCCCCGAATTCGAACTGTGGATGTACCGACCAAGACGTCCAAAAGGAAATTTAAGAGAATGGACAGAAAAAACAGAATCGTGATCGCGGCCCATTGCATATTGAACGTCAATGCAAAGATCCGTCCATTGGCAAAGGAGGCCGGAACATACATCAACGCGCTGACCCCCTTTCTTGAAAAAGGCGCCGGCATCTTTCAGCTTCCCTGCCCGGAGAACTCATATCTTGGCATGAAGCGCTGGGGTATGACCCGGGAGCAGTATGACACCCCGGCCTTCAGGGCCCATTGCAGGGAGATTCTTACCTCCCCGATCCATCAGATCCGGAACCTGGTTGAAAACGGCTGCACAATTGAAGCGGTGGTGGGCATGGACAAAAGCCCCAACTGCGGGGCCAATGAAACCTGTACGGGTTTTACCGGAGGAGAACTCTGCAGCCCCGACATCCTGGCAAAGCAGATGGCCCATGTCCGGTTCATTCCGGAAAAGGGGGTCTTTTTTCAAATCCTCGACCAGATGCTTCAAGCCCATGATATCCATGTCCGGTTCACGGGAATTTCCGAATAACTGCCACGGGCAGACCGCATTGACCTGGGTCTGCCCACAACGAAGCTTGAAAGAATATTAGGCTCGCCTACTCTTTCATATAAAGGACCTTCAGGGCCTTTGAGATCTATCTCACCGTCGGCATCCTCTACTTTACCATTATCCTGAGCATCACCTATTTATCCAGCAAACTGGAAACCCGCCTGACCTCCCACCGGTATTAATCTTCGCGGACCGCTTATAAGCTTTCCTCCTCGGCAAAAGAATCTTTGACTTCCTACTTTTATTCAAATAACCTTGCAGAAAAATGTAATGTGGGAGTATTTTTATGGGTCAAACATATACAAAAGCGCAATTCTGGAAATGTGCCCTGCAGGTAAATCCGTATAGTTATCTCAGGTATCGTGGTCAAAACCAGTCCCTCACAGAAGATGAATACAATCAACAACTTTTGGAGGTTTGCCGGAAAGAAAATATAAAAATTCCGGGGATTGCCGATCATGGTAATGTAGATGGAATTGGGGTAATACGGGCGGTGATGGAACCGAATGAAATTCTTGTGTTTCCTGGATTTGAAATCGCAACGACAGAAAAAGCTCACTTTGTTTGTCTATTCTCCGAAAATACGACACAAGATCAGCTGCACCGTTATTTGGGCGCACTTGGACTCACAGATTTGCAGTTCCCAAACTTAAGGGTTCCTGAGAAGCTTGATTTTAAAGGCTGTCCCGCCTTAAGTGGGGAGCTCATTTAATGCCATGCCGACGAAACCGGCATCAATATAAACAGTGTCAGGCGTTGGCTGCATTGCACATCCAATGCGCTCTGGACCTATTTTTATATCCCCATGAGAAAAGAGGCAAGGTAGAGTTGAATTGCCATTATCAAAATTTTATCCTAATCTCCAATTGAAAATTAGTCACGTGGCTGATGTTTGTTGATTTTTTAGAGGTGTAACCCATGAATAAAATAAAGAATTTTACAATAGCTGGCTTTAAGTCAATTCGTCACATGGAGCTTGAGCTGCAGCAACTGAACGTATTGATAGGAGCTAACGGTGCAGGAAAATCAAACCTTATTGGCTTTTTTCGCTTACTTAACTTTCTCGAATCCGGTGCCTTGCAACTGCATATCGGTGAACAGGGGGGGGCAAATAGCGTTTTATATTATGGCGCAAAAATCACACCTCAGCTGTCATCCACTATTAACTTCGAGACAAACAGCGGTTATAATCGTTACCACATGCGCCTGATTCATGCGGCAGGGGATACACTCATCTTTGCTGATGAGGAAATACAGTATTCAAAAAAAAGTATAAAAACTGAGGGGCCAATAATTCCTCTTGGTTCCGGACATAAGGAATCTGGAATGATTGCCCAATCAGAAGGCAAGGTTAGGACAACAGCCACTACCGCCAAGGTTATTCGCACTATGATGCGTGATTGGCAGGTATTTCAATTCCATGATACTTCCTCAACTGCTCATATTAAACAATCTAAGTATTTGGACGACTCTTATTTCTTAAAAGCTAATGCGGGTAACCTTGCCCCATTTCTTTACCAAATGAGGGTGCATAAGAATGAATATTATCAGAGGATTGTTGAGACTATAAGGCTTTGCGCTCCTTTCTTTGATGATTTTATTTTAATTCCACGAGATAAGAATGTCATACTGAACTGGAAAGAAAAGAATTCTGATATGCTTTTCGGTCCGCATCTGCTCTCGGATGGAACTTTAAGGATGATGGCAATCGTAACCCTGCTTTTGCAACCTAAGCTTCCTTCTATGGTTATCATTGATGAACCTGAGCTCGGATTACATCCTTATGCGATTACCGTTCTTGCAGGATTATTGAAAAGTGCCTCTGAAAGATCTCAATTATTGATCTCAACACAATCAGCTAATTTGGTAGACGAACTAGATCCACAAGACATTATCGTGGTTGACAGAAGAGATGGCCAATCGGTATTCCGCAGATCAGAACCCACTGTACTTGAGGAATGGCTTGAGGAATACACAATGAGTGAGTTGTGGGAGAAAAACGTTCTTGGTGGGAGGCCGGCTTAATGATACGCCTCAATATTATTGTCGAAGGACAAACAGAAGAAACATTTGTTAATAAGATACTCGGGCCGCATTTGGGTGTCTTGAATGTTTTTGTCAGTGCACGACGTGTAGAAACTGGGAGAAAACGTGGCAGAATATTCCGTGGCGGGATGATTTCTTATCTTAAGGCCCAAAAAGATATTGAATTGTGGATGAAGGAAGATAAAGGGGACAATGCACGGTTTACGACCATGTTCGACTTTTACAGGTTGCCTAATGATTTTCCCGGCTTCGAAGAAGCAAAACAAAAATCTGATCCCTATAAAAAAATTGAAGTAATTGAAGAGAAACTCATAGCTGATATAGCATCTCCTCGCTTTATCCCATATTTGCAACTTCATGAATATGAAGCACTGCTTTTTTCAGATCTCGACAAATTCCATCACTATTATATTGACCACAACAGCCAACTAAATAAATTAAAACAGGATGTTTCTGGAGTCACGAATCCGGAGCTCATTAACGATAAACCTGAAACCGCCCCTTCAAAACGGATTATTAAATACCTGCCTTTCTATGAAAGAGAAAAACCTTCGGCAGGTCCAATAATTGCTGAACATATCGGGCTGCAAAAGATAAGGTCAAAATGTCAACATTTCAATGCATGGGTGTCACTACTCGAAAGCCTGAATAGTTGATCGAACGAACGCGGGAGGGAGGGACAAAGTCACTGATTGATTTGACGAAAATTCAGAGGAATTATGTTCGGATTTCCAACAAAAAAATGCGCCGGATAAACCGGTGATTTTCATGTTATATTTCTTCAATCAAGTAGACGTTGCGTGCATTATTGGGAATGCAGTATTTGTGTGCGAAAAATAACAAATGAAACTAAATAAACTTAAATTGAGGTCTTTACAACCTGAAGATAAAGAGTCCTTTATAAATGCTGTCGCTGCATTTGAAAAGGAACAACCAGCTTTTGAATTTGCATTTGATTTTGATGCATCTGCGTCCTTTGTTGAATACATAAAAAAACTCGAAAGCTGGTCATTGGGGAAAGAGTTGCCCGACAAATTTGTTCCGAATACATTTTTTGTCGGGGTCGTTGAACATGAAATTGTCGGACGGTTGTCGCTCAGACATCATCTTAATGATTTTCTGGCAAGAATCGGCGGACATATCGGATATGGAGTCATTCCTGCTCACAGAAAAAAAGGATATGCCACGGAGATGCTCAAACAGGCGCTTCCGATCTGTTCATCACTCGGGATCGATAAAGTGTTGATAACTTGCGATATTGACAATTTGGGATCACAGAAAGTAATCGAAGGGTGCGGTGGAGTCTTTGAAAATACAACAAATGATTCGCTACTCAAAGTTCAAAAAAGAAGATATTGGCTTAATGTTAGATAATAGAACGCCAGCAAATACAATTATACAAGGCTAATATTGCCTGAACAGTTTGTAAGTTAAACAATTTAATTAAAAAGATAAAAGTGACATGATTGACTCGGGAACTCAAAAACGAATAGTTGCTGTTCAAGAGAGAGAAGAAAAACAAATCTCAATCAAAGTTTTTTCATGGGGTGATTTAGCTGAACTTGAAGATTGTTTGGAAGATAAATTTGGTATTGCAGTAGAATCGTTCAAATCAATTCAAGATGAAAAAGGGAATGGAATCGGGAGTCAAATATTCTTTACAAGTACACATGATATAGAAATGATTCAGAAATTTATAGATAGCATAGACTGAAATATATCGGGATAGGACTCCCCATCACTGAGGAGCCCTCCCATCGCGTACCAAGGCGGTTCGGCTGATGTGAGCATATCGGATGTGAATTATCCCTCCGATACGCTGGGCTTTTGGAAGAAAGACGCTGCCTGCATTTCAGCGACCGCTGCTATATGCGGGCAAGTACACTCTCCTTACTCACCACTAACCATTTACCCGTACCCATCGGTCCGGGCACCGTTCAGGCCTTCACCGGGGTGAGTCCTCCGTGCAGTGTTTCAACACGGCTCGTTTCCTCCGGCTACTATGCCCTCTGCTGACTTCTTCCATGCGGTCAAAGCAGGTTGCCCTGCCTTCAGCCAATTTCTGCTGCAAGCAGCATCCCGGGGCACATGGAAGACCTCCCGGGGTAAGTCACACGTCTTTCAGCACGTGAGCGCCGCGTATACGGACATTGCTTATAATGGATAGAGGACTTTACCTTGTGTTGCAGGCTCGTCCCACAATGCACGCCTGACGCGATTCCTGTACGTCGCCCCGTACTTTTGTGCTGCTCCGCCTCGACGGAGCCACTGCCTTCCGGAGCACCGTCACCGGTACCCCGTTGTGATAACACTATACCCTTCGCCTCCATCAGGCTGGGTTTGGGACTTGCCTTGACCTTCATGATTCTAAGGTGTAGGCTCACCCTTAAGACGTGTGCCGTGCCCGGCACACAACATTTCGCTCAAGCCGACCGCCAAAACGTGAGCGGTTTTTTGCTGGCATTTTTCGGCGGCGGCTTAGCTTTGCGTTATGTCTTAATATGAAATGCTGGGTGTTTTATGCAAATAGTGATTATCAGCCAATTGCTTTAACATGAAGTCTGCAACATCAGCACGTGAAATCTTAAACGTGGCCGTTTTGTTATTAAGGGTTATCCCTTGCTGGTAATCTTCTGTTTTCTTTCCGTTGGTTAATGCCGTTGGACGAACAATTGTCCAGTCCAATTGGCTTTCTTTAACAAGTTTCTCCTGAATTTCATGATCCGCAAACACACGCCGCAAAACAAATGAAACTATAATATACTTCGTAAAAAAAGGTAATGTTTTATGAGTATCCCCCACGCCATTGGATGATTGGCAGATAAGTCGTCTGACACCGGTTTTTTCCATGGCGCGGATAATGTTTTTTGTACCGTTTGCCCTCAATTGACTTTTATCCATTATGGCCGGTAGGCCCAGCGAACACAACACGACCTCTTGCCCGATTAGCGCTTGCTCTACCGAAGGATAATCCAATACGTTCCCATGCACCACTTGCAGATTTTCATGCGCTATATTCAATTTTTCGGGACTGCGTGCAAACGCAGTTATATGATATCCCTGTTCAAGAGCTTGCGCTACAACCTGACGACCCGTGCCACCTGTTGAACCAAATATGGGGGTCTGTCTGAGAAAACCTACCTTCGGGTGAATGCATAAACAATACACTACGACTCTACATATTTTACCTCATTTATGTTTTTTCTACCTCTTTTGGTTTTGCAACTTTGGGTTTTGGTGCAGTCACGTCTTTATCCCTTTCAAACGGTATATGTAATCTTATTTTATCGTATAAATACCACTGCCGTTCTGCGGAAAGCCCTTTGGAAGTAAAACACGACGGTTTTTCAAACCTTTCGTCGAACTGAAATGTCTTTTTTTTCAGTAAAAAAAACATTTCTTCTTCAGCATCAACACTACGTTTTACATTCACTTTTCCAGGTGCATCCGCCTCTATGCGGAAGTGTTGATAATTTCTTATGCCGGAAAGTTCCTTGAAAATTTTTCCCAACCAAGAAGACCATTTACGAAACTGAAAATTTTCACGTCCATGATTGTCTTTATATGTTTGAGAAACGTTGAAATTTCCAGTCGTTGATGAATCAATAACGTCCACCAAATGATCGTAAGTGTATACTTTCGAACGTCGATATTTCTTTTTTATCAATCCAAAGTAGGCGTCTGGTGAAAATTTTGTGTGTCCAACTAACATGAATGAAAGGGTAATTGATTTGTGCTGTCCCGTCATAACGCGATACATAAGGTATTGTATGACCGCGTTGTTCTTATTCTGACCAACACAATTATCTGCGGTTAGGAGTACATGACTTTCTTTCAGACCATAGTACTCAAAGTAATGATCAAGTAACGAGATCACGACATCCGCACCTTTACCTGGGAAATCAGATTCATCAATAAGATAGTTGACCTGCTGTGGCAGAGCCTCGCAACAAATGCCAAACAGTTGTGCAATACGAGGAGATTTGAAGTAGATTGGTCCAACCTGATGATCTTCATAAGGAATGTGCAGTTGTTGTGAAAAATCCCACGAATAGTGCATTACCGAGTCTTTACTTTCACTTAACTTCCCATCGGGCAATATCTGTTGGTACGACTCCTTTGATAGTTGAATTGATTCTCGAAAGTAGTCCCGTTCTTTTTTGGCTGCGAGAAGGTGTTCCTTTGCCACTGTTAGACATTCCAATTTGTAATCTTCATCACCAAAAGCTATCGAAGCGTTAATGAGTTTCTTATTATCCTCACATGTCATACATAAATCACTCTTCGGTTTTGAAAATACTATGTCGGGGAAGTGTTCAATCCATATCCGTCTGAATGTTCGGTGTTGGACGGCATTCGTGTTACAAAGAGCCATGCTTCTTTCATAAATTCTATAAACAAACATATAGTTCATGACAGTTGGTAAATACACCTTTAAGCGTCCTTTTTCCGCACGTAAATCACGTCCAGGATCAGGAAGGCCGTGTACGGCGGCAAAGTTTTCAATGAATATTTTTACATTGTTTTTATCTTCAGGTTTGCAGGCATGTTTTGGTGTTCTTCCTGTATTACCATGGCTTAGCGGCAGCGTTCCTATTTCAGCCAAATATTTCTGATATCGTTTTAGCCGATCAATTGATTCTCCATGATAAAACAAAAATACTGTGCGACATACAGGACGATCAGCATTAATAAAGTAATCAAATTTTTGCCTGTTTCTAAGTTTGATCGTGCGTGCGGATATTGACTGCTTGGAAACTCGTATGAAAGTTTGGAGTTTGCCGATGATAAAGCTATGTTTTTCATTCCATGACATCAATCGGAAATTTTTTCGGGATTCGATAACTTCGCTGACAGTGAACAGACTTTGACAGTTTTCTCCACACGGGCATGGAGTTGACAGGAACTGAGAAATTAGCCTTTTTTCCTCAATAGGATTTATTGGTCTTGATGCCTCAATCTTTTGAGATGCAGACGAAAGAACAACCTCGTTAGATTTATCTGAAAGGAAGGGGCGCAGATATTCTTGCTCAAGTTCCTGAAAAGATATTTCAAGATTTTGAAGACGTTCATCTATATGATTTTTTCCTCTTTCCATAAAAGGAAAATACCATTCAACTCAAGAATATCCAATTAAAAAATTTATTCACCCTAAGGTAGGTTTTCTCAGACAACCCGCCATATAATCAATTTCATTTTTTCCTCTCTGTTTGTGTTTTAAAGAATGTCGGTTAATTACTTTTCGTCCAATATATTTACAAAACACAAGAGTGTAAATCCCAATAAATCCATAATTCATGCTCATGCGTCCATAAATAAAAATTTGACGGCAGTCTATAACGATGATACATTATACGACATGAACAACGTGATGCCTGATACTGACCCTACAAAAAATGCATGGATACCTATCGACCCACTTGGCGAGGCATTGCATTACCTGCATATGAGCGGTGTCTTTTATACCCGCTCCGAGTTTACGGCCCCATGGGGGGTGGTCATACCGGCCTTTCCAGACTGCCTCATGTTCCATGTAGTGACCAGTGGACGCTGCTGGCTTGAAGTCGAGAATGCTGACCCTTACCTGCTGCAACCCGGTGCCTTGGCACTGGTACCCCACGGTGATGGACATCAATTGTTAAGTGAGCCAAATGTGCCTGCGGCAAAGCTTTTTGATCTGCCTCGGGAACAAATCAGTGAACGTTATGAAATTCTAAGACATGGCCAAGGAGGGGAAGCTACAAGCCTTATATGTGGTACGGTACGATTTGACCACCCGGCCGCGCACCAGTTGATCCGGCTCTTACCGAAATTAATTTGCATTGAGGCATGGCAGTCACCTCAAATGGAATGGATTCAAAGCACCTTACGCCTGATGGCTGCCGAAGCAAAGGTCATGCGCCCTGGCGGAGAAACCATCATCACCCGTCTGGCTGACATCCTGGTCATCCAGGCCATTCGTTCCTGGATGTCAAAGGACCCGCTGGCAAAGGCAGGTTGGCTCGGCGCATTACAGGATAAGCAGGTTGGTTATGCTATCCTGCTTATACAACGCAATCCTGCACAGCGGTGGACGGTAGCCTCATTGGCAAATGAGGTCGCCATGTCCCGTTCGGCTTTTGCAGCCCGTTTCAAGGAACTCGTGGGGGAACCGCCCATGCAGTACATTACGCGGTGGAGAATGAATCTGGCCTTGACCTGGCTCAAAAAAGAAAATGCATCTTTAAGTGAACTGTCTCATCGTCTCGGCTACCAGTCCGAAGCCGCGTTCAGCCGTACTTTTAAACGAGTCACTGGTTCTTCACCTGGCGCAGCCCGTCTGAACAAACACAATGACATAACCACCAGGTGGTAAGGACGCTCGTTCCTCGCGCCTCACACCTGGAACCGCCAACTTGCCATCCAGTAGAAACACGAGTCCCCAGTTTTTTTGAGTATTGCCAGTTGTGTTGTGTTTCATGTTTTTGTAGATAAACTGGATCTTATCAAAGGTTTTTTATTAATCTGGTTTCTGTGTTCGCCGGATTCATGGGCTGGCTGACGCCCGTATGGGGAGCCGTAACACATAATGCCGGCTCCCTTATTGTGGTTGGGCTTTGTGCATCCATAGGCTATTTTACAAAAAGAATAGAAGATCGCATTGCGCCTGGACTGATTTAAATTTGTCCGGTGCTTTAAATTTTCAAGCGACCTGCCACAACATTACACCTTGGCAAACAGTCTGTTCCTGATGAAATATTTTGTCAACAGCCTGACTGGTTATATAAGCTTTTAATTTTTGGCGGATTTCCGGCGTGACCTCTGTTATGCCTTGGATAAAAAAGCTGATATTTTCCACAGCTTCATCAATGGTCTCTTTGCGGTCATGGGTCCAGACATTGAAGTCGATTTGGGGCCGGTATCCCAGGGCGTAAACATAGGTGAAGGGATAAATGAAATCCCATGATGTGGGTTCAAGTTCTTGGCCGGTAATACGCAGCCACAGATCGTTGTAACAACTGCGCCACCCCCCGCCGGAAAAGGTGCTCAGGTAGCAGAAGTTTCGGGAGGCTTGCATTACTTTTTCCAGTGTTTCCGGATCGCAAACACCAGGGCTCATGGAAGCAAACACCAGGTCAAATTGACCAGACAGCCTCTCTTTTTCCAAATCCACATCCTGCCATGTCTGCTGCCTGATTTGGATCTGATCCGGCCCAATCCCTTTGGCAGACATCTTCTTCTTAAGGATTTCGATCATGCCGCCGGAAGGTTCCAGGGCGACTACTCTTGCTCCCATTTCCGCCATTGGAACGGCCCAGGTGCCCGATCCTGCACCGACATCCAGAACACGGCTTTCGGGTTGAAGTGCACCGGCTTTTTTGAGCATGGACAAAATGCGCTCTTTTCTGGCGACGGCTTGCGGTGTGGCGGATCGTTTGTCAAACACCTGGGCGCGTTTGTCCCATTTTTTGTTAGGACTTTTGTTTTTTGTTTTTTCAGGATCGTTTTTTAATTGATTAAGCCACAGATCTTTCCATATGCTTTGGTTGTTTAACGGGAATAAATTCATATTGACAGCTCCTTTAATCGTTTATGAGAATGACTTTTTTGAATCAATGGCATTTCATTTCTTTTCTTTTCTTTTCTTTTCTTTTCTATAAATCCAGCAATTTCAAAACAACCTTTACCCCTTTGGCGGAGTGTTCCTGGATCTTTGCGGATGACGGAGGGGCATCCAAACCGATAAGCAAGGTCATGCGCATGGACACAAGGGTGTTTAGAAAAACGTCGATTTCGAATTGGGCGTCATCAATATTGAATCGGTCCTTGAAAAATTGAGCCAGTCGGGTTTTGGTCCGCATAGGGCCAACGGCATAAAAAGCGCGTGTTATTTCCGGGACCATGGGACCTTCGGAGACCAGCAGGCGAATATTAGCCAGATGTTCCTTGGACAAATGCCTTTCAATGTATCCCACTGCAAAGGTGTTCAGGGCTTTTGTGGTGTCTTCCAGGTCCAAAGCTTTCAAGAAATCATTGCCCGCCTGAAGTCTCTGGGCTTCCAGGGCAGACTTGAAAAGGGCCTCTTTGGATTCAAAATATCGGTATACCGTTTGTTTGGTGACACCGGCCTGCTCGGCAATTTTATCCATGCTGGTGCTAATGAAGCCGTTTGATTGAAATAATTTCTGTGCGGCTTTAAGTATGCTCTCCATCTTCAGTTTTTTATTTTGTTCTATTTTTTTCATATGCGGTTGCCTGTTGTTTTTTTATATGAAAAGGCAGCCTCCAAGGCAACCTCAGCAGAGCCGCCCCCCCGATGGGCAATAGGAACCGGACAATTGAGCTGTCTACAGTTCCGGTCCGGGCCCATTGCCCGTCGGGGGGGCGGCGGCATAATGCCATTTTCTATCTTCGTTGTGTCCGCCAGGACATGCCCGTTATATGAAAGTCTCATCAATATGCTGGAATTAAAGGACTTTCGTTTTTCGTTGTGGCAGGTGGTTACTGCCATGTAGGTTTTATATGAAAGTCTCACCAATGTGCTGGAATTAAAGGACTTTCGTTTTTCGTTGTGGCAGGTTTTTCTGCCATGTATGTTTATATGAAAGTCTCACCAATATACTGGAATTAAAGGACTTTCGTTTTTCGTTGTGGCAGGTGGTTACTGTCATGTATGTTATATGAAAGTGCTCAATAAGTTGCTCAGGTCTTTCAAACTTTGTTTTGGGCTGTGTCCGACAGATGATGTGTCAGGTCCGCCCGTACCTGCTATATAAAAAATAAACTCAACAGTATGATTCTTTTTGTTGACAGGACATCTTAAAATCAATATATCATACCATACCGTATGGTATGATTTTAATCAAGGATTAATTTAAGGACATAAAAATAGCAAAGGAGAAAAAAATGAAAGTTTTGATTGTTTATGATTCTCTGAGTGGAAATACGGAGAAGGTCGCCCGAAAGATATATGAAACATCGGCCAAATTACAGCCTTCTCAAATCGTTAAAGTAACCAATAATACTGATATTGATTTGCCGGCCCATGATCTTGTTTTTATGGGTTCCGGGGTTATTGACTGGCTACCTACAAAAACCATGACGGCATTTGTCCAGCGCACCCTGAAAACAGCCAACAAACAAGGACAAATCAAACCGGCTGCACCCATTATTCCAGGCAAATTTGCCGTTTGCTTCGCCACCTTCGGCGGACCACATATTGGCGTTGATGAGGCTGCCCCCATGACACTTTGGATGCGTTCTGCCTTGATGCACCAGGGCTTTATTGTGTTGGACCAATGGCATGTTCCAGGTCAATTTGCCAACCGGCCGGAACTCAACCAACAGGGCCGGCTGGGAAATATCGAAGGGCGGCCTGATGCGCATGATCTTCAGGAGATCGAGAACCGGGTTCGTGGAACTCTGGCGTCATTGTCGGCGTGGTGGGAATAGCGGGATACCTTATTTGATTTAACCACGGAGGACACAGAGTTTATAGTGCTGCGCACTGAAATAGCACTCGGTAAGCTCACCACAACATGCATGGAGACTGGATTTTTACGAATCTTTGGGGTCCACGCATCCGGTTTCCGGCAGAACCAGACAAACCCTTGAACCATGGGGATTTTTCAGGGAAAGGACAAGGGCTTCAAGGATCCGCCCCCTGTGAACGGCGCTAAAGGGCGTGCCGGCAATGAGCCTGTCCATCGTGGCGCATGTTTTTTTGTAAAAAGGTTTTAAACCGGCCGCCACATACCGGATAAACCGGGAAAAATCTTTGTCCTGCTCATCGAGACGAAACCATACCGGTGTGATATCTGCCGGCTGTATGGCCTGGACAGTCAATGCAGTTTTGCCATGCCCGGCACCGGCGGTTACCACTGATAGACGTCTGTGAGTATGGTGAGTATAGGGTCATGAGTAAGGGTTACCAGTTGAAAACAGGTCAGAAGTAGCTGTTTTCTTTTAAAAGACATGTATTTGGTGGGGGAAATTTTCAGGCCTGACAGATTTCGAGGAAGGGAGGATGTTGGGTCAGCTTGAATCATTAGATCCGTTGCGTTTTGAACCAGACGGGAATAACTGCCCAGGGTGGTGATCCACCGGTGGATGGTGGAATGTTCCATCATGGGTTCACGGCCGTCGTCAGAATTCGGTTCAACCTGGTGTAGCAAGGGGCATTCATTTACCAGTCGACGATACGAATTATTCGGCTCAGTGACATATGCCTGACTGAATGCCAGGAGAGTGGGCAGTGTATAGCGTTTGTACGGAAGGGCAAAGTCGGGATAGTCTGTTGCTGTTTTATTGCATCCCGGGCACTTCCACCGCAACAGTAGCCCCATTACAATCACTACAGTCTGCTCAACGATTACATAAAATATGCGTTTACGCTTTTCATGTGGCTTAAACAGCTGCGGGGCAAGACCGCATTTTGGGCAAACCGGCAGTCAACAGGTCGACAAACCTTGATTCACCAAATCCGTATGTTGCTGAATTTGTGCTTTTGTCGCGGATGTTAAAAGTTGGGGCTTGAGTTGAGCAGTGGATTTAGTATAAGTCATATGAGTCCTTCTTTTTTTCTTGAAGTTTGGGTTTTGCTGACTCATGACTTAATGCCTTTTGGCGCAGTCGTCAACCTCAGGCGGAAAAGGAGGACTTTCATAACAAAATGAAGGGCGGGGTAAACGGGGTATTATTAAATTCTATCTTGGCGGGGTAAGCGGGATCTGCTAATTCAATATTGCGGGATTTTTTATCCATTTATTGTGGAACTTAGCACTTGGAAGGGTTGATGAAAGGAAATATAAATTGAGTAAAGATTGGAACATAACAAGCCCATTGCACTCGGACGGAAATTCCGCTGCGCTCCATTCCTGCCGGTGAAGGGTACGTCAAAGTGCGACATAAAGTCGCGTAAGTAGCCTTCCGACGGGTGTTCAATTGCGAAATAATTTGTAGAATCTTCAAACAGGGGAGAGCAAGAATCGTACGAGTGTACCAAGAAAAATATTGTATAGAATTTTCCGGTGACATTGTAGACTGTTTTTCTTATGATGATGTTGTACAGGCCGTTGCAGGTTTATTGCATAACTCCCTGGAGAAAACAAGAGAACTCTTTGACGGCAAGTGTAGAAATATTGCAACAGGTTTACTGGAGCATGAGGCCATTGCCTATTATAAAACCATGTATGATCTTGGGGCGTTGTGTAGAATCCGGATAATGATGGATAGGCACAGTCTTGAGGCTGGACTATTTCCTGTAAAGGAAGAAGCTACCTTATCGCCAAATGCCAAGGTGCTCGAATTTCAAAGGGATGTTTTTGACCCCGTATTCTGTTCAGCTCCTCATGGCGTTTCCATTGTTTTACAAAAGGGTGAGAAATATGGAAGGATAACATCCTTGGGATGGACTTTCAGCACAACCTTTTCAATATTGCTTACCATGCCTCTGGTTTTTATCGCTCAATATCTATTTATTTCTTTCTATACCTCACTAATCGGCAACAATAATGTGGCTTCCATTCTTTCAATTGTCCTTTTTTTTGCCTTGTTTTTCCTCCTACCGCCTATTCTTCAACCCCGGAGGCATTTTCATGTGCA
Source organism: uncultured Desulfobacterium sp. (assembly GCA_963668575.2). Classification (GTDB taxonomy): domain Bacteria; phylum Desulfobacterota; class Desulfobacteria; order Desulfobacterales; family Desulfobacteraceae; genus Desulfocicer. The sequence goes on along the minus strand of OY764894.2, from coordinate 1,862,359 downwards.
GGTCGCATTGGATAATGAGCAGTGCTCATTCGAGCTTCGCCAGCAAAGGCAATTATTTGTCCTGAAACAACTGTTTTCGGGTCGTGAGATGATTGACAATGGAGACTATACCTTCTCTCACAAAGCGTTTTCGCGACAGTATGATTGTCTTGACTGCAGCGGCAATATCTTGTATCGGGCTGAAAAACAACTGGGGGATGAAAATGCTGTGTATGATGCCGCAGAAACCTTGAGCGAAGAGTTGGTAGATATTGGCGCATTCATATATATTAAGGAGATATACACTTTTTTACGTACGCTGAATATTGAGTCTTTGCAAAAAATTAGACTGAAAGCGAACCGGTCTCAGCGACGAGTGGTGATAAAAGATAGAAAAGGATCTCTGGTAGGAACATTTATCCTGGCCAACCATTGTACTCTCACTTTGGCAAAGCCGATCTCCGATGCTGTAAAGCTCAATCTTATCGTATCCCTCTGCCTAATCATCTCAGGGGCCTGATTCATGCAAGAACTATTTGAAGATGGATATCGTTACAGAATAGAATTTTCCGGATTCTGCGCTATAGAAAAAGAGCCGGAAACAGTGATGAAACAATTTGCTCTGCTGTTCCAGGTTCCTGAGGAACATATTCAAGGTATTTTCCAAGGCAAAGATATATTTGTTAAAGAGAATCTGACCGTTTTTTCCCTGAAGCAATTCACACAGACGTTTGATGCTATTGGAGCGGTCTATACTGTTTCAAGGGTACCAAATGCTCATAAGGCAGATAACGGCCCTCTCCAGGCCCGTGATGCTGAAAAGATAAAATGGGCATTCAAGTGCGGGATAATCTTGTACGTCATACTCTCTTTTACCGACACCATCTTGCAAAACCGGGCCGTGGATTTTGGTTATCTGCCTTATCTTCTGGGAACGATTCCTTTTGTGTATGGTGGTATTTATTACGTTGGTGGCAAAGGATATCATCCCCGCTTATGCTTGCTGAGTTTACTGAGCATGTTCGGGCTTGCAATTCTTTTACTCTTACCGGACAGGACTCGTGACCCATCAGGCTTCCGATTAAACAAGTCGAGTCTTGCAGCCTTTCTTATACTGGGAGTTTCATTGTATTGGACTGTAGGTCATATCAAGCAGACCTTGGCTGTTTCTAAATATATCAATAAAGCCGATATCCAGCATATGAACAGAGACGCTTCCCTTAATTGGGAATTGATAGAATCACCATCATTTTTACAGGAGGAAGCAACAAAACTAAAGGGCTATTTCAGGGACGGACTTGAGTTAATCATAGAGAACGACTTCAGACCGGATACCGAAGGCAGGATAAGCAGAATGATGTTCCAGGAGGTATATGGCTTTTTTACCTGGATTGATTTACAGCGTTTCCTTTATTCTCAACAAAGTAAAGAAGCCAGAAATCATCTGCTCATGCCGAGACAGTATTTTCTTGATGCTCAACAAACCAAGGAAGTCAGAAAACACCTGCTTCGACCAAATCTGCGAAAGCTTAGACACGAATTTGCAGGTCAGCTCAGGGAGTTACTCTCCACATATCCGGACATCTATTCCCACCTACGTTTTGTTCAAGAGTTCCAACGCTGGATAATGCAGTGCCATCATTTTGATTTATTGACAGGACAATGCCTGAATCCGGTTGATTCATTAACAGGAAAAGGAGGGGGGGCGGAAACCGATGAACTGTACTCTTATCTGAGTGCAGTTCATCACGCCTATGTTGATCATTTAGAGTCATCACTCACAGGGAAACCCAAACGGATTATAGCTCCCCCTTCCCAACTGATCCAGTCCGCTGTTTTTGAGAATGATAACCTCATTCACTTTATTTTCTCAGATGATTTAACAAAAGAACTGCAGGGAAAGCATCTCTACATGGCGTTTTTCTCTTGGCCTCACCGGTCTTCCGGGCAGAGATTTATTCATCTGTACGAATTTACTTGTGTTGGCGGAGATCTCCCAGCATACTATCTCAAAAGAAATTATTTCATCCTGCCAGAATTAAGACAAATATTTCATTCTATAAATAATACCTATGATCCGGAGTTTAAAATAAAACCGCTTTTGATTCAATTGTTCATTGACCTTTTTCATTAGTGCCTTAGTCCTCAATTTCTTGAATCTTTAGGATTGTGAAGAACGGGCCAAACGGAAAATCCCGATAACCATGGAAGACTGGGCCAAACGGCTGGTTTACATGAGCTGTATCCGACCATTCCGCCATTTTGTCGTCTATCCCCATATTTTCAGAAAGTGCATGGAACACTGGGCTGGGAAGCGCGAAAGGTGCCCGGATAGGATTTGGGTTTAGTGTATTCGGCTAACAAACGCATTGTAAGGGATCGCAGGCCTCCCGCCAGTGTCCCTTATATGCGTAATCCTGGCCCTCTTAGAGAAACCAATCCATGGCTATAGTTAATATGAAATGCTGGGTGCTTTGTGCAAATAGTGATTTTCAGCCAGTTGTTTTAACATGAAGTCTGCAACATCAGCGCGTGAAATCTTAAACGTAGCCGTTTTGTTATTAAGGGTTATCCCGTGCTGGTAATCTTCTGTTTTCTTTCCGTTGGTTAATGCCGTTGAACCAAAACCGCTTATGCAGCGCGTTGTGCTTTGAAACGGGGATGGTTAATCTCCAATTAAGTTGATTTTTTGGCTTTTCAAAGCAAACACAATAAAATCTTAATTCTGTGATACCTTTTTTTGCCAGCTCTCAGGATAATTTCATGATTTATAAGATGATCGGCGCAGACCGGCAGATCAAAAACCGTCACATTGTCTCCATTTATATATGCCCCGCCCTGGCTTATCAGGCGCCGGGCCTCTCCAGCTGTTTTGGAAAGACCTGTTCGATGAAAGAGCTGATAAGCCGGGATTCCATCTGCCAGTTCTCCCATGGAGACCTGAGTGGTGGGAAGAGTGCTTGGGAAAACAGCCGTCCCCTGTCTCGGTATGGTTGAGGATGGTAATATCTCATCAAAAATTTCGCGGCTGCCAAAGACTGCTGCTGCTGCGGCCTTTGCCTTTAAAGCCTCTTCTCTACTATGGGCCAGGCAGGTGGCTTCAAATGCGAGGATCTCTTTGGCCTGGTTTAGTCTGGCGTCTGAAAGTGAGGTGATGTGATCGATTTCAGCCATTGGCAGAAAGGTGAAAAGAGAGAGAAACCGAACCACATCCCGGTCATCAGTATTCACCCAGTCCAGTACATTCATTTTTCGATAATCCTATGTAATTAAAAATAAAAAAAGGGCTGCAACCCGGAAATGTGTTGCAGCCCTTTAAAATAAAAAATGATGCAGACACTTCCGGCCTGCAGCATTGAATTTTCGTTTGTTTTAAATCAGATCAAGAAACACCACGGCAGCCGGATATGTAATACCCGTAATAATAATAGGTCTGTTTGGCAGCAATGTGGTGTCGCAAATTAATTCTCCAATGTTAAAAACATGCCGTATAACATTACTGTTGAATAAAAATCAAGTCTTTTTAGTAATTTGATGAGATCCTATAACAGGAGTTTCGTGGTTTATAGGGTAAGATCAGAACCAAAGTCATTCCCAAAATGCACGAGTTTAACGGTACCCGTCCTATCTTTGAAGCAACGGAAGACTATGTAAAGGTCATCCTCCTTAACTAAAAGAGGTTCAGCACCACCAGGGCATCCACGGCAATGGGCGCTGTCCCCTCCACAATCAGGGGATTGATGTCTATCTCCCGGACCTCAGGATGGGCCAGGGGAATCAGACTCAGCCGGGAAAGGGCCCTGGCCAGGGCCTGGGTATCCACGGCAGGCATGCCCCTGACAGGGCCGAGCAGTTTTTCCGCCCGAATTTCCCGGATCATCTCCTCAGCATCGGCAACACTCACCGGAGCGGGCCTGAATACCGTATCGTTCAACGCTTCGGTGAAAATTCCCCCGAGCCCGAACATTACAGAGAACCCAAACCCTTTGTAATCCACAATCCCCGCCACAAATTCCCGATCTCCCCTGACCATGCGGCTGACCAGTACAGACACGGCCTGGTTCCGGTCTTTTTGTACCCCTGCAGTTTGTTCTCCGGCCCCCTGCCCTCCTGACACCGCCTGTACTCCGGTTTCCGGAATTTGAGTCTCTTGCATGTGGGCGACCTGTATACGGTCATAGGCCTGGGCAGCCTCATCCGCTGAATTGACATCCAAAACCACAAGCCCCTTTCCGCTTTTATGGAGAATTTCAGGGGCACAGGCTTTAAGCGCCAGGGGAAATCCCATATTTTCTGCAGCGGCAACAGCCTCCTCCCTGCTCTGCACCAGAAGCTCCTCGTTGACAGGCAGGCCCCAGGCTTTGAGGAACCGTTTGGAATCATACTCATCCAGATTCCCCTGCCCTCTGGACAGGCAGCTCTGAATCAATTCGCAGGTCCCGGCAGGAGGAGCGGGAACAGCCGGGGGATGCCAGGGGGGGCGCTGTCTCACCTTAAAATGGTTGTAAAGGGCCACCATGGCACCGGCGGTCTTTTCCGGCGAGTCAAATACAGGCAACCCGTGGTCCTGGTAAGCAGCTGTATAGTCATCATCCCGGTCGAAAAAACTGGAAAGGCCCACCGGTTTTTCATGGTCAGCCACAAGGGTAAGGCTCTTCTCCGTAATGGGAGAAGAGCCCTTTAACAGCGATTCTTCAATAGAAGCGTTGTCAAAAAATTCTTTCACATGGTCATATACCTTAATCAGGTATCCTTTGCGCATGGCGCCGTGGATGACAAGGCCGTCCACCTCTCCGCTTTCAAGAATCATGGCGGGAATTTTATGGGTCAGGATGTCAATATCCATATGAAAGGTCATATCCACAGGATTACCGCAAGGCGCATGGCCATATATCAGAGGGCGGATACTGGCCTGAAGCTCCTGTGAAAACCGGGGCACGGAAAGGCCTGCCTTTTCCAGTTCGTTGGCCATGGCTGAACCGGGTCCGCCCGAATTGGTCAGAATGCCAATGCGTGGTCCTTCAAGCTTTGGCTGAAGTGCGAGCATATTTCCATATCCGTAAAGCGCGTCAATGGACTGAACCCTGATGACTCCTGCCTGCCGGAACAGCCCCTCGTAAAGATGGTCAGGGGCGGCCATGGATCCCGTATGGCTCAAGGCCGACCGTGCCCCGGCACCGGAGCCGCCCACATACTGTGCCAGCACGGGCTTGTGCGGCGTAATTTTGCGGGCCACCTCAACAAACCGCCTGACATCTTTGATGCTTTCGACGTAAAGGGCAATGGCACGGGTCTGTTCATCCTGTCCCAGGTACTCGAGAACGTCGGTGATGTCAATGCTGGCACTGTTCCCCACACTGACGGCCTTGCTGAACCTGATACCCCGCTTTTCCAGATATGGAATGGTCTGAGCCACGTAGGTACCGCTCTGGGAGGCCAACCCCAACGCGCCTTTGGCATAGGTATAGGGGATAAGCGTAGTGTTCAGGGAGATTTCGCTATTGATGATGCCCATGCAGTTGGGCCCCAGAAACCGGATGCCATATTCTTTGCAGATCTCATTGAGCCTGTTCTGAACCTTCTGACCGTCCCTGCCGGTTTCACCGAATCCTGCGGTAACGATAATGGCACTCTTGGTGCCCTTCTGCCCCAGTGCCTCCATGATGGAAATCACCTGGCTTGCAGGAACCACCAGAAAGGCCAGGTCCGGCGTTTCAGGCAGGTCTGCCACACTGGCATAGGCCTTCATCCCCAAGACCTGTTTTTCTTCCGGGTGTACGGGAAAAACCTTTCCCTTATACCCGTCCTTGATAATGCTCAAGGCCTGCATGGTGCCCATTTTTACAAAATTATTGCTTGCGCCAAAGATGGCGATGGAAGACGGATTCATCAAATGATGCAGCGGATTGGTCGTCATTACAATTCCTGTTTGAAGCGGTTGACAGAATTCAGGTCTGACTCATCATATCTAAAAAATGACGTTCATAGATATCACAAATATTTTCAAAATGGAAATTCTATAAACCTTTTTGGCATCCTTCATATGCCCCCAAAAATTAACGAAGGTACCCACTATTTTCTCTCCCGTCCCCGACGATTTGGCAAAAGCCTTTTTGTAAGCAACTGAACAGAAACCGGGCAAAAAAAGTTTGTATTTTGTTATCTTTAATCCGGTGATGAGCGACGAATTGGTTTGGCATTTCACCTCGCTATGTTTGAATTATTCGTTTCTCTTGTATCAATTCTCTGATTTCATTGACTTCTTTTTGTTCCTTGGCTATGCATTCCGCCGTCAACAGCAAATCAAAAAACCTGCCATTGGCATTGAGTATCCTCCGGGAGGAATCCGGTTCGGCAAATCCGGTCTGGCTGTAGTGCTCCTTTATCCTGGCCTGGAGCTGGGCTGTCAGGTTCTGCGACATCAGGTCCAGTTCGGCCAGGCGGTAGAGAAAGGCTTCGGCGGAGACGCCGAACCGGTGTTTGATGCGCAGCAGAAGTTCCCAGGACCAGGTGGTTTTTGAAACGCCCAGCTGGGCCACTGTGGCCCGGACGGCGGTTTCGGGCATGAGAAAGCTTGCGGCAAAGCGCTTTGCCGCCCTGGTTTCGTTGATGGAGCGGTTTTCATTCTCTGATAAGTTACATTCCCCACACAACTATTTTTTTACCATTAAAAGATTCTTTTTTTACAAAAATTTTTTCATCCCAGGAGATATTCTCACTGCGGTTAAAAATAATCAGGTGCCCTTCATTACTATTGGAAATATCCATATAATCGGCAGTTTGTTTAATGCCTTCAGCAATGGTTTTTTCAAGGGATTTATATAGGATTTTAAGTTCGACAACTGTTTTTTGTGTTTGCTGAAGCTGGCTTCTCTTATGCGAATCCTTACCTTGATCTTTATTTTTTTCATCAGACTCTGGATCACCAGTCTTTCCTGACCATAAAACAAGAATATCAACACGTTTTCTTCCCAGTCCATACTCTCGCTCTACTCTGCCGCCGCTGTTTATAATCCTCTGCAAAAAGGCCTGGAGCAAAAGCTGTGGTCCGGCCTCTTTGTATTGGAAACCCTCCAGCCAGTGCTCTGAGTGCTCCCTGAAAAATTCTTGAAATGCTTTTATCAGTTTATGCATATCAAGTGTGTTGTCCGGATTTATATACCATGCACTTTTCTGCATAATGCTGTCCTGTGTTGTGGAGGTCAGCATCCTGGGAATTATTTCACGATAAATGGGATTTGCCACTTCTAACACAGGTTTACGCCTTATCAATCCAAGATCTGTAATATACTGAAGATCATCCTCTATCAGATCTGATAAATCCCTGGAACCGGTGAGAATTGGCTCGACAACTTTTCGCACCCTCTCTTCCTTCAGCTTATCACCAAGCTGATCAAGATGGGTTTCACGTCTTAAAATCAAATTCTCCTTTGCCTGGTGAACCATTTCTTCAGTTATGGCTTTTTTCCTGTCCCTGTTTTTTTTCATTCTAAAACAGATTTCATATCCAAGAGCATTTACCAGCCATGGCTGACCCTGGGAATATTTCCATACAAATTCCAGAGCGTTTTGTTCAATGATTTGCCCTGTTGCTTTTTCGTGCTGTTTTAAAAGATCAAAGGTCTCTTTTTTGTTAAAGTCACCCAGTCGTAAAGATTCCGCTTTAATGTTAAAAGCACTGCCGCCTGTTATGATCGCGTTGTCTCTTCCGGAATGAATGCGGTAATCCTGAATATCCCTGACACCGCATAATATTATACTCAATGGGAAATGATCCGGTCTTTTTTCATATCCTGAACGAAGCTGTCTTAATATACTTATCAGGGTATCTCCCACAAGGGAATCAATCTCATCTATAATCAGTATAACAGGCTTATCACTATTTTCTGCATATGAACCGATGGTTAACTCAAGGGCATTGAGTTCCCCATTATTTTCTAAAATTTTTCTCCAGTGGTTTTCAATGAAATCATCTTTAAGCTTTTGTAAAGCGCGGGAAGCAAGGGATGATAACACTGACCTGACACCGGCAAAAATATTTTCCCTTGCAGCCTGGGCTGCTTCAACATTGCAGTAGAGACATTTGTAATCGCCTTTTTTGTTGAGATAGTCTGCAAGAGCCAGCATGCAGGTAGTTTTGCCTGTCTGTCGTGGTGCATGGAGGACAAAATATTTTTTTTGGGCAAATAACATTTCCATCTCCTCCAAATCAAACCTCTTAAGAGGAGAAATGCAATAATGGTCTTGTCTGTTTACCGGTCCTGCTGTATTAAAAAAAAGCATAATTTATATCCCACATACCATATACGGTGTTGATGCTGGCTGATTTTAAACCGATTTTAAATTTGGCAAAGGCCTTGTAAATGGGTAGCCTAACTCTCCGTCCTCTGTGTTGACAATGAAAATAAAAATCATATAACTACCTGTAATATTTTAGTATCATAGGCGATGATGATAGATATTTGATTTGAGAATGTCAAGAAATGATTGGCATCCTTCATATGCCTCCAAAAGTACTTTACACTTTTTTGAGGGAAAGCCCCGCAAAACGGGAATGTTCTCTGAAATTAAAAATCGAATGCTGACGATCGACTGGCGGATTTGATCAAACAAAATATGCTGCGGTTGTGCCGCCATCGCCTTCAAAACTGATGAATCCCCTACTCATGCCGCAGGGCATCAATGGGATCCATCCGGGCCGCCTTCAGGGCCGGAAAATAGCCGAACACCACGCCCACGGCAGCCGAGAAGAGAAAGGCGATGAAGACAATGGAAAGATCCGGAACAAAGGGGATGGAGAGGGCATGACTTGTGGCAAAGGAGGCCACCAGGGCCAGAACTATGCCGATGATGCCGCCAAGGGAAGAGAGAACCATGGACTCCACCAGAAACTGTAAGAGCACCTCGTGCTCATAGGCACCAATGGCCAGACGGATGCCGATCTCCCGGGTCCGTTCCGTGACCGAAACCAGCATGATGTTCATGATGCCGATGCCGCCCACAAGCAGGCTCACCGCAGCGACTGCCCCAAGGAGAGCGGTCATGGTCTTGGTGGTGGAGGTGAGCATGGCAGCCAGCTCTTTGGTGTCCATGATCCTGAAATTATCCTCCTCGTTGTCAGCGATGTGACGCCGCTTTCTGAGCATGTCGGCGATGGCCGTGGCGGTATCTGAGGTGGAGAACCCCTCTGCCACCGCCACCTGGATCACCGAAATCTCTTTGTTCCCGGCGAACCTGCGCTGGACCGCCTTTAAGGGCATGACCACGATGTCGTCCTGGTCTCGGCCCATGGTGGACTGGCCCTTGGGGGCAAGCTGGCCCACCACCTGGCAGGAGACCGTGCCCAGGCGCAGCTTGCGTCCCACAGGGTCCTGGCCGGGGAACAGGTTGGTGCAGACGGTATCGCCCACCACGCATACGGCCCGGCCCGCGCTGAGTTCGCTTTGGGAAAAGCTGCGGCCGGCCTTGAGGACCCAGTTTCTCACCGAGAAGAAATCGTTGGTGCTGCCCGTGATACTGGTGTTCCAATTCTGGTTTCCCACCACGGCCACGGCATTCCGGGTGACCGCCGGTGCGACCCCAGTAAGTTCAGGCATCTCTCTTTGCATGGCCGTGGCATCACTCAGGGTAAAATTGGGTGCACCGGCCGCTCCGCCCGGGCCATGGCGCTTGCCCGGCGTGATCATGAGCACGTTGGTGCCCATGGCCGCAATCTGGTTGGTGACTTGTGCTGTGGTGCCGTTGCCGATGGTCACAAGCGTGATAACGGCACCCACCCCGATGATGATCCCGAGGATGGTCAGGACCGAGCGCAGCACGTTGCGCCGGATGTCCCGCAAGGCTAAACGAAATGTGTTCCAGATCATGGGGCAGTCTCCATGGGTTCGGCAGCATTGGCAGTTTTTGCCGCAGGTTCATCCGTTCCCGGGCTTTCCCCGGTCCCTTCCACCCGTCCGTCCAGGAACCTGACGATGCGGTCCGAATAGGCTGCCATCTCCGCTTCGTGGGTGACCATGACCACGGTAATCTTCCGGGTCCGGTTGAGCGTTTTTAAAAGCCTCATGATCTCGTGGCTCCGGGCGGAGTCCAGGTTCCCGGTGGGCTCGTCCGCAAAGAGCACGGCGGGATGGGTGGCAATGGCCCTGGCAATGGCCACCCGCTGCTGCTGGCCCCCGGAGAGTTCACCCGGAGTGTGGGATGCCCGTCCGTCAAGCCCCACCTGTTCCAGGGCCTGAAGCGCCATGGTCCGCCGTTTTCCGGCGGGAATCCCCCGGTACATCAGGGGCAACTCAACGTTTTCCAGGGCAGTGGTCCGGTTGAGCAGGTTGAAGCCCTGAAAGACAAAGCCCAGATAAAACCGCCTCAGGGCGGCCAGTTTTTTCCGGGACAGTCCGCTGACTTCCACGCCCCCGAACCGGTACCGGCCCGAGGTGGGGCTGTCAAGACACCCCAGGATGTTCATGCAGGTGGACTTGCCGGATCCGGACGGTCCCATCACCGAGATGAACTGTCCGGGTGCAATGGTCAGGTCGATGCCGCACAGGGCAAAAATCCGGGCCTGACCCGTGCCGTAGGCTTTGGTGACCTTCTCAAGGGAGATCAGGGGAGCGTCTTGTTCAGCCATGGCTTCAGCTTCCCCGCTTTTCCTGGGCCGAGAGGATGACCCGGGTGCCCGGTTTGATGTTATCCTCCAGGATTTGGGTATCCACCCCATCCGTAAGTCCGGCCTTGACCGGCACGGGCCTTGGCCGGTCGTCTCTTCCCAGAATCCAGAGGGTCTCCCTGCCCCCACCCGTGGCAATGGCCTGTTTGGGCTTGTGGGGCGGCCTGCGCCTGGATGCCCCCGGCATCAGGGCTGATAGAATCGACGGTTTCCGTTCCTTTGGTCCGGAAGCGGACGGGGTGAAACGGAGGGCGGCTGCCGGAACCGTTAGGGCCTGATCCGCCCGGCTGACCGTGATGTCTGCGGTGGCGGTCATGCCGGGTCGCAGGGAAAGATCGTGATTGTCCACCGTGAGAACGGTTTCGTAGGTCACCACTCCGTCCGTGGTGGTGGCGTTGTACCGGACCTGGCGGATGCTGGCTGCAAATTTTCTGTCAGGATAGGCGTCCACGGTAAAGCTTGCCTCCTGCCCGTCCCTGACCTGGCCGATGTCTGCCTCGTCCACATCCACGTGGAGTTCCATTTGGGCCAAGTCTTCGGCCAGGAGAAAGAGAACCGGTGCCGAAAGGGAGGCGGCAACGGTCTGGCCCTCTTCAACGTTGCGGGTCAGGACCACACCGTTCACAGGGGAGAGGATATCTGCCTTGGACAGCTCCGTTACGCTGATGTCCAGGGTGGCCTGGACCTCTTCCACACCGGCGTCGGCACTGGCCTTGTTGGCAAGGGCCCGGGCATGGGCCGCCCTTGCCACGTCCATGTCGGTTTTGGAAGGGACTTTTCCCCGGCTCAGGGCATGGACCGTTTCCAGGTTCTCCAGCGTAAGCCGTGTCTCCTCCACTGTGGCCTCTGCCTGGAGAACGGAGGCTTTGGCAGCGGTCAGGGCAGCCTTTTTCTGCCGGACCTGGGCCAGGCGGTCCGTAACGTCCAGACGTGCCAGGACCTGGCCCACACGGACCCTGCCGTTGTAATCCACCAAAACCTCCCTGACGGTGCCGGAAAGCTCACTTCCCACCTCCACCTGGTTGGTGGGTTCCAGGGTGCCGGTGGCGTTAACGGTCACGACGATATCCTTGAGGACGGCAGGTGCCGTTTTAAAGGAGACGGCCGGTGAAGCGGCATTTTCCGATTTTTTTAAAATTTTGACATAATAGCCTGCCCCCAGGAGAAGAAAGATCAAAACAAGGATGAGGAAAACTTTTTTCCACCGTTTGCCGGATGCGGATTGAAGGGTGGTGGTGATATCGGCTGCAAGGGTGTCAGGGGGAAATGGATCTTGTGACGTCATGGAAGCTCCCGATGATTTAAAGTTTCAATGGGCGCCCATCCCCCGCCAAGGGCCTTGTACAGCAGGATAAGGTTGGACACCATGGTCCCCCGACTTTCGGCCAGGTCATTCCTGAAGGAGAGCTGGGTGCGCTGGGCGTCGAGCACGGCGGTGAAATCCGTCAGGCCTGCGAGATACTTTTTTTGGGCCAGCTGCTCCGCCTGTCCCGCCTCCGCTACGGCCCGAACCAGGATGTCGTGCCGGGTCTGCTCGTTGGCGTAGTTGACCAGACAATTCTCCACCTCTTCCACCGCATCCAGGATGGCGGACTCGTACCGGATCAGGGCCTGTTTCTGGAGAGCGGACTGAACAAGGATCTTTTTTCTGATGGCACCGGCGTCAAAGAGGTTCCAGGAGACAGAGGTCATGATTTTGCGCAGCCAATGGGAAGGATCGGTGATGTTGCCTGCAAGTCTGCCCGGGGAGATCCCCTCCACGCCGATGGAGCCGGCAAGGGAGAGGCTGGGGTAAAGGTCGGCCGTGGCCACGCCCACCCGGGCGGTCTGGGCCATGAGTTCGTTTTCCGCCTCCCGGATGTCCGGCCGCCGCCTGATGACATCGGCGGGCAGGCCCACGGCAACGGTGGGAGAAAGTTCCGGCAGAGAGACAACGTCACTGAGAAGCGTGTGAACCCAACCCGGCCGCCTCCCTGTGAGCACGGCCACTCGATTCATGGTCGCCGAAAGGCTGCTCTCAAGAGTGGGAATTCTGGATTTTGCGCTTTCCAGATTGTAGGAGGCCTGGCGCAGGGCCAGCTCGTCGGTCAGCCCGGCCTGGTATCGCCACAGGGTGAGCTGCCGGGATTCGGTCTGGGAGGTGATGCTTTCCCGGACCACTGCCAGGCGTGCCTGATAGGTTCTCACCTCAATATAGCTTTGGGCCAGGTCAGCCACAAGGGAGATGAGGACATCCCGCAATGCCTCCTGCTGGGCGGCAAGGTCGGCGTTGGCCGCCTCTATGGAGCGCCGAATCCGACCGAACAAGTCGATCTCCCAGCCTGCGGTGAGCCCGGCGGTGTAGGCGGTATCGACGGTGCCCTTTCCTTTCTCGTTGCTGGTGCCGGTCCAGGCAGCACTGCCGCTGGTGTCCAGTGTCGGCCGCGTGTCCGCCCCCTCGATTTCCCGCAGTGCCCGGTATTGGGTAACACGTGCCAGGGCCAGGCGGAGATCCAGGTTGGCCAGAATGGCCTGATCAATGAGATCGGACAAAATCGGATCGTTGAAAATCTGCCACCATTGGGCCAGGTGCTCAGGATTGGCCTGTTCCAGGGTCAGCCCCTGAATCATGGGAGAGTGCCACGGTTCCTGGGGCACAAGACCGGGACTTTCATAGTCCGGTCCCACTGCGGTACACCCGGCTGCCGCCAGAAGGCATAACATCCAAAATCCCCTGAAAAAAGAAAACAGATACTGACGTAAGCCGGCCATAGAGATCCTCTTGGGTTTACCTAAGTTCTGTCTGATGGTCCTGTCTGAGGTCGGGCATCAACTTTTCGGGAGATGTTTCCAGGACCGAATGGGCCAGAGGTTAATGGGGGATACAATCGGTGTCAATGTTTTTTATGGATGACAACTATTTTTTTACTGTATCTCTTTTTTGTTGACAAACCTTTTTCCTTTTAACTATACCAACACAGTTCGGGTGCTCATGGAGCTGAAAAGGGAGATCCGGGACTGAATACCTTCGGTTCCGTTTTATTTTATGAATTAATCGACCATGAAGGTCGCATCCCTTTCCAAACTAACGCGGGTAAGCCGCAACCCAGGCGCCGCCCATCGACTTCTTGTCTTTTTTGATCAAGAATTCCGATGTAAGGGACTAAAGGGCCAGGACTATCAAACAAATCAGCCACGAAGGCAGAGAGGACCTCTGTTTTCGTGGCTTTTTTTTTTAAGGGAGAGGATAGACTTTCAAACTGAAAAAACAATGAGTTATAGCTCATAATTAAAATATTTTTCGATCTTTTGACAGCCAAAATCAGGTGATCAAAAAAAGGCAGCCGCATCCCGGCCAGGACGTTTCGGCTGCCTTGAGGTTTGCAATCCCGGCAATCGGGGCTGCTTTTTTATTTTTAAGTCAAAGCGCCTCCACTGTCAATGCAAATGATGGATTGTTCAGCCATTAACATGTCATGCAAAAGTTGAAAGGAGGCAAAAAGAATGAAACGAATTTACGCGTTGGTGACAGCACTGGGATTCCTCGTGATGAGCGCCCTTGTCTCACCTGTCCACGCGCAAGAGGAGAAAACCGATTCCCAACCGGCCACCTCCTCGGAAATTGAAACGGGGACGCTCCAGAAGCTGAAAGATCTGCTGGTTAAGGGGAAAACTGGGGCAGAGGGGATTAAGGTCAAGCCCAATAAAACCACCATTGAACTCGATGAGTTCTCCATGGTCGGCGACAAGAACAATATCCAGGATCTGCTCAAGACCCAGGCTATTTTCGATTTTCGGGGGAGTACCGACCTGGTGCCCGACAGCGATACCATGAACATGCGCGGCTTTTCCAGCGGACGCTTTGTAATGGCCGTAGACGGCCTCACCGTCCAGAAAACCGGCGGCCGCAAAGGCTCGCATATTGTAGATTACAGTCTGCTTTCCGTCCTGCCCATTGAAAAGATCGAAATCATCGCCGGCCCCCATTCCGCCCTTTACGACAGCAAGAGCATTGGTGGTGCGGTCAATATCATCACCCAGGCGCCCCACCGCCGTGAGACGCTGGCACCGGATGCCACTCTGAGCAGCAGTTACAGTTCCTACAACACCCAGAATCACAAGTTAAGCCTGGATGGAGCGGTGGACATGGTGACGTATGCCGTCAACGCCCAGAAACAGAGCACCGACGGTTATCTGCGCCACAACGAAACCGATATCGAAAACTATTCGGGCAGCCTGGGACTGATTCTGCCCTTTGATGGGTATGTCAACGTAAGCGCTTCAAATTCCAACATCGATCGGGAGGTTGTCGTGAACAATACGGGGGATGATCACGATTCCAGCTATCCCGAGGTAACGGATTCTTCATGGGAGCCCTATCAGGACCCCACCTGGGATAAAGAAGCATGGTCCTACAAGATGAATTATTTCCAGAATCTGCCCATCGGACGTCTGAGCGCAGGCGCCTACAAAAGCATGGAAAACCGTCATCGGGACTATGAGGTCTGGATCGATGATGACGACCATTCCCTTGGAACGGAACGAACCTATTGGAAGACAAAGTGGCAGCAGGAGGGCGGCAGAATACAGGATATCTACCAGTGGTCGGAAAATCATGAGACCACCGTGGGATTTGAACTGGCAAGGCTGTACGATGGCGATGATCTGGATGAACGCGTCAGGAAAAATGGCACCTACATCCAGCACCAGTGGGATATTACCTCTTTTCTGGATGTCAAGTTCGGTTTGCGGAATGAGGATGTCCACATCTGGGTCAGCAACAGTGGCATTCCCAACCGCGGAGACTGGATCAAACGGACCTGGAACGAATGGGTGCCCAAGTCCTATACCACCCTGAAAATGGACCAGATGGCCGACTGGCTGCGGGACACCTCGCTTTCCCTGGGTATTTCCAAAATCTGGCATGCACCGGATTCCCATGGTGAGTACAACCCGCAGGGCAAGCCGGCTGGCGCCTGGCTGGATCCCGAACATGGCATGGGCTACGATCTGGTGCTTAACCGGCGCCTGTGCAGGGATATTTCCATGACGCTGGACTACTCTTTCTATCAGATCAAGGACTATATTGTCAGTAATAAAAGTTACGCAGAATACTCTGGTTCCGGTGCCGGCGACCTGCGTTACAGCGATTATAAAATCAACCTTGATGAAGTGTATCGCCACGGGATTGAACTTAACCTCGGGGGGCATCTGTTTGACGATCTATCGTTTTATCTGAGCTATGCCTGGCAAAAGTTCGACAACCAGGGGAACGAACCGGCCGGTGAGACGGAGCTGGATGATGAAGCCGAACACCGGGTGACCGCCGGACTCAGCTACCAGCTTTTCGAAAAAACCGCTCTAAACCTGGACTATTCCTATCAGGGCACGGAAACGCAGGAGCAATCTGAAGAGATCGGTGAAGACGAAGATGGTGATCCAATTTATACTTATAGAGAGGTGGACAATCCAGCCTACAGCGTTTTTAACTTTGCCGTGGAACAGACTTTGTTCAAAGACAAGTACCACATAAAGAATGCCCGGTTGCAGTTTTACATCAAAAACCTTCTGGACGAGGAGTACTACGACTCCCGGGGCTATCTGGCAACGGACCGGACTTTTGGCGTCAACTTGAGCTTCCGGCTATAGTATGGGTTTTCAAAAATGAAATCTGGAGAAAATTAAATGCATGACAAAAAATTAAGGAAAGGGATTTGGATCGGCGGACTGGCATTGGTGCTGGCATCCCTGATGACCCTGGGCTTCACGATGTCCAAGGGGGTGGCCCAGGCCCAACAGGCAAAGACACCGGGAAGCTATAAGGTGGTGGGTATCGGGCCCGGGGATGGCGATCTTCTCACCGTAAGAGCGGCAGAGGCCATCCGCGGCGCGGATCTGGTGTTCTGCAACCCGAAAACCAGGCAGAAACTTACCCCATATGTCGATTTTTCCGGAAAAAAAGTGGTGGAAGGTTATGGGGTTTTGTTCCGCTATTACGGCAGGGACTGCAAACAGGTCCGCCCGGAGAAAAAGAAAAACAAGGGCCGGATGAACTGCGAAGAGTATCATCGCAAGCAGGCTGAGTTTGCCGCCATGGTAAGACAGGCGGTAAAAGCAGGCAGTCATGTGGTCCTGCTCAGCGGCGGCGACCCCACCATTTACGGGCCGGATATGTGGACCGTAAAGGAGCTCAAGGACCTGGAACCAACGGTCATTCCCGGTCTCAGCGCCTTTAACGCGGCCAATGCGGCCCTTCAGGTCGGCCTGGGGGAAGTGATGCTCACGGCCCCGTTCGAAAAAGAGGGAAACCGGGACAGCATTGAGCAATTGGCCGTCCATGACAGGGCCACCATGGTCATTTTCATGCCCAGAGACATGAAAGCGCTGTTTGCCCGTCTTTCAACATCCTATCCTGCAACCACACCGGCAGCCATTGTCAGCAGTGCCGGCATGGTGGGTCAGGAAAGGGTCACCATGGGTACAGTGGGCAGCTTTGCCGCCGATACTTCCGGCATTGATGAACGGCGATCCATCGTATACGTGGGCAAAGCCCTGGGCCGGGCCACATTCAAGCCGGTTCCGCCCTCCAACCAGACCGGAAAGGGAAAATTCTATCTGGTCGGCGTGGGACCCGGTGATGCCGACCTGATCACCCTGCGGGGGCTTGAGGTGATCAAATCGGCGGACCTGATCTTTGCCCACCAGCGGCTCAAGGAAAAATTCAAGGACGCTCTGACCGGCAAGGAAGTGGTCACCGGCTATCATCGCCTTTTCCCCTTTTACGGGCAACCTTGCCCCAAGACTCAGCCAGACGCGCAAAAACAAAAACGGGAACGTATGAGCTGTGAGGAGTATCATAAAAAACAGGAAACGTTCGCCGCCATGGTGCGTGAGGCAGTGGCCCAGGGCAAGACCGTTGCCATGCTGGACAGCGGAGATCCGTTGGTCTACGGCCCCTGCGCCTGGTCCCTGACCGAGTTGCGTGACCTCAATACCGAAGTGGTGCCGGGACTGAGCTGTTTCAACGCCGCCAATGCGGCCCTCAAGGCCGGTGTTACCGAAGGGGGAAACGCCCATTCCGTGCTCCTGGCATCGGGATGGTCGGTAAAGGAGATGGCCGTCCATCAGAGCACCATGGTGCTCTTTACCATGCGCACGGAGTTCAAGAAGTTCATCGACGGTCTGTCGACCCATTATGCGGCTGACACCCCTGTGGCCATCGTGTTCAGTGCCGGTTATGCGGAAAAGGAAAAGGTCATGCACGGAACCCTGGGAACGATTCTGGAACAGACAGGAACCGGCAAAATGCCCTTTGAATATCTGCTTTATGTGGGTGATTTCTTGTCTGATGGAGGACGCGTTGCCCATTAATTGGTAATGGTAATGTCTAATTAATGCGGGAAATCCGCAACCCAGGCACCTTTCATCAACTTCTTGTTTTTTGAACAAGAATTCAGATGTAAGGTGCTAAAATAAGGAAAAGTAAAATGTTGCGAAAGACTTACATCCCTTTGATGGTCACTCTATTTTTCTCCATTGCATTCTGCAGCGTGGCCTGTGCCCACAACATGTGGCTCAATCCCGACAATTACTACCCTAAGGTGGGCACAACCGTTGAGATCGGCATCGGCTGGGGCCACAAGTACCCGGCCAATCGTATGGACCAGGAGATAAAAGAGGGAATGCTGGAGGAGATCCAGGCAAAGGATCCCAACGGTGCCGCAGTGGCCCTGACCCAAATTTCCAAGGATAAATACCAACTGGCCATTGACAAGCCGGGGGCCTGGCTGATCACCGCCCACATTAAACCGGGTTTCTTCACCACCACGCCTGAAGGCCGCAAATGGGGAGACAAAAAGACGGTGGAAAACCCCATCAAGTGCACCAACTTTCATCTTCAGGCCAAAACCCTGCTGATTGCCGGTGGCAACGACAAAAATATCGACGGTGCGGCCGGGCAACCCGTTGAGATCATTCCGCTGACCAATCCATCGGAGATAAAGGCCGGGGATGAACTGGCCATCAAACTGCTCTTTAACGGAAAGCCCCTTGCCAATGAGGCTGTGAGAGCCACCTACGCCGGGTTTGCACCAGAAGGGGGCGACCGCCCCAAACCGTCTATGGACCCGAAACCCCCGGCAGGCAAGGCAAAAGCCGTTGCCAAGAAACCGCCACGCATGAAAAAACACTATCCAGT
This sequence comes from uncultured Desulfobacterium sp., assembly GCA_963668575.2. GTDB lineage: Bacteria > Desulfobacterota > Desulfobacteria > Desulfobacterales > Desulfobacteraceae > Desulfocicer. The sequence continues at coordinate 1,843,541 of OY764894.2, read as the reverse complement.
GGAAACGCAAACCGACGCACAGGGCAACGCATCTCTCAAGCTGAACAAATCCGGCTATTGGATGATCATGCTTTCCCATCACTGTCCTTTTGCCGACACAGGAACCTGTGACGAGTACATGTACAACACGGCGTTTACCGTTGAAATTCCCAATTAGCCCAGCCGCCACGGGCGGACCGAAGTTTTGACTCCGGTTCCGCCCACAATAAATCTACGTCGGCGATTTCATGAAATAGGGATCTGATAAAATGTCCAATGAATTAAAACGGGAACTGGGCCTGTTTTCGGCAACGGCCCTGGTCATTGCCAATATGGTCGGTTCCGGTATTTTCACGACCTCCGGGTTTATCATGGCCGAGTTGAAAAATCCGCACACCCTCGTACTGTGCTGGGTTTTCGGCGGATTGTTCGCCCTGTGCGGGGCCCTGTGCTACGGAGAGCTGGGGGCACGCTTTCCCAAGGCAGGTGGGGAGTACGTTTTTTTAAAGGAGACCCTGGGCCGGCCGGTGGGGTTTCTCTCCGGCTGGATCTCCCTGATCGTGGGATTTTCCGCACCCATTGCAGCGGCATCCATGGCCTTTGCCACCTACCTTTTCCAGGCCTTTTCAATCCCTGCGGGTAGTGGAGGGATGGTTTTCCAGGTAGCCGGCATCCCGCTGGTGACCTTGTCGCCCCAGACGCTGACGGCCATGGGAGTCATCCTGCTCTTTTCCCTGATCCACTATCACAGCCTCCAGGTCGGCAGCCGGGTACAGAACGGATTAACCCTGTTTAAAATTGCTCTGGTGGTCGTGTTTATCGGTGCCGGTCTGGCATTGGGCAACGGCTCCATGGACCACTTTACAGCCCCGGCATCCCCTGCCTGGTCCCCGGAAAAGTTTGCCGTGTCCTTGATTTTTGTCTCCTTTTCCTACAGCGGCTGGAACGCTGCCGCATATCTGGGGTCTGAGATCGTCAATCCCCGGAGGAATATTCCCATTGCTTTGCTGGCCGGTACCATAGTCGTGGTGATCTTGTACGTCCTGCTGAATCTTGTCTACCTGTATGCCCTGCCTTCCCAAGCCATGGAGGGTGTACTGGAAATCGGTGCCAAGTCAGCCTCTTCCCTGTTCGGCACGGGTGTCAGCCGACTGTTCAGCGGCGCCGTGGCCCTGGGGTTGTTATCCGTACTGAGCGCCATGATTCTGACCGGGCCGAGAATTTATTATGCCATGTCCAGGGACGGACTCTTCTTCCAGATGTTGGGCCGTCTGGACCCGCATCGCAGCACACCGGCCAAATCCATTTTCCTGCAAGGGGCCATTGCCGTCATGATGGTGGTCTCCGCCTCATTTGACAGCCTTTTGCTCTATATCGGATTTACCCTTTCACTCTTTGCCATGCTGGCGGTCATTGGATTGATGCGCATCCGGCAGTGCACCCCCTTGTCCGGCAGCACATACCGAACCTTTGGATACCCGCTGACCCCGCTGCTCTTTATCTTTGGAAATCTATGGATCATTTTTTACTCCATCAAAAGCCGCCCGGTCACGGCCCTGTTCGGACTTGGCACCATCGGATTGGGAGTTTTGGCATACCTCTATTTCAACCGCCGGAACCGTCGGGAAACCGATCCCCTTTCAATGAGGGGCCGGAAAGATCTTGAAACCCTGCAACAACAGGGTAGATCCAACGGATGATTTTCCATTTGATAAGGAAAATTTCATGAAATCCCTTCTCATTTTCATGGTAAAAAGATGCTGAATTTTTTTGTGGCCGGCTGCTTTTTTCTTTCCGGAGCCGCCGGCCTGGTCTATGAAGTGATCTGGGTGCGGCTCATCGACAAGATCATTGGCGGAGCGCCGTTTGCCGTGGCCACGGTGCTTTCCGTGTTCATGGCCGGGCTGGCCCTGGGCAGCTATCTGTCCGGCCGGATCGTGGACCGGTTTACCCGGCGGGCCACCCTACTGACCCTGTACGGTGTCATGGAAATCGGCATCGGCTCGTGCGCCTTGCTCGTACCGCTCCTGATCCGGGCCATCCAGCCGCTCTACCACTTCCTTTATGACCCGCTTCTGAATCATGCCTGGGCATATCCCCTTGTCTCCTTTATCAGCTCCGTTTTTATTTTGATCGTGCCCACAGCCCTCATGGGAGCGACCCTTCCGGTGCTGTGCCGGTTCTACGTCATGCGCCTGGATCACATCGGCAGTCGCACCGGATGGCTTTACGGCCTGAACACCATCGGGGCGGCACTGGGCGTTATTTTGTGCGGATTTGTGCTGATTAAAAGCCTGGGCGTTTCCATGACCCTGACCCTGTTTGCCTCCATCAACGGATTGATTGGTCTCTCCTGCATTCTGCTTTCACGTTTCCTGCCCGCCGATGGGGTATCGTCGGCGAATCTTCAGCATGAAGAACCGGCCCAGGCCGTGACACCGGGATGCAACAATATCCATGATGGATTGGTCCGCTGGGGTGTGTTGATCTTTGCCGCCTCCGGATTCTGTTCCATGGCTTACGAGGTCCTGTGGACACGTTTGCTGGGACTCATTGCCGGGCCCACCACCTATTGTTTCAGCCTTGTGGTGGCCACCTTTATCATTGGCCTGGCCCTGGGCAGTATCCTGTTCGGCCGCCTGGCCGACAAAACCCGCAACGTATTGGCCTTACTGGCCGGCACTCAGATGGCGGCAGCCATGTTGGCACTTGTCGTCAGTCAACTCCTGGGCAACGGGCAGTTCTTTTTCGCCAAGTTAATTCATACCTACCATGACCGGTTTTCCCATCTTCTTTTCATGCAGTCCCTGGTGCTGTTCGGTCTGCTGCTGGCCCCGACCCTGTTCCTGGGGGCGGCCTTCCCGCTGGTCAACCGCCTTTACATTCAATCCATCGGCAGCATGGGACGTCGGATGGGAACGGCCTATGCCCTGAATACCGTGGGAGCCCTGACCGGTTCCTTTGTGGCCGGGTTTGTACTGGTGCCATGGGTGGGCAAAATGAACGGATTACGCATGGTCATTTTATTGCAATTTTGTCTGTCAGGTCTAATGCTATTATACTTGAACGTCAAAAGGCAAAGGCGTATCCCCCATCGCCTGGCCATTGCAGGGTTAATCTGTATGGGATGCCTGCTGATCAGCTTTTTTCCCAACTGGCGCACCGACCTGCTTTCACGGGGATGGTATCGGGACTTTGATGCGCTTCAGTCAGAGCTGAACTGCACGGGGTGGACAGAGGCTTTGATGAAAGGAGCCCAGCGGATTGCCCATCACCGCCAGGGGCTGGATGTCGTTTTCCAGGGGGAGAGCACCAGCGGATTTACCACCGTGGAAAGGGAAACCACCAGCATGGGAACCGTGGAATACGCCATGTTCAACAGCGGCAAGGCCGATGCCTCTTCCCATGGTGACTGTTCCACGCAAACGCTTTCCGCGCATATTCCCATGCTTTTCCATCCAAGTGCCAAAAAGGTCATGCTGCTGGGGCTTGCCAGCGGCATGACCGCCGGAGAGATCCTGCTCTACCCTGTGGAAAGGCTGGATGTGCTGGAGATCAACCAGGCGGTGGTCACCGCCTGCCGGAACTATTTTTCTCCCTGGAACAATAACTGCCTGGAGGATCCCCGCACCCACCTGATGATCCAGGACGGGCGTAATCATCTGGCCCTGACCCGCCACTCCTACGATGTGATTGTCTCCGAACCTTCCAATCCCTGGATGGCCGGACTGGCCAATTTATACACCCTGGAATTTTTTCAACTGGCCAGGAAGCGTCTGACGTCCAAGGGATTTTTCGGCCAGTGGATCCAGGCCTATGAAATGGATAAAGAGACATTTTCCCTGCTGGGGCGAACCTTTACCGCTGTTTTTCAAAACAGTGCCTTGATCAAGGTGGGTCCCGTGGATTACCTCATGTTGGGCTTCAATGATGCGCATGGGAAATTGGACTGGAAGGTGGCAAAGCAGAATGCGGTCTATGCAAAAAAGTCCACCCTGGTCAGTTTTCCAGGAATCGATTTTCTTGTCCATTTGATCGTGTCCGAGGATTTGAAACCCATGTTCGGCAACGGCCCGCTGCATACGGATAATCTGCCCTATCTTGAATTCTCAGCCCCCAGAACCCTGTATCAGGAAAATGGGGATAATATCCAACGCATGATCGGCGGAAACCGTTGGCTATCGGCGGAGACAGAGCACCTTTTAAACAGCCACAACGATAACGCCACCCTGATGGATCTGGTGGCGTTTGCCGCCTCAACCAATGTGCCCATGTTCAAGGGTGTCCTACCCTGGCCCCGGCTTGAAAAAAGAGAGCAGCTGCGCTACCGGAAAATCGTGGATAGCTATTGCCGGCGGGTTCCGGTCCCCTCCTATGATATCTTTGATTGCCCGGATCTCAAGACCGCCTGTGCCGGGATTCAAGCGGATGCCATTCAAAAAAAGATCACAGCCGATGATTATGACACGGCCATAGATCATTATAACCTGGCCCTGGCCCATATCGCCGGCGGAAAGAAAAAGCTGGCAGTGGACAGTCTGCGCACGGCGATCCGGCTCGATGCGAACAATGAAGCGGCCCTGACCGCCCTGGGCCTGATCATGGCCGAATCCGGTTCCCTGGATAAAGCAGCTCAGCTTTTAAGCAATGCCATCGGATTGGCACCACGCAAGGCAACCCCTCACAAGTATTTGGGCATGGTGGAGCTGCGACGCAGAGCGCCTGACCGGGCCATTCTTAATCTTTCCACCGCACTTCGTCTTTCCCCCGACGATGATGTGATCCTCAGCGAGTTGGGGACGGCCTATTACCTGCAGGGGGATACGGACAAGGCGGTTGTCTACCTGAACAAGGCCCTTGCCAACAATCCCCGTGATGATCAAAGCCGGTATTACCTGGACCTGGCCATGGAAAAACGAAAAAAACAGTCTGAAATCCGGCAGTAGAGTAGGATTTCACCGATTTGTTGGTATGATAACGCCAGAGCCGATTCTGTAGACGTTCCTGATGAACCTGCCGTTTTTGAGTAATAAAAGTTTTTCGTTGTGGCAGGTTTTTCTGCCATGTGGTTTTTTTTTATTCATGAAATCTCTTGCTTTGGTCAGCCTGATTTTTTTTAGATACTGCATGGGAGAATCAGACGTGATATTTTTAAAGGCCCGGTGAAATGCCGAAGTACTCATGTGGGCCATATCTGCCAATTGCTCTACATCAAGTTTTTCGGCATAATCACTTTGCATAATTTTTAATACCTGGGCGACCTTGGAAAAAGTGCCCATTCTTTAAGGCTCATGTTGGTTTTCAGTCTCTGATCGGAAAGGGTTCACCCCAAAAAACCACGTCATGTTGTGAAATTCTGACCGGGTGGAATTCTGACGGATCGGAACGTTCGGAGCCCGGTACCGAAAAGCCTTATTCTGCCAATTAATAATGAAGTTTTTACACCGATTGGTTTTTAAATTAATCTCAAGAAAGGTAAGTCGTGCCGGAGAGCCCTGGAAAAGTTTTTTTGATCCGAATTCTCTGATGATGGATCTCAAAGCTGCCGGTTTTTCCAACTTAAAGAATATTGATCCCGAAACAATTAATGCGTTATTTTTCAGAGGTCGAACAGATAAATTAGCAGTTGGTAATTTCGGGCATTTAATGAAAGCCGTGGTTTGATCATCCATCCAGGAGCCGGAAGAGTCTTAACTGGGACGCTGACAGGGGTATTGGGTTGACAGTCAGCCTTCAGATTGATTGAATTGTTGGAGGTATGGTTTAAGCAGCATATTCCCTTGGCGGAACACCGCTTTTCACCAGTAGATAATCATATTTTCTGCGAAGCGCATCTGGGATTTTGATCATGATATCCAACTCCGATAATATGCAAATTGTGGTGTTATCCAGTTAGTAAAAACCATACTTGACTTTTATTTTTTTGTCAAATATAACAAACAAAACATAATGATGTAAGTTTATATGAAAGTCTCACCAACATGCTGGAATTAAAGGACTTTCGTTTTTCGTTGTGGCAGGTGGTTACTGCCATGTATGTTTTATATGAAAGTCTCACCAATATGCTGGAATCAAAGGACTTTCGTTTTTCGTTGTGGCAGGTCTTTCTGCCATGTATGTTATATGAAAGTCTCACCAATATGCTGGAATTAGAGGACTTTCGTTTTTCGTTGTGGCAGGTGGTTACTGCCATGTAGGTTATACGGAACCACACAATTACTTGTTGGCCCAAAAGCACTCCTTGACATTATGTCCTTGAATGTGTACACTTGGATGTACATTAAAATAAGGAGATGCGATATGAAAACAATATCATTCACAGATTTCAGAAAAAAAGCCTCCAACTTCATAACTGAAGTGGAACATGGTGAGACTATTGTCCTTTTAAGGCGGGGAAAACCTATTGCAGAAATAGTTCCTTTTACCGATAATTCCGTACAAATGCCGTCATGGAAACGCCAGAGTACTCGCCTGCAAATTAAAGGGAGCGATCTTTCGTCAGCAATACTGGAAGAGCGTGAGTCTGAATTATGAAGGTTTTAACCGATTCCTCTGCACTTGCAAAAAGATATGTCCTTGAAGTGGGTAGTGATAAAATTGATCAGTTTTTACAGAATGCTTCACAATTGGGTCTATGTACCATTTTAGTCCCTGAAATAATATCGGGACTTAATCGAAGACGACGTGAAGATAATCTGTCAACTGATGATTATCGGACAATTAAAAGGCAATTGATGGAAGATGTCCATGACGCTGTTATCCTCCAAGTTACCCCTGCTGTCATTTCTTATTCAATAAAGCTTTTGGAAACTAATGTATTAAGAGCTATGGATGCATTGCATATAGCATGTGCAATAGAATGGCAGGCAGAGCTTTTTGTCACTGCCGACAGAAGACAGTATAAAGCTGCGACAAATGCGGGTCTCCTCACTGAATTTATCGGCCAACAATAAAATGCACTGGACCGGGCTACAGCGTGCCGTGATTGGAGGCTTTCTTTCTTCAATCATTTTCGTTAACAGATCGTTTTCATAATTCGCCGCCCGGCCAGTGATTTTTGCGTTGTGTGTAAAAGGATATGATCCTTGTTAAGTTCAAATATCGATAAATACATTATGAAAGAAGCAATGAAAGCATAATATATGACTTATAAGCCACTAAAAGCATTTTATAAGGAACTCGTCACAAATAAACATTGCACGGGTGATGTTTGGAGTAATCCTGATTATAACGGATTTGGGGGACCCGTTCCCAAACCTCCCAAAGAAGCTGAAATCAAAAGGTTTTGCAGCCAGTTCTCATGGTATTGGAATTCGTTAAGTTTTTGAAACGAACTCACATGGCCTTTCTGCTTCACTGTCCATGGATTAAGTGGCGCGAAGTTTTGAATAAGTGCCCAGGCACGTATGCTCAAATTGGCAGATTCTATCGTGCCATGAAAATACTGAGTGCTGAACAAATGGCGGTCCATCCGCTGCATTAACCTGTCAATCATGTTACTCGTTCGATGTGCGTCAGGAAAATCATAGGCTTGGGAAAACTGTGGCAGATTCTCCCTAAGTTTTTTGATTTTATCTGAAATAACCTCGGGAATCTTATTTTTTGTATTTTGACACCATTCGGAAAGCCTCCGTACTCTCTGTGAGAATGCTCCTTTGGACTCTGCCTTGAAGCAATCCCATAACCTGGTAGCCACATCCAGGAAAGTCTCCTTGTGTTTTTTGCGTGAGCGGTCACGGATGCCTATGAAAATGTGTAAAAAGCAGGGTATCACGGCTATTCCCGGGAATAATTTTTTCCAGGCATTTTGGGTTGATAGCCATCCATCTGTATTTACGGTATCTGGCCGATATTCCGGATTGACGCATGCCGCTTCTTTCTTAAAAACACTGTATGCCTTTTTAAGGTCTTCTTCAGAGGCACTTTCAGAAACACTGGCTCCTAAAATACAGTCACTTCCGGCGGTTGTAGCAATGTAGGTTTTGTTACCCAATAGCCGGGTGTGCTTTTCATCAGCAGAAAGGTGCTGGGGTAAATGTTCTGCTGATTTGATGGTAGTTCCCAAAAGACTGTTCCTACCAAGGGATGCTTCAAGTCGATACCAAAACATGGGATTCTTTCCAAAGCAGTGGCTCAAAGCCCAAAACGGAACTGCAAATTTACGTAAAAACAGAGGACTTTCAACGTCTTCTACAAACCCAGTCATATATGGCATGACAAAAGACGGCCTGATGGTATAGCTGGCACCGGCCACCAATACTCTTCTGGTTTTAATTTTCAATTTTTTTGAGAATCTAATCTCTTTCATTTTGTAACCGGAACTGATTTTAGCTGGAAAAAGCTCAGGGTTTTCCTTGATTGCCAAGTCGACTACCATCCGGAATTGCATGGAATGTTGGATAAGGATGTAATATTGTGCTTGACAAAAGTGCATACAAATAGTTCGATTCATGCGGGGGGTGGTATCTGAAGCTGGAGTCATCATAAATCCTTTTGTTAAAAGTTGTGTTTGGCGATTCAACTTTATCACAAAAGATAGATCTTTCCAGCCTATTTTACTGCCCCCGACACCAGTCCCCCAAATCCGTTATAACCAGGAAATTTTTAAATATGCGATTGCCTTAGATTCTTATCTCTGATTTTCGTGTTATTCTGGCAAGAGAATTACAAAACCTTTTTGGTTCTGGCTTGTCCAGGTTAGGATTGCGTGGCTGGTAAACATCAAGATTATAATTTGCTGATTGGACCATGGCGAAACCATAATGATGATAAATATCAACTAAATCATACTGACGGACAAGCCGCAGATGTTTACGGGTTTTTAAATGGAACACGTGTAATGTTCACCTTTCTGGGATCAAGCGTTGCTTATGCTGCACAATGATCTATAAATAATACGCAAGGATGCCAAATGAATTATATATAGATCAAAATGATATTTGACAAGTTGATTTGCATATAATAGTCTGTGTTCTATAAAAACAACATATGATTATGTTATGGTCTATATACAAGCCAAAGGAGAGGAATGCCAAAGTCCATCCCACGCACCTACTCACAGTACAGCCGAGATGCGGCAGTTTTGCTCGGCGCGTTGATTCGAGAAGCTCGTAATGAGCGCAAATACACTGCACAGGAATTGGCGGATCGTGCCGGCATTTCCAGAGGGATGCTGCAACGCATTGAAAAGGGCAATCTCAAATGTGAAATAGGCGCTGTTTTTGAAGTGGCAACCATTGTCGGCATCAAGCTGTTTGAGGCTGATGGAAGTGCTCTGGCCAGGCAGGTTGCTCACACAAAGGAAAAGCTGGCGCTCATGCCAAAGTCTGTTCGAAAAAAGTACAAAAGGGTGAAGGATGACTTTTAGGACAGGAAAAGAAGCCTTTGTCTGGATATGGCTCCCCGGTGAAACCGAACCTGTTGTGGCCGGTCGTCTTGAGGCTGATAACGGCTATCTCATGTTTAACTATGGCAAAAGCTACCTGGAACGTGTCAATGCCAGCAAGCCTGCAATTTCAATTTACGAACCTGAATTGCCGCTAAGAACCGGCTTGCTGCCTTTGCTCGAGGGTTTGACCATGCCTGGTTGTATCAGGGATGCTGCACCTGATGCCTGGGGAAGACGTGTGATTATCAACAAAAAATTAGGAATGAAAGGCGCTGGTATAGATACAGCAGATTTAGATGAATTGACCTATCTGCTGGAGTCTGGGTCTGATCGTATTGGTGCACTGGATTTTCAGCAGTCTCCTACAGAGTATGTGCCGCGAAATGTGAATAATGTCAGTATGGAAGAGTTGATTGCTTCTGCACAAAGAGTCGAGCAGGGAATTCCCCTCACTCCGGAGCTGGATCAGGCGCTTTTTCATGGCAGCTCCATAGGCGGGGCTCGCCCTAAGGCCCTGGTTGAAGAAGACGGTAAAAAATACGTGGTAAAATTCTCATCCAGCACAGATCTGTACAGCGTCGTGAAAGCTGAATATATTGCCATGCGATTAGCTGAATTGGCAGGACTGGATGTCGCCCCGGTAGCATTAAAAAAAGCGGCAAACAGGGATGTTCTCCTGATTGAGCGCTTTGATCGCGAACCAAAAGCCGACAAATGGACACGCAAGGCTATGGTTTCGGCCCTGACACTGTTTGCCCTGGATGACATGATGGCGCGTTACGCCAGCTATGAAACCTTATCTGAAATTATCCGTCATCGGTTTACCGATCCAAGGCCGACACTCAAAGAGATGTTCGCAAGGCTTGTCTTCAATATTCTATGCGGGAACACCGACGACCACGCACGAAACCATGCGGCTTTCTGGGATGGCACTGCTCTGACATTGACACCTGCTTATGATATTTGTCCGCAAGGCCGCACAGGCAATGAGGCGTCACAGGCAATGCGCATATGTGGTGAGAACAATTTGAGTAGACTTACGTCATGCTTAGAAACCGCGCACAATTTTCTTCTAACAGAGGAAGCGGCCCGTAGCATATTCTATAATCAGATTGACGCGATTGAGCAACATTGGGAAATGGTTTGTGAAGAAGCCGAGTTAAATGAAGTGGATAAGCAATTTCTCTGGAAACGGCAATTTTTAAACCCCTATTCGGTTGAACTATAGGCATTTTTGCTCTGGACACAAAAAAGCAATATAAATCCCAACAAATCAAATGAACCGGACGAGCCGGTTATTTGGAATCGTTAAATGAAGCCCTGCGGGCGGACAAGGTTGAAAGTTGCTTTACCTATAATACAAGCGTCGTGCCAGATACAACAAATTCGGAGGGCTCATTTAACCATTAAGTTGAAGCGGGCATCAACCTTAGGAGTTTTTTTTGGCTGTGTAGCAACCGCTTAACTTAAGTGTTAGCCATCAAAAAAACAACTATATCAAGGAACGAAAATGTATTTTTATCCCGTTGGGCCGTTTGTAATCGAAAAAAGAACAAATGGCTTGATCCAAGCAACAACTGAAAAATTAAAAGAATTTTGGGAGAATGTTGACGAAGAATACGGCTATCTTTCTAAAGCATGCGGTTGTTATGTGTTTGCAACCCGAGCCGGGAAAGGAATAACTCCTTGGTATATTGGGAAAGCAGAAAAACAGTCGTTTGCAAAGGAATGTTTTCAACCCCATAAAATTAATCATTACAATGATGCAATTGCAAAAAAAGCAGTAACTCCGTTATTGATCCTTCTTCCCAAAAGCACAGATAACGGCAATTATTCAAAACCAAGTTCCAATGGTCACAATGATATCGGAATTTTGGAAAATATGCTCATTGGGATTGCAATAAAAAAGAATCCAAATATTCTAAATATAAAAGGGACCAAAATTTTTAGAGAAATGGTTATCCCTGGAATTTTGAATTCACCTCAAGGGAAGCCAGATAAAAATGTAATATGCTTCAAACAGGCTTTAGGGGTATAGGAATTATAAAAGGCTAACAAAACGCTGGAGAGGGACCGGGCTACCTGCGCGGTGTTTTGGAAAGTATGTGGTTCAGGAAAAATTAACCTTTTTCGGAGCTTTTGGGGTTTAAAAGCCCGGCCCCTCAGCTCCCCGTTCGGCCTGCAAAAAAAGCCTTGCCTTGTAGCCAGAAAATGATTACATATACAATATGAATTATCGGGTTATCATCAAAAGGAAAATTCTCAAAGGGATCAGGCAATTACCTGAGAATGTTCAGAAAAAGATGAAATTATTGGTCGATGATTTAAAAGAAAATGGTCCAGTAGCCTACAATTGGCCCAACTACAGCAAGCTTTCAGCCATAGAATATCATTGCCATCTTTCAAGAAAATGGGTGGCATGTTGGCGTATGGAAGAAGAAACCATTGAAATAGAGGTGTATTATGCAGGCTCGCGTGAAAACGCCCCATACTAGTATTCATATTCAAGGAAAGATTCCGCCTCGTATTCTTGAAATGCTTAGGAGTGAATATGGAGGCGACCTTAAAATATACGAAGGAGACGAAGAATACATCGAAATAACCGAAAGCGATTGGTACAAAGAGGTAGCAGAAATAACTACTCCTGGTGATGCTATGCGTATTTACCGCAAAAACAATCAGTTAACTCAAGAGCAGTTGGGTAAGAAATTGGGAAATGCTTCTAGACAGATTGTTTCTAACATGGAGCGTGGTACACGTTCAATCAGCCTTGCTACCGCCAAAAAGCTTTCTATAATATTCAATGTTCCGGCTAGTCGTTTTCTTGATTTATAGACTTGCCTTCTGGCGAAGATAAAAATGCCGAACAAAACGCTGGAGAGGGACCAGGCTTACTGCGCGGCCTTTTCGGAAGTCCCTGGTTCAGGAAAATTTAACTTTTTATTGGAAGTTTTTGGGTTTAAAAGCCTGGCCCCTCAGCTCCCCGTTCGCATTTAAAAATTATGAGCAGAAAGAGCAAGAAAAAAAGCAAACAAAGAAAACAGTTCAAAACCTGAATCAGTGGCATAAAATTTGCATTATAGCGATCAAGGGTTTTGTCAGATTAAATGCGTATAGACATAACGTCACAAATATCTTTATGTATAATATATGTATCTTATTTTTTTAAAATCATCAATAAAGTCCCAAAGATTCTGGATTGACAGCCCTGCTCTTCAATGCTTATTTGTCCGATGACCCTGAGAATATTGTATGCTAAAAGAGCAAGATGCAGTACCAGGCTATTGCTGGCAAAATAGCAACTGGGGAACCTTTCCAGTCCCAAATCGCTTTTAATCTCCGAATGAAACTGTTCACTTGTTCCATGATCGTGATAAAGATTAATGACTTCCTGGGGGGCCAATTGTGATAAGGTGCACCAATATGTTTCGACTTCGATTTTTGGAAAAAGCAAGACCTGACCTTTTTCTTGATATCGTTCCGTCACTTTGAAAATAATTGGGAATGGCAATGTTTGAGCTTTCAGACCAATTGTTGTCTGGCCGATCCAGACAGTTTTGTGTTTGCTGTGAGTACATGTAGCGTCCTGAGTATTTTGAGCCAGATTCAACCAGCCATCCAGGGACTCTTTGCGTAAATTACGCTTAACTAAAAAATCAACACCTTCCCATTTTCCCATTGTGACATAATTATCTTGACTATCGTTGCCGGAATCAAGGCGTATAAGTAGAGGTTCTTGAGTGATCTGTCGTACATACTTCAAAATTGTTTCAATGAATGCTGGGGTGTTTTTCTGGCAGTGCTGACTACCTTCTCTAAGCTCAACATTGATCAGATAACCTTCGGTACCCAAATACCCGAGCATTGGTGCGTAACCGTCACAACCTTTATATGTTCTGGAAACGCCTTCTTTTTGCGTTTTTGAGTTGTCAAAGGGGCTGACATCCATATCCAGAGGAATAAAATTCCCGACGCTGGTCTGAATTGGTGAAATTGCTGGTGCCCTTTCCCGAATCATTTCAGCGGAAGCATCTTTAATGATATCATTAGCTGATTCCCCAATCAGATCAATGCGTTGACGCAATGTGGATTGGGAAGGACAATCGGATATCCTTAAAGCTTGAGTAAAAAACCATTTGTCTTCCCTGAAAATTTCAATGGCACTGTAGTCAGGCTTGCCAACACAGATAAGACCTACCATGGAAGAAATAATATCTCCATGAGAAATATCGGGATTGATACAGTGTACACCGGGAATGTTTTCAAGACGCTTTGTAAGTTTCATAGACTCAAGCAAAACGCCTACCGGAAGTAGACCACTGTGACTGACAAGTATCTCATTTCCATGTTTGATGTTAATAACGGGCTGCATCTGCTTTCACCTCCGAATTGAATATTATATTAGCAGGCACATACCATATTTAGTTAATTATTTCAAGAGTTTAATTCTATTTAAAGCAGAATTTATGCCACGGATTCAGGTCCATATTCCAATAAAATAAAACTGGCTGGAGTTATGAGTGGATTATGGACTATCAGATTCAAATGATGATCAAAGGATGTCGGGAGAATTCAGAAGATGTAATGGAATGTCTACATTTTCGTTGTTCAATATGCTGTTCACCATGGAAATTGTCATTGTGGCCAGCCTGAGCTTTGTGGGATCTTACATAATGTCAGCGGCCATCGCCCATGTTACCCTGAAGCTCACAGGGCAGATATAACCGGTCAATCCACACCATCCGGGCACTTTGGGTTATTTCCGAAGCGCCCGAATCTCAAAAACGCTTTACCGCCACCTTCCCAAATCCGCTGTAATCCGCAAAAAGAGACAAATTGAAAACTAAATTTTTAATTATTTCTGTCTTTCTGTTTCTGTCTATGCAAAAATAATCAATTCTATATGTCTGATTTGTAGCAGTTGCTACAGACAACCGCTTTTTTATACGATACGGTTTGAATAAATCGGGGCGCTATTGAAAACATTCTACATTGAGAGGGAAAATGGCTTGTCTGTGTAAACAAATGGCCGGTGATGACATTGAACTGTCTCCAACCTGCATCGGCCATCTCTGGATATTTCAAAATCTTGATCCGGAAGAGGTTAAAGCCCTGACCCGAGAGGCGTTAAGGAAAAAATCAACCACAGGCCAGGCACTGTTTTCACAGGGAAATCCTGCCGACGAAATGTTTCTTATCAAAGGCGGGCGTGTCAAGCTCTCCAAAGTGCTGGAAGACGGAACCGAGCTGACACTTGATATCCGCAAGGCCGGTGACTTTGTCGGCGAAAACATGTTTTCGGAAGAGAGTCAATATCCGGTCAGTGCATATTGCCTTGAAGATACCCTGACCTGCGGATTCAACCGGAGCCAATTTGAAGAACTGGTGCTGCAACACCCCAAGGTGGGGCTTCAGATCATCAAAAATTTAAGCGAAAGAATCACCTGGCTGACAATGCGTGTGGGAAGCCTTGCCGTCACCAACATTGAAGACCGGCTTTACCGTGTACTCACCACTGTTGCCAGGGAGCATGGAGTGGCAAGCCCGCAGGGAAGAGTTATCCAGTTTCCATTGACCCATGAAGATTTAAGTTTTTTAACCGGTGCCCATCGGGTCAGCGTTACCCGCGCCATGAAAGCGCTAAAACAGGCGGGCAAAATTATCCTTGAGGGCAAACGGCTCATCCTGCCTGCGCTGAAAACTGCGTAATTAACGTTTCCATTCAAAAGAACAACCAACATCATTTCCTTTTGGCTCATGTTGTGTTTCCGGGACTTTTGCCCAAAAAGGCGGAGACGTCATAATACGACCTTGAAATCCAGCATAAGCCTTATTTTTTCTCACCATGTAGCAGCCGCTACAGACAGACCCTTTAATGGCTCCTATAGTGAAGGTAAATTCAACCTTTCAAATAAGGAGCTACGATTATGCAACCCCAAATCATCGGAATTTCGGGCAGTCCCATAAAAAACAGCAACACGGACCGTTTAATCCAGGCAGTTCTTGAAAGCAGTGGCCTGAAATCGGAGTTTATCAAACTCAGCAAGATCAATGTGCGCCCCTGCATCGCCTGCCTTGGATGCAAACAGGACAACATCTGCAAGGTCAAGGACGACTTTCCGGAGCTTGCCGAAAAGGTCCGGCACGTCGGTGCTGTTGTCATGGGGGGATATTCACCCTATGGTGCCGTGGATGGATTTTCCAAGGCCTTTCTGGAACGGCTCTTCTCCCTAAGACACCGGAACGGCCTTAATAGAGGCAAACTGGCGGTTGTAGTCGCCACCGGTATAGGGCGTGGTGCCCCCGGTGTGGAAGAGGCCGGCAACCAGATCGCCCACGCCTTGACCCTTGAAGGAATGGAGGTACTGGATCAGCTGAAAATAACCGGCAATCCCGAATGTATGGTATGCGGATTTGGTGAAACCTGTCCCATGAGTGCCCTGCCGTGGATATTTGGTGACGATACCAAGGTAACACCTGAAAAGTTCTGTAAAGTGGAAGATCAGGCGGAAACATGGGAACGGGCCAGATCATTGGGACGGGAGATCAGTGCCAAGCTCCAACGGCAAATGCGGATGTAAAGTGATCTTCATAAATCACATCAATATTTATCATTATCTATCATCAACCAGACAGCAAAAGGAGATTACATCATGAAAGTTTTGGTTACTTATTTCAGTCAGAGTGGAAATACGAAAAAAATCGCTAAAGGCATCTGTGAAGAAGCATCGCAAACAAATGAGGCAAAGCTGAAAAAACTTGAGGAGGTAGGTGAGGAAGAGCTTACCGGCTATGATTTCATCTTCATCGGTTCTCCGCTCCACTCAGCCAATCTGGCGGCACCGGTCAAAGAATTCCTAAAGGACATTCAGGCAGGTTCTGACCAGAAAATGGCCGGTTTCATCACCCATTTTGCCCCGGCCTACCCGGACCAGGACATGAATGGATTTACAGAACCTATTCAAACAGCGTGCAGTGAAAAAGGAATCGAATATAAAGGCTGTTTTGACTGCCAGGGCGCCCTGACCGAATCCCTGCATGAAGCCGTAAAGGCGAAGCTGGGTGCATCTGATGAACAATGGGACGAGACGGTCAAACAGATGACCGAACATCCCAACGACGAAGATGTGACAAAAGCCAAGGCGTTTGCAAAAAAAGTTCTGGGCTGATTTAAAACCCCGGTTATACGGCACGCAGCTCCCGCATCATCTCTGCGGGACTCTGCCCAAAGTAACGCTTAAATTCACGACTGAACTGAGAGGGGCTCTCATATCCCACCCTGTCAGCGGCAATATAGGATTTCATGCTCTCCTGCATCATGAAATCCCTTGCTTTGGTCAGCCTGATTTTTTTTAGATACTGCATGGGAGAATCAGACGTGATATTTTTAAAGGCCCGGTGAAATGCCGAAGTACTCATGTGGGCCATATCTGCCAATTGCTCTACATCAAGTTTTTCGGCATAATCACTTTGCATAATTTTTAATACCTGGGCGACCTTGGAAAAAGTGCCGCTGTTGTACATCGCCAGCGAGTAGAGCACCGGTGCCTGGGTACCGCAAAGCGCACGATAAAGAATCATTCTGCCTGATCTGGGAATGTTTGCTTCCTTTGACCCACTGGCACTGGATCAGGCCTGTGTGGATGCCTGTCTGAAGGCTGCTCCGCTTCCGGGAAGCCAATTGTTTGATAATATGGCAAAGTTAAATTTTATTGACCATCATGACCACTTCACCAACTCCACACCCGAGTCCCAATGGCGCACCTGCCTGGAACACGCTGAAAAAATCGGTTTAGGCACTCGAGATTATAAGTTGATCGTCATCAAATAAAAAATCATCACCCTGCCCTTTAATCGTGACGGTTATCTTTTTGACAAAGGGCACCTAACACCCATATAATAAACGCAATCATAAGGAGGAAATGTTATGGATCGAAGAGATTTCTTGAAAAAGGCCATTGGCGGCGGCATCGCCGCTGGATCCACCCTGGTCTTCCCAAAGGTCGGCAAACTTTGGGCCGCACCCAAAAACCCCCAAACGATGGCTTATGATCTTGTGGCGGTCAGGGGGGGCGAACCGGATCAGATGTTTGACAGCGCCATCGCCTCTCTCGGGGGAATGCAACCCTTTGTCCCCAGAGACAGCCGGGTTCTGGTCAAGCCGAACATCGGCTGGGATGTGCCCCCGGAACGGGCCGGCAACACCCATCCCATGCTTGTGGGACGCATTGTGGCGCATTGCCTGACCGCCGGGGCCAGCGAGGTGTCCGTGTTCGATCATACCTGCGACAACTGGCGCCAATGCTATAGAAACAGCGGCATTGGAAAAGCGGTGGAAGAAGCGGGTGGAAAAATGGTCTCGGCCGACAGCAAAGGTTATTACAGAACGGTTTCCGTGCCCATGGGAAGGCGGCTTAAACAGGCCATGGTGCACCAGGCCCTCCTGGACGCGGATGTGTTCATCAATGTGCCGGTGCTCAAACACCACAGCTCCTCCATGGTCACCATCGGCATGAAAAATCTGATGGGGGTGGTCTGGGACCGGTGGTATTGGCACCGCAACGACCTTCACCAATGCATCGCGGACTTTGCATCCTTTCGCAAACCGGATCTTACTGTGGTGGACGCGTACAACGTCATGAAGCGCAACGGCCCCCGGGGTGTGTCAACCAAGGATGTGGTGCCCATGAAAGCCCAGGTGATTACGACGGATCCGGTGGCGGCCGATGCTGCAGGAGCAAAACTTTTCGGTGTGGAACCCGCTGACATCCGCCATATTCAGATCGCCTCGGAAATGAACCTGGGACAGATGAACCTTAAAAATCTGTCAATCAACCGGATCAAGATTTAAATGAAACTTCGTCATCTCAAGTCTCTTCGGGTATGCGTCGCTCTTGCCTTTTTTCTGCCCATTGCCTTTTTGTTCCTGGATTTTTGGGATACCGGCGTGCGCTCTCTGGCAGGAGAACTGCTCTATCTGCAATTTGTTCCGTCTCTGCTCAAGTTTCTGCTGAGACAGATGGCAATGGGGGCAACGGGATTCATAGTGGTCCTGGTCCTCACCCTGGTGTTCGGCCGGATCTATTGCGCCACCATCTGTCCCCTGGGAACACTTCAGGATCTGATTTCCCGTCTCTTCTCAACAAAGCGCTTCTTCAGGGGGAAATTAAGTGGGAAAAGACAAAGATGCCGCCCCAGGCACGCCTTTTCCCCCCCACGCACCCTCTTACGATATACCGTTTTTTCCCTGACGGTCCTGCTTTTTCTTCTGGGCAGTGGCTTTGCGCTCAACCTGCTTGACCCCTTCAGCAGTTTCGGACGGATTTTGTCAAATATCCTGCGCCCCGTTATCCTTGCCCTGAACAACCTGGCGGTCCCCCTGATGGAGTGCCTGGGGGTCAATACCCTTTATCGTGTTCAGTGGCCGGTGGTCGCACCGGTATCCCTGGGGATCGCACTGGCAACCCTAAGTGTGGCGGGATGGTTGAGCGCCCGGCATGGCCGCCTCTACTGCAACACTCTCTGCCCGCTGGGGGCCCTGCTGGGCCTCGTGGCCAACGTATCGCTGCTCAGAATCGGCATTGACAAGGATACCTGCAAGACCTGCGGATTATGTGAAACCGTCTGCAAGGCTGGCTGCATTGACATAAAAAGTAAGGCCGTGGATACCAGCCGCTGTGTGGCCTGCTGCAACTGTCTGACCATCTGCCCGGAACAGTCCATTGGAATTGAGGCGGGATGGCGGAGCAACCACAAACGTCTGCCGGAACCGGGACGTCGGGGCTTCATGATCGGTCTGGCCGCAGGGAGTATGGCAACGGCAGGAAGCATCGCAATGTTTTCCGGAAGAGCGGATGCCGCACAAACCAATCGGCCTGCCCAGAGCCGGCCCACCACCATTCCCGAAAACAAAACCTGCCCGCTCTCTCCTCCGGGTTCCGCTGCCATCACAAGATATACATCCATCTGTACGGCCTGTCATTTATGCGTTGCTGCCTGCCCATCCCGGGTGCTTGTGCCCTCGTTTCTTGCCTTTGGCCTGTCCGGAATGATGCAACCGCAGATGAATTTCGCCTCCGGCCACTGCAACTATGACTGCACCGCCTGTACAAGTGTCTGCCCCAGTGGTGCCCTCCTCCCCCTTTCCAAAACAGAAAAGCAACGCACCCAGGTCGGCGTGGCAAAGTTCATTAAAGAAAACTGTGTGGTCTATACGGACAACACCAATTGCGGGGCATGCTCCGAACACTGCCCGACCAAGGCGGTGCACATGGTGCCTTACCTGAATGCGGCGGGCAGAAAACTGGTCATCCCAGAGGTGAACGAAGCCATCTGTGTTGGGTGTGGCGGATGTGAACACGCCTGCCCCACAAAACCTTTCAAGGCCATCTACGTAAACGGAAATCCGGTGCACAAAATCGCTGAAAAGCCTCGAGAAGAGGCCGTGAATCAAAAAAACGATATTAACGAGGATTTTCCCTTCTGACATCAGAGAGAACTATCGCTCATGATAGAATAGTATATCAATATAATGCGGGAAAGTCAACGACATAACTTATTGATTTTATTTATAATTTATTATTGACAACTCTAATCCGGCATGTCATAAGTTCTTCCGATTCTTTAAGGCTCATGTTGGTTTTCAGTATCTGATCGGAAAGGGTTCACCCCAAAAAACCACGTCATGTTGTGAAATTCTGACCGGGTGAAATTCTGACGGATCGGAACGTTCGGAACCCGGTACCGAAAAGCCTTATTCTGCCAATTAATAATCAGGAGGAATGTATGAAGAAACCAGAAGGCCCTGGGTTAACGGCATATAAAGTGGCAATGATGCGTGCAGCACATCAGATTATTGACCATCCAAAAGTTTTCGATGATCCAGTGGCGTTGAAGATTATCAATGCTCATGATGCTTTTGAGATTGGCTCAAAAAAGCAAAAATTCAAAACCAAATTGCATAAATACCTGCGAGCCATCGTAATCGCTCGCAGTCGATTCGCTGAAGATGAACTGTCGGCAGCTATCAGGCGTGGTGTTCGTCAGTACGTCATTCTCGGTGCCGGTCTCGATACCTTTGCCTATCGCAATCCGCATTCTGTCAACGGCTTAAGAATATTTGAGGTTGACTATCCAACCTTACAGAAATGGAAGCAACGACAAATTAAGGCGGCAGGGATATCAATACCGGAAACATTGACTTTTACGCCTATAGATTTTGAAAGACAGTCATTGGCAGAGCAATTGCGAAACACAGGGTTCAAAACAGATGAACCGTCTTTTTTTTTCATGTCTTGGAGTAACAATGTATCTGACCCGTGAAACCATAATGGCAACCATGGATTACATTTTTTCGTCCACCTCCCCAGGCAGCGAAATAGTATTTGATTATGTAGTTCCTCCTTCTTCACAGAAGTTTTTACACCGATTGGTTTTTAAATTAATCTCAAGAAAGGTAAGTCGTGCCGGAGAGCCCTGGAAAAGCTTTTTTGATCCGGATTCTCTGATGATGGATCTCAAAGCTGCCGGTTTTTCCAACATAAAGAATATTGATCCCGAAACAATTAATGCGTTATTTTTCAGAGGGCGAACAGATAAATTAGCAGTTGGTAATTTCGGGCATTTAATGAAAGCCGTGGTTTGATCATCCATCCAGGAGCCGGAAGAGTCTTAACTGGGACGCTGACAGGGGTATTGGGTTGACAGTCAGCCTTCAGATTGATTGAATTGTTGGAGGTATGGTTTAAGCAGCATATTCCCTTGGCGGAACACCGCTTTTCACCAGTTGATAGTCATATTTTCTGCGAAGCGCATCTGGGATTTTGATCATGATATCCAACTCCGATAATATGCAAATTGTGGTGTTATCCAGTTAGGAAAAACCATACTTGACTTTTATTTTTTTGTCAAATACAACAAACAGAACATAATGATGTGAGTTTTATATGAAAGTCTCACCAATATGCTGGAATTAAAGGACTTTCGTTTTTCGTTGTGGCAGGTTTTTCTGCCATGTATGTTATACGGAACCACACAATTACTTGTTCACTACCGGTCACACGGGGGCGGGCTGGACAATTGTCCGATTTTATGCTACCGCTGAAGCGTTGCTTCGCAGCCGCATAACTGCGTTATGACGGACAAAGCGAAGCAACGCTTCAGCGGCAGTTAGGGTGAATTGTCCACCCCACTTCCCCGGGCCGCTGAACAAACCAATTCACATGGACAAGCCAGTGATCTAAACATTAGCGCGCCATGTCAGCTTGGTGAAGATGAATTTTGTCATGTTCCGAGATACAATTTGGGAGGGATAAGGAATTAGTCATCTTCATACATCACGAATTATGTCGAAAAATACGCTTCGTTTCTATACGCTTGCAGACATCTATGATGTTCAGCTTGTCCACGGACGGCATGTCATCCACCGCTTCCCTCGTCATATCCACCAGACCCTCTCATTTGGGATCATTGCCCAGGGCACACGGGTTATGACTCTTCGTCACGAAACCGTGACCATATCGGCAGGCGAGTGTTTCATTTTGAATCCGGGCGACCCACATGCATTCAGCACATCTCCCGACATGCGCCATGAGTATTGGATCATGTCTGTTAACCCCGATGTACTTCAGACCATCGCTGCCAACGTGACTGGGAATCAGCGTGAACAGGGCTTCTATTTCCCGCATCCCGTCATCCGAGATCGCCAGCTCTATCACCATATGCTGGACTTTTCTCTGGCTGTTCAGCAGGACAAGGATCTGCTGACGCAAGAATCCGTATTCTGCAATATCATCGGGCATTGTCTTCGCCATTACGCGCAGAATCGGTGGGAATCTCCCGAAGAGGCGCACCCACATTGGGCAGTGACGGCGGTTCGCGAATATCTTGAACAGCACTGCGAGCACGTGGTCAGATTAGCCGATCTCGCCCGTATTGCCAGAATGAGTCCATACTATCTCACTCGAATCTTTCAGCAAGAGGTTGGCATTCCGCCGTATGAATATCTTGTCAAGATTCGGCTTCAACAAGCACGAGCCTTATTGCAAAATGGACACTCCATCGCAGAGGTCGCCTACAACAGCGGATTCGCCGATCAGAGCCATCTGACCCGCGTCTTCAAAAAGCATACCGGAATGACGCCTGGGGTGTATCAGCGTGTGCATGGCGTACCACGCACACGCTGATACGCATCTGCCCCTCATTTTCAACTCAGATCAAGGCTGGGGTAAATTTTGCCAGCAAGTACAGATCGTCATCGTCGGCCATGACGGTATGGGGCTGGTTTTCAGGAATCACCACACAGGTTCCCATCACATACGGAATCTCCTTGTCATTCAACACCGCTTTTCCGTTCCCACTGAGGACTTCATGGAGTTCCAGATTTTCAGCGTGGACATGATTGCCGATTTCACATCCGGCATCCACTCTGACAAGATGGCAACTCAACTTGCCGCCGGTCGCGTCACCTTTCACCAGGTGCTTCAAGGCGACCCCTCCGAATGTTGGATGAGGATTCCAGGGAAGCTCTGCGATCGTCGCCTGCTGTTCAGATTCAACAATCATTCCGTTATCAATGCTCTTTATCACGTCTTGCATCGTGTTTCTCCTGTTCTATAACGTCGTGTGTCAATTTCGCTCATCGTGTTATCTCAACACGTGTATCACAACAATACAATGCCAATATACACAGAACGGATTGTTGTGTCTTGAACGATCTTGCGCATTGTCCAGGTTCGATATTGCGAACAGCTATTTTGCTGCCCGTTTATGTCGCGATGAGGGGGAATTTCAGAAAATATTATCAGGCACATGAAAACTTGACACGATTTCCCTGTTGAGAGAAAAGTTCCTCGAAAGAATTTGATGATAATTGGAACAAAGGAACAACTGGTGCTCTAAATATTACCCGGTATCCCCGGGGATCATCTGATGCGGCAGCACCGAATGGGAATATTTGAGCTTTCCACCACACGCCGGACAGGTAAGTGAGTGCAACGCTGTCTCAGGCTCAGGCGATACTTCCGCAGCCTTTATCCCACAGGCTGACTCAATGAGCTGTCGGATGTGATCCAGGTCAATGGAAGATGAAGGGCTCAAAAAGCCATAATACCTCACCTTCATAAATCCAGTGGGCAGCACATGTTGAAGAAAACGTCTGAGGAACTCCATGGCTTCAAGTTTCATGGTGCGCCAGCGCTCACTACCGGTTTTTTTGTACTTGAAAAAGACATTCCGATCCTCAACTTTGACAATGCGATGGTCGGAGATGGCCACCTTGAAAACATAAGGCGCCAGGTATTTGATGCTGTTTTCGCTGTTGCCCACAGCCTGACAGTTCACATTCCAGTCCATTTCCCAGACAGCGGCAGGTAAGTACCCAGGCATAAATTATTCAACATCAATATGCTTTTTTGATTATATTATTGACAAAAAAATGTTAAACATAAATATATATAATATATTTTGAATTACTTGCCATTTTTTGCAATGAGGTAGCCTATATGATTAGAAAAAGAATATTTGGTTTAACAGAAAAACAAATAAAACAATTACAAGATACTATGGATAATGATCCATCCTCTCGTGTTCGTATGAGAGCACATTGTATCCTTCTCAGCAATAAGAGTTATACGATAAAAGAAATAACAAATATCCATGGATTACACAGAGATACGGTCTCTTCATTGATTGATTCGTGGAATAATGTTGAATGTCAAAATGAATGGGCAATAATTTTCTGATTATTTTGATCAGGTGAAAAATCGTCACTATAAATGAGACAATTGCAGTCCAAAAACATTTGCAACTATAAATTTATCATCATTCCGTTAAGAGATTCAAGATGCTTCGACAAATTTTCTGGCCCTGCAAAGAGTCTTGTGTAAATAAGCCTCTTTCCGTCTTGGTCCTGAATGGTTTTTCCATTCGGTTCTCTGTTCCAACAATTGACGTTTGACATCATTTTCATCCATTCCCCTTCTGAACAAGGCTATGGCAAAAGCAAAATCCGTAGCAGATTCATCTCCCCGGTCATAATAATGCCGGGGAAGAACAGGGAGATGACACACGCCCCCCTCCAGGGGGAGATGGGAAAAGGTAACGGTTTTTCCCCGATCCTGGATAAAAGCCTGTGTCGGGATATAAGCGACATGTTTCCAGTCGGCCCAGATAAGCCTTGCCAGGGGGTAAAAGCCGTTATTGGTACGGTATTTGTCTTTTCGATTTCTGAAGCCCGGACATCGGCCCCATCGATTGCAGGGATCTGCACCGGGATCTGCTCTCATTTTTTTCAACCAATAGCGCTTTTCCTCAAGAGAGAGTGGGCGGTGGGCATGAATCCAGACCTGAAAATTTTCAGGTGAGGTTTCCACCACCATCCTGCCGGGTTTCCAGGAGCCGTCCGTGAATCTGTGGTGGCTATGCAACAGCTCCGGTGTAATATCATCGGCCATCAGGTATGGAGCTTGTTCCAGCGGCTGGATAAGGATGTGATTGTCTCGAGCGTTTTCACTCTTTAAATAAGGAAGGCTGGAGAGGACAGGTTCTACACACCATCGTTTACCGGCTGCCATGTCCAGCACTGCCAGTTGATATGCGCCATTGAAGTAGCGGCGCAGCTTCCATAATATTTTTTCCATGGGTAAAAAAAAGCCCCGGAGTCCATTTGTGCTCTCCGGGGCATGCGTGATGAGAATCAGAAAATTTCACTTGCAGCGATACGGACATGGTCCGCCGTTACCATGTTTTGTTTCTGGTGAGCTGCGGTGATAATGGCGCCCCTGGCCAGGTGGTTGGCTTTTCTGAACAGACCACCCGATCCCTGATGAATGGCGATGACAGCGGATGGCTCAAACAGGCTGTGATTCACACCGGCAATGCTCAGGTGGTGCAGCAGGTATGCTTCCATGCCCTGCTGGTCTACGCCCTGAAGGTGGCATCGTCCCACCACCCGTGATGCCAGGGGCATGGCATAACGATATTTCAGGTTGTCCACCAGATTAGCCTGGCCTGCCAGAATCATGGGTAAAAAGGGTTTTGAGTCGTTCTCAAACTGGCTTAAGATATGCAGTTCCGTGAACACCTCCAGCCGCAGCAGAGATGCCTCATCAATGATGAGCAGAATTTTCATCTTTTTATCCACGGTCTCTCGGACCTCCTGCTTGATTCTGCGGATCATGTGGGCCCGGGAACTGCCCGAGGGATCCAAGTTCAACGCTCCCAATATATTGCGGTAAAGTTCCAGAATAGACCCACTGGTGGCCGTCACATGGATAAGCCGGTATTCCGAAGGGCGCAGGTTGCCGGCAACATACCGCAGGGCCGTTGACTTGCCGCTGCCGATATCTCCGGTGATCAGGGCGATACCGCCCAGTTTCACGGCATAAAGAATACGGCTTTCCACACCCTGAATTTCGGTGGTTTTTAAAATTTCACTATGGCGGATGTCCGCGGTAAAGGGCTCCCTTTGCAGTTGAAAAAAAAGGCGATGGCTGTCAATTTTCATGAAAGGTGCCTCCCCACATCCCACCGGTTTCAGTCATGGTCTTTTCCACCTGAAGCACCGGATGGCTGTTTTTGTCTCGCCTGATACGGCAATTTGCATGTACATCCACCTGTTTTAAAATCCCATAGGATTTCTGACTGTGTACGATTTCTACCCGGTCGTATGCCTCTTCATGAAACAATAAATCCACATTTTTGCCGATAAGAGCCACCGGCGCTTCGTACAGGTGATTGTCTATCATGACGATTCGATCTTTTGTCACTTTACGCCGCGCCCGTTTACGGAAAAAATCCCTCAAGTTTTCGGGGGCCGCACGGACGCATTCCATACCGTCGGCAAACCGGCGCAGCGGCGTTGTGCCGGTGGATGAATGCTTGCGGTTGTTGTATTCGTTCAACCAGTCTGCAAATTTTTCATTAAGCTCTTCTATGGTCGTACCGGTAAATCCGGGCAGAAATTGAGACCTCACGGTTTTAAAAAATCGCTCAATTTTCCCTTTTTAATGTGAAGCTTCACATTAAAAAGGTTATGGAAAGCTCAGGATAATGGAAAGTTGATATCAGAATACATTTCTAACGAGCGTATATATTGACGGTTTGCCAACTGAACTCAGAATCAACTTTCCATTATATTTCCCCTTATTTGCCAAGATTTTTTAACCAATTCATTAACTGTTTATCATTCTGCCACGCCGGCATTTTATCCGATATAATGCTATGGCTGTTTTTTTCCAGAGCTTTTCTTTTCATTTCTCCATCGACTCTTGCATAGACTTCAGTCGTTTGGATATCGACGTGCCCAAGGAAATCACGTATATAAATCAGGTTGACCCCGGACTGCAGGAGATGCATCGATTTTGAATGCCTAAAGCAATGAGGGGATACTTTTTTTGGAAATAGTTCGGGTGATTCTTTTATTGCGATGGTAACATATTTTTTTACAACATACGCAACTCCAGCCCTGGTGAGCTTGTTTTTTGACCGGTTGCTGAACAAAGGGTAATCGAACGTATGGGGAGCCAATAAACGGTTCTCTTTCAGATACGACTTTAAAAGTTCCGTCATCGGTTTCATTAAAGGAACGATCCTTGTTTTGTTTCCTTTTCCCGTTAGTTTTACAGTAGGTGGATATGTGGTTCTGATATCTCGGACTTTTATATCCACCAGTTCTTGAACTCTGGCGCCGGAATCATAGAGCAAGCTTAGCAAAACCATATCTCTGCGTCCTTTTTCTGTGCAGCAATCCGGTTTTGCCAACAAAAACTTTATTGCTTCCAATGTGATGTACTCAACAGATACTTTTTTCTTTTTTTTCATTGGGATTGATAGTATCTGTTGTGCTGGATGAATAAAATCAGGGCATTCCATCTGCAGATACCGGCAGAAAGAATGCAATGCTGCCAAACGTACGTTTCTCGTTGACGCTATGCACTTTCTGGTTTTCTCAAGCCACTCCAAGTACTCTTCAATCAGTTTTCTGTCTAAGTGCTCAAGGGAAACTTTTTCCGGTTTGATTTTTTTATTTTTGGAGCAATAATCAAGAAACAGGCTAAATGTGTCTCGATAAGACATGATGGTGTTTTGACTGAGCCCAAGAATTCCCGGAAGATATCTGGAAAGAAAATTGGTCAGATAATAAGCGAAATTAGTTGGTTTCATTTCACCTCCGGGATCACAAACGCACATGTTTTAGATATCTTCTCAATCAGTTCAGGATAGGCCTCCACTGTTAACCTGACATAGCGTTGTGTCGCTCCGACTGAACTATGCCCTATATAGGTGGATAGAATCGGCAGAGCGGTATACAGATCGATTTTTTCTTTTACCTGCTTTGCCAACGTATGGACACAAAACGTGTGGCGAAAATCATGAAGTCTTGGGCCTTTTCCTTTGCCGCCATGGGAAATACCAGTTTTCCATAATAATTTGCGATAATTTTTGTATACGTGATCACGTTTCAGCGAAGTGCCTGCTTTGTTTCTGAAATAATAATCATCTGTTCGATTATTTTGATTGAATAGATCGTGGTATTTGATAAACATGCTTGCCAGAGATCCGGACATCGGCACTAGCCTGTCCTTGCTGAATTTTGAACCCCTGATAAACAGTGTGCCGGTATTAAAGTCAACATCGGATATCTTAAGCCGACATGCTTCTGATATTCTCAGTCCGCAGCAATATAACAGGCGAAAAAGCAAGGGAAAACTGTGATGTTTATTTGATCTGGAATGTGGCAGGATAGAATCGACAGTCTGAAAAAAACGATCAATTTCCTCATGGGTGAAGATGTAAGGGATATATTCAGTTCTTCTGACTTTACGGTTTTTAATCGGCATATATGCTTCGTACCCTCTGTTTTGCAGATATAATGCAAACTGCCGAATATTACTGACACGATGACTCCATGTTTTTACCGATTCGTTTTTTCTTTTTGCTGTCCAACCCAAAACAAGTTCTTTATTCAGGCACTTGTTCTCGACCTTGTGATTTAGTGTGTATTGGGAAAATCTGAAAAAATTATCTCGATCAATGTCATATTTATAACCAAGGCTCTTTTTATGCTGGATAAAATCCTCAAGCAGCTCTTTGAATTCCCCCACAAATGGTCTTTTTTCTTTTGCCATTAGAACACCTCCTCGCCTCTATTCCAGTAAAACGAAACCGGCACCAATGAACACTTTCTTAATTGATTCACATCGATTTTCAAATAGGCTGAAGTAGATTGAGTGTTGCTGTGTCCCAGGATCTCAGAAATTATTGGCAATGGAGTGTTCTCCTCCAACAGTGCACTTGCCAAGCTGTGCCGAAGTGCGTGTGGGCCATGTTTTTTTCCATTCTGCATGCTGATGCCGGCATTGCGCATATGTTGTTTAACGATGCTATGAAGAGTGGGGGCCTGAAGTTTTCCAACAGGAGGAGTTAAACGAAGAAAAACTTCATTATCGCATTCACACTCAGGCCGTGCATATTTCAAATAGTCAATGATTGCCAGGCCTACATCATGGAGCAATGGGAGGACAATCGGCTTTTTGGTCTTTTTCTGGAGTAATTCGATGGTATTCTTTTCCCACTTTAAATTATCAAAAGACAAGTCGCAGATATCTTGTGCTCGAAGCCCCAGCCTTGCAGCGATCAGGATAATGGCATAATCTCTTTTCCCTTTGGAGTTGCCCCTGTCAACCGACTTCAGAACTTTTTCCACCTCCTCCTTAGAGTACGCTGAAGGAACCTTTGTCTGCTGTCTGTATCCATCACGAGGAACACTATAGGCGAAATTTTTAGAAACAAACCCGTTTTCAAATAGATAATGGAAGAAAGTACGCAAAGAGCACAAAGTACAATGAATTACCGAGGGCGAATAGCGGATAAATGTGTAAATATTCGGCTTCTTTTGAATAATCAGAAAAAAGTTCGGGACACGATTCAAAATTTCTGATAAAAGAGAGACATGAATGCTTCTCAGCACAAAATATCAGTGACCATCAGCACTGGCATGAATAAGCCATTAATTAAGCTTATTGCTGAGCCGTCACCGCAGATTTTCATTTCAGAAAAAGAATATTTAACACTTAAACATGGTGTTGGCTATTGGCAGGCCGTGCATAAAAAAGCCATAGTACGTGAAGAAATTCTAAAACAAAAAATAAAAGAGCTTGAAGGTGAAATTCGAGGATTAAAATCTCGTTTATTCGACAATCCAAATGAGCAAGGCAAATCTAAAAATAATGAAGGCCAGTCAGCGCCTTCTCCATCTCCACGCCCACGCGGTCAACAACCCGGCAGTAAAGGCCATGGACGAACTTTACGCCCCAATCTTCCTGAAAAAGAAGAACTGACAGATTTTAAAAAAACACCTCAATGTGAAAAATGCGGTACACCCTATGTTCAGGATGAAAATCAAGAAATAGAAATTATTGAAGTTGAGGTCAAAGCGTATACTCGTAAAAATATACGTGTGTGTATGAAAAAAGATTGCTCCTGCAAGGGTGTTCCAAATACAATAATCGCTGGTTCCGCGCCTCCTCAACTTATTAAGAGAAGTCCATATGGGATATCGGTCTGGGAGGCAATTTTATTAAACAAGTTTTATTACAGCCAACCGACCAATCGACTTCTGAATCAGTACGAGGAAATGGGTTTACCTATTTCTCCGGGTTCCATTGCAGGTGGTTTAAAAATACTCAAAGAGTTATTTCAACCGATTTATGATGCCCTTTACGCCCAGCAAATGACCGAAAAAAGATTTCATAATGATGAAAGCGGCTGGAAGGTGTTTGAGAATATTGAGGGCAAAATAGGTAACCGTTGGTGGTTGTGGCTCAGTCGTTCCCCATCGGTAATCTACTTTGAAATTGCCCCGGGCCGTGGCGCGAATGTTCCCCTTGCACATTTTCAAAATATCCAGCATGACAAAATAATTATCGTTTGTGATCGCTACAGCGCTTATAAATCATTGGCAAAACAGCTGGATTTTATTATTTTGGCTTTTTGTTGGGCCCATGTTCGTCGTGACTTCCTGGATGCAGCAAAAAAACATCCTGATTTGGAGGAATGGGCATTTTCCTGGATTGGGAAATTTGGTGAACTTTACCATATCAATAATCTGCGTTGTGATCAGTTTGATCCCAAGTTTCCTGTTCAATGGCAATCTGAATCATTCAAAAAACATCATGAAACACTCGTGGAAAAAATGGCTGAAGTCGCCAAAGATAGGGATGCATTTATCCAGGCAAATAATCCGGAAAATTCTGAATCAACGCTATTGACCAATATCCAGTATAAAATTTTGACAAGCCTTCAAAATCACTGGAAGGGGCTAAGCGTTTTTGTGGATTATCCGGAAGTCCCCATGGACAATAACAAAGGCGAACGCTCCATCCGCAATCCTGTGACAGGGCGTAAAAATTTCTATGGCTCGGGAAGCTTGTGGAGTTCTCAGTTGGCAGCGATAATGTTTTCTGTTTTGCAAACCATAGCCTTGGCTGGCCTCAACTGTAGTCACTGGCTAAGACTTTACCTGACTGCCTGTGCTGAAAACAATGGGCAAGCCCCTACTGATTTGTCACCCTTTCTTCCATGGAAAATGGATAAAGATCGTCGGGAAAGACTCTCCAAACCACCAGCGGACACATCTTGATACGCTACTCTGGGCGGAACTTTTCCTCTAACGAGATTAAACAGATCCGATCTCTCATAAAACGAAATCCGACTTTCAATCGATCACGACTTTCTAAAGAGGTCTGCCAGCTTTTTCAATGGCTCAAGCCTGATGGTAATCTCAAGGATATGTCATGCCGTGTTGCAATGCTGCGTATGCACAGAGATGGAATCATTCAACTGCCAGCTCCAACCCGTGCGAAAATGCCTCTTCAAAAAATTAGGTTTACACCTGCCACTGATCCGCAAACCCCTATTACTTGCGCTGTGAATCAGCTACCACCATTGCGATTACAGATGGTCTCCCACAATGACTCTGCTCTATGGAATGAGTATATTGAACGATATCATTACCTTGGCTACACACCCCTGCCAGGAGCTCAGCTTCGTTATTTCATTATTGCAGATAAACAGATCGTTGCTCTGACTGGCTTTGCTGCTGCGGCATGGCAAACTGCACCAAGAGATGAATTTATTGGCTGGGATCATGAGCACCGACAAAAAAATCTAAACATGATCGTCAATAATGCCAGATTCCTTATTTTGCCATGGATACAATCAAAAAACCTTGCTTCAAAAATACTATCACTGTCTGCACGCCAGCTTACTGATCACTGGGAAGAAAAATATAATATCCGACCCGTTTTGTTGGAATCTTTTGTGCAAAATAATCGTTTTACCGGTACTTGCTATAAATCGGCAAACTGGACAAATGTTGGACAGACCAAAGGGCGGGGAAAACTGGGTGGACAACCCGGAAAAATCGTTGTTCCAATAAAAGAAATTTGGGTGTATCCTCTTGATAAGAAATTTAGAACTTTGCTACAAAAATGAGCGTTGGCGTAAGAAGCCGAATATTTACATAAATGTTTCTGAAAAACCTAAAACAACAGCCTCATCCATATCACGTATGTCGACAATACCATTACTGTCAAGGTAATCGGAAAACCTGCTGAGATATATTTCATAGGATTGCAGTGTATCCTTCGATAAACCGTCCTCCTTTTTTTTATCAATATATCCCTGGAATAATTTCTGGAATTGCGGCCGATATGTTCGTGGTTTCTGCCTTTTTCTGGGAAAGATTATTCCATGGAGTAGATAATCTGAAAGAATGTTAATGGCCCTGGCGCAAAGCTTATCCTTTTTCGAAAGTTTCTCGTAAACCGTAATCCTGTACTCGGCTTCCAAAAAATCCAATCCGATTTTGGCTGAATAGGTCGATGATTCATTCTTTTTAAGAAATTTTGTCAATCGGTTCCATACGGTTGAGAGTCCTCTGATATATGAATCTGAATAGTGACGTTTTTTCAATTCTCCCTTAACTGAACAAATCAACACACTTATTTCAATCTCCTGATAATTTGCCATAATACCTCCAATTTGTGGTTCAAATTTTAAAAAAAGGATCAACAAAAATCCATGGAGTATAATGTAAAGACAAAAATCCAGAAACATTTAAATTGTGGTGATTTTTCTGTAGCTTACGAATTTAAAAAACGTTAACTTTCCATTATCCTGAGCTTTCCATAACCTTTTCCTTGGGGCTTGTAAGGACGAGCGTGAATCAGGGCTATGCCAAGGGATGCCGTGGTGTGTATCAGATGTCTTGAACGATAGGCACTGCCATTGTCCACGTAGAATTTGCGGGGCAACCCACGGCTCAGAAGGGCTTTTTCAAAGCCTTTCATAAAATTTTTTGTATTTTCTGATTCGTAAAAAGAGCCATGTGGGACCAGCCGGGAATGGTCATCCATAAAAGCGATCAGGTAGCTTTTGGCCACTCTGTTCATGATCTTAACCCGGGGGCCGTGCATCACATCGCTCTGCCACAAATCATTGGGATGTTCCGCCTCGAATCTTCGGCGATCTTCCGGCTGCCTTTTGGGTTTCATCAAATTATGATTATGATAAAAACGGTAAAGGGTGGATAGAGATGGAATTTCATGAAAAAGATTGCGATCCTCAATTGTTTTCAGAATGAAGGGTATGGTCACCTCCGGCATTTCCTCTCTCAACCGCAGCAGACTCATGCTGACATCTCCATCAAGTGTCCGGGATTTTCCCTTGTCCTCCCTGTCATTGGGATAAAGGGATTCAATTTTGCCGCCGCTCGACTGGTAAACTTTTATCCACCGCTGTATCGTACTACGGCTGATGCTGCTTTTGTTGGAAAAGGGAATTCGCCATTTACGGGCGCATTTCTCCCGAAGCAGGTCTTCTCGCCTGCCGTGATCAAGAGCCGGTCCCACGACAAAGTCCTGAATGACACCATATCGGAACACCGCAACATCCATTTTTTGCTTTTCAACCATAAAACCTCCTTCATTTTTCTTTAATTCGGGAAAATCGCTCATCAAACGCCTTCAACGGCTTTGTGAGAAGCGACTTTTGCTGGTGATTTCCAGTGAATTCCTTACTACTGGATTTTCATTCCCCGATCAAAGGAAGCCTTCGGTGGAGTGGGGGTATATTGATTTTTATGCCGGATTAAATGGCACTGCTTACCGGGTTTTTTCCCATTTCCAGCAGCTTGTCATAACCTGCCATTATCCCGGAATCCCACGAGAACTCCAGGATGGCCTTGATCTGGCGCTTCAAATTACGAAGCCAATGACGCATCCGAGCCCTACTTTTAGCATCAGGCGGCCATCGACCGCTGGTAATTTTGTGTTGAAGTGATGAACGGATGGTTTCTTTGGAGGATTGAAAACGACTGAAGTGAGTTGACGGTCTCATGGTGATGACACACCCACAGTCCGGACACCGATAGCGCTTTATGAATAGAGGATTGTCAAATCCCT
This sequence comes from uncultured Desulfobacterium sp., assembly GCA_963668575.2. Classification (GTDB taxonomy): domain Bacteria; phylum Desulfobacterota; class Desulfobacteria; order Desulfobacterales; family Desulfobacteraceae; genus Desulfocicer. The sequence goes on along the minus strand of OY764894.2, from coordinate 1,809,710 downwards.
CAAAACAAGCGGTGGTATAGCCATGGGACCAGACCCTGCTTGAATTACATCTGGGGCATGAGGTGGGTCTTGGCCACGGATATTTTTTCCCCTGATTAAAAATTTCCTTGAGTATTACGGCTGCAAATTTTATCATGTATCCGTTTTTGTGAGGGCGAACAGCCCCCTTTTTTTCAGGCGGATGAGAGCGGCTACTCTCTCCGCCTATTTTTTTTATAACATACATGGCAGAAAAACCTGCCACAACGAAAAACGAAAGTCCTTTAATTTCAGCATATTGGTGAGACTTTCCTATAAAAAAGTGTAGGTACGCCTAACATTATTTTCATGATTCGGTGGGCGGACCCGGGTCCCAAATCCCGGTCCGCTCGAGGCGGTTATAAAAAAAAGCCCTTAAATTCAGGGCCATTTAATCTGATAAAATTTGTATTTGGTCAAGTTATTTTGAAAATTTCTGCCTCTATCCGCTTACTTTATTGTGCTATTCAACAATAAATTTGGTTTTGAGGGTTTATACGATCATCCTAGGAGCGGGAGACCTCCTAAGTTGACTGAAGATGAGAAAGAAATCGCTATTGAAATACTTAGAGAAGACCCAAAATCAATAAAAAAAGCAGTACAGAAAATAGCCGACAAAACTGGTAAAACCATTAGTGGTGACACGCTGAAGCGTACTGCCAGAGACGCTTGTTTGACCTGGAAACGTGTTCGAAAATCTTTAAAATCTAAACAAGATAAAAAGGAAGTTGAAAAAGCAAAAAAAGAAATCGAAATTTTAAAAGAACAACAAAAAAAGGGTGAACTAAATTTATACTATTTCGATGAATCTGGATTTGATCTTACTCCATCGATACCGTATGCATGGCAACCTATAGGAATAAACCTTGAGATCCCTTCATCCAGAAGCACCCGCATTAATGTTCTTGGCTTTCTTGATACAACGAATAACGATTTTGAGTCCTTTATCTTTAATGGTTCTGTCAATAGTGAAATTGTCGTTGCATGTTTCGATAAATTTAGTGATTCATTGTCCAAAAAAACAGTTGTCATTATCGATAATGCATCTACGCATACCAGTAAGATTTTTACTGAAAAAATTGCCGAATGGGAGAGGAAAGGACTTTTTATTAAAAGACTTCCAGCATATTCTCCCGAACTAAATATTATCGAAATTCTTTGGAGATTTGTCAAGTATCAATGGTTGCCCTTTAGTGCATACTTTTCTCACGAGAATTTAACACAAGAACTTGAAACAATTTTGAGCACAATAGGCTCAAAATATCAAATTAATTTTTCTTAGAAAAATATTATTTTGCATAGTGTTATTTGTAAAATTTAAAGCCAATGTTGAAAAACTTATGCTTGGGTACTTACCTGAGGCAAAAGACCTGCCTTTTTCATCTCTTCACAGAACTTTGCCCGGAATATCTTTGACATGGCCCTCACCGGCAGGTAAAAATCAATCCTGGAAGGATGCCAACTGCCATCTTCCTTTGAGATTGCGCCGCCAGAAACAGGCTGGACAATTGTCCGATTTTATGCTACCGCTGAAGCGTTGCTTCGCAGCCGCATAACTGCGTTATGACGGACAAAGCGAAGCAACGCTTCAGCGGCAGTTAGGGTGAATTGTCCACCCCACTTCCCCGGGCCGCTGAACAAACCAATTCACATGGACAAGCCAGTGATCTAAACATTATAAGCCGAAATATAGCAACAAAGAGGAAAATTTATATGGCTGATCGAAGTCGAAAGGTAATAGGTTATTTTGCTTATTCATCTCCGAATGAGGTTGTATGTACAGGAGATCAAGGCGACGCATGTGTAATATCTGGATCTGTTCGAGCTATGAAAGCTTTCCTTAAAGAAAGCGACCCGGATGAACAAAAAGAACATATCGTAAAAAAGACGAGATTTGGAGAAATCTTGAGGGGGCTTAAACTTGGTGCGGCATATGGGTTTGATGAGGAATCATATAAAAAATTCTATCCGCTCGCACGCAAAGAAGGATTACCCGTTGAAGAAGGCAACTTTAATGAAATGAAAAGTAAGGGTTTTCGGTTTTTTACAGTACAATTGAAGAGCTTATAACCTTTAGGATTGTGTCGACCCCCATACGACAAATCACAAGTTCAAATCACACTTGATGGGGGTCGATCTCAATCCTTTGTTCAAGAAGCCCGGCACCGAAGCCAAGTTCATTTTTTTTGCCATAAGGGTTTTGCTTTGAATAATTCAGGAGGGAGATCCCACCGAAGTGGGATAACCTCCGGTGGGAAGGAGGATGGATTTAAATAATTGCTTTGAAATCGTGCTGCTTCAGCCTGCTCTTTGACAATTTGTAGATAAAAACGCTCATCCACTGGAAGCGTAAGCGCAGAGATCCTTTCCCGTTCACACGGAATTCAAAAACAACCATTTTTGAACAACTGGTGCTCTAAATATTACCCGGTATCCCCGGGGATCATCTGATGCGGCAGCACCGAATGGGAATATTTGAGCTTTCCACCACACGCCGGACAGGTAAGTGAGTGCAACGCTGTCTCAGGCTCAGGCGATACTTCCGCAGCCTTTATCCCACAGGCTGACTCAATGAGCTGTCGGATGTGATCCAGGTCAATGGAAGATGAAGGGCTCAAAAAGCCATAATACCTCACCTTCATAAATCCAGTGGGCAGCACATGTTGAAGAAAACGTCTGAGGAACTCCATGGCCTCAAGTTTCATGGTGCGCCAGCGCTCACTACCGGTCTTTTTGTACTTGAAAAAGACATCCCGACCCTCAACCTTGACGATGCGATGGTCGGAGATGGCCACCTTGAAAACATAAGGCGCCAGGTATTTGATGCTGTTTTCGCTGTTGCCCACAGCCTGACAGTTCACATTCCAGTCCATTTCCCAGACGGCGGCAGGTATCTGAGGCAAAAGACCTGCTTTTTTCATCTCTTCACAGAACTTTGCCCGGAATATCTTTGACATGGCCCTCACCGGCAGGTAAAAATCAATCCTGGAAGGATGCCAACTGCCATCTTCCTTTGAGATTGCGCCGCCAGGAACAATGTAATGGATATGAGGGTGGTACTGCAACTGACGGCCCCAGGTGTGGAGCACGCCAAAGAAACCGGGGAGATCACCTCCGATATATTTGGGATCGGGCGTAAGCGCTTTCAGGGTTTGTGAAGATGCCGCAAACAGGGCTGCATATGCGGCTCTCTGGTTGCTGCGGATGAATTGCCGCAATTGTTCGGGCACTGTGAAGGTGATCATAAAGTGGTGACCCGGCAATTGCCGATTCATCCGCCCTTCCACCCATTGTTTGATTTTATGATTTTGGCATGCCGGGCAATGGCGGTTGCCGCAGGATCTGAACGAGATGTGCTGAGCATGACACTCGGTGCATTCATAAATAACCAGCCCACAAGCTTCTGTCCGACATTCCATGATGGCTTTAATCACCTTTTTATGATCACCGGGCATGGACTCCCCGAAGGATGCCATATACTCCGGTCCGAAGGTTCGGAATATTTCATTAATTGAGTACACGGTCGAATCCCCTCATGGTTTTGTCTATGATCTCATAAGCATCCCCGGTGCCTTTGTTGGTGAAATGGAAATAGACCATGGTGGTTTCCAGCTGACTGTGGCCCATGTAACGTTGAATCAATCGGGGGTTGGTCCCGGCTTCCAGCAGATGCGTGGCATAGGAGTGGCGCAAGAAATCCAAACGTTTGGATTTCTTGCGTTATCCAAACCTAAATAAAATCCAAACCTTTGTTAAAAATGCCTAATATTTATGAATTTTAACGCAAAAAGGTTTGGATTATATTTCTTACTTCTTCATTGACTTAACGCCACAGAATTCGGCCAGCCCACATTTTTGATTTTTCCATTTCTTTGATACCTTTTTATCGTTTTCATCTTCAAGCGTTGCAAGGGCTTTTAATTCCTGCTCTAGAGTTATGTCCATATATATCATCGTTGTCTGTAAATGTTCATGTCCTAAAAGAAATGAAATCTGTACGATATTCATGCCGTCTTCCAACCAGTGGGAAGCCTTGGCATGCCTTAACTGATGAGCATGAAGATCTCGTGGTACTTCATCACATATTTCATGGGCGGCTCTGGCATGTTTTTTCAGTTGCTTGCTTACGGCGGTCTGACTCATTTTTCCATACAATCCGGTATTTCTTGAATAAAAAACATAAGCTTCTGGATCTGAAGTATCACCATGAAATTCTTTCAGGTATTTCTTTAAATGTGCAACTGCCTTAGGTAGAAGATACAAGGTCCTTATTTTGCTTCCCTTTCCAATTATGGTGACATTTGGTTTTTCCGCATCCAAATGAAGTTGTTCTGTTTTTAAAGACAGGATTTCATCCAGCCTGGCGGCAGTGCTGTATATGATAATCATAAATGATAGATCCCTTCGCCCTGTTTTTTTGGATAAATCCGGAACCGATAACAATACCTGTACTGCTTTTTTGCTTATTCCTTTTACTCTTTTGCGTACTTCCTTTTTCCGTGGAATTCTTGTTGCCTCCTCGGAAAGATATAGCAGGCGGACTTCTCTACTGCCCATGTATTTTAGGAATGCCCTTAAGGATGCTAACCGGTTGTTACAGGTTTCCGGGCTGCAGCCACGCAGTTCCATCAGCCATTGCAGCCATTCTTCGATTATTATCCTGCTGAAACATACATCACACAGGCTTTCTGAACTTATTCCTTTTTCTGTTTCCAGAAAGGCTACGTATAAGGCCAATGCATACTGATAGGATTTCAGTGTATGGTTACTGTGACTTTTTTGGGAAGGAATATATTCATTCAAAAAGGTATTGATATGGCGTGCAATTATAACGGATTCATTTGTCGCTTTCTTCATAATCCACCTCCGGCACAATACTTTCGAAATCCATTCCTGTTTTTTCTTCCAAGATGTCAGCCATTCCAGGAACAAGGGAATAATAATATTTTGTACTTTCCAGTGTGCTGTGTCCCATGCTTTTGCTGAGATAGAGCAGCTTTGCATCAAACCCAAAGCCTTCATCTGTCCAACGGTTAATGTTTTTTATGGCATAATGGTGCCTGAGCTCATATGCAGTAGCATGAGAGTTGTTAGATTGATCCCATAATTTCCGGAAGTTTGCCTGTACCCATTGCCTTTTATGGAAAGTGTTAGCTTTTGCAGGGAAAAAATAAGTCCTGTGAGGGTACTGCTTCTGTATAGCTTCATCATATATTTTTAAAAGTTCATTCATGGAGTCATGCAGCACTACGTAATGCTGGCCGCTACCCTTGGAATCACGAATGTTCATAATCCCATTGCACAAGTCGACATCCTGAACCCTCAGCATTCTTGCCTCATAGGTTCGTATTCCACTACTGTAAAGAAGACGGAAGAATGCAGGAATAGTTATTTTTTTAGATATCTGTTCGGGAGTGTGGCATACGGAAGGCAGGCTGTCACAGGCATGGAAAAAATTTCCCAGCTCAACATCTGTAAAAGAATGGGGAATATATGTGCATCTCTCTTTTCTTGGAATTTCAGGCTCCATGACATTTGTTTTTCCGCGCTTTCTCAAATATCGTATAAAACTTACAACAACATTGATTCTTGACCTGCATGAATTGTTGGATTCTGTATCGCGCTGATGGCACCATCCATTCACCATTTCCTGAGATAGAAGTGCAGCTTCCGGATATTGTTCCTTGCAGTATCGGTCAAACAGGATGAGGTTTGGTTTATAAGAAGAGGCTTCACTCCAACGTCCGGATGCTTTTTGGTAGAAAGCATATGCCTGCATGAGCGGCGCAAGAAAAGAAGTGAATTTATTCATGGGAAAATACCTCCTTTGGCACAGGAAAACGTTCTATGCTGATAGCGCATTCCTTCAAATGCGGAAAATCTGCTCTTAGGTATGACTCAAGAGAATCTGGCGAAGTGTGACCAAGTGTCCTGCTGATAACAGGCTGAGGGACTCCATTCCCCAAAAGCCTTGTGGCAAGGTGATGGCGAAAAATATGAAATCCTTTCCGGTCACCTTTTGACTGCCGGATGCCTGCGGCTTTCATGATCAGGACTGCCACGTTGCCAATGCTTCTGTTTTTTAGTCGTTCGTATGGCTTAAGCTGGGAAATAAAAAGATATCTGCTTTCTGTGTGTGGGCGCTCTGATGTCAGGTAGTCATAAATGGCATTTCCGACAACTGCTGTTAAAGGAAGTTCAAAAGAAACTTCTGTTTTCTGCTGTTTGATACAAATAAAATCCCTGTCCCAGTCAATGTCGTCAAGTGTCAATCCTGCAATATCACAGCCACGCAGTCCTGTGTAAAGTGCAAGCATTCCAATAGCTTTATCACGGAGCGTAAGAAGATTTTCACCATCAGTCAGTACTCCCTTGACTTTCTGGATTTCCTTCGATGTAAGGTACTGTATATTTTTTCTGGTTTCTCTTAAAGCAGGAAGAAAAGCTAAAATTTGAGGACATGTTTCTGGATGGTAAGGGATACACGCTTTCAATACCGCAGCTATGTTTTTTTTGTAAGAACAACTCCTAAGCAGTGTTTCATCCGGGGACATAAATATTGAAAGCACGGCTTCTTCTGTAGCCTTTTCCAGGCTGTTAATTCCTTTTTGCTGGAGGGATAAAAAAAATGTGGCTGTATTATGAGATTCTGTATAAACGGTAGCAGCTTTTTTTTTGCCACGTTTCTTTTCCACTTCACGGTAAAGATTGATGATGGATTTGAATTCCGGTGACAACAAGGGATAAGAACCCCTTTCGAAAAGTTGATGTCTGCGCCTTCCATTCGGGTATCTGTCATGAACATCAAACTGCTCAATGGCTCCAATGACAGTCCGTTTATCGCGAAGATAATCAGGGGATTGTGATGTTTTTGTGTACTCCAGATATACATCTGTATAGCATGACCATTCCTTTGATTCCGCCGAAATAATTTTTTTAATCTCTCGTTTGAACCTGGCAACGTATGTTTTTGAGTAATCGTTGCTTTCCATGTGAAAAATGAGTTTGGGATAATTATCCCGTAGATTTTGTACATTCATTTGTATAACCTCCTTTTTAACTATTTGATAAAAAGGTCATACAATATGAGAAAAAAATCCAAACATTTTTCAATAAAAATTCTTAAATATCAGGTGATTTAAGAAAAGGTTTGGATTTTATTTAGGTTTGGATAACGCAAGGTGTGGATGGAAACGCGCCGCTTGGTGATACCAGCGGCAATCTTTGCCTGGCGAAAGGCACCTTGCACGCCTTCAATGGACATCGGCTTCTCTGAAACCGGAGCTTGATTACCGCCTCTGCCCATGGCGGGAAATATCAGTTTGGGGTTTCTATGGGTGATCCAATACCGTCGCAGCAGCTCAAGGGTGCTTTGAGGCAGGGGGACAAACCGGTCCTTTGCCCCCTTCCCTCTGTGCACATGGATCATCATGCGATCTTTGTCGATGTCCGATACCTGTAGTGCAAGCCCCTCGGAAAGCCTAAAACCGCAGGAATACACTGTAGAGAGAAAGGCGTAGTTGTGAAAAGTGGTCACACAGCTCAGTATATCGAAGACCTCTTTTTGGCTCAAAACACAGGGAAGGCTTTTTTCCCTTTTGGCATTCATGTAGGTGAAAACATGCCATTCCCGCTTGAGCACATTTTGAAAAAAGAACCTGATGCCGCAATAGGCAATACGCATGGTGGCCGCAGACCACTGATCCTTTTCTTGCCTGTGAAGAAAATAATCTTCAAGCTCAAACTCTGTGATGAGATCAGGGGTTTTGTTGTAGAAATCTACAATTTGACGAACAGAACGGGTATAGCTCTCCTGGGTACTTTTGCTCAAGCCGGCAAGCTTGAGGGCTCTCACGGATTGTTCATAATAATCTTTCATTTTGACACTTCTCCTTATATTGGGGTTAAAAGAAACTACCCCTTTAAATTACAGGAAGTGTCTGATTTTATAAAACTTTAAAATGGAAAGGCGGGTATGTTGGGAAACATCTTAGGGCGGAAGCCTTCGCGAATCTGCCGCGTAGCGGCTTACTTGAACCATGCAGTGGAGGGGACGCGATGAAGCTTGGCAATTTTTTCAGGTAATATCGTTTGCGCGCCCCTCACCGCCACGTTAAGTGCCAAAATCTCAAGATTAGCTTATTTCAAAACTGCGACTATAAATAGTTGCAAATTAGGCTCATTTCCCTTAATATAAACAAAAAAGGGGGGCATGGTTCATTTTATTAGAAGTCAGGGTAACACTTTTTTAGAGACAAGGCCATGGAATTCATTTTTAATTATCTGATTTTAAACTTGAAATTCATCCGCAAAAAGTTAGCATGCTCTGACATCTGTAACCCTGTTTTGAATCATGCCAAAAGGGGGAATATGAGCAAAAAAGAAAAACTGATCGCAAAGCTGCTACGACGGCCAAATGACTTCACATGGAGTGAATTGACGAGTTTGTTAAAATCATTCGGATACTCAGAAGTGAAAACTGGAAAAACGGGTGGTTCAAGACGAAGATTCATCCATTCCAGGGCCGCGACAATCACATTACATAAACCACATCCTCAAAATATTATCAAAAAATACGCCATCGATCAGTTAATAGAACAACTGCAACAGGAGGATTTGATATGAAAGATACGATGATTTATAAAGGATATGTGGGTTCAGTCCATTACAGCGATGACGATCAAGTATTTTTCGGTAAACTCGAATATATAAAGAGCTTAGTGAATTACGAAGGAACCGATGTTAAAAGCCTGAAACAGTCTTTTGAGGAGGCGGTTGCAGACTACTTGGATCTTTGCGCGCAAGAAGGAATCGAACCGGAAAAACCATTTAAAGGTAGCTTCAATGTTCGCGCGGGTAGTGAGTTACATAGGAGAGCCGCATTGTTCGCGAAAGAGAAGGGATTGAATCTAAACAAAGTTGTCACAGAAGCATTAGAACAGTATTTACCGTAATGAAAAACACTTAACCTTTAGGATTGTGTCGACCCCCATACGACAAATCACAAGTTCAAATCACACTTGATGGGGGTCGATCTCAATCCTTTGTTCAAGAAGCCCGGCACCGAAGCCAAGTTCATTTTTTTTGCCATAAGGGTTTTGCTTTGAATAATTCAGGAGGGAGATCCCACCGAAGTGGGATAACCTCCGGTGGGAAGGAGGATGGATTTAAATAATTGCTTTGAAATCGTGCTGCTTCAGCCTGCTCTTTGACAATTTGTAGATAAAAACGCTCATCCACTGGAAGCGTAAGCGCAGAGATCCTTTCCCGTTCACACGGAATTCAAAAACAACCATTTTTGAACAACTGGTGCTCTAAATATTACCCGGTATCCCCGGGGATCATCTGATGCGGCAGCACCGAATGGGAATATTTGAGCTTTCCACCACACGCCGGACAGGTAAGTGAGTGCAACGCTGTCTCAGGCTCAGGAGATACTTCCGCAGCCTTTATCCCATAGGCTGACGCCATGAGCTGTCGGATGTGATCCAGGTCAATGGAAGATGAAGGGCTCAAAAAGCCATAATACCTCACCTTCATAAATCCAGTGGGCAGCACATGTTGAAGAAAACGTCTGAGGAACTCCATGGCCTCAAGTTTCATGGTGCGCCAGCGCTCACTACCGGTCTTTTTGTACTTGAAAAAGACATCCCGACCCTCAACCTTGACGATGCGATGGTCGGAGATGGCCACCTTGAAAACATAAGGCGCCAGGTATTTGATGCTGTTTTCGCTGTTGCCCACAGCCTGACAGTTCACATTCCAGTCCATTTCCCAGACGGCGGCAGGTATCTGAGGCAAAAGACCTGCTTTTTTCATCTCTTCACAGAACTTTGCCCGGAATATCTTTGACATGGCCCTCACCGGCAGGTAAAAATCAATCCTGGAAGGATGCCAACTACCATCTTCCTTTGAGATTGCGCCACCAGGAACAATGTAATGGATATGAGGGTGGTACTGCAACTGACGGCCCCAGGTGTGGAGCACGCCAAAGAAACCGGGGAGATCACCTCCGATATATTTGGGATCGGGCGTAAGCGCTTTCAGGGTTTGTGAAGATGCCGCAAACAGGGCTGCATATGCGGCTCTCTGGTTGCTGCGGATGAATTGCCGCAATTGTTCGGGCACTGTGAAGGTGATCATAAAGTGGTGACCCGGCAATTGCCGATTCATCCGCCCTTCCACCCATTGTTTGATTTTATGATTTTGGCATGCCGGGCAATGGCGGTTGCCGCAGGATCTGAACGAGATGTGCTGAGCATGACACTCGGTGCATTCATAAATAACCAGCCCACAAGCTTCTGTCCGACATTCCATGATGGCTTTAATCACCTTTTTATGATCACCGGGCATGGACTCCCCGAAGGATGCCATATACTCCGGTCCGAAGGTTCGGAATATTTCATTAATTGAGTACACGGTCGAATCCCCTCATGGTTTTGTCTATGATCTCATAAGCATCCCCGGTGCCTTTGTTGGTGAAATGGAAATAGACCATGGTGGTTTCCAGCTGACTGTGGCCCATGTAACGTTGAATCAATCGGGGGTTGGTCCCGGCTTCCAGCAGATGCGTGGCATAGGAGTGGCGCAAGAAATCCAAACGTTTGGATTTCTTGCGTTATCCAAACCTAAATAAAATCCAAACCTTTTCTTAAATCACCTGATATTTAAGAATTTTTATTGAAAAATGTTTGGATTTTTTTCTCATATTGTATGACCTTTTTATCAAATAGTTAAAAAGGAGGTTATACAAATGAATGTACAAAATCTACGGGATAATTATCCCAAACTCATTTTTCACATGGAAAGCAACGATTACTCAAAAACATACGTTGCCAGGTTCAAACGAGAGATTAAAAAAATTATTTCGGCGGAATCAAAGGAATGGTCATGCTATACAGATGTATATCTGGAGTACACAAAAACATCACAATCCCCTGATTATCTTCGCGATAAACGGACTGTCATTGGAGCCATTGAGCAGTTTGATGTTCATGACAGATACCCGAATGGAAGGCGCAGACATCAACTTTTCGAAAGGGGTTCTTATCCCTTGTTGTCACCGGAATTCAAATCCATCATCAATCTTTACCGTGAAGTGGAAAAGAAACGTGGCAAAAAAAAAGCTGCTACCGTTTATACAGAATCTCATAATACAGCCACATTTTTTTTATCCCTCCAGCAAAAAGGAATTAACAGCCTGGAAAAGGCTACAGAAGAAGCCGTGCTTTCAATATTTATGTCCCCGGATGAAACACTGCTTAGGAGTTGTTCTTACAAAAAAAACATAGCTGCGGTATTGAAAGCGTGTATCCCTTACCATCCAGAAACATGTCCTCAAATTTTAGCTTTTCTTCCTGCTTTAAGAGAAACCAGAAAAAATATACAGTACCTTACATCGAAGGAAATCCAGAAAGTCAAGGGAGTACTGACTGATGGTGAAAATCTTCTTACGCTCCGTGATAAAGCTATTGGAATGCTTGCACTTTACACAGGACTGCGTGGCTGTGATATTGCAGGATTGACACTTGACGACATTGACTGGGACAGGGATTTTATTTGTATCAAACAGCAGAAAACAGAAGTTTCTTTTGAACTTCCTTTAACAGCAGTTGTCGGAAATGCCATTTATGACTACCTGACATCAGAGCGCCCACACACAGAAAGCAGATATCTTTTTATTTCCCAGCTTAAGCCATACGAACGACTAAAAAACAGAAGCATTGGCAACGTGGCAGTCCTGATCATGAAAGCCGCAGGCATCCGGCAGTCAAAAGGTGACCGGAAAGGATTTCATATTTTTCGCCATCACCTTGCCACAAGGCTTTTGGGGAATGGAGTCCCTCAGCCTGTTATCAGCAGGACACTTGGTCACACTTCGCCAGATTCTCTTGAGTCATACCTAAGAGCAGATTTTCCGCATTTGAAGGAATGCGCTATCAGCATAGAACGTTTTCCTGTGCCAAAGGAGGTATTTTCCCATGAATAAATTCACTTCTTTTCTTGCGCCGCTCATGCAGGCATATGCTTTCTACCAAAAAGCATCCGGACGTTGGAGTGAAGCCTCTTCTTATAAACCAAACCTCATCCTGTTTGACCGATACTGCAAGGAACAATATCCGGAAGCTGCACTTCTATCTCAGGAAATGGTGAATGGATGGTGCCATCAGCGCGATACAGAATCCAACAATTCATGCAGGTCAAGAATCAATGTTGTTGTAAGTTTTATACGATATTTGAGAAAGCGCGGAAAAACAAATGTCATGGAGCCTGAAATTCCAAGAAAAGAGAGATGCACATATATTCCCCATTCTTTTACAGATGTTGAGCTGGGAAATTTTTTCCATGCCTGTGACAGCCTGCCTTCCGTATGCCACACTCCCGAACAGATATCTAAAAAAATAACTATTCCTGCATTCTTCCGTCTTCTTTACAGTAGTGGAATACGAACCTATGAGGCAAGAATGCTGAGGGTTCAGGATGTCGACTTGTGCAATGGGATTATGAACATTCGTGATTCCAAGGGTAGCGGCCAGCATTACGTAGTGCTGCATGACTCCATGAATGAACTTTTAAAAATATATGATGAAGCTATACAGAAGCAGTACCCTCACAGGACTTATTTTTTCCCTGCAAAAGCTAACACTTTCCATAAAAGGCAATGGGTACAGGCAAACTTCCGGAAATTATGGGATCAATCTAACAACTCTCATGCTACTGCATATGAGCTCAGGCACCATTATGCCATAAAAAACATTAACCGTTGGACAGATGAAGGCTTTGGGTTTGATGCAAAGCTGCTCTATCTCAGCAAAAGCATGGGACACAGCACACTGGAAAGTACAAAATATTATTATTCCCTTGTTCCTGGAATGGCTGACATCTTGGAAGAAAAAACAGGAATGGATTTCGAAAGTATTGTGCCGGAGGTGGATTATGAAGAAAGCGACAAATGAATCCGTTATAATTGCACGCCATATCAATACCTTTTTGAATGAATATATTCCTTCCCAAAAAAGTCACAGTAACCATACACTGAAATCCTATCAGTATGCATTGGCCTTATACGTAGCCTTTCTGGAAACAGAAAAAGGAATAAGTTCAGAAAGCCTGTGTGATGTATGTTTCAGCAGGATAATAATCGAAGAATGGCTGCAATGGCTGATGGAACTGCGTGGCTGCAGCCCGGAAACCTGTAACAACCGGTTAGCATCCTTAAGGGCATTCCTAAAATACATGGGCAGTAGAGAAGTCCGCCTGCTATATCTTTCCGAGGAGGCAACAAGAATTCCACGGAAAAAGGAAGTACGCAAAAGAGTAAAAGGAATAAGCAAAAAAGCAGTACAGGTATTGTTATCGGTTCCGGATTTATCCAAAAAAACAGGGCGAAGGGATCTATCATTTATGATTATCATATACAGCACTGCCGCCAGGCTGGATGAAATCCTGTCTTTAAAAACAGAACAACTTCATTTGGATGCGGAAAAACCAAATGTCACCATAATTGGAAAGGGAAGCAAAATAAGGACCTTGTATCTTCTACCTAAGGCAGTTGCACATTTAAAGAAATACCTGAAAGAATTTCATGGTGATACTTCAGATCCAGAAGCTTATGTTTTTTATTCAAGAAATACCGGATTGTATGGAAAAATGAGTCAGACCGCCGTAAGCAAGCAACTGAAAAAACATGCCAGAGCCGCCCATGAAATATGTGATGAAGTACCACGAGATCTTCATGCTCATCAGTTAAGGCATGCCAAGGCTTCCCACTGGTTGGAAGACGGCATGAATATCGTACAGATTTCATTTCTTTTAGGACATGAACATTTACAGACAACGATGATATATATGGACATAACTCTAGAGCAGGAATTAAAAGCCCTTGCAACGCTTGAAGATGAAAACGATAAAAAGGTATCAAAGAAATGGAAAAATCAAAAATGTGGGCTGGCCGAATTCTGTGGCGTTAAGTCAATGAAGAAGTAAGAAATATAATCCAAACCTTTTTGCGTTAAAATTCATAAATATTAGGCATTTTTAACAAAGGTTTGGATTTTATTTAGGTTTGGATAACGCAAGGTGTGGATGGAAACGCGCCGCTTGGTGATACCAGCGGCAATCTTTGCCTGGCGAAAGGCACCTTGCACGCCTTCAATGGACATCGGCTTCTCTGAAACCGGAGCTTGATTACCGCCTCTGCCCATGGCGGGAAATATCAGTTTGGGGTTTCTATGGGTGATCCAATACCGTCGCAGCAGCTCAAGGGTGCTTTGAGGCAGGGGGACAAACCGGTCCTTTGCCCCCTTCCCTCTGTGCACATGGATCATCATGCGATCTTTGTCGATGTCCGATACCTGTAGTGCAAGCCCCTCGGAAAGCCTAAAACCGCAGGAATACACTGTAGAGAGAAAGGCGTAGTTGTGAAAAGTGGTCACACAGCTCAGTATATCGAAGACCTCTTTTTGGCTCAAAACACAGGGAAGGCTTTTTTCCCTTTTGGCATTCATGTAGGTGAAAACATGCCATTCCCGCTTGAGCACATTTTGAAAAAAGAACCTGATGCCGCAATAGGCAATACGCATGGTGGCCGCAGACCACTGATCCTTTTCTTGCCTGTGAAGAAAATAATCTTCAAGCTCAAACTCTGTGATGAGATCAGGGGTTTTGTTGTAGAAATCTACAATTTGACGAACAGAACGGGTATAGCTCTCCTGGGTACTTTTGCTCAAGCCGGCAAGCTTGAGGGCTCTCACGGATTGTTCATAATAATCTTTCATTTTGACACTTCTCCTTATATTGGGGTTAAAAGAAACTACCCCTTTAAATTACAGGAAGTGTCTGATTTTATAAAACTTTAAAATGGAAAGGCGGGTATGTTGGGAAACATCTTAGGGCGGAAGCCTTCGCGAATCTGCCGCGTAGCGGCTTACTTGAACAATACGCTGGAGAGGGACCGGGCTACCTGCGCGGCGTTTTGGAAAGTATGTGGTTCAGGAAACTTTACCTTTTATCTGAGCTTTTGGGGTTTAAAAGCCCGGCCCCTCACCGCCACGTTGTATTAAACCTGGACGGTGTGCGTAAAGGCATGAAACTATTGATAAAACTCGAAACGTTTATAAAATAAGATTTCCCAATCTATGGTGCAGATTTGACCAGAGAACGGGGGGCGCCCAGGCGCAAGATTTCTGGCAGTCATGTCATTTGCAAACAGCGCAAATGCCACGCCTGTCATAAATCGTTGCAGCCTGCGTCCCCCGTTCTCCTACGCTTTAGGCTTCGAGAACCCGTGATAACACTTTGCAGTCATTTCAAACTCCATGAAAACACAGCACCCAGTCCGACCATAGGTGATATATTCGGGAAATACGGTCCTGCCTTCAGGGCATGCACCCCAAGGTAGCACAAGATTATGTACGACATTGAACACTGTCGACGTGGAGAGTTAGGCACTCACTGGGAAATCTGTGACACATGCGGTTACATGGAAAAAGGATATAACTCCTGCCGGAACCGCCAGTGTTCTGGCTGTAACGATATCGCCAGACGCAGATGGGTGGCGGCCAGAATAGAGGAATTACTCCCAGTCTTCTATCACCACTGTGTTTTCACACTGCCGGATATTTTCAATCCATTGTGTCGATACAATCGGCAGGGCTGAAAAACAGCCCCGCCGTATCCGATTCCTGCCTCTACTATTATTGCAGTTCGGATTTAATTTTTAGTCCTCTTCTCCTGAAAAGGCTGTTATGGTTTATAAAACAGTATGTTTCGTACTGTACCTACCTATTGAGTAGAACCAGTATTAAAAGTCAGTGTGGCCGTGTACCAAATGAAATTTCTGTCTGTCAGGGGGATTTCAACCCTGGCACGGATGAGCTGAAAGCTGCTGTCGCCTATTTTAACATTGAAGTTATCATCGGTTTTCATTTTTGTAAGCGTGTCTTCCCGGCTGACTTGGGTCAACTCGGCTTCATGAATCTTTTTTCCCATGAAAAAAAGCGCCACCGGGAGAAGATTCCCTTGCTGTAAGCCCGAGACATCTTTTAAAGGAACAATTTCAAGCCGCTGACCAAGGGGTTTTGCCATCCGGTCATGCCATTTTTCAATGTGTTTTGTATATTTATAGGACTGGCCCTGCCGGATTAAACCGGCAGGGTTTCCATTTATAACCTTGTTGTTTGACCACCCTTTAGTGGTTTTAATCCAGCAGTTGTCATAGATAAAGGCCGTGAGTGCAGAAAAATTTTCGGGTAGCAAAATGCAGTCCCCTGACTTATCTTTTTTTCGGCTGATGTTAATGGGAAAGCCTTCTCCGTTAGCCAAATATCCGGTTGCCTGCACTACTTTGCCAGCCTCGTAGGAATCTGCCATGATACTGTCGTCTTTTTCTATGTGCCCTTTGACAATGTCATAGCCATGTTCTGATTTGTTCAGCCACCAGTCATGGGCAAATGCCTGTGACACCGTTATTAATAATAGTGCGGATATCATGGTCATCAGCTTGTTCATATTGTAAGTGTACTCCTTGTTCTATGGGTCAAGATCTATTGCAATCCATTAGGCACTAAAAGACATATTTCAGGGTTAACTGGAAATACCTGCCGTTGCTGCCGGAATAAATATTATTCCCACTGGAGCTGGTGACATATTCTGAATAGGATTCATCCAAAAGATTTTTAACGTCAAACGCGGCAGTCCATTTTTCGGCAAAGCAATGTGAAAGTTTAAGGTCAACCCCCTCATACCCGCCATAACTGGCTGTGTTGCTTGAGTTTGTGTACCATCTGCCCACATTGTTGTACCAGCATCTGACTGCAGTCCCGAAGGGGAAGACATACTCGGCGCCAAGCTTCAGGATGTTTTCAGGCACGGCCGGCACCCATTTGTCGGCATTGGTTCCTTCCTCATAGGTGGCTTCCTGATATGTATATGCGCCGAATAACTGGAGGCCCTCATATGGAATCAAGTTCACCTCAATTTCATGGCCATTTCTGCGGCTTTCTCCCTGATGGCTGTAACTCCATGTACTGCCACTGAGGCTTCCTGTGATTTCATCAGTGTTCTTGCTTTGAAAGTAGGCGTAGCGAAGTATGATCTGCTCGATGGGGCTGGCTTTAAACCCGATTTCCCACTGGGTAAACTCACTTTCGTCCGGAGCCGTGGCCGCGTATTTGCCCTCATTTTTAGGCAGCTGGAACCCGGTACCTATATTGGCGTAAATACTATAGTTCTGGAGAAAGGTGAATATCAGGCCGCTGTTGTAGGTCCAGATATCATAATCGCGCATATCTAACTTTGTATTTGTTAAAAGATTGGTATACCCCCGCCAAAAGTATCATAACGCACGCCTATAAAAAGACGCAGCATTTCAAAGGAATCGTAATTGGCCTTTGCATAGAACCCCAGGTTGGAAAGAGTGAAGTCGTTGTTTTTGGATATACCTGTCCGGTTACGGTTGGTGCTGCTGTATTTTTCCTGGTCCGAATCATAGACCCGGTAATCAAATCCCACATCAAAGCGAAGCAGTTGTGAATTGGCAATATCCATATCATATCCAAGGTTGGCCAGGGTGCCGAATACTTTATGTTTCCAGTTGTCTTCCGACTGGCTGCCTCCCCAGCTTGAAAAACGGTGACAAGGGTGTGCTGACCATGGCCGCCTGTACCGAATCCCCGCATGGTAAAACCGTTTGCTACACCTTTGGAGTTGTAATCCCCCACGGCAAACCCGGGAACAATCCGCAGCACATCCAATGCGGTATCGGCCTCCAGTTTTTCTATTTCTTTTTTACTGAGCACATCCACGGAGCCTGGCAGGTCTGCGCAATGTTTTACCGGCCGCTTTTCTATGATAGTCATAGTGCCGATATCCATGACAACGTCACGGGGTTCTTTATCTGTTTTTTGTTCTTCGGCAAAGGCATTGCCTATACAAGTCAAAACGCTTAGAATAAGGAATACGGCTAACCAGAAGAATGGAGCTGTTCTGTTGTCAACTTTTGCCTTAAGATCTGATAGTTCATTTTTCTATTTTTCCCTTTCTCAAACTCTGCTTATTCTTGCATAAAAAAAGCCACAAAGGCGTGGCATACCCTGACCACAGCCTTCATGGCTTTGATTTAGATTTAAATGTACCCTAAAAAATTGAGCAATTTTTGTGCACCGCTCAGATGATGCTGAAAGATTTCTTCTTCATGAAGATATTGTCCTTTCTCATAGTTAATCGGCTTTGTTTTGTCAACATAGATTATAATCCTGACTCAAAATTTCCTTAGCGTCATTTATCGGTTGGATTTAAAAAATAACTTAATATTACGAGAGGTTTCACCTCTGCCATCTTGTCCTGATTGTACCTAAAAATCACCAGTCCACGAGCCTATCTGTCTTAAGCCCTTGAATTTATTAAACCCACGATTTGACTACTACACCAGAATTTGATATGATGATGATCATAATTTAATCGATAATCCTAATTGTATCTATGGTGTTGTATGCTTGACAAAAATACTTCAGGTAAAGCGCTGGATAAATTTGGTAGCATGCGCTGCTCTATCAATACAGAGGGGAAAAATCTAAATTATTGAATTGCACCCCGTCGGCTCATAGTTTTGCACTCCAACTTCCTTCAGACGGTTCCTCACGGTTCCGCCCTTGTTTTCGGCTAATACTTCTGCTAACTGTAACTCTGTTAACAGGATTCACGTATAGGGGACTTGCACCCCATAAGTTCACGCCCATGCCGGGCGTACACAAATGCACTGGACCGGGCGGGATCGTGCAGTGATTGAAGTCTTTCGTTTATCAACCTTTTTCGTTCATTGGCCGGTTTCGTGATTCGCCGCCCAGCCCGTGATTTGTAGCGTTTATATGAAAGTCTCACCAATATGCTGGAATTAAAGGACTTTCGTTTTTCGTTGTGGCAGGTTTTTCTGCCATGTATGTTATACAAAATACATCTATTTGAATTTTTGAAAGGTAGTATTAAATATGGAAAATGACAAATCAATGATGCCAGTTCCAAAACGAGAATTTGGAAATTCTGGTGTAAAGATTTCAAAGCTTTGTCTTGGCGGTGGCTCATTTGGAATTGGAGATCCTCAGTTGGTCCTTGAGAAAGCGTTGAGGTTGGGAGTGGATTGTTGGGAAATGTGTTCTTTCACAGGAAATGTGTATAGGGACTATTTTCATAAAAATCCAGGAAGTAGAGAAAGAGTTTTTTTATCCGGTAAAGTGTTCTCAACAGCCCCGGATATCATGGAGGAGCAGCTAAATAAAGCTCTCGAAGATAACGAAATTGAAATAATTGATTTTTTAGCAGTACATCAAATAAGTGATATCACCAATTTAAACGAGGGTGTGAGGAAATGGGTTGAGAAAGCTAAAAGAGAAAAAAAGATTCGCTTTTTCGGTTTTTGCACACATAAAAATATGGCAAATTGTCTTGCGGGTGCCTGCAGACTGGGTTGGATTGATGGTATTCAAACTGTATATAATTACAGAACGCGAAACATTGAGGGAATGGAAGACGCTATAAAAAAGTGTAATGAAGAGGGCATAGGACTTTTCGCCGTTAAGTCAATGGGGTTTAGTGTTCAGAGAAAAGAAGAATCGCAAAAACTTTCTATCAAGGCACATCTTGACTCGTTGCTGTCAGAATGTGATATGTCATTCGAGCAACTAAAAATGAAATCAATCTGGGATAATCCCCATATCACGTCAATTTGCTCTCTTATGCCGAGTTTATCCATATTAGAGTCTAACGTTTCAGCAGCGATTGATGAGAATCCTAATAATTATGATATCAAAAGATCATTAATTGAATACGCGGAAACAACTGGAAAATATTACTGTAGTCGATGTGGCAAGTGTGATACCACAAACACAAATCAGACCGATATTTTTGGTATTATGGAAATGCTAATGTATTCTCGAAAGTATGGTCTTCAAGAAATTATGACCAAGAACTTCTCTCAAATACCAGATGAAATTCAAAAGAATATACCTAAAAGCGACTATTCAAACGCTGAAAAATTTTGTCCTCAAAAGATGCTGATAACGCAGATAATGAAAGAAGCATATTCAGAGTTCCATCAAGACTAAATGGAGCATGATTTCAAATCGAAAAATTCTTAGTATAATCGGGTAGCCGAGGGTTTTAATCCCCCAGCCCCCACACCACCCCACAAGCGGGTCCGCATAGGGCGGTTCATTAAAATTACCGGGCCGTGGCCGGGTAATGAATTTTCACCCACTGTTCTTTGACAGATATTAGTCCTTGCTCAGACAGCCATTTATTGGTCATGCCGGCTTGTGTCGCCATGGTTCTGGACAAATGCCATGGTCCTTTGCGGCTGAGCGATGTCAAGATGGCCTCTCTTTTGAAAGTACCCAGTTTGAGAAGATTTCGAACTTTGGTACGGGTATAGCGCCACTGTTTCCAGTAGCACATCCGTATCCGTCGACGGAGCCATTCATCTATTCCCGGGATGGGTCGATAATACTCCGAAATTCCGTAATAGTTCATCCAGCCCCTTATATATTCTGCCATCTTCTTATACCGGTACTCCATGGAGACAAACCAACTCCTTCCGGTAAACTGACGTAGCCGCCGCTTAAATTCCAAAAAGGATTTCTCACTCCACCTGATTTTGCCGCGTATAAAGACAAAACCAAGAAAACCGCATTCTCCCACTGGTGCTACCTTGCTTTTCTTTTCGGCCACTGCAACTATGAATGCACTGCCTGCATGGATATCTGCCCCAGCGGTGCCATCCTGACGCTTCCGGATGGACGAAAACAACGCACCCAGGTCGGGGTGGCCAAATTCATCAAAGAAAACTGCGTGGTCTATACGGACAACACCAACTGCGGTGCCTGTTCCGAGCACTGTCCGACCAAGGCGGTGAACATGGTGCCCTACCTGAATGCGGCAGGCCGAAAGCTTGTGATCCCGGAAGCCAATCCGGACATCTGCATCGGCTGCGGGGGGTGTGAACATGCCTGCCCCACCATGCCGTACAGGGCGATTTATGAGGCTGTTGATTTAGTCGATTTTTGAAAAATGTATTCCAATATGTATGGTATTTCATAGCCTTGGAGTACATCATATTGTGCCCATGAACCACTAATCTGCATTAAATCAACAGGCTCATTTATGTGGACGGGAACCCGGTACACAAAATTGCCCAAAAACCTGTAACGAAAAAAATCAAGGTGGATGCCGCTGAAGACTTTCCGTTTTAAGTGTTTTTGAAGGATGCCAATATTTGTCATGTTGATCCAGACATACGAGCCGTCGGGACGGCGATAGCACTTGTCCATGTTAAGCCCGGAGATCTTTCCGGCGTTCATCAGGGCCATGTTATCCATGTTTTTCTGCACGTCATCCGGATGCGTGATACTCAATTACTGTTATATCTTTTTGATTTTAAACTGAAAAGTGGTTTAGCGAGGAATTGAAGGAAAGTTATGAAACAAAAAGGGGTTGATTAACCGCCCCTAATAATGATTTATTTGGCGTCCCCAAGGGGACGTGTAATTTATCATCGTTGCAAATTCGATCTTCAATTGACCCATAACGGCTTGAAATCCAATGTTTTTCCCATGACTTCGATACTCATGCCACTTCCAGGCGAAGCCGTTTGCCAAGGGCTTTTGCAAACTTGTCCAACGTTGACAACTTGATATCCTCGGCATGATTTTCAATTCTTGAAATTGCCGACTTCTTGGTATTAAGCCGCAAGGCCAGTTCTTCTTGCGTTAAACCGCTTTCTTCCCGGGCCCGCTTTAACAGAACACCAATTTTGAAATGTTCATATCCTGAATCAAAATCCTTTGCAAACTCCGTATCCTTGGCTTTCCTTTTTTGAATATATTTTTGCAGATCACTCATGGGCCTTCCTCCTAAAATAATCTTTCATCCGCTTCTCAGCTGTTTTTATTGCCTGCTTTGGTGTTTTCTGCGTCTTTTTCTGGAATGCATGTGTCAGCACAACCACTGCATCACCATCAAAAAAACATAACAACCGAAATATGTTTGATCCTGAACTGACCCTCACCTCCCATAGGTCATCAGTATTCACAAGCTTCTTGAGATATTTCGCAGGGACCTTGGTAAATTCTTCAATGATGCTCAACACCCAGACCACTTTTTGGGCCTGCTTTGCATTCAAGCCATCAAGGAACTCTTCAACAGGGCATTTTCCAGATTCAAATCGATAGAATATTATCTCTTTCATATGCCTTTACGTTAACACGCGTGTTAACAATGTCAAGAAACAAATTTCTTTCGGAAACATCGTTTTTTCTTGAATGCATCCCCCAATGCAAAAGGCCCACTTTCTGTATTCAGAAATTATTTCTTCAGGCCATGTAGTTTGAGGCGGGATATCTTCGTGAGCCAAGAAGCAGTTGAATCCCAAATCGAGTTTAAAATGTCCCGTACTTTTTTAAGCTAAAAAGTTTTTTACGGTGATCCTCTGTCTAAATGGGCGAAGTTAGGCCCAAGCCCTCATACAATGCAAAAAAATAAGCACCCAAAGGTGCCCACGTTCTTTTTAAGCTTGTTATATCTGCTTGAATTTAAACTAAAAATTTACCAGAATGGCTGTCGAAGTGATTTTGGACAAAATAAAAGGGCAACCGAAGTTGCCCTGCTATTTCCAAAGTGGCGTCCCCAAGGGGATTCGAACCCCTGTCGCCGGCGTGAAAGGCCGGTGTCCTGGACCGGGCTAGACGATGGGGACGGATCATTTTTTCTTTTTTAACTTTTTTTCAGGCTGTGGCGGGAGCGACCGGGCTCGAACCGGCGACCTCCTGCGTGACAGGCAGGCGTTCTAACCAAACTGAACTACGCCCCCGCAAACCTGATGTGAGTGGTGCCCAGGAACAGAATCGAACTGCTGACACGGGGATTTTCAGTCCCCTGCTCTACCGACTGAGCTACCTGGGCTCATCACAAGATGAGAGAGGTTTTAAAGGTTTTTCCCCCATCTGTCAACCTTTTTTAATTCAGCTTGAAAAATATTGAATCCAATGGCCGGCCATGGTAGGTTACCCCAACTTTAAAAATGAACAGGACCACCATGGGGTTTTATAAATAAACATGAGCAAAATCATTCTGATCAATATCTCCGGCCAGGACCGAAAAGGGCTGGACACGCGGTTTGCCGCCATTCTTGCCCAGTACCATGTCAATGTACTTGACATTGGTCAATCGGTGATCCACGACCATATTTCCCTTGGGATACTTGTGGAAATACCCGTTGATACCGATTTTTCCTCCATCTTCAAGGATATGCTCTATGAAGGGCATAAAATGAACCTGGCAGTGGAGATAAAATCCGTTGAAACCGATGAGTATGAACGCTGGGTACTGGCCCAAGGCAAGGAGCGCCGAATCATCACCCTGCTGGGTAAAAAAGTGACCGCCCTCCAGATCTCCCGGGTCACCGCCGTCATTGCCCAAAGCAATCTCAACATTGACGGCATCTCCCGCCTCACCGGCCGCATCTCTTTGAAAAACGGGCGGGGACTTCCCTCACGGGCCTGCATCCAGTTGACGGTGAGCGGCACCCCATCCAACATAAAATCCATGCGGGGGGAGTTCATGAAAATCTCCCAGGAAACCGGCATCGACATCTCCTTTCACATTGACAACATCTACAGTAAGAACAGAAAGCTGGTGGTGTTTGACATGGACTCCACCCTGATCCAGGCCGAGGTCATTGATGAACTGGCCAAACTTGCCGGTGTGGGGGATGCCGTGACCAAAATCACGGAATCGGCCATGCGGGGTGAAATTGATTTTAAAGAGAGTTTCAGAAGACGGGTGGCCCTGCTCAAAGGGCTGAAGCAAGAGGCCTTGCAGGACATGGCGGCAAACCTGCCCCTGTCCGAAGGGGTGGAACTGGTCACCCGGACCCTGAAGGGACTGGGCTACAAACTGGGCATCCTTTCCGGCGGCTTCACCTTTGTGGGCAACTATTTAAAGGAGAAACTGGGGTTTGACTACCTCCACGCCAACGAGCTGGTGATCCGCAACGGAGTGGTCACAGGGGAGGTCACCGGAGACATTATTGATGGTGAAAAAAAGGCATGCCTGCTGAAAACCCTTGCCAAACAGGAAAATATCTCCATTGAACAGACCATTGCCGTGGGGGACGGTGCCAATGACCTTCCCATGATCACCATTGCCGGCCTGGGGGTGGCCTTTAATGCAAAACCCATTGTCCGGGCCAGGGCTGAAACGGCCATCTCCAGTGTGGGACTGGATGGACTATTATATCTCATCGGCATGCACGATCGAGAAATTCCCACGGGAAGGTGAATCATGTTCCTTGAGTGCCGGGATCTGGGATATCGATATCCACTGTCACCGGAATTTGTATTTCAGGACATTTCCTTTGAACTGGACCGCCCCGGGTTCCATGCCCTGTTTGGCCCGTCGGGCGTGGGAAAAACCTCCTTTGCAAAACTGCTGACCGGTGATATCAGTGGATATACCGGTGAAATTCTAAAAAAAGAGGATGCCGTATTCCTGTACACTTACAACCAGGAGCGGCTGCCGGGCTGGTCCTCCATCGGTCACCACCTGGAAAAAATCACCCCCCCGGACATGACCGATCTCTGCCGAGAGCTTGTGGAAACCTTTGGCATGATGTCGTTCATGACCCAGAAATTCTCCCAGCTCTCCCTGGGACAGCAGAATCGCATTAACCTCATCCGGTATCTTCTCCAGCCATTTGACCTGCTGGTGATGGATGAAAGCCTGGCCAACGTGGATGAGCGATCCAAAGAGACCATTATCTTTAAAATAAAAGAGTGCTTTCCCCACAAATTTTTTCTTTACATCTCCCACAACCTCATGGAGGTGTCCCGGTTCAGCAACACCATCCTGGTGCTGTTAAAGGCGGGCAGGTCCCCCCAAACCCAAGAGATAAAGGGGCTGGACATCCACCGCACCGATAAGGTAAACAAAGAAGAGCTGGACACGGTTCTATTGGGGATCATGAATGCTTGTTAGACGAATCTCACAGTTTTTTCTTGTATATGGCGCAGGTCTTGGATTTCTGCTGGGTCTGAAATCAATCCTGGGGCTGTCTGATTATGTCATCCCGGGGCCCCTGGAGATCTGGTCCACCAGTGTGGCTGTGGCTGACGGCTATCTGTACGATGTCCTCAATACCCTTGGGGTGGCCATGATCGGCCAGGTTCTCTCCATCATCATGGCCTTTTCCATTGGCACGGCGGCCCGGAAAAGCTCCTGGATCGGCTCTTTTATCAAGGCAGCCGCTTACAACATCCAGGCATACCCCATTGTGGCCGTGGCCCCCATCATCTTCATCCTGCTGGGAGACGGATTTGCATCCCGCCTGATCATTGCCGCCATGATCTGCTATTTTCCCCTGCTGTTATCGGTGGTGAGCATCATGTCAGAGCCCATCACCGACATTGAACATTTCTATCTGGCCACAGGCAGGATGCGGTGGCAGCTGGAGATCAAAATCCGGGCCTTTGAAAACATCCGAAAGCTCACCACCGTTATTTCCGGCAGTGCCACCCTGGCCATGGCAGGCACCATTGTGGCGGAATTCATTGCAGCCAACGCCGGTATCGGTCATGCCATCCGCATTGCCCTTTACCAAAGCGATCTTTCAAAAATTCTGGCAGCCCTTTTTCTCATCGGCATTTTTCTCTCACTTTACCAGGGGACGCTGGAATGGCTGGGGGAAAAAATCATCAAAAAATGGGTCATTGTTGACCAGGAGGAACTCCCATGAAAAAAAGTATCATGCAATCATTTGTTATCCTTTGTGTTTCATGCACCGTATTCACCGTCTCCCTGGTTTCACCCTGCCGGGCCGGTGAAACCCTCAACTATCGTCTGAAATGGCTGTTCAATGCCAGTGTCACAGGGGATATTCTGGCCGAAGACCAGAACCTGTTTTCCAAAGAGGGGCTGGACGTCAGCGTCAAGGCCGGCGGACCGGAACGGGATGCCATCAGGGAACTCGAGATGGGGTATGCCGCCTTTGGTGTGGCATCGGCGGACCAGGTGATCCGGGCACGATCCAAGGGCGCCCCGGTGGTGGTCATTGCCCAGCTCTTCCAGATCAACCCCCTGCAGTGGATCAGCAAAACAAACAGGCCACCCATCAACACGGTTGAGGATCTCCGGGGAAGAACCGTGGGTATCACCTATGGGGGCAATGATGAAACCATCATGATGACCCTGCTTGCCCGGGCAGGCATAAAGGAAAATGAGCTGACCCTGGCAAGTGTTCGATATGATTACACTCCCTTTTATATGGATAAAATTGAAGTCTGGCCGGTGTACAAAAATGCCCAGGGGATCATCATCGGAGAGAAGCTGAGAAAGGAGGGAGAGGATATCCGTTTTTTCAATCCCGTGGACCATGGTGTTCAATTTGTGGCCAACTCCGTGGTGACCTCGGAAAAGATGATGAAGGCCCACTCGGACACCGTGGCCCGGTTCAAAAAAGCCCTGTTAAAGGGATGGCGCATGGCCATGGACCCCGCCAACCAGGAATTGGCCCTTACCATACTTCAAAAATATGACAAAAACACCCGAAAAGAACTCCAGGAAAAACAGCTAACAGCCACCCGGGAGCTGGTATGGCCGGATCGCACCGTGGAGATCGGGCGTATTGATGTCCATGCATGGCAACAGACGGAAGAGATCATGCTGGAACAAAAGGTCATCACCTCCGGCGTGAATATTAAAACGGCATTGATGATTCCCTGAATACTCATCCACACCGCAGGCAACCCTTCCTCCAGGCAGAACTTCCGGTTCTTTCAAGGGAGGTGTGTCCATTACATAGGCAATCCGAATGAGCAACAGTGCTGACTGTGATTACGCAGATGCAATCAGATTTTTTATTTTATGCACAAAAAATTTTTCACTCCACAAGCTCAGACTATGCTGCTCCGATGGTCTGAGAAATCGTTGAACATCAGTTGCTGCAGTCTGCCAGTCAATACTGGATACTTTTCGGGTCAACTCATGTTTCAACCATTTTATATTCAGATCTATTTTCCGGTTTGCCCATGGTCCCCACTGAAATAAAGCTGAGTACAAATGTGGAAGGTTGACTTGGGCCCCTTGCTTTACATACCAGTTAAAATCATACCAGTCCCTGCCTTTCAGATACGGCCTGCAAAGCAGTGCGTGGATTTTCAATGAAAAATTACTGCTCAAATCCTGATGGCAAACTTCAAAATCCAAAGGAAAATCCAAGTACGTATATTCAAAATCGGAACCGACCGGAGGGTCTATGTCAATCTCTAATTTGATTTTTTGTGTCTGTCCCGGGTTGCCTCTATAAAATGACAGATTGAGCTGATTGCAGATTGAGCTATCTTTGATCAGGGCTTTTTTTATCCGTTGATCCATTCTACTTTTATTCAACACCTCTGACCGTAATCCAAATTCCTCAAAACAATCAAGCAGACCTTGAAGGTAAACAGGCCAGGCAAATCCAAGATCCGGTACTTTTAATATGAAATCAAGATCTTCGGAAAATCTTCTCATTCCATATAAAATCCGCAGACTGGTACCTCCCTGAAATCCTGCCACTTCAAAAAAATCGGCACGCCACAAACCATACAGAGCAATGTCCTGAAGTATTTCTTTAATGGCATGCTCTTCTTCCAGCTGATTTGCTGCATCATAGGCAGTTAATTTTTTTTGAATAAGGTCAATCAAGGGTTAACTCCCGGCTGAAAGATGATAGATACGATTTTACCCGTTTCTGTTTATAAACCAGTTCCAGTATTTTAATATCATTATTGGTTATGGCAGCTAATGATTCCCTGTCAATTCGCAATCCTTCCAAAAGCCAGTCCATTCCTTCCCAGGAAAGTTTTCTCAAACAAACCAGATCCATTAATGCTCTGCATGGTTTTGCCATCAGCATGGCCTGACCATTTATCTGATATCTGTTCACCAGTTCCAGGAAATATTTCCGGTGAATTGGGAGGGGGTGAAAACTGAAAATTCCCATTTTTTCATGTTCAAATTGTCGAAATTTTCGACCTGAGACTACACTTGCCGTTGTAAAAACCGCCTCAGGAATCCACCCATGGTAGGCCAACGATGTTTCAAATGAAATATAGCTGCCAGAAGCAAGTGCCTGGGTAAGAACAAACGGGTGGCACGGATAGTTGCGAAAGCGCTCATTGAGCATATACAGACCACGCTGAAATCGAAGCAGTTCTCCCGCTTTTATTGCACGGTTAACCAAGTTGTAACGGGATTGTGCACTTCCATTCACCAAGCGCTTCAATTGAGAAACTCGGAGGATTCTGTTGTTAAGTCCTTGCTCAATGATTTTATTCGTTAACGTATGCATGCTATATAAAATACCACATACTTTCAAAAAATGAAAGTATGTGGTATTTTATTTTGTGATTCTCATGGATCATGGCCTTTTCCATTGGCACGGCGGCCCGGAAAAGCTCCTGGATCGGCTCTTTTATCAAGGCGGCCGCTTACACGTGGCCCCCATCATCTTTATCCTGCTGGGGGACGGATTTGCATCACGCCTGATCATTGCCGCCATGATCTGCTATTTTCCCCTGCTGTTATCGGTGGTGAGCATCATGTCAGAACCCATCACCGACATTGAAAAGTTAAAAAATATTTAATGGATCATTACTTGAACGATGGCAAAATTAATTTCCACAAAAAAGAAACTATCGACTTGATAAAGAGAAAACATGAAAAAATGAAAAATAAAAATGGGTCTCTAAAAGACGAGGATAAAAATGAAGCAAGAATATATGTTGAAATGTTCTATGAAAATATTATTCCCGCAGTGACGGAACAGGACAACGACAGCATTTTGATGGTTTTAAAAACCTTTCATTTCAGCGAAGCAGATGAGCATCGCTACCATATTATCTCATGTTTTGAAGCTACTCTGGCCATTTATTTCCTGAATCCGGGTGAAATCGTATCTCTCTGGGAAAAATCCAATGGACATAAAATAAATTCATTTTTCGCCATGGTTCCCGTTTCTACTTGGCCAAAAGATCACAGGATCGACCGCCGACCCTGCTTTTTTCACCTTGGATTCGTCATAACAGGTTTTGCCGTCTCCTTATCCTCATTGGTGTTATTGAGACCTCCTGCCAGGTATCCCTGGGCAATGCTGAAATAAATTCGGATAAATCTTTCCCTTCCTGTTCCGCAGCAACGGCTGTCCTTATAAAAAGAGACCCTATCACCGTTGTCAGCACGACGGCAGCCCATAAATAAATCAGGTGTGCCAACCTTCCCCGATGTAAGATACTGCATGTGGCCAAAGGCTTTTTGGGCGCATCGGCAGAGATATGGGCCACGGCAGGATAGTTAATTTTATATATAAGCACATTATTTCTTTTAAGAAGTTATGTTAGCCATAACTAATTCAAGAGATAATTACCCTTGGAAAATGGCTTTGTCAACTCCTTTTTTACAAGAAAGCGTAGGCGAGCCTAATATTCTTTCAAACTTCGTTGTGGGCCTATCCGGGTCCCAAATCCCGGTCCGCCCGTGGCGTTATATGAAAAGGTAGTCTTCAAGTCTACCTCAGCAGAGCCCCTCCCCCGACGGGCAATAGGAACCGGCCAATTGAGCCGTCTACGGTTCCGGGCCGGGCACATTGCCCGTCGGGGGGGGCGGCGGTATAATACCATTTTCTATATTTGTTGTGTCCGGCAGGACATGCCCGTTATAGAAAAATTAAAAGTCGGCATTGCTGTTTTCAATTGAGCACAACAGGACTCTCCTCGGAGAAGAGTGCCTTGCTGACGGTGGACAGACTTGAATTTTTTAGTATCTTCAAACACTTGTTGTGTCGATTACAAAGTTTTTTCACCTTGAGGCAAGCATTGTGACTATTACAGTTGACCGGACAGAGGACCACGTCGGACCGCATCACCCTGGCCTCCAGATTGGAATTGCCGCTTTTAAGATGACCATCATGATAATCAAATTCGCCACCAGCACTTTCAACAAGTTTCCGGTAATAGGCGTGTATTCGAGCCATGCCTCCGATCATAAACACCCGTTTGGGACATTGCAAAAACTCACGACACACCTCTTCACCAGGACACCCCTCCCCGGAACAACCCACCCGGGACAAGGCGTTTAAACTATCCACCAGAGACCCCATCTCTCCTTGAAGCACCTCATTTTCACTTTGCAAACTGAAAAATTTAATCTGCATACGACGTTTTTTGCGGTCCATTACACGAAAGGCCTCTTCCTCTTTTTTCAATTGTTTTTCCAACTCCATAATTTTATGTTCCAGGCTCTGAATGGTATCCATGGGATATGCCTGTTGTTCAAGTCGAACTTCAAGCTCCCTGATCCGCTTTCTCATCTGCAGGGCTTCCTCCTCCAGACGGGACACTTTACCGGCCTCGATCTTTCTATCCCGGGCCATCTGAGCCATTTTTTCATCATTTCGGGCACCTCTCTTTTTCTCTTGTGCAAAAGCGGCTTCCACCCTGGCAAATTTTTGCCGTACCTCAAAAATCTGTGTCATATTGGCGTGGGACTGCATATGGACTTCTCCATGCACATCATTTAGCAGCTCCCCCCCCGAACCCTTATGGGAGGCAATGGCGTACAAGATAGCGCCCACCTTTCCCGTGTTCAGATCTTCACGCCAGAGAGCACGAATCTCCTTTTCGTCCATGTCTAAAATTTGGATCATCCGCCTGCGGGCTTTACTGCGAATATAATTATCCACCTTAATGGAGATTTTGTTTTTACTATGAAGACTGGCCATGATGACCTGGTGATATTCATAGGGCTGCAGATTGCTGACGTCATACCCGCATTTTATTAATATTTTCTTATGTCTTTCCACTGACAATACCGCCCCCACAACGGGGCATTTAAAATGGACGTCCATCTCCCAGATATACCTGAATCGAGACAAGGGATCAGGCATAATGTTGTCCCTCTCTGCTTGTCTCCATCCACCCACATTCGCAGGTACAATTTTTACTATTTCCCCGGCAGGTATGGGTAGGGGCACTTTTTCCCGATAAGAGTATGCACCCATCGGGCAAAAGCGTCCTGGCATGGGGGCCTGTAAAATAAAGTTTTGACCGAAGGCCATTTTGGGGGAGATTCCAATTGAGAATCACCCTTCCAAAGGGATAAGCGCGAACAATGCGATTGGTGTTGATAAAAAGGATCTGACCCTGATCTGCCTGCTTTGCGATGACATCCAAAAGCTCAAACGCGGAACTGCCATCAAATACACCGCGTAGATGGATATGAATATCCTGCCCATGCTGATCTGTTGTCAATTGGAAATAACTTTGTATCATGTCTGCTCCCTGCAACTATAGATTAACGGATCTGTGGATCTAAAATAGGGCTTACTCACGACCGCCACACCTTTGTGGTGGAACGATATTGTGATCAAACCTCTAAATTTTCCGGAAGTATAAAGAGCAGATTATTTAATGTCAAGAATAAAATTCTGTATTATGTATTTAATTAGGTATAGCTAATACCCAATATGAATTGCCACTTTTATCACCGTTTTCTTGACAAAAAGCATTTCCATATTCTATTGTTACCATCGAATATGATTTTTACAACAAACTTTAACAAGTCACTGAATACTGACAAAAACGAAATATTTTTTACTTAATGACAATTTAAAAGGGTCGCCGACGGTCATGGGCTGGACCGGCCGGCCGTCAGGGGCGGCATCATGCCGTTTTCATTTTTTGCCATGACCATACGGTCATGGCCGTTCATAATAAACTTCGTCCAATGGTCTGTAATAATTGAAGTTTCAATTTTCGTTGTGGCAGACACCTCTACCACGTGGGTTTTAAACAGTATGATACTTGAAAACCTGAGCAATGTTATTCCCAAAACATGGAATCAATTTACTGATGTCCGATATGAAGAGGTGCAGAGGGTTGTGATCACTTTTGATGGCAATGAACTGACGGACATTAGATCAAATATCTCAGATGGGTTTAATGCAAGGGTTTTTCGGGATGGGGCCGTGGCATCCGGGAGTTTTGCACATTTAAACAGTGCCTCCGGTGTAATAAGAAAACTGTCTGATACAGCCCGTTTGATCTCACAACTCTCTAAAAAAAAGAATTATTTAAAACCTGCCCCTCCTGTAAAAGATGTGGTCAAGCTCTCTTTGAAAATTGACCCACGCACCATCCCTCTCAGGGAAAAACATGAACTGCTGAAACACTATAATGAGATGATTCTGGCCCAGGACCGGATTCAAACCACAAAACTGACCTACAATGAAGTCTTTCGAAAAAAACTTTATGTCACAAGTGAAGGGACCGGCATTGAGCAGGAAATCCTTACCACCAGTATTAAGGGGACGATCTGGGCAAAAAAAAACAATTCGGTCCAGGATATAAGAGTGGCCGTTGGCGGTTCCACTGGATTTGCACCACTGTTGAATCGAGAAGACATTTTCCTGGAAAAGGCGCGACTTTGCAAGGCGCTTCTGGATGCCGAACCCGTCAAGGCAGGAACGTATACCGTGTTGCTGGACAATCAAATCGGGGGACTTTTCATTCATGAGGCTTTCGGGCATTTAAGTGAAGCGGATTTTATAGAAGATACCCCCTTACAGAACAAAATGGTACTGCACCGGAAGCTGGGCTGTGAGGAGTTGAACATTGTTGATGATGCGACCATTGAAAATTCTCTCTCTTATTACAAGTATGATGACGAAGGTATAAAGGCCTCCCGAACACAGCTCATGAAAAACGGGATACTGGTGGGAAGACTTCACTCGCGACGGACGGCATTGGGCTACAAAGAACCCCTTTCGGGAAACTGCGTTGCCGAGGATTACGCATACCCGCCGATCATTCGCATGTCCAATATTTATGTCGAACCGGGATACCGTTCATTTAAGGAACTGATAAACAGTATTGACCAGGGGCTGTATATTTGCGGCGGCAAAGGCGGGCAGACCATAGGTGATATATTTTCTTTCGGTGCACAGTACGGTTACGACATCAGAAAAGGAAAAATCAAAAAAATGTTACGAGATATCAACATGTCCGGAAACCTTTTCACCACCTTGAACAACATCCGGATGATCGGTAATGATTTAAAATTCTCAGAGGCAGGGGCCTGTGGAAAGGGGCAGATCAATATCAAGTCATGCCATGGTGCCCCCCACATGGTGATCGATAAGGTTGTCATCGGGGGAGTATAAAGGTGGAGGATATATTAAACAAACTAAAAAGGATGACGGACCAGGCCGAAGTCTTTTACCAGCATGGCGATCACATCCAAATTCCCTTTTTAAACGG
The DNA here is from genome assembly GCA_963668575.2 of uncultured Desulfobacterium sp. Classification (GTDB taxonomy): domain Bacteria; phylum Desulfobacterota; class Desulfobacteria; order Desulfobacterales; family Desulfobacteraceae; genus Desulfocicer. Next base: position 1,776,354 of record OY764894.2, on the reverse strand, counting down.
GCAACCGGGTCATATCAACATGGAAATGCCGGAAAATGTTGCCGTCCGGGTTTTTAAAAACGGCAAATGCGGCTTTGCCTACACCTCTTCATTAAAGAATAGAGATGTGTTGATCAAGCAGGCGATGACGGCGCTTGAATTTGGTACCGATGCTGCATTCAGGCTGCCCGAGGAAAACACCTTGCCCCCAATGGAGACCTATGATGAAGCCATTGATGATATTGACGCAGAATTTCTGATTCGTGAAGCTATCCGTGTCATTGGAAAGATTAAACAAAAAACAGATGGAATCATTTATTGTCGCACGGGTAAATCCAAATGTACCACGCAATTAATGAACACGTCCGGATTGAATTGTAAACAACAGCATTCCACCTATTATATTGCCCCAAGCCTTAAAATGGCAAATTCGGCTGCCGGGATTAACAAGTTAAAGGTAGCACACCACTTTAGCCTATTTGCCTCTGAGGCCATTGAGGAGATGGTCTCTTTTTACCGGCACAGCCAGGAGATGAAAACGGTCCCCACCAGGAAAATGAAGGTCCTGATCCTTGAACAGGCATTGGACCCGCTGATCTGGCGTTTTAGGGCTGCCTGCCAGGGTGAAACCCATTATCAGGGAATTTCTCCCTTAATCAACATGGAGGGAAGACAGATTGCCTCTGATAATTTTTCTTATTACGACCATCCCCATATTGAAAATTTTTATAGATCAAGGGCATTTGATGATGAAGGCCAGGCCACAAAAAAAATCCCCATCATTCAAAATGGCAGGTTTAAAAATTTTATTTTCAGTGCAAACATGGCCCATAAATGCTGCAGAGAACCAACCGGTAGCGGCTATAAGGTGGCAAAACTTTTCCAGGGTGCCACATTCAGCCCGGCATCCCATATCAATGCACCGCCCATATCCAATATCAATACCAATTACATAGCGCCAGGAAATACGCCATACAAAGAGATGGTGAAAATGATGGACGAGGGTATTATCGTCCGGAATTTTATTGGGACCCACAGTGGAAATGTGATTAACGGCGATTTCTCAGGGTCTGTCAGCATTGGTTTTTATATCAAAAATGGTCAAATTAAAGGACGGGCCGGGGATACGATGCTTGCCGGCAATGTATATGACATGTTCAAAGATATCATGGACATAGAGGACAAACTCCACTTTGGTGCCAATGCATACCCGCGCATACTTTTCAATAACGTCAGCGTGACGGGAAGATAATCTGCGGTTACGCATACAAATTACCTTTTTTTTTCCGCAATAAATTTAAATAAGCCAAAACCATGCATACCATATCCGACACATAGGTGAATAACATCAACAATGTGCCGACATAAACACCGTTTAACCCGCTGTAATATTTGTTGATGATTAAGCCTGAAATCAATAAAACGAAAATCCTTGCAACCCCTGATATTCCAATGGATGTCGGTTTTCTTTCCCGCATGAACAAGCCTTCAAAATAACACCGGATTCCCAACAGGGCCGGGAAGAACAATAAAATGTGAAGCACCTGCCTTGACCATGCCAGGGCCGCACCGGAAAGATGAAAAAAATCAGACAAAAGTATTGTTTTTAAATCAGTAAAAACCACGGTTAGAACCACCAGGGTCAACATAAGGACCAGTCCCATGCTGAACTGTCTGATTCTTTTTAAAGTGTGATGATTTCCCAGGATCAGCACAACCGTGACGAGGGAGAAAATCGGGGAACTCAGGAAAATACTTAAGGAGCGGATAATGGTGAATCCTGCCAACCCGGCCTCATTGTTCAGGGTCCGGCCGATGAAAAAGTTCATCAGGGAAAAAGAACTTGTCCAGGCCAGACTGGATATCCAGAGCGGAAGGGTAAACTTAAAAATATACCGATGGGACAGGCTGACATTGCAGCCATCAACCGGCAGGGGGGAGACAAAACACCGCATTTCACGGGTGCGAACAAATAAAAACACGGTTTCGATTAAAACCGCACCGGTGTAGGCCGCACCCGCCGCCATGCCCGGTCTGCACGGAAAGATCATTATCAGAAGAATGATCAGTAACAGTGCAAGCCCCATCCGTAATGACGTGGCAACAGCCGTATTGACGGTGTTTCTGTTTACGGTTGTTATGCCTTGCAAGGCACATCTGACCGAGATGATCATCGGTACCAAAGAACTCCACAGCATCCACTCCTTTGAATGGATTGCCGTCTCTTTATGGACCCTGAGCAGATTGACGAAAATATAGTCTCCTGCGGGTGTCAAGGCAATCAAGATGGATGCACCCGTACCGGCCGCACCTAAAAAAAGAAAAAACCTCAGAATTTTCCGTAGAGATTCCCTGTCTTTCAAATGGGAATTATAGACTTTTAAACTGGTGATGATAACGGCATTAAACATAATGCTAAGAGAAAAGGACGCGGCAAATGCCGCCAAGGAGCGTTCCGCTTCACAGGCGCGGCTGACACCTAAGTTTAAAAAAGGGGCCGTAAGGGTGATGACCCCCTGGTTTAAAAACAGGGGAAGATAAAATTGTAATATCTCCCGCCAGCTGCATTTCGGTTCTTTGGTGACCACCCTGGGGATAATAGTCTGATGAATATTTTTTTTCAACAGTTTAGCGCACCAAATGCCGATTCACCTGTATTTGGAAATCGCCATCTGTCGGGATTTCACCCAGGTCTTTTTCAACTCCATGAAGATCACCTTGGGCATACCCGTTGGCAGATCCACAAGGGAAAATTCCGGGTTGATGTCAATGTTTCCAATGTATTTACTTTCAAGACCGGCTTCATTGGCAATGGCCCCGACAATATCCCTGGGCTGAACCCCATGCTGTCGTCCCACCTCAATGCGATATCGTTCCATCCCCCTTTCCAGGGGAGCCATGCGTCTCTTTTCAGGAGCGGTTGTCTCCTTTAAAGGCATGTTTTTTCCCTTTTCCGGCAGGAAATCATCCATATCTTCTTCCGCAACCACCTTTCCCATGCGATCCTTTTTTTCAGAGGCAGATGGTTTCTGACGAGACAACGATTTACCCGCTGGAGACGGTTGTTTTTTCCGGCGGGGTTTTTCCATGACGGTACGGGACGGCTCATCCTCCGTGCCGGATTGAGCGTTGGCACGGCGAGAAAAATCCGCGCCCTGGCCGGACCGCTCTTCGTTGACGTTGGGGGCTATATTCCCCCTCCGACGTGAGGAGCTATCTCTCCCCTGCCCCGGGGGGGTACTGCTCTGTCGGTTGAATGGCGAAGCGATTTTTTTAGGGATGTGTGGAGAAATACTTTTCCCATGTTCATGGATGGGCAGCAAAAAAGAGGTGCTGCCATGGGCCAGCTTGCCAAGGGCAGCCGCCACCCGGGCCACAGGAACGTCATGTTCCTGGGCATAGGCATCAATCAATTCCTGAAAAATCGTTATATCTTCCGATGCCAGTGTCTGGGTAATACGCTCTTTAAAATCTCTCACCCGTTTTTCATTAATATCCCGATTGGAAGGCAGCAGTATCTCCCGGATTTTCTGTTTTGTTGCCCTTTCAATGTTTTTAACCATCCAGCGCTCATTGCGATTTAAAAAAAGGATGGCTTCCCCTGCGCGTCCTGCCCTGCCGGTTCTGCCGATACGATGGATATAAGGGTCCACCTTGGATGGCATATCGTAGTTAATGACATGGGAGATACGCTCCACATCCAGCCCCCGGGCCGCCACATCCGTGGCCACCAGGATATCAATGTGCCCACTTTTCAACCGGGAAATGGTGCGCTCCCTGGCCGCCTGTGCCATATCCCCATTAAGGGCCTCGGCCTTAAACCCTTTTTCTTCAAGACTTTTTGCCACTTCCACCGTGGCGATTCTGGTTTTGGCAAAGACGATCACCCCATCAAAAGAGAGGGCCTCCAGTATACGGATGAGGGCATTGGATTTTTTTTCCCCCTTGACCATCCAGAACTGTTGATTAATGGTGCTGACCACATCCACATCCGATCGAACCAAAATCTCTTCCGGGTCTGTGAGATATTTCTGGGCGATCTTTCGAATGGGTCCCGGCATGGTGGCTGAAAAAAGGGCCGTCTGGGCATTTTTCGGGGTCCTGTCCAGTATCCACTGCACATCTTCAATAAAGCCCATGTGAAGCATTTCGTCGGCCTCATCCAGGACCACACAAAAAAGATCGGAAAACACCAAGGTTTTTCGCTGGAGATGATCCATGAGCCGACCCGGAGTTCCCACCACCACATGAACCCCCCGCTTAAGTTCAGTCAACTGAATGCCATAGCTCTGCCCCCCGTAAATGGACAACACATTCAGCCCCTTCAGTCCGGCACCATAGGTTTTAAAGGATTCCGCCACCTGGATGGCCAGCTCCCGGGTGGGGGTGAGCACAAGAATCTGGGGGGATCGTCTGGCAAGGTCAATGCGGGAAAGCAGGGGCAATGCAAAGGCCGCCGTCTTGCCGGTCCCGGTTCTTGCCTGGCCCAGCACATCCCGCCCCTGGATCAGATGGGGGATGGTCAGGGATTGAATGGGCGTGGGGGTTTCATAGCCCACATCCTGCAGTGTGGTGTACAGCAGGGGATTCAGGTTCATTTCGTCAAACCCGATCAAGGGCGAATCATTTTGGAGCATGTTATTCCTTATATAAATAGAAAAGGCCGGAATCACCGGCCAAGGGCATTCAAATTAAATGATAATTATACACCACTATTTCAAATTATTCAAGGAATAATTGTGAATCCCAGGGATGGATATTCTCTGATCCGCGTTGCTGACACAATGGGTCTCCACGGAAACAGCCTGCTCATTTTGCCCTTGTCTTGAAACTGAATTTGCACTATTCTATCGGCATTTAGGCACCCTTCATTTTCCGATTTGCGCTTTTGGGAGCAACAACCCCATTTTTATAGAATCATTTTCCAATAAGTTTACACTGCTGGGAGCAAAAAAATGACACAAAACAGATGGCCGGCCACACTGAATTCACTGGCATCCATTCAGGCATTTATTGAGACAACTGCTGCCCAGGCGGGCCTTGATACCAGTAATTCCCCGTCCATCTCCCTTATTGTGGAAGAAATTATTGTCAACATTATCTCCCATGCCTACAAAGATACCGATACAGGAATCATCACCATAGGACTTGAACCCACCAAGGAGGCCTTGTCCATCTCTTTTTCAGACACCGGCCCCCCCTTTAACCCCCTGAAAGCGGACCCTCCGGATATCACAAAAGCAATTGATGAAAGGGAGATCGGAGGCCTTGGCCTTTTCATGGTAATGCAAATGGCCGATGAAATAAAATACAGCCGGCATGATAACCAAAACATTTTAACGGTGACAATCCATATGGCAAAGGATATTTGACCATGGTCCATCCCTCCCGGTCAAAGCACCCTACCCGTTTAATCCCTGACAATCCCCCGGGAATTGATCACAACACCTGCCAGTTTGTGGATGATCCCGCACATCCGTCCCTTCAGGAGAAGCAATGATTCACTCCCTGCAGACTAAAATTTTGCTCTTGATCAGCGTCATTTTCATCGCCACCACGGCCAGCATTATTTTCATTACGCAAAAAGATGTGAAAAACGCCATTCTACACACAGAGCATAAGAATCTTGAAAACGTCAAAAAAATTATTCTGTTAAATGTTGAAGGAAAATATAAAAATCTTCTTTTGGACAAACTGGCCTTTATCAAAAGAAGAAAAAAGCAGTTGCAGAGTGAAAGTGCCCTTCTGGTACAATCTCTGGACCTGTTGTATCAGATCAACCCGGAAGCGGATGAACATGCTGCCAGAAAAAAAGTGCTGGAATGGCTGAACACAGTGAACATCTCTTCGGGGATTTTTCTTTCCGATGCCTCCCATGACATATTTTTTCACAGCCGCGCCATCCTTGACGGCAAAAACCTGACCCGGATAAAAGATGTTAAATCCAAGCCCGTTTCCCAGAGCATCAACAGTTCCACGGATCTGTTCCATAAATATGCCGTTTTTTCCTGTGAAAATGAGAAAACAAAAAAAATTGCCTATCTGATCCAACTGCCCCACTGGGGATGGACCCTTGGAATGACCAATGACATTTCTGAAATTGAAGCGGAAACCCAAAAAAAGACCAACGACATCATCAAGGTTTTGAAAGAGAACTTCAAGCAGATCAAAATCGCAGAGACAGGGACCATTTTACTGTTCAACCATGCCGGTGACCTGTTAATTCCCCCCACCGACACCTATACATCCGCACTGTCCACGGATCTCTTCCAAACCCTTATGCAACACACCGACCAGGATGTGCCCGCCACCATTACCATGGGTGAACGGGAGATAAACGCCTACACCTCCCGCATCAAAGCCCTGGACTGGTATATCACGGCCCTCGTACCCGTGGAGGAGATCAAACAACCGGCCGGCCAACTGGCCACACGTCTGTCAGCCATTATCGGCATCATCTTCCTTGTGGGTTTTTTCGTTTTAAGCCTGGCAGTGAGGCGATTTTCCAATCCACTGAAATTGCTGACACATAAAATCAAGCAGATCCCCCATGAAGATTTAACCTCCCCAGCCTTTGCCCTGGCCCTTAAAAAAGACGTTTACACCGGCAGAAAAGATGAAGTGGGCGCCCTTGCCCGCTCTTTTCTATACATGTTTCAGGAGCTGCAGACCAGTATCACCCGGCTGGTTGCCACCACTGCGGCAAAAGAACGCATAGAGAGCGAATTAAGTGTGGCAAGGGATATCCAGTTGGGGATCCTCCCCAAAATCTTCCCGCCCTATCCTGAGAGAAAGGAATTTGATCTCCATGCCTATCTGGAACCCGCACGGGAGGTGGGGGGGGACCTCTATGATTTCTTCTTAATGGATGAGGATCATCTCTGCATCTCCATTGGCGACGTTTCCGACAAAGGGGTGCCGGCGGCACTGTTCATGGCTATCACCAAAACACTCATCAAAACCTATGCGGAAACAACCCAGTCCACATCGGAAATAATAACAAAAATCAATGACATACTCAGCAAAGACAACCCAAACTGTATGTTTGTAACGCTTCTTGTGGGGATACTCAACATTAATACCGGAGAGTTAAAATATGCCAATGCAGGCCATAACCCGCCGGTGATCAAATCCAAAGATCGCACCTTTTTTCAAAAGGGGTTGAGCGGTCCCATGGCCGGTGCCATGGAGGGGATGGCCTTTAAAGAACTTTCCGTCACGTTAAGCCCCGGAGACACCCTGTTTCTCTACACCGACGGTGTCACAGAGGCCATGAATTCAGACCAGACACTCTATTCCGATGAAAGACTCCTGAATCTGATTGACACCTCAAACAAAGGGGACGCAAAGGGCATCATTGAAAGTGTGAACCATGATCTGAAACGTTTCTCCGGAGAGGCTCCCCAATCCGACGACATCACCATGCTGTGCCTGATCTTCAAAGGAGCGGAAACCATTGTTTGATCTTAAGGAAATTCAAGTGAAAAAAACCGATAAGCTGAATGTCTTGCTGACATTCGGAGGACGATCCCTGGAACATGACGTCTCTCTGATTTCGGCAAGCAACATTCTTCCCCATTTTAACCCGGAAAAATACCATGTGGAACTCCTGCACATCTCCAGGGACGGACACTGGCTGTTGTGCGACACCGCCCAATTCAAGAGAGCATGTGATGTTCCGGAGGATATTGCCGGAAGCATCACCGGGGTTCCGGTGATGCTACCCATAGGTCAGGGAGATCGTCCCTGCCTTTATACAAAAGAGACCGGACAATGCATCCCCATTGATGTGGTGTTCACCGTTCTGCATGGCAAAAACGGTGCCGGTGGCATCATGAAGGGGCTGTGGCTCACCGCACAGATCCCGGCGGCGGGTCCCTCCCTTCTGGGAGGGGCTGTGGGGTTTGACAAGGATGTCATGAAACGGCTGTTATGCCAGGCCGGGCTTCCCGTGTGCCGGTACACGGTGATTCATCACCAGGACTATACCCCCCGGTGTCTGGACAACTTGAAAGAACAGTTCTCATTTCCCTTTTTTATCAAGCCTGCTAATTCGGGCTCTTCCCTTGGCGTTCACAAAATATATCAGGAATCCGATTTTCAGGCAGCGGTCCAGGATGTCTTCTCCTTTGACGAGAAACTTATTGTGGAAGAGTACATTGACGGCAGTGAGCTTGAAATATACGCCTTTCAATCCGGCAATGAGATCAAAACAAGTATCGTCCGGCAGACCTTTGTGGGTAAGGCGCACGACTTTTATACCTACGAGGCCAAATACGGCACGGACAATGCCACCAGCAACATAAAAAAGATTCCCGCAGATATTCCACCGGAAGATCATGAAAAAGTCAAACAGCTGGCCATTGAAGCCTACAGGGTGCTGGAGGGGCGCGGAGAGGTTCGACTGGACCTGTTTTACTCATGCCAAAAAAAGATATATGTCAATGAAATTAATACAGTACCAGCCCTGATGAGTAAAAAGAGCCAACCGTCTCTATGGGAGGGGTGCGGGATTTCCCAGGCAGATATTGTTGATGCCCTCATCACGGCAGCCCTGAAAGAAGCCCAAGCACTGCATTCCATGGCCCCCCAAATCCATCAGAAGGGCCGAAATCAGAATCAATCGCTCAATGTTAAGGAGACCTCAATATGAAACCAACCCTGATCGGCGCAGTGGCCATGGCTGCCTGCCTATTTTTCATCAGCACCAGCAGCATTGCCGGAAGCGCAGACGCTTTCCCCACCACCCCCACAAAAAACAACGGCGCAAAATGGGCCATTGGATATTATGAGGGGGGGGATTATATTGAATACAAAAAAACCTTTATTGCCACCCTCAACGGGTTGATCAATTTAGGATGGATCGAAAAAACAGCGTTTCCTCAATTCCCGGGAGACAGCACAAAACAGATCTGGGAATGGTGCGCAGACCATTTAAAAAGTGACTATATGATCTTTAAAAAAGATGCCTATTACTCCTCGGACTGGAAGGATGATGTTCGGAAGCAGCAGGTTAAAGTACTGATACAGCGATTAAACACCACAAAGGATATTGATCTTATGATCGCCATGGGCACATGGGCCGGTCAGGACCTGGCAAACGACCGGCACCATGTCCCCACCATTGCCCTTGCCATCAGCGATGCGCTCTCTTCCGGCATCATAAAGAGCTTTGAAGATTCCGGATATGATCATATTCACGCCAGGGTGGATCCCCTGAGATATGAAAGACAGGTGGAAATTTTCCATGATATCATAGGATTTCAAAAACTTGGCATCATGTATGAAGACACGGTTCGGGGCAGAAGTTATGCCAGCGTGGATAAAATTGAAGCCGTTGCCGCCCGCAGGGGATTTGAGATCATCCGGTGCTTCATTAAAAAAGGGGTGGATGATAAAACCCTTGCAGAGCAGGAGGTAATACGCTGTTTCTCCGAACTGTGCCAAAAGGCCGATGCCATCTATGTAACCCTGCACATGGGGATCAATGCCCACAGCCTTCCCACCCTTGTCTCCATAGCAAACCAGGCAGGCATCCCCACCTTTTCCCAGGCAGGTTCGGAAGAGGTGAAATATGGATTATTGATGAGTATTTCCCAGGCTGAATTTAAATATGTGGGGCAGTTCCATGCAGAGACCATGGCAAAAATCTTTAATAGGGCAAAACCGAGGGAACTCAGCCAATTTTTTGAGGAGCCCAGCCAGATAGCCCTCAATTTAAAAACAGCCTCAAAAATAGGGTATGACCCCTCCGTTGATATTCTTAGTGCTGCGGATGAAATCTACAACGACTATCTGGAGTAAGGCCTTTGGCGGAAAAGAATATGCCTCAATGCACAGGCTTTTCATTCGTATTCAAGGCAGATTTTTTCGTGCATAGTGGCTTTGAAAACGGATGAAAACACAAGCAAACGGGTATATTCTTTGGCATATCAGCAGCTACCCACCTTCTCAGGAGAGGGCAGATTCCACGGTATCAAACACCGGAAGAATTGAGCTAAAACCTGAAATTTCAAACACCTCTTTTACCGTATCCTGCAGCATGGCCACAGAAAGCTCTCCCTTTCCGGTGCGTAATTTCTTGGCCACCACCAGGATACTTCGCAATCCGGCGCTGCTGATGTAATCCACGCCTGCAAAATCAAGCAAAAGTGCCGTGGCTCCCTGGTCTATCAATGCCAGCAACGCGTTTTGGAATTCAGGAGCAGACACTGCATCCAACCGTCCGCTGATGCAGGCAACTGTTTTATCTGCCACTTTTCTGGATGTAATTTCCACGTTATCTCCCTAACTTTCAAATAAAAATTTCGATGATTTAATCACCCCACAAGCCATTTAAACAAACCGCAGCGCAACGGGATCAACCTCGTTCAATTTCAAGCCCAGTCATTGTTACGACAACTGATCAGATAAAACAACAAAACAATGATAAAACAGGCAATCCCCATGTAATAGACGGGTTTTTCATCCGGCTGTCCCAGAATCAGCCATCCAAAAACAATGGGGCCCACCACCTGCCCCAGTTTTTCAACGGAGGACAAGATGGCAATGGCCTTTGCACTGCCAAGTTTTTTTGTGGTTTCAAGGCCCAGGACATAGGGGGTAGTTGCTTCAAAACTGCCAGCCAGTCCCAGCACCAGCACCGCCACCACAGCGGCTGTCATACCACCATAAAAATAGAACAGAATCATACCAAGACTACTGATGACACCACTTAAAAAGATATATCGCGCTTTGAATGAAGATCGGTCGATGTACTTGCTGAAAATGGGGGCAACATAGATAAAAAACAGCCCATGCACCATTAAAAGCCGGCCGATATATGAAGGGGTGGAGCCAATACGGTCAATATATATAGGAATAAAATAGTTTAAAAACCCCACTGCTATCATTGACGACGGAAGGATCACCAGAAAGCAGACGGCCAGAATCCGGGGGTTGGTGATGAACTGCAGCAGTTGTCCCATCCTGAGCACAGGTTTTTCCGACCCCACCATGACCGGACCATCCGACGACCCCATGGCACCTTTCAGGAAAATCAGGCTGTAACCCAAGGACAAACCGATAATGATTGCTCCCACGATGAAAACAGCATTGTACCCGATACTGTCCGCCAGCATTCCTCCGGTGGAGCTGCCGCAGATATAGCCGGCATAACAGCCTGCAATGAGACGGGTAAGCCCCTGGGTCTTATTGTTTTCATTGGTAAATGCCACCACAAATCCATTGGCGGCCATGAAGGTCAGCCCATACCCGAACCCCACAAAGGCCCGGGACAAAATCAGATGAAAGGCATTGGGGGCCACCCAGGTATATACAAAGCCGGCCGCCGTCAGCAACAGTCCGGCAATGAAAGACTCGTGCCAGCCCCGTTTATCCACCCATGGACCGGCGATGAGGGGGGAAATTCCCCCAAACAACATGGTGGTACAGATGGGCAACCCCATAATCACTTCCCGGGACAACCCCCAAAAGGGCACATAGAGCTGTTCCATATAAAGGGGTAAAAAAGAGACCGAGATGGTCTGGCCGAAAAAATATAAAAATACTGCCGGGCGGATGGCCGTGTAGTGTACCTGAAACGCCCTTCCCTTGGTTGCCATCTCCTTTGCAAAATATTGAAAGACAATAACCAGAAGTTCCATGAGAAAGAGAAAGGAGATCACCAAAACGGTGAGTGAATCCATAATGATCTCTCTCAATTCGGACAAAAGGACTTTCCGGGAAATGGTAATGGAAAGATACCCGGCAATGTCGGTGGCGGCGGCGCCATCGGCGACGGATGGCTTTCGGGTAAGGGGAATGCGCTGATGATATTTTGCATCCGTCTCCCCACAGGAGAGTGCCTCGGAAATCGGTATGTTCACCCCGTTTTTTCCCAGGGCAGACACACGATTCATATCTGCCATGTAAAGCGGATGCATCTCTGAATCAGAAAGGGTGATGCAACTCAATTCCGGGGATGCAGATATAATTTCTCCCAGCATCTTTTCCATCATGGAGAGCCGATCCAGGGCAATACCTTTACTGAGCATGAATTCGATGTCTTCCTTTAAAAGGCTGCCCAGCACGGCTGTTTTTTCCTGGCTGATGTCAAGGTAGCAGTTTTTAAAGGAGTTGGTATTAATTAATGAAAAACAGAGCTGTGCCAGTAAAAGCACCACGAGAATGACACCGGAAATACTTCTTTTGGAAAAGGAGGTAAGGGCCGGACTCCCGGGGATAACCCCAAAGAAAAACACGGAAAGTATCGCCAACACCCCCAGCAGAACCATCCCGATGAGCTGCAGCTTTTCAATGGAAAGCTGATGTATAAAGAGCTTTACCTGCCCATCGGACAATTTAATAACAAGCGTCCCCACCTGATTTTTTTGTCTGCTCTTTTCAATGGGCAAGCCGATATAAAACGTTTTTTTAAATTTATAATAATTTTTGACGATGACCTTGTCCGTCATCCCGGGAGTGTGAAAAACGGTTCTGAAATAGGCTGCCACATCGGAAGGCAGTTGCTGATGGATCAAGGTGGGCTCAGTGCTGTAGTAAATCCGATCATCAGGCAACACCACGGAAACCGACAGATCCGAGTCAACGGGTGCCGTATCCGTCTCCTTTAAAGACCCGGTGCGGCTCTTTATTACCAAGTGGTTCCGGGTTTCCAGGAGAAGGGTATTTAAGCCCACAAACTTGCCCAGATTTTTGCCAAACCGGAGGGATTTCTCAATGTTGCGCTTTAAATCGTTTCCAATGGCGGAATACTTGGAAAAGGTGGAGCCCACATAAATATCTTCAAGGGAGCTTAAGCTCAAAAAGGTATTAAAGGCCAGTGCCAGCATGAGCAGAACGATGGAGCTGGTCAACAACTTAATTTTTATACGATTATCGTAGGTGTAACGAGCTTGAGACTTTTTCATACCTCCACACCCATTTTCTTATTCCGGGGGAACGATGAAGCATACCCATTTTGCCCTTCAGCCCTGTGGAAAACACCGGTACAAATCCGCACCGGCATGCCGTGGATCACAAAATAGGCACCCTTTTTCTCAACGGTGACAGCCGTCCCGGGTCTATATTCTCTGCATTTTAAAGGGTGTATCTTAAGGGTATCGCATGTCGTCCTGCCAAGGGCATGCAGGACAGATACCGCTGCCACCATCCCGGTGCCGCAGGCCAGGGTTTCCTTTTCAATACCCCTTTCAAAACATCTGTGCTCAATGACACCTTCCATGTCAGTGATACTCACAATATTCACATTGATACCAACTGGAAAAAATGCCCTTAACTGATGATTTAAATAGAGTCCAATGGCGTTGAAGGGGTCGGTTTCAAAGGACAAGATGCCCTGTTTCAGTATATCGGCAAGGTCCCGGATTGCCGAAGAACATGCTGGCCCGGCCACGGCTGAATTATGATTCAGCGAATGGTCAAACACGATCACCAGATGAGGTTCACCGGAAAAAGTGAGATAACCGGAAAAAGAAATTACCTGCTGCCCCACAGGGGGACAGATGCCCGCCAACCGACTTAAGGGAATTTCAAAGGGAACACGGGTAAGATGCGGGCCCACGGCCACCATCCCCTTGGGGCGGGCCAGGTGATCCGGAATTTTTACGGGCGTTCCCATGTTCACCCATACCATCCGTTTTTCCATATCATACCCCAAGGTGCGCACCACAGGCGCGTTGCCGGGAATCTCAGTTAAAATGCGAACCATGGTAACACCGGTGGTTTGATAGAGATACAGGGCCATGCAAAGCAGACCGTTACCACAGCAGAAGGACTCTTCACCAGTGGGCTCGAACATCCTGAAAATATAATCAAACGGTTGAGCTGCCGGCAACTCTTTCCAGTAATGGCGGCAAGAATTGATCTTCTGCAGCACCTCCGGGGTACCCGGTTGAAGCACGATAAACCCATCGGCGCCAACGCCGAAATTGCCGTCGGTGACCTCCCTTGCCACATCACGCTTCAGGCATTCGGGGACATGACATTTCAACCGTTCGTCAACCACAATAAAATTATTTCCACAGGAGGTAATCTTTTCAAACGGGATCGTTTTTATAAACGTGTTCATCTTTTTTAGACATCCGCCTTTGCAACCCGCCTGACAAGCTCCCTGTAGTCCGCCGAAGCCGTTGAGCCCGGCGCAAATTCAAAAATGGTTTTACCATAGGAGGGTGCCTCGGACAGGCTGTCACAATAACGGATGGGGCGACACATGGATTCCGGGTATAATTTTTTAAGTTCAATATATAATCTTTCCGGCCCCTTGATCCGGGAGTCCATAAAGGTGGGAACGATGTATTCCAGCGTCACCTCTTTGCGGTATTTTTGGATGGCACCAAGGCTTTTCATGAACTCTGACAGTCCATGCAGGGCCATCACCTCCAGGGCCACCGGCACCAGCACCTCTGTGGCGTAAAAAAGCACATTGACGATGAGCTGATCCCATCCCGGAGAGGTATCAATGAGGATGAAATCATATTGTGCATCCAGGGATTTCATGGCCTCTGCCAGAGCCCATTCCGCCCCGAAACTTTTCCGATCAATGATCCGCTTGATGCCGGCCAGGGACTTGCCCCCACTCAAAAGCCAGAGATTATTGCGGGCAGGAACAATACACTCCTCCGCTGTCAACTCCCCGGTGAGAAGTTCCGTGAGACCTGCCACGGGCTTTTTTCCCAGAATGTAGGCGGACTGCCCCTGGGTGTCGGTGTCCACCAACAACACTTTATATCCTGCCAGGGCAAGGCCTGCTGAGAGATTCACTGCGGTGGTGGTTTTTCCCACCCCTCCTTTACTCAGGGTCACGCATATTTTTCTGGCCGTTGCACCCGGAGCGGTGTTCCTGACAGGGGAAGGCTCCGTCAATTGATTCAACATCACTGGAAATTTATATTTACACACCTTGCAGGTGGCGGAAATTTTCCGACCAGAATCAATATATGTCTTAACAGTGTCCGAATTGACGCGATGTTTCCTGGAACATTTGGGACAGGTAATAATCATCACAGCGTTTCCTTTTTCAATGCCTCAAGAATCGCATCAACGGCAATGGTGGCAATTTTTTCCATGGAAATCCCAATGTCCGTCCCCGGGGCGACTTTGACTTTAATTTTTGCCCGCCCCTCCCAGATTTCAACAGACACATTGCCCTTGGAAACCTTAATGGATTTCCGGGCAGGGTCATCCTGCATCACCTCATTTTCCGCCTGCATCCCATCGCCACAGCGATAAATCAAAAAATCCAGGTCGTTGCTCCTGTCAGCGAAGGTATCATCATCTGAAAGGATACTGTCCATGATATCTTTTTTTTCGGTCATTTTTCAATGTCTTGTGTTGGGGGAGTGTTTAAATCATTATTGCCAAGGGCGCTCACTTTCAACCGGGCAACGGCGTCATTGATGATGTTCATCTCCTTTTCTCCAAGATCAACCCATTGTAGTCCACACAATAGCTGGCCCGATGCCATGGAGCCGCAATGGATCACCCTGGCGGATAAATCCTGCAAACGAATTTGACCCAGTCTCAATTCCCAGCCCCCACGGACATGGCCACATTCCACATCAGGGATGTCATCACAGACAATACTGATGCCCCCCAGGCTGATATTCAAGACCGAATATATTTTTCCTTCCAGTACCACCTGAACATCGTCATTTTCAGCCACAGGCACACGGAAGGTTTTACGCACCGCCGGAAGCGCCTCGTTTTCCCCGGAAATGGGCTGAAATAAAATTGACTCGTTTTCCATTGACCACCTTCCCATATGACAAGCTACCATGTTCAACATACTCGCCGAAAATCATATCAACTATGATACGGACAGGCAAGTAAAAACCGGTTAATATCCCATTCACACCCCATCCCCCTGATGGGTCCATGGTGCAATCAATCCTGCGCTTTTCACCCGTTGTCGTTTTCCTCATCCGTCGCAGTTTCACGGATGTCTCCCCCATCCAGAACCTCCCGGACAATCCCGGACAACCTTTTTTTATCAATCGGCTTCATGAGCAAGGCTCTGGCACCGATTTTCTGAATGGAAGCATCATTGATACGCGTGCTATAACCGGTACAGATAATAATCGGCATATCCGGCCGGATTTTCAATATCTCAACAGTCAGCCGATCCCCGCTCAAATGGGGCATGGTCATGTCGGAGATCACCAGATCATAGGCATGGGGATTTTCGCGGATCATCTCCAGAGCCTCCAGGCTGTTATTTGAACTTGTGACGGTGTATCCCAGCTGCTGGAGAATCCGGCTGGTCAATCGGGCGATCACCAGCTCATCATCAACGACAAAGATACGCTCCAACCCTGTTGGTAAATGCTGCAGGCCGTTTTTTCTGGTGTTGGTGCGCCTCTCCACCGCAGGAAGTAAAATGGTAAACACCGTCCCTATACCCGGCCTGCTTTCCACAGAAATGTCCCCATCACAGTTTTTAACAATCCCATGGACCACGGAGAGCCCCAGCCCCGTGCCCTCTCCAGGGCTCTTTGTGGTGAAATAAGGTTCAAATATCAAGTCCAGATGTTCCTTGGGAATCCCTTTACCCGTATCACTGATTTTAATGATGACGTATCGGCCATGGGCAAGATGGGGCTTTTCAAGATCCATTTTCCCATCCATCACAATGTCTCGCATGGATAACTTCAGTGTCCCACCATCCATTTTTTCCATGGCCTGGGCCGCGTTGGTGGCAAGGTTCATGAAAATCTGGTGCAGCTGGGTGGGATTTGCCATTATCTGTCCTTCACTATGCACGTCATCAACAATGGCAATGGAGGTGGGGATGGTTGAACGTAACAGCTTGAGAACTTCCTTGGCAATGAGGCTGACCTGCATGGGTTGAAGCTTTTCATCGGATCTTCTGGCAAAGGTGAGAATCTGTTTGATAAGTTCCTTTGCCCGGTTTCCCGCCACATTGATCTCTTGAAGATTTTCAGCAAGTTCGGAATCCTCTTCTGCATGATCCATGGACAACTCCACAAACCCGAGAATAATGGAAAGGATATTGTTAAAGTCATGGGCAATGCCACCGGCAAGGGTGCCGATGGCCTCCATCTTCTGGGCCTGGATCAGCTCCTTTTCCAACAGCTGACTCTTTATGAGTTCTTCAGCATACGCTTTGTTTTTCTGGACAAGTTCCGTCGTTCTCTGCTGCACTTTGATTTCCAGCTCATCCCTGGCTTTTCTCAGACCATCTTCCAGCCATTTTCGATCGGAGATATCCCGGATGACCCCCACTGTACCGATATATATATTTTTTTCTTCCCCACTATTTTCACTGTAAAGCCCTGTACTGTTCACCTCCACAACCACACTGCTATTTCCCAGCTTTTCCAGATTCCCATAATACAACCGGGAACTGTTCCTGGCCACCAATTGAATCTCAAGACCTATGGTTTTTCTTTTTCCGGTGCGCCTCTCATCAAACAGTTTTATGGGTTTCTTTCGCGTCTCCACCCCATCGGCATTATTTAAAACCTTCTCCCTGGAGATCTCATTTTCATATGTCGGAACAATGATATGGCAAAAATGTTTCCCCATCAGCTCATCAGGGCTATATCCAAGTTTCTCAACGGCTTCGTTGATAAAGGTGAACCGCCCCTTGGAATCAATTCGATAGACAATATCGGGGATGGTTGCCACAAGACTGCGAAATTGTTCTTCGGATGCTTCCAGGGCTTTCACGTTCTCAGCCAGAGTGGTATTCAATTTCTCCAGAGATGCCGTGCGGACCCGGACCATCTCCTGGAGATGATCCCGATGTTCCCGCAGTGCCTGTTCCGATTTTTGTAAGGCAAGGGTTCGTTGTTCGACCCGATCATCAAGTTCAAAGGTGAGTTGCATTAATTCGGAATTTGTTTTGTGCAACTCATCGTGAACCTCTGCAAGCTCTACCCTGAGTTGTGCACAGATCGCTTTTTCCTGATTCAATTGCCTGATCAGCTTTGTCTCATCCATGCGATAAGGTCTCCGACCTACTTGATTTTACGATAAGTAACGTGGCATCATCATCGTCCTTTGCCAGGAACTCCAACATAATCCGGGCCATCTCCCCTGCAGATTCTGTCTGCAGATGAAGAAATTTTTCCATCTGCCAGTGGGAGGTAATACCGTCGGAAAAAAGGAAAAGGGTATCGTTGAGATCATATGACTGCTCATGAACCTTGGGGGAGGGTGCATTTTTACCGATAATACCCCGACGAACGGGCAATGACCCGGCATTTCCATGCCACAACCGGGCATCAATGTTGCCGATACTGCCAAAGGTCATTTTTATGGGCAGGCTGCTCCAGTCCAGTTTCACAAGGGCCATGACAACTCCCCGGGTGGATCTGCAGGCCCTCCCTGTCCCTTGAAAAAGTCTTTCAAAGGGTTGATCATAATGTTTTTCCACATATTGCCTGGCTCGCTGGGCCGCATCATAGGCAAACTTCCCATGGCCCAGTCCGTCAATGACACCCACCAGCAACTGACACCCAAAGTGTTTGATAATAAAGGAATCTCCATTATGTCGCATTCCGGGAAAAGGTCGCGACGTCACCCCCACAGATAGAGGACAGGGGAGCCGGCACACATGTATGACCGGAAGATACTTTCTACTGCAGATCCGGGTTCCCCTTCCGTTTGTTACCGGAGAGTGAACCTCCAGAAAATCCATTATTCGATTGATGGAACCAAGGCCGTAACCCAGGGAAGTGCCAGAGGTGACACCGTCTGTCATGGCAATCTCAATATCGGGAATCCCCGGCCCATCATCAAGGGTTTCCAGCTCTATCCCCTTTTCCTCACCCCCCAGGAGGGTGAAGGACATCTCTCCATGGTCTGCGTGACGAATCAGATTTGATGCCAGTTCCCCTGCCACGAGAACAAGCTCATGTACCAGGGCACTGTCAAAACCAACACGTTCACCCAACTCCCGGACTATTTTCCGAGCAAGGCTGATATCTCCGGAATTGGCAACAAAAATCTTTTTTTTATCCTGCACCATCACTTCAACCATTTGGACACCGTTACGGTTGTACCAATACCGGAACCTGAATCAATGTGCATCTCATCCATCAATCGCCGGGAACCCGGCAGCCCCATGCCCAGTCCGTTGGATGTGGTATACCCCGATTGCAGTGCCTGGCTGATATCGCTGATTCCCGGCCCCTGATCTTTAAAAACAATGGTCAATCCTTCCCGGCCACGGTCATATTCCCTGGCCCTGGCCCAAACCACCGTTCCCGTTCCCGCATATTTAAAAATATTGCGGGCCAGCTCAGAGGCGGCTGTCACGATGCGGGTAATGTCCGTTCCACCGAATCCCACAGATCCGGCAGCCTCCCGAATTTTTTTCCGCACAAGAACGATGTCTCCTTCTACCCTGATCGTAATCTCACCATCAGCATCGTTGACCATATCCCGCCCCCTTTTGTTTAATCAATATTCTCCAACAGCCCTAAAGCAATATCCACATCCAGGGCCGTCCGAATACCATCCAGGGTCAAACCGAGCTGGGTGGCGGTGATGGCTACGTTTGCCTGCATGCCGGCAACAATGGTATGCCCCCCCATGAGCCCCACCATTTGAGCTGTTTCGGAAATAGTGCGGGCAAAAAAGGAGTCCAGGGTCTGCACCACGGAAATATCCAGGATAACCCCTTTTGCGTCATGCCGGGCCATGGCGTTTAATACCTTTTCTTGTAGAACGTTGATGGTCTCATCTTCCGGGTCCGGTGGCACGGTAACCAACAAAATATTACGAATTTTATTTACTGCAATACTGTCTCCACTCATATGCCCTCTCTGTCTAAATAATGGTTGGGGATTCATCATCATCATCTCTGTCGATTTGGGGTAGAAACTGGTGTGCAAATGACTGCAATATGGGTGGCAGTGTGATCAAAACCCCATGATTATTTATCATGAAAATTGAAGTATCAAATTTACTTGGCCGGCACTGAATCATTGCCTGTGATTTTAATACCAAGCATCTTCAGCCCCATGGCAAGTCCATTGGCCAAAGAGGAGTGGGTCTCAATATCGGACAGATCAATTCCCAGATGCACCAGGGTCTGGGCAATGGAGGGGCTGACACCGGTGAGAATCGCTTTGGTTCCCAAAAGACGAGAGGCGGTGATGGCTTCGATGAGATGCTGGGCCGTCTGGGTATCAATGGTGGGCACCCCGGTAATGTCCACCAGTGCCACCGGAGACTGGGTTTCAACGATGCTGTTGAGAAATCGTTCCATGAAATGCTGGGTCCGCTGGCTGTCCAGGGAGCCGATGAGCGGTGCCACCACGATTCCCTTCCAAATCTGTATCACCGGCGTTGACAGATCAAGGATCTCCTGGGACTGGGCTCTCAACGCATCTTCCATCTCTTTCTGACGGGTGATATCAATGGCCATCTCATAGCGTACCCTGCGGCCATCCGGCCAGTTAATAACCTTATCAATACACCGGTACCAGCTTTGGGTCACCTTGTTCTGAAATTCCCAGATATAGGCACCGGATCTATTGTCAGGATCAAAAATTTTATGGTTGGTACAGAACGGGCAGGGGTTGTCAAGATTCTGCAGAGCCTTGTAACACTGTTGTCCGGTACAGTCTCCCCAGCTCTTAATAAAGGCATCATTCACATAGAGCAACTCATAGGTTTCCGGATCAGAGACATAAATCACCTCACTGATACCGTCGAGAATAGCCTGCTGTTCACGGAACTTCCGATTAAAATTCGATTGAGCCTGTGTTTCTGATTTTTCCGATCTTTCCTCTGCCTTGCCTGATTTTATTTCAGCCATATTCTCCCCCCTCTAATGAGTTGATATTCGTGGTGTGGCTCCAAAATATTTACATCTTTTTGGGAAAACCCCGCCTGGAGTTCAGAACCGTCTGAACCGTCTGGGCCAGCACCATGCGATCCATGGGCTTCATAATGTACCCCCAGGCACCAATGCCGTCTGCCTTTTTTTCATCAATTTTTTTATTGTACCCGGTACAGATAATTGTTTTGATATCCGGCCTGACGGCAAGCAACGCCTTAATTAATTGGTCTCCCGTCATCTGTGGCATGGACATATCGGTAATCACCAGATCAAATTTTTCAGGATGGGCTTTAAACCGCGTTAATGCTTCCACAGGATTTGACTCGGTTTCCACAATATATCCCAATCGCTCCAGGCTCTGCCGACCTATGTTTAATAATGCGACTTCATCATCCACCAATAAAATGGTATAGGTGCCCTGGGCCGGGGGCTGATCTTGTTCTGCCGATTGATCCTTAAACCTTGCCATGACCGGAAAATAACAAAAAACCGTTGTGCCCGCTCCGGGTTTACTTTTCACCTGAATAAAACCATCATGCCCTTTTATGATGCCATGGACCACGGAAAGCCCCAGGCCGGATCCTTTATCAACGGATTTAGTGGTGAAAAAAGGGTCAAAAATATGCGCCATGGTATAGTCAGGAATGCCGTGGCCGGTATCTGAAACCGACACCCGGACATATTCGCCGGGGGCTAAAATCTGGTCGAAAAAGAACTGTTGCTCTTCAATGGTAACATTCTTCAAGGTGATTTCCAGGGTGCCACCGTGGTTTTCCATGGACTGAACCGCATTGTTGCACAGATGAATGACCACCTGTTGAATCAGTGTTTCATCCCCCATGACTGCGTGACATGTTTGCGGAATATCTTCTCTGAAAAGAACGTTGGCGGGAATGGCGGCCTTTAACAATGCCAGGGCATTTCTTAAACACGTTGCCATGTCAACCGGATGTTTTTCCCGGGTGTCGCCACGACTGAAGCGCAACAGCTCCCTGACCACATCCCTGCCACGCAGTGTTGCCTCACACACTTCCGATAAAAATTTATGGGTGGGGCTCCCCGGGGGAACATCATCCATGGCCAGCTCTGTATTGCCAAGAATGATCCCCAGAACATTATTAAATTCATGGGCGATTCCCCCCGCCAGTGTGCCGATGGCTTTCATTTTGTGAGTCTGGAGCAGGTTTTCTTCATATCGTTTCTGTTCGGTGATATCATGCATAATGGCAAGCACAAATTCCGCTTCGCCTTCCAAGGTCAAAATGGATGCTGAAATACTGATCTCTTTCTGCACGCCCCCTTTTGCTTCGATTTTCCACTCTTCACCGTGAAAACGATCGCCTTTTTTCATGGTGCACATTCGGTCCACCACCTTTTCTTGCCCCCCGACTTCAGGGGTAAACGCCTTGAACCACCCCAGTCGGTTGATCTCCGCCATGTCATAGCCCGTCAGGGTTTCCATTTTTCGGTTCCAATGGGTGAACCGAACAAAGGGCTTCTCCTTAATGCGATGCCAGATACAAATCCCCTCTGCAGCGGTCTCAAAAATAGTGACAAGCATGGTGTTCTGACGTTTCAGCTCTATTTCACTCTTCAAAAGGGCTTCTTCAACACGTGTCCGATGGGCAATTTCTCTGCTTAATCGGCGGTTCCACAACAAAATTAT
Organism: uncultured Desulfobacterium sp.; assembly: GCA_963668575.2. Taxonomy (GTDB): domain Bacteria; phylum Desulfobacterota; class Desulfobacteria; order Desulfobacterales; family Desulfobacteraceae; genus Desulfocicer. The sequence continues at coordinate 1,753,891 of OY764894.2, read as the reverse complement.
CAAGAACACAGTGACACCAATACCGGTGAAGATCATAAACCATTTAAAAACAACCTTTTTGGCAAAGCTATAATCATTCTCCACCGTCAGCCACTTGTCACGAATCTCCGTCTGCTGCCCGGGAGGGATGATGGGAAGTATCTTGTTGATCATGGAAACCAGTTCGGGCCAGTCTTTTCTAACGGCAATGTGCAGAGTATAATTGTCATAGGCTGTGGGCGCGGCAATTTTTAAATTTGCCAGTCCCTGTTTCCGGATCAGGTAGGTTGCCGCTGCCAGATTTTCAATGTGGGCCTGGGATTTCCCGAATGAGACCGATTTCAATGCCTCCAGGGGGGTTTTAACGAAAAAAGGAGTGACTGAAATATTGTCCCTTAAAATCCACTCATATGCTGCGCCTCCTTGAATGAAGGCCACTTTTTTACCATGCAGATCCTCAAGCCCCCCGATGAAAGGGGCATCGGTTCTGACAACAATGACCAGGGGAAAGGAGAGATAGGGTTCGGTGAAGTTCAAATAGGCTTCCCGGTCCGCGGTTTTAGCTGAACATGAGATCAAATCAATGTTGTGCTCCCGGACACCCTTTAACACCAAGGGCCAGGCCAAATTACCCTGGATTTCCGGCTTTAAATTCAAATAGTCGAAGATTGTTTTTATATAATCCGATGCCATCCCCTTTAACGTGCCGTCTTCTTCAAAATAATGAAAAGGGGGGAAGGCTTTGGGACCGGCAATCCGTATGATGGGGTGTGCTGCCAACCACTTTTTCTCATTGGCGGTGAGTATTGTTTGAACATCCTTTTTAATTCCAGTGGGAGCGTCTGCCTCATCTGCACAAACCGGGGAACTGAGGAGCCCCTGCCACAGACAGATGCCAATCAGAAGGGACAAAAAACAAGTATCACGCAAAAGGATTTTAATTCGCATATTATCTCGTCTCAGTATTTCTTATAAGAAACTCGGCATAACAGCCTGTAATAATTTGGGGTTTAAATCTTAGTCGTGGCAAATTTTTCTACTATGTATGTTTTATATCCAAGTGTGAATCCACTGTTAATGGTTCCCTGGAGCCGTGAGCCACAACACCCCGAAGAAAAAACGATCCCCATGAAAAATAGCAGGAAATCCTTGATTTTTTCGATCATTAACATTTGACACAGCGTTAAAGACAAGTCAAATAGAAAAAGGGAGATACATCATATTGGCACCCCCTTCACGGGTCGTTCTCTGCTGTGCTCCCTCTCCCGGACCAATGTACCAAATACCATAGTATCAAATACCATAATAAGAGACATGAAATATTGACATATGGAGGAGGGGTCAGCCCTGCTTTATGGGCATTACCGGTGCTGTTTTGGGTTTGTACCCGCTTTGGTCGACAACGCCAACAACACAAGCCAGATTCCGTTCTCCCGAAAATCAGTCCCAACCACTTGATCCTTGAGTTTCAGGACAAGAGTTCCGATACTTTTTCCGGCATGACGGCATACCGCCAGACCTTTCCCTTTTCCAGGGTGCCCAGCCTGTCACCCATTAAAAGCGCCTTTGCAGGATTATGGGTGATCAGGGTGATGGCCTCCGACGTGGAGAGATCCCGTTCAAGTTGCCGGATAAAAAAGGAGAGTTCATTCCAAAGATTCAGGTCGTGGTTGGAGGCGGGGCTGTCTGTTCCCAGGCTTACACCAATGCCTGCTGCCAATATCTTTTCCCAGGGGGCCCGTCCCACACCGATGTATTCATTGCTCCGGGGACAGAGGCACACATGGGTCCCGGTATGGGCAAGGATCTCAATATCCCTGTCGGTTACATGCACACAGTGTACCACCAGGGTGGCACTATCCAGAAGCCCCAGATCCCGGGCATATTCAACGGGTGTTTTCATGGGTGGCAGATAGCCCGTGCCCAGCATGTTGTTGGCTTTCAGCAGGTTATAAAATCCGGTTTTCTCCCCCATGAGCATGCCTGTCTCATCTTCATGTTCCGCCATATGGATGGAAAAGGGAAGCCCGTGTCTCCGATCCTCGGCCTTAACGGCCTGCAAGCCATCGGCCCGGGTGGTATGAAGGGCATGACCCGCTCCTGCAACGGCACCCATGGAGCTCTTTTCAAAGGGAATGTCATCCACCTCCGGTGACATGGGCAGGAACCCAAAGGCTTCGCAGAAACAGGTGTGATAAATCCCCATTTTCCCCAACAGCTCACCAATGACAAGGTCCCCTGGATTCAGGATATCACCAAAACAGCAGGTGCCTTGCCCTGCCGCATCGGCCACCGACTTTGACACGGCATTAAAATCCGTTGTCTTGTAATCATTGGCTATCATGCTCAACAGCCAGGGGACAAATCCCCGGCCGGATCGGGTTTTGCCCTTAAGCTTTGACAGGTTCAGATGGCAATGGGCATTGACCAGTCCGGGCACAAGGGTCACGTCTCCCATATCGGTTATCTTGCCGGAAAAACTCTTTTTAAGGGCGGTATAGGAGCCAATGTCAAGGATGACCGCCCCATCATGGATGACGGCCCCGTTATCAATGGGGGGATACCCGGGAATAGCCGTGATTATTTGTCTGCATCGGGTCAGTGTCAAATTGGAATGTTTATTTTTTGTCAAAGCATCTCTCCTGGAGTGACGGGTATTTGTGCCATGAATAAGCAGACACGCCCGGGAAGTCAAATTAAAAAATCAGGGGATGCATCAAAATTTTTATGTTTGATTACAACACGGTCTCCCTTCAAAATCGGGTGGGACTTGCATTATTTCACTTTCCTTGATATCCATCACTCCAAGTTTTATTCCAATTACAAAAGATATAGGTATACCCGACATTGCCTTCATACGTTGCTGTGGGCGAACCCGGGACGGAATTACGGTCCGCCCATGGCGGTTATTGACACCTGAATCTTTTAACAGGTACCATGTTGTTAACAACACCCCTCAAACGTTAAGTGATTAAAATGAGCCGCATTATTGAACCCGACAAAGCACACTTCATCAAGCTTGCAACCACCCGAATGCCCTTTGGCAAATACAAGGGACTGCTCCTTGTGGACCTGCCGGAAGACTATCTGGTATGGTTTTCCCGAAAAGGATTTCCCCATGGAAATTTAGGCCAACTATTGCAAACCGTTTATGAGATAAAACGCAACGGCCTTGAATACCTGTTCCATCCGGGTCATCCTCCCACTGAAAAGAGGCACCTTCCATGAGAATCAAATACAATGCCCCGGTAATCCTGACCTATTCCCTCCTCTCCATCTGTGTGCTGGTATTTTCCGGCAACGGAATGTTATCCCGATATTTTTCTTCTCCCGGACAGTTAGCCTTTTTCAACCCCTATTTCTACTTCCGACTGCTCTCTTATATCACCGCCCATGCAAACTGGTCCCACCTCATGGGAAATTTCATGATCATCCTTTTGGTGGGACCATTACTGGAAGAAAAATATGGGTCCGCCACCCTTTTGGAAATGATCTTTATCACCGCCGTCACCACGGCCCTGTTAAACGCATTTCTATTTTCCAACTCCCTCATCGGCGGCAGCGGCGTTGCCTTTATGTTGATTCTTTTAAGTTCATTTTCCAATATCAGGGCCAGGGAGATCCCGTTAACATTCATCCTCATTGCCGCGCTTTACATCGGCAGTGAGGTGGTCTCCACCCTTAAGGTGGACAAAATCTCACAGTTCAGCCACCTTGCCGGGGGATTTATCGGGGCCGGATATGGATTTCTCAGAAGCGGAAGAAGATAGAACCCTCCTCTGCTTTTTTGGTCAACCAATGGACATTTTCTGCCAGGTATCCACCGACTGATACCCCACGGGCCTGGGATCTCGTGTTCAGCATCTGCTGATGGGTCCCGGGTTTGTTTGTAGTTACAAAAAATTCTTATGTAAAAAGTCTTTGGCACCTTGTTTCAGACACCGAGTTAATGCGTCAATCATGGGAGAAGGGATGTTCCACCGATGCCAGTAAAGATTCACCCGGACATGATCCTGGGGAGATAAATCCACCAGGCCGCCCTCCTGCAGCAACTCACGACTCTGCTGATCCGGGAGCATGCCATATCCAAACCCCGAAGCAATGGTCCTGGCAAATTGTTCCGGGGAAGGAATATAATGGCAGGGAATATGGGAAAATTGCCTCTCAAACCGTTGATAAAGCATGGCAGCGTGCAATCCATCCCTGCGGTTGAAAATCACTGCCGGTGCATTTTCAATACCGTTCCGGTCCAGCCCATGGGGAAACCATTGCTTTGCAAATTCCGACGTGGCCACCAGCCGGTAGATCATGGCACCAAGAAAGGAGACGGTACACCCCTGCAAGGTGTCCCGCCGGGAGCTGATGCACCCCACCACCTCACCATCACTCAAAAAACGACGGGTCTGATCTTGATCATCCACCCGCAGGTCCATGACCACCGGATATTCTGTCAGAAACGGACGAATACACGGAAGGAACCATGTGGCCAGGGAATCTTCGTTCAATCCAATGGCAAGGGAGACCAGCCCCCCTGTTGAGCCGGGCATCATCTCCCGAGTGACATCACTTTCAAGCTGCCTCACCAGAATATAATGTTTCAGCAATCGACGACCGGCCGGCGTGGGCTTCGGCGGCGTTGTACGTATGAGCAGCACCTGTCCCATCTGTGATTCAAGGAGCTTAACCCGCTGGGACACGGCGGACTGGGTCAGATGAAGTGTTCCGGAAGCCTTGTCAAACCCGCCCTCTCTGATAACGGCGTCAAACGCCTCTAAAAGTTTGTAATCAAGCATTTCTGATTATTAGCATAATTAATCCATAATTAAATCTATTAATTTTATTTATTTTAAGAGCCATGGTATATCCGCCCTGTTCCATGAAAAGCAGGTGTTGTTCTCATTGCCTTACCAAGAACCATGTTGAGATTGACGTGTAATGATTTCACACCCCATGGAGGACGAAATGTTAACGGCTGATTTTTTACAGGCCCATCAAAATTCAGGGAGACAGTTAAATGGCTATATGGGGACCTTTTTTTCAGGGAATGGGGGTCAGTGGCGGCCTGATCGTTGCCATCGGCGCACAGAACGCCTTTGTGCTTTCACAGGGTGTCAGAAAAAATCATCATCTGCTCATCGCATTGATGTGCAGCCTGTGCGATGCCCTGCTCATCACCATCGGTATTTCCGGTGTGGGCACCGTGATTGCGTCCTCTCCCCGGCTGGCGACAGCAGGGGCTTGGGGCGGTGCGGCATTTCTCTTCTGGTATGGATATAAGGCCTTTCAATCGGCCCGTCAGGGGAATGTGCTGAATGCCGAGGAGAAAAAATGCACCCTTCGCAGTGCCATTGTCACCACCATGGCGGTGACCTGGCTCAATCCCCACTGCTATATAGATACGTTACTTTTAATCGGCAGCATCGGGGGCCAATTCAATGGCCACAGCCGTCTCTTTTTCGGCGTTGGTGCGGCATCGGCCTCTTTTATCTGGTTTTTCACCTTAAGCTTCTGCGGGCAAATTCTGGCCCCCATCTTCCAGAGCCCAACTGCCTGGCAGATTCTGGACACCTTTATCGGCGTTATCATGTGGAGTATCGGCCTGGCCTTGATCCTTTAAATCCATCAGATCGTGAAAAACGGGATAAACAGCCGAAGCGATGATCAAATCCAGAACACGAATGCAGCTTTTACCATAAAAAATCAGAGTCCACCGGAAATCACCAATCTGCTGGAATTAAAGGACTTTCGTTTTTCGTTGTGGCAGGTGGTTACTGCCATGTATGTTTATAAGAAAGAGTAGGCAAACCTAATATTCTTTCAATCTTCGTTGTGGGCGAACCCGGGTCCCAAATCCCGGTCCGCCCGTGGCGGTTATACCGAATAAGATTAAATGTTGTCATATCTTTTTGTGGCTGGACCGGACACCGCACTCCAGAGTCTTAAAATGCCTGCATGCCGACGAACGAACTGCCCGGCATCAGGTCTGAAATCCTGACGGTTGAAAAACCACTTTTCTTAAGCTGTTCCTGAAGTGTCGCAGAATCCGGCAACGGCGTGACCCCCTGCATTGACGCATTGGCCATGTTCAGATTTGCCGCTGCAAAATCAGTTATTTTTCCCTGCATATTCATGACGATAGCAAGACTTCCACCGGGAACCAGCCTGGACCGAAGTGCCCTGAAAAGTTCCTGGCGCTGATTAACCTGGAAATAGTAGATCAGGTTAACCAGGGTGATCAGATCAAAACGGGGAATATCATCCGTCAGGTCCCGGATATCCCCTTTGATTATCTCGAACCTCTCGGTCAACCCCCACTTTTCCATATTCTGCATGGCCTGTGCGGCCGCGGCGTCATCGATGTCAATCCCAAGGCCGGACAGATCCGGGTTGATATGCATCATGCTTTTCAACAGAAGTCCTGATCCGCATCCGATGTCTAAGACCCGCAACCCCGAGCCCTGTGGCACGATGTCCTGCAGAAAGGTTTTGATCAAAGGATCTGACAGTTTGGAAAACCTGGCGATAATATCCCCGGCCCGTTTCAGGTCATCACCCAAGTCTGCACCTTTCATCCGGGCGGCGGCATAGCGGTATGAATTGTTGTAATAGGTGACATTGGCTTGAATAACTGCCGACAGGGTATCCCCGTATGCTCCGACCATGGCCAGCGATCTTTTCCCCCTGATACCATAAAGGTCGTTTTTGCAGTTCAACTCTTTTAGAGAAATGCCCACTTTAAGCAAGGCATCCAGAATATCCAGGTTTTTAACCCCCAGCTTGTTAATCAGGTCATCCCTCGAACAAGGTATTTTCAGTGCCTCAAGAAGGCCGGATTCAACTGCAGCATACAGAAAATGATATCTGACCATCCCTTTAAAGTCTGAAAATACGGAAAAAAGCCCTGGTATTTTAAATGTTTTAAAAAATGAATAAAGATATTTGAGTTGCATTTCATCACTCCTTTAGCGTCATCGGGTTTGCCCGACACCTGTAAGAAGCTGTTCGAGCAGCCCTTTCAGTGTGCCGAGCATGGTTTCCACATTAATATTGGGACTGTTCAACCCTTCATACAGGACAATCAGATAGTGGGAGAAAAAAGCCCTGGCACACAGCAGAGTGTCTGCCTCGGGCCGGATCTCATTTCTCTCTTTGGCCTGTTCTAGCATATCGCCGACCAGGAAAATGAATTCAAATGCCTGGGTGGTCAGTTTTTCTCCCCATTCTCCTTTTACAAACCAGAGTTCTTTTAACAATGTCCGGGACAGGTCGGGGCACTTTGCATAATAGATGTAAAAAGAACGGGCCAGATGAAGAAACCGGTCACACACAGGGCCCTCTTCGGGCATGCTTTTCATGGCGCCTGCCTGGGTTGCAATTAGATCATCCAGTAATACGGCAATCAGCAGGGACGATTTGTCCGGAAAATGGCTAAAGACCGTACCGACGCCCACGCCTGCCCGCAATGCGATTGCCCGCGTGGATGTTTTATCAAAGCCGAGGTCGTTAAAAAGATCCCGTGAGCTCTCCAGTATAATTATGCGCGTCTCTTCTTTTTGAGTTTGTCTCCGGTTTTCGCCGCTTGCTTTTTTCTTTTCCATTTTTACCTTCAATAGTCGGGATTTATGAGCAGGCTCATTCATTGAGCGTGCTCAATATAGTAAAAACATATATTTACTGCAAGAAAAAAATGAAAAATACTGCAGGGTTAAACCGGAGGTTCTTCACACCATATTGTGTGGTTTTTTTGATTTGGTGGTATGGGAGATAACTAAAAGCGTTTTATCACATTCGTACAACGTTGCAAATAACCGGTGCAAATGGAGCACAGCGGAATTTGCATCCGAGTTAATTTGCTTTGTTAGGCAGATTTTACGGTCGATTTGAAATTTGCAATGATCTTTTCGTTAAGACAACTTCTCAAAAAATCATTCATATTCTTCATATCATTTGATGAATAGAACTCTAACATGAGTTTGTTGAATTCAAATTGGCGTTTGACTGGAACATTGATAATTGGATATCCTTCTTTCAGCAAAATGCCATTCATCATAAAACGCCCCATCCGTTTATTGACATCCCAGAAAAATTGAGCCCTTGCCATTTTTAAAAACGCTGCAATAGCTTTATCATATACGTCGGTAATCAAATCAATTTCACATTCTGTTTTTAACCAAATCTCATCCAACTTTTCAGGAGAAGGAGGTTCGTAATCTGAACCGCTAATCACAACGTTACCCGAACGAAAAACACCCCACTCAAACGCTTCTTCTTTCCCAGCTATTTTGTGAAGTTTAAGGGCAATCGTTTTCTTAAACTCAAATTTGTTTTCATCAATCAATTCAAAAATAAATTTCCAAGTATTTGATTGATTTATCACCATATTTTGATCACTAATTTTGTGCCCACCAACAGTGATACCATCCAATATGGTTTGAACTTCGGGAAGTGTCATGAGTACACCTTCAAGATTCACAGCTTCATAAACCAATGAAGGAACTTCACGAATGGCCAAATATTTTGCCAACCGTCTATTGGAAGTCATGTTCCAATGCGTATCTGAAACCACAATATTGTCCTTAATCATTCCATTTAAAACAATAAAATCATTTAATGCAAACTTATAGAAATCAATAATATTGAAAAGGTTTTATATGAAAGTCTCACCAACATGCTGGAATCAAAGGACTTTCGTTTTTCGTTGTGGCAAGTTTTTCTGCCATGTATGTTATAAAGAGTCGAGTGATTTGGGGTGAAATTGACTAACGCCCAAATAACCGGCTCGACCGGTTCATTTGGATTGTTGAAAATTTTCCCATTACAAAAGCTATTGATTTTTAAGGTGATTAACTATTTCATAAGGTTCAGGAGGACATCCGGGAACAAATGAAGAGCACCCGGAAAGGCAGTCACCCACTCCCGGTCCATCTATCCAGGAGAACCGGGTCCAGAGCAGCCATAAAAAGATTAAGTGTAAAGGGATTCCCCCCTTCTTCAAAAGAAGGATCTCCCTCCATGGCATCCACCAGTATCAAATCAGATTTAAGGATTTCATTCAAATCCGCAATTGCCTGAAAAAGACCTTCCCGATGATATCGCTGTTTTTCACTGTTGGGAATACAGCCTTTCAGATTTTTCAGAGCACAGGTCATGGCTGTCTGGCAATGGCCTTTGAGTACAGGGATATTAATGAGTCGGTCCAGTTCCAGAATCGATTGGCAGATTCGATATTCTCCGTTAGAGCCTTCACATAGAACAGAAGTATCCTGCTGAAGGTCCACCAGAGGAACAGAGTACTTTTTAGAAATATCTGAATAGCCACAAACTTTAAAAGCCTTTTTTGTTCGGTCCCCCACCCAGGAACCTTCCAGAATGCTGATATTCTGAAATCCTTTTTTTTGAAGGAAGGTGATTATTCCTGCACAGAATTCAGGGTGAGTCGTTGCCCCGGAGGATGCCTTTTTGGAGACTATCATATCTTTGACAACTAAACGTGACAGGAAATAAGGACCATCCAGGTTGATGCGCATGGTTTCACGCCATAGCTCCGGCTCCTGCTCCCAGATCACCCGCTCATGGGCCGAACCAATACCGTGATTGCACACCAGGATTGCAACCGGCCCCAGGCGATCCTGTGTTTCCTCCACCGCAAGTGTACACCCGTCAGGTGTACCCAGATCTGCCACAACGTAGTCCAGGCCCAGCGTCTGCAATTCATTCTCACTGCGCGCAACGGCCATTACACGTGCACCGCGTGACGCCAGCAGCTCAGCCGTCACCCGTCCGATTCCACGTCCCGCACCCGTTACCAGCGCCACCCGTCCTTCTACTCCCGGCATACTACACCCCCATTTCGATGACTAATCCACGATGAGTTTGTCACAAGTTTTTCCACATGCCTTAGTGTAGCAATTTCCCTCTGTAAGTCACTCTTTTTCTAATCCACTCAGTCTTTTTTATCATAAAATTTGACTTGTGTTCTGCACTTTTTTTCTGGGCTTGGTTCTAACTTCGCCCAGTGGGTATCCACAGAACACTCAAAAAAACTAATATTATGAAAAATTTCAGTTATTTAACTGTTGATATCTGGTGTCTGCTGCCAAAAGTGGGCGAACTTAGAACCAAGCCCCACTTTTCTTTTCCCGACATAAAAAACCATACGAGAGAAACGCATCAGGAGTATGAGGTTTTTTTGGCAATTTCAACATTGACAAGAATTTTGACATTGATTGTATTGCCAATCGCTTTACGTATTGCCGAAAACATACGTTCAATATCTGGTATATTTTCGGGTGTATGATCGGAAAATGTTCGCAATAATCCGATATACTGTTCACGCGTATAGGCAATATACCGAACAATTTCCTCATGTCGTACAATCTCAAACAATCCACTTTTACGAATTTCTTGTTGCCGTTTTTTGATTTTGTCCTTCGTGTATTCTGCGGCGGTCTTACTTTCGTTTTGGACAAATCCATACTGTCGGTACACATCACGAATTGTTCGTTCAATATCATGATCTTGAATGCCATAATTATTCCAGTACACGATCAACAGGCCATCTGGTTTCAATAATTCATACGACTTTGTATATTTGATGTCTTTGTTAATCCAATGAAAGGCTGTTGCGGAAAAGATGGCATCGTATCGTTTCCTTTCCGATTGATAGTCTTCAAATTCTGAGGCATAAATCCGAATATTGTCATACGCAGCTGTCCTTGCCTGCAAGATTTTGATGAGATTCGTTCCGGGTTCAATCGCATCGATTGCCGGATGCCAGTACCGGGCAATTTCTTCAGTGGCAATACCTTGACCTGCGCCAATTTCCAGGATATGTGAGTAGTCTCCCAAGGCTTTGTATTCTGCCACGAGATCATAAACATCCTTTGGATATCCAGGCCGTACGCGATTATAGATCTGGGCGTGTGCATCAAATATTCGTGCCTTGTTTTCCATGTGTATATAATCCTTTCGCGACACAATGGCAGCGGGCGAACGTTGGAGTTCAGAGGCCGCCCCAGCGGTCCGCTGCAACGACGGGTTGTACCCTCGCATAAGGAGAAATTAAACAATTCAACAACTCATTGATTTAAGTTCAATTTTTCATTAATCGACCAAGACTTGCAGAGGAATACCAAAAAGTTGAAGCAGAACAGTATCAGGCAAATAAACCACTATTTGCTCACATCTGTAGAAATCTGAGTGCTTTGGTGAAAGCTGTCAACGCCCTGAATGCGCAAATACAGATCTGTTCCGGCAATAATTGCCAATGCCAGTGTCGCAATAATCAAAATGACATTCAGCCAAATAAGGACCCTGCTTAGCTGACTACTTTTTTCGGAATTTTTGTCAATAGAGGTTTTATATGAAAAGGTAGCCTTCAAGTCTACCTCAGCAGAGCCCCTCCCCCGACGGGCAATAGGAACCGGCCAATTGAGCCGTCTACGGTTCCGGGCCGGGACCATTGCCCGTCGGGGGGGGGGCGGCATAATGCCATTTTCTATCTTCGTTGTGCCCGCCAGGGCATGGGGGTTTATAAGAAAGTGTAGGCATGCCTAACATTACTTTCATTATTCGTTGTGGGCAGACCCAGGTCCCCAATGCGGTCTGCCCGTGGCAGTTATAAGATCTTCAACGCAACTTGCAAGAATTTCGGCTTTTGCAGCCTCAGAGGGTCCGGAGCTACCATCGTATCCACCAAGGTTTTTTATTAGCTTCTCTCGGGAGGCTTTATTTGAGTTCATGATCTGTCTCGTACTTTTTCATACACAGCACCTTTTTCTCTTTTTCCAACAGCAACAACAAGGACGAACAATTCTTGATCGATCACTTCATACACAAGTCGATACCCACTGGCCCTAAGTTTGATTTTGTAATGATTCTCAAAGCCGGAAAGCTTACCGGAGGGTACATGAGGTACCTCCAAACGCTCTTTCAGTTTCTTCCTGAATTGCGCCAAAATAGAATTATCCAGCTTCTTCCACTCCTTCAGAGCCGTTGGGAGAAACTTGAGTTTATAGCTCATTGATATCTACCTCAATGGCCTGAGCTTTCTCATGTTCACGCTCTTTAACGATCAGGCCGAGTTCATAATCCTCCAACCTATCAAGCATTTGCTGATAGGTGTCAGCTGGGATCAAGTAAGCGGTTGGTTTGTTGTGGTTTAAGATAGCAATGGGTTCTCCGCCTGATGCGTCAATCAATGCTGAGGGGTTTTTCTTTAACTCAGAAATACTTGCTGAACAATTAGCTAATACGGCCTCCATAAAGACCTCCATTAATAATGGTTGATATTCAGGTCTTATTATAGGTCTTTTTTATAACCCTTTCAAGCAAAAAATCTTGGCATATCTCCACACTGGCTGCCATGTGTAATTGGGGTATCGCACGGTAGGAACGCCGGTCACCCGGCGCCCCCCGCACAGACCCGGACGTGCGGTTTTCCCGCATCCGGTTCCTCGGTTGGACTCGCTTCCGTGCGGACCTTCACAGTTACCCGTTACAAGATCCAATTGCTATTCCCCGCAGTGAGGTTGGCTCGTGTTATCCAGCCCTACATGTCCGGCACGAGTTTCCTTTGTGGGCTATGTCCTTCCGTCAGGTCCTTTCCCTTGCATGCATGGTTTACGCATGCGTGTGGTTGGCTTTCCCAACCTCTGAGTACTATGTCTGATAAGACACCCCAATGGCATATAGCCGCCTTGCGACGACCCACCTGTGTTGATCAGGAACACACTGGGGCTTCCCGAGTTCTTCAACGCATCTCTTCCTGCATGCCACGGCCTGATGACTCCGGTGGACCTCCACATCCTCGCCTATAACGGATGCTTCTGTGTTGCCTTCGGCGACCGCTAAAACCCTCGGCGTCCACAAGTTGCTCTTTCGAAGCTGTACCAGCACTTCAGGGAACACGGTTTCCCCTACGGCCTACAGGATTCTCTGCCTACGCTTAACCCATCTTGTTCGATACCCTTTTAATTGTTACTACCGTTGGGTGAGACCATCCGCGCTTGTATCCCGGTCTACCGGGGCGCAGCTCGTTTCCAGCCGAGTTGCCTCGACGTCCAAAACTTACAATAGCCGGTGTATCTCCGCCATGGGTCCAAGGCTCGATACGAGTGGGTGGCTAATCCTTATTGAAACCCATTGCTGGATTTCACCAGACAGGGACTTACACCCCTCAAAATTCTTATCCCTTTTTTGGAATAATAAATTTATGGATGTATTCTTGTTCGTCATAAACATCCCAACTCTTTTCAACTTCATCCAGTCGACAAATATAGCCAGCCCTATTTTTATCAAAAACGCTTTTTTTCAATAATATAAAAGCATTATCAACACATTTCCCTTTAATCTCGTCGGAAATATCTCCTCTTAATTTGAATTGGACACTAACATTATCAGCCGTTTTAATGTTCAAATCAAAATTTACCTCAAACTCTTCTGTTTTGTGGGGAGAATGTCTGAAATATGTTTTGCCAAAAATTTGCTGCCACAATTTAACTTTATTTTATACAACACGTGTTGTATTGTTTCAACAAATACTTTATCTTCATCCTGCACACAAATTCTGATTTTCCTTTTGATACACCTATGTTGTTTTTTTTATCACCAAGGCCGATTTGACAACGAAGCCCCAGCCGGGCACGATCCCAACATGTTGGGGTCGTGCCCGGCTGGGGCCATATTTTAGTCGCTTGATAATCTTTATTATTTTTTGTTATACTTTGCTTGAAAAAAAGACAGTTCCTATCCTTTTAAATCGCCACGTTCAAACCGATGAGCACATTGAATCCCGACAATGGGTAGAGTGTTTCGCTGCCGGGATCACCTCCGCCGGTACCAACATTGCTTTCATCAAAAATGTTGTTGGCGGCGGCATAGAACTCAACCCGGTCAAATTGTTTAGTATAACGGGCATTCAAATGCCAGAATCCATCTTCTTCATTGGTGTTGGCGTAGTTGAAATATTGTCTGCCCGTATAAACAGGATTAATTGAAATATCGCCCAAAATTTCTTGGTGGTAGCCCAGCTTCAACGCAAATATCATATCTGGCACACCGGTCAGGTGATTTCCTGAATAATCCACGCCCCCGCTGACAAACTCTTCAAACTTGGACTCCTGCCAGGTAAAGCTGACCGAGGAATAAAAGCCGTGGGGCAAGCTGGCATGAGCGCCCATTTCCACACCCTTGGTGCTGGTTTCTCCCGCGTTTTCATATTGTGCAGTCCAGAAGTCTGCAGTGGGCCTGACAAATTTATCAGTTACTTTTTGCCGGAAAACAGCCACATTGTAATCCAGCCAATGGGAAATATTGCCGCGAATACCGACTTCATAAGCATAAAGCTTTTCCGGCTTCAGTTCGCCATTGGTGAACCATTGCCGTAATCTAACCGGGCTTTTTATTCCGCTGTTAAATCCTGCAAACAGGTTTACTTCATCACACAACTGGTAGGTAAGACCGATCTTGGGGCTGACAGCGTTGTGTTTTGAAGACCAGGTAGTGGAACTTGCCATATTGGCGACCTGGGCCAGATCAAAATAGTCGTAGCGTATGCCTGCGCTAATGGTGAGTGCGTCGGTTATTCCCAGCTCATTCTGCAGATAAGCTGCATAACTTATGTCTTCCCGTGAAAAGTCCCGATTTTTGGCTGTCAGGTCATGAAAACTTGTGGCAATATACCTTATTCCATCAAGATCATGATACCGATACTCCCCGCCAATCACCAGCTTGTTTGCCATGCTCCCGATGTCATGGTTAACGGTCATTCGTACTTCCGGGTGCACCACCGTTGAATCAGCACCCATATAATAATAACCGCTAAAGGATCTCCAGCTTGTATCCTGCACCTCCGTTTTGCACATAAGGTCATGGTCTCCAAGACGTTGTTCATATACAAGTGCGCCGAGGCTTTCTTCGGTTTCAAAATAATAATCAGGCCCGGTATTAGGATTCTGAGTGGGATCTTCATCAAATTGTTCCCGGGTCAGGCTTGCGGTGTAACTCCCCTTTGAGTCCTTGTATGACCCATGGAAAGCAAGACTGGAATTACTGTTCAGGGTACGCTTCAACGTGGTGTATACATTGTCGACATCAAAATACCCCTCATCCTGATAAGAATCTTCACGTGATACGGAAGCGTCAACGTAGTATTCCCAATTCTCATTGGAGCCGTTGATTACAGTATAGCCACTGCCTCCGCCCAGACTGTTGTACGCAACTCCAGCCTTGGCCTCCAAGGGGGTCCTGGCCTGCCGGGTAATGATGTTGATAACGCCGCCCAAGGCCTGATCTCCATACTCAGCAGACGGGGTTTTGATGATCTCAATGCGCTCTATATCATGCACAGCCAGGCGCCCGGCCCTCATGGCCCCAGCACCATTATTGAGCTCTATTCCGTTGACCATCACCAGCATTCCCCACTGGGAGACTTCACTGCCCCTGCTGCTCACCGAAACATCGGCATCCACAGAGTTGGTGGGAAAAAAAATCCCTGGTATATTCATCTCCCGCAGCAAGGTGAGCGGGTTGTAATGGCCCGGATACTTTTCTATCTCTTCCCGGAATATGACGGTGATATTGGTGGGTATTTTACCCACTTCGGTGTTCATCTTGGTTGAGGTGACGATGATTTCGCCAAGATCAGTAGCGTTTGAATCTTTTCTATCATCCCGGGCCCACCCGGCAGAGCTGGATAAAAGCAAGAGCATTAATGTGATAAAGGTAATGTAAGATGTTGATATATGGTTACTGCGTAATCCTTTTTTCTTAACTGCGTCAAACATGTTTTTTCCTTTCAAACCATATCCGATTGTTTTGAACCAACAGTTGCATTCCAGAAGATCATTCAGATAAACATATATATGAGCAATCGTTGACGCGGCTATCACATCCGTTCAATTATTTATCATCAGCGTTCATTTTTTATACATGTTCATTCTGGCGGTAATGGCTTGGGGGCATGCCGAAAAAGTCCCGGAATGCTTTTGCAAAATGGCTGGAACTTGAATAGCCTAACGAATACGCGATCTGTGTCATGCTCAGGTCTTTGTTTTCAACCATCCGCCTGGCCTTTTCAATGCGTTTGATGCGAAGATACTCCATGGGAGACATGCCGAACAGCTGGTTGAACCCATGGTATAACTTTGTACGGGATACACCGATTGTCCTGGCCAGTTCCAATACATCGGGAGGAGAGGAAAGATTTTTTGACAGCAACTCCCCTGCAAAGTGAAACCTGTCGGCGTCATTGGATCTGACTATTGCGTCTTTTCTTGGGGTTTTCCCGGTTGGTCTGATCTGATCAAGTTTACAGGCAATCAGTTCCATAGCCTTGCCTTCAATAAAAATACGGCGGGCAGCACCCTGGTAGGGGCATGCAAAAAGCTGCTGCAAAATAACCCGCATGGAAGGCGTTAAAATTCCCTCGGCATGATAAGGCTCGAAAACGCCCGCATTGGCACCGGGTGAAATGTTCAGCTTAAAAGGCAGGCAATCCCCTTCTTCTTCCAGTAAAGGAAAAAACAATGACGGTTTAATCAGGATTAGTGCCTTGTGAATATGTGTTTCAGGCATATCTTCATGGGAACTTATCATGTTGGGTGAATAAAAAAATCCACTATCACCGGAGGTTACCGTCAAAGGGGTTTTGAAGCACTCAAATTTCAGTCTGGTGTGCCCTGAAAGGCAAAAGCGAAAGCCAAAACAAGGTGAACCGCCGTTATTGTAAGCGCCTAATGTCTCTAAGGTTTGATAGTTGTGCAGAAATACGGCAAGGCCGCTTTTAAAATGAAACTCTTTTAATGTCCCTGTTCCTATCCCGGGCCGGATACCCCAGCAGGTTTCAAAACCAGTGGTCTTTATTTTTAAATAATCCACCGACGCCATATCATTTATCGTTTTTTGGCCACCCCTTTTTTTTCTATTCATTTTTTATCCCCTTGCGGCTCTATGTTGAAACCGGTCAAAAAGCGTTTTGAAATGTGTGGCATAAAAAAAGCCGGGAATTCCGGATGGAGTTTTTCTCCCGGCCTTCCTGGCTTTAGCTGTTACTATTTGGTTGTTGATTGATTGTTTGGTATTAACGGTTTCAGTACCGTTATTTAAGAATTGTTAGGTACTACATCACTTCCCTGCTGGTGTCAATAACTATGCCCCGGGCAATCACATGCAGCTGGTCTGCAGTTCCGGTAATTTCCAAGGCAAATAAAAAACGCTTTTGATAAAAAAATGGACGTTTTTGATATCCGGGCCTGATCCCCAGGGCCTATATTCATTGTTACAGTGATTATTAGTTAGACATGACGGGACATTTGAGGAAAACGATAATACGATGAAAAAAATACCTGAAATCCGCTATTCATGGACCCGGATCTATTCGCTTCTAAGGATGGACCCGGCCGGGGATGTCCTGGTAACGGCTGTTAAACAAAAAATATTTGACCATCTTAAGAAACCTGTGCCTGCAGACCATATTGCCCGGCTGTTAAAATCCCATCCCGGCAATACCAGGGTTTTTCTCAATGCACTGGCCGGTGTGGGGGTTATTTTCAAAAAAAAGGCGCTGTTTTTCAACACGCCTGAAAGTGATGCCTTTTTGGTCAGTACAAGCCCGACCTACCTGGGGCCGTTTTTCTGCCGTGTCCGGTATTTTTTGACACGGTGCCGGTCCCCGGAACATGTAGAATCATTGCTCATGACCGGCCCGGCAAACAACATAGCCACCAGGGATGATTCCGAGTGGGTATCCTATACCCGGCAGGCCTCGGCCCACCAGTTTTGCGGACCTGCACAGAGAATGGCAGAATTTCTGGCTTCCCTGCCCGAATTTCCGGGCATGAAAAAAATGCTTGATCTCGGGGGCGGGGCCGGGTTTTATGCCATGTTAACGGTTTCGGCCCATAAAACCATGACAGGTGTTGTTTTTGATCTTCCCCCGATTGTGGCTGTTGCCCGTGAATTCATCAGGGAATACGGGTTTTCAGACCGGGTATCCACCATGGGAGGCGATTACACAAAGGACCCCTTGGGCGATTTCTATGACCTGGTTTATGCCGGGGGGACTTTAAACTTTGCAAAGGCCCATATTGATACGGTTTTTCAAAAAATATATGCGGCCCTTAACCCTGGGGGCGTTTTTATATCCCAGCATGGCTCCGTTTCCAAAGACCGGAATGAACCGGGGGGTCAGACTCTGGATTTTTTGTTTGATGAACTTAACGGGATGGATATCATTTTCCCCAAAGGCATGATTGCCAAATCAATGGTCCGGGCCGGTTTCAAGTCCGTCACCAGCAAGGTCCAAAAAAATGAATTTGGTGGATCGGAAATTGACATTGCAAGAAAATAGGACCAGAGAAATAATGATGATAAAGCGTACCTGCCAAAAATCACCCCTTGTTTTCCTGTTTACATTGATGTTTATTCTTTCGGTTTCAAAAGGTGCCTCATTCGCTGCTGACACCGGCTTTACCATAATAAAAGACCACCGGGGAAAATCTGTCAGGATTCCCAAAACCATAAACCGGGTGGCAACCATCAGTGACGGCATGATCGCCCAGGTTATGACCTGTTTCGGCGTGGCCGGAAAAATTGTCGCCACCGGTTCTGAATGCATGCAGCGAACATGGGCGCCCACCTACCCGGGAACCGGAGAAAAAACAGTTACATACCATGGGGGCATGCATACAGTGACCTATCTGAATCCCCGGCTAATGAAAATCCCCCTTATTGCAAAATACGGGTCTGCCATCAACTATGAAAAACTGGCAGTTCTTAAACCCGATCTTCTCATTGCGCGCATGGGATCATGTACCCTTTCTTCAGGACGGGATGTGGTGAAAAAAAGCCTTGATCTTGTGGAGTCCTTAGGAATACCGGTGGTGATGCTGTCCGGTCCGGAAGCCACAAAGGTCCCCGACGTTTCAGGCATGTACCGTGAAATCAGCCTGCTGGGAAAGGTGTTCGGAAAAGAAGGGCAAGCCGGTCAACTAATTGATTTCCTGGAACAGACCCTTGGATTTATTAAAAACCGGACAGACCGTATCCAGGATGCTGATAAAAAGAAAATTCTGTTGCTGGGGCTTTCCCCCAGAGCCAGAAGTGAAGGCGCAGCAGGGCATGCAAAAGGCACCGGCACCCTTCAGGGCTATTTTTTAAGCCAGTTTGTCAATGCAGCCAATGCCTATGAAGGACCGGGGGCATGGGCTGTTTTAAATGCGGAGCAGATCCTTTCGATTGATCCTGATGTTATCATGCTCATTACAGACTGGGGGTACCATCCCCCACAGGAACTTTACGAAGCCCCTTATTATCAGGATCTTAGGCATCTTAAGGCCGTGAAAACCCGCTGCGTGGCCTCTCTTCCCTTCACCCCCTGCAATTGTGAAAAAAGGCTTGAATTCCCTATCGACGTCATGGTTATGGCCAAAACAGCCTATCCCCGGCTGTTTGAGGATATAGACTTAGGTGACTGGATTCTTAAATTTTATCGGGACCTTTACGGCGTTGACGCCCAAACTGCAAAGGAACTTATGTGCTGCCAGTTTTTGGACTGGACCTTATCCAGTAAAAATTAAGGCTTGCTGTATTCAGAGACTGTTTTGTGGCTTTGGGAATTGGCGTGAACTTATGGAGTGCAAGTTCCCTATGTGTGAATCCTGCCATGCTCTGTTGACTATGGCATAAACATTAGCCGACGGCAAGGGCACGCGTTTTTTTAAAGCGTTCGATTTCAGCAATAAATTTTCCTTTGTCGTCCACAGGTGTTGTGAAACCGCCAAATTCCTGTATCCCGGGACAGGCATTCCCACAGTCTGCTGAAAACTGAATTCTCTTTCCCGATTTTTATAACAATTGCCCAATACATAAACATACAAACCCATCTATCCTTTTTGTAGATGAACGAATTCTCTATGTTTTCCTCAGAAAAATATCAACCTGTTGCAGGATATTTAAACGATAAAACTTCAGAAAGCTTTTGGAGACTGTCTTTAACTGTTTTCGATTCCATTAATTTGTCCTCCATTACATAACGTTGCAAATAACCGGTGCAAATGGAGCACAGCGGAATTTGCACCCGAGTTAATTTGCTTTGTTAGACTTTTCACCGTACATTTTTAATTGCTTCAGTCAAAACAGAGGTCAAACAAAAAAAATAGGCATGTTGTTGTTCAAGCAGTTCGAACTCATTAAACCATGCATCGGCCTCCTCTGCCGTTATCTCATGTTTACCCTCTACAAAGGCCCGAATCACACGAGCAGCCCAATAGCTGAAGCTGTTTCTATGGTACGAACGGTTTAGAAAGGACATTGGAGTCTGACGAAGCGGCTCCAAGCCGATATTCTGCAATTTTACTCCAATGATGGCGGGCAGATCGAGGGTGGCGCTGTGAGTCTCCCAAGCCGTGAGAATCCGCTGCATCCGTTCCACTTGATGCGAATGCCAAACCGCAGTACGCCAGTCCGTCGACAGAATAATGCACCGCCCCCCAGGGCGTAAAACACGTTGGACCTCATGCAAGGCTGCGTCTAACTGATCAATATACTCAAAAACCTGTATGCCATAGACTGCATCAAAGGTGCTGCTCTCGTAAGGTAGTTCGCTGATGTCTCCTACCCGGCAATTAACCCATTCCATATCAGCGCAATAGCTTTTTGCTGTGGCGATCTGGTCAGCGCTATAGTCGATTGCACATACGAGCCCAGTTGGACCAACGCACTGAGCCACCTCATATGCATAGAAGCCTCCACCACAGCCAACCTCTAAAACCAGCTCGCCAGTTTGAGGCTGCATTACATCAAGCACCATACCCCTGCGGACTGCTTGGTCATGGCATTGAGCCACTGAGCGCTGAATACATGCCATGTCATCAACGAATTTGAGCGAACTCATATCTTATGCCTCATATCTCCAGAAAAATTTACCCTCTATATTAAAATAATTTAGAGTCATATGTTCACCATGATAAAAAGTCTAACGGTGCAAATCAGCCGACCCTAAAAAGCAGAGCGAAGCGGCGCTTTTTGGGGTCGGCTGGATTTGTCTTGTTAGCCGTTTCTGTCTGTTTCAACACGAGACAATTCCTCCAAATAGGGGAGAGCCTTTTCCTTTATCATAAGGACTGCATCTCTTACCAAAGGTTCTACTGCTTTTTTTGCCTCCGAAGGTGAGATAGGTTGGAGACTTGCTTCGAGTTCTGCTAATGTTTGGGATGCACGGAATTCCTTGACTACCCACCATTTGTCTTCGTTTCCCCACAAATACGGAAGACGAGTAAAATATTCTTCCTTTTCAAACTCATCCCTATTTGGTGTTGGATGTTCGGCGCATGGAACCATGCTTAGCTCTGGGTAGCGTGCTTGCTTCGACCAGCCAATTAGTACTGTAAATTCATCATAGCCTTTCTTGCTAAGGCTTAAAACGATCCAACAGTTCAGTTGCTCAGTGGCTTGCCAGCGATAAGCACGATCACCCGGCCAAAAATAAATAGACTTGACTTTCACTTCCTCGAAATCACTCATGACCCGTTTTATCTCTGATGAAAACAGGGACCTCAATGCTTTTCCATATTCTTTTCGCATGCTAATTTTCTATGGCTAACCTCTTAGCTCACCAGCTCGTCTGTGTGCAGCGTCAAAATCAGCGGCGCGGCTTTTTGCGTCCGCTGGATTTTTTTGTTATGTGGCATTCTCATTATGCCGTTTTCCTGGGTAATAATTTCCTTATCTATTTAATTTCAAAAATTTTAACATTGATCCGTCATTGTCAACTTTTTCTGAACCTTTGAACCTTATGCATAGGATAATTAAGCGCAACTTCAGCCTTTGGCCTCATCAAGCACTTTTCGTACCATTTTTGCAATTTTTAACTTATCAACTGGCTTCATCAAAAAGCCATCGATACCAGGGATTTCCCCTCTGACATTGATTTTCTCGCTGAAACCGGTGCACAGAATGATCGGAATGTCCTTGCAGATTGCTTTGATCTTTTCCGTAAGCTTGTCTCCGGTTAAATTAGGCATGGTCATGTCCGTGATGATCAAGTCAAATTTTTCTGGGGATTGCTGTAAAACCTCCAAAGCTTCATGGCTGCTCGTTCTTGTTGTGACCGTATATCCCAACCGCTCAAGGTGCTGAGCCTGCATTTTAACAATCGGTCGTTCGTCATCGACCAAAAGAATCTTCTCTATACCTGTTGGCAGCGGTTCCACAGGTTTCTCAGACATACCGGCTGAAGCTTTACTGACCAATGGCAGGTAAACGTGGAACGTGGTGCCTTTTCCAAGCTCACTGTAGACGGTAATGTGTCCGTTATGGGATTTGACTATTCCGTGGACCACCGACAATCCAAGCCCGGTGCCTTCCCCTTTTTCCTTGGTGGTAAAATAAGGTTCGAAAATTTTTTTTATGAATTTGTCCGAAATACCGCATCCGGTGTCGCTAACCGTTATCCGAACGTAATCACCTGGTTGCATATCCTGGTAGAAATCGTTAATATCCGATTCAAAATTTATTGTATTGACATCAATCTCCAGTATACCAGTTTCATCGGCCATCGCTTGTTTGGCGTTAGTGGCGAGATTGACAATAATCTGGTGAAGTTGGGTGGGATCCGCGTTTATTACAAGCGGGTCACTGCAAATGTTTTCCCGGAACTCAATTGACATTGGGATGGTTGAGCGCAACATTTTCAAAGCTTCTTTGACCAACGGGGCAACCTGGATAGGTTTGACTTCCGTTTTGTCATGCCGACTGATGGTCAGAATCTGTTTTACAAGGTCCTTAGCGCGCTTCCCTGCTGTATATACTTCCTGAAGGCTGTCTTCCAAATTTGTATCCTTTTCCACCTCATCCAGGGCCAGTTCCGTAAATCCGATAATGGCCGATAAAATATTGTTAAAATCATGGGCAATCCCGCCCGCCAGGGTTCCGATTGCCTCCATTCGCTGAGCTTGTTGAATTTGGTTCTCATATTTTTTCCGCTCCGTTATGTCCTGGAAAATCGTGGCGAATTGATTTTTTCCAGGTGAAAAAACGGATATGATAAAATGTTTATCCATAGGCTCAAAATAGGTTTCAAACGAAGTGGGTTTGCCAGTTTCGACGACTTTAGCATAGATATCCAAATATGGTGCTTTATCAGTCTTATAGAGACGTGAAGCGGCCACTCCTATTGCCTCATCTCTATTGATTCCGATCAATTACTCATACTTTGGGTTTACATCCAATATTCTATAATCAATTGGTTCACCAGCAGTACAGATAATCTCATGCAAACAGATTCCATCATTTGTTGAATAAAAAAGACGCTTATATTTTTCCTCACTAACGATAATCTTCTCCTCAGCACGTTTCCGATCGGTTATGTCCTCATTAATTCCTGCCCGACGATATACCTTGCCGGATTCATCGAAAACCGGAAAATTCTTTCCATTGATCCACCGGACTGTGCCGTCAGGTTTTACAATTCTGTATTCAAATTCAAATGCTTCGTCATCTTTTTGATTTTTGTAAATTGAAATGAACCGGTCACGTTCATCTGGATGGATTGCCTCTAAAAACGTTTCCGGTTTTTCAGTAACCTGTAGAATTGATAAACCCCAGATGTCTTCAAAATTTGGCGACATATACAACAATTCATGCGTTTCGACATCACTTATCCAAAAAATTTCGTTGATATTCTCAATAAGCTGCCGGAATTTCTTTTCGCTCTCTCTTAATGCCTCGTTAGTTTGAGAAAGCTCTTTCGTTCTCTCGTTGACAAGTGATTCCAATTCTTTTTGATGCTCTCGAAAACCATCCAAAGTTTTTTAGTCTCGGTAATATCTGTAAAATGGGTCACAAAATATAGCGGCTTTCCGTCATGATCTTTAACGATTGAATTGGAGACTTTCCCCCAGAACATGCGTCCGTTTTTATGGATATAGCGTTTTTGAAAAACGGCATTTTCAATTATGTTGTCTTTAACACTTCGCTGTATTTCCTTACTGATTACTATGTCTTCCGGGTGCGAAACATCATCAACATTCATGCCTTCAAACTCTTTTTTGCTATAACCAAATATTTCAACCATTCGATTATTAACCATTATAAAATTTCCATCAGGCTCAACCAGACAAGACCCGATATTAGCATTCTCAAATGAATGCCTGAACATTTGGTCCTTTTCCTTTGGAACGGTAGCAATGTTCTTTAGATCGGCTGCACTTGATTCCAATTCACGAATTCTTTGCTCGAGTTCTTCATAGCTGGGTTTTTCAGACATGATTAGCACCTATTTTGACGGCTATAAAAAGTTTCGGCTACTTGCATTATCTTTAAAAATTCATATTACCCAGGATTCATCTAATATCCTTGACTTTATTAAGGGGCATAATAAAGAAACAGTTCTGCCATAGTCTCCACCCTAAAAGTACATGTCTGAGGTCCGGATATACACATTTTAGGGTTCACTATTTCATTTGTATTCGATTTTCGTGATGACCTCAAGCACACATAACGCCGAGTTGAGGGGCGCCGCCAACAACCTCCGAACGAGCCGCTCCCGTTCACGGCGTCCCCTCGAACGACCTGTTAACTGCTTACATCCAAATAGCCTGATTTACTGTACTTCTAATACGTTTCAAGGTTTGAGGGCCAATGTTTGGAATTGCAAGCAGAGTTAAATCAGAAGTCTTAACAAGTATTTCAAGATTTGTAATTCCATTATCACTTAATAATTCAACCATTAAGTCAGTAAGTCCATAGGGGTAAGCATTTGATTTTTTAAGTATATCAATATTTTTTGTAAGAATATCCAAGTCATGATCATCTATTGGTACAGGAAGTTCAAGCTTAAACAATTCGCTTCCTCGATGAAATTCTACGGAATAATCTTCAAAATTACTCCACTTCTCATAAATTCCCTGATTAATGTTCCCACGATCAAGGTATTCGGTAATAGTACAAAGATTTAAGACATATCGAGTTCCGCGCCCTCTTGATTTCATTGCTCTTGACACTTCTCGTCTTGCAATTAATCCAGCGTATTCTAATATTTCTAATGGCTTACCTAAACGATGAACAATTTCCCTCAAGATTAAAACTGAACGTTCGTTCGTTTTTCCAGATTTTTCAAAAAGTATTTCGGCTATTTCTTGGGCAGGGGCAATCATTGGTTGATACATGCCTAGTTTAGGTTCAATTTCTTCAAGTAAAGGCCAAAAATAATTACTTGATAATTGTTTAAATGCCTCAGAGATATGACTTAATGAGATCGTTGGGCTATCTTTTAGAGATGCAACTAATTGATTGCAGCTATAAATAAATGCTCGCATATTGCCAAGGACTGCTATACCAAGGATTTTACAAACATCTGATTTAGATAGTTTCCCACTAAATTTTGTATTATCGAGTGATTGTGAGAATCTTTTATCTAATACTTCTTCGAACAAAAGAGAGAAGTCAGAGGCAGTTTCCGCACGAGACGCATCTATAACAGTTGCATCGTTATAAACATCAAATCTAGTTCCAAATTTAGTGACACCAGGATATATAGAAGCCTTACAAGAAATTGAATTATTCGATAGTGTCCTAAAAATATCAAAAAAATCAGCCAAACCTGTTTCTCTGCCAATGTGAGCCGCATCATCAATTAAGAGTACAATTCTCTTACTAAATTCAGAGGATATTTTTGTTAGTGCCTGTTGCAATTCAGAAACAGTATAGATATTTGTTTCAAGATCACTATCCAACTGATTATTGAAGCTATCAATAATTATTTTACAAAAAAGTTCAATATACTCAGCCCCTGAAGATCGTAGTAAATCTAAATGCCTTAAGCTTATATATATCCCAATAACATTGCTTTGAGTATTATTGGGGAATAAACCAAGAGATGCCTCTATCATCAGTGCACTTTTTCCACATCCTCTTGCACCTTTTAATAATACAGGGCCGTGTGCACGTAATTTTGAGATACATCTTTTGTCTTGAGCCGTAAAATAGTGATATTCTGTAAATTCTTCAGTTTCAAAATCTTCAGCTGCTAGGACTAAAGAATTATCTTCATAAACTTCGTATTCCATGCTTAGATAACCTCCAATCCTTTAACGTTTTTGTAATGCATAAACGATTCGTCCTGTGGACATTTTTGATAGGCATAGGGGATTCGACTAACTAACAAACCGAGTGTTCCCACAATGAATAGGGTATCATTGATAAGTGTTAACACCGTATCTCTATCCATAACAGACTCATGCGGAATAAGTAATTCATGATGTACACCTTTTGATAACGATGAGTATATGGTATTTATTCTGGATTTGAGTTTTTCTACCAACCCTTTAGCATCAGTTTGAGTTAGCTCTGTATACCACTCACCGATTGTTTGTTCGTTACCCTCATCAAAAATTCTTTGAGCGCTCTTAATCATTACCAATTCAATCTGATATGCCCCCAAAATTGCTCGCGTTGGACTATTTAGTGATTTTTCAGCCCACAAATCTGAGACCGCCTTATCAACGACATCACCTTGCCACCGAATTGCCGATGAGTGTGGTTTTCCTAACTCGTAATCAGACTGTTCCTGCTTTCTTTTCATTAAAATGATTTTGAAAGGATCAATCCTACCCAAGAGTGCCATAAGGCTTAATTCCAACAATGAGCGTCCAAGATAAGGGCCATATAGAGACAACCTATCATCTTCTAGCGAGGGCAGCACAATGATTTCGTTTATAATTTTCTCTAAAGAATTAGCAATGTGTTGTAAGATCATGTCAATTTCAATCTCACTCTCGAAACTATATCCACAGACTAATTTCAAAAGAGACTCATTCTGATTCGACTCCATAGACTCCATTTTTCCAATAAAGTTGAATTGTTATATGACGGCAGTTAACGTTGCTAATCAGCCGCGCGGCTTTTTGCGTCGACCGAATTTGCCTTGTTAGGGGGGTTATATCAACATAGCCCCACCATCAACCACCACTGATATTCCTGTTGTATATGGACTTCCCATCAGATAAATATATGCGTCAGCTACTTCTTCGGGCGAAGCAATTTTTCTAACAGGAAACTGTTGAGCATATTTCTCAATTTCTGGCGCTTTAGGTGCAACAAAACCGGGACTTACAACATTAACTCTTATTGGTGCCAATTCTACTGCCAACGACCGACAAAATGCTTCGGTGGAACTGTTGATAATGGTCATAGTAGAAAAGTTCTTGAAAATCTTCTCACCAGCGATGCCGGTGGTCATAACAATGCTACCATCTTGGCTAATGTGACTTTGTGCCTTCTGGATAAGCTGGTATTGACCCCAAAATTTTGATTCAAAGGCCATTTTCGCTTGTTCGAGACTAATTTCGACAAAGGGTGCCGTGGTTATCTCTGGCCTTGTGGTAATGACAAGATGATCGATAGCCCCAATTTTTCTTAATTCAGTTTCTGTTTCGATTTCAGATGTCACATCAAAAGAATATGTCTCGATCTCATGCCCAATAATAGCAGCTAAATTATTATACTTTTTTACGGCGTTTCTGGAAGCTATAATAACTTTACCACCCGCTTTGCATGCCTGTTTTGCAACAGCGAGGCCAATGCCAGAACTGCCACCGACTATAAGTATTCTTTTATCTTGTAATGAATTATTCATTGTTCTCTTTTTGCCCCTAACGGGAAGCTAACCTGCCGCGCCACCAGCCTGTGCGGAACTCGGCAAGCTTCACGCGGTCTGGTTAAGCGATTGTTGGCCTGCGTAATGTTTAAGCAGTGTGAGTACTCTGCCGAAGCCGTTGAATTCCAACTTGCTTGTAGGTTGGCACGGTTCCTGCCAAGATACATTTTGAAAAACCGAAAACTTCATTGCAGGAACCGTGACAGCCGGACTACAAAAGGCGACTTGCCATTTTAAAGACAAACGTCTCCTACGCATAGGCTGGCATGGTTTCTACCACTACAACACTTTACGCATACCCATTGATTGCAGTGCAGAAACCATGACAGCCGGATTCCAAAAGGCGACCTCCCTATTTGGGAAGCAAAAGTTGATACCCACAGTCCACTTCATACCTCCGAAACCCCAACTTTAAAAAGAGCGAAAACCTTCTCCTTACGCATAGCATGGCACGGTTTCTGCTGCTACACTTTACGCACACCCATTCATCCCAATGCAGAAACCGTGACAGGTGGACTCCGGGAAAGCTATAACTTTTTATGCTCGAAGCCAAGATACAAAAAGGACCCGTAAGCAGCGCCAACGGGGAGCTGAGGGGCCAGGCTTTTAAACCCAAAAACTCTCGATAAAAAGTTAAATTTTCCTGAACCGGGGACGCCCGAAAAGGCCGCGCAGTAAGCCTGGTCCCTCTCCAGCGTTTTGTTCGCTGGTGATACTTTATAAGTGGTTGACAACAATAAGGAGCATCGCAGCTAATTATAGGAAAGGTCTCTATGCTCCCTTGCTAAAAAAATTTAAGGCGTTAGTTCATCAGCTTTGAGCCACAGTTTCACGACCCGTTTCAACCCCATTTGGGCTTAAGAACCAAAAAAACTTTTGATTTTATTTTTTAACCCACGTTCCTTTGACTGTTTTTTCATGTTACCTAAATATTTTTCCTGATGGTATTTCTTCAAATATTCAATTTCATTCTTTTGGCCACTAAAATTAATGAGTTGCAACATATAAGCTCCATGATTTTGCTCAAATTCTTTTAATAAAGATGGGTAATCAGAACTTGATGTTATATCAAGGATGGCCTTTTTTATATTCTTGCCCAAATCTCTTAAATATCTCATTTTCATCCAATACGCTAATTCTCCGTCTCCATCTGATCTGACGGCCTCAGCTCTTAAACGATATGTGTGATAGAGATCTGTCATATTATTAGGTCTAAAACCACACCGTGGGCACCTTTCAGAGATATGCATTTTAATTTCGCCACATTTTACACAAAGACACCTTACAGGCCCTCCACCTTCATGAATATCTTCTTCCTGTTTTGTTAACCATTTTTTTTGTTGCGATAGAAAATCTATTCTCCATTTATAAAATCCATCCATATCATCATTATTGATGTAACTCTGAGCAGCCATTTGTGGGATAATCATATGAATAAATTGAAAATCTTCATGATTTTTATCAAAAAACTTCTCTTCGTCTAAAATCAAAGCCCTAAAAGCATATGAACATATTGTCTTACACTTAGCCATTATTCGCTCTAAATCCATCTCTGGATTTTTTGTTGATTCAAGGAACAGTTCCCATTCCTTCTTTGCTAAAAGATGCCATAAGTCGGCTTGAAAAGGATCTGATTTAAGATTGCTTTTGATGATCGATAATGAAGCCGCATATTGACCAAGTGCCCATAAAGATTTTCCTTTGCGGGTAGCCTGTTCAATTGGATCAGAAAGTTTTTTATGATCAACACGATCACGACCATAACCGTTATCATTTAACTTAAGAATTTCGTTAATATCTTGCATAGTTGGTCTGTGATATGGATCTGGATTTAAAGCTCTATCAAATATATCTTTGAGTTTATTTGATATATTTGCAGGCCATTGTCTTAATTCATGACTAATTCCTCTGATATGGGAAACGAAAATATCATCAAGTGTTTCTATATTTTGTAATGGATGTGTACCAGATAAAAGCTCTAAAGCCAAAAGACTAAATGAATATACATCTGATTTTTGCTTATCCACCATAGTACCAGTTATTTGCTCTGGAGACATATATAAAGGGGTGCCTACACATCTAATTCCAGCACTTGTTTGAATAGGTAGAGAGAAATCTGTTTTTAAATTTGTTTTGTTACCGTACAACTCTTTTAAACCAATTTTTAAATAGCAAGAAGCTCCAAAATCAGTTAATTTAGTGAGTCCATACCTTGTTCTTAAACAATTCTCAGGCTTAATATCCAGGTGAGCAAAATCAGATACTTTTGAATTACAGTTTATGATAGCAGAAGAAATATCAAACAGTGAAAATAATTTATCATCTAATGAAGCCCCATTAAATAACATTGCACGTAGATTACCACCATCCATAAATTCCATTAAAATTCCAATCCTGGATTTTTCAAATCGAATGATTTCATAAACTTCTACAACATAAGCATATTCTCTAAACTGAAACCAAATGGTTGCTTCATTAATAGTATCTTGAATTGAATCTTCTTTTTCAGAAAATTTTGATAATTTAAGAGCACATGTTTTCTTTAAATCATTATCATATACCTTGTATACCTCTCCCATGCCACCTTCACCAATTTTTGATTCAAATACAAACCTTTCATTTTTTTGCATTTATAGTAGCCTTTTGTATTTAGATATATTTTTGAGATTCAATAATGTCTTAATAAAAGCGAACGGGAAGCTAACCTGCCGCGCCACCAGCCTGTGCGGAACTCGGCAAGCTTCACGCGGTCTGGTTAAGCGATTGTTGGCCTGCGTAATGTTTAAGCAGTGTGGGTACTCCGCCAAAGCCGTTGAATTCCAACTTGCTTGTAGGTTGGCACGGTTCCTGCCAAGATACATTTTGAAAAACCGAAAACTTCGTTGCAGGAACCGTGACAACCGGACTTCAAAAGGCGATCTTCCATTTCAAAGACAAACATCTCCTTACGCATAGGCTGGCATGGTTTCTGCCACTACAACACTTTACGCATACCCATTGATTGCACGGTGCAGAAACCATGACAGCCGGATTCCAAAAGGCGACCTCCCTATTTGGAAAGCAAAAGTTGATACCCACAGTCCACTTCATACCTCCGAAACCCCAACTTTAAAAAGAGCGAAAGACTTCTCCTTACGCATAGCATGGCACGGTTTCTGCTGCTACACTTTACGCACACCCATTCATCCCAATGCAGAAACCGTGACAGGTGGACTCCGGGAAAGCTATAACTTTTTATGCTCGAAGCCAAGATACAAAAAGGACCCGTAAGCAGCGCCAACGGGGAGCTGAGGGGCCAGGCTTTTAAACCCCAAACGCTCCGATAAAAAGTTAAACTTTCCTGAACAAGACACTTCCCAAAGGCCGCGTAGTAAGCCTGGTCCCTCTCCAGCGTTTTGTTAAATTAATGGAAGAACTTTATATGTAATTCCGACACAATCATCAACATCGCCGCATCTATGCCAACTTTTGTTAGAAACGACTCTACAGTAAATTGTGAAATTCATCCCGACGTTTTTATCTGTAAGGGATAGGACTACCTTCTTATTTGAATTATACTTTTGCATAGTTGCGTCCTTGGGGAAAGTCCAATCAATGTTATAGTCCACTGAAGGGAAACTGGGATCAATTTCCACTTCTATGCCTATTTTATCGCCAGACCTCAACCAAGTTGCTTGGTCAATAGTTAAATCAATGCCTCCGCGTCCAGTGTTATTTCGTTTTATCTGTGAATCATGATACACAAAGCCCCTGGAATCAGAAATTTTGATTATTGTAGGAGCATTATAGTCTTTATCCAAGTTCAGTTCCTTTAGTCTATCCTTGATTGCATCAATAACGTCGTGGGAATAACAAATCACTTGCTCCGCCTGCCGGATACTGATCGGATTGGCATGGGCAAGATTATTTCTGGGTTCCAAAATTTTTTTTAAACAATTCCTAATTTGATTATTCCCAAGCGGAAATGATTTCGTGAAATATTTTATAAAAAATTTCCGATACAAATCAGGATGACAAATAAGGTCGACTTCCTCACTAAGCAACATTGCATCGACAAGTCTTGGGTATCGATTGGGATCAGAAGATGCTCGGATTTGGATGCTATCCCGAACAGATTTTTTGATAATATACTTATCATTTGAACTCCATTTTGCATTAATATAATTGGAGCCAAACTCTGAGGCTAATGTAATATCTATCATCCTTCTCAACCAGAATTCAAGAGCCTCTACAGCTTCTTTACAATGCTGCCTCAACTCAACCTCAGTTAATTTGTATAGTGGCATGATTTTATTTAAAAATTTAACGGTAAGCTCAGCTGACCGGGGGGCGAACCTGCTACACGCTCAACAAAAGCGAAATCCTTTGAAAAACCAATAACTTTGAAAAGCGCGCCAGGCCCCCCGGGTCAGCTGAAGCGATTTGTTAGCATTACTATTTAATATGGTGCATAAAAAGTTAATTATCTCTCTCGTATTTTCACCCTATTGATTCAGCATGGGTATTATTTCCGTCAATAAATTAAATATGATACTCGGTAACTCATCATTGCAAATAAACTCTTCCTTGAATGTTCCGTATAATGAATCAAGCCTTGTCATCGAAGGAGGATGAGATTTAAAATCAGCATCCATTAGATTTTCAAGTAATTGAGCTGCAAGAAAAAAAATTAGTATTCCAGATATGACGTATTCTTTACTTTCTTCAGAGAGAAATAAAATTCTAATTGCTAAATTGTCAGCTTGAAATTCTTCATTCCAGTTTGTGTTACAAACATCAAATTCCCATCCACCAATAATTGCCTTTTTTGTATTTGATGATTTGATATCCCCATTGATTAAATGGCCAAATTCATGAGCGGCTGTAAAGCAGACAGCAAATTTTGATATGCAATTAATAATTTCCACTTTTTCTGGATGAAGGTATAACCCCCTCGAAGTAGGAAAGGTTCCATTTTTAAAGTACTCATCAAAAAAAAGTTTAGCAGTATCCTGGAGCGTGGTAATAGGAATTCCTTTTAATTTTATATCTCCATTTTCTGATGTGACGCTTATCCCAGCGATTGCCAAAAAGCATAGCTTGTAAATACAGTATAGAAGCCCTTCGTTTACTAAAATTAAAAATTTTCTCTGATCAACAGAAGTCACATATGCATTTACATCATCAATAGGGAAATAGCCTATATATGCATCCAAAACATATTTTTTAAGGTTATCTCTTTCTCTTCTCATTTCATTTTTGTCAAGAGAATGCAAAATATACATCTCTGCACGCCTAAGTTCTTTATTGTAGGGCAACTCCGTAACATCTGAAATCTTTGAAAACATAGCTTCAATATCAAACTTGTTGATAATATCATCTTTTAATACCAATCCTGATTCAAACTGAGGTTTAAGGAGTTCAATGGTTTCTTTATATGCTTTTTTTTTCTTCCCAAGAAGCAGTGGGCCAAGTCGTTGTTTATAAATATCTATGATATCTACTTCCATATTCTACTCTTTTAAACAAAGTGCCTCAATTCCCTCATTTACAATGAGAGCCGTTACGGTCACAGGACTAACGCCAGTCGTAATGGATGCTATTAAATCCAAAATGGCTGAAGCGATCATAGCTCTGTTTCTTTGCCTTTTATCGTTGAGATAGTTGATAACCATTTCGTTACTGCAAAGAATGTCTTTGAATCTTTGTTTGTTGTCTGACATCCATGATGTTGCCCTTTCAATATAGCGTTTGACTGGCAATGGCATCGCATATCTTTCATTCGAGTATAATTCCCTGCCGAGATCCAAATAAAGGGAATCTATATTCTGATCTAATGCATTGTTTAATTCATCATTAAGCATTTTTATTTCCTTTATTGGTGCGAATGCTAACGTTAAGGCTCACAGGTGCCGGTCTCGGAGCGCAGCGCAGAGGCCGGTATCCTTGTGCAGCCGCATGTTCTGCTTTGTTTACACCCTGCTCCCAAAAATAGTGTTATCTGGCAAATAGTTTGTCAGTAACTGATTTCGCCCTCCAGCTGCTTGAAGCCAAGAAGAAAACCATACAATAAATGCCAAAATCGAATTATCTCCTAAATCCTCAATTTCCAAACCTTCGAGAAGGACAACATTTATATTGTTCCCATAGCGTTCAATTAGATTTTTTCGATGATTACTATTTTCTTGGCCAAGTTTTGAAATTTCATAATAGCTGCCAGATCGACATACAATACCTCCAGGAACGACAATGAAATCTGGCCTTAGCTTTATTGGTATTTCTTTGTAGGCGTCTCGGATGTTTTTACCTACGGTATCTGAAGAAGGAGATTCAAAAGCCCATAATACAAAAAGCGATTCATAAATATTCTGTTGAGTTAATTCATAGAAATTTCTATTCAATTCCTTAAACCGCTGACATTTTTTTATCGAATCCTTAAGCGTTGTTGGTGAAAGTTGGGTTTTTACTTCAATTAGAGCATAAACAGACTCAACTAACCAGATCGGCTCTGCGGCAGAAGGGAATAAAGGAGCATTATTCAACTTATCAGTAACTACTATATCAGCTTGATTTGAGAATTCACCATCTTTTGACATTATCAGACCAGAACTAATTTCAAATTTTTTAGGAAGATTTTCTTTTAAAAAATTCGCAACAAGATTTTCTCTATTAGTCCCTGCAGTTGGTCTATGGGATTTAAAGTAATTTTTTATTTTTTCGGACTCTGAGTTTAGATGTTTACTGATATCGGAATAGTATTCTTTTAACAATTTAATGCCTCCGAAGTTTAAAGATCGGGTAGGTCAGGGGCTTTCCAGCCCCTTTCCCCCCTCAGAACCGTACGTGACAGTTTCCCGTCATACGGCTCAAGCATTTCTAAGGCTAAGCCTTGCGGGGCCGCCCGGCTGTTTTCTTTTACCTATGCTGAAATTTACAGTTATTTCATCACATATTTTCTCGACTGCTGTAACGGGAATGACCTTTGGTTTTACCCGTCTTGCCCGGAAGTATTGTTGATGTTCCGGGTCAAAAGGATTTGCATCACTTTTGATTTTGATGTGCCTTTGGATATGTATGCTGTAAGCTTTGATGAGTTCGTAAGTTCTCGGGTTGCCGTTTTTATCTTTGACAACCGTTGAGAACCGTCCCGGTTTTGAGCCCTTTGACCAGTATTTCTTTTTCAGCCAATGGATGCTTTTATTCCGGTGACGTCGTTTCACCCATTGCCACGCTTCATTCCATATATAACCGTCAACATAGCTGAAAGTCTTTGCTGAGACAACATGTTTATGGTAATTTGCCCAACCCCGTATTTTCATGTTAAGATCATGAATCAGGGCTTCGGCCTCTGACCCTCGGTGCTTTTTGAACGTTTCGTGGATATTACTCATGAAGGCCTGCACATTTTTCCTGGATGGTTTAATGAGCATTTTGCCATCATACTTACGAACGTTTTGCCCGAGAAAGTCGAATCCCCGGTCTATGCGGGTAATCAATGTCTTTTCTTCGGACAGGGACAATTTCCGTTCCGAAAGAAAACTGATTATTGCAGGTTTGACCTTGTCTTCAAGAAGTTCCCGGGTTGCACCGGTAATAATGAAATCATCAGCATACCGGATGACATTGATTTTGGAACTGATGTCATTGCCGTTGCGCCGGTCTCTGACAGGTGCCACGGATTTAGCAGTTTCTTCAATGCCGTCCAGAACCATGTTGGCAAGTATTGGGGAGGCGATGCCTCCTTATGCAAAGTAAGTAATTATGCAAAGTAAGCTGTTGAAATGCCGATAAAACCTTATATACGCTTCGGATTACTTTGCATAATCTGCTATGGTGGAAATTGAAATTAATAATGATTTTTCATGAGTTTAGGTAAAAATTGTAAAAAATTCAGTAAAGCAATGACAATAAAGCTATTGTCCCTATTTTACCGATTAGATTTATCCTTGGATATTATGCAAAGTAAATGGAATACAAATCCTGCATTCATAGGGCTTAGGAATATTTACTTTGCATAATCGTTTACTTTGCATAAGGAGGTTTATGCAAAGCTTTGCATAAACCTCCCTGAGGCGTACCTCGGCCTGTTGGAAAGAATTTACCGTCTTCCATAAACCCGGAAGCCAGCCATTTAGTGAGGATCATTTTATCCATAGGGATATGGTTGATCATCCAACTGTGGCTGATTTCATCAAAACAGGCTTTGATGTCCGCTTCTAATATCCAGACCGGTGAAGCTTTCTTGGCTAGTGTATTAAAGCATTGGGCGATGGCATCTGCACAACATCTGTAAGACCTGAATCCATATGAATTCGGGTCTGCGAGTGTTTCAGCTATCGGCTCCAGTGCCAGTTTGTACAATGCCTGAACAGCCCTGTCGATCATTGTAGGAATGCTTAACGGACGTTTCTTTCCGTTTTTCTTGGGAATATAGATCCGCCTGAGCGGTGATGGTCGATATCCTTTCCGTTTGAGGTTACCTACTGCCTGGAATTTCTGCCTGGTGGTCTTCCAGGTGACGTTATCAACACCCGGAGTGCGTTTCCCTTTATTGGAAGTGACGCGTTTTATAGCTAACAGCTTTGCATAGTAAGAGTGGGTAAGAAGCCATTGGAGGGCTTTGGCCCGTCCGTATCTTCCTTCCTTCACAGCCTTTGCGATACGCATCTGCAGTCTTTTAACGGCTTCATAGATGGTCGGCCAATAAATGGATTTCCAATTCCTGAAGCTACCGATGGGCGCACCAGCTATTGCCGTCATTTGCTTTCCCATCCTCAAAGATTCTCCAAACTCTCTCGCAAAGAAACACCTGCCCGGATGTGCCTGTAAACACATCCGCCGGACGTCAGCTCCCTTTCGGGCCGGGTAATGTTGGGGAAATCCGCCTCAACCCGTATCCACCTCATTACAAGACGGCATTCGCTTTTTCCTGCATCTTACTCCCGCACCTCCATCAGTGTGCCTTACGGTTTCACCTGCCGAATACTCCCGGCGAAGATACGGGGTTTCCACGTTCCGCATTATTGCCAATTTATGGATGACTTAGGTCTGCCCTCTGCACCGGCGGCGCAACATCTCCGTGCAGGCAGTTCCGAAACCTGCAACCTAACCGCTCACCTTTTGGTCCAAGCTTACCAGCCTCTTTAGCTTGTTCTCCCTGACGGTACTTGCGGAACATTCAATTAATTTGACCATATCATCCAAACCCTTGCCCTCACCCGGAATGAGGCTTCCAGGAGGGTATCCGCCTCACGGCTTCCACCCCTTCCGCAGTTGCGGAATTCGGTACTTTGTCAGTTGGGCTTCACACCGTTACCGGATGCACCGGCAACCGCATGCCACTTAGGGTACCGGCAGGAGAATGCCGGGTTTGGTCAGGACCGACAGGCCCGCCAAACAGCCAATAATGCGACATCGTGTCGCACCATAACGGGGAGCTGAGGGGCCGGGCTTTAAACCCCAAAAGCTCAGAAAAAAGGTAAAGTTTCCTTAACCAAATACTTTCCAAAACGCCGCGCAGGTAGCCCGGTCCCTCTCCAGCGTTTTGTTGTGCAATATTTTATCGTTCAAATAAAAGCATAATTGCTTATATTCAAGCCCGTTACAAAATTATGAAAGATCGACAGGGACATCAATATGTAATAATTCATCCTCATTAATTGAAGGATACAATTTCAAACTATGTAATAACTCCAATGTCGGTTGGTTTAGGTCTAAAAAATCATTGTAGCTTTCCCACTGACAAAGATTATCCCATATTTTTTTTAACACATTATGAAAACTATGTAATGCCTCCTGCTCTGTGGCATCAAGTAACTCTTTCGCTTGTGGAGATAGAACCTCTTCGTCAACGCTATCAACTGCACCAAATAGTACCCCAGTTGCATAGAGTAATACATGTAATTGATCTTCTACAACGGAAAGAAAGTCCTCAAGGTTTATTTCCCTGAGGTGATATAGTTTGCGACTTTTGTGAATGTTAATTCTATAATCAGCAGCAATAGAAACAAAAACTTCATTTTCCGTTTGCCAATCTTTCATAAAATTAATGGCAACTCGATTGGCGCAATATTCTTCCCAAATATGGTGGCTTAATCCCCAAAGGAATCTCTGAAGAGGATCTGGGATTAATTCGTTTACCGTCAACTCAACAGTGTTACCAAAAGCTTTATATTTACAACTATGTTCAAAGACATGACCGAGTTCATGGAGCAAGAGTTTCAAACCAATCTTTAGCTCTTCTTCTTTGACACCATCCTGAAAACATTTAGTGATAACAGGGCTAAAAACAATATGAGTTTTTACAACCCCGTCCCGGATAATGGGGAGCGCCATTCCAATACCTGTTCCGATATTTTCATTTTCCGTCGGTGTAGGGGGAGGTAAGCGGCAAGGAAATCCTCTCTCGATTCCTTCAATCGCTTTGGAGTAGTCAAACCCAACCGTTATTCCGTCTAATCCTTCGAGAGGAACGATTCTACTGAAGTTGTTCACAGCTTGCATGAGATTTCGACCAACAGTTTGAGCAAACTCTTCTTCAAAGCCCTGAAACTGAATGCAGAAATCTGGCTTGACAGTAGGTTCTGGTAGATCTTCTATGCGTTCTTCCACGGGGAATCCCTTCAATAGAATACTGAAAAATAATTTGGATCTTATCCGTCCACGTTTTGAAGCACAACAAGTAATTGTGTTGATCTGGATATCATTACAAAATGAAGAATAGCCATATAAAAACCAAATTTTTATTGAAGGTATAATCACTATCTTTTTTAGCTCTAACCAACAATCACTCCAGCAATTTATAAAGTCTCCCCAGCCACCACAGCCTTCCTCAGTAACTCTTTTAAATGATAATTCCCCATAGCTACACTGCCGAACTCAGGCTCCACCTGAAACGGCTTCCGGAAATAACACGGCCCCTCATACTCCTCCCCATCCACTATCTACCACAATGGTCAGAATAAACTTATCCGCATGATTCAACCCGCACAAAATCTCATTACGACTCACCGTCACCTTGGCCTGTCCCTTACTGCGGCCCCTGACCTCAATATGCCGGTCCGGCTGGATACCGCCTCCTATACCGGACCGAGGCCGGGCAATGTATCCCATCCGGCATTGATGGCCCTCCCCGATTCACCCGCAGTGACAAACTATAGCTGTCGGGAAACGGTGCGTTTTTTACAGATATGGATGAAACAGCAACAGTCACCCTGGCTTACAAGGGTGAGCAAATCTTCTTAATGCATTGGTGATATCATACTTATTTGTCATTTTACAATAATATTGATAACGCAATTATTAGATTTCCTCTCAAAACCGTCATTTTTATACAACTGCCACGGGCAGACCGCATTGGGGACCTGGGTCTGCCCACAACGAAGCTTGAAAGAATATTAGGTTCGCCTACTCTTTCTTACCAACCAACATGGCAGTAACCACCTGCCACAACGAATGTTGAAACTCTTCTGATTCCAGTCTGTTAAATGGAGTTTCCAATAAATTCTTTCATCCTGGCAGGAGCGCAGAAATTCATTCATGGATTTTTGTTCGCC
Source organism: uncultured Desulfobacterium sp. (assembly GCA_963668575.2). Taxonomy (GTDB): domain Bacteria; phylum Desulfobacterota; class Desulfobacteria; order Desulfobacterales; family Desulfobacteraceae; genus Desulfocicer. Next base: position 1,714,723 of record OY764894.2, on the reverse strand, counting down.
ATTGTCGTAAAATGCGGGCATCAACTGATTGAATTCCAGCTGTCTTTTGGCGTAATAAAGCCACTTAATATTGTGGAATTTTGACAAGTCGGAACGGTCCAAGGCCAGTACCCGCTCCCGCAAAATGCCGAAAATGAAATGGAGGATACTTGGAAAATTGGAAACCCTGCCTTGCCGGAGTCCTGGTGGTACTGATCTGGTCCGGGTGGATAACGATCTCCCGATATGGGGTACACACCCTTTTGACCCCGGCGGATATAACCCTGATTCGATACACCACGGCCCTTTTGATGGTGTCCCCCTTTGTGCTCAGCTATCCCTGGAAAAAATTTTCCCTGTTTCAATATCTGGTTGTTGGGCTGGGGGTGGGGTTTCCATATACCATGTTATCGTTTTACGGTCTCATGGAAATCAAGGCGGCCCATGCCGGGGTGTTGGTCAATGGCATGTTGCCCGTGTTTGGTACCATGGCTGCCTGGTTTTATTTCAAACAGCGCATTTCCCCTGGGCGGTATGGTGCCATTTTCCTTATTTTTCTGGCCAACCTGATCATGACCGGGGGTGGTTTTTTCTCCTCTGAGCATCTGTTTGGCATTTTTCTGTTGCTCAGCGCCGCTGTTATTTACACGTTTCACATGTTGGGGATACGTTTGTGGAGATTTTCTTGGAAAGATGTGCTGGTGGTGGTTCCCACGGTAAACTGCGTGCTTTTCTTACCGATCTGGTTCTTTTTTCCATCAACGGGGTTTAAAGTGCCCCTGTCTGAAATTCTTTTGCAGGCAATATACCAGGGGATTGTGGTAAATATTTTGGCCCTTTCCTGTGTGGCCTATGCCATACGCCATCTGGGAACCATTACCGTGTCGTTATTCATGTCCTTTGTTCCGGTAATCACGGCATTGATTGCCTGGCTGCTGCTTGGAGAAAATCTCAACGCCCGGGAAATTTCAGCCATCCTTGGTTGTACTGTTGGATTGATTATTTACAACATTAAGGATTAAGATCGACACCCTGGGGATAGCGTCTTGCAAGGCGGGTTCCCACGACGTATCACCACCCCCCTGATCCGCTGGGGAGATAATTTTTTACCCATTGACTGGGATGAAGCCATGGATCTTATTGCCGAAAAGATCAAGGACTTACACCACCAACCCGCTTCCATGCTCCATGTCCGTCATTACGGATACCGGGGTGCCCTTGCCGGTGGCAGTCAATATTTCTAAATTTCGAATCAGACTGCCTTTGACAAAGCCCTGAAACACAACATGAACCCAAAAGGAGACTGTGATTCATGATTGACAGCCACATACATCTGGATCTGATCCAACAGGAAAATCCCGACAGAATCCCCTGGATGGTTTCCATGGGATGCGAGGTAATTTCCTGGGCTTTTAACGACACCGTCCACACGCTGAATGATCTTAAGAATTATCTTACCAGGCAACACTCTTTCATAGAAGCCGTTAACGCCCAAGGGCTGAAGAGCCGATTTCTGACCGGTATCCATCCCCGCACAATACCCCCGGAACTTAAAGTAGTGGAGATTCCGGCACTTCTGGAGCCATTTCTGGCGCATCCCCTGTGTCAAGGATTGGGGGAAATAGGCCTTGAGACAGGAGACGAGCGTGAATGTGACATACTGAGAGGTCAGCTGAGTCTCCACAAAAAGGTTCAGGCACTGGGGAAAAAAATAGGTGTACACACACCAAGGGAACGTAAGGCGGATGTGACACGGAAAATCCTGAAAATTCTGGGCGAATTTCCCGGAATTCAGGGGATTACCGTTGTGGATCACACCACTGCTGAAACCCTGCCATGGGTACTGAACGCCGGGTTTCATGCCGGCATCACCATCAGCCCTCCCAAGACATCATTGCCAGAACTGGCTGCCATTCTGGAGGAATATGAAGGAGAAACAGATCGAATCATGGTCAATACCGATTCCGGCAGGCAGTTTTATGAAGATTGCGTGAACCTGTGTCACAATCCGGCCTTTGACCAGGACGTGTTAAACCGGATTACCGACATGACCGCCAGAACCTTTTTTAACCTTGATTGATGAATTCATGATGATTTATTTTTATAAAATCAAGATAGTTACATTGGAGTTCGAGTGGAGATACAGCGCATGCAATCTTTATTTCACTGCCCTTGCCCGGGCATCTGCAGCTGCCCGAGTCTTGCCCTGTTTCTCCAGGGCCTGGGCAATGATCTTCCAGTTTTTTTTCTTCAGGTCGGGACGGTGGCCAGCCAGGGTATTGGACTTTCGGGCCAGGGATTGAGCCTGGGCAAAGTTGCCCTGATCCAGCCTTGCCTTTCTAATGTGAAGCTTCACATTAGAAAGGTTATGGAAAGCTCAGGATAATGGAAAGTTAACGTTTTTTAAATTCGTAAGCTACAGAAAAATCACCACAATTTAAATGTTTCTGGATTTTTGTCTTTACATTATACTCCATGGATTTTTGTTGATCCTTTTTTTAAAATTTGAACCACAAATTGGAGGTATTATGGCAAATTATCAGGAGATTGAAATAAGTGTGTTGATTTGTTCAGTTAAGGGAGAATTGAAAAAACGTCACTATTCAGATTCATATATCAGAGGACTCTCAACCGTATGGAACCGATTGACAAAATTTCTTAAAAAGAATGAATCATCGACCTATTCAGCCAAAATCGGATTGGATTTTTTGGAAGCCGAGTACAGGATTACGGTTTACGAGAAACTTTCGAAAAAGGATAAGCTTTGCGCCAGGGCCATTAACATTCTTTCAGATTATCTACTCCATGGAATAATCTTTCCCAGAAAAAGGCAGAAACCACGAACATATCGGCCGCAATTCCAGAAATTATTCCAGGGATATATTGATAAAAAAAAGGAGGACGGTTTATCGAAGGATACACTGCAATCCTATGAAATATATCTCAGCAGGTTTTCCGATTACCTTGACAGTAATGGTATTGTCGACATACGTGATATGGATGAGGCTGTTGTTTTAGGTTTTTCAGAAACATTTATCCGCTATTCGCCCTCGGTAATTCATTGTACTTTGTGCTCTTTGCGTACTTTCTTCCATTATCTATTTGAAAACGGGTTTGTTTCTAAAAATTTCGCCTATAGTGTTCCTCGTGATGGATACAGACAGCAGACAAAGGTTCCTTCAGCGTACTCTAAGGAGGAGGTGGAAAAAGTTCTGAAGTCGGTTGACAGGGGCAACTCCAAAGGGAAAAGAGATTATGCCATTATCCTGATCGCTGCAAGGCTGGGGCTTCGAGCACAAGATATCTGCGACTTGTCTTTTGATAATTTAAAGTGGGAAAAGAATACCATCGAATTACTCCAGAAAAAGACCAAAAAGCCGATTGTCCTCCCATTGCTCCATGATGTAGGCCTGGCAATCATTGACTATTTGAAATATGCACGGCCTGAGTGTGAATGCGATAATGAAGTTTTTCTTCGTTTAACTCCTCCTGTTGGAAAACTTCAGGCCCCCACTCTTCATAGCATCGTTAAACAACATATGCGCAATGCCGGCATCAGCATGCAGAATGGAAAAAAACATGGCCCACACGCACTTCGGCACAGCTTGGCAAGTGCACTGTTGGAGGAGAACACTCCATTGCCAATAATTTCTGAGATCCTGGGACACAGCAACACTCAATCTACTTCAGCCTATTTGAAAATCGATGTGAATCAATTAAGAAAGTGTTCATTGGTGCCGGTTTCGTTTTACTGGAATAGAGGCGAGGAGGTGTTCTAATGGCAAAAGAAAAAAGACCATTTGTGGGGGAATTCAAAGAGCTGCTTGAGGATTTTATCCAGCATAAAAAGAGCCTTGGTTATAAATATGACATTGATCGAGATAATTTTTTCAGATTTTCCCAATACACACTAAATCACAAGGTCGAGAACAAGTGCCTGAATAAAGAACTTGTTTTGGGTTGGACAGCAAAAAGAAAAAACGAATCGGTAAAAACATGGAGTCATCGTGTCAGTAATATTCGGCAGTTTGCATTATATCTGCAAAACAGAGGGTACGAAGCATATATGCCGATTAAAAACCGTAAAGTCAGAAGAACTGAATATATCCCTTACATCTTCACCCATGAGGAAATTGATCGTTTTTTTCAGACTGTCGATTCTATCCTGCCACATTCCAGATCAAATAAACATCACAGTTTTCCCTTGCTTTTTCGCCTGTTATATTGCTGCGGACTGAGAATATCAGAAGCATGTCGGCTTAAGATATCCGATGTTGACTTTAATACCGGCACACTGTTTATCAGGGGTTCAAAATTCAGCAAGGACAGGCTAGTGCCGATGTCCGGATCTCTGGCAAGCATGTTTATCAAATACCACGATCTATTCAATCAAAATAATCGAACAGATGATTATTATTTCAGAAACAAAGCAGGCACTTCGCTGAAACGTGATCACGTATACAAAAATTATCGCAAATTATTATGGAAAACTGGTATTTCCCATGGCGGCAAAGGAAAAGGCCCAAGACTTCATGATTTTCGCCACACGTTTTGTGTCCATACGTTGGCAAAGCAGGTAAAAGAAAAAATCGATCTGTATACCGCTCTGCCGATTCTATCCACCTATATAGGGCATAGTTCAGTCGGAGCGACACAACGCTATGTCAGGTTAACAGTGGAGGCCTATCCTGAACTGATTGAGAAGATATCTAAAACATGTGCGTTTGTGATCCCGGAGGTGAAATGAAACCAACTAATTTCGCTTATTATCTGACCAATTTTCTTTCCAGATATCTTCCGGGAATTCTTGGGCTCAGTCAAAACACCATCATGTCTTATCGAGACACATTTAGCCTGTTTCTTGATTATTGCTCCAAAAATAAAAAAATCAAACCGGAAAAAGTTTCCCTTGAGCACTTAGACAGAAAACTGATTGAAGAGTACTTGGAGTGGCTTGAGAAAACCAGAAAGTGCATAGCGTCAACGAGAAACGTACGTTTGGCAGCATTGCATTCTTTCTGCCGGTATCTGCAGATGGAATGCCCTGATTTTATTCATCCAGCACAACAGATACTATCAATCCCAATGAAAAAAAAGAAAAAAGTATCTGTTGAGTACATCACATTGGAAGCAATAAAGTTTTTGTTGGCAAAACCGGATTGCTGCACAGAAAAAGGACGCAGAGATATGGTTTTGCTAAGCTTGCTCTATGATTCCGGCGCCAGAGTTCAAGAACTGGTGGATATAAAAGTCCGAGATATCAGAACCACATATCCACCTACTGTAAAACTAACGGGAAAAGGAAACAAAACAAGGATCGTTCCTTTAATGAAACCGATGACGGAACTTTTAAAGTCGTATCTGAAAGAGAACCGTTTATTGGCTCCCCATACGTTCGATTACCCTTTGTTCAGCAACCGGTCAAAAAACAAGCTCACCAGGGCTGGAGTTGCGTATGTTGTAAAAAAATATGTTACCATCGCAATAAAAGAATCACCCGAACTATTTCCAAAAAAAGTATCCCCTCATTGCTTTAGGCATTCAAAATCGATGCATCTCCTGCAGTCCGGGGTCAACCTGATTTATATACGTGATTTCCTTGGGCACGTCGATATCCAAACGACTGAAGTCTATGCAAGAGTCGATGGAGAAATGAAAAGAAAAGCTCTGGAAAAAAACAGCCATAGCATTATATCGGATAAAATGCCGGCGTGGCAGAATGATAAACAGTTAATGAATTGGTTAAAAAATCTTGGCAAATAAGGGGAAATATAATGGAAAGTTGATTCTGAGTTCAGTTGGCAAACCGTCAATATATACGCTCGTTAGAAATGTATTCTGATATCAACTTTCCATTATCCTGAGCTTTCCATAACCTTTGCCATGAGGTGCCAGACCAGGGGGGCCTGGCCGTCAATGGACAGGGCCCGCTCAAGGGTCTGAAAGGCGGCGGCCGGATCGTTCCGGTCAAGTTGCTTTTCCGCCCTTGCGATCATGGTATCAAAGAGAGCTGGCCGGACCGTCCTGGCCGGCTGTTCTCCCGGTGGCTCTATCCGCGGGGTGCTGGTTTGCCGCGTCGTTTCCGGGGTACGGCCGGTCCGGGGGAAGGTTTCCGGCCTGGGCCGTGCGCAGGAAACCGTCAAAAGAGAGAGTAAAACAATGAGTCCCTTCACGCACAATGGTTTCATCTGAATACCTTTTTTAACCAGTCAAAAAAGTGCCCGGAATTGGGTTTGCCGGGAACGGCTCGGCAGGATCCGGTTTCCGGGGGTTTCGACCCTTTGATAAACGGCATGGCATAAGCTGTGGGGCAGTCATCCCGGGTCAGCTGCCCGGTGTCAGGGGTGACCGCTCCCCACTCAATACTCTCCGGCACAGCCGGGTTCAGAGGGATGTTGGGAATCCTGGACATGACACGGCCAAAGACCTGAAGAGCCCCGGTGGCCCCGGTGAGACCGCAAGAAGTGTTGTCATCCCGGCCGATCCACACCACAGCCAAACGGCTGCCTGAAAAACCGGCAAACCAGGAGTCGCGAAGATCGCTGGAGGTCCCGGTTTTACCGGCAATACCCATACCCGGGGCAAGCCATTGTTCAAGATTTTTTCCCGTACCCCGGGCGACCACGGCCTGGAGAAGCTTGTTCATCAGAAAGACCGGGGCCGGGTCCACCGTTTGGGTCACGGTCAGGGGATAACGCCTAAGCGGGCTTCCCTCCGGAGTATACACAGCCAGGATGGCCCTGGCCGGGGTGTAAAACCCGCCTGAGGCCAGGGTATGATAAACTTGGGCTACCTGAATCGGGGACATGTCGACACTGCCCAAAAGCATGGACGGCAGATAGGGTTTTTCAGGGGCCTGGCCCAGTTTCCCAAGGGTATCTGCCACCCGGACAAGGCCAAGGTCCATGCCCAGCCTAACGGTGGACACGTTGAATGAGTGGACCAGGGCCTGATACAGAGGAATCGTGCCGTGGTATTGCCTGTCATAGTTTTTTGGCTGCCAGGTACGGTTATCCGCCAGTTTAACCGTCAAAGGTCCGTCGCTGACAGGCGTGACCACGGTGTAGCGGTCCGGCTGAGCCAGGGCCGTAAGATAGACCGCGGGCTTGACCAGAGAGCCGATGGGACGTCTGACATCCAAGGCCCTGTTGAATCCCCCTGCCCGGAAGGCTTTACCCCCCACCACGGCCTGGATCTCATTGGAGGTCCGGGAGGTGACCACCACCCCGGCTTCGAGGTTTTTGTCCCTGTTTTTCATGAAGCCGGCCGTGCCCTGTTCTGCTGCCACCTGGACCTGGGGATCCAGGGCAGTGAAGATCCGAAGCCCCATGGTCCGCAGGTCGGCTTCCCGGTACTCCTTCAAGAGCTGTCGCTTGATCAGGTCCAGGTAATAGGAAAAGGGAGAATGGTGGCCCGGGGCAGGTTTGGGAACGACGTTCAAGGGGGCGGATCTGGCCTTTTCCATGAGGGCCGGTGAGATCAGATCCTGCTCCTTCATCAGTTCCAGGACGAGATTTCGCCGGGCCTTAGCCCGGTCCGGGGATTGGCGCGGATTGTAGAATGACGGTCCTTTGAGCATCCCCACCAGCAGGGCGATTTCCCCTGGTCCCAGGCGATCCAGGGATTTGCCGAAATAAAAGTCTGCGGCCAGACCAAACCCATGAATGGCCCGATTCCCGTCCTGGCCCAGGTAAACCTCGTTCAAATAGGCTTCGAGGATCTCGTCCTTGGTAAAGCGGCGCTCCAGGATCCCGGCCACAAAGAGTTCGTTAATTTTCCGGATCAGGCTCTTCTCCCGGCTGAGAAAAAAATTCTTGGCCAGCTGCTGGGTCAGGGTGGACCCTCCCTGGGAGAAACTCCGGGTCTTCAGATCCACAAAGATGGCCCTGAAGATGGATTTGAGGTCAATCCCGTGGTGAGCATAAAAATTACGGTCCTCCACGGCAACGATGGTCTTCCCCAAAAGATCCGGAATTCCGGCCAGGGTGACCAGGACCCGGTCTTCCATGGAACCTGGATAAAACCCGCCCAGGAAAACGGGGTCCAGGCGCTCGTCTTCCCTTTCCCTGCCGTCGGGCAATGTCAGGGCCGTGACCTGCCCTTTTTGAATGATAATCCGGGTGCGGCGGGCAGGCCGGGCTTCATCCCCGAAATCAAAGGCCCGGCAGAACAGGTCAAAGGTATCCCCGGTGCGGCAATACCGGCCCGGATCCTTCAGGTCCTTGGCAAAGGTTTCCCGCCTGTAACCCAGGAACTTGAGCTCTTCTTCAAACAGATCCGGAACCAGTGCCATGCCCGGATAGAGCTGGAGGGGCCTTGCATAGACCTTGGCCGGCAGTTCCCACACCCTGCCCTGGAACCGTTCCCTCACCTGGGTGTCGGCTCTGAAGGCACAGACAAAAAACACAATGGCGGCCCCAGCCAGGCCCAACATCAGGATCAGTATTGTTTTTCTCACAGTCTGTCTGCCTCTCTCTTTACAAATGCTGATGAGTACCAAAATCCATCAGTTAAGGCAAACTGGAAATCATTTTTTATCTCAAAAGAGCACCAAGATAAACATGAGCTTCTTTTCTATAATTTACGCGCACTGGTTGAATATGGAATGATTTTTGTTCTCTTTTTCTTTCATTCGGCCGATATGTGCTCGATTTTGGAATGCCATTTCTTCCTGAAGTTGTAACTATAGCTCTTTTATAACTCACTGAATTAGTATCAATTTTATAATAACACCGAATCAATGTTATCAAATATCGAATAAATAGCTCTGAATTAAGCAATTGTTTTTCGGTATCTTCTTTATTGGGTTTTTTGGATTTCAAATCAAAGATTAAAACGGTACAATTATTTCCTTCCGGAATAAATAAAATAAGATCACATCCTTTATTGACGCCTTTTTGATTGCCAATATTAACATAGCAAGATAACTGTTTATACATACGATTATCTTGCCCACTGGGCTGATGATCCAAAGTAAACGCAAAGGAGCCGTCCGGAATGCTTTCAACAAACAGTTTTTTAATCTTGCTGTCGATGGCAGATTCTTTAAGAATTAATCTTTTGTCACCAGTTGCCATATCCAAAACAACCTCAGGGTTTATGATTTCCTTAATCGCAGTTATCATAATTATTCCTTATTATTCCTTGATGCTATAGTAAATCGAATCAGACAATTCATTTGCATCTGCGATTAATTCATCAAATATCTCCGTGTCAATACCATAATGGTCTACCGTGACTTCCTTTATAGAATGATTGTCTTTTAAGCTAAAAGCCCTTACTTGATCGGGGTGTAGGATATCTTGGTTAACCATTTTTTCTTTTTCCATTATCACTTGCTTGTTTTCAATTTCGTTACTCAACATTATGCGATTGTTGAGTTCTCTGATAAGATAATCGCTATGAGTAGTAATCATAACCTTAATACCAGAATTGACTAATCGGGCCAGTAATCCGGCCATTTTGCGCTGGTTGTCAGGATGCAAATTAAGTTCGGGTTCATCTATGATGAGCAATCCTTGTTTTTCCGCCAAACAGTTAATGTATAGATCTATTAAAAATAATGATTTTATAGATGATGATGCAATATATACAGGCACAATGATCTTGTCTCTATTTCGTTCTTTTCTGGGATAATAAAGTACCTGCTTGTCAATTGCTTTAAAACTGCCCCCTAAAAGATCATATAAAGCATCTAAAACTGCTTTGTAAGTTATTCTATCTTCACGAATGAAACTCTTCCGTTTGCATAAGCTGTCATAATCACGAACGATATCAATATTGTCTTGAATTGGGTGTGCATACCGTGATCTCATACTATTTAACAGTGCAATAGGATCAGGTTTTTCAGTTTCAGATAAATGATGGAGAATTGCATTTTTGCTAATATCTAACTCTTTATAGAATAATGCGATACCAGTTCGTTCTGATGTAACAACAAAGGGCTTAGGTAAAGTCCCCGCAAATAAACATTGAGAAATAGCATTACTCACGACATCTTCAAGAATTCTATTTGGCAGCTTGCTTTTTTCTGTAACTTGTAAAGCGACTGATAGCAAGGTTTCATTCGGCGCTTTATCAAACAAAAGAATTTCGGTTTGGCCAAATTTTGCTGTTTGTTTAAACTCTTGGCTTAGGTCAATAAGAAAATCATCATAATAAAAATCAATTTGTGAATTATTGAAAAAATCATCGGGAGCATTAAAATAGTCAGAAAGCGTTTGACTATATTTTATCGAAGCATTCTTTATGTAGTCTGGTAAACTTTTCCTATACGCTTCCAAATCAATTGTTAAAGAACCTTCATTTTTTAATGTGCTGATTTGCTCAGAGGGGAGTGATATGTCAACAAATTTTTTGAAATGTCGAATGAATCCATATATGGCATAATTCACATAGGTTTTACCTACATTATTTGGACCACAGATCAATGTTAAATCTGCTAACTCTAATGTTCCTTGATCGACATAACCAAAATTCTTAAAATTAAATTTCATATCCAAATACCTTCAGCACTTTTTTTAATCTGAGTTCATACGGAGTGAAATTGTGGTAGTTTTGACCATAGTATCCTCCTGATAAAGTATCATTCATATGTCATATCCTTGAGATATACATTGAATAGACAAAATACTAAAGTGATATTTGAGTAGAAACAGAACATGAAAATAACCGGTTTAAGCTGGGGTGTCTAAAAACTCTCTGATTCTCAGCCAGGAGAGGAAATAAAAAGCCATTTCCGTTTTTGCGGTTTTTTTTCTCAAAAAAGTGTCAAGTACTTCTGAGGATATATGTAAGGATGCCATTTTTTTACTCTCTTTTCCAGACTACTTTACAGGGGTAATTTTCTATTATTTTGGTGCCTCGCAAAGTATGATGCCGAAAAATTTTGCATGACATAATTCCTTTTTGATTGTAACCAACCGCAAATTTTTGATATTTAACAAGATCAAACTATCATTTTGGAATCTCTTATTTCTGTCGGTCCCAAATTAGCTATTTGACAAAATGCCAAACAATCAGGCACTTTTTCCATACACGAGTATCCCATGGAGGCACCATGAAACAAAAATATGCTTCAACTCTGATGGTAATCTTGATCTTAGCAGCACTGTTGTTCCCCCTCCCCACCCTGGCCAAGGCCAATTCATTAAAGATATCCAACATCACGCCCGGGGGTGAAAATGTGCAGTCCAGCCGCCAGATCGTGATCCAGTTTGACCGGGATGTGGTGCCCCTGGGTGCCATGGAACGGGCCTGGGACCAGGTACCCGTCACCATCACCCCCACAGTAAAAGGCCAATGGCGATGGCTGAACACGTCGGCCCTGGCCTTGCAGCTGAATGAAGCAGAAAAACTTCACCCTGCCACCCGCTACACCATTACGGTTACCCCCGGCATCACCGCCCTGGACGGCACCACATTGGAAAAGCCCCTGACCCATCACTTTACCACCCTCCGCCCCCGGATCACCTGGGTGGATTTCCAGGCCTGGCGCGCGCCCGGGATACCCGTGATGGGGCTCCACTTTAACCAGCCCGTTACCCGGGAATCGGTGAGATCCCATGTGACCATGGTCAGAAACAGGGTCAGAAAAAATGATGCCATGCAGATCACACAGGTGGTGGTGGAACCCCATCCTGACAACCTGTCAGGCCGCATCTGGTGGATCTCTCCAGAAACGGAACTGCCCCTGGACACGGCCATGGTGGTACAGGTATCACCGGGCATTGTCTCCACCCAGGGACCGGAACCGGGGGTGGAAAAAAGAGTGGTGGTGGAGTTTCACACCTTCCCTGAATTTAAATTTCTGGGGCTACGATGCCATACCCTTAAAGACGATAAACCCGTTATCATTGCCCCTGATCAATTCAAAAATGATCAGTTCAGGGGAACAGACGACTCAACACCGTTACCGGGAATGCCCTCTCCCGGTCTGCACCCCCTTGTAAATCCCAAGGCATATGCAGAGCTGCTCTTCTCAGCCCCCGTGGCCTTCCAGGAGATCCGGGACCATGTCACCATCACACCGGATCTGGCCGGAGATCGAAAAAAATATGACCCCTGGGCCAACAACTACAGCGGGAATCTCTTAACCACCCGGTATTACCCGGACAATCCCTGCACCATTGCCCTGCCGGAAGATCTCAAACCATGGCAACGCTACCAGCTAAACGAGACCGGCCCCGGCATCCGGGATGCCTTTGGCAGACCCCTTTCCACGCCCATGGATTTCACCTTTTTCACGGACCATCGGAAACCCGATTTTCAGCTGCTCCATCCTGACGGCCTGCTGGAAAAAGGGGTGGATTCCCGGCTGCCCATGGCCGTTACCAACATGGAAAAGATAAAATTTTCCTATCTTTCGCTTTTGGCAACACCGTGTTCCGGAACAAATTCACCCTCCAACGACATCACCAGTGGCAACAAAGAAGAAAAAAGCAGCCAAGACCAACACGCTGAAACATCCCCGCAAACCCTGGTCAGGGACCATCTCATGGTCCGGGATGTCACCTATCACACCCCCGTGAACGTCCGGGAGATGCTGAACGGGCGATCCGGTGCCGTATATGGTCAGGTGGTTGAGACCACTCCCCAGGTAAAAAAACATAGCCAGGAAAAACAGTTTTTTGCCCAGGTGACCCCCTGGCAGGTCCATGCCAAGATCGGCCACTTCAATTCACTGGTATGGGTCACAAGCCTTGCCACAGGACTTCCCGTGCCCGGCGCAAAGGTGAGCATCCATAAAGATAAGATGAAACATCTCACCCGAACCACCACAGCCCTGGCACAGGGAATCACCGATGACAACGGTGTGGTCATGCTGCCGGGTATCGTAACCCTGGACCCGGATCGCACCACCTTTGACCGCTGGTGGGAAAAGGGCAATGACCAACGCCTTTTCGTAAAGGTGGAACAACAGGACGATCTGGCCCTGCTGGCCCTGAACAACCGATTTACCATTGACACCTGGCAGGTGTCCGGGGAATCCTTTGATGCCAACACCGCGGCCCGAAACGGCCATATCCACACCTGGGGCACGACAGCCCAGGGCATCTACCGGGCCGGAGATACCATTCAATATAAAATCTATGTCCGGGACCAGGACAACACCGGATTTGTCCGCCCGCCACAAACCGATTATACCCTGACCCTGCTTGATCCCAGGGGCAAAACCGTGCTCACCCGAAAAAATATCACCCTGTCCCGGTTTGGCGCCCTCCACGGGGAGTATACGGTGCCGAAAAACGGCAGTGTGGGATGGTATCGTTTTGAACTTTCCGCCAATGCCTTTAAGCAGATCTGGAGCCCGTTGCGGGTACTGGTCAGTGATTTCACCCCTTCTCCCTTCAAGGTCGTAACGGAACTCAACGGCACCTCCTTTAAGATGGAAGATTCCCTCATTGTGACATCCCAGGCAAGTCTCCATGCCGGCGGCCCCTACACCGATGCCAATGCCCGCGTCATTGTCCGGTTAACGGAAAAGACCTTTCACTCCGCCCACCCGGAAGCCAAGGGGTTCTCCTTTTACAAACCCTTTCAGGATGCAACCGATGAAGACGCAGGTGGGGGATTCCATGCCCATGCCATGGAAACCTTATTTGAAAAAACAGACACCCTGGACAACCAGGGCACGCTGATCAACACCATTTTGCTGGCATCTCCCCAGGTGGCATTCGGCACCCTGACGGTGGAAAGTGCGGTGCAGGATGACCGGGGCAAGTTTGTGGCCGCCACCACCACGGCCCCCTACCTGGGACGGGACCGGTTTGTGGGCCTTAAAAGTTCGCAATGGCTTTATGATGCCGGCCAACCGGCCACACTGGAAACCCTGGTGGTGGATGAAAAGGGCACCCCCGTCAACGATGCAGAGATCAGCATCCGGGTCCAGCGCCTGGAAACCAGTGCCGTGCGGGTAAAGGGAGCGGGCAATGCCTATCTCACCCAGTACCACCACCAATGGATCACCACCCATGACCTGAAACTGACACCCACCACCGCCACTGCCCTGCCCTTTTCCTTTACACCGGAAACCCCGGGTGATTATCGCATCTCCGCCACGGTGACCGATACCCGGGGCAGATCCCACACATCAGGCATCACCACCTGGGTAACGGGCCGGGGCCATGTGGTGTGGCAGGAACCGGCGGATTATCATCTAACGATCATCCCGGAAAAGACGACAATGGCCCTGGGGGAAACGGCGAAATATCTCATTAAAAATCCCTTTCCCGGTGCCCATGCCCTCATCACCCTGGAACGCTATGGCGTGCTCCGGCAATGGGTCAAAAAACTGGAAACCGCCACAGAGGTAATTGAAGTGCCGGTGTCCACGGATCTTCAACCGGGTTTTTATTTTTCCGCCACCCTCATCTCCCCCCGGGTGGCCCACCCCCTGGGGGAAAACCAGGTGGATCTGGGAAAACCCACCTTTCGTACGGGGTACGTCAAAACAGGGGTGACCGATCCGGATAAAGGCATCCGGGTGGATGTGACGCCGGACCACACCGTGTACAAACCCGGCGACACTGTTACCCTTGATCTACAGGCCCATCTGCCCGACACCCCGGGAACGGCAGCAGATTCCCCCCCTGTGGAGTTTGCCGTTGCCGTGCTGGACGAGGCGGTGTTTGACCTCATATCCGGAGGAAAGCGTCACTTTGATGTCCACAAAGGGTTTTACACCCTGGACGGACTTGATGTGAGCAACTACAGCCTGCTCACCCACATTGTGGGCCGACGTCTGTTTGAGAAAAAAGGGGCCAATGTGGGGGGAGACGGTGGTGCCGGCGGCATTGACATGCGCTCATTCTTTAAATTTGTGAGCTACTGGAACCCCTCCCTGCCGACCGATGCAACGGGCCATGCCACAGCCACCTTCACCGTGCCGGACAACCTCACCGGATGGCGCATCTTTGCCATGGCCGTCACCCCGGATGATGGCATGGGCCTTGGACAAGGTCAATTCAAGGTGAACCGCCCCACAGAGATACGGCCGGTGATGCCCAACCAGGTGACGGCTGGGGACAGCTTCCAGGCGGGATTCAGCGTCATGAACCGCACCCCTGCCCCCCGGGATCTTGTGGTTTCCATCACTGTAAACACGCCTGGTGAGATCAACACACCCGAGGAAAAAAGTGTTAAGACACCCGAGAATGAACCTGACACTACATCCGTGGGGGAAATTGCCCATGCATCCGTTGAACACACCATGGATGGAACCTCTCCGATCACGGCGGACTCCCCGGATCATCCGCGTCATATCCAAAAAACCATCCATCTGGAACCCTATAAGCGTCACACCGTATATCTGCCGGTGAAAACCGCACAGCCGGGAATGCTCAAATTCACAGCCACGGCCCGGGACCATGTGGATGGGGACGGCACCGTCCACACCCTTAAGGTCATCCCCAAATACAATCCCACCACCAGCGCCACCCACGGCGTGGTTCTGGAAAATCAGGCCACCATTCCCATCCGATATCCGGATAAAATAATTCCCGATACCGGCACCACCCAGGTCCTTCTCTCCCCCACCTTGCTTGGCAACGTGGACAAGGCCTTTACCTACATGCGGGAGTATCCCTACACCTGCTGGGAACAGAAACTCACCCGGGCCGTCATGGCCGGTCACTATCAGGCGTTGAAAAACAGGCTTGAAGACCGGGTGGCATGGGAGGACGCCGGCGAGGTACCCGCCAAGGTGCTGGCACAGGCGGTTTCATTCCAGGCACCCAACGGCGGCATGGCCTACTTCAAGCCGGAGAACAGCCGGGTCAGCCCCTACCTCTCCGCCTACACGGCCCTGGCATTCCAATGGCTGAAAAAACAGGGGTACCCGCTGCCGCAGGAAGTGGAGGAACAACTTCACACCTATCTTTCAACCCTTTTAAAGCAGAACATCCTGCCTGACTTCTACTCCAAAGGTATGGCCGCCACCGTGCGGTCCGTTGCCCTGTCCGCCCTGGCCGGGGAGGGAAAACTCACCCTGGCAGACCTTGATCGCTATGCGCCCCACGTGCAGCGCATGAGCCTGTTTGGCAAGGCCCAGTTCCTCATGGCCGCCACCCGCGTGGAGGGCGGAGAACCCCTGGCCCGCAGCACCTGGGAGATGATCCTGTCCCAATCCGTACAGAGCAGCGGCAAACTGAAGTTCACGGAGATCCTGGACAGGGCCGATGCCCAGCTTCTGGAATCTTCGGCCCGGACCCAGGGAACGATTCTGTCGGCCATGATTGGCTATGGCAATCAATACCACCGGCAAAAGGAGATTCAGGACCTGGCCCTTAAGCTGGTGCGCACCATCAGCCAGACCCGGCAGGGCACAGGCACCTGGTACAACACCCAGGACAATATCTTCTGCCTCAACGGCCTGCTGAACTACAGCCGGACGTTTGAAAACAAGACACCGGACATGCACCTCCTTGCCCTGCTGAACCACATCCCCATGGGAGAGGCCCGCTTCAGCAAGATTACGGACCCGCCCATCACCCTGAAGCACCCCATTGAAAAGGAAAACTCCGGAGAAAATGCCACGCTCGTCATCAACAAAAACGGCCCGGGCAGCCTCTATTACACGGCTGCCGTCACCTATGTCTCCGGTGAGAGATCAACCCAGCCCGTCAACGCGGGCATGGAGATCCACAAGGAGATCAGTGTGGAACGAAACGGTGAATGGATACTGTTGACAAGCTCCCCGGCAGATCCCATTCAGATCCGCCAGGGAGAGGTGGTGCGAACGGATATTTTTATCTCCGTTCTTGCGGCCTGCAATTTTGTGGTGGTGGATGATCCCATTCCCGGAGGGCTGGAACCGGTGAACCGGGATCTGGCAACGGCATCCATGGTGGATGCGGAAAAAGGAACAACGGCACGGCCAGATACCCGAACAGATGCTGGTTTACAGGAGACACAGGACACCCATGCCTGGCCCCCCAAAGGTTCCAGGTGGCAGGAGGCTGCATATCGGGACCGACACGATGTCTCCCAATGGTATTTTTACCATCGGGAGATGGGACACGATCACGTGCGCTGCTATGCCGACCGCCTGCCTCCGGGCAATTATGTGCTCTCCTACACGGCCCAGGCCATTGCCCGGGGCACCTTTGCCGCACTGCCCGCCCAGGTGCTGGAGATGTATGATCCTGACGTGTTTGGCAAAGGAGTGGAAAGATCCCTCATTGTAACTGACTGACCTTGAAGGGAAAACTGATTTTGGATATCGTTTTCATGGCGATTGGCGGATCATAATTCGGTGGGAACTCGCATCGGCTAAATAGCGATTAGCATGCCAGTTTCATTACCATCCCAAAACCTTCTCTGATTTCAAGAGGACACGTCGGATTCTATCCACAACAATGCATGGAAAAGCCTTTCGCTAAAGCGCATATATTGAAATATCACAAATTTTATTGACTATTGAACAAAATGGATCGTGATATAAAGTGGAATCTCACTTTTTACCCCCAAAATATAAAACAGATGCATTCCCACCCACATTTCGCTCTTTACGCTCCAACTATTTGAATTTATTAGAGCAGACTCTTTGAAGATTCAAAAAACTATCGAAGAATCGATTTAAATCTCAATGAGTTACAAAGACAAGCGAAATGTGGGTTCCCATATTCCCGGTTCGAGAAAAACTGATTTCCGGGGCACCCTTCAATGGAACCATACACTTTCCGATGCCATTCCCGGGTTTCAGGCAACACCGGTGACATGCACCATGCAAAAATAGCCCTGGGCTAACTCCTCTCATTGCAGTTTTAAAACCCATTCCATGTCATAATTTCAAACCTGCTGAGGTTTCGGCATACACCTTGCATTTTGAAAAACTACTTTCTTTTGACATTTACACTTTTATGGAGACTGAACGATATGAACGAATTTGATCTGCAGGGAAGAATTGCCGTCATTACAGGTGCCAGCAGGGGCATAGGGTTGGCAATTGCACAGAAACTCTCCCAAAATGGCGCCACATGTATTCTGGTGAGCAGGAAGATTGAAAGCCTGGAAGCGGCGGCGGCTGAGATAAGAAAAAACGGTGGAAAAGCCGAAGCCATGGCCTGCCACACCGGCCACCCGGATCAGATCAAGGCCATGTATGAAAAAATATTTAATACATATGGTTCTCTGGATATTCTGGTGAACAATGCTGCCACCAACCCCCATTTCGGCGAGATGATTACGGCAGATGAAGGCACATGGGACAAGACCCTGGCCGTGAATCTAAAAGGTCCTTTTTTCATGATTAAATATGCCGTGCCCTTGATGAAAGAGAAAGGAGCCATTGTGAATGTGTCATCCGTGAATGCGGTGAAACCGGGAATATTTCAGGGGGTTTATTCCGCCACCAAGGCAGCCTTAATCAATATGACCCAGACCCTGGCAAGGGAATTGGGTCCCAAAGGTATCAGAGTCAATGCATTGCTACCCGGGCTTACGGATACAAAATTTGCAAATGCCCTTATCTCTTCTGAGGAAATATGCAAGCTGGCCGTGTCCCAGATTGCACTTGGCCGGTATGCAAAACCGGAAGAAATGGCCGGTGCCGTACTTTACCTGGTATCTGATGCCGCTTCCTTTACCACCGGTGCCAGCCTTATCTGTGACGGTGGTATGGTCATATAACCGCCACGGGCGGACCGGGATTTGGGAGCCGGATTCGCCCACAACGAAGCTTAAAAAAATGTTAGGCCCACCGACTCTTTCATATAACGGGCATGTCCTGCCGGACACAACAAATATAGGGTCGTAGACGCGGAGCCAAATGGTATTATACCGCCGCCCCCCCGACGGGCAATGGGCCCGGACCGGAACTGTAGACAGCTCAATTGTCCGGTTCCTATTGCCCATCGGGGGGGCGGCTCTGCTGAGGTTGCCTTGGAGGCTGCCTTTTCATATAAAAAAAAACACTTTTACCACCAGCATGAAATCATAAACGAGGACTTTATGAGTAGAGATAAAATAGAAAAGGTATTGATCCTGGGAGCCGGAACCATGGGGCTGCAGATCGGATTACAATGTGCGGCTTCCGGATTTAATGTCATCGTTTATGATGCATTTGATCATGCCTTAAAAACGGCAGAGGATCGGGTAGGAAAAATTGCCCGGGCCCTTGTGAAACACGCTCGGATTGAGCAGAAAGATGCCGATGCCGGGCTTTTAAGGATGGCATTCACCAGCGATCCTCAAACGGCAGGTCAAGAGGCGGATCTGATTAATGAATCCGTACCCGAAGATCCGGCCCTTAAACAACAGGTATTTGCCCAGTTCAACAAAATTTGTCCTGAGCACACCATTTTTACCACCAACTCTTCCACCCTGGTGCCATCCATGATCGCGGCGGCTACTGGACGTCCGGATCGGTTTGCTGCATTGCACTTTCACGATTGTTCTGTTACCAATATCGTAGATGTGATGCCCCATCCGGGAACATCGGCAAAAACCCTGAGCACCATATTGGCCTTCTGCAAAGCCATTGACCAATATCCCATTGAATTAAAAAAAGAACAGCATGGTTACATATTCAATACCATGCTCAGTGAATTGCTTGGATCAGCCCTGGGCCTGGCCTCTGAGGAAGTGGCATCTCCTGAAAATATTGATCGTGCCTGGATGGGCATCATGAAAACCCCCATAGGCCCCTTTGGTATTATGGATTCCGTGGGCCTTGAAACTGTGTATAAAATTACGAATTACTGGTCAGAGAAAATAGGCGATCCGAAACGAAAGGGAAATGCCGTTTATCTAAAGGAATTTGTGGAAAAAGGAGACCTGGGGGTGAAAACCGGCAAAGGCTTTTATGAGTATCCCAATCCGATCTTTCTAAGACCGGACTTTATGGAGGGGCTTCGATAGATTATGACAGAAAAATTCATGAGTATGAAGAACTTGCAGTTTACGCTTCATACCAAACTGACGGACATTGAAAAAACACATGCAAAGGCGTTGGGCGAGCATAATAAGAAATCCATTGATATGGTGCTGGACGCGGCCTACGATTTTGCTCAGAAAGCCCTGCATCCGATTTTTGAGGAGATGGATCGGAACCCGCCCGTGCTTTCGGATGGACAGGTGTTTGTTCACGCAGATGTGCGTAATATTCTGGACGTGCTGGGAAAAGACGGCTGGATTTCTGCGGTTTTCCCGGAAAAATGGGACGGCGAAAAAATGCCCTCTTTTCTGTTCCATTGCATCAATTTTATTTTGGGCGCGGCCAATTACTCGGCTTCCGCCTATCTGGGGCTGACCATCGGAGCAGCCAAGCTCATCCAAACCTTTGGTTCGGAAAGCCTTCAGCAGGCATACCTGCCCTCCATGCTGTCAGGCAAATGGCAGGGGACCATGGCCCTGACCGAACCGGAAGCCGGCAGCTCCCTGGGCGATCTCACAACCCAGGCCGTGCCCCTGAAAGACGGCATATACAAAATATCCGGAGAAAAGATTTTTATCTCTGCCGGAGATCATGACGGGGTGGACAATGTGGTCCATCTGATGCTGGCACGGATCAAAGGAGCACCTGCCGGCACCAAAGGGATCTCTCTGTTTGTAGTACCCAAGCTGAGGCTGGGAGAAAAAGGCAACCTTGTGAGCAATGATGTCACCGTCACCCAACTGTTCCACAAACTGGGATACCGGGGAACCCCCATCACCGGCCTCCGAATGGGAGAAAAGGACAATTGTCTGGGATATCTGGTGGGAGAGGCAAACAAGGGGCTCTTTCATATGTTCCAGATGATGAACAGCGCCAGGCTGGAGGTGGGTATGGGCGCCACGGCCATTGCCACGGCCGCCTTTCATGCGGCCCTGGACTATTGCAGAACCAGAAAACAGGGCCGAAGGTTGACCGATGTAAAGGACGCACCTCCGGTTCCCATTATTCAGCACCCGGATGTCAAAAGGATGCTCCTGTTCCAGAGATCCATATCCGAGGGGGCTCTGGCCCTGATTCTTCAGTGCGGAATCTACGAGGATATCCTTGAGCACCATCCGGATGAAAAAGAGTTGCATCTGCTGCTGGAGCTGCTCACCCCTGTGGCCAAATCTTTTCCGTCGGAGATGGGCATTCTCTCCGTCAGCAGCAGCCTTCAATGTTTTGGCGGATATGGATATTGCGATGACTTTCCCGTGGAACAGCATTTCAGGGATATGCGCATCCATCCCATCCATGAAGGCACCACAGGTATCCAGGGCATGGATCTGCTGGGCCGGAAGGTGGTCATGGAAAACGGCAGGGCATTGGTGGTGTTGAAACGGGAAATCAATGCCTGTATTGAAAAGGCTCAACCGCATAAACACCTTGAAAATATGGCCAATGAGCTCTCCGCCGCCATCACACTTCTTGAAAAGACCCTCATGGCACTGAGCACCATTGCAGCAAAACAGGGACCGGATGCCTATCTGGCCGATGCCACCCTTTTCCTTGAAATGATGGGAATTCTGGTCATTGCGTGGCAATGGCTTTCCATGGCAGAATCCGCTTCAACGGAATTAGGAAAGCGTTCTGTGAAAAAAAATGATGCTCTGTTTTATGAGGGAAAAATCCATGTGGCAAAATACTATTTTTCCCATGAACTTCCCAAGATGAGTGCCCTTTCTCAAATACTGACCCGTGCGTCCCGGGTGACCCTGGAGATGCCCGAGGCCTGCTTTACCAATTAAACAGCAGCATCCTGTCTTCCGGGCAGAGATGCTATGATTATAAAAAGGAGTCGCAATAATGAAAATTGACGATATTAAAACCATTGCCGTTATTGGCGCTGGAGACATGGGACATGGCATCGCCGAAACCGCTTTAATGGCAGGGTATAGGGTCTTTCTCAGGGATGTGACCCAGGAATTTCTGGATCGGGGGGTCAATCGTATCTATGAAAGCCTGGAAAAACTGGTGTCTAAGGGAAAAGTGGCGCCGGAACTTCTTGAAAATGCTAAAAGCGGGATGTTGGTGCCCTGTGTGGATCTGGCAGAAGCCGTTCAGGAGGCGGATCTTGTCATCGAAGCCATCCCCGAAATTATGGAGCTGAAAAAAGAGACCTTCCGGATTATTGACAAAGCCGCACCGGCCCATACGATTTTTGCCTCCAACACCTCCACCATGAGTATCACCCAGATTGCATCGGTGACCAGCCGTCCTGAAAAAGTTCTTGGATTGCACTATTTTAATCCGGCCGTACTGATGAAACTGGTGGAGGTGATCCGGGGGGACAACACATCGGATGAGACCCTGCAGATCGGGTATGACTTTGTTGTTAAAAACAATAAAATTCCGGTGAAGGTCCAAAAAGATATTCCCGGGTTTATTGTTAATCGGGTTCAGGCTCCCGGCACGGTACTGTTGAGTTGTCTTCTGGATGAAAAAGAGATTGAGCCCGACTCCGTGGATGCTGTTTTCAGAAAGCTCGGATCTCCCATGGGGCCGTATGAAACCATGGATTTCGCCGGTCTTGATATCGCTTTTCACGGAAATGAATATTTTGCCAAAGCCGTCCATTCGGATTTTAGATTCGGCCCCTTTCTCATGGAGAAAGTTGAGGCCAAACAGTTTGGTAAAAAAACGGGCCAGGGTATTTTTAACTGGTCAAAGGGCCGCCCTGCCATTGATCTTGATAAGGCCACGGATAAGTTTGATCCCATGGATCTCATCGCCGTCAACGTCAATGAAGCCACCAAAATTGTTGCCATGGGGGCCTGCGCCATGGAGGAGATTGATCTTGCCATTATAAATGCCACAGGCACGCCGGTGGGGCCCATCGCCCTGGTTCAGAAGCGTTCTCCCAAAGAGCTGACCCAGCGTCTGGAAAAATTGGCAGCACGCTTTGACAAAGAGATATTCAAACCCAGTGACATGATCAAAAATGGCGAATATCTCCTGAAGCCGCCCGAAAATATCCATGTGGAACAAAAGGGGGATGTGGCCACCATCACCATTGATCATCCACCGGCCAATGCCTGGAACCTTGCCACCATCAATCAGTTTGAAAAGGCCCTTGGGACCGTTGAGGCAGATAAAAGCGTCAGGGTGGTGATTCTGACCGGTGCGGGCGAAAAATGTTTTTCCGCCGGATTTGATGTGAGTGATGCCGTGAACAAGGATGAAATCAGCCGGAAAGGACGTATGCTCTGGCAAAAGGTTGATCGGTTTCCCAAGCCGGTCATTGCCGCCATCAACGGGTTTGCCCTGGGCGGTGGCCTTGAATTGGCCATGTGCTGCCATTTCAGGATCATGGCGGATCATCCCAAAAACAAGATCGGGCTTACCGAACTGAACCTGGGGATTATCCCCGGTTGGGGCGGCACCCAGAACCTTGCCCGCCTGGTGGGTAAGGGACGTGCCCTGGACATGATACTGTTCAGTGAGCGCATTGATGCCCAAAAAGCATTGGAAATCGGGTTGATCACCCGGATTTCAACTCCTGAAAATTTAATCGGGGATGTCGTGGCCTTTGCCGAGAAACTGGCGGCTCGCCCCCCCATTGCCGTGAGTGGTGTTCTGCAATCCATGTCCGCCGGAGAATATGAGGGCAAAAAAAGGGGGTGGGAAGTGGAAGCACACCAGACAACCCTTGCCGGAGAATCTGCAGATGCCGTTGAAGGATTTACGGCATTTCTGGAAAAACGGGTGCCCCATTTTAAGGGCGAATAGTTCATCAGCCGGAACAAAATTAACAGGAGTCATAAATTATGAGCGCAAGAGAAGTGGTATTTGTGGACGCCGTTCGGACCGCCTTTGGCAAAATGGGGGGCGCCATGAGGGATATTTTTACCTCTCAACTGGGCGCTATCGCCCTTAAAGGATTGGTGGACAGAACAAAAATCGCAGAAAAAGGCCATGTTGACAGCGTGTTTGCGGGTAGCGCAACCCATTGTTCCCATGCATTGAACCCGGCCCGATGGATGGCTCTGGCCGCAGGTCTTCCCCATGAAACATCGGCATCCTATGTGGAAATGCAGTGCGGGTCTGCCATTGATGCGATCAACCATGGGGCCTGGAAAATACTGGCCAACCAGGCAGATGTGATCATTGCCGGCGGCATGGAATCTTACAGTCAGATGCCCTTTAAGTTTCCCGGTTCCACGCCCCCTTACAAACTCATCCCTCCCATGCCCATCGACCAGACCCTTTCGCCCAATGTTGAAGAGGATATTGGTATGGGGCTGACGGCTGAAAATCTACAGGTACAATATGATATTTCCCGCGAAGCCTCGGATGCGTTTGCCTATAACAGCCAGATGAGAGCCAAGGCCGCCATGGAAGCCGGTTATTTTGACGATGAGATCGTTCCGGTAATGATTCCGGCCACCCGGAAAACACCGGAAATTGAATTTAAGGTGGATGAACATCCAAGACCCCAATCCACCCTTGAGGGAATGGCGAAATTAAAGCCTGTCTTTAAAAAGAACGGAACCGTGACCGCCGGAAACTCCTCAGGCCAGAATGACGGGGCCGCATTTGTGCTGATGATGTCCGCAGAAAAAGCAAAAGAACTGGGGTATACCCCCATGGCAAAATGGCTGGCCGGTGCCGACTATGGCTGCAATCCGAAAATCATGGGCATCGGCCCCGCCTATGCCGTTCCCATGGCATTGAAAAGAGCCGGTCTCAAGTTGTCCGACATGGACCATATGGAGTGCAATGAAGCCTTTGCCGTCCAGAACCTTGCCGTGATCAAGGAGATTGAAAAACAGACCGGCGAAAAGGTGGATATGGAAAAATGGAATCCCATGGGAGGCGCCATTGCCTATGGCCATCCCAATGGGGCTTCCGGCGCCAGGGTCGGTATGTTCACCATGCGGGGTTTGATTCGAAATAACGGCAGGTACGGTTTTTTCAGCTCCTGCTGCGGTGGTGGCCTGGGGGTGGCCACTGTGATCGAGAATCTTCAGTGCTGATATTTATATAACCCACATGTCCTGCCGGACACAACGAAGATAGAAAATGGCATTATGCCGCCCCCCCCCCGACGGGCAATGGGCCCGGACCGGAACTGTAGACAGCTCAATTGTCCGGTTCCTATTGCCCGTCGGGGGAGGGGCTCTGCTGAGGTAGACTTGAAGACTACCTTTTCATATAACGGGCATGTCCTGCCGGACACAACAAATATAGGGTCGTAGACGCGGAGCCAAATGGTATTATACCGCCGCCCCCCCGACGGGCAATGGGCCCGGACCGGAACTGTAGACAGCTCAATTGTCCGGTTCCTATTGCCCATCGGGGGGGCGGCTCTGCTGAGGTTGCCTTGGAGGCTGCCTTTTCATATAAAAACTGCCACGGGCGGGCCGGTCCGATCACCCGCCGGGGGCTCTGCTGCCGGCATCTTCACATAAGGAAAGAACGTATGCAATTTCGTATTGTCCCACTGGAAAAAATGAAAAATGAACTGGGCAGGGAACTGGGCGTTACAGATTGGCTTCGAATTGACCAGAAAAGAATCAACCGGTTTGCAGAGTGCACCATGGACCGGCAATGGATTCATATTGATGAAGAGATGGCAGCCAAAGGCCCTTTCGGAAAAACCATTGCCCATGGATATCTCACGGTCTCTTTACTTTCCCATTTTGGAGAAAGCTGCATGATCATGCCTGAAGGGTGTAAAATGGCGATCAATTACGGCATGAACAAACTCAGACTGCTCTCGCCGGTGCCCGTTGGCTCCAGAATCAGAGACAGAATAGTCTTTACAGATCTTGAGGAAAAACCCAATGGCATACTGGTAACAACCTCCCACACCGTTGAAATTGAAAATCAAGAAAAACCGGCCCTGTTCGCAGAAATGCTGACCATGTTTTATACTGCATAAAACCGCCTTTGATTCGCACAGGGGCAAGGTAGGTAGTAAGATTAGGGACTTGCTTTCTGGCAAAGAGGGAATTCGATAAGTTGAAACCCCCATTATTGCAGGGAATTAAGAATTGGCGTAAGTTATACTAAAGCCAATTTCTTATGGGGGTTTTGAATCCCCAGCTTCTTCATCCGTGAATACAACGTACTATGATTAAGCCCCAAAATTTTTGCCGCTCCTCCGGGGCCATAAATTTTCCAGTTCACCTGCTGGAGGATATCAAAGATATAACGACGTTCCATCTCCTCCAGTGTCGGTTGGCCGGAAATGGCAGTATCGCCGGACTCCATACCCAATTCAGGCACGGTGAAAAGTCCGTCTACGTTCAGAATAACCCCCCGTTCGATGACGTTTTCCAATTCGCGAACATTTCCCGGCCAATGGTAAGCCAGCAGTTTGTTTATCTCTTTTTCCGGAATTCCTTTAAAATTTTTCTTCATTCTGCCCATATGTTTTTTAAGGAAATAACAGGCCAGAGGTGCAATACATTCCGTTCTTTCCCTCAAGGGGGGAACATGGATGGGAAAAACGTTCAGACGATAAAAGAGATCCTGGCGGAACCGCCCTTCGGCCACGGCTTTTTCAAGGTTCCTGTTGGTGGCAGTGAGGAGACGAAAATCCGAATGGATGCTTTCACTGGCCCCCACACGTTCAAATTTTTTAGTTTGTATCACCCGCAAAAGACGAACCTGGATATCCATTGAGATATCACCGATTTCATCCAAAAAAAGGGTTCCGGTATCTGCCAATTCAAACCTGCCGACTCTTCTTTTGGCGGCACCTGTGAAAGAGCCTTTTTCATGTCCGAACAACTCCGAGGCAATCAGACTTTCCGAAAAGGCACTGCAGTTGACGCGAATAAAGGGTTTATCCCTTCGGCTGCTGTGCTGGTGAATGGCCCTGGCAACCATCTCTTTGCCGACACCGGTATCACCCAGAATCAACACCGTTGATTCGGTATCCGCCACCCGTTCAACCAGGGTTAACACTTTTTTTATGGCCGGGCTGACAGCCACAAAATCATCAAAATGAAGGTGTTCCAACTGCTGTTCTTCAAGGTAATTCTTCTCTTCAAAAAGTCGCCGGTTCAACGACCGGATTTTTTCATAGGCCTGGGCATTGTCCAGAGAAATGGCGGCAAGGGATGCAAAATAGGATAAAATTTTCAAATCCTGTTTTTTAAACGTGCTTTGAAACAGGCGATTGTCATGGTATAAAACCCCAATGGTTCTTCCCCGGAGCAACAGCGGAACACAGATGCGGGATTTGATGGCATCGTTTCTTACCCCTTGATCCTGGGACCCCTCAACAGTATCCATTCTTTCCCTGCCACTTTTTGCGGTCTCCCTGATGATTTGAATCGATAACTCAAAATCAGGTTTTTCCATGTCGTCCTGGGTTAAATTTGTTGCTGCCAACAATTCAAATTCATCTCTTTGTGACTCCACGGGAAACAAAAAAACAGCGCCCCGTTCCGCCCCGGTGATCTTAATGACGGCGGACAAAATACGCTGGGCAACCTTTTTGATATCCCGTATTTCCACCACAGCAGGCCCCACATTAAGGATTTCCTGAACAAGATCCTCTTTAATATTAGAGTGCTGCAAAAGATGCCTCAAATCATCCGCCACACGTCTTTCCCCGTGTTTCAAGAAATTCTTTGCCGCCGCCTCCACGCATTCTTTTGCTTTAATGATATCGTTCCGGTTTAAATAGTACCTGGCAAGGGCCTCTTTTGTCCTGGCGATTTCAAGTGTTGCTCCGGATTCCTCCAACAGCGCTAAAGAGTGGTTCAGGCTCTTTAAAGCAATTTCAGGGGCTTCTTTTGTGTCCTGCTGCCGAATGCCCAGGTAGCGATAGGCAATTCCCTGCTCATAAAGGTTGCGGCTGTCAATGGCCTGCTTGATCTCGTCATCCAGAGATACCTCTGCAATGGCCGGATAACTCCCCTTTTCCATGGCAAAGCAGAATTCAAACAGCCAACCTCTATGAGTAAAGGAATATTTACTTCGAATTGCCAGCGCAGTGTTCAGATATTCATGGGATTTTTTAAAATCATTCTTTTCAAAATATATTTTGGCCTGCATGAGGTTTGCGAAATACCTGGTAAAGAAATCCATTTTTTTATATGACTTCAATGTTTCGCAAATTTGTCCTGTTGCATTCTCAAGATCATTTTTCATGATCAAGGCAAAGGCAATATAGATGGATGCCCGGGAAGCTGCATCATGATCATCCAATGCCAGTGCATTGTCCCGGAGCTGATTGAGCATGCCCATGGCCTGGGGAATTTGTCCGATGTGGGCATAAGTAATACCCAACATGATACTGACTTTAAGGGAAAGCCGGTACCCGGGGGCATTGTTGGAAAAAATGGATTCATAGATTTTTATGGCTTCTTTAAAACGGCCGGAGTAGCAATAGTGCAGGACACTACAGATGGCCAGAGTTCTCTCCACCCTTGGACACTTAATCTCTTTGGCCAGTGAACGGCCTTTGTAAAAATATTTTTGAGCCGGTATATATTTCATACGGGTATATTCAATGGATGCCAGATTAAACAGGACAATGGACTGGAGCGGTTTGTCATTCAGTTGTTCACATCGGTCCAATGCATCTTTTAATAAGGATATCGTCAGTTTCGGGTTGTCAAGTGACGAACGGTTTTTTGAGTATTCGATAGCCGTCTCTATAAACAGAATGTTTTCTTCCTTGCCGTCTTTATCACGAAGATCATGAATAGCTTTGTCATAACAGGTGAATGCCGTTTGATATAACCCTTTTTTACGATACCGATTCCCGGCATCCAGCAAAATTTTGCACCCGTCCGGATCATTGGAGACATGGATCAGTTGACTGGCTGCGGCAAGTATCCCCTGTTCATGCTCCGGAACTTCATTGATCAACAATGTCGCTGCTTTTTTATGTAATTCCTCCAGGTGATTTTTAGGAAAAATCGACCGTATCCTGGCCTTGACTTTCTGATCACCAAAATAAAAAACCCCCAGATCCACTTTTTTAAGCAGCCCTTCCCGGCACGCGTTCTCCAACGTATTCAGGATAAGGGTGGCCTTGGCCTTTGAGAGTTCCTGTATCCAATCCATGGAAAATTCGCGGTCAAACAGAGAAGCCAAAGCAAGAATTTGTTTATCGGAGCTGTCCGCCCCGGACCAGAGTTCTTTGGAATTCATCCGTTCTCCTTAAACATATAAATCCTACATCAATCCGGAATGTTAAATAGTTATCGCATTTAACAAAATGACCACGGAATCAAGTTCAAGCAAGCTGCCAAGCACCCTATTATATTGTATGGCCAACAACAATAGCGAGTACTTTATGAACAGTCAATAATTTTATTGATATTTAAACACCTCTTCCTTTGAACTTTTTCAAAGGAGGAGAATATGGAAAGAGCAACCATCAGAGAATTAAGCGAAGCGGTCATCGGGGAACTTGAATGACTCGGTTATGCTTCTGGGACCATCAAATCGTATCAGATGCTGTATCAAAAATTTTGAGATATCTCAATCCCGTATCAATCCGGTCTCAAGTTTCCACAAAATGCTGGTTGGTTACCGGCAAGGGAATATTGGAGTCTCAATCCCGTATCAATCCGGTCTCAAGTTTCCACAAAAGCACGTGGAAGTTCAACTCAATTTTACTATCTAGTCTCAATCCCGTATCAATCCGGTCTCAAGTTTCCACTGAAGGCTGGGAAATTAAAGCCGGTGAAATTATCCGAGTCTCAATCCCGTATCAATCCGGTCTCAAGTTTCCACAGAAGAAGAGGAAGGGATTCGCTGATTACCCTGGATGTCTCAATCCCGTATCAATCCGGTCTCAAGTTTCCACAATTTTAAGAGAGAATGTTTTAAACAAGGTTAAAATGATGTCTCAATCCCGTATCAATCCGGTCTCAAGTTTCCACTTTAACCCTGTTATTACAAAAGAAAACCTAGACAAGTTGTCTCAATCCCGTATCAATCCGGTCTCAAGTTTCCACTTTAACCCTGTTATTACAAAAGAAAACCTAGACAAGTTGTCTCAATCCCGTATCAATCCGGTCTCAAGTTTCCACAGCGGCCCTTTTTTTGCCTTTGAAAACAGGTATCTAAGTACCCATTTTCGAAAACCTGCCATTTGGGCATATTTATGAGCCACGGCAGAAACAGCAACTTTGCATTATGTTTGTAAGCTAACAAAATTATTCTCCATATTTTCAAAGAGCTACGCGTTTTAAAAAATTTCGAAAACCTCCCCCCTTTTTCGGGGTGTCGGAGGTTTTCGAAAACTGGGAAAAAAATTATGCATAAAAAATAAAAGAATTAAATATTTCATTCTTAAGAAGGCATTTTTCTAATTGAACTACATTTCCGCGCAGAATTTGTCGAAAATTTGTACTTTCCCTTGTACCATAATTCACAAAAGAAGTCGTCATAAATTTTTCATAATTTTGAAGATACGCCTTTCTGGCACGGTCGTTCATCCTCACCCCACGTTCCTTTTCCTCAAAATCGGAAGGCTTCACCACCCCAAAATTAATCAGGTATAAAACCAGGCGGTCAATCTGGGGGCTCCGAAACTCCACCCGATGCCGGACTGTCCGAGCTGCGTCAGGGCGTATACGAAATAGGGCAGTCCCTGAACGGCATGCCCCATAAGGACCAGCCTGCACTGGAATTCCTCCCCCGGCTGCATTGTTTTTTTTTCAAAAGGGGCGGCTCCAGCACAAATGGCCGGGGGTATTGGGAAAGCTGGTGCGACCCTCCTTTAACGTGGTCTGCGGCGGTCTCGAAAACTGTGTGGTAAACAGGACGTCCCGTATCTCCGGGTAGTCTCCGCAAAAAATCCCCGGCGTGGGAAAAGCCCCTTTGCCGAATTTCGACTGCGTATGCAGCAAACGAAACGCCGGGCGTTTCCCCTGACTACTGATATCCTGATTCAAACCAAGCACGGCCCGTCCATCCTTCTGCGCCGCAAAAGACGGCGCAGAGGTAAATACGGGCAATGCCGGATATATTAAATATGTTTAAGATTTCTTTCGGAGTTGCCCGGAGTCTTAAACCAGGGATAATCCGGATACCTGAAAGTCCTGCTGTCACGTTCATCCCAGACCATCATCTTCCGAAGCTGCTGCATTGTTACGGTTGCATCGTTAACATAATTGCCTTTTAAAGCATCAATTTCCGTCTGCAAAATATCTCCCTCAAGTGTTCTCACGCCCGTCGGCTCCAGGGTTCTGAATCTTTCAGCGGCTCCGGGGAGATAGGTGATCTTGTCTATCGTAATATGACAGCTTCCCATTCCCATGGGCTTGGCATTGCCGATTTTGTGGCGGAGCGGCCCCGTCAGGCGAATATCACCTTCCTCCAATGTGACTGTTGCGTTTTCTTCAAGCGATAGAATATAAACCAGCAACTTTAATTCTTCATTTCGAAGGTTTGAAAATGTAATATCAAAGCTGAAACAATGGCCCTGAACCAGTGCTGACACATTCCATGCCGAATCCACAGTCCCTGGAAAATTTTCATTCACTCTGGGCTGATGAAAATAAAGTTTGCGGCATTTCCTGTCATTATTTCCGGTTTGGGGAGTAATATAAAATGATTGATGACTCGACTTAGGAGCGCCTAAATACACTTTATACTGTTTAATTTTCGGCATATTTCCCCGCAGCAGCGCATCACCGATACTGACACTCCCCATATGGACTCCCGTATTGCCCGTCATGCCGAACATCCGGCAGGCAATACAAAGTGAAGACGCATCTTGGCACTTTTCATACTTATGTGTCACAAAACACCCCCCTCCCACAATCTCCGCCAAAGACCGGAGCATTCCTTTCAATGAGGTTCCGGGAATTACGGGCTTACCGTTCCGCGACTGGAACATCCGGGGATCACCTTTATTGCTTTCGGAAATAAATAAAGGCGTCAGGTTAGTCAGAGTGCAGAAAATTTTGCCGCTTTTCCCTTTTGTGTCGAATTGTTCATGGGTTAGCGGGGCTTCCCGCCGTATATTTTCTTTAATTGGAATCATCCGGTACGGATTCCAGAAATTTTCACCCTGTGGCATCATTCACCTCCTTTTCGGCCGGGTCGACTTCTTCAATAGAACAATAACGGCTGAAACGCGGCAAGCCGGAGCGGTCTATCCACTTTTCCACGGTCAGGGCCGCCCGGCCCCGTGAAAATTCACTTGTGAAAATGGGATATGCAAACCGGTGGGGCACATGCTGTTCAACCCACTCATTTTCCGTATCCGTGCGGATTCCCCAAAGCAGCAATTGCTCGGTTTCCGCTTCCAAACCTTCCATTTCAGCCGAATAGTCCGCCAGACTGCTGAACATAGGCACATTGCCAAGATAGACGACTCTATTTTGATCTCCCGTGCGACGCCACCGCAGTTCTCCATCTGGGAAAAAAATTCTGCCCTGATTCGTCCGTTCCAAAAATTCTTCATCAAAAGAAAACCGCTCAAATTTGAAATCCGCCGGGGTAAAACCCATCATCAGGGCTTCTTCGGGCCATGTTCCTTCCCGCACCAGCGCAATAAAATCACCGCCGGACAGGTCATCCGCATTGAGATAGGGCATTATTCCCTCCTCCCGGTAATATTGTTAATTCCTTCGGGCCAGTCCGACTGCTCAATATACTGAACAAAGTCATCCACGGCCGGGGCCAGGATTTCTTTCCAGTTTTGGGTGACATCACAGGTATAACGCAGTCCTTCTTTTTCAGGCTCCGGCAGGGTTCCGCCCTCGTTTCCTTCATAAAACCCGTAGGCACGGCATTCCGCTTCGGAGCAGAGCTTTCCGAGTCCGGCAAAGCCATTCGGCTTTTTACCAAAATAACCGATTTTAAATTCCGTAATCTCCGCCCTGATTTTCCCGAGTCCACGGCTCTTCCCAAAACCGATGCGGATCAGTTCATCTTCCATGTCCCTAAGCACCAGCCCCAAAAGACCGAGCTGCCAGCGTTCAAAGTTCCGAAGGTCGATGACGGTTTCAAATTCGCCTTTGGTCAGAACTTCCAGATCATAAAGCGCGCCGGGAGCCGCACCCCCGGTAAACCGGTCAATGGCAACTCCGTTTCGGATTTCCAACACATGGCCTCCCTTTTTTCTGGCGTCTTCGGTCAGATAGGCGTCGGAAGCCGCGCATCTGCCGATAAACTTATGGGAACCGAAAAGGCGGCAGACCGGACAGGAAACATTGTAGATTTGCGACGAAGACGGGGTGTCGCCGCATTGATCCAGGCGAAGACCGCAGGATGCCTGATTTTGTTCTCTTTCACCTTCCTTCCCCGGTTTGACATAGGGAAGACAGACCGGTACAGGCTCCGCTCTCAGACTGCGGCAGATTTTTTCCGCATAGGCTCGGATCATGCCCTTCAGTGAACTGCCGGGCATATACGGTTCTTCTTCTTCTCCATGTTTATGAAGCCGGACAAATGACATATCCACACCGCCCACAGTGGCCTGGCCGGATTTGATCAGCAAGGGATCCACGGGAATGATTTTCAGGCCGATTTTTGCGTTGTTGATCATTCTTTTCAGCATATTCTCCTCCTTACCGGCTCAATGCCTGTACCAAAGTGTCATCCAGGAGTGCATCGGCGGACTGCATTTTTTGGGAAATCAGGTAATCCAGAAATTGATCCTTCTGAGTATAATCTACGGATTCCACTTTTTTATCCGTAAACCTGGCTTTTCCCAGACCGCGAGAGGTAAATCCCCCGATGCGGAAACCGTTTTCCCATTCTCCTAAAGCAGCGGCGACAATCGCCAATTCATTATCTTCCGGGTTTTCAATTTCAATGCAGGTGGAAAAAACAGCACCCCTCGGCACCACCTCATAATCATACTTAAAATTAGATCTGGCGGTTTCCGTATCCCGGTCAATGCAGACACCATCACGGATTTGCAGGGTGTCCCCCCAGTCCGTTAAAGTGCCGTCGGTGAAAAAAATCCGCGACGCCTGCATGGGAGAACCGAAAAATCGGCAGATTTCACAGGTGTGAGCGGCCAAAAATTTGATAATATCCTTTTCCGAAGCCAGCTCATTATTCTTCCGTTTCTTCTCCATCTCTTCGTAAATTTTTTTTCGGTATGCCTCGCTGCCCACACATTTTATCCCGGAGAGTTTTTCGTCCAGGAGGCATGCCGACATGCCCAGGTGTTCCGCCAGTTTTTCGGCAAAAGAGCGAAAGCACCCTTTCAAGGTTGATCCGGGCAAAAGCGGCGTGCCGTCGGGAGAAAGCAGCACCCCCATGTCCGTGGCCATTTCTCCCTCTTTCCCGGACCCGATATGAAATGCGGTTTCAAATTCGATATTCCCGGTGATCCTGATTTTTTTCTGAAATGATGTATTATTCATTTTCAGGTGCCTCCCTGTTGACGTGATAGAAATAATGGCAGTTGAAATGCTCGAAATAGATCGGCAGAACCTTTTCCATTGCCAGATTCATCTTTTCCTTGTTCTCTCTTTTTATTCGGTTCTGCTCCGCCCTATCCTTAATCCCGGTTCCCTCCTCCAGCAAATTTTCAGCTTCCAGCCTCTCTTTTATCAGGGTGTTCAGGGCATCCTTGTCCGGCGTGGAATTCAGGACGAGGTTAAAAAGGAAATTCCAGAAAGCCTTATTTTCTTTTTTTGTATTCTTTTTCCGCTGCTGCTCAACCAGTTTCCTGAAACCGCTCATCTGCCGAGCCTGGATCGCTGCCGGGATCGGGTGAAGCTGATTCTTATCCACGGTCTTGTTCTTTTCACAGAAGGCTTCCACGGCCTTGCAGGCATGATCCCGCAATGTTTCATCCCGGAATAGAAGAAACGCTTCACCATTCAGAAATTTCTCTATATCACTCATCACCTCCGCCTCCCTCCGTTAAAAGGTGTGCATAAAGATAATGACTTACGATTTGTTTAACCCAGCCCCGCGCCAGCCGGAGTTTAACGTCAAGAACCAATTCCGGGTCGTTTTTGCCGATACGCCTTGCTTCTTGTTCAAGGCCGTCCAGTTGCTGAAGAAGATCATTTGCAACATGAGACCAATTCTGCTTTTTTTTGTCTTTTCCGGCCTGATTTTTGATATAATTGACAATTTCTGAAAATCTTGATGTTGAAAAGGTCATGTTTTGGAGGCCGCGAATTTGGGTCTTTTTGAGCTTGATATCCGCCATCCTGCGCCCCATCCGTATCGTTTCCGACTTTTCCGAGTCCCCGGATTCTCCTGAATTCTTGTATAGTTTTTCCAGGTACAGGTCGACTTCTTTCAGTACTGCTGCATCTATCTTCATAATATATCCTCCGCGACATGCAGTTGATCACAAATACAAACCCTGCCGAATCCTTCTTCACGGCGAAAGCCAATGCCGCCGGCCGACAGCAGGTTCAGACGTTCCGTCAGGGCTTTTGGATCATCCCCGGTATACCTGAACAGATAAACACTGCCGGCCGAAATCCCCTGCTCATCCGGCTTCGCCAGTCCCCATGCGGAATGCCATCCCCTGATAGTCACCGGTTTGGTGATTTTCATCACCGGCTCAATATCGGGATTTTCCAGGGCTTCAATCTCCGACGTCGGCCGGAGAAATTGGTCCGCTAAAATGGTATGGGATTCGAGGGTGATGCTGAAAAATGTACCGGGCGGGATTGCATCCGTCCATAAGAACAGTTTTTTTGTAAAGGCAGCGTGCCAGGTTTGCACATCAAATTCGGGCGGGGCAGTTTCCACAGATTTAATGCTGATTTCACCCAGCCCGCGAGTCCGGTCCGCCCCGACGAATATCGGGATTTCAAGAATTTGTTGCAGGGTTTTGAATTGATCTTCGTCCAAAAAAACGCCGCCGGAAAGACATTGCGGCTGAAATTCTTTTCCGTCCGACGGTTTATGGAAATCAGCCAGGGCCTGGGTCATGTAAAAAATAGAAGGGGCCACCGTTCCCGTAGCCCGGTCAATGCCGGTATGCCGGTGACTGATCAGGGTGGGGTCCGCCTTTCGGGGAGCAGTGACATCCCCGTTCCAGTATCCGGAAAAAGGCTTCATATCTTCTTCGCAATTCGGACATACCCAATAGGTTTTGTCCGCAGGTTCACGGAGCAGCCTGCTGGCTGCCGTGACGGCCAGCACGTCCCTGACACCGTGTTTTTTCCCGTCGGTTCGCCTGAAACCCGGCTTCCGTTTACAGGAAACGGCGGTCACGGGCAGCACGCGGGACACGCCTTCCGATCCGGCCATTGGCAGCAGATCCGGGAAAAAAACCGGATTCCGGATAAACATATTTTGGAAGTCATCCGCTTCGGCATCTCCGCCCGATCTCAGGTATGCGGCGGCAATTGCCCCGCGCAGTGAGCTTCCAGGGATGTAATCCAGCGTTGAAGATGCGTATGCCTGACGATTCTGCTGAATCATCAATGGGGCTTTGAGTTCCGCAGTGATGTGATAATATTTCATCATGACTCCCCCATTTTATGATACAGTTCCTCATATGATGTGGCATCGAGAAATATTTCCGATAAATCCCAAATATCTTTTATGGGAATTTCCTGGTCGTTGTAGACAATGGATTGAATCTCAATATTTTTTTTCAAAAAACCGGCCCCGGTGCTTTTATCTCCTCCCAGTCGTCCGACCATCCGGATAGCGGCAATAAGAAGATTGTATGCAATGGGAGGATAGTCTTCATACCCTTCCTCCTGGAGGAGATGACGATGAAATCCTTCAATAACGGTTTCAAACTCCGCACTCTCCTTGCCGATTTCGGGAATACCGTACTCCGTTGAAAAAAGATGGCCTTTTTTAGCCGTGCCCAATTTCCGGTACATATGCACCCGGCTTTGAGCAAAAGAAGCGCAGGATTTTCCCTTTTTTAAATGAGCATTTCTGAAAAAAAGTCCGCCCTCTTCATAATTATTGCCGAAAAGCCGGTCTACCGGGGAAAGAGATTCTCTCAAGGGGCTGAACCGGCCCGGCGCATTCAGGTCTTTGTTGTGAGGATCGGAGGGTTCCGAAAAGCCCAAGGTCCGGGACACTTTTTCGCAGCTTTCACGAATCACCCCTTTCAGCGTGCTGGCCGGGATATAAAGAATGCCGCGTGCGTCTTTCTGAATCAGGCGGTCCGTCAGGATGTTTCCCTCACCCGATCCGGCATGCCATTTGGATGAAAAAGAAAGGCCCAGTCTCAATTTAAGGTGATGCTGCATATTACCTCCTTTCCGGCTGCGCGGGACAAAATTCCACGATTTCCATAAGGTCCGTCAGCATGGTCCGGATCGGTTTTTTATCCTTTTGATCCTCTTCACCGTCCTGCCGGACTTTTTCCTTTTCCCACGGCATATTTTCAAAGCATTTGAACTGCATCATCGGTCCGACAATTGATAACCGCTGCTCTTTTTTTGTTCGACCGTAGAGATTCAGACATTCGAGAGTTCCGCTCATTTTTCCCAGGAACGGGGCATACCCGAATCGTTTGAGCCGGGTGGAGGGGATGCCGGAACGAATCAGGTTTTCCGCATGGTTCAGCAACGCCTCGGCTTCTTTCAGTGAATAAGGCTTCCGGTGTAATTGAAGCTGCACCCTATCTCCCCCCTGTGAAATTTGCAGATGATTTTTTCGGCTGTCACTGACTTTAAGCTGATTAAACCGGGGGGTGATGTGGTAATCAATGTACGATGGAGAATAAAAATTTTTATCAAGCTTTTTCCCTTCTTCCGTCCCCTTGGCTTTTCCCTTTTTCCGCAGGGTCTCAATCTCTTCCGATCCCCCGGTTTTGGCACCTTTCAGCAGTTCTTCGGATTGACTGAACATGATGGGAAACGGGGTGTGGCTTTTTCCGTAAGCAATTCCCATCGAAATGGTCAGACCTTGCATTTCCCCTGTCTTTTTATCTTTAAGAAGGTCTAAAAAAAATGGGTTCTCCGCAAATGTTTCACCGGTTATTTCTTCAAACCGGCGGGCCGCCTCAACTGCAAAAGGCATGGCCGTATCGGCACTCATATAAACCAGCAGATCATCCCCCCCCAACAGCAGGACAATAGCCGGAAATTTTCCATTTACAGGGCGGCAATGTTTATAAATCGCTTCATAGCAAGCCGTTTTTACGGCTTCATCCACCTTTTGTGAAAAAAAACGGTAGTCTTCAAGGGTGCTGATCTGCTTGATCAGTTTGCCCATTGCGTTTCCGTCCGCATACACCAGGGCAGTGTATCCCTCTTTGGAACGGCAGCATTCCCCGATGTCCTCAAAAGTTCTCGCCATGCTGCCATAGGAGATATTTTCTCCTTTTGTTTTCAAGAATTTTTTAAGTTCATCCTGTACTTCCGATTTCCTGCCCTGTTCCACTTTCTCGGCACAAACTTTACACAGCATACGGGTTTCTCCCCCGTATTTAACGGGAACGGGTGACGCCATATCGGCACAGCTGTCGCACTCCCGGATAAACCCAGTATGAAGCTGTGTGCATGAGGAAAGCGGGGTTTCTTCCTTTTGGATCTTTAAATCCATGAATGCCATGTCCAGGGAACGGGCATAGTCATTCCTGATATAAGGTGATATGCCGTAAATCAGATTCAGGCCGCCTTTAGATACCTTGAGAAAATATTTCTGAAGCTTTTTCATGGCGTTTTCCACCGTTTCCCGGTCGGCATCGGCAACGAATTGCCCCGCCCCGCCGCCGAAAAACACTTTGTGGAAATTCTTTTCCCCCAGTTCCTTTTTAAGCAGCTTCTTTAAGCAGCTTCGGTGCATCCTCGCTGTTCAGCTGCTCAATCAGGGCACTGCCTCCCCTGATTTCCACCAGCCGGTTGGTGCCGAAAACATATTTCTTTATGCCCGGCACATCCAACACCACAAGGTGTTGATGGCTTTCTTCCATTGCTGCCTCCTTTCATGTTGAGTTTTCGTAGATACTCATTTCATGAATTTGGATTTCGGAATTTTTAATATAACCCACATGGCTGTAACCACCAGCCACAACGAAAGTTGAAACTCTAATGATTCCAAACTCTTGGATGGAGTTTCTTATAAACCCACATGGCAGAAAAACCTGCCACAACGAAAATTAAAACTCCAATTATTACAGGATATTGGGCGTAGTTTATTATAAAACGTCACAAATCCCCATCATCCTGAAATCCCGATTTAGAAATCGCAAAAACATCTGTAAAAGTAACTCGGTTCAGGCAAATTCCCGCCTTTTGATAAGCGGCGTTGCGGATAAAAATTAATTTTATTACATATCATTTGACGAAGTCGCTGGAAACCGGATATTAAAAAAAAAATTATTTTTGTATAATATTGTGACAACAAATGTTTAAATGGATATACGAAAAGGGATCAAATAAGCAATATCCAAAATAGAATAATATTTTTTCCGTTACAATATTTTGCCAATTCATCATTATACCAAGCAAATTGCAACTCTTTTTTGGAAAGAATCCGATGTTTTAGTATCGCCTTGAAGCAACCATTGGCCGGTACAGCCCCGTGGAAACCACTTTTAATATTATAAATCCCCAGATAAATTATCCAGCACCTTTCTGCTGATGAAAAACATACCCGCCTTTTGGCAGAGAAGACCTATATAGCCACGACGGTCGGAAGGGTCCGTTCTTCCCTCTTTGGAATAAATTTTTCTGGCCAATTTTGTGAAAACAGGGGTCAGGCTTTGGCTATTAATGTTATCGACCCATGCCTGTGCAAACCCAAAACGTCACCGATAATATTCATAACGCAAGCCTCTCCCTTTCTCAAGAGGACCAAAATTACGATCATGCCCTATATATTCATGGGATATCTCCAACCACAGCACAGCACAGCACAACACAACACAACGATATTTCGTCTAAGCAACGATATTTAGTTTAATTTTCCTTATCAGAACCAACAACCTTTTTAAATAATAGAACATTTAACTTTGGCACAATCTGTGCAAATGATTTTTTAATCAGAAAACAGCGTCAATTTGCTTTTGACAGACTGCATTAAAAAAGGGAATACAATACCAGTCGCTATCTGGTGATTTTAACAACACAGAATGCCATTAACGAATTATAAAGGAGCCATGTATGGCAATTTTAAACGCCGGGGATATCACTATTCATAAAGCATTTGAAATCGGATTAAGAAGAAATCCTGACAATACAATTCAGGTATTTGAAGATGGCAGACGACAAACATTTGCCGAAATAGAGAATCGTTCCAACCGATTGGGCAACGGGTTGATGACACTGGGACTGACCAAAGGAGACCACATCGGAATGCTGGCAACCAATTGCCCGGAATTCATGGAGTACTATCTGGCCATGTCCAAAGCCGGTTTTGTATGTGTTCCGATCAATGCCTGGCTGTCTCCGGATCGGATCGCGTATATTGCACAGCATTCTGAAATCAAGGCGTTGATTTTTGAACCTGCCTTTCTCCGGACAGTAAGTGAATTGATTAAAGAAATTCCGGCGATCAAACATTTGATCATGATCGGAGGGGAAAAAGAGAGCCATGTCATTCCCTATGAAGAGCTTCTGCAAGGTTCATCCGAAAACCGGATCGAAATTGATGTGAATACGGCAGCCCCCCATCTGCTAACCTATACCTCCGGCACAACAGGCATGCCAAAAGGTGTGCTCAAGAGTATGTATGCGGACATGATTCATGCCATCTACAGTTTTTCATATTTTTCCGGGGTTTATTTCCGGGCCCATAATGACGGGGACCGGAACACCTTGATGTGTATTCCGCCGCAGTTTCACATTGGCGGCGAATCCATGGCAGTGGGCACTCTGATTACGGGTGGTATTACCAAACTGGTGCTGGTTCACACATTTGAACCTGAAAAAATCTTAAAATTGATCCATGAGGAAAAGGTCACATCGGCCTGGATACTGCCCACAATGGTCTATGCCTTTCGGATGCTGCCCAGGGAGATTCTCGACAAATATGATGTAAGCTCCATGAAATACATCATTTGCGGGTCCACAACCTTATCAAGTAACGACAGAAATGATCTTCTCTCCTTTTTTCCCGGAGCGGATCTGGGAGCAAGCTATGCCTGTACGGAAACAGCGATGTGCAGCTTTGCACACCAAAACGTCTTAAAGCAGACCAAACCCGAAAATCTTGGGAAACCCTGCATGTTTTGCGACATGATGGTGGGGGATGAGCAGGCAAACGAAATCCCCCGGGGAGAAACCGGGATTATCTGGATCAGAACACCGGGATTACCCATCAACAATGAGTACTATAAAAATCCTGAACAAACCGCCAAGTCGTTTCAAAAAGGCTGGTTTTCACCGGGGGATGTGGGCCACATGGATGAAGACGGCTATATCTATTACGTGGGCCGGAGCGATGACATCATTATGAGCGGCGGTGAAAAAGTTGCCCCCTTTGCCATTGAAGAAGCCGTGCTGATGCATGAAGCGGTTAATTCATGTGTTGTGGTGGGAGCACCTGACGAAAAATGGGGAGAATGTGTGACAGCCATGGTCTTACGCAATCCGGGAATGGAACTGTCAGAAACCGAACTGATTGATTTTTGCAGAAAACAAGGCAGCCTGGCAAAATTTGAAATTCCAAAACGTGTTTTCTTTGTTGACTCATTTCCCACAGGCACCACAGGTAAGGTCTTAAGAAATTCCATCAGAAAAATGGCAAAGGAATTAATTGAATAGCATTGTGTCAGGTGGCCGACGTGATGATCAGGCCAAGGGCATATTTACATTTTAAAAAT
Organism: uncultured Desulfobacterium sp.; assembly: GCA_963668575.2. GTDB lineage: Bacteria > Desulfobacterota > Desulfobacteria > Desulfobacterales > Desulfobacteraceae > Desulfocicer. Next base: position 1,673,180 of record OY764894.2, on the reverse strand, counting down.
TGAGGAAACATTTATGGCACAGCAGTTAATGGACAAACGTGATCTGGAATTTGTTATCTGGGAACAGTTCAAGAATGAAGAGTTGTTGAATTTTGAGAAGTACCGGGCATTCAACAAAAAAACATGCAATCTGATACTGAACGAGGCCGGCAAAATTGCTGTCCGGGAGATATTGCCCACACTGAGAGAGGGAGATGAAACCGGAGTCTCTTTTGAAGATGGTGTCGTCAAAGTTCCGGAATGCTATATCCCTGTTTTTAATATACTCAGGGAGGGAGATTGGGGCAATGTGGGCCTTCCGCCAGAGATGGGCGGACAGGGAGCGCCGGGTTTTGTTGCCGGAGCCGTTACCGAATATTTTTCGGCTGCAAATTTCAGTATGGTAAACTATCTAACCATGGGCAGTAACGGAACAGCGTTGATCATCCAGCTTTTCGGCACTGAAGAGCAGAAAAAAAAGTATGTCAAAAAACTGACCTCCGTTGAATGGGGCGGAACCATGCTCCTGACCGAGCCCAATGCAGGATCCGATGTCGGCGCTCTGGAAACCACTGCGGTTAAAAATGCGGATGGGACCTATTCTCTGACCGGCAATAAGATTTTTATCACCAACGGCGAACATGACATGTGTGAAAACATTATCCATCCCGTTTTGGCACGTATTGAGGGCGCCCCGGAAGGAACAAGGGGAATTTCCATTTTTATTGTTCCCAAGTATTTCGTAAATGATGACGGTTCCCTGGGAGAACGCAATGACATCTGGTGCACCGGTGTTGAACATAAGCACGGAATATGCGGAAGCGCTACCTGCAGCATGACAATGGGAGCCAAAGGAAAATGCACCGGTTATCTGCTGGGGGAAGAAAACCAGGGGATGAAAATCATGTTCAACATGATGAATGAAGCGCGAATGCTCACCGGCTTACAGGGAACAAGCGCTGCTTCCGCCACCTATGCCTTGGCTGTCAATTACGCCAGGGAACGCATCCAGACAAGGGAACTGGGCCAGCCGCACAACGCACCTTCAGTGGCCATCATCAACCATCCCGATGTGCGCCGGAACCTGTTATGGATGAAGTCCTATGCCAATGGAATGCGCAGTTTTTTCCACTACATGAAGTATCAGCAGGAGATATCGGAATTATCCGATAAAGAAGAGGAACGCTCACTTGCCAGAAGCATTTTTGATTTGCTGACACCGGTTTTCAAAAGCTATTGCGCCAATCGCGGCTATGACGTCTGTGTCCAGGCCATGCAGGTTTTCGGCGGCGTCGGTTATACCCGGGACTATCCGGTTGAGCAATATGTCAGGGATTGCAAGATAGCTTCAATATACGAGGGAACGTGCGGAATCCAGGCCATGGACCTGCTGGGACGCAAAATGACCACGCAGAATGGAAAGGCCTTTTTAAGGTTCATTGATGCCATCAGACAGACCATCTCCGAAGCCAATGGCATTGAAGCATTGCAGGATCTGGCCGGCAGATATGAAAAAATGGTGGAAAAGCTTTGTGAAGTTGCAAAGAAAATAACTGCCAACGCCATGGGTAAACAATTTAAAACGGCTTATGCCCATTCCCTGCCGTATCTGGATTGCATGGGGGATTGCGTTATGGCCTGGATGCTGTTGTGGAGGGCCATTGTCGCAGACCGCCAACTGAAAGACAATCCAAAGAAAAAAGACACGATATTCTATAATGGTCAAATCAAAACGGCTGAATTCTTTATCAGAACCGTGGTACCGACCAGCATGGGCCGTATGGAGGGAATTTGGGACCAGAGTTCCGCCGCCATTGAAATGGAGGACGAAGCGTTCGGCTGTAATTAAGTCGATGGACCAAAATTTCTTCCTCTTATCCTCCAAGGCTTAACCGGAAGGTTTATTTGTTCATGAATAGGGGAAAACAAATGGAATTTGTGGATTATAAAAATGTACATGAAATGATAAAGGAAGTGGTTGATAGGAATGGGAACACAACAGCCTATCGCTGGTTTATTGACGACCAGGGCAACAGGAAGAGCATCACCTGGGCACAGTTTTATGAAAAAACCAGGCAGGTTGCCAAAAGTCTCATGGCCCTGGGAGTTGAAAAGAACGATAAAGTCAGCATCATCAGCAACCCCTGTTTCAACTGGGTATTATGCGACATCGCTACCGTTTTTTCCGGCGCCTGTACGGTGGGCATTTATCAGGCCAATCTGGCCAAGGATTGCCGGTATATTATCGACCATTCGGATTCCGTGGTTATTTTTGTCCAAGACGACAAGCAGTTACAAAAGATCTGCAGTATCCGGAATAAAATCCCCAAAATTAAAAAGGTGGTTCTGTATGAAGGAAAGGCCCCGGAAAACGATTGGGTCATTGAATTTGACACATTTATGCAGCTGGGAGACATCATTTCCGACCCGGATCTGGATAACCGCATTTCACAGGTGGGTCCCAATGATCCTGCCACCATTGTCTACACTTCCGGGACCACCGATGTCCCCAAGGGAGCGGTCATCACCCAGGACAACCTGACGTTCACCTCACAATCCGTCGTGGGATCGACCGTGACAACCCCTGGTGATGAAACCCTTATTTTTTTACCGCTGGCCCATGTCTTTGCGCGGGTCACAATTTATGTGGTTGCACTTAACGGCGGCATTGTCAATTTCGCCCGCGCCGTAAACACTGTGGTAGAAGACATAGGCTTTGTCCGTCCCCACTGGATGCCGAGCGTGCCTCGTATTTATGAAAAAATTTACGCCAAGGTCATCGGCACCGCCCAGGAAAAAGGGGGCATCACTTTAAAAGTGTTCAACTGGGCCTGTAAGGTCGGAAACGACGTCAGTGACTGCCTGTTGAAAAAAGAGCCGATTCCTGCCTGGACCAAATTCCAATACAGTATTGCCTCAAAACTGGTTTTCAGCAAACTTCGTAACCTCCTGGGTGGAAATATCCGCTGGATGATCAGTGGGGCGGCCCCGCTTGAAGAAACCATTGCCAAATTTTTTCATGCGGCAGGAATTCTGATTCTGGAAGCCATCGGCATGACGGAAAACACCTCCTACAGCCACATGAACCGTTTCGATAACTATCGTTTTGGCTGGGTGGGCCTTCCCGGCCCCGGTATTGAATGCAAACTGGCAGAGGATGGTGAAATCATGTTCAGAGGTCGAAATGTCATGAAAGCGTACTATAAAATGCCGGAAGAAACAAAAAGGGCCTTTACCGAAGATGGATGGCTTTTATCAGGGGATCTGGGCGAAATAGACAAAGACGGTTTTTTAAAAGTGACCGGCCGTAAAAAAGAGATTATTATTACCGCCGGTGGTAAAAACGTTGCACCGGCCTATCTTGAGGGAGTGATCGGCACCTCTCCCTACATTAACCAGGTAATGGTGGCAGGAGACCGTAAAAAATACCTGACAGCCCTGGTTACCCTGGATCCGGTGACCGTGGGGGAATACGCGAAAAAAACCGATATCGCATTCCAATCCTTTGATGAACTGCTTACAATTCCGGCCATTACCGATCTCATCAATAAGGAGGTTAAAGAAAAAAACAGGCATCTTGCCTCCTTTGAAACCATTAAACAGGTGAGTATCGTTCCGGAGTTTACGGTGGATAACGGCCTGATCACCCCCACCATGAAATTGAAAAAAAACATCATTCTGAACAAGTACAACGATCTGATCGATTCCATGTATCCAAAGGAATAATCGCTGGTATCAGAAAAGCACCTTTTGGATTTCATGCTTGATCACAACGCCGGCGCCTTGGGAGGGCATCCGCTTTGGAGAGGCATCCCCTTTGGGAAGGCATCAGGCTTGTGTTATTGACCCTTTCCGTTTATCCGATAACACAAGCCCGCCCTGTTGGCTCACCCATTATGATGGCCACGGGAATCATGATCAGGCCCCAAGGTTTCCTGATTTTTTATATGAAAGTCTCATCAACGTGCTGGAATTAAAGGACTTTCGTTTTTCGTTGTGGCAGGTTTTTCTGCCATGTATGTTATATGAAAAGGCAGCCTCCAAGGCAACCTCAGCAGAGCCGCCCCCCCGATGGGCAATAGGAACCGGACAATTGAGCTGTCTACAGTTCCGGTCCGGGACCATTGCCCGTCGGGGGGGCGGCGGCATAATGCCATTTTCTATCTTCGTTGTGTCCGCCAGGACATGCCCGTTATATGAAAAGGCAGCCTCCAAGGCAACCTCAGCAGAGCCGCCCCCCCGATGGGCAATAGGAACCGGACAATCGAGCTGTCTACAGTTCCGGTCCGGGACCATTGCCCGTCGGGGGGGCGGCGGCATAATACCATTTTCGTTATTCGTTGTGACAGGATAGTCTGTCATGTGGGTTTATAGAGATTAACAATTCCCAGTTTTTTCATGCGCGAGTACAAGGTGTTGGGATGGATCTTTAAAATGTTAGCGGCCCCGTTGGCACCTCCAATTTTACCATGGGTCAATTTGAGTATCCTCAGTATATGAACCCTCTCATTCTCATCAAGACTCATGTCCTTGCTTTGATATTCGGAATTGGAACTGCTCAGGCTGGTCTTCGGAACGAAAAAATGCGAACTTTGGCACACAATCAGGCCTCTCTCCATGACGTTTTCCAGTTCCCTCACATTTCCAGGCCAGGTGTAATCCATCAGCTTTTGCATCTCTTCCTGCGGTATCTTCTCAACATTTCTATTGTACTTCTTAGCGTAATGTTTGAGAAAATGGTATGCCAGAAGCGGGATATCTTCAACACGCTCCCTGAGCGGGGGCACTTCAATGGGAAAAACATTTAACCGGTAGTATAAATCGCTTCTGAATCGACCGGCTTGAATCGCACCTTCCAGATCCCTGTTGGTGGCAGCCATGAGTCTGAAATTGGAATATATCGTCTTCTGTCCTCCCCCCACACGTTCAAACTCCTTGCTTTGAAGCACCCGGAGCAACCGCACCTGCACGTCCAACGGGATATCTCCGATTTCATCCAAAAAAATAGTCCCCTCATGGGCCAGCTCAAAGCGTCCGATTTGTCTGCTTATCGCTCCGGTAAATGCCCCTTTTTCATGTCCGAACAGTTCACTGGAGATCAGGGATTCTGAAAAAGTACTGCAATTCACCCGTACAAAGGGTCCGTCTTTTCGCTTGCTGCGGCGGTGAATGGCCCAGGCGACCAACTCTTTTCCAACCCCTGTTTCTCCCAATATAAGAACGGTGGAATCGGTTTCAGCCACTGAGCTTATCTGCCTGAAAATTCTTTTGATCGGCCGGCTCTTTCCAACAATATTTTCAAAATTATGATCCTCAAGATACTGCTCTTCAAAATATTTTTTCTCTTTTTTCTGCTTCTGATATAACTCCTGCAAGGCGGCATATGCCTGGGTATTATCCAAAGCGATGGCCGCCAGTGCCGCAAAATAGTCCAGGATTTTAGCCGCCTCTTTTTTAAATGCCCTTCGAAACAGATGATTTTCAATATAAAGCACGCCAATAACCTTTTCCCTGAGAATCAACGGGACGCAAATGCATGTCGGCTGACGCTGTCTTTTTTCCGGTTCATCATATTTTTCAAACATCACATCCACAGCCGATCCCTTGCCTGAATAAAACGCTTTTTTAATGACTTTGTTTATCTCCTGAAAAGCAGGGGTATCCATCTCTTCCGCCGTCAGATTCTTGGCCGCCTTAAGGGCAAGATCTCCTTCCTTTTCATCAAACAGAAACAATGCACCACGCTCGGCTCCGGTCACGCGGATCGCACTGGAAATTATCCTGACAACAAGTTCACGAATGTCACGAATATCTATCATCTCCTTGCCCAATTTCATGACCTCATCCAGAACCTTATCGGGATTGTATGAATTATCCAGAAGTGTATTAAGATCATCCGGAATCATCTCCGGACTGATGGGCAACAACAGCTTGGCCGCTGCTGAAACATGCTGCCTAGCAATTTTATATTGACCGGAGAAATGATACAAACGTGCCAGCTCCAGCCTTACCTTTGCCAAATCGATCTCGTTACCTGAAGTTTCAAGCCATTTCACCGCCTTTTTCAAATCTGAAACGGTATTGCCAAGCGTCTGTCCCTGACTTTTTTCAAGCAGGGCCTTAAAATAGAAGGCGATGCCACGTAAAATGATACTCCTGCTGTTGACGGCATTTGAAATTTCCGTTTCGATGGACACCCCCTGGATCTGCGGAAACAACCCCTGATGCATGGCCCAGGAAAGCTCCAGCATCCAGGGAACAAATCGCAATCCGATATGAATGGCATTGCTTAACGCCAGAAACTTCTTTAGAAAAGTAACGGCTTCTTTTGTGTTTTTTAACCGATAATAAACGTAGGCCAACGATAATAGTGCGGCAAGTTTACCATAAATATTGTTATGTGCCGTGCATTCGGACAGACAGGTTTCCAGATATTGTTTTGCCGTGTCATATTGGTTGATACGCAGATAAATATCAGCTATTGCACCGCATATTTGACCGGCAAGGCCGATGTTGCCATGCTTCAAACAATGCCTGCGCAGTGATTCCAAAATAGATAAGCCGTATGTGACCTGCCCTGTATAGCAATATCCGCAACCGATGATTGATCGGGTCAGAATGGGAAATTCGCTGTTTGGAAACTGATCAACTTCAGGAGAGAGTTTTTCATAATTGTCAATGCATTCCCGATATCGGCCCTGCCAGTAGTGAAAAAAGGTGCTCAGTACCAGTACCGGCCGATGCAGCCGGACATTGTCAGACTCTTGATAGGCGGCCCACCCCTCTTCAAAAAGATCAAACGCCCTTTCCATGTTTGAACGAAGCCATTCATGCTTGGCCAGGTTCATTTTCAGCAGGATCCAATGCGCATTGTATTGCCCTGATTCAGCCAATTTGATGGCTTTATTCAGGGCCGATATGACATCGTCGGTCTCAAGCGTGGCCGATGAAACCTTTGAATATTGAAGGGTGGCCTCCAAAAGAAGATGCTCCGCAGAACTGCCTTTCAGGCGTTCCAAATCCTTAATGGCCTTTTTAAAAAGCTGAACAGCTTCTTTATACTGATACTTTCTCCGGTGGTCATTGCCGCTTTCAAATAACAGCTGACAACCGGCAAAATCATTTATTACATGCATCAGCAGACCGGTTACGGCCCGGCATTTTTCCACATCAACCGGCAGCTCTTTCAGCAGGGTTTTAGCAGACGTTTCATATAAAGATTCTCTTTCAACGGTTGAAATACGATCCAGTAACGTGCTCCGAAAAGATCGGTTTCTGAAACGGAAAAGGCCGGGGGCAAGCCGGTCGATCCGATTTGTATTAATCCAGCTTTCCAGAACATTTAATATCTCAGATACCTTTTCTCCGGTAATTTCCTGGATCCAATCAATTGAAAAGGCCCCTTCAAACAATGCCGCCACGGTCAGTATCTTTGAAACAGTTTCAGTATCTTCATTTTCCAAGGCAGCTCTCTCTTGTCCGGTCATAATGTTTGTCCAATTTTTTTGATGAATATTGCGGTTCCCCAACCGGGTGTTGACTGACTGGCGTTATCTATCTCCACGGCTGCACAAAATTCCCACGATAATGCCCCCTCCCGCTAAACGCCTTAAATCTGACATGGACCAAGATTACTTGTTTGATTCACGATTGTCAAAACATTTATAACGACATTTCGTCGTTTAAACGATATCACGTCATAAGACCTGGCTGCACCACCATCATTATCAACACAAATGCCTTATATTTCAATATATTTAATTCAGGCACAGCATTTGCTTATGTGTATTTCATCGGCAATTTTCCATAACCGACATGTCGGCTCACCAACATAACAAGAAAAAGGAGGCTACTATAATGGCTTTTACAAGAGAGGTTGTTCTCGTTGATTACTTAAGATCACCGTTTTCCCGGTCCAAACCCAAAAATCCTGACAAAGATTTATTGAACGGATGGCGCATGGATAAACTGGCCGGCAACCTGGCAAATGAAATCATCAAGAGGACCGGGATCAATCCTGAAGAGATCGATGAATTCATCGTCGGCACTTCCCAGCCGATCCTTGAGACCTACACGGCAGGCGGCCGGTTTCCCGTCTTTCTGGCCAAACTGCCGGTCAAAATAGCGTCACAGCAGGTTGATACCGCCTGCGGTTCCTCTTTCAACGGTGTCAGGACGGCCGCCATGAGCATCGCCAGCGGTTTTGCCGATGTGATATTTGTCGCCGGCACCGAGCATATGACCCATGTTCCCATGGACGGCGGAGGAGCGACCAAACCGCCCATGGAAATCTGGACCGACCCGCAGTATCAATATCTTGATCCCCACAATATGCTCAGCATGGGGTTAACGGCGGAGAAGCTGCTGCTGGAGACAACGTTCACCAAAAAAGCCATGGACGAGTTTGCCGTCCAATCACACCAAAAAGCATTCCAGGCACAGAAAGACGGCTATTTCAAAGATGAGATTTATCCTGTGGACATCAAATCGGCCGATGGCTCAACCCAGGTCTTTGATTATGATGCCTGTGTGCGTGGCGATACCAACATGGAGACGCTGGCCACCCTTAAACCGGCCTATAGGCAACCTGACGGAAAAATTACCGCAGGGAACTCTTCCCCCATGAATGCCGGGGCAACCTGCATGCTGATGATGTCCCGGGAGAAGGCTTCTCAATTGGGCCTCAAACCAATGGCCAGCTTTATCTCCTTTGGCGTTGCCGGTGTCGAACCGTCCCTCATGGGCAAAGGCCCTGTTCCCGCCACCTGGAAGGCATTAAAAAACGCCGACATGAAAATTGGGGATATCGATTACTTCGAGATCAATGAGGCCTTCAGTATCGTCCCCATGTACGCCATGCAGGAGTTGGGTATCCTTCCCGACAAGGTCAATGTCCATGGCGGCGCACTGGCCATCGGCCATCCCCTCGGTGCTTCCGGCGTAAGATTGATCGGCACGCTTGCCAGGATACTCAAGGAAAAAGGCGGCACCTATGGCTCTGCCAGCATGTGCTGCGGCGGGGGCCAGGGCGTGGCCTGCATCATCAAAACCGAATAATTTGGGAGTAACATATTGTCCTCTGGCATAATATGCTCTGAGCAATATTTGCCAATGCATATCTTACCGGCAATACCCCACAACTGACAAAATCGAACCAGAAACATCTGGTTTCAAAAAAAGAAGGAAACCCTGCATGATGAAGGTGTTAATTGCAAATCGGGGAGAAATCGCGGCCCGCATCATACGTTCCTCCGAAGAGATGGGAATCCCAACCGTCTCGGTGTATTCGGACGATGATGCCAAATCCCTTCACACCCTGTTAAGCAGTAAGGCGGTCTCCCTTGACGGCACCGGCCCGGGAGCCTATCTGGATATTGACCGGATGATGACAATCGCCGTTCAAAACGATTGTACGGCCATTCACCCGGGCTATGGTCTGTTAAGCGAAAATTCAGCGTTTGCATCCCGATGTGCCAGGGAAGGTTTGATCTTCATCGGCCCGGATGCCGGAACGCTTTCGTTTTTAGGTAACAAAACCGAAGCAAAAGCATTGGCTGAAAAGTGTGGAATTCCGGTGTTACAGGGCCTTCCCGGCCCTGTTTCCCTGGAACAGGTCACAGATTTTTTTCAATCCCTGGACGGCGGGGCCCCCATCATTATCAAAGCTGTTTCCGGCGGCGGCGGCCTGGGCATGCGTGTTGTACACACGGCCGAAGAGATAGAGAGTGCCTATCTGCGATGCGAATCCGAAGCGCAAAACGCTTTTGGCAATGGGGCATTATACGTTGAAGCCTATATGCCCTTTGCCCGACATATTGAGGTGCAGATCGTCGGAGATGGCACCGGAGCGGTGTCTCATCTCTGGGAGAGGGAATGCAGCCTCCAGAGAAATCGCCAGAAACTGGTGGAAATGGCGCCTGGTTTTAATCTCCCGGCAGAGCTGCTCAATCACTTGTATGCCGATGCGGTCCGGTTGGGAAAGGAATTAAAATACCGCAACCTGGGCACGGTGGAGTTTCTGGTCCATCCTGATCCGGTGAATACGCAGATGTCATATGCCTTTATTGAAGCAAATGCGCGTCTGCAAGTGGAACATACGGTCACCGAAGAAATCACGGACCTGGATCTGATCCGGGTACAGTTGCAGATTGCGTCCGGCGCGACACTCAAGGAGATCGGTCTTGAGCAGTCGGATATTCCGGCACCCCGGACATGTGCCATGCAGGTTCGAATCAATATGGAAACGCCGAACAGTGATGGCACCACAACACCTGCCTCGGGAACCCTGTCCGATTTTATGCCCCCATCCGGTAATGGCATCAGGACGGATACCCATGGATATCCGGGATATTCGTCCAATCCCAACTTTGATTCGCTTCTGGCCAAACTCATCTGCCGTTCAACATCAATGCAGTTGGAAGAACTGGTCAAGAAAACCTATCGGGCACTGTGCGAATTTAAAATCGCCGGTGTTAAAACCAATATTCCCTTTCTTCAAAATCTGCTGCTGCATCCCGATATTATTGCCGGCCGGTTCCACATTCGTTTTGTGGAGAAGAATATTGCTACCCTGGCGGCAAGGCCGTCCCAGGAGCATAAGGCGCTGTTTTTTACGCCTTCTGCAGCCAAGGCAGATACGGGAACCAAAATAGACGCGTCAGACCCGTTGGCGATCCTGGAATACGGAAAAAAACAGGATGGGGTATCCGCCGAATCATTGCAGCATTTTCTGGACAGCTTAGAAGAGGAGCAGATGGATGAAGGCGTCATCAGGTCTTACATGCAGGGAACAATTATCAGCCTGAACATTAAAACAGGGGATATGGTTCAAAAAGGAGAGCCTTTGATGGTGATGGGTGCCATGAAAATGGAGCATGTCATTTCGGCACCGGTGAGCGGCAAAATTTTGGAATTGCTTGTAAACATGGGGGATATGGTTCCGGAAAAAGAGCCGCTCGTCATTATAGAGGAGATCCGGGGCAATGACACCCGGCAAACGAACGAGGCAGAGGCAGACCCGGAATTCATCCGATCGGATCTCTCAGAATTAATGGACAGACAGAACCTGCTTCTGGATTCATCAAGACCCCGGGCCGTGGAAAAGCGGCATAAAAACAACCAACGAACCGCCCGGGAAAACGTGAGCGACCTCTGCGATGAAGACAGCTTTATTGAATATGGCGGTTTTGTGGTTGCAGCCCAGAAAGGACGTCGCAGTATGGACGACCTGACCCGAAACACTCCGGCGGACGGAATGATTGCCGGTACGGCCCAGGTCAATGGCCATCTGTTTCCCAAGAATAAAACCCGGTGTGTCGTTTGTGCGTATGACTTTACCGTTTTAAGCGGCACCCAGGGCATGTGGAACCATTATAAAAAGGACCGCATGTTTGAACTGGCGGAAAAGTACCGCATTCCCGTGTTTGTGTTCACCGAGGGTGGCGGTGGCAGGCCCGGCGATGTGGATGCCTGCTATATCACGGCATTGAATTGCCGGGCATTCCATCTGTTTGGCAAACTCAGCGGTCTGGTTCCCCTGGTCGGCATTAACTCAGGCAAGTGCTTTGCCGGAAATGCCGTCCTCCTGGGATGCTGCGATGTGGTGATCGCCACAAAAGACTCCAATATCGGGCTGGGGGGGCCGGCCATGGTCGAAGGCGGCGGACTGGGTGCGTTCAGGCCTGAAGATATAGGACCAGCCCATGTTCAGGTGCCCAATGGTGCCATAGATATCATTGCAGAGGATGAAGCAGAGGCGGTACGTCATGCGAAAAAATATATTTCCTACTTCCAGGGAAGTCTGGATAACTGGGAATGCGCCGACCAGCGGCAGCTGCGTCACGTTATACCTGAGAACCGGGTGCGGGTTTACAGTATCCGAAAGGCGATTGAGCTGATTGCCGACACCGGATCGGTTCTGGAGCTGCGGCGCTATTTCGGGCTGGGGATGATCACCGCCTTCATTCGCATTGAGGGCAGACCCATCGGTGTGATCGCCAATAATCCCAGACATCTTTCAGGTGCCATTGATGCCCCCGGAGCCGACAAATCCGCCCGGTTCATGAAGCTTTGCGATGCCTTTGGCATTCCGGTTTTGTTCCTGTGTGACACTCCGGGATTTATGGTGGGGCCGGAAAACGAAAAAACCGCCATGGTGCGTCATGCCGGGCGACTTTTTGTAAACGGTGCAAACCTGAGCGTCCCATATATAACCCTGGTTCTGAGAAAAGGTTATGGCCTGGGCGCACAGACCATGGCAGGCGGAAGCTTCCATGCCCCCCTGGTCACATTGGCATGGCCCACCGGTGAGTTCGGCGCCATGGGAGTGGAAGGGTTCGTCAAACTGGGGTTTCGCAAGGAGATCGCCGCCATAGAAGATCCAGAGGAACGTACGGCATTCTATCAACAATTGGTGGATAAGGAGTACGAAAAAGGAAAAGCGATTAACCTGGCCGCTCATTTTGAAATCGACGGTGTCATTGATCCGGCTGATTCCAGAAAGGCCATTATCAATGCATTGGATTCCGCTCCTCCGATCCCTGAAAGAAAACACAAAAAATATCCCAGTGTGGACACTTGGTAACGCTCATCCATAAAGATACAATATAACGGGCATGTCCTGGCGGACACAACGAAGATAGAAAATGGCATTATGCCGCCGCCCCCCCGACGGGCAATGGGCCCGGACCGGAACTGTAGACAGCTCAATTGTCCGGTTCCTATTGCCCATCGGGGGGGCGGCTCTGCTGAGGTTGCCTTGGAGGCTGCCTTTTCATATAACATACATGGCAGAAAAACCTGCCACAACGAAAAACGAAAGTCCTTTAATTCCAGCATGTTGATGAGACTTTCATATAAAACCTACATAGCTGTAACCATCAGCCACAACGAAAGTTGAAACTCTCATTATTCCAGGCCGTTGGAGGGAGGTTCTTATAAAACATAACTCATCCGCTGATAACCGGCGCGTATTGTATATATTTTTACGATTTAAAATGGTGCAAGTTCGATATCCATTGCTGCAAACATATTAACTTTTAATTTCCGGAAAGGAGAAATTGTCAATGAAAAACCATGGGAAACGCATCTTGATTGTAACCGGCCTGCTGATTGCAACCGCCATTTCCTGTTTTGCCGCGCAAAACAACTCGCTTCTTGATAAACAACTAAAGCTTGCCGATGACATCACAAAGGAGACCATTGTGGGACCGGGAAGTATTCAGGTGATAACGGGCAAGGATATCCTAATGAGCTTTGGTGCCACGGTGAGGGTCATTCCCACATCTGAAAGTAACTGGGACTTTGGCGTGGCGGACAGCAATGCGGTTCAATCGGCAGGCGGTCTGATGTATGGCAACCTTCCCGGTAATTTTTTCAGGGAGCATTTCAATGAGAGCGGGTATGTACAGGATGACTATATCCGGACCGAATCAAAACTCTATTTCAATGCCATGCCCAAGGACAGGGGGTGGAGTTTTTACGCCGCCCTGGAATTTGACAAGCCGCTGGACACCACAAGCGTTGATACCAGAGGGGGAAAAACGCCCAATTCCAGCTGTTACGGTCTTGAACGGCTTCACGTAACCTATGCGCTTCCCATGAATATGCGATTGCATACCGGATGGGACATTTGGCACATAGACGCTTTTAAGGCAGCCGGTCTGGTCTATGGGGATGACAATCCCGGATTCTGGCTCACGGGGGAGAATGGGGCCATCAGTTACAATGTGGGATATTTCAAGCTGAAAGAGAATAATTACCAGGATGATCCCCTGGCAATGGAAGATGCTGCCAACACGGATCGGGACCTGTTCGCGGGTTACATGACGTGGCAGATGAACGATGAAAATCAAATCCGGTTTTTTGCCACCTACGATAAAATCAGAGATGTTATGACCAACGATCTGGCAGGCTATATGGGCTCTCCCTTTGGTATAAGCGGAGACATACCCAAAACCGATTCCTACCATGCCGGTGGATACTGGCTTGGGAAATTCGGAGCACTGGAAATCTTGGCGGAAGGGGTATATCAGTTTGGTTCTGCAGACAATACCGGGCTTGGCGATGCTGTTGGTCCGGACGATACGACCACGCTTGAAGAAGACTATGATATCAACGCCTATGCGCTGGCAGCGGATATCTCCTATGAATTCAAGGGAAGATTGACCAACTTCCCCTTAAAGCCCCATATTGGGTTCATGTACACCTCCGGCGATGATGATCCCTATGATAACAAACTGGAAGGATATAACGGCGTTGAAAATGTTCAGAGATATTCAGCCATATGGGGAGGGGAAAACACCATCCTCGGTGATGGCAACATGGTAGTGGGCACAGCCGTTTATGGTTTTATTCCTGAATTTTATGGAAACGGAACACCGGTGTTCACAGGAGGGCTTCAAGCTTTTTCAGGCACCGGCAATGGACGAGGGGACAATCCCGGATTGACACTCGTCAGTACCGGCATCACCGTCGCCCCGAGAAACTATATGATTTTCAAAAGCAATATCAACAACTTCTGGTGGAACAAAGATATCTATGTAACCAATATCGTTGACGGAGTTGATGCCGCAACCAATGGTGCCAGAAAAGTGGAGGCAGGATTTGTTGGAACGGAGTGGGATAACGAAGTGACATTTGCCACGAGCAAACACTCCTATATCAAAGGCCAGGGCTCCTTTTTCTTTCCCGGAAAGGTCGTTAAAGACGTGACAGAGGCACTGACGGGAGAATCATCCGATAAAATGGTCATGCGGCTCGCAGCTGAATTTATTATAAATTTTTAATGAGGACCGTCAAACGATGAAAGAAAATATTTCAACAATTGATAAACCGATGGGTTTAAGGAGAATGAAAAAGTGGCTCAACAATTAGTAGACAGAAGAGATATTGACTTTGTCATCTGGGAACAGATGGATGGCGAAGAGATGCTGAAAAGTGAAAAATACAAAGATTTCACGAAAAAAACCTGTGATCTGATCCTTACCGAAGCGAAATCTCTGGCAATCAAAGAGCTGCTTCCCACCCTGAAACCCGGAGATGAAGAAGGTGTCAAATTTAAAAATGGGGTGGTCACGGTGCCGGAGTGTTTTCACAGGCCCTTTCAATTAATAAAAGAAGGAGAATGGCAAAATCTTCGGGTTCCCACGGAAATGGGAGGTCAGGGGGCACCTCCCACTGTGAGTATCGCTTCAGCAGAATATTTTATCGGTGGCAATTGGGCGCTCAATTGTTATGCCTGCATGGGCCTGGGTGCGGCCCTCATGATTGAAATTTTTGGCACTCCGGATCAAAAAGAGATATATGTTAAGAAGTTAACATCCGCTGAGTGGGGCGGCACCATGCTGCTCACCGAGCCCAATGCCGGCTCCGATGTAGGGGCCTTGACCACCACGGCCACCAGAAATCAGGATGGCACCTATTCTCTGACCGGAAATAAAATTTTTATTACAGCCGGAGAACATGACCTGGTTGACAACATTATCCATCCGGTTCTGGCCCGCATAGAAGGCGATCCCGCCGGTACCGGCGGAATCTCCATTTTTCTGGTGCCGAAATATCTCGTCAATCCCGATGGCAGCCTTGGGGAGCGCAACGATATCGTTTGCACCGGCGTCGAAGAAAAACACGGGATTCACGGCAGTGCAACCTGCAGCATGGCCCTGGGCTCCAAGGGAAACTGCGTGGGATATTTGCTGGGGAAAGAGCGGCAGGGGATGAAAATCATGTTTTACATGATGAATGATGCCCGGCTCACAACAGGTCTGCAAGGCCTTGCCTATGGCAGTGCCGCCTATCTGGAAGCACTCAATTATGCCCGGGAACGAATTCAGGGAAGGGATCTGGCTGACTTTGCCAATAAGGATGCCACGTCCGTTCCCATTATCGTCCATCCCGATGTCCGGCGTAATCTTTTACGAATGAAAGCATATGTCAGTGGCATGAGAAGTTTCTATTATTATGCCACCCTGCTCGGAGAAAAGCTGGAAATTCTTTCCGACAAAAAAGGAGATTCCGCTGATGAGCTCTTTTTCAATATGCTGACCCCCGTCATCAAAGAGTACATGGCGGTTATGGGACATGATGTCTGCATCCAGGCCATGCAGGTGATGGGTGGGACAGGCTACACCAAAGATTCTCTGGTGGAACAATATGCAAGGGACTGCAAGATTGCCTCCATTTATGAGGGTACCAGTGGCATCCAGGCCATGGATCTTCTGGCCAGAAAAGTGGGGGCCGGCAAAGGGGCCGGATTTGAAAAGCTGATGGAAGAAATTCAAGACATGGTCTCCCAGGCCCAAAAATTTGAAAATCTGGTCTACCTGGCTGAGCGACTGGAGGCAGCCGCCGGACAACTGGATACGTTGACCAAAGAGATGGGCCGGAAAGCGGTTTCCCCGGAGGTCAAAACCGCCTTTGCCCACTCCCTGCCATATCTCCATGTCATGGGAGATGTCATCATGGCATGGATGCTTCTCTGGCGTGCAGTGGTTGCCTCCCGGAAGTTGAGCCAAAAGTGCGGGAAAAAAGATCTGGCTTTTTATAATGGTGAGATTAAAACAGCGGAATTTTTCATCCGAACCGAACTAATTGTGACCATGGGCAAGATGGCGGCAATAGAAGAGGGGTGTTCCGCAGCCATTGATATAGAAAATGACGGATTTGGCGGTTTATAAATCATCACTATTACCTGACGGCCACCACAGAATTGGAGGCCGTCTCAGATCATCAACGAACCGATATCATATTATCCATTGAGGGCGTATCCGCTCAAAATAGTCATAATCAGTCAGTATTGAATCCACTCTTTTTTCAATAAACGGCATTGTTTCGGGATAAAATCTCAATGTCCAGACAAGTGTTGAAAAAATACTCATTGCAATATAAACCGATAATATCAGACAGATATCTGTGCCAATCTTTCCGTTTCCGAAATACCCTTTTATTTCCCCGCGTGCAAAGGCCCTACTGACAGGCCATGTAAACCATTCGAGTTTGACAAACTCATGCAGAGGGTCTCCCCAGTCATATCTGTTGAAGTCCAGAATCCCCGAGTATTCACCGTTGTTTATAACAATATTTCCCAAATGGAAGTCGTCATGCTGAAGCCTGTCCGGCCCGGAGTCGATCCTGTCACAGTTCAGCTTTATAAATTTAAGGACCTTTCCATCATTATCAAAGCGGTATCCACTTTCCCAATATTTTCTGAGGTAGTGTTCGTGCTTTGTCAGTTTCTTCTCTTTCCAACTATCGGTATGATTTTCAATGCTGTTGATTTTTTTCAAATCCCGACCGGCGCGGAAACCTATTTCGAACTGGGTCGATTCCGAAAGTGTGTTGATATGATCTTCAGCATCATGACCGGGAAGAAAGCTGAACAGGCTGTAAATCTTTTCATCTTCCTTCTCCATAAACATATCTATGGGCCTGTTGCATCTGACGCCTTTTGCAAAGGACTTCTTCATTATTTCAAATTCTTCTTTTTTTCTTGAATATGCCTTTCCAGGTGAAATGCGGAGCAAATAATCATGCCATTCCGTTTTTATGATATATTTTTCCTCATGGGAAAAACCTTTTTGTATCCGCGTTATTTCACGGACAGTTCCCAGCCTGTTCTCAAGCCGTCTTTCAAGACGTCTTTCAAGATTTCCATATTTCATCTGATATCCTTAATGCCTTAATGCTGAAGAATAAAGATATGTTCGTAAAAAAAAAGGGGGGGGGGAGAAGGAAACATTCTTGGCAAACGGCTACCATCAAGGGCTTGATCACACCACCGGCCACCCTTCCACGGTCTCTCTCCCAGCAGAGACCATGGACCGCCGCAGTGGGCTTTGCGTTGTGATCAAGCCAGCTGATTCTATTAGAAATTAAAAACCTTTGCTTCCGCCGCCATATCAATCAGATGGGGCCCCCCATCCAACAGCATATTGCTGAAAAATCCCGCTTCATCCAGCCCACGATTTTTGGCACAGGGGGTGCAGATGCCTGTGGCAACCTCTTTCTCCACCAGATAGGGAAGGTAATCTGCCGGACAATCTCCTGTGGTGGTTTTAACACTCAGATCCCTGTCTTTATTTGCCCACATAACGCCCCCGTCGATGAAGAACATATCCACATGATGTCCCTTTGAATGGGCTATTTTGGCAAATTGAAAACATCTTGTGGCAGCTTCATTGTCATCTTTACTGAGAACAAACAAAAATTTTTCCATAATTTAATCCCTTTTAATGTAAATATAACTATCAATGATCAAGCTCAAATAAGCTCGAAATGGCCTTAAAAACCAAATTCCGGAATCTCAAATAAAACGAATTTATTGGACTCAACTTATTAACATATGCTCATATATTTATCATATTAATGAGAAAATC
Source organism: uncultured Desulfobacterium sp. (assembly GCA_963668575.2). Taxonomy (GTDB): domain Bacteria; phylum Desulfobacterota; class Desulfobacteria; order Desulfobacterales; family Desulfobacteraceae; genus Desulfocicer. The sequence continues at coordinate 1,654,827 of OY764894.2, read as the reverse complement.
AAGGAGAAAATGCGTTTTTGCCTTTGATGAACAAAACAGGTTGAAGAAGGTCCTGCAAAACGGCAATATTACTTTTGTGTCAAGACATGCTGCCTTTTATAGGTTTTAATGGAGTCCACGCTGTAAATGACAAGGGCGGTCCAGATAAACATGAATGCCACCAACTGATGGGTGGACATGGGCTCGTGATAAAGAAAGATGGCCAGTAACAGCGTCACGGACGGCGCAATATACTGGAGAAACCCCACGGCGGTAAGGGTAATGCGATTGGCGGCAATGTTAAACAGCATTAAGGGCAATGCCGTTAAAAAGGCCGTACCCATGAGAAAAAAATCAATGGTGAGCCCCATGTGACCAAAACTCCCGATTCCCTGATGCTCCAGCCACACCAGATAGGCAATGCCGGGCAGGGTCAGCAGCAGGGTCTCAATAAAAAGCCCCACAGCGGCATTGATGCCCAGGATCTTGCGCAGCAGGCCGTAGAGACTGAAGGTGACGGCAAGGGTAAGGGCAATGGCAGGAAACCGGCCATACTGAAAGGTGAGATAAAGCACTGCAAAGCTGGCCATACCCACGGCAATACTCTGGAATTTATTGAGGCGCTCCCGTAAAATAATCACCCCGAAAACCACGTTGACAATGGGATTGGTATAGTAACCCAGGCTGGTCTCAATAATATGGTTATTGTTGACGGACCAGATAAAAAGCAACCAGTTGGAGGCCACCAGTAAGGTGGTGATGCACAGGATGGCCACTTTTTTGGGTGTCCGCACCACCTGGAAAAATTCAGGCCACTTTCCCTGCATGAAAATCACGGGGACAAGAAACAAAAACGACCACACCACCCGGTGGGTAATGATTTCAATGGCAGGAACATCTGCCAGGACCTTCCAGTAAACAGGGCACAGGCCCCAGATGAGAAAGGCTGCCGTTCCGCTGATGAAACCGGACAGGGTGTTGTTGTGGGTTAAAATGTTCACTTTTGTTCTTCTCCGCTTTCAGATGATTGACGAACCTACGGCATCTCCTATATCATGCTATTTAACGGCAACACAATATTAACCTTATATTTAACCACGTTCTGAATCTCGTTAATTTGCGTTTAGTTAATTTTTTCGTTTTGTTTGAGAGCATTTGCTTCAATTCAAAATTATGATAATAAAGACTGCAAAGTACTTTGGAGTCATATGAAGGATGCCGACGGGGGGATAAAAATGTCCGGCATGGGGTAATCGGGTAAAAATTCATTTAACGTCTCAGAATCCAAGGTGTTTGCGCTAAATTAGGGCTTGCAAAAAAAACGGTCATGGTATATGAAAAGATAGTTTTTGCCTGGGTGGCGGAATAGGTAGACGCAAGGGACTTAAAATCCCTCGGAGCATAGCTCTGTACGAGTTCAATTCTCGTCCCAGGTACCAGTAAATACAATGGGTTAACCATGGTCGGTTAATTCATTTTTTTATATGAAAGTCTCACCAATATGCTGGAATTAAAGGACTTTCGTTTTTCGTTGTGGCAGGTTTTTCTGCTATGTAGGTTATTTAAAAAATAAGCTCAGCATGCAAATAGCATGCAGAATATTTTTTTTGATTATTTGCCGACAACTCAAAAACTTGCCAATTCTAACCATTCTGGCCGAAAAAACTTGGCTGGAGGTAATTATACCGGTTTTAATCGGCGCTTTCGGTCTGACCCTCAATGGGCTTACACACCATCCGCTGGCTTATATTTCTTCGAAAAAATCCATTGAAGGGTTCTTGTCATATCCCAACGGGTCTGATAACATGACCTGTCATGAAACAGGTCACCCATAACCATCCCATCATTCTGGCCTCCCAATCCCCCAGACGAAAATATCTGCTGGAACAGGCGGGGCTCTCTTTTTCGGTGATCCCCTCCCTCATTGATGAACAGCGACGGTCTGATGAGAGTCCCCGGGAATATGTCAAAAGGCTTTCCCGGGAAAAGGCCCTGGACGTTGCCCGGCACCATGACACCGCCTGGGTCATCGGGGCGGACACCGTGGTGGTGGTGGACAATACCCTGCTGGAAAAACCGACGTCCCAGGACCATGCAGAAAAGATGCTTCAGCAGCTCAGTGGAAGAACCCACACGGTATTTACCGGCGTGACCCTCTGCGGTCCCGGCAGCAAAAAAATCATCACCCTCCATGTTGCCACCGAGGTTGAATTCAAAACCCTGTCACCGGCGGAAATCAAGTGGTACATCTCCACGGAAGAACCCTTTGACAAAGCTGGTGCCTATGCCATTCAGGGGCTTGGGACCTTTCTGGTTAGGGGTATCCACGGCTCTTATACCAATGTGGTGGGGCTGCCCGTGTGTGAGGTGATTGAGATATTGATTAAAGAAGATGTCATCACTCGATGAAAACATTTTTTTAACTCACCGCTGCCGGAGCAGGACCAGGCATGGGCATGGGGTAAAAAAAGCGCAATCATTGAGTCCTAAGGAGTTTTGAGTGTCAAATGAAAACCATTGAACAACGACTGAGCCATGTCAGAAACGAAATCCGCATGGCAGCCCTGGCCTGCGGCAGACGACCCGAAACCATCGAACTGGTGGCCGTGAGCAAACTAAAATCAAGTGATGCCGTGGCATTGGCCATAAAGGCCGGGGTGACCCTTCTGGGGGAGAACTATATCCAGGAAGCCATGGACAAGATCAACGCCATTGGCCCCACCCCTGCGTCATGGCACTTCATCGGCCATCTCCAGTCCAACAAAGCCCGGTTTGCCGTCCAATATTTTGATCTCATCCACACGGTGGATACACTGAAGCTGGCCCGGGAAATCAACAAACAGGCAGCAAAGATCCATAAACGTCAGGCAATTCTCTTGCAGGTAAATATCTCCCACGAGACATCCAAATCCGGGGCTACCACCGACCAGGCCGTGGCACTTGCCCGAGACATTGCCGGCCTTGACCATGTGCATCTCACAGGCCTCATGGGCATGCCCCCTTTTTTCGATGATCCCCAAGGGGCCCGCCCCTATTTTAAAGCCCTGTCCAGACTCTTTGAGACCATCCAGGCGGAAAACCTGCCCGGCGTTGATATGAAACACCTCTCCATGGGCATGAGCGGAGATTTCAAGGTGGCCATTGAGGAGGGCGCCACCCTTGTCAGAATCGGCACCGCCATTTTCGGAAGCCGGGAATGAAGCTGCTGCTGCACATGTGCTGTGGTCCTTGCACCATTTTTCCCCTGAAGGTGCTCCGGGAAGAAAACATTGAGGTCATGGGCTTTTTTTATCGGCACAACATCCACCCCTACACCGAATGTCTCCGGCGGGAGGAGACCCTGAAACAGTATGCTGATGCGGAAGAGTTCAGGGTCATCTGTCAGGATACCTATGAGATGGAAGCCTTTATTCAATCGGTGGTGTTCAGGGAAGCGCATCGATGCCGGCACTGCTACCATGACCGACTGGCAGCAGCAGCCCGGGTGGCCCGCAAGGGAAAGTTTGACGGTTTTTCATCCACCCTGCTCTACAGCCGGTTCCAGAACCATGACCTCATCCGGGAGATTGGCGAAGCCATTGGAAAGAAAATGGGGATACCCTTTTTTTATCGAGATTTCAGAACAGGATGGAAGGAGGGCGTTGAAACATCCAAAGCCCTTGGCATGTATCGTCAGCAGTATTGCGGCTGCATCTACAGTGAAAAAGAGCGATATTACCACCCTCCGAAACAGCACGCTCAAAAGAGACAGCACAACCCAAACGACTGAGGACGTCAGGCTCTTATTGAGTTACCGTTTTAAAGTCCATACCCGCATATTCCATGGAATTTACCTGTCTGATAAAATGACGGATCAAAAATGGCTGAGTCCTTACGAAGAGGGTTTGGGTTTCCCGCCCCCCAGCCGCTGAACCAGTATGCGGTCAGTGTGATTGAGACGATTGGCCAGCACCGTAAAAAGATGTTTGGCCACTTCGGGATATTTTTCAATGACATCCATGAGTTTATCCCCGGGAAAGCGTTTGATCACCGAGCGTCCTTTGGAGAGAATGGATGCCGAACGGACTTCACCGGTGATGGCCGCCATCTCACCGAAATACTCGCCGGGCTCGGAAATCTCGGCAATCTTCTTTCCCCCCTTGACCACATAAACGGCCCCCCGGACCAGTTTATAAAAATCATTGTCACTGTTTCCCTCACGGATAATGACATCCCGGTCCTCATAGGTCTCCACATCGGGATTCACCAGGTAGGCCGGCAACGCCTCCTTGGTGATGGTGGTCTTTTTCAATACCTCTTCAAGGGAGGTAAGTCCCTGGCGGACTTTTTCCAACCCTGCATCCCGCAGGGTGGTCATCCCCTCCTGGATGGCAAGTTTTCGCAATTGATCCTCGGGCACCGCTGCATTGATGGCCTTGGCCACCTCATCCCCCACCTCCATGAGTTCATAGAGTCCCACCCGCCCCTTGTATCCGGTACCGTTGCAGTTGGGACACCCGCAGGGTCCCATGATTTTAAGGGTGGGAATCTCAGCCTTGGAAAAACCGTGCATTTCAAGCTCCAGGGGATCATGGCCGGTGACCACCTGCTTGCACTCCGGGCACAGGCGCCGGGCCAGGCGCTGGGAAAGCACCATGGTCACCGCAGATGCCAGCATATAGGAGGGAATGCCGATGTCGATGAGCCGGCCAATGGTGGAGGGGCAGTCATTGGTGTGAAGAGTGCTGAACACCAGATGCCCGGTCATGGCTGCCTTGATGGCAATCTCCGCCGTGTCAATGTCCCGGATCTCCCCCACCATGATGATATCGGGGTCCTGGCGCAGAAAGGATTTCAGTGCCGCGGCAAAGGTCATACCCACACTCTCCTTCACCGGCACCTGGTTGATGCCCCGGAAGTTAAACTCCACCGGATCTTCGGCGGTGAGAATTTTGGTATCTTCCTGGTTCAGACGGTTGAGAATGGAGTAGAGGGTGGTGGTCTTACCGCTTCCGGTGGGGCCGGTGACCAGGAGCAGACCATAGGGCATGTTGATGCACCGACGGATGGTCTCAAAGGTGTCCGATTCAAACCCCAGCTTGGAGAGGTCCACGTTCAGGGCACTCTGATCCAGAATTCGCATGACCACACTTTCACCAAACAGGGTGGGCAGGGTGGATACCCGAAAATCCACTGCTTTGTTCTTGCCGAACCGCAGCTTGATACGTCCGTCCTGGGGAATGCGGCGCTCGGCAATGTCCAGCTCCGACAAAATTTTCAAACGGGAGATAACGGCATTTTTGATGGACAGGGGCAGGTTCATGGCTTTGTACAGAGAGCCGTCCATGCGGTACCGCACCTGCAACGACTTTTCAAAGGGTTCAATGTGAATATCACTGACGCCGTCATTGATGGCCTTGATCAGAATACCGTTCACCAGTTTGATGATGGGGGCATCGGAGGCCATGAACTCGTCGTAGGTATGGTCCTCCGTGGTCTGAACCTCCAGCTCCTCGGCGGCTTCGGAAACCAGGGAACCGAAATCCTCCACCGAGGTCACCGGCTCGTCGTCGGGCTCCTCTTCAAAATGGAGGAACTCCTTGTACACCTCTTCGCTGATTTTATAATGGTCCCGATAGGCTTCAATGATATCGTTTTCCGTGGAAACCATGACTTTAAGGGGACGGCCCAGCATCGTTTGGAGGGCCTCCACCGCGCCGGTATCCGTGGGCTCGGTCATGGTAATGGAAAAGGAATCTTCGGAAAAACCTAAGGGGAAAATCATATACTCCCGGGCCTTTTCAAAGGGAAGTAGTTCCAGGGCCTTTTTATCCGGCTTCATCTCACCGATGCGGATCACCTGGTAGTTATAGATCCTGCCCAGCACATTGATGATGGTTTCAGGGTCAATGTAACCCATGCGCAACAAAATACTGCTCAGCCGCCCCCCGGTTTTTTTCTGCTGATTCTGAGCCGCCTGTAACTGCAGACTGGTGATCTGCCCCTCTTTGGAGAGGATTTCACCAATACGAATCTTTCCGGCACCGGATTGATCTTTAATGGTGGATTTCAGGTGGGTTTTACCACCTGCTTTTCTGGTCTGATTCACATTGGCCATGGCCATGAATACCTATTTTTTTCGATAATTTTCATACAGTTTTCTGCCACCGCCGTACACCAGCAGAATGCCAAGAAAATAAAAACAAAATCGGATCAGGGAAATGACATTGACAAAGGCGTCCATTTGTTGGATTCTCGGCATCACTTGGGGAATCCGATAAAACACCCCCACCCCCGCCATCACCAGCATCACACCCCAGATCATCTGCATGTTTCTTTTGTCCAACGGGTACTACCTCCCATCAATTTCTGCAAGCTGTTCTTCAAACACACGTCCCCTGTCATCCAGTTCATCCATATCCCGTTCCAATTGTGAAAAAAGTGTGTCAATGTCCCCCTGGCACCTTGCAAGGCTACGGGAAAGGGCTTCGATCCGTTTTCCATCCTGATTTTCCGCCGCCGTCTGCATCTGCGCGTTAAGGGATGTCAACTCCGACTCGAAGGATTCAATGCGCTCTTCCGTGCGGGCAATGCGCTTCTCCAGAGCACCCAGGGCCATGGACCTTCTGGAAACAATCTCGGATCGCAGTTTACGCAGGGCCTTTTTTGACATCTGCTTTCCCCCATCCGACACGACTTCACTGACACGGCCCTCTTTTTCGGACAGCGGAGGGTTTTCCCCCTCTTCCCACCCCTCTTTTTCCAGAAACGCCTGGTAGGTCCCCTCAAAAAGGTCAATACGATCATTTTTAAAGACGATCAGGCGATTGGCCAGGGAGTGAAGAAACATCTCGTTATGGGTTACCAGCACCACGGCTCCGCTGAAATTATCAAGGGCCATCACCAGGGAATCACAGGTCTCCATGTCCAGATGGTTGGTGGGTTCATCCAGCAGCAGCAGGTTCAGGGGACGGGCCAGAAGCTTTCCCAGCATCACCCGGCTCTTTTCCCCTCCGGACAGCACACTGATGCGTTTTAAGGCATCATCGCCCTGGAACATCATGGCACCACAGATATTTCGGGCCTGCTGACGATCCATGTCTTCGTGGGTATAGAGCATCTCCTCCTCCACCGTGGCATTGAGGTTCAGAGACTGTACATTGGTCTGTTCAAAGTATCCCATGGCCACCCCGGGATTATACTTCACCGTTCCGTCAGCCGGGTTCAGCATACCGGCAAGCAATTTTAACAGGGTGGTTTTGCCCTTACCGTTTTTTCCCACAATGGCAATGCGATCCCCTGGTTGTACGGTGAGGGTTACATCTCTGATCAACGGGGTGGAGACGTCATAGGTAAAGGTGAGGTCCTCCCCCATCAAGAGCTGCTTACCGGCAAAGGGAAGCTCCCTAAAGGAGAAGGAGAGGGATTCGATCTTTTTCAACCCCTCTTTTTTCTCCATCTTTGCCAACGCCTTGATCCGGGACTGCACCATTCCGGCAAGCCGTGCCTTGGCCCGGAACCGGGTCACAAAGACCTCCATCTCCTTTCTGCGCTTCTCTTCATTCACCCGGGTCTTCTCGTAGACCTCCTCATCCTGGGCAATCTGTTCGTAATACTTTTCCGTATTCCCCTGGATCTTGCGGATGACCCCCCTGTGAATACCGGCAATGTGGGTGACCACCCCATCCATGAAACCACGATCATGGGTAACTAATAAGATTTCCCGGGGCCACGTCTTTAAAAATGCGGTGAGCCACCGAATGGAAATAATGTCCAGGTAATTGGTGGGCTCATCAAGCACCAGAAGATCCGGATCAGATACCAGGACCCTGGCCAGGGTCAGCCGCACCTGGAATCCCCCGGAAAAGGAGCTGGGCTCTCTTTGCATATCTTCATCGGAAAAACCCAGCCCTGCCAGAATTTTTTCAGCTTTCCAGCTGTGATCCTTTTCATGGGGGGGAAGCCCTGTCATGCACTCTTTCAGGACACTCTTACCGGTGAAGACAATGTGCTGGGTGAGATAGCCCAGCCGATAATCACCGGGAATCTGGATCTGCCCCTCATCGGGCTCTTCCTGGTGGATGATCATCTTAAGCAGGGTGGTTTTTCCGTGACCGTTCCGTCCCACCAGTCCCACTTTTTCACCGGCGTTAATCTGCAGGCCGGCATTGCTGAACAACACCTGACCGCCAAAGCTTTTGGATATGGATTCAATGGTTATCATAGTAAATTGTTATATATCACAAAATATGCAAAGCATACTATTAATTATTGGGTGTAGCTGAGTTGGGCCACTTGGAGTGCCGGTCTTTGAAATTAATTCCGGATTCAGTTGCGGTGGAGAAACTCCATATCCTTGTCCTGGGAGTTTTTGGTACCGATTACCAGGATTTCAATGCGGTGATCTTCACCCTGCCTGAAATAGAGCCTGCCATTGTACGAAAACAGCACCTCAAAGGAGGCACCTTTGTGTTTTTTACCGGCAAACACCTTTCGTTTCACCACCACGTTGTCAGGATTTTCATTGAGCTGATGGACCACCTCCTCGGCCTTGATCTGAAGTTCATCGCCCAGTTCCAGAAGCCCGTCCATGGCCCGGCGGTTCATATCAATATTTTTATACAGCACCGCAAACCGCTTGGCTGTGAAATCAACCCCCTTCTGTCTTTTCTGCCCCCCTTTTTTCTGCTCATATTTTTTAAGTTTATCTTTCAGCAGATCAATCTCGTAGGTTTTTTCCTTCTGAAGCTCCACATTTTCAGTCAAACGGTTTTCCAGGGAGACGATCTCATCAAACATCTCCTCCTCGGTGATGCTGGCCTGTTTCTGTGCATTCTGATGGGTTTCCCTCAAATCCTTCATCTTTTGCAAAAGACGTGCCCGCTCTTTTTTAAGGATTTCCAGACTTTTTTTATGGGCCTTTTCATCCACCAGCAGTGCGGCAAGACGTTTTTTCTTTTCCTTATTCTCCTCAATGGACTTTCCCACCCCCCGGCGGTAATAGATCCCAAAAATACCCATGGCAAGACTGACATAAAACGCCAGAATAAGATTGGCCCCCAGGGTACCGTGACGCAATCGCGGGTTCACCTTGACAGTGAGTCCCTGTTTTAAAATTGTATAATTATGCCGCGCAATGCCGAGAAAGGCCTTGTCGTTGATGATGTCCATGCCCTCGGAGGTGATTTCCGGGAAAAAAGGGTACAGGATATCCCCTTCATTGGCAAACACAAGAATATCCAGCTGCAATCCGAACCGCTTGACCCACACATCGGATGCAAGAAAACGACTGATATTCTTGTCAATGGATTCACTGACCCCCATGGCACCGTTAATAAGGACCTGGGTGTCTTCCGCCACACACTGTTCAATGGCCTTCTGATACCATCCCACACAGCTTTTCTCTATGAGGGAAAGGGTGCCGGTATAAAGCACCGGTGTCAATAGAATGCACAAAACCACAATTCTGATGGGAAAATATTTCATATCAACTGTTTATTCTCCTAATGGCTTTCCGGCAGATTCCCTGCCAATGCCATGGTATTCAAATCCATGCTCCCCCACCTCAACAGGGTCGTACAAATTCCGACCATCAAAGATAATTTTATGGCGCATCACCTTTGCCATGGCCTGAAATGCCGGTTGCCGAAAGGCCTTCCACTCCGTCACCAGCACCAGGGCATCCCCCTCCACCAGGGCATCATAGGGCGTGTCAAACAGCCGCACCCGATTATCCTCAAAAAATACCGGGGGAAACGTCAGACGGGCCTGGTCCATGGCCACGGGATCATAGGCATGCACCGTTGCGCCGGCAGCCACCAGTTGGTGGATCAGTACAATGGCCGGGGCCTCTCTCATGTCATCAGTACCAGGTTTAAAGGAGAGCCCCCAGACACAGAAAATCTTTCCCGCCAGATCATTGCCAAACCGGGCCTTGATTTTTTCCCCCAAAAGCCCCTTTTGCACGCTGTTTCTATGGGCCACCGATGCCAGCACATGGGGCTCCACCCCCGCATCCCGGCTGGTACGGATGAGCGCCGTCACATCCTTGGGAAAACAGGAGCCGCCATACCCGCACCCGGGATAGATAAAGGCATACCCGATACGCCGGTCCGATCCGATGCCCTTACGGACGTTCTCCACATCCACCCCCAGACGTTCGCAGATGACGGCCATCTCGTTCATGAACGAAATTTTGGTGGCCAGCATGGAGTTGGCCGCATATTTGGTCATTTCAGCATCCCGAACCTTCATGGTGATGAGTTTGTCCCGGTTCCGGGAAAAGGGGGCATACAGTCGTTTCATCCGCTGGATGGCCCGGGGGCTGTCACATCCGATGATGATACGGTCCGGACTTAAAAAATCATTGACGGCCGCCCCCTCTTTCAAGAATTCGGGGTTACTCACCACATCGAATTCAAGGTCGCTACCCCGCTGGTCCAGGGCCTCCCGGATCACCTTTTCCACCTTATCCGCAGTTCCCACCGGGACGGTTGATTTATCCACAATCACACTGTATCGATTCATCACCCGGCCAATGTCCCGGGCCACCTGGAGCACATATTTCAAATCAGCAGAGCCATCTTCATCCGGAGGGGTGCCAACGGCAATGAAAAAAACCTCACACGCCTCCGCCGCCTGTTCAAGGGAGGTGGTGAACCGCAGCAATCCCTCTTTATGATTCTCAATGACCAGGCTTTCCAACCCGGGCTCGTAAATGGGCAGGATGCCCTTTTTAAGATTTTCAATCTTTGTCTCATCCACATCCACACAGGTGACGGTGCTTCCCATCTCAGAAAAACAGGCTCCGGTGACAAGCCCCACATATCCGGTGCCAACTATGGTTATATTCACGACTTATTCCTTATTTTTTTAGGCTCATTCTGGGTTTCAGGATCTTTTGTCAAAATGGAGTTGGTTTTAACTCCGGCCACTTGGGGGGGCAGGTCTATGTCACTGGCGTTATCGACCCTAACGGGTGCGAACCCAAAACGCCACCGATAATGCCCATAACCCAAGCCTGCCCCCTCCGCCGTGGTGGTCAATATTGTGATCAAGCCCTAAAACTTGATCATTGAGAGTGAATTCGGCTCATCACGGATTTGTGTAAAAATTCATAATTTTCAATACGTGAACACTGATAATTGCACACCACAATCTATCCCAATCACACTAATCCGCGTAGACCCGCCAATTCTTGAGTGCCCCCTAAGAGAGATGGGCCATGTACCAGGCGGAGGCCTGATCCAGCCCCTGGGTCACGGAAAAATCGGGATCATACCCCAGATATGTTTTTGCACTGGAGATATCGGCCAGGGAGTGACGCACATCGCCTGCACGAAAATCCCGAAACTCCGGTACCACAGAAAGGGTGTGGGGAATCTTTCGACCCACCCGTTCCCGGATAAGGGAAAAGAGTTCATTAAGCGTGGTGCGCTGTCCAAACGCCACATTGTACACCCGGTTCACTGCATCCCCAGCAGGTGCCATGGCTGCCAGTATGTTGGCCTGAACGCAATTATCAATATAACAAAAATCCCGGCTGGTCTCACCGTCTCCGTTTATGTACACGCGGGTGTCGTTGATCAGGGAGGCAAACCACAGGGGGATGACAGCCGCATAGGCCCCATGGGGGTCCTGACGACGGCCAAACACATTAAAATAACGAAGCCCCACCGTGTCAAGGCCATAGGTTCTGTGGAACACATCGGCATAGAGTTCATTGACGTATTTGGTCACGGCATAGGGGGACAAGGGCTTACCAATGGTCTCTTCCTTTTTGGGAAGTCCGGGATGGTCCCCATAGGTGGAGCTGGATGCGGCATAAACAAAGCGCTTTACCCCGGCATCCCGGGCCGCCACCAGCATATTGAGATGACCGGTGATGTTGTTGTCGTGGGTGAGCTGCGGGTCTGCCACGGACCGGGGTACCGACCCCAGAGCCGCCTCATGAAGCACCACCTCCTGTGCGGCGCAGGCCCTGGCACAGGTATCCGTATTCCGGATGTCCCCTTCAATAAATAAAAACCGTTGCCACTGGGCCGGAGTTACGGCATTTTTCACCTGATCCAGATTATGCTTGAAACCCGTGGAAAAATTATCCAGACCGGTGACCTCCTGGTCCAGCCCCAGCAGTGCCTCCACCAGGTTGGAGCCGATGAAACCGGCGGCCCCGGTGACCAGCCAGCGGTGGGTTTTTTCTTTCAGCATCTGTTTGATTACACTATATTCCATGAAACGCTTGCTCCTGTATGCTTAAATATCAGACCCCTCGGACCGGAACAATATTTTGCCTTTTAAAAAATTAAAAACTGAATTAAGATAACAAATTGTTTTCTGTTTTTATATCTACAAAATGAAACACCAGTAACGACTATATATACCAAGAGAAGAATCGTGTCAAAAAAAAACAGATCAGGTCTGGGGCTATCCTTCGGTCAATTTGAATACCAGGCAGGCGTAATGTATGATGTTTTTTTCCGCCCAAGCCGTAAACAGAGACGTCCTTGCCTTCAGAACCCAAAAGAACAGATATTTCAGGCGTAATCAGAATATTTTCACCCTCAAAAAACACCCGATAGCCCGAATATAAGGATATTTTCATCATGAACCAGCACACAGCCGCCCATTATGCATTAAAACACACTAAACAGGCCCTCTCTCCGGAAATTGTGGCAGCCCTTAAAAATAAAGCAGTGGAAGGTCGCGTCTCCTGTGCGGACGTCCACGCCATTGCGAGATCATTTAACCTTTCCCCTTCGGTGGTTGGCGTACAGGCCGACCTCATTGAAATCCGGCTCACCCGATGCATCCTGGGATTGTTCGGCTATGAACAAGAGCCCCAGGGAACCCGTAAGAACCTTGATCTCCATATCACCCCCTCCCCGGAACTAAGGGCGGCCATTCTTCAACAGGCACACGACAACAGACTCAGCTGCCTTGAATGCTGGGACATCGCCAGACATCTCAAACTGAAACGATCCCATGTCTCTTCGGCTTGTGAAAAAATGGGTGTCAAAATAAAGCCATGCCAGATAGGAGCTTTTTAGCGTCTTTTTATATGAAAGTCTCACCAATATGCTGGAATTAAAGAACTTTCGTTTTTCGTTGTGGCAGGTTTTTCTGCCATGTATGTTATATAAAGAGGAAACCACCATCAATCCAAGGCTTTGTATTTGCAGGCAACCCGCTTCCGGTGGCTGCTTTTCCGTTTTCTTATTTTTGCCCGCCGGACATCCCCGGCCGATGGTTCTCCGGTGTAGTGCTTTTCCACGGCTTCCACCAGATGTCTCAGCGCAAGGAAACGATTCAGTGACTGTGACCGGGTTTTTCCGCACTTCACCGTGATGCCCGTGGGGAGATGACGTAAAAATACGGCTGAGCTGGTTTTATTCATCTTTTGTCCCCCCCGGCCCGAGGACTTGATAAACCGCTCCTGAATGTCTTCTTTCCGAATGCCCTGCCGAACCATCCTGGCCGTCAGTGCATCTATTTTTTCCTGACCGGGTCCCATGGTTTCCTCCTAATAAACGGTTTTTACGAGGTGACCTTTTTTCGTACTTGGCTCTTCGGCCACCGGTCAGAGGAGCCAAAGGGCCAGACCATCAGTAATAGTAAAAATGAAGGACATACCCTGTGGTCCTCTAACTGCCCCAAATGGCCAATGTTGTGATCAAGCCCCGCTGACGATAAATTTTAGATGATAACCTTTAAAGGAGTAAAAATCCACCCACCATGACATATCAAGCCCCCCCCGAGGGAATCAGACCCCTCAAATACACCTGTAATGAATACAGACAAGAGATGATCCTGGCAGGGCTTCACCGCAGGCTTGCCGCACCGAATCTGACTTCGGAAGAAAAAAAACAGCTAAGACTTGAAATTGAAAAGCTTGAAATTGCCATGGGGCTGAACTGAGTTAAATTAGAATTGCTGACCAGACATTGACTTCCCTGGAGAAAGAGGTTATATTGATGTTAATTAGTGATTCCCACCGACAAATCAAAAATAAAAGCGATGCGGAATATAATTATGATCTTTTAAAATTGGGGGCGTAAAGGCTTCGACGGAAATTTCGAGGCTTTTGGTTGCATGCCGAGCGTTCTGCCAACTCGTAAAATTGGTGGAAAAAAAAGTAATCGCAGACGATTATAATTACGCTGTAGCTGCTTAAAGGCAGCTTCCGTTCAGTCGAGATCCCTCCCACAGGTTTCGATAATGGACGTCGACTATGTGGGACCGCCGAGCAGGGGTGTCTGGCCCGTGTCCGGTTAAACTTTTCAGACTATGTCGTTGGGTATCCCTCCTGAAGGAGACCCGGCGGTTAAATTTAAAGATCAGGATAAGCATGTAGAAGCCACTGCTGACTGTTTTCGGACGCGGGTTCAATTCCCGCCGCCTCCACCAATCTTCCTTTATAAATTCAACAACTTATCCTTTTTTTCACCCCCCAAAAAGTTTATCAGATGTTTATCACCCTGCATTTGTGCCACTTGACGTGTTGCAGTGATCGCGTCGTGATGGTCCGGGAGAAAATATCTTTCAAACGCATCCGACGTGTGCCCGGTGACATTGTGCTTGATCCGCTCCGGGGACATTATCTTACCCAGGGCGGTGACTGTTGAATGCTTTGTTCCCGGGTAAACAGACACACCAGTTATCCCCACATTGTTCTTTACATCCAGAATGGCATAGCCGATTACTCCCGGATTCAATTCTCAACAATGAAGATCCAGGGGCAATTGTTAAAGACATATCCCATACAAACAGCATCCATAAAATATACCTGACAAAAATGAATGGGACAGATAAATTACACAATGGCGATATCTTAGTGATTTACCGGACGAGTGATGGCAAGGGGCATGCCCATTATAGATCTGTGGCCACTTCTATATGTGTGGTCGAAGATGTTCAAAACATAAACAATTTTCCTGATAAGAACTCTTTTTTAAAGTACTCCTCTTCATACAGCATCTTTTCTGAAAAGGAACTGAAACACTTTTACGCATACAAAAAATTACCCACCTCAATCATTCTGTTATCTCAGCTGAAGGAAACTGGGGACTCATTAAAACGAAAAATCCGGCTGATTCAAGTATAAATCTTGATTCAGCCGGATTTTTTATACCAGGTGATAACCGGTGGGCAAGTGCAGGGTCGGCAGATCCCTGCCGGCTCGTCAGTGGCAGATGCCAAAGGCCGGGTTAGCCGAGAATGACCACTTGCCCGGGAACCAAAGCTTTAATGGCGCTTCCAGTCTACTGCTGTTTTATTCTGCATGCTGCCGGCTATCCTTGACCACTTCTCCCAACATTTCAGCCACACATTGATTGAGGCTTTTACCTTCCGATGCAGCCTTGACGGCGATCTCTGCATGAAGTTCTGGAGACACCCGAAGATTGAATCTCCCGGAATACTGTTTGTACGGCTGAAAGCCTTCTTCTTTGCATGTCTCCAGAAAGACTTTGAGGGATTGCCGGGCCTCTTTCTTCAGATCCTTGATGGTCGTTGCGTAGAAGTCCGCCCCGCCGTTCAGGCCGACAAATTCACCCCGGAACATGTCCATATCCGGATCATATTTGATGGTGGCCTTGTGGCCGTCAATCTCTAAGATGTTCATCATGGTTTGACACCGTTCCTTTCCAGCCATTTCCGTATGGCGGTCACTGCTCCCTTGTCCGTATCCGGTGAGGGGGGGGGCCGATGAAATACCTGGATCTCACCGAACAGAACCACCGCAACCCTGGAACCAGCACGCTCTTTGACCTTTGTGCCCCCAGGGAGATAAAAAGAGCCTCAATACTGGCCCATTTGATCCCACCTGGCACTGGTCTGGAATAGATCAATTCAAGGGTTTTTCTGTGCTTGGTTTTCATAATTAGATAGTACCACTTTTTAGTGCCACGTCAACCTTAAATGCACCGTGCCGGACTGACCGATACCATGGCCCCATGGACACTACCAAAAAACCCAAAGCCCAACCGGATCAAGATTCCTGCCCCCTGCAGCTGGTGGAGAAGATCCGAAGTTACGGTGTCGATTGATTTTTGGAGGGGGGCATCAAATTGATCCCCCCTCTCAGATCAAAAACAGCATCAAACCGCTTCCTTCAGTACGTTGTAGATGGTCCCTCGACTGACACCATACTCTTTTGATAACTGGGTTGGATTCTTCCCGGCTGTCCGTTTGTCCCGGATCTCTTTTTTTTCTTTCTCTGTCAATGAAGATGCCCTGCCCAGGTGTTTACCCTTGGCCTTGGCTGACGCAATGCCGGCAAGCTGGCGCTCCTTTCTGAGGTTGGTTTCAAACTCTGCAAACACCCCGAGCATCTGTAAGAAAGCTTTGCCGGCGGCGGTACTGGTGTCTATCTTCTGGTCGAGAACTTCCAGGGCAGCGCCCTTTTCCTGCAAGGTGTCAACTATCCGGCATAAATCCCCGGTGTTCCTGGCCAGTCGATCCAGTTTCCAGACCACAAGCTTGTCACCATGGCTGATCATATCCAGGAGCAATGCCAATACTTCCCGGTCCGTGGTGCTGGTGCCTGACTTCTTTTCCTGGCGGTGTGCTGCATCCGGGTAAGCTACCTTCAATGCCTGAACCTGCATATCGGTATTCTGATCCAGTGTTGAAACTCTTGCATACGTGAATGTTGCCATGGTGCCCCCCCTTGTCAAAAAGTTGTTGTCAAAGTGTCAAAAATACCTTAAACCTTTTTAAAATAGGTGTCAAGAATTAAAAAACAACCTTTTTGACGCCCATTTTACGGGCATGGCAATTGTGTCTAAAAAGGTATCCTTTTTTGTACCCCAAAAAGTTTATCAGATGTTTATCACTCTGCATTTGTGCCACTTGACGTGTTGCAGTGATCGCGTCGTGATGGTCCGGGAGAAAATATCTTTCAAACGCATCCGACGTGTGCCCGGTGACATCGTGCTTGATCCGCTCCGGTGACATTATCTTACCCAGGGCGGTGACTGTTGAATGCTTTGTTCCCGGGTAAACAGACACACCAGTTATTCCCATATTTTTAGCTGCCACACTCCACCATTTATTGAAATACTTTGGTCCGAATTTTGCCCCAGCCTTAACGCTATAGCTTAACGCCTGATCTACTTTTCAAATGGCGAAAAAAATAAACTCCTGGCAATGCTGGTGGTGTCATCCCCCTGACTTCCTCTATCAGCGCCGAGAATTCAGGTAACAGGTGGATAAACTTCGGCTCCCTCTCCTTTGGCTGTGGGAAAACAATCCAACCATCATTTAAATTGTTACCGAACTGAAGTTCAATCTCTGCCCAACCACCCGAAGAATTTGATTGTTCACGGATAATCCTTTATAAAGTAAGCTCCAAACCGTCTCTAAAAAGGAGCTACCCATGAACAAGAACACAACTCAAATGAGCCAACACAACCATACATTTTGGAAGAGGGGCTGGGACTCATCAATCAGGGATTAAGCCAGATTACACAAGGCTTGGCGGTGAATATGTGAAATCAAAAAAACGTAAATTTTTCTCACGTTTTTGAAGAACAAAGCCTAAGATGTCATTGAGACGGTTAATAAGAATCTGCAGGGACGGAGTACCGGATTTTAACCGAATGGAGTATTGGGTAGTAGTATCCACATTGGCCGATTAAATGCAGATAGAGCTGTTAAGTTTTTTCTCAAATACTGGATAGGCACAAACACACCAGATATATGCGACGTCAAAAAATTCGTTGATCAACAACTTGACATATCTTGACATAGACATACGGCATTGCTAAGTTAGTCATATGGCAAAAAGGAGAATCACATATGTCAATGGAATGTAATAAAATATTCGGAAGTGTTTCGATCGGCATTATAACCGATGATCTTGAATCTTTGATTGATGAGATTAAAAAGGGTATTCCCTACACATCATTTGAAACCTTGCAGAAAACCGTCGGGATCTCCCAAAAAAGCCTGGCCGATGCTATCAATATCAAAAACAGAACACTATCAAGAAGGAGACGAGAACTCAAATTTCATTCCGATGAGTCTGAACGTCTTCTTAGAATCGGCAGGATTGTGGATAGAACACTTGGATTAATGAATAACGATATCAAGCTGGCTAAAGAGTGGCTAACAACCCCTGCGTTTGCACTTGGGGGAAAGACACCACTTGAATTTGCAGACACCGAGCCCGGTGCAAATGAGGTAACAACCTTAATTGGGCGATTAGAACACGGTGTATTTAGTTGATGAAAATCTATCGCATTTGCTCTGCAAAATATGGCAAAACACCTGAAGAGGCATTTTCCGGGTTCGGTGCAAAAAATTTTCCGGGAAGATGGAACAATAAAGGGGTTTCCATTGTATACACAGCCGAAACCTTATCCCTTGCCATACTTGAGATACTGGTCCACCTGGATAAAAGCATGCTCCGCCTCTCTTATGTCTATTTTGAAGTAACGGCCTCTGATGATATGGTTTATAACCTTCCCACCAATAAACTGCCCAAGATATGGAATGTATATCCAGCACCCTCAGCAACAAAAAACATAGGCGATCAATGGGTTGCCGGTATGTCATCTTTAATCATGAGAGTTCCAAGTGTATTAAACCCCTTGGAGCATACATTTCTTATCAATACTAATCATGATGATTTCAAAAAACTGAAAATGAACGGGCCGTTACCTATTCCATTTGATCTCAGGTTAAAATGATTCTTGACAACAGTTCCTCTCATATTTACCGAACTGAAGTTCAATCTCTGCCCAACCACCCGAAGAATTTGATTGTTCACGATAAATATTTGAAGCTGAAGCTGAAGCAGAATCTTAAGAGCTACAAAGAAGCCAGGCGCCACATAAAAGTTGCCCAAGATTATTTTGGCGACCGGAATGTGAAAGAGATCAACGGGGCGGATATCGAGGATTATCTCTATTCCATTGATGGCATATCGGAAAAGACCCGGACAGGAGATTGTCAGAAGATAAACAGCAAGGCCAAAGAGCCTTTATTGACGGGCCTTTCAGCCGTTGGATATATGGAGCAGTGGTAAAAACAAATGAAAGTTTTTACACATCATCTTTGCACAGGTTGTTTTTTCGTTGTGAAAACATCACACGCGGGCATTCTCACCGGCCCACAGCAGTGGAACCGGCAAGTTTTGATGGGAGGGGGGGGTGGTGAAATACAAATAATTATAAGTGCTTGAATTTATTTATAATAATTTCAGATACTTATAACGCTATGAAATTTGAATGAGATTTAAATGGAACGGGCTTGAAACTTTTTAGATATTTTTTGGGGGGCCGATTTGTCAAAGGAAGAAAAACAGACACAAGACCAAGCCATGGGCATCAAAGTTGATGACCTGCCGGACAATATCCGGTGTTTTGCCGGATACGCCGGGTTAACCGCCGCCGTCAAGTTGGTGGAGCTGTTTGGAGGGGAAACTTTATACCTGCCAAAACTTGAGTCAGTTGTCAGACCGAAAAGAGATAGGGCTATTCAAGATTTTTAACACTTGCCAACTTTAACATAAAAGTTGGCAAGTGTTAAAATAGACCATAGCCCTATCAATAAAGGCTATGGTCCTTTTTTGCATAAAAAGGCCTTGACTTTGTATTTTTAACTTGTTAAGTTTTAATTAAAAAATAAATAAAACTTAACAACATTGGAGATACAATGAAAAACCAAAATCATCCGGTTAAAGGAAGCCAGATAGCAGTGGAGCCCATCAAAGCACTGAAAGACATCAAGGCAATTAAGAAGGTCCTGTCAGACAACCCACGAGACCTATGCATATTCACCATGGGCATAAACACAAATTTGCGGGCAAGTGATTTGCTTTCAATCAAGGTGGGGCAGGTGGCAACCCTTCAGCCTGGGGAAGAGTTCACCCTGAAAGAAAAAAAGACCGGGAAGGCCAGGAGGATAACAATAAACAATGCTGTGCATGCCGCAATCCAAAAATATTTGGCTGAGATGCCGACTGATACCCCGGATGCATTTCTTTTCAGATCCCAGCGGGGGGCAGTTCTGACAGTGCCGTCTTTATCCCGTCTGGTGAAAGGGTGGTGCAAGTTGGTAAATCTCAAAGGCAACTATGCAAGCCACAGCCTTAGAAAGACCTGGGGCTATCACCAACGGGTCACACATAATGTGGGGATACCTGAATTGATGGTCTGTTTTAACCACAGCAGCCAGCGCCAGACACTTGAATATCTTTGTATCCAGCCTGAAGAAATTAAGAGTGTATACCTGAACGAACTTTAGGCTTCGAGAAAAAGAGTGTGGTGTCAGCCGGTGGACCATCTACAACGTACTGAAGGGAGCGGTTTGATGGGGCTTAATGCTGTTTAACTCCGGATCTTTTCCACCGGATGCAGGGGGGCGGGATCTTTCATGCCGATGGACAGCGTAAGCCCAAAACTGTCAAGCAGCTTGTTAAGGCTGGAAAGGTTTGGGTTGCCTCTTTTCGACAGCATTCTATACATGGTTTCCCGGTTTAAATCCGCTTTTCTTGCTGCTTGGGCAATGCCTTTTGCCTTTGCCACGTCACGGAGTGCCAGCATGAACAGTTCCTGATCTCCATCTTTCAATGCTTCATTCAGGTATTCAGAGGCATATTCGGGATTCTGTAATCGTTTCAGTAATTCTTTTTCATAGTCTGCGGTTGCCATTATTCTCCTCCTTTGTACTCTTCCCAATGGGCCACGGCTTTTTTGATGTCCTTTTTTTGCGTGCTTTTATCTCCACCACACAACAAAAGAACGATTTTATTCCCATCCTTTCCGTAATAAACTCGATATCCGGGGCCAAAGTGAATTCTCAGTTCATACACACCACGTTCCAGTTATTTTGTATCGCCGAAATTCCCAAGGCGTAACCGGCTGATCCTGATATCAATCTTTGCCTGGGTTCGGCCATCCTTCAGACCGTCAAACCACTCTTTGAAGTGATTTTTCCCCTCTTTGGTGATGTACTCTTTGATGATCCATTGAACCGTTTCCATTAATCAAAAGTAGCTTTAAAGCTACTTTTTGTCAAGATTGTTTTTATCGGCTGTACCATGTATACTGTTTTTCATCGGTTGAGAACCACACCGGGCAAGTGGTCATTCTCGGCTAACCCGGCCTTTGGCATCTGCCATTGACGAGCCGGCAGGGATCTGCCGACCCTGCACTTGCCCATCGGTTCTCACCTTGCATAAAAAAATCCGGCTGAATCAAGATTGATTCTTGAATCAGCCGGATTTTTTTTTGTTTGGCAGATACGGTTTAAATTTGGGCTTTACCCGGTTGAAACAACATCAGGCAATAACCAATTTGCAGCCCAGAGCATTGATAATTTTGTTGATGGTCTCAAACCTTGGGTTGCCGTTCTCAGAGAGTGATTTGTACAGGCTTGCACGGGTAACGCCTGCTTGCCTTGCAATATCACTCATACCCTTTGCCTTTGCTGCGATATTCAAGGCATGAATAAAATCTGTGGTGTCTCCAGTGCTGGCAGTCTCTTTAAGGAAACCACGAATGTCCTCATCTGTTTCAAGGTGCTCTGATATATCAAATGGGAATATTTGTGTTGTCATTTTGATTCCTCCAGTTCTGCCAAAAGTGGGCGAACTTAGAACCAAGCCCTCGGTTGGGCCATGATTGATAAGGCGGCCCGGTGAAATGTGCAAAACGGATCACAACCCACCGTTTTTCTGAAAAAAAATATAAAAAGATAAAAACAGAGCAATGACCATGAGTCCCAAAAGAATCAGCAATTGCCGATCATTTCGAAGATAATCTTTTATGTGCTTTTTTTTCGGTACCTCCTCCATGGACACGTCTTTATAAGGCTGGACGACGGGTGCCACTTCTTCCGGATAATAATTTGATTCTCCAGTCTCATCAAAGTCCGAAAACACGGTTTCCGGCACTTTTTCATTGGCTTCTTTGCCTTGGATTTTCAGAACGTTTTCAACAGCACCCTCCCAAGACGATGCTGCACTGTTCCGGGGACTTTCCACCCCAGAGAAAGGAGCAGGGTGGTGAACTGGTGGGTCTCCACCCATCACAGGTTGAAGCTGCAGCTCCTCCACACACTCCTGAACCACTTTGTCATCAATCCGTTTCTTTTCCTGAACAAACCCCGTCAGCAGCGCAAGATCGCAAATGATATTGGTGATGCGGGGATTCCCACCGGAATAGTTGTAAATAACGGAAAGCGCATTGTCACTGAAAATCGGATCCATGGTGCCGGCAATTTTCAGGCGATGGCAGACGTATTGAGCCAGATCCCTTTCATCAAGGGTGGTGACCTGACAGCTCAGGGTGAGCTTCTGTCTCAGGGATTGATTGGCATGACGGGCCACCATCTCCCGGAACTCATTCTGCCCCACAAAAAAGATATTGATCAGCTTGGCATTCTCTCTTTCAATGTTGGAGAGCATACAGATCTCTTCCAGGATCTCTGCATGGATGCGCTGAGCTTCATCAATGATAAGCAAAACCCGTTTCCCGGCGTCATGTGCCCTATTGAGAAACCGAGAAAAGGCAATGACGAATTCACCTTTGGATTTAAAGGTGTGATCCATACCAAAAAGAAAGGCAATGTGATTAAACAGGTCCAGCAGAGAGAGCCCGGGATCACTTAACAATGCACACAGCACTTTTTTTCCTCTGAGTTGTTTTACAAAGGAGTTGATCAGTGTGGTTTTTCCACACCCCACATCCCCGGTTAACATCAGAAAACTTTTATCTTCGTAGATGCCGTATTT
This sequence comes from uncultured Desulfobacterium sp., assembly GCA_963668575.2. Taxonomy (GTDB): domain Bacteria; phylum Desulfobacterota; class Desulfobacteria; order Desulfobacterales; family Desulfobacteraceae; genus Desulfocicer. The sequence goes on along the minus strand of OY764894.2, from coordinate 1,632,128 downwards.
AAGGGTGGCCAATGCTTCCCGATGGGTTTCACCCAGCCAGAGAAACCTGGGGTCGGATGTAATCTGAAAGGGACTTCGCTTTAATTTATAATATGACAGATACATAGACATCCCTCGATAAAAAATTATTTTGACTCACGTTGGACTTCCAGATCTTTTCAGTGTGGGGCCGAACGTACTGTTATTAGACTCTTAAAACCAATACCCGTGAATGAATAAAATTCAATTATTAAATAATATTTACAGCAGCACTTTTATCTGACAAGTCTCTGACAATAGACTGGAAAAACAAAAAACATGGCTGATTATTTAAATATTTGACAGATATCACTCATTTTTGAAGTTTTGCCCATGGGCACAAAGTTGCCTTTTACTTTGTTGATTCAATATCATAAACTGAATAAAATTCATTCACAGGTATTGCTCTTAAAACTCAATGATCAAGTTTTATGATGCCGGGGAAATGGGAATGCATTCAGCTCACCAGAGCCCCCACTGACCAGTGAACCACACGTAAAGGGCCAGACTCAGGTTGGTTGTGCCATGGGCAACCACGCAGGAGAGAAGCCCCCCCGTTCGAATCAGCACAAATGTCATCAAAAGGCCATAGACAAGGGCCGCCGGCCATTCATGGACCAAGTGGCCCACGGCAAAAAAAACAGTGGAAAGCAGCACGCCAGGCACGGACCATGACGGTACCCCCATATCGCTGATGGTGGCATGATCCAGGGTGAACACCAGGGGACTTTCTTTTTTTTCTCTCCGGAACAGGTCCCATTGGGAGGCAAGGCCAAACAGATATCCCCTCATGAGCAGCTCCTCAAACACTGGCACCAGCAATGTGGCAGACATTGCCCGGAGGAAAAATGATAGGTTATTCCATGGTAATGCCCCTTGGGGGGCAAAGGGGGTCGCCAGCGCCACCCACAAAAAACATCCCATCACTCCCCAGAAGAGACCGGACAAAACCGATGCACTTCTGGAAAAGGCAGAAGAAATGGAAATATAACACCTGCGAAATTTCCAGAGCAAGCCAGCCACCAGCAGCATCCGAAGAGTATAAATCCACGACGCATCCAGCCAGCCGTCAAAAAGGCTGAACATCAGTACCCACACACCATAGGGCAGCGCATAGGGTAACAACAACTCTCGATTGGTTCTGCATGTACACATGGCATTCACTCCAAAAGGATCTTTTTTTACATACCCAAACCCGGCCAAATTCACAAGTGGTATTTCAAACTCCCTTCCCCGTAACACCATCAATTGATCAAGTGCCCAAAATTAAAACCAGGTACTGCCCCGGTCACATACAAAAAATAGTATTAACAGTAAAAAAAAATAGTTACTCCTCAAAATAACATTGAAAAACTTGCATTCTTTCACCATTTATCATAAACCTGAATAAAAAAACCAAGCCGAAATCAGCATAACACCATGGTGAAGGAATGCAAAAAAAAAGGAAACAGACCGTGTCCGATCAGATTCCCAAACACATTCTGGATCTGTTACTGAACATCGTTCTGGATGTGATGAAAAGCAAAAGCGGGTCCATCATGCTCACAGATGGCTCCTCACCGGAACTGACCATTCAAAGCGCCAGAGGTCTTAAAGACGAGATTATTAAAAATGCCCGGGTACGGTTGGGGTATGGAATTTCTGGAAAAGTGGCCACAGAAGACAAGCCCCTCTATATCAAAAGGGACGGCAAAGATCAAAGGGACCACATTACCGCCAAAGATCTGATCCGAACAGACCTTGACCATTCCCTGATCATCCCCCTGAAACTGGGTAAGGGCACCCTGGGAACCCTGAATATCAACGCCATGGATCTCACCGAAGCAGAGCTGGTAGAAAAACACCGGCTGGCCCAGGACATCGTCTCCCGGTTTTACACCCACCTTATCACTGCGGAAATGCCGCCGGCCCATCATTCCCCTCCTTCCCAGCTGTACATGATGAATATTTTCCGGGAATATAATATACTCCGGGAACTCAGAATCGTCTTTGACTATATTTTTCAGATCATCACCGATGTGAGCGGTATCCAGAAGAAAGGGGTGTTTTTCCTAAAAAACAAGACGTCAAATTACTTTGAACTGGTGGTTGGGTATGGATTCGAGCCCGGCAATTACCGCAATCTCTATGAAGAGCTGGCCCCCTCCATCCAGTCAAAACTCCCGGATCCCCCGCATTTCATGGAAATCTTCAACAAAGCAGACCTGGCCCTTCTCAGCCAGTCCAGTCTTGTCAATGAAAATTTTGTGGTGGTTTTCCCCCTGACGTCAACCGATAAAAAAAGTATCAACCAGGGACAACTGGTGCTGTTCAACTCCGAGAGCCCCACCATAAATAAAGATCAGGAACAGATCCTGAAAACCGTCTGCGCCCGGGCCGCAGAAACCATTCAGAATTCAAACATCAATCTGGATTTCAAGGATTTGACCTACACCGACAGCCTCACCGGCACCTACAATTACGGCCTGTGGTGGAAACGGCTCAATGAAGAGTTCAGCAGACTCCGACGGGAAAAACAGGGAATCATTGCCCTTTTGCTGGTGGATGTGGATCGATTCAACCAGGTGAACCTTGCCCACGGCTATTATGCCGGAGACCAAATTTTGCGGTTCATTGCAGACAAAATACAGGGGTGCGTGCGCACCAACGATATTGTGGGAAGAATTGGCGGAGAAGAATTTGGTGTGATCCTGCTGCAATCTTCCAAGGAATCCGCCCAGATGATTGCCAACCGCATCCTGAAGGCCGTGGAAAACCTCTCCGATGAAATGCGACTGAAGCTCAAAGTACCCATCACCCTGAGTGGTGGTATCGCCGGGTTTCCTATGGATGCCGATACCCCGGAGAGCCTGGTTCAGAAAGCCCAAACCGCCATTGTTTCGGCTAAAATCATGGGGGGGAACAACATCAAACTCTTTGACCTCATGGAGGAGTGAGCCATCCTTTTCTCTACCCGCACCCCACTTGGAACCCTGAGCATCATGCTGGTGGATGTGGTGATTGCCTACATTGGCTTTGGGGTAATCACCCCCCTTCTTCCCCCCCTCACCACCCTTTTCAACCCAGGTCTGCTGGAGGGGAACATGGCCATTGCCACCCTCACCGGGGCCACCATCATCTCCCTGTTATACCAACGACTTTATATGCCCATGGAATTTATCTATCTATGGGATCTGTTCAAGAAAACCATCCCCGCCTTTTTTTTCACTCTGTTTTTTGCATCCACCCTGTTTTTCCTTTCTAATTCAGTGGTTCCCGGCCATTTTTTTCTGCTGCTGCCCCTGATTTTTATTTTCACCCTTATTTTTCTTTTTCGCTGGGTGGTATTTTATTTTCTCTCCTACAATCGTGAACAGATCCTGCTTCTTGGCATCACCTCCCAGGCCTCAGAGATCATAAAGGAGGCCCGGGATAAAAAATGTGTGGGATTTGAAGTCATGGGGTTCATCACCACCCTGCCCTCCCAGGTGGGAGAGATGATCCATAATGTGCCGGTGCTGGATACCATGGACCACCTGGAAACCATCATCGCCACCCGCACTGTTGACACCATTGTAGTCACCCTGAGGAACCGACGGGGGAAATTACCGGTGAGGGGGCTTTTACAGTGCAAATTCCAAAATATCCGAATACTTGAAGGTACCCAGTTTTATGAGACAGCCCAGCGAAAACTGCTCATTGATGATTTTTTCAAACCCAGCTGGTTCATCTTTGAGGAGGGATTTTACCACACCTCTCTGCACACCGCTGTAAAACGGATACAGGGATTGATCATCTCCTTTTTTTTGCTGATTTTCATGTCACCCGTCCTTTTGATCACAGCGCTGTTGATCAAGCTGGAATCCCCGGGGCCGGTATTTTATCTCCAGGAACGTATCGGAAAAAACGGCAGAAAGTTCAACCTTATCAAATTTCGCTCCATGACCGCCATGGCAGAGAAGGAGTCCGGCCCCATCTTTGCCCTAAAAAATGACATCCGGGTTACCCGGGTGGGACGATTCATCCGGAAAGTCCGCCTGGACGAGGTGCCTCAGTTCATAAATATCTTCAAGGGTGACATGGATTTTGTGGGCCCCAGACCCGAACGGGAAGTGTTTACAAGGGAGCTTGAAAAAACAGTTCCCTATTATAATTTCCGCCATGCGGTGCGCCCGGGACTCACTGGGTGGGCCCAGGTCAATTACCCCTATGGGGAAAATTTTGAAGACAGCAAGAAAAAACTCAACTATGATCTCTACTATGTCAAACACTTTTCATGGTACCTTGATTTGTTAATTTTTCTGATGACCTTTCGGGAAGTATTTTTCGGCAAAGGACGTTGAGGTGTCGCCTATTTGCCTTTGTGGGCTTGCATTGCCGGGGGGGGGGGGGAATGCCGGCTTATAGAGACTGTGTACCGGGTTATTACAGTTGAAAACCATGGGGATCTTTAATTTGTTTTTTTATAACCTACATTTCGCACTTTCAAGCACATATTTTTTGAATTACCAATACCTTATATTATATTTCTTTTACAGTTCAACACTACATATGGATATATAAATTCACACGACATTTATGACAAAAAACTTTGGTAATTAGATTACACAATATAAATCAAATAATCAGTCCAACACAACAATATATTGTGCTATTGAAGTGCGGAATGTAAGTTATAACAACGGAGGATATATGTATTTTCAGAAGAAACACACGAAATTCATTTCCATGGTCGTTGCAGCCTTTGTGTTAACCGCTCTCCTTACGGGCTGCCAGGGAGAACAGGAGACTGCAGATTCCCACCTTAAAAAAGGGGCGGAATATTTTTCCGCAGAAGAGTATCAAAAGGCACGAATTGAATTTCTCAATGCCATCCAATTGGCCCCGGACAATCCCGATGCGTGGTATCAACTGGGAGAAACCCTGATCCATCTGGGCAATGCAAGAGAGGCGTTCCAGGCCTATTCCAAAGCGGAAACCCTGGCCCCGGATAATATGGATATTCTCTTGAAAACCGCCAGTTTTTTAATGTTGTCTGATCAGATGGCAATGGCCGAAGAAAAAATTAAAAAAGTCCTTGCCAATGCTCCGGAAAACATACAGGCCCTGTTTCTCAACGCTCGGATACTGGCACAAAAGGGGGAACTGGATCAGGCTGAAACTCTGTTTGAAAAAATACTCTCCCTGGCACCGGACCACATCAACGCCCTTGAAAAACTGGCAGCCATCAAAACATTTCAAAAGGATCTCAACGGTGCAGAAAAGCTACTGCTAAGAGCCGTAAAAACAGATGAAAAAGATCTCACACCCCGGATGATCCTGGTGAGTTTCTATGTCAAAACCAAGGCCTTTGACAAAGCAGAGGCACAACTTATCACCGCCGGCAAATTAAATCCGGACTCAGTTGATATCCCCATTTTTATGGGAAATTTCTACATGGGCATGCAGGATCAAGCTGCCGCGGAAAAGGCCTATATCCATGCCCTTGAGATAGCTCCGGATACGGTGAAACCCCATGTGGCCGCAGCCCGATTCTATGATGCCATTGGCAACGATAACAAAGCACTGGCCCTGTACACCAAGGCACTTGAACTGCAACCGAACAACCTGGCCCTGAAGAACACCCTGGCACAATTCCATTTTAATAATGGTAACATCCCGGCGGCGACAGCCCTTGTTACCGCCATCCTTGAAACCAGACCCGGCTTTTTCCCCGCCCTGATGCTGGACAGTGAACTCAAAATATATGACAACGCCTATGAAGCGGCACTTAACCAGTTACTTGCCCTGGAAAAAGAGCGCCCCGACACCACCCGCCTTCATCACCTCAAGGGCATCTGCTATATGAACCTGGGGGACACCCCAAAAGCCATCACCGCCCTTGCCCGGTCCGTGGATCTCGCCCCGAATCAATCCAGTCCCGGTACCCAGCTGGCACAGCTTTACTATAATACCGGTGACTTTGCCATGGCACGACAGCATGCGTTAAACGTACTTGAAAAAGATCCCGCCAATTTTCAGGCCACCGACATTCTTGCCAACTGCGACATGGAGGCAGGCCAACGGGACAAGGCCCTTAAAGGCTTTGAAAAACTCATTGCCATGGCACCGGGAAACCCCCGGGGATATCAACTCATGGGACTTTTATATGCTTATGGACAGAACTACGAAAAATCCGACGTTTATCTGACCCAGGCACTTGACAGGTCTCCCATGGCCCTGGATGTGATCGGGCTGCTGATCCAGAACCGCGTAACTCAAAAAAAATACAGTGCAGCCCATGAACTGATCAAAAAGCAGTTGAAGGCGCAGGAGGCCTCCCCCCGGTTCCTGGCCACCCTTCACAAACTGGAAGGGGACGTTTATCTGGTTGAAGAAAATAAAGAAATGGCGCTGGCGGCTTTTCAACGGGCCATGGATACCGATGCCGACTTCCAGCTCCCCTACTATGCTGTGGCTCGCATCCACATGGAAACCGGCAACCCAGACAAGGCCATTGACCAGTACACCCGGCTTCTGGAAAAAAATCCCGGCCTGGTCACCGCCCACATGATGCTGGGCATTTTGCTGGATGCCAAGGGGCTTTATGGTGAAGGGGCACAGCATTATAAAAAAGCCCTGGATACCCGTCCCCGGTATGCGCCAGCAGCCAACAACCTCGCCTGGTATTTGATAAATCGTACGGATAAAGTGGATGAGGCCCTTTCCTGGGCAAGGGTGGCCCGAGAAGTCCTGCCCGAAGATCCGGCCATTATGGATACATTGGGACTGGTTTACCTTAAAAAAGGCCTGGTGGACAGTGCCATCACCGAGTTTAAGGACAGCCTGGAAAAATCCGGTGACAATTCCGAGGTGCTGATTCACCTGGGGCAGGCGTACCACAGCAAAGGGGATACCGGAAACGCCGCTGCCACGTTGAAAAAAGTGGTGACGCTGGATCAAAATCAGGAACGTAAACAAGAGGCCATAGCACTTCTTAAAACAATGGGTGAATAATTGGTATTGACATTTTCTTGAGTTTTCGAAAAATAGTTCTTTGACAATTTAGACTATGGCACCATATTTGCTTTGAGTTACTTAGCTTTCTGTTTCCCCTTCAGCATTTTTCTATATTAATCAGCTCCTTACGCTTTTTTCTTTTTCTATCCAAGTCCTTACTTTCGATCTTCAAGCATTTTTTCAGCAAACCAGTGTCTTCCGTAATCTTGTCAATAAAAACATCAAGGTTCTTGCATTGTGCCCGACGAACTATCGAAGGAACCGTCAATGGTTTCTTTGACAATTTTCCAGCAGTGCTTTGCTTGTAAATTTTCGGCTACCCACTTAAGCCGGGATATTTTCAAGGCTTTTTATGTGGATAAGTTGCTTGCAGTCCCCCAATTTAAGGGCTCCCAAGAACCTTGATTTTAGAGGCTGTCCCGCCTTAAGTGGGTAGCCTAATTTTCCGGACAAGTCTACAAGTATTGACCCCAATTTTACAAGTCCCGCATCCTGTCACTGCCGAGTGATGTGGTTCTATATGTCGAAGCGTTTTTAAAAAAAACACAGGTCGATTCACCCTCGGCTGCCGGACGATGCTCCATTGATCTTGAATCCTCGTTGGGGCGGACAGGCATACACGTGGTACCCAACTTCGGAAAAACCTGCACATTGTCTTCGACCTTACTGGAATCAGAAAGCCCGACGGCAGGCTGCCGCGCATCCACGCCTTGTTTGCAACACCGGACATCACTGTGTAAAAGAAATCCCCCAAAGGCAAAATTAATACCTTTAGGGGATGGACGGGCTCAAAAGAATGCTTTATTGTGTATCTTAAGAGTTAAATTATCTTTCGTTTAAATATTAAAGCGGAAGATATAGTGAACACACAATCAAGGAGGATTTTAAAATGAAAAATACTTTGTTTTTATTATTAGTGGCATTTCTGGTTTCCGGTGTATCCCAGGCGGTTGCTTATGAGTATGATTATGGTGTTTCTGTTGATGATACAGTCACATGGACCGGTACCTATGATCATACGACTGGTGGTGGAAAATTCACTTTTTCTGTTATAGGTTCTGATGATACATGGACGACTTTTTGTGCTGAAACAACTCAATATCTGCCAGCAGCTTATACGCCCATGACAGTTACTGCAATTTCAGATTCAAATTCATCTAATACAGGAACACTCTCAAACGAGGCTGCCTGGTTGTACTGGAGCTTCAACCAAGGTACACTTGATTATGATTATGAGAAAAATACAGATCAGGATAATCTCCAAAAACTAATCTGGTTTGAAATGGGTATGGTGAAGGATAATGAAACCTTAGAAACGTATTTCAGTGATGACGCTGACTATCTCCAAGTAACCGACTGGTTAAATAGTGCTGCGGGTTGGACAAATAACGGACTTGTTCAGGTTCTCAATTTACAGTATACGACTTATGAATATGACAAACATGGACATATTAAAAATGAAATAATAAATAATTCCCAAGATGTACTGGTCGCCGCCACCAACCCGGTTCCGGAACCGGCCAGCATGGCGCTTCTGGGGATGGGTCTCATTGGACTGATTGTTGTGGGAAGAAAAAAAGTTAAAAAGAATTAAATGGCCGACCATTTTTATTTATTACCGGTATATTAGAATTGTCGATTCATGTTGAATTTCCAGAAGTCCTTATCAATTCAGCACATTTATTTTTGTCAATTTTTCCATTTGCATTTTTTTTCAACATCTTTACACATTGTATTTCGCTTGGAAGTTTATATTTTGGTAAAAATTCTGCACACCGGGCCATAATTTTATTGCTATCTATTTCGTTATCCTTTGGTGTGACAAGGGCAACAAGTTTTTTGCCCAGCATCGCATCATCGACACCAATGACCAACGCTTCAATTACGAAATCTGTTGCGATGATTGCATCTTCAATCTCCTGGGGGGTGATGCGGTGCCCCCCAACCTTTATAAGACTGTCTTTTCTCCCATTTACAAAATAGAATCCATCCTCATCCATGTATCCCTGATCTCCGGTATGATAACCGTGCCTATCAAGGATCTTGGCCGTTGTTTCAGCACTATTCCAATAGCCCTGCATGATATTTTCCCCTGAAGCCACAAGTTCTCCCGTGTGGCCTGCAGAAAGGGAGACACCTGACTCATCCAGAATTTTTATTTCAACGCCGGGAATGGGCTTGCCAATGGAGTCAATTTTATTTTTCAGATGAGTCGGTTCAAGATAAGTCAACCGGGCTGAAGCTTCTGTGGCTCCATACATGATGCAAATATCCGTATGATCCGGCAACACCTGGATCAATTGTCTTTTGACACTGGCAGGCATGTGGCCGCCTGCCTGGGTGCAGCAACGCAGAGATGTCAATTTATCCTTTGCAGCTTTTAGGGGAGAGCGATGAAGAAGGTAGGCATAGGTTGAAGGAACCCCAGAAAACATTGTAACCTTCTCTTTGATCATCTGGTTGATAACCGTCGCCGGAAATGCAAATTTATTGTTGATAACAACGGTTCCAGCTACGGCAAACAAGGTATTGAGTAATGATTTACCCATGACATAAAAAAATGGAAGCACCACCATCTGTATATCTTCACATGTCAGATTCAGAGATTGGCAGATTGACGACGTGTTAGCTGTGATATTTTTGTGGGAGAGCATCACCCCTTTGGGAGTCCCGGTGCTTCCTGATGTGTAGATGATGCTGGCAAGAGCTGAGTTGTCCATTCTTATGTTCAAATTTGTCTGCTTCTTTTGCTTAATGGCCTCCTGCCAGGAGATCATGGGAAATGGGAGTGATTCCCAATCAAGCTTAGGATTGCTGATGATCAATGCCTGAATGGAAAACTGATTCAGATGACTTGCCTTTAAAACCTTTTCAAATTTTGTTGAGGAGATAATTACTGTGGCCCTTAGCTCATTCACTAAATTGGTTATGCTACCTGGCTTGAGATCATTACTAAAGGGAATTACTATGGCACCTGTTTTTAAAATGGCATAATAGCTGACAATATACTCCAGGCAGTTGTCCATCATCATAACAACTCTGTCTCCCTGTTTTACCCCAATATCTGACAATAGCCTTGCAAACTTGTTTGCGAGGCTATTAATCTCTCCATAAGAGACCCGAATGTTTTCATGTATCAAAGCGATCTTATCCGGATATTTTTGAGCACTCCTTTCAAGAAAATGATGGACCAAACTTGCGGGTTTTTCATCCATGACAACACCTCATTGTTTGGTTATAATTCTTGCCATGAATTTTTCAAGATTATTCAATGAATCCAGGTTCTCCGGAATTATATCCTCATCATCAATTTTAATATTAAATTTCTCTTCGATAAACTCAATCAATTCCAGTACGCCTGTGCTGTCAATGATTCCTTCCTCCAAAAAAGAGGTTTCATCCTTTAATTCATACTCCTCTCCAAATAAAAAATTCTCAATAATAAATCTTTTTATTGTCTCTTTTAACTCACTCATCGTTGAAGTTTTTCCTTTGCATAGATTACCATTTCTCTATTCTGATCAGCATATATTTTCTCTAATCCTTGCGCCCGGGTCATGATGCCCTGGCGTACCATGTTGGCAATTTCCCACACATAGGGGTGGAATCCATGGCGCAGGATATGACACTGATTTGCGTAGGCATTGATCAGGCAGTTGGATGAATTTGTGTCCGTATCTTCAGGAGATTTCCAACCCATATCTTTAAGCTCTTTTTTTATGTGTTCTTCATCATAATCAAAAAAGGCAAGGGGATGAATATTGTGGGGGAACTTTTCTTTAAAAGTTTTAAAGTAAACATCCGGAATAAAATATTGACTCACTTTTTCTTTAAATTCGGGGGGAAAAGCTTTTTTTAGAACCTTTTGATTTGGCTGAATTAATTGAGCATTTGTTTTTAAAATAGCTGACTGAATGGGTGCCTGACCTGGGGACCAGCCAAATCCAACAAGAGGGATGGACATCTCAAGGGCAGTTCTTAAGACAATGCTTTTTACCATGCCAATACAGGCTGTGCAGATGCTGGATGCCCGCATAAGGGTTGGTTTTGAAAAAATATCTTTTTCAGCCGTTAGATTAAATATCGGTTTTATTACCGACCAGGGAGGCCTGATAATCTGTGAATCAATGTCGAGCTTATCGGCAATGGTCTTGATGTTATCAAATGCAACTGGTGACACAAAATGATTATCAAAAGTCAATCCAAGTATACGCAGGTCATATCGTTCTTTTAAAATTTTTAATGTATAAGAGGAATCCTTACCACCGCTGTAGGCCACAACAATATCATACACAGGGGCTGTTCCCTTTAAATCGTGTACCAGCGAGTCAAGGCGAGATCGATATTCATTTTTTTTGGGGACAGGATTGGATGCCCGTGATGAAACTGTTTGTTTCTGGCAGTGGTTGCACACGCCATCATCATTGAATTTAATACCGGGAAAGGTTCCCGGTAAGATACAGAGCCGGCAGATTTGTTCCGGAATATTTAATTGATCTGTTGTCAAAGTGCCTCCCGTTGATATTATTGCGTCACCACGGCTGTCTCAAATGATATGGAATCTTCCAATGGAAAATTTTTGATAAACTGATAATCCAGAAGTTGCGTTGACAAGATAGCAACCAAGGCCATATTTTCACGTTCACTCAGCAGAGTACCTTTTTGCTTTTGACATTTTTTGACCAATCTCGTTGTTTTATTGTAATCAAAATAACCAGCTGTTTTAATTGCAGTTTCAGACAACAACTCATGCACATAGTCATGGGTTGTGTGTCCCAAAAAGGCCTGGCAGATGGGAGCGCGGTAGGGTTGTTTGGGCCTTTCGATCAGTTCATTGGGAACCATTCCCCAGGCTGACCGTTTAAGTAGGTATTTTTCTGTGATTCCGTTCATTCTAAAACTTGGGGGCAGACTTGCTGCAAATTCAATGACCCTGTGATCCAAGAATGGGTAACGTCCTTCAATGGAGTTGGCCATGGCCATGCGATCCCCCTGGGAGGAGAGCAGATAATTGGATAAAAAAATCTTGCTTTCACTATATTGTGCCCTGGACAAAGGGTCCCATGTCATGAAATCGTCGGGCAGCGAAGCACAGTATTTTTCTATAAAATGATCAAGGCCTTTTGTTTGCTGCTTGAGATCCTGTGCAAAAAAGGTTTTTAACTGGGAGGTATTCTCCCACCGCTGTATATGGGAGTAAACCGGTGAGCCAGTATCTTCCATACCTTTTTTAAAATACTGCTCAAGAAATTTTATGTTTTTTGAATTGTTCCGGGTAAAAATATAGGGATATAGTTTTTTAAGAAGCATTGGACGCAGGTGAGAATCAGGATCTTTTGCCCAGAAACGGCGGAACATATCCGCTTTAAAAATGTTGTACCCTGCAAACATCTCGTCTGCCCCTTCTCCGGTAAGAACAACCTTAAACCGATTTTCTTTGACAAGATTTGATAAAAGCATAAGGGGAGCAGGTGCTGTTCTGAGAATAGGTGTTTCCGTGTGCCAGATCACCTTTGGAAAAACACTGCCAATATCATCATAGGAGCAGTTGATGGTTTTATGATCTGTTCCAAGATGTTTCACAGCCCTGTTTTGATAAAAGGACTCATCAAACCCTTTATCTGTGAATCCCACAGAAAAAGTGCAGAGCCGGTTGTTGAAATTATTTTTTACCAGGGAACTTGTGTATGTGCTGTCCAGCCCTCCGCTCAAATAGGCACCCACAGGCACGTCTGCCCTGAGACGTATGCGGATGGAATCCATCATTAAATGGTTTAGCTCCTCAGCCAGCTCTGCAACTGGTTCTTGCCGGAATGAGGTTTGCCCAAAGGGAAGCTCCCAATACTTGGTAAGACTCAGCCCCTGTTTTGAAAACAAAGCATAATGACCGGGAGAAAGCTGCAAAATATCTTGAAAAGAGGTCCCATCGCCCGTTGTTGACCAGCAGGTGAATAGATCTGACAGGTTTTGATGGTCTAATTTTCGTGGGATCGTCTTATCTGCAAAAATCGCTTTAATTTCAGAGGCGAAAACAAGCCTGTTGTGGGCATGAAAATAAAACAATGGCCTTATTCCCACCCTGTCCCTGGCAAGCAGAAGGGTCTCTGTCTTTATATCCCACAAGGCAAAAGCAAACTGACCGTTAAGATGCGTAAACATCTCTGTTCCATACTCTTCATACAGATGCACCAGAACCTCAGTGTCTGTATTGGTATAAAATCTGTGTCCAAGGGCTCGCAACTTGGTCTGCAATTCTGGATAGTTAAATATTTCACCATTAAAAATGACCCAGATAGAACGGTCTTCATTGTGGATGGGCTGGTCTCCAGTGGAAAGGTCTATAATACTCAAACGAGTATGGGCAAGCCCTGCAGGGCCATGCGTATATAATCCCTCAGCATCAGGCCCCCTGTGGTGCAGATACCCTGCCATTTTACGCAGAATGCGCTCTTTATTTTCAGTGCTTTTGAAATTAATAATTCCAGCAATTCCGCACATAATGACTACCTTTCGTAAATACCTCCTCACTCATAGGTTTTCTGTTTTGCCGTAACAATAAAAATTCAAAACAGCGAGCTTGATAACAAAGCATATGGGTAATGAGAACTCACGAGTAAATGTTAATATTGCAAAGCATAAAACCTACATTTCGCACTTTCAAGCACATATTATTTGAATTACCAACACCTTATATTGTATTCCCTTTACAGATCAACACTATATATAAATTCACACAACATTTATGACAAAAAAGTTTGGTAATTAGATTACACAATATAAATCAAATAATCAGTCCAACACAACAATATATTGTACTATTGAAGTGCGGAATGTAAGATAAAAGGTTAGTATATTTTTGTCAAACAATTCCGGCGCCCACTTTAATTTCAATAAGGCGGCATGGCACATCCGGCAATAGCAATTTATGACTCATCGCGGACTTGTGTGAAAATTCATAGCCAATGATGTGTAAACAGTAAGAATTGCACACGCCAATCATATCCCAATCACACCACTCCATGAAGATCCTAAATTTTTAACTGGAAAATAAGCCATATTTCTGTTATAAAAATAACTATTTTGGGCAAAACAGAATGGGTTAGGCTATGGCCTCAACGTGACTCAAGCCTTGAAATCCTGATCAGATTGCATTTAAACCTGAGGGTTTATTCATCTCAGATGATATTGAACCTTCTTGAGCTCAAATCAATATAGCAAATGATTTAGAATAGTTATACATACCCAAAATCCATTAGCATCAAAAAAAACTGTCGTCAGAGATGTTGTAAATGCCCCGCACCCAAAAACATTAATCACTTTTTTTCTATTGAGGTCACTATGAATCCAAATATAGTTTCAGCTTTTAAAAATTGTCTTCTGATAGCTGCAGTTTTGTGTTTGCTGGTATCCAGCACTTCAGCCGCATCTTTTCAACTTTTATGGGATGAAAATATTGAAACTGTCTCAGGCTATAGAGTTTATATGCGGGAAAATTTCTCGGATGAGTTTAGAATTATCTGGGAGGGGAGTGAAAATAATCATGACGTTGATGATACTGATTTAGCGTACGACACTGTTTATGTTTTTGTTGTAAGAGCATTTAATACGTATGGAGAAAGCGAAAACTCCAACTCGGTTGAGTATGAAAAACCATCATCTAATGGTGGCGGCGGTTGTTTTATCTCTTCAATAATAAGCTCAGGAATTTAACCCCCCCCCTTTTTGGTAATGTCTGCTGCAAACATTTCTTTAATAACCCCACGGGCGGACCGGGATTTGGGACCCGGTTTCGCCCACAACGAAACTTGAAACAATATTAGCCTTGCCTACTCTTTTTCATAACATACGTGGCAGAAACACTACCACAACGAAAAACGATAAGGGGAATCCTTGTATTATACCCCCAAAGGCCGCGTCAGAAAGTGTCAAGAAACAAATGAAGGATGCCGGCAAACATAATAAAATAGACCCATCTGCTGGAGCAAATTGCGTTATACCATCCCCATTTATTGAATAATCCTGAGGTTCAACGGCGATGCGGGACCACCGATGATAATGGCATGGCCGCTGGAGGCATTACCATCTGCATCTACCACAAACAGGTAGGCAGTATCCCCATCTTTAAAACTCCCTTTGTTGACCTGAAAAACAACCGTATCCGATGACCATGCCGTGGGAATCTGAATCTCTCGCCAGGAACAATCAGCCCAGTTTTCATCATCTCCAATCTCAACCCTTGCCTGGGTCCCTGGCTGAACATAAATATCGTCCAAAAAGACCCTTAGAGAGGAAAGACCGTTTCCACGGTAGTTCTGCCATAAAAACCATTGATGACGTCTCTCCCCACTGTAATAGGTCATAATATTGGACTCTGATGAAACCTTTACAGCAGATCCCATTTCAGGGTCATGGGTATTTGTAGAAATAAATCCATCAGGCACGCCAAGGCTACTCTCTTTAATGACAACATCCATTCTGTACCACCGCCCGGTTTCATCAGGGTAAGCTGGGTAATTTTTAATGACATTTGAAGAAATATCCGGACCAGGACGCACATAAAGTGCGTTTGCATTGTACCAGTTAAACATGACCATCTGAGGATAATCGTCCTGTATATCATTCTGCCAGTTGATCCTGAACATTTTCCACTGGCCATCTCCGGTTAAATCGGAAAGATAGACCCACCATGAGACAAACAGGGTAGTCCCGGGGGCAATTCCTGTGCCGCTGTCATACCGGAGCGGGCACTGCCAATAGCTGGTCAAATCCACTTCCAGGCTCTGTTTACCACTGTGGGCCATGGTGGTGCTGTATTTGGGAGCGACCCAGTCTTCATTGGGCATTTCTGTGTAGTACCAGTTGTCCTGGGAAATTAAAAATTCCCCTGCCTGGCCCGCTTCAATTTCATTTCCACGCCATTCAATATTAAGGTCATGAGTTCCGAACCCACTTCCAGAAATGCTAACGGTACAACCGGATTCAAAGGCACCATTAATATTTTGAACCAATGGTGTTGCCAAGGCATTAGTACCCATTAAAAAAATAAAAAGGCAGGTGACTCTTATCAGCATTATTAATCCTCCCCAATTTTCAATTATTTTGCTATTTACTTATCAAGCTCTAATTATATCATCTAAAGCTTTTTCAAATAAAGTATTCCATCTGTGAAAAAGTGTTTCACTCAACAATTTAACATCCGCAGATATTTTAATAAAATCTTTACGGGCAAATAGAATAGCATTTGCAATTTCAATGGAATTGTTTTCTGTAAAAACAACACCCCTTTCAAACCAATTCCTCAACACCGGACTGTCTGACAAAATCAAAGGAGTTTTCAATGCAACCCCTTCATATGCACCACATACCATGCAATCGTTGAAGTGAGTCAAAACCATTATGCAATTGGAATTACACAATTGATCAATATATGCTTCTTCATCAAGAAACCCGGTAAATACGATATTGCATTTTTGTGCAAACCTCCTCTCGTTCATTTCAAGATTGCGTTCATTTCCAGTTGCATAAATTTTTATATTACTCGGCAACAGAGCTGAAGCTTTAAAAACTTCCAAATATGGTTCATCAATAGCATATGAACAAACAAAAGTAACAATAAATACATCTCTACAACATTCTTTTTTTTTACCGGCCACAATTTCACCATTCACCATTTGTGGTAAAGGATCAGGAAGAATTGTTGCCTTCCCACCATTATGTTCAACAATATCTGCAAGAAAAGAATTTGTGACTATTGTAATCGCTGCATTGCGGTGCATAAATGAAAAAAGAAACCCAAATTTTTCATGTTCAGGATCAAAAGGATACACCCCAGCATTATGGGCGTCAACAATCAATTTATACCGAAAAAATGGGTTTAAAAATATTGCCAGCAGGGTCAGGATGGCAGATGGATTTTGGACGAAAAGAAAATCAGGTTTTTTTTTCATTAACACTTGAAAGGTTTTACAAACAAAAATCGGGTGTTTTATCCATCTGGACCGCTTACTTACAAATTGAAACAAGGGGATATCCAACTGTCTTGCCAAGGATTGAGACCGACGATGTTGCTCCCAGGAAATCCACACTGCATTATCTAAATTACTCATCGATTAAACCACTTCTGAAACATCAGCAACGAAAAAATTAATTTATCATTTAACTGCAGTCTGCTATAATGTGAGCCTATTATGCCCTTAATAAAAGATACATTAAAAATTCCTTCAGTCGCAATTTTTTGTGATGACAGAGCCGAATCAACAACAGGCCTAAGGTCCTCACGTATCCATGATGCCATTGGCGTGCAAAAACCCTGTTTTCGATGATTAATAACAGATTTCGGCAACATATTCTTCACGGATTTTTTTAAAAGAAACTTTTTTTCACCTTTATTAAGTTTCAACTCACTGGGAATTTTAGCGCAAAACTCAACCAACTTATGATCGGCAAATGGAACACGCAATTCCAACGAGTGGTACATTCCAACTCGATCAGAAAGTGCAAGGATGTCATCCGGCATATACATGCATAAATCTTGATAAAGTGCTCTGTCAAGATAATCGCCCTGTTCAAGGCGATCGAAATGAACAGCCCCCAGGCTCTCCACATAATCAAAATCAATTTTACCTGCAACCTCCGGTGAGTATAATTGTCGACGCATTTCTGGAGATAATGTTCTAATATAGCTCTGGTATCTTTTTCCAGGAGAGGAATTTTTCCCGGCTACAAAACGTTTCAGATGATTTATTTTATTATCTCCGCTTTTTGGCTCCTTCAATGCCCCTACCAATGGAACAATCCCATAATTCCATAACCAATCCGGAACTTTCTCAAAAAATCGACTCAGCCATAATCCCAGATACCGCTCGTAACCGGCAAAATTTTCATCCCCCCCCAACCCCGTGAGGACAACCGTTACATCCTTCTTCGCAACATCACAGATATGATAGGTTGGAATTAGACTATCATCGGCAAAGGGCTCATCAAAAGATGCCACAGCGGAATTCATAGCCTGATCAACAAGTGGTTGCACCTCAACTTCTTTATGAATACACCCATATTTCACAGCGATTTCTCTGGCAAACGGTCGTTCATCCAAAAAATTTCCCTTAGTACCACCGAAATTAATGGTAAATGTTTTTGCCGGTTTTTCCATCGAAGAGCCCATCAATGCCGCAATAAGACCAGAGTCAATCCCACCGCTCAAAAAAACTCCCAATGGCACTTCGCTCATCAATCGGATATTAACAGACTCCCGCATGAGATTAAGAAATTCTTCAATGATATCAACCGCTGGGGAATCTATCTTTTTAGCAAAAGAGATATCCCAGTATCGCCTTACTTGGAAACTTCCTTTTTGGATAAGCAGATAATGTGCCGGCGGAAGCTTCATAATATTTTTATATATTGTTAACGGTGCTGGGATGTATGTGTAGGCAAAAAAACTATCAAAACCATTCCAGTCTATTTCAGGATTCAACCAAGGAAGCGTAAGAAGTGCTTTCATTTCTGAAGCTACTGCAATGCGAGTGCCGACCTGAGTCCAGAAACAGGGTTTAATACCAAGCCTGTCCCTAGCAACGAAAACACTATTTTGGGATGCATCCCAAATAATAAAAGTAAACATTCCCCGTAAATGATATAGGCAACTAACACCGTACTCTTCATAAAGATGAATGATGGTTTCAGTATCTGTTTTGCTTTTAAATTGATGCCCTTTTTTCATGAGCATCTTACGAAGGGAAAGAAAATTATAAATTTCACCATTAAAAACAATCCAAATGGTACCGTCCTCATTGGTGATAGGCTGACGGCCTCCGGCAATATCAATTATTGACAGACGTCGCATCCCAATACCGACATGCCCTTCAACATGACAGCCAAAATCATCTGGACCCCTGTGGATTATAGCATCACACATTGTGCGGATTTCACCCTCTTGCGTAGCAGAAACACCTTTAATATCACAAATACCTACAATTCCACACATACTAATCAATCCTCAACAATCATTTTATTAGCAACATTAGACTCATTGACTGGCATTTCTTTATCAGGTAATAATAATTGCCGAACTTAAATTCAAATCCTGCGCAACCATCCTAAAAAATTCGCCCTATGCCCATTATAATCCTGCAGCCGCCTCTAACTCCATGACTCGTTTCTCCGTCACAGAAAGCATTTTCATAAGGGAAATGGTTATCCCCGCCATCACCCACCAATATATTTCAAACAGATCGTGACCGAAAACCCCCAGAATCAATCGGACATTAAGAAAAAGGATAAGAGCGTCGGCAACAGCAATCAGAAAGGCAATATTCCAGGACTCCTGGCCCGACAGATTTTCCATATTCTCATCGCTTCCCCAATTTACAGCAGCAAGGGTATCCCTGCATAGTTCGAAACCTATTTTAACCCTTTTGATTTCTTTATATATTATATAGAGGAGCCCCATGAAACATAGGAAACCCTGTATGCCCGTTTCTGTAAGCAATTGTGTATATAAGTTATGAGTTTCCTGTTCTTGACGATGAGCCATCATTTGTACCACAGGAAAACAGGATAGTCCCACACCCATAGGATGGTTAATAAACACCGTTAATGAGTCTCGAAACAGCGCAATTCTGGCTTTCTTGGATTGGCCTTCTGCCTCTTGCCCCGTAAAAGAGGATAAAAATCGCTCTTTATAATCATCGGGAAGGTTAATCAAAATGATTGCTCCCGCCAGACAGAATAAAAAAAATATACGAAGCTTATTCCGGGATCTTAAAAAAATAATGCCACACATCACAAGAAAGGAGAGATATCCTGTGCGGGAGCCGGTAAAAATAATAATATTGATGGAAAAAAGAAGCTGAAAACCAACTAATATTTTTACCAGTCTGGAGGTGAGTACGGGATAAATATGCCAGACAAAAGAAAAAAAACTGACAAACTTCCCGGACAGAGAATTTGGATGAGCAAACATGGTCCCAGGACTCCCATGAAGCCGCGGAATCCCCTGATTTTCCCACACCATACTACCTGTTATTTTCCCCATAAATGCCTCTTGACCAACCTTTAAGAGGGCGACCAGTGTACTGATGAAAAAATACCCAAGATGACGAGGGGACAAAACAAACTGGGAAATGAAAAATGTCATCAGGGCATATTTGAGGGTTCTATCCACAAAGGTGTTCCAGGCAATATCAAAATCCACAGAAAGGGGAAGGCTTAGCATGAGTACAAAAAGATAAAGCCAGATTGCCCGGGGAATTAAAGAGGGATGGTTGTTCGCAGAATTTCTGGTTGGATACCGAAATAGTGCAAGAAATGCCAACGAAGCGCCTGTAAGGAATTCTATTCGAATGGTTCCAAGAAATGGAATGCGCTTACCCACTTCCAGCCACCAGATAATCACATAGCCGTTGAATAACAATGTTACGGCAAGGCTTATTGTTGGAAACTGATTTTCCAGGTTCTCTTTACTTTCCATCTTCTTCCAAGGCTTGTGGCCATTTTGGCCCCATGGATTATTGCCAGAATTTTCGTCAGATTGCTTGATTAAAGGCCTTAATTTTTAAGGCTGAACCATTTTCGCACCAAGCCCTTTAGTATCAAAAGCACATCCACTTGATTGCACAACGCCCTACCCAGAAAATACCTTGCCTGAACTGGGTCTTCATACAAAAAATAGTTCCACCGGAGATAATACTTATGAGCAAGGACCTGCCTGATCAGCTTACGGGAGAGCTTATGTCCATGTTTTTCCAGAAAGGTATCCAGAATGCCGTCGGTGCACCGAAAACGCTCCAGGGCATTCTTTGACATCTGGCCTTGGTGTCCCATGCGATACCTTAACAATTTTTCATCCACAAACTCGAACTGGCACTCCAGGGAGAGATAAAGCCACAACTCCCAGTCAATGGCCATCTTTATCTCTTCATTAAATCCCCGAGCCAAAAGCCCGCGCCTCACCATGGCTGATGAAAAAGGGACAAAATTATCAAAGAGCAGATAGGGCAGGACCTTTCCCCACCGGGGGGTCAGGTGGATACCAAAGGACTCCACCTCCCTGTTGAGATCCTTTCCCTGACTGTCAATGTAAATGGCCCGGGTGTAAACCACTCCCACAGCCTCATCTTCAAAACAGGCCACCTGCTTTTCAAGCTTATCAGGTTCCCACAAATCATCGGCATCCAGAAAGGCAACCAGCTTACCTTGAGCCTCCCTTATGCCCCTGTTCTTGGCACTGGCCTGTCCCTTGTTGGATTGCTTGAGATATGTAATGCGGGGATCATCCAGAAACGATTGCACTACCTCACAGGTATCATCAATGGAGCCATCATCCACCACAATAATTTCAAAATCCTGGAAGGTTTGGGACAAAACCGATTTCAGACAGCTGCCAACATAGTGTCCATAATTATAACAAGAGATCACCACAGAAACCGTTGGCATCATTAATTATTTCCTTTGTTAGGCTTTCTTTTTCGATATTTTTCATACACCCGAGCATAGGCCTGGTACATGGCCCGGCTGGAGAACTGCCTTTTGAGTAAACGTCGTGCACAGCGAGCCATTTCTGAACCCTTCTCTGGGTGAGTCAGGATAAAATCAATGCCATGGGCCAAAGCATCGGCATCTTCCGGTGCCACCACCAGACCGGTTCTGCCATGGAAAATAAGTTCCGGAATATCTCCCACAGGAGATACAATGACAGGAACCCCCACGGCAACGGCTTCAAGAAGACTGATGGGCATCCCTTCATCCAGGGAAGGAAGAACCAAAACAGATGCCCTTGCAAGCAGCATGTTAACATCATTACAAAACCCCGGAAGGAAGACATCGTTTTCAAGCCCCAGGTCCATGATCTGCCGCTCAAGGGATAATCTCTCTTCCCCCTCCCCCACAATGAGATATGCCGGTGTATGCCCCCTTTTTTTTAACAGCTTTGCAGCCAGCACAATATGCTTCTGATTTTTCTGCGATGTAAGTCGTCCCACATTGAGAACGATACCTTTGTGAACTCCAGACAGCCTCGACGGCAAAAGGCCATCACGTGATGTGCCGTTACAGGAAATTTCCTCCCGGGTGTGGGCAAGGGTTCTTTTTGGGGGATAGTCCTCCATGTAAATACCGTTTTTAATAATACCCACCCGTTGCTGTGGAACCCCCTTTTTCAGGAGAAATAATTTTATGGGCTGGGACACCGCCGTGACAAAAGGATAGAATCGGTAACAAAAGAGTTCCATCCAGGTCATTACACGCTGTTTTAAAGGGCGCTTTCCCCCCAGGAACCACAAATGACAGGTGGCTGTCACCTGTATTCTGGAGATAAGGTGTATCAAGAATGCAAAAACCGACGGTTTATATCCATGGGAATGGATCAGGGACACCCCGAGTTTTCGACACTGCCATAAAAATTTCAGCAGATCCACGGGAAGAAGGGCGTTTCGAATCACAACTTTAACAGCCGGGATATCAAACTCCAGTGCTCGGTCAAACAGGTCACTCTGTTCCCCGGCATGGGAGACGATACAGCCGATAACAGGTTCAAAGGTGCAGTTGCGGATCATTTCACGACTCAAGGTGAGGATAACACTTTCTGCACCATAAAGACCACCACTGTCAACAAGATGTAATATCTTTGCCAAAAAAATTCTTCTCTTTCAGTCCTCTATTTTCCGATCATGACAACTATCCAACGCACAAATGGAAAAGCGATACTTGCCTGATTTTTCGGGTTCAATTTCAGATTTCATACAAAGCTCAATACCCATCTCCCGGCCAAATGTATTTTTAAAATAATCCACCAGTTCCCGACCTGTCTCCAGAGTATAGCCCCCCCCTGGTACAATGTTCAACCGCAGGGAATCCATGCGCTCCTGTACGATCTGCATCTGATCAATACCCGGGATACGTGTCAATGTATTTTCAATGAGAGAAATCCCAGCCACCTTTGTTCCGTCGTGCTTGATGAGAAAATCAGCCACCCGCCCCTGCACAGTTCCCATGAGAGGTAAGCCTCGTCCACAGGAGCAGCTGTGGTTCAGGGGAACTGCCACATCCTCCACCCGATACCGGATAAATGGCATGGCACGATTCATGAGATCCGTCACCACAATCTGCCCTGGTTCCCCAGGAGCAGCCCAGGAACCATCCTCCCTGACAAACTCAATGAACAGGTGCTCAATATTCATGTGCAGTCCTTCATGGGCTTCACATTCACACCCGATGAGACTAACTTCTTCGCATCCGTAACGGTCAATGACACGGCAGCCAAAGACTTGTTCAATCATCGTCCGTTCATGGGGCAAAAGCATCATGGAGGTGGATAATATGCCCACGGGTTTAAGGTCGGCCATCCCCATTTTCTCCAGATACCGGGCCAAAACAAACAAGGAGTGGGCATGACCAAAGAGCAGGGTCGGCCGGACCTTTTTCCAGGTTCTTGCAAACTGCGTCACAGATGCTTCGTTGACGGCCATGGTATCCAGATATATCCGAGGCTGCACCAGAATATTTAAAAGCTTCTGTTTTGGAGAAACAGGCAGGGATGGGTTCCCCCATACAGCGGCGATGGGTTCTCCGGGTTCCCACCCTGTCCAGCGGTCATGGCGACGAGCGCAGGCATTTCTGAGTTCGCTGCACTGTTCCGTGATAAAAAGGTCCAGGGCCTTTCCCGTGGAACCTCCGGTTTTAAAATGGAGAAGGTGATCCCCGGCATGGGGAGTGGAGATCATCTCCCTAATGTTGGTCCGAATCTCTTTTTTGGTTAAAAAAGGCAATACCTTGATGTCTTCAGGAGCCTGCAGGCTTTTTTCAGTTAACTGTGCATCAATAAACCGCTTTCGATGAAAAGCATTGTGCTTCCACACAAAGGCCCACAACGACTGGAGACGCTGCCACTGAATTTTTTCCAGTGTTGTCCGTGACAAGTACTGGCTATCCTCCAGTCTTTTCCAATACCCAAGTTTCGGGCTTTTTGCCCGTCCAAGGTACAACGGTTCAAAAAAATTTCTTCGAATGGATGAAATCATCACTTATCCAACAGTTTAATTAAAGGTGTCTAAGCTTCCTTGAAGCTTGCTTGTCAAACGAATTGTTTCAACAGATTAAGCCGTGATCCCTACCATTTCGGCACCCCATGCAAATGCCCCTGAAACCCGACACGAGCCCTTCTGAAATCTGGATCACTTTCTATTTTCCAGTAAACGGCGATAGTACAACTCCAGCTCCATGAGGGAGCGTTGCCAGGAAAAGCAGCGCTTCAGCTTTTCAAGCGAAGCCTTTCCCATCCGAGATCGCAGGGAACTGTCCCGGATGAGCTTGATCATGGCCGTGGCAAGGGCATCCACATCACCAGGCGGAACACAGATGCCGTTTTCTTCATCCACCAGCTCCGTGTTCCCCCCGACCTTTGTTACAATCACCGGAAGACCGCAGGCCATGTACTCCATAACCGCATTGGACAAGCCTTCCCGATCTGAACAAAGAACCCCGATATCCAGTTGATAAAGCCAAAACGAAACATCCTTCACCACTCCGGGAAAAAAGAGATGACTCTCCACCTTAAGCTTCCTGGCCAGGGCTTTGAGGTGGTACATTTCAGGACCTTCCCCAAGGCAGATCACCATCAGGGGCGGACAACTCACCTCTTCCATAATATTAGCTACTGCCCGAAGAAGCAGGTCATGGCGTTTCACCGGCGTCAAACTGGCCACAATGCCGATGCAGATGAGATTGTTGGGCAATGTTTTAAAAAAAAGCGGCTTCCCAAAAGGCTTGTCAGGAAAAGAGATACCGTTCAAAATTACCTGGATCTTCTTAATGGTTGTTTTCTCCCGTTGTGAAACATACCGCGCCACGGCATGACAATTGGCCACAATACCGTCAAATCGTTTATTGACAAAGGGCAGCACCAAGGGAAAAAGAGTATGGTACCATGGCTGATTCTCCTGTCCCAGCCCCATGTCCCGACGACTGGACAGCAACACCGGGGATTGCCTGCTGAACATCGCTCCCAGATACCCCACAAAGATGGATTCTTCAAAAAAGGTATGGAGCACATTGAATCCATGGCTTCGGATCATCTCTGCCAACTGGACGACCACTCCGGAAAAATCGGATTTTATGAATCCCCGATATCCTAGAACAGTACAAGCACAGGGCAACGGATTCTCTGCCATCCACTGGGATCGATATAGGCAAATAAGGTGGGGTAGCACATATCGACGATTCAGCCGTTGGAGCGTCTCCAGGAGTTGTTTTTGAGTTCCAGCGGTATCACATGAAATCGTGTCAATTAAAAAAGCTACCCTGAGCATAAACATCCCCTCATAAAATTTCTTCATGTTTTTTTGGAACAAAACCGAATTGGACGCTACTGCTTATTAATACTTCATTTTCACCCTTCGATATATTTCGCTAATCAATGTCCTTAAACAAACTTCCACTGCATCAAACACACGTTCCATAGTCGCTATTGACGGTGTACTCATTTCCATACTTTTCCGATGCCAGCCCATTGAACAAATTGAATTAAAATCATTGCTTTCAAGGCCCAATTTGCGTAAAAAAGAATCACCCAAAACTTCACTAATCAGGCATAAAGCATGGGTAAAAAACCACGTAGAAAACATATTCGCAGAACCGGCCGGAGTCTGGGTATATTCCATGCCCATATGATCAAAGAAATGACCGCGTCTATCCACAAACCCGCCGTTACTGGTTTGTTTCAATAAAATAAGCCGGACTACTCTTCGCAATGCGCGCCTAATATCACGGTGCCTGTAGTCATTCAACTTGTAAAGATTAACCAAAATATCAATGCCATCAATGTTTTGACAAGTGCCGGCATCACTCCAAGCTCCAAATCCTCCGTCAAAATGCTGAATGCTCAACACCGAATCGACTAATCGTTCAGGATATAAAATCGGTCGTTTCCAGTAATAATAAAGAAGCAGTTGATGATAGCCGCCGTAAATAGCCACATCCAGCTTGCTTCCGAGATTTGTTCCCCACAATCCGGTTTTAGTATCCAGCAGTTCATCTAGCCAATCAAAATAAAACAGCATTAATTCAGCAATATATTCCTGCTGACCTTCCACCTCTCCAATGTGGGTTATAAACTGCCCCATGAATAATAAATTGTTTCCCTCAATCCAAACCCTGGCCCAATCCCTTGCATTAAACCATGCCTCTAATTTTTGTTTATCCAAATAAGAAGCCGCAAATTTCAAATTAAATTTAGGTTTACTTCCCAAAACAGCCAGTGCCGGTAAAACGTGTGCACATAAATGCATTAAAAGGTGCTCTTTTGAATGAGCCTCACTCATCAACCTGCCTTCAGTAATTTCTTTTCCAAGAAAAAAACCCGTTTCTGAACATTGAAAAGAATTAATATAATCAGCCCACTTTTGTTGTTCTGCGGGTTCAGGCAAAGCACCTATATAATGCAAAGTCATCGCCGCAAAACATGAAGCATAGAGCGTTTCATGTCCTCTTGGATGCATTTTGTAACTGAAATCGGTTTTTGAGGTCCGGCATAGCTCCACAAATTTATGTATCTTCTGTGCAATCATTTTGACCCCAATATTCCTTTCAAAATTACATATATCCATTTCATATAGTCTTTAAGACTTAATTTAACAGGAAAAATTAAAAAAGCTTTTTGATAGGTTGCTGCAGATTCTTTATAAAACCCACTCTTAAAGAATGAGTTAGCAAACCCCACATACAAAGAAAAAAAACGCCGTTTAATATCAACTTTGTTAACTTCCTTAGATCGTTGTAGGCTCAATGCCGATCTTAGGCAAGCTTCCATCCCAATGAGGCGGCTCTTGTAATCTTTGGTACGATTTGCCTCATGCACGCGATACTTGACTAATTTCTCAGGAATTGCACCAATTTGATATGAGTGACTTATACGCAGCCACAATTCATAATCCTGGCAATTGCGTAATTCAGGAATATCTTTAAAACCGCCGCAATCGAGAAGAATATTTTTTTTTGCAAGTACCTCTGATGAAGTGCTAATATAATTTGCACTGAACATTTTCACAAAAATATCTCCCTCAGGAAAAGCATCTTGCTCATACGCATCAGGAATAAGCGAGCCACACGAATCCACCCATATTTTGTTGCAATAAACCAAATCAAAATTATTTTTTTCAAGATAATCTATCTGCCTCACTAATTTCTCAGGCAGCCATTTGTCATCCGAATCAAGAAAAGCTACGTATTCACCATTTGCTTCCCTGATGCCTTTATTCCTGGCGCGGGCTGAACCAGCATTTTCCTGATAAAAATAGCGCACCTGATCACCTAAGTCCTCTATGAATGCGCGTGTATCATCCGTGGAACCGTCGTCTACAAGGATAATTTCCAGATTAGAATAAGTCTGTGATAGAACAGATTCAATCGTCTCAGGCAAATACTGAGCACTGTTAAACGCTGGAATTATAACACTAACTAATTTGTTCATTTTGCTTTTGACCTAAATAAAGGGAACGTACGCTACTCGCTCTGAAGACTTGACGCATATATAGTACCAAGTACCACCTCGGGATGATCTTCCAAAAATGTCACAGCAACCTCCAGACGACCGGAACGATACAGATCATTCGTATCAAGCAAGACCTTATTGCGGCACGTTGCTATTGAAATTTCCACATTTCTGGGGAGGGAAGGGCCAGTATAATTTTTACAAAAACGATGATAACGCAGATTGAGGACCTTTCTTTTTTGAACCACTCCCGCGGTGTTGTCTCGGGAAGAGTCATCCAGCATAAGGATTTCAAAATCCTGGAAGGATTGTTCCAGAACACTGGTGATGGTTTGCATCAGGTAGGATGCTGCATTATAGGCTGAAATGACAACTCTTACCACGGGTCTGTTCATTTTGTACTTCCATCGGCACGGACCACCGCCACTTCCAACTCAAACAGGGGAGCAATGGACCGATTTCGGAAAACAGCCTCAAAACGTTTGCGGGAAATATAGTTTCCGGGAATCAACACAAACAGAAAAATAAAAGACAATATCAGTTTAACTCCACCATCCACCAGCAACCCGACATGCTCCACTGCCAACATGACCAGTCGACCATCTTTGATGGCATCCAGTTGGACAATCTGGATACAATTAACTATAACCGGCGCAATATATTGTTTTAGCCAGGTCTGCCATTCCGGAGCTGTGCCAGGAGATACCTGATCTATGATCATGAAAAACCCACAGGCACACAGCAGCAACACAACTATTCGTTTCCACTGGAAGGGAATTCGGTAGTAATCCCTGGCCATGACAAAAGCCATAATGCACTGGAATGTGCTGGTTAAACAGGATGCGACAACCGCTCCGTAGATGCCAAAGGGTTTGATAAGGATCAATGAAAGCATCAGAGCCACAATTGTCGTGGCAATCTGGATGACAGAAATCTTATTGGTTTTCTTTGCATAGAGAAGTCCAAAATATAAATGATAATAACTTGCCAGAATAATTCGAGAAAGAACGGCAAGAGCGGCGACTTCTCCCCCAAGCCAGAACTCTTCCGGGGTGAGCAACTTTAATAAAACCGGAATTTCCACACTGAGCACCAGTCCCACAAAAAGCATCATCCCCCATATCATGGTAAAAATTCTGGCCATGGTTTCGGGCGCTTCCGGTTTATCGGCAATCTCGAACCGCTTTACCCCCCATATTTTTGAAAAGGGCTCCACCACAAACAGTCCGATCAAGGTGGCGAATTTGAAAATCATCTCAAATGCTCCCACGTGGGTGAGGTTGAGAAATACCCTGAGCAGGATACGGTTGATATTAGTCCGGATGAACATGGCCACATATCCTGGAATCAGGGGAAGGCAGTATCTGAGAATTTCCGAGGCATGACCACTATCGTAATGAACCCCCACGAGCCCCAGGCTGTAGAAATGCATGACCACAGCAAATACCATGGCAACGATCAGTCCGCTGTAAAGGTATCCCAGTACTCCTAGTTTGAGGTAGGCGATGAAATAAATGTTCAGAGAAAAGGCCAGGATCAGTCGGCACAGTGAAAGAAACACGTAAAAAATGGATTTCTGCTGAATGAAAATAAAAGTTTCAGCGTTCTTAGCCGTCATATCAAGCATGAAGGTGAGAATAGCCAGAAAGATATAAAAGGAGAGCCCTTCCTGCCCAAAAGCCAGCCAAGCAATTTGACGATCAAAGAGCATCATCGGTACGCCTGTCAGGAAAACGGCAAAAAGCATAAGGATAATGGCCGTGGAAATGAGCCGATTTCTTTCTTTTTCCGTTTTCAGATCATAGTAAAGCCGCGCCATGGCTCCCTGAATACCATACCCAATGAGAATGGACACCACCGAGATCACCACATCAATCATGCCGATGATGCCATACCCTTCACCATGCAGATAATGGGCATACACCGGCAGCATAATAAATCCAATGACTTTGCCCAGAATGGTGGCCAGGCTGTAGATCATGGCATGCTTAAAAGTTGTGGAAATTGAACTCTGTCCCAGGGTCATGTGAGGGCATACCTATATATTGTATGTTAGTTTTCATAAGAAAGTGTAGGTCTACCTAACATTACTTTCATACTTCGTTATGGGCGAATCCCGGTCCGCCCGTGGCGGTTATAAATAAGGGATTATTTCATGAAACAATGAAAAACAACCGGCCGGATATCACGGCAGCAGGTCTGCCAAAAAAAGAAGCAGATGGGCTGCAATCCACCGTCGACCCGCATCATTAAGATGGCCGCCGTCCTGGGAATAAACTTCCTGCAGGGCAAGATACTCTTTCCCCTGTTCCCGAAAAGTGGATAGTCTGCCATCATCGGTCATGGCCTCAAAAAGGGCAATGTCAAACACCGGGGCATGGGTCTCAAAAGTGTCCTTAAGAAGATGATTGTACTCATTTCGCCGAATATTGTCGGCATATTCCCATGCTTTTCGCCCCAACAAAGATTTCAGGCTGGTCCGCCAAGAGTCATTGGGGGTTTTCAGGGGAAGGGTAAAATGGACAAAGGTGATGTGGGGATACTTTTTTCCCAAAGTTTCCATGGTGCTGCAATATTCCTGAAACAGCTGTTTCACGGGGGTATCCCTGTCAACATCCACGTAGCAAAACTTTAAAAATGCCATGTTGATGCTGGAGGCACCCTCATCAATAAACCGGGAGAAATCTGCAATTTTTGACTGGGGAGATTGATTCCTTCCCACACGGGCATGGGAAAACTGCGCTGACCGGATGGTACTGCCAGATGTCACTTCCTGAAGGTTAATCTTGATTCGGGGTGTTCTTTCAAGGAGATCTACAATGCCGTCCATGACATTATCCCCCACCGACTGGTGACCGAAAAAAACACCCTGATCCGCCAGTTTATCCCATTTTTCAAAAGTTATCCTATCCATCTCCAGACCATTATCCTTGACTCTGGTTCCCATGCCCACCCCCTCCACTGCAGTGAGTATTCCCACGAGCAGTATCAAAGCCATACCATATTTCTTCATGTTATCACTCCATTTCATTAAAGGTTTTCTTCAAGTGTCAAACCATTAGTTTTGACGCATGGAGTCATTGATGAAAGTAAAAAAGAAAATAACTATCCTTTCCTAGGTGTCCAAAGTACCAGTTTTTTTCCCATGAGAAATTTTATAAAAGCGTGCCCGGCGGCCAGGTTGAGCAGCACAAAGTAATAAAAAATGTAAAGTTTACCGGGATCTTTCCCGTTTTGTGTGATCCAATGGGCGATCCCGGCACCCAGGTATGCAAGGTTTTGCAGAATGAAAAGCAGAGCATACCCCCCACCCCGGGACAGACCCAACCCAGCGCTGCTTATCCAGGCCATGGCCAGGAACATGAAACAAAGATACCGGAGTACCTTATGGGACCACAACTGCCATGCAAAGCGTAAATTTTTCAAATTGACCAGCAATGGGGCCATGTCATACAATGCCCACAGTGCCCTCAGGGACACCCTCACCCGCATGCGATATTCATCTCCCACGTCCTTGAGTGTCTTTTCCCGCAAAATTGCTCGGGACTCGAACACTACCCGAAAGCCCTGTTGAATCACCTTCAGTGGCAATACAAAATCCGGCAGCTGATCGGGATGCATGGGCTTGAAGAGTATTTTTTTAACAGCATCAATGCCGCCATCCACCCCCACCACCGATCCCACGGCACTTTCCTTTTCCCGAAGAAAATTCTCATATTTCATGTAGGCAGAACAGCCATCCCCCACCGGGGAATTATCAGCATTCACATAAATCATTTTCCCGGTAACATACCCCACTGTGGGGTCTGAAAAATTTTCCACCAGACACGTCAAGGCATGAGGTTCGTAAAGAGAGTTGGCATCGGAAAACACAAGAATTTGCCCCTTGACAACGGCAGCACCGGCGTTAAGGGCTGCCGTTTTTCCCCCGCGTACTGATTGTCGCAAAAGCTTCACTCCACAGGTGGCAAACCCCGTTACAATCTCATCTGTACCGTCGGTGGAACCATCGGAAATCACCAGCACCTCAAAACGCTCCCGTGGATAGATGAGTTGCAGCTTGTTCTCCAGAGTGGCGGCAATGTGATCTGCCTCATTGTGTGCAGCAATTAGAATAGAAACCATGGGGTAATCCTCCCCACGGTAACCGTCCATCTCCACCCGTTCAATTCTTTTGGGATATGTGTAAGCCAAGAGCCACACACACAGGGGATATCCCATATAAATATAAATAATCATGCCGATACTTCCCCAGAAAAGCCACTCAACCATGATCAGGCACTCCTGCTTTCTTTCCGGGGAACTTTTTCCTGTCCCACCACCAGTGGGGATTCCCCTGTTTCCCCTTGGACTTCAATTTGTTCTATCCCGGAAATTTCCAGGGAATCCTTTCCTTGTTCCCTCGTATTAGGACAAACACCAGGTGTATCATGGGCACCATTTTCTGCCGGGACAAGATTCCGACAACGACTCCCAATGACTCGGCAGGGATTTCCAGAAAGAATGGCATAAGGGGGATAGCGTTTGATTCCAACCAGACTGCTGGCCGCCACAACGCACCCCTCGGGAATGATTACACCCGGAAGTACAAATACATTACTCCCCAGCCACACCCCTTTACCGATCTTCACTGGCCTGTGTTCATACCCCTGCTCATATATGGGAATATGTAAGTTCTCGAATCGATGGTTAACTGTCCAGATCTTGATCCCAGGACCCAATAACACATCATCCCCAATTTCCAGCCCCCCACTGCCCTGGATAAAGGAATCCACCCCGATCTGCACATTGTTTCCCACCACTATTTGATGGATACCCCGGAATCGAAATCCCTGATGGATAATCAGGTTCTCACCACATCTTTTGAAGTACCTATACAATATTTTTCTTCGAATGCGTTCACCAAAAACACCGGGGAGTTCTCGGATCATCCAGTGGACCAGCAACAGTCTCCCGTAGCGATCCTGGAACTGATATTTGAGTAATTTTAAAGTTTTGATCATTGTTCTTTCTCTTGTTCCATTCTTCCATTTTCCAATTCTTGGGTATTCTATGTGTCAAATTTTCCAACAGAATATTACACTTCCTGCCCAAATAAAAAACAGTGACTATACAAATATGAATCAAGTTACATTACATTCGGGTAAATAGTAGCATTTCACTGATCATGGCCGGTCGTTTATTTTACAATAAAAGCCCAAAAAACAGGATAAAATTTCTGTACAAAATCAAGGGCCACGGCCTCGGCCTCCTCTGGCATGCCGTTCCCCAAGGGAACAGAGATACGCACAAAGGCGTTGTCCTCACCCTTACCACCCATGCGTTTCCATAACAGATGAAGCTTCTGGCCCAGGGTTCCAGCACTGGTTCTGTCATGAGCTTGGAACCAGTAGAGAATCAACTCTTTTTGGGATGCCAGCTGCCCGGTCATAACGGAATAAGAAAGCGTGGTGCCTGGAAGTGCCTTTATTTCCAACTCACCCTGGTGCCGGTCCGACACCTTCCACCCCTGCCCCGGAAAACAGACCATGGGATCATGGGCTGCCCCCACCTTTTTGGCCGTATAATAGTACCCGATGTAAAGTGCCAACGACTGCCCTTTGCGTTTGAACACCGCGTTGAAGTAGTCATCCAGCTGAAGGGAAGATACCACAGTAGTATCCAGAAGAACATCATGAAAATGTATCCACTCCTCAATGCCGGAGATGGCCCTGTGCAGGGTATCTGTTTTTTCCAGGATTCCGGGGGCGGGCTGCAACTGGATAAACAGACCTGCTGTTGCCAGACAGAAGCAAACCACCCAAACTTTGACAAGGCGAGCGTTTTTTTCTCCCACAAAATCTCCTAAAATTCTTGGCATCCTTCAAAAATACTGGCTACCCACTTAAGCCGGGATATTTTCAAGGCTTTTTATGTGGATAAGTTGCTTGCAGTCCCCCAATTTAAGGGCTCCCAAGAACCTTGATTTTAGAGGCTGTCCCGCCTTAAGTGGGTAGCCAAAATACTTTACACTTTTTTAGAGCATTCCCCATTTGCAGGGACTTTTTATCAAAAGACTGTAAAGTACTTTTGGGGTCATATGAAGGATGCCAAATTCTTGATTCATTCCTTTCTTTTTACTCAGTTTTACCTGAAAAACGTCTCTTTGAACTGCACACTATTAACGAGTTGTATGACACGAAGATTTATTCTCGGCCAGGGAGAACAGCGTGGCAAGCATGTAAAGCATCAACAGAGCAATGGAAAAAACCAGCAACCCCATCACCGTGTGGATGGTTCCCGTGGTAAAATCATATTGAAAAAAATAGAACCCCACAATCATCAGGACCACCCGCACAACGTTGATGACAATGGCGATGGGAATGCTGCTCAGAAACAGCAGGGTTTGAAAAATCCGGGTCTCCATGAAGAGATAGCCGAAAAGGGCAGACAGAGCGGCCAGAGACATAATGGAACGCAGCCCACTGCAGGCCTGCACCACCTGAAGGGTTCTTTCTGGAAGATGAATAAGATTACCCTGCCGCAGAATGGGAATTCCCATTATGCTGCCGATGGAAGTGCTAATTTTTGTAACCAGCAGCTGCAGAGGAATGGTCACGGCGGAATAGATCTGGGAGGGAACCGGCACCATGAAAAATAGAAAAACTAAAGGAAACGAGAGTGCCCTGTAAATGGCTGGACCCAAAAAATAGAGCACCATACCATGGAGCATGAAAATCATGGCCAGAGGTCCCAAGGTGAGGATGGCGGCATAGCTTGCCAACACATGGAGCACCAGGGCAGATATAATTAATAGAAGACCCAAAGAGCAGGAACTGTTGGGAATTTTTTCCAGCTCCTGGCGTTTTGCCCAGATCAGCCAGAGGCATACCGGTACAATTAGAAAGCCGTGGGAGTACTCCTCGGAACCATTCCAGGCCAATATCAGCCCTTTAAGCACCGGATAAAACACCCCCGCAAATAACAATCCAATCATTATCCATCCCAAGAGAGAAATTCCTCTTTGAAAGGTCTGGGCTGAGTCTGCCGCTCTTTTTTGAAACGGTTTTAACGATTGATCTGTCATGCTACTTATTTTATATTCCTTGACCGATAAAGGCATCGGGCTTGACTATTGCAACATACAATATGATGTGGTTCTAAATTCAAGCAAGCTACTTCATATTCGTTAGATTTTGACAAATCGGAACGGACTCAACCCCCCTGCCGTCTGCCATGGCTGTTATTGAAATCTAAAAAGTCAGAACAGGTTTCAAAGGAACAGCTTCTGAAAAATGTTATCAACGAAGCCAGCTTCTCTTCCGTTTTGTTAAGATGGATATAGTGTCGAAACCGAAATCCTGCAGAGGCCTGACGCACCCGTGGTTGCCCCGGGTCAATCTCCCATGGGTGCATATAAAAAATAAAGGCATTTTCCCTTTTTAACACATGCCGTATCCCGTGTTTAAAAAACAAAAAGGGGTACAGCCGAAAATACCCCCCCCCGCCCAGGGGAAGGGTTTTATTCTTTAATAAAAGATTGCTCACCGGCAGTTCATGAAACGTATCTGAAAATTGAATGGCAATGCCCTTGCGTTTTTTCCCGGTGGTATCAATGGTGCCGTATCTACCGTGGCCGCCAAAAGAGTTGAAACTCGAATCATAGCGATAGCCACTCTGTTCAATAACCGAAAGAAGCTCATTATTAATGGCAAAACTGGGGGCACGGTAGCCTTTTACCCGGCGGCCGGTGATCTCTTCAAGACATTTCCGGCTGCGGCGAAGATCCGCCATAAGATCCTTCCGGGTCAGGGCCGTGCACAGTTCATGGCCAAACCCATGGGATGCCACCTCATGACCCCGTTGCTGAATCTCCCGCACCAGTCCCGGCAGGCGTATGGCAATCCAGCCCAGCACAAAAAAGGTGGCCCGCACCCTAACCCCGGGAATGCTGTCAAAAAGGTCCATCAAACGGTGGCAGTTTCTTTCCACCCTGAGTTCTCGCCCATCCCAGGAATCTTTGGACACCCAGGATTTAAAATTTTCCACCTGGAACCAGTCTTCCACATCCACGGTGAGCAATATTGAGAAGGAGTGTTTGTCCGCCATCGTTTTTTTGATTCCAGTTTCAGGGACCGCATTTTGACATTGCCGCTATGCCATTGATCATTGAGAATTCAGACTGTAAATACGCGATTCCACAGCTTCCCGGGTGGGACCTTCCCCCTGTCCTGTCCAGTCAAAAACAGAATGAAGCCGGAACGTAACCGTTCCCCGATGCTCCTGGTAATCCTCCCGTTGATCACTGTCGGTGCGGTAATCTTCATAAGAGTAGG
Organism: uncultured Desulfobacterium sp.; assembly: GCA_963668575.2. Classification (GTDB taxonomy): domain Bacteria; phylum Desulfobacterota; class Desulfobacteria; order Desulfobacterales; family Desulfobacteraceae; genus Desulfocicer. The sequence continues at coordinate 1,596,332 of OY764894.2, read as the reverse complement.
CAAACTCAATGGTTGCCCAGCGCCAGCGAGACCAGGTTAAGCCGGTGCCAAGGTTCAAGGTGTTGTCTGTGCGATCCACGTCGGGTTGGGTAAACTCATCCCGAACCCATGATCCGCGAAGGTCTGCCGACAGGTTTTCCATGAGATCCCAAGTAAACAGAACGCCCCCCCGGTACTGAATCTGGAATCCCAGGTCCGCGTCGTCATCACTGGTGGGATCAATGGAGCTGGCCGCCGTCAGGATCACATTGGCATGGCGGCTGAGATTCACCTGCTTAAACACATCGGCATCCATAAAAAGACGTCCGTTGGTCTGGTTGTCCCACTCCTGGTAGAGATACCCCACCCCCAGGGAGACACCGGCATCCCTGGTGACATCCCAGTCAAATCCAAGGGAGGGAAGATAACTCTCCTCAGAATTGCCGTCCCGCTGGGTGTGGATATGTTTATATTGTGAATAGAACTTGAAATGTGGAGAAATACAGTTGACAACGCGTAAGGAGCCTGTGGCCGACTCCACCTCTCTGTTTAAAAGATCGTAGTCGATTTTCTCATAGCTTCCGGTCACATTAATCCCCCAGCAGGGATTCAGCCAATATGCCAATGATATTCCCGGGGACCAGGAATCATAATCCTCCAAAACAGGGGGTTCATAATCCACACGCCTGTAGTCCAGGGAAAGGCTCAGTTGATTCATGCTACCGAATTGATGGACAACAATCACAGATCCGCCATGATCTGTGTACTCCCGGTAGGTGCCGGTGCTCCGTCGGCGTTCAAAGGCATTACTATAATCCAGGATCGTTTCCATCTGGGTTTTCCGGGAAAGGGCCATTGTTGTGGTGAACTTTCCCGTGTGTTCCCAGGATTCATTGTCCACATCATTGTCATGTCCATCGTAGTTAAGGCTCAGATCCATGGAAACCTTGGGAGAGGCCTGAACAGTTGCCTTCAATGAGGCATTATGTTCCAGAGAATCACCGTCTTCATCACCGGATTCCCGATCAATGTATTCAGGGTTGTAGGTGAGATCCACGGTGGTGTTTTTTTCCACAAAGCGTATCAAAAACAATGAGCCATAGACGGTGTGGTATGTTTCGTTTTTATGGGTTGTGGTCTGGTCTTCATTGTCGGTGTAATGGCCGGACACATAGAGCATCGGATGAAATTGGACATTCATGCCACAGACTGCAGGTGTTGTTGCACTGCAGAACAGAACAAGGAGCATGATGGCCAATGGCCGAACAAAATTCATTGAAATCAGTTTAACCATACAGGAACACCTCATGGTTTTGGTTTAATGGATTGATCCGTCCCCTGGCCGCTTTGTGCCCGGAGTCATGAGGTTTAGGGAACCACAATGGTATCATCTGCCTGGATGAAAAAATTTTTATCCAGGCTTTTTCCCTTGAGGATGTCCTTATAATTAATACGGAATATTTTTTCGATTCCACCCACCCGCCGGATAAGCAGAATTTCGTTCTTGGAGGCCCATTCGGTGAATCCCCCGGCAACGGCAAAGGCCTGCATGACTGTCATGTTCTTTTCAATGGGATACTCCCCCACCCTCTGTACCTCCCCCAGCACATAATAGCGCCGACTCACCGCCTGCAGCAGCATCACAGTGACAATGGGGGACTCAACATACCCGGCCAAACGAATTTCCAGCTCTTTTTTCAAGGCCATGGTAGACAAACCGGCGGCCTTTATATCGTTGACCAGGGGGAAGGTGATTTTGCCATCCAGACGTACGGCAGCCACGTCCACCGAAAGATCCGGTTCTTTCCAGGTAAAGATCCTCAGCACATCCCCATTACCGATGATGTAATCCGTGTTTTCGGTCTCCTTCTGGCCAGCCACTGCCCCATGGCCAGTAACCAGAAAACAGAGCAATATCCCAGTAATGATCCATGCGTTAGGTTTCATCCTGATCTCCTTAACGGTGACATCTTCTTTTCAGTGTGCACAGCTCCGCCTCTTTAATTACATCCGGCCCCTTATTTATTGGAAGGCTTGATCATAAATTCGGCCATCCGGCACAATTGGTGGGCCAATGGGGTCAGGCTTGTAATCAACTGGTGACGCTACACAAAAGGGTGTTAAATCGACACCCTTCTCTATCCATAATTGTAAGTTCTTGTCTTTTCAGCAAAATTTTTCACCACCCCAAGGATCTTTTCCCTGCCATATGTCTCAATAATATCCTTAAGGGCTTTTTTCCTGGAATAACCGGTTTTCACCACAATGACTATGGCATCCACCTGCCGTGCCAGGGCATTGGCTTCAGCAGTGACGTCCGGGGGGGGCGCATCAATGATGACGTATCGATCCGGGTACCTGGACCTTACCTCCTGGAGCAGTTTCCTCATCTGGTCCGAGGATATCAGCTCCGACGGGTTGGGGGGCGGAGCCCCACAGGGCAGAAGAGTGAGCTTTCCCACCCTGGTTCTTTTAAGTAGCGCTGCAAGGGGTGCCCCCCGGGTGAGGTACTCCGTCAGGCCCGGTGTGTTGTTCGGGAATCCGAAGATCCGGTGAAGGGTGGGTCGTCTCAGATCACAGTCCATGAGCAGGACATGCTCGTCAATGCCCATGGCCATGCTGGTGGCAAGGTTGGCAGCCACAAATGACTTTCCCTCCCCTGCGGCACTGCTGGTGATCATGATGGTGCGGGGGGGAGTGCCCTTGTCAGGGAACAAAATGGCGGTTTTCAACATCCGGAACTGTTCTGCCTCGGGAGAGTGGGGGCGACTATAGGCCACCACCGAGCCATGGAGGGCCGGGGGCTGGAAAACAGTTCCGGGGGAAGTGCCTGACGGCATGGGCATGGGTCTTGGTGGAACCGTTCCGGAGGAGTGAAACGCTTCCCTTTGCCCATGAAATTGTTCCGTCACATGTTTATGGGATGGCGGGCGTGACGACAACGGTGCCCTTGATGAGGCTGAAGAAGCGACGTCACATGGTGCCGGAGCCCTCCAACGACCTTTTGCATCCGGCGGAACACTGTGTGAACGGGAAGCAGATGGCCCCTCTCCCTTTACGGATGATCCGGGATAAGGCTCTGGTCTCCCCCTTTCGGAGATAATTTTTTTTGATTTTTCCAGCGCCCTGAACATTTTCCCCAAAATAACACCTATAAGCCAAGCCTGACCCCAAAACCCACTGCCCCCGAAACCTCTGACCCTATTTTAAAAAGCCCAAAACCCAATCCAGCCCCTTAAGATTCAACAGGGTAAAACCCGCCAGCAGCATCACAGCATATCCCACCATGGCAACGATCCCCATGAGTTCCAGTCGATTCCGCAGGCGATCCCGTTTTCTTTTTAAAGGGGCGACACTGGCCAAAATGAGGAGCCCCAACTGCTCTTCAATGTCCTCATCCCGTCGGACGGTGCCGTCAAAAAACACCAGCAGAAAGATAATGCCACCGCCCACACCCAGCCCTGCAGCCACAGAAAAAACAAACAGCTTCCTCACATCCGGAGAGATGGGGCGCTGGGGAAGCCTGGCCGTGTCCAGAATGCGGAACTGCTCACCCTTCTGCTTTTTTTCCATATTTACAGAGAGTTCCGCCTCCAACTTTCGATCCATCAAAGAGCTGTAAATCTCCTGGATATTGCCATAATCCCTTTCCAGGGATCTCAGTTCCTGCTCCCGCCGGGGGGTCTCATCCACCCGACGTTGGTACACCTTCATGCGGGCCGTTATATCGATGATCTCCCGCTGAATCTGCAGGGCATCATTTTCCAGCTGACGGAGCTGCAGGGTCTCTTGAACATCAGCCCCCGCCGTCAGGGCCTGCCCATGGGTGCCATCCACGGAAGCCTCGGTTTTTCCGGAAGTTGCCGTTGACTGCTTTTCGGACTCCGCAGCCACCAGTTGTTTAAGCCGGTCTATGGTGGCCTGCTGCTTTACCACATCGGGGTGCTTCTCCGTGTACCGAAGCCGCAGCGCTTCCAGCTCAAGTTCTGCCCGGGCCAGGCGCGTGGCCGTGTCCGACATCAACGCCTGGTTCTCTTCGGAGGACATCATCACCTGCCGGGCCATGGTCTCTTTTGCCTGGGATTTTAATTCCCGGGTCTGGGCTATCTGGGCCTTGAACACGGCAATGCTGTTGCGGGTTTCCCGGAGCATGGACTGGCGGTCGGTGAGCTGCTGCTGGAGCCGGTCCAGGGTTCTTAAATTGGACTCCAGCTCGTCGGGGAGTCCCCCCATGTATTTGGACCGATAGCCGGACAGGATCTGCTCATTTTCCACCAGCTTTTTCCGGGTTTTTTCCAACTCGGCCTCCAGAAACTCACTGGTTCCCACGGCCTGGGCTTCCCGTAGTTTCAGGTTCTCATCCATGTAGAGGCCGGCCAGGGTGTTGGCGATGTTCATCACCCGTTCAGGACTGGTGCCCCTATACATGATGGTAAAAGCGTCGGTTCCCTTGCGATCCCTCGTGAGGTCCACGTTAATGCGGCCCCGGAGGTCCTTAATTTTATCCTCCAGAAACAACTTCCGGTCCTTTTGTTCCTGGAAAAGCCCGAACTGCTCAATGATCTTCTCCAGATTACTCTGACTTAATATCTGCTGGGAAATGGTGTTGATCCGTTCGTCAATGCCGCTGGTGACAATGGATTTCACATAGGAGCCAGGCACCTTCTGGGCCTGGACCAGAATGGTGGTGGCCGCGGAATAAACCCGGGGGATGGTCAGGGCCAGATAGAGGCCCACCGTCAGTGTAATACACAGGGGGACCACCACCAGCCAACGGTATCTCAACAGAATACCCACAATTTCATCGGGTTTTATGGGCGGTTGATTTTGTTGTGGTATGGCCATTATTTAATAGTTTTTCTTTTCCCGGTCCATGTCCCGCTGCATATCCCGACCTTTGATGGTCTCCCGTTTATCGTAGAGCTTCTTTCCCTTGGCAAGGCCAAGCTGCACCTTGATCTTTCCGTTCTTAAAATAAATTTTTAAAGGAACGATGGTAAAGCCCCGCTCCTTAATTTTAATGGTGAGTTTGTTTATCTCCCGGCGGTTGAGCAATAGTTTCCGGGTGCGCAGAGCATCATGGTTGTCATAATAGGCGTGCTTATATGGGGAGATGTGAAGCTGTCGCAAAAAAACTTCACCGTTTTTGATATCCGCATAGGCATCCTTGAGATTGACCCCGCCCTCACGGATGGACTTCACCTCCGTGCCCACGAGAACAATGCCCGCCTCCACCTCATCGGAAATATGGTATTCGTGCCGCGCCTTGCGATTGCTTGCAATTATTTTTATGTGATCGGATTCCATTAGTATCGTTTACCTATCCGGGGGTTGGCTACTGGGTTACGGGAAAACTTACACTTGACTGTGTTTCTCCTGCAAATGGTCAGCCGGACAATCAACCTCCTTAAATTTCTATATTTTCCAAAAACAAAATCACCTGTGGGACACCGCAGAATTTATTGGAGTATCTCTTTGTATGTCTCCTGGACGAACTGATAGATCTCTTTGGTGTAATCCATGGTCAGCACCTTTGCGGCCACGTCACAGGCCTGCTGGTAATTCAGCTTGCGGATCACCTGCTTGATCACCGGAATGGAACCGGGATTCATGGACAGCTCTGTAAAGCCAAGCCCCATGAGCACCGGCACATTGACGGGATCGCCGGCCATCTCTCCACATATGGTGACCCCGATACCCTGATTGTGGGCTGCATCCACAACCATTTTGATGAGCCTCAACACTGCCGGATTCAAGGGACGGTACAGATGGGCCACCTGACGGTTGTTGCGATCAATGGCCAGGGAATATTGAATAAGATCGTTGGTGCCGATGCTGAAAAAATCCACATGTCCGGCCAGCCGATCCGCCATGATGGCCGCCGAGGGCACCTCAATCATGATGCCAAGGGGAATATCCTTGTTAAAGACCATCTCCTCACGGGTAAGTTCCATGATGGCGCGGTCCAGGAGCTTTCTCACCTCAATGATCTCCTCCGCACAGGTAATCATGGGGATGAGCAGGCGGATATTGCCGAAGGCGGCGGCCCGGAGAATGGCTCGGACCTGGGTGAGGAATATTTCCGGGCGCTGGAGGGAAAACCGCACGGCCCGAAGACCCAGGGCGGGATTTTCCTCGGGGCTGTTCTTCAGATAGGGCAGTACTTTGTCACCGTTGATATCCAGAGTTCTAATGGTCACCGGCTGGGGGGTAATCAGCTCCACAGCCTCCTTGTAGCGGTCAAACAGCTCCTCTTCCGTGGGAAAGCGCTTCTGGTCTATGTAGATGAACTCCGTGCGAAACAGCCCCACACCATGGGCCACATTGTCCCGCACCGACACCACCTCTTCCACCAGTTCGATATTGGCCATGAGTTTCATGGCATGGCCATCGGTGGTAACAGAGGGCAGATGGCTCTCCCGGGTAATGAGGGCCCGGTACTGCTCATACTGGGCACGACGCGCCTCGTACTGAAACAGGGTATCCTCTTCGGGATTGATGATGAGAAGACCGCTGGAGCCGTCCACAATAAGGATATCATCGTTCTGCACATTGATGGTGGCCGTGCCAAGACCCGTCACTGCGGGAATGTTCAGGGATTTTGCAATGATGCTGGTGTGGGAGTCCCGGCCCCCTCGATCGGTGACAAACCCCTTGATATGCGCCAGCTGGATCTGGCTGGTATCGGCCGGGGTAAGATCGTGGGCCACCAGGATCACCCGCATACGAATATCGGAGATCTTGATGTCCTGGGCCCCCATGAGCTGTCGCATGATCTGATCGGACACCTGGGATATGTCCGCCACCCGGGATTTCAGATAATCATCTTCCATACGCTGGAACATGTTCTTCACCTGGCGGGTGACCTTCTTTAATGCCCACTCCGCATTGATCCCCTCATAAGTGATGGATTCAATGGTTTTGCCGTAAAGCAGTTTGTCCTTGAAAAGTACCAGATGGGTCTCCAATATATCCACCTGGCTGGAGAACTCCTCCCCCAGAGACTCCACCACGGCCTTGAGTTCATCCTTGGCTTTTTTTACGGCATTTTTAAAACGGTTGACCTCGGCCGGGATGTCCCGTTCAACAATGGCGTAGCGCTTGATAAGATCCACGCCCTCCCTGTCCACCAAATAGGCCTTGCCGATGCAGATTCCCGGCGCACCGCCAATGCCTCTGATTACCACCTCTTTTGATTCCGCTTTATCCATCCGTCACTTCTCCAAACCCGTTTTCAAATGCGGCCACGATGGCATCCAGCAGGGGGAGATCGCTTTCCGACTCAGCTTCCAACACAAAGGATTTCCCCTTTGTTCCGCTGATGGAGAGAATATCAATGATGCTGGCAGCATCCGCTTTGTAATCCTTATCTCCCAGCCAGATATTTTTTTCAGCAGTCCGGGCAATCTTTGCAATGATGGCAGCCGGTCTGGCATGAAGCCCCAGCGGATTCACCAATGTCACTTTACGTGATAACAATTTGTAATCTATCAATTTTTTTCTAATAACCAGAAAAAGTGAGGTGCCGAAATTCAAAATTGATATCAATTCTGAGCCGTTGGCTTTTACCACCCACCTGGCATGAACTCCATGGTTAACGTACACAGTTTCTTAGCCTTTTCCGCTTTCAATTCTGATCCCATCAATATATGTATCCGGTCAAAAAGTCAATAAAGAAGCCCAATGGGGTCAGGCTTGGCTTAGACTTGATGATCAAATCTTGGGTGATGATTTATGGGAAAACGGGGTCAGGCTTGTATTATTAGCGTTATCGACCCAAATTGGTGCGAACCAAAACCGCCACCGAGAATGCTAAAGAACAAAATTATAAACGCCAAAAATGGGTGCCGGTCTGAGCTACCTCATGGGCATCCAGCATGGATTTGACATCAATGAGACATCCTTGGGGGTCCAGGCAGGCAACAAAGTCGGCCACGGCCATCTCCCGGTACTGCCGATGGGGTACGGCAATGATTAACGCCCCCAGCTCCTTCATCTCCTCCCAGGAGACCAAGTGTACCCCATAATAGCCCATGGCTTCGGATCCGTCAGCCATGGGATCATGCACGTGCACCACGGCCCCATAATCCTGAAGCTCCTTTACGATGTCAATGACCCGAGTGTTGCGCAGATCCGGGCAGTCCTCCTTAAAGGTGAGCCCCAGCACCCCCACCGGGCAGTCTTTGATGTTGTGTCCGGCCTTGATCATCATCTTCACCGTCTTTTCCACCACAAACCGCCCCATGTTATCGTTGATGCGCCGTCCTGCCAGGATCACCTCGGGGTGGTACCCTTCTGATTCCGCCTTAAATGTGAGATAATAGGGGTCCACCCCAATGCAATGCCCCCCCACCAGGCCCGGGGAGAATTTCAGAAAATTCCACTTGGAACCGGCGGCCTCCAGCACATTTTGGGTGTCAATGCCCAGGCGATCAAAGATCAAGGCCAGCTCGTTCATGAGGGCAATGTTCAAATCCCGCTGGGTGTTTTCTATTACCTTGGCCGCCTCGGCCTCCTTGATGGTGGCAGTGCGGTGGACCCCTGCGGTGACAATGGATTCATAGAGATCCGCCACCCGGTCCAGGGTCTCCGGATCATCTCCTGCCACCACCTTGACGATGCGGGTCAGGGTATGCTCTTTATCCCCGGGGTTAATACGCTCCGGTGAGTATCCCACATGGAAATCCTGCCTCCAGGTCATGCCCGACTCTTGTTCCAGAATGGGTACGCAGACCTCCTCGGTGACCCCGGGATACACCGTGGATTCAAAAATCACAATGGCCCCCTTTTTCATGTGCCGGCCCACGGTGTGGGCAGCGCTCTCCACGGGTGTAAGATCCGGACGTCGGGCCTTGTCAATGGGGGTGGGCACGGCCACCACAATGTAATCGGCACCCTTCAGCAGAGTGGGATCGCAGGTGGGGGTAAAATGGGTTGCCCGTAAAAACGCTTCCTGGCTCACCTCGCCCGTGGGATCCATCATTTTTTTACAATTGTCTATAATACGGGGTTTGAGGTCAAAGCCCACTGTATTAAATTTTTCACCAAAATGGACGGCCAGGGGCAGTCCCACATACCCCAGGCCCACCACTGCTAATGTGCTATTTTTATCCATAAATAGTTAACCTGCTTTTAACCGGGAATTGCTGACCAAAGCTAAATCCATGCCCGTGCCCGGATATTCACTTGAGCTGCCTAATACAGCGACACATCTGAGAAGTTACGACTGACGAGCGTTGTTTTATCTTGACCGTAACCACAATTCAAGATAAAAAAATTTATGATCACTTTAACCCTTCCATGTCACATTCTGTTTGCGTTGGTTCTTTTCCTGGTATCTGCCGTCATCAGCCTGTTCCTGATCAAACGCACCCGGTTCATGGACATCCCCAATGGCCGGTCCTCCCATGAAAAACCCACCCCCACCATCGGGGGTATTGCCATTGTTTTTACCTTTTTTCTGAGCATGCTGATGCTGTATTTTTTTGCCGGAAAAACCATCATATCCCACCGTTTTTTTCTGGGCTTCACCATCTCCAGCTTATTCATTGCCGGTATGTCCCTGTACGATGATCTCAAAAAAAAACCTTTTTATATACGCCTTGCCACCCATGTACTTGCCGTTCTTGTTGTGATGTGGTTCGGTATCATCATCCACCGGATGGACTTTCCCCCTGAACTGTCTTTTTTCACCGGCCGGTCACTGGGGATTGCCGGATATGTTGTCACTTTCTGGTGGGTACTTGGCATGATCAACGCCTATAATTTCATGGACGGGCTCAATGGCATGGCCGGGGGCAACGCCATCATTGCCGCCGTCTTTTTCGGCATCATCACCTGCATCCAGGGCAGCAATTTTGCTTACATGGTCTCCTACACAATCGTGGCCGGGGTGGCCGGTTTTCTGATCTTTAATTTTCCCCGGGGAAAACTGTTCATGGGGGACATCGGCAGCACCTTTCTGGGCTTCAGCTTTGCCACTTTACCCATCATTGCCTCATTGTACGACAACGCCCACACCTCGCTTCTGGTGATGCCCCTGCTGCTCTTCCATTTCATTTATGATACCAGCTTCACCTTTCTGCGCCGTCTTTTCAAAGGGGAAAATGTGTTCCAGGCCCATCGCACCCATCTCTACCAGCTCTTTAATCGTTTGGGATTTACCCATTTCAAAGTAACAATTTTTTACTGGATCGTTGCCGTTTTTCAGGGTTTCGGTGCATTGTGGATGATCACCATTCCCGGTCCCATACGGCTTCTGGTCTTTTTGCCCTTCTTGATTTTTCAGATCATTTACACCATAATCATTATCCATCACGCACGGAAAGGAGGTTTATTGTGAGCCAGTCGCCGCCCAACATCATCTTTGGATTGAAGGATTATCCCCGGCCACGACAGTCGGGTTTCTTCTATCATAAGCCCCCAACAATCTTTGGAAATTTCAATATCAAAACCCTTGCCGTGCTGGACCTCTACATCACAGATGAGGACTACCTCACCCAGATATTTTCACAGGGCATTGACAAACTTCTCACCGATGAAACCATTGCCGCCAAAAAAGAGTTCTACCTCACCAACTATGCCACGGAAAACATGAAAGACTTTGTTCAGCACATCCTCCACCAGGTAATCCAGACCAAACTATAGGGGTGCAGGCTCTGTACTATTCCTGTGCCTGGCTGAAAATCGTTTCAAACCGTGTCTGATATCATTTGAGCAGAACATGGTAAAATGCACCAGAGTAGTGGATACGAGATTTTCTGGTCATAATAACCTCACCGAATCATTGCCCCCTAAGGCTAAGGATGGCAACAAAGCAGACCTGACGCTAAATTAAAGAACACACTGGCTGTCCTGGACCTTGAATTCCGGGACGATGGTCTGCATTTTATCGCGAATGGCGCAGATGTCATGCATGGCAGCAGCGGCGTAGAGGTCGTGAAGCTGTTCCATGAGGTAGGCATGGTAGTTCCCCTGGGAGCCATGGCCGTTCCAGTCACCATTGGGTTTCAGAACCATAATTTTTTCATGCTTCGTGGGAACAATGCCCTCGCCTTCGGTAATAAGCTCCTCATAGAGCTTCTCGCCCTGGCGAAGGCCGGTGAACCGAATCTCAATGTCATCGTCTGGCACCTTGCCTGATAGCCGGATGAGATCCCGGGCCATGTCAACAATTTTAATGCTCTCGCCCATCTCCAGAATAAAGGTCTCTCCGCCCTGGCCCTGGGCACCAGCCTGGAGGATCAGCTGGGCAGCCTCGGGAATGGTCATGAAATAACGCGTCACCTCGGGATGAGTCACCGTCACCGGCCCGCCCCGCTTGATCTGATCTCTGAACAGAGGGATTACCGAGCCGGATGAGCCCACCACATTGCCGAAACGCACTGCCATCATTCGAGTTTTCTGAATTTCCAGGTGGATGGATTTTGGAATTGATGGGTTCGCAGGTTCATGGGTGGCCGGATTGATGGATTCGTGGACGGGATTTTCTTCCTCACCCCGGGCACAATGGCGCTCATAAGTCAAACCTGACTCCAGATGATCCGAGCCCAGATTGACGTTGGCCTGGAGGATTAATTCACAGATGCGCTTGGAGGCCCCCATGATGTTGGTGGGGCGTACGGCCTTGTCTGTGGAAACCAGGACGTAATGACCTACACCATACTCCATGGCCTTTTCCAGCATCACCTGATTGCCCCGGATGTTGTTGCTCACAGCCTGCCAAGGGTTTCGCTCCAGCATGGGCACATGCTTGTAGGCGGCGGCATGGAATATCACCTGTGGGGCATACCGGCGCATCACCCGATCAATCAGGGACTCATCCTGGGTCAGGCCCAGCACCGTAGCATAGCGCTGGTACCCGGCCCGGTGTTTCAGTTCCATCTGCACCCGGTAAAGGCCAGACTCGGAGGCATCCAGCAAAATCAACTGCCGGGGTTGGAACTTGATGATCTGGCGGCACAATTCACTGCCGATGCTCCCCCCTGCTCCGGTGACCAGCACAACCCTTTCTCGAAGATACCCGTCAATCCGATCAGTATCCAAAGCCACAGGCTCCCGGCGCAGCAGATCATTATATTTTACCTCTCGCAGGGTGTTGATGTTCACCTTGCAGTCAATGATATTACCCAGCCCCGGCAGGGTCCTGAATGGCACATCACAAGCCTTGCACGCATCCACAATGGCCCGCATCTGAGCACCGGTGGATGAGGGAACGGCAATGAGTACCTCTTTCACCCCAAGCTTTTTCGTGACCAGCTTCAACGCACCGATACCGCCCAGTACGGGAACACCATGGATAGAGCGACCCAGCTTTTTGCGATCATCATCCATAAAGCCAGCCACCCGGAAATTCAGCCGGGCATTTTCCGCAATTTCCCGGAACAACTTTTCTCCGGCACTGCCAGCACCATAAATCAAAATCACCTTGTAATCCCGAGTATCTTTAAACAGACGAAGCACTCGGCTATCTGCCCTGAGGAGACAATATTCGGTGAACATAAAACGAATAAGCAACCGCAACCCGCCAGTGAACAAGAGCGTCAAAACCCCGTCAATAAAAAAAACCGCCCTGGAATACCCGGCAAACCCATGCACAATGACAATGCCGGACAGCAGCACCAGAAATGACACCCCCACGGCCTTGCACAAGCGCCACAGATCCGTCAGCCCGGTGTAGCGAAACATTCCCTTGTACAGCTGCATGGAAAAAAAGGCCGACGATTTGATCAGCAACACAAAGGGAAGCAGGTGCCAAAACTGTTCCAGGCGCAATTCGGGAAGGGTAAACTCAAACCGAATGAGGTGAGCCGACAACAGAGACAGAGAAAACAGGAACAAATCCAAAGAAAAGATGATGTAAAAGTTATAATTTCTCAGTTGAAAAAGCATATCATCATTCTACCCGTCAAATTTGGGGTCAGATTTGGCATATGAGTATTCGTGTCGTAAAGGCGCCACACACGCCACTTTCATTACCCAGAAGTCTACCTCAGCAGAGCCCCTCCCCCGACGGGCAATAGGAACCGGCCAATTGAGCCGTCTACGGTTCCGGGCCGGGCCCATTGCCCGTCGGGGGGGGGGCGGCATAATGCCATTTTCTATCTTCGTTGTGTCCGCCAGGACATGTGGGTTTATATGAAAGTCCAACCAACGTACTGGAATCAAATGACTTTCGTTTTTCGTTGTGGCAGGTGGTTACTGCCATGTAGGTTATATACCATATTGTGAATTTTAAAGAGAGATATGTTTGATAATCTGCAGATTGGACATTTGGGGACGTTTTGAGGTTTCATGGTGATGACAAACCACAAAAATCAAGATTTAACAAATTAATCATCGGCCCATGTAAGCGCTAACCACAGTGCAGATATTATTACAGATTTCCTGGATTTTATTTGCGTTTCCCCCCTCCACCATCACCCGTAAAAGGGGCTGGGTACCTGAATACCTCACCAGAACGCGTCCTTGATCCGCCAATTCTTTTTCAGCTGCGGCAATGGCCTGGACAACAGGAGCAATAGCCATGAAATCCGGACGATCGGCAGTGACGGTGACATTTTTTAACACCTGGGGATAAACTTTCATGACAGTGGACAGCTCGGAAAGGGATTTGCCCGTTTCCGCCATGACGGTAAGAAGTCGCAGAGCAGTAAGGATGCCATCTCCGGTGGTATGGTATTGTGAGAAAATCATGTGACCGGAATCTTCCCCTCCCATGACGGCCCCGATTTTTTCCATGGCGGCCATGACCTGACGGTCTCCCACCCCGGTGATTTCATGATCAATACCATGGGCAGCCAAGGCAAGACCGAGCCCGATGTTGCTCATGACGGTACTGACCACGCCATTATGGGGAAGTTCCCCCCGGGCGGCAGCATGGCAGGCGCAGATGGCCAGAATTTTATCACCGGTAACCGGCACACCGTTTTCATCCAAGGCAATGAGGCGGTCGGCATCTCCGTCAAAGGCCAGCCCCACCCGAGCCTTGTGCGTCAACACGGCGGCGGCCAGATCTGCTGTATGCTGGGAACCGCAGCGTTCATTGATATTTCGGCCATCCGGAGCATTATGAACAAACAGGGTCTCAAGCCCCAGACCGGAAAACACAGCTTCTGCCACCCCGGATGCGGCCCCGTTGGAACAATCCACCACCATTGGGGTCAAGCTTGACGTATGGGCGTTATTGGAGGTAAAACAACTTTTCAAAAAGGCGACATATTTCTGCAGGGCCTGGTCCAAAACCTGAATCAGACCTGGTTCAGGAGGTGATGCCACGCCGGCATGCAGGCTGTCTGGGAACGAAATGGACGTCTCGCTGTCACTACGATCCGCTTTGGAAATCAATTCCAGCAAATGGGTCTCCACCATGGCCTCTTCTTCATCCGAAAGCTTGTGACCATCTGCTCTGAAGAGCTTGATCCCATTGTCCTGATAGGGGTTGTGGGATGCGGAAATTACAATACCCGCCCCTGCACCGGAAGTATGGACAACCAGAAAGGCCACTCCGGGTGTGGGAATCACCCCTGCAAGGTGCACGTCAATGCCTTCTGCGGCAAGACCGGCGGCCAGAGCAGCCTCCAACATGGTGCCGGACCGTCGGGTATCCCGCCCGATGATGGCACTTGTACCTTGCTGTTGCCTTACAAAGCGGGCCACGGCCCTGCCCGTGTTCATGGCCACATCCACTGTCATGGGGTAGTGATTTGCCATTCCGCGTATGCCGTCTGTTCCGAAAAGTTTTCCCATGCAATTTTCCTATAATGCAGTTATTTCAGCTATACTTTCTGATATTGTTCGCAACACCAGATACACCCAATTACCCCTTGCTGGCAATACCGTTCACAATTTTTTCCAGCCAGGTGGTGCCCAAAAGGCACATATCCCGGTTCAAGGACTGAATTACCCGTACATAGTCAGCCCCATGAATGGCAATGCCCCGCTCAACTGCCTGTAAAAAAGAGGCCGGAGCACCGGGTAATGGATCCACCATGGCTTTTTTTTCCATGCAACGGCGGGTCTCAGACCATTGAGCTATGAGCGTTTCATGATCATTCACCAATGGTGTTTTTTTCCCATCATTTCCTTGCCACAAGTGTTCCAGAGAGATCTCCAACCCGGCTAAAAATTTGTCCAGGCGATGGATCCGCTCAACAATGCATTTCTTAAGGGTGGTCTGCATGCCATCAAGCAGGGCACGGGAAAAGACATCGGTAACAAACAGAGGGCGTACCTGTTGATACCAGGCCAGAAGGGCGCACAGGCTGAAGATGTAGCTGCGGTTTTTTTTAAAAATGGTGTGAACATCCCGGTAAGAGTTACCGGGTGCGGGAAGGGAAGCAGATTTCATACCACCACCGAAAACAAGCCGGTCCGGACGCAGCTCATCCCGGCGACAGATGGTGCCGGCAGCGATAACGGTGCCGAATGCCAGGGTGCGGGGTCCCACAAGCCCGCCCTGACCCCCCAGAAAAATGGGGGGCTGATCCAGCATCACCCCCTGGGGGACATTGCCGATCATGGAGGCTGTGGCCTTGTCCTGGTTGGGTGTGTAATTAAAATGGATATAGGAGCTGCCCACCTCAGAATGATTTTTCCGGCTGGTTCCCCCTGCCATGAGGACATCGCAGAAGTTGATAAGGCTTCCCAATGTGACAAAAGGAAAAAGAATGGTCTGTTTCAGCCCCACGGTGTGGGCCGCATTGGCCTCCTCTTCCAGGATGGTGCCTCCCCGGACATGGGCACCGGAACCAAAGGTGTTTTTACCCACAAACACGGCATCCGTAAAAAAACCGCCTTTTAATTGGGTGTCCGGCCCGATAAAACAATTATCCACGGTGACCGGTGCTTCCTGGCCCAAGGTGGTGCCGGACATAATCAAGGTATTTTTTCCGGTGATGCGGGTGCCGGGGTGGAAGGTGACATTGTTGGCGGAGATACGGGTCGAGTCCACCTCCGGGCCGATGTACACAGTTGCAGGCAGGGGCATTTTCACCCCTTTTGCCAAGAACTCTTCCACACAGCTGGTAGCAGAATTTGATTTCATAGCAAACATCATTCCCAAAGCCATCCCGTCTGCAGCAATTCCCGGTTTATACGAAGAATGCCTTATTATTATTATCAATAATAATAATACCGGATAGTTGACAAGTTCGGTTTCGCAAAAGTTAAGTTATTGATTTCAACAAAGCATAATTGGCGATCCTGTGAAATGGAGAGCTTGACCCCAGAGCCTGCTCAATTAAAATCGGTAGGCAATACCCCCCCAGGTAAGCCCGGCCCCAAACCCCACAAAGAGAATGGTATCACCGGGTTTGCCCACCACTCCCTGCTCCAGAGCCTCGTCCAGGGCCAGGGGAATACTGGCGGCGGTGGTGTTGCCGTAGCGCTGAATGTTGTTGTACATTCTGGACTCATCAATCTTAATGAACTGGGCATAGGCCTGATTGATCCTGAGGTTTGCCTGATGGGGGAAAATCATGGTGATATCATCCAGTGTGAGACCTGCCTTTTCCAGGGTCTCCCGGGTGACTTGGGGAAGCCTGCGCACGGCGGTTTTAAAAACAGCCTGTCCGTTCATGGAGGGGAAATAGCGCTCGGAGTCAATGGGAAGATCCCGGGGATGCCGGTCCGGCAGGCGGGAGGCCGGAAGTTCCACCATAAGATTTGCTGCACCCCGGCCATCGGCATGGAGGCAGGAAGCCAGAACGCCGATGTTTTCATGGGTGTCCACCCCCTCCACACACACGGCAGCTGCGCCGTCACCAAAGAGCACGGCCACGTCCCTGCCCCGAGTGGTTTTGTCAAGCCCTGTGGAGTGCACTTCGGCACCCACCACCAGAATTTTATTGGCCAGACCGCTTTTAATATAGGCATCGGCGGTGGCAAGCCCATAGAGGAACCCGGTGCACTGCTGGCGGATGTCCAGGGCCGGGGTGGTGGTAAGACCCATTTTTTCGGCCAGAAGACAGCCGGAACCAGGGAAAAAGATGTCGGGGCTCAGGGTGGCAAAGATGATGAAATCCACATCTTCGGCCTGCCATCCGGCTTTTTCAAGAGCCTTGTGGCTGGCGGTGAGGCCCAGATCCGAAGCTCCCATCTCAACCCCTTCGGGAACCCAGTAGCGTTGCTCAATACCGGTGCGTTGCTGAATCCATTCATCCGAAGTATCCATGATCTTTGAAAGATCCTCGTTGGTAACAAGGCGGGGGGCAAGGGTCCGGCCTGTGCCCCTGATAACGGTTTTTTTCATCTATTGTTCCTTTTTCTGTCTTTCCCACATCGGGGGGTATCTCCGAAGAATGGATGTTGGCCAGATAGGTGGCTGAATCCGGCAAAGCGCACTTCTCTTGTACCGGTGAACCTGAAAATAGGTCTAACTTATAATATTTCATTTCCAAAGGCAAGAAGCATATTGAACCCGCTCCGGGGGAAGGAGAGCGAGAAAAAAGCCTGATCCCATTTTCTGACCCCATTTTTTTTATTTGTCCCCGACATCAAACATCAGGGTGTTGTCCGGGGCGGCGGTGATCCGAAGCGTCTCGCCGTCCTTTAGGGTACCGTTGAGAAGCGCCAGGGCCAGGGGGTTTTCCAGCTGCTTCTGGATCACCCGTTTCAGGGGCCGGGCACCAAAGGCCGGATCGTAGCCGGACCGGGCCAGGGCCGCCTGGGCAGCCTCGTCCAGGGAGATGTGGATCTTCCGCTGGGCCAGGCGGTCATTGAGCTGACGGATCTGGATGTCGGCAATGGCCTTGATATCTTCCAGTGAGAGATTCTGAAAGGTGATGATCTCGTCAATGCGATTTAGGAACTCGGGCTTAAAGGCATCCTTCAGGGCCCGGGCAATGGCGGCCTGGAGCATCTGATTCCTTTCTGCCGTTTCTGCATCACTTAATTTTCCCAAATCCGATGAGTGATCCCGGGAGATCTCACTCTCCTCCCCATGGTCCAGGGCCCCGATGTACCCGGCATCCGAAGAGATACCGGAGGCCTCCTGGATGAACCGGGAGCCCACATTGGAGGTCATGATGATAATGGTGTTGGTGAAGTCCACGGTGCGGCCCTGACCATCGGTCATGCGGCCGTCATCCAGTACCTGGAGCAGCACATTGAACACATCGGGATGGGCCTTTTCAATCTCGTCAAAGAGCAGTACACAATAGGGTCTGCGTCGCACGGCCTCGGTGAGGGCACCGCCTTCATCATACCCCACATACCCCGGAGGCGCACCAATGAGCCGGGCCACCGAATGTTTTTCCATATATTCGGACATGTCAATGCGCACCATGGCGGTCTGGGAATCAAAAATGAACTCGGCCAGGGCCTTGGCAAGCTCGGTTTTACCCACCCCTGTGGGTCCCATAAAGATAAAGGTGCCGATGGGACGATCCGGAGACTGCAGACCGGAGCGGGCCCGGCGCACGGCATTGGACACCGCATCAATGGCTTTTTTCTGGCCGATGACCCGCTTTTTAATGTGGGACTCCATCTGCACCAGCTTCTCCTGCTCCCCTTTTAACATGCGGGAGACAGGGATGCCGGTCCAGGCGGACACCACATCGGCAATGTCGGATTCATCCACGTCCTCCTTGAGCATGCGCAACTCTATCTGGGCCTGGTCCAGTTCCGCTTTTTTGGCAGCCAGGGATTTCTGCAGGGTCTCAATGGTGCCGTAACGGATCTGGGCAACCTTGGCCAGATCCCCTGCCCGCTCGGCCACCTGGGCCTGGGTCTGGGCCTGGTCTATCTGCTCCCGGATGGCGGTGATCTCCTGGATCAAGGCCTTTTCCATGTTCCAGTGCAGCTTCATGGGCTGGATCTCGTCCTTCATATCGGCCAGGGATTTCTCAAGTTTTGCCAAGCGCTCCCGGGAGGCATCATCCTTTTCTCTCTTCAGGGCCTGGCGCTCGATCTCCGCCTGGGTGATGCGGCGCTGCACCTCATCTATGACCATGGGCATGCTGTCGATCTCGATGCGCATGCGGGAGGCGGCCTCATCAATAAGGTCAATGGCCTTGTCCGGCAAAAACCGGTCGGCAATGTAGCGGTGGGACAACGTAGCCGCCGCCACGATGGCGGAGTCCTTGATACGCACCCCGTGGTGCACCTCGTATTTCTCCTTAAGGCCCCGGAGGATGGAGATGGTATCCTCCACAGAGGGCTCAGCGGCCAGCACCGGCTGGAACCTGCGCTCCAGGGCCGCATCCTTTTCTATATATTTTCGATACTCGTCCAGGGTGGTGGCTCCCACGCAGCGAAGAGAACCCCTGGCAAGGGCCGGTTTGAGCATATTGGAGGCATCCACAGACCCCTCTGCAGCCCCAGCCCCCACCACGGTGTGAAGCTCGTCAATGAACAGTACAATCTCACCCTCGGCAGCCTCCACCTCTTTTAATACCGCCTTGAGCCGGTCTTCAAACTCCCCGCGATACTTGGCACCGGCCAGCATGGCGCCCATGTCCAGGGCGATGACCCGGCGGTTTTTAAGGCTTTCGGAAACATCTCCCTCCACGATGCGCTGGGCCAGCCCCTCCACAATGGCGGTCTTTCCCACACCGGGCTCGCCGATGAGCACGGGATTGTTCTTGCGCCGGCGGGAGAGTACCTGGACGATGCGGCGGATCTCCTCATCCCTACCGATGACAGGGTCCAGCTTGCCGCTGCGGGCAAGTTCGGTGAGGTTACGGCCGAATTTTTCCAGGGCCTGGTATTTCTCTTCGGGATTCTGGTCGGTGATGGTCTGGTTGCCCCGGATCTCCCGAAGTACCTTTAAAATGGCATCCCGGGTGATATCATGGGATTTTAAAATATCGGCACAGGGACCCCGGGTGTCAGCCATGGCAAGCAGAAGGTGCTCCAGACTCACGTACTGATCCTTCATCTTGTCCGCCTCTTTAAAGGCGAGTTCAAAAAGGGACTGGGATTCCCGGGAGAGATAGATCTGGGGAGGCGCACCAGTGACCTTTGCCTGTCGGGTCAAAGCGCTGTCCAAGGCAGTCGCCACCCCCTCCAGGGCACCACCGATCTTTGCAATGATGGATGCCGGCACTCCCTTACGATCCTCCACCATCACCCGCAACAGGTGAAGGGGTTCAATGGCGGTGTGTTGATATTTCTGGGCCAGGGCCTGGGCGGAATGGATCAGCTCCTGGGATTTGACGGTGAGTTTTTCGGGGTTCATAAATTTCCTCCATGAGTTTTTTAATTCATGCGCACAAAGTAATACAACCCAATCTTTTGTCAAACACAATTTTAACCATGAAGAGGGGTCCCGGCATTTGAAGCCAAGCCTGACTCCTTTTTATAGCTGACCCCATTTTTTTTCAGCTGTGGAGGGGAGTCCCGGCGGCAGCAAGGGCGGTTTCGAACATGATTTCACTCAAGGTGGGATGGGCGTGGATGGTGTGGACAACGTCAGCAATGGTGAGCCCCTTGTTCACGGCCAGGGTACCCTGGGCAATGAGGTCGGTGGCGTGGGGACCGATGATGTGAACGCCCAGCACCTTTCCTGTGGCCTTATCCGCCACCACACGGGCTTCTCCGGCAATCTCGCCCATGGCCTGGGCCTTGCCGAGAGTGCGGAAATTCACTGCGGCACAGGTGACATCAAGCCCCTGCTCCCGGGCCTGGGCCTCGGTGACCCCCACGTTGCCGATCTCCGGCATGGTGAAGATGGCACCGGGCACGACGGTGTAATCCATCATGGCCCGTCCTCCCAAGGCATTTTTCGCAGCCACCATCCCTTCGTGGGAGGCCACATGGGCCAGCATGACATGCCGGGGTCCTAAAATATCCCCGATGGCATACACCCCCGCCACCCGGGTCTCCATGCCAGGATTCACCGGAATCCAGCCCCTCTCATCCGGCTCAAGCCCAATGTTTTCAAGCCCCAGGTCCCGGGACAACGGCGCACGGCCAATGCACACGGCCATCTTTTCCGCCGTCAGGGTGACCGGCTTAATGCGCCCCCTGCGGGTCTCATCGGCAAAGGGAGAGACTCCAAGGGTGATGGAGAGTTCCTCCCCCTCCTTTTCCACCCGTTCCACCACCTGGTCGGTGATGAAGGTGATTTTCCGCTTTTTCATCTCCCGTTGGAGAATTTTGGAACACCCCTCATGCACCGACGGCAGGGGCAACAGCCGGGACAACGCCTCCACAATGGTGACCTCTACTCCCAGGGCAGCAAGAATACAGGCAAATTCACACCCGATGACACCCCCTCCCACGATGACCATGGACCGGGGCAGCGTCTCCAGCGTCAACAGATCATTGCTGGAAAGGATTTGGTGACCATCAAAGGGAAATGCCGAAATATTGAGGGGTTCGGTGCCCACAGCCAGAATAAGCCGATCATAGTGAATCTCCTTTTCCCAGCTCTTGTCATCGGCCACGGAGACCACCCCCTGCTCCTTAATATATCCCCGGCCCTGTTCAAACTGCACTTTACTTTTTTTAAGCAGCGCCAGAATGCCCCTGCGCTGGGTTTCCACAATCTGCTGTTTCCGGGCCATAATGGCGGCCATATCCACCCCCACAGCCCCCTCAACCTTTATACCATAAAGGACGGCCTCCCTCACCTTTGCATAAAGATCTGCCGAGGTTTTCATGATCTTGGAGGGGATACAGCCCCAGTTGAGGCAGGTCCCTCCGGGATGGGCCTTTTCCACCAGGGTGACATCGCCCCCCAGCCGGGCCGCGGTAAGGGCGGCAACATATCCACCGGGACCCGCACCAATGATCACTATTTTTTCTTTCATCTTATTTTCTCCTTTACAAAATAAACAGAATTGATAAAAATATATAACACTGGCTCTGTACCAAAATCAATAAAAAACACCCCCTTTTTCCACTTAGTGCCATTGGCTCTTAATCAAGACTAAAATTTGAAAAACAGAAAAAATCGGATTATAATTTGATGATTCCATAAATATTATTGATTTTTAATTGACAATTCCACCATAACACATTAAACAACAACATAGCTCTTAAATAAATTGAGGTTTTCCTTAATTTTGAGCATAAATTGAGATTATCATGAAAATTGACGATGTAAATATTGAGATTATTAAAGAACTACGCCACGGCAGAAGATCGTTCAAGAAAATCGCAGATCAACTGAACATCACAGAGAACACAGTACGTACACGGGTCAACAAATTAAAGGAAGAGGGGGTCCTTGATATCTGCGGTCTGTTTGATCCGGCATGCCTTCCCGGACATCAGACGGTTATCATCGGTATCAAGCTCTCCGCTGCCAACCTGGTTGAAAAAGGAGAAGAGATATCTAAACTGATGGGGGTCATCTCGGCCAGCGTGGTCACCGGGCGCTATGACCTGATCCTCCAGGTGCTGTTCAAGCCGGGGTTCGGACTGCTGGAATTTTACACCAATGAGATCTCCAAGGTCCAGGGAATCAATAGCGTGGAGACCTTTGTGATTTATAAGGCGTACAATCTCAAGGTTCCCTATATTTTATAAGCCACTTGAGTTTTCTTCACTTAAGTGGCCAATGGCAGGCTCGCCACTGTTCACCGGGACTGCCTGTTAGAAATTGGGTCGTGATCACAACACCGGCCACTTGGGAAAGGGACCGGGCGTGTATTCAACGGACCGGCAGTGCGATCAAGCCCGAAAATTGAGCATTTAAGAGGAGAAAATATGGAAACTACAACAAAACAAACCCCCTTAAACCCGTGGCACCGGGCCCACGGTGCCAACATGGCTGAGTTTGGCGGATTTGACATGCCATTGTGGTATGACACCGGCGTTAAAAAGGAACATCTGGCTGTGATCCAATCGGTGGGAATCTTTGATACCTCCCACATGGCATCGGTGATGGTCACCGGTGAGGGGGCCCTGGATCTGCTGCAACTGTGCCACACCCGGGATCTCTCCGGCCTGACTGATGGCCGCTGCGTGTATGGGGCCTTTCTCAACCACCAGGGTCATGTCATTGATGATGCCATTGTCTACCGCTTCCAGGCCAACTACTATATGGTGTGTGTCAATGCCGGAATGGGGGGCACCATTGCGGCCCATCTCACGGCAACGATTCCTGCTGTCCACGGTGGAGAAACAGATGACGTTACTTCCCGTGGCATTGCCGCCACTGTTGATATCACGGACCTTTCCCAAAAACTTGGCAAGGTGGATATCCAGGGAAAAAATGCCGCCAGGGTGCTGGGTCTGCTCCTGGACAACCCCGATGCCGTGTTTAACAAAATGTCCTATTTCTCCTTTAAGGGACATTTTGATGAAAAAAATCCCCTTTCCGGTGATGTCCGGCTGAAAAACGGTACGCCCATTCTGCTCTCCAGGTCGGGCTACACCGGAGAGTTCGGGTTTGAAATTTTCATCTCCCCCCATGCTGTGGTGGCCCTGTGGGAATCCCTTCTTACCACGGGAAAATCATTTGATCTCATTGCCTGCGGTCTGGGGGCCCGGGACTCACTGCGGGCCGGGGCTGTGCTGCCCCTGTCCCACCAGGATGTGGGTGCCTGGAAGTTCATTCATCACCCCTGGATGTTTGCCCTGCCCCTGGCACCGGACGGCAACACCTTCACCAAATCCTTTATAGGGGATAAGGCCCTTCTGAACCCCGACGACACCTTTTACACCCTGCCCTTTGTCGGTGATAACCTGAAAAAGGTGACATCCGGCCTTGATGCCAAGGTTCTGGATGAAACAGGCCAGGTGCTGGGAACCGTGCTCACCTGCGCCACGGACATGGCCATTGGATGGCACGACAGCACCCTTTTAAGCTTGGCCTCCCCGAATCTGCCCCCGGAGTTCAATGCAAAGGGCATTAGCTGCGGCTTTGTTCGGGTGGATCGCCCCCTGAAGGTGGGCACCCGGCTGGTGTTGCAGGAAAACAAGCGAAAAATCACGGTCACGGTGGTTTCCGATGTCCGGCCCCATCGCACGGCCCGGCGAAAAATTTCCGATTTTTGGCGTTAATGGACATTTTGTGTGCTGGGTTGATGGGTCAGTTTCCGAGATCAGCCAAGCCCGACCCCAAGAAAATGGAAGTCAATAACGCCAGCCTGATCCCGCTGTGACACAACCTTTTTGAAAAAAGTCCCTGGAATCCAACAGAAGACCTATCTTTTTAACGGGGGGTGTCCCCCCACCACCATACACGGAGGGTAAGACAATGAAAGAGATCAATGAACTGAATCTGCCGGAAAATATAAAGTATTCCAAAGATCATGAGTGGGCCGCAATGGAAGGAGATGTCATCACCGTGGGCATCAACGACTATGCCCAGGATCAGCTGGGGGAGGTGGTGTTCGTGGAGATGCCCCAGGTGGGGGACACCTTTGACGTGGGAGAGGAGTTCGGCACCGTGGAGTCGGTAAAGGCGGTTTCCGAACTGTACTGCCCCGTGTCAGGTGAGGTGATGGCCGTGAACCAAGCTCTGGAAGATGCCCCGGAACTGGTGAACAACGATCCTTACCAGGAGGGCTGGATCATTAAATTAAAGGCCGACGATGCCAGTGAAATGGATAACCTTTTGGACAAAGCAGCATACCTTGAGATGCTGAAAGGATAGATGCCATGCGTTATCTTCCCCACACCCCCCAAGACATTGCACAAATGCTTGAAAAAACAGGCCATGACACCCTGGACGATCTTTTTGAGACCATCCCTGAAAAATTCAAGATCCATGGAAATCTTGATCTTCCGTCACCCCTCACCGAATGGGAACTCAATGCGCACATGGACGCGCTGGCCACCACCATGTGCGCCTTTCCCAAAAACAAAATTTTCCTGGGGGCCGGCAGTTATCCCCACTACATCCCTGCCCTGATCCCCCATCTTATCAGCCGATCCGAATTTGCCACGGCCTACACCCCCTACCAACCGGAAATCAGCCAAGGCACCCTCCAGGGCATTTATGAATTTCAAACCATGATCACGGAGCTGCTGGGTACAGAGGTGTCCACGGCTTCCCATTATGACGGCGGCACGGCCCTTACAGAAGCATTACTCATTGCCCTTCGAAAAAAGAAAAACGTTAATAAGGTGGCCGTGTCGTCCCTGGTCCATCCCCACCACCGCCGGATGATCAACACCTACTTTGCCCCGGCAGGATTTGAAATAGTGGAGATCCCCATGGCTGCCGACGGTACCACGGATCTGGATGCCGTGACCGCCATGGAAGATATTGCCGCCGTGGCAGTGCAGTCCCCCAATTTTTTGGGCTGCATTGAAGATCTGGCAAAGGTCCGGGAGATTGCCGATGCCAAAAAAGCACTGTTCATCACCTCCTTCACCGAAGGGCTTGCCTGGGGAGTGTTGAAAAATCCCGGCAGCTTCGGGGCCGACATTGCGGTGGGTGAAGGCCAGAGTTTCGGCATTGCCCAGTCCTTTGGCGGACCCGGCCTTGGCATTCTCACGGCCCAAAAAAAATATGTGCGGGACCTGCCGGGGCGTCTGGTGGGCCGCACCACAGACACCAACGGCCAAGGCGGATTTGTGCTCACCCTCTCCACCCGGGAGCAGCATATCCGACGGGAAAAGGCAAGCTCCAACATCTGCTCCAACAACGGTCTCAACGCCCTCACCGCCGCCATGTATCTGGCCACCGTGGGGAAAATCGGCCTCCGGGAGATTGCCCAAATCAACCATGACAAGGCCGTGTTCCTGCGGGATCTGCTGGTGGATGCCGGGTTTAAGATCGCCTTTGAACGCCCCTTTTTCAATGAGTTTGCCCTGAAAGCCCCCAAGGGGTATCGGCTGAAACGCCAGGAACTCAAGGCAAAGGGAATTCTGGCCGGGTTGAGTCTGGAGTGCTACTACCCTGCCCTTAAAAACCACTACCTGTTCTGTGCCACGGAAGTCTTTTCCAGGCAGGATATGGAAAACCTGGCCAAGGAGGTGAAAAATGGCTGATACCACCGGAACCGGCGGATTGATATTCAAGGAAGCGCTGTTGTGGGAAAAGAGTCGGGAGGGACGCTGTGCCGTCTCCATCCCCACCCGGGATGTACCGGCGGCTAAGTTTGACCCCGCATTGGTGGGGGAGGCACCGGACTTGCCCCAGTTAAGTGAATTTGATGTGGTGCGCCACTACACACGCCTCTCCCAGTGGAACTTTGGACTGGATTCGGGCATGTATCCATTGGGATCATGCACCATGAAATACAATCCCAAGATCAATGAGGTCCAGGCGGCCCGGCCCGGATTTGCCGGGGCCCACCCCATGATCGACGACGAACTCTCCCAGGGAGCACTGGAGCTGTTGTACCACATGGAGCAGTACCTGGCCGAAATCACCGGCATGGCCGCCACCACCCTGCAGCCGGCGGCCGGGGCCCATGGGGAACTCACCGGCATGCTGGTGATCCACGCCTATCACGAAAAAAAGGGACGCCAGCGCTCCAAGATCATCATCCCGGACACGGCCCACGGCACCAACCCGGCATCTGCCGCCCTTTGCGGGTATGAATCGGTGAACCTCCGGTCCGGCCCCGACGGCATCCTCACCCCGGAAGCCGTGGCAGCTGTGATGGATGAAGAGACCGCCGGTATCATGATCACCAACCCCAACACCCTGGGCCTCTTTGAAGAGAACCTGCAGGAGATCGCCGACATCGTCCATGCCAAAGGCGGGCTGGTGTATGGGGATGGGGCCAACATGAACGCCATCATGGGCATTGTCAAACCCGGGGATCTGGGCATTGACGTCATCCACTTCAATTTGCACAAGACCTTTTCCACCCCCCATGGCGGCGGAGGGCCCGGGTCCGGTCCCATTGCCGTGGTAAAAGAGCTGGAACCGTTTCTGCCGGTGCCCAGGGTGGCAAAAACCGACCAGGGATATCGCCTGATCCACGACACCCCGGAGACCATCGGCCGCATGCTCACCTTCCACGGCCATTTCGGCATCATTGTCCGGGCCTACGCCTACATCCGCACCATGGGGGCAGAAGGGCTCACCAATGTAAGTAAATATGCGGTGCTCAATGCCAACTACATCAAGGAAAGTCTGCGGGAGGATCTTTATCTCCCCTATGACCGGCCCTGCATGCACGAGTGTGTGTTCACCGATAAAAATCAGGTGGACACCGGCGTGACCACCCTGGACATGGCCAAACGCATCATGGACTATGGGTTCCATCCCCCCACCATCTATTTCCCCCTGGTGGTGCATGGGGCCATCATGATCGAACCCACGGAAACCGAGAGCAAGCAGACCATTGACCAGTTCATCAATGCCTTTAAAGCCGTGGTGAAAGAGGCCAAGGAGGCACCGGAACGCTTAAAAAAAGCGCCCCATCTCTCCAAGGTCTCCCGCCTGGACGAGGTGACCGCGGCCCGAAAACCGGTGCTGCGGGGATAACCGTCCGCCGACAACAGAGCCCCTGACGGCCGGCCGGTCCAGCCCATCAGGACCCAAAGGCGATCAGCCCCTTTGCCCTGCCGGGCGTTAAGAAGCGCAGGCTGTTTGAGGACAAACCTGCCCCCGACAACCCATGGAACATTTAGCATGAAAAACAGTGAAATCGTCCATCTCGGCACCATGGATTATTGCCGGGCCCTGGCCCTTCAGGAAAAAATCGTAGCTGAGAAAAAGGCCCGCACCCAGGAAAAAGACCTCATCCTGGTACTGGAACATCCGGCGGTGTTCACCCTGGGCAGGCACGGGGGCCGGGAGAACCTGATGGTATCGGAGGCCTTTCTCAAGGAGCAGGGGGTGCCCGTGGTGCAGACCGGTCGGGGGGGAAACATCACCTTCCATGGCCCCGGACAGCTGGTGGTGTATCCCATCATGGATCTGAACAGGGCCGGCATGGGAGTGGCGGCGTTTGTCCAGCAGCTGGAGGAGATCATGATTCACACTGCGGCCGATGCCGGCGTGATTGCCCACCGCAGTGAGATGAATCACGGCATCTGGGTGGGCAACCGAAAACTTGGGTCCATCGGGTTGTCCGTGACCCGGGGCATCTCCTTTCACGGTGTGGCGTTGAATGTGAATCCGGATCTGACCCCCTTTTCCTGGATCAATCCCTGCGGCCTTGCCGGTATCTCCATGACCTCCCTTGAAACGGAACTCCGGAAAACTGAGCCGACGGCCACGGTGTCCATGGAGGGGGTGAAATCCAGCCTTATTCACCACCTCACCCACGCCCTCCAATTGCTTGATCGCGACACCCACCGAAAAAACCCGAACATTGAGTATTGAGTATAAAAGGAAAAACACCTCATGGAAACAGCACATGTGACAAGGGCGAGAAAACCCGGATGGCTAAAACGGCCTTTGCCCACCGGCCCGGAATACGAAAAGATGAGACGGCTTCTGGCGGGCTCCCGGCTCTCCACCGTGTGTCAGGAGGCCAAATGTCCCAACATGTGGGAGTGCTTTTCAAAAAAAACCGCCACCTTCATGATTCTGGGGTCCCAATGCACCCGGAACTGCCGGTTCTGTAACGTGACACCGGGAACACCGCCTCCACCGGACCCTGATGAGCCTCAACGGGTGGCACAAACCGCTCTGGAACTGGGGCTTACCTACGTAGTCGTAACTTCAGTTACAAGAGACGATCTACCCGACGGGGGTGCCGCCCATTTTGCCGCCACCATCCAAGAGATCAGAAAACAGCTGCCGAAAAAAACCCGGGTGGAGGTGCTCATCCCCGATTTTCAGGGGGATGCCGCATCCCTGCAACGGGTGATGGATGCAGGCCCTGACGTATTGAACCACAACATTGAGACCGTGCCGGGCCTGTACCCCAAAGCCCGACCCGAAGCGGATTATCAGCGATCCCTCACCCTTCTGCAACGCGCCTCCCAGTTTGGCAGAAATGTGGTGGACGGACAAAAAACAAACATATCGTCAACACAATCCACCGAATCTTCCCACATCCCACGTCTCCCGGTTGACTCTGGGGGGCAAGGCCGGCAAGAGAGATGCCATACCCATGCCATCCCCGTGAAATCCGGCCTCATGGTGGGACTGGGAGAGACCCGGGAAGCACTGAAACAAACCATCAGAGACCTCAAGGTCCATGGATGTGACATTCTCACCATGGGTCAGTATCTTCAACCATCCAAGTATCATCTGCCGGTGATGGAATACTACACACCCGAAGCCTTTGAACAACTAAAAACCTTTGCACGATCCATTGGGTTTAAAACAATTGCCAGCGGTCCCTTTGTGCGAAGCTCCTATCAGGCTGATCAGCTGTACCCCCGGCCATATGCCTAAAATCAGAATTGCTGATTCTCTATTGACACATTTGTCTGTCAAAGGTAATATGCGCATCGTACCGTCCAAATGACGGGTTCTCAACGATCCCCTAAGACCATTTTCGTGGAAGGATGATGCAACATGTTTTATGAAGCCATTTATCAGCCCCAAAAGGAAGATGCGGTGAGCGACAAGGCAAAAAAGTTCATCGGAAGACTGATTGCCGTACAGGATGGCGGGCAGGAGGAGACGTCTCCCGGAAAAACTCAGGTGGTATACATTGCGTCCCCCAATATTGGGTTAATTCCCAACACTGACCTTGAGAATATCACCAGTATCCCCCGAAAAAAATGGATGGGACTCAGCGAACTCAATTCCAGGGAATAACGACCCTGATATTGCACTTGGGTTTTGCCCATAACAACTTAGATCACCACTTAAATTTCATGTTTTTAAAACGGCGCTTTTTTTCAAAGGCGCCGTTTTTTTGTTGCATCATGGGGCTTGATCACACCATCGCTCCCCCCGGGGGGAGGTAGGTGTCGGTCTTGTGGGGCTTGGTCACAACATCGGTCACTCTGGGGAGGGGGCAGGCTTGTGTTATTGGCACCTTTGCTGAAAATAACGACATCACCCGGTGTGGGGCATCGCGGTACAGATCCCGACAATAAGATTTTCAAGTAAGATATGGGGATGATCTGTCGCGGATTTCAAACGAAAATCCAGATCTGCCAGTGCCATTAAGATATGAATAAGTTCTGTCTGGGTAAAGCGGTCGGATTTTAAAAAGGTCTGATAAACAGGATACCCATTCTTGGGATTGGGCGCCATGGAAAGATCGGTGGACGGTCTCTTTTTCTGAACAGCCGCTTTCCTTTTACCGGACGATTCCTCCCCAGTGGGCAAGGTATCCTCCCACTCCGTCAGCTGGTTCACCATGAATTCATCCGCTGTTGTCACGGCCGGCAGGGTGATGCGGGTGAACTGCTGGTAACTCTGTCCCGGATGCCACACTATCTCGTTTTTGCGGCGACAGCTCTCCACAAACGCCTTTACCCGGGTAATTTTTCGCATCTGGTTGGTCAACGCCTTTAAAAATTGCAGGGGATGGGCACCATCATGGGTCAGGGAGCGAAAATAGAACAGGGCCCCAGGGGCATTGCGATCTGCCACGGCATTGGTGAATTCAAAGATGGCATCCTTTCGGGTGCGCTCCACCACGGATTGAACATCGGAAACGGTGATCCCGGGCCGGGGACCGATGAAGGCCACCAGCTTTTCCAGGTTATCCACCAGGGTGGCAGGATCAAACCCCACAAGGTCCGTGAGCAGCGTAAAGGCCTGACCGTCAATGCCCTTTTGCACCGGTGCCAGCACCTGCTCCATGAGGGTGCGCAACAGCGCCGCCTGCTCGGTTTTGTCTGCCTTGCGACTGCCCTGGGCAACGGTGCAGTCCACCACCAGCCCGCATTTGAGAAAGGTCTTGAACAGGGTCCGACGTTTATCGGCCTGGGGTATGGTGAGCAACAAATAGTGTCCCGCCGGAAAGCCCTTTTCCATGAGATGCTGAAGGGCATCCAGGTCTCCGGGTAATATCCCGGTCTGGCGATCCGTTGAAAAAAGGGGCACTTCCTTTGCCGCCACCACCAGGCGATCCTGCAACAGGGAATAGGTGGACAGCCGCTGTATCATCACCGGTATCCGGGCCTCCTCCCCATCCAAAAAATCATAACCAAGGCCCCGCTGGGCTTTGGGCAGCAGCACATCCAGCATCCGATCAAACATTTTACGGCAGAGAAAAGGCTCACCATGGATCAGATACACCGGGGGCAAATCCTGGGAAGGTGTGGTGTCAAGCCAGTGGGAAAGCTCGGTGTGTTTCAGCTCCACCACAGATCACCGCCTTGACCGACGGGAAAGCCGAAATAACATGATCACCGCCACCAGGCCCATGGCCATGCCGATGACCTGGGACGGGGAGATCACCTGGAAGATAAATTCTCCCCGCTCATCCCCCCGAAAGATCTCCACCAGGGATCGGAAGATGCCGTACAGAAGTATGTAGAGCCAGAAAAGTCGACCGGCAAAGGCGGATTTACGATCCAGGGCCAGCAGCAAGCCGAAAATTATCAGGTTTGACCCCACGGCGTAAAGCTGGGTGGGATGCAAAGGGATGTTCAAAGGGGCCAGAGATTCGGGATCGGTAAAGGTAATGGCCCAGGGAAGCTCACAGGTGTGGCCATAGCAACATCCGGCAAACAGGCAGCCCAGGCGACCCACTGCATGGCCCAGGGCGATTCCCGGTGCAAGGAGATCCGCAGTGGGCCACAGCTCAAACCCCTTTTGTTTAACATAGACCATGGCTGCCACCAGGGCTGTGATGAACCCGCCGTAAAAGACCAGCCCCCCGTTCCAGATTTTAAATATATCCAGGGGATGGGCCGAAAAAAGAGAAAAATTCTGGGCCACGTAAAAGAGGCGTGCCCCCACAAGGGAGAAGATAAGAATCACCAGGAACAGATCGGTGATCTCCTGGGACTGAATGGCGGCTCCCCGGATCTTTGCCCGATGGGAGGCAAACCAGATGGCGGTCATGAAACCCATGGCCACAAACAATCCGTAGGTGTAGAGGGTGATGTTGCCTATTTTCAATAGAATGGGATGCAAGGGATGGCTCCGATCATATTTCTGGAATTCGGTTGAGGATGACATGGTAGAAAAGGATACCCATGCCGATACAGATGGCGCTGTCCGCCACGTTAAAGGCGGGCCAGTGGTAATAGCCGATGTAAAAATCCAGAAAGTCCACCACCTGGCCGAACCGAAACCGGTCAATAAGATTGCCCACGGCACCGCCAAATATGGCGGCAAGGCCCATGGAGAGGAATCGATGGTCCCGGGCCACTTTGCTGTAAAACCAGAGCAGCCCCACAGAAACCGCTGAAGAGACAAAAAGGAAAAAAAACCGACGTACCCCGGGGGACTGGTGGGCAAACATGCCAAAGGCCCCACCGGGGTTGAGCACATGGGTGATATTGAAAAAAGAGGTCACCGTGATGTGGTCATACTGGGCCAGGTATTTCATGATCACTGCCTTGGTGAGTTGATCCAGCACAATCACAGCCCCGGCAATGAAGGCCAACCGCATCAGGGTCTTTTTTTCCATCCATGTCATGGTTGTCTATTCTCCGATACCAATGATATCAAGGGCGTCGGCGCAACGCCGGCAGGTGCCGGGCAGATCTTCCCGATGGCCGGTGGTATCGTCGTACCGCCAGCAGCGCCCACATTTTTCTCCCTGGGCACGGCTCACCGTCACGGTGAGCCCCTCAATCTCCTTACTTTGGAATCCGGTATCGCAAGGGGTGTCCAGGAGCGTGGCCTGGGAAACAATAAAGATATCCCGCAGATCCGGGCCAAATCCGGCCAGAATCTGTCTTACATCGCTGTCTGCCACATGGATGGCAATGGCGGCATCCAGGGGATGACCGATGAGCTTGGCGGTTCGGGCCTCTTCCAGGGCCCTGGTCACCTCGGCCCGGACATCCAGAATCTTCTGCCATCTGCTTCCCAGGACCGTATCCTTCCAGGCAGGGTCCACCTGGGGCCGCTGGGTGAGATGGACACTTTCGGCCTTGCCGTTAAAGTCGGGCATGTGGGTCCACACCTCCTCGGTGGTGAAGGGCAAAATGGGTGCCATGACCCGGATGATGCCGTCCAAAAGATAATACATCACGGTCTGGGCATTGCGACGGGCCGTGTCCGCCGGCGGTGAGGTGTAGAGCCGGTCTTTGTTAATATCCAGATAAAAGGCCGACAGCTCCACCACGCAGAAATTATGCACGGCATGGTAGATGGTGTGGAACTCATAGGCATCATAGGCATGCAGGGACTTTTCAATGAGGACGGCCAGTCGGTGCAGCACAAACCGGTCCATGTCCGTCATGGCCGACACCGGCTGAAGATCAATGTCCGGATTAAAGTCGGAGAGATTGCCCAGCATGAACCGGCAGGTGTTCCGGATGCGGCGGTAGGCATCGGAGAGCTGGTGGACGATGTTGTCTGAAATCCTCACATCATCCCGATAATCGGCAGATGCCACCCAAAGCCTCAAAATATCGGCGCCGTGCTGCTTGATGATCTTTTCCGGTGCCACCACGTTGCCCACGGATTTGGACATCTTCTTGCCCTGGGAATCCACCACAAATCCATGGGTGAGCACCGCTTTATAAGGGGCATGGCCGGTGCGGCCCACGGCGGTGAGTAGAGAGGAGTGAAACCAGCCCCGGTGCTGGTCACTGCCCTCCAGATAGAGGTCTGCCGGACGCTTAAGGCCGTCTCGCTCTTCCAGCACGGCGGCATGGCTCACACCGGAGTCAAACCAGACATCCAGAATGTTGTGGTCCTTCTGAAAGGTGGTGCCACCGCATTTTGCACACACGGCACCGTCGGGCATCAGTTCATGGGCCTGCCTTTCAAACCAGATGTCCGAAGAGTGTTCCAGGAACAGGGCATGAATTTTATCCACGGAGGCTCTGGTGACATACACCTCCCGGCAGGTCTCGCAGTGAAACACCGGAATGGGGACTCCCCAGGAGCGCTGGCGGGAAAGGCACCAGTCAGGCCGATGCTCAATCATGGAGTAAATCCGGGCCTTGCCCCAACCGGGAATCCAATTGACATTGTCGATCTCTTCAAGGCTTTTTTGACGCAACCCCTTGTTGTCCATGGAGATGAACCACTGGGGGGTGGCCCGGAAGATCACCGGCTTTTTGCACCGCCAGCAGTGGGGATAGGAGTGGGTGATGGGGGAATGTTTCACCAGTGCCCCCAGGGCATCCAGCTTTTCTATGATACCCTGGTTGGCCTTGAGGATGAACTGACCTTCAAAATCCGCCACCTCATCGGTGAAACACCCGATGTCGTTCACCGGTGAATAAGGTTCCAGGCCATAACGAAGCCCCACCACATGATCGTCGGCTCCATGACCGGGGGCGGTGTGGACGCAGCCGGTGCCGGCCTCCAGGGTAACATGCTCTCCCAGGATAATCAGGGAGTCCCGGTCATACATGGGGTGGGTGCAGCGTCTGTTTTCAAGATCTTTGGCATTCATCTCCCCCAGAATCTCGTACCCCTCGATGCCGAACTGTGCCATGACCTTTTCCACAAGATCCCGGGCCACGACCATGACCTCCTCTTCCGGAGTCTTCACCGCAGCATAGACAAAATCCGGATGGAGACACACCCCAAGGTTGGCAGGAATGGTCCAGGGAGTGGTGGTCCAGATCACCATGGAGACCTTTTTCCCAAGGGCACCCTCTTCGGTTTTCAAGGCCGGCACCAGGTCGCTGATGTCATCCTTTAAGGGAAATTTCACATAAATGGAGGGGGAGCCATGGTCATGATACTCAATCTCAGCCTCGGCCAGGGCCGTCTGGCAGGAGCAGCACCAGTAGATGGGTTTTTTCCCCAGAAACATATCGCCGCTCAGGGCAAACTCGCCGCACTCTTTGGCAATGCGGGCCTCGTAGGCGTTGTTCATGGTGAGGTAAGGCTCTTCCCACTCCCCGGCCACGCCAAAGCGCATAAACTCCTCCCGCTGGATATCCACAAAGTCTGCGGCATATTTCCGGCAGGCCTGGCGCACCTCCACCGGGGTCATATCCTTTTTCTTTGACCCCAATTTTTTATCCACATTGTGCTCAATGGGCAGCCCATGACAGTCCCACCCCGGCACATAGGAGGCATCAAACCCGTCCATCTGTTTGGATCGAACGATGATATCCTTTAGTATTTTATTGATGGCATGGCCGATGTGGAGGTGGCCGTTGGCATAGGGAGGGCCGTCATGAAGGATAAAGGAGGGACGACCCTTGGCCGCTTCCCGCATTTTTTTGTAAAGCCCTTTTTTTTCCCACTCTTTCAGCTGGCCGGGTTCTTTATTGGCCAGATTTGCCTTCATGGCAAACCGGGTTACCGGCAGGTTCAACGTTTTCTTGTAATCCATCTTTCCTCCACACTGAGATGTATCAATTATATATATGCATCGTTTTAGTTTATTTTTTCATGCCTTGTTTTTTTTATACGCTTCATACCGAACGATCTGTTTTTTTCACCAGATCCATAAAAACCGTAAACAGTCAATCTAAGGCAAACCAGATAAAATTGTCAAGAACTAATCAATATCCCAAGCCACCGGCCAATTTTGCCGACTGTTCCACGCGCGTCTCCGGCTGTGTGTTGACTGGGCAATGTGATTTCGGCTTTCAGTTCTTCTTCCAACACGCAAAGCAAAGGGTACAACAATCACGCCAATAACGCAAACACGATGAAGCCCCTCTAAACAAGGTGTGGAACCGGCTGTCTGCATCCAATGCTGACGCATGAAAACTTATAATCAATGGTATCAGTGCAAGGCTTGATTCGTTTCATCTGAAATACCATATCCGGTCCCTGGCTGGCCCCCCAAGGGAGGGTGCAGGGTCTCCTCAGCCGACCTTTTTTTAATTCATGCGTCAGCACTGATTGCTGGGCTTCCAGGTTGCCCCTTACAACAAAATGGGTTATACTTAATGCATCGCAAATAGCGCAAGTCTGACCCCGATTGCCCACGCTGCATATAAAAAATGATTCATCGAATTTTACCAACATTAGAGATTTAAATATGAGCCCAACGATATTACGGGGAAAATGGCTATCGATTTTTTTTTCTTTTCCAGAGAAGAAACAAGAACGCATGTACATATTTACTGTGAAAACGGTGAGGCAAAATTCTGGCTGGAACCCGAAATTGAACAGGCCAGAAATCATCGCTTATCACGATCACAGCTCAAACAAATTGAAAACATTATTGAGGAACATTATGATGAATTCAGAACTGCCTGGCAGACACACTTTTGCCGTTGAAGTTACCAATATATCGGCGCATGGGATCTGGCTCATGACAGGAAATCAAGAATTGTTCATTCCATATGACAAGTTCCCATGGTTTAAAGATGCCCCTGTAAGTAAAATATTAAATATCCAGGAACCAACCCCAGGTCATTTTTATTGGCCTGACCTTGATGTGGATTTAGGAATTGAATCCATAGTGCATCCGGAAAGGTTTCCACTTGTGTCGCAGATTACAAACACTCATACAACTATGGAAACGACATCTTAAAATCATGTACAGAAATAAAACAAACCTGACTACCTGGATACCCCGGCTCAACGAGGTGGATGAAGTTGAAACAATCCCCAAAATACGAATGAAATCAAAATGAAAATAATTGTTGTGGCAGGGGGAACCCTGCTCAATCCCGGAGCATTTAAACCCATGATCTCCCGGGCAGACCGGGTGGTGTGCGCCGATGGTGGGGCCGGGCATCTGGCAGGCATGGGTCTGCGACCCCATGTGGTCATGGGGGATCTGGATTCCATCACCCCTTCCCTTCAAAGCGATCTTGAGGCCGCCGGTGTGGCATTCATCCGGCACCCCGTGGATAAGGATTACACAGACACGGAGCTTGCCGCCCGATGGGCCGTGGACAACGGAGCAACAGAGATCACCTTTCTTGGCACCACCGGCACCCGCATGGACCACACCCTGGCCAATATCTTCCTCATGGAAAAAATTTCCGCCATGGGGGTGGCCTGCTGCATGGTGGATGACCACAATGAGATGTATCTGATCCGGGACGAAATCACCTTTGAAAGAGCGCCGGACACCTACGTATCCATCCTTCCCATCTCCCGAAAGGTCACCGGCATTACCCTCACCGGCCTTGCTTTTCCCCTTTTAAATGCCACCCTCTTCCGGGGGGATTCCACGGGTATCAGCAACCGGTTTGCCGCATCAACGGCAACGATTTCCCTTACATCCGGGATTCTTCTGGTCACCCTCTCCCGGGACTGAATCGGGATCAGGCCTGGCCCATATTATGGCATCCTTGCCTCCAAAATTAAGCCAGATTACACAGGGCTTGGCGATGAATATGTGAAATCAAAAAAACGTAAATTTTTCTCACGTTTTTGAAAAACAAAGCATACTTTAAAATGAGCATTCTCCCCGTGAAAGTGTAAAGTAAGAAAGGAAGGATACCCAAATTGTTACGCCCGATTATTTCTCAAAGGTGTCGATGTCGGCCCGGTATTTTTCGTACGGGGCTTCAAAGAGCACCGGCAGTCGCTGGTAAAAAGCCCCAAGCAGAGGCAGCATGATCTGGCGGATCTGGGGATGGGAAGCCTTGGAGCAGCGCAGGTTAAAGATGTGGCGCCACTCCCTGATGTTGGCCGTGGTGACAATGTCGGTTTTAAGGCTGTTGGGCAGCACACTGCGGGCCTCCTGGGGCCGGGCACCCATGTCCAGCAGGGCCAGATAGGTCCTTTCCGCCGCTGCCATGGCCCCTTTCCACGCTTCAAATTCAGGGCCGCCCTCCTCCCAGAAAAAGGGCCGGATCACCGTGATC
Source organism: uncultured Desulfobacterium sp. (assembly GCA_963668575.2). Lineage (GTDB taxonomy): Bacteria > Desulfobacterota > Desulfobacteria > Desulfobacterales > Desulfobacteraceae > Desulfocicer. The sequence continues at coordinate 1,558,712 of OY764894.2, read as the reverse complement.
TCCCGGCCGAATTTTTCTTTACCATAGTTGGCGTAGCGGGTACTCTCCTGGGAAAAGGAACAGAGGCGGTGACGCACCAGCTCATGGGTGATGCCCCGGTCACACACAATGCGCACGGAAATGGAGACATGCTCAATAACGCTTTCATGACCGGTCTTCATCAGCCGTCGCAACAGCTCCCTGGCCGTGCCCTGGGCAATCTTGTCCTCGGACTTGTAACAGGTCCGGGCCGCCAGCTCCAGAAGGCGGTACACCTCCTCTTCCCCGGCCATGTGCAGTATTTCAAAATAGGGCTCTATTATCTTCATTGCTTTCCCTCCGGGGGGTTACCTTTGTACGCCATCAGAGCCATCATCTGATCAATAGTTCTGATCCGCAAATTCCACCCAGCCCCCGGCCTTGACCAGGGAGAGATCAAAATCACTGATGGTAAAAGGGATCTGTCGTGAGATGCCTTGGGCACAAAGGGTAAAGATCCCCTGGTCCAGGTCCGTCTCCAGGGTGGTCGCTTTACCGGAAAAGTCTGAAAACAACGCGTCAATGACATCTTCAGCAAGCTCCACGGCCATCATGCCGCAGTTAAACATGTTCTGGCGGAAGATTCTTGCAAACCCCGACGCAATGACGAGATTGATCCCGTTGACCTCAAAGGCCCAGGGTGCATGCTCCCTGGAAGAGCCGCACCCGAAGTTATCCCGGGTGATCACCACCGCGCTCCCCTCAATGTCTCGGGTGACATCAAATCCCTCCAGCACCAGGTCCTCCAGCAGGTTGGGCTTCAGGGCCATTTTCGTACTTTCCGTCAGGTATTTGGCCGGTATGATCTCATCGGTGTTGATGTCCGAGCGGTCCAGGAAAAGGACCTTACCGTTGAAATTTTTCATTGATTGTCACCTCCTGATTGAAAAAGGGGGGAATTGGAAAGGGTGCCGGTGAGGGCACAGGCTGCTGCCGTGGCCGGACTCATGAGGTGTACCATGCCGCCTTTTCCCATGCGGCCGTTGAAATTACGATTGGTGGTGGCGGCGCAGGCCTCGCCCTCGGCCAGCACCCCGTTGCTCATGCCGAGACAGGCACCGCAGGTGGGGTTGGTGACACAAAAACCGGCATCCATGAACGTTTTGATGAGACCGGCGGAAAGGGCCCGGCTGTAAATATCCGGGGTGGCCGGACTGACAATGGCCCGCACCTGGGGATGGATCTGTTTGCCGTCAATGATCTTTGCGGCAATCTCCAGATCCTCAAACCGACCGTTGGTGCAGGAGCCGATGTACACCTGATGAACAGGGGTACCGGCCATATCTGCCACGGGTTTTACCTGATCGGGCTTGAAACCGAAGGTGACCTGGGGAACAAGATCGGTGACATCATATTCAATCGTTTCGCTGTAAACGGCATCGGCATCGGGCGTAAAGGCCTGAAAGGCGGTGAGGGCGGCATCTTTTGTGCTATAGTCCTCTTTAATAAAGGGCCAGAGATAATCCACGGTCACCTGGTCCGGGGCGCAGATGCCGCTGGTGGCACCGGCCTCCACGGCCATGTTGCAGAGGGTCATGCGCTGGTCCATGGTCATGGCATCCACCACATTGCCGGAAAATTCCATCACCCGGTTGGTGGCGCCATTGACGCCGATTCTGCCGATGAGGCCCAAAATCACATCCTTGGCATAGACCCCGGACGAAAGTTCTCCTGTGATGTTCACCTTCATGGAAAGGGGTTGCTTAAAGGCACACACCCCCTTTAATATTCCCACCTCCAGATCGGTGGTGCCCACACCGGCGGCAAAGGCCCCAAAAGCGCCGTGGGTGCAGGTGTGGGAATCTCCCATGATAATGGTGTATCCGGGTCGGACAAACCCCTTTTCCGGGAAAATGGCATGGCACACCCCGTTGCGACCAATATCAAAAAAGTCGGTGATGTGATGACGTCGGGCCCAGTCCCGGAGAATCTTTCCCTGCATGGCGGTCTTGGAATCTTTGGCAGGCGTCACATGGTCGATGACCGCCTTGATCTTTGTGGCATCAAACACCCGGTCTTTTCCCCGGGCCATGAGATCGGTAATGGCAATGGGAGTGGTGATCTCGTGGCAGAAAACCGCGTCCAGACGAATCACCTGGATATCCCCGGAGGGGTTGTCCACCAGATGGCCCTCAAAAATTTTTTCAGCTATTGTTTTACCCATGGATTTTTCCTTCCAAACGGTGTGCGTAACAGGAGGCACGGCTGGCTGTAAATCCGAAAATTTTTCCTCCGGCCAAAAAGCCACACATCCCCCAGTAAACAGTACCTATCCAGTTTATCTCATATTAAAATTTTTTGAGTATCATTTTTGCCGGGGAGGCGCAAGCGCTATTTCAAATCGATTCTTCATCCCATGGCACCTCAGACAAAGTCCTCAACAAAAAAGGGGCGCCTTCCCCAATGGAGAAAACACCCCTTTTCAATATAGCCGCCACGGGCGGACCGGGATTTGGGATCCTAAGTTCGCCCACAACGAAGCTTGAAAGTAATGTTAGGCACGCCTATACTTTCTTATAACATACATGGCAGAAAAACCTGCCACAACGAAAAACGAAAGTCCTTTAATTTCAGCATGTTGATGAGACTTTCATATAAAAAAAATGGCAACCCGATGTTATATCTGATGCTTAGCTGTTTAAGAGCAGCAGGAACCGGTTGAACTGCAGCTGCCGCAGGCGGAGCCGCCAAGATCAAGTTTGGAATCCAGACTGAATCCCATGCCCGTAAAATCGATTTTGATCATTTTAGCCTGCTGCATGAAGGTTTTATCCACCACCAGCTTGAAGCCTTGTACCTCATATACATCATCACTGTCCTTTGGCTCATCCAGAGCCATTGCGAGGGATGGGCCCCCTCAGCCACCGGAATTAAGAAATATCCGGATGGGGGACGGCTCTCTTCCACTAAAATATTCTTCCAACTGCGTTTTTGCAGCATCTGTCATGTCGATCATTATGAATGCTCCTTATTTTGATGTTAGCTCAGCTCCCTATTCGCCGAATTGCTCCTAACTTAACCACAGGGGAATGGATTGTCAAGAAGCAGGTGTTGACTTACCCCTTGAGTTTTGGTAAATCCACCTGACAGTCAGGACCCAATCACAGTGCCGGATAGCCTGCTTCGGACACCTGTGATTCCCAAGCGTCCTGCTTATTTCAAAGTACCCAATTACCCGATTCAAGGTCTGGAAGTGAAAACCTTCCCATGGTGTCGATACACTAAAGGGGGGCCGGGTCCGCCCAGTCTTGGACAAACCCACTTACATCATAAAGGACAACCACATGGAAAGAACATTATCATTGATAAAACCGGACGGCGTCGCCAAAAATCTTATTGGTGAGGTGATCAAGCGCTTTGAAACCGCCGGTATTAAAATTGTGGCCATGAAGAAAATGCAGCTAACAAAGGGTCAGGCCGAGGGGTTTTATGCTGTGCACAAAGAGCGGCCCTTTTTCAACAGCCTCATTGAGTTCATGACCTCCGGCCCCATTGTGGCCATGGTGCTGGAAGGGGAAGATGTCATTGCAAAGAACCGGAAACTCATGGGAGCCACCAACTTCAAGGATGCCGAAGAGGGCACCATCCGACGGGACTTTGCCACGGACATTGAAAAGAATGTGGTTCATGGCTCAGACGCACCGGAAACCGCTGCCTTTGAAATCAGCCACTTTTTCAACAACATGGAAATTGTGGGCTAATCTCCCAAGTGCCGGGGGGGCATGCGCCACACCTGAGCAAACACCAATGGCGCTTCTTCCGGAAATATCAGTATAACGGCCACGGGCAGACCGCATTGGGGACCTGGGTCTGCCCATAACGAATAATGAAAGCAATGTTAGGCATGCCTACACTTTTTTATAAAGAGGCATGTCCTGCCGGACACAACAAATATAGAAAATGGTATTATACCGCCGCCCCCCCCCCGACGGGCAATGGGCCCGGCCCGGAACCGTAGACGGCTCAATTGGCCGGTTCCTATTGCCCGTCGGGGGAGGGGCTCTGCTGAGGTAGACTTGAAGACTACCTTTTCATATAAAACATACACGGCAGAAAAACCTGCCACAACGAAAAACGAAAGTCCTTTAATTCCAGCACCTTGGTGAGACTTTCATATAAAAACGTTCATGGCCGGATTCCGGCCACCCCGAACCATGAAAACCAAGCGCTATTTTCATGGTAAAAAACGGGCATCCAGGACAAGAACGCAAAAAGGGCGTTAATACCAGTCATCCAGTATTAACGCCCTTTGTGTCGTTATGCAAAAACTATCTTACGGTCGTGTATGGATCAGTGACCCGCAACGATCTTTGCAAATTCTGCAGCCTGGGGATGTGCATAAATGAGGATCAATGCAACAACCAGTGCATAAATACACAGAGACTCAATCATGGCAAGACCGATGAGCAGGGTTACGGTTACTTTACCTGAAGATTCGGGATTTCTGGCAATACCCTGAACGGCACCGTTAACGCCCATGCCCTGGCCAATACCACAACCAAAAGCTGCGATTCCAATAGCAACACCAGCTGCCCATACACATGCGGTAAAAAAATCCATTTTTTTCTCCTCTTTAATAAAAAATAAATTAATGTTTCTGCGGCTTCTTCCAGGTCCCCGCATTTTTACACAAAGTTACGCCGGAACGTCCGTCGCAACAAAATTCCTTCTATTTACATGCCATATTTTTTCGCGTTATCAGTGAGCATGCTCCATGGCACCGGTGAAGTACATGACGGCCAGGAGGAAAAACACAAAGGCCTGCACCAGGGCCACAAAGATTCCCAGAGCCATGATGGGCAGGGGAGCAAAAAAGGCACCTGCCAGCGCAAAGAGTATCCCCAGCACCAGCTCATGTCCCATCATGTTTCCAAAAAGACGGAAAGAGAGGGAGAGAATTCTGGCCACATGGCCAATAAGTTCAATGGGAAGAATGATGGGAATCATCCACCACACAGGGCCGATGAAGTGTTTGTAGTAGTTGGCTCCATGGTATTTGATTCCGATGACATGTGTCCAGATCACCGTGATAAGGGCCAGGGCGGCCGTGGTGTTCAGGCTGGCCGTGGGGGGGAAAAAACCGGGTACAAGACCGATGAGGTTGCCAAGGAAGACAAAGATAAAAATGGTGGCTGCCAGGGGAAAAAGCCATCTTCCCTCTTCGCCGCAGATCCCCACCATGAACTCTTCCAGCCCTGAAATCAGCACTTCAAACACATTCTGCACCGGTGCCGGCACCAACTGGGGATTTTTGCCCGCAAGCCATCCAAAACCAATCAAAATAGCCATGACAACCCACATATAGATCACATGCACATTGGCATGAGCAAAATGGCCCAGACCAATCAACTCGAACAGCTTTACAAAAAATAGATACGGATGTTCCACCTTAGACCGCCTCCTTAAAAATAAGTCTTGTTAATTCCAGCGTGGTTGCCGCCATGATGCTGACAACCACAACCGAAAGGCCCAGAATCAGACCCAACGGATCAACAATATTTCCTTTTATAAGCGCGAATATCACAATTCCGCTTATGGCAAATCGAATGTAATATTTCACAAGCACCACACTGAGCACGGATCGGGCAGATCTTCCCCGGGAGGGGTCCAGTGCGCGGTACAGGGTGTGCCTTAAGAAATGAAAATTCAACGTCACCAGCAGCGCTCCGGTTAGAATTCCCATGGCAAAACGCACCGGGGTATTGATGAACCCCAAAACACTTCCCACCACAAAAAGGAACCAGTTGGCAGTGGTGACAAATTTGATTATTCGTTGATGAATATCCATGCGCTTACAGCTTTCGGCTCCTCTTTGCCGCCATGGCCAGATTTCGAAACCCGGCGGCAATGCCCAGCCCCAGACCCACCAGGGTCAGGACCGGCTTTGTATCAAATTTTCCATCCAGCCAAATCCCGGCAAAGAGCCCGAGGAAGATGGCAATGGCCACGGAAAGCCCCAGGCTGCTGTAATAGGCCAGTTCCCGGATGGTCTTTGATGTCTCTTTTTTCATGGATCCTTCTTTTGGGTCCGTCAACCGGTAATGACTGACATGATCACTTTGTTAAGTGGAATTAGCACATGATTCATATCAAGTCAACGTCAAAAAAAATTATGTCAGGCTGACCCTGCCGCAGGTGTGATCCCCGGTCACTTCCCCCACCAGAGCCGCGGGAATCCCGCTCTCCTGCATGGCGGCAAGGCAGTCATCCACGGCATGGGGTTTCAAACTAAAGAGAAGCCCACCGGATGTCTGGGGATCAAACATGAGATCCACCAGAATCTTGTCCATATCATCCGGAATCTCCATGCCGGGGGCACAGTATTTCCGGTTACGGTGGGCCCCACCGGGCACCATACCCATGGCCGCCCACATTTTCGCATTTTCCATGATGGGCACCGCACCGGTGAAAAGCGCAATGTGTTTGTGCCCCCCCCGTGCCATTTCCAGCAAATGCCCGGCCAGGCCGAACCCGGTGACGTCAGTGCATCCCCCCACATCGAACCGGGTCATGATTTCCGCGGCCTCCCGGTTCAGGGTGGACATGATCCTCACCATCTCCCGGGTGGTGGCGGCATCAGCCAGTTTTCCCTTTACCGCCGTGGCCACAATGCCCGTTCCCACGGGCTTGGTCAAAATCAGCCGATCTCCGGTGCGAATGCCGTAATTGGTGAGCACCCGGTCCGGATGGACCACACCGGTAACGGACAGCCCATATTTGAATTCGGGATCATCCACGCTGTGCCCCCCCACCAGGGTGGCACCGGACTCATGGATCTTATCAAGTCCCCCCCTAAGGGTCTGTTGCAGCACCTCCTCGCCAAAGTCGGCAGTGGGAAAACAGACAATGTTCATGGCCGTCAAAGGAGTGCCGCCCATGGCATAGACATCGCTCAGGGAGTTGGCCGCGGCAACCTGACCAAAGGCGTAGGGATCATCGGTGACCGGGGTTAAAAAGTCCAGGGTCTGGATCAGGGCGATCTCTTTGGTGATACGAAAGACCCCTGCATCATCGCTGGTGCCAAACCCTACAATTAGATCAGGGTGACCTTTGGCCTGAAGCCCCCCCACAATGCGATCCAGAGCCCCTGGATCAATCTTGGCCGCTCAACCGGCCGCCTTGACCTTTTCGGTCAGTCTTATTATTTTTTTACATGTCATTCTTTTATTCCTTATTTGTTGCGGCGAACAGACGGGATTCCGATCCACCCGTGGTGGCTACCCAATGATCAAATTTGGGGGTGATTTCCCCCAAAAACGAATTATCCTGCCAATCCAGCAGCCACGGCAAATCGACCCGTGGGCCTTTCATGACGATGGGAGAAAAACCGCTCCGGATGACACCGGGTGCAGATCCCCGCCGTTTCAATGTGTGCCGGCCAAAGCCCCTTTTCCATGAGCTGATCCCGGGTACATTCCCAAAAATCAAAATGGCGGTCCCCCCGCCAGTATTTTAACAACCACATGGGCAGCTCCGTTTTGTAATGGATAAACTCGGCACAGCAGGGTCCCAGGGAGGGGCCGATGCCGGCCCGAATATTTGCCGGATCACAGCCAAACTGCTCCGTCATCACCTCCACCCCCCGGCCGGAGATATTCTGCACACTACCCCGCCAACCCGAATGAAGATTGGCCACCACCTTTTTTACCGGATCATACAGTATCACTGCCTGGCAATCCGCCACCTGGATGACCAGGAGCAGGCCGGGAATATTGGTCACTGCCCCGTCCGCCACCAGGGGTGCATCAAAAACGGTGGGGTCACTATTATCCTGCTTGATCACTGCCACATCCCTGCCATGGACCTGGTGAAGATAAAGACTACGTTCAAACCCCAGATAGTGGGCAATGCGCCGTCGATTCTCCCGGACATGGGCCACCTCATCCCCTGTGGAAAGCCCCACATTAAGAGAATCAAAGGGGGGAAGACTCGCCCCTCCCCTGCGGGTAAATATGCCATGAACAAGACCTGGTTGAGCCGCAAGCGTGTTAAGTTGAATCACGTAAATTCCTTTTTTATTCAACAGTCAAGTCTCCTCAGCAGAGCCCCCGACAGCCGGCCGTCGGGGGCGGCATTGTGCTATTTTCATTATTCGTTGTGCCGGTGGCCGAGATGGGGGATCTATAAGAAAGTGTAGGCACGCCTAACATTACTTCCATGATTCGTTGTGGGCGAACTTAGGGTCCCAAATCCCGGTCCGCCCGTGGCGGTTTTATATGAAAGCCTCACCAATACGCTGGAATTAAAGGACTTTCGTTTTTCGTTGTGGCAGGCTTTTCTGCCATGTATGTTATATGAAAAGGCAGCCTCCAAGGCAACCTCAGCAGAGCCGCCCCCCCCCGATGGGCAATAGGAACCGGACAATTGAGCTGTCTACAGTTCCGGGCCGGGCCCATTGCCCATCGGGGGGGGGGGCGGCGGTATAATACCATTTTCTATATTTGTTGTGTCCGGCAGGACATGCCCGTTATAATGAAAAACGCCGAACAATACGGTCAATAATAATAGTGGTGGAAATCTCCGGCTCCAGGGCAATGCGCACCACCCTTCCCCCGTCCTGTTTCACCGTATCAGCACCGATGATATTCTCCTCTGCCCAGTCAGCCCCCTTGACCAGGACATGGGGCCGAAGTTCCCGGATCAGTTCACCGGGATCGGGTTCCTCAAAGATCACCACATGGTCCACACAGGCCAGGGCAGACACCACCCGGCTTCTATGGTCCTGGGAGATCACCGGTCGGGTGGGCCCCTTGATGCGGCCCACCGAGGCATCGGAGTTGAGCCCCACCACCAACACATCCCCCTGGTTTGCCGCAGCCTCAAGGTAGGTGACATGGCCCACATGAAGGATATCAAAACAGCCGTTGGTGAATACAATGGCGCGACCACGGGCTTTCAAAGAGCGGCCCAGTGCGGCCACTGCCTCTCTCTCAATCCGTTTCAATGTTTTCCTATCTCCTTTCTTTGGTCACGCCCGGGCAAGCACCAGCACATCCACGGATGTCGCCCCGGCCCGGCGCAGCACCCTTGCCGCTTCCAGGCAGGTGGAACCGGTGGTATACACATCATCCACCAGCAGGATGGCCTGATCCTTCACCCGGTCCGGGGCGGTAACCCGGAAGGCGTTTTCCAGATTTTTTTGACGTTCTCGGCGGTTAAACCCGGTCTGGGAGGCGGTGTTCCGGCACCGTTTCAGCAATTTATAATCCACCTGCCATGGCGGGGCACTGCCGTTAAGTTGCCGCCACTGTTTTCCAAAGTGCTGCACCAGCAGAAACGCCTGGTTAAACCCCCGACCCACCAGCCGGGACCGATGCAGGGGGATGGGCACAATCCTATCAATGACATCGCCTGCAAAATGGGCACAAAAAGCCAGAAAGAGCAATCGCCCCAAGGGCCGGGACAGGGCAATCCTGCCATTGTATTTTAACAGATGAATGGCGTTGAGAAGGGCATGTCCATAGCCACCCACGGCCCGAACCCGGCCAATGACCGGAGGGGTCCCGGCACAGGTCCGGCACAGTGTGCCGCAAGGGGTTCCCGGTGCCAAGGCATCGGCACAGCGAAGACATCGCGGGGATGTCAGGGGCATAAGTCCCTCTGACATGCACTCCGGGCAGAAAAAAGGAGAAAAAAGATGTTGAAACTGCCTTTGAAACGATACCCCCTGGGAAATATCTCCGGAAAAATCCAAGCCGTCCCCGGACAAAGGGACATTGAAAGGGTCCGGGGGCAGGCACCGCCGACATCCCATGCAGCGCCGGGGAAAAAGACAATTGACACCGGCCTGCCACAGGTATCCAAAGGTTTCCCGGGTGTACGCTTCAATGAAATGCAGGCCATGGGTTTTCATCCATTTACCCCACTTTCTGACGACTCCTCTGTCTGACCACCTCATACATGGCAATCCCCCCGGCCACGGAGGCATTCAAAGAGGTCACCCCCCTTGCCATGGGTAATGAGAGGATGAAGTCGCACTCTTTTTTCACCAAAGGACGAATCCCCTTGTGTTCCCCCCCCACCACCAGGGCAATATTACCGGTGAGATCCGCCTGGAACACTGACTGTTCACCCTGGGCATCCAGGCCGGCCACCCAGAATCCCACCTTCTTTAATGAACGGATGAAGGTGGTGGTGTTGGTGACGCTCCAGAGGGAAGCGTGCTCCATGGCCCCGGCCGATGCCCGGGATACGGCAGGGGTGGGAGAGGCCGCACGATCCCGGGGAAGGACAATATGATCCACTCCGGCACACAGGGCCGTGCGAATCAATGCCCCAAGATTGTGGGGGTCCTCCATGGATTCCAGAATGAGAACAAAGGCGGTACCGGTGGTACCCCCCATCTTTGACACCGCCGTTTCCCCACGGGGCAGAGGCAATGGGCCCACCATGGCAACAATTCCCTGGTGTCGCACTTCCGGGCAGAGCATATCCAGTGCCTCCGGGGAGAGGGATTCCACTTCAATGTTCAACGTTGCGGCCTGTTCTATAATGGTTCTGAGCCGATCCCGGGGGGAGGCATCTGCAATGAGAATGCGGTGAAACCGTCGACGGCCAGCCTTGATTGCCTCCCGAACGCAGTGAACACCGGCCAGAATCTCATGCCCGTCCCCCCCTTTATTGTCACGCCTTCCATGGGGTGATGTCACAGGTCACCGCCTTTGAACCCGGCAATGACGGCAGCCATTTTTCGGGCTGCCGTATCCACATCATCATTGACGATAACGTGCTGAAAAAGGGGCAGATCCGCCATTTCATGCAGGGCATTTTCAAGACGTCGGGCAATCACCTCATCGGTGTCCGTGCCCCGTTTGCGTAACCTCTCCTCCAGTATTTCAACCGAAGGGGCCTTTATGAAAATAGTGACAGCCCGGGGATAGGCCTTCCGAATCTGCCGGGCCCCCTGGACATCAATATCCAGCAACAGAGAGTGTCCCTGTTCCAAAGATTCAGTGATAAAGGCCCGGGAGGTACCATAATAGTTGCCATGAACTTCGGCCCACTCGGCCCAGGCATTTTGTTTGATGCGGATCTTAAAGAGTTCAGGGGTGATGAAAAAATAATCCACCCCGTGCCGTTCATTCACCCGGGGTGCCCGGGTGGTATGGGAGATGGAAAAAGAGAGTTCTGGAAATTGTTTCAGCATCCGGGTACAAAGGGTGGTTTTACCGGCTCCGGAGGGTGCCGACACCACAAAGAGCCCTGCCCGGGGTGTCATCCCCACTTCCCCCTGCCCTTGCGGGCTGACTGCACAGCGGGTCATTCTGACTTCTCCTTAGCCTCTTTACCCACCAGTAGAAACCGCTGGGACAGGGTTTCAGCCTGGATGGCAGACAGGATCACATGGTTGCTGTCCGTTACCACCATGGCCCGGGTTTTTCTACCATGGGTGGCATCAATGAGACGGCGCTCATCCTTGGCCTCATCCTTGAGTCGTTTCATGGGAGACGAATTGGGAGCCAGTATGGTAACCACCCGCCGGGCCACCACGGTGCTGCCAAAGCCCAGATTTAACAGTTCTTTTTCCATGCACTCACCTGTCTTATTCAATGTTTTGTACCTGTTCCCGGATCTTTTCCAATTCGGACTTCAACTCCACAATGGTGTGGGACAGGGCTGCCTGCCCCGACTTGGAGCCCATGGTATTAAACTCCCGGTTAAACTCCTGGATGAGGAAATTGAGCTTTCGCCCCCCGGGTTCATCTGCTGCCACAATATCACGGAACTGCTCAATGTGACTTCTCACCCTGACAATCTCTTCAGAAATATCACTCTTGTCCGCCAGCAGGGCCGCCTCCTGGGCCAATCGCACCGGATCCAATCCTTCCATGCCTTGGGTGAGGGTTTCCATGCGGTCCAGAAGCCGCTGCCGGTAGAGCTCCGGAAGGGCCTTGGCATCGGCGGTCACACCGTCCATGCGATTTTCAATGTCATCCATACGGGCCAGCAGATCCTGGGCCAGATGCCGACCTTCCACCGTGCGCATTTGGTCAAGACCTGCCAGGGCCATGTCAACGGCATGGGAGAGCACCTCTGCCACCTCATCGGCATCGGTCTCTTTTTCCGCGGACAGAATCATCTCCCGTCCTTCCAAAATATGATCCAGGGTCACCCCCCCTTCCAATTGTAATTGCTCCTTCAGGGTGGAAAGGGCCTGGTAATACCCCCGGGCCCGGGCCAGATCCACCTCAAACAACGGTGTGTCTCCGGCCTGCTCTTCCAGGCTCACCCGGATCTCCACCCGGCCCCTGGCAACATACCGGGCCACCTGTTTTTTCACCCCATCCTCCAGGCGGCTGAAGGCCCGGGGCAGATAGAGGGCCGCATCCAGATGCCGGGAGTTGTAGGTTCTAACTTCCACATTACAGGTGATGTGATCCACCGTGTGAGATGCCTCGGCAAAGGCGGTCATGCTTTTAATCATTCTATATAACCCCCATGGCAGATTCGTCTGCCACAACGAATTTTAAAACTCCCATTATTGCAGGAGCTTAGAAGGAGTTTCTTGTAGAAACTCCGTTAAGTTTGTTTCAAGTCCGCCACATAGCCCTGGCGCACGGCAAGGAGAAAATCGGTCATCTCGGTGGAGGCGTAATCGGGATAGGTCCATGCAAGGGTGTGAAATTTCCCTTTTTTAAACATCAGGGTCACCTCGGCATAAATACCCCGGCCAATGTAAATCCGATGGGAAAAATCCTTGCCCGTGGCCAGCACAAACCGGGAGAGCAACAGATACCCGGGATCAATGTTGAGGTTCCGCCGGCCATCCACGGCCCATTTTTTTTCCATGGCGTTGGTGGTCTCCTTGATGCCGGCCAGATCGTCCTGGGCAATCAGCCGGACAAAGGAGATCATGCGTCGGAACAAAGGGGAGCCCATCTCGCCCTTATAATAATCGGTGTAATCAAAATCAAACCAGCCACTGACCTGTTCCACCGGCCCAAAGGCCGTCTCCAGCATTGGCAGCAATTCCTCAAAAAGCGATTTATTGTTCATGAAGACGCTGATGACAAGCCGGGCTGCATCGGGTTTTTTAGGGGTGCTCACCGGTCCAATGCCCTTGCCTCGTCCACCAGCATGATGGGGATATCATCCCGGATCTCATACTCCAGACGGCATTTGTCACAGATCAAACCGTTTTTTTCCACGTTCAGGTAAATATCCCCCTTGCACTGGGGACATGCCAGTATACTGAGTAACTCTTCTGAAACCGCCATGTTTTACTCCTTCTCCAACTGTTTTATCTTGGTTCTTATCTTTTTCAACTCTTTTCCGGGCGAACATGGGTCAGAATCCAGGTCCGCCCGTGGCCGTCATTGCCCCAAAACCTCCTCGGGGTGCTGCATGGTGCGAAGGGTGTAATACTTGCCCTCCAGGGCCATGAGGGCTTCATGGGTGCCCTGCTCCAGTATCCGCCCCCGTTCCAGCACCACAATGCGGTGGGCATGGTCCACGGTGGAAAGGCGGTGGGCAATAACAAAGGTGGTGCGTCCCTTGATAAGGTTGGCCAGGGCCTGCTGCACCACCTGCTCGGCCTGGGAGTCCAGGGCCGACGTGGCCTCATCCAGTATGAGGATGGGGGCATCCTTGATCAGGGCCCGGGCAATGCACAACCGCTGTTTTTCGCCACCGGACAGCCGGCTGCCCAGCTCTCCTATGACGGTGTCATATCCTTTGGGAAACCCCATGATAAACTCATGGGCAAAGGCTTTTCCGGCAGCCTCCTCCACTGCCTCATCCGACGCACCCGGATTGCCATACCGGATGTTTCTTGCAATGGTATCATTGAAGAGTACCGGTTCCTGGGTCACAATGGAAATCTTCTCCCTGAGGGAAGTCAGGCCGATCTCTCTGACATCCATCCCATTGAGCCGCACCGTTCCCTCCGTGACATCATAAAACCGCGGGATGAGATTCACAAGGGAGGTTTTCCCTCCCCCGCTCATGCCCACCAGGGCCAGCACCTCTCCGGGACTCACCTTTAGATTGATGTTCCTGAGCACCGGTGGGGCACCGGCCTGGTAGGCAAAGCTGACATTGTCAAAGGTCACCCCCACAGACCGGCCCTCCAGGGCCATGGGGCAAGGGGCCTCCTCTATTTCCGATTGACGCTCAATGATCTCAAAAATCCGTTCAACAGCGGCCATGCCCTCCTGAACGGTGTTGTTCAGGGTTGCCAGCTTTTTCACCGGGGCGTAGAGCATCATCACCGCCGTCAAAAAAGAGAAAAAGGTGCCCGTGGTGGAGGCCCCGGAGATCACCCTGGACCCGCCGAACCAGATGATAAAGGCAATGCCCATGCCCCCCATGAACTCCATGACAGGGGAGGAGAGGGATTTGGCAATCACCGATTTCATCTCCAGGCGGAACAAGGTTTCCGACCGGGCATTGAACCGTTCCTTTTCATAGACTTCCCGGGTAAAGGTCTTGACAATCTTGCTGCCGGCAAAGGTTTCATGGAGAAACACATTAAGATCGGCCATGGCCTCCTGACGTCCGGTGCTGAAACGTCGCACCCGCCGCCCGAATATCACCACCGGATAAAATGCCGCCGGCAATACAAGAAAGGCCCCCAGGGCAAGCTTCCAATCCATGTAGAAGATCACGCCCACAAGCCCCACAACCGTAAAAAGATCCCGCAGCAGCCCGGCCACGGCCGTTGACACCATGCCCTTGACAATATTGACATCATTGGTGATTCTGGACATGAGCGTACCGGTCTTTTCCCGGTGGAAAAAGGCCAGGGAGAGATCCATGATGTGGTCGTAAAGCATATTTCTAAGGGTTTTTATGATCTGCTGGCCCACATGGTTCATCCAGTACTGCTGGCCATAGGTGGCCGCACCCTTGAAAAAAAAGATCAAAATGGCGGCACCGGGGAGCAGCAGCAGACGGGATCGGTCCCGGTTGACAAAAATATCATCCAGCATGGGCTTTACCAGATAAGCGGAAGCCGAGGTGGCCATGGCCACAATGACCATGCAGCCCATGGCCAGGGCCAGTGTTCGCCAATGCTCACCAACAAGCCCCAGCAGCACCCGTTCCCGGGGAACGGGTGTATTATTATTAAACGTTTTCATAAGCCTTTCATTATGGAATGGAATAAGAACTGTTGTCAATATTAAAAAAATATGAGACAAGGGGGCATGGGAGATCAGGGGATATTATATTGGGGGCTTTTGCTCTACGGTCTGGCGTGGAAACCGGCACTGCCGTGGCTGAAAAAAAACAACCGGCTTCGGCAGGGATTTCACCAGCGAACCACCTTTCATCACCTGACACGGGCAGACATCTGGATACAGGCAGCATCGGCGGGGGAGGCCTATCTGGCCTGCGCCTTGGTCCGGTCCATGAGTCCCCACCGCCCTCTCACCGTACTTGTCACCACCACCACCACCCAGGGCATGGATATCCTGAAAAAAGGCATCTCCCCCCCGGACATCCACTCCCATACTTCAGTCTCTTTTTCCTTTTTCCCCTTTGACATCCCGGCACTCATGGATCAAGCTGTGGCAAGGGTGTGTCCCGGGGTCATGGTGCTCCTGGAAACCGAATTATGGCCGGGCCTTCTTTCCAGTCTGAAAAAATCCAAGACCCCCGTCATTATGGTCAACGCCCGGCTTTCACAAAAAAGCATCTCCAGGTATCAAAAGTTTCTCTGGTTGTGGCGGGCTCTGGCACCGGACACCATCCTTGCCATCTCTCCTGAAGATGCCCGGCGATTTCGACAAATTTTTCCACAAACTGCCATTAATACCATGCCCAACATTAAATTTGACACGGTGATTCCCAGAGACACCACCATTCCTGAATCATGTTCAACGCCTCTGCTTCCCTGTCACCCTTTTCCCAAAGACATACCTGTGACCCTGCTGGCATCCATCCGCATGGAAGAGGAGGCCGATGTGGCGGTTATTCTTCACCGCATTCTCCTCCTCCACCCCCATCAGGTGGTGGCTGTTTTTCCCCGGCACATGCATCGCATCGCCTTCTGGCAGCAGACCCTTTCCGAGCTTGGACGTCCCTGGCAGCTCCGCTCCACCCTCACTGCACCGGTCCCCTCCGGTACCACCATTTTATGGGACACCTTTGGAGAACTCAAGACCGCCTTTGGCCACGTCACCGTGGCCTTTGTGGGGGGCAGCCTAAAACCCCTGGGGGGCCAAAATTTTCTGGAGCCGGTGATGTCCGGGGTTGCCACGGTGACCGGCCCCTATCTTGACAATTTCAACTGGGTGGGACAGGGACTGTTCACCGCCGGTGTGGTGACCCGTGCCAAAAACCGTGATGAGGTTGTCCACCACCTGTGTCGCATCCTTGATCACCCGCCCCAACGACATCAGACCGCAACCACCGGTCTTGGTTATATCCGCCGGTACCAGGGCGGAACCGCCATGGCTGTGAATACCATCATAACAACCCTTCAATCCAGTGAAAAATCATGAACAAAACAGATTCAACACCCCGGAAAAAAATCATCCGAAAACGGGCTGGCGAACACAAACGCTATGCCACGGGATTCCTCTACCAGCAAAATGCCCGTTACTTTGCCCAAATTTCAGAGGGACTCATCGAACTTGGCGCAACGGAACTCACGGAGCTGGGTGCCGGTGACATTGAACCCGACCAGCGGGGCATCCATTTTACCGCAGAAAAATCCGTGTTTTACCACATTAACTACTGCACCCGGTTGGCCTCCCGGATACTGGCGCCCCTGGCCACCTTCCCCTGCGGTGACGATGAGACCTTGTACCGCCAGGCCAAGCACATCCGGTGGGAACAGCTCATGTCCCGCAAGGAGACCTTTGCCGTATCCGCCAATGTGTCGGACAGCGCCATGGATCACTCCCAGTTTGCAGCCCTGCGACTGAAAGATGCCGTGGCAGACTACTTTAGGGAGCGATGCGGTAAACGACCCAATGTGGACCCCCGGGAACCGGATCTGCTCATCAATCTCCACATCCGCCACGACCAGGCCACCATCAGCATTGATGCCTCGGGGGGCTCCCTGCACAAACGCGGCTACAGGGAGGAGAGCGTGGCAGCCCCCATGCAGGAGACCGTGGCCGCCGCCATCATCCGCATGTCCGAATGGGACGGCTCAAAGCCCCTGTACGACCCCATGTGCGGGTCCGGCACCCTTTTATGTGAAGCCCTTATGTCACAATGCAAAATCCCCGCCGGTATTTTCAGGGAGCGGTTTGGATTTCAACAGTTGCCTGACTTCAACCCGGAGTTGTGGGAACAGGTAAAAAAATCGGCCAACACGGCCATCAGGGATATCCCTCCGGGGCTGATCCGGGGCAGTGACATTGCAGATGCATCGGTGAATGCGGCCCGCACCAATCTCATGGGCATGCACCATGGCAACCGGGTCACCGTGGAGCAGATGGATTTCAATGATCTTCCGGCCATTGAAAACAGCATCATAGTGGCCAACCCCCCCTATGGCATTCGCCTGGGTAAGGACCAGGATCTGGAACGGTTTCACCGGCAACTGGGGGATTTTTTAAAGCAGCGGTGCAAGGGCTCCACAGCCTTTATCTATTTTGGTGATCCCGATTACATTCAATTCATGGGTTTAAAGGCGTCGTTCCGTAAACCCATCCGGGCCGGGGGACTGGATGGCCGACTGGCTAAATATGAGCTTTATTGATGGGTTCGCACAAAAGAGACGAGGGCCTGTTTCAGCCCTCCCTTGGCACCCCTTTCACAACACCTGCAAGCAGTCGTTCATGTCCCTGAAGATAGGCAAGAGAGGCCGGGTCATTAAGCCCCGTGGCCAGCACCGCTTTAAAACAGGCCAATGCCCGGGACCGCTCACTGCAGAAATAATGTCCCACCCCCTTTTCAAAAAGAGACCGGGTTTCCCGCTTAAGTCTCTTTACAGGTTCAGGATCCGCGTCAAAACGCTCATAAAGAGACACAGGCACTTTTTTCCCTTTGACCTTTACATGGCCAAGGTGCCTGATCTCCTTTAGTTCGGCCCCGCCAAGGGTTCGAACCACGGCATCACTAATGATAAGCGAGACCCCAAACAGCCGGGTCATCCGCTCAATGCGCTGGGCCAGATTCACGGCATCGGAGATCACCGTGCTCTCCATGCGCTCCTCTTCACCAATGGTACCCAGCATGAGCGGGCCCGTGTGAACCCCAATACCCACCTGAACCGGAAACGTCCCGTTCATTACGGCATCCCGATTATACCGATTCAACACCGTCAACATACCTATGGCGGCGCTCACCCCGTCCCGGGGAGATCCCGGGAAAAGGGCCATGATGGCATCCCCTATATACTTGTCAATGAAGCCGTTGTGCCCTCTGATCACCGGACTGATACATTTCAGGATGGTATTTAAAAATTGAAAGTTCTCCCGGGGACTCATCCGTTCCGACAGGGCCGTAAAGCCTTTGACATCGCAGAAAACAATGGTCATTTCCCGCAGTACACAGTCTCCCAGCTGTACATCAGTGATCTGACCATGGCCCATGAGTTCCAGCCCTTTCTGGGGAACGAAACGGGTCAGGGCCGTGTTGATGTTTTCAATGTGGTCCATGAGCATGGCATTGGAGAATGCCACATTGATGCCGGCCATCAATTTTTCCAGAAACGTGATCTCCGCCCGGTTGTAAAACCCCCGGCATCTGGGCCCCAGGTTGATTACCCCGATGATTTTTTCCTCATAAATAATGGGGATGACGATGACACAGTCAAACTTTGCATAATAGTTCATTCCCGTTTCCCGGTACACGTCATATTGTTTGTGCCGGGCCACCTGCTCCTTTTCAATGACCTTGTCAAACAGGGGGATCTTCTGCAAATGGTCCAGGTGAACATCAATGACGGCGGGTCCATCATAGCAATGCCCTTTTTTCAGCGCAAAACAGCTGCTGCCGGACTGCCGCAGAAAAATGGAGATATTTTCAGGCTGCAGGACTTGTTCCAATGTATTGCAGATCAATTGTGCCAGATCTTCCAAGGTTTTAAGCTGGAGAATCTTGTTGTGGAATTGGTCCACGGTCATGCTGTACCAATGGGATTTTCGCTGGAGCCTCCGGCTGATGCGGGGTTGAACCACCATCATGTAGACAAAGCCTGCCATGAAACTGACCAGCAACAGCAAAGTGGCTCCGGCAACGGTGTAGCGATGGGAATGGGTCAGAATCTCCCCCGCAGCAATGCCGATAAGGGCGGTGATGACAAGGATGGAAAGGCCCCACAACACCAGTTTGGCCATGAGCTGATCAATATCCATGGCACGCAGGGAGACAATGTTTACGGCCATGAGGGTGACATAAAGGGGAGCCATGAAAAGGGGCCCCAGCTGGTAAAACCGGGCAATGCCCAGAAGTGGCAGCACTATGCAAAAAAAGGTGGCCACAACCCCGCTGCCGGCCATGGCCAGGGTCGTGTAAAGCACCTGTTTTCTGGCAATGCCGGTGGTGGCACCTTGATATTGACGACCAAACATAACACAGGCCAGTAAAATGTAAGTCATCACCAGGGGTACATAGAGATTTTTGTAAAGAAGGCCCGTGTCACGGACCATGACCAGGTGGTGGTTTACATCACGGATCACCACGTTTTTTACAAAAAGATCGGTGCAGATCACCGGCACAGCCAGAATCAGCAACGGACCGCAGATCAACTTGAGGGTGACACGGGGCCGCCGGACCCGCACCACCGGAAAAATCATTGAAAAATAGAGGTGGATGGCCATCAGGGAGAGGTTAAGAATCACGGCCAGACGATTCAATAAGGTGGTAATTCCCGGTGCATCCTTATAAAGAAAGGCCATGAAAATAGACAGGATAAGCAGGGAAGCGCACACCCCGATAACCAGAAAAAGACGATTCTGTATTCCACCGGGATTGTGCCTATAGACAAAAATGGACAGCATCATCATGATGACAGGGAAAATCATATTTATGATGTAAGGATTGTCCACACGGTTACTCCTGATCCACCCAGTTATACTGTCCACGGCTATAACCTGCGTTTTAGCGGATCTGATATATCCTTTTTAACCCATTGATGAAAATAAAGACAACTATGCGGAACCCTTTATATCGAAAACGCTAATTGTGAACGTGCTGAGTATAAAGGTCCGTTCAACGGCCTTTTCCCAGCCGGCAAAGGCCCACTCTTCCCACGGTTTGTTCCATTATTCCTGTTATGGCGCTACCACCAAACCACCACTTTTTCAAGAAAAAAAACGGTTCTTCATCACAAATGTTTCTTTTCTGGAACGATAACCATATTTACAACACGATTGCAAGACATATGTGTCGATAAAAATAACGGGCTTGATCATAACATCGGCCGATCGGCCGAAGTGGAAGCAGGCACAAACAGTGACATTCCCAGATATCCCTTGCACCGGACAGGCCCCCTGTGATAAAAACCCCTTAGAATTTTGTCATCCTTCAATTAGAATCGCAAAAGTGACTTTCAGCTCTTTAGTGGCTCCCACCCAAAGAGATGAATGGCCCTTTTTTAAACATAAGGTACAAGCTCCATGCCCCTTGCGGTGATACCTTCACGATATGGCTCAAAACGGTTCAATGGAAAGCCCCTGGCCCTGGTGGCCGGAAAGCCCATGATCCAACGCGTGTATGAACAGGCCACAAAGGCCCGGTCCATTGACCGGGTGGTGGTGGCAACGGATGATGACCGGATTTATGACACCGTCACCGCCTTTGGCGGAGAGGCGGTCATGACCGCCTCCAATCTCAGATCCGGCACGGATCGGGTGTGGGAGGCCTGCCGGCAATTTTCTGTCGACAAGGACGAAATCATCATCAACATCCAGGGGGACCAGCCGGTGTTTTCACCGGAATGCCTGGACCAGGTCACAGCCCCCTTTGACACGGACAACACCCTTTACATGTCCACCCTGGCCGTTGAGATCACCGATCCCCGGGAACTCACCGATCCTTCCGCCGTAAAGGTCACCTTTGACAGAAAAGGATTTGCCCTCTACTTCTCCCGATCACAGATTCCCTTTCCCCGGGATGGTAAAGCGTTCATCCCCACCTATCGGCACCTGGGTTTTTATGCCTATCGAACATCATTTCTTGAAACCTTCACCGGTCTGGGGGAGAGTTTTCTTGAGAACACGGAAAAACTGGAGCAACTACGGGTGCTGGAGTATGGGTATGATATCAAGGTGGTGGTCACGGCCCATGATTCTCCCAGTGTGGATCTGCCCGACGACATCGGTCGCATTGAGGCACGGTTTTTCACATCGGGATGATAAGGAGACACCTGAATGGAAAACAAGGTGGCCTACGACTATCTCAGCCAGTAAACCTTTTCAAACAATGCGAATGAAATCATTGTCAATGGACTTGCATCAGATTCAGTGCTGACGCATGAATCAATAAGTCCTAAGATATCAGCGCATTACAAAATAACTTTTCGCACAATTATGAGTAATACAAAACAATAACCCATTAATTTCAAAGCAGATCATGAAAAATATCATGCGTCAGCACTGCATCCGCTTTCATTAACCTTAGGACTTACATTCCGCACTTCAATAGCACAATATATTGTTGTGTTGGACTGATTATTTGATTTATATTGTGTAATCTAATTATCAAACTTTTTTGTCATAAATGTTGTGTGAATTTACATATCCATATATAGTGTTGATCTGTAAAAGGAATACAATATAAGGTATTGGTAATTCAAAAAATATGTGCTTAAAAGTGCGAAATGTAGGTTAGGATTGCCTGATTGAAAACATATAGAGCCTTAACAAACACGAGCAACTGGCCTTTGGCCAATAATATTTCTCTTAAAAATGCATTAGGAATAACCGGGTTATTGATTATCTCTTTTTTTGCATGGACAAGCGTAGCCTTAGCGTACATCGGCTTTGGCATAGCCACGGTTTCATTGCTGCTTCATTGGAAACAAGTCGATTTCCCTTTATATTGGCGTCAACCTGTTACTCTATTATTTTTGTTAATGGCATTTTATGTTATAGTATGGGAGTGTGTGTTTCAACTTTTCAGCTCAGCAAATCATCATTCTGTAACAAGAGAGTGGCTTTTGTTATTGGTCCCATGGCTGGGATATCTTTTTTATCGAATTTCCAAAATCATACCTTATTCACTATTTTTTCTGGCAATCGGTTTATTGTATAAAACGATACGTATGACCGAATTTAAATGGCAAATATTTTTAGATATCTGCCAGGGCAAACAGGTGTTTCTTGGACGTGCCTGGGGATTGTATTTATCCATCGTCACCCTGGGCCTCATTATTTCAACACCTCGATTTATTGTATTTAGTAATAGGTGGAAATATAAACTGCTGCCGCGAATACTATTCATTAGTTCTATCATCTGGTTCGTCCAGTGCATTATCGCCTCTCATGCCCGAACAGCCTGGATGTCATTTATCATCACCACTGTACTCGCATTAATTATAACAATCATATATATCAACAAAACACATGTTATAGACAGACGGGTAATAAAGCTAATGATCGGTGTGTCTGCCGTTATCTTGTCAATTCTTATTGCAGCTCATTATGATACCATAAAAAATCGGTTTAATGCTGATAAGGAAAATATTTTAAAAATCATATCCGGAAATGATGAATTGTCCTATACGTCTGCCACATACCGCTTTCTATTATATCGGTATGCTTATGAACAGTGGAAATGCTCACCGTTTTTCGGGCATGGTCCCGAGGAGAGCGAGATAATCATTGCCAAGCATAAAAATCCTGAAATGAGAACATTGACTCACTTTCATAGCTTTTATTTTGAGATTCTAATTCAGTTCGGCATTCTGGGAATAATACTCTTCCTTTTGGCCATTTTTTTTCTTTTACGTGAATTTTTGCGTAGTTATTTCGCCGGGTATATACCTGGTGATTATGCGCTGATAATCTTATGCTCATTTTTCATGATTTTTTTATGGGCTTTTTTCAATTTTAGAATGTTGAGGCCGAATTGGCGTTTTTTTTGGATGATACTTATAGGAATTACTCAGTCAATGGCTATGCGGCGTGGAGTAAAATGCTCATGGCGGAATTCCGGCCACCCAGACCATGAAAATCAGTAAAATGTATTTTCATGGTAACATTTTTGATAGGCCCAACGGTCCACTGCTTTTTTTTGTGGGGTACCGAGGAGGGGTGCAACAAATAATAACCGGATTTATCACACCATGATTCCAGGTCGTATCCATACAGAAAGATACCGGGGTTTTTCCATGGGGTCCGCTGTACCCCTGGGAGACCGGACATTGAGCCGCCTGGCCCACACATTTTCCTCATGGAATGAGTCCGCCCCCAATCCACTGGACGGCAGGGTAGCGGTGAAGATCATGGCTCTACCGGAAACCGGACCGGTGGTGATCAAGTCTTACAGGCGGGGAGGAATGATGACCCTGCTGGCAAGGGAACGATATCTGAGAACGGGACAAACCAGATCCCAAAGGGAATTTTATTTTCTCAATCATGCCGCCCAGGCCGGCGTCTCTGTCCCCCGACCGCTGATTTATATTGCCCAAGGTGTCCTCTTCTACCGGGCATGGCTGGTTACCCAGGAAATCAAAGGTCATCAATCCTTTGCCACCCTTGCTTCGGAAGACCCTGCAAGGGCAGTGCAGCTGATGCCGTCCATCTCAAAAAACATTCAACTGTTAATAAAAAACAACATTCTCCATGTGGATCTCCATCCGGGCAATGTTCTGATTGATGAGAAGGGACAGTCCTATATCATTGACTTTGACAAAGCACGGATGACACGATATTCCACCTCACGAGTCATGCAGTTGATTCAAACTCGATGGAAAAAGGCTGTTTCAAAGTACCATCTGCCCCCCATCATTTCAAACCTGGAACTGGATTGATTTTTGGCTGTGTTTCTGGGCCTTTTGCTAAGCATTGAAAAAAAGTAATATGAACATCATGAAAAAGCACAAAGTGGGATTTTTATATCTGGGACCGATTTCACATATTTATCACTCAATTTCCATTGCCTTTAACCTTTCAAAATATGCACACTTCGATGTAACGCTTTTTGTCTCCTGTGCACTTAACCTAAAAATTGTCAACAACATCTCAAAATTATATAAAGACCATAACTGCAAAATAGAGCACATCCATCCATCTTTATTTCATAACATCATAAGATTTTTTAAAAATAGAGCCCACCCAAGGGTCCGAAATGTTCTTCAGAACAATAAAGACCAATTATTGGATTTTGATGCGCTGGTTCTAACGGATAGACATTTCATAGAAAAAGCCACTACGAAAAGGCCCTTTTATATTCTTGCCGCCCATGGTGCAGGGGACAGAGCACGGGGGTATACCGATACCATGAACAGATTTGATTTTATTCTTGCATCAGGTAAAGAAAAATGGAATCGCATGGTTGAATATCGCTATATATCGGAACAAAAGGGCTGCATCATCGGATATCCAAAATTTGACTTGATACCATTGCATACCCAGGCCCACCGCAGCCATTTTTTTAAAAATAACAAACCCATCGTACTATACAACCCTCATTTCAACAAGAAAGAGACATCCTGGTACCTTTGGGGCAGACAGATATTAACCTATTTTCTGACCAATAAAGATTACAATTTGATATTTGCACCCCACCTGATGTTGTTCAGCAAAGGGGGAAACACCCTTGAAAAACAATATTACAATGCTGAAAACATACACATAGATGTTGACAGCCCGGCTCTGATCGACATGACATACACAATTAACGCGGATATGTATCTTGGAGATGTAAGCAGCCAGGTATATGAATTTGTGGCCCATGCCAAAAAACCCTGCATTTTTTTAAATCCGCACCAATGCAAATGGCAAAGCAATCGTTCTTTTCGAATGTGGAAAATGGGTGATGTAGTCGATAATATGGATGATTTTGAGCAAACGCTATTGAAAGCGGAAAGATCACATTCGTTTTATGAATCCATCCAGTCACATCTACTTCAAGAAACTTTCTCAATACAGGAAAAATCCGCAGGTGCAAGGGGTGCAAAGGCAATTACAGATTTCTTTACAGCACATGAAAATTAACACTTACCATGAAAAGATCTCTTGATTTTCATGATTCAGGGGTGGCCAGCGTTTGGCCATGAGTCTTTATACTTTTTCTGGGAGCCAATAAATCTCTTTTAACAGATTTGAAGCCCCGAAAATATTTAACATACCATCCCTTACAAATCATCTTCAGCATATGAGGTACCCTGCATGGCAAATATAATTGGCGTAAACCTGAACGGGTTTCCAGTGCCACCATATATTTTTCAATCTCTTCAATATAAAGATCCAATCTTGGCATACACATTACCATGTCCGGAAACTTTTTCCGGATTTCATAAAGACGATTAAGCATAAGGTGTTCTTTAGAAGCGATAACCGCCGATTTATTTGCCAATTTCCTGTATGTGATCTTGGCAAACAGATCGGAAATTGCAACTTCTTTTCGATCAGCTAAAAATGATGACCTACCAATCTTATCCCGCCCATAATGCTCTGAATGCCTTCTGTACAATATAAGTGCACGATTAACCACATGAACACCGGTAACAGCATACGCTATCGTTGCAATCCAATGATCGTGGCCCCATCCCACTTTTTTGGCATTTTCCGGAATTGGCAAAAAAACGGATCTTAAATCTGCCCTAAACGCAATTAAGCAACCTTTTAAATCAACATGTCTTACGACATCAAGCACTTGCCGATCACATCCCGAATGTAATTTTGCGTACTTTCGGGTATTAAAAATAGAAACACCCAAAGAGGCGCAATGTTGATCGACAATGTCACCATCCGAATAAACCAGCCCGACATCACCATCTTCAATAAATGGCTGAACCATGGTTTCGATTTTATCGTTATACCAGACATCATCCTGATCGCTAAGAAAAATAATATCCCCATTGCAGAGCCCAATCGCCTTTTCAAAATTTCTCACATAACCCAGATTACATGAATTAACAAATAGATGAATGGGTATCTCAGTATCCTGCATTATAACCCTGACTTTTTCAATTGTGCGGTCATGGGAACAGTCATCGCACACAATTATTTCATCAGGCGGATGTGATTGTTCAAGAATACTCTTTATCTGTTCACCGACATATGCCTGACCGTTAAATGTACACAATGCCACTGAAATTTTACTTCTCTTTTTCACTGTTATCCTCGTGAACCACAAGTTTTGCCCATGCTGGATTCCATGTTGACATTGAACATAGTCCAGTCAACCCTGGTTCAACAAGTAGTCTGCCACCCGGCGGGAAGCCATGCCATCCACGGGCCCCACAAAAAGATCACAGCAGGTGCGCCGGTTGTCATGGTACATCTCAGGAGAGCGGATCTGCTCGTCCACAACGGCTTTCAAGCGGTCATAGGTTTTGGCATGGGCAGCCACATGGGAAAATTTCAAAATGTCCTGATCCATGCGCCGGGTGTAACGGAACCGAAAAGGGCCCCGGTAGGACCATCTAAGGGATAGAAAATCACACCACACAACGGGTTTGTCCAGGGCGGCAAACTCAAAGATGGCAGAGGACGCCTCGCTGATGAGCAAGTCGCTCACCCCCATGAAGGGTAAAAGCGAATGCTCATCCACATCGGCCATATACACATTGTCACAGGTACGCCAGGTGTCGAATTTCTCCCGTTGCGCCCGGTACTTGGCCTTGGTCATGGAAAAAAAATGGGGTTTGACAATAAGATTGTACTCATGGAAATGACGGGGCCATTCCATGGGAAAAGACTCGATGGAGCTGGGATAAAAGGTGGGGGCATACAAAAGGGTCTTCCGTCGGGGATCAAGTCCCAGTTCGACCAAATCAGGCAGATCCATTGTCCGGTGGTACATCGGATCTAACTTGGCAAATCCCGTGAGCACAAACCGGCTTTCAGGATACATGCGTCGGATAATCTCCAAGCGCCTGGGACCTTCAATGAACCGCACCGTCATGGGGGTATCGGATTTGGTGTAGTAACTGTGCTTGATGCCGATGGCATGGCCCATCTGGGCGCTTTTCGATACGGTGTGCAGGCGCGCCACATCAAAAAAACGGTTACCGAAAATCACCCAGTCGGCCCGGCGGGCAAGGTAGTATGAAAGGGCTTCTTCCCTGCCGGAAACCCAATGGACCGGCAGCTCTTCCCGGACCACGGTTTTTTGAAGGAGGGGGGTAAACCGGGGGTGATCGTAAACGACAAATTCACAGTCTGCCCTCCGCATGGCAAGTTCCCGGAATACCGGCAGGTATTGGGCCAGATAGTAAAGCTCCTGAACATCAAACAGTATCTTCACGGCTGCCCCGGTGCGCTTCCACTGCCATCTGTTCCCGGTAGTACCGCTTCAGGGTTTCCCGCAGGGCCGTGGAACTGCGGCCCTCGGTGTAGGGCAGATATACCACCCGGCGGTTGTTGCGGATCATATAGTCATGGCCTAAAATTTTCTTGTCATTACCGTGGACCAGAATATCGGCATCAATCTCCTCCAAAAGCTTGTCTTTCTCAAGAGAGGTGGCCGGAATCACCATGTCCACAAATCGACACGCCTCCACCACGGCAGCGCGGTCCTCCCAGCACAACAGGGGATAATGGCCCTTGTACTCCTTAACCAGTTCATCTGTGTTAACGCCCACAATGAGGATATCCCCCAATGCCTTGGCCGCCTTTAAAAGTTTCAGATGCCCGATATGAAACATATCCCACACCCCCACCGTATATACCACAATTTTTTTACCAGGTCCCATGCGGTCTTCCTGCTCCTTTTCTTTTGTTCTCTCCTACCCGTCCGGTCTGAACGAAATGATGAAAAGGACTTGATCATTACTTCGGCCATCCGTGGGCCAACGGGGTCAGGCTCGTGCTCAAGCCCGATGAAAATGCCTGATTCGCTTACCACACAGCCTCATTCATACTGTAAGAGCAAGGGAATATACCACACTTTTTACGGCAGCATCAACCAGTCTTCCAAAGAATCCACCTTCTCAGTCTATACATGGGCATTGAGCATATTCCAAGGAATATCTTGAAAAACAGATCCGGCTCTGTTAAAAAACAGTACACAGCATAGTTTCAAATGAGACCAAATTTAAAACATGAAAAATTTTGAACTGCCAGGAAAAAATAAATTGAAAATATTACACATTGCATCCCACTGGTCACTGATCCGGGGTGGTGCTGTACAGCTGTCCCGCATGGCCCGGGAACAGCAGGGCCGAGGCCACCATGTCACCGTGGTGTTTTCCGACAGGGTCATAAAAAATCCCCTGCAGCGGAAACGGGACATCCGGTCCTGGGCACCCCTTGCCCAAAGCGACGTGCATGTGATTCCCATGCGCTACCGATCTTTCAACGGTGCCAACCGCCTGGCACGATTTCTTTGCCGGGAAAACTTCGACATCATCCATGCCCATCGCAACGAGGCCATGCTTGCCGTGACAAAGGCCCTTGCAAAGACACCCCTGTCCACACCGGTGGTGATCCAGCGGGGAACCATCAGCGTCCCTGCAAAGCCCCACCTGCTCAAAGCCCTTTGTGCCCCCCATGTAAAGGCCCACGTGGTGGTGGCGGATGCTGTCAAGACCGTGCTTGTGGAGGCCCTGGGCCAGAATAAAACGCATATGATCCATACGGTATACGGCAGTGTGGAGCTGGAACGCTTCTCTCCGCAGCCCCGGAATACGGAGATCATTTCCCGCACAGGTTTTCCCTCCTGTGCCCGCATTGTGGGAAGCCTCTCCTCCTTTCGACGGGCCAAACGGCTGGACCTGATACTCCAGGCCCTGGCGCGCATCATGGCAACGGATAACACCGTATATGGCCTCTTTTTAGGGGCCAACCTCCACCAGGAGATCATTCCCCTGGCCCGGAAGTTGGGCATCGGCCACCGCTGTTTTTTTGCCGGTTTTCAGCAGGATATTCGGCCCTGGCTATCGGTGATGGACGTAACCGTGATGGCGGCTGATGCCCAGGAGGGGTTGTCCGGCGTACTGCGGGAATCCCTGGCCATGGAAATACCGGCTATCTCCACCAGCTGTGCCGGAAACGATGAAATTATCCACCACCGGGAAACGGGCCTGCTCATTCCCATGAACGATCTGCCGGCCCTGGAACAGGCCCTAACATGGGCACTGGGCCATCCCAGTGAGATGAAAGAGATGGCCCGGATGGGACGGCAGTGGGTCCGGACCCACTGCTCCGTCGCCATCCAGGTGGACCGGCTGGACAATATCTATGAACAAATCCAAAGCATCTGACACACCCATTTATAACCGGCTTTTCCAGAATCTGCACAAAGGAGAAATTCCATGCCAAGACAATATTATCTTCCCCATACCTTTCCCAACCCTTTGACACGGCTCAAGTCCCTGATCGTGGATAAAAAAAGGCCTCTTCCCAAAGCCCCCCGGGCCATCCAGATCCAGACCATATCCGGTTGCAACGGCAACTGTGTCTTCTGTCCCAACAAGAAAACCCAACGAGACATCCCCTACAAAAAATCCATGGATGAAGACCTGTTCCGTCATATCATCGACCAGTGTGTGGACCTCAATATCAGGCGTATCTCCCCTTATCTGATGAATGAGCCCCTGATGGACCCGGCCCTGCCGGAACGTATCCATTATATCAGCCAAAGGAAGAAACGGCGGCAGTACACAAAAATCAACAGCAACGGTTCCATGCTTTCGGAAACAATGGCCAAAGAGTTGATGGAAGCCGGCCTGGACCGCCTGCACATCTCCGTCCAGGGCATCAATCCCCAGGTATACCGCTCCCTCATGTCCCTTGATCTCAAGCCGGTGGTCAGAAACATCGAACGGGCAGTGGAGATCAAAGAACACCACAGCTATGCCACAAGCATCCGGGTGGTCATGCTGGACACTCTGGATATCCATTCTCACCTGGATGAGATCCGGACCTTTTGGAAGGATCGAGGAGTTGAGATTAATGTCAACCAGATGGAAAACCGGGGCACCCACTCGGGCATAACGACATCTGAGATTTCCGCCCGTCGGCTCAGCCGGTTTCAATGGTGCGACCGGCTCTTTCGCCAGGCCTATGTGCTCTATGACGGCCGCATGGTGCAATGCTGTTCCGACTGGGAGCAGACCAACGTTCTGGGGGACCTGTCCCAAGAAAGCCTTTCCGCCGTCTGGAACGGCAAGGTCTACATGAACTTCCGGCAGAAATTCCTTGACGGAGATCTCAAGGGATCCATCTGCCACAGCTGCATGAAGGATCCCGGAAACAA
Organism: uncultured Desulfobacterium sp.; assembly: GCA_963668575.2. Taxonomy (GTDB): domain Bacteria; phylum Desulfobacterota; class Desulfobacteria; order Desulfobacterales; family Desulfobacteraceae; genus Desulfocicer. The sequence goes on along the minus strand of OY764894.2, from coordinate 1,528,424 downwards.
GTCCTGAAAGGAGATCAGGGCTTGATCCCACCCCGGCTACCTGGGAAGAGGTCGGGCTTGCGGGACGGGCAGGAGATCATCAAACAGGGAAAGGCCAACGGATTACCAGTGAAAATACCGATGCGTCAAACGCATTTTCAAACGGCGGAACAGATTCAGGGGGGGGCGCTTAAGGGGGGGGGGACCGGCCATGAAGACGTCCACTGCCGCCAACACCCGTTGACTGGAGCATCCGTCTGCATAGGGATGGATGGCCGCCATATACCGCTCAATGGCAGCCATGAGGGTGGCAGGCCGTTCCAAAGCCCGGGATATGGCCTGGGGAATCGCGTCCGGATGGGTAACGTTAATAAGGTGATCCCCGGGAACCCGATTGTTGAAGGTCACCACCGGCCGCTGCTGCACCATGAACTCCGAAAGAATGGAGGAGGTGTCCGAGAGCATGACATGGGCCTGCTGCAACAGGGGGATCACATCACTACCTTCATAGAACAAAGCGTTGTGATCACGGCACAGGGCCCGGTACCGCTGCACCACATCAGGTGCCATTTTGGGATGAAAGGTGACGATCCAACGATACGTCTTCTCCTGCATCATGGCGGCCACTGTGTCATAAATACGGTGGGCCGCACTCAGGACCGGTGTAAAGGTTGAGGTAAACAGCACCACCGGCCGGGGATCAGCCAGCTCTTCACCAGCCGGAAAAAACGGGGAAGTAGCCCGAAACAGGGGGTCCAGTTTGCACCAGCCTGTTTCCACCACCTTAAAACAGCCATACCGCCTTTCCAACGTCTGAAAGGGCACTGTGGTATCGGGCCCCTGGGTGCAGTAGAGGTGAAAAAATCCCCTGATTCTGAAATGGCCCCGGGCCGCATCCCTTTTTCTTGCATTGAATCCATGGAAGAGCTGCACCTTGATCCCTGGAAAAAAATCAGGCACCACATTGCTGGCCACAAAAACGGCATCCGGCTGAAAAGCCATGACCGCAGCTATGGATTTCAGGTGCCTTTCCCCGGGCTCAAGATAATTTTCATATTGCTTCCGGGCCAGAAACCAAGCCACCTCTCCTCCCTGACGTCGGATTTCCGCCTGCAGGGGCCGAACAATGGAAAAGGCATAGAGATGGGACACATAAAGCAGGTATCTCTTCATGAACGACCTCTCTCCTGGCCGGCTCCCAGAGTACCAAGCCGCTCCATGCGCTGCAGGGTCCACAGGCCTGCGTATTTATTAAAAGCCCCTTGACTGTACATGGCCGCCACCAGAAAGCCCACTGACCCGTCCAGGAACCCTAATCGAATGACATAGCAACGAAAAAAAACCCAAAAGGCCCGGAATACAGCACCAGGTAGTCCCCAGCCCCACTTGCCAGCCTTGAAGCGCTTCTTTGCCCCCAACCAGGCATAGGTTCGATTTTTAATAAGATAATGTTCAAAATCCCGTATGGAATAGTGATACAGTCGATGGGTGAGCTTTCCCACCCGGCTGCCTGGGGGAAGCACCACAGCCTCGTGCACAAGGGCATCGGTGAACCGGGCACCCTCCCGGCGGAAGAGACGTTTGACACTGCGGGCACTGTTGCCGTGATCCAGCCTTTTGCCGAAGTTAACCACGGCCCAGGGAATCCGAAAAGCAGCCTCCCGGGGGCATGCATTGAGCACCCGGACCATCTCCCTGGCAAGTTCCGGCGACACCACTTCATCGGCATCAATGGAAAGCACCCACTCACACCGGGCGCTGGAAAGTGCCCTCTGTTTCTGGGGGCCATATCCCGGCCAGTCGGTTTCAAAAATCCGGTCCGTGTACCGGGCTGCAATAGCAAGGGTGTCATCAATGCTGCCGCAATCGTATATGACGATCTCATCGGCAATATCCTTGACCGAGGCCAGACACCTGTTCAGCCGGTCGGTTTCATTTTTGGTAATGACAATAACGGAAAGGGTAAACTGTTTTTTCATACTCTCTTTCGCTGAGTCTGTGATGGACCTGCCCCAACTTCGGTCTGTGTCTTCCCTGGAGCAACTGTGCAAACGGTGGGGTCAGAAAAACTTCCGTTCCTCCACCGGAAAATACAAAGAGGTTGTGTCATACCATATTCCGGACGGGAATTCACCCGTTTTGTCCTGCCCATGTTCCGTGCCTGTGCTGTATGTAGCACATTCTGTTTTATATATTAAAAGCAACGGGCCTGATCACAACCAGGCCCCCTGAGGTAAGGAGCCGTACCTATTCTTCCTGTTTATGAAAAAAAAAATATGTTATAACCTACATAAAAGGGCAGCCTGTCACAAAGAAAATTGAAACGCCAATTATTACAGACCCATCTTAAAAGAACTTTTGGAAACAGGACATCTGATTTTGAAACAACTGACGCGCACAAGAGACAAATTTCTCTACCACAGCATCATCATCTTTCTTGACACCCTTGTACTACTTCCCCGATCCACGGGTAAGGCACTTGCCGCTATTATCGGATCACTCTGGTTCAAGCTGGACCGCCGTCACCGGCGCATCACTCTGAACAATCTGGCCCACGCCTATGGGAACACCATGAAGTCCCGTGAAATCCACGCCATTGCCCAACAGGTATTCACCCATTTTGTCATGATTGTGTTTAGGATTGCCTGGGGCAGAACCATCGGTTTGAGACACTTTTCCAGATGGTTCACCGTCTCCGGAATGGCCAACTATCAAACAGCGGCCCGGCGGCAAAAAGGGGTCCTTTTTCTCACAGGCCATGTGGGCTCATGGGAGTTGTTTCCCTTTTTTTATGCCCATACCGGGCTTGTACATAAGGGAACCAGCGTGTTCCGGCCTTTGAGATCCCCTGCCCTGGAACGATTCATCACTGAACTGCGGCAACGATTCGGCGGCAACATGTTCCCTTTGAAAAAGGCACTGACCAGCATCATTGCAACCCTTGAAAACCAGGGAACGGCACTGCTCCTCATGGACCAGAGCACCAAACCCCATAAGGGTGCCGTGATTGAGTTTTTCGGCAGAAAAACCTATGCCAACAAAGGCATGGCCCGGCTGGCCCTCCAGACCGGTGCACCGGTGGTCCCCATGTTTCTCATCCAGAAAGGAGATGGATACCTCATCGTCATTGAGCCTGAAATTCCCTTTGTGGACACCGGAGATGAGGAGCGCTCTCTACAGGTAAATACCCAGAATTATAACCGTGCCATAGAAAAAATGGTCAACCAGTATCCGGAGCAATACTTCTGGCTGCACAACCGTTGGAAATACCGCCCATGAAAATTCTTATTGTCAAGCTGGGCGCCATGGGGGATGTCATCAACACCCTGCCTGCGGTGATCCGGCTGAAACAACATTTCCATGCGGATATCCACTGGCTGGTGGCGCCTTTAAGCCTGCCTCTAATTATGGATCACCCAGCGGTGGATCGTACCATTGTTTTTAACCGCAATGAAAGAAAGTCCGTGTTGAAGACATTTAAAGCCCTGCGCATGCAGCGCTATGATCTGACCATTGATTTCCAGCGGACCCTGAAGTCGGGTCTCTTCTGTATGGCATCCCGCACCGGACAGCGCCTGGGGTTTGATAAAAAACGATGCAAGGAGCTCACCTGGCTCTTTCCCTTTACCCGGATCTCCCCCGGTGACCCTAAAAAGCATATGCTGGATCAATACCTTGATTTCTGTGACCACCTCAACGTCCCCGACTCCTCCGTTGAGTGGCAGATTCCCGTTCACCCCTTTTCAAGGATTCCCCTGCCCCACCCCTATGTGGTGCTCAACATCGGTGCTACCAAAAAAGCAAACCTGTGGGCTACAGAAAAATTTGCCGTTCTGGCAGGCCTGATCCGTGAAAAAATGGGCATGACCCCGGTGCTCACCGGGGGGCCAGAAGATGTGGGCCGGGGAGGAATGGTGGAAACCCATGCCGGGGGGGGACTCATAAATTTAACGGGGAAAACGACTCTCCGGGAGCTGACGGGACTGCTCGCCCATGCCCATAGCGTGGTGAGCTGTGACACCGGGCCCATGCACCTCTCCGTGGCCCTTGGTACCCCAACCGTTGCCCTTTTCGGTCCCTCTACCCCCCGGCGTACCGGTCCCTACAGAGGAGAGGTGATCACGGCCACCATGGCGTGCGCACCGTGCAACCGCCGGGAGTGCCCCGATCCCCGGTGCATGGACCGCATTCCGCCGGAAAGGGTCTATGAAGAACTTCGACGGCATCAGCAAAACAGTGCCTCCCCGTCCTGAATTGACTTACGGCATCGTATTCAACGGCCAGAGGAGCTTCTTAAACTGAGAACTCCCCTCTAAAAATTCAATCTCCACCCCCATCACCGCCAGATCCACAGGCCACTGTTCCGGGGAACCCAGTCGGGCATAATCCTTTTCCGTGGTCACCACAAGGGACGTTTCCAGCACCGCTGCCCGGTGGAGAATCTCCTGGATCTCCCTGTCATCAAACCGATGATGATCCCTGAAACAAAGGTGCTCCCGCACCATCACCCCAAGGGCTTCCACCGAACGACAGAACCCGTCATTATCGGCAATGGCGGAAAAGAGCACGGCGGTTCTGCCGCCAAGCATGGCTGGAGACACCTTTTCCTTTTCCACTGCCGCATGCCTGGGATGAAAAAACCGGAACACAAAGGGCACATGCCGTGTCATGAACACCGGTTTTCGCCAATGCCGGAAACTCATGGAAGGAGTCTTATTTTCCGAACAACGGGTATAAACCACCACATCCGCCCGTTTTTCAACTGCCTGGGGGGGCTCCCTCAGCCGACCGGCCGGCAGCAGCTTGCCGTTGCCAAGGGGGGCCGTGGCATCCATGAGCACAATATTTAAGTCCCGGTGAATACGCAGATGCTGAAAAGCATCATCCAACAGAATCACATGGGGCTGAAACCGTGCCATGGCAAGATGACCGCCCCGGACCCGATCCCGGTCCACCACCACAGGATATTGCCGTCTGCAGGCCATCATCCAGGGCTCATCTCCGGCGGCTCCAGGCCCCAGAAAACAACGAATACCATCTCCCACCACAGCCCCCTTTTTCCCGGCTGTGCCACCATATCCCCGGGTGATCACCACCACCCGGAGTCCCATGGATCTTAGCAGGGAGGCGGCATGCATCACCATGGGGGTTTTTCCGCTGCCCCCGGCCACGATGTTGCCAAAGGAGATCACCCGGCAGGGAAGCCGATGGGATGTTAAAACTCCCCGATAATAGAGACCGACCCGCAGCCGGCCCCCCATCTCATATGCCCGGCTGATCAGAACAAGAAGCGTTTCCAGTGAGAAAAAGCCGGCCCCGGCCCGGTGCTCCTTGCCGCTAATATCAATGATGCGGTTTTCCAGTTTTTGCAACCAGGGTTTAAACATACGGATCATGGCGTATCAGGATTCCGTGCGAGCCAGATAGAACAGGGCCGCACATAAAAACAGGAAATTGGCAGCCCAGGCACTGACAAAGGGCGGCAGCAGGCGGCCATAGCCAAGGGAGGTGGTAAAACTGAACATAATCCAATACATGAAGGCCATACCAAGACCTGCGACAATGCCAAGGGGCAGGTTCTCCTTCACCGCCGGCCGCATGCCCACGGCTGCCCCCATGACGGACATGATCAGGCAGATAAAGGGAAAAGCGGTCTTTCCCAACAGGTCCACCCGGTAGGTGGTGGCATCGTATCCCTCCTGCTCCACCTTTCTAATGTGGGCCGCAAGCTCCCCAAAACGCATCTCCTCGGTCTTTTTCACCATCTGGCCCAGGTCTTCGGGCAGAAGATCCATCTCCACGATTTTTTCATCATACATGGTTACCTCACCGGTATCGGCGCCGGGAGGAAAGGTTTGAATCATGAGGTTAAAAAAATGCCACTGCCCCTGCCGATAGACACCGGACCGCGCATCCATGCGCCGAACCACCTTGAAGTGATCGTCCATGCGGGTGAGGGTAATCCCGGAAAGGGTGCGATCCACGGGGTTGAAGAATTTAATATGTGCAATGGTGTCATTGCTGCGGATCCAGATATTTTCCCGGGTGGCATGGACCTGGCGTTTTTTTTTAATCACCGCATACTTAATGTGATTGGCCTTTTCCATGGTCATGGGGACCACGGTCTCACTGAGAAAAAACATGGAAAAAGAGAGCAGCACCCCGGCCACCACAGCGGGTTTCACCAAATAATAGGCGCTGATGCCCCCGGCCTTCAGGGCCAGAAGCTCATTGCTGCGATTCATGAGCCCAAAGACCACAATGACGGCCAGTACCACCCCGGCCGGGGTGAACTGAACAAACATGAAAGGTGTTTTCAACAGCACATACCCCAATGCATCCACCAGGGTAATGCCCGACTTGAGAAATTTGTTGAGGTTGGTCAGATAGTCCACCACCACAAAAATGGCCAGCACAATGAGCTGAACCATGAAGAAAAACCGCAGGAACTGTCCCATCCAGTATCGATTGATGATGGACATGGATTTTATGATGGACATAGGTTCTTACCTGTTCCGTTTCCACAAGGTTAAAGGGTTGGGAAACTGCAAAAAGTTTTCCCTTGCCACCCGCCTGATCAGGTAGACGGCCATAGCTCCCATGACCCCATTGGGTACCCACATGGCCACAACAGGGGGATATCCGCCGGTTTCTCCGGCGGACCAGCCCAATGCCAGAAGCATGTAATAGCCCATAAAAAAAACAAGAGCCGGCCCAAACCCCGAAGCGTGTCGGGAGGAGAGTGATTGAAGGCCCAACGGCAGCGCCAGAAGCCCCAATGCCAGGCAGGCAAAGGGAACGGCAAATTTTTCATGGAGTTCCATACCGGCCTGGGTGCGTTGTTTCACCGTCACCTTGGGATCCCGGGCCACCGCCCACAGTTCCCTGGGGCGCATCTCATACAAATCTTTTTCATTTTTAACCTGTTGCCCTTCCGGAACCCCCACGTCAAAATTAATATCATAGGTATCGAAACTAATCTGATGGGCCGCACCCCGGTCAAGGCCCACCTGGTTAATAATGCCGTTTTTAAGCGTCAGGGTGTACAATCCCTCATGGACCCGGGAGACCAAGAGCCCTTCCTCTGCCACGGTGATGTTGACACTGTCGGGGCTTCTGCCGTCCTCAATGAAAATATTTTTCAGGCGGGTGGTTTTCACATCAATGGCATTGACATAGATCATGACATTGTCAAAGGGGGTATTGAACTGCCGCTCCTTCAATGCCACGTTGATGTTGGCCCGGGCCATTTCAGCCCCCCTGACACTGAATGAAACCCTTCCCCAGGGCACGGCCCACACCGTTATCCACAAAGTGACAAGGGTCATTAAAGCGCAAAAAAAGGTCACCGGCGGCAGCAAACGGTAAATGGTCATGCCACCCCCCTTAAGGGCAATGATCTCATTGGACCCGGACATGCGCATGAAGGTGAGAAGGACAGCAATCATCACGGACATGGGCAGGGTAAACTCCATAAACCGTGGAAGGGTGTATACCACCAGAAAGAAGACGGCGGAAATCCCCATGTTGTAATTCACCACCATATTAGTAATATCGGGAATCCGCGTCATCACAAAGACAAAGGTGAGAAACAGAAGGGTCACACCAAAGGGGGATAAGAGTTCCCTGAAAATATACCGGTAAAGAATGGGGATCAAGAGCGCTGCCCTTCCGCCATGAACCGGTGAATGCGGTGCCATCCGGCTTCTGGAATGTGTGCCCCCACCACCTGGCACACCTCATAGCCCAGCAGTGACCCCAACCGCCCACTCTCTTCCAGGGAAAATCCATGGGCAAGCCCAAACAGAAACCCCGCAGCCCAGAGATCCCCGGCACCGGTGGTATCCATTGCCGGATTCCCGGTTTCCGGGGCAATCTCAACAATTCGGCCTTCATGGGCCAAACAACTGCCCCTGGCACCTTTTTTAAGCACCGCCAAAGGTACCTGCCGGGCCAAAACCTTTAGGGCCATCGCCTCATCACCATGGCCGGTGTAGGCCCGGGCCTCATCCTCATTGGCAATGAGAATATCCACATGGGTCTCAACGATCTCTTCAAGCAGGGGCTTTGTGGCTTCCACCACCTCAAAACTGGCCAGATCCAGTGCAATGAGGGCACCTGCTTTGCCGGCACTCTCCAGGCAGACGGTCATAAGGTCGGGATTAAACAGAAGATACCCTTCAATGACGGCAATGGCTGTGTCTTGGAACAGGGCCGGGGTGATGGTTTCCGGATTCAGCTCCGTGGAGGCCCCAAGACAGGTGAACATGGAGCGCTGGGCATCCGGGGTGATCACCGACAGCACCCGGCCCGTGGGGGTGGCAGAGGTATAAAAGAGAGGCTCCACCCGGCACTTTTCCAAGGCCTCCTGGTAGAAACGCCCCGGTGTATCATCTCCCCTCTGCCCGATGAACCGGGCATTTCCCCCCAGCTGCCCCACCCCCACAATGGTGTTACAGGCCGCTCCCCCGGGCACCACCATAGGTGTCTCCCGGGTTTTTCCCAGAATGACATCAATGTCCTGGGTTTCCACCAGGGTCATGCCGCCCTTTTCCTTGCCCAATTCCGTCAGAAACAGATCACTCTCATGAATCAATAGATCCACCAGAGCGGATCCAATGCCGGTTATTCGATCTCCCTTCATGGGTTTATCCCTGTTTATCTCCACCATGCTGATACCTGCCTTTATTTTTATCAGGGTTCCGGGTAGTAGTAACTTCGCCAGGTTCCCCTTTTTATTGTTGAGCCCCGGGTTTTCGGAGGCTTGGGTACAAACACCGACCATTTGAATAACTGGCATGACCTGGCTGACACCTGACCCCAAAGAGTGACCATATTATCATGACTGGCCGATGCGTCAACAGGGAAAACCAAGAAGACCTCCTGCACCTGAAATTGTGACAGGGTGCGGTCCCATGGGAACCACCCATGGTCTCAAATGCAAGCCATTCCCGCATGATTATGATATTATTCCAAATTGTTGACAAACCCTCCCCCATGGCATACCTTATTGTGCTGATATGCATTGAATTAATCGCTATTTTTATATCACATATTAAATAAATCCAAATATTTATATGTGTGATACCATAAAGGAGATACCATGACGGAAAAAAAATCTTCTCTGTTCACATCTGAATCTGTCACCGAGGGACATCCCGATAAAGTGGCCGATGCCATTTCCGACAGCATCCTTGACGCCATCATGGCAGAGGACAAAAAATGCAGAGTGGCCTGTGAAACCCTTGTCACCACCGGCCTTGCCATGATCGCAGGAGAGATCACCACCGACTGCTATGTGGACATGCCCGAAATTGTGAGACAGACCATCAGGGACATCGGGTATCACTCGTCGGACATGGGCTTTGACTGGCGCACCTGCTCGGTGATCACCAGCATTGATCATCAGTCTCCTGACATTGCTCAGGGGGTGGATGAGGGGGAAGGGCTTTACAAGGAGCAGGGGGCCGGGGACCAGGGGCTCATGTTCGGATTTGCCACCAACGAAACCCCGGAATTAATGCCCATGCCCATCAGCTATGCCCACAAGCTCACCCAGCGCCTGGCCAAGGTGAGAAAAAACGGAGCACTGGATTTTCTGAGACCCGATGGTAAATCCCAGGTCACCATTGAATATGTGGACGGCAAACCCTCGCGGGTGGATACCATTGTGGTCTCTTCCCAGCACAAACCCGACGTGAGCCACGAAGATCTCAAAGAGGCCATTATTAAAGAGGTGATTCGCAAGGTGATTCCGGCAGAGATGATGGACGGGGATACCCGTTTTTTCATCAACCCCACGGGAAAATTTGTCATTGGCGGTCCCATGGGCGACTGCGGTCTCACCGGTCGTAAGATCATTGTGGACACCTATGGCGGTCAGGGAAGCCACGGCGGGGGCTGTTTTTCCGGAAAGGATCCCTCCAAGGTGGATCGAAGTGCCTCCTACATGGGCCGTTACATCGCCAAAAACCTGGTAGCATCCGGGGTGGCGGACATGTGTGAGATCCAGGTGGCCTATGCCATTGGCGTGGCAGAACCGGTATCCCTGCTGGTGGATTTCAAGGGAACCGGCAAGATTTCAGAAAAAAGGGCCGTGGAAATTGTGAAAGAGGTGTTTGATCTGAAACCGGCCGGCATCATCAAGACCCTGAACCTGCTGCGTCCCATCTACCGAAAAACCTCGGCCTATGGCCATTTCGGACGTCATGATCCCGATTTTACCTGGGAACACACCGACAGAGCCGCCGAAATCAAGGTGAAAGCCGGACTCTGATATCACATTGACAGGACGTGGTGTCAACTTCGTCCACTTGGAGCGAAGTGGACGGAAAACCAAGCCCCATTTTTACAAACTAAAACGGCCATGGCAGGTTCATCTGCCCTGGCCGTTAATTTAATAGTATAGGAATTTTCATTTTATTGATTATTAAATCAATACGTTGGAAAAAACCCGCCCGTAGGGCGCTAAGTTCATACAAGGAATGAATCCATGCAACAAACCATCGAAAAAAACATCATGGCCCTGGACCCGGACCTGAAATATAAGGTAAAGGATATCTGTCTTGCCGAGCATGGCCACAAGGACATGCAGCTGTCGGAAAAAGAGATGCCCGGCCTCATGGCCATCCGGAAAAAATATGGTTCGCAAAAACCCTTAAAGGGATTTAAAATCATGGGCAGCCTGCACATGACCATCCAGACCGCCATGCTCATTGACACGTTGTATGAGCTGGGTGCAGATCTGCGCTGGGCCACCTGCAATATCTTCTCCACCCAGGATCATGCCGCCGCCGCCATTGCCGAAAAAGGCTCCGCTGCCGTGTTTGCCTGGAAAGGGGAGACCCTCAAAGACTTCTGGTGGTGCACGGAACAGGCCCTGACCTGGCCCGACGGTTCCGGCCCGGATCTCATTGTGGATGACGGCGGAGACGCCACCCTCATGGTGCACCAGGGGGTCAAGGTGGAAAACGACCCCTCCCTGGTGGAGAACATCACCGGCAGCGCCGATGAGATCTGCCTCATGGAGCGGTTAAAATACACCCTTGCCGCTGATCCCGGAAAATGGACAAGAATGGCTGAAAAAATCCGGGGCGTGTCCGAAGAGACCACCACCGGGGTGCATCGGCTCTATCACCTGGCAGCCCGCAAGGAGCTGCTGTTCCCGGCCATCAATGTCAACGATTCGGTGACCAAATCCAAATTTGACAACCTCTACGGCTGCCGGGAATCCCTGGCCGACGGTATCAAGCGGGCCACGGACATCATGCTGGCGGGCAAGGTGGTGGTGGTGGCGGGATTCGGGGATGTGGGAAAAGGGTGTGCCGACTCCATGAAGGGGTATGGTGCCCGGGTGATCATCACGGAGATTGATCCCATCTGTGCCCTCCAGGCCGCCATGGAAGGATTTCAGGTGATGACCATGGAAGAGGCGGCTCCCCAGGGAGATCTCTTTGTCACAGCCACGGGAAACTACCATGTGATCCGGGGAGAGCACATTGATCAGATGAAGAACGAGGCCATCATCTGTAATATCGGCCACTTTGATAATGAGATTGAGATGACCCATCTGGAAGGCAATGGTAAAAACGTGAAGAGCACCATCAAACCCCAGGTGGACAAGTGGACCCTGGCCTCAGGCAAATCCGTGGTGGTGCTGGCCGAAGGACGTCTGGTGAACTTAGGGTGCGCCACCGGTCACCCCAGCTTTGTCATGAGCAACAGCTTCACCAACCAGACCCTGGCCCAGATGAAGCTTGCCAAGGAAGACCTGGAGAAAAAGGTGTACACCCTTCCCAAGGAGCTGGATGAAGAGGTGGCACGGCTGCATCTGGAGACACTGGGGGTCAAACTCACCAAGCTCACCCGGCAGCAGGCCGATTACATCGGAGTACCTGTGGAGGGGCCTTACAAATCCGATTATTACCGGTATTAAGGATAACCATCAAGAGTAGCACAATGATCTGAGTTTGATGAGGTCTTTTTTCAAACATGCCGGTGGGGATATTGCCCCAGTTTATGGATGTGCTCATGCCGGTGGGCATGGGCCTCATCATCCTTTAATATTCGACCATTTTCCATGGAAAAAATCCGGTTGGTCACAGCGGAGATAAAATCAAACTCATGGGAAATAACGATGTAGGGGATGCTTAAAGAGAGCAATATATCGGCAAGGGTGGTTTTCACACCGGCATCAAGACCGGCGGTGGGTTCATCCAGAAGCAGCAGTTCCGGTGCCATTACCATCACCGTGGCCAGGGCCACCAGCCGCTTCTGCCCCCCGGACAATTTATGGGTAATACAATTTTCAAGGGCTGAAATTCCCAGCCGGTCCAGAATCCGTCTGGCCTGGTCCAGCGCGTCCCCTGGGGAAAACCCCAAATTCAAGGGGCCAAAACAGACATCATCAATCACTGTGGGGCTGAACAGCTGATCATCTGTATCTTGAAACAGCAGCCCCACCCGGGATCGAATCTGTTGAAAATCTTTTTCCGTCTTCATGGGCTTTCCCAACACTTCAATGGTGCCGGCATCGGGAACACATAATCCCATGATGGTGTGAAACAACGTGGTTTTGCCACTGCCGTTGGGAGCCATGATGCCGATACGATCGGTTTTTGTCACGCTGAGACTTACCCCGTCAAGGGTGGGATGGGATGCACCGGGCCAGGTAAAGAAGATACTTTTAAGTTGAATTACAGGAAAATCAGGGCTCACAATCCGCTCGCTTTCACATCAAAAAGGTTTCGGCTATGACCAGCCCCAGGCCGGTCATGGATACCAAGGTCAGGAAGAGATGGTTTCCCACGCCGGTGGAAAACGTGTCAAGGGTATGAAATTTACCGTTAAAGCCCCGGCAGCGCATGGCATCGTACACCCTTGTCGCCCTGCGGGAGGCCCGGACAAACAACATTCCGGCAAGATACGCATAGGTGCGGTAGGAGTGAATATTGGTACCGGGCACAAACCCCCTGAACTTTACGGCCCGGAGCAGACGATGGTATTCCGCCTGGATCACGGCAATATACCGATAGGTCATGAGCAGCAGAAATACCAGCTTATCCGGCACATGAAGACGATGCAGCCCATGACCCAGGGTGGCCACGGTCATGGTGGATAAAAGTGCCATAAAGTACAGCAGAAGAATCACCGCCTTCAGGGTAATCTGCACACACAGGATAACCCCGGAACGGCTAAAACTCAACACCCCATACCGCCAGATGGATTCGCCCTCATAGGTCAGGGGAAGCACCATCCAGAGCATGATAATAAACCAAAGCATGGGCTTGAGTCGTACCAGTACGGCAAGGGGCGGAAGCTTTGCCATGGCCACAAGAAGGATGGCAACGATGAAATAGCCCCCCAAAATTCTTATATCCTGGGACAACGCGGCACTTACGGAGATAATCACCGCCGTCATCACCCTCACCCGGGGATCCGTGCGGTGAACCCAGGAATCGTACCGGGAAAAAACTTCGTCCACTTTACCCTCTCTTTTTGATTCGCTTTTGGATAAAGGCGCTGCCAAGGGCCAATAGAAAAATCACGGCAATGCCTGCCAGAATGGCCACCATGGACGGTTTTGCCTCCACAACCGCTTTTTTCTCCATGGCCTGTTCCACCAGCTGATCGGCCTCTTCCCCTTTTGCCGTCAGCTCTTTTAAGGCGATTTTCCATTGGGCCTGGTGTCCCATGGTGGCGTTGAGTTTTACCGTTAAATCAGAGGAGACCTCTTGTGGAATGGGGAAGGAGAAATGGCCCTGATCATCGGTTTTGCCCGTAAGTATACTTTGACCCGCCATATCCACCACATCAATCGCCCCCCCATGTACCGGCTGATCTCCAAAGCTACTCTCCGTATGAACCATGCCCTTTTCCACCCAGGCAAAGACATACACCTTATGGGCCCATGCAGCAGGGGCGCCGCCCAAAAGCAACAGAACCAGGAGAACCCCTGCCACACCCTTTTGTATCATAGACCTCTCAGAGGAGAGAGGAGATGCATCCATGGGTTTATTTATTCCCGTCTCTTTCAACCGGATTGCATTGAACATTTTTGGATCTCCTTTCAGAAAAGATCTCAGGATATACTTTCAACAGGAAGGTGACACAAAATCCGGTGACAATCCCTTCAATGATCATCACCGGCACATGGGCAGTGATCACCAGAAGTGAGACTTCCAGAAATTCCTTTCCCGTGGAATAAAGTGCCAGGCCCAGCCCCAGAGCAGCCATTGCGATGCTGCCTGCTCCGGCCAGGAATCCTGCAAAAAAGGAATATTTATGGTCTTTACCAACATGGGAACCCAAAAGATAGTAACACACCACCGCAGGTGTGGCCATGATCACCGTGTTGACCCCCAGGGTGGTGATACCGCCATACTGAAACAAAATAGCCTGAAGCAGCAAAGCCGTCAATATGGCGGGGAACGCGGCCCACCCCAGCAAAAGCCCCACAATTCCGTTCAGGATCAGGTGGACACTGGAAGGCCCCAGGTTCACATGAATCAAAGACGCCACAAAAAAAGCCGATGACAATATGGCCACATGGACCATGCGATCATAGTCAATCTTTTTCAAGCCCACTGCGGTTCCCGCAAAGGCCATGACCGCTCCCACGGCCAGAACCGGTCCGGACAACACCCCTTCTGAAATGTGCATGTTATTCTCCAGCTTGCCATGGCAGAAATTGCACCCAGATCACAGCACCCAGTTCAATATTTTTCTGTGCCCCTTCATAGACCATTGTTTGGGAAGAGGTGCTCAATCCTGCAAATCCCCACCAACCGGCAACAGGAGGTGCATAGCTGAAAACACCGTTTCCATCGGCGTGGATGGTCTGGGTCACCATATAATCCGTGGGAGCTGTCGCCTTATTGTTCTCGTTGTAATACTCAACTTCAACCTCAGCCCAGGGAACGGCTTTGCCATCCACTTTGACAACACCCTGGAAGATATTGCCGGCATAAAGGCCATAGGGTTTGGACAGGGGGACGATCTCTGTTTTCAGGCCTATCTCGCTGTCCCATCCCTCTTCCTGGCCATAGGCGGCAACCACCGTTTTAGTGTAATGGACAATAAAGCAATCCTCGGCAGGTTCCCAGTAGGGAACGGGTTCCATACAAAAGGTGTATGCACCGGGTCTTCTAACCGGAAAGCGAGTGCTCCAGGCACCATGCCCCATAACCGTGGCCTTGGAAAGGGAATCCAGAAGATTTGTTTTTTCGCCCTCTTTTACCACGAAAAAGGCAGCGGGCTTGATAAGTTCCATGCCGTGTCCCTCAAAGGGGTGGGAAAAGGACAACGTCAGGTCCAGGGTTCTTTCATCATCCTGCATCACCATGCTGTCCGAAGGGATAATCATACCGAAATGGGCAAAGGCAAAAGAGGTCAGGGACAGAACAAAAAAAGCGGTTAAACAGACGGACTTCATTAAACGATGGTTCATGTTACACTCTCCTTTAAGTAAATGTTCCTAATAACCTACATGGCAGAAAGACCTGCCACAACGAAAAAAGAAAGTCCTTTAATTCCAGCACGTTGATGAGACTTTCATATAAACCCACATGGCAGTAACCACCTGCCACAACGAAAAACGAAAGTCCTTTAATTCCAGCATGTTGGTGAGACTTTCATATAAAAACCCACATGGCAGAGCTGTCTGCCACAACGAAGATTGAAACTCGTATTATTGCAGTATGTTAGGCGGAGTTTCATATAAACGGGCATGTCCTGCCGGACACAACAAATATAGGGTCGTAGACGCGGAGCCAAATGGTATTATACCGCCGCCCCCCCGACGGGCAATGGGCCCGGACCGGAACTGTAGACAGCTCAATTGTCCGGTTCCTATTGCCCATCGGGGGGGCGGCTCTGCTGAGGTTGCCTTGGAGGCTGCCTTTTCATATAACATACATGGCAGAAAAACCTGCCACAACGAAAAACGAAAGTCCTTTAATTCCAGTATATTGGTGAGACTTTCATATAAAAAAAACCACAAAGGTTCTCCCGTCCGTCTTAAAATAAGAGAACGGGGAACCTTCATGGTTTCATTTAATTATGATCCCCGGTGACATATCAATCTTTCGGGGAATTTGTCCGGCAAATTATCTTCACATGGATATTTCCGATGATTCTTACAGGGCTTCAGCCCCTTTCAATAATAAGGATAAGTATACCCGGAGTTCGGGCATGTCAATCATTTTCTTTTATTTTTGATACCAAGTGCCATCGGGTTTCTGCAAAAATTCCCCGGGATTGGCATTGTTTACAATCTGATGGGACCTTAAGGTCTCGACCTTTTCAAGACTCACTCCCTGCTGGGTTGCAATGCGGGTGTACACGGCTTTGCGGTCCCTGTTTTCGGCATCAATGATCGCCTGTCCCACTGTCGCTGAAGTGACATGGGCAAGATACCCCCTTGATGTCTCCCCCACAAGCCCCTGGGCTTTTAATTTCACGATATCTGGAAGCCTGTTTTTCATGCGCGTTTTCACGTCATCCCCAAAGGCTATACCAGCCAGAAATACCAGGGAACAGGCCAGCAGAAATCCCACGAGAAACACTCTTTTTTTATCCATTTTTTCCTCCTGTCTCATGTAATGACCCTGTTTCATGTAATGGCCGTTATTTTTTAATCTCTTGCTCTGCCGCATCAATGTCATCAAAAAAATTATCCAGGGCCCGGTCCACCTTAACATTGACATCAATGGTGATGTGAATGGGCTTTACCTCCACCGGTGCCATGGTCACCTCGTGCCGGGTACTGCATCCCAGGGTCAGGGCCAAACAGACAAACAGCCCGGGAACCATACACCATGCAAACATTTTTCGTCTCATAAAAACGTATCTCCTTTCAAAAAAACGGACCGAATCCGAACATCGGCCATCACGCCCTGTGAACAGTCATCTGTGGAAAGGGAATATTCCAACTGTTAAGGGTACACACATCCACACACCAGCGCTGGATGGCCCGGTTCAGACGATTGTACAGCGGCGCTGCCTCACCGTTAAAATCGGCAATGACAACAAAATCCAGCGAAGAGGCACCGGCCTGGCAAAATTCCACATTGAGGTTTACAAGATGGGCATCATACCCCTCTTTTTCAAGGGCCTGGGCCAGATAGGCCCGGGTCACCTCCAGGATGGTGCCGGTGGCCTCTTTTTGGTGGTCATACCCGATACCAAACAGCACCTTGAGTCTGAAATTACGGGAAATATTAAGGGGGGTCTGTCCCAGAAAATCCCCGGTCTGATAGGTTTTGTGGGAGCCGCCCCGCTGCACCAGCTCCACCATTTCATGGGAAAGGCTCACCACCTTTCCCCTTGTACCGTCAGCCAGGATCACCCAGTCCCCTTTACGACAGGGAAACCATGACTCTTCAGGTCCAAAGGACCGGGAGGTCTGCCCCATGAGGGATTCAATGGGGACTCTGAGGGTCATGCCCAGATCCGGATTTTCAATCTCGCTGAACATATTGATACGTTTTACCAGCCAGGGCACGCCGTCCAGCACCATGCGTTCCCCCTCCCGCACAGCACCGATGTTCAGCATCAGACGACTCTGCTGCCACATGCCCGGCAGGGTACTTTTAACCCCCCAGCCAAGGCCCAAAAGGATGATGATGGTGAGACTGAGCAGCACCCAGTCCTCTGCCATATAAAAGACCAGCACCAGGGCCATGAGGGTGCACAGCACGGCCATCACCTTGAACAGAAGATCCAGCAACCGAGCATAAAAGGGGCGATACCCGGATTTAAACCCCGGCAAGGTACGCAGGGTAATCCGATATATAAATCGCAGTAACAACAGCACCGTGACGCACACCCCCACTGCCACGGCAAGATAGAGCCCCCGGGTCCGGAAGAAATCCCGCACGGATGTTCGGGAAAGTTCCATGAGGGACTGTTCCTCCCGCTCCATGGTGTCCAGCTGGAGGCGGGCCACCTTCAACCGGTTGTCCAGCTGTTCCCGAATCCCCTGCCACTCGGGCTGGAGTGCTTTGAGTTGTTTTTTCAACTCTTTATCCGTTGTTTCCGTTATCTGGGCGGCAACATTCTTCAAGGCATCATCGGCAACGGGCAACAGCTTTTCATAGTATTGGACATCCTCCTTGAGCTGTGCCTTCTGACGGGCTTTTAAGGTAAAGCTTTTCAACTCCTTAATGCCGGGTTCCACCAGAGAAACCAGTTCATCCTGCCAGTTAAACGGAGCCTCTTTTTTTTCAGCGAACAGGCCGATATCTATGCCCGTGGCAATCCGTTCAAAATCCGCCTTGGCATCATCCAGCTGACGGTCCAGTGTGGCCAGTTCCTGTTTAAGATTTTCCTTTTCCATATCGGAACTGCTGGCCGTAAGCTGGCGGTTTTTATCCTTAATCCGACCGGCCAGGGTCTTTTCCAACTCAATGATGGATGCCAGCATCTCTTTGGAGCGTTCCGCCCTTTTCTCACCAGCTAACACGGCGGTGGCCTCCTGATTAACGGGGTCATCGGCCCCAAACACCGGAGATATTAGATAACAACACAACATCAACACCGTAAAAACAACTCGAAACACGTTCTATCCCTCCTTTTTTTATAGAAACAACAACACGTGATCACCCAGTGCTACCCGGTACCCCGCCCCATCTAATCCGGATGAAACAGCTGGTTTAGACGATTGCCAAGCTTTAAAACCCGGTTAAAGGGCAGGTTCAGATTCACATCCAGTTTGATTCCCTGGAAGCGTGATCCCGGACCGGACCCGTCCACCCGGACAAATCCCCCCATCTCCTTACGATATTCAAAGGGCAGAAGAGTTCCGGGACTGCCGTCAAATTCCAGTTTAACCAGGAGATCATCCCCCTTTGTATTAAACCCCACCCTTGCCCATTTATACGCATAGTTCTTCAATGCCTCCCGGGCCAGGTCCATCTGGCCAAACTGGGGGGTATTGACGGGAATGCCGGCAGTGAGAATCTCGGTGTCGGACACCCGGATGGTCCCCCCCAGTCCCGGTGTGGAGTAGAGGAATCCATTATCAAAGGAGAGGTTCCCCTTGACCCAGGAGACGGGAATTTGGCCGTTGAGGCTGCCCTCCCCTTCCGCTTTGAAAGCGCCCACCTGCTGCAGCAAATCGGCAAACCGCAGTTGGTGGCAGAAGAGGCGCATGTGATAGGCATCAATATCACTGGAAAACCGGGTGGCACCCGTGGTGACCTCACCACCGCACCAGTTGAAAGCGACTTTTTCCAACAAGACATCGGTGCCCGATTCAATGGTATACCTAATTTCCACATCCGTGGCCATCATCTTATTGAATTCCAGGGAGTCCATTGCCAAAATCATCCCCGGTGCACTGCGTAACAGGGGAAGTTCATCAAACGCAAGGGTCGCATTGATCCCCTTGATCTCAAATTCCCTGTCCGGCATGGCAAGTTCTCCATGGCTTAGGTCCAGCCGCAGCTGATTCTGCCACGCCCCCTTTTCCATGACAATGCTCCCCCGGGCGGCAAGGGTGGCATTAAATGAGGGCAGCACCACTTCCGGAGGAACCAGCCCGGTTGCCAGGACCATTTCATGGGTCATGGAAAACGGTGGGACCTCCCATGTCAGCTTCATGTCCGACAAAGGCAGGGAGAAAAGGGGGAGTGCCAAGGCAAAGCGAACAAGGGGGGGCCCTGGAGCAGAATAGCCGGCTGTTTTGTCCGCCACTGACGGTGATGCCTGAAAGCCCAAGACCGCAACTCCGGAAAGATCGACCCCCTGGATAGTCTGGGTGATGTCTCCCTTGAAGGAGCCCATGGGATGCCCGTTAAAGGAGATGGTTTTCCCGGAAAAAGAGCCCGAAGGAGCCACCTGCCCCATGGGCCGGGAAAAAGGAATGTCAAATCCGATACCCGAAACCACCAGGGAGCCCTTGCCCTGCTGGGAGATCTTGCCGTTTTGGGTCTTTATGGCACCGGTGACGGTTGGTTGCCCCTTGCTGTCCACCCGGATATCAAGGGGAAGGATAATCTCTGGAAAACGTACCTGAAACTCACTATTTTCGCCCTCTACCCCGCCCACAGTTGTGGTGGACTTCAGCCGAAGCCCGGTTCCCTGGGGTGAGAAATCAAAGGTGCCCTCCCCATTGACTAAAACATGGGACACCTTCATTGGTAAGGAAATATTTTCAATATTGAGATCACCGGCTGACAGCTGGGCCCGAATCGTTCCCCTCTCCCCCTTTCCCCCAAGATCCAGCTGAAACCGGGCCCCCCGGCCCAGAGTGATCTCACTGTCGCCGAATTTGAAAAACTGTTCTGCAATTTCTTTGTTTTGATTTGTCACCTTCAGGTGCCAAAGGTTCTCCCGGGTAAGCTCAAACCCTCCGGACAATAAAAGGGGTGGCATGGCATTTCGATTCAGCTGGAACGCAAATCTGGCATGAACAGGAGGTTCCCCCCAACCCTCTTCCAAACCAAGTCCCGTCACCAGCGTCATCTCAAGATTGCCAAGGGAAATGGGATAGGCTCCCCCAAGGGTCACATGGGAAAGCGACAGGGTCCAGGTGCCATCCCCCTTTCCCGTAACGCGCAGATCTCCCGTCTCCTTGAGGGTCACCCCAGGAAACCACCCATGGAGGAGCGTATTAAATCTCTCATATTCAATCCCCCGGGTAACCAGCTCAAAATGTTCCAGTCTGCCGGATGGTTTTATCGAAATAACGCCATGCAACGGCTGGCCCAGTGGAGACAGATGAAAGTCAACCGAAATCCTCTGTTTTTCCAAGGAGATAAGAGCAGTCATCTCAACGGGGATATCAATGCTTTTGTCGTTGAAGGAGAGGATTACACGGGAGTGGGTGAGGTTCAGCCGGGATGGAACATGGCGCAACAGGCCTTCCATGTATCCATCTGTCCCGGATAAAGGAGGGGATGATGGGGAATCCGTATCCGGAAAAAGGGGTGCAAAATCGGAAAAAATAATACCGTCCGCTGTCAGGCCAATACCGATATCAAGCCCTGAAATGTGGAGTCGTTCAGGCTTGCCCCGGATCAGGGA
Organism: uncultured Desulfobacterium sp.; assembly: GCA_963668575.2. Lineage (GTDB taxonomy): Bacteria > Desulfobacterota > Desulfobacteria > Desulfobacterales > Desulfobacteraceae > Desulfocicer. The sequence continues at coordinate 1,507,418 of OY764894.2, read as the reverse complement.
GGAGAACGGGTAATCCACGGTAACGGCATCGGCCACAACGTGGTTGCCCATGCGAATGGGACCAAAGGTAGCACCGGAGACACCAATGTGCCTGATGGCAACCTTTAGGGCACCAAAGCCCGGACGGGAGGAGAGGAAGGTGTGAAGCCCCCATTGGGCCATGGGGGTCACCACATGGGGCATGACCACCAGCGCCAGAAGCGTGAGCCCCGCCCCGGTGAGAAGAAACGCCTTGAAAATCGCTTTAAAATCCATGGGTGATCTCAATTTTGAGATACATATCCCCCCGTCCCTGCCCACCCATGGATTGTCCCATGCCGGCCAGACGCAGCCGGGTACCGGACTTCACCCCCGGGGGAACGGTGACCCGATATATTCTCTTGTAAAATCCCCAGGGAATATTGACAATTTTACGGGCACCGGCCAGGGACTCCACGGTGGTGATCTCAAGGGTTCCCACAAGATCCGCCGTCCCTGGCACCGGGGATGCCTGAATCACCTGGAGTCGTGGGGATTTTGTCCGCCGAATCATCTGCCGCACCCGGGTGTCGGGACCGGATGAAGCTGGTTTGGGTCCCCATCGAATCATGAAGATTCCCGCCACAAATCCCCCCACATGGGCCCACCAGGCAACGCCTTCCCCACCGCTGCTGCCAGTGGCATTGAAAAACTGCATGATAAACCAGATCCCCAGAAACAAAAAGGCGGGGATCTCCACAAACCAGGGAATGATGATAATGGGAATCAACGTGAGAATTCTGGCCCGGGGGTAGAGGATGAAATAGGCCCCCATCACCGCAGCAATGGCACCGCTGGCACCGATGGTGGGGACATTGGACAGGGGGTTGAGCATAAAGTGAAACAGGGCCGATGCAATACCGCCGGTAATGTAAAACCCCATGAAGGCAGGGGCACCCAGATGGTCCTCCACATTGTCCCCAAAGAGATGAAGAAACCACATATTCCCCACCAAATGCCAGAACCCGCCATGGATAAACATATAGGAGAGAAAGGTGAACAGTCTCCCGGACAGGGAAAACCAGGCAGAAATTTCAGGAACGGTGAATTTTGCCGGTACCAACCCGTAAAGGTAGACAAACCGTGTAAGGGCATCCGGCCCCATCTGCCACTGGGCAAGAAACACCAGGACATTGATGCCCATGATGGCCCGGGTGACCACGGGTACGGAACGGGAGACAGTGGTATCCCGGATGGGAATCATGACACCACCCGCAGCACATGCTCCGATTCAAGCGATGCTTTCAGGACCTTTAAAATAACCATGGCGGCATCCTCCGGTGTCAGTGTCTTTAGTCCAGCTCTGTGGGCACAATGGGCCAAAAGCGTATCGTTCCCGCTGTCCAGCCCCATTTTAACCTTGATGGTATCGGCAAGGGCAAAATAACCCGTACCAATGGCCCGGGGATCCAGATTGGCGATCATGCACCGGCTCCGCAGGTTCAGCTCCTGGGCAATAAACCCGGCGGCCTCTTCCACGGTGGTGCACTGGGACTGGGGCTCACGTTCCATCAAAATGACGTTTTCGGAAGGCAGAGAAAGGGGGGAGTCCATCATCACCTCCATGAAGATGAAGGTTTCCAATATTCCCTTCACCGACCAGTAGATCTCCGGGTCATGGCTGGCCCGGGGACCGGCCACATTGAGGATCTCAACGGAATAGGTCTCAAGAAAATCATGGAGCATCACCGCTGCTTCAAACTCATCCATCTCACGAAGGTCAAGGTGACAGCACGGCTTTTTAAGCGTCAGCGCCAGTTGCCGGGTCAGGTGGGACCCCCCTTTCAAGGGATCTCTGGCAATGATGACGGTGGCCTGGGCATCCCTGACGTTTTGCTCCGTCCGCCGGGCGTAATGGGGCGTATCCATTTCATCCATCCGGTACACCGGAGGAAGCACCCCGTCTTCGGCCCTTCTGCCCGCCGGCACCCATCCACCATGATCAATGTTGAATTTTATGGCAGTGTCCAGGGCCGCACGATCTGCACCGGTCTGACCACCGGAAATAATTTTTCGTATCATGGTTCACCGCTCCTGATCCCGCCCGGATCAGGCCGTATCCGTTTGCCGGACAATCATCACAGAACAGTGAGCCTTGTGGGCAATTCGTTTGGCCACGCTGCCGAAAAGCACCAGCTCCATGCCGGAAAGCCCATAGGCCCCCACGATGACCAGATCGATGTTTTCCGATTCAAGGTAGTGGAGGATTTCCGATGAGACATGGCCCTCCAGGACCCGGATGACATGGTCCGTTGACGGAGGAACCCGCTCTCCATAGGTACGAATCATCTGATCTGCCAGCTTTTCCACCAGGGCCGTGGAAGATTCCGCCGGCACCACCAGATCAATGTCGGTGATGAGCGGGCTGATCACCGGTGGCAGCACATGGAGCAGGTGAAGTTGTGCATCATACCTTTCGGCAAGGTCCAGTGCCGTTTGAAAGGCCTTGTCGGCATTGGATGAGAAATCCACACAGCAAAGAATACGTTTAACGTTCATTTAAGCCTCCTTTTTCCGTTGGACAACTCCCGGATAATCATGGAGTGGTCAGTGATATGATCAGACGTCTATAATACCCATCCGGTATGGGCATCCCAGGTTCATGACTTCTTTATTCGTTGTGGGCGAACCCGGGTCCCAAAACCCGGTCTGCCCGTGGCAGTTTATATGAAAAGGTAGTCTTCAAGTCTACCTCAGCAGAGCCGCCCCCCCGATGGGCAATAGGAACCGGACAATCGAGCTGTCTACAGTTCCGGTCCGGGCCCATTGCCCGTCGGGGGGGCGGCGGCATAATACCATTTTCATTATTCGTTGTGACAGGATAGTCTGTCATGTGGGTTATACCATCGCAACATTTTAAAATCAAACCCTCTTACCGCCACCGCAATGTCCCCAGCAGCGCCCCCGGCAGCCGGGAACAGCATCCATCAATGGGGATAATGGATGTGGAGGGCATCCATCTCTTCACTGATCTTCTGATGACGCTGCACCATGGCTTCAAGGCAGTGGCGACGGTGGACCTTTTCCGTGTGATCCGCTGCCACCAGCGCTTGAATCTTTGCCATTTCAAGATCACACCCCTCAAACTCCGCCATCATTTTTTCCTGGAAATCCCGGGACACCGCATGGATTAATTTCAAAAAATATCCGGTCTCCAGGGCCTCCTGATAGCTCTTTAAATGGAGTTCCATGCACCGCAGGGCCTCTTTTCGAATACGCCGTTCCCCGGTTGCAAAGGCCGTTGAAAAAGGGGAGGCAAAAGGTTTGTGCAAAAGTCTTGACACAATGGCCACCAGGGAATGCAGCCCTAAACCGGCCATGGCATCCATGCGTATCCGAGCGCTGTAGGCGGTGGCCAGTTTTGCCCGGGGAACCGTCAGCCCTAAAATCCCCTTGACAGCGGAGATATCCACCGGGGATACCGGCTTCTCCTGTGCAAGACCTGCTGAGGCGGCAACACTGCCCTGCCCCCCGTCATCAATGGCCAGACGGGCCAGAAGTGCCCGGGTATCCATATGACAGGTGTCGTAAAGGGCTGTAAAATGGGAGGCCATGTGCTCCTCCTGTTCCCGAATAAAGGCGGCCACCCGGGGATTGAACCGTCGGGTCATGTAATCGTCCACAGCAATGCGGAACCCCTGGAACATACCGTAAAGGGCCGGGGTAAATCCCGACCTTGCCAGAAGGTCATCCCGATGGGCGGTTTCCATGGGATGATCCAGAATAAAGGACGTGATCCCCCGGGCAAGCGCTCCTTTCCGGGGATGAAAAAAACGACGAATCCGGGCACGAATCTCCGTCTCCAGGGTCTCTGCCGCGGACTGGACGTTTTTCCGGACCATTGCCCTTAAATTTTCCCCCTGGGCTTTTAACCGCTTCAGCTCCCCCACTGCATGGTCGGCACACGCCTGATCCCGGGATAAGAGATCGAAAAAGAGCTGAATCCGACGTCCTGCAAAATCACAGGCCACCCCCATGCGCTGGATATGATTTTCCACCATCAGGGAAAAACGGTCCCGTTGGATTTTCTGTTCCAGATGCGCCCTGAATGCCTTTTCTCCCCCACGGGTATGGTCAATGAGCCCGGGCACCTGCTCCCAGAGCCCCATGCGTTTTTCCTCTCCTGTTGAAAGCGTTTTCCCCGGGGCACCATAAAGGGAATAGAGACAGGAAACCGTATGAAGGGGTGCCTGGGAATGAATGGCTGCCAGCTCATTTTTCACCTGGGTTTCCAGGGAGATCAGGTCTTCCAGGCAATCATGCTCCCCAAGATCCGCATTGAGAAGAAAGAGCAGATTATCCATCAACCCCATCTCCTTTAACATGTGAAGGAAAACAAGGTCGGCTTCCCGCATCCCCATGCGGCTGCTGATGACGTAAATAATCATATTGGCAGTGACCAGATAATCCTGGATCTGGGCCAGGTGGGAGGAGTCCGTGGAATCACTGCCCTGGCAATCGGCCATCTCCACCCCGGGGGTCAGAGCGGACCCCGGCAGTTCCAGAAGCACATCATTGGCAAAAAAAGCGGCGGCACCACTGCCTGTGAACATCCGGTGACCATCAAAATCCCCGCCGTCATAGGTGAGAGTCACTGCATCGGCCTGGACCAGATGACGGACCCGGTCAAACCCCTCCAGGGCCTGACGAATGCGGACAAATTCGGGCTGCATCCCCCGGGGGGTAAGTCCCAGCCCTCCCCCCAGATGGGTGGAGACCGCCTGGAGAAACCGACGGTCGTTTTTTCGCCTCAGATCAAAGTTGTCCGGGGTGCCCCCCTCAACGGAAACCAGATGGTCCGGGAACAGCACCAGGGACCGCCTCAATTCCCCATTCACCTCATCCCAGGATTTAAGAAACACCCGGGCCATGCGGCTCTTTCCCGGACGTATCCGAGTTACCATGGCGGTGACCACACCGGCCCCTCTCTTTAAGATCTCAGCGCCCACAAGGGCGTTGATGCAGGTGCTTTTTCCTGATTTGATGGCCCCCACAACGGCAATGCGGATGAGACCGGAGGTGATCTGGCCGGGAACCTGATCACAGATGTGGTGCTGAAACGCGGCCTGATCGTCGTACATACCGGGGATGACTTTCATCTCTTCAAAGGAGGTGGATAAATTTGATGCCATGCCAATGATGTCATCCACAATCCCACGGGGCTCCTCCTGTCTGTGCGCTTCGTCCCGGGAAGGAAAATGATGGACTCCCAACCCCTGGCCTGGTTCATAGGCTCCGTTCACGTTCCCCAATCCATATCCATGTGCATCATGGCCTGTTCCCACCGGGCACCCACCTGGGTTTTAAATAAAATATCCATGGACAGGGTCCCCACCAGCCAGGAATTTTCAGCCATTTCAGCATCCAGCTGCAGAGGTGCCCACCCTGCGCACCCCAGAATCACCATGGCATTTTCAGGTCCCCGACCCTCTCCCATGGCCATGAGAATATCCCGGGTATTACTTAAACCGATCTCCGATGTCACCGGGATGCATCCTTCCCAGTCAAAGGGAGGGCCATGGAGAACAAACACCGCCCCCGGCTGCACCGGCCCCCCAAGGTAAACAGGTTGTTTATCCATGGCATCCACCATGGGCATTTTCAAGTCTGAAAACAGCTCCCGGATGGTCAACAGCGGGTGCACCCGGTTAATGACAAACCCAAGGGCACCCGAGGCATTGTGTTCACAAATACAGGTAACTGTTTGAGCAAAATTAGGATCCGGAAGCCCCGGCATGGCCATGAGCAGACGTCCCTTTAACGAACCCGGAATCTGGGACATGCATTACCCCCTTTTCTTTTCCCGACCATAAATATCATCAAACCGCACAATATCATCTTCCCCCAGATAACTGCCGGACTGTACCTCAATGAGTTCCAAGGGAATTTTGCCGGGGTTTTCCATGCGGTGAACAAACCCCAGGGGGATGTACACCGACTCGTTTTCCCGGAGCAGAATCTCTTCCTCTCCCTTGGTGATGAGGGCCGTGCCCGATACCACGGTCCAGTGTTCGGCCCGGTGGAAATGCTTCTGCAGCGACAGCTTTGCCCCGGGTTTCACCGTGATGCGTTTTACCTGGAATCGGGTGCCAAGATCAATGGTCTCGTAGGCCCCCCAGGGCCGGAATACCTCACAATGGGTGGTCACCTCGGGCCGGCCTTGCAGCTTCAGTGCCTCCACCAGTTTTTTCACCTCCTGGACCCGGTTCCGGGGGGCCACCAGCACCACATCTTTGGTCTCCACCACCACATGATCCTCAAGCCCCACGGCGGCAATGAGACGGCTTTCGGCATTGAGGTAACAATTTTTCACATCACTGATCAGCACATCCCCCTTGAGAACGTTCTGTTGTTCATCCCGATGTCCGGTATGCCACAGAGCATCCCAGGAGCCCACATCGCTCCATCCGGCATTTAAGGGGATGACCACGCCGTGGTCCGTCTTTTCCATGACGGCATAATCAATGGAATCCGATGGAGAGCGCTCAAAGGATTCTCTGTCCAGCCTGAAAAAATCAAGATCTTCTCCCCCTTTTTCCAGGGCCTCCCGACAGGCGGTAACCATGTCTGGGGCATGGCGGGTGAGCTGCTCCACCACGGTATCGACCCGGAACATGAACATCCCCGAATTCCAGAGATACCGACCCGAAGCCACATAGGCTTTTGCCGTTTCCAGATCCGGTTTTTCCACAAACCGATCAATGGAGAATCCGGTGTCAGGAGTGCCTTGTTGGCCTGTACATGCCTCCCCTTTTTTGATATACCCATATCCGGTTTCAGGCCCGGTGGGAACAATCCCGAAGGTGACAAGGCCCCCGTCGTCGGCATGGACCTTGCCTGCGGTCACCACCCCATGGAAGGCATCAAGATCTTCCATGACATGATCCGCCGGCAACACCAGCAGGGTGGCTTGGGGATGTTCAAGCCCTACATGCAGGGCCGCCGCTGCAATGGCCGGGGCCGTGTTTCGCCCCACCGGTTCCAGAAGAATGGTGCCGCTGCACTTCACCCGTCTCATCTGTTCCGCTGCCATAAACCGGTGATCTTCGTTGCAGATCACCACCGGCGGTGCCATATCCGGCATGCCATTGGTGCGAAGCAACGTATTTTGAAGCATGGAATTTTCATCGATGAGATTGATGAGCTGTTTGGGAAACAACCCCCGGGACAGGGGCCAGAGCCGAGTTCCGGAACCACCGGCAAGGATGACGGGTACAATCATAAAACACTCCTTTTCAAGGCAACAATCGGGTTGGCAGACACACCTATGTTTGATTTTAATCCTGATTCATGTTTAATATACATTATAGTTTTATTCAAGACATTCATGGCCGCTTACCGCGCTTTCCCGGCACCGGGGAAAAGATGTCATGCGATACTTTCTTTATGTTGCCTGTGTTGCCTCTATTGCCCGGCCCATCAGGCCATGGCTCTGGAAATGACGTCAGGGGTGGGCATTCTTCTGGCAGATCCCCAGGGCCGCATCCTCCATGAACAAAACCCGGACCTCCCTTTTATTCCCGCATCAACACTGAAGGTACTCACAGCCCTCACGGCTCTGGAACGCCTGGGTCCCGATTTTCATTTTAAAACAGAGATTTTTCTGGACCAACACCAAAATATCAAGATCAAAGGGGAAGGGGACCCCCTGTTAACCTCCCGGGAAATACACGCCATGGCCACCGGTCTCGAAAAAGTGCTCAGACAAAAACGGATGCGTCAGATCCATGGGATAGTGATGGATGCCTCGGCCTTTGACAAAGAGATCGCCATTCCGGGAGCCACCACTACCCTCAACCCCTATGACGCCCCGGTGGGGGCCATCTGCGCAAACTTTAATACCATCTCTTTTAAAACCCGGCAACCGGCATCCGGGGCCCGGTATCCGGGATTCACGCGCCATGGACAAAAAGAGTGGATCAGCGCAGAGGCAGAAACACCCATGATCCCCTTTGCCCGGGAAATTATTGCCCGCAAAGCCGCCCACATGGCAGAGGGAAGAATCCCTTTGCCCCGGGGGACACAGGCACGCTACACAGGAGATCTTCTGAAATGGTTTCTTGAAAAGGAGGGGATAAAAACATTAACAAAGGTGACAACCGGCCGGGTGATTCCGGAAGATCGCCTCATTTTTACCTGGTACTCGCCCTATGACCTGCAGCAGGTGGTACAAAAGCTGCTCTGCTTTTCCAATAATTTCATGGCCAATCAACTATTTCTGGCCCTGGGCCTGAAGGGCTCAGGCCCACCGGCCACCCTTGCCAAAGGCGTTAAAGTCGTCATGGCCCATGCCGCCACCCTTGACATTGACACCCTTTTTATTGAAGAGGGCTCAGGTATTTCCAGGCAAAATCGACTTTCCCCCCGGACCCTGCTGAAACTTCTGCAGGCATTTAAACCCCACCACACCCTGATGAAACATGCACATCAGGAGTACTACAAAACCGGAACACTGCAGGGCGTTCGCACAAGATGCGGCTATTTCCAGGGACGTCAAGGCCGCCTTTATCCTTTTGTCATCATGGTCAATCAAGAGGGCAGGGGCTATGAAGAGATAAAAGAAAAGCTACAGGCAGAAGCGGCTGCATGGGATGCCCACCTTTGAGGTGGGTCCCAAGTCCGGTTCCCGTTACGAGGATACCGGGGATATTCCATGGTATCCGGGATCTCCATTCTCAATAAAGGCATAGGCACTGTGATTATGGATGGATTCAAAATTTTCCGCACTCACCGAAAACCAGGTAATATTCTGATCCTCAATAAGCACCTTAGCCACATCCCGCACCACATCTTCAACAAATTTGGGATTATTGTAGGCAAACTCGGTGACATGTTTTTCATCTTCTCTTTTCAAAACGGAATAGACCTCGCATGAGGCTGCCTGCTCCACCAGTTCAATGATCTCCTCAATCCACACAAACCGTTTGAACCGGGTGCTGACACACACCTCCCCCCGCTGGTTGTGGGCACCGAAATCACTGATCTCCTTGGAACAGGGGCACACCGACGTGATGGGAACCGCCACCTTGAGCACCATGTCTCTGTTTTCATTGAAATGGGAGGAGCCGATGATGGAACAGGTGTAATCCATCAACCCCTTGGAGCCGGTCACCGGGGATTGCTTTTCAATGAAATAGGGAAAGGTGATCTCTATGTGGGAGGATGTCGCCTCCAGGGTGGTCTTCATGGTCTCTAAGATGGTCATAATGGATTCCAGAGAAACCTGGGATCGAAAGGTGTGAAGCATCTGCACAAACCGGCTCATGTGGGTCCCCTTGCACTGGTGGGGAAGATCCACATACATGCTGATTTCGGCAATGGTGGATTGCAGTCCGCTGCTCTTTTTATCCCTCACCTTGATGGGATACCGAAGCCCCTTGATGCCGACTTTATCAATGGGAATATTACGATCATCCCGCATTCTTTGAATATCAATCATAGACTCTTCTTTAACAGATAATCTGCTTCAATATTTCCCATGGCCCTGAAAATATTGCCTTTGATATGATGATTGTCCCGGTAAATCTCCTGAAGCATTTTTTTTACCACACTGCGTTTGGATCGGCCATCGCTGGGACAGGGGTTAATAAACTCAGGAAACTTCAGCCGTTTTGCCAGCGGGGAGATATCACGCTTTTCAACATAGGCCAGAGGGCGAATAACCGTAAATTTCCCGTTGAAAAACGATTGACTGGGCACCATGGTTCCCATACGTCCGGAAAAGAACATGTTAATAAAAAGGGTTTCAATAATATCATCCTTGTGGTGTCCCAATGCAATCCTTGTACAGCCCTGTTCCCTTGCCATTTCAAAGAGCGATCTTCGTCTCAACCTGGCACATAAAAAGCAGGGATTTTCCCGATTATCCCTGCCATGGGCCTTCACGCCGTGATCGGTGAATCTCACCACCATGTCTCCGGAAAAACGGGTAACCGCCTCTTTAAGGGACAGGGCAAAACCGTTGTCAAACCCCGGGTCCACGTGCACCGGTATCAAATCAAAGGTGATGGGCGCCCTTTTTCGAAAACTTTCCAGGGCATTGAGCAGAAACAGACTGTCTTTGCCCCCGGACACCGCCACCAACAGCCGATCCCCATGGCGGATCATCCCGTAGTCGCCCATGGCCCTGCCCATGAGATGGTTGACTTTACGGTCCATGTGGGGTGCGAAGGGCTGAATGGTGATTACCTTTTTTTACCGGTACCTTTAAGAATCACCCGCCCGGCGGCGATCTCCCGCAATGCCATTACCGCATCTTCATTTCTGGCCGGTTTGATGAGGAAATCGCCCCCTTCGCTCACCTGTCTCACACGCTTTGCCGCCATATGCACCAGGGCAAACCGGCTGGGAACATTTTTAAGGCAGTCTTCAATGGTTACTCTTGCCACGGGTATACCTCCCCACTTGCTTGATGGATATCATTTGTTATATGAAGCTCCATCCAATAGCCTGTAATGATTGGAGTTTCAATTTTCGTTGTAGCAGATTTTTCTGCCATGTATGTTTATAAAATCTTAATAATTTCGTAGCTTCTTTTTCCTGCAGGCGCCTGGAGAACCACTTCATCGCCGGGCTTTCTCCCGATCAATGCCTTTCCAAGGGGAGAGCTGATGGAGATACGGCCCTTGCTGATGTCCGACTCCTCCTGCCCCACCAGCATGTATTCCACCTGTTCTTCCGAGTCCAGATTTTCAAGAAGTACCCGGGATGCAAATCGAACGCAGTCCTTTGCCACAGAGGACGGATCAATCACCTTGGCACTGGCAAGCTTGTATCCCAGTTCGCCGATTCTGCCCTCAATAAAGGACTGTCTGTCCTTGGCAGCATCAAACTCCGCATTTTCGGAAAGATCACCATGGGCCCTGGCTATCTCAATGGCTTTGATATTTTCCGGACGATCAATGGTTTTCAATCTTTCAAGTTCTGCTTTCAGGGTCTTATACCCCTCAACGGTAATTGGTATTTGCTCCAACGTTTATTATCTCCATTTCTTCATCAAAAAAACAACGCCTTACCGTACAACAGCTGTTCCACGATAAGGCAGAAAAATCAGGGCCTGGTTCCCCTTTTACGGACTTGATTCCGGTTCATTGTGTTCTTACTGTTTCATCTCCTGGGTGAGGTAGCCCACAATGGACGACCCTGCACTGACTTTCTGCCCCACGGTCACGGTAATATCCGTATTAAGCGGCAGGTGAAGATCAAGGCGGGAGCCAAAGCAGATCATGCCGTATCGTCGGCCCCGTTCCAGGTGGTGACCGGGCTGTACCCGGCACACAATCCGTCTGGCAATGAGACCGGCAATCTGCACAACCCCATAGATACCTCCCTGGGGGGTTCTGATGACCAGGGCATTACGCTCATTGTGCTCCGAGGCTTTATCCAGGGAGGCATTAAAGAACTTCCCCGGAAAATAGGTCGCCCTTTCCACCACACCGTCCATGGGAACCCGATTGACATGGACGTTAAACACATTCATGAAAATAGATACCAGGAGGCATGGTCCGTCAACAACGGTGGAATCGGTAAGGGTCTCAATACGGATCACTCTGCCGTCGGCCGGAGAGACAATGGCAGACGGGTCCGAGGAAATTTTGCGCTCAGGGTCACGAAAAAACCAACAGACAAAACCGAGCAGAAAAAGGGCAATCCCCCCTGTAACGGGACCACCACACCACAGGGCCAGGGCAGTGATCACACCGGTGATACCAATATATTTAAAGCCGGGTGCAGCAATGAAAAAACCTGCTTTCTCCGGCCATCTATCTGCTTTCATCTCTATTTTAACGTTCCTTTCCCCCATGGGGATACACCCTACGCCTAAATCAAAGATAAATAGTACCAGACGACATAAAGGTTGTCAATAACCCCCGAGATGAAACAGGGCCAACCCATGAAATTTTTCATGATCTGCTTTTAAATTAACGGGTTATTAATCTATTTTGTTGTGGTAATTGATTTCGGCATCGGACCGTCGAAGGTAAACCGGCACCAGCGCAGCGGGATCCTTGAGACACACCTGGGGGTCATGGAAAAACACATGGGCCAGGGCCGGGGCACTGACATAATTCTGAAATCCGGGCGCGAAAACAGCCCCCGATCCCAATGCCCGGGTAATGAGCCGGGCATGTACAACGGCACCTGAGCCCGCAAAAAGGGCCTTGCCCCCCACCAGGGCCAGGGCACCTTCCGGGGTGAGGGCTTTTTCTTCACCCTTGGAGACCAGGCCCCCGTTTTCAAATTGATACACCGCACAGTACACCTCCCCCCGGCGGGCATCCAGCATGGCACACACCGGCAGTGTGGCGTGGCTCATACGCCAGGCAATACCATCCAGGCTGGAGACACCGGCCACGGGTTTACCCGTGGCCAGGGCAAGCCCTTTGACCATGCTGATACCGATGCGAAGGCCGGTGAAGCTGCCGGGACCCCGGGAGATCACAAACCCGTCAAGATCATCAATGCCTTGGCCCGCATCTTCTTTGAGCATTTTTTCCACCAGGGGCATAAGGGTCACCGCATGGTTTTTCAAGCCGGCACCATACCGCTCACACACGGGGATACCATCTATCACCAGGGCAATACTGCACCCCTGTTCCGCTGTATCCACAGCAAGGATTTTCATGGATTCCCCGCCCCCTTTCAAGATTCATCACGGCTTTTAGAGTCATCACCGTTTTTAGATTCATCGCCACTTTTAGGCTTATCATCGGTGACCACAAAGGCAATTTCAAGGACCTGATCCAAATCCCGCACCGGAATAAATTTAATTTTTCTTCTCACACCTGCCGGAAGATCATGGAGATCTTTTTTATTCTTTTCAGGGATAACAATGGTCTTAATGCCGGCTCGGAGGGCACCCAATGCCTTTTCCTTTAACCCGCCGATGGGCAGCACCCTCCCCCTCAAAGTAATCTCTCCGGTCATGGCCACCTTGTTGTTCACAATCTTCCCGGTAAAGGCGGAAATCAGGGCTGTGGCCATGGCAATGCCTGCAGAGGGGCCATCCTTGGGAATGGCACCAGCGGGAACATGGATATGGACATCTTTGTTCTCAAACTCGTCCCTGTCAATTTTCAGGGCATCCATATTGGATTTAACGCAGGTAAAGGCGGCCCGGGCCGACTCCTGCATCACATCACCGATCTGTCCCGTCACCGTAAGCTCTCCTTTGCCATGGCACAGAGAGACCTCAATATAGAGCGGTTCCCCACCTGCTTCGGTCCAGGCAAGACCGGTGACCAGCCCCACCTGGCTCTCCTCCTGGTCCAGCTCCGGTTGAAACACCGGCGGCCCCAGGTATTTCTGCAAAGCGGCTTTGGTCACCTGAAACTTTCCCTTTTGACCCTCAGCAATCTTTCTGGCGATTTTCCTGCAGATGGCCCCCAGTTTCCGTTCCAGATTCCGAAGTCCCGCCTCCAGGGTATACTCGGAGATAATGGCATCCATGGCACCCGGGGTGATGGTGATGGAGCGTCGAATCAAACCATTCTCCCGCAGCTGACGGGGAAAGAGATGCCGTTCGGCAATTACGGCCTTCTCCTCCCTTGTGTACCCGGAGATCTGAATCACCTCCATGCGGTCCAGCAGGGCCGACGGAATGGTGTCGGTGAGATTGGCGGTGAGCACAAAAAGCACCTTGGAAAGATCAAAGGGCATATTGAGATAATGGTCGCTGAACTCCGTATTCTGTTCAGGGTCCAGGGCCTCAAGCAGGGCCGAAGAGGGGTCCCCCCTGAAATCATTGCCCAGCTTGTCGATTTCATCCAGCATGAACACCGGATTATTGGTACCGCACTGGCGCAACCCCTGAAGAATTCTGCCGGGCATGGCGCCGATGTAGGTTCTCCGGTGGCCCCGGATTTCCGCCTCATCCCTGATTCCACCCAGGGAGATCCGCACAAACTTTCGCTTCATGGCCTTGGCAATGGCCTGGCCCAACGAGGTCTTACCCACTCCGGGGGGGCCTGCAAAGCAGATGATCTGACCTTTCATGGAGGGGTTGAGTTTTCGAACGCTCAGGTATTCAAGGATGCGCTCTTTCACCTTTTCCAGACCATGGTGGTCCCTTTCCAGCACCTGGGCCGACTTTTCAATGTCAAGGAAATCCTTGGTGGACTTATTCCAGGGCATCTCAACAATGCAGTCAAGGTATGTCCGGATGATGGAGGCTTCGGAGGAGTCATGGTGCATCTGATCCAGACGTTTGAGTTGCTTTAAGGCCTCTTTGTGGCACTTTTCCGGCATTTTGGCTTTTTTGATCTTCTGGCTGTACTCTTTTACCTCGGCCATCTTTTCATCGTTGTCACCCAGCTCCCGGTGGATGGCCTTCACCTGTTCCCTCAGATAATAGTCCCGCTGGCTTTTGGAGATTTCATCCTTTACATTGGTCTGAATTTTGGCCTGCACGGCAGAGAGTTCCACCTCCCGTGCCAGGAAGTCGTTGACCTTTAAAAGACGCAGGGCCGGATCCGTGGTTTCCAGGAGTTTTTGGGCATCCTCAACCTTTAACCTCAAATTGGATGCCACCAGATCGGCCAGCTTCCCAGGTGACTCAATCTGATCCAGCAGCATCCCCACATCCCCTGACACCTCCCCACGCAGCGCCAGAATCTTTTCACTGCTCTCCCGGACGTTTCGCATGAGGGCTTCGAGTTCAATGTCAACCGTGTCGATCTCCTTGTCCTGCACCATCTCCACCGTCACCTGGAACCAGGGTTTCTGTTGTTCAAACTTCACCACCCGGGCCTTGGTGATTCCCTGTATCAGGGCCTTGATCCGACCGTCCGGAAGCTTCAACATCTTCTGAATCCGTCCCACGGTCCCCAGGTGATAGACACTGTCTTTCCCGGGATTTTCATCATCTGATATTTTCTGGGCAGCCATGAAAAGATAACGGTCACTGTCTGCTGCGGCCTCAACTGCCTTGATAGATTTATCTCTTCCCACAAACAGGGGGATCAACATATCGGTGAACACCACCACATCCCTCACCGGCATCATGGGAAGGCAGGTGGGAATTTCACTGATATCCGTCTCTTTTTCTATTATTTCAATAAGATCGTCCATATCGGTTTCCGCCATTTGAACTCCTTTTTATTACATGAATATCAATCCGAGCTTAACAATAAAACATTTTTTTTTCTTTACAACGGTACTGGCATACTTTTTTAGTGAGACCCGACTATTGACACCCACTGGATTTTTCTTTATGTGGAGTGAGGCGTTTCACTTAATGGCCCCTCACCTCCAACCCAAGGATTTTCAGCCGTGCTCCCGAACACCTTACCCCCATACGCTGCAACTGTGATGGCGTTTGTATTCGGTGCCTGCGTGGGAAGTTTCCTTAATGTGTGCATCCATCGGATTCCCCGGGGAAAATCCATCCTGTTTCCCGGATCGGCCTGCCCGGTGTGCAACCACCGCATCCCGTTTTATCTCAATGTCCCCATTGTGAGCTATCTAATCCTCCGGGGACAATGCCGGCACTGCCGGTCCCCCTTTTCCATGAGATATCCCGGGGTGGAGACGCTGACGGCACTGACCGCCATGGCCACCCAGGCACAGTTTGGCATAACGCTCCCGGGCGCTGTGTGGTTTTTATTCATCTGCACCCTGACGGTGATATCCTTTATTGATTATGACTTTCAAATTATCCCCGACATTATCTCCCTTCCCGGTATTGGCTTTTTTGCCCTGGCCACGCTCCTGGCGGGGATTCACCCATGGAAGAATGCACTGGCAGGTATTTTCCTGGGGGGAGGCAGTCTCTATCTGGTGGCCATCATTTACCGGTTCATCCGAAAAGAGGAGGGAATGGGGGGCGGTGACATCAAACTACTGGCCATGATCGGGGCAGCCACGGGCTGGCAGGGGGTTCTATTTACCCTGTTTGCAGGATCGCTGGGGGGAACCCTTGCCGGAGGTGTTGCCATGGCCCTCAAAAAAAACATCAACTTCCGATTGAGAATTCCCTTTGGCCCATACCTGTCCATGGGAGCCATCGTTTATATTTTCAAGGGAGCGGAGTTCATCCGGTGGTACGTTGGCCTGATGCGCTAAAAGGCCCCGCATTCAGGGGAGTCACCCGGTAACGATACCTTTTACCTTTGGGCAGCACATCATTGCCGGGCGGAAAAAGCCACAGCGCATGCCCCCTGCGATATTTTCCGGGGACACACAATAATTGCTTGACACAAAGACCGCAACCACGGTACTTACAAAGCACTTAAGACAGTTCATGCCCAATCACCCCAGGGGTTAACGTCACTTAAAGATCACAAATACGTTTTTTTACATAGCACCGACTGTGTAACCCGTTACCATTGACCGCAAATTGCTGTTCCCCCATGTCCAATGGTGTCAATTTGCAAAATTTAAGGAGTAATAATAGAGATGAATAAAGGCGACCTCATCAACAAAGTAGCTGAAGTACTTAACAGCAAAAAAGAAGCCCAGACGGCAGTGGACTGTGCACTTTCCGCCATCACCGATGCCCTTGCGGAAAAAGAGACCGTCACCCTTGTGGGGTTTGGTACATTTAAAACCTCAGAAAGAAAGGCCAGAAAAGGACGAAACCCCCAGACCGGAAATGAGATCGACATTCCTGCACGCAATGTTCCCAAATTCATTCCGGGAAAAGCATTAAAAGATGCCGTAAAATAGGTTTTGTCCCCCCCATAAGTGCTGTATTCAGCCCCTTGCCCCTTCTGAATACAGCTGTTTTTCCGACACGCCACCGGAATTGAAATGGCCAAGGCACATCTCCCCCGGATTGCGCCTTGGTCACATCCTCCGTATATGCCCGGCAATTTCCCCTATCAAAGCCATCTGCTCATCATCCAACCCTTTTGCCTCTTCTCCATGGAGCAAATCGTCGATCTCTTTTAACGCCTGATCCCCCCCATACCGGATCTCACTCCTGAACCCCTTGATGGGTTCAGTGCCCTGTGCACAACGGACCCGATCCATGAACTGCGCTCCATCAAATCCTATTTTTTCGATTTCGGAAAAACCCTCTGACGGCATGGCATCCGGAAAATTCCGAAACAGAATGCGGGCGGCAAGTGCCCTGATCCGGGGATGCTTCATTTTACCAATACTGTCCATCCCCTGGACAGGTAGGGCAAGATGAAATTGATCCATCTCCTTTTTTTCTCCCGATGAAAAAAAACCCTCCTGATACAGGCCGGCATCCGCATCCACATCAGGCACAATGGGATAGGCATACCCTTGATGATATTCAACCAATCGGCCAAACCAACGGGCATGCCGTGAAAGGGCAGACAGATTGAGTTGCACAACTCTCTGTTGTTCCGCGGTCAATCGACCCCAGAAACGCTCCAGGGGCGGGAGAATCACCGGGGGTTCCCCTATTTTTTTCCGAATGACAAACACTTTTTCAGGATCAATGGATTCACCCTTTTCTCCGGGAAATTCACAAACATCCAGACGGAGCCACAGCGTCTGATTACCATACACACGAGAAGGGCCGATGCCCAGCACCGGTGCCATGTATTGCCGATCCCCACCAAAGGCGACCGACACCATGATGCCAAGGTAAAAGGTCCCATTTTGCCCTATCGTCCGTTGTTCCAGGCGCTCCATGTGCGACGTCTCCTCCCCTTTGGAAAAAAACGTCTGACAATAATTCCACATCTCTTGCCGGACAAAAAGCTTTCGGGCCAGGGCCAGGGTGGCCTCCACATCGGTCATGGCATCATGGGCACGTCCAGAGGTAACCAGTGTATTGTCCCGGCTGATCAGCTCCAGCTTCATGCTGGGTTTGCCGTCAGGGTCTGACGGCCAGCGGATATCCAGAGGGGCAAACAGCCGATAGAGAACCGCCAGGGGAAGAATATCCATGCGGGAACAGCCGTTTTTGTACTGATGGGTATAGGGATCCAGAAGGTTACGATAAAAGGTAAAACGCAGAAATTCATCGTCAAACCCCAAGGTATTGTACCCCAGGCTGATGGTACCGGGTGCATTGACCAATTTATGGATATGCCGGGCCGCACGATACTCGGTCTCCCCCCGGGCCAATGTGGAGAGAGAAAGCCGGTGGGTGATAAATGCCCCGGGGGACGGCACCACATCCGGACGCAATTGAACCACCAGACAGACCCGCTCCAACTCACTTAAGTTCAGATCCGTACGAATGGCCGCAAAGGTGAGTATCTGGTCAAAGGCACTGTTAAGACCGCTGGTTTCAATGTCATAAAAGAGGAATGTTTTCATAGGCAAAAAAAAAGGAGCCGACAGTAAATCTCTGCCTGCTCCTGAGAATCCATTTAAACCAACGGCTATCTTTTAGAGAACTGATAGTTGGCCCTGGCACCTTTCTGGCCATATTTTTTACGCTCTTTGATCCGGGAATCCCGGGTAAGATATCCTGCTTTTTTGAGCGTTCCCCTCAGGTCCGGGTCCATCAGGACAAGAGCCTTGGTAATACCGTGTCTCACTGCACCGGCCTGCCCCATAACGCCACCTCCCAGCACCTTGATGGTAATGTCAAAGGCATCACTGTTTTGTGTCATGGCCAGAGGTGAGGAGAGCATCTCTCTTGCGTCATTATGAACAAAATAATCTTCTACGCTTCTGTTATTAATGACAATTTTACCGCTTCCCGGCGTTAACCACGTTTTGGCAATGGCACTCTTCCGCTTGCCGGTGGCATAATAAATATTTTCATTTTCCATAAATAACTACCCGTTCCTTATCATTCCTCGATTATAGTTCAACGACCTGGGGTTTTTGTGCCGCATGGGGATGTTCTTCGCCGGCATAGACATAGAGCTTGCCATTGAGTTTCCGACCCAGCCTGTTTTTGGGAAGCATGCCCCGCACTGCCTTTCGAAGGATATCTTCGGGTTTCTTTTCCAGAAGCTCTTTGACACTGGTGGCCCTGATTCCACCGGTGTACCCGGAGTGACGATAATAAACCTTCTGGTCCCACTTATTGCCGGTGAGGCGTATTTTATCGGCGTTTATGACAATCACCCAGTCACCGGTGTCTGCATGGGGCGTAAAAAGCGGATTCCGTTTCCCCCGGATCCGGGAGGCTACCTCTGATGCAATCCGCCCCAGCACCTTGTCTCTGGCGTCAATGACACACCATTTTTCTTCATTATCAGATCGTTTCGCACTATATGTATATTTTTTCAATTTTCCACACTCCTGTTATAAAATAATTCGAACTACCTAACCTGTTTCCCGGAAAATGTCAAGGGCTATTTTTTCAGAAGAACTCCCGCTGAAAGGCCACACCCAGATGTTCATGTGCCTTTGCCGACGCTTTCCGTCCGGCAGAGGTGCGTAGCAGCAGCCCGGTTTTCAAAAGATAGGGCTCCACAACATCCACCAACGTATCGGTCTCCTCCTGGAGTGTGGCAGCCACGGCCTCAATGCCCACCGGCCCGCCCCGGTAAAATTTAATAATGGTGTTCAGATAATTTCGATCAAGGGGGGTAAGGCCCATCTCATCCACCCCTTCGAGCTGCAATGCCGCCCGAACCGTTTCCACGCTCACCTCTCCCCGGGCCTTTACCTGGGAATAATCCCGCACCCGTTTCAACAGGCGATTGGCAATGCGCGGGGTTCCCCGAGACCGTGCTGCCAGCTCAACGGCACCCTCCCAGGTCATGGAGACATTGAGAAGGGTCGCCGATCGCCTGATAATGGTCACCAGGTCTTTCAGGGAATAAAAGTCAAAGTTTCGGAACAACCCGAAACGATCCCGCAGGGGGGAGGAGAGCAGTCCCACCCGGGTGGTGGCCCCCACCAGGGTAAACTGTTTGAGCCGGTACCGGTGACTCCTGGCATGCACGCCTTTGTCAAAGACAAAATCAACGGCAAAATCCTCCATGGCCGGATAGAGGAACTCCTCAACGGTTTTGGGAATCCGGTGAATTTCATCAATGAAAAGAAAATCCCCGTCCCCGAGGTTGGTGAGCATGCCCAGAAGATCCCCCCCCTTTTCCAGGGCAGGACCCGAGGTAATGGTAATCTCGGCCCCCATTTCAGCGGCAATGATATGGGACATGGATGTCTTGCCCAGCCCCGGAGGGCCGTGGAGCAGCACATGGTCCAGGGATTCCCCCCGGATTCTGGCGGCGGCAATGGCGATTTTAAGGGTCTCGACAATTTCCGTCTGTCCCACATAGTCGGCAAACCGCCGGGGCCGTAACACATTGATGTCTATTTCTCGGTCCACAGGATGGGGACCGGCTGAAACAAGGGGGCTCTGGGCTGAGCTGAAGGCGATAATGTCATCATCCGATGTCATGAACCAGCACTCCTTATCACTGCATCAAACAGCTCTTCTGGCGTTGTCATATCGGGGTTTCCGGCAATGGCGGTATTCACCATTTTCCGGGCAATGGGTGCGGCATATCCCAACTGGTGCACCAGCACATCCACCACCTGGGCCGCCACTTGGTCGGTCATCCCACCCTTTTCCGTAACAGGGGTTCCTGTTGCGGCTTCTCCTGCCCCCGGGGCCACAAACATGGTTACCTTGCCATGGAGGGCGGCAATGATTTTCTGGGCCGTACGTTTCCCAATGCCCTTGAGGGTGGCCAAAAGTTTTTCATCCCGGTTTTCGATGGCAAGCGCAATATCCGCCACCGGTCGGTCCAGGGCCTTCACCGCTTTTAACGGCCCAATGGCATCCACGGAGATAAACAGCTGAAAAAATGCCTTTTCCAGCTCGGACTCAAAACCGATGAGCACCGGTCGGGGTTGCCTCTCCGTCTGGTTGTAGTAGATAAAGAGGGAAACCCGCTCAGCAGGGGATCGCTTTTTCATCTTTTCAAGCACAAAAAGGGGCAGCAGGATCTCATATCCCACCCCCCCCACCAGCATCAGAATGCCCTCTTCAGCGGTTCGTAAAACGGTTCCCTCCATGTATCCGATCATGTAACTCTCTCCATGGTCCGACAGCAGAGCCCCCGGCGGCCGATCGGTCCAACCCGTTGGCCCCAAAGGCGATCAGCCCATTTGCCCTGCCAGGCGTTTATATGAAAGTCTCACCAATATGCTGGAATTAAAAGACTTTCGTTTTTCGTTGTGGCAGGTTTTTCTGCCATGTATGTTATATGAAAGTCTCACTAACACGCTGGAATTAAAGGACTTTCGTTTTTCGTTGTGGCAGGTTTTTCTGCCATGTATGTTATATGAAAAGGCAGCCTCCAAGGCAACCTCAGCAGAGCCGCCCCCCCGATGGGCAATAGGAACCGGACAATTGAGCTGTCTACAGTTCCGGTCCGGGCCCATTGCCCGTCGGGGGGGCGGCGGTATAATACCATTTTCTATATTTGTTGTGTCCGGCAGGACATGCCCGTTATATGAAAAAGTAGGCGAATCCAATATTCTTTCAAGCTTTGTTGTGGGCGAACCCAGGTCCCAAATCCCGGCCCGCCCGTGGCGGTTAATCAGATCCAGGTCCCTTTCCGGAAAAAACCTGCCAGGGCCAAGGCCAGGGCATCTGAGGCATGGAACGGCCGGATGGACCCCTCATGGGACAAGAGATGCCGCACAGACCGCTCCACCTGGTGTTTATCTGCGGCACCGGTACCTGTGACCACTTTTTTTGCTTCCCGCACCTGTATCTCTTCCACCCGTGCTCCGGCCCGGCCTGCGGCCAGGAGTAGCACCCCTGTCACCTTTCCAAGGGTAATACCCGATGCCGGATATTTTCCCAACGAAAAGATGTCTTCAACCACCACAAGATCCGGCTTCTGACGACACAAATAGGCCAAGGTCTTTGCATATATGGTTTCCAGACGTTCCACAAGGCACTGCTCGGGCGTGGTTTTGATGCTGCCGAATTCATAACCCGTCAGGGTGGTACCCTGGCCCTGCACCATACCGATACCGGTTCCGGCAAGCCCGGGATCTATCCCCACCACTTTTATCATATATCAACATCCCCATGGGCTTGATCACCACACCGGCCATTGAAAAACGCCGGTGATCCGACTGACGCTGCATTGAACCCGCCTCCGGCCAGGGTCTCTATTTCAGCGCCCCCAGTTTCTCCGCTGCAATCTTTGCTTCACTGGTTCCGGGATATTTCCGGATCAGCTCCTTTAAAATCAAGCGGGCATTGCCCTTCTCTCCCAGGTTTGCAAAGGCATACCCCTGCTTTAACAGGGCAGCAGGCACCTTGTTCCCAGTGGAATAGGTTTCAATGACCTTCTGATATTCCAGGATCGCCTTTTCATACCACTTATCCCGATAGTAGCTGTCGGCAATCCAGAACTGTGCATTGTCCGCATTGGTGGAACCGGGGAATGCCTTGATAAATGCCTCAAATCCTTTTCGCGCCCCCTCATTGTCCCCGTTGTCAAGAAGGTTTTTTGATGACTTATACATTCCCGCTTCACTCTTATCGGCATTATCCGTTCCCGGCGTGCCAACGGGGGACGGAACATCTGCGGGTTCCAGCCCCAGATGCGTCTCCAAGGCTATCAAGCGCTGATAATTTCGAGCGATGGCGTTATCAAGCCGTTTCAGTTCACCAGAGGCATTGGCTGTTGCATCCCCTCCATCCCGGGCGATGAGGAATTCAAGGGTTTCCATCCGTCCTGTCAGGGCCCTGATCTCATCCTGGAGCCCTGCCAGTAAAGACTTGACTTCCGCATATTTTTCCCGGTTCATCTGATCATTGGTGCCGAGACGACCCGTTATCTCCACAAACTCTTTATTCAGTTTCCGGTCATAGGTCTTCTGTTTTTCCAGGTGCCGGGCATTGTCTATTTCAAGGGAATTTACGCGATTTCCAAGCGTAACCATATCCTGATCCGCCACACACCCCGACATCACTGTCAGACACCCCACCAAAAGGACCTGAAGAATATACCTGGTCATCATACTCCTTCCTTTATAAAATCACAAAATGAGCCCGTCTGTTTTTGGCCCACGCAGCCTCTCCATGACCGAGATCAAGGGGTTTTTCCTCCCCATAGCTAATGGTGGTAATTCTGGCGCCGGATATCCCAAGATCCATGAGAAAACGCTTCACGGCAACGGCCCGCTGATCCCCCAGGGCCAGGTTATATTCGGTGGTACCCCGCTCATCA
The DNA here is from genome assembly GCA_963668575.2 of uncultured Desulfobacterium sp. Lineage (GTDB taxonomy): Bacteria > Desulfobacterota > Desulfobacteria > Desulfobacterales > Desulfobacteraceae > Desulfocicer. The sequence continues at coordinate 1,484,316 of OY764894.2, read as the reverse complement.
CAATGGCCCTGAACCACGATATTACGGCCGGCATTCTCCTCAAGCCACTGTGTTTTCTCTTTCAGAAGCTGACGGGCTTCGGAGGAGAGCACGGCGCTGTCATAATCAAACAGGATATCCCGATTTTCAAACTGCTCCCGGGCTTCCATCTGTTTTGCCCGGGCCGCACTCTCCTGCAGGGCCTGCTCTCTGAGTCGCTGTTCCTCCATGGCTTTGGCTTTTTCCTGGGCTGCCATGCGTGCCGCTTCTTCTGCAGCGCCCTCATCACTTACGCTCTGGTTCAGGGTTGCGGTATCTCCCACAACATTTTTCTTGGCACAGGCCATCGTCAATGTAAGGCAACCCACCATCACCACCATCACCAGATTTCGCACCGCTGTCTTTTTCATTTTATCTCCTTCATCGGTTAACTATTTTAAGGAACCGCCCGCCATCCCTTTACATGCCGGAACGTTCCCACGCTTCTTGTGGTAGATCCACCTGCCGAATACATGAAGATCCGGGATTAATTGCCCCCATCCCCGGGGGACCATTCCGGATCCGTCTGTGCCCCCGGCAGATCAATAAGACGCCGGGGCTCTCCCCCGCGAGCCGTCATGACATAAATTTTTGACGTTCCCTCCCGGGTGGATGAAAAAACAATAAGACTGCCATCCGGTGACCAGGAGGGATCTTCATTGTCTCCCTGGTCACGGGTGAGTTGCACCGGTGCCAGCCCTCGAAAATCCGTCACATAAATATCTATCTGGTTTTTTACAATGCCCACATAGGCCAGCTTGTCCCCCAGGGGTGACCATGCCGGAGAGGTGTTGTATTTCCCCTGGAAGGTCACCCGCATCACCTCACCGGTGACAAGGTTTTTAATATAAATCTGGGGCGTTCCCCCCCGGCGGGAGACAAAGACGACCTTCTCCCCATCCGGAGAGACCCGGGGGGAGACATCAATGCCCCAGCTGCGGGTCAACCGTTTCAGGATGTCGCCCTTACCGGAAAGCAGATAAATCTCCTGATCCCCGTCAAGACTCAAGGTGGCGGTGAGTTCAAATTTACCCGGCACCCAGCTGGGTGTGATGTTCATCCCTTTATATGCAATGGGAATACCCACACGGGTTTTCAGATTCCGAACAAAAATATCCGGCTTTCCATTCACATAGGAGGTGTATGCCACCCACTGCCCATCCCACGAAAGGGAAGGAGAGAGGGTGATACTTTTATGGTGGGTTTCCTGGCGGGGGGCATATCCGTCAAAGTCACTGATAAAGATCTCCTTGTTTTCCCCCACCCGGGAGACAAAGGCAATCCGACTGCCGAACACCCCCCGTTTTCCGGTGAGGTACAGACTGATCTCTCCGCAGAAACGATGGACCATGGTCCGAAGATCCGCTTCCCTGCCGGTATATACCTTTCCCACCACAAGCTTCTCTTTAAACGGGTCAAACAGCCGCAGTTCCAGACGAATGTTCCCCTCCTGCTCGGCAATGCCACCGGTGACGAGCAGCTCCGCCCCGATGGTCGTCCATTTTTTAAAGTGAAGATCGGAACCGGTGATGCCGGTGACCGAAGGATTTTCCCGAAAGGTGGCAGGGTCCATCACGTCAATATAGCCGGTGAACGCCATCCCCTCCACCAGAATGGTCCGGGCCGTATCACCATGCCGGGCCGCATCCCCCCCATCGGGAAAAGGCTTGAATACCGGCACCGCCAGGGGCACCTTCCGGATAAAGGGATCTTTTATGTTAATATAGGTAGTCTGTGCGTGAAGAACCATGGGGGCAAAGACCCATACAGAGATGACTCCCACCATCAGAAATCGTCTGAACTGTTTGAGGGCTTTCCCCGGCTTGTGATGTACCATCTATTTTCTCCTCATCCATTCATACCTCTTGGTGTATGCACGACACTACATTAATCCCGACGGGGTGAAAATCAATCCCACATCATAGGAGTTATACCCCCTGGGCAGGGGGGAGAGGGGATTGGATTTTTTTACAGCTTTAAGTGCAGACTCATCTAAAAGCCGATTTCCGGATCGGGTCTCAAACCAGACATCCCGGATCTGCCCTGATTTCAATATTTTGATGAGAATCCGCACCTCCATGCCATCATTTCCACCGGCAAGCTGACGGTTAAAGGCCCAGTTCTGCTGTATCCGATACATCAGTTCAAGGTTATACAGATCAATGGCCCGGGCATTTTTCCCATCACCGGTCACCTGCCCCCCCTGTGCGCCAAACAGTCCTCCCCGGGTGCTGCTCTGGGTGGCCACCTTTTTGCGCAGCCGTGTCAATGCCGTATCAAGAGAATTCTCGTCCTGTTTTTCCACCGATTGCGCAATCTGCTTTTTAGCATTGGCCAGGACATTTTCCGGACGAAAGGTCTTCTTCTTCAAAGAGACCTTCTGCTCAGGCACCACCGGCTTAACCGGCAGCGGTTCCGACGAAGGGGAAATTTCTTTCTTTCGAAGAACGGCCTTCTTTTCAACCATGGGTATTTTAACCGGAACTTCCATGACAGGATCGGGTTCAGAGGTCACAGGCGCTACCCGGGACGTTTCATGGATTACCGTCTCATCCACAGGGACAATGGCTTTTTCCGGTTCAGGCAACACGGTTTCCACAGGCATGGGGTCGGGCAAGGTTTTTTCCACACTGTTTTTCGGTGAATCAACCTGATCCACGGACGGCGCATCTTGGCCCACATCAACGGAATTCAGGGAGACCAGATTTACTTTTACCATGGGAAGTTCCACGGAGGGGGGTGACAGGGTCTGAATGAAAAAAAAAGCGACAAACAGGAGCAGATGAAATATCAGCGACGCCCCGAACAGCAAGGGGTTAAACTGAGTTTGGGACAGGTCCGGAGATACATTTTTCCGGGCCAAACCGCCTCCATGGGTAGGGAATACTTTCATGACGTTCAATCAGGACGCTTCATCTGTTTCTGGAAGCGTCACCATGCCAAGGCTGGTCACCCCGGCCTTTTTAATTTTGGCCATAATCTCCACCACCCGGCCATAGGGAACATCCTTATCTGCCCTGAGGTAGACATCCCGGGTCCCCATGTCCATCAGTATCAATTCCAGCTTACGGGTGAGATAGTCCACCCCAACGGCCTGCTCGTTGATATAGACATGACCGTCCTGCCTGACGGAAATCACCAGATGATCGACTTTTTCCTCCAGGGGGGCTGCTGCGGCCCTGGGGAGATTCACGTCCACCCCCTGAACCATCATGGGGGCCGTCACCATAAAGATAATCAACAATACCAGCATCACATCCACAAAAGGGGTGACATTGATTTCCGAGACCAGTTCATCACGACCGAAACCTGACTGCATCACGCCCCCTTGCTGCGTTTAATATCCCGCTCAATCAAATTTAATAAATCCGCGGCAAAACCCTGGAGTTCGGAGTCGAGCACCCGAATCCGGGTGATGAAATAGTTGTAGGCAATCACCGCCGGAATGGCAACGGCAAGCCCTGCTGCCGTGGCAACAAGAGCCTCGGAAATACCCGGGGCCACCACCGCAAGGCTCGCCGACTGGCTCAAGCCAATCCCCCGAAAGGTATTCATGATTCCCCACACCGTCCCGAACAGTCCGATAAAGGGGGCCGTGTTTCCGGCTGTGGCCAGAAAGGGTACCAGTTGCCCCAGTCGACGAAGCTCCACATCAATGGACCGCCGCAACGCCCGTTTTACGCTTCCCATCAATTGAAAACCGGACATGGCATCGGGTTCTGCCGGGTGCCCCGAGGGGAAAGGGTCTCCGTCACCACTCTTTTTAATCTCCATGTAGCCGGCCATGAACAACCGTGCCACAGGACTTGCCTTCTGGGATCTTGCCCGGGCAAAGGCATCTCCCAGATTTTTACACTGCCAGAACAGATCAATAAAGGCCACCGAGGAGCGATGGGCCTTGCGAATATAGCGATATTTAATAAACATAATGGCCCAGGAGGTAATGGAAAAAAAGAGCAGCAGCAGCAACACCAGTTTAACCACCGGACCTGCACTGGTCAGCATATGGAACATACCAGCGGATTCAGGACTCATATGATAACTCCATGTTAATGAATGGGCAAAGAGAAAGCGCCTGAAACAGGAAAACGGAAAATATACACTGAACGTGAATTTTTCCCTGTCATTCATCTGTCCCAGGTGACGTTTAAACCACTGCCAATGCTATATTAGGTGTTCTGCCATGTCAAGCAGAGCTTGAACTTTCAAAACAAAAACCCCTGTGCTGTTATGCACAGGGGTTTCTATCACACAAAATTCACAACGACATAAGCGTCAGGATTACATCATGCCGCCCATACCGCCCATGCCACCGCCCATGCCGCCCATGCCGCCACCGGGCATGCCGCCGCCAGCGCCTGCTGCATTGGGTTCGGGTTTCTCAGCGATCATGGCTTCGGTGGTCAGCATAACAGATGCCACGCTGGCTGCATTCTGCAGGGCAAACCGAACCACTTTTTTAGGATCAATCACACCGGCCTGAATCAAATCTTCATACACATTGGTTCTGGCATTGTAGCCAAAGGAACCTTCGCCTTCTTTGATCTTATTAATTACCACAGAGCCTTCCACACCGGCATTGTTGGCAATCTGACGTAAGGGCTCTTCAATGGCCCGGGCCACAACCTTGATACCAAGAAGTTCTTCCTGGTCACCGGCGAGAGCGGCAAGGCCAGCACTGGCACGCACCAAAGCCACGCCACCACCGGGGACAACACCCTCTTCAACAGCTGCACGGGTGGCGTTCAATGCGTCTTCCACACGGGCTTTCTTCTCTTTCATCTCGGTTTCCGTTGCAGCGCCTACGCTGATCACCGCCACACCACCGATGAGTTTTGCCAGACGTTCCTGGAGTTTTTCACGGTCATAATCGGAAGTGGTCTCTTCCACCTGGGCACGGATCATTTTCACACGACCCTCAAGGGCCTCTCTGGAACCGCCACCGTCAATGATGGTGGTATTATCTTTGTCAATGACAACGGATTTGGCCTGACCCAGATCGTTCAGGCCGACGTTTTCAAGTTTAAGACCCACATCTTCCGACACCACCTGGGCACCGGTTAAAATGGCGATATCTTCCAGCATAGCTTTTCTTCGATCACCAAAGCCCGGGGCTTTTACAGCCGCCACGCTCAGGGTTCCGCGGATCTTGTTCACCACCAGTGTGGCAAGGGCCTCCCCTTCAATATCTTCCGAAATAATCACCAGGGGTTTTCCCATCTTAGCCACCTCTTCCAGTACCGGAAGCAGATCCTTCATGCTGCTGATCTTCTTGTCGCAGATCAGGATAAAGGGATTGTCCAGCTCAGCCACCATTTTTTCCACGTTGGTGGCAAAATAGGGAGAGAGGTAGCCCCGGTCAAACTGCATTCCCTCAACCACGTCCAGGGTGGTATCCATTGATTTGGCTTCTTCAACGGTGATAACACCCTCTTTACCCACTTTACCCATGGCCTCTGCAATGATGTTTCCAATGGTCTCATCACTGTTGGCGGAAATGGTACCGATCTGGGCAATTTCCTTCTGATCCTTGGTGGGTTTACTCATTTTCTCAAGCTCTGCCACCATGCTGGAGACGGCCATATCAATACCCCGTTTGATACCCATGGGGTTGTTGCCGGCCACAACCAGTTTCTGACCTTCCTCATAAATAGCCCGGGCCAGAACCGTTGCAGTGGTGGTGCCGTCACCGGCCATATCACTGGTTTTGCTGGCCACCTCTTTTACCATCTGGGCGCCCATATTTTCAAACTTGTCTGCAAGCTCAATCTCTTTGGCAACGGTAACGCCGTCTTTGGTCACATTGGGGGATCCCCAGGATTTTTCGATGACAACGTTTCTTCCCTTGGGTCCAAGGGTTACAACAACTGCGTCTGCAAGGGTTTGTACGCCTTTGAGCATTGCTTCTCGGGCTTTTGCATCATATTTAATCTCTTTAGCCATTGATCAGGGCCTCCATGTAATTTTAATTTTAATTTGATATTCTTTTCTAAATTTTTTAAATCTCGAAGTTCAGATGTCTGGCAGAGAGCCTATTCAATAACACCCAAGACATCATCCTGGCGCATGATCAGGTAATCCTGATCGTCGATCTTTACTTCGGTTCCGCCATATTTGCTGAAAAGAATACGGTCACCCACCTTAAGATCCATGGGAATCAGCTTACCGTCTTCCCCAACACGGCCATTTCCGGTGGCAATCACCTTACCCTCGGCCGGTTTTTCCTTGGCTGTATCCGGAATAATGATACCGCCCTTGGTTTTTGTGGTCTCTTCCATACGCTCAACAAGAATTCTGTCCTGTAAGGGTCTTAAACTCATGGTATTCTTTCTCCTCATTATTAAATCAAGTTTACATTTAAGTATTTAGAGTTTAACAAAATCCAGCCTTACCCCGTCTGTGCCACACGACCCAAACAGCTCCATACACACATGAAACACCATTATATCAGGGGCTGCACGACTGTTTTTGCATCACTCAACAAAGTCTGCAATTATCTAATTTTGATACTTTTTTGAATAATTATTCAGAGGTACTTGAACTTGGTGTCTCCACCTTGGATGGTTTCCGGGCACAGGAGGTAGAGCAACTGCTCTGGGATGTTTTTCCGGCAGAGGAGGTGTCTGCTTTGGAAGTGCCTCCGCCGTAATCGGTGACATACCAGCCGGAGCCCTTCAGATGAAAGGAACTCTGGGAAAGAATTTTATGAAGTTTTCCATGGCAATGCTTGCATGTAGTAAGCTCAGGGTCTGACATCTTCTGAAACGCTTCTTCAATCTGTCCGCACTCACCACACTCATATTCATAAATCGGCATTTTAACTTTATCTCCATCTTTTGGTTTTCTGCCATTCCAAATTCTATGATAAAATAGTCAGTCTTTATCCCTTGTCAAGGAGATGTCCAAAAATTTTAAAATCACGTCTACGTAGTATCAGCGCGACGCCATTCTCTATAATATACAAACACTTGATCCATTCCATCCACCGTTATATCCCGCAATATTTTAAAGGTAATGTCGTGTACCACCCGCTCTTCTTCCATGGCACAGTCCGCCTCGGAAGCTGCGCCATAGATCTGTTGAAACCTTGCAAACCGCACAATATGAACCAGTTCATGGACAACAATATACAGCAAGAAAGGAAAAAGTTTCAGCTGGTTGCTCTTTTTTTCAATGACAGGCAGAATGGCATGGTCCTGGATACAGATACGATAAAAATCAAAACTTGAAGAGCCCAGGCAACCGTTTTTTTTCTGTCCCCGGTAACCCACCACCTGGGCAAAGGGTCCGTCAAGTCTCTCCTGCCCATCAAGATCCTTTGCGGTTCTCACCTCATACCGACTGCGAAACCATTGGTTGGAAGACATTTTATAATGGTCACTGACCAGATCTTCAGAAACGGAAACAGCCTCCCGGACCAGGTGTAACTCTGTCTCATCAAAAAATCCGATATCGGGCATGACGATCCCCCTACCTGAACAAAAACAACACAAGCCTGACCCCGTGGTACCCCCAACTTAATCAAGGTGGACGGAGTTGGAATCAGGACCAAAAAATAAATGGACATCTCCTGAAACCATATGCTATAAAGACAAGATTGACATTTAACTATGGATATTTGCAATTCCTGTAAAGGAGGTGATTTTTTGGGCAGCGTTATCAAGAAGAGACGAAAAAAGATGAGAAAACATAAGCATCGAAAACTCCTTGCCAGAACACGGCATCAGAGACGTAAAGGCAAATAAGGCCCGGCATCATGGAGTGACATGGAATCGGGGAGTGCGATCATCCCACCCCCCGCTTCCTAAGTTTGTTATTGAGCGCCCCTTACCCCTTTAAAGTATTTCATAAACTCAGAATCCGTTGAAAGCAAAAGGGTTCCCGACTTATCCAGCACGGTTCGGTACACGTCCATGGTCTTTATAAAAGAGTAAAATTCGGGATCAATCCCATACGAAGAGGCATAAATTTCAGTAGCTTTAGCATCGGCCTCGCCCTTGATCTCCTCTGCCTTGCGATAGGCCTCGGACCGGATGAGTTGAAGTTCTTTCTCCTTGTCACCCTGGATATTACTGGCCTCTCCTTTTCCTTCAGCGCGATATTTTTCCGCAATCTGCCGTCGTTCTGCAATCATACGGCCGTACACCGCATCCCGGACCTTTTCCACATAGTTAATCCGCTTGATCTTGACATCCACCAGTTCAATGCCAAAGGGTTCCAGTTTGGGCTGGGCCTGAACCATGATCCGCCTTGTAATTTCGCTACGCCCCACCTTGATTCTGTACTGGGATTCCTGCTTTCCTTCCGTTTCTTCACTGAACTCCTCAAAGGTGTCCATGGGACGATCACTGTTGCGCACACTTTCCACCAGGCGAAACGAGGTGAGAAAGTTCCGCACCGCAGGATCAATGATATCATCCAGACGTCCCAGGGCCGTAACCATATTGTTAACGGTCTGAAAATACTTCACCGGATCCACAATCTTCCACCGGGCAAAGGTATCCACCCAGATAAAGGTCTTGTCACGGGTGGGCACCTGACCGGGATCCCCATCCCACTCCTGAAGATTTTTAGGGAAATAGGTCGCCTTCTGAACAAAAGGCACCTTAAAGTTCAAACCGGGTGACACCACCGGTTTTCCCACCACCCGCCCGAACTGGGTAATGACCACCTGTTCGGTTTCATCCACGATATAGGCCGACGTCAGCAGGATAAACAAGACACCCGCCAGCACGACGGCTGCAACTCCCTTTACTTTATTCATTATTTTTCCCCACTTTTTTGCAATGCGTTTATGGCCGGCACAAGGGACGTTTTGGCATCCATATTCAACAGCGGCAGCACATTCTTCTGATCGGAATCTATGATAAATTTGGCACCCAGCCGGGGAAGAATATCCCCCATGGCCTCCAGATAGAGTCGCTTCTCCGTGACATCCTTTGCCTTGGCATACTCTTTATAAACAGAGGTAAACCGAGCCGCATCACCCAGGGCACGATTCACCCGATCAAGGGCAAACCCTTCGGCGTCCTTTACCATACGCATGGCCTCACCCTTTGCGGCGGGGATGGCTTTATTGTACGCCTCCCTGGCTTTATAGATAAGCTGCTCTTTCTCCTGAACCGCCTCATTCACCTCATTGAAAGAGGGTTGCACCGGTTCGGGCACATTGGTTTTTTTCATCTCAATGGTAACGATGTGAATTCCGGTTTCAGCTTGGAGCATCTCGTCCTGGAGCCGTTTCCTTGCCGCCACGGCAATCTCTTCCCGCTTACTGATCACCTCGTTAATGCTGCGGTCCCCCACCACCGTACGCATGGTGGCTTCTGCCATATCCCGCAGGATGGATTTTACATCCGCCACCTTGAACAGATAATTATAAGGATCGGAGATCCGATATTGAACAATCCAGGGCACCACCGCCACATTGAGATCTCCGGTGAGCATCAGAGCTGCCCCGGCATCGGCATTATCGTTGGAAAAACGGGCGTTATCATACCCTTTCACCGTTTCAAAGCCGAACTCTTCCTTATAAACCCGCTTGATTTTAACCTTGGTCACCTTTTCAACCCCAGCGGGAAGTTTAAAATTCAGGCCGGGCTGAGTAATACGGCTGTATTTACCGAAGCGTTGAATCACCCCCACCTCATCAATGCCCACGGTGAAAAAAATCGAACTGCCGAAAAAGAGAAAAAAAAGCACCACGATGAGCAGTATCCCACCGGGGAATTTAAAATTTCTGAATCGATTCAACATCTCATCTATCTGGGGCGGTCTGGGAACACCTGTACCGCCACCCGAACGTCTCTGTTCGTATTGCTCCTGTTTTTCTCTGAGCTTATCCCAATCCCAGTTCATAGTCAGTTTCCTGTTTCACTTAAAGTCAGATCAAATAAAGATCCCCATGAACAAACGTTCACTGGCAACCGTCCGTTCATGAAAATCCACGAACCATCAATATATCAATAATAACAAAACAACAGTTTAAAGCAACAAATGGTTGGTGCCGGTAACCTTTCTTTGTTAAATCCATTATTTTACATGGTTTCCCTATATTTTCAAGAAAAAAACAAACTCACGAACCACCCCCTCATTGACATTTTTACATAAATAATGATAGGCTCCCGTCATGAAAACGCAACTGACCCACATCGGCACCATCCTTAACCGGGCACTGGATGATTTCAGACCCAGCGCCGATACCGGCATGACCGCCATATGGGAGCTTTGGGACGGTGTGGCCGGTGAAGCCCTCTCGAAAAATGCAAAGCCCGGCGCCTTTAACAATGGCCTTCTCATTGTCCATGTTTCCAGCTCCGTGTGGATGCACCAGTTAAAATTTCTTAAGACGACCCTCATGGCAAACCTGAACCACGCCCTGGGCACCCCCCTTGTCAAGGAGATGAGATTCAAAATTGCAGCCCTGCACAACTGAGCGCTTTTTTGATGGAAAACTTAAGATTCTCCAACCCGAAAAAGGATACCGGTTTTCCATGGACCCCTTTGTACTCGCGGCCCATGCCCACCCCCGTCCCGGAGATACCGTCATGGACATCGGCACCGGGGTCGGCATCATCCCCTTGATTCTCTGCCACCGGACATCAAACCTTTGTATCACCGCCGTTGAAATCCAGGAGGCACTGGCCCTCACCGCCCGGGAAAATGTCCGGATAAATCAGCGGGAAAGGGAGATCTTCGTGCACCATCAGGACATCGGCCAGATGCTCACCCCGGACCGTCTGTTTTCCCAGGACATGGTCATTGCCAACCCTCCCTACCAAAAGCAAAACCACGGACGAATCAACCCCCACGCCCAAAAGGCCATTGCCCGCCATGAATTGACCCTCACCCTTGAGACCCTGGTAACATGCGCTTCAAAGCTTTTGAAGCCCCACGGTGTTTTCCACACCATCTATCCGGTCCACCGCCTGCCGGAATTACTGGATGCCCTGGCAAGGCAATCTCTATTCCCCCACACACTTAAATTCATACATCCCCGAAAGACGGAAACGGCAAAACTGTTCATGCTCATGGCCAGGAAGGGGCAACACAACGGAATATCAATCCTCCCACCCCTTTACCTCCACACTGCCGGCAATAGACAGACCAAGGCATTGCAATCAATGCTCAATGGGGCTTGGGACTGATTTTGGTCGATTAGCGATTAGAATCCGGAAATCTCCCGGCCCTGTTCTTGTGCCACGCGGGACTGATTTTGAATGATTCACGATTAGAATCCCCTTTAATGCTTGACACAGCCGCCAAAAAAGGATATCTACCCTTTCATCATTATCCATGCGGAGAGATGGCCGAGCGGCTGAAGGTGCACGCCTGGAAAGCGTGTGTACTGAAAGGTACCGAGGGTTCGAATCCCTCTCTCTCCGCCACTTTTATGCCACTTCCCGGGAAACATGTCTTATCGCGTTTTAGCCCTCAAATACAGACCCCAGACCTTTCAGGATGTTATTGGACAGCCCCATGTGACACAGACGTTATCCAACGCCATCTTGTCCCATCGGGTGGCCCATGCCATTCTCTTTTCCGGTCCCCGGGGTACCGGCAAAACCAGTATTGCCAGAATTCTCGCCAAGGCCATGAACTGCGAGAAGGGCCCCATACCGATTCCCTGTAATAGCTGTCGCTCCTGCACCGCCATCACCTCCGGAAATGCCGCCGACGTCTTTGAAATTGACGGTGCCTCCAATAACAGTGTGGATCAGATCCGGGAACTCCGGGAAAATGTCACCTACATGCCGGTGTCATCCCCCCATAAAATCTATATCATTGATGAAGTGCACATGCTCAGCACGGCGGCCTTCAATGCCCTGCTCAAGACCCTGGAAGAGCCGCCGGACCATGTACTGTTCATCTTTGCCACCACAGAGCCCCACAAGATTCCCATCACCATCCTCTCCCGGTGCCAGCGGCACAACCTGGGCCGCATCAGCCTCACCCAGATTGCTGACCATCTCCACTGGCTCGCCTCCCAGGAGGGGTTTACCATTTCCAGGGAGAGCTGCAGCCTGATCGCATCGGAAGCCGACGGCTCCATGCGGGACTCTTTAAGCCTGCTGGATCGGGTCATCTCAAGCAGCACGCAGAGTCACATTCCCCATGAGCTTTTGTTGGACAACCTCGGCATCATTGACAAAAAAATTCTCCTTGACATGGCATCGGCAATTTTCAAGGGAGAAGGCGCAACGATTCTCCAACATATTTCCAGGGTCCGGGATCTTGGCTTTGATCTAAAAAAGATCTATGCAGGGCTGGTGGAACTATTTCGCAATATTCTGGTGATCAAGCTCTGTCCGGACAGCAGCGTTGTTTCCGACATCAGCGCCCATGACAGGGAGCAGCTCACCACCCTGGCAGTACCTGGAACCCATGTCTATCTCTCCCAGATGCTCACGCTTCTCTTGAAAGAAGAGTCGCTGATCCGATTTTCCACCCACACCAGAACCGCCCTTGAAACCGTCCTGCTGCAGCTCATTCAGATACGACCGGGAACCGACATGGATGCCATCATCACCCGGCTGAATCTCCTGGCCCGGAACGTGGCACCTTTGGATCCGTCCTCCCATTGGCCCGAAGCTTCCCAGAGCGGCCGAACGTCTCCGACATCTGACCATGAAGTCCCTCGCTGCAGCGAACCCACGGCTGTCTACCCCCGAATATCCAAGGATGAAAATGGGATGACAAGGCACCATAATTCTGCCCGGACAGAGACGGATGTCTGCCCTGGACCCATCCCCAGAGAAGGTGCCACGTCTGTGGAGCCCCCTCCACCTTTCCATGATGCAACACATCATGGAGAGAACGCCTCCCCCCCGAAAACGCCAGAGCCTCCAAAAACATGGGAAGGATTTTTAAGAGTGCTGAACTCAACCTCCCCCTCCCTGGGCGCCATCCTTTCCAAGGGGACATTTAAGGATATCCGCAACTGCCAAATTTGTGTAATGCTCTCCGGCAATAGCCGCTTTGATATCAACCGACTCCAGTCCAAACAAAAAGAGCTGGAAGGGCTTTGTCAAACCTATTTTGGAGAAAATCACTCCCTGGCCCTGATCCAGGAGGCGGAGATCGCCACGCCCTCTTCGCCCTCCCCCGACGACGTAAGTCCGGCAAAGATCAAACAGGAGGCGGTGAATCATCCTTTAATTACAGAGGCTGTAAGAATTTTTAACGGACAGATTGTTGATATTCAATCCAATTAAATCAAAGGAGATATGAGATGAAAAATATGGGTGGCATGATGAAACAGGCCCAGAAACTACAGAAGAAAATGCTTAAAATGCAGGAAGAGCTGGCATTAAAGACCGTGGAGGTCTCTGCAGGGGGCGGCATGGTCAAAGTGGTGGCCACGGGGGGACAAAAGATCAGCTCCATCTCCCTGGAAAAAGAGGTGGTGGACCCCGAAGATGTGGAGATGCTGCAAGATCTCATCCTGGCAGCCGTCAACGACGCATTGAACAAATCACAGGAAATGGTTTCGGCAGAAATGGGAAAACTCACCGGTGGCATGAACATTCCGGGTCTGATGTAAGCCTTGAACTATTATCCGGAATCGATTCTAAAGCTCATGGACAGTCTGGCCACCCTGCCGGGTATCGGCAACAAGACCGCCGAACGGCTGGCCCTCCATATTCTCCATGCACCCCACACCGAGGCACAAGCCCTTGCGGACAATATCCTGGCCCTTAAAAAAAACGTGACCCTATGCACCACCTGTTTTGGGCTCAGCGACCGGGCCATCTGCCGCATCTGCAGCAACCCCACCCGGGATACCGGCATTATCTGTGTTGTGGAAAACCCCACAGACATGGCGGCCATTGAAAAATCAGGTGCGTTCTCAGGTCTTTACCACATCCTGGGTGGGGCATTATCCCCCATGGACGGCATCGGACCCGATGAGATCCGCATCAAGGAGCTGTTTGTCCGGGCCAGACAGGCCGCCACCCGGGAAATCATATTGGCCACGGGCACAGATGTGGAAGGGGAAGCAACGGCTGCTTACATCGCAGATCAACTGCAACATTCCAAGGTGTGCATCACCCGCATCGCATCGGGGGTTCCCATGGGGGGAGATCTGCATTTTGTGGATCAGGTCACGTTACAGCGGGCACTGGAGGGGCGAAGTGGATTGTAAATTCAATACAGGGGATGACATTTTCCAATGCACCCAATGCGGAGAATGTTGTCGGGGATTTGGCGGGACCTACGTTACGAAGGAGGACATTGACCGCATTTCCCGGTTCATCCATTGTAATCCTGCCGTTTTTGTATCCCGGTTCTGCGACATGTCCGGCTCCCGGCCGGTACTCACCCTTGACGACAATAAAGAAAAATGCATCTTTTTTGATAGCCTTAAACAATGCACCATCCATCCGGTGAAGCCCTATATGTGCCGTGCCTGGCCCTTTATTCGGACCCTGGTGAACCATCCTGAAAACTGGGAAGCCATGGCCGGCTCCTGCCCCGGGATGGTCAAAGGGGTACCAAAAGTGGATATCATGCGCATTGCCGCCATGGAGATCAAGGGCCTGGGTAACACCAGGGTTGACTGAAAACTACTGGGGTATCACATAGTTGGGGCCTGCAATGAGCATGGTGTTGGTCAGATGGGTCTGGATCATCTCCATGGTGCTGCCAAAAAGCATGTCCCGCACCACACCATGACCATAGGCCCCCATCACCGTGAGGGCATTGTGGGGAACGGCGTAAAGATTATGTTCGAATTTACCGGTTTCACAAAAGTGCCAGTTGCGTACCCGTTCGGTGACCTCCGTATCCATGCCCCGCTGAACAAAAATCTCTTCAAAGGCCTCTTTGGGGGTACCGTCTGCCTGGGTAAACAGATCCATGGGTTTTCCGGTTTCCCGGCTGAGTTTCAACCCCAGCTTCAACGCCTTCACCGCATTCACCGATCCACCGAAAAAAACCAGAATACTCTGCCACTCCTTGAACAGGCAGCTGGGCATCAGTACCGGGAAACGGGCGGCATTGATAATACGCCGAACCTTGGGGCCAATGTGCCCCAGGCTCATCTTTGAAGAGAGGTCGCTGATACTCCGGGGGCAGCACATGAAGTCAAAGTTCACCGGAAGGTCGGGCAAGGTGGATGCCGTGAAATTCTTGGGTCGAATAAATCGGGGATCCATGTCTGCCCCCCGGACCAGCTCCAGGGCATGGGCCTTTGCCGTTTCAGGGGCCGTGCGATAGGAATCATCCAGATCCACCTGAACCACATCATTATCAAAATACATAAGAAATTTCGTATGTTCAGGAATATAAATCACAATGGATGCGTTAATCTCTCTGCAGAAATAAAGGGACTGCATGAGAATTTCCCTTCCCAAAGGGGTATTTCTGAAAACATGAAAAAGTGTTGTCTCCACCTGTCCTCCTGATCCGCAGTTTCCGGATATCAAATAAGATGACGGTACCCGTGGGTACCTTAGTTGTTACGCCCACCACTAAAAATTCGAGGTGAGATATTACAAAAACACTCGCGAACAACCACATGAGGGTGTCCCGACGGATGATTAAACTCGCTGGGTGGTCTGCACCTTGAGTTCATCTCGGTATTTATCCAACAATGTGGCCTTGGACACCATTCCCACAAATCGATGGTTGCTCACCACCGGCAGGCTGTAACATCGACTTACATCCATTTTATGGAGCACATCGGCCAGTTCATCGTCATAATGAACGGTTTCAATCTCGACATCCATGATCTGCTCCACCAGCACGGTATCATACATCACGGTATTAAAAATATAAGGCCTGACATGATCAAACCGTACCATTCCCAGGAAATAACCGGTATCCGGATCTTCCACGGGAAAATAGTTACGGGTGGATCGCTTGACAACGTGTAAAAACTCTCTAAGCAGCATGCCCGGATCAACGGGGATACAATCCCTTTCAATAACCTCCCGAATGGTGATGTCGGCAAGCACCCTGGCATCGGTGCCGGGTCGAAGCAGTTGCCCCCTTTCCGTCAAGTCCTTGAGATAAAAAGATGCCGGCTCAAAATAATGGGTAATGGTGGTGGAAAGGGCAGACACGATGATCAGGGGTAGCATCACCTCATAGCTTCCGGTGATCTCCAGAATCAGAAAAATGCCGGTGAGCGGGGCCTGGAGAATACCGCTGAGCATACCGGCCATGCCCAAAAGGGCAAAACAGCCTTCGTTGGCCCAGGTCACCGACGGCAAACAAAATGCCAGCAGCCGGGAATAGGCAAGTCCGGCAAAACTGCCAATGACCAGGCAGGGGGCAAATATGCCGCCGGAGCCCCCCCATCCCAATGTCAGAGATGTGGCCAGAATTTTGGCCAGGCAGGCAATGGCGGCAATACCAAGCCCCGTGGTAAAGACCCCCTGGATCATGGCATGGATGGCATGGTAGCCCTCCCCCAGCACATCGGGCACCACAAATCCCAAAAGCCCCACCGCGGCCCCTCCCATGGCTGCCCGCACCCACAAAGGGACCACCACCTTCGCAGAGACCCCATGCATACGCCGCAGCAATCGAGTGAGCAGCAACGACGCCATGGAGGCGGCCACGGCAAGACCGAGACAGGAGAGAAGGTCGAGACTGCCGATGTGAAAACTGCCGCTGCTATCAAAGGCAATGCTGTTTCCCCGGAGCAGCCGACTGATCTCCGCACCGGAGACAGCGGCCACGGCAATGGGGATGATATTCACCATGGACCACTCCCCAAGGATAATCTCCATGGTAAAAATGATGCCGGTGAGAGGGGCGTTGAAAATGGCGGCAATGGCACCGGCGGAACCACACCCCACCAGGGTGACCCGCTGCCGGTCATTTAAATAAAAAAACTTGGCAATGTTTGACCCAATAGCAGCCCCGCTCATGACCACGGGGGCTTCAGGCCCGGCAGACCCGCCACTGCCGATGGTAAGGCAACTTGACACCAGACGGGAAATACTGGATCGAAACCGCATCAGTCCCCCATACCGGGAGACACTGTAAATCACTTCGGGAACCCCGTGGCCGGCCCCTTCATTCATGGCTTTTTCCAGGAACAGCGAAGAGAGCATGGCCCCTGCCGCCGGCAAAAGGAATGCCCACCAGTGGTGTCGCCAGTGGTGAAGGGTCTCCAGCATGAAAACCAGGGACGTGTTCAACCCCAATGCCGCAAGTCCGCTGGAGATGCCCACAATGATCCCCATGAGAATCAACAGCATGCGATCATCACGTCGAAAAAAGGAGAGGCGTGCCGGATGGCGCCATGACATAAAAGGCTTCATCGTTTTTTACCTACACCCCTTTTCTTTCAATCTGGGCTTCCATCCTGCGAACACATCTCAAAAGTTCCTCCGCCGTTGGCCCTGTCTTAACAAGGGAGATAAAGTCCCTGTCCCTGAGGCAGAAAGAGAGTCGGGATAATAGATTAAGATGACAGGCCACGGCCGGACTTAAAATCAAAAAAAGTGTGAACACCGGCAGATCATCAATGGCATTGAACGGGATATGTTTTTCCAGAAAACAGGTCACCACCATGGGTGTTGTAACCCCTTCCTGCAGGGGATTTCGGGGATGGGGAATGGCGATACCCTGGCCGATGCCGGTGGAGGTGAGCGCTTCCCTTGCAAGGAGTTGCTGAAAAAGCCCCTCCTGCTGAGCTGCGGAAAGCCCTGGAACCTGACGGGCAGCTGCCTGCAGCACCGCGTCCCTGTCAGCGCCGCCAACGCCATGATGGACACCTCCGCTCTCCATGGCTGACACCAGAACGAATTCCGAGGCGTGGCAGCACTCGCCCTCTCCCGGGTCCTCACAGTCGGAAAGGATTCTCTCCTGCTTGGCGGCCCACTTGTTCAGCTCCACTTCATCGAACACGCCCATGTCACCGGTTTTACTCACCGGTATTCTTCCCTGGCGAATCCATCGGTCCAGGGTCTCAATGCTCAGGTTCAGCCGTTGTGCAATCTCTTCCAAAGTCTGTATCATTTTTATTTTCCACCGGAACGGTAAGGATATGATCTTAATTACCAATCCCCCCGGGACCTTTTATTTGCTTTTTTTACAACCACCCATGAATCTAATTGATTATACCACCCATGATTTTTTTTCAAGGTTCATGTTAACTGATACCCCGATGGCGGCAACCGGGTCAACAGCTTTAGCATCCCAAGCTTGACATTTCAGGTGCCGCCGGTTTAAATATAAGGCCAGAGGGTTGATTCAGCCGACCACGGCCAAAAGACGGCCATCGGGGATTAAATTCAGTGCCTGATTCCAGGCGTGATCACAACACGGGTTCTAAATTTCACACCATAAAAATTTCATATATATCCATGGGGGGATATCACATGCAGAAAAAAACGGGGATTATGGCATTTATTCTTTTCCTGCTACTACCCATGACAGGCAGAGCCACCCCTTCAATACCGGGAACAGAGCGAGTGGAAACCGCCCAGGGACCTGTCTTTTATTATACCATCCAAAAAGGGGATACCCTATGGGATCTCTCCCGCAGATTTTATAATTCCCAGTGGGTCTGGCCCGGACTGTGGGAGATGAATCATGAGATTGAAAACCCCCACATTATCTACCCCGGCAACAGGATCAGGATCTTTTTGGCCGATGTCGTAAAACCGCAACTCATCCCCCCCTCCGGTCTCCCCAGCCCCCCGGAAAAGAGGGCAACCGTTGTGACGAAAGCTACCCCCAGCGCCAGCCCCAAAGAACTTCGGCTTTCCATTGAAAATTCAGACTTTATCAAAGAAACGCCGACTCCCCCCCTGGGTTATATTCTCATGGCTGAAAACAGCAACGTCCTTCTGGCTGCAGGGGACATACTCTTTATCAACCCGGTCAAAAAGAACAATTTTATCCCCGGAAATCAGTATGACATCTTTTCCACGAAAAAAGTATCCCTGGAATATGACCATACTCGATTCAAAGGGGTCAAACACACCATAAAGGCCACCGTCACCCTCCTGGAAAACAGTGATGTCTGCACCCGGGCCGTGATTACCCAGGCCTTTGGGACATCTGAAGCGGGGGATCCCCTCATGGCCCATCGGCCACTGAAGAGGGAAGTCACCATCAACCCCACCCCCCGCCCCATCCAGGCCAGGATCATCTGCTCACAGCATAACGAGGCACTCATGGCCCAGGACAACATCGTCTTTATGGATGCCGGGAGTCAGCAACATGTCAAACCCGGAGATATTTACACCCTCTATAAGCCCCTCCCCCCTCCCTCAAAGGGTTTTTTCAAAAAAACCTCACCTCCGCCGCTGTTAAAAAACGGCACCCTGATGGTGTTGCACACCGAAGCGATCTCTTCCACGGTGAAAATCCTTTATTCCACGTCAGAGGTGCTCCCCGGAGATATTGTCCGATAGTGGGAGCTGACAATACAGACCGCACCCAGGGAACGTCCGAAACAAAAAAAGGTCCGGCAGGTAAGATACCTGCAAGACCTTTTTAATTAAATAATGGTACCGAAGAGAGGGCTTGAACCTCCACGCCTTGCGGCACTAGATCCTAAGTCTAGCGTGTCTACCAATTCCACCACTTCGGCTCGCAACAAACGCATGACATTTCATTACAATGGGGAATCTACTACAATAAAACCTTCCTCAAGTCAAGGGCTAACTCAATGATCCGCCAATTCTAATCCCCACTGTTTGAGGAAGCAGAGACATAAAAAAGGAGACATGATTAATGATTATAACAAACCAGACCCCCGTGGGGTTCATTGGAACCGGCGTCATGGGCAATCACATGGCCCGACATATTTTAAACGCCGGTTACTGCCTGAATGTCCATTCCCGGACCCGGTCCAAGACCCAGGCCCTGTGCAGGGAAGGGGCTGTATGGAAGACATCCGTTGCCGAGCTGGCACAACAGTGCCGGATAATTATCACCATGGTGGGATATCCCGCCGATGTGAAAAGCATCTATATGGGGCCGGATGGCATCTTGGAAAATGCCGAACCCGGAACCATGGCCCTGGACATGACCACCTCCCGGCCGGATCTTGCCGTCACCCTGTATGACCAGGGTCGAAAAAGAGAGATACACTGTCTGGACGCGCCTGTTACCGGGGGAGACATCGGGGCCCAAAACGGTACCTTGTCCATCATGGTGGGGGGAGACCCCATTGATTTCACAACGGCGCTGCCCCTTTTGGAACTTATGGGGAAAAATATCCACCACCAAGGACCGGCAGGCAGCGGTCAACACACAAAAATGGCCAATCAAATTGCCATTGCCGCGGGCATGGTTGCCATGTGCGAAGCCCTTGCCTATGCAAAGAAGGCCGGACTGGACCAAAAGAGAGTCATTGAAAACATCGGGCAGGGTGCCGCCGGCAGCTGGTCCTTGAACAACCTGGCCCCACGAATTATCAATCAGGATTTTTCTCCGGGGTTTTATGTCAAGCATTTTATCAAGGATATAGGTATTGCTCTGGAGTCGGCGCAGGCCATGGGACTTAAAACACCGGGCCTGGAACTGGCGGCCAGGCTTTATCAGCAACTGGCAGCCCAAGGATGTGAAAATGAAGGAACCCAGGCCCTTTATAAATTATTGAACGGATGAACAGCTAAAGGTCCATATATAGAGTGCGTAACACACGCTATAGATGGACCACATTCTGATAAAATCCAGACTATTATAAAATTTTGTATTAAGGCGAGGATGGTGCCGAAGGGGAGACTCGAACTCCCACGAACATACGTCCACTAGTCCCTGAAACTAGCGCGTCTACCAATTCCGCCACTTCGGCCCTTTAAAAAACAATCCGGAAAAAGGATTGATTTGAAAAGATAGGTGGTTTATATATGTGTTTTTTGGCTTTGTCAAGCGTATTATTTCAAAAAACACAAAGGGAATTATGGAACTGATTGAAGATATTGATTCACTGAAAACACCCCCGGTAAACGGGGTGATCACCATCGGTAATTTTGATGGTGTTCACAAGGGACACCAGGCTCTTTTCCGCAAGGTCATTGCAGTGGCTGAACAGATCAACGGCACCGCCATGGCCATCACCTTTGAGCCCCACCCATTGAAAGCACTGGGTCACAACGGCCCCCCATTAATCACCCGGAAGGATCAGAAAACAGAACTCATTGCCGCCACCGGCATGGACACCCTGATCTATATTCCCTTTACCCCGGCCTTTGCCGCCACCTCGGCCCATGATTTTGTAAAGGATATTCTCCTGGACCGACTGAACATGAAAGCAATTGTTGTGGGACCGGATTACACCTTTGGCAGAAACCGGGAAGGAGATATCCACTTTCTTAAGGAAATGGCAAAAAAATACCACTTTGAGGTGATCATCCCCGAGTGGATCAAGGGAACGGAACCGGAATCCAAAAGAATCAGCAGTACCCGGATACGTGAGCTTGTCATGAATGGCCGGGTGGATGAGATAGAACCTTTTCTGGGTCGGCACTACCAGATCCGGGGAAAGGTGATAAAAGGCCGGGAACGGGGGGGCAGTCAGCTGGGATTTCCCACGGCAAACATCAAGCTCCATGATGAACTCTGCCCCCAAATGGGGGTATATGCGGTCACTGTGGAGACAGTGGTCGGCACATTTGACGGCGTTGCAAACATTGGATACAGCCCCACCTTTGATGATCATATTTTCACCATTGAAGTTCATATCCTTGATTTTTCCCAGGACATTTACGGCACCCGCATCCGGGTGAACATGATCAAAAAACTCCGTAATGAGATAAAGTTCTCAGGCATTGACGCGCTCTCCGCCCAGATTCATGCAGACATTGAAAATGCAAGAAAAATCCTGGTCTGACCGGAACAGGAAGGTCAAGGGGGAGGATTTTTGCCCTTCCAGGCTAAACGTTCATGGCCGGATTTCGGCCACCCCCGAACCATGAAAATCAAAAGATATTTTCATGGTAAAGCGCAAGAGCTGCGGGCAGGTATCTCCTCAAACAGCCTGCGCATTTTAACGTTTAAACACGCATGGCAGAAAAACCTGCTCAGCTTAAGTTAAAACCCTCATGATTCCAGACTATTATATGGAATTGGTACAAAATAACAGGTGAGATATAATGACAATTTTAAACATACTGGAGTATCCGGATCCTTTTCTGGCCCGGAAAACCCGATTTGTGGAACATATTGACAAAAAAGTTCTTGAACTCATTGAAGACATGGCAGAGACCATGTTTGACGCCCCCGGGGTCGGGCTGGCCGCTCCCCAGGTGGGCAGTGATCTCAGGCTCATTGTGTACAATCCCGACACTGGCACGGAAACCCAGGAAAAGAATGCCATGGAGAAAAAACAGTTCAGGGCATTGATCAACCCCGAGATCATTGCATCTTCGGGCAGCATTGTTTCAGAGAATGAAGCCTGCCTCAGTGTTCCCGATTACAGCGCCGACGTAAAACGGTATGAAAAGGTAACGGTGAGGGCCCTGAACAAAGAGGGAAAACAACTTGAATTTAACGCCGAAGGCATCCAGGCGGTGATCATGCAACACGAGATAGACCATCTGAACGGCGTCCTTTACATTGACCGGATCAGCCGGTTGAAGCGAAACATGTACCGCAAAAAAATCGCCAAAAGGGAGGCCCGGTGAACAAAAAATTCAACATTATCTTCATGGGCACACCGGATTTTGCGGTGCCCCCGCTCAAGGCCTTGGTTGCCGCCGGCCACCACATTTCCCTGGTCATCACCCAACCGGACCGCCCCAAGGGACGGGGGAAAAAAATGATGCCGCCGCCGGTGAAGCAGGCGGCCCTGGCGCTGGGGCTTGACATCCTTCAACCGGAAACCATGAAGGGCAAGTCCATGAAGGAGAGACTCACGTCCCTTCACCCCGATTTTTTCGTGGTGGCGGCCTTTGGGCATAAGCTTTCCAGGGAGATCCTGGACATCCCCCGCATACATCCCATCAACATTCATGCCTCGCTGCTGCCGGCCTGGCGGGGGTCCTCCCCCATTCAGGCCGCCATCCTGAACCGGGACAAAGAGGCAGGGATCACCACCATGATCATGGACACAGACCTTGACACCGGAGACATGCTGCTCAAGGCACGCACCCCCATTGCCCCGGATGAAACGGCCCAGACCCTCCATGACCGCCTGGCACCCATGGGAGCGGATCTCATCGTTCAAACCCTGGATGCCTTTGCCCAAAACCGCATTACCCCCCAGCCCCAGGATCACACCCTTGCCACCCATGCGCCCCTGCTGAAAAAAACCGATGGCTGTATTGACTGGACCATGGGTTCAGAAAAGATCCACGCCCTTGTGCGCGCCATGACCCCCTGGCCCGGGGCCTATGGATTCCTGGGGGGAAAACGGATAAAAATAGTGGAGGTCACCCCCCTTGACATCCGTACCCATCACCCGCCCGGCACGGTGTTTTCCTGCCATTGCAATGAAATCCACGTTGCCACCGGCAACGGCGCATTGGCCATTCTAAGGCTCCAGGGCGCCTCGGGAAAATGCCTCTGTTCCGATGAGTTTCTCCGGGGAAACAAGCTCCAAACCGGGGAATGTTTTGCCGATTTTGACTGACCCATACAGACACAGATACAACGTCTCGTGAAAACCACTTATTCCGACAACGTCACTAAGTGGAATTAGACCCGCATAGGGTTATTCCGGATTCAAAATGTGGTGATCCATACAGACTCTCACAGCTACCAAAGCCTGCAGGCAATTTCATAAATAACTGCCACGGGCGGACCGTGATTTGGGACCCGGGTTCGCCCACAACGAAGCATGAAAGTAATGTTAGGCATGCTTATACTTTCTTATAACGGGCATGTCCTGCCGGACACAACAAATATAGAAAATGGTATTATACCGCCGCCCCCCCGACGGGCAATGGGCCCGGACCGGAACTGTAGACAGCTCAATTGTCCGGTTCCTATTGCCCATCGGGGGGGCGGCTCTGCTGAGGTTGCCTTGGAGGCTGCCTTTTCATATAACCTACATGGCAGTAACCACCTGCCACAACGAAAAACGAAAGTCCTTTAATTCCAGCATATTGGTGAGACTTTCATATAAACATACATGGCAGGAGCGTCTGCCACAACATAAGGTTAAAATTTCCCCAATGACAATGATGGGCACAGAGACGAACACGGCGACCCAGCCCCCTGACCCCCGCCGACTGGCATGGATGGTATTAAAAGAGAGTACGCTTTCACAAAAAACCCTGGATCAGACCCTGGAGGCGTTTGCCGTCCCCTTTGACAACCTCCCAAGACGTGACCGGGCCCTTGCCAATGCCCTCATTTACGGTACGCTTCGATGGCGGGGGCACCTGGACTGGATCATTGCCCCTTTTTCAAAAAAAAAACCAGAACAGGTGGACCCCGAAGTAATGTGGCTGTTGCGCATGGCCCTTTTTCAGATCATTCACATGGATAAGATCCCTGTGTCTGCTGCCGTAAACACCGCCGTGACCGTGGCAAAATTTCATATTCATAAAGGCGCTGCAGGGTTTGTCAATGCCGTGTTAAGAAAGGCCGCCACCCAGTGGCAGACGGTTGCGCCACCGCCCCCTGACACCGCACCGGCACAGTTCATCTCCGTTGAAAAATCGCTTCCCCTGTGGCTTGCCAAACGCTGGCTATCGAGATTCGGCATGGAAAAAACCATGGCCCTGAGTGATGCCATCAATCAAATTCCCCCCATCACCCTGCGGGTCAATACCCTTAAAACCAGCCGGGATGCCCTGTTGGAAACCCTTTCACCCCAGGTAAACCAGGCATGGAAGACCCGGTCCAGCAGCCTTGGCATCAATGTAAAGGGACCTTCCATGGCCCTGCACGAGCTGGCACCTTTCAAGGCAGGCCAGTTCCAGGTCCAGGATGAAGCGGCCCAGCTGGTCACGGCCCATTTTTTAGCCCCCCAACCCGGCGAACGGATTTTGGATACCTGCGCCGGTCTGGGAGGAAAAACCGGGCACATTGCCCAGCTCATGGGGAACAAGGGAGAAGTTGTGGCCGGAGATGTGGACCCTGACAAACTGGGGCAGCTGACCCAGGAGATGGACCGGCTGGGCTTTGACATCGTCTCCACCCGGCCACTCAATCTGCTCAAAAAAGAGACCCTTGATTTTTCCGCCCCCTTTGACCGGGTACTTGTGGATGCCCCCTGCTCGGGGCTTGGGGTGTTGCGCAGAAATCCCGACACCAAATGGAAGCGGACCAAAAAAGACCTTGCCAGACTGGCGGTGAGACAGGAGAAAATGCTTCTCAACGCCGCCGATGCGGTGGCCCCCGGCGGCTGCCTGGTCTATGCGGTGTGTTCCTGTGAACCCCGGGAAAATGAAACGGTGGTCCAAAATTTTCTGACCCAACGACCCGACTTTACCATTGACAGAAAAACCGCTTTGGGCCATGGTGCCCGGGAAAATGACCCGGTGTCGGCAAAGGGCTTTTTTTGTACCTGGCCCGACACCCCGGACATGGACGGTTTTTTTGCCGTGACGCTGAAACGTGAAAGATAAGAACAGGGCTTGATCACAAACCTGACCCCATTGACCCACCAGTTGTGACGGGTGGCCGAAGTTATGATCAAAGCCATAAGAACACAAGCCCACCACAATGAGCTGAAACATAAGGAAATAAATAATGGCCATTATTGCACCATCCATTCTGTCAGCCGATTTCACCAAACTTGGAGAAGAACTCAAAGCCATTGAAACCGCCGGTGCCGACTGGGTCCACATCGACGTCATGGACGGCCAATTCGTCCCCAATATCTCCTATGGCCCCATCATTGTAAAGGCCTGCCGCCGGGTCACCCCCCTGTTGCTGGATGTCCACCTGATGATTGAGCAGCCGGACCTGATGATTCCCGCATTTGCCGCCGCCGGGGCTGATCTCATCAGTGTCCATGCCGAGGCATGTCCCCACCTGCACAGAACGGTACAGTTCATCAAACAATCCAAAAACGACAAAGGACTTCCCATCAAGGCCGGGGTGGCCCTGAACCCGGGCACCCCCCTTTCCGCCATGGAATGGGTCCTGGACGACCTGGACTTTGTGCTGATCATGAGCGTGAACCCCGGGTTCGGCGGTCAATCTTTTATCCCCTCAAGCCTTGAAAAAATAAAGGCACTGGCAGGCTTGATCCGGGCAAAAAAAAGCCGTGCCATCATCCAGGTGGATGGGGGGGTGGCACCCGACACCATTGGAGACGTGGCCCGGGCCGGCACCGACTCTTTTGTTGCCGGTTCTGCCATTTTCAATACACCGGACTACACTGCCACCATCACAGCCATGCGGCAGAAGATCCAGCAGGCAAAAGAGCATGATGACGTCTGACCGGGTCATCATTGCGGTGTCTACCATGGAGGAAAGGTTTTCTTGAAAGGAATTTTCACCTTGGCTGATCTGCTCATTGTCGTGGCCACGCCCATGGAGATAGCGCCTTTTCTGGCACTCTGCACTGTGGGGGATCACCGAAAAACGCCCGGAGGAACCTCTGTGATCACTGCCCGGTTCAAGGCCATGACATTTAAGGTGATCGTCACCGGACCCGGCATGGTAAACACTGCCATGGCCCTGGGCAGCCATCTGGCGTACCACCGCCCCCGGCTCATCATTCAAACGGGCATTGCCGGATTTTTCAAGGGCACCGGACTTTGCATGGGAGGCATCGGCATTGCCACGGCGGAAATCGATATCCACTGCGGCGTGGAAAAGGCAGCAGAGGGAGCCCATGGCCTTTATCCCCTGCCCTTTTCCCTCACCGGCAGCCCCATGGAGGGGCGTGACGGCCAGGTGGCCATGCACCCTGGGCTTGTGCGCACGGCCCGAACCGTAATAACGGATGCCTTTTCATCCCATCATCCTCTGCCCGGCAGGTGGAAGGCAGCCCCCCCGGCATCACATGCGATCCCCTTTTCATCTGCACATTCTGCGCCTGGCACGAATATACTTAACAACGGTACAAGCAACGGGGTTAACCTTGCATCCCACCACCCTCTGCCCGCCCCCCCAAGTGGCAGGCCCTGCCATCCCCGGGCCTGCCCGGTGGTTTCCGGCCCATTTATAACCGTGTCCACCCTCACGGCCCTGCCGGAAACCGTGACCCGGCTGGCACAGGCCCATACCCCTGTTATGGAGGCCATGGAGGGAATGGCCGCAGCCCAAGTGGCCTGCCGGTACGAGGTGCCGTTCCTGGAGATCCGCTCCGGGTCCAATCCGGTGGGCATACGGGACCGAAACGCCTGGGATATTCCCCTGGCAGTGGGGCAGCTATCCATGGCCTTGGCCGCACTCTTTGATAAAGGAGGAGCACTTTGCACACAAATCCCACCCCCAAAGCGCAATTAACCATTGCCCACTACTTTCTTTTCTTATTATTGTTCCTGAGCCTTTTTTTAAGCTATCAGATGATGAGAGGGTATCTGGACCCGGTGATCATTGCCGTAATTCTTGCCGTTCTATGCAATCCCGCGTACCAGTGGCTGAAGACTAAATGCAGGGGACGAAAAAAAACCGCAGCCCTGCTCTCCTGTCTTTTGCTGATCATGGTGATCATTATCCCCCTGACCCTGGTGTTTCTGGCCGTCATCAAACAGGGTATTCTCTCATTTAACGCCATCAATCAATGGGTATCCCAGGGGAATATTGAACGTCTTGCTCAGACCCCATTTGTATCAAAAATGATGACGCTGTCACAAACCTACATCAAAGAAAGCCTGCTCAAGGGTGTGGATTTAAACGGTATCATGATCACCGTCTCCTCCCATGCCGGAGAGTTGCTGATGAACCAGGGAAAATATCTCATCGCTAACATCTCTGCCGTGGTGGGAAAATTTTTTCTCATGACCTTTGTCTTTTTCTTTGCCATCCAGGAGCAGGAGAAAAACTTTCAATATATCTCCCACCTCATCCCCCTTTCCAGTGCCCAGGAACGCATCGTGGTGACCAAAATCAAGGCCGTTGCCAAATCCGCCCTGCTGGGCACGCTGGTAACATCCATGTCCCAGGGCATTGCCGGGGGAATTGCCTTTACCATCTGCGGTCTTCCCGGAATATTCTGGGGGGCAGTGATGGCCTTTGCCTCCCTGATTCCCGTGGTGGGTACCGCCCTGATTTGGGTACCGGCGGCCTTATGGCTCTTTATTTCCGGTTCCTGGGGCTATGGGATATTCATGGTGCTCTGGTCGGCCGTGGTGGTGGGGATGATTGACAACCTGGTGCGTCCCCTTTTCATGAAGGGATCTGCCGACATGAGTACCCTGCTGATCTTCTTTTCCATCCTGGGCGGCATCAATTACTTTGGCCTCACCGGTCTCTTGTACGGCCCCATGGTGTTTGGTCTCACCCTGGTGCTGCTCTATATTTATGACCTGGAGTTCCGCACATTTCTGGATCATCAGGATCAGGCTTAGGTGCCTACTCCATAATATCCCCATTGAACGGAAAGACCCATGTATCAGGCCCCAACAAAATCACCGGAGACTTGATCACAACATCGGTCACCCGTCAAAATGGGCGAACCAACAGGGTCAGTTGTGCTTTTGTCAACAACCTGTATTTAAAGGCAAATATCAACAAACGTGTCAACAACGCAAGTCTGGCCCCACCCCAGAGTGGCCGAGGTTGTGATCAAGCCCATCATCGGCATTGCGATTTTTCCACCAAAGGTATATATCTATGGTCATAGATAACTTTCAACCATCCCAGCCGGACCTGTTGGCCCATGGGTGTCCGAAATTATGAAGATGGCAGAATGCCGCTGCAGGGGGCTATGCTGTCGGCATTTTCATATAAAAAAAAATGCGGGGAAGCGCCAGTGCCCGGTTCCCCCTGTAACCCATCACCCAGGAAAATCAAAAATGAAAACCGCTAAAGATATCATGGAAAAAGAGGTCATCTCAGTAACCCCGGACACCGACATCACCCGGGCCGTGGAAATTCTTTTAAACAACCACATTAACGGCGTACCCGTGGTGGATGGGGCTGGAATACTCAAGGGCATTCTGTGTCAGAGCGATCTCATTTTCCAGCAGAAGAACATCTCCCTGCCCCCAATACTCACCTTTCTGGACGGCATTATCCCCCTATCTTCATCTAAAAAAATGGAACAGGAGATGAAAAAAATGGCCGCCAGCACCGTAGCCCAGGCCATGGTTGCAGATCCTGTCACCGTAACACCGGACACCCCGATTAGTGACATCGCAGCTCTGATGGTTGAAAAGCATTTTCACACCATTCCTGTGGTTCAGGAGGGGAAAGTGGTGGGCATTGTGGGCAAGGAAGATGTGCTGAAGACATTGATGAAACCATAGGCGTTTAGCATCCCCACACTTCAATGATTCTTCGATCTTTGCACTTATGCTGCCGGTGCCATATTTTTTTGTCCCACTCCATATCTGCGTCCCGGTTGAAAAATATCAAGTGACTCTCATCAGCCCCCACC
Source organism: uncultured Desulfobacterium sp. (assembly GCA_963668575.2). Taxonomy (GTDB): domain Bacteria; phylum Desulfobacterota; class Desulfobacteria; order Desulfobacterales; family Desulfobacteraceae; genus Desulfocicer. The sequence goes on along the minus strand of OY764894.2, from coordinate 1,454,879 downwards.
ATATCCGCATATTCCGATGTCTGGGCCAATGCGTTGGGTAGCATGCTCTCCAGCAGTCCCCGTTGGATTTTAAGCTCAAGTACAACAGACTGCACCGGCCCATACATCCCCTGATCAGGATCAACAGGCCACTTAATGAGAAGATCGGTTCGTTTCCTGCCCAATCCATACTCCCGGCTCAATCGTCCGCCACCATTGATGATGCGCTGCAAAAAGGCTTGAAGCAGAAGCTGGGGCCCGGCTTCTTTATAGTCAAACCGCTGAATCCAGCTCTGGGAGTTCTCCCGAAAGAATTGCTGAAAAGCCCTTAATAGCTTGAGCATATTTAACCGATGATCCGAATCAATATACCAGCTACTTTTCGAACCCGCTAAAATCCGTGTCTGGACAACCCACGTTAGTTCCCGAGGGATAATTTCCATGTAGATTCGGTTACTGATCCGTACCCAGGGATGGGTGACGATCAGTCCCAGGTCCTCCACATATTGCTGGTCATCCGGGCGAATGAGATCCTCTGTTCCCACCTCCGGATCTTCTCCGGATAACACAGCGCTGATAACATGTTGAACCCTTTTCTCTTTCAGCTTATCCGCCAGCTGGTCCAAATGGGTGGTCCTGGACTGAATCAGCACTTCCCTTGCCGCAAAATAACGCTCAAGATCAATGGTAACGGTACGATTCCGGGCCGTTTTATCCTCCCACACCATTTCGTGTGCCAGGGCATTCACCAGCCACGGCTGTCCATTTGTATCTTCCCATAGTTCAGGAAAAATAGTGTCTGAAAATTTCTGCCCGGTCTGGTGGGTGTGTTGCAGCAGCAGCTCCCGGGTTTCCGTTTGCGTAAAATTGCCCATGCGCAGGGACTTGGCTTTGATATTAAAGGCACTGCCTCCCGTAATCACCTCTCCGCCAGGCTGCCGCATACGGTAATCCCGTACATCTCGGACACCGCACAGCACAACGCTCTGGGGAAAGGCACGGGGTCTTTGAGCATACCCGGCTCTGAGCTGGCGTAAAAGAGAAATCAAGGTCTCTCCCACAAGGGCATCCACTTCATCCAGCAGCAGGATACAGGGCAGAGCACTGACCCGGGACCATTGTATCAGCAACTGTGTCAATCGGTCATCCACAGGCACATGACAGCCTTTTTCCTGCAACCATTCTCCAACACTGTTGTCTCCAATATAATATTCCACGCTGCGCGCAATGACACTGCATACCGCCGCAATACCTCTATAAACATCACCCCGGGCAGATTGTGCCCCCTCGATATTGGCATAAACCACATGGTACTGCCCGGCGTTATTAAGCACTTCCATGATGGCCAGAAGCGTACTGGTTTTGCCTGTCTGACGAGGGGCGTGTAAAACGAAATAGCGCTTGGAATGAATCAACTGCTGAATCTCTTCCCAGTCCATACGGTCAATCAACGGAATATTGTAATGTTCCGCCGGAATGATTGGACCTGCTGTGTTGAAAAAACGTTCCATCTCTTTCCTCCGGTAACCTTTAACTAAAAAAGAGGTCAAACTTACGCATCCTTAGACACGAAGGCTTCACAAAGAGGGGTCAAAACAAAATCCATGTACTTTCGGCAGTCCTCATGCGTTAATGGCGGCTTGAACTTTTGGGTTGCCACATTAATGAATTCTTGTATGACTTGGGAGCTGGTACAGCTTGTTTGTTTCTTTAAAGCATTTTGAATCAAGGAGTTGGCAACTTTCTGTTTTTTAGGACTGTTGGTATCAAAAGAATACACAAAGATATTAGTATCGAGGAAATATTTATCTTTCATTCAAGTCCTCTCTGGAATACTTGCCGGTGGGTTTGGTGTAGCTTAATTGATTCATCAAATCTTCATAACCGTCAGCATTGCTTTCTATGTTGATATAACTGCCACGGGCAGACCGCACTGGGGACCTGGGTTTGCCCACAACGAATAATGAAAGTAATGTTAGGCATGCCTACACTTTCTTATAAACCGCCACGGGCGGACCGGGATTTGGGACCCGGGTTCGCCCACAACGAAGGTTGAAAGAATGTTAGGCTCGCCTACTCTATAACGTAAGCCTGACCCCACCCCATTTTCCAGAGTCATAAACTCAGTGGCAGCTCCCCGGCTTTTCTTTAAAGGAACAAACAGTGTATGTCCGGATGGAAACATCAGCGGATTTCCAGGCATGGGACGACAAGCCGGCCTTGCGGCATAAATGTTCCAGAAAAACCTCCGGTTCTTCAAGTTGGTCCCACACCTGGGGCAGAAAAGTTGCCTTTGCCCCCTGTTTTTCAAGGATCACTCCGTGGATGCCCGGAAGAAGCTTTTTTTTGAGATCCGACGGGCTGGTGTAATTCAATACCTCCGGTGGTGTCAACACACTGATTTCAATATCAATTCCTAAAAACTCCTGGGGTGTGAGGGGAGAAAACCTGGGGTCCTGAAATGCGGCATGGTGGGCATTTTCAACGACTTCCCCTTCAAGGGACAACACCGGCTCCAGGGTACCGATGCATCCTCTGAGTTGTCCATGAAGGTAAAGGGTGACAAAAACCCCCATTTTTTTCTTCAGAAACAAGAGGTCTGCCTTGGACACCGCCGGCTGTTTCAAAGATGTGGGACAGCCCTCATTCAACTCTGCAGCAATGGTGTTCCGGGCCACGGTCAGCAACCACTTGCCCAGCTGTTTCGAAAATTTTTTCATTTTTGGTGTTTCCTGATCCATCTGTTTTCTTTCTCCCATTCACCCCTTATATTCGATACCCAGAAGCGAAATGTCATCCTTGGGCGGCAGTCCGCCTCCAAAGATATTGATACCTTTGATAATATCATCCAGGGTATGGGAAAGGGGACTTCCCATGCCGGCAATGAGCTGATGAAAAAACCGTTTTTCCCCCCAGAAATGACCTTGAAGGTCTTGATACTCGGGTATCCCGTCGGTGTACAAAAAGAGCCGATCCCCTGGATTGAGTATGACCCGTCCCTCTTCAAAGGGCATTACCCCACCCATGCCGATGATGGTACCCCCCTTATCCAGGAACTCAATGGTGCCGTCCGTTCTGACGACGACGGGATGGGGATGGGCCGCATTGCTGTAAATAATCCCTCCGGTTTTAATGTTCAAAACCATATAGGTCATGGTGAAATATTTATCAAACCGCTCCATGGGGTAGAGGATATCCAACCCCTCAAGCACCTGGGAGGGAGAAGAGATCTCATAATAGGGGGGCGGCGTAATGGTCTGTTTTAAAATAAATCCCACATGGGGAAAAAGCATCTGGGATACGGAAACCGCCACCATGGCCGCAGGCACCCCATGGCCGCTCACATCCAGCATATACAAGGCAATGTGGGATTCATCCAGCCGAAAGATGTTAAAAATATCGCCGCCGATATCCTGGCAGGGAAGAAACTTCCAGGCAATGTCAAGGGTCTCCACATCCGGCATCACATGGGGCAGCAGGGTCTGCTGGATGGCGCCGGCAGCCTTGAGATCGGCATCAATCAGCTTCTGTTTTTCCACCAGGGCATTGTTGGCCTCCACCAGGTGCTGGTTCAACCGTCGGATCTCCAGCTGGGAATTCACCCTTGCAATCACCTCTCCCTGATCAAAGGGTTTGGTCATATAATCACTGCCTCCCAGATTCAGTCCCTTGATTTTATCCTGGGTTTCAGTTTTGGCGGAGAGAAAAATGATGGGGGTGGCAGCAAACTGCTCATCCGCCTTTAACAGACGGCACACCTCATAGCCATCCTTCAGCGGCATCATCACATCCAGTAGAATCAGATCGGGCAGGATCTCCCTGGCCATGGAAACGGCCACTTCGCCATCCTGGGCCTCAAAAAGGAGATACCCTTTTTTCTCAAGAATCATGATCAACAACTTCCGGTTAACGGCGTTATCATCAACAATTAATATTTTTTCGGCCATAGGAACCTCTTTCCCGTTACGTTTTACTCAATGATCAAGTTTTATTATTCGGACCTGGTGGGATTGATCTCTCCAATGAAGTATCTGTACCACACTGTTTTTTTTTTCTCCACCGGCAATTTTACTTGACATGACACGTGCCCCTCTATAGAAGACATCCAATGTAAGAAAACATTTAAAATCAGGGAAAGATTCCCTTTGTACAATGGCGTACCAAAGGGGTAAACAAGATCATTTAATTTTTTATCAACGAGGATGAAAATGAAGATCAAACAAAAAGAGTGTGCGGGAAAACTGACCGGCTGCCCCTCCACCATTTCCGAGGGGACCTATATCATCCACCAGGCCAAAGCGGTGAATCTCGATCCCGGGGTGCTGTATGAAACGGTCATTGATCTGGCATCGGAAGGCTTGATCACTTCAACGGCTATCAACATGGCCGCCGGTATTCTGGTGAGCGACCTGGCACTTCCCAACTATTTTTTTGAAAACATCACCAAAGAGTCATTGCGGCACATCCTTTCCTCCATCGCCATGAGCATCCAATGTAAGGATGGCAATGTGGGGCTGTCCGGCCGGGTGGCCCACATCGACTTCAACCTTGAGCAGGGCAGCAATATTCAACGGGTGCGCATTGCCACGGAAGAGACCCGGGATAGCATGGAAGAGCTGCTGGGCCCGTTTCTTTCCGGCAGACGTCGGGAGTACTACTACTCTCCGGAGAGCAACTATTACACCTATATCATCCGACCTGAAACCGTTAAAGACTACCAGGAGACCGCCTTTGAAGAGTCAAAATTCCTTTATCACCTGGCAGGTAACCACAAGGAGACCCCGGCGGTCACCCGGGAACGGTATGAAACGGTCTTAAGGGAATCGGAAAATGCCATCTCCCCCCTGATTGAGGTGTTCAATCTGCCGGAAACCGGTGAAACCCGCTTGATGTTCAACAGCGACTTTGAAATGCCTCAACTACCGGTGCTCCGCAAGCTGTTCCGGGACCACGGCCTTATCCTGGGCCGGGCCTACTGGGAACCCTATTGCGGCAAATCCCAGGCACCCTCCTCCATCTGTTCACTGTACACCCGGGGGGAGCTGTCCAGAAAAAAAGAGACCGCCCTTTTAAAAGATCTCTATGCCTATCTGGCCATGAGCATCACGGACATGACCGATCTTTATGCAGAGGGTGACCTCACTTTTAAAGAGATGCTCTTTGGGGCCAATGCCGTTGACTTCACCCACATGTTCATCTTTAAGGAGAGTAAAAACCTGGTGGACCGGGAGATCATGTCCAGCCTCACCAGCCCCGACCATAAAGAAGCCTATGCCGGCAGAATTCATGATGCCAACAAATCCGCCTATGTCTATAAAACCATCCTTGAAACGGCAAAGAAAAATCCCGACCTGATTCAATATCTTTACACCCTTTTTGAAAACCGTTTTGATCCCTCACGGAATAACCGCCTCTCTTCGGATGCCCTGGCCCTGAAATTCAGGGAGTTTGAAAAGCTCATTGCCGTCAGGTTCATTGATTTCAATCTGGGGTATGAAATTTTCCGGTTCATGTTCAAACTCATCACCAGCACTCTAAAGACCAATTTTTACAAGGACATCAAACGCTCCTACGCCTTCCGCCTGGACAATGCCATTTTAGACCCCATCGTCTTTAATCAGCCGGTGTACGGAATCTTTTATGTCAATGGTCATTACTCCTGCGGCACCCATCTCCGGGCCGGAGACATTGCCAGGGGCGGACTCCGCATGATCCGGGTCTCCCCGGCCAACCACGCCACCGAGCTTGACAATGTGGTGATGCTCAACTACGCCCTGGGACCCAAGGCCCAGCGACTGAAACACAAGGATATCTGCGAAAGCGGCTCCAAGGGGGTGGTGGTTCCCCACCCCATCTATGCCAAATGCAGCCTGGAGGCCCTGTACGATTACACCGAGGGGATTATGGATCTCATGCTTCCCGGTCGCCAGATCGTCAATTACCTGGGCCATCCTGAGATGATCTTTTTTGGACCGGACGAGGGCACCGCTCCCCTGATGGATGCCGTGGCCCTGCGGGCCAGGGAACGGGGATACAAACACTGGCGCACCATCACCACGGGAAAAAGTTTCGGCATTCCCCATGACACCTATGGCATGCTGGAAACCGGGGAGTTATTCGGACTGATAGACAAAAACAAACTGGGCACCGAGCTTCAGATCGACGGAAAATCCATGGTGACCACCCTGGACATGGATAAAATCCATGATCTCATCGGCGGCAGGATCAAGAACAGCGGCATGACCACCACCTGCGTCATGGGTGCCTTCCGCACCCTCATTGCCCATTATGGGGCCAAAGAGGAAGAGCTGAATCTCATGATCACCGGGGGGCCCGACGGCGATCTGGGTGCCAATGAAATCCAGTGTTACAAAGGCAAAATCTGCCTTGTCATTGACGGCGGATCCATCTTGTATGACCCCCAGGGGCTGGACAAAAAAGAGCTCATGAAAATCGCCTTCATGCGCCACACCGCCCCCCGGGCCAACTCCCTTGCCTATCCCACGGACAAACTCAGTGAAAAGGGATTCATGGTTCCCCTGCACTCCCGGGAGATCACCCTGCCCGATGGCACCTATATAGAGGATGGGGCCATTTTCCACAAAACCTTTCTCACCAATGAAGAAAACCGAAAATTCATTGAACAGGCGAATATTGAAGCCTTCATCCCCTGCGGCGGATTCAAGGACACCATCAACCATGACAATGTCCATGATTTTCTCCATAATTTCAAGGAACTTCGGTTTATTGTGGAGGGGGCCAACGTCTTTTTTGACGATTCCGCCAGAAGACACATTGCCACCGCTTCAACAATCAAACAGATCAAGGACTCCACCGCCAACAAGGGCGGCGTATTCAGCTCCTCCATTGCCGAGGTGTTAACGGCCTTTCTGTTCAACGATGATTATGAGACAAAGCTTCTGGAGGACAAGGTCACCCGGTGGGGTCTCATCCGGGATATCATTGAGCTGGTGGAAAAATATTCCCGCCTGGAAACGGGCATGCTCATCAAGATCCACGAATCCCATCCGTTAAGCCCCCTGTTTGGTCTTTCCGAACAGACCAGTGAGCAGATCTTTGCCCTGCAGGCAATCTTTGAAAAAGAGATCTCAACCCTTCTTAAAGATGAGGAGCTGGTGTGGCAGATCATGGAACACTATATTCCCTCCATGCTCATTGCCAAGCTTGGCAGGGACAATATCATGACGTTGCTTGGTACACCGGAGATGGTGGCCTACAGAGACACCATCATCACCAAGAAGCTGTCCTCCATGGCTTTTTATAAATATGGTCTTGAATGGGAGGCGTTTGTTGAAAGGGTGCAAAGCGATCTTCAAGGAACCCTTTCCACCATTCTGGAATAAAGCCCTACCCTGATATACGAATCCATCATCTTCAAACACCAGGCTTCCCCCGGCAGAAAAAACCGGGGGAAGCCTTTTCGCTACAGGGGCCGGGATTTGGGGCTACCCACTTAAGGCGGGACAGCCTCTAAAATCAAGGTTCTTGGGAGCCCTTAAATTGGGGGACTGCAAGCAACTTATCCACATAAAAAGCCTTGAAAATACCCCGGCTTAAGTGGGTAGCCGGATTTGGGATCCAGGTTCGCCCACAACAAAGCATGAAAGTAATGTTAGGCACACCTACACTTTTCCATACGCTTGTGGGGAATCTTAAAATGGAATCTGCAGGGAAAAAAGCATTCCGGAGGTCGAATGCATTGCGGAGGGGGTTCCCAGAGGAACCGATGGAAAACCTCGGGAATCCAAATGCCGGATGGTATTCAACCCCTGTCGGGTTTTTGAACGATTATATTTGTGGGCACTGGAGATGGAGCCATAGATGTTCCCTCCGTAAAAACCCGATGCCACCACACTGAGAAGCCCCCCAAGCACATTGTTTCCGTCCTCAAATGAGTCATGGGCTGCAAAAATCAGCCCCGCATTAATAACCAGCGCCGCAAAGGCATCGCGATATCTCTCACAATAGGCAAATCCGGCCCCGGGCACAAGGGCAGCCCCCCCTGCCACCCAGGGGGATTTTGACTCCTGGTTCAGGATGGTTTCAACGGCCTGTTTTATCTCCCGGCTATGAAAAATCGTTTTTCCGGCTATGGAGATCTCCGAAACAAAGCCTTGGGCCCGCTCCAGTGCCCCGGGTTCCATGTTGCCGGCCCGGTCAAGATAGATCCATGTCAGGGCTGACAGCGCTCTATCCTTTACATCCGGGGAATCGCTCTCGGCAAGAAGATCCCGCAGCACTCGCTCTGCCCCGCCGGGCCGTCCCTGGGCCAGCAGGGTTTTGCTTAACATGAAAAAGGCTTCGATGTTCCGGGAAGAACCCACATAGGGGAACCGCTGGGCCTGGAAAAGGGCACGGGCCTGGTCCCATTTTTTTAAATGAAACAGGGAGATGCCAAGATAAAATTGCGCATCAGGTACCCGGGGGTCTAAAGGGAAAAAATGGATAAACCGTTTCCATTCCACCATGGCAGCTTCATGATCTGCCTCCTGCCCACAGGCAAGGGCATATGCGTACTGCATGTCTGCGGTGATGGTCAGTCCCTCCCCGGTACAGAGTCCTGGCAGCAAAAAACCGATCATCATACCCCAGACAAAAATCCGTCCCATCACGATATTTAACCCCATGAGGCCCCTTTTAAAATCACATTGATTCCCGTTGCAAGCGCTTTTTTAGGTTTGATCACAACACCTTTGCCAAGAATGCAACCCGTCCCCTTTTAAGCTAAACGCTCATGGCCGAATTCCGCGCCCCCGACCCATGAAAACAAAAATGCATTTTCATGGTAAAATGGCTGATCGGCTACTGGCTTGTTGACGGCCCGTGATACCACCAAAAATCATTGTCTTCCAAGGTATCCACCGTCAGCATCCTGTTACCGGATCTAATGTGGGGAGAGAGACGGGTCTCATCCCTGCCGCAGCGGATCAGGCGATCACAGGAGAGTATCCAGCCCATGAAGAACCCGTGTTTTTTAAATGCCTGGGCTGCATAGGTGGAACAGGAAGGAGACATACAGCAGCGCTCCCCATCGGTGGCGGAGACAACGGTTTTATAAAAATTCAACCATTTCCCGGCAGCTGCGGTTGCTCCGGATTCCGGTGTGTCGGATGCGGCCCGGGCAGCTCCAGAACCTGCTAAAAGCAACAACACAACCATCAAACACAGGCAGCGGGCTAATTTGATCATCGTAAGTAGGTGGACCAAAATTTCTTCCTCTTATCTTTTAATACTTAACCGGAATATTTATTTGTCCAGGCACTTATGCACCTCACTTGTCATCACTCCAGCCATTTTTTATGGTCCGACGTGGATTGAGTGAAGATAAAATATCGGATCAATCCTGGGTGACACGCATCACCTCTTCCACCGTGGTCACCCCTTGAAGAAGCTTTTCCATGCCGCAGTGCCGCAGGGTGGTCATCCCCTGTTCCATGGCCGTGGCCTTGATGGCATTGGCATCGGAGGTGGATAAAATGGTGAGCTTTAACGCATCATTGACCTCCATGATTTCAAATATGGCTTGGCGACCGGCATAACCGGTGTTAAAACAGTCCGGGCACCCCACAGACCGGTACACCGTGCGGCCAATCAGATCAGGCCGATTGATGTGAAGCCCCTTAAGATCCCCCTCCCCCAGCACATAGGGCTCACGGCAATTGGCACACAGGGTCCTCACCAGCCGCTGGGCGATCACCGCCTTCACCGATGAGGTGATCAGATAGGGCTCCACCCCCAGATCCACCAGGCGGGTGACGGCACTGGGGGCGTCGTTGGTGTGCAGGGTTGAAAAAACCAGATGGCCCGTCAATGCCGACTGGATGGCCACCTGGGAGGTTTCAAGATCCCTTATTTCCCCCACAAGGATCACATCGGGATCCTGGCGAACAATGGATCGCAGACCCTTGGCAAAGGTCACCCCTATTTTCCGGTTCACCTGGATCTGACCGATGCCTTTGAGCTTATACTCCACAGGATCTTCAATGGTGATGATATTTTTATCCGGGGAGTTGATGACACTCAACGCCGCATACAGGGTGGTGGTCTTGCCACTGCCCGTGGGACCCGTCACCAGCACAATGCCGTTGTTCAGGCGGATCAATTTATTGAGGGTGGCATAATTTTCCGGTGAAATCCCGAACTGGGACAGCTCCAGCAATGCACGGGATTTATTTAAAAGCCGCAGCACCAATCGTTCGCCAAAGGAGGTGGGCACCGTGGAGACCCTGATATCGATCTCCTGATCCCCGATGCGGACATCCAGCCGTCCATCCTGGGGCACCCTTTTTTCCGCAATGTTCATATCCGCCATCACCTTGATGCGGGACACCAGGGAGGACTGTATCCACCGGGGGGGGGAGAGCATGTCATACAAAATACCGTCAATGCGGTATCTCACCTTGATACTGTCCTGGAAGGGCTCAATGTGAATATCACTGGCCCTTGCCTTCACCGATTGGGAAATCATATGGTTCACCAGCTTTATCACCGGAGCGTCACTGGTGTCATTCAGAAGATCCGTGGTCTGTTCAATCTCCTGAAGAATATTTGAGCCGTTGCTGGTCATGTCTTCCACCAGCCGGCGGGCACTGTCGGTCTCCTGGTCGTACAGGGTGTTGATGGCGGAAAAAATTTCGTTTCTGGTGGAAAGCCCGGCCTGGTAAGCTTCCTGGCCCAGAATCCTTGCAATGTCATCTGCCACCGGTAGATGGATGGGGTCATTCATGATAATGTGCAGGGAGTCTTTTTCGCCTTTAAAAGGCACCATGCAGTGGGTCTTTAAAAATTGAATGGGCACCCGGGAAATAAAGGTCCGGGGTATGCAGGAGGGCACGGGATTCTGCACAAGGGGCATGGCATAAATTTCACCCATGGTTCTTAACACGGTCTGCTCTCCCAGCATGTTTGATTCCAGCAGGGCATGGACAAAATCATCCCTGCTTTCCCCATAAATTGCCAGAATTTTTTCATGATCCGCAGAAGAGAGAGGCGTTTGTTCCGCCACCCTTTTGATAAAACGGTTGATCATATCTCCCCCCGGTTGCTATCCTTCCTGTACCTCATATATCACTCCAACGGAGAAATTTCTCCGCCCCTGTAAAGTTTCACATCCCCTTTTTTAATGGTGTCGATCTCCTCTTTTTTTTCGTTATAAATCTTCTCGGCTTCCAGGGGATTTTTCACCACCCGGGGGGTGAGGAATACATAAAGATTGGTGCGATCTTCACCGTTAGACACGCTTTTAAAGAGGTATCCCACACCGGGAATCCCCCCCAGACAGGGGACACTGTAGTTTGTCTTGGAGAGACTTTCATCTATAAGCCCCCCGATAACAATGGTGTGACCATCCTCCACAATGAGGGTGGTTTCAATCTCGCGTTTCAGGGTGGTGGGCCGATCGTTTCCCTCATCATTGACGCTCTCAAGTTTGGTCACCTGCTGGTACACATCCAGACGGACCAGGCGATCCTTGCTAATCTGGGGAGTTATTTTCAAAGTGATCCCCACGTCTTTATACTCATAGGAGCTGTAGGTATCCGTGGCATTGTCCGCGGCGGAGCGGGTCTGGTAGGGCACATTTTTTCCAATGGTCAGCGTGGCCTCTTCATTGTCCGTTGTTAGTACCTGGGGAGTGGAAAGGATATGCACATTGGAATTATTCTGGTACGCCTGAATCACGGCCCCCAGGGAGGGAAAGGGAATGCCGCCAATGGAGAGCTGTTTCCCCATCACCCCCACGGAAAATCCCGCCGGCAGGGTACCGGTGGAGGTAATGCTGTTAAAATTGGAATAGCTGTTGCCGCTGGAGCCGCCGAAGATGACCCCCTGATCACTGTCAATGGCCTCCCCCACCCGCCATTCGGTGCCAAGGTTCAACCCGCTGTTCACGTTCACCTCCATGATCAGACACTCAATGTACACCATGGCCCGGGGAATATCCAGCTTGGCGATCACCTCCTCCAGCACCGGATAGTCCTCTTTTTCCGCCATGATGATCAAACTGTTGGTGGCAGGATCAGCCGTAATTTTGGCTGACTGGGAGACAATGGGAGCCAGCTTTTTTCCTTCGGTCTGTTTGTTTTTATCCGAAGGAATCTCCTGGAGCACCTTGGCCAGATCTTCGGCATTGGCATGTTCCAGATAGTACACCCGAATTTTTTCATCCCCCCGGGGCACCTTTTTATCCAAAAGGGCCACCAGTTGCTTTACCCGATCCGTTTCCACTTCACTGGCAAGGAGGACAACGGAGTTGGTGCGTTCATCGGCAACAAACTTCACCACCATGTCCGGGTCGGTTTTACCCGTTTCCCCCCGGCTCCGGGCCGTGAAAATACCCGTCAGGTTTTTAACCAGTTTTGTTGCATCGGCATGCTCCACCGGAATCACCGAGATCTGCTTACCGATCCCCATGACATCCACGGCATAAATTATTTTTAACAGGCGCTCAATGTTGGAAAGCGAATCAGTGATGATCAGCGTATTGGTATCACTGTAGGAGAGAATAACACTGCCCTTGGAGACAAGGGGTGTCAGCAGCCGTTTGATTTCAGCGGCATCGGCATATTTCAAGGGGAAGATACGGGTGACCAGTCTGTCCGTTGCAGCCTCTCCGGCTTTCACGCCACCGGTGTCAATATTCTGTGATTTGGCCTCGGGGGATGGCATGATTTTAATCACGCGGCCCGCCTGCACCGTGGAAAACCCGTTGATATCCAGAACCGATTCAAACACCATATACGCTTCTTTAACCGTTATTTTTGAAGGAGAGATAATGGTGATATTTCCCTTGACCCGACGATCCACAATGAAATTCTTCCCGGTAAGCTCACTGATAAACTTGATAAACACATTGATATCCATATCATTGAAATCCATGGAAACCAGTTTATCCGGCGCCTGGAGGGTTTCAGGGGAAGCGCACAAGCCTTCTTGAACAGGGAACGGCACCCGCCCCAGACAACAAATCATCAAAAGGATCAAAAGACCGTGCAAGGCTGTTTTTCTACTCCACATGATATTGAATCTCCTTTGTCTGTCCCCGTCGTTTGATCTGCACATTCACATCCGATGATTCTTTCAACTGTTCATAGAAGGTCAGAGCATCATCCACACTCTGAATCTCCCTGCCGTCAACACCCATGATAATATCCCCGTTTTTAAAACCCATGGTTTGGAAAATAGAGTCTTTTTTAATACCATACAGCAAAAGGCCATCGGGCTGCCCCCGGGAAAAGTGGGGTCTTACCCGGACATCTTCCATGAGCTTATTGATGTTGCCCAAGGCCTCGTCCACAAGGGAGCGGCTCAGGGAGGTTTTTTCACCGGGCTCCACCGGCGGCGCCATTTCAGAAAAGAGAGAAGATGCATCGGAAGGTGCGGCACCACCCTGGGCGGCCCCCATCACAAGCACCTCATCCCGTCCCTTGTAATGGAGAATCACCTTCCCCCGCAACACCGCCTTGATCTGTGCCTCTTGAACCACATCCCCCTGCTGGTAACGTTTCTGCTCTTTTTTCCGGCCCTCCTGGATAATGGCAAAGGCTCCCTGGGGCTTCATGATAATGGTGCCCAGCAATTTCAGATCAAGGCTGGTTTTTTCAAGATTTTCCACCATGGGCATTTCAGATCCTGCTGGAAGAGGGACTTTTTCTTCTTCCAGAGCGACCTTAAAAAGGTTTCGTTTTTCAATGATGGCGTAGTGTTGCCGGGGAGGATGCTTCTCGTTTGTTCTTTCCCCTGTATCACCCGGGGAGACATCAATACGCATGGGGAGAGTGACTGGCGGCACAGACCCTCCAAGCTGTGCATAGAATGTTCTTGCCCCCAGAAAAGACAATAAGGTCAGCAGCACCAGATGAATCAGTACAAAGCCTTTTTTCATAGTGTCACCCCCGGGCTATCCAACCGCCCTTGGATTTTAAAGGGAACCCCTCTGCCCTTGAACCTGCCAAGAAGAGCGGACATCATTGGCGGCAAATTTGAAAATCCGGCAAGATAACCAGCATCAGGCTGCACACGGCCCTTGAGATCAAGACGACTTTTTGACAGTGGCGTGGCAAGGGCTACCTTACCGGACATCTCAATGGTCATTTCAGGCCCGGTGGCCCGGCACCCAAGGATCTCCAGACGGTTGTCCTGCAAGCGACAGGTTATTTTCACGGTGGAAAAATGCACCCCGGTCATACCCAGGGCCGACAGCAGGTCCATCTCAATGGCGCAGTTGGAGATCGTGATCTCTCCGGTGCCCCCGGGTGCTCTGTCCGGACTTTTGGAAAGGGTGAACCTGCCCCCGGCAAGGCATGAAAGCGTGACATCCCCCTGGGGAAAGCCATAGTGAAAATGCTCAACGGCAATACCATCAAACTCAACATCCGCACCATAGGTTGACAGCATGGTGTTCAGCCCCTTTTCCAGGGAGAGAGGAACCTTGAACGTACCAAAACCCTTTCCCCGATAAAGCTGCATGTCAAAACCAATGGACTTGGATTCATCAAAAAAAGTGGTCCAGTGCGGTTTTAGCCAAAGGCTGTCCAGCACCACCTGTTCCCCATCCGGAAAGGAGAAGACAATCTCTTCCCCTCCCACCCCCAGGGGCGGATATAATTTGAAATGCGCCATTGACATCTCCACCGGGGCCAGAGATGGATTCAGGGTGTGGGACAAGTGTGCTGCCATTTTTTCACCGGGGAACAGCAGATATAAAAAAAAGACAAAGGCCCCCAGGGTATAAACAAAATAAAAAAATAGAGCTTTTAACCCCATCAGGCCGCATCCTCCGCAATCAGCACCCAGACGTCCAGCACAGCATCCAATAGTTGGTTCTCCTTTCCGGTTTTTGTCAGGGACACCCCTGAAATATGAACCCCCTGGCCGGCGGTTTCAATGAGATAAAGAAAATCCATGAGTTCTTTTAAATAAAGGGAATCCAGCTTTACCTTTACCATGGAGATGGTGTAAGCACCCTGGTCCTGGCTGCGGGAATCGGGCTTCATGTGCACAATATTTTCCTTAACACCGCTTTTTCGGGCCAGTTGATCCAGAAAAGAGAACAGGGTAAAGCCTTTTTCACGGGGTATCCCGGTGTGCCTTCCCTGGGGGATAGCCCCCATGCGCTGATATCGGGCCTGCATATCAGCCATTTCCTGCAGCATCTTTGTGCCGGCCATTACCCTTTTTTCCAGTCGCTCCCTTTCCGCCATGGCTGGCAGCAATATGCCTTTTAAGGCAAAGAGGAGCAGCAGGAAAATGCCCCCCATGCAAAGAATGGTCTTTTCCCGGGTGGAAAGCCGCATCATACTTTCCCCTCTTCGACCGTGGGCGTATCTTCAATGCCGTCCGTGGTTCGGAAAACAAATTTGAACCGAATGCGTTTGTCGTTCTTGTCTGCTGCGGCATTGCTTATTTTTACATCTGTAAACAAAGGAGAGGACTCAATGGCGCTTTTCATCTTATCCACGCTGTCGTATGTATCGGTACTTCCGGAAAGGACCATGCGCCCCTCATTGAATACCAGCCGGGAAATTTCCACATCTATAGCATCCGATATCCGGCTGGAAAGCTCAAAAAAGAGTTCCATGATGTTGCCGTCACCGGCAAAACGAGTCTCCATATTTAAGGAACGACCGGATTGTTCGGCTGCCTGCCGCACCTGAACCGTCATCTGCATGTAAGGGTCCACAATGGTGGTAATCTCCGGAAAGGTCTCCTGGAAAATGAGCCGTGCCTGTCGATCCATGGCTGCCGACTGGTCTTTCAGTGCCCGGATCTTTGTGTATTCACCGGCAACCACCAGAAAAAAACAGATCAGGGCCAGCAGGCTCACCGTTACCAGCTGTGTCATATATTTTTCAACAAAGGCACCCTGCCCATGGCGGTTGCCACAAAAATTAAGGCAATCCTGCTTTCCGATACATTGGGCTGCGGCAAAGGCATCAATATATTCAAAGGGGTTGATTTCAGCATCACACCCCGCTTTTTCAAAGAAGCGATAAACAGGGGACAGATCGGCCACCCCCACGGCGGTGGCAAGGGCTGTTTTCAGAAGGGCTTCCAGATCATCCTCCCGGGTATTACTCCCCATGAGGTGACATGCCGAAATGGGATCATCAATGGCCAGACGCTGCCGGAACACCATGAGGCTGCGTGACACATCTGCGGCCAAAACATCATTATCATTTCCTCTCACAATGGAGCGTATCCCCACAATCACACCATTCAGCACGGCAGTGATCACCAGACAGTGGGGCCGAACCGCCACCAGTAGAAAAAAACCGGTCTTAGGAAGAGAATCAAGGAGAAAATGGGCGGCCAGGTAACCGGCCGATGACACCAGAACCGGGGTGATCCCCTGCTTTGCCAGGGGAAGGCAAAGGGCATCTGCAATGGAACGGGGCAGAGAGGCGGTAAAAAGGGTATGGTTTCCAGAAGTCGACAGACCGGTACGAACAAAATCACTGACAGGGTCCTCCTCAATGAGGGGGAGCATGGCATCAAGCTCCATGGGAAGCACCTGCCGGATTTTTCGCCGGGATCCAAAGGGCAGATCCATGTGTCGATAAGAAGCCAAGGATGCCGGAATGGCCACCACGGCCCGGGAGCAGGCTGCAAGATCCACTTTTTCCCCAAGCCGATCCAGAAAAGTGTCAAAGGAGACGTCATCCAGGGTATGTTCACCGGAACCTGTGTTCATGAAGGGAACCGTCTCCAGTACCAAGGCATGAACGAGCACCATCCCCTTGACAGAGGGTTTCAGCACCAGGACCGACACTGACCAGCGCACAGCCATGGTATCCCCCTTACCCGGATCACTCCCCTCCCCCTTGGCCGGAATGGCGGTGGCCCCAGAATCCTTTACTTCCAGTGCAAGCAGATGGTCTTTCATGGTTTATCTATCAGAGAGTTCCAGAAGCCTGCAAAACCATGCTCCTGTTTTCTCACGCTTTTCCCTTTTGATAATGCCGGTCAATGTGACGGTGTGGCCATTGACATCTGCCACGGCCGTTGCCTCGAATAGATGGCTTGAGTAGGTGATAATATTTTCAAACGCCTGTTTCTCTTTTTCAGACAACTGTATAACCTGTTCATACCATCCCTTGTCAAGGGCATTTACAAATCCATCGGTGTCCGGCTCCTGAGCCAGTCTGAAGTCCACAAGGGCCGGGGCCTGGTCTTCCATGCCCGAGGGGAGCATGAAAGAGAGAACTTCCACCCCTGCGGTATTGATGTTAATTTTGCCGGAAAAGGAGTATCTCCCCTCTTCGTCGGTGTCTGCCATGCCATGGACGGAAAAAATGTGGGACAGCTCAGGAATGACTGCCATCCCTTCCCCATCCATTGATTCCTTTCCCCATTGAAGGAAATTCTCAGAAACCCCCTTTACAAGGAAAATGTCATCCAGAATGGTCAACGGCCCGTTGGCACAGTGCACCGGCGGATCCAGGCTCTCATAGTAATCGGCTTCCGCCCCGGATACCCCGGTGACGGCATCGTCATCCCCGGAGTCCAGCCAATCCTTCAAAGAGTTGATAATTTCGTCAGGGTCGCGGTCATCCAGGGATTTATCCCCGGAGATGATGAGATCCAGAAACCGTTCCCATAACTGCCGTTGATTTTCATTAAAGGCATTGCCGGGATAGGCATCCAAAAGGGCATTAATCTGAATTTTTCCCAGCTCGTCCGTGATGGAAAGCGTTAGGCTCCCTCCATCCATTTCCAGGGCACTGACGGCAATGGCAAGCTTTTGGGGATTTGCCCAATCTTCCTGAAGGGAATCCACCTCATTTTTTTCGGCATCCGTGGCAAGCAGACTCATGGCCAGCTGAATACCGGACCAGGCCATCTCCCGGGCCTGGAACAGATCCACTGCAACCCCGGACCGGGAAGCGGCTCTACCAGCCCGTCGTCCCACTTCCAGAGCTGCGGCAGTGAGGACTGAAATCAACGCCAGGGTCATAAAAAGGGCCACCCCACGACTGTTTTGCATGGACATTCTGTCTCCGGACATCTGCTCTTCGTGTTATTTCGGTAAAACATATCTTGATCAGGCTCCGGATTATTCACATTACGGGCTTGACCACAACTCCGACCATTTGTGGAAGGAATCAGGTGTGTTCACTGAATGTTCAGGGCTCCAGGTATTGTAATCAAGTCCTACATTATTCCAACGCATCCCTTCGCACCGGCAGAAAAATGGATGTTTTGATGACATCAATGGCTGGGGTATCATCCGGGGCATGGGGATCTTTGAACCGGATCATCACACCCATGGCATGGGGGGTGGCATGGTCAAAGGCCTCGGCATCGGAATCCCAGTGGGTAAAGGTCTCGTTGTCACCGTCAAAATAGGTGAGTTCAAAGGTGGTAACGTTCCTTACCAGCACCGGATCACAGTCATTTTCAACCCCATCCTCCCATGGAGAAAGGGTTTCGGAACGACAGAGGTCCCCCCCGCCAGTGTCATTGAAACGGACATAATAGATGATTTGAACCAGCCCATGATGTTCCCCCCCATGGGCCGTCAAAAGCCCCCGGGAGATAAAACGCAACCGGGAAAAGGTTCCTCCGCTTACCGTGTCCGTATCTCCCACCACCCGGAAAGTATCCGGGGTGGATCGGGTATCGGGCTTGATATATGCCGGGGGTAGACAAAGATGCATGAACTGAAGATCCCGAGAGATGACCTTTATGGGCGGCCCCATGGTTTCATCCCGGGAGATGGCGGTGCGGATATGCTCCGAAGACATGACAAAGGCCTTGAAGGAAGAAAAAACAGTGGTCATTAAAATGGAAAAAATCACCACTGCCACCAGAATTTCCATGAGGGTAAAGCCGTGGGCTTCACAGCAGGAATCATGATCCACTGTCATCATAGGTCCAGGTTCGCAGAGTAAAGCTCTGCCTCTCCCCCAGGGAGATGGTCAAATCAATGCGCTTCATGTTTTCAGCTTGTTTTTCAGAGATCATCTCTTCATCAAACACCACCATATTCTCCATGGCGCTTTCCCAGGAATAACCGGGGAACTCATCTCCGAAATCCCCCCGTCCATCAACAGCCCCCTTCATATCCATGCGTATTTCAGTAATTTTTTGCCGGGCAAGATGGGTGGCCACAGCATTGAATTTTACCTTTTCCGCCAATCCAATGGTGGCGGCATGCATGCGAAACAAAGAGACCAGCACAATGGCAATAATGGAGATGCTGACCATGATCTCAAGCAGGGTAAAGGCATCATTACTTTTAACCATGCGTTTTAACGTAAAATCAAACACATCCCTCCATTTTTTCATCACCCGGGAATCTCATATTAATCCCCCTCCCGAAGCAGCACGCTACTGCCCACAGGAAACATGGCCCTCCAGAAGCTGGGCCCGGCACAAAAACGGCTCTATGACCACGGTGAACTCCCGGTCATTTTCCCGGATATGGATAAAGGCCGGGTCTGAAAACCCGTCTCTGCTGAACCCGATGGTAATATCATCGCCATCTTCTCCCCCATGCACGGTTCTTCCGGGCATGGTTACATCCTCAATCTCCGAATCCTCTGAAAAAAGAATGAGGGGTTCGGAAGCGGATTCCTTCTCCAAGGCATCCGCCTCCCCGGCAACAGCTTCCAAAACCGTCACCCACACCCGTCCCGTTGTTGTGTTCATGTGCAGGAGCGTCCCCTGATGGGCTTCAAGGGTCTGGGATTTGAGCTGTTCAATGAGCAGCAGCAGCTTCCCGGTGGGGGTCACGGATGCCCCAAAAGGGTTAAAGGCATCAAACCGCGGCAGGGTAAAAAAAAGAACAATCCCCATGACGGCCATCACCGTTACCAGTTCAATGAGGGTGAATCCCCGATCTTTTTCGGTCACTCAATTTCCCAGCTGTTGATATCCATGTCCTTATCCTCTCCCCCGGGTGCACCGTCCGCACCGTAGGAGATAATATCATACTCACCGTTCACACCGGGGGAAAGATAAAGATACTCCCGTCCCCAGGGATCTTTGGGCACTCTTCCCTTTTCAAGGTACCCACCGGTGGCCCACTTCACCGGCACCGGTTCACTATCCGGCCGCTCCACCAGGGCAAGAAGGCCCTGCTCCGTTGTGGGATAATTACCATTATCCAGCCGGTATAGTTTCAGCCCCGTCTCCATGGCAACGATGTCGGTGCGGGCCTTTACCTGTTTTGCCTCATCAGTGCGTCCCATCAGCTTAGGGACAATCATTCCGGCCAGAATGCCCAGGATCACCACCACCACCATGAGTTCTATCAACGTAAATCCGTTATTGTTTTTCACAACCATGTCTATTTTCCTTTTAGTGTACGATGAGACCATTTGACCGCTGCCGAGTACCTGCCGGACCTCATAGAACGTCATACCCCAAATAGAACGCCATACCCCAAGAGAGCTGTAGTATGAAATGCCCTATCACATCAGGTTTTATATGTAAAGGATCTCAATCCGTTTTCAGCGCTGATGCATGAGACTATTCATGATCTGATTTTAAATTAGTGGGTTATTAATTTATGCTGCATTGATCAATGCGAGAAATCATTTTATAACTGTGTTGACATCTAAGAGGTTATTGGCTCATACGTCAGTACTTCCACCTGATTTTGAGGTTTGCTTTTTAAAAAAATTCAGAGTATGTATCGGTCATGCTCAGCCTGATGGGCCTCTCTTTAGAATTTAATTAAAAACAATTATCCTGGGCAACACGAGAATGGATACACTGACACGCAGAAGAATAGGCAAATCACTCACCCTTATTGTGTTTGTCTTTTCAATCGGAACTGCCGGGTTTTATTTCCTCCTTGACCATCTCTCTTTCATCGATTCCCTTTACCTTACTGTCATTACCCTGACAACCGTCGGATACGGCGATCTAACTCCGCATAATAATATGCCGCTTGGGGGGAACCCCTATGTCGTTGAGCTTTTTACCATAATACTTGTTCTGTTTGGTATAGGATCCTTCCTCTATGTTATGGGTGTCATAACCGAATATGTGGTTTCCGGTGACATGATCAGTGAAAGACGTCGAAAAAGAATGCAGAAACTCATCTCAAACCTGCGTGACCATTACATTGTCTGCGGAGCGGGCCGGACCGGCTTTTATATCATGCAGGAACTGAAAGCAACGGTACGGCCCTTTGTGGTTATTGAAAAATCGGAAGAACGGATCAGGAAGATCCTGACGGAATTTGACGACCTCTTGTACATACAGGGCGATTCCACCAATGATGAGATTATGAAACAAGCTGGTCTTGAGCACGCCGCAGGT
The DNA here is from genome assembly GCA_963668575.2 of uncultured Desulfobacterium sp. GTDB lineage: Bacteria > Desulfobacterota > Desulfobacteria > Desulfobacterales > Desulfobacteraceae > Desulfocicer. Next base: position 1,433,609 of record OY764894.2, on the reverse strand, counting down.
ATTATGGCGGCTCTTCCCGATGAAAAGGACAACCTGTTTATAGTCATATCTCTGAGCCAGTATAAAAAAGAGAACGCTAAACGGTTCAAGATAGGGACCAAGGTGAAAAATTTCAAGAAGATGGCCCCCAAGATGAAAAGTACGGGCTCGGTCTGTGTGATCTCGCCCGAGCGTATAAGCAGCAGAAGAATGATCTCCGAAATGTTCAGACCGTCGGTGACCACCTTCCTTGACCGCATGCTCAAAGATGACCGTGCCGTCATGCGGATTGAAGAAGTAACTGTTTCGCCTGACTCTGCATTATCCGGAACAACGCTCAGGGAGGCACGAATTCCCGAAAAAACCGGACTTCTTATTGTTGCTGTGAGAAAAGGCGGCATCGGAGGATTCATTCAAAATCCGAATGGAGAGCAAGAAATCGACGCAGGCGATGTTCTTATCTGTATGGGATCCATGAACAATGTTTTCACCCTGCGAAAAATTGCACAGGGAAAATAAAGGACCCAATGCTCAAAAAGACCCCAAAAATAGATAATCACATTATAATATGCGGCCTGGGGGCAACGGCCATGCAAATTATTGAACTAATTGAATCCTATAGAAAAAAGCCCTCTGGAAAAGGAAATGAGGCCGAAGGTGTGAGTTTTCATGAATGCCTTATTATTGACAGTTCTGAAGAAGCAATAGAAAGCATAAAGACCAAATGGCCTAAAATAAACTGCATGGTCGGGGATGCAACGGATGATGATATTCTGGAAAAGGCCTGTATAAGGGAGGCATATGGCATTTTTCCGGTACTGTCGAATGAAAAAGATAACCTTTATATCACCATGGCAGCGCGTCAGCTCAACCCACGCATCAGGATCGTTGCCCGCACCGCGGATGTGGTCAATACCGGCAAAAAGCTATTCAAGGGGGGCGCAAATTCGGTGGTTTCACCCAATTTTATCGGCGGACTGCGTCTTGTTTCAGAAATGGTTCGACCACACGTAACCGAATTTTTAGATGAGATGATGAACCACAAAAACACAAGATCGGAAATGGCTGAGATTGTTATATCGAAGGAATCCTCTTTTTGTGGGCTCTCTTTAAAGGAAGCATCTCTGCCAAAGAAATACGAAATCCTGGTTACGGCCATAAAAAAACGGGGTGAGCTGATTTATACATACAATCCTTCCGGCAGCTCACTGATTGAGCACGCCGATACTATCGTTGTTTTGGGATCCAGGGATCAGATTAATACGTTGACAATTCAGTTAAGGCCGAAAGAAGCCACACGAAAATATCAACACAGAACCCCGGAAATTGTTTGACCCAGACTCACAGCTGAAAGTAACCCCTGCGGAACTTCCTTTTTTGAGATATGACTCCTTCATTAATACGGCTGACACAATCACATGCATCGTCGGCACCACTTGCACGGTGAGGAAACACTTCGGCCCCATACCTGATGAATTAAAAACAATGATTATGTAAACTTTTTTAATTCCAAATCATCAAAATCCTTTTTTACGAACCCTTCCAACGACACAACCACAAAAAAGCTTTCTGGGGATTCCCATCGAAAAGCCACAAAGTAGCACCATTGAAAACCTCAATCACAACTATTTTGGCCTTGTTTCCATTCTTTTTGCCTGAAAAGGCTTAGGTTTTCATCAGTGCTTTTTTTATGTTTTTGGTGCCTGAATCACCGGATCAACCAAAGCAAATATAAAAATAAAGGACTGATTTTTGGTATTTTGTTTTTTACAGTTCCACAGATAGCGATGTGGTGACCAAGTGGCTATGCCCTTCTGTCTTTCCGAGTCCATGCCATTCATATCATAAGAGCAGTTTCACCGCGCATGGAGCAAATCATGAGCGGGGTGGTGTAGTTGAAAAAAAATATCTTAAAAGAAAGTCAACAGAGCTGCTTCAAAGGAACTTAGGAAAAAAGCAGATGAGATCTTGAGGAGACACGGGATTAGATAGTAGCCGCATCGAGAGGAACTTCATAATAAAAATCAGGCAAATTCAGGCTGTTTATTTTCTTTTTTGTATTCCTGGGCCAATTGTTCTAAATCTAAATATGAATAACGTTTTTTTGACCTAACAGGATACGTGGAATAGACATAGTCAATGAACTCATTGAAATACATTTTCTGAGTTCTTTCAATGACAATATCAATCATTCCTTTTTCCAGGCCATTAAGATCTATGTTTTTTTCATTTCCTGTGAACGCTATAATCTCTTTTTGCCCACCAAAAACCGTTTGAGAGTGGGTTATTGTGAAATTATCATCAAACCTTGCCGTTTGAACGACATCATCAACGTATGGGCCATAATGATTAAATACCCATTGAATACCCGTGATCTGTTTATCGCAATAAAGGGCAGATATCCAGTCCGCCAGAAAAACCAACTTAGTGAGTCGGGCTTTTGACAACTCGCTCCCATGAGGGTATTTAAGGCAAAAATATGCCAAAACATTTTTTATTTTATCCATTGCTACCCCTCCGTTTTTGTTCTATGAGACAGGCTCACAAGCGTCCCCACTCAATTTATTTAATTTCCTTAATTTACTAAGGAGGTCTTCTTCAGGGGTTAACTCTTCTGTTTTTGGTTTTCTTGTAGTTCTATCAAGGACCAGAGCATCTCTGACAAACTGACTCATGTGGCTTTGATACTCATCACAATACTTGAGTATCGCTTTTACCTGTTCTTCTGTTAATATATCCCTAATATCACTCTCAAATATGATAACACCGATATGATTACCAGCATCAATAATGGCTTTGCCTACATAAGAACAACTTTTCATGACCAACGAATGACCATCATAGTCGTACTTTTCTTTCTGATATTTTATATAACCATCTAAATCATCAGAAAATATTGGGCATTTATCAATATCTATGCGCTCTTTGTGCTCCCAAGCTTGGCAAAGCACACCGCGATTAATAGAAAATTTTTGTTCGTGTTCTGCATTTAACGTTGGATTCACCGAATATCTGGATAGCAAATAAAATTCTTTTTCATGTTCATAATAAATTGTTACTCTTTCATGGGAAGTTAGCTCTAACTGTTTAAATGAGCTTTGCAACCAAGTATGAACAAGCCTTTTATGTAAATCCTGTTTCTCAGCCCTCAAAGTTTCACAGTCTTGAAGAGCCCCATTCAGGTCATCTTTTAATCCAACAACCGACGAATTATCTTTTTCAAGCTGTCTATTTTTTTCTTCCAAAACATTTTGGTCAATATATGTCCCCAATGCTCCGACACCAAAAAAGAAAAAGCTTGCCAGAAAAAAAAGCCAGTATGTTATGCATCCATTAGGGAATATTCCCAAGACAGCAAATCCAGCGGTACCCAATACAGCAGACAACAAATACACTGAATTGTTAAAATTTTTTGAAGCATCAACAATTAAACTTGATGTACCGGTAAAACCAAATTTATTTTTTTTAAACCACGACAAAGTACATCCTTTGGTTTGGAAAAGAGCCTTACAGACCCCTATGCTTCAAACTTAGAGGTTCTTACCACTAAGGTCAAGGATAAAAGGAAAACACCTTGACACACAGTTAAAAACTGTTATCAGCGACAAGAAGTACAGCACCGAGGCCAGGAATCTCAGCTACAGCCCTACGACCTGCATGGGTTAAATGGCTTCACTCATTTTTCACCTGGGGTACACTATCTATCATCAATGGATTAGTCCGAGCAGGAATGCCCCTTCTTTTGCCAGGCTTTCCACTGGAGATTTATCCGGGTCCCCGGTTTAAAATCATATCCCATGAAAACTGATAAAGTTGTGGGGTAGAGTGTGGGGTAGAGCTTTTTGGGAAAAATAAAAGGGCTTAGAAATTTCTCTCTAAACCCTTCCTTTTACTGCTAATATTTTGGAGGCGGCTTCCGGATTTGAACCGGAGAATAACGGCTTTGCAGGCCGTCGCCTTACCACTTGGCCAAGCCGCCTTTACTGATGTTTTAATGGAGCGGGAAACGGGATTTGAACCCGCGACTTCGACCTTGGCAAGGTCGCACTCTACCACTGAGTTATTCCCGCTCAGTTAAGACAAGAGGTTTTATATAAGGTTCACTCTCATCTGTCAACCTTAATTTTAGAGAATGGGGTCTTTTTTCGTCCGGTCCTTCCCACTTTGGCCCGCTTTGAGCTTCTGTCGATGGAGAATCACTTATTCTCTTTTTTGTTCCAGTCGGCCATAAAGGATTCAATGCCCTTATCGGTCATGTGGTGGGAGGCAAGGGCCTTCAGCACCTTGTGGGGGATCGTGGCAATATCCGCGCCCAGAAGGGCGGAATTGAGCACATGCAGGGGATTTCTGACACTGGCCACAATGATCTCCGTGGAATACCCATAGTTGCTGTAGATGTCCACGATCTCCTCAATGAGGTTCATGCCGTCCTGGGAAAGATCATCCAGACGTCCCACAAAGGGGCTTGCGTAGGTGGCGCCGGCCTTGGCTGCCATCAGGGCCTGAAGCGCAGAAAAGATCAGCGTGACATTGGTTTTGATACCCTCATCGGAAAGGGTTCTCACGGCTTTAAGCCCTTCAATGGTCATGGGGATCTTCACCACAATATTATCGGCAATGGTGGCAAGTTCTCTGGCTTCGGACACCATGCCGTCATAATCCAGGCTGATCACCTCGGCACTCACCGGGCCGTCCACCACAGCGCAGATCTCCTTGATGATCTCTTTGAACTCGCCCTCTTCCCTTGCAATGAGGGTGGGATTTGTGGTGACCCCATCCACCATGCCCATGCTGTTGGCATCTTTTATCTCTTCTATATTTGCGGTATCTATAAAAAACTTCATGGTTAAATTCTCCGTTTTTTGTAATGGATCACCCGTTGGGGTGGATTATTTCAGGGGAACATCCGGCCCCTTTTTTGAAAAAATGGATATTAAGGCTTGATTGGTAAATCATTCTTTTTCTCAGATTAAAAAATAGTCTTAAATTTCAAATAGTCATACACGGAAATCATATGGACTACTTTTTCAGTCAAGCCTCAAATTCCGGGTATGAGGTGCCGACACCTGGGTTTATATGAAAGTCTCACCAATATACTGGAATTAAAGGACTTTCATTTTTCGTTGTGGCAGGTTTTTCTGCCATGGGGGTTATATAAAAGGACATGCTGGTCATCCTCTTTTAGTTGGTCCAGAAGGCTCCGAGCCGTCCGGTTCAGCACGGGGTGCATTATTTCGGCATCTATATCACAAAGAGGTTTTAATACAAAGCGCCTTTTATGCATGCGGGGATGGGGGAGAATGACGGCATCCCGGTTCATCACCAGATTATCATAAAAAACAATATCCAGATCAATGAGGCGGGGTCCGAAGCGCACCGTTTTTTCAAACTGTCCCAATGCCCGTTCAATGCCCTTTAAACAGGCCATTAATTCAACGGGGTCAAGACGGGTCAAAATTTTTGCCACGCCGTTAACAAACCAGTCCTGATCGGTGAAATCAACCGGATCGGTCTGGTAAAAGGGGGAGACGGCGGTTACGCTGGTATCATCCAGCTGGCTCAGAAGTTCAATGCCCCTGATGCAGTTATCATATTTTTCTCCCAGGTTGGAACCAACGGAGATAAAAACCGGCACCTTTTTTTCCATGACAGACGTTTCTTTCACTATTTTTTGGCTCATGTTGGATTTTAGGGTCTTAAAAGATAACGCCAATAATACAAGCCTGACCCGGTTCTCGCAAAACCGGTCAGAAAAAAACTTGAGCATCGAATTTTAGAATCATTTAAAATCAAATGACACCGTCTCAGAATAATCGCTGAAGATATCAGTGCCCCGCCTGAACCGCAGACGATAAAAATATCGGTATCCCCTTTCCAGTGGCGCTTCATACTCCAAGGTTGTGATCGGCAGTTCCGCTATTTGCTCAAAGGTTAACGGACAGTCCCTGCAGGCATCTTCAGTAAGCACTCTGGTGGCCCTGTAAATCTCAATCCCCATGTTGGGGCCCCTGTTCTTTTTTGGGAATTCCGGGTCAAGGGTCCATTGAAGCATCACCTGATCTTGATCTACCGTCAACCGGTAGGTGATATTCGTGGGTGCCGGCGGCATCAACGCCAAGGGCGGCAGGGGCGGCCCTTTTTTGCCGCACCCCATGATCCCTGATATTACCCAGAGCAGCATGACCGCCATGACCATGGATTTTGTCCTATGGCTCATATCTCTTTTATATTCCCTCAGAGGTTCAGTTGCCGGCGCGCCTTTTCCACGGCCAGCGTCACATTTTCATAACCGGTTCCCCCGTGGGTAACCCTGCGGGAGATCATCTGTTCCGTTGAAAGAAAGTCAAAAATATCTCCCTCAATGAGCTGGGAAAAGGTTTTAAAGTCTTCCAGGGTCAGCTGGTGCAGCTCCTTTCCTCTGCCCAGAGCAAAGGCCACGGCCTTTCCGGACACCGAGTGGGCCTCTCTAAAGGGCATGCCCCGGACCACCAGGTAATCGGCCAGGTCGGTGGCATTTAAAAATCCTTTTTCAGCGGCGTTCCGCATGGTGGGAGCATTCACGGCAATATTGGGCAACATACGAGCATAGATGTCCACGCAGGCCTTCAGGGTGTTCACCGTGTCAAACAACGGCTCTTTGTCCTCCTGCATATCCCGGTTATAAGCCAGGGGTAATGATTTCATCAGGGTGATCATGGCCATGAGATTGCCCACCACCCGGCCGGTCTTGCCCCGGACCAGCTCTGCCACATCGGGATTTTTCTTCTGGGGCATGATGCTGGAACCGGTGGTAAAGGCATCGGATATGGTGATAAAGGCAAATTCCGAAGAGGACCACAGTACCAGCTCTTCGGAGAACCGGGAAAGATGCACCATGCAGATGGTGGCATGGGAGATGAACTCCATGGCAAAATCCCGGTCGGACACGGAATCCATGCTGTTATCGGAGACCCTGGCAAACCCCAACAGCTCCCGGGTGTACTCTCGGTTCAGGGGGAAGGTGGTACCGGCCAGGGCCGCGCTGCCAAGCGGCATGACATCGGTGCGCTTCAACGAATCTTGGAATCGCTCATGGTCCCGTTTGAACATCTCATAATAGGCCATGAGGTGATGGGCAAAGAGCACGGGCTGGGCCCGCTGGAGATGGGTGTACCCCGGCATCACCACATCAAGGTTTTCCGCAGCCTTGTCCACCAGAACCCTTTGAAGGGCCACAAGCCCCTCCATGACGGCTTGGGTTTCAACCTTTAAATACATTCTCACATCCAGGGCCACCTGATCGTTGCGACTGCGCCCCGTGTGAAGCTTGCGGGCCACCGAGCCTACTTCATCGCCCAGGGCGCTTTCAATGTGCATGTGAATATCCTCCAGGGTATCGGAGAATTCAAGGGCATTGTCCTTGATTTTCTGACGCACCGATTCAAGGCCCCGGGTCAGCACATCCGCCTCTTCCTCGGTGATCATGGACTGATGGGCCATCATCTTCAGGTGAGCAATGCTGCCGTCAATGTCGTAGTTATATAACTCCCGGTCCACATCAATGGAGGAGGTGAATTTCTCCACCAGTTTGTCCGTGCTCTGGGAGAATCTGCCGTCCCATGGTTTTGTTGCCATTTTTTCGATCCTGATTTTTTTATATGAAAGTCTCACCAATATGCTTGAATTAAAGGACTTTCGTTTTTCGTTGTGGCAGGTTTTTCTGCCATGTATGTTTTATAAGAAAGTGTAGGCATGCCTAACATTACTTTCATTATTCGTTGTGGGCAGACCCAGGTCCCCAATGCGGTCTGCCCGTGGCAGTTATAAAAAAGCGGACAGTGTGGCTGGGATGGTCGCCCGTATTATTTTACCAAATCCGCTTTTCATTATTTTTTGGAGTCTGTCATTGCAAGCCCGCCCCCCATGGCAGCGGCCACAACCAATCAATCAGCGACAAATTCACGCGTTACGTCGATCCCGGGCCAGTTTCCGGATTCTCAGACGCAGGGCATTGAGCCGGATAAAGCCTTCGGCATCCTTCTGGGAATAGACATCATCATCTTCAAAGGTGGCAAAAGATTCGTCATAGAGACTGAAATCAGACTCCCGGCCCAGCACATGACATCCGCCTTTGTAAAGCTTCAGGCGAACCCGACCGGATACGTTGGTCTGGGTCTCGTCAATCATTTTCTGAAGCAGCTCCATCTCCGGAGAGAACCAGAAACCATTGTAGATCAACTCCGCATATTTGGGGATCAGCGAATCCCGCAGATGGGCCACTTCCCGATCCAGGGTAATAGACTCCATGTTCATGTGGGCCAGACGTAAAAGGGTGCCGCCCGGGGTCTCGTAAACCCCTCTGGATTTCATGCCCACAAACCGATTTTCCACCAGATCAATACGGCCGATGCCGTTACGGCCCCCCAGGGTGTTCAGGGCTTTGAGCAGAGTAGCCGGAGACATATCCTCCCCGTTAATGGCCACAGGGTTACCATCCTTAAAGGTGATATCTATAATTTCAGGCACATCCGGCGCATCTTCGGGACGGATGGACATGGTGTACATGTCATCGGTGGCCTGGGCCCAGGGATCTTCCAGCACGCCGCCCTCGTAACTGATGTGGAGCATATTCCGGTCGGTACTATAGGGTTTTTTGGGGGTCTGAGGCACTTCAATGCCGTGCTCATTTGCAAAGGCCATGAGCCGGGTCCGGGAGGTGAGATCCCACTCCCGCCAGGGGGCAATGATTTTGATGGCCGGATCAATGGCCAGGTAGCCCAGTTCAAACCGCACCTGATCGTTGCCCTTGCCCGTGGCGCCGTGGCTGACGGCATCAGCCCCTTCTTTATGGGCAATTTCGATCTGCCGTTTGGCAATAAGGGGTCTGGCAATGGAGGTCCCCAAAAGGTACTGCCCCTCGTAGATGGCATTGGCCCGAAAGGCGGGGAACACGTAATCTTTTACAAACTCTTCCCGAAGATCTTCCACATAGGCCTTTACTGCACCGGTTTTAAGGGCCTTTGCCTCAAGGCCGTCCAGCTCCTCCTCCTGGCCCAGGTCCGCCGTAAGGGTCACCACTTCACACTGGTAGGTCTCAATGAGCCATTTTAATATCACCGACGTATCCAATCCCCCGGAATAGGCAAGAACCACTTTTTTTATATCAGACATCTCTATTTTCTCCTTGTAGACACCCATGCCCCCGCGGACATAAATTCATCACAAGCCTCACCCCATCGGCCCAATGATTTTACGACAGAATGGCTAAAACACCGGGTCCGACATGAGCCCACTCATTTTATCGCGTTTTAAAAATCAACGTCTCCAAAATCGCCTTATGCATATGCCGCTTATTTTCCGCCTGATCCCAAAACACGGCTCCGGGAGCTTCAAGCACCTCTTCGGAAATCTCCTCACCCCTATGGGCCGGCAAACAGTGCAGCACCGTGACATCTTTTTTCGCATGGGCAAGCAACGCTTTATTGACCTGAAATCCTTTAAAGGCAGCCTCTCTTTTTTTCTGTTCCGCTTCCTGGCCCATGCTGGCCCACACATCGGTGTACACCACATCGGCGTCTTTCACCGCTGCCACCGGATCATGGGTAAAAACAATTTGTTCGCCGCCCCTGGCAAGGGCTGCGGCTTTAACATCCCCGGGGATCTCATACCCTTTGGGAGTGGCCACCACCAGATTCAGATCCAGAACAGCCGCTGCATTGACCCAGGAGTTTGCCACATTGTTTCCATCCCCCACCCAGACGATTTTCTGCCCCTCATATCCGCCCTTGACTTCGATGACGGTCATGAGATCGCTCAGGATCTGGCAGGGATGAAAGGAGTCCGTCAAGGCATTGATCACCGGGATGCTCGATGATACGGCAAATTCCGCCACAAGGGAGTGGTCAAAGGTTCGCATGGCCAGGGCATCCACGTACCGTGACAACACCCGGGCCGTGTCTGCGGCGGGTTCATTACGGGATATCTGGGTATCCTGGGTGCTCATGTAAATGGGGGTGCCCCCCAGTTGAATCATGGCGGTTTCAAATGCCACCCGGGTCCGGGTGGATTTTTTATCAAAGATTAATCCAAGACTTTTTCCAATGAGAGGCCGGTCGGCAATGCCCTGGGCAAACCGTTTTTTCAGCTGCAACGCTCTGTCAAACAGATGGGTAAAATCATCCTTTTCCAGATCAAGCAGCGACAGTAGATCTTTCTTCAAAGCCAAATCTCCTTATTCCAGAAGGCTGTCCAGCACCGCCACCAGCGCGTCTATCTCTTCATGGCTGATAATTAAAGGGGGTGCAAAGCGTAAAATATTACCCTGAATTGCGTTAATAATAAAGCCTTTTTTCAGACAATCTTCAACAATCTTACCGGCTTCCCCGTTGATTTCCATGCCAATGAGCAGCCCTTCGCCCCTCACCGCCTTGATACCGGGATGGGTGGGTTTAAGAGCGGAAAGTTGCTTTTTAAAGTATTTGCCCTTTTCCACCACCTCCTTCAGAAACTGGGGCTGGGAAACAATGGAAAACACCGTAAGGGCAGCTGCCGCCACCAGAGGGGTACCTCCGAAGGTGGTGGCGTGGCTGCCCAGGGCAAACCCTGCAGCCGCCTCTTGTGTGGCCAGCATGGCCCCCATGGGAAGCCCATTGGCCAGGGCCTTGGCCAGGGTCATGATATCGGGTGTGACGTCGTAAATTTCATGGGCAAAAAGCCGTCCGCAGCGCCCCATGCCAGTCTGGACCTCATCAAAGATCAGTAAAATGCCTTCCTGGTCACACAGCGTTCGCACGGCCTTGATGTATTCTGGGGTGGCGGGTACCACACCGCCCTCCCCCTGGATGGGCTCCATCATAACGGCACACACGGTATCATCCACAGCCGACGTTAACGCATCAATATCATTAAAGGGAATATGAACAAAGCCGTCCACCAGGGGGGCAAACCCGTCTTTGATCTTGTCCTGACCTGTGGCAGACAGAGTGGCCATGGTTCTGCCATGGAAAGACTGGACCATGGAGATGATTTTAAACCGTTCCGGTTGGCCCTTTTCTTTAAAATACCTCCTGGCAAGTTTGATGGCAGCCTCATTGGCCTCGGCCCCGGAATTGGCAAAAAAGACCCGGTCGGCAAAGGAGGAGGTCACCAGTTTTTCTGCCAGATCTGCCTGGGGAGCCGTATAATAGAGATTGGAAACATGGGTGAGGGTAGCGGCCTGTTCTGCCACTGTCTTTGCCACTTCCGGATGGCTGTGTCCCAGACTGCACACGGCAATACCGGCCAGAAAGTCGGTGTAGGAATTTCCCTCTTCATCCCACAGGGTTGCGCCCTTACCCTTGACAAACACCTTTTGGATGCGACCATAGGTGTTAAATACATATTTATCCGTTTTTTCTTTTGTGTTCAAGATATCACCTCTTGCTTGTTTAACGCGTTCTTTGGACTTCATCATAACACCTGTCGCTTGGGGTATAGGATACCGGGGAGTTTCCTGGGAACTGAGCCTTCAGATCTCTTCCCGTCGTCGGGGTGTCCCCCGGCATCAGTCCTTGTCACTATTTTTCCCGACCACCTGGGTGCCGATGCCGGAATCGGTGAAAAGCTCCAGCAGCAGGGCATGGGATCTGGTACCGTTGATGATATGGGACTTTTGCACCCCATGGTCCAGTGCCTCCAGGGCGCACTCCATCTTGGGGATCATGCCGCCCCTGATGTGCCCGCTTTTGATCATGGCGTGGATGGTGGCGGCATCGGCGGAGGAGACCAGTTTGCCGGTTTCATCCAGAAGCCCGTCCACATCGGTCATGAGAATCAAACGTTCGGCATTGAGGGCCGAGGCGATTTTGCCTGCCACCAGATCGGCATTGATGTTATACGTTTCTCCCTTTTCACCGATGCCCACCGGAGCGATCACCGGAATAAACCCCTGATCGGTGAGGGTATGAATGATGTGAGGATTAATCCGGGACACCGTGCCCACCATGCCGGGATCGATGATTTCCGGGGGATTGTCCCCCTCCCCTTCCTGGTAGATGGTCATCTTTTCGGCGGTGATGAGGCCGCCGTCCTTGCCAGTGAGCCCCACCGTGTTGCCACCCTTGCGGTTAATGCGGGCCACGATCTCCTTGTTGACCTTACCCCCCAGCACCATCTCCACCACATCCATGGTCTCCCCGTCGGTGTAGCGCATACCCCTTACAAAACTGGAGGTAATGCCCATGGCATCAAGGACCTTGTTGATCTGGGGACCGCCCCCATGCACCACCACGGGGTTCAAGCCGATGTATTTCAGCAGGGTGATGTCGCTTGCAAAGTCTTCTTTGAGTTTTTCATCCACCATGGCATGACCACCATACTTCACCACAATGGTTTTCCGGGAAAACTGCCGGATATAGGGAAGGGCCTCTATCAGTATGTCTGCCACATTCATCTCTGTCATAGTATGTACCTGCTCAAATCTTCGTTCTCAACGATGTCTTTCAATTGTCCGTCCACAAAGGCGGCATCCACCACAACGGTTTTTTCTTCCAGATCCGGGGCCTCAAACAGCACATTTTCCAGTAATTTCTCCATGAGGGTGTGCAGCCGTCTGGCACCGATGTTTTCGGTGTTGTCATTCACCTCCACGGCAATGGCGGCAATGCGCTTTACCGCATCATCGGTGAATTCCAGCGAAATGCCTTCGGTGCGAAGCAAGGCAATGTACTGGAGCACCAGGGCATTCTTGGGTTCTGTCAGAATCCGCTCAAACTCCGGCTGTCCCAGGTTGTCAAGTTCCACCCGAATGGGGAACCGGCCCTGGAGTTCGGGGATGAGATCCGAGGGTTTTGACATATGAAAGGCCCCCGAGGCAATGAAAAGAATGTGGTCGGTTTTCACCGTGCCGTACTTGGTGGGCACGGAACTGCCCTCCACAATGGGCAGGAGATCCCGCTGAACCCCCTCTTTGGATACATCCGGACCATGGCCCTTTTCCCTGCCGGCAATTTTATCAATCTCGTCAAGGAAAATAATGCCGGACTGTTCCACCATTTCGATGGCTTCACCCACCACCTTTTCCATGTCCACCAAGTGGGCCGCCTCTTCCTGACACAAAATTTTCATGGCTTCCGTCACCTTGATTTTGCGACGTTTGGTGTTCTTTGGCATGAGACTTCCCAGCATATCCTTGAAATTGATGCCCATCTCCTCCATGCCGGTGTTACTGAAAATCTCCACCATGGGGATATTTTTGGCCTGCACTTCCAGGTCCACCAGACGATCGTCCAGCTTACCCGCCCGAAGCATTTTTCGAAGCTTTTCCCGGGTGGAAGACTTGGGAACTGTGCCGGCATCCACAATGTCAATGCGATTGCCCTCCCCGGCCACATTCCCTTCAATATGCCCGGGACCCGGGGAGGCGACAGGGGTATTTCCACTGGGAAGCAGAATATCCAGCAGCCGCTCCTCTGCAATGGCGGCTGCCTTCTCCTGAACCGCCTCCTGCTGCCGCCCCTTCAGATTATTAATGGTCAGCTCCACCAGATCCCGCACCATGGATTCCACATCCCGACCCACATATCCCACCTCGGTGAACTTGGAGGCCTCCACCTTGTAAAAGGGAGAATCGGTGAGGTCTGCCAGACGTCGGGCGATCTCTGTTTTGCCCACCCCGGTGGCGCCGATGAGGATGATATTCTTGGGGGCAATCTCATCACGCAGGTCTTCGGCCACCTGACGTCGGCGCCAACGGTTTCTAAGGGCAATGGCCACGGATTTTTTGGCATTGTTCTGGCCGATGATGTATCTGTCCAGGCGCTGGACAATCTCTTTTGGTTTCAGATCCTGAATCATATGCTGGGCCCTTTATATGGTTTCAATGGTGATGTTGTTATTGGTATAGATGCAAAGAGAGGCGGCAATGGCCATGGCCTCTTCAACGATTTTGACCGGGTCAAGATCGGTGTGCTGCATCAATGCCTTTGCGGCGGCATGGGCGCCGGTACTGCCGGAACCGATGCTGATCACCCCATCATCTGGTTCAATCACATCGCCGTTACCGGACAAAAGATAGGTACACTCTTTGTCTGCGGCGATCATCATGGCCTCCAGGCGCCTTAAATATTTGTCGGTGCGCCATTCTCTGGCCAATTCCACGGCACTTCGGGTGAGATTCCCATTGAACCGCTCCAGCTTCTGTTCCAGCTTTTCGGACAGGTGAAGGGCATCAGCTGTGGCACCGGCAAACCCGGTGATGATGGCATCATTATAGATACGCCGCACTTTTTTGGCCTTGTGTTTGGTTATGGTGGTGCCCAGGGTCACCTGGCCGTCACCGGCCACCACCACCCGGCCTTTATGGCGAAGGGCAAGGATGGTTGTTCCATGAAATACATCACTCATCTATTTTTCTCCCGGTCTGAAGCCCTCAGACCCATCATCGTTTCTTAAAACCGCCACGGGCGGACCGGGATTTGGGACCCTAAGTTCGCCCACAACGAAGCTTGAAAGAATGTTAGCTCGCCTACTCTTTCATATAAAAAAAAGGCAAACATGGGCAAGAATATAAGCCCTTGGACTGAAGATGCAAGCATTATTTGGACTTAATTATTACACCGAGCATCTGAAGAAGTGGAGCCGGATCTAACTTCGGGGATGGGCCTTATCATACACCTGCATGAGGCGATCCATGGTGACATGGGTGTAAATCTGGGTGGTGGAGAGGCTGGCATGACCGAGAATTTCCTGGATGCCCCGGAGATCTGCCCCGGCATCCAGCATGTGGGTGGCAAAGGAGTGACGTAGGGTATGGGGGGACACCGGCAGATAGAGCTTACAGTCCGCCACGATCTTATGGAGAATCCTACGCATGGCATCGTCGGAAAGACGGTGGTTGTTTTGGTTCAAAAACAGCGGAACATGGGGAAATTCAAGGCCCTGTCGATAAAAAAGAATGGCGGAAAGGGCCCGTTGGCCCACAGGCACCATGCGTTGCTTATTGCCCTTGCCCGTCACCTTGAGAACCTGCCGCTCCACATCCACATCCTCGAAATTAAGCCCTTCCATCTCAGACACCCGGATTCCCGTGGAATAAAAGGTCTCAAACAGGGCGGCATTGCGTCGCCCCATGAGGGTATTGGTCTTTATGGAGTCCAACAATTTAAAAATGTCATCCACTGTTAAAAAATCGGGAATCTTCCGGGGTACCTTGGGATAGGGCACTGCCTCTGCGGGGTTAAAGGCAAGTTTCCCGTTCATGACCAGGTATCGAAAAAAAGATTTTATGGCAGCAAGCTTTCGGGCCGATGATCTTTTTTTAAGGGAACTGCGTCCCAGAAAAACCATATATTCCCGAACCACGGCAGCTTTTTTCTGCACTGCCAGTTTTAAAAAACCATCATCGGACAGCGCTTCCAATCCGGTTTCATGGGCGCAGAAGGTCATAAAATCCTTCAGATCCCGGCCATAGGCCTTTATGGTATGGACTGAGTATCCTTTTTCTGCATCCAACAATTCCAGAAATTGGTTTAACAGCATTTCAGCACATCCCCCTTGTGCGTTCTGCAAACTGAAGGTTCATCCGTCCTTTTTTCCCCCATATGTACCTAAATGCATTATTTCAAGAACTTACCCATCTTTTTGAAAAGAAAGAAAAAAATGCCCCCCTTGATGATTACTTGATCTGAACGTCAATTCTGCCCTGCCCGCTGCATGATCCTTTTCATGCTTTCCCACACGGGGCGTTTCAAGGAGGGATCTTCAATGAGCCGGGCCGGATGATAGGTCGGAATCAAAAGGGCTGTGGCCATATTATGAAACCGCCCTTCCCCATGGGCAAGGGTTACGTTGTTTCCCAGCATCACCTGCAATGCCGCTTCCCCCATGGTGCAGATAATCCGGGGATTCAGCTCCTTCATTTTCCGAAACACATGGGTTTTCACCCGTTTTTGCCAGACGTCATCAGGGGTGTCGTTTTGGGGGGACGGGGCAATAAAACTGATGATATGAGCCTGCTCTGCATCGAGATGCATGGCCTTTAAGATATTCAGAAACAGCTCCCCTGCAGGACCCAAAGTGATATCTGGTTGCTGCTGTTGGTTCAGTGTGGAGGCATCACACAGAAAAAATATTCCGGAAACCCCGGTCCCCCGGCTGTGGATGGCTGGCATAGCTGGATTTTGGGTTGGATCTGAATTTTTCCCGGAAGCGCCTCCGGATGAAATGGGGCTGACGGTTTTAGGTGGCTTGGAATAGGATGAAATGGGGCTGGCTGCCTTAGGTGGCTTGGAATAATCGGCTTCTTGCGGGGTGACGCTATAGTTTTGTGAAACATCTGCGGTGTCTGATGGATGGGGGCGGAAATTCCGGGGCGGTATGCGGTCTCTTGATCCGGCAGGCCGGGCCATGGGACGCAATTTCCCCCTCTGCCAGTGGTCCATCAATCCCACCGTTTCCGGGGAAAGGTCCATCCGTGTTACCCCCATGTCTCTTTGAAGGGAAAGACAGGTGGAGAAATCCCTGATAACCTCACCGAGGGTGTGAGCTGAAATCACTGGCGTTGGCTGCATATCCATCTTTTTTTCCATCATATTCTGCTGCCGATGTCATCAAGAAGGGTATGGGCCACAGCCGACTTGTCCATGAGGGGCACATCCCTTCGGATGCCGTCCCGGAAAAAAAAGGTAACCTTGTTGGTGTCTGCCTCAAACCCGGAGCCTTTCACCCCCACCTGGTTGGCCACGATCATGTCCAGATTTTTCCGGGCCATTTTCAGGGTGGCATTTTCCACCAGATCATTGGTTTCTGCGGCAAAACCCACCACAAACTGATGTTTTTTACGCTCCCCCACGGCCCGCAGGATATCGGGATTTTCCACGAGATTTATGGAGAGATGGTCTCCTGCCTGATCTTTTTTCTTTATTTTTTTATCACTGGGATCTGCCGGTCTGTAATCGGCCACCGCCGCCACCTTTATGATGACGTCGGCCTTGTCCATGGCACCAAGCACCGCATCCGCCATCTGTCTGGCGCTTTCCACCCGGATCATATCCACCCCCAGGGGGGGATCAAGAGCCACCGGGCCGGATACCAGGGTAACCTCGGCCCCTCTTTTTTCTGCAGCTTCGGCAATGGCATAGCCCATTTTGCCTGAAGAATGATTGCTGATATACCGCACCGGGTCAATGGCCTCCCGGGTGGGACCGGCCGTGACCAGAACCCGTTTTCCTTTATAATCAGCCGGCATAAAAAGTTTATCCAGTCGGTCAAAGATTACCCCTGGATCGGGAAGCCTTCCCGCCCCGGTGGTTTTACAGGCAAGCTCTCCGGTTCCCGGCTCCAGGATCACCATGCCATCTCCTTCCAAGATATCCAGATTTCGCTGGACAGCCCGATTTTCGTACATGTAGGTGTTCATGGAGGGGCACACCATGATGGGGGCCGTCACCGCCAGCAGCATGGTGGACAGAGCGTCATCGGCCAGGCCCTGGGCCATTTTGGCAATGATGTTGGCCGTGGCCGGGGCAATCACCACCGCATCTGCTTCGCTTGCCCACTCGATGTGCCGCACCACGGCCTCATTGGTGTTGAACAGCCCGGTGCATACATCATTTTCGGACAATACCCGGAAGGTGGTTTCCCCCACAAATTCCAATGCAGAAGCGGTCATTACCACTCTTACCTTGGCACCTGCTTTTTTAAGTAGTCTTAGTAGACTTACCGCCTTGTATGCTGCGATGCCCCCGCATACCCCCATGAGAATGTTCTTATCCTTCAAATGCGTCATTATTTAACACCCATTGATTTGTCTATCAATTTATCAAAGTAATCCAGCGTATCGGTTTGAAATATAGCTCGAAGAAAGAACTTTCCCCTGCGAATTCTATTTCAACGATCACAACCACATAAAATCACAACTGGATAAAAAGGGCATCTCATATAGGATGAAGGGAAATACCTTCACAAATGTTTCCCATCCCGATGCTCCCAGGCAGATAGCTCAAGAAATTGATGGTAAAAAGGTCCAGGAGAGAATCTATCATCTGGATGAACCACTTTTTTAAATTCGACAAAGGAAAGTATTTTTCTCACGTTTTTTAGGAACAACGCTTACAGCACGTTACCATAGAGCTTCCAAAAACTCGCTACCCGGTGGCTGGCCCACCTGCCGGGGCGGGATTCACACCCGCTGAAATACACGACCTTGCCCGGCCGCACAATAGCTCTGACCCCTTTTTACTTGCTTTTACTTAATCAAACACGATATCTAATGCCTGTTTACACGCTTCAAGAATATTGTCATCAACAATGCCCAGTTTTTTAACAAGTCTTTTTTGAGAAACTGATCTTATCTGAAATACATCAATAATTGAAATTTTAGAAATACCATTTTCCCTGGTCGGTTCAGTGATAACCATCCATGGTACTTTTCTGTAATGTTCTTTAAAATCGGTTAATGGTGCTACAATTTTAAGAGGTAGCCTGCCTATTTTATTATTATTCAAGATGACACAGGGTCTTGTTTTTTTTGTTTCAGCTCCCATGGCCGGATCAAGATTAACAAGCCAGACAGCACCTTTTTTCATAGAAAAGCTTCTCCATCAATTAGTGTCATTTCTGTTAAATCTTGATCATTTTCATATTCGTCAGCCATCATATCCACAGCCGCCTGAATTTTTCCGGCTTTTTGCTGCTCCAGAAAATTTTCCAAGGCAAGTTTGATAATCTCAGATTTCGAACGTTTAATCTCTTTTTTAAGATTATCCAATGCAAGATTCATGTTACGGGGTAGAGAAAATGTAATACGATCATAATCCTTTTGTGATATCATGGTATTCCTCCTGTCCAAGCCAAATCGATATCACAATAATACACCAAATTTTGATGTTTGTGAAACACTAAAACATAGACATCAAATATTTTAATCAGAACTCATTGATTGCGCAAGGAAGCAAAACAAAAAGGGGCTTGGTCATAAGATGGGCCACTATACGGGAGATAGAATTTTACTCGCCATAAGATGCCGTAATAAAAGGATTTAATTTTTGTAATTAAAATTTTATCACAAGATGGCCCATGTTATGACCAACCCCGCAAAAAGATTTGTGTCCTCTTCAGTTGTTGTTTCTTTTGACAGAATTTAAATGATGGCATATACTGATGGCAACATATAATCGAATAATGCAATTATTGGGGAGAGAAAATTATGAAAGCTGTCACAATTCGAGGTATTGAACCAGAAATCGCTGAAATATTAAAACGAACAGCCAAAAAACAAGGTAAGAGCGTTAATTGTCTGATGCTTGAACTCATCAAAAAAGGGCTTGGGCTTCAAAAAGAAAAGAAATTTTCACGCCAATATGATGACCTGGACGACCTGTTCGGAAAATGGAATGAGGATGAGTTTAAGAAAATAACTGATTCAATAACCAGGCAACGTCAAATTGATCAGGAACTCTGGAAATGAAAAAGATATTGATCGACACCAATATTTATTCATTGGCCATGAGGGGAGATACTAATGTTGTCAGCACCTTAAGGAAAATTGATCTAATTGCTTTTGCAGCCATCAGTATCGGAGAGCTCTATTCTGGCTTCAAGGGCGGCAACCGGGAAACAGAAAACAGGGAAGAGCTTAATATTTTTCTGGATTCTCCCAGGGTTGTGGTACATGAAATTGATGTGGAGACTGCCGATTTTTATGCTTCAATACTAAATAACCTGAAAGTGGCGGATACGCCCATTCCAACAAATGATATATGGATTGCGGCCGTTGCTTTTCAACATGGATATAAAATATTTACAAAAGACAAGCATTTCAATTCAATCCCCGGGTTGGCTCACCTTTCAGATGATAGCAGATAAAACAGGCTCCCATCGCAGGGAGCCAGCCGTTAAAGCAAACTTTAATTTATAAGGGTGGTTTCGCCGGACTCCATGGGCAGGGCCTGATCCTGGGTGGGGGCCACACCGATCTCCACATAGGTGTAAATGTCATTCTCACGAATATTCACCACGGCCCACCGGTTGGCCTTCTGGAACACCAGCATGGTGATCTTGGGGGATTTTATCTGGCTGACAATGTTCCAGTTGTCCTTGATCATGTTTATGCGAAAAAAATTAAACAGGGAGTTTTTCTCCACCCGTCCCCGGAGGGCCAACACGCCGGAGGTGAGGCCGGGGGTGCTGATGATCACTGTGGCATCTTCATCAATTTTAAGTGCTTCCGGCACCAGCACGTCTTTGAAATCATAGTACACGGCCACGGATTCTTTCTTTTCCACGGTGGCTGCTGAAGTGTCTTTTTTTTGGTTCAGTCCGGTGGTGGTGCAGCCACCAAACAGAAAGAGCACCGCCATCAATGAAAAGAAAGCGACCCCAATTTTGAAACCATTCACCTTTTTCACACAAAACCTCCTTAAGTACACATTTAATTATTACAAAACAAAAATCAGCATCCCTATTATTTCAACAATCAAGTTTTTTCATTTTAATGTCACTTCCGATCAGTTTGCGCATTAAATGACTTAACTTTTTCTTCAAATGCCTGTCTACGGTTTTCAAAATCAGAAATCTCTTGATTTAATTTTCTAACCTTCTCCCGGTAAACAGTTGATGTTATTGAATTAGAAAGGGATATTTTCTCTTTTTTCAAAGCTTGCTTTTTTGTAACAAGCTGTTCATAAACAATCTCCAAAATTTCTTTTTCTTTATTCAGTTCCTGCATCCTTGAAAGCGCTTCAGTTTCTTCCACGCCCTCCTTTCCCTGGGGATTGGGTCTAAACGATACGGAATCCTTTTTTTGATCAACTTCGCCACTCTGGGGAGATATTATCTCTTCATATACATTGGAATCCGTTCGTTGCGCCACAGGGACATCTGCAAGATTGTCTGTAAAACAGACAACCCCATTGTCATCAGTATATTTGTAGTATTCAGCAAAAAGTGGTTGCACAAAAAACATCAGTGCCAGCAAAATATAGAGACGCACCATAAAAATCCCTCCAGGAAACCTTCTGTTTCAGTCAGAAATCAAATACAGCTTTATGATTTCCCGTTTATCATTCAAAAGAATGCCGACCCTCGTTCCTTTGTGAAATTTTGCGGAGGAGACGGGCTCTCCGTTAATATTATAGTATTTGATATCAGGTGCAATATACATGAGCCGATCATCAATTACGAACAATTTTTTTCCAACTTCATCTTTCCCAACCCTTTGAATGGTGCCTTTACCATTGAATTCCAATGTTTCCTGGGAAATCGAATCAATCGCATTGATGTCGATGTCAGGAACGGATTTAATGGGAAGGATGCCAATAGTGTCGTCCGCAGCAGCTATATTAATAATCTTAAACAAAAATACAGACACCATAAGGGTGAAAAAAAAATATTTAGCACATTTTCCAATCATTATCGAACTCCTTACTTCAAAAAGTCCAAAAGAAAATAGAGGGCACTCAAATTTATTGAACCTAATCTATTTCTTTCCAATAATACCTTCCAGCCCCTTCATCCTGTTCAGTGGCCACAATAATATTTCCAGCGGATGTGCTAAAATATTTCAGTTCTGTGGGATTATTTGGATTATCTATGATCATGGGCGGAAAAATCATGGTTGGATATTTAATTCCTGAAGGTGGCAGATCATCATCCTCAGAAATCGCAATGATATCATCTTCATCAATTTTCCCGTCATCATTTATGTCAAGCTGGGGATTGTCCAACCGCCCCCCTGTACACGCATCCACCTCCATCAGGTACGATTCGCCTCCGGCAACACAAGGAGAACTGGATTGAGGAATGGATGAAATAACGATGACCTTTCCACCCCTGATAACAAGATCCCTCACAATCCGCTCTTTTTCATCCGGCAAATCAAAGTACCAGCCTGCATGATTGGCCACTACGCTGGAGAGATTGGGGTGTTCTGAAGTATCCGTATCAGCTTCTGTCTCCCATGTGATATCGTTATTGGACAGAATTCGATAGGTCACGCCATCTACCTCACCGTTAAAAACCTCTGTCTGCTGAAGGAGACTGACGGTTTCAGGCTGATTGGACAGCACACTGGCATCCCCTCTCTCAAAAGACCCCAGATATTCGCTGTCATCTGAGTCATCACCGTAATCCCACACCGCATACAGGGTCTGATCGCTGGTATCTGTTAAATCCGCCTCTCCCAGATATTTGCCAGTTCCGAAAATGACAATGTATCCGGATCTATCGCCGTCACAATGAAACATGGCATCCGGTTTGGTGGTAATCGGCTGGGGGTTACCATAGGCATCTTTTGCCTGAAACAGGGGTTTTGGAGTAGATCCGCTTTTGTAAGCGACATCCCAGTCCGCAGAAGAGGCGCCTGTCAAATCAAATTTCCACAGATTTCCCTGCAATCCTCCAGCATATATATAATCAACCACGTCATCTGCATCCACATCTATAGCCAATGGCGTTGCCAGCCCGTTGCATCCACCGGATACACCTGTGCATATTTTTTTTATCAGGCTTCCGTCATCTGCATCCACCACATACAGGCAAGCATCATTGGTGGGACTATTATATCCATTACCAAAAATAACAGCCCACCCAACCTGAGTATTCACTACAAAAGCCTTGCTGAAACTGTACCCCATATCCGCCACTTCATCTGCAGGGGTTGTTCCATTGGGATATTCCCACATTACTCGACTGGCGAGGGTGGTTTCACTGGTGATGGCAGTTTGAGCATTTGTGATATCAAGGCAATAATATCCTTTTCCCCCCTTTCCAAGGCCCCCCACAAGCAAATCTTTGCTGGTTGTTTCTTTGGCATAGGGGGTTAAGTCAACAAAGTAAATATGACTGTAGTTTGGATCCATTAGGCGATCCAGATTATGAAATACAAGGTCCGGAACATAGGCAAACAGCTCCTCGCCACTATCTGCGTTCAATGCATGGAGCATCCCGTCATTCCCACCCACATAAACAACATTTTTATAATATAATGGCGCAGAGTGAACAATATCTGCCAAAGCGGTATCCCTGAGATAATTCCCATTATCATCCTGGAGAATTCTGGCTCTGAATGAGCCGCCGTTCTGTTCTTCCAGGGTATGTTTACCCCTCAAATAGTCAACCATATCCGAAGAGGTTAACGTTATGTTATGGGTGGTTGACAAACTGTTAAATCGGAACGGAATACCGGCTGGCTGTGTCAGGGTATTGTCATAAGTTGCAATCTTACGACCTGTATCCCAGTAAGAGGTAATGGAATTCAGATTGTCATCCAAAACTTCACTGGCAGACCACCGGGGGGCATCTATGGCTACGGCACCTGTATGTCCGTCCACATCATAGGCAACCACGTCGCCGGTCCATCTGGCAGTTGAATAAATAGATTGATATAAAATCAATCCCTCCTGGAGTTCTTCCCCGTTTATTGAAACAGACGCTCCGGAACCGATACGCGCCAACACGTCGGAGATCACTCTTTCAAAGGCAGAGATCAGCTCCTGGGGTGTTTTGGCACTCAAATAAAGACCCCGACCATTCACCCCAGCATGCCACAAATCATCAATCCGCTCCTTATCACTATTAATAGGACTTGGCCAGGTGGGATACACCCTGTTTTCAGCAACGATATTATCCAGATCGTAATCATCCGGATCCAGGTTACCCTCAACCCCAAAGGCAACAATGTAGGTGACCATGTGCTGCCAGTTAGCCGTGTCATAAAAATTAACCGGCACATTATTATCAATATTGGGGGCGAGGTCTTCCTGCCAGTAATACATGGCAACATCTGCCAGCGTATTGCTTGCATCGTCCCCATATGGAGCGGCTTCATCCCCATCCACATTTCCAAGGCCCGGCGATTGACCGTTATAGGAGCCATCGGTGAACATAATTGCAAAATTCTGCTGGCACTCCCCGGATGCATCCGTTGTTAAAGGAGATGTGCTCAATTCCGGCTCGCTGGGTGTTATGGTCTCGTTTACGTGAAAATATTTACCAATTTTCTGAAGCCCCTTTCTGATGGGCGTGGATCCAATGGTATGTGTACCAGGGTGATATGCAAAAAATTGATTCAGCAGATCATTGGTTTTATCAACTCCATTCACATTGATAGGCAACACGGATTGAATAATATGAGCATTAATACTCCTGATCCCCACATTAACCCCTTGAAGTTTGGGAATCACATTGGCAATGGCAGCAATGGAAGTTGAACGTCTTTTTCGATAAAAGGAATACCAATTGGCAAAATTCTGTCGCTCTTCAGTATAATCTCTATCGGTTTTTACATCATCGGGGGGGGATGCCGTTGCAACCAACTCACCAGTGGCCACCCTGCCGTCGGTATCGTTGACCCGATAATAATCAATACTGTTATTATCAACAACAACAAGATAAGGGGTTGCCTCACTTTCAGACCAGACATAATAATGTGCGTTTTTTATATTTATACCGCTAATGGAAAAAAATGTCGCACTCAAATCAAAATAATTGGCGGCATAATAGGGATGGGAGCGGGGATTATCCGGGTCGGCATCTCCCAAAAGGGTACTGCTCCAGGAGCTGTAGTCCACATCAGGGTTATAATAAATAACATTATATTGATACCACTGGGATTTCCAATAGGCCTGTTTGCCCTCATCATATAGACTGTACGAGTAGGTACCGGTTGTATAGAGATTGTCACCCGGATCCTCAAACACATATGTATAATCTCGATTCCCTACATTAAAAACGCCCTCCTCCTCATCTGTCATGATCTCCCAGTCCATACTGCCGGAATCATCAAGGCCAAACATCAAATTGGGCGCAGATGCCGCAAGCTGTGTATCCAGTGGGGTATCGGAAAGATCAATGCATGACAGCGCCGTATCGTCGACACCGTCACAGTCCTGATCTATACCGTCATCGGCGATCTCAATGGCTCCAGGATGTATGGAAGCATCCGTATCATCACAATCTATATCAACAGAATACCCGTCTCCGTCAGCATCTTCAACACAGACTTCATCTGCACCATTGCAATCCTGATCTATACCGTCTTCACATATATCAACGGCCCCGGGGTTAATTCCAGCATCAGCGTCATTGCAATCTGTGACGGATGATGTCAGTTCCAATTCGACTTTATAATCAGCCGGCCGTTCACAGGCACTCTGGGTGGTGCCATCGGAATAACCATCTCTGTCTGAGTCTTTGTACCATGTCTGCCCTGGGAATTCATTGGCATCATTATCATCACAGTCCTCATCGTTTTCAACATATCCATCCGGCGGGGTCAGTCCGGTCATTGTATTCGCAGGGTCCCCATAACCATCCTGATCTGCATCCAGGTAATAAATATTTACACAATCTTCATCCACAAGCTCGTCACAATCCTGATCTATACCATCATCGCAAATTTCATCCGCCCCGGGATGGATGGTGGCATCAGTATCGTTGCAGTCATTAATTCCGGATAATTCCGACAAAAGATTATGACTGTCGGGGCGTTCACAGGCAATAGTGGTCGTTCCGCCGGAATACCCGTCACCGTCAATGTCTGCATACCATGTCTGCCCGGGATACTCATCAGCATCGGTATCATCACAATCATCACCGTTGCTCACATAGCCGGTTTGTGGAAACATGACTGTCTCGTTTGGATCTCCGTATCCGTCGCCGTCGGAATCCCGGTAATAGATAGTGCCCCCGCAATCATATTCAATGGTTTTTGATATATCGTGAGGACCCGTTCGCAACTCGATACAATATGACCCGTCCCCCCAAAACCAATTCCACCAGTCTTCCCAAATTGTCTTCAAATTTTCATTCACCGGCATGCCGCACCCTGTGGACCCACTGATATCCGGAATAATAAGGTAGTATGTTGTGTTTTTGTTTAGAGAGATAGAATCCCCAGACTGTATCTGCCCGATTTTATAATTCCGAAACAGAATCCCATAATCCCATCGCCCAGTCCATATTTCAAAAACAGGATTCGCATCTTCAGCCGTCTGTGGTTCGACATTAAGATGAAAATATACATCATTCCACCCGGCCATGGTAATGGTTGAGATGCAAAACAGGCAAACAAAAATGCATAAAAATTGTAATAGTGTTTTTTTATTCATAAAACATACCATGGTTATCCTCCTGATTTGCATATTAACCACCCGATTAATGCCTTTTTCTGTAGCCCATCTCAATCAGTACTCTGCCATTATCGGATGCACTCTGCCCCCTGGCAATATAGTCGTATAACTGGCTGGTGGCGGTCATGTCCAACGAGGATTTCAAGGCCACATTCTCTTCAACAATGGCATATTGAGCATCCGGAGAGACGGCTGATACTGCTGCGTTTGTTGTATTCCAGTTATTGATATCTCTCATAATATCCACGTCAGGATCTACCGTGTCTGGAATTATTTTTTTTAACCAGACAAAAGAGGCATAAGTTTTATCATCCAGCTGGCTCTCAGTTGCCGATTCCAACAATTCCAGCCCTTCCAATGCAGCAGATTCCGCCATATAAAAATTTTCCTGGTAGATCCGCTCATTTCGAACAATCTGAAGTTCAATTGTGCTTGTATTGGTTGACGAGATACCTAATATGGTAAGAACTGCGAGTATGAGCATAGCCATGACAATGGCTGAACCATTTTGATTGTTAACAACGTTGTTCCATTGAGTATTCACTCCGCCCCCCCTCCGGATAATAAATTAAAGAGACTCGGACTACACACCATTTTGTATCTCCAACCGTTCGAAACAATTTTCAAAAATTGCATTTTTTTAAACATCCTGGGCTATTATAAATGTGAATGTTGCGCTTGGATGATCATTGGGATCGCTCGAATGTGATACCGAAACTGTTATCTGTTTATACTGACTCACGGTGTTGACAACATAGGTCAATGTGTAATTTTCCGGAATAGTATCATCATCACTATGACCCAATGAGATGGTTCCGTCTGCAACCGAGGTGTATTGCATCTGCATGAGCTGCTCTATCTGATTTTGCGCTGCAATCATCAATTCTGTATATTTTATTGCTTTTGCATTACCGTCAATAGCTGATATCTGCATTTTTACCACACCAAGAATACCTACTGAAAGGATTGCCAAGGCGATCAGTACTTCAAGAAGCGTAAAACCATTATTTTTACAAACCAAAGCTTGTGTTTGAATCATCGACAATTTAGAACCCATATCCCACTCCAATAATCACTTAGTTTCTACGCGTAATTGTGGTGGTCAACGTACGATTGTTCCCCAATGTATGATCAATTGCACCAGAATCCGTGGTTGCCACAATGGTGACTTGAATGCTTCTAACAGCAGAGAAAGTTGTTGCAGCACTGCCATTTGCCTGAAGATACACAAATTGAAGCGAACTGATATTCTCTGCTATGGCCTGACGGCTTCCGCCATCGACCTTTCTTCCAATGTCCATATCTCCATCATTATAAGCATCATACAAGTCATATTCGATTGTTGTCAATGCGCCAGTATTGTCATCATAATAGGTGAAACCCAACGGGTTTCCATTGGTCCCATTCCCCATTTTTGTTATTCCGGCACCATTATCACCATCAGGATCATAACCTGACATTCTGATTTCCCTTGTCATAATATATAAAGCAGCTCGTAAGTTTTGCTGCATTTCAACAATCTGTTTCTGCCCAAGCTGGGTATCCTGCTGCCCTTTATAGGCAAGAAAAACCCCTGCGGCGACAATAGTTGAAATGACCATGGCCACAAGCAACTCAATCAAGGTAAAACCAACACTGTTTTTTAAATATTTATGAGTCAATTTTTATTCCAATAAAAATTATTTTCAACTATGGCACTCGAATATTGCCCGCTGAATTAACCACCACCTGCAACGTCTTTGAATTTGAATTTTGAAGTGTAATTGTCCCCCCTGTTGCCCCGGTTGATGGAAACCCTCTGCTGTTAAATCCAAAGTAGGAGGTTGTAGCACTGCCTGCTATAAAGGTTGAGTTGATAAAGTTAACCCCGTTGGGCAGCGTAATGTTTTTCAGAGATGTCTCTGAGCCATTCTGCTGATTATCATCGGCAGTGCCTGTACCATCACTCCCCCCGTCATCGACAAAAGACTGATAAGTTCCAGCAGACAAATTAAAAACCACAACCGTATCTGAATTATCAGCGGCTGCTCTCAACTTCATTTCCTGCAGACAAGAGACAATATCTCTTGTTGCACTTCGAAGTCGATAATCCGGAAGCCAGCCAATAAAACTGGGAATCGCAATGCCGGCCATGATGCCGATAACAGCAACGACAACCATCAATTCCACTATTGTGAAACCTTGAACTATTTCTTTATTTTCATTCATTATCAAATCTTTTTCACCAGATGACAGCCATTAACCAGTAGAACTTATTCTCGGCATCCAACAGCCAGGTTGATTTTAGTTATATATAACTGCTACGGGCAGACCGCATTGGGGACCTGGGTCTGCCCACAACGAATAATGAAAGTAATGTTAGGCCTACCTACACTTTCTTATAATTTTAGAAACACACCATGCAGCTGACAAACTAATCAAAAATATAATTGGCGAAGGTATTGGGAATAAGAAGTAATTTTAATTTTTGTTATAGCATGGCTTTCTACCATGTATGTTATCATCAAGAACAACTCCATTAAATCCACGAGTGTATTGAAATGGCCGCAGTTATCTGCAATTCCGATTCATTCAATCATATGACAGCTTCCTTAAAGATGAAGACATGCAAGAATGGTACATTATAAAAGTTTATCAGAATCAATAACGCAGATTTAAAAAAACGACAAAAGGGGCGCAACAAAAACGCCAACTCTACATGCTGCAAAACATGCCCTATTGCATCAGCACCTGTCATTTTTTGTTATAAAATTTGCCATTTTTTGTCGAGAAGCATCGTTCAGCCCTTCAACAGTCAATATAAAACAGTTTTTTTGTTTTCACAAGCACTGCTAATAATTTAAAAATTCAACACATCCTGCCAAAAACAAAAAAACATATTACCTCCGGGTTATCCAGAAAAGGGGCCGAGGAAGCGGTGGATGTGGTGCTGACAAGATCGGTGAGGGTCGTCGGGACAGGGGTGCCCGATGCGCCTGTTTCCACATGAGTATCCTTAAACGCCAGAATCATTTCCGGACCCGATGTGGTGTTGCAGGCATCTTCCCTGTCTCCAGTAGCGACAAAAACAAGATCATAGCCCTTTTCCAGGGTGACCCGGGGGGCATAAAAAAACCGCTTGCCGACATCATTGGCATTAAAAACAACCTGCGCCTTCCAGGTATTGATGTTTTCATTGCATTCCGGAAATATCAGGGGGATTCCCGTTGTGGGGTTGGAAAAACGCCCCACCCGCCAGATCCGGCCAGCCGCATCGCCCACATAGAGTTTATCAATAAAGCCATTGCTGTCTTCGTCAACGACATTGACGGCACTGGGGATACATGCCGTCATATCCGAATCAATGGCCATATTGTGACCGGAATACCATTGCTGCACCACTGAGCCATCGGCAATTCCGATGACATAAACGGCCTTACCTGAACTGTTATCCGAACTGTCCCCCCCCCGATAAACATCACAGAATTAAACCATTTTTTGTTCCGGCTGTCCTTTGAAAAAAATGGGCGATGTTCGATAGAGGGCAGGCGATTGAAAAACGGTTCCTGATTATTCCAAGTTGAAATAAACTGAAGAATGGGATAGAATTCAAATATACAAAAAAAGGGGCTCATAATGATGGAAGAAAAAAACATACCCGATGAAAAAGACATTCAAAGCCTCACCCTGGATAAAAAGACCATGGATGTCCTGGTGGCAAACATCATCCCCACCTCTAAATATTTTGAGGTTCGATTTGATCACATGCAGGATCAAATCAACAGAATAAATAATGACATAAACAGTTTCCATGCTGATGTTGACAAACGCTTTGAAAAAGTGGACAACCGCTTTGAAAAAGTGGACAAACGCTTTGACGACATGAAAGTCGATATGAACAACCGCTTTGAAAAAGTGGACAAACGCTTTGACCAGATGATTGCATCCATTGACAGGCTGACAGATAAACTTGAAGATAGAGATCACAAACAGCGGGGATTCACCATCAGGATGTTTACAATTGCCATCAGCATCTCCTTTTTAGGTGCGCTGGGCACTTTCTTAAAATCAATGGGTTTGATCTGATGTGAAACCCTCAAAAGAAATAGCCAGAATTCTTTTCAACAGCGAAGTTTTATCCGGAAAACAGGTCAACGCCGCCCTGAAAAATGAACCGGACATCCGCAAGGCTCTGGAAAAACAACAACAGTCAAAGCTGAAAAAAAATTCAAAGAACACCATCCTTCCTCCCATCTACTTCATGGACGTGCTCCTGGCCCTGAAGCTGAAAAAACAGGATGAATCCGGGATGGAGCTGGATGAAGATCTCCTCTATGAGACCCTGGCCACTGCCTGGAAAATCCCTTATAAAAAAATTGATCCCCTGACCCTGGATCTCAATGTGGTCACCCAGACCATCCCCCACTCTTTTGCTCTGCGCCATCTGGTTCTGCCCCTGGAAATAGAAAGGAAAACCATCCGGGTGGCCACCCCGGACCCCTTTAACCATGAGGCCATGGATGACATTGAGCGGGTGTCGGGTCTTACGGCCTGCCCGGTGGTCAGTTCCAAAACCGATGTGATGCGGCTCATTGCCGAGTGTTTCGGATTCCGAAGGTCCATCTCCGCCGCAGAAACCCAGTTCTCACAGAAAAGGGGGGGGGAGCTGGGCAATCTGGAACAGCTGGTGAGGCTGAAATCCAGTGATGAACTGCCCGCCACCGACCAGCACATTGTCAATGCCGTGGATCACCTCTTTTCCTATGCCCTGGACCAACGAGCCAGTGACATCCACATTGAACCCAAACGGGAAACGTGTCTGGTGCGCATGCGCATTGACGGCATGCTCCACACGGTGTACACCCTGCCGGGCCGGGTTCACAATGCCATCATCAGCCGCATCAAAACCCTTTCCGGGCTGAACATGGCGGAGAAAAGACGGCCCCAGGATGGCCGTATCAAAACCCGAAAGGACAAAGTGGAGGTGGAGATTCGGGTCTCCACCATTCCGGTGGCCTTTGGCGAAAAGGCGGTGCTCCGGCTCATGGACCCCGAAGTGTTGTTCCAGGATCTGCCCCGGCTTGGTTTTTCCCCGGAGGATCTGGAAAAATACAAAAACATCATCACCCTGCCCCATGGCATTATTCTGGTCACCGGCCCCACGGGAAGCGGCAAATCCACCACCCTCTACTCCACCTTGAAGCAGCTCTCCACCCCGGCGGTGAACATCACCACCATTGAAGATCCCATTGAGATGGTCCACGAGGATTTCAACCAGATCGCAGTGCAGCCGGCCATTGATGTCACCTTCAGTACCATTTTAAGAAACATCCTGCGCCAGGACCCGGACATCATCATGGTGGGGGAGATCCGGGATCTGGACACGGCTCAGAGTGCGGTGCAGGCGGCCCTCACCGGCCATCTGGTGCTCTCCACCCTGCACACCAATGATGCCGTCTCATCCCTTACCCGGCTGTTGGATCTGGGAATTCCCCCTTTTCTGGTGCAGTCGTCCCTGGCGGGCATCATTGCCCAACGGCTGGTGCGACGAATCTGTCCCCACTGCCGGGAATCCTTTGAGATGGATAGAGAGGAACTGCTGGCAATGGGTTTAAGGCTTCCGGCTCATCCAAACAACAACGGGCATGACAAAAATAATATCCGGATCGGTTCCTGGACGGAAACCACCCTTTCAAGGGAAATCAACGCAGATAATAAGGAAAACGGTGCCCTTCCCGGAGAAGGAGCGGGGTCTATGCAGAATGGCAAAATCACCCTCCACCGGGGCAAAGGCTGCATTAAATGCCGAAACACGGGATACAAAGGACGAAGTGCTATTTTTGAAGTATTGCCCTATTCTGAATCATTGAAAAAAATGACTTCAGGGGATGTCAATGTCTCCAGTTTAAGGCAACGGGCGGCCCATGAGGGGTTAAGTACCCTTCGGGAAGATGCGGTGCTGAAGATGCTAAATGGGGAGACCACTTTTGAAGAGGTGCTCCGGGTCACCTGGCAGGGGGAGACTTAAATCATCTCGGTACAATCGGGGATACCTGTTCTTTTACCCAACAACGCCCATAAGCCAAGCCTGACCCCAATTCACACAGATACCGCAGTCAACTTGACGCCAAGCGCTTTACATACCCGCTGTATGGTGTCGAATCGGGGATGACTATTCGGCCGAAGAGCCTTGTAAAGGGCCTCACGCCGGATACCACTGACTCGGGCAATCTCTGCCATGCCTCGTGCCCTGGCAATGTGCCCCAATGCCGCTGAAAGCTCCCCTGGGTCACCCTCTTCGAGCACCTGATTCAAGTACTCAATGATATCCGCATCATTTTTAATATACTGTGCCATATCAAACTCCGGCACATCATCAATATGTATCACCTTCTGCATAACAGATCACTCCTCTATGTTCAGCGCTGCGGCTTTTGCTGCTGCGATATCTTTTGACTGACTGCTTTTGTCTCCACCGCCAAGCATTATTATAAGCATTTCTCCGCGTTGAATGTAGTACATCCGCCAGCCTGGGCCAAAAAATTCCCTCATTTCATAAACCCCTTCCCCCACAGACTTCACATCCCCCAATAGGCCCCGCTGGGCCTTTTCAAGCCTTCGCAACAAGCGGAATCGCGTTGATCGGTCTCGCAAATGGGTAATCCAATGATCAAATTCTGGCATTCGTTTAATGATGTACATGGCATAATTGTAATCGAATGATTACAAGAAATCAAGACAAGATATCAACAACGCCCATAAGCCAAGGCTGAGCCCCATTCATATTTCTTGACATTTCCAAATCCACTATTTATCATCAAGCTATGAGACTAAAAATATTACAAATACTGATCTTATTTCAGCTTATATTGCCTGGGATCGTCGCACCATGATAAAAAAGGTGCGAAATGTTGGTTAGATGTCTCAGGTTAAATCATCTCTGCATCGTCAGTGCTGACCCATCCGATCTTATCCCTGGAAAAGATGATTTTCAAATAACCGTCACGTTTTTCTTCGACCTGCACCCGGGTTCCGGCATGGAGCAAAAACAAGGTGGTGGACTCGGGGGAGAGGCCTGAATGGATGGCGGCTTCTCTGGAAATAATGACGGCAAACCGGCCATTGTCTTTTTCATAATAATCATAACAGACGGTGGTTCCAGCCAGGATCACTGCCACAAAGAAAATAATACCGGCCAGGGTGAACACGCGCTTTTTCTTTCGACTTCGGATACCGGCATAAAGGGCAAAGGCAATGGAAAACCCAATGGCCGTCCAGATCATAACCCAAGGTGGCAGATAGTTTTTCCAAAAAAATAGCATGCCGGTGATATCAACCCCCGGGGCATCGGATTTATCCCGGACAAAGGTTTTTGCATGGGCCAGGTTAAACCGAAGATCCGGATCATGGGGGATCAGCATTTTTGCCCGCTCATACCACAAAATGGCCCGGCCGGTATCGCCAGCTTTTAGAAAAGCATTGCCCGCATTGTAATACAGCGCCCCGTTTTCCATTCCCCGGGCAGCCAGATGGGCAAATTTTTCTGCAGCCTCTGCAAACCGGCTTTCTTTATAAGCGGATATGGCTTCCATCAGGGTGGTTCCGTAAGAGACTCCTTTATCGGGATTCTGTATATCCCGGGCCTGGGCATTTACCCATCGGGGGGATGATCCTGTCACTATCCCGAAAATCAGCACCAGAGAAATCAGCCTTATAATGGCCTTAACCCGACCAAGCAAGGCCTTTCTGGCATGGTGGTCCAGTGTACCTTTGCCATACCGGGCCGATTCAATGTCGTGCATCACATCCCCCACCTGGTTTACCGTTCCCGATGCCGTGCCGTTTTTGTCCAGCATCTCACAGGCTTCAGCAATGGTCATGGATCGCTCAGGTTCCCTGATCGCCGAAAGAATACGACACATCATGGCCATATAAAGATTGCGCAGAAACCCCTGATCATCTTCATCGCTGTTTTCGCTTTTTTTCAGATAGCCGTCTGCTTTTTTTGCCAGGAGCATAACAGGGTCGGCCCCTTTATTCATCATCCGAAAAGCCGCCTGCACCAGAAAGAAAAGGGCAAAGGGCAGCAGATACAGCAGTATAAAAAGGGAGAAGGGCATGGAAAACCGGGTGGTGAGCAACCCGGAGCCTTCTTTCAATTCCAGAATATCCCTGCCGGTGAAGGCCACCTGGCGGGGAGCTACGGCCTTGTCTGCAGGGGATACCGTGGTTGGTGTCACCAAAGGCGGTTCCTGGATGATACCCGGGGCCACTGTCAGGGTCATGGAAGGGCTGATTAATGTTCTGTAGTCGTCGTGCGCCACGTCAAAATAAGATACCTCAAGGGACGGCACGTTGAATGTGCCCGGGGATACCGGTACCAGGGCGCGTTTAAAGGTTTTACTGCCCTGGTAGCCCTTTGGGGTTAGTTTAATATCTTCCACCGGCGAATCCTCGTAAATTTTGAAAGAATCCGGAAGGGTAAGTTCCGGCAGTTTTGCATCCATGATATTGCCGGTGCCGGACAGGGTCAGCGTTAATGTAGCGGACTCTCCAGCTTTTATGGTATTTTGATCCAGGGAAGCTGAAAGATTAAATTGACCCACCAGGCCGGAGAACGGCACTGTTCCATCATGGGGGGGCAGGGGCATCACTTCAAGGGGCAACGCCTTTGTTGAAAACTGCCGGGACTGGGATCGACCCCTGGCAAAAAAACCATTGGAAAAAAACGAATCTCCAAAGGGATCACGGCTGCGGTTTTTCTCCCGGACCACCACATCGCAGGTGAGAAGCGATGGATCAATGGTGAGTGTTCCCGGTTTCCGGGGGATGATCAGGTAAGCGATCTCCACCCCATTGTACTGCCGACCGTTTATATTTCTATCAAATTTACGGGGTTCCCCCACCTCTTCCACACTGAAACCTTCAAATTCAGGTTTCCGGAGCCGGGCATTGGAGAACTGAACCGCACTGAAGAGCTGGAACCGATAAATGCCCTGCTGTCCCACAAAGAGCTTTTCATGGGACAGTTCTGCCCGGACAAAGATATCCCGGGCATCCTCCTGGGCCACCGGGTCTTCTGACACCGTCACTTCAATGGGCTGGGTGTGATAAGTTTTCCCGTCATAGGATACGGACAATACCGGGATGCTAAGTCTGCCTTTGCGGCGGGGAAGCAGTTGAAACACCGCCGTAACGGTTTTGGAATAACTGCCGTTGATGATACTGATATTGCTGCTGCTGCTTTGGGAGACAATTTGAAAATCCGTTATGGGGGAGGTATCCACCTCGCCCTCCCCACCGTCAAAGATGATCTTCAGCCCCAAATAATCGTTGATGGAAATCTGATTGCGGTCCACCTGGGCGGTGACGGAAAAGGCAGAGACCTGGACGGGCAGACATACGATCATGGCAATAATAATTTGAAAAACCGTTCTTATCATTTTTTCCTCAAACACCGTTTTTGTGTGGGGCTTTGTTCTAAGTTCGTCCACCTGTTTCTTTTATATAACCGCCACGGGCGGACCGCATTGGGGACCCGGGTTCGCTCACAACGAAGCTTGAAAGAATATTAGGTTCGCCTACTCTTTCTTATAACGGGCATGTCCTGCCGGACACAACAAATATAGAAAATGGTATTATACCGCCGCCCCCCCCGACGGGCAATGGGCCCGGACCGGAACTGTAGACAGCTCAATTGTCCGGTTCCTATTGCCCATCGGGGGGGCGGCTCTGCTGAGGTTGCCTTGGAGGCTGCCTTTTCATATAACATACACGGCAGAAAAACCTGCCACAACGAAAAACGAAAGTCCTTTAATTCCAGCATATTGGTGAGACTTTCATATAAAAAAATGCCGACAGCAGAGCCTCCAACGGCCATCCGGTCCGGCCCGGGACCGTCGGCGGCCCTTTTGCCCTGCCGGACTAAAGCGCAGGTACTGCGGGCAAGTTTGTCCTCAAACAGTCCTACCAGTCTTTCTCAACCTTTCCCCCGGAATAGGGCGGCATCAGGGCACGGCCCGGCTGATCCTCCAGACGGTCCAGCATCTGCTGCTGCAGGGGCTGCAGCGCCCCCATGCCCTGGGACGATTCAACGGAAGACTGTCCCTCCTGCGGGGAGTCCTGTTTTTTATCCTCCTGCCCGGATTGATTCTGGCCTTTTTCCTCCAGATCTTTGTTCTGCGGATCTTTGTTCTGCGGGTCTTTATTCTGCGGGTCTTTATTCTGCCGGTCTTTATTCTGCCGGTCTTTGTTCTGCCGGTCTTTGTTCTGCCGGTCTTTGTTCTGGGTGCTGGAGTTATTACCCTTCTCTTTTTCAGAATCTTTTTTATCGGAATTTTCAGAATCCTCTTTTTGATTGTCATCAGAAGCTTTCTGATCCTGGGAGGCTTTTTTCTGCTCATCTATCTTCTGTTTTACAAATTCAAGATTCTCATGGGCTTTATTGAAAAGGGGGGAGGCTTCCGGTATTGCTTCAAAGGATTTCACCGCCCCTTCAAGGTCTCCCTTGCGGTACTGGGAATTCCCCAGATTAAAGGTGGCTTTCTGCTTTAACACCACATCTTCGGTTTCCATGGCCCGGGTGAAATTGGCAAGGGCGGATTCATAATCGCCCTTTTTATAGGCGGCACTGCCGATGTTATAATAAAGTTCCGGCATGTCCGGTCGATCCAGCTGGGCATCAATAAAGGATTTTTCCGCCTTTTCCCATTCTCCCTGCTGGAACGCCTCAATGCCCTGGGCCACGCTTTTGGATGCACCGGCATGGGCCATGGGGGGGGATATTCCCCCCAGAGAAAGTAGGCCTGCCATGAACAGCACCCCCCCTAACACCAGAGGCTTCCCGGAAGGATTCTTTTCAGGTTTTCCTTTTTCAGACACCAGAAGCTCCAAAAACAATAAAAGCACACAGGGCAGCAGGAGCCATTGAAAGCGATTTTCCCACACCTTTTTCCGACCGCTCCGGATGGTGGTACGCTCCATATTTTTCAAAATTTCATCTTTATAGATCCGATCCAGATCCATGTCTCCGGCAACGGACTTCACATAGATGCCCCGGGCCAGGGCCGCAATTTTTTCAAGTCCCTCATCATCCACCCGGGACATGACAATACTACCTACGGCATCTTTTTTAAATCCACCGGCGGCATCGGGAATGGGGGCACCCTCTTTTCTACCCACACCAATGCAGAAAACTCTCACCCCTTTTTCAGCGGCGGTTTTGGCAATGGACAAAGGATTCCCTGAGGTGTTCTCCCCATCGGTGATGAGGATAATGGCCTTTTCCGAGGCAGTCTCCCATTCAAACCCGTTCAGGGCCGTGGCAATGGCACCACTTAAATCGGTACCGCCCATGGGCAGATAATCCGGGTTCAGGGCCTTTAAAAAAAGGTTGAAGGTCGAATGGTCCAGGGTGAGGGGGCACTGGAGGATGGCACTGCCGGAGAAGGCCACAAGGCCTGCCCGGTCAGACTGCATCATTTTTAAAAGATCAATGATCTCCCGCTTGGCCTGCTCCAGCCGGGTGGGCTTGATGTCCGTTGCCAGCATGCTCCGGGAACAGTCAAGAGCTATCATGATGTCCACACCTTTCTGCTCCACCTTTTCCCAACGAAATCCCACAAGAGGTCCGGTGAGGGCCAAAGCTGCCAGCAAAAGGCCTGTAATAAGCAGCCCCCCTTTGGTCCAGCGCCGCCGGGAACCGACCCCCGGAGCCATATCCGGTACCAGGGATAAAGACATAAACTGGGAAAGCAGACGGGTGCGTTTCCGGATGCCATAGACGGTGACACCGGCCAACAAGATAACGACCCAGATCAGATAGAACATATTGGGTTGGGAAAATTTCACAGGTATTGGCCTCCCTTTGGATCACATATCCACAAGGCTTCGTATGTATGATTCAGCCGACAAGCGGCCCGACCCTCATTAGTGTGTTGCACCTATTCGTTGAAATGACGGACCCTGTACATTTGAAAATATAGTCATCAGGGAATCCGCATCAATC
Source organism: uncultured Desulfobacterium sp. (assembly GCA_963668575.2). Classification (GTDB taxonomy): domain Bacteria; phylum Desulfobacterota; class Desulfobacteria; order Desulfobacterales; family Desulfobacteraceae; genus Desulfocicer. The sequence goes on along the minus strand of OY764894.2, from coordinate 1,395,560 downwards.
GCGTATTGAAAAGAATAATATAAGCGGCAAGCAGCAGCATGGCCGGAAGCAGGCATACGGCGTAGAGATCATTGTACTCGGCCCAGGCATCCATTTCCACCTTGCTCTTTTCCAGGCGATCAATGCTCTCATATATCTTTTCCAGCTCCTCGGTATTCCCCGCCGAGAAGAACATCCCCCCGGTCTTTTGTGCCATCTTCTTTAAGGTGTCATGGTCCATGTCCACCTGCTGGTACACATAGCGCTGTCCCAGAAGGGGATCATTCACCAGAAAGGGTGCCTTGCCCCGGCTTCCCACCCCGATGGTGTAAAGCTTCACCCCGCCGGTGGCAGCAATGTCTGCGGCGGCCTGGGGGGACAACTGCCCGGAGTTACTGCGGCCATCGGTCAAGAGAATAATAATATTGGATTTGCTTTCAATGTCTGACAACCGCTTAAAGGCAATGCCAACGGCATCACCAATGGCGGTACTGGGACCGGCGGCACCAATTTTAAGCCGATCCAGCACAAAGAAGATGGTGTTGTAATCCCGGGTCAGGGGCAATTGGGTAAAGGCCTGGGAGCCGAACACCACCATGCCGATGCGGTCTCCGTCCCGTTTCATGATAAAATCGTTGACCACCCCCTTCACCGCCTCCAGACGGGTGACGATTTTGCCCTCCCGCTTGAAATCCAGAGCCGCCATGGATTCCGACAGATCCAGGGCCAGCACAATGTTGACCCCTTCGGTGGTGATGTTCATCTTCCGGGTGCCCCACTGGGGCCGTGCCAAGGCCACGATCATCAATGCCAGGGCCACATATTTCACCACCGGCAGCAGGGTGGAAAACAAAAGCACCATGGATTTTGGCTGGATTGCGGGATCAGGCCCATGGGAGGCCATGAGACAAAGGGGGGCATGCCGGCGACGGCGCAGAAAAAATACCAGGAAAAAGAGGGGAAGCAGAACCAGAAACCAGGGGGATGCAAATCTGAACATGTCTGTCACTTCCCCTTTCCGACGAAGAAACGGTGAGCCTGGGCGCTGGGAGATGGAGCCCCACCGGTGGATTGCACGCGGCAAGGAACCTTATCCCGTCCGTTATCCTTCCGGTCGGTATGATTTTCTGCAGGGTTCACCGCTTTATTATCCGGAAGGGCCGTTTCCACTGGGTTCCCGGAGGTGTCTCGGATAAACGTCAGCACCAGGTCATGGTCCCGACGGATACGCGGGGCTTCGGGGGTGATTCCGGCATATTTCACCATGGCTGCAAATTGGAAAAAATCCCGGGTCCGGGCGGTGAGTTCCCTGTCCAGATCAAGGCCGGCCAGGTTTGCCACCACTTCCCGTGTTGTCATCTCAGGGAAACCCACATTAAACACCTTTCCCATGAATATTTTTAATATGGCCGAGATGCCGAAATAATACTGCCTCGGATCTTTGTCCATGGTGTCGGCCAAGGCATTCATGGCTTTCATGGCCGCCTGGTCCGGAGGAAGCGGCGGAGGCAGGAGCAATGTGTTTTGGGTCAGTTGGTTCCGTTTTCTGCATTTTAGGTAAAAAAAGAGCAGCAACCCCAGAGCCAGCACTGCCAATACCACGGCAAGAATTATCAGCAGTTGAATCAAAAAAGGGTCCATGCCCACCGGCACCGGTGGTTCAATATCATGAATATCCTGCATCTACCGCATCCTCTTTTCCCGCTGCCGGAAAAACAACGTCAGTACATCTGCCACGGACTGATCCGTTGGCATATGAAAATAGTCCACCCGGGCCGAGGTCAGGGCCGTTTCAAGACCTTTGATCTGTGCGGTTTTCCACGCCCGGTATCGTTGCCGGACCTGGGGATCTCCGGCATCAAGCATCCATTGTATTCCGCTTTCAAGACCGGCCATGGTGACAATACCCCGGGCAGGCAGGTTAAATTCCCCAGGATCGGAAATGATCACGCCGATGAGTTCATGGCGCTGCCGGGCCGTTGCAAGCCCCTTAGCCACATTGGGAGCAATGAAGTCAGAGATGATAAAGGCAAGGCTCTTTTTCCTCGATACCGTGGCAAGGTACTCCAGTGCAGCCCGGATATCGGTGCCCCGCCCCTGGGGTTCAAAGGTGAAGATCTCCCGGATCAACCGCCAGATATGGCTGGCTCCCTTTTTAGGGGGAATGTATTTTTCCACCTGATCAGTGAAAAAGATGGCCCCCACCTTGTCATTGTTTTTCACGGCGCTGAAGGCCAGCACAGATGCCACTTCAGCGGCTTTTTCCAGCTTCAGGCCCGAAAACGTACCAAACCGCTGGGAGGCGCTCATATCCACCAGAAGAATCACAATGCTCTCCCGCTCCTCCCGGTACAATTTGATAAACGGACGTCCCAGACGGGCCGACACCTTCCAGTCAATGGCCTTAACCTCATCACCGGGGCTGTACTCCCGGACCTCTTCGAACTCAATGCCCGATCCACGGAACACCGAGCGATATTGCCCGGCCATCAGGGTGTTCACCGTTCGGCTGCCCTTGATGTGGATACGTTTTATTTTTTTGATGATATCGTCGGGGACCATGGTTATGGGTGCCTTAATGAAGGTTGCTTTTTTGGGGTTCTGGGTTCTGGGTTTTAGGTTCTATGTACTGGGTACTGGGTACTGGGTGTTTGATTTTGGGCTCTACGTCTGTGAACGGGTGGTTATGGCACGGCCACGGAATCAAACAGGGTTTGAATGATATCATCGGTGGTGACATCGGCGGCCTCGGCCTCAAAGGAGAGAATAATGCGGTGGCGCAGCACATCCGGGGCCATGTTTTTAATATCCTGGGGTGTCACATAGGCCCGGCCCTGGAGAAAGGCGCTCACCCGGGCCGCCTGGGCCATAAAAAGGGTGGCCCTGGGGGATGCGCCAAAGGCCACATGGGCACCGATGTCCATACCGAATTTTTCCGGACGTCGGGTGGCAAAGACCAGATCCACGATGTACTCCTTCAGTTTATCATCCACGTAAATCTCCCGTATAACCCGGGTCATGGCTTTGAGTTCCGCCGGGCTCACCACCGGTTCAATGGCTTCCGGCGTATCAAATTCCGTTTTTTTCAGAATTTCAAGTTCCTGGCTTCGGTCGGGGTAATCAATGAGGATCTTGAGCATGAAGCGGTCCACCTGGGCTTCCGGAAGGGTATAGGTTCCCTCCTGCTCAATGGGGTTCTGGGTGGCCAGCACCAGAAAGGGGTCCGGCAGGGGATAAGTGACATCTCCGATGGTCACCTGCTTTTCCTGCATGGCCTCAAGTAAAGCGGACTGCACCTTGGAAGGGGCACGGTTGATCTCATCCGCCAGAATAATATTATTAAACAACGGCCCCTTACGGGTGACAAAATCTCCCATTTTCGGTCGATAAATTTCAGTCCCCACCAGATCCGCCGGCAGCAGGTCCGGGGTGAACTGAATGCGCTTGAAATCGGCCTGTACCGTTGCTGCCAATGCTTTTACTGCACTGGTCTTGGCAAGGCCGGGCACCCCCTCAATGAGCACATGTCCTCCGGAAAGGAGTCCCGTCAAAAGACCGTCCACCAGTTTCTGTTGGCCCACCAGGGCCTTTCCCATCTCTTTTCTCACTTGACTGATCAACAGGTGATGGGCTGCTATTTTTTCTTTTATTTCATCCATATGTCCTCAATTTTCAATGCATGATGGCTTTGAATTCTGTAGTAAAATATAAAATAAAAAAAACAGGTGTCAAGGGGAAGTAGAAAGGAAAACCCATACCATCACGGCATCAGCTTGTGACTGTAAATTTCTGCGGTGATGCGGGTCAATTTAAGAATGTGCTCACGAATCTGGGCTTTATCCTTACCGGCGTAATTACGATAGCTCATGATGATACCGCTCAACGCACCAATAAATGACTGGGCATAGAGACGAATATTATCCTTGACCCCATGGCGCTCCAGCAGTCGGGAAAACCCATTAAAAAAAATTCGGGTTACGGAACCAAAGTCCTTGAGCGCCTGGTGTTCCATGTTGTCCTTTAACATGATGTAGGTCATCATCTGGAACGTGGATTCATTCTGGATCAGGTGATCCACATAGGCCACGGCAAAATCTTCAATGGTGGTCGGAGCATCTTTTCTTACCATATCTTCAAAGGAATTGCTCACCGAAGAAATATCCTGGATGAACGCCTCCACAAACAACTCTTCCTGGCTGGGAAAATATCGGTATAAAGTGGCGGGAGATACCCCTGCCTCATCTGCCACGTCCCGCATTCCCACATCATAAAAGGGTTTTCTGGCAAACAGCGCCAGGGCCGAATCAATGATTATCTGTTTCCGGGCTTCCCGTTCCTTCTCTTTCAAAGAAGCAAACTTTGATTCCGTATTCACTAAAAAGCCTCCTGATCTTCTTGTGATAGCATTATTGTAATGGACAAACATCTATCATGCCTACCGGGGGGACACAAGAAAAAATGGGCTCCGTCGGACATTGGTCACCTTAGAAAAGCAGGGGATAATTACGCATTATTGCGGGGGTCTTGACCTTTTTTCAAGTCATTGTTATAGCAGTGGTGGAGCCGGATGCTAACTTCTGCCATTTTGAAATGGGGTCAAATGTGGATCTCCGGCAGTTTTTATGGATTTTCCCTTTACACAAAGCGTGTTGACAAACGCATGACTCCGTTGAGCCTCCATCGCTCCCAGCCACCCGGCTGACTGAAATTAGATGCATGCCCTGATAATGAATCCGCAACCATTTAAGTGCAAGGAAAAACCATGCCGACCTACATCCGAAGGGACCGATTTGACTTTGAACTGGGATATCTGACCCAAAGCCCCTGCCTGACCTGTAAAAACAAGGATCAAATTCCCCACTGCCAGGAAACATGTTCCCGCCTGGATAAAATACGCACCCTCCTGGCCCGGGGTATCTCCACCCAGGCTAAACGTCTGGACGTATAAGGCCATTTCTACCCCTCCCTGGGCTAACTAAAGATCCAGGGCGTTGCAGGGTAACAAGAGCTACAATGGAGGCGGCAATTCCTCCCCTGAGCTAAAAACTGGGGGGGGCTGCTGAATTTTTTATGAATTTCCCCGTCTTTCCGGCTGAGTCAACCTCGCTTGCCGCAAAACATCTTACGGAACCGATTTTCAATGCCTTAAAAGAAAAAAAAACTGGCATGGGCTTTTCCCTGGCCCAGGCACTGACATCGGGAATCACACACCGTGACAGCGACATCGGCGTGTATGCCGGAGATGCCGGCACCTATACGGTGTTTTCCCCCCTTTTGCTTCCCATTATCCAGGAGTATCATTGTATCCTCCCCGGAACGGTGCATGAAAGCGACCTCTCTTTGGCACATCTTCCAGACCTTGATCCGGCCCGTCGATACATTCTCTCCACCCGCATCCGGGTGGCCCGGAACCTTGCAGGGTTTGCCTTTACCCCTTTTATCCGGAGGGAAGAACGGAAAAAAGTGGAGCAGATAATTGTGGATACATTGAAACACCTGCCGGCCCCTCTTTCGGGAGACTATATTCCCATGAACCCGGAGGAGAACACCGCCCATGTCCGGTCTGTTTTTAGAGAGCCCGGGCATCCGATTTCCACCGCCCGTCATGATGACCAACCGGAGGGTCAGGCCATAAAGCCCCTTGATTACGCCGGAATAAAAAAAAATGCACCTGAAAAAGGTGCACCTGAAAAAAACCGATTACCGGAAGATCCGGAAAAGGCTTTTTTATTCAATAAAGGAGATCGTTTTCAGGATGCCGCCAGCATCAACCGGGACTGGCCCCACGCCAGGGGATGTTTTGTGTCCCATGACACCCGGTTTCGGGTATGGATCAACGAAGAAGATCATTTGAGAATCATCTCCATGGATGATCACGGCGACATGGCAACCACCTTCAATCGCATCGCCCTTGCCCTGGGACTGCTGGAAGAAAAGCTTGATTTTGCCCGGAACAACACCCTGGGGTATCTTGCAGCCTGCCCCTCCAACATCGGCACCGGCATGCGGGCCGGGGTGCACATCCGTCTGCCCCGTCTGATTAAGCAGCAGGAAATGTTGCACGCACAAGCCCGCAGGCTGAACCTCCAGATCCGGGGCACCCGGGGAGAAAAAACCCGGGTGGAGGAGGGGGTGTTGGACGTCAGCAATAGACAGCGGCTGGGTATAACGGAAAAAACGTGTCTCCAGACCCTTTATCGTGGGGTTTCCCATCTGATCCGCTTAGAAAAAGCTGCTCAAAGTTACCCCCCCTCTCTTTAATTTCTGGGGACGAATAAAATCAAATAGTTATCCATAAAAGACAACATTTGCATGGGAGAGGGATGTGATGTGTATGTCATAGGGAAAGGGTAAATCCGGCCCGGATGTTTCTGCCCTCACCGGGAAAACCCACCTCCTGGTCATAATCTTCATCAAACAGATTATCCACCTCGGCATAGAGGCTGTACCGATTGCCGAATTTTTTGGAAATCCGGGAGTTCAGTATAAAATAATCATCTGTTTTTACCACCTCATCATCGGGAGATGCAGTGGTGGGAAGGTTGTCGTACACCCCATCCACATAGATGCCCTGGAGATCGACATTGATAAGAACCTTTGGAATCAACAGCTTACATCCCACGCCGAACTTGTTCTCCGGAACCCCGGCCACCTTATCCGTTGCTCTCTGGCTGCTTTCATTTTGGGCATCAATAAAGGTATAGTTAAAATTCATGCTGAAATAGTCACAGAACACCACATTCAAGGTGGCCTCCACCCCCTGCATGGTGACATCCTCCACATTGGTGTAAATCTCGTTGCCGGTGTAATCGTCCTCATAATAATCCCTGGAAATCCAATCGGAAATATCATGGTAAAATCCGGAGATGTCTGCAGTGATGCGTCGGTCAAACGTCCGGGTGACCCCAAGGGTGTAATTGGTACTCTTTTCCGCTGTGAGTTCAGGGTTCCCGCTGGAGGATGAAAAAAGTTCGGACAGGGTTGGGAAACGGGTCTTTCTGGCAATGGAGCCGTAAAAAGAGGTGTCGACCACATCCCAGGTAAAGCCGATCATGGGGTTGATCTCATCCTGGGTACCGGCGGTATCCAGATCCACCTGGCCCAGGAGAATGTCATCATCATCAAACGCGTAATCCTCTGCCTCCTCCACCTTGAACCAGTCGTAGGAAGCACCGGCGTAAACCGTCATGCCAAACCGAGTAAAAAACTGATGTTCAGTGCCGATGGACCCGGTATGGGAAATATCTTTGTTGTAAGGCTGGTAATCATCATCCCGGCCTTTATGGACATCTTCTTTGTAGTGCAAAGAGACATGACCACTGTGGATTTCAGCCAAAGAGAAATCGGCAATCAAAGACCCACCCACGTAATTATCCTTAAAGGTACTTCTGGCGATCACATTGGAAAAATCAAGGTCATCATAAGAGGCATAGGTATCTTCATGATCATGATAAAAAAGCTTGCCCCTCAGGGTGAGCCGTTCTGAGATCAACTGTTTTCCACTCAGATCAATTCCCCAGTCATCGTAATCTTCAAACCTGGACAGGGTGGAAAACCCGGCATCATCTCCGGATCGTTCAAAAATTTTATACTCATCCGTGGGCAGGGGATGCCCCATCTCGGACTGCATGAAATAGGTACTGATAAAATATTCAGAGCCCGACGTCGGAGTAATGCCTGCCCGGGCCCATAACCGGTCATTTTTATAATCGGAATTTTCCCGAAGTCCCCCGTCCTCATGGATTCCGTCAATGTTGGTCATCCATTTTTTGGCCCGGGTGGTCACAACCGGGGTGTAGTCATCGGAAAGCTGCCATCCATCGGATTCTTCATGGAGATAACTCACCCAGTAGTTCACCGCACCCACCTTGTTCCCATGGGAAAGGGACCCCTTATAGGTGTTATTCTCTCCCATCTCCCCTTTGACGGTGAGGGTGGGTTTGGCGGTCCCCTTACGGGTGATGACATTCACAACGGCCACCTGGGCATTGGCACCATAGAGCACTGAGGGGGCATTCTTGGTGATCTCAATCCTGGAAACAATGTCCACCGGAATCTGGTCCAGATTCAGTTTTCCATAATAGGTCTCATAGTAGGGTATTCCATCAATGAGGAACAGGGTTTTTTCCTGATCAAACCCATGGACGGAAATTTCCGGTTCATTCTTGTGGCCCCGGGTCATGGTCACTCCGGGCACAAACTTCATGGCATCGGCAATGGTACTGCTGTTGGTGGCCTCAATCTCCTCAAAGGTGATCGTCTGGCTAATGCCCACATCTGATACGTCCCCGGCAACGCCCTTGACCACAATCTCTCCCAGAGAGAACAGATCTGCCGGTTCTTCAGCAGCAGACAAATTCCCTGATGTCATTTGCAAACTCATTAACAACGCCAGTAAACAGCGCTTAAACATAATTTTCCTCCTTATTTATTTTAAGATACAGCCCCAAAAACTTGATCATCCTTGATCATCAAGTGGTACCCATTTCAACCTTGAAAGTCTGTTTTCATTTACCATCTTTGTCAAGGAAAACCATAATTGCACATATGAAAATCCCCCCAACAAACCATATACAACCAAAACAAACAAAAACACATGGGGATAAAGGGCCATTGTGCAGAATTTCATGACTTGATGTTGGGATCAAACCCCATGAATCACTTCCGGACGGCTTTTTACCAAGCGTATGCTCTTATGGATTAAGGCATTTTGAATGTGGCTCATGTTGTATTTCAGAATCTTATGGTAAGGATTATCCATTTCCATCCATACTTTACCAATTTGGACAATGCTATTGACTTTATCAGACCATAAAACTATATAACATACATGGCAGAAAAACCTGGCACAACAAAAATAAAAACCCTCATTATTGCTGGACGTTAGCATTGCTGACAGGGGTAGCCAACGTGATAAAACCATCCCCGGAAAATCGAATCCAAGGCATTATCTTCATGGCCTTAATGCCCCTTTTATTCATTTTCCTGACCGGCACCACTGCACTATCCCATGAAGAGCGAATGATCACGGACATGGTCGGTCGAAAGGTACTGCTCCATGGTGATGTCAAACGAATTGTGCCCACATTTAAACCGGTGACCCTGTGCATCCTTTCCCTGGGACTTCAGGACCGGCTGGTGGGCATTGATACCCATTCAAAAAATGACCGGCTCACCCGGGCCGTATTTCCTGAGGTGATGCAACTGACCGGCGTGGGAACAAAATCCACAGGAATCAACCTTGAAACGGTCCTTTCCCTTACCCCGGATCTTGTGATTCTCTATGCCCTGAAAGATGGCATCTCCCTGGCAAAACGCCTTGAAACCATGGGGGTTCCCGCCATAATCATTCTTCCGGAAAGCATGGATAACATCAAACAGTCCCTTGAAATAATTTCCCGGGCGGTGGGATTGCCCCGGCAATCCGCCAGGATCATCAACGCCATGGACAAGGTGCTAAAACTGGTTGAAGAGAGAACCGCCCCCCTGCAGGAAAGAAAAAGTGCCTATTTTGCCTCTTCCCGAAGTTTTTTCAACACCGCAGCCCAAAACATGCTCCAGGATAATATTCTATCCCGGGCCGGTTTGATCAATGTCTCCCATGACCTTAACGGCGATTTTCAAGACATCTCCCCGGAACAGTTTCTGGCATGGAACCCGGATATTGTTTTTATCTCCCGAAATCTTGGTAAGGAAGGAATAAAGGCCATCCACAATCCGGCCCTGAAAAAAGTTGCAGCCCTCAGCCACCACAGAATATACCGCTTCCCCAGCAACCTGGCCCCCTGGGATTTCCCCTCCCCCCTGTCGGCCCTTGCCACCCTGTGGGTGGCCCAACGGGCCTACCCGGAACAGTTCAATGACATTGATATCAACGCTTATGCCAACGATTTTCACAAACTGCTGTTCAACAAAACACTGAAAGAGATGGGGGGCACCCTGGACGACACCCTCCCGGATGCGATGAACCCGTGACCCATGCCCCATCCCTTCACAAAAAGCGCACCCTTCCCTATATTCCCATTCTTCTGTGCCTGGTGGTGATCTTTTTTGCCCTCTCCATGCTGGCGGGACGATATGACATCACCCTGTCCGACATGGGAACCATCCTGTCCGCCATGGTCACAGATACCGCACTTGGACCTGAACTAATCTCCCGGAAAATGGTTTTCTTATGGATACGGCTGCCCCGATGTCTCATGGCCATCTTGCTTGGCATGGGACTGTCCGTGTCCGGAGCCGTGTACCAGGCCCTGTTTCGAAATCCCCTGGTGTCTCCGGATATTCTGGGCGTTTCCGCCGGATGCACGCTGGGTGCAGCCCTGGGGATTATTCTGCCCGGTGAAAGTGTCACCCTGGTGCAACTGCTCTCCTTTGGCTGCGGGTTGCTGGCGGTGTCCATGAGTCTTGGCATTGCCCGACTCATTGCCATCCGCCCGGTGATCATCATGATTCTGGCGGGTATGGTGGTCCGCTCATTTTTCAATGCCCTTCTCATGATTCTGAAATATTTTTCCGACCCCTACGACGAGCTGCCAAGCATTGTGTTCTGGATCATGGGCAGCCTCACACGGGTGACATGGACGGATCTTGCCATGGCCGGGCCGGTGGTTTTACTTGGCATTATCATTCTCATGGCGTTCCGGTTCAGGCTCAACATTCTCTCCATGGGCGATACAAGGGCAAGTTCCCTTGGCATGAATCCGTTGGTGCTCCGGATACTCTTGATTATGTTAACTGCCGTTATGGTGTCGGTGATGGTGGCCACCTGCGGCCAGATCAGCTGGATCGCCCTGATCATTCCCCACATGGCAAGAACCCTGGTGGGGCCCCGCCATGAGGTGATGCTGCCGGTGTCCGCCCTTTTAGGGGCCTTGTTCATGCTGGTAGCCGATGGGGTGGCCCGCTCCATCACCACGGCGGAACTGCCAGTGGGCATCATCACGGCCCTCACCGGTGCCCCGGTTTTCGGCCTTTTGCTGTACAAAAACAGGGGGAGCGGATGGCTGTAGCCCTGGCATGCCGGAATCTATTTTTTTCCCATGGCAATGTCCCCATTCTTAAAGGTATTTCTCTGGCCATGAAAAGCGGCACCTTCACGGCCATCCTGGGACGAAACGGATCCGGAAAAACCACCCTGATCCACTGCCTCACCGGCATAAAAAAAACGGCTCCCGGAACCGTCTATATAAAAGGGATCGACATGCGCACCCTCTCCAGAAAAGAGGTGGCCCGGCACATCAGCCTGGTGGTGCAGGAAAACCCAGAAGTGTTCCCCTTTACCGTGTTGGATGTGGTGGTCATGGGAAGGGCTCCTTTCCTGGGGGTCACCCAGGTACCGGGTCCCAAAGAGTATGAACTTGCCATCAAGGCCTTAAACACTCTTGATGTGCTGCATCTTGCTCAATGCAACTTCAATCGAATTTCCGGCGGAGAACGCCAGATGGCGCTGCTGGCCTGCGCGCTGGTTCAAACCAATGACATCATGTTGTTGGATGAACCCACCAACCATCTGGATTTTAAAAATCAATACCTGCTGCTCTCCCGAATCAGACAGCTGTGTATAAAGTGCCGCACCGCCGTTGTGGCAGCCATGCATGATCCCAATATGGCCATGCTTTTTGCCGATGAGGTGATCCTATTGAAGGATGGCGCGGTGTTCGGGGCCGGCCCGGTGAAAGAGGTCATGACGAAACCCAACATGGATATGCTATATGAAACAGATACCACCGCACTGCCCTTTGCCGAAAACGGATCCTTTTTTATCCCAACAGATGTGCTCAAGTGAAAAAACCACCACCGGAACCCATCGCATTGTCATCACCGGGTCCATCCAATCGGGCAAGTCTTCCCTGGCCTGGAGTCTTATGGAAGAACTCAGGCAACTGTCCATCCCCATGGCAGGATTCATTGCCAAGGGGATGTGGAAGGATAACCAACGAAGTGGATTTGATCTGTTTGATCTAAAGAGACAAACCATGACCCCGCTGGCAAAACGGAGCAAATTTGAAAACCCACCCCCATCCGGAATGCCCTACACTTTTCTCAGGGAAGGCGTCAATGCAGGACGGCGGGCTTTAACACTTGAAAATTGCAGAGATGCAAAGATAATCATGGTGGATGAATTGGGAAAAATGGAACTGCAGGGGAAAGGATGGGCTCCTTTTATTCCGCCTCTTCTGGAGTTGAAAAAAAGCATTCATATCTGGATCATCCGGGAGGCGCTGGTCTCTCCCATCTGCCGGATATGGCCCTTTAACAGAACGGATATCATCCAGAGCCATGAAAACAATGCCCTGTCAAAACTGGTAACACTCTGCACCACAAGTGCTTGATCATAACAATTAAAAGGTTTGGAAGAATGCTTTTTTTTCTCGCTTTGCTCTACTACATTGTCATGGGACTCTTTACACTTGTGCTTTATTTTGTTGTAAAAAAAAGGGAGTCCATCGTAAGACCAATACTGTTCAGCTGCATGATATTAACAGGCGCCGGTGTCATGGCCCTGGTCCTAACAGAACATCGCCTGCCCCTGTATGGTGCATTTGAGGCCACCATTTATCTTATTTTTGTTTTAACATTGATGGAGAGCATATTCCGGGGAGAAAAGGAACTTCCCACACAGATGAACACCTGCGGCGGTACAGCTCTGATTTCGCTCTGCCTGCTTTTATGCCACTGCACACAACCCAAGATATTCAACCCCGATTTTTTCATGTATGGAAATCCCTGGACAAACCTGTTTTTCAATCTTCGCCTCACGGCTGCAGCGCTGTTTACCCGTGGAATGTTGCTCTATCAGATCGGCCTGTGGACCCCACCGTTCAACCCAAAGCGCACGGATGGTGAAAATTCAACCATGACCCAGAGACGGAATATTTTATTTTCCAGTGCCCGGCATATGCTGTTGGTGGGACTTGTGATTTTTTTATGCAGTGAATGGTCAGGTTCATGGTGGTGCCTGAACTGGTTAGGAGACTCATGGCGATGGAGTGGTGGATTTTTCAAGGCAGCCATTGTTTTTATGCTGGTGATGCTCACCTGTCATCTGCCACCAGCCCTTTCAAAAAACCCCCGGATTAAGGCCATGACAGGCTCACTGCCGGCCCTGTTTCTCCTCTGGACTGTTTTTTATCATTAATTAAGGAAACCCATCCCATGATACGCAAATTAGCTTCCATTCATATCACTTTTTCAGCCATCATTACCCTGGGAATACTCCTGATGGGGGGAGTGGTTTTATCTTATTTTCCGACCCACCAAAAAGCCCTTGACGGATTAAATACCACCCATATTCATCACTGGCTAATGCAATTCATCTCCAGCAATTCCCTTGCCGCCATATGGACGGTGCTGCTCTGTCTCGCATCAGGTGTCCTTTTTGTAAATGCTCTGACATGCAGCGTCACCACGCTTCTGCCGGCCGCCTTAAGACTCGGTTCAATAAAACAGTGGAGCTTTCTGTGCATGCACCTTCTGTTTCTGTTGGTATTGACATGCCACGCCCTGGCACTGATCAGCGGACATAAAACAACAGAAATTGAACTCTATCCAGGAGAATCCCGTGAACTGTTCAATGGATTTTCCCTTATGGTTGAAGGCACAAAATTTGTGGATGATACCCGATTAATATCCATGAAAATGAAACAGAGCCGACCATTGATGACAAGAAAAACATTTCATGCCGATCAAAACAGTGCCAGAGTTATTCTCCTGAAAAATCAAGAACAGGTGGCATCCCAAAGGGTAATGCTGCTGAAACCATTGGTCCATGATGACATGCGGATTACCTTGACCCGTTTTTTATTGAAGGGGAATCCGGGAAAAAATAAAAATAATAAAAAAAGTGTGGATACTGCGGACGGAAAGGGTCCGGCTAAAGAAGAGAAAATCGGTGCCGCGTTCACGGTTACGTCGAATCATTTTACGTCATTTTTTTTCACAGCCTATGGATTACTGATTCTGACGATTATCAGTTATATCCTGACCACGCGTCCTTCTCAAAATGGGCTTGGTCACAACATCCGCCATTCTGCTGGGATGGGATCAGGCTTGCGTTATTGACGCTTAAGGTCAAACAAAAAAAGGCCCTGACCATTAATAATAATGATCAGGGCCTTTATAAAAAATTAATTCGGCGACGTCCTACTCTCCCACACAGCTGCCCGTGCAGTACCATCGGCGCTAAGGTGCTTAACTTCCGTGTTCGGGATGGGAACGGGTGTACCCACCTTGCCAGTGTCACCGAATCAAACTGTATATTCCTGTTAAAAAATAGTGAGAACGTTTAATTCTCCATCGTCAATTCGTTGCGGTATTTATCATATTGTTTTTGTCTTGTAAATATATTCGCAGTAAAACGTTTAAAATTATTTGGGTTTAGGAAGTGGCTAAGCCTCACGACCTATTAGTATCGGTTAGCTCAACACATTACTGTGCTTACACACCCGACCTATCAACCTTGTAGTCTTCAAGGGGTCTTCAGTCTATAAATAGAGGGGATATCTCATCTTGAAGTTGGTTTCCCGCTTAGATGCTTTCAGCGGTTATCCATTCCAAACTTAGCTACCCTGCAATGCCGTTGGCACGACAACAGGAACACCATTGGTTTGTCCATTCCGGTCCTCTCGTACTAGGAACAGATCTCCTCAAATATCCTACGCCCACGAAAGATAGGGACCAAACTGTCTCACGACGTTTTAAACCCAGCTCACGTACCACTTTAATTGGCGAACAGCCAAACCCTTGGGACCTGCTCCAGCCCCAGGATGTGATGAGCCGACATCGAGGTGCCAAACCGCCCCGTCGATGTGAACTCTTGGGGGCGATAAGCCTGTTATCCCCGGCGTACCTTTTATCCGTTGAGCGACGGCCCTTCCATACAGAACCGCCGGATCACTAAGACCTACTTTCGTACCTGCTCGAAATGTCTCTCTCGCAGTCAAGCTCCCTTATGCCTTTACACTCTTTGGCTGGTTTCCAATCAGCCTGAGGGAACCTTCGCGCGCCTCCGTTACTCTTTGGGAGGCGACCGCCCCAGTCAAACTACCCGCCAGACACTGTCCGTAATCCCGATCAGGGACCTACGTTAGAACCATAGAATATGAAGGGTGGTATTTCAAGGGTGACTCCACAAGTACTGGCGTACCTGCTTCCAAGTCTCCCACCTATCCTGCACATCATATCCCAAAATCCAATGTCAAGCTGTAGTAAAGGTGCCGGGGTCTTTCCGTCTTTTCGCGGGTAGACGGTATCTTCACCGCCATTCCAATTTCGCTGAGTCCCTGGTTGAGACAGTGCGGAAGTCGTTACGCCATTCGTGCAGGTCGGAACTTACCCGACAAGGAATTTCGCTACCTTAGGACCGTTATAGTTACGGCCGCCGTTTACCGGGGCTTCGGTTCAATGCTTCGGTTGCCCTAACAAATCCCCTTAACCTTCCGGCACCGGGCAGGCGTCAGACCCTATACCTCGTCTTACGACTTTGCAGAGTCCTATGTTTTTAGTAAACAGTCGCTACCGCCATTTCTCTGCGACCCTCTTATGCTTTGTTCAGTTAATAAACTCACAATTGAAGGCATACCTTATCCCGAAGTTACGGTATTATTTTGCCGAGTTCCTTAACCAGGGTTCTCTCAAGCGCCTCGGGATACTCTCCCTGCCTACCTGTGTCGGTTTACGGTACGATCACCCATTATCTCGATAGAGGCTTTTCTTGGCAGCATGGGTACAGTCAGTTTATGGGATAAATCCCTCCTCATCACTTCTCGGCCTTATAAAAAGACGGATTTGCCTGTCTTTTAAGCCTACCAGCTTGAACCGCCTATTCCAGCAGACGGATGACTTGCCCTCCTGCGTCCCCCCTTCTCTCAAACGATAATTAGGTGGTACAGGAATATTAACCTGTTTTCCATCGCCTACGCCTTTCGGCCTCGGCTTAGGGATCGACTAACCCTGAGAAGATTAGCTTTACTCAGGAATCCTTGGGCTATCGGCGAGGGGGTTTCTCACCCCCTTTATCGCTACTCATGTCAGCATGGTCTCTTGTATTCACTCCACATCACATCACCATGACGATTCAATACGAATACAATGCTCTCCTACCATGAAAATAAATTTCCATCCGCAGCTTCGGTACTATGCTTGAGCCCCGTTACATCTTCGGCGCAGAACCACTCGATCAGTGAGCTATTACGCTTTCTTTAAAGGATGGCTGCTTCTAAGCCAACCTCCTGATTGTCTGGGCATTTCCACATCCTTTACCACTTAGCATAGATTTGGGGACCTTAGCTGGCGGTCTGGGTTGTTTCCCTCTCGTCCGCGAAACTTAGCTCCCGCGGGCTGACTCCCACATTTTAACTTTATCGGTATTCGGAGTTTGGTTAGGTTTGGTAATCTGGTGAGACCCCTAGCCCATCCAGTGCTCTACCCCCGATAAGAAACATGTGAGGCTATACCTAAATATATTTCGGAGAGAACCAGCTATCTCCAGGTTTGTTTGGCCTTTCACCCCTATCCACACCTCATCCGAGTAGTTTTTAACCTACAACGGTTCGGGCCTCCACGCGATTTTACTCGCGCTTCACCCTGGACATGGATAGATCACCTGGTTTCGGGTCTACTCAATACAACTAACTCGCCCTGTTCAGACTCGCTTTCGCTACGGCTACACCTATCGGCTTAACCTTGCTGCATTAAGTAACTCGCTGACTCATTATGCAAAAGGCACGCGGTCACAATGACAATCGCCACTGCTCCCACTGCTTGTAAGCAAACGGTTTCAGGTACTATTTCACTCCCCTCACAGGGGTTCTTTTCACCTTTCCCTCACGGTACTGGTTCACTATCGGTTGCCAGGTAGTATTTAGCCTTACGAGATGGTCCTCGCAAATTCCCACAGAATTTCTCGTGTTCCGCAGTACTTGGGTGTCTGTATAAGAGATCAATTACTTTCGCATACGGGGCTGTCACCCGCTATGGCCACACTTTCCAGTGTGTTCTGCTAATAATTGACTTTTTAACTCTCTGTGCCTTCCGAAACAGACACACTACAGATCCCACGACCCCTGCCATGCAACGCCTTCGGGCTATCACACATGACAGGTTTGGGCTGTTTCCCGTTCGCTCGCCGCTACTTAGGAAATCGTTTTTACTTTCTCTTCCTGGGGGTACTAAGATGTTTCAGTTCTCCCCGTTGGCTCCATAGCACTATGTATTCGTACTATGGTGTCACAGTATTGACCGTGACGGGTTGCCCCATTCAGACATCTCCGGATCAAAGCTTGTTTAGCAGCTCCCCGAAGCTTTTCGCAGCTTACCACGTCTTTCTTCGCCTCCTGGCACCAAGGCATCCACCGTTTGCCCTTTATAGCTTAGCCACTATAAACCACAAATAAGTTTAAACGCTTTAGTGCAAATATATTTTGACTCCATGCAGTCAGCCTTAAGCTGACCTTATTTCGTCACAAAACAGCTCATTTTTAAAAAATGCCGCTGTGTTGAACATATTATAATTTACCACAACAAATTTTCAAAGAGCATGAAAAGATCCGGTGGGGAATCAATGATCTCAACCTGTCGGCATTAAACATCGACCTCTCCCCATCGGCATGCGCTCCAATCAGATTGGAGCAACAACGCCTGACTTGATCTCTCAAAACCGATTAGTGAACTTCATGTAAAAAGATGCTTTTTTATTTCTTTCCTTAGAAAGGAGGTGATCCAGCCGCTGGTTCCCCAACGGCTACCTTGTTACGACTTCACCCTAATTATCAACCATACCTTAGGCACCTGCCCCCCCGAAGGGTTGGCCCAGTGACGTCGGGTACAATCAACTCTCATGGTGTGACGGGCGGTGTGTACAAGGCCCGGGAACGTATTCACCGTGGCATGCTGATCCACGATTACTAGCGATTCCAACTTCATGGAGTCGAGTTGCAGACTCCAATCCGGACTGGGATATGCTTTAAGGGATTGGCTTGCGCTCGCACGCTTGCTGCCCGTTGTACATACCATTGTAGCACGTGTGTAGCCCCAGACATAAGGGCCATGAGGACTTGACGTCATCCCCACCTTCCTCCCCGTTAACCGGGGCAGTCTCTTCAGAGTTCCCACCATTATGTGCTGGCAACTGAAGACAAGGGTTGCGCTCGTTGCTGGACTTAACCAAACATCTCACGACACGAGCTGACGACAGCCATGCAGCACCTGTCTTTGAGCTCCCGAAGGCACTCCTTTCTTTCAAAAGGATTCTCAAGATGTCAAGTCTGGGTAAGGTTCTTCGCGTTGCGTCGAATTAAACCACATGCTCCACCGCTTGTGCGGGCCCCCGTCAATTTCTTTGAGTTTTAGTCTTGCGACCGTACTCCCCAGGCGGTATGCTTAATGTGTTAACTCCGGCGCAGCAGGGGTCAATACCCGCTACACCTAGCATACAACGTTTACTGCGTGGACTACCGGGGTATCTAATCCCGTTCGCTACCCACGCCTTCGCACCTCAGCGTCAGTATCGGTCCAGAAAGGCGCCTTCGCCACCGGTGTTCCTCCTGATATCTACGAATTTCACCTCTACACCAGGAATTCCCCTTTCCTCTCCCGTACTCAAGTCCTGCTGTTTCAAATGCACGTCCGGGGTTGAGCCCCGGGCTTTCACATCTGACTGACAGGACCGCCTGCGTGCCCTTTACGCCCAATAATTCCGAATAACGCTTGCACCCCCCGTATTACCGCGGCTGCTGGCACGGAGTTAGCCGGTGCTTCCTTCATGGGTACCGTCAATACAAGGTGCTATTAACACCATGTAACTTCTTCCCCATTGACAGAGCTTTACGACCCAAGGGCCTTCTTCACTCACGCGGCGTTGCTGCGTCAGGGTTGCCCCCATTGCGCAAAATTCCTCACTGCTGCCTCCCGTAGGAGTCTGGACCGTGTGTCAGTTCCAGTGTGGCTGATCATCCTCTCAGACCAGCTAACCATCGTAGTCTTGGTAGGCCGTTACCCCACCAACAAACTAATGGTCCGCGGACTCATCTTCAAACAGATGCTTTAATCAGAGGCACCCTTTCATCTTAAAAACCAAAGTTCTCACGACTTTATCCGGCATTAGCCATCCTTTCGAATGGTTATTCCCGATTTGAAGGTAGATTATCCACGTGTTACTCACCCGTGCGCCACTCTACTCGCTCCTGCAAGCAGGAACTTTCTCGTTCGACTTGCATGTGTTAAGCACGCCGCCAGCGTTCATTCTGAGCCAGAATCAAACTCTCCAGTTATAATTCCTTTAAAAATGTTTTTTTATGTGCTTGGCTGCACTTTTAAACATCTTCTCTCATTTCATTCACTAACCGATTTTCAAAGATCAAATTTTGTTCATCATAATCAGTGTTCCCTTAAGACAAAACCTGTCTGCTCAAAGCAGAGCCCCCATCTCAGGAAGACCCAACGAAACTACATGAATTTTTAATGCTTGTCAAACCTTTTTTTAAAAATTTTAAAATAATAAAAAAAACAAGGCGCGTATTGAATTCCGGAACCCTATTTCAACACCAAGCCCTGGGGAAGTCGCTCTCCATAAATCAGGCTCTGCTCCAGGGATTCAATGGAGACGTGCTGTTTCACCATGGCAGTCAGCTCTTTGCCCGCACCCATGGCTTCCAGCCAGTTTATAACCGTGTCGGCGACCTCCGGTGCCACATCCCGGGTGCGATCATCTGTTTTTCTGACCATCTGGGCCACCGCCGACATCACCGGGGACGTCTGGGGCCAGGACAGCCTCATGATTTTTTGTACCCATGCAGTCACCTCCCGGGCTGACACCACACGATCCACAGACCCATAGAGAAGCTCCCTGGCACCCAGCCGGGATACTGCCCACAGATACTGACGAGGAGCTTTGGCAGGCTTCATCCCATTCAGGAGTTTTCTGCCAAGGACGGTTTTATCTTTCACCAAAAGACGTTCCATGTTGGCCACCGCCATCCAGAGTTCCGTCAGCTCCTGGGGCGGCAATTTTTTCTTTCCCTGCCCCCCTGAAATCAAAATAGAGGTAATATCCTGGAAAAACTGCCGCTGCTGACCCGCCGTGAGCCCACCGGCAATTCTTCTGCAGAAGATCCACCACTCAACACTGTTCTGTAGGGATCGGGGGAAGATCACCCCACCCAGATAAACTTTCCACAATTTCCTGACCCGCTCTTCATCAAAGGCATCCCCAAAGCCCGGGCGAACGGAAAATCCCACCAAGTTCAGCCACCGTACCTCGTGGATGGGACTCAACTTCCGGGCTTGTGCCATCTCAATAAGGAGGTCGGCCAAGCGCCGTAAGAAGGAAAGGGGCCAGTTCCCCTTTTTCTGTTCCACACAGGCTTCAATGGCCTTTGTCAGCTGCTGGACCTCGTCGGGCTCAGCGTCTTCGGAAAAAGCTCTCACCACAAGGGCCAGTGTCTGGGAAACCACGGCTTCGTCAAACACTTCACTCTCACAGGTCTCTTCTCCCCCCTGGAAATCCCGCAATTGAAACTGAAGCTTCCAGCGATGGGAGCTGATGGTGGATCTGCACCACATGGCAAGGGTGCCAAGCTCAGTGTACTCCGGCTCAATGGTCACCGGAATGCTGCGTTTTTCGCCCTGCTTTCCAAATCGAATCACAGTCTGAAGGGGGGTCATGACGGTGAGCGTGTCATCCACTTCCACCACATCCCCACAGTTATCACCGGATCTGAAGCTTGAGCTGAACATACTGAAACTCACCGGCTGATTGGTCAGCACCTCAAAGGGCAGGTCCGGCAGATTAATTACGGAACCTTCATCCAAACCGCGCTCCACCACACACAGTGCTCGGATGGAAGCCCTGCCGCTATTATCAGAAACAGCAGCCTCTTCTCCGCCACCCTTGACCTTCTCATCGGGCTTATCCTGTGCTGCTGCAATGCCGATATAATAACTTCTGGGACTGCCGCTGCCCACCCGCACACCAGTGCCCTGCTTTACCAACCCATAATAGGAGGCACCCAATGCCACGGACAGATCCGGCTCTGCATTTTCCAGAACACCGGGAAGGGCATCATCCGCAATGGCAAACCAGGAACGAATGGCGGAACGAATGCGTTCCTGGAGCAATGCGGGCTTAAGTGAACCGCCGTTGAACAGAATGAAATCGGGTATGGGCTCTTTACCAAGGGCAGTTTTGACATCTTCCCTGTGCTTTTCAAGGAACCACCCGATGTGCCGGGTGATGGCCGGCTCCTGCTCGTAGGGAAGGCCAAACTCCGCCATGGCCTTCCCCTTTTTTGTGTGGACATCCGTCTCCGGGGTGACATCGGGAAAAAATCCGTTACATAGAATATCTTCCACTGCCTCCCGGGTCAAGTCCGCGGCCAAGGTCCCGGCAATCAGGGCTCTTCCCTGCCCTTTCAGGGTAATTCTGACATGGGATTCATCTTTTTCCAGAATCCTCTCCTTGGCACTGCGGCATTTATGGCACAGGATTTTCCATTGATCCTCCGAAAGCCCACTGTTTTTTTGAAATTTTGACTCAACATACCGGGCCATGGCAAGGTCAATGTTATCCCCGCCCAGAATCAAATGATCCCCCACGGCAAGTCGCTGAAACCGGGGGCTCCCCTGGGATGCCTTCAGGGTGATAAGGGTAAAGTCCGTTGTGCCTCCGCCCACATCACACACCAAAATGAGATCATTGGGTTTCACAAGGTTTTGCCAGTCCTGTTCATGGCGGATGAGCCAGGCATAAAAGGCGGCCAGAGGCTCCTCAAGCAAGGTCACATCGTTACCAAGGCCAGCAGCCCGGGCCGCCTCCAGGGTAAACTCACGGGCCGCTTCGTCAAAGGAGGCAGGCACGGTGATCACGGTGAACTGATTTTCAAGGAAAAGGTCTTCATCCTTTACAAAGTGGTTCCAGGCTTTTTTAATGTGACGCAAAAATTCTGCTGTGGTTTCCACCGGAGATATTTTTTCCACCCCCTGGGCACCCCAGGGAAGAATTTTTGCCTGTCGATCAGCCCTTGCATGACACAGCCAGCTCTTGGCAGAGGAGATCAGCCGGGAGGGCACCAAAGCGCCATGTTCCCTGGCAAACACACCGGCGAACTGATCTTTTTCCCGCTTCCAGGGATGTTTCAGAGCGTCTTGGGAAATATCATACTCACCGGGGATATATAAAAAAGAGGGTAACACCGACACGGGGTTAAACTCCCCTGCGCCGGTGAGCTGGGGAATTTTGAATAGTTTTATGGGACGGGGGTTGCCCTCTGGGGAAAGGGCTGCCAAATCCACATAGGAGACGGCTGAGTTTGTCGTACCCAAGTCAACACCCACAACATATCTTTTATCCTGAAAATCCAAAATCACTCCTCACAAACATTGCTCTGCTGGGCATCAAAGTGCCCTACCGGGGTATACGCACCAACGAATCTCCCTGGGCTAATCCTTCGGCCGCACGTTGAGTTCAAGGCGCCATTTTCTGTCATCATCCCGGGAGCAGGCCCAGAACTCAAGGGTGCCGATCTCGGTGAGTTTCACCTCAAAGGTGACGGGAATCAGAGTTTCATCCTCTCCTTCCAGCCGGGTCTCGATGGTGGACATGGCTTTAATATCCATCTCTTCCCAGTTATCCACCACCATTCCCACAAGATCTTCCTTTCTGGTGGCAGAAGACATGATGTCAAAGGTCACCGTCTCCCCCACCACCAGATTGAACAATCGATCCCGGGATTCAGCCTGGGTGCCCTCTTCCATGCCAAAGGGGGCAATGCAAAGGGCCCGGGTGGGCATGGGAATACCGGGCACCGCAGGCATGGAGGCTTCAATGGCCATGTAATAGGATTGACCCAACCCCGCCCTGATGCGGATACCATCTCCCCGGGCAGCCTGGCCGTAATAGGCCGCTCCCCTTGCAACGGAGAGATCAAAATCAATGGCATCCACTTCCCGAATTTTGCCTTGACCGGCGGCGTCCTTCCAGGCGACCAGCACCTCCAGCACCCGTTGACGCATACGATTGGATTTCATGACACCACCATTGAAGACCACCACTGTGGGCAGTTTCACATTACCGGAATCATCTTTGTAAGAGGAGACAAACCGGGCCAAATGGCGGGTAATACCGGGGTCGGCTTCATAGGAAAGACCAAACTCCTTCATTCCCACCGCCGTGGAGGCTGCCGGCCGATCCGTCAAGGTGCACCGGGGGAAAAAACCGTCCAGCACCACCTTTTCCACATCTTTTAATTCCAGGTTGGCTTTAATGGTGCCTTTGATCAGCCCTGAACCCCTGCCCAGAATGGTCACAGGGTGGCTCTGTGCGCCCTGGTCGGAAAATAGATTCTCCTTGGCCCTGCGGCAGGAATGCACCAAGACCCGCATCTGCCAGGTATCCAGTTTTTTCTTATTCTCTTTTAATTGATGGGCCAGATAATAGGAGAGTGCCAGATCAATATTATCGCCCCCCACCAGGAGATGATCCCCCACGGCCACCCGTTCCAGGGCAAGGCCGCCATCTGCATCTTCCTGAACCTCAATGAGGCTGAAGTCACTGGTACCACCGCCGATATCACACACCAGCACCAGGTCATCCTTTTGAACGCTGTCCCGCCAGGACTCCCCGGACTGGTCCAGCCAGGAATAAAATGCGGCCTGAGGCTCTTCAATGAGAACAATATCGTTGAATCCGGCCTGTTTTGCCGCCTTAACGGTGAGTTCCCGGGCCATCGCATCAAAGGAGGCAGGAACGGTGAGGTAGATAAGCTGTTTCTCAAGCACGAGATCCGTATCATCTGCTGCCATCTCATGATTCCAGGCAGCCCGGATGTGGGACAGTATCCTGCCGGAAGCTTCCACCGGGGAGATTTTTTCCACCGGACCTGTGCTCTCCCAGGGAAGAATGGCCCCCTCTCTGTTCACAGCCCCATTGCAAAGCCAGGATTTGGCCGATGACACCAGTTTCGCCGGCACCTCCGCCCCCCTGTCCCTTGCAAACTCACCCACAGCGGCGGTTTCATCCTGGCACCATGGCAGGGCAAAGGCCGGGGATGCCACCTCATGAGCCTCTTTGAGATAAAGAAAAGAGGGCAAGGCCGCCCGAGTATCCAGCACACCGGCCTCTGTGAGTTGGGGAATCCGGAATACGTTGATCCGGGATGTCTCTTTTTTCTCAGCATCGGTCCAGGCCACCACAGTGTTGGTGGTGCCAAGGTCAATACCAACTATGTAACGGGCTTTTTCCACAGCATACTCCCTATTTTTATGAAAGGACAAAGCAAACCCAAAGCACTTCTTTCATACTTTGTTGTGGGCAAGCATAGGTAAAATACCAGATCTGCCCATGGCAGTTATTCGATTTCAACTTCAGCAGGTACAATGATCCCGGAGTCCAGCACGTCGGCCAGACGGGGCACCTCTTTTTTCCCGGCCTTCCAGCCCCGGTGTCTCAATACCCCCTTAAACGGAGGCTCTCCTGCCACATTCCCGGTGAGCTTTACGGCATTGGGGTCAAACCCGGGTTCAATATCAATCTCATCCCCCTCTTCCTGGTCAATGACGGGAACAGGGGCAACATATTTCTCCACAGCCGACTTGCAGTCTTCATGGATGCTTCTCACCGCAGCCCCAATCTGGTCATCCTCATACAGACTCAAATCCTCTCCAAAAAAATCAAGTAGTCGTCCTTCCCGCTGGAGCACCGACAGTAGATGGAGAAACATGCGCCGTTTCCGTTCCTGCTCCATGCGTTGGTCTGCGGGATCTTTTTTTGTTTTTTCCTCCTCTTTCTCC
Source organism: uncultured Desulfobacterium sp. (assembly GCA_963668575.2). Classification (GTDB taxonomy): domain Bacteria; phylum Desulfobacterota; class Desulfobacteria; order Desulfobacterales; family Desulfobacteraceae; genus Desulfocicer. Next base: position 1,370,795 of record OY764894.2, on the reverse strand, counting down.
GGTGCCGGAGGCGCTACGCCCTCCTTAAAAAGACCGGACACGCCCACCTTGACAAACAGCCACATCACCAGGGTTAGCAGCAGAAACAACACCGCCGAGGCCGGCACCACCCAGGAGACAAAAGAGGTAATCAAAAGCTGCAGAAATTCCGACAGCTGGGGTAAAGAGCCCACAGCCATTTCAATATTGACAAGGGGGAGACGCAAGGTGGCCCCTCCCTCCGAGGCCAGGACGGCAACAAGCTGTTGCAAACCAAAGTAAAGCCCTGCATTGACCAGGGCCATCAGCAAAGCCATGAACAAAAAAATCATTGTGAAGGATCTGCGGGAAAAGTGTTTTGATTTATCCACGTCTGTGTGCTCTCCTGTGGTTTCCGGGGTTGATTCAAATTTTTGGTCATCAAGTTTTGTCGTAAAAAGCCGGGTCGGCATGACATGGAATAATAACACAAATTTTGGGTTTATCAAGGGTGGGCAGGATGGATTTGGGGATAAACGGGGGTTTCCTGTTTTTCATTTCAGGGGGTGCATCCATGAGCGGGACGTTCAGAATCAGAAAGGGGCTTTGGCATCCTATGAGCCCAAAAGTGCTTTACACTTCTTTTAAGGAGGACCACCTAAAAATAGGCATCCAGTGCAAAGCAGGAACGAAAGACATGGGTGAGGGGGAGTAAGCTTGCATTATGGGCATCATCTGTGACGTTTTGGGTTCGCGCCCGCTTTGGTCGACGAAGTCAATAAAAACAAGCCTGACCCTGTTCTCTCCGAAATCAGCTCAAAAACTTGATCATTTGGGTATCAGAAAAGCACATTTATACCAAAAACGGCAGGGGATCGCATTATGAACACATCAGCAGATCCCCATCAAACGAAAAATCAGTCACTACTCATCCTTGACGACAATCATATCCTTGTTGGTCTGAAAGGTTTTCTCTCCCACCCCCTTGACCTGGGTAATTTCCTCCGGTGATTTAAACCCCTGATGGGCCTCGCGGTAAGCAATGATAGCTTGAGCGGTCTTGGGTCCCACATTTTTCAAGGTGGTAAGCCCTTCCAGCGTAGCCGTATTAATATTCACCTTTTCCATGGCCGAAACCATGGTCACACCGGATACCATCAGAAATATCCCCACGAACAGCACAACCAGTATTTTTCTTGAAAATGTCATATTTAACTCCTTTGTTAATGAAATGACAAGACTTATGAATAATCAAATTTTTCAACACAACAGATGAACGTCTCAAATCAGGATCATGAACAGGCATTAAACAAAAGTCCAAAAAAAATAACACATGTGCTTTTCTGATCTCCACACCGGCGGCTATATTTTCTTCAAAAAAAGCCGCATGTCATTTAGTTAACCCCAAAAAAGGGTCACGTCAAGAATTTTATACATTCTTTCAAATCAATTCATACGTATGTTTTAGATTCTTATATTTGATTTTTGTGTTATTTTGGCAAGAGAATCTGAAGCCCTTTTTGGTTCTGGCTCGTCCAGGTTAGGGAGCAGGGGCAAAATGCCGGGTCTTGGGCGGATGAGCTTAATCAATAATACCCTCTGTACCATTCAACAAACTTTTCAAGCCCGTCTTTCAGGGGGGTTCGGGGGACAAACCCGGTTCGGGCGGTTAACTCGGTGATGTCGGCATAGGTGGCAGGCACATCCCCCGGTTGCATGGGCATCATATTTTTGATGGCCTTTTTTCCGAGAAGCGTCTCAAGTGTTTCAATAAACACAATCAGTTCAACGGGGTGATTGTTGCCGATATTATAGACGGCAAAGGGCGCGGAAGTTTCGGCATCATGGGAGGGATGATTGGGTACCGGGGGCATGTCCATGACCCTGATTACCCCCTGAATGATATCATTGATATAGGTAAAATCACGCTTCATGCGCCCATGGTTGTACACGTCAATGGGCATGCCCGCCAAAATGGCCTTTGCAAACTTGAAGTAGGCCATGTCCGGTCGTCCCCAGGGTCCATACACCGTAAAAAAACGCAATCCCGTCACAGGGAGTTGATACAGATGGCTGTATGCGTGAGCCATGAGTTCATTGGATTTTTTGGTTGCGGCGTACAGCGATACCGGATGGTCCACATTGTCCTTAACCGAAAAGGGCATTTTGCGGTTGGCTCCGTATACCGAACTGCTGGAAGCGTATACCAGGTGCCCCACCCCGCTCTGACGACATCCCTCCAGGATATTAGCAAAACCGGTGAGATTGGAATCCACATAGGCCGCGGGATTGTCAATGCTGTACCTTACACCGGCCTGGGCCGCCAAGTTTACCACCACCTCAAAGTTATTTTCTGCAAACAGTGCCTTCATATGGTCACGATGTGCAAGGTCCACAGAACTGAAGTTAAAATTTTCATAGGGTTCAAGCTGTTTCAAACGATCCTTTTTCAATTGCGGATCATAGTAATCGTTGAGGTTGTCTATGCCCAGCACTTTTTTCCCTGATTTCAGTAATGCTTGGGTTAAGTGAAAGCCTATGAAACCGGCTGCGCCTGTTATCAGAATTGTCATGTTTTTTCCTTGTTTTCATGGGACTTGATCACAACACCGACCACTCAGGGAGAGGAATCGTCAAGCCGGCGTTATTGGTGGTTTTGCTGGAAAATTCATTTAAACACAGGCCCTTGCCAAAAACATAATAACGCAGGCCTGAACTCATTGAAAAACGGAATGGTTAAATTATAGATCAGTTTGCCGAAAATATCAAATTTCTCACCCTGAAAAAAATTCTTAGAGATATGCTTGGAACAGACTGTCAAAATCAAACGATGAATTAAGGTCAACCCACATTTCGCTCTTTACGCTCCAACTATTTGAATTTATTAGATCAGACTCTTTGAAGATGCAAAAAGCTGCCGAAGAATCGATTTAAATCTCAATGAGTTACGAAGACAAGCGAAATGTGAGGTCAAGTGATTCACTTGACAAATAAAGAGATTCTCTCTATAGATAAATGCAATTTATACCCCTTCAAACATTAGAGCTGACACCTAAACCGACACCGAGACTTTCACTTTATCCAAATAACATAAGCTTAACCCCAAGGCCCCACGAAATACCCCGGAAGACCAAAATCAGAAATACCGAGCCTTAAGGAAAAATATTGACAAAGTGGTTTGAATATTTAATTCTTTTCTTTTTTACGTTTACGCTTTGGTTGGCACAGGCTGCCCTGCTCCATGCGGAACAGCATCAACCCAATGCAGGCATGATCCTCATTTCAAGTGAGATCAAACCCTTCATTGAAATGGTTGAGGGGTTAGAAGCCGGTTTGTCCATGCCGCTTTGCAGGGTATTCATGGATAAAAAGGGCGTTCCCTACAGCCCCGACCCTGTTTTCAAACAGCTTAAAAATGACTACTTTGCCTTTGCCGTTGCCGTGGGCCCTGAGGCATTGTCCTGGTTTTCCGTCAACGAATGGCACGCCCCCCTTTTTTATGGAATGATATTGCGTAACCACGAGATAGATGCCATGGGAGAAAAACAATGCGGAGTCTCACTAAACCTTTTTTCCCCCCGACAGCTCCGAGATATTCAACAAATTCTGCCATCCACAAAACGTCTTGGTCTGTTTTTAACGCCCGGACAGAATCAAATCTGGCAAGAACTTCTTCGTTCTGCAGCAGATGTTCCGGAGATCAAGTTGGTTCCCATAAACGTCACCCGGGAATCAGACATTAAAACCAGCCTCAACCAAAAATTGGATTCAGTGGATGCCATTTATTTTATCCCAGATGCCGCCATTGCCTCTCCCGTTTTAATCCAATACATTATTAAACAGGCCATTTCACGGGGCATTCCAACCATTGGCTACAACACATTTTTTCACAAGTCCGGGTCCGTCCTGAGTTTCACCATCTCATACCACAAAATTGGAACCCAGGTGGCTCAGATAATTAATAATTTCTTCTTAAATGGCACATGCCAATCTCAAAACCCCAACTATATCATTTTAATGAACCAACGGGTGCTGGATCTGCTTCAGATCAATATCGGAAAATCATTGCCGGACAATCTGGAGCAGCAGCCATGATGCGCTTTAATTCCATTCATACACGCCTGACCGCCGTTGCCCTTATTTTCATTGCCGGCACGTCCATCATCATGGGTGTCATCGGTATCAGGCTTACCAGTCTGTTCCTTGACAAACGCTACCATGACAATTTCAAGATCCTGACCGAATATTTTGTCAAAAATGCTGAGTTGGGGATGGTGTTACGGGATTCGAACATGCTGAACGAGCTTGCTGTGAACATGCTGGAGGTAGACGACATATCACGTGTCAAAATCTATGATACAAAAGAAATATTGATGGCAGATGCTCAAAAAAAAGAGACCTCCGATGACCATGCAATGGTCAAAAGAACAATCAAGGCGATGCGCTTTAACAACAACAATGACATGCTCCTGCCGGAATCCAATCTCAATTGGACGGTAACCGGCAGAGCAGAAGTTACCTACTCGTTGGCAAACATCCAGGCCATCAAGCAGCGCATTGCTTATTTGTATCTTTTTTTTGCTGCAATTTTTTCCCTGTTTCCTGTATTATGGTTCTACTTTGTGGCAAAATCCATTTCAGCACCGCTGACCCGGCTCCTTGAGGTGTGCCGAGTGGTTTCAACAGGTAACCTGGAAATTCGTGCGGATACATCAGATAGCCTTAAAGAAGTCAGAACCCTTGGTGTCACCTTTAATGAAATGCTGAATGCCATTAGACAACAAAAGGAAAAAGCGGAAAAAGCCCATGCAAAAATGCTGAAACAGAACGCTCTGGCAGAAGTGGGGAAATTTTCCATGATGGTGGCCCATGAAATAAAAAATCCCCTTGCCGTGATCAAAGGAAGCCTTGATATTATCAAAAACCCGAATACTGCTCCCAAAACAAGGGGAACAATGTTGAGATATGTGGAGGAAGATGTGGCCCGTATCAACCGCCTGGTGGAAGAATTCCTGGAATTCTCACGTCCTGCTCCCCCCCATTTTGTGCAGATTGATATGAATCACCTGGTCCGGGATCTCATGGAAAAATTCAAAGTAATGACAACGAATTGCCAATTCAAACTCTCCATAGAGACGACCCCGGCAATGACGTTGTGCGACCCCAATCTAATGGAACGTGCCCTGCTGAATGTTGTAAAAAATGCCGTTCAGTTTATTAAAACAGAGCCCTGTATAGAGATCATCACGATGTCCGGGGTTGATCAATGGAAGGTGTGCATCAAAGATAATGGAAAAGGCATCAGCAAGGATAAGCTTGAAGATATATTTAAACCCTTTTATACAACCAGGGCCCGGGGAACAGGCTTGGGTCTTGCCATTACCCGGGATATTATTGCAGGCCATGGCGGAACAATCAGCGCAGGAAACCGAAGGGAACAGGGAGCCTGCTTTGAAATCACCTTACCCCTTACAGACACATTTAAACCGGCTTATCTGAGAGGGGTCCGGCTTGCGTTATCTTCCGATCTGTCCATCAGGACATGACCGCTCAAACCAATATGATTTTTAAGGGTATTTTTATGGCCAGAATACTTGTGGTAGATGATGAAAATCGCGTAAGAAGCATATTAAACATCATGCTGTCCGGCAAAGGACATGAGATAAAAGAAGCGGCAGATGGAACACAGGCATTATCTTTGCTGGATGAGATTGCCTTTGATCTTGTGATATCGGATATTCGCATGGACGGCATGGATGGTAAAGAACTGTTGACCCATATCAAACAAAAAGATATCGGGTGCCCGGTTATTTTCCTAACCGCCTTTGGCACCCTTGAATCCGCAGTGGATGCCCTGCGGTTAGGGGTTTCCGATTACCTGGTAAAACCTTTTGAAGAAAAAGACCTGCATATTGCCGTAGCCAGGGCCCTTGGCGTACGAAAAATCATGGCTGAAAACCAACGTCTTCGATCCATGGTCGCCCAGAATAACAAAGGCAGGAAAAGGGGCATCTTTGTGTCTGTTCAGATTAAAAAAATCAGAGAGATTGCCCTGCGGGTGGCCCAAAGTGATGCCACGGTGCTGCTCTCCGGTGAATCCGGCACCGGTAAAGAGGTTATTGCCCGGTTGATCCACCACTCCAGTGAACGGGCTACCGCCAGATTCGTGGCAATGAACTGCGCAGCCATATCAGACACCCTGCTGGAATCCGAACTGTTTGGCCATGAAAAAGGCTCTTTCACCGGTGCCAACCAGAGAACCGCAGGAAAATTTGAATATGCCCATGGCGGAACCCTTTTTCTGGATGAAATCGGGGAACTCCCCCTGGAAGCACAGTCCAAATTTTTGCGGGCCATTCAGGAGAAAGCCTTTCAGCGAGTGGGCGGGAACCAGGACATTCATGTGGACACACGGCTGATATGTGCCACCAACCAGGACCTGGAAACCATGGTGGCCCAGAAAAAATTTCGCCAGGATTTGTTTTACAGACTCTCCGTGTTTCCATTGCGGATACCCCCGTTAAGGGAACGCCGAGACGACATTATTCCCATGGCAAAACATTTTATTATGCAAAAGGCAAAAATCCGGGAACTCAACGGAGAGATCCTGACACCGGGGGCCTGCCGGATACTGAGTGAGTATCCCTGGCCCGGCAACATCCGGGAACTGATCAATGTGGTGGAGCGGGTCATGATTCTCAAGGGCGAAAAACTACCGGTACATTCGGATGATCTGGCTTTCCTGCGCACAAACAATCACCAGAATGGAAGGGAAAACAGTCTGGTGGAACTCCCTCCCCAGGGCATTAACTTTGATGCGCTCCAAAAAAGTATTGTTGACCAGGCACTGAACATGAGCGCACAGAATCAGAGTGCTGCCGCACGATTGCTGGGGCTTTCCCGGGGACGTTTTCGAACCCTCTTAAAAATGACGGAATGACGGGCATAGGTCTTAACGATTGTCCAAAAACAGTTTGACACGTATCTGATCAGATTCCCGAATATAAAGGAACCCATTTAAAAACGTGCCAACGGATCAAGTACATGCCGAATAACGGGGATTGATTTGGCCATAAAATCAAACAAAATCTGTGATCAGTTCATCAAAGCAGGAAAGTATGCTCTTGGGGGGCTGATCTGTCTTTTTTACATTGCCGGCGGAGTTTGGGCCGATACCGTTGATAACACCCTTCTCATGTTTGTGGGTGAAGATCTTTCCGTGGTGACAGTTGCCTCCCGGTATCCGGAATCCCCCTCTGCGGCCCCGGCCATTGTCACCGTGGTGGACAAAAAGCGTATGGAGACCTATGGATATCATACGCTTGGAGAGCTGCTCTCCTTTGAGGCGGGTTTTCACATGGTCCAACGGGCGAGCAGCGGATCCGTCCCTTATTTAAGGGGCATTCCCGATGGCATTCTGTTTTTCTATGACGGCGTTCCCATGCCCGCAGGTGCCTCAGGTACCACCCGATCCATCAATCCCCTGGGGCTTGAAATGGCACTGGACAATATAAAACAGGTTGAAATCATCAGGGGTGCCGGATCGGTTCTCTGGGGGGCGGATGCCTTTGCCGGCATTGTCAACATTGTCCCCATGACGGGCAGGGATGCCCCCGGGATACAGATCAAGTCCACCATCGGGTCCAATGATCTCAAAACCGGATATTTCAGCGCTGGCAGGTCCGGACAGAAATGGAACTCATTTCTGTCTGCCAAGGTTGCGGAAAACATATATCACACAAAGCACTACACCATTTATCACTATGGGGATGAAGACGACACCCTGTCCACCGAAGATGCGAAGGTGTCCAACTCCAGATATTTTGAAATTTCCGCCAATGCACAACTTGATGACTGGCTTACACTTTCCGGTCGATTTTCCGATTTTACCAGCAAATACACGGTGGAAGACATCAATGGGTATCGCTGGAAGGGCGAAAGAAGTACCCCTGTGAGCAACCTGAGCATAAAGGGGACAAAAATCTTTGGGGATTCCCATTTAACCGTATCTTCATACTACCAGAACACCTCCTATGAATTTAAAAACATCAATGTAATTTCCAAGGAAAAAGATGATATTTTCTCCGCTGAACTGCTCTGGGACAAAAGATTTCTGGATAAGGGGCTCATCACGGCCGGTTATACCTTTCAGAATCGACGGATCACTGGGGCTCAGACCGATTTAGGATTCCTACCCGATTACATAGATGAGTTCAAGAGTATTGATTTCTATCATCTCCAGTTAATCAGCCAAGACAATTACATCAGCAATCTGAACTCTTTTTTTACCCAGTACCGCCACCGATTCAACCATGTGGATGCCTGGGCCGGAGTTCGGTATGATGAATCGTCAAAATCCGATGCCAACATCAGTACATCTCTGGGTATCAACTGGGAGTTTGCTGATGCCTGGCGAGTTAAAACGGTTTTTGGAACAGGGTACAGAGCCCCATACTCCCAACAGGTATCGAAAGATCAATTTAGTCAGACAGACAGTATTAAAATTCAGACAAACAGCATCAAAACGGTAAATGCACAGCTGCAATGGACCCCTTTTTCCGGATGCAGACTGGCTGCAACCGCTTTTTACAGTGAATTGTCCAATTATATCAAATCCGACGCTTATGCAGGAACTTCAGAGCCCCTTGACCAGAAGATCTATGGATTTGAGCTGGAGGCCAATGCCAAACTAACGGATCATCTGAACATATTCATGAATCTGACCAAAACTTTTTATAGGGGAGATGACTATCATTTCAAGGCCTATCAATGGTCTTACATTGACCCCGATGACGGCAGTATCTTTGAATATTATAACGAATGGGACCAGCCCTATGACGGGGGTGCCGATTTTCTTCTAAATGCCGGTGCCGCGTATCATTTCTCTCCCCGGATCAGCTGGGCCATTAACGCTGGCGGACGTAGTGCCGTTCCTTATTATTATAAAAATAAAGAAAACGAAATCTCAGGATACTATGCCGGGTATAGCATCGTCAATACGACACTGACCGTCAAGGATTTATGGTTTAAACAGACACAATTCCAGGCCGGTATTAAAAATATGTTCGATGCCGATTATGAAATTCCAGGCTATTTCGGCACCGTTCGGGGAGAACCACTGACCTTTTTCGTGGAATGGGCCTATTATTTTAAAAACTGATCCCGAAGGTGGCATACATATTGCTGTACATATTGTTTAAAATATAATTGATATAGTTAACAAACACAGCTCATAGCAAATCAATCATGGAATATCAAAATGAATACGATCAAAAAATTGTTATACATCACAATCTGCCTGTCCATATTGCCCCTGCAAGCCCTTGCAGTAACAAAAGCAGAGGTGGCACAGCACCTGATGAACTTAATCAATGAAACGCGCCAGGACCCGCTGGCAATGTCAGCCACCCTTGGCATAGACAGGGCCACTGTTGAAGAAGGACTTGGCCAAAATGCCTGGATACTGGATCTGGAAAACGGTATTCCCCCGCTTGCCTGGAATGATCAACTGGCAGAATCCGCATCCAGCCACACAACGGATATGGATGAAAATGATTTTTATGATTATGTCTCCTCTGACGGAACCCAATCCATTTCAGACCGCATTGCAGCAACGGGCTACACCGCTGTCAAAACAGGGGCATTGCTGGGCCTGCTGGATCTGAACTGGTATGCAGATCCCATTGAAGCCGCTGAAATCATATTTGAAAACCTTTTAAAAAAGGCCGTTACATCAGGCCTTAATACCAAAGGAAATTTTTTGGATCCGGATTTCACCGAAATCGGAATTTCCTTTGTATCCGCCATCATTGGCTCCTTTAACGGCTATCTCATGGTGGCGGATATGGCAAAGCCTGAAAACAAAAGGGTTTTTCTGGTCGGCAGATGCTACACCGTTGAAGGCGATACCACCGAATGGGTATGGGTATCCTCAACAACGGATCAAAACCTGGGAATAGATCTGGAGCAGTTTTCCTTTAACGCTGACGTCTGCATGAATGAGGAATCCCTTTCGCCACTCATCAGTTTACCTCTGGGTGGCTATCAGATTGAAATTCCGGAATATTACAGCCTGGTTATTCAAACCCAACAAGGAGAGATACTTTACAATCATCAGGGGATCTCCCCCTCCAGAAATCAGCTGTTTCACCTGAACGTGACCTCGACGTCGTACGTGGAATAAAAACACCACGCAACAGCACTGGTTGATTTTAACCAGTGCTGCATCATATCAGCCATACTGTTTTTATTTCATATTCCGATATCCTGCAAAATCGACTTACACTTTGTGATGTGGGCATCTATTTTTTGAAACACTCACCCCCCAAAATGTCAACCACTTGTGTGGCATATATAAAATATACACAGATATTGGTATCCTTCATATATCCTCAAAAGTACTTGACACTTTTTTGAGGGAAAGCCTCACAAAACGGAAATGTTGCTCTGGAAAGTGTAAACCGAGAAATGAAGGATGCCCATATATGAGCCAGTTGATTAAGTCAATTTTGAAAATTCAGCATACAATATGCACGATACCAAGCGAGTAAAATTACACCATATTGTGTTGTTAAATCATCAACCGGTACTAAATCAACAGGGTCATATATTCAGAGAAAATTTATGTTTCAAAGCATTTCCGTTATTATCCCTGCGTACAACTCAGACATGTCCATTGGAAAGCTGATCGAACAGCTCATCCCGGTACTGAACCTCATTACCCCTGACAACGAAATCATTCTCATTGATGATGACTCCCCGGACACCACTTGGCAGGTAATAGAGGAAATTACCCAAAAATATCCCCGGGTCAGGGCAATCCAGTTGATGAAAAACAGCGGCCAGGCCGCCGCCACCCTGTGCGGTCTGTGTATGGCGGATAAAGAGGTCATCATTACCATGGACGATGATCTCCAGCATCAGCCCCATGAGATACCCGCATTACTCACGGCCCTGTGGGAAAATCCCGATATGGATTGCGTCTTTGGTATATTTAATAAAAAACAGCACCAAGGGTACCGCAACGCAGCCTCCGCCGTCATTGCCATGATCAACCGGCGAGCTTTTGGTTTGCCCCGCCATGTGAAGACCTCCGGATTCCGGGTGATGCGTCGTCAACTTGCCAAAGAAATGGTAAAAAGGAAAACGGCCAATCCATCAATTCCCGCCCTGCTGTTAGGATGTACCCGCAAGGTGATGAGCCTTCCGGTTACCCATGCCCCCCGTTTTGCCGGCCAATCCAACTACACCCTGACCAAACAATTTCGCATGGCCTTTGACAATCTGTGCAATGCCACCATGCTGCCCCTGCGCCTTGTTTCCATGTGCGGTATGGGCCTGTGCCTGATGAGCCTGTGCCTGGTAGCCTATTATTTTTTTCAATACCTGTTCGGCGTCACTAAACTCCAAGGGTGGACCACACTGGTATTGATGATCAGTTTCTTTTCCGGCACCATTCTTCTCTCCCTTGGTATTCTGGGAGAGTATCTGGTCCGGGTCCTGCGGGAAGTGAGCCATGAACCGGCCTATGTAATCCGGCAACAGATCAAAAACCACAAAAGTTGAAACATAGGGTAAAATGCACATGAAAAAAATATTGATCCTGGGTGCCGGCGTTTACCAGGTGCCCCTTATCAAACGTGCCGTTGAACGGGGTTACCACGTGACGGCGGTCTCCTGGAGTGCCAAGGACCCCGGCATGCGCCATGCCCATGACACCTGGGTGGTTGATACAAAAGACAAAAACCGCCTGTGCGATCTCAGCCGCAAACATGGCATTGATGCCGTGTTGACCACCGGTACCGATGTGGCCATCCCTTCCATCGGCCATATCTGCGACACATTGAAACTGCCCGGGATTTCATACAAAACTGCCATGGCCGCCACGGACAAGTGGACCATGCAGCAGCGGTTTAAGGCCCATGGTGTTCCGTCGTCGGAAAGCATCCGGGTGGAAAACCTGGACCAGGCCATGGCGGCGATTACCCGGACGAGCTACCCGGCCATGGTCAAGGCCCCGGACAGTTCCGGATCACGGGGAATACACCGTGTGGATAAACCGCAGCAACTGGCAGATGCCCTGACAGATGCTCTGCAGATCTCAAAAGCCGGTTATGCCCTGGTGGAAAAATATATCTCCGGGGTGGAATTCGGTGCCCAGGCCGTGGTGCTGAATGGCCGGGTGGTAAAATTGATCTGCCACAATGACACCGTAACCCCACCGCCGGTATCGGTGCCCATCGGCCATTCCTGTCCGCTGATGATGTCCCGGGAGATCAAGGTTGAAGCAAGAAAAGTCTGTGAACAGGGGGTAACGGCCATTGGCATAGAAAACGGCATCTGCAATATTGATCTCATGGCGGACGGTACCAGCGTATACATGCTGGAAATCGGTGCCCGGACCGGTGCCACCGGAATTCCGGAAATCATATTTCACAGCCTGGGGATCAATCTCTATGATGTGGCCATTGACATTGCCCTTGGCAAGCGTCCCCAGCTGATGGAAACCTGCAACAGCGCTGCAGCCGTGCAGATCATTCTGTCAGAGAAGGAGGGAATTTTATCCGCCATCGGCAACGTTGATCATCTGTTAGCCCTTGAGAATGTATGTGCCATCTGTTTTGACTGTCGACCGGGTGAAGCGATAAATCGGTTTGTCACCGGCCCGGATCGATTGGGGGAAATTCTGTGTTGTGGCAGCACAGCAGGCGAGGCTGAAGCGCTGTGTCACCATGTAAATACCCATATCAGTCTTGAGCTCAGTGACCATAAATGTTTATAAAAGGAATGTATACCACCCTGCCCAGGACACTTTACCTGTCCCTCTTGCAATACCACAGAAGCCAGTACTGGAACCGTGGCACCATTGGAGCGTACCAGGACAAAATGCTCTGCCGGCTCATCAGCCATGCGGCGGTCCATGTCCCCTATTACCGACGGCTGTTTGTCGACATCGGGTTAAATCCTGCCACCTTCCGGGGCCGGCGGGATATGGGAAAAATCCCTTTCCTGGAAAAAGAGACGTTTCGTCTGAACACCCGGGATTTCATGGCCGACAATGCAGACCGCTATTCCCCTACCTGGTCACAGACCAGCGGCTCCACCGGAACCCCCCTTTCATACATTCTGGATGCTGGGGCACTTGCCCATGATGCAGCTGCGGCACTGCGAAGCTATGGATGGGCAGGCTATTATCCGGGCATGAAGCTTTTTTCCGTCAAAGATTATCTCAAAAAATGGGAGTTCCGTTATAGTCAGCTGGGTCGGGTGCTCAATTTTGATCTCAACAGCATCAACCAAGATTCAGGCTTGCGGATCTGGAAGGAGATCAACAAATTAAAACCCACCGTGTTCCGAAGTTATCCGTTTACCTTGATGATGCTTTACCAATATGGGACCCAGGCGGGGGTTGACATGCATTTTCCCCGGCGCATCATCACCACCGGTGAAACCCTGTCCCGGGATCTTCGTCAACGGCTTGAATCCCGCTTTCATGCTGAAATATTTGATTATTATGGCATGACGGAAAATGCGTCCATGATCACGGAGTGCCCCTGCCACAGCTACCACGTCATTGAAGATGTCTCATTCCATGAATTTTGTGATCCTGGGACAGGGCATCCTATTCATGATGGTCGGGGGGAAATCATTGCCACGAATTTTTACAATTATGCCATGCCTTTAATACGCTATCGCACCGGCGATTTTGCCCGGCTTCACCCGCCATCCCACACCTGCCCCTGTGGCAGAAACTTCAGAACCGTCAAAACCATTGAAGGACGAAAAGAAGATTATATCGAGACCCCTGAAGGAACACGCCTAAACCTCATTGAAACCCCGCTTAATCACGGAAAAGGAATCATGATGGGACAGTATGTGCAGGATCGCCCGGATCATATGTATGTTAACATTGTTCCCGGACCTGATTTTGTAAAAAGCTCCCTGGTCGCGGTGGAAACGGACCTGCGCCGCCTGCTGAACAACAGCAGTATTGCCATTGAGTTTCATCTGGTTGATCAGCTGGAATACCGGGGGAAGAATAAAACGGGCAAAATCCCCTTTATCTATTCAAAAACTGGTAAAAGCTTTTATCAATGACCGGAATCAGTGGCACTGAGTTTGCCTTTGAAGAAGGAAACCGAATATATAGACTTATCGGCAATCAGTAAACCTCTTTTTCAAGTATCCATTCAGCAACTTCCATTCCCTGCTCAACCGCAGCTGGAGACATGCAAAAATAGTACCCTCCAGTTCGACCAACAGAGTAGACATTGGAAATCCTTTTAACATTTTCAAAAAGCTTCATCATCACAGATTCATACTCAATACCATAAATAGGCATACTGTCTTTCCAGTAAATTATTTTACTTTCCCGTAGTGCGCTGGACTCAAAAGCCCCTGACGCTTCAACGTTCTTTATACAGGTGTTGATGATTTCCTGATCAGACATTTTTTCAATTCCAGGAAAATGATTGATCTCCAGACAAATTCCATCTTTGTGTTCAGGACCATGTTCTCCATAAATATTCCCTGGATAATAGGCACGAACAAAAATTTCATCATTCTGGGTATGGTATGTATATAACAATCGGTTATCCCCCTTACGTTTGCCGTCATAGGTCAAAAAAACAAAACAAGACTGCATATACGACTGTGAAAAAGGACTTCCACCAATCAATCTGTTAAGTTCATTAACAGATCCTGTCCAGATTAAATTTCGAATGGAAAAAGACTTACCAGATACTATGATGTTTTTTAAAACATAATTTTCAATGTTTAATGAGACGGGACCACAGTTTAAAATCAATTCACCACCGACATCTTCATAGAGCTTTTTAAGCTGCCTGGCATACTCTCCGTATCCATTAACAGGGTAGTAATAATCCCTTAGTGAAAAAAAATTTCTGAATGTTTCAAGTAAATTTCCTCCAATTTTCACCGGGGGTGGTTTTTTAATATTATTGATATCGCGGCAGGGACGAATAAGCCACTCCATGTGGGTAGCCCCACCATTCTGGCCTGTTTTTTTCCATATCATGGGGGCAAAGACATGTTCATAGAATGACCTGCCAAAATGGCTCTCTATTGAATGTCGAATTGACCCATTCGGTGCATTTGATTGAGCTATCTTCAACAGCATGCTTATAATTTCACATTTATATCGAAATGGATATTTCAGTGGGTCAAACATCATGGGAATTT
Source organism: uncultured Desulfobacterium sp. (assembly GCA_963668575.2). Classification (GTDB taxonomy): domain Bacteria; phylum Desulfobacterota; class Desulfobacteria; order Desulfobacterales; family Desulfobacteraceae; genus Desulfocicer. Next base: position 1,355,636 of record OY764894.2, on the reverse strand, counting down.
TATAGGTCGTACCTTCACTCACAATCCCATATCTGAAAGCACGCTTTATTATCTGAGCATCTCCGAGCGCTTCTCTTAAAAATTTAGCAGCCCTTGACGAATCTTGATCGTAGAGCACATGTGGACCTAAATCAAAAACGATATCATCAAATACACAAGATTGTGCAAGCCCTCCGACTTGTGTATTTTTCTCAAGCAAGAGACAACGATGCCCACCCTTAGCAAGAAAAACGCCAGCAGTCAATCCACATAGTCCACCTCCCACAATCACATCATAACCGTCACTTTTTGCCATTTTTCAGTTTCCCTATCTGCTGGTTTCACAAGAAAAGAATCACATATCAAAACGTTCTAAAAAAAAATCAAAATCAGCTCTGATTCTATCTTCTGTCAATCCAAACTCTTCAAGCTGAAGGTTAACATGTTTCCGTCTGTAGGAAGATTGATTTTGATCCTGTTGAACAATTTTATTTTCAAGCCCACTACTAAAATCAATATCAGTAAACGCTTTCACCTCTTTCACCGTTCCTTTAAGATCACGTTTTATTGCGTCGTATGTAATCACCTTAAGCTGGTCAGCTGGCACAGTGCCTCCGTCCATAATTTCAAGCATACGTTTGTAAAACTGTATATTATATTTATAGCGATTCATAATAAACTGCTTTTTATGTTTATCTGAAATTTTCCCAGGACCGTATGTCACTTCAATTGCTTTTTGCTGTGCAGAAAGATGTGACTTAATGGTTTCCAAGGGCGTCCTGATAATAAATACAACTCTTGCATCGGGAAAAAATTTCATCAAAGTTTTTAGCCTGAAAATTGAGAAGTTCATTTTTGCAACAATCTGGTGTTCCCCTGTGCAATAGATCTGGCGCTTAAAAAGATTTTTAAGAAACAATACTGATTCATCCCGATGGGGTTGATCATCTGAAAAACAGACCTCTGGAAATCCTCCTGCGGAAAATCCAACGGGTGTGTCCACAGCCAAAAATTGTGAATCCAGGATATGCTCAAATAACAGTTCCTCTTCTTTGGAACCCAAATTCGTTGATTGTCTGCCATGTTGACTAATGCCGGTTCCAAGATTTCTCTGATGAATTTTCAATTCATGTTTTATTCGATATGGGGTATATCGAAAATCAGATACAAATGAGGATAAAACCTGCAATACTCTCACTTTTCCAATTACTTTCTTTGCCACAATGGAAGGATTGTATATCTCCCAATTTTTAAAGGCCAAAAATTCCCCTGATGACGTTAACAGCGCATGGAAAAATGAGGTGGCACTCCTGGGATGTCCAAAGATAAAAACGGGTTTTCGGATGAAAACATCATGATACTGTGGGAAAAACAGATTATCCAGCCACAGGCATCCATGAACAAACAGAAGCTTAAAGGGTACCTTGACCAGATAGAAATAAAATACCCACTGATTCAATCCAAATACTCTGAAACAGTTACGCATAATTTTTAAGTACATTTTAAAACAATGACTCACTGGCATTACAACATACTTTCGTTCGCATTCATTTGCTAAATTACTCTTTTTCATTTTTCACTCATCCCATGGATAATTTTTTCCGTACACGCATCAATTTCAAAGCCACCAGTAGATCGTCTCAAGTTCGTCATTTTTTTAAATATTTTATAGAACCACATGAAATATGAAAAAACAGCGGTAAAAAAAGGTCGATCAAATATAAATACAAGTGGCCTGGAGATCAGGACATCAATAAAACTGGGAGATATACGAAACTTCATCAGCATGATTATCAAATTAAGATAGCGAGTCTGACTATGCTGATACTTTTTCAGATATGTTTCCACCTTGTTAGGGTCTATCAGTTTATCCTCAACCCCTTTATTAAAAAGCACTGTACCAGGGAAAAAAACCAATGAAAAAATGGTCAGAGAATAGGGGTCGGGGAACTGCTTTATAAACTTGATGGTATCAAGCAGGTCTGCCCGTTCTTCATAGGGATTGTCCAAGATAAAATCATATAAGGGTAGTATAGAGTTCTTATATTGGTTAATCAAATTCACAGCTTTTAGAGTGTTACTATTTGAAATGGTGCGATTATAAAGCTTCAAGCTTCGTTCGCTACCTGTCTGTATGCCCATTTGAACCACGGATAAACCAGCGTCCACAAGAAGTTCCAATTTTTCTTTCGTTACGGTTGCTGGATGAAAAAGGCAATGAAACGGAAGCTTCACCTTTTGTTTATAAATGCGACAAAATTCTCTAATATAATCAATTCCAGCACTCATGAACTCATCATCGGCAAATGATATTTGATCAATGTTGTCATAAGTTGTTAAAACGTGGTTTAATTCTGCAATAATACTCCCAACAGAACGTCTACGGACATATTTTTGGCCTTTATATATGTTTTTATAAGTATAACAATAACTGCATGAAAAAGGACATCCCCGGCTCGTCATGATCATATAGACATTTCCGCCTGTAAAGGGATTTTTTTCAATAAATTTTGACAATACAGTCAAATCCACGGCAAGGAGTTTGTTCTGATATTTATCCCAGACAAAATGAGTATCAGAAACATTGGGGGAGAGAGGGATCTCATCAAGATTTTCAACCAGGGCACCTACCTGATTTCTTATAATTCTTCCATTTTCTTTAAACCAAAACCCCTTGACATTAAAATAGTCCAGACCTGATTCAATTCTATTGCAAAGTTTCACCAAAGGAATTTCGCTCTCTCCAATGGCCACAATATCGGCATACTCAAAGCACATTTCAGGCATTGCCGACGGATGCTTGCCTCCCCATACAATCAATCCTTTCACATCCTTTTTTAAATGACTGGTTAACTGAATGGCATGATTTAGGTTATTTGAGAAAAGCGAGATACCTATTATGTCAGAATCTTGACACAACGAACTAATATCGTTAAGGATATCTCCATTGTACGGAGCAGTGTTGTCTCCTTGCACCCTTTCTTCAGATTCAGCATCAGGCAAAAAAATAATCTGAGCATAAATTCCATGCAATTCAAGGTAAGACGCAAGACTGCGGATACCGAAACATACTATTTCCGGAAACGGTGAAATTAAGGTAACCTTCACGTTCAATCCCCTATGATTTAATCATTTTATTTTATTATCTCTTTGCATTATTTTTTTAAGAATCCATTTTGCCTGCCGTTTAACTGGCTTCATCAAATTGTATACAGACCAGTTCATCAACCGAATCAGTACATCCCCACTCCATAGGTTTGGGGTGGAATAATAAAGTGATTCCAAGTCCGCCTCACAGTGAGGTAACAATTCAGTATTCTTGTCAATTATTCCCTCCTGAAGTGCAATTCTCTGGATTTCAGTATCGGGTTCTATGCGAATCCAGCTAACAGTGGCACCACTGTTAGCTCTAAATGAAAAAAGAAAATTTATTTTCAGGTAAAGATAAATAGTATTCAAAACCCCCAGAAAGGTCTGCCCCGGTGGCGTGCCAAAAAAGCCAAAAGCAAAATCAATATCAGTATGCCGCCTTGCAATAGCTATGACTTCATGGATATCACCCACAGTAATTCTTTTTTTCAGTGCCTGTAACGAAGCGTTGGAGGCGGCATCCGGTGAAAATGCTATTCGCTTCAATCCTGCTTTCTTTGCAAGGCTCAAAAAATCCTCAGAAAAAGCTTTCATGTCGAACCAAGCCTGCCATTTAACCTCAACTCCTCTTTTAATAATTTCATGACAAATTTCCCGAGCATGTTTTTCAGGCTTGTTGAAAATGCCATCAATAAACATGAACTGACGAATACCAAACGCATTAACAAGATATTCGATTTCATGAACCACTTTTGCAGGGGATCTAAGCCTTATTCTATTGCCATTTAGAAAGGGATAACTGCAATAAGCGCACGTTAAAGGACACCCCCTTTTGGTCTGTATTCCGACATTGCCAAAGGGGTGAGGATAACGGGTTATATCCAAAAAATCTCTACGTGGGAGGGGTAGCCCATTAAAATCCGAAAGCGGTCGGGGACCTGTAAAAATAAGCCGACCAGCACGTCGGTAATAGACCCCCAAAACAGATTCAGGTGTTTCAAAATTCTCAATCAACTCAGGGGTAGTTATTTCTCCTTCCAGGTACACTCCAAAATCAATTTCCGGAATCCGCATCATTATTTTTTCAGCGAACATGGAAAAACCTGATCCCCCCACCATAATCTTTGCCTGGGGTGCGTTTTTTTTGACAACTTCAATGGTTGGTTGAACTGTCTTAAAAGAGAAGAATATATCTACTTTGTTGCATGTATCAATGTTCCTGATGGACAGGCCCACCACATGGGGATTGAACATCAAAACATGTTTCTTTATATCTTCATAAGGCGCATCTGATAAATTGGGGTCAAATATCTTCACCTCATTTCCCATGGTCGCCAAAGGTGTAGCAATGCAGCACAAACCAATGGGGAAACATTCTCCCATTATATCTTTTCTGCCCTGATATGCCTGAATTAAAAGAATACGTTGACTATTTTTCACGTTGCTCCCTTAAATATAAAAGAACTTATTTTATAGATACATTTGTCGAATGATCGCCCCATACTGTTTTATCTGTTCATGGAAAAACCCAAAGTCGCCTCTAAAGACAATGGCTCGCCGAGGACAGGCAGAATAGCAATACAAACAAAAGATACAATTTTCATCTATTTTATTGAGATAATGAGGCAGGTCAAGACCCATGGGGCAAACATCACTGCAAACCCCACATGAATCACATTGATTTTCATCACAGGACAAACCTTGACAGTCCATCTCCTTTTTTAGAAACACATCCTGACGTAACCCTGTACGGAACAACAAATCACCAAACCAGTCGGTGGATGCCAAGTAGGAAAAAAAACTCGTATTCCTAATTTTAAGAAAAAATTTCTGCCGTTTAGGATCATGAATATACGTTGCAAGGAGTCCAGCATCTGGGGGGGCAAATGGTTTCTGAAAGTCCGTAATATCAATATGATCAAGGAAATAGTGATGGTCAGGTGTGATCAAGCCTTTCTTTTCTGCCAGTGAAAGGGTTCGAACCCTCCTATAATCAAACATGGCCAGTCGAGCACAAGCAAGATCAATTAAATAGGGATCCGTACCAGCAATAATCATATCCATTCTAAGAGGGGTTCCCCTTGTTGGCCCCAAACCCTCCATCGCAATCAAACCATCAACAATATGAAGATGGGGCCTCACATATCGGTTGAGCCTCAGAATATTCTCAGCCAAATTATCATGGACTTTTTTCTTGTTCTCCTGCCCTATAAGGCATCCCATGAGATTTTTCAAACAAACCGTCATACCATTTTCAAAGTGGGTCTTCAAAGTAGGAATATTGATGAATAGCTCGGCATCCATTACCTCCCTGGCCACAGAAGCTTTAACCCCGTTATCAAAATAAATTTCGTGGGGATCTGCATAATTCAGATCCTTTACTTTCACATTATAACGCTCAGCCAGCCTGTCGATTTTAAGTCTGGAAATAACACCTATTTTATTTCTGTAAAATCCGCTATTTGTTCCCTCTCCAATGAGGATATTGCTATATCCCATCTCTTTTAAAACTTGAATTAACGCACCCAGGATTCTTAAGTCAGTTGTATTACCCGTAAGTGCATTCATATTGCTATTAAGATTAGGTTTTAAAAGAATCAATCCATCTTTTAAGGTTGGTAGCAATTCATTATGCTGCATCAGCAGCAATGATATTGTTTTTCTAACACTTTGAAAGCTATTGACTTTGATTATTTCCAATGTAGTTTTCAAAATCGGTCTCCATCAATGTTCAGTATTAATGATTGAGGCTTGCTCACAACACCTTTCATACATAACAATTATGGCTACCCACTTAAGGCGGGGCAGCCTCTAAAATCAAGGTTCTTGGGAGCCCTTAAATGGGGGGACTGCAAGCAACTTATCCACATAAAAAGCCTTGAAAATATCCCGGCTTAAGTGGGTAGCCACAATTATCAAGTCAACAAGATAAGGCACGACTAAGAATGTCACAACAACACCCTGAAAACAAAGGCATAACTAAACAAAACCATGAATAGAAAAGCCTGCCTCCGCAATGCGCAAGCATTATGGCAAAGCACAATATTTGTCTCTTTCAGCAGCGGGTATTTGGAAAAAGCAGCTGACTCGCAGCATCCAAAACATCTTCAATTTCAACGTCATTCATGCATGCATTGTAAATAGCATGACGACAATGGCTTTCATCACAAGATGATCTACAGGAATAACGCTTTTCCACAACCACACTTTTGTTCCCATAAGGGCCGGTTTCAATGGACTTTGACGGACCAAAAATTGCAACCGTAGGTGCTTTGACTGCGGCAGCTATATGCATTGGTGCACTGTCGTTACAGATACAAAGGGCTGATCTGGAAAACAAACCGGCCATCTCCCTTAAACTGATATTTCCAGCCAGTGTTACAGGATTATTTTCCATTTTATTTATGATGGCTTCGATTAAACGCACTTCTCCCGAGGATCCAAAAAATACCACATCCATGCCATGTTTTACAATCAAGATATCCGCCAGCTGGGCATACTTATCCCCGGGCCACATTTTGAGGGTTAAGCGAGAACCAGGATGAATTGCAACAAAGGGCGGTGAAATATCTCTGTCCTTTAAAATTTTATCAACATTTTTTTTTTCGACATCTCTGAGGTTTATATTCCAGCTTAGTTCATGGGGAGGCGCCCCCAGATACTTTACAATATCAAGGTGGTAATCGACCCTGTGGCAGACTCCGCAGTATGGAACCACATGGGACAAAAGATATCCGCCACCGCCGATATCATAGCTCACCTTGTACTTAGCTTTTAGCGGCCAAACAAGTAAGAGGATCTCTCTTATATCTCCCCTTGCCTCAATCACAAGATCATATTTCTTTTTTCTCAGGTGCAAAATAAATTTCAGATAATCAACAAGCTTTCCTGGATAAAACCAGAAGGGGTTATAGATCAGCACTTCATTAACTTGAGGATTGTTTTCTAAAATTTCATGGGCGCCCCTTGACGTCAAAAATGAAATTGCAGCCTTTGGAAACTGTTTGGAGAGGGGTTCCAAAATTGGTAATGTCATGACAACATCACCGATGTAGGCAGTTTTTATTATGAGAATGGATTTAATTTTTTCCCTTATGATAGGTTGTCGTTTTTTAAACCGTATAAAAGGCCAAAAAGCTATTTTACCCAAGCTATCCAACATTATGGTTACAAATCGTTTTTTTTTATTTATAATTTTGTACAATACATTGCCTCAAGATATAGATCCAAAAAGTATTTAAGAATTATCTGCTTATGGTTAGCATACCATGGCACCCAACGGCAGTCAGTATCCCCTGCCCCATTAAAAAAAATGTTGGGAGGGTTGTCATTCAACCTTGTCCATGGAGAACATCCCTTTGTTGCCAAATTAACCAGCTCAATGGCATGCCCTTTATATCGTCCTTGAACATGGTCATTTATGGATTGATACCTGAAGTAGTAGCATTTGATGTGAGATATGTATTTTGACGCCTCCCTCTCTTGCCAAAACTCAAGATCTGATGTGGGAAAATCCTTCAAAGGCTCATAAGTATCATCTTTGGTAATATTAAATTTGTTTGACGGGCCCTCCCAGTCAAACAGATATTTTACAAAAGGAAGGTCGTACGTGGCCAATGCTCCACTGGCAATAGTGATCCCCATGGAAAAAGATAGAACTCCCATATTATCTGATATGGTAAAGCTGTTTTTCGAAAAATGATCCAAAACCACAGCAAGTTCCTTTTGATGCTCCACGCCCCAGTAATCCTCCTTGCCAGAAGATCTCCCACGACCAGAGGGGTCATAGTGCAATACAGAAAAACCCATTGACGCAAGATCGGCAGCGGTTAATTCCCCACCTTTATCATACATTGTCCCATGACTTTTCCCACCCGGCACCATTACAACACCTGGAAATTTCCCAGGCTTAACTGGTCGATGAACGTGGATATAAATATTATCGCCCAGATGATTCTGAATCCAGCCTTCATCAACGGTGGTTTCGACTTGATGCAATTTATTCATAAATTTATCAATGACAAAATTCATAACCATTCGAAGGATTCCATTAAACAGACCTTTCAATTGGACTCCAGCAAATTATCCTCATTAAATTCTTCCCAAAATTCCCAGAGGAAGGGGTATCTTATTATTTTTTCTTCCAGAGAATCTTTGAATATCCTCAAGGCTTCAAATCTATTCTTCGGGTCAATATTGAGAGGACGCTCAAAAATAAGTGTGTGAGAGTCTTTATTCCGCACAGCAAAAACCGGAACCACAATTGCTTTGGTTGTTTCAGCCAAATGGAGATAATTTATTGGAAACAGCATTTGTTTTCCCAAAAAAGAAAAGGTGTGATAAGTAGACACCTTCATATTCTTTTTTAGCCCGATACCATCCCCTGCAATTATCAACACCTCATTTTTTTTTAGGCATTTATAAACTGGGCGCAGAAAACCTTTGGCGGAGATAAAGGAAACAGGCATTGACTTTTCAATATGCATTCTCTGTTTCTGGGATATTCGTCGCTGAATATAGGTAAGGTCTTGTGCTTCCATGTGAAAATTAAGTTGGTTTAAAGGATATCCAAAATGTCCCAAAGCCACCTGCAACAGCTGTTTCGCTCCAAAATGAGCTGTCAACAAAATAACCCCTTTTCCATTTTTCAAGGCGTTATCCAGATAATGTAGCCCCTCATAATGAACCATTTTTGCAAGTTGCCGCTCATTTAAACGAGGGTACGTCATCAATTCCAACATGTTTCTCAAATGATTTTGAAAAGTCTTTCGTGTTATTTTCGAGGCTTTCTTTTCATCTATGTTGAGTGCATCAGCGATGTTGCTGTTTATTATTTCAACTCTCTTTCTACCAGATACATAGTAATCAAAGGTTCCCATCATTCCTCCCAGCCAGTATATACAAATGGATGGTAGCATCTGCACAGAAAACCTGAAAGGGTACCAGAATAGAAGTCGGCAGAAATCTTTAACTAAATTTTTATGAACTATCATTCAACCTCAATCTAAAAGCCACATCAACTCTGTTGGCCTACTAATTCACTGTTTATCATATTTAATTGGAAGCATAAGGTGTGGAAGTCTCTGGAAAAAGAAGTCCCCATTCCTAAGAGTCATGTTTTAAAAAAAAGGGGTCTTTTATCACAAAGGCATCTGCATAAAGCCAAGGATATTGATAGATATACTTTTCCAATATTTTTAGAAAACATTCAGTATTTTTTTTAATATCTATGGTTCGCTCTCCCCAGCTACCAACTTCAAAGGGCTTTTCAATTACAATAGTATGCTCATTGGGTTCATTTCGAATATGAAACACAGGTAAAACAACAGGTTTTGCCATCAAAATCATCCGCATGGTCCCTGTATAGAAAATTGCTTTCTGGTTTAAAAAATCAAGCTCAACACTCTCCTTCCCTTCTCGACCATCCAGAGCAATCGCAACGATTTCATTTCGTTTCAAGGCCTTAAATGGAGCCCTTAAAAACTTGTCTGTATAAATAAAATTCACGGGAAGTTGTTCTCGTAAGAAGTTGATCCTTTCAAAACATTTATAATTGAGCGAATTTACAACATTCGATAAAAAACCTTTGTGCGTTTCCGGTGGATTGCGACTGGCTATCTGATGAAGTGTGTATCCCATATGGCCAATTGCCGGCATTATCATATGAGGATTTCCCATATGACCATGGAGCAACACGACTCCCCTGCCGGCTTCAAGCGCCTGATCTAAAAAAATCAACCCTTTGTATTTAATATTTTTGTTGCAGTAATCCTTGTTGAATTTTGCATAGACTAAATGTTCAACTGCTGAATAAACGTTATTATCCAATGTTTTATCGGCAATACGCCTTACATTGCCCAATGGGAGTCTATCTTTATACATCAGTGCAACACCATGAGAAATTTTCCGGCGTTTCTCTCCCGCAACCAGGCGGTGCAATGGAGTAAATAGATATGATAACTGAGTTATCATTGAAACAGAGCATTGTTTTATCATTCGCCCCAGTAAACACCAATAGATCCATCGAGTTATTACAATAATCTTTTTTTTCATGGGAACCTTCTACCAAATTGACAACACCAAATAAAACAAAAGGGCTTGATGGGCTTGATCACAATGCAGAACATATTTTGCACTTAGTTAATCAAGAGGCCAGGTTCATGGCATTATACTTTTGATAACATCACGATCTTATAATCAACAAAAGCGCCAAGAACACGAGTCTGACACCACCCTAAGATGACAGATATTATAATCAAGTCCAAACCATACACACGACATTATTCTCAGCAACACTGGAGCCATCAGATTTGAAAAAAAGAGTTTAAAAATATTTTTTATCCACACAAAAATATTCCCATCTACTCCAGTTTGCCCAACTCCAGGCTACCCACTCAAGGCGGGACAGCCTCTAAAATCAAGGTTCTTGGGAGCCCTTAAATTGGGGGACTGCAAGCAACTTATCCACATAAAAAGCCTTGAAAATATCCCGGCTTAAGTGGGTAGCCCAACTCCATGAACCAGGAAAATGCAAAAACGACAATAATCAATTTCCAAGTCTCAACTCAATTTTAGTTTTCACATCCATAAAAAAAACGCTCAGTAGATTCAACTCCTTTCTGGATATGGAACCCAAAAGCCAGAGTCCTCCAATATATATGCAAATGGATAAGGGAATTAGTATAAGATCATGAATCTCAGAGGACATCAGGAATGCCACCCCAACCACAAAACAACAACACATGGCTTGTTTGACTAAAACCACAAAAACGCCTTGAATCTGAAACAGATGAGCCATAATAATACTCAAGACAATAAATTGTACAAAAACACCAAACATAAGAGCCTCCGTTGCTCCCACTGCGCCATATTTAGGGACGAGGAAAAAAGCACTAATCACATTTATTACAAGACAGATAACGTGGCTAAGAGTCATGAATTTTTGTTTTTTTAATGCGATTAAAAGGTCTTCAATAATTATAACAATTATGAATGTGCAAAAGGTCCAGATACAGAGTTGAAGGGGAAGGGTTGCCCCTGAAAATTCCTTCCCAAAAAAAATTGTAATGACCTTTTCTGCGTAAATAGTCAAAACAGCACAAAAGGGAAGACAAATTATCAACAAATAGTTTACGATATCTTTAAAATTGGCCTTGAGATTATTATAACTCTCCAGGTTGCTCCCTAATTGAGAGAACATGGGAAAAATAGTCAACATCACAGAACGAGGAATTATTTGCAACGGAATGAGAATACGTTGGGGAAGCTGAAAAAAAGTAATTTGATCCAAGGTGCTTAAATATTTCAATATAAACACATTAATATGGGCGTGACTCTGGTGAATTAAATCAGACACCATTATAACACAAGACTCTTTCACCAAATATTGAACATAATATTGAACATAGTCAATACGCAACTGAGGAGTCGGTACTACTGCCCGTAGTAACACAAACCAAGCAGCAGTAAGAAGAGACAAAAAGTTTATAAAAGCCATCCCCATAAATAAAAAGGGCAAATCCAAACCAAATTTCAGTACCATGGCATACATAATCAACAAGGCAACCCGTTGACAAATCTGCAGGATGGAAAATAAAATCACCTTTTCAAATGCAATGGAAGCTGCAAAAAAATTCTTTTGCATTATCGCGAATGTCTGGGAAATCAAAATAAAATAAACACATATTGGAATGGCAGGGTCAGACATAGGTACAAAAATAAAGAAAATCCAAGCGCCCATACTCAGTAAGCCTGCAAAGAACAAATTAAGCAGACAAGCACTTAAAAGAACAGCACCTGTCTTGTCAGGTTCAATGGAAATATCCCGTATCAGTATTTTAAATGCACCCCATCCGATAAAAGGCATTGCAGACATTCCAATGGTGCGAATTAAAGCAAAAAGCCCATATCCTTTAACCCCAAGAAAACGTGCAACAAGAATAGCACCTGCAATAACGGTGATAACCTCAATGCACCTGCCTAAAACAATAACCACGGAATTTAATAAAATTGATAATGGCTTTTTTCTCATAGTTCATAAGCCGTTATGTGCAATTCAACAGGCGTATCAAAGGCTGATGCATAGTAAAATATTTCATTCAAAAAATTGCAACACATTGAAACTTTCTCCATTCTATTTTTTTTCGCACACAAAACTTCCATATGGAAAATGGCTGTGAAACAATTGCCAGGCAGAGCCATACAGGAAGGTAGATAATCTGGACATGGAATGATCAATACCCATATTGTTCTAAAAGATCGGTTCCAACATGAGTAACAAACAACTCTTCCAAATTGTTATCAAAGCTATTTTTCCCTTGATTAATAAGTCCTTTATAAAATGTAGGGCTCTTTGTATCGAAAACGCCTTTATAAATATGATGTAAAATTTCATCGCTAACTTCTACAACTCCAATTGAGTTGTAAATATTTTTTAGTTGCTCCATTTGTCGGACATTGCTCCCCCCTCCCCTTGCCCCTATCAAATCTTCGAATCGCACAACACAATCCGCATTGTCCAACCATGGTTCGAAATCTTCCAATCGTGTTCGAATGGAATCAACTCCAAGAGAATTATCTCCAACTATAGAAAGTTTTATTTTACTTTCAAAATCATGCAAGTTTTTAAATACATCATGGCATTTATGACCCAAAAATCTTGTTGCATAAAAAATTCGTGATATAACGATATCTCTTGGATTGCGAATCATCATTACGATTTTAACACCGCTCTTTGCAATCTCACGAGCACGTTCTGAAGTATATGTAAGATGTGATAGCATCAATTCTCCAGGCTTCATCTTTTCCAACAAAAATTTTATATTATCACGCTTGATTAGATGCTCTGGCGTTATCACCGGCATAAATATTCTGTAAATATGCGGATGGAGACATAGTGCCCGTTCAAGCAAATTTATGCCGGATTTTGGTATACTGATAAGCAAAATTCGTGGCAACTCCGAGCCAGCAAATAACCGCCGATAAATCTTACCAGGTGTAAAACCAAACTTATTCAAATCGTACAAAATGGGTGCTTGCCTATTTAAAATACGCATTTTCAAAATGGGATAATATTGCTTCCAAACGCTGATTTTTGAATTGTTCATGTTTAGCCTCATAATTTACCCGTTTTTTTTATTACAACTTGTATAGTCATCCAACTTTGATTTTGTTTGGACCAATTCTTGCTATTAGTATTTTATCTAAAAAAAATTCTTCAACTTTGATTTTTTTTTAAAATAATATTCGAAAATTACAAGCTTTTTAGTCTTAAGCAAAAAGCATACCCTAAAAAAACAAAAGTTGGAGCACTATATTTATTTTATCCCAGTTCCACTGCGTTGAGATAAAATTTCAATGTCGCCAACCAGTTAACTATCAACTATCTTCCCATATTACCCATAAAGGCCCCTTCGGTGATTTTCTGAATATTTTATATGCAAACACCCCATTCTCACCTGTTTTGATTTTTTCTGTTCTTTGCCATTGTGCACAACCTAATTTCTTAATCATAAATTGATAAGTTATATATGATTTTTTCTTCTTACCTTTACCTTTATCATTTTTTCCAAAACCATTGTATATAAGCCCTATATTATTGAAGTAATCATCGGTACCGTGCAAATAAGAGGCATTGGTTTCAAGCATGGAAGTCCAGAAAACTTTACCCACCCCATTTGAAAGGAAATGAACGTAAAAGCGCACAAGATTTTTTGCCTGCTGTACTTCACTCTGGATCTTTAATACCCCCTGGCGACCAACAACATTGGCTCCAGAATATGCACCAGTTTCAGAAAACCACACATCTACATTTTTGTAGCCATATTGCTCCAAGACAGCTGGAAGTTCACGCCCCATAAAAGCAACAAGTTTACTATTGTAGTCAGGATGGGTGATGTAATTTTTATACCAATGAACATCAAAAACATCAAATTTCCCACCATTTTTTCGCAATTCACTAAGAATATCTACATATGTACAACGCCCATTGTAAAGAGAACCAGGATTGGAAATCCCTCCAAGTGCAATTTTAGCTCCAGAATCCACCTCCCTTATTGCATCGGAAGTGATCTTAAATAGCCGGGCATAGCCATATGCAGTTCCCATCCAAAAATGCGACAAATCCACCTCATTGTGAACTTGCCAGCAATCTACTTTTGCTCCACTGGGACAATCATCAATACCATCTCCATCATATCTCTCGGCCAAATGCCGGACAAAATCAACATAGGCGGATAAGTTAATGGGCAGTTTACCATGGTCTTTTTGATCTTTGGAATGAAACGGCTTTATGGTACATAAAATTTTAAACTCGGAGTCGGACAACGCTCTGACCATACTGTCCATTTTTCCCCAATTATAATCTCCACGACCTAAAGGAGCATTTTCAATTAAATCCCACACTGCTCCTGCACGTCCAGCCATGCGAACCCACCCAATACCAAGGGCTTTCATATTTTTTATTTGAGCCAAATCACCATCTGAAGCCATAAGCAACTCAGGTTCAGCCAAGATACCAAAAGAATTATTCTGTGCATCGACACAATTGCTCTTAAGATCAACAGAAGACTTAACTGATGTTGGCAGTGTTTCTAAATACAATGGCCCATCCCCGTCATTTAATTTCAGCTCCAATTGCCCATTAATAAGTTTTCTGCTCTCCACTGGGAAATGGAATGAATTGCTATTTTTAATTTCCGGCACAGCTTGGGTAATTTGCACATATTCACCTGGAATTGAAAGTGTAATACTTCTACTGCCCTTATAATGCTTTTCTGAAAGGGGAGTGTCCGCATTGCCATCACATAATCCACGGGCAATAACCAGAGCCTTTTTTAAATAATTTAACCTTATGGGTTGAATGTCCTTGCCATCCTCTGCTGCCTTCGCGACAAGAATATCTTCACGCCGTTTAAGTTCTTTAATTTCAGTAAGGTCACAGCCTTTCGCACGTTTTTTATCCAAAACAGCATGAAGTTCTTGACGCAACTCCATCATCCCCATATTTTCAGGAGACTTTCCCCCTCCCCCCATGGCAGAACCTAAAAATATGTACAACACACCTACAACGATCCCCATTGCGATATACTTGGCCATTAGTTTCACATGTCTCCCATAGTTAAGAATGCTTTGTTAATTTCTTTGGCAACAAGTGATGCGGATGCAACCATACCCGTGTAAACCCACAAAATGGTCCTTGAATACATATGATCAACAATACCGTGAACAGCAATAGCAATTAAGCCACTTGAAAGAAAAACAATCAATACCTCCAAGGTTGTGTTTTGACGCCGCAATGATGGTATTACATTTTGTAAAAGGACATAAAAAAACAGCATAAGCAAGAATAATCCAATTGGCCCGAAATCAAACAAAATGGACAAATAGATGTTATGGGCATGAGGGTGTGGAGAGCAATGATGTGTAAACCCACCAGATCCCAGTCCCACTCCGACGGATTTGTTAACCAGAGCGGACCACCCATCATGCCAAATGATAAATCTTGAAGAAAAAGAAGATGCCTTTTCTGAAGCGCCTTCAACTCCATTGCTTAAAGCTCCAGTAATACGATTTTCACCATCGGCAGTCAAAAAAACGCTTATTACCACAATTAAAATAATAAGCAGAGAGAAGAAAATTATAGCATGCCTAAACAATTTGCGTCTAAAAGGATTATAGACAATCAAAAGGTATGTCCCTAAAGAAAAAAAAGATAAAAGCCCTGCCTTTGAACCTGTCAGTAACATGGTAAAAATGAAGAAAATAGAAATTAGAGAAAGTATACAAATTTTATATCGATTTTTTTCAACAGCCCTTATACCAAGAGTCACAGCTATAGACAGATTTAAGAATAGAGCAAGAGAATTAGGATTATTGATTGAAGAAATTCGCCTTATTGCATCTGAACTACCTCCAATAATCCCCCTCAAGAAGACATTATTAATTATCTTAAAGTCACAAACAAACGGCCCGAAAGCAACGTAGGACCTAATAATGCCAAAAATTGCCACAAGCAAGGCAAATAGAATCCAAAACCACATTATTTTACGAAACACCAATTCAGATTTAAGGGTATGCATGCAGTATATAAATATCGACACGTTTAAAAACAACTCCGTCTGAAACAATATTCCATGCCACTTATTTTCGGCCCAAATCAGCGAGACTGCTCCCCAAAAAGAAAACAATAGAGCCAAAGCAACATAACCGGACTTATTAATCTGCAAATCGGAATGGGATAAATCTTTACACATTCTTACAAAAAGTGCTATACATAAAAATGGCACGTAAAATGGTAAAAGAGTGCCGCTATTACTCCAACTTGTCTCAAATTCAACTCCAAGTAATGTTCTTCCGATCAAAGCAAAAGAAATCAACAAATACATCAAGCCTAAATCAATTTGCAGCAGGACAATTGAAAGAAGTATTGCCATGAAACAGAATAACAATATTGTCCATGGCAATAGGACAATTATGCATCCTGCCAAAAAAGAGAATAGATAAATTGGCATCAAAATCCATACTTGCTCCCAGTGCCAGAAAGCAGCGGCCCGTGACACAGAAGCATTGATAACTTTGTTCATAAAAGTCAAAACTTTATTTTAATTCGCAGTTAATTCACAAACAACTCTCAATATATACTGCCCACGGTTATAACCTACGTTTTAGCGGATCTGATATATCCTTTTTAACCCCTTGACAACTATGCGGAACCCTTTATATCGAAAACGCTAATTGTGAACGTGCTGAGTATAACACCAATAGCAGAACCTCATCAAGCCCATTTTATGTTGGAGTTAACAGTGGGGAAACTTATGAACTGCCATGGATGCAGGTCATGAATATGCACAACTGCTTTTTATTTACCCTAATGCATTGTAATTACAATTAGAATTTGGATCAACACTTGTAGACTTATCCGTGCCATTTATAATTCCTTAAATATGCGTTTCAAAGTGCGAAATGTAAGTTAGAAAAATACTTATGGGTATTGCAAAAAGTACAGCCGGAAATCAAAGTGAATTTTCCAAAATTGAACGAATAGAAGGTTTTACGATCGGTCTTGAGAAGATGTGTTTTTTGTTTGCAAATTAAACAGGAGGATTCCTCTGGATAGAGGCGTATCACAAGATTTGAGATTAATGAGAGAATGTTCTGGTCATCCCGAAATTTATAACGTAAATGTCTCAACAGAACTAAAGCATTTTTTTTCATCCAATTCGTATTTCGTAATAATATGCTCCAACTTTGCCATCGGTATTTTCAAGGAGTATTTATTAATCCAACGTTTAAGTAACCGCATCTCAATTCTTCCCTCTTGGAGCACGACTTTTAGTACTGCAATGAGATCGGATATTGTCACTTTTTGTTCATAATGTTCTTCAATTTGGCGGGAACCTACTATTTTTAATCTCATTTTTTTATCTGTTGTAGCCTTTTTATATGAAAGTCTCACCAATATGCTGGAATTAAAGGACTTTCGTTTTTCGTTGTGGCAGGTTTTTCTGCCATGTATGTTATAAGAAACTCCGGCCAATAAGCTGTAATAATTGGAGTTTCAACTTTCGTTGTGGTAGGTGGTTACTGCCATGTAGGTTATTTGGAATATAAACATATTGCGCTCCTATTTTTATGCGATGGAGACGTTCCTGTTCAAGTAAGATTTGGATCAGTTTTGATATCCCAATTCGTAATAGTGACTCAATCTCAGCCTTAGTTATTCCTTCCTTTGAGGCTTCGATAATTCCTATGGATAACTATAGTGCTCCAACTTTGATTTTTTAGGGTATGCTTTTTGCCTAAGACTAAAAAGCTTGTAATTTTCGAATATTATTCTAAAAAAAAATCAAAGTTGGATGACTATAATTATTTTTAAAAGAAAATACATACAAACAACTATCATAAGCCGATATTTATTAAAAATATTATATTATCAATTAGTTATGGTGCTTTTGCAAAAATACTTTGTGCGTTAACCGGATAGGCATGGACCAAAGCATCCGCTCTCATCCTGCCAGTTATTTTTTTAGCGATAGAGAGACCTTTACTTAAAGGGTAAGTGCCCTTGGAAAACGAATGGATATCACTTCCCATCATATGAACAAGTTTTTTTTTCAAAATATTCCTGGCAGTTTTTTTTACACGTTTTCCATATACACCATACAAACTACCAGCGTTTAATTGCGCCAATGCACCTTTTCTAATAAGCTTCTCCAGTTTATCTGGATGTTCCTGTATTTCAAAATTTCTTTCAGGGTGGGCAATTATTGGAATAATCTGATTTACCAGTAGTTCATAGATCACGTCATCAACATAATCAGGAACATAGTAAAGCGGCAATTCCATCAAAACATAATTATTATTTAATTTAATTATAAACTCTTTATTTTCGATGACAAATGTCGGCAAATCACAAAAAATATAAAATTCAGCCCCAAGTACAATATGAATATCAATTTTCCTGGCACTGACTTCCTTCATAAATTTTTTTGCGGTTTTAAGAATTTTTGTAGGTAGGTCATCAACGCCGTTCTCAGTAAAATGGGGTGTAAGCACTATGGTTTTCACACCTGATTGGGCGGCTTTTTCTACTATATTTATGGATTCTTCCATATCATTGGGCCCATCATCAACGCCTGGAAGAATATGTGTGTGTATATCAATCAATGTTTATTATTCCCCTCTTATATTCCCGATAGAGTTCACCTCACACAAGGGTATTTACCCAATATTCTTAATTTTCTAAGTTTTACCCCGGTTAGGGCTTGATCATAAGATGGGCCACCATACGGCAGTTGAATATATACTATCAATAACAGACTGTAATCACATGAATTATTCGATTCCTCAAAAAATCGGTTCAAAGTGGCCCATGTTGTGACCAAGCCCTCAAGGTGAAACATACCGAGCCCTTATGACTCACGAGTGCATTACTTATAGTAATAATAATCATATTTCTTCATTCTACCGGATTTAAATTTATTTAAAACCACTCCCATGGATTTAATATTTGCACTATCAAAACGCTCTTTGGTTTGTTTGAATATTGAAAAAGTCTCCTTACCACTTTCAGTTATGGTAATGAAACCATCCACGAGACTCGCAAGTATTATGGAATCATTTGCAACGAAAATTGGTGGAGTGTCGAAAATCACAATATCAAATTTTGCACAAAGATCTTTAATTAACTCTTTCATCTTTTCAGATTCAATCAGCCTTGCCGGATCAGGAGGAATGGGCCCACTGCTCAGAACGCTTAATCCAGAAACACTTGTTTCTTGAATGGCCTCATCAATCTTTGATTTTAGAGCCAGGACATTCGTACTCCCAACATGATTCGGCAAATTAAATATTTCATGAATTGTCGGCCTCCTGTAGTCTGCATCAAAAATAAGAACTTTTTTTCCTTCATAAGTCATGGAAATAGCCAGGTTACACACGGAAGTTGATTTACCTTCAGCCGCAAGCGGGCTTGTTATAAGAAGGCTCTTAATTGATTTATCAAGACTGGAAAATCGAATACTATTTCGAATGGTCCTATATGCTTCAGTAACAAGATCTTTCGGCGATTTACCTGAGATCAAAATCTCATTTCGTTGGTTGAACTTTGGTATTACTCCCAGGAGATTTCCGCCACTCTTTTTAATATCCTCCTGGGTCTTGACAGTATCGTCCCAATAATCCACCAAAAGCCCCATGCCAATCCCACATGTTAAGCCCATAAAAAGTCCCAGCAGGCAATTCAATATTACGTTGGGACTCACTGGTTTCTCAACATCTGATGCGATTGGTGCCTGCACAATACTTATACCGGAAAAAATTGTAGATTCAGCAATCTTTATCTGGTAAAGATATTGGAGCATGGATTCGTACAGTGCCTGATTAATATCAACATCAAGCTGTAGCTGAGCACCATAAAATTTCTTTTCTGGAATAGATGAGAAAAATTTTAGGTAAGCATTAATTTCATTATTCAAGCTTTCCAGACGAGCCTTGGATTCAGCAATATTTCTTTTTTGATCCAATAACTCTGTTGAGTATTGCTTTGTTAACAACACTTCATGTTTGAGCATCGACTTGACTTTATTCAATTTCTGTCGAACGAGTTCAACATCAGGATGATTTTCTTTTTTTTCAGATAACTTTTCCGCAAGTTGAGCCTCATTCTCTATGAGATCGTTTCTTAACTGAGTAATGTAACTGTTTTCATTTGCAGCAAAACTCAATATGATGTTCTCGTCTTGAATGTCAAGCTGCTCTTTTAATTTATTAATACGAGCATTGGCTTCAGAAATGCTAATTACTGTATTTTCTTTTTCTGTCATCAACTCGGACATCCGACTTATCTTGCCTTCAGTCTCAATTGCAATATCCAGTGTCTGAAATTCTGCACTAAATTTTTTCATATTTTGAAGTGCCAACAAATATTTTTCCTTAATTAGTTGGACCTGAGCTAAAATAAACTTTTTGATGTTTTGGTATTCATCTCGTTTCTTTTGTATATTGTTATTTATACATTCTTGCGCCAATGCAGTGGCAATCATAACTGCCTCATCAGGATCCGTTGAACTAGACATGATTTCAAACAAATCCGTTTCATCAATGGCTGACACTTCAATAACTGGATGAGGATTGAATATTGCAAATAATCCTGAATCAAGAAATTCATCGGGTTTTAGCAGTTTGCCGTCGGAATTGGATATCTGAAGGTTTGAAATCACCTTATTTAAAACAGGTGCGGATGTTATTACTTCAATTGTATTCTCCATTAAATACTCAGTATCATTAGAGCCTGTATTCTGATTATTCCGCATACCGATATTAGCAAGCAATGAAGACTCAGTATTGGAATCTTCAAGTAAAAGAACTGATTTTGCCTCATAAATGGGGGGTAACATTAAAGTTCCAACAAGAACGGTAGAAAGAATAATAAAAAAAACCTGTAAGACAATCCATTTTCTGCGCCAAATAATATCCCAGAGCTCTTTAAGTTCCATATTATCTATCTTCACCAATTCTTCTTAAGGCTTGAAGTGCGTTGTACTTAACAATCTCATCCTCATTATCAAGTAAAAGATTTATTGCGGTCACTGCTTTATCGTCTTTTATATTTCGAAGGGCTCGCAGTACATTTAATTTGATCAGTCGATCCTCTTCACTTAAGAGAACTCCCAATGGAAAAACCGCATCCGCAGCTTCAATCTCTCCCAAGGCATCAATAGCCGACATTCTAATGTCATTGTCTCTGTCGTGTAGCAAACCAAGCAAAGCATTTACAGACAAATCATATTCCTTGCTGTTTTCTTCATTACCTTGTATTTTCTTGATTAACTTTTCAAAAATACCGATACTATTGATTTCAACTAAAGCATCTATAATGGCCAGACGGACCTCTTTAGAAGACTCTTCTTTCATATCCTGAATTAACAAAGGGACTGTCACTTCAATATCTTCCCCTGCTAAGTCGCTAATCGCATTTTTTCTTACTGCCACATTATCGTTTTTCAAATCTTCCAAAAAATTATCGGAAGATCCCACAGAGCAACCAGAAATTAATAAAATAAGAATCATATTATTAATGCAAAAAAAATTCATAAAACACATTCTCAAAAGACATCTCCTCAATCAGCATGTACGGTTATGCTAAGGATCAATCGATATGACGTCCGAATAAAACAGTTAAAACGGCATTACTGAGTTATAACGGCTCTGCCATCAATAGCTTTGCCAGTCAAAATATCTATTACATCAGGAGCAAGATAAATAATCCTTTCGATTGTTTGGATAGGTAAAAGAATATTACTTAGACGGATCATAAATTTTTCAACACCAACAATATCCTTCTCCGAAACGTAGAGAATATCCCCGTTATCAAGATAGTAGTTATTGTTTACAATTCCATTCGTAAGCATTTTTTTAAAATCCAGTTCCAAAACGGCTACGCTGGCTTTACCATCTTTAACCTTAACAAGAAAGAGGTTATTGTTATCAGCATCTTCTGTAAAACCACCAGCTTTGGAAACAGCTTCCCACACTGCTAACTGCTCCACATATGGGAATGTACCAGGAGATTGCACTTCACCCAGAACATGTACTTTTCGACTGGATATCGACGTTACATTAATATCCACAAATGGCTTCGTGATAAACATAGATAATCGAGAGGTAATCTCTTCATTTAATTCGAGGACACTCATTCCAGATGCCAGCAACTCTCCGACCAGAGGGATGCGAATTTTACCAGATGGGTCAAGAGTCACATTCCTATTAAGATCATCGTTTCGCCAGACCCTAATATCAATCGTATCCCCTGCGCCCAATACAAAGCCAGGCGAGCTCAACATTCTCTGTTGTTTTTCCACAATATTTACTGATTGAACTCTTCTGTTTTCTGTTGTCGCACATCCTGTGCATGATAAAAACATGAAAAGAATAACAACAAAGCTCAATTTAAGACATTGCATACTTTTAAACCTTCTGACAAATCCCATTTATCAATAGACATCTCGCATGGTATAAACTCCATATTGATCATTGAGATGCGAGTTCTGGCAATCCAGTTAAATCAAACTATAGTGCTCCAACTTTGATTTTTTAGGGTATGCTTTTTGCTTAAGACTAAAAAAAAAGCTTGTAATTTTCGAATATTATTCTAAAAAAAATCAAAGTTGGAGAATAACATTTAGATAAAATACTAATAGAAAGAATTGGTCCAAACGAAATCAAAGTTGGATGACTATAATTGAAATTAAAACGACTGGGTCTAAATCTGATATTTATTTTTTAACAGTTTACACCCAAAGTCATAGCCACTTGAATTTATAAAATTTAAAAAGGCATCCTTCATATGACCCCAAAAGTACTTTACACTTATTGGAAAATGATTCCTTAAAAATGGGGTTATTGCTCCAAAAAGCGTAAACTGGAAAATGAAGGATCCCCCAATTTTTTTAAATTCTTACCCGCACAGGTCGACATTTCAGCAAACTCAAAAACAGCCGCTGAAAGCAATGGTATCATAATCTCATGATGCCCGGTTATGGCATACCCATTGCCCCCCAGCGAAACAGGACGATTAAGAACATTCACCGTCGGTCTATAATTCTGTACCATATCAAAATTAGCTGTAGTGAAATTTTTAACATCCTTTCCAAGATTTCGAGCAACGGCAAGACATTTCAAGAACACTTCCGGCATTATAACGGCGCTTCCAAGATTTAACACCACCCCCCCCCCGCCCAGTTTTGCAACAGATGCACCCAGTATTTTGAAATCTTGAAAGGAGCTTTTCCCAATAGCCGCACCATCGGCAGATGGATGCTGATGCACAATATCCGTGCCCATGGCAATGTGAAGAGTATATGGAATGGAAAGTTTTGAACAAGCAGCTAAAAGTGCTCGATTACCGTATGATGCCTTTTCCTCAAGGAGCATGGCACCCACAATTTGTCCAAAGCCATAATCACCATCGGCTGCACGTTTTGCCGCTTCATTCACAAAATTAGCAGTATCATGGGCCATACCAAAGGATCCGTCTTCAAGTTGAGTGACAACATCTTCCGAAGTATGACCAAATCTGGCCAATTCCGTATCATGGATTGCAGCTGAACCATTGGAAGCAAAATGCGTAATGAATCCATTTTCGGCAAGATGAATTAAAATCGGTGAACACCCGGTTTTAATCACATGCCCACCCAGCATAACAATAACCGGTTTTTGCAAGGATTTTGCCTTCACAATGTCCTTGGCAACCGATAGAAAATCATCGGCTTTGAGAATGGCAGGGAGACTCTGTAAAAAATCAGCAATCGAACTTCCTGCTTGAAGTGGTTTGGCTTCCATAGACAGATCTATTTTTGATGGTCTCTGGGCTGCCGAATAGGTTTTCAGCGATCGGTTGTCGAGTTGATCAAAACGAATCATTTCCGGTGCCTTTTTTACACATTTTAGAGAATGATCTAAACCTTGATGATCATTATTATTGATTCAAGATTAAATCTGGTTGATAAGTATTTTTCCCACAGGATTTCTTGGAAGAGCCCGTCTAAACTCAATCATTTTTGGAATTTTATATACAACTAATCGTGTCGACAGATAGTTCCGAATTTCCTCTTTGGTCAGTGCCCCATCCTCTTCAAGAACAACAACTGCTTTGGGAATTTCTCCATGCAGGGGATCACTGAATTTGGTAACACTGATCTCTTTAATCAGGGGGTGTTGAATGAGAATATCCTCAATTTCCACAGGGTAAACCTTCATTCCAGCCACTTTCATCATACCGTTTTTTCTTCCGGCAAAATAAAAAAAACCATCTTCATCTTTCCTGAACATATCATTGGTATGATACCAGCCGTCTTTAAAATTTTTCTTTGTTTCAATCTCATTTGCATAATACGATGTACAAACACCTTTTCCTCTGACGATCATTTCTCCCACTTCTCCCGGATGCAGCCTATTTCCATGAGTGTCTATTATCTCCGCATCATAATATCTGCAGGGGATGCCAGTGGAACCTGTTTTTGAAGTAACGCCAAAAGGCATTGCAAGGGCAATTCCAGCCGTTTCCGTACTGCCCCACACAGGTGTAATGGAAAGATCGAATCTTTCCTGGAATTCCCGGGCTGTAACGGGATCAAGATGCATCCCACCACTTTCAACAATGCGCAATGTACTGAAATAAAACCCATTTTTCTTATGACATTTTGTAAAATTGCCATAAATAGGTGCAATGGCCATCATGGCTGTAACCCCACCATTTTCAATAACTTTTGTTAATGACTTTGGTGCGATATGATCTGTAAGAACCATCTTTCCACCCAATAGAAGCGCTCTTGCAAAAATTTCATGGGGATGGGTTCCAGGTGGAAACATGCACAGATGGACATCATCATGGGTCAAGGATAACTGTTCCACTGCTGATCGGGTATTCCAGTAAATATTGGCATGGGTGGTTACTGCACATTTGGGGAAACCAGTGGTTCCAGACGTCAAATTAAAATATACCACATCATCCTCATTTATAAGAATGTCCGGCAAAGTTAAATGACCAAAAAATAAAAACAGATCCTCCAGAAAGGTTGGTTTATCATCAGTTTTATGTAAATGTTCCTGACTAAAAGGCCCTTCTCGAAAGTTTTCAACTTTTTTGGGGGATTTACCCGAAAGGGATGACTTTCCTGTCTGGCATACCACTATCCGAGAGCCTGATAGTAAAAGATCGAACGTGTCAATTCTGTCCTGCATTGAAGCCGAAATCGCAACTGCCGCAGGAGGCATGAGACTGAAAAGGTGTCTGCAATAAGAATCCGGCTGATTACAATCCACAGGTAAAACAACAGCACCACAGGCAACAATACTCAAGAACACAACGATAAGTTCTTCAGTTTTGCTATCCATCATAATAGCAATCTTATCACCTTTTTTAATTCCAGAATGGAGGAAATAACGACTCAATGCCGCAACCCCCCGATGAAGATCTTCATATGTATAGTGATTTTCTTCACAGATAACAGCGATTTTTGATGGAAATTCTTTAAAATTTCTTTCAAGCATCTCAATGAGCGTCATACCAAGCGTTTCCCCTACATCCTGAAATAATTAAACAGGTAATTAAGACCCAAACATATATACGGATTTCTGAATCACAATGAATTCCAAAACAAATGGTGCGGATAATCCTGAATCTAAATCAAACATCTGTCATCAAATGCTTAAAAAAAGTTTTAAACGCTTTCATCGTTTTTACTATTTCCGACGGATAAAACATTACCCGGCGAAGTTTATAAAGGATATATCCCCATCGAAGATAAAATTGTCTTCTTGCATTATTGCAAATTTTCACAAGCTCATCGGATGTAAAAATTTCATTTCTGATAACGCAATTATGCAATCCCTCCGGAGTGAGCCAGTCTTCATATGTTTTTGCTGTTAACCACCCCTTTTCTCTGTATTCATTGTAAGCATCGGTACCTGGATATACCATCACCGGATAAAACTGAACCGTATCCGGTTTTAAATCCATGGCGAGTTGGATGGTCTTTTTAATACTCTCCCGCGTTTCT
The DNA here is from genome assembly GCA_963668575.2 of uncultured Desulfobacterium sp. Classification (GTDB taxonomy): domain Bacteria; phylum Desulfobacterota; class Desulfobacteria; order Desulfobacterales; family Desulfobacteraceae; genus Desulfocicer. The sequence continues at coordinate 1,329,507 of OY764894.2, read as the reverse complement.
CCGGGAAAACCCACCATAAAACATCCATGAATAAGAATTCCCGCTTCCTTTGCATATGCCATGAATTGAAACATTTTTTCTTTCCGAATACCTTTACACATGAGATCCAATGACCGCTGGTCACCACTTTCAAACCCCACACACAGAGATTTACATCCCGCTTTTTTCATCATTTTCAATGTTTCAAGGTCGGGATCAATTCTGGAATTGGTTGTCCAGGGAATATTAATTTTCTGTTCAATCATGGCACGGGCCAGGGCCATACACCTCTTTTTATTAGCGGAAAGGGTGTCATCTTCAAAAAAAATTGATTTAATTTCAGGGAAATGTGCTTGAATGTATTTCATTTCATTAACAACGTCCTCAACGCTTCTGAAACGAAATTTCCGACCTGTTAACGTCTGGGGATAAACACAGAAACTGCATCGAAAAGGACACCCTCGACTTGTAATCAAGGTAATCATAGGAAACAAGGCATTGGGGTTAAAATAATCGTTTGGATACAAATGCTTTCGATATACTCTGCTAACCCAGGGTAAATCATCCAGATTTTCAATAAACGGCCTGTCCGGATTATGAACAATCCGATGTTTCAACAATGGCTTGCCACTGGAACAGTCCCCTCCATGATTATTATCCGAACATTTCGAAGCAATAGAAGAATAAGGCTCAAACGCTCTGAAAGATAATCCTTTAATGTCTGAAAGGGTATTGACATGCTCCACATTTCTACAATCTGTAATTGTAGAATTCTTATGAATGGAAGCCTCTCCCGTCACCTCGTTGATAGTCTGTTGCGGAACCGTTTTATTTACACCCTCACAGGAAAGCAATGTAGCAAGTTCAAGAATTGTAATGTCATACTCCTTCCTTGCAACAGCATCCACCGCCTCACACTTTAAAAGCGTCTCTTCGGAAAGTGCACTGACATGGGTACCCACCAGAACAATAAAGGCATGAGGCACAAGCGCCTTTAATATGCAACAGATATCAAGATCATTGTTGATGCTGGGGGTGCTGGTATCCATAACGATCAAATCCGGATTCAAATCCGTTGACATTTCACGTATCACTTTAATATCATACCCCCTTGCCGGGGCATCGGTGAACGTCACGTCATAACCTGCATCTTCCAGAACACCTGTGCAGCCTGCAAGCCAGATGGGATAATAGATGGTACCGCTTTTAGTGACAGCCGGACTTCGCTGGGGCCTTGAAAAGTGATCAAAGTAAGGAGGATTCAGAACCCAAATTTTCATTTTTTTTATACGACTCCTTGCATACATCTTTTGGGCTTAATAATAATTTCAATCAACGCAGTGAAACTCGAAACATGTCACTCTTTAATTTTCTGAATTGCACAAAGCAATGCCCTTAATTGATAAGTCCCCATGGCCGGATCATAGGGAGGAGCATCGGATGTCAATACATTGGCATTGGCCTCCCAGATTCCAAAATCCGTATCTGCCTTTTCAGGAAACCACCATCCATGATCAATGCTGACAACTCCTGGTGCAATGCGGCTTGTAACATGGGCATGCATCTCAATGCTACCCCTTGGGGAAGATATACGTACCATATCACCATGGTGAATGCCATTATTTTCTGCATCATGGCAATTTATTTCCGCCACTGGCCAGGGACGTCTTTTTCTGAGACTTTTGATCTGCCGGTTATCGCTGTGGAAAAATTCTTTTCTTCTGCTGCCCGTTGTCAGTACATAGGGATATGTTTGATGCAGCTCCGTTGTTGAAATGGGGCTTTCCGGCGGTTCTCTGTAAAATGGAAGCGGACCATACCCCATGCGTTTCAATGATTTTGAATAGAGTTCAACTTTACCGGAAGGTGTTCTGAATCCAGCTTTTCCATTTTGATACTTGTAATATTTTGGCTCCGGAAAAACATATTGCTGTTGTTTTAATTCTTCAAAGGTAATACCAAGGCCCGAGAGTCTGAAGTTGATAATATCTTCACTGCTCTCTTCTGATCCGGGAAGATTGAGTCGTCTTGCCAGATCCATCAGCATATCTTCGTCCTGACGACATTCTCCCACACTCACCACCTTTTGTTGAGCCATAACGGCATTGGCAGTGACATAAGGGATTTCAATAATCTGGTTTACTTCCGGCCAGAAAGCAGCGGGCAAAATATAGTCGGCCATGGCTGCGGTGGGGGTCATGAACATATCGGACACCACCATCAACTCCAATGAGGAAAGGGCTTCATAAACCCTTCGGGTATTGGCCAAGGTCAACAACGGATTTGAACCCCAATTAAGCAAAGCCCGTATTTTGTAAGGGATACCCTCTTTCATGGCCCGCATCACCGCAGGAATATGGGCCGAAGGCATGAAGGCCCTGGAACCGCCAAGAAGCTTAAATTCGGAACCACCCAATCGTTTTTTGATCATCCCTTTGGATAACGCGGATTTCAAGGTAGGAAAGGGCTTCAGAATAGATGCTCCAAGAAGATCACTGCCAGGCACATCAATGTTTCCTGTAATTCCCCTTAAAATAGCCACAGCCCTTACCGTCTGAAGGGAATTGGGCGTCTGTTCAATGGCGAGCCCCCATTCCAAAACAGAGGGCTTTTCCAAAGCGTATTGTCTGGCTGCAGAAATAATCAGTTCAACATTTATACCCGTAATATCCTGTGCCCATGAAGGAGAAAAAGGCTGAATATGCGCTTTGAGTTCTTGAAATCCTGTGGTGTAGTTTTCAACAAAATGACGATCATAAATATTTTCATTGATAATATAGTGCGTCATGGCAAGGGCAAGGGCACAATCTGTTCCCGGTCGAATGGGGAGCCACATTTCGCACCTTTGGGCAGTTTCTGATTTTCTGGGATCAATGGCAATACCATAAGCCCCATTTTTTAATGCCCTTTGCACCAGCGCTGACAATTCACCATCAGGAGAGGTGACCAGAGGATTATGGCCCCAAAACAAAATAGTGCGAGGCGGAATTTTGCCATAATAATCCGCAGAAACAAAGCCTCCATAGGTAAGATTGCTGACGGTGATTCGGGGGATAAAGCAATTGGACAGACCCGGTTCATACCAATTGGGTGTCCCCAGCACATTGGCAAACCGAACCACATCCATGTAATGATGCCGCCCGGTTCCCTGACCAATTGCAATGGTTTCAGGACCGGTGATCTGTCGAATGGCATCAATTTTTTCTGATATTTCCGTTAATGCCCTTTCCCAGGAAATTTTTCCCCATTTTTTATTTTGCCGGGGGCCCACCCCTTTTAACGGGTACAGAATCCTGTCGGGATGGTACATCATTTCCCTGATGCTCCGTCCCTTGATGCACATATATCCCTTGCTGAAGGGTGATTCTGTATCTGGTGCCACATTCTCCAGCAGGTTGTCTCTCACAGACAACAAAACACCACACCCGCCATGACACGAACGACATACGCTTTTATATATCCGTACCTTATCCATATTAAAACAATTCATGAGATTGGGTAAAACGAGCAAGGACCTTGCAGTTTTCATCTACAATTTTACCCGGCATTTCAAGCATCTCTTTTAACGCATCAATGCCATCTGCCACATGGGTGACAATACTGCCCAATGGAATTCTTCCCTGCTTGTAAAGCATCATGATATCGGAAAATGCACCGCAAAGATGTCCCCTGGAACCAATAATGGAAATGGCATTGGTAATCATGTGGTCCATGGCATCAATTAAAAGAGGTTTGCCGCTTCTGGCAAGCAGAGCCACCCGACCATTGGGTTTAATATGCCTAAAAATGTTATTGATATTGTCCATCTCCCCGGAAGCCTCTATTACCACATCAATATTGTCAATAAATTTTTCTTTTAATTCAATGGGATCATATACCTTATCTGCCCACTGCCGGGCCAGTTCTCTTCTAAATTTAGCAGGCTCAATCAAATGTACCAAAGAAGCCCCAAAAACCATTTTACTCAACATTGCTGAAAAAATACCAATTGGCCCGCCACCAAATATGATCACATTATCACCACCCCGAATACCGGTGTTTTGGCAGGCGACATAGGCAACCCCAGCCGGTTCCACACAGGCCATGGCCATGAGATCAGCATCTGTTTTGATAAAATCAGTAATATCGTGGGCAAGCATTGCCGGTACATTCACAATATTTCCAAAAAGTCCATCCACTTCCAGCCCGGCCAACTTTGCATTCCGGCATTGGTTAAAATGCCCCTTTCGACAGACATCGCAATAATGGCACACCACTATCGACTCAAAAGTGACATACATCCCGACATCCACATGTTTGACACGTCTGCCTTTGGCAATTATCCTGCCAACCCCCTCATGACCGATGCGCCGCCCCTGCCTCTCCGGAATAGAAAGAGGCGCAGAACTTCGAATATATCCATTTTCTTTATTTTTTTCCACAAGATGAACATCCGTTCCGCAAAGTCCGGCATAAATCATTTTTACCTGAATTTCATCTTCCCCCAAAGAGGGAATTTCTTTGGTCTCAAGCCTAACTAAAGGATTGCAGTAGCGTTGATGCGGACCGGGATGGACAACACCGGGGATGGGTTTTTCATCGGCGTATAATCTTATTTCTGTTGTAGTCTCCATATGTAAATTCCTTTTAAAAAAACGTCGGGACTCAGTTATCAATAGGCATTTTTTTGAAAAAGAAAAACAATCAAGGTTCTGACCATTATCTCCATATCAAACAAAACGGACCATTCCCGGATATATCGCAGATCACACTCTACTCTTTTCTCCATCTTTTCCAGTGTATCGGTTTCGCCTCGGAACCCCTTAACCTGTGCAAGCCCCGTAATTCCCGGTTTTACCTTATGACGAACCATGTAGCCGGAAATTATTTTCCTATACTGTTCATTCATGGCAACCGGATGGGGGCGGGGTCCCACAAGGGACATTCTTCCCTGAAATACATTTATAAACTGGGGCAATTCATCAAGACTGCTCTTTCTCAAGAAACGGCCCACCGGGGTAATTCTGTCATCATTTTTGGTGGCTTGATGATAAACACCCGGCGGATCTTGTGTGGATTCAAACATGGTTCTGAACTTATAAATGTTTATTTTTTCACCATTGATACCGTATCTTGCCTGAACAAAAAACACGCTGCCCCGAGAATCTATCTTAATACAAAGGGCAATCAATAACAAAATCGGGGCGGTGAGCATCAATACAAGAGCAGATACGACAATATCCGTCAATCGTTTAATGAGACCGGACAAACCATAAATTGGTGTATCCTTCAATACAATAACAGGTCTTTGGTCAAAAAAAATTATTTCACTGCCCATCACCAGATCCAGAAAAAACACGTTGGGAATATAATGAACGGAGATGGCAAATCTGTCCACGGCCTGGACCAGTTTACGAATGGTGTCTTCATCATTGCCGTTCAGAGCAATGTACAAAATATCCACGTCATGGGTTTCAATGTACTGAATCAAGGCTCCCAAGTTGCCAAGGCATGGAATATGCGAAAAATGATCGTTAATGTCAGAGTCATCCGATGTAGCATCATCGTTAAAAAATCCCACCACATCTGTCCCTGTCCAGGAATTACCGTAAATATGTTTCGCAAGCGTTATACCTGCCTTACTTTTTCCGGCAATGACCGCTTTTTTTAAATTATACCCTTTTCTCCTGATACTGCGAAGCAATCCTCTCATGGCAATACGCACCATAAATATAAATATAGGCCACAATACCATCCAATAGATAACACAGGCTCTGGGCAGAAAGAAAAAGAGTCTTGTAATATACCCTATAATAATCAATACAATAAACAGGGAAAAGCAGGCCAGACAAATCATGTGTATTTCATACCGAAATGAAGAAAACCTGAAAGAACGATAAACATTATTAAAATGAAAAAAAATGAAGATACACACGCAAACAATTGTGGCAGTTTCTTCCACCTGGAGCAAACTATCAGTATGAACACAAAAAGTTGCCAGAAAACGAAAAATTACAAGGCCTGAAAAAGCATCCAGCATTCTTAAAACCGCCATCAAAAACATTTCAGTGTTAATTAATTTAAATGGCATTCTCCATCCAGTATATCGTGAGGCGCAAGTTGTAATTGCCCAAGGTTTAAATATTCATTGATCGACCATGTTGTGGCACATTCCGAAACTTATGGCCAATGAACGATTGTGTCTCATGAGATCAGTTTGGAAAATTCAGGAAGAGATAAAACCAATTGTTTCATCTCTTCAGGTGTTAACTGCTGATGCGCATCAGACAAGGCCACGTCAGGATTGATATGAGCCTCCACCATGATACCGTCGGCACCAGCAGCCAGGGAAGCCCGTGCCATTGACTCCACAATATCTTTTCTCCCGGTGCTGTGGCTGATGTCCACAATCACAGGTAGAACAGTTTCTTTTTTTAATATAGGTACAGCAGAGATATCAAGAGTATTACGCGTCTGGGTTTCAAATGTCCTGATACCCCTTTCACACAATATAATCCGGGAGTTACCTCCAAGAAAAATATACTCTGCCGCCAAAATGAATTCATCAATGGTGGACATCAGCCCCCTTTTAAGGAATACGGGTTTTTTGCATTTCCCCATACGTTTGAGAAGGGAATAGTTATGCATATTTCTTGTGCCTATCTGAAGAATATCCGCATAATCTTCCACAACGGAGACATTCTCTGTGTCCATGACCTCTGTAATCACGGACATTCCATAAGTATCTGCTACACTTCGCAACATTTTCAAAGCTTCAACTTCAAGTCCCTGAAAGCTATAGGGAGAAGATCTGGGCTTGAAGGCGCCGCCTCGGAGTATCTTCACCCCCAGCGAACTCAAAAAGGCAGCTGTTTGATTAATCTGATCATAACTTTCAACGGCACAGGGACCTGCCATAAGCACAGGCAGCCCCCCTCCGATTTGAATGCCGTTTACCTCCACAACAAGATCGGAACTGCTCTCATTGCGATTGATATTGAGTTGCTTCCGAGTCTCGTCTCCCATATCAACCACTGAAGCTCTAAAAATATCCCTGAAAAGTCCGGTAATAATTTTCTGAGATACCGGTCCCTTATTCAAAAATTGTATATCAATGAGCATCTGGGATTCCCTCTGGGGATCAAAATGGGGAAGTCCCAGTTTATCTTTTTCTTTTCCTATCTGTTTTGAAATATGAAAAAACTCCGTTAATTTTTCAAGGATCTCCATGTTGACCTTAGACATTTGAAGCCGCAATGACTCCAGCGGGGTAATCTCTTTTGGCATATAGACCTCCCTTTCAATCACGATTAAGCCATGTGGATGATTCGAATCTATGGCTGATTTTATTTATAACTACGGAAACACATGCACCCATACTGCCTGCAGCAAAAACCCCGGCCCTGAGAAGACAATACACAGGAGAAAAGCAGCCAACACATTTATCTTTTTTAAAAGCAGACCTGGAAAAAGGAATGGTTGTCAAAAGCAACACCGTCAAAAGCATTGGGGTCAGCACCATCAACACTAACCGTGAGAAAAAACATACCGGCAACAGTGAATATAACAGAAGCATGATCAATGTTTGTATTTTGATAACACCTGGTGTATAGGAATCCTTAATCGCTTTTTCAGGATACCGGGCATAGACAATCACCCGCCAGTACCCCCTCCAGAATTTAACCCGAAGATATTTTTTAAGGGTATCCGGATGGGTATGATAGACAAAGGCCCGGGGATTAAACACCAGCAGGTGCCCGGAGGCAACCAGCCGATATGACAATTCGGTATCCTCATTATTTGCCACGGGAAAGGAGGGATCAAACCCACCAATGCTGCAAAACACATCACGTTTAAATGCAGCAGAATAGGTATCCACCATATCAATAAAAGATGCTTTTTCCAGCAGCGTGAACCGGTCTTCAAATTCTGCCTGGGCGAACCTCGCCGTCAAAGCGTGCTGGGCTGTTTTATATGCGCCTTTTACGCCGGATATCTTTTCAGGACCTGAGAAAGGAGAAACCATCTCCTCCAGCCAGTAATGATCCGGCACACAATCGGCATCTGTAAACAGTATAATATTTCCTGTTGCGATTTGTGCTCCCTTATTCCTTGCTGCAGCGGGCCCCTGGTTTTCCTGATGGATATAAAGCACAGGAAAATTCCGGATAATTTTTGAAGTTGCATCCGTAGAGCCGTCATCCACCACGATAACTTCATACTGACTCCGGGGAAGGCTTTGCGCCAGCACAGCCTCTAAACATAATACTATTGTAGTTTCTGCATTATATGCAGGTATAATTATTGAATAATTCATTTAGTCACACCCAGAACTAAAAGTACAACACAAAAATCATTTTTTACTTTTTTTGCAACATTCTTCTAAAATAACCAATTGTACGTTGCAACCCCTCATCCAGACCAACCGCCGGATACCAGTTTAAATATTTCTCTGCAAGGGCAATATCCGGTTTTCGCTGGGAGGGATCATCCTGGGGAAGGGGTTTATAAATCCGCCTGGACCCGGATCGGGTCAATTGAATAATTTTTTCCGTTAATTCCAGAATGCTGAACTCCTGAGGATTCCCCAAATTAATGGGACCCGTAAGCTGTTCAGGAGATTCCATAAGGCGGACCAATCCATCAATCAAATCATCCACATAGCAAAAGGAGCGAGTCTGCTCTCCCTTACCGTATACGGTAATATCCTCTCCTGTGAGACACTGAACGATAAAATTGGAAACAACCCGTCCATCTTCCGGATGCATCCGGGGCCCATAGGTATTAAAGATCCGTGCCACCTTTATGGAAAGACCGTGCTGACGGTGATAATCAAAAAACAGTGTCTCTGCACAACGCTTTCCTTCGTCATAGCAGGAACGGGGTCCAATGGGATTCACATTGCCCCAATAATGTTCAGGTTGAGGATGTATTTTCGGTGTTCCATAAACTTCGGATGTGGAGGCCTGTAAGATCCTTGCTCCGGTGCGTTTTGCCAATCCAAGCATATTAATGGCACCATGCACAGATGTCTTGGTTGTTTGAACCGGATCAAATTGATAATGAACGGGAGAAGCAGGACAGGCAAGGTTATAGATTTCATCCACTTCCACATAGAGGGGAAAGGTGATATCATGCCGAAGAAATTCAAACCGTGGGTTTGACATCAAGTGATAAATGTTGGCTTTCGACCCCGTAAAGCAGCTGTCTACACAGATCACCTCGCAACCCTTTTCCAGCAGTACCTCGCATAAATGGGAGCCCAGAAACCCGGCTCCCCCGGTGACGAGAACTTTTTTAAATTTGATGCTGTTCATAAACACTTCTCCTAACGGACTTTTCAGCGTCCTTTACAAATGCTGGCATGTACGGTAATAGTTTCATGGGCAATCCTCCAAGAAGTTTTTTCCAAAATCCCTAAAAGCTTTTATCGGCATCCTTACATTCCTGCTTTACACTTTCATGAGGTGAATGTCCATTTTTCTATGGTCGTCCTTAAATAAGTGTAAAGTACTTTTGGGGGCATATGAAGGATACCTTTTATTTTATCTCCGTCGTCAAACATTACCGAACTAACGTTCCAATCCTGCCCAATCACCCGAAAAATTTGATTATTCACGAACAATCCGCTATAGAGTAAGCACCAACCCACCTCGAATAAGGAGCCCGTGAACAAGAACTCATTTATAAATCAGTTTACCTAACCTGGACGAGCCAGAACCAAAAAGGGCTTCAGATTCTCTTGCCAAAATAACACAAAAATCAAATATAAGAATCTAAAATATCAAATTCCATTACTACGGTGGTACCGTGGAGGGTGCTATGATCCATCCATATCCGCCAGCGGGCTTGATAATACGGCTTTCCCATATATAATTCCGGTTCTGAAACGCACCGGTCTATGATACTATTACCGGATTGGCATTGATCTATTGATCCATGCAACTCACCAATAAGTTGAGGGAATCGGTTTATGACGACAGACACAGACGTAATCATTATCGGGGCCGGAGCATCAGGACTGATGTGTGCCATGGCAGCGGGAAGACGTCACCGCCGGGTGGTGGTGCTGGACCATGGCAAACAGCCGGGACGGAAAATTCTCATGTCCGGTGGAGGACGGTGTAATTTCACCAACACCGGGGTTACGGCAGACAATTACATCTCCCACAACCCCCATTTTGTCAAATCCGCCCTAAGCCGCTTTTCCCAATGGGATTTTCTGGAGATGATCAACACCCACCACATATCCTATCATGAAAGGGATCATGGTCAGCTCTTCTGCAACGACAGCAGCAAAGAGGTCCTGGAGATGCTTTTATTGGAATGCCAAAAGGCTAAGGTGGATATCCGGCTTGAAACCGCCATTGATAAAATCACACCAACTGAGCCAAGTAAATTTTCAGTCTCAACAAATCGGGGGATTTTCCAGGGACAGTCCCTGGTGGTGGCCACGGGAGGACTCTCCATTCCCGGGGCCGGGGCCACACCATTGGGGTATCGCATTGCCGAACAGTTTCATATCAAGGTGTGGCCCACTCGTCCCGGTCTGGTACCGTTTACCCTGCAACCCCCGGATAAACAAAAACTTTCCGATCTGCCCGGCATCAGCGTGGATGCCGCGGTGACGGTGGGAAATCACAGTTTCCGAGAAAATATTCTCTTTACCCACAGAGGCTTAAGTGGACCGGCCATTCTCCAAATTTCCTCCATGTGGTCACCAGGGGAGGAGATAACCATCAACCTGCTGCCGGAAATCGACCTTGAAGAGATATTCAAAGCGACCCAATCAAAATTTCCCAAGCGAAAGGTTAAATCCCTGCTGGCAGATCTGGTGCCCAAACGGCTGGTGGCGGCCATGGTGGAGGAATCGCTGGCAGATCAACCCCTACATGCCCTTTCCCACAGTAAATTCAAAGCCATTGCCAAAAGTCTTCACCATTGGCAGCTAAAGCCCGGCGGCACAGAAGGATATCGCACGGCAGAGGTGACCCTGGGCGGGGTGGACTGCCATGCCCTCTCCTCCAAAACCATGGAAGCCCGTCAGGCCAAGGGGCTCTTTTTCACCGGTGAGGTGCTGGACGTCACCGGGTGGCTGGGGGGCTACAATCTCCAGTGGGCCTGGTCTTCCGGCTGGTGCGCGGGGCAATGCACCTGATTTGACGATCCAAGTGCTGGTTGCTTTATTTATTGACTATCTCCCACTCCACCGATATATACAAAAAAGTGTAATCCGAGAGATGAAGGATGCCCGAATATTGAACAAAAACGACCCGAACTGAGTCTCCGTACGGGTCGTTTTTGTTCAGAGGTCGGTTCCTGGGATATCGCCTGCAGAAACCCTTCCCCGGAGTCAAACTTTTGTGGGTCCCCCGGCAGAACCGGGGGGTTACCTTGAGTTAATTATCCACGTTCTTCCTGGATATGGGCCAGGCCATCACTCAAAAGCTCACACACATGATCATCATCCAGGCTGTAATAGACCATTTTACCTTCTTTGCGAAACTTGACCACCTTTGCCGCCCGCAACACCCGAAGCTGATGGGACACTGCCGACTGATTCATGCCCAGCACCTCCACCAGATCGCATACGCATAACTCTTCCTGGTGCAGGGCCGTAAGAATGCGAATGCGGGTGGGGTCGCCGAACACCTTGAAAAAATCGGCCAGATCCATCAAAATTTTCTGTACCGGCATTTTTTCTTTTACCCGGCGTACCGCTTCCGGATGCACACACTGGGTCTGACAAATTTCCACACTTATGGGCTTAATTTCACTCATTTATTATTCCTTTAATCCGATGATCCGATTTTTTACCTGCGGTGCTGCTATAAAGCATAAACTTGATGTTATTATAGAGCAATAAATATTTCCGGTAAAAAAACGGGATCAACTTCCCAGGGAGGACCGGAAAAGTTGTCTTTTTTTACGCATTCCCTTATAATTCATCCGGTATGTTGATCAACCTCGGATCCACTACACCGGAGGGCTCATCCATGAAAGCACTCAAATCCCTTAAAGATAATTATCAGCACGCATCAAATCTTTTCGCTCACAATCAACAACAACAGGCACTTTGCTGCTGCAAAGAGATACTGAACTTGTGGCCATGCCATGCAGACACCCTTCACCTGATGGGCAACATTGCCTTTGAAAAACAAAATTTTGCCCAGGCAGCAGGTTATTTCCAACAGGCATTGAAAAACCATGAGGATAAGGCCGAAGATTATTTTGCCCTGGCCAGAACCTTCATGGAGATGAAAAAATTCAAACCTGCGGAAAATGCATTTTTAAAAGCAGTACAACTGGCCCCTGAAGATATCAATATTCTGATCTGCCTGGGAAAATTCATGCAACGTCAGCGTCGTATCCGGGCGGCAGCCGCATGTTACAGCCGTGCCATCACCATCAATCCCTCTCTGCCGGAACTCTATCTCCACCTTGGCACCCTGCAGAACATTCTGGGAGAAACCCAATCGGCCATTTTTAATTTTGAGATTGTTTGCGATATGGATCCTCAAAATATGACGGCAAGACATATGCTGTCAGCCCTTCGAGGGCACACCACAAACGTCGCACCCGAGGCGTATGTCCGAAGCCTTTTTGATCCCGGGTCAAGCGACTATGACCATCACATGCTCAAGAACCTTAATTACCGGGTGCCGATCCTGATGGTCAATCTGTTAAACACCACCAATGCCCACAATCGTTTTTTTCATAACGCCCTGGATCTTGGCTGTGGTACCGGCCTTGGGGGCATGGCAATCCGTAACCGATGCAAACGGTTGACGGGCATTGACCTTGCCCCTGAAATGATTGGAATATCACGCAAAAAATCCATCTATGATGCATTGCATGTGGGAAACCTTCTGGAACTACCCCGCCTGTGTAAGGAGCGCTTTGACCTTTTCATCGCCTCTGACGTTCTGGTTTACATTGGAGATTTAAAGCCCCTGTTTGACACTGTCACGCAAAGCACCCTGCCCCATGCGCTGTTTGTGTTTTCCACGGAATCCCATACCGGAGAAAAATACAAACTTCGCCCCAGTGGTCGCTATGCTCATTCAAGGCAGTACATTAAAACCATTGCCGGACAGTTTGGTTTTCGGTGCAGCGCCACAAAAACGGAACCCATCCGTAAGGAGAAGGGGGAATGGATAAAGGGAGACATCTGGATTTTCATTTTAAATGCCGCATCCCATTGCCCTCCCCTGCCCATTGCTCCCACCATCCAATAAAATGCACCATCTTTACAATTTCGGGGAGGTGCTTATCATATTTCCCATGTGCAATGGGATATGAAGACCACCCCCTGAACCTGAACCGTAACCGGCGGAATGCATCACTTGATGATCCGTTTTTGATATAACTGCCACGGGCAGACCGCATTGGGGACCTGGGTCTGCCCACAACGAATAATGAAAGTAATGTTAGGCACACCTACATTTTCTTATAACATACACGGCAGAAAAACCTGCCACAACGAAAAACGAAAGTCCTTTAATTCCAGCATATTGGTGAGGCTTTCATATAAAACGGGCATGTCCTGCCGGACACAACAAATATAGAAAATGGTATTATACCGCCGCCCCCCCGACGGGCAATGGGCCCGGACCGGAACTGTAGACAGCTCAATTGTCCGGTTCCTATTGCCCATCGGGGGGGCGGCTCTGCTGAGGTTGCCTTGGAGGCTGCCTTTTCATATAAACCTACATGGCAGTAACCACCTGCCACAACGAAAAACGAAAGTCCTTTAATTCCAGCATATTGATGAGACTTTCATATAAAAAAAACAGGAGCCGCGTAATATACATGAAAGGTAATCTTGCCACCCTGCATCCTGCTTCGGAAACCGAGGCCTTGACCGACGGGGATACCACCCGGGAACTCAGCACCATCATTGTCAAAGGAGCCAGGGAACATAATTTAAAAAATATTGATGTGGAGCTCCCCAAAAAAAAGCTCATCGTCTTCACCGGTGTATCCGGGTCCGGCAAATCCAGCCTGGCATTTGACACCATATTTGCCGAAGGGCAGCGACGGTATGTGGAATCCCTGTCCGCCTATGCCCGCCAGTTCATCGGTCAGATGGTGAAGCCCCGGTACGAGACCATAAGAGGGTTATCCCCCACCATTGCCATCGAGCAGAAGGCCGCCAGCAAAAACCCCCGGTCCACCGTGGGTACCATCACCGAAATATACGATTATCTGCGGGTCCTTTTTGCCCGCATCGGAGAGCAGTACTGCATCACCTGCGGCAAAAAGGTGGGACGGGGAAATGCCCAGAGCATGGTCTCCCAGCTCCTTGCCCTTCCCCTCTCCTCCAAAATCATGCTCCTTGCCCCCATTGTGGAAAACCGCAAGGGGGAACATAAGGAGATGCTGGAGAACCTGAAAAAGGAAGGGTATGCCCGAATCCGCATTGACGGTGTGGTTCAGAATCTTGAAGATGTTCAGACCCTGGCCCGGCACAAAAAACACAACATCGAAGTGGTGGTGGACCGGCTGATGATCAAAGACGATGACCTGTTCAGAAAACGACTCACCGATTCCGTAGAAGCGGCCTTAAAGCTGGGAAACAGCCAGCTCATCGTTCATATTCCCGGCAGGGAAGACATGAAAATGAGTGAGGCCCGCTCCTGCTGCGGCATTGCCTACCCCGAGCCGGAACCCAGCCTCTTTTCATTCAACTCCCCCCTGGGCATGTGCCCGTCGTGCAACGGCATCGGCACTCTGCTCTCCATGGACCCGGACAAGATCGTGCCGGACCCCACCCTCACCATTCGCCAGGGGGCGGTGGTACCCTGGAAAAATTATTTTTTAAAGAAGAGTAAATTCAACGACCACAACAATGCCTGGGGTCTGGGGCAACTCCTGGCCATGGAGGAACAGTGGGGCATTGATTTTGATACCCCCTGGAAAGACCTGCCCCAAAAACAGCAGGAGCTGATTCTCAAGGGGGCCGGAAACCGAAAATTGACGGTCACCTGGAACTCCGCCAAAATAAAAGGGGAAGTGGAAAGGACCCACGAAGGGGTCATGAACACCCTGATGCGGAGGTATCGCACCACCCAGTCCGAAGGTGCCAAAAAATATTATGCCGACTTCATGGCGGAACGGACCTGTACGGCCTGCAAGGGAAAACGGCTGAAACCCGAGGTGCTCCACGTGTTCATCAATGGAAAATCCATCATCGACATCACGGAGATGACCATCCGCCAGGCCCATGATTTTATCAGTAATCTGAAACTTTCCGGTAACAAACAGCTCATTGCAGGGGAACTCCTCAAGGAGATCTCCAACCGTTTAGGCTTTCTGGTCAATGTGGGGCTGGATTATCTCTCCCTTGACCGCAAAGGACCCACCCTTTCCGGTGGAGAATCCCAGCGTATCCGGCTGGCCTCACAGGTGGGATCGGAACTTACCGGCGTGCTGTACATCCTGGACGAACCCTCCATCGGCCTGCACCAGCGGGACAATGCCAAGCTGTTGAAAACCCTTCGCCACTTAAGGGATATCGGCAATACCCTTATTGTGGTGGAGCATGATGAGGAGACCATGCAGCAGGCGGACTGGATTCTGGACATCGGTCCAGGAGCCGGCCGACTGGGGGGACAGATCATTGCGCAGGGCACGCCGGAGGAGATCCGGCACAACCCGGCTTCCGTGACCGGCGCCTTTTTAGACGGCCGGGAAACCATTGAAATCCCCAAAATTCGGAAACGCTCCGAAGAGGTGGGAAACCATTGGATTACCATACACCGGGCCGCGGAGAACAACCTCCAAAATATCAATGTCAAAATCCCGCTGGGACTTATGGTGGGCATCACCGGGGTCTCCGGAGCAGGCAAATCCACCCTCATCAACCAGATCCTCTACCCTGCCCTGGCAAGGAAGCTGCACAACGCCAGCCTGGAGGTGGGAAAATACAGAGAGATCACGGGATTGTCTCTCCTTGACAAGATCATCAACATCGACCAGAAACCCATCGGCCGCACGCCCCGGAGCAACCCGGCCACCTACACCAAGGTGTTTGACCCCATCCGGGATCTCTTTGCCATGCTCCCCGAATCCAGGGCCCGGGGATATCAAAAGGGACGATACTCCTTCAATGTCAAGGGAGGACGATGCGAATCCTGCCAGGGGGACGGGTATATCAAGGTGGAGATGCATTTTCTGGCCGATGTGTTTGTGCCCTGTGAGGTATGTAAAGGCAAACGGTTCAACCAGGCCACCCTGGAGATCAAATATAAAGATCACTCCATTGCCGATATCCTGGAACTCTCGGTGGTGGAGGCCATGGAGCTGTTTGTCAGCCACCCCAAAATCACCCGGATCTTGCAGACCCTCATGGATGTAGGACTTTCGTACATCAAACTGGGCCAGGCCGCCACCACCCTGTCCGGCGGCGAAGCCCAGCGCATCAAACTGGCCCGGGAGCTAGCCAAACGGGATACCGGCCAGACCCTTTACATCCTGGACGAACCCACCACCGGACTGCATTTCAAGGATATCCGCATGTTACTGCAGGTATTGAAACGGCTGCGGGATGCCGGCAACACGGTTCTGGTGATCGAGCACAATCTGGACGTGATCAAAACCATGGACTGGCTCATTGATCTGGGTCCGGAAGGGGGCAGCCAGGGGGGCAGAATCGTGGCCCAGGGAACGCCGGAAAAGGTGGCACGGTCTAAAAAAAGTTACACAGGGTATTACCTGAACCAGGTATTATAAGGGATAAAGAAGGAGCCTTTGAAACGTGCCATGTGCGGCCGACGACCAATGTTCATTTCTTTCCCAAAATATCACGACCCGGAAAGCATTTCCCACTCAAACCGGACGATATTGCGTTCATTGCGATCAAATTCCACGCCGATCAGGTAAATTTCCGTGGTGTCTGATCGGTATTTATCAGCATACCCCTTTTGTCTGATCTGTTCCAGGGCCGTTGCCGGGGTCTTGTCGATGTCCACCACCTTGAATTCAAAGATATAGACCCGGTTGTCCATTTTCACCGTCATGTCGATGCGGCCGTGGCTGGTAGTGTCTTCCGCGATCACATCCAGGCCAAGGGCGGTAAAGTAGCAATAGAAAACAGATGCGTAATAGCCTTCGTATTCGGACAATCTGTTTTTACGGTACCAATCATGGGGAATGGCTGAAAACAGGGCGAGATAGACCCGCTCTATGTCGTCTATCCTGGCGGACGCAAGGGATTGATACAGATCAATTTTGTACCGTTCATGTGCAGGACGTCGGGACAACAGGTAGGCGGAAAGCGTGTCGGTGAAACTCATTCTCACTTCCAGATTCGGAAAATCCAGACGATATGCCGTCATGCTGCCGAACTGCTGTTTCTCCCGGATGGTCAGATATCCGGTTTGAAACATGATGGTCTCAATCTCAATGGCATCAATATCAAAACTTCCCAGAAGACTTTCCGTGGCAAGGGTATTCTGCAGGGTGGGGACAAAATATTTTTCGGCAAGAATTAACTTTATCAAAAATCCGGGCGTGCCCGTTTCAAACCAGTAATTACGGAAAGTACCGTCCTGCAGATAATTTAAGATACTGAAAGGATTATATACCTTTTCACCAAGCCAAGCATACCCATTGTACCACTTTCGGATATCCGCCAAGGGTCTATCTTTCAGATGCGCTGAAAATACCGCTGTCATCTCCTGTTCAGTATAGCCGCAGATTGCGGAATATTGCGGACTCAAGGTGATATCCTTGAGGTTGTTCAGGCCTGAAAACAGACTCACCTTGGAAAATTTGGATACCCCGGTGAGAAACACGAACTGAATATCAGCGTCGCTGTCCTTGATAACGGAATATAAATTTTTCAGCCCTTCCCGGATCTCGTAAGCCAGAGTGCTGTCTGAGATATTATCCAGGATGGGTTTGTCGTATTCATCAATCAAAACAACGGTGCGCAGGCCGTATTTATCCGTACTGTTGCGAATCAGCTCTCCAAAATAGCCCGGTATATCGTTGGGCTGCCGGCACGTAATACCCAGGGTCTTCTCGTTCCGATAAAGGATATCCATGATTCTTCGGTCAAGTGCTTCACGGCTTTTTATCACACCACTGCCAAAGGAGATGTGGATCACTGGGAAACGCTTTTTCCAATTCCAGTGATCATGCAGCCAAAGGCCGCTAAAAAGATCCTGTTTGGCTTCAAAGGCCTCCTTGAGGGTGTCAATGAACAGGGATTTCCCAAAACGCCTTGGCCTGGAAAGAAAATAATATTTGCCATTTTCAGTCAATTCATGGACAAACTTGGATTTATCCACATACGCATGGCCCTCCCCAATGATTTCCCTGAGATTGCTGATGCCGATGGGTAGTTTTTTCATCTTCATCTCCCCGTTAATTTCTTCATGTCTCTGCGGATTATAGCTTATGTTCATGAGATTGGGCAACAGTTCCGGGAAATTAGGACAGTGAATGATTTTATTATAGCCGTAGTTGTTCTCTCATTCTCATTGCGTTGTTTTTCGTTAGGAAAAAACCGTGTCTGTCCCCTTTTTCCATCTTTTTTGTCTCCGCTGACTCAGACCGGAGAATGGTCAAGTTTTCACCCCGCCAAAACTCAATATTTATTACTCTTCCTGTCTCCCTTGAAAAAAACAATCAAATAATTCAAATGGCCAAATGATCCATCATTGTCTGACTCGCACGGCTCGCACATAGCCGTCATCGTCCGGATTGTGCCAGTTGACGTCACCGTCGTTGAAGCTAACGACCACGCCGAGCCCGGCGACCGATGATCCGAACTCCAGCACCACCATTGTTTTTTACCAAACAGGGGATCAATGTACAAATCTCCATTTTTTTTCCTGGGCTCCAATAGAGACATAAGTTCCGGGATAGTGGGAAGGCGCCAGTCACTGTAACCGGCAAATTGTTTCCGATTCAGGTTATTGATGTAAGACGGAACATCTTTTAATTGAATATATTCGTCCGAGCCGGACTGCTGCCACATAAGGCCCGTGGCATTATCGGTGATGGTACCATCCCCATTGTCATGGTAATCATTGGAGCTGTAACTTACGGGCCTCCATTTATCATCCAGGCCAAAGACCTCTTTAAAATCGTCCTCAGATACCGTTATGGGCTCACTTCTACATTGAAACGTCACTTTCAACGCCAAGGGCACAGTAACGGTGCTCTCCTTATTCCATTTCACAACCACCTTTTCAGATCCTTCAAACTTGTTTCCCCCGTCATTTCCGGCACAGGTAACAACGTACTCCCCTGTGGGAAGATCCCGGATGGTGTCAGGCAGCCGCACATTGGGAAACGGTTTTCCGTTGAGGATAATTTCAAGACCAGGGGGATTGGGCTCAGCATAAAGGGTGAGATACCCGGTTTTTCGTTCCAGAGATTCTTCTATTGCTGCCGTACGGCCCCTGATAATGGTGACCTTGAATGATTTGGGAACAAACAGGTCTCCGGCCAGGCGGACCCGGTAGGTTCCCGGCATGAGCCACATCTCTTTAATGGGGGTTTTCCCAAAAACTCATTGTTTAAATAGACCCCAGCATCAGACGGGGTTGAAGTCACCGAAAGCCATCCATAGGCCGGATCAAGTTTCACATTTATTTCTTTGGTGATGCCCACCTTCCCCACTTCCAGATCAAGCGTTTTGTCATGATGGAGATTTTTGATAAGCTTTACCCGGTACCGCCCCTGTTTCAACTGTTTAAGATTCACCGGGGTTGTGGTTTCAATGACAGGGCCGGACGGCGGGGTAATCAAGGCCTTATTAGGTTCACGTGCCACGTAGCCCGACGACGACCGATGTTTATTCTCAACAAAAATCACGACCCGGAAAGCATTTCCCACTCAAACCGGACGATATTGCGTTTATTGCGGTCAAATTCCACGCCGATCAGGTAAATTTCCGGGGTGTCTGATCGGTATTTATCGGCATACCCCTTTTGTCTGATCTGTTCCAGGGCCGTTGCCGGGGTTTTGTCTATGTCTACCACCTTGAATTCAAAAATATAGACCCGGTTGTCCATTTTCACCGTCATGTCGATGCGGCCGTGGCTGGTGGTGTCTTCCGCGATCACATCCAGGCCAAGGGCGGTAAAATAGCAATAAAAAACGGATGCGTAATAGCCTTCGTATTCGGACAGCCGGTTTTTGCGGTACCAATCATGGGGAATGGCTGAAAACAGGGCGCGATAGACCCGCTCAATGTCATCTATCCTGGCGGATGCAAGGGATTGATACAGATCGATTTTATATCGTTCATGGGCAGGACGCCGGGACAGCAGATAGGCTGAAAGCGTGTCGGTGAAACTCATTCTCACTTCCAGATTCGGAAAATCCAGACGATATGCCGTCATGCTGCCGAACTGCTGTTTTCCCCGGATGGTCAGATATCCGGTTTGGAACATGATGGTCTCAATCTCGATGGCATCAATATCAAAACTTCCCAGAAGACTTTCCGTGGCAAGGGTATTCTGCAGGGCCGGAACAAAATATTTTTCAGCAAGAATCAATTTTATCAAAAACCCGGGCGTGCCCGTTTCAAACCAATAATTGCGGAAAGTACCGTCCTGCAGATAATTTAAGATGCTGAAGGGATTATATACCTTTTCTCCAAGCCAGGCATACCCATTGTACCACCTTCGGATATCCGCCAGGGGTTTATCTTTTAGATGCGCTGAAAACACCGCTGTCATCTCAGGTTCAGTATAACCGCAGATTGCGGAATATTGCGGACTTAAGGTGATATCCCTGAGGTTGTTCAGGCCTGAGAACAGACTCACTTTGGAAAATTTGGATACCCCGGTGAGGAACACGAACTGAATATCAGCGTCGCTGTCCTTGATAACGGAATATAAGTTTTTCAGCCCTTCCCGGATCTCAAAAGCCAGAGTGCTGTCGGAGATATTATCCAGGATGGGTTTGTCGTATTCATCAATCAAAACAACGGTGCGCAGGCCGTATTTATCCGCACTGTTGCGAATCAGCTCGCCAAAATAGCCCGGTATATCGTTGGGTTGCCGGCATGTCACTCCCAGGGACTTCTCGTTCCGATAAAGGATATCCATGATTCTTCGGTCAAGAGCTTCACGGCTTTTTATCACACCACTGCCAAAGGAAATGTGGATCACAGGGAAACGTTTTTTCCAATTCCAGTGATCATGCAGCCAAAGGTCCTTAAAGAGATCCTGATTGGCTTCAAAGGCCTCCTTGAGGGTGTCTATAAACAAAGATTTCCCAAAACGCCTCGGCCTGGAAAGAAAATAGTACGAACCATTTTCAACCAGTTGAGATACCATGCGGGACTTGTCCACATAGACATACCCTTCGTTGATAATTTTGCTCAACGTGCTGATGCCGATGGGTAATTTTTTCATCTTCATATCTCCGTTGATTGCTCTTTTCCTTGTCGCTGTTGGTTATAGCCTATATTCATGAAATTAGGCAACCGTTTAGGCTTTCTGGTCAATGTGGGACTGGATTCTCTCTCCCTTGACCGCAAAAGCCCCACCCTTTCCGGTGGAGAATCCCAGTGTATCCGGCTGGCCTGACAAGTGGGATCACAGGTGGGATCGGAGCTTACCGGCGTGCTTTATATCCCGGACGAACCCACCACCGGGCTGCATTTCAGGGATATCCGCATGTTGCTGCAGGTATTGAATGCCTGATGTTTCCGCTCAGAAATTAGGGGCTTGATCACAGACCACTTTGGGAGGGAGGGAGGGCAGGAAGTCGAAGTTATCATCAGGCTCGATTCCGGCTGATTGCTTTTGCCATGGACCCGATTGAACGGCGAATTCAGCTCCTGGAAGCCATGGAAAAGAGGGTACGGGATTTTTGCAAGGCCATGGGGTGGAACAGCCAAGGTGTCACCACCCCATTGGAGGATTAATTACCAGGAATTCATCATGTTGATACCGATGAATTTAACCACCTCTTCCTGCATCTGTTTATACCTGTAGCCCACCACTTGCACAAGGTATGCCATGATTTTAAATCCAATCACCGGATCAGCACTCATGAGGTTTTTAAGTTTTGAACTTTTGATTTTAACCACCTGGCACCGGCGGGATACGCAATAGGCAGACAGGCTCATTTTATAGGGGGGAATAAAGCAGGACCATCCAAAAACCTGGGATTCCGGTATTTCATTGTAATGGGATGACATGGCATGATCGTCGGTACTGGGTTTTGAATCGGGCATTTCAAAACGAAGCTGAATCTCACCGTCTTTGACGATCCACATCTCTTTCGCGGCATCGCCTTCGCAAAACAATCTGTTCCCTTTTTGATATTCCTCAATATCACAAATTTCAAGAATTTTTTCCAGTTCCGCTTTTTCAAACCCTTCAAAAATGCTCAATTCCTCAATCATTTCGAGTGTTACCATAATTACCTCCTCATTTTCAGGTGAATGGAAAAAAACATTGAGCAAAACGTTTATGATCAAAACCGGGCATCTTGAAATCACAGATCACAATCCATAAAAACAATGCCATAAAGCGTGAACCATGGGAACGCTGTTGATTCTTTGATGCCCGGTGTTTAAACTGACGGTTTAGGAACTTTTTCACGAGCCATTCAAAATAAAGTTTTTTTATAAGAAAGTGTAGGCAACCCTAACATTCTTTCAATCTTCGTTGTGGACGAACCCGGGTCCCAAATCCCGGTCCGCCCGTGGCGGTTATAGCGACAGCGTCAGAAACGAAATCAGCAAGCATATTAATGATGGCAAGGAGTAAAAAAACAGTTTTTTTCAGGAGAATACTTTACTTAAGTAATAACGTGACCCAAGAATAGTGTCAAGGAAGATTTCAGGTGTAAGTGCAACATTGTTGGCCATCCGGCGCTGACTGTTCGGGGCATATCGTGGTCACCCCTCCCTCCGTGGGTTATCATTAAACAACACATTATTTCATGGGCCGACTCTCCTATGCGCAGTCTCACATATTTTGAGTATTCTTCAAATGGGGAGCATTAACTAATTCTTCCCATCGTCATATCAAATATGGGGCTTGATCACAACCCGGCCACCTTGAGGAAGGCCCATGACGAGTGGCCGAGTTATGATCAAGCCCCAAATGTGAGTTATTTCATTTTGTTTTCCAACACATCACGGCTCGGAAAGCATTTCCCACTCAAACCGGACGATATTGCGTTTATTGCGGTCAAATTCCACGCCGATCAGGTAGATTTCAGTGTTGTCTGAGCGGTATTTGTCGGCATATCCCTTTTGTCTGATCTGTTCCAGTGCTGTTGCCGGAGTCTTGTCGATGTCCACCACCTTGAATTCAAAGATATAGATCCGGTTGTCCATCTTCACCGTCATGTCGATGCGGTCGTGGCTGGTCGTATCCTCCGCGATCACATCCAGACCAAGGGCGGTAAAGTAGCAATAGAAAACGGATGCGTAATAGCCTTCGTATTCGGACAGCCTGTTTTTACGGTACCAATCATGGGGAATGGCTGAAAAAAGGGCGCGATAGACCCGCTCAATGTCATCTATCCTGGCGGATACAAGGGATTGATACAGATCAATTTTATATCGTTCATGGGCAGGACGTCGGGACAACAGATAGGCTGAAAGCGTGTCGGTGAAACTCATTCTCACTTCCAGATTCGGAAAATCCAGGCGGTATGCCGTCATGCTGCCGAACTGCTGTTTCTCCCGGATGGTCAGATATCCGGTTTGAAACATGATGGTCTCAATCTCAATGGTGTCAATATCAAAACTTCCCAGAAGACTTTCCGTGGCAAGTGTCTGCTGCAAGCCGGGGACAAAATATTTTTCAGCAAGAATTAACTTTATCAAAAATCCGGGCGTACCCGTTTCAAACCAGTAATTGCGGAACTCTCCCGTACGAAGGTAATGGAGGATACTGAAGGGATTATATACCTTTTCACCAAGCCAAGCATACCCGTTGTACCACTTACGGATATCCGCCAGGGGTTTATCTTTCAGATGCGCTGAAAATATCGTGATCATCTCAGATTCAGTGTAACCGCAAATTGTGGAGTATTCGGCATCCAGTGTAATGTCAGTTAAATTGTTCAGGCCTGAAAACAGACTCACCTTGGAAAACTTGGATACCCCGGTGAGAAACACGAACTGAATATCAGCGTCGCTGTCCTTGATAACGGAGTATAAATTTTTCAGCCCTTCCCGGATCTCGTAAGCAAGAGTGCTGTCTGAGATATTATCCAGGATGGGTTTGTCGTATTCATCAATCAAAACAACGGTGCGAAGGCCGTATTTATCCGCACTGTTGCGAATTAACTCGCCAAAATAGCCCGGTATATCGTTGGGCTGCCGACACGTAATACCCAGGGTCTTCTCGTTCCGATAAAGGATATCCATGATTCTTCGGTCAAGTGCTTCACGGCTTTTTATCACACCACTGCCAAAGGAGATGTGGATCACTGGGAAACGCTTTTTCCAATTCCAGTGATCATGCAGCCAAAGGCCGCTAAAAAGCCCCTGATTGGCTTCAAAAGCCTCCTTGAGGGTGTCTATGAAAAGGGATTTACCAAAACGCCTTGGCCTGGAAAGAAAATAATATTTGCCACTTTCAGTCAATTCATGGACAAACTTGGATTTATCCACATACGCATGGCCCTCCCCAATGATTTCCCTGAGATTGCTGATGCCGATGGGTAGTTTTTTCATCTTCACCTCCCCCCTAATTTCTTCATGTCTCTGTTGATTATAGCTTACGTTCATGAAATTGGGCAACAGTTCCGGTGAATTCGGTCGGTGAATGATTTTATTATAGCTGGAGTTGTTCTCTCATGCCCATTGTGTTGTTTCTCTTTAAAGAAAGAAACCGTGGTCTGTCCCCTATTTAAGGCGATAATTGGGCTGATCAAACACCTCAATATAGTTCTGCCAAAGGGTCTCCCTGCGAATCCGCTTGGATTTAATGCGGGTTTTTTCAACAATGTCCATGGGAATTTTCTTATGAGCATACCATTTGTCCGGGTCTTCCAGAAACCGGATCAGCACCTGCAGTGCGTCCACGGCGGTGCCGCAGGAGTGAATCAGGTGGGGGGCAAAGGCGGGGCCATATTTTCTTTCAGCGATTTTGATGGTCTGGTTCCGGGCATCCTCCCACAGATTATCCGGGTCCAGCAGCACAATGGGCGCCAGGGGATTTTCATGGAGCTTCATGGAGGTGATGGAGATGGCCAGCTCCTCTGACGTGCCATACCCACCGGTGTTGATAATGGGCAGGTTGCTCAGTTTCTGGATATGGTCCTGGCGGGGCAAGCGCAGCCCCTCTTTGTACTTCATCAAGCCGTCGCAGGTGGTGAGGGACGCCTGGTTTTCCCCCTCCAGATCAATGGCCACCCCCACACTCATGATATTGTGTTTCCGGGCAAGATCATTGGCCTCTTTCATGAGGCCGGGTCCGCCGCCGTGGACGATGCCCATCTCATCCCCCAACCGGGAGGCCAGCAGGTTCAACAGATCTATGGTGAGCCGGTTATCCGCTTCATTGCTGTGGGAGCCATAAAAGGCAAACCAATACCTCACCCGGTCAAACCGCTCCTTGTCATCGGGCTCCATGAAACAGCCGTGGTAAAAGGTATAGAGTTTATCGTTTTCCGTGTCATAGCGCAGGAATTCGCAGTCGGATTGATCGGCATGGGTGAGCTTGATCATCTTTTTGACATAATCATCCTCAAAGGCAGGGGTGTCGACACTGATGAGAAAGGTTCGCAGACCGCTGCGCTTCAACGCTTCCATCACCTCGGTTTCAGGAAAGGATCTTCCGATGAAAACCCGGCTGTTGACCCCACCCAGGACAGAGAGCTTTTGCAAGGTATTCTTAAAGGCGCCGTTTCCCTCCATGGAATGGACCGGACGGGATTTTCGCTGGGTGCTTTCCACCACACAGTTTTTAATCATCTCCAGCTGGGCCTCGCCCTGGGGATTCAGGGCCTTGGGGATAGGGACAAAATTTCCCTTATTTAAAATCATACCCAGGGAATCGGGCTGAATGGTCTGAAGCAGATTGCTCACCTCGGCGTTGGTGAGGAGATCGTACAACCGATAGCCCTCCTTAACCTTGCTCTTCTCCAGGGGAACGGTGAGGGGATTCCGGGTGCGGAAAAACCGAATTTTTATTCCGACGGTATTCAGCGCCATATCCGTGTCACCATAATTATACAGCTCCACCTGCCGATCCCGGAAGGTCCTGAAAGGGTCCAACACCATGGCAGACAGATGCCGCACCTCACCGACTTCAGGTTCCACCACGGGATCAATCACCGCATAGATATCCCCAAGAGAAATCTTGATGGCCCCCACAAACAACTCTTTCGGGTGCAACAGGGCTGTTTTCAGGTTCAGGGGAAGTCTGGATCGAATGCGGTTCAGAGCAATGCGCCCTTTTTTGATGACGGCATTGATGCTGGAGGCATTCATGGCATGGGGCTCAAACCGGTATTGATAAGGTTCCAGAGCCACGGAAATATAGTCGCATGCCTTGCCGGTGAGGGGATCCGTTTCCTGACGGATCTCAAAGCCGTCATAGTATCCCTTGCGGATCTTCCGCCCCACAAAGAGGCGCTTGTGCAGGTAATGGCGTACATCCTGAATCCTCAAATCCGGGTCCATGATCACCAGGCGGCCGATCTCATCACCCTTATGAAACTGATCCAGCACATTGTCAAGCAGCGGGTTTAAATTGTGAATGCACCCGTCCAAAAAGACATCCTCTCCTTCCACCACCGGAAGGGTCTCCGGGGTTCGGGGCACAGTGTTGAGCCCCATCTGGGCATTGCCACTTCTGCCGGTGAAACAAAAAGGCTTTTTCTCATTCACGGCGCTGCGAATATAATCCGACACGGAAGAAAAATGAAACACGGCATTGCGTAATTCCTGTTTCTCTTCCCGGGGTTCAATGGTAAATATGTGCCCGTCCGGGCTTATTATCTGGGGGATGTCCATGGAGATTTCTTTCTTTTACGGGTGATTATATGTCTATTGAATCCGTCATTTGAATCCATCATTCCTGCCTGGAAACCTAAAAGATTCCGCCACACTTGTCAACTCCGGTATATACCCCAAAGCCACCGCATATCTCTTACCCATGGGTCCTGGAGTGAGTTGTTCTTCCAAATCTATTGACAATAGGCACCTGAATTCAATACAAGTAGCAACAAGGGAGGCCATGTATAAACTGCAATATATTGCATCATTGATCATATATATGGATGACCAAAATATTATGGATGATCAAACATTAGCGAAACATAAGTGTGATAGAAATAAAAAACATATAAACATACATGGCAGTAACCAGCTGCCACAACGAAAATCGAAAGTCCTTTAATTCCAGCATATTGGTGAGACTTTCATATAAAATTTATCACGGAGATCCTAAATATGCTTAAAAATATTAAGCTCAGTACAAAATTGTGGAGTTTAAGCGGGCTGCTTGCTATAGCGGTTCTATTAGTTGCGCTTAACTCGATTTGGACCGTCAACACCATTCTCAGGGCCAATAATGATTATATTGACACCACTGAATTCGACGACTTTATCATGGAAAGGGAAATTGACCATTTAAACTGGATTAGCAGCATCAAGGATATTTTTGTGGAAAGGCTGGACCATACCGACGTTCAGCTGGATCATACCCAATGCAAACTCGCGCCGCTTTTATACGGAGCAAAAGGCAAGGAGCTTATCTCAAAACACCCTGAATTGAAAAGTTCACTTGAGGCCATTATTGAGCCCCATAAACATCTTCATGAGTCCGCCGCTCTGATAAATAAAGCGATGAAAGAGAAAGGGTATGATGAGGCGCACAAAATTCTCTCAACAAAGACGTTGCCCATGCTGGCGGAAACAAAAGAAAGGATGAAGACGCTTGCGGATAAAATTCATAATATGAAACAAATTTCGGAAAAAAAGATGATATCCACAGGGGCCACTTCCCGTTGGTCGGCAATTGCAGTTACCGTGATCGCCTTTGTGGTGGGGGGATTGCTGAGCCTTTTGGTGATAAGATCCATAAGTAAACCGATCCAGCGCGTCATTAAGGGACTGAACGATGGCTCTAACGAAATGCTTTCCGCTTCCGCCCAGGTATCCGATTCCAGTCAGCAATTGGCGGAGGGAGCGTCGGAACAGGCGGCTTCCATTGAAGAGACGTCCGCTTCCCTGGAAGAGATGTCCTCAATGACCAAACAAAACGCGGAAAACGCCATCCAGGCCAGAAATCTTACCAATGAAACCAACCAGGTAATGGACAGAGCCAACAGGTCCATGGCCAAACTGACAACCTCGATGAAAGAGATATCAGCGGCAAGTGAGGAAACGTTCAAAATCATTAAGACCATTGATGAAATCTCGTTTCAAACCAATCTGTTGGCCTTGAACGCGGCGGTGGAAGCGGCCCGGGCCGGTGAAGCCGGTGCAGGGTTCGCCGTTGTGGCGGATGAGGTGCGTAACCTTGCCATGCGGGCGGCTGAAGCTGCCAGGAATACAGCCGACCTGATAGAAGGCACGGTGGGAAAAATTACCGATGGGTCAACACTGGTGAATGAAACCGATGACGCATTCACGGAAGTGGGCCAAAGCGCCACCAAGGTTGGAGAACTGGTGGCGGAGATCGCGGTTGCCTCTGATGAACAGGCCCAGGGAATTGATCAAATCAATAAAGCCGTGGCTGAAATGGATAAAATTGTTCAGCAGAACGCCGCATATGCGGAAGAAAACGCAAGCACGTCCGAAGAGATGAGCACCCAGGCCGTGCAAATAATGAGCTTTGTGGATGATCTGGCAATGTTGGTGGATGGCATTGCTAAAAAGAGTGGGGAACGGGGGAATTTACGGCATTCACAAAAAACTGCAGGCCCCAAAAAGCCCCTTCGGCAACCGTCACCCGCCCCGAAGAGGATAGAAAAATCGAAAAAGAAACCTTCCGAGGTCTACCGTTTAAGCGAGATCGATCCGACTACAGACATCCCCATGGATGATGATTTCAAGGATTTTTAACTCTGCTAAAAGGTTCCCCCGGTCCATCCATGGACTGCGGGGACACACCCCACCCTTAAACCACCAGCTCAAAGCAGCTGAGATTCCATCACATTTTGCCAACCAGGAAATAGTTCAGCAGTTAAGACCCCGACATCAATTCACGGGTTCAAAAACTTGAATTCCCTGTAAGCGTTCCTGATTGCATTTTGAAATTTTTTATAAGAAAAAATAGTCCCCAATACGTTTAAATTAATCTTCTGCCCTATTTGCGAATATAATTCATCAATTTTTAATTTATGACGACGGCGTTTCGTTAAATCCTGGCGGGCTATTCGGATGGCAGTTTTAATTGCTTCTTTTGGATCTTTATAACATACATGGCAGAAAGACCTGCCACAACGAAAAACGAAAGTCCTTTAATTCCAGCATGTTGGTGAGACTTTCATATAAATCTTCTACATTCCGATGAATGCCGAGTTCTAAATCACTTTTATCAGTACCTATTTCATCTTTAAGCAATGTGGTGTCCGACAACATCCAGGCCTCAGTCATTTGTATCGGTACAATGGCTATCAGCTTATTACAATAATCATCACCGGACAAACGACTACATTCTTGAAAAACGGGATTGATCTTACGATCAAAAACAATCTTATCATCCCTGTCGTCAGCATCAACATGAACACACAGAATCATTACGCCAATTTGTCTGGCTTGCTGGGCGCAATATTTAACAACATCAATAAATTTGTTTTTTGTTCCTTTTTTAATGTGCTGAACAGGTAAAATCTCCATTTGTCCTCTACACTCAAAGGCTACATCCTCAAAAGAACGTTGAATTATGTTTTCCAGAAATCTTGTATCCGTCGTCCCTTCGGTTACAAATCCTATGATGACCTGTTTTTTCATGATACAATAGCTTCAATGGAATTTTCTGTGTCAGCCGTTTCCAAATATTTAATAACCTGGGAAAGTGTCAGTTTCCTTTCTTCCTCAGGTATTGGAAAAAGTGATAGTTGCCTCATTTTGTCTCTTTCTTTGATAACAAGGCTCATATTGGTTGTTTTGATTTTGGTTCTCTTTCCATCCATATCCGCAATTAAAGTAGTCAGATTTGACAACCAAATATTCACATTATCATCTTTTTCCCATTTTAATAATTGACCAACTAAAACGGGAGAATGGGTATTAATGATAACTTGCCGAAGCGGTGCGTCACTCTCTGTAAAGTCGACACATAACTCTTTTAAAAGGTTTATCATCGTTTCCATTCGAAACGGATGGATACCGTTTTCAGGCTCTTCAAAACAGAGTAAGCCTGTATGCTTTTCATCATATTCCAAAATACAAAGCGCCAATAAACGCAATGTTCCTTCTGAAAGCACCCTTGATGAAAACTCTTTACCATCTTCCCCTCTGATTTTAATAACAAATTGTCTATTCGCGGTATCATCATAAACTTGAACGTCTGTGTAATTCGGCAAAAAGCTATTCAGTTTTCGTGAAATTTCTTTTAAAATATAAGGGTCTGCCGCCTTGATTCGAAACAAGGCGGCAGCCAGATTCTTTCCCCCCTGGGTAATGACATCTCTCATTCCAATGTCTTTTTTGGTCGGTTCTCTCAATTCCTCGGGGTTGAGTTGTAGAAACTTCCAACTTCTCATCTCTTCTTTAGCTGCAAACGCATGGGGGAAATCAATTGAATTAATACTACCCAAAACGGTCTGATTGACTGCATTTGCAGGGGTTGCCTTCCCGCCACGCTTTCCGTCTTGACGAATTTTAATTGTGGTGATCCCAGCCTGCTCAATGGTTTGAATAAAGGGCTTTGCAGAACCACCTGCTTTTTGTGTTTTCCAATACGAATTGGCTTCTTTTGGCAACTGCTTAACAAACCCGTCTTCTAATCCTTTAATTTTTTCCAGACTCTCGTATTTGACAACCAGATCATCAACACCAATTTTGTTGCTTTTTCTTGCAATAACCAGCTGATAACGCAATCTTGTATTATTAAGTTCAACCTCCCCGCCCCAATTATCTTTTACATTCCGATTTACCAGCATTTCAACATCAAAAGCCATTTCCATGGAATAAGTATGATCATCATATTGAGTGAACAGCTCAATGGGATCTCCACGTTGCCCACTAAAGGCGGTTTTCAAGTCCATTTCAGACAAATGAGAAAGAAGTTTCAACGCATCAAATAAATTACTTTTTCCGGATGCATTTGCACCTGCCACAATGGTGAAAGGTGCAAATGTTATGGTAAAATTTTGAAAAGATTTAAAACCGTTAATCTTTATCTTGGTTATCATTTTAACCCCAATAAACTATCATAGCTGTAATGTTATGCTCCGGCCCCTGTAAACATCAGAACTTATCATAGAAGATCATCTCCTCATCCACCCCAAAGCGGTCCAGGGTCGCCACAATGGAGTCCACCATATTCGGAGGACCGCACAGGTAAAACTCAATCTCGGATGGGTCTTCATGGTGGTCCAGATACTCCTTGGCCAGGTTATCCTGGACATATCCGCAAAGCCCCTCCCAGCAGCCCTGTTCCGGATCGGGGCGGGAGAGACATACATGGTAGGAAAAATTATCATACATACTTTCCATGCGGGTAAAGGTCTCATGGTAGCAGATATCCTTGAGGGTTCTGGCCCCATACCACAGACTCACCTTGCGGGTGGTTTTGGCCCCCTCCAGCTGATCCAGCACATGGCTTCTCAATGGGGCGATCCCGGCACCGCCTCCCATGAAACACTTTTCGCAATTGGTGTCCTTCACAAAAAAATCGCCATAGGGACCGCTCACCGAAACACGATCGCCGGGTTTCAGGCCAAAGACATAGGAGGAGCCGAATCCCGGGGGGATGCCCATGGTTCCGGCGGGTGGAGTGGCGATCTTCACCGTCATCTTTAAAATATCATTCTCATGGGGCGGATTGGCCAGGGAGTACGCCCGGAATCCCGGACTCATGCCGCTGGCGGTGAGTTCCAGGAGGTTATATTTTTTCCATTCACTCACATAGCGGCTGTCAATGGAAAAATCCTTAAAGCAGAGTTCATATTCGGGCACGTCAATCTGTATATAACTTCCGGCCTTGAAAACCATGGGATCATCGGGTCTAAGCACCAGCTCCTTGATGTAGGTGGAGATGTTGTCGTTGGAGAGCACCCGGGCACCCACCTTTGTAATGCCGAATATGGATTCCGGCACCTGGATGGCCATGTCATTCTTCACCTTGAGCTGACAGGAGAGACGTCGGCCCATCTGCTTATCTTTGGGGCTTAAATGGGCAAGCTCCGTGGGCAGGATGGCCCCGCCCCCCTCCTTGACCACACACTTGCACATGCCGCAGGAGCCGCTCCCCCCGCAGGCCGATGGCAAAAAAATATCATTGCTTCCCAGAGCAGACAAAAGAGAGGGGGTACCTGTCACCGTCAGGCTGCTGTCCGTGTTGCCGTTGATGGTGATGCGTTTCTCCCCGGTGGAGGAGACCCTGGCATCCACCAACAAAAGCATCCCCACCAACAGCAGGATCACCATGGAAAAAACAATCAGACTGACCAGGTAAATCACTTCACGTCCCCTTTTTATATGAAACTCCCTCCAAAAGCCTGGAATCATGAGAGTTTCAACTTTCGTTGTGGCTGGTGGTTACAGCCATGTGGGTTTTTTATATGAAAGTGTAGGTATGCCTAACATTACTTTCATTATTCGTTGTGGGCAGACCCAGATCCCCAATGCGGTCTGCCCGTGGCAGTTTTTATATGAAAGTCTTATCAACATTTTGGAATTAAAGGACTTTCGTTTTTCGTTGTGGCAGGTTTTTCTGCCATGTATGTTATATGAAAAGGCAGCCTCAGCAGAGCCGCCCCCCCGATGGGCAATAGGAACCGGACAATTGAGCTGTCTACAGTTCCGGTCCGGGCCCATTGCCCGTCGGGGGGGCGGCGGTATAATACCATTTTCTATATTTGTTGTGTCCGGCAGGACATGCCCGTTTATATGAAAGTCTCACCAATATGCTGGAATTAAATGACTTTCGTTTTTCGTTGTGGCAGGTTTTTCTGCCATGTATGTTATATGAAAGAGTAGGCGCCCCTAATATTCTTTCAAGCTTCGTTGTGGGCGAACCCGGGTCCCAAATCCCGGTCCGCCCGTGGCGGTTATTCCATTTGTCCACTCAAAGGGTAATACCGGAAAACATCATAAACGCCATGGCCATAAGCCCCCCCACAATCATGGTGATGCCGAAACCGGAAAGCCCCTGGGGCACATCGGCATAGCGCATCTTTTTCTTGATGGTGGCCATGGCTGTGATGGCCAGCATCCAGCCTGTGCCGGACCCCGCCCCAAACACAATGGATTCCATGAGGGTATACTCCCGTTCCACCATGAAAAGGGCCGTTCCCAGGATGGCGCAGTTCACGGCGATGAGAGGCAGAAAGACGCCCAATGCCGAATAAAGCACCGGAGAGTATTTATCAATGATCATCTCCACGGCCTGAACAATGGCGGCAATGACGGCAATAAAGGTGATGTATTTGAGGAAACTCAAATCCAGGTGTCCCAGTCCGGCCCAGGAGAGGGCCCCGGGAGCCAGCAGCCAATGGTAGATGGCCCAGTTGGCAGGGGCCGTGACCGTGAGCACAAAGATCACGGCAAACCCCAACCCCACCGAGGTCTCAATATTGTTGGACACGGCAATGAACGAGCACATCCCCAAAAAATAGGAGAGCAGGATATTACCGATGAACACTGAATTGATAAACAGGCTGACCAGATCCGTCATACCCCTCCTCTATACATAGAACCCCCACACGGGCCCGTTTCTATTGTCCGCTCTTCTCTTCATGGGAAGCACCGGGCAGACTGTTCTTCACCCACACCAGCAGCCCGATGATAAAAAACGCCCCCGGTGCCAGCACCATCAGCCCCATGTGGGCATAACCGGCATCCATCCATGCCTGGGGCACCACGGAGATGCCCACAATCTTGCCGGCACCCAACAGCTCCCGCACAAAGGCCACGGCCACCAGGATCAGGCCATATCCCAGGCCGTTGCCCAAGCCGTCCAGCAGGGCAGGCAACGGCGGATTGGCCAGGGCAAAGGCTTCCGCCCGGCCCAGAACAATGCAGTTGGTGATGATCAGCCCCACAAACACCGACAGCTGCTTGCTGATATCATATAAAAACGCCTGGAGCACCTGATCAATGACAATGACCAGGGAGGCAATCACCGTCAACTCCACAATGATACGGATGGTGGAGGGAATCTGTTTACGTAAAATGGAAATGATGAAATTGGACATGCCCGTCACCACTGTCAATGCAAGGCCCATAACAATGGCGGTCCTCATCTGTACGGTGACCGCCAGTGCCGAACAGATGCCAAGCACCTGGTAGGCCACGGGATTTTCCTTCCATATTCCTCGGAAAAAGGTCTCCTTCAGGGTCAGCTTCCCATCACTCATAAACTCTTGTTTCCTTATGCTTTGGTGTTCCGGTTTATTCAGGGCGACACGATACCATTTGTATTTTTCTATTGTGCCTGCGCATACTGACATGACCGTTACTTAAAAAGACGTCTACTGAATTCCGGAGGTTTTCACCCCTTTCCCCTTACGCAGCCGCACCGACACCGCCTCGTAGCGTTTCAGATTTTCCTTAAGACCCTGGGTGAGATATTTCCCGGTGAGGGTGGCACCGCTGATGCCGTCCACATGGGTGGCCCGGTCCGCCTCCGGCAGTGCAGCCGCACTGCCCTTGGCAATGGCCACTGACACAAATTCATTGGCGGCATTGAGAATCTTCTTACCGATAAAGTTTTTCTGGAACCAGGCCTTTTCAATCTCTCCCCCCAGGCCCGGGGTTTCCGAATGGCTGTACACGGTGAATCCGGCAACGGTCTCCCCATCCGCTTCCAGGGCCATGTACCCTTTAATCTTGCCCCATAACCCCCTGGACTCAATGGGGATCACATAGGCTTTCAGGGTTTGCCCTTCACGGTAAAGGTAAAGGGAGAGCCCCTGGCCGGTTTCCATGAAATTACCGGCGGCATCCACCACCACCTCATGAATTTTTTCCTGGAACAGCGATTGAATCTGCTCCCGGGAGGGTTTGGCATCCAGTGCCATAATCCCGGCGGCCCGGAGAATATTTTTCTGACGATCCAGGGCTCTGTTCTCCTGCTGAAAGGGCTTTAACCCTGTGGAGGCTCCGGTGATGAGCAGGCAGCACACCACTGAAACAAGGGCGGCAAATTTAACGGCATGGACCCGTTTGGCGCGTTCAGCTTCAGACATTGGGAATCCTCCGGGCCGCCCTGATCTTCACCGTCACATGATCTATCAATGGAGAGAAGATGTTCATGAACAGAATGGAGAGCATCACCCCTTCCACATAGGCTGGGTTCACCGCCCGGAGCAGCACCGTAAAAAACCCGATGAGAAACCCGTAAATCCATCGGCCACTGTCCGTGCCCGGGGCAGATACCGGGTCGGTTGCCATAAAGGAGATCCCCAGGGCAAATCCGCCGGAGAAAAGATGATACAACGGGCCAGCGGAAAACCAGGTGTCTGACGGGCCCGGGAGAATCGTGAAAAGCCCTGCGGTGGTGATCACCCCGGCAATGCCGCCAAGGATAATACGAAAACTGGCCACCCGGGTCACCATGAGAAAAACAGCACCCACAAAGCATAAAAAAGCGGAGGTTTCACCAATACTGCCCGGATGCAGTCCAAAGAACAACCGATCCAGGGGAAATCCGGCGTTGACAATCAACTCTTGGATATTGCCGCCGGTGCCCCCCACGGACAGGGCCGTGGCACCACTCACCGCATCCACCCCAGGGGCGGTCACCTGCCACACAGAAGTGCCGGACATGGAGACCGGGTAGGAGAAAAAGACAAAGGCCCGGGCGGTGAGGGCCGGGTTTAAGAGGTTACGCCCGGTACCGCCAAACACCTCCTTTCCCATGACCACGCCAAAGGAGATACCCAATGCCACCTGCCACAACGGTATGGTGGGGGGCAAGGTCAGTGGGAAGAGCAGTCCTGTGACCAGCAGTCCTTCGGTGACCTCATGGCCCCGGACGGTGGCAAAAAGAATCTCCCAGAAAAAACCCACCCCATAGGAGACCAGAATGATGGGCAGCACATGGACTGCCCCTGTGGTAAACATCTCCATCACGCCGGCCCGTCCCCCATGGTACTGGTATCCCACATTGAACATGCCGAACAGGGTCACCGGCAGCAGCGCCAGAATCACAAAGCTCATCAACCGTTTCAGGTCAACATGATCCCGGACATGGGGAGCTGTTGAGGTCACCGGAGAGGGCAGGAAAAAAAAAGTGCGGGTGGCAAAATAGATCCCCCTGAACCGGGCAAACCGCCCGTGGGTTTTAAAGTAAGGATCTGCTTTCTTAAAAAGTGTTCTCAATGGATTCATGACATCACCCGCTCCCTGTAACAGGTCTCTGTGGCCAGGGTCAGGATGGCGGCCAGGTCAATTTTTGAAGGACAGACAAAGGTGCAAAGGCCGCACCCGGTGCAATCCAACAGTCCCAGGGAAAGGGCCTCTTCCATCTCCCCTGCCCCCACGGCTTTCATGATAAACTGGGGCAGCAGATCCACCGGACATTTTTTATCGCACCATCCGCAGTTGATGCAGGCCCGCTCTTCGCCATGGAGGGTGGCATCCATGTCAAGGGGGGAGGCGTTCAGGCCGGATAGAAAGGTTTTGGACTCGGACAGCAAGTCTCTTCCCGGCTGTACAAATCCGAAAAAGGCATCTTTGTCCGCGGCATCCAGGACGATGGCCGAGGAGATGCCGGTACCCATGTGGGCAGTCATCGGGGTGAGATGGCCGGTGAACAGCCCCCCAGTGATCACCCCCCTGCCCGTTTGAATCTCCCCCACAAGGTGGACCATCGGACTGCCCATACGGGTGTGATAATGGGCCGGAGGCCGGTGGGGCATACCACCCACCGCATAGATTCGTTCCGTTTGATAGTGACCGGTGGAGAGTTGGGTGCCCATGGCAATGAGATCCTGGGGGTCCATGGTACAGGCGGCATTGTCCCCAACACTTTTTTTCATCTGATAAAGGATCACACCGGGGTCTCCAGCGGGGTATTGATCCTGGATGACACGGAGCGCTTCATGGACCGGACCCATTGCTTTCAGTGGTGAAAAGAAGCGTTGCGGCACGACAACAACAACTTTTTTTGCAAGTTTTTCAAGAACGGCAAGGCCATAAAGAAACGGGGTCTGCTGATTCTTTAAAAAAAGGGAGGGGTCAGGTGCAAAGGGATCACCCGTGTGGAGAGATACCACGACCATGGGAAACGGTGTTCCGGAATCGGGAAGGTCCATGAAGGGAAACTGCCGTAAGAGGTGCCAGAAGCCTCGTTTTTTCAGCAGAGCCGTCAGCTCGGACCGGGACATGACATCAAGGTCCTCTTTGGCGATGGGAGCAAAGGTGTCTTCCGGTTCGCTCTCTTTTTCAATGCGGATGACGATCTCCTGTATCACCCGCCGGGGACCCCGAACAATGGCTTCAACATGGCCACCCCCCGGGGAAACAAACTGAACCATTGGATCACGTTTGTCCTGGACCAGGGGTGTCCCCACCGGCACTCGATCCCCCTCCTTTATCAGAAGCCTTAATTTTGTAAGGGGGCCGGCAGTGGGGACCAGTGCCACAGTGTCTGGCGGGGGAAGGGGGATGACCGTTACCCCGGGCACACCATTGGGTTTTGAGAGAAAGGTTTTGCCGGTTTTCAGTTGTTTCATACACCTTAACCGCTTTTTATATGTTTTCAACGCTGCTGCACATGCAATTTTCGAAAAATTTTCATATGCAGTATACCGTTTTCAACGACACGGTCAAACAATAAATGGTGATTCCTCACAACGTCCGGCACCGGCCCCTTGGGTAACCAAAGGATCAGGATCATGGGACCGGGTGCTTACTTCATCCACCTGGGGGTGGGGCAGGTTTGCGACACTTTTTAGATCATATAACTGCCATGGGCAGACCGCATTGGGGACCTGGGTCTGCCCACAACGAATAATGAAAGTAATGTTAGGCACGCCTACACTTTCTTATAACGGGCATGTCCTGCCGGACACAACAAATATAGGGTCGTAGACGCGGAGCCAAATGGTATTATACCGCCGCCCCCCCGACGGGCAATGGGCCCGGACCGGAACTGTAGACAGCTCAATTGTCCGGTTCCTATTGCCCATCGGGGGGGCGGCTCTGCTGAGGTTGCCTTGGAGGCTGCCTTTTCATATAACATACATGGCAGAAAAACCTGCCACAACGAAAAACGAAAGTCCTTTAATTCCAACATATTGGTGAGACTTTCATATAAAAAAGGATGCCTGTTATTGGCCGGCCTGTTTGGCCTTCGCAATGAGTTCATAAAGGGAGGAGACCTTGTCCCGGGGCGGAGCCAGCAGATTTGTTATCTCCTCCGATGAATAATGGGATGTCATGAACGCCTGGATGTCAAAGCGTTCGTACCAGCAATCAAAAATCTTGAAGCAGGGAACACCCTGGTCTGCAATGCGGCAATAGGAGAAATCCACCTCATGACCCAATCGCCGGCAATATCCCCGTTGTATATCGAACTTATTTTGATCCATGTGAAATATCCGTTTACGCAATCGTATGTCACTCAATGATCCGGTTTTTCGTCCCTGTGCAAATCAATGAAAAAAACGGATCATCAAGGGATATTGGGTTCGTGTGAGACGTCAGTCCCCTGCCCCACTCATCAGAGTTTGGGAACAGGATTTCCCTTGATGCTTCTTTCCAGGGTGGCATCCAGCTCCTCCTGGGAGAGTTCAAGGTTGACCAGATCCCCGGCCAGGTAGCGGGTATAACCGTTGAGATCCATCAGTC
Source organism: uncultured Desulfobacterium sp. (assembly GCA_963668575.2). Lineage (GTDB taxonomy): Bacteria > Desulfobacterota > Desulfobacteria > Desulfobacterales > Desulfobacteraceae > Desulfocicer. The sequence continues at coordinate 1,290,635 of OY764894.2, read as the reverse complement.
CATGGCCACTCAGGTTAAAGATAATGACCTTCTCTTTTCCCTCCTGCTTTGCCTCGTTTGCCTTTCTGATGGTGGCGGCAATGGCATGGCTGGTTTCAGGAGCCACAATCATGCCCTCGGTTCTGGCAAAGATCATGGCCGCTTCGTAGCACTCCAGCTGTTTGATGGACATGGGAGTCATCAATCCATGGGCCACGGCCTGGGAGACCAGGGGAGCCATACCATGGTAGCGCAACCCACCGGCATGGATGGGGGCCGGAATAAAATCATGCCCCAGGGAGTACATGGCCAGCATGGGAGTCATCTTGGCCACATCACCGTGATCATAGGCAAAGGGTGCCCGGGTCAGGGTGGGACAGGAGGCAGGCTCCACAGGAATGATCTCCATCTCCTGACCGTTGATCTTATCCTGGGTAAAGGGGAAGGCAAGGCCGGCAAAATTGCTGCCGCCGCCGGCACAGCCGATGACGGTGTCCACTTTTTTGATACCGGCTATTTTCAACTGTTTTTTGGCTTCAAGCCCAATGATGGTCTGGTGAAGCATCACATGGTTGAGCACACTGCCAAGGGAGTAACGGGTCTGGCCGGTGGGATCGGTGACGGCGGCTTCCACAGCCTCGCTGATGGCAATGCCCAGACTTCCCGGAGTATCGGGTGTTTTGGCCAGAATCTCCCGGCCCGCATGGGTTTCCATGGAAGGGCTGGCAATGCAGGTGCCCCCCCAGGTCTCCATCATGGCCTTTCTGAAAGGCTTCTGGTCAAAACTGATGCGCACCATGAATACCTTGCACTCCATGCCCAGCAATGCACAGGCATGGGAAAGGGCACTTCCCCATTGGCCCGCACCGGTCTCGGTGGTGAGCTTTTTAATGCCGAACTCCCTGTTATACCAGGCCTGGGCCACGGCGGTGTTGGGCTTGTGGCTGCCCGCCGGGGAGACGCTTTCGTCTTTAAAAAATATTTTGGCCGGGGTCTGGAGATATTTTTCAAGATGCACCGCCCTTCGCAAAGGGGAGGGCCGCCAGCGGTACAGAAGATCAAGAACGCCGTCCGGGATATCAATCCAACGCTCCTGGCTCACTTCCTGTTCAATGAGATTCATGGGGAAAACAGGGGCCAGCATATCCGGGCTGATGGGATTACCGTCGGGGCCCAGGGGCGGATTGGGGGTTCCGGGCAGATCGGCTGCTATATTGTACCACTGTCTGGGAATATCTGTTTCATCCAGGAAGATTTTTACGGCCACGTCACTCTCCTTTAAGTAAAAAAATTATCTATACATCCCACGTTTCTTTTGGTAGAAACAAACTCTCAGTTTTTATTTTTTTTGTCAAGATGAATTTTTATTCAACACGATGATCCCGTTTTCAACCGCCTCGTCCGGGTAAACGGGGCCATTGAATCAAAGGAGAGTTAGATGAAACGATTGGTTCTGTTGGTTTTGTTGTCGGTGTGCAGCACCCTCATTATCCCCACCGGCCCGGCCCGGGCCTATGACCTGCCCTCAATGAACCTTGGATTCACAAGTTTTCTGGACGGCGGCCCACCGGCCGGTCCGGGATTCTATTTTTCCCAGTATTTACAGCTGTGGAAATCCGACAAGTTCACCAATGTTAACGGAGATGATGCACTGCCTTCCATTGCCGACGAAGATCTCACGGCATGGATCGGTATCTCCCAGTTTCTCTATCAATCCAATCAGGTGGCCCTGTTTGGGGGAAAGTGGGGCATCAATGTCATGATCCCCGAAGTGGGGCTGAACCTGGACTACGGCACCGACAATGCCGCTTTTCCCCAGGACAATGGCAACGGCATCGGCGATATTCTTGTGGGGCCCTTTCTTCAGTGGGATCCCATCATGGGCCCCAAAGGCCCTCTATTCATGCATCGCATTGAACTGCAGATGATCTTTCCCACCGGCAAGTACGACGAAAACAAGGAGCTCAACCCCGGCAGTAATTTTTTTTCATTTAATCCCTATTGGGCCTTCACCGCCTTTCTGGGTCCGAAATTCACCGCCAGTGGTCGCCTTCATTACCTGTGGAATGGAAAAAACGATGATCCCGGCCGGGCATACCAGGTCCTGGGGGCGGACGATACCCAGGCAGGACAGGCCTTTCATGCCAATTTTACCATGGCATACGAAATCATACCCCATCGGCTGAGGCTGGGCATTAACGGATATTATCTGAAACAGCTCACCGCCACCCAGATGGATGGCAAAGATGTGGCCGACAGCAAGGAACAGGTCTTTGCCATGGGTCCGGGAATGGTCTACCATTTTTCCCAGGATGACCACCTGTTTTTCAACACCTATTTTGAAACCTCAGCTGAAAATCGGCCCCAGGGAAACCGCTTTAACCTTCGCTGGGTTCATCACTTTTAACAGCCACACTTTTAACAGCCGGATTTCAGGATTGATCCCACCCCAACCCAAGGCGGCTGGAGGGCCGGAGAGGGCTGGGGTCTGGGCCAAACCCCCTCTTTTCTTCCCCATGGCGCCATGAGCCCATGGGGAAAAACGCTATTGGATCTCCTTGAGCCAATGAAATCCGCTCGTAATCAGCTGAGCGGCCTGAATTCCATCCACCGGTCGGGAGTAGAAGAACCCCTGAATATAGTTGCATTTCAATCCCCGGAGTGTCTCCAACTGCTCAAAGCGTTGAATCCCCTCGGCAATCACTTCAAGGTTCAAATTGTGGGCCAGGGCAATAATGGCCTTTGCAATGGCCATGTTTTCATGATCATTGTTAATTTCGTCCACAAAGCGTTTGTCCATTTTCAGAAAATCCAGGGGAAACCGTCTCAAATAGGCCAGAGAGGAGTACCCGGTTCCAAAATCATCTATGGCAATGCGAACACCGGTTTCCTTGAGCCGATTGAGCTGACCGATCACCGATTCGGGCTTTTCCATCACAGCACTCTCCGTCAATTCCGCCACGAGAAAATGGGGGGACAACCCAACGGTTTCAAGGGCATTGCGCAGGATTTGCTCCATATCATTGTGCATGAACTGCCGGGGAGAGATATTGACACTCATGCTTAAACAGTGGGCTTCCGGTAGTGTTGTGTGCCATGTTTTCAGCTGGCGGCATGCCTCCTGAATCACCCATTGCCCAATGGGAATGATCAATCCCGTGTCTTCGGCCAAAGGGATAAACTCATCTGGGGGGACCAAGCCTCTTTCCGGATGATTCCAGCGTAAAAGTGCCTCAAAGCCTCTTATCTTCTCCGTTTTTGCACACACCTGGGGTTGATAATAGAGCACCAGCTCATTGCGCTCCACCACCCCTCTCAGGTCGTTTTCAAGTTGCAGTGCATCGTGGGTTATTTTGTGAAGCTTTCTGCTGAATACCTTACACCGGGATTTTCCCATGGCTTTGGCCCGGTACATGGCGATGTCGGCATCCCTTAAGATATCTTCGGATTTGTGGTAAAGGGCTGTATTGATCACAATGCCGATACTGGAGCTGATGGAGACATCATTGCCGCTAATATTGAATATTGTTGCTGCCTGCGCCTTCATTCGCTTTGCAATGACCATAATTTCCTTTGGAGCGCCGATATCTTCCAGCAGAACGGCAAATTCATCACCGCCGATGCGGGCCATGGTGTCCATGGAGCGCACACAGGTGAGAAAACGCTGGGCTGTTTTTTCCAGAAGGGTGTCCCCGGCGGAATGGCCCAAGGTGTCATTCACCCATTTGAATCGATCCAGGTCAATCATAAATACGGCAAAGTTGAAATTGGGGTTACGCTTCTGCCGGGCCACGGCCTGGCCCAGGCGCTCCATAAAGAGAATTCGGTTGGGAACCCCTGTGAGACTGTCGTAAAAGGCCTTGCGATAGAGCTGATCTTCCAGCTCTTTTCTCTGGGTAATATCCTGGTACACCAAAAAAAGGCCTTCAACCATCCCCTTGATCAATATGGGAAACCCCAGAAGGGATACGGGAATGTTCCTGCCTTCACGATGTTTTCTCCGGGTCTCCTTGTGAATGGTGTTACCCGAGAGAATGGTTTGACGAATGCTTGCCATTTCCAGAAGCAGGTCATCCGGAACAATGATGCGGCAGTTCTCCTGATGGGAAATCTCATGGGCCAAATATCCGAAAAGAAGCTCAAAGCCCCTGTTAACCCGGATAATATTGCCATTGAGATCAGTGGAGATCACCGCCTGGGGAGATCCGTCAAACAGCTGTTGAAAATAGGACTTCTGCCTTGCAAGCTCCTCTTCCTTCTGTTTAGAAATGGTAATATCTCTGAAAATACCCACATGAAAAGACTCCTCTCCCACAACGGCCTTGGTCACCACCGCATCCATGGGAAAGGTTTTTCCATTCTGTTTTTTCCCTGTGACCTCCATGCGGCATCCTGAAAGAAGTGCTTTTATCAGAGGATCCATCTCCCTATGGTTTTTCACACCTAAATCAGCCGAATCATTTGATTTTCCAAGTTCATTGTTCAGTAAATTTGCACCGTCGTTCCGGAAGTGCCTTGAATCGGTCTCAATGAGATGACTCATGCACACCCCCTGAACCCGATCATTTGCGCCGTCATACCCAAACATGGCGTATCCGCTGGGATTCATGCTCATCACCCGGAAATCCTCCCCGGCAAAGGTGATAATCGCATCCTTTGCCACCGAAACAATGGCTTCGGTACCGGCAATGGCATTTTGAAGAGTCGCCATCACCTTATTGTATCTTGCGGCAATGACACCGGTATCTGTAAACGGATCCACCGGCACCCGCAAGGAGAGATCACCGGTCTCCTCCTGGAGCTGCATGATTCTAAAGAAATCAACGGTTTCGGTCTTTGCCCCATGCTCGGAGATATTCAGCCCGATCTCCTCACTATGGGATGAGACCCGCAGGGGCATAATGCGGTCTATCTTGCGTATGATCAGCAGGGGAATCACAAAAGCCACCACAAATGCCGCGGTAATGCCCTCCACCTGTACCAGTAATTGGGCATAAAAATCCAGACCGGTATGAAGCGTTGAAGGTGCTCCCAGCAAGGCAACGGCAAGGGTGCCCCAGATGCCACACCCCAGATGCACGGGAACGGCACCCACCGCATCATCAATGCCGTAATAAAGCAGGAGTTCATCCACCACAAGACAGATCCCGCCGGCAACGGCACCGATGAGAATAGCCTGAGGGATTGTCACGCAATGGCAGCAGGCCGTCACTGCCACAAGGCCTCCCAGGCACCCGTTAATCAAATAGGCGGTCTTTGCAATACGATTATAAAGATACCCTGCAAACAGGGCAAACACGGCCCCTGAAGCCCCAGCCATCACGGTGTTGACGATAATCCCCGGTACAGTCTCGTTGATGGCCAGGGTACTGCCTCCGTTAAAACCGATCCAGCCGATCCATAACAGCAGTGTGCCCAGCACGGAGAGGGGCAGATTACTGCCGTGAATCTCCACGGGTTTTCCGTTCTCATCAAACCGTCCCTTCCGGGGCCCCACCACAAAAAGGGTGGCCAAGGCCACCCATCCGCCCACACTGTGAACCACCGTGGAACCGGCAAAATCAATGAACCCGGAAGCTCCGAGCCATCCTGCCGGAGTCCCTGAATCAATGCCGTTCCATGCCCAATGGCCAAAAACCGGATAGATGAAAATGGAAAGCAGTATCACAATGATAATTATCTTCACCACTGGTCTCTCAACAATCGCAATGCACTGAACTCTTCAAGGGTCTGAACCCGGAGAAAGGGGTTGAGTTGTCGCTCCAGCCCCATGGTGGTATTTTTCCCAACCCATTCCTCAAACTCAGACATAAACCGGCTGGCCGCTTCAATGCCGTTGGTCATGGCAAACCCCAGGTTGGTCTCCATGTAATCATGACCGGGATAGAGTACACAGTCATCGGGAAGTATTTTATCCAAGTCCCGAACGGTGCGAAACAGGGCCGCCACATTCCCGCCGTTTCTGCAGTTGCCCACACCGAAGTTGAACAGCATATCCCCCGAAACAACGCCGGTGATGCGTCCCCGTTCCCACAGCAGAAACACAAGGTGATCCATGGTGTGCCCACTGGCGGCCTTCACCTCAATGGTGGTATGGTTATCCAGGGGGATAAGGGTCTGGTTCAGAAGGGCCTCCCGGGACAAAATTGGTGCACCGGAAAGTCTTGCCAGATCTTCATTGCCCCGGATATGATCCGGGTGCCGGTGGGTGTTAATGATGGCCTCAACCGTAATGGACTGTTGACTCAGGTGATGAAAAACCTCCACGCCATCCCAGGGATCCACACACCAGGCTTTTTGGTTCTGCCCCACCACGGCATAGGAATAGTTAAACCAGCCGTCCCGGGACGGCATCTGAATCACTTTCATTCTCTCCTCTCCTCCATTTTTTGGGGTTGATTTTTGCATAAAAACCACCATAATGCAAGGTGGTTGCCATGTGAACACAACTCTAAATTCAGACCATAAAAATAAAAATCCATTTTCATGGTAAAAAGTGTGCACCAATGGGATCGAAGCCGAAAAACCGAACCCGACGATTCATCTCAAAAGGGACTCTCCATGATATTCACGCGGAAAAAAAAACGATCCCTTTCCCGGAAAAAGCCAACGCCCGGAACAGATAAAACAGGATCAACCCGGGGAGCAGCCATGGGAACATGGCTGTTCCTGATGGTGCTTTTCTCCGCCTCCGTCCTCCCGGCGGGCCAAAATCCCCCCGGCAACATCCCGGATCTTTCGGCTCCCCCCCGGAAGAGCGGGCCCATCCTTAAAATGGGGCTCCATGTATCAAAGTTCAATACCCTGGATCCCCACAAGGCCGCCTCCACCAGTGATCGGATTCTGGCGGACATGATGTACAACGGACTCATTCGCTTTCAGCCGGGTAACTCCAGGCAGATGGAACCGGATCTGGCCATTGAGATCCCGGAGCCCGTCATGGTACGCGGAAAGCAGACCTGGACCTTTCAACTGAAAAAAGGCATTTTTTTCCAGGGATACCCTGGTGAACCACCCGATGCACTCACAGCCCTTGATGTGTGTCGCTCTTTCATCAAAGCCGCTGATCCCCAGAGATCTGCCTATGCCGGCGGGTATGAGGGCATCTCCGTGGTGGTCACCGGCCCTTACACCCTGCGATTCACGCTGGACCCACCCCAGTCGCCCCTGCTCTTTCTTCCCAAGGTGGCCAACTATGCCGGAGGATTCATTGTCAAAGAGACCGTTGATGACAGAGGCATGCTGCGGCTCAAGGGCACCGGCCCTTTCTATTTCACTGAGGAACCGGATGACCGCCATGTTCTGCTGCATGCCAATGAGACCTATTTTCGGGGCGCTCCCCTTCTGAAAGGGGTGGATATCTTCTTTCTGCCCGATGCGGATCAACGACTGTCAGCCATTGTGGACCATAAGGCGGATATCATTGTGGGAGAACCCAACGTCGAATGGCTCCGACGAATCAAAGACAGAAAAGATCTCCGGGTGGACAGTTTCGGGGTATCGGAAACCGTCAACATCTTCTTTAACACCGCCATCCCGCCCTTTTCAGATATTCGGGTGAGAAAGGCCGTGGCATATGCCGTGAATCGCAACCGATTTCTGGCCCATTCCGGTACGGGACTGGTGCAGCCGATGTTTTCCCCGGTGCCCCCCTATATGCCCGGAGGATTAACGGAAAAAGAGGTCAAATCCCTGGGGCTGGATTATGCCACAGATCTCAACCGGGCCAGAGAACTGATGGCAGAAGCAGGGGTTAAGGAGGGATTTGAAATGGACGTGGTGGTATCCAAGGTGGATTCGTTCGCAAATAACTATCGCACCCTTAAGGACCAGCTGGCAGCCATAAACATCACAATGATCCTGCACCTGGTGGACCACGCCACCATGCACCGTTTCATCCGCCATGATTTTAATCCCGTTGTGATTTATGAAGCCTTCCATCCCAACACCGACGAATCTTTAGACCATTTTTTCCACTCCGACACCGCCATCTCCCCGGGTAGAAGTCCGGCCACCAACTTCAGCCATTACAACGGCATTGCCCCCCTCATTGAAAAAGCCCGGCTGGAGCGATTCACCTCCCGACAGATCAAATTGTGGGAATATGCCCAGATCAAACTCCTGGAAGAGATGGTGGTCTACCCCCTGCACCACAGAAATCAGGTCTATATCCGCTGGGACACCGTTGATTACGGACACCCCCTGATCTCCACCATGGCCCTTTATCCCCAGTTCACCGAACAGACCACCTTTATTAACGCCCACCGGGAAATCACCCCCTCACACAGGGAAACCACCCCATGAAAATCCATCACAAACTACTGGGAGTCACCCTGCCCATTGCCCTGATTGCCCTTCTCATGGGGTCCTATGTCACCTTTCACCTCTCCCGTCAGGCCCTGCACCAGATTGCCCAGCAATGGCTGGAAACCCGCCTGAATGAAGCCATGTCCGTTGTTCACCAGCAGGAAGCGTTTTTAAGAATGTACGGCATCACCAACATCCATGCCGGTACCCGCAAGGCACAATACGATGCCATGCAGGGACTTGCTGCCATTCACATTGGAGAGCACGGTTATATCTATGTCCTTGACACAAAGGGGAGCGTCGTATTCCACCCCCTGGCGGAGTTTATGGGTACCTCCCTGGACCAGGCCCCATGGTTTTCCCACGTCCTCAAACAGAAAAAGGGACAGCTCAATTATATCTGGCAGAAGGAGAAACATCTGGGGAAATTTAATTTTTTTGAACCCTGGGGCTGGTTTGTAGTGGCAACGGATCCCTACAATGAAATATACGGCTCCCTCAATAAGGCAAGGGATTACCTTCTGGGCATGGCGCTGTGGGGGGCCATACTCATCTCCTTTGTCATCATAGTGATGACACGTCACCTTTTCAACCCCCTCCACCTCCTTGTCAAGGGGGCCGAAATGGTGAAACAGGGAAAGCTTGATATTGAAATTCCCATTCAAAGCACCGATGAAATGGGCGATCTTTCCCGGGTATTCAACGCCATGGCCCGGGAACTGAAAAGAAATCTTGAATCCCTGAAAGCCTCGGAACAGCAACTGCACTATCTCAATTCACAGCTGCTCACCGCCCAGGAGGACGAGCGCAAAAGGCTTGCCACCGAACTCCACGACGAGGTGGGGCAGTCCCTCACCGTGATGAAGCTGAAGATGATTCTCCTGGAAGAGGGGCTGGCCCCGAACAACCTTGCCGCCGGCAAAGAGTGCGAAGAGATGGTGCAGTACATTGACATGACCATTGACAATGTCCGGCGCCTCTGCCGGGACCTCATCCCCACGGTGATCACCGACCTGGGGCTGGCCGCGGCCCTGATGTGGCTCATTGAAAACATGGAACACCATTTTGATATCTCCGCAGACATTGAGCTGGACGATGTGGACGAGATACTGTCCCTGGAACGACAGCTCCTGGTGTATCGTATCTTCCAGGAGGCCCTGTCCAATGCCGTGAAGCATGCCCATGCCACCCGGCTTGAGCTCACCGCAACCCAGGCCCACCACCAGCTTCTCTTTTCCATTGAAGACAACGGCAAGGGATTTGACATGGAGCGTATCCGGTCCGGAACCTTTGAAAAACGGGGGCTGGGTCTGGCCACCATGCAGGAGCGGGCACGCATGCTGGGGGGGGAAATTAAAATGGAAACTCGCCCCGGATGCGGAACTCGCTTGCAATTTACCGTGCCCGTTGATAAAGGAAGCAAGCATGGGAACTTATAACATCATACTGGCAGACGACCACACCCTGCTTCGCCACGGCATCCGGCAGATCATTGAAAAGGATGAAGGGATCAAGGTCATTGCCGAGGCCGGGGATGGCCTGGAGCTGTTGAAACTCCTGGCCACTCAGAAACCGGATATGATTGTTCTCGACATTGCCATGCCCAAACTCAGAGGCATTGAAGCCGCCATAGAGATCAAGATGCTCCATCCAGGTATCAAGATTCTCATTCTCTCCATGCACAAGAGTCTTCAATACCTCCACCACGCCCTGTCCGCCGGGGTGGATGGCTATCTGCTCAAGGAAGATGCCCCCCGGGAACTGGCAACGGCCATTCACACCATCCGCAGCAATGACACCTACATTTCACCGTTAATGAGCAAAGACTTAAACAATGAGATTGCCCACTCCTACCGCACGGGAAAATCCGCCACCCCCTTTGAACCCCTGACCCTGCGGGAGCGAGAGGTGCTTAAACTCATTGCCGAAGAAAAATCCAACAAAGATATTGCCGAGCTGTTGAACATCAGCCTGCCCACGGTGAAGCACCACCGGGCCGCCATCAAGAAGAAACTCAATATCCGCAAAACTGCGGGTCTTGTGAAATATGCCATTCGTAAAGGACTGACCACACCGGGCTGACCCCGTGGCACCACCCACTGACAGAGGTTAACCCGGGAGCCCGACGGGCCTGCCCACGACACCGACCACCGGAAGGAGAGACCCCTTCCATTTTTGACGATTGTAGTTACCACATGGGCACTTGTGCCCATGCCAGGTTCATCCCTAATACCATGGCAAATTCATCCTTTATGGGAATTTACAACCCTGACCCAATTCATGTAATTTAATTCTCAGTCCATAACCGGATCATCACCTATGAATCTTCATGGGCAGGCAATGGAACTTAAATTCTTTTATTTGATTTTCGTGTTATTTTGGCAAGAGAATCGGAAATCCTTTTTGGTTCTGGCTCGTCCAGGTTAGGTGTATTTGACTTAAAAAATTGAAAAAAATTGCCATCTCCGAAAAACCCATGGCATGACAGCAGGCCACCCCATCGTCACGGAACCGTATGTTTTTTTATCGCCGGGACGATTTAACAAATGCACCATTGATGTAGCAAGCAGTTAACCATTTACCATTCATTACAGGAGAATTACCAAGCTATGAAAAAAATCAGTCTGATCATCTGCACACTGTTCTGCATGACCCTTTTGGCTTCGGCAACTGCCTTTGCTGCCGACCGGATCTTTTTCGGCATCGCCACCGGCGGCACCGGCGGTACCTACTATCCCCTGGGCGGCATGCTGGCCCAGATGATCTCCAACAAGGTGGTCATTGACGGCAAAAAACTGTCTGCCACCGCAGAAACCGGAAACGCCTCCGTGGCCAACGCCACCCTGTTAAGCCGTGGCGGCATTGAGTCTGCCTTTGTGGCTGCCGATATTCTGGATGCCGCGTACAAAGGGATCAAACAGTTTGAAGGCAAAAATCTGAAAAACATCCGTGCCCTGGGTGCCCTCTATCCCGAAGCCGTGCAGATTGTTGTGCGCAGCAACTCCGGTATTAACAGCTTTGCCGACATCAAGGGACATTCCGTCTCCTCCGGTTCCCCCGGTTCCGGTCAATGGCAGCTCTTGGGCGATCTCATGATTGCCTATGGCATGGACCGAAAGTCCCTTTCCGAGGATTACTCCTCTTTTTCCCAGTCCGTTGAAAAAATCAAGGATGGCAACCTGGATGCCTCTCTGATCACCGCCGGAACCCCCACGGCCTCCATCATGGAACTTGCCAACTACCATGACATTAAAATCCTCCCCCTGACCGGCCCGGCCATCAAAGAGTTGCAGAAGGTTCAGCCCTACTATGCCGACAGTATTCTCAAGGCCAACACCTACAAAGGTCAGACCGAAGACGTTCCCACCATTGCCGTACGTGCCATCTGGGCCACCCATGCGGGTCTGGACGATGCCATTGCCTACAACGTGGTCAAGGCGTTGTATGAAAACACAGAGACCCTTGCCAAGGTTCATGTGAAGGGCAAAGAGATCTCCCTTGAAACGGCCCTGGAATCCGTTTCCGTGCCCCTGCACCCCGGTGCTGAAAAATACTACCGTGAAAAAGGGCTGATCAAGTAGGATGAGATCCCTGCATACAGGCGCGTCATGCCTGGCAGCAGCAACCGCCTTGCTGGCGTTGACGATGTGCACGGCCTGTATGCCGTCCCATGCGGGAATAAACAAGACCTCCTCTCCGGGGTATTGCCTGACCATCCGGCAATACCCCGGTATGACCGCCCTGGCAACGGTGCCCATGACAAAAGACCTCACATTTTCCCTGTCATTTATTCACTCGGTCACCATAACCCCGGTGCAGGACATCTACGAGATCACCCCCGACGGCGGCATCTGCCAGACATCTGAAATTTTTGAATCCCATTGTGCCGGTCTTCCATACAGTGATGAGGAGACCAATGCCACCCAATGGGAACAGCGGGACGGCAAGTTCATTTTGCACATGAGGCGAAACATCCCAAGACTGGTGGTGCGGACGGATAAAAATTATCAAAATCGCCTGCACCTCCCAGAGCAGACCATTGATCTGAATCAATGGGCGGATCAGGCCCTCCTTCTGAACATTACCCCTGCCGGCATCTGTCGGTGATAACAAAAATGGGGATCAAAAAATGGGGGGGGGTCAGGCTTGACTTATGAGTGTTATTTTTAAAAATGCATAAACCAAATCGAGCCCGTTCTCGCCAAACCGGCCGGAAAAAAACTGAACATTGAGTAATACAATTTAAGAGGAAAACACTATGACTGTGGATGCTAACAATCATCTAAAATCAGACAGACCGCCGTCGGTGGATAAGGAGCGGCAGATGGATGCCTCAGAAGTGGAGGCCATTGTAAAAAAATACGATGTCGAATCCAATTTCCGAAACCTTGGGGGCATCACCGCCAAGCTCACCGGCCTGCTCTGTATCATGTTGAGTCTTTTCCATGTTTACACGGCGGGATTCGGCCTGCTCAACGAAGTCATTCACCGCACGGTGCATCTCTCCTTTGTTCTGGGCCTGGTGTTCCTGGTATTTCCCAGAAGAAAACCGGGCAATCCCATCCGCGACTGGGGATTTGGTACCTGTTTTGCCCTGTTCTACCTGTTTCTGGCCTGGCAGCTCATCAACCGGTTTTCCGGAGAGATTCCTCTGTGGATGGAGGTGGGCATAGCGGCCCTGATCTTTTTTATTGCCCTCACCGCCCTTCCCCTGCGGCAGCTCAAGGGGGAAGGCGACGACCTCTCCTTTGCCGACTGGCCCCTGGCCATTGCCGCCGGCGGGATTTCGCTCTATCTCATCATCTTTTTCAAACAGATCTTCATCGTCAACATCGGCTTCCCCCAGATTGAAGAGTATGTCATGGGTCTTCTGGCCATTATTATGGTCACCGAAGCGTGCCGCCGGGTCATGGGGAACACATTGCCCGTCATCGGTGGTCTTGCCATGCTGTACGGTCTGCTGGGTCCGTGGCTTCCCGGTGTGCTGGGTCACCGGGGATATGATATCGTCCGTATTGTGGAACATCTCTACTTGGGCACCGAGGGTATTTACGGCGTGGCTGTGGGCGTTGTGGCCACCTATGTATTTCACTTTGTTCTGTTCGGTGTCATGGCCCAGGCATCGGGTTTGGGGCAGCTGTTCATTGATCTTGCCATGATCCTTGCCGGTAAATATGCCGGCGGACCTGCCAAGGTGTCCGTGGTATCATCGGGTTTTTTCGGCATGATTTCCGGTTCCCCCATTGCCAACACCGCCACCACCGGCTCCTTTACCATTCCCATGATGAAAAAAAACGGATTTTCTGCGGAATTTGCATCGGCGGTGGAGGCCTCCTCTTCCTGCGGCGGTCAGGTAACGCCCCCCATTATGGGCGCATCGGCCTTTGTTATGACGGAAATGCTTGGCATTCCCTACAATGAGATCATCCTCATTGCCATCATTCCGGCCATGTTTCACTATCTTGCCTGCATCAGCATGGTGCATCTGGAAGCCAAACGCCTGGGACTTAAAGGCATGGCCAAAGAGCAGATTCCCCAGTTTCTTTTTGTGCTCAAGCGCTCCTGGCATCTGATGATTCCCCTCACCACCATGGTGACGCTGCTGCTGATGCAATTCACCCCCTATCTGGCGGCCTTCTGGGGCATAATTCTCACCATTGTCTGCTCCTGGATTCCCCCCATCACCAGAAAAATGGGCATCGGTGATCTGGACGACAGAAATACCCTCACCCCGAAACGCATTGCCGCCGGCCTTGACGAAGGGGCCCGGTACGCCCTGGCCATTGGCGCGGCCTGTGCCTGCGTGGGATTTATTTTGGGCATGATCACCCTCACCGGCATGGGATTTAAATTCTCCGGTGCCGTGCTGCAGATTGCGTCGTCCATGGGAACCACCCTCTCGTCCTGGATACCCTTTGGCTTGATCACCGTCCATGGGTCCACCCTCTTCTTCGGGCTCATCATGGTGGCTCTGGCATGCATCGTCATGGGGGCTGGTATCCCCACGACCCCCTGCTACATCATCCTTGCCTCCATTGCCGGTCCTGCCCTGGACAACTTAGGCGTTCCCCTGGTGGCCACCCACTTTTTTGTCTTTTATTATGGTGTACTTGCCGATGTAACCCCCCCCGTGGCTCTGGCAGCCTATGCCGGAGCCGGGATCGGCGGGGCCGACCCCATGAAAACCGGGGTCACAGCCTTTCGGCTCTCCATGGGCAAGGCCCTGGTCCCCTTCATGTTTGTCTATGCACCCAGTATGCTGTTCATCAACTTTACCTGGACAGAATTTTCCCTGGCCATGATCAGCGGTGTCCTGGGCGTCATTGCCCTGTCTGCCGCCTACATCGGCCATTTCCGAAGCGAGATCAACTTCCTTGGTAAGAGCCTGCTCACCATGGGAGGGCTCCTACTGGTCTCCAGCGATGTCAAGGTGATCATCGTGGGGGCTATTCTGGTCCTGTCTGTGCTGATACCCAAATTTTTAAAGGAGGAAGGCGTGACCATGGCAGAGGTGGTTGAAGGATAGCTGTATAGAAAAACCATATGCCCCACAGGGCATGAAAAAAACAATGGGTCATGGACCGGCATTTTGGGTCCATGACCCATTGTTTTTTCCGGCACCCGCTATGCACTGGCACCTATATCAGAAAAAACGGCATGGGGCTATTTCTCTGCAAAACGTGGCAATTCGGCCACATCTCTAAGAATTTTCTTTCTTATCAACAGGTTAACTTGAAATACCATTCCTGACGTGGCGATATGACCACCCCCGCTTGGATTTGTTTTATTATCTCTTCCCATGGACACAAAGAAACAATTTAAAAATATTCTATAAATAAAACAAGTTAAAAATTTTATTTCACGGTGGCATCATCATTGCTTACCATAAAACTTATTAAATAACGACACCAAAATTACTGTAAAGAGCCCTTTATACACAGAACACTTTATATCTTAGCAGGAGACATTATCCAAATGAGCTTTTTATCAAAATTTTCCAAAAAATACCAGGCAAAACTAACAAACGCACACAATGCAGTTCAAGTGGTAAAATCCGGCGATTGGATTGACTATGGAGCCTTTTGTGCCAGCCCGGAGACACTGGATGCGGCACTGGCAAAACGGGTGGATGAACTC
Organism: uncultured Desulfobacterium sp.; assembly: GCA_963668575.2. Classification (GTDB taxonomy): domain Bacteria; phylum Desulfobacterota; class Desulfobacteria; order Desulfobacterales; family Desulfobacteraceae; genus Desulfocicer. Next base: position 1,275,212 of record OY764894.2, on the reverse strand, counting down.
CAGGATGTCAAAATAAGGGCGCTGGCATTCCCTGGCAAAGCCCAGGTGGCCATGGCTAAAAACGCTCCGGGAAGACTGATCTACAATAACTGGCATTTCAGCAGTGGGGACCGCAAACACCATGACAATGGCAATTGCTACTATGTTCCCTTTATATATAACGAAGGCCCTTCCTTTTATAATGAAAATCTCAGAACCGATGTCTGCATGGTGCGCACCACTCCCATGGATGCCTTTGGTAATTTTAATTTTGGTGTGGCAAATTCATTCCAGAGGAGTATCATTGAGAATGCAAAGACGGTGATTGTGGAAGTCAACGAAACCCTTCCCCTGTGCCTTGGCGGCACCGGGGAGTCGCTTCACATCTCGGAAGTGGATTACATTGTGGAATCGGATAATAAGCCCATACTGACCATTGGTACCCCCCCCATCACGGAAACCGATCGAAAAATCGCAGATCACATTGTTTCGGAAATCCGGGATGGTTCCTGTATCCAGCTGGGTATCGGCGGATTGCCCAATGCCGTGGGGAAATTGATTTCCCAGTCCGATCTCAAGGATCTGGGCGTACACACGGAAATGCTGGCCGATTCTTATCTGGAGATGTTCAAGGCCGGCCGGGTCACCAATCTGAAAAAGACACTGGATCCGGGACGAATGGTATACACCTTTGCCCTGGGAAGCCAAGAACTATATGATTTCATTGATAAAAATCCCGTATGCGCCAGCTATTCGGTGGACTACACCAACAAGTTAGCCAATATTTCAGCCAACGACAATGTGGTATCCATTAACAACGCCATTGAGGTGGATCTTTACGGTCAAGTCTCTTCCGAATCTTCCGGATTCCGTCACATCACAGGCACAGGCGGACAGTTTGATTTTGCCTTTGGAGCCTACCGTTCCCATGGGGGAAAATCCTTTATCTGCCTCTCCTCCACTGTGACGGCCAAAGATGGTACGGTGACATCCCGCATCCGACCGTTTTTTAATCCTGGCAGCATTGTCACCCTGCCAAGAACCATAACTCATTATGTGGTCACGGAATTCGGCAAGGTCAATCTCAAGGGGAAATCCACCTGGGAAAGGGCTGAAGCCCTCATCAGCATTGCCCATCCTGATTTCCGGGATGAGCTGATCCGGGAAGCTGAAAAAATGAACATCTGGGTCAATCAGCACAGAAAAGATCGTATCAGTGCAGCAGCCTAACCCAAACAAATCGGAAAAGCGTTTCCGTTTTCCCTACCCGCCACACAACTTTGAATAACCGCCACGGGCGGACCGGAATTTGGGACCCGGGTTCGCCCACAACGAAACTTGAAAGAATATTAGGGCCGCCTACTCTTTCATATAACATACATGGCAGAAAGACCTGCCACAACGAAAGTTGAAACTCCAATTATTACAGCTTATTGGCCGGAGTTTCTTATAAAAAAATATCGTAAGTCGTATTTACATTATAGAGGAGAAAACGTTAGATGGCGCAACTCATTGCAGACCGAAGAGATATTGATTTTGTACTCCATGAACAACTGGAGGTCGAGAATTTAACAAAAGCTGAAAAATTCAGCGAATTTGGTAGAAAAACCATTGACCTCATCGTATCCGAAGCCAGGAATCTGGCAGTGAAAGAGATGCTCCCCCTTCAGAAGCCCAGCGATGAAGGATGTCAGTTTAATAATGGTGAGGTAAAGGTTCCGGAATGCTTCCACAAAGTCATGGACGCATACAATGACGGTGAATGGCTGGCCATGACCGATGATCCCCAATGGGGGGGCCAGGGTATGCCCAAAAGCGTGTCCATGGCGGCCAACGAATATTTTTACGGGGCCTGTAATTCCTTTATGCTGTACAATCTCCTGACCCACGGTGCAGCCAAGCTTGTGGAGACATTTGGCACCGACGATCAAAAGGAAACCTATCTGAAAAACATGCTCTCCGGCAAATGGGCAGGTACCATGCTGCTCACCGAGCCCGATGCCGGATCCGATCTGGCGGCGGTTTCCACCATTGCCAGGGACAACGGTGACGGCACCTACTCCCTGGAGGGCAATAAGATTTTTATTTCCGGTGGTGAGCATGACCTGACGGAAAATATCATCCATCCGGTGCTGGCACGGCTGGAGGATGCGCCTGCGGGCATCAAGGGGATTTCTCTTTTTCTGGCCCCCAAATACCGATTGAATGACGATGGCACACCGGGCGAATTCAACCATGTTGTCTGTACCGGCATTGAAGAAAAAATGGGGCTCCACGGTTCCGCCACCTGCTCCCTGGAACTGGGGGGCAAGGGTGCCTGCATCGCCACCCTCTTGGGTGAAAAGAACAAGGGCATGGCCGCCATGTTTCTGATGATGAACGAGGCCCGGCAGATGGTGGGCCTCCAGGGATTTGCCAATGCCTCGGCATCCTATTTATATGCGGTGAACTATGCCAGGACACGGGAGCAGAGCAAGGCACTCACCGATCCGCCGGGTTCAAAAGCCGTGCCCATCATCAACCATCCCGATGTAAAAAGACAACTGCTCATGATGAAGGCCTGGGTGGAGGGCATGCGAAGTCTGGTCTATTATGGTGGGTTGTGCCATGACCGCATCGCCATTGCATCCACTGAAGCGGAAAAAAAGCAGCTGTCCACCCTGCTTGAGGTGCTGACCCCCATCATCAAAGGCTACATCACGGACAAGGCCTTTGAGGTGTGCAACCACGGCATACAGATCTACGGCGGCTACGGATTCATAGAAGAGTTCCCCGTGGCTCAGCTGTTACGGGACTCCCGGATCTTCATGCTCTATGAGGGTACCAACGGTATTCAGTCCATGGATCTCATGGGACGTAAGCTGACCATGTACAACGGAGAGCCGTTTAACTATTTCCTGGATCAGATTCAACGGGTGATCACCGTATCCAAAACAGTGGAAGGGATAGTGCCCATGGCTGAAACCCTGGAAACATTTTTCACTGATTATAAGGAGACAGCCGGCCGCCTTGCCCACATGCCCCAATCGGGTAAAATCCTTGATGCCTTTGCCTTTTCCCATCCCTTTATGGAGGTAACCGGCGATCTGGTCATGGCATGGATGCTGTTGTGGCGGGCCGGTGTGGCAGCGCCCCAAATAGAGGTAAAGAAAAAAGACGCTGCCTTTTATCAGGGGCAGATCCAGACAGCCCGGTTCTTTATCAATACCATTCTGCCCATTACCCGGGGACGTCTTGAGGCCATCCGCAAGGGAGATGCCGTTGCCGCAGAGATGGAGGACGCAGCCTTTGGCGGCAAATAATTTTTCCGCCCCATGGACATCTCATAAAGTGTAATCCACCCGACTTTGTCAAACAGTCCAGATGTGTTCAAACCATTATCTGCCTAAAGGGCTGTTTGACATTTTTTTTGTGAATGCTTGATTTTTCACGACGGCATGCTAATTATGTTAATTATGAATAAACTCCAGGAACCAGAATGCGCCATCCCATGTAATCCAGATACCTGGGTGGATGCCCGGATAAAAGAAATTCGCGCCGAAAAAGAGATGTATCGAAGCGTCTTTGAAAATACGGGCACGGGAACCATCATCATTAACAAGGATATGTTGATTCTCTTTGCCAATGCTCAGTTTGCCTCCCTGACCGGGTATGATAAAAGTGAAATCGAAAATACCATGCTCTGGTCGGAATTTGTCATTCCCGAAGATAACAAGAAAATGCAGTACTATCACTATGGCAGACGTAAGGGAATTCCCAACATCCCCACCGAGTATGAGTGTCGGATTTTTAATAAAGACGGGGATATCAAAAACATATCCATGAGAGTGGGAATGATTCCCGGGACCACCCGGAGCATTGCCTCTTTCATGGATATCACCCAGCGAAAAATCGCAGAAAAACGGTTGAGCGAAAGCGAATCCCAATTAAAAAGCATTGTCAGTGCCTTTGAAGGCTTTATTTTCACCCTTGCCTGGGATTACAAAATCACCTTCATGAACACCACGCTGACGGCCCGGGTGGGATACAATGCCGTGGGGGAAAAATGCTATCGCGTGGTCCATGGCCTAAAATTTCCCTGTCCCTGGTGCCGGTTAAAGGATGTCTTCATGGGGGAAGTTTCCAAAAGGGAGGATAAGAGCCCCCGGGACGGGCGATGGTACTCGGTTATTCAGTCCCCCAGTTACAGCCGGTTCGATAAAATCTCCGGTGTTCAGACCATCATGATGGATATCACCGACCGCAAGCAGCAGGAAGAAAAAATTGCTGAAAATGCCAACTATTATCGAAGTGAAAACGAAATCCTTCGTTCCGTCATGAAGGATCGATATCGTTTTGGAGATATTATCGGTAAAAGTGCGGCCATGCAGAGTGTATACGACCTGATTTTAAGGGCCGCTGCCAGCAATGCCCATGTGCTTATTTCCGGAGAATCGGGAACAGGAAAAGAGCTGGTTGCCAGTGCCATACACAAATTAAGCTCCCGTTCCAGTCAACGGTTCGTTCCGGTGAATTGTGCCGCCATCAGTGAAAATATCATTGAAAGTGAATTTTTCGGATATCGCAAGGGGGCATTCACCGGCGCGGACAAGGACAAGGACGGATTTCTGGACACTGCCGACAAGGGAACGCTTTTTCTGGATGAAATCGGCGATATCGGTCTGAATATACAGGTAAAACTGTTAAGAAGCATTGAGGGCGGCGGATTTACCCCTGTGGGGGGAAACCAATTGATAAAACCGGATCTTCGTATTGTGGCCGCCACCAATAAGAATCTGAAACAGCTGGTGAACCAGGGGTTGATGCGGGAGGATTTTTTCTACAGGATCAATATCATCCCCATTAAACTTCCCCCTTTAAGGGAGCGCAAGGAAGATCTGCCCCTGCTCATTCGCCATTTTCTATCCAAATATGATAAAAATCTGATTCCTCCCATGGACAAACAGGTCATGGATGCGTTTATCAATCACAGCTGGCCGGGCAATGTCCGGGAACTTCAGAACACCCTGGACCGGTATGTGACATTAAATGAGTGTGAATTCCTGGATACCTTCTCCGACCCTGAGCATCACAAAGATATGGCACTTGCCACCCATGACATGGATGACAACAAAGGGAAACTGAATTTAAACGCCATGCTGGACACGGTGGAAAAACGGCTCATTACCAAAGCACTGGAAGACAACCGATGGCTTAAATCCAAAACCGCCGCCTACCTCGGTATCCACCGAAAAACCCTTTTTACCAAAATGAAAAAACACAACCTGGAATAGCCTTGTGATAATCCGGAATAGCGTTGCGGATCGTAATTTCTCTTTTCACAATGCATGGTTTTTGTGAATCATCCCCAGTTTTAGCATCCTGCTCCGAAGCGTATTGGGATGCATGTCAAGTTTCTCTGCTGCCCCTCCTCTGCCTCCAATTTGCCCATTACTGGCCTTGACCGCCATCTGAATGTGCTTGATGATAAGATCCTTCATTGGCATTATTGTTTTCGGTATATCCGGATCTTCAGAATCCGGCTCAACCCGGCACTCTTCGGTAAGAAAAGGTTCATGATTTATTAGCTGTCTGAAACTCCCTACGGTATCTCCGACAATCAGCCACCGTTCAATGATGTTTTCCAGTTCTCTTACATTACCTGGCCAGTGATAGGCTGCCAGTTCACCAAACTGGGAATTGGTCAATACCGGAATCCGGACAAGATTCATTTCCCGTCTTTTCAGTTCAATTATGTGGTTTACAAGGGCAGGAATATCTTGTTTTCGGAGACGCAGGGGTGGGATCATGATCGGGAGCACGTTGAGTCTAAACCACAGATCTTCCCGGAAATCTCCCTGTCGAACCATCTTCTCCATATCCCTGTTGGTAGCACTTATTACCCTGATATTGACTTTGATGACGCTGTTTCCTCCAACCCTTTCAATCTCTTTGTTCTGCAGCACCCTGAGTAACCTGACCTGAGCATCACGGGAGAGCTCTCCGACCTCATCAAGGAAAATAGTACCACCGTTGGCCCGCTCGAACCTGCCTGGTTTACGGTTGTCTGCACCTGTGAACGCCCCTTTTTCATGGCCAAAAAGTTCACTGTCCATCAGTGATTCAGGAATCCCGCCGCAATTGACCTTGATAAACGGCCTGTTATTCCGTTTTGAACGCTGATATATGGCGTTTGCAATAACCTCCTTACCAACGCCTGTCTCTCCCAGGATAAGCACCGGGCTCTGGTTGGGAGCCACCCTGTTAACCATGTCCATTACATGAATGAGTCCTGTGGTCTCACCAATGACCTTACATTTTTTTACTTCGCCAAGCTCTTTTATGAGCAACTTGTTTTCATCTTTAAGTTCTTCCTGGATAGTTTGGAGTTCCCGGTATCTGAGGGCATTTGACATGGCCATGGCTGCAGACTCTTTTAAAAGTTTGAAAAGGTTACCATGCTCCTTCGAATATCTGTTGTTTTCCATGGTAACAGCCACCAAACATCCCAGGCGCTCATCTTCAATGGCCAGCATAACAGCCATGATTGACATATCAAAGTTGCCCATAGCCTTTGCCCAGGCAAACGAAATTTCATTTTCCTCAGGTTTGCCAATAATGCTTAATGGATCGGATTTTTCAAAAAAGCACTCAACATGTTCCAGACCATCTTTGACAACAACAGATTCCGGAAGCTCAATGTCCATTGATTCGTCTATACTTTTTGCCAATATTTCAAAATGGTTTTTCTCGTAATTGAACAGCATTAGAAAAAGAGCATCCACTGGAAAATTACTTCCAAGGTAATAGCGTAGTCTCTCAAGAGCAGTATCCATTACCAGTGAGGAGTTCAGACATAAGGAAGCTTTTCTAAAAAACTGGTTTGCGTCCATCATACTTTTTTTTTGCATCATGTTTTCTCGTAAGTCATAAGTTTTTTTTAAATAATGATGACATTTTGGAAAGGAGGGTGCATTTTGAACCTTTCAAGATTATGAGCAATAACTCATCAAGACAAGATCCCAAAGGCTTAATACATCTACCAGAGTCTGATATTTTTTAACAAAGCTTTTTCAAGAAAAATTATCCGGCTTATTTTTTGTGGAATCCAATGGAAAAACTTACGACTCACGAGATGCTTCTCAACCGGATTCCATATTCATTTTGTATGCCATTCAAAAACTTGAGTACGAAATATCGTATCCAATTTATATTGCAAACGAAATATCGTTTCAAATACACGCCAAATCGTATATGACCATTTACACAGTCAAAAACAACATTTTTTCTCTACCCTTCCAGATATCTTCCTGACAACATCATATCTGCATAAACAACTAATTATACAGTATATTTTTTATTAACAATGGGCTGGTTTAAAAAAACACTTACCTTATTATCGTACTGCAACTTTAATTTCTCAAGGTACACTTCTTGATAGATGCTTCAGTTGCCTGCAATAACGAATAATACCAACATCCATCCCTTAAATAAAGGCCCAACATGGAGAATTAAAATGACTATTGCAAAAATATTTTTTACAATCTTGGTCGTGCACATCATTATTTTCGGATATTTTAAAAACGCACATTCCGATTCATTTTTAAGCGAGTCTGACATCAAAAGTCTTAAAGGGTTTAAGTTTGATTTACAGCGTATAGATTCCAGAGCATTCTCAGAAAAAACAGAGACAACAAATGTGTCAGGGCATGCAAAGGGGGATTCATTTTTAAGCGAGTCTGATATCAAAAATCTTAAAGAGTTTAAGTTTGATTTGCAACATATAGATTCCAAAGCGTTTTCAGAAAAAACAGGAGGAACAAATGAGTATCTCCATATAAAGGGAGATTCGTTTTTCAGCAAGTTCAATATCAAAGCGCTTGAAGGATTTGACTTCCTTTCAAAGTGTAAATGGGTGAAAGAATGGATTCAAGAATAATAAAAAAAAGCGACCGCAAATTTGTTCGCCATTTCCCCGTTACTCGGCACTCAATGGATTGTTTCTCATCAGTCCGTCCCAAAGAGTCAATAGAGTTAAATGAATTTTACAATCAGATCAAAGCCGAAGAACTACAAAAGAAACATTTGCTATTAAGCCAATTTGAACTAATAGAAGCAGATATTTTCGAGCTGTGCGGATAAACGGAACCAAAATACTCATCAAAGAAGGAGAAAAATTAAAATATGGAAGCAACTATTTTTGAAACCCATTATGAAAATTATTGCCGTCAAATCGCTGAACTTGATCTTTTATCCATAAAAGACACACTTGGTATAGAAATAAGAAACCAAGAGGCCATTATTCCCTTTTTAGGTGAGGCGCATATTGTTTCCGATGCAGGAATTGCAGATAACTTCGGTAACCGGCCCGATTACATGGTTTGCGTGATACTCTCTAAATAGCTCAGTTATAAAACTTAAAAATTATTCACTTGACTAAATTTAATCAAATGAATAGATTGATCCTACATTTCGCTCTTTACGCTCCAACTATTTGAATTTATTAGATCAGACTTTTTGAGGATGCAAAAAACTGTCGAAGGATCAATTTAAATCTCAATGAGTTACAAAGACGAGCGAAATGTGGGATTGATCCATCAAAATGATTGGAATTCATCAGCGGAGAAAAGATATGGGCACCTATGCCAGCAGTAAGCAGACCAGGGATCTTCTAATCAATGCAGCAGGAGAACTGGTAGCCACCCTGGGCTTCAGCAACGTCTCGACCCGGGCCATTGCCGACAAGGCAGAGCAGAACATCGGCACGATTCATTATCATTTCAAATCCAAAGAAAACCTGTTCCAGACAATGATCCGCAGTGCCACGCAGCCCGTTCGGAAAATATTTATGGCCGATCTTATCAAGGCCCATGAATCAGAGCTGGACTCTCCCCAGGGACAAGCCATGATGCTGCGGCGTATTATCCGAATGAAAATTAAAGAGATTTTCAATCCTGAAAGACCCTGGTGGCATACGAAAATCATCTATCAGGTGCTCCGGGCCGAAGAGAATCTTCTGAAAATTCTGCGTGAAGAGGTAATCAAACCCGAGGTAACGGCATTGAATAAACTGTTTTTATCCATTGATCCCACCATGGACCTTGAGGATGCCTTTATCCAGACCTTTCTCACAATGACCCCCATCATCTACCATGCCGAAAATTCAGACAACATTTTAAACATCCTGAATAAATCAGCATACACGGACCGCTATCTTCAAAAACTGGAAGACAGGATTGTACGCCAGAACCAGTTGCTCATGGGCCTGCCGCCGGACAAACCGGCGTGCCCCATGGAAACGATAAGCATCTAACTCATGCCGGATTCAAGGAACTTTTGTTGAGGACTACAAAAATGAAAAAAACCATCTTTATCGTGTGCACCTTGCTGGTGGTGATACTTGCCTCGGGTGTTGCCTTTACCCAAAAAATGAAAAAGGAGTCCACCGGGGAACCCCCGAAGGTTTCAGATGCCACCCCATCCACTGTGCAGCAGATGTCCCACTCCGTTGTTCTTGAAAAAGTCACCCGAACAGAGTTGAAAAACAGCAAGCAATATCCGGGAACCGTCAATGCGTGCAGGGAAACCCGCCTGGCCTTTCGGGTGGGGGGGCCACTGATCCGGGTGAATGTCAAAGCAGGGGACCGGGTTCGGAAGGGGGACCTCCTCATGCAGATCGATCCCCAGGATTTCAAGGACAACATCAGCGTGCTGGATGCACAACTGACAGGCAGCATGGCACGCTTGGACAATGCCCGCCAGGATTTTGACCGTATGCAGCAGCTCTTTAAAGAGAAAGTGACTCCCCAGGCGGATTTTGATCATGCCACCACCGGCAGACACACGGCTGAGGCCGCTGTTCAAGCCATCCGTGCGCAGTTGGAGATTGCCCGTCACCAGCTGGATTATACCACGCTAACCGCCCCTTACGACGGTATTATCACCCAGACGTACATTGAGAACTTTGAGATGGTGGCACCGGGTCAGGTCATGGTGGGCCTCCATGATATCTCCCACCTGGAGGTTAAAATCAACGTGCCGGAAAATGAGATCATCACCCATCCCCTGGTCACTGGCACCAAGGCCCTGGTACGATTCTCCTCCCTGGGCCGGGAGCAGTTCCCCGTAACCCTGAAGGAGTGGAACACATCCGCGGACAAGGCCACCGGCACCTACGGCACCACCTTTACCCTGCCCCGGCCTCCGGGAATTCAGATTTTTCCGGGCATGACCGCGGAAATTGAGTGGCCCGGCAGCGGAAATCAGAATCAAACCATCACCATTCCGGCCAAAGCCATTATCAACGACAGTACAGGCGCCTCCCACGTGTGGCGCTTTGATCCTGCCGCATCCACTGCTTCCAAAATCCCGGTGAAAACAGGGCAGCTATACGGCACCTCCCGCATTGTGGTTGAATCGGGCCTGATGCCGGGCGACCTCATTGTCACAGACGGCGTGGATTTCATCACCGAGGCAATGAAGCTCTCTGCCACCCATGTCACCAACGCCGGGTCATCCCGGAACGATTCACAGGGGAGCATCCAATGAACCTTGCTGCATTTGCCCTGCGAAAGCAGACCCTCATGGTGGTCCTCATTATCATGATTGCAGGCATCGGCCTCCTCTCCTTTGAAAGGCTGGGACGACTGGAAGACCCCACCTTTACCATCAAAACGGCATTGATCATCACCCCTTACCCCGGTGCAACGCCCCTGGAGGTGGAAGAGGAGGTGACCCAGACCATTGAAGAGGCCATCAAGGCCATGGGTGAGGTCAAGGAGATCTACAGTACCTCCAGAGAAGGGCTCTCCTTTGTTTATGTGGATATGAAAGACACCTTTAAAGCACCGGATCTGCCCCAGATCTGGGATGTCCTTCGAAAGAAGATCAACGATGTACAAAAAGCCCTTCCCCCCGGGGCCGGCCCCTCCATTGTCCGGGATGATTTCGGGGATGTGTACGGCGTCTTTTTTGCCATCCATGGGGACGGTTATTCCCAGGCCCAGCTCCGGGACTATGCCCAGTATCTGAAAAAAGAGCTGCTGTTGTGCAAGGACGTGGCCAAAATCGATTTCTGGGGCATTCAGCAAGAGGTGATCTACATTGAATTTGAACGGGCAAAACTGGCGGAACTGGGCATCTCCAGGGACCGGATTTACCGAACCCTTCAGCTGCAGAATGTAGTGCAGCAGAGTGGTCATGTGGACGTGGACACCGAATACATGCGCATTACCCCCACTGGTGAATTCAAAAATGAACAGGCCATTGCCGATCTTCTGGTGGGGGGCCCCGGCGGTCTCATCCGTCTGGGGGATATTGCCACCGTTTACCGGGATTACATGGATCCGCCAAGCAAGATGCTGCGATTCAACGGCAAGCCCGCCATCGGGCTTGGCATCTCCACCGTGGCCAGGGGCAATGTCATCACCATGGGCGACGCCGTTGCCAAAAAGCTGGAGCAGTTAAAGAGCAAGCAACCCCCGGGTATGTCCCTTGATATCATCTACTACCAGAGCCGGGTGGTCACGGCATCGGTGAATGCCTTTCTCATGAACCTGGCTGAAGCCGTGGTGATTGTCATCGGGTTATTAATGGTGTTCATGGGATGGCAGAGCGGCCTGCTCATCGGCATCACCCTTATTTTGACCATCCTTGCCACCTTGATCGGTATGTTCATTATGGGCATTGATCTGCAAAAAATCTCACTGGGCGCGCTTATTCTGGCTCTTGGCATGCTGGTGGACAACGCCATTGTGGTGGCCGACGGCATTCTGGTGCGGGTGCAGGGAGGTGGCAGAAGAAGAGCTGCCGCCGTTGAGGTGGTTCAAGAAAATGCATGGCCCCTTCTGGGCGCGACACTGGTGGCAGTTCTGGCCTTTACCGCCATTGGATTCTCTCCGGGAAACGTGGGGGAATTCTGCCGCTCCCTGTTTGATGTCATGGCCCTGTCCCTTTCCATCAGCTGGATCATTGCCGTCACCATCACCCCGCTCCTGTGCATCTGGTTTTTAAAGGTTCCGGGAGAATTTGACAAAAATGATCCCTATGCCGGTCCCATCTTCCGCCTGTACCGCAAGTTCCTGCTGGGAACCATTCGGTTCCGGTTTGTGACAGTGGTGATGACGCTGATGCTCCTGGGAAGTGCCATGGTGGGATTTTCCCGAATTCCCCAGGCCTTTTTTTCCCCATCCACTCAGAAATATTTTTTTATCAACTACTGGAAACCCCAGGGAACACACATTCAGCACACCTCCCGGGACATGGAAAAAATTGAGGCCAAAGTGTCACAGATGCCGGGCGTGAAGAATGTCACTTCGTTTGTGGGGGAAGGGGCCATGCGCTTTATTCTCTCCTATGACTACCAGATTCCCAATTCAAGCTATGGGCAGCTGCTGGTGGAGGTGGAAGATTGCAGGCTCATCAATGATCTCATCCGCAAAACGGAAACCTACCTGGATGAGAATTTTCCCGATGCCGAGCCCCATGGCTTGAAAATCATCTCCGGACCTGCCATCACCTATCTGGTGGAAGCACAGTTCCGGGGACCGGACATCAATGTCCTTCAAGGCATGGCCAACCAGGCCATGACCATCATGCAGGAAACCCCCAACACCCGGGATATCCGTACGGACTGGCGCCAGCAGATCCGGGTATTGAGACCTGAATTTTCAGAATCCCAGGCCCGGCGCGTCGGTGTCACCCGCAGTGATCTTTCCCAGTCCCTGCAGTGGACTTTCGGAGGAATCGTTGCCGGTGTCTACAGGGAAAAGGATGAGTTGCTTCCCATCATCACCCGGCCGACCCCACGGGAACGAAACTCGGTGGAAAACCTGAAGAACGTCCAGGTATGGTCCTCCGCCGCCCAGACCTTTGTCCCCATCGGCCAGGTCATCACCCAGGTAAATCAGAAATGGGAGTGGCCCATCATCAAACGACAGGATCAGCAGCGGTCCATCACAGTTAAGTGCAACCCCATTCACGGTAATGCAGAGCCGGTGCGTCAATCCATGGTGGATCGTATGGCCGCTATTGAGCTGCCACCGGGGTACACCATGAAATGGAAGGGTGAATTCAGCGAGTCCAACGACGGAAGAGATCCCTTGAAGAAAATCTTTCCATTGTGCATCCTCGGCATGTTCATCACCGTGGTGGGACTTTTTAATTCCATTCGACGGCCCCTGATCATCTTTTTAACCGTGCCCCTTTCCATCATCGGCATTGCCGCAGGACTGCTTCTGGTGGGGCTGCCATTCGGTTTCATGGCGATACTCGGATTTCTGGGACTTTCGGGAATGCTCATCAAAAATGCCATTGTGCTGGTGGAGCAGATTGAAATCAACCTACGGTCGGGAATGGCCCCCCTGCAGGCCATTGTGGATGCCGCCGTCAGTCGTATGCGTCCGGTGTTCATGGCATCGGGCACCACCATACTGGGCATGGCCCCCCTGGTCTATGATCCCATGTTTTCAGCCATGGCCGTGACCATCATGGGCGGACTTCTGGTCTCCACGATGCTGACACTGATTGTGGTGCCGGTGTTTTACAGCATTGCCTATGGTATTAAATGGGAACGTGGGGCCTGATCAGGAATCGGGTGTTTAAGGCATCCTTCATCTCTGCTTTACACTTTCACGAGGAAAATGTTCATTTTTCGGTGGTTTTTTTATATGAAAGTCTCACCAACATGCTGGAATTAAAGGACTTTCGTTTTTCGTTGTGGCAGGTTTTTCTGCCATGTATGTTAAAAAAAGTGTAAAGTAATTTTGGAGACTAAGGATGCCGAGTGTAATACAAAAATATTTTTCAAACCAGGATATCACTGACATGAAGCATACTCTATTGATTACGTTGGTTTTTATCTTTCAGGCAGCCCTAACCCATGCCGGGGGGAATGAAACGATCTCCCCAACCTCTTTACAGCTCCCACCGGGAGCGCTGACCCTGGAACGGGCCTGTGAAATAACCCTGAAAAACAACCCGGGCATGGCCCAGGCAACGGAGCGCATTGAAGGGGCAAGGGCCGTACTGCGCCAGGCAAAATCCGCCTGGAAACCCACCATCACCGCCGATGCCGGTGCCACGGCCATTCAGGCCACCACCCAGCCGGACTGGGCACAGACCATACGCAGTGATGAGGCCTTTAACGAATATTCAGCAACGCTTCAGATGGCTTGGCTGGTGTTTGACGGGTTCGCTCGGGAGGCCAATATTCTGGCATCCACCCATGCCATTGAACAGCAGGAACAAGGACGTCATGAGGTTCAGAGAGTTCTGGTGCAGGCGGTTTCCACCACCTTTCACCAGGCCCGGCTGGCCCTGGAAAAAATGACCATTGCCCGGCAGAATCAACAGTTCAACCAGACCCTGGAAAAGGATGCCCAGGTGAAATGGCGGGTGGGAACGGTGCCGGAAGCAGAGGTGATGAACTTCTCCGTGCGGGCCCTCCAGGCCCAGAGCGATTATCTGGTGGCCCAACGGGATTTTAAACTCACCTGCACGGCACTGACAAAGCTCATGGCCCTTCCCCATACGCTTCTTACCCCAGGGATGTTTCCGGAGCCCGGAACCCGCACCATTTCCAAACAGGCACACACCTATGAAAAGGCCATGGAACAGGCCATGGCCGCCCGCCCGGATCTCAAGGCGCTAAATGAAGGCATCCGGGCATTAAGGGAAAAGCTCCGGGCGGAAAAGGGGAGCTATTTTCCCAAGGTCTATTTCGTTTCCGGCATGGAATACCTGTACCAGCAGGACAAAGTTCTGGAAAATGAAGAGGAGCACAACACCTATGCCGGTGTCAACGTGAGCTGGGATCTTTACACCGGGGGACGACGAAGGGGAAAGGTGGAAGCCTTGGCTGCCGATCTCAGGGCATTGGAAGAGAAACGCAGGGAGACCCTCATTGCCATAGGGGCTGAAATCCAGGAGGCCATGGACATTGCCGACACCGCCTATGCCACATGGGAAAACCAGGAAAAGACCCGGGAACTCACCGCCAAGGTGCGCAACCATGTGGAAAAAGCCTACCGAGCCGGGGTGGCCACCCTCACCCGACTCAATGAGGCTCAGACCGATCTGGTGCGGGCTTCAGGGGCGGCTGCGGCCAGCCGCATCCAGTACCGCATTGCCCTTGCGAATTTGAATGCCGCCATGGGGATGATGGAACCTGTCTATTTCCCCGACTGAATCATGCACCAAGTGGCGGAAAACCCAAACCGAGTTTATGATCGTTTCGAGTCTTGCTAAAAATTTTCGGACTTGGTTCTATCTTCGCTTCGGCCACTTGGGATCAATAATGAGGCGTCTGGAACAGAATAATGACAAACAGAACTCAATCTGATAAAGAAGGATATGAAAAATAATGATTTATTTAAGTGACTATTGGATAATATGGACTTTCCGGAAAGATCGAGAAAACGCTTTGCCCGTGCGGCCTAAGCCAAAGTAACCGATGTTAGAGCCAACCCCAAATCTTTCTTTTTGAGGTAATAATGAAATACAGCTTTAAAGAAATGGTTGATCTCTCCAAATTGCAAGAGATAACCGATGATCTATTCAAGATCGCCGGTATTCCATCTTCCATTCTCACCATGGATGGAGAGCTTTTGACCCTTTCTGGGTGGCAACGGATATGTATAGATTTTCATAGGCAGAATCCACACACCCAAAAAGAATGCATTCAAAGTGATGTAAAACTTAGAAAAATTTCAAACACACAAGACGATTTTGTTATCTACAAATGCCCGCGTGGATTGGTTGATGGATCATCTCCGGTTATCATCGCCGGGGAACATGTTGCAAATATCCTTTCCGGGCAGATATTTCTGGAACCGCCAGGCAAAATACAAGAAGAATTTTTCAGAGAGCAGGCACGAACATTTGGGTTTGACGAATTATCCTACATGGAGGCGTTCCGAGAAATTCCTGTTGTTACAGAGGATAAATTCCGATCCTTTCTCTCTTTCCTTGCCAAATTAGCACAAATAATTGCTCAAATGAGTTTTATACGACACCGTGAGCTGGAATCCGGAAAGAAACTGAAAGAGAGTGAAGGCAGATTTAAAAGCTTATTTGAAGAGTCCGGCGACGCGGCCCTTTTACACAGGGATGGTCGTTTTACTGATTGTAATCAGGCTGTTGTTAACATGTTTCGTATGGGTTCCAAAGAACAGGTGCTAAATTGTACTCCGGCGGATATTTCTTCCGAATTTCAGCCCGATGGCCGTCGATCAGACGATAAATATATTGAAATGGACAAATTAGCTTATATCCAAGGAAATCATCGATTTGAGTGGACCTGTAAACGTGCCAATGACGAAGAATTTACTGTGGAAGTGATGCTTACATCAATAAAAATGAATGAAGTTCCTTTTTCCCATGCGCTTTTACGAGACATCACCGAAAACAAGTTGGCCCAAGAAGCTGTACGTAAAACCAGCAGGGCATTAAGGTTACTCAGCGAAACCAACAGAATTATCGGGCGAGCAAAAAATGAACTTCATATTCTTAATCATATCTGCCGCCTCCTTGTTCTAAACGGAAATTACAGATTTGCATGGATAGGGTATGCCGACCAGGACAAAAAAAAAACCGTACGGCCCATAGCCCGGTATGGTTTTGGGCAAGAGTTTCTTGACAACCTGCATATTACCTGGGCTGATACAAAATGGGGCCGTGGCCCTGCAGGCAGGTCAATACGGGAGTGCAAACCGATTATCTGCCGTAAAATCTCTTCTGACCCTTATTTTATCCCCTGGAAAAAATTAGCAAAAGAGCAAGGGTTTCTTTCAGGCATTGCCTTACCACTGGTTTTCAGGAATCAGGTTTTTGGCTCTTTGTCTATTTATGCTTCCGAAGAAGATGCCTTTGGTGCTGAAGAGGCAAAACTTTTAGAGGAGCTTGCAAATGATATAGCCCATGGCATTATGGCAATCCGGGCACAGGAAAATCTTCGCCAAGCTGAAAAAGTCTTGCGCACCGAACATGAAAAACTTCAAAGCGTTTTAAATGCTATTGGAGACAATCTGTATATTGTTAACAAGGACTACCTCATTGAGTTCCAAAACATGGTTTCCAAGGAAACCTTTGGAAAGCTGACCGGCAAAAAGTGTTATCAAGGTATTTTTCAACGGAATAAACCTTGCGAATTCTGCCTCATGCAAAAGACCTTGAATGAAAATCGCATTCATCAACTGGAAACGACTCCTTTAAATCAAAAACAATATGATGTTGTTTTTTCGCCTTTCCAGGAAGCAGACGGAGTGATGAAAGCTATCGTTGTCATAAGGGATATTACCGAAAAAAAATATATTCAGGCAGAGGCTCTATGTGCAGATCGTCTTGCTTCCCTGGGTGAACTTGCCGCCGGTGTTGCCCATGAGATTAATAATCCGGCTACCAGCATCATCAGCCTCGCTGAAATCCTTACGGATAAATTTCATAAACTTGGCGGAGACAAAAAAATTCCGGAACGAATCATCCATGAAGGAGAAAGAATTGGGAATATTGTCAAGAACCTGCTTTCCTTTGCAAGGAATAAAAAAGAAGAGCACAGTCCTGTCCATATAAAAGATATCCTTCAATCGGCATTTGAACTTGTGGAAAGACAGATCCATAAGGACGGTATACATTTATCGGTAAACATTCCTTCTGATCTGCCAAAAATCAAAGCGCGCAGCCAGGAAATTCAACAGGTTTTTTTGAATATTATCAGTAATGCACGGTATGCGTTAAAGGCAAAATACACAGGTTTTCATGAAAATAAAATTCTTGAAATCATTGGAGAACTCATTAAAATAGGGAAAAATGAATATGTCCGTCTAACCTTTTATGACAGAGGCACGGGAATTGCCCCAAATCATATTGATCGCGTCGCAGATCCTTTTTTTTCCACCAAACCCCATGGGGAGGGAACAGGATTAGGGCTTTCCATCAGCCATGGGATCATCAAAGCCCACGGAGGAAACCTCAGGTTTGAGAGCCAATCGGATGAGTATACAAAAGTTATGATCGACCTACCGATAAATAGCGAATGGGCATCAAGGGCAAAATATGAAATCCAAGATTCTTGTAGTTGATGATGAAGAAAATATCCGTTTTGCCTTTGAAATGATTCTTGCTGAACAGGGCTATGAGATAAAGACGGCCAGGGACTTCGATTCAGCGCTTAAGATTATTTCAGACACGGAACCGGATCTGATAGTTACCGATATTATCCTTGGGGGCCACACCGGAATTGATCTTCTCCATGAAATAAAAAACAGGGATTTGCTTTGCCCGGTTATCATGATAACGGGTGAACCCAATCTTGAAACCTCAACAGAAGCCGTTCGACTTGGAGCGTTTGAATATATTGCCAAACCCATTCGAAAGGAGGCTCTTTTACGCATCATCCATCATGGCATTCGACACAAAAAACTTTTGGACAATAAAAGGCAGCTGGAATCGGATAATATAAGGGTTCGTCGTAATATGGAGGCCATCTTCAGGAGTTTAAAAGATGGGATTATCACGGTGGACAATACCTTACAGGTGATTGAAGTCAATGAAGCGGCAAATAATATTTGCAGATTTTCCATGAAAAATATTATTGGGAAAAATATTGAAGAGATCCCAACGGAGTGCAGCAGATCCTGCATTGAGCTTTTAAAAGAGACGTTGAAAACAAAAAAAACAACCGAGGAAATTAGAGTTGAATGCAGACATTCCGACAACCCGCAGCAGGTAGTGCTTTTAACCAGTTCACCTCTCCGAGGTGACGGGATTAACGCCCTTGGAGCTGTCCTTGTTGTCAGAGATATTACAAGACTTACCCATCTTGAATCCCAGTTAAAAGAGCGTCATCAGTTTCACCGGATCATCGGGAAAAGCAGCCGAATGCAAAAAATTTATACCCTCCTTGACAATCTTGCAGAAACCGACAGTACGGTTTTGATTACCGGAGAAACCGGAACAGGCAAAGAGCTGGTGGCCCATGCCATTCATTATAACAGTATCCGTAAAAAAGGCCCTTTTATAAAAATAAATTGCAGTGCCCTTGCTGAAAATCTTCTTGAAACTGAATTGTTCGGACATGTTAAAGGTGCATTTACAGGTGCCATTGATAACAAGAAAGGCCGATTTGAAATGGCGGACACCGGGTCAATTTTTTTGGATGAAATCGGAGAGATTTCTCCTTTAATCCAGCTTAAATTATTAAGGGTGCTCCAGGAACAGGAGGTCGAAAGAGTTGGGGATTCAATCCCGATAAAAATTAATGTACGCATTATTTCTGCTACAAATTGCAATCTAAAAGAAAAGGTCAAAAAGGGCGAGTTCAGAGAAGATTTATATTACCGGATCAAGGTTGTGGACCTTCCGATTCCTCCACTTGCCCAAAGACGTGAAGACATCCCTCTTTTGTCAAACCACTTTTTAAATTTGTTTAACGCCCGGTTCAAAAAACAGATTAAGGGACTGTCCAATGAGGTGATGACTGCATTTATGAATTATTCCTGGCCCGGCAACATCAGAGAATTGAACCATGCAATAGAACACGGTTTTGTTTTATGTCAAGGGGAGACCATGTTGGTAGAACATCTACCTGTGGAATTAAAAGAACATTTAAACAATCATAAAACATTATCTTCAAAAAAATCACCTCTCACTAAAGAAGAGATATTTCATGCCTTGACACAAACGGACTGGAACAAATCCAAAGCGGCCCGTCTGCTTGGCATCGGCCGCAGAACAATCTATCGAAAGATTGAGGAATATCAAATTTCAAATGAAATAAATTAACGGTACAGCACACCACCTGTGCGCGGCACAAATGTGTGCGCGGCACAAATGTGTGCTGCACACAGATATACAGCACACAGAGATACTGTGTACAGGTATGCTGCGCACATTTTCCGCCCCTCCTTACCCCAGGTTTTGCCCCTGATTGTCATCATAACAATTCTGATAAAACCAATAAAAATATTTTTTATTGGTTTGGTATACAAGTTGCTTAAATATGCCGACATTTGCAAGAGCTATAATAAATAAAGGTATTATAAATATGAAAAATCTCAGTTTAGGCCTGAAAATTTCATCAGGGTTTGCAGTACTGATTCTTATTGCCGGTTCATTGGGTATAATGGCAATCTGGAACATGAATAAAGTAAAACACCAGAGCACCATGCTGGCCCGGGAGTATATTCCGGAAGTTGATGTGGCGGTTGAGTTCAGAGGGGCGGTAAACCGATTGATGTTTGAAATGAGAGGATATGGATTAACAGAGGAAAAAAGATACTATACGGCGGCCCTAAAAGAAGTAACAGCCGTGGAAAAAGCCCTGGAAAAGGCGAGCCATCTTGAAGCAAACTCCCAAAACCTTAAAATGCTAAAAGGGCAGATACAAAAGGCAATCAATGAAGTTGATGCGTATAAAACACTTATTCAGTCCACCGTAAGCATTAACGCCAAATTAGCTGAGAACAGAACCCTTCTCAATTCATCTGCAATGCAATACATCACAAACTGCAATGGATTCCTGGCGGTTCAAGATGAGTTGTTCCGGACAGAAATTGTTAACCATCAGGGACTCCTGACACAGGATCTGCTGGAGAGGCAATCCAAAATTTCAATGGTCAATCTGATCATTGCTCTCGGGGAAGAAGCCAGAATCTCTCTCCTTAAATCCCAGACCATGCACAACCCCCAAATAGTGAAAGATGCCATTAAAAATTTTTCAAAAGTGACGGATTTGCTTAACAAACTTAAAGCCATCACCCATACCTCCGAAAACATTGAAAGGATCAATAATGTCAAAACCGCCGGTGATTCTTACAAGAAGGTCATGGTTGAATTCCTTGATAACTGGCTTGTTTTACAAGATCTGAGAGTAAAAAGAGAGGTGGCAAGTAAAAATATAGTTGAAACCGGCAAAATAACGGCCAATGCCGGTATGGATGCTGCGGATAAAATTGCCAAAGAAGCTGTGGCATCACTTTTTTCTGCATCCACAACCA
This sequence comes from uncultured Desulfobacterium sp., assembly GCA_963668575.2. Lineage (GTDB taxonomy): Bacteria > Desulfobacterota > Desulfobacteria > Desulfobacterales > Desulfobacteraceae > Desulfocicer. The sequence continues at coordinate 1,254,261 of OY764894.2, read as the reverse complement.
TGAGTATTGGATTGATTGCAGCGCTTATGATCGGTGTTGTGGTCGCTTTTTTTATCACCAGAAGTATTACCGCTCCAATCAAATTTATTATAGCTGGGCTGAATGAGGGGGCGGGACAGGTCGCATCCGCATCTGCCCTGGTATCTTCATCCAGCCAGTCCATGGCTGAAGGCGCGTCAGAACAGGCTGCCTCCATAGAACAAACCTCTTCATCCATGGAAGAGATGGCCTCCATGACCCAGAAAAACGCAAAAAATGCGAATCAGGCTGACAGCCTGATGGCAGAAGCCAATCGGGTGGTCAGTACTGCCAACGAATCCATGGATCAATTGACCACATCAATGGAAGATATTTCAAACACAAGTGAAGCAACCTTTCAGGTCATTAAAACCATTGATGAAATTGCCTTTCAGACAAATCTACTGGCATTAAATGCCGCTGTGGAAGCTGCAAGAGCAGGTGAAGCAGGTGCAGGATTTGCTGTGGTGGCAGATGAAGTCAGAAATCTTGCCATGAGGGCTGCGGCTGCGGCTAAAAATACTGCCGAGCTGATCCAAGGAACGGTTAAAAAGATCCAAAATGGTGCTTCATTGGTTTCCACTACAAATGAGGCATTTAACAAAGTTGCGGGAAGTTCAGCCAAAGTAGGTGAATTGCTGTCAGAAATATCACAGGCATCTGTGGAGCAATCAAACGGAATTGAGCAAGTGAACATAGCCATCAGCGAGATGGATAAAGTTGTTCAGCAAAATGCTGCAAATGCAGAGGAATCTGCTTCTGCATCCGAAGAAATGGCTGCACAGGCGAAACAACTCAGGGATTATGTGGATGAACTTGTCATACTGGTTACCGGCAAGAAAGATAATAACACAACACGTTAAGCCGGCATCACACGACAAAACCCATGTTTATGTATGCGTGAAGCACCCTTACATTATATTTAAAAGAATGAATGAGAACAATGAAAACCAACCCTAACGCCAACAAGAACTCAAAATTAGTCTCTATTTTCGGCCAGGTTCAAAATGCCCATATAGACAAAACCAAAACAATGGCATATGCCAAAATCATTGGGGCTGATCAGGAAGAGTTCAACAATGCCCTTGAAGAGGTAACGATCATGCCATTGGAGCAGTTTAAAAACATCAGTGAAATGCTGTTTTTAATAGCAAATCAATTGTCCCAATTAGCATTCCAGAAGATAGAACAAAAACAGATTGTATTAAAGCAAAAAGAGGTGGAAAATCAACTGACCTTGTACAAAAACCACCTTGAAAAAAGGGAAGTTGCATTAAAAAACGCCAATCAATGTTTGAAACAAAAAATTAACGCTAAAAACAAGATTGAAAAAGAACTCAAACAAAAAAACGAATATCTGTCAGCACTTCACGAAACTTCACTTGGCATGTTCAGCCGACTCGATCTGTCACGTTTGTTAAACGCCATATTGAAGAGAGCATCCAATTTGGCACAGATCAAAGATGGATTTTTACATATCTATAATTCAAAGGGAAATGTTCTGGAACTGAGAGCCGCATGTGGAAAATATTCGAGTTTGAGCGGGTTTGCACTTAAACCGGATGAGGGAGTCGCCGGAAAAGTGTGGGAAACGGGAAAATCCATAATAATAAATGACTATCCAAACTGGCGTGGAAAATGCATTGACCCTCAAATTAATTTTGCCACATCCGTTATCGGGGTCCCTTTAAGATCAGGATCAAATATCGAAGGAACCATCGGTTTAAGCTATTGTGAGAAGGATAAAAAAATTGGGCCGGAAACGATATCGATCCTGGAACCGTTTGCCGAACTGGCCACGATAGCCATTGTTAACGCAAAATTATTCACGGACATGCAAGAGGAGCTTGAAAAGAGAATTACCCTTGAAAATGAACGGCGGGAAATGGAAGCCATGCTGCGCCAATCACAAAAAATGGAAGCAATTGGTACGCTGGCAGGGGGGATCGCCCATGATTTTAACAATATTCTGTCTCCGATCATTGGGATTTCCGAAATGATTGATGATGATTTGCCGTGCGACAGCCCAATGAAAAGTCAAATAAAAATGGTGCTGGATGCGGCCTTTCGAGCAAAGGAGCTTGTGCAGCAAATTCTAACCATCAGTCGACAAACGGAACAAAAATGTCAACCGCTCAAATTACAAGACGTTCTAAAAGAAGCTTTGGACTTGTCAAGGTCAACACTGCCTTCAAATATCCAAATCACCCAGAACATTTCCGATGACATCGGGATGGTAATGGCTGACTCAAGCCAAATTCATCAAATTATAATGAATTTAATCACCAATGCTTCCCATGCAATGGAGGATAAGGGTGGAAAACTCACCGTCAATCTTAAAAAAATTGATTTCTCTATGGAAATAATTCCGACGACCGCTCTGGTCCCCGGTCCATATATTTGTCTTGAAATTGCAGACACGGGTAAAGGAATGGACCCGCATACAATGAAAAGAATTTTTGAGCCTTATTTTACAACCAAGGAAAAGGGGAAAGGAACCGGCTTGGGACTTGCCGTTGTTCATGGTATTGTAAAAAATTATCGTGGCGAAATAATGGTTCGCAGCAAACCCGACAAAGGCACATCTTTTTTTGTATATCTTCCTGAAATAAGCCGTCCCCAACACAAACCATCGGCCACGCCTCATCCCATCCATCAACTTAACGGCAAAGAGAGCATTCTTGTGGTTGATGACGAAAAAACAATCCTTATGATGATTGAACAGATACTGACCCGTTATGGTTATCGAGTCAGTTCCTATGACAATAGCCTCAAAGCCCTCAATGAATTTCGATCTTCTCCTGAACAATATGATTTGATCATGACAGATATGACCATGCCGAACATGACCGGAGACAAACTGATAATTGAACTGAAAAAAATATGCCCGGCCATCCCCGTCATATTATGCTCCGGATTTAGCGAAAAAATAACCAACGGAATGGCTGGGGAGGTTACGCCTGACAAAATTTTAATGAAACCCGTATTAAAAGACGAATTATTAAGAGCTATCCGACATATTTTTGATGCTTCTCCCACTGTCAAAACACCTTTCGGTTCATATGTAGAATCAAATTCATTACACAGGCAGCTATAAATCAAACTGGTACAAGGACATTCATCCTCATCTGTCAAAAATACCGGGATTGGCAAATCTGACAAATGAGGACGTCATCCGCCGTCTTTAGAACCTCAACAATTTTTGCTCTACCGTTTAATCAAGGCAAAACTTAAACAATATGCGCATCTGGAATTCAAAAACGGTAAATCAATAAGCTTTGCCCACTTAAGACACAAGGATCTCCCGGCTTCGTTTGACCGCACAGAAATCCCCGCACATGGTGCAGACCGATTCCTCTTCTGGCTGGGAAGAGGCCCGATAGGCCCGGGCCTTTTCCGGGTCCATGGCCACTTCAAACTGCCCTTCCCAGTCCAGCTCAAACCGGGCCTTGCCCATCTTGATATCCGGGTCCATGGCACCGGGGATGCCCTTGGCAATGTCGGCGGCATGGGCAGCAATGCGGGAGGCCATGATCCCCTCTTTTACATCGGAAAGTTCGGGCAGACGCAGGTGTTCCGCCGGAGTGACATAGCAGAGAAAATCCGCACCATGCATGGCAGCCAGGGCGCCGCCAATGGCAGAAGTGATGTGGTCATACCCCGGTGCAATATCGGTCACCAGGGGACCCAGCACATAAAAGGGGGCATTGTGGCAGAGCTTTTTCTGAAGCTTCATGTTCATCTCAATCTCGTTCAAAGGCACATGGCCCGGCCCTTCTATCATCACCTGCACCTTTCTTGCCCAGGCTCTTTTGGTCAATTCACCCAGGGTGATCAGCTCTTCGATTTGTGGGCCGTCCGTGGCATCCTTCAGACAACCGGGACGCAACCCATCTCCAAGGCTGATGCAGATGTCATTGGCCTCACAGATATCCAGCAGCCTGTCAAAATATTCATAAAAGGGATTTTCCCTTTCATTTTTCACCATCCACTCCATGAGGATGGACCCGCCCCGGCTCACCACCCCGGTGAGCCGGGGGTTGGTGCGAATGCTTTTTACCACCTTTTGGGTTAAACCGGCATGGATGGTGATAAAATCAATGCCGTCTGCGGCATGAATCTCAACGGTTTCAAACCATTCATCCAGGGTAATCTCCCACCCCTTCTTGCCCGTGCGGGTGAGGGTATCATAGATGGGAACCGTGCCGATCATCATTGGCATTTTTTCCACCAGCTTTTGTCTAAAGGCCCGGGTGTCCCCGGACACCGAAAGATCCATCACCGAATGGGTCTTCATATCCACGGCCATGTCCGCCTTTGCAAGCTCCAAATCAAAGCTGCAACAGTCTTTGGACACCCCGAGGTTAACGTTCACCTTGGTGGTCAACCCCTTACCGATGGCAATCCCCTTGAGATGATGGTGATGCACATTGGCGGGAATGGCAATCTCCCCACTTGCCACCCCAGCCACAAGTGCCTCCTCTGAAATACGTTCCATGGCAAGCACATCTCTCATCTGGGGGGTAATAATGCCTTTTCCTGCCGCATCCATCTGTGTGGTATATGTTTTCATAATTTTTCTTATTCCTTTAATTGAAAGACTGGAATCAAATGGTATGGTTGTATATTTTTTTTATTTCCCGGATGGTGGTTGGGATATCTTCTGCCCCCACAATCTCCGTCACAAGGCAGACGCACCGGGCACCCTGCTCCACCACCGAGGCAAGATTATCCCTTTTGATGCCGCCAATGGCCACAAAGGGAATAGTGTGGTGGGTGGCCACATGGTTAAGATAGGAAAATCCCACGGCATCGCACACATCCTCCTTGGTCTGTGTGGTAAAAATGGGTCCCACCCCAATGTAATCAGCCCCATCTCTAACGGCTTTTTCTACATGGTCAGGAGCGTGGGTGGAACAGCCAATGATCATCCGATCCCCCACTAAATTCCGCAGGGCAGCCACCGGCAGATCATCCTGACCCACATGAACCCCATCGGCATCCACCATCAATGCCAGATCCGCAAAATCATTGACGATAAAAGGAATCCCTGCCTCCCGGGTAATGGTGCGAATGGCCAGGCACTCCTCATACATCTCCTTCATGCTTTTTTCATGACGTTTTTCCCGGTATTGGATGAGATCAATGCCCCCCTCCACCATTAACCGCGCCACGGTGACATTATCCCTTCCCCTGGAAAACTTTTCTGCCAGAATGCCATAAATGCCGTCGGGCAATACCCATGGCCTATGGGAACATACGGTTTCACTTTTTTTCATTTTTATATCTCCTGATATCCTGGTATTGACATCCACGCCATATTTAGGACATTTCTGCCAAAAAATATACCAGCCTGCTTATCTTTTCATCCGCTTCAACACCTCACCGGCCATGAGGGCGGCCACCATGCACACCTTGGGAGAAAACAGAAAATTATCTGCCTCATCAGAGACAAAATCCCCCACAATGGTGATATTGGCCATGGACTTCACCTGAATACCGGTGAGGTCATCACCGGCAATGCCCGATGCGGAAACAACCGGTGTGGATCTCCCTGCAAAGGCCTCCACCACCTGTTTTTTGGTCTCTTTATCATCCACCCCCTCCACGATGATGTCACAGTCGCGAAACCGGGCCGTTATCGTATGGGGAACCAACCTTTCGCACACCGCCTCTATGGTCACCTGGGGGTCAATGCGTTTCAGATTGCAGGCCAGCATCTCTGTTTTATCCATGCCGACCTGATCATGAAAATAGAACTGCCGGTTAAGATTGGAGTGATCCACACTATCAAAGTCCACCAGGGTCAAGTGCCGCACCCCGGAACGGACCAGCAGCTGGGCCACATTGGAGCCAATGCCCCCCACCCCGGCAATACCGACCTTAATGTTTCCCCTTTTTTTCGGATTCATATGCGGTCCCAATCCTTGAACACCGGCTGATATCCACTGCTGTGGATCATGGCCACCACCTGGTCCACACTGCGCTCATCGGCAATGTCAAACTGGGCAACATCGTCCCTGGTACCCATGGCATAGCCCCCCACATCGGTCTTGGAACCGGCGGAAAGCCGGGTAATCCCGAGATGAATCAATCGATCCCGGAACTGGGCGGATTCCCTTGTGGAGATGCTCATGCCAATGCGTGGTAGATAGATGCGAAGAGCGGTCATGAACTGCACAAATTGAAAATCGGATAAGATATTCCGGGGGGATATGGCACCCGTGGCCGTTCTCATGCGGGGCATGGAGAGCCCCACCTCCACATGGGGATACTTTTTTTCCAGAAACCGGGCATGGCAGGCCATGAGATACACCTCCCGACACAGATCCCCCAACCCGAACAAGGTCCCGATATTAACCGATCGAAACCCGGCCTCTGCCCCCCGTTCCGGTGTTGCCAGACGATAGGCATAATCGGCTTTTTTACCCGAAGGATGCACCTCCCGATAGATATCCCGATCATACACCTCCTGGTACACGGTCAAGGCATCGGCGCCGGCCCGGTTCAACACCTCATAATCGGCCTGGTCCATGGGAAAAATCTCCAATGAAATGGAGGCAAAATAACGTTTCATTATCTTCACCGCCGATTCAAGGTAATTTAGAGGTGTCTTCAGCGGAGCCTCACCGGTGAGAAGCATGGTGTGACGAATCCCCGTGGCCGCCAAAATCCGACACTCCTCTTCAATCTCCTCCAGCGAGAGCGTGGTCCGCTTGAAATGGTTGCTGGCATTAAACCCGCAATAGACACAGCCATTGGCGCAATAGTCAGAGATGTAGATGGGGGCATAAAGTCCCACGGTGCGGCCAAAATACTGGATGGTCTCCCTCCTGGCCCGGGTTGCCATCTCTTCCAAAAACGGCTCGGCGGCCGGAGATATCAGATGTAAAAAATCAAACCGATTGAGCAGGGGTTTATTCAGAGATCTCTTCACCTGATCCGACGTCACCGCGTCCAGGTATCCATGGACATCAAAGGCCAGAAGTGCATCAACGCGATCAAGAAAATTCATGCCGTCTCCCTTAAAAAACCGGTGAGGGGTGAAGAGGCCCGGGCCTGGAGCGTCTCTCCTGCCATATCTACCAAAAAGGCCATACGTCCGGCCTCAACGGCCATGGCAAAGGCCCGGGCCGCCAGCACCGGGTCCAGGCTGGTGGCAATGGCCGTGTTGACCAATACGGCATCTGCCCCCATCTCCATGGCCTGGGCAGCCTGGGAGGGCCTGCCGATCCCGGCATCCACAATCACGGGGATATCCATGGATTCGATAATAATGCGGATGATCTCTTCCATTTTGATCCCCCGGTTGGAACCAATGGGCGAACCCAACGGCATCACCGCCGCGGCCCCGGCATCCTGGAGCCGGTGGGCCAGGGTGAGATCCGGCATGATATAGGGCAACACCTTAAATCCCTCTGCCGCCAAGATGCGCGTGGCGTTAAGGGTCTCCTGATTATCGGGCATGAGATATTTCATGTCGGTGATCACTTCGATCTTTATGAAATCACCACACCCTGCGGCCCGGGCGATGTGGGCGATGCGCACGGCCTCGTCAGCGGTTCTGGCTCCGGAGGTATTGGGCAGCAGGGTCACCCCTTTGGGAATATACGCCAAAATATTTTTTCCCCCGGCATCGGCATCCACCCGGCGAAGGGCCACGGTGATCATCTCAGACCCGCACCCTTCAAGCATGGGGGAGATGATCTCCCGGGATGAAAACTTTCCGGTTCCGGTGAGGAGCCGACTTTTAAAGGTCTGCCCGCCCAGGCAAAAAGGGTCGTCCATTGTGTCCATCCGGTTGTCGTTCATCCGGTTGTTGTTCATCCGATTGTTGTTCATTTCAGTTGCCTCCATTCATCCACCCCCCACAAAGCTTAACAGTTCAATGATGTCCCCCTGACGGATAAGGGTCTTATCCCAGGCTTCCTGCTTGATAACCCCTTTATTATGTTCGGCAATAACGGAACCGGGATCAAGGCCCTGCTCCTGAACGAGGGCCATAAGATGGGTGGCGGAGGTAGTGAACGCCACCCCGTTTAATAAAATTTTCATACAATTCTCCCTGTTGGTTAACAAAAAGAACCGATACGGATCTGCCCTGATCCGGGCAGTAAATGGCGATGTGAATGGATTTCTCTTGAGGTGAAACGTGAAGTGACTTACGAGATGTCCAGAGCTTCCCTACGCCGGTATTAACCGTGTCAGGTTCCAAGGGTCAGGTTCTAACCTTCTCAGCTTTTTACAGCTCCCCCAGCAAACATGAATTTCGAGCAAGTATGAAAGCTTTATTCTGACTTGTCAATATTTTTTTTGGAGATAATGAGAATACACCCGAATCGCTGGTCATCCTCGCACGTCCTTGTTTGAACCCCATCAATATGCTAAAATCACACATTATCTGCCGATTAAAAAAGGGGCCCGATCACACACCTTGTGACCCTGTTGCCCCATGATCCATCACCCCACAACCATAACGGGTGGTCAAAAGATGAGAGCGATCCTTAAAGGAGACATTCAGCCATGACAAAAAAACTTGCTACAGTGATTCCATGGACCTTACTTCTTCTGCTCACAGCCAGTTGTGCCAGGCTTCCGCAAAACAATTTACCTTTATATCAGCGATCCATGATCATTGGGAATGCCCGGATGGAGGAAGCCATTCTTGCAAAGGCATCTTTGATAGAGAGCAATGATCCTGCGGTGAACAACATTAGAATTCTTCACCTGAAAGGGACTCCCTACGAAATGGGATTTCAGCATGGACGGATGTTGAAAACAGAGATACAGCAGTGCATCAAACGGGTAATGGGCCTTGCCGGCCACTACGCGTCTTTTGAAATGATGGATGAAGTGTACGATCTCATGGCACCCTATATCCCCAGGGAAGAAAAGGAGGAGATGCGGGGCCTTGCCCATGGCGCAGATCTGCCCTTAAAGGTGATTCACTGGTTTCACACCATCCCTTCCGTGTCGGAATACAAATATAAAAAACAGTTTTTCAAGAAATTCAAACCCACCACTTGCAGCAATATTGTCGCCTTTGACCAGGCAACCGAAGATGGTGAGATGTATCAAATGAGGGTGTTGGACTGGAACCGGGGAATGGGCGTCCAAAAGTGGCCGGTGATCCTTGTACACGAGCCTGATGTGGGAAATGCATCTGCCACCTATGGCTTTGCCGGATTCATCGGCTGTGTCACAGGAATGAATGAGCAACAGATGGCCTTTGGTGAGATGGGGTATGGGAACCCCCCGGGAGAAAGCCTTGAAGGCATTCCCTTTGTGTTTCTTTTCCGAAAGCTGATGCGGGAGGCAAACACCCTGGACGAGGCTGTGGATATGATAAAAAAGGCACGGCGGACCTGCTCCTATGTCTATCTGATCAGCGATGCCAAGCGAACCGAGCAGGAGATCAATGCATTGCTGTTTATCACCGACCGCGGACGGGTTCTCACATTCAAAGAGAACATGCCCCTTTCCGATGAAAGGGATGACGATCTGTTTCCGGCCCTGGACGATGTTGTCTATGCCGGTGCAAAATCAAAAGAACTCTACGCCACCCTGAAGGCCAATTATGGCACCATTTCCCCCCGGGTTTTCATGGAGATATCAAAGCAGGTATCTCTCAAGGGAAACCTTCAAAATGTCATCTTCAAGCCGTCCACCCTTGAAAGCTGGACCACCTACGCAACCACCACCGATAAAAAAGATGAGAAGGGAAAGGCTTGCAATCAAAAATGGTTCTATTTTGATCTCAAGGCTGAGCTTGGCAGGTTTTGAATTTTCTTTTGAAAAATGAAAGGGCCTTGTATTTGATATATGGCACATAGACGATGGATGAATAATGTCCACCCAGAAGACAGATGGTTTCCGGGTTTCCGATTTTTTCTTTGAGCTGCAACCCCTTGCAAAAGGGGACGACGCCATCGAAAAAGGCAAGCACCATTAAACTGTTTTCAGCATCAATATAGTGGGCATAGTGCAAGGGATCGCAGGTGATGTTTTTTTTCAACTCAATGTAAAATTGTTCCCGGGACAACCCGTTTTTTTTCAAGTATTGATCTCTTCTTTTTCGGATGCCTTTATCTGTTGAATGGCTTAAAATATAGGGGATATCCCCCCCTGCCAGCACAAAGACGGACACTTTGATGCGTCTGTCCAGGGAACTGACAAGTGCCGCCTTGATCCCCCCCATGCTCACGCCGAAAACACCAATGCTGGAGAGATCCAGCTCTTTTCTCGTCTCAACCCAATCCAACACCTGCATGTGATCAAAAACAATCTGACGCAATACAGCGTCCATGGTATCAATCTCTTTGATTTTTTTATAGGCTTTATGACGATGAACAATAAGTGCGGACATCCCCTTTTTCGCAAAATAGGCGGCAAAAAGTTTAGCCACTTGATTGGATCCACCCAAAATGGGCAGCACCATGATCAAGGATTTTTTCCCTTGGCCCTTGACCGCATAATAATCCATGGTGATGTGCCCGGCTGACGGAATGATGTTTTTTGTCGAGGTAAGTTCAATCTGTTTGATGGAATACAATCTATTTTCGTACACAAGCGTTTCACCATAGGGGCCCTTGTAAGGTAAATAGGCATATTGGGATTTAATGACTTCAGGTACCTTGGAAGGCCCGGCATAAAGGGCATCCATGGGCATATGAGCACAGGAAAAAAGAAAAAAACCGCTCAATAGAGAAAGCATTATGGGACACATATATCTCATCATGGGACGCATATATCTCCCTATCAAAACAAATTCACGCACTACAATCCAAATGAAATTTTAACCATACCGGACACTTCGTCTTCACTGGTTACAAACTCAAGGCTTGCTCTGCCGCCCATGTGCGTATTGAGCCAATGACTTGTCACTTCCATGCCAAACTCTCTATTACCGGGTATGAACTCCATGTTGGTGCTGATGCCATAATAGCTGGAATTGACCTCCATGGAACAGCCAAGGGTGGTGCCGGGCAGCTGATCGTAAATGTGGGCGAAAAAAATAATTTCATATAGTTTTTCCTGATCATTGAGCCGGGACTCCAAGCCTTGACCGGGCAGATAAAGCTGGGGCTTTTCGTCTTTATCCGGTTTTACATATCGCATTCTTAAGTGCTTTGATATTTGCTTGCCAAACCTATCAACTTTTTTGGCAAGCTTGGTTTCCATTAACACTTTTTCCGCCATTTTAAAAACGTACTTTTCCGCCATTTTTTCCCTTATATAACGAATCTCCTTGAATTTTCCTTTATAGAGTTCATGTTCCAGAACACCTGGTTGGCAATAGGCACCCTCTTCAAACAGTGCCCCATTGTTCCAGTGTAAAGACCTGTTTTCGTCAACCACCTTGGCCCATAGAAATTCCAGGAGCGTATAATTGGCCTCATTTGCCAGGGGCATCTTACTTTGAAATTGATTGGAATAGGCCTCAAATGAAGCATCGAAATCGGATCGGGGAGTGAGGGGCAAAGAATCGGCTGCCAGGACGGCACCAAGAAACAGAAGAGAGAGAACAGCCATGATGCCGGCCGTCACTATGCTTTTTTTAAGGTTAAATGTTATAGTCATGGGAATCTCCTTTATTTTAGGAGATATGGCCCGCATTGGACGATTCTATGAAGGGCCGTCTCGGTTTCTTTTTTCAAAGGTTACTGCTGTTTTCATATCCATTCCATTCCATTCTATTCCATTCCATTCCATTCTATTCTATTCTATTCTATTCCATCCTTCATTCCCGCTTTACACTTTCACGAGGTAAATGCCCATTTTTCGGTGGTCGTCCTGAAAAAAGTGTGAATTACTTTTGGGAGCATATAGGATGTCTGTATTTTCATGGTAAACTTTTTATATGAAAGTCTCACCAATATACTGGAATTAAAGGACTTTCGTTTTTCGTTGTAGCAGATTTTTCTGCCATGTATGTTATATAGGCTTATTATAATACAGTTCAGGCTACACATCAATCATGATTTCAACAAAAAGGAGATCCGGGTAAACGAGATTGGCTTGGGATTTGAAACCGGAGCATGCAGAAACCCCAGGGTATGAAAGATCCATCCGGCGGTGGTATGGGTAAGCCGCCCAATGGCAGTGGTGGTGGTGGTATGGGAATACCACCTGATGGGGGGATGGGGGGCGGTCCTGGAAATGGGAAAAAATCACCCCATGATTCTAAAAACATGATGTCCCCTTTTAAACTCCGGATCAAAGCCACATTGGATTCACCAGAAACAAAGGGATAGAAAAGATTGAATATTCTTATCCCTTGGCACCTGTACCCGCCAGAGAAACAAAACGCATCATCACCCAACCATGACGACCATCCGGCAGACGGACATAAAGCCAGTCCGGCGCATTTCCCTTAATCACAAGCCGATTGCCATAGTTCACATGAGCGGTCACAGGATAGCTCTTGCCGGGACCGGACCGGACATTCAGAACGTTCACATTGACTGAGACACGTGTACCAACGGCCAGCAATCCTGAAAGAGATGATCCAACAACCTGGGTATCGGTGTTTTCGGGCAAATCCACCACCAGATATCCCCCTGATACCCTCCGATAATATATGGAATCATAACAATAATAGGTTAAGCCCGCCACAATCAGGGTGACGGCGGCAATGGGCAGGGCGTTGATAAATATCCCCGCTGGCGGATGAACCGGCCGATACCAGCCTTTTTCGGGTCGATAAAAATGTCCCCCATGAAAATAATAGTTGTCATGACCATATGTTATTTTCTGGGAGCCGAAGGGAATGTGCTTCAATGGTGGGGAAGAATGGCCTTTGGGACCGGCCAAAGATTCAGTGGTAAGGGTTGCCAGAACAAAAAGGCCCAGAAGACACATGATAACAATGGGTTTTCGGACAAAGTGATGGATAGAAATCATAAAATACTCCTTTGTTAGGCTCAATAATCCAGTTACTTATCGACAGCGCGGGCAGCCGAAGTCCGGCTTATGTTATTGACGTCATCTAAGAAAGCCGGTGCTAACCCAAACGCCACCGATCATGCCAATAACACAAGACTAACCCCTCCCCCAAATATGTCAATAAAAAAGCAACAGGATCATCAAGTAACAAACTCCCCCTGATCTCCGGCCAGAGATAGGAGGGACAGGGTATTGATGGTGGCCAAGCCATACACCCTGTCCGGGGAGTTTTGGAGAACTTCCGACGTCACATCAAATGCCCGGCACAGCAGCGATATTGCTTGTGTGCCATTGCACGCGACTCCACTCAACAGACTGACTTTCAACGCTTTTGGAGCTGTTCCCAAACCGCCTCAATCTGTTGTTGGGTATATGCAAGATCCCTGGTATTATCAACCACAAAATCGGCAAACTGCAACTTTTCATCTATGGGCAGCTGGGCTTTAAGAATGGTGGCGGCATCTTCTTGACTGATATCATCCCGACGTGCCAGACGTTCTATCTGCACCTCAGCCGGCACATGAATCACCAGCAATTTATCAAACAGATACTGCAAATTCAGCTCAATCAGCAGGGGAACCGCCACCTGGATGATCGCCTCCGGGTCTTTCCCGGCAATTTCCTCCACCTGTTCAAAAAATGCCTCATAGATCGGGGGATGCGTAAAACTTTCAAGTTTCTTCCGCTTTTCCATATCACCAAAAACAATATCCGACATTTTCTTTCGATCCAGAGACCCATCCTCAGCCAACACCTGACGACCAAAGTAGTCGACAATTTTCGCCAACCCCGGCGTGCCGGGTTCAACCACCTGACGGGCAATCAGATCGAAATCAATCAACGGCGAACCCAATTTACCCAGCATTTCCGAAACCGTACTTTTACCACTGGCAATGCCTCCGGTTACCCCCAACAGAAAATGCCTGCCATCCCCCCTGACTTTTCTCATCATCTCATCAAGCCCGAAATAGGTGGGCGGGAAAACCGGGGTCACATCACTTTCAGCACCGGCGAAACTGATGGGATAGCGGACTCCCCGTCGATAAAGGGCCTCCAATCCGGAAAGCGCTTTTTCCATCAAACCCGCCGGAACCGCCATCACCATCTCATCATCCTGGGCATGACCATAACGGCGCTCTCCATAGCAGGGAATGCCAACGGAGGCCTTACCACTCTCATAACAACGGACAATGGCATCGGAACAAGAGGACTCACCCACGCAGGCAAACTGCATGACTTCGTAATCACGAAACTGAAGTGCATTGATCAACATCATTATCTGTGCCGGATTGGCATAAATCAAAACGATATCCGGGGCAAAGGGATTGTAAACCAGTGGGGCCATGGCCAGAGCTTCGTATTTCCCCAGGGGAAGACGCGGAATCGCCGCTTCAAATTTACGGCCATCCGTTTTGGTGGCCACCCAGACAATATTTCTAAAAGTACCGTCCTTATGGGTTTCGGGCAGCTCTCTCAACCCCAGAATCGAGGAGCAGGAGGAGAAGAGAAAGTCATCAAGATCCGCTCCCACACTCCAATCAAAATTGCGTACCAGATTAATCATCTGGCACATGGTCATTTTACTCTGGGGACGTCGAAGAAAGGGAATGGTTTCAAGGGCCTCCTTTTTCTCCAACATTTTAAAGGCCACCGGAAATGATTTCAAGCGCAGGAGCCGCTCAAACCGCCTGATTATTTTTTCCCAATCTTGTTTCTCTTCACTTTGCATCATTAATGTCTCCTCGACCTCGGGTAAGATTCATGGTTGATGATTCTTCAAACTCAGCGAAAGGCCACCGGACGATATTTTCCTTCTCTCAAAGCGGCCAGCAACGTCTCTTCACTATCAATTACCTGCTCAAACGCGGTTGCATACACGCCGACGGTGGAAATATCATGGGCGTCACTGCCGCCGGTTGACGGCAGCCCAAGCCCTTTTGCCACCTTCATGGACAATTTATTTTCAGTCTCTGTCACCTTACCGTTCAGGGTTTCCACCCCATTCACCCACTTAAACATTTCCCGGGCCATGGCGCTGTCCGACGTCAGCCCCACATCATCGGCACCAAAGGTCAGAAACCCGCGAAAAGGATGGGCCGCAACAATAAACCCGCCCACGGCATCAACCCGCTTCCTGAGCTCCGAAAGTTTAGTGACCCCCTGAATATTTTCATCAAAACCAAACACCAGCATATCACCCTGTTCCGTGATAATCTCATTGGCCCGCAACACCAGGAAATCATGCTTTTTACGCAAAGCCTGCACCGCATCTGCTGACCAGACATAATTATGATCTGTCAGGCAGACACCCTGCAAGCCGATCCGTTTCGCCTCCTTGATCATCGCATCCACAGAATCGGATGCACAGGGCGATGCCGGAGAGGTGTGCATATGCAGATCAATGACAAAAGTCCCCTGCCCCAAACGGCCTGCGCCAGCGTCCGCGGATGATTCAGCCTGCGCAGATATTTTTTCAGAAACCCCATCATTTTCAGCAACCGTACCGGAAACCACATCGGAAGATTTCGTACCGGATGATTTTTCCTGCTCTTCCACAGCAACCGATGATTCAGTGGCTGGTGCCTTGTCATCATTGGACATAAACTGCTTTAACGTAAGCTCAAGGTTGTCCCTTTGGGCCTCCTCCCACTCCAGCAGCTTAACGGTTTCCCGTGCGGCATGGGCACATTCAATAAAAAGGTTGGCAAAATGGCGACAAGCCCGCCGGCCAACTGTTTTATGAATTTTATCATCAATGCCGGCCTTAAGACAAAACCCGTTGGCCTCTTTGAGAAAATGCGTTGCCCGGGGACACTCCGGCGTTGTCCAGCGCAGCCAGCGCCCCTTGACCCCAGAGCAGATCAGATCGCTGATATTGACCCTAAAATCCAGCTCAATACTGTAGATGGAATCATCCAGAATGCCATGCACCTCAAGGGTCTCCCGGTCCAAACGCGCCACATCAACCACTTTATTTCGCATAAATTCAAACATCACGCCCCTCCTCCGGTCTTCTCAGATTCGAGTTCAAGAACCAAGGGTGTCCCCTTGGCAAAAGCCGCACAGCGATCATAGAGGCGGATACTTTTTTTGACCATATTTGAATAGAAGGCGACCTTACCGGCCTCGTCATCAGGCGCTTTCAATAGTACTTTCCGGGTCAGCGTCAGGATCACTCCGTGACAACACTCTTCCACCATATAGACGATCTGTTGAATTTTCTCATCTTCACCCATCAGTCCCTTAATGATTTTGAGCATGCCGGCGGCAACCCGCACCCCGATCACCGATTGCAGGCGCTGGTCAAGATCTTCAATTTCACCCCAATAGGCATGCCGGAAATGGCCGGATATCGCAGAGATCTCCATATCCGGCATCTTCACCTCAATGGCGACTTCGGCATCTGTCAGGGTATCACGCAAACGGCACACGGAACGCAGGTTGGAACCATTGATCTTTTCAACACTGGTATTGCGATTCATGGCAAATTTAAGAATATTGTTCGACATGGCAAGATCTTCTCCTTCCTATTCAGCAACCATCCTATTCAACACCACCCTATTCAACAACCGTGAACTTCCAGGCACAGAACCACTCTTCCGGATGTTTATCCGGGGGACAACCAACGCATTCAGTCACAATCCGGGAATCAATGGTGCTGGCAAAATAGGGGTACTCCACCAGCCCCACGGATTTGCAGGGATAATCCTCCAGCCCTTTTCGTTTTCTTGCCATCTGAACCCGGCACTCATTCATGCGAAAGATAATACAATTTTCACTCACATCTTCAATGGACTGCCTGTTGATCAAGGCATACATTCTATAGGCCAATGCCTTTTTCAAAGCAGGGATTCCGCCCTGTTCCGGCAATTCAAGCAGCTGTTTAATCCGTTCCGCTTCAAAAGGCGAATATCTTGTCCAGCAGGAGTCATTACAGCGTTTGGCATCATTCATGCCATATCTTTTTTCAACCGCCTGGAACCAGATTCCGTCATTGGCCAACCAGTTAATTCCAAGATTTTTAAGCAGATCAATCAATTCCTCATGGGAAAGCGTATGCAAATGGGCCGGAACGCCATCTTTGATTTCAAAACCGAAAATCTTGGATAACCGCTTCAACTGGTTTTGAAAGCTGGCATCCCAAACGTCGGCTTCCACCTCCATTGCCTTTTTCATACCCAGCTGATGCTCCACCTCGGCAAGCCAGTGGCCATAATGGACCATGGTCCGCCGAAAAGAATCAACAACCCTTTTTCTCAACAACGCATCATCTGCCTCTCCAATAATCCTATCAATCTCGTTCATTGCTCGCTTTTCCCTTTCTCTGTTTGACATTTCTACGATGCCATCCGCAGCCGTCTCCGACGCAAACATCGCTTTTTGACTTCCTCATTCCACTTTCAAGCTTAACAGTCTCATCCTTAACGGTCGAGTAAAAATAACTGAGCTTATTTTTGATGTATTATAAGGGCCTGGACTCTTTGATTTTCTGTTTAATCCTGACAAATTTCAATTCTTCATAAATGCCCTGCGTAACAGCAAATCAGAAAACTTATGACTGATGAGTAAGTTAAGTCCCGTTCATAATACCTTCTTAACGACAAAATACAACACCAAATATTTACCAGGAAACTACCAGCAAAAAACCGGTAGTTAGACATAAAAAATGCAGGCTTGACCACAGCACCGGCCACTTGGGGTAACATCAGGTTTGTACCCCCGGGGCAGCCGGCATGATGATCAAGCCCCCAAACGCTCTTAAAACAGCAACAGTTGCGATCTTAAATTGGCCTTTTTATTGACCAGACCGATCTTTCTTCTGATATTTTCCCGATGAAACTCCACCGTTCGCAAAGCGATATTAAAAAAGTCTGCAATCTCTTTATTACCACACCCCTCTTTAATAAGGTTTGCGACCTGAATTTCCCGCGGTGTCAAATTCAACAATGGTGAAGAAAGTCGTTGTGAAAACGGAGAGACCAGATTCTCCAGATTGGCCTGTAACGCCGCCAAACAGGTTCGTTGCGAGTCGTCCAGACGACTCATCTTGAGTTTTTCCACATAGGGCAGTACGAGCTTCTTCATATTTGCCAGCACTTTACCCTCAAGCTCATCCTTATCATCCTCACGGGCCTTGAGAATGACCCGTAAAGCGATATTCGCCTCTTCAAGTGTCTTGGATTTCAAATCAAGTTCTGCGCTACGCTTGATCAGGCCCGCTTCCGCTTTTTTTCGCTCGGCAATTTCGGCATACAGCCTCTCATTCAAAACGGTCAACTCCCGGGTTCTCTCCGCAACCCGGGCTTCAAGCTGGGATCGTGCCTCAATCAAAGCATTTTCAGCTTTTTTACGATCCGTAATATCCTTGGTCACATGAACCATACCAACGACATCATTATGGTCGTCAAATATGGGTGAGGCAGAAATCACGAATGTTTTTCCCAACCGCCGGTTTTCCACTTCAATGGTGTGGGTCCGCAGATCCTGCAATACAGCCTCAACCGGACAGTTACGGCAATTTTTCTCCCGGTCCCATAGAGCCTCATGACATTTGCAGTTGGCGATTTGGCTCAACTCAACCCCGAACCCATCAAGGAAAGATTGATTGGCCGAAATTATACGCTTGTCCAGGTCAAGTATTGTAACATAGTCATCAATAGCGTCAAAGACCCTCCAGCACTGGCCCAGGATGGTAGCGGTATCTCTCTCATCCCTATCTCCGGAAGCCTTCTCACATTCATACCTTCCCATGCACATCACTCCACTCCTCAGTCCTACCCTCTCAGCTCCCGGGGTATGGTGCACACGGGAATGGCCACCATCTTATGCTGATTGGCCCGGTGAAATCCCCTGTAAATATCCAGCACCGCTTTCTGGCGGGAAGTGAGCTTTGTCTCATCTCCTAAATTTTCTTCAAATGTCATGGCCCATTCCAGCTCAGGATAGGTGGCCCCAATCTGGGATTCATCCGTGCGATGATCTTCCCACAATCCATCGGTGGGAGGTGCCGACAAAATAGCATCATTCACCCCTAACAAACGACCCATGCTATACACTTCGGTCTTATACAAATCGGCAATGGGGGAAAGGTCCACACCGCCATCGCCGTATTTGGTATAGAATCCCACCCCGAAATCCTCAACCTTGTTCCCCGTACCCGCCACCATCATGCGGTGGTGACCGGCAAAGGCGTACAGGGTGACCATTCTCAGGCGGGACCGGGTGTTGGCCATGGTCAGTCCATCCTGTACCTCCTGGGGTAATGTGGCACACAGGGCCTGGAAAGGAGGGGTGAGATCCACCCTCACTCCGGTGACATTATCATATTTTTTTTCCAGCCATTCAATGTGTCCCATGGAAAGGGAGACCTGATCCGGAGCCTGATGTATGGGCATGCTCACCGCCACCACCTTTTTACCGGTGCGGGCGCAGAGGGTGGAGGTGACTGCGGAGTCAATACCCCCGGATACCCCCACCACAAAGCCCTCAAGGTTGGCGGCTTCGCAATGGGTTATCAGCCAATTTTCAATGTATGCAACAATTTTTTCCATGATCTCTCCTGTGCTCAACATTTATAACCGCCACGGGCGGACCGGGATTTGGGACCCGGGTTCGCCCACAACGAAGCTTGAAAAAATATTAGGTTCGCCTACTCTTTCTTATAACCGACATGGCAGAAAAAACCTGCCACAACGAAAAACGAAAGTCCTTTAATTCCAGCATATTGGTGAGACTTTCATATAAAAATATTCATAATTCATTGAACTCAATGGTCAAGCCTTTTACCCAACGGCAGACAAAAACCGAGGCATCAAGTTGCAACAATTAATTCATGTTTCTTCAAAGGTCAATTTTCCCCCGTCCTGGAATTCCGTCAACAACAGTTCCAGCTCCGGTGCACGGTGCGCTTCCACCCCTATCCCATGGATAATCTTGTCGGTGTAATCCGTATGGGAAATCACCGCGTCATGATGATTTAATTGATACAACAAGGTGTCGTTAAAGGCGTAGGGCAACGTGATCCGGTATGATTTTATTTTCATAAGCTTCATCAATTTTTCCATGGCAACGGCAGCTTCAACAGACTCACCATAGGCATCAATAAGCCCCCGTATCCCCAGCTTGACGCCTCCAAAATATCGGGTGACAACGGCGGCAATATTGGTCATGTGATGACGCTGCAACACGTTGAGCATGGGTTTTCCGGCAGTCCCGGCGGGTTCCCCGTTATCCGACGCATGGAACAGCTCCCCCTTCTCCCCCACAATATAGGCCCAGCAATTGTGGGTGGCGGTTTTATGTTCTGATGCAATGGAGGAGATAAAGGTTTTGGCCTGGTCCAGGGATGTCACAGGGGAAAGGGCGCAGATAAAGGTGGATCGTTTAATTTTTATCTCCCGGCGCCTTGGTTCCTTTACTGAATAAAAATATTCCATATCTGCCCCCTTTTTTAAATATTCCCTTTAATAGATCATGACTCCGGGCATTTCAAGCGTTAAGTTGAGCTTGATCACACCCCCAGCCACCCTGGGAGGGGCACCCACTGTGACGGGTGGCCGAAATTATGATCAAGCCCGCTAAATTAAAGAAGCAGGATCTCAGACAAAAATGGGGAAACCATCTTAATGCCATGGTTCCCCCACATTGAATTTATAGCGGATACGCCGGTGCGCATCCATGGGCTTATTTTCTCATGGCCCCCATGGGGGCAACAATTTAAATTTCAGCCATCATCTTTTTTTCAAGAGCCACTTTATTCCAGGATCAATCAATCACCGCCAGTACGGCATCCTTGGGTACGGAATCACCCGAACTGAAATTAATGGCAGTGATCTCTCCATCTGCGGGAGCCGGCAGCGCATTTTCCATTTTCATGGCTTCCAGGATAACGACCACATCTCCTTTTTTAACCGTATCACCGACATTTTTCTCATACTTGATGATCATACCCGGCATGGGGGCTTTCACCGAAATACCGGAGCCACCGGCAGCCGGGGCCGGAGCAGCGGCAGGTTTAGGCTTAGGTTTACTGGGAGCGGCAGGTGCAGGGGCTGCTGGTGCGGCTGCACGGGGTGCGGCTGCCCGTGGCGGTGGAGGAGGAACAAGACCCGGTGCCGGCGCTGCCGTTGCAGCCGGAGCGGCTGCCGGGGCAGGAGCCGGCTGGGCATAGGCAATAACCGGTGCGCCGCCCACCTCATCCACTCCCACTTCAAAATATTCGCCTTCCACAAACACATTAAAGGTGCGAAGGGCATCCGTTTTTTCAGGAGTCTCTGCCGTGGGTTTCTCTATCAATTGTCCGGTCTTTGCCTTACGGATCATTTCATCCTGTTTGGCCACATCTTCCATGGTAATGGGTTTCATGGAATTGGGCACCGCCTCTTTTCCGTATTTGATCTGGAGAAACTTCTTCCCGGTCACAGGAAACAGGGTGTAGAGGATGAGGTCATCATCATCCACGGCCAGATCACCGATAATTTTCTTTGCCGCTTCAAGTTCCGGTTTAAGTACTTCAGCCGGCTTGCAGGTGATGGGCTCCTCGCCCCGTTCGTATCCCTTGAGAGCTTTTTTCTGCACCTCGGGGTCAATGGGTATGGCCGTCTTTCCATAAAGGCCGTAGCAGAGGTCTTTTACCTGGGCCGTGATCATCTTATAGCGCTCTTCCTTGGTGTCAAAGAGCACATTGTTCACCGTCTGGGTTCCCACGATCTGGCTGGTGGGGGTCACCAATGGAATCTGTCCCAGATCTCTACGCACCTTTGGCAGCTCTTTGTACACATCGCCGATTCTGTCCAGAGCGTCCATCTCTTTGAGCTGGTTCACCAGATTGGAGAGCATGCCGCCCGGGGTCTGGTGAAGGAGGACATTAATATCAATCACAGACACCTTGCTGTCATCCAGCAGATGTTTGTATTTGGGTAAAATCTCTTTTTCCAGGGTCTCGTTAATGGATGCCAGGGTCTCAATGTCAAACCCGGTATCCCTGTCCGTGCCGATGAGGGACATGACCAGGGGCTCCAGGGCCGGATGGGAGGT
This sequence comes from uncultured Desulfobacterium sp., assembly GCA_963668575.2. Lineage (GTDB taxonomy): Bacteria > Desulfobacterota > Desulfobacteria > Desulfobacterales > Desulfobacteraceae > Desulfocicer. The sequence continues at coordinate 1,232,262 of OY764894.2, read as the reverse complement.
TCGGTAGGCATAGGGGGTGAGACAGGTATCCAGGATATCCACCCCGGCTTCCACGGCCTTGAGATGGGTCATGGCAGCCATGCCGGAGGTAAAATGGCTGTGCAGATGAATCAGGGGAGAGACATTTTCCTTCAGGGCCTTGATCAGTTCATAGGCATCATAGGGTGCCATAAGACCGGCCATGTCCTTGATGCAGATACTGTCGGCACCCATGGCTTCCAGCTCTTTTGCCTTTTTGATATAGTATTCCAGGGTGTAGACAGTGCCGCCCATGCGGGGTTCGGTGAGGGAGTAACAGATACACCCCTGGAAATGTTTACCACAGGATTTAATCACCGGCACCACACACTCAAAATTCCGGTAATCGTTCAACGCATCAAAGGTACGGAAGACATCCATGCCGTTCTCCGCGGCCCGTTTGACAAACAGTGCGGCCACATCATCGGCATAATTACGGTATCCCACCAGATTCTGGCCCCGAAGCAGCATGGAAAGGGGGGTTTTCTTGAAATACCGTTTCAGGGTACGAAGGCGTTCCCAGGGATCTTCGTTTAAAAACCGGTGCATGGTGTCAAAGGTGGCGCCGCCCCAAACTTCCGTGGCCCAGAAGCCGATCTCATCCATTCGCTCGGCCACAGGGATCATATCCTCGGTTCTACCCCTTGTGGCAAAAAGAGATTGATGACCGTCACGCAGGGTCAGGTCCTCAATCTTAAGGGGGTTGGCAGCAGCAGGCCTCTCTTTTTCACAGTTCAATTCACACATATTGATTTTGCCGTGTTCGCTCATTTACGCTCTCCTAAATTATTTTTATGCGGCACCCTTTCATACGGTATTGTGCATGAAAGAGAGTGCCGTTTTTTTTACTTATCGGAATACCCGTGTCTGCATCAAAAAACGCCCCTGCATCTGATCACTTCGTCCGGCAGTTCCCCAGGTATTGAAAATCATCCGGGGACCGGAACCACCATCAGGAACAACGGCTGCCGTCTCCGGGGCCGGACCACCGGCAGATGCAAAAAAGGCCGCTTCCTCCTGGGTTTTAATATAGGTAAATACTGCCGCCGTGGCTGCAGCAAGTTTTTTCTTATCCATGATGACCTTGCCTCCGGGTTAGACGGGAATATTACCATGTTTTTTGGCGGGACGGGCCTCACGCTTGGTACCCAGTGCTTCCAGGGCATCAATGAGACGCATGCGGGTTTCCGCCGGTCGAATCACGGCATCCACAAACCCGCGACTGGCCGCGCAATAGGGATTGGAAAAAAGCGCTTCATACTCTACGATCTTCTCCTTGCGTTTGGCAACGGGATCCTCGGCCCCTTTGATCTCCCTGGCATGGATAATATTGGCAGCGCCTTCAGCGCCCATGACGGCAATCTGAGCACTGGGCCATGCAAAGGCCATGTCCGCCCCCAGATGTTTGGAGCACATGGCAAGATAGGACCCGCCATAATCCTTCCGGGTGATGAGCAGCAGCTTGGGCACCGTGGCTTCGGAGTAGCACCAGAGCAGCTTGGCACCATGACGGATAATGCCGCCCCACTCCTGATCACTGCCCGGCAGATATCCCGGCACATCGGCAATGGTGAGCATGGGGATATTAAATGCATCGCAGAATCGGATGAACCGGGTGGCCTTGTCCGATGCATTGATGTCCAGGCATCCGGCCATGAAAAGGGGCTGGTTGGCGATAATACCGATGGGACGACCGTTGAGTCTGGCAAAGCAGGTCAGAATATTTTTGGCAAAATGGGCATGGGGCTCAAAATACTCCCCATCATCCACAATGGAGGTAATGACGGTTTTGATATCATAGGCCTGATTGGGATTGTCCGGAATCAGCAGATCCAGGTCGGCATCAGTGCGGCACCGATCATCCGTCGTCGGCTTCAACGGCGGATCTTCCATGTTGTTGGAGGGCAGATAGGAGAGAAGGGTTCTGATCTCTTTTAGGGCATGTTCGTCTGAATCACAGGCAAACTGAGCCACACCGCTCTTTTCGTTGTGGGCCATGGCACCGCCGAGATCCTCAAAGGAGATCTCCTCACCGGTGACGGATTTGATCACCTGGGGACCTGTGATGAACATGTAGCTGGTGTCTTTGACCATAAAAATCCAGTCGGTCATGGCAGGGGAGTATACGGCCCCGCCGGCTGTGGGTCCCATGATAGCGGAAATCTGGGGAACCACCCCGGATGCCGAGGCATTGCGAAAAAAGATCTCTCCATATCCGGAAAGGGAATCCACCCCCTCCTGGATGCGGGCACCGCCGGAGTCGTTGATGCCCACCACCGGGGCACCGGCCTTCATGGCCAGATCCATGATCTTACAGATCTTTTTGGCCTGCATTTCGCCCATGGAGCCCGCCCGGGAGGTGAAATCCTGGGAATAGGCAAACACCGTTCTTCCCTCCACAAGCCCATGGCCGGTGACCACACCATCAGCGGGGATCTCTATCTTTTCCATGCCGAAATTGGCACATCTATGGGTAACAAACATATCGATCTCTCGAAACGTTCCCTGGTCAAACAGCAAATCAAGACGTTCCCTGGCATTGAGTTTGCCCTGTTCCCGTCGTTTGGCAAGGGCCTTTTCGCCCCCCATGCCAAGGATCTTTTTTTCCCGTTCCTGGAGATCCTTGATTTTATCAGCTACAACTCCCATAATATTACCCTTTCTTTTGCTATATTTTAATTAAGCCGTTCACCGATCAATGGAGACCAGAAAGCATAGTGAACTACAATTCCATCGAACCTGTCAACAACAAAACAAGCCGCTTCGTCCTGATTCAGATTCAAGGACGTTTTCACCCTATTTTTCACGGACATCCTCCTTATGTGTGGGTCGTAACTTCTCATAACCCCATACTATATGTGCTATTTTAGATTTTCATTGCATGTCCTAATATGGCGGTTCATCAGAGAACTTATGAGTGACGAGTTCTTTAATTACGAGATGTCCTGCATCTTAACGCCAAGAGTAAACCAACAATGTCCGGACTGCTTCGAAAAAGTTGAGGCACATTTACAACGGTCACCACCCTGGGGATGGGGGGTCAGACTTACATTTAAAAATATTTTGTCAAAGTTGTAGATAAAAAAGAGGGTCATGTCAAGCGAACAGGTAAAAGAAGATTATTCATATAATGAACAGCTCTCTAATCATCTTTTGAGCACCAGCACATAGATGCGTCCGGGATGATTCATATGCCCAGCCCCGTTCTCGGCCCAGGGGCCATGACCAAAGAAGATATCTGCCCTTCCGGGCCCTTTAATCGCACCACCGGTATCCTGGTTCATCACAAAGCCCGACACCTTGTCCCATGTATCTGCAACAGTGCCCAGAACATCCGGGGAGGGCATGGTGGTTTCCACAAAACACAATGCTCCCGGAGGGAAAACGGATTTGTCCGTTGCAATGGATCGCAGGGGGGTCAGTGGTACGCCAATGCTGCCAAAGGGGCCCCCTTTTTCCACCCGGAAAAAAACAAAGCTGGTATTGTGGTGAAGCACCTCCTCCCGACGATGGGGATGGGCCTCCAGCCATGTGCGGATGGCCTGCATGGACATCTCTTCCCGGGGGATCTCCCCCTGATCAATGAGATATCGCCCAATGGATTGATACGGCCAGCCATTTTTCCCATCATAATGAACCCGCAGCAACGCCCCATTATCCAGCTCCACCCGACCGGAACCCTGGATCTCCAAAAAAAATCGGTCCGTGAGGTTGGCTACCCAGGCAATGGGAGGAGCCTGAAGATAGAAATCACTGCGCCCGTTGATTTCCGCCCGGGTAAAATAGGGTACCACCTGATTATCCGGTGTGATCCGGGCGGTGAGCATGGCATCTTTTGCGTATTTTGGGGAAAACCGGGCGAGGTCCACCCGTACCAGATCCCTGGGAAGGCTGTACAACGGCACCGGATATTTTTTCTCATCCCGGGTCAAACTGCCCCGGAGGGAGGCTTCATAGTAGCCGGTGAACAACACCTCACCCTTCTGATCCCGCCCCAGGGACTGAAACACATCATAATAATTTCGGACAAAGCGGGTAATCGCATCCGATGACGGCTTTGTCCGGATGAATTCAAGAAAGAATTCCAGGGAGCGTTTCATGTGCCCGGCGGTGTAAGTCTCTTCCCCCAGTTTAAACATTCGGTCCTGGGGAATCTTGCCATAATACGCAATGCTCTGTTCCAAGGCATGGGCAAGATCCTCATTGGCCAGGGTCTCTTCAAAGTGAGGAAATGCTTTTTCCGACAATTTAACAAAGGGTTTTCGAAGGGAGGTGTCCGGCGTCTTTGAAAAAAAAAGGCAGCCCCCGCCGGGCAGCAGAAAACCGCACACCCCGAGCACAACTGCCCATCTTTTGAACCACTGTTTTATCATAGAAATTTCTCTTTTCGGAATGGAGCACAACACCGGTCTCCTGTGGGAGACATTTGGCATGGGTGTGTGATCCTTTTTTAATCCTGGTATCGCAGGGCCAGAAAGGAGCCGCTTTTGCCACCGGTTTTACTTTTCAGATGAATGTCGGAGATGACCATGGCCTTATCATAGGACTTACACATGTCATAAATGGTCAACGCCGCCACAGACACTGCCGTCAATGCCTCCATCTCCACACCGGTCTGACCGGACAGGGAGGCACTGGCCTCGATCTCCACGGCATTGTTTTCCGGGTCAGGGAAGAAATCCACACTCACATGGGTGAGATTCAGGGGATGGCACATGGGAATGAGATCCGCTGTTTTTTTGGCGGCCATGACCCCGGCAATGCGGGCGGCCTCCAACACATTCCCCTTTTTCACCGTGGCATCCATGATACGGGCAAGGGTGTCCCCGGTCATGGTGACACATCCCCGGGCCACGGCCACCCGTTTGGTCACCCCTTTATCTGCCACATCCACCATCCGAACCCGGCCATCCTGGTCCAGGTGTGTAAAATCCGTCATTGCTTTCTCCTTTGCTTATTTCAAAAATGCCATGGCCCTTTTCTCGGACCAGTATTCTCCGGTTTCATTAAAGGCCACAAACCCCACATGCCCGCCGGAACGGGGCATCTCCAGCGTGACATGGGGATTTTCACATGCCGCTTTTACGGGATAACACTCCGGTGACAGGAAGGGATCATTCAAGGCGCTGACAATCAATGTGGGCACCTTGATGTCAGGGATGAATTGAAGGCTGCTGCACTTTTTCCAATAGTCTTCTGCATCCCGAAACCCGTGCAGGGGGGCCGTGTATCGATCATCAAACCCCTTGAAATCCGTTATCTTTTCATATTCCTCATCATCTATTTCACCCGGCATCATGGCCATTTTAACTCTTATCTTCTTTCTGAGGTCACGCAAAAATCGCTCCATGTAAAGGCGGTTACCCGGACGGGCCAGAATCTTTGCACTGGCAGCCAGATCACACGGCACGGAAAAAACCACCGCCTTTTTCACTGTGGGATGAACCTTGTCCCGCCCCAGATGCACCAGGGTGAGATTGGCCCCCAGGCTGAATCCCACCAGATAAACCGCTCTGTAGCGCCCCCGGTTCAAAGCATGATCAATAACACAAGAAAGATCTTCCGTCACCCCATTATGATAAAAACGCAGGTACCGATTGGGTACACCGCTGCAGGAGCGGTAGTTCCATGCCAGGGCATCCCATCCCATCCGGTTCACCGCCTTTACCATGCCGGTGACGTAAGGTCGGTGGGTATCTCCCTCAAGGCCATGGGAGAGGACAACCAGTGTGCGGCTTTTCTTAACGGACCAGTCCAGATCCAAAAAATCCCCATCCGGGGTATCTATGCGCTCCCGCTGGTAAAGACCGTTCCAACTGTTTTTTCTGCACATGGAAGCGAACACGGTCTGGATATGACCGTTTTTCATGCCCCATGGCGGTGTGTAGTCCATTGGGTGTTATCTCCTTTTCATTGTTGTGACGTCGAGGCTTGAATTTTCAAAAATCTGAATGGTTCTTTAGCGCTCTGATCGGGCACCTTTCATTTACCACTTTACACTTTTCATGGCAGACTTCCCGTTTTGCAGGAATCTCTCTCAAGAGACTGTAAAGTACTTTTGGGATCGAATGAAGGATGCCTCTGATCGTAGAAAAAAACAGATCAAGCCCGCCTTTGGAAAAAGCGTCACAAAACAAACGGATTCAGTCAGGATCATAGTCGTATTTTTGATCATTTCTTTTGATGTTTCTTCTATCCCATTTTCTGTAATAATGGATAAAATTGTGCATCAGGACAGGAAGCCGTTCAAGGATGTGCAACCCCGATGTCGGCTCCCAGCCCAGTCTGTTTTCGGTGTAGGTGGTGTCAACCCGCAGGGGCCGGTCAACATAATTGATCATCCAGGCACGTTCATAGGTTCTTTTTTTTCTCAGGGTGTTGATGGCATACTTGGCATGGAGGGCTGTTTTTGCAACAAAGCGCGGTAGGTAAATCGGTGTTACCGCGTAGTTTTTTCTGCACGCCCTTCTTATGATGGGAAACAGCTCCCTCTGGTAGGTACATCCGAAATGGGAGGCAAACAAGGTCTCAAACCTGGCAAGGGAGCTGTCTTTTTCAATGATGCGCCTCACGATCCTGACCAAGTCTCTTCTGTGGATATAGGGAAAGCCTGAGTTGCCCTCTCCCGGGATCAGCCTGCCGATGACGGGATTGCGCCACAATTTCATGACACTGTAAAGGGGAGGAAGCTCGCACCAGTCCGTAAAGACACCGCCGATGCGAAGCACAACAACCGGCACCCTGTCAGAATGCCTCCTGAGCAGGTCCTCACCCAGGGCCTTGCTTCTGGGATAGGCAATGCGGCTGCTCCAGGCCATGGACTGTTCTGTCAGCCATTGCCCCTTTGGAAGGGGAGGCAGCGCCGCAATGCTTCCTGCAAACAGAATCCGTTTCACGCCCGCCTCCCAGGCGGCTTCAATGATGTTCCTGGTGCCGATAATATTGGTATCACAATATTCATCATGCCACTTCTCAGCGAAATCCGTGTAGGCGGCAAAGTGAATCACATAATCGATGGGATTCCCTCTTTTTTCGCTCTTCTCAAAGGCCAGGTCAATACAGCTCCTGTCTGCGATATCGCCCAGCTCCCATAGGACACCGGGGGTTGCCTGTCTCAGTTTCTGCGAAGGCGGACGTCTGTAAACGCCTGTAATCCTGTGGTCCCGACAAAGATCCGCACAAAGGGCAGAGCCAAGATAACCGGATGCTCCTGTAACAAGAATGCTAAGCCCCATGGCGCCTCCAAAACTTAAGGTTACAGCATGCCGCTTATCCGGGGCAAAATCTTGCCAAAACCCGGACGGTTCAGCAAAATCGGTGTTTTTCCATTACCTCCTATGATAAACTGTTTAAAACCAATGATAAAGAATAAAAACCGCCATGGATCAGGAAAAAAGACCGGACATAAGTGATGATTCCCTGCTTTTCACCCCGAAAAGAGTGGGCATGCATCAGATAAAAAACAGGCTGATTGCCCTGCCTGTGCACACTGGATTTGCGCGTCCCGACGGCCATGCCAGTCCATGGCTGACCACTTTTTACGAGGGGCTCGCAGGCTCCGGTGTGGGTATGGTGGTTGTTGCCAACACAGCCGTTTCCCTGGATGGTGTTGTGTCACGGTATAATCTCAGGGCGGACACGGATGCCTTCATACCGGGCCTTTCCCATCTGGCAGCAGCCATAAAAAAAAACGGTGCCACGGCCTGTATTCAGCTGAACCATGCCGGCAGGTTTGCCAAGACAGACACCCCCCTTCTGCCCTTTCCCATGAGCCATTCAGACCTCTCCTTCAATGTGGAGTCCTTAAAGGGATTTATGGAGTTCTTTCCCTTTGAAGAGAGATTCCACCTCACCAGGGAATTTCTGTACAAGATAAAGGCCTGGGGCCATGCCATGACCCCGGCGGAACAGGAAAGGGTGATTGACGATTTTGCCCAGGCTGCATTCAGAGCTTATCAGGCAGGTTTTGACATGGTGGAACTCCACGGGGCAAACGGCTATCTCCTATGCCAGTATCTCTCTTCATTTACCAATAAGCTCGAATCCGGCCCTGGCGGTGACTTCCCAAGAAGGTGCACCTTTCCCCTCAGGGTGGTACAAGCCGTGAAAAAGCACCTTCCCCCAAATTTTCCGGTTGGCTTCAGGATTCTTCTCAGGGAATGGGTACCGGGAGGCATTGATTTGACGGAAGCCCTGGCCTTTGCCAGGCTTCTTGAAAAGGAGGGCATCGCCTACCTTTCCGCCTCCACAGGCACCTTTAATTCCATCTTTTCCAGACATGCGATCACGGAGATGGGAAAGAGAGCCTATCTAAGGCAGGATACCAGAACCCTGACACAATCGGTCGTAATTCCAACCATCATCTCCGGCAGAATCACAACCCCATCTGTTGCGGATAAGCTTCTCAGGGAAGGGACAGCTGATTTTATCGGTCTTGGCAGACCCCTCAGGTGTGATCCGGGATGGGTCAAAAAAGCCAGAGCCAAGGCCGGAACCGGAAAAATCAGGGTATGCACCAATTGTAATGCCTGCCTGAAACGGGTCATCCTGGAAAAAGGATTTATCTGCAGCAGGTGGCCCCGGCTGTATCAGGAAAAAAGCAAGCTGGCGCATAAGCTCTTGACCCGCACGGACAAAAGCCTGTGGCTGATAGAAGGTCCGCGGGACATGAGCACCTTCAAGCAGTGTCTGCCCCTTCTTTTAAAGGATGCCGGCCACGGTACCGCCCCTCTTTCAATGCTCTTTTTAAGGGATGCGTATCAAAATCAACTATTTGACACTGAAAAGTCCTCTTTTATAAAATGGGCAGAAGACGTCTATAAGGAGAACGACCTGGGTGATGCCACACCAGTCAATGTTATGGAAACCTCCAGGGAGAAATGGGAGGAGACCATCCACCAAGTCATTTTAAAAGGCAGCTATGGCAAAATTTTCCTTGGGTCTGCCCAAGACAGGGCCTGGCCCAAAAGGGTGCTTTACAGGGAGAGGGGAAAAGTCGCTGCCCTGTTAAGTGAAAGCAGATTCCAAAGAAGGATACTTGTACCGGTTGACCTGTCAGATGCAACTCTTTTGATCATGGAATTTCTTAAAAAAGGGTATATGACGGCAGACGGCTTTATCATCACCTTTGTCCATGTCCTGACCGGCCGTCAGGAACCTGCCATGCAGCGATGGTCCGGCCTTAAATCCATTGCAGGCTTCGGCAAAGCCGTCCCCCTTGAGCTGATCCATGGAAATACCGATGTGGTCCCAGCCCTGGCCGATATTATTCATTCAGGAAACCATGGCACCATTATCATGGGAAAACGGGGTCTGTCAGGGATTAAGCGGTGGCTTTTAGGGAGTGTCTCCTCCGGTGTTTTGGCACGCCTCACAGACCAGTCCCTTTTTCTGATCGATTAATTAAATTGAAGCGGGCCTTAGCTGACAGCCCTTTTTTCGGCTTCCATTTTGATCATGCAAATAGCATGATTCCAGACGACATCATGGGCATAGTCAGGAAATATTCCTTTGAAAACTCTCCAGAACAGCCTGTCAAAAAATCCCTTACCCTGTTTGAAGTCAAAGGCGGTGTAGATAACCAGGCGGTTGTTTCCATCCTTTGTGGGCGCAATATCAAAAATCAGCTTGCCGTTTTTTGAAAAAAGCTCACTTGGCTCATAAAAAAGGGATCGCCCCGGGATGGACCTGGAAAGCCGGATATCCATCCTGACAGGCAGGCCTTTCAGGCTATACCTCACCACAGCTCCCGCCTCATTGGCCCGGCCTGAAATCCGCCTGACATCAAGGAACCTGAGATTCAAAAACCTGGCCCCAGGCGCTCCGAATCTGCCCAGCTCCTCAAAGATAATTCTGGAAGGTGCCCGGATCTTGATGGCATACATCCGCTCCATCCCCGGGGAAAGATCCAGGGTAATACCCAAAGGTTCGGCAATGGCACTTTTGAAATACCCCCGCTTCTCCTTTATGATAACCGTGGGATATCTGCCATGGTTTTCCCATTTCAGGCCGAAAAAGAGTTCCGTCAGCTTGTTCCTGACAGTTTTTATCCCGCCCCTTGATAAGGAAAAAAGAACAGGTGCCTTGATCAGCTCGAAAAAGATGTCCACATAGTCTTTGCTGCAGCTTCCAAGGTTCAGAAGAACCTGCCCCAGGTACCACTTCTCCTTCTCTTGACATTTCATTTCAGTGGCAAAGGCCTGGTAAAGAATTCTGCTCAAAACCGGGGATTTCAGGGCCGCATGGGCCAGGGCCATGACACACCGGGCATAGCGGTTGTCGGTCTCAAGCCATTGAATCACCCCGTCATACCCTTGTGACAGGCTTTTTTTGTCCACCCCCCTGTGAATGACGGTTTGAGCAAGGGTCCTGGCACTGACAAAGGCGGAAAAGAGCCCGTCTCTGTACAGCCTTGACCCGAGGGCATCCCCCACCACGGCCATCCTGTCCCAAATCCCGCCCCTGGCAGGGGCGGATACCATGAACGGTGCGCAGTTGCAGGAAACAGGCGTGTTACGCAGGGTAACATGGGGCAGGATGGTCCGGATCTGGGGAAGCCGGAAAAATTCTGCAATGATCTTCTTTGTATCCTGGGGAAAGGATGCCCTGTCAATGCTGTCTCCCACAAGGGCCACTGTCAGATAATCCTCTTTGGGAACCAGGGAGATATGATCCAGACGAAGGTTTTTTGAGCCGGATACAACAAAATAGATCTCCTTATGCATGTATTTCTTAAGATAGCCCCGCCCTGGTTTCAGCTCAAAGATCATTGTGCGCCTTTTCCCTGGCGGGGTGAACAAGGGATTGATTTGTCTGAAGGAGTTGAAAACGAAGTTGTCTTCCCGGTTTGTATCCTTCCGGTTTGCATCCCTGAAAGCATTGATGCCTGTGGCAATGGCTGCAAAATCGGCTTCAACCATTGTTTTTTTGCCGGATGCCTCCACCATGGTCACCCATGGTCTGCCATCAGGGCCGGCCCTGATACTGACGACCTCTGACTCAATGACGGCAGCTCCCAGGCGCCTGGCCTGGTTTAAAAGAAAAGCATCAAACCCCTGGGTCGTTCCCTTTTTGTCATGGGGGAGATCCCCCCTGAACACGGCATACATGCTCTGCCCGGAAGGCAGTTTCAAAGGAAAATTCTTCCAAAGCCCATGTATCCAGATGTGGCTGAATTTTTCGCATTTCAACGGATCCGGCATCACAATACCGATCTCTTCCATGGCCGTGTCCAGCCGGGGCGAGATGATACCTGCGCAATAGTTGCAGCCTCTGGGGAAACCTGCCATACTGCCCGGCCCCCGCCCCACCTTTTTATCGACAATGGTGACAATGATGTCAATATGGGCTGCCTTTGCCTCCCTGATGAGGTGGATGGCAAAAAAAGCGCCCGCCGGTCCACCGCCAAGGACCAGCACCCTACTTTTGTCTTGAAGTTGAAGCCTCTTCAGGTGGTGATGGCTCAAGGCACCTATCTCCCTTTTTTGCGAACGCATGAACGCATCCAGTAAATACTGTTTTTTACCTTCCGGATTCTAATCTAACATCTAACATTAAAGTAAAACAAGGTGGAATGTTCTTTGACACTTTTTAGATAAAAACGCTCATCTCTTGAAAGCGTAAGCGGCGCAGATATCCTTTTCCATTCTTAGCCCGGTGGAAATAAAGGTGGGGAGGCTGCGTAGGGCGATTGTACTGCTTACAAAAATCCGGATAAAATTGAAGCCATTTTTTGTAGACAGTATCTTCCTTCAGCGTGACATGACCTTTCACCAGCAGGTGATCATATTGTCTACGAAGCGCCTCTGGAATTTTGATCATGATATCAAAGCTTGATAATGTTCAAATTGTGGTATTATCCAGTTAGCAAATTTATACTTGACTTTAATTTTGTTGCCAAATACAGAATATTCTGTAAATTATACGGAACCACACAATTACTTGTTATGACACATAGGTATAATCATGACTAAGAACAATAAACATTTAGTTTATCAATTTAAAATTAGTTTATTTGAAATAGAGCCTTTAATTTGGAGAAGAATACAAGTACCTGCAACATATAATTTCTGGGATTTTCATGTAGCTATTCAAGATTCGATGGGGTGGTTGGATTATCATTTACATGCATTTCGTTTCCGCCCAAAACATAAAAGAAAATCCATTGAAATTGGTATTCCTGGAGATGTCTATGATGATATAGAGGTAATTCCTGGTTGGGAAGTCCCAATTATTGATCATTTTACTGACCCTGGTCAGATAATCAACTACGAATATGATTTCGGTGATAATTGGTTTCACGAGGTTTTATTTGAAGGGATACTTATAAAAACTAAAGGAATAAAATATCCACAATGTTTGGCTGGTGAACGAGCTTGTCCTCCTGAAGACTGTGGAAGTGTTGATGGTTATTATCGAGTTATTAGAATTCTGCAAGATCCAAACCATGATGAGTATGAAGGGTATGTCGAATGGCTTAAAGGTCATGCAAAGAATTATTATCCCTATGAACCAGATGAATTCATTCCTGACAAGGTTCGTTTTGATAATCCAAAGCAGCGGTGGAAAATTGCCTTTGCTCCAGAAAACAGAGGGTAAAGTCATAACCATAAAACGCAGGTCATTATTGAAGCTTTAGACGGCTTTTTTTTGCCCCTGATTTTGACCGTATGGTGCAAGGCACTAAACTGAAGATATTTAATCATGACGAAAATAATTCCAGATAAAGAACTTGATAAATTTATTAAATCTTCTGGATGGAAACCTGAAAACAGATCGGAAAATGACAATGGAGATATTATCATGCCAACTATTTCACTATTTTATGGAATAATCATTTACATGTATTATTTTGATAATAAAGAACATAAAATGCCTCATATTCATGCTAATTATGCTGAATATGATGCTGTCATTTCAATACCGGAAGGTGAAGTTTTAAATGGAGAAATGCCAAATAAGAAACTTAAATTGATAAAAGCATGGGTTGAAATCCACCAAGAGGATTTGATGGCCAATTGGAAGCTGGCAGTCGAAGGTCAACAACCACATAAAATAGAACCGTTGAGGTGAACAATGTTAAAGGTTAAAAAAGTCAATGCAAATAATGATTATACCTTATTTATTGAATTATCTGATGGTCGAACCGGAATATTTGATGTTAAACCATATTTAGAGAAAGGTGTATTTAAACAATTACAAGATAAAAATTATTTTAAGCAAGTAAAACCTTTTTTTTGCGGAATCATCTGGCCAAATGAGCAGGATTTAAGTGCGGACACTATTGCATATGAATTAAAACAAGTTGAAATCGCATAACAAGGCTTTTGCAGAGGACGCAAAAAGCCGCGCCGCTGAAAAGCAACGTTATGACGGGCGAGGCGAAGCGCAGCTTCAGCCGTAGTCAAAGGTGAATTTACCACCTCACTTCCCCGGGCCGTTGAACAAACCACTACACGTGGACAAGCTAGTGAGTTAAACATTATGTTTAGCGTGGAAAGAATGGTGAGATGACAACTGCAAAAGTAATTGAAGAAATGTCAGATGCCGGTGCATTCGAAGTATTGGCGACGCGAGTTCTTCGTCAAACTGATACTGACTATGCGCGGATAGAACATTTGGGAGTCAACGCCGACGGCAAGACGGTGAAAAACCCCTTAGATGGTTTTTGCAGGGTTCCCGGTGTAAATCCTTCTCGATATGTAATGGCTGCGTTTTCCACGGACGTCATAACCAAAATCGAACGAAAGCTACTCTTCGACCATACGAAGTCGAAGGGAAAGAAATATAAAGATGCAGATGACGGAGATCTCGTTAAAGCCGCCAGAGCTGCAAGCCAACTCCGAGAGCAAGATGAAGGTGCAGAGTTTATCTTCACATTTTGCACGAACAAGCAACCAAATGCCGAGGTGATGCAAGCAGGATACACCGCAGGGAAAACCGTGGGTATAGAAGTGCGCTTTTTGGCAAGATCCAGCATAAGAGACCATTTAGATAGTACGCCTGGCGGACAATGGCTAAGGAAAAAACACCTTGGTATAGAGGCTGATACATTATCGTTCCCCTTGCTCCGTGAGTTAGCGTTAAAAAGTATCGAAGAATACTCCTACGAGCTATTTTGCTCTGGCATTGACATCGTGGAAACGGTGACCACTAGACGGGTAGCGGCCCTCTCTGCACAGAATCGACCAAGCATAAATGTCTTGATTGGAGCATCGGGAAGTGGCAAGAGCGTTGCTTCTTTCAAAGCACTCACAGATGTCATCGAGGAAGGCGGGATCGCTCTTTGGTTGCCTGCTGAGGTAACTCTTAATTCACTTTCCTTGGACATGGCTATCACGAATTCTTTGCGGGCACTATGTCCGACTTTGGGTGCCGATGCTGGTAGAGACTCGGTGACATTGACTGCAAACCAAAACGTTCCATTTTTAATAGTTGTTGACGATGTGAATAGAACGTCAAACGCTACACAAGTCGTTCAGAAACTAATTGCTTGGCACAAGCGAATGGCTTCGGGAGAATCCGCAAAGGATTCTACAAAACGAAACTGCCGAGTTCCTCACTTGATCATCCCAATTTGGAACCACTATTGGTCATCAATTGCGAGTCGGTATCGAAGTGACGGGATGGTTGGTGAAATAACGGCTCAAGTGATGACTTCACATGAGGCAGTCGATTGCCTGAGAACTTGTTCAAGCCAACAGTTCGATCAACGAACAGCATTCGACGTCGTCAAACGTCTAGAATACGATCCGATTCTTATTGGACTATGGGGGCAATTATATGGTGACGCACCAGCTAAGCAAGTAGACACCGACGCGAATAGTTTGATTAAAGAATACATACATAGGTCGATTGAGGAAGATTCAGCTAATAGCGGTTTACTTGCGGCTGACATTAGAATGGCACTCGAAAAACTCGCGTCTAAAATGCTTGATGAACGTGAGCTCTATCCAATGTGGTCTCATATTACCGAATGGCTTTCCGATTCGCAAGTTAACTCAGTGAGGCGGCTATGCGTAAGTGGCAGAGTCTGTCGAGTTATCCATCGAAATAATGTTGACAGATTTGAGTTTCGGCATGATCGTTTGCTCGAAACGGTGATTGCAAAACCTCTCATAGCATGCCTCTCCAATGTTGAAAACAATCGAGATATTGTTTCTGACCCGTTCTTTACGGATTCGATAGCAAGGGCCGTAGTCGCCTCAGGTGATTCGGCAAACTTAGTTAACAAGCTGAGAGACTGTGCTCCGCTTGCAGTGTTACGGGTATTACACCACACCATGAAGCCGGACACTCCGTTAGTCAACGCCGCTGTGGCTATCGCAGAAGAATGGCTCATCAATGCAACAACAAACGACACCACTCCTTCTGAGATAGTCTTTGCAGCGTCTCGAATTCTTGAGGAGCTTCAAAGCCCGCTGGTACTTGCAGTAACTGATGAGATTAAAGACGATCACAAGTTCAGCGGTGCGCGATTGGTGAATGGTGACGTGATTAGTGGCAAATTTTTTGTTGCGAGCAAGAGTTTTTATCCCAGTTCCAGAGCGCAATTCATTGAGGATGCTGTCGCGAGAGCATGCCGATTGCATCACGATCGTTTGTGTGAGGAGCTTGCAGCTGACCTAAATAATGGTTGCCATTCGGAAAGTGAACTCCATGCGGCTTTGATCCTTGCAGGGTACTTAGGAGAAAGTTCCCTTGCCGAACCGATACTCAATGCATGGAAGCGAGATCAGAAGAATCAATGTCTTCTGGAAGCACTGTGGGCATCAATTAGGTGTTCGGCCTCACCAGAAGTTACCCTATCACCGATGCTCGATTCGTGGGCCACTCTCTCAGATGAAAAGGATAAGTTTGGTAGTTCGGAGCGCAATCAGCTTCTTACTAATTTAAAATTCTGCATGAATCATGGTGTGAATGAACAGGTGATTAAGTTTCTTGTGTATCGTGCGGAGCATGACGACCGTTTGTCTTCTTGTATAGCAGGGCTACTTAAACAGATTGATCATCCGATCGCTGTGAGCTTTGTTGCAACCCAAATTGCAAGTATCGATAAAAAAATTGATGGTACAGATAGGTTTAATTTATGGGGCTTCCATTGCAAGGATGACTGGGACCCGTTAAGGAGACTTGGCAATCGCCTGTCGGATGCCTCAAGGAATGCTATACTAAGTTTGTGGAATGAATGTGAAGAAGGTTTGATGAAAACAAGTTTTCTTCACACTTGGATAGCTACAACGGATTCAGTAGAGGAACTTTCCTCACTTCCAAATGAGTATGCAACGTCACGAACAGTTTTATGGCGACGAGCAAGTCTCGGAGATATGTCGATAATCGATTTAGTGATCAAGCGTGTTGAAAATGATTCTCATTGGTGGCAAGTAATACCGTCAATATGGTCAGATCGATTCATCGTTCCATTGGACAGAGCACTTTGGGCTTTAGGAAAAATGACACCAACTGACTTTTCGGACGGCACAAGCAATGAGCATTATTTCTTGTCAAGCGTCCTTCGGGATATCCCTTTGGAAGTCGCAAAAAAACAACTTCTTAAACATTGGGAGTCGCTAAAGTTCAGTTCTCGCTTTTTACAAGCGGCCCTTTATATTGGTGGGAAGTCTCTATTGATAGCTGCTGAAGAAGTTATAAACAATTCTCCAAGTGATTGGAAGCCATTCGAGCACATCGGAAGCATGTTTGGATTCAAGACAGTTGGTTTGCAAGATCTCCTTACAGGTAAGCATATTGATGCTTTGATCCCATATGTAGCCCACTTGTCAGATATGGACTTGATGGACATTGCAGAATGGTTGATTGATCATGGGAGGAAAATGGACTCTCGTGATCTCTTATTACCAGAAATAAATCGACGAGTAGAAGAGCAGCGGTCGGAAGGAGAAAATTCTTACATCATTAGAGCCAGTCAGGTGCATTTTCCAACAGACGCGGATCTGGCGGATCAACTTTCTGAGATTGAAGGTGATAAACGAATAAGTGTTTGGTATTGGTGCCGCAAGGCAACTGAACGCGGCGATTCTCATGAACGAGTTCGAAGCGTTCTTCGAGCATGGTTCATGGAACAACCATCGCTTAAACGTTTACAAATCATAGGAAAAATCATTTTGGAGTTGGGAAATCGAGAAGACGTAGAGAACTTGAAAAATTACCAAGCTGAGTATGGTGATAAATCTACAAAGATAGTCGTAGACGGAGCGGCATTTGGGGTACGTTATCGAACTCTGCATTGATCGATTAACGGGAATCAAAAAATCACGATATAGTCAAATTGAAAACAGGGTAATGTTTTGATTGTTGACCTGAGTTCTTCAAACAAATCAAATGCTGCGGACAAGCCGCAGATTTAGGTCGTTCACTACCGGTCACACGGGGGCGGGCTGGACAATTGTCCGATTTTATGCTACCGCTGAAGCGTTGCTTCGCAGCCGCATAACTGCGTTATGACGGGCAAAGCGAAGCAACGCTTCAGCGGCAGTTAAGGTGAATTGTCCACCCTACTTCCCCGGGCCACTGAACAAACCAATTCACATGGACAAGCCAGTGATCTAAACGTTGGAGTGTTAATTGCGAGATTTGGATAAAAAATGCATAATTAAAGGTCTTGGTATCGGATTCCGTCCGTCACAGTTTCTGCGTGGTTTGAAACTTGTAGTTCTTTGTAATGTCCACCATAAAAAGGCGGGTTCAGTGAATATGAAGTTATGCCATGGCTAAAGAAACAAACTACACAGTGAAGAAAAGATACTGGTTGACGGCGCACTTGATATGATCGGTTCTACCTTAATTTTAATTTCAGTACCGCATATCAGACCGTTATTTGATTATTATGTAAGTTTTTTGCTTGATGAAAATTTGGAAAAAATGTGATGGAAAAAGATATAAAAATAGAACTTACCGAGAATACGTTTGACTTTCTTTCAAAAACATTACCTGAAAACATCATCAGTAAACTCAAACCCATTGAGGCACAAGTTTACAATAGTTTTGATGTGTTTTCTTCAATTTTAAAAGGGTTGTTAGGTGATGACTTTGAGGAGTATAAAGATACTATACTTAATTATGCAGTACAAATTGAAAGCGATGAGGATACACTACAACAAGATACTTATACTAACGAAAACGGTAAAACTTCAATTTACCCTTATGACCCCTCAAAAGCCGATATTGACATTCGCGAAGATCCGCAAACTGTTTATGAATTAGTGAAAAGAAAATGGGATAGAGATTTAATTCAAATGCCGGATTTCCAGAGAAAATACGTTTGGAAACCTGAACAGCAAAGTTTATTCATTGAATCTGTTTTACTTAATTTTCCTTTACCACCACTTTACATAAATAAAGATACAAAAGGAAAATACATTGTTGTTGACGGCAGACAACGAATTACAACTTTAAGACGTTTCTTAAAAAACGAGTTTAAATTGCAAGGTTTACGAGCATTTCCGGAATTGAACGGAAAAAATTTTGAAGAGTTAATTGCTATAAATTCGGAATATCAAACAAAAATAGAAGACAAGAAACTGCTGGTTTATCTTATTCAGCCCACTGTTCCCATGGAAATGGTTTATGATATTTTTAACCGCATTAATACTGGTGGAACCCAGTTGGAGCGACAGGAAATTCGGAATTGTATTTATTTAGGCAAAGCAACTGATTTTTTGAAAAAATTGGCTGGTAAGGAGATTTTTAAAGAAGCCATTGATAACGGTATTTCAGACAACAGAGCCAAAGACCAGGAAGCCATATTGCGCTTTTTGGCTTTCAGAATATTTGACTACACATTAGAATACAAAAACAGCATGAATGATTTTGTTGAAAATGCAATGAAATATATTAACGGCAATTACAGTAATGACAAATTGTTGCAGCTTGAAAACGAGTTTGATAAAGCCATGCAATACACGTTGGACTTTTTTGAAAAGAATAATTTCAGAGTCCCAACAGAAAACACAAGAGGACGGGTTAATATTGCTATCTTTGAAACAGTTGCAGGATTTTTTGCATCAAAAAGCGAAGATTTTCTATTACATAATAAGGCACAGATAAAAGCCAATTATTCGATTTTGCTTAAAAACGAGGCTTATATTGATGCTGTAAGGTTTTCAACTGGTGACAAAAGACGTGTTGCTACCCGTTTTGATATTGCTTTTGATATGCTAAACCTTGAATGTGAGAATGTATAAAATGATAAATTCCACGCGACTAAAAAATTTCAAAAACTTTAAAAATGAGACTGTTTTTAATGTTTCACAACTTAACCTGTTAACAGGAATTAACGGCAGAGGAAAATCTTCTTATTTGCAAAGCCTGTTATTAATACGCCAATCGCTTGAAGAGCACGGTAATCTTAACAAAGTAATATTTAATGGCTCATGTGTTAATTTAGGATCGTTTCGTGATGTAAAAAATAGATATACAGGTAATGACACAAAAATTGAAATTTCGCATTCGGGTCCCAAAGGAAAACTTGAACTTATAATGAACCGAAGCGAATACGATGATATGGTAGGAATTCCTGGAAATACAACCAGTGAAACACTTAACGATTTTAAAAATATTCACTATATAGCAGCAGACAGAATCGGCCCACAGGAATTTTACCTGAAATCTACCTTACCCGAATTTATCAATGTAGGTACAAAAGGCGAATTTGTAGGCAATGTTTTATTGCAAAAAAAATCGGATTTGATTCATGACAATTTAATTTGTAACCCCGACAGTTCACACGATTTAGAATTGCAAACCGGCGAGTGGCTATCAAAAATACTGGACACGGAAAATGTCAAAGTATTTGCTACCAATGAAGAAAGCAGCCGGGTAATTACACTTTTGTTTGGTTTTGGACAATCAAAATTCCGGCCTGCAAATGTTGGATTTGGTTATACGTATATATTGCCTATAATTGTATCCGGTTTAATTGCAAAAGAAGGTGAAATTCTGATAGTTGAGAATCCCGAATCACACCTGCATCCCAAAGCACAATCAAATTTAGTTTATTTTCTGTCGATTGTGGCATCTTGTGGTGTGCAGGTTTTTATTGAATCACACAGTGAACATATTCTAAACGGTATACGTATCTGCGCATTGAATGATAAAATCGATATCACGCACAACGACATATCGATATTTTACTTTGAGGATGATCATGACGAACCGTATAAAAAACTGAATATAAAATCAAATGGAAAAATTGACAATTGGGTTGAGGGCTTTTTCGATCAACAAGAAATTGATTTGGCGGAAATTTTTAAACTTTCAAGAAAAAAATAATGCAATTTGAATTCTACATAGTCAATCATTCGTTTGAATATCGGGACGGAATTTCCAAAGAAAAGATTGAGAATAAAATAAAATCTTTATCAAACGATTATGATTACATCAGGCAATATAAAGAAACAGACAAGATATATGTAAACCCTGATATTTACGATGCCATTATTTTTCCTGAACTAACAATTTGTGATTTTCTCTATTCCCCCAAAGGGCGTAAAAATTTCGACAGGGATACAATTGCATTTCTAAGTAATATCATTGACAAGTCAGAAGAAACAAGTCTGACTTCTAAAGAAATAGTTGGCGATTTACTACCCAAACATAATGAAAATAAAGTCTATGGTTTGTTGTGTTTGCACCGGTTAGATGGTATTGATGCAGAATATCTTGTGTATAATAAAAATAACTGGTTAAATTTCCACCGCTATTTTCTTAGTATTTACTCACACGATGCCCTTTTTTTTATTGATGAATGTAAAAAATATTATCCTGATTTGTATTTTCATGAAAATAATTATCAATCAATAAAAGCCCTTATAAGCAATAGTATTAAAACAGTTGTCCACTATCTGAATGGGTTGAGCAATAACTTCTTGAAATGCAAACAGGAAACAAATAACCGAATTGACTTGCTCCAAAAATTCAATTCTATTTCAAATTTCGATTTAGATGCTTCACCCGAAGGTGATGTAAGCCGCAAAAAAGAACTGACATTTTATTTTATAAACAACCATAAAAAAGATGTTCCGGTTTATTGCGAACTACACTTAAAATTACTGTATGACGATACCAGAAAAGTAAAACAAAACCGCATCTATTTTCACGAGGGAAAAGAGGATATTGAAGAAGGTAAGATATTAATCGGACATATCGGGAAACATTTGTAATCCACCGATTAAAATTATGATATAGAGTTTTATATCCAGTAGATTCATCTGGTGAAATCGATGATTTGCAGCGTTATCGGCACTGGCACCCTTGAATAGGTAGTATATAGGGTTGAAAATATTTGACAATTTTGCTGTAAAAGGTAAATATTCGGCTTCTTTTGAATAATCAGAAAAAAGTTCGGGACACGATTCAAAATTTCTGATAAAAGAGAGACATGAATGATCCTGTTGATTTAGTGCCATCTCCAAAACAAAAAAGTGAAGGCGATTTTTATGAAAATAGCTCGAAAAAAGTTACATTTCGATTCCCAAATCCTAACACGAACCATATGTATCCGTTTTAAAGCCCTATTTCAATTTTTTGAGGGGTTCCACCCCCATCAACACCCATTTGTTTGCACTTTAGGCTGTTTTTGGGCGCAACTATCCGCCGCTTGCTTTAAATAACGTTTTGTGTTGCATGCAATTGCTGCAAATATTATTTGCAGCCTCGATCGTTTTTCTGTTCGATGTCGTGATTTTCGAGCACCGTGTTTATTGGCCACCTCATTGACCAAACTTTCAGCACCTGCACGTACACCACATTCTTTTCGGTATTCAGTGTCTTTCATATATTTATGATGGCGTTGAGCACCGGCGTATTGCGCTTCACCAATTGTCAATGTCGAAATTGTGGCCCCATGCTTTACAGGACAACGATTTTGAAGAGGGCATTCTTTACACGTATTGTTATCAAAGTGAACTAACCATTGTCCGGTTTTCTCACTTTTTATCTGATCTAAAGGGCTCTCATTATTAGGGCACGATAAAACGATTAATTCTTTGGTAGTATCTTCGAACTTTACCTTAAAATCAGCAACATCCAGTGGCCGATCTTTTTCAGCAAATCCTTCTATACTTTGCGAACGTCCGGCAGATGGGCCTTCCAGCTCTATTCCTTTTTCCGCTGCGTTCAGAATAGATTCTCCATTTACAAACCCTGCATCTCCGTATAAAATCTCGGGCTTGCATTCATTTTCCTCTAAACGGTTTTCAATTTTATCGATTTCGACTGCATCTGCATGCCCAGCTGCCTCCAAGGCAACATCAGTTATATATTGAATATCATTATCAGGATCACAAGTTTCAGTAAGAAATCCTTTATGTCCAGTGACTACCTGATTTCTCTTCCTTGTATATTGAGCGTCTGTATTGTGAGGCGTTGAAACAATTTGTTTGCCCTTACCGTCAGGGGTTTTTATTTCTATTTTCACTGAGCCATCAGGGTCTATCGTTTTTTCTATTATATTACACTGCTGATCGAAAACTTGCATCAATATCTCGAATGATTTATAGTGCTTTACCTGATGATGATTTTCAAAAGCGCTTTTGAGGTGATACATATCATCAGCCATTTCTTGAATTTTTCGACTCGTCTTTTCTTTATCTTTTTCCGTTAAATCAAAACCATCGTTAAGATAGTCACGAGAAAGATCTTCCAGAATATCAGCATAAAGACCTGGTTTTTGTTTCCGGAGATTTTGAAGGAAAACTCGATTGGTTTCTTTGAAGAGTCCATATCGAGATAATTTTGCAAGCCAGCCATGCATAAAAAATGAATCGACTCTCTGTTGCCTCGTTGAAACATTGCATTCTAAGATAAATATGCCAGTCAGTCTTTTGAATAATTCATAGGCAACGTCATCTTCTGCTATTTTATTGTAAAAGTTGAACAGCGTTGTATGATCTATTTTGGCCATATCACATGGTGTTTGAGTTGCATTCCACCAGTCAAGCCTTCTTTGCAAATGGAATTCAACCTCTCTCCAAGTTAGTCGTTCCATATTCATAAAAATTAAGAGAGAAACTTGTAGTTTGATTGATTTGTTCGGGGCACCCCAATTCTCGCAATATAAATGCTTAAATTGCTTCTCGTCAATTTGAGGATAAACCTTATCTCTGTAAATATGAGACCAGTCATCATGAGGTAAAATTCCTGGAAACATCAGTAAAGGGTCAAAAAGACTTAATTGGGGACTTGTTTGCTGAAACATATATACTCCGGCCAAAGTCAATCATTAATATACAATATCAAACACTTATACATATAATCTTCTTAGGGGAAAGTCAAGCAGAATATGAACTATTTTAAATATTTTCAGTGTGTTACGCTGCTTTTTTTGATTGATATAATATCGCGCTTAAATCAACAGACTCATGAATGCTTCTCAGCACAAAATATCAGTGACCATCAGCACTGGCATGAATAAGCCATTAATTAAGCTTATTGCTGAGCCGTCACCGCAGATTTTCATTTCAGAAAAAGAATATTTAACACTTAAACATGGTGTTGGCTATTGGCAGGCCGTGCATAAAAAAGCCATAGTACGTGAAGAAATTCTAAAACAAAAAATAAAAGAGCTTGAAGGTGAAATTCGAGGATTAAAATCTCGTTTATTCGACAATCCAAATGAGCAAGGCAAATCTAAAAATAATGAAGGCCAGTCAGCGCCTTCTCCATCTCCACGCCCACGCGGTCAACAACCCGGCAGTAAAGGCCATGGACGAACTTTACGCCCCAATCTTCCTGAAAAAGAAGAACTGACAGATTTTAAAAAAACACCTCAATGTGAAAAATGCGGTACACCCTATGTTCAGGATGAAAATCAAGAAATAGAAATTATTGAAGTTGAGGTCAAAGCGTATACTCGTAAAAATATACGTGTGTGTATGAAAAAAGATTGCTCCTGCAAGGGTGTTCCAAATACAATAATCGCTGGTTCCGCGCCTCCTCAACTTATTAAGAGAAGTCCATATGGGATATCGGTCTGGGAGGCAATTTTATTAAACAAGTTTTATTACAGCCAACCGACCAATCGACTTCTGAATCAGTACGAGGAAATGGGTTTACCTATTTCTCCGGGTTCCATTGCAGGTGGTTTAAAAATACTCAAAGAGTTATTTCAACCGATTTATGATGCCCTTTACGCCCAGCAAATGACCGAAAAAAGATTTCATAATGATGAAAGCGGCTGGAAGGTGTTTGAGAATATTGAGGGCAAAATAGGTAACCGTTGGTGGTTGTGGCTCAGTCGTTCCCCATCGGTAATCTACTTTGAAATTGCCCCGGGCCGTGGCGCGAATGTTCCCCTTGCACATTTTCAAAATATCCAGCATGACAAAATAATTATCGTTTGTGATCGCTACAGCGCTTATAAATCATTGGCAAAACAGCTGGATTTTATTATTTTGGCTTTTTGTTGGGCCCATGTTCGTCGTGACTTCCTGGATGCAGCAAAAAAACATCCTGATTTGGAGGAATGGGCATTTTCCTGGATTGGGAAATTTGGTGAACTTTACCATATCAATAATCTGCGTTGTGATCAGTTTGATCCCAAGTTTCCTGTTCAATGGCAATCTGAATCATTCAAAAAACATCATGAAACACTCGTGGAAAAAATGGCTGAAGTCGCCAAAGATAGGGATGCATTTATCCAGGCAAATAATCCGGAAAATTCTGAATCAACGCTATTGACCAATATCCAGTATAAAATTTTGACAAGCCTTCAAAATCACTGGAAGGGGCTAAGCGTTTTTGTGGATTATCCGGAAGTCCCCATGGACAATAACAAAGGCGAACGCTCCATCCGCAATCCTGTGACAGGGCGTAAAAATTTCTATGGCTCGGGAAGCTTGTGGAGTTCTCAGTTGGCAGCGATAATGTTTTCTGTTTTGCAAACCATAGCCTTGGCTGGCCTCAACTGTAGTCACTGGCTAAGACTTTACCTGACTGCCTGTGCTGAAAACAATGGGCAAGCCCCTACTGATTTGTCACCCTTTCTTCCATGGAAAATGGATAAAGATCGTCGGGAAAGACTCTCCAAACCACCAGCGGACACATCTTGATACGCTACTCTGGGCGGAACTTTTCCTCTAACGAGATTAAACAGATCCGATCTCTCATAAAACGAAATCCGACTTTCAATCGATCACGACTTTCTAAAGAGGTCTGCCAGCTTTTTCAATGGCTCAAGCCTGATGGTAATCTCAAGGATATGTCATGCCGTGTTGCAATGCTGCGTATGCACAGAGATGGAATCATTCAACTGCCAGCTCCAACCCGTGCGAAAATGCCTCTTCAAAAAATTAGGTTTACACCTGCCACTGATCCGCAAACCCCTATTACTTGCGCTGTGAATCAGCTACCACCATTGCGATTACAGATGGTCTCCCACAATGACTCTGCTCTATGGAATGAGTATATTGAACGATATCATTACCTTGGCTACACACCCCTGCCAGGAGCTCAGCTTCGTTATTTCATTATTGCAGATAAACAGATCGTTGCTCTGACTGGCTTTGCTGCTGCGGCATGGCAAACTGCACCAAGAGATGAATTTATTGGCTGGGATCATGAGCACCGACAAAAAAATCTAAACATGATCGTCAATAATGCCAGATTCCTTATTTTGCCATGGATACAATCAAAAAACCTTGCTTCAAAAATACTATCACTGTCTGCACGCCAGCTTACTGATCACTGGGAAGAAAAATATAATATCCGACCCGTTTTGTTGGAATCTTTTGTGCAAAATAATCGTTTTACCGGTACTTGCTATAAATCGGCAAACTGGACAAATGTTGGACAGACCAAAGGGCGGGGAAAACTGGGTGGACAACCCGGAAAAATCGTTGTTCCAATAAAAGAAATTTGGGTGTATCCTCTTGATAAGAAATTTAGAACTTTGCTACAAAAATGAGCGTTGGCGTAAGAAGCCGAATATTTACTGTAAAAGTACAAAAAAAAGGCAAAAACAAGCCTATTTCCAACTGTTATAATTTACCAAAGTATTTCAAGAAATGGCAAAAACCCTAATTTTAAAGGTTGTCCAGGCTAAGGTGATTACCTATTCAAGGGTACCAGTGCCACGTTATCCTTTTTTTATAGCCCATATTTACCACTTTGCTACCAGCAAAATAGTCTAACATATTGATATATAAATAAATATATTTTTTACCATAAAATGGTTACGTCTAAGATATAGGTCTTGACAGAAGCTATTTTCCTTGTTATTATTGCTTTTTAATTTATTTTATGACGTCTAAGGTGGATTGGGTATGGATTTAGCAAAACTACATCTTCATTGGCGAGTTAGTCGACACAAAGACAAAACTTACCGTTCATATAGTCTCGCGCGTGCATACAGAAAGGATGGAAAAAATCGAAAAGAGATAGTCTTGAAACTTGGAAAACTTTCTAATGCAGAAGCTGACGGGTGGCGAAACGTCCTAAAAATAATAAAAAACCCAGACACCTTCCTGGCAACATGCGATGACATTGTTGTTACTGATCATTTCAGGTATCTTGATGTTGCTGTGGCAAATTCCATAATGGATTTCTGGGCCATAGATACAATATTTCAAGACAATGGGAAACGAGACGTCAGTCTTGCAAAAGTTGTTCGGATTCTAAGCGTTAACCGTTGCATTGATCCAGTCTGCAAGTCAAAAATACCGGAATGGTTTGCGGATACCGCATTGCCTTGGCTACTTGATGTAGACTCCGAAATGATCAACTCCTCTCGAATTTTCAGAGAACTGGAGGCTATTGAAAATTTTAAGGAATCTATATGTGAGCATCTTTTTAGAATAATTAATCTCAAATATCCAAATTCAATGAAATCGGTTTTTTACGATCTTTCAAGCACCACTTTTACTGGATCTCGCTGTACTTTGATGAAATGGGGGCATTGCAAAGAAGGATATCAAAATCACGTAGTCTTAGCCATCGTTGTCAACAAAAATGGATTACCGTTCTATTGGGATGTATTGCCCGGTGGCACTGCTGATGCAACTACAATTATCTGGTTAATGGACAGCTTAAAAAATCGTTTCAAAACCATTGACACAACGTTAGTTTTTGACCGAGGGATGGTTTCAGACGATAACCTTTCCCTTATCGAGGGAGAAAAGATCAAGTACATTACGGCAATGGATAAAAGCCAATTGGAAGGAATAACGGGTATTGATTTCGGAATATTTTCATCTCTCGATTCTAAGAATGTTGATGCACAGGCTAATGGGCTTGAGAATTTTACTAAACTTAACAAAAATACATATTTTAGTGAAGTTAAATTAGAAGGAGAACGACGCTATATCCTTTGCTTCAACCCGCAATTGTTCAAAGATCAGCGCAAGGCCAGAGAACAAGCAGTTGTAAATTTCAAAACGTTCGTTGATAATCTGAATGCAGAATTAAGCGATGCTAAAAGGTCTCGACAAAGAAAAGCTACTTATCAGAAATTTAAAGACGGAATTAGAAAATTTAAATTAACCAAATTTGTCGATGTGAATTTGGAAATGAAACACCTGAAACGTACACTGAAAGATGGTTCAGAACAAAAAGTTCGTAGTTATTTAGGAACTGTCGAGATAAATGAGATCAATATGCTATCTGCAGGTAAACTCGACGGTTTCTGGCTACTTGTAACCAATCATACGGAGAGGGCTGGTGAAATTTTTAAAATATCCCCGGAATCGGCTATAGCTCCTTATCGGGAAAAGGTTGTAATTGAATCTGCCTTTCGAGACATCAAATCATTCGTGGAGGTCTCACCTGTTCATGTGTGGAAAGAAGTCCACGTTAAGGCTCATTACACGATCTGCGTTTTGTCTCATCTGATTAATCGTACCCTCACGTTACGACTTCATGAGAATACAGGAAACTTAACAGAAGATTACGTGTCACATGAGAGACTGTACTCTGAATTGTCAAAATGCATGATTGATCGAATTAAAATTGTGAGCGCAGATTTATCAACTTACAAAAAGAGCCTTCCAACAGAAAAACAAAAGGAATTGCTCGAAAGGATTGGTAAAGAAGATTTACTTACGCTTGACATTATAAAAAATTGAAAAATTTTTATAACCGCAGATAATTACGTCTACAAAAAAAAACGGGGCGTCAATAAAGGCGCTGGTTTGAGCTGTTTAAGTGGTAAATATGGGTTATAGGGTATTGGGTTTGGATTCCGTCCATCACGGTTTCTGCAGCGAATTGATCTGTACCCCAGAAATCGCGTCAAGCTGTGAGCAACTTGTATTTGGGTTGGCTTCGAGAATGCTCTCGCAGTGCAATCGGGTGCGCTCTCCAACCAGTCAGTCGAGCAGACCGCGAGAACGTTTGCTGATTTCCACGAAAGCTTCTGGCGCGGCTGCTCACTTCACCGTTGGCCTTTCTTTGTTTGCTTAATTTGAGATACTGTTCTGAAGTGTGTTTTTCTACAGAAATATACACTCAAAGAGCTGAAAAGGCTTGATAGTAAGGGCTTTGAGGTGGTTATATTTTTTGATGGGTTTGTTGAATGATAGAAGTTCCCCAAGTTTTATCCGAAAAGCATGTAAAACTTGGTGGCTTTTTTTGAGGGAAGCAAGCTAATTTTGCCAAAAAACGCTGGAAAGGCTTGGCTGGTGGGGTTTCGTTGGGTTTTCAAACTCCCCAAGTTTTACCCAAAAGTTAACGAGTTTATGAAAATCAAAGCAAATCCCGATAAATCAGAGATCCGTCTTTCTGGGCGGTTTTTTTGTTGATGAGACACAAAAACAGCTCAAACGGCATTGATATTTGGCTGTAATCGGGTGAAGTCGGGGATAACTGCGGGGTCTGAAAAGTGATCTTATGTAGAATTAAATAATCATGAAGCTCAATAAGACGGGAGAGCCGACCCCTAAAACGCCTGCCGATTATCCTGAAGGGCTGTTCTATTGGCAGGTACGGCGGCTAACCTAACGGGTGGCCAGAAAATGGAGATAAACAAAGATGAAACTTAAAGTGATCATTCATCAAGCGGAAGAAGGTGGCTATTGGGCAGAAGTTCCAGCAATTCCAGGCTGTGCTACACAGGGGGAAGACATGCGGGAACTCATCGAAAACGTATATGATGCGGTGGAGGGATGTCTGAGCATCGACATGGAAACTATCCAGTTAAAGGCAACTGACCAAGTAATGGAGCTTGCAGTCTGAGATGAAGACAATCAGCGGTAAAAAGATGAGTTCCTTATTGGAGAAAAAGGGATGGACTCTGTCCCGCGTTACTGGCAGTCATCACATCTTCACTAACCCTGGAAGCAATCTGCGCATTACTGATTATAACGGATTTGGGGGACCCGTTCCCAAACCTCCCAAAGAAGCTGAAATCAAAAGGTTTTGCAGCCAGTTCTCATGGTATTGGAATTCGTTAAGTTTTTGAAACGAACTCACATGGCCTTTCTGCTTCACTGTCCATGGATTAAGTGGCGCGAAGTTTTGAATAAGTGCCCAGGCACGTATGCTCAAATTGGCAGATTCTATCGTGCCATGAAAATACTGAGTGCTGAACAAATGGCGGTCCATCCGCTGCATTAACCTGTCAATCATGTTACTCGTTCGATGTGCGTCAGGAAAATCATAGGCTTGGGAAAACTGTGGCAGATTCTCCCTAAGTTTTTTGATTTTATCTGAAATAACCTCGGGAATCTTATTTTTTGTATTTTGACACCATTCGGAAAGCCTCCGTACTCTCTGTGAGAATGCTCCTTTGGACTCTGCCTTGAAGCAATCCCATAACCTGGTAGCCACATCCAGGAAAGTCTCCTTGTGTTTTTTGCGTGAGCGGTCACGGATGCCTATGAAAATGTGTAAAAAGCAGGGTATCACAGCTATTCCCGGGAATAATTTTTTCCAGGCATTTTGGATTGATAGCCATCCATCTGTATTTACGGTATCTGGCCGATATTCCGGATTGACGCATGCCGCTTCTTTCTTAAAAACACTGTATGCCTTTTTAAGGTCTTCTTCAGAGGCACTTTCAGAAACACTGGCTCCTAAAATACAGTCACTTCCGGCGGTTGTAGCAATGTAGGTTTTGTTACCCAATAGCCGGGTGTGCTTTTCATCAGCAGAAAGGTGCTGGGGTAAATGTTCTGCTGATTTGATGGTAGTTCCCAAAAGACTGTTCCTGCCAAGTGATGCTTCAAGTCGGTACCAAAACATGGGATTCTTTCCAAAGCAGTGGCTCAAAGCCCAAAACGGAACTGCAAATTTACGTAAAAACAGAGGACTTTCAACGTCTTCTACAAACCCAGTCATATATGGCATGACAAAAGACGGCCTGATGGTATAGCTGGCACCGGCCACCAATACTCTTCTGGTTTTAATTTTCAATTTTTTTGAGAATCTAATCTCTTTCATTTTGTAACCGGAACTGATTTTAGCTGGAAAAAGCTCAGGGTTTTCCTTGATTGCCAAGTCGACTACCATCCGGAATTGCATGGAATGTTGGATAAGGATGTAATATTGTGCTTGACAAAAGTGCATACAAATAGTTCGATTCATGCGGGGGGTGGTATCTGAAGCTGGAGTCATCATAAATCCTTTTGTTAAAAGTTGTGTTTGGCGATTCAACTTTATCACAAAAGATAGATCTTTCCAGCCTATTTTACTGCCCCCGACACCAGTCCCCCAAATCCGTTATAACCAGGAGATTTTTATTATGCGTGTAACCACAAAAGGTCAAGTCACTATCCCCAAGAATGTAAGGGAAATATTAGGTATTGCCCCAGAGACAGACGTTGATTTTCATGAAGACAACGGAAGATTTTATCTGGTCAAAGTATCAAAAAACAAACCGACCTCTAAATTTTTGAAGTTAAGGGGGATTGCTACAGCTAAAATGTCTACAGACGAAATCATGAATATGACAAGAAAAATAAAATGAACGGAATTTTTATTGATTCGTGTGTGTTGCTTGATCTGTTTACGAATGATCCCAAATGGGGAAACTGGTCTGAAGACGTATTAAGTCGCTATAGCCAGACGAATACATTATTTATAAATTCAATTGTGTATACCGAAATATCAATTGGTTTCAACCGTATTGAAGAAGTCGAGGAAGCTGTTGAACAAGTGGGTGTAAAAGTTTTGGAAATTCCACGCGAAGCTTTGTTTTTGGCTGGAAAGACACTTCTTGAATATCAAAGAAATAAGGGAACTAAAAGTTCAACCCTTCCGGATTTTTTCATTGGTGCACACGCTACAGTATCTTCATTTGACTTAGTCACAAGGGACATCGCAAAATATAGAACGTATTTCCCAAACATAAAGCTTATTTGCCCATAATTTGATTCAAGACGTGGTCGCAAACTAATTTTGGACTTTTATATGAAAGTCTCACCAAAATGCTGTAATTAAAGGACTTTCGTTTTTCGTTGTGGCAGGTTTTTCTGCCATGTATGTTATAAGAAGCAATACTTGGCCCTCCTGAAACACCTGGTTTATCTTTTTCTTTGAGTAACTCCGGCCTGGATTGCCCACTTGCCATTCCCCACCAACCGCTTATTCCTCCATCATAATACCTTGTTCCGGTTTAGAATATGATTAACCAACGTCATGTCTATTTCTACCTTTTCTCCTGATCCAAGGAGCGTGGAAAAAGCTTGTGCGAAAATTTGCCCCTTCCAGATTTAAACAACGATTTTTTTATAATTTATACTATGATTTGAAGATGTTAAATCATTTTCATAACAAAATCCAGCCCAACATCAATAATTCTTAAATTTAGCGGCCTCAATCTTCTCAATATTTCCCAAACAGTTAAGGACCTAAAAAAAACATACCAAACAAACAAAAATATGGTTGTAAAAATAAATAATAGTGTTTATATGTTGTGTTTTAATCACAATGATCTTAGCAAGGCCTAATAAAATGGAAAAACTTTACCCTGCTACACTGCCCCCTGCTGAAGTTGCCGGCCAATTTGTTTACCGCCTTCCCGAACGTATCGGCACCGGCACGGTACGCATTGATACCTTTTCCTCGGGTCTGCGGCTGATGTACCTTGACCTGCAGTTCGAAAAAAAAGTCAGCTTTGTCACCCACGTATTGGATTGGAAATTTGGCATCGGTTTCAATTTAAAAGGCCATTCCACAGTAAGCGCCTCGACGCTTCGGAACGAATTTCCCATTGAAGCCGGGAAAAACGGCCACTTTTTCTTTCCTGACACCACGGTTCTGACCGAAAAGTTTTCTTCGGGCCGACGGATTAAATTCGCTGTTTATTTTGATGTGGATGTATTATCTGAATTTTCAAAGGATGATGAAGAGCCCTTTTTACCCTTTTTACAAGGTCTTCAAGATCAGATTCCTTTTTCAGACCACGACGTCATCCTGCCCCCGATGCACCAGACCCTGAATCAAATTCTGGCCTGCCCCTACACCGGAAAAACCAGGGCCTTGTTTATGGAGAGCAAAGCTCTGGAACTTATGACCTACAAGCTGGAGCAGATCCGCTCCAGGCCCCACCCCTCTTTGCGCCGGAACGGTGCCGCCCCCTACGATATCGAACGGATACACCACGCTGCCGGGCGCTTGCGCCAGGACCCGGTGAATCCACCGGACATCACAGCCCTTGCCGCCGCCACAGGAATGAGCCGAAGCAAATTTTACAGGTGCTTTAAACAGGTTTTCGGACACTCCCCTTTGGATCACCTGCGCAGCCATCGCCTCCATCTGGCCAAAAACTTTTTAACCAAAGGAAAACACAACGTCACCGAAGCCGCCTTTGCCGTGGGCTATAACAATCTAAGTCACTTTACCAAAATTTTCACAGCCGAATTCGGCGTCGCTCCCCATAAAGTATTCTGACCCATCCGGCCCCGCCCTGATATCAGATTGAGACAATACCGTTAAAACTCTGGACAGACACATTAGCGCACATTTTACAGTTCGGTTATGTAGACTTTTACATGGCGTATAAACAAAATTGAACTTTAATAAAAAAAGGACAAAAGATGAAAAAAAAGACACCCTACTTACGAGGCCGAATTTTGATAAGCCTTATGATCTTTTGGTGCACGGCCATCCCGGGGATTGCCCAGGAACAGCATCCCCTGAGCTTGGAAAGTGTCACGGTAACGGCCCAGAAGCAGGAACAAAGCGTCCAGGATGTTTCCATGGGGATCACAGCATTCACGGGCCAGACCATTGAAGACGCAAAAATTGAATCCCTGACTGATCTGGCAGATCTTGTCCCCGGGCTGATGATATTTAACGAAGGCGGGCCGGGCATGAATACACCGTCCTTAAGGGGCCTTCATGCCCCCTTTGACACATTGACCCTTTCCACAGGGCTTTTCATAGATGGTGTCCCGGTCCAGTCGATTCTTGGATTTGAAAATACATTTCTTGATATTGAACGCGTGGAGGTGCTCAGGGGTCCCCAGGGCACCCTGTACGGGAAAAACACCGAAGCGGGCGTCATCAACATCATTACCCGGCAGCCGGACAATGATTTCAGAAGCAGCGTCTCCGCCAATATCGGCACATGGCTCTCGTCTGAAAATGATGACCGACTAACCCAAGCCTACACCTTCCAGCTGAGCACACCCATTAAAACCGATAAACTTTTTATCGGGGTTGCCGGAAAATTCAACAAACAGGACGGCATTATCAAAAACATACTAACCGGTAACGCTGCCGATGACAGAAAAAACTGGTTTGGCCGGGCGCACCTGCGCTGGACGCCCACAGATCAGCTGGACATCTCTTTTATTGCCACACAGCTTCAATATGACAACGGTGCCGTCTTTATGAACTGGGGGGAGTATGGGGCGGCGGCATACGGCCTGCCTTCGCCTGAGTATCGTAAAATCTCTGCCAATTTACAGGGGGAAAACAACAGTTCCGATCAAGCCCAATCCCTTAAAATCAAATATAAAATCAGCGACGCGATTGAATTAACCTCTGTTACCTCCAGAAGAGTCTATGATGACGAGGCCACCAGTGATTTTGATTTCACCAGCGCAACCTTGATGCATACGGCCAAAGACAGCCAGTTTACGACATTGTCCCAGGAGCTGCGTTTAAGCTACGACAATGGCGGCATGAAGTGGATCGCCGGCATCTACGGTGATAAGGACGAGGCAAACTGGGACATAAAAATGGATTACGGCAGCCAGATCAGTACAACTAACAGGGATATCGACGGCAACACCTATGCTGTTTTCACCAACCTGACCTATCCTTTGTTCCGGCAATTCAGCATTGTGGGTGGCTTGCGCTATGAGTCAACCGAAAAGGAGTTGCATGATCATGTGAGCGCAAAGCAGGCCGATGACTCCTGGCAGGCCTTTACACCCAAGCTTGCCTTGGAATACCGCCCCCTGCAGCAAACCATGACCTATTTAAGCGTATCTAAAGGCTATCGCGCCGGCGGATTTAATTTTCAGGCCACAGATCCCCAATACTACAGTTTTGATGAAGAGGAGCTGTGGTCCTATGAACTCGGTGTAAAAAATACTTTTTTCAATAACCGGGTGCTCCTGAACGCCGCCGTTTACCTGATGGATATTTCCAATATGCAGGTGTCTGAAAAAATTTCATCCATGGTCTCTTATATCACCAACGCAGCCGAGGCAAGCGGCAAGGGAGTTGAGCTTGAGGCGACGGCTAAAATAACCGCCGGCCTGACCATGACGGCCGGTTTCGGCTATACACGCATTGAATTTGACGATTTCAAGGATAATGACGGCGATTACCATGGAAACAAAACCACCTATGCACCGGAGTATACATTTAATATCGGGGCCCAGTACCGATGGGAAAACGGCTTTTATGCCAGGGCAGACGTGATTGGCTATGGTGAAATGTACTTTGACAAGGCCAACAACTTTAAACGCGACCCGTATCAAATCGTCAACGCCAAAATAGGATATGAAACCGAGCATTATGATATCTACCTGTACGGCAAGAATATTTTTGACGAGGCATACGATTCCTATGGTTATTACAGCGGCTTTTACACCCTCTACGGTGATCCCGGAGAGGTGGGCATGCAGGTGACTTACCGTTTCTAAAAATTATAGCTTGTATCTTCAAGGTCAATTTTTATATGAAATGCACAATAACCACTTGTAAACCCGCTAAATACCGGCTGCCGGCTGTGACCGGCCCGCAAACAGGGTCCCCCCGCAGCCGGCACACAAAGACATCTGCTGCAGCACAAGGCAAGCCTTTGAGTACCTGGCTGCTGCTGGCAAATCTGTATATGACCCAGTTTATGGGGCTCAGTTTTTTCATGATCGCATTGGTGGTGATCATGCGGCGGCAGGGCATGCCCCTGGAACGGCTGGGCGGAATCTATCTTTTAGGGCTGTTCTGGGTGATCAAATTTTTATGGGCACCTCTGGTGGACCGATTCGGCATCAAGCGAATGGGCCATTACCGCAGCTGGCTGCTGTTGACCCAGACCGGCATGATGCTCAGCCTGTTCGCCATCTCTTTTCTGGACATTGCAACGCAGTTTGGTGCTGTCCTGGGCGGTTGCGTGGTTTTGGCTGTTTTTTCGTCAACCCAGGATATTGCCGCAGACGGGCTGGTTTGCTGCATGCTTTCCAGGGAAGAACGGGGGCTTGGCAGTGGGATTCAGTATGCCGGAGGCATGCTTGGCAACCTTGTGGGCGGCGGTGCCGTGCTCATGGCCTATCCCCATATCGGATGGAAAGGCAGTATGCTGGTCCTGGGATTATTCACCCTGGTCTCATGGTTCCAGGTGCTGTGTTTCCGTGAACCTGACCACAACACCGAACCCCAGGCCAATCCCTTGCTGCTTGCCAGGTTCTTAACTTTCTGGAAAATTCCGGGGCACGGACAATGGCTGCTGTTGCTTGCACTTGTCAGAATTGCAACGGCAACGGGTGCAACGGCACTGGCCGGAAAAGCCGGTTATTTTTCCGCTGTGATGGCGGCGTGGGCGTTTGCATGCCTTTCACTTGTCCTTTCACTCTTTTTTAAATTGTCCTTAACGAACGGTGGCAAAGAACAAGAAACCGTCAAGGAAGCCTGATGAAAAAAAACATTGAAAATCCAAGCGGAATACTCGGGTTTGCAGCACCATACAGGGGTAAGTTTATCCTGTGTGTATGCGAACTTATACTCAGCAGCCTGGCCAATATCGCCACCTATCTTGTGGTGGCCGATATTTTTACAAAAATATTTACCCACGTTTCTGTAAGCGAAAATTACATACTTTGCGCAGCCCTTCTAATCCTGGTTTTCATGCTGATCAAAAACGGGGTGGAATATATGGGACTGAACCACTCTCACCTTGTGGCGTACAGCATCCTTGCCGATATGAGACAGGCCCTTGCAGAAAAGCTGTTAAAAATTCCCATGGGGAGTGTCCGCAAAAGAGGACACGGGGAAATCAAAAAGAATTTTGTGGACAATGTTGAGGAAATGGAGATGCTTCTGGCCCACATGATCCCCGAAGGAATCGGCAATATTGCATCCCTGGCGGTGGCAGGTATTGCCCTTTGTCTGATCAGTTTTAAAATGGCCATGGCCGTACTGGCGGTGGTTTTAGTCGGCATGGCAGCCTTTATTCTCATGTTTGTCCAGGGGTTAAAAAAGCTGAAAGCCTATTATGAATCGTCCAGGAACATGAACAACAACATCGTGGACTATATTAACGGCATGGAAGTGATCAAGGTGTTTAACCAGACGGCCGGCTCCTATAAAAAATACACGGATTCTGTATCGGATTTCAAAAATTACACAGCCGCCTGGGCCAAATCTTCATGGAAATACACGGCAGTATACAAAGTGATCATGACATCCCCCCTGTTATTTTGTCTGCCCGTGGGACTTTATCTGTACATGGACGGCCAAATGCAGATCGGGGCACTGGTCCTTTGCACCATGCTGGCTTTAAGCATGGGCGCTCCGCTTTTACGATTGATGAGCTTTGCCCCGTCTGTGGCCATATTAAATGAAAAAGCATCCCATATCACGGCAATTTTAAATGAAGAAGAGTTGCACCAAAGCTGCGCCCCCAACATCCCGGAACGCTTTGATATCGATATCTCCAACTTGAATTTTGCTTATACCGACAAAAATGTGTTGGAGGATATTAATCTGCGCTTTGAACAAAACAGCCTGACTGCCCTTGTGGGGGAGTCAGGTGCTGGGAAAAGCACCCTGGCCATGCTCTTGATGCGGTTCTGGGATTACCAGGCAGGAGATATAAAAATCGGAGGAATCGGCCTGAAAAATATTCCTTTTGATTATTTAATGCAAAGCATCAGCTATGTGTCCCAGGATAATTTTTTATTTCGCATGTCCATAAAGGAAAATATCCGCATGGGCAGACCCGATGCCACAATGGAAGAGGTTGTCTCAGCCGCAAAAGCAGCCTGCTGCCATGAGTTTATCATGCAGACGCCTAAAGGGTACGACACCGTTGTCACGGCTTCAGGAGCCACGCTGTCCGGCGGGGAGCGGCAAAGGGTCACCATTGCCCGGGCGATTATTAAAGATGCCCCCGTCGTGATCCTGGATGAGGCCACCTCCTTTACCGATCCTGAAAATGAAGACAAACTCCAGGACGCGCTAAATAAATTGATCGGCGGTAAAACCGTTGTTGTCATTGCCCACCGTTTATCCTCCATTGTTCATGCAGATCAGATTGTGGTGCTCGATAACGGGAAAGTGCACAAAGCAGGCAAACACCGGGAACTGGTTGAGACCAGCGACAAATACCAGCAGTTGTGGCATGCCCATGAAAATATTGCCGGATGGAGTATTTCAGGGAAAGGAGAAATCCGATGATTGATTATTTCAGACAGATCATGGCCTTTCTGGGCCGGAATAAAAAACGGGTTCAGGTGGGGATTGTTCTGGCATTTTTTGAGAGTGTGTTTGCAAATATTCCCGTGGTTATGCTCCTTTACGCCTTTACAAAACTTGCTGGCGGCACACTGATCAAAGGGGATATTCTTTTAATTTTTTCCGTGATGGCGGTTGCCGTGCTCATCAGGATGCTGCTGGCCTGGTTCATTGATAATTACATCTATCTTTCCATCTATGATGCCTGTGAAAGACAGCGGCTTGGGATCGGTGACCGGTTCCGGCACTTTCCCATGGGATTTTTCACCAGGGGAAACCTTGGCCGGGTTGCGGCAATCATCTCCATTGACCTGACCTTTGTGGAAGAAAGGGCTGTTCGAGACCTTGATATCATGGCTAATGCCGCAGCCATGACCGTCATCGGCTGCACCATGCTCAGCGTCGCAGATATCCGCATCGGTACCGTTGCCGTGATTGTGTCCGTGCTTTCCATTTTTATTTCCGCATGGATAGAACGAGTGTGCCGCAAAGAGTCGGTCCTGCGCCAGGAACAGCAGGGCAAACTCACCGAGGCCGTGCTGGAGTATGCCATGGGAATCTCGGTGATCAAGGCATTTAACCTTGCCGGTGAAAAGGCCGCAACCCTTAAGAAAGCGATTCAGGACACCAAAGAGGGAAGTTTACGATTTGAAAAACTGTTTATCCCACCTGCGTTTTGTTATAAAGCAGCCTTTAGTTCGGCCACAGCATTTATGGTATGGGCAAGTCTTACATTTTACAAAAACGGAACCCTGGGCGTTGAATTTGCCCTGATTTTTGTACTCTTTGCTTTTTATATATTCTTACCGGCCATCAACCTGGGCAGTGCCATTGTCACCTTTTTAGTGGGCAAAGCAGGGCTTGACCGCCTGGACGCATTGAAAAACAATCCCCTTATGGGAGTGGAAGGACAAGACACCCCAATCGACAACCCGGAAATAGTATTCCAAAATGTCAGCTTTGCCTATGATGATAAACCCGATGCCAAAATGGTGCTCAAAGATATCAGCTTTACGGCGAAACCAGGCACCATGACAGCCCTTGCAGGGCAGTCAGGTTCCGGCAAGACCACCATTGCCAATCTCATTGTCCGGTTCTGGGATGTCAAACAGGGCAGCATTACCATTGGCGGCACGGACATCAAAGAGATCACAAGTGACTGCCTGTTAAAAAATATCAGCATGGTGTTCCAGCGGGTCTACCTGTTCCATGACACCATAAAAAACAATATCCGGTTTGGAAAACCTTTTGCCACGGATGAAGAGATTATGGCCGCTGCCCACAAGGCCCGGTGCCATGATTTTATCAGCGCCTTGCCCCAGGGGTATGACACCATGGTCAGTGAGGCGGGAACCAGTCTTTCCGGCGGAGAGAAACAACGCATTTCCATTGCCAGGGCCATTCTCAAGGATGCCCCCATTGTCCTTTTAGACGAAGCCACGGCAAGCATAGATCCCGACAACGAAAAATATATCCAGCAGGCCATTGGAGAACTGGTGAAAAACAAGACCCTGATCGTCATTGCCCACCGGCTGTCCACCATCCGTCATGCCGACCGGATTGTCGTCATAGACAAGGGCAGGATCGTTGAAACCGGCAGACATGACCAGCTGTTGGAAAAACAGGGTGTTTATCATAAGTTATGGACAAAGCGAAGGGCTGCCCGCTCATGGGAGATGAGAGCCAAGAATACAAATTTTGCAAAACAATGCACCAACCATATGTTAAGTTAAACATTATAACAGCCATGGGCCGACCTGGCATATCGTCTGCCAGGCACAGCCCACAACAAAGCTTAAAAGATCTGAGTAACTTACACAGACTTTCATATAACCTACATGGCAGTAACCACCTGCCACAACGAAAAACGAAAGTCCTCTAATTCCAGCATATTGGTGAGACTTTCATATAAACGGGCATGTCCTGCCGGACACAACAAATATAGAAAATGGTATTATACCGCCGCCCCCCCGACGGGCAATGGGCCCGGACCGGAACTGTAGACAGCTCAATTGTCCGGTTCCTATTGCCCATCGGGGGGGCGGCTCTGCTGAGGTAGACTTGAAGACTACCTTTTCATATAAAAAAAGGAATAAGGAGGACCTATGCAATTGCCCGACCTTACGATAAAACCCCAGGCACTATACAAACTTGTTTACGGCACCACAAAATCGTGGCTGCTGATTACTGCCATTGAATTCAATGTCTTTGATCTCACGGTTGAATACAAAACAGCAGATGACATTGCAGCAAAACTGAACACCCACAGGGCCAATACCGCACTTTTTTTAAATGCCCTGTGCGCCATTGATCTCCTTGAAAAAAGGGATTGGGCCTATCGCAATACCGAGTTGTCGAACACCTTCCTTGTCCGGGGAAAGCAGTGTTATCTTGGAAAATTCCTTACCATGGCCGAGACGTGGAATTTTTCGTCCAGAGAACAGATGAAAGCGCGCATTAAAAACGGCCCCGAGCCCCGGACCGAAATCTCAGGTGACAGACAAGATATGTTTGCCCCCCATGTCAACGACATGAAAAATTACGCCCGAAGCGGCATTTCACAGTTGATGGCAGAACAGATCAGCAGGCTGCCCGGATTTGCAGGGATGAAAAAAATGCTTGAACTTGGCGGGGGCCACGGCATGGACACCATTGCCGTGACCCAGAAAAGCAGCGACCTTCAAGGTATTGTCTTTGATACCCCCGGCGTGATTAAAACAACCCGCAACATCATCGCCGAATACGGTATGGAAACACGGGTTTCCGTCATGGAAGGCGACTATACCACCGACCCCATCGGTTCCGGTTATGACCTTATCTATGCCAAGGCGACTCTAAGCTTTTTCAAGGACAATCTTGACCCCATATTGACAAAAATCCACGACGTCCTGAATCCCGGCGGCGTTTTTGTCTCTGTTCATGACGGCCTTACATGCGAGGGTACAAAACCCGCCGACATGGTGATCAGCTGGCTGCCCACAGGACTTGGTTTCCGGGATATGACCCTTGAGCGGGATGTGATACCCGATGCCATGCTTAAAGCAGGATTTAAAACGGTAAAGGTCACCCCCCTGGACTGCCCCCTGGGTGATTCCATGGATATGTGCGTGGGCAAAAAGTGACCTTAGGGGGCGAGTCTTGTATGACCTTAGGGGGCAAGTCTTGAATTGTCAGTTTTATATTCGCAAACGGACAATTTAACAGATAGGAACTTGCTTTTTGACTCCCAAAGTATAAAAAAATATCAGAAGCTTGAAATATACCCTCGCCGGGCCACAGGCACAACATGTTGTGCCTGTGGCTCGGCGAGGGCATTTGCCGAAAAAAGGGAGGTTGGAGGATAGAGGCAAAAGGACAGTCTGTATCAGAAATTTCCAAAGCAAATATGAAAACTCCAAAATTTCTGCTTACTTCAGTTTTGGCATATTTTTCAACTGAATCCATCCTGGCATGATCGGTTATCGACTGTAAATCTGATAATGCCATGCCCTGTTCATTTACAAACTGGCTACAGCTGGAATGCTTCATCCCGGAATAAAGATCAATTCTCTCCCCTACCCTCTTGCAAGCTTGCTTCCAAAGAATATTTAAGGATTCATTGGTGTACCGTTTTCCATCTTTTCTGGCCCGTGGATTTTGGAACATAAAGTCTCCTGGTTGCTGCGCCAAGTGATCAATCAACGGAATCATTTTGGAATGACATGGGATGATATGGGCTTTATGGGTTTTGGTGGTGCTAACCAACTTTCTTGCGCTGATGGATCTCCGGATAGTGAAAACCTTGTTGATCAGATCATAATCCACTTTATGCAGGGCACATGCCTCAGCTGGCCGTCGAAGGTGATATTTTAAAAACCAGAATATGGGTTGATGCTCCTGGGGAATCGAATCAATAACAGCAATTTGCCGATCCGATGGCAACCAGGTGATTGTGGGCTCCATGATGTCATAATCTTCTTTTTTCGGGAAAGGTGGGATTTCAAACACCCGGCGTGATCTCCATGCATAATCCATGAAGGCATGGAAACACATCATGACATTGTGTTTCCCCTTGCCGGTGAGTTTTATAGATTCCAACAGATTATCCAGGGTGTCCAATTGGATTTCATGGAGTTGAATTGGATGCCTCTCAAAGAATGGCCGGATCCAGTTTTTGAAATATGATCGATATCCTTTATAAGTTGCCGGCTTTTTCTTCGCCTTTGTTTCCAGCCATTTTTCAAAATAAGGAATTACATCGGTCCATCCTTTTTCAGTGTATTTTTCAATCCGAAAAACACCATTTTCCACATCTCCCTGCATCTGTGCAAGGAGTTTTTCAGCTACTTTGTACCCCCCTCATGGCGGATTAGTGTGATTGGGACATGGTTGCCGTGTGCAATTCTCAGCATTTATGCATCAGCGGCTATGAATTTTCACACTAATCCGTGAAGAACCTTATTTTATTGTACGAATTACCAACGGGTTTGTAGAAGGTACCAATAATGCTCTGAGAGTAATAACACGCATGGCTTATGGATATCGAAATTTCGACAATTTCAAGCTACGGGTACTCGCAGGATTAGGTGGTTTTCACACTAATCCGCGATGAGCCCTGAAAATTAGCGGCGATCACGGCGGCCGCACCGCGATTAGCGATGAAAAACTACAACTTTATTTTGTTGCTAATTTCTCTGTGGATCAAAAGGAATGACCCCTGGAAATTGATTTCAACGACATTGTGGATGACACCGGAAAGCCGTCTAAGGAAACGCCCTACCCATCAGTTAAGGCTTATGGTCAAAATCACCCATATGGGAAAATTCTTCTGTGCGAAATTGAAAAACAAAATCCAAATTGCGGTGGTGGCTAAAACCTCGCGTCGCCGCCGGTTTGAGTACTGCTTTGATTGAGAAAGACAATTTCCTCTCTCCTGAATCCTGGGTTTTGTCATGTTGTACTGACTTACCTGAAGACTTAAGCCTTACGTACCCTAAATTAAAACTTGACATAGATATCAATAATAGTATCATTATTTAATGAAAACCATAGCTGAGAAATTAAAGCTCTTTAAGAACAATCCTAAAGATGTGAAGTTTTCAGAATTATGCGAAGTTTGTGATTTCTACTTTGGAGACGCGCGACAATCAGGCTCAAGTCACAGAGTATATAAAACCCCTTGGCGCGGTGATCCTCGTGTGAATATCCAGAACGC
Organism: uncultured Desulfobacterium sp.; assembly: GCA_963668575.2. Classification (GTDB taxonomy): domain Bacteria; phylum Desulfobacterota; class Desulfobacteria; order Desulfobacterales; family Desulfobacteraceae; genus Desulfocicer. The sequence goes on along the minus strand of OY764894.2, from coordinate 1,189,190 downwards.
TAAAGGGAAAGCCAAAGCCTACCAAGTAAGGCAGGTGCTAAAAGCCATTGAACGTTTGGAGGTGGAGAATGGCAATAAAAAATGATCATTATACATATAGGGTAACTTGGTCATCAGATGACGACGAATATGTTGGTTTATGCGCAGAATTTCCAGGTTTAAGCTGGTTGGCAGAGACACCGGAATCTGCCTTAAAGGGTATCCGAAATCTTGTTGGTGACGTGGTAAAGGATATGAAGGAAAATAAAGAAAAAGTTCCTGAGCCGATTGCCATCAAAAATTATAGCGGAAAATTTATGGTTCGCGTTCCACCTGATGTTCATCGGGCTCTTGCTATTAAAGCGGCAGAAGCCGGCGTAAGTTTAAATCGTCTCGCCAGTTCCAAATTAAGCCATTAATTCAAAAGCATCATCGGGTACCTCCCGCCCTCCCCACAGCACCTCGCATATGTGCAGGGGGCTTCATTCATGCTGCCCCCCCCGAAGAGGATTACCCGATGATCCTATTCTATTACCCGATGATCCTGCACATCCCTGACCGAAAAAACTATTTTTTGGCCCTGCCCCATTGGCGGGAACCGGCCTCTGCCCGAGAGGACTTTTTTCTCCCCTTGTCCGTTTTTTGATCGGATGTGGAGGTTGATGTGGATGCCCGTCCTTTCCCGGAAGCGTCTGATTTCCCGGACCTTGCTGGTTTTCCAGAGCCTGTGTGTTTACCGAAGCTTTCGGGTTTACCGGAGCCTGCTGTTTTCCCGGAGCTTGCAGGCTTCCCATAAGCGGGGAATTTTCCGGAACCGACGGATTTTCCACCAAAGGCTTTGGAAGTCTGCTTTGAGGCTTTTCTTTTGTTCACCGTCTCTTTTATCCCCTTGTCTGCCTTTTTTTCACTGGCCGGGTTCTTGGGACGCAGTAAAATAAAATCCGGAACGGCACCATCCACGGTATACCCATCCACGGTTTCCGTGGGAATTTTCTGCCGGATCAGTTTTTCAATGGCCTTTAAATAAGCCATCTCGTCGTAGCTCACCAGGGACACGGCAACACCGCTGACACCGGCACGGCCCGTACGACCAATGCGATGAATATAATCCTCAGGTACACGTGGCATGTCATAATTCACCACATGGGGCAGATTGCTGATATCAAGGCCCCTTGCGGCCACATCCGTTGCCACCAGAGCCTGGATATCACCATTTTTAAATTCTTTCAGCGTGCGGGTTCGATGGGACTGGCTCATGTCGCCATGGAGAGCAGCCGCACGAATCCCCTTGTCAGCAAGTTTATCAGTGAGCTTGTTTGCCCCGTGCCGGGTGCGGGTAAAGACCAGTAACTGGGTCCAGTGTCCCCGGGTAATAAGGTGGACAAGCAGCCCGCATTTGTCTGCCTGCTCCACCAGGTGTGCTTTCTGAACAATGGATGCAGCGGCCTTGATGTCGGGGCTCACCTCAATGTATTCAGGTGTCTTGAGCATTCGTTGGGCCAGGTGACGGATCTGGGGAGTGTAGGTGGCAGAAAACAGCAGGGTCTGGCGTTGGACAGGGACAAGCGCCAGCACCTCGGAGATCTCGGCGCTGAAGCCCAGATCCAGCATTCTGTCCGCCTCATCAAAAACCAGAAATTCTATTTTTGAAAGATCCAGATCCCTGTGGGAGGCAAGATCCAGAAGGCGGCCCGGGGTGGCCACAAGGATATCAATCCCCCGCCTGAGCCGATGGATCTGAGGATTGATGTTCACCCCGCCATACACCACCGAGCATCTAAGGGACACCCATCTGGCATAGGCCTTGATGCAGTCTCCCACCTGGAGGGCCAGTTCCCGTGTGGGGGCCAGCACCAGGGCCCGGGGATGTCGGGCGCTACTCTGCTGTCGGCTCAAGATCTCAACCAGCGGCAGGGCAAATGCGTCGGTCTTTCCGGTTCCGGTCTGAGCCCGGGCAAGGATGTCCCGCCCCTTGAGTATCGCCGGAATGACCTGGGTCTGGATGGGGGTGGGGGCGGTATATTTATTGGATTTAACGGCTTTAAGCAGTTCGACCCGAAGGCCAAGTTCTTCAAATGACATATTTTTCCCAAATGGTTCATTAATATTTATTGCATGATTTGGGCTTGGTCACAACACAGAACACGCTTGACATTCGGTGCTGCAACGGGGTCAGGCTTGTGTTCTTAGAGCCTGAGTGTTTTAACATGCTCCATGCTTGCCCTTGACGGCTTCCTGTGATAATGACAAAATTTAACAAGAACACCAATAACGCAAGCCTGTCCCCTCCCCCAAGTGGCTGTTGTTGTGATCAAGCCACAGGATTTCAAGCGAGTTGATGTATATATCATAATCATATGAGAATGTCCCATGATTTTCGGGGCATACCAGCAATTCTCATTCTTGCTTTTAAATGTATACGGCTCCAAACTTAGTATCGGTATAGCCTACATGGCAGAAACACCTGCCACAACGAACTTTGAAACTCTCATTTTGAAGGATGCTCGAAGATTCACCTTGACATGAATTTCTTACAGTATTATGTCATAGGTAACTGAATATTTTACACAAATTCCGAATGTTCCGGAAAGAAATATCAAAAGATTCAACACCCGCCGGAACATAAGCGTGCGTGACAACCCAAATTCAAGGATAACACCATGTTTTTCAAACAGATTCGGTTGTCCATCATCGCCGTATTTTGTCTCACAACTTTGACATGTTCATCTGCCTTACCTGCAAAGGACCAAAGTCAATGCATCCTTTGCCATACCAATGTCAAAAAACTGATCCGGCTTTGTTGGGAGGTTGAAAAGACAAAACCAAAAAATAGAGCCTCGGCACAGACCAGCGGAGAAGGCTGAGGTGGTCCTCTGGCTCCGTTGGAGCTGTACGAAAAAATTTATGTAACCCCCTCATTTCTTGAAACAGATCACGGTACCATCGAATGTGAAGAATGCCACGGCGGGAATCCGGCAGACGACAACTGGCAGACCGCGCATACCGATCTTATCAAAGATCCCACCCGCTTATCTGCCGACCGGGTTTGCGGCCGGTGCCATGAAGACCGGGTGACATCGGCAACCAAAAGCCTTCACTACACCTTGGCGCCCATGTACCGGACCGTGCTGGCAAGGGCTGGCGGGAAATGCTGTTCCCCGGAAAACAAAGCGGTTCTGCAAAAGGGCATGGACCGGCACTGCGGTGTCTGTCATGCCAGCTGCGGGCAGTGCCATGTCTCCCGGCCGGAATACGTGAAAGGGGGATTTCTTTCCAGCCACCAATTCCAGTCCCGGCCGCCCATGGATACGACCTGTGCCTCCTGTCACGGGGGACGGGTCCACGGAGAATTCACTGGCACCAATGAAGATTACCTTCCCGATACCCACTTTGAAGATGAGGAGATGGCCTGCATGGACTGCCATACGGCAGATGAGATGCATGCCGATGCAACAGGGATCAAAAATCGGTATACCCTGCCCCAAAGGCCGGCCTGCATAAATTGCCATAAAGATGTTTTGAATAGGGAATCGGCCAATGAATTTCATGCCAGCCACGGCACGAAATTATCCTGCCATGTCTGCCATGCCCAGGCTTCCAAGAGCTGCTTTTCCTGTCATGTGGGAACCGATCAAAAAGGGCTGCCCTATTTTAAGTGCAAAAAGACAACACCAATATTGAAAATAGGCCTGAATCCCCACCCGACAGAGCAGATGCCCTATGAATACACCATTGTCCGGCATGCCCCCATTGTACCGGATACCTTTAAATTTTATCTATCCAAGGGTCTGGAACGGTTTTCCGATGTCCCCACCTGGAAGCCGGCCACACCCCATAATATTCAGCGTCAAACCGATCAGGCAAAGACCTGTAACAGCTGCCATGGAAATCCAAATCTGTTTTTACAGGGACAAAATCTATCACCGGAAGAAAAAAAGGCAAACCAAAACGTCATTGTTCCTGAAGACAAAATTCCGCAAAAGGTAACCGAGTCACCCCACGACGACGGATAAACATCCGCCGCCGATATATTTATCCATATAGGGAAATGCTCGTTCATTTCCCAATGTAAAAAAAGGAGGCAGGATATGAAAAAACTTTTGTATTTTCTGATCGGCATGCTTTTTTGGGTTTCACCGGTCCTGGCCGGGGGATATGATTACACATCCAACAAGGCACATCTGGGGGGGGATTTAACGCCTGAGCAGGCCTATAAAATGGTCCGGAAAGACCCGAAGCACACCTTTCTGGTGGATTGCCGAACCCGGGCCGAATACCAGTTTGTCGGGCATCCTGAACAGGCCTATAATATCCCCTTACGTTTTTTAACCACCACCGTGGGTAAAAAAGGGTATACCGAAACCATGAATGAAACATTCGGACAAGACCTGCTGAACCGCTTCAACCCGGAAACCGACACCCTGATCATTTTATGCCGGTCCGGGAACCGGAGCTGCACTGCCTGCAATGAGGCGATCAAGGCAGGCTTTGATGAAAAAAAAGTTTTTAACCTCATGGGCGGCTTTGAAGGCGATAAGAATAAAAACAAGGCCAGTGAGTTTTACGGTAAGCGATGGGCCGGCGGATGGCAGAGAGAAGGTCTTCCCTGGACCTATGAAATGGACAAGGAGTTTATGTACGTTAAGGATATAAAAGGATAATTTTCCCATTATCTGCAGCCGGTTCCGGGCTTTTTTCCTTATATGTTCGGTCCGGCTGCAAACGTCAGGACCCTGTGCATCGCGGTATGGGCAGATGTCAGATCTGTCTGTGCCGGTTTTTCTGCCATATCTGGATCCTACCTGTCATTCAACCCTAAAGCCTCCTGGAATTGATCAAAAAAGACACTCTAACGGATGTGCGAGCCTGGCAGAAAGGGTTTCACAAATTGATGCTCATCCGGTACAGAAAGAGATGGCAAATGCTGCAAAGAACAACGGCAAAATATTGCCAGCGATTAAAAAAAATGGGGCTTGATCATAAAAAGGAGGTAATACACAATGACAAAAAAAAAATTTTTACTGTTATTTTTTTTATTTTTCCCATTATTTGCATATGCACAAAATATTTACATTAGTTCTGAAATAGAATTTAAAGGTCAGTTATCGCGTCTTGGAATTATTTTTTCATCAATGTTAGATAAAAATGAATCGATCATTACAAAAATACAAACGAATAATAAATTGTTCACAGCTACTTTTACTAATGAAAAAAGGATCATCATAGAATCCATTTTCACCAAAAGCAATGATCCAGCGAAATTAGAACAAACAGATATAGTACGGTTAACGTCTTTATACCACTCTTTAAAAAAGGAATTGGATTCAAGTATTTTGGTTCAAGCAAGGCTCAAACGTTTTATTGAATATTTAATAATCTTTCATCCTGTAAACGAATTTTTCGATAATGACCCTAATTTAAATAAGGAAGAACTTGAAAAAGAAATAAGAACTCTTAAAGAGTATACTTCTTTTTGTGATAAAATGGGAGATACGATAAAAGGAAGATATATTATTCCTGTTAAATTCATTGAAGAGGGATTTGCTTGTGGAGATAATGCAACCACGATAGAGCTTAATGACGGTACATTTGTTTGCATAGAATATGCTGAAGTTGGCCCCTATAATGAAGAACCATGCTTGGGACGATGCGGACCGGGATGTAGCGATAACATTCCCGGGAATGAAACCCATGCTTTTACTTTGGAATGTTTTAACCATGATTTATGCGTTGGCGCAACTGGAAAATGGATGGGTCCTTGTCGAGCTGAATTCTTTATGGCTAAAGATAGCTTTTTTAATGCACCGGACTGTCAGCCGCCATTTTATTGATTTAAAATCACCGGACCGAAGCAAGATGTAGGTGGGATACGGACTTCCACCATTTGGGCTCCAGGGGATCGGTACTGGTGAGGAACTTTCCGTACTTCAAAGCCTTTTTATCCATCTTGAGTTCCAGGTACTGGTAGAGCAAAATCTCCTGCCATTTTTTTCTTTTCTGTCCCTTGCATTGAGCGGCCAGGGTTTCCACAACGGGGAGGGCCTCTTTGTTTCTGTCCATGGCAAAAAGGATGCTGACCAAGGACTCCTTCCAGTCCAGGGTGATCTCTTTGGGATGAGATTCCATCAGCTCATAAAAGGTCTTCAGGGCCTTTTGGTGGGCATCTGCCTGGAAATAACAGATGGCGGCGTAGTACAGGTGGGATGCCTTTTTTTCCTCACAGGTCTCATACCCTGTTTTAAAAGCGTCGGCCGCTTTTTGCATTTGGTCCAGATCGTACCGGCACTTTGCCAGATTCAGCCAGGCCGGTGACAGATCTCTCTTTTTACGGACAGTCGCTTCATAGGCTGAGGCGGCCCGTTCAAGCAATTGATTCGATCCCTTGCCGGCGGACTCTGTGTACATGAGACAGGTATTGCCCAGCATGAAGTCAACGTAATAATGGGTGTAGCCTGCGGCGGCCTTTTCAGACACCTCTTCCGCCTTTTTCCTGAAGTCCTCAAGCACCTTGATGGCCTCCATAACCTTTTCCTGCTGAATCAGGTCTTGGGCCTTGTTAATATGCACATGGCCGTGGCAAGGGGAAGGCGATCTTCGGCATTTGCCGGTGATGGCTGCATCAGCACCCATCTAAAGCATGCACACCCCATTTGCAGTAATGTCGATTTTAATGTGTTATGATGCATTATGCCCTTCCATGCTTTTGAATCTCTCAATTATTTTTCCAACTCAAATCGTATAATGGTCTCCACCATTGTGTTCACCGGAACGCCTTCAACGGTTCCCGGCTTGAACTTCCACTTTAAGACACAGTTGACAACGCTTTTTTCAAAGACGTTCTCAGGCCTGGCTTCCACGACCCTGGGTTGCTCCACCTGTCCCTGGTTATTCACCAGAAAACGCACCTTGACCATCCCTCTATGCCCCCGCGTATGGCCCGCATGGGATATATGGGCGGAATATTGGCAATGGGTGTGAGGGGACTGTCCAGCTCGCCCATCTCATAGAGACCCTTGAGGGTGGGACCGTCCAGGCTGAAAGTTTCCATGGGCGGCATGATCAGGCCGTCCGGAGCGGCAGGCAGTCTGGGATTCAGTTCAAAGGGGAGACGGGGCTTCAGACGCATGGGTTTCTGCCGGACGATATTTGTGAGGGTGGTCTTCAACGCCTTAGGTTTTTCCTTGGGCTTGGGTTTTTGTAGCTCTTTTTTCCTGGGTGGGGTCTCCTGATGTTTGATCCGGATCACCTGTATGGTCTTCAGATCCCCAAGATCTGCCTGATTTTTGGGTTCCATCTCTATCAACTCCGGCATCAGCCCGAACAGGGCGATGTTCAGAAGCATTGACAGGACAATGGTAAGGCACCACCCGACACAGATACGGCATCTTCCCCTGCCGATCCGGTGCTCAGGAACCATGGTACCTGGATCTCAAAAAAAATTAGGTTGTTTTTATATCGTCGGGGAAAGTTCAAAAAAAATGGTACTGTGTGAATCTGCCATTGATGCAATATCCTGTGCCGTGCTTCACCCTGAATACACAGCCATATCAACTTCTGGTGCAGTGGCTAATCCTGCATGGTTAAGCCGTTTTTTATCAAAGGGTTGTGAAATCTTTTGTGGTTTTGATACCGACAGAACCGGAGAAGCAATGGCAACCAAAATGATCAAACTATATCCTTCCATTGAAAGGCTTCGTCCTTCCAGGCATGATTGGAATGAAGTGCTTCAACAAAATTTTTATCTCTAAATCTCCCACCCTTCTCTTTAACAACTAAAATTTTTTTATCCTTATTTATGAACTACTTGGAAAAGAAAAAATGCTTTCTGGGTGGATTCTGATGTGAATCAACGTCTCAATTTATCTGAGCGAAAGCGTCTCAATTTATGTGAGCGCCATAGATATGAAGCCTAATTTTATCTTCAGCCCCCTCAAATCAATGTTTTTTCCATCAGTGGCACATTGTTTGCTAATAGAAAAACAATATTTCCTGTACTATCCAATGCACAGCCCGTCAACAAATTCCGGCATGAATTCGGCTTTTCCATGCTCATTTTGTCCGGAAAAGCTCCAAAATCAGGGGCAATCCCCATCCGGATATGCTCTCTGTCATTTAAAAATGCCTTTGAACAAACACCACCCCAAATACAAATATTACAAGCGTGTCCGGAACTTCGTACCTTGTACTTGCTCAAGGAAGAATTCCGCGAAGGTACCAATAATGCTCTGAGAATAATAACACGCATGGCTTATGGATATCGAAATTTCGACAATTTCAAGCTACGGGTACTCGCAGGATTAGGTGGTTTTCACACTAATCCGCGATGAGCCTTTTTTTCTGCCTCCCTAAGAAGCGCAGGCTGTTTGAGGACAAACCTGCCCGCAGTTCCTGCGCTTTAGGCCGGCAGGGCAAAAGGGCCGCCGACGGTCCTGGGCTGGACCGACCGGTCCTCGGGGGCGGCATCGTGCCATTTTCATTACTCGTTGTGACCGTTAGTTCAACAGATTCAAATCTCTCTCAAGAAGATTGGCTTGCATTGAAATAAAAATAGCATGAGATCGTGTTGTTGCATTAAGTTTTCTCAATATATTCGACACATGAAATTTGACGGTCTGTTCACTAATTCCTAATATCATTGAGATCTCCCAATTGGTTTTACCGGCTCCAATCCAATTTAGAACCTGTTTTTCTCTATTGGAAATGTTAAATTCAAAATCATCTTTTTTCGGAGAGAGATCAACAATTCTCAGCATTGCCTGGTGCAAATAGGGAGTTAAAATTTTTAAGACATCAAAGACAGAATGATGTATTTTTTGATAAGGCATGGAAAATGAAAATAAGCTTCCATTACTGGTTCTTGGAATTGCCATTCCAAAAGTAATGCCATTGATAAAATTAAAATCAAGCGGTTGGTTAATCAGGCTCTGATTTGATTCAGTCAATTGACCTAAAGCTTCTGACCATATTTGAGGTTTAAATTCTTTAAAATGGTATTTAAAGATGGGATCTATTTCTGAGTAGTTTCGAGAGATATAGAAGTCGATCCACTCTTGAGGAAAGCTTATGTTAATTATATTTTCAAACCCTACTGCCTGTTCATTTTCACTTTTCGCCAAAAAACAAATTGAGTGGTCAGCATGAAATAAATTTTCGGTTTTGCGAATAAGCTGGATAAAATTCTTTTTTGAACCAATCTTAATGCTTTCTTCCATTAATGCAAAAATTTCTGCCTTCTGGTAAGATATAATCTGTTGAGAATTCATTAATTTCAGACTCCCAATTAAGTTGATGCAAGAAACACCATTTCCACTAAGAGATCTTTTGCTAAAAAGATATTGCTGGGGAAAAAAAATGATTCGCTGGATGTAAGCTGATATCCGGAAATATTGTTCACCTTCTACAATATCAGTCTACACGTTACTGCCCTATCAATTGGTATTCGGTTTTAAGGCCTTTCTTGTATCTTTATATGAAAGTCTCACCAATATACTGGAATTAAAGGACTTTCGTTTTTCGTTGTGGCAGGTTTTTCTGCCATGTAGGTTATATTGATATTGCTTCATAACGACTATCCTGTTTAAAACTTCTCAAAAAAAACAAGTCCACGCTCAACTTATAAATCGAAAATTATCCGACTATAGTGCCGGTCACATGACCTGATACTATTTTGGGACTTGAAATCCCCATTTTTAGGGTGTTTGGGGCTTAAATCTGGTATCGAGTCATTTGACCGGCACTATAACTGCTTAGTCCGATGCAGCATAGGAATGAATATGATGGTCCAAATAATAGATAATAGATAATAGATTGTCAAATTTTTTACATATTTTTATAAAAAAAGGCCTGTGGAGGTGTAAAAGGGGATGGCCTCTTTAATTCTTATATTTTCAGGAGATTAAAAAAGGCAGGGCTACACACCCTTTAGATTTATCTCAGGAAGAATCTTTATTAGCTCATCACCCGCTCTTCTGATATGCTTTTTTGATAAGTCGACGGCTCTGGAGACATCATTTTGTTTCACTCTCAATAAAATCTCCTCATGATCAAAATGAGATTGATCCTGGTAGTCCAAATTCTTCCACACGGCTCTTAAGTACCGTTCGCTATGAACCCACAATTCCTCAATAATTGATAACAACCGATTCCTTTTACAGGGCAGATACAATGTTCGATGATATGAGCAGTTTATGGAAACCAGTGAATCAATACTGTTGGCGTTGTTCTCAATTTCAATAAGCGCCTCAATTTCAGGAAGATTTATGCCTTCATCGGCCAGCATGGCACACTTTAATGCGAGACTTTCCAATTCAATTCGAATATCAATTATTTCTTGAATATCCGCCTCACTTAAGAGGGAAACCGAGGCACCCTTTCTTGGGAAATATGATACCAAGTCTTCGGCTTGTAAAGATTGAAGCGCTTCTCTTACAGGTACATGACTAGTATGGAACTCTTCTGCAATGTGATCTTGACGAAGGGGACAGCCTGGCTCCAGTTCTCCAGTAATGATCTGTTCCCTGAGTTTTTTAGCAATTTTCTCACTGATACCTGATCTTAAAGATTTCATTAATCCTCCTCATCATAAATTCATAGAGGTATTAACATAGCAGAATCTGGTCTATTATAGATAATATATTTTTTTGAGAAACGGCCTTTAGAAACTCTTGGCGTTATCGGGGAAAATTTATCAATGATTCATAGCCCCAATAATTTGTAACTATGATTTAAAATCAATCCATTTGATGCGGTACAGATTGCTTTGCCTGTGGCATCCTAAATTTTATGGGGCGCTTCAAAAATGCCAAAGCACCAAACATAGCAATGCCACTTAAAAACAACATACTTGATGAAATAGAGCTATGATCCGAGATGATACCCATCAGATACGGGATCAGCGAGCTCATACAAATGGAGGCTGTGAATATGACACCAAATACACGGCCCATCACTTCCGGAGGAAGGCAGTCTCGTGTGTATGCATCAATAACACCTGAAACGCTGTTAAGAAAAAAACCCAAGACAAACAATACTGGTATCAAAACAATTTGATTCTTAAGGTAAAGTAAAAAGAAGCAGACTGCCATGATCGAAAAGCTTAGAATAAGACTTTTTTGCCGGCCAAAATAATCGGAAAATTTTCCCATGATGATGTTGCTCACAATCCCAATTGCCGGAAGAATAATTGATAGGGAGATGGCTTTTTCTGTACTCTGACTGTAAGTTTCCTTAATGTACATCGGAATCCATATATACGTTCCTTTGAAAAGAAACAAAATACAACAATGGAAAAGAAGCATTAAGGGAACCCATTGAACCAAAGCCCAAAACAGAGGCCACTCACTGCCCCTATTATCAAAATCTACAGTATCGGCGTTATTTTCTTCTTTAATATTCCGTGCCATTATCCAGAATATAATAGCCACTGTCAGACCAATACCGGCTAATATGACCAAGGCAATTTCCCAACCCAATGAGGTAGCCACCGTACCGATTATCAAATAGGTGGCCAGTATCCCAATTGAAGCCCCTGAGGCATGAATACCCAACGCCTTGCCTCTTTCTTTCTGGGGATATACATTTGCCAATAACGCAGTGCCAGACGCATGATAAAATCCGCCGCCAAAGCCGGCCAGACAAAAAAAGATGATAAGGTGATTAAAATTTCCGGAAAAAATTAAAAACAACATAGCCACTGAAGAAATCACCAAAAATAAAAAGATAAATAATCGTTTCCCGTATCTATCTGACCAATAGCCTGTTGGCAGGTTCATAATTCCATAGAATAAGGTAAACACAAAACCCAACTGACCTGCTTGGGTATGGGTCAAGTCGAAAGCGCAAATAAGAAATGGCAACAGAGGTCCGAAGCTTTCCCAAAACATATGATTTACACCATGACTGGCAGTTGTTATGAATAAAATTTTTCTCTTCATGATTCGACCCCACTATTGAACTTAGAAAATGAACAATCAACAATTCAACCATATATATGTTGGCAAACATCCGTCGATAATTAAAGCAAAAGATGCAACGGATAATAAATTTTATTATAGGGCTCCCTCTTATCTGGAGCCCCGGGCATACTTATTTGTTTGCTATCTATCGATTTGCATTGGCAAAGAAACCCTGAAAACATGACCTGGAAGTGTAATAACAGGCTTCTCTTCTATTTGTGCCTTTATGCATAGATCAGATACTCTGTTGGCAAATACACCCTCTGGAGGCTCTGCAAAGCATATTTTGGATTGCCCTTGATCAAAGAGTACGGTTGCATGCTCAAAATCACCAACTATGACTTCTCCCGGACGAACACAGCGCGCTCGAACAATCATCAGACCTGTTTCTTCCAATTTCCTTATGGTGTCAGTACGTTCAAGAATTGTCCAATAATCGTGAGGATTTATTACTATACCTGTCGGCGTCGCACTCATTTGCTCGATTTCATTGCAGGCGGAAAACAGACTGGATTGAAAATCATCCCTGATAGGCAGCTCCATTAAATCGTTGCTATGGCACAACCCCCCGGGCCCCTTAATAAGGCTCAAATTTTCTGCGGTGCACAATCTTACAAATAAACGAAAAGCAATAAATGAAGCAAAAACCTCTGGTTCATTCATAATCTCATCAGGAACCTGAAGCCAAGCTTGGGTTGGGAGAAGTTCAGGCTCATAGCGAATATGGGAAGTTCTCGCCGTTTCCGGAAAAATGTTCATATTTTCTATTTTATCTCCTGTCAGCACCGTTGGATAGGATTCGTACCAAATTCCAGAAGGCTTTTTAACTTTAAAAAGATCTCTAACTACATAACGCTGTTTTTTCCTTTGGTTTGTAAAATTAGGCAACGATGAAAAACTAAAGTCAAATTCACAGACTGCTTTCTTGCCGGATTTCAAACATTCCTGGGCAAAAAGTCTTCCTACACTTAAAGCGTCAATTGTCCCATCGAACGATTTCATAATGATTATCCTTTCTTATCTGTTTATGTTATTAACCACCAACAAATTGAATTTTCTTTATATAGTGCTCCAACTTAGGTTTTATATGGCACAGTTTATGCTTTAACCTTTACAATCTCAAATTTTTCTACCATCAATGTCTTCAGTTCATTGACATGTTCGTCGATGTGGTTGATGAACTGAAACACTTTAGCGCGAAATGTTTTATATTTCTTGTAATACGTATTTTTTACAAGATGTTCTTTGACAAAACGCCAGAACCGTTCAATTAAGTTCAGATTTGGTGCATATGGCGGTAGGAATTCCACTTTGAGTTTAGGATGATCTTCAAGCCATTCTGAGACAATTTTTGCCTTAAAATATTTGGCATTATCCAAAATCAGTACGATTGAGGGGGCTTTCCAGTAGCTTTTTATGATCACATCAAAGTATTCAATCACCTTCTCTGCATTGCAATTCTCTTCTCCGGTAAGATGAACAAATGAGTGTGTATCCGGGTTATAAGCTCCCAATATATTTAGCCGTTGGCGGCCGGTATTGGTTTTTAATACTGGGGGGTCTTTGGGATCTCCCCAGCACAACCCCGGAATATTCTGATGGATCAAATGCATTCCATCTCCAAACAAAAACACAGTCCCTGGTTCACTGGTTTGTTTCATTTCGAAATATTTTTCGACGGTTTTTTTTTGAACATCTTCGCTGGGGGGATTGCCAGGCACTACCTTGGGCCGTAAAACCTTAAGCCCATTTTTTTTTAACAGTTTTCTTACGGCTTCACAGCTGTAGTCGATATCAAAATGATCTTTGATAAATTCTCTGACCTCCTTGATTTTTGCAGGGTTTGTTTCCTTTGCCCAGCTAACAACCTGATCAATTTGCTCTGAAGTCAGGTACGATTGCTTAGGTTTGTATTGAAAAACGTCTAAGCTATTGATTCCTTTTGTTATATACTGGAAGAGCCAGTTTTCAATGATTATAATAGATTTGCCGATAACACATGCAATTGTTTTAAGCTCAACATCTTCGGCTATCATTAAAAGTGCAATAAATCTTATTTTTAATCGTGCATCAGATTGATTGTCTCTATGAGTGCGCAGTTTTGCAATTTCATCTTCACTAAACTGGTCTTTTGATATGCCCATAAGCATCTCCATGCAATTTGAGTAATTAGTTGCATCATGGGTCTATCAAATTCCAAACCTACCGTCCAGTCTGGCGATTGTATTTTGAACGATTGTTTTTATATGCAAATAGTATGCCTAAAAAACCAAAGTTGGAGCACTATAATCAGTAATTGTAGAGTTTCATAAGAGGCCATCCTAAACATGTAGAAATTTTTTTTTCATACCCCGACAGATCCTTTTGCCACGAATTATCCGATGACCGGATAGTGACTTCTCCCTGAATGAAACGGTCAGGATTCCCGGTAACAGTATGATTTTGGGTCATCATTATCTTATTATCCAAAAGCGGATTTTTTGCGGTCCCTTCTTGGACTAAATCAAGGATTTGATCAATGACGTATTTTGGCGATGTGATAAAATCCTCATATTTAATGAACAATGAATTTTCTTTATTGCTTTTACAAACTGCATGGCTGCATAAATTAAAGCCTATCCAATAGCCTGTACTTTGCATGGCAGATAGCCTGTAAATATAATCTTTTCTTTTTGACCATGAAAAGGCGACAGCCCTTGGATCTCTAACAATGTGAAGGTATTTCACATTTAGATTTTTATTTTTTGAAAGCAGTGCTGCTTCAAATGGAAATTTGCCACCATCAATTATAACATGAGAATTTGTAAGATGATGAATCTGCTTATAAACTCGTTTAAAAAGGTTCACATAATCAGACGCAGTTTTACTCAGCATGGGAGAATATAAAAGCTTTAATGTCTGCCGAGTTCTGAGTTTTTGCTGAACTGATACCATCTTTCGTGCCATCGCCTGCGAATCAGCCTCCTCGGAAATATTTTGAATTACCTTTGACCAGACCTCACAGTCCGCTAATAACTCGCCACATCCGCACTTGCTGTTCGTGCCAAGACCGAGATAGTTCTTCCAAAGAAAATGCAATTCTCCCAAATGAAAGAATCCATCAATTTCATTAAGGATGTTGCCAATGATTGTACTGCCGCTTCGGCACCAGCCTAAAATGTACAAAACAGTGTAGTGTTGTTTTAAGAAAGCCACTTTATTGATCTCCTTTTTCTTTCAGTGTTTACTAATTTGAGCAACCGAAATCGTAAATATTCAGCTTCTTTTTTCTATGTTTTCAATATGTTATAAAACTACATAAAATTTATTAGAGACAATGCTCATAAAGCGAAATATACATTTAGAAAATAATAAATAAATTCAATAACTTAATAAAATTTCATTAAATACGTAAGCATTATGTTTTAGTATTCAGCATGAAATTATTTTTTACTATGCTGAAATTACAAGAAAAAAAGAAGCCGAATATTTACCCGAAATCTCTCGAATAACCTATAATTTCAAACTGTTAAGCAAATAATCGGGTTGGATGCCAATCCTTCTGATATCACCAACGGTGTTTATGCCGGTAGTTATCAAAGCCGCATCAATTCCGAATCGTTTAGCCCCGAGTATGTCAGTGCTTAATTGATCTCCAATTATAATCGGAAATTCTCCGGTTCCTCTTCTTACGACCTCTTCAAAGATATGATGTCCCGGCTTTCCCAAGCACTCAACACTTAAATGGATGCCAAGAATTTTTATCATGACTTCGTTGAGCATGTTAAAGACAATCCCTGGGCCAAAAACAACTTCCCCGTCCGCACTGGGGTAAACCATATCCGGATTTACCAGGATTATGTTGGGAAGACTCTGGTTTTGTCTGTACCTACAGAAAAATGTAGTCAGAATGTTATCTACACTGGCTTTGAAATCGAAACGCTCATCATCCAATATCATTAAAACATCATAGTCTGTTGAGTGAGCACAATTTAATATATCTCCGGCAGCCTCTCCAAAGGTGCTGACCAACCCTTCCTCACCCAAAAACGCGATTCTTTTTTTTTTAAACAGGGAATCTTTCATATACTTTCGAAGAATCCCACCAGCAGATATAATGTGATGTAAAGAAGGGATTGGTAAGTTTTTCTCCTGTAAACGATTTAAAATCTCCTTTTCGGACACACTACTACTGTTTGTAAAAACATAATAATTATATTGAGCACTATTTAAATAATCAATCAACTCACAAGCATAGGGAAGCGCCCTTTTAGAATTGATCAGCACCCCTTGCGCATCTAACAGGATCGTGTCGTATCGATCAAGGATTTCTGACATAACAGTTATTTTCACAGCAACCCCCCTTATATTTTTTCTGATTATAACGAATTTGAGGGACTGACCATAACCTGCTGAAATAATTAATACCGAAAGTGAGTGGCTGATATACTTTAACCCATCTAAATCGGTGAGTTTTTAATTTTAAGGGCCAATTGCTCATTGTTTTATGGGCTTTTGTCATATTGAAACCAGTTCCTCCCCCAAATCCGTTATAATCAGTATTTTTTTTATTTAACCTGCATGCAGTTGCACAAAATCCAGAGCTTTTTCTATAGGCTTTGCCTGGTTTGCTATTTTTTCATAGGCCCACTGGAGCCAGACCGTAAGCAGCGTTATATCCATTTCATCAATTGTCGGGCCTCCCCAGACACGAAAACCAGGCGGCATTTTGCCATACGGCCAGATATCATATGCGGCATTTTCCATTTCGAGTAACTGGATAATGTTATTGACAAGTTGAAATTGTGTATCGATTTCAAAATTATTTATAGTGGAATCCGTTATTCGTAGACAAAGCGATGCCGGCGACTGGATATCTTTCTGAATGGTCAACCAGTCTATCCATGTCGTTTTCTCTACCCACTTGGCCATGGCACTGTGATTTTGTTTTGTCCTTTTAACCAATTCAGGCACCCCTCCGATACTTTCTGCCCAGTCCAATGCTAAGTGTAGATCCTCGAGTGCCAATAAACTAGGGGTCGAAATTGTGTGACCCTTGAATAGATTGTCAAGAATACACCCATTCTTATCTGTTAATTTGAATAGTTTTGGTACCGACCAGTCTGCTTTATGATCCATAATTCGTGCCTGGGCTTTGGGGCTTAATGCCAACATTCCGTGAGCCGCCTCACTTCCAAGTGCTTTTTGCCAGGACCAACAAACCACATCAAGCTTGGTAAAGTCGATATCCATTGCAAAAGCAGCAGATGCAGCATCACAAAAAACCAAGCCTTTACGATTGTCATTTATCCATTCGAGATCCGGCACACAAACACCGCTACTGGTCCCATTGTATACAAACACGACATCATTATCATCCGCTATGTGATGAGTATCAGGAAATTTGCCGATTTTGGCATCGTGAACGAACGTATTCTCTCCCATTAGTCCTGAAATATCCCTTGCCCAATGCGCAGAAAAATCATCCGAAACAAGCACGTCAACAGGGCAAGAACCGAGCAGATTCCATAAAGCCGTCTCAAAAGCGCCTGTAGACGATCCCGGAATAATGCCAACCTTCCAATCTTTGGGTACTCCCAATAAAGAACAAGATCTTTCTATCGCAGAATTGAGTCTGCGCTTAAGATCACGTCCGCGATGACTTCTTCCTGCGAAGTTGGTTGAGAATTTTTCAATACTCCAGCCTGGAAATTTTTTGCATGGCCCGGAAGAAAAATGTGGAGAATTCGGGTGCATCAATGGTTTGTCAGATATTTGGAGATGACTCATATAAACGGGTTTATCAGGGTTGGCTTTTCTCACCCTTTTACGCTTTTTTTCAATAATGCTATTTAAAAACATCCTATCGAAACTTGAATATTTTTTAGAGCCTAATAATTGTTTCAAGCAGCTGAACTTAAACTCTTCATCAATTTGATCATCTTCAAATAAAGTCTGAACATACATTGGATGGACGGCATGAACAGCAGCGAAATCATATAATGCATTTGACCCCCAGTAGTATAACTGTCTTAATGGCTGAAAATGTGTTACACAAAGGTTTTGAATGGCCAAATTTGCATCTGTCGAGTAGCCTTCCGAGATTATAGGCAATATTTGTTCTGTGGCCGCATTCCCCGCCCCTCTTCCGATCCCTTCCACAGTGCAATCTATCCAAGTGGCTCCAGCTATGCTTGCACTCTTTGAATTAATCAAGGCAAACCCGCGATTGTTATGAGCATGGAATCCGATATCGCAACTAAATTGTTTTTTGAATCGCGTGATCATTTCATCAACCCGACGTGGCAGCATAGAACCAAATGAATCCGCCAAATAAATGACCTCAATTTTGTCCAAGTGTTTTACACTTTCTATGCATTTTTTCAACTGAATTTCATTTGCCAAATCGACCTGCATCAGGTTTAAAAAGATTCGATAACCAAGTTCTTGAAGAGATGAACATATGGGGGCACATTTATGAGCATCTGAGTATTTTACGGCGATCCTTACTATATCGATATTGCAGAGATTACGCGGCCCCAAAGATTCAAACAGCTTTTCTTTTATACTGTCTTTGGGGATAAAAAAATCTTTGGCATCAATCATAACTGCATAAAATTTTACCGAATCTTTACATATCATTTTGGATTTTGCTTTGTTTATTGATGCAAAATATCCATATCCACTATTATTTTTGCCGACAAATCCAAGCTCAATCGCATCGACAGGAGATCTTTCCATAACGTCAATATATGATTTGAGCAACTCTCCGGTGAAATGCCATTTTGTATGATAACCTCCATCGCGGAGCGTACAATCAAGAACCCTAACTTTGGGGCAACTTTTATCCTTCATATCAACCACTCCTTTAAAAATTCCGATGTTATTCTGCAATGCCTACTGTTAAAAAGTTGGTTTGAAAGGTCAGCAATCAGTTTGCATTATAGCCTCCGTCAACGTAAAGGATTTCTCCAGTAACAAAAGAGGAAGCCTGGCTGGCTAAAAAGACATAGGGGCCAAAATATTCAGACAATTCCCCCCGCCGCCCCATTGGCGTAAAAGCCATTGCTCTTTTCTGATACGGGGTATCAATGTTCGGATGCGCACTGTCCATGAAATTATTAATAAAACCAGGCGCGATACCGTTCACCCTTACATTATGTTCGGCCCACTCAACTGCCATCGTTCGTATCAATTGATTTACACCCCCCTTTGAAGCGGCATAAGGGGCTAAAGTCGGGATGCCCAAAGCGCCTGCTACCGATGACGTCATGATGATACTTCCCTGTTTTTTTTCAATCATATGCCGACCGGCAAATTGAGCGCAAAAAAAGTACCCCCGAAGGTTTGTCGTTATGATTCTTTCCCAATCAGACTCGCTATATTTTTCAGCTGGTTTAATGATATCGATACCTGCATTGCAAATGAACACATCAAGGCCTCCGAGCGTATCCAAGGTATTGGCGACCAAATTCTTGCAATCCTCTCGAGATCGAACATCAGCTACTGTTGCTGCCATATCAAAATCCTTGTGCTGAAATTCTTTGACCGTTTCTATCAACTCCTTTTCGTCCCAGGATGAAATCATCACTTTAGCCCCCAGTGCTGCAAAACAGCCTGCTAAAGCCTTTCCTAAGCCTCTGCTTGAACCTGAAATACAAACCGCTTTATTTTCGATATTGAATAATTTTGTCTCCATGGATATCCCTTCTGAA
This sequence comes from uncultured Desulfobacterium sp., assembly GCA_963668575.2. GTDB lineage: Bacteria > Desulfobacterota > Desulfobacteria > Desulfobacterales > Desulfobacteraceae > Desulfocicer. Next base: position 1,169,563 of record OY764894.2, on the reverse strand, counting down.
TTTTTGATTCAATTGTGTTAAATTGTTTCATGGCATACCGACACGCCTAATCCACCATCTATCATTATTAAGTTGCCTGAAATATATGACGCTCGTTCACTGGCAAGGAAAGTCGCCACAGCGGCAAATTCTTCTGGTTCACCGATGCGACCCACAGGAATTCGTTCTTCAACCTCTTTTACGACGCGACTGAAATTCCCTTTTTGATTGTTTTGATGAAGGGTTGTCCGATGTGCTCCAGGAGCAAGGACATTTACTGTTATGTTCCGTCCTCTAAGTTCTTGAACAAGCAGCTGTGCATACGACACGAGGCCCGATCTTGCAACACTTGATAACGCTAAATGCGCCGGCGGACGACGAATTGCATCTGAAGTCATTATCAGGACCCTTCCAGCATGGGATTCTATCAAATAAGGCAACGCTGCCTGTGTAATCCGAATAGCCGGCAGCATAACCCTTGACACCGCGTCTTGATATTCTTGCGGAGAAAATTCAGATGCGCGCCCTAAAGGAACCCCGCCATTATTGGTTACAACAATATCGATTCCTCCGAATTTTTCAATCGTCCTTCTGACCCAAGCATCAACTTGATTCTGCTGAGAAACATCCGCCGGGTATGCGAGCACCTCTCCATTTCCAAGGGTCTTCAGATGTGCTTCTGCATTCTTCAGAATTTCCTTGTTTCTGCCACAAATAGCGACCATAGCCCCCTCAAGAACAAGCTCGCGTGCCACAGCAAACCCTAATCCTTTTGTTGCAGCAGCTACCAGTGCCACCTTGCCGTTTAAACCTAGATTCATACCTTTGCTCCTAAATTATAGTTAAATAATTCGAATACTCTTTTATTTTGTAACTATAACTTAGTATTGTTTTTCTTATTTGTCACCTATACGTTAGGGTAGTTGACATCCTTCTTTTTTATAACTATTTTAATACTTATCGCTGTCACTCGTGAGTCATAACTTCTTTAAATATTTAGCTATTACAACTTGCTCGGAAATTTTCCCCCGGGCGGCTGAACTCCTCGTTATGGTGCGACACGAAATCGCACGGGTGTGGCTCTTTTAGATGCTAAGTCCCACATTATTTGACCCAAATTTCACTTTATGTGAAGTCCTTTGTCTCACGAAAGGCTGACGCGGCAAGGCCACCATGGACAAACGGAGTTCACAAATCAAAAGGCATGGGGGCAGTATTCAAACCAATGTCGGCTGCCCTTTCCCCCATGTTTCTGTCCTTAATGTGCCGGAAGCATCCTGTCTTTCTTTATTTTTTCGGTTGATATTTAAAACCGGCATCAATCAATATATATTCCAAGACGATACCAACCTCGCCTCTCCTTTTGAGTTCATCAAGCATCCACCGCTGGATTCGGGCATTCACATGAACCCGCTTGAGATGAGGTGGTAATTGAGGCTTGGGTTTTCCTCTATATCCTCCACGCATACCCTCTCCTTATTTTTAAACAAACGCCATAACGCCTTGCCATTAAAAGACTTTAGATAACCGTATAACGCTTTACAAAAAAGTCAGGTGATTTTGGCCTAAAAAAATGGGCATCCTTCATATGACTTGAAAAGTACTTTACAGTTTTTGAGAAAAATCCCTACAAATGGGAAATGATCAAAAAAAGTGTAAAGCACTTTTGAAGGATGCCAAAAAATGGCCATTTATTATCCTGCTTTTAAATTCAAACTGGAAATTCCTATCAGGTAGTCCACCGCTTGTATAAAACTGTAGGTTTTAACGGTCATGACCATGTCTATGGGGTTAAAATTTTTTTGGCAGGAGAAACACCTGGCAAGATTGGTTTTAGGATTGATTGCAGTGGTAAACTCGGAACAAACCGGGCACAAAAAGCGAAAATATCCTTCCGATACTTTATTGGGTTGATTGAGGATGTCAGCGATGACACGGTCAATTGGTATATCGTTTCTCAGTTTTCGGAGCACGGCCTTTGAATAGCGTTGTGTCATGATTTCTCTCCTTTATTATGGCAATTGGAACTCGGCCATGGTTTCATTGACAATGGCTTCGTCAATGCAGTTAATATTTTGGGATGCCGCATTGATCAGGCATGCCGTGGCAATATTGTTGATGGGCCTGGGTACGCCACCGGCATAATCGTGGATCAGGGATTTTGCTTCAGGTGTCATTAACTTGTCAGCAGCATCAACCCGTCTGAGTCGATGATTGATGTATGCAATGGTTTGGTCCCGGGACAGGGATTTTAAATGATAGCGAACGTTGATCCTGTTAACCAGATCCGCCAGGCTTACCCGTTTGAGTACCGTAGCCAGCGACTCCTGACCGCTGAAGATAATTTTCAATGGCAGATCCCCATCCCCCCCGGTACTGATCAAGAGTCTGAGATCAATTAATGTCTGGACAGGGATCAAATGAGCTTCATCTATAATGATCACGGTTTCTATATCGTTTTTTTTGATACGTTCAACAATCTGAAGGAACAGCCGGTCTTTGCCGAACCTGGGTGCCTCTCCCAATTGTGTCACAATGAGCCGTAAAAAAGCCCCTGGACTGACATTGGTCAGATGTAGATACACAGGAGCGTAGCGATTTTGGGGCATGGCCTGCCGGACCAGGCGCAGCAAGGATGACTTGCCGATACCGGTCTGACCGGTAATCAAGGCAAGACGACCCTGTTCCAGAAAAAATTTCATACGGGCCAGCGCCTGTTCAAAGCGACTGTCGGTCAACAACCAGTCAATGGGAGGATTTTCAGCGAACGGATGGGCGTTCATATTAAAATGGGTTAAAAACATTAGTTGATCTCCTTTTCGGCTTTAAACAAAATTTTCAATTCACGGATGACATAGGGAATGGATTTGTGGTCAGCTGCAGCGCAGGCCTGTCTGACCATTGACTTGTTGATCGCAGCGTGCATGTTCCACGTCTTTTTAAGAACCTCCAGCTCGTTTGCATTGAATGCTCCGAGTCCCCCTTTTTTGCCAAGAAGATTCGCGATCATCTTTGCAAATTCATGGAATGGCCATGGGCGTTGATCAGAGGTTTTTCGATAATCAATCCCCTGAGTTTTTGATGCAAGTTCCTGCTGGTGCCGGCGCTGAAGAGCGGCCAGGTAATCATTCTTGGGTTTTCCAGGCGTTTTTGTCGGCGGGGCAGGATCTACAGAAGTTCGCTGATGCAGGCGGCCTTCTGCCAGATATACCCCTTTTGATGAGAAAATTTGGACGGTGTCCTGACTTGAAAAGGGATCATATTTGACTTCTACCTTGTCACCGCGAAGCCTGGGATCGGTTTTGTAATATCGTTTGTTGAGCTGGATATCAGAAAAAGTGGAATGGACCCTTCGCTCAACCGTCTGCATAAAGGAGGTGCAAAAAGCATTTAAATCCACCTGGCGAACCACACGAGTTCCTTGATGAAGCGCCTTTTCCGGGGTCATTCCGATCTCTGTATGACGGGTTTTATGGTAGTCCTGTGCCAGCCAGGCGGCAAAGGCATGGTTCAACTCGTCCAGGGTCAGGATGTCTCCGGCACGGACTTCTGCTTCAAATCTTTCCTGGATCGTTCGGAACAGACGCTCAATGATGCCTCCTCCCTCAGGGTCTCCTTTTTTTCGGTACAGCAGGCGTATACCGGTACGGTAACATGCTGCCTTAAGGCCGTTGGAATGGTATACCTTTGCATTGTCGACATATAAACCAAGGGGCATCCCGTGGGTTGCCAGACCGCGCAGCAACGTGTCGATCAGAACGTCCAGGTTCTGCCGATAATAATACCGTGCTGAAACGCCATATCGGCTGCAACAATCAATGAATGCTGACAGATAAGTTGGAACTGCATCCGGGCCATTCATGACATAGGGGCCTTCCTCAAAATCACCGACCCATAGATCGTGTGCGTTTTTGCAGGTCCAGCGTTTCCGCACCGGTTTTGTGACAACTCCCAGTTTAAGACGAGTCGCCCCGGCTTCTTTTAAATGACGGTAAAGGGTAGAACGGGCAATGGTGGTTCCGAACTGCTCCTCAAGAAGTCGGTTGATGGTAATATCCGACCGAAAAGGCTGCTCCGTTTTAATTGCAATGGCGGCTTTGATGATCTCTTCAGCGACACTTCTGCTCTTACCCTGATCATTCCTTTTTTGCCGGTATAGGGCGTCAAATCCCCCGGTCCGGTATGCTGAAAGTTTCCGCTTCAGGGTGGAAAGGGACGGTTTTTTGCACTTACCATCCGGATAAACGACTTTCTTTTGAGATAGGGTTTTTAGATACCTGCCCGTTTCTTCCGGCGATATCTCCGAATAAATAATCGGTCGTAACAGATCGCACCAGAAAACTGCCAATTGTTCGTTTTTCAGGTTCATAATCACCTCCTGTTTTAGGGTTCCGGAGGCAATATACGTCAGGTATAACCGGCACGGGTTGCCAACTTGGGGAAAATGGAAACCTGAAATTGGGCCAGGTAGAGGGGCACAAGGGTTACCAGTTGAAAACAGGTCAGAAGTAGCTGTTTTCTTTTAAAAGACATGTATTCAGACTTTTCCAGGGTGTATTGAGAGCCATTTAACGCACAAATTGAGCAATGAAATTTCAAACTTGTCTCCAGATTAAAGTCAACTCGAGTACAATAAACTATGAATTATCAATACATTAAGCTTAAAAACTTTGTTTTTGTAATTCAGAAGTTTATATAGCCAAACAGTAAGTTTTTTTCAAATTCTGTATAGGGAACAAGTACGCTAAAAAATCGGTATCATTCCGCCAGATTTCTCTTTTATGCACATTAGCTGATTTCTCAATTTTTGCCATTTGCATTCGTTTGCATTCGTTTGCATCAAGCAAAATCAATATTAATATCAAGCACATGAATCGTTTCATGATAGTAGTTTGAGGTACATCATGTTCATCAATTATCATTACCAGCGATTAAAATCCAGCGATAAGTGAAGTAAAATTCACTTGAAATTTACCGAAAAATAGGATACTATTTCTATATACATATAGGTGGTGTTATTGGGGTGTATTGATCACTAATTAGGTATATAGATAATATGATCCTAACAGAAACTACGTTGAAATATTTTGCCAAGATTCCATTCCGGGTGAGAGCTGCATTTGCCCACTCAAAATCCCCTGTCGTTTTTGAATATGAGGATGAGCCCTTTTTTAGTGCCTATGAAACCATCTATCAGATCTGGGCAAAACGCAAATCCCAGCGAAGTGTCGCCGAGTTGTCCAATATGAGCAGACAGACCCTTAATAAATGGGAGGATGCATTTTCTGAACACGGTGCTCTTGGGCTTTTGCCCGAACTCTCCTTTATTGATGTCGACCCAAAACTTGAACAGCTGGTTATTCTGATCAAGTCCGCCCGCCCTCATGAAAGAGCCAATTACGTCCTGCGGCTAAGCAACGCCCTGGAACTACCTGAGGCGGATTTGGAGTTGATCCGCATGATTCAAAGGTGTCATGGGTACGGACAGCGTATGGGCGAAAAGGATATAGAGTACTATAAAGGACTCCAGCATATCCTCGCTTCCATTTCGAAGCAAAAACAGAAGAAGCCCTTTATGCATGATTGTAAAGACAGGCCGAATACATTCCTGAACTTTCAAAAGGACCACCTGCAACATAGAATTGAGTTGATGAAAACCCTGTCACTATGCGGAAAAAAACGTCAGATTCGACCGATTTTGAAAGAGTTCGGCATAGCCCCCAATCGTTTTTATATCCTGAAGGATAGATACATACAGTATGGAGTCTGGGGGCTGGTCGATCTGGTCCAAAAAGGATTGAGTGGCGAGAAAATCTCACCGGAACTTGAGCTTCAAATCATTGAAGAGAGGTTGATGTCTCCTGCCTTGTCAACTACCAAGATGATCAAAAAACTGGATTTGAAATGTTCCAAAGCCAACGTGCAAAAAATTTATTCGAAGTGGGGGTTGTCAAGATTCAAGAAGCCGGTGTCGATCCGCGGTGTAATATCCCATTCGGTGCCAGTGGAACCGGCCAAAGTATCATCCGACATCGACATAGAATCTTCAGCAAAAACGCGGTTTCCCAACCTAATCGAAACAGACAGGCTCAAAGTGAATCTTTCCTTTGAGCGATTTGTCAAATGCCTTTCCCACCGTAAGGTGCTCATCAGTAATCCGGGGGCCATCATAGTGGCACCATTCCTGGACCAATTGGGGGTGGTTGAATCTTTGCATACTTATGGGCCAGGAAACTTCAAGACCATTGAAATTACAAACGATCTTATCGTCAACACCCTTCGCATCATTGCCGGTTTCCCAACCATTCATGATTACACCATGAATTCAGACCGATCAGTCGCAATCGCTGCGGGTCTTTCCCTGAATCCGGGTAAAAGCCGTTTTTACGATTCACTTGACAAACTGCGCTTTGAACATCTTCTAAGCCTTCGAAACGACGCTTCCCGTCGGGCAAAGGAACTGGGCATTATTGAGGGTAAGGAGATTGCGATTGATTATCACTGTGATCCTTCCGACAGCCGTTTCCCCGCTGACAAATCACTTTCCAAATCACCTGACAAAAACGGGGATCTTGTTTACGCCCACAGACCACAAGTCATCTGGGATAGTATCACCAATACGATCATCAACATCGCATATTGTGAGGGTCGTTCCAGGGCACCATCTGCTCTCTATAGATTTTGTGAGGAAAACCTGTTTAAAATAATTGATCCTGACGTTCTGTCCGAGATATATGCGGATTCTGAATACACCGGGGAAAAACAGCTCGTCTACCTCACGGTTCGTTCCGAAACCGACGTCACCATGTGCCTGAAGCAGAATCCCAAAATAAAAAGATGGAAAGAAGAGACCATTAAAAAATCCCAGTGGGAGGATTACGGTAAAGATTACCGCATTGCAAGCCGGGACTATACACTGCCGGAAACAGGGAAATCGTTCCGATTTATTGTCAAGCAAAACAAAGAAACCGATGAAACACGGTGCTTTGGAAGCACACACACAGATCGTACATCAACGAAAATCCTTGATTCCTATCACATTCGATGGCCGGTTGAAACCGGAATAAAGGATCTTATAGAAAATTATTTTCTGAACAAACCGACCGGAACTTCACCGGAAAAAGTGGAAACCCATTATTATTGCGTCATGCTCGCCAGATTGACAATAGATTACTTTCGTTCTGTATTATGTGTGCCTGCATGGCGAACTCCAGAAGACTGGGAGTGTGTTTTATCTACAATTCGAACCAGTATTTTCAGTAATCAAAACTCTGAATTGAGCCTTCACGAATCCGGGGATCTATTGATTACATATTTGGATGGGGATCGCCATGGCATCAAAAAAAGGCTTAAGGACATACTTGAAAAACGAAAGGAAGCCGGTTTAAATAAGGTGTCCTGGTGGGGAAACAGAGGCGTTCAGGTAACGATTAAAAACCAGTATAATTTTTGAAAATGGCTCTCAAATCGGGGTATGTTAATGGCTCTCAGATATACCTGGAAAAGTCTGGTATTTGGTGGGGGAAATTTTCAGGCCTGACAGATTTCGAGGAAGGGAGGATGTTGGGTCAGCTTGAATCATTAGATCCGTTGCGTTTTGAACCAGACGGGAATAACTGCCCAGGGTGGTGATCCACCGGTGGATGGTGGAATGTTCCATCATGGGTTCACGACCGACGTCAGAATTCGGTTCAACCTGGTGTAGCAATGGGCATTCATTTACCAGTCGACGATACGAATTATCCGGCTCATTGACATATGCCTGACTGAATGCCAGGATAGTGGGCAGTGTATAGCGTTTGTACGGAAGGGCAAAATCGGGATAGTCTGTTGCTGTTTTGTTGCATCCCGGGCACTTCCACCGCAACAGTAGCCCCATTACAATCACTACAGTCTGCTCAACGATTACATAAAATATGCGTTTACGCTTTTCATGTGGCTTAAACAGCTGCGGGGCAAGACCGCATCTTGGGCAAACCGGCAGTCAACAGGTCGCCAAACCCTGATTCACCAAATCCGTATGTTGCTGAATTTGTTCTTTTGTTGCGGATGATAAAAGTTGAGGCTTGAGTTGGGCAGTGGATTTAGTATAAGTCATATGAGTCCTTCTTTTTTCTTGAAGTTTGGGTTTTGCTGACTCATGACTTAATGCCTTTTGGCGCAGTCGTCAACCTCAGGCGGAAAAGGAGGACTTTCATAACAAAATGAAGGGCGGGGTAAACGGGGTATTATTAAATTCTATCTTGGCGGGGTAAGCGGGATCTGCTAATTCAATATTGCGGAATTTTTTATCCATTTATTGTGGAACTTAGCATTTAGAAATGACTTCCACCCAAATGAATTAAGGGGGTTTATATGAAAGTCTCATCAATATGCTGGAATTAAAGGACTTTCGTTTTTCGTTGTGGCAGTTTTTTTTGCCATGTATGTTATATAAATTTGGCAAGTCATTTTTAATGACTTTGGCCAAGACTTTGGTTCATCGGAACCGGTATCATGGCGGGTGTTACCGTGCAGCCAACTGGATCGAATTGGGAGAGACCACCGGACGTGGACGGATGGACAAGACCTGCCGGCGCAACGAAGCAGAGGTGAAAACTATCATGGTTTACCCACTGGTTAAAAATGCCCGACGTCGGCTTAGAGAGGGGAGGTAAGTTATGGGTGCGGCTCAGAAGCTTTCTGCCCTTGAATGGCCCTATGGACAGAGCAGGGATTTTTTTGAACATATCGTCAGCCTTCTTGATTCCGGAGAGGGGAATTTCGCAGGAATTTGACGCTTTGTGGGGAGTATGGGATTAGGTATAGGTGGTTGGGGTGGGGTTGGAATATATAATAGCTTTGGACAGTGCTGACGCATGATATTTTTCATGATCTGCTTTGAAATTAATGGGTTATTGTTTTGTACTACTCATAATTGTGCGAAAGGTTATTTTGTAATGAGCTGATATCTTAGGACTTATTGATTCATGCGTCAGCACTGAGCTTTGGACGAGCTACTTGTTACTTTATGATGGCTATGATAGCAATGATTACACTAAGGAAACTAGCTATTAATGCTGAGATGGAAATAATAAAAGTGATTCTGCTCTTTTGTAGTTTTTTATTTAGTTCTGGACGAGAATAGTCTAATAATTTTACATTTTCTTGTAGTTCATTAAATAATTCATTGCTTTTTTCATAATAATCTCCGCGATTATTGCTGTGATCTTCAATACTGCGTCTTGAAGCTTCAGATAAGAAATAGGTTATTTCATCTGCTCTTTTACAAATGGGTATATATGATGGAACAATGTCGACGATAGAAACTAACTTGTAGTCCATTTGGAAGACTTTAATTTTATCTAAAAGGTGAATGATGCCAATTTCAATTGCGTCATAGATTGCTCTTTGACAATGGTTCTTTGCTTTACGAAGTTCTTCGTCTTTTATTTTGTCTTCAACTATATTTTCCGCTCTTAAAAGATGGAAGGCGACATATCTTAATTGATTTATTGCAGGAAGAGGAAGTCCTCCATCTTCTAAATTTTCGATTAATTTAATTTTTTCTTCGGCAAGCTTAAATAGTTCTGATATTTCAGCAAGTATAGCTTTCAAGAAGTTTCCTTTGCAAAAAATTTATATTTACATAGCTCTGATCTGCGTTTTTTGACATCTGCTTCTGTAATGTATTTTCCACACTGTAAAGAAATATTTCCCGTTGAGTATCTTTGAATAATTTCTCGTTCTCTGTTTCTTCTTTCAAGTTCCGTTTGAACTGGGGGGCCGTGAAAAATGTGATTGGTATATTTAATTAATTCTATTAGGTTCATCATTTTCCTTATTTTGTTCATAGGTGAGTTTGATTTATAAAAATTTTTTTATATATGGTTCTTTTGAAAAAGTCAAACAAATAAGAGTGTATTATTTTTATTATTTAGTGAAAATGGATTTTTTGTGATTGACAGGTGTGTCCTTTCGGTAAGCATGTGTAACTTGAAGTTTTTTTGATGCTATAATCCAGGTACTTTAGCTTGATCCAGATCGCTGTTTCCGTCATTTCGGCTCAGTGTGTCTGAACACTCTTGAATGAAGCTGTTCACACAAGCTGCTTATCCGAAAAAGTTATGGAAGTCCAACGGCCTGTATGAAATAGCTGATGTGACCGCAGATTTAAAAAAATGGTAAATGACTTGATCAGAATCACCTTTTACAGTGAAGGCCGCGTTTACGGAAGGCCCTTGAATGAGGCACTTTCGCCGAGATCTCCACCTGGAAGGTAATGGAAGGTCTGACACCAAATTTTAAAAGGTATGGTTTGCGCCGGTACACAGGAAAGATAAGGGGAATATCAAAAAAAAAACAGCACCAATATCCAGTCACTGAACAAATACAATGAACAGTGGCAGGGGATGTAGAAGGGAGAATAGATCTGAAATCACATACGCTTGAGAACAATATGAAAAGGCTGTACCGTTTCCTTTGATGTGGCAAAACAGTACAACGAGTGGGTGTTGGAATGTAATGAGATGTGGGTTTGAGATCCTCACATTGGCGGGTTTGACGATATTGCCAAATCCGCCAAATGTGAGTATCTCCCTTTCCCATATCACGCAGGCTTGCCGAAGGGACACGTTATAAGAAAGTGTAGGTAGGCCTAATATTACTTTCATTATTGGTTGTGGGCAGACCCGGGTCCCAAAACCCGGTCTGCCCGTGGCAGTTATACCGTTCCATCTCATATAAAAGCCCAGCTTTTTTTTTCAAAAGATCCGCATCCCTTTTCCAGGAAAGCCCCCGCTCGATCCATGCCAGGGCCTTGTCCCGCTGATAACTGCCCGTGTATGCATGGATAATCCGCTTGATCTTTTCAAGGCTGGGCTTCTCCTTGAGCAGCTCCTCATAATAATCGGCGGCCTTGGAAGGGATCTCCAGGGAGAGATAGAGATCTGCCATGAGCGAGGTCTCCTCCGGGGAAGGCGGGGTGAGATAGCTGTATATGAGAAGGGAGGTCAGCCCCTTTTTAAGCTCGTTGCGGTTCAGATGGAGGTGGGATACGGCCTTCCACCATTTGGGCTCCAGGGGATCGGTACGGGTGAGGAACTCTCCGTACTTCAAAGCCTTTTTATCCATCTTGAGTTCCAGGTACTGGTAGAGCAGAATCTCCTGCCATTTTTTCCTTTTCTCTGCCTTGCACTGGGCCGCCAGGGTTTCCACAACGGGGAGGGCCTCTTTGTTTCTGTCCATGGCAAACAGAATGCTGACCAGGGACTCCTTCCAGTCCAGGGTGATCTCTTTGGGATGAGATGCCATCAGCTCATAAAAGGTCTTAAGGGCCTTTTGATGGGCATCGGCCTGGAAATAACAGATGGCGGCATAGTAAAGGTGGGAAGCCTTTTTCTCTTCACAGGTCTCATACCCTTTTTTAAAGGCGTCGGCCGCTTTTTGCATTTGGCCCAGATCATACCGGCACTTTGCCAGGTTCAGCCAGGCCGGTGACAGCTCTTTCTCTTTACTGACGGCCGATTCATAGGCCGAGGCTGCCCGTTTCAAAAATTGATTCTGTCCCTTACCGGCGAACTCTGTGTACATGAGACAGGCATTGCCCAGCATAAAGTCAACGTAATAATGGGTGTAGCCCTTTTGTACGGCCGCCTTTTCAGACACCTCTCCTGCCTTTTTCCTGAATGCCTCGAGCACCTCAATGGCCTCCAGGATCTTTTCCTGCTGAATCAACCCTTGGGCCTTGTTGACACATATGCCCGTGGCAAGGGGAAGGCGATCTTCGGCATTTGCCGGTGATGGCTGCATCAGCACCCATCCCGAAATGACTGCCGGCATCAGAAGGATAAAAAAGGTTAATGTGCTATTAATGCGGCATTGTATTATTCCGTTAAAGCATGCACACCCCATTTGCAGTAATGTCGATTTTAATGTGTTATGATGCATTATGCCCTCCCATGCTTTTGAATCTCTCAATTATTTTTCCAACTCAAATCGTATAATGGTCTCCACCATTGTGTTCACCGGAACGCCTTCAACGGTTCCCGGCTTGAACTTCCACTTTAAGACACAGTTGACAACACTTTTTTCAAAGACATGCTCAGGCCTGGCTTCCACGACCCTGGGTTGCTCCACCTGTCCCTGGTTATTCACCAGAAAACGCACCTTGACCCATCCCTCTATGCCCCCGCGTATGGCCCGCATGGGATATATGGGCGGAATATTGGCAATGGGTGTGAGGGGACTGTCCAGCTCGCCCATCTCATAGAGACCCTTGAGGGTGGGACCGTCCAGGCTGAAAGTTTCCATGGGCGGCATGATCAGGCCGTCCGGAGCGGCAGGCAGTCTGGGATTCAGTTCAAAGGGGAGACGGGGCTTCAGACGCATGGGTTTCCGCCGGACGATATTTGTGAGGGTGGTCTTCAACGCCTTAGGTTTTTCCTTGGGCTTGGGTTTTTGTAGCTCTTTTTTCCTGGGTGGGGTCTCCTGATGTTTGATCCGGATCACCTGTATGGTCTTCAGATCCTCAAGATCTGCCTGATTTTTGGGTTCCATATCTATTAACTCCGGCATCAGCCCGAACAGGGCGATGTTCAGAAGCATTGACAGGACAATGGTAAGGCACCACCCGACACAGATACGGCATCTTCCCCTGCCGATCCGGTGCTCAGGAACCAGTGCAGCAGCGTCCGTCATGGTGGTTGTAAGGTTGTATTCCGCGTTCATTTCATAGCCCCCTCACTCTCCTCCCCTGGGCAGGCTTGCGGCCAGGGAGACGTTTTCCGCACCCGCCATCTTACAGCTGTCCATAACAGTGATGACAAGGCCGGTGAGGCTCTCCTTGTCCGCCACGATCACCACGGAGGCTTCGGGATTTTCCGCCAGGGCCCGCTCCACATTGGCCCGGACAGCCCTGACATCGATCTCCCTCTTGTCCATGTGGATGGTGCTGTCCCTTGTGATGCCGATGAGGATGGTGGTGCCGGTCTTGCTTACGGCGGTGCTGGCCGCAGGCCGGGAGATGTCCACACCGGTCTCCTTGACGAAACTGGTGGTCACCAGGAAAAAAATCAGCAAAATGAACACCATATCAATGAGCGGGGCAATGTTGAGTTCCAGGTTGTTCTTCTTGCCGCGCCTTGCGGCTGATATATTAAGCATGGTTATGTACGTTGGCCCTTGGCATTAAAACCACCATGCCTCCAGGCACTTCTCCTTTTGATAAAATATTTTCATATGAAAGTCTCATCAATATGCTGGAATTAAAGGACTTTCGTTTTTCGTTGTGGCAGGTTTTTCTGCCATGTATGTTTATATGAAAGTCTCACCAACATGCTGGAATTAAAGGGCTTTCGTTTTTCGTTGTGGCAGGTTTTTCTGCCATGTATGTTATATGAAAAGGCAGCCTCCAAGGCAACCTCAGCAGAGCCGCCCCCCCGATGGGCAATAGGAACCGGACAATTGAGCTGTCTACAGTTCCGGTCCGGGCCCATTGCCCGTCGGGGGGGCGGCGGTATAATACCATTTGGCTCCGCGTCTACGACCCTATATTTGTTGTGTCCGGCAGGACATGCCCGTTATAAAAAAGTATAGGTATGCCTAACATCACTTTCAATATTGGTTGTGGGCAGACTCAGGTCCCCAATGCGGTCTGCCCGTGGCGGTTATAAAAACCGCCTCAGGTACATGGCGGTGCCTGCTATGCGCTGCTTGAGGTTACCGGCCCGCCGGGTTAAAAAACCGCTCATGTACAGACCGGGAATGGAGACCAAAAGCCCGGTCTGGGTGGTGATCAGGGCAACGGAGATACCGCCGGCCATGGCCCTGGCATTACCGGTGCCGTAGATGGTGATCACGTCAAAGGTGGCCATCATGCCCACAACGGTGCCAAGCAAACCCAAGAGGGGTGCCACACCGGAGAGCACGCCGATCAGGGCCAGATACCGGTCCATGGAGGCAATCAGGCGAATCACGGTTTCGTCCAGGATGCATCCGTCAAGCTCGCGGTTGCCCGTGCGTTTGCTCAAAAACTCCCGGACCAGCAGAGAGTTCACGCCCTGATATTTTTTGTGGGGCATCCGGTTCTCTTTGATCAACGTGCCGGCCTCTCGTCTGGGGATATTCCGGATAAAGAGTTTTCGCATGACATATACCCGGTTGATGATGAGCATCCACATGATAAAGGAGACCCCCAGAATGGGAAACATGACCCCACCCCCTGACCGGATATAGCTCTCCATGTGAAACAGAAATTCCTTCATGGGTTACTCCCTGCAGGTGTTTCTGGTTTTAAACACCATGTTGACAAAGGAGACGGCCTTCTCCTCCATTTTTCCGATTTCCGTCTCCACCCGACGGCTTAAAAGGGTGTGACAGAGCATGATGGGAATGGCCACGGAAAGCCCCAGCATGGTGGTGACCAGGGCCTCGGAGATGCCGCCGGACATCATCCTGGGATCACCGGTGCCGTAAAAGGTGATCACATGAAAAGTGTTGATCATGCCGGTGACGGTTCCCAGAAGCCCAAGAAGAGGGGCGATGGCCGCCAGCATGCCCAGGGTGGACAGAAACCGCTCAATGCGGGGAATCTCACCCAGGATGGCCTCCTGCAGCGCATTCTCCATATCCACCCGTTCCCGGTCCCGGAACTCCAGGGCGGTAAGAAGCACCTTGGGAATCAATTTTTTCCGTTTGGATACAAGAAGGTTGCGGCACTCCTCCCACATGTTCTTGTTGATCAGGGACTCGAGCCTGGCCATAAAGGCATCGGCATTCATCCGTTTTCTCAAGAGAAACAGCATCCTCTCCAGCAGGATCAGAACCGCCAGGCCGAGAATTGCCACAATGGGCCAGACAATGGGACCGCCCTTGGGAATCTGCTCCCACAGGCTCAGTTGATGGGTCATCTGCCTCAGGGCTCCCCCCTTGGAGATGTCCATGGGCACATCCTCACTGTTTCCCTGGAAATAAGATTTGATCTTTTCACCCATGCCGGTATGGGGCAGCCTGGACAGGGCAAAGAACCGACGGCTCTGATCCGAGTAAAGGAGAAAACCGGTTTCGTTATCCAGGGTGTAAATACCGGTGAAATTGCCCAGGATGAGGAGATCCGCCTCCCGTTCCCGGCCCTGGCGGTCAACGATCATGCCCCGGGTGACCTTGACCTCCCCTGATGCCCGGATCTCCTTGAACAGGATATCCGCCATCATGCGAATGTCATCCATGGAGGGGAATTTCTCCTGATTGATCAACGGCGAGAGAAACGTCATCCGATCCGGTGCAAGGGCCGTCTGGAAACTCTGGAGCAGCATGCTTTCAAGATCTTTGGCATTGCTTCGGATGAACCCGGACAGCTCCCGGTTAACAGCCATGGTTTCGGACAGCTCCTCCCTGAGCGTGGCCTGCTCTTTCTGCATCTGCTCAATGGATGTGCCAAGCTCACTATTTTCTCTCTCTATATTTTTATTGTCTCCCTTTAACGCCTCAATGGCCGCAACCAGACTGCTCCGGTCCTCCCTGATGCGGTTTTCCCTCTCACGGGCCTCTTTATTGGCATCCTGCAGCTCCTGCTCCGCCTTTTTCCTGATCTCTTTTTTCTGCCGGGCCAGTTCCACATTTTCCTGTCTCATATCCCGGGCAAGGGTCGGAACGGATGTGCAGAAACCGATAAGAAACATGAGCAGGACCATGAAGATGATCTTTTGATTGAATTTACGGCTGTATGGCATTTAAAAATCTCCTAATTTACCAACTTTCCAATGGGCAGAGAGAGGATCTCCACGGTACGCCTTTTTTTGCCCATCTCAACGGCCGCATGAACGGACTGAACATACGCATCTCCAAGGGGGGCCCATCTATTGGCGGCCACATTGAATCGGGCCGCTGACTGCTCATCCAGACTCAATGCAAACAGGGAAATTCTTCCCAGCCGGAAGATGTCCGCCAGAACCTCATTGCCGGCAATATCAGTCTTGTCCTGGGAAACCTCAATGGTGTTGCCGTATTCCGCCTCCACAAAAAGGGCTTCCATGACTTTCCTATATTTCTCGGCAATGGTGATCTCAAGGTCCTCCATAACGGACCGAAGCTTTTCAAGACGAACTGTCCGCTCCTCCCGCAAAAAGGGCGGATCACTGGTCACCAGCGCTTCAAGGGTTGCCTGGGTCTCTTTTAAAAAGGGAACCATCTCCTTCTGAATTCTCAGATTTGCCTGTTTCTGCTCCACAAGACTCTCCAGCAGCTCCCTATGGCCCGCCGCCTCCGTTGAAAGGTGCCCCTTTGTCTCCTTCAACACCTCATTTTCCTTTTTGAGCTGCTCATACTCGGCAATGAGCCCACTCTTTTCCTGTTCCCATTGGTCCAACTTCTTCTGGGATTTCCGGCGGGTCTCAATGGACTGTTCCACCGGCTTTTTAAAGCCCTGGGCCGTATCTGCCGCCTCCCCCCCGGAAGGATATACGGACAGGAAAAAGAGTGCTGTCACCCATATGAGCCTTGACATCCCGTATTTTTTGGGTTTCATTCTTTTCTCCCCCCCTTTGCTTCTGCGAAGTTCATTTCCACATCCGTATCCACAGGCCATCGTCCCCCTTGTCGATCGAAAAAGAGGAGATGCCGGTCCGCTCCATAATCTCGTCATAATTGCGCTTCATCATTCTCCTTGGGGGTCCCTTCCTTCTTTTGCCATCCTCCGGTGGCAAGGGTAAGCCCATCTCTTTCCGTCTGGCGGTGATCAGATCCCGGATTTCAGGTGATCCCTTACCACCACCGACATAGGCTTTGCCGCCGGGGGAAAGAAGTCTGTGAATCTCTTTCAATGCCGTTTCAGGCTCCTCCCAGAAGGGAATGGAACCACGGCTGATAACAAGATCAACGGAACCATCGGCCAGGGGGATGGTGTGAACATCAGACACAAGGGTTCTTGCCCTTTGCTGCAACCCCTCTTCCATAATATGCAACTTCGCCCTCTCCAGCGCCTCCGACGACATATCCAGAAAGACAAACGACAGTTCGGTAATCCTGGCAAGAGCCAGTCCTAAATAGCCGCCACTGGAGCCGGCATCAATACAGACACCCCTTGTAATGCCGGTCTTCTCTTTGATTTTCTCCGCATAGTAGTCGTACATGGGGGCATTGATGCCCCGGGCGGTCTTGTCGTATTTTGTAATATTCATTTTTTTTGAAGTCATGGTATTTTTTATAAAACTCCATCTCTATTGTTATGAGCGAACCCGGGTCCCCAATCCCGGTCCGCCCGTGGCGGTTTATATATGGATTCACGGATTCAGCAGGGTGTGCAGCTCTTCATCGCTGAGATGATAATGATAATAAATTGAATAAAAGGCTTTTACCTTCAGCCTGAGCCACTCCCTGGAAAACCGTTCCGGATACAGAAGGTGTGCCGTCCATGGGATGCCGACGATACGGTTCACACCGGGCGGCCGGTCAAACCAGTTAAAGGGGGTGGAGGGCGCAAGATAAACCTTGTGATTGAAAACCGCGGGAATCTTTTTCCAGCTTGCATCCCCGTGGGCATGGGTGGTAAATTCCCGGCTCGTGGTAATGATCACCTCGGGTTTCCACATCAATACCGATTCCATTGTCACCGCCGTCCGGCCCGGGCCTGATGCAACCCTGCAATCCGCAACGTTTATGCCACCACACACATCGATCAACTGTGAATGGGGAGACCCACTGGGATCCGTTGACAGACCGTTATTCCCCTCCGCATAATAGACATGAACCCGCTTTTCTTCAGGGATGGCCTTAACCTTTGCCCGGACCTCATCCAGTACATCCTGATAATAGGTGATCAACACCTGTGCCCTGTCCGGACAGGCAAGCACATCACCGATAAATTTTATGGTTGTTCCATAATCAATGGCATCCCTTGTCTTTCCGACACACACCACGGGAATTGCACCCATTTTTTGCTGAACCGTCTCAATCCTTGACAGATCCAGTTCCGTTTCGCCTCCCACAAAGACAAGATCAGGATGTGCAGCAATATACGCCTCATAATTTATGCTTCCCCGCCCCCAGTGAAAAATCGGGATATCCCGAAACTTACCAGGGATAAATTTAGTCGCATCCTTTGACGGAGCGGCCATCCATCCGCCAAGTTTATCAGGGGCAAGCATGTATACAAAGGTTGTGGGCGGCGGAGATGTGCCCATCACCTTTGAAACCTTGACGGGAATTCTGACGCTTCGACCGGCCATATCCGTAATTGTCCGATATAACTGCCGTGGTGCCCCCTCCTCCTGCGCCATCCCTCTCAAAGGCCCAACCAGACCAATGCAGACGATTACCGCAACACCAACCACCAGCATCAGCATTTTTCTCTTTTTTGCTGCCATTACACTATCTCTCCATTTTTTTGTTATGTCGGTTCCCGGCATGGCCGTTACCCGGAATCCTTGCCAAAGGAATGACAAAGGGAATGTCCTCAGAAAATTTTATGGTGGCCCTGATTCCGTAAACCGCCTCAAGATTCTCCCCGGTCATCACATCACGGGGGATTCCCTTGGCAATGATTTTACCCTTCTTCATCATCATCACCCTGTCTGAATATCTTGCCGCCATGTTGAGATCATGTATGGCGATGATAGCGGTAAGTCGTTGCTTCCGAACCAGGATTCGCAAAATTTCCATCACGTCGATCTGATGCCAGATATCAAGATTACTGGTGGGTTCGTCCAGAAGAATGAGTCCTGTCTCCTGGGCCAGGGCACGGGCAATCAATACCTTTTGCTGCTGTCCGCCGGAGAGTTCGGGGAACGGAACAAGGGCCAACGCTTCTATGCCAAGGAGATAAAGCACCTCCCAGACCCTCTCTTCATCCTCTTTCCCGCCTTTCCATGCAAGATACGGCCGCCGTCCCATCAGAACCACATCAAAGACGGTGTTGGGAAAGAGCCTCAACGAGTTCTGGGGAACATAGGCGATCCTCCGGGCCAGTGCCTTCCGGTCCATCTTCAGCACATCACGGCGATCCACCGCAATATCACCGGATGACGGAACCAGTATCCGATCAATGCATTTGATCAGCGTGGATTTACCCGAGCCATTGGGGCCCACAATGCTGACAATCTGACCATCACCGATATCCATAAAAAAATCCTGGAGGATCCGGGTGCCGTTATAGCTGAAACAGAGATTCTTGACGCTAAGCTTGCTTATCATGACCAGAACTCCCGCCGTTTACCTTTGAGAATCAGATACATAAACAGGGGCACACCCAGTATGGACATGACAATACCGGTGGGGAGCACCACAGAGCCCAGCAAATTCATCGAGACGGCATTGGCGATCAAGAGCAGGGCCCCGCCGATGCCGCCGCTGGCAGGGATGAGGTATCTGTGATCGTTGCCAAGAATCATTCGTCCGATATGGGGCGCCACAAGCCCCACAAATCCGATGACCCCGATGAATGCCACGATGGCAGCCACCAGAAGGCTTGACACCACCATCACCAGG
The DNA here is from genome assembly GCA_963668575.2 of uncultured Desulfobacterium sp. Classification (GTDB taxonomy): domain Bacteria; phylum Desulfobacterota; class Desulfobacteria; order Desulfobacterales; family Desulfobacteraceae; genus Desulfocicer. The sequence continues at coordinate 1,150,123 of OY764894.2, read as the reverse complement.
ATGCGGATGAAATTCGCATCCACCCCCATGCTCTTTGCACTCTCATCCCCCACCGTCATCAGGTTGAGATCCCATGTTTTGCTGCACAGCACCGGAATGCATACCAAAGCAATGGCCCCCAGAAACCAGATACTGTGCCAGTTGAGATCCGCAAGGGAGCCCATTCCCCAGGACGACATCACCGTTCGCTGCTCATCGTCGGCAATGTAGCTCAAGAACTGGTTTGCCGCCTGGAAAAGGTAATTCACTGCAATGCCTGCAAGAATCAATGTCTCTGAGGTGGCCCCTTTCAGGGCGGACAGTGCAATGATGAAACCCGAGCAGAGGAGTGCGCACAAAAAGGCATTGGCCACAAGAAAGTAAGGGCCGTCCAATATGGTGATACCCAGCACCGCTGCAATGGAAATCCCGAAATGGGCACCGGAGGATATGCCCAGCGTAAAGGGGCTGGCCATGGGGTTTTTCAAAACCGCCTGCATCACACATCCGCAGATGCCAAGCCCTGAACCGGCAATGAGCGCCCCGGCAATGAGGGGAAACCGGATATGCCATATCACATGGTCTATCAGTTCATCGATGGAAAAAAGATCGGGAATCAACCGGTTCACCAAGGTGCGATAGACATCCGGCACTGACATGGGAACCTGGCCCAGGGTGACGATCACAGCGGATGCAGAGACAAGGAGCACGGTCAATCCCGTCAGAAAAAAAACTTTCTTCCACACGGCATGGGCATGCGCTGCCTGGACTTGCCCCATCTTTCCGGTTCTGCTTCTTTTTATATTTCTGTACGACGGCATGGCCGTTGCCCCTCTATTCATACCGTCACCTCTCAAGGGCCTTGGCACATCCCACCATGGTACCGGGATTATCCATCCGGTCGGTTACGATGATCAGGTTTTTTTCCTTGGCAATCTCGGAAAGGTTCTGAAACTCGCGGAGCTTCAAGGCGGTTGGGTTCTTTTCATAGAGCCGGGCCGCATCGTTCATGCGCTCCGAAGCCTGATACTCGCCGTCCGCCAGAATGACCCGGGCCCTTCTCTCCCGCTCGGCCTCCGCCTGACGTGCAATGACCCGGAGCATGTTCTCAGGCAGTGCAATGTCCCGAATCGTAACGATATCCACCTGGATGCCCCAGGGAGTGGTCACAAGCTCGAGTTCTGTCTGGATCTTCCGGTTCAGTGTATCCCTGTCCGAAAGAATCGTATCCAGCTCGTTCTGGCCCAGGACATCCCGAAGCATCGTCTGGGCGATGAGCGCGGTTGCCCCCTGGTAGTCCTCAACCTCCACCACAGCCTTTATGGCATCTGTCACATGATAATAGATAATGGCATCCACATCGACACTGATATTATCTCTGGTGATGATGGTCTGACTGGGTACGTCAAGTTGTCTGATTCTCAAATCCACACGGACAATCTGATCGATAAAGGGAAGAATCAAAAACAACCCGGGGCCCTTTATGCCCGCCAGCCGACCGAATCTAAAAATAACGGCACGATCATATTGACGTGTGATTCTTATGGACAGCAGTGCCAGTACAAAGAAAAGCACCGGGATTATGACTATTTTCAAGATCGACATAACAATCTCCCTTTAAAAGGCAAAAGAGACCTGGGTTCCGATGGTGCGCCCACGGTCCGGATAAAAACCGGTGACATACCTTGTCGAGTAATTCTCATCCCCCAGATTGCGGCCGTAAAGGGTGAGGGTCATGCGAATGTTCTTAAATTGAAAATTCCGCTGAATATTCGCGTCCATCCGCGTATAGCCTCCGAGACCACCGGACGAAGCCGTTCCCATGGCACTTCTGGTATTGACCCACTCATCGACCCTTTTGATGGAAAAATTGGCTTTGTAGGCACCCCACCGATGGCCGAGAACCAGGGAGTAGAGGTTCTCAGGATTGTTTAAACCGTTGGAATCGGTGGTGACGCCGTCGCTGGTGCTCTCATTCTTTAACATGCGTGTCCAGCTCGCCTTGTAGGTGGTGTTTCTCAGTATGGTGCCCTTGATCAGGAGCTCCAGCCCCCGCCGGAGTTCATCTGACTCGGAATAGTAGTAATAGGTACCGCTGTCCAGTTCATAGGTGTCTGAAGTGGCTGATTTCGCGTTCTTGATGTCGACGTTGAACCAGGTGAGTGCCGGGTTGAAAAAGGACGTCACATCCGCGGCAAAGGTTATCTCCATCCGTTCCTGTCTTTCAGCATGGGGCGTTGCATCGTCTTCCATTCTCATGTCAAAATCCCCGGAGGTTCCCTGATCCCCATGATAGTAACGTCCGTCCAGGGTAAATATCTCACTGATCCGCCAGTGGGCTCCCAGGGCAAAAATCTTTGCCGGGGCCATATCAACATCGTTGTTGGCCTCATCAGTGGCAGCACTGACTTTTTTGGCGGAACTTGAATTATCGATGTGCTTGGTGTCCTGACGATACCCGCCGTCAAAGATGAGATTTCCGTTAAAGAGCTTCTGTTCCAGAGAGGCGGACCATCCCGTGACCGTGGTGTCATACCTGTTGTAGCCCTTGCTGCAGTTGGGACCAAAGCCGGTGCTGTTGGACATCTGGCCGCCCAGTTGAATCAAGGTGTTGCCCAAACGGGCATTGTGGCGAAGGCCGACTCCCTTTGTATCTTCCTCATATTCCCGGCTTGAAGCCGTGGTGGATGCAAAACTTTCGTTGTGCTCGTATTGGTCATACTCGGTCCTGAACAGATTCAACAAGGTGGTCTGACCGGGGGTCCACTGCATACCCATATCACTTGAGAACACATTGGCTTTTAGGGGATCGTAATACCACCTGACATCGGAAAGCGTACCGTCTTCGGCAATGCCCCGCTGCATCTCAAAACGTCCGGAATCCTTGTATCCCATCAGGTTCATGTTAAACTTGCCGGCAGTGAAACCGGCACTGATCATTCCGTTTTCCGAATCTCTGCCATCAAACCAGCTGTCTTTGCTGGACCGATCCATTTTTGCAAGCAACCCGCCGATATACCCATTGGTTCCGGAAGGATTCCCAAGGCGGGTGCCGGCATAGAGACTCACGTCGGTGGCTGCCGGATGACCGCCCTTGGCCTTTTCCACGGAGGCGGTGAGTGTCGCCTCTGTCTTTTGAGGCTGCCGGGTTCTGATAATGATAAACCCCGTGTTAAGACCCGATCCCGAACTGGATGATCCGATGGAGATGGAAGGCCCCACTGTCAGGGAGGTGGAACCGCGGATGATCTGCATCTCTTCAATGGCTGCCATGGGGAATTTATATAAAATCCGGTTCACCGATGGAGGGAGAACCGCACCATCAATGATGTATGTATAACTGCCTCCTCCGCGCTGGGAGATATGAAACGGACTTCTTCTCCCCTGATAGGTGACGTTGATGCCGATGGCCTTGTCAAGCAGATCGTACATATCACTTGGCTGAAGATTCTGAATATCCTCCTGGGTAAACACCTCCGTACCGAACCGACCGCTTGCCTCCACACGGTAAAGATTGGTGATGCTGTCGGGTTTTAGGTCTGCTCTCTTGGGAAGTGTTTTGGCCACAACGGTCATGGATTCCAGTTTCTGCGTCGTTGTTGCATCCGCTTCAGTTTCTGCGGCCATTGCAGCTGTAATACTTCCCAAAATCAAGAGCGATGTCACTAACCTCCCTGCGATAATTCCCATACAGATATATCTCTTTTGTCCTCTTTTTTTCATTTTCATGTTTCCTGAACTTTAAAATAAGGTGGTATGTTCTTGACCTGTCTGTTTGCAACAATACTTCAATTTTTTATATGAAAAGGTAGCCTTCAAGTCTACCTCAGCAGAGCCCCTCCCCCGACGGGCAATAGGAACCGGCCAATTGAGCCGTCTACGGTTCCGGGCCGGGCCCATTGCCCGTCGGGGGGGGGGGCGGCATAATGCCATTTTCTATCTTCGTTGTGTCCGCCAGGACATGTGGGTTTATAAGAAACTCCCTCCAACAGCCTGGAATAATGAGAGTTTCAAAATTCGTTGTGGCTGGTGGTTACAGCCATGTAGGTTATATGGATATGATGGTGCCTGCCCGAGCGTGTATCTTCAGATGCCGCTTCATGCAGGGTGTCGGAACATCCCTGTTTTCCCGGACGGATTCCTGGCTTGAACACAGAACCGTTTAATAGCTGAATCTGGCTCCGCAATAAAAGAACTCCGGTTCCTCATAATTATCCTTTCCTGTATTAAAGAGGTTATCCACGCCAACGAAAAGCTGCAGCCTGTCTGTCACATCCTTGGACAAATACGTATCCACCAGGGTCATACTGCCCTGATCTCCGTTTGCATAGTAGCGTTCGCCAACGTGGGTTACACGAACATTCGTGCGAATTCTCAGGGGCAGACACTGATAGGCAAGCTTTACTGTGCCCTTGTAATCCGGACGTCCTTCCAATTCCTCTCCCGTGGTTTTGTCTTCAGTATCAAGGTAGGCCAGGTTGCCTGACAACGTAAATCCTGCCGGCAGTTTAAGGCTGCATTCAAGCTCAACCCCCTGCATGGTGGCTTCGGCAATATTCTGGTACTGGTAATACTCCTTTTTGCTTTTTCCGGAGCCGGTTGATGCATAGTAAACCGCTTCGATCAGGTCCTCGATATCGGTTTTGAACCATGTTATCCCTGCCTGGAAATTATTGTATTCACCCTGGATACCAATTTCATAGCTTTCCGAAGACTCCGGCTCAAGATCGTCATTGGGCTCGATGATTTGCTTTCCCTGCTTCATGTAGGTGGGGATGAACAGCTCAAGAAAGCCCGGAGCCCGGAACCCCTTTCCCCAAGCCCCTTTCAACCTCAAATTATCCAGGATGGCGTAGGTCATGGACACCCTGGGGGTCCATTCCGATCCGAAATCGGAGTAATTGTCATAGCGAACGCTCAACGTCATATAGAGCGGTTCAAAGATCCGGTATTCATCCTGGGCATAAACACTGAAAGTTTCCACATCATCGTCAAGACCTGAATCATCCTCCCGGCGTTCCTGAACATATTCAGTGCCCAGGGTGAGCAAATGTTTTTCAAAAGCCAGGGAGGTCAACCGAGCCTCCAGCTGGTTCAGCGACCGCTCTGCATTGGATTCATCTCCAATGGCGTCGACGATTTCAGCAGTGGGTGGATCAACCGAAACCTCATTCTCGTGCCAGGAGCGGTTTGCCAGCAGCATCAGGGAGGATTTAGGGGTGAGTTTCCCATCGTATTCCAGAAAATAGTTCAACCGGCGGTCGTCTGTATCCCTTTCCCGATCAAGGTTCTGAAGATCTCTCAGTCCGTTGAAATTCCTGTCAACCGCCTCAAATCCTGCCAGAAGATCGTGGCCATCGCTGAGTTCATATGAAAAACGGCCACCAGCCGATTTCATCTCTATGGAATCTCCGTCATCCGGGGTAACACCATCTCTGTCATACCCGTCCTTATCCCGATACCCCCCGGCCAGCAGAAAGCCAAAGCGGCCCATGGCGTTTCCCACGTATGCACTGCCCATGGATTCTTCCCCCTCTCCATAGGTGCTCTGTCCGTACTTGACGGTTCCCCCCATGGTCATGGTTTTCGGGGATTTCTTTGTGATGATGTTGACGACCCCGCCGATGGCATCGCTGCCGTAAAGCGCCGACGCCGGGCCGCGAACCACCTCTATCCGCTTGATCATATCCACGGGAATCTGCTCAAGTCCCTGGAGATCCTTAAATCCGGAAGTAATCCGCCGTCCATCCATCAGCACCAAGGTATGTTTGTTCCCAGTACCACGGATACTCGGCCGCATCATACGCCCGGTCTCCGTGGTCATCAGGAGCCCTGTTGCCTCTTCAAGGGCCTCGGCAAGGGTGTCCGCATTCATCTCAAAAAGTTCCTGTTCCGTGATCACCTCTATGGAACCCGGCGCCTCCTTTAATAATTTCTCCGTCATCGTTGCCGTCACGACCACCTCTTCGGTGTCCACAACGTCCCCGTTCATCTGCGTTGCGCCGAACACGCTGCTTCCCAGTGAAAACAGGGCAAGGAGCGCATAGATAACAACCAGTTTCTTCTTCATTGATACCTCTCAAAACGTTTATTTTCTCATCTCAATCCAGGTTGCCTCTTCATCCGCCACATCGGATATCGTCCGGCAACCGTCCAGTCCAGTTCTGTTCAGCAACGCTTTGAGACCGTCCCCATTCAGGAAGTTGCCCTTTCCCTCTTTTTTCATTTTCCTGCGCCCTCTTCCTTTCAGGCGCTTACGCATGGTGGGAGGCGTATACCGTCCCAAACCACCTCCGGCAAATGCCACTCCCCCCGCCTTTAACACCCGATGAATTTCCTGCAGCCCCTTCACCTGATCGCTCCAGAACCACAGTGACCCGCGACTGACAACGAGATCCGCAAAGGCGTCTTCAAACGGCAGATCGCACACATCGGCCTTTGTAAAATGCAAAATATTGTCCAGACCACCCTTGGAAACGTTCTGTTCAGCTTTGACCAGCGCCTCCTGTTTGTCGTCCACAAAATACATTTCCAGCTCGGTAATTTTGGCAAGCTCAATGCCCACATAACCGGGACCGGTACCGATATCAAGACATATGCCCTCTGTAATTCCATAGTCATCCACGACCTGCTGGGCGATCAGGGGGTATACGGGTAACAACTGCGAATAGCCTTTTAACATCATGAACTTTTTCCTCTCATACCGAAGGATACTCAATTATTTTTTTCGTCCATTTGGCAGACCGCCACAAGTGCTAAAGGAATGACGAACCTAAACGTTCATGGCCGGATTCCGGCCACCCCGAACCATGAAAAACCAAACGCTATTTTCATGGTAAAGCTTAGATCTGAGTTCACATCAGAGCCGCCTTCCCTTCAATGCCTCCAGAAAAGAGTTCCATCCTTTCCAGCGCAAATTGCAATGATGGTCCGTTACAAGCTCATGCATGGGAATCTTGGGTGCCGCCGGCACAAAGCTTTGAAGGGAAAGGTAGGTCTGAACCTGGCGGGACATGAGAAAATCACCTATTTCAAACAACGGTTCTGTGGCTTTACGACTCCACACCATGACCTGGGGCATACAGAAAAGACCATCTTCGGGCCATATAATGCGGGTGTTTTTCTGTTTGGAAATGCGTGCAAAGGCGATATTGGTTATGCCGATGGGATATTCTCCTTCATCCACAGCGGTGATCACCTCCATGGGGCTTCCCTGATGAATGAAGTTTGTTTTAAAATTATGAAATTTTTCCGGGCAATCCGTTCTCATGAAGGTTTTTACGACAAGGGAGACAATGCGAAATTCATCCGGCATGAGAATTTTGCCCTGCCACCGCGCATCCAGAAGATCCTGCCACACATGGGGAATATCCGCCTCTTCAAGGAGGTTTTTGTTGTAAAAAATAGCAAAGGGAATCACCACAAAGGGATGAAAATAGCCGTCGTTATCTGTAAATCCCATGTCTGAGAGTTCTTTTCTGATGGGAAACCGACCGGGAAGGGACCTAAAATGCTCAGCCAGGAAGCCCGGGGGAAGATCGGCAAAATCATCCACATGCCCCACCGTCAGATCCGGCACCTCATCCCTTTCCACATATGCCTCAAACAGACTTTTTTCCGAAGGTCGGTGGGGCTGGGTTTCAATTTTCACCTCAACCCCATGTTTTTCCTTCAATCCCCTGCAAAATTCTTCCATCATCTGAACTAACGATCGGCTGATATTAAGCGGGCAGTGGAGCAAAACTGTTGCCATAGGACTCTTTCCTCCTTATTGTTCTCTGTTTTTTCAATGGAATCACCGCTTCTGACCGAATTGCGTAAGCGGGAAATATCCGTTTCAATTGCGACCAGTTCCGCCGCAATCCTTATCTCTTCCTGGGTTAACCGGTGAAGCTTGCACATGCCACCGTTCTTCATGACGATCCTGCGCTCAGCCATTAACGTCAGGGTCAGATCGTGGGTGACCACCAGCACGATCTTGCCCTGCCCCGTCAGAATTTTCAGTGCCTTCAGCCGGTCGATACCTGCATTTTCGATCTCATCTATAAGCACCACGGGTGCATTGCTGATCAGGGCCACATCCGCCACCATAAGGGCCCGGGCCTGCCCTCCGCTTAACAAGGTCAGGTTATCGGCCATGGACACCGGCTCACCAGACAACTCGTTGGTCAGCTCAAGCACATCGGCCACCTTCCTTTCAATGTTTTCAATACCGCGAACCCTGGCGTGCTTGCATAAAAACGCCTCCACAGAGGAGTCAATCACAAAATTCATCTTCTGTGATACCTCTGCCATCAGATGTCGCAACGCCTTATCCGGGACATCGGTATCCGGCGACACACCGTTTATCAATATGGAACGCTGAGTGGGAGTTTCCCCGTCTGCATATTGTTCAACATCGGATATCAGCTGGGTCTTGCCCGATCCGGTGGGGCCGACAACAGCCACCACCTCTCCCGTATTAATATCCAGGCGCTGAATGTTCTCGGGGTTCCCACTCTTATCCAGTCCCCCCAAAATGGTTATTTTTTTTAACTTCATTTATGTTCACCAAAATCGATTTTTTTGACATTCCCCATCTGATAAGCGCTGCCGATAATGGTCTCTCCGGCACAATAGGAACAGATGGCCGCCGGCATGGGATATCTCAACTCTCTGCCGGTGATGCCCTGTAAAGGGCTCATTTTCAAAATTTCTCTTTTCAATCGCAGGGAACCTTGGCCGTTCAGGCCATTGATATGGATGATGCCGGCTTTGGCATTGACACTCTCCACTTGGTGGCGGAAGACTTCCCTTTCCGCCTGGGAAACAACATCGCCCTTGGTGATAACGATGATATCCGCCGTACTCAGCATGGGGCCTATCTTTCGGGGCGTATCAAGACCCACCAGATTATCAATCACGCATACGGTCAAACATCCCTGGACCGCAGGTGCACACCGATGGCACAAGCCTGCCGTCTCAAGTACCAACACGTCCGTTCTTTGATCCTCCGCCCAGGTCCACACCTCTTCCAGATTGGCCACGTAAAAATGATCCGGACAAATATAGTCGCTCAAACCAACGGCAACCGGTATGCCCAGGCGGCGGTAACGCTCGTCATCCATGGTCTCAAGGCAATCAATCTTACATGCCGAAACCAGAAGACCATCCTGTTGCAGATGACGTATGACCTGCATCATCACGGATGTTTTGCCGGAGGATGGCGGGCCGGCCACAATAACAAATCGTAAAGACAAAAAATTCTCCTTTTTTTTGCCGAAATGAGTAGGATTAAGGTGGAACCAGTGCGGACACCCCGGCAAAGTATCTTATAAACTTACAATGTATTTTTTAAACTACACACCGATATCATGCAATTTTTATAACTGTCAACATTAAATTTTAAGCTTCTGCTTGATTCAAAGGAGAGGGTCATTCGCTTTTCCCAATAAACCGCCACACACGGACCGGGATTGGGGACCCGGGTTCGCCCACAACGAAGCTTGAAAGAATATTAGGCTCGTCTATTCTTTCTTATAACGGGCATGTCCTGCCGGACACAACAAATATAGGGTCGTAGACGCGGAGCCAAATGGTATTATACCGCCGCCCCCCCGACGGGCAATGGGCCCGGACCGGAACTGTAGACAGCTCAATTGTCCGGTTCCTATTGCCCATCGGGGGGGCGGCTCTGCTGAGGTTGCCTTGGAGGCTGCCTTTTCATATAACATACATGGCAGAAAAACCTGCCACAACGAAAAAAGAAAGCCCTTTAATTCCAGCATGTTGGTGAGACTTTCATATAAAAAAAAATTACGGCGCTGAAGCAGCCTTAACTTATGTGCAAAACATTCAGTATACTTTTTAAAATTTCAAAAATGTTTCACAAGCATGTAAAATAATAATATTATTTTACATGTAATTTAAAAAACAGATATCCGGATACCAGGAATTTCCGATACGGAACTGGTCTAATCCTTAGGGAGTTCACAACAAATAAGATACCCGAGGTTGATTGAATATACCCGTAATTAAAGGCACTTACCTTTGAAGGTGGGTAGTTTTTGTTCTTGTGAACTCCCCTATGTCATTAGATAGTATAAATATATGGCCCGGGATTCATGATTGGGAAAGGACAGCCCCCAGTTTACCGGTAAGTTGCTTTGTTGAAAACGGTTTCTGGATAAAATGGATGCCCTCTTTGAGAACACCCTTCCGGGCAATGATATTTTCCGTATAGCCGGACATGAACACCACTTTTAACCCGGGCCTGTCGGGCGCCAGGGTTTCAAAGAGGAGCTTGCCGTTCATCTCCGGCAGAATAACATCCGTCAACATCAAATGAATGGGACCCTCATAATGTTGTGCAATGTTAAGGGCCTGGGTGGGCAGACCGGCACACAGCACATGGTAGCCAACCCGTTCCAAAGCAGCGCGGATAAATTCACGCAGATTTTTTTCATCCTCCACCACGAGAATGGTTTCGCCATTGGCAGGAAAAATTTTTTCTTCAACCGGTTTCGTTATCATCCCCTTTTCCTGATCTGAAACAGGGAAATAAATTTTGAAAACAGTTCCCTGACCGGGCTCGCTGTAGACCCATATGCTCCCCCCATGCTGCTTGACAATGCCGTAAACCGTGGACAGACCAAGACCGGTTCCCCGGTTTATCTCCTTGGTGGTGAAAAAAGGTTCAAAGATCATCTGCCGTGTCTCCTCATTCATCCCGACGCCTGTATCCGTAACCGCCAACATCACGTAATCCCCCGGTGTCACCTCCAGCTTGGTTGAGGCATCATTGTGATCAAGGGTCAGGCGCCGTGTTTCAAAGGTCAGGGTTCCGCCGTCGGGCATGGCATCCCTGGCATTGACGGCAAGATTCATGAGAATTTGCTCCATCATTGCAGGATCCGCCTTGATCAACGGCATTTTATCCGCCAGCACAAGCGCAACCTCTATGTCCTCACCAATGAGGCGGTCAATCATCCTTTTGAAATTCCGGATAACACTGTTAAGGCCGATATGGCTCATATCAAGCACCTGTTTTCGGGCAAAGGCAAGCAGTTGCCGGGTAAGCACCTTGGCCCGTTCGGCAGCTTTTTGAATCTCTTCAAGGTTCTCCCGGATCTCACCACCGGGCGGAACATCCTGGAGAATAAGATCTGAGAACCCCATAATAATGGCCAGCATATTGTTAAAATCATGGGCCACACCGCCGGCCAGACGTCCCACGGATTCCATTTTCTGGGACTGCTGCAGCTGGGCATTCAGAGAGGCACGTTCCTTCTCAATTTTTATTTTTTCCTGTGTGATATCCCTGGCAATACTGGAAGCACCGACCACCGCTCCTTCATCGTTGAGAATCGGCGAAACCTGAAGGGAGACATTTAACAAACGCCCATCCCGGGTTTTCCATACGGTTTCAAAACTGTCTGCCGGCTGGCCGGACCTTATTTTTTCCAATATGCGCGGCATTTCATCATACCGGTTCGGGGGCATCAGAAAAAAAATCGACTTGCCAATGACATCATCCTTTTCATAGCCATAAATTTTTTTGGCCCCCTGATTCCAGCTGACAATCACACCGTCAAGGGTTTTACCGATGATGGCATCATCGGATGACGATACAATACGGGCGGCACTCCGCATAGCCTCTTGCGCGTTCCTTCTCTTTTCCATGGCACGGGCATTAAAGATCGCCAGGGAACAGACCTTTGACAGAGGCAGGGCCAGGGCCAGGTAACGCTCCTTGTATTTTACAAATGCCAGGTCATCCAATTCCAATGTCCCTAAATCCTGTTCTTGGTGCCTGAAACCAATGACAAACCCCCGGCCTGATTCCGTCCAGGCAAAATTCTTCCCGGTTACGGGAAATTCCGGTAAATTTTCCCGGGGGGTCCACACCAGACGTCCCGGAGCAAACAGCTGCTTGAACAGCTCTTTCACACGGTCCAGGGCCTGTGCCTCGCTATTTGAAGAGAGAAGACCATTCATCAGATCGATCACCATGAAATGATCGGCAAAATACCGATCCTGGGATGTCGCAGCCCCTTTCTCCCGGATAAGCCCCAAAAACAGATTTTCCAGGGTCAACCGAAGCATGTCCAGTCCCACCGGAATCGTCCGAAAAGGAAGCCCGAGATATTCCCCCATGGCTGATAATCTTAAATGACTTTCCTTGTCAACACCGGTGTCCAGCAGAACAAGCGCTAATATGGATTCCCGGAAAAACAGCCTGGCGATCTCCTGGTTAAAGCCCCATTCGGAAAGATGGTTTTCCCACCGGGACAGCCATCCCGGCGTCATAAGGTAAGCGCCCTCGCCGGTGAGACTATCCACCAGGGCCGCCGGCGCCACCAGGTAAAAGCACTGACGTGGTGCCAGCACAGCATGGCCCGACAATTTCACAGCGCTCAATTCCCTGCCCTGAAGACAGCCACCGCCGATGATGACCTGCGGTATTTCATTTTTCTGTAATGAGGTATCCGGCAATGCCTTTTTGTTTTCCCGGAAGTACTGAATGCAGGAAAAGGGACTGGTCTCCACCTTTAACCCGGCCATCATTCCGGAATCAGCGATCACCCTCTCCACCTCGCGTTGAAAATATGGGCAGCACCTGAATTTAATATCATGCTTCATAATCTACCAACCAGTCCAGAGGATACCGTCCCCACCGGCGTACGGCTTCAGCAATGGCCATCAAAACGTTTTCCGCCACCAGGAACGGAATTTCCCCATGATTGTCCGACAATACAAACCCGCCTCCGGGACCGGCTTGGGCAATGGCTTTCCTCACCGCAGCCTCGGCATCCTTTTCAGTCCAATGTCTCATCTCAAGGGCGTTTAGATTGCCGGCAAGGGCAAGCTTTCCTGAGCAGGCACCCTTTAATTCGCCAAGGTTCTCCTCTGCACTGGCGCTCATTCCCACAAACCCTGCCCTGATGATTTCGTCAACCAGTGTAAGCCCCCTGCCCGATGCCAGATGAATCATTGCAGGCCCATTGATTTTTGAAATCACATATTTTGCAGCCGGCAGACCATACCTTAAAATCAAATCCATGGACATGATTCCCGGAGAAGATGCAGGATCGGAATACATCACGGCGGATGCACCGGCCTTCAGCTGGGCATTGGCCCAGTCAACACAATATCGACTGTTGATATGAAGCAGGTGCCCCAACAGGTCAGGGCGATGATATATAAGCTCCAGGTACGCTTCAAACCCCATCTGCATGATGGGAAGCGAAAAAGGAGACACCACCACCCCGGCAATGGGAATATCCTCCCCCACAACGGCCTTTAGGTCGGAAACGGCCCTGAGAATGTCCTCCAGAGCTGAATTGCCACGGACCCTGGGCGGTTCAAGGGAAAGAATATCCTCTGGCTTTTTTATGATAGGCGCTCCACTGTTGGGAGGGCCCTGGTCAAAATAGACCGCTTCTCCCCCCCAGGCAATCATCTCCAGTGCGGCAAAAGGATAACAGCAGAGCATGTCGTTTCCAAATTTCCGGTGAAGCCGCATCTGACCTTCCACGATATTTTCCGGGCGTGAAAAATATTCTTTTATCGTCAACCCCATATCCCGGGCCGGATGCATGGCTGCCGCCAGCACATAGGGGACCCTGTCCGCTTCTTTATGGGAAAGTGTTTGCTGCAGTCTCTGGGCAGATGTCATTTCCATATCTATTCTCCTATCAACTCCTGTACGATTTTTACCGCATCAGCGGAATTACGCCCCATGGCACAAGCACCGGTTTCTCTCCAGAGCAATGGATCCAGACGAAAAGGAGCCCCTCCCACCACCACGGCGATCCGGCTGTCCGCCTTTTCAAGGGCGCTTACGACATCTTTCACATGAACCGCCGAAGCAAGCATGAGGCAGGAGATAAGGAGGATATCGACCTGATTTTCCAAGGCCATTGTCACCATTTGTTCCGCATTAAGGCCATGGCCCAGGTCTATTGGATTGTAACCTGCAGCCCTCAAAGATGAGGTCACCATTCGTTTGCCCAGGGCATGGAAATCCTCAATCACACCGATGGCAAGCCTTAACCCGTTTTGCTGTGAGGGAAAACGTTTCGGGAGGATCTCATCCATCACCTGTTCGCAAATTCGACCGGCCATATACACCTGGGAAAGTGACATATGCCCTATTTCCCATGCCCGGCCAATCTCTTCCAGTGCGGGAACCACCACTTTCTCCGGATGAAGCGGACCGTCATCCCCGGATGAAAGGCTTTCAAGCAATTCCCTGCACTTTCCTGCATCAAGATGTGTAAGAGCCAAAACAAATTGTTTTTGTCTTTTCGTTAATTCCACCATATGTTCACACCTATCCTTGGAGAGGCTGGCAAGTATTGAAAGATACATAATAAAGACGATAAATTCTATATTTTATCCATAAATGAGTCAACAGATAAAAATTTCTATCCTCAGCGAGTCAACTTTCTGAGCTGTCTTATCAGGATCGGTTGAAAAATTAGTTTAACTTAATACCCATATGTAGTACAAAATAAAAAACGAACAAAATAAGTCCTGGCTTGATCATAACATCGGCCATGCGCAGAAGAAGTACCAGGTCTGCCTCATGGCAGCCATTGCATGAAAGCAGCGACAAATTACGGACACCTCTCCGGTGTCAACCCCTGGGATCACCAATGGATAAAAAACCAACCTACGAAGAGTTGATGAGAAGAATTCAGGAATTAGAGCGACAGAACTCCGAACAAAAAAAGGTCGCTCAGGCATTGCAGGATCGTGAAACACACCTGCGCACTTTAATTGAGACGATACCGGATCTTGTCTGGCTGAAAGACTCGAATGGTGTTTTCCTTGCCTGTAATCGAAAATTTGAACGCTTATATGGGGCAAAGGAAAAGGATATTATCGGAAAGACGGATGATGATTTTGTCAGCAGGGATCTGGCGAAATTTTTCCGTAAAAGGGATCGGGTCGCCATCGCAAGCGGAAAGCCCGTGGCAAATGAAGAAGAGGTGACCTACATCAGTGACGGTCATAAGGAATTGCTCGAAACCATTAAAACACCGATGTTTGATCCCAAAGGAAACCTTATTGGGGTGGTGGGGGTTGCCCGGGATATAACGGATCGCAAGCGTATCGAAAAGGCGCTTCGGTTCAGCGAGGAGCGCTTACAATTGACGCTGAAGGTTGCCAATATCGGCATCTGGGATTGGAACATCACCAAAGATGAATGGTACGCGTCTCCCATATATTACAGCATGCTCGGCTATGAACCGGTTGCCGGCCCTTCGGACAGGGAAACGTGGATCAAGAGAATTCACCCGGAAGAGAGGGAGGCGGTTTTAAAAAAAATTCACAGTGTTCTCAATTTCAAAACCAATGAATATCGTTATGAAGCACGCATGCAACATGCCGACGGTTCCTATCGTTGGCATCACGTCGTGGGGTATGTGCTTGAAAGGGATAAAGAGAATAAACCGGTCCATCTGACCGGGCTGCGAATTGACATTAACGAACGGATGAAGGCGGAAGCAGAGCGGGAAAGACTTCAGGCGCAATTGACCCAGGCCCAGAAAATGGAGAGCATCGGCCGCCTGGCCGGCGGCGTTGCCCATGATTTCAACAACATGCTGGGAGTCATTATCGGTCAGACAGAGTTACTGCTGGATCAGACGGACCCGGCTCAGCCACTTTTTGCCGCCTTGCAGAGAATCTGGAATGCCGCTGAAAACTCCGCCGACCTGACCCGGCAACTGCTGGCCTTTGCCCGCAAACAGCCCATTTCTCCCAAGGTACTAAACCTGAACGATATCGTGGAAAGCATCATCAATATGCTGCAACGAATTATCGGTGAGGATATTCACCTTGTCTGGTCACCGGGAAAAGACATTGGTCAGGTCATGATGGACTCCGGCCAGATCAACCAAATTCTGGCCAACCTGTGCGTCAATGCCCGGGACAGTATAGCGGGCATTGGGAAAATTATCATTGAAACGGAAAACAAAACGTTTGACGCTGTCTATTGCAGGAAACATCCGGAGTTCATACCCGGTGAGTATGTGATGCTGGCCGTGAACGATAGTGGGTGCGGTATGGAGCGGGAGACCGTCGATAACATCTTTGAACCTTTTTTCACCACAAAAAAAGAGGGAAAAGGGACCGGCCTGGGTCTTGCCACGGTATATGGAATCGTTAAGCAAAACAACGGTTTTATCAATGTCTACAGTGAACCGGAACACGGCTCAGTCCTTAAGGTTTATCTGCCGCGTCATACGGCTGAAACAGATGATTATCCGGAAAAGACAGAGGAAACCCCCATTGCACGTGGCTCCGAAACCATCCTGGTGGTGGAAGATAACGCCGAGATTCTTAAGTTGCTTACCACGGTGTGATAGACAAAAAGATCAACTTCATCCAAAAGCCGTTTTCAATGCGGGAGCTGTCCACCAAGGTGAGAGAGGTAATGAAACAAAATGGGAAGGTGCATGGCGAATAAGGTGGTCTGACGATGTACTTCCCCGGAATGATAAAAATTTTCGCAGGAGAATGGCATCTGCTCCGTTTCATGTAATAGATAGAGAGAATGGCTGCGTCACCCGCTATTATGTGAGTGGCCGGTTCACAACATTGATCTAACGAGAGGAAACCATGGAGTGTGATGACATCAGGAAACGGTTGACGGCATGGGTGGATGGTGAGTTACCGGCCCGGCAAGCCCATGAGATTGAGAGACATCTGGACCGATGCCCAAAATGCCGACTATCAGCCCAAGGGCAGAGGCAAATGGTGCAGGTTCTGAATGCATTGCCTGCCATGGCAGCGCCTGCCGGATTTTCACGCAGAACCCTGCGGGCCTTCCGGATGGGCCTTGAGCCACAGAACCTGATCCAATGGTGGCAGCATCTGAATTTTATCATGCGCGGTGCCGTTTGCGGTGCAGCCCTGGCCGGCCTGCTCTTCGGTGCTGTGATGGGGACCAGTCTGGCCGCCCCGGACACCGACAGCCCGATAACCTCCTACCATGCCCTCTATGCCGGCACGGGAATATTTCCATGAAACTGACCTATAAACGCCTGTTGACGCTCTTCTCCGTTGCCCTGAATCTTGGATTTATCATTGTGGCCCTGGTCATGATCCACCAGAATTCAATACCTGCAAAAGAACGTTCCATGCGCAAATTCACCAGTATTGTCAAACACCTGAAGTTGCCGGAATCCCAATCCCAAACCGTATTGGACTGCATTGGACAATTCGAATCCACCGTGGGCCATGTCAACACGGATCTTAAACATGCCCGGAGCGATATTTTACGCCTGCTTAGCCAAAAAGGTCCGGTGGAGCCGGCGCAATTACATCTTCTCATTGAAGCCACAGAGCGCCTTGGGAAACTTAAAGGTAAAACCTTTGAGGCCCACGTAATAGCGCTCAGGCAGCTGCTGGGTGATGAAAAAGGAGCACAGTTTTTTTCTCTCCTTGGGCAACATATAAAATCAGAGGGTAAAGACCGGCATTGATGATTTTCCGTTCAGGGATCTCCCAGCTCAGCGATGCCGAACTGGTCGTCCTGGTTTCCCAAGGCGATGAAAAGGCCTTTGGAGAGGTATTGAAACGCCATCAGGACGCTGTTTACGGGTTTGCCCGGAGGCTGCTCAAAGATCCCCAGGAGGCGGAGGATGCAGCTCAGGAGACCTTTTTACGGCTTTATCGGGCATCGGATCGCTATCGCCCGAAGGCCTCCCTGCGGACCTACCTGTTAAAGATTATAAAAAACATCTGCATTGACCACTATCGTAAAAAACGTCCCGAACTGGTGGATTCAGTTCCTGAAATTGCCGACAATGATACCCCCCTTGACATGCTTGAAAGCGCCATTGCCAATGAGAGTCTGGAAAAGGCCATCAAGACCCTGCCCGTAAATCAGCGCACCGCCCTTTTGCTGCGTCATACAGAACAGTTATCCTATCAACAGATTACCCAGGTCATGGATCTGTCCATGGGTGCTGTGGAGTCACTGCTGGTGCGTGCCCGCCGGAAACTACGCCAAGTTTTAAAAGAAAACCAATAAAATATGGGGGCTGGGTTCTCCGGCCATTTACGCCCCTTCACCCCTGAAACTCGCCATGGGTCCGGAATTTTAAGATTCAGGGATTTTTTTGCGCAGGTTTCCGGGACCCCCTCCGTTTCTAAGTTAGTAGATCCATGAAACCACGGGAAAATAATGAATGGAGTGAACCATGATCAAAATGATATATGTTGCCATAGCCGTACTGAGCCTTGCCGGCTGCACCGGGTTTCAACCGCAGATCCGGCCCCGGGTACCCATTGCGCTCCCGGACAGTTACTCGCTTTACACCACGGATGACCCCGGGCCCAGCCGCTGGTGGGAATCCCTGGGCAGTACCGAACTTAACAAACTGGTAACCCAGGCCCAGGCTGAAAATTTTGACGTATTAACGGCCTGGGCCCGGCTGAAACAGGCCCATGCCGTAGCCCGTCAGGCCGGAGCCGATCTCAAACCGGCCGTTTCCTACAACAGTGGTGCCAAAAAAAGCTGGCAGCAGACGAAAAAAGAGAGCACCGGCACATCCCACGAGGACACCAGCACCTTGAGTGCCGGACTGGCAGCCGACTATGAACTGGATCTGTGGGGAAGACTGGATGCCCTGCGTCAATCCGAAGTCATGGAACTCAAAGCCACCCGGGAGGACCTGGAGGCCGCTGCCGTTACCGTATCGGCCGAGGTGGTGACCGCCTGGATCGATATCCTGTCCGTGCGTCAACAGATTTTAATCCTCAAGGACCAGATAGATGTCAACCGGCGGATGCTGGAGTTGCAGAAACTTCGCTTCATCAATGGTCAGTCAGACGCCCTTGATATTTCCCAGCAGCGGGAAGCGCTGGCCCAGGCCAAAGCGATTTTACCCACCTTGCAGTTGGATGAACAAAAACAACTCAATGCCCTGGCCGTTCTTTTGGGGAAAGCCGGTGCCGACACCCTCTCCATCTCCCAGGCTCAATTGCCGGAACTGCTTCCCCTGCCGTCCACGGGTCTTCCGGCCGACCTTCTGGCCAGCCGTCCCGATGTCCGGGCCGCCGGCCTGCGCCTGAAGGAGGCTGACTGGCAGGTCAGTGCGGCCCGGGCCGACCGACTGCCGGCCGTCACGCTTTCGGCCGAGGCGGCATTTTCCAGCGGCACCCTTGATCTTTTGCTCAGCAACTGGGTCTCCACACTGGCTGCCAGCATCACCGGCCCCCTGTTCGACGGTGGATATCGTTCAGCCGAAGTGGACCGCACCCGGGCCAAGGCCGATGAATATTTGACGGCCTACGCCCAGACCGTGGCAGAGGCGATTCAGGAGGTGGAGGACAGCCTTATCACCGAAAAACGTCAAAAAGAGTATATTGCACTATTGGAAGACCAGCTCAAAGCCACCCGGTTGACCCTTAAGGACGCGAATATTCAATACATGAACGGGCAGGACAACTATCTTGATTACCTGACCGCCTGGACCGGCGTCCAGAAACTGGAAAGACAGCTGGTGGACGAACAGGCCACCCTGATCAAAAACCGGGTGACCCTGTACCGTGCCCTTGGCGGCGACTGGACCCGGCAATGGGCTGACAGCGGCATTTCGGGCAGGCTCTCCCATGAAATGAAGCCTGTGACCGATCTGCTGAAAACCGATGCAATTATCAATTAATCCTTGATGATCAATTTTTTTGGGCTCATGTTGAATTCCGGGAGCTTATGGAGATGGGATTCGCTCCCCCCCAAAAAACCGATCATCAAGTCACAACACCATGGAGTGTATTGAAATGTCTGAAAACAAGGTGGGTTTGTCCTTTTGGACCAAAGTCTTCAAAATAATAATTCCCCTGGTGGCCATAGTGGCCGGTGGGGCCGCCTGGTCGTACTTTAAGACCACGGCGCCGGTGATGAAGCGATCCGCACCCCAACGTCACGTTTCCGTGGTGGAAGTTCAAACGGCCGGCCAGCGTAATGCACGAAGCGTTATATCCGCCATGGGCACCGTGGCCGCCTCCCGTGAAGTGACGCTCAAAGCACAGGTCTCCGGTGTCGTTCTGTCGGTGAATGATCAATTTGTTCCCGGCGGGCTGATGGCCAAAGGAACGGTATTGCTCGCCCTGGATCCCTCCGATTACGAAGTTGAGGTAAAAAAGGCCCAAAGTGCGCTTGCCAATGCCCGGGCCGCCCAGGTCATTGAGCAGGGCAGCCAGAATATCGCCCGGGAAGAACTGCGCCTTTTGTCCGAAATCTCTTCGGAAACCGTGACCCATACGGATCTGGCGTTAAGAAAACCCCAGTTGCTGCAGGCCCAGGCGGACGTCACCAGTGCCGAGGCAGATCTGCGCCAGGCCATGCTGAATCTAAGCCGAACAGAGATACAGGCACCATTCAATGCCATGATCATTGAGCGGAATGTCAATGTGGGCGCCTATGTGGGTTCCCAGGAGAGCCTGGTCACCCTTGTGGGAACGGACGAATTCTGGATCAAAGCCATGGTCTCTCTGGACCGGCTGGCCTTTATTGATCTGGATTATCCCGGAGGATGTCCGGTCTCCATCCGTTCCCAGGCCGGCAAAGGACACTGGGAAGGCCGGGTGATTCACGTCTCGGGAAAGCTCAATGATACCAGCCGCATGGCCACGGTTATCGTGGCGGTCACGGATCCCCTGGGTAAAACGGAAACAGGCGCCGGGCCGCGCTTGATGATTGATGATTATGTATTTGCGGAAATCACCGGCCGGGAGCTTGCCAATGTCATTGAACTGCCGCGAGCGGCCCTGAAAGACGACAATACCGTATGGATCAACCACAATAACGCTCTGGATATCCGTAAAGTGACGCTGGCCTGGAAAAGCCCTGACAAAATATATCTGCAAACCGGTGTTTCACCCGGTGAGCAGGTGGTGATGTCCGAGCTTTCAACGCCTGTTCAGGGCATGCCCCTGAGGGCGGCAACATCAACAGCCGTCAGCCTCGCAGATACCACGGCTCAAAGGTGATAAAACCCATGAAAATTGAAAATACCAATGCACTGGACCGCGGTCCGCTGGCCTGGATGGCAGGAAACTCAGTGATTGCCAACCTGTTGATGTTTGTATTTCTGGTGGGCGGACTGATCATGGCATGGCACCTCAAGCAGGAAGTCTTTCCTGATTTTACCATAGATAGAGTGGAGATCCGTGTCGCCTATCCCGGGGCCAGCCCGGAAGAGGTGGAAAACGGCATCATCCTGGCCATTGAGGAGGCTATCCAGGACCTTGAGGGGGTGGACGAAATCAACTCCACGGCCACCGAAGGCGCTGCCAGCATCTCCGTGGAGTTACTTGAAGGGGCGGATGTCACCCGGCTGTGGCAGGAAATTAAGAGCGAGGTGGACCGCATCGACACCTTTCCCGACGAGGCAGAGGACCCCCAGATCTCCATTGCAGATCATAAACGGGGGGTGCTGACCCTGGCCCTGCACGGCAACGTCAATGAGCAGACCCTTCGGTCGGCAGCAGATACGGTGCGGGATACCCTGCTGCTTGATTCCCATATCACCCAGGTGGAACTCACCGGGGTCAAGGACTATGAAATCCAGGTGGAAATCCCCCAGGCCACCCTTCGCAGTTACGGCATGACCCTGGGAGATGCCGCCGATGCCATTGCCGGTGCCTCGGTGGAGCTGGGGGGCGGCAGCCTCAAAACCACGGGCGGAGATATTCTGGTACGGGTCAAGGACCGAAGGGACTATGCGGTCCAGTACGCCCGACTGCCCCTCCTGACCCAGGAAGATGGGTCCCAAATCCTGCTGGGAGACGTGGCCACGGTAAAAGAGGGATTTGAGGACACCAATACCTGGGCTCAATTTGATGGGGAGCCTGCCGTCATGATCGAGATCTACCGGGTGGGGGATCAGACCCCCACCGAGGTGGCCCGGGCCGGTATCGCAATTCTGGAACAGCAGAACCAGACCCTGCCCCAAGGATTGAAACTCACCGTATTGAGGGATAATTCCGAAATTTTTGCCCAACGTGCCCAACTCCTGATCCGAAATGCGCTCCAGGGGCTGGCACTGGTCTTTATCTTTCTGGCCCTGTTTCTGGAAACCCGGCTGGCATTCTGGGTGAGCCTGGGCATTCCCATCTCCTTTCTGGGCTCCTTTCTTTTTTTATCGGCCACGGATTTCTCCATCAACATGATCAGCATGTTTGCCTTTATTGTAACCCTTGGTATTGTGGTGGATGATGCAGTGGTGGTGGGGGAAAATATCTATCACTGGCGCAGCAAAGGTCTCTCCACCCTCCATGCTGCCGTGGCAGGCGTCAGGGAAGTGGCCATGCCCGTGATCTTCAGTGTCTTGACCAACCTGGTCTCTTTCCTGCCGCTGATGTTCATTCCCGGATTCATGGGTAAAATCTTCAAGGTGATCCCGTTGGTGGTCATCGCAGTGTTCGGCGTCTCCTTGATCGAAAGCCTTTTCATCCTTCCGGCCCACCTGGGCCACCGCGGCCCCAGGGAGGCCATGTGGCCCCTGAATTACCTTGAAAAGTGGCAGGGAAAATTCAGCAAAGGCTTTGAAATGTTCGTGCGCAACCGCTACGGTGCGTTTCTCCAACGGATGATCGACCATCGCTACACCGTCCTGGCCCTGGGCATTGCCCTGATGATGGGGATCGGCGGCTATGTGTCATCGGGACGCATGGGCATGGAGATGTTTCCCAGAACAGAGTCGGACTATGCATATTGTTCAGCCACCCTGCCCTACGGAAGTGCGGAAACCCGCCTGAAAAATGTTGAAAACCATCTGGTGGAGACGGCCCAGGCCGTGATCAGGGAAAACGGCGGGGAAGCGCTGGGAAAAGGAGTGCTCAGCAATGTCAGCAACAATTCCGTTGCGGTGCGCATTTACCTCACCGCTGCGGACAAGCGCCCCCTGCCCACCTCCCAGGTGGTGAAACTGTGGCGCAACGCCGCCGGCACCATCCCCGGTCTGGAAACCATCCGGTTTGAATCCAACATGGGGGGACCCGGGTCCGGTAAGAATCTCACGGTCATGCTCAGTCACACTGACAAGGATACCCTGGAAACAGCCGGAGCAGAACTGGCAGATGAGCTGGCCAAGTTCCCCATCGTAAAGGACATTGATGACGGGTCGGCCCGGGGCAAGCGCCAGTTCGATATCCAGCTGGAACCCCTGGGAGAACGTATGGGCCTGACCTCACAATCCGTTGCACAGCAGGTGCGTTACTCCTTTCAAGGGGCAAAAGCCCTCCAGCAGCAGCGGGGCCGCAATGAAGTCACCGTGCGCGTGAGTCTGCCCGAAAGTGAACGGATCACTGAGTCCACCCTGGAGGATCTGATTCTCCGGACATCCGAAGGTGAAGTCTTTCTGAGGGATGCCGTCAAGATGACCGCCGGCCGGGCTTACACCTCCATTGAGCGCACCAATGGCCGCCGGGATATCGAAGTGACCGCCAATGTTACCCCGCCGGCCCAGGCAGAAAACATCCTTCGAGAACTTAAATCCACCATTCTACCCAATCTGATCAAGGAGTATCCGGGCCTGTCCTACAGTTTTGAGGGCCACCAGGCAGACATGCGTGAAAGCCTTGGCGCCCTTGTCACCGGATCTCTCCTGGCACTATTTGGCATCTATGCCCTGCTGGCCGTTCCTTTCAAGAGTTATGTCCAGCCGTTGATCATCATGTTCAGTATTCCCTTTGGCTTTATTGGCGCTATTCTGGGACATCTGATAATGGGGTATTCATTGTCCGTCAACAGTATCTTTGGGGTGGTGGCCCTTTCCGGGGTGGTGGTCAACGATTCACTGGTGCTCATCGATCTGGCCAACCGGGGTGTAAAAGCCGGTATGACACCCCTGGAGGCGATTCATGCCTCGGGTATCCAGCGGTTCAGACCCATCCTTCTCACCACCGTGACCACTTTCGGGGGGTTGATGCCCATGATTCTGGAAAAATCATTCCAGGCCCGAATGATGATCCCCATGGCGATTTCGCTGGGATTCGGCGTTTTGTTTGCCACCTTGATCACCCTTGTGATGGTGCCGGCCCTCTACATTGTGCTGGATGATCTGTCCCGGTTGACCCACCGGAGGGGTGCCGCGGATATCGTGCATCCCCCGGAAGTGGAACCTGTTTCAAACTGACCGTGTATCACCGGGGTCAGGCAGCGAAAGAGATAAAAAATTTTATCTTCGAGTTGCAGGGAGGATAAAAAAATGTTTTAATCAGAACATCAGGTTTTTTGTATATAACGGGCATGTCCTGCCGAACACAACAAATATAGAAAATGGTATTATACCGCCGCCCCCCCGACGGGCAATGGGCCCGGACCGGAACTGTAGACAGCTCAATTGTCCGGTTCCTATTGCCCATCGGGGGGGCGGCTCTGCTGAGGTTGCCTTGGAGGCTGCCTTTTCATATAACATACATGGCAGAAAAACCTGCCACAACGAAAAACGAAAGTCCTTTAATTCCAGAATATTGGTGAGACTTTCATATAAAAAAAAACTCAACAAATGGGACGTAGAAGACTTCACGCCAGGCCTTCAAAGGCATCAAAACGACCCATGACATGACAACCATTTGATTTGAGGCAGAAAAGAGATTGGATAGCTCATAACCAGTTAAAATTATTTGTTTTCAAGAGCTTGGTACGTTGATCATGGCACCCTGCATCTCCAGTGGATACCATCGAGAAGGTGCCGACCAAATGATCACCTTCACATTTCTCCCCTGACAGGAGTATGCTTTTGGAAAAAATTCAGCCATTCAAAAAATCACCATTCATACGGCATCCCCTCTGCATGCTCCTCTTTTTATCATGCTTTTTTGTCATGGATGCGGCCAACGCATCGGAAAAGATATCAATACAACTGGCATGGTGCCACCAGTTTCAGTTTGGCGGTTACTATGCGGCCCTGGACAAGGGGTATTACCACCAGGAAGGTTTTGATGTCACCATCATTGAAGGGGGAAATGGTACATTTGCCAGAGAAGCGGTGCGCCGCAACCAGGCCCAATATGGTGTGGCCGGTACGGAGCTGATCCTTCATCGCGCCGATGGTGACCCCTTTGTGGTGCTGGCCCCGATCTTTCAGCACTCACCATCCATTATTCTGGCCCGACGGGATTCCGGCATATTCACCATCCAGGATCTCATCGGCAGGCGTGTCATGCTGCTGCCGGACAGGAAAGATGCCGAAATTCTGGCAGCCCTTTTAAATGAGGGCATATCGCCGAATAAGATTCAATGGGTGGATCAGACCTATCGTCTGGAAGACCTTATGGAGGGCCGCACCGACGCGATGAGTGCCTACCTTACCAATGAACCCTGGCAGCTGCTGCAGAACAAAATAGAACCGGTCATCATCTCCCCCCGGGCCTATGGTGTTGATTTTTACAGTGACTGTCTCTTCACCACTCAAAATGAAATCAAAAAACATCCCGAACGGGTCAAGGCGTTTCTGGACGCATCCCTCAATGGCTGGGAATATGCCATGGATCATCCTGAAGAGATCATTGACCTGCTCATCAGGGACTACGGGGTAAAAAAGACCCGTAACCACCTCCGGTATGAAGCCGAAGCCATCCGTAAAATCATGCTCCCTGATTTGATTCAGATCGGGCATATGAACCCGGGAAGATGGCGCCATATTGCAAGAACCTACCAGAAACTGGAATTGATCCCCACTGATTTTTCCCTTGAAGGGTTTCTGTACAACCCCAATCCCAGCAGGGAAGACTTCACCTGGCTGAAACGTATTGCCGCCATTGCCGTGGGTGTCTGTGCACTGTTCATCATGGCCATTCTGATTTTGTCTTTTTTCAACAGAAAATTGAAAAAAGAGGTGGAGAAACGCAAACAGGCCGAACATACCCTCCGGGACAAAGAACATTTATTAAACGAAATGGGGAATCTTGCCAGGATCGGCGGCTGGGAACACGATCTGGTAACGGGCCGTGCCGTGTGGACGGATGAAACATACAAAATCATGGGATTTGACGAGTCCGGACATATTCCCAATGCAGATGAGCATCTGGATTATTATCCCCCGCAGGACAGAGAAGCGCTTAAGCGCGCCTATAAGCTCTCCATGAGGAGCGGTGAAAAATTCAGCCTTAAATTGCAATGCCGCACCTCCAAAGGCCAACTGATATGGGGGCATGTGGTGGGACTGCCCGAGTTTTTCAACGGCAAATGCATCAAAATGAAAGGAACATTTCAGGATATCACCGACCAAAAAAAGATGGAGACCCAGCTGCACCAGGCCCAGAAGATGGAAGCCGTGGGCCGGCTTGCCGGCGGGGTGGCCCATGATTTCAACAATATGCTCAGCGTCATCCTTGGTAATACGGAGATGCTGCTGGAAGATATGGACAAGAACGACCCACTGACGGAAAACGTGCAGGAGATCCACAAGGCCACAGAACGCTCCGCCGGCCTCACCCGCCAGTTGCTGGCCTTTGCTCGCAGGCAGACCATTGCCCCCCGGGTTTTAAACATCAATCAGGTAGTGGGTGACATGCTAAAAATGCTGCAGCGGCTGATTGGTGAAGACATTGAACTTATATGGCTGCCCGGAAAAGAGATATGGCCGGTACGAATGGATCCCTCCCAGGTGGATCAACTGCTGGCCAACCTCTGCCTCAATGCAAGGGACGCCATCAAAGACACCGGCAGGGTCACCATAGAAACGGCCAATATCGTTTTAAATACCGATTACTGCCGGGACCATCCCGGTTTTCATCCCGGAAAATTTGTCATGGTGGTGGTCAGTGACAACGGCTCCGGCATGGACAGGGAAACCCGTGAGAATCTTTTTGAACCGTTCTTTACCACAAAGAGCGACGGCCGGGGAAGTGGCCTTGGACTGGCAACGGTTTACGGCATTGTGAAACAAAACAACGGTTTTATAAATGTTTACAGCGAGCCGAACAGGGGCTCTACCTTCAAATTGTACCTGCCTGCACCGGAACAGGCATCAATGCCTGAACCCAAAGAGCCCACTGCCCCCCCTCTCCCAACGGGCCATGGCACCGTTCTGGTGGTGGAGGATGACACCGCCATACTGAAAATCACGCAAATGATACTGGAACGGCTGGGTTACACCGTATTCACCTGCAATAATCCCGAGAATGCCATCCAAATGACAAAAGCACCGGACGGGATCACAGTTGATCTGCTCATCACCGATGTGATCATGCCCGGAATGAACGGTCGACAGCTGTCTGAAAAACTGCTCCGGATTTATCCCAATATGAAATGTCTATTCATGTCCGGGTATACCGCCAACGTCATTGCCCACCACGGGGTGCTTGAAAAAGGAGTGAATTTTATCAACAAGCCCTTCTCCAGACAGGAACTGGCCAAGAGCGTGCGGCAAGTCTTTGGCGGTGAATAACTACTGATTGCTCAGAATCAGCTACTCTAAAATTAAGCGATGACAAAGCACTACTTTTTGTATCAACTAAAAATAATTGCGAAGATAGGAATTAATATGCCAGTGACTCATACGAATAAAGGGGGAAAAACTTATTATCTACATCAAGGGACGACCAAGACGGGAAAGCCAAGATATTATTTTTCCATGACACAGAAAAATGATTTATTGGTGGAAAAAATACCTGATGGTTATGAAATTTATGAGCATCCAGCAAACGCTCAGGTTTTTCTAAGAAAAAAGCAAATTCAAATGATGACCGATATTGAACAACATCTAATCAATAAACATCTTAAGAAATTAAAGAGACCCCATCGCTATATTTCCGATATCAAAGGAAAGATTATAACTATATTTCAATCTTCTCGAAATATTGATAGCTTAAAGGAATTCTTTTATATGAAAAGGCAGCCTCCAAGGCAACCTCAGCAGAGCCGCCCCCCCGATGGGCAATAGGAACCGGACAATTGAGCTGTCTACAGTTCCGGTCCGGGCCCATTGCCCGTCGGGGGGGCGGCGGTATAATACCATTTTCTATATTTGTTGTGTCCGGCAGGACATGCCCGTTTATATGAAAGTCTCATCAATATGCTGGAATTAAAGGACTTTCGTTTTTCGTTGTGGCAGGTTTTTCTGCCATGTATGTTATAAGAATGCCATTTGGTAAATATCGAATGGAATCCCGTATTAATAAAATGCTTGATGAAGAAACACAATACACACCAATCATGCGTTTTATATTAACAGATAAACAGAAACGGATTTTTACTGCCGAGCGATTTTGTTTTAGAGGTTCCATTGATGACTGGATTATTATTGGCAAACCGGATTCATTGGTGAACCTTTTAGAAACCCACTTACATCATTTAGGTAAAGATACATATTATGATCTTTTCTAACAGAAAGCGCCCGAGCCCTACTCCCCCATTCGGGTTCTCTGTACACGCAAAGCTCATGGATACCTTTTTTCCGGATGCTGAATTGCAAATTAATTGGGCTTAAATTTTCAAATTATTTGGATGGTATAAGGCTTTTTTGACGGCACATGCATCATGGCAAAATTTAATGATTGACATTGAACTTTCTTCTGAAAAAATGGAATGGGATGCTTACGTATCCCAAAATGATCAGAGTATATTTTCCCACCGTTATGGTTGGGGGGATGCCCTGGCGGCAGTCTATGATTTGCAGATTTTTCGTTTGGTTGCCAGGGATCGGAAAAAACATGACGAAATTGTGGGTCTTTTGCCACTGATTTTTTTCCCCGCACCCGGGTTTGATACTCGGCTCATCTCTCTTCCCTATAGTGATGCAGCAGGCATTATTGCAGATAATACCGGTATTCAAGAGAAATTGCTTTTGGCGGCGTTGAAACTGGCTGAAGATCTTGGCGCGGCTCACCTGGAACTTCGCCAGTCAGGGGAGCTGGCCATCCCGGAAACACACGTTCCTGTGACACATACCCCGAATAGATTTAAAGTCGGACTGAACCGCAATTTGCCTGCGTCTGAGGAAATACTCTGGCAAAAGATCGGGGCAAAGGTGAGAAATCAGGTGCGCAAGGCAAAAAAAAGCGGGTGCAGGGTTCTTATTGGCGGAACAGAGCTTCTGTCTAAATTTTATGGTGTTTTTTCAGAAAATATGCGGGATCTTGGATCACCGGTCCATGACAGGCTGCTTTTTGAGCAAATGGCGCATCACCTTCCGGAGCAATTTCAAATTCTGGCTGTAATGATAGGGAATACCCCTGTTGCAGCGGCAATGGTTTTCTACCATAACAAAACCCTGTTCAACCCTTGGGCTTCATCATTAAGGCGCTACAGGCCTCAGTGCCCCAATATGCTGCTCTACTGGCAGATGCTATCCTATGGAATTGAAAAAAAATGCCAGCGGTTTGATTTTGGCCGTTCCTCCCCCCATGCTTCCACCTGTCGTTTTAAATGCCAATGGGGGGCGAAACAACAGCCATTGACATGGCATGTTTTTTCACAGGCTTTTCACCGGTGGGCGCCCGAATGTGAGACCCTTGTTGACGACCAATGGAAAAGCATCACCATTGAAGCATCGCAAAAACTCGGCCCATCCATACGGCGGTGGATCAGCCTTTGAGTCAGATAATGAATAAAATTCAATTGACCGATATTAAGCTCACTGTGCCAATGCCGATTTTTCTGGTCATTGAGGATGTTGGGTGGTGGCAGGGAGTTGACGGCTCATCTTACCAGGAGCCGTACCGTAACAATCTGCAAAGGCCCCACTGCCTTGAGGATTATCGGGCACTCACCCATCTGGCAGAAAGACTTTCCATACGAATTGCCCTGGGTATGGTGATGTGTGAATGGGACCGGACAGACTTTTTAAGAAATATCCCGGGTGCCACCTGGATGGGAAAGGCATGGAACAATCAAAAAAACAGAGGGCCACACCTCGATCTCGCCTCCCATTATTTAAATGATTGCAGCCACCGGCTTGAGATCGTCTTACATGGTGTCGGGCATGAATTCTGGCATGAGGGACAGATGGAACGATCGGAGTTCCATGACCATAATGGTAATATGAGACCGGAAAATATTATTATCCGTCATCTTGAAGCCTTTGAAAGACTGCTTAATCAGAATCATATCCTGACTTCCCCTCGATTGTTCATTCCCCCCGCTTTGAATCACAGCTTTGGTGACGGCTCGATTCAGGCCTTACTCAAGAGATTTGGTATCGACTATGTAACAACAAAATTTTCCAGAGCCCGTCAATTTAAAGCGCCCAAACACCCGAAAATGACCTGGGAATCCGGTGTGATACTTCTGGAGCGGGGGTCTGCTCCAGTGAAATGGAGCAAGGTGGCAAGCCCTCCTACCTGGAATGGTCCCCAGCCAATCCTGCCGCTTCATTGGGGGAACCTTTTGCATCCTCAACCGGAACAAAATTTAGAAATCGTTGATCTGTGGGCAGATATGCTGCTTTTGAATACATCCGGCCCGGATCTTATTTTGGTTGAAGATGTAGCGGCCTGTTGGCGGCAGGCGGCGGTCTATTATCTGGCTGAAATTAAAAACGAAAACAAGCGTATTATCATTGATCTGGACGGTCTGCCGGACCTTTCATCAGCCTGTGGTGTTTTTTTTATAAAAATAGAGGGACGACCTGATTTGTGCTGGCACGCTGCCGGCGGAAAAATCCTGGAACAAAAACGGGAATCAGAGAACATGCTCACCTTGAAACTGCTTCCTGAAGCAAGGGATAAAAAAGTCGTCATTTTCCCGGTAGACCCCATTGATCCAACCAATCAAAGTCTTATTGAGTCTTGGCCCGGGTGAACTTTGTAAAGGCATTTACTGTCCACCAGAAAGGCACTCATGCCAAAGCTGTCACCCGCCTTGAACTGCCCCACATCCCCTTGACGGGTGGGAATATGCCATGAATCATCCTGAAGAGATTATTGATCTGTTCATCACTGATGTGGTCATGCCCGGAATGAACGGCCGGCAACTGTCAGAAAAGCTGCTTTCCAGAAGGTTCTTCCCCCTACCGTAATTCCTTTCTGCGATATTCTTGAAAATAATTCTCATCATTTTTCTTTTTTTCTATTGACATCCGAGAACCCTTGCTTTAAATACCAAATATGGGATTCAGAAATACCACACATGATATTTAGGCAGTATAAAATAAATCACCGCCATAACCACAATCATTAAATTTGGAGGAACCAATGAATTTCGAACTGACGCAATCGCAAAAAGCTGTAAAATCCGCCGCCCGTGAATTCGCAACTAAAGAATTTGATTCCGACTACGCGCTGGAACTGGAAAAAAAGCATGAATTCCCCACAAACCTTTACAAGAAGGCAGCGGAGCTTGGATTCGTAGCTCCTTACGTTGATGAAGAATATGGGGGGGACAATCTGAGCATTCTGGAAAATGCACTGATCGTCGAAGAGTTCTGCCGTGCGGATTCCAGCATCGGGCTGGCGCTGGACCTGGCCGCTCTGCCATGCAAATTCCTGTACAGGTATGGCAGTCATGACCAGAAGTTACGGTATCTTACAAAAATAACTTCCGGTGAATTCGGGGCTGCCATTGCCTTGACCGAGCCGGATCATGGAAGTGATATTACCCATATGGACACTGTCGCCACAAAGACAGACGGCGGTTTCCTTCTTTCCGGAACCAAAACATTCATCACCAACGGTACCATTGCTGATTTTTATACTGTTCTCTGCCAGACCGATCCGGACGCATCCCCAAAATACAAGGGGATGAGTATTTTAATCGTGGATCGGGACATGATAGGGAAAAATTTCCTGGTCAATGAATTGGGGGAGAAAATGGGGATTCGCCTGACCAGTTCTGCGGAACTGGTTTTCGACGAACTGGAAGTGCCGGAGGAAAATGTCCTGGGAGAAGCAGGGAAAGGCTTTTACCAGGCCATGGGATTTTTTGAAGAAAGCAAAATCGAAATAGGGGCCCAGGCTGTTGGCGTAGCCCAGGGGACCTTTGACCTTGCCTACCAATATGCCAAAGATAGAAAACAGTTTAACAAACCCATTGCAAGTTTCCAGGCGATCCAACATAAATTTGTGGATATGTATCTTAAGATACAAAATGCCCGTCATCTGGTACATAAGGCTGCCTTCTTTTTTGACCAGGGGAAAAGGGATCATAGACTTGTGGCCATGGCAAAATATTATGCGGCAAATATTGCCAATGAAGTCGCTTATGACGCCATGCAGGTATTTGGTGGATACGGTTATTTCCAGGAATATAAGGTAGAACGGTACTACAGAGATGCGCGTATCCTTTCCATTTATGAAGGTACAGCAGAAATCCAGAAAAACATTATCGGGACGTCGCTTTTTCCGGGAATAGGCTAAACCCTACCGCTCGACGAAGCCATTGTGTTTATTATTGTTTCCCAGGTTCGGTATCGCATGTGAAATCGTATCTGAAATAAATCGGAGGAAGCCCTATGGGAATAAAGCATAGAAGACAACGGGAGAGAGAAGAAAGGCGCAGACAGATTCTAAAAGCGGCCAAAACGGTATTTCACAGCTATGGCTATGAAGATTCTGGGATAGTAGAAATTGCTGAATTTGCTGAGTTGAGCCCTGCGACTGTCTACCTCTATTTCCCAGGAAAAAAAGCCCTGTTCTCCACGGTTTTCAGCCAAATACTTGATGACTTCCACCAACGTTTGATTAACGACGAAATTGAAAACCCGGAGCCTGGTTCAATGGATAAACGATTGCATGTATTGTGTCAGTCTCTTGCAGATTTTTATGAACAGGCACCTGAGTTGATACGCTACGGCATCTCAAATGGAGATGCAGAGATGGGGATCGACAAAGGCCCTATCCCCGGGTTGATGAATTCAATCAGGAAGTATGTGGAACTGCGCTTACCGGAAATAGCAGCCAAACACAAATCTCAGATTATAGCCAGGCTTGTCTGTTTCCACTATATCGGTTCAATTCTGATGAATGAAGTCGTCCATTTTTCGGTTCGAGATAAGAAATCTGCTGTCTACTCTGACCTTTCATATTTTTTGTCTGAGTTTTCGCTGAGTCTCTCATCCAATCTTGCCGAAGAAGTCGAGCCCTGCGCCGCATTTGATTAAGGAGGTAAAATGACAACTAATAACGTTATTTTCAGGGGAGGTAACCATGGGTAAAGTCGGAATCATCGGGATAGGACAATCTAACTTTGTCCGGATGTATCCCGGTTCATTGAAAGAATTAGCCTTTGAAGGGTACAGGGAGGCGGTTCTGGATGCCGGGATCACGGCAGATCAGATCGACGCTTCGGTTATCTGCTCCGCCCCTGAATACGACAAGCAGCGATCGCCTGCCGGTGTTGTCGCCGAATACCTGGGACTGAATCCCCAGCCAACATTTTACGTTGAGTCCCTCTGCTCATCATCAAGCATGGGGATAAGGCTTGCATACTCCATGGTTAAATCAGGGCTTCATCACTGTGTGGCCGTTGTCGGGGTTCAGAAGATGAGTGAAATTACCTCCGCCGAATCCCAGGAGCGCATGGGCCGGGGAACCGATATCCAGTGGGAGAGCCCTTTTGGTACCATGATGCCGGCTTATTACGCACTGTTTGCCCAGGCCCACATGGATAAATACGGTACAACGCCCAAAGACCTTTCCCTGATCCGGCTGAAATCCTCCACCTACGGCCCTCTCAACGAGAAAGCCGTGTTCCGAAAATCCCTGGATCTCGAAAGCCTGAACAGCCCGGAATCCAAGATGAGCGCTCCCATTGCAAGCCCCTTGAGAATGGGGGACTGCTGCGCCAATGCAGACGGAAGCTCATGCGTTATCGTCGCAAACGAAGAGATGACAAAATCCCTGTCAAAGAAGCCGGTCTGGATCATGGGGATCGGTGCTGCCAGCAACAGCGTCAACCTGACCGGTCGTAAACTCTTCACCGGGCTTCCCGCTGCAAAAGAGGCGGCCCGACAGGCATATGAGATGGCCGGTGTCACGCCGAAGCACATTGATGTGGCCGAAGTTCACGATTGCTTTACCATCGCTGAAATGATGGCTTACGAGAACCTGGGATTTGCCGAGCCGGGCGGCGGTAAAGAGTTGATCCAGGGAAAAGAGACATACCTGGAGGGTTCGATTCCCGTTAATGTGGATGGCGGACTTCTTTCCAAAGGACATCCCATCGGGGCCACAGGGGGATCCCAGATCCGAACCATTGTTCAGCAACTCAGGGGAGAGGCCGGGGACATTCAGGTCAAAGATGCCGCAATCGGTCTGGTTCATAACATCGGCGGCGTGGGGCTCTACGGCAACGTGACGATTTTAGGGAGATAAATAATGACGAAAAAAAAGATAGACGACCGTTTCAAACGTTTCGGTACCGTGGGTTTCACAGCCACCAGCCGGGTGAATGATTTCATGGGATACCTTGATGCCGGCAAAGTCATGGGCACCCGCTGCGATAAATGCGGGCTGGATTTTTTTCCTCCCAGGGCAGACTGCAGCAAGTGCCTTGGAAATGATCTTTCCTGGTTTAACGCAGGGGAGAAAAGCGGGACCCTGCTGACATTCTCGAAAATGAAATACGGGCCGGTGGGATTTGAAAAAGATCTGCCCTATACCATTGCTGTCGTGAATTTCGGATCTTTCAGGATGTTCGGAAGGATCAGCACCGATATCAGTGATGACGACATAAGCATTGGAATGTCGCTGACAGTCCGGCCCAACGCGTTGGACGACGACCGGATCAATTTTGTATTTGACAGAGCATGACACACCCATACCGATTCATGCAAAAAAAAAGGAGGAGACAATGACATTATCAGGCGAGAAGGTTGTAATGGGCATCCCGGATAAAATTCAGACATGGCAGATGGTTCAGCCGTTTACCAGAAACCGGGAAACCGGTGAAATGACACCGGGAAAAATTGAAAAAAATCAGATTGATGTTCCTGAAATCGGACCGGGTAACGTTCTGGTCCAGGTGGCGGGATGCGGCGTATGCCATACGGACCTCGGCTATTACTATGACGGCGTCCCCACAGTGTGCAAGCCGCCGCTGACACTGGGACATGAAATTTCAGGGACCGTTGTGGCCGGCGATGAGCGCTGGCTTGGCAAGGAAGTGCTGATTCCGGCAGTCATGCCCTGCCGGCAATGCCTTCTGTGCAAAACAGGAAGGGGAAATCGCTGCCTTGCCCAAAAAATGCCGGGGAACAGCATGGGAATTTACGGCGGTTTTTCCAGTCATATCCCGGTTCCCTCCATTGACCTGTGCGAAATCAAAAACAGGGGTAACATCCCGTTGGAAACGCTGGCGGTGGTTGCCGACGCGGCAACAACGCCCTTCCAGGCCACCAAACGGGCCGATATCCAGGTGGGGGACAATACTATCGTCATCGGTGTCGGAGGGGTTGGGCAGTATATGGTTCAGGAACTCAAGGCCCTGGGTGCCGGCACGGTTGTTGCCATTGATATCAGCCAGGAACGACTCGACACCATGTTGAAAAACGGGGCCGACCTTGCCATAAATTCCAGGGGGAAAACCGGAAAGGAAGTGGCCGGGGAACTCAAAGCGTACCGGAAAGCCAACGGACTTGATTCGTTTGGCTGGAAGATTTTCGAGGTGAGCGGCACCAAGCCGGGTCAGGAATTGGCCCTGTCTCTTTTGAGTTTTACCGGGAAACTCATGGTGGTCGGGTTTGGACCCCAGAAGGTTGAATATTCCATCAGCCGGCTCATGGCATTTGATGCCGAACTGATCGGGACCTGGGGATGCCTGCCCGAATATTATCCCTCTGTGCTGAGCCTGGTTACCTCGGGTAAGATCAATTTTACCGATTTTGTCCAGACTCGGCCCATGAGCACTATCAATGAGGCGTTCGAGGAAGCCCATTCCCAGTCGCCGGACCGCAGAATCGTCCTGGTCCCGGACTTCTAACCGATAAAGAGATCAGGGGTTATTATGAAACTTGAAGGTAAAAAAGCCGTTGTTACCGGCGGCAGCAGAGGTATCGGCCGTTCCATCGCCATCGCCTATGCACGGGAAGGGGCAGATGTACTGGTAAACTACCATTCTAATGACACTGCGGCTCAAGAGGTTGTCAGGGAGATAGAAAACCTTGGAAGGAAAGGGGTGGCTGTCAAGGCTGACGTGGCCAGTCATTCCGACTCCAAAGCCATGGTGGATCACTGCGTCGAAAAGCTTGGAGGAATTGACATCCTGGTTAATAATGCGGGTGTTTCCAAGCCGTCCCTGCTCCTGAAAATGAAGGAGGAGGACTGGGATGCCATCATTGATATTCACCTGAAAGCCGCTTTTAACACTACCCAGGCTGCCGGCCTTTATATGAAAGAAAAGAAATACGGCAAGATCATCAATGTTATCTCCACCGCCGGTATCTTCGGAACCATCGGCCAAATTAATTATGCCTCG
Organism: uncultured Desulfobacterium sp.; assembly: GCA_963668575.2. GTDB lineage: Bacteria > Desulfobacterota > Desulfobacteria > Desulfobacterales > Desulfobacteraceae > Desulfocicer. The sequence continues at coordinate 1,113,783 of OY764894.2, read as the reverse complement.
GCAAAAGCAGGGATCATAGGCTTTACCAAGTCAGCATCCCGTGAACTCGGACGGTACAACATCAACGTTAATGTAATCTGCCCGGGTATTACCAGGACCGAAATGACCGATAAGCTTCAGACGGACGAGAAACTCAGAAAGATTTATGAAAGCCGAATCCAGTTGGGACGGTTCACAGATCCCGAAGAGATTGCACCGGCATTCGTGTTTCTTGCTTCTGACGATGCAAGTTACATTACCGGACAGGTTCTGGGCGTAGACGGTGGCTACATCGGGTAACAGGACAGCCGATTGTTTCCATGAAAATGGCATGATGCCGCCGCCGGGGGCCCTGCTGTCGACATTTTCATATATAAAAAAAAACACCTAACAATAAAAGGAGGTAAACATGGCCCTTGAGTGGATGCCCAGAGAACATGAGAAAAAAGATCATATCCTTCACCGGAACCCTTACTGGAGTGACCAGGCCCCGTCTGTAGTGTTTGAAAAGAAGCCTTTGGTTGACCCCAAGGGCAATGTCGTGGAAGGCCTGTATGTGGCCTGGATACGCTTGAACAACCCGAAACAGTATAACTCCTACACAACGGACATGGCCAAAGGGGTCATCGCAGGATTTGACAATGCATCCCTTGACCGCAGTGTCGTGGCCGTTGTGTTCACCGGTACAGGACCTTATGCTTTCTGTACCGGGGGGAACACCAAGGAGTACAGTGAGTTTTACAGCAAACGGTGCGATGAATACGGTCAGTACATGGAGCTGTTCAATCGTATGGTTGATTCCATTCTTGCCTGCAAGAAACCGGTGGTCTGCCGGGTTAACGGAATGCGGGTTGCCGGTGGCCAGGAGATCGGTATGGCCTGCGACATCACCATTGCGTCAGACCTTGCCATTTTCGGTCAGGCAGGCCCCAGGCACGGATCCGCGCCTGACGGAGGATCCACGGACTTTTTGCCCTGGTATCTGGGTATGGAAGACGCCATGTGGAACTGTGTCTCCTGTGACATGTGGTCGGCCTACAAGGCAAAACAGAAAAATCTGATATCCAAATGCGTTCCTGTCCTAAAAAAGGACGGTGAGTGGGTCCGGAACCCAATGATCGTTACAGATAAATACATCGACAATGGTGAGATAGTTTATGGTGAATACAGGATCGGAGACGAACTCAAAGAGGCAAAGGCATTCCTGAAAGCCAACCAGGTCAATGCGGATTTCGAACTTCTGGATAAAGAGGTGGATACGATCACCTGGCAGTTCGCCAATCTGTTCCCGGGCTGCCTGATCAAGTCCATTGACGGTATCCGCCAGAAAAAGAAATACTTCTGGGATATCAGCAAGAACGCCAACCGTCACTGGCTGGCAGCCAACATGTCCGGTGAAGCATTTCTCGGCTTTGGTGCCTTCAATACCAAGAAGATTACCGGCAGGGATACCATTGACTTCATTAAGTTCCGCCAGAACATTGCTGATTCCAGACTGTGGGACGATGCCATGTTTGAGGAAGTACTGGGCACTCCCCTGACATAGTTGCGCCATAACGATGGCAGGGAATTTTAGACGGTATTTACGATTTACACTCCAGAATGAAATGAAAAACGGATGAAGAAGTCCGGATGCCCCCGGCTTTCAACACGTCCAGCCGGTTAGTCGCTGACCATAATCATGGAAAGGCAATTTGATAATAAAACCAATATCAATCAAAGGAGGTCTCAAATGCTTGAACAACGGCTCACTTATGATGCAAAGATGTTCAAAGAAACATTTCAAAGCAAGTTCACATACCTCAACGGATTTCTTCGAAATGTTCATCGATTTAAAGAGCGGATAGCACTGACTTGTCCCCATCGTAACAAATCATGGTCATATTTTGAGCTTAACAGTGAATGTAACCGGCTTGCCCATGCACTGATGGCTGACGGTGTGGGAAATCAGGATATCGTTATGTATCAGCTTTTTAACTGCGCTGAATTTGCTTTTCTTTATCTGGGACCCAGGAAATTGGGCGCAATCAACTGCCCTGTCAATTTTCGGTTTTCTTCAGGCGAAACCGCTTATGCGCTGGATGACACCAAACCGAAAGTTTATTTTTATGACAGCCAGCTCAAAGATGTCGCAGAAAAAGCAGTTCAGGCTGCCAAACACAAGCCGGAAAAGGTCGTCATGGTGGACATCACCGGAAAGGAAGAACCCTTTGCAGGCTCAATCACCTACGACGAGTATGTTAAAGGGTATTCTGAACAGGATCCTGATGTTGAGTGCCCATCGGATATTTACAGTGAATCTACCAGGCTTTATACATCCGGAACCACGGGTATGCCCAAAGGTGTCCCATTGAACAATATCAACGAAATTCTGAGTGCTCACGATGTGATCATGCATTTTCCGTTGAGCCCGTTTGATAAGACCATGAACATGACCCCCTGGTTCCACAGGGGCGGGCTTTACTCCGGCGGACCCAACCCTGTATTTTATGCTGGCGGTTCCCTGGTTGTATTGCGGGACTTTGACCCGAAAATCGTGCTTGATCACGTGGAATCCTACGGTTTGAACTTTCTCATCGGCGCACCGGTTACGCTGAAGGCACTTTATAAAGAACAGATCGACAAGCCCCGGGATCTTGGAAAATTAAAGGGCATCGTCACCATGGGGTCTCCTCTTGAAAAGCAGGCATGTATTGATTTCCAGAAGGTTCTGACCCCCAATATTTTCAATGGATACGGATCCACTGAAGCGTTCTGGAACACTTTTCTCAGACCGCAGGATCTGCCCGAAATGGCGGGTACCGCAGGCCGGTCATGTACGGATGACGACATGGCGGTGGTCAGGATTTATCCGGGACGTCTGGCAGAACCCGATGATATAGTTGCAAGAGATAATCAGGAAGTGGGTGAAGTCATTATCAGTGCACCTGGAAAATGTTCCTACACTTATATCAACAAAAAAGATGAGGCAGAAGCAAAGTATTATAAAGGATGGTTGTATATTGGAGATTTGGCGACCTGGAACGACCAGGAGTTTGTCACCATTGTAGGGCGTAAAGACGACATGATCATCTCAGGAGGAGAGAATGTTCAGCCGGCTCAGGTTGAAGAGGTCCTGAATGAAAACCTTAAGGTCGAAGATAATGTCGTCACAAGCGTGCCTGATGAAAAATGGGGTGAAGTGGTCGTATCGTATGTGATTAGAAAAGATCCTTCCCTTACGGCGGCTGAATTGGATGCGTTTTGCAAAGAGCATCCCATGTTGGCAAATTACAAAAGGCCGAGATATTATAAATTTGTCGATTCCCTTGATATGACGGCAACAGGGAAAAAGATTCACTACAAGGCAAAACAGCGCGCACAAGACGAATTTACGGAAGGATTATTTGAGAAGGCGTCCTCAATTTGAGAATAAGAAGGTACTAATATAAAGGAGTTTGCCATGAGTGAGTACAGCCATATCAATGTTGAACGGACAGATCAGGTGGTCCGCATCGTGCTGGACCGCCCCAAACACAACGTGCTCAACATCCCCATGATGAAGGAGCTCAACAATGAACTTGCCGCCGTGGCCGCAGATGACAGCCCCAAGTGCCTGGTGATCTCAGGTAAGGGGAAAAGTTTTTGCGCCGGGGTTGAAGTAGGGGATCACAAGCCTGAGATGGTGGATGAGATGGTGGCGGTATTCAACCGAATTTTTGAACTGATCAATACCATTGATATTCCGATCATTGCCGCTGTCCAGGGGGCGTGTCTTGGTGGAGGCATGGAACTGGCCATTGCCTGCGACATGGTCATTGCCTCTGAAACCGCCTTTTTAGGGCAGCCCGAGATCAAGCTGGGATTCTTTCCCCCATACGCAGCTTTGCGGCTGCCTGAACTGGTAGGACCTGCCAAAGCCATAGAAATTTGCACCACGGGTCAAAGTTATTCAGCATCTCAGGCCCAGGCTCTGGGATTTGTTTCAAGGACCGCACCCCAGGAGGCACTTGAGGAGGAGGTTAGCAAAATCGTCAAAGAGATCTGCATGGCCAGCCCCCTGATCATCCGGTTGAATAAACGTGCTGTCAAACGCCACCTTGGTATAGGGTTAAGCCAGGGGGTGGACCTGGTCAGCAACTATTTTTTAAAAACCATGATGAAAACCCAGGATACCCTTGAAGGTATCAAAAGCTTTGAAGAAAAGCGTCGTCCTGAGTGGAAAAATTGTTGAATAAGAGATGCATGGCAGATGAGATACAATAAAGATGGCATCTTTTGGGGATAGCATAGACTTGAGACCGTAGGTATTCACATCCCCCCCTTTTTTTGTAAGTATCACTCTTTATTGATAAGTATTTGATTTTATTGATCCAGAGAAATTGAAGAGAGGGGGGGAGTGAATGGTTGCCTGAAACCTGTATGAATTCTGATTTGACTTTAACAGGTTTTATGCTATGAACCTGATGCTATGAATGCAATTAAAAAAAACTCAACAAGAGTACCGGCGGTGGACCGCGCTATTGACGTAATAGAATTTATTGCCTCCAGTGACAGGGAGGTTTCTTTAGCTGAGATTTTGGACAACCTGGACATTCCCCGTCAATCCCTCATTCGAATCCTCAACACACTCTGCAAAAGGGATTATCTCAATAAATCCGGCCAAAGAGGACTCTATCGGGTCGGATTAAAACTCCTCTATGCAGGTCATCGGCTAAACGATAAATTCGGTCTTAGGCAGGTTGCCTGGAAATATATGAAAGAATTGGCTAAGGAAACGCGAAAAACCATAGAGTTGTCAACTCTGGATCGAGATCAGCTCATCCTGCTTGAACAGATTCGCGGTAGCGAAAGCCTTTCGCTTTACTCCCGTGTCGGCAGCATTTTTCCCTTTTTGCACGCGGTCAGTGTTGGAAAAGTGTACCTCTCCCTGATGCATAAAAACAAGAGGCAGGCGGTTCTTGCCAAGATCGGGTTGCCAGCGGTAACAAAATATACCATCACTGATATGGAAAAGCTGGAACAGGATCTCCTTAAAACCAAAGAACTGGGATACGGTTTTGAAGACCAGGAGTTGAGGGAAGGTGTAAGGAGAGTGGCTGCGCCGATTTTTGGCACAGAGGGCAATCATATCGGGTGTATAGGACTTTCGGCGACCATATTCAGTTTCGATCTTGAGGATACCCATAAATATGGAACCTCAGTCCTTGATTGCGCAAGGAGAATATCTGATGATATGGCCTCACTTAAGCCAACCTTATGATATGCCGGCATCGGCATAGTGCTTTGTTATGCCTTAATTTTAGGGTAGCTGATTCTGAGCAATGCCGTGAGACAGCACTCTATGGTATACAAGACCCTAAGTTTTAACGTTGATTATGCAATGGGTTCTGTCATCCGCTTTGATGCGATGAAAAAAATACTGATACGTCCTACTATTTCATCAGATCATCCTTATTGAAAAAATTCTTCATCAGGTGCTCATGGGTCTCCCCCTCCTTTAACTGTTCCAGCAGCCGCTGGATCATGCGGGCATGAATCTTGGCGATCTGAAAGGAGATCTGGGGATACTCCATGAGCATCTCCTCAAATTCCTGTTTATGGATTTCCAGCAGACGCACGGAAGTGGCAGCACGGCAGGTGAGAAGGCGTTTACTGTCCACCAGAAAGGCGCTCATGCCAAAGCTGTCACCGGCCTTGAACTGCCCCACATCCACATTGTTTCTGGAGGCTGCCAGCTCACCTTTCACGCAGATGTACATGGTGTCTGCGAAACTCTTTTCATGAAACACAATGTCTCCGGGGGCAAAGGTCACCTCCTGGGCGATATCACTGATGGCAGCCAGTTCATTGATGGAGAGATTTTTAAAAATATCCACCTTCTGGATATAAACGATTTTTTCCTGAAAATTCAAGGTTGGGTCCATGGCTGCCTCCGATGTCGTGGTGTGCTCCGGGATGTGGTCACCGGCACTCCCTTGAAATAATTGATCATCCAGGTCATTTTTCTCTTTTCCCCTATCTCTTATCTGTGACAAAGTCTGTAATATTCCCCGTGTCAGGCGCACCGTCAACCAGTTGCTGCTGTGCAGCAAAAAATCAAGGGCCTTTTCAGCATTGAACATAAACGCCGGCACTCCCAATTTTTTATGATAATTTTTCAGTACTTCCTCCTGCGGGGTACCATCCAGAAACGGAATAAGACGGCTGGCCAGGCGAGGATGCATGGTGTTTTCCATCACCTCCAGGGCATTGGCACGCCTGCGATGATCCTGGGAAAAAAGGCTTCTTAAAATAAGCCGCACCTGACCGGAATCGTCATTGATGGAGGCCACCCGAAGCCCGGTCTGGATATGGGTGATTCTGATCTCGGCAAGATGGCGCAACAGCAGGTCACAGGAGAGACTTTTGGGTAAGGTCTTCAGGGTTTCGGAAATGGCCAGGCAAATACCGGCCTGGCGGATCTCTCCTTCAAAAAAGGCAAACATATCCGGATCTTTGATGTCAAGTGCCTTGAGAATTTCAAAAATCCCCTCCCGCATTCTCCTGGAGGAGGGGTGGAGAAATTCAAACAGCAATTTTCCATTACAATAGGGACATACCTTGATTTTCTCAATGGCAAGCCGTCTGACATCATCGGTGTGATCCCCCACAAGTGACAGCACCCGGCGACGCAGCGCATCATCATCTCCCAGCTGCACCGCCTCCAGGGCCGCTCTGCGTACCTCCACCTGGGAATGGGTCAAAAACGGGGCCACCCGGTCTGTCACATCAATGGGGTCCAGCTTGTGAAGGGCACGAATCAGGGCGGGCAGTAGTTGCTCATGATCTGCCTGGGTCAATAGCCGATTCAACAGGGGGACATAAGCGGATTCCCCGGATTCTGTCACGGCAATGATGCCGGCATGGACATGATCCGGGTTGGAAGCACGCATCCACTGTCCCACCAACTCCGGACGGTGTTCAGACATTTCCATCAACAGGCAGGCAGCCAGATGGGCCTTGATTTCAGGAAAAACACAGGTTGATACCCCATGACGACGGCACTCCTGCTCCAAAACCCGATAAAACGACCGACATGCCGCTGTGTTGCGAGTTTTAACCGCATGGATCATGGCAAGGGTTAAGGGGTAATCCGCCACATTGATGAGGGGCTTCAACACCCTGAAAATGCGGTCACCCGGGTTGTGTGAGATCAGCTGCAACAGCTGAATAACGGTGCGGCTATCCTGATATTTCAAACTGTTTAAGATATGGTCATCCAGATTCTCCATCCCTAAATAGTGCAGCATCCGGGCATGAAAAAACGCATCGCTTCCCCTGGCGGATTGAAAATTTTCCAGCAGTTTATTCTGTATGCGCTTCTCCCGGAACAGCTTCCTTACCACATGAGCCTCGGTGGATCTCAAATCAAGAGAATCCGAGGCCAGCAGCCGGACAATCAAGGCGGCATAGTGCCACTTCAAGAAGATCACCGTGGCAATCCAGCCCAGGACAAAGGGAAGGGCCACAATGGAAAGAAGATGGGGGGACAGCACAGTGGAGGTCAACAGTATGAGACAGGAGCCGGTGATCAATCCGGCCCTTGCCACAACACCCCGCAAAAAGGGACGTATCTTGGACCGGTATGCATCGGGGAAAATACCGATGAGCATGTTATTCACCGGTTGATTAAAGGTGGTGCGAACCACATTGGTGGAAAATCGTGCATACATGGCAGAGATCAGGTCAAACCGAAACAAAAAGCCAATGAACACCAAAAGATAATTCACAGGATGAAACAGCAGTGCCACAGGAATCCCCCATCTGCCATAAAATCTGCCGGAAAAAAAGAGCAGCAGCATGGAGACCCCGTTCATGGCCCCTCTGAATGTCCCGAAAAAAACAATCATGGCATTTTCGCCGCCAAAACGGTGGTCCACCGCCACATTGAACTGATAGTTCATGATGGGCAGCACCACATTGGCAAAAAAGGTGAGTCCCACCATCACCGCCACAAGGGTGGACTTTTTCATCAAAGGTCCCATGCCGGCGATGCGCTTTAAAAGGGTATTTTTTTCTCTGTTGACGGATTTTGGCATCCCCTGCACCACCTGCAGGGGAAACCGCCCCCCCAGATAGCGGGTCATGATGGCGGCGGCTCCTAATACGGCCCCATACATCAACACCAGATGATTGATGGCAATGACCTTGGAAAAAGCAATGGTTAAAAGATTGCCTCCCATATCCCCCAGAACCCCGCCGATGGTAATCAAGGGAAACAATCGCTTGGATTGATGAAAATTGAACAATTCATTGCCCAGATTCCAGAAAAAAACACTGAGCAAGGTCTCAAACTGCACTTTCATCACAAACAGGAGGGGATAGAGAAACCACCCTTCCAGAAACAGCAGTGCCCACAGAAAAAAAGCGATGATCCCACAGGTCATCAGTAAAAAATAGAGACGACGATAGGCTGAAATATGGGGTTTCACGCTGGAGAGCTTTTCCAACAGAAACAGCGTGATCATGGGGTTGACAATATAGAGCACCGGAAGCCAGGAGACACCGAATCGCTTTAAAAAAGCGGTTTCCGCAAAATTATTAAAAATCAAGCCGGCACAGCGGATCAGAAAAATCAACGTCATTGATCCGAAAAACAGTCCCATCTCTTCGGGATGAACCTTCATCCATTTTCTGATGTAATCTCTCATGGTTGATTTCAAACGCCTTATGTTTGCGGGTATCTAAGCTTAAGCATAACTCCGGCCACCTTGAAGTGGATTATGAAGGGTAAGCCCCAAATATATGATGATAAACCTGTTTTGGTTAAACCTGCTATGTGTTTATGGGCCTGTTTTTGGACCTGTTTTTGAACCTGTTTTTGTTAAATAGCAAAGAACGTTCCTGCATCTTGTTTTTTTAAATACAATGAAAATCAGATCCGATTTGGCTTTAAGCAGCAAACCGAACATCAATGGGGATGCCCGCTTCAATCGTTACCATAACGTTACCATAACGCAATAGCAACGTTACCACAAACGTGATGAGCAGATTATTGGACTGATTTTCGCCAGAACCCCTCCACCATGTGCCCAAAAAACAATCACCGCAATATGCCGCCGTCAGCCGCCCACAGCGATTTTGTGGATCACATAGATACTGAAATTTCAAAAAAATCAAGATAAAAATGGGGCATGGTTAAAACCGTGCCCCAAAATTTACTGGCATGCCCTTTGCTATTATTAATAATTCAAAGCGGCAAAAACCTGTCCCACAAACACCAAATCATGTATATTGAAGGTTAGTTCCCCCTTGCAAAACAGATATAGAAAAATGTAACCATCAAGTAAAAAAACAAAGGAGACATTGTATGAAAAAGAATCAGAATCTTGTCATTGTCGGATGTGGCGGAGTTGGCGCACCTGCAGCCATGCTTTCCAGAAAATTGATGCCCGAAGTGAACATTACCCTTATCCGGGCGGAAGACCGTTTCATTGTCCGTTGAGCGCTGCCCCATGTTGTGGCCGGTCTGGTCACAGGGAGTTCCATCGTTAATCCGGACACCATGTTTACCAACAATAATATCTCCGTCATCATTGACCGTGTTGAAAAAATCAACCGGTCGGAGAAAACCGTCTCTTTGAGTGACGGAAGGCAGATTGCCTATGACAAACTCATTCTTTCCACGGGGTCATCCCCATTTGTTCTGCCCATTCCGGGGAATGATCTGAAGGGAGTGTTTACCCTGAGAGCGCTTGTCGATGCAGAGAACGTCCGGGAATATATCGAAAAAAAAGCTCCGAAAAAAGCACTCTTTATCGGGGCCGGTTTTTTAAATCTGGAAGTGGCCACCCTTTTAAAAGAATCCGATCCTGAATTTTATGAAATGACAGTGGTGGAAGTGCTGAACCATCCCCTGGGGCTGATGCTGGATCCCGAAATGGCAGGCACTGTTCAGAAATATCTTGAAAAAAAAGGTCTGACCATGCGCATGGGAGAAAAGGTCATTGAAATCCTTGGAAAGGATGGAGAGGTCAGCGGTGTCAAGTTTGAATCCGGCGAAACAGTGGACGTCGACATGGTGTTCATGAACGTCGGTTCCAGGCCCAATGTGGAACTGGCCACTAACGCCGGGCTTGAGATGGGAACCTTTGGCATAAAGGCCAATGAATTCATGGAAACCTCGGACCCCGACATATTTGCCGGCGGGGACTGCATTGACAACTTTCATTTCATCACCAAAACGTCCACCCCCATTCAGCTGCGCGGGCCTGCGGTGGTCCAGGGACGTCTCATTGCCAAGCGTCTGGCAGGATATGATCTTCCCTTTCCGGGACTTCTCGGCAACAGTGCCGTGAAATTGTTTGGGAAACATATTTCCGCCACGGGATTCACCGAGGAGCAGGCAAGGCAGAACGGATTCACCCCGGTGTGCGCCACTGTGGATTCGGTGAGCAAGCACAGCATGATCCCCGGCGTCCGTCCCTGGACCCTTAAGCTGGTGTTTGACAAAGCGTCCCAAAAACTGCTGGGAGGGCAGATCATCAGTGACAGTGAGGGGCCAGTAAAGGAGATCGACACCATCAATGCTCTGATACTGGGTGAAAAAAAGATTGCCGATCTTGTGATGCTCATGTGCGCGGGAAATCCCGATTGTGCATCGGAACCCAGCAAGGAGCCCATCACCATCGCTGCGGAACAGGCCCTTCAAAAGGCAAGATGAACCAAGAGGAAGACCTTAAATGAAAACCCATGAAATGTGGGACATTCGTTTTTTCAATCAAATTCTTGATACCATGGCAGATGGCCTATTCACCTTGAACAGCAAGGGTGAAATCATCTCCTGGAATCAGGCCATGGAACGTATCACCGGGTATGAGGCAAAAGAGGCGCTGGGAAAAGGGTGCAAACTGCTCCAATGCAACCGCTGTTTTGATCAAGATTGCCCTTCTGATATGGAAAAATGCGGTGTATTGAAACATGGTACATCCGAGGCCAAAGAGTGCCATGTTAGGCATCGGGGAGGGTATGACGTGCCTGTCATCAAAAGTGCCAGGGCCGTCCGGGATGAACAAGGCAAGCTCCTTGGTATTGTGGAAACCCTCACCGATCTAACGGAGCTCAATCGCATGAAAAAAAAGGCAAAGGATGCCCAGCGGCGGCTGGGCGAAATCCACTGCCTGGGGAACATCATCGGCAAAAGCCGTGGTATGCAGGAGGTGTTTTATGCCATCACTGCGGCGGCCGACAGCAGTGCCACCGTCTTAATTCAAGGTGAAAGCGGTACCGGCAAGGAGCTGGTGGCCGGGGCCATTCATTACAACGGCCCCCTGTCCCGGGGGCCGTTTATCCCGGTCAACTGTGCAGCCTTGTCTGAAACCCTTCTGGAAACAGAACTGTTCGGTCATGTCAAAGGGGCCTTCACCGGGGCGCATCGCGATCGAATAGGACGATTTGAAGAGGCCCACGAGGGCACCATTTTTCTGGACGAAATCGGTGAACTCTCCCCCTATATGCAGGTCAAGCTGCTCCGGGTACTCCAGGAACGGGAAATTCAACGGGTGGGCGACTCCCAAAAAATAAAAATCAACATCCGGGTGGTAGCCGCCACCCACAAGGATATCTACCGTCTCATCCGGGAAGGGAAATTCAGGGAAGACCTCTATTACCGGCTCAAGGTATTTCCCATCCATGTGCCCCCCCTTAGGTCCCGGCGGGAAGACATCCCCCTGCTGGTGAGACGTTTCATAGATAAAAACAATCAACGTGAATCCATGAAAATAAAAGACATCAGCCGAAATGCCATGGAAAAATTAATGGAATATCCCTGGCCCGGAAATGTCCGTGAACTTGAAAATGCCATTGAGCACGCCTTTGTTCTATGTCAATCGCAACAGATTCAAACCCGGGATCTTCCCCTTGAAATCAGAAACAGACAAGAAGATTATGATGCACAGGCATCCCGGTTTTTTCCCAAAGTCTCCCCAGACGAAACCCTCCCTCCGGTGAAATTGGATCGAGAGAGGCTAATAACGCTTCTCCATGAATGCGGCTGGAATAAGGCAGAAGTCGGTCGACGTATCGGTAAGAGCCGAACCTTAGTGTGGAAACATATGAAAAAATGGGATATCCCCCTGCAACCGGAAACGAAATAACCGGAGATGACATGTAATTTTGCCCACTGAACAAAGGGCAGGCTTCTATCTCCACCGTTAACCGGAACGTTACAAAAACGGTACCGGAACGATGGAACCTTTCCATTACCATGGAGTGAATTTTCCATTGGCGTAAAAAAGCAATCACCGAAACAAGCCATCCACCTGGCTTTCGCAATGGTCCTCATTAATCAAATAGATACAAAATCTTCAAAAGAATCAAAATTAAAATTCAATGGCACAGCCTTTGCTCATATAGAAATAACAGGAGACGGCATTTATCGTAATCTGTGCCGCAAAGCAATTTAATTTTTGATTGAGGAGATAATAGATGAAACGACTAACGCATTATATCACCATTGTAGTAACGGGCATCTGCTTTATGGCCGCCGGTGCCGGTGCCATGACATTTAAAACCGGAGATATGGGAGAGATGCAAATCAATGGGTCCATCAAGGCTTCCTTTGGTGCCACCCAGTATCTTGATTTTGTGGACGACAACAGCAAGGGAGATGATGCCGATTTTGATGCCACGCGGGAATTGGGTATCAAAACCCAGTGGGTTCTCAATGAAAACCTCAAGGGTGTGGTCAGTTTCCAGATCGGTGAAGGGTCCACCGGTGGATATTTCGGCTCCACAGATGCTGTGGTGGGTGGTGAAGAGGATGGGGATCTCATTTTGGAACTGGATAACCTTTACATTGATTTCACCACTAACTCCGGAATAAATTTTAAGATCGGTTCCCAGTCATTTAATATGGGTGAAATCGCTTACGGCAGTCATCTTTTTTATGAAGTACCGGCAGGTGTTACCGTTTCCGCTCCCCTCACCAACACCTCAACCCTTCAAACCGGATGGTTTCGCATGGCGGATTTGATGGATGACACCAGCACCAACACCGACGATCAGGCTGACTTTCTGTTTATCAAACTGCCTGTTACCATGAATGCCTTAAGCTTTACCCCCTGGGCTGCCTATGCCAATATCCAGGAAGATGTAATTGCCAATGCGCCCAGCTACTTCAGATACGCCTATTTCAACTATCCCGCACTTCTCACCGGTGCCAACAGTGCCATCACTGACCCCACTGCCACGGACGATGTGTCTGCCTGGTACCTTGGATTGAGTTTTGGATATACCATGGATGCCCTTTCCGTTAAAGCCAGTGCCACCTATGGAGACATGGACTGGGAAACCGCCACGGTGAATGCCACCATCGCCGGTTATTTTGCAGATCTCGTCATTGACTACAAAATGGACAAATTCACCCCTGAATTTTTCGCCTTTTACGGCAATGGGCCGGATGCAAATGATAAGGACTTCGACATGATGCCGGTGCTCATCGGTGGGCCCTGTTACACCAGTTCCTATTTTGGCGGCAGCCGGTTCAACGACAACATGTTTGACTCCTACGATTCCACCTATGCCACCTCTATGTGGGCTGTGGGATTTAAACTCAAAGATATAAAAACCGGTAAAAAACTATCCCATGAGTTTCAAATCATGTATGCCAAAGGTACGGCGGAAGATACCATTTTTGAATCCCCCAACGACATCCTCATGAACGAAGATGAAAGTGTGGTGGAAATCAACTTCAACTCGGAATATCAGATCATGGACCATCTGCTTTTTGCAACGGAGCTGGGATACATGACCTTTGACCAGGATTCCGATTATAACGAAGCCGCGAACGGATCAGTGGAAGATTTCTGGAAAGTGGCCTGCGCCATCGAACTGACATTCTAAATATCACCAAACCTTTTTCATCGGGGCCGGGCAGATCTAAAATCATCCATCAAAACATGTTTTCCTCCTACAACAAACATGATTTAACGCAGATAGATAATGTTCTCAAATTTATAAATGCTTCATTGATTGATTTAACATTAATTGATTTAACATTGATTGATTTAACATTGATTGATTTAAATTTCTCCATCATTAAGCATCACAAGGCCTGCCCGGCCCCAATTCAATGGGAATGATGACAAAAGATAAATCTTTTTAAAAAAAATTGTCTCCGTTTTGAGAATATGCTAATTTGGACCATCGTCAAAATTTACCATGGAGGTCCGGATGAAGACCATAACAGTTATCGCAACAGCCATTATCATCTCAATTTGTGCCACTTCCCATGCGGGTGAGGATCATTCCCAATTTATTGAAAGCCAGTGCACCACGGGTGAAGATGTCACCAAGGCCTGCCTGGAGTGCCACGAAGAAACAGCTGAAGAATTCATGCACACCGCCCACTGGATGTGGAAGGGAAAGACACCGTTTCTCAAAAATCATGAATTTGACACACATCTGGGTAAAATCAACCTGATGAATGATTACTGAGTCTCCATTGAATCCAACTGGTGCAGTTGCACCAAATGTCATGCCGGTTATGGATGGAAGGATGGCAACTTTGACTTTTCAAACATGGAAAAAATGGACTGTCTTATCTGCCATGATACCACAGGCACCTATTCAAAAAGAAAGAACAGCTGCGGTACCCCCAATGAAAACCTTAATTTGACAGAAATTGCAAAACAGGTGGGCATGCCCGGACGGGGCAACTGCGGGGAGTGTCACTGGTACGGCGGAGGCGGCGACAATATAAAACACGGTGATCTGGGCAGTGACCTGCTTAAACCGGACCCGAAGCTTGACGTGCACATGGGAAAACTTAACTTTACCTGTCAGAAATGCCACACCACAAACGCTCACAAAATTGCCGGCAGCAGCACCACCTCTTCGGTGAGTGAGGGCAGGGTCGCCTGCACCGACTGCCACGCCCCCAATCCCCATGACAGCACCTATCCCCTGTTGAAAAAACTCAATGAACACGGCATGGCCATGGCCTGTCAGACCTGTCACATTCCAAGATATGCGGTGAACCGGTTCACCCTGACCCATCAAGACGGGTCACGGATTTCGGAAAAAATAGAAGTGGTGAAAGAGAGCCCAGAACGGCGGGAACTTAAAACCCCCATTGGCCAAAAAGTGCTGGAAAAAAACCTGCGCCCCGCCTATGCCTGGTACAATGGGAAACACCACAGGTATATAAAGGGAGATCCCGTTGATCCGAAAGGGGTAACCACATTAAATTCACCCGATGGCACCATTGATGATCCATCGGCAAAGATCACCCCCTACAAGATCATCCGGACCCGTCAGGCCATTGATGCCCGATATGGCTACCTTATCGTTCCCCACCTGACAGGAAAAGATGGGCTAATGTCGACCCATGACTGGCAGACCACCGCAGAAAAGGGCATGAAAGCGGCAGGCCTTAAGTTCAGCGGCACCATCGCCTTTGCCGATACCATGATGTATTGGCGTCTGAACCATGGCGTGGTCCCAAAAGAAAAAGCCCTTTCCTGCCTGGATTGCCACGGCCCCGACGGGGTAATGGATTTCAAGGCCCTGGGATATAAAGGAGATCCCATGAAGACAGGCTGGCGATTTGCATCTGATCAGTAAAAAGGCTCATATTGGATTTCAGGGCCTCATCCGGGTGGGGGGCAAGCCTGCACACCATAAGGCCATCCATCCCCCCGCCTTACAAATAAATTGAGGAGTAATTTTTTTATGAAAGACATATCTTTCTCGGACATTGCCATTGTTTCATGCGGTACCATGCAAATGGAGCTGACGGCGCTTAAAGAACAAGGATTTCTCGATACGGATCATCTGTTGTTTACCCCGCCTGGCCTTCATCAGGATGTCATACAACTGGAAGAGCGTCTCATTGCCACCATTGACAAAGCTAAAAAGGTAAAAGACAACATTATCGTGGTCTATGGTGGGAAATTCTGCTACGTCAATGCTGACAACCCCACCCGAAACATGCAGGAGATCATTGAAGCCCAGGGTCCCCGAGTGGTCCGAATTAATGCCACGCACTGCATGGATATGCTGGCCGACGCAGCGGAGCTGAAGCGCATTGCCGGGGAACTCACCGGTGGAGAACCGGTGTGGTGGATGACACCGGGCTGGGTGAAATTCAGACACCAGGTGTTCAAGGGCTGGGACAAGGCCCTTGCCAATGAAAATTTTCCCAGACACACCGGTGGTGCCATTGTACTGGACGGATTGGGGTTTATGGATCACTATATGGAGACCGACCCGGAATCCTTCCTGGAGTACTGCGACTGGATGGGTATTCCCATGCAGGCATACCCGATCACACTGGATCGGTTTAAATCGCTCCTTGCCCGGCAGGCGCTTGTGTTGATGGACTCAGCCAACTGATCCATCCGAAAACAGGGTCGTAATTTTTTGGGTCAACTCGTCAAAATGAGACCCTCTCCAGAAGATGCCGTCACACCGGGGACATCGTTTAAACTGATTGTAATATTTCCGGGTCAGGGGTTTGAGGCGATGAACAATGACCTGCTTTTCAACAGACACCAGCGGCACATTGCATGCCAGACACCGGGAAAAAAATAAAAACGGTCCCCGGTCCTGCCCGAAAAAGGTCAACACCTCCTTAAGCTGGGCTTCAGGAATATTTTCCCGGACCCGGCGGGCATAGATGACCTTTTTACGCTTGAGCAGGCCAGTGTCCCGGGTGAGGACCACCCGCTGTTCCCGTGCTGCAATGTTGGCCACCTGATCGTCGGAAAAACCGTTGCTGTAGCAGGTATCAAATCCCAATGCCAACAGCAGGCGGGCCAGGGCCCCCACATTGACATCTGCCACAAATTTAAGGGAATGAAAAGGATGGGGCCGTAACCGGGTGGGTTGGGTGATATTCACCGGCGGTACCGGTGGATAGATGAAAATCCGATCCTGATCCCGGGGAATATGATCAAAATCAACCCCTGCAAAGCAGCTTTTCCTCCCTTCAGCCGTCTTTTCACCGGTTTGAATCAAAATCTGCCCCACCTCTGTGTGGGGTACCCCCAAAGATTCAATGATGTCCTTGACCGAGGCCCCTCTATTGGGAAGACAAATGGCATTTACGCCCCGGTGGGCCCTGGAGAGAAAGAAATCAAACCCCCGATGAAACCTCAATTCCAGGGCTGACATGGGAACTCAATCGGTGGGACGAATCTCAAAATCATGATATTCTCCGATCTTTGCCTCCACCACCGTCACCTTATCCACCCGGGCAAGCAAGGGTCCCTGGTGGCACCACTGAACAAACCGCTCCAGGGCCTCGTCCTCTCCCCGGGCCTCGGCATAAACAGTGCCGTCCGGTCGATTTTTGACATACCCCGAAATACCCAGTTCCCGGGCCTTTTCCAGGGTGTTTTGCCGAAAGAACACCCCCTGTACCCGACCGGTTATGGTTAAACGACAAGATTTCATTGGCCCTCTCCTTTATCAACCACCATAAATTTTCACCGACGGAAACAGAGACCGATCGGTGTGGGGATAAAACTTGGCACCGGAAAAGGTGTTCATGAACGACTGGTTGACATTGAGTTCAATGTAGGTGATGCTCCGGGCAATGGTTCGGATCTCTTCAAAGGCCTGGGGGTCCAGCAGCAGTTGGGCCGCCCCCCCCAGGGAGGAGTTCCCCAGCACCTCAAACTTTTCAAGGGGCATGTCCGGCAGCATGCCGATGGAGATGGCAGACCGGGGATTGATAAACGATCCGAAGGTACCGGCCACATAAAATTTATCCAGATCCTCAAAGGAGAGACCTGCCGTCTGCTGAACAATCACCTCCAGGATGGAGTGCATGGCTGCCTTGGCACTGGTCAGGGAATTCAAGTCCACCTGGCTGAAAAGGATCTCCCGGCCAGTGCCTGAATCTTCCTGCCTCACCAGGCGCAGATGGGAAATTTCATCCTTTTCAAAGAGCCGATCCCCGCACCGGTCCGGTGCAAACTTCCCCCGGATGTCCACCATGCCGGACAAAAAAAGCTGGGCTGCCAGATCAATCATGCCCGATCCGCAGATGCCCACCGGCGATTTATCTTCAATGGTGTGAAAATCCATCACCAAAGTATCGGGATCAATGACCACCCGATCAATCACCCCGGGACCGGCGGTCATGCCCATGTCGCTGATGCCCCCCTCCAGGGCCGGCCCGGCGGCACCGGCACAGGCCATGAGCCAGTCCCGGCTGCCCACCACCACCTCGGCATTGGTGCCCACATCCACCATGAGGCAGGGATTCTCCTTTTTATGGAGCCCGGCAAAGAGAATGCCGGAAATGAGATCGCCGCCAAAATAGGAGCCGATGTTGGGAAACAGAAACACCCTGCCCTGGGGATGGATATCAAGGCCGGAACTGGGTGCGGACATGGGCTCCGGCGCATTCACCGCCGGAATATAGGGCTCACGTATGATAAAAGAGGGCTCAATGCCGAGAAAAAGATGGGTCATGGCGGTATTACCCGCCCCGGCAAAGAGATACACCGCATCCACACCCAGCCCGGCCGCCGTGACCAGCTCTTTGATATGGCGGTTCATGCCGTCAATGATCAGCTGTTGCAGCCGTGCAAGGCCTTCATGATCCCTTGCATGGTGAATTCTTGAAAGAACATCCGGCCCCAGGGCAATCTGGGGATTGTCAAACCCCAGCTCCCCCAGGGATTCCCCGGTTTCAAGATTCAAGAGCCGCAATACCACCCGGGTGGTGCCAAGGTCCGCAGCCACCCCGCACACCGGCAGGGTGCTCTCAGGGTCCATCACCGCCGTCACCCTCCATCCCCGGGAATCCTTGAACAGCACCACCTTGATGCGGTGGTGCCACTGCCGCAGCTGCCGGGCAAGATCCGACACCAGGGCCGGTGGAAAATAGACCATGGCGTTTTCCCTGGAGATTTCATCCTTTCCAAGGGCTTTTGCCAGGGCTGCCTGGACCCGCTCCACATCGGCGGTGTTGTTGCCAAGCCGGGGCTCTTCCACGGCCACAGTACGGACAAATCCATTGAGGGGGACTGGCGTGGTGGTGGTCATCAGGAGACCTGCCTTGCCTGGGCCCGCTCCTGGAGCCGTTCCTTAAGGCGGGGGAAATAATTAAGTTCCGTGTGGGGCAGAAACAGGGCTCCCACATAGTGATCCATATAGGAGACAGTCTCTGCCAGCTCAAAGTTGGTCATCATCTGCACAACAGACACCACATCCCGTCTCAGGATATTGGTAAAGGAACTCATCCGTGCCCCCAAAAGGGAGCTGTTCCCCAGATAGATCACCTGATCCGGATTCACTTCCGGCAACAGCCCGATGGTCATGGCTTTTTCCAAATCCACGTAGCTGCCGAATCCACCGGCAAGAATAATCACCTCTATATCCTGGATGGTGAGCCCCACCTCCTCCAGAAGGGTCAATGCACCGCTGTACATGGCCCCTTTGGCACGAATAAGATTGTCAATGTCCGGCTCGGAGATGGTGATATCCCTGTCAATCTGGGTGGCTTCCTTCTTCACCAGTACATACTCCCAGATATCATTTTTCTGGCGAATACGATCCGTCTTCAGGGTACGATTAAATTTACCCCGGTTGTCAATAACGCCGTTTTCAAACAGCTGGGCCACAATGGTGATCAACCCGGAACCGCAGATACCCTTGGGCCTGACATTCTCCTTGGTCATAATCATGGGCTCGTAGGTAATAGGGTCAATGGAAAAATCCTCTATGGCTCCTTTGGCCGCCCGCATGCCGAAGGCGATACCGCCCCCTTCAAAGGCCGGGCCTGCAGAACAGGCCGTGCAGGCCATCCAATCCTTGTTGCCGATGACAATCTCCGCATTGGTGCCGATGTCCATGAAAAGGGTCAGTTTCTCTGATTTATATATGCCGGCACCCATGACCCCTGCCACAATATCACCGCCCACATAACTCGACACACCGGGATAAATAAGGGCCTGGGCATGGGGAGAGAGATTAATCCCAATGTCCTGGGCATGGAAGGGCGGATAGAGAATGGCCGCCGGCACATAGGGAGCCCTTCTGATGTACCGGGGGTTGATCCCTAACAGCAGCTGGGTCATGGTGGTATTTCCTGCCAGGGTAATGGTGGTGACACACTGACGATCAATTTTTCCCTTTTTGAAAATGCGGTTCAGCACCGAGTTGATGGTCTCCACCACCCGTTTCTGGAGCACCTCCAGGCCGTCTCCTTTTTCGGCAAACATGATCCGCGAGATGACATCTTCACCATAGCTGATCTGACCGTTAAAATCCCCATATTCCGAGACCACCTCTCCGGTATTAAGATCCAGAAGCTGCCCATATATGGTGGTGGTACCGATATCCATGGCCACGGAATAATTACAGGACGTGGTATCGCCGGCTTCGATGTTAACAATCTGATTTTTTCCATCCGCCCTCACCGGCCGGACAATGGTCACGGTCACCTCAAAATTGTTTTCCCTGACAATATCGGGGACCTTCCTCATGACGGATATATCCACCCCCAGGCGATGCTCATCATGCTGAATCTTGAGATACTGGATCAATCGGGTGACGTCGGCAATATTGTCCTGGGCAGAGGGTTCAGCAAGCTTGAGATATTTTTTTTCAACCGGAGGCAGCAATAACCCCTTTTCCTTGAGATCCTCAAAACTGAAGCTCTTTACCCGGGCGGTATGACGGGGGGCCGTACGAATATTGAGTACGCTGGCATCCACCTCCGATTCCACGGGGATTCTCACCACCACATCGGATTTCACATGGGAGAGACAGGCCAGCCGATAGCCGTTTTCCCTGTCCTCAGGGGACAATTTATCAAGGCCTCCGCCTTCAAGTTCTCCCGATTCCAGCAATATTCGGCACTTGCCACAGACCCCCTCACCACCGCAAGAGGCGTTTATGTGCACCCCGGCCTCCATGGCCGCCCGAATCAAGCTTTCCCCATCCGCAACCACAACCTCTTTTTCATGGGGGTGAAACAGAATTTTGTGAGTTTTCAGACTCATACATTCTCCTGATTTTCCAACAGCAGCATGAGTATGCGATGTCACACTGCCTGTCGTCGGTTTAAAGTATTCATTACTTTCTGGTTTTCCAAGTCTTCCCGCGGTAGACAATATTATTTTTCACCATGAAAACACCTTTGGGTTCTCATGGGCCGGAGGTGGCCGGAATCCGGCCATGACCGCTCATAATTATGACATGTTCCGGATGGTCCGCTGGAACTATTTTAATCGCAACACCGGCCTCCATGACCGGTTGGCGGTTCAACGGGTCCATCCTGTCCTCCCGCGCTTAAAGACTTGACACAATAAATCCGGTAATAACACAAGTTTTCTCCCCTCAAGGTTGCCGAAGACGATCAAACCCTCCCCAAACAGTATAACAGGTTCCGTTGTGGCAACCTGCACTGCCTGCAGTTTAAAATCGCCTTAATGTACCCCCGTGCCGATGGGAAACTTTCCCAGTTCATCTGAAGTCAGCTCTCCCATCCCTCCATGTGTATAGTCGCTTCACAAAATAATATCCAGTCTTTTTAGCTCAAATTCAAGCACCTTCTCTGCCACGATCACCCAGTACAAATCTCCAGTGAATCAAGACAGCCATATATTCGGAACGATCTTTATTTGCTGTATTTTATTCATTTCCATTATCACAAAAGCCTTGCCTTTACAAGTTTATGCTCATATGCTAAGCAAAACATTGTTTACTATTGACGTATTTTTTTTTTATGATTAGTTAAGACCATAATCATAAGATTATCGGTATGTTAACTTACCAATTCAAATCGATAATTCATTTTTTGCAGTTGAAGGATTTACGTGAAACCAAGCGTACCTTATTACCTTTTTTTGTGAATCGAATAAATATTTTTGATAAAAGACGCAATAAAATTAAAATTTATACGATCCATTAACACCCAGGTCTGAAAGTTGAGTCTGTTAACCAACGCTAAAATTATCCAAGAAGGAAAACTAAAGATGAACACTCTAAATGTTTCCACACTGCAGCGCATTGTGGGAGAGGAGAATGTTAAAAATGACCCGGCCGATCTCATGGTATATGGGTCAGACAGTTCCGTACATGCGGCCAGACCCTGGGCCGTGGTTCGACCTGGAACCATTGAACAGGTCCAGGCACTCATGGCATATGCCCATGAAAATAAAATTCCGGTCATCACCCGGGGGGCCGGGTCCGGCATGTGCGGTCAGACCGTTCCCATCAACGGCGGCATTACCCTGGACATGAAAAGAATGAATCGAATTCTGGAGATCAACCCGTCTGATGTTTACTGCAGGGTGGAACCGGGTGTGGTGGATGATGACCTCAATGCCGCACTCAAGCCCCACGGCGTATTTTACCCCCCCACCCCGGCATCCAGCCGAATTGCAACCATCGGAGGTGAAATCGGTAATAATGCCAGTGGGGTGAGATCTGTGAAATATGGGGCCACCCGGGATTCTGTCCTGGGACTCAAGGTGGTGCTTCCCGGCGGAAAGCTGGTGACCCTGGGTGCCAGAACCCGGGTGGAGGCCACCGGGTACCAGCTGCACAAACTCATTGTGGGTTCGGAAGGGACCCTGGGTGTGGTGGTGGAAGCCACCTTAAGCTTTGTCCCCATCCCGAAATTCAGATGCCTGGGGATGGCCAACTTTGATCGACTGGAAGATGCAGGCCATGCCATTGCCGATATCATGGCAGGCGGCGTGATCCCTTCCATGCTGGAGCTGGTGGACAAGGTGGCCATACAGGCCGTGAATAAAACCATGGATCTGGGGCTTCCCGAAGTGGAGGCAATCCTTTTGTACGAAGCGGATGGCATGGTCAAAGAGGCGGTTGATTATGAGATCGACACCATGAAGGCACTGTGCAAAAAGAACGGTGGCACTGGGTTAACCAGTAGCTTTGATCCCAATGAACGGGCCAAAATCTTCATGGGCAGAAAAAAACTCTTCCCGGCCCTGTCCAAGTTCAGCGAGGTGCTCTCCAGCACCTCCCTTGCCGATGACATGGCCGTACCCTACTCAAAAATGGCGGAGATGGCCCGAAAAATTCATGAAATTGCCGCCAAAAACAATATCATCATGACCGCCTATGGCCACTGCGGTTCCGGATGCATGCACACCAAAATACTCATGGAACCGGGCCGCAAAGATCAATGGGAATCCGCCCGAAAAGCCGTATCTGAAATCTATGAATTCGTTCGCTCCGTCAATGGAACCACCTCGGCGGAACACGGCATCGGCATCTCCAAAGCAGCCGCCTTTAAAATGGAAAAAGCGGACTCCCTGGATCTCATGTCCCAGATCAAAAAAGCCTTTGATCCCCATGGCATCCTCAACCCGGGAAAACTCATGGATGCCCCGGCAGACTGGGTAACGGCAACGGATTTAAGGTACATGGTTGCCTGAACCGACATCTCTGGTGAAAATGGATCTAAAATTTAATTTTTCACAAAAACATATGGAATGAATCACATGGCAACCTCAATAAAAACCCGAGAATTTACACCCACTCACCTGGAAAAATGGAAAAACAACCTGGACAGCTGTATCCGGTGCGGATATTGCTATGAACACTGCCCCGTCTTTAAATATGACCGATGGGAATCCAATGCCCCCCGGGCAAAAATGATCATGATCTTCGGCCTTTTGTCCGGTCAGCTGGAACCCTCCACCTACATTGCAGATAAAATCGCCTCCTGCTTTCATTGCGGACGGTGCGTGGCGGCCTGCTCCAGTGGGGTCCCCCTGACAGACATCTTTGTCGATGCCAAAAGAGACTTTGCCGGCACTGCCTGGGAAAGCACCGGTACCACGGCCCTGACCGGACCGGAGTGCGCCGCCTGCCTGGCCTGTGTCCGGGCTTGCCCCCATGAGGCACGCACCTTTGTGGACGGTAAAATCGTCACAGACATTGTCAAATGCCAGAGCTGTGGTGCCTGTGCGGATGTATGTCCCAATAAGGCGGTGTTCACCCACTTAAGTTTCGGCACGGATCAGCAGGCATTAAACCGTGAAATCGGCCTGTTCCTTGAAAAAGACCATGCAAAAGTCATTGTGTTCGGCTGTAACTGGTCCTTTTATCCTGATTTTCAATCCTCTTCCATGGTTCCGTCTGCAACCGATGCCCCCAAGGAGTATAAAATACTCATCAACATGTGCGGCGGCAGGCTGGAGAAACCCCTGCTTCTGGAACCCTTTCTGAAAGACGGATGGGGGGTTCTGGTGGCCTGCTGCCCGGATGGAGAGTGTGAACATGATGGAAACGTCAAGGCCAAAACCCACGTGAAGTCCATCAAGGAATTTCTCACCCAAATCAACATTGAGCCCGAACGAATTGAACTGGTACAGATAGCCCACGGCGACAAGGCAGGATTCACATCCGCCATTGATGGATTCATGGATAAAATCAATACGCTGGGGCCGATAAAAAAATAAATTCCAACTCACGATCACGTTTTTTTCATGTTGACATGGGGGAGGGGCAGGTTTGCCTTATGGGCATTATCGATGGGTGCTCCGAGCGCATACCTGTTAGCATTTATAATGCTAACCTGACCCTCCCCAAAAACAACCCCAAGAAGAGGAAAAATATGAAAATAACCGTTCCCTATGGGAAAGAGGGAGACCTCACCGCCGAGTTCAGTGACCACATCACTCCGGTATTTCTGGAAGCCAACGATGTTGAAATCGGCAACACGGACCGCCTCATCAAAGATGCCATGGCATCCCCCCACCAGAGTAAAAGCCTGTCGGAGTTCCTGGCAGATGCAAAAGATCTTCTCATCATCGTCAATGACGCCACCCGTCCCACCCCCACACACACCGTGCTGGATGCTATATGGGAAGAGATCAAGGCCATTCCGTTGACATTCATCATTGCCACCGGGGCCCACCGGGGTCCCAGCCAAGAGGAGTACCTTCAGATTTTCGGATCCCGCTACCAGGATATCAAGAATCAAATCGTGGTCCATGATGCACGCAAGGATGAGGAGATGGTATATCTGGGCACCTCATCCAACGGCACGGAGATGTCCGTCCATGAAGCCGGTGTCAAGGCTCATAAGATCATCATCATCGGATCTGTGGAGCCCCACTACTTTGCCGGATACACCGGTGGCCGGAAATCCTTCCTCCCCGGTATCGCCTCGTATAAGACCATAGAGCAGAATCACAAGCTGGCCCTGGTTCCGGAAGCCTGTGCCCTGGCCCTTGAAGGCAACCCGGTCCATGAAGACATGATCGACGCCCTGAAGGTGGTCAAAAAAGAGATATTTGCCATCATGACGGTCCTGGATAAAAACCACAAGGTCTACGCCGTAACCGCCGGAGATATCCACGCCTCCTTTGACGCCGCCATTGAACGGGCCAACGAAGTGTTTTGCGCCCCCATTGAAAAAAAAGCGGACATTGTGGTATCTGTGGTGAAATTTCCTGCGGACATTGACCTGTACCAGGCACAAAAGGGCATTGACAATGCCAAGCTGGCCCTGAAAGAGAACGGCATTCTCATTCTGGTGGCCAAGTGCCGGTGCGGCATCGGCGGTAAGGCCTTTGCCGATCTTCTGGGCAGCTGCGACACCCCCCAGGCGGTGCTGGACACCATTGAAAAGGGCTATGTCTTAGGATATCACAAAGCTGCAAAAATGGCGGAAATCGGACGATGGGCTGAAATGTGGGGGGTCACTGACATCCCGGATGAAGAGATCGAAAAGCTGTTTATCCGGCCCTTTGGCACCCTCCAGGATGCCCTGGACAAGGCCATTGAACAAAAGGGGGCCGATGCCGACATCATGTTCCTCATGGACGGCAGCCTCACCGTTCCCATGCTCCAGGGGAAATAACGGTGTAAGGGCAAAAGGGCCGCCGACGGTCCTGGGCTGGATCGGCCGGTCGTCGCGGGCGGCATCATGACGTTTGCTTTTTTTTGCCATGACCGTCAAACCATTAAAAAGGGGCACCCGAAAGAGTACCCCTGAAACAAAAAAACAGCTTGCGTAACATCCGGACTTGATCACAACGTTGGCCCATGGAAGGCCAACGTTATGAGAACAGCCTTAAAGCTTTCCGGCAAACTCATTGACCTTGACTGCAAATTCCCGGGCCATGTTGGATGCAATGGTGGTAAAGACCACCCGATCCTGATTCAACCCCATCTTTTCCAGTCTCTCACGGATCTCTGCCACACGCCATCCGGCATAGATATTACCCCGTTCAGCCTTGCAGTTCCCCTCATGACAGGCGGCAACCATCACGCCGTCAGCCCCTTCAACAAGGGCCTTCATGATAAATTCCACATCCACCTTTCCGGCGCAGGGCACCTTGACCATGCGGAACCCGGCAGGCATTTCATGGCCAAACTGTGCTGCCGCCGTTCCGGCTTCCAGGGCGGAGTTCTTGCAGCAGAAGGCAACGATGGAGGGAGATGCACCGGCAGAATCGGCCACAGCCGCTTTGATACCGCTTCTCAAATCATCATCGGAAAACTCACCCAGCTGAATGGCATCCATGGGACACTCACTGGCGCAGATACCGCATCCCTGGCATGCTGCCGGAGAGATAACAGCTGCCCCATCCTGCCAGAAAATGGCGCCATGGGGGCAACAGCGGTAGCAGGTGAGACAGATGACACACTTGGTATCATCCACCACGGCAATGTCCTCGGCAAGGGTACGCACCCCATCCCCAATGAGGGATTTCACCTTCAATGCCACATTGGCGGCATCAACACTGTTCAAGGCAACATAGATCCCTTCCCGATTGGATTTTGCCGGGAAGCGGTGAACATTGTTGCTGGGCAGAAACCCATCCACATCGGTGTCGATTCTAAGGGTCTCGGCAATGGCAAGATTGTCCTCTCCGGCAACGGTGCCCTCTTCCACCACCACATAATCGGGTTCCAGCTCAATGTCGGTGCGAACCACGGGATCGGTGATGACGATCTTCACCTTGTCCTGGTCCTGTTCAATGGCAGGCATGGTTTTGGGTTTAAAGCAGACCACTCCCTGGTTTCTACCCTGGGTAAAGAGGCGCTCCAGCCCTTTGCCACCCACTTTTACGTTACCGGCATAGATGTATGCGCGACAATTTTCCAGATTCTGAACATCCAGAGCGGACTGCAGCATCCTGCCGGTGGCGGTGGGGTCCCCTTCCTGGCCAAAACCGGACAGAAACGCCACGGTGCTGCCGCTGCCGTTGATCAATTTTTCTTTACCGCTATCATCGGCCAGCATGGCTTCCATTTGGGTCTGGGTAATGACCTTGTCATTCAGGGTCAGACCATATGCGCCGTTCAGGGGCTCGCTGCCGTACTGGGGAGCCACCACCACGGCACCAAAGGTGGCCTGGGAGGTCTCATCCCCTTTGCCCATGGTGACCCGGAAATCACCGGCCACACCGGCAATGTCAACAAGGGTTGTGCCATCTTGGATTTCCACAAGCCCGGCATCCTGCATCTGCTGGGTGCATCCGGCACTGCAGGCACAGGAGGTTTTGTTGCCGATGACCACCGTTTTATATCCCTGGGCGGCAATCTTTGCTGCGGCCTCAAGCCCTGCTTTTCCGGCACCCACCACCAGGACGTCTTTACTTATCTTGACATCAACCATATTGCTGTTCTTTTCTGCTATCATTTGCTCCCCCCCAGATAATTCATGGTCGCCAGGGCGACATTTCCAGCACCTGCAATGGTGGCAGCAATACTTCCGGGGCCTCCGGCTGTTCCGGCAACAAACAGACCTGAATTCTCAGGTGCGGTTCCCAAAAAGCCATCCTGGTTCACAGGGATATTGAGTATTTCAGAGATCTTTGCCGTGTCCATGCCGGGCATGATACCCACAGAGAGCACCACAAGGTCAAACTGCTCCATCGATGGCGTTCCCTCTTCTTCCACCATGTGCCGAAGCTCAAGTCTGTCACCTTCCAGGGGATAGATATCCACAGGAATGGTTCTGACAAATCGAATATCCTCTTTCATCTTCTCATAGAAGACCGGGAACTCTTTACCGCTGTTCTGGATATCAATGTAGAACATGGAGATTTCCGCTTCAGGATCCGCATTTTTAGCAACACCTGCCATGCGCATGGCATAGGGACAGCAGACCTCGGAACACCAGAGGTTCCCCAGACGTTCGTCCCGGGAGCCCACGCACTGGATAAAGGCAATACGTTTGGGTTTCTCACCATCGGATGGGCGCACCAAGGAGCCGTTTTCCCGTATGATATTTTCAAGGTCGAGGCCGGTGATCACATTGTCCCACTTATCATATCCATAGGTGGATTTCCGGTTGGGATCAAAGGGGGCGTAACCGGTGGCAACCACCACGGCATCCACCATCACATTTCCTTCACTTCCCAGCGTATCAATGTTCACCGCACCTTCCGGTGCCTCCTCAACATCCCCGGCAATCACATAAAGCGGTGCATTATGACGGGAAAAACCCTTAAGCATCTTTTGAGGTGCCACATCCTCCACACCACTCTTGGCAAGGGAGACGGTGAAACCATCCGTTTTTTCAAGTCCAACAACTTCAGTTCTCAGGTGAACCGTGATCAGCGGCTCATTGACGACATTTCCCAGCATCTCTTCCACACTGCAGGCCCCGCACTGCTTGCAGGTGTCGGTGGCCTTGCAGGTAAACCCGATGCTGTGGCCCCCCAGGAAGCAGCTTTTTTCAATCAACTCCACATTGATATTCTGCCTGGAAAGCTCCCATGCAGCAGTGAGACCGGCAATACCCCCACCGATGACCATCACTTTTCCGGTTTGACTATTCAATTTGGAAACTCCTTGTCTTGGGTTAAACTACGGGCCTTGGCAGCATACCGGCTCTTTCAGCGATTTCAGGCACTTTATGTTCCCATTCAATGGCCATGAGATGGACACCGGCCACCCCTTTTGTCTCTTTGAACTCCTGAATCTGCTCGCAGGCGATCTTGATGCCCTCATCAGCGACCTTTTTCTTGTCCACCCCCTGGAGCCGTTTGATGATCTCTTCAGGAACATCCATTCCCGGTACTTTTTTCTGCATGTATCTTGCCATACCAATACTCTTCATGGGGGTCACACCGGGAAGAAGATAAACTTTTTCGGTGAGTCCCATGTCATTGGCCTGTCGGATCCACTCACGGATTTTGGGCATGTTGTACACACACTGGGTCTGGATGAAATCGGCACCGGCGGCCACCTTTTTGGCCAGGCGGTGTACCCGCCACTCAAAGGGGTCTGCAAAGGGGTTGGCAGCGGCACCAATGAATATTTTGGGTGAAACGTCAATGTCGGCTCCCCCAAGGAACTTGCCCTCGTCCCGCATCTTTTTCACCATGCCGATGAGCTGCATGGAATCAATGTCAAAAACGCCCTTGGCCTGGGGATGATCTCCAAAGGTCTGATGATCACCGGAAAGGCACAGCATGTTCCTGATACCGTGGACATAGGCTCCAAGGATATCACTCTGCATGGCCAATCGGTTTCTGTCACGGCACACCATCTGAAAGTTGGGCTCAACCCCCTCTTCCATGCAGATCATGGAAGCGGCCCAGCTGGACATTCTCACCATGGCGGTCTGATTGTCCGTAATATTGGCCATGTCCACCATGCCTTTGAGATATCTTGCCTTCTCCCGAAGGGCCTCCACATTAGCTCCCCTTGGCGGCCCCACCTCTCCGGTGAAGGCAAAGTGTCCAGCCTTGAGTACTTTTTCCAGATTACTTCCTGATTTCATATTTTATTCTCCCTAATTTTTATATAGATGGTTCATCACCGGATCATTTAACCACGGGCTTTGACACGCGCTTCGTAGCCTGGCTGAATCACTTTTCGAGGTTTCTGATTGCTCCAGTCATTGGGAGGTGAAAGTTTAAGGATCTGATCCAGACGTCCCTGACCCGCCAGCCGCTCATAAATCTGAAACCATGCACAGGGCTGTTCGGTATCAATTTCACAGGATCCCTGGTTGGTGCCGCCACAGGGTCCGTTGAAAAGCCCTTTGGCACACATGGTCACAGGGCAGATACCACCGGTCATATCCAGGACGCAATTGCCGCAGGCCCGGCATTTTTCCTCATACCAGCCCACATCCAGATTCACACCGATAAAACTGGTGTTCACTGCCGGCAGCACGGGTTTATCCGGAAATCGCTGGGCCAGGAATTGAATCCCGGCACCACAGGCCATGGAAAGAAAGGCATCATACTCACCGGCTCGACTCTCCAGCTCATCAAGAAATTCCATATCACACTGGCGCTCCAGCGTCTCCGTACCGAATTGGACCCCGTCCTTACCGCATGCCAGGGTAAGCTCCGCAGTCAAGGTTTCAACTTCCTTGGATCCTCCGGCCAAGCATACGGCGACGCAGGTTCCACATCCCACGGTGAGAACTTTTTTATACCCTGACACCATATTTTTGATCTCATCAAAGGGTTTTCTCTCTGCTACAATCATGAATCCTCCTGTTATACTATACAGACAACATATAATTTATTCCTGGAATCTATCCTTATATATAAAATATGGCCACATTTCCAGATTAAAGTAAAAAAGTCAAGGGTATTGAGTTATTATTCAAAAAAAACCGATCGAACAAAATAAATTCTATTTATTTACTTATCCATAATCAACGATTAGCTTGACACACAAAGGGAGATACTCTATAACTTTGATCAACAAGGGCCGGTCCAACCTCTGTTTTTCAACCTCTGTTTTTTTCAATACGCCTGGCCAAACATAAATGATATCCGAATTTTGCGTGCAAATGATTATTTGTCCTGGAAACCAACATTAGGTGGTGTCATGGAGAACAAATGCGGATTACAGAACTATTGTCTTGACAAAGCAATTGAAATAATTAAAAAAAAAATCATAGTAATCTCCTCGGACTATCAACTGCTTGCCCCGGAAGAGAAACGGGAGAAGGCACGCACAACATCGCCCTCCGGCACGAATTCCCTCCGTTGCCATGAATTGATTTTTAACAGCCAAACCCCATGCACCAATTGCCCGGCCACAGAAGTGTTGGTAACAGGCAGTGCCGCACTAAAGCAGATTTCACTGAAGGATAACGAAAATATCGGTTCCTGTCTTTATGCCTTTCCCCTTCCCCCCCCTGATTCCCGGGAACAACCCATTGTTATTCTTGATTTTGCACTGCCGCCCCTGGCTAAATTTGACGAAAAACGACTCACTTCAAACATTTTTCTGCGAAATCTCATCGAAAATGCAGTGGATGGTGTCATAGCGGCGGACATGAAGGGAAAAATTTTCATATTCAACAAGGCAGCCACCCAGATAGCCGGTTACTCCAAAAAAGATGCCATTGAAACCCTAAACATCCGACACATCTACCCTCCAGGTGATGCCCACAAAATCATGAAAAGAATGAGGGACAGCGACACGGATGGCAAAGGGATCGTCCGATCACTGGAGCAGGTGGCCATACGTAAAGACGGCACCACAACCCCCATCCGTCTCAATGCGTCCATCGTTTACGAAGATGGTAAAGAGGTGGCCAGCATCGGTTTTTTTCATGACCTCACAGAAACCAAACGAATGGAGGCCGAACTTGAAAAGACACAGATTCAACTGCTCCAGGCAGAAAAGATGTCTTCCCTTGGAAAACTGGCAGCGGGTGTCGCCCACCAGTTGAACAATCCCCTGGGCGGCATCACCCTGTTCACCCAGCTCATGCTCGAAGAACATGAACTGTCCCGGGAGGCCACCAAAGACCTGTTAAGAATTCAGCGCGATGCCCAGCGATGCAGTGCCATCGTCAAGGAGCTTCTGGAATTTGCCCGCCAGACCCAACGGGAGGTTCGGCCCCACAACGTCAATAAAATCATTGGCCGAACCCTTTTTCTCCTGCGGAATCAATCTCTTTTCCAAAACATTGTCATCATAGAAGATTTCGACAAGTCAATTCCGGATATTCCCGCAGACATTCAACAGCTCAACCATGTGTTCATGAACATTATCCTCAATGCCGCCGATGCCATGGAGGGGAAGGGACGTCTCTCCGTCAGAACCTTTATGGAGGAAAAAAAAGATATGGTTCATATCACCATCACCGATACCGGCCCGGGTATCCCGGAAGATATACTGTCCAACATTTTTGAGCCTTTTTTCACCACAAAGGAAGAGGGCAAAGGAACGGGCTTGGGCCTAAGCATGGCCTATGGGATAGTTGAAAGTCACCATGGGAAAATAACGGCGAAAAATATGGCCGATTCCGGTGCGCAGTTTTACATTGAACTTCCTGTAAAAACGCCGAAGACATAGACGATATTTTTACTAAGTTTTTGGTTGACATGACGATCACCGACCTATATAAAATATATATAGATTATTTCTTAATTGCCATTTAGTCTGCCGTTTTTAGAGATATCATCACTTTTTAAACTTTTTACTCCAAGAATCTGTTCTTTTTTAAACCATTTGCCCGGACGAATAGGTATAAGCCAGTATTTCAGCATGCTTGCCAACAAACTCGTCAGTCTCAAGTTCTCTGATTTGCCGCTACATGGGGCACCCAATGAAAATTAAAAACAGCACAGGTATCACTCGATGATCACGTTTTTTACGTTGACATATGCAGGGAAGGGGGTAAGCGATGCGGTATCGGCCTTATCAGTGGGATTTTGGGGTTGCCTCGGCTTTGGTCAAAAGATACCGATAACACCGGCACGACCCTGTTCTCCCGGAAATAAGTCCCAAAAATTTGATCATCAAGTTCCATTAATCATTTACCAGGGAGATTATTTATGAGCGACAAAAAACGAATATTGGTTGTTGACGATGAACCCGATTTTGCATCAATTGTTCAATCCAATCTTGCCAGAGAAGGATTTCAGGTTGAGGTGGCTTACGATGGTGTGGAAGCCATGGAAAAGATAAAGGCCAACCCGCCGGATGCCGTGGTACTGGATGTCATGATGCCAGAAAAGGATGGGTATGAAGTTTGCGCTGAACTTAAAGGCAACGAAAAAACGCGTGATATCCCTGTGATCCTGCTCACTGCGGTGGCGGATCATGTGGGCTCAACCCGGTATTCCCATGCAGACGGCATGAGCACGGAAGCCGATGATTATCTTCCCAAACCCGCTTCAGCAGAAGAGATCACTGCAAGCGTCAAAGCGCTGCTCGCCTGATCTCCGGCGTCTCTTGTGCACACTTGAGACCGCCATACAGGAACATCGTCTGTTTCATTGGCATGGGGTCTAATGAGGGAAGGGGTCAGGTTTGCGTTATGGGCATTATTGACGGCGTTTTGAGTTCGCACCCGCGTTGGTCGATAACGTTAATAACGCAGGCCTGACCCTGCTTCTCGCAAAATCAATCTCAAAAACAATCTCAAAAACAATACTTGAATATCAAGCATTTAACTTCTGAATTCAACCTGTCCATGAATATCATGCCCGGGAACTTTTTCGTTAAATCCGGCAAAATAACACCTTGACAAAGGGCCTTAAGCTCATAGAATGAAAATCTTTTGCATACTCAGTGACGAGAGGGCATTCCGGTCAAAATCACCGACCCTGTTCAATGCCGTTTTTAAAAAAATCGGCATCAGTGCGGCTTACGTCCCCCTGAAGGTAATGCCTGATCAGCTGGGAGCTGCCATGCAGGGTCTGAGGACATTGAACTTCAGCGGTGCCAATATCACTATTCCCTATAAGTCATTGGTGATTCCCCACATAAATATTCTTTCGGAAGGTGCCAATATTGTTGGGGCGGTCAACACCATTATTCGCAATGGGAACGAACTTAAAGGATACAATACCAATGCCATCGGTTTTATGGATACCCTGGAGGAATCAGGATTTGATGCCACCGGTAAAAAAGCCTTGATCTTCGGATCCGGAGGCAGTGCCCGGGCAGTGATTTTCATCCTCAACTGGCTGCGGGCCGATGCCATTGACATCGCCGGTAGAAATGCAAAAAGAGTGGAGAACATCATCTCCAAAATCGGCGGCACGGCAACCACCCTTGCCCTTCTGGATCAAAACCCGAGTCAGGCAGAAATCATCGTCAATACCACCCCCATTTCAAGCCCGGAAGATTCTCCCCCCTTTCATGAATTTATCCGGCGCCAGTCGTTTCAATCATGCCGGTTAATCATTGACCTCAATTATGGGAGGAAAAACAACTTCTGGGAACAAAAAGCCCGGGAACTTGACATTCCTTTTATTGACGGACTCACCCCCCTGGCCCACACGGCACGGAGAACGCTGATACTATGGACCCGGGTGGATATACCTCCGGCCGAATTCATGAAGGTTTTAAAAGAAATATAAGATGAGGAGAACCAACCATGGACAAGTTGGACCCCGGTAAAATTCTGGTCATTGATGACGAACAGAGTCTCAGGGAAGGTGCCCAGCGCATCCTGTCCCGGATGAACTTTGAAGTATTCCTGGCATCCCGTGGGGATGAGGGGCTGACCCTTCTTCAGGAGCAGCCTGTGGGCATAGTGCTTCTGGACATGAAAATGCCCGGAATGGACGGCATGGAGGTACTCAAACGCATCATGGCCATGGACCGGGGCATCATTGTCATTGTCATCACCGGTTATGCCACCGTAGAAACCGCCATTGAGGCCATGAAACTGGGAGCCTATAATTTCATCCCCAAACCCTATCAGCCGGAGCAGCTCCGCATTGCCGTGTCCAGAGCCAGGGAAAAAATAGAGCTGGCCCTGGAGACGGAAAGGCTTGCCCGGGAACGAAAAAGAACCCTGGCAGACCTGCACACGGAGCAGAGCCGGACCCATACCATCATCGAATCCCTTCCCAATGGCGTTCTCGTCACCAACGCCCAGGGAAATGTGGTGCTCATCAATCCGGCATGCTACCACCACCTGGATATCAGCACGGATAAAAAACCGGGATTGCCCATTGGGGATTTCATTGAAGATGATGCTCTCTGTCAGCTGATCATCGACATTTCCCGTGGCAAATTTATTGATTACACAGATATCCCGTCCCATGAAATTGATGTGAACAATGAAAAATTCTTTCTTGCCCGGTGCCGACCGGTACTGGGAGAAAAAAGGGAGTGCCTTGGGGCGGTGGTGAACATCATGGATATTTCCGCCATGAAGGCCCTGGACCAGTTGAAATCGGAATTTGTTGCCAAGGTAACCCATGAGCTGCGGTCTCCCCTCTCAACCATCCATGAACAGCTTAAAACAGTCATGACTGAAAAAGGTCCGGATTCAAGCAAAGAAGATCAATACATGCTGTCCCGGGCCAAGGAAAAAACCGCCGGATTGATCTCCACCATCGGCGATCTCTTAGACCTCTCCCGCATTGAAGCCGGCATTTCATCCACCCGGGAATCCACCCCTGTCAAGATCGATGAACTGCTGAAAGGCATCGGCGACTTCTTAAATGCCAGGGCCCAGGCAAAGGGCCAGACCCTGACCGTTGTCCCCTCCACATCTCCCATTCCCCCCATCACCGCAGATTTCATGGCCCTGGAAAGTCTCTTTGGCAATCTTATCTCCAATGCCATCAACTACACCCAGGATGGGGGAGAGATCCATGTCCATTGTGATGTCACCGGAAACAATATCAGGGTCCGGGTCACGGACAACGGATTCGGCATAGATGCCAAATATATGGACAAAATATTTGACCGCTTTTACCGGGTCAAAAACGACAAAACCCGTTTCATCACCGGCACCGGATTGGGGTTGCCCATTGTCAAAGGCATTGTGGACAAACTGGGTGGCTATATTAACGTGGAAAGCGAAGTAAACAAGGGTAGCACCTTCACCGTGCTGCTGCCCCTAAAAAAACAGATCGGACTCACCCGCACCATGGGTCTGATGTAAGCACCAAGAACAGATGATTAGGAACGCGGTGTAAAGACAATTACAAGAATTTCCGCCACCCCCCCGATGCCCCGCACAGCATGGGGAATGCTGGAATCAAAATAGATGGCGTCGCCCTTGCGGATCACATGGGTCTGCTTGGCGGTGCGAAACTCCAGCTCCCCCTCCAGAAGAAACATGAACTCTTCGCCCTCATGATTGTTGTACAGCAGCTCGTCATCCCTCCGGCTCTCAATTTCTGCAATAAACGGCTCCATCTGTTTGTCTGCCATGGGATACGCAAGTGATTGATACCGATATCCGATGTCTGAACTATAATTGTGATGGGACAGTTTTCTCACCCCATACCGTTGATCTTTTCTGACCACGGAAATGCGGCTGTGATCCATGGTCTCATCCTGGAAAAAATGGCTGATCTTCACCCCCAGGGCCGTGGAAATTTTAATGAGCGTTGCAATGGGAGGTGCCGCAATATTGTTCTCTATCTGGGAAAGCAATGGCTTGGACAATCCGGTAAGGTCAGATACAGCCTGAAGGGTAAACCCCCTCAATGTGCGAAGATTTTTTATTTTTTTCCCAAGATTGAGAGCGGCAACCTCATCTTTGATATTTATGTCCATGGTATGGGGCATATCGGATAATCCATTTCCTTAGTGAAAAAAAGAGGGCCTTCATTTCTCGGTAAACACCTTCAGGAGTAACATTCCCGTTTTGCGGGACTTTTTCTCAAAAAAGCGTCACGTACTTTTGAGGAGATATGTAAGGATATCCCCCAAAAATGCCTTATTCACAACACCGGTACCCTTGTACAGGACGGAATCTACCATGAATGGCAGATGCCATCAAGGGCCATGTCTACTTATCTTTCTCCCCGGACGCCCCGCGGGTATGGGACATTGAACCCACGGAGATGCCATCAAGGGCCATGTCTACTTATCTTTCTCCCCTCCGGCATTGGCTCCCCGCAGGGAACTTAGAAACAACCCCAGCCCGCCAAAGGCCAGCACCAGAATGGTGATCAAATCAAAGGCGCTCATGGGACGAAATCCCATTCTCAGGGTGGAGATCACCCCGAAAATCAATGCCCCCAGGGAGCCCAGAGACAAGAGCCATCCAACCATATTACGGGCATTATAAAAAATCATACCCACCCCCA
Organism: uncultured Desulfobacterium sp.; assembly: GCA_963668575.2. GTDB lineage: Bacteria > Desulfobacterota > Desulfobacteria > Desulfobacterales > Desulfobacteraceae > Desulfocicer. The sequence goes on along the minus strand of OY764894.2, from coordinate 1,076,842 downwards.
GTATCAGAGGGATGAGAATCATGCCGCTGGTAACGGTAAACCCTCCCCCCATCATGGAAAAACGGTAGATACCAAGCCCCAGGTGAAAACCGGATGTGATGGTAATGGCACTTAATAGCATATAAAATCCCGCACACATCATGATAAACCCCAAGAAAAAACGGCCGGCACCACCTTCTGTTCCACCTGCCCCCATATGAATCCTCCTTTTTGTTTACACGCGATGACCAAGTTTTTTTGGACGGTTTTCCCGGGCAATCCGTAAACAATCCGTAAACAATCCGTTTTGAAAGCCTTTTGAAAGCCTTTTGAAAGCCACAAGGCACTCAATGACCAAGCTCGTTGGACTGTTTTCCCGATCCCCAATTAACACCCCCACAATACCACAAGCCGGACCCTGCAGACACAATGTTTTTTTGAGAAAAAGAGCAAATGGCAGGCAGAGCGTATCCCAACACATTACGTCACTGCACAAAAAAAATTGCACCCCATGATCATGGACAAAAAAAAAGGGGCAGAACGGCCAAAAAAGCAAGCTGTGCAATACAACCCCTGCAGTGCAATATAATTAGTGCACACCATTTCACTGGAACCCAATACTCCGGTGTTTTTTTATAACATACATGGCAGAAAAACCTGCCACAACGAAAAACGAAAGTTCTTTAATTCCAGTATATTGGTGAGACTTTCATATAAGCGGGCATGTCCTGCCGGACACAACAAATATAGGGTCGTAGACGCGGAGCCAAATGGTATTATACCGCCGCCCCCCCGACGGGCAATGGGCCCGGACCGGAACTGTAGACAGCTCAATTGTCCGGTTCCTATTGCCCATCGGGGGGGCGGCTCTGCTGAGGTTGCCTTGGAGGCTGCCTTTTCATATAACATACATGGCAGAAAAACCTGCCACAACGAAAAACGAAAGTCCTTTAATTTCAGCATGTTGATGAGACTTTCATATAAACATACATGGCAGAAAAACCTGCCACAACGAAAAACGAAAGTCCTTTAATTTCAGCATGTTGATGAGACTTTCATATAAACATACATGGCAGAAAAACCTGCCACAACGAAAAACGAAAGTCCTTTAATTCCAGCAGATTGGGGAGACTTTCACATAAAAACTGCCACGGGCGGACCCGGGTCCCAAAAACCGGTCCGCCCGTGGCGGTTATAAAAAAAAATGCAAGTCCAATCCGGCCGGCAACACCTCTTAAATTCAGCAAGAACCGGCATTTAACAACTTCCCCCCCCGAGACAAGGTGATTGGCATTATTATTGCTTACCAAATTCAAACGGCTGGGACTGCGAATTTAATTAAATCATAAAATTGGGACGTTGAGCTGCTTAACTCCAGGTATCGACCCGAGTGGTTCCGGGCGGTATTAAATCCTCAGTCCGTGCCGTTGGCTGGCTGTCTCAGACATTCGGATGTAAATATTTGCACCCATATGGTACACACTTTCAGCCCATATTTTTTTCCGGCACCAGCAGCGGATCGAATCAATCTTTTGGAGGCAAAGAATGAGTAAATACTACCTTTTCCAGGATGCAAAAAAATGTATTGGATGTCGGACCTGTGAAATCCAGTGCAAAACCAACAAAGGACTGCCCGCCGGGCCCCGCCCGTGCCAGATCATCCAGGTGGGACCCCAATTCATTGGCGAGCTTCCCCGGACATCTTATATCTTCATGCCCTGTTTTCACTGTGAAACCCCCTGGTGTGTGGCTGCCTGTCCCACGGGTGCCATGCAGAAACGAAGCAAGGACGGCATTGTTTTCATTGATCCGGATCTGTGTGTGGGGTGCAAAACATGCGTGTCGGCATGTCCCTGGGGCGCCCCCCAGTGGAACCCGGAAACGGGCAAAGTGGTGAAATGTGATTATTGCAAAGACCGCATTGATGAAGGGCTGAAACCGGCCTGCGTCACCACCTGCACCACCGGATGTCTCAATTTTGGAAAGGTGGAAGAGATGACCCAAATCCGGCGGGAACGGCATGCCAAACTGGTGGCGGCCCTTGAGAACTCAATCTCATAAGCCCATGACACCAAGGCAATGTTAAATGGAAAAAGGAGTTCACATGGCTGAAAATGTCTGCCCCGTCCATGGCACCATCGTCTATTTATCCCGGGCACTTGGTTCCGGAGAACTGTCAGAACCTAAAACCATCCGAATTTTACAGGAAATTTTAACACTGTTGGAGGAGATATCCAACGGACATGCCGGAAAAGACCATCTCCAGGCGGTGCACACCCGGGTGGCGGAATTTTTCAAACATCCCGGTAACCCCCAGGGGCTGGAAACCGGCACCTATTTGAAAAGAGTGCTGGAGACCCATGAATCGATTTTTCAAAGTCACATAGAAACGGGCAACTGCGCCGCCATGGACTGCATCCGCCTGGCTCCCTCCCCCTGCCAGATGGCATGCCCCGCCGGCATTGATGTGCCCACCTATCTCAGTCTCATTGCAGAGGGTCGGGATGACGAGGCCATTGAGGTGATCCGCCGGGACAATCCCCTCCCCTGGGTATGCGGTCTCGTGTGCACCCGGCCCTGCGAGATGATGTGCGTCCGGGCCAGAATAGATGCACCGGTATCCATCAAATTTTTAAAGGCGTTTGCCGCAGAAAGAGCCATGTCCCATGGGTTGTATACCAACCCTGCCCAAAAACCACTGAACGGCAGAAAGGTATGTGTGGTGGGAGCCGGGCCGGCAGGGCTGTCTGCATCCTACTATCTGGCCCTCATGGGATACACCGTGCGGATACTGGAATCGCTGCCCGTACCCGGCGGTATGCTCATGGTGGGAATTCCCAGGTATCGCCTGCCCCGGGAGGTCATTGACCGGGAGGTGGCCATGATTCAGGCCCTGGGGGTCGAGATCCGCTACAACACCGTTTTTGGCAGGGATGTCTCCCTGGAGTCCCTGAAAAAAGAGGGGTTTGGTGCCTTTTTCCTGGCCATTGGTGCCCACAAGTCCCACCAGCTGGGCCTGAATGGAGAGATGGAATACAAGGACAAAGGGGTCATTGATTCTGTGGTGTTCCTAAAAAATGTGGCATTGGGACAACGCACGGTACCCGGCAACCGGGTGGTGATCATCGGTGGCGGCAATGTGGCCATTGACGCGGCCCGCACAAGCCTAAGACTGGGGGCCCATGAGGTCACCATCGCCTACCGAAGGACCCGGTCGGAAATGCCCGCGGACGTGGAGGAGGTGGAACATGCCGAAGAGGAGGGGGTGAAATTTTCCTTTCTCACCATCCCCACCGCCATTGAGGGAGACGGCGAAAAAGTCACCGGCCTCAGCTGTTTAAGGGGAGAACTCATCAAAAAGGAGGGCAGTGACCGCCTCTATCCAATGCCGGTTGAAGGCAGCGATTATACCATGGAAGCCGATGCAGTGATCAGCGCCATTGGCCAGTTTGTGGACACCAGCGGCATGGATGCCTTCCAAAAGGTACACTGGACCCGCAGAGGCACCATTGAGGTGACCCATGCCTCCATGGAAACGGCCCAGCCCGGTGTATTTGCCGCCGGAGATGCCGTTACAGGTCCTGCCACGGTGATTGAAGCCATTGGCGGCGGAAAACGGGCAGCCGAGGCCATTGACCGATATTTCAACGGCATGCCCCAGCCCCGGATGCCCAGGGTACCGGTGCGATACCGACGGGAAGCCCCCCTGGAGATGCCCGCCAGCACCAAGATGGTACTGAAACGGCCGGAGATGCCCATGCTCAATATTGATCGGCGGAGAACCACCTTTCAACAGGCAGAGCTGGGGTACACCGAAAACATGGTGCGGGAGGAGGCCCGGCGCTGCCTCAGGTGTGATATCTGCCGGCGCTGCGGCAAATGCGTGGAGATCTGCCGGGATAAAATGGGCATCAATGCCCTTCAGTTCGGATATATGGATTTTGATCATCCCGGTGAAACGGATTTTCGCAAAACAGCAGAAAACTGCATTGCCTGCGGGGCCTGCGTGGCCAATTGTCCCAATGGGGCCATCACCATGGAAGATCGCAATGACGAACGCCTTATCATGCTGTGCGGCACCGTACTTAACCGGCAGAAACTGGTTCACTGCGACGTCTGCGGGGCCGTCATGGGACCCTACAGATACCTGGAATACGTCAACAAAAAAACCGTGGGGGTGGGGAAAATCCCCCAGAAAGCCCGATTGTGTAATAATTGTGCACGCACACACACCGCCGGTTTCAACGTTGACACACACCCGGTGGGACAAACAAAATAAAGGGGGAAAACATGGAATTTCGAAAGGGTCAAAAAATAGAGGTGTTCCAAAAGTCCGGGGACGAGGCATGGGAAGCCTATATGGATGATTTCATCGGCTGCCATGGCATCATCACCGATCCGGATACGGCCATCAATGATCCGGATGCATTGATTGAGGTAAGTCTCCAGGGTATGGGGACCCACCGGCTGCCCCAGGACTGTCTTCGGGCACTGTAATCCGATGACCATGACAGATGTGGAGCGGGTCAAAAAAACCTGAACACCGAATGCAACACACAGATAAAAAGGACAGGATATGCGGGTAAAGACGTTACTGGAAAAAGAGAAAAGGCCCTTTCATGCCATTGACCAGGAAGAGTCAGTGGCAGCGGCACTTAAAATCATGTCCGGGTACGGCATCTCTGCGTTATTGATCATGGATGATCAGCGCACCGCCGGCATTTTCACGGAAAGGGATCTGTTACGGTGCCATGTAATATTCCCGGAAAAACCGATCTCGGAAATAAAAATTAAATCCGTCATGACGGTCACCCTCATCGTGGCAGAGCCCCTTGATGAGATAAAAGAGGCCATGGGCATGATGATCCAGGCAAAAATCCGTCATCTGCCAGTGATTGAAGCGGGCGCTATCAAAGGAATACTCGGCCTGGAAGATCTGGTGAAATACCATGTGGGAGCACTCACCCAGGAGCTGCATTATCTCCAGGATTATGTGACGGATCTCCAGGATGCGGCCCAGGACTAAGGAGGGAGAGACCAAATGGTTGACATTATCATCAATGGAGAGACCCTATCCGCCGAAAAGGGGGAAACCCTGCTTCAGGTGGCCCGGAGAAACCGCATCAAGATTCCCCACCTCTGTTATCATCCGGCACTGAAACCGTCCGGTGCCTGCAAACTGTGCGGCGTTGAAGTGATGTCCCACTCGGGAAAGCCCGTTATCATGCTCTCCTGTATTCTCAAAGTCAAACCGGATCTCCGGGTGAAAACGGATACGCCCCTTGTACGAAAGGCCCGAACCCAGGCCTTTAATAAACTGCTCCAGATGGCACCGGATGCACAAAGAATCCGTGACATTGCCCGGGAGTTTGATGTGGAGGTAACGCCTCCCCCGGACGGATGTATCCAGTGCAGGCTGTGCATCCGGGTGTGCAATGACATTGTCAAAGCCAAGGCCCTGAAGATGGTGTCCGATGAATCAGGCAAAAGAGTGGTGGCCGACCCGGGCAAATGTATCGGTTGCGGCACCTGTGCCAACCTGTGCCCCACCCATGTGATCACGGCCAGGGACAGGGATTCCATGAGGACCATTGCCATAAAAGGGGAAGTGTTTTGCCAGCTGCCCCTGGAAAGATGTGAAGGATGCGGCAGACACTACGCCACCACCCGTTTTCTTCATCATGTGGAAGATGTCACTGTTTCCCAGCCCCATGTCAAAGGGCATCACAATTACTGTCCCAATTGCGTAAAAATGCTGTCAGACAAGGTCATTACCGAAAAAAAGCATCTGCCTGGAAGATCCAGATAAGATAAATTGTTGGAATAGAGCCCACATAATCATTGACATGCATCACAAGGAGAAAAGCATGCAAAAATTTGTTTCACGTTTCATTATTGTCTCTATACTCATATTGTTTGCTGCGGCAAACGCATCCGCCGGCATTGAGGCCTCCCTGTCCGCATCCAGCTACCGTGCCGGAGATACCATTAAGATCACCGGTACCATTGAGCCCGGGGCCGATCTCTATTTGAGCATCGCCGCCAAGAACCGGTTTGCTCCCAAGGACACCACCGGTAAGACCGAGATTAAAAAACTGGCAAGCGAAGCCAAAAAATTCAAATTCACCACCGACACCAGTATTCCCATCCTTTACTACATGCTCACCACAAATCCGGCAAAATTCGGAACGATCATTGACAAAAAATTCGGTGGTCCCTCCTTTTTTACCCAGAAAGGGAAAAGGGGACTATACAGCACCACCATGTTCAAGCTCAAACAGTGGTCCGATCTGGATGAGACCACCCGGAGCATGCTGGGTGGCATCACCAGCGAAGCCCAATGGCGGTTCAACAAATATGCCCATGAAACCGACTATGGTATCAACACCATCACCAAAGAGGGCACCAAGGTGGGTAAGGTGACCATTTTTGCCCGAAGCGTTCTCACCGACCATGCCACTTCCGGAAATTACTGGGACAAGGGAACCACCATTGAGCTGGACAAAGCCACCGGCAAGTTCACCGCCTCCTTTAAAAGCTTCAGACATACCCCTCCGGATACGGCATTTGAGGTCTCTGTCAACGGGCAGGATGTCGGCGGGTACACCCTTGCTTCCAAAGGCTTCTGGCTCACCAAGGGGGGACGGTACATGAATCCCCTGTGGATCATTATCGGTGCCATCCTGGTGGGTGCCTACTTCTCCATGATCGGTGCCGCCGGTGGGCTTCTCATGGCCGCCTTCCAGGCAATGGTGGTACAGACCGCAGGTCCGGTGGGGATCAATGCCGCCAACGTACTTCGCCCCTCCAATATTGCCCTGACCCTTTTTTCCCCCTTGGGCTCCTTTTATCGGTTTGCCGTAAAAGAGCGCCGGGTGGCATGGCCCATCGGCCTCTCCTTTGGTGCCGGAATTTTCATTGGTTCGGTGTGGCTGGGTCAATACGCCATTGCCTACCTTCCCATGAGCAGCTACAAGGAGTGGCTGGCTATTCTGGTGGTGCTCATGGGGATTAAGACCCTCCAGGAGCTGACCCCCAAGGCCATGGAAAAACGAAAAAGCATCAAAGGCATGGTTCAGAAGTTCAATGCCGCCGTTGCCAAGGCTAAAGAAGAGGGAACCGCCGCTGAAATGGGCAGCATTGAACCTATTGAGGCCAGCCCCACCAATTACCGGTTCAAATTCTGGGGAGAAGAGTTCAGAATCAATCCGTTGCTCTTCGGTATCCTGGGCCTTGGTATCGGTGTGGTTTCCCGAAGTTTCGGTATTGGTGGCGGATTTCTCCTGGTACCGGCCATGACCAGCCTTGGTGCCCTGCCCATGTATGTTGCCGTTCCCATTGCCCTGGTGGGCACCTGTTTCAGCAGCATAGGCTCCTTCATCGGCTATCTGCTCAACGGCTATCTTCCGGATCTGTGGCTGGCCATCAGCATCATCATTGGCGGATTTGCCGGCGGTATGCTGGGCAGCAGGCTCCAGGCCATGTTTTCCGAAATTCAACTCAAATGGATACTGGCCATCACCCTGTTCTTCCTGTTTTTCAGATTTTTTAAGATTGAGATCTGGATCTGATCATGTTAAATTTCCGGTCCATGCAGGATTGAATTTTCGCAGGGCTGGATTTTCTGACGAGGCTTGTTTAAAGGGTGTTGGAATCGACGATGCATTTTAACCATTATGTTTTAATAATTTCAAAATATTGGATCAAACGATTCATCATAAGTCAACTTGCCGATTTTATTAAAAAATGTATGTCGTTTTCAACACCCCCTTTATTTGTTGTGTCGGTGGATCGACATGGCTGTCACCAAAAACCCACCTCAAAGGGATATCAATGGATGATGCGCTGGACAATGTATGGCTCCTGATTGAGGCCGGCATCCACAAAGCAGCTGAGCTGCTGGATACCGCGCTTTTCCCCCTGCACTTTCTGGGTCCGGAGGTGATCATTTTTGTTCTGGTCTTGGTGTGCATCACCCTTACCCGATTTTTGAAAAAGCATTTCAACACCCGACGATACACCCAACTTGAAAAAAATTTTAACCATTGGTTTAAACTTCGCCAGGAAGCCGTAAAACATACTGAAACCCGAAAAGGACGCGCCATTGCCAAAAATATTGATCAGGCAGAACTCAACCGGGCCTATTATGACTTCTTTTTTGAAGGACTCTTGAAAAGCCTGATCACCACCTGGTTGCCGCTTTTGTGCACCCTTGCCTACGTGAACGACACCTTTACCCCCCAGCGACTGATGCAATGGTTTGGCAGACCGGAGCTTTTCATGGTCAACGGACATCCCCTGCTGCCCTGGAACATCCCTTCAATCTTCTGGTTCTTTATCTCCCTTTTGATTGTTTATGCCCTTTTTCCGGCAATTAAATGGATACACTCAAAAACCTGACCACACCACCGGTCACCCGGAAGGAGGAAGCAAGCTTGTACCAATGGATCAAAAATTTCAGAAATAGACCATTGAACCCCATCCATTCCCCCCAAAAATCCTTCAAAACCCCACTGATCATGGGGATGCTGTTTCTGATAACGCCCGGCATGGCCCATGCCATCCAGCTGCACAGCGCCTCGGAAGGCATCCTGGTTCATCAGATGGGGCATCTGTTCTTTCTGATCTCCATGGGGATTCTCATCCTCACCATTCAGGGGAAAAAACTTCATCGGGAAAGGGGATGGCGGCTGATCCAGTACAGCGCCCTTTTTTTCATCCTCTGGAACCTGGATGCCATGGGGGCTCATCTGCTTGACAACCAGACCCACCTCATCTCCACCACACTGATATCCATCTCCCACATCCAGATTGAAAACCTGCACCACCAGGAAGCAATGACCCGGCTCTACTATCTGCTCCGGATGGATCACCTTTTGTGTCTGCCGGCAATGATGCTACTTTACCGGGGCCTTTGCCATCTTGTAAAGAGGAAGAACAGCCCATGATATGTTCCTATCTCCCCATACTGGCCATTGATGTACTGGGGTCACTGGGTATGATCCTGTTTGCGGTGCTTTCCCTTGTCAAGGCCCACAAACTCCGAGCCCAGGAGCCGGATAACGCCATATTCCTCTATCTCGTGTGGATCTGCTCCGGGCTCACTCTCTTTGCCCTATCCCGCTCCTTTGGTCATATTCTCAAGCAAGTACTGCTGCTGACATCCCATGGGCATATCTGGTCTGCCTTCAGCCCCTATAGCGGCGCCATCAACACGGTTTCCTTCATGCTGGTGAGCCTTATCACCCTTTTTTTCAACCAAAGTTGGAATATCAACAGTAAGATCCTCACCAGCCGCAAGGCACTGGAGGATGCCCATGCCCAACTGGTGAGCCTGAATCAGACCCTGGAGCAGAAGGTGGTAGAACGGACCGAAATGCTCACCACTTCGGAACATAAATGCCGGCGCATATTTGAACAATCACTTGACACCATCCTGGTCACCGATGCCAAGGGGCGCATCCGGGAGATCAACCCGGCTGGGGTCTCCATGACCGGATACCCCAGGGATATCCTGATCATGGAAAACATGTCCATGGGCCAGCTGTTTTCATCGGAAGAGGAGTGGCAGCGCATCAAAGGGCTCATCATGGAAAATGAGTTCATCCTCAACGAGGAGACCTATTTCAGGGGAGCCCAGGGCACCGACATCTACGTGATCATCACCGGCGGTATTGATTATGGTGCCTTTGGATGTGAAAAAACCTTTCATTTCATCATCAAAAACATCAATGAAAAAAAAGAGATGGAAGAACAGATTGCCCAGGCGGACAAGCTGGCGGCCCTGGGGGAACTTTCCGCAGGCGTGGCCCATGAGATCAATAATCCCCTGGGAATTATTCTGGGATACACCCAGCTCATCCTCAAATCCGAGGCCGGCGACCGTACCATCTCCCCCCACTACGAAGACCTTAAAATCATTGAAAAGCACGTAAAAAACTGTAAAAAGGTGGTTTCCGACATGCTGGTCTTTGCCCGGAAAGACTCCCTGGAACGGGGCATTGTCGACCTCAACCGGGTGGTGGGGGATGTGGTGGGGTTTGTTCACAACCATGCCGATTTTCGAAACAGTGACATTGGGCTGGATCTTTTTAACCATGGTCCCCTCAATGTCATTGGAAATGAACAGGAGTTCCGGCAGGTGATCATCAACCTTCTCATCAATGCCTGCCATGCCGTGGACAAAAAGGGAAAAATCTTTCTGACCACAGGGAAAAACAGCTCAAACGAGGCTTTAATTGTGGTACAAGACAATGGGAAAGGCATCAGCCCCAAAAACATTACCCGGATATTTCATCCCTTTTTCACCACAAAACCGGTGGGACAGGGGACAGGGTTAGGTCTTTCCGTGAGCTATGGCATCATCAAAAAACATGGGGGGCGCATCCGGGTGAAGAGTGAAGAAGAAAAAGGGGCGACATTTACCATCACCCTACCATGCGCACCGGAAAAAGGAGCATATAATGGCTGAACAGATACTTGTTGTGGATGATGAAAAAGATATGACAAGACTCTTAAAGCGCACTCTGGAAATGGAGTATGACTGCCGGGTGACCATGGCCTTTTCCGGAGAAACTGCTGTGAACATCCTTGCCCGGGAGTCCTTTGATCTCATGCTGTGTGACATTAAAATGCCGGGCATGGACGGATTTGAACTGCTCAAGCATGCGGAGACCCATTACCCGGACCTCACCGTTTTAATGATCACCGCCTTTGGCAGCATTGATGTGGCCATTAAAGCCATCAAAAGCGGGGCCTATGATTTTGTCTCCAAACCCTTTGAGCAGGATGAAATTCTCTTCCGGGTGAAAAAAGCCCTGGAACGGGGACGGCTTATCAAAGAGAATAGAACACTGCATCGGGAAAAATCGGAAACCTTTGGAAAACTCATTGGAGAAAGCCCTGCCATGCAGGAGGTGTACGGGAAAATATCCATGGTGGCCCAAAGTGATGTCACCGTTCTTATCACCGGTGAGTCCGGCACAGGAAAAGACCTGACGGCGCAGTCCATCCACGCTTTGAGCCAAAGGAAAAAGAAGAAATTTGTCCCGGTGAACTGCCCCACCATTCCGGAATCCATACTGGAAAGTGAACTGTTCGGCTATAAAAAAGGGGCCTTCACCAACGCGGCCATGGACAAAATCGGTCTGTTCCAGGAAGCCCACGGGGGTACCATTTTTCTGGATGAAATCGGAGATATCGGCCCCTCCATCCAGACCAAGCTGCTGCGGGTCATCCAGGAAAAAGAGATCAAGCCCTTGGGAGACACCCGATCCAGAAAGGTGGATGTCCGCATTGTGGCCTCCACCAATCGCAACCTTGCCCGGAAAATAGAAAAGGGCGAATTCAGGGAAGATTTCTTCTACCGGCTCAGTGTGTTCACCATCACCCTTCCTCCCTTAAGGGACCGCATCACCGACATCCCCCCCATTGCCCGCCACCTGGTGGCCAAGCACTGCAGAAAACTGAACAAGTCGGAAAAAGAGATTGACCCCGCATTGATGACACTTCTCTTGAAGCAGCACTGGCAGGGAAATGTCCGGGAGCTGGAAAATGTGCTGATTCAGGGTATTCTTCACAGCGACGGTGACGTCATTTCCCCATGCGACGTGGTTCTGGACAACCGAAAAAGTCCCATTCAAACCCCTTTTTCAGACACAGACAACCTCTTCAAACTCCCTTACAAAGAGGCCAAAGAGGAGCTGCTCCAGCAGTTCAACCGCACCTACATCGGCACCCTTCTCTCACTCACCGGCGGAAATGTCACCCAGGCCGCCAAAAAATGCGGGCTGGAGCGTCAGGCCCTGCAGCAGATCATGAAGCGATTTGCCATCGCCGCAGAAACCTACCGATGAATCCCACTGTTCTGGCACTGACATGCAGCCAAACCGCCCAATGGCTGAAGAGAGCGCATGATAAGGGAGATTTTCACGCCCGGGCACTGCTGCGGGAGATCATCAAAAAGGGAAATCCTACGTTCTACCTGGCCCGGGAATTTCAAAACTCCCCCCGACTCACCGCCCGGTTACGTGAAACGCTCTTTTTTCCATCCATGGAGATTATCCGCCGTGAGGAGGCAGAAGGAACCCTTAAATTTGTCACCCAACTGGAGGATGGTCTCACCATTGAATCGGTGGTCATCCCCATGAAACGGTACAACACCCTGTGTGTCTCCACCCAGGCAGGCTGCCGCATGGGGTGCACTTTTTGCGAAACGGCAAAACAGGGCTTTCACCGAAATCTCGCCGTGCACGAAATCACAGGCCAACTGTTTTCCGCCAGATTCATGCTGAAAAAAGAGATCCAAAACATTGTGTTCATGGGGATGGGGGAGCCCCTTGACAATGCAGAAGCTCTGCTCCAGGCCATCCGGGTGCTCAACGACCCCCGGGGATTTGACATGGCCCTTCGACACATGACCGTCTCCACCTGTGGTCTGATTCCGGGCATCCGATTCCTGGCCCGGCAGAACATGTCCCAGCTCAATCTTGCGATTTCCATCAACAGCGCCGATGATAAAATTCGTTCCTCACTCATGCCGGTGAACCAGCGCTATTCACTAAAAGCGCTGAAGGAGGCTCTGGTTGCATACCCCCTGGCTGCCCGGAGAGTTATCTTCATTGAATATATTTTGATCAAGGGCATCAATGATTCAAAAGAGGATGCACAAAAACTGGTGGCATATCTCTCCGGGCTAACGGTGCGGGTGAATCTCATTGCCTATAACCCCAGCCCCTGTCCCACCGGAGCAGAGGCAGGTGGGATGAGGAACAGGCAACCACCGTTTAAAACCGTTGACGATGAAGCTCTACATCGGTTTGCCGCCGTTCTGGAGGCTGCAGGACTTTTTGTGGTCAAGCGATGGCCCAAGGGCCGCAGCCTTCAAGCAGGATGTGGCCAGCTTTCAGGGAGCAATGAAAAAATGGTTCTTCTTCATCATCCGGTACCAAACCCATAAACCGTCACAGCAGATTGTCTGAATGGGAAAAACAGGAGGATGTCTGGTCAGTAACCTACGTGGCGATCACCGATAAAGGGATCGGATAATGATTCGTGCAGTTCGGTTTCAGGATAGGGGGTGGTATCGTGGTGGGGCTCATACTCCTTTACCGAGCCGCAACAGGGACAAGTCTTCTGGTTCCTCAAGAGAATTACACCACATGATTTGCATACATTTTCCATAATCCAAAATCTCCTTTCTTAAAACAGTTCTACAACACATCCCAAGGACAAAAAAAAATTCATCACAGGGCCTTGCCTTCAGTGTTAAAACCAAGAAAATCCCCGCCATGTTACTTTTAATAAGATAGTGACTTTTAATAAAACACATTGAACGCCCCTGAAATCAAGGGCAATGGGGGAAAGATGCATCGCAATTATGAGCATATAATATCTATGAAGTACTAGCTTGTCAAGTCGGCATCCGCATTTTTCTTGCATTTCAGGCTGTGTGCCACTGGCTCGCACCGTCCCAAATAGTAAAAGACACACAACATGTGTGTAGTTTTTCCGACAGAAGAACAACATCATGTAGTATACCGAAATAGTGTGAGCCCAGTGCCGAAATCAAGAAATCATTGCTCTCCATTCCCCTACTCTTCCTGGGAAATACTGTCGAGGTACCACGACATGGGGTCCAGCAGAGAAAATCCAAGGGCCTGCATTTTCTTTTTTACCCGTACCACATTGTTGGTCAACAGATAAATAAAAACAGCCCTTTTATCCGGCTCCCAGTGGCGGTTCACAAGCACACTGCCAAAGGAGATGCCCTCTTCGGTAATGGCATCCACGATCTTTTTCAACTGCCCCACCTTCTCTTCCACCAGCACACAGAGAAGTGTGCCGGGCTCATGGATGTTGAGCACATTGATAAAGGAACGGAGCAGGTCCCGCACGGAGAGGACACCCAAAAGCTCCTTTTTTTCATTGACCACAGGAAAGGCCCCCACCTTGTACTGCTGAATCAAAAGCAGGGCATCCTGGATGGTATCCATGGGAGAGATGGCTTTGGGATTAAGGGTCATGATGTCTTTCACCCTCAAATTTGCCACCTCCTCCTTTTGTGCGGCATTCCCAGGGTCCTTAAGAAGAGTGTAGGGAATCGCGCTTCGGATATCCCTGTCCGTCACAATGGCAATAAGCTTATTTTCAGCATCAACAATGGGCAGATGACGAATTTGTTTTTCCGCCATGAGTTGCTGCGCTTCCAGCACGGACGCATTGGAATCAATGGTGATTACTTCTTTTTTCATGTGATTGCTGATAAACATGTTTTCCCTCCGGTTTTACGCATCAAGAAGAATTTTTATATGATTTCCGGCAAGCTCCGGCAATCGCTGCAGAGAATATCCCCCTTCAAGGATGGATATCACCCGCCCGTTGCAATGGCGTTCGCCCAAATCCACGATGGTCTGCATGATCCACGAGAAACAGTTTGTGGTGACTTTAATATCGGACATCTCATCATCAATATGGGCATCAAATCCCGTGGAAACCAGGATCACTTCGGGCTCAAATCCATTGATGGCCGGCAGCAGGTCTCCCTGAATCAACATATAGTAAGTATCATCCCCCTGGCCGGGCAGTACCAGTGAATTCTTGGTAAAACCATGTCCTTTAAGGGTTCCCACTTCAAAATCCCTTCCGGTTCCGGGATAAGCAAAGGAGGGATGTTCATGGATGGAGTAATAGAACACCGTTGGATCCTGCTCAAAGATATGCTGGGTCCCATTGCCATGGTGCACGTCAATGTCAATGATGGCCACTTTCTTAATTCCCCAGTTCTCCTGGAGATATCGCGCCGCAATGGCGATATTGTTAAAATAACAGAACCCCATGGCCTTATCCCGCTCGGCATGATGACCCGGTGGGCGCACGGCACAAAAGGCATTGTCGATCTTGCCCGTCATCATCCGGTCAATGGTATCAAGTATGCCACCCACTGCCAGAAAGGCCGATTCATAGGAGTCCATGGAGATACAATTATCCGGATCATCAAAGATGTTATGCCCGGAAAAACAGATCTCTTCAAACCGCCGGATATATGCGGGATCATGGACCACCTCAATCCACTTCAGATCTGCCCGGGAAGCTGGAATCATAGTGAGATGCGCCAACAGCCCCTGGGCTTTAATGCCTTCATACACGGCCAAAAGTCGATCGGCCATCTCCGGGTGATAGGGGCCAGTATCATGGAGCATATATCGACTGTCATGCAGGTAACCAGTTTTTTTCATATAAAATTCCCCATCCGGACAATCCGGTATTCATTGTTGTTTCAAAAAGGCGCACGCCCATAGGAGTTAAAGCGCCAACAGGAAAATGGGAATGCGATCGTTTTAAATCGTTTCTTTACTGAACTTTTTACTGAACATGGATTCTTTGGACTATTACTCTTCACATATTTCCGGTTTGTGTCAAGGAAATAATAAAAAAAACCGGGGCATGGCGTTAAAAACAAAATGGACTTCAGTGTGAAATGTCATTATACTTATGCTATTATCCAAACCAAGGAGATGGCATATGAAAATCAGCATCACAGGAGCATCGGGTTTTGTGGGCACCTATTTGGCACACGTCCTGCTTGACCAGGGTCACATCGTTACCGGCATCGGCACATCAAAAACAGGTCCCCATGCAGCAACCGGGGGTTTTAACTGGATCTCCGCCGACACCACCCGAACCGGTGACTGGCAGGAATCAGTGACAGAGGCGGACGTCATCATCAACCTCACAGGAAAAAACATCTTTGACTATTGGACAGATCGCTGTAAATCGCAGATTTACCACAGCCGCATTTTGACCACAAGGCATGTGGTGGCGGCACTGCCGGAAAACAACCGCACCGTTTTATTGAACACCTCTGCCATCGGATATTACGGAGACTGCGAAGAAGCCTTGTTGACGGAAGATCAAGGAGCGGGGGATGATTTCCTGGCATCGGTGTGCAAGGCGTGGGAAAAAGAGGCGGTAAAAGCCCGGAACACCGGGTGCCGGGTGATCCTCATGCGGTTTGGCGTGGTGTTGGGCAAACATGGCGGTGCCCTTGATAAAATGGTTCCCGCCTTTAAATTATTTGCCGGAGGCCCCCTTGGCAAAGGCACCCACTGGTTTCCCTGGATTCACATGGATGACCTTGTGGCAGCCATTCTCTTTCTCATGGACAACCAGGCCCTCTCCGGCCCGTTTAATCTCTGTGCACCGGAACCGGTCCGCCAGAAAACCTTTGCCAGGGAACTTGGCAAGGTATTAAATCGGCCCAGCATTATGCCTGCCCCTGAATTTATGATGCGCCTTTTATTAGGGGAAATGGGAGGTGCCGTCATGAGCAGTCAAAAGGCGGTGCCCGATGCCCTGACCCGGGCCGGATTTCAATTTAAATTTCCCAAGCTCAGCGTGGCATTGAAGGATATTTTTAAATAGGCATCTGAGCTTGACCACAAATGGTATTTTTTTAAAAAAATGGGGCTTGCCTTCACCGTAAAGGTGAAGGCAAGCCCCATTTTATATGTTAAATTCATACAGGGATATCCCGGATAATGAGTACAAAATCCAACGAAAACGTTCTTGAACAGAGAATTAAAGAACTGGAAAAAGAAAATGAGCAGCTAAGACTTTTCAAATGTGTTAACGCGCAACAAACGACTCATATAGGAATTCAAGCCGAAACACAATACCACACAATCATCCGGACAGCCATTGACGGATTTTTCATATGTGACCAACAGGGACAATTCCTTGAAGTCAATGCCTCCTTTTGCAAGATGCTGGGCTACAGATGTGAAGAGCTGCTCCACCTTAACGTTTCAGATCTTCATGCATCGCCCCCCCCCAAAGAGACAGCTCGTATGTTCCGAGACATTCTCCGAAAAGGAAAATGCCGATTTGTAACAAAATATCATTGCAAGGATGGAACATTCATTGATGTAGAGATGACGATTCAATACTCAGATATCAAAAATGGGGTTTTTATCAGTTTTGTACGTGATACCACAAAAAAAAACAAAATGAGCAGTATGCTAAAAAATAGTGAAAGGAGATACCGAAACCTGTTTGAGGGAGCACCAATGATGTATGTGATACTTGAATATCAAAAAAACGTTCAAGTGATATCAGACTGCAACAAGCGCTTTCTCAAAATATTGGGCTACAACCGAAGCGATGTAATAGGAAAGCCAATCTCATCCTTTTACACAAAATCGTCAGAGGAACGATTTCTCCAGGAACAGAACCCCATGCGTATAAGCAAGAAACATTTCACCATTTCAGAGCGGGAGCTGGTCAGCCATGACGGAAACATCGTCAATGCATTGGTTCAGGCGGTACCGGAATATGATATAAACGGAAATGTCATGGGAACCCGCGCCATGTACATTGATATTTCCCGTCAGAAGAGGGCGGAACAACAGCTTAAAGAGAGCTACAAACTGCTCCTTATGATAGTTGACGGAATCTCAGACCCCTTGATAATGGTGGGCAAAAAAATGGATATCATTATAATGAACATGGCAGCCGAAGGGTATTTTAAAAATAAAAACGAAAAATGCCTGGGTAAAAAATGTTACCAAATATTCAAGGAGAAGCATGGACCGTGTAAAGGGTGCAAGGTACCCCTGGCAATTTCCAACTGCCGAAAAGAGTGCTTTGAACGAAAAGGCATCATGAATCCGAATAAACTGGAAAAAATTTCCATCTATCCTGTCCGAAAGGAGGGTAAGATGTGGGCGGCCATCATAAGATTAACGGATATTACAAAAGAAAAAGAGATGGAAAAGGAACTGATCCAGGCAGACAAAATGATTTCACTGGGGGTTCTGGTATCCGGTGTAGCCCATGAGATTAACAGCCCAAACAACTTCATCATGTTAAATACACCTATTTTGTGGAAAGCATGGGAGGATATCAAACCGATCATTGAAAAATATTACAAAAATCATGGTGACTTCAGCCTTGCCGGCCTGCCATACAGCGATATGCGAGAAGAGATCCCTCTGTTGTTCTCCGGGATAAGCGAAGGCACGAAACGCATCCGGCAAATTGTGCAGGACCTGAAGAATTTTGCCCGGCAAGGAGATGCAACCATACGCCACCCCCTAAACATCAATGAGACCATTAAAAAAGCCGTCCGGCTCACCGAAAATCTGATCAAACAAAAGACGGAACACTTCACGGTTGAGTACAGTCAGACCCTGCCGGTCATCAGAGGCAATCCCCAGAAAATTGAACAGGTCCTTATAAATCTCATTGAAAATGCCTGCCACGCACTTCCCGGTAGAGACAAACAAATTTTCATCTCGTCCTCATTTGAAAAGACAACGGAATCCATTGTGATAAAAATCCAGGATGAGGGCAGAGGCATCCCCCCTAACATACTGAATCGTATCATGGACCCTTTTTTCAGCACAAGAAGAGATGAAGGGGGAACCGGCCTTGGCCTCGCTGTCTGCTCACAAATTGTCAAGGCCCACAGCGGAAAAATAGAAGTAAGCAGTGTCATTGATAAAGGCTCAATTTTTAAAATAGTTTTACCTGTAAAACATGAAAAAAATCCAGTTTAGAGCGTTGAGATGTACCATGACAGCCATTGCGCCGGAGACGAAACAATGAAACCAATTAACAAGGATCTGGTCATTACGATGGCCGGATGACAGACACCCTGCCGGAGGCAAAACAATGAAACCGTCACTCTTTCCCCACAATCCGATCCTGCTGGTGGATGATGAACCAAACTCTCTCAGGGGCTTTAAAATAACCCTCACTGGTGCCGGCATAAATAACCTTTTGCTGTGCCAGGACGCAAGGGAAGTAATGCAGATCCTTTCAAACCATAAAATTGAAGTGATTTTGCTGGATTTGATCATGCCCTTTATTCCAGGTGAGACACTTTTATCTATGATTTCAGATGATTTTCCTGAAATACCTGTCATCATCATCACGGGAAATACCGAAGTGGACATGGCGGTTCAGTGCATGAAAACCGGCACATTCGATTATATGGTCAAGCCCATTGAAGCGAACCGTCTGGTATCAGGCGTCAAACGTGCCATTGAAATTCGCATGTTGCAAAATGAAAACCAACTGCTTAAAAAACATATTATTTCCGGATTGATAGAGCATCCGGACGTATTTTCACATATTATCACCCAAAACCGCTCCATGCTGGGCCTGTTTCAATATGCGGAATCCATTTCCAAAAGCTCCAGAACGGTATTGATTACCGGAGAAACCGGTGTGGGTAAAGAACTCATGGCTAAATCCATTCACAAGCTCAGTGGACGCAAGGGCCCTCTTATCACGACAAATGTTGCCGGAATTGATGACACTGTTTTTTCGGATACGCTTTTCGGACATGTGGAGGGTGCCTTTACCGGAGCAGGCAAGACTCGACAGGGGATAGTTGAAAGGGCCTTTGGCGGTACCCTTTTTCTGGATGAAATTGGTGATCTGCAACCGGGTGCCCAGGTGAAACTGCTCAGACTGTTACAAGAACGGGAGTACCTTCCCCTGGGAGCGGATCTGCCCAAAATAGCCGATGTAAAAATCCTTGTTGCCACCAACCTTGACCTGCCGGAATTACAAAAATCAAACAAGTTCCGGAAAGATTTATATTACAGACTTTGTGCCCATCACCTTGACATCCCTCCCCTTCGTGAAAGACTGGACGATTTACCCCTGCTGGTGGCCCATTTCATCGAAATGGCGGCCCGGGAATTCGGGAAAAAAACACCGTCCCCTCCATTGGAACTACTCAATTTATTATCCAATTATACGTTTCCCGGCAATATCAGGGAACTCAAATCCATGATCTATGATGCCGTTGCCAATCATAAATCAAAAATCCTGTCCATGAAGCGGTTTGAGTCTTATATCCAAAAACAGTCCTCCATCACCGGCTGTTCATTGGACGTATCTCTTCCCGAGACCCTGGTTTCCGATTCCGAGCCGATTCCAACCCTTGATCAGATGACCCGGCACCTGATGGAAAAAGCCATGAAACGATCCGATAATAACCAGACCATGGCCGCCCGATTTCTGGGGATATCACGTCAGCGGTTCGGCAGGTACCTGAAAAAATATTCCGGACAAAACTAACTTGTAAGTCGTGAGGTTTCATCGCCCATACAACATCTGCTGTTTTTAATTTTCATCTATACGATGGCACCATGCAGCGATAATTTAGAAAACCTATGGCCGACAAAAAAGTGGTGTGTCATTTTATGACTTATATTCATATCATAACAGCCGGTCCAGCCCACTGCCCCCAATGGATGGGCGGACAAAGTCAATGAAATCGGCCACACAACGGAACACCCTTTTAATGTTTTTCCATTCCACCCATGTTGTCGCTTTAATTCTCTCATCTCAACACCTTACCATTCATACCATTATTTGGAACATTCTTTGCATAAAACAGAGGATTTAATAACGCCCAAAACAAGTCCGGTTGATATCTGTTCTTAAGCAGTTCAAAGTCCCAATTTATGAATTGAATGTGCACAATGAGTCTGTCCCTCCCCCTGAAATCCAACATAAACCAAGGAGAAATGAGATGTTTAAACACATGAAGATAGGAACCAAAATTATGAGCGGTTTTCTGGTGGCCATCCTGTTGTCCGTAGCAATCGGTGTTACAGGCATATACAACATCAAAAAAATCGGCCACATTATCAACAGATCAGGCACCCAACAGATTCCTGAAACCTCCGCCGTAATCGCCACTGAACGGGCAACTTGGCACACCCATCTTCTATCCTATGAGTTTGATTTAAAACAGGATGAACAAAGTAAACAACAATGGTTCAGTCAACGCGACGAAATCAAAAAAGGCCTTGACAGGATCGTCCCCCTTGCCACATCCCTGAACCATACGGAAATATTAAAGGCTGTGGATGATATTAACACGATGCTGGAGAGATACTCACAAATCGGGGAAGCATACACCTCCCTGTCCATGGAAAACAAACAGATGGAAAATGAGATGGAAATCAGTGCATCCATTGTTGCGGAACAATGGGTTGGCTATATTACCGATCAAAACAAAAAAATGGCAAATTCCGTGGCCACCCAAAATCTTAAAGATGTTGTTGAAAGGGTAAATAAAATAAAAACCGCCAATGACGCCATGGACCTTTTTAATGAAGCCGTAAAAAACCAATATCGGTACATGATTCACCAGAAGGATGAAGCTGCCGAACAGTTAACATCCGACATCGGCAAACTCTTGACTGTTACCAAAGAGGTGATTAAGATATCAGCAGATTCGGCAAATGTAAAAAGGGCTGAAACCGCACTGGCGCATACGGAAAAAGTAGGAAAAATGATGAGGGAGTGGATAACACACAAAAAACAGCAGGCAACAATTCTATCCCTTTTAAATAAAAACGCCATGGAAATTATCAATCTCACAACAAAAACAGCGTCAAACGCGGATAAGAATGCCTATGACTTGGGAATAACAACCATAGGTGCCGTCTCCAATATCATAACGATTATCTCAATGATATTAATCATCACCGTCATAGTCGGCATAATTTTAGCCTTTTTTATCACCCGGAGCATCATTAACCCATTGAATAGGGTCATTGACGGGTTGCAGGAAGGTGCCGAACAGATTACTTCGGCGTCAAGTCAGATCTCATCCGCAAGCCACTCTCTGGCAGAAGGCGCATCCGAGCAGGCAGCTTCCATTGAGGAAACATCTTCATCAATGGAAGAGATGGCTTCCATGACAAAAAAAAATGCAGAAAATTCCAATGAGGCAGATACCTTAATGAAAACTGCCGGTGGAATTGTTAACAACGCCGACAGCTCCTTAAAAGCACTTATCACGGCCATGGAAGATATTTCGGAGGCAAGCCGGAATACCTCCAACATCATAAAAACCATTGATGAAATTGCCTTTCAGACAAATCTTCTGGCCTTGAATGCTGCGGTGGAGGCGGCCCGGGCCGGAGAGGCCGGAGCCGGTTTTGCCGTAGTTGCAGAAGAGGTAAGAAATCTTGCCATGAGATGTGCCGACGCGGCAAAGAGTACGGCCCACCTCATTGAGGGAACGATTCAAAAAACCCATGTTGGCACCACCCTTTTATCAGAAACAGATGGGGCCTTTAGCAAAGTATCAGACCATGCGAAAAAAGTCGGAGCACTGGTTGCCGAAATCTCGGAAGCATCCAGGGAGCAGGCCAATGGGATCGAACAGGTAAACCTCTCCATGGCTGAAATGGACAAAGTTGTCCAGCAAAATGCCGCCAACGCAGAAGAGTCCGCATCCGCCACCGAAGAGATGAATGCCCAGGCAGATCAACTTCTTGAACATGTCAAAAGCCTTGTCAGGCTCACAAATGGCATGGCAATACAGAGGAGATCCTTAAACCAAAGAGAAACACATCATACCACCACCATTTTGCACCCGATAAATAAGAACAAAAAAATACCATATTCCTCTGCAATAACACAAACCCGCCTCCGTTTGTCTGCACTGTAAAGATAAGATATTAAAATGATTAAGATATCGACGTATTACAAAAACATGAGCAAGACCCCATGGTGTTCATCCCTGCGAATCCTCATTCCTCTCTATTTCACCTATATTTTATTTGTCCTGAGTGTTCTTCTGGTTTTTATCCCCAATGAAAAAAAACAGATGATGGATCAGAAAAAAAACATGATCCAAAAGCTTACCGAAAGCGTGTTGAGCCTGTTGTCAGAGTATGATCAAAGGATTCAAGAAGGTGAACTCAGCCCCAAAGAGGCCCGGCTGAGGGCAATTAAACGAATCGGCAATTTACGCTATGGCTCCGAAGGAAAACATTATTTCTGGATACTTGACCAACATCTCCAGGTGATTATGCACCCGTACATTACGGAACTTGAAGGTAAAAACCTGACGGAGATCAAAAATATCAGCGGGGACTATTTTTCCGTTGACACGATAAACACATTAAAAAATCAGGAAAAAGGTCACTTGAACTATATGTGGCAATGGAACAATACCCCCCAAAAAGCGATTCCCAAAATCTCTTTTTTTAAAAAATTTTCCCCCTGGCACTGGGTGATCGGCACCGGCGTGTATGTGGAAGATATCCAACGGGAACTCAAAGGGGTGATCCGTAATTTTATCAATATCTTCAGTAGTCTTCTAATTATTGTTATCCTTTTGTCCATTTATATTTCCCGGCAGACGGTGCAGATTGAAAAAAAGAAACGTGTGGCGGAAAAAGCACGACGTCTGGAAGAACTTCGATTAAAAAAATTATTGGAACTCAGCCAGATGTCTGATGCCACCATGGACGAACTCATCGCCTTCTCACTGAAAGAAACCGTCCAACTGACCCAAAGTACCATGGGATACTTAGGCTTTTTAAATGAAGAAGAAACCGAACTGACCATACACAGCCACCCCTCCAAGATCATAAAACAATTCCGAATGTCAGAGAGCAAAAAAAACCATCATATTGACGATACAGTGCTCTGGACTGAGGCCGTCCGCCAAAGAAAGGCGGTTGTCATCAATGACTATGCCCATTACCACGCCATTGACAAAAAAGGGTATCCCCCCGGCCATGTCAAAATTACCCGGATAATGAGTATCCCTGTTTTTGAAGGCCAAAAGATGGTGGCTCTGGCAGGGGTCGGTAACAAGTTACACGATTATGAGGAATCCGATGTCCGGCAGCTTCAGTTGATGATGGGCGGAATGTGGAAAATAATTCAAAAGAAAACAGCTGAAGATACATTGCGCAAAAGTGAAGAAAGATATCGCCTTCTGGCAGACAATGCCACCGACATCATATGGATTGTGCAGCTTTCAAATCTGACATTTTCCTATATCAGTCCTTCAGTAGAACAGATCATGGGATACGCACCCCATGAATATATCGGAAGGGAGCTGGGACGTCAGATGAAGGATGAAGCCATAGCCCAAACAATTGAAATCATTTCAGAAGAATTGGAGCTGGAGACCCATGAACCCATTGACCCCAGTCGATATCGAACCCTTGAATTCCAATTGCCCAGAAAAGACGGATCAAAAATATGGACAGAAATCACCGCCCGCTTTTTAAGAGATGAAACGGGAAAACCGGACAGGATATTGGGAATCGCCCGGGATATCAGCCTCAGAAAAAAATTGGAGGAGAAGCTCCGGCAATCCCATAAAATGGAAGCCCTGGGGACCCTGTCCGGAGGCATTGCCCATGATTTTAATAATATTCTATCCTCCATCCTGGGGTATACCGAACTTGCCAGGATAGAAAACATCACGGATGAGAAGATAAAAAAATATCTGGACCGGATCCTTGCCGCAGGCATCAGAGCCCGTGATCTGGTCAATCACATCCTGATCTTCAGCCGCCGGGCGGATGTGAAAAAAAACTTGATTCAAGTGGCTCCCCTGATCCGGGAATCCCTTACGTTTTTAAGGGCTTCAATACCCAAAAATATTCATATTCAGCATTACCTTGAAGATCCGGACGGCACCGTCATGGCAGATGCCACCCAGATGCATCAAATTCTCATGAATCTTTTTACCAATGCCGCCCACGCAATGAAAGAAAAAGGAGGAACATTGGATGTTCAATTAAAATCAATTGACATCCAAAAGGGAGAAATGTCACGGGTCAACGAATTGACCCCCGGGCCATATCTCCAATTGATCGTTGCAGATACCGGGTGCGGTATCTCCCCAAAACTTATGGAAAAAATTTTTGAACCCTTTTTTACCACTAAAGAATGCGGAGAAGGAACAGGAATGGGCCTTTCCATTGCCTATGGTATTATTAAAGAGATGGGAGGTACCATTTCAGTATACAGCGAAGCGAACATGGGAACCACCTTTCAGGTGCTGCTTCCCGCACATCATAAGAAACCCCAAGCAAGAGAAGCCCCTGCCGATCCATCTCTTTCGCCTCAAAAAGGCAGAATTCTTTTGGTTGATGACGACGTATCCATAGTTGACTGGTCCCGGCAATTGCTTTTAAACTTAGGATATCAGGTGGACAGCATGACCGAAAGTCCGGCGGCACTAATAAAATTCAAACAGAGGCCCCAGGATTATGATCTTGTATTGACGGACATGGCCATGCCCCGGATAAACGGTCTTGAGTTATCAAAGCAGATATCCAAGCACAGACCTGACATCCCCATTCTCATCTGTACCGGATTCAGTGAGGGGTTGACATCGGAACGGGTTAAAAACCATGGCATTTCCGATATAATCATGAAACCCATAATTGCCGACGAACTGACCCAGGCAGTCCACCGGGCCTTAAAACACTCTTGACGGTGATCAAACAGCAACGAGTGGTCACACCCCGGACAATGGGTGAATGCACAGAAAACGCGCTTGCACCATTATTGACTACCGCCCGGTTACCGGTTATAAACAGGATGCTATGGAATGGCAACCCCCTGACGAAATCATATGGACGGTACCATTTCCCCAGCATCCGGATTAAAATCAGAAATAACCATTAAAAAATGCAATTCAGGAAAAATATTATGGCTGGAACAATTGAAGAGGTGAAACAAATCGGAGTAATTGGGGCTGGAAGCTGGGGCACGGCCCTTGCCAACCTGCTGGCGGACAAGGGATATAAAGTGGATCTATGGGCCTATGAGCCGGAGGTGGTAGAGGATATCCTGACCCACCGGGAAAACAGGCTGTTCCTCCCCGGTATTGAACTTTCACCCAATGTGATTCCCTCCAACGACCTTGAACAGGTGGTCACTGCCAACACCATTTTACTGGTGGTGGTGCCCTCCCACACCATGCGGGACATGGCCACCCGGATGGCCCCTTACATTGCTGAAGATACCATCGTCATCACGGCTTCAAAGGGAATTGAAGACGGCACCTACCTCACCATGCACGGCGTATTAAAAGAGAATCTTACCCGCCTGAACCCGGACAACATTGTGGTATTGTCCGGCCCCAGCTTTGCCCGGGAAGTGGCCATGAAGGTTCCAACGGCCATCAGCGTGGGGGCAAAAAACAGTGCCGTGGCCACCCGAATCCAACATATATTTGCCACGGATTACTTCAGAATATATGTCAATAATGATCCCATTGGTCTTGAACTGGGGGGATCTGTGAAAAATGTCATTGCCATTGCCGCGGGTTTTGTGGACGGCATAGGGCTTGGATTGAACACCCGGGCGGCCCTGATCACCCGGGGGCTTGCCGAAATCAGAAGGCTTGGCATACACATGGGTGCCAATCCCCATACCTTTTCCGGCCTTTCCGGAGTGGGGGATCTCATTCTCACCTGCACCGGTGATCTAAGCCGGAACTACACCGTTGGAAAACAGCTGGGACAGGGCATGACCTTAAATGAGATCCAGAACAAACGACGCACCGTGGCAGAAGGCGTCAGAAACACAAAATCCATCTACCATCTGGCAAAAAAATTAAACATCGAGCTGCCCATCATCAATGAAGTATACCGTGCCCTGTATGAAAACAGCACCCCTGAAAATGCCATCAAACGATTAATGACACGACCCCTTGGCCATGAAACCCGTGAGCTTGACAGGTACGAATCATAGGGAATCTATCTCCCACCAGCCGGCCCCGGAACCATGTGAACGATCAGGGAATTCTGATATTTCGTTTTTCAGGATCCCTGTGTTCCCTGTAGTAGATGGCCACATGACCGATGAGCCCGGCAAGGTGGGAGCCGGTGCGCCGAGCAATGTCCTGGGCCAGTGCCGTCTTGGTATTTTTTTCCTTATTGTCCACAAACTTCACCTTGATCAGTTCGGCGGCATCCAGCCCCTCGTTTACCTCTTTGACAAGGGCATCTGTCACCCCCTTTTGTCCCACAAATGCAGCGGGGTTCAACCCATGGGCAAGCCCCCTCAAATATTTTCGCTGTACTCCCTTTAACTCATTCAATTGATATTTCCTTTTTTAATACGTATTTGGCTTGGAAAAGTCGCCACCTATTCACAATTACCGGTACTATGATGTCAAGCTTTCAATATGTCTTTGGCTTGGAAAAGCCCTGTCCAAGGACATTAAATGTATTTTCAGTGATCATAAAGGCCTGAGGATCAATGGAAAGCACGGCCTCTTCCAGGCGTTTGAGCTGATAATTATGAACCACCGTCAAAATCACTTTTTTATCCTTGCCGGAGTAGGCGCCGGACCCGTCAAGAAAGGTTGCTCCCCGGTTCAATTTATCCTTGATGGCATCGGCAATCTCATTATGAAAGTCCGAAATAATCATGATCATCTTTCGCTGGTTGAACATGGTCAGCACCTGATCCAGCACCTGTGAAGAGACATAGCTCAATGCAATGGAATAGAGCACCAGATCCGTGTCCAGCATGGTGAAACTGAAACCGAACAGCACCAGGTTAAAGGCAAACAGAAAACTGCCGATGCGGATACCATACTTCTGATTGAGCGTGATGCTGACAATATCCAGCCCCCCCAGTGACCCCAATGAGTGCAATGCAATGCCCCCGCCAACCCCCATGATGCTTCCCCCGGCCAGAATGGCCAGAAAAGGATCTTTGATGGCAATTTCAAAGGAGATGAGATCCAGGGCAAGGGAAAATGCCACCATGCCGAAGAGACTGTAAAAGAAAAATCGGTGGCTGATCTTTACCCAGCCAAACAGGAACAGCGGAATATTGACAAGCAGGTACCAGATACCGGTGGAAAGCAGGTGGGTAACATAGTAAAAGAGCAGACACAACCCGGATAACCCACCGGTGATAAACCCGTGGGGAATAACGATGGCGTTGAAGCCAACGGCCGTAATAACGGATCCGGTTGTCAGAAGAAACAAGTTCCAGAGAACCGATGACAGCAGTTGTTTTTTTTCAATGGTCATGGGATTAATTCCAATTAATGCGTTTTTTCCCGGTCCCCGGACCGGGCTACTCTTCCTCCGGGGAAACAGAACGCCACCGGAGAAGAACCGCAGCGTTTACACCCATTCCCCCCAGGAGTCAAGTCTTTTTAATCGCTGAGCCACACCATCAAAATTCAACCCGGGAATCAACAGATCCGGGGAAACTGTTCCCCTGCCAACATCTCCACCATGCGGGATCCGCCAATGGCCGTCTCCAGAAACACCCGTCCCGGATCTTCTGCGGTGACCTCTCCGATGATTGCCGCATCCCGACCATAGGCATTGCACCGCATGGCACCCAACACTGCATCGGTCTCCTCCGGTGCAACAACTGCCAGGAGTTTACCCTCATTGGCAATATAAAGGGGGTCAAATCCCAGCAGTTCACACATGCCACGCACAGCGTCTTTCATGGGGATGTCCGTCTCTTTCATACGAATGCCCACACCGGACTGACCGGCAATCTCCTTAAGGGTGGTGCCAAGCCCCCCCCGGGTGGGATCCCGGAGCACATGAACCCCCGACGAGGCGGCAAGCATCTCCCTGATCAGATAATTTAAAGGGGCACTGTCACTTTGTATGCCGGAATCAAACCCAAGCCCTTCCCGGGCACTTAACACGGCAATGCCGTGATCGGCAATAGTACCGCTGATGATCAGTCGGTCTCCGGGCCGGGCATTACTGCCGGAAAGAAAGATACCGGGCGGAATAATGCCAAAGCCCGAGGTGTTGATAAAAACTTTATCGGCCTTGCCCCGGGGCACCACCTTGGTGTCTCCGGTGACCACCTGAACCCCGGCATTACGGGCTGCCCGGGCCATGGTGTTAAGAATGAGAGACAACGCATCCGAGGAAAATCCCTCTTCTAAAATCAGCCCCACACTGACATATTGGGGAATCGCCCCGCACATGGCCACATCATTCACCGTGCCGTTGATGGCCAGATCCCCGATATTACCCCCGGGGAAAAAAAGGGGGTCCACCACATAGGAGTCCGTGGAAAAGGCCACCCGACTGCCATTGACATCAAGGACGGCCCCATCATCCAGCCGTGCCAAGACAGGGTTATCAAAGGCGGGAAGAATCATGTCTGAAATCATGGCATGGGAAATTTGCCCACCGCTGCCATGGTCCAGTAATACCGTGTCATTGCCCATATTTCAGTTGTCCTCTGCTGATGTTGATCATACATGCCTGCTTCCCCTGTTGAATTGGCTGAAATCACCCCATTAACCGTATCGATAAAATGCTGCACAGGCCCCTTCACTGGAGACCATGCAGGGCCCCACCGGGTGCATGGGGGTGCATTTTGTCTTATAAAGCCGGCACTGTTCCGGGGTTTTGAGCCCCATCAATATCTCTCCACAGGCACACCCGGTCGGTTCCGGGGTCTCTTTGGACTTTATGTCAAATTTTTCCAAGGCATTGAACCCTGCAAACCCGGGCCGTAGCGCCAACCCACTTGCCGGAATCATGCCAATGCCCCGCCACACGGCATCGGCGGTGTCAAACACCTGGTCCATCACGGCCAGGGCCTTGGGATTTCCCTTGGCAGAGACGGCCCGGGGATAGGCATTCTCCAGGGCAGGTACCCCTGAGACATTCTGCTTCACCAGCATGAAAATGGCTTTCAGGATATCCACCGGTTCAAACCCGGCAATCACCGAGGGTATCCGATATTGATCAAACACCGGCCCATAGGCGTTGGTGCCGGTGATCACGGAAACGTGGCCGGGAAGCAGGAATCCGTCAATGTTCACCCCCGGGGTCTCCATGAGGGCACCCAGGGCCGGAGGGGTCAGCTTATGGGCACAATGGATGGAAAAATTGGTGATCCCCTGCTGTTTTGCCGCCAGGATGGAGGCCGCCACCGTGGGGGTGGTGGTTTCAAATCCCACGGCGCAGAACACCACCTGTTGCCGGGGATTATCAGCGGCAAGTGTCACCGCATCAAAGGCCGAGTAGACCACCCGGATATCTCTTCCCTGGGCCTTTTCCTGCTGCAGTGACGAATGGGTGCCCGGCACCCGCATGAGATCCCCAAAGGTAGTGAGAATCACCCCGGGTTCCATGGAAAGCGCCACAAACATATCAATGTCCCTCTGGGAGGTCACGCACACAGGGCACCCCGGGCCAGAGAGAAGCCTGATGCCGTCGGGAAGCACACTGGGGATGCCGTGACGGAAAATGGCCATGGTATGGGTGCCGCACACCTCCATCAGGCGCAGATCTCTTTCATGGATGCGCCCGATGGCATCAATGAGCTGCCGGGCAAGGTCTTTGTCTCGATATTCCTGAACATATTTTAATGCCATGGGAACGCCTCCAACCGGATCTAAGGGCTTGATCACCCAGTCATTTTGGGAGTGGGCCGCAACAAGCCCTCTCTATTTTTTCCGGGCCGACGTACCGGCAATCACGGCCTGGCCCAGACTGATGCCGCCATCACCGGCCGGTACCTTGCCATGGGTATAAACCCTCATGCCCATATTTTCAAGGCGTTTTAAAATTCCCGTCAGAATGAGTCCGTTATTAAAAACCCCACCGGAGAGCACCACCTGATTGATACCGGTTGAATCCCTCACCTTTAGGGCAGCCAGGGAAAACCCCTGAATAACGGTTTCATGGAACCGCCCACCCATCTCCCCCAGTGAACGCCCCTTTTGAACATCCTCAACCATCTCCCTAATGACAGGACAAGGGTCCATCTCCACCATGACCTTCCCCGCCCCGTCAGAAATCTCCTTAAAACACATTCCATAGGGGGGTGCACCGTCCCTTTTGCTAACCGCCTGAAGATCCATGGCCGCCTGTCCTTCAAAGGTCATCTTATCCCGAATCCCCCCAAGAGATGCCACGGCATCGAACAGACGTCCGCAACTGGAGGTCAAAGGAGAATTCACCTCCTTTTCCATCATTTTTGCAACAAAAGAGAGTCGATCCCGTCCCACCCGGTGGATCAGGGGCAGATCCAGATCCAGGAAATCCATCCCCCACACCTGCCACAAAAAGGCCGCAGCCATGCGCCAGGGTTCCCGCACCGCTGCATCGCCTCCGGGCATGGGAACATATTTTAAGTGGGCACGACGTTTGAAATCCGTCAGCGTACAGGTCAGCACCTCTCCTCCCCAGATGGCGCCATCAGTGCCAAGGCCTGTGCCGTCCAGGGTGATGGCAATCACCTGGTCCACAATACCGTTTTCCGCCATGCACGAGACGGCATGGGCATGGTGGTGCTGCACCGCCACCCTTGTCATCCCCTGCTGCTCCCGGGCCCAGGCACTGCTCAGGTATCCCGGATGCAGGTCATGGGCAATGATTTCCGGACGGATACCCAAAATCCGCCTGAGGTGATCCACGCTGGCCAGATAAAATTGAAACACCTTTTCATTGTCAAGATCGCCGATATGCTGGCTTAAGAACGCCTTGTTCTCCCGGGTGAGGCACACCGTGCTTTTCAATCCGCCGCCACAGGCAAGCACCTGGGGCATGGCCTGTTTTAAAAACACCGGCAGGGGAGCATACCCCCGGGAACGCCTGAAAAACCGGGGCACCTCCCCCTGAACCTGCACAATGGAATCATCAGCCCGGAAATAGATATCCCGGTTGTGAAGAAGAAAATAGTCAGCCAGGTGGGAAAAGACAGAAAGGGCCTCGTCATTGTCAATGGAAAGGGGTTCTCCACTGGGATTGCCGCTGGTCATGACCAGCACCGGGGGACCTTTTTCCAGCAGAAGATAGTGAAGGGGGGTATAGGGCAGCATGATGCCAAGGCAATCATTGCCAGGGGCTATGGCATCACTTAAAGAGACATGGTCCGCTAAGGAAACCGGGTCCGTCGGAAAAGGGTGGTTGAATTCATGACCGCCGACCCCGGTGTCATGAAAAAACCGTTGCTTCTCCAAAATCACAATGGGACGATGGCGGGAGTAAAGAACCCGCTTTTCCCCAGGGCTTATCCGGACATACCGGGCCACATCACGGTGGGAGAGCGCCATCAGGGCAAAGGGCTTGTCCGGCCGTTGTTTACCCTTTCTGAGGCGGCTTACCCCCCCATGGCAGGTGGCATCCACGGCCAGATGAAATCCCCCCAGCCCCTTGACGGCAACAATGTGCCCCTGTTTTAAAAGGCAAGCCGCAGTTTCAATGGCATCTCCGGGACCCTCTCCCACCCGATTTCCCCGGCGGTCCACCAGAAACACCTGGGGGCCGCACACCGGGCAGGCATTGGGCTGGGCATGAAAACGTCTATCCAGGGGGTCATCATACTCCCTCTGACAGGCCGGGCACAGCGAAAAAACCGCCATGGCGGTGTGAGGCCGATCATAGGGTACATCCTTGATAATGGTATACCGGGGACCGCAATGGGTACAGTTGATAAAGGGATAGGCAAAACGACGATTGGCCGGATCATGCAACTCTTCAAGGCAATCCTGACAGACGGAGACATCCGGGGAGATCAGTACCCGTCGATCCCCCTCTCCACCGTGGCTTGTACAGATGGTAAACGTCTCAAACCCCTGCACCGTCACCGGGACCCACTTCACATGGGAGACGGCGGCCAAGGGGGGGGATTTTTCGGTGATATCCCGGCAGAATGCCCCCATTCTTTCATCCGGCCCCTCCACCACCAGGGTAACCCCCTGACCGGTGTTGGAGACCTGGCCTTTAAAACCATAACCATGGGCCAGCTGGAAGAGAAAGGGACGAAATCCCACCCCCTGAACCACGCCGGAAATGTCAATACGTCTGGCTGAAATCGCCGGGTTGATTGCCATGCAGAATTATCACGCCGTTTTATTGAAAAAAGCGTCTGCAGCATCCAGCATGTTGCGCATATCCACAAGTGCCTGCAGTGCAACCTCTTCATCCACTTTACTGATGGCAAAACCGGCATGGATAATAACATAATCCCCGATGTTAACATCCTCAAGGAGCATGAGACTGGCCTCACGCCGGACCCCATCCACATCCACGGTTGCCAGTGATTCCTTTATTTCAACAATCTTTGAAGGGACTGCAAGACACATAATTTACCCCATATAATTTTAGTTCAGGCACCTGCCGCAGACAGGACAGAACCACAACACAAGCCTGACCCCGATGGCCCATGAACTGTCCGGGACGGCCAAACTCAGAACCACCCCAAGACATACTACCCGTGACTGCCCAATGAGTCAATAAGGAACTCCATTTTCAAACCCACGGCCCCACTTGCAAATATGTTGCATGTTATCCAGGTGTTTTTGTTATTTTTACTACTTTCCCAAAGTTTTTGCACGGAATTACACACTTTTGTATTGACAATCGAACGAATCCGTACTAAAAGATCCCCATGTAACAACCATACACAATCAATCAATAAAGATATCATGATTATTATTACGCCCCACCTTAACCTTGCCTATATAAAGCACAAAGGCCCCATCCAGGCAGATGGCTTCATCCAACTGGTGATGGATCTTGCGTCCCACTCCCTCTACGTTCCGGGCATTAATGTTCTCTACGATTACCGCCATACTGATTTCAGTGAAATTCAACAGAAAGACATGAAAAGGTTTCACGAGTATCTTTTGATTCAACGAAAAAATCTTTATAACCGCATTGCCATTGTGGTGAACAACGATGACGATTTTGTCACAAGTTCTCTGTGGCAGATTCACGCCAGCACGCTGCCTCATAACCGAAAGATGTTTAAATCCATTGTTCAGGGGGAATCGTGGCTCTTTGAAACGGCGCCCACACAGATCAAGGATCAATATCATCAAATGAACCACCATGGGGAGATAGTAAAAAACAGATGCGTCCGCCATGTGATAGATCAGGAGGGTACCATTGTAACCTCCACTGTCACAAACCCCATTGACGGTATCGCCCTCCCGGGAAGAAACATCTCCGATATCTTCCATAAGTCTTACGCCTACCCATTCCAGTGTCTCCTTCGCAGGGTCATTAAAACCCGGAAGCACTCATGGATAAACCTGCGGCTGTTCAATCATGATTATGCCGACTACATCGTCCCCATGAACTCGCACAGTGCCCATGTCTCGGAATTTCTCATTTCAGGCATGGGAGACTATGAGGTGGAACGGCTGAAATGGCTTGTTATTGGAGACAATATGCAAATTCCTGCCTGTCTCCAGGACGACCATCCCACCCACGCCATTCTGAACACGTAGAAACGAGGATAAGCTTAAGTAGGTGGACCAAAATTTTTTCCTCTTATCTTCGAAGGCTTAACCGGAATATTTATTTATCCAGGCACTTAGCGTGTGGGCGGTCCAAGGGACGTTATCTCGGGAAGGGGCCTGAGTTTCCTGTTTCCGTCCAGGCACACCAAATGAATCTCTCCGGTGACGGCAGCCTTTTCTCCCCCGGGTCGCCACACCTCCTGGTGCCAGATAACCCGATAGAGACTCTCTTTATCCCACCGGGTGCGAATCTCCAGGGTATCTCCGAAAACAGCCCCCTCATGAAAGGAGAGATTTGCCCGATAAACGGCAAACCCCACCCCCTCTTCATGCCAGAGCCGGGACAGCTCCTTGACACCGATGACATCTTCTCTGGCCCTTTCAAAATATTTGAGATAATTGGCATGGTAGACCACGCCGGAGTGGTCGGTATCTTCATAGTAGACCTGAACCGTAAAGCGATGAAACGGGGATGACATATCGTTGCCTTTCTTCATATTTAAAATAGCGTCATACAGGATTTGAACCCTCTCTTTGCCCTCTTCTCTTAACAGGTATGACGTTGAATGTAAATAATGACAATGCCGGGTTTCTCTGCTATAATCCCCTTGCTCCGGTGGCCATCCACCGAGAGATATATTCAGTGGCCAATGAAACCGCTCAAGGGAATAACACCATGAAGAAATCAACATCTCGCAGCCCGAAAATGAAAGCCCAAAGCAAAACCCCCCTGACACCGGTGGTGGCCAACAAAAACGGAGAGATTTTTGAACTGGAAGGATTTGGTGCCGCGGCCATGGCCGGAGATCAACCCATACTTCTCACCCAGGGGGAAACCGTGGAGATGCCCCATGGCAGTGAGATGATGATGCTGCCCCACCGGTTTCCCATGGTGTTTAACTTTGATCAATTCCGCTTTGAAACCCTTAAAACAGACCCTTACAACCCCGGAGAACCCATCCACGCCGTTGCCGTGTTCAACTCTCCGGGATACGTAAACCGCTATGTTGCCGCCTATGAAAGCGCCGTTGAAGGTGCGCTGCTGCCCCTGTTCTCTTATGGGGCCACGGGCTGGGGAAAAGGGGGATTTAGATCCGCTGCCATATGCGTGGACCGGGAGCGACGTCAGGATTTACGTCTCATGCCCCGGAAAGGCATTGTGGCCGGGGTCAAGGCCATGCAGAAAAAATATCCCAATAACCGACTCATGCGGCATCTGGAAAAATGTGCGCTGATCTACAGCTGTCCGGCGGCAAAAAATTTTTTTCTGGGCAGATTTGAAGCCCCGTTGCCCACCTCCCAGGTGTGCAATGCCAACTGCATGGGATGTATCTCTCTTCAAAAAACAGACAACCTTGTGGCCTGCCAGGACCGGATCTCCTTTACGCCTGCCCCCCATGAAATTGCCCAGGTGTGCCTTGAGCATATCCCCAAGGTCAAAAAAAGTGTGGTGAGCTTTGGTCAGGGATGTGAAGGAGACCCCCTCACCGCCTTTGATGTCATTGAGCCCGCCATACGACAGGTGCGCCAGGTCACAGACCAAGGCACCATCAACATGAACACCAATGCCGGCATGCCCCGTCGACTGGAAAAGCTCTTTGATGCAGGCCTTGACTCCCTGCGGGTGAGCATGAACTCCGTGCGGGAGATCTGCTACACCACCTATTTCAGACCCAAAAGCTACACCTTTCAAGATGTAATGCAAAGTTTTGACATTGCAGAAAAAAAAGAAAAATTCATCTCCATCAATTATCTCAACTGCCCCGGCGTAACCGACTCGGAACAGGAATTTGAGGCATTAAATCAGTTTCTCTCCACCCACCCGGTGAACATGATCCAGTGGCGGAATCTGAACTATGATCCCCTGGGGTATTTCAACGTCATGGAAACCGCCGGAGGAAAAAGCCCGGCCCTGGGCATGGAGTTCATCATCCATGAACTCACCCGGAAATTTCCCCATCTCATCCACGGTTACTTTAATCCGCCGGTGAGGTAAGTAGATGAACACAAATTTCTTCATCAATGAACCGCTTCATGCAAAGCGCTTTTCTAAAGTTTGACCGAAAAAAAAATATTTGTCCATGTACTTAAGGCCTCGGAGGCAAATAATGATGCCAATATGGGGCATTCTTCATTTTTCGATTTACACTTTCCAAAGCAAGGTTTCCATTGTCCGGGACCTTCGCTCAAAGACCCCACCCAAAGGAATCTTGCCGCAGCAAGGAGAGCGTGGGGTCATCAGGGGGCTGCCGGGGGCCGTCCCTGCACCAGCAGGGTATTCCACACCCCGTCGGGACTGATGCGCTCCACCAGGGTCACCGGCTTTTCTTTCAGGCGATCACACACTTTATCTGCCTCGCTTTTCAGCAACCCGGAAAGGATCAACCAGGGTTTTTCCGGAAATGACGGGGCTTCTATCAGCTCTTTCATGACATCATAGTGGATATTGGCCACCACAAGTTGTGCCGGGACCTCCATGAACGCATCTCCCCGGGCCTGGATGGCCAGAATTTTATCCTCAAACCCATTCAACCGAATATTGTTCAGGGTGGTACGGACGGCCAGCAGATTAAAATCCAGCGCCAGCACTCGGTCACAGCCCAATGCAGCTGCCCCCAGTGCCAGTATGCCCGTCCCGGTGCCGATGTCCACCACTGTTGAAATTTTTTCTTTCCGGCAAAGGTACTCCATATACCCGAGACAATCCTCGGTGGTCTGATGGCGGCCGGTGCCAAACACCACACCTGGATCCAGCAGGATATGCTTCAACCCCGGTTCATTGACAAAGGCAATTTTCCAGGGCGGGGAGATCACCAGGCTGCCGGCGGTATAGGACTCAATCTTATCTCCGTGCCACTGATCGCTGGTCATCTCATATTTATCAATGAGGCGCAAATGACGCTCCCCGGCAACCATCTCTGCCACCAGGTCGTCATCCGGGTATGAGAAAAAAAGAAAGGAGAATCCCTCCTCCTCCCAGTTCCCGATAAAGGTGCTGTTTTTCATTGCCGGAGCAAGGCTGGAGGGGATACCCTCCAGATAGTAGATATAAAGATATTCATAGGGATTGGTCAAAAAGATACCTCCTGGAATTCAGTTTTCTTGATTTTTTTTATATGAAAGAATAGGCAAGCCTAACATTCTTTCAGGCTTCGTTGTGGGCGAACCCGGGTCCCAAATTCCGGTCCGCCCGTGGCGGTTATATGAAAGTCTCACCAACAAACCAAACTTATGGATCTGCCCCTTCAACCACCCTGTCCCTACCCCGATTTTTGGCAACATAAAGTGCTTTATCCGCCATTTTGATCATCCCGTCAACCGTTCGTGCATGGTCCGGAAACACCGCCACCCCCAAAGAGGCGGTAATGGGACTGATCTGTCGGCCTTCCCAGGAAATATCAAGGGCTTTTATTCCCTTTCTCACCTCCTGGGCTTTTAGGCAATAATCCTTTGGCCCACCGGAGGTCATCAGCACAAAGAATTCTTCCCCCCCAAACCGGCACACCACATCCTCCAGCCTGAACATTGAATTCATAAACAACCCCACTTTTTTAAGAACCGCATCACCGGCATCATGGCCAAAGGTATCATTGACGTCTTTAAAATGATCCAGATCAACCATAATGGCGCCAAGGGGTGTGCCAGCACGTTTTGCCCGCATAAACTCCCGGGGGAGAACCTCTTCCATGTGTCTGCGATTGAACAGGCCGGTGAGGGGATCTTTTACGGTGAGTTCATGGAGACGATTTTTCAACCTTAAATTAGAGATGGACAAGGCAAGGTACTCTGCCGTGACAAAGGCAAGTCCCCGGTACCCCACCGGCAACTCTTCCGTTCCCCCACTCAGGCACAGCATTCCAAAGGCGTGGTCCCCATGGCAGAACGGAATACAGCAGTCCCCCCGATGGCATGAATAGCAAACGTCCTCCCTGTTTTCCCGGATATTCACCACAAGACTACAGACAAACGACCGGCACAGGGTAAAATTCGGTGCGGAAATCTCTTTTCCCGGCGTTCCCCAATTAAAGATCTGGCGTATCTCTTGTCCGGTCTCCTCCTGCAGAAAAATTTCACCATAAAATTCGGGAAACAGTCTGGGCAGATACACAGAGGCAACATCAAACAACTCGTTCTCCTGGGTACAACTTTGAAGCAGCATGGCCATTCCGGCAAGCAGCTTAAATTTTTCAAGATACACCTGATCATTCATCATGACATCCTCATTTCTATGCTGATTTTCACTTCATCCAGCCAGGTCGGTTCATGGATCCATCTTCCCTTTTCCCGGGACCCAATCTCTGAACAATTTCAGTGACAAAGGGCATCTCCTATTCTTTTCCGGCAATCGCCTTACCAGTGCAGTAAAGCACAAATCCATCAGCTCGTCCATGCCCCATGCACAACCGGAAATAAAAAGGGACGGACTCTTTTCCAGGTTGAAACAAATGGTTTTTTCATGGTATTCAGGGACGACGTGTCCCCCTGAACCAAAGGGCGGATAAGAGACGCTAAAAGAAAAAAACAAACCTGTTGGTTGAGACAATAAAAAAGTATTCCCATGCTCCAAGGGAAGCCACCCATGAAAGAAGACAAAAAACCATGAAATGGATACATGTCAAGGCCGCCTTCACCGGCGATGATCCCCAGTTATCAGAAGAGCTGGTCACCGATATTTTTCTGAACCTTGGATTAAAAGGGGTGGTGTGTGAGGTGCCCCTGCCCCCGCCGGAAGAAGGATTCGGCAGCGATGCCCTGCCCCCACCGGACCAGAGTGCCATCTCCGGATACATTCCAGATACCCACGCCTCCCGGGAACTTGTCAGCGCCATAAAACAGAGGGCCGAGGCGCTTCTGGCTTCCGGCATAAGGGTTACCGTCACAACGGAACAGGTGGATCAGGAGGATTGGGCAGAGTCGTGGAAAGAATTTTTCTTTGTCACACGCATCACCGACCGAATCATCATCAAACCGGCCTGGCGGGAGTTTGAGGCAGGCAGTGACGACCTTATCATCCACATTGATCCGGGTATGGCCTTTGGAACGGGAACCCATCCCACCACAGCCATGTGCATTGCCCTGATTGAAGCCCATCTCAAACCCGGGCAGTCCATTTTGGATGTGGGCACCGGCTCCGGTATTCTCATGGTTACTGCCGGACTTTTAGGGGCATCAGCCATGGCAGGCATTGACACTGATGAGGTGGCGGTGCGGGTGGCCGGTGAAAACCTTGAAAAAAACGGTATCTCTCCCCAAATATACCACCTTGAACAGACAACCCTGGATAGATACCAGGACAGGGGAGTCGGTCCCTTTGATCTGGTGGTGGCCAACATAATTGCCGAAATTATTTTAGAGATCATCCCAGAGATCAAACTCCGAACAAAACCCGGCGGCACCGTTATTTTATCCGGCATTATACTGGAAAAAAAAGATTCCATCCTAAAAAAGCTTTGCCACCATGACTTCAGTGTCACGGAAATCCGGGAAGAGGGAGAGTGGATTGCCGTGTGCGCCCAAAATGCCATCACCCCGATACCGTGACCAGGGCCGAGGCCCTGACAATGCGAACTTTTCGCTGCAGCTCCGGCAGCATCTCCATCAGGGCCTGTAAGGTGGCGGAATATGGATGCCCAATGCCGATGGCGGTGCCATGGAGCTGACCAATGCGAATCAGCTCCTTGATTTGTCGGGTGATATAGACGCTGTTCTGAACATTGTCCAAAAAAACATCCCGCTGGGCAAAGGGAAGCCGGAACAGTCGGGCGGATGGACCGCACATGGAATGGGCTGCGGTGACGCTGTCAATAAAAAAAAGATCTCTTTTTTTCAACACGGTGAACACCTGCCGCATCTGATCAGACAGGGTGGTCAACCGGGACCCCATGTGGTTGTTCACCCCCTTGACGTGGGGAATACTGTCAAGATTACGCCGCAGGGTCTCCAAAAGCTGGTCCGGAGGCATGTCGGCCATGAGGGCACCGGGCCCCGGATCCACCTCCGGATACTGCATGGGCTCCATGGGCAGGTGCAGCATGATTTCGGTATTCCTTACATATAGCCGGTTGGCAATCACCTTCCCAAAAGGGGATGCCGGCAATATGGAGAGGGTAATGTGGGAATCCAGCCTTGCAAAGGCCATGGCCATGGCTTTATCAAACCCCACATCATCAATGATAATGGCAACCAGCGGCAACCCCTCCTTGCCGATGGGGGTGGTATCCCCTCGTCCCGGGATGACCTGGTCTGTCTCAAACACCTCGTAGACCGGCTTGTCCTCTTTTCGGGAGCTACTACTGGTGGGCCTGCTATCCGCAACCGGTTCCCGATTCATGGGTCCTGGAGAAGAGGGGGCTCCGTCCATGGATTCCCCATCCCCCCCCTGGGGCTTCTGTCTCAATCCCTGCAATGGTTTTTTGGTGTGTATGTTGTCATGGTCAACGGTCTGAGCGGGCATAGCTAACGGGGGCGGTTTCGGAGAACGGTCTCCCGGGGGTGACCCCATGGTTTCACGGGAGGTTGGTTTCGTTGGCGGCCCCGGATCACCCAGATAAAAATCCGCCACCATGGCTGCCGCTGCAATAAAAAGGACCAAAACCACCAGAGCGGTGATCCCCTTTTTCAATTCAATGGAAATGGAGGGCTTGGAAGCCTTTTTGGTTTTTTTGACCGGTTTCCGGCTTTTTTTTTTCACCGGAGGGGCTGCCTCTTTTTTTTTCTTTTTCACCGCCATGACACCATCCGGTTACCGGTTCCCTTTTCCCTGACTCAGCAGGCTGTACCCCATGAGGATATCCAGTGCCCGCTGGACCTGGGAATCCTGTCCAAGCTTTTCAAGCCCGATGGGGCCCCCCGGAGCAAAGACCTTTTCCTTTTGGTCTGTCTTGTTCCCCGCCTTTTCCTTCACAGTGGTTTCCGGTTCAAGGTGATTTTTCAAATCCTTTTCCCGGAGCATGCGGTCCATAGGAGAGTCGTTTTCTTCCTCTTTTTCCGTCTCATCCACCATGCGCTGAAGGATCACCTCAATGTCCGGGGTGATACCCTGGGCCTGGATGGATCTGCCGCTGGGGGTATAATATCTGGCAATGGTATACTTGAGCCCGAACCCATCTCTGAGGGGCTTCACCGTCTGAACGGATCCCTTCCCAAATGAGGTGGTTCCCAAAATGATGGCCCGTTTATGGTCCTGCAATGCCCCTGCCACGATCTCCGATGCACTGGCACTGCCGCCATTGATGAGCACCGCCACGGGATAGCTTCGTTTCACCGGACCCGGCCGGGCCTCAAACACTTCGGTGTGGCTGGGTTGACGGCCCTTGATGGAAACAATGATACCCTGGTCAAGGAATGCGTCGGACACCTCCACCGCCTGGTTTAAGAGTCCCCCCGGATTGTTCCTCAAATCCATGATCAACCCCTTCAGAGGCACCTCACCGGACTCCAGCTTTGCCAGGGCCTCCACCAGTTCATCAGCGGTATTGTTTCTAAAATTTGTCACCCAGACATAGCCATACCCGGGCCGAAGGGTGGTGCTTCGCACACTGGTCATGGGGATGATATCTCTCTCCAGTGTAAACACAAGGGGCTCTGGTTGTCCCTTTCGAACAATGGTCAAGACCACACTCTCCCCCCGGGTTCCCCGCATCTTTTTGACGCATTCCCACAGGGCCATCTCCGTGGTGTCATGGTCATCAATCCGGACAATCACGTCCCCTGCCATGATGCCTGCCCGGTATGCCGGCGTGCCTTCAATGGGAGAAATCACCGTTAAAATCCCTTTTTTCATGGAAATAACGATGCCGACACCGCCAAACTCCCCCTTGGTATCATCCTGGAGTTCATCAAAGGCCTCGGGGGGCATAAAGGTGGAGTGGGGATCCAAATTATCCACCATGCCCTTGATGGCGTCCTGGATCAACCGTTCCGCATCCACCTCATCCACATAGTTCTCCTCTATCTCCTGCAGCACGTCGGAAAATAGTTTCAACGACTCATAGGTCTGCTCCTTTTCCGCAAACAGGGGACCCGCCCAACCGTCCCACAGTATTAACATCAGGGCCACTGCCATCAGAGCCAGCCGGTTCCGGGTGGGTCCTGCAAAACACATTCTCATTTCACGCTCCTTTTTTCAGCCATTGAAGGGGGTCGACGGGTTTTCCATGGTGTCTCACCTCAAAATGAAGGGACGGTCCCCTGACCGACCCCGTATCTCCTGTGGTGGCAATGACCTCCCGGTCTTCCACCACATCCCCTTTTTTTTTAAA
The DNA here is from genome assembly GCA_963668575.2 of uncultured Desulfobacterium sp. Classification (GTDB taxonomy): domain Bacteria; phylum Desulfobacterota; class Desulfobacteria; order Desulfobacterales; family Desulfobacteraceae; genus Desulfocicer. The sequence continues at coordinate 1,034,551 of OY764894.2, read as the reverse complement.
AATTTCTTCCATATGGGCATACAGGGTATAATAGTTATCACCATGGTTAATAATAATAAGATTGCCATATCCTTTTAACCAGTCTGCATAGAGAACGTCTCCCCTGAAAACGGACCTCACCGGTTCTCCCCTGTCCGCCCTTATATCAATTCCCGTTTGAAAAGTGAAGGTATTGTCATCTGAGCGGGCAGGGGTACCGAATTTTGAGAGGATACGACCGTTCACCGGCATATGCAACGACCCCCTGCGGGATAAAAAAAGCCCTTTGTCACTTTGCCCGGGCACCGGCCTCTTGCTCTTGGCGATGCTTCCCCCGGATACAGACGCAGGCGCATGGGTTTTCAGCGCCTGCATGTTTTCTTCCAGGGCCTTTCTGGCAGAGTCCATGGCCGCCAGCGTCAATGCCCTTTTCTCCCTCACCCCGTCCAACAGTTCCTGACGTTTTTTCCTCTCCTTTTCCAGATTTTCAATCTCCAGGGCCAGATATCCGTCAAGGAGCTTTTTCTCCCCGGTTTCCCCTTCAAGAAGAAGAGTTGTCTTTTCCAGGGCGTTGAGGGATGCGGTCTGATTTTCCAAAAGAGCAACATCGGAACGGATGATGAGGGTCAAGGCCTGTTGACGTTCCCAGAAATCAAACAGAGACCGGGGCTTTGAAAACAGCTGCCAGCATCCGGTGCCTTTGATGCGATGCAGGGCACAAAGCCGTTCATTGACATAGGCTTTATTCTTCTCAATGGCGCTTTTCACGGCCTGTTGTTCCCGTTCAACGATCTTGATTTTATCGGTTAACTCAAGGATTTCCTGGGAAATAAGGGAAACCCGAAGCTGTCGCTGGTTGATCTGGTGATTTACCTCGTCCAATTTTTGAACAATCTCCAGCCGGACACTGTTCAGCTCCTGTTCATCTTTCTCCAGATGACGAATGCGCTCTTCAAGGGGATGGGTCTCCACCGAATCTTTTTCCCGGGTGATTCTTTTGCGGGATTCCTTATGATCCACCACCGTGGCATCCGCCCACACAAAAGAGACCATGCCCCCCCAGAGCATGAGGCACAGACACCAAAAACCACATCGCTTTTTCAGTTCTGTTTTAATGAGATAAAACATCCCAGCCATCCCAGAAAGATACTTGCTCCCATGATTCCCCCCACCATTGCCGGGGAGAGAAATTGAACCTGGGCCAATGAAATCAAGGTCACCTCCGGAGGAATCCCTCCTCTCACCCACCGGAATAGAAAAAAGAGAACCACCATGCCGCAGATCCCCCCAAGCCCTCCCTGAATGATCCCCTCCAGGTAAAAGGGAGTGTTGACAAACCCCTCGGTGGCCCCCACAAGGCGCATGATCTCAATCTCTTCATGTTTGGCAAAAAAGGCCAGACGTACGGTATTGGCCGACACAAAAAGTGCGGCAATCACAAAAAGCGTCCCCACCCCAACAGCCCCCATCTTCAATATGGAGAGCATGGGCAAAAATGCCTCCACCCAGCGATGGCCATACACCACCTCCTGAACATGGTCTTTTTTTTCGGCAGCCGCCACAAATGCCTCCACCTGATCAGAGGTTCCAAGGGATGGGGAGAGAAGAATCTCAAGGGTATGGGGAAGGGGATTCTCCTGCAGATCCGACAAGCGCACCCCACTGGACTTTAGATCCTGCTGAAGACGCTCCAGTGCCGACTCCCTGGATATAAAACGGATGTCCCGGACCCCATGAATTTTCCCAAGGTCAGCTGTTACCTGGGGTAAGTCCTCCGGTGTAAATGCCGGGCCCAGGTAGGCCATGACCCTGATGCCCTGGTTCCAGTCCCCTGTCATCCGGGAAATATTTTCAAAAAAAAGGAAAAAAGAACCGGCAATCAAAACAGACAATGTAATGGTAAAAAGAGTGGTCACCGTAAGGAATAGATTGCCTGCCATATTTTCCAGTGCCCGCTTCAGGTAGGATATCATGGAGAGGTATGCCCCCCTTCCATCTCCGTTCCGGTGCGGCTCTCCGTACCGGTACAGGTTCTTTCACCACCGGATTTCAACTCCCCCGCCTCAAGGGTATAAAGGGAATCAAAACCTGTCCGGTTTATCAGTGCGGTATTGTGGCTGGCAATGATGATGGTGGTTCCCCTCTCCCTGTATTCCATGAGGTAACGGGTGATGACCTCGGCCGAGCAGGCATCAAGGCTGCCGGTGGGCTCATCTGCCAGAATAATATCCGGATCCCCCACAACGGCCCTTGCCACCGCCACCTTCTGCTGTTCCCCACCGGACAGGGAAAGGGGCAGTGCTCCCATGTACTCTGTCATACCGGTGCGCTCCAGCACCTTGCCCACCTTTTTTTTGATCACACCGGGGGGCTGACCCGCGGCTTCCAGAACCAGGGATATATTGTCATAAACACTGCGATGGGGAATCAGTTTAAAATCCTGGAAGACCACACCGATACGCCGCCGGAGATAGGGGATTTTTTCCGAAGAGAGCCGGGCCAGGTTCATTCCTCCCACAATAATCTGGCCCTGGCTCACCGGCGTTGCCATGTACAAAAGATTCAACAAGGTACTTTTACCGGCCCCGGAGGCCCCGGTGATAAACACCAACTCTCCGGTTTTCACGGAAAGCGTTATATTTTTCAACGCATATCTGGCGCCATATTGCTTGGAGACATCAAACAGCTGAATGATCGAACGATTTATTTTCATGAATTTCCTGTACACCCCTTCAAGGCTTGATCACAACCCCACCCAGAGTGGTCGCGGTTGTGATCAAGCCCCCTTCACATTGACGTGTCCGGAATTTACTGATATATGCTCTACGTTGTCAAGGAGTGCTGCAAAACAGTTTTCCTTACACACCGCCTTCACTGAATCCCGCTTGACGGCTTCTTCCTTCAGTGAAGGCGTTTATTTTTTAAAATGCGTTTCCAGGACCTGGTGGCTTAAAACCCCATTGCGCATGGAGACACGACAAAACATTTGCTCAAACCCGACATTTCAACTATAATTACCCCAAAATTTATGAAGATGAAATGATTTTATCATTTTTGGAAAGACGTGTCTGTTTATTGTCGCATCTGAACGACCATTGGTGCTGTTTTTGCCGTTAAGTCCAACACGCCCCCCTTTACCATGACATAGGAAATTATTATGAATGAAGAGAGCATTGATTTCAACAGCATGGCTTTAAATCTCGGCTTTGACGAAGAGGAGTTTAAAGAGGTGGCCCAGCTACTGGTGACCGTCTCGCTGTCGGACATGGAACAGCTGGAGCAGGGAATTATGGAAAACAACCCGGATAAGGTAAAGGATGCTGCCCATTCAATTAAAGGCGCTGCCGGAAATTTAGGGTTTGTTGAGCTTTCCCACTGCGCAGAAACAATTGAAATGTCCGCCCGTTCCCACAGCATTAATAACCTGACATCCCATATTACGTGCATTAAAGAAACGTTAAATACCATTTCAAAAAGCCTGTCCTGACTTAAAAATCCGACACCGGGTGCCATATGCCATACAGGCCTATCCACAAAAAACCGACGAGGATTCATGTCTGTTATTCACTCTTATCATATGTCCCGCAGAGATCTTAACACAATGCCCACGCATCCCCTGACCATCCTGGCCGTTGATGACCATCCGCTGAATCTCAAGATTATTGAAAAAACCCTTTCCAAGGAAGGATACCGGGTGTTGTGCGCCAACAGCGGGCCCAGGGGAAGAGAGCTTGCCATGGAGCAGCTACCCGATCTTATTCTACTGGATATTATCATGCCGGATGAAAATGGGTTTGATGTGATTCGGGCACTGAAAAAAGATCCTGCCACCACGGCCATTCCCGTGATTTTTCTCACAGCATCCCATTCTGTGTCATCAAAACTTAAGGGGTTTCAGCTGGGGGCCGTGGATTACATCACCAAACCCTTTCATCCCCAGGAGGTCATTGCAAGAATTCGGCTGCACCTGAAACTTTCCATTGCCACCAACTCACTGGTTGCGGCCCAGGCCAGCAGACTCAGACAGGTCACCCAGGCACAGGCATCGCTGTTGCCCACTCCGGATGCCTGCCCGGATGCCGCATTTGGTATTTTCTACAAAACCATGGAGGAGGCTGGAGGGGATTTTTACGATATTATTGATATTGCAAAGGATATCAAGGGCTATTTCATTGCGGATTTTTCGGGACATGGCATTGAAACCAGCTATATGACTTACTCCCTCAAGGCCCTTCTGACCCAGAATTTCACCCCGGTGTACAAACCCATGGAAAGTATGAAAATCATCAATGATGTGCTGGTGGAGCTGCTGCCCGAAGAGAAATACCTCACCGCCTGTTACCTCCTCATCAACCGCATCACCGGGCTTGCCACCATCATCAATGCCGGCCATCTGCCGGTGATATTCATGCCTCAACGGGGTGATCCCTACCTCATCAAGATAGACGGTGACATTCTTGGCATGTTCACCGATGCCACCTTTGGCATCATGCAGTTCAAGGTGGCCCCGGGGGATCGCCTGTTCATGTTCACCGACGGCCTGGTGGAATCTGTCAAAAACAAAATCACCTGGTGCCGTGGCGCGGACACCCTACTGCCCCTGTTCAAGGAGACGCCCCGGCTGCCCATCCAAGAGATGCCCCACCGGCTGGTCCAGGAACTTTTCAGCACCACCTCACTTCCGGAAGATGATATTGTGCTGCTCAGCGTGGAGGTGTAACACGTGGAAAGTGAACACATGGAAAATGACGACGACTTCACCATAGTCCGGGGGAAAAACAGTCTGACCATCACTTTTGGTTCCACAATGAAAAATGTTGACAAAGCCTGTACTCTCGGCCTTAAATTCCTGTCACAGCTGATCCATAATTTTCAACATGAATTTGAAGTCAATCTGCTCATGCGGGAGGGCCTCATGAATGCGGTGAAGCACGGAAACGGTCTTGATCCGGCCAAACCGGTCCGTTTTTCCATCCGGGTCTGTCAGCCGGATACCATCCTCATGGAAATAGTAGACCAGGGGAAGGGGTTTCAATGGCATGAAGTTGGGCATGACCTGCCCGAAGACTATTCTGAAAGCGGCAGGGGGATTTTCATTATCCGGCAATACTGTTCCTTGGTAAAATATAATGCCAAGGGAAACCATCTGACCATCCACAAACAACTTTCCATTGAATGACCGGATCTGGCTTACCTGATTTTTGATATTAACACTCAACACACAAGGAAGATTCAATGGAGATCAAATTCTGTAGCCGCTGCGGCGGCACCATGAAACAGGGAATCCCCGACGACGATGATCACATGAGAGCCATCTGCACACAGTGTGGCTTCATCCACTATCTCAACCCCAAAATGGTGGTGGGCTGCATTCCCCAGTGGGGGGATCAGGTCCTTTTGTGCAGACGAAATATTGAGCCGGGAAAAGGCAAGTGGACCCTGCCCGCCGGCTATCTTGAAAACAGTGAAACCGTGGAGGCCGGGGCAGCCAGGGAAACTCTGGAAGAGACCCGGGCAAGGGTGAACATCACCGCCCCCTATCGACTGTTCAACATTCCCCATGTGCACCAGATCTATCTGATATTCAGGGCGGAGCTGCTTTCCAAGGAGTTCGGTCCCACATCCGAGAGCACCCATGTGGCGCTATTTAATCAAGAGGAGATTCCCTGGAATAACATCGCCTTTTCCGTGATTCACAAAACCCTGAAAGATTTCTTTGCGGACAGGTCCTGCAGGCCCCACTCGTTTCAAATCAAAACGATTCTGCCTCCTCCCCGGATGAACCTTGAACATGACAGTGCTGAAGCAACGACTATCTGTCAAAACCGTTGAAGCGGGAGATTCTTCAGGTTTCCGGAGGCCTTTTAAAATTTTAAAAGGCCTCCGACCGGATTCCCGGGCTTTGGGGAGCCAGCCAGAATTCACCATTTTAAAAATTCGGGTCGATTTAAAGTTTATTCGACACTCCGGCATCGTCAAATGAGGCCATTTCGCACATGATCTTGCAGGCCGCCTCGGCAGTATCCATGGTCAGGGCCGCACCGGTTCCCTCGCCCAGACGCATCTTAAAATCAATCACCGATGTTATGCCCATATATTCCAGTGCGGACTTCTGGGCCACCTCAACGGATTTGTGCCCGGAAATAAGATACCCCCTGACATCCGGGTTAATGAGACAGGCCACCAGCCCGGCTGCGGTGGAGATCACCCCGTCCAGCACCACGGCACAGCCCTTAAAGGCGGCGGCAAGCACGGCACCGGCAATGCCGGCAATTTCATACCCTCCCACCTTTTCCAGAATATCCAACCCGTTGCAAGGGTCTGGCCGCTGAAACAAAAGGGCCTTTTCAATGACTTCTGTCTTATGGCTCAACCCTTTGTTGTCCACACCGGTGCCCCGTCCCGTTGCCTGGGCCGGAGGGATACCACAGATGGTTGAGATGATGGCGGATGCCGATGTGGTGTTGCCGATGCCCATCTCGCCAAGGCCCACAATATCCACGGGTGACGCACTGTGGCTCTCCAGAAACACGGACATGCCGTGACTTAGGGCCGTGAACATCTCCTGGGGGGTCATGGCCGGTTCCAGGGCAAAGTTACGGGTGCCCCTGCGAACCTTTTTCATAATGAGATCGGGGTGTGGATCAAAGTCCCCGTCCACCCCCATGTCCACAATTTTCATGTCAATGTGGTGGTGACGGCAGAGCACGTTGATGGCAGCCCCGCCATTTAGGAAATTTTTCACCATCTGCCATGTCACCTCCCGGGGATAGGCAGACACCCCCTCTTCGGTGATCCCATGATCCGCAGCAAAGACAAACAGGGCCTTGCGGCGGATGCAGGGGGAAAGGCTTTGTTGAATAAGGCTCATCTGCACAGCCAGCTGTTCCAGGGTTCCCAGGGCACCCAGCGGTTTTGTCTTGTTGTCGATTTTACCCTGGGCCGGTGCCAGGAGGGTCTCATCCACGGGGGAGACACCTTCAATGAGTTCCCTGCAGAACCGTTCCGGGTCCGGGGCACCGCCGGCATCAACGTCGGTTTTGCCGGTCACGGATCCCATGGCGGAGCGAACCCCACATGTAATAGCGCCCCCCTGCCATGCCCCACTAAGATCATCATCAACGGCCCTACCTGCCAGCTGAGTGACACACCTTTCTCCATGGGCACTCTCTCCGGTATCCGTTGGAGTCCCATGGTCCCGGCAATCGGATTCCGGGGTCAAATGAACACCGGTAAAGTCCAGGATATACTTCAACCCTTCACCGGACAGCACTTTTTCCATCACCCGGGGAATGGTTTCAGGGGGCACGCACGCTTCCACCAGCAGAGATAGGTGGGACTGGTATCTCTCCATAAAGGGGACCCCGTCCACCATGTTCTGCCGGGTCAGGCCATAGGCCCCGGACACCACCACCTCTTTGTAATGGATGGCATTGATGACATTGGTCTCAATGTGTTCATTTTTGGTGATCCCGCTGAAAAAACAGTACCGGCTCCCCTTGCCTGCCTTGACAATACCAAGGTTAAAGGCAATGACATCGGCACAGGCATTGACCACCACATCAAACTCACTCTCCACGGTGTCCTTGACACACAAAATGGTGGTGGCCGCCAGAAACGGGGCTATTTTCAACCGTTTTTCTTCACTCTTTTCAATGATAAGGGGGTGGGCACCGGCATCCTTGAAGGCCAGGGCAGCTATCAGCCCCATGGTTCCACCGCCATAGATGATCACCCGGTGGCTCTGCACAGGCCCCAGTTTATCCAGAAGGTTAAAGACACACCCCACGGGTTCGGCAAAACAGGCAATGACATCGGAAAGGCCGTCCGGCAGGGGCACCAGGCTGGATTCTGGCACGCTTACTCGTTCTGCAAACCCGCCATCGGTGTGAAATCCCATGATCTTCATCTCTTCACACAGGTTCTCACGACCGTTTAGACAATAGCGGCATCCACCGCAGCTCTTTCCCGGCCACACGGCAAAACGGCTTCCCCCACCATCGGTGACCACCATCTCATGGCCGGGCACCCGGGGCAGGCTCAGATCCCGGTGACCCTGGCTCCACATCTTTGCATCGGTGCGACACACGGCGCAACAGCGGACATTAAAAACAGACGTGCCCTCCTGGGCATCCTCCTCCTCCGGACTATCCACATATTCAAGGGATTTCAATCCTGCAAGCACCACTTTTCTCATCCGGTTCTCTCCAGTTCTCTTTTCCCGACATGCCGGGTTTAATAAGTGAGTCAACCCTTATTGATTTACCGTTTTTGAAATCCAGGCACACATGCTTTCTAAATTTTGCCTTGATTAAACGGTATATCAAACCTGCTGAGATCCTAACCTGGACAAGCCAGAACCAAAAAGGTTTTCTGATTCTCTTGCCAAAACAACACGAAAATCAGAAATAAGAATCTAACGTATGTCCGTTTCAGGATCATAGCCATCACTGCCCGCAGAACAGATGCAATGCCCCCGGGATTAGATATCCAATATCTCTTCCCTGAGGATCAGCCGATGTATAACCCCTGGCCATCCATGAACCTTTTCCATGGCAGCCACATGGGCCTTGACGGTTTCAAGTTTTTCCATGGGAAAAACAGATGCCTTGTCAAGGCCACAGACACCATACTCACCTTCTTTTACCCGGATATAGGCCTCTCCGGTTTTGATAATCAACAACTGAGTCTCCATGGGACCTCCACAATTAGATTCTCATCTCTGATATTGCGTTATTTTGGCAAAAAAACCAGAAACCTTTTTGGTACCAGCTTGTCCGGGTCAGGGCGCTATGAAAGGGCTTCCAGTTTTTTCAAGCCCTGCTCAGGTTCACTGTTCTGGGACAACACCCAGTTGGTCAGGGCCTCAAAGGCCCCATTGCCGTCCAGGGCCCTTGCCGCACACTCAAGCCCGGCGTCAATGGTGGCGACCTTACCGGCCACATAAAAAATCAGGGCCGCATTTAAAATGGCGGCATCATACCGGGCACCTTTCTCCCGCCCCCGGACCAGGTCCACAAAACGGGCCGGTTCATTGATGATATCTCCCTCCGGTGCCAGGCCGCCGGGGTCATGACACGCCAGGGAAAAATCCCCTGGATTCAACTGATACTGGGAAATGTCCCCGCTTTCCGAAAGCTCGGCACACCAGGTGGTACCGCACACCGATGCCTCATCCATCCCCTTGTCAGACCCGTCAATGCTACCGTGAATCACCATGGCCCGTTTGAATCCAATGGCCTTCATCACCTGAATCACCGGAAGAATCATCTCTCTTGCGTACACCCCCCGGACGGCATGATCCGGCATGGCAGGATTGGCAAGGGAGGCGGCAATGTTCAAAGTTGAACCGAAACAGATCTGGGAAAGAATTCTGCCAAGGGCCATGGGATGTATCTGAGGGCTCATGCCGTTGAACAGCCCTATCCCCGCAGTTTCAATGCTCCTTGCCACCACATCCACAGAGCACTCCACATCCACCCCCAGGGCTTCGGCCATATCAACGGTGCCGCATCGGGAGGTGATGGCCCGGGCACCATGACGTGCCATGCGGATACCGCCGGAAGCGGCAATAATGGATGCAGCCGTACTGATGTTAAAGGTTTTAAAGGTGTCCATGCCGGTACCGCTGTTCTCCACCACCGGGGTGGCCCCATTCAGGGTCACTTTATTGGTGTCCAGCTCGTAAATAGCCTGCCAGCTGCCGGCCACCTCATCGGCGGTCTCTTTCTTGGCGGTGAGGGCCGCCAGAAACGCCCCCTGCTGCATGGCAGTGACCTCATCCTTTAAGATGCTGTGAAACGCCTCTCTTGCCTCATCTCTGTCCAGGTTCTCCTTCCCGATGAGCCGGGTAATAAGGGTGCCGAATTTTCTATTTAATTCCAGGTCCTGCATATGAACTCCTGTAAAAGTAAAACCGGATCAAGCTCTGATCTCCCTCTGAACGGTGAATGAAGGAATGAAAGGCATGCTCTGCTTAAAATCAGAACCAAATCTGTGAAACCAATCTTATAGATGGTTGCGAAACAGTGCAATATCCGCCTCGGCAACCTCATGGGTCCCGGCCTATAAACAGCAATGCAGGCCCCACCACACGAAATGGGTACAATATCTGTCATTTAGCTCCTTAGTCAAGCTCTTTATCCCATGTGCCACGATAAATATGTTCTACGGATCACCCATCAGAAAGGTATTTTTCAAAACTGTTTAGAACAAAATCATCCTGGTACCGGCGGGTCAGCCCCTTGCCACCCCATGCCCGAACTTCAAATCCCGTTTGGTAACACCAACGTCCCGATCTACAGAGAAATCGTTTTGGGCAATGAGTCAAAAAATAAAAGGAGTTGGGAACCTTTCGTAACTTTGATATAACCCCCATGCCCTGGCGGGCACAACGAAGATAGAAAATGGCATTATGCCGCCCCCCCCCGACGGGCAATGGGCCCGGACCGGAACTGTAGACAGCTCAATTGTCCGGTTCCTATTGCCCATCGGGGGGGCGGCTCTGCTGAGGTTGCCTTGGAGGCTGCCTTTTCATATAACTGCCACAGGCAGACCGCATTGGGGACTTGGGTCTGCCCACAACGAATAATGAAAGTAATGTTAGGCGTGCCTACACTTTCATATAAAAAAAAATATTAATACAGGATTGAGTTATGAGACTTCAAAGTAAACACCCGATACAAGTTAAAAATACGGTCATCGGCGGGCAACAGCCGCTTATCTGCCTGCCCCTGGTAGCAAGGGAGAAGGATGAGCTTTTCAGCCAGGCCTGGGACCTGATCCCGTTGAAACCGGATCTTCTGGAATGGAGAATCGACGGGTATTTAAAGGTGGACAATGTCCGGGACTGCATCAAAACCCTGGAGGGCCTTCAGGCGATCATCGACCCCATTCCCCTGATTTTCACCTGTAGGATTGACGCAGAAGGCGGACTGCAAAAGCTATCCGATCAGACCCGCCTGGATTTGATTCTCGGGGTCATGGAAACAGGACGGCTGGATATCGTCGATACGGAACTGCGAAACAGCAAGGCGTTTATTGACGCTGTCATAAGGGCGGGTAGGACCTACGACACTAAGGTGATCCTCTCATACCACGATTTCAACCAGACCCCGTCCAGGGATTTCATTCTGAACAAACTGACAACCGCCCAAAATATGGGGGCGGATATTGCCAAGCTGGCAGCCATGCCCAATGGATACGAAGATGTTTTGACCCTGATGGAAGCAACCCTCACCGCCAGGAAAAGTCGGATTGACATTCCCATCGTCACCATGTCCATGGGAGAACAGGGCGTTGTCTCACGAATTTCAGGCGGTGTTTTCGGATCCGATATCACCTTTGCCATCGGCAAAAACACTTCCGCCCCGGGTCAAATCCCCATCCAAGCGCTCAGACAGGCCATGTCGGTGCTCTATTAACCTCTATTGCCCTTGTCTTGTATATCTTTCAAGGTATCAATCACCTTTAACTTGGGGATGTCATCTGCAATAAAGACATCCCCGATATCACGCATGAGAATAAATCGAAGCTGTGCACCCGTTCTCTTTTTATCCCTGTGAATGGCTTTGACAACCTCCTGAATATCCAACTTCGACGGTATCCTTATGGGAAGACCGGCTTTGTCCAGGGCGGTTTCCACTTCATGCTGAAGGTCTTTTGCGCAATACCCCAGGCGGTGGGAGAGGTTGGCCGAAGCAACAAGCCCCATGGCTACGGCCTCTCCGTGCCTTATTGCATGACGGCTGGCCTGCTCCATGGCATGGGCAAAGGTATGGCCGAGATTCAATACCGCCCGCCTGCCCCTTTGAAACGGATCCTCCTGGACGATATTGATTTTCACCTGGATGGCCTGGGCAACCAGGTCCTGAAGATAGGTAAAGGACGAGGCATGGAAGGACTCCCCTCCCCATTTCCAATTGCCGGTCTTGATTCTATCAAAGAGTTCTTTTCCGCCAATCACCCCATGTTTGATCACCTCTGCCATTCCAAAGGAAAACTCCTCTGCGGAAAGGCTTTGAAGCGTTGCTACATCCACAATTACGGCCTTGGGTTGTTTAAAGGCACCGATCAAATTTTTACCCTGGGGCAGATTGATTCCGGCCTTGCCGCCAATACTCGTATCTGCCATGGCCAGAAGGCTTGTGGGGCATTGAACAAAATCCACACCGCGCATGTACACCGAAGCCGAAAAACCCGCCAGCCCGCTGATAACAGAACCGCCCAGGGCAATGATGGTGGTGCTGCGGTCAAATCCCTTTTGAACCAGTTCCTGGCAAATATAATCAACCGTTGCCAATGTTTTATTCTGCTGGCCGGGATCAACTGAAATCACGGCATCTGTCTGCCCCAGGCTTTCTGCATATTTTTCGGCCACATTATTGTCTGTAATCACGGCTATGGGACCGCTTATTCCGGCCAGCTGCCTGACAAAGGGCAAAATTCCGGCGCCGACAATGTAATCGTAATGAATGTCTGAAGCCGTAACGGACAGGCGCAGGTCGGGATTTGCCCGGATGATGCCGATCAGGTTCGACGTCACTTCGTCCGGGGTCTTGGCCGATGTCCTCATCTGGGAAAAGTTTTTGTATTCCGCTTCGCGCTGCCTCAGCAGCTGTGTCACCTGTCGCATGGGGTCCGGTGTTCCAAGCAGGGGACGCTTTGCATGGTTATCCTTTGACACACGGTCAAATATTTCTTCCGGAGTGGCTACCAGGCAAAACACCTGCCCGGTTTCGCTCAAGGCTGACGACACCTTGGGATCCAGCATCATGCCACCACCGGTGGATATAACCAGCCCCTGCTTTTTGCCCAGCTCACTTGCCAGATCCGCCTCCATTTTTCGAAAAGCCTCTTCGCCCATTTTTTCAAAAATTTCCACAACCGTCATGCCGGCCCGTCTGACGATCACGTCATCGGTATCAACAAACTCATAGTTCAAATTCTTGGCAAGCAGTTTGCCCACAGTGGTTTTTCCTGTTGCCATGAATCCTGTCAGTACAATATTGGGCTTAATCATTTTTTCTTTTTCCTTTAGCACACTGCAATCGGGTCTTGCATTCAATTAACTGTCACTCCTGACTTATAACATGTTTTAACAGACCCGTGTAAACAAACAATATTCATATACCCACATTTCGCTTGTCTTTGTAACTCATTGAAATTTAAATCGATTCTTCGGCAGCTTTTTGCATCCTCAAAGAGTCTGATCTAATAAATTCAAATAGTTGGAGTGTAAAAAGCGAAATGTGAGATATATACTATGAACGGCAAAATATTGGACTTTTAGAGAGATGACGAGGAGTTCTATTCTATGCTCACAAGGATTTTTCAATATTTTCAAAACTCCAATCATCAACTGTTCAGAGTATATTATAATTTGCATTCCGGGAGGGAGGGGCTATAAAACGAATGACAATATTTACGTTTATGTGAGGACAAATAAATTTGCCTTGATCTTATCCCTTGTTGGTGTTAATTTTTTTCATTTTCTTTTCCTCACTTTCTTTTAGGTAACCCCGTGCACGCGCTGTCTGGGAATCTCCCCGTAGAGTCACCCGGTGATGATGCATGCACCGTTATAAGGCTGGATTATAAAAAACCAGGTCATAACACCGGCCACCCTGGGGGGTCCGTCAATGGGTCAACGGAGCCGGGCACGTGTTACCAGGCGCCTGGGTAGTTTTTATAACATACATGGCAGAAAGACCTGCCACAACGAAAAACGAAAGTCCTTTAATTCCAGCATATTGGTGAGACTTTCATATAAAGAAAGAGTAGGCGAACCTAATATTCTTTCAATCTTCGTTGTGGGCGAACCCGGGTCCCAAAATCCGGTCCGCCCGTGGCGGTTATAAAAATCCCAATACCCCACGCTGCCCCCCCCCGAATGGCCGATGTTAGAACCAGGCCCGGGAAAGTCAACCAATAAATGAGGAGACTGTTTGTGAAAAAGATTTTCAGTTCTTTATGTCTTGTGGCTGTCATGCTTGCCTGTGTACCCATGGCATTTGGTGAAACCATTAAAATCGGATTCAACATCCCCCTGACCGGAGAGATTCCCAAGGTGGGAGAAGAGTCCAAGTATGCCGGAGAGATGCTGTTGAACGAAGTCAACGCCCAGGGTGGCCTTGAAGTGGGTGGAAAAAAATACCTGCTGGAGTTTGTCTATGAAGATAATGAATCCAAAGCGGAATCAGCGGTAACTGCTGCCTTAAAGTTGATTGAACGAGACAAGGTCCTTGCCATTGTAGGTCCCAACTCCAGTAAACAGGCTGTCCCGGCAGGCCAGGTCTGCAATGACAACCGCACCCCCATGATCTCGCCATGGTCCACCAACCCCGACACCACCAAAGACCGTCCCTGGGTGTTCCGGGCCGCCTTCCTTGACCCCTTCCAGGGTCCGGTGGCAACGGACTTTGCCATTAAAACCTTTAACGCCAAGAAAGCGGCTGTTCTATATGCCCTGGCCAATGATTACAGCAAAAACCTGGCGGAGATCTTCCAGGCCGACTTTAACAAAAAAATGGGAGAAGGGGCCATTGTCGCCTTTGAAAGCTATGGAGACAAAGATCAGGACTTCAGTGCCCAGCTCACCAAGATCCTGTCTGAAAAACCCGATTTTATCTTTTTGCCCAACAATTACAACGAGGTGGCCCTCATCGTCAAACAGGCCCATGACCTTGGCTGGACCGGCCCCTTCATGGGCTCGGATGCCTGGGGAAATTCAGAGCTCATGGATCTTTGCGGAGACGACTGTAAAGGCCACTACTTCTCCACCCATTACGCCGCAGCCGGTGCCACCGGTGTCACCAAGGAGTTCATAGACAAGTACACGACCCTGTACGGATACCAGCCCGCAGATGTGGCAGCCCTGACCTGGGATGCCATCCATGTGGTGCTGGCCGGTATTCAAAATGCCGGAAAAATCACCGGGAATCTCAGAAAGGACAGACAAAATCTCCGGGACGGCATTGCCGCCATCAAGGAGGTTAAGGGCATCACCGGCAACATGAAGTTTGATGCCCAGGGAGATCCCATCAAATGCGCCGTGGTGGTTAAAATCAGCGACACCGGTGAATTTGAGTTCACGGAATCTGTCTGCCCATAGAACAGACCCCTTGGGAAGTCACCCCTTATCGGTTTGTTGTATCCATAATAAATGTGCCGGTTAATACATCTTACATGTCTTAGCCGGCACATCCCGTATTTCAATGATCACTTTTTCCACCAGCCCATGGAGCCGGTTCAAAAATTCAGACGTCAATCCATATATCTGACCCTTCCCAGGGTGGCCGGGGGTGTGATCAAGCCTTAAAAAGAGGATATTCACGTGTTTGACAGTATCTTTCAAAATTTATTCAATGCACTGCAGTGGGGAAGTTTCTACTCGCTCATCGCATTGGGGTACACCCTTGTGTACGGGGTGCTCCGGCTGATCAACTTTGCCCACGGAGACATCTTCATGGTGGGGGCCTACATTGCCTTTTTCCTCTCCATCTTTTTCTTTAAGGGAGGACCCGCCCTTTCCGGCGGTGCCACCCTTGCCCTTGTCATCCCCCTGACCATGATTTTGACATCCATCTGCGGGGTTACCCTGGAACGAATTGCCTACCGTCCCCTGCGCCGAAAGGGGGCCAACCGGCTCTACGTGGTCATCACCGCCCTCATGTGCGGGTTGATCCTGGAAAACGGCAACCTTGCCTTCCTCGGGGCCAGCCGGAAAAGCTTTCCGGAGCTCATCGACAAGGTGATTTACAAATTCGGGGCCGTGAGCATGACCAACCTGAAAATATGGGTTATCCTCTCATCCATCATGGTCTTTTTCATTCTCAATGCCTTTATCACAAAAACCAAAATCGGCATGGCCATGCGGGCCATCTCCTATGATAAATTTGCCATCCCCCTCATGGGCATTCCCATTGACACCATCATCGTGGTGACCTTTGTGCTGGGCTCCTCCCTGGCCGGTCTGGCCGGTATTCTCTTTGCCATGTCCTATCCGGTGCTGGACCCTTTCATGGGGGCACTCATCGGATGGAAAGCCTTTATTGCCGCGGTGGTGGGGGGCATCGGCGATATCAAAGGGGCCTTTGTGGGGGGATTTCTGTTGGGCATCGTGGAGATCCTGGCCGTGGCGATATTTCCCTCCACCTTCAGGGATCTCATTGCCTTTTCCATTCTGCTCATGATCCTGGTGGTCAAGCCCACCGGCCTGTTCGGCATTGCAAAATCAACCAAAATATAGGGTCTTCACATGAAAAAGTTGTCCATACCACTTCTCCTGCTGCTCCTTGCCGCTGGGACTGTGCTGGCGGCACAGTTTGAACTGCTGGATCTTTACATACAGACGGTGATCATGTTCATCGGAGTGAATATTATCCTCTCCTCCAGCTTTAACATTATCAACGGCTACATGGGGGAGTTTGCCTGCGGCCATGCCGGATTCATGGCTGTGGGGGCCTACGTCACATCGGTCCTGAATATCATGCTGTTCACCCAAAGCAAAACCTTTGGCCCCCCCCTTCTCTCACCGGATCTTACTCTCTACTTCTTCCCGGTGACCCTGATATTGGGCGGTATTGCCGCTGCCTTCACCGGGCTTATCGTTGCCGTGCCCTCCTTTAAAACCCGGGATGACTACCTGGCCATCATCACCCTGGCTGCCAACTTCATCATCGTGAGCCTCTTTATCAACATGGATGTCATTGGCGGTGCCAGGGGGCTCATGGGCATGAAACAGATCGTCTTTGCCATGGAGGACGTTGCCTTTATCCCCTGGATGCTCATCTGGGTATTTACCTTCACCTATCTCACCGTTTTCATCATCCGGCGGTTTGTCACCTCCACTTATGGCAAGGGCATCATCGCCATCCACCAGGATGAGATCGCCGCTGAGATCATGAGCGTCAACACCAATAAGATGAAACTGGTGGCGTTCATGCTCTCCTCGGGCCTTGCCGGCATTGCCGGGGGGTTGTTTGCCCATATTTTAGGATACATCAACCCCAACTCCTTTGGGATTTTAAAATCCACGGAATGTCTGGTCATGGTCTACATGGGCGGCATGGGCTCCCTCAGCGGCTCCATCATCGCCGCCATCCTCTTCACCCTGCTCATCGAAGGGTTGCGGTTTATCATTCCCGCCTTGGACACCCTGATCCATTACCTGCCGCTGATTCCGGACACCTTTCATTTGAGCCAGGTACTCAAATGGGTGATTATCCCCCTGATCCTGGTGATTCTCATGCAGTTCAGGCCCGAAGGCATCATGGGCAACCGGGAGCTGTCCGACTTTTTCCCGGGACTCAAGAGATTCTATGTATTTAAATGACCACCGCAGGCTGTCCTGGTATTTCATCCAGCGTCTGCCCGCAATAACGCAAAACAAGAGAGATGATTTATGTCTTTGCTTAAAATAGAGGGTCTAACCCAGAAATTCGGGGGGTTAACCGCCGTATCCGATTTTTCAACACAGTTTAAGGGCAATGAACTCATGGGTCTCATCGGCCCCAATGGTGCCGGTAAAACCACGGTTTTCAACATTGTCTCCGGATTTTACAAACCCACCCAGGGACGTCTCATTTTCAAAGGCAAGGCCATTAACGGGCTCAAACCCCACATGGTCACCGGCATGGGTATTGCCAGGACCTTTCAAAACATCCGGCTGTGGCACGATATGTCATTGCTTGACAACATCCTCATCTCCCAGCACCACCATCTGGGGTATACCCTGCTTGATTCCTTTCTGCGCAACCGCCGTTACATGGAAAATGAAGAACGGATGACCGCCATTGCCATGGACCTTCTGTCCCAGCTGGATCTCGTCCAGTTCAAAGATGAGAAACCGGGGAACCTGCCCTATGGGGTTCAGAGAAAAATTGAAATTGCAAGGGCGTTGTCTGTAAAACCGGATCTCCTGCTTTTGGATGAGCCCGCCGCCGGTCTCAATTCAGCGGATGTCCAGGACCTCATCAAACTCATTGCCCGGATTCACAAGGAGTTTGACATTGCCATCTGGATGATAGAACACCAGATGGCCGTTGTCATGTCCCTTTGCTCATGGATACAGGTGATTGATTTCGGCCAGACCATTGCCCAGGGAACGCCGGAGGAGATCCAGAACAACCCGGCAGTAATCAAAGCATATCTGGGAGATGATAATATCTGATGCTACTTGAAATCAAAAATCTCTATGTAAAGTACGGCAATATCGAGGCCCTTCACGGCATCTCCTTCACCGTGGACAAGGGCGAAATTGTGACCCTCATCGGCTCCAACGGTGCCGGCAAAACCACCACCCTCCATGCCATCACCCGGGTGCCCCCCCCGGAGGGCTCCAAAGTCTCCAAAGGTGATATCCTCTATAACGGAGAGAGCATCCTCACGATCCCGGCCCACGCCATTGTGGCCGATTACCACATTGCCCTGGCACCGGAGGGCCGCCACATCTTCGGGAATCTCACCGTGGAGGAGAACTTAAAGCTTGCCACCTACTCCAGGCAGGATGATGCAGCCAGAAAAAAGGATTATGATCGGGTCTATGATCTCTTCCCCAAAATGGCGGAACGCAGATACCAGAGAAGTGAAACCCTAAGCGGGGGGGAGCAGCAGATGCTCTCCGTCAGCCGGGCCATTATGACGGCCTGTGATTTTATTCTGCTGGATGAACCCTCCATGGGATTGTCTCCCCTTCTCATGTATGATATGTTCAGGGTTTTGAAAACGCTCAATGAAGAGGGGATGACCATCCTGCTCATTGAGCAGAACGCCAACCTTGCCCTGAAATTTGCCCACCGGGGATATGTCCTGGACACCGGAGAGATTGTGGCACAGGGGTCGGCAACGGAACTTTTAGATAACCCGGATGTCAAAAAAGCATACCTGGGCGGATAATATGTCATGAAATTCAGACCCTGTATAGACCTGAGAAACGGTAAGGTGGTGCAGATTGTGGGGGGAACCCTTAAGGACCATCAGGCCCACAGCCCCATCACCAATTTTCAAACGGAAAAAACGCCCATTGAATTTGCCAAACAATATCAAAAGGACCGTCTGTTCGGGGGCCATGTCATCTCCCTGGGACCGGGCAACCAGGCAGCTGCCCTGTCGGCGTTGGAGGCTTTTCCCGGAGGACTCCAGGTGGGGGGGGGCATCACCGACAAAAATGCCGTCTCCTATCTCAATGCCGGGGCCAGCCATGTCATTGTCACCTCCCATGTGTTCTCCAGGGGGGCCATTGACATGGACCGTCTCAACGCCCTGGTGAAAGCGGTGGGAAAAAAACGGCTGGTACTGGATCTAAGCTGCAGAAAACGGGACGGCCAGTTTTATATTGTCACCGACCGCTGGCAGACCTTCACCCAAGTGCCCGTCACAGAGGAGACCCTTGTCACCCTTTCCCATCACTGCGACGAATTTCTGGTCCACGGGGTGGATGTGGAGGGAAAAATGGCGGGCATCCAGACAGAACTCGTTGAAATACTGGGCCGGTACGCCCCCATCCCCACCACCTATGCCGGCGGAGCCGGTGAATTTTCCGATCTTGATCTTGTGAAAGAGCTGGGCAACAACCGGGTGGATCTCACCATCGGCAGCGCCCTTGACATTTTCGGCGGCACCATCCCCTATGACGACGTGGTGGCATGGCACCATGCCTGCACATAGGTATAGCGCTTTGTTTTAACGGCAATGACCTGTGGAGCACAACATAATTTCAAAGGATAAATCAACCAAGATGGAAGAAAGTAACGGCATGGAAGAAAGCAACGGCATGGAAGAACTGAGCAAAACCAAACAGAAAAGAAATGCCGAAGCCCTTCAGGAGATGGGTGTACAGCTGGTGGCTCTCCCGGAAAAAGAGCTTAAGGCCCTCGCCATTCCCGACACACTCAAAAATGCCGTGCTTGAGGCCCAGGCCATGACAAGACATGGGGCCAAAAGACGTCAGCTCCAATACATCGGCTCGCTCATGCGGGATATTGATCCGGAACCCATACTGGCAGCCGTAGAGCACATCAAAACCAACCGGGCCCAGGCAGCCCACCGATTCCAGGAGATGGAAACCTGGAGAGATCATCTCATCACCCCCTCCTCCCCGGATGATCCCCATTCCCAGGAGGCCTTTATGACCACCTTTCCCCACACCGACAGACAGCGGCTGGGTCAGCTCATCCGCAACGCGGCCAATGCAAAGGATGAGAAAAAAAGGACCAAAGCGGCTCGGACGCTGTTCCGGTATATCCGTGACATCATGGAAACCCCTTCAGGAACACCCGCCCGCTGATGTTTCTGCCCACCACAAAAGAGGAACTCATCCAACGGGGCTGGCAACAACCGGATGTGATCCTGGTCACCGGAGACAGCTACATTGACTCTCCCTTCATCGGTGCCGCCGTCATCGGCAGAACCCTGGAAAAGGCAGGCTTCAGTGTGGGCATCATTGCCCAGCCGGAGATGAACTCCCCCGGGGATATCACACGCCTGGGCGAACCCCGGCTCTTCTGGGGCATCACCGCCGGGGCCGTGGACTCCATGGTCTCCAACTACACCGCCACAAAAAAGCGACGAAAAAACGATGATTATACCCCGGGGGGAATCAACAACCGCCGCCCCGACCGGGCCGTCATTGCCTATACCAACCTGGTGAAACACCATTTCAAAGCCACCTGCCCCATTGTGCTGGGGGGCATGGAGGCAAGCCTGAGACGACTGGCCCACTATGACTTCTGGAGCAACAAGATCAGACGCTCCATTCTCTTTGATGCCAAGGCCGACTATCTCATCTACGGCATGGGGGAAAACAGTGTGGTGGCCCTGGCACGACTGCTTCAAAACCATGCCGATCTCCCCTGCCCTGCCACACGCCAACGGAACATCCTGTCCATCCGGGGGGTATGCCATATTTCCAAAACCCCTGTTCCCGGTTACACGGAACTTGCCCCCTTTGACACAGTGAAAAGGGATACCCAGGATTTTATTCAGAGTTTCCACACGTTCTACCGCAACAACGATGCCGCCACCGCAACGGGACTGTGCCAGAAACAGGATGACCGGTATTTGATCCAGAATCCGCCCCCGGCCCTGCCGGACACAGCGGAAATGGACCGCATCCACGACCTTGAATATGAAAGGGAGCTTCACCCCTATTATGAACGGATGGGGCCGGTGAAGGCCCTTGACACCATCCGCTTCTCCATTGTCACCCACCGGGGATGCTATGGCGAATGTAATTTCTGCGCCATTGCCGTCCATGAGGGAAGGACCGTACGGTGGCGCAGTGAAAATGCCATTGTAAAAGAGGTGGAAGAGATGACCTCCCACCCCAAATTCAAGGGCATCATCTCCGATGTGGGAGGCCCCACAGCCAACATGTACGGGTTTGAATGCAAAAAGAAATTAAACACCGGCCCCTGCAGGGATAAGCGCTGCCTCTTCCCCGTCACCTGCCCCAGCCTCATGCCCGACCACTCGCCCCAGATGGCCCTTTTAAAACGCATCAAGGCCGTCAAAGACGTCAGAAAAGTGTTTGTGGCTTCCGGCATCCGATATGACCTGATCCTGGCAGACAAAAAGCAGGGGCAGCACTACCTTGGGCAGATCGTCCGGGACCATGTCTCCGGCCAGATGAAAATTGCCCCGGAACATACGGAAAAGGAGGTTCTCGACATCATGGGTAAGCCCGGGAATCCGGCAGATCTGCTGGCGTTTAAAAACCGTTTTGACACCCTGTCTGAAACGGCCGGGAAAAAACAGTTTCTCACCTATTATCTCATGGCGGCCCATCCCGGTTGTACCCGACATCACATGGCCGACCTCCGGCAGTTTGTCCGCCGGGAGCTGGGTATCCGTCCCGAACAGGTTCAGATTTTTACGCCCACACCGTCCACCTATGCCACCCTGATGTATGCCACAGGCATCAATCCCTTTTCCGGACAGCCCCTTTTTGTGGAAAAAAATCCCCTGGAAAAGGAGAGACAGAAAAAAATAATCACCGATCCGAATGGCTCTCCCCCGGGAGATCGTCTTGGTGGACGCTCTCCTTCAAGATCGCCCCACAGGGAACGCTTCCCCCGGCCCCCCCTCCATGGAAAAAGAAAACGGCAAAGCCCCGGCCCGGACAGGAAAAAACGGTCATGACCATCCGTCGATATAAAAAAGTAATCACCATCAGCCTTCCCCTGGTGTTGAGCATGGGTGCCACCACGGTGATGGAGTTCACCGATCGGGTCTTTCTGGGCAACTATGACCTCAATGCCCTGGCCGCCGCCACCCCGGCAGGCATCACCTCCTTTTTATTTGCCGCGTTTTTCCTGGGGGTGGCCGGTTATGTCAATGTCTTCATTGCCCAGTACACCGGTGCCGGAGATGCCTCCGGGGTGGGGGCCTCCCTGTGGCAGGGCATCTATTTCGCCCTTATGGGGACGATTTTCATGGCAGCTCTCTCCCTCTTTGCAAGGCCGATCTTTTCTCTCATCGGCCATGCGCCCATGATACAACCCCTGGAGGTGATTTACTTCCGCATTCTGTGCCTCGGCACCGGTATCAGCCTGTTGGGTGCCACCCTGTCCACGTTTTTCACCGGACGGGGCCTCACCCGCGTTGTCATGGTCATTCACATCATTGGCACCCTGTTTAACATTCCCCTGGACTATGCCCTGATCAACGGGGTATGGGGATTTCCGGAGCTTGGGATCACAGGGGCGGCCATTGCCACGGTGGCGGCCTGGGGGCTCATGGCCACCCTCCTTGGTCTCCTTGTCTTTACCCATGCCAATAACCGCAGGTTCCATGTTTGGGAAAGAAAGCAGTTCAAGCCCGTCCTATTCATGCGCCTCATGAAATTCGGGCTTCCCGGCGGGGCACAGTTTTTTATGGATATTCTGGTATTTACCTTTTTTATCCTTATGGTGGGCCGCCTGGGGAGGGATGAGCTGGCCGTCACCAACCTTGTCATGTCCATCAACAGCCTGTCATACATGCCCATGTTCGGCTTTTCCATGGGTGTCAGCACCCTGGTGGGGCAGGCCATGGGGGCCGGAGCCCCCCCATCGGCCCAGGCAGCGGCCAGGGCCACCACCCACATTGCCCTGGTCTATCTGGCCGTTCTGATTCCGCTCTTTGTTTTTCTTCCCGACCCCTTGATCCGGCTGTTCCTGCCTGGAAACACCGACATGGATATTCGTCCCCTCATTAAGATGGGCACGGTGCTTTTAAGATTTGTGGCGGTGTATCTCTTCTTTGACGCCCTGGTGGTCATCTACACCGGCGTTCTCAAAGGAGCAGGGGATTCCCAATATGTGATGTGGTGCATGGTGGGTACCGGCATTTTGTTCCTGTTTTTGCCGGTGTGGGCAGGTACAACGTATTGGCATGCGGGACTCTATTTTATCTGGTGCTGTATCACCCTTTATCTTGTGATGCTTTTCTTTCTGGTCATGGTGCGTTATCAAAGGGGAAAATGGAAAACCATGTCCGTCATTGAAAAGACGAAGAGAACAAAAACCGCCCCTAATGAGACACCCATGCCCACAGATCAGGCTTGATCAAACCGCCTGTCCCGCCGGAAGGAGACAGGCCCGCCGATGGTGTGTCCCAAGCTTAAAATGGCGAACCCAACCCCAAAATCAAGTTTTATATTTGCATCGGCTGACCATCCATGTATAGTATTTAAAAAATGTGACCCCACCGCCGGCCATTGACATACGTTCAAGGAGGCCCCTGATTAGATTCTTATTGCTGATTTTCGTGTTATTTTGGCAAGAGAATCAGAAAACCTTTTTGGTTCTGGCTTGTCCAGGTTAGGGTTGTCCCATTTGACCCGGGTGTATAAGAAATGATTTTTTTCAATTCCATACGAACCAAACTGGCCCTGTCGGCCTTTTTAATTGTTTCCCTCTCCATAGGGATCGTCACCGGCACTGCCACCTGGAAAATCCGTGAAACCAGCCTGGCAAACACCCGGCAGACGACCTGGCTTTTTTTAGAAAAAAACAGCCAGGAGATCCATGAAAAAATTCACGATGCCATCCAGCTCAGTGAAATCCTCGCCCAATACATTGCCTCCACCCACCACGACTGGCAAAAAACCGTTTTTCTGAACAATCTTTTACAAAGCAGTAATATCACCGGCATTAAAAGTCTTTTCATCATCCCTCCCCCAAAAAAGGAGAACCAACATCTCAATGATGAACTCATCCAATTCTGGCAGACGACCCCCGCAGGAGAAGCCAGCAGCACTTTTTTTGATCCTTCCCAGATTCCCCAGGTGATGAAAAGTGCAGAACTGGCAAGACAAACCGGTAAAACAGTGATTTCAGATCCTTACCAAGACCCATCAGGCATGAGCGACACCCTGCTTTGCGCCATTGTGACACCGGTGTTCCGATATGGAGTATTCCAGGGCAGCACCTGCGTTGAACTCTCCACCGAAGAGATCTGCAAACCCATCACAGACAACCTGAACAATTTCCCCATGGCCAGCCAGATCTCCCAGATGAGCATCCTCACCGCCGGGGGCAGCATCGTCTGGATGTTAAAGAATAAATCCCTCCAGGGCGGCACCATGGAGGGCATTGACAATGGCCACGCCAACCCCCTGCACGATCTTAAGGGTATGGACCAGCCCCAGACCATGATCATGGTCATTCATGGTGAAAAACAGATGGGCACCCGTATCCCCATCCATTTCAGCAATTCCGGCACCATGTGGTCCATTGGACTCAGAATCCCCCTTAACATCGCCACGAAAACAGCAGATGAACAGATGCGCATGCAGACGCTTCTGGGCCTTCTCATCTCCCTTATCACCCTTTTGATGGTGCTGATTCTCTCCAGAAGAATCACGGAACCACTTCTGGATCTTTCAACAGCTGCAACCCAGATCTCCCATGGAAACTATGACCACCCCGTTACCCCCAAGGGAACCGGTGAAATCAGGGAACTTTTCCGGGCATTCAGGGACATGGCCACCCAGGTACAGCAAAGCCGTCAAAATTTCCAGAACTCCATTGACGCCCTGGAGATCATCATTGATAAGGTTCCCTTTGGCATGGTCCTCATCAATGCCGACCATAAAATAAGAAGGGTCAACCAGGAGGCCCTGGCCATCTGCGGCAAAACCGAAGCCGAAACCCTGAACACCCCCTGTTATCTCCACTTCTGCATGGATACCTCCCCCATCTGCCCCATTGAAAACACCGGTCACCATCCTGAAAAACAGGAGATGGCCCTGAAGAAAAAAGACGGTACGTTGATTCCGGTGCTCTCCACTGTCATACCCGCCCGCATCTACGGGGAGAACATGCTCATCAAGTCCATCATAGATATCTCTGAAATCAAAGAGAAAGAGCTGGAGTTGAAGCGGGCAAAAATCGCTGCGGAACAGGCAT
This sequence comes from uncultured Desulfobacterium sp., assembly GCA_963668575.2. Lineage (GTDB taxonomy): Bacteria > Desulfobacterota > Desulfobacteria > Desulfobacterales > Desulfobacteraceae > Desulfocicer. The sequence continues at coordinate 1,009,181 of OY764894.2, read as the reverse complement.
CCCGGGCCAGAAGCGAATTTCTGGCCAATATGAGCCATGAAATACGAACCCCCATGAACGGCATCATCGGCATGGGAGAGCTGTTGTGCGAAACCAATCTCAACCCGGAGCAGCAAGAGTATGCCCATGCCATTGGCACCAGTGCCGATGCGCTGCTGGTGATTCTCAATGACATCCTGGATTTTTCCAAAATTGAGGCCGGAAAAATCGACATTGAGGAGATCGACTGTAATCTCTCCACCATTATTGAAGGTGTTGCCGATATTCTGTCCCACAAAAGCAATGAAAAGGGCATTGAATTCATCTGCCTCATTGACAATGATATTCCCGACTTTGTCAAGGGTGACCCGGGACGGCTCCGCCAGATATTGATGAATCTGGGGGGCAATGCACTGAAATTTACGGACACGGGAGAGGTGGTGATCCACGCAGCAGTGGAGGCCGTCTCCTCAACCGCCACCACAGTGAAATTCACCGTAAAGGACACCGGCATTGGCATCCCTGAAGACAAGATGTCAAAATTGTTCGAAAAATTCACCCAGGCCGATGGGTCCACCACCCGGAAATATGGGGGGACCGGCCTGGGACTTGCCATTTCAAAACAACTGGCCACCCTCATGGGCGGGGAGATGGGAGCGATGTCAACACCGGAAGTCGGTTCCACCTTCTGGTTCACCGTCCCCTTTGGAAAAAGCACCGAAACCGCGGCCCCGGCTGCCCAGGCATCCGTGGATCGCGCACTGATCAATAAAACCATCCTGATCATTGACGACAATACCACCAACCGCAGGGTTGTCAGCAGCTATCTGACCCCCTATCATTGCCAGATCATTGAAGCGGACTGTGCCCATGCCGCCCTTGAAATTTTAGAAGAAGCCTCTTCAAAAAGGCCCATTGATCTGGCACTGGTGGATTTCATGATGCCCGGCATGAACGGCATTGACCTTGGCGGTCGTATCCGTGAAGAGAACCGATTCCCCTCCCTGGTGCTGGTGATGCTCACATCAGCTGCCATGCGCGGGGATGCAAAAAAGGCCTGCGATGCCGGATTTGATGCCTACCTCACCAAACCCATCAAAAAAAATGCCCTGCTCAAATGTCTGGCCACCACGCTTAATCCCACAACGGATAGAAAGCCCGGAAAACTGCTGACCAAATACAACTTCACCCGACAGAGCACCCCACAGGAAAGAAGGGAAGAGATACCTGCCCCCACCGCTCTATCCATTCTGATTGCCGATGACAATCCCATGAATCTGCGGGTGGTGGAAAAGATGGTGAAAAAGATGGGACACATCCCTGTAAAAGCCATGAATGGAAAGGAGGCGATTGCAGCTCACCAGTCAATGGCACCGGACATCATTCTCATGGACATTAACATGCCGGAGATGGACGGCCTTGAAGCCACAGCCCATATCCGGAAGCATGAAGCCCAGACAAACCAAAAACCAACCCCCATCATCGCCCTCACCGCCAATGCCCTGAAAGGGGACAGGGAACACTTCCTCAAGGCCGGCATGGATGACTACCTGGCAAAACCCATGAAGAAAAAAGACCTTGAAGCCATGCTGGACCGTTACAGCCAAGGGAAATAGGGGACAGACCACGTTTTTATTTTCAATGGGTTAAAAAGGATATATCAGATCCGCTAAAACGCAGGTTATAACCGTGGACAGTATATTCAGCCTTTTTTAATTTTTGGATAGATCTTTAATCATTTTATTAACGGTTTGTGCAAGATGAGGGATATGTTCTTTGCAGACATCAAATATTACGTCTGCATCCATTTGGAAATAATGATGACTTATTACGGGCTCAAACCGCTGTAGAATAGTTTGTGCGGCTTGATAAATTTGATTCATTATTTCTAAAACAAGCTCGTTGTCATACATAGACAGCTTCCTTGTCTATTCTTTTTTTTAAAAAGGCATTCATGTCATTTCGATACCTTATGATATCCACCTTTCTGTGTAATGCCTCCTCTAATTCTTGTTTTATGCCAATCAAATAGAACAGATCTGCTTTCCCGAGTTCAACAACAATATCAATATCACTTTCTGCGGTCATATCATCCCGTGCCACTGAACCAAAAACACCCATTTTAAGTATGCTGTACCGTTCTTTCTTTTCCCCTTTGAATTGACGCAGGTAGAAAAGTATTTCCTCTTTTTTTGTCATGACGTCCTCCCGACGTATTTCTAAATAGGGGACAGACCACGTTTTTTTATTTTGTCATTAACCCAGGGGGTTACTTTTCCGGGGCCTGCCAGCTCTGCCATGTGTAACCCGACGTCCCAATGCACTGGCTATTTCATCCTTGAACTTCCGACTTCCAAGAGCAAAATTGCCATTGGTACTCTCACGTATTTCATTAAGTAAGTCCACATTCAACGTCTCTTGAAACAACTTGCAATAGGATGATTGACGTTCTTTTTTTGAACGCCCCAACCCCATATAGACACTATGGTGTTTGAGAAAATCAATCTCCTCTCCCAGTGCATTTGCACGGTAGCTGGACCAACGATAGTCCCCAGGATCTTGAACCATTCCGGCCCGCACCGGATTAAGCTCGATATAGCGTTGACAAATAAGCAGATAATTCTCCTGCTGTGCGATGCAGGAACGATAACGTCCTTCCCAGAGGGAACCGCTGCGCCCATAGGTCCGGTTTATGTACTGAACATAACGTTGCCCCAAACGTTTCATGAGGGCACCCGTGCTATCAACTTCTGCCGGAGTCAAAAGCAGGTGCACGTGATTGGTCATCAAAACATAAGCATGGATTGCACAATCAGTTGCCTGGGCGTAGTCTTTCAGCCAATCAAGGTATAATTGATAATCTTCGTCTGCGTAAAAACAGACTTGCCGATTGTTGCCTCTTTGGATTATGTGAGTCGGTACCCCGGGCATGATGATTCGTGAACGTCTTGGCATGGTTAACCTCACCTTGGATTTAGTGGTGTTAAATTTGTTTGAATATTTCTTGTCATATCAGAACCTTCTCAGGCATAATTTCCCTAATTTCCACCAAGACAAAATTAAACGTGGTCCAGAAATTAAACGTGGTCTGTCCCCTATTTTTCAAGCCGTTTAAAGCACACCCGTTCAAACCCCAATGCCACCACCACAAATTTCTGCAATCTCAAATTGCCATATTTCTGTTCAAGCTTTTTCCCATAATCCGCCACCTGTTTTTCCGCCGTGGTCATCTGTTTTGCGATTTCAGGTATCTGTTCCAGAGCCTCTTTGGAAAGTTGTCGGGCTTTTTGCCCCTCCATGCCCGCTTCCTTAAGCGTGACAAACTTGAACTCAATCAACACATCAAAAACGCTGCCATGCCTTTTGTCCGGCCGGATAATCATGGTCAAATCTGCGTATCTGCGGTCAATTTCAGCTTCAGAATCCATGATATAGATGATATCGTTGTACAGCAGGGTTAAAAAGGCTGTTTTGATGGTCAACTCATTGGCCCACCGGTAGTCCCGGTTATGAAACACCTTGAAATATTTCGTTTCCATAAACCGGCATAAGGGGGCCATATCCCCTTTTTGATACACCTGTTCCGCAGCAAATTTGCCATCGTCCCTGTCTCCGGGTTCAGGCAAAAGCATTTTTTGAATCCGATCTACATAAAGACTTTTCATCACCAAATTGGGAATTTTCAAAAGAATCCGCAAGTCATCTGTATCGCCAGCAACGGTCAAAACACCAAAGTAATAGAGAAACGAAACCAGAAAGGTATGGTCCCTTGATGTGTCTGATAACATCTCTTTTATACCAAATCGGTCTTCAATGTCAGAGATGACAACACCATGATTTTTCTGCATTAAATACATCAGCAGATCCCTACCTCTGGGGATCTGAGAAATGTATTCCAGTTTTGATTCATCCACGGCAAGATTGGCATCAAGCATTTTCCGGGGATAAGTGCATGATTTTTCGAACTGTTTGAAAAAATACAAACAAAGTGTAGGATTATAGATATGCGCATCCGCTGCTGTGTGGGAAAACGTATACCCGTCATAATAGGTCTGCATCAGGCTGACAGCTTCCTGAACGGTTTCCTTTTCAAGGCCACATTTTTCTGCAATCCCTTTGATCACATTCTCAATTTCATTCTGCTTGAACCCGCACAGATCATTAAATTCTGGCTCGAAATATATATTTTCTGCAATATTGTACCCGCTGGTGATATCGCTCATAACCACAGGGGAAACCCCTGTAATAAAAACGCGGTCAAACATGGCACCGGATGTGGAGGATTTTACCGCCTTGAAAAAAGTTCTTAAAGTGCCTTCATCATGCACAAGAGCCTTGTATTTTAGATCATCGCTCTGCACGCCCATCATCACTGTGTTGGCGAAATTATCATATTCATCAATGAGAAGGTATACCGGGTAGGGGGTCATGCTGGTGGCGCTGAGTAAAGATTCCATGGAATAGAGGGCATTGTCATAATTAATTTTAATTTCTGACAGTTCATAGCCTTTATATCGATAAAAACTGCAAAACCGCTCCACGCGGACATTAATATGATCAAACAACGCCTGTTTGAGATCTTCAGCACTTCCCGTGGGATCAACACAGGAGAAATCCAGCTTCAGAATAAAATACGTGTTGTGCAGGTTTGTGGGATTCTTTCCGATATCAAGCCCACCAAAAAGTCCTTGGAATTCATCTTTTCGGGCAACATCGTAATAGTTCTCCAACATGGAAAGTACAAGGCTTTTACCAAAACGACGGGGCCGGATAAAAAGTTGGGACCGGGCATTTTCAAGCAATGGGATTTTATTGGTTCTGTCACAATAAAAATATTCCCCGGTAATTACCGTTTTAAAATCGGATATTCCATATGGAAATTTCATTGTCAGCCCTCCTTTGCATCGTCGTTTTTAAAAAAAATAGAAAAAATAGGGGACAGACCACGTTTTTATGCAATTATTTTTTCAATTGTCTGTTGCAGTTCGCTTGACACAAAATCATCCGCGCTCTTTAATTTGACGAATCGCTTTTTGATCAAAACAAGTGATTCCAGGGCAATCTCCAAATTATCCTGAATGATGTTATTACGCATAGATGACATCCCCCTCTATCCGTTTAAAAAAACGACTTTCAGTTTGCCTACCCTTGCGGATCAACTCAATCCTTTTTCCAAATATTTTCTCCATGTGTATCTGCAACCCGGCAAGATACTCAAACCGGGGTTCTGTTAATTCCACCAGGAGGTCAATATCGCTATCCGATGTCTGTTCATTTTTTGCATAAGAGCCAAACAAACCAATGGAAACCACGCCAAATTCCTTGCGCAGGAAAGGTTTTTCTGATTGAATCAAGCGGATAATCTCTTCTCTGGAAATTTGATTTTTCATTGGCATCCCGTTTTCACACGATATTTGCAAGCTAACCCTCAAGTGACATTTTACTTTCCTGTTTCAAGCACACCTTTTTTCTGCATTTGATCCATGTTACATATCAAAATTCTACATGCTTTGCCTTTACACGTCAAGGCTATGGGAAACGGTGTTCCAACCCCATATAGACACTATGGTGTTTGAAAAAAACGTGGTCTGTCCCCTATTTTTAAATTGGTCTAAATTCGATATCAACCTTGTAGCCCAGGGCAGCTGCATATTTTGAAACTGTTTTAAACGTGGGATAGGAAATATTTTCTCCGGATTCCAATCGGGAGATATTACTTTTGTTGGTTCCCATTATTTCGGCAAGTTGCTCCTGGGTTATTCCCTTATCCATTCTCAATTTGATTAATTTGCGTCGTAGTTCAAAAATTGGAGCAAGGTCGTCATACTCCTTTCTTACTGCAGGATTTTTAAGTGCTTCATTTTTAAAATTTTTAAAGCTTAAATCACTCATTTTTCACCTCCTTCATTCTCTTAATGGCAAGATCCATATCTTTTTTGGGGGCCTTCATACTCTTTTTGACAATTGAATGTAAAACAACTATTTGTTCCTTTTTAATCGAGCAGAAAAAGGATCTTGCTATGCCTTCACGTCCTTTCGCTCTTATTTCAAACAATCCCTTCCCCAACGGCGCGGTGTGGGGCCTACCTAAATTCGGGCCGAATTCTTCGATAAGTTCAAACGTTCGGATCAGATTGGCAACAAGGCTGGCGGGAAGTCCCAATGTTTGTTGTTTTACATTGTCATTATAAAATTTGATTGTCCAATTCATGAGCATAAAGTTATCAAATTTGATAACCTATGTAAAGGTTGGTTTATTTTCCGAGGGATTTGCCATTCACACTCTGACGCACAAAACGTAGTCTGTCCCCTATTCTTTTACCTGATCCAATAGAAAGCCTGGCGCAATATCCTCCCCCTGGGGCCAAAAGATACCACCCAGGGGATCAATGCTGACTTGTTTGAAATATCGATATGTTCGCAGCCGCCAGAGCATTTCCCTTTCCCTGATCAGAGGAGCAAGGTCAATCAAATCTTGTCTGCCATCCTCCCATTCCAGTTTCAAGGTAAAATTGCTCAAAGGATGAACCGCAACAACTTTTTTCCAGGGCGTTTTAATTTGTGAGTTCATACCATTTCTCCAACAGTTCTTCTCTGTTGCTCAGAATCCACTCTCTGATTTTTTTTTCCTGTTTGGGTGGGATCTGACCGGCAAGAAGCGTACCGGCACTAATGGAAAAAGAACCGGCATAATCCCCGAACACACCATGGCAATGAGGCGTACCGTGATCCCCCATATACATGTAAATGAATATTCAAAAAAAAATGCGATTCGAGGCATGACTTATCCTCTCTTAGAATTTAATTGAGTGGGTGGCATTTGCCCCCAAATGGTGCAGTTTATATTATCCCCTATGTTAAAGCCATACGGTTATAATAACAGGCGAACAGTAAAATAGCGACCCAAAAACAGGAACAGACCACATTTTTGAATAAAGATCTTGCTATGCCTTCCGCCCTTTTACTCAGCGACTTTTAATAGGGGACAGACCACGTTTTTCCCGTTTTTTTCAATTTGCGCCTAACAGCAAAAAGACTTCTAAAAAAACGTGGTCTGTCCCCTATTTTTATTTCTTGCCTTTCCAGCCAATAAGCAGGTATATTGTATGGTTATTTTTTACAGTATTCAACCTTGATCACATCACCGATCTCTTCGTGGTGACCCCGTCCATCACAAGCATCACAAGGTTAATGACAAAAAGCACAAGGAGAAACCCATGAAAAAAATAATGGTTTGGGGGCTGCTTACCATTTTACTGACCATCCCCATGACTTGCCTGGCCACCGGCCCGGCTGCCGACAATATATTGATCGGTATCTCAAAAATTGTGGCCCACCCGGCCCTGGATGCCCTGGAGCAAGGCGTTCAGGACGGTGTGCGGGAACAATTTCCCCAGGCAACCTTTGACCTGCAGAACGCCAATGGAGAGCTCTCCACCGCCGCATCCATTGCACAGAAATTCAAGGCGGAAAATGTGAACCTGGCCGTTGGCATTGCCACCCCCACGGCCCAGGCCCTGGTGGGTGTCATCAAGGACAGGCCGGTATTGTTCTGTGCCGTCACAGATCCTGAAGGTGCAGGCCTTGTGGCCTCGGTACTGAAAGGCGAAAAGTACGTCACCGGGACTTCGGACATGACACCGGTGCGAGAGCAGATCTCCCTGCTCAACCGAATCAAACCCTTAAAAACATTGGGCCATGTCTATTGCAGCAACGAAGCCAATGCCGTCACCCTGGCCACCATTGCCCGGCAGGTGTGTGAAGAGATGGGCATCACCTTTATTGAAACCACCGTGACCAACTCCGCCGAAGTCAAGCAGGCGGTGCAGACCCTTGTATCCCGGGTAGACGGTATCTACCTGAGTAATGATAACACCATCTTCTCGGCCCTGAGTGCCGTCACCAGTGTTGCCATGAAACATGGTGTTCCGGTGATGTCCGCCGACCCCAGCTCCGCCGTGGACAACGAGGTTCTGGCCGCCTGGGGCTTTGATTACTATAAAATGGGAAAAAAAACCGGACGTATTGCCGCTGAGATCCTCAAGGGTGCAAGCCCCATGGATATCCCCACAGTGTACATGACCAACCCTTCGGATGTGGACATTCTATTGAACATGGATGTGGCAAAAAAACTGGGGCTGAGCTTTCCCGAAGATATAAAAGCCACTGCAAATAAAATCATTGAGAACGGAAAGCTGACGCAACTATCTCAGAAACAGGCACTTTAAAAGGATGAGTCCTGTTTTCAGGGAGTCACATAGAAACCAATGATCGAAGGCATATTTGTTGAAGGACTGATCTATTCAATCATGGCCCTGGGGGTGTTTTTCACCTTCAGGATCCTTGATTTTCCGGATCTCACGGTGGATGGCTCCTTTCCCATGGGGGCGGTGATCATGGCGGCCTGCCTCCATGGCGGCATTCATCCCCTGGCCGGACTTCTCCTCTCTTTTTGCGGCGGGGTCACTGCCGGTGCCGTCACTGCAGCCATCCACAACAAACTCAAGGTCCCCCATTTGCTGGCCGGAATTCTCACCATGACCATGCTCTATTCGGTGAACATCCGCATTCTCTCCAACCGGGCCAATCTCCCTCTGTTGCGGGTGGAGACCCTGATCACCCGGGTTCATGGTTATACAGAGGGGTTCCTTGCCCCGGAATATGCCTCCCTTCTCTTTTTTGTGGGGGTGGTGTTTATCATCAAAAAACTGTTGGATCTTTTTTTCATCACCGACATGGGACTGGTGTTCGGCGCCCTTGGCAACAACGAACAGATGGTTAAGGTCCAGGGCATCAATCCGGCCACCCTGAAGCTCATCGGCGTGGGGCTCGCCAACGGTCTTGTGGCTCTGTCCGGGGCCTTTGCAGCCCAGTACCAAGGATTTGCCGATATCAATCTGGGCCAGGGCATTGTGGTCACCGGGCTTGCATCGGTGATGCTGGGGGAATTTCTGCTGAAATCCAACAAAATCGCCATCCTGACCCTGCGGGTGATCCTGGGCGCCATCCTGTTCAAGGCCATCATGTATCTGGGGCGGTATTACGGATATTATATCCACATGACCCCCAATGATCTGAAGCTCATTGCCGGCGTTCTGATCATCTTCTCCCTTGCCGCTGCCAATTTCAAAAAATTGCGAAAGGGGGAAACCCCATGATTACCCTCCAGGGAGTGACCAAAACCTTTCACCGGAACACCGCCAACGAGAAACAGGTGATCAAATCCATCAATCTTCATGTTAAAAGGGGGGATTTCATCACGGTGATCGGCAGTAACGGCGCCGGGAAAACCACGCTTTTGAATCTCATCTCCGGTGCCCTTGCCCCCAGCTTCGGCACCATCCTGATCCAGGGACGGGATGTGACAAGGATGCCGGAGTACCAACGGGCAAAGCACATGGGCCGCATCTTCCAGGACCCCCTGGCCGGCACCGCCTCCAACATGACCCTGGAAGACAACATGATGATCACCTGCAAAAAGGGCTTTAAGTGGCCGGTGATCAGCCTGACCCAAAAGATGAGAGCCCGTTTCCGCACCGAGATAAAACAGCTGGACATGGGCCTGGAATCACGCATGAAGGAAAACGTCAGCACCCTGTCCGGAGGACAACGCCAGGCATTGACCCTTTTGATGACGGTGCTGTCAAATCCCGACATTTTACTGCTGGATGAGCACACCGCGGCCCTGGACCCACGGAACGCCGCCATGGTCATGGATCTGACCCGACGGTTCATCACCGAAAAACGGCTCACCTCCCTCATGATCACCCACAACATGGGCCATGCCATTGAATTCGGCAACCGTTTGATCATGATGGATGGGGGTGAAATTATCATTGACGTAACAGGAGAGGCCAAAAAAGCGCTGACCATCCAAAAGCTCATCGACATGTTCGGTTCCATCCGAAAGAAACACTTTGAAAATGACGAGGTTCTCCTCACAAACTGAAAAATCCGGGTCGTAACGACCCGTTTTTCCATACTTGAACTATAAGGATTAAACGTTAAAAAATGAGTCAGAAATCAGAAAACAGTAATATTCGAAATATTGCCATCATTGCCCATGTTGACCATGGGAAAACCACCTTGGTGGATGCCATGTTCAAACAAAGCGGGGTCTTCAGACAGGGAAAAGAGATGGATGACCGGATCATGGACTCCATGGATCTGGAACGGGAGAGGGGCATCACCATCTCCGCCAAAAATTGTGCCGTCATAATCGACGGCATAAAGGTCAATATTCTGGACACCCCGGGCCATGCCGATTTCAGTGCCGAGGTGGAACGGGCACTGTCCATGGTAAACGGTGCCATCCTTCTGGTGGATGCATCGGAAGGCCCCCTGCCCCAGACCCGGTTTGTATTAAAAAAAGCCCTGGAGGCGGGCCTTCGCATCATTGTGGTGATCAACAAGATCGACCGGTCCGATGCCAGGACCATGGAGGTGCTGGACGAAATCTACGACCTCTTCATTGATCTGGATGCCACGGATGCCCAGATTGATTTCCCGGTGCTCTACGCCGTGGGACGGGACGGTATTGCCAAAAATGAACCCAACGACGACTCCCAGGATCTTCAACCCCTTTTCAAGGTCATTTTAAGTGAAATCCCGGCCCCCACCTTTGATCCGGCTGAGCCCTTTCAGATGCTGGTTTCCGATCTGGGCCACTCCGACTACACCGGCCGGTTGGCCATTGGAAAAATTGCCAACGGCCGGGTGAACTCCCGGGATGAGCTGGTCCTCATCGGTAAGGACAACCTGCCGATGAAATTAAAGGTCTCCAGTCTTCAGATCTATGACGGGGCATCCCTAAGGCCGGCCGGCGTGGTGGAAGCAGGCGACATTGCCGTTGTGTCGGGAACGGATGCCTTTGAAATCGGGGACACCATCTGCACAAAGGAATTTCCCAAGGCTCTGCCCCGCATCACCGTTGATGAACCCACGGTCTCCATGATGTTCTCCGCATCGGATTCCCCCTTTTCAGGACTGGAAGGTAAATTGGTTCAATCCAGCCGCATCCGGGAACGCCTGGAAAAAGAGGCCCTGGCCAATGTGGCCATCTCGGTGCAGGAAACCGCGGAAAAGGGCTCTTTCACTGTCCAGGGACGGGGGGAATTTCAAATGGCCATCCTGGTTGAAACCATGCGAAGGGAAGGATTTGAACTCTGTGTGGGTCGCCCCAAGGTGATTTTCCGCACCAATGAAGACGGCAAAAAAACGGAGCCGGTGGAAAAACTATATGTGGATTGTGAAGAGACCTTCACCGGCGTGGTCACGGAAAAGCTCTCCATCCGCAAGGGACGTCTGGTGAACCTCTCCAACAAACGGGGACGGGCCCACATGGAGTTTTCCATCCCCTCCCGGGCACTCATCGGATACCGGGATGAATTCCTCACCGATACCAAGGGTACCGGCATCATGAACTCCATCTTTGACGGGTATGAACTCTACCGGGGGGATTTTCCCACCCGACGAACCGGCTCCCTTGTCAGTGACCGAAAGGGAAAGGCCGTGCCCTACGCCCTATACAACCTGGAACCCCGGGGACGACTCATGATCACCCCGGGTACCCCGGTGTACGAGGGAATGGTGGTGGGAGAACACAGCAAAAGCAACGATCTGGATGTCAACCCCTGTAAGGAGAAGAAGCTCACCAACATGAGAGCCTCTGGCAAGGACGACAGCACCACCTGCTCGCCGGTGAAACCGCTTACCCTGGAGCAGGCATTGAACTTTCTCAACGATGATGAGCTGGTGGAGGCAACACCTTTAAGCATCCGGGTCCGGAAAAAAATCCTTTCCCGGCACAAACGCTACACCACCCGTTAGCCTCTCCGGTACGGGGCTCAAACCGTTCCGACTTGCTAAAATTTCACAAACATGAAGTGGTTTTCTTGAATTAAAGACCACATCATCATTGTATGCTGAAATGGAGCAAGCCCTGTACCGCCTCTCTGCTGTCGCTTTTTATCCTGGCGGGAATCACCCCCCGGCCAGGATATCCGGCAGCACCTCATAGTGATCAAAGGGCGGCATGACACAGGCACCCTGGAAAAACTCCCGGGCAACCGCCACCATCTCCCGGGCATTCAACACCCCTTCCGCCACGGAATCCGATGCGCTGTGCATCCGTTTTCTCAAGGGTTCCGGCACGGCAATGCCCGCCACCCGGTCATGGAGAAAATCGGCATGTCTGGGGGTTCGCAACGGCAGAATCCCCATGATGACAGGAATACCCAAATGGCCCACGGCCGTTGCAATCTCCTGTGCCGTGTTCCGGTCATAGATGGGTTGGGTCACGGCGTACTGGGCACCTGCGGCGACTTTTTTTTCAAGGCGTTTCACCTCACGATCCAGGCCGTTCACCTCCGGACGAAAATCCAGCACGGCCCCGGTGTAAAGCCCGGACTCCCTGGCCATGGTCACCAGTTCAAACACATTGAGATCCTTGACGTCAGACGTCATACTGCGTTCCGCCATGGCCACAAAATCGCCGGTGGCAACCAGAACCGACGAAATTCCCAGGGCTTTGGCCCCCCACATCAAGGCCTGGAGGCTGATGCGGTTGTGATCCCGGGTGGTGCAGTGAAGAACGGCAGGTCGACCGGTACGTTGCTGGATCAGGGCACAAAGGGCCATGGCGCTCATGCGGGGTTTGGCCACGGGATTGGTGGCCACACTGAAACCATCCACAGGCAGCCCCCCAAGGGATGCCAGTGCCGTCAAAAGGGTTTCCGGATCATTTCCTCCAGGGGGCACCACTTCAACGGTGAGGACAAATTTTTCAAAATCCAAACTTTTTATCGTTGCCTTGTCGGCATGTAAAGATAGACTGTTTTGCATCATCTCCCTCCCTAATTTTCAATGTGGATACGCCTCCTCACCCAAACGGTCGGATGACAAAGGGCCATAAATGAATTATACTTCCGCCGGAACAGGTGCATTAAGGCTGAAGTCCACACGAACTGTTGTCGTGCGCTGGGCCAGCTCCTTGTCCAGCATCATAAGACCCTGGGGACTGGAACCGATGAGTTTTAACTGATCAATGATGTCATGATCGTTTTCTTCCTCTTCCACCTGCTCCGTCACGAACCACTGAAGAAAAATCCGGGTGGCATGATCTTTCTCTTCTATGGCGATCTCCATCAAATCGTTGATGGAGGCGGTGATAAACTCTTCGTGGGCAAGGGTTTTTTCAAACATGTCCATGGCAGACTCAAAGGTGGATGCAGGGGCTTCAATGGCTTTCAATACCACCCGTCCTCCACGACTGTGGATATAATCAAACAGCTTCATGGCATGAAACATCTCTTCATGATACTGCACCATGAACCAGTTGGAAAAACCTTTAAGCCCCATATCACCGGCATGGATGGACATGGACATATAGAGATAAGCGGAAAACATCTCCTTATTGACCTGCTCATTTAACGCGTCTTCCATTTTTTTGCTGATCATCTGTTTTCTCCTTACTGTTTTTATGTGAAAGTGTAGGCATACCTAACATTACTTTCATTATTCGTTGTGGGCGGACCCAGGTCCCCAATGCGGTCTGCCCGTGGCAGTTATAAAATGAATGGTGTGTTCTGAATGAATATTTCTCAGATCATGTTCCTTATTCTAATGACGGATAGAATACCTGTCAAACGGGACACATTCTCCCCGCCGAAACATCCCCATTGACCTTCAAACACAAATGGCGGTTATGGCATTAAATTTGTCGTTTCTGCCACTTTCCATTTTCCCAAACAATTGGTATGTTGTGAATTCAATGGTCAAATTGGCACCCTTCATACCGAACATCAACTGCACCGCTACAAAAGGAGCCCCACCATGACAGATATATATGCAGAACTTGCCCGGCATCTGGACACCTTTCCGGCAGGATATCCCCCCACGGATTCCGGCGTGGAATTGAGAATTCTGAAACGCCTTTTCACCGAAAAAGAAGCTGCCATCACCCTTGGCATGACCATGATACCCGAAACGGCAGCTGCCATTGCCGCCCGCATGAAATGGGATGAGGCCGCCCTTTCGGAGCAACTGGATACCATGTCCGGAAAAGGACTGATTTTCAGAATCAGCAAAGGGGATGCCCCCCTTTACATGGCTTCGCAGTTTGTCATCGGCATCTGGGAATATCATCTAAAGGATCTCTCCCCTGAACTCATTGCCGATGTCAACGAATACCTGCCCCATATCATGAAGGAACGATATCTGAAACTGGCTACCAAGCAGCTCAGAGTCATCCCCATCTCTAAGGAAATCACCGGCACCAATGAAATTCTACCCTATGAAGTGGCGGAAAATCTCATCCGCAACCAGAAAAAAATTGTCATTTCGGAATGTATCTGCAGAAAAGAGCACCAGATGGTGGGAAAGGGATGCGACAACCCCCTGGAGGCCTGTTTCTCCTTTGGCAGTGGGGCCTACTATTACGAAGAGAATGGTCTGGGCCGGTCCATTGACACGGATGAGGCCCTGAAAATCCTTGAAACCGGACGAAAGGCAGGCCTTGTGCTGCAACCGGGAAATGCCCAAAAACCCTCCAATATTTGCATGTGCTGCGGATGCTGCTGTCAGGTACTGAAGAACCTCAAAACCCTGGAAAAACCGGCCCTGGTGGTGCACACCAACTATTTTGCCGGGGTGAATGAAGATGAATGCATGGGCTGCGAAGCCTGTGTGGATCAATGTCACATGGATGCCATCACCCTAAAAGAGACCGCAGTGGTGAATCCGGACAGATGCATCGGTTGCGGTGTCTGTGTTCCCGTATGCCCCACGGGGGCCATTACCTTGAACAGAAAGGCTGAAACCGATCAATATGTTCCCCCTGCAACTGTTTTTGAGACCTATATGAACATGGCCCGGGATAGGGAAAATATGTAAAACAAGGGCATCCTTCCCCTGAGACACTGTCCCGGATTTTCAACAAAATGTCAGGCACAAATCTCATTGCAGTGGAACGGGGTATCATCTCCAACCTGCTGGTGCTGGATGCCCAGGGGCCGGCCGACATGGCGGAAAGGTGATGAAACCGGCCCCTTTCCACACGCACTGCTTTCCCTCAAAAACAATGTATTGCACATATACATCGTCCGGCAGAATCCGGGGAAGAACCCCTTTGAGCATCTCCCTTGCAGATGGTTCTTCAAGCAGGCATACCAGATATCTCATTGGGGATCAATGCCTCCGAAAAAACCCTGTTTCCGCAAATACCCCATCTGATCTCCATCATTCATGTAGGCACGAACCTGATCATCATCTGTGGCACATTTGATAGTGGTATAACCATTTTTCTTTTCAAGCCAGAACACTTCATAAAGCTGTGTGGCATTAAGAAAATCGGGAGAGTGGGTTGAAACAAGCACCTGTTTCCAAGTTGTCATCAGAGGCAGCCTTTAAACCTCCCTCCACCGTTAGTTAACACGGCATCACCCCAAAAATCATCTGCAGCGGCGGTTTCTATCATTGTGCTGAATTCTTCCAGGCGGTCCTTTTCTCTCTCATTGTGAAGATATGTCATCTCCTGATATTTTTTATGGGGCACATGAATAAGAGCCCCTTTCATTCTCAACAGGAAAATCATCTCCCCTTTAATAAACTTAAACGCATATTGAACAAAGCGCCCCTTTGATGGATCATAGCTTTTTTGGGCTTTTATGCACCCTATGTCTTCCTGGTGGTACAGCTCCTCCCTTGTGAGAAGCCCTTCAGAAACATGGGTTTCAAGATGTGGCAAGTATTTTCTTGAGTTTTCGAAAAATAGTTTTCTCGGAATTTGAAAAGATGGCACCAATTTTGCTTTCTGTTAATCGAAATCATATTTATAATACATTGATATTCCATAAAGTACTGAACAAGCACCTAATGGTTTCCGGGTGTGCCACAGTACCCAAACCAAGCTCGGGGCTATGCCACTACAAGTTTACCCCCCTTTCCGGTGAGAGCCTTCGAATTGTTTTCAGCCGTGGATTTGAATAAGGGTACCATGAACCCGCCGGGTTTTCCAAAATCAAAATTCAGCCCAAGAGTTGAGTTACCAACAAAAGTAAACATTATTCTCTTGACAAGACCAAAATACCTCCATACTATCTCACCATCGTTTTCTCCGGTTAACATGTGGCATTATGGATACTCATCCTCGCATTTCAACCCTCCTGAATTTTTTTGCTTCACCACGGATTTGTATAAAAATTCATAGCTGCCGATGCGTAACCGATGAGAATTGCGCACTATCATTATTTTCCAACCACACGCATCCGCCAAGGCCCACTTTTTTCACCCTGCCGGCGGCGAATCCGGGTCAGGGAAGACCTCCCATGCACCCTGCTCTGATATAGGGATGATTTCAAGCAATCATCCATGACACCCAACCCTTTAGAAAAGGAGTAATTCCATGGGCGTAAAAATTATTGAAACCACCCCATCGGCTTATGCCTATCCCCTTCTGATCAAAAACATCTTTAAAAATTCCCTTATTCGCACCCCCAACCAGGAGATCGTATACCGGGATCAGATGAGATATACCTACCGGGATTTACATCGCCGGGTGGGTCAATTGGCCAATGCCCTTACGGCATTGGGGGTAAGGCAGGGTGATACCGTTGCCGTCATGGACTTTGACAGCCATCGTTATCTGGAGTGCTATTTTGCCGTTCCCATGATGGGGGCCATTCTTCACACCGTTCACATCCGGCTCTCACCGGAGCAGATTCTTTACACCATCAACCACGCAGAGGATGATGTCATTCTGGTCAACTCCGAACTCTTACCCCTGCTGGAACCCGTTAAAGATAAAATTGAAACCGTCAAGAAAATCATTCTCATCCAGGAGACCGATAAAACCCCGGAAACCGCCATCTCCTTTGACGACACCTATGAAAACATGGTCAACAGTGCCGAAAAGGAGTATGATTTTCCGGATTTTGACGAAAATGCCAGGGCCACGACGTTTTACACCTCCGGCACCACCGGCAACCCCAAGGGGGTTTACTTCAGCCACAGACAGCTGGTGCTGCACACCTTTGGACTGATGACGGGATTATGTGCCATTGACTCCCAGGCGGTGATGACATCAAAGGATGTGTACATGCCGCTCACCCCCATGTTCCATGTCCATGCCTGGGGCATACCATATCTTTTTACCATGCTCGGCAACAAACAGATCTACCCGGGACGATATGAGCCGGAAATGATTTTAAAGCTGGTGGTGGGGGAAAGGGTCACCTTTTCCCATTGTGTTCCCACCATCATTCACATGCTGGTCAACTCGCCGGTGGCAGACAAGGTGGATCTGTCCCAATGGAAGGTGGTCATCGGCGGTTCCGCCCTGCCCCGGGGGCTGTGCACAGCAGCACTGAAACATAAGATCAACCTCTATTCCGCCTATGGCATGTCGGAGACCTGCCCGCTTCTCACCGTGGCACACATCAAACCCCACATGGTGGACTGGGATGAGGAGGCCCTCATTGACATCCGGTGCAAAACCGGCCTTCCCATTCCCCTGGTGGATATTGAAATCATTGATCCCATGGGCACTCCTGTGCCCCACGACGGGATTCAAACCGGTGAAGTGGTGACAAGAACGCCATGGCTCACCCAGGGATACCTCCACAACGAGAGTAAAAGTGAAGAGCTGTGGGAAGATGGGTGGCTGCACACCGGTGATGTGGGGAACATTGACACCGAAGGATATCTCAAGATCACCGACCGGCTCAAGGATGTGATCAAAACCGGTGGGGAGTGGGTCTCCTCCCTGACCCTGGAAGATATCATCAGCCAGCACCCCGCCGTCAGTGAAGCCGCCGCCATTGGGGTTCCCGACGAAAAATGGGGAGAACGTCCCATTGTGCTGGTGATCCTCAAAGCGGATACCCCCCGGGACGGCCTTGAACAGGAAATGATAAAAGCATTCATGGAGGCCCATGAAACAGGGGTGATTCCCAAGTATGGCATCCCCGACAAAGTGATCTTTGTGGATGAAATTGCCAAAACCGGGGTGGGAAAACTGGATAAAAAAGTACTCCGGGTTCAATACGCCGGCTAACCGGCATCACAGCGGTTTTTTCCCAATAAAGAGACCGTCTTCACGGAAAAACCGCTGCCCTTAGTTTACATATCCCACCCTGAATTCAACCGGCTTGACCACAATACCGTCCATTTAATGAGTGTATGGACCAACTGTACAGCCGGTTGCCCGCAGCTCCCGTCCCCCTCTGACCTCTCCCGGCCTCTCCCCAATATGTCGATAAACGTTCATGGCCGGATTCCGGCCACCCCGAACCATGAAAACAAAACGCTATTTTCATGGTAAAAAAAAGCAATCACTGATGTCATCACCGACACTGCGGTTTTTGGGGTTGCCATTGACAAAAAAAGCCCGCTCATATATTAATTTTTTACCTGTATCGGTCCGATTACCGCTCACATGGAATTTCAGGTGGCACGATTTTTTTCTGCCACGCTGAATACCCATGTAATATCAGACAGATATAAGTTCATTTATTAAACACAAGGTGGTTGGCAGGCCCCATGGAATAGACTGTCTGAACGTATTTTTTTTACCCGGAATTTTATTTTTAACAAAGGGAGATGATGATTCATGTTAACAAAAATTTTTCCGTTTCTGCTCTGGTTCAAGGACTATGACGGAGACAAAATGAAGCTGGATGTGGTTGCGGGGATCACCGTGGCCATGGTTCTTATACCCCAGTCCATGGCCTATGCCCAGCTGGCAGGACTACCTGCATATTACGGCCTTTACGCAGCATTCTTACCACCCATGGTGGCAGCCCTTTTCGGGTCCAGCCGTCAGCTGGCCACGGGACCCGTTGCCGTGGTCTCCCTGATGTCTGCGGCATCCCTTGAACCCCTTGCCACTGCCGGAAGTGCCCAGTTCATTGCCTATTCCATTATTCTGGCATTTACGGTGGGTGCGTTTCAGCTGTTTCTGGGGGTCTTCCGGCTGGGACTGGTGGTGAATCTGTTGTCCCACCCGGTGGTAAACGGATTTACCAATGCCGCCGCCATTGTCATTGCCTCTTCGCAGTTTTCCAAGCTGTTCGGTGTCTATGTGGATAAAGCCGGCCACCACTACCAGACCATTATCAATGTCTGCAAGTCAGCCATGCACTACACCCATTTCACCACCCTTGGCATGGGGGCCCTGGCCATTGTCATCATGATTTTTTTGAGACGGTACAACCCTAAAATTCCCAACGTACTGGTGGCGGTGGCCGTTACCACGGTACTCTCCTATTTCACCCATTTCAATCACGACACCCTTGTCCCCATCACCCAGATTAAAAACCCTGAGATCGTAAAAATCCTCACCGACTTCAACCACGAAATTGCAGAAATTGAGCGTCTGGGGGTAGAGCGTGCCAACCTGAACAATGAGCTGAAAGCGGAAAAGGATGCATCCAAAGCCAATGGGCATCATATGATTTCCGACAGGGAAATTGATCTTCAACACCAGTTGGCCGTTGTTCAATCACATATTGATCACGCCAGTACCAAGGCCCATGACAAAAGAGAAATGCTGAGGCTGGTCCACTTTTCCGTGGCAAAGGAGAGTGGGGAAACACCGGTGTTCTATGCTGGCCCTGCCCTTCCGGACAATTCGGAAACCGATGGCCGGAAATGGCGCATCAAAATCGGCAACAAGGCCCTGGATTTTGAAAAATTAACCATGATCGGTGGCGGTGCCGTTGTGGGGAATGTGCCCAAGGGGCTGAAGGTGGGCATTCCCAAAGCACCGGAAAACAGCTCCTACCTGGCAGCCTTTTTTCAGCTGCTTCCCTTTGCCGTGATCATTTCGCTCCTGGGATTCATGGAGGCCATCGCCATTGCAAAATCCATGGCTGCCAAAACCGGGCAGAAGCTGGACCCCAATCAGGAACTCATCGGTCAGGGGCTTGCCAATATGATCGGATCATTTGGTCAGAGTTATGCCGTGTCCGGATCCTTTTCCCGCTCCGCCGTGAACCTCCAGGCCAATGCCGTCACCGGCGTATCTTCGGTGGTCACCAGTCTCATGGTGGCTCTGACCCTTCTCTTCTTTACCCCACTGCTCTACCATCTGCCCCAGGCCGTGCTGGCCTCGGTCATCATGATGGCCGTTATTGGGCTCATCAACACCAAGGGATTTGTCCATGCATGGAAAGCCAAACGCTCCGACGGCATCATCTCCGTCATCTCCTTTGTCTGTACCCTCTACTTTGCGCCCCATCTTGAAGAGGGGATCATGGTGGGGGTGGGTCTGACCTTCATACTCTTCATCTACAAGAACCTGAGACCCAAGGTGGCACTGTTGTCCAGGTCCAGTGACAACACCCTGAAAAGCGCCATCAAATGCGGTCTCAAATCCTGCGATCACATTGCTGTGGTGAGATTTGACGGTGCATTGATCTTCACCAATGCCACCTATCTGGAAGACAAGGTGCTTGAATACATCGCCCTAAAACCGGATCTTCTCCATGTGCTCATTGAATCCAGCGGCATCAATGATATTGACGCATCCGGTGAAGATGCCCTGTCCATTCTCATTGACACGGTGCGGGGCAGCGGAAGGGAGATATCGTTTTGCGGCATCAAAGAACGGGTGCTTGACGTCATCACCCGAACCAACCTCATCCAGAAAATCGGAGAGCATAATATCTATGCGGAATCCGGCGTGGCCCTGTATAACATCCACAGGTCAATTCATGACAAGGGCGACTGCGTCTCCTGCCCGCTAAAGATCTGTAAACCCCTGGAGGAGTCTGCTTTCTGATCAACATCCGCTAAAAGAAACAAAACAGAGGGAGCCCTTGGGCTCCCGTCTGCCTCCAGAACCCGTGTATGCACGCGGTTATCCCCCATCCCCCCGAACAGCAACTGCTTTTGCAAGCGACAAGGTCAAATAAAAGACTGACTCATCGGCATAATGACAGCAACCCTGAATCAAATCACAACATGAACCTTTTTTTAAGGCTTGATCTCAATAGTGGGATACAACCCCTTCTTTGGCCCCTCGGGATAAGGTTGCAGGGTGTTAAAAGAGATATATTGATTTTTCTGGGCATGTCCTTTTTTTTCACTGCCGTTGAAAAAAGCGCCGTTGGCTTCCAGGATGTGGTGAATCCGTTCCTTAAAAACCTGGATAAAACTTGCGCCATCGCCCTCAAAGAACATACTGCCCATGGAGAACCCCCCATTAATGTTTGAAAACGCCTCAATGGGGAGGCTGTGATTCTTCAGATCCGCTTCGGATTTTATCATCCCCCACACAATATGTGCTTCGGGTATCTCAAGGGGTTCCTTAATGTCAATGATGGTGTGGGGCATGATAATGCAGCCCTGGCCAATGGTCAATCGACTGTCGGGGCCTCCCTTTAGAAAACTGTTAAATCCCACGAACACATTGGTCCCCATATCGGCCTCGATGATCTTGGCACCATGGGCAGTTACATCGCATCCCTCCAGACGGGAATTGATGATATAACAATTTTCCTGGGCATTGGCGCCCTTGCCCAGCCAGGCATTTTGCAGATAGGCCCGCTGGGAAACCAGAACATTCTCTCCGATGTGGACGGGGGGTTTATTCACTGCATATCTGTCCAGAGATGCAGAACTGGGAACCGGAATGGCATGCTCAATATTCACCACATCAAACACCCGCTGAAAGGCCTCTTTGCGGTCCTCCACAAAATCAATGAGCTGTCCCTGGGGAGCAACCCCTGCCGTGAAATAGATATAGTGTTTCAGCTGATCCTGGGGATGGGTGTACATAAAATTAAATTCACCTGGGACCCGGACCCACACCGTTCCCGGGGCGATATCAAGATGGCTGATCTCCCCGGCCTGGACATAGGCGAAATTACCAATGACGCAGTCACGCATGGTGGTCAGATCCACGGTGGCAAAGGCCCCAAGAAAGCAGCCGTCGGAGGGCGCCCCATGGATATTGGCATAATTCATGGAAATGGTATCTTTGATAAAAAATTCTTCCAGGGTTTCCGGATCATGGGAGAAATTATGCACCAAGGTTTTGATGAGCAGGCTGTCTTTGATATCAATCTCTTCATCTCGATTTACGGGAATTTCAAACCCCTGATACTGGAAAAGATCCCCTTTTCTCTTGAGTTCATCCCCCCGGATATCGCTCTTGTATAACAGGGAGTTGGTGATGCGACACTGCCCCAGGAAATAACTGCCGGCAAGATTGGAATGTTTAAATTGGAAATTGAGTCGATGATGGGGGGAAATTCCGAAAAAGGCATAAAATTTAACCATCTGTTCAAAGGGGATAAGATTTTGAACATAGGGATTTACATCAAATTCCAGCTCTCTTAGATTAATATTGGCACGCTGGACAATCCGGTCATATAACTTCTGTATCTCTTTCATAATTTATCCTCAAGCTTGTTATCATTCCGTGGCCGATTTTAAGGCATTGAGCACCGCAGTAAACACATCGGAAAGCCTTAATATGCCAACGACCTCCTTCTCATGGGTGACCAGCATGGAGAGTCTTTTCCGAACGGACATCTGATGAGCCGCTGTTGCAATGGATGTTTTCTCATCAATGAAATCATTATCCGCAAGCGCCTTCATAAAATCTTCTACTTTCATCTGTAGAATTTCAGAAAAGGAGTAAACATTTTCAACAAAGGCATCATCAAGGCGGAGTCCTTCCCGCAATTGCGTGATAAAAGTTGGACTGAAGCCGAATTGCTCCAGTTTATCAATGTTTTTCAGATCATCCGTCTTGGGCTCCAGAGCACGAAGCACATTGATCTGACTGAGCTTGCCAACCACTTTTTGATCACTGTCAAGCACCAGTACAATCCAATGAGGATCAATGGGATTTCCCAGATCCACTTTGGGCGTTTCCAAGGCAAGAAGGGCATCTAAAAATGTAGATCCCTCTGAAATGGTGGCATAATCGGAAATCGGCACCATTAAATCTTTCACAATAGAATTCATAAAAAATCGGCAAGGAAACCCCTGAGCCTATGGCTCAAGGGAGGAATGCCGCCTCCATTTTGTGATTGTAGTTATAGCCATCCAAAGCAATGTACCAACTGACAATATTTCCAATTAACACCTTGGATAGTGGCTTCCTTTGTCTTGATATTGAAGCATATGTTATGTATCGCAGCCATTGCAACAACATAAGTTTCAATTATATCTCCTTAAATTACAACGGATTTAGATATCCACTGTCCGAAATCCCACTCAATTTTCCCAAAATGATCGGGTCATTTTCATCATATATGTAACGTCTTAACAAATCACTCGTTCGGACGCCGTAACAGTTATGGATCTGATATTAGTGGTATATATTCAAAATGGCAACCGCTTTTTAACGAAATCATACCAGACCGACACCTGCCGAGAAGGCTCAACAGATTTCATTCCCATGCAAAGCTCCCGTCCGGCACTGGGCTTATACCGTTCCAAATGTCGAAAATTTAACAAGATATGGTAGTTTATGACTGAGGCAATATACAACATGTTGTATATTGAAACACTACGATCCCAGTGCCGGCCCACCAACATAACGAATAATGAAAGCATGCTCCTTGACGACACATAACTTCCATATGACGGAAGCGCAGATAGTTCAGAGTTCATCATCCCCTCTGGTGCAGCAGGGCCGGACAAAAAAATTGAAAGGTTGCCACCAAACCGGAAAATGATTATAACCGTGGCATGAAAGCAGATATAGAAAAAAAATCAATGGAGTCGGAAACCCACTCCTCGCCACTGCACCACAAAAACGAAATACCTGTAACACATGGGAAACACAACATATGCTGATAACACAAGCCTGACACCCTTCTCGCAAAACCGGCCAGAGAAAACTTGAACATCAAGTATCCATACTTAAAACAGAAAGGAAAAATACGTTTATTATGTTAATCATCGGCAGTTACAACGATCTTGTCGTGGAGCGGGAGGTTTCATTCGGGTTCTATCTCAACCCCAAGGAGGATGAGGTGCTGCTGCCCGGCAAATACGCCCCCAAAGGCCTGAAGCCCGGGGATACCCTGAGGGTATTTGTCTACACCGATTCGGAAGATCGACCCGTTGCCACCACCCTCACTCCCCGGGCAGTGGTGGGGGATTTTGCCTGTATGACCGTGGTGGACACCACCAGCTTTGGGGCATTTCTCGACTGGGGCCTTGAAAAGCACCTGATGGTACCGGCCGATGAGATGTCCCCCCGACTGAGAAAGGGGGAGCGGCATGTGGTAAAGGTATGCCTTGACAAAGAGAGCCAGCGGGTCTATGCCACGGCCCGGCTGGCTCAGCACTTCAGTAAATATATGGCGGGGATCTCCGTGGGAGATGAAGCGGATCTGCTCATTTACCGGCTCACGGATCTGGGATACATGGCTGTCATCAACAACAGCCACAGCGGTATGCTCTATAAAGCCGACACCCCTCAACTCCTTTCCATCGGAGATAGAACCAGGGGCTTTATCCATAAAATCCGGGAGGACGGCCGAATAGACCTGGTGATCAAACGACCGGGTTACGCCTCTGTGGCCGGCTCCAGTGAAACGGTCCTTGATATTTTGGAAAAAGCCGGTGGCTTTCTTCCCTGCCATGACAAAACCAACCCGGAAATTATTCGAAACACCTTTGCCATGAGCAAAAAAGAGTTTAAACGCGCCATTGCCCGGCTTTATCGGGAACGGGTAATAGAAATTTCACCCAAAGGCATTACCCTCACAGACAAAAAATGAGGGCCATGTCCCTAAGGCATCCTGTCAGGCCACCTTTTTTATGGTGACAAAATGTTCCTGCATGGCAACGGCGCCACCGGCCTGGTCCCATTTTTCAAGGCCCCCTTTCATCAGCTCATGGTCGGCCACCCCCTTGCCAAAGGCCCGGGACTCCACCGGCAGCTTATGCCCGAACCCGTGGATCATGAAAATACAATCCCTGTGGATGAGATCCGTGACATTGGTGCCGGTCACGGCAGAATAGCCGGGACCACTGACCTCCACCGGGTCTCCGTGCCGAATGCCCATCTCCTGGGCAACCTCCTTGTGAATCCAGACGGTGTTGGTGGACATCATCTCATGGAGAAGGGGATTATTTACGGTGTGTCCCTGGGTGTGCAGGGCACACCGGCCAAAGATCACCCGGAACCGTTTTTCCGCATTCTCGTCCGGTGCCGGATCTTCATAGGGCGGCAGGGACTCCAGCCCGGCCCGGGTGAGCTTTTCACTGATGACCTCAAGTCTTTCCGAAGGGGTTTTCCAGGAAAAGGTGTCCATGTCATGGTAGATGGGCGCATCGGTAAGGGAAACCTGAGCGTTTTTGGCAAAATCCTCAATGGTCAGGCCGGTGCCCTCAAGCTGGTAGTTCCAGATATCTTCAATGGTGTTAAAAGCACCCAGCTTATCCATCCCCAGTTTTCTGGCAAGACCGGTGAAGATTTCCCAGTCGGCAAGGGAGTCATAGCGCGGTTCCAGGGCCCTTTTGCGCATGAAGAATTTGGGTTTCAATCCGCCTTTATGGGCAATGATACTTTCCCGCTCAAGATAGGTGGACAGGGGCAGCACCACATCGGAATGCCACGCCGTATCACTCCAGGAAAAGGTGATGGATACCAGCAAATCCAGATTCTCAAAGATCTTTTTCTGGGCTTCGGGGTCAGGCAGGGCCATCAGGGGATCGTGGCGAAAGGCGATGTAGGCCTTCACCGGATAGGGATCTGCCGTTTCAATGGCTTTAAAGGCCAGATGGAGCAGGCCCGGACCGGCATCAAACTGAGGGTATTTCCATCCTGCGCCATCGGCCCGTTTTTCATCGGGTTTGGGATAGAGATCTGCCAGGGCATTGAGTCCCTTTTGGTTGCAATCCTTTGCCTTGTTGGTGATGGCAAGCCCGCCCTTGGCTCCCAATGAGCCCAGAAGTCCGTTGATGAGGTAGGCCGTACGGCTCACATAAAAAGACTTTTTAAACCGGGCCGTGTTCCAGCCGGGATGCCAGATCACACGGGGTGCGGCTTTGGCAAGTTCCCGGCAAAAGGCCACCAGCTTGTCGGGATCAATGTCACACACCCCGGCCGCCCATTGGGGGGTATAGGGTTCCACAAAGGCCTCCAGGGCCTTGAAATCTTTAAAATGACGTGCCACATAGGCGGCATCATAAAGCTTGTCGGCAATCAGGGTATGAATGACGGCAAGGTTAAAGGCATAGTCCGTGCCCGGGCGTACCAGAAAAAAATTCTGGGCTTTGGAAGCCGTCACCGTGGAACGAATATCAATGACGGACAGCCTGCACCCGTTTTCCATGGCCGATATCAACTGCCTGACTTCCCCCACATTCACGGCTTCAAAAATATTCCGGCTCTGGAGCACCACATGCTTTGCATTTTTAAGGTCATAGCTGACCCCTTTTCGCCCCAGCCCCATGACCGACTGGGCCGCATGGTGGACATTGCGGGCACAGGAGGCATCATGGTTGCAGTAATTGGGGGATCCAAGCCCCCGCATGAACGCCTTATGAAGATCAGGGAACGGTCCCCCTCGATCGGACAACAGTACACTTCTGCTGCCGTGCGCATCCATGATGCCTTTGAGTTTATCCGCCACATGGGTGAAGGCCTCTTCCCAGGATACTTCACGCCACTTCCCCTCCCCCCGCTCTCCCACCCGGATGAGGGGCTTCTGGGGTTTTTCCGGATCATTTAAAAGCCCGATGCCGGCAGCCCCCCTGGGACACACCGATCCGTCCAGGCCACCGGGACGACTGCCCTCAATGTTAATCACCTGGCCATTTTCGGTGAGCACCTCGATGGGACAACGAACCGTACACATACCGCAGATACTGTGAACTCTCTCCATGCGTTTTTATAAACCTCCCTGTGAACCACGCGCTTCAGCTGCCTTGACCTCGATGATCAAATTTTTTTATGTTGACAATATAGATGTCAAAAAAACTTGAACATCGAATTGACACCTTGAAAAAACGCTGTTCAACACTGTTTTGTCAGATTCAGTCCATTATTGATTTCAAAGCGATGGTGCTGCTGATAGCTGGTGACCCCGCCTATTTAACCATTTAGATATCTGTAAGCAATTTTCATACCCCAATAAATTGAATCTGCCACTATATTCCTGGATTCATGCTTAATTCAAGTTTTTTAGGGTGAGGGAAGGCTTACATGGGTGCTTCTATTTTGGGAAGATTTGATTTGCATAAATGGGGAAGCGATAATGCCAATAACAGGAGCAGGCCCCGGTCAAGGCACCAATGGATTGAAATAGACATCGTTTCTGTTTTATTGCAGCCGGGGGTTCCCACAGGATCGTTATGCTGACCCCGGCTGCCGGCCGGGTCAGCCCGTCAGAACACTCAGGCGATCAATCCTTTTGCCTTACCGGGCGCAATAAAAAAAAGGCAACGCAACAAAAAAAAGGCATAATCCTGTATCATGCTTAAATACCCGCTTCAGCCGCTTCCCAAAGGGGTGCAATAAAAATTTGCACGCCTTTAAGAGAGATGAAAAATCCGGCAGGTCAAGGGAGACACTCCTCAATCTGATCAATAAACCGGCTTTTATTGGCATACTGCCCCTTGCGATAACTGGCATGGGTCAGATAGAGAAACCGTTCCGCCCGGGTCATGGCCACATACATGAGCCGTCGCTCCTCCTGCACAGCCGCAGTGCCGGCATCAACGGACCGCCAATGGGGAAAAAGCTTCTCCTCACACCCCACCACAAACACCGTATCAAATTCAAGTCCCTTGGCCGAATGGATGGTCAAAAGTGCCACACCTTTTTCCGACTCATCTTCATCATCGGTATCCTCCCGGATCAGAGCCGCCTCCTCAAGATATTCCAGCAGATCCGATTTTTCCCGGGCCGTGTAACGCAGCTGCTCCAGGTTCTCTTTTTTGGAGATAAACTCCGCCTCGGTTTTGACTTTCTTCTTCAAATAGTCATAATAACCGGTTTTTTCAATCACCCGGTCAATGGCGGCATCCGGCATAAGCTCCCGGATGTCGTCCAGGAGGTCCAGCAGTTCGGAAAGTTGGGCATGAATCTTGGGGGTCAACACCCGCTCACTGACCATGATGCGGGCACAGGCCTGCAACCCCACCCCCTGCTCTTTGAGGCCACCGATTTTTTTGACCATGGCAGGCCCAATACCCCTTTTAGGGGTATTGATGATCCGATCAAAGGAGACATCATCATTGGGAAACAGAGCTGCACTGAGGTAAGAGTTGATGTCAAGGATCTCCATGCGCTCAAAAAATCCCTGGGAACCCATGAGGCGATAGGGAACCCTGAACATCCTGAACGTTTTTTCAAAGGCCAGGGAGCAAAACTTTGTCCGGTACACCACGGCCATCTTATCAAGGGGGATGCCTTCTCCATGGGCGTTGAGGGCCTTGACGCGGGCCATGACCCACTGGGCCTCTTCGGCATCGGTGAAGAAATCATGAATCTCCACGGCCCCCCCTTTTTTCCTGGAAAAACATTTTTTTTCCATCTTGTTGGCATTGAAGTCAATGAGTCCGTTGGCCACCTGGACAATCTCATTGGCGGAACGGTAATTCTCCTCCAACCTGAAAATCACCGCATTATCATATCGCTTGGGAAACTCCAGGAAATGGTTCACATTGCTGCCCCTGAATCCATACACCGCCTGCCAGTCATCCCCCACACAGAAAAGATTGCCATGGCTCCCCAGAAAGAGCCGTGTCAATTCATCCTGAAGATTATTGGTATCCTGATACTCATCCACCAGGATATGGGTAAACAGCTGACGATAATAGTCCCGGACATTGGGGTAATCCCTTAGAATATCCCGGGTCTTCACCAGGATATTATCAAAATCAACGCTGTTGGCCTCAAACAGCTTTTTTTCATATTTTTCAAAGATATCCACCACCCGGATACCGGCCACGCGGGGTTTCAGGTCAAAATGGCGTTCCGGATTACCGCTGTTTTTTGCCCTGGAAATGGCGGAAATAAAACTGGACGCATGTTTTTTGTCAAAATTACTTTCCACCAGGGCCTCGGTGACCAGTTTCTTTTGCTGATACACCGAGCAGATCTGTATGGGATCTCCATAGCCCAGCAAATGACAATGTTTTTTGAAAATCATCAGACAGGCTGAATGGTAGGTCCGGACCCAGGGGAATTTTGAATATCCCATTCCCGTCAGCTTGTACAGCCGATTTTTCATCTCTTCGGCGGCTTTGTTGGTAAAGGTGATGGCAAGAATTCTGGAGGGGTCTTCCCCCGTCTCAATGAGGTGAAGAATCTTTGCCGTGAGGGTTCGGGTCTTGCCGGACCCGGCACCGGCCACCACCAGAGCCGGCGAACCGGAATGATTGACTGCGTTTTGCTGCTGCTGTGATAACTCCATAGTCTCCGAGTGCTACCCTGCGATGATTTTTTTCAATTCGGTTTCCACTTTGCTTCGAATCTCATCCAGCCGTTCCGGAGTATCCGCTTCAAAGCGAAGCACCAGGGCCGGCTGAGTATTGGAGGCCCGCACAAGCCCCCACCCGCCCTCAAATAGCGCACGCATACCGTCAATATCAATGACCTCATGATCTTTTTTAAACAGATCGGTGATTTTCTTCACCACATCAAACTTGATATCATCGGCACACTCCACCCGGATTTCAGGGGTGGTAAAGGTTTTGGGCAGATCCTCAATAAGCTGGGAAACCGTTTTACCGGAATTGACCATGATCTCCAAAAGCCGCAATGTGGCATAAAGGGCATCATCAAACCCCAAGAACCGATCACTGAAAAAAATGTGGCCGCTCATCTCCCCTGCCAGGGCCGCATTCTCTTCCTTCATCTTCTTCTTGATCAGGGAGTGACCCGTGCGCCACATGATGGCCCTCCCCCCATGTTTTTCAATGTCATTGTACATGGTCATGGAGCACTTCACCTCGGAAATAAAGGTGGCCCCGGGTTTTCGGGAAAGAATTTCCCGGGCAAAAATCACCATGAGCTGATCTCCGTAAATGATCTCACCCGTCTCATCCACCACACCGATGCGGTCTCCGTCGCCATCATATCCCACACCCAGGTCCAGCTTTTTCTCCTTAACCAGGTCAATGAGTTCCAGCATGTTTTTCTTCACCGTGGGGTCGGCTTCATGGTTAGGGAAGGTGCCGTCCATGTCACAATAGAGTTCATGCACCTCACACCCCAGGGCCTTGAGTACGGGAAGGGCGGTCACCCCGCCGGTGCCGTTCCCGGCATCAATGGCAATGCGTACCTTCTTATTAATGGAAACATTGTTTTCAAGATAGGCTTTGTAGGGTGTCAGTACATCCACCTGCTCAAGGGTTCCCTCGCCTTCCACAAAATCTTTGCCGTCAATAATTCTGCGGACATCCTGGAGCCCCTGGCTGTGGATGGAATCAAACCCGTTCATCAATTTAAACCCGTTGTACTCCGGAGGGTTG
Organism: uncultured Desulfobacterium sp.; assembly: GCA_963668575.2. Classification (GTDB taxonomy): domain Bacteria; phylum Desulfobacterota; class Desulfobacteria; order Desulfobacterales; family Desulfobacteraceae; genus Desulfocicer. The sequence goes on along the minus strand of OY764894.2, from coordinate 978,752 downwards.
TGGCTGGCCGTGACCATGGCCCCACCCTGGGTGTGGCAGTGATGAATGGAAAAATAGAGCACCGGTGTGGGGCAGACACCAATATCAATGACATCACATCCGGTGGAGAGAATGCCCTGGATAAGGTAACGGGAATAATCATCACTGGTCACCCGGCAATCTCTGCCCACGGTGATTTTTTTATTACCATGGCGGTTCAGAAGCGTTCCATAGGCCTTTCCGATTTGAACGATATCTTCATCCGTAAAGTCTTTGCCTGCAACCCCTCTTATGTCATACTCCCTGAAAATCCCCGGGTTCATATGCCCTCCTTATAAATATCATAAAACATAAATATCATAGACGTCTTTAAAGTAACTCCAAAACAAATTATTTTTACCCTTTTTCGTACAACCGCCACGGGCGGACCGCATTGGGGACCTGGGTCCGCCCACAACGAATCATGAAAGCAATGTTAGGCATATCTACATTTTCTTATAACATACATGGCAGAAAAACCTGCCACAACGAAAAACGAAAGTCCTTTAATTCCAGCATATTGATGAGACTTTCATATAAAACGGGCATGTCCTGCCGGATACAACAAATATAGAAAATGGTATTATACCGCCGCCCCCCCGACGGGCAATGGGCCCGGACCGGAACTGTAGACAGCTCAATTGTCCGGTTCCTATTGCCCATCGGGGGGGCGGCTCTGCTGAGGTTGCCTTGGAGGCTGCCTTTTCATATAAACCGCCACGGCGGACTTGAATTCTGACCCAGGTACACCCGTAACAAAGCATCAATGTTCAAGTTTTTTCGGCCGATTTTGCAAGAAGGGGGTCCGGCTCCCCCCCCCCCTACAGCGCCCCGAGAATAATGGCAATGGTGCCCACTGCCCAGCAATAGGGCGCAAACAGGTGCAATCGTCCCTTTTTCACCATGCGAAGCAGAAGCACCAGCGCCCCATACCCCACCACAAAGGAGATGAAGGTTCCGCAAAGTGTAGCCGGCACATTAATGGACGTGCCCTGTTCCATGAAATCTTTAAGACTTAATATTTCCGCTCCCACAATGGCAGGAATGGAAAGAAGAAACGAAAACCGGGCAGCGGTTTCCCGGTCAATGCCGGAAAAAAGCCCTGCGGAAATGGTGGCACCCGACCGGGAGATTCCCGGGATGACAGCGAATCCCTGGCACACGCCCACCAGAAGTGCCCGTTTGGCACCAAAATCCATGATGCCGTCCCCCTGCTGGGGAGCGGTGCGGGTCATCCATAAAAACGTGCCGGTGATCAGCAACATACACCCCACAAAAGAGATGGAAGAAAAAAGGGTATCAACATATGGTTTAAACCCAAGTCCCAGCAATGCCGTGGGAATGGAACCGACAATAATAAGAAATACGAACCGAATCTCTTCATTCTCTTTTATCATCTTCAGGGCATCTTGTGGGGAGACTATCTGTTTAACCAGCGCAGTCAATGCCAGGAGCATTCGCTTGATGTCCTTAAAAAACACAACGGCAACGGCCAGCAAGGTTCCCATGTGAAGGCTGACATCAAAAAACAGTGCCGGCTCTTTAATATCGAAAAACGACTGACCCAATGCCAGGTGACCGGAGCTGCTCACCGGCAGAAACTCGGTGAGTCCCTGTAGAATGCCAAGAATAATTCCCTGATAAATTTCCATTTCCCCTCTGATTTCACCTTATTGTTTATTTATGATCCAAATTCTTTCGGTAATATTTATAATTTTAAACAAAAAAAATCAACAAAAAGCATGTAACCGTAAGCCTGCCCAGTGTGCCAGGTGGCCGGTGTTGTGGTCGATCCCAATTTTGTGACAAAAGAACTTGCCACGCCCCCTTAAATGGGTTACACTTCAAACTCATTACAAATCCGACCATCATGATCCATGAACAGTTAAAATGGGCTTGATCACAAGCCTGATCCCGTTGGCCCGTCAATCGTGACGAGTAAGTGGCCGACGTTATGATCAAGCCCGTTAACACGATTGATCCACAAAACCAATGCTCACCTCCCTTTGGACAAACTGACTCTCAATGGGAAAAAAATTAAAACTTGATCCGGATCAAGTTTTTTTTCCCGTTACCCGTTTATAGTAGTCCCAGAATAAAGTGAACCCCAGACACAATAACCCAAACAAAGGAGAGATACCATGTTTTGTTTTCAATGTCAGGAAACTGCAAAGAACACCGGATGTACCATAAAAGGCATGTGCGGCAAGGAAGAGGAGACCGCCAACCTTCAGGATCTCTTGATTTTTAACCTCAAGGGTATTGCCGTTATCGCCGAAGCGCTCACCGCCAATGGACAAAAAGTGGGTAATGACGTGGGGCGTTTTGTGTCAAAGGCGCTTTTCACCACCATTACCAATGCCAACTTTGACGATACCAGCCTTGTTTCATGGGTGACCCAGGCCCAGGCATGTAAAAAAGAACTTTCGGTAAAACTGGATGATACCGCCCTAAATTCCCTGCATGAATCCGCCACCTGGTTCTGCGACACGGTGGCCGACTACCAGGCAAAAGCCAAAACCGTGGGGGTGTTGGCCACGGAAAACGAAGATGTGAGATCCCTGCGGGAGCTGCTTATTTTGGGGCTTAAGGGCATTGCCGCCTATGCCGACCATGCGGCGGTGCTGGGCGTTGAAAAGGATGAAATTTATGATTTCATTCTCAAGGGCCTTGTCTCCACCACAAAGGATCTCTCCGTGGATGAGATGGTGGGCATGGTAATGAAGGCCGGAGAGTGTTCGGTCACCACCATGGCAGCCCTGGACCAGGCCAACACCACGGCCTATGGCAACCCGGAGATTTCCGAAGTCAACATCGGCGTGGGGGACAAGCCCGGTATTCTCATCAGCGGCCATGATTTAAAAGATATGGAAGAGCTGCTGAAACAGACCCAGGGGACGGGGGTGGATGTGTACACCCATGGCGAAATGCTGCCGGCCAACTACTATCCCGCCTTTAAGAAATATGATCACCTCAAGGGCAACTACGGCAGTTCCTGGTGGAAACAAAATGAGGACTTTGAAACCTTCAACGGGGCCATCCTCATGACCACCAACTGCATTATTCCCATCAAAAAGAAAAACACCTACCAAAATCGTATCTTCACCACCGGCGTGGCGGGTTATCCCGGCTTAACCCATGTGGCGGACCGGGAAGACGGACACGCCAAGGATTTTTCAGCGATCATTGAAACGGCAAAAAGATGTGCCCCTCCCCAGGAGATCGAAACCGGCACCATCGTGGGCGGATTTGCCCACAACCAGGTGCTTGCCCTGGCCGACAAGGTGGTGGATGCCGTAAAATCCGGTGCGGTAAAGCGATTCATTGTCATGGCCGGCTGCGACGGTCGTCAAAAGGGACGGGCCTATTTCACGGAAGTGGCGGAAAAGCTGCCCAAAGACACCATTATTCTCACCGCAGGCTGTGCCAAATACCGGTATAATAAGCTCAACCTCGGTGACATCGGCGGTATCCCCAGAGTTCTGGATGCCGGTCAGTGCAACGATTCCTATTCCCTGGCCGTCATCGCCCTGAAGCTCAAGGAGGTGTTCGGCCTTGGGGATATCAATGAGCTGCCCATCTCATTTGACATCGGGTGGTACGAACAAAAGGCCGTGGCCGTACTGCTGGCCCTACTCTTCCTGGGTGTCAAAGGCATCCGTCTTGGCCCCACACTTCCCGCCTTTGTCTCCCCCACGGTTCTCAACGTGCTGGTGGAAAAGTTTGACATCAAGCCCATTGGGAATGCAGACGAAGACATTGCAGCCATGATGCTGGGAAAATAATTTTCCAATATTTACCAAAAAACAACTAATCCAGCCCACAGGGCGGGGTGCCCGGACTTTACACGCCCGGAGCACACCCGCCCATTTCCATATGGGACCATCAAAAATTGGCATTGATGATCAAACTTGTCTTTCGTCGGCATCTGTGTCATGGAGTATTTGGGTGCTTGAAATCCACCTGAAACGATCCAAGGAGAAAAAATGAACAGCTCCATGAAAACCATACATGCCATTCCACTGTTCAGCGGGCTCAACGAATCTGAATTTACCGATATCATGGCCATTTCCCAGCGAAAAGAATACAAAAAAGGGGCGCTGATATTCAATGAAGGGGACGTGGGGAATGGATTTTATATTGTTGAAACGGGTAAGGTAAAGATATTCAAGCTCTCATTCGGGGGAAAAGAGCAGATTCTCCACATCTATGGACCGGGAAAACCCTTTGGGGAAGTACCGGTGTTTGCCGGAAAAAATTTTCCTGCATCGGCCTTGGCAGTGGAGGCATCCACTCTGGCTTTCTTTCCCAGAAAGGACTTTATTGCCCGCATCACGGACAACCCTTCCCTGGCATTGAACATGCTGGCGGTGTTGTCCATGCGGCTGCGGGAATTCACGGTGATGGTGGAAAACCTGACCTTGAAAGAGGTGCCGGCACGGCTGGCTTCCTATCTGGGGGTGTTGATGCAAGAGCAGAACACCACCGACGTGGTCACCCTGCCGGTGTCCAAAAATCAGCTTGCAGGTCTTTTGGGTACCACCCCGGAGACACTGTCCCGAATTTTCAATAAAATGTCCGGGGAGAATCTCATTGATGTGGATCGGGGAACCATCTCCATCCTGGATGCCCAGGGGCTGGCCGACATGGCGGAGGGAGTATGAGATCGTCCCAAAGCACTTTTTTCACCGCCTGCTTTTTATGTTTGGCATGATATTATCATTACAGCTTTTCTCCCCTGGCGTTGATCACCACCTTTTCCATGGGGATCTCGACACCGGCAAGGGCCATGGCTTTTTCCACAAGCCCGGGAAGCCCGGAACAGCAAGGCACTTCCATGATCAGGGTGGTGATGCTTTTAATGCCGGCCACCTTGAAAATCTGCGCAAATTTATCCACATAGGATTCCACATCATCAAATTTGGGGCACCCCATCATCACCACCTTTCCCTTGAGATACTCGGCGTGAAACCTGGGAGCGGCCACTGCAGCGCAATCAGCAGTAATCAGCAGCTCTGCGCCTTTGAGAAAAGGGGCCGTGGGGGGAATCAACCGGATCTGTACCGGCCAGTGGCACAGGGCCGAGGCTCCGGCCTCCATGATGGCAGGCTTGTTTGCCTCTTTACAGCCGCCTCCCCCCGCGGGAAAAGTTTTCAGCTGAGTGGAAGGACACCCGCAGGCCAGGGTGGCAGGTGCTTTTTCCGGTGCTTTTTGTTTTTCCTGTGCTTTAAGGAAGGCTTCCACAGCGACCTCATCAAACTCATCGGCTTCGCGTTCAATCAGCTTTAACGCACCTTGAGGACACTCCCCCAGACAGGCACCCAAGCCGTCACAATACTGGTCCTTCACTACTTTGGCTTTGCCGTCAATGATTTGGATGGCACCTTCGGCACAGGAGGGAACACAATTGCCGCAGCCGTCACATTTTTCTTCATCAATTTCTATTATTTTTCGCATTACTTTCATTGTATTTTCCCTTTCTATATCTGTCAGGAACGTGCCATCCTGAAATTTTTTTTATAAGAAAGTCTCACCAACATGCTGGAATCAAAGGACTTTCGTTTTTCGTTGTGGCAGGTCTTTCTGCCATGTATGAGGCTGTTGATTTAGTCGATTTTTGAAAAATGTATTCCAATATGTATGGTATTCCATAGCCTTGGAGTACATCATATTGTACCCATGAACCACTAATCTGCATTAAATCAACAGGCTCATGTATGTTTATATGAAAAGGCAGCCTCCAAGGCAACCTCAGCAGAGCCGCCCCCCCGATGGGCAATAGGAACCGGACAATTGAGCTGTCTACAGTTCCGGTCCGGGCCCATTGCCCGTCGGGGGGGCGGCGGTATAATACCATTTGGCGGTATAATACCATTTTCTATATTTGTTGTGTCCGGCAGGACATGCCCGTTTTATATGAAAGTCTCACCAATATGCTGGAATTAAAGGACTTTCGTTTTTCGTTGTGGCAGGTCTTTCTGCCATGTATGTTTTATATGAAAGTCTCACCAATATGCTGGAATTAAAAGACTTTCGTTTTTCGTTGTGGCAGGTTTTTCTGCCATGTAGGTTATATGAAAGAGTAGGCGAGCCTAACATTCTTTCAAGCTTCGTTGTGGACGAACCCGGGTCCCAAATTCCGGTCCGCCCGTGGCGGTTATAATGGCAGGTATTCGGGTACTGGCTTCTTGATCAAGCTTAAAACTTACCCCAGCACCTGGATGGCTTTATTTCTACCGGCATCGGTGAGAAACGATTTTTCAAGGATTCTATTCAGCCGTTCCGATGCCATTTTTTCTTCTTTATGTTCCTCTTCCAGGTTGGTGATGAGATCGGCATCATACAGCACCTTGAAGTTGAGGGTCTCCTTTTCTCTGGGATGATGGTGGTGTCCCACAATATCACACACTTCATCCATAAGTTCCGTTTTGGCTCCCAGTTTTTCCAATATGGCCCTGGCAATGGGGGGCCCCTCCAGTTCCTGATACTTTGGGGCATTGGAATTATATTTCTCTTCGGCTGATTTAATACCGATGTCATGAAGATACGCTGCTGCCAGAATCACGGCAAGATTGCCATTTTCATTGCGACCGATCTCCTCGGCATACCGGGCCACCCGCATGGCATGGCCAATGCGCCTGAAATCCGATTTAAAATACCGTTTCATCTCCACAGCCACCCGGTCCTTTAGCAGGTCTTCGCGCTCTTTAAGGAACTCTTCGGGCAGTGTACCGATGCACTGATCGGCATATTGGCAATAGGAGGCACATCCGAAATCCAGATGCGGGTTCACAATGCGCTTTGCGCACCCCTTACACTTTCTGGCGGTATCGTCCTTGAAAAACTCAATGGGGGTTCCGCACTCGGGGCATGAAACTTCAAAAATTGATTCATCATTCCAATATTGGGTATCCTGTCCGGGACATTTCATGGTTGCCTCCTTGTGGTCTCTGTTTCAATCACCCTTGTTGTTCATGGGGTTTCCATGGGGTTTCTCTCCCATGTCGGATGCTTCTCTGACGCAACTTTAGTTGAGCGTCTTTAAGGTATGGCTTGAATATAAAACATCAGAGACATCTTTTCCTTGATCCGGATCAATTTTTTTTATTTTTTAAAACGGTAGATCAATAAAGGCTGATTCCCGAATAGCACCGCTATCGACGGGTCCGGAACCGGACATCACCGGCTTCCAGCTGATCAAGGATCTCCAGATAGGTGGTATATCGTTCCTGCGGAATCCTGCCGTCCCCAACCCATATGGTCACGGCACATCCGGGTTCGGTGCGGTGGCGGCAATCCCGAAAACGACAGGTATGTTCCAGGGCCTGTTCAAATCCGGGGAAATACCCTGCCAGATCCTGCGCCGAGATATCCACCAGGCCGAATTCGTTAAACCCCGGGGTGTCCACCAGCTCCCCGCCGCCTTTTAATGAATGGAGGGTGGAGACGGTGGTGGTGTTGCACCCCCTGTTGCCCGCTTCAAAAAGCTCCCCCACCCTCAGATCCAATGTCGGGCAGATGGCATTGAGCAGGGCACTTTTGCCCACCCCTGTGATGCCCACAAAGAAGCTGCGGACCCCCTGCCCCAGAAAGGATTCCAGAACACCAAGGCCCTGCCCTGTCACCGCACTGACCACAAAGATATCCACGATACCGGTGTAGATGGTGGTCAACTCGTTAATAAAGTCCTTTGCACCTTCAAGATCGGCTTTGTTGATCACCAGTACGGGGGTAAGCAATGCCTCCCTTGCGGCAACAATGGCCTGGTCAATATACCACGGGGTGGGCGAAGGCAACGGAGCAACCACCACCCCCAGTACATCCAGATTAGCACCCACAATGCGGACACTGCCCCGGGAGTCTTTTCGGCAGAGTGTTGTTCGGCGGGGTAAGCGAGATACACGATGGTCCTGCACCACCACATCGTCACCCACCACATGGCCTTCATGCCGTTTCACCTTCACCATCTCTCTCTCCCCGGACTCAAATAAAATATCCACGGCAATACCATGGTGGGCCACGATCACACCCTTCCGGGCCGGATCAGAAGCAGCATCGTCATTTTTGTTCTGCGCTTCAAAACGTTTTTTCTTGATTTTCAAATATCAAATCTCCGTACGGATATGCCCATAACGGGCGTAAATCACCACACCGACTATTTTAAGGTGGAGTCAGGCCGGCAATCCTTCATTTCTCAGTTTACACTTTCCAGAGCAACATTCCTGTTTTGTGGGGCTTTCTCTCAAAAAAGTGTTAAGTACTTTTGAGGACATATGAAGGATGCCGTCAGGTCTTGGGGTTTATTGATGCTTTTGGGCTTGATCATAACATCGGCCATGCGCCATTTCAAGCTTTGACAAACACCCCTGTTTCAGGATAAATTTTGCATCGTATAAAAAATTACGGGAGGATTTGTCCCGGGAGGCAACACAACATGCAAAATGGCCGGACACACTATACGCTGCATTATATCCAAGGCACTTTGGAATGAGAAAGCATGACAACCTGACAGATGCATTGTCCGGCCTTGATCGAAAGGCTGCTGAATTAACGGCCCTTGTATTGATCTCCCAGGAGATTGAGGTGCTGTGGCAGGAAGAACATGGGTGGGTGAATCTGATCATTGATGATGCCGACGTCGATCATGCCTGGGAGACATTGTCCCGGTTTTATGTTGAAAACCATATTCCTTCCCCCAATACCGCCTTAGACGACTCCGTATCTGGCGGCATGGATAATCCCCTGCCCCCCATCACCCGGCAAGGGAAAACCGCTGCCGCAGGGGCCTGTCTTCTGCTGTGTGTCATTCACGCCGCCACTGTCTATCACGGCAATCATCACCAGGTGGTACTCACCCATGGGGCATCGGCCCTATATATCCTCATGGGGGAATATGGAAGAAGCATCACGGCATTGATGCTCCATGCCGATGTGCTCCATCTTGCCGGAAACGTGCTCGGTCTGATGGTACTTGGCAGTGTCGTCTGCAGCCTTCTGGGACCCGGGCGGGGCCTGTTTCTCATTTTGTTTTCCGGTACCGCCGGTAATCTGCTCAATGCCTTTATGTACCGCCGGGTCCACCTCTCCATCGGCGCTTCAACCTCTGTCATGGGGGCCGTGGGCATTCTGGCGGCATGGCAGTTGAGAAAAAAGGTTGTTATTACGCTAAAGCCCACCCGCAGCATTGATATAAAAGTATCGGCGCTCTACCCTCTGGGGGCCGGGGCAGCCCTGGTGGGAATGTTCAGCGGCGGAGAGCACACGGATGTTTCGGCCCATGTCTTTGGATTTCTGGCGGGACTTGGTGGAGCGCTTTTCTTTTTCCTGGCATCGACGTATTGTAAACGGCAGCCCATGTGGAAACAGAACAAGACCCTTTCCGGACAGGTGGACACGATTTTTCTCGTAATTGTTATGGCGGTTGTTCTCTTTGCCTGGATAAAAGTGTAAAATCGGAGGCATCCTTCATTCCAGCTTTACACTTTCACGAGGTGAATGTCCATTTTTCGCTGGTCGACCTTAAAAAAGTGTAAAGTATTTTTGGGGAGATATGAAGGATGCCAAATCGGACTGTCTAAACTTTCGCTTTGGGAGAATCTTTAACACAAATCCGGTCCGTCGCACCCTAAACGGCTTCCAATGGCCGGTGTGATGACCAAACCCAAAGCATTTCAAATCAGGAGTTTTCCATGCACACATTAACCGTTTCAAGCATCATGAGCCACTCCTTTGAAACTTTACATCTGGGTGATACACTGCAACGAGCCGCATTGCTCATGCGCAAATCAAAGCTGGACGTATTGCCCGTCATCAATGCGGATGGGCAATTGCTTGGATTAATGACCAAAGCCAATCTTTACGATGCCGTGGCTGCCGGTGAAGCACCGGATACGCCGGTGAAAAATGATCATATCAAAAAAAATGTCGTCACTCTGCATCAAGATATGCCCTATAATGAGGTCACTGAAATTGTAAAAAAAAGCAGAGTAGGAACCGCCATCGTCCTTGATGATCAAAACAAAGTGGTGGGGATTTTTACCAAAGCCAGCTGGATAATGGCCATGTTTGAAAATGAAACCATGTTAAATCATCAGATGCAGATCATTCTCAACAGCATGCACAACGGTCTTGTGGCCATGGATGCCAGGGGCCGGATTACCAGAATCAATCAAACCGCTGAAAAACTTTTCGGCATCACCACATCCCAGGCTTATGGAAAACCGGTGCCCCTTTTTTTTCAAGGTCTTGAACTTGACGAGGTGCTATTGAAGGGTGTTGTCTCCATAGGAATAAAATCCACCTATGGAGATCATACCCTGTTGTGCAACATCACCCCCATGATCACCATGGGAAATCTCAATGGTGCCATCATCATCTTCCAGGACCTGACGGATCTGGAGTACATTGCCTCGGAACTGGAAAGCGTCACAGAACTGTACAATACCCTCCAGTCCGTCATGGAAATTGCCTATGACGGCATCATTGTCATTGATAGAAAAGGCATGATCACCATGGCCAACCAGGCTGCTGCGGATTTTTTCAACAAATCACGGGAAAACATCGTGGGCAAACCGGTGGACGACATTGTTGAGAATTCCCGCCTGTGCGAAGTGGTGAAAACAGGGGTGGCGGAACTTCATCAATTTCAGTTTATAAACGGAAATCCCTATGTGGTGTCAAGGATGCCCATTGTGCGGGACGGCAAGGTTCTGGGGGCGGTGGGTAAAATTTTATTCAGTAATTTCAAGGATGTCAGAGATTTGGCCCAGAAGTTCATCCGCCTTGACCAGAAGGTTGCCTATTATAAAAATCAAATTCGCAATGACACCAACAACAAGATTACCTTTGATCAGATTATCACATCACATGACACATTTAAAAAAATTAAGGAAAGAGCGGAAATTGCGGCCCAAAGCTCTTCAAGCATCCTCATAACAGGCGAGAGCGGTACCGGCAAAGAGTTAATGGCCCAATCCATACACGAAGCCGGGGTCGGCAGGGATAAACGCCTGGTCAAGGTAAATTGCGCAGCCATTCCCGCCGACCTGCTTGAGTCCGAATTCTTTGGTTATGCATCTGGTGCTTTCACAGGTGCTCAAAAACAAGGCAAGCTGGGGAAACTGGCGCTGGCAGATGGGGGAACCCTGCTTCTGGATGAAATCGGAGACATGAGCCCCAATCTTCAGGGTAAGCTGTTGCGCGTACTCCAGGATAAATCATTTGAGCCCATCGGCTCCAACAAGACAATCCATGTCAACTTTCGTGTGATTGCCGCCACCAACCAGGACCTGTACCAGATGGTTCAGGAAAAACGTTTCCGGGGAGACCTTTATTACCGGCTCAACGTTATTCATTTCCATATTCCCCCACTGCGGGAACGGCCCCAGGACATCATTCTTCTGGTTCATTTCTTCATTGAAAAATATAATCATATCCTTGGATCCGCCATCCAGGACATTTCAGACGATGCCATGAATCTCCTGCTCCATCATACATGGCCGGGAAATGTCCGCGAACTGGAAAATGTGATTGAGCGGGTTGCCAATTTTGTCAAAGGCAACATCGTAGATATCGATGATCTGCCGCCGAACCTAAAGGAAAAGGAAAAAAAGATCCCCCTTTGCATGATCGATAGCCCCTGTCCTCTGCCCGCCAGACAACGCTTGCACACAAGCCGCGAAGATCATGACAAACTTGCCATCCAGGCAGCGTTGAAAGAGGCCAATGGAAACAAAGCCAAAGCGGCAAAAATATTGGGAATCAGCAGATCATGGCTTTACACCAAAATGTCCAGAGTGGGGCTGGGTTCCAATTTCGGCCACTCCGGATAGTCCATGGACCATCAAGGCCAAACATGTCCTTTATGGTTTACACATGTCCTGCTTAGTCTACTATTTTCAAGTATAGAGGACACATTCTCCTCTACAAAATAGCTAACAACCTGATTTTAAATGTTATTTTTATATGGCACGGGCATTGCAACATATAGATTCAACGATCAGACTCGGGTTGTCAATGCTGGGCTTGATACCAACACCGACCATTCTGTGAAATGGTGGAGTGACGGATTCTATTATCAAGCCTGAAAAAAACAGGCAGGAGATTTAAACAATGATTAAAATGATTGACGGGTTTCCCTCTACATTTGGTGATGATTATCAGTTAAATACCAACGAATTCATTCGCTATGCCGCAAGCACCTTTCCGGAAGTGGAAGTGATTTCCAGAAATCTCGATGGAACGCTGATGCGTTATAATTATGAAAAGGCCTATGCAAGAGTCGGCAAACTTGCAAATGCCTTAAAGAGGCTCGGGGTCCAGCCGGGAGACCGGGTTGGGGTGATGGAGTGGAATACACACAGATTTTTTGAACTCTATCTTGCCGTTTCCGGAATAGGCGCTGTACTTTTGCAGATCAATCCCCGTATTTCAAATGAGGACAGAACCTATGTGATCAACCATGCCGAGGCAAGCGTGATATTTGTCAGTGAAAGCATGACCGCTCTTATTGAACCCATTCAGGAATCGTTGAACACCGTCAGAGGCTATGTCATCTTAAATGATGAAAAACAAAATGAACTCAAGAGCACTCTTTCTCCGGTCCATGATTATGAACACCTTATTGAACCGGAATCCTCCCATTATGACTGGCCCATGGTCAACGAATGTTCGGCATACAGCGGCGCATACACATCCGGTACCACAGGCAAACCCAAAGCCGTGTATTATTCCCACCGGACCATCTGTCTGCACACCCTGTGCCTTTCCACCATGTGCAGCATCAATTCAAGTGATGTGATCATGCAGATTGTGCCAATGTTTCATTGCCATGGCTGGGGGGTTTTCTTTTGTGCGGCTTTGACCGGTGCAAAACTTGTGTTTTCAGGCCGATATACGGCAGAAGAGACACACTCTCTGGTGGATCTGCTCATTTCCGAAAAGGTAACCATGACCTGTGGGGCGCCAGCCATTTTCATGCCCATGCTCCATTACATAAAAACCTTAAAGGAAAAACCGCATTTTAACAATCTGCGCATGCTTTCAGGGGCAACCGCCCCCCCTGTCTCTGTAATGAAGGATTATGCCGAGCTGGGAGCAGATATTATCCATGCCTATGGCGCAACAGAGACCACGCCCATCGTCAGTTTGAATTTTCTCAAGCCATCCCTTGCCCATCTCCCCGAAGAAGAGAAATGGGCATTAAGGTTGAAACAGGGCTGCCCCATCCCCTTTGTCAGCTGGAAGATACTGGATGGCGCAGGAGAGGAAGTCGCAAGGGACGGTGAAAGTGTTGGCGAAGGCCATTACAAAGGACCGTGGATCACGGCAAGTTATTACAATGATGAACGCAGTAAAGACGCATTCACCGAGGACGGATACTGGAAAAGCGGAGATGCGTTAACCGTGGACAAATACGGATACCTCAAAGTGACAGACCGATTCAAAGATGTTATTAAAAGCGGCGGTGAGTGGATCTCCTCCATTGATCTGGAGAATGCCATCATGGCCCATCCCAATGTTATTGAAGCCTCTGTGGCGGGCATTCCGCATCCAAAGTGGGAAGAACGTCCCCTGGCCCTGGTGGTCCTTAACAAAACGGCAGGGGAGGTTACAGAAGACGATATATTGAATTTTATAATGCCGAAATTCGCCAAATGGCAACTTCCGGACAGAATCCTTTTTGTTGATGAGATTCCAAAGACCAGTGTGGGAAAATTTTCAAAAAAAGATATCAGACAACAATATGGGGATTTTTATACCCGGAAATAATCTGTAGAGGTTGTATGGTTTTAATATGGAGAAAAAAAGCATGAGAAAAGTAGCCATTATAGGCACAGGACACACTGATTTCGGGTTCAATTCCCCAAAAACAGGGCTGGAACTTTTTTGTGAAGCAGCCACGGAAGCCATGGCCGAAGCAAATGTGCAATCAAAGGATATTCAGGCCTTATATTGCGGTAACGGACTAAGTGATTTTGCCGAAGGGCAGATCATGATTCAGTCCTATATTGCGGACGCCCTGGGATGTCGTCACATTCCGGCCACGCGGTTTGAAGCGGCATGTTCCTCAGCCACAGTGGCCATTCGTGACGCGTATATGTGGGTGGCATCGGGTTTTTACGATATTGTCCTTGTGGGGGGAACGGAAAAGGCCACGGCCATGGGAACGGCCCTGGCCACCCGGACCTTTGCCATGGGAACCGATGCCCGGTATGAATTTCCTGCGGGCCTCACCTTTCCCGGTTTCTTTGGACTTCTGGCCAATTTATATGCAAAAAAATATAATGTCCCCTTTAAAAGGCTTCGCAATCAGATGTCTCTGGTTTCAGTGCAGTCTCACCTTTATGGAATCAATAATCCACACGCTCAATTCAAAAAAGAGATTAGCGTGGATAAGGTGGAAAAAAGCTTTATGGTGGCATCGCCACTGACCTTGCTGGATTGCTGCCCATTTTCCGATGGGGCCGCAGCCCTTGTGATTGCATCGGAAGAAAAGGCCAAAGAACTTTGCGACACCCCCATTTATATTGCCGGTGTGGGGCAGGCTTCTTCAGGCATGCTAAGCACCCAGTATAAAGATATTCCCCGGCTAAAGGCCAGGGATATTTCCGTAAAACAGGCATATGACATGGCAGGCATCGGACCCCAAGACATTGATGTGTGCGAACTCCATGACTGCTTCAGCATTGCCAGCATCATCGCCGCAGAGAGTCTGGGTTTTGCCGAATTTGGGAAAGGCGGTGAGCTGTGGGAAAAAGAGGAAACCCGAATCGGGGGTAAAATCCCCATCAACATTTCAGGGGGCTTGAAGTCCAAGGGACATCCCATAGGCGCCACCGGGGCATCCCAGACAGTGGAAATCGTAAAACAGCTCCGGGGGGATCTTGTGAGCCAGGGAAGGCAGGTGGAAGGGGCAAGGGTGGGCCTGGTGGATACACTGGGCGGAGACGGCATCATCTGCAATCTTATTTTAAAAAAGGAAAGAGACTAATGGAATATCCCTTACCGTTTGAACGATACAACAGCGCCTTAAAAAAAAATATCCTCCTGGGACTGAAGTGTAAACAGTGCGAAAAAATAACCTGTCCGCCTCAGATGACCTGCCAGGAATGTGCTTCCCTTGATCTTGAAATCACCGAGCTTGCCGGAACCGGAACCATTCAAACCTATACGACCATTTATGTTGCGGCTGAAAACAGGGAAAATGAACTCCCCTATGTGATTGTGCTGGTGGAGCTGGAAGAAGGGCCCTGGATTATGGGTGAACTGTTCGCCGTAAATCCGGACGAGGCTGGTATGGATATTATTGGGAAACGTGTCAAAATGGGAAATCGTCTGTTTCCCGGTGACAAATTTTCCAATGGAGAGGCGGCCCGACCGGTATTTTATTTTCAGGATGAAACAATCCGGGGTTGATCACAACCGGGTATATTTAAGGAAAATAAAGAAGTGCGGACATCCTGAGAGCCCATAAAGTTTTTAAACAGGCTCTAAGTTCGGCTATTTCAAGTGGAGAAAAATCAATGTATTTTAGTCTTACCAAAGAACAGAAAATGATTCAAAAAGAGGTGCGGCATTTTGCCAAAAAAGAGATTGCACCCCGGGCGGAGGAGTTGGAAAGAACCGGCAAATATCCCTATGATATCATGGATAAAATGGCAGAACTGGGATTAATGGGGATTCCGTTTCCGGAAGCATACGGCGGTATGGGCAGTGACTGGGTCAGTATGCATCTGTGCATTGAAGAGATCTCCAGGGCGGATATTACGCTGGGCGCGTTACTTGATGTCACCACAAGCGTTGTAGGGCAGGAACTGCTTGAATTCGGTACTGAAGAGCAGAAACAAAAATGGCTGGTACCCATTGCCCAAGGGCGCGAAATCGGTGCCTTTGGTTTGACCGAGCCCGATTCAGGCTCCGATGCCGGTTCATTGATCACCGAGGCCGTACGCAAAGGGGATGACTGGGTGCTGAACGGAACCAAGCAGTTTATTACCAACATCGGTCTGGAAAACGCTTCGGTTCTCCTGGTGGCTGCCAAGATTGAAGGGGGTGACATTGCCACATTTATTGTCCCCAAAGACACACCGGGTTTTAAACTGGGAACGAAATATGAAAAAATGGCATGGCGGGCCTCGGCCACCCATGAGGTTATTCTCAAAGACTGCACCATTCCAGGAGACAATCTCCTGGGTGATGCCAAACGCGGTTTTTCACAGCATCTTGCAGTATTGGAGACCGGAAGAATAAGTATTGCTGCCGTGGCTGTGGGGGCTGCACAGGCATGCCTTGACGAATCCCTGCGTTATGCCATGGCCAGAAAACAATTTGGCAAGCCGATTTTTGAATTCCAGAGCATCCAGTTTAAACTGGCGGATATGGCCCTTGCCATTGAGCTTGCCAGAAATGAGTATCTTAAAGCCGCCTGGCTCAAGGACCATGGGGAAAAACACACCTTTGAAGCCACTTGTGCCAAACTCTATGCCAGTGAAATGGCAGAAAAAGTGGCAAGTGAGGCGGTTCAAATCCATGGCGGTTATGGTTATATGGAGGAATCCCCTGTGTCGCGTATTTATAAAAGCGTCAAGCTCCTTCAAATTGTGGAGGGCACCTCCGAGGTACAGAGGCTTATCCTCAGCAGACACCTGGCAGGAAAAAATTAAGCGCACAGATTTAACGCGATGATCCTGTTTTTTAACCGGAACATCGCGTAACGGAAAAGAAGACACTAATGAAATCAGGCCCTTTATCACATTTAAAAATTCTGGATTTTTCCACACTTTTACCCGGGCCGTATGCTACCCTGGTCCTTACCGACCTTGGGGCAGATACCTTGAGAGTCGTATCGGGATCACGACCGGATATGGCGACTCTGATGCCGCCTTTTCTTCCCGGTACCGATATTTCGGCAAATGTTGCCTGGCTGGGACGGGGAAAACGATCCATTACGCTGAATTTTAAAAAAGCCCCGGCAGTAACGATTATAAAGAAACTCATTGTTGAATATGACATTCTTCTGGAACAGTTCAGACCGGGTGTTATGCAGCGACTGGGGCTGGGATATAATGACCTGAAACAAATAAATCCCGGGCTTATCTATTGTTCCCTCACCGGTTACGGCCAGGAGGGACCCAATGCAAAACGGGCAGGGCATGATATTAACTATCTTGCCCGTTCAGGTCTGATGTCTCATTCCGGGACAAAGGCCCACGGTCCTGTCCTCACCGGCATGCAGATTGCCGACATGGCATCCGGATCAAACAACACGATCATCGCCATCCTTGCCGCAGTGGTGCATCGAAATCACACAGGAAAGGGACAGTATATTGATATCTCCATGATGGATGGAGTGGTCCCCTTCAACGGCATGACAGGAGCTGCCGCCCTGGTGGATGGACGGTATCCTGTAAGGGAAGAAACGGTTTTAAACGGTGGCAGCCTGTATGATTTTTACGAAACAAAAGACAATCAACACATCAGCTTTGGCGGGTTGGAGCCACAATTTTTTGCGGCTTTCTGCAAAGCCATTGGGTGCCCGGATTTGATTGAAGGCGGTGTGATGCCGGATGACATTGATCAGGTGAAACAAAGGGTCCGAAATATCATCAAAACAAAAAACAGAATGGAATGGGAAGCAATCTTTAAAAATGTGGATGCCTGTGTGGAACCGGTGTTGACACTTGCCGAGGCCTTGAACTCTCCGGAGTTCAAAGACAGGGGACTGGTGGTTGATGTGGAACTTCCCGGGGGGGAAAAAGTCCGTCAGCTTGGGACCCCCATCCGGTTTTCCGAAACCCCCATACAGTATACTCAGGCCGGACAGCTCCCGGGCACGGATAATAAAGACGTCCTCCTAAAGTTGGGTTATACGGAAAAAAATATTGATAATTTTAAGAATTCAGGTCTCTTCAATTAAGTTTATTTCTGGCCGATTTACGACGAATCAATTTACAACGAATGGATAAAAAAGGAAATGTAATCATGGATATTAAAGGATGTACAGCAGTTGTTACCGGAGGCGCCTCCGGTCTTGGAGAAGCATGTGTTCGTGAATTGTCAGCCAATGGTGCAAAGGTTGCCATTTTTGATTTTGATGAAACAAGGGGCCGCAAAGCAGCATCGGAATCAGGTGATTCCATTATTTTCTGTAAGACAGATGTCTCCGATGAAAGCAGTGTCCAAGCGGCCATTGCCAACACCATCGAGGCTTTTGGAAAAATTCATTTCACCATTAACTGTGCCGGCATCGCCACCCCGGCCAAGGTGCTTTCCAAGAAAGGTCCCATGCCCCTTGACCTGTTTAACAAAGTTCTCCAGGTGAATCTGGTGGGGACAATGAATGTGTTGCGTCTTACGGCGGAAAAAATGGTTCATAACGACCCCAACCCGGATGGTGAGAAAGGGGTTATTATCAATACCGCATCCATTGCCGCCTTTGAAGGACAGATCGGACAGGCCGCCTACAGTGCGTCCAAAGGGGGTATCGTCAGCATGACACTTCCCATTGCCCGTGAATTTGCAAGCTATGGCATAAGGGTCATGACCATTGCACCGGGGTTGTTTGAAACGCCCATGCTGGAAGGCCTTCCCGAAGAGGCAAAAAAATCCATTATTGCCAACATTCCTTTTCCCAAACGTCTGGCCAAACCATCTGAATTTGCGTTTATGGTAAAACACATTATTGAAAACCCGGTTTTAAACGGCGAAACCATCCGGCTGGATTCATGTATTCGGCTGGCTATTAAATAAGGAAGGAAAATCCCAACACGGCCACCTGAAAAGTGGCCGCAAAGACTCAAATTACAAAACTTCCATAGTCTCAACAATAGATATCGTTTTCAGAAATCTCCTTTCCACATCTGCTACAAAACATCATTGTACCTCCTATTTCATTCATCTCTTACCATTCCTCCGCTGCTGCCACGCTGCAAATAACCGGTGCAAATGGAGCACAACGGAATTTGCATCCGAGTTCATTTATTCGTTATGTGTCGGAGTTCTATATTTTAGCTGTGCGACCGCCCTTTTATTCATTATTCGGGGTCAACACGCCCAAGATGAAGACCTATCCTCTGAATCTTCTTTATCTGGCCACGTATATACAGGACCGGAACGGACATGAAGCAGCGATTGTAGACGGAGACGCCGGAGATCGGTCTGATTTGGAATGTACGGTCGAATCAATGGGGAATCCCGAAGAGATCATGCATCGCAATATTCCACAGATGATCAGGATACTGGAAAATAAGAATCATCCTTTGTGGATATCCCTGGAGCAGGACATTCTTCAGGAAAATCCTGACCTGATCGGTATTACCTGTAATTCCGTGAACATGGATGCGGTTCGGGTCATAACAAAAAGACTGATGCCATATGATATTCCTGTTGTCCTTGGCGGCAGCCATCCCACCATGCTTCCGGAACAAAGTCTTGCATATACTTCAGCCCGGTTTGTGGTTATGGGCGAAGGCGAACAGACTCTTTTTCGGGTGATGAATGCGTTGACCTTTGGCGGACATGAGCTTGAAAAGATACCCTCCCTTGCCTGGAAAAAAAACAGAGAGATTATTGTTAATGCACGGGCGGATTTAATGGAATCCGTTGACGATCTGCCTGTTCCGGACCGCAGGTTGATTCAACGGCCCGATTATTTCGGGGATGTTGTAATCACTGGCAGGGGATGTCCTTTTGACTGTGCATTTTGTGCCTCGCGCACCATATGGGGAAAAAGAGTAAGACTTCGTTCAGTCCCTTCGGTGGTGGCTGAATTGGAGTATCTGAGGGACCTACGGAACATTACCAATGGAAAATCCTCAAAAAAGCAGGTGGTAAAGATCCTGGATGATACATTTTCCGTCAACCCTTTGCGGACCATGGCGCTTTTGGATGAAATCATTGACCGGGAACTCAATATTTTTGAATTTACCTGTGGTGTGCGGGCCGATACCTTGGATGAAAATCTGGTTCACAAGATGCGGGCAGCGAATTTCAGGCGCGTCACACTGGGCGTAGAGAGCGCAAGCCCGCGGATACTCAAACGTATCCGTAAAGGGGAAGATCCGGAAGCAATGCAACGGGGCATTAAACTTTTAAAGGATGCGGGCATTCAATCCCATGCATTTTTTATGGTTGGTTTTCCCTATGAAACGCCTGAAGATGTTGCCTTGTCAAAGGATTTTATTGTACAGACCCGTCCCGATTATGTGGAGGTGAACAGGGTGACGCCCTATCCCGGCACAGAACTTTTTGATCAGATGGTTTCAGGGCATTTGGAATCCATTGATCAATGGCACCAATGGTTCCATCAAGGGCTGGCTATTTATTCCAACGAAACAGGAGGTGATGCCAATGGGGTGTATGAGGATTTTTTGCGTTTTGCCGAAAACTACATTTAGGTCATCGTGAATTAAAAGGGAAAATCCATTACTTGGGTAAGATTACCAACAAGACCTATGAGGAACTCCTTGATCGTGAACAGACCTTGAAGCGATTCGGCCTGCCTGATAAGAAGATCGTGTTAATCAATCTGGGGAGGAGTGGCGAAACATGTACCATTGCAAGAAGGCTCCTGCAAATTTTGAATGAGACGGATGTTAATAAACAATACCTTAGGGTAATGGTAATGGACCCATATCTTGACCCAAAGGCCTTGGACGCATTGCGTCATGATTCCATAGCTGATAATGTTCAGTTTTTGCCCTTTATTGTGGATCTGGTACACCTTGTCCGGCATTCCCACCTGGTGATATCAAGGGCAGGATACAATATAGTCAACGAAATCCTATTAACCGGTGCAAGGGCCATACTTATTCCGGAATCGCATGGAAGCGGAGAACAGGAATACCGTGTTCAAAAAATAAAAAGAGAAGATTTTTTTGTTGTAATGGAGGATGCCGTTTTTCATGATGGCATCGAAAACCTGATCGGCAAGGTCCTTGGTTCTACTTCATCTCCTGTCCCATTTAAATTCAATTGCCCCGGCGGGCCAGCCCAAGCCCTATCCCGGAAATGATCATCAGCCCGCCGCTTGCCCGCAGGACGGATTGAAAAGCACGCCGTCCCTTTAGCCACCCTCTCACACTCCCTGCAGCCAAGGCCCAAACCGATGTTACCATAAACGTAATGACTAAAAAAGTGGGAACAATAAGAGCAAATTGCACTCCAGGCGGATATGCCGTATTAATGAACTGTGGCAGAAACGCTGCAATAAAGATCAGGCTCTTCGGATTGGGAATCGTAATCACGAGCCCTTGAACAAATAGATTTGTCTTGGAGATGGACGAGGTGTCAATCTCAATCGGTTCACCCGCGCTTCGCCACTGTTTGATCCCGAGATAAACAAGATATGCAGCCCCGGCCCAGCGGATCAATTCAAAGGCTTCAGCAACAACATTCAGCAATGAGGTCAGACCGACTGCCGCAACCATCAGTTGAACCGCAATTCCCATAGTTTCTCCGGCAACTGTGGCAAGGGCTCGCTTCCAGCCGAATGAAATACTGTGGGCAATAGTTAAAAGAACACTCGGTCCGGGTAAAGCAATCATGATTGAAGTAGCGGCAACAAATGTAAAATAAACGTGTAATTCCATGTTGGATGACTCCTATTTCATATTCTTAATTCAATTCAATACGTCTTCTTTTCCGAGCAGAAGAATAGAACGATTGAAAAGTTAATTATTGTATAAAATTGACTTGATACTCTTTAGGTGTCACTGTTGTGATTGCTTTAAAATGCCGGTGAAAATGACTTTGATCAAAAAAACCGCATTCCAGGGCAACTTGCGACAAATCATACCCTTTTTGTAAAAGTTTCCTGGCAAGTTCTATTTTGCAGTTCAGTCGATATGCATGCGGTGTTATGCCTGTGGCAGCTTTAAACTGCCTGAGCAGTGTGTATGGGTTGGCTTGCAGTTCTTTAGCGATTTGCCTCATAGAGGCATCCTCATCCAGATTCGTGCCTAACAGAAGCTTGAGTTGTTCAATATACGATGAAGGCTCTTTTCTTACAGGCGCAGAATCACAAGCCCATAAAAATATTTTTTCCATGATTTTAACCAATAAATCCTCTTTTTCAAACCGATCGCCTTCATCCATAAGCTGTTCCATGGTATTGATGAATTGCTGATAAATTAAATTGTCTTCCAATAAAATCCTGTTAACAGGACTGAATGTTTTAACCTGCCACAAGGACTGCTGAACCTGTAAACACCACTCAACATCAAGAAAGAGAATATAATAACTCCGTTTACAGAATTCAGTGGGATTGCAGGAATGAAGTGTTTCCGGATTGATCAAAGCAAGTTTTCCCGGCTTTAATCGCACGGCCTTTCCTTCAACCTGATAGACCACATCTCCTTGATCGATGGCACCGACACTAAAGGATTTATGGATATGGGTTTTGTATTGCCGGCCACTGTTTTTTGAATACCGGCATTCTGCAAAAGGCAGTATTTGTTTTAAAAAATGTTTGCTGTCTAATAAAATTTTGAAGAATCCTCCTAATCGTTATAATGGTTATTTATGGATCTCCTGCAGCCCCATAGATCAGGCGAGTAAGCCCAGTGTCCGGTAGGTATTACGGCCGGCTATGCCGTCGGGCTTGGTTCTAACTTCGCCCAGTGGGTATCCACAGAACACTCAAAAAAAACTAATATTATGAAAAAATTCAGTTATTTAACTGTTGATATCTGGTGTCTGCTGCCAAAAGTGGGCGAACTTAGAACCAAGCCCTAACTTGTAATCGATCTGTCATTTTTCAGTCTCTATCGAATCCGGTGTCACATATAATTTTAGACCTAAAGCGCGGAGGAGCACAAACGTTTTATCCATCTGTATTGTCTCTTTCCCTCTTTCTACATCACTAATGAACTTCACACTTGTCCCTGTAATATCTGCTAAGTCTGATTGCCTCATGTTTTGCTTTTTCCTGGTATCTTGAATCGCTTTTCCAAGATATTTAACTAAGCGGACATGATACGGATATTGTATAATTCCCTTCATACACACCTCAAATTCACCGTACGGTTAACAGTTATGAATGCTGATTAAATTTCACTGTACGGTGAAATTGAGTGATTGTCAAACTTATTCACCGTACGGTGAAATTGATATAGCCGTTGGGCATCCTTCATATGACCCCAAAAGTACTTTACAGTCTTTTGGGAAAAAGCCCCTGCAAATGGGGTATGATCAAAAAAAGTGTAAAGTACTTTTAAAGGATGCCAGCCGTTGCAACGTTGGAGGTGTCGAAACGACAAGCTCAGCAGCCGCCGAACAATGCCTGCGTCAGCCGCTCACGTTCTGGCGGTCTGCTGTAGTGCCTGGTTGGCCGAACCGTCTGAATTCATTTGCGTTTTTTCTATTTATTCAATTCTTCAAAAAAGCAGTTTTTTCAGGATATCAACGATGTTCCGCCCGGAAGTTTTTCTGTGAATACGGTACAATCCGAAGTGTAGGCGTTCAGGCGGTTGTTATGCCAAGTCATTGAGTATTCAGTTGCAAATCGTGTTAACGAAATTCAGCCTTGAATTCTTTTAATAATTTTTCGGCTACCCACTTAAGCCGGGATATCTTTACGACTTTTTATGTGGATAACTTGCTTAGCGTCTCCAAATTTAAGGCATCCCAAGAGCCTTGATTTTAAAGGCTGTCCCGCCTTAAGTGGGTAGCCAATTTTTCTGCTTTCTCTTTCCCGTATTTTTTAACCATTTCATCCCACAGTGGTGAATTGCGTACTCTTTTTTTGATATTCCTTTGTCATTTTTTCTAATTCCCCTGGAGTAGGAGGAGAGCCTGGCGCAACAAAATGGATGCCATCATTCTCTGTCCACGATATGGGGCGACCCGTTGTTTGCTGCAACAGGCAGCATTTTTTATATTTTTTCCCACTTCCACAAGGACAAAGCTCATTCCTTTTGATTTTCTTCATTGATAATTATCCCAATTTGTTAAGGGCATAAATTTCCCCAATAAGCAGTTTCATCCGCTTCATTTGGCTTGTTGATTTTTTCCACAAGGGCCGGAAACGTAAACCAGACATCTTTCAACCCCTATTTGTCCACATATTGAAAAGCAGTTTCCAGGTCTCTCTTCCAGCCGGGCCAACTGGTGTCGGTTGCCTTGAATCGAGCCTCAAGGGTTCCTTTTGGTGTTTTTTTGGTATAGGAGTGGTCAAATATATGCCAGCCGTTAATCCCGAAAACTTTGAAATTTTTGTCGGTCACTTTTTTCGGCTGAAAGGAAGGGCAAACCCGAAATCGGTTCTTGATTCGTTCTAAAAGGGTCCACCCGGAATTGTAGCCAGGTTCGGCAATCCAAAGGTATACGGATTCTCGGTGAGTATCCTGATAGAGGATCAGCTGATGACGGTCATCAAAATTTTTTATGAAGAGGATACACCCAAATTTCCTTTATTGGAACAACGATTTTTCCGGGTTGTCCACCAAGCTTTCCACGCCCTTTGGTCTGTCCAACATGATCCAGTTTGCTGCTTTATAACAAGTCCCGGCAAACCGATTTTATTGTACAAAAGATTCCAACAAAACGGGTCGGATATTATATTTTTCTTCCCAGTGATCTGTAAGTTGTCGTGCAGACAGTGATAGTATTTTTGAAGCAAGGTTTTTTGATTGTATCCATTTTAGCCCCAATAAAGTAGACTCTTCAGATCTCAGTAAGAGGAATGGAGTTATTATGGTTGCCACAAGTAGGTGGAAAGTGCCCCATTTATAAGCAATCCACACACTCTTCGGTCCGCCCGTAGGGCTTCATTTAACGCTGCTTTTCAGCGGGCGCGGCTTTTTGCGCTCCGCTGAAAAAGCCTTGTTAGCAATAGCTATTCTCTCCAATGCTGCGGTTCATTCAAGACTTTCGAGCATTTTACCTTGCCATTAATTCGCCCTAAAACATCACCATTTAATTCTTGTACCATCCATGCTGCGGAATGTTCTTCGGGTATTGGGTAGGGCGCTTCAAAGCCCTGCACACCTGCTGGTGCGAACCTGCAACGCGGATAATAAGACGGGTGACCAAGTACAAACACTAACTCTGTTCCTGTTTTTTGTAACTGATTCAAGCCTTCATTAATTAACTTTTGTCCGACCCCGCCTTTTTGTGCGGTAGGAAGAATTGCTAAAGGGGCTAATATTTGAGCCGATACGGATGTATCTGTTTGGGTGATTGTTGCTTTTGTGTAGAGTATATGTCCAATTATCTCATTGTTATCAACAGCTACCAAAGATAGAATTGGTTTTGCTGTTTCATCATCTAATAAATCGTCAACAAGTTTGGCAATTACGGAACCTTTCTCATTACCAAAAGCTTGCTTGTGAATATTCAGAATTTCATTGCGGTCTGATTCAGTTGCCTTTCTTATTATCAATGATATCTCCTCATTTTGAATTGCTAACGCAAACATCTGCGGCTTGTCCGCAAAATGTTATTGTTGGAATTTAGCATCATGTCTCCCAAGTCCCCCGGCACAGCCGTTGACGATCCGCTGGATGCGCCAACGCATCATCGCTGCATCAACGCAAACACACCCCAGCCCAGGTATTCACGCGTGTAAGCGGCGTAGCGCTCGGGTTCCGAGGTCAATTGGGCTCGAACTTCTTTCGAGAATTCGTCGTCGGTATTGGCTTCAAGCCATCGGCGCATGGTGAGCCATTTGGCCGCCTCGTATCTGTCCCAGCCGTCTTGGTCAGCCAGAACCATCTCAACAACGTCGTAGCCGAGATGGCCGAAAGACGCGAGAAGTTCCGGAAGCATGAGAAAGTCGGAAATTGAGTTGGCTAGACACCCCTTGGCGACATCTTCCGTCGGCGGTAACTGCCGCCAGTAGGGCTCGCCGATGAGGATTATCCCTCTGCCGCGCAGACTCCGCACCAGAAGCTTGATAGTGCCGGCGATTCCCCCGCCGATCCAAGTGGCGCCGACACAGGCGGCCACACAGGCCTTCTCGTCAGAGACATAGTCGGTAGCATCACCATGGATGAACTTGACCTGATCGGCGACGCCAAGTTCTTGAGCGCGGAGTTTCGCTTGTTCGGTGAACAACTGGCTCATGTCAATGCCGGTGCCGATGACGCCGTGATCGCGTGCCCAGGTGCACAGCATCTCCCCCGAACCGCTTCCGAGGTCGAGCACTCGGGCCCCCGATTCTAGACGCAGCGCTACGCCGAGAGTGGCGAGTTTTTCTCGTGTGATCGGGTTATGGATACGGTGAGCACTTTCAGTGATGTTGAATATCTTTGGGATGTCCATTATAAAAATTTTCCTTATGAATATGAATAGATCCGGTCACGGCCTAACGTTAAAAATAACCGGTTTGTCCGGTCTATTTTTCTGGTTTAAAATCAGTTTTAATTCTTAAAATGCTTTTTTGTGAGGAGAAAACTTCAATCAAGACTGCCTGTAATGTTTCACCAAAAAGCAGCGATTTTCCGGACCGCTTTTCAGAGTTCCATGTATCGCTCGCCACATTTAAAATAGAACCAATTATCGCCACTGCAATTGCAGTGGTTTCATTTTCTGTTGAGATCCCGAAAAGCCGGCCTGGATTTGCAGCTGCTTTCTCAGTTGCAACCCTTGCAATAATTATCCATTCATCGCTTGACAGCAGGAGATTATCGTCTTTGGCCATTACTTCAGCAACACCGGCAATGACGTTCTGTAATTCAATATTCTTAACACCGAGCATGCCAGGTGTTTTAGCTACTTGTGCGAATATCACTCTGCCTAATTCAAGTAGTTGCTCATCATTGAAAACTTTCAATGCTCCTTTGGATAATCCGTCAAAATCAGAGATCCTGACTGCTTCAGACAAACCTTCCGTAACCTGCTTTATGGCTTGACCTGCAACTTTTTCCCATGGTTCATCAGGATTAAGTCTTAGAAGGATCGGTGAATTGTCACCAACGGTTTCGATCACCATAGCAGCAAGTGATGCACCGAGTGGCCCATTAAAGCGAGGATGTTCAGCAAGGGTTTCAGCAGTACCGCTTAAAAGATCTTTGTATAATTCAATTCTCGGTGAATTACCCTGACCAATAAAAAGCTCAGGTCTCTTAACCGCGACATTCAGTCCGGACTGATAGATACGGATCATTCCCTGTTCAGAGGTTGTTTAATACCTCAAGAACCGCATAATCACAAGCCGTTTCAACCCACTAAATGTCACTTCAACCCAGCTTTTATCACATCGCCGTTTAAGCATTTTGCCTCAAAATAAATAATTTGCAGTAATTCCTATTTTTTTCATCTGGGGGGATGACGTCACGGACGATTACCTGCTATAGTATTTTTATGGAAACGATCGTTATCAGAAATAGATAAGATTACAGCCAAAGATTTGAACTTTATCCAATCTCTTGTCCATAAGAATTGGGACAAAAGCAGAACTCAAATCTCCGAGATTCTATGCACAAAATGGAACTGGGTGCAACCCAATGGCCAACTCAAAGATATGGCCTGCCGGGAACTTCTTCTGACGTTACATCGAAAGGGGCTTCTTGACTACCCTCCGCCCAGGCAAACCCGCACTACTATCATTAAAAGGAAGGTACCCAGAATTCATAAGGATTGAGATCGACCCCCATCAGAGGTGATTTAAACTTGTAATTTATCGTATGGGGTCGACACAATCCTAAAGGTTAGCGCCCTACGCAAGCAACACAATTCAGTTTAAAATTATTTATAATTCAGATATTTAGACAAAATTCATGACCGTCTATTTTAATAAAAATAATAAGACCACGGAGAGCTACCGACAAACTCGGATACCTTCTGGGATAGTTAATATCGAACACGTCAAGCGGCTCGAGTCCTGCGTTAGTTGCAAATGCCCGCAGTGCCGCTTCATCCGACAAAGCAAATGGGCCAGGTGCTTCGGGCGGAGATGGCGGAAGAAGATGCCTCAATGCTGCAAGCAGTGAGGTAAATTCCATCCCATCCGGTTGCCCCCAAACCATAATCAAAACATGAGCACCGGTTTTTGAGACTCGCCGCGCTTCATCTAATGCAATTTCGGGATTACCAGCATATTGAAATGAATTGAATCCGGTAACCAAATCAAACTGTTTATCAGGAAAAGGAAGCTGTTCTAAATCACCTACTTGGAAATCTCCATTGGGTACGCGTTTGCGTGCAATTGCCAACAAATTGGAAGTAGCGTCAAGACCAGTAACACGAGCACCTCGTTCTGCAGCAATTTGTGCCGCCACCCCAGCACCACATCCTGCGTCCAGATAAACTGTTCCGGGTTTGATGCTCACCCGATCGAATGCCTTTATATATACCGGCCGATAGCCTTCTTCCTGGATCTCTGCCCAATCCTTGGCATGAGCACCCCATAGGCGGGCATTGGTTTCCGCAGTTCGTGGATTTTGTTTATATATCATTAAGGTCTCCTTTCAATACGTTATACGATGGACCACTACAAAAACCTCTCAGAATTTGTGAGAGTCGCGGTGGACTCTAACGCGATGCGTCACAAGCCGAACTCGCGCCCTGATGACGGGCAACGAGACGTAACTTAGTACCAATACATTATGCGAGAGGCATATGATGAAACTGCCGCGCGCGGTTTTGGTCTTGTGCACGCAATTGTGTACGCCCGGCATGGGCGTGAACTTATGGGGTGAAAGTCCCCTATACGTGAGTCCTGTTAACATAGGTTTTGTTAACACAAGTAATACATACGCGGCTGGATGAACTATTACGGGATATCGGAGTATTATCGACCGATCCCAGGTATAGACGAATGGCTCCGCCGTAGGATACGGATGTGTTACTGGAAACAGTGGCGCTATGCCCGGACCAAAGTTCGCAACCTCCTTAAACTGGGAACTTCCAAAAGACAAGCCATCATGACAGCGATTAGTCGCAGGGGACCGTGGCATCTTGCCAGAACCATGGCAACACAATCCGGCATGACCAATAAATGGCTATCAGAACAAGGGTTACAATCTGTCAAAGATCAGTGGGTGAAAATTCATTACCCGGCCTCGGCCCGGTAATCTTGGTGAAACGCCCTGTGCGGACCCGCATGCAGGGTGTTGTGGGGGCTGGGGGATTAAAACCCCCGGCTACCCGATTGGGCAGAATCCTGACCGGCCAGTACACGCTTTCGCTTCGATGTATAAGCCCACCAAGGCCGTTTTGGCTCCCCTTGCATGAACCTGACAGCGGAAATAAAAGCATCAATCACACAAGGATCATGTCGTTGTCGCGTTTTCCGGCATAATTCATCGTACATGGCATAGGGGTCCCGCCCTATCAGATCCCTCGGATGGGAAATACCGATAATGCGTAAATCCTTCGCCATGGAAGCCTCATGCCTGAGCGTCTTTATTTTTTCTTCAACTCAGGCTGCTGCTGTGTGGAGCAATGAATCCCGCCTCCACCGAGGTTGATGGGCAGGCTGTGAACGGCAACAATCTTACGGGTTGGAAAGGCCTTTTCCAGTACGGCCAGTGCTGCCGCATCTTTTTTCCTGATGGATTCGGACATCCCTTTTTTCCAATATTGTTGAGCCACAACAACCTTATTGGACATCAGGAAATTGCAGTAGCTCAAGGCCGGGACCAAGAGCACCGGGCGACCGTGAGGGAAAACCGTACCGTCATGATAGTCAGGAGAAGATTCCTGAACCATGTAAGCTTCATCCATGGGGCGAGCCTCCACATAAATGGGATCTGGAATGGGAATACGTATAATCTTCAACGGGTTGCCATCTTGATCCGTGGCGTTTTTCAGTATGGCATAATTTTCTTCCATTCTACGCCGATTCTCCTTTTCCACCAGACCTTTGGTGGACTCTTCCTCCGAGACCTCGGCCAAAAGCACGGTATCCGGAGAGATAAACCGACAGAACTCATCAATGTGGTTGTTGGCCGAGCCGCTTCTGTACGCTATGCCTTTACCGCCCGGGCCGGGCAATGTGCTTTGGTTCATGGGGTCGTCGTCAACCGTTCCTTGCTTAAGCCAGATAAAGTGTGTCACTCCCAACATTCGGCCCATTTCCACTTCCAGTTCCTCCCGGCCAAGGTTAGGGTTGCGTGTGAATTCACAGGCTTCCGTCAGCATAATGGTGCCTTTTCCATTCAGTTCCCGCGCTCCGCCCTCGCTGACCAGGCGCGTCATTCGGCTGGGCAGTCCCATGGATGCAGCCACACTGCGGTCAATCTTCTCCATCATCCGCGCATGGGGATGCGTATGCGAACAGTAGCTCCATAGATTAAAATTAAAATCCGCGATACTCTTGTTGCCGTCTTCATCCACCGTGAAAATCGGTCCGAAATCCCGCCAATACAACGAGGTAAACGGAATGACGTAAAACGATATTTGATCCATGGGAATGTCGGCCGCCGTCAATATTTCCCAAACATGCTTCTTTTGCCTCTCATCGGGCACACAGACACGGACTTTCACGGAGGGCGCCAAAGCCCCTACCACCTCCAGCAAGACCGAATCAGTTTTGTAACCTTTGACAAACTCCTTGCTGAGCCACCCCAGCCAAACCGTTTCCTGGCGCTCAAATTCACCGGGAAAACGCCACACAGTATTCTCCTGTGCGTGGAGCATCCATGACTGGCAAAATACCAATACGAGCACAACACAAATTTTGCTCAATTTTCCAAACATACTTTCTCCCCTTTACATAGATGACCCTTCGTATGACCAAGTCCCAACCTCACATATCACATAAATCACCGGTACTACCGGTGTCTGACTTGATTTTATAGGCTGTAAATATTTTACTTCTCAATTCAACAGTACAACCTTGAAAGGGCTGTTCTATGCATGGGGGCTTGGTTCTAAGTTCGCCCACTTTTGGCAGCAGACACCAGATATCAACAGTTAAATAACTGAAATTTTTCATAATATTAGTTTTTTGAGTGTTCTGTGGATACCCACTGGGCGAAGTTAGAACCAAGCCCGCCAGGGGGGATGTTGCCATCCCCCAGCCCTCTAAGAACCGTGCGTGCGCCTTTCAACGCACACGGCTCAAGCATTCATAAGGCAAGCCCTTTCGGGGCCACCCGGTTGTGATGTCTTATGCCTGTTATGCCATTGTTACTTGATTAAGGTTAACCAATTATTTTCACTTGCAAAACTTTTTTTGATATTCTCCGCCATGACGAAAAAACGGCTGGCCGGTACTGAAAACAATATTGTGTCGGATGCTATGTATTTTCTCATTGCAGGATCCAATGCACCAATAGTTGCTCTTGGTTGTTTTTTACTTTTCTCTTTGTAGGGAATAGTCCACATGCTCTGACAACCTGATGCAAATGGAATTATTGCATTATTGTTTTTGGGGCTGTCAAAATTCGACAAAGTTACCAAACCGGACAGGCTCAATGGCTTTACCCAATAATTAACAACCTCAATACAAATATTGTCTTTTATTTGTTCGAGTTCACTCAATATCAAGTATTTATTTCTTGGTTCTTCGGCTTTGATCTGATTGTAAAATTCATTACCGTAAGCAATACTTTCTTTAAACTTTTCTTTAGACGCTAAAAACCCCCCGGCCTTTTCATTGGGTTGCTTAAAACCAAAATAACATGCAGCACCGCTGCAACCGGCAGAACGTTGGGAAAAACATATCTTCTTTCCTTTCGCCACGTCTTCAATTAGCTTAAACATGCATGTCCATTGATCTGCCGTTAACTCTATTGAATCGCCAGGAAAAACTGATGAAAAATACCAACCCATTGTCGGCAAAGTGACGGGGAAATGGTTGACAAATTCGCGGTTACTTTTTTTTATTATTCTCGAATCCATTGATAGTTATAAATGCATTCTATGCCAACCGATTGATATTATCCGGATATTTACTTGCTTGGGATAAGATAACTTCCTTTAATTGAACCGATGTATTGCCAATGGGTTTTGCGAGCAAGTGGGGTCCGAATTGCAACGCAACAATCCTCACAATATACTTTTGATTTGTATTGATACTCTTTACCAGAGCTAATCCGCTTTTGACATTTGTTGCAGAGCAAATACGTGGATTCAATTTTGGTTGATTTTTCAATGCTTGAATTCATTATTTTACAATCCTTTTTGCTTCACTATAATGGTTTATTAACCAATTTTTCCCATTTTTGGACCTAAACTACAAACTTTAAAAAATTTTAAATTAGAAACCATTAGGGTTTTCAAAATTTCTATCAAGAAAGCTACCCTTAATATTATTTGATATTTCAATAAATCGATTTGAAGGCAATGAAAATGATACCATATCCTCAGGTAAAAAAAGCCTAGCCTGTGGATCCATCAGCCCGATAACACTCTTTGGCTTTTTTTGGAATTGTTCATTATAAGGAATAGTAAAGAGAGACTGGCACCCAGAAGCAAAGGGGGTTAGGACATTATCCATGTTTTTTTCTCTGTCATAGTTTGATAATACTACAAGACTTGCCAATCCCTTAAGATCAGGAAAAAGGCTGACGACTTCAATAACTATGTTATTGTCTATGTTATCAATTAGTTCCACGTATAAATATTTTTCTTTGGGAGAATGAATACTTGTCAAAAATTCCTGATGATACCGCCGGGCAAGCTTCCTGCTTTTTTTAAATCCTTCTGTTTCCGATATAAATTGACCATCGTCATTTATGAGTTCACAGAAGCCGTAATATTCCGCAGGCCCAGTGCATGCATTTCCAAAATCTTCTGAGAACTGCATCCTTTTTCTATTTTTAGTAATCATTTTTAAATACATGCACATACAGACCCATTTATCCTTTTTAAAGACGAATGAATCTTCAATATCTTCCGCAGAAAAATACCAACCAATTGCAGGGTATTTAAAAGATATTCTTTCTGACATCTTTTGAAGGCTCTCTTTGCTCGTTTTGGCATTCATTAGTATTTCCTCAATCACATACAAACCGGACAATACCTATTTCCGGATCAGTACTTGCCATTTTTAATAATTGACGTTGATAAAAACTAAAATAGAGTTTTATGCCACAGAAATCTTTTCTATTCATGCATTTCAATTGTCCAAACGTGCGTTTTTTTGTGCCTTATTGTTAAATGAATCGGCGGCATAATATCTGTTTCCAATGGATGATCAAATCGCTTTAACAGGTATGCAGATATCGACATCAAAAAAGTGATCTTCATTGATAATTCTTTCCCCATAGCATCTCTCGAATGATTCCCGGTTGTCCCATTCATAACCACTATTAACAAGCCATTCGGAAAGCAACCAACTCCAGGCGTCAGCGAATTCATCCCTTTTCAGCAGAAAGCGGCAGACACCACACTTCCCCCCGGAAATTTTAGTTATTCCGACAGGTCCTGACGGATTTACAGAATCCATCACCGGAATCGCCACCATGACCCTTAGTTTTTTATCTTCTGTGATTTTTGGATTGTCATGGTATATATTCCATAAGATAACGTTGTCATTAATTAATTTACGTGCAGCAGCCCACTGAAGGAGTTGGGTATATAATTCCCCGAATAGAACTTCCCCGCCCTGGTAGGGGCCAATATTACGAATGTAGACGAACTCAAAAGGAAGAATATCTTCAATAATTACCTGTCGAATTGAATTTCTGAAACGATAAGTCCAAACCGGGGAACTCCGATTAATGGAAAATTCAACATGCTCAATTTGTACCGGTGTTGATTCTTTACCCAAAAATCCGTTTGACTTATTCCTCCATTCAGTCGCTGTCATTTTGAAATGGTTTTTAAAGCTTTTCGCAAATGAAGAAGAAGTCTCAAAACCGAACATCAAGGCAACATCAGTAATAGATACTTTTGAATTTGCTAACAGCAGTTCAGCAGATTTTTCCAGTCTTACTCTCTTAATATATTGATAGACAGATTCCCCCACATAAGCACTGAAAATACGATTAAGATGAAATTTTGAATAATATGCGACTTCTGAAAGTTTCTTAAGGGAAAGATCCTCACCAAGGTTTGCCTGAATATAGTCAATAACCCGATTGATACTCGCTTTATAGAATTCGTTCATGTAAGTTAAACCAATTAAAGAGTTTTTATCTTAATGTTTAGGATAACGTAAACATCTGCGGTTTATCCGTCAGCATGTTTTTGTTAGACTCTCCGCTTTTATCATTCTTATATTATTTCTTTTTTTAGATAAAACATCTATGCTATACAACCATATTGATTTTCAATGAAATATATTGGAAATATGGCTTCCTTCATATGACCCAAAAATTAGTTTACACTTTTTGGAAAACTTATCCTCAAAATGGGGACATTGTGCTGGAAAGTGTAAAACAGAAATGAAGCATGCCGGAAATATCATCATTATTTCAGGTTTAATATGGCACAAGCATCACCATATGATTTTGATATTTATCAGCCTCGGATATCCAAAGCAAGCGATTACTACAAGGGCGTTGAAAATCATTTATACATGAGGCGCTCAACCTTTTGATCGAAGCTGTGCACCACATGATCCGGGCTTTTACTGCGGGCGTTGGGTTGCCTGAATACAAAATGATTATAGACAAGGGTGCCGGTCAGGTCAGGCTTTCCTTGAACTGGCCCAGGCCGGGCACGACAATGTCCGGTTCAATGTTCCAGGGGCAATAAATTTGTGGTTAAGCGGCTGGCCCTTTTTCCAGTCCAATGAGTTTTTCCTTGATGGCCAGGCCGTGGGCAAACCCAGTGAGCTCGCCGTTGGCCCCCACCACCCGATGGCAGGGGATGATGAGAGGAATGGGGTTTTTCCCGTTGGCCGCTCCCACGGCCCTGGAAGCCTTGGGATTGCCCAGTTGTTTTGCAATTTCCCCATAGCTGGCAAGGCGGCCAAAGGGAATTTTACGTAACTGCTCCCAGACCTTTTTTTGAAATTCCGTGCCTGCCGGATTGAGGCGCACATCAAATGTCTCCCTGCTGCCATCCAGGAATTCAAGGATCTGGGTTTTGATATTTTCAAAAAATGCTGGCTTTAATTCCCACTCTTCCTGGATTTCAAATTTCCGGCTGCCCTCCCCGGTGTTGAGGTGAAGATGGGACAGCCCCTTTTCATCCCCGGCCAGGATAACCTCGCAAAACCGGGTGTTAAATTTTGTATAATACATCATAGTTGTCCTTGATTCGGTGTCTGTTCAACACTACTGGTTCCAGAGGCAGAGGGCTGCATATGCCCGGTATGGCCGCCATTTTTCAGCCCGTTTCAGTATCTCTTTTTTCCCGGGACGCTTCCCGTTTTTTTCCAGGGCCTTGATAATGCACAGATCCGTTGCCGGAAAACTGTCCACCATGCCCAGGCCCCGCATGGCCACGTAACTCACCGTCCATTCCCCGATGCCCCTGAGGGCGGAAAAATCTTTTTGAAAATTTTCAAAGGGTTGATTGGGATTCAGGGAAAAGGCCTTGTCCATGATTCCCTGGGCAATATTGGCAATGGTGGCTTGGCGGGCCCCGGTGATGCCGATGCCTTCAAGGCTGGTTTCAGTCACCTCCTCGGGTCCCGGGAAAAAATAATCCAGGCCCTGTGGAAACCCCTTTTCTGTTTTTAAGGCGGCCTTTTTTGCAATCCGTGACGCAAGGGTGGAGGCGGCCTGCACTGCTATCTGCTGGCCCAACACCGCCCGAACGCAAAATTCAAAGGAATCAAAGGCGATGGGCAGCCTGGGGACATGGCCCGCTTTCATCCCTTTGGAGAGATGGGAATCCGATTTGAATTTATCATTGATCCGGGTGAAATCCGTATTCAGGTCAAACATCCGCCGGACCCGGTTATAAATTTCCATATAGCATTGGATATTGTCGCAGAGAATACTCAATTCCAGGGCGGATTTAGTGGGATTGTCTCTGACAATAAAATAGCCCTTGGATCGCCGGGTCCTAAAGGTCCGGGCATAGCTGGTGTCGTCGATCACCTCCACCCCTTTGATGGCCCGGATTTTCATGAATTCAATGACCTGGGAAAAATTAAAAGGCCTGTTGTAGGGTACCCAAAGGGTGGTGTCGGCTCTGTCTTTTTCTGTATTTTCTTTTTTTACCGCCGAAGGGGCAATACCGAAAATCTCTTTGAATACCTGGTTGAACTGCCGGATGGAGCCGAACCCCGAGGCAAAGGCGATATCCGTCACCGTCTGCCGGGAAAACATGAGCAATTTTTTGGCAAACATGGCCCTGTGGTATTTTGCGATTTTTACCGGAGGCACCCCTAAATTTTCAATGAACAATTTTCTCAGGTGGCGGTCCGAGACCTTCAACTCCCCGGCCAGGTCGGCAACGGAATGGAAATTGAGGTAACCGTCGTAGATCATCTTTAAGGCCGTCTGAACCGTAAGGGTACCCGATGCATTGCCGTTATAGTAATCCAAATTGATATCCGGCCGGCAGCGCAGGCAGGGCCGGTAGAATTGGTCCAGGGCTTCGAATATATCCTTGAAATAGACCACATTTTCTTCCTTGGCCACCGGGGCCGGGCAGGAGGGCCGGCAGAAAATTCCCGTGGTTTTTACCCCGAAAAAGAATTTCCCGTCGAAATTTTTATCCTTGTTGATCCTGGCGGTTTTATAGGTTTCCTTCATCCGGCCTCCCTGAACTATATTTATCTTCATTTCAGGACGTTTGTCACCCGGTTTTATATTTTTTCGGGCCCAGCGCTCCATGGATTGGAATTTACCATTGGAAAATTTAAAATACTGGCGGTTTTCGGAATGGACTTTAATTTAGCTGATTTGGTAAATTTATTCGAAGGAGAGGACCCCACGCTTACTTATTACAGATCCGGTAAAGGGGGGGGGGCGGTGCTGGCAAGCCAGTTCAACAAATCTGCCGTCAAGCGGGCGACCTGGGATGTTGGGGGTCTGTTTGCCCCAGTGTCGAACGGGTGTTTTTTAAAATCGGCATGTGATATGGATTTACTATCTTAATTGACAAAATAATACCCTTTGATTATAATAAGTACTCAAAAAGACAAAATATTGACCATTGAAATGGATAAAACGAATGTCCTATTCCTTACACACACCAGAAGAAATATCCCAGACCCTTGCCAAAAGACTTAAAGATCTGCGCCTGCAGAAACGGTGGCGGCGAACTACCCTTGCCAAGCGATCCAATGTGACCGTGGCGTCCTTAAAACGGTTTGAACAGACAGGAAAGGTTTCCATGGAAAATTTTCTAAAGCTTGTTTTTGCCCTTGACAGGCTTGATGAAATGTTGACAATCCTCCAGCCAGCTGTGGCAAATTCCATCAAAGAACTTGAACAGATTGAGCAGAAAGTTCCCAAGAGGGGTAGCATTTGAAAAAGCTCAACGTCATTTATTCCAAAGCAAAAGGCGATACATTACCCGTTGGGCAATTGGCGACCTCTGGGCATAAACTTTATTTTGAGTATGCGCCCTCCTTCCTTGTGGACCCCCTATGGTTATCCCCGTTTAAACTGCCACCCAAACCAGGGCTTTTTGAACATAAAGATCTGGATTTTGCTCCGTTGTTCGGTCTGTTTGATGATTCTTTGCCCGATGGGTGGGGATTAATGCTTATGGATCGATTTTTCACAAGTCAGGGAATTGATGTTGCCGGTATATCCATTCTCCATCGTCTGGCCTTCCTGGGCAATGCCACCATGGGAGCGCTTACCTATGAGCCTGCGTTTCCCCATGAAAAAGAATCCGCCAACGTGTTTGATCTTCAGCGGCTTGCAGAGCAGTCCCGGGAGATTATTGAAGGCCGAAGTGACACCGTGCTTCCACAACTCATGCGGGCAGGGGGGAGTCCTGGTGGTGCCAGGCCCAAAGTTCTTGTGGGCGTAGATGGAGAAAAGATCATATCCGGTGAGGATGATTTGCCCGAAGGTTTTGAGCACTGGATTGTCAAGTTTAACGCTGGAAATGATTTGCCCGATGCCGGTGCCGTGGAATATGCCTATTCCTTGATGGCCAGAGACGCTGGTATCGTTATGCCCGAAACCCGTCTTTTCCAGACAGGTTCAGGGGAATCTTTTTTTGGAATAAAGCGTTTTGACAGGCAGGCAAATCGCAGATACCATGTTCATACCCTGGGTAATATGCTCCATGTTAATTACCGGATACCTTCCATGGACTATCAGGCTTTTTTCAAGGTAATCAAAGTTCTGACGAAAAATCATCAGGATCTGCTTCGGGGATTCAGACAGATGGTTTTTAATGTGCTTGCCAACAATAGAGATGACCACGTTAAAAATTTTGCCTTTATGATTAATGAATCCCGGGAATGGACACTGACTCCTGCCTATGATCTGACCTATTCCCCGGGGCCAGGGGGGGAGCATTCTATGACAGTAGCTGGAGAGGGGCAACAACCCCGAGCAAGGGATTTCATACAGTTGGGGCAGGAGGCCGGGTTGTCAAGGAGCGAAGTTAATGACTGCCTGGATCGAGTTCTCCTTGCCGTAAAAAGGTGGAAGGATTATGCCCAAACCGCCCATGTGATGGAAAGAAGTAAAGATAAAATAGAGCAATCTATTAACCGAAATATCAAAGGGGGAAAGCTGAATTTATGAAAGCCAAGCTTTTATGCGGTAAAGAGACCCTGTCCCTTGAATTTCCAGATTCCGTAAGTCTCATCTATTGAAAAATTTAACCCGGGTCTAATTATTCCATCCAGGAAATTCGAGGTTCATTGCGGGACGGCATGCGGGGATATTTAAATTTGGGATACCCCACCATCATGGCTCCATAGTTTGTCATTCCACCGGCCCATATTCCACTTTTCTGAACTCTTTAATTTTCATTAACTTTGAAACATTTTGTTCTGAAGGGTGAAGAATTTCTTTCCTCAAGAAAAATATTACTTGCTGTTCAAATAGATGGAACATCCCCGTAGCCGAAATATTAAGTAAACTTTGCTTTATCCCTGAAACCATGAAGTAATAATCTATTCCTTCATCTCTCGCATACTCTGCTATTTCTCTTTTTAAAATAACGTAAAAATAACCGGTTTCACCCGGTTCATTTTTGGGTTGGAATTCAAAGTCAAAAGATGTTGTTAATCCTTTTCATGCAGTTCAGTCATCCATCAATCTGCCGATTTGTTGATATAACTCCGAAATGGCTGATTCAGCCTTCATGTATGTTTCAAAGAGGTCTTTGTTTCTTTTTATCATTGGATGGTTACCGATAAACTGATTGAGGTATTCAGTCGCAATCCAAGACCTGTCTAATATTTCATGGTAATAGCCCTCATTTATTTCTATACTCTCTTTATCTTCTAACAAGGCGTCTTTTCCATCTCGATTTGTTTCGATTAAAACTGGGCGTTGAAAGGCTTTCAAAAAAAAGTGTATATCTCCGCGCAATTCAGCAAGTGTTTCCCCCATCGGTTCAACCGGAGATTGAGTCCAGCTTTCAATATTATTCTCATCGTCATAATATACTTCGTGGATATGATAGGAATAGGAATCCGTTTTTTTGTGATTCTTTCGAATCACTCTGTAATTCCAAAAGGACATTTTTTGAAACCCTCTTAAATTTTATCGATTCGTTTTATACGTCGTCAAAATCATTCCAATCAGTTCCGGCATTCACCTTATCAATGAGAAATCTGACGCCCTGATTGTCCAAAGGATTCAGCAGGAGCATTCGTTTAAAAATAAGTTCAGCTTCTTTAAAACGGCCCAAACGCCACAGGCAAAGGCCATAGCCATGCATGCAGCGCAAGAAAGGACGGTTTCCCATACAGCTCCATGGCATCACACCGGGAAATTTATCGTCCAGTGACAGTTCACCAATACGCAAACCGGTCTCATAGTAACGAATAGCCTGAGCCGGTCTGTGATCGAAAACAAGTCCGCCCAGGTGAGCATGCGCGTCAAGACAACGCAAATCAGCCTGGCATAATTCCATCAATGACGCTCTTG
The DNA here is from genome assembly GCA_963668575.2 of uncultured Desulfobacterium sp. GTDB lineage: Bacteria > Desulfobacterota > Desulfobacteria > Desulfobacterales > Desulfobacteraceae > Desulfocicer. Next base: position 938,874 of record OY764894.2, on the reverse strand, counting down.
CATCTGCTCTGTGACCGGATTCTTTCAACTCGACGGCCTTTAAAATGGGATCATCAAAAGGCTCATTCACATTTTCACCGGGAATTATCTGTTCCATTTCAAACATGGGGCAGGCCCCACGGTCAATAACCAATTTCGCCCATTCTTCCGGGGGCTCGTCTATTTCTTCTTGAAAATGTTCCATCGGGTTCCAGGTCCCTATCTCTGAAAGGCCGAGGGGAACAAGCTCAAGCCCTTTGACATCAAGCCGGGTCGATTGAATCTCTCCGGAAAGATAGGGGTGGCCGCCGTATTTCCACTGTTTGTTCGGTTGAAGCGTCACGATTTCTCCAGGCACTACATCCCACAAATCGCCTGCCCGCAGTGTGATGATCCGGCCGCTTTCCGGCAGGCGGCACCGGGCAGTACGTTCCTTGACCGAGAGGACCACCAGTTCCACAGGCCTGCTCAGGTCAAGGTCTCCATCAGCTGCCTTATGATATTGCTTGTTTTTTATGGGGATATTGTCGTTACCGGTAAAAGATTCAAGTCCGAGCCATTTACGGTAAGCGGCAACATGCTCAATTCCTGCCAGGGTCCTTGGAAATACAACCTCGGTTAACGCAATCGTGTAAAGGGAACCATCTTCACGCCGGCAATCTGCCGTCAACCCACGTCTGACATTTCCATCATAATCAATTTTTATTACTGAAACCGGCACCCCAATCACAAAACCGTCTGCCGGAAAAGAGACATTATCTTTCAAGGCCTGACAAAAGGCCTTGAAAATATCATCATCGCTGCCCGCAGTTTTTGTGAGTTGTTCGATTATTTCATCCAGGGTTTTCATTTTTTTATCCTCTATGTTTCCTTCCACACCCCGGCCTTTACCAGCCTTTGGATCAAGGCTTTTCGCCGCATGTGGCCAGCCATGAATTGTTCCAGCTCTTTTTTGAAGCGGCTGCAGTCCCCGAATCGTGCATGGGCTTGGGAAATATCCACAATCGAACGGCAGACTTCATCATAGGCCAGGCCTGAACCTCGCTGAACGGTCTGTTGAAGGGAGTCCCACATCACGGGTAAATTTTTTGACAGGTTTTTAAGAAAATTTTCTCTTTCCTTTTGGCGTTTGACTTCCTGCTGCTTTTGTTTCTGTTCTGATTTTTTCAGACGGATCTTTTCCGCTTTTTTCGCATTTTCCCACAAAGCCGCAACCGGGCGCTGCGGTGGTAAATCCGCATCTTTATTCAGCTCACGCTGCCATGCCATAAATTCACCCTGCAATGATCGTACGGCCTGTAACCCTTCGCCCTCCAGGATCTGCCTGATGACAGTTTTCATTTGCTTTTCAGATAAATCATCAATCCACCCGTCCATTTTTTCTTGAGATACCGCCACAGCCTGGAATTTTTTACTGCCTATTCCTGCACCAGCCAGCAAATCCGGATCTACCTCCAGAAATTCGGCCAGGGCCTGCTGTGAGGGGGTCAACTCCCCAAGGCCATTGACCGGCAGCGGCTCCATCTGATCATCATCAACGGTCCCGTGTGTTACTGCGGCAAGCCAGCCGATATAAAGGCTTCGAATATCACCGCGCAACAGTTCTTCTCTTATGGGTGCCAGCCGGGGCATCCAGCCCTGACCGCTTTCCTCGCCAAACCGGGCGTAATTTTCCGATTCCTCCAAATACCAGGTGATGACCCAGTGGGTTTGGGTGGACTCAAAATCCAGCATGTAGCGAATCTTAAAAGCGTCAACCGTTTCCTGTGAAAGCGCATCAATGGGCAGGCGCAGCATAAATGTGGCGGTCATCCAGTTGGCCACATATACATGGACATCAAAATAGTGCTGCATCAGCTTGTCCGGGTCGCCTTTAAAACTTCCATAGTTGTAATGATTGATAAAACTGACCGGTGTAATCTGTGCCCGGGTTGAAATTTGTCGCAATGCATTGGTTTGTTCCCCGGTCAACGGGCGGTCAACGGCCAGGAACTCATAATATTGGTATTCACTCATAATGCTGTCCTCTTAATGTGGATGGTTCTCAAACAAACTATGGTTTGCGGCCAGTGACTTATTTACAACGTTCGCACTGACCGGACCTCTTACAAGGATTCCCACATCACATGATTTTTTAACATCATAGCCTGCTATAATTTGAGGCAGTATTTGATCAATCCACTGTGAAACAGCTCTTTGATCTCCATAGCATTCTTTAGAAAAAACCCTAATTTCGTCTGTCCCAATTAATTTTTTACAACAGCTAATTCTCGTCACCGGTAAACCTGCCGCCTATTTGAAAGACGGTGGACTGGATCTGATGAAAGGTGTCAGACTTCTGAATGAAAGGGGATTTTCAAGTCTTTCCATTGATGACATTTCCCATGTCATTGCCAATTTGTTGAAAAATGAGTATTCCAAACATCCCTCATATGACGGCTTTGTCTCTGCGTGTGGAAAAGCTTCAAAGAAACTTAAGCAGACAGTCCTTGCTTGTTTTGCTCCCCCAAAAGTTTCTACAAAAGCCCGATGGATGAATATCCATCGAATGGTGAAATGGTCAGAAACGGTTCTTCAGCATTCTCCCCAGGGGCGATCCTCAGAGGGGTCTGTCATTTCAAAACTTAGGGATTGTCTTGGTAACCTTCCTGAATCTAAGCAGTTTATCAAACGATTCCTTCGTGATGCACTTCCGCTTTTAGAATGTCAGAAAATTCTTAAGGGTGTCGGTTTGAGTATGGATAGATACCAACAATGCAAAGAACTTTTAAAGACGATCCCACCAAAATCTCCAGTGCGTATTGGTCTTACTGTTTGGATGGAAAAGCAATTGATGGTGGCTGACTCATTGGGTCTGGGAAATATAGGGATGCCCATTTCTTCTGATAATATTGAATCTTTATTTGGCCTTGGCAAAAGCCATGGTACTGGGGAAGTAAAAGATGCCAACCGCATAGCACTTCGTTTACCAGCTTTCTGTGGATCTGTGAACAGAGAATCCGCTCGGATGGTGATGGACGTCACGGTAAAGGAACAACAGGAGGTTGAGAATAAACTTTTATCCTTAACCCGGCAACGCCGAACACTTTTATCGAATCCTGGAAGCCTCACAGACAGTTTACTTACTGAATCTGACGGTTATTTGTCTATTCTCCCGGTGCCAAAAACCGAAAAAAACACTAATGAAGTTATTGATATTAAAACGAATTGTTATCAAACAATGGGATCTGTTAATGCGGTGGCTTGATCGGGCTTTGCGTGACTGAATGTTAATATTATTCATAACTGTTATCAAGAGCTTATACTTTGCTTGCCAACGCCCCGATTGCTCGGCCATAGATTAAACTCTGATGGAGGTGCCAAATCTTGAGCAAAGGAATGTGATGGCTTGGACACCCAATTCAAGTCCCTCTTCAATTGGGCTTTTGCATGTGGCTTTCACCTCTCTGGCAATCTCCCCGAACCGCACAATCCGCCACCCGTCCCGGATCTGTTGTTTGCTCAAGGCCTTAACCATCTTATTCATCCTCATCCGGGACAGGAGCTTGCCGGTCCATCTCCTGCTCGATCTCTTCAATGGTGGGCAGGCTGGACTTGAGCTCTTCGGGCAGGGATTCGGCGATCTGTTTTTCCCAGTTGGCCACGCCGATGGGGTTGGTATAGCCCTCCAGGGCATATTTGGCCAGGGTCTGATTCTTCTCCTTGACCAGGAGCAGGCCGATGGTCTTTTTATCGTCCGGATGGCGCAGCAGATCATCCACGATATTCATATAGGTGGTCAACTGGCTGATGAACCCGGTCTGAAACTTACCGGCCTTAAGTTCCACCACCACATAGCAGCGCAGTCTTAAATGGTAAAAGAGCAGGTCAATGTAGCAGTCATCCTCTCCCACCTCCATGTGGACCTGGCGGCCCGCAAAGGCAAAGCCCTGGCCCAGTTCCATAAGGAATTTTTCCAGGTGGTCCATAAGTTTCTGCTCCAGTTCGGATTCCCGGCGCAGTTCATCCGTGCCCAGAAAATCGAACACGTACGGGTCCTTGAAAATCTGGCCGGCCATGTCCGAATCTGCCGGGAGCAGGGCCGTCTCAAAATTGTGGGTGACATTTCCGGCCCTTTCGTGCAGCCGGGTATTGATCTGGGTTGCCAGGATATCCCGGCTCCAGCCGTTTTCAATGGTTTTTTGGGCGTACCAGAGGCGAAGGTCAAAGGTTTTCAATTTATCCATCAGGGCAATATTGCTGCGCCAGGGGATTTGTGCAACGGTGCGTTGCACAATTTCCTTATCCGGCCAGGCGTCTGCAAACTTTCGCATGTATTTCAGATTCCGGGGAGAAAATCCTGACATCTGGGGGAATGCCGTTTTCGGGCTTGGGCCTAACTTCGCCCATTTAGACAGAGGATCACCGTAAAAAACTTTTTAGCTTAAAAAAGTACGGGACATTTTAAACTCGATTTGATACTAAAAAATAAATTAGCGCCAACTTATTTATTTTAACATAGAGATCAAATCGAGCCTTGAAAACAATATATAACGAATCGACTGAGTTAGCAAACGGAAAAGACAAATGGGAACGCGTGGATGCGGGAGAACTTGTTTCTGATTTTGAAACGAGAGATCAAACTATTAGCCAGCGTGATTTTGCAAAAATGGCAGATGTCCCAAGATCAACCTTGCGGTATTGGCTTGCCAGAAAGAATAGCATTGATGCCCATCCTGCCTTAATTGATTTTTTTGAAAATCCAGTTGGTATTGCTTTTTTGCATAGACTGATAACGGCTGCCCACGTATCATTCACAAAGAATGGAACTGCCAGTATCCACAATATTAGTGATTTTTTGGAGAAATCAGGTCTGGCCCCATTTGTGGCATCATCCTACTCATCTCAGCGAAAAGTGTCTCAGCAACTGGATGATAATATCATTGAGTTCGGAGAAATTGAGGCAAAAAGGCTTGCCCAGCAAATGCCGACAAAAATAATCACACTTTGTGAAGATGAGACATTTCATCCTGAAATTTGCCTTGTTGCCATTGAACCGGTGTCAAATTTTATCCTTGTTGAAAGATATGCAATGGATCGCAAGACCAAAACATGGGATCAAGCTGTTAGTGATGCCCTTGATGGTTTACCGGTTGAGGTTATTCAAGTTGCCAGTGATGAGGGGCGTAGCCTGATTAGCCACGCCCTAAAAGGACTAAAAGTTCACCATTCTCCGGACTGCTTCCACGTCATTTATGAAATCGGTAGAGGTACTTGCGGGGCCTTGATGGCAAAAATGAGGAAAGCAGAAAAAGAACACGAAAATTTGATGGAACAAACTCTCAAAATAGAGACAGAAAAGGAAGGGGGTGATCATAAGATGGGCCACTATCCGGGAATCAAAATCATATTTATCACAAATGCTTGTAATAACAATGTCTATTTTCCACTACTAAAATTTAACCACGAAATTCAGGGGACACCATACGTATCTTCCTGCAAACATGATCAATTAAGTATGGTGTCCCCAGATTTGATTTAGATTTCAATTTTGGGGCATGATCATAATATCTGTTGATTTTAACAGTTGATACTGCAACGGGATCATGGCTGGTAATGTCAATGTTTGGCCAGCGCCCCATATTCGCCTATTGGGGACTGCGTAGCATACGAATGCTATGGGGTGCTGGCCGAATATTTGCTTGGCGTGTGCTTCAACCTCGTACTATAGTTCAATCCGGGTGCCCAGGACTTTCAGGAATTTGGCAAGCCAGTCCGGATGAGCAGGCCATGCCGGTGCGGTGACAAGGTTGCCGTCAACATGGGCCTTGTCCACCGGAATATCAATATATTTCCCGCCAGCGCAAGTCACATCCGGTCCCACCGCCGGATAGGCAGAACAGGCTTTGCCTTTGAGAACTCCGGCTGCTGCCAGAAGCTGTGCGCCGTGGCAAATGGATGCAATGGGTTTGTCTGCCTTGGCAAAATGTTGTACCATTTTCAGCGCGTTTTCGTTCAGCCGAATATATTCCGGTGCCCGCCCGCCGGGGATAACCAGCGCGTCATAGTCTTCCGCCTTGACCTCGGCAAAGGTGGCATTCAGTGCAAAATTATGGCCCGGCTTTTCGCTGTAGGTTTGGTCTCCCTCGAAATCGTGTATTGCCGTACGCACCGTTTCGCCGGCTTTCTTATCTGGACAGATGGCATGTACGGTATGGCCCACCATCAAGAGTGCCTGAAAGGGTACCATTACTTCGTAGTCTTCCACGTAGTCACCGACGATCATCAAAATTTTTTTTGCGCTCATTGTGTACTCCTTTTTTAGCTGCCTTCATTGAAAGAATATGGTGAATTTAAAGAGGACCTTAAACCATCAATTTGACATTATATTGTTTGATGGCAATTGCTTCAATAAGTTTTTTAAACATTCAGGGATGCCTTGCAGATTTTGACTGAAAGTCTTTTGTTTGGTTTCAAATTTTTAAAGTGCTGTTTTGGGAGTCGAAAACGTTAATCTAAGACATTTTTTAGGGTGTATGTTGATGAATTGTTATATATTTATAATATCTTATCTGGGTCAGACCCTATTAGTTCATGGGGTTCATTCAAGCCAGTGGTGGAGGCAATATTCCCTTTTTTAAGGCTTCCCGGGCTGCCTTTACAGGGATGATCGATTCACAGGGTACACCCACCTGGCACAAGCCGCATCCATACCCTTCAAAATTATAGGTTGCCTTTACATATTCTCTGGACAGAACCAGATGTTCTCTGCACTTTTCTTTGTCATGTCCAGCTTCTGTGATGGCCCGGGCAGGGCAACGATCAATGCACTTCCCACAGGTCCCCTCTGCATAGTGAAGACAATAGGCATGGTGGTCGTTATAGGGGCGTGGCGTTGGTTTTATCACGGCATTTACAACAACAGATCCCACCCGCATGGCCTTGCCCCTGGCTGTAATAAGGCCATCACACAAGCCAAAAGTGCCTAAACCTGCGGCATGGGCCGCATGACGTTCGGACCAGGAAGAGGCATAGGAGAAGCGTTCAGATTTTACAATTGTCCAATTGGGAACCAGCATGGGGGCGACCCCCGGGATGCCCTGCTTTTCAAAGGTCTGGACCACATGATGTCTCAATGCAATGTTGAATTTTTCTCCGTAGACTCTTATTCTGGCCCACTCCTCGGCTGGACATCTCTTTTCTTGTTTGTTTGCGTCACGAACCAATTTTCGTTGGGGCAGCACCCAGGAAATAACAGTGAGCTGGTCTGCGCTCACGTTTTTTTCCGGGCGATGTTGATTAAAGACTTCCCAGGGGGTCCAATGAAACGCCCCCACATATTCCTTGTATTGCTGCCAGATTTGATCCGTACCCGAAGCAAAGCCAACTAAAGCCTGGTCCCAGGCAGGCTCACCGGTGCCATCTTCCATGGTATTTAATGGGGATGTGATGATGAAATCTTGAATGGTGTTTTTTACCCAATCTTCTGAAATATCAATTTTTTTGTCCATTCGAATCCCTTTTAAACATTGAATTTTGAGTTGGTTTTCTTTCCTCTGTCCGCTGGATTTATTTGTTAGCTGGGCTTCACTGTCCGCATTCACTTCACCTTTTGCACGACCGGAATCTTCCATGTCCCGTCGATAATGGACTGTGGGGTTTCCTTCGGCCAGTACAGGCGAAGCATAGGGATGAATTTCCCGGCCGGTGCCGGGAGCCAGTTGGGACCAGGATTCTCGCTTTGCAGGTAGAGATCAACCGAGCCATCCGCATTTTCCTTGAGGTGGTTACGCGCACTCAGCGTGTAGCGATTCAGCGGGTTGGCAACGAAGAAGTACTCGGCGTTATACATTGTTAACGACCAGAAGCCGTTAACCGGTGGCATCTCACCCTTGTTGAAGTGCATTACATACTTATTTGCCCCCGTATAAGGCTTGCCTTCTTTGTCAGCTTTTGTAGTTGGGTAAACCGCATCTTGTGGACGGTTGGCACCAAGGCCAATAGCAGAGATTAATGCCCGCTGCAGATATTGGGGCTTGGTTCTAAGATGGCCCACCTATATGGAAACTTTTATTACATCTCTTTTATATGCCTGTGATTACAGTATTTAGTTTCCGTTTTTGAAGTGACCAACACAAAGTGGGCGAAGTTAGAACCAAGCCCAGGTGAAATTTCTCTTCATACTCTTCTCGGATATTGATGTTTTTACATTTAACGCCAAGGTGAGCAGCCGCGCAAATAGCCCTCGCAGAAATCGGCCAAAGTTCTCGCGGTCTGCTCTACCGGATTGTTGGCCAAGTGGACTCCATTTTGATGCGACATCTTTTTCGAAGCAGACACTCTTCATTTTAACTTCAGGTCGGCGCGGTTTCTGCTGTAACAGCTTCCACGCTGGAGATTTCTTCATTGCAGAAAGCGTGACTACCGGAATCTGAAACTTCGAGAATCAGTCAGGTGAAAACTCCACCATTCGTTACAATTCATATAGTGTATCACCTTTGAAACGATTCATTTCATAGCAGCAAAAGACTTTTTTTGAAACGAATTGCTCTTCGAAGCCTGACACTTACTGGGCCCAGGCTGGCGCGCTTTTTGCTGCCACACTCTCCAACGGACTACTGACTCCATAGTCGGATATTTTCTTCTGATACTTCCCATGAACCCAAAACAAAATCTATGAGACAGCTTCCGAAAGCAAAAAGCGTGACGGCCAATACCTCAAACAACGAACACCCTATTGAAAAAAAGCCTGAAAATCCATTAAACACGCCGTTTTTAAGACAACACCGCAAAGAACGAAACACTTCAAAATTGCGTATAGACTGGCGCAGTTTCTGCAGCCACACACGTCGCAACCCCATGCAGGACAATGCAGAAACTGTGACTGGCGGACTTCAGTATTTTGTATACTATCTCCATACAATAACCTTTTAGAAATTTGCCAGGTAGCAGGCCAACGCAATTCTCACCTGACAGTGTGCAGCGGCAGCGGAACACTGGTCAGGTGCAGAAAATTGTGTACGCCCGGCATGGGCGTGAACTTAGCGCCCTGCGGGCGGGTTTTTTCCAACGCATTGATTTAATAATCAATAAAATGGAAATTCCTATACTATGAACTTATGGGGGTGTCAGTCCCCTATACGTGAATCCTGTTAACAGAGTTACTGTTAACACAAGTATTAGCCGAAAACAAGGGCGGAACCGTGAGGGACCGTCTGAAGGAAGTTGGAGCGCAAAACTATGAGCCGACGAACAGAAACAGCATATAAGGCCTGGTCTCCGGGTAAGCCAGCACAACATGTCGAAGCCCAGGATTCAGGAGACAGGGTAAATGCTGCGGTTGTGTAGTGACAGTTCACGTTCTTATCCGGGGAGATCTGCTTTGCATGCATTGATTTTCTTTTGCAATAACTCCCGGGCAGGACCATACCGGGATACCAAGGTCCAGGCATCACCGGCTGTTGCCGACGGTGATGAGATACAAACAACGGGCATCACCTGCAAAAGAAATTTCATTGCGCCTTTCAAGGTAACTTGTCTGGTGACAGGGCAGAAGTCAGCAGATGCCATAGTAGCCAAATGCCGGGAGTAATGCCCCGGACAGGGTGAAGGGCTGAAAGTCAGGAGCGAAGGAAAAGGTATCCATTTGCTCTGTACATACAATGAATCCGAATGGATGAGTATAGTCTACAGGCGCATAATGGGAAAACCATTCTTCAAGCAACTTACCCGGTTACGGCCCGGTACTCTTGATTAAACGCCCTGTGCGGACCCGCACGCAGGTGTTGTGGGGGCTGGGGGATTAAAACCCCCGGCTACCCGATTAGGTTTTTCATCATATCCATTGCAATGTTATATGCATGACCTACCGCAGGAAAGCAAACCTTTTGAGCTACTTCTGATTTCATATATGCATCAATTCCTTCTGGAGTAGTCAGGTCGTGTCCTGTTAACTCACGACAATAAATAGTGCCCACTTCAGCTTCAAACCGCTTACGAAACTCATTACCTAGAAATAATTTATTTAGATAATCCTCAAACGTTTCCCCTTCCTCAGCGATCAGACCTATTGCCATTATTGCACCTGACACTGCACCGCAAACGGAACCTGAATTACCGATTCCTCCTGCAAAACATGAAGCAATTTTAGGAATGATTTCATTCTCCATACCATGAGCTTGAGTTACTGCCATTAATACAGATTCAGAACAACTATGATTTTCTTCCATTATTTGCATTGCGTGATTTTTATCCATTTTTCATCTCCATTGTTATGGTGAAAGGTGATGTTTCGTAATGCCGCTTTTAATCAGGTTCCAGAGCGCACCAAGGGCTTCGGAGGGGGCCGGTAAAATAAGTTTGCTGATAAAACCGGTCCTGGCGCCCAGCTCCCAGCCAAGGATGAGCACCAGAAAAACAACGGCTGCAACAACAGGTTTGGGCCTGTGCCTGAAACCACTCTAAAATGCAGTCTCTGCAAGCTTTCGAGCATGGTCCCGGATATCGACAGCCCATGATTCCACCAGACTGTTGAAGCGTACGTAATCACCGGCAAACAATGCTCTCGTCGCCTCCTCAAATCCCGGAAAATTCCCTGCCATAGCGGACATGAACCTATATGCAACCTCTTGAGATTGCCGCACTATGTCCTTGTCGCTATTTATTCTCCTCGCTTCTTCAATAAGCTGTCGGAGAGCTACAGACGCTCCTCCGGGTTGACGATTCAGCCAGTCCCAGTGCCTCGGCAGCAACGTGACTTCCCGGGAAACAACACCAAGTTTGGGGCGACCTGGCCCGCGCGGTGAGCGCTGGTCTGTATCTGACGATGAGTTGGCCGCCAACGTTCTTTCCTCTGTCGCCGACTTCAATCGCTCCAAAACGTCTTGCATCGAGCCACGAAAATCAACTTCAACAAGTTCGCTCGTACCATTATTAAAAATGAGTATAGAGGCCTGTTCATCTAAATCAATAACCTCTTTAACTTTGCTGGCGACCTTCAAAAGGTTTCCTGAAGCAATACGCCGATGGCCATTAAATGCGGTACAGTCTATTGGCTTGCGCTCGCCCATCTCTCTAAACCCTCCTCGTTAAAATTTTCAATGAACATATATTACCCGGGTAAATTTAGAGTGTCAACCACTATTTTACCCGGGTAAAAAATCGCATGTGAAAACTGTGAAAAGGGGTCGGACCAAGCAAAATTTTACAACCCTTTGTTAATACATGAAAATAATTTGCGAAATCATAAAAGTACTGCCGCCAGGTGATCTATACGGAAAAGCCCAACGCACTCACTCGGGACAATTTCCCGGCCCTGCCCTGGGACATTCTGGCCCACCGGGTTTCCGACGATTTTTTATTGAAGGAATTTTCCGGGCGAAGAACGAGAAGAAATCGCCTTCGTGCCCCGTGAGGGCGTGTAAGGATTGTCGAATTTGTTTTTCTGAATATAAGGATATGTAAATACAGCATTTCTCTCCAGATAGGCAATCCTAACGCTCCGCATCACAGGGCACAAAAGGAATGTGGACTGTGACCGAAGTGCGTTTACTGGTGAAACTGCTATTGCCAATGCCGCCCGCCTTTTGTGCTCCTGTGAATGCGGTTGTTGGCGCACCCCCCTTTCATATGAAAAGCGTTCAAACAACATGTCTTCTTTTTTAAGTACTGACAAAAAGACACATTAGAAAATCAGTGATACTGTTGCTTGCGAACTGAATATGAATCTTTCAGCCTTTGCATAAATTCTGCCTCGTTGTCATAATGAGCCTTTGGCATTTTCGGCATAACTTCATCAATATAGCAATCATCGCATAATATTTTAGAATGAAATTGCCGCCCTTCATCTTCACCTAAAATTGATTGACAATTCTTACATCTTTTCATTTTTTTCTGCCAACTCCTTAAATTTGGATTACTCGCCAACGCCTTGCATCACCAGCGGCCCACCCAAGCTGCCGCGTCAGCGCCGCCGCGCTTCTTGCCGTCTGGTGAATGCTTTTGTTCGGCCTTTTATTTAATCTCTGCCTGTCCAAACAGGTAATTGGCCGCCATATTCTCTAGAGCCCCTCTCATTAAATCCATCACGCTCTTTAATTTTATCCCGAATAAATGAAACAGCTTCGTTATCCGTCATTATACGAAGTAACTGACGCAATCTCTGGCGGTTGCCTAAAATCCCCCCAGGTTGTCGACGGGAACCTCCGTCATTAGTTATTAAAATTGCTTGGAATTTTATTGCCTCTATGACAATTTTTATGTCATTTTGTTGGTTCTCGGACTGAGCTCCTGATGGGAATAAGATTGCTTCAACCTTTCGATACTGCTCGTTACTGGGATTGATTGATTCATCAGTAAGGGTAAATATTTGGGCAAGAGCTTTTTTAATGCGCGTAATATTTTTCCCAGCTTGCGCCTCTTTAAAACTGACACCTGACATATTAACTAGAATCACTCCATCTTCCGCCCACTTCTCGACCTGATTCATAGATTCCAATTTGCCACGAGCATTGATCATGTTTGTGTCAATGTGAAAAACAGGAGTGTATAACATGCGTCTAAGCATATCTATTGCCATGATTTTCACTCCTTCACTTCAGATCACACTTTCAGGTCATAGTGCTCGCTTACTTTATGAGCTACTTGAGCAAAAACACCGATTTTTGAATGAGGCCCCTTTACCGAATATCCCATCATATTTTTTCCGCTTGCACCTTCAGGGTAAGCAACAAACTCCATTCCTTCCTCAAAATATTCGTGTTTCCCCAGTTGCCTGTTTAATTCAGCTATATATTCGTTCTCAGTTAATTGTGGTTTGTTCATTATTCCCCTTTTTTATTATTCCTTTTAAGCCGAACGACAAGCTCACCGGCGCGAAGGGGGTCACGGTTTTTGCGGAAGCAAAAACCGTGACCCCCTTCGCGTCCGAGTGCAGCGCCGGGTTATGCACACGTTTCAGCGAACTTTTCTTTCAACCAGGAACACATTACCTGAAAGAAATCATCTTTTGCATATTTCTCTTTTGAAGGCGAATGACCGCATTTTTCAAATTCATGATATTCCAGTCGGGGTATATACTGTTTCAGTTTGTCCCTTATCATATTTCCCGGATGCGGATCATATGTGCCGTGCAGCATGATTACCGGGGAACTGATAACTGTAAATGACTGAGGATATATCCCCTCTTCCTGACAGCGGATCATATCGTTCCATGTTTCAGTGTGCGCTCTCATATCAAAGGATTCAGTTTCCGAATTACCGCTGCTGTCAGCCTCGCAATCATAATTGTCTGTCATTTCATGCCACTTCATGATCTGTTCCTGAAAAGGCAGATGAAGATCGGAACTGTGCTCCGGATATTTTTTTATGTAATCCGAAATTCTGCACTTCCTTATTCTGATCACCTCCTCACGGGAGCTTCTGTCAAAAGTTCCGCAACCGATAAGTACAAGAGGCCCGACTGTTTCCGGATACTCCGCCGCATAGGCCAATGCGAGCATTGCCCCCCATGACTCACCGACAAGTGCGGGAGGCTGATCGCCGCATCGGGCGGATATCAGATGCTTAAGACCGGAAATATGCACAGCAACTGATAACGGTATCTCTCCGCTGACACGCTGCCAGGGTTCAAACACCCTGAAATCATCAGCCAGACCTTCGGCTACCGGTGCGGCACTTCCCGATGCACCGGGACCTCCGTGCAGGACTATTACAGGCGACCCTTTGTCTCCGTAAATGCGGATACGTTTATTTTCCTTCCAGCCCAACTTATCCATAATCTTACCTAATCATAATCAGTGTGCATAACTCTTAGCTCACCAGTTCGTCTGTGTGCAGCGGCTTGTTGACAGGCTCGTGGGGGTGGGTGGACAATTCACCCTAACTGCCGCTGAAGCGTCACTTCTGCTGCCTGCATTAACGAAGTTATGCCGCAGCAGAAGTGACGCTTCAGCGGTAGCATAAAATCGGATAATTGTCCAGTCCGCTCCCGCGGATGTCCATGTCAACGTTTGAGCTCAGCAGCCGCCGTAGAATGTCCGCGAAGAATCGCCAAGCTACTTGGCGGTCTGCTGCAGCGATTGGTTAGCAAAGATTGAAGATTACAGAGAGCTATCCAATGCCCGTGAGGCTGATGTCAAAACATTTAAATTTTTCAGGAAAGGAGGCCCATCATGATCATATTGTAGTTTCATATGTTTTTTCAGCCAGCTTGTTTGATCTATCTCCCTCCGATAGCATCTGGGATAAAAGTTTTTTTTCATTTTCAAGTGGCAACCGGCCAGTCATGTATGCAATTCCAACCTTTTTTTGGTCCTGATTAGTAAAAATAGCTTCTGCTTCAGCGCGTCCTTTTTCTTGCATCAGGGTAATCGTGACGCGGCATTGGATGGTGTCATTGAAATAAACCGGATGCAAAAACTTAAAACTCATCCCAGTTGCTAACCATCCAACTTGACCGCCAAATTCACAAATCATTCCCCCGATTAAAAGTCCATGGCAGATAAGGTCCTTAAATCCTTTTTCATCTGTCCAACGCCTATTATAGTGGACTGGATTATAATCATTGGTCAAATCTCCGAATTCCATTGATTCTTCTTTTGAAAACTTGCGGGTATATATAAATGAGTCACCTGGTTTTAGACCTTCAATTGCCTTCTTTCTAATTGAAATTGAATTTGCCATTTTGTATAGTTGGTACTCCCAATTATTTATAATCTATAATTATTCGGTATCCTTCATAATGTCCCAAAAGTAGTTGACACTTTTCTTTGAGAGAATCCCTGACAATAATTGGCATCCTTCAGAAAGTGTCAACCGGAAAATGAAGGATGCCAATTATTCTTATCTATTCATACACTTTAGATCAAAAATATATACTACGTGGCATTAACAAGCCTTCATACAACCTATTGATTTTCAATGTATTATATTACACCTGAATCCGTGGCATGAAAATTGATTGGATTTGAAATCATTAAGAAATCTTTATTTTGTCCTTCACCTCGCAGGTGAAGTAACAAATATATTTTTACTAATAATTTCAGTATATATCAAAAAGTATGCCACGGATTCAAGTTACAGATAAGGTAAATATTTGGCTTTATTTTTATTAATATTTTCAGTGTGTTATAAAACTACGCAGAATTTATTAGAGCCAAGGCTCATAATTCAAAATATACAATTTAAAAATACTTAATGAATTTAAATAGTTATCTAAACATCCTTTGATACTAAAAATCGTTTTTTCGTAGTTAGCATAAAGTAGATTTTATAACATGCTGAAATGATAGTTAAAAATTAAGCAGAATATTTACCAGATAAATTTATAACAATAGCCTCTTGACCAACTGACTTCCCAAAACAGCAAGGCCTGCAGTAACCATATAATGATGCACATTGGCATCAAAAAGAATTGAAGCCTTCGAGGGAAATTCTTCATCACCGATCCAACAAATAGGAGCAACGACAATTTTAGGTAAAAGCCGCATAGAGAAACAGGCATCACCATAATTCACAGGCTGCCCACCTACCGCCTTACAGGCGGCATTAAAACCCTGAATATAATTGCCCCAATGTTGACTTAGGATGTTTGAAGTATAGCTCTTAAAAGCTTGGTGGTACATTTTCCCTCCAGGCAACTCTCTAAAGGTTATCCATTTTCCTGCTACAGGGGTTCCATCAGCAGTATGAAAGTATGACAAGATTAGGCTTTCTATGAGAGGATGTACCCCTTCTCCATTTTGTTTTACGACCGTAAAATTCTGCGTCGAAATCTCATAAGTCTCAAAGAGGCACTTTAATACGAGTTTTCCCTTTTTAAGATCAGAACCACTTAATGTTGCAAGTTTTTCGGATGAAATATTACTCAATTCATTCCGTAAGTATTCGACCTTGGTTGACAGCCTCGCAGTCCAAACTTCGATCTTTGATTGTTCTTTGCTCATGTCTGGGATCCTTGACAGATAATCTTCAGTTTACAAAACCTAATCCATTGGAAGCACAAATTTTCTCGTAATTAAGTCGTTCATATCTTGGGGAACCGCGACGGTCGGACAAAGCATTTCTTTAACCGATTTTTTAAATTTCTCAGTATCCCCAGGTTGATGGGTGCCATGGACGATATTTAGATCTGGATAGGCTTTTCTGATTTCTTTTTCGTATTTCAATAAAAAAGGACATAAAACTGTCATGCAATATGAGAAATGCAAGACGTCAATTTTGTAATTGACCAGAGAACGAATCCTCTTAAGAATCTTAGCAGGTGCCACATTTGTTGGGCATCCAGTGCAGTGAACCAATCCCACAAAATCTAGCGGTTCTTCAATTGGGTATCGATTAAAATGTCCTTTTCGCTTTCGCATATCTGCAAAGCAGACAACCGAAGAACAATTTGTTTCCTGTGCACAGTTTGAACAGGTTATGATTCCGATTCGTGCCATCTTGTACCTCCTATCTTTTATGTTAATTGTGTCTATATAAAGAGCAAAGTACAAAATTGCAGAATAAAAAAACCACCCAAATGGGTGATGCCCCCAAAAAAAATATTTAATCGGTTCTATATCAATTCGTTTTGAGCCGCCCAAACAGCAGCTTGAGTTCTATCATTTATACCTAATTTATTGAAAATATGGACTACATGGCTTTTTGTTGTATTGGGGCTAATGTTTAATAAACGAGCTATTTCTTTATTTGTAAACCCCTCTGTTATTAAGCGGAGAACCTCCAATTCACGGCCTGAAAGTTTAAAAACAATTCCCTCTCGGTTTCCGGTTAATCCCTTAGCATGTTTTTTCCGTTTTTTTGGGGCTAACTGCGGTTCGATTTTGTTCAGAGGTTGAGTGTTTTTTGAAAATACAATACCTGCAAGAACCGGATCGACTTCTATTCTATTTGTTTTTTCGGGGATTATGCCGTTGGCCAAATAAATAATTTTAGTTTCAACAGGTTCTGGGAAGTCAGGACACATAGATAGCGTAGCTTTCCTCCGGCATATTGCACCAGCAAAGGCCATACAAGTTTTATATCCGCAATATCCACAATTTGTCATCGGGAGAAAACGTAATATATCTGGGACATAAAGACGATGACACTTTTGAAAAACAGGTTTTATCTGATCTTTGCGAACTTCCAAATCACTCATAAACTCAATTAGGCTATGTGCAAATTCAAGCGCTTGTTCTCTTCCATAAAATAATCTTGAAACAACAGTATCTGGTGGATATAAAGAGCACGAGATATTGTGGAGTTTAAACTCAATATATTCAGGGAATTCATAGTGTGTAACATCATCTAAAACTGATTTAATAAAAGGGAATAGATGTGAAAAGTCACTATCAATTTTAAAATGGGCAAACCAGCAACGCTCGCTTGTATTAATTGAAGAAGCTCTCAATGAAAAATTATAAAAGCTTATGTTTTTTTTCACAATTATAGCCAATTCGAGAATAAATATCTAAGTATACATTGCATTATGAGTATTGTAGTTGTGACAACTGCAAAATACTACATTGCGAGAGAGAATTCTAACGCCGAGCTAACACTTAAGTTAAGCGGCTGCTACACAGCCAAAAAAAACTCCTAAGGTTGATGTCCGCTTCAACTTAATGGTTAAATGAGCCCTCCGAATTTGTTGTATCTGGCACGACGCTTGCATTATAGGTAAAGTAACTTTCAACCTTGTCCGCCCGTAGGGCTTCATTTAATGTTTAGATCACTGGCTTGTCCATGTGAATTGGTTTGTTCAGCGGCCCGGGGAAGTGGGGTGGACAATTCACCTTAACTGCCGCTGAAGCGTTGCTTCGCTTTGCCCGTCATAACGCAGTTATGCGGCTGCGAAGCAACGCTTCAGCGGTAGCATAAAATCGGACAATTGTCCAGCCCGCCCCCGTGTGACCGGTAGTGAACAAGTAGATGACCGGTTGTCCGCATATCATTCATGTGATTACTATTTATTTGACAATTTTTCAATTTTGTTTTAGTTTTCTAACCGCATATCATGTTTTTTAGGTTGATATAATCCGGAGGATATCATGATGAAAACAATACCTCAAGAATTTCTAATCAAATTTGATGCTCAATTATTAAAAAATGGGATACCATCAAAAAATCATATTTTTTTTAAAAAATGGTTGCGATACTATCTGGATTTTTGTTCCAAATATGGTCATGACCCCAAACATACAGAAAGTTTACCCAATTTTATCAACAAACTGAGGGAAAAAAATCAAAATAGGCTGCAGCAAAAACAGGCCTATGATTCTATACTGATTTATTACGCAATGTTTGATATTTATCCTGTTTGGTCCCAAAGAACATCTTTAAACAATGGTATCGAAACCAAGGAGGCTGCGGTCGAAGAAAAAGTGGGAGCTTATTCCAAAAATGTTGAATTGGTCGATACGGGCTGGAAATCAGTTGATTCCAGGTTGAATGGTGAAATCAAGGTTCGACATTATTCTCCGAAAACATATCTGGCCTACAGTAAGTGGGTTAATCAATTCCGGTGGTTTGTAAAAAGCAAAGCTCTTGAACAATTGACAGTTGATGATGTGAAACAGTTCTTAACCATCTGCTCCAGGCAAATTATGATATCAGAACGATTCAGGAGCTTCTGGAACACAGCGATATCAGGACAACCATGATTTACACCCATACTGTCAAATCCCGTACCCTCAAGGAATCAATAAGTCCCTTGGATCTGTAGCGGGAGGTACCTTTCACAGCTCCGCTCTTTCGGTTACATTGTTTCGCAGCTCGATATGCTTGAAACTAAATTTTTTATGGGCACTTTGTTGCTTATATAAGGGCGGGAGAAAAAGCAAGCAAATACATCCACCTTTGTTACGTCAATTCCAATTACATATATTCTTATTTTTATCAAGAATTATTTTTACAATTGATTGAAAAACAACATCGGGGTATCCAAAATCTGTGCCAGCACAGTAACCGCTAACAGCCATAGGATTTGTACATTCCCCGGGCGATTCCGGGGAGGGGGGGAAAATCTACCATATCAGCATCAAGGATCAAGTTTTTTTCATGGCCGCCGCATCCAGATCCGCCAGCAATCCATCCAGATCCAGACCATATTTTTGTGCCATGTCAGCAATCGTTTCAAAAAGCGCATTGCAGCAAATGCATTCACCGGCAAAGGCATCGTAGCGTTGAAAAACAGCCTGGGTCTCTTTCCAGCCAGCCACCGTATCCAATACGGTCATGTCAGCTGTAATCCCCCCTTTCCGGGGGGTATTGTTTTCAACCATTTTATTATCACTCCTTTACCATGAAAATCTTTTTTGATTTTCATGGTTCGAGGATGACCGGATCCGGCCATGCCCGTTTAGTCCTTTGCCCGTTTGACACACAATATGGCAATATAAAAAAAGATACATCCGATGACGGCCAGAATAAAAAGGGACACCATAGAGGGTACATTGCCGAATGATGCGGCTCTGATGGATGTGGAGGCGTGGGTCAGGGGCAGAAGAAAAATGGCTTTCTGGGCCCAGACCGGAAAATTCTCCACCGGGAAAAAAGTTCCCCCCAGAAATGCCATGGGGGTGATCACAAAACTGGTCACAAGGGTCTGATCTGCATGGGATTTCACCAACATGGCCAGTGCCACGGCCAGAGAGGCAAACACAAAACTGTTCAGCAGGATAGTGGTCCAGAACCAGATATTGCAGGAGAGTACCACCCCGAACAGAAGCCCCAGCACCAGAATCACCATGATGGCGAGGATGGCCCTTGTCATTCCTGCCAGCACTTCGCCCACCACATAGGAGATGTCACTGACAGGGGCCGCCTGGATCTCCTCAAAGATATGCCAGTAAAACCGTGCAATATTGATCTCGCTGGAGATGGCAAATGCCTGGGTCATACTGCTCATGGCCACAAGCCCCGGAATGAGAAATTCCATGTAGGTGTGCCCCTCCACCATCACATGCTTTCCCATGGCATATCCAAATGCCACAAGATAGAGCAGTGGCGATACGGACCAGGAGGGTATCAGCCGTGTGAGACGCCGTCGCAATACCAGCAACTCTCTATAATAAACCGCAATAGCACCTTGTATCATTTCACCTTCTTTCCTGTCAGTGCCAGAAAGGCATCCTCCAGATTGACCCGGCGAAGGGTGAAGCTATCCTTGTGGGAGGCAATATACTCATTGGCCTCTTTCCGGTCGTTAAAATATCGGGTTTCCATGTCATCCTCCTTGAGACTGTCCAGCGCCCAAGTTCCCTGACGCTTCATCAGGTTGGCCGGTGTATCCACCACCACAATGGCGCCCTTGTCCAGAAAGGCCACACGGCCGGCAAGGAATTCAGCCTCTTCAATGTAATGGGTGGTCAGAAAAATGGTGGTGTTTTGCAGCTGGATCTTCTTGATCAACGCCCATATCTTGCGCCGCATACCGGCATCCAGCCCCACAGTGGGTTCATCCAGAAAAAGAATGGCCGGAGAGTGCAGCAACGCCCTTGCAATCATGAGCCGCCGTTTCATGCCGCCGGACAGATTTTTCACCAGGGTCTTTTTCCGGTCCCCCATCTCCACATACTCGAGGAGTTCATCGATCCTGGCAGCCCTCTGTTCCTTTTTCATACGATAGAGTCTGCCGTGGATATTCAAATTTTCAAACACGGAAAGTTCCCGGTCAAGGTTGATGGACTGGGGGACCAGCCCACACTGCCGGCGGCTCTCAATGCCACGGTCCCCCACATCAAACCCGTTGAGCTTCACCGTTCCTGACGTCCGGTTGGTCAACCCGGTCAAGATGCGTATGGTGGTTGTCTTTCCGGCCCCATTGGGCCCCAGGAACGCAAAAAGCTCTCCCCTGTCCACCTGGAGATTGACATTTTTAAGGGCATCAATGGATTTATATTTTTTACTTAAGTTTTCTATACTGATCATGAACCGTATCCTGCCGCCTTTTTCCGGTCTCTCATCATGGAAACGTCCGTCACAATATCCTGCAGAGGCTGACGTCTTACTCTGTGGGGCAGTGCCAGCGTGGCGGCCTTTTCAATATCCTTTGACTCAACTTCGGTCCTGCCCTCATATGCGGCCAGGGTTTTGGCGGTCTTTAAAATAATGATGTCTCCCCTGTGACCGTCCACCCCCACATCCAGGCAATAGGAGGCAATCTCATAGAGCCTCTCCTTTTGACAGGTCACTTTTGGGTAAAGTTTTTTTGCCTGCTTGATTCGCTCCACCAATTGCCGGGACTCCTCCTCCCAAAGGCTTGCAAATCCTTCCGGGTCTTCGTCAAAATGGGTGCGCCGTTCCATAATGGCCACCCTGGCATCGAGATCGGATATTCCCAATACATTACCATGAAAATATCCGAATTTTTGGCATCCTTCATATATGATCCTGTTGATTTAGTGCCATCTCCAAAACAAAAAAGTGAAGGCGATTTTTATGAAAATAGCTCGAAAAAAGTTACATTTCGATTCCCAAATCCTAACACGAACCGTATGTATCCGTTTTAAAGCCCTATTTCAATTTTTTGAGGGGTTCCACCCCCATCAACACCCATTTGTTTGCACTTTAGGCTGTTTTTGGGCGCAACTATCCGCCGCTTGCTTTAAATAACGTTTTGTGTTGCATGCAATTGCTGCAAATATTATTTGCAGCCTCGATCGTTTTTCTGTTCGATGTCGTGATTTTCGAGCACCGTGTTTATTGGCCACCTCATTGACCAAACTTTCAGCACCTGCACGTACACCACATTCTTTTCGGTATTCAGTGTCTTTCATATATTTATGATGGCGTTGAGCACCGGCGTATTGCGCTTCACCAATTGTCAATGTCGAAATTGTGGCCCCATGCTTTACAGGACAACGATTTTGAAGAGGGCATTCTTTACACGTATTGTTATCAAAGTGAACTAACCATTGTCCGGTTTTCTCACTTTTTATCTGATCTAAAGGGCTCTCATTATTAGGGCACGATAAAACGATTAATTCTTTGGTAGTATCTTCGAACTTTACCTTAAAATCAGCAACATCCAGTGGCCGATCTTTTTCAGCAAATCCTTCTATACTTTGCGAACGTCCGGCAGATGGGCCTTCCAGCTCTATTCCTTTTTCCGCTGCGTTCAGAATAGATTCTCCATTTACAAACCCTGCATCTCCGTATAAAATCTCGGGCTTGCATTCATTTTCCTCTAAACGGTTTTCAATTTTATCGATTTCGACTGCATCTGCATGCCCAGCTGCCTCCAAGGCAACATCAGTTATATATTGAATATCATTATCAGGATCACAAGTTTCAGTAAGAAATCCTTTATGTCCAGTGACTACCTGATTTCTCTTCCTTGTATATTGAGCGTCTGTATTGTGAGGCGTTGAAACAATTTGTTTGCCCTTACCGTCAGGGGTTTTTATTTCTATTTTCACTGAGCCATCAGGGTCTATCGTTTTTTCTATTATATTACACTGCTGATCGAAAACTTGCATCAATATCTCGAATGATTTATAGTGCTTTACCTGATGATGATTTTCAAAAGCGCTTTTGAGGTGATACATATCATCAGCCATTTCTTGAATTTTTCGACTCGTCTTTTCTTTATCTTTTTCCGTTAAATCAAAACCATCGTTAAGATAGTCACGAGAAAGATCTTCCAGAATATCAGCATAAAGACCTGGTTTTTGTTTCCGGAGATTTTGAAGGAAAACTCGATTGGTTTCTTTGAAGAGTCCATATCGAGATAATTTTGCAAGCCAGCCATGCATAAAAAATGAATCGACTCTCTGTTGCCTCGTTGAAACATTGCATTCTAAGATAAATATGCCAGTCAGTCTTTTGAATAATTCATAGGCAACGTCATCTTCTGCTATTTTATTGTAAAAGTTGAACAGCGTTGTATGATCTATTTTGGCCATATCACATGGTGTTTGAGTTGCATTCCACCAGTCAAGCCTTCTTTGCAAATGGAATTCAACCTCTCTCCAAGTTAGTCGTTCCATATTCATAAAAATTAAGAGAGAAACTTGTAGTTTGATTGATTTGTTCGGGGCACCCCAATTCTCGCAATATAAATGCTTAAATTGCTTCTCGTCAATTTGAGGATAAACCTTATCTCTGTAAATATGAGACCAGTCATCATGAGGTAAAATTCCTGGAAACATCAGTAAAGGGTCAAAAAGACTTAATTGGGGACTTGTTTGCTGAAACATATATACTCCGGCCAAAGTCAATCATTAATATACAATATCAAACACTTATACATATAATCTTCTTAGGGGAAAGTCAAGCAGAACATGAACTATTTTAAATATTTTCAGTGTGTTACGCTGCTTTTTTTGATTGATATAATATCGCGCTTAAATCAACAGACTCATATATCTCCAAAAGTATTTTACAATCTTTAAGGACGACAGCCGAAAAATGAGCATTCACTTCGCAAAAGTGTAATACAGAAATGAATGATACCAGTTTTTTCGCATAATAGTTATATTATAGTTGCATTTCTCTCTGGAATAGAATAAACATTTTTTATCTGGTGTGCTCCGCTTAAAAGGGAATTCCGTGCAAATCGGAAACGGGACCGCCGCTGTAACCGGGGACAAATGCTGAATAAGGCCACTGACACGTATCGGGAAGGCTCAGCATAAGGATGATCCGGAAGTCAGAAGACCTGCCAGAAAACCATGGGGAATGATGCCCGAGAACAATTCATTCCCGTCTGAGTTAGTAAGACTTCATCGGAAACATCATCGGAGTCCAATCCATTAAGGGAATCCTGTTCTTCCAGGCATAGGCGTTAAGGAAATATCTGTGAAACTTATAAATGCATTGCTCCAACACAGCCCCTTTCTTGAAATCAGCATCCGCGACCTGCAAGTGATAAAAGAAAAATTTGAAAAAAGACGATTTGAAAAAGGAGAAGTGTTATTAAAAGGCTGGAAGCCTGAGCGTGAAATTGGCCTTCTCTGTGAAGGCAGTGCGGTCCAGTGTAACAAATCGAGCCATGAGCATGTAAAGCTTCTTGAGCCGCCAGCGTTTTACGGCATTTCAGGGATATTGAGAACCCGGAATTCAGATGTCATTATTACCGCTGACCAGTCCTCCCTTGGCTGGGCTCTGGAGCCGGATGCATTTTTTCAGCTCATTGCTCAGTATCCCCACATCAGAGAATACTTTTTCCATCTAAGCAAAAAAGAGGTTGCCGCCATAAATCAATTCCATGGAGAAAAAGAAATTCCAAGCCCTGCGCTAACGTATCCGGGAGCTATCGAAGCCGCCCTGGATTTTATACATCATAATTATTCACGGCAGATATCATTGGAAGCACTTGCATCTGAAATCGGTATCAGCAGGTTTTACCTGTCCCGCCTTTTTAAGGTGCACACCGGGCTTTCATTTAAGCAGCATTTGAATAAACGGCGGATCAGTGTAGCCAAGCAGATGATCCTCAACAGGGGGATGAATGTGTCACAATCTTGTTATGCTTCAGGATTCAACAATCTCTCCCATTTTATCCGGGTATTTAAGCGCCATGAACATGTCCTGCCTTCAGACTATTGCCGGAGACTTTCAGATGCGTTCCAGGATCGTTCATGAAAAAAATGGAAGAACTGAAGCTACTTTAATGCCACTTTCGTCCGGCATAGAACCTTCTGGTTCCCGATATGGTCTTTCACCCAGACATTGAACCAATAGGTGCCCGGAGGATCACCCTGCCGGGTGAACCTCACGGTCACGCGGTTATGGGAGGCGGCCCAAAATTTAAGCTGATCGGGCAAAATTTTGCCTGCACCGGCCGTAATGCCCTTTTGATTCTCCGAATCACCTGCCTTGTCCGGCCGCTCGATAAACAACTTATAGGACACCTTAGCCTCCTGGTCCTTATTTATTGCCGGGCAACGGTAGGCAACATGGGCCGTTACATTCTCACCATAGGTCATGCTCAATTCCTTGGTGGTCTGGCTTGGATCGGTTTTGGCAAGTTGTGACGGTTCAAGCCCCATTCCCTTGAACCAGTTGGCACTGGCTTCAAAAGAACAGGACTGACCGCCACATACGTATTCTGTGAAAAGTGTGAAAAGGCAGATTGCCAGTCCGAACAAGGTCAGTGTCAGCAGTCGCATCCTCTTTTCCCCCAATGATGATTAGCGTTTTAGGTTCAGTCCAGGATTATAAAATACGGCGCAACGTACCACTTGCCTTTGATAAAATTTGTCACTTCATAATCAAAGACAATAGGATTTCCGTCTGCCACATATTTGCATCTGAAATAATAACATATCCCCGGTTCAAGACGTCTGGAGGTCATACCGGTAATTTTCAGAACAGAACCCGTCGGTATGGTCATCAATTTGTTTTTAATAATGTCATGCTTGTCATAGAAGCCAATAGTCCCTAAAACTAGTCCGGGTTTCTGGACGGTAATGGGGACAAGGGTTCTCACTTTTTTGCCCACGAACCTGTCATATTCAGGATGTTCATGGACACCCAATGGAACCCAGCAGCCTGTACATAACAATAAAATCGGAAGCCATAATAAAAAAATGAATTTGCTTTTCCGCATTGAAAACTCCTTCTTTATTGGATACCCTCCGAATAATCGCTCCCTGCACCCAAGCGAGTATTATTGAATTATTTATCAACACTTATTTTTTTCCAAACCACATATGGCCCATTTTCAATATATTTTTTTGTCAAAGACGTATCGCTATATGTGATGACATATAAACTCCATATGCCTTTGTCCCTTTTGATTCTTGGAATGCTTAAATGCCTTTCCAACCTTTGATCTTTTAGCTGTTTAATTTCAAGTACCCCGGATACCCCCTCCAGGCCAGTGTTGCGGATTCTGATCATCATTGCAAAGTCAAAAACACCTCCATCAAAATGTGGAAATTCCGTTTTTGGCAAACGTGATATTTTTGTGCTTTCCCAATCCTTTTTTCCTGAAAACACATCTCCGACATCATTCAGCCAAAAATACGCCGCCTCCACTTCGATCTGTTTTAAAACTCTTTTTCTGTAATCGTCTCCCAATAAGGCATACGGATCCTCATAAATACAGCAGAATACAAAACCTAATATAAGTCCTATGCATAAAAATCTCACATTCATATGTTTCCCCATTTTTATTCGAGCCAAACACTTTGCATCCAACCCCAGCAATCTTCAGCAAGTGAGACGCTAAAAGACCATAGCCCATCCAGAAAACCGTAAGCTGCAGAATTAGAAATAGTTGGGGTTGGTCATAAGCTGGGTCACCATACGGGAAATAGAATTTTACTCACCTCAAGATACCGTAATAACAAGATTTAAATTTTATAATTAAAAATTTTAATCAGATCAACCCCCCTCAGATAATCGGGTTCGTTGGTTGTCCAGTTTTCATATTCATAAGACCCGTCCGGTTCAGACATTCTTTCGATCAGAAGGGGGAAGTTTTTAGATGTTATATCCAATCCACGTGATTCCTCCGGGAAACACAATCCAAACAATACGAACAGGGGAAAGCTCAAAAGCAATGGCCAAGGACTTTTATGACTGTTGTTGTTAAATGCTACATTAATCATTTTAGATACTATTATTCATAAATTAAAAATTTTCTTCAGCCATTAAAACCGGAGCTAACTTGCAAAATTAGTTGATCATACCAATTATAGATTAGCGAAGGCTTGCACTATTTTGCTGATTAATAGAAAATTCTTGTGAATTTCTCAGAACTGGAAAGGTGGACATGGCATTAAGGCTACAATTTTTTTTTACAATTAATTTAAAGACAACATCGGAGGGGGGAGGAAAAAGAATGTGCCGGCACAGTAACCGCTCGCAGTCATAGTTTTTTTACATTCCCCGGGCGATTCCGGGGAGGGGGGGGGAAATCTACCATATCAGCATCAAGGATCAAGTTTTTTTCATGGCCGCCGCTTCCAAATCCGCCAACAGCCCATCCAGATCCAGGCCATATTTTTGTGCCATGTCGCCAATAGTTTCAAAAAGCGCATTGCAGCAAATGCATTCACCGGCAAAGGCATCGTAGCGTTGAAAAACAGCCTGGGTCTCTTTCCAAGCGGCCACCGTATCCAATACGGTCATGTCAGCTGTAATCCCCCCTTTCCGGGGGGTATTGTTTTCAACCATTTTATTATCACTCCTTTACCATGAAAATCTTTTTTGATTTTCATGGTTCGAGGATGACCGGATCCGGCCATGCCCGTTTAGTCCTTTGCCCGTTTGACACACAATATGGCAATATAAAAAAAGATACATCCGATGACGGCCAGAATAAAAAGGGACACCATAGAGGGTACATTGCCGAATGATGCGGCTCTGATGGATGTGGAGGCGTGGGTCAGGGGCAGAAGAAAAATGGCTTTCTGGGCCCAGACCGGAAAATTCTCCACCGGAAAAAAAGTTCCCCCCAGAAATGCCATGGGGGTGATCACAAAACTGGTCACAAGGGTCTGATCTGCATGGGATTTCACCAGCATGGCCAGTGCCACGGCCAGAGAGGCAAACACAAAACTGTTCAGCAGAATAGTGGTCCAGAACCAGATATTGCAGGAGAGGACCACACCGAACAAAAGCCCCAGCACCAAAATCACCATGATGGCGAGGATGGCCCTTGTCATTCCGGCCAGCACTTCACCCACCACATAGGAGATGTCACTGACAGGGGCCGCCTGGATCTCCTCAAAGATATGCCAGTAAAACCGTGCAATATTGATCTCGCTGGAGATGGCAAATGCCTGGGTCATGCTGCTCATGGCCACAAGACCCGGAATGAGAAATTCCATGTAGGTGTGCCCCTCCACCGTCACATGTTTTCCCATGGCATATCCAAATGCCACAAGATAGAGCAGTGGCGATACGGACCAGGAGGGTATCAGCCGTGTGAGACGCCGTCGCAATACCAGCAACTCTCTATAATAAACTGCACAAGCACCTTGTATCATTTCACCTTCTTTCCTGTCAGTGCCAGAAAGGCATCCTCCAGATTGACCCGGCGAAGGGTGAAGCTATCCTTGTGGGAGGCAATATACTCATTGGCCTCTTTCCGGTCGTTAAAATATCGGGTTTCCATGTCATCCTCCTTAAGACAGTCCAGCGCCCAGGTTCCCTGACGGCTCATCAGGTTGGCCGGTGTATCCACCACCACAATGGCGCCCTTGTCCAGAAAGGCCACACGGCCTGCAAGAAATTCTGCCTCCTCAATGTAATGGGTGGTTAGAAAAATGGTGGTGTTTTGCAGCTGGATCTTCTTGATCAGCGCCCATATCTTGCGCCGCATACCGGCATCCAGCCCCACAGTAGGCTCATCCAGAAAAAGAATGGCCGGAGAGTGCAGCAACGCCCTTGCAATCATGAGCCGCCGTTTCATGCCGCCGGACAAATTTTTCACCAGGGTCTTTTTCCGGTCCCCCATCTCCACATACTCGAGGAGTTCATCGATCCTGGCAGCTCTCTGCTCCTTTTTCATACGGTAGAGTCTGCCGTGGATATTCAAATTTTCAAACACGGAAAGTTCCCGGTCAAGGTTGATGGACTGGGGGACCAGCCCACACTGCCGGCGGCTCTCGATGCCACGGTCCCCCACATCAAACCCGTTGAGCTTCACCGTTCCTGACGTCCGGTTGGTCAACCCGGTCAAGATGCGTATGGTGGTTGTCTTTCCGGCCCCATTGGGCCCCAGGAACGCAAAAAGCTCTCCCCTGTCCACCTGGAGATTGACATTCTTCAGGGCATCAATGGATTTATATTTTTTACTTAAATTTTCTATTTGGATCATGAACCGTATCCTGCCGCCTTTTTCCGGTCTCTCATCATGGAAACGTCCGTCACAATATCCTGCAGCGGCTGACGTCTTACCCTGTGGGGCAGTGCCAGCGTGGCGGCCTTTTCAATATCCTTTGACTCAACTTCGGTCCTGCCCTCATATGCGGCCAGGGTTTTGGCGGTCTTTAAAATAATGATGTCTCCCCTGTGACCGTCCACCCCCACATCCAGGCAATAGGAGGCAATCTCATAGAGTCTCTCCTTTTGACAGGTCACTTTTGGGTAAAGTTTTTTTGCCTGCTTGATTCGCTCCACCAATTGCCGGGACTCCTCCTCCCAAAGGCTTGCAAATCCTTCCGGGTCTTCGTCAAAATGGGTGCGCCGTTCCATAATGGCCACCCTGGCATCAAGATCGGATATTCCCAATACATTGACACAAAGCCCGAACCGGTCCAGAAGCTGGGGCCGCAGTTCCCCCTCTTCCGGATTCATGGTGCCCACAAGGGTGAATCTGGCGGGATGGGAAAAAGAGATGCCCTCCCGTTCAATGGTGTTGACCCCCATGGCTGCCGAATCAAGTAGCACATCCACCACATGGTCGTCCAGAAGATTCACCTCATCCACGTAAAGGATGCCCCTGTGAGCGGCGGCAAGAATGCCCGGCTCCACCTGTTTTTCCCCTTTTTTAAGGGCCTGTTCCATGTCCATGGTGCCCACCACACGGTCTTCGGTGGCGCCCACAGGGAGTTCGATCACCCGTATGCCCTCCATGACGATCTCAGGCCCCTGGTTACCGTCAATGCCGAGAATTCGGTTACGGCATTCGGTGCGGACACACTCCGTGCAGACATCATGTTTGCCTTGGGGGTCATGCTGGAACGGGCAATCCTTCACCTTTTCAATCTCCGGAAGTATCCGGGCCAGTGCCCGGACGGCCGTGGACTTGGCAGTCCCCTTCTCTCCCCGGATCAAAACGCCCGAAAGGGTGGGATTGATAATATTGAGTATCAGTGCCAGTTTCATCTCTTCCTGACCCTCAATGGCCATGAATGGGTAAACCGTCTTTTTTTTCATGATAAACCTCCTTTTGCAATGTCAACCAGCTGGTTGACTTTAAGATCTTCGATTTTAAAATATTCCGCATTCAGGTTGGCGGCAAGTTTTGCAGCCAGGCCAAATGAGACAGCACCCCGGCTTTCAGAATCCACCACAACAAACTGTATTCTATGCTCAAGGGCCATCTTCTCTGCCAGTTTCTGGGCCTCCTGAAAGGGTTTGGGTTTTCCCGTGGCTCCATTTCCCGAGCCGTTATTTTCCAGGGAGACGTTACCCCTTCCGTCGGTGATGATAATGGCAATGGGTCTTGATTCAGGTTCTCTTAACAGATGATTCCGCAGCACTTCAAACCCTTTGACAAGTCCGGATGACAAAGGTGTTTTTCCTCCCACGGGCATCTCTTCCAATAGTTTTCCTGCCAGCTCCACAGACGAGGTGGGGGGCAGGTTGACAAAGGCCTCCTCTTTTCGAAAGGTGACCATGGCCACTTTGTCCCTTTTCTGGTAGGCATCCAGCAAAAGCGACATCACGGCACCCTTGGAGGCCGCCATCCGTCCCCGGGCCCCCATGGAGGCGCTGGCATCCACCAAAAAGAGCAGAAAATTACCAATACGCTTTTCCCGGATCTTTTCCCGGATATCATGATCCTTAAGAATGACAGCCAGGTCACTACCGTTTTTCCGCTGGATCTGAAAAGGCGCTGCGGCCCTTAATGTGGCGTCAAAGGCTATATCATTACTGCCCCTGGGGATGGTACTTCTCACATACCTTCCCTGCTTGGCAGCCGTTCTGGAGCGGGAGCGCTTACCGGACCCTCTTCTGTAGATCCGGTCCTTGGGGGAGGTGAACTTTTTCACCTTAAAGGTTTCTCCCACCTCAAATATTTTTTCCAGCACATCTTTTTTGTCCTGTTCCTCGTTTTCCTCCTGGGGTTCGGGTTCCGGTGCGGATTCATCTTCCTCCGGTTCCTGCTCCTCAGTCTCCTCCTCCATGCCGTTTTCATTCTGACCCTGATCCTGGCCATCATCGGGTTCAGCGTTTTCCTCCGGTTCCGGCGGTGGTTGTTCCTGGTTCTCCTTTTCGTTCTGCTCCTGGTCCTGGTTTTCCTCGGGTTTCTGGTCGTGATCGTGGGGAGGTTCAGGTGGCGGCGGTGGCGGTGCCGCCTCCCGTTTCCGGTGTACCAGGGCAAACCCGGCCACCTGCTTTACCTCCTCCATGCCGGCTTCGGTCTTGCCATGGTATGCGGCAAGGGCTTTGGCAGCCTGTTCGATGACGAGATCGGCCCTGTGACCTGCCACATTGCTTTCCGCGCACAGTGTGGCCACAAAATTCCTTAAATTCTCAGGGAATTGCACCTCTTTTACAAGGGCGCCGGCCCTTTTGATCCGGTCGGACAGAAGCGTGTTGTCGGCCTGGTACTGCTTTGCAAAGCCTTGGGGGTCGGCATCATGATCCTCCTTTCTCAGCATCAGAAGGATTCTCTTTTCAAGATCTTTCTCCGATGTCACCTCCACACAGAGGCCGAACCGATCCAGAAGCTGGGGACGCAGTTCCCCCTCTTCCGGGTTCATGGTCCCCACCAGAATGAAATCCGACGCATGGGCAAAGGATATCCCCTCACGCTCTATCCGGTTTTCCCTGGAAGCGGATGCATCCAGGATGATATCCACGATGTGGTCATCCAGAAGATTGACTTCATCCACATAAAGAATCCCCCTGTGGGCCCTGGCCAGCAATCCCGGCTGCAGGGCTCTGGCCCCGCTCTTGACGGCCAGGCTGAAATCAATGCCCCCTGCCACGCGGTCCTCAGTGGCATTGAGCGGCAGGGTCACCACCCGGGTCCGGCGCTCAACGCCATTTTGCCCGGCGCCACCCTCTTTTATCATCCCATGGCCTGATTTCTCTTTTCGGTCATGCTCTTTTATGCAGTCGTCACAAAGGCTATCAGGGTCATCCGGGTTACAGGACCATGCGCAGCCTCTGTTCACCTTGATCATGGGCAAAAGGGATGCAAGTGCCCTGACAGTGGTGGACTTGGCCGTTCCCTTTTCTCCCCGGATCAGGACACCTCCGATGGCCGGGTTGACGGCATTCAAAATAAGGGCCAGTTTCAGTTGCTCCTGCCCGACGATGGCCGCAAACGGATAAACATTATTATGCGTTGTCATTGTTTCATCCCTTTTATCTTTTCCTTTACCATAAAAATATTTTTACCATGAAAATACTTTCTGATTTTCATGCTTCGGCTATGGCCGAAATCAATTGGGTTCAAAGGATGCTTTCCAAAGCCATAGGGAGAGATCCCATCCCAACGGTTGTGGGTCGAACTGCTTCAAATGGTTCCGGTTCCATGCCACCACGTCGAACCGTTCAAAGAAAAGCGGAAACACATTGCTCTCCACAATGTACTTTTGGGTCAAAAAAACCGCTTCCCGACGTACCTGTTCATCCTTTCCATGAAGGTAACGGGTGAATGCGTCATCCAGTTCAGGGCTGTTGTAAACGTTGAGCCATGACGGGTGCCCTGTGTAAAAAAACATATGGTAGGCCATCATCGGCCACAGCGCCATGTCGTAGTCTCCGTTGCGCATAGCCGTGATGTGTGCGCCAAGCTCCATCATTTGCAGTTTCAGCTCGATACCAACCGCGTTCAGCTGGGATTGTACAATTTCAGCGACTGTTTTGTACTGGGGATCAAAGGAATTAAAACACAAGGTGATGGAAAATCTTTGTCCGTCCCTGTCAAGAATGCCGTCCTGATCCCTGTCCAACCATCCGGCCTCTGCCAGCAACCGCTTGGCCTGGTCTGGGTCGAACCTGTGAGTCGTGATTTCAGGGTTGCACAAAACGTAATCTTGGGGAAATGGCCCGTTAATGGTTCGTCCGGTTTCAGACATGATTGCGTTCATGGATGCAGGATCAATGGCCAGGGCAACCGCATGGCGAACAGTTGAATGTGAGAAAGGCTCTTTTTTGTAGTTGGTGGTTAGAAAGCTGACAGATGGATGATCCACAGATGTCATTTTCTGAACCTTTACAAAAGGCAATTTATGCAGACGAGAAACGGACTCATTGGGAATCTTGTCAAAATGATCATAACCGGTCATATGAATTTCACCCGCTTCAAGGGAAATGGCACGTGTTTCAGCATCCGGGATTACCTTGAGTCGAATTCTATCGATATTTACATCGCCCTGCCAGAAATACTCATTTTTCACAAGGGTCATATACTGAGTTCTTTTCAGGGTATCGATCTTATAGGGACCGGTGCCGATGTAGCCGGTGACCTCCTCACTGTCGTCGGCTTTTATCACCGGATACATATGCGTAGTGGCCAGTTCGTTTAAAAAAAGCGTATAGGGTCGAGGAAGAATAAACCGTAAGGTGTAATCGTCGATAACATCAATGGATTGAAAGGCGCACCAAGCGGGCAGGTTGTAACGCTGGTTGTCAAACACGCTGTATTCACGATTGAGCTGCCCCTCATCCCTGTTTTGAGCAGACGTCTCGTCCCTATTATTTGGGGCAACTCCGCTCTCCTTATTCGGGGTTGAGCCGCCATCCCTGTTTTGGATTGGCTTATTGCCCGGTTTTGGCCCCGATCCCGGTCGCCCAGAAACGCCCCCCCTTGGGCCCCTTTTACGTTTTACGGTTTGCCTGTACAGCATGGAGGTTTTCACCAGCTGGGCAGTCACAGGGGCGCCGTCGGAAAAAAGGATATTCTTTCTCAAATGAAAAACATAGCTTTTCCCATCGTTACTAACTTCCCAGGATTCGGCCAGAAATGGCCCAATCCTGCCAGTAGTATCCATTTTTACCAGGGTTTGGAAGACCAGACAGTTGAATCCTTTATGTGAAAAGACATCAGTGGCACGATAATCCTGACTGACACCAATGACAAGTTCTTCGGCAGACTCTTTTGGCTCGGCAGAACAACCGGCGATCATAACTACCAGACAAATCGACAACAGAGCGTATTTAACCCAATGTTTTAAAATCTGATTCTTCATGATGCAAATCTCCAAGGGGTGAAAGCATTTTTTACAAGTTCCCGGCAATAGGATGTCTGAGGGTCTGAAAGCACCTGTTGGCAGGTCCCTTTTTCCACTATTTTACCTTTGCACATCACTGCGATCTGATCACACATACATTGAACAACCTGAAGATCGTGGGATATAAAGAGCACCGTCATGTTTAATTGTTCCTGAACACGTTTGAGTAGCTTGAGTATCTGTGCCTGAACCAGGATATCCAGTGAGGAGGTCGGCTCGTCGGCAATCAGCAGCGTGGGCTTAAGGGTCAACAGCCGGGCGATCACCGCCCGCTGGTTTTCTCCACCGCTCACTTCGTGGGGATAGCGATCAAGCAGGTTTTTCGACAATTCCGCCATATCGCAGCAACGGTCCAGAATATCCTGTTCATCGTTTTGTTTGCATTGATGATAATAGCGAACCGGCTCCAGAATACTCTCCTTTAATTTTATTCGCGGATTCAGCGAACTATCCGGATTTTGCCAGATGATCTGGTAATTGGGTCGAAGCTTTCTTAATTTTTTCCCATTCAGCCGTGTGACATCCCTGCCATCAATGAAAATGGTTCCCGAGGTTGAATGGGTCAGTCTCATAATCAGCATGGCCAGGGTGGTCTTACCGCATCCGCTCTCTCCGGTCAGACCATAAAACATTCCTTTGGGGACTGAGAGATCAACACCATCCAGGGCCTTTATCACCTTTTTTTTCATGACACCTGATACATAATGTTTTTTCAGATTTCGAATCTCTAACATTGATAAACCCCTCTTTTCCTATCATCTCCAGTCGTTCCGGTTGAGGATGAAAACCCGGTTGATGAAAACAGATCAAAGGCGTTCACCAGCCGTTCCGAATAGGCATGCTGGGGAGAGGAAAAGAAAATATCGCTGTTCGCCGTCTCTATGATGCCACCGCCATACATTATCGAGACCACATCACAAAGGCTCTGGGCGATTTTCAGATTATGGGTGATGATCAACAGTGTAATCGAAAGCTCTTTGCATAACCTGTAAAGCATTTCAGCCACTTGCCGTTGAATCCTGGCATCAAGCCCCTTTAAGGGCTCATCCGCTATAAGCAGGCAGGGGCGGCTGATAATTCCCATGGCAATGGCCACCCTTTGCAACATGCCACCGCTCAATTCAAAGGGATAGGACCGCATCACCTTTTCAGGATAGGGCAGCTCACAAAGGGCCAGGGTTTCCAGTGCCCGTTTCTGTGCCTGTGCATGGGAGATACCTTCATGATATAGAGGGATCTCACAAAGCTGGGTCTCAATGGTCAATACCGGGTTCAAGGTCATCGACGGGTTCTGGAACACCATCATGATCTCTTTGCCCCTAATTTGCCGCATCTCTTGGGTTGAACAGGACAAAAGATCCCTGCCTTTGAACAATATCTTTCCGGTGATGCGGGCGTTATCCGGCAGCAACCGCATTATTGACAAGGCCAAAATGGATTTTCCCGCGCCGGATTGGCCGATCAAGGCGTGTCGGGTGCCGCTTTCAACCTTCATATCGACGTCGCAAACGGCTGACACAGATCCGTCGGTCATGGTAAAGCTGGTTTCAAGATTCTGAAGTTCGATCAAGCTCATAAAGGCTCCCGGACAAAAGGTTAAATTTAAACCGCGGATCCTGGGCATCCCGCAGCGCATCACCCAGCAGGTTGAACCCCAGCGTGGTAACCATGACCGCCAGCCCTGGAAAAACGGTCAGATGGGGTGCCACCCGCATGTAAGAACGTCCCTCGCTGAGCATGACGCCCCAATCGGCCAGTGGGGGCTGGGAACCCAGCCCTATGAAACTGAAAGCCGCCACCAGCAGAATCACAAAACCCGTGGAAAGCGTGGCCAGAACCATGACAGGGCCGAGGATATTGGGAATCACATGACGTATCAGGATATAACTGTCTGAAAAACCGAAAGCTCTGGCGCTTTTGACAAACTCTTTCTCTTTTATCGCCAGAATGTCAGCCCGAACGATGCGGGCATATTCCGTCCATCCCGTGATACACAAAGCCGCCGTGATGCCGGCCGGACCCGGCCCCATGATACCGGCCAGCACCAGGGCAAGGGCAAGGGACGGCAGGGCCATCAAAATATCCACAAGACGCATGACAAGAGCGTCCGCAATGCCGCCGTAATACCCTGCAACGGCACCCAGTCCAAGACCGAAGATGACCTGGAAACCCACAATGAGCACGGCGATCTCCAACGATATGCGACTCCCGTATATGATTCTGCTTAACACGCATCTGCCCAGATAATCGGTGCCAAACAGAAAATCAGCCGACGGCATTTCCAGCCGCCGGTCAATGTGCTGCTCGTAAGGATTAAAGGGTGCCAGAATGGGAGCAGACAAGGCAGCTATCATCAATGTGATCAGGATGGCCAAACCGATTTTTCCTCTTTTATATTTCATAACCGTTCCAATCATGCATTCGATGCTGATCCGCCTTCCGGCGTAAAAGAAATTCTGGGATTCAAATAGAAATACATCATATCCACCGAAAAATTAGCGAGCACAAAAACCGATCCCACCAGCAGCACGCACCCCTGGATCATGGGGAAATCCCGTGCAAAACAGGAATCCACCATCAACTTGCCGATACCCTCCCAGGCAAAGACGGTCTCCACGATCACCGCCACCTGAAACGTCCGTGCCAGTTTGATACCGCTGTATGTGGCGATGGGAATCATGGCGTTTTTCAGGGCGTGGCGCCAAATCACCAGTTTTTCCGGCAACCCCTTGCTGCGTGCGGCTAAAATATAATCCTGTCTCAGCACTTCGAGCATGCATGTCCGCGTCAGCCGGGTGGTGGTGGCTGCCATACCAAGGGCCAGAACAGTTACCGGCAGCACCATGTGGGCCAATGTCCCCTGGCCGCATACCGGCAACACCCCCAATTGAACCGAAAACAACAAAACCAGCAGAAGTGCCAGCCAGAATCCAGGAATGGAAATAAACACAATGCTGCCCATCATCACAAGGTTGTCCCAAAAAGAGTTCTGCTTGACAGCCGCCGCTATTCCCAAAGGCAAGGCAATTAAAAGGGAGATGACAAAACCGCTCACGCCAAGTTTCAGGGTAGCAGGCAATCGGGTCAGCAATTCAGAGACCACGGTCTGGTCGCTGCGAATGGAGTTGCCCAGATCTCCGGACAGGAGGTGAGTAAGCCAGATACGGTACTGAACATGAACCGGTGCCGACAACCCCATCTCCTCACCGATCCATTCAATCTGCTCCTGGGTGATGTCGTTTCCGAAGCGGGACATGGCCATCAGAATACGCGGGTCTCCGGGTGCCATATGAATAAGCATAAAACTGAATACAGACACCGCAAAGACGACCAGTGTCATGGAACAAACCCGTCTGATGATATAGGGTCCCATCAGCTCTGTCTCCTGTATTTATCCACTTTGACGATGTCAATGCTTGATCCCTGGAAATCTCCGTCAACATCCGCCATGTTCTCTTCCAGCCAGCTTTCGATCTCAAGATAGGCATCCATGAGCTTCTCCAGGATAGCCGGATCAGCTTGCCAGAGATCCCTCTTTTCCGCCTCCAACAGACGTCGTGCAATGCTCTCCAGGGCGTAAGGGTTGTTTTCTTTAAACCATTGCCGCATTTCATCATTCAGGGCAAATTGCTCGGCAATCTCATTGAAAACCCAATTGCCCACCAGCCGGGTGGTGGCCTGCCAGCCGTAAATATGATAAATACGGTCAGCCATCACCGTGGCACCTTTGTACCCATGGCGTTTTTTACCTTCGATCCATTCTGGATTCAA
Source organism: uncultured Desulfobacterium sp. (assembly GCA_963668575.2). Taxonomy (GTDB): domain Bacteria; phylum Desulfobacterota; class Desulfobacteria; order Desulfobacterales; family Desulfobacteraceae; genus Desulfocicer. The sequence continues at coordinate 901,294 of OY764894.2, read as the reverse complement.
CAGCCTGGTTCGTGCCACTCGATCCAGCTCCTCTTCCATATCCCTGATGCGGGGTCGATCCGGGTCATGGGTATCACCGAAATAGACATCAACATCCTTGCCCGATACGGTCTTAACCGCCTGGGTAAACCCGCCGTGGCTGCCGAAAATGTGGCAGCACTCCAGAATATCGTACTCATCCGAATCCCATTTGTCATAGGTAACGCTCACCCGTTTCAGATTGGCTGTCAGCTCTTCTTTGGCCGCAATACCGAAACTGCCCTTTCCATATGCATAGTGGCAGGTGTCGATGAAGATATTTGCAAGATCCTCATCCGTCTCCCAGGCAGAGGCAGCCACTGCCGTATTGGTGCCGTAGTCGTAAACACCCGGCGCTGCGGTAAACACCCTGAAGGTGGCAAGACGTTTTTTGATTTTAAAATCCTCATCCTCTGGCATCTCATCCAGCCTTTCCAGAAAATGCTTGCGGATGAAATTGAGTTCCGGGGGTTCGTCCAGATCCGCCACGATCTGGACCGCTTCGTCCACCAATTCAAAAGCGCGCGGGCATCCGTCCCTGAGCATGTTGGAAAGCTGAACCGTGATATCCACCCGTGGCCGATGGAGCGCTTCCAGAGGAATCACCTCAAGCCCGGTGATACGGCTGCCGTTCCAGATCGGTTTGACACCAAGGGTGTATAACATCTGGCCCAATTGCTCCCCGTCGGCGCGAAAGATATCGAAAAACCTGAAGACAAAACCAATGGTTTCCGGATAGCTTTGGTGTTCGTGCAGATATTTGTGAAAAAACTTTTCGGTGAGCTGAATACCCACTGCCCATGCGGCCGGGGTGGGAATCTTGTATGGATCAATGGAAAAAAAATTTCTGCCGGTGGGAAGGGTCTCCACCTTGCCCCTGGCCAGGGCACCCGAGTCGCCGGGTTCGATGAACTCGCCGTTAAATCCCCGAATGAGGTTTTCAATCTCATTGGAAGTCTGCTCAATGGCTGGAATCAGCCCCAGGCCGAATTGAACGATATCCACCAGGGCCTGCCTGCGTTCAGCCGCCGGTTCAGCCGCCAATTCAGACAGATCCACTCCAAATTTATCCCGTACCGTTTGCATAGCTATTTCAAACACTGCCTTACCATGACTTGCATTTTCTTTAAGGGCCCTCCTGATAATCGTTTGGGCTGCATCATCGGCCGACTCCAGCAGCCTGGCATGGGTATGGCCAAAACAGGAACTGATCTGTTCGGGTTTTTCCAGCACCTCATCCCATATCAACCCCAGTGATTCGATGATCCAGCGCCGGAGAGACGGCACCTTGCCCTGGTCAAACCGCAGAACAGAGGCCAGCATGGTGACGAGCTGCTCATCTTTGGGGGCACGGCCAAGAATGTGCAGCCCATCCCGGAACATGGTTTCCCGCAGCATGCTCATCTGCCCATGCAGATAATCCACAAATCCATGAAAGTCGCCGAACTGTTCGGGTGTTTTAATGATGGCGGCCTGCCGCGCCTTTTCGGTGAGGATCTTTTCAAGCTCTCTCAAACGACCTTTTTCATGGGCGGCTTTTGCCCTGGCATACTCCTCCAGAGGATCGTCCAGCGCCTCAAGAGGCCCGTAGAGCTTCACAGCTGCCAGTACCGGATGGAGATGATCGACAATCACCGCCAGTCCCCGCCGTTTGGCAATGGCCCCCTCCATGGGATTGCTCACCACGTAAATATAAAGGTGGGGCAACGAACCAACGGCAAAACGGGAAAAGCAGGCAGGTGACAGACCCACGGATTTACCGGGCAACAGTTCAATGTTGCCATGGGTCCCCACATGAAGCATGGCATCTGCCTGAAACTCTTTTTCGATCCACTTATAGAAGGCCAGGTACTGATGGGGAGGCGGCACCAGCGGGTCGTGCAGAATTTTGCAGACACTGCCGTCACATCGTGCACCTGCACATCCGCGTTTGGGTTGAAGACCGATAAAAATGTTGCCCAGGACCAAGCCGGGAATGGTGATTTTCCCCTCATGCAGGGCAAGGCTCATACGCTCCAGTTCGCCCAGCTCCTGCAAATTCGTTTCAAAGGGATTTCCCCAACCCTCAAACACCTTTTCCCTTGATTCCACCGGAAGTTCTTCGAGCCATGCCCTGTATTTGTCCAGGGCCACAAAACCGGCGGCCCCGCCTCTTTGAATGATTTCAGAAAGCGGGGTCCAGCGAAATTCACTGATGGCTTTTTTTTCAAGGATTTTATCGATCAATTCCCTGCCATTTGCAGGAACCCAGTCAATATCATACCCTTCCATTTGCATGCGTTGCAGCAACAGCGCCACGCTCTCCAGTGTGTCCAGGCCAAATCCGGCACCCACAGTGGCCTCCACGCCGCTGCGGCAGGGGGAGTTGTGCAGGATGATGGCAATTTTTTTCTTCCGGTTCTTTTTTTTCCGAAGCACGCACCATTTGACCACCCTTTGAACCAGATAGCTGATTTGTGCTGAAAACGGCACCGGCTGCAACACCTTTGCGCCGGTGTTGGGATCTATATGACCTTCGGAGACACCGAGCAAAACCGGCTGGGATATGCCGTCAAATTCCGGCAGCGCAATGGTGATGATATATTGAGGTACCGTCAACCCCTCCGGGTTCTGTTCATACTCCTGCATGGTCTGCATGGAATTAATCATCAAAAGGGCCGGGACATTCAACCGTTTCAGGACATCGGATGGATTCCGTTCAATCCCGGCACCATTTTTCTCCCTGCCGGAATTCAGGAAAAAGTAAGCCTGGAACACCACTGCGTCCACCAGTGCTTTCCCGTCCGACATAAAGTACTTTTCAATGACAGCATCATCACCATTGCTTTTAAATTTATCGTTAAACACGGCAATCACATTGACACCGGCCCCTTCAAGCTCTCTGATCAGCGCATCAAAAACCGCTGTTGCGCCATCAATCCAGTAGGAACGGGGAAAGAAAACCCCCACTGTATGCAAGCCTTTTTTCAATGGCCGCCATTCCAGATACGCTTTTAAAGTATCAAACGCCTCTTTATGGTCAGGGTGATAAATTCCGCAGAGAGCCATTTCAGTGGGTGGTGGAACGTTCTCCCGGTAAAAGCCACTTATGTGGGCAACAAACTGCAACAGATGCTTGACATTATTAAAACCGCCATGCCGCTGATATGCCCAAATTCTTTTTGCATCCTGGGGATCTACCCCCCCGGTCACAGCAGCACACTCCGGACTTAAGGCAATCACCGGCTTGCCTGTTTTTTGATGGATATCCTGCAACTGGGCAAAAATTGAATCATAGGCCGGCGGTATGTGAACCAGAACCACATCAGCCTCTGTTTGCAGCCAGTGCATGAATTCAGGGGCCGGCTCCGTATCTGTCTGATCAGCACTGACCATGTTGTCAATGCGCAGTTCAATTGCCATCCCTTCAACTTTAAGCGTTTCACAGGCCTGTCCATAGGTGCTGACCATAATTCCCCGGGCAGGACCAAAGGGTGCCAGTAATGCTCCGATTTTCATCATATCTTGCTCGCTTTCGTCTTATGACTTCATCAAAATCGAATTTCAGCGCCAAGGAGAAAAACCCGGCCAGGCTGATAGCGGGTGTAGGTAAACTCCCGGTAATCCGTGTCAAACACATTGGTGGCATCGGCAAACAGGCTGAAATGCTTTCCGATATCAACGCCTATGGAAGCATCACATGCAAAAAATCCGGCGACCTTCCTTGGTTCCTCCACGCTGTATTCTCCTATATAGATGTCGTCCTGTCCCCGCCCCCTAAGGGTCGTCCATAGCCGATAGCGATCAAATCTCCGGTTATATTTGTAAGCAATGGCCCCCAACCAGGTCGGGCTTCTTTCAAGCCTTTGGCCGGTCTCATCGTTTTCAGCTTTCATACAGGTCAGATTGCCTGAAATACTGTGGTTGGCGGTTATATCGAATCTGAATTCCGATTCAACACCCTTCATCGTTGCTTTATCAATATTGTCATGATACTCATAGGTCATGTAAACGGTGCTGTCCGTTCCACCGATCTGCCTTTTCTCCTTGATGCTTTCGATCAGATCATCGGCCTTGGAATAATAAAGGGTCAGGCTGCTGTGAAATTTCTCACCAATACTTTTGCGAATACCCACTTCCACAGATCGCAAGGTTTCAGCATCCAGATCCGAATTGTTGGTCCGGATGGTGTAGGCGGTCATGTTCCAGTCCGTGCCATACTTTTGTGAATAAGCTGGTGGATTATAGGCATATCCACCGGATATAAAAAATTGAGTTGTGGGATTATGTTTGTATAATAAGCTGACCTTTGGCGATACCTGATTATCGAAATCATCATAAAAATCACCTCTCAAACCGGTGGTCAGCGTGAACATATCGTTGATAAAATATTCATCCTGAACGTAAATGGACCAGGCATCCTTTGTGACATCCACTGAATTTGCCAATGCCTTGCCGGTATTTTCCTCTTCAATGGACCAGTAAATATCGTTGCACAGATATTCAGTACCAAGTGTAATCACATGCTCCCCCCAAATGGGGTGTGAGATCGGATCAGACCATTTCACCTCCACCTCATAGTCCTTTGATCCCTGAATGGATTTGGATCGATAGAACAATGGTGCGCGACCGCCTGTGGCGAGCTGGGCTGGATCATCAAGAGAAAGTGAAAGATCCATGTTTTCTCCGGTAATCCTGCTTTCAGGTGCATGATAGGTCATGCGGTAGGATAACTTTGAATCTCCGGGAAGTATGGCATCCCCCATAAATCCGAAATACTCTTTTTCCTTTTTTAGATATTTTTCCACGTCATTTCCATCAACATCCATGTAACGGTCCGTGTAACCGTTACCCGTTTCATTATCCATGATACCTGTGACAACAGCCATGTTAAGCACTTCATTGGGCCTGTATTCAATTTTGGATCGTAATGTTCTTTCCTCATAATCACGATTCCAGTTTTCCCAGCCTTCATGCCCCTCTTTTTCATAATCGGAATCAAAATCGTAGGTATAGACACCAGTCCGGTAGTTATAATCCCGGCGAATAACGGAATCTCTGGCCCAGTAATTATCAGTTTTAATATCAGACAGGTTCAGGGAAACGGATACTTTATCTCCACCATACGATACAGCGCCTGAATTTTTATTGTAGTCGTAGTTGCCAAAAGCAGATTTGAGGCTCCCATGCCATCCTGGATCAGGGGTTTTACTCATAATATTGATCACGCCACTCATACCGCGACCACCATAAAGAGCGGATGAAGGGCCTCTCAAAATCTCAATGCGGTCAAGTCCTTCAGTGGGTAGAAAGCTCAGATTCGTATTACCGGACATACTTTCCACCATGTTCACGCCGTCAACATATAAAAGATTTCGACTGTCTCCAATACCCCTGATACTGGTGAAATTATGAACCGTAGCAACGCCCTCACCCCGTATTATCTGTATTGAAGGAGCATAGCGTAAGGCTTCATCAAGCGTCATGTTCGGAGAAGTATCAATCTCATCGGCCTTTATCACGGAAATACTTGCCGGTATATTTTTGATATCTTCTTCGGTCTTTGTGGCCGTAACAACGATTTCCTTCAATATGACGGTATCCGTGCCTGCCTGTTCCGCTTCGGCCACATGCGGCATCGCAAAACATAGGATTGTAAAAATTAACATCAAGTAGTTCCCACTTCTCATCATTTATCTCCTCTCTTTAATATTTAACCCGTGCAACCGCTCACTCTTATCATACTCAGTTCATTCCGAAATATTCCTGTCTCTTCCGAGAAATGGGTAGCATCTCACCCCTGTTAATCCAAAGTTTTCAAGGTCTGATCATACAAAGTGCATTGTGTAACCACTCTACGACCCCGTTCTTTCGCCTATTTTTTTTGCTCGATTTTTGAACATGTCAATATTGGCTGAAAAGGTCTCCTGAAACCCAATGATCCGATCTTTTATCTACAATGCTGACAGCCAGGGTCAGGCTTGTGTTGGGGGGGGGGATACCGTCCAACATCGATACGCCTCCAAATACCACAGATAATGCCGTTAATGCGAGACTGCCCTCCTCCCCCAAATAGATCAAATAACTGCCACGGGCAGACCGCATTGGGGACCTGGGTCTGCCCACAACGAATAATGAAAGTAATGTTAGGCATACCTACACTTTCTTATAAAAAAAAACCGGATCACCGAGTAAAAGGTTTGGGGAACCTTCATCCTTTTCATGCAAATCTTTCTTACATCCCCAATTCCCAGGTCAACTCCTTCTGAACCGGCGGGAACACCGTCTTCATCACCGATGTAAGTCGGTTGGCTTCCGATTCCGATCCCACAAGTGACACCCAGCAATTCCATTGTTCATCTTCATCTCTCCATGTGGTACCGTCCGGTTTGATCATCTCCTCATCGTCGTAAATACAACTGAAAAGATTAATTTTCCGGATTAACGCATCTGCGTCATCTTCACCGCCCTGCTGCTGGTACTGGGGGTAAAGCTCTCCGGCCATCCGGGGATAAAGCCCCCGCTTAAAGTCCGTTATTTTCCGCGGAAGAACGGATTTTATCCACAAATGGTTTTTCCGCTCAAGCTCCTTAAAAATGATTTTTTTACGTCTGTCGATTGCCGTAATCAATGCTTTTTCCAGTTCTTCCCTGTCAATCTCACCCTCCTTTAACGGCACACTGCTTTCATACCACTCTTTGTGCACCGCGATGATCTCATCGACAATTTTGCGGTCCGATACCATGGCCTTCACGCCTTCATTGTCCATGGCCAGATCAGGGTCAAGGCTGATGAGAAGTTCTTGATTCACATGGGAATACCTCTGGCCGTTACTCTGATCCACATACTCTTCTTCCATGAGATACAGACACTGTATTTGAATATTAAATATCTCATCAACAATCATACGTGCCCCATACGGTTTCGAGACCGAGGGAAAAAACTTGAACCGCCCCAGGTCGTTTAAATCAAACACAGAGGGACTTTTATACTCCGGTTGATACAGCACAAACCATCCTTTGGGAATTCTCATACTATTTTCTCCTTAAATTTTGCACCCTTCGGGTGGGGTTATATTCTCCCGCATATTCCACAGGTTTGGCTTCAACCAGAGCATCCTGACGATGCATGAGCGAAGCCTTCATACTTGCGTCACTTACAATCCATAATACCGTATGCATTGAATTAGCGAATATGAATGACAAATTCTTCATGATTCCAACCGGTACTATATGCGGTCTTCCTGAATCGTTATTAACCATTTCCATTCCTTGTCCGCTTCCGGATCATATCCGGAATATCTGTTTTTCCATTGGTAAACCCGCTCTCTCTTTTTTCACCTCCGGCAATTCGACCCAGCAGCATCAATTCACGATCATAGCAGGCTTCCCGTTCATCTGCGGTGGTCCATTGGTAACGGACTTAATGGGCGGATACACATAAACCCCACGATAGGGCAGATGACACCACTTTTCATAATACTCCCGGGCTATGGATTCCGGTTCCACGTCCTGAAACACATCCGGATAAAGGTACTTGGCAATATAAGCCGTACCAATGACACAGGCAGGGCCTTCCTTTAAATCCTGGGCAATTAAAAACAGACGATGGTTTTTAACGGCATTGGTCTCTTTAAGCACTGGGGAGTTCATGAGTTTCCGCCAAAACGCTTTCATATTACGGGTGGCCGCAGTTTCGTCGGCATTATAACCGGATATGGTCTTCCCAATGACATCGCCGATAATGACATCAGGGTTCTTTTCAATGATCCATTCCCCACTCACCTGAAGATATTCCAAGGGTAAATCCGCCGCCAGGTTTATGCCTCCCGCCCTTTCAATCAACGGATGGTTGGACGCTTTTTTGTTTTTGGTTGTATAGATCCCCTTTGACAAATTTGCATTTAAAAACGAATAGTAAAATACGCTGGGTCTCTTCTCCTGTTGTATCAAGTCAATACGATCGGCGATCATTTTATCGTATTTTCGATACCATCTGATCAGATCTTCCGCCTGTTTTTCTTTCCCAAAAAGACGTCCCAGTTGCCTCACATTATGATCGATGTACCTAAGATCGATACAATCCAGATAGACCCATTTGATATTCAGGGTGTTGAGCTTCTCTTCATCCGTGGTCAGGTCGGAATTCTTGTACAGAATGATCAGCTGGGGAGCCAGCTCGGCAAGCCGTTCATAGCTGAGATTTTTAAATTTAAAAGAGGGTTTGTCCTTCAGGTCAGGCCAGAATTTCGGATTGTCAGTCATATAGGATGTCACCCCCACCACGACGTTTTTCATATCCACACCCAGGGCTCTTAGTATCACCGCCGAAGAGGTGTTTATGGTTACGATCCTTTGAAGGGGGAGTTCGATTTCAACGGTTCTGTTGACGGCATCCGTGATCTTAACGGTTTTCAACTGGGGCAGCGTTGCCGGCCATGCAGACAATACAGGCAACACTACCCCCATCATCACCATTCCGGTGAGGTACATCAATCGATGGATGGAATACCACCCTATGGGGTTTGACATCACCATTTATTGCCCTTTTGGATCAACATTGCTGCCTTTAAATGAAATTTGTTGAAATCGTTCTCAGAATTAAACTTCTAAAATGTCATTCTGAGCGATCCCATGACCATCCTGCCTGGGGACTCTTTCCCGTCTACTTCCTCAATTTTCACATCGTTTATATTGGTTATGCTCAGAGAGGCGGTAACGTTCTTCCATAACTGCCGGGAGAGCTTGAGATCGGTGGTAAAATAGGTGTCAAGTTCAGTGGTATTCTTGTCATCGTCATACCGTTCCCCAACATATCTTCCGGTGAATTTGGCGGTGATGATGTCGGGATTATTGTAATTGATGCCAAAGACATAGGTTTCCTTAGGGCTGTTGGCAAGATATTTGTCCTCCAGCTCAGGATCACTCTCAAATTCAGTCACCTTTGAGCTGTTAAAGGTGGCGTTGGCAAAAAAGGACCACTCCCGATCAAGCGTGAAATCCGCCCCGATCTCAAGCCCTCTGATACGAACCTCTCCCACATTTATCTTGTCGTAATATTTTTGACTGTCTATGGTTTCCATGTAAACATTGTAAACAAAATCTTCGGCATGGGTTTCATACACGGTTGCTTGAAGCAGGAGTTTATCGCCAATGTACTGATCAATGCCGGCTTCATAGGAGATCACCTTTTCAGGATCAAGATCCGGATTCCCCCTGTAGGTGCTGCCGGGACCCACATAGGTTCTGTAGAGATCGGAAAGGGTGGGTGCCTTGAAAGCCGTTCCCACCGACCCCTTAAGGGTCGTCCCCTTGAACAGATGATAATTCACCCCGACTTTGGGGTTAAAGGACTGATCGCTTTTCTCAGGATAGTCGGTCTCCAGAGGTGTGACATCGTCATCATATCCGTATCCGTCATAGCTCTTCCACCAGTCATAACGGCCCCCAAGGACAACAGACAGATTCTCTCCAATGCTGATTTCATCCTGGATAAAAAGAGCCGTATACGCCTGTGTTCCCTTAACTTTTATATCTCGATCAGAAGTCAGATAATCATCATGCCGGTCGATTTTGCCATGTTTGTAATCCGTTCCCAGGGTCAGGGTGTTTTTTCCCGTCAGGGCCATGCTCAACTGGATGGTTCCACCAAGGGTGTCCTGCTCGTTATAGCTGATATACTTGATGGCATTATAACTTTTAGCGGTACTGTCATAATAGGGAGAGGTATAATGGCTGTCATCGTCATTTTTATAAACCTCTGCCTTCAGATTCCAGCTGGTTCCTTTTTTTTGATAATGGAGACTGTACCTGCCCTTTTCATCGACAACCTCATAGTCATCAATATCGTATCCTCCGGTACTTTCCTGATCATAAACCGCAGAGGAAAAAACCAAAGATGAGGAGGGGTCTATTTCATAGCTCAGTTTTCCATTTACCGTATATCTTTCAACGGACTTGTCTGTATGATAAGGTTTTCTCTTTTCTTTCACCACATCACAATAGCCGTCACTATCGAGATAACTGCCTGAAATCTGGTAACCGAACTTTCCAAAGGTTGCGCTGTTACCAAGGGATACCACCCGTGTATTCATGCTTCCGTAACTGATTTCTACAACGCTTTTCATCTCCTTTTCCGGTTTCTTTGTGATGATATTGATCACCCCGCCCATGGCATTTGATCCGTAAAGCGCGGAACCGGTACCCCGAACCACCTCTATTCTTTCAATATCGTTGATATCAACTTCATTCCATTCAACCGCACCGCCATAGGGATCATTGATGGATATGCCATCTTTAAGCACCAGTACATGGTCCTCTCCCGTCAGTCCCCTCATGCTGAGATCGTTGGTGGTACTTGAACTGAGAATGCCTTGATAGGATCTGACACTCACCCCAACCAATTCCCGCAAAAGATCATCCACTCGATAGGCAGCGGACTTTTGAATATCTTCCTTGGTGATGACCGATACACTGGCCGGCACAGACTCGATACTTCTTTCCGTTTTTGTGGCCGTAACCACTACTTCATCAAGGTTATACACATCACCGGCTTTTTCTTCCGCGGTCGCAACATTGCCGCATAGCAAAAAGCCAGCCCATGCAATGATAAACAATAACAAGTTGACACGTTTCATCCTTAAATTTCCTCTTTTTCATCCTCTTTTTCATAAACATACATGCAGAAAGACCTGCCACAACGAAAAACAAAAGCCCTTTAATTCCAGTATATTGGTGAGACTTTCATACAAATAGACTGACATGACAGATCAATACTGCCACAACAATAATTAAAGGCCATGCCGTCTTTAACTGATCGGGTGTGTGATCAAGCCCTGAGTATCGATACTCATGAGACAACACCCGAAATCCAACAGAAGCCAACCAAACTTAATAATTCACACATCGTTTAACCGATTCATGCACAGAAACCTTTTCATCCAGCACCGTGACTTCCAGTGACCGGGTCAGGGGATTTTCCATAACGGCGGTATTCACCCCATAGGCTATTTTTAAATGGGCCGGGGTCAAAACCGTTTCAGGGGGACCCATGGTGAGGATTTTCTTGTCATGAAGCAGAACCAACCGGTCACAGAACCGTGCCGCCAGATTCAAATCATGGATGACCATAACCGCCGCCATTGCCTCGTCCTTTACCAGGGCGGTTGTGAGATGAAGAATTTTCATCTGGTGTTTGATATCCAGATTTGCCGTGGGTTCGTCCAGCATGAGAAGTTGCGGGGTCTGGGCAAGGGCCCTGGCAATGATCACCTCCTGGCGCTGCCCCCCGCTGAGCTCATTAATTCTTCGGTGACGCAAGCCATATATCCCGATTTTTTCCATGGCCTCCTCCACACAGCGCCTGTCAGCCTCACTGTCAGAAAACCGTAACTGTTGAAAAGGATACCGCCCCATGGACACCACATCTTCCACGCTGAACAGGGGCGGCACAAACGAACTCTGGGGAACCACTGCCATGATCTTGGCCACCTCTTTTTTGGCATAACGCCTGATCTCTTTCCCGGCCAGCCACACCTCCCCTGCATCAGGGATTTTTATGCCGGTCATGATTTTAAGAAGCGTTGTTTTACCGGCACCGTTGGGTCCGATAATCCCGTAAAACAATTTTGGGTTGATGTTAAGACAGACATTTTCAAGAATGGCAATGTCCTGATATGAGGCGGATATATTTAAAAGTTTGAGCATCTTTTCACCACCAGTTGACTGCGTTTTTTCTTCGCTTGAGCAGATAGACAAAATAGGGGGCCCCAATGGCAGCGGTAATAATGCCGATGGGAACCTCGGCGGGCTGGGCAACCACCCTTGAAAGGGTATCGCAACAGACCAGAAAAATGGCCCCGCACAGGGCTGAAGCCGGCAACAGAATTCTGTGGCGGCTTCCAATGGCCATCCTCACCATGTGGGGGACAATGAGACCCACAAATCCAATGATCCCTGAAACCGAAACCGCCGCACCGGTAACCAGTGCGGAAGCGATCAGCAGTGTCCGCTTCACCGTCTCCACATTCATGCCCAGATGCACGGCCGTCTCTTCACCAAATTGAAGAATATCCAGCTCCCGGACCATGAAACAGAGCACGCCTATTCCGGCCAAAAGGGGCAGAATAACAATTTTCACGTCCGTCCAGGTGGCCATGGCAAAGGAGCCCATGAGCCACAACACCACATCCTGCAGGTTTTCCATGGAAGCGGTGATCTTTAGAAACGAGACCACGGCATAGAGAAAAAGCCCCACGGCAATGCCGGCCAGAAGCAATGTTTCCGTGGGAACCCTGTTTCCGGTGCGGGCAATGTTATACACGACAAAGATGGTGGCAACGGCCCCTGTAAAGGCCAGAATGGGAATGGCAAGCGCACCGAACACCCTTCCCATTCCCAGCACAATGGCAAGACAGGCCCCCACGGCGGCCCCCGAAGACATCCCCAACACATAGGGCTCGGCCATGGGATTCCGGAAGAGTCCCTGCATGGCGGCCCCGGCCACGGCCAGCCCCATTCCCACGAGAATGGAGAGCACCACCCTGGGAGTTCTGATATCCATGACAATCACCTCCGGAATTCTGCTCCAATCCTTTTCAATAAGATCGCCGGTGAGCTGATGGAGCCATATTTTAACCACCAAAAGCGGTTTGATGACCACTGGCCCGATCATCACCGCCAGGCATGCCGCAACCAAGAGTCCTGTTCCAAGGAGGCTCATTATTAAAAAGGGGTTTCCGCGCTTCATGGTCTGACATCTCCTGAATGACCTGAATCCCCAAGCACCCCGGGATGGATAAATCCGGCAAGGGTTTGAATCACCTCGGCAAACCGGATCGTGGTGTGGAAAGAGTGTCCCTCTATGGTATAGACCCGGTTGTTCTTCACCGCCTTGACCCCGCTGAATCCGGGTCTTTTTTTCAAGGCTGCCAGCCGCTCCTGCCTCTGTTCTTCTCTCCAGTAGGAGATCACGATCACATCAGGATCACTGGCAATGACATATTCAGGGGAGAGTTCCATGTACTGCGTATTAAATTGCCCTGCCAGATTGACACCGCCGGCCCGCTCGATAAGTTCGCTGATGGCACTCTTTCCCCCATAGGTACCGTTACGGGTCCCCCACCAATAGTAGACCAGTGGCTTGTCCTTAATCCGTGAAGCGATCTTTTTGCCTAACGTGTCCACCTCGTTTCTGATTTTCAGCGCCAGGGCCTGGCCCTCTTTTTCTCTGCCCAGAACACTTGCCATTCGTTTGATCTGCTCAATGCCAAACGAAACGTTTTCAACAGAGACAAAGGCAGCGTAGGGCATGCCCCTTTTTTCAAACACAGTGGTATATTTTCCAGGGGTTTCCGATGAGGCAAAGGGAAGGATCAGATCCGGTGCAAGGGAGACAATTTTTTCAATATTGGGGGCGCTGAACCGTCCCACCCGCTCTTTTTCAAGAACGGACGGGTATCGCCGACAGGTCTCGGGATAGGAGGTGTTAATACTGTCCACCACGCCCACCAGCGTGTGGCCTGCGCCCAGTTCATAAATGAGGTCAATGGGGCTTCCGGATAAAAGGACAATCCGTTCAGGCGGCTTTTCCAGCACGATCTTTCTGCCGAAATCATCTTCCCCCACGACTTGACGGCTTTCTGCACAACACCCCGTGCTCTCCCCAATCACGAGATATGTTACTAATATAAGGAGAATAAAGGATCTTTGAAGGATACCCATATTCATCATATCCTTCTGTTTCACCTTTTGACGCTTGAATCCATTCCAGGCACAGCGAAAATATTTTACACGGGTAAAAGGAGCGGCTTGAATGAAAGCATCATCCGGCAGGTAAGGCGACACGTCAAATCGCCTCCCGTATGATCTTCTTTATATCCTTCATCTTTTCACTCCAGGATTCCACATCCTCAGTGGTCATGATGTCCACTGCACCGCCCTGGAAATCCCCTGTGACATCACCCATGCGATCTTCCAGACAGGCTTCCGTATCCAGATAGGCCTCCTTGAGCTGCTCTAACAGTTCGGGATCAGGCGCCCATATTTCACGGCTTTGGGCTTCAAGCAGGCGGCGGCCGATCTCTTCCATGGCCCAGGGATTCACCTTTTCAAACCACTGCCTCATTTCCGGATCCAGCATAAAGGTTTTGGCGATTTCATCAAAGATCCAGTTATCCACCTCTCCGGTGGTGGCCCCGAATCCGTACACCCGGCCGATGCGCTTGTTCAGATCACCGGCCCCTTTGTATCCGTGCTGTTTCATGCCTTCAATGTATTTGGGATTTAAAAGCTTGGCGCGAACCACCCGGCGAAGTTCGTCGGCAAAGTCTGTCACCGATACATTGGCCGGATCACGGGTGTCTCCGTAATAGGTTTTGGGCTTTTTACCTGAAATGGCCTTGGCCGCAACGGTCATCCCACCGTAATTGCTGTAAAAACCGCAACATTTTAAAAAATCGGTTTCATCGGAAATATGCTTGTCAAAGGTGACCTGTACCTGTTTAAGATTTTCCACAAGTTCCGGATGGGCTTCCACCCCAAAGGCATCTTTCCCGGCCCCATAGGCATATCCGTTCCAGAAGAGATAGACATCTGCCAGATCCTGCTCGGTTTTCCAGGCAGAGGCATACACTGCCAGATTAACTCCGGCCTTGTAGACACCGGGCTGGGCACAGAAAACCCTGAAGGAGAGCCGTCTGAATTGGTCCTTGTCGTCAGGATTGAGCCCTTTGCGGGCCGCCTGCTCCAGAATATGCTTTCTGATGAAATTGCTCTTTTTCTCCTCATCGAGCAGGGCCACGGCACACACCGCCTCATCCACATACCTCACCGCATCCGGAAAACAGTCCCGGGTAATGCCCGACACCCGGATATTGACATCGATGCGCGGACGGCCCAGCTCCTCAATGGGGATAATGTCAAACCCGTCCACCTGGCCATTGGCCTTCCATTTGGGCCGCACCCCTAACAGATGCAGAATCTGACCGATCTGTTCTCCGTCGGAGCGCATGATATCCGATGCAAACCACACCATGCCCACGGACTGGGGAAATGTTCCCTCCTCCTTTTGGTAGCGTTCCAGCAATGCCTCGGCGAGCTTAACCCCCACCAGCCAGGCCGCCTTTGTGGGAATGCGGGTGGGATCCACATTGTACAGGTTCCGGCCGGTGGGCAGGATGTCGTACCGCCCTCTGGAGATAAAACCCGAGGGACCGGCAGGCACATGCCCCCCTGACATGGCATTAAGGAGGGAATCAATCTCCTTTGAATCACGGATACGGCCGCCCACATTCTCCACAAGATCTGCAAAATCTTGGAATCGTTTGAAGAGATCCGGGTCCGGCAGCCAACCGAATTCGCTGAGAAGGATGACCTCTGCCTCCTCCCCGGCCAATATCCGGTCAATGATCTCCTTGGCTTTTCGATCCGCTTCAAAGAGAAGATCCGAATAGGGCCTGCCGCACTTTCCATATTCCCCGGGATGTTCCAGGGCATGAAAAATGTCTTCATCCAGAAGCTCAAAGACCAGTCTCCGGCTGTTCAACGAATTATTGGTGTCAAACCTTAAAATCGTGTTGATATATTCGGCAGCTTTATCCGCTTCGGGAATTTGACCAAAGACATGCATGCCCACCTCTGTCTGGCTGTTCTTCACCGATGAGATCAGCTCATGGCAACGCTGTACCACCTCACTGAAATTTTTGGGGACAACCGCCTCCACCTCTTTTTTAAGGTTGTTGGTCTCAATGGACTCCTGAATCAGATGCTGGAGCTGATGAACCCTTGCCGGATCTCTGTCCCTGGCCTGATGATACTGATTCAGCAAGTCTTCCAGGTCTTTCAACCCCTCGTAGGTATCGGAAACGGTGAGCATGGCCTGGAGATGGTTTACAGTCACCGCATAGCTGCGACGCTTGGCCACCACCCCCTCTGCCGGATTATCGGAATTATAGATATAGAGATGGGGCAGCCGGCCAATGGAGATCTCGGGCCAGCAGGCGCTTGACAGGCCTGCGCCTTTGCCGGGAAGCCACTCCAGGTTTCCATGGGTGCCCACATGGATCACCACATCCGCCTTGAATATCTTTTCCACGTACATATAGGTGGCAATGTACTGATGGGGTGGAGGAATATCCGGATCATGGAGAATCTTGCACACCTGCCCGTCGCACCTGGCACCGGCGCATCCCCTTTTGGGCTGCATCATCACATTGACGTTGCCGAAATTGAGCCCTGTGATCACAAGCTTTCCCTCATGCACCATGCTGGGGGGCACCCCGTTCATCTCCTGTCCCGGCGGAAGTCCCCACCCTTCAATCATCTCATCCTGTGCTTTTTGGGGAAGGGCATCAAACCACTGCTGATAGATTTCATTGTCCAGCAAGGTCAGATGGCCGTTTTTGCTGATGATCTCATCCACCGTTGTCCAGCGGAACTCGGCAATGGCCTTTCGGTCCAGGATCATCTGCATCAATGCCTCCCCCGACTCCGGAATATCCTTTAACAGATACCCCCTGGCAGCCATCTCCTTCATGATCCTGACCACACTTTCGCCGGAGTCAAGACCGGCAGCCCCTCCGATATTGGCCTCCAGACCGGCACACTCATTCTTGTGAAAGACAAAGACCACCTTTCGCTCTTCCGGTTTTTTCCTGCCAAGTTCGATAAAGTTCTTTACCCTGTCCGCCAGGTAGTGCACCCGCTCCGGTATGACCTCGCGGATCTCAAAGGAGCTGTCCGTCTTTTCATCCACCACCTTACGGCTGGCCGCCACCATAATCGGCTCGATATTGCCTTCAAATTCCGGCATGGCAATGCCGAAACAGACCTCCTCCGTCAGCCCCTGGGGATCTTGTTTCCACTCCTCCACGGTTTTGGAATAGGAGACCAGGGGTTTAAACACCGGAACATTCAGTTTTTTGAACAGAGCCACGCTCTGGGCCGCCACACCGGTTTCACTCACATCACCACTCTTTTCCCGGCCCAGGAAAAAATAGTGAAGATTGATCAGTGCATGGATGAGGGGGTTACCGTTTTCGTCAAAGAAATAGGTCTCAGCCGCCTGTACAGGTCCCAGGGAACCGGCCTCCGGGTCCGGGGTGCCATTGCAGAAAACCGGCAGCACATTCACGCCCCTCTCCTGAAACGCATGGATAAATGCCTCTTCCAGTGAAGCATCCCCGTTGGTGAAGCTGTGCCTGGAAAAGAGAATGCCCACGGTGGTGCCGTGATCAAAGGGGTGGACCGCCGTATACGCTTTAACGGTCTCATACACCTGCAGATCAGGCGGGAGCAGAATGCCCTGCCAGGGCATGGGAACAGGCTTTCGAACGTCAATGTCAGGTCGCAGGAAATGGGCGGTATACTCCATAAGACGTTGATAGTTTTCTGCGCCCCCCTCGGCCATATATCCGTAGGCTGTGGCACAGTCAGACGGAGAAACCGTGGAAATAATGCCCCAGTTCACAGGATCGTAGGAGATGGTCACGATGACCGCCTCTTTATTGATCTCCTCTGTCCTTGCTCTGATCTCTTCGTAAAAGGCGTCATAGGTCCAGTAAAAGAGCGCAACATCTGCCGTTTTCGCTGCACGGAAAAAAGCCTCAAGCACATCGGAATCGTTCACAATTTCCTTATGTGAAAAAATGGTCAGCTCCACATGTGGACTTTCTGCAGCCGCCTTGATAAAAGCCGGCAGGTACGATCCCCACATGATGGACACGATGTTCACTTTCTTGTTTTCTGTCATGGTAAACCTCTTTGATTTTGGGCAACGCCTCGGGCAGTTAAATGCACAGCACTACACCCCTTGGATAGCTAATAGACATTATATTAATTATCACAACAGATTGATTTCATAAGTAAATTTGATTTAATAAAATCCGGCAAAATCAATCACTTAATCAAAAAGCGGTATAATGACTGATCTATAACCATCAGAATCTGATAGCCAGCTCACCGTAGAATGATCGACCGGTGCCGGGATAGTAGCCGTAATACTCCTCGTCAAAGATGTTATCCAGTGAGAGGGAGAGCTCTGCAAACTTTTTGATCTGGTAGGAGATTTTGGCATCCACCGTGGTGTAGGGATCGTAGGATGTGTAAACACCGTCGACAACGTCGGTGTTTGTATCGTTGCCGTAACGCTTCCCGACATAACGACAGATGATTGACGCTGTGTAGGGCTTATGGTTGTAGCGCACGCCAGCGTTGAACATCTCCCGGGGTACCTGAATCAGCTTTTTTCCTTCAGATGCTGGTTGAGCCTCATTTTTCAGCATCTTGGAATCCGTATAGGTGTAGTTGGCAAACAGGGTGCAACCGGAATCGAATCTCTGTTCCGCCTCCAGTTCCAGGCCCTTTGTGCGGGCCTCTCCAGCATTGATGTACTCACTAAGGGTGGAACTTACCGTCTTGCGGTAAATCATGTCATCTATATCATTATGAAAATAGGTGGCTGTAACCTTCATCCCCTGCCAGAGCCCCTGCTCAACCCCGCACTCCCAGGAGGTGACTGTTTCAGGTTTAAGGTCGGGATTGGCGGCATAGGTACGTCCGGTGGAGGAGAGCCATGTGCGGTAGAGGTCATAGACAGTGGGGGCCCTGAATGCCTTTCCGATTGAGCCTCTGACGGTGGTTGCACTTAGCGGTTTGTAGACCATGGCCACTTTTGGGCTGAATGAAGAGTCATTCCTGCTCTCATAGTGGACCGGACCGTCGGCAGATCCGACGGTGTGGGAATAACCGTCATATGTCTCCCACCAGTCTTCACGACCGCCTGCATACAGGGTCAGATTGTCAAGAATGGTGATTTCATCCTGAAGGTAGACTGAGTATGTTCGATCTTTACCTCCGGCTTCATAGGAGAGATCAAGCAGAGAGTCTTCATCTCTCCAATTTGAGAGATTATGCTCCTCATTGTCAGCTTTACCAGCGCGATAAGAGGTACCTATCGTCACCAGTTGGCGCTCACCGGCCGGAATAGTGAACTGCACATCACCCGTGTAACTTGATGACGGGGTCTCACTGATCGTTCCGGGGCCACCCTCCCGGGTTGTTTCGGTGGTGCTTCCCTTGCTGACATACCAGTTTTTCTCCATATCCAGGTAGCCAAGGGTCAGCCCGACCTGTATATCCGAAAATTCAGTCTCAAGTTTGGCGGTATAGAGATTCTGAGTCCGGCCACCGTCTCCTGAGAGGAACGAATTCTCCTTGACAGTGCTGTAACTCCAAACCGGATTGCCGTCTTCATCCTGAAGATATGTGTGAGGATCATCATATCCATATTCATAACGGCTGCGCAGATAGGAGACAGATGCCTTTGTGGTTGCAGAAAATTCGCAGGCGCCCTTGAAGATGAGCTGGTCATCCCACCAGGTGTTGTCTCCGCTGTCACCGATCAGATAACGTGCCGAACCTGTTGAACTTCTGGTAGGAATAGCACCGCTGATACCGCTTGATGAGGGATCCTTACTCTGCACATTAAGGCCTGTGGCATATCCATTGGTTGTCTTGTAGCCGTAGCTTCCAAGAAAACTCAGTTTATCTAACACCTTGTCGCCATAGGATATGTACACTTTTGACAGATCATCAAGACCTGTACCACGATCGAACGAAGATCCGTAACCTGTCTTAAGGGTGATCTCACGTTTTTCCGGCATCCTGGTGATGATGTTGACGACACCTGCCATTGCGTTGCCACCGTAAAGACTGGAGCCTGCCCCTTTTACGACCTCTATCTGCTCCACATCCTCCACCGACTGCAACTGATAGCTTACACCACCTGTATAGGCGTCGTTCAATGGTATGCCGTCCAGCATGAAGAGTACCCTTTTGTCGTAACTGAGCCCCCGCATGGAGACAGATGATGTGGTCCCCATGAGCCCCTTGCCCTTATTGTCGTCAAAAACTCCGACGGTTGTGTTGAGGGCCTCGTCAAGGCTCTTTATGTTGCGTTCCTGGATCTCTTTCTTACTTATCACCGAGACACTTCCCGGAGCGTCAGTGAGCGTAGTATCTGTTCTGGTTGCTGTCACAACTATTGTTTTCAGCTCAACGATATTCTCTGTTGATGTCTCTTCTGCAATGGCAGAAGGGATATCGGCTGTAAATGGCATTACCGATGGCATGATAATGGATAAGAACCAAAATAACTTTAAATACCGGTACAATTCTTTCATGAGAACGCTTCCTCTCTCCTTGATTTATTAATGCCTGAAAAGGGCATAGTTGTATTATTGTTATAAAATCATCATACTGGCCGGATCAGACGAACTTGTACATATAATATCTGTTTAAAATTTCATCTGAACACCGGTCTCTTGGGGAGGACACCATGATAATTGACACAATTTTACAATGGTGTTATTAGGAAGGTGCTCGTTCCCCGGATATCCAGGGAACGTCCCCTGGAAGACAGCATGCGTCTTTGGTCGGATTCACTGCTGTCTTCCAGTTTTTACACAAATTATTCTCAGCTTATTGTAATCATAATATTTTTATATTTTGTAATGCCAAATAAAAAAAGCCAGAAATTCCGGATATAATTTCTTACATCTGGCCTTCCTGGCTTTATTATTATGGTAATCTGACTTTTTAAATCAATGCAATTTCGATTGCAATTTTGGGGTATAAATAGCCGAAACGAATATCTCTGTCAAGCAAAAATACGCCCTTTCTCAAAACAGGGAGCCATTTACTTAGGTCATTGCCGGGGGTAAAAGGTCACCCGACCGGTTCACCCTTGTTTGACCGGGGTATGTGCACGCAGTAAATCGGCAAACTGGTCGGGTATAACAGGTTTACTGAAGTAGAACCCCTGCATTTCATCACAGGTGTGTCCCTGCAAAAAGTTCATCTGCTCCTGCGTCTCCACACCTTCGGCCACCACGGTGAGGCCGAGGGTCTTGCCCATGACAATGATCGCCTCGGCAATCGCTTTGTCCTCAGAATTATCGGGAATGTTACGAATAAAGGATCGATCCACTTTGATTGTGTCGACTGGGAAGTGTTTGAGCTGGGAGAGAGAAGAGTAGCCGGTACCAAAATCGTCGATGGCGAGCCGCACGCCCAGGTTCTTGATCTTCGAGAGCACCTTAATCATGCGCTCGGGGTTATGCATTACCATGCTTTCAGTGATTTCAAGTTCCAGAAGATTTGGCTCCATCCCGGAATCCTTCAGAGCCGTTTTGATATCCTCAATCAAAGCTGGGTCTGTGAGTTGACGGAGCGATAAGTTCACTGCCATACAGATAGGAGGAAGACCCTGACGCTGCCAGGCGACATTCTGAGCGCAGGCAGTTCTCAATACCCATCTGCCGATGGGCACAATCAGCCCGGTCTCTTCGGCTACCGGTATGAGCTGCAAGGGGGGGACCGAACCAAGGGATGGATTCTGCCAGCGCAGCAGGGCCTCCACGCCGGTGATCACGCCGGTCTTGAAGTCCAGCTTGGCCTGGTAGTGCAGGGAGAATTCTTTTCGTTCCAGTGCCATGCGCAGGTTCGTCTCAATCAAGAGACGTTCGATTGATTGAGCTTTAATGTCTTTGGAATAAAATTGGTAGTTATTCTTGCCCTCCCCCTTGGCAAAATACATGGCTATGTCGGCATTTTTCATTAAGGATTGCTCATTCTCGGCATCTTTCGGGTATGTGCTGATGCCGATGCTTGCCGTTACACGGCATTCCTCACCCATGATTGTCATCGGCTTCATGGCGGTGGAGAGGACATTGCGGGCCACAGTGGCAACTTGTTCCAGATCGTTGATCTCTTCAATCAATATGACAAACTCATCCCCTCCCAAACGGGCGACGACATCAACCGCCCGTAACGTTTGTTTCAATCGCGTGGCTACACACTGCAGCAACTGGTCGCCTGCCTCATGACCCAGCGTGTCGTTGATAATCTTGAAACGATCCAGATCGACAAACAAGACGGCCAGCTGCCGCCCATAGCGCTGCGCTGCCTGGATTGCGTGGTTCAGCAGATGGCTGAACATTAAACGGTTGGGAAGATCAGTCAAGACATCATGTGTGGCGAGATACTTGATTCTATCTTCGGCGCGTTTGCGTTCTGTAATGTCGTGCCCAATCCCCCGGAACCCGGACACCTTGCCCTTGGAGTCCCGTCTGGGAAAGATTGAAAACTCGACAAATGCCGTGCCGCTGCCATCGGGAGTGCGGAACTCATGAAAGACATTTTTGACCGGCTCGTCTGTTTCCTGGATTTGATGGAATGTTTTGTAAATAATGTCTGTGTTTTCCGGTCTACCGAAGTTCCGAAGATTCCCTCCGATCAGCCCTTCTTTTAAACACCCCAAGCCTTTGGCAAAGATATCGTTGCAGAAGGAAATTTTGCCGGTCAGATCCGTTTCAAAATACCACACCTCCAGCTCTTCAAGGATAGTGCGATATTTTTCTTCGGACTCGCGTATCTTTTCTTCCATTGCCCTGGACTCGGTAACGTCCCTGGCAATCCCCCGTAGCCCGATGGGTTTTCCATCCGAATCTTTTATAAGGGATATTGATGTTTCGTTAAATGCTTTTGTTCCGTCTTTTCTGATAATTTCTAAATTATAAGCCAGAACGGGTATCCCAGTATTGACAACTCCTGCGATGACCTGAGATATTTTTTTGAAGTCCTTTGCATCTATAAATTGGCTGATATTCATGCCGATCAATTCCTCCCGGGAGTATCCGAGATTTCTGCACTCCGCATCGTTCACGAAGGTCAAACGGCCTGAAAGGTCCGTCTCATGGTAGCTGTCCACCATTTGTTCTATGATACTGCGATATCTCTCTTCGGACTGGCGCATCCTCTCCTCCATAGCCTTGCGTTCAGTAATATCCACAAAACTTCCGAGTGCGGCCAGTTTGCCTTTATGGATAGATGATTGAGCTTTGGCTGTCATGATCCATGATTCTCCTCTGCACCGTGTGACGAATTAGCTAAAAATTGTCTACTTTGGAGCTTTGTTCAGCGAAATGCCCAGTGCCTTTGCCACACCTTCGCCGTAGGCTGGGTCAGCCTTTAGGCAGTTGCCTATGTGGCGGATCTTGATCATCTCCGGCGCATCATCCATGGCCCGGGCGGTATTGCCGAACAGAGCCTCCTGTCGCTCCTTGCTCATAAGACGAAAGAGCTTGCCCGGTTGGGTGTAGTAATCACTGTCATCCTCGCGGGCGTTCCAGTGGGTCGCCGCACCACTCAGTTCCAGGGGCGGTTCCGAAAAATCAGGCTGTTCCTGCCATTCTCCATAGCTGTTGGGCTCATAGCCGAGTGTCGAGCCATAATTGCCGTCCACCCGCATCTGGCCGTCTCGATGATAACTGTGAAAAGGGCAACGGGCCCTGTTCACCGGGATGAGGTGGTGGTTGACCCCCAACCGGTAGCGCTGGGTGTCTCCGTAGGAGAAGAGCCTGCCCTGGAGCATCTTGTCTGGTGAAAAACTAATGCCAGGCACTACATTGGCCGGGTTGAAGGCCGCCTGCTCCACTTCGGCAAAGTAGTTTTCCGGATTCTTGTTAAGTTCCATGACCCCCACTTCGATCAGAGGATAATCCTTTTTGTACCAGACCTTGGTCAGGTCAAAAGGATTGTAGGGAAGCTTGGTGGCCTGCTCCTCGGTCATGATCTGGACGTACAGAGTCCAGCGCGGAAAATTACCTTTCTCGATACTGTAGTAAAGGTCGCGTTGATTGCTCTCACGACATTTGCCGATCACAGCCTCGGCTTCCGCATCGGTGAGATTTTTAATGCCCTGTTGGGTGCGAAAGTGAAACTTGCACCAGTGGCGTTCGTTTTTGGCGTTGATAAAGCTGAAGGTGTGGCTTCCAAATCCGTGCATGTTACGAAAGCTTGCCGGGATGCCGCGGTCACTCATGACCACGGTCACCTGGTGCAGGGCCTCGGGCAGGGATGTCCAGAAGTCCCAGTTGTTTTTGGCGCTTCGCAGGTTGGTGCGCGGGTCGCGATGGACGACATGATTTAGGTCCGGGAATTTGAGCGGGTCACGGAGGAAGAAGACCGGCGTGTTGTTGCCCACCAGATCCCAGTTGCCCTCCTCGGTGTAGAATTTAAGCGCAAAACCGCGGATGTCGCGCTCAGCGTCGGCAGCACCGCGTTCTCCGGCCACGGTGGAAAAGCGTGCGAACATCTCGGTTTTCTTGCCGATTTTGGAAAAGATCTTGGCGCGGGTGTATTCGGTGATGTCATGGGTTACGGTGAAGATGCCATAGGCCCCGGACCCCTTGGCGTGCATCCGCCGCTCGGGGATCACCTCCCTGTCGAAATGGGCCATTTTTTCCAGATACCAGACATCCTGCAGCAGTTGTGGACCACGAGGGCCGGCGGTCATGACGTTCTGGTTGTCCGCTACCGGAGCCCCGGCGTTGGTGGTGAGTTTTTTTTCCTCGTCTTTCATCGTCGTTCTCCTTTTGTTATTGTTTTTGCTCAGCTAACACTTAACTTACTGGCTTGCCCACGTGCAGTAGTTTGTTGAAGTGCACGGATAAGTTGGCTGTCTCAGTTTGAATAATGCTCATTTTTACCCCAAAAGCCGTCACTGAGTTTCAGATCAATAAGGGCAAGATCAAATTCTCCGCCCCCATCTTCCACAATTTTATGTCCTTCCTCAATGACCCGTCCGGACATCAATTTCATGAATCAAATAGCTGTTAAAAAAAGCATTGGACCAAAGGCTCAAGTCATCTTTTTGCCCTGAATTTTTTAAAAATGGTTCAACATCTCTTTTTGCCAGGGAAAAATCAATCTCTTTAGTTTTTTCAGATATCAATTCAACAAGTTTCTCTTTGGTCAACTCCTCTGAAAAATCAATATGGCCTGTTTGTATCATTTTATTCTTAAGATAATGCAAGTCACATGGAGTATTGTTTTTCACAAACCAGATTAAATCATACCAGTCCCGGCCTTTGATATTTGTTCTTGTTGTTCGGCATAGCAATGCATGCATTTTGCCTGCAAACAAACTGGGTAAGGTCATGGTTTTAATGGAAAACGGAATTGGTCGGAGATGATATTTGAGGTCACAGGCAAATCCCATTGCCGGATCCTGATCAATTTCCAGCTTTATCTTCATCACAGCATTTTTATGGGTCTTTAAATTTGAATCAATTTTTAATAAATGGACCAATGTGTTTGCTTTGATGAAAGCGGAATCAATCGGGCTTTTATTTTTCTTGTCTTTTTCTTCTACAGAAACCTCAAAACCCCATAATTCCAGTTCCGATTTTACAGCACCAAGATATTTTTTAATATTGAAAGTCTTTTCCGGCTGAATTAATGAAAAATCCAAATCCTCAGAAAAGCGGTCCAGCTTATGCAAAATTCGTAATGCGGTCCCACCATAGAAAACAGCTTTTTCATAAAATTTCGACCGCCATAAACCAAGCAAAACGATTTCCTGCATAATCTCTTTAAGCGCATTCTCATGATCATGAACGCTATGTAATTCATACCTGTTCAGCATCTGTTCAATTTTTTCATCAAACATAATCTTCCCTTAAACAGTTGAGCAACAGTTTTATATTTTGCCTTCGATACCCGGTCTTGATCTCTTCTAATAAGGTTAAATCAAGGTTCTTGCCAAAACTGTAATCCAGTCTCAGTAATTCAAGGAATTCCTTCATTTCCTTTTTCGTTGAAATATGAGTTTGCATAGCGACTAAGTCACACAGAGCCTTTTCAGGAGAGGCAATTAAAAAGTTTTTCTGATCTCCGGTATCTTCTAACCGAATCCCGATAGCGAATGCTTTCTTGGGGCAAAACAAATAAGAAAATCTGCCAACTGGGGTTTCAAATTGCTTCTTTCGTTTCATTGTCATGCTGATAGTTAATTCAACCCGCTCAGGTATCATGTTCCAAAAAGCCATGGCGGTTTGAGCGGTGATATAGGACGGCCCATAGATCAAATTCGCCAGGACAAACTTGTTGTAAGGCTTATTATACTCTTTGCCCAAAACATAAAGTCCCTTTTTAACTCTCACGATATCCCTATCCTTAATGAGTCCTCTGATCTTGTCTCTTGGCTTTTTGTAATTCCTTAAAGCATGCAACAGCAAATTGTAATCAAATTCCGAGGGAAGCTGATTTAAATTTTTCATAATATATTAACCAATATGTCTAAAAAATTGGACTTATTGGATTAATATTTAATGTGTCAAATAGAAATTGTCAAGAAAATTTAGTAGTCCTGCTGTTCGGCATACCATAAAATCATCCCAAAGTGCTCCCTGGAATATGCTTTTTGAACCCCCAAAAATACAGAGAGGCATATTCACCGCCTTCCGTCAAATTGGATCTTTAGAGATGTTAGGATTCATCCAGAATACTTCGAATCATTCCCGCAAGTTTCTCCTTCACGATGGGTTTTTCAGCCATTGCTTTAATCCCGATTTCATCTGCTGTCTTTCTGGACAATTTTTTGCTGTATCCACTGCATAAAATTACCGGAATTCCGGGCCGAATCCTGATCAGTTCCACTGCCAACCGATCTCCGGTCATGTCAGGCATTGTCATGTCAGTAATAACCAGGTCAAAGGCATCCGGTCTGGATCGGAACAGTTCCAGGGCTTTTCTGCTGCTGTTTTCAGTGGTCACGCTGTAACCCAATCCCTGCAAGATCCTTTTTCCCATTTTTGTCAGGGCAGCTTCATCATCAACAAACAATATCCGTTCCGATCCTGACAGCACCCATTCAGGAAGCTTTTCATGGCTGAACTTCCTGTTTTGAGTCATAGGAAGGTAAATGGTAAACCTCGTGCCTTTTCCCGGTGTGCTGTCCACGAAAATCTGCCCGCCATGGCTCCTGACAATGCCGTGGACCAGGGCCAAACCCATGCCGGTGCCTTCCCGGGGACCTTTGGTGGTAAAATAGGGTTCAAATATCTTGTCTATAATATCCTGGGGAATTCCCGTGCCGGTATCTGACACCGTTAATTGCATATAATTTCCTTTTTTACCCCCCAGCCGTTTTATTTTCACCGGACTATCAATGACGACCTCACTCAGGCCGATATAAAGGGTCCCTCCGTTCTCCTCCATGGCATATGCTGAATTGGTAAACAGGTTCATGGCCACCTGGTGAATCTGGGTGGGGCTTCCCAGAATCCTGGCTTTAGTGGTAATATTTTCACGAATGGTAATGGTCGAGGGAATGGTGGACCGAATAAACTGGAGCGCTTCTTTTAATATCATATCCACCCGCATGGGCTTGAACTCTTCCTCGGATTGTCGCGCAAAGGTCAATATCTGGGACACGAGTTCCTTTGCTCTCAGACCGGCTGAATAAACTTCCTGCAGGTTGTCTTCAAGGTTTGATCCCTTCTCAATATCACCCAGGGCCAGCTCTGTATATCCAATCACCGAGGACAGGATGTTGTTGAAATCATGGGCAATGCCACCGGCAAGGTTTCCGATGGCTTCCAGCTTCTGAGACTGCCGAAGCTGTTTCTCCAGGGAGATTTTTTCCTTTTCAGCCATCTTGCGTTTCGTGATTTCGATCATCTGAACAAGATATCGGATGATTTTTCCGTTTTGGAACAATGGAATGGCATACAGATCCAGAAAAACCGTTCCCGACCTTTTTGTCGGATACAGGCTGGATGTTCTGACGGTTTCAAAATCATATTCGGTTTCACCAAATACCGCCTCTCCCCTTTTCAAAGCATCTGCTTTTTCCGGACCCAGTTTCGGATCTGTCCACAGGCTGACCCCAAGCCGCAGTCTTTTCTCAGCCAGCCCGAACATCTTGAGTGACTGGGGATTGGCATCAATCAATCTGCCGTGACTGTCATAAATATCAATGGCAATGGGCGACTGCTCAAAGATACTTCGGAATTTATCTTCACTTTCCTTGATTGCGGTCTGGGCCGCCCTTAGCTCGGTGATATCCCGCCAGGAAGAGACGGAGTACAAAATATTTTCCTTTCTGTCCTTCACGGGAAAGACACTGAGACTGACATAAATCTTGCCACCGTCTTTTTTTTTCAGAATCAACACTTTGTTTTTAATGCTTCCGGTTTCGACAAGTTGCTTGAGCGTAGCTTTTACCTCGTTCAGGCAATCTTCATGGTACAATTTGAATACAGGGGCACCGACCACCTCTTCCTTTGAATAACCAGTATGGGTCAAAAGTGTTTCATTACATAATACAATCCGGTCGTCCGCCGGAGAGACAGAGGCATACATATCCGGGGATTTGTCATATAATATGCGGAACCTGTCCTCACTCTCCTTGAGCTTTTTTTGTTCGCGAAGCAGTTCGGATCTCTGAAAACTATTTTCAAGAACACCCGGGAGGCGATGCAGGTATCCGGGCAACTTCACGATATAATCGGCAAACCCCAGCCGCAATGCCTGTATGGCAATATCTTCACTGCCATGCCCGGTGATAAGAACCGCAGGGATTTTGATTCCCATCTCCTGGCGCATGTATTTTATCAACTCTATGGCGTTGAATTTCGGAAGTCTGTAATCCAGAAGCAGCACATTGTACGGCAGGGGCGTATCCGATTGTTTGAGCGTTAAACGTTCAATGAGTTTTTCCGTTGTGGAAATAACTTCCAGGCGGATGTGCGGGGCATGGCGGGAAAAATACCGTACCGTCAGATCGACGTCGTCAATATTAGGTTCAGCATATAGGACATTGATCAAAGCGGATCTTTTTTTTTCCTCACTCTTAAACCGGTGCAGTGCATCCTTGAGCAGATCCCCAAGTCCTGTCAGATATTGGGAGGATTTCACCACATAGTCATCCGCCCCGGCCTTTAAAACCCCCACAGCCGTTTGCTCTTCACCCGAACCGGTCAGGACGACCACGGCCATGGGAAATTCCTTTTGCCGAATCTCCCTTAAAAGCTCAATCCCGTTGCCGTCACTGAGTTTCAGATCAATAAGGGCAAGGTCAAACGCCCCTCCCTCATCTTCCAGAATTTTATGTCCTTCCCCAAGTGTACGGACATGATAGAGATGAAATTCTCCTTTTGACCGCGCAAGCTCTTTCCGGACCAGTTCCGCATCCAGGTCGTCATCTTCGACATGCAGGATTTTCATTTCTCCTCCCTCAGGTTGTAATCATCTGCTTTACGGAACAAACGGTCTCCATGCTTACAAAGGCAGTTCATTGAGCACCACCCAGTAGAGTTCAAGGTGCTTGAGCGCGTCTGCGAACTGATCAAAATCCACGGGTTTGACAATATAGCTGTTTGCACCCAACTGATATCCGTTGATCAGGTCTTCCTGTTCCCGGGAGGAGGTCAGGATCACCACGGGCAGGGTCCGTGTCCGTTCATCATCCCGTATCCGTCTGAGAACTTCAAGACCGTCTATTTTCGGCAGCTTGAGATCCAGAAGAACCACCGAAGGGCTTTCCCAGTCCTCCCGACCTGCATGCGCCCCTGTGCAGAAAAGATAGTCCAGGGCTTCTGCGCCGTCCATTACAACGACAATTCTGTTGGCAATGCGACTGTTCCGGAATACCCTGAGTGTAAGCTCAATGTCGTCGGGGTTGTCTTCGACGAGCAGAATCACTTTTCCTTTCATTTCCTCTCCTTTTCAGCCGGGAGGGTGAAAAAAAACGAAGCTCCTTTTCCCCTGGTACTTTCTGCCCAGATCCGGCCGTTGTGACGTGTGATAATTCGTTTGACAATACTCAGCCCGATGCCGGTGCCCTCGAACTCGTCCGTACGATGCAACCGCTCAAACGGGCCGAAAAGTTTTTCAGCAAACTGCATGTCAAACCCGTCCCCGTTGTCCTTGAGCCAGACCATGGTATGGTCCGGCCGCAATTCACACCCGAATTCAATCCTGGCAATCTCTTTTTTGCCCGTGAATTTGAATGCATTTCCCAGCAGATTTTCCATGACGATATGGATCAAATTAGGATCCGCCGTAACCATAACATTTTCAGTGATTTCGACCTCAATGTTCCTCTTGGGAAACCTCCGCTGAAGTTGCTGGGCAATATCACGGGTAATGTTGCTCAGATTGATCGGTATCTTTTTGAGCTGGGTACGGGAGACACGGGACAGGCGGAGCAGATCATCAATGAGTTGTCCCATGCGAAGCGTCGCTTTCCTGACCCGGTCAATATAGTGCCGCCCCTGTTCGTCAAGATTGCTGCCACAGTCCTCCACCAGGGCCCTGCTGAACCCGTCTATCCCCCGAAGTGGCGCCCGAAGGTCGTGGGACACTGAATAGGTAAAGGCTTCCAGTTCTTTATTGGCTTCAGCCAGTTCTCCAGAAAGGGTTTCGTGTCGCTGGTTGCTTTCCTTGAGATCTTCAAGCAACAGAGTCATTGCCCGGTTCAACTGAACTGACTCCGCCATACGTGCTTCCAGATCTTTTGTCCGCTCCCGGACCTTTTGTTCGAGTATTTTTTTTGCTTCCGCCTCTTTTTGTTCAAACCGTTTTCGGTCGGAAATATCAGTCAGCAGGACAGCCACATTGTTATCTCCCGCCCGGTAAACAATGGATTCATGGTGTTTGTCCCGTTTTCTTGAATAGGTTTCCATTTTCGTGGCCACCCCGCTTGAGGCAACCTTATCATAAACGTCCAGCAGGCGGGGGGAGGTGCCGGGGAAAAGTTCTCGTGCGGTTTTTTTCTTGATTTCACCGGTGCTGAGTCCTGTTAATTTTTCAAATGCCGGATTGACCTCTAAAAAACGATAGTCAAAAGGACATCCGGACGTATCGTAAATGATCTCGTAAAGGACAAACCCGGCGCTCATTTCCGAAATCAGCCTTCGATATCGGTTTTCGCTGAACCGCAGCGTTGTAAATGCGGCATCAATCCGTTCTTTCATGATCGTTATGGCATCTGTCACCAGCTGGATTTCATCCGGTGGTTTTCCGCCGGGAGAGTTTATATTTTTCCCTTCCGATAAAACGTCCGGGCCGACCTGTATCCCGCTCAATTCTCCGGACAGGCCAAAAAGACGGCGGGAGACCAGAAGGTGAAACAAAATCAAAAGAATGGTCGAAACAATGCCGACCACCAGAAAGTTGGTGGCGATAACCTGAAACGCCTTAATCTTCATCTTAGTGTAGATGTCCCCAAGGTCATGCACAACCTGCAGGATACCAATATCATGAACCACATCCGATTCGACATATCTTAAGATAAATTTCTTTTCGATCTGCCGTCCATGCACAGGCTGGCCCGCCTGAAAGGTCACACACCCATGCTGAACAATTGCCGCATATGCGATATCCTGTAAATTCAAAAGCCCTTCGAGTTGGGCCTGGATCATGTCATCGTTGTAGACCCACAGACTCCGGGTCAGGCCTGGCAGGGAACCGCCTTTTATGGCATCCACCTGATTTTGCAAGTCAAAAAGATGCTGTCGATATTCAATAACAAGCTGTATCAGGGTCAAACCCAATGTGATCAAAAGGCCTGAGACAAGAATGGTAGCGGCCATCTTTCGGGCGATACGGCTTTGGGTGATTATTTTCATCTTATATCCTGGTGGTGGTCTCCTGTTCCATACTCTGTTCCGGCAGGGCAGGCTATTGCGCCAATTCCCTTTTGCACGCATCCATGGCATGATTGAACCTGTCTAAAAATCCGGGGTGACGCGCAAGGAACTCCCTGTTGAAATATATGCCTCCCGGGGTGTTTCGCATGGCAAAGGTTCTGAAGGCCTCCCGGGGCAACGAAAGCTTGTTTAAGGCTGTCTCAAAGCTGTGGTCGTTCAATACCCCCACCTCCACACGGCCGGCCTGAATCATTTTCAGAACTTGCTCGGGTTGATCCACCTCTGTTATTTCTTTATTAAAAACACCCTGTTTAAACTGATCTTCAAGCCAAGTCAGCCGTGCACTACCAATATCAGCGGAAAAGCGGAGGGAAAGGAATCCCGGGCTGTCCGGTCGCACCATACAATCCCGATGCACGATATAAAGCCACTTGATGGTATAAAAAGGGTTTGAGAATTCTGCAAACTCATCCCGCCTGTGGTTTCTCGTGGCAATAAAAAAACCGTGGTAGCGGCCCTCTGCGGCTTCCCTCTGTGCGCGTTCCCAGGGCACATGGCAGATGGAATAGGTAAAATTCAACTTATCCAGGGCACAGCAGACATAGGGCTTGCTTTCTTCTGAAAGCCTGTGACCATGGAGCTGGGTAGCCAGCTTGAGTTCCTCTGCCGCCACGGGTAATGAGAAAAAAAACAGCCATGCGATAACTATAGTTTTCTTCGTAAAGTTCCACGCCTGTATTGCCGTGATCATTATTTAATTTCCCCTTTACCTGTCTGCGGTCCGCCACCGTTCACGGCCTCTTTTCCGTCCATCTCCCTTTCCCGGCGATGGCTTTTTTCAATCTCAGATTCTCTTTCTTTAACTGGTCCATCCTAACCTCACGTCCGGACATGACATTGACAATCCTTTTGAGTTCAGCAGTGCGTTCTTCCACCATCTGTTCAAGATGTTCCTGATATTTAACCAGCTCTTTTTCCGCTTTTTGCTGCTCGGAAACATCCTTTACAACGGCAACGACTCCGGATATCCTTCCTTTGGAATCCGTAATAGGGGAATAGGCGGCAAGAAGCTGACGCTTGCCCATCGCCTCATATGGGTATATCATCTCAAAAGTCACGGTCCTGCCGGCCATGCTTTGCTCCAACTTGGGCTTGATAACGGACTCAAATACGGTTTTATCCAAAATATCATCAAGTTTACGGCCTACGGCCCGGTCCCGTTCCAGTCCGTGGTAATCCAGAAAAGTCCGGTTTACAAAGGCATACCGGTAATCCGGGTATACGGCATAAATGAGATCATGGGAACTCTCCACCGCCAATTTATATTCGGTCAATTCAAGCATGGCCGACCGGATGCTTTCCCTGTCCACGGCCAGTTTTTCCGCCATGAGCCTCACGGCGCACGCCACCTGGCCTATTTCATTATTGCCAATTTCCTGGATATGAGGTACCTCACCCCTGGTAATGGCTTGGGTGGCCGCAAGAATCAATTTCAACGGCCGGTGAATACGACGGGAAAAAAGAACCAGGGTCGAGAGAAAAGAAAGCACAAAGGCCCCGAATGTCCCCAGGGCAACAAGACGACAGCCCTTTAAAACAGGCGCAAGGTAATCCGCCCTATCCATAAAACTGACGATGGTCCACTGCCAAAAGGGAAAATAGCGCCAATGGCACATAAATTCCCTGCCGGAAAACCTGAGTGGAACTGGAAAGGGGGCTTCCGTTTTATAAACCGACATATCAACACCATCTGAAAATGAAGCTGAACCGGATAAAATTATCTGCCCTGCCGCATCACCCACGGCCATTTTTATATCAGGAAATTTACGTTCAATGGCCTTGATCTGTTCAAGGGTCTCTTTCTTGTATACATTCACAAGATGTGCATTATCTGGAAAATGATGTTCAATCATGTCCGCCATTCTTTCCTCGCAGATAATCAACGCCAGGTCGGACGTATGCACCAACACTGCATCAAATCTTTTTTTCAAGGCCTCCTTGATGGGAGGTGCAAGAATTAAAACAAGACAGAAGGAAAAAACGGTTCCTATCATCAACAGTGGAGCAGAGATATTGAAAAAAAGACGATTATTCATCCTGATTTTTCCCTTATCATACCCCTGTAACTTACATTAGCACTTAACACCTTGTATCTACAATTTTTACAAAACAATCTAACCCATTAACCCATTAAATCCATAAAGTTTTAATTGTAAATTCTGTCATATGAATATATATAATATCATTTTACTTCAGGCCTGTAAAGCATACAAATTATTATTCTTTGAAGACCGGGACTGCTGTTTGAAGGCAACGGGGATAAACAATTTCCTTTTTTCCGTTCTGCCACTGAATGGTCAGTGCTTTGTGTCCGATTTGCAGCCCTTTTTCATCCACTTTGAAATTGCCGGTGACCGTTATTGTGTCCATGGCGGCTATGGCCTGGCTGATTTTTTGGTGGTCCAAGGATTGGGTGGTGGTGACGGCTCTTTCAAGAATCTGGCAGGCGGCAAAAGAACCTGCAGCGTTGTAGGTCGGCATTTTCCCGGAAAATTGTGTAAATTCTTTGATAAAATCAGCTGAGTCCGGAAAGGGCATGCGCTCGTCAGGTTCCCATAAAGAGGGGGCAAAAACCCCTTCTGCCATCTGTCCGGCACGTTCATAAAAATCCGGAAAGGTTGGGGTCACAATGCAGGTCAGTATTCTCGGCTGGTACACGCTTTCTTTCAACGCATTTAAAAAGGTGTAGCAGCTCTCCGCCCAGCTCAACCAGATCAGCACCCCAGGTTTTTTTGCATTGAGGGCTTTGATCAGGGCGGGAAGTTCGGTGTTCACGTCATCAAAAACCACCACATCCGCCATTGCCATCCCGAACACTCCAGCCCATTTCCGTATCCCTTCCACAGCGACATCACCTTGACTGGCTTTTTCGTAAATCACTGAAACTCGCTTGAGCCTCTGCCGGGCAATCATATCCAGAAAACTGATAAAATACCGATCAATCGAATTGTGAATACCGAAAAATCCATGATATCCTCTTTCCCACAGCAGCTTGTTGGCCCCGGAACCTGCCACCATTACATGCCCATTCAGGGCTGCTACCTCCGATGCCGGGAATGTCAGCTCCGACCCATAGGGGGACAGCACAAAATCGACCTTATCCTCCAGAATCAATCTTTCATAAACACCCCGGCAGATCTCCACCCGGCTCTTATCGTCGTACAGAACCAGTTCAACCGGGCGGCCCAGCAGCCCACCGCTCCTGTTGATTTTTTCCACCCACAGCAAATAAGCATTTCTCACCATAAACGAAGTGTCAGACCATTTCCCCGTCAACGAGGTGGAAGCACCAAACCTGATGGGAAGTCTTGCCACCTCTTCCCCAAATACGACAGGACAAATCAGGATGACTAAAAAACCCAACGTCCCCCAGTATCTGAAAACAGACTTAAACAATGAACCAGGCATGTTTCTCTCCTTTTCATGAGCAATCAGCCAAACAGACATGTAAAATCATACGTCTTATTAAATATGTATCTTATAGTCTTTAACAGCCCTTTTTCCCATAACAACTCTCTCATCATTTCTGCAGAATTCTGGTCAAAGTAGCGTTATTTATGATATGCCCCCTATATTCTGTTTGTTAAATTTAAGCAACATTTGCAAGAGCAAATCAACCTTTTTTTAAATTTATATATCAGCACTGAATATTTTATTTGCATTATTAATATTTGTATGATAACTAAATTGATCAATCAATCTCTCGTATGGCGAGAGATATCAGGGAATCCCACGGAGGGAGGGCATTTGTCGTCAAATTTATAAAATGCAGTTTACTAAAACTACTCCTTAATTCTTGTCACGATTCTGTCATGAAAAAAAGCAAGAAATTTAAAAAGATGCATGGTCGCAGGCTTCTCGTATTAAAATAAAATTTTTACCAACTTGAAGGGGAGTAAAATATGCCTTTTGAAGATTGTATTTGTCATCTTTTAGGAAAAACAGCAAGAAATGTAACAAAGGCTTACCGAAATGAACTTGCCGCATTTAAGCTTACCCATGGACAATTTTTCGTGTTAGTAGCAATAATGGAAGAGGAGGGACTCTTGCCAAGTGAACTTGCTGAAAAAACTTCCCAAGACAGAGCTACAATTACCGGACTCCTTGATCGTCTATCAAAAGACGGATGGATTGAAAGACGTCCTGATGAAACAGATCGTCGTTCTTTAAGGATATATCTTACCCCTCCTGCAAGCGAGCATAGGCAAACTATCTTGAAAATTTTTGAGGAAACCAATAAAAAATTTCTAAGTTGTTTTTCGAAGAATGAATGGTTTCAGATAAAGGATTATTTGAATCGTTTAGAACGACTTGCGTGATTTATATTATTAGCTTGTATTTAAATCATAAATACACCAAACTTTCATATCTTCAATTTCAATCTGAAAAAGGGGCAGTATTTGAAAAAATCTTCTATTTCAAATAGAGCATTAGGGAAGTCTATAGCCGGAAAGACAGTATTTTTATAAGAAAGAGTAGGCAAGTCTAATATTCTTTCATCCTTAGTTGTTGGCAGAACGAGATAAGAATAAGGTCTGCCCGTGGCGGTTTATATGAAACTCCTCCCAAAATGCTGATATTATTAAAGTTTCATTTCTCGTTATGGCTGGTGGTTACAGCCATGTATGTTTATACGATAAGAATGTTATGCAAACATTCTCTTATAACCGCGATGGTAGAACACATCTACGACAATTAAAAAAGTAAAAAATTTAACTCCAACAGATTGATGAAGCTTTTATACAAAACCCCAAATGGCTGTAACCACCGGTCACAACAAAAGTAGAAACTATAATCATTACAGAGAATTAGACTTGATTTTTACAAAAAAAGGATAATTGCATGAATACTATAATTGTTACTGTAAGTGAATATGGAGTAGCCCGTATAGAATTCAACAGGCCAACGGCTTTGAATGCGCTGAATGTCGAGATGATGTCCGAAGTAAAAGAGGCTCTGACTGAATTGGGAAAAAGGGAAGATGTAAAAGCCTTGATAATTACCGGACGCGGTCGTGCTTTCTGCGCAGGGGCAGATTTAAAATCAATGCCGCTTGTTGAAGTGACAGCAGGTGAAATAGTTATGGGGAATGCATTGGCTGATTCCATAATAAAAAATTTTAACCCCATGATTGAGCTTATTTATCATTTTCCGCGTCCGGTAATTTCGGCGATCAATGGACTTGCCGTTGGCGGAGGTGCAGGTATAGCATTGTGTGCTGACATCATTCTTGCTGCCGAGGATGCGCTGCTAAAAATTGTTCAACCATCATTGGGTATTGTGGCTGATCTTGGGGCGAACTGGATGCTGCCGCGAATCACAGGCAGAAGTCGGGCGATTGGAATGTGTCTACTGGGTGACGGGTTTACAGGCTGCCAGCTAAAAGAATGGGGGATAGCCTGGGATTGTATCGGAAATATTGAACTGATGAAAAAAGCTGATGAAATAGCTGTAAAATTGTAAATATTCGGCTTCTTACGCCAACGCTCATTTTTGTAGCAAAGTTCTAAATTTCTTATCAAGAGGATACACCCAAATTTCTTTTATTGGAACAACGATTTTTCCGGGTTGTCCACCCAGTTTTCCCCGCCCTTTGGTCTGTCCAACATTTGTCCAGTTTGCCGATTTATAGCAAGTACCGGTAAAACGATTATTTTGCACAAAAGATTCCAACAAAACGGGTCGGATATTATATTTTTCTTCCCAGTGATCAGTAAGCTGGCGTGCAGACAGTGATAGTATTTTTGA
The DNA here is from genome assembly GCA_963668575.2 of uncultured Desulfobacterium sp. Classification (GTDB taxonomy): domain Bacteria; phylum Desulfobacterota; class Desulfobacteria; order Desulfobacterales; family Desulfobacteraceae; genus Desulfocicer. The sequence continues at coordinate 863,994 of OY764894.2, read as the reverse complement.
AGCAAGGTTTTTTGATTGTATCCATGGCAAAATAAGGAATCTGGCATTATTGACGATCATGTTTAGATTTTTTTGTCGGTGCTCATGATCCCAGCCAATAAATTCATCTCTTGGTGCAGTTTGCCATGCCGCAGCAGCAAAGCCAGTCAGAGCAACGATCTGTTTATCTGCAATAATGAAATAACGAAGCTGAGCTCCTGGCAGGGGTGTGTAGCCAAGGTAATGATATCGTTCAATATACTCATTCCATAGAGCAGAGTCATTGTGGGAGACCATCTGTAATCGCAATGGTGGTAGCTGATTCACAGCGCAAGTAATAGGGGTTTGCGGATCAGTGGCAGGTGTAAACCTAATTTTTTGAAGAGGCATTTTCGCACGGGTTGGAGCTGGCAGTTGAATGATTCCATCTCTGTGCATACGCAGCATTGCAACACGGCATGACATATCCTTGAGATTACCATCAGGCTTGAGCCATTGAAAAAGCTGGCAGACCTCTTTAGAAAGTCGTGATCGATTGAAAGTCGGATTTCGTTTTATGAGAGATCGGATCTGTTTAATCTCGTTAGAGGAAAAGTTCCGCCCAGAGTAGCGTATCAAGATGTGTCCGCTGGTGGTTTGGAGAGTCTTTCCCGACGATCTTTATCCATTTTCCATGGAAGAAAGGGTGACAAATCAGTAGGGGCTTGCCCATTGTTTTCAGCACAGGCAGTCAGGTAAAGTCTTAGCCAGTGACTACAGTTGAGGCCAGCCAAGGCTATGGTTTGCAAAACAGAAAACATTATCGCTGCCAACTGAGAACTCCACAAGCTTCCCGAGCCATAGAAATTTTTACGCCCTGTCACAGGATTGCGGATGGAGCGTTCGCCTTTGTTATTGTCCATGGGGACTTCCGGATAATCCACAAAAACGCTTAGCCCCTTCCAGTGATTTTGAAGGCTTGTCAAAATTTTATACTGGATATTGGTCAATAGCGTTGATTCAGAATTTTCCGGATTATTTGCCTGGATAAATGCATCCCTATCTTTGGCGACTTCAGCCATTTTTTCCACGAGTGTTTCATGATGTTTTTTGAATGATTCAGATTGCCATTGAACAGGAAACTTGGGATCAAACTGATCACAACGCAGATTATTGATATGGTAAAGTTCACCAAATTTCCCAATCCAGGAAAATGCCCATTCCTCCAAATCAGGATGTTTTTTTGCTGCATCCAGGAAGTCACGACGAACATGGGCCCAACAAAAAGCCAAAATAATAAAATCCAGCTGTTTTGCCAATGATTTATAAGCGCTGTAGCGATCACAAACGATAATTATTTTGTCATGCTGGATATTTTGAAAATGTGCAAGGGGAACATTCGCGCCACGGCCCGGGGCAATTTCAAAGTAGATTACCGATGGGGAACGACTGAGCCACAACCACCAACGGTTACCTATTTTGCCCTCAATATTCTCAAACACCTTCCAGCCGCTTTCATCATTATGAAATCTTTTTTCGGTCATTTGCTGGGCGTAAAGGGCATCATAAATCGGTTGAAATAACTCTTTGAGTATTTTTAAACCACCTGCAATGGAACCCGGAGAAATAGGTAAACCCATTTCCTCGTACTGATTCAGAAGTCGATTGGTCGGTTGGCTGTAATAAAACTTGTTTAATAAAATTGCCTCCCAGACCGATATCCCATATGGACTTCTCTTAATAAGTTGAGGAGGCGCGGAACCAGCGATTATTGTATTTGGAACACCCTTGCAGGAGCAATCTTTTTTCATACACACACGTATATTTTTACGAGTATACGCTTTGACCTCAACTTCAATAATTTCTATTTCTTGATTTTCATCCTGAACATAGGGTGTACCGCATTTTTCACATTGAGGTGTTTTTTTAAAATCTGTCAGTTCTTCTTTTTCAGGAAGATTGGGGCGTAAAGTTCGTCCATGGCCTTTACTGCCGGGTTGTTGACCGCGTGGGCGTGGAGATGGAGAAGGCGCTGACTGGCCTTCATTATTTTTAGATTTGCCTTGCTCATTTGGATTGTCGAATAAACGAGATTTTAATCCTCGAATTTCACCTTCAAGCTCTTTTATTTTTTGTTTTAGAATTTCTTCACGTACTATGGCTTTTTTATGCACGGCCTGCCAATAGCCAACACCATGTTTAAGTGTTAAATATTCTTTTTCTGAAATGAAAATCTGCGGTGACGGCTCAGCAATAAGCTTAATTAATGGCTTATTCATGCCAGTGCTGATGGTCACTGATATTTTGTGCTGAGAAGCATTCATGTCTCTCTTTTATCAGAAATTTTGAATCGTGTCCCGAACTTTTTTCTGATTATTCAAAAGAAGCCGAATATTTACGTAAAATTGTCAAAAATTCCTGCAAAAGCAGTTATTTCAACCCGTAATTTAGTTGATTCCGCAACAAATACCGATTTTGAGGCTACTTTAAAAAAAGAGGCTGAACTTCAAAGAGAACTTGCAAATTCTCCCCAATTCCTGGCAGTTGTAAAAAATTTTTTAGGTGTTAAATAAACCCGTATAATTTGTATTTAAATTATACGGGTTTAAATCAAACCACAACCATTAACATATTCAATTAAGGAGGTCTCAAAAAACAACTCAAATAGAAAAATAGCGGCAATTAGGAACGGGCACTAACAGAGAAGATGATGATATATAACAATGGTTCGGACAGTTTTTAACGTGTTTCTGTAAAAAAAGCTGGACAAGAGTTCCCCAAAGTTGAGAAAATTTTATTGCAAAGTAAAATTTTAATATCAACACAAGGAGAACCCTCTGGAGACAATAAAGCGTATTTTATCTCAAATGTCCATCTCTAAACCGCAACTGAAATTTTTGTTAACCTTGTTTTCAACGATTATGAGTCTCCGAGGACGGATGAACTATCGTAACATGAGCCGTTACAGTGGTATCCATGAAAAAACTTTTTCAAGAAATTTTAGAAAATCATTCGATTTTATCGAATTGAATCACCGATTGATTTTAGAAACCATTCCTGAAGGCAATAAAAAAATGGCAGCGATTGATGCTTCGTTTGTGCCCAAAAGTGGTAAACACAGTTACGGGATCGACTATTTCTGGAGTGGGGTTGCCAGTCGCTCCAAAAAAGGTCAGGAAATTTCTTCCTTGGCTATTGTTGATCTGGACTATAACACTGCCTACAATCTTGCGGTTGAACAAACCCCTTCCAGAAAGGAAATCGGCAACAAAGAAGAAAATCGAATTGATTTTTACCTCCAACAAGTTCAACAGAACGAAAAATATTTAAAAGAACATGACGTCACTCATATAGCTGCAGATGGATTTTACACAAAAAGCCGTTTCGAGCTTGGTCATAAGATGGGCCACCTATCCCCGGTTTATAGTTACCAATGATGATTAACGAAGAAAAAGAGTAGACAAAAGAAGCCCGGTTTGAGAATAGAGAATGCGCTAACAAAAATCTATTCATAAAGGAGTTACACCACAAACCGGGCTATGAAATCTCAATACGACAATTTTACTCAAAATGCAAATTCCAAAAAAAAATAGACCAGACAGGAAGTTAGCAACAGCGTTGTTGATTTCTTGAGCCGTAAACAGGAAATCAGTCAACGGGAATTTGCAAAAGAAACCGGAATCCCCCGTACCACGCTTCAAAACTGGGTACGTCGCTATAGTAATATTGATGAAGATCCGGCGCTTGTAAAATTTTTTGAGAGCCCGGTAGGTGCTAATTTTTTACATCTGCTTATCCATGGGCTTCATCTGGAATTCACAAAGGTGGGATGTGGCAGTATCCATAATATTTGCAATTTGTTAGAGATGTGTAAACTCTCGAAATTTGTGGCATCATCGTATGGTGCGCATCAAAAAATTTCCAGCCAAATGGACAGTATGCTGGGAACATTTGGAGAAATGGAGAAGGCACGTCTGGTTGAAGATATGCCGGAAAAACTAATCAGTATTTGTGAGGATGAGACGTTCCATCCCGAAATCTGCCTTGTCGGAATTGAACCGGAATCCAATTTTATTCTCCTTGAAAAATATGCCGATGATCGTTCGGCAGAAACCTGGAATAAAGCGGTAAATGATGGATTGAATGGTCTCCCCGTAAAAATCCTTCAAAGTACCAGTGATGAAGGAAAAGGGTTGATCAGTCATGCAATCAACGGATTGAATGCTCATCACTCCCCAGATATTTTCCATGTACAGCATGAAATTGGGAAGGGCACTTCTGGTGCGCTTGCCGGTGTGGTTAGATCGGCAGAAAAGACGTTGGAAAAATGCACGGAGACTACCATAAAAGCCGTGGAACAAAAGGAAAAATATGAGAGTCTGGAAAAACGCCCGGTAGGTAGACGTCCTGATTTTGAACGACGAATTGACCTGGCAAAGGAACAGGAAACGCAAGCCAAACTTGCCCTGGAAAAAGCCCGGACCAATCAGGAGAGTGTTCTAAAGGAAAAAAGGGAAATCAGCAAGGTGTATCACCCCTATGATCCTTTAACCGGTGAAAAACAGGATTCCACAACGGTTTCCGACAAACTGAAAAAAATCTTTGATAATATACGGGTAATAACCGATTTGTTGGCCGATCGCTGTAAAAAGCGTGTTGACAAAGCCTGGCGTGTAACGGAAAAAATGACTCTAACCATCGCATTCTTTTTTTGCATGATCGAATCACTTGTCGATGCCATGGATCTACCCGAGGACAGGCGGCAACTGATGCATACTAATTTGATCCCCGGATTTTACCTTCAAAAGATCGCCAAAAGGGAAAAAGATCTGGAGACAAAGCAAATCATCCAGCGGAAGTCGGAGGAACTGCTTTCTATATTGATAAGCAGAAACGGTCCTCTTTCGGATTGTAATGACTTGGAAATTGCCTACATGGAACGAAAAGCCAGAGATTTAGCAGGACTTTTTCAAAGATCAAGCTCCTGTATGGAAGGACGTAACGCTCAACTTTCCCTTCGACACCACGGAATGCATCGGTTGAGTGAACAAAAATTGAATGCACTGACTGTGATCCATAACTACTACCTGAAACGGCCTGATGGGACTACGGCAGCAGAGCGGTTCTATGAGAACAAACCTATCGATATGTTCGAATGGTTACTGGGTAAAATGCCCCAAGTGCCACGACCTAAAAATGGAACAAAAAAAGCGGCTTAGGAATGAGTGGCCCGTCTTATGACCAACCCCGCCGTTTCATTGACGGCATCATTGATATGGGTCTGCATCAAATCGGTCGTTTAAGAGGAGATGCCAATCTGCGCTACCTCTATAAAGGGCCTCAAAAAAAAGGACCGGGTGCTCCCAAAAAATATGATGGAAAAGTTAACTGTAATGATCTTTCCCGATGGGAATTCGTTAGTGAAATTGAACAAGGGGTTTACCTGTACACAGCTGACCTTAATTCACCTCGTTTCAAACGTAATATGAGAGTTGTTTATCTGCTGGACAAACGAAAATCCAGCACGCATCGTTACGCCCTATTTTTTTCAACCGATTTAAATTTAGATGCCTTGGATATTTTCAATATGTATCGATCTCGTTTCCAAATCGAATTTATTTTTAGGGATGCAAAACAATTTACCGGACTCACCGATTGTCAAGCCAGAGATAAAGACGCCTTAAGTTTTCATTTCAATGCATCCTTCACCACACTCAATTTGTTGAAAAAACAAGACCGGGAAGTAAGTGAAAATTCCAATTCCAAAGTTTGTTCGATTGCATCGTGGAAATCTCGCTATTTCAATGAACACCTGCTTGATCGATTTATTTCGCACTTAGATTTGGACCCTATTTTGATAAAAAATACCCCTCAATACGAAGAACTCTTAAACTACGGCGCTATTAATGCTTAAAGTTGTCCGAACCATTGGTATATGAAAGGTAGGATAAAAGATATGTATATCAGCGGAGGGCATCCTTCATATTACATCAAAAGTACTTTACACTTTTCAGGAGTGGGTACAACAAAATGCCCATTCAACTCATCAAAGTGTAAAGTGGGGATGAAGGATGCCCAGCGGAGGTGAAAATATTTTTCCTTTGGAGATTGAAGCCGTACTTCAAAAACATCCCAAGATTTTAATGGCTGCAGTTATCGAAGTTCCTCATCCCAAAATGGGGGAAGTGGGAAAAGCATTTATTGTTCCAAAAGAAAATAATAGTTTAACCGAAGATGATATCAATAAATATCTCATCGATAAACTCGCCACCATTAAACGTCCCCGTGAGATTGTGTTTTGCGATTCGTTGCCACTAACGGCTGTGGGAAAAATTAAGAAAAATGACTTAAGGATGTAAACGGCGGTCTGATCATCATCGGCACCGGCGATCGAATTCTAATCGACGCTCCATCAGTTGACTGAAGAAAACCACGCAGTAGCCGTCATTAAACTAATGAAGAGCGCCTCGACTATTCGATGATCGCGACCAGGGCTTGGTCATAAGATAGGCCATGGGGAGGGGTCAGGCTTGCGTTATGGGCGCTTTTGTTGAAAATCACCTTGAAACACAGGTGGTTGTCAAAAGCACAATAACACAAGCCTGCCCCCATTGGCTCTCCAATTGTGACGGGTGGCCCATCTTATGACCAAGCCCCGCGACCATGAATGCGTTATATACACAAAAACGACACTTTAGCTGTTTTTAAAAAATTTAAGATTAATAGTCTCAAATAGTTATGGTGATCGACAATGTAGAATATTGCATTCTAATTTTTAAAAACATTTAGGCATAACTATTTTATTTTATATTATTTTATTTTATTTCAAAGCCCTATGTTTTTATTCTTAAAGAATGGGGTGTCGTTTTTGAGTAATTTGAGACGGTACAAGCCCAGTATCAGGCAGCACACAGTATGGGAAATGAGGACTTACGAATAAAATAAAGGGGAAAAATATGGCATGCCCTCTTGAAGGTTTAAAAGTGTTAGATTTTACAACATTGTTACCTGGACCATTTGCTACCATGTTTCTTGCAGATATGGGAGCGGAGGTGCTGAAAGTTGTTTCGGGGTCCAGACCCGACTTTGTGGCATCGGCTCCCCCTTTTATTTCAGGAACAACTCTGTCTACAGCAGATGCACAATTAAATCGTAGTAAACGGCGTATGACACTTAACCTTAAAGACCAAAGGGCAATAGAAATTATTCATCAGTTGATTGATGAATATAACATTCTAATTGAACAATTTCGTCCTGGTACAATGTCAAAATTCAAACTTGATTATGACCATTTAAAAATGGTGAAACCTTCAATTATTTATTGCTCATTGACAGGGTACGGACAAACCGGACCCATGAAATCTCGGGCGGGACATGATATAAATTTCATAGCCCGTTCCGGTGTAGCATCTTATTCAGGCAGGAAAGAGAGCGGTCCATGTCTTTCTGGAATGCAAATGGCTGATTTGGCAGCAGGTTCTAACAATGCAATTATCGGCATTCTGGCGGCCGTAATTCATCGAAATAACACGGGGGAAGGTCAGTATATCGATATATCCATGACTGATGGTATGATGGCATTTACCGCTTTGTACGGTGCCGCTAATCTGGTGAATGGAGAGGATCCGGAGCTGGAAGGTGGTTTGAGTTATGGGGGTTCACTCTACGATTATTATAAAACAAAGGACGGAAAATATATCAGCGTAGCCAGCGTTGAACCTAAGTTTTTCTCAAATTTTTGCAAAGTGATCAATCGACCGGATCTGATTCCGGGGGGTATTGAACCGGACGGAGTTCATAGGATAAAAAAAGAAATTCAGGATATTTTTCTGAAAAAGAGCAGAGATGAATGGATGGAACTTTTTGAATCGGCAGATGCCTGTGTGGAACCGGTTTTAACCCTTTCCGAGGCATTGACAGGCTCCTTGGCAGCAGAGCGAGAAATGGTTGTGGAACTTCCGATAGCCCATGGAGGGACGGTAAGACAGATTGGCACTCCCATTAAATTTTCCAAATTAAAACCCGCATATAAAAATAGCCGATTTTCAATTCAGACAACACACCATACCAGGGAGGTATGCCGATCCCTGGGATATTCAGAAGAACAAATTGAAATGTTTGAGAGAACAGGTCTTTTTTCTTAAATTCATGATTATTTTTTATCCAACCACTAATACTGATGCAGATACAAGGATAAGTAGCGCTTATAATTGTATAAAATATGGAAAGTTGAACAATATTACCTGGATTACCATCAATTGTATAGAACGGATGAGTGCACTGAATCTGGGGTTGATGCTGAGCAGAACTACACTGTTGATGCATTAGTCTTTGTGCAAATTATAGAGGAGAAGGTCCCCATGTAACAACGAACATTATTCGTATTTGATGATGGCACTTATGCTATCACCATGAACACAAAAGGAGAGAAATCAGAATGTCAATAAAAAAAGTAGCTGTAATTGGTATGGGAACCATGGGCAGCCAGATAGGAATTGTCTGCGCCAGAGGCGGCCATGAAACCACCATGGTGGATATGTCGGCCGAAAATGTTAAAAAAGGGATGGGTATAGTCAATGCTTTTTTGACCGGCCAGGAAAAAAAAGGAAGAATGGATCATGAAACCGTAAAGATGATCATGTCTCGGATAACGACAGCAACAGATATTGCCGAAGGCGTTGCTGATGCAGATTTGGTAATTGAGGCTGTATTTGAAGATATAAATGTAAAAACCAAAGTATTCGCAGCCCTTGACAAGGCCTGTCAGCCGGACGTCATCCTGGCCAGCAACACCTCAACGCTCTGGGTTGCTGAAATTGCGGCAGCTACCCGTCGTCAGGACAAATGTATTGGCACACATTTTCTGATCCCGGCAGCCCTCACACCCTTGGTGGAACTTGTCCGCGGGCCGGACACCTCAGATAATACCCACCAGACAGTAACGGATTTTCTCCGCAAATGCGACAAAGAAACCGTAACCGTTGCCGACTCACCGGGATTTGTCATTAACCGCCTTTACCTGCCGATGATCAATGAAGCCTTTTTTGCACTTGAAACGGGGCTTGCCACAGCAGAGGAGATTGATCGAAGCTGCACAAAAGGTTTGAATCTCCCTCTGGGGCCTTTGGCTGCAGCCGATGCGTTTGGTCTCGACATTCTCTACGCCTGCATGCAGACGTTTTACAGAGAATTCGGAGACAAATACAGACCGTCTCCGCTCCTCGTGAAGCTTGTCAAGGCTGGCCATTTGGGGAGGAAGACAGGAAAAGGCATCTATGTTTACAAAAAATAAAAAGGAACAAAGAAAGAAATGATTCAATTCACTGATGAACAACGGATGATCAGGGACACAGTTCGGCAACTGGCGGCAAACAAAATTGCGCCTTTGGCCGTGGATGCGGATGTGGCTGGACATACTTCGCTGGAAATCATCCACCTACTTGCAGAAATTGATCTTTTAAACATGGCGCTGCCGGAAAAATACGGAGGTATTGATGCTGACTACACAACCATTGCAGCGGCCGTTGAAGAAATGGCCAAGGTAGATGCCTCTGCTGCCATGATTGTTTTCGTCAACCAGTCAGTTATCCATATTTTAAAACAATGGGGAAATGAGGAGCAAAAAGAGCGTTTTTTCAGTCAAATGTCCACTAAAAATAACATCAATGCATTTTCCCTGACCGAACCCGATCATGGATCCGAATCTGCGGAAATTCAGACACGTGCAGAATTGGACGGCGATCATTACATCGTCAACGGAACCAAAATATTCGTGACCAACGGAGCTATGGCAGACCATGTGGTGGTTTTTGTAAGAACCGGTGCTGAAAAAGGTTATAAGGGCTTATCTGCGTTGGTCGTCGAAAAGGGTACGCCAGGATTTTCGGTTGGTAAGCGGGAGGACAAACTCGGCATGCGAGGCTCAGACCTTGCGGAATTGATTTTTAAAGATGCCAGAGTACCTAAAAACAATCTTTTAAGCGATCCCGGCAAAGGATGGGATATCCTGATGACTGCGGCTGCCGACATGAGGGCTTACGGGCCAGGTGCCATTGCCGTGGGAATTTCCGGAGGCGCTCTGAAACTTGCTTCGGAATATGCCCAACAGAGAATTCAATTCGGGAAACCCATCAGTGAGCTTCAGGCCATACGATTTATGTTCGCCGATATGTCCATGCAGACCGATGCAGCAAGGGCATTGTTATACCGGACAACTGCGTATATGGATTCGAAACCGCCCGGAAAAGATCGGCTGAGAAGCCGTCTGGGATCCTCAGTCAAATGCTTTGCTTCGGATGTTGCCATGCGTGTAACCACAGATGCAGTTCAAATTCTTGGTGGGTACGGGGTAATGAAGGACTATCCCCTGGAACGGATGATGCGGGATGCAAAAATGATACAAATATTTGACGGAAGCAATCAGATACAGCGGGTGATTATAGCAAACTCATTGCTTTCATAATTCATTTTGACCTTGTGAATTTAATAAATCAACTTTTTTTGGAAAGGATGGCCATCAATGGAAAATACAGTAACCTATGAACAAAAAAATAAAATTGCGACAATAACCCTTAATCGACCGGATAAATTCAATGCTTTAAGTATGCAACTGGTAAATGATCTGATTACGGCATTGAAGCAGGCGGAAGCGGAGTCTATGGTGCGTGTCGTGCTCCTGAAAGGTGCCGGAAAGGCGTGGTGTGCAGGTGGGGATCTCGATGAATTGCTGGCGCTCACGGAGGGTAGCGCAGCAAATCGACGGGCCTATCTCATGGATTTCAAGGCGATGATTGATACCGTCAGGAGGCTTTCAAAACCAATTATCGCATCTGTGCATGGAGCTTGTGTCGGCGGTGGAAACGAACTCAACATTGCCTGTGACCTGACCATTGCTTCAGAAAAGGCAAAATTTGGTCAGGCCGGTCCACGAGTCGGTTCTATGCCCGCATTCGGAGTCCCCCAAAATCTTCAAATACTGGTGGGTGAAAAACGCTCCCGCGAAATCACCTATCTTTGCCGCCTCTATTCGGCAAGCGAGGCTGCGAACATGGGCTGGATCAACAAGGCGGTTGGGCCGGAAGAACTCGACAAAGAGACCCTGAAATGGGCCGAGGAAATTGTGGAAATGAGTCCGACCGCCATTGCCCTTGGAAAAAAGATGCACAATATATATTACGATCTTCTTTCTTCAAGTGCCGAAATGGGAGTTGAGATGTTGAGCTTTTTCTGGGGCACTGATGAGGCAAGGGAAGGAATGCGGGCATTTAAAGAAAAGCGGCGTCCTGATTTTAACCTATAGATGATACACAAGAGAGATTATAATAATGATTTCAGTGTATTAAAATAGACACAAGACACTTATGTCTTCTTTAAGATCAATCTATTAATGTTATTGATAATAATCAATACCTTATTCAACACTCTTTATTAGGAAAAAAAATGTCATATAAAATTGTTGGAATTTCCGGAAGCCCGGTAAAAAATGGAAATACTGATGCTTTTCTGGAAATAATTATGAATGATGCACGGAAAAAAGGGCTTGACACCGATACCGTAAAACTTTCGGAGATGATAATCAAAAATTGTATTCATTGCAATTTCTGCCTTTCCAAGCAAAAAGAAGATAAATATTGTGCCTTGAAAGACGATGCACAGCTCATTTTTAATAAGCTGGAAAACGCTGATATCATTGTCCTGGGCAGCCCTGTCTATATTATGAGAACCAGTGGAATGATGGCAACCTTTATCGACCGCCTTCGGGCTTTCATTTTTGGCAATATTGCCGGTGGCAGATTAAAAAACAAAATCGGAATCAGTGCAGCTGTGGCATGGAATCGACATGGAGGCCTGGAAACAACCCATTTGTCTCATATGTATGCTTTCATGACACTTGACATGATACCGGCAACAACTCACTCCTGTATCAGCCCTCTTGGTGCATCTGCAGTTAGTACCCGACATGGGGAGGGTATTTTTGATCCCAAAATACGTTTTGGCGTAAATGAAGATCAGGCAGGCATTAAATCAGCGAAAGCCCATCTATCTCGGGCTTTGGAGTTAGTTGAACTTATTCATAAATAATTCAATGTTAAGCACCGCGACATCGAGCATTGTCATTTGCTTTATGGATAAGGGGTGCTAATAACCTCACGGGCGGACTGAGATTCTGATCTGGGTGCGCCCACTGTCATGTTCATTTAAAAGTGAGGTATTTTCGGTCAAAAAATGAGCCGCTGATTATAAAAATTACCCTAACCCTACAACGCAACTTAGAGCATAAGAGCTTGAATTTATGTGCTTTTTTTTACACACCCCAATTTTTAACCCACTGAATTTATGGGGTTTTATCTGTAAATTACGTTGTAGGGCTAACATCCACAAGACATTGGTTTTAAATCTGTAAGTGACATTGTAGGCGTAATTAATAAGAAAATCCCGGCAATAGGACAAATTATAAGCTTTATTGCGGGCAGATCAATCCCAGGATAAAGTCTGCCCGTGGCAGTGAATATGAAAAATTGCGGGAAAGGCTCAACGAACCAAGTGGGCCATCCACATGGTGAGCGGAGAATAAAAGGTAAAGATAAGAAGGTCTATGATCAAAATGATCAGAAAAGGCAGAACTCGTTGACTCACTGCTCCCAGGGAATCCCCGGAAATACTGCACGAAACAATGAGACAGATGCCCATGGGTGGGGTGAGCATGCCAATGGAGAGGTTAGTCACCACAATAACCCCCAGTTGAACCGTGTCAATACCCAGTGAGGGGAGCATAGCCGTGATCATGGGGACCAGCAGAATTAAGGCGGCGGTGGTTTCCACAAAGGTACCGGCCACAAGAAGTACCGCATTAATCAAAAGCAAAAGAAGCACCGAATTGTCTGTCATTCCCATGAGACTGCCTGCCAGAGCACCGGGAAGATCCTCCATGGCGGCGATCCAGCTGAACACTGAGGCCGTGGCGATGATAAACATAACAATGGAGGCGGTGACAGACCCATCTCTGAAAAGATGAAACAGATCGCCAGGACGATTTTTTCTGTAAATCACCATGGAAACAAACAGAGCATAGGCCACAGCCACGGCTGCCGATTCTGTGGCTGTGAACACACCGGTTAAAATCCCGCCAAGGATGATCGACGGCGCGCCCAGAGCCAGAAAAGCGCGCCTGAAGGTAATAAAAATATTTTTCAAGGAAAATCGGGTATCCGGGGCATAACCCCGCCGCCAGGAAACAAAGGTGGAAACAGCAATAAGAGTGATAGCAATGAGCAAACCGGGCAGAATACCGGCGGCAAAAAGCTGACCGACGGAGGCCCCGGTGAGAAATCCAAAAATAATCATGGGAATGGAGGGTGGAATCACCACCCCCAAGGATCCACCCGAGGCCTGCGCTGCCGCTGCAAAATCAGAGTCATACCCGGAACGTTTCATGGCCGGAATCAATACAGCCCCCACAGCAGCGGCATCAGCAGCAGCAGAACCGGAAATTCCGGCAAAAAACATGGCAGAAACAATGGTGACGGCAGCCAGCCCCCCGGGCAACCAGCCAGCAAGGGCATTGGCAAAATCAATGAGTCTCTGGCTGATGCCGCCAGCCTCCATGATCACCCCGGCATACATGAACAACGGCACCGCCATGAGATGAAAGGAATCGGTACCTGACACCATGCGCTGGATCATCACCATCAGGGGATAGTCCCCTTGAACCAGGAGAATCACCAGGGATGAAACCCCAATGGCAATGGCAATGGGGGTGTTCATGGCAAAGAGAAAAAACAGGGTAATAATCAACAGCGACGCAGTCACAATACCACCCTAATCCATAAAACCACGGACCTGGAGAGCATCAAGCAGGAATCGCATACCATGTATCATAAGAATGACACCGGCCAGGGGAACAATGCACATGAGAATCCATTTAGGAAGGGAGAGTGCCGGAGAAATCTGAAGCCTTATAAACCAGGCAAAGTTCACTCCCTTCACCACCATCACCCCAGACAGCAACAGGCAAACCAGATGAATTCCCACCGTGGCCAATTGTTGCCACTGAGGGGGAAACCTTTTAAAGCAGAGATCCACACCGGGATGCACCCCCCTGTAATAGGCCACATAAGCCCCCATAAAAGTCAACCACACCAGAAGAAAACTGGCCAGCTCTTCAGACCAGAATAAAGAATGATTAAGGACATATCTGGAAAACACCTGTACCACCACAATCAAGGTCATGGTGGCTCCCATTACAAAAAGCAGTGCTTCCACCCTGCGGTTTGTGCCATCGCTGAGATTTTGAAAAAATCTTATCATATTTTGATTCCAGCCCATCCCCGGCTTATCGGGTGGCCTCAATCATTTTTATTAACAGGGCATTTACCCGGGGATCACTGTAAAGGTCCATGTTTTTCAAATCTGCCACCCGGGCCCTGAAGGCAGCCACATCAGGATGGTCTTCAATTATCATCCCCTTTTTTCCAAGCAGGGCCATGCGACCGGCATCCTTGGCCCTATTATCTGCCCGCTGAAAAATCGCTGCGTCTTTTATGGCTCCGGCAATAAGTGCCTGATTATCAGCAGAAAGAGAGTTCCACCATTTCAGGCCAGCTACATCAATGTGAGAAGAGTATACATGACGGGTCATGGTCATGTACTTTTGAATTTCATAGAACTTGTACACCTCCATTACCCACAAGGGATTTTCCTGGCCGTCAATAACCCCCTGTTCAAGCTCCGTGTAAATGGGCCAGGGCATGGGTGTGGGATTGGCACCCAGTGTCTGCCAGATGGTTTTATGAAGCGCAGATGCCATGACCCGGATCTTAAGGCCTTTAATGTCATCAGGGCTTTTCACTGCCTTTTTGCTGTTGGTCAGATTCCGAAATCCATTTTCTGAAAAATGCAGCCCCTTAAAACCTGATTTTTCAAGCCTTTTAAGAATTTCCTGCCCCAAGGGGCCATCCAGAATCAAGTCTGCCTGCTCATTATCTTTAAACAAGAAAGGATAATTCACCACCCGGACAATGGGGTCAAAAATATCAAATGGACCTGCAGTAACAATCCCCATTTCCACGGTTCCCATCTGAATCTGCTGGAGAATCTCTGTTTCGTTGCCCAGGGAAGCAGAGTGAAAGACCTTAACCTTTATCTTGCCCTGGGAACGCGCTTCAATGAGTTCTTTAAATTTATCTGCTACAATGTTCTGGGCAGAACCCGGTTTTGTCACAACAGCCAGCTTGATTTTCATGGTTGCCGAAGCTGTGCTGGCAAAAAAAATGCAATCAAAAAAATAAATAATGTTTTTTTCAAAATAACCCATCCTTAAATTTATTTGATTTGTATAACCCACATGGCAGAGAAAACTGCCACAACGAAGATTTTAACTCCTGTTATTACAGGCTATTGGGCGAAGTTTCTTATAAAAATTAGTTATGTTGATTTTAATATTAAATAATCTATTTTTTCTCTACAAGAAGATTAATTGCTTTATGCGGTTGGATATGCTATGCTTGAAAAAAAGTCAAGGGTAAAATATAAAATACGGCATTGCTTTGCTTCATCATCATTTTGAGAAACAGGGTGTGAGCATAAAGAGCGGCCATGACAGTGGCGACGTAGCGATTACCTTGATTTTTTGTGCAGCGTGGACGGAGTTATGATTATTCTCAACACACAAAAGAGCCGAGGAGGAAATAGAGATGCTGCAAGTAAAACAGGGTAAAAGCAGTTATCATGTAGAGTCACTGGAGAGAGGATTGGAGGTACTTGAAGTGCTTGCCAGAGCACGCCGTCCAATGAAGTTGACGGAGATCGGTGGGTTGCTTAATATCAATTACACGTCGGCCACCCGAATGTGTAGCACGCTGTGTACGTTAGGTTTTTTGAGAAAGGACAGTCAAAAACAGTATCATTTAACAACTAAAATTTTAACTCTCGGTTTTGCCGTTTTACAAGGATTGAATTGGCGTGAGGTTGCAGAGTTGAGGTTGAAAAAATTACATGATGAGATTCAGGAAACAGTCAACTTGGGAATTCTCGAGGGAGATGAGATTTTATATATCGTTCGGTTACGAAAAGACAAATATCTCCACTTTGATTTGCAAGTGGGGTCTCTTCTTCCGCTACATTGTACCAGTTTAGGCAAATCCATGCTCGCTTTCGGTAGTCCTGAAGCAGTGGGTGGTATTTTTCAGAAAATAGAGTTGAAACCCATGGGTCCCAAAACCATCATTCAAATGGAGAAGTTTGAAAGCGATCTTTCCGAAACCCGGAATAGAGGCTTTTCCGTAAACGATGAAGAGTTGACCCCCGGAGTTATCTCGGCAGCATGCCCTGTACTGGATAATGAGGGATTTGCATTGATGGCGATCAATGTCACGGTACCCAAAAAACGGTATACAAAAGAGGAAATGGTGAAAACCTTTGTTCCCCCTTTAAAAATGGCGGCAAAAGAACTTTCCAACACGTTCATCGGAATGAAGCTGAAGGCGGAGGATGTGCGGACAGGTTATTGAAAGATAGAGATAGAGGAAGTATTATATACTTGAGTTTTCGAAAAATATTTTTTCTTTTTAATATCAAAATCTTGCAATGAGAGCTATTATGGTGGTGTAATTATTGCTTTGGATAAAGATATAGACAAAAATAAAAATATATGTCATAGATAAATATCTATTATTACTTTACTTTATCATGATGGCTGCAATGAAAATACCTTGTGTTGAACTAATACCTTCGCCAATCATATTGTGGAGCAGCTTGCCAAGCATATGTTGTATTTTCAAAACAGAAAACACACAATATGCGGAGGTTTGAAATCCTGTTAAAGGCATATTTTAAAAATTGGCGAAGGTATTGTTGAACGTATACCTTTATTAGTAACAGGTTTATCCTTCCTCGAACCTGTTTTGAGCAACTGCCAATACAATTTAACATTGATTGATAGCGCTCTTGTTCTGGGAGCAATTTTAGCTTAACAGAAATCAATCAAATGTTTTTGAAAGAAAAAAGCATAAGCACCCTATCTCACTTTCTTTCTGATGCAAAATTTTCAACCGTCGAAATGCAAAAATTATACGCCAATCATGTATACTTTTGTCATAAAATTAAGAATTGTCAAGGTTATTTTATTATCGATGATACAATGACACATCATTCCAAATTTTGCCAATGGCTTCATGGTGTCTTCGTTCTTTTTGATCATGCGATCGGGACTAACCTCAAAGCACGATGCATCGTTGTTTTATACTATAGTGATGGTGCATCGGCAAAATTTGCTTTAACTTTTCGTATTTATTACCAAAATTATTCAAAAATGCCATGAGTTCGAAGAAAAAATTTGGTTCATAAAACGAAAAATGAACTGGCAATCGAAATGTTGGAATGGGCATTGGCAAAAAATTATCCACCTTGCACAGTGCTTGCTGATTCATGGTTTGGAGTTGAACCGTTTATTAGAGGACTTAAACGTCTGGGATTGTCTTATGTAATTGAAATCAAAAGTAGTTTGAAAATAAGGATCACCTGTTCGAAACCCAAATTAACTCCAACCGGCAAATTCGCAAAAAATCAATATGATCTAAAAAAATTATCTACTTTTTTCAATCTTATTCTCGATATGATAACTGTTGGCTTTGCTGCTGATGAGAAAATTGAGAAAGAAGCAAAAGTCTTATATCACACTAAAATTGCTAACGTACGTCTCAATGCTATCCCTGATAAGCATCGTATCGTACAAAGCTTTGATCCATCCCAAAAAACCGTTAAATATATTCTCACCCAGCAATTCTAAATTTGACTTTTTAAACAATTTCAATCTATTAGCAAGAAATAATTTTTGGCGAACTCCCAAAAACACTTAAATATTATTGACATGCATGTTTTCTTTTGTTTGTCAACCAGAAAATAAAGTTATAACTCATTGAAATACAAAGAGCTTCAAATTTAGAATTGCTGCTAAAAATGGGGATTTCAAATTCAAAAAACGGGCTGTCCATTTAACGCAAGTGAGGTTTCACTAACATGCTTAATTTCAAACGTATTTTTAACGAATTGATATCAGAGCCCATAGATGGATATAAATGTCATATATTCAAACACATAAACAGTTCTTACTTGCGTCAAGTGGATAGCCCATTTCAAAAATAGTATCAGGTCATGTGACCGGCACTATAATAATAGTCCCAAAATTAGACCATGACAAAGCAGTCGTCGTTCGGGGTTGATCATAAGCTGGGCCATTATACGGGAAATAAAATTTTACCCATCACAACACTCCGTCGTAATAACAGGATTTAATTTTTGGCATTAAATTTCCATCACAAGATGGCCCATGATATGATCAAGCCTGGGGTGGTCTAAATCCGCTGTTTTCAATTGCTCACTTTTGAGCACTCGCTTGACACCCATCGCTTCAGAAAAGGCATTGCAGCCAATTTTGCACTTCCAAAAACTGAGCAAAAAAAGAGGGGGGCAAAAAGCGGGTTTTTTGACACCCCAGATCAAGCCCCGTCGTCTTATGATGATACAAGAATCTCCCGGCTTCGTTTAACTGCACAAAAATCCCCGCACATGGTGCAGACCGATTCCTCTTCAGGCTGGGAAGAGGCCCGGTAAACCCGGGCCTTTTCCGGGTCCATGGCCACCTCGAATTGCCCTTCCCAGTCCAGCTCAAACCGGGCCTTGCCCATCTTGATATCCGGGTCCATGGCACCGTGAAGGCCCTTGGCGATATCGGCGGCATGGGCCGCAATGCGGGAGGCCATGATCCCCTCTTTTACATCGGAAAGTTCGGGCAGACGCAGATGCTCCGCCGGAGTGACATAGCAGAGAAAATCTGCACCGTGCATGGCAGCCAGGGCCCCGCCAATGGCAGAGGTGATGTGATCATACCCCGGTGCAATGTCCGTCACCAGAGGACCCAGCACATAAAAGGGGGCATTATGACAAAGCTTTTTCTGAAGCTTCATGTTCATTTCAATCTCGTTCAAAGGCACATGGCCCGGCCCTTCGATCATCACCTGCACCTTTCTTGCCCAGGCTCTTTTGGTCAATTCACCCAGGGTAATCAACTCTTCGATCTGGGGACCGTCCGTGGCATCCTTCAGACAGCCGGGACGCAACCCATCCCCCAGGCTGATGCAGATGTCATTGGCCTCACAGATATCCAACAACCTGTCAAAATATTCATAAAAGGGATTTTCCCTCTCATTTTTCACCATCCACTCCATGAGGATGGACCCGCCCCGGCTCACCACCCCGGTGAGCCGGGGGTTTGTGTGGATACTTTTTACCGCCTTTTGGTTTAAACCGGCATGGATGGTGATAAAATCAATGCCGTCTGCAGCATGGATCTCAACGGTTTCAAACCATTCATCCAGGGTGATGTCCCCCCCTTTCTTGCCCGTGCGGGTGAGGGTATCGTAGATGGGAACCGTACCGATCATCATCGGCATCTTTTCCACCAGCTTTTGTCTGAAAGCCCGGGTATTCCCGGACACTGAAAGATCCATTACCGAATGGGCCTTCATATCCACTGCCATGTCCGCTTTTGCAAGCTCCAGATCAAAGCTGCAACAGTCTTTGGACACCCCGAGATTGACGTTCACCTTGGTGGTCACTCCCTTACCGACGGCAATGCCCTTGAGATGATGATGATGCACATTGGCGGGAATGGCAATCTCCCCGCTTGCCACCCCAGCCACAAGTGCCTCCTCGGAAATAGTTTCCATGGCAAGCACATCTCTCATCTGGGGGGTAATGATTCCTTTTCCTGCCGCATCCATCTGTGTGGTATATGTTTTCATAATTTCTTTTATTCCTTTAATTGGGAGGATGGGATCAGGTTTGTGTTATTGGTGTTATCCACCACAGCCGATGCGAAGAACTCACAACGTCATTGATCATGCTCATAACGAAAGCCTGCCCCTCCCCCAAGATTATCAAATGGTATCGTTGTATATTTTTTTTATTTCCCGGATGGTGCCGGGGATATCTTCCGCCCCCACAATCTCCGTCACAAGGCAGACGCACCGGGCGCCCTGCTCCACCACGGAGGCAAGGTTTTCTCTTTTAATGCCGCCAATGGCCACAAAGGGAATGCTGTGATGGGTGACCACATGCTCAAGATAGGAAAATCCCACGGCATCGCACACATCCTCCTTGGTCTGTGTGGTAAAAATGGGTCCCACGCCAATGTAATCGGCCCCATCTTTAACGGCTTTTTCCGCATGGTCAGGGGAGTGGGTGGAACAGCCGATGATCATCTGCTCCCCCACCAGATCCCGCAGTGCGGTCACCGGCAGATCATCCTGCCCCACATGGACTCCATCGGCATCCACCATCAATGCCAGATCTGCAAAATCATTGACGATAAAAGGAATGCCCGCCTCCCGTGTAATTGCGCGAATGGCCAGACACTCCTCATACATCGCTTTCATGTTTTTTTCATGACGTTTTTCCCGGTACTGGATGAGATTAATCCCTCCCTCCACCATTAACCTCGCCACGGTGACATTATCCCTTCCCCTGGAAAACTTTTCTGCCAGAATGCCATAAATACCGTTGGGCAATACCCATGGCCTATGGGAACATACGGGTTCTCTTTTTTTCATTTTTATATCTCCTGATATTTCAGGTATTGACATCCATATTCAGGGCATTTTTGTCAACGGATATACCAACCTGCTTGTCTTCTCATCCGCTTCAACACCTCACCGGCCATAAGGGCGGCCACCATATACACCTTGGGAGAAAACAGAAAATTGTCTGCCTCATCAGAGACAAAATCCCCCACAATGGTGATATTCGCCATGGACTTCACCTGGATGCCGGTGAGGTCATCACCGGCAATGCCCGATGCGGAAACCACGGGTATGGATTTCCCTGCAAAGGCCTCCACCACCTGCTTTTTGGTTTCTTTATCATCCACCCCTTCCACGATGATGTCACAGTGGCGAAACCGCTCCCTTATCGTATGAGGGACCAGCTTTTCGCACACCGCATTTATGGTCACCTGGGGGTTAATTCGTTTCAGATTGCAGGCCAGCATCTCTGTTTTATCCATGCCGACCTGATCATGAAAATAGAACTGCCGGTTAAGATTGGAGTGATCCACCCTGTCAAAATCCACCAGGGTCAGGTGCTGCACCCCGGAACGGACCAGCATCTGAGCCACATTGGAGCCAATGCCCCCTATCCCGGCAATACCGACCTTGGTGTTTCCCCTTTTTTCCGGATTCATGATCCTGTTGATTTAGTGCCATCTCCAAAACAAACAAGTGGAGGCGATTTTTATGAAAATAGCTCGAAAAAAGTTACATTTCAATTTTTGAATCCTAACATAGACCATATGTATCCGTTTTAAAGCCCTATTTCAATTTTTTGAGGGTTCCACCCCCATCAACACCCATTTGTTTGCACTTTAGGCTGTTTTTGGGCGCAACTATCCGCCGCTTGATTTAAATAACGTTTTGTGTTGCATGCAATTGCTGCAAATATTATTTGCAGCCTCGATCGTTTTTCTGTTCGATGTCGTGATTTTCGAGCACCGTGTTTATTGGCTACCTCATTGACCAAACTTTCAGCACCGGCACGAACACCACATTCTTTTCGGTATTCAGTGTCTTTCATATATTTCTGATGACGTTGAGCACCGGCATATTGCGCTTCATTGATGATCCTGTTGATTTAGTGCCATCTCCAAAACAAACAAGTGGAGGCGATTTTTATGAAAATAGCTCGAAAAAAGTTACATTTCAATTTTTGAATCCTAACATAGACCATATGTATCCGTTTTAAAGCCCTATTTCAATTTTTTGAGGGTTCCACCCCCATCAACACCCATTTGTTTGCACTTTAGGCTGTTTTTGGGCGCAACTATCCGCCGCTTGATTTAAATAACGTTTTGTGTTGCATGCAATTGCTGCAAATATTATTTGCAGCCTCGATCGTTTTTCTGTTCGATGTCGTGATTTTCGAGCACCGTGTTTATTGGCTACCTCATTGACCAAACTTTCAGCACCGGCACGAACACCACATTCTTTTCGGTATTCAGTGTCTTTCATATATTTCTGATGACGTTGAGCACCGGCATATTGCGCTTCATTGATTGTCAATGTCGAAATTGTGGCCCCCTGTTTTACAGGACAACGATTTTGAAGAGGGCATTCTTTACACGTCTTGTTATCAAAATGAACTAGCCATTGTCCAGTTTTCTCACTTTTTATCTGATCTAAAGGGCTCTCATTATTAGGGCACGATAAAACGATTAATTCTTTGGTAGTATCTTCGAATTCAACCTTAAAATCAGCAACATCAAGTGGCCGATCTTTTTCAGCAAACCCTTCTATACTTTGCGAACGACCGGCAGATGGGCCTTCAAGCTCTATTCCTTTTTCCGCTGCTTTCAGAATAGATTCTCCATTTACAAACCCTGCATCTCCGTACAAAATCTCGGGCTTGAATTCATTCTCCTCTAAACGATTTTCAATTTTATCGATTTCGACTGCATCTGCATGCCCAGCTGCCTCCAAGGCAACATCAGTTATATATTGAACATCATTATCAGGATCACAAGTTTCAGTAAGAAATCCTTTATGTCCAGTGACTACCTGATTTCTCTTCCTTGTATATTGAGCGTCTGTATTGTGAGGCGTTGAAACAATTTGTTTTCCCTTACCGTCAGGGGCTTTTATTTCTATTTCTATTTCTATTTTCACTGAGTTATCAGGGTTTGTCGATTTTTCTATTATATTACACTGCTGATCGAAAACTTGCATCAATATCTCGAATGATTTATAGTGCTTTACCTGATGATGATTTTCAAAAGCACTTTTGAGATGATACATATCATCAGCCATTTCTTGAATTTTTCTACTTGTCTTTTCTTTATCTTTTTCCGTTAAATCAAAACCATCGTTAAGATAGTCACGAGAAAGATCTTCCAGAATATCAGCATAAAGACCTGGTTTTTGTTTTCGGAGATTTTGAAGGAAAACTCGATTGGTTTCTTTGAAGAGTCCATATCGAGATAATTTTGCAAGCCAGCCATGCATAAAAAATGAATCGACTCTCTGTTGCTTCGTTGAAACATTGCATTCTAAGATAAATATGCCAGTCAGCCTTTTGAATAATTCATAGGCAACGTCATCTTCTGCTATTTTATTGTAAAATTTGAACAGCGTTGTATGATCTATTTTGGCCATATCACCTGGTGTTTGAGTTGCATTCCACCAGTCAAGCCTTCTTTGCAAATGGAATTCAACCTCTCTCCAAGTTAGTCGTTCCATATTCATAAAAATTAATAGAGAAACTTGTAGCTTGATTGATTTGTTCGGGGCACCCCAATTTTCGCAATATAAATGATCCTGTTGATTTAGTGCCATCTCCAAAACAAAAAAGTGAAGGCGATTTTTATGAAAATAGCTCGAAAAAAGTTACATTTCGATTCCCAAATCCTAACACGAACCATATGTATCCGTTTTAAAGCCCTATTTCAATTTTTTGAGGGGTTCCACCCCCATCAACACCCATTTGTTTGCACTTTAGGCTGTTTTTGGGCGCAACTATCCGCCGCTTGCTTTAAATAACGTTTTGTGTTGCATGCAATTGCTGCAAATATTATTTGCAGCCTCGATCGTTTTTCTGTTCGATGTCGTGATTTTCGAGCACCGTGTTTATTGGCCACCTCATTGACCAAACTTTCAGCACCTGCACGTACACCACATTCTTTTCGGTATTCAGTGTCTTTCATATATTTATGATGGCGTTGAGCACCGGCGTATTGCGCTTCACCAATTGTCAATGTCGAAATTGTGGCCCCATGCTTTACAGGACAACGATTTTGAAGAGGGCATTCTTTACACGTATTGTTATCAAAGTGAACTAACCATTGTCCGGTTTTCTCACTTTTTATCTGATCTAAAGGGCTCTCATTATTAGGGCACGATAAAACGATTAATTCTTTGGTAGTATCTTCGAACTTTACCTTAAAATCAGCAACATCCAGTGGCCGATCTTTTTCAGCAAATCCTTCTATACTTTGCGAACGTCCGGCAGATGGGCCTTCCAGCTCTATTCCTTTTTCCGCTGCGTTCAGAATAGATTCTCCATTTACAAACCCTGCATCTCCGTATAAAATCTCGGGCTTGCATTCATTTTCCTCTAAACGGTTTTCAATTTTATCGATTTCGACTGCATCTGCATGCCCAGCTGCCTCCAAGGCAACATCAGTTATATATTGAATATCATTATCAGGATCACAAGTTTCAGTAAGAAATCCTTTATGTCCAGTGACTACCTGATTTCTCTTCCTTGTATATTGAGCGTCTGTATTGTGAGGCGTTGAAACAATTTGTTTGCCCTTACCGTCAGGGGTTTTTATTTCTATTTTCACTGAGCCATCAGGGTCTATCGTTTTTTCTATTATATTACACTGCTGATCGAAAACTTGCATCAATATCTCGAATGATTTATAGTGCTTTACCTGATGATGATTTTCAAAAGCGCTTTTGAGGTGATACATATCATCAGCCATTTCTTGAATTTTTCGACTCGTCTTTTCTTTATCTTTTTCCGTTAAATCAAAACCATCGTTAAGATAGTCACGAGAAAGATCTTCCAGAATATCAGCATAAAGACCTGGTTTTTGTTTCCGGAGATTTTGAAGGAAAACTCGATTGGTTTCTTTGAAGAGTCCATATCGAGATAATTTTGCAAGCCAGCCATGCATAAAAAATGAATCGACTCTCTGTTGCCTCGTTGAAACATTGCATTCTAAGATAAATATGCCAGTCAGTCTTTTGAATAATTCATAGGCAACGTCATCTTCTGCTATTTTATTGTAAAAGTTGAACAGCGTTGTATGATCTATTTTGGCCATATCACATGGTGTTTGAGTTGCATTCCACCAGTCAAGCCTTCTTTGCAAATGGAATTCAACCTCTCTCCAAGTTAGTCGTTCCATATTCATAAAAATTAAGAGAGAAACTTGTAGTTTGATTGATTTGTTCGGGGCACCCCAATTCTCGCAATATAAATGCTTAAATTGCTTCTCGTCAATTTGAGGATAAACCTTATCTCTGTAAATATGAGACCAGTCATCATGAGGTAAAATTCCTGGAAACATCAGTAAAGGGTCAAAAAGACTTAATTGGGGACTTGTTTGCTGAAACATATATACTCCGGCCAAAGTCAATCATTAATATACAATATCAAACACTTATACATATAATCTTCTTAGGGGAAAGTCAAGCAGAACATGAACTATTTTAAATATTTTCAGTGTGTTACGCTGCTTTTTTTGATTGATATAATATCGCGCTTAAATCAACAGACTCATAAATGCTTAAATTCCTTCTCGTCAATTTGTGGATAAACCTTATCTCTGTAAATATGAGACCAGTCATCATGAGGTAAAATTCCTGGAAACATCAGTAAAGGGTCAAAAAGACTTAATTGGGGACTTGTTTGCTGAAACATATCTACTCCGGCCAAAGTTAAGTATTAATCTACAATATCAAACACTTATACATATAGCCTTCTTAAGAAAAAGTCAAGCAAAATATGAATTATTTTAAATATTTTCAGTGTGTTACGCTGCTTTCTTTGATTGATATAATATCGTGCTTAAATCAACAGACTCATTGATTGTCAATGTCGAAATTGTGGCCCCCTGTTTTACAGGACAACGATTTTGAAGAGGGCATTCTTTACACGTCTTGTTATCAAAATGAACTAGCCATTGTCCAGTTTTCTCACTTTTTATCTGATCTAAAGGGCTCTCATTATTAGGGCACGATAAAACGATTAATTCTTTGGTAGTATCTTCGAATTCAACCTTAAAATCAGCAACATCAAGTGGCCGATCTTTTTCAGCAAACCCTTCTATACTTTGCGAACGACCGGCAGATGGGCCTTCAAGCTCTATTCCTTTTTCCGCTGCTTTCAGAATAGATTCTCCATTTACAAACCCTGCATCTCCGTACAAAATCTCGGGCTTGAATTCAT
The DNA here is from genome assembly GCA_963668575.2 of uncultured Desulfobacterium sp. Classification (GTDB taxonomy): domain Bacteria; phylum Desulfobacterota; class Desulfobacteria; order Desulfobacterales; family Desulfobacteraceae; genus Desulfocicer. The sequence goes on along the minus strand of OY764894.2, from coordinate 838,035 downwards.
TCTCCTCTAAACGATTTTCAATTTTATCGATTTCGACTGCATCTGCATGCCCAGCTGCCTCCAAGGCAACATCAGTTATATATTGAACATCATTATCAGGATCACAAGTTTCAGTAAGAAATCCTTTATGTCCAGTGACTACCTGATTTCTCTTCCTTGTATATTGAGCGTCTGTATTGTGAGGCGTTGAAACAATTTGTTTTCCCTTACCGTCAGGGGCTTTTATTTCTATTTCTATTTCTATTTTCACTGAGTTATCAGGGTTTGTCGATTTTTCTATTATATTACACTGCTGATCGAAAACTTGCATCAATATCTCGAATGATTTATAGTGCTTTACCTGATGATGATTTTCAAAAGCACTTTTGAGATGATACATATCATCAGCCATTTCTTGAATTTTTCTACTTGTCTTTTCTTTATCTTTTTCCGTTAAATCAAAACCATCGTTAAGATAGTCACGAGAAAGATCTTCCAGAATATCAGCATAAAGACCTGGTTTTTGTTTTCGGAGATTTTGAAGGAAAACTCGATTGGTTTCTTTGAAGAGTCCATATCGAGATAATTTTGCAAGCCAGCCATGCATAAAAAATGAATCGACTCTCTGTTGCTTCGTTGAAACATTGCATTCTAAGATAAATATGCCAGTCAGCCTTTTGAATAATTCATAGGCAACGTCATCTTCTGCTATTTTATTGTAAAATTTGAACAGCGTTGTATGATCTATTTTGGCCATATCACCTGGTGTTTGAGTTGCATTCCACCAGTCAAGCCTTCTTTGCAAATGGAATTCAACCTCTCTCCAAGTTAGTCGTTCCATATTCATAAAAATTAATAGAGAAACTTGTAGCTTGATTGATTTGTTCGGGGCACCCCAATTTTCGCAATATAAATGCTTAAATTCCTTCTCGTCAATTTGTGGATAAACCTTATCTCTGTAAATATGAGACCAGTCATCATGAGGTAAAATTCCTGGAAACATCAGTAAAGGGTCAAAAAGACTTAATTGGGGACTTGTTTGCTGAAACATATCTACTCCGGCCAAAGTTAAGTATTAATCTACAATATCAAACACTTATACATATAGCCTTCTTAAGAAAAAGTCAAGCAAAATATGAATTATTTTAAATATTTTCAGTGTGTTACGCTGCTTTCTTTGATTGATATAATATCGTGCTTAAATCAACAGACTCATTCATATGCGGTCCCAATCCTTGAACACCGGTTGATATCCACTGCTGTGAATCATGGCCACCACCTGGTCCACACTGCGCTCATCTGCAATATCAAACTGGGCAACATCGTCTCTGGTACCCATGGCATAGCCCCCCACATTGGTCTTAGAACCGGCGGAAAGCCGGGTAATCCCGAGATGAATCAATCTATCCCGGAACTCGGCGGATTCCCTTGTGGAGATGCTCATGCCGATGCGCGGCAGATAGATGCGAAGAGCGGTCATAAACTGCACAAACTGAAAGTCGGATAAAATATTCCGGGGAGATATGGCACCTGTGGCCGTTCTCATGCGGGGCATGGAGAGCCCCACCTCCACATGGGGATATTTTTTTTCCAGAAACCGGGCATGGCAGGCCGTGAGAAACACCTCCCGACACAGATCCCCCAGGCCGAACAAGGTCCCGATATTAACCGACCGAAATCCTGCCTCCGCCCCCCGTTCCGGTGTTGCCAGACGATAGGCATAATCGGCTTTTTTACCCCAGGGGTGCACCTCTCCATAGATATCCCGATCATACACCTCCTGGTACACGGTCAGGGCATCGGCACCAGCCCGGTTCAACACCTCATAATCGGCCTGGTCCATGGGAAAAATTTCCAATGAAATGGAGGCAAAATAGCGCTTCATTATCTTTACCGCAGATTCAAGGTAATTCAGAGGTGTTTTCAGCGGTGCCTCACCGGTGAGAAGCATGGTGTGACGAATCCCCGTAGCCGACAGAATCCGGCAATCTTCTTCAATCTCTTCCAGCGAAAGCTTGGTGCGCTTGAAATGGTTGCCGGCATTGAACCCGCAATAGACACAGCCATTGACGCAATAGTCAGAGATATAGATGGGGGCATAAAGTCCCACGGTGCGGCCAAAATACTGAATGGTCTCCCTCCTGGCCCGGATTGCCATCTCTTCTAAAAACGGCTCGGCTGCCGGAGATATCAGATTTAAAAAATCAAAGCGATTGAGCAGGGGTTTATTCAGAGATCTCTTCACCTGATCCGACGTCACCGTATCCAGGTATCCATGGACATCAAAGGCCAGAAATGCATCAACTCGATCAAGAAAATTCATGCCGTCTCCCTTAAAAAACCGGTGAGAGGTGAAGATGCCCGGGCCTGGAGCGTCTCTCCTGCCATATCGGCCAAAAAGGCCATACGTCCGGCCTCAACTGCCATGGCAAAGGCCCGGGCCGCCAGCACCGGGTCCAGGCTGGTGGCAATGGCCGTGTTGACCAATACGGCATCTGCCCCCATCTCCATGGCCTGGGCCGCCTGGGAGGGTCTGCCGATCCCGGCATCCACAATCACAGGGATATCCATGGATTCGATAATAATGCGGATGATCTCTTCCATTTTGATCCCCCGGTTGGAACCAATGGGCGAACCCAACGGCATCACCGCTGCGGCCCCGGCATCCTGGAGCCGGTGGGCCAGGGTGAGATCCGGCATGATATAGGGCAACACCTTAAACCCTTCTGCCGCCAAGATGCGCGTAGCGTTAAGGGTCTCCTGGTTATCCGGCATGAGATATTTCATGTCGGTGATCACCTCGATCTTTATGAAATCACCACACCCTGCGGCCCGGGCGATACGGGCGATGCGCACCGCCTCGTCAGCGGTTCTGGCTCCGGAAGTATTGGGCAGCAGGGTCACCCCTTTGGGAATATATGCCAGAATATTTTTTTCGCCGGCTTCGGCATCCACCCGGCGAAGGGCCACGGTGATGATTTCGGAACCACACTCCTCAAGCATGGGGAAAATGATCTCCCGGGATGAAAATTTTCCGGTTCCGGTGAGGAGGCGGCTTTTAAAGGTCTGTCCACCCAGAGAAAAAGGGTCGTCCATTGTGTTCATCCGGTTGTTGTTTATCTGGTTGTTGCTTATCTGATTGCTGCTCATTTCAGTTGTCTCCATTCATCCCCCCCCCACAAAGCTTAACAGTTCAATGATGTCCCCCTGACGGATAAGGGTTTTATCCCAGGCTTCCTGCTTGATAACCCCTTTATTATGTTCAGCAATAACGGAGCCAGGATCGAGCCCCTGCTCCTGAACCAGGGCCATAAGATGGGTGGCGGAGGTATTGAACGCCACCCCGTTTAATAAAATTTTCATACAATTCTCCCTGTTGGTTAACAAAAAGAACCGAGACGGACCTGCCCTGATCCGGGCAGTAAATGGCGATGTGAATGAAAAGGATTTCTCTTGGGGTGATGCGTGAAGTGACTTACGAGATGTCCAGAGCTTCCCTACGCCGGTATTAACCGTGTCAGGTTCCAAGGGTCAGGTTTTAACCTTCTCAGCTTTTTACAGCTCCCCCAGCAAACATGAATTTTAAGCAAGAGTATGAAAACTTTATTCTGACTTGTCAATATTTTTTTTGGAGCTAATGGGAATACACCCGAATTTGTGATCCTCTTTGCACGTCCTTGTCTGAACCCCATGCATATGGTAAAATCCAACATTATCTGCCAATCAAAAAAGGGGCTCGATCACAGTAAAGGGGATTGATCACAGTGACCCCGTGGCCCCAACACCTGGTCCTCCCAACCATTATGCAAAGTAAATCCAGTGAAGATATTGGAGATTTGGTAGCTTTAGCGATCTTCTTTGCATAATCTTTTACTTTGCATAAGCCTCCCCGGGGTGTTCCCTCGGTGGCAAAAAATACTATCCCGTCAATCATAACTCCGGCTGTCAGATATCTTCGGATCAGCCCGAGTACGCGCTTATCCTTTATCCTGCTTGCCAGACGGCTCATGAGCCTGTCATGATTGACCCGGTCAAAAATTTGGAAAGGTCCATGTTGACGGTATGCGTATACCCTGAAAGCAAGTGGGCTTTGCATTGAAGTATGGCATCGTGCTGGGACCTTCCCGGCCTGAACCCATGACTGGAGTCAGAAAAATGAGGGTCCCATATTTGATACAATACCTCGCTGATTGCCTGCTGGATCAATGGGTGTGTCCCACTTATTGCACAAACTTGCTTCAAGTCAAATGCTTGAAAGATAATATTACTGTAATGACTTGGTTTGTGATGTCAAAAATACAAAAAAGGTGTTTTCTTGCCTGTAAATAGCATAAAATTCGGTCCAATCTGGGGGGTCATCCTTTAATTTCTCAATTTGTGCAGACAGTGGGACACACCCGGATCAATCGATCCAGAACTGTGGGAATGCCCAGGAGCCTTACACCTCCACCAGGTTTGGGAATTTCCTTCCTCTTAACCGGTTGCGGTCTATATTCTCCATTGAGCAATTGTTCCCTGATGTCCGGCCAGTGGCGTTTCAGATAGCCCGGCAACTGGTGCACCGTCATTTTATCAATGCCGGGTGCTCCTTTATTGCTGCGAACTCTTTTCAACGCCCTGAACATATTCCCCCGTTCAAGGATGAACTCCATGAGCCGGTTACGCTCTGTCGGACTTTCGGTAACATGTGACGATGTAAACATTTCCATCTGCTGTGGCAATATGTCCATAAGTACACACCTCCTATTGGTCTCTATCATTTACCCGTACCTATCGGTCCGGGAACCGTTCAGGCCTTCACCGGGGTGAGTCCTCCGTATGCTGTTTCAACACGGCTCGTTTCCCCCGGCTACTATGCCCTCTGCTGACTTCTTCCATGCGGTCAAAGCAGGTTGCCCTGCCTTCAGCCAATTTCTGCTGCAAGCAGCATCCCAGGGCACATGGAAGACCTCCCGGGATAAGTCACACGTCTTTCAGCACGTGAGCGCCGCGTATACGGACATTGCTTATAATGGATAGAGGACTTTACCTTGTGTTGCAGGCTCGTCCCACAATGCACGCCTGACGCGATTCCTGTACGTGGCCCCGTACTTTTGTGCTGCTCCGCCTCGGCGGAGCCACTGCCTTCCGAAGCACCGTCACCGGTACCCCGTTGTGATAACACTATACCGTGGCTTCGCGTCTTCGACCCGCCTCCATCAGGCTGGGTTTGGGACTTGCCTTGACCTTCATGATTCTAAGGTGTAGGCTCACCCTTAAGACGTGTGCCGTGCCCGGCACACAACGAGCCGCATCCGTCATGTCCATGAACTCGGTCTACCGTACGCACTCCTTTTGAAAACTTGCGTTCAGTGCTTCAACCTTGCCGTTGACAGATGCGTTTTTCGCCAGATAGTAGTTGACTTCATACTCCTCCAGCAGTGCCTCAAACCGGGATAAGCCCTTCCACGAATGAAATGCAGACCCTCTATCGGACATGGCTCCCTCGGGCCTGCCATAGCGGTTAACCGAATCTTCAAAACACTTGATAACCGGTTCTGCAGATTCGGCAGGGGCCATGGCCCAGCCGGGGATGAACCTGGAAAAATCGTCCTCAATGAACAGCACACAGGTCTTTTGTTTGTGAACGTAAAAACGATAAAAATCCAGGTGGTACAGCTCTCTTGAGCGATTGGCCTCATATCGGCCGGTGCGCTCCTTTCGTTTCAGTTTCGGTGGGAGGTAGCCATTTTCTTCCATGAGATGGCGGACTGTTCCCACCGACACCTTGAATCCTTTACGCTTTAATGCCAGAGGAACCTGACTCGGCCCGTAAAGCATTTTATTAAAAAGGACATTAACACTCTTTATTCAAAAATAATCAGCATACCAAAAAAATTACCCCGTGAACCCGATTATTTTTTTATATTTCATGGTCAATAAGAATTTTAATTACATTTTCCCCGGAATGTGCCAAGTCAAAGGCTTCATTGATTTGTTCCAGCGGGAAATGATGTGTGATGATCTGGTCAATCGGAGTACTTTCAGCTTTCAAAACAGATATAACATCTTCAATATCCGGATTCTGATAAGCGAATGAGCCTACAACATTCATTTCACTTGCAAGAAGCTGGAATGGATTGATTTCAACATTGTTATGATAGAGTGCTATAATGACTAAACGTGATTCTTGCTTGGAGATTCCTAAAACGGTGGGTATAATGCTTTTAACTCCCGCAGTATCGAAATAAAGATCGATATTTGCCGCTGGCGCAATAGCTACATTAAGTATATCGCCACCGTACAACTCCTGCAGGAATTTCAGTAAATCGCCCTTTGCAGAATTAAAAGGAATCCCACCCATTTCTTTGACTTTGTTCAAACGCCAATCGTTAATATCTACAACAACGATATCTTTTACCCCTTTACCCATGCAAGCGCACATGGTGCACAGCCCTATCGTCCCGGCGCCGAATATCACAACTTTATCGCTGGGCTTCGTGTTGCCCCTATTTGCACCGTGCATACCTACCGCAAAAGGCTCAATAAGCGCCGCAGTGTCAAACGACACATTTTGGGGAAGCGGAAAGATATTGTAACCGATCTGAGCATCTTGCACATACACATATTGCGAAAACGCTCCGCATTCGTCGCAGATTGAAAAAAGCGACAAACCGCAATCCGGGCTTCTTGAGAGGATTGGATTCAAAAAGACCCGCATGCCTTCTTGAATGTTTGATGGGACTTCTTTGCCGACTTTATAGACAATACTTGCCATTTCATGACCAAACTGGTTTTCGGGAAAAATTCCAGCATCGTCGCCGCCATGAAAATATGCACCAATATCAGTGCCGCAAATTCCGGCTTTTACTGTTTTGAGAATTACATCCTTCGGACCGTATTCTGGAATCGGAATCTCTTCCACCGTGACATTTTCAATACCATGATAAATAGCAGCTTTCATTATTATTCCTCCTTATATCCTTAGCGTCATTTTTCAGTTGGATTTATCACAATTGAGGTGCCCTGCCCTGCTCTTAGCCTAAAACAAGCGCGTTTGCCATTTCCTCATTTACGAATGGCTTGAAAACATTTAAAACATTCAAACCTCATGAGTCCTAACTTCTATCGGTGGTTCTCCCTGGTAACGGTCAGGTTTGTCATGTTCACTCTGGAAAGCATCTTCATTTGATGTGTCACTTTATTTATATCGCCAGCTGATACAAGGCTTTGATTTCGGAAGAACCGGTTTGCCTGGGATTGGTAAGAATGTTTCCACTCTTCATGGCATCTTCCGTCATTGCCGGGATGACCTCTTCTTTGACTCCGAAATGGGACAATTTCTCAGGGATGTTCAAATCCCGATTCAATTTTCTGACGGCCTCCACCGCTCCCTGGGCAGTTGGCTCTTCCCCCATCAATTTGGCGATTCTGGAAAATTTTTCTGGATTGGCCATGCGATTATAATCCATTATGTAAGGCAGGAGAATGGCATTGGCAACACCGTGGGGGACATTAAAATACCCTCCCAGGGGATGAGCCATTGCATGAACATTGCCCAGCCGTGCATGGGTAAAGGCAAGACCGGCGAACAGACTGGCCACAAGCATGTTACCTGCGGCCTCTTCATTTGCCCTGTTGGCAACAAAAAGCCTCAGGTTATGCCCGATCATTTTAATGGCTTTTTCAGCAAACGAATCTGAATAGGGAGAAGAAAGAAGAGAGACATAGGCTTCTATGGCATGGGTCAATGCATCCAGCCCCGTGGACGCGGCAATGGAAGCAGGCAGTCCTGAAATCAGACCGGGGTCCAATAGGGCTACCTTGGGAATTATCCTGGTACTGATGATGGACAATTTATATTTTTTGACCCGATCGGTAATGACAGCAAAGGGCGTGACTTCACTGCCGGTCCCGGCTGTTGTTGGGATTGCCCAGACAGGCAGTGGGTCTTTTTCAAAGACGTCGAGCCCTTCATAATCGGGAATATCACCGCGGTTGGTTACTTTTATGGCAATGGCTTTTGCCGTATCCATGGGGCTGCCCCCGCCCAGGGCAATGACTTCCTGAAATTTGAATTCGTCAAAAATTGCCGCACCTTTATTCACCGTAGCCACGCTGGGGTTGGGTTCGACATCCTGGAAAATTTTAAATTCAACGTTTCCATCAATTAGTACGGGGCTCACCAAATCAAGAAAACCGGCTTTGGCTATCCCGGGGTCGGTAACAATCAGAACTTTATGAATTCCAGCGTCTTTTAATAAAGAGCCTAACTCCTTAATTGCTCCAGATTTATAAACAACCTTGGCAGGCATTGTGAATTGAAAGTCATTGATACGCATTGCAAATCTCCTTTTTTGACAACCTTTTATTTTAATTTATGGGCTTGATCATAACGTCGGCCACCTTGTAGTGGAATTTTAGAGTCTAAAAATAAACACTATTATTCCTGGCATTTGCGATGAGTATAAAATTATCTCCCGCATAGTGGGCCATCTTATGATCAAACCCCTTATTTCACGACCACATTCAATAGGTTGTTGGCATGAAATGGCGATAATCGCGGCAAATTGTGCTGCGGAAAAATCCGTAAGAACTCCAGATCAAGGGGCATCCCTTAAGGATTTCAATAATTGTGAAAACAAACTGCTTACAGCAGACTTTGTCAATTTCTCCGTTTTGCGGAAAGGTCTCCAACTCAACCTCTGTAATTTTTTTCAGATGCGGACCAGCGTTGCCGCCAAAGTCGGACAGTATCATCATTCAAGCCCAGCTTTTTAGCAGTAAAAGCATTGCTTTTTCCGTCATCTGCCAGCAATATTATCTTTGCTCGAACCACTAAGCCTTGAAAACTATTCCGCTTGCTAACAATAGTTTTAAGTTCTTTCCTTTGGCGGTTCGACAATTTTATTTCTACTGGATTTGGTCCAGTCACCAGTGAGATAGTCATACAAATTAAAATACATTACTTAACTCTAAATATTCAGAGCTTTATTTTTGTATTATTTTTAATGGCTTACGATGAATAACATGATATTATTCGGGAAAATACTATCTATACCACATTCCCCCTCTTATCCCCCGATGGGGGGGAGGATGCCCAGGCATGGGCGGTTCCAGCAACCTACCAATCCGACAGGGCAACGATCGTCTTTTTTTCTCATCTACAGAGGTAAACGTTTTCTCATCGCTGGTAATCGTTCATGAGAATTTTGACTTGATTTTAGGTCATTTGGCGTGAAAATCTACAATATAGCATGGCCAACCGATTACTTTAGTTAACCTTCATAGCACACTGACAACTATCTTGGCACAGGGTTTTGTAAAGATATCTAAGATTATGTTCACTTGAGTTTGATTAGTGAAAAACCATCCCACCATCAATAACCAATGTTTGACCCGTCATATAATCAGAATCTGGGCCAGCTAAAAATGCAACGGCTGCAGCTACATCTTCTGATTCAGATAAACGACCAAGTGTAATATACTTGGTAAATTGTGACCAGCCCCACTCCACTGATTTTCCAGCATCATTTGCAAGATCTTCAGCAACTTTCTTCATCAATGGGGTTTTGACAATACCAGGTGCATAAGCATTCACAGTAATACCTTTATCCGCTAAATCACGTGCAGCTACTTGTGTAATTCCGCGTAAAGCAAATTTCGTACCTGAGTACAATGCAATGCCAGGATTACCAATCACACCCGCCTGTGATGCAGCGTTAATAATTTTCCCGCCATGACCAAATTTTTCGAATTGTTTCATTGCCGCCTGGATGCCCCAAATTACACTGGCGGTGTTTACATGGAATATGTTATCAAATTGTTCTTGTGTAATTGTTTCAATTGGAGTAGTTGGTGCGATACCCGCATTATTAACTAGTACATTCAAATCCCCTAACTCATCAGCAACTTCTTCTACTGCAGCAATAAACTTTTTGCGGTTTGCAACATCTAATTTAATAGCAACAGCTTGACCACCGGAATTTTTTATTTCTTCTGCGATTTTTTGCCCATTCTCTAAGTTGAGGTCAGCAATACCAGCGGCAAATCCATCTTTCACCAAACGTTTGACAATAGCTTCGCCTATACCTTGGCCAGCACCTGTGACAAACGCAACTTTTGTTTTCTCGCTCATGCTCTTCTCCTTTCATTGAATGTTAGTTGGTGTCCCTTCTAAGGTCATACTTTTTTTGAGATTTGTAAGTAGAAATCCATCCCAAATCGACCGTTTTTGTCCTGCATAAACCATGTGTACACCGTTGTCGCTGGGACATCATGTTTTTTTTGACAACAACGGCATAGTTATTCGTTTCAATGCATTCTTTAATGATTTGGGCCTTAGTCTGTCATGCAGGAAAAAAGATCCTCGGGGTCACCAGCCGGTATATGATGGTTTTAAAATAAAGCGGATTCTCCCATCAGCCGGTCCCTACTGCACTGGGAATCCCAGTCCAACACGGCCCTGAACTTCCCCACAGGACAAAAATCTGATGCATCACGCCGCCTGGGGATATCTCGTAAATTTTCGTTCACTTGTAACGAGAAAAAAGCTTTTTACAAAATCAATTACGCTCCTGCAGTTCACAGATCAGCTTACGGGCATCTTCCTGGCTGGTCAGGGAAAGAGTTCTACGTGCACTATGCAGGAGCGGTTGGCGGCAGGCGGTACGGCACCCCTGAATGATCAACTCCAGGTCAACTTCTGTATTCCGGGTTTCGATAAATCGGTAATCCGGGGGAAGGCTGTTCCGGAGTTGATTCGCAGTTTGGATACGATCATAAGAAGAATTGCACCCCCCGCAGAAGATAATCCTGACAGTTGTCATGGCTTACTCAATACCACACAGTGTTCTGGCAGCTTTCTGCTTCTCAGTCATATTTATTTCCCTGGCGATCATGATTCGCTGGGCCTGGGGAGAACCGGCACCGTGCATGGATTCCGTAAGATAACCGACGGCGGCACTGCCCAGAGTCAAATTTTCGATTAGCCGGAGAATGCGCATGCGATGTTCCGTGGAAATCCCTTCTCTTGTCCGGAAATACTTATCAACCAATTTACCAACGGCCCCGGACCGTAAGTCCGCTTCCGAGGGCATGGTCACCATCAGGCCACCTGCAACATCCTGGGCAAGCCTGGATATCTCATAAGGGAAACGGGTCACATTCTGTTTGTGGACATTGGCCAGCAGGGTCTGCACGCAATAAGTTCCACTGGCCTCCCGGCTCCCTTCAGCTGCACAGGCAATACACCCGCAGTACAACGTTTCGTTGAGCTGGTTCATTTCGATGATTTTATCTCGGATGTGGGATGCCTTGTCAACGCAGTTATAACCAGCGGCTGTTTGTGCGGCACCGATGAGCACATCGCCTACCCCGACTTTGCATGCATAACTCTGACGGTGGTAGGAAGCGAACTTTTCCACCAGACGTCCAGAATAATGCACCTCTCCGCACATAAAAACCCGTTCCCAGGGAACAAAAACATCCTCAAATATTACCAAGGCTTCGTGACCGCCAAATTTGATGTTACCCATGTCCATTGTGCCATTCTCCAGCTTTCGCGTATCACAGGACTGACGTCCCATGATGTAGGTAATACCTTTTGCATCGCTGGGCAGGGCAAAACTGACTGCGTAATCGCGGTCGTTTTCCCTCATGGCCTGGGTGGGCATGACAATGATCTCGTGGGAGTTGACCGCGCCGGTCTGATGGGCTTTCGCCCCTCTGACAATGATGCCGTCACCGTTTTTTTCAACAACCCTTAAAAAAAGATCCGGATCTGCCTGTTGATGAGGGGGCAAGGATCGGTCCCCTTTGGGATCGGTCATGGCGCCGTCGCAGGTCAGATCCTTCTTCTGAACCATGGCCAGGTAATCCAGAAACCGTTGATTATACTCAGTCCCGCATTCTTTGTCCATGTCATAGGTGACGATGGACAAGGCGTTCAGGGCATCCATTCCCACGCACCGCTGGAAGCAGCACCCGGTTTTTCTTCCCAGCAGGCGGCCCATCTTGCTTTTTTTGACCAGATCGCCGGTGTTCTGATGGATGTGGGTGAACCGGTTGATGATGTCGCCGTTGAGGTGACTGGTGGCTGTCATTAAATCTTCGTATTCCGGTTGATGAGCCAATTCATAGGTCATGGCCACAGCATTCATGGACGGCCTTATGATAGGATGATCAACCGGATTTTCGACACGCTCGCCAAACATGTAAACATTCAGATCAAGAGATCTGAGACTGTCTTCGTACTGTTCCGGGGTCATTAATGCCATTAATACTCTCCTTCTTCTATACGTTCAACAATGATCGCTGTCCCCATTCCGCCACCTGCACACAGGGTTGCCAGTCCACGCCTGGAATCACGACGTTTCATTTCAAACAAAAGGGTGGTCAGAATTCTGGCCCCGCTGGCGCCCACGGGGTGGCCCAAGCTGACGCCGCTGCCATTGACATTGGTAATATCCCGATTAAGTTCCAAAACTTTCTCACAGGCCAGGTATTGTGCGGCAAAAGCTTCATTGACTTCGATCAGATCTATATCGGACAAATTCAACCCGGCCTTTTCAAGAGCCTTTTCCGTTGCCGGAACAGGACCTATTCCCATGATTTCAGGCTCAACGCCTGCTGTGGCTGTTGCAAGTATCCTGGCAAGAACAGGTGCTCCCAATTCCCGGGCCCTGGCCTCCGACATCAGTACAACACCTGCAGACCCGTCATTGATACCGGAAGCATTGCCGGCCGTCACTGTTCCATCTTTTTGGAAGCTGGGTTTGAGGCGAGTAAGATTCTCCATGGTTGTGTCCCGCCTGGGATGCTCGTCCGTATCAACAATTGCAGTGGTTTTGCCAGACCGGACCTCCACGGAAATGATCTCATCCGCGAACCGTCCGGAATCAATGGCGGCGACGGCTCTTTGGTTACTGGTAAGTGCCAGTAGGTCCTGCTCCTTGCGGGTAATTTCATACTTGTCAGCAAGGTTTTCGGCTGTTATGCCCATGGCAGGTCCAATGCCCAGTTCCGTGAGGGAGTCCCACATTGAATCCCTGAGCTCGGTGTGTCCGAAGCGGGTTCCGTGACGGATCTTATCCGCCGTGTACTGGGCGTTGGTCATGCTGTCTGTACCGCCAGCCACGATCACCTCTGCTTCGCCGCACCGGATCTGGTACCAGCCCATCTGGATGGCAGACATGGAGGATGTGCAGTTGCGGTGAATGGTTACCCCCGGAACAGACACCGGGTATCCTGCCTTTACAGCAGCCACCCTGGCCAAATTGTTCTCCTGGTAAATCTTCTGATAATTGCATCCCCAGATGACATCGTCAACAATGTCGCCTGAAATGTTTGCCCGTTCCAGAAGAGCCCTGAGGACCGGTATGGTCAGACCCAGGGCATCTACATTTTTGAATCCGCCGTGGAACCGACCGATAGCTGTACGGCAGGCTGCTGTAATAACAACATTATTCATGATTTTATCTCCTTAGTTTCCATTAAATACAGGCTTTCGCTTTTCAAGAAAGGCCGTCATGCCTTCCTTCTGGTCCCGGGATGAAAAAAGCCCGGCCCAAAGTTCTGATTCACGGGCAATCCCGGCGTTGAAATCTTGGGTGATCCCCGTCTGCAATGCTGATTTTGCTCCTGCCAGGGCCAGGGGAGGTCCGGCTGCAATACAATTAGCAAGATCAATACCGGCCTGTTTTACGTCTTTGTCAACCATTCGGCTGCACAGTCCCCAGGAAACCGCAGTTTCTGCAGTAATAATTTTTCCGGTATAGATCAAGTCAGCCGCGCGGCCGGCCCCTATCAGCAGGGGGAGCCTCTGGGTTCCCCCTGCCCCGGGGAAGATGCCCACATTAACTTCGGGAAGCCCGAACCGGGCTGTTGCTGAACAGATCCGGATATCACAGGCAAGAGCCAATTCCAGCCCGCCTCCCAGGGCGTACCCGTCAATGGCGGCTATCACCGGCATGGGAAGTGCCGCCAAGCCGTTGAATATTGGGTTAAAGCTGAAACGTGCAGCCTGCTCCGGTCCAATATTAGCCATCTCGGAAATATCGGCACCTGCTGCAAAATGATCGCCTTCCCCATGGATGACCAGTGCCCGGATCTCCTGGCTTTCGGCTACCGCCGACACTACCCGGTCAAGTTCACGAATCAGTTCCAGGTTCAAGGCATTCATGACATTGGTGCGATTGAGTCCTATGACGGTTATGTCGCCTGTATGGGTAACGTTTAGCATGTTAACGTTCATGTCAATTTTCTCCGTAATCGTAAAAACCTTTGCCGGTTTTCCTGCCGTATTGGCCCAGGGCATAACGCTCGGCAATTGCCGGTCCGGGCTTGTCCCTGTGGTCACCGGTTTCGACAAACCGCTCTGAAAGGACCGTGTATTCCAGATCGATACCGGTCATATCAAGAAGCTGGAACGGCCCCAAAGGATGCCCCAGGCCGTTTCTAACCGCGTTATCAATATCTTCGATACTCGCCACCCCGCGTTCCAGAAGATGGCACGCTTCCCTGGTTACAGCACTGAAAATCCGGTTGGCCACAAATCCATAAATTTCTTTTTTTACCAGGGTTGGCACCTTATCGATGGCCTCTACCACCGCCATGACCGATTTAACGGTTTCACTGGATACATGACGGCCCTGGACAACTTCCACCAGCTTCATGATCAGTGCAGGGTTGAAGAAATGAACGTTCAGGACCTTATCCGGCCTCTGGGTTGCCGGGGCGATCAGGGAGCTGACAATGTAAGAGCTGTTGGTGGCCAGGATGGTGTTGTCCGGGCAAATTCGATCCAGCTCTTTAAAAAGGGTTTGTTTTGGTTCCAGGGATTCAATGATCGCCTCGATGACCAGGTCGCTGTCCTTTGCCGCGTCAATAAGAGAGTCGGTAAAGCTCAGGTTGCTGAGCATGGTGTCAGCTTCTTCCTGTGTCATTTTTGATTTTTTTATCTGTTTGTTTACCCATTGTTCGGCAAATATTTCGGCCTTTTCCAATGCCCCCACATTGGTATCGGTACAGCTGGTCCGGAATCCATGCCTGGCAAACTGCATTGCGATCTGGTGCCCCATGTTGCCGGCCCCGACGACACAGACGGTTGTTATTGGTATCATAATCTGAATTTCCTTATACGGTTATAGTGTTATTCATTGATTTAACCATTTGAAACACTGACGTCCCCGGTCTTTGAGTTCATCCCTGAACTGGGGAGCTGCAATGGCTATAAGAGCTTCTGCCCGTGCTGCCAAGGTCTTGCCGGTCAGGTGGGCAATGCCGTACTCTGTTACTATATAATCAATGTCATTACGGGAGGTCGATACTGCCTGGCCAGGTTCCAGAGTGGCGACGATACGTGAGGCGGTTCCCCTGGCGGCCGTGGCTGGCAGCGCGATGATACTGCGGCCGCCGGGAGCACGGCGTGCCCCGCGTACAAAGTCCACTTGGCCTCCAATACCGCTGAACTGCATAGGTCCCAGTGTGTCAGCCGCTACCTGGCCGAGCAGGTCCACACTCAACGCCGAATTGATGGATACCTGGTTGTGATTTTGGGCAATGACAAAGGGGTCGTTGACATAATCCACCGGGTACACGTCCACCATGGAATTTTGACCCAGCCACCGATAAAAATTAGGCGTGCCCATGGCAAAGGAGATAACGATCTTGCCGGGATGAAGCGTTTTTCTACGGCAGGTGACAACCCCGGATTTTACCAGGCCGGCAACCCCGTCGGAAATCATTTCCGAATGAATGCCAAGATCATTTTTTTCATCGAGAAATCCCAGGACAGCATCGGGGATGGCCCCGATTCCCAGCTGCAGACAGTCCCCATCCTGTATCAAGGATGCAATGTGGGAGCCGATATCCCTTTCCACCGGTCCTATGGACGGCGGATCAAGGGCCATCAACGGACGGTCGGTAGGGACAAACCGGTCTATTTGACTGACGTGAAGGCAGGACGCTCCATTGGTAAAGGGCATGTGCTCCGTGATTTCGGCAATCACCGTTTTTGCGCTCAGGCAGGCCTGGATGGAATAATCAACAGCAATGCCGAGACTGACATTGCCCATCCGGTCAGGTGGTGATGCCGTGATAAAAGCCACATCAACCGGCATGACAGAGTCCCGGAACAGGCGGGGTATTTCATGAAAAAAGCAGGGAGTATAATCGCCACGCCCCTCCCAGATGCAGTCACGGCTGCTGGCACCGGCGAACAGGGCGTTGTGCCGGAAAGATGCACTATACTCCGGCTGCATGTAGTCACACTTGCCCATGGACACCATGTGAACGATCTCCACATTGCGCAGTTCATCAGCCCTGGCCACCAGGGCATCAAGAAGCCCTTCCGGCGTTCCCCCGAAATTAGCGGCGACAACCCTGTCACCGGATGTTACCACCGCCATTGCCGACAGGGCGTCACTGCAACGGCTGCTATAATGATGTCTCCAATCCATTGATTTTCCTCCAAGTGTTTGCGCTACCCCGGTCCGCCCATGGCGATTATCCAAAAGCCAGGGTGTCAATGTCAACGGCTGCATTGCTGCCGTTTTTGATGCTTTCCAGTTTTCCCATGGTTATTGGCAAAACGTTGCTGATAAAAAAATCAGCTGTTTTGACGATACCTTCCAGGAAAACTTCCGACTTTTTCCCTTTGCTTTCAAGTTTTTCAAGGGCTGTACAGCTACGCCACAGGTGCATCCAGGCAAGTGTCACGTCACCAGTTGCATCCAGCAGAGGATGAGCGTGAGCAAAGGCAGAACGGATATCGTTCTTTTTCTTGGCTAACAGGGATTCCAGAGCAGTTTCCAGGGCATCTGTTCCTTTGTCAACCTTGTCGGCCAGGTCACGCAGGGATGCGGTTTTTTTTGCTGTAGCGCTTGTTCTTCGAATGCCGGCAAGAAAATCCTTTGCAACGGCACCGCCCTTCATAGCCAGTTTCCGTCCCACCAGATCCATGGCCTGGACCCCGCTGGTACCTTCATAGATGGAGGTGATTTTGCAATCCCTTGCCAGTTGTTCAACGGGATAATCCCGGGTGTATCCGACACCGCCAAACACCTGGATGGCGTCGATGCAGACGTTGAATCCATGCTCGGCACAATACGTTTTAACGATAGGGGTAAAAAAGGAGACAAGATCGTCGGCGGCTTCCCGTTCAGTTTCTGATGATGCCAGCCTGCTATGTTCAACCAAAGACTGTACATAATAGATGAGGCTTCTCATGCCGTCTACCCGAGCGCGCATTGACATGAGCATCCGACGAACATCCGGGTGTTCAATGATAGGGACCAAAGGGTACTCACCTGCCTTATTTTTTGTAAGACTTCGCCCCTGGATTCGGGTTTTGGCATAATCCAAAGCCCAGAGATAGGCGGCTGATGCATTCGTAAATGCCTGAAAACCTGTAAAAATACGGGTTTCATTCATCATATGAAACATGATCTTAAGACCCTGATTTTCTTCGCCCAGCAGCAGCCCGCGACAGATACCCCGACTGCCCAGGGCCATGCTACAGGTTGCGCCACCGTGGATGCCCATTTTTTCTTCAATGCCGGTACACACAATGTCGTTGCGGTCGCCCAGGCTGCCGTCGTCATTGACCCAAAATTTCGGAACGATGAAGATGGAAATTCCTTGGGTACCGCCGGGTGCTCCCTGGACTCGTGCCAGAACCGGGTGAATGATATTGTCTGTCACATCATGTTCACCCGAGGTTATAAACAGTTTGCTGCCGGTCAACGAGTAGGTCCCGTCATCGTTTCTTAAGGCCGTTGTCTCAATCAAACTCAGGTCAGACCCTGCCTGGGATTCGGTCAGGAGCATGGTTCCACCCCATTGGCCGGTGAACAGTTTTTCCAGGTACAGCTTCTTCTGACGTTCCGAGCCATAAAGGTCAATCATCTTTCCGGTGCCATGACCGAAATGGACATAACTCCAGAGACAATAGTTTGCCCCGGCCAAGTATTCCAAAATGGCATGGGACACCATACAGGGCAACCCTTGTCCCCCTTTTTCAACATCTTCGGAAAGCGCCGTCC
The DNA here is from genome assembly GCA_963668575.2 of uncultured Desulfobacterium sp. Classification (GTDB taxonomy): domain Bacteria; phylum Desulfobacterota; class Desulfobacteria; order Desulfobacterales; family Desulfobacteraceae; genus Desulfocicer. Next base: position 820,033 of record OY764894.2, on the reverse strand, counting down.
ACCCGTCCTCCACCATTATGCGGCAGGGTTTGTGAAAACATTCCGGGACCTGCACGTTTCCGTTTTCAAAACGAACGCCTTGCTGATCGCCGATACTGAAGGTGGGCAGAATTTCCTTGATGGCAAGTTTTCTCGCCTCACCGATAATCATGTCAAAACTTTTGCGGTTAAATTCCAGGTAGCGTTTGTGTTTGGTAAGATTCTGGACATGGAACTGGTCATAGAGGACAAATTCGATATCTCTGAGATCAGCTATTACTGCGGTCATTGTCAATATCCTCGCTGTTGTTTTGGTACCTGGTTCCGGTCACACACGGGGTGGGACGGGTTCAGGCGATGTTGTTTTGGACATCCTGGCAATACACGGATGAAAAACTCCATGTATCGCCTTATGGATCAACCGTTGTTTGTATCAGCGCATCAGTTCCGGCAAGAACAGTGCAATTCCAGGAAACATCATGATGATGATCAGACAAAGCAGCTGAAGCCCGATGAACGGAATAACTGATATATAAATATCTTTCATGGATATACTCGGCGGAACGATGGATCTCATGTAAAAAAGATTATAACCGAATGGCGGCGTGATATAGCCCATTTCCATGTTGACGATAAACAGGATACCGAACCAGATGGGGTCAAAACCAAGGCTCGTGACAATGGGAATGTAGACCGGTGTAGTGATCATGACAATACCGGTGGGATCCATAAACATGCCAAGAATGAAAAAAGTGATCTGCATGATGATAATCACAGTCCATCGGCCAAATCCCAGATCCGATATCAATCCCATGAGAAAATCAGGCGCACCGATGGCCGTGTATATATTACTGAATGAAGTGGCTCCGATGATCACCCATATGATCATGGTGGATAAGGTCAGCGTGCTGGTGCAGGCAGCGCTCATTCGATTCCAGGTCAGTTTCTTTTTAATAACAGCACAAAAAAGACTCCCAACCGCACCCACTGCTGCAGCTTCCGTTGGGGTGGCCACACCTGTAAAAATACTGCCGCAGACCAGGATTACCAAGATCACCGGCAGAAAAACTCCTTTTAGAGACGTCAATTTTTTATTCCAGTCGGCCCGTTCCTCTTTTTCCGGCACCGGACCCAGATCTGGTTTTACGGAACAGGCAATGGCGATGTACATGATAAACAGACTGCACAGGAGCAGACCCGGCAGTACGCCAGCCATGAACAGCTTACCCACCGAAACATTGGAGAACGAGGCATAGATAATCATGGTGATACTGGGTGGGATAAGAATGCCGAGCGCCCCCCCGGCAGAGACGCAACCCACGGCAAGGTGGCGGTTGTAGTTTCGCCTCAGCATGGAAGGAACGGCTATAACCCCCATGCTGACAGTTGCAGCGCCGCTGATTCCGCTCATGGCAGCAAAGATGGCACAGATGGCCACCGTTCCCATGGCAAGCCCTCCCCGCATCCTTCCTGACCAGTGAAAAAAGGCATCATAGAGATCATCGGCAAGCCCGGAGAACTGCAGGACATTGGCCATGAAAATAAACAGGGGAATGGCCAGCAGAATAATATTGAGGGTAGGACTGAACGCCGCTGATCCAATCTGGTACAAGGCGGGTACACCCCACAGCCATATCGTAAAAATAACGGATACAGCGCCCAGGCAGAAAGTTAACGGCAGTCCGGTCAGAAGAATGACAGCAAGTGATGAAAAAATCAGAAAGGTAACAAGACCGATATCCACAGGCATTACTCACTCTCCTTTCCAGAATCAGATTTACCAGGGCTTAAACGTATGTTTTTCAAATCTTTTACGAACTTGGACACAGCTTGAAGGAAAAACAGAAGGCAACCGATAAAAAACAGAACCTTCATTGGATAGATGGGCGGCCTTAAAAAACTTCCGGCAAGGGTTTCCAGGTACTTACAGGAGTCAATGGCCATATACCCGCTTTTACAGACCAGAACACCCAGATACCCGAAGGTGAACGCAGCAGTGATGATGTCGATCCTTGCTCTCCCTCTGAGGGAAAATCGGCTGTGGAAGATATCCATGTTCACATGCCCTTTTTGAAGCATGGTATAGCCAGCTCCCAGCATAAAGGTAATGCCGAAGAGAAACTGGCTGATTTCATGAGCCCATATGGTCGGCCTGTTGAACACATACCGCATGATCAGCTCATAGACCAGGATAAAGGCGATGAGCGGCACCAGCCAGCTTACCAGTCTGCCCATTTGCCGGTTTATCGCGTCGATCCAATTTTTTGACTGCTTTTGCTTGGTTGTTTCACCGTCTCCCGTGATCATGACAGTCCCCTTTTGCTTCCTTGGAATTTATGCCTTGCCGGACCCGGTCCTGCCGATCCAACAGCACCGGGTTTGCAAACAGGTTTGTTTATTTTATTTCTCCCTCGTCTTTGAGATAATGTTTTATTGCTTCAATATACTTGGCGCTGGTCTCATCTTTTTCTGCTATTTTCGGCCAGATTTCGCTGATGGCTTTTTCCCTCATCCTTCCTTCCGATGCTTCTTCAATCCAGCGGGCAAGCTTAGGCACTGCTGTGTCCGTCTGGAGATCACCCGCAGGATAGTCGCAGACAAATTTCCAGTGGATCACCTTGGGTGCGGCTTCAGCAACGTTTATCTGCTGCAGGGTTAGAAAAAATCCGATGGATACTGCCAAAAAAATTATCAACCGTTTCATTCAACTTCCTCCTTCAAAAAGTTTCGAAACACCCTCTCCCGCGTGGGTACGAATTTCAGTGAGTGGGCGAAGCGGGAATTACAGTATCCCGGCTAATTTCAAGCCGAGGGTTTCATTAGCAAAACGGGTCAATGCTTCGGGACAGTGCAGTCCCAGTCGCCGGTCCAGTTCGTTTCCATTATTGAAAATCAGAAACGTCGGTGTTCCCCTGACCTCGTATCTGCGACCAAACGGTTCAATAAATGCCTCATCAAGAACAGCGGGGGTCAATCCTCCTTCAAAATTCCTGCAGCAGTCCAGAAGCGCCTGAACCTGTTCCTGGAAATCGTTGTTCTGAGGCATGCACAGGAGGAAAATCATCTGGTCCTGGCGAGAAATTTCGTCAAAAAAATTGTCAAATCCCAAATAGGTTATAGTCACCAGGTTATTCCTCCACTATTGAGCATTCGGTATTCATCAGGCGTCATTGGCTTGACTGTCAATTCAAATAGCGTGCCAGCATTGAACCGAAACAGGATATGGAGATAGATTGTGACGTAAAATCAATTGATTAACTTAATTCAATTAGTGATGGGGTTGTCTGAAGAATTGTGGGGCATGTGTGACATGTCACACTTCCGGGCGCCACATATGTATGACATGTGTCACGGTTTACAGAGCTACCCGAATCGTTCATGAAGATTTTAGCCGAAATACATAAGAAACATATTAATTCAAATTGTTATACTTATAAATATGATCGTTTTTTTCAGGCAAGGCGTCAAAAATGTATTTCATTGTAATTTCCACCCTTCGGACGTTCAATTCCCAATCGTTCAAGCCTGCGGTAAATAGTTCTTCGATTTATGCCAAGCTGCCGGGCCGCTTTTGCAATGTTCCAGTCTGTTGCTTCCAGGGCGGCTACAAGGTCATCAGGCCGAACCGAACCAGAGGGTTCCCTCCGGCTGCTCTTTCGTTCATCCTTCCTTCCTGCGATTTCCCGGGGAAGCAAATCCGAGGAGATCATTCCTCGTTCTCCGCATAAGACAAACAATCGCTCCAGCGTATGTTCCAGTTCTCTTACGTTGCCTGGCCAGTTGTATTCAAGAAGCTGCCGGTATACTTCCTCCGACAAACTGTAGGAGGGTTTTTTATATTTTTTAGAAAATAGCCGGCAGAAATGGTCAATTAAAAGAGCAATATCACCGTCTCTCTCGATCAACGGCGGCAGCTCCACTTCCACAACTTTAAGCCTGTAATAAAAATCCAGTCGAAATTCTCCCTGGTCTACCTTTGCTTTCAAATCCTGATTGGTTGCGGCAATGATCCGGACGTCAGCTGTTATTGGCCTGGAGTCGCCCACCCGTTCAAATTGCTTTTCCTGGAGAAAGCGCAGGAGTTTTACCTGGATCTTTGGTGAAACATCACCGATTTCATCCAGGAAAATAGTACCTTTGTCTGCCATATGTAATCGCCCCACCGAATCCCGGAACGCACCGGTAAAAGCCCCCTTGACATGTCCGAACAACTCACTTTCAAAAAGATTTTCAGACAATGCCGCACAGTTCACGGTAATCAGAGGCTCAAACGCCCGATGACTACTGTGGTGTAGCGCCCGGGCCACGATCTCCTTGCCGGTTCCGCTTTCCCCGGTAACAAGAACAGTAGTGTCCACTTTGGTTAATCGTTCGATAATGGTGAAAACCTCCATCATTTTTTTACTTTTTCCTATAATGTTTCTGTAATGATTTTGCCTTTTCAGCTCCTTTTCCAGGCCCATCAACCGTGTGACATCACGGATGACGATGACCGCCCCAATAACCTGATCATCGTCATCAAGCAGAGGAGAACTCGTAATCTTCACCGTTTGGTTCATTTTTTTCTGGTGCCTGCATTCCACCTGGAACGCTTTTACGGTTCGCTGGGTTTGAATGGTTTTGAACAGAGCCTCGTGGCATGCCCGGCTGCAGTTGCTGAACGAAGTGCTGAAAGCACTGCCTCGAAATTTGTCAAGGGGTACCCCGCACAACCAGGATGCTGCCTGGTTCACCTCAATGACCTTGCCGTTCGTGTCAACCGTGATAATGGCGTCCTGGACACTCCGAAAGGTGGCCTTGAGCAGGCTCCGCTGTTTTGAAATCTGTTCGTTTGCCAGTTTTTTTTCAGTCACATCACGGATGATGCAGCGGAATCCGACGGGCTCCCCGGTATCGTCTCTGAGCAGGGATATTGAATACTCTACAAATCGCTGCTCTCCGTCCTTTCGGATTAATTCGTAAACAAACGACGGCTCTGGGTGCCCGGTCCGGTATACCTGGTTGAACGCTTTGAAGCATTTCTCTGCGGATTGAGTATCCATATAGGCCTGGTAGTTCATGCCGCTCAGTGTTTTCCTGGGGTAACCGATGATTTTGGAAAAAGCTTTATTGGCAAAAACAATGTGACCTGTAATATCCAATTCCAGGTAGCCATCTTCGATTTCATCAAGGACACTCAAGGTGGCCAAGGCACCTTTGATAATTGAATCATGGTGTTGCAGATGCATGCTAAGCTCCGGTGGCATTTATCCTTCATTAACAGCCGAATCCTGCCGCTGGTCGGGCATGGGAATGGAGTCCGGTACGTAAAAAATCAGCGGTGAATAAATTTGTACCAGAGGATACGTCTCCGCCGCGCTGCCATCAACCGATCTTTTCAACTTGCAGTAGATGTTTTCTATAAAATTTGGGCATCCTTCATATGACCCCCAAAGTACTTTACAGTCTTTATTATCATAATTTTGATTACATCTATCCTGTCACGATAGAACGGTAATTATCTCAGCAATTTTTCAGCAGATTGATAATCATAACTTGCTCCACAGCACAGACTAACATGATGATTGCTCTCATGGAACAAGAAACCAAGACGTCGAAAACGTTGAGCCTTGACACTTGAAGCATGGTCATCACCAATTATCTCAAAAAGAAACTCAAGCCAGTCTTTTTCCTGTTTTTTACCACTCAATATTTCATAGGGAGTTTTATGTGCCCTTTCTCCGCTATTGTAACGACGATGATTGTGATAAAACATGATAAGATTCAGCATTTCTTATGAAATTTGACTGAGGATCTACCGTTACTAAAATCGGCTTATCTTTTGCAAATATTTCGTCACTGGCAAAAACCAGCAGGCGAACAGGATCTTTATTCACTTACTAATCCAACCTCTGAGTAGTATGCCTGATAAGACACCCCAATGGCATATGGCCGCCTTGCGACGACCCACCTGTATTGTAAACTGCATACATCAGGAGCACAATGGGGCTTCCCGAGTTCTTCAACACATCTTTTTATTTTTAACCCATCAACAGTCTATTCTTTTTGGCGAAGGTATAGATTACACCGTAATTTTTATTTTACTGTAAGCACAGGGCACGATGCTTCCAAAATTACTGTCCTTGAGGTAGATCCGAGGAGCATTTTGCCGACTTTTGAGCGTTTGCGGAGGCCAAGAACTATCTGGTCTATACTGTTGTTTTTGGCATAATTTATGATATTTTCAGCTGCGGACAATTCATTGTCAGATATTTCTATCCGGCATATAATACCGCTTGCCCGACACTTTATTTGAGTGTCTTTCAGAATACTGCTCAATCGATTCACACTACCATTTGATTCGCCACCCTCTTCTAAAGAGGAAAAAATATGCAATTCTGCAGTCATCAATTTTGATAGTTCTTTGGCGATTGCCAAAGCACGTTCCGCCTTTTCAGATCCATCGAAAGCAACCATAATTTTCATTTGATTTTATTACCTTTCTTGAAATGATTTAAATAGAATTGTACCATTTTTGATATTCTCAATAACTTCCTCAATTGAGCTTACAGCCATGATACTCACAATTTCTAAATTGATTTAGCCAGAAACCGCAACGCTATTTTAAATAGCCGCCAATGTGTTATGATGCCAAATTATGTATTATATCATTTCCTATTTAAAGCAACATTTCTACAGTGACAATCGTAATTCCTGAGTTATCGATTATGTGCTGAAAATATAAACTCTAATACCTTTCTCAAGAGTCCTTAGCTCTCATAACCTATTGAAATCATTAAGGTCCATAAGATCAAGCTTTAAAGAGACATGTCCTTATAATTTCAGAGAGTTATTAAATATTCATACAAAACATACAGAAAGCTTAGGGCTGACGAGTACCGTTTAATATAGGTGTTAAAAGTACAAGGGAAAAAGTTGTACGACAAATTTAACATAGACAAAAAATATTTAAACGATATCATACCTTTCTATTTTTCTATACAAAGTATTTCTACTGATCCCTAATTTTTTTGCAGATATAGTAATTTCACCGTTGAACTTATCTAGAGCCTTCTTTATTAGCAAAATTTCATTAGCTCTTAGATTCAACCCTTCATTATTATTAACACCGAAGTGTCTTGATTGACTACGAAACTCATTGGGGAGATGTTGTAATTGAATGACACCATTTTCTGCAATTTGAGCTGAACGCTCTATAACATTATGAAGTTCACGAACGTTTCCTGGCCAAAAATAATTTTTAAAAGTTTCAAGTACGTCTTGACTAATGCCAATTATTTTCTTTTCCAAGTGATGGTTGATTGCTTTAATAAAATGTTCTGCTAATGATGGAATATCTTCTCTTCTTTCACGTAAAGGAGGTAAGTCGAGTTGAAAAACTTTTAATCGAAAGAACAGATCTTGTCGAAAATTATTTTTGGCTATTTCTTTTTTCAAATTCTTGTGAGTAGCTGCAATGATACGTACATTGATGGAAATTATTTTGTTGTCACCTAACCTTGTAATCTGTCTCGTTTCTAAAACTCTTAACAAGTTAGCTTGTAAGTCTAGAGGCATATCACCAATTTCATCCAAGAATAGAGTGCCACCATCAGCCATTTCAAATTTACCAGGTTTCCCTGCACTTCTCGCTCCGGTAAAAGCACCTTTTGAATATCCGAATAGTTCACTTGCAATCAATTCTCTAGGAATGGCGGCACAATTAATAGCAACAAAAGGCATTCCATCCTTACGACTGCTGGCATTATGAATAGCTTGGGCAAACAGTTCTTTGCCCACCCCACTTTCTCCTATAATTAATATATTTGATGAGCTTTGTGCTGCAATTTTTGCTAATCCAATCTGATCAATAAATTTTTTTGCAGTTCCAATCAAACTATTGAAAGTAAAAGTTGCAGTAGCGCCAGCCATACGGTTAACGAGTTTTTTAACTGATTTTATTCCACGCAACAAAGCCACAGCGCCAACAATTTCTTCTTTATGATTCAATATTGATTTTGCAGTAATGATAAAACTAAATCTACCATGACTGTTAATAATATCAATTTCTTCATCCACTATAGCTACTTTTTCATGAATCGATTTCATCATCGGTTTCAGGCATTCTTTGGGGACATATTCATCTTCATCCGATTCATTGTTAAGGCCAAGAATTTTCTTGGCTATTTTGTTAATCAATGTTATTTTTCCATAACAATCAATAGTAATTATCCCATTTGAAATAGATTCAATTATGGTCGCCATATGTTTGTTTGTGGCCAGTAGTTGATTGGAAGTCATTTCAAGTCTCAAGCTATTTTCAATGGCCTTTACGCATCCAACAACCATACCAAGCGTATGACGGTGAGTATTTTTAGAGTTTCCAGAAATACTTATGGTTCCGATTATGGCGTTATCAGGATTGCGAATAGGCGCGGCAGAACATGTCCAAGGATGAAAGGCTTTTGAATAATGCTCGTAAGCAACGACCTGAAAAGGCAGACCTTTCAATAAGCTTAAACCAATAGCGGTATTCCCTCCTAAAGGATACCCCCAATTAGCGCCAACTTTTAAGACAATTTTTTCAGCATTGTCCATAATCTCCTTGTCACCTATGATATGTAAAATATTTGCATCTTTATCTGTTAAAACAGCTACAAAACCACTGCCTTCAACAATTTTATATAATTCCATTATGAATGGCTTGGCTGTATGTATTAAATTACGGTTTTCTGATAACGTTTGTTCTAATTTTTCCTGAGACAAAACTCTTCTATTATCATCATAAGGGTTGACATTAAACTTTTTGCATTCTTTCCAAGATTCAACTATTATCGGACGTAATACAGTCTCATTTATTTCGCCCATATTTACAAATTTTTTCCAGCATTCTTTGGTCTTATTCTCAATATCTACTATTCTATTTTCCATAATTATCACCACAGAGAAAAATTGGTGGGATAAACTTTTACCAGTTTTACCCCATTTCTTTAGGTGTATTTTATTAAAGTGGACCCCATATCAAGACCAATTTTCACTTTTTTTAAGCTACAGTTTAATGAAATTTTCCCAGCCCCAGTCATGGCAATCGTCAACTTTTCTGTCTGGCCAAAATTTGAATTGCTGAAACCAGAAATAAATCATTTTTGAGGCTCACAATATTTAAATCCAGCCTTTTCTAAAATATCTTCCAAAACGATCCCTGGCGCTCCTTTTGCCTTCAATTTGGTCAAACATCCATTTTTGGATACGAGCATTCACGTGAATCCGCTTGAGATGCGAGGGTAACTTTTATTTTGGTTTTCCTCTGTATCCTCCACGTTTAGTCTGCATTTTATTCCCCCATATTGTTTTCTAATTTTCTAAAGACCTAATCCCCTTGTAAATGAAGCCCTTCGGGCGGACCGAAGAGGAGAAAGTTACTTTGCATATATGGCAAACTGCGTGCCAACTCACCCGACAAATCGGGTTCATTTACTCGATGATCAAATTTTTTTATATTGGACATATAACGGGGGGTGGGGTCAGGCTTGCGTTGTGGGCATTATCGGTGGCATTTCGGGTTCACCCCGGCTTTGGTCGATAACGCCAATAACACAAGCCTGACCCCGTTCTCGCACAAGCCTGACCCCGTTCTCGCAAAATCGGCAGAAAAACTTGAACATCAAGTTAAAGGTTTTTGTGGTGAAAACCCTTTTGAAAATTTACACAATAGATTATACATCACCCTACATCTTGAACATTCCCCACCATCAAATAGGAGTTTTTCCACCGCAAACCGCCATACATTGTCCGGTGATATTCTTTGCATCGTCACTACAGAGAAAAACCACCATGGCTCCGATGTCTTTCTGAGTCTGAGGCCGCTTAAGCGGAATAGTATCCGTAAAAGACTTGAAGGCCTCCTTCGGATTTTTTTCTGTTTGTTCGGCAAACTGGTCACTGAGATAATCCCATGCATCGGTAAGCACTACACCAGGAAAACAGCATTAACATTAATATTATGCTCACCCAGTTCCAAGGCAAGCCCCTGGGTAAAAAGATTAACAAACCCCTTAGTAGCGGAGTAAGTACTTGAGTTTTCAAAAAACAATTCTTGACTTTTGTTATATTTTCTGAACGACCCTGTTTTTCAGGGGTTTTTGTGTTTTCTTCGTTTATGATGTTGTCATAAGGTTACCTTTATGGCGGCAATTCCCCAAAAGCTATTTTTTATAACCGCCACGGGCGGACCGGGTTTTGGGACCCGGGTTCGCCCACAACGAAGATTGAAGGAATGTTAGGCTCGCCTACTCTTTCATATAACATACATGGCAGAAAGACCTGCCACAACGAAAAACGAAAGTCCTTTGATTCCAGCATATTGGTGAGACTTTCATATAAAACTGCCATGGGCAGACCTCATTCTGATCTCGTTCTGCCCACAACGAAGCATGAAAGAGTGTTAGATTTACCTACTCTTTCTTATAAAAACCTATTAAAAATAACGAAATTCATAATTCAAAAAAAATGTCAACCTAAAAAAATAGAAAACTCAAGCATATCATGTGATCCTTGAAATTGTTAAACAGCACATTCAGTATAACTGCCATGGGCAGACCTCATTCTGATCTCGCTCTGCCCACAACGAAGCATGAAAGAGTGTTAGGCATATCTACTCTTTCTTATAAACATACATGGCAGAAAAACCTGCCACAACGAAAAACGAAAGTCCTTTAATTCCAACATGTTGGTGAGACTTTCATATAAAAAAGAATGAGAACTTACGGCTCATGAAAATGTAATATTAAAGCCTGTGTTTTTTACAGCCGCAATACTTTTTCACAATAGCCTGGATTTCAAGGTAATTTTAAATCACACTGTCAATAAAGCAAACCGAATCCACCCCCCAGCAGCTAACCCCGAGTTCCTCACGATACCCTTCATCAATGGTGCCCGGACTGTTCAAAACAGTAATGCCGTTTTTATATGCCAGGCCGCTGCGGGCACGAATCTGTGCCTCGGTGTACGGGGGCAGCTCAATCCTTATCCCTGTGTGGACCAGTGAAAAATCCCCCGGTTCCAATGTCAGGTTATCAACAGAAAAAAGATCCATGCTGGCATCATCTTTATGGGCATACATTGGAAGAACGGCGTCTTCCCGGGTTTTGATCAGTTTCAGTATGGCTTTATTCATGTTACCTCCCCAGGTGATGGTCACATTTTTTAAGCTTGATTTAAGAGATATTTTCCTCCGGCAGAAGGCGTTAGCACAAGAACCGGGCTACTTTCAAAAAAAACACAATCCCCCCCTACAGTTTAAGAGCCCGGCCCTCTTACAGATGCTAAATTCCATGCTCGAAGCCGGACTATCTTACAAAGTTGGTTAACACTTTGGCTGCCTGCTCAGGTGCCGGCACCTGCTTTTTACCGGCCTCCATTACCTTCATTAACCAGGCCATATTTTTTCCCAATACTTCCATGATCTGCTTACCTTCAGCATCCTGTTCCATCTCGCCGGGATTCATCCCATGGGCCACATTCCAATAATTGGAATTGGGCATGATCATTTCAGAATAGATGATATAATGATTGAGTTCATCCATGGTGGGAACCCCACCTGATCTGCGCACCGCCACCACAGATGCCCCCACTTTATGACGATAAATATTTTTGTTGCTGGTGGCCACAAAAAAAGCCCGATCCAGAAAGGATTTCATGGTACCGGCCACCCCGGAAAAATGCACGGGAGAGCCCAGCAGGATGCCGTCCGCTTCTTTTATTTTCTGTATCCAGTCATTGACGGGATCATCTTCTATGACGCATTTTTCATTCTGTTTCTTGGCACAGGTAAAACAGGCCGTACATCCACGGATCTTTTCTTTTCCCACATGGATAAGCTCGGTTTCTATTCCCTGTTTTTCAATTTCTCCCAATACCGTATTAAGACAACCGGCTGTGTTTCCTTTTTTCCTTGGACTGCCGTTAAATGCGACAACTTTCATACACACTCCCCTTTAAATTTTACGTTTAAAAAAAACAGTATCCGATAAGACAATGAGGGCTTGCTTTTACGAGAACGACCTCTCTACGAAGAATCCATTCAGTGTATTAATGGATTCCACAATAACCATTCAATGGAGGCAGGTCAACCCGGACACAAGGTCCACTCCTTACCGGACCAGACCGCAACCATGTTGCCCTGCCTGTCCAACACTTAATTGATAATACCGGGCCACTCCACAACGGTTCGACAGATTTCCCTTGCCTGTAATGTGAAAAACAAGGCTGAAGCATTATTCATTTTCCCCTTGACATACAAGAAAGAGGGCGTTTAAATACCCTCCGATTGCATAAGCGTCAAGAAGACGCACGTAAAATTGAATATGAAGTAAAAAAAACAGTAGTGGATAAATCAATGCCAGGCCAAGAAGGCCAGACACCGGCAACCCCAGTGAACTGGAATTCTTGGCCTTTTTTGTTTTCAAGGGAGCTACCCATTTATCTGTAAACATGAAAACTGCCATCATCGACTAAACACAAGCCTGACCCAGTTCTCGCAAAATCGGCAGAAAAAACTTGAACATCAAGTTTGGGGTGTCCAAAACATCACATTTCCTTTGCTCAAAATTTGGACTACCATCAGAATATAAAATCTATGGCTGTCCAATCGAGTCGTTAGCAAATTAAGTGTAACCCCTTGAGAACAGGTATAAATAACATCTAAAGACAGTCACGCAAAGACTTATCAGGCCACCGTATTAACAGGCCCATTTATTTGATTGCAATTCATTTTAATATCAATGACTTCATTAGATTTTTTTTCGGTTTTTGGCATCGGAAAAATAGACAAATAACCGTCAGCTTCCGTAAGCAAGCATTCGGTAAAAGGGTTCGACGTTGCCGGATTAAGGATAAAAGTTTACTTTCAACCTCTTGTTGTTTGTTCACAGTGATGCCCATTACCATCCGAGTAGATTCCCTGGTCACAGATCCACAGAAAGCTGGTAAACGGAGTGCTATTCGATTGGCATCTTTTACTTCTCCGACACCATGACTTTTGCCAAGACCAAACAAGGATTCAATATTATCAGAAGAAATGGGCATTCCTATATTCCCCTCATAAAAAATCATGAGGGGGAGGCTCCATTATAGAATTTAAAAATAATCAAACTGCCAGCATGTTTGCTGACAGTAAAAGATAATTCTTATTTCCGAAAATGTCTATTATACATCCCCCTTTTCGCTCATTTTTATAACATGTTGTAATTAAAACAAAATATTATCCTGTTTTTTTAATGCTCAATATTTTGGTATTAATAAATTCAATGAGTTATGAAAAAATGAGCGAATTGCGGGATACATTACCCTACATCTTGAACATTACCCACCAATCCCGATTGAGGTCAAATAGGAGTTTTTCCGCCGCAAACCGCCATACATTGTCCGGTGATATTCTTTGCATCATCACTACAGAGAAAAACCACCATGGCTCCGATGTCTTCCGGAGTCTGAGGCCGCTTAAGCGGAATAGTATCCGTAAAAGACTTGAAGGCCTCCTTCGGATTTTTTTCTGTTTGTTCGGCAAACTGGTCACTGAGATAATCCCATACATCGGTAAGCACTATACCAGGAGCAACAGCATTAACATTAATATTATGCTCACCCAGTTCCAAGGCAAGCCCCTGGGTAAAAAGATTAACAAACCCCTTAGTAGCGGAGTAAGTAGTTAAGCCAGGAAAAGCCGCTTTGGAAACCATAGAAGATGTATTTATAATTTTCCCACTTTTTTGTTTGATCATTTGAGGCGCCACAGCCCGGCAGCCATTCCAGACACCCTTTATGTTTACTGCAACAAGGCGATCGAAGTCAGCCTCATCAAGTTCCCAGATAGCAATGGGGGCACTCTTTTCTATAATACCGGCATTATTGCACATAAAATCGACCTTTCCTCGCTTGGCGATTATGTCGTCCACGGCTTTCTTGAACTCACCATAGTTGGTTACATCAACCTGATATGCCCAAGAATTCTGTCCCACAGACCTTACATCTGCTGCAGTATCCTCAGCCAGCTGTTCATTCATATCAAGAACAGCCACATCAGCTCCCTCTTTGGCCAGAGCCATACATATACCCCAACCAATACCCTTACCTCTGACGCCAGCACCAGTGACAATTGCGACTTTACCTTCAAACCATTTCATTTTATTCTCCTGGGTATTTTATTTCAGCAATTCCAGATTGTAAATATTCGGCCAACACCCCATTCTTCACTCATTTTGGCCTGCTTACATAGCATTAGTCCTAAAACAAGCGCGTTTGCCATTTCCTCATTTGCGAATGACTTGAAAACATTTAACATTCAAACATAAAGTCACTTTTTATGCTCACCAGAAATGATGTCTTCGTAAAAATACCATACAATATTGTATATATAATATCAATGCCTTGCAAAAAACATGGATAAACGTACTTATTTTAGGATTAGTATGCTACGCAGTCCCAAATAAGCGAATATGGGGCACTGGCCAAAATTGAGTGTACCCTTTGCATTTTATCTATTGCATTTTATCTACATTTATGATCATGGAAAAGAGGCTGGGGCCGAGAATGAGCTCATATTTTCCTTTTCTATCATCTGCGATCATCTAAAAAGGGAACACTCGCCAAAGTTTTACATTATCAACCCGAATATTTGCTTCAGATTAATATTTATAGTCATCCGAATTTAATTTTGTTGGCACGATGCTTGTTTGATTGGTGTTTTACCAAAATATTATTCTCCAACTTTGGTATTTTTAAGAATGATATTCAGGTAAACACAAGCATTCCCTTGTAAGCAAAAAGTATGCCCTAAAAAACCAAAGTTGGAGTAAATATTCGGCTTCGGTCATGTAAAAGTTTGGTAGTGCCTCCTATTTGCCTGTTTAAGGCTGCGCAGAATACTAATGCTATGTGAGCAGACCAAAACAGGTAAAGATGGGGTGCTCACCGAATATTTACAAGTTGGAGCACTATAACTATTTAATATTAGATAGTTATCCTGATCTTGACTGAGAACAACTTTTTGTTCTGAAAAATAGTTGTTTTTAGTCCATTAGGCCTAAAACAAGCGCGTTTGCCATTTCCTCATTTACGAATGACTTGAAAACATTTAACATTCAAACATAAAGTCACTTTTTTATGCTCACCCGAAATGATGTCTTCGTAAAAACACCATACAATATTGATATATAATATCAGTGCCTTGCAAAAAACATGGATAAACGTGCTTATTTTAGGATTAGAGTTGTCGTGCCAATAAATCTCCATCCATAATAGCATGCTCAGCTTTTCTGGTAGCCAGGCAATCACCAATACGATATAGCTCCTTAACTTTGCCTTTCAGTGCAAAATACAGATCTTCATCTGGTAGATTCCTGTTAGCTACAATTACGTTATCCACATTTTCGATTATCTTATCTTCTCCCCCAAATCCATTAGCAACGATAACTGTATTACCTTTAACTTCCTTGATTCCTGACATGGGTGTAATCTCGACTCCATTTTCTCTCAGAATTGGAAGAATGTTTAGTAAATCACTAAAATCCAAATCGCCGCCAAATATAAATCCGCTTGTAACTATATCTAAATTAACATCACGTTCTAGTAAATATAGCGCAGCACCGGCAGCTTGCCAATGTGCATCATCATCAAATAAAATGACTTTTCTCCCTATCTTGATATTACCTTTCAATAATTCTTGAACATTTGACACAATAGGCTGGTCGCTTCCTGCAAATGCCGCAGGGACAGTTTTAGATCCTGTCGCTATCACCACCGCATCCGGTTTTTCTTTAAGGACGAATTCTTCATCAACATCCGTGTTCATCTTGAATTCGGCACCGTTCTTTTTAGCTACTGTCACAATATTCCTTATGATTTCTCCGAAATCATTTCGCGTAGGTGCCTTAGTCGCTATATTAACTTGCCCTCCGGTGTCAGTGCTTTTGTCGTAAACTGTAACTTTGTGTCCCCTCCCCGATGCAATTTCCGCAAATTTTAAACCGGCAGGTCCTCCACCTACGACCATGACACGTTTTTTCTGCTTGGCGGGCTCAATTGTTCCCATGCCATATTTCTTTTCTCTACCTGCAGCGATATTTTGAATGCAAGCAATTGGCTGGGCTTCAAAGCAACGGAAAATACACCCTTGGTTACAAGCAAGGCATCTACGAATTTCATCTTCTCTACCCTCTTTAGCCTTGTTTGCCCACTCTGGATCTGCAATCATTGCCCTTGCCATTCCAATTAAATCTGCTTGCCCATCAGCAAGTATTTTTTCGGCCATAACAGGGTCATTGATTCTTCCAAAACCAAATACAGGCACATTTACAGCCTCTTTAAGCATAGCAATCATCCCCATAGCATATCCAGAAGGTGTTGCCATGGTTGGAATCATTAAATTGTCAGCAATATAGCTTGACATCGAGGGGCTGATATAATCAATCTTTTCATCTTGGGTCAATCTTTGTGCTACTTTGATGCAATATTCTATATCGAATCCTCCTGGTACCATCTCATCAAGACACAAACGAATTCCCAATGGAATGTTATCACCAATTTCTTCACGGACAGCTTCTACTACTCTTACAGCAAGTCGTACCCGATTCTCGAAACTTCCACCCCATTCATCTGTTCTTTGGTTATAAACAAATGATAAAAATTGTCTAATAATTCCATCGTGAGCCATTTTAAGTTCGACTCCGTCAAATCCACCATCAACAACATTTCTTGCTGAAATAGCATAGTACCTAATCACCTCTTCAATGTCTTCAATTTCCATTTCCTTTGGGATCATGCCGCACTTGGTTACTGGGTCAGGAATCTTTGAAGCACCCCATAAAACTTGAGGGTGTTTAAGTATAGTTGTGGCACCCGAAAATGTTAATTGTCCAAATATTTTACTGCCATTTTCATGAACCATATTTGCGGTTCTTTGGAAAAATTTTACATTCTCTTTTTTATAAGGTGCTACGTCGTGAAGTTCCATGCATCCAACAGGATGAACTCCCATACATTCATGAACAATTAGTCCAGCTCCTCCTTTAGCACGTTCGCCGTAGTAATAAGCAAGCCTTTCGGATTCATAATTCTCATCAGTACCGTAATTGGTAACATGCGGCAAAAAAACAATGCGATTTTTTAAAGTTACATTCTTAATTGTAATTGGGGAAAACAAATATCTAAACTTTGACATAAAATATGCTCCTTTCCTTTTGTTATTCTCAAAAACGACATCCTATATGTGGCTATACATTCTTCAAAAATTACGTATTTATAATTAAATTTTTCTGAAAATTAGAATGGGCTGTTTTAACGTATTGACTCCCATACTACCTGAAAATGCTAAATCTGAATTTTCAAAAAATGCTTAAGATGTCGTTTTTGAGTGTTATTAACAGTGCCAGATGTAAAAGAGAATCAAATAACTTCATCATAGAACCAATACCTTCGCCAAATTCAAAACCGATGTAAAATTTGATCAACATAACACTATAAGTTGTTTTGATATAGACATATGTATTAAAATCCAAACCAAAATAAAATTGGCGAAGGCATTATAGAACTTAACCCATCTTTTCGAATTATAAATCTATTTGTGTGTTATTTCAAAAGCTTGCGATTTATGTAAAATGCTTTATGGCACTACATTTGTTATTTTTACCTCGCAAACTATTGAAAAATAAGTAATTGCTTAGTATCGTAAAGTCATGAAAAATTCAATATTTTCATGAGGAAACACTTTATTACAAAAATTCAGGAAACCAGATGTAGTGCCATAAAAACGTTTTTCAAAAATTATTTCCTTATATTTAAGGTAGTTATAAATTATGACTCGTAAAGATGGGTTAAGTAAATTACTAAACACTGTTATAATAAAATCGACTCAGTATGAATTGATCCGAAAGCCATAAAACAATATGCACATTATGTTCCATATCATGTTAAAAGCTAAGAATCACGCATCAATATTTATTCTTCACACCATGTCAGCATAAACTATAAAGTCATGCATTTATTCAACGTCCCAGCGGGGAGTCCAAAATCCAGTAGCTGGGAAAAAGACTGAAGAATCAATTTTAACATCTAAAAGGTATGGTTTCTTGGAAGCAATAGCCTTTTCCAAAGCGGGCTTAATTTGATCGTGACTATTGACATGCGCCCCTTCAATACCAAAACTGTCTGCCAATTTAACGAAATCAGGGTTATGTAATTCGGTCCAATTATACCGACCTTCATATTTGAAATCTTGAATCTGCCTATTAGTCAACAACCATCCATCGTTAAACACAATTACAATCACGGGAATATTTTCTTTTACTGCCGTTGACAGTTCTTGAAAAGAGTAATGGAAACCTCCGTCCCCAGTAATTGCGACAACTGTTTTATCTGGTGAGGCAAGCTTAAGACCTAGCGCAGCAGGATAAGACCAACCTAAATGCCCATAACCACCAGGCATATGAAATGTTCCAGACTTAAGTGTATCAAAGACATGCACGCCCCAGCATTGGTTATTGCCACAGTCCGTGGTAACGATGGCATCTTCAGGTAATGTTTCCCTTAATATCCTTACCAGACGATAAGGATTGACTTGTTTTGTATCATCATTGCACATTGCGTCATATTCAGAAAGCCAGGCCTCCTTCAATTCATGAAAACGATTAAACCACGTGGTATTTGCATATTTATCCTGAACATTTTTTGTGTTGATGTATTCAGCCATTCTGCTCAGAACAAGTTTTGCATCACCGACAATTCCAATATCAGCGGCATATGATCGACCAATTTCGGCAGGATCAATATCAATGTGAACTAATTTCCATTCGGGTTTAATCGACCATTGTTGCGCATAACCAAACTCTGCAAATCGAAATCCAATAGCAACAACAACATCCGCCTCATCCAATGTTTCGTTTGCACAACGCCATCCAGTCAAGCCAGATGCGCCGACAGAAAGATCATGTCTAGGGGATATGGCACCCTTACCCATGCCTGACATAACTACTGGTATTTGCAAATGCTCAGCAATTGTTATGAGTTCTTTTTCTGCTTTTGATATCAAAACTCCACCACCAGCAAGAAGGGCGGGCCTTTCTGCACTTAGCAATAAATCGACTGCTTTTTCAATTTGTTCACAATCTCCAGCAATTCTTCCTTGTGGTTCGAAAAAAGTTTCTGCTTTGGGAATATCAAAATCATATTTATTCACACAAAAATCAAATGGGATTTCAACAACAGCTGGCCCTGGTCGTCCGGTTGTCGCAATTTTGAAAGCTTTTTGTATAGCTTCAGGAATTCTTGGGCCGTTATCAATTCTAAAAGTCCATTTTGAAAATTTTTCACAAAGATCTGCAACTGGTGTATCTTGAAGCGCACCTTTATTACGATGCTCTGAATGGACAGACCCTATTATTGTGGGATATGGAACAGAGTCAGTCATAGCTCCAGCCAGACCACCTATTACCAGCGGAGTACCTGGCCCATGCCAAATACCGATCGCTTTAGCACCTTTTTTAGCTCTATTATAACCATCCACAATAAATGCTCCGGTTAATTCAGTCCTGCATAGAATTGAGCGAATATTTTTTGAATCTAACATTGCATCGGCTATTTCCTGATCTGTATGGCCAATATATCCTATAACCAATTCAATTCCTGCTGCTTCCAAGGTTTTTACGACTGATTGAGCACCTGTCATTCTTTCTGACATTTTTACGCCTCCACATTTCTAATTTTAAGTTGACAACAATATTACGGCTATTTTTACTTTGAATGTACCTTTTTGCATTTTATCTACATTTATAATCATGGAAAGGGGGCTGGGGTCGAGAATTAATTCATATATTCCATTTCTAATCATTTGCGATCATCTAAATTTGCGATCATCTAAAAGGGGTACACTCTTTTACTTTATGGCATTCTCCAATTCTCCATAAAACTTAAGTTGCGAAACATTCAGTAATCGAATCCAGAACCCACTATATTTTTGAATAGACTATATTGCCGTTTTTTCGATCTACTGTACGATTCACATTTTTTTACTTCATGCGCTTCTCAGCAAAGCTTAATTACATTATTAAACCTCCTCTGTTTCATTTTTTAATATTTTTTCTTTTTCCAAAAACTCCACGATTTTATGTACAACTTCTTTTCCTTCACCCTTATGAATGTCATTATTTTTTTGTTTCGTAATTCCCCCACTCATCAAAAACTTCATTTTTTCAGCTACGGAAAGATTTTTACTTGGGGCTGCAATCTTTTTTATTCTTGGCTTTCTACGGCCTATTTCCACAACATCAAGCTTAATATTACTTTCAATTTTCTTTGTTTCGATTTCCTCTATTTCAATTTTTGTTTCATATGTTTTTCGTATTTGATTATGAAAAGAAATATATCTTGGTTGAATTATATTTTTATCGACCGCGATTACTGTAGGCATACTGCATTCTAAAATTTGTCTAGCACCCCGTTTTAACTTACGATGCGCAATAATTTTATTATCTTTAGTATTAATCTTTATTTTTAAAGCAGATGTAATCTGGGGCCAATCAAGCAATTGAGCAAGAATAGGGGCGATTTGTCCTCCGTTCCAGTCAGAAGTACTGCCACCACATAATATTAAATCTGCTTTCGTTCTTTTAAAATATTGACTAAGTATGTAAGCTGTCGAGTGACTGTCCATGAATTTGCTTTTACATTTTAAAAGAACAGCTTTATCTGCACCAAGTTTGAGACTTGTACTTAATTGAATATTTGTATCGTTAGAGCTCAGGCTTATAACTATAACTTCTGCATTTTTATGCTCATTTTTGATTTGAAGTGCTTCATCAAGAGCACTTCTATCACTGCGATCTATCGGATGAAATATTTCTCCACCTACTTGCAAGATTCTATTGTTATTGATATCTAAATCAATCCTTGTTTCGACAGCTTGTGTCACACAAACATAGATTTTCATAAACATCCGCCTCTCAATTGACTTCTAATAATTCACAAATATCTTGAATTTTAACTTTTTCTGTTAATCCTCTGTAACTACATGCATTCTCCAGCATCATGTTGCAATAAGGGCATGCTGTTGCGATAACTTGAGGCTTCATTTTTTCTGCCTCATTAAAGCGGATATAATTTGGGCGTTCGCCTGTTTCCTGTTCCAGCCATATTTGTCCTCCTCCTCCACCGCAACAAAAAGCCTTATCTTTATTCTTTTCAAATTCAATTAGATTTAGCTTTGGGACTTCATTTAGAATTAATCTCGGTTTTTCATATATTTTACCGTGACGTCCTAAATAACAAGGATCGTGATAAATAACATCCTGTTCCCACTGATTCGAGAGACTAATTTTTCTGTCAATTAGTAATTGATACAAAAATTCTGAATGATGCATAACATTGTAATTCCCTCCTAATTTCGGGTATTCATTCTTCAATACGTGATAGCAATGTGGACAGTGTGTAACAATTGTCTTGGCAATATATTTATCCAAGTTGAGGATATTATCCTGCGCTAGTTTCTGAAACAACGCTTCTTCTCCCAAACGTCTTGCTGGTTCACCACAACATGATATTCCTTTATCTATAACTTTAAACTTTATTTTCGCATGTTTCAGAATATTTAAAAAAGCTAAACTTATTTCCTTGAACCTATTATTGTATAAAACAGAACACCCTGACCAATAGATAATTTCCAGTTCCGATGTTTTAATCTCAGGTAGTTTTAGACTCTCAACCCAATCTTCACGGTTGCGAGGATTCAACTCCCAAGGATTGCCAAGGTATTGAATGCTCTCAAGAGTTTGAGTTGCTGTAGTAGGAATATTGCCTTTACTAGTCAAACCAGTTCGTATTTGATTAATTTTACCAAGCGGATTGTTCGCGACTGGACACATTTCCACACAACCGCCGCAAGTAGTACACGCCCATATATCCTGCATATTTGGACCATCGATACTTCCACATTTTATATCTTTGTTAATCAATGAACTTTTCTCTCTATCAAAATCATCCTTAATGTTTTGTATAATTTTTTTAGGAGATAGATTTTGACCTGATTGGTATGCAGGACAATAATCATTACAACGGGAACAAGCAGTACATGAAATACCTTCTAAGACGTCAGTCCATGATAAATCACTTGGCGCAGCGACTCCTATGTTTTCCTTATTTTCAATATTATGTATCAATGGGAATATAGGCAATCCATTTTCTTTTGACTTCGTAATTAGTATATTTAGTGGCGATGCTAAAATGTGTCGCAATTTGCTAAATGGTATTACAGCAATAAATAGTAAAGATATGATCAAATGAAACATCCAAACCATAAAGTGCAATGAATTGATTTGAAATTCATTAATATTTGATATCCTTATCATTATAGAAATTAAAAATCCGACAAATGACCATCCTTCGTATTCTTCACCAACTGAGGCAATTCGCATTCCCTCAACAATAAATCCTGATAAAACAATTAAAATTAAAGCAAGAGGAATGCCAATATCGTCAAGCTTATTTTCTTTTCTTTTAAATGGGATAGCAAATCTACGATATAATACTATCCCTGACCCAATTATTAAGAATATTCCACACACTTCTGCAAAAAATGATATAACTATATAGTTCAAGCCGCTATATAAATTGATTGGAGTATCATAATCTATTGCAACTATTGTAGTGACTATAATCAAACCACTGAAACCTGCAAAAATAGCCAAGTGGATCAATCCAGGTTTTTTCTCGCGCAATGTCATTTTTTGCGCTAAAATATTAACGAAAAATTTTTTTGAAAAATTTTTAAAATCAAAATTTGCTGTTCCATCACATATTTTCCAGCAAAGTATGTATCTTAAAAAGCCAGCACAAAGAAAAGAGATTGCGATTGCCCCTCCAAAATATACAAAAGTAACTGCCCAATCTGGAATATTCCAAAAGATTTCTCTACTGATGTCCATAATAGCTACTTTCCTTAATATTCTTTTAATTCTTCAATTAATAATGGTAAAAGTTTGTGGGCATCCGCCTCAATAGCTAGATCAGCGCTTTTAATAATAGGAGCTTGCCTGTCAATATTTATGGCAATCACTTTCTCTGAATCTTTCATACCACCTAAATGTTGACTTGCACCAGAAATTCCGATGGCCATATATAATTTAGGGCGAACAGTTTTACCTGTCTGCCCAACTAAACGATTACGTTCAATTAATCCGAAGTCTAATGCCATTCTGCTACCCCCAACAGAACCTCCCAAAGTATCAGCTAGACGTTGAATGAGTTCCCAATGTTCACCTTCTGCCATACCACGTCCACCTGCAATTATGATTTCAGCTTCTTCCAAGTCTACGGAACTAGGATCACCAGGCAAATATGCGATTTCCTTTACCCGCACTTTTAAATTGTTAATATTTATATTAATATGCTGTATTGGTATTTGCTGCACTTCGCCTGGTTCATCCAGTCCAATCACATCTGGACGGAACACTGCAATTACAGGTTCATTATTCGAAACATAAGTAACTTGGACTTCTTCACCATAAACTGGTTTAATCATGAGTAGTTCACCCTCAGTACTTGCTTTAATATCCGTGCAATCGCCGACCATTCCTACCCCTAATTTTGTTGCTAGCCGTGGTGCAAAATCATAAGAATTAGGGCTTCCACCTATTAAAAATAATTTTGGTTTCTGAGTTACAGCCAAGTTATATATAATCTCAGTATATATTTCAGTATTATAACCAGATACCTCTGGGCAATCAGCCAAGTATATTCTTTCTACTCCATAGCGCATGATCATATTCAAATTTTTTTCGCTGATTTTATATCCAATATAAATTGCACATAGTTGATCGCCTGACTTTTTGGCTATTTTTTGTCCTTCTCCTAATAGTTCATAAGAGACTAATTCGATTTCTTTCTGATTCTCTTCAACATAAACCCAAATTTCTCTGGCCATATGAAAACTACCTTTTGTATTTTGGTTTCAGTTCAGTAATATACAAATAGACTTGCAAACTATATGCCGAGTGACGGGAAATAATAACTTTATTAATTCTGCCACTCATTTTCTTATAAGGCGCTTTAATCCGCTGCTATTTGGATGATTACATAAGTAGCTATCTACAGAGCTCGTAAACGCAGAAATGGAGCATACACATAAATCATTGATTTCAATAGAAATTTAAAAACTGAGCACTTTTCAAACATGAACAGCGTTCAATTCTTGTGAACTTAGCGCCCTGCGGGCGGACTTTTTGGGTTTGTCCCAAGTTCTGCACAAATTGAGAAATCAAAGGGTGACATCCCAGATTGGACCGAATTGTATGCTATTTATAGGCCAGAAAACACCTTCTTTGTATTTTTACATCATGAACCAAGTCATTACAGCAACATCTTTCTATCATTTGACTTGAAGCAAGTTTGTGCAATATGTGGGACACACCCGACTTTTTCCAACGCATTGATTTAATAATCAATAAAATGGAAATTCCTATTAAATCAAATCAGGATGTTACAATAAAATTAAAACTTTATCCTTAACGAGGTTTGATCTAACTGAATTTTAACATTTAATCCTTCTTTCTCAGAGTGCTCTTTTTATCGATTATGCCCATAATATTATTAATTCACTATTTCCTCCATCACTTTACCCTTGTCGAAAATCGTTTTGGCTGTTCCATATTTGAACATTTCCACTTTTAAGCTCCTTAATACTCATCAAACAATCTACTGATTTCGTTTATTATTTTAGCCTAATGCACCATTGTGGAGCATGTTCCATAATGGTACATCTCCTTTGATAGCTGGGAATAGCGATTTAATTCCCAGCCATTTTCAAGGCTTCCACCAGGCACTGCCACATTTAATTCTTCTAATTCCCATGATCAATTTTAAAATCACATAATTCCCCCATCTAATTCGCTTCATAATTGAACTGTCAAATATTTTTCACCCCTCGTAACTGTAAACAAAATTATTGTTCAAATCCAGAATGCCAGCGAGCCAGAAAAACCTTGTGGCAAAAAGAAAAAAATGGCTTCCGACCCAGAATACGAAAAAGAGCAGAAATTGTCCCAGGAGAAATGGCTTCAAAGCAATCTGATTATTATGAGAAATATCGCCCAAAAAATCCTGATAAAGTTAAACGCAATCGCTGTCTGCAGAAAATCAGAAATCAACGAAAACGTAAAGCGTAAAGCGTAAAGGCGAAGATTCTGCTGTGTCAAAAGCTCCAAACCTGCTTGAAATTGCAAAGATGGACGCGAGAAAATCCAGAATTGATAAGCTTTCTGGAGAAACGGAGCTTGAACAGGGGGTCATTGACGGCCAGGAAAATCCCTTGTGGGTAATGGGGGTGTACAAGTTCTATGAAATTCAAAAGTACATGACCATGACCCGTCATGTATACTCTTCTCTTCTCACATTGATGTAGCTGGGCTGAAATGGTGGAATTCTCTTTCTGCTTATAACCAGGTGTCAAGGGTCATTTGAAAGTGAGCCATTTACGGTCAAAAGAAATGAACCACACCGATTCATTTTTTGACTCTCCTTTATCCGTAAAGACACTTTAACACTGTGAAACAGTAATATTAATAACGACTGGGTTCGCGATATTTAAAACCCGCTTTTTCCAAAATTTCTTCCAATACGATTCCTACTTCCCCTCTTGCTTTCAGTTGAGTTGATCAAGCATCCATTTCTGGATGCGGGCATGCACGTGGACACGCTTGAGATGGGGAGGTAACTTTGGTTTGGGTTTCCCACGGTATCCACCACGTTGAGTCTTCATGTCATCCCTTCTTTGTTCTTGTAAAACCATTAATAATCTTATAAATAGAGCGTTTTAGAAAAGTGTGGCACACGCTTTACAAAAAAAGTACGCCATTTTCAGATGAAATTCAGGGGGTTCTTCCGAAAATCCCGTACTTTTGATCCTAAGGCGAATTTAGAGTTCTTTGAAAATTAAATTTTTTCTTGAAATATAGGTGTGGACATGCTCATCTTCCATATTTTTTGTATTGGCCATACAATTAGGGGAGAATTGAAGCATGTCCACAAGCTTTGTTTATCACGCGTTAGGGGTTTCTGACCAGCAATATAAAAGTACTGGCTATAAAAATGGGGAAATTATATTTGAGATCACGCCAAAGCCCAAGGCTCTAAGATGCTCGCTATGTAATGCAAAGTCCGTTATCAAAAGAGGGGGGGGTTATCCGAGATATAAGAACCGTCCCAATTGGTTCCAAAACAATTTGGCTTCGTTCACATATTCAGCGAGTCTGGTGTCCTTTCTGTCAGGTTACCCGACAAATAAAGCTTTCCTTTGCAAACAGGGGAAAAAGATATACCCGTGCATTTGAAAAATATGTTCTTTCTCTTTCACCGATGATGACAATTAAAGATATTGCCAATCATCTGAGAATAAGCTGGGATACCGTAAAAGAGATACAGAAAAATCATTTATCAAGGCGTTATAAAAAACTTAATTACAAAAAGCTGAAAAAAATTGCCATTGATGAGATATCCATTGGAAAAGGCCATCAATATATAACCATTGTCATGGATTTAGATTCAGGTAGAATTTTTCATGTCGGCAAAGGCAAGGGGGCTGACGCATTAACAGACTTTTGGGTTAAATTGAAACGAGCAAGAGCTAAGATCAAGGCGGTAGGTATTGATATGTCTCCTGCTTACATCAGCGCTGTAGTAAATAATTTGCCCGGGGCAGACATAGTTTTTGATCGATTTCATGTGGTGAAATTGTTTAATGAAAAGCTCTCAGATTTCAGGCGAAGCCTGTTTAATCATCTCGCAGGTAAGCCAGAAGAGCAAGAATTAATCAAAGGAACCAGGTGGTTATTGCTAAAAAACCCTGAAAACCTTCAAAAAGGCAGAGATGAAGGCAAACGGTTAAAAGAGGCCCTTGAGCTCAATCAACCATTAGCTACTGCATATTATTTAAAGGAGGAGTTGAGACAAATTTGGAATCAGCAGGATAAAGAGACTGGAAATAAAACAATACAAAATTGGATAGAGCTTGCCAATGCATCCAAAATTCCAATGCTCATGAAATTTACAAAAACCCTTGGTTCACATAAAAGTGGAATCCTTTCATATTATGATCATCGAATTTCATCTGGGCCGCTGGAAGGGACCAACAACAAAATCAAAACAATGAAACGTCAAGCTTATGGGTACCGCGACCAGGAATTCTTTAAACTCAAGCTTTTCGATCTTCACACTAAAAAGTACGCGTTAATCGGATGAACCATATTCCATATTTAGTAATTTTGCAGTGTAAGAATTATCATACAAACACTTCCCAATACTGCCGCTCCGGATAGAAACAGCAACCCTCCCGTATAGCTTCCTGAAACTGTAATGATATATCCTATAACTAATGGTGAAAAAGCAGAAGCAGCGTTAGATAATCCGTTCATCACGCCCGTTGCCGTTCCAACCACCTCTTTGGGGATAATGGATTGCATTATAGAATGTGCTCCTGAAAGTGAAATTGCGATTCCAGCTACACCCACTGAAAGGAGTATTGTAGCTACCATATTGTTGGCGACATAAGTGCCAGCATAAATAGTGACCGCCGTAATTAAAAAACCGATGGCCATAAATGGTGCACGCCGCCCAATTTTGTCAGCTATTTGGCTGCAACTCCATAGAGTGATTAGTCCGAAAAGGTACGGCAGTGCACATAGCATTCCCATATCACCCCAACAAAAGCATCGCGCCATTTTGAGATATGAAGGCAACCAAGTCATCATACCCCACCAAATGGTGCAAAAACACATATAATGTAAAACGACCAGCCAATAGCGATAATTTTTACCGAAGCCTCCAATCCGTTGGCCCAGTCCTGTAAATTTAATTTCCGGACGTCCTTCATCCTCAATCTTAAGGGCATCTTCAATATAATCAAGCTCAGTTTTATTGTCCCAATCGATAGTAAAAACTATGGACTTTAGTCCAAGACTTTTAGTAAAATATTTTATATGAGATCATATCGAAAAGGTTCACACACTGTCCATGACTTGAAAGTGCATTTGGTCTGGGTCACCAAATATCGGTACAATGTACTGGTGAAAGACATAGGGTTCCGATTGAGAAATATCATACGTCAAGTATGCGATACTCATGATATCCATATTATCCAAGGTCGTGTCAGTAAAGATCATGTTCACCTCTATGTCTCATATCCACCAAAACTTTCGGTCAGTGATATGGTTCGGTTCATGAAAGGGAGAAGGTCCCGAAAAATCCAGGAAGAGTTTCCCCAATTGGGGAAACGTTACTGGGGTAAACACTTTTGGGCAATTGGTTATGCAGCATTTAGTTCTGGTCAAGTAACTGATGCAATGATTCAGGAATACCTGAAGCATCATAAAAACCACCCAAATCATCAAGATGATAATTTTGTCATCGAGTGACTTTCAGTCATGTCGCACAAACTTCAGTTTGCCCCTTTCAGTCAGCTTTAGCTGAAATAGAGACTTTCAGTCTCGATGGCATTCTATGGACTTTCAGTCCATAGTGGTTGAATTACTTTCTTATGTTGACGGGGAGTATCTGCCACAAATCGCCAAAGCAAGAAAAGCGGAATGAGCCCTACAACAGCCAATATTAAGAAGGTCCCTCGCCAGCCCCAGTTAGTAACGATCAAGGTAAAAAGAGGCATACCGAATATCGGTCCTATCAGTACTCCAGATTGCCAAGCAGCATTGGCCTTACCACGTTCACTTGGCGGAAACCAACTTTTAACGAAGATTCCCTGATTCGGATAATGCAGACCTTCTCCAAGGCCAAGGATTATTCGTGAAACCAGCATTAAGGTCAAAGCACTAACCAATCCGCCTACAAGCATAGAAATTGACCATAAAAAAACAGCAATCATCATTGCTTTACGGGGTCCCAGGTAATCACATACAGGACCAAGTAAAAAATTGCTCAACCCATACGTAAGCAGAAATACGGTCATGATTACCCCCATCTGAACAGGTTGCCCAGCAATACCCATTTCGTTCAAGAAATCGACATCTGCCAGCAACACTGATATGTTTACTCTATCTACATATGCAACCAAAAGTGTAATCATCAGTATAACGCCAAGGACTACTCTTTGCCGTGTTGGATGGGAACCAAAATTTGAACGCATTGATGTTACCTCTCTATATTTTTTGATTCTTCATAAAAATCTCTCCTTTTAGAACTTTGGCGGTTCACTATGAAGAAACTTTTTAAAAGTTTCTGAGATTTCAAATTATTCATTGGGTGGTACGATCAGCACTGGAATGTGGGATCTTTTCATCACTGATTTAATAGTACTGCCGATATGAAACCCAGAGATCAGTCCTTCACTAGCCCCCATGACAATCAAGTCTGCTTTATGTTTAACGGCCTGATCAATTATTTCATCCACCAGTACACCATCCGCAACTACAATTTCTCTTGAATGATAATCGCAACTCTTGTCGTTGATACCTGAATTATCACAAAATTGATTCAGGGCATGCCTGATAAACTTACTTGTCGATCTTTTACCGACCAATGACACATAGGAATCATCGGCAAGATCCCGGTTCATTTTCTCCCACACATCTTCTCCCAAAAGGGCTTTTAATCGTCCATCTATATCGTTGGAAAGTTCTTCAAGGACGTGAACCATCACCAAAGTGGCCTGATAACGAGTGGATATGGAAGCGGCGAAGTAAAATGCAGATTGGCAATTTTCATCAAGGTTGGTGGCAAACAAAATAGTATTTATCGATTTAAACATAACTTATTCTCCTTATTCTTCTTATGATTTAGCGTGAGCGCTATAGTGTGAGTGTCAGAAGCCAGTTGTTTTGTCCGACTCAAACCAATTATCTTGTCCGGTTATTCTGAAAAAAACGAAATTTCCGGCCTGCCGGCACTATGTCGCTATATATGTATTATGGACAGAATGAAACAGATACCGACAATTACCACCCCTTATATAACAAATGCAGACCATTCGCATAGACTGCTCTCATATCCTATACTTAAAACGACAGGTCTGTTTCGTAAAACAATCCTTTTTGATGAATTGGCTCATAAAGTCGCTCCTCCACATTTATTCCAAAATAATCCTCTATAGGCTGAAAAAATTCCGGATTATTTGAATAAACTTGACGTCCAATGGACAGAACAACATCCAAACCTTTCCGGGTCATCTTACCCAAAGGCGCTCTACAAAGTCCAACTGGCATACCCAATAGTGCCATAAATGTCTTAATCGGCAATGGATTGCGACTACGACAAATTACATTTCCAAATGGAGTAGTCTCTTGGGTCGTCACCGTTACAAGCTTCAACAAGGGCTCTAAACCTGTTTTAAGTTTCCTTACTCCGTCATTATCTCCACATTCCAATTTTTGAAATAATTCCACCATAAATTTCGGTACCACATTGGAAACCACAGAAATGACACCTGAAGCATTGATACTGCTATCGATCATCATGTCATAAAACATCGCATCATCGCCAGAGAGTATACTGAAATCAGGGCCGCACAACTCGCAGATTCGTTTCATGTTGGCCATATCCCCTGTGGCATCTTTTACAGTTCGGATATTTGGAAACATCTGGCTTAAAATAGCCAAATCTTCAGGAAGCAATTTTGTTCCGGTTCTTGAGGGTACAATATACGGGATAATGTCAATTTCCGGGAATGCCTCTGCAATAGGTGCCAGATATTCCTTACGAATCTCAAGAGAACTGGGAGCATTGTAATAAGGATCAACTAATAAAACGGCATCAACTCCTAATTTAGAAGCATCTTCAGTTGCTTTTATAGCTTCAGAAGTATTGTTGCTCCCTGTTCCAGCAACACATAAAGTGCGCCCTTTAGCTAACTTTACGAGATGATCAAGACATTCATTATGCTCTTCCCATTTAAGAGTGGGACACTCTCCGGTTGTGCCTACAGCCACGAGACCCGTAATTGCGTTTTCAACCTGAAAGCCAATCAATTGTTCGAGTCCTTCCTGATCAATATGCTCCCTATCTTCTGCAAATGGTGTCACTAATGCGGTATAACAACCTGCTCTCATTTGCTCCCCTCATTTTTTTGTTTTTTGCAAAATCATCTTTAATGAATAGATCTTTATCCGCTCTGGAGGACACTCTTTTTCCCTGGAACTCATCACAAATTTGTGTGAAAATTTACTGCTGATGCGTAACGACCGAAAAGCACACACAGGAATCATATCTCAATCACACAAATCTGTGAGGATCCTTTTTTTACGAATTGAAAAGATTTTCTCAGATTTCACTGCCATTAGCGGTATTTTTTTTTGAGCTAATGATATCCATCCCTATTTGCACAGCCTTCAGGTTAATCTCTAATTTTTGACCTGAAAATCTTTCCATCAAAATGGCATCTATATCCTTTTTTTCCAATGGAAGAATTTCCAAAGCTATCAAGCCACCAACCATCACTACATTTGCGAGTATTGAATTTCCCATATCCAGTGCTATTTGGGTAGCATCAAGAAAATAAGAGTTCTGAGAGAGTTCTCTGGTTTTTGAACGAATAGTATCTAATTCGGGGTATTTTCTATTACCGACAACCACATCTATTGGATGTACAGGGCGAGTATTAACTGCAATAATGACATCAGGATTTCCGTAAAGACTTATCATCCGAACGGCTTCCAAAGGTTCGAGAGCTATTATGACATCACTCTGCCCTTCAGGAATCAAAGCCGCACGCTGCTCTTTTTCAGAAATTCGAATGTGACTCATAACCGGCCCTCCCCTCTGAGCCGCACCATAAGTCTCACCAATAGTTACGAAATAGCCTTTTGCCACAAGTGCTTCACCAATCAACTGAGAAGCAAGCACGTTTCCTTGCCCACCTACACCGGCTATGATTAAATTTATGGGATCCTTTATCAGAGTCATCACTATGCCTCCTCTTTTATAATGGCTGAGTTCGGGCATACATCCGCGCAAACCCCGCATCCCGTACAGGTTACCATATTGATTTCTGCCTTTCCGGATTCGTTGTTCCAAAAAATCCCCGGGCAACGAAAAATTCTTGTGCAGAGTTGATTACATCCGCAGCTTTGCCCAACACATTTTTCAGCATCTATGTACATTCTAAAAGGTGCCTTCTCCCCTTTCGCTCTCGTAAGAACGCACTTTTGTTTAAGAATAAGGACAGTTACACCATTTTTATTTTGCAACAAATTCGTTATTGTGTCTGTAGTATCTTGAACATTAAAAGGGTCTTTAACAACGACATTTATTCCCATTGCCCTGACAACACTCTCTATATCCACTACCGCAGATGGATCTCCCATGGCGGTTTTACCAATACCTGCATGGGGCTGAAATCCTGTCATGGCAGTGGCACTATTATCCAAAATACACATGAGAAAATTCGAATTGCTATATTTTGCATTTATAAGTGCAGGCATAGCCGCATGAAAAAAGGTAGAATCGCCACAGACTGAAATAACCGATTGATCAAATCCAAATTGTCGCAATTTTCCAAAGCCAGATGCCAATCCCGTACCAGAGCCCATTGCCCCGCCTGTTTTAGAGAGAAAGAACCCTGATGCAGTTCTGGCCAAAGCGTAACAACCGATGTCTGGGTTGAGGAATCCTTCCTGATCATCCAGCTTTATTGCGCTCTTAATAGACCAATATGATGCTCTATGAGGACAACCCGGGCAGAATCCCAGCCCTCTTTCACATACCAACTCCTCTCTAATTTTCTCGCCACGATCAACGTAATCTTCATTTCTATATCCATATGTTAAACCAAGTACACTTTTTATTCCTTCGATAACCTTGTCAATGGTCATCTCCCCTGTAATCGGCATATGGCCGGAACGCTTTCCGAAGAATGTCGTTTGGGTTAAGCTCTGCGTCGTAGCCAGATCAACCCATATTTCTTTCACATTAAGTTCCAAAAAGGGATCTACTTCTTCGACGATCATAATTTTTTGGCTACGTTGTAAATGATCGCTTATCAGCTTCTCTGGAAGGGGCCATGTAGTCCCAATTTTCAGTATCCCAACTCGGGATTCCAGCCCCATAAGTTCAACGGCCTCTTTAGAATAGGAGATACCCGTGCCGGAGGTAATGATCATGATTTCTGGTTTTTCCGGACCCTGATAACCATTAAAATCCGACGATTCAAACATTCCCTGCACAACTTTCATCTTTTCATGAAGTTGGGCATGCTTTTTCTGTGGAGGTGCATACGTAAAAGGCATGGATGTGTCAAAACTTGCTTTGGTTTCTCTTTTTGACAACTCCCCCAGGGTCACATTTCCACGAGCATGGGAAATTCGAGTAACACCACGCAACATCACTATGCTTTTCAACTTTTCCGATAATTCAAAGGCATATTGGACCATCTCTTTTGTCTCTTGAAAGGAGCTTGGTTCCAATAAAGGAATATCGGCCATTCGAGCAAAAGCTCGGGTGTCTTCTTCATTTGAACTTGAATGTGCACCAGGATCGTCACATACTACAAGAACCATCCCGCCTTTTGTTCCAGTAAGATTCAAAGCGAACAAATAGTCACAGGCCACATTCAATCCGTTCTGTTTCATTGCCGCGAGTGAACGTAAGCCACTCATTGATGCTGCTGCAGCCACTTCTAAAGCGACCTTTTCATTGACCGACCACTCAACATAAATATCTCTCTCTTTAGCCACCTTCGATAAGGAGCCGATAATTTCAGATGATGGGGTACCCGGGTATGCAGCCGCCACCATGACTCCTGCTTCGAGGGCCCCACGTGCAATAGCCTCGTTTCCCATCATGAGGACCGTTTTACCAGGGCAGTCTAAAGTTATCACTGACATTCTTTTACCTCCAATATTTACTAAGCGTTAAATCGCTGTATAAAACAACAATCTCAAAGACTATTCTCATTTCAGGCTCTTCACTTTGAAGCAGATATAATTCACTTTGCTTTAAGCTTTCAAATGTATCCGTTACTATGACTATTTTTTTCTATCTATATTGCGGACAGCATTCTTCCTTTTGTTTAAATGTGCCTTTTTTAACTTAGATAAATTCTGAGCTTCAACATCTTTAAATTCCAAAACCTTTCGTTCTTTAGCGATTTTCAACAGCTCCTCACCTTCTTTCGTCCGAACGATTATCTGGTTCCATCCGCGGTCATATTCCCAGCCCTTATTAGTACGAGCTCCGCCCACAGACAAATCGCTAAACTCTGCTGTAAAATCATCACAATAAGCACAACTTTCGTTTATAATTGGATAAATTTCTTCCAAAGGAATTTCTATATCCTTTTTCTTTGTCTTTGTCTTTATTTGCATCATTTTATATTTACTAGGAGGGATATCAATATGTTCCACATCATCTATAGCTACCCGATCACTTACTGTTTTTTCCTCTCCCCGCCAGTCAAGGCCCCAGCCACAAAAAAGTCCGATAACCAACCCTATTTTATTTGCATTCTCATCGTTAGTCTCAATAAGATTAAGCTTCATTTTATACACAGCAAGGTTCTTACAAGGAGTCCCAACCACACCGATCTTTTTATATTTCTTATCTTTCAGCGCTTGATTTAAAACGGAAAGAGTCGGTGATATTTGAAAGCTACTGCCTGAACATTTGGTAACATCTTCCGGGGTTGTTGCTAAATTGCCCTCAGGGTTCAACCCCCCATCTGATTGCGTGAGGACTGCAGCATCAATAAAACCTTCTTCGAATGCTAATTTCATTAGGGCGGTTACCGTACCTCCGTGCTGACTTTTTGCCCTGATTTTGTCATCGACGGCCCGAGTCATGTAGATGCCTCGGTATGGGCCAATTTCCGGAAGAATGTCATTTCGATCAAAAAACTTGGAAAAAATCCTCTCTTTATCAGTTGGTGTTCGAGGACAATACGCGTAACATCGTCCGTCATTTAACTCACAATTATCTAGCTTTACTACGCGACCCTTAAATGCTCCGTAATAACCACATAAACCAACGCATGCACCACAATTAACACACAATCGCGGCTTTATCACTTTTTGTTCTACATATGTAGATCCTTTATCCGTAACCATATTCATCCCCTTTTGAGTCTCCATTTTGCCATATATTTTTTATTCGTATTTACTTCACTTAAAATGCTTTTCCACTATCTCATTATACATTATACTATAGAAAACCCATTAATCTCGCTTCACATAAACACCCAGCCTACTTTCCCTTATACTCTGGCTTTCTTTTTTCCAAAAAAGCTCTCATTCCTTCTTTCTGATCTTCGCTGGCAAAGGCAATGGAAAAACACGCACTTTCAATTGCCGCTGCTGTTCGCAAATCTGTATCTGCAGCATGCTGAAGACTATGTTTTGCAAGACCTAAGGCGATCGGGCTATGTCTTGTCATTAAACTGGCCATATTCATCGCCTCTTCCATGAGTGCTTCATCATCGACAACCTTGTTAACCAAATTTATTGAATACGCTTCATCGGCTGAAATAATTTTCCCTGTCATAACAAGTTCATTTGCCTTGCCTATCCCAACAAGGCGCGTTAGTCGAACAGTTCCACCGCCCCCGGGTATAATTCCGATATTGATTTCGGTCTGCCCCATCTTAGCACTTTTTGCAGCAATCCTAATGTCACAGGCAAGTGCAAGTTCGCATCCGCCTCCTATTGCATATCCGTTTATGGCGGCAATAATGGGTTTGGAAATTTTCTCTATTTGATAGGTTATAGGAAGTATTGTCTCACGATAAAATTGCTCTAATGGTGATTTGTCTACCATTGCAGCTATGTCAGCCCCTGCAGCAAAAACCTTTGTCCCACCACTCAATATAATGGCTCTAATCTCGGTATCTTGCTCAAATGACCTTAAGATATGGGTCAACTCGTCCCGCATCTCTCGGTTTATGGCATTCCGAACATCCGGCCTGTTTAATGTTATAATTCCAATTTTATTATTAGTTTTTTCTGCAATAATTGTTTTGTAATTCATCTCTGCATCTTCATATTTTTTTGTATGATATTAAAAATATTACAGCCCAACACAAATATAAAAAATTTTCTTGTGGCTTAAATTGGTTATAGCGTCAGAGCTGTCCGATAACCTTCTGCAATGGCGTCCCGTATCGTTCTGGCCTTAACACAATCACCAATACGTCTTATCCCAGGTACCTTCCCCTTTATTGTTTCATAAAGTTTCTGACATGCCTTCAATCCGGCGGCAAAAACAATAGTATCCGCTGGAATAGTCTGACGGGTGCCTTCTTTTGTTACAAGGACGACACCATCATTTTCGAAATGCTCATATTTAACGCCGGTAAGCATGTCAACGCCCATCTCATTGAGTCTTTCAATCAAAGGTCCGCGAAGGCCGGCTCCGACTCCCTGGCCCATTTCATCCAGAATATTTGTAATCGTAACTTTTATGCCTTTTTCTGCAAGATATTCGCCCATCTCACACCCTACCAATCCGCCCCCGACAATAACGACACGCTTTCCTACCTTCTCCTTCCCGTTTAAAACATCAAAAGCCTGCAAAACTGGAATATTTCCTTTATTTGGAATCGGAGGACTGAATGGATTCCCTCCATTTGCAAATATGATAACATCCGGCTTAAAGGATAGTATGTTTCCCTCAGTCCCAGTAAAACCTAATTTCACCGTTACTCCAGCCTTTAGTACCTGCCTTTCCAAATAATTTATCAAGACCGAAATCCGATCTTTATGGGGAGGTACACATCCAAACAGTAGCTGGCCACCAAGTTTTGCTTCCTTTTCCCAAAGGGTCACCGAATGTCCTCTTAACCCAGCCACAATTGCAGCTTGCATCCCCGCCGGACCACCGCCTATTATTAGAACCCTTTTGGGATTAAGAGTAGTGGTAATGGCGAATTCTGTCTCTCTTCCCAGCGCAGCGTTGACTGAACATTTAACGCCACCCACCGAGGCGAACACATCATCCCTGCACCTCATGCAGTAAATGCAGGGCCTCACATCCTCTAAATTTCCTGAGATCACTTTTACTGCCAACTCCGGATCTGCAATGTGAGGTCTTCCAAATGCAATCAGATCAGCTTTTCCTTCTTGGAGAACCTTTTCAGCAGCTTCCGGATCCATTTTCCCGACTGCAATAACCGGAATATTGACAGCACGCTTAACACCCTCAGCCAATTCGGCTATCACTGCCGGAACAAAAGTTGACGTCGTGAGATTTATGGGATTTGTCGGGCCAGAGCATGAAACATGGATTGCATCTGCGCCTGCAGTCTGGGCCATTTGTGCTGTAACTTGTGCGTCGCTCAGAGTTATACCGCCATTTACCCCAAATTCCTGGCCATCAATTCTGCACCAGACGGGAAAACTTTCGCCTACAGTCTCTTTTATTGCTTTTATTGTTTCCACAAGAAATCTGGCACGCTTCTCAACACTTCCACCAAATCTATCACTTCGCATATTGGAAGCAGGTGAAAGGAATTGTTGAATTAGATAGCCATGGGCTCCATGCAATTCCACTCCGTCGAAACCCGCTTTACAGGCTCTTTCGGCAGCTTTGGCATAACAGATAATAATCTCTTCGATTTCATTTGTACTAAGCTCTTTAGGGAGATCTCCATAGCCAGCTCTATTGCTCTCAGCACCAGATGTAGCGCTGAATGAAATGGCTGAAGGAGCAACTAACGGTGATTTTTTTTCTCGATACTTGGACAGTCTTCCGCCATGATGAAGTTGTATCGCTATTTTTGCGCCATGCCTATGAACCGCATCAGTAAGTTTTCGCATCCCCGGGATATAACTGTCATCACAAATACCATGCTGATTTTTTAATGACTTCCCGTCTGCGCGAACATAACTGATTCCAACAATGATAAGACCTGTTCCGCCTTTGCTGCGAGCTTCAAAATAATCAACACCTCGATCTGTCACATAACCTTCGTCATCAGCAAAATCCAAATCCATGGGGGATTGAACTATCCTATTCTTAAGAACCATATCACCTATGGCAAAAGACTCTATCAGCATTTTCTTCATTACCTTACCTCCGCATATTGGGGAAAAACCATTACGACAATCCATCCATAATGGTTTCTTTTTGAAAACCTCGAACACCCTCTAACATTTCGACCATTTTGGCATCTCGAAAATATCGTTCAACTTCATATTCTTGAATGTACCCATATCCACCAAGTAGTTGAATCGCTTCATCACATACTTCAACGGCAGCCCTGCAAGCAAAAAGCTTCGCCATGGCGCTCATTTTACTGACATTCTTTGCTTTCTTACTGTCAAAGCTCAAGGCAGCTTGATATGTTAAAAGTCGTGACGCTTCGATCTTTGTATGCATTTCCGCAAGCTTATGTCGCGTCACTTGGAAATCGACAATTTTGCGCCCAAATTGTTCTCGGCCTTTCACATAAGAAAACGCTCGTTCAAAAGCACCTTGCGCTATTCCCAACGATTGTGCGGCCGAAAGAATCCGACTCTCAGTAAAATAGGCAGTTACCAGTTTTAATCCTTTATTTTCCATGCCAATCAAACTACTTTTGGGTATTCGAACGTCATCAAAGCACACCTCAGCTATCGACGATAATCGGCAACCCAATCGTTTACCGACATCATTGACCGTTATTCCTTTACGATCAGATTCTATTAAAAATAGACTTAATTTCCCATTCTGTTCTTCTGAAGATTCGTCTGTACGGCATAATACAATATAAACCCCAGACTGCGCTCCAGCATTAATAACAAAATTTTTTGTACCGTTTACAACCCAATGCTCACCGATTTTGTGAGCAGTCGTCTGAGTCCCTGCAACATTATGCCCCGAGCCTGGTTCGGAGAAGGCTCCGCTGGAAAGCACTGTTGCTTCAGCTACTTTTGGCAACCAGTTGCTCTTTTGATCTTCGTTTCCAAAATGAACCAGTAATTCAGCCCCGTGACCGGCACGAGTCAAACAAAACCCGATTGTCGAATCTGCTCGACATAACTCTTCTGCTATAAGCGTATTCTCAAAAACACCCAATCCTTCTCCAGAGTAGCTTTCAGGGAAATGAATTCCAATAAAGCCTAAATTTGCCGCTTTTTTCCATATCTTGTCCGGGAAGGAACAGTTTTTAATAAGAGCATCAACAATCTCTTTTTTAAATTCCCCCTTAGTGAAATCTTTCACAGCTTTCTTTATTTGCATCTGTGATTTAGTTAATTCAAACATAACGGCAAGCCTCCTCCGGTTTTTAAAATAGAATTGTCCCTTACAATATTGAAAAGCAAAATGACGAACAAAAGAACGATGCACATGCCCACTCTATTGCAATAAATGCCTTGCTATAATCATTCGCTGAATTTCACTGGTTCCTTCATAAATTCTGTACAGTCTTACATCACGTAATAATATTTCAATCAGATTTTTACTAAGGCATCCTTCTTCTTCCAGAATATCTAAACCGGCATCTGCAATTCTACTGGCCATTTCGGTACAGAAAACCTTAACCATGGATGCTCCCTGAGTAACATTTTGTCCCTCATCTCTTATTTTGGCCGTATGATAGAGCATCTGTTGGGCTGCATATATTTGAATGGCCATATCCGATAATATGAACTGATCCGCCTGCAAGCTGTCCTTGGATTTGCCGGAATTCAATCTTTTTTTAAGATGATCACAGCATAACTGCAAAATCTTCTTTGAAGCACCAAGAGCACAAGCCCCCATGGACAAACGTCCCTTATCAAGAACCTTCATTGCAGTACGAAAGCCGTAACCTACGTTTTTCATTCCACCAATTACATTTTCCGCTGGTATACGGCAATCTTTGAACACAAGTTCATAAGTATGCGAGCCCTTTAGCCCCATTTTCACATCCGGCGCTCCGATGCTAAAGCCAGGCATGCCTTTTTCTACAATAAATGCGCTGACTCCCCCGCGAGCGCCCTTTTTTTCATCCGTTACCGCAATAACTGTAAAAAGATGGGCTACATCTGCATTAGTGATGAATATTTTATTTCCATTTAGTATCCAGTGATCATCTTTGAGAACCGCAAAAGTACCAATATTTGCTGCATCAGAACCCGCATTAGGTTCAGTCAAAGCAAAGGCAGTTGACCATTTTCCAGATGCAATCTTGGGCAAATATTTCTTTTTTTGTTCTTCAGTTCCATCATACACAATTCCCATGGATCCAATCCCATTGCTGGTACCGATCCGTGATCGATAACAACCATTGGTTTGAGTCAATTCTTCATAAATGATCATTTCTTCAAGAGTGGAAAGACCAAGCCCACCATATTCTTTTGGCACCGGCATACCAAACAAACCTAATTTTCTTATTGTATCAACGATTTCTTCAGGTATTTTTTCTTCTTTTTCTACTTTCGCAGATATAGGTTCAAGTGTGTTTATAACAAAACTTCTGACACTTGAGTGCAATAAACGAAATGCCTCTGTTACCTCATTATTTAAATAATTCTCGCTCATAATTAGCTACTCGTTTCTTCTATCTTGTATGTAAATTATTTTCGAGTGCCGTCAGGATTGTATTCATACCATCCTTTTCCGGCTTTTCGCCCAAGATGTCCTGCCTTGACTTTGCGTCGAAGTAAAAGAGGAGGGAACCACTTTGAATCTCCGGTTTCATGGTACATGGCCATCAGACCTCCATATGTAACATCCAAGCCAACCATATCACCAATTTCAAAAATGCCCATTTTCCTTCCGGACCCAAGTTTAAGCCCCTTATCAATATCCTCCACCGAAGCAACCCCCTGCTCTACCAGTTGCATAGCTTCAATGCTTGCGGGATAATTTATTCTGTTGATTACAAAACCGGGCACATCCCTGTTAACCATTATGGCTTCTTTGTTAATTTGATTCACAAAATCTTTGCCTTTAGACATGGTCTCTTGAGTCGTAACTGCTCCACGGACAACCTCAACCACTTGCATCAACGGAACAGGATTGAAGAAATGTAGCCCAAGTACATTTTCCGGCCTGCCTGTTGCGCATGCGATCTCAGTGATTGGAATAGCTGAGGTATTGCTTGCAAGAAGTGCATCAGGCTGACAGATTTTATCTAATTCCGCGAAGATCTTTTTTTTGATTTCAATATTCTCAGTAACTGCCTCAATAGCCAACTCTACATCTGTGGCATTTTGCAGGTCATGTATTGCCGTAATTCTGTTCATGACAGTTTCACGGGTCTCTTCCAATTTTCCTTTTTCAGTGAACTTCCCCACCGACCAGCTAATGTTGTCAAGAGCTTTCTGAAGTAGTTCCTTTGCCGAATCCATCAGACACACGTCAATTCCAGATTGTGCGCAAACCTGTGCAATCCCGCTGCCCATAGTTCCAGCTCCGATCACCAAAATTTTTTTAACTGTCATGCCTATCCCCATATACTTGATTGATTTTTTGACTATTAACTCTTAAATCCGCTCAAAAATAGCGGCAACTCCTTGACCGCCTCCTCCACAAATTGTTATGAGGCCATAGCGTGCTTCCTGATAGCTCATCTGATGTAATAGGGTAATAAGCCTCATGCCTCCGGTTGCCCCAATTGGATGCCCCAAGCTGATGCCGGAGCCGTTCACGTTAATCTTTTTATCGTAATCTTCAGGCTTTATTTTCATAAGTTTGGCATCTGCCAATAATTGAACCGCAAATGCCTCCTGTATTTCAAAAAGATCAATGTCGTTTATATCCAGGCTCGCCTTTTTTAGTGCTTTTCTAACTGCTAAATCCACAGCCGGATACGTGAGTGTAGGATTACATGCGGCATTTGCACCAGCGACAAATCGTGCCAGAATTTTATTTCCTGAGGCCTTGGCCTTGCTCTCGGACATTAAAACAAGGGCAGCCGCACCATCATTTTCACTGGATGAATTTCCGGCGGTGCACACACCATCGGGATAAACGGTTTTGAGCTTGGCGAGCTTTTTCACTGTCGTATCTGCCCTGGGAGTTTCATCTTCCGAGAATAT
This sequence comes from uncultured Desulfobacterium sp., assembly GCA_963668575.2. GTDB lineage: Bacteria > Desulfobacterota > Desulfobacteria > Desulfobacterales > Desulfobacteraceae > Desulfocicer. The sequence goes on along the minus strand of OY764894.2, from coordinate 778,097 downwards.
TATCTCTTCACCTTTTTTACCCTTAAGCTTTACCGGCACAATTTCATTTATAAAACGCCCATCTCTCTGTGATTTTATGGCTCTTGCGTGTGAGCGAACTGCCCATTCATCGGCTTCTTCTCGAGTAATACCCTCATTTTTGGCAGCATTCTCAGCCCAGGCCATCATTGAGTTCAGTTCGCCATATCGTAAAATGGGTTGGCTCATAACCCTCGCACGTTGAATTCGATCATAAAAAGGAATCCCCCACATAGACATAGCCCCATGACCGTTAGGCATGAAGCCCCATTTAGGATCCATGCCTCCTCCAAGCCCCCATCTTATTCCGCCAGGTACATAAAATTCAGACTGACTCATGGATTCAAAGCCACCAGCAACAACAATATCTGCATTCCCTGTTTGTATTTTCATAACCCCGAAAAGCAAGGCATCTATCCCGGAACAGCAACGTCGATCCAAAGTGATTGCAGGGACATTTTCTGACCATCCGGCTTCCAGAAGAGCAACGCGCCCGGCGTTGGCACATTCCCCATTTTGGTATGCTTGCCCCACAATCACCTCTTCTACCTGGTCCGACTCAATACCAGCTCGTGAAATAGCTGTATTAAGAACCGTAGCACCCAACTCCTGCACTGGTACATTTTTCAGTGATCCACCATATCGTCCAATAGGCGTACGCGCTCCGGCTACGATCACAACGTTTTCCATAAAAACCTCCCTTTTTGATTGCTACTGAAATTTTACTTTTATCGAAGACAGGGCTATTTTACCACCAGCCCCTCACCAAACTCATTAGGGGAGCCAGACCATAGTGATTTACCGTTTATAAATCCAAAGAAACAACAAGCCTTTTGTCTTGAAGAAACGGTGAAACAAAGACAGCTAAGTCTCCTAACACTACAGCGACACTTTCATGATCCAACCTGTTTGAAGGTTATTTAAAGCGTGTTTTTCCATCTTTAGACGCTTGATTTATAGTGAAAAAAGCAAAGTGTCGCTGCAGTGCTAAAACAATTTATCAATCACATCTTTATTGACGATGTTCTTGGGTTTTCTCCCACTGAGTACGTCAACAATGCTCAGAGCACAGCCCATTCCAATCTCTTGCAGCGCATCATAAGTGTACCCCCCCATATGTGGAGTGGTAAACACATTTGGAAGTGATAAAAGTGGACTTTTGTTTGGTGGCTCTTCAGCAAAAACATCAAGTGCGGCACCTGCAATTACTTTTTCAGATAGTACCTTATAAAGCGCGGATTCATCCACAACTCTTCCTCTTGATAAATTCACCAGATATGACGTCGGTTTCATAACCCTTAGTTTCTTTTCATCTATTAGCCCCTCTGTTTCTTTCATCAAAGGCACATGTACTGAGATAAAGTCAGCAGATTCCATCAATTCTCCCAATTCACAGAACTCAATGTCATAATGACAAGAAAATTCCATATCCGGAAAAGCATCAAATGCAAGCACCCTCATCCCCAAGGCCTTGGCCATTTTTGCAGTTTCTTTGCCGATTTGCCCCATTCCCACTATCCCCAAGGTCTTACCTTCAACCTGATGGCCAATAATGCGAGGCCATTTACCACGTTTCACTTCGCTATCTGCTTTAACGATATCTCTTGCCAGTGAAAATATAAATCCCATTGCGAGTTCCGCGACGGCCTTGTTATTCGTTCCAGGCACATTCGTCACAACAATACCTCTTTCGGTAGCTGCTACAAGATCAATGTGATCGGTTCCGGCTCCTGCCATCGCAATGATCTTCAAATTAGGAGCAGCATTCAATAATTCGGCAGTGATTGGATACGTGCCAGGTATCAATGCGTCATATTCATGAAGTCTGGATGAGATATATTCAGTAGTTAGCTTCTCTCCCTCTTGCAATAGATTGATACTGAATCCCTTCTGTTCCATATATTCTAATGGCGATTTGATGAAATAGCCGAATGAAGGTGATATAGACCAAATTTTTTTTTTCATCATAAATCCTTATTCTCTCGACAGTCATAAGTTCTTGATTTGCCTCTACCAAATGCTATTAATAAAAAAGCTAAAAACACCAGATATGCTATGTAAAAATGAGGACTTATGACTCACTAATTATTATTACTCATCTATTCAAATAAAAGCGCAGAAAACTTGCCGAAAATAAAAACGCAAAAAACTTGCATTTTTTTTTCGTGAAATTGTAGATATACATTGGAATTACTACGAAGCTAAAACCAAAAAATCTTTTTTAAAACGTGTAAGACATTTTTATGAAAATGTGGCTTCAACGGAACTCAATATTCAAGGACGGACTCTGTCTGATTAATAATTTTACTCTTCAGATGGTGCCGGCTCATCATACCATCAGGATTCCGCCATTACTGTCTATACATGCACCCGTAATGTTAATCGCAGCATCACTCAGCATAAATCCGACTACTGCTGCTTGCTCCTCAGGTTTTGCCCACTGACCCCGAGGTATTTTTGCTGCTACAGCCTCAATATCCTCTGGATCCATTGAGTTAGTAACCATCGGTGTCAGCGTAGCCCCTGGACAAAAAGTGTTAACGCGAATTCCTTTAGGCCCTAATTCTCGAGCCATGTGCCGTGAAAGCCCAACAATGCCATGCTTGACCACGGTATAATGAGCACCGCCTGTAAGGCTTGATGATCGACCTGCTAAAGATGCGACATTGATAATCACTCCGGAGCCCCTGGACACCATATGTGTGGCAACAGACTTACACAGCAAAAATGGTCCTCGAAGATTGATTTTTATCATCAAATCCCATTCTTCGGTAGATATATCTATAAATGGGGTTTTTCTTAAAATACCAGCACAATTCACAAGGAAATCAATAACATTGAATTCAGTTAATGTCTTCTCTACAGCCTTATTTATTGCGACCTCATCAGCTGCATCAATGTCAAGAATCATTATTGATTTAGAATATTCTTTTATTATTTCTTGGGTTTCTTGCAATCCATTTTTGTCTAAATCAATTAAACAAAGTCCCGCTCCCATCTTTGATAACTGTATGGCGCATGCCCGACCGATACCGCTTGCTGCACCTGTTAATATGCCGAACCGTCCTTTTAGAGAATAGATTGTGCTTTGCCTGGAATTTTCATGAATTTCCATATTCCCCCTCATTTTTAATTCACTTTTTTGAATAGAAACCCCAAAATAAATATTGTAAGAAATTCAGCTTCACTGTTAACAATAATTCCAGCAAACAATGAAAACTTATAAGTATAGTTCTATTGGGAACCCTGAGAATAAAAATTAAACATCGAAAACCCCGTCTCTTCATCATGTTGGCGCAGAATTTTAGCGTCATGACATTCTTGAATTAAAAATTCTCCAGTGCCCAGCACTGGGTTGCCATTATCAACAAGATGTCCTCCGTACACTCTCATAGTCGGATCGCTTATTAATGCGTGCATATGAATATTCAGTTCACCCTCATCTGTAAGTCCAATTGTTCCTTGGCAAGACAGCAATTCAATTGGCCCTTCTATTTGCATGGGATCACTATATCGGACACCTATTGAATTAGATCTATCGGGCAATGGATATATAAACTCTGCTCTTTGAAGTGATCCTATGATTGATACGATAATCCCGCAGCTGATATTGTGGCCTCTGCATAATTCTGCTACGCCTTGCATCAAATCGCTACCTGGAAGCAGTCGCCCTATAATTTGCCTTCCTCCATGCGCGACAGCCGATTGGATTCTAATATTTTTCATGCAACCTCCATTTCAAAAAGAATTATAAACACACTTAAAAACAGCAACATATATCATTATTAATTTTTATATTATCTAACAATTTGTTTATTTCTTCTGCGATCGACAAAAATTTGGGATCAATATTTTTTATCTTTATTTATCCCGCTTTTATTCATAGAAACATTGTAGGATATATGTATGCATGTCAATTTCTCTATTATTTTCCTATCTGTTGTTTAGAACAAATTCTAATCCATTAATAGATTTGGCAGCCAAAGAGATATTTCAGGTATAAAACCCACTAATAATAGACAGGCAAAGAGGGCCAACAAAAAAGGCCAAATTTCTTTTGAAAATTCCGTGATAGAAACTCTTCCCAAGGCGGAAACTACATACATTATTGTACCAACTGGTGGCGTAATGGATCCAATTAATATATTAATGGTTAACATCACGCCGAAGTGCACCGGATCAATTCCTGCCTGTATTACCAAAGGAATCAAAACAGGAATCGTCATAATCATAACTGCTATTCCTTCTAAAAAACAGCCAATCGCAAGCATTGCCGCATTAATAATTAGAATGGTCCCGACCTGGCCAAGCTGAGCTTCCTGAAAAAGGGCAATCACCTTTATAGGCGCTTGCTCATAAGCAAGTATCCAAGCCATGGACGATGCGGCAGCAATGATTATAGTTACCGACGAAGTTCCTATTACGCTTTCTTTGACAACGTTCCATAAATCGATCATCTTTAATTCACGATAAACAAAGACGCCAAGAAGCAATCCATACATAGCCCCCGCAGCTGCTGCCTCTGTTGGTGTCATTATGCCGCCAATGATACCTCCTATGATAATCACCGGCATTCCCATTGGTGGCAGTGCATAAATAAAGGCTTTCCAGAGTTCAGCAAGTGTTGCCCGCTTTTCTTTTGGATAATTTCGTTTTTTTGAAATAAAATATATAAAAACCATCAACATTAAACCCATTAAACAGCCTGGAACAGCACCAGCTAACAAAAGCCGCCCAATAGAAACGTTAGCCATAGAACCATAGATTACAAAGGGAATGCTCGGCGGTATTATTGGACCGATTGTTCCAGCGGCAGCGATAATGGCGGCAGCAAATCCTTTTGAATATCCACATTTTTTCATTGCTGGTATCAGCATGGCACCAGATCCGGCAGCATCGGCCACGCCTGATCCAGACATTCCTGCCATAATCATATTTACAACTACGACCACATGGCACATCCCTCCGGTAATATGACCGACAAGCACCTTTGAGAAATCCACCAACCGCTTTGTAATACCTCCTGTATTCATCAAATTACCGGCAAAAATAAAAAACGGGATGGCTAAAAGAGGAAAGCTGTCAATTCCACCGGTCATTCTTTGGACGAGGCTTTGAAGGGGGACATCAATTACAAAAGTCAAATATATACCGGATGCAATTGCCATGGAAAATGCTATCGGAATTCCAATAAGAAATAAAACAAGCATCAATATAAAAAATAAAATCATAACTCTTACACCGCTCTCTTAATTATTTTGAGTTCACCTACAGCCTTTTCCAAAGTTCGCTTTATAATTAGCAACGCTGAACAAGGGACTACATAAAGAATGTACGACATTGGAATATTAAGACTTGCCGTAGCCGTAGTAGAGTAGGACGCATATTTCCATCCGTAATAGGCAATGCATAGCATTAAAAGGATTACAGAAATATCCGCAGCAAATAAAACAAAGTTCCTGGTTCTTCTTGAAAATTTCAAAATCAAAAAATCAATAACAATATGTCTACCATGCTTGGTACAAAGGGCAGCACCAAGAAATGTCATCCACAGAAAACAATAGCGTGAAAGTTCCTCTGGCCAAGTAAAACTTACATCAAAGAAGTATCGGCTAATTACATTGAGGAATGTTATTATAGTCATTATAGCGAAGGATGCACCTGAACTAAGTTCTTCTATATTATCAACTATGAAGCGAAAGGATTTCATTGTATATCCAATTAAAATATTTATATTAAAAAAGACGTCGAGCCTTTAAGCACAGCCTTTAAATAGTGCGCGATGTCTCCCCAGGTGATCATCGCGCATACAGTTTGTCTGGATATTTATTCTTGACTATTTATTATGAAGTCATACAACTCTTGTGTTACATCCGGCTGAAATTCTTTCCACGCATCTTTTGATTTTTCAACAAAAAGTGACCTATCTATAGTATTAATTATCATTCCTTTTTGTTTTAATTCATCCAATGCTCTCTTATTGTCCCTGATTTGCAACTCAGTCTGGTATTTTGCGGCCTCTTTGGCAGCTTCATCGAAAATTTTTTGTAACTCAGGTGAAACACTTTGATAAAGAGCTTCGTTCATACAAAGGACTACTGATTGAGACATATGACCAGTTAATGAAAGATATTTTTGAACTTCATAGAATTTATTCGCTAAAATTGTGGCAGGTGGATTTTCTTGACCATCAATCACTCCCATTTGCAATGCCGTATATACTTCAGGAAAAGCCATAGGGGTTACAGAAGCACCCAGGATCTCCATCGGTGCACGGCCAATAGGAGAGTTCATTGTCCGTATTTTTAACCCTTTAAGATCTTCCGGTGTTTTGATTTGTCTATCCTTGGTCGTTACATGACGCATTCCATAAAAAAAATTAAGACTGAGAGCACGAATATTGCTGGTTTCAGCCGCTTTTTCGGCAATATTCTTCATCCTTGGCATTTCGAAAAGTTTATTCAAAAATTCATTTTGTGCTTCTGACGTTTCCTGCTTAAAAATATACGGCAATTGAACAACAACAAATGATTCCCATCCTTTTATCATACTCAGGGTTGCCATACCGCCCGCCCACATATCAATGATACGGTTGCGCACAGATTCTGCCATATCTCTATCTGAACCAAGCGCACCATTAGGAAATACCTCAACGATTACAGATCCGCCTGTGCGCTCCTTCACTACTTCAGAGAATTTAACACAACCTTTATAAAAATTAAAATCAGTGTTTACAGAAACACCCAACTTTAATTTTTTCTTTTGAAAATTGGAATCAGAAGCCATTGCCAATGAAGAAAGTATAACTGATGAAACAAAACAGTACACAATTATTACGCCGATAAATGCCAATTTTTGATTTCTCATTTTACACTCCCTTTACTTTTTTGATTTATAGTTAGCAGATAGTTCACTAATGAAACTTTGGCGAAGCCTGTAAGCGCCTGCCGTCATGACAATATAAAAATCCAAGGTTATTTATTAACCGGCAACTATTCATATGACCTGTTTAGTTTTACTATAGGGTATAATATTTAATTGCCGGTGCCTTGCTAACAGCATCTTGTTTTAACTTTATTTTTTAAGATAGGTAAGCTCATTGCAAAGCCCTGAGACATCTTCTATTTTATCAAGTTCCCAAATCTTTTGGGACAGTCTCTGAGCTTTTTCATTGCTAACAATTCCAGAAAATTCTATGCAATCCATGTATTTTTGCATTTGTTCTTGAGAAGTCAGTTTATCATCGGCAAGTCCTTTAATTCCATTCCGAGTCTTCTCAATCACCTCACCATTCTTAAGCTTGACGCTCACTGGACCTGTCCAAGTTAAATGCCCCTCAGGATATTCCGGGTGAACTTCCACATGTACTTTCTTACGTGCTTCAACGTATTTTGGATCTCTTGCCTTTTTGTCAGTATAGGAATCAAGGAAAACTTTTTTGTCAAAGAAACAACATACCGTGTTATGTTGAATACTAAATCTTGCGTCTTCACCCGTTTGAGGATCGTCAAATTTAAGATACAGCGGGAATGTATTGTTCACATGATGTGTAACGCTTACCACATCATCCCATTTGAGATTATTCTCGTTAATCAAATCAAAAGTCGTATCAATTCCGAGATGCCCCAGCCAACAACAAGGATATTTCTTCATCCCAATCTCCAAGACACGCCAACCGTCGCCCATGGATAGGTCGAAGTCGGGCTTATCGACCAAAAGGTCCATGTATCCACCCCTTCCCTCAAGAATAGTGGTGCTGCCCGTGTAACCAAGTTTTGCCAATTTTGCAGAACAAATACCATCTCTACCATTAAAACCGGCTTCAATTAGATGCGCCCCCGTACCCGTCTGCCTCGCGATTCCGGCTGCCTGCGAAGCTGCCAAACTCATTGCCCATGCGGTTTGTTCCACATTGAGCTTGAGCAATTTTGCTGCCATCGCGGCACAGCCAATGGTAAGAAAAGTGGAAAAAATAGCCCATCCTTTATTGGTTGCATCCGCAGCTACGATACCGAGTCTGCCAGCGACTTCCCACCCAATCACAAATGCCTCGATCACATCCTTTCCAGACAGTTTAAGCTTTTCAGCGAGCGCGAAACAAGTCGGCCATGCTCCACAAGAATAAATACTTTCAGGCCAGCTGTTATCCTCAAGTTCAGTCGTATGCGCGGCCGCACCGTTAGCCAGTGCGGCGTATTCCATTGAACAAAGGTATCCACCATTTACGACACCAGCGTCAGCAGCTGCACTGAATTCCTTCGTGTATTCGATTACCTTTTTGCCAAAGAGCATGGTTGATCCCGCGATATTCATTCCAAAATGGCTTAATGCCAGCCCCTTGACATATTGGAGATCATCCGCACTGAAACCAAAATCATTATATTTCGTTTTACATACCCATTCAGCAATTTCTATCGTCGTCTTAACTCCCATTTCACTCCCTCCATTTTAAATCATTAAAATTAACTGTACTCAATTATTTACAAAAACACCCAACTACATAATGCTAAAATTTGGGTTGCATATTCCGAAGAACGGTACACACTATACCTTTCAAGATCGGTAATTCTAAAATCAAATAATGACAAAGCAAAGCACTACACCGAATGCATTTCCGTAAAACCATACTATTCAATTTTTACGAGCTTATTTGTTTTGATGGACTTTTTAGCTGCTTCAATAATTTTCATTTGGAGAAGGGTGTCTTCTATTTTAACAAAAGGCTCTTCCTTTTTTAAGATAGAATTTATAAAGTTCATGTTTTCAAGCTTTAAATTCTCCTTCTCTATTCCTTCACTTGACAAAAGCTTATCTCCAATGGAAAGCTCAACTGAAAAAGCACCAACTCTACCCTCTGATGGATCATCACAATGTTTAAAATATATTCTACCTTTCTCACCGGTTATGAGACACTCTTGCATTGGTGGTTGAGTGTTAATTGAAAGGTAATTTGTTGCCATTGTCCCGTCTTCAAACTTAATTAGAATAGTCGCTTCATCTAACCCTTCAAAATTTTTTTTAAAAGAACCTCCTTGCGCATAAACTGACTCAGGAATTTTCCCCTCAAAAAACCATAGCGTAGCATCTATAATGTGTGGTCCCAAAAACAGCAATACAGGACCACCAGTTTTATCTTCGTATTGCCACCATGAAGGTGCTTTTTTTCTATCAAAATGCAAAGCAAAAACGTAAAGCATATTGATTGGATTTCCGATCTCATTTAACATTATTCTTTGAGCCTCTTGCAGCTCAGGAATAAAACGAAAGCTTTGGGCGCACATTATAGTAAGGTCTCTTTTACGCGCTTCATTTACCATTTGCTTTGCTTCTTCAAAATTTAATGCAAATGGCTTTTCGACAAGCACATGCTTCCCCTGCATCAATGCATTTTTTGTTACATTTTTATGCAAATAGTTCGGCAAACAAACGATTACAGCTTGCACAGATGGATCATTGAAAGCCTCGTTTGTAGATCCATAAAATTTTGCATTATACTTTTCACCCACTTTCTTTGCCGCGCTTATGTTCTCATCAATAACCGCCGCTAAATATGCGATATCAGATAATTCATTAATCGCTTCAATGTGAGATATTCCAATTCTTCCGCACCCTACTACCCCAATGCCTATCCTATCATTGCTTCCCATATCATACTCCATTTTCTATATTTCAAGTATATTAATTACACTGATACTAAAGGCTTTTTAATATTTAGGCTGATAGAGAGCGTATCTGCACCCATGTTATATCGAACTTTTGATTTCACAATGCAGGGGTTACCCAATAATCAGTCTAAATTAATTTCTCTATGAGAAAATTATTTTCAGTTTTGAAAAGCTTATTAGATAAAATATACAATGTCAAGATAAATTTGCATTAATTTTAAAAAAAATTAGACCTTAATGAATTCAATGTTAAGGTCATTTTTTTTTATAGATGTTTTTATTATTATTAAGAATTTGCCCCAAAGTCATGATGATATTTATCATGGTTTAGATGGTATAGTAATCGCCTTTTTGAAGAGTATTCGCGGCTCATGCTCATCACGGATCAATGTGAAAATTCGTGCTCTGATAAACAATGAAATTTGCGCACAGCAATCATATCTCAATCATACTATACGCTAAGACCCGAAAATGCATGTTCAAACCGGGGCATCGGATGCATCTGTAGAACGGACCTGACCGAATGTCCTTGATGAAAATAAATTTTTAAAAAAATTCGGAAAATTGTTGACAGAACAAATATTATCGAATATTTTTTAATTCCGTATAGCGGAATACTTTTCCGCACAGCGTTATTTTAAGTATTTAAAAAATAACCCTTAAGCCAAATTTAATGATTTCGTAAAAAGTTCAACCCACAGTTTTCGGTCACAATATTGTGCGTAAGGCACTACCATTACAAAAACAACACGTAGGGAAGAGCACCTTTTGGCGGTGCGGTATTAATTAAACATATTTTCAACGGACAAGAGGAGAGGGGAGTATGAATTTTTTCAAAGTTTTGTGCGCGTTAATAGGGTTCACGCTTTTAGGTGGAAATTTTGCAATGTCATCAGAAATTGATTTGCCCCAAAATATGATATGGAGCTGCTATGATGTTGGTTCTTCCGGCTACATTCAAGCTTCTGCCGTAGCAAACGCATTTCTGAAAAAGTATGACATTCATGTGCGCTTGATCCCATCCGGTACATCCATTGGCAGGGTAATGCCACTGATGGGAAAAAGAGCAAGCGTTGGTTTTTTAGCGAATGAGGCGTTTTTCGGTTCTGAAGGCAGCTATGATTTTGCCGTCAAATCCTGGGGACCTCAAAGCATGAGGGCCATTGCGGGCCGTCCAACCTCTTTTCCATTGATAACCACGCAGTCCAGCGGTATCAAGAAAGTTTCCGATTTAAAGGGCAAAAGAGTCTCCTGGGTTATCGGCAATCCTTCATTAAATGTAAAAATGACAGCCATTCTGGCATTTGCCAAACTCACATGGCAAGATGTGCAAAAAATAGAATTTCCCGGCTATGCACCATCTTTGACAGCTTTGATTCAGGGGAATGTTGATGCCGCTGTCGGATCTACGACTGCCAGTGTCCTGTATGAGTTGGAACGCTCAAAAAAGGGTATTTATTATCCTGAACTAATCCCTGAAGATAAAGACGGCTGGGCTCGTTTACGGAAACATGTCCCATTTGCTTTTCCATACAAAGAGGGTATCGGAGCGGGTATCGACAAAGAAAAACCTATCTGGCTACTTGGTTATCGCTATCCAGTCGTTACGGTAAGAGATGATGCCGACCCGTCTTTTGTTTATAATTTCTTGAAAGCTTTAGATCAAGCCTATCCGTTATACAAAGATACAGTTGCCGGCATGGTTGATTGGGATCTGTCCCGGTCTGCGGTCCCCCCCATTGACATCCCTTTTCACGAAGGTGCCATTAAATATCTTAAGGAAAAAAATCTCTGGCAGCCTGCCCATCAGGACTGGAACGACAAAGCCGTGTCAAGATTGGAACGATTAAAAAAAGAATGGGAAGAATCTCTGAACTCTGCGGATGTCAAGAAAATGGACAACAATGAGTTTAAAAATTATTGGATGAAACTGCTTTCAGAAATGGCTCTGTAGACAAAACATGTTGGTGATTATTCGGCACATTGTATATTTGTCTCCATAAACGGTCATGGCTGTTATCACCGGTCAATTTCGGCCACCCCCGCAGCATAAAAATGTATTTTCATGATATAACACAACCGATCTACAACCAAAATATTACATAAGTTAAAGAGATACGGGAGAATCTTCTTATGAAAGTGGATAACGTTCAAGGACACCATGGCGCAAAGCATAGTCCTGAAAAACGAATAAAAGGGCTGTCCTATGCTGTTGTCATAATAATGTCTGCATTGGGGATCTTACTTTGCGTAAACCAACTCTTTCAACTTAGAGTAGCAGGTTTCATGCCGATTGCATCAGGGTACTATTATTATGTTCTGGCATTTTTTCTTTCAATTTCGTTTCTTATCTTTCCCGGCAGAAAAACTGATTCTAAAAAACTGCGTTGGTATGACTGGGGATTGTTCCTCATTACTATTGCTGTGAATGTCTATTTCGCGTTGAACGCAGAAACCATTTTAACGTCAGGTTGGGAATATTCAACACCCATATTACCGCTTATCTTGAGTTTTGTACTCTGGGCATTGGCTTTGGAAGGCGTAAGACGTACCTCAGGAACGGCACTTTTCATAATATGCTCCATTTTCTCTTTCTACCCTCTATTTGGACAGTACCTCAAGGGGATACTGTGGGGGACCCCTTTTACTTTAACCCAGACAGCAAGCTATCACGCCATTGGGGTTGAAAGCATAATAGGTATTGCGCTGCGTGTAATAGGCGACGAGTTGGTCGGTTATATTATCTTTGGTGCGGCAGTTGTTGCATCCGGCGGCGGACAATTTTTTATGGATTTTGCACTCTCAATTCTGGGAAAAAGCAGAGGGGGGGCTGCTAAAGTTGCCATTATTTCAAGTGGTTTTATGGCCAGCTTAAGCGGTAGTGTTGTGTCTAATATAGTCACTACCGGAACCTTAACCATTCCCACAATGAAGAGGACCGGATATCGTCCGACATATGCTGCAGCCATAGAAGCATGTGCATCTTCCGGTGGCACGATAACACCTCCCATAATGGGTGCGGCTGGCTTTCTGATTGCTTCGTTTATGAATGTGCCTTACTCTCAGGTCATGCTGGCTGCGGTTATCCCGTCTTTTTTATATTTTTATATGCTCTATCTTCAGGTGGACCTCCATGCTGCCAAAAAAAAGATAGATGGTTTTGACGCTTCTCAGATACCCCAATTATCGCATACCTTGAAAACCGGTTGGTTTTATATAGGAGCGATCATCCTGATGATTATTCTACTACTCTTTTTTAGAATCACATCAATCGCTCCTTTTTATACAATACTGTTTTTATTCTTGTGTGCATGTACTCGAAAAGAGACTCGCCTGACATGGAAAACACTATGTCAATTCTTGTATGAAAGTGGACTGGTACTTGGGCAGATAACAGCCATCCTTGCCGGAATCGGTTTGATTATCGGAGCCTTGTCGGCCACTGGCGTCGCAAATTCATTCTCAAGAGAACTGCTTTTGCTTGCAGGTAATAACATTTTCCTGCTGCTGGCGTTAGGGGCATTGACAAGTTTTGTACTTGGCATTGGCATGACGGTTACTGCTGTCTATGTTTTCTTAGCTGTTGTTCTGGTCCCGGCCCTTGTGAATGCAGGACTTGATCCAATGGCTTCTCATCTCTTTGTGCTTTTTTGCGGCAACCTGTCTTACATAACACCGCCAGTGGCACTGGGATCCATATCTGCAGCTGCAATTTCCGGCAGTAAGCCTATGAAAACAGCTTTCAAATCCTGTCAGCTTGGAGCCGCACTTTTTATCTTGCCATTTCTCTTTGTTGTTAACCCTGCACTGATTCTTCACGGAACTGCTTCAGGAATAGCAATTGTATTAACAGAAGCATTGGTCGGGTGCTATTTCCTTTCTGCGGCGTTTGAAGGGTGGTTTTATGGGGTTGGCCGCATCGCCATTGCACATAGGATTCTATTCTTTTTCGCGGGTGTCATGTTGCTTTATCCTGAATGGAAAGCCTCGGCTATTGGAATAGTACTTGGCTGTATCGCCATATCAGCAGTGAAAATGTTCCCCTATCACGAGGCACTGAAAACAGAATAACCGCCACGGGCGGACCGGGATTGGGGTTCCTGGATCTGCTCACAACAAAGCATGAAAGAGTGTAGACTTATCTACTCTTTCTTATAAAAAAAATAAAAAAATTTATGAGGTCATGATGGAAAATTGCTTATCATCGGAGTTTCAAGAATTACGTTCCAGGATTGCCGATTTTGTCAAAGTTGAACTTCTACCAATATCGACAGAAGTTGAAAAAGAAGCTTGTATCCCGGAGTATATCGTCCGGAATATGAAAAGACTTGGTCTTTTTGGTCTCTCAATTCCAAAGAGATATGGTGGCCTTGGCCTGTCCACGGTTGAAGAAATACTCATTTATGAAGAAATTACAAAGACCAATGCATGTTACCGTTCCCGTATCGGAACCAGCAACGGCATCGGTTCCATGGGAATATTATATGACGGAACCGAGGAGCAAAAGGAAAAATACCTTTCCCGAATTGCATCGGGAGAGTGGACGGCAGCCTTTGCATTGACTGAACCTAATGCCGGTTCTGATGCTGCCAACATAAGCACAACCGCTGTTATAGACGGCGACCACTGGGTCCTGAATGGTTCCAAGCAATTTATCACCAATGCAGATACCGCCCATGTGTTTACAACCATTGCCTTGACTGATGAAAAGAAACGGGCAAAGGGCGGCGTGACGGCGTTTGTAATCGAACGTGGAGCGCCTGGATTTTCAATTGGAACAGCGGATTTAAAAATGGGTCTCAAAGGCTCTCACACTCACGAGTTAATATTTAAAGATTGCAGGATACCAAAGGAGAGTGTCATCGGGGGGGTGGATAATGTGGGTCAAGGATTTAAAACCGCAATGAGGGTCCTTGATAAAGGCAGGCTTTCCATGGGTGCATGTGCCTTGGGTGCTGCTAAAAAAGTTCTGGAGCTGAGCACTGACCGTGTCAAACAAAAACTGTCTTCGGGAATACCGAAAAAGCAGCTGCAGTCGGAGATGTTTGCCCTGGCTGAGATGAATACCCAGATTTTTGCAGCCCAACAGATGCTATACCATACGGCACAGCTCAAAGATCAGGGTAAGAACGTTACCAAAGAGGCCTCCATGGTTAAAGTTTTCTGCACCGAAATGGCAAGTCGCATAGCAGATAAGGCATCGGATATTTATGAAGAAGACGGTGCGCTTACCAGCAATTTGATAGAGATGTTTTTGCGTGATGTGCGACTTTATCGCATTTATGAAGGAACCAGTGAGATTCAGAAAATTATTATATCAAGAGAGTTGTTGAAATAACTGCCACAGGCAGACCTTATTCTGATCTCGTTCTGCCCACAACGAAGCATGAAAAAATATTAGGAGTGACTACTCTTTCTTATAAAACAGGAGACAGACAATGACAATCAACAAAGCCTTTATCGTTGGATCAGGGTTGATGGGTAGCGGCATCGCACAAGTGTGTGCACAATCCGGCCTGTCAGTTACTTTAAACGACGTTAATGAAGCCGCACTTTCCAAAGCCCTTGCCTCAATGGAATGGTCCGTGAAGAAATTCGTGGAAAAAGGCAAACTTGAAGAGAAGACGGAAGCCATAATGGACCGTATCACGGTCTCAACAGATCTATCGCTGGCAGCAGATGCGGATCTCATCATTGAAGCCGTATTTGAAAAACTTGAGGCCAAGCAGGAGATTTTCAAAGAACTGGATGCGGTCTGTAAACCGGAAGCGGTTATGGCCAGTAACACCTCCGCAATTCCCATCACCGAATTGGGTGCTGCGACCAGGCGACCGGAATCTGTAATTGGACTGCATTTCTTTAGCCCTGTTCCCATGATGCCGGCTGTGGAAGTTATTAAAGGCATTGCCACGTCAGAGGCGGCAATGAATGTCGGGACAGGATTTGTCAAAAGATTAAAAAAAAGAGCGATCCGCGTTGAAAGTGACGTGCCCGGATTCCTGATTAACCGCATCCACCTCATAGCCTATGTAGAAGCAATCCGCCTTCTTGAAAGCGGTATCGGGACGGTATCTGATATTGATGCCGGTGTTCGTTTGGCGCTTGGACGCCGTATGGGGCCTTTTGAAACAGGTGATATGGTGGGGCTTGATGTCTCTTTTGGTGGGCTTAGCGCCATTTACGAGGAGAGCAAAGATATGCGTTACTATCCCCCCCAGTTACTCCGAAGGAAAGTCAAAGGGGGCGAACTTGGCCGGAAAACCGGCAAAGGGTGGTATCGTTATAATGAAAATGGCGAAAAGATGGAGAAATAACAATGAGAGATGTAGTGGTTATAAGTGGGGTCAGAACTCCGGTCGGAAGATATATGGGTACTTTGAAGGATATTCGGGCTTATGATCTTGCAGCTTTGGTTTTGAACGCGGCAATAGGACAAGCTGAGATTGCTGCAGATAAGGTCGATGAAGTTATCATGGGCCAGTCATACCAGAATGGAGAATATGTAAACATCGCAAGGATGGCGCTACTCACTGCAGGGTGGGATGAATCAATACCGGGAATAACTCTTGATAGACGATGCTGCACCGGACTGGATGTAATTGCCTTTGGTGCAATGAAGATACAATCCGGTCAGGCGGATATCATTGTCTCCGGAGGAGTTGAAAGTATGAGCAGTGCAGAATTTTATATTTCCGGAGAAATTAAGGGGGGAATCGGCGGCACCAAAGGAAGACCCAAGGGACATGGAGATCTTTCAATGTGGGGCATTCCTTTTTATGACCGGATTCAACGCGCCCGGGTGATGTCGCAACCTGAATCCCGATATGGCGTATTGCCGTCCATGATGTCATGGGCGGAAACGGCAGCCAAAGAAGAGAAGATTACCCGCGAAGCGTGTGACCGGTGGGCGTTTGAGAGTCATCAGAAGGCACTTAAGGCCCAGGAGGCCGGTAAGTTTGAACAGGAAATGGTTCCTGTTAGTATCCCCCAACGAAAAGGAGATCCCGTTATTTTTGATCGTGATGAAGGTCCCCGTACTGATACAACTATGGAAAAATTGGCAAGTTTAAGACCTGTTCTCGGCGGTGTATGCACGGCCGGCAACTCCTCTTCGGAAAATGATGGTGCGGCTGCCGTTGTGTTGATGTCTGCTCAAAAGGCGGATGAACTGGGCCTGAAACCGATTGCACGAATAAAGTCTTTTGCCGTTGCCGGAGATGATCCCAGAAAAGCATATGCAACCGTTCCCAAAGCTGTCAATAAGGCTCTTGATAAAGCAGGATTGAGTCTTGATCAGATGGAGCTCATCGAAATCCAGGAGGCGTTTGCGGCTCAAGTACTGGCTGATTTGAAACAAATGGGAGTTGATAAGTATGACAACGTCAATGTAAACGGTTCCGGGATCTCGCTTGGGCATCCC
Organism: uncultured Desulfobacterium sp.; assembly: GCA_963668575.2. Taxonomy (GTDB): domain Bacteria; phylum Desulfobacterota; class Desulfobacteria; order Desulfobacterales; family Desulfobacteraceae; genus Desulfocicer. Next base: position 760,994 of record OY764894.2, on the reverse strand, counting down.
ATAGCATGTACCGGAACACGTGTGTTCGTCACCATGGTTCACGAAATGAAGAGAAGAGGGGCAAAATTCGGTTTGGAGTGTATATGCGGTGGAGGTGGACTTGGCATTGCGGCAATTGTTGAAGGATGTTAGGCCATTGTTCAACAAAATAGATCCCAAATTTAATAATGAGTACAGTTTGTTTCTTAAATAGGAATCATTGAATTTGCAAAAATCAATGCAATGATATCGGGAGAATTGATGTGGACTTCAAAATGGACAGATCACAAAAACAGATACAAAAAGCCGTTAAAGATTTTGTCAAGGGAGAATTCAAAAAAGAGGTTATCCAGGAGCTGAGCGAAACCCGGAAGTTTCCTGATTCTCTTTGGCAGGCATCTGCCGAGTTGGGTTTTATCGGTATGGATTTTCCGGAAGCATACGAAGGACAAGACCTGGGAATTTTTGAAAAAGTATTGGTTGCGGAGGAACTTTGTCATGGAGATTCTTCAGTAGGGGGATGCCTGTCCAGAGCCGCTTCCGGTGCTGAAATGATACTTCGGTATGGGAGTAAGGAGCAAAAACAAGCCTGGCTGCCCCAAATTGCCGAAGGGGCAAAACTTTCCTGTAAAGCATATACAGAACCCGGAATAGGTCATGGTCTGAACGTCTTGAACACCACCGCGGAAAAAGAGGGGGACAATTGGATAATCAGCGGTACAAAAAGCCATGTTATCAATGCTGGCCCGTTTGCCGGTTACTATATTGTATTATGCCGTACCGACAGCGTTGACAATACCCCCGGTAAAGGCCTCAGCACTATTCTCGTAGAAGCTGATCGCGAGGGTGTTGAAGTGGAAGACGTGGGCAAACGAATGGGTGGACGTCTGATGTTTATTGGAACGGTTAATTTCAATAAGGTCAAGGTCCCCCAGAAAAACTTGATTGGCAAAAAAGATGAAGGTCATGCTCAGATGCTGTCCTGTATGGATGAGACAATGGTTTTATCAGCCGCTCAATCTGTAGGCATTGCCCAGGGTGCATTTGATCGCTCTTTTTCCCATGTCAAGCAAAGAGAACAATTTTCACAAAAACTTATTGATTTTCAGGTAACGCAGCAGAAAATTGCTGACATGGCTACCCAAATCACCGCAGCCAGATTGATGACATACAATGCGGCTTTCAGCTTTAAGAAGAGACAAGGCGACATAAAATTATGTGCCATGGCAAAACATTTTGCGGCAAAAACTGCGGTAAAAGTTTGTGATGAGGCAATCCAGTTGTTTGGTGGTTACGGCTATATTGAAGAGTATGAAGTTGAACGTTTTTTTCGGGATGCAAAATTCAATGACTTATTTGAAGGAACCGAAGTTACTCAAAAACAGATAATAGCCAACACTCTGATGAGAAAAGGCACAATGTCGTTAAGTTGATTAAAATACAGGAGCATGGTGTTGATGATAGATAAATTTATGACATCTGAAGAAGCGGTTAAACGATATATCAAAGACGGCGATCAAATTGCGTTAGGTGGATTTACAATTAATCGTAATCCAATGACAATCGTTAGAGAGATTATCCGTCAAAAGAAAAGAGAGCTCTATCTTGTTGTGCACTCCCACGGTCAAGCAATGGAACTTCTTATCGGTGCCGGTTGTGTTCGTCGTCTCGAATTAGCCTACGGCGGACTTGCACGTTTCGCTCCAACCGGAAAACGTTTTAAGAAGGCAGCCAAGGAAAAAACGATTGAAATAGAGGATTATACCAATTACCAAATGAGCCTGAGATTCATGGCTGGTGCAATGGGACTGCCATTTATCGCTACCGAGTCGGGACTTGAATCGGATGTGGTAAAACTATCAGGATTTCCACCGGAAAGTCGTGGACAGGGGAAGGTGCCAAGCCAGAAACTTAAGGTGATTAAAAATCCCCTTTCCACAACCGCTGGAAATGTAGTTGTGCTGCCTCCATTGACACCTGATGTTACGATACTTCATGCTCAATATGCAGGTGAGGATGGAACAATACGTATAAACGGCCTTACATTCGCAGATATTGAACAGGCCAAAGCAGCCAGCCGGGTGATTGTGTCGTGTGAAGAAATTATCCCAACCGATGAAATCCGCAAAGACCCAGACCAAAACAGCTTACCGCATTTTCTGGTCGATGCCATTGTGTTGGCGCCATTTGGTGCTCATCCAACAGCTTGCTATAAGCGATATGATTATGATCCTTTTCATTTAAGCATGTTTTCCAAACAGGCATCCGACGATGAATTGTTCCAAAAATATTTAGATGAATGGGTATATTCTATAAATACCCAGGAAGAGTACTTGTCAAAAATCGGTTCAGCGGATTTACAAAAAATCAAGGCCGATCCGCTGGTGGGATATGCACCGGGTCTGGATAGAAGGTAGGGGAAAATGGTCAAATACACTGCAAATGAAATTATGGCATTGAGTGCCGGTCGTCTGATAAAGGATGGGGATATCCTTTTTGCAGGGACAGGCCTGAGTATGCTCGCCGCAACTGTTGCAAAACGCATTCATGCGCCACAATCCGTAGTCTTTTTTGAAACAGGAGGTATTGATCCTTCACTTAAAGAACTTCCTTTGGCCGTTGGGGATCCAAGAGTCATGGCTGGAACGTCCGTTAATTCCGGATTGACAGATGCGTTAAGTCTTCTGGGTCATCGCAAACTGAATACCATCGCATTTTTAGGGAGCGCACAGATTGACCGTTACGGCAACCTTAATTCAACTCAACTCGGAACATATGACCATATCATCCAAAGGTTTCCAGGATCCGGGGGGGCTTGTGATGCTGCAAGCCTGACATCCGGGTTCATCGTTTTCATGAAGCATGAACGCAGGCGTTTTGTTCAAAAGCTTGATTATTTCACAAGCCCTGGCTGGTTAACTGGTGGAGAATCCCGATCCCAGGCTGGCTTTAAAAGAGGGGGGCCCATCGCAGTAGTGACAAATCTTGGTGTGCTCAAATTTGAAGCTAAAACAAAACAGATGTATTTATCTGAATTTTATGAATTCACGACTCCTGAAACCATTGCTGAGGAAACAGGCTTTGATATTGATATAACAAAAGCTGTGAAATGCGCGCCACCGAGTAAAGAAGAAATTCTGACGCTACGCAATGATGTTGATCCTCAACGATTGATCCTTGGCCCTATGCCTAAGAGTAGTAGATAGAGCCAACAGGAGAAAATCGTTCCACAATAAAAAAGGGTTATCGAACGGAGACTATGATGGATTATCAAGTAATCAAATATGAGCAGTTTGATCGTATAGCAATGTTAACTATCAATCGACCTGAAAAGCGTAATGCACTCAATATAGCAACTCGATTGGAAATTTCAGATGCTCTTGACCGTATTGAGAATGATTCCTCAATAGGATGTCTTATTGTTACCGGGGCAGGTGATAAAGCCTTTATATCCGGATCCGATTTAACAGAGCTTTCAAAAATGTCTCCTCTGGAGGTTCATAAATTTGCCAACACTTTGGGACAGCAGTTATATGCAAGATTTGAACAAATAGGCATACCTGTCATTGCAATGATCAATGGTCTTTGTCTGGGAGGTGGATTAGAAGTTGCGATGGCTTGCGACATCCGGATATCGGCAGATACGGCTCAATTTGGTCAACCGGAGATTCATCTTGGGATTATGCCTGGTTCTGGTGCAACCCAGCGGCTTCCAAGATTAATTGGACAGGGATTTGCACGAGAAATGATTTATACTGGTGCTAATGTTGATGCTGATACCGCATTGCGCCTGGGCCTCATTAACAGAATCTATCCCTCAAATGAGTTGCAGGAAAAAACGATGCGCTTAGCTGAAAAGATTGCATCAAAAAGCTCCGTCAGCCTGGCTATGGCGAAAAGATCAATGGTAATAGGTGATAATTTAGGACTATCATCCGGATTGGCTTATGAAGCACTGGCACAGTCCGTAGTTTTCACCTCTGCCGATAAAAATGAGGGGATGGCTGCTTTTTTTGAGAAGCGTTCCCCGATATTTAACAACAGTGAAAGGCAATAAACAGTGGAAAATTTTAAAAAAGACGTATTCAATTATCACGATAGTCCCATCTGCGGTAAAATTCAGGTAATGCCAACCAAGCCATGCCAAACCGCAAAACATCTCTCAATGGCATATACCCCTGGCGTTGCTCTGCTGGTAGAAGAGATTTCAGCCAACCCCGAGTGTGCAAAACTCTACACAAGCCGTCAAAACCTGGTTGCCGTCGTATCCAACGGCACGGCAATTCTGGGTCTTGGCAATCTTGGTGCCCTTGCCAGCAAACCGGTGATGGAAGGGAAAGGTGTCTTATTCAAACGCTTCGCAGATATTGATGTTTTTGACATTGAACTTGACACTGAAGACGCTAAAAAGATCATTGATATTGTCAAAACAATGGAGCCCACCTTTGGAGGCATTAATCTTGAGGATATCAAGGCACCGGAGTGTTTTGAGATTGAAAAGGCACTGATTGAAAGCTGCAATATCCCGGTGTTCCATGATGACCAGCACGGAACTGCCATAATCAGCGCAGCAGGGCTTCTCAATGCGCTTGAAATTACCGGTAAAAAAATTGAAGAGATTAAGGTAGTCTTCAATGGTGCGGGTGCGGCTGGTATCTCATGTGCCAAATTCTTTATTAACATGGGTGTAAAACCTGAGAATCTTATCATGTGTGACTCTGCAGGGGTTATCCATAAAGGACGCTCAAAAGGGATGAACAAATACAAGGAACCCTTTGCGCTTGATACAGACAAAAGAACCCTTGCAGATGCAATGAAAGGTGCTGATGTTTTTATGGGTGTGTCACAGAAAGATGTTGTAACGCCTGAGATGCTTCTCTCAATGGCCAAAGATCCAATAGTGTTTGCAATGGCCAATCCTGATCCTGAAATAACCTATGATCTTGCAATTGCAACTCGGGATGACATCATTATGGCAACCGGCAGGTCAGACTATCCGAATCAGATAAATAATGTGCTTGGCTTCCCGTTCATTTTCAGAGGTGCTCTTGATGTTGGAGCAAAAAGGATCTCAGAAGGGATGAAGATTGCTGCGGCAAAGGCATTGGCAGCGCTCGCAAAAGAACCGGTGCCTCAAATCGTGAAAGATGCATATAATGGTAATGAACTCAGCTTTGGAAGGAATTATATCGTCCCCAAGCCCTTTGATCCCAGAGTCATTGAGTGGGAATCTGTTGCTGTGGCCAAAGCTGCAATTGCTGAAGGGCTTGCCACTAATGTTATTACAGACTGGGATGAGTATGCAAAAACACTGAGCAAAAGAATGGAAAAATTCTGGTGCACATGTGAGAAAGCGTAATAGATAGAGGCACCTGGAACGGAATGAGCCGAGTACCACACATTCGTTCCGGTATTTTTTTAATTCGTGCACAATACAAGCCTCCGGGCGTGCCGGAGGCCACTGACTTTAAGCGATTTTGTCAAAAATTAGGATAATCCCCTAAATACCCAAGCATACTGGATATTATCCCTCCCTTGATAATTAATTTTTCTAAAATTTTCCGAAATTCTTTCTTGGGATTCTCATTTGCCGACATTGTGACATTAATACCGGCCACAACCTTACCTCTTGCATCAATTATAGGTACTGCGACGGCAAACAAATCCATTGAAAGTTCTCGATCTGCAACACAAAAGCCTTTTTCCCGAGCTGCAAAGATATCTTTATAAAGTTCATTCTTATCAGTGATAGTCCGGGTTGTTATAGGTTTGAAATCCATTTTAGCAATACGTTCATTTAATTCATCGTCACTCAGGCCAGCCAATAGTATTTTTCCTAAAGATGTACAATATGCCGGCAAAAAAGACCCATCATACAACTCATGTTTCAAGTAACTCGCCACCTCTTTGCGGTACAAATATATAATGTTAATATCGTATAGGATACCAAGGTTAACGGTTTTTCCAATCTCCGCTGACAGCTCATCAATTAATTGTTTACTTACTGATCGTAGGCTGGATGCGTTCAGATAGCCATACCCCAAGCCCATAATTTTTGGAGATAAAGAATATCTTTTATTTTCATCACGAATCAAATACCCTAATTTGGTCAATGTATTTAAAAACCTATTAGTTGCCGTTTTATTCAGATTGCAGGTGTTGGATATTTCGGTTAGAGTAAGCTCTGTGTTAGGGACACAAAAGGCTTCGAGTATTTTAAATGCTCGTTCAATTGATATAATGTAGTTTCGATCGTTCATAAAAAATCCATTTCCAAGGTCAAAAACTTTAACAAGATGTATCTATTCAAGTTCCAGAGTTCTGCAGCTATATCCGGTTTGTCCGCCGGGCTTTCTCCCCCGGCTGCCCACCCCGGCTCCCGTTTTGCGTTTAAGGTACTATAACACAGTATAGCCTGTCCATGGAGACATATTTTCCCATCCAGCAGGTTGTCCACAGCCAAAATAGATTTATCCCCTTTTCTCCCAAGACCATCCACCTCCCAGAGCTTTGTAAAGAGCAATGAAATTTTTAGTCGCAGTTCCCTTTGAAGTGGCCATGTCATTTTCAAAAGAGTAAAGGGATCTTTGGGCATCAAGCACACTATCAAAATTCACAAGTCCATTCCGGTACTTGTCCTGAGCTATTTTAACGGCGTTTTTAGCCGCGGCGACTGCCGCCTCAAGGGACTTCAATCGCTGCTGTTCCTGGTAAAAATCTGTTAAAGCATTCCGAATTTCCTCAATCGCCGAAAGAACCGTGTTTTCATATTGTGCAAGCAACTGTTCCTGCTTGGCTTCTTGAACCTTGATATTAGCTCTAATGGAGCCAGCGTTGAATATGGGGAGAGTCAATCCCGGCACCAAGCTCCAGGTTTTACTGTCAGAAATCAAAAAACCGGATGAAGCCAAGGCGGAAAGGCCAATGGACCCGGACAGGGAGAAATTTGGATATAAATCGGCCTCGGCTTCCCCGACTCGAGCGGTCTGGGCAGCCAGGGACCGCTCGGCCTTGCGCACATCCGGACGTTGACGCAGGGTGTCGGCAGGGATATCATTAACAATTTCAAAGGGTGGCACAGGCACAGCTACAAGAGTGCCCAGCCGATCGTGCAACTGCCCGGGAATCGTTCCTGTGAGCACTGCCAGACTGTTGATGCTGCCTTCAAGTCCACTGAACAAGTCTGGCAGGGAGGCTCGGGTGTCTTCCAGATTATATCGTGCCTGTTCAACGGAAAGCTCATCTGAGAGCCCTGCCCGCAATTTTGATTCAAGCATAGCCAGGGTTTCTGCCTGGGCTTCTACATTTTTTTTAGTCACTCGAATACGTTCCTGGTATGTTCGCATTTGGACGTAAGTCTGAGCAAGTTCACCGGCCAGTGAGACCTTGACCGATTCCAGGTTGGCCTCTTCTGTCATGATATCCGCCTTGGCAGCCTCAATAGCCCGTCGGTTACCACCCCAGATATCGGCTTCCCAGCCGGCATCAAACCCTGCGCTAAAAATTTCGGTCACAAGATGTTCGGCATTGCGTCCCGCCTCGGTATTGGCACTGCTTCGCTCTCGCGTATAGTCGCCATTAGCATCAACCTGAGGCAGCCCATCGGCTCGGTCGATTATCAGCTGACTTCGGGCTTCTCTTACCAGTGCCCGCGCTTCGCGCACATCCAGATTTTTCTTTAAGGCCTCGTCCATCAATCGGGACAAACCCGGATCATTAAAACAGTTCCACCAGTTTGCCAGCGATTGAGCATCAATGCTGGCAGAGCACGCTCTATCCTCGACCGCTGCACCCAGAAGATCAGAATAATCAGGGGTAGGAAGTGGCGGATGCGTATAATCCGGCCCTACACTGACACAGCCGTTCAGAAGCAAAATACAACTTAATATAAGCAAATATTTGGCCTTCATTTTGGGACATCCTCGTTCATTGTTTCAGAAGAGAAAAACCGCTCTTTAAGATTTTCTCTCATTGATTGAAACATCACATAAAGTGACGGGATAATAGCAATACCCACTGCTGTGGCCGCGATCATTCCTGCGCATACGGTTATGCCAAGAACCTGACGGCTTCCAGCGCCTGCTTCGGAGGCAAATACCATGGGGAGCGTTCCCAAAATAAAGGTAAACGCCGTCATAAGGACAGCCCTGAATCGTTCTGTCAAACCTTCAACAGCAGAATCAATTATTGTATGGCCAGTCTCTCTTTGAACCTTACAGAATTCTACGATTAAAATAGCATTCTTTGCAGCAAGGCCCACCAACAGAATTAGTCCGAGTTGGGCGTAAATGCTGAGGCTGAGCCCAGTTATCCTCAATCCGATAAGAGCGCCGGTAACGGCCACAACAATCGAGAGAATAACCGGTACGGGAATGGTCCAGCTTTCATATTGTGCCACCAGAAAAAGAAAACCGAAGACAAGCGCTAACCCCATTAGAAGCCCCCCCTGATTCTGGGTTTGTTTTTCCTGATAGCTCATGCCGGACCAGTCCACAGCATATCCCTGAGGTAAGTTTTCTTTAACATAGCGCTCCACAGCGGCAATAGCAGTTCCACTGCTCACCCCGGCAGCCGTCATGCCTGTAATCGAAGCGCTTTGAAACATGTTAAACCTTCTTAACTGACTCGGCGCGCTTTGGGGGCGCAACGTAGCAAGACTTGAAATAGGAACAAGATCCCCTGAGGCACATTTAACCCTTAGTTGCCCCACATCCCGTAAGCTTTTCCGGTAAATCCAATCCGCTTCGATAATGGCCTTGTTCGTTTGCGTACCGATATTGATATCATTGACATAGCTGGAACTTAGATAATTTTGAAGCGTCGTAAAGACATCGCTTACAGATACACCCATAGATTCAGCCTTTGCCCGGTCCAGATCAAGGTACAGATGAGGCGTATCAGCCGAAAAAGTGCTAAAAGCAAGCATAAATTCGGGCAATTGGTTAAGTCCTGTCAGGAAGTCCTGCAAAGTGGCTTGCAGCTCCTCCGGTGTATACCCCTGGGTATCCTGAAGATAGAAAGACAAACCATTGGTCGTTCCCAGCCCCATGATGGCCGGGGGAGCAAAAACATTAATATCTGCCCCGGGGACTTGGGATGTAATTTCCTGTAATTTATTCATAATCATTGCCAACTGAAGTTCCGGCGTCTTTCTCTGAGACCAATCATCCAGCATAACCACCAGCATACCGGCGTTTTCTCCGCTACCTCCTATCATGCTGAAACCAGCCGCAGCAATAACGTTAGACACTCCATTAACTTTGCAGATTTTCTCGACAAGACTCTCCAATGTGTTCTGTGTACGATTAATGGTTGCACCTTCCGGCATCTGTATATTGACAAAGACATTGCCCTTGTCTTCATCCGGAATCAAAGATGTTTCACTGGTCTGAAAAAACAGAAAAGAAAAGAAGGCCATCAGGGACAACAGCATGGCAGAAACGGCAAGACGTTTAGATAGCCAGAGTGCCGCAGCGCCGTAGACATTCCTGCTCTTGTCCAGGGCGGCATTAAAGCATGCCAGGGGACCGCGTGTATAAGGCTTTTGTCTGCGTAACAAGGTAGCGCATAGCGCCGGGCTCAGGGTTAAGGCCACCACCGTTGAAAAGAGCACCGAAGTACTGATGGTTACGGCAAACTGCCGGTAAATCTGACCAGTTAACCCGGAGACAAATCCAATGGGGACAAAGATTGCCAGCAGTACCAGAGTGGTTGCAATGACGGCAACGCTCACATCTTCCATGGCCTGTATGGCAGCCTCTTTTGGCCTCATATCCCGGTTTTCCATTAGAAAGTAAACACGCTCAACTACCACAATAGCGTCGTCCACGACCACTCCGATGGCCAATATCAGAGCAAAAAGGCTTAGGATATTAAGGCTGTATCCCAAAGCCAGCAGGACTGCAAAGGTCGACATCAGCGAAACCGGGATAGCTATACTGGGTATGAGAGTCGCCCGCCAGTCCTGAAGAAAAAGGTAACAGATAAAAACAACCAGGGCAAACGTCAGCAGCAAAGTGGAAACGATCTCTTTTATAGAGGCTTTAACCGAAGCTGTAGCGTCATAACCGAGAACGTAATCAAGATCCTCGGGAAAACTTTCTTTAAGATGTTCCAGCTCAGTCTCAACACCGGACATGGTTTCCAAAGAGTTTGAACCGGGAGTCTGGCTCACTATAACCACCACAGCCGGGTTACCATTGAAAGCGGCTGTCTGGCTATAACTCTCACGCCCCAGCTCAATCCGGGCAATATCTTCAAGCCGGACCATATCACCGTTTTCTCCTGTGGCTACAACAATTTTTGAGAAATCTGTCTCATTATTCAATCGCCCCTCAGTTTTAAGGGTGTATATCATTTTGATCTGATCTCCTGACGGAGAGCCGCCTATCGCGCCGATGGAGGCCTGAACGTTCTGCCCTTCAATGGCATTGACAATATCCTGGGTATCCAGGCCCAGTGCCTCAAGCTTGGGAGAATTTAGCCAGACACGCATACTGTACTCGGATCCAATGACATCAATGCCGCCTACTCCGGGCACACGTTGGAGAGCATCCTTGACATGACTGTGAACGTAGTTGCCGATATAAGGCAAATCATGAGCACGATTGGGGGAAATAAAACCGAACATACCAAGAAAGCCAGACGTTCGGGTCTCTACGGTCAGCCCCTGATCGACAACCTCAGTGGGCAGTTGAGATTCTACCTGTTGAATCCGGTTTTGCACCTTGACCAAAGCGGTATCCAGGTCCGTCCCCACTGCAAAAGTCACGGTGAGTTCATAACTCCCCTCGTTGTTACTTGTGGATTCCATATAAATCATGTCATCCACACCGTTTATTTTTTGCTCAAGGGGGATGGCAACAGTGTTTGCAAGCACTTGAGCGCTGGCACCCGGATAAGTCGCACTCACGCTCACTGAAGGGGGAGCAACAGAAGGATATTCCTCAACAGGCAAAGAAAATAGTGAAATAGCCCCTGCCATCATCAAAACGATTGAAATCACCATGGCAAAGCGGGGGCGCTCAATGAACAGTCGTGAAATCATAATTGCGGTTCCTTAGGGCTGGATGGCATATCGATTCTAACTTTTTGGCCGGGTTTGACTTTTTGCACTCCTTTGACAACAACCCGCTCCCCTGCAGTCAGGCCTGACAGGACAATTCGATTTTCTCCGGTTAAGTCTCCTAACTGAACCTGGCGTTTCTCAACGGCACCTTCTTCATTGAGCACATAGACATATTCTCCGTTATTGTCTGTCATGACGGATAACTGAGAAACTACGGGCCAAGTTTTATAATCCGGAGTCGAACTCATATGTACGGTAACATAGGTACCTGGTACCAAAAACCCCTCCATGTTGCTAAAACGTGCATATACAGTCATCGTCCCTGTTTCCGGATTCATTTTATTTCCAAAAAAATCAATGGCCCCTATTCCGGAAAAGAGATTTCCATTGGGCAATTGAAGTTGAATATCTTGTTTACTCATTTCATTGCCTCCGGCAAGACTAAAATAATCTCGATCACTTAAAGAGAACCGAACACGGATGGGATCGACTTGTACGATCTGAGCCAGCATTCCGGAACCGGGACTGACGTAATCGCCCTGAGTCAGTTCGGCCTTACCAATTTTTCCGTCTATGGGCGCGCGTATCTGGGTGTAATCCAAATTGATACGGGCGAGTTCCAAGTCTGCCAAGGCCTGCTCGCATTCGGCTTTTGACTGTTGCACAGATGCCTGTGCGCTAAGGAGTTCGCTTTTAGCTTTATCCACGTCGGCCTGGACGACACTGCGAGCCTCCACATTTGCCAGACGGTTCATATACAGCTCTGCATAGCGAAGATCTGCCCTGGCGATTTCAAGCTTGGCCTGGGACTGCATTACGGCCGCTTCCTCAACCTGAACCTCTGCCCTATACATTCTTGGGTCAATGGTAAAAAGCAAGGTTTCCTGTTTGACCAGACTGCCTTCCTTGAAGTGCACGCGTTGAATAGTTCCGGAGATTTGGGCGTAGATCTTCACGTCCTGGATGGCTTTGATATGACCGACATAATCCTTCATTGGGGTCTTGGATACTTCTGTCACAGCACTTGTGACCACTTCGGGTGTTGGCGCTGAACCTCCCGGGCCACTCATATCTGGGGCATCACCCATTGGTGAACTTCCGGGCATTACTCCCCTCATAAACCAGCCGCTGGCCACAAGAATGACCAAAAATATGAAATAAGCAATGTTTTTTAAAATTCGCATATTATTTTTTCCCCTGTGATGTAAATATCGACATTATTAAATATCAGCATTAAGTGTATTTGTTCGTATTTGTTCCATCTTCCCAATCAGTTTCCGGAGTGGGGCAGGCAATATTTAATTTGACCCGCTCTAATCCGCCCAAAGAGAACCGGATTACATGCTGTGCAACTTTTTCCAGATCGGCATTCAAAGGCATTGGATGTGGATAACACCTACCTTTTCGTTTATTAAAAATCAGTGGATTTAAACATTGAGACTGGATACTCATTACACAAAGCTCAATATCCTCATCGCTGGCCTTTCCGCCAAGCGCCTCTCTTATAAGGCCTTCCAAAGGCATAAATACCTCACGCTCCATCGTTGAGCTAATTATCTCAACAAGAAAGCCTGTGGAATTTGTCATTTCTGTATGGGCAATTTCGAGATCGAAACATTCCGGGTCTAAGATTCTCCTGAGCATGGAGACAACCCACCCTTTTATGCGCATTTCGACAGAAGCATTTTTGTCCACGCCACCATCCGGCGGATACTTTTCAATGGCATATTGAAATGCATTTTTCCAAGTCTCAATATAAAGGCTTTTCTTATCCCCAAAATGGTAATTGATTGAAGCGATATTTGCTCCGGCCAATTGACAAATTTCAGCGATTGTCGTTGCATGATAGCCTTTTTGGCTTATCACCTTAGCGGCTGCATCCAGAATTTTTCTTTTTGTTTTAACGCCCTTCTTTCGTTTGTCCATGTTTTCCCCTTAAAGCTATAGATACAAATTCAATCAATCTTTTAAAATTATTTTTTTAAAAAGTCAATTGAAAAACTTAACATAACTTCTTGGCAAAATTTTTCTCCGCCTTAATCATAACATCAGCCATATGCATGGAGGGGTCAGACTTGTGTTATTCCTACAAACGTGACATATCTGCGCTCAGAAAATAGTTTTTAAACATGCTCTTACCGATATTGAAAACTCGGCAGTAAGATGATGAAAAAAGAAACAAGGATAGTTATTATTTGAGGACCATAAAACTTGGTATGTATTTTGCTTTAATTATTCCGTTATCTTTAAAATAAAACAAGGAACCAGACATATGCGTTTTGAAATACGGGAATTTCGGATTCCCATTGTACTGACCGCCTTGATGCTCGGCGTCATCACTTATTGGGCATGGCAGACCTGGCACCGATTAGACGATCATAATATAGGCAGAGAGCAACATGAGGCGCTCAAAACATCTGACATCCTCGTAAGTGCCCTGTGTGCCCTTGATCAAAATGGACAATTGAGCAGAGGCGAGATTGAGCAACGGTTCGGCACCATCCTTGATGTCTCTCCTTATCAGTTCCTCACTTTAAACCAGGAAGGCCGGCGTATTTTACAGGTGGGCAAGGTTCCCACCGGGCTGCCCTCATCATTGGAAGAAAGGGCATTTTTCTTTGATGGTACCTTTGTTTTTTCCCGCAGGGTCAGGCTGCCCCAAAGCGATGTAAGGGAAAACTCCCTGGATCAGCGCTCCGAGAGCGAATCCACAGGTTTAGGGATCATAGACGGCGATTATCTGCTGGTGTTGGGCAGGGATAGCAGGCAGGATCACATGCCTACCCCAAAATTCATTGAGCATATTATTGTTCCCTTCGTGGCCGTGCTGTTGATTCTCGGTGCCAACGCCTCCGCATGGGTGATGGTCATTCGCAACCGGTCCCTTTTCGAGCAGTTGGAAATCGAGCGTACCCGGTCGGCTCATCTTGAGGATCTGGGACTTGCCGCAGCAGGCCTTGCTCACGAGACCAAAAATCCGCTGGGGATCATCTCAGGTATCGCGCAGCAAGTCGTCCGTGATCCACAGGTGCCGGAAAGAAGCAGAGCCATGCTTGAGACGATTGTCGATGAAATAGACAAATCAGTATCCCGCCTGGGACTCTTCATGACCTTTGCCAGGCAGAGAAAAATTACTGCCGTGCCTGTTGACGCCCGGCAATTAATCCAAGGGATTGCCGGGGTGCTGGAGCCGGAATTCGATGCAGCCGGGGTAAATCTTAAAATGGAGTGCCCGGTCCTGACCATCATGGCCGATGAGGAGATGTTTCGTCAGATTCTCGTCAATCTGATACTGAATAGCCTTACTGCGTCATCCCGGGGAGGCTCTATAATAATCCGCCTGCAGCGGAGTGGTTCCCAGGCATCTGTTGAGGTAGAAGATCAGGGATGCGGTATATCAAAGGAGCTGCTACCGCGTATCTTTAAGCCCTATGTAACCGGAAATCCGAACGGGCATGGCCTTGGGCTCTCCATTGTCAAGCGCTTTGCAGAGGATCACGGCTGGTCGGTCTGTGCTGAATCCCAACCGGGCCGGGGAACTATGATAAGAATTTCAGGGATATCCATTTCAGAAATAACGGGAGATATCAAATGAACGGGCCTATTCTCATTGTAGACGATGAAGTAAGGTATCGGCAATTATACGCCAATGTTATTGAAAGTGCCGGATTTGCAACCCGCTCCGCACCATCGGCGGAAGCCGCACTGGGGATGATTCAGGATGATGTTCCCGCCCTGGTGGTGACCGATGTGCGTATGGGCGAAGCCAGCGGCATTGACCTGCTTCAACAGGTCCGCAAGGCCCACCCTGCACTGCCTTTTCTCATCGTTACCGCCTACGCCGACGTACGTGATGCCGTGAATGCCATGAAACTGGGTGCTGTCGACTACCTTTCCAAGCCGGTGGACCTGGATGAATTCCTGACTGCCGTACGTGACACCCTGGGCATCTGTAATGATCAGGATGCATTAGCGCCCGCCATTCCAGCTGAGGCACTCCAGGGGATCGTGGCGGAAAGTCAGGCCATGCGCAGCGTACTGTGGGATGCATATCGAGTCGCCAAGAGTGATGCCGGTATTTTGATCACCGGCGAAAGCGGATCCGGCAAAGAGGTGCTGGCCGGATTTATTCATCAAAATAGTACACGTCGGAACAACCCCATGGTGGTCCTCAACTGCGCATCCGTTCCGGCCGCCCTTCTGGCCGGAGAACTTTTCGGTCATGAAAAAGGCGCCTTTACAGGAGCTGCGGGCCGACGCAAAGGACGCTTCCGAGAAGCCCACGGAAGCACCCTTTTTCTCGATGAAATTGGAGATATGCCCCTTGACCTGCAACCGACGCTGCTGCGCGCCATCGAAACCGGCAGAATCACGCCCCTGGGCAGCGACAGGGAAGTCGAGGTGGACAACCGCATCGTTGCCGCGACCAACCGGAATCTGTCGGAGGATATAGGGTCCGGGCGCTTTCGCCAGGACCTCTATTACCGCCTGAATGTCATCTCCGTTGAAATTACGCCCCTGCGCCACCGCACTGAGGACATTCTTCCCCTTGCCCGTTTTTTTCTGGGCCGGGGAAAAGGAGAAGGCAAACGCCTGTCACGGGCGGCCGCCCAAACACTTTTGGCCTATCCCTGGCCCGGCAACGTACGCGAGCTTGCCAATACCATGGAGCGAGTACGACTGCTATCCCAGACCGATGTAATCCTTCCCGAACACCTGCCGTCCGTGATTCGCCAGGCAGCGGTCCCCAAACAGACAGAGCCTGTTCCAAGTACAAACAATATCCGGACGGATAAGGCAAGGGTGAAAACCCTTGAAGAAAGCGAAATCCAAACCATCTGCCAAGCCCTGGAACAAACAGGGGGCAATCGCACAAAAGCAGCCGACCTGCTCGGGATCACCCGGAGAGGCCTGATCTATAAACTCAAACGCCTGGGAATCAATTGAGGCGCCACCGTAACATCTTTTCTCACTGACACGGCTTTTCCCGTGAAAAGATTTCACACCCCCCGTTCCTATCACCCCATTAACCATACCGAAATAGCTGTGCATCTTCGTCTTGTTGCATAACATATTGTTTTTAAGTCAATTTTAGCCATTTTGTGCCAACATGCCGAATTGGCATCGACTTTGCATTCAGAGACTTTGCATACAGAAATGATCCAACGAAAGATGGGAAAGAATTTGATAAACTCCCCATTGGAATAAGGATCCAGGGGACTGCTGCTGTTCAGCGTCGGCGGCAAAGGCAATACTGGTCACTATGGACGATCAGGCGCAGGCTACTACAGGCCTCTTAATTATAAACATAAGAACAAAATGCATTTAAAAACAAAAGGAAAAATAAAAAAATGGAACAAGAACAGGCAGGAAAATCAATTCAGTATTATATCCGCCTCCTTCACCGGGACATCGGTTTTATACTGGTCGGTCTTACGATGATATACGCTTTGAGCGGCATTCTGCTCATTTACAGGAGCACGGGGTTTCTCCAGTCTGAGACAACCGTAAATAAAGAACTATCCAAAGGTTTGGAGGCCGGGGAACTGGGCAAGGCATTAGACATGAAGCATTTTCAGCTTGAACGGCAGACCGGTGACGCTATTTTGTTTCAGGGCGGCACGTATGATAGGACTTCCGGAATCGCCACCTATACAAAACAAGAATTTCCGGCTCTACTTAACATGCTCACACAGGTCCACAAACTGACCAGCCACAGCCCCCTGCACCTGCTGGCCGTGGTGTATGCCGCTCTGCTCCTCTTTTTAGCCCTCTCCTCATTGTTGATGTACAGGCCAGGAACCCGGCTGTTCCGCAGGGGCATTTCCCTTTCGACTGCAGGTATGGCCATGGCGGTAATTCTGATGTTCACCTGTTCGGGATAGGTGAATGACAAATCCAGCAGCACAAACGATGGAACAGTTTTTTAAGGAACATTCTTTTGAAACGGTCAACAATAAAAATACTTATTTTATGTCTGACGGCACTGATACTTGGCGGGTGCAGCACATTCACCCCCAAGGCCAGGAAGGTGGCGCCGATTCAGATGCCGGACCGCTTTTCCCTTTACACGGAATCGGACCCCGGACCGGGCAAATGGTGGCAGGCCTTTGGCAACCATGAACTGAACGCACTGGTTGACGAGGCTTTGTCCGGCAACTTTGATATCCGCACAGCAATATCCAAGCTCAAACAAGCCAGAGCAGAAGCCCGCAAAGCCGGGGCTGACCTTTTCCCCACACTTGATTACGATGCTGCCGCAGAAAAGAGCCGGCAGCAGACCAAAACCGATGACGATGGGAGATCCAGTACCCAGTCAAAAAACCTGAGCGCCGGGCTTTCTGCCAGCTACGAACTGGATCTCTGGGGACGTCTCCGTGCCCTGCACAATTCCGAACTGCTGGAATATCAGGCCACCCGGGAAGATCTTGAAGCGGCCACCGTTACCGTGGCTGCCGATGTGACCACCGCCTGGATCGATATCCTCTCGGTCCGGCAGCAGATCTCAATTTTGGAAGAACAGATAAAGATCAACCAGCAGATACTGAACCTCCAGGAGCTGCGCTTCATGAACGGTCAGGCCGACAGTCTGGACGTATCCCAGCAAAGCGAGGCCCTGGCCGAAGCCAAAGCTATCCTGCCCACCCTCCAACTTGAAGAGGAACAGCAGGGCAATGCCCTGGCTGTCCTGCTGGGCCGGGCCGGAAAGGGAAATATTACCATCTCCCGGACCCATCTACCCCACTTGATCCCCCTGCCCAAAACCGGTCTGCCCGCCGATCTTCTGGCCTCACGCCCCGATGTCCGGGCTGCGGGGTTGCGCCTTAAGGAAGCGGATTGGCAAGTGTCTGCCGCCAAAGCCGACCGCCTGCCATCCATGACGCTGTCCACCGAAGCCGCTTTTTCCAGCAGTTCCCTTGACCTGTTATTTTCCAACTGGATTTCCTCCCTGGCCGCCTCCATTACAGGCCCCCTGTTTGACGCAGGATCCCGGGCCGCCGAGGTGGAGCTGGCTGCTGCCGAGACGGACGAATATCTCACCGCTTACGCCCAGACAGTCGCCGAGGCGGTCCAGGAGGTGGAAAATAGCCTGATCACCGAAAAACGCCAGACAGAGTATATCAACCTGTTAAAAGATCAGCTTGATGCGTCCCGCATCACGGTCAAAAACGCCCATCTCCAGTATATGAACGGCCAAGATAACTATTTGGACTATCTGACCGCCTGGACCACTGCTCAGTCTCTGGAACGGCAGCTGGTGGAGGAACAGGCCACCCTGGTCAAGAACCGGGTGACCCTTTACCGGACCCTGGGTGGAGACTGGACAAAAAAACTGATCCCGGACCTGTCCCGGCAAAACTGAAACTTAAATATTTATGGAGTTCACAGCATATGTCTGACAACAATCGACAACTCACATTTTTCGGCAAGGTCTTCAGAGCATTGCTTCCCCTGCTGCTGATCCTGGGCGGCGGGGCAGCCTGGTCCTATTTCAAGGCCACAGCCCCGACCATTTCAAAGGCCAAACCCAAGCTCCAGGCCTATGTGGTCGAGACCGGCACCGCCACCCTGGGCAATGCCCGGGCCCTGGTATCGGTCATGGGTACGGTGGCCGCTGCCAGGGAGGTAACCCTCACGGCCCAGGTCTCCGGGGTGGTGCAGTCGGTATCGGACCGGTTTGTGCCCGGCTGCCTCATGGCCCAGGGGGAAGAGCTGATCTACCTGGATCCGGCCGATTACAAGGTAGAGGTCAAAAAAGCCCAAAGTTCCCTGGCCAATGCCAAGGCTGCCCTGGCCATTGAGTTGGGCAGCCAGAATATTGCCAGGGAGGAGGTCCGGCTACTCAGCGTGACTTCCAATCAGAAGGTCTCCCAGACCGATCTTGCCCTAAGGAAACCCCAGCTGGAACAAGCCCAGGCTGATGTGACCAGTGCCGAGGCCGATCTGACCCAGGCCATGCTGGATTTGGGCCGGACCCGGATCAAGGCACCATTCAATGCCATGATCGTGGAGCGATCCGTCAATGTTGGTTCCTATGTAGGGGCACAGGACAGCCTGGCAACCCTGGTGGGTACGGACGAATTTTGGGTGGAGGCGGTGGTACCCCTGGACCAGCTGGCCTATATCGATGTAGCACATCCGGGCGGTTGTCCGGTCAAAATTCGGTCCCAATCCGGCACCGGCACCTGGAAAGGCCGGGTGCTCCAGGTATCGGGGAAGCTCAACGAGACCAGCCGCATGGCCACGGTGATCATTTCCGTCCGAACTCCCCTGGGAACCCCAAACACCCCCTCTGCCAGCCCGCTGATGATTGACGACTATGTTTATGTGGATATCACCGGCCGCATCCTTTCCAATGTGGTCTCCCTGCCCAGGGCCGCCCTCCAGGACAATGATACGGTCTGGATCAACCGGAACGATACTCTGGATATCCGCAAGGTCACGCTGGCCTGGAAGGGCAAGGAAAACGTGTACGTTAAAACCGGTATTCAACCCGGAGAATCGGTGGTCATGTCCAATCTTTCCACCCCGGTTCAGGGCATGTCCCTTAAGACCGTCTCCGAAACCAGGGCACAAAAGACCCAGTCTCCGGCGCCTGCCGCCCCGTCCATAACCACAGACAAGCAAAAGTGAGATCTCTCATGAATAAATCCAATACTGAAGACCAAGGCATCCTGACCTGGATGGCAGGCAATTCGGTCATTGCCAATCTGTTTATGTTTATCTTTCTGGTGGGCGGGCTGATTTCGGCATGGAATATCAAACAGGAGGTATTCCCTGATTTTACCGAGGACACGGTGACCATTACGATCTCCTATCCCGGGGCCAGTCCAGAAGAAGTTGAAAACGGTATTATCCTGGCCGTTGAAGAGGCCATCGAAGATGTGGAGGGCATAAAGGAAGTTACCTCCACTGCCACGGAGGCCACTGCCACCATCACCGTGGAGATCATGGAGGGTGAGGATGTAACCCGTATCTGGCAGGAAATTAAAGCCGAAGTGGATGCCATTGAAACCTTCCCGGACGAAGCCGAAGAACCGGTCATCTCCATTGATACCCACAGACGGGAAGTGCTGACCCTGGCCCTCCACGGGGATGTGGACGAACTGACGCTGAGGACAGCGGCGGACGCTGTCCGGAATAAACTATTGCTCAGCGACCACATCACCCAGGTGGAGCTGACCGGAGTCAAAGACTACGAGGTGCAGGTGGAGATTCCCCACGCCATCCTGCGCAGATATGGCATTACCCTGGGCGATGCTGCACAGACCATTGCCGATGCATCGGTGGAACTTGGGGGAGGCAGTCTGAAAACCGACAGCGGCGATATCCTGGTCCGGGTCAAGGATCGTAGGAACTATGCTACCGAGTACGCCAAATTACCTCTGCTGACCCAGACGGACGGGTCCCAGATCCTGCTGGGGGACGTGGCCACAGTCAAGGATGGTTTTGAAGACTCAAACACCTGGGGGCAGTTTGACGCAAATCCATCAGTGATGATCGATATCTACCGAGTCGGCAACCAGACCCCCACCGAGGTGGCCAATGCGGGAAAGGCCATCATAAGGGAGCTGAACCAGACCCTGCCCCAGGGACTTCATCTGAGCATTGTGCGGGACGAATCCGATGTGTACACCCAGCGGGCCCAGCTTCTGGTCAGAAACGCTTTACAGGGACTATCCCTGGTCTTTATCTTCCTGGCACTGTTTCTGGAGATACGGCTGGCCTTCTGGGTGAGTCTGGGGATACCGGTCTCCTTTCTGGGCTCTTTTCTTTTTCTGTCAGCCACGGATTTCTCCATTAACATGATCTCCATGTTCGCTTTTATTGTGACCCTGGGGATCGTGGTGGATGATGCCGTGGTGGTGGGGGAGAACATCTACCACTGGCGTTCCAAAGGACTTTCGCTTATAGCGGCTTCTGTGGCCGGAGTCAGGGAAGTGGCTCTGCCTGTTGTCTTTTCCGTGCTCACCAACCTGGTCTCTTTTCTGCCCCTGATGTTTATTCCGGGGGTCATGGGTAAAATTTTCAATGTGATTCCCATAGTGGTCACGGCTGTTTTTGCAGTGTCCCTTTTTGAGAGCCTGTTCATTTTGCCCTCCCACCTGAGCCACGCGAGCCGGAGTCGCGTCATCTGGCCTTTCAACCATCTGCAACAATGGCAGGAACGGTTCAGCCAAGCCTTTGAGAATTTTGTCCGGAACCGGTACGGTGCCTTTTTGCGGTTGATGATGCACCAGCGCTATGCGGTGCTGGCCTTTGGCATTGCCATGATGCTGGGGGTGGGCGGATATGTGGCCTCTGGCCGCATGGGGCTTGAAATGTTTCCCAGCAACGAATCCGACTATGCCTATTGTGCGGCAACCCTGCCCTACGGATCTGCCAAGTCCCGGCTCAAGGCAGTGGAAACACGGCTGGTGGAGGCCGGCAAGGCTGTGGCGGCACAGAACGGGGGAGAGCAACTCTCTTTGGGCGTTCTGAGTAATGTCTCGGACAATGTGGTGTATGCCAGAATTTTTCTTACCGCAGCAAACATCCGCACCTTATCCACCTCCCAGGTGACCGATTTGTGGCGCAGGCAGGTGGGTACCTTGGCAGGCCTTGAGTCCATCCGATTCGAATCCAACATGGGCGGTCCGGGCTCGGGCCAGAATCTGACGATCATGCTCAGCCACAGCGATACCAAAATCCTGGAGCAGGCCGGCGAAGACCTGGCAAAGACCCTGTCCAACTACACCATCGTCCATGACATTGATGACGGGTCTGCCCGGGGCAAACGTCAGTTCGACATCCAGCTGCTCCCCCTGGGCCAGCGCATGGGACTGACCTCCCAAGAGGTGGCCCAGCAGGTGAGATACGCCTTCCAGGGAGCCGAAGCCCTCAAGCAGCAGCGGGGACGCAACGAGGTCACGGTCAGAGTCAGTCTGCCCGAGGCGGAGCAGATTACCGAAGCGACCCTGGAGCATCTGGTGCTCCAGTCTGACAACGGCGAGGTCTGCCTGAGGGATGCCGTAAAAATGACCCCGGGCCGGGCCTACACCAAAATCGAGCGGACCAATGGCCGCCGGGACATTCAGGTCCTGGCCAACGTGGATCCACCAGCACAGGCCGAGAATATCCTCAAAGAACTCAAGAGCAGTATCCTGCCGGATCTTGCAAAAAAATACCCGGGGCTGACCTTTAGTTTTGAGGGCCACCAGGCTGATATGAGGGAGAGTTTAAGCGCACTGATCACCGGGTCTCTTCTGGCCCTGTTCGGCATTTACGCCCTCCTGGCCATCCCCTTTAAGAGTTATTCCCAGCCCCTGATTATCATGGTGAGCATCCCCTTTGGAATCATCGGCGCCATCCTGGGCCATATCATCATGGGATATTCGCTGTCCATTAATTCGCTGTTCGGAGTGGTGGCCCTGTCCGGAGTGGTGGTCAACGACTCCCTGGTACTCATAGATTTTGCCAACAGGAGTGTTCTGGCAGGGATGTCACCCTTTGAAGCAATCCACGCCGCCGGGATCCAGAGGTTCCGGCCCATCCTTTTGACCACCATCACCACCTTCGGGGGACTTATGCCCATGATCACCGAGACCTCCCACCAGGCCAGAATGATGATTCCCATGGCCATTTCCCTGGGATTCGGGGTTCTCTTTTCCACGGCCATCATCCTGGTGATGGTGCCGGCCCTGTACATTGTGCTGGAGGATTTTTCACACCTAATGTACAAACCTTGTCAGTCATAAGTTCTTACCATGTATTGCTTTACCCTTAATACTCCCTCGGGGTCCGATTCAACCCCCTTAACGCAAATACAGGACCGTCCTTACAGACCAGTTTCTTACCGATATCGCAGTGTCCGCACATGCCGATCATGATAAGATTCAAACAGTGTAACGCTTTTTGAATCTTATCAGGGGCTCCCCGGCAAAGCCGGGGGTTTAGCATAATTAATTAAAAATTCCAGATCAGTTCTGCAGCCACACGCATGGCAATATCATCGCTTTCAGTTCCAGACATGGCGGCAGTTACGTCTTTGATGCTTTCGCCAGGAAAGAAAAAGGATGCCTGGCCTTTGATAAAAGTATTTTCACTCATGACCAGCGTCACTTCGTTATCCCATTCCGTACCTACATAGCCAGCTTCTACTTTTGTATATCCAAGTGCAGGGTTTACAAAATTGGCAACTTCGAAATCCTCATTCCATTGAAAAATGTTCACATTCGTTTTGTAAGTGAGGGTAGGTTTGGGCATCGTTGTCAGGCCGATACTGACCATCGTTAGACCTGGATTATCCCCTCTGGCACTACCTAAGCCGGAAAAATTTTGCAAACCACCAGTTGGCACCGGAGTCCCGTTACCGAAAAATTCAGGGAGATATCCGTACAATGCTGTACCGGTAATCCAGTTGGTATCACCCATAATGGTATTTTCTCCACCCCACATTTTGGAAAACCGCTGTGCATTTACCACACCGTTATACCCGCCCAGGCTGTTATCGTTCGGGTTATCATCCCCAGAGGAGTATAGAATTCCGATATGCGGTCTCATGGGAAAACCCGTCAACTTTCCTTTGAACTGAAATCCGAAGTCCGCAGCAAATGCAAACGCAGAAATATCATAATCCTCTTCTTTTCCCAAAGCCCCTAGTCCTGTATTATCCGCAGAACCAAATTGATAGACGCCTTCGAAGAATATATCAAAATTATTTAATTTCCCAATATAATAGGCACCAACATGGTGGGAATCCACTTTAGGGGTACTTCCGGAAATACCCAAAGCTCCACCCGTCAAGCCAGCCAGAAGATCAGTAACCGGTGTGTTTCTCATCCTGTCAAAGGCATAGAGAAATTTTATTTTCTGATTATCGTTGAGCTTCCAATTCAAGTATCCAGCGTATAAATCACGATCTGCATCCGTATCGTCATTGAGGTTACCGGGTCCAGTTTGGAAATCGTTTTCACTTAGTTTAAAATAGCCTACGTTGAAACTTAGATTGTCATAATCACCCGTAATCCAAAATCCGGGGTTATCATCTCCGTAAACCAGTGAGGCCGCTTCTATGATATCAAGTCCCCAAATGTCGAATCCTGCATGGAGACGTAAATTATTATAAAAATTCATAGTTCCGTGCACTCTTTCCAATCCGAATTTGCTGTAATCAGCGCTTTTTCCGCTCCTGTTATCAGCGGTAGAGGTTTCCCAAACATCGTCGTATTCCAAGGCCGCGTAAAAACTCCAGTTTCTGTTTTTTGGCATGGCATTAAAATAGAGTCTATCCTCATTCCGGATATAACTGTCATTTACCCATCCGCTCTCATTGGGATGAGACTTAAAAAAATCTGAGCATAATGCACCACTAAGAAAACCACTCTTAGCGTTATCGCTCATACCAAAATCCCAGTTTGTTTCTGAGGTAGGAATAACGCGAAGTTGTGCACCGAAACTCATGAGGATATCCTTACCAGTATTAACCTGAACCTGACCGGGACCGACCAAGGTCTCTTTAGTGATGAGCCTGTTGATTTAATGCAGATTAGTGGTTCATGGGTACAATATGATGTACTCCAAGGCTATGAAATACCATACATATTGGAATACATTTTTCAAAAATCGACTAAATCAACAGCCTCAGTGATGTCGTCGGCTAAATCTAATTGCTTTTTTAACTCTTTTTCACTTTCAGCCCAAGCACTCGGAAGCACTGAAAAAAGGATTCCTGCCAATATACAGACTGCGATTGTAAATTTCTTTCTCATTTTTCTTTTTCCTCTCCTTTAATGATGGTGTTTCAAATTATATCCAAAGTCACCAACCTCCGACAAAACTGGAGGCTTATAAATATGAACTGCTCTTATAATAAATGATACACAATTAAAAATTTGTTAATTCATGCCTTATTCAGGCCAGATTTACCCCATAAGGCTCGGCAACCATGTTAACAAACAAGGGAAAATCATACACAAAAGAAGTACACTGATCTTAATAATACAAAAAGGAAAGACGCCTGTATAAATGTCAAGCAAACTAATATCACCTGGAACTACACCTTTCATATAAAAAATATTCAACCCAAATGGTGGCGTAATATATCCAATACAGGTTGCCAGAGAAAATAAAAGCATGAACCATAGTGGATCAATGGATAAGGCTGTGACAACTGACATAAAAACAGGTACACAGATCATCGTGATGGCCACAGGATCAATAAACATTCCAAGGACAAGGGTAATTCCAAGCATTACAGATATTATACTGGTGACTCCAAAAGGCATAGTTGTCAAAAACTGACTTATCAGAGAAGCCGTTCCCGTTGTAGTTATAAGGGTTGAGTAACATCCTCCACCAATTACCAGCCACATGATCATGCTGGTGACTTTAAAAGAAACCTTTAAACCATCATAAAAACCATTCAAAGTTAATTTTCTTGAAATTGCGGCAATCAGCAGAGCTCCAATGGCACCAAATCCAGCTGCTTCTGTCGGAGTAAAGATTCCGCCATATATTCCTCCTAAAACCATGGCAATAAGCAAAATAGGCATAATCACCTTTGGAATATTCTGAATCTTTTCCTTGGTGCTTGCCATCTCTTCAGGCGGCAAAACAGGACCATACTCAGGATGTCTTTTGCATTGAATCCATATATACAAACTATAAAGTATTGTGCACAGCAGGCCGGGAACAATCCCACCCATAAAAAGCTTACCAACGGAAAGAGAAGCATAGCCTCCAACTACGATCAATAAATTACTTGGAGGAATGAGAGGTCCTAAAGCTCCTCCTGCAGTGATAGAGCCAACCACAATATTTTTATTGTATTTTTTACCTATCATTTCAGGCAAGGCAATAAGACCCATTGCAACAGTGGCAGTTGCACCAATTCCGCTTAATGCAGCCAACATGGCGCTTATAATAACAGTTGCAATGGCCAATCCTCCTTTAAGACGGCCTGTCCACATACGCATTGTATTATACATAGTGCTTGCAATACCGGAAAATTGCAGGACAGAGGCCATGAAGACAAAAAGTGGGATGGCAATAAAAACTTCGGTTCGTGCCTGTTTAAATGAAGCGGAGACCACCATGAGAAGAGCAGTAGGTCCAAGAAAGACCCAAAGCAATAATGAAGATATTCCAATAAGTGCAAATGCCACAGGCATTCCGGTCATAAGAAGTATTAGTAAAGATCCGATTATGATTAATGCTGTTATCATTCTATCTTCTCCTCTCAATATCGGTTTTACCCAAAAGTCTAAGCAAATTTTTAAACAATTCGGAAAGGCCTTGTAATATGAGGAGAAAGCACCCAATAGGGACAAGCAGCTTCATCCAGTAATAAGGAGGTGCCCAAATCGTCGGCATCGTCTCTTTAACCTTCACAGACATAAGGAACATTTCCCATCCACCAAGCATCAGAGTTGCCATCCCCAAAAAGAAAAAAACTGATGTCAATATATTCAGAAATGCCCGTTTACGAGGGCTCATGTTTATAGTTAATACATCCACAGTAACATGTCCTTTTTCCAGGAGAGTATACCCTCCTCCAAGAAAAATAATTGCTGCAAAAATTTGAATATTTGCATCCCAAGCCCATATGGTAGGCCGTTGAACCACATATCGCATAATAACTTCTAAGGTCGTAATACACACCAATGGAATCATCAGCCAGCAACATGTTTTCCCGATCCATTTATTTATCGTATCAACTATGAATATAAACAATCGCATAGATTCCCCTTCAGCACTTCATTCAATTCAGGAAGATATTGGACAAACTCCAATATCAGCAACCTCATCTATTTTATCTTAAATGTTAGTCCATTGGTCTGCCAAGATCGCGCATCTGTTGCTTAAGAATTTCTACACCTTTTTTCATCCTCGGGGATTTCGCGGCTAATTCGTCCCAGATTGGAAGAACCAGTTTTTTTGCTTTGATCAATTCCGTTTCCGGCAAGTAACATTTCGTTACACTACCCATCCTCACGGATTTATTCAAAGAGCTTTTAGTTCTGGTAATATATTGATTCCCTGTGTCTTCAAGGATAAAACGTGTTCCATTGTCCACAATTACTCTTAAATCCTCTGGCAATTTATCTAATGATTTCTGATTGATCAGCATAGACAAAGTGGTTTGTGCGGCCGTAGGAAATGTGTAATAATCAACCACTTCGTGAAATTTTATATCCTGAAGCGCAGTTGTGCCTAATATTGCACCATCAATGACTCCAAGCTTCATGGCCATATACAATTCACTGCCTGAAATTACGACGGGTGATCCTCCTATCGCTTGAACATATTTACCATACACCCCAAGGGCACGTATTTTTTTCCCTTTCAAATCCTCCAGCTTAGTTACTGGATAATTGGTGTTAAAATGGTAGTAACAATCGGCAGCACAAGGATACTGCCTGATATTATGTTCCGCGTATGCCTCGCGAATCACATCGCCAAGCCCTCTGTTCCAGTAAGCATCCCAATATTCATCCCAAGTTTGGTGTCCCATTGGAAGGCCGATTTCAAAATCCGTCTCCGGTATTAAACCTGTATAATATCCCCCGTATGAGATGGCACAATCAAAAACACCTTTTTCCAAATAAGTAACAAGATCCTGGACATCACATATTGCACCTGGTGGAAAGATTTGAATTTTTAAACGTCCATTTGTCAATTTTTCGATGTGGTTTGCCCATTCGACTCCGTGCATCATTACTCCGGTACTCAACGGATACGATGCCTGCATTTTCCACTTAACAACTTTGTCCTCAGCATAAGCCTGAACGGATAGCGAGAAAAAGACCATCGCAATTGCTACAAAAATAATAACCGCTTTTTTTTTCATGATATTTCCTTTTTTTTAAATATTGTTAATCTTAATATTACAAAAACACTTCACTTACTTCACTAAAAATCGAGTGTCAAAAGGCGGGGAAAAGCGCTTTAGAATCCCCTCCAACCAGGGAGGTTCATGAAAATGTCGCTGTAGTGTTATATATATCTGAAACTTAACCTGGAAAAAATTATGATTACTTTTGTTTAGGTACTTAAATGTGCATCATATATGAGCCTGTTGATTAAATCGCGATCTTCATATTTCAAGTATCGCCCTGTCTATATGATGTTTTTTGCTCAGTTGACTATTATATTTTGTGATAACAAAATCGAACCAGAGTGAAATCGCCTTTAAATCAACAGACTCATTAATTTAATGAGTTGCATACCGATTATTTGAAGTTCAGCATGGGGGAATGGGTATTTTTATTATCATGAAATTCCTACGGGACTGTATTCACAAGGGACTTCTCATGCCTTTACAGTAAAAAGGTTTTGTGGATTCTCTTTGATAATTGTCTGGATCTGTTGATCACTAACACCACTTTTTTGGAGGGCAGGAATGATGTTTTTAAATAAATGGGTAGGGTGCCAATTGGCGATCAAAGGCAATGCTTTCTCCGGGAGATTAAGCGGCCTGCCTCGCCAGTTAATGACATAATCATGGGAAATCATCAATTTATCAGCGAATCCTCTTTTGATCAGCTCTACGATGACAGAATAACGCTGTTCGTCCATAGGACAACCGACAAGTCCTTGAAGTCCCATTCTGTCCCAGGCTACATAAACACCCTGCTTTAAAGTCTCCAGTTGATAATCAATATCCAGATTATCACACATATGCCCAATTTGTATCTTTGAAGGCTCAACACCTTCTGATATCAAAAGTTTAGCTTGCTCTGGTCCCATGGTTCCTTCCTGGGTATGAGTTATAATTGGAACACCGGTCTCCCTTTGGGCCTTGGCCGCAGCTTTGAGCATCATCTTTTCATAGTCAGTAATAATTCCCTTGCTTGAACAGACTTTTAAGACCCCGGCCCGAATCCCCGTATTTTGTATTCCTTCAGTTATTTCTGTCATAAACAATTCATATAGTTCTTCACTCACATCACCCAAACTGCTTCGAAATTTCCAATAGGCAGTTGCACCTTCACCTTCATTATAGTATCCGGTTGAGCAGATAATATTGACATCTGCTTTTTCAGAAATCTCCTTGCAAACTTCAGGACATCGCCCGCCGTCAAGTACTGTTGCATCTACAAGAGTATGCAACCCCAACTCCTTGAGTTGAGTCAACACTTCCACCCCGTTATCGACAATACCCTGTCTATCAAAAGGAGCCATTGTCAGATCCCCTTCCCAACCCGGATAACCAAACAGAATATGCTCATGCATTAGGGTAATACCCAATTCATCTGCAGGAACAGCTCCGGCAACTGTATTGACCATTGTTTTTCTCATGTTTTTATCTCCTTTTAGTTAAATACGAATCA
Organism: uncultured Desulfobacterium sp.; assembly: GCA_963668575.2. GTDB lineage: Bacteria > Desulfobacterota > Desulfobacteria > Desulfobacterales > Desulfobacteraceae > Desulfocicer. The sequence continues at coordinate 731,633 of OY764894.2, read as the reverse complement.
GCAGCATGATTTTTGCTTATATCTTGATAGTATAGGAATTTCCATTTTATGAAGTGTTAAATCAATGGGTTGTAAAAAATCCGCCCAAAGGGTGCTAATTTAAAAATGTCAAAAACAACTTTTTTGGTTGTGGCTTGTCCAAATTATGGAACGTGCACAGCCCCACCTGATAATTTCATCGCTGCCTCCATAACTGCCTCCGAAAGTGTGGGGTGAGGATGGATGGTTTGGGCTATTTCCTCAACAGTGGCTTCAAGGTTGAGCGCTAATGCTGCTTCGGAGATTAAGTCTGTAGCTTGGGGGCCTATAATGTGCACACCCAGCACTTCTCCATATTGAGCTCCAGCAACAATCTTGACAAAACCTTCTTGTTGGGATAAGACCGCCGCTTTTCCGACACCGGAAAAGGGGAAAATACCAACACTTATCTTCTGTCTTTCCTTGGCTTGCTCCTCACTCAACCCCACCGATGCAACTTGTGGCATGGTATAAATACAAGAAGGTATCGAGCTGTAGTCCATGGTCTGCTTTCCGCCCATGGCATTCACAGCGGCACACTCACCTTCTGCCATGGCTAGATGGGCCAGCATAACGCCACCGGTAAGATCACCTACTGCATAAACATTGGAAAGGTTAGTGGACATATACTGGTCCACTTTAACAGCTGCACCCTCCAATTCCAGCCCTATTTTATCGGCTCGTAGCCCATCGCTGGCTGGCCGACGGCCAGTGGCCACAATCAACTGCTGAGCCTCGATCTGAGATTTTTGATTATCAGATTGGTATTCAATAACGGAGCATTTCCCAGATTTGCCGATTTTACTAATTTTCGCCCCGGTGACGACTTGAATGCCTTGGCTTCTCAGTGATTTCTGAAAAGCATGGGCTATTTCGCCATCCAGACTCGGAACCAACTGAGGCATCATTTCAATCAGAGTTACTTGACAACCCAAACCGTTCAAAATTTGAGCGAATTCCACCCCGATCACGCCTCCACCAATAATGATCGCCGATTCAGGCAAACTGGTCATGCTCAGAAAATCATTACTATCCCATGCTGTTATATCATCCAAGCCGAGTATGGGTGGACTTGTCGGTAAAGAACCGGTGGCTAATATGACCGAATCAGCTAATAGCTTTTTCTTTCCTACTCGAACAGTACAAGGATCCAGCAACTCAGCTTCCCCCTGTAGCACTACAATCTTTTTGGCCTTTAACAAACCTGCAACGCCCCTTCTGAGTCCGAGCACCACCTGATCCTTACGCCCCATTAAAGTTCCCATGTCCACGATTGGTTTCGTGGTTTTTATTCCGAATGTAGGAGCTTCCTTAACCAATCTGAACACCTCGGCTCCGTGCAGAAGCGATTTTGTTGGTATGCATCCCCAGTTGAGGCATGTACCTCCTAAATCAGCTTTCTCTATCAAGGTAACCTCAGCTCCCAATCGAGCGGCTTTAATAGCCGCAGGATATCCTCCGATACCACCACCAATGACTACCACTTTTCGTTTTTTGCTCATCATCAATTCCTTAATCCATTAGCCCTACAACAATTCACATATAAGATACTGTAATAATAGTTTATTTAATATTAGAAAAACCACTATTTCCATATATATTATATACTGAAAATAGAAACCTATTTACGATCTCGTAACTATAATCTTCAAAATACAAACATGATGTATCGGCGTTAAATGTTCGCTAAAAACCTAACTTGGACAAAGCAGAACCAAAATTTTTTTTTGATTTTTTTGCCCAAATTAAATAACACGAAAACCAGAGATAAAAATCTAAGGAGAAACAAGTATCTTGCAATGCTTCATTCTATCGGGACCCATCATGGCCAATATGCCTTTTTCCAACACTTCATCAAGAGAAATCCTATCGGTGATCATGGGTTCACACATAACCCTTTCTCCGGCCATAAGTGCCACGGCAGCCGCGAATTCGTCCACATAACCCTGACTGGTAATGATTGACTTCTCTCGCATGAACAAATCCTGGAATGGAAAATCACAAGCATCAGTCATCAAACCCATTTCCACGATGACACCTCCTTTGCCACAAACTTCATTAGCCAGGAGCAAGGCCTGCCCGGGACCTGCACATTCAAATACGACATCTGCACGTAACCCATCAGTCAGATGGGCCATGGTTTTCCCAGCTTTTCCATCCCGTGGATCGACAACCATGCTTGCCCCCAGTTTTTTGGCAAGATCAACACGCGAAGGAATCATCTCAAAAACGATCACTTGGGCCGCGCCGCATGCCAACGCGGCCTGCATGGTAAGCAATCCGATGGGCCCTGCTCCTACCACGGCTACATTTGCACCGGGCTTCATTCCCCCGCGATTGATGGCATGCAACGCACAGGCCAATGGTTCAGCGAATGTCCCTATTTCATAAGTGACATCCATGGACAATTTATAGACATTATCTGCAGGTACCACGATATATTCAGCAAAGGCACCATCAGCGGCACCTCCCAAAAGTGCCAGGCTATTGCATTGAATATGACGGCCCTTCTGGCAATAGTGGCAATGATAACAGGGCAACGTAGGTTTAACAGTGACTCGATCACCGGGATTGATTCGGGTAACGTTGGAGCCTACTTCCACCACTTCACCGGCAAACTCATGCCCACCGATAATCGGGGCTTTCTTACCGACTCTTGGATGAGGTTTTTTTACCGGCACCAAAATAGGACCATTTTGATACTCGTGTAAGTCAGACCCACAAATACCGCACCATTTCACCTGAACCTTGACTTCATCAGAGGTTGGGGAAGGTTCCGGAACATCTTCCAAACGCATATCAGAGCCCCCATAAAAAAGAAGCGCTTTCATAAATACTCCTACTTTTCTGGCCGCAGATAAAATACTGAATTTATATCTGATCATCTCTGCAGCATTAAATTATCAGCAAAATTTCAGCTCAACAGTTGGTCGGCAATTTTTTGGCGATGGTAGTCTCCACCCCCAAAGGTTGGTTCTGCAAAGCGACTACGCCGAAAATGTAGTGGCAGTTCATGCTCTTCGGCATAGCCGATACCTCCCATCACTTGATGGCCAATATTGACAACACGCTTATAGGCTTCATTACACCATGCCTTGGCCATGGCGCACTGCATTTGACAAGACTTTTGCTCATCCATCATCCATGCGGCCTTATAAACCATCCAACGGCAAGTCTCCACATCCATTAACATGTTAACGCAATGATGCTGAATGGCCTGGAAGCTGCCTATGGGTTTTCCAAACTGTTCCCTATTTTTGGCGTGGGCCACTGCCAATTGAAGAACACGTTGCCCGCTCCCCATCATCTCGGCACATTTTGCCAAAGCAGCTTTAAAAAGTATTGGCTCCAGCCATGACCGGACCTTCCCATTCTCGCCCAGAGTGCATCCGGAAACCACCTTCACCTCATCCAAAACAATCTCGTATTGTTTATCTATAGCCATGGTTTTTAACTCCCTTAAGGTAATTCCAGGACTCTTCCGATCCAGGATGAACACTCCTAAACCGTCTTCGGAACCTGAAACAAAATCACCTGTCCGGGCCACGCAAATAATATAATTAGCTGATTCGGCATCAGGCACATATAATTTCTTTCCCGTGATCACAATTGAGTTGTTTTGCACAACGGCCCTGGTGGCAATGGAGTTGAAATCATAAATGCTTTCCGGTTCGTTAAGGGCCAGTGTCATAATAACTTCTCCCTGGCTGAGAAGCGGCAAATAATGCTCTTTTTGCTCCTCATTCCCTGCCGATAAAAGACACATCTCCCCCAAGAGGACATGGGAGAAAAAGGGACCCGGTAAATTTACTTTTCCCATCTCCTCTAAGAGAAGCACCAAATCCAAAAATTCTCCTTGAAAACCGCCATACTTTTCTGGAACAACCAGGCCCATCCACCCCAGTTCGGCCATACCGTCCCACAGTCTCGGAGTGAAACCCTTCGAATCTTGGGCCATACTGCGTACAAATTCTGAGGTGCACTCTTTTTTTAAAAAATGCCGGGCACTATCCATAATCATCTTTTGTTCTTCACTAAAATTGATATTCATGTGCAATCCTTTCTATACTGTAAACGCCCACAGTATGTGGATATTTACCTCGGAAGACCCAATCCTCTGGTGGCCGTCAAGTTTCTGATAATCTCACTGGTTCCTCCCCCGATGGTATCTACAATGCAACACCTGGCAATCCTTGCAAATTCGCCATGGGAAACTGCCAATGGATCTATCTCTTCAATCAACCCGGCATGGCCGAGTATTTCCATACCCATGCTTGCAAAACGCTGTCTGGCTTCACTTGAAAAAAGCTTAACCAAATTTGATTGCCAATCCAGCCTCTGCCCATTTATAAGCATGGCCAATGCTCGGTACTCAAGACACTGAGCTGCTTCGGCCTCGGTTCTCATTCGGGCCAAACGGTCACGCACCAAAGGATCTTCGCTCAAAAGAACCCCGTTGCAGGAAGTTTTCTTCAAATAGGCAATCAGACGATGCATTGTAGGGAAAAGATGCTCAGTTTGTAATAACATCAATCGTTCATAATTCAGGGCCTGAATCATATAAGAAAAACCTTCATTTTTATTCCCTATCAGTCGATGGCGCGGTACCTTGACTTTGTCATAAAAAACCTCATTAGATCTTTCGCCACCCAAGGTTTCAATTGGAGTAATGGTTATCCCTGGAGCTTGCTGATCCACGGCAAATAAACTAATGGATTGATGTCGCAGACCATTGGGGTCGGTTTTAGCGGCAAGCCAATGATAATCGGCATAGTGTGACTCGGTATTGAATGTTTTCTGACCGTTTATAATGAAATAATCCCCATGGTCTTCCGCTGACATTTGCATAGCCATCAAATCGGAACCGGCGTTGGGTTCTGTGTAACCCAATCCGAACTCAATTTCACCCTTGGCAATACGAGGCAAAAATTCCTGCTTTACCTCTTCACTACCGTGATGCAGAATCACCGGACCTGCCATGAAACGAGCAACTTCATTGGGCACCCTTGCTCCATGTCTGGCCATCTCCTGCACCAAGATAATTTCGTAATTCAGCCCTCCACCGCTTCCACCATATTCCTTTGGCCAGCCCAAACCCAGCCAACCCTTCTCACCCAACTTCCGGGCAAACTGACGGGCTTCAACCCCCAAGCCCTTGTCCATTGCATGCTGGCGACAAATTTCATAGGTCAATTCCTGATCAAGAAACTCACTTAATTCCTGACGAAATTTTTCCTCTTCTTCAGACATGGTTAAATAAAAATCCATTGAATACTCACCATCCTAATCATGAAAACTGTTAGTAAAACAGAGGTGTTGGGAAAGCCCAATCTCATTTTTTATCGAAGGAACGATAACCAGATCCCAAATCCACAAAACTGGACAAACCACCGTCAACCGATAAAATCGCTCCGGTAATGTAATTTGCCTCTCTTGATGCTAAAAATAGCACACTGGCGGACACGTCCTCCGGATTCCCGTAGCGACCCCAAGGAATTTTGTTTTTGAGAGCCTGCCCAGCTTCCGATTTTCTCACCGCTTCATTGAGAGGTGTGGCACAGAACCCGGGACAAACCGTGTTAATATTGATCTTGAGAGGCGACAATTCACCGACCAGAACCTTAGTAAGTGAAATCAGGCCGCCTTTGGCTGCAGTATAGGCCGGAGCCAGAAAACCTAACATTCCGGCAACAGAAGAAATATTAACGATTTTCCCTCCCCCGTTCTCAATCATTTTCGGCACGGCTTGTTTAATGCAGAGATAAACGCCTTTAAGGTCTACGGCCAATTCCTTATCCCAATCTTCTTCCTTCAAGTCTAATAGAGGCGTGCGCATGACCACGCCCGCATTATTGATGAGAATGTCGAGCCCTCCCAACTGCTGCACAACAAGGTCAATCATGGAAAAAACTTCCTGCCCTTGAGACACATCAGTCTTCATGGCCAAGGCTTTTCCTCCATCAGCTATTATCATTTTTGCCGTCAACTCAGCGGCTTCAAAATTTATATCCGGGATGGCAACACTGGCCCCTTCAGAGGCTAAATCCATTGCAATGCGTTGACCTAATCCAGAACCACCACCGGTAATAATTGCCACTTTTCCTTCAAAACGATTTCGCTTAATCATTAATTCTCCTTTTTACCCACTAATTTATCCACTAACTCACCCAATAGACGGCTTACCCGCTGTCCATCCACCATCCACATAGATGGTTTGCCCGGTAATAAAATCACTTGCCTGTGAGGCAAGTAATACCACAGCCCCCAATATTTCCCGAACCTTACCAAAACGCTTTACAGGAAGAGAACGTAACCAGGATTCCCTGAAAAATTGACTATCCATTATGGATTCGCCCAAGCCGACCTCAAAAGGCCCCGGAGCCACGGCATTGACTTGTATTCCATATTCAGCCCATTCAATGGATAGGGTTTGGGTCAAATTAGCAACACCCGCTTTGGCTGCTGCATAGGCAGCTAAACGAGGCGAACCCTCTCCTCCAGCCGCGGAAGAGATGTTAATAATCTTGCCACTTCCCTGTTTCTGCATAGGTTCCATGAAAATCTGACAGCCAACAAAAACAGCTCTCAAATTGGTTGACATAATAGCGTCCCATTCATCCAGCTGAATTTCCTCTGCCTTTTTATATATCGGGCTGATGCCGGCGTTGTTGACCAGGATATCTACCTTGCCGAATTCATCCAGAGCTCGACTCCTCAAGTCAATCCAGTCCTCATTTTTATTAATATCTACCTTCACCACCAAAGCTTTACGTCCCATATGACGAATTTGGTCGGCAATTTCTTCATTGATCTTTACGTTTCTGCTTGCCAAAACCAGATCCGCGCCAGCCTCTGCCAACCCCAAGGCAATCGCCTTACCCAAGCCACCGCTGGAGCCGGTAACCACCGCCGTTCTGTCCTGTAGATTAAAAACTTCCAGTTTCATATTAATTTCCTCTGACATATATAACTGCCATGGGCAGACCTCATTATGATCTCGTTCTGCCCACAACAAAGCATGAAAGAGTGTTAGGCTTAACTACTCTTTCTTATAACATACATGGCAGAAAAACCTGCCACAACGAAAAACGAAAGTCATTTAATTCCAGCATATTGGTGAGACTTTCATATAAAATATTCATCAGCCGACAAACTCCAGTGTGCATTTTAAAGTGGCATAAAAGCCTAAATTCTACCAAAGAACACTTAAAAGATGAGGCGTTGCCAATATATCTCGAATTCGTTGAATATAGCGCCCACCCATCGCCCCATCAACCACCCGGTGGTCCATGGTCAAAGAGTAGCTCATAGACCAGCGGATTTTGATCTCATCGTCTATAACCACCGGAATCTGCCTGATGATACCAAGACCCATCAAAATTACTTCTGGAGGGTTAATTATGGGGGTTCCCGTGTACGCCCCATAACTGCCGAAGTTTGAAATAGTCATTGTCCCACCGGACATCTGTTCCGGCAACAATGTCCCAGCTCTGGCATGCTCTATCAAGTCGTTCAACTCATTCTGGATATCAGCTATGGATTTTTGATCTGCGCTATGGACTACTGGCACGATTAAACCATTTTTCCCATCCACGGCCATTCCGACGTTAACCTCATTGAATATGTGAATTTCATCACCAACGATGCTGGAATTGAGAAGAGGCGTCGCTTTGATGGCCAATGCTGCCACCTTGACAAGTATGGCATTATAAGTTATTTTTACCCCAATACGTTCCTGTAGGGTCACCAACTCCTTACGAAAATCAACCGTGGCAGTGATGTCAATTTCACCTTGATCGCTAAATTGCGCCATCTGCTGTAAACTGCCAAACAAACGCTGAGAAATTACCTTCCGGGTTCCACTCATGGGCACCACTTCACGCACTGTTTTGACTCCTCCGGTTTCTGAATGGACGGAGATGGCAGGTTGGTCCGTTGGAGTGACTTCTTTGGGTTTTTCCAGCCATTTCACCACATCGCGTTGTTTGATACGTCCCCCAATACCGGTACCGATAAGGGAAAACATATCAATGCCATGCTCAGCAGCTATCTTTCGAGCCAAAGGGGTGATTCGGATTTCTGAACGGGAACTGGCAGTTAAGTTTCCTGACTCGTTAGCTGGGTTTACAACAATTGGCTGTACAAACGAATTTTCCGTTAACTGGACGGGAAGTTCCACCTTCGTTTGTGCTTCTTGTAAAGTTGGGAATTGCTGGCTTAACTGAGCCAACTCCTCTTCATCGGCACATAGCATACCAATATTTTCACCAATATCCGCCTCATTTTCCACCTCCATCATGATATGCAAAAATCCGGAACCTGGTGCAGTTATCTCATAGGAAACCTTGTCCGTTTCAATAACTGCAACGGGATCATCTGACTCGACCCACTCTCCTTGTTCCTTAATCCACTCCTTGATGACGCCGGAAGACATTTCTGCACCCAGCTTGGGCATAATTATTGCTATACTCACTTATTTATCCTCACTGATTCTTGATCAATTCAAAATATCTTTTACCGTAGCCACCACGTCATCGACCTGGGGTAAAAATGCATCCTCAAGGACTCCGAAAGGCACCGGCATAAATGGCATGGACAGGCGCTTTATGGGCCCATCCAAAAAATCAAGAGCTTTATCGCCAACCATCGCTGCCACCTCTGCAGAAAAACCACAGGTACTCGGAGCTTCCTGGACAATTACCAAGTGGTTGGTCTTGCGAACCGAGTCCAAAATCGTCTCTGTGTCCAGAGGACTGAGAGTACGCGGGTCTATTACTTCCACATCAATACCTTCATCAGCTAATGAGTCAGCTGCGGTCAGGGCAACTGCGACCATCTGTCCGGTGGCCACAATGGTCGCGTCTTTACCCAGCCGCTTTACGTCAGCTTTACCGAGTGGAATAAGATATTCTTCCTCCGGTATTTCGCCTCCTTTGGTATAAAGTGCTTTGGGTTCAATAAACACTACAGGATTATCGTCACGTATGGCGGACTTTAACAAGCCTTTGGCGTCATAAGGAGTGGAAGGCATTACCACTTTCAGGCCAGGTGTATGCACGAACCAGGATTCCAGACTTTGTGAGTGGTGAGCTCCGGCACGCAGACCGACCCCGGCCATGGTGCGAACAACCAAGGGCAACGAGACCTGCCCCGCATAGATATAGCGAGATTTTGCTGCTTGATTGCATATTTGATCCATGGCAACGGTAATAAAATCCATGAACATAATTTCTATGACTGGTCGATAGCCAGCCATGGCAGCACCCACAGCTAAACCAGCAATAGCCTCTTCGCTCAGTGGTGTATCCTTAACTCGCCAAGCACCGAATTGTTTATAAAGATCCTTGGTAACCCCAAAAGAGCCACCGGAAAAACCGATATCTTCCCCGGCCAGAAAAACTTTTTCGTCCCGAACCATCTCTTCTTTGAGAGCTTCATTCAAAGCCCATCTCATATTGGTTGACTTCATGAAAGCCTCCTAATTTTATCAAGCATAAACGTGGTCTGTTACATCAGAAGGAGTAGGCTTGGGACTATTCATCGCAAAGGCCATTGCTTCCTGAATTTGTTTTCTCGCATCTTCTTCTATTTTGGCTATGTAAATTTCGTCAATCAACCCCTCATCCAGTAAACATTTTTGATAATTGAGCAACGGGTCCTTTTGCTGCCAAAGTTCCAGTTCACCTTCCGGGCGATATTTACAAGGATCACCCTCGTAGTGACCGCGGACACGGTAGGTTTTAGCCTCAATCAGCGATGGAGTTTGGTCCTGGCGGCACTTTGTAAAGGCTTTTGTTAAGACTTTATAAAGTGCCACCGGATCATTCCCATCCACGGATATCCCTTCTATTCCATAGGCCTGTGCCCTCAAGGCAACCTCATTGATGCGCATCTGAGTAGACAAGTCTGAAAATTCGCTATACAGATTATTTTCACAAACAAACACAATAGGTAAATCCATTACGGAAGCTATATTTATGCTTTCATGAAAAGCGCCTCTACTGGTGGCCCCATCCCCAAAACAGCAGGCTACCACTTGACCCTCTCCCCTTAATTTAGCGGCATAACCCAATCCGACACTTATGGGGATAGTGCTACCAATAAGGCCACCAGCTCCTAAAATACCTAATTCATAGGAGGCGATATGTCCCTCCCCGCTCCGACCTTCACAACAGCCGGTTGTCCTGCCAAAAATTTCGGCGGTCAGGGATTTCAAAGACATTCCTTTACTCAATAGGGAAGATCTGGATCGAAAATAAGGAACAAGATAATCGGACGCTATTAGACATGAGCCTAATGCCACACCGATGGCCTCTTGGCCAAATCCTGAATGCATCCAACCTGGAATCTTTCCTTCTTTAAAAACATTGATGAGCTCCTCTTCGTACCGGCGGGATAGAACAAGGAGACTGTACATATCTCGTTTATCTTTTTTACTTGGGCCTTTCGCCATTCATCTCTCCCCTGTCGTTAATTTAGTTGCTGATCTTTCAGATACTTCTTTTGAAGTCGAATATAGGCTTTCAAACCTTCCTGGAAAGTAAAGCTGGGTTGATACCCCAATTCTTGTTTGGCCCTTTTTATACTTAAAACTCCTCGATTTTTTACATCACGTTTTTCAAATTCAGAAAGTCCATTCTTGATTTCTATGTCTGTATCCGGAATCTGTCTTCTTACCTCTTCTGCCACCTGTCTGCCACTAATCATTTCGCCCCCGCAGGTGATGTTAAAAAGCCGGGAGTGTAAATTCTTCGGTGCCTGTAAAGCCAGGGCAATACCTGATACCACATCGTCAATATAGGTGTAATCACGCTTCATGTCTCCACCGGTTTCAAAGCGCACCGGCCTGCCAGACAAGGACTCTTCCACAAAGGGCTTTACATATAGAGGATAATTCATCCCAAAACCATAAACGGCTGAAAGTCTTAAAAAAACGCAGTCCACTCCATGGTATGCATGGTAAAAAAGCCCTGATGACTCAATGGCCAGTTTCCACACACTATAGGACGCAATCGTAGGAGCTTCAGTAGGCAAAAGCACGGGATGTTTTTCGTCTATAGGCTCATATTGTTTGGGTGCGTAGATGGCGATGGAGCTGGTAGATACCACACGCTTAATGGACATTAAACGGGCCGCCTCCATGACATTGAGATGCCCCTGAACCATCACCTGATGAGCAGTTAATGGCTGGTTAACCAAAATTTCAACATCGGTTATTGCTGAGGTATTGACAATCTGATTAATCCCATGCTTGTCCAGCGTGTGGAGTAAAACAGACAAGTCGATAATACTGCCCTTAATATAATGAATATTATCAAGAAAGGGGGCAAACAACCATTCCATAGCTGATGTAGGCCGTTGAGGGTCGTAAATAAAAACCTGATGACCTGTCTCGGCCAAAAAACGAGCCACATGTGCTCCAATAAATCCTGTTCCTCCTATCACCATTACGCTTTTTTTATCTTCCCCTTGACCAAAATCATCTTCTTTACCCATCGCATGTAATGATTTGGTACAATTATCTTTACTGCTCATATTTCCCCTCCGAATATTAAGTAATTAACAAGTACGCGAATATTTTCCAAATAAAAATCTGCTTTACCAAAAATAGGCCCATCGAACGCCAACATAATCTTGCTTAATCCCATTTTCCACATCCAAATCAGTACTGTATTGGAGCATCAATTGGGTTTGCGGCGTAATCGTTACCGCTGCTGTAAACATCATTTCTTTCGTATCTGTTTCATCGTTCATTGATCCTATTCCTTCTAATTCTGTCTCCCCCCCCTTGGACCATCGATAGCTTAGTGAAGTGTAAAAGGATTGGGTAAAATTATAACTAAAGTGACACTCAGCCACATAAAGCGGATCTTTTTCTTCCGTGAGAGAATCTACAGAATAGTCTGTATTATCTGAATAAAAATCGATAGTGCCAGTTCCTTCGATGAGTAGACGATCAATTTCCCATGCAAAAAAAATCCCAGGACGATATGCCCAGCGATTACTACCAAGATTTACTGATTTTTCAGAGTCATATCCACCGGTAGGGGGGATTACATAAATGGCCGCACCCAAGAACAACTTATTTTTGTCTTCATTAACAAACGGATAATAGTAACTTGCATTTAAAACGGTATCACCAAGATCATTATTACTGTCATCTAACTCTCCCAATTCAAGATCAATAGAGCCAAAAGGTTGAATAATATTCAACTGAAGAGTCCCTCCCCACACACCAAAAGCATGAACATATCTGGCCATGGTCAATTGGCAGCTAAAATCAGCATTATTACTCACCTTATCTCCATCTTGATACATATCAGTACCGGAAATACTTCTGTGATAAACGAGGAAGACGTCTGTACCAGCAGGAATGGGTACTAAATCTTTTGGGTCTGTTTCAGCGAGAGCCATACCAGATATCAAAAAAATTGAAATCATAACCATTAATACTATCCATTCCCCCTTCAAAATATTCTCAACTCTGGTAAAAAGGTTAATTCTCATGTCATTCCCTCCTTCCTTTTTAAAGTACGCCCAACATCAAATAAATTTTAACTCTACAGCACAATTTTCGATCAAACATATATTACAAAAGCAAAAATAGCTATTTCATCTCCGATCTGGAGCGTCAACAAAATCGCATACAATACTAACATATAAAATCAGTGTGTTATAAAAACATATAGGTGAATGTGCTTATTTTTTGGTCAGGGGGGCGAAAATAAAAACTTGGCGGCAGTATTAACCATAAAAACAGGCTATATGTGTTTCAACAAACATGATGCCCCCCTATTATCAACTCAATTTTAGGAATTTAGCTACCAGTAAACGATTCCCCTAATTATAGTTCCGATCACATGACATGATACTGTTTTTGAGTCATAAAATATTGTTTTATATAACTTTAAAGTTTATTTTTGATGTCAAATCATTTGACCGGAACTTTAGATCCTAATCTGAGCGATGTTGTCACTCATGCTCTCACTTCAAATTTCAGAGAACGAATGAAGCTATCCAAGCTATCCAAGCTTTCGATATTCCTCAAGTTTTGAATCAGGTTGTCGGTGGTCCTGATCGGAACCTTGGTCTCATCGTGGATCGTTTTTATCAAATCTACGGCCTGCTCAAAATCATAAAAATAAAAATCCGGGGAGATAAACAACTCTTCAATCAGTTCCTCCCCACTTTTCAATTTTACATTCAAAACACAGTTTGAATTGGGCAGAGTTTCATCGGCGACAACTTGAGTTATTTGAGACAAATCATTAAGAATTTCTTCGTCGAATCGCCACATATCAGAAAGATGTAGTTTACGATCTTTCAAAGCCAAGGCCATTGCGAATCCGGTGCTCATTATGGTTTGCAGATGGGTGGAAAAAGGTCCCGTGTAATTGATTCCTGGGTACTTAGCTTCGTAAGAACTCATCCGTATTTTAATGGAATCTACTTGATCGGGCTTGAGATCATGAGTCTTGATAAGGTTCATCATTGCAGTTGTTGGAGATTGGTTGAAAGCGCAGGTGGGATAAGGTTTGAACGTGACCTTCAAGATTTCCCAGTGATAGCCCAAATCACTTCCTAATCGCTCCATGCCTTTATTGGTATCACCAAAGGCACGGGTGAACCCAAAAACACCTTCGATGGCAGTGGAGGCTCCGGGCATGCCTGATTTGGCTGTCAGCGCCGCCAGCAAACCATTTCGACTGGCCAAACCGTTCTCAAAAAATATTTCCATAGTACCTGTTATAAACGCCTCGGTAGTGCCGAAGGCAAATGCAGAAGCATGGGCAAGAGCATCAGCGGTTTGAGCCGCATCCAGTTTCAACAGCTTGGCGGAAGTAGCTGCTGCACCGAAAATACCGTAGATGGGACTGGCCCTGAATCCCCTGGGAGTGGTTAATTTTGTCAGTTCTTTTCCCAATGCCGCGGCTATTTCATAACCGACCACAAGGGCTACAATCAGGTCTTTCCCCGAAGCTCCCGTCCATTGTGACAATGCCAGGGCTGCAGGAATGACCATAGTACCTATATGCATTGTTCCATGGGTATCTTCCTGCCCACGTGAGTGAAACAGGACACCATTGGCAAAAGCTGCCCCCATCAAACTTACCAAAGAACCGTCAGCCAGTAAATTTGCTCCTTTTTCACAGGCAGGCTCGAACTCTTTAATGATTTGCCTGGCTGCACGAGCCGAATCCAAATCATGGCAGGACAAACCAATACCTATCCCGTTGATCAGACAAGCCTTGGCTTTGGAAATGACCTCCGGGGGGATTGAATCGAAATCCAGATCGGCACTAAACCGACCCATACGTTCTACTACAGTCTCCATAAAATTAATCTCCAAATCATTTAAATAGTTGCCTCTGAAGTGTGAGAGTCTAATTGATATTGCTTGCGCAACTCTGTTTTAAGTACTTTACCCGATGGATTAGAAGGCAGGGTATCCACAAATTCCACAATTCTTGGTTTTTTGTAGCTGGCCAAATTATTTTTACAGTAGTTGATGACTTCCTCAGATGTCATTTCCTGTCCTGGGTATAAAACAATTGTCGCTAAAACACTCTCACCCCATTTGTCATCGGGGACGCCTATTACAGCTGCCTCTGCTATCTTTTCGTGCATATACAACACTTGCTCAATTTCAACCGGATAGATATTTTCTCCTCCGCTAATAATCATGTCTTTTTTGCGATCTTTAATGTAAACAAATCCATCCTCATCTACGGTGGCCAAGTCACCGGTATATAGCCAACCATTTACGATGGTCTCAGCAGTTGCTTGGGGGTTATTGAAATATCCTCGCATAACCGTCGGCCCTGCCTGGATGATTTCCCCAACTTCTCCCGGCATAACTTCGTCTCCATTTTCATTCACTACCTTCATGGAATTATGAACAAAAGGTTTACCAATTGAGCCGGCTTTACTTTGCACATCCTCCCAACGCAACAAACAAGAACAGGAAGAAGCTTCAGAAAGTCCGTAGCCTTCGGTGAGCGGGACATCAAAGGTATCATGAATTTTCTTGAGAACAGACAGTGGTTGAGATGCTCCGCCTGAAACTGTAATGCGCAACGAGGAAATATCCGTAGTTCCAATATTTTCTGCCCTCAAAATGCCCCCCCACATGGCAGGCACTCCAAAAACGACAGAGACCCGATGTTCCTCTATCAACCTTAAAGCTTGAACTGGATCAAAAGCTTTCATAATCACCACAGTGCCCCCTATATGCAACATTGGCAGGGTGAGTATAAACAGCCCACCTACATGGAACATGGGTGACATTGTTAACGTAACGTCCCTGGTGGTACATTGGAAATCAATAATTTGATTGAGAGAGGTAAATAAAACATTCTTTTGACTAAGGAGAGCTCCTTTGGGATGACCAGTGGTGCCTGAAGTATAGACAATTATAAAATCGTCATCGAAATCCACTTTGTAATCGAAACGGAGTGCAGTATTGTTGGTGGAATTTATCATATCCTCATATGACTTTGCTTCGAAATTGTCTTCTTTTTCGTCGATGACTACATAGTTTGATATGCTATGCAATTGCTCCCGGATCTGACTGATTACATTCTGGAACTCCTTTCCAAGAAATAAAATTTTGGGTTCAGAATCATTAAGTTGATATTGAAGTTCTCTCCCCACCAGCCGAAAATTCAGAGGAACGAAAATAGCACCCAATCGCCCACATGCAAAAAAGACTTCCATGAATTGGTGGCAATTAAAAGATAATAAAGCCACACGATCCCCTTTGCCTATACCAAAATTCAAAAGCTCACGACTCAATGCATTAACCCGTTCATTCATCTCTTTGTAAGTCAAACTCGTGTCTTGGAATATGATGGCTTCTTTTTCAGGTGTTCGATCAGCCCACTGATCCAATATGTTACCCCAATTCATTGTATTCTCCTCTTCTTGAGTAATCTTCAATATTCACAATCAAAAATCATCCGGCCCACAGAAAACGACTCATTTTTTAGTAAAAAAAGGTTTTCTTTTTTCAATAAAAGCGTTGAGCCCCTCTTGCATTTCTTCCCCAAGCATTAACGTTGTCAAGTTACGGTGTGTATATACCAACGCCTGCTCCAAAGGGATTTGCATTCCCATCTCAACAGCATCCTTGGCCATGGCAACGGCCAGAGGTCCATTGTCCAAAATGGCTTGAGCCAATTCATGTGCCTTGCCCATTAATTCCTTTGGTGGAACAACTTCCATTACCAAACCCAAGCGCAGAGCTTCACTTGCGTCAATGGCTCCACCTGTAAGAATCATTCTAAGTGCTTGTTCTTTTCCGATGAGGCGTGGTAATCGTTGAGTTCCCCCCGCACCTGGTAAAATACCCAGACGTACTTCAGGAAGGCCCATCTTTGTTTCTGAAACGGCTATTCGAAATGTGCAAGCCAACGCAAGCTCAAGCCCTCCGCCAAATGCAAAACCATTAATTGCGGCAATTACAGGTTTCGGTTGACGTTCCAAAAAACTGAAGGCATTCATTATTTTTTGATTGTAAGCAAGATTCTCCTCCGGATTACGTTCACGGATCTCTTCGATGTCGGCACCGGACATAAATGCTTTTCCGCTTCCTGTGATGATGGCGACCCTTGTTGACGGATCATTGGCGAACTCTCTAAAAGCATCTTCCAATTCATTGGCCATTAGATCATTCAAAGCATTGTATTTACCAGGCCTATTCAAGGTCATCACACATAAAGCTTCTTTTGTTTCCATTTTCACTGTTTTATATATATCCACATATTCACCCTTATTCTCCAACTATAGTGCCGGTCACATATCCTGATACTGTTTTGGGACTTGAAATCCCCATTTTTAGGGCCTTTGAGGCTTAAATCTGGTATCGAGTCATTTGACCGGCACTATAATTCTTTTCCCCAATAATATAAAAATCTACAAATACCACTTTCGACAAATTCACACGTTTAAGCCATTGACGATAAAACAATAATTAAAAGAGTTAGGTGTTATCTAAAAAATCTTTTATAATCAATTTTTGGCATCCTTCATATGCCTCCAAAACTACTTTACACTTTTTAAGAATGATCACTGAAAAATGGGCACGCACCTTGTAAAAGTGTAAAGTAGAAATGAAGGATGCCCATTTTTTTTAACAAGCGACCTTACAAGACCAACTCTTTTATAATTCAGAAACTGTTTAAAATTCATAATGCTTCTATTGGTAAATTACCTACTCATAGTAAGTTTCTTATCTTTAAGTTTATCGACTTGTCAACAGTTTTTTAATAAATTTTTTAAATAAATTTAAATATAAAAAATTATATTCAGTTAAAACAAATAACTATATTCACAATCAGTAATGTCCGGTTAGGTTTTTGCATAGCCCCCTGACTGTTTTTGTTCTTTGAAAAAATTTGAATTTGTCAGCGCCTCCGATGCACGAAGCTCATTTTGGATTTTCAGCCGGAGCTCTCTGACTCTTTTTATACTAACCGACTCACCATGGTTTTCATGGCAGTAAATGGCAAGTAGCAGATAAGTGATGAGGCCTGCCAGGATTTGTACCATCAGGCCGTACGGACTTCTTGCGATCAGATGGTAGACATGCAGATGACGTTTCCACCAGGCAAAGAAGTTTTCGATTCTCCATCTAAGCTTATAAATTTCAGCGATCTGCTCAGCTGTTAGATCCCTGCGATCCGTTGCTATCCAGTAATCAACACCGGCTATACGGTATCCGACCAAGCGTACCTGTCTTTGTGATTGAGTTTTGTTTACAGCTGTGCCCAAAAGAACTTCAGCATCATAAAAAACGATACTGTCTGTATTGATCTCATTTTCCTGAACAACAGTTTTAGTCGTCTTGGCTTTAATCCGGATTACAAAGCTTTTACCTTCGGCCTGTAGGGAATCGAACAGGGCATGTTCCTGATAGCCTCGATCGGCCACCGCAGTTTGCCCAGGTAAAATGATTTGATCAACAAAGGGTCTCTCAGCGCCTTTTCCATCGGTAAAGAAAATTTTTGATGGAATTGCATTGTTCAAATTAAAGCCCAAATGAATTTTTGCTTTTTTTGACCCTTTACGGTAATCTGCCCACTCCATTGATAGTGTTGCAGTGATCAATGAACCATCAATGGCAACAAGGTCACCGAGTTCAGGATGCTTATTTGGAAGAATACCAGATGCCGTAAGGCTCAGCTTTTCAAACACCATCTGGAGCTGTTCAATTCCTCTTTCATTGATTGCCTCAGAGAAACTGCTTTTTTTATACCGCCTTCCGGGGCAATGTTATCACGGGCGAAGTCATCCTCATCAAGGACCTGGAGCATATGACGAGCTGAGACATGCTCTTCGAGATGATAAAAAACCAGAATTTTGAGTTGTTCCTGGAAGGTCATTTTAAGTGGTCTGTCTCCACCGGACTCAAGTATAGTGATTTCTGGGGCCATGTTCTCCACTGGTTGAAAAAACTTAATAAACGAAGAAGAGTGAATTTTTTTCTGGCATGGTTCGATAAATTTTGGCATAAATACAGCTCCTTGTAATAATGGTATCTTTTTACAAAAAGCTAAAAAAATATTTTTTGTAACATGCCAAGTTAAAAATTCATTTCCCCATTTTTTTTGCATGCAAGAACCTAACCGGACACTACTGATTCACAATATTTTAAATATAAGATTTTATTTCACAACTTCTCTAAAAACAAATGATAGTGGCGTTAGTGTCAATAAACACAGTGAGCACTCAATGCGATTTACACATGGTTTAGAAAATATGAAAGCACGTCAAATATCGACAAACTTGAAACTCATGGAACCTGGGACAAGAAGGTTGCGCTATAAGGCTTTTAATTCTAATTATGACACGTGTGAATTTCAAAATTGCAATTTGACGGTTTCGGTCGACATAAATTCAGCATCTTACGCACGACCAACGTCACTTAAAAATCCATGTTTAGAATTGGTGTTGTTAGCAGTTTAGTACTTGACAGGTAAACCCAAAAACTGTAAAAATTACTTACAGTAAGTTTTCTACTTATATTAACAAGACAATTACCTTTATTTTAAAGAAGGTATTGTTTTTATAGGTACCCCCTTAAGAAAGGCCGGTATTATTATCAATAAAGGTCTATATAGGCTGGATCAAAAAAGAAGGAATTCATATGACAGCCAGTAAAGATGCAATAAAGGCTCGAAGGAAAAAGGAAAAACAATATCGTATCGGCACCATCCTCAATTCTGCACAAAAGGTTTTCTTTGAAAAAGGATTCCTAAAAGCTACCATGGATGAAATAGCGATAGGAGCAGCGATAAGCAAACCAACTATTTATCAGTATTTTGAAACAAAAGAGGACCTTTTTCTTTCATTTGCACTGCCAATAATTGAAGAAATAGATGAGGCAATAATTGCCATTGAAATTAGGTTAGACAACAATGAAATCATCACGGCCCAACAATTAATTGAAGAACTTTTTGATTATTTTTTTATAATTTACAAAAAGTCGCCAGAAATGTTCAGCGTTCTGCAGGTATTTCAAGAAACCAAACGACTCTTCGGATTGGGTACGCAAATTAAAGAGAACATCGTGGAGAAAGGGAGAAAAAATTATCGATCATTACGACGCTTACTCAAAAAGGCAATGCAAAAAGGAATATTACAGGAGTGTGACCCATTCGTTTTTGGAGATATTTTTTGGGCAATCACCGTGGGAATTATACAAGTGGAAGATATAAAGGGAGACTATAACCAAAATCACAAGTTCAAAAAGGCGGCCTTTAAAATGGCGGCGGAGATTTTTGCGGGGAGCTTGGGGAAATAATTTCGTTAGATATTTGCCGATTTTCCGGTAATTAAGGATGAACTCATGGAGAATGACCAATTAGCCATTATAAACAAACCGCCCTGGTTGACAAAACGCCTTTCAGCTTTTAGCTCCATAAAAGATGTTGAAAAAGGGCTTCGTCAGCGGGAACTTCACACCATCTGTGAAGAAGGGAACTGTCCTAACTTACAAGAGTGTTTTGCCAGAAAGGAAGCCTCATTGTTAATCATGGGAGACACTTGCACCCGCTTTTGTAAATTTTGTGGTGTACACAGCGGTCATCCACAACCTTTGGACCCCAGCGAACCTCACCGGGTGGCAGAACAAATTAAAGAATTAGGACTAAAATTTGTGGTCATCACATCTGTGACACGTGACGACTTACCTGATGGTGGATCCGGCCATTTTGTGGAGACCGCTCATGCAATCCTCAAACGCTGTGACAGAGTGGGAGTAGAACTTCTGATACCAGATTTTTTGGGTTCAAGGGAATCCCTGAAGCAAGTACTTGAAGCTCAGCCACAGGTTTTAAGCCACAACATTGAGACAGTACCTCGACTCTATTCTCAAGTTCGCCGCGGGGCAGATTATCAACGTTCTCTGAATTTACTGGCCCAGGCTGCTCGTCACGAACCGAGAATAGTAACCAAAAGCAGCCTTATGTTGGGACTGGGTGAAGATCAAGAGGAAGTATTATCAACGATGCGTGACCTTCGGGATGCCAGCTGTGATATTATCACCATCGGCCAATATTTATCGCCCTCTGCTAAACACCATCCCGTTTCCAACTATATTCACCCCGATGAATTCCAGCGGTACAAGGAAATGGCTTACTTCTTAGGTTTTAAGGCGGTAGCAAGTGCTCCTCTGGTAAGAAGCTCTTATCAGGCCGGAGAACTGTACCAAATGGCTACCAAATCATTGCATTTATCCAAAACATCAATTAAAACACGCTTAATGCTACATAGCCATCTACCCTACTTGCAAGCCCTTGAACTTATGCGTAGGTTGGTTGAAAAAGTCCGTATAGGGGGACAAGCAACCCTAATTGTTTGCGAACATGAACCGGTTCTTACTTTAGGACGTCACAGCGACCACAAGCATATATTGGTGGACCGTTGTACGCTTAAAGAGCAAGGTATTTCCGTGCATCAGGTAGAACGCGGAGGGCAAGTTACATATCATGGTCCGGGGCAGGTAATTGCATATCCCATTCTAAAATTGACAGATACAGGCTTCAGTGTCAAACAGCTTGTAAAGCGTTTAGAGCAGGCAATTATAAAGACTTTATCCCAATTTGGTGTGACATCTCAAGGAAGAGATGGATTCCCTGGCGTTTGGGTGGGTGATGAGAAAATTGCTTCGATTGGAATGGCTGTAAAAGAAGGTGTTACGTTGCATGGATTAGCAATAAACAACGCACCAGATCTTAAAAGTTTCGGACTAATCAATCCATGTGGATTTAAAGGTGTACAAATGACATCTATTGCTAATATTACCGGAAATCCAGCCCCCCCAGAGCAATTACGTAAAATTTTGTGTGAAAATTTGGCTTTAGAAGTTGGTTTGATTTTTGTTTGAACATTCACGAAAATCAACGCCTTCGCCAATTTTGTTTTGCTTCGAAGCAAATTCTATATACTGT
Organism: uncultured Desulfobacterium sp.; assembly: GCA_963668575.2. GTDB lineage: Bacteria > Desulfobacterota > Desulfobacteria > Desulfobacterales > Desulfobacteraceae > Desulfocicer. Next base: position 710,163 of record OY764894.2, on the reverse strand, counting down.
GTACTCATCAAAACGCTTACACATCATATAGAATTGTAATAGACAAATTTAAAAACGATGGGTCTTCGCGGATTAGTGTCTGATTGAGGTATGATCTTGTAGTCAGGGAGTTCACAAGAACAAAACTACCCACTTTCAAAGGTAAACACCTTTAATTACGGGTACATTCAATCAACCTCGGGTATCTTATTTGTTGTGAACTCCCTCAATTCACAGTGTCACACATCAGCAGCTATGCATTTTCACACAAATCCGTGATGAGCCAAAACGATTTTGAAATTGACGAAGGTATTCGTGATTTAATCCAATCGAGTCGAAACGGAACCAATTGCAATTTATTCAACTTAAGATATACGATTTTCCCAACATTCTTAATACTCCCTCGGGGTCCTATTAACACCTTTAACGTAAACACAGACCCGTCCTTACAAAGCAACTCCTTGCCGATATTGCAGTGGCCGCACATACCGATATCGCACTTCATCCGGTTCTCCAGGGACATGATGATCTGGTCTTCGGTGGTATACCCGAGATCTGGGCTGATGAAAAAGAGGCTTATTAAAGCAATTTCCATTGATCCAGTTTTTGTTCCAATCTATATAATATATTAAAATTTAAACAAATTTTATATTCGGAATAAAAATGGGATCAGTTTTGTCTGTATCGTATAGGGACCTTTTCATCAGCCCACCCGAGATCTGTCAGGACCGGCTGGGTGAACTTGATCATGATGGGGGGACCGCACACAATGCAATAAGTCATGGCATCGGCCCTGGATGCTTTTTCCTTTACAACGGTCTTGGCATCATCTGCCGGGTCAGAGAAAAGAGCCATTCAAAAACCAGCTTTGCCATCTAAAACGTACAGAACACGGTTTCATCCCATCCTATGTACTGCGCAAGCCCATTGGGTAGCCTGAGGTGGGATACCGGTGTAGGGATTGATCTGATCCCCGCCACCTGATCCTGTAGGCCCCTTTTCCGGTCTGTCCTGGAACGGCAGGCCGGAATTTCAGGAATAGTCGCAAAGAGCAGCTACATTGTAAAGGGGCAAAAAACGGAGGCGCTGATCAGACAATTCTTTGTAAACACCACTGTAAAAAACGATGCCGCCGGGGCAGTCCGGAAATGTTTTCAACATGAGATGAAGGCTTTTCAAACTGCCACCGGCGCCGGACTTGACTTCAACGGGATAGATATTGCCTTTGCACACCGCAAGAAAATCCACTTCTGCGTTGCTGCTTTTTGCCTCCCTGGACCAATAGTAAATCTGTGCATCATTTAATGCCAGCAGTTCCTGAGCCACAAATTGCTCTGCCAGTTTTCCCCGGTAAATGGCAAGAAGATCTTCCTGTTTAAGTTCCATTTCCACGGGAACCTGGCACAATCGTTGGAGTAAACCGATGTCAAGCATTGCGGTTTTGAATTTTTTGGGGTTGGCCGTGGCTCCCAAGGGCAGTCCGGATGGATTGGCTGCCGGAATTTTTTGTACGAGTCGGGCTTTCACCAGCAACTCAAAGGCTTTTTTGTTGGTCGGGCTGGTGTGCCCCTGGTTCAGGCGGGTATATTTTATCGGTTCTCCCACGGCTTGGGCCAGGTTTAAAAATACCGCATCCAGGCAGGTTGTATCCACCCGTGGGGTATATTTAGAAAAATCGTCCCGGTATGAATCCAGAATTTCCGATTGAACTTTAAATGTTTCGAGCATGGAGCCAGTGTCACACCAAGTTTGAACACATTCGGGCATCCCTCCCACAAAAAAATAGTTTTTTAATTCGGACAGAATCATTTGCTGGGTCTGGGGGGCAACCCCTGCCTGGCTTTTCATCACATGGGCGGCCATGGCTTCTTTTCCCATGCCAAGGAGGTATTCGTGGAAGGTCATGGGATAAAGGCTGAGATATTGCAAACGTCCCACGGGAATGGAAATTTCTCCAAAAGCAAATTCCAGCAGGGAGCCTGCCGCAACCACATGAAGCTCGGGCATCTGTTCGTAAAAATAACGCAGTGCCATAATCGCCCGGGGACATGCCTGGATTTCATCAAAAAAAACAAGGGTTTTTCCGGGAATTATTCTCCCCGCGACAAGCTCCAGGTACCCAAGAATTGTTTTGGGTTCCAGTGATCCTGAAAAGTGAACGTGAAGATCTCTTCTTTTTTCCAAGTCTATTTTAACAAAATTTTCAAATTCCCCGGCCAAAACGTTTTCAACCAGCCATGTTTTTCCCACCTGGCGTGCACCCCTGACAATTAATGGCTTCCTGCGTCTGGCATCTTTCCAGGAAAGTAATGCCGCTTCCTGTATTCTTTTCATTGTATTGCCCTTTTTTTTGCAGGTAATGACAAAGAACTATAGGGTATGACAAAGAACTATAGGGTATTATGAAAAGATAGATTTAAAAAGTCAAGGGTGTTTGTATGTTTTAGACTTAAAAAAGCATGTATAAGTGTCGGCGCTGTTGGTCTTTTTTACAGTTTTGTTTTTTTGTTCTGAGAATTTTGCGTTGAATCAGCACAGCGCCATCACTGCTCCCTGAATACTACTTACACACGTCCCTCCTTTTTTTGTTAGTACTCTCTGGGTGTTTTGTTCAACTCCTTTAAAGAAAAGACAGGGCCGTCCTTACAGACAAGTTCCTTGCCGATGTTGCAGTGTCCGCACATGCCGATACCGCACTTCATCCGGTTCTCCAGGGACATGATAATCTGATCTTCGGTGTACCCAAGCTCTGTAAGAACCGGCTGGGTGAACTTGATCATTATGGGAGGACCGCACACAATACAATAGGTCATGTCATCGGCCTTGGGTGCTTTCTCCTTCACAATGGTGGGAACAAACCCCACGTTATATTTCCAATCAGGATCATCTGTGCCGTCAACGGTGATGTGCATATTGATGTCATCTCTTTTTTCCCATGCAAAGAGTTCGTCCCGGTAGAGCAGCATGCCCGGTGACCTTGCACCGTACACCACATCAATCTTCCCGAATTTCGATCTGTTTTTCGGATCAAGCATATAGACAATTGAGGATCGAAGTGTGGTAAAGGCGAACCCGCCCCCAATGATCACGATATTTTTCCCTTCAAGCTGTTCCCAGGGATAACTATTGCCCAAGGGACCTCTGATGCCCATGATATCCCCCATCTTCATGTTATGAAGATGGGAGGTGACAACGCCCGTCCTGAATACGGTGAACTTGACAAAGCCCTTTTCCGTGGGAGAAGAGGCGATACCGATGGGAATTTCTCCCTTTCCCGGGATCGACAGCTCGGCAAACTGGCCCGCCTGAAAGGAGAACTTTTCTTCATCCGCTTTGTCAAGAAAGACAAAACGGAATGTTTTAAGGGATCTGTCCTCCGTTGCCATCTCTATATCATCAATGCGCACCGGATAGGGCATATATGGATTATCCATTGTTCCTCCAAATTCCAAATATTTGCATAATTGATGCGGTTCATGCACTCTGTTTCTGCGGCTCATACGCGTTCATGGTATTGCAGACAGTGCGGATATCAATGTTAACCGGACATTTTTCCACACATCTTCCGCACCCTACGCACATGGTTCCATGGTCATATTTATCCACAAAGTATTTGAATTTGTGCATGAACCGCTGGCGAACCCGATGTTTTTTTTCGGCTCTGGGATTGTGACCGGAACCATGCTGGGTGAACAGCGGTGCCATGCAGGTATCCCAGTTGCGAAATCGGGAGGCGGTCCTGTTTCTTGCCTCATCCTGGATATCAAAGCACCAGCAGGTGGGACACAAAAAGGCACAGGTACCGCAGTTGAGACAGGTAAATGCGATATCCTCCCAGAACGAAGCGGCGTGGAGTGCCAGAAGATCCTTGCCGGCAAGCCTGTCCGTATCAACTTTTGTGGTGATGGCGGCCTCGGCCTCTTTTTTCATGGATTCAATGACATTAAGCGCTGCATCCGTATCCGTAGTGGTGTCAAACCCGGCCATTGCGAGGAAGTCTTCTCCTTTTGGAGTGAGTACCTTTGCAAGATAGTGCTCCCCTGTATCCACAAGCAGAACGTCCAGCCCCTCTTCGGCAAAGGGGCCGGTTCCCATGGAGGTGGTGAAGTCCGAAGCGGCCGGCCGGTTCACGGCAAGCCCCACAAATGTGGTGGCCTCATAGGCATCGCACCAGTAGGGATCCCGGTAATCGGTGGTATCAAAGTTGAGCTTCATCAGCTGTACGGCCCTGGCATCGCAGGGCTGTATGCCAATCACGGCCCGGAGAGAATAATCAGCCTCTGCCCTTTGCATGATATGGTGGTTATCCACTGATTCGTCGAGACATGCCGTCAGTATCTTTTCCGTCTGGGGAAAGAGGATGGACTTAGGAGAAAGGGTGGTATTACGACCACTCATCTCCGGATAGAGATCCCTGTCAAGGGATTTAAAAACCGATATATTGTTCTCTGTTACAGGACCAAAGAGGAGATAGTGCTCCCTTACGGTGTCAATGCCCTGGAACCACTGTTTTTTGTCAATATGTATGACTTTCATATGGATACCCTTTTACTCGATGTTCAAATTTTTTTCCGGATTACACATTGTGATCAAACCGTTACTTGACAAATGCATCCGGATCATCCGGCCGGAAGGTGTCCAGCAGCGGCCGCCGGTCCAGGGAAAGCCCGGCTTCCCATCCATAGACATCAGCGCACTCCTTCACAAGTTTCCGGGTGAAATCCCGCACCTTGATATTCATGGGGCAGGCCTCTTCACAGGCCCCGCAATCGGTACACCGCCCGGCACAATGAAAGGCCCGGAGAAAATGAAACGTTTTAACATCCACCGTATCTTGGCCCTTGCCCACCCACTGGGGTTGGGATGCGTCCACAAAGCATACGGGACAGTAGCAGAGCGGACAGGCGTTGCGACAGGCATAGCACCGGATGCAGTTTTTAAGCAGATCATCAAAATGATCCCATTTCAACTCTGCACTTAGGGCTTCAATGGCCTCCACATCTTTGAAAGGCGCCTCAATTTCCGGCTCCGGCACCGGTTCTGCGATGAGTTCGTCATGGATCACCGGGTTGCGGTGCATGCAGATGCGACAGTTGTCTCTCAGATAATCAGCCTTATCAATGCTGAGATCACTGCTGGGGGTGATTATCTGTAAAAAGTCGCCTTTTTCACTGAAAGAGATGATCTCGTCCTCAAACAGCGCCGTAATGCTCGCTTTATCCACCATGCCGGTGCAGGGAACGCCGATGATGTAAAGCTGTTCCCTTGATATCTTGTTCTCCACTATATGGGTGACAATGCTTCTGGCATCGCACCCCTTGGCGATGATGCCGATTTTTTCCTTTCGGTTGGTGAGATAACCGGTGAGGTTAAGCCTACAGTTGACATCCCAGACAAAATCGTTTGCCTCCTGGGGGGTCCTTGCAATTCCGGGCACGGTGGCCATGGGGAGGGTTCCCTTTTTAAAACCGATCACCATGTCAACCTTGCCCTCCTTTAAAAGAGCTGAGGCCCGTTCCCGGATTTTTTCCGTGTATGCGTTCATCAGACGTCTCTCCCCTTAGCCGGCTTTTTTTACCAGTTTGTGGTTTGGACCCAGGGCTGAAATGGCATCAGCCACCTCCTGTGCCACCCGGGCGAACTTGGTTGCCTCGGCAGATGAGATCCATGAGAACTGAATCCTGTCGCTGTCAATTCCCATATGCTCCAGCAGGCCTTTCATAAGACCGAATTTTCGCCTGGCATAATAGTTTCCCTCCAGATAGTGGCACTCCCCAGGATGGCAGCCGGATACCCAAACCCCGTCAGCCCCTTCCCTGAATGCCGAGAGGATCAGTTTGGGTTCCACCCTGCCACTGCACGGCACCCGTATGATTCGAATATCGGCGGAGTACTGCATTCTGCTCACACCGGCAAGATCTGCCGCACCATAGCTGCACCAGTTACACAGAAACGCCACAATTTTTATTTTATTTTCAGCCATATATGTTTTTCCTTATCGTTTTATATGAAAAGGCAGCCTTCAAGTCTACCTCAGCAGAGCCCCTCCCCCGACGGGCAATAGGAACCGGCCAATTGAGCCGTCTACGGTTCCGGGCCGGGCCCATTGCCCGTCGGGGGGGGGCGGCATAATGCGATTTTCTATCTTCGTTGTGGGCAAACCCGGGTCCCAAAATCCGGTCCGCCCGTGGCGGTTATACTGCCTCATTCATTGCAGATATCTGTGCAAAGAGTTGATTGAAATCAAATCCGTTCAGATGAATGGCCCCGGACCGACAGGAGGCCACACAGAGCCCGCATCCCTTGCAGAGCACCGGGTTGACCTCGGATTGTCCCTGGAACCGTCCCTCTTCAACCACCTTGGGTGCGGAATAGGGGCAGATGCTCACGCATACCCCGCAGGAACTGCAATAGGCCGGATTCACCCGTGCCACATTACCACTGGTATGGATGCTTTTTCGTGCCAGAAGGGTGACGGCCCTGGAGGCAGCGGCCTGGCCATGGGCAATGGCCTCGTCAATGGGCTTGGGGTAATGGGCCAGGCCGCAGAGGAAAACGCCGTCCGTGGCAAACTCCGACGGACCAAGCTTGGCATGGCGCTCCACAAAGAAGCCGTCATCGTTCATGGGTACCTTGAAGAAATTGGCAAGACGTTCATCCCTGTTGGGAACAATGGCCGAGGCCAGGGTCAGAAGATCCGCTTCAATTTGAATGGGACGTCTGAGAATGGGCTCTGTCAGATTGATGAGAAGCTTTCCATCCTCCACGAATACTTCGGGCTTGTCATCCACTGAGTAGCGGATAAAAATAACGCCTTTTTCCCGGGCCTCCTGAAAGAGGTACTCCCGTTCGCCATAGGTCCTGATATCCCGGTACAGGACAAAAACAGACATGTTGGGATTTCGTTTCTTCAGTTCCAGCGCACTGTCCATGGAGTGGGTACAGCAGACCCTGGAGCAGTAGGGTCTATCCGGCTCCCTGGAGCCGACGCACTGGATGAATACCGCTGATGTAAGCGTTTTGAGCCCGGGATCATTTTCCATGAATTTACGGTCAAGATCCAGGCTTGTGATAATCCTCTCATCCGCTCCATACATATACTCAGTGGGTTGAAGGGGTAATGCACCGGTGGCAAGGACCGCAACACCATGCTCAATCTCTTCACGGGTTCCCTGGCAGGCAAGGGTGGAGGTAAAGCTTCCCACAAACCCCTCCACCGCCTCAAGGGTGGTGTCAAGATGGAGATGGATATTGGGTTCCGCTTCAATCTCTTTGACCACACCAGCCAGTTTCTCCTGGATATCCTCTCCCTTAAAGGTGCGGTACAGACGGTTGGCCTGGCCGCCAAGTTTTACATCCCTCTCCACCACATGCACCACATATCCCTGTTCGGCAAAGTTTTTGGCGGCAGCCAGTCCTGACAACCCGCCCCCCACCACCATGGCAACAGGATTGATGGTGAGTTCCGACTCTGTAAGGGGCTCCATCAGCGCCACCTTGGCCACGGACATGTGCACCAGCTCCTTGGCCTTTTGGGTGGCAAGGTCAGGATTGTGCCGGTGTACCCAGGAGTCATGGTTACGGATATTGGTCATCTCAAAGAGATATTTGTTGAGTCCTGCATTGATAAGGGTCTCCTGGAACAGCGGCTCATGGGTTTTGGGGGTACAGGCCGCCACCACAATACGGTTCAGGTTATTCTCCTTAATAATACGGGTCATGGTATCCTGGGTATCCTGGGAGCAGGTATAGAGATTGTCCGTTGCATACGCCACATACGGCAGGGTGGCGGCATAGGCACTGACGTCAGGAACGTCCACCACTCCGTTGATATTGGAGCCGCATTTACAGATAAAGACCCCGATGCGCGGGGGTTCTCCCATCACATTGACCTCCGGTACCACCTCGGGCTTCCGGGTCAGGGTGTCCCTGGCCTGGCTCAGCAGAGCCCCTGCCCCGGCAGCGGCGGCCGAGGCATCCACCACACTCTGGGGAATATCCTTGGGACCCTGGAAGGCACCGCAGACAAATATACCCTTGTGCGTGGTTTCAACAGGAGTGAAGCTCCCTGTTTCGGCAAAATTGCCCGGAGTCAGTTCGACACCCATCTTATGGGCCAGGGCCATCACCTCCGAGGAGATCTCCAGACCCACGGAGAGGACGATCATGTCAAATATTTCCGTTGCCATGGCCCCGTCATCATCCACATACCGGACCAAGAGGTCGTCGGAGCCCTGTATACTCTCCGCACTGTGCACCCGTGACCGGATCAGTCTGACACCTTGGTTTACGGCGTTGTTCAACGAACGCTCAAAGTCCTTGCCATGGGTTCTCATGTCCATGTAAAAGATGGTGCACTCAAGACTATCCCCTGAATGCTCCTTGGCGATCACCGCCTCTTTCAGGGCGTACATGCAGCACACCGATGAGCAGTATTTATGGTCGCATTGATTCATCTCCCTGGAGCCCACACACTGGAACCAGGCGATTTTTTTAGGTTCCTTGTGGTCGGACAGTCGTGCCAAATGCCCCTGGGTGGGACCGGAGGCAGAGAGAAGCCGTTCAAACTCCAGGGCCGTCATCACATTGGGATGGTTCGCATACTGGTAATTGGCAAGACCTGACGGATCAAAGGCCTTAAATCCCGGACTGAGAATCACGGCACCGGCATTGAGGCGCTTGACATCCGGTTTCTGAAGATGGGTCTCCAGGGTCAAGGCACCGGCACCACAGGCCTTGACACACTCAAAACATTCGCAACACACCATGCAGTCAAGGCATTTGTCCGCCTCATTTCGGGCTTGCTCCTCGGTGAATCCCATCTCCACCTCATCAAACCCCTTAAGACGCGCTTCCATGGGAAGTCTGGCCATGGTCTGCCGTTCCATGGATTTGATTTGCTCCGGGATGGGGTTGAACGCTTTCTGGGCATATTCCACGGGCTCACGATCCGCTGCCAGCTCCTTGCCGTCAATGTACCGCAAAATTGAGATAGCAGCTTCATTGCCCGCAGCAACGGCATTGATGGCAATGGAGGCACCGGTCTGAACATCACCGCCGGCAAACACCCCTTTTCTGGTGGTCTCAAAGGTGATGGGATCCACCTCAATGGTGCCCCAGCTGTTGATTGAGATACCGGTTTTAGTATCTATGCAGGCAAGATCGGCCTTTTGTCCGATGGCAGGGATGATGCTGTCGGTGTTAATGACAAACTCACTTCCCTCCATGGGAACGGGTCTGCGCCGCCCGCTCTCGTCAGGTGCTCCCAGCTCCATTTCAATACAGCGAATGCCCGTGCTTTTTCCACTCCCTTCGTCCTTGACCACCTCCACAGGAGCCACCAGGAACCGAATCTCCACCCCCTCTTCCAGGGCATCCTCGATCTCCTCGTTTCTGGCCGGCATCTCCGTCCGGGTACGGCGATAAAGAATCGTTACCTTATCCGCCCCGACTCTAAGGGCGGTGCGGGCCGCATCAATGGCCACATCCCCTCCCCCGATGATCACCACGTTGCCGGACAGTTTTCCAAAGGTTCCCAGGGCCACCTCTTTAAGCAGTGTCACGCCGGGGATTACCCCGTCAAGTTCCTCGCCGGGTATGCCAAGGGCCATGCCTTTGTGACACCCCATGGCAATATAGACGGATTTAAACCCATCCTCAAACAGAGATTCCACGGTGATATCCCGGCCAAGGGCCGTGTCGTACCGGACCTCCACCCCAAGCACGTCGGTGATGTACGAAATCTCCCTGTCAAGCACATGGGGGGGAAGTCTGTAGTCGGGGATGCCCACCTTTAACATACCACCGCCCACGGGAAGCGCCTCAAAGATGCTGACCTTTACCCCTGCCCTTGCAAGGTGGGCTGCAGCCGTAAGGCCTGCCGGACCGGCGCCCACAATGGCCACCCGCTCTTCTCTCGGTGTGATGTCCGGGGGTTCAAGTTCGGAGATATCCACCTGATCGGCAATAAACCGTTTCAGGGAGCAGATGGACACAGGGGCATCCACCTGCTGTCGCCGGCACTCCTCCTCGCAGGGATGGGGACAAATTCTGCCGATGGTGCCGGGCAGGGGAAGATTTCTCAGGATAACGTCCAGGGCCTCCCGGTACTTCCCCTTTCTTGCCAGTGCCACATAGGCATGGGCATTGACGCTGTTGGGACAGGCATTGGTACAGGGGGAGCGATCCATTTTGGTGATGGCAAAGGCGCCCGGTACTGCCTGGGCATAGGGTTTGTACGTGGCCTGTCGATTGCCCAGCCCCTGCTCAAAAACACTTGGAACGGAAACAGGGCAGACCTCGGCACACTCACCGCACCCCGTGCATTTTGCCGTATCAATAAACCGGGGCACCTGATCCAGGGTGATCTCAAAGTTTCCGGCCTCTCCTGTTATCCCACTGACCTGTGAAAGGGTATGAAACTCCACATTGACATGTCTGCCCACTTCAACAAGTTTGGGTGACATGATACACATGGAGCAGTCATTGGTGGGAAAGGTCTTGTCCAGCTGGGACATGGCGCCGCCAATGGAAGGAGTCTTCTCCACCAGGTGGACATAATATCCTGAATCCGCAAGATCCAGAGCCGCCTGAATACCTGCAATCCCTCCGCCGACCACCAGAACCGAGCCAATGGTGTTTTGTTCAGCCATAAAAAATTATCCTCCTTAATATATCACTCTTTTTTGCGTCCCGAAAAAAACAAGCCGAATCCGGCGGGTCACAAGTCTGGCCACGACCTGACCTTTTAACGGTTACGCCGCTTTTTCTATTGTGACGGCACACACCTTAAACTCCGGTATTTTTGCCACCGGATCAAATTCTGCATTGGTGAGCCGATTGGCAGCTGCCTTGGCAAAATGAAACGGAATAAATATGGTACCGTCCACAGCCCGGGGCGACACGGAAAGCCTTGCCCTGATTTTCCCCCTTCTGGAAAAAACGTTTACCATTTCTCCGTTACCTATCCTGAGCGTTGTCGCGTCATTGGATGAAATTTCCACAAAACATTCGGGTGACATTTCGTTGAGCCCGGGGGATTTCATTGTCATGGTGCCCGTATGGTAGTGATAGATCACCCGGCCGGTTGTGAGCATAAAGGGATATTCCGTATCCGGAAGTTCTGCCGGGGGATGATGCTCGATCGCATGAAACAGTCCCTTTCCCCTTGTAAACTGCGTGGTGTGCAAAATAGGGGTGCCCGGATGATCAATGGCGGGACATGGCCAGTGGATACCGCCATGTTCGAGCCGGTCCCAGGTGATACCCCCATAGGAGGGTGTCACCTTACTGAGTTCCTCAAAGATCTCTTCCGCACTTTCATAGTGCATGGGAAATCCCATTCTTGTGGCAATGGCACATGTTATCTTCCAGTCTTCCCTTGCAAATCCAGGTGCTTCAACCGCTCTTCTCACCCGCTGAACACGTCGTTCCGTGTTGGTAAAGGTACCCTCTTTTTCCGCAAAACAGAAAGAGGGAAGCACCACATCGGCAAACTGTGCCGTCTCTGTGAGGAAGATGTCCTGAACAACGACGAACTCAAGGTTATTGAAAGCCTTTTCCACATGATTAATATCAGGATCAGAGATCAGGGGATTTTCTCCGATAATATATAAGGATTTTAACTCTCCCTGTTCCGCCCTGTTCATCATCTCCGTCACTGCAAGGCCCGGCTTGTCGGAAAGGCCGCTGACCCCCCAGGCGCTCTCATGCTTTTTCATAAATTCCGGGGCATCCACCTTCTGATACCCGGTGAACACATTGGGAAGCGCCCCCATATCACAGGCCCCCTGTACATTGTTCTGTCCCCTGAGCGGATTGACACCGCCACCGGCCTTGCCCAAATGGCCACAGAGCATGGAGAGATTGGCCAAGGATTTTACATTGTCCGTGCCGCAGGTATGCTGGGTAATGCCCATGCAATAGCAGATGCTCGCGCTATCGGCCTTGGCAAAAAGCCTGGCCGTTTCAACGAGTTCCCCGGCAGGAATTCCTGTAATTTCCTCAACATATAAGGGAGAATATTTCTCTATGGTTTCAAACAGCTCTTCACCCCCTTCGGTTCTCTCCTGTATGAACGCTTTATCATGGAGGTTTTCCTTCACGATTACATGCATCAGCCCGTTGATCCAGGCGATATCCGTACCCAGCGCCGGCCGGAGCCATTTTGTGGCATGTTCCGCCAGTTTTATTTTTCTTGGATCAATCACAATCAAGGTTTTTCCCTTGAGTGCCGCTCTTTTTATAAAGGTTGAAAATACCGGATGATTCTCCGTGGTGTTGGAACCGGTCACCAGGATGAGATCCGATGTCTCAACATCGGCAAAGGTGTTGGTCATGGCGCCGCTTCCAAAGGATGCGGCCAGACCGGCAACGGTGGATGCGTGGCACAGGCGGGCGCAATGGTCGATATTGTTGGTCTTGAGAACGGCCCGGGTGAATTTCTGAGCAATGTAGTTCTCCTCATTGGTTACCCTTGCCGAGCTGAGAACGCCCATACGGTCTGCACCATATTTTCCCTTAATTTGACTGAGCCGATCTGCCACAAGGGTAAGTGCCTCATCCCAGGATGAGGGTTCAAATTTTCCATTTTTCCTGATAAGCGGAGTGGTAAGCCGTTCCGGAGATGCCACAAAATCATAACCATACCGCCCTTTTACGCAAAGGCTGCCATGATTGGGTTCAGCATCTTCAGCCCCATTGATCTGAACAATTCTATTGTTTTGAACAATGAGGTCCATCTGACACCCCACCCCACAGTAAGAGCAGGTGGTGCGAACGGTTTTGGTCTTCTCAAACCGCACCTTCTCCTTAAAGGTGTTTTTCGGCACCAGAGCCCCCACCGGACAGGCCTGGACACACTCTCCGCAAAACACGCAGTCGGAATCCTTAAGCGCGACATCCGCACCTGCCACGATCTTTGCGGCAAGTTCGTTATGTCCGAAATCAATGGCATTGTTCACCTGAATCTCACGGCAGGCCTGAACACATCTGCCGCAGAGAATACATCTTGAGAAATCCCTTAAAATAAAAGGATTGACCGTCTCCATGGGATATTTGGAGGTGGACAGGGGAACCGTTTCTGTGGTGACTTGATAACGATATGCCAGATCCTGGAGCCGGCAATCCCCCCAAACCGGACAAAGCTCGTTGTAATTATCCTCCATTAATGTGGCCAGGTGGAAAGAGGTCCAGTCATCGGAGGTAAAATTCCGGATGGCACAGTTGTGTCTGCCGGATGCCAGCATCTGCCCGATAATCTCCTTTCGTGTCTTGATCACCTCCATGGACTCGCTTTGCACCACCATGCCGGAGGCGGCGGGGGTGGCACAGGAGGGCAGAAGCTCCCCTGCCCCCTTTACTTCCACAATGCATATGCGGCATGCGCCAGTGGGGGTGGCTCCCTTCAGATGGCAGAGGGTGGGAATAAAGATATTATTTCTCTGTGCGACCTCAAGGATCGTTTCTCCGGCTTCAAAAAGAAACGGTTTGTTGTCAATGGTTATGATATTTTGTTTATCCATGGGATGTTCCTTTCTAATGATGGGGATGGGGGATATGGAAGTGCCGCCTGCTGCCGTCTGCAGGTTTCTTTAATAGGTGCCGTTAAAGGTGGCGGGAACATTCTGCTGCTGCCCGCCCCTTTGCTTGAACATACAAAATGAGATGCCGCAGGAAGTGCAGGGAAAGATTTAATTGAGTTGTAGAAAGATGCAGAAAGGAAGGTCCGATTTGACAACCGGAAAATATTACGGTTTACCCTTGTCCGGGAACGATCTTTTGCTATTTTCTTACGTATTGAACGCAAAAAAACCCCCACGTACCGAATTGAAATAAATCATTCAACCTGTGTGCCGGGGAGATTTGTAATGAAAAAATGCTGCAAGATGATCAAGAGGATAATGATCCGTTCATTATCACTGTGAATCCTCAATTCCCCGGGTACTCAACGCCTGCCAATCACGGGCATGCAATTTCCCGCTACGTCAGTATCTTTTGGGAGAGAGATTCATTTTTTTGTTCACCGTCACTTTATTATATAAATATTTATAATATTTTCAATATATTACGACAAACCAGTCATTCATATGGCCATATTATCCATGACCAAACGTAATCAGATCATTTGATATCAACAACAACACTGATGTGCAAATCGTTATTATCTATTTGCTCAAAAACCGACATTAAGATTATTAATGAAGGACCAGACCATATTTCCATCATAGAAATGTCATATCCGGTTGCAGCCATGAATTACAATTATCAATTGGATTATTTGGAAAATGTATGCCATGAGAGGCGGGATATAATAGAGCTATAACTCATATATAAAGGAGATGAAAACACCATGACAAAAAACTTTTTTTCCACCCGATGGGGCATCATTTGTGTGGGTGCTGTCATCGGCATTTTGGCTGCGGTTTTACAAAAACTGGGGAATCCCGGCAACATGGGAATCTGCGTCGCCTGTTTTGAAAGGGATATCGCCGGTGCCCTGGGCCTGCATCGTGCCGGCGTAGTTCAGTATGTTCGTCCTGAAATCATCGGTTTTATCATGGGATCACTCATCGCTGCCTACAGCTTTAAAGAGTTCAAGCCACGCTGCGGATCTGCACCGGTCGTCAGGTTTGTGCTGGGAGCATTTGCCATGATCGGTGCACTGGTATTTCTGGGATGCCCATGGCGGGCCATCCTGCGTCTGGCCGGCGGCGACGGCAATGCCATTGTGGGAATACTGGGTCTGGCCTTTGGTGTCTGGATGGGCGTACTATTTCTGAAAAATGGATATAACCTGGGAAGAACCCAGTCCACCCATGCGGGTGCCGGATGGATGCTTCCCCTGCTCATGCTGGGGTTGCTGGCACTGGTGCTGATCTATCCCCAGGTGGCTGGTCAGGATAAAAGCGGCGTACTGTTTTACAGCGTAAAAGGCCCCGGTGCCATGCATGCCCCTCTATTAATTGCCTTGGCCATTGGTATTGGTATTGGTTTTATAGCGCAGCGAAGCCGGTTCTGCACCATGGGAGCACTGCGGGATCTGATTCTGTTTGGACAGACCCATCTACTGTCCGGTTTTCTGGCACTGCTCATATCCGCATTGGTTGTCAATGTGATCCTGGGGCAATTTCATCCGGGATTTGCCGGGCAGCCCGTTGCCCACACCATGCACATCTGGAATTTTGCCGGCATGTCACTTGCCGGACTGGCCTTTGCCCTGGCAGGTGGATGTCCTGGCCGTCAACTGTTCCTGGCAGGAGAGGGTGACGGGGATGCAGCGATCTTTGTCCTTGGGATGATCGTGGGTGCCGGATTTGCCCATAATTTCGGCCTGGCAAGCTCCCCCAAGGGTGTGGGCCCCCACGGTATTGCCGCCGTGATTGTCGGACTTATCTTTTGTCTGTTCATTGGATTTTCCATGAGAAAAACCATGGGTAAATAAATTTTTGGGTTCAAAGGGTTGATGATTTAATAACCCCCAAAGTGATTGTGATTGATGCCTGCTGTATTCAGATGTATACCCCCAATATAATAAAGAATGCCTATTTAAGAGGGAAAAAATATGAGTGTCACTGTCGATGCAAGGGGACTCTCCTGCCCCCAGCCTGTGTTAATGACCCTGGATGAAATTAAATCCGGCAACGATAATGAAATAATGGTAGTGGTGGATAATGAAGCCTCCAAAGAGAATGTGATCCGTGCGGCTGAAAGTCAGAAGTGCCGTATCGGAAATATTCAGCAAAATGGCGATGATTACACCATTCCCATCACCAAAGGGTAATTTGTCAAAGGGTAATTGTCATTGCTCAGATTTAACTTCAATTTTCTGAAGAAAAAAAAAGCGCCCCTGGCCGAAGAAGCCCAGGAAGACTTGGGTATTCTTGTGTTTGAGAACACCAGTGAGGTAATCCAGGCAGAAAATTTTCTTAAATCCCGGGGATGGCATATCCAGGTCAAGGGGCCGCCGCCCGGCATTCAAAGTGGTTGTGACCTGGTCATCGTGTTTCCGTTGATGGAAAAACTGATCATTATGCGTCAGCTCACCGAAGCCGGGCTTCCTCCCATTGAGATGGTGCCGGTGACCGATCCGTTGCTCAAGCCGGTGGATCTTTTCCAGATCAAGGATTTTGGGGATTATCTCATGGTCAGGGCTGCCAACATGAAACTGACGGTGGAGAAAAAAACCGGGGTTATCGTGAACATATCCGGCGGGGGATGTCCGGATGTCCCGTATCTGGCATGGGAGATGGTGGGAAAACACCTGAACGAAGCCCCCCGGCCCGGAAAAATCGGTCATACCCTGTGCGGCTATGCCCTGGAACTTGCCTATCAGGAGATGCTTAAACAATGCTGCTTGCAGTAGTCGGAACCGTTCCGGATGAACGCTTCCCCCTGACCTTTGGCCAGATGACCCTGGTGGATGATACCCTACGTATTAACGGTGAAACCATTCCTGTAAACCGGGGAACACCGGCCCTTATCGGGGCCGTTATGAAAGCAGGAGAAGTGCTGGGCCTGGACCATATCCACGGCTTTCTGGCTGGGGACATCGGGCTTGGCCACGGCAGCCGGGAACTCTACCGCCATCTCACGGAACAACTGCCGGAAATGAAGGTGGGGACGCTCATCTTCCATTATCTCCAGCCGGATGTGGATTGGCACAACAAAATTCTTTTTGCTGTGGATGCCATGAAAAAGAGACCGGTATTGATTGCCGATGCAGGATTCATGTATGCCGCCAAAATGAGTGGACAGGCCAGATGTTATGACCTGTTTACCCCGGACGTGGGCGAGCTGGCCTTTCTTGCAGATGAGATCGCTCCCCATCCGTTTTACACCCGGGGATTTATTCTCCACGAGGACAACCAGGTGCCGGATCTCATCCGTCGTGCATATGATCATGACAATGCCGCCAACTACCTTCTGGTCAAAGGCTGTGTGGATTACGTGGCCCATGAAGGAGAAATACTTACCTCAGTGGACCAACCGGTTGCCGAAGCCATGGAGGCCATGGGGGGCACCGGAGATACCCTCACCGGTATTGTTGCCGCCCTTGTGGCATCGGGCATGAGTATTGCTGAAGCCGGAGAGATCGCCGCCAGAACCAATCGTCTGGCCGGTTTTCTTGCTCGGCCCACCCCCGCCACCCAGGTGATGGAAATCATCAGACAAATTCCCAAGGCCTTGGCGGAGGTGTTAAAGTCCCCTCATATGAAGGATGCCTACAAATGAATAATTTTAAGAAAAACCTTGGGAATGAGGATTCCCGGAAACGACTGATTTCTTCGAAAATTTTTGAAAAACACATTCCCCAGAAGCTTCCAAGAACAGTATTCCAGGGGCTTACAAATTCATAATAGGGGACAGATCCCTTTTTATAGCGACTATTCCGCATCGTTTTGCAGAATAGTCTTGACTTTTCCGCAGAGTGTTGCAGAATAGCCATATGAAAAGAGCGCAAAAAAAGCATATCATTAATGACCTGGAAAAAAAGATGGTCTTTATCACCGGTCCGAGACAGGTAGGTAAAACCTGGCTGGCAAAGGAAATTGCCCTGTTATATCCCCAAAGTGTATATCTCAATTATGACAGTATCGGGGACCGCAGGATAATTAAAGAAGAAGCCTGGCTGGAAGATACTGATCTTTTGATCCTTGATGAACTCCATAAAATGAAGGGATGGAAAAACTACCTTAAAGGTATTTATGATACCAAGCCTTCAGCCATGATGATTCTTGTGACCGGTAGTGCACGTCTGGAAGCCTTCAGACAACAGGGCGATTCTTTAGCTGGCCGTTTTTTCAGGCATAGACTGCTTCCGTTTTCACCTGCTGAAGTGAACCATGTTGGTGAATCTGTAGACCCCACATTTTTTCTCACCCGGGGAGGATTTCCAGAACCTTTTTTGGCGGACAATGCAATAGATGCTGACCGGTGGCGCATGCAGTATATAGACGGTCTAATCCGAACCGATATCCTTGATTTTGAACGGATTCAGGATATTAAAGCCATTCAGCTGATCCTTGAACTGTTACGATCCAGGACAGGATCACCGATTTCCTACCAGTCCATTGCTGAAGATGTCGGTATTTCGCCCAATACCGTAAAAAAATACATCCAGATATTGGAATCTCTGTTTATTATTTTCAAAATAACCCCTTATTCCAGGAATATTGCCAGATCTGTTTTAAAAACGCCTAAAATCTATTTTTATGATACAGGTATGGTAAAAGGTGATGAAGGTGCAATTTTTGAAAATATGGTCGCCATGTGTCTTTTGAAACACGTTTACGCACGGGTTGACCTTGAGGGGAAACCGGTGTCTCTTCACTATGTCAGGACCAAGGATGGCGCTGAAGTTGATTTCTGCCTGGTCCTGAACAACATTCCAGAATTGCTTATTGAAGTCAAACGATCCGAGGCACAACCCACCAGAGCATTAATAAATTTCAGCAAACGGTATGACATCCCGGCCACGCAACTGGTGCTCCATTTAAAACGTGAAAGAATGGACAGGGGCATCAAGATCTGTCAGGGAATGAAATATCTTGAGTCATTGTGAACAGGAAACAGGGGAGATCGCCGCCAGAACCAATCGTCTGGCCGGTTTTCTTGCTCGGCCCACCCCCGCCACCCAGGTGATGGAAATCATCAGACAAATTCCCAGTGCCTTGGCGGAGGTGTTAAATTCCCTTCCTTTCAATATCTAAGCGTCAGCTCCGCAAAGAATGTCCGACCATCGGTTTTGTAGTACTCGTAATACTCCTCATCAAAAATATTATCCACGGAGAGAGACAGTTCTGGGGAGGCCTCAAACTCAAGTCCATAGGTTCTTGCCGTTCCGGCATTGTCACGGGTCTTGGTGGAACCGTCGACGCGATAGTAGATCAGATCTTCGATGTCGTTACGATATCCGGTGAAGGAGACCCGTGTTTTTTTATCAAAGAAGTACTGATCAACACCCAGCTCATAGGTCTATACGGTCTCGGGCTTCAGGTCCGGGTCCCGGGTGATGATATTGATAACCCCTCCCATGGCGTTCCCGCCATAAAGGGCCGAAGCACCCCCCCGGACCACTTCAATACGCTCAATATTGCTCACCGGCAGCGTTCCCCATTCGATTCCGCCCGTATAGGCATCGTTAAGGGGCTGACCATCCAGTTCTTGTACCATAAAAACTACGAGCAGCTACAGCTGCTGTTTATAGAAGGCTATCTATCCGATGGTTTCTGAAAAGTCAACGGTTTTTGGCATCCTTCATATGCCTTCAAAAATACTTGACACTTTTTTGGGAGAAAGCCCCACAAAACGGGAATGTTACTCCGGAAAGTGTTAACCGAGAAATGAAGGATGCCCGGTTTTTATGGGGTATAAAATCGCTCATCCATCAGAACATCTCTAATTTGCCACGACATGAAGCGCCCGATGAAAATTAAAAACAGCACATGCAGTACGGATAATAAAAATTTACGGCGTACGGTCAACTCATTATGCCGAAGGTGACAGATATATCGTTTAAAAAGCATTGACAAGCTGACTTTTATTTATTACACACTGCTCATAATTCATCAAGAAGATGAATTTGGAAATATAGCCTTAAACTACTTTTTTTATAGTGGCTCGATAACTAAAGGTGTACTCATCAGCGCTGATTGTCCCATGGCGTTGAGTTACGGGCCCAACAAAAATGCCACGAAGGTAATGGACGGATGTTATATCCGTTATGCCTTTGTGGCTTTTTTTTTGGGAGGTCGACTTTTTTTATGCTTAACATATGGAGGATTTAATAATGAAGCGCTGTTTTAAGAATTTTATGTTGGTGATCGTTGTTTTCATGGTTGCTCTGGTACAGGCCAATGCGGCAGAACCTGATCTGAAACAGATGATCAAACAGGGCATGGAGGAGATCCAGGTTAAAAAAAATGATCCGGATCTGCTGGTGGTGACAAATGCCCCCTACCTCAGGAAGGGCAACACCTTCGGCATTGAAAAGGTACTGCTGCTGGAGCAGATGACAGGCTGCACAACCGGCGGACAGAATATGCTGTTTTTCCAAAGGCCCCAGAGAAATCCCCTCAGCATCACGTTGTTCCGTAAAACCACCGGAGATGCTGCCATCATTACATGGAGTGATGAAAAGAAAATAAAGGAAACGATGAATCTCTCTCCGGCAACAGTTTCCGAAAAATCGTTCTGGGATAATAAAGACCGTTTCTGCGGCCCTGATCTATTCACCATTTCCACCATTGCCGGCTCCTGGGCCCTTGGCGCACCCTATGATTATTTTAAGTGTGCCGAACTGCACAACCACATCTGCCCCGGCATCACCTCGGGATATCTCATTGCAAGGATGATTCAAAGAGACTATTCGCTAAAAAAAGGAGAAAAGTACACCATTATCTCCTGCCCGGTGTGGTGCAAGGAGGATGCGTTCATGGCCATGCTTGATACCACACCCGGCAAAGGCGGCATGATCGTAAAAAAACTGACGAAGGCACAGAAGGAGAAAATTACCATTGATAATCCTGCTGCCATTGTGCTCATCACCGACAAAAAAACCAATATTGGAAAGGCGATTGTCTTTTCCTTTGATTTCAGCAAGGTTCAGGCCCTTGTACCCAAGGAGAGTGCCAAACCCGCCATGGCCTTTGCCCTGCTGAAATATCTGGATCAGCCCGAAAAATTTGTAACAGTTTCCGGCACATTTGCAGTGACAGGGGATCTGTACGAAAAAATGGTTACGGCTGGCTCCAATCCCTATGAACTGATAGGATTAACCCGATAACAGTCCCACCACACGTCCGGGGGTGGATCTGACTTGGCCGGGTTTGTTTCGGTTGCGGGTTGCACCGGCTTATGTCAGAACCACCCTCATTGGCATTGGGCTCGTACGACTATGCCAGCATACAACATATTGTGCGATTTTAATTCACACGCTGTTTCTGATCGCCCCACTCCTTATTGCGAAGCATATATTTTTGAATTTTTCCTGTGGAAGTTTTCGGCAGTTCACAAAACTCAATGGATTTTGGCGCTTTGAACCGTGCAAGATTATCTTTACAAAATGTAATGATCTCACCTTCCGTCATACCTGAACCACTTTTAAGGGTGATAAAGGCTTTGGGAACTTCCCCCCATTTGCTGTCCGGAACGGCCACCACAGCCACCTCAAGCACATCCGGATGTTGGTAAATTGCATTTTCAACTTCCACAGTGGAGATGTTTTCCCCGCCGGAAATAATGATATCCTTTTGACGATCCATGATCTGAATATAGTTATCCGGGTGCATCACTGCCAAATCTCCAGAATGAAACCAGCCGCCGAAAAAGGCCTTTTCCGTGGCCTCTTCATCCTTATAATACCCCAACATCACAATATTTCCCCGCATGACAACCTCGCCGATGGTCTGTCCGTCCCGGGGCACAGGTTCCATGGAATCCGGATTGACCACATCAAGGAATTGACTCACCGTGTATGCCACCCCCTGGCGGGAACGTACCACGGAACGCTCCTGCTCCGGCAATGCGTCCCACTGGGCATGCCAGGCACAAACCGTATAAGGGCCGTACACTTCGGTGAGACCATACACATGGGTAATGTTAGCTCCGATCCGCTCCATCTGCCGGATAATCGTTGGTGACGGAGGTGCCCCGCCCACGGCGATTTCCAGGGGTCTTTCCAACTTCAAACCACTGGATGCCGGGTGATTGGTAATCCCTATCAACACAATGGGGGCTGCGCACATGTGCGAAACACGCTCTTTTTCCAGAAGGCCGATAATTTCCTCCGGGTCCACCTTGCGCAGACATACATGGGTTCCCCCCACTGCAGTGACCGCCCAGGGAAAGCACCAGCCGTTACAATGAAACATGGGAAGGGTCCATAGGTAAACGGAATCACTGTTCATCCCCATTTCAAGGCAATCACCAAGGCCATTCAGATAAGCTCCCCTGTGATGGTACATCACTCCTTTTGGTTTTCCCGTGGTTCCACTGGTGTAATTAAGGGTGATGACATCACGCTCATCTGCCACCGCCACGGGCACATCCTCGGTTGAACCGGTATTGAGAAATGACTCGTAGTCGGTGCCCGGCAGGGGGCAACCGTCACCGGCGTCGCATATATTGACAAATGTTTTTATTGCCGGCACCTGGTCAAGAATGGGCAGCACCAGATTGGCGAACTCATTATCCACAAAACACACCACGGAATCCGAATGGTTGAGGATATAACACACCTCCTGGGAAGATAGGCGAATATTGACGGAAACAAGCACAGCACCAATCATGGGAACGGCAAAATGGGCTTCCAGCATGGGGGGAATGTTGGGCGAAATAAAGGCGACTTTATCGCCCTTTCCGATACCAATGTTTTTCAATGCACTGGCCAGCTGATTCACACGCTGATTGAACTGGCTGTAGGTGAAGCGATGCTCGCCATTCACCACAGCCAGCTTTTCAGGATATACTTCGGCACTCCGTTTAATAAAGTTCGCCGGTGTCTGCACTTCGTAATTTACTGTTGGAAAAGCCATTAAGATCGTCTCCTGTAGCTGAATCGTTAAAAGGCATCATCATGACATCCGCCATTGCGGAATGGATCACGATATTGGCCACCACAAATGGATGGGGCTAATAGAAGGGATTTCATTATGATGAGATAAGTAGCAGATAATATTGTGCAATGTAAATTGGGAAAATTCTGAAATTTTCATGGGCAGGTTACCCCAAATAGCCTGGGAATATTTCCCTTAAAACAATAGGTAATTTACCCAATTTACGGACTTGATCATAATTTCGGAAGTTCATGGAGCAGCGGGGTCAGGCGTGTGCGGCATGGAAGAAACGCCCTTACGACGCATTCCGTTTTCCACCCATAGGGCCGCAAATCTCACCAGCTCAGGAGAATGTTTAATCCCCAGCTTGTCCTTTATCCGCTCGGTATGGGAATAGACTGTTTTGGCACTCAAATGAAGACGTTCGGCAATGGCACCGGGCACCATCCCGTTGCCAATGAGGTTGAACACTTCCAGTTCTCTGTTGGTCAAAATCTCCACCGAAGAGGTGGAGAGGCAGTCCGCTCTTTTATGGAATTTATTTAAAATAGCGCCTGTCATGCTTGCACTGAGAAACACATTCCCATTAAAAATCTGCCGGATCGCATTGATAACACAATCAGATGCCTCTTTTTTATTAATATACCCCCGGGCCCCTGCACGCAGACACCGTTCCGCATAAATCTGCTCATCATAGGTAGAGAGGATCAACACCGGTATATGCTCACACTCCCGTTTAAGCCGATCAAGCAGATCCATTCCATTGCTGGTTTTCAAGGCCAGGTCAAGGATGACTAAATCCGGCGTTAATTTTATGATGGCATTAAATGCACCGGAGACATCCTCAGCACTTCCGCAGATTTTCAAATCGTCTTCCTGCTCAATTAAATCCCCCAGGCCCTTTCTGAAAATGGGGTGATCTTCCACGATAAAAATATGCCGGGTCTCTTTAAAATGCTGTGGTGAGTGAGTCATCGCAATTATTCTACTCCCATGGGTGTCGGATTAAATTCGGATTAAATCAAATTAAAGGTCAGCGATACGCGGGTACCAACCTCGTCATCCGGTCTGATATCAAGTGTGGCACCGATCCTTCGGGCACGATAGTGCATGATTCTAAGCCCCATCCCCTTACCTTCGATATTTCCGGAAAACCCGCAGCCGTCATCATGAATTTCCAAGGTGGCAGTGGTCCCGGTGTTAAAAAGACTCAAGACAATATTATGAGCCTTTCCGTGTTTCACGGCATTGTAGGCGGCTTCCCTGGCAATATAATAAATATGGGTGGCCATTTGAGGCTTCAGGGAGATGGATACTTCACCACCATACTGAAGCTTGCAGGAGACATCATAAATCTGTTCAATATCCCTGCAAAACTCCATCAAGGTCAATTCCAGCTCCTTTTCGGCAATGTGGGTCGGGCATAGTCCCCGGGAGATCCGGTAAGTCTTTTCAATGGCTTCCTTGACGTGCTGACGCACCTTATCCACGGCTTCCAAATCACTGCAGCCATCATGGGATCGTTTTCGCAAAATTACCTTGAGCATGACCTCTATGCCCAACAGGTGGGAGGAGAGATCGTCGTGGAGATATTGCCCCAGTTGCAGGCGTTCACGTTCACTGATGTCGATGATTTCCCGTTCAAGCCGCTTTGTCTCTGTCTGGTCTTCCACCGTACACAAGACACAGCGTTCTCCCCAGATATGAACGGTTTCCGCATGAATGGCTCCCAGCCGTGTATTGCCTTTGGCATTGACAAATTCCACATCCATGTTTCGCACCCGTCCATCCTGCTTTAAAAGATCTGCAATCTGAGTAAAACTGGGGGAATGGCGAAACATGGAGAGACTCCTTAACGATTTATTTACCACCTCACCATGTTTACACCCGATAAAATTCAAAAAGCTGCGATTGGCATCAATCAGCAGGTGATTATTGAGATTCACAATAAAAATACCACTGGGACTGGCATGGAACGCTTTAAAGAACAACTCTTCCGTTCTGCGTCGATCATCAATCTCGGTTTCAATTTTTTGACTGTAAATTGCCAACTGTTCCATAAAATGGTTGAAATAAACCGCCAACTTTCCGATTTCATCCCTTGTATGGCTCTCCATTCGCACGGTAAAGTTGCCATCCGCCACTTGCGAAAGCTTTTTTTCCAACTGCTGAAGCGGGCGAGTAATGCCCCTTGCAATGGTAAATGTGGCCGGAAATATAAGCATGAGAATGGCCAGGATTGTTGCCGCCATGATGTTTCGCACCGATGTCAACGGCGCGTAAAACTCTTTTAGATAACTGGTGGATGCCACAATCCAGTCATACTCCTTAATGTAGTTATATATCACCAACTTATCCCGGAACTTTTTTTCACCGGGATTTTTCCAGGAATAAAACAGTTTGCCGTTTTTAGTTTCACACTGATGCCGGACCAGAAATCGAATATTGGCATCCGGCGCATTCCACAGGTTACCTGAAAAATGGGGATGAATCACCACATCTCCGTTGCTGACCAGCACATAACTATAGCCGGTTTTACCAAAGGTCTGGGAGAGGATACTGTCCCTGAAATCCGAAATATTGATGAGTTGGCTGAATTCGGAACGATATGAGGTGACCGAGAGAATCCAGTCCCAGGGCTCAAAATAAGCCATATAGAGCGCCTTGGGCCGGGGATATTTCTCCTTTGGATTCTTCCACATATATTCCAGATACCCTTCCCTGCGGGACATCTGCTTCCGGATAAAGTCGAACCGGGAAAAATTCACGCCCTCCACCCCCTTATCCGGATGCATGACCGCCATCCCCCGGGAGTCGAGGCAATAGATATATCCCGTTGTTCCGATGGTCTGGCTGAGAAAAATTTCCTGTAAACGCGACTTGGCCTCAGCCTCCGACATGGTACCGTTTTTAACCTTGGCATAATAAGCGGCGGTGATTTGTATATTTTTTTCAGCCACGGCCCGAAGGTAGTTCCGGATGGACGATTTTGCGGTGGTTTCTACAAGTTTTAGAATGGTGGCGGTGGCATTTGAGAGTTCGTTTTCAATATTGCCGGCAATGGTTTTACTGACCTGATAATAGACACTGCCTCCCACCAAAAGCACTGCAATCAAAACAATGAAAGAGTAGGTATAAAACATCTTGAGTCGGATGGGCTGATCCTGAAAACAATTGATAATGAATTTCATACCCGCCTCATGCCCCATGATCCGGTTGTTTTACGCTGTTAGGAGATGATCCCGTTTTTTCCCCTTCAATGCTGACAAACGGAGTCGGCGCTCCGTAATCCAGGAAATGAAGAGATACCGGTGCATCCACCCCTTTAAAGACGGAATCAAAGGAACGCAGCACTTTGAGTTCTTTTTTCAGATGGATATACACGGCGTCGGAGATCACAATCTCCTTTCCCAGGGCAATGGACTGGATACGACTGGTCAGGTTCACCGTGGCCCCCACAATACCGTATTTCTTTCGGGATTCAGACCCGATATTACCCACAATCACCTGACCGGTGTGAATACCGATACCCATCTCTATCTCAGGAATCTCTTCTGCGTGAGCTTCCCCATTGAACCGCGCCATTTTCTGCTGCATTTCAACCGCGCACCGGATGGCATTTCGAACGGTGTCCACCATGGCGGTTTCCGGCAATGAAGGGTCCCGGGGCTCAAAAAACACCAAAATGCCATCCCCGAAAAAATCCACAATGATCCCTTTATGTGCATCAATGATTTCGATCATGTGGGAAAAATAACGGTTAAGCAGATCAATGGTGGTTTCAGGGCTTAACCCTTCGGCCATGCGGGTAAATCCCCGGATGTCCGTCATCATCACCACCACCTCTTTTCTCACACCTCCCAGCTGCCCGGCATCGGGTCGCTTCATCAACTGCCTGGCAAAATCGGGGTCCACATACCGGCCAAAGGAGTTGCGGATAAAATCCCGCTCCTTAAGTCCCTCCACCATGGCATTGAAGTTTTGAACCAGCATGCCCATCTCATCCCGGCTGTTGATGCGGATTTCGTCGCCATACTCCCCCTTTGCCACATGACCGGCCCGGTCCGAAAGCTGCCGGATGTTTTCTGTGAGCTTCACCACATGGGTTCGAATCAAAAAAATAACAAGGCAAATGATCAACAGTCCACTGAGACCGAAAAAATTGCGATACTGAATAATGGGCTTTAAGACATCCTCCCCCCGGCCATAGATGATGATGGTCCATGGCACATTATCCAGCTTGTAGAATCCGGCAATCCGTTCCGGGGGATGTCCCCTACCCACAACCGTTGCATGGGCTTTATGCTCCATGGTCTTTAACACCAGAAGTTCCAGTGCATTGCCGGAATCCCCCAGAAAACGGCGCCCTTCCATGGACTTATCCGTGTGAAAAAGAAATTTATACTGACGGTCCACAATGCAGGCCATGCCGCGTTTGAACCATTCCATGCGGTCCAGGTGGAGGTCTGCAATCAAGGATGAAAACCGCATGCAGATCTCAAGGGTCCCCACCGGCTGTTTCTGAAAATCCAGCAGATTCAGCTTAAGGGTGAAGGTGGCTCCATTGACATGGGTGTCATATTCCGGCCCGGATATGGCCATCACGCGGCTGTGTTGATAGGCCCGCATCTGCTTCCAGGGCATGCCCATGGACGCTTTCATGGGTAGGGGACTTTTTTTCTCCTCATTGAGAAAGGTGACTTTTACCACTCCGTCCAGCTCTTCCAGGGCGGTAATTGCCATTTCATTAAAAAGGGGGGACTGACTCTGGGGAATGGCCTTAAACATCAACTCAATAAGTTCCACGGGCCGCAGCATCCGCATTTCAATGAGATGGGCCGCCCGCTGAAGCTTTAATTCGGCAGATTCATTCCACTGCGCAACCATGGCATCCCGGGTATAGATAAAGCTGGTAATGCCCCATAAAAAGATAATGCAGAATACCGGCAGGAGGACAAGGAGCAAGAGCCGGCCCTGGAGACTGTTTAGTTTTGAAATTTTCATATTGGCCTTTAAATCGGGAACGGCACCGGACTCTCACTATTTCAGCATACAACATGATACGGTTTGTTTATCAAAAAAAACACCACAGATTGTCTTTTTTTCAAGGAGATAATTGCTGACCCCTGGGGAGGGCTTGATCATAAGATGGGCCACTATGCGGGAGACAAATCCATACTCATCGCAAGCACCAGAAATAATAGTGCTTATTTTCATATTCTAAAATCCCACCACAAGGTGGCCGACGCTATGATCAAGCCCGTGAAACCGCATGTTATCTGGAAGTTAAATCCAGACATTATTTTCAGCTGTCATCTCACCTCCAGCATCGCCTGTATTGATCGTACCAGCAGGCTCGACAAGCATTACTTTGCATTCATCCTTAGCAATGGGCTTATGTTCCTCTTCTTTTGGAACGACGAGCATTTCACCTGGTTTTAACAATACTGAACCATCTTTAAATGCAATAGACATTTCACCATCGAGAACAATAAAAACTTCATCCGTATCATCGTGTTTGTGCCATACAAACTCACCTTGTAATTTTACAATCTTAAAATGATAGTCGTTCATCTGGGCTATAATTTTTGGTTTCCATCGCTCAGAAAACTTGGAAAATTTCTCACTAAAATTGATCGCCTCAAATTTCATACTCTTCCCCCATTAAATTGATTGCATCATCGCTGTCAGCCATAAAATTATCATGCCTTTCATCACCAGGGCGTTTGAACATCAAGTTGCGCTCTCAATGTTTTGTCTAAAGCTTCATATGTTTCTTTTGAAAATAATGACTAATGACCAAGCCTCAGCTGATGAGTCAGGCACGCCAAATGATCCCTGGGATCATGACTCACAAAGAGAATGTGGGTATTGCTGTTATGGCTGATGTAGTCTATCAACGCCAGGACCCGGGCCCGGTTGATGTTGTCAAGACCCTGGCAGGGTTCATCCAGAATGAGAATCAAAGGCAGTTTGACCACGGCCCGGGCAATGAGGGCCAGCCGCTGTTCCCCATA
The DNA here is from genome assembly GCA_963668575.2 of uncultured Desulfobacterium sp. Taxonomy (GTDB): domain Bacteria; phylum Desulfobacterota; class Desulfobacteria; order Desulfobacterales; family Desulfobacteraceae; genus Desulfocicer. The sequence goes on along the minus strand of OY764894.2, from coordinate 681,611 downwards.
GGAGAGGGTGGAGAAATATTTCCGCTCCTTTCCGCCCAGGCCCAGCAGCTGTATCCACTCCTTTGCCACACTGACCTGGGTGGGCGTTGGCGCATCGTAAAGGCCGATGGTGTCGAAAAATCCGGACACCACCGCCCCGAGAAGTGTTGTGCCTGCACGGTAATCCCGGTGAAGCTCCGCCCCCACAATGCCATAATGGCGCTTGATATCCCAAATGCTTTCACCACTTCCCCGCCTGATGCCGAACAGGGTTAGATCCTGGCCATAGGCCTTGGTGCTGTCCCCGGAGATGAGCTTTAACAGGGTGGACTTACCACATCCATTGGGCCCCAGAATGTGCCAATTCTCCCCCGGGTTGAAGGTCCAGTTGAGATGGATGAACACCGGGATATCGTTAAAGGAGACCGAGAGGTTTCTTGCCCGGACAAAGGGCGCATTCGGATCCAGATGATCATAGGTGAAACAGTCGGGCAGATGGTGAGGCAATTGAATGTCGTGGCTGTTGAGCTGTTGCCAGGCAGGGGAACTCACCACATCATGGCGCTTTCCCTGCAGGGCAATTTTTCCCTTTTCAAGATAGATCATGTTTTCAATGGCATGGGGCAGATCCGGGTGATAAAAATCCACCAGGACCACGGCCATGCCCTGGCCGATGATGGTATTGATGATGGTGGTAAGCTGCTCCCGGGACTGGATATCCAGCCCGGCGTAAGGGGCATCCAGTACCAGAAGATCAGGATCGGATGCCAGGGCCCGGGCCATGAGCACCTTGCGGATCTCCCCGGTGGAAAGCACTTTAAAGGGTTTTTCCAGAAGTGCTCCGATGCCTGACAACTCAATGGCATCCTCCCGTTTCTCACCGTCTCCGATGATCTCTCCGGCGGTGCGGCCCCAGTCAATCCCTCCTTCCATCTCCTCGCCGCAGTCTCTTTTTCGATCCTGTTCCAGGAGCTGATCCTCCAGATCAAATCCCAGAAATGCCACCCGGGACGGAAGCTCAACCACGCCCTGGTCCGGGACAATGGTGCCTGTCAGGATACCGGCCAAAAGGGATTTGCCGCAGCCGTTTCTGCCGCACACCAGCAGGGAGCTTTTAGGGGGCAGTTCATAGTGGTCAATGGTGAGGGATTGTTCGTTTTTGCCGGTGTAACTGAGATGCTGGAGATTCAAAATCGTTTTTCCTTGTCAACACAGATAAGTAGAGGAATTTATGAAAGGGGAATGGGAGCAATGGGATTTCGGCACATCCACGGACCAGCCCCCCCAAAAAAACGGTTTTAGCATACGACATCCACCCATTATTTTCAAGGATTTGCGTCAAAGAAACCTTTTGGGTCAGCAATTCTAACATTGGAGCCATCTGCGTTTAAAAACAAGGATGCAAAACCTTTTGTAAAGAGAGAAAAGCAGGGCTCAATCACAACCTTGAGCACTTGGGGAAGGGGTCAGGTTTGCGTTATTGGCACTTTTGTTAAAATTTATCTTTGATCTTTTCAGACAATTTCCACAGTTCATCGGTTTCAGCATACAGCTGCGCCAACTGTGCTTCAACCGCCACTCTTTTTCTTTCAAACTGATCCGGTGTCAGATCCGCAGGGATAAAAATCGGTGTGCCAAAGCGGATAACCACCCGGGAAAAGGGCCGGGGCACCATGAACCGATCCCAGCTGCGGAAAATCCAGGGCCGGGGTGAAGAGGTGATGGTGGGAAGAATGGGCAGCCCCGATACCTGGGCAATCCTGAGCAGGCCCGGTTTCACAATACCAAAGGGTCCCCTGGGACCGTCAACAATATGTCCGATGTTAAAGCCTTTCCGGGCAAGGCGTTTTATCTCCTGAAGTGCCAAGGAGCCCCCCCGGGAGGAAGATCCCCTCACCGGCCGCCACCCTAACACATCAACCACCCGAGAGATCATCTCTCCGTCCCGGCTCTGGCTGATCATGATGGCAATGGGCCTGCGTTTTGAAAAAAAAGTGATGCCGGGAAAAAACCGTTGATGCCATGAAGCATAGAGGACTCGCCCCCCCCGGTTCCGGATGCGGGCTTCATTTTCTGCATCCATGATCCTTACCCGGTAGGTAAGGGATAGTAGTCGAACCAGTATTAACCCGCCATGGGGCAAAAGATATCGGTACAGCAGCTGATCGTGTTTTTTTCTCATGATTTTCTAAATCAGGACTTGGCGCCCCCCTTGAGTCGTACATTCTCATTGCGTCTTACGTTAGCGGATCCAAGGTGAGATGGTGCATTCCCTGGTCGATTGACAATGTAAAGAGGTTCACGGGTTTTATCCAATGAAACAATCAATGGCGCATAACCCCATATTCCTTTGTAAGAAATATCCATTCCCTCTTTGCATTCACCATGAATGGGAGCAATGGGATTTCGGCACCGGCCTTCATTCCGTATTTGCAATCAAGCTGGTCAAATTCATAAAGAAGGGATGATGGTAATGCCGTTGTCCGTTCTTCCCGGCGGTGCATGGGTAGCGAATTCAATATTCAATGAGCAGGCCCTTGGGACCGGGGTTGATCACCGGCACCTCCCCAATAAGGTCCCGGCAGTCCCAGGTTTCATGGATATGGCCGCACACGGCAAGTCCCGGGTGCCGGGTTTCAATGAATTGACGGATGGACCGGCTGCCAAGGTGCTGATTGTTCTTGGCCAGATCCAGACAGTGATAGGGCGGAGAGTGGCTGATAAGAATGCAGTTTTCCGGCGCTTTGGCAAGCAGCTCCTCAGCTGTGCTTTCCGGCACATCCACGGACCAGTCCCCAAAAGGAGTGACCGGAGTGGAACCGCCTATACCGAAAAAGGTCTGGCCATTTATGGTGACAGCATCTCCATGGAGCACCCGGGCCGATGTCCATGAGGCTGATGCACAGGCATGGGAAAGCTCTTCCCGGCTTTCGTGGTTACCAAACACCAGAAGGGTGGGCCTTTCAATACCGGAGAGGCAGGCAATGGTGTTATCAAGGCCTTTACGAAAGGTGGCATAATCCCCTACCCCAATGACCACATCCGCCTGTTTTGACAGATTGACAATGGCATGACAGGCCGCTTCATCACAGTGAACATCACCGAACAATAATAATCTCACGGGTCTCTCCAAATTGCACTTTTCAGCTTCAATCACAACCTTGGTCACTTGGGGAAGAGGTCAAGCTTGCGTTAAGGGGAATCAAACCCCCAATGCGCCCTTTTCCCAGTTGCGGATCAGATCAATGAAGGTGCGGACCCCCGTGCCCGAAGGCCCCTTGGGAATATATGTCTTCTTGGTAAAATCCCATGCTGTTCCGGCAATGTCCAGGTGTGCCCAGGGCGTCTCACCCACAAAACATTCAAGATAGGCGGCGGCCGTAATTGTTCCGGCGGATCTGCCGCCGGTGTTTTTGATGTCGGCCACCTTGGATTCAATCTGTTTACGGTACGCCTCGGCCAGGGGTAATCGCCACATGGGTTCACCACTGCGTTTTCCGGCGGCTTCCAGGCGATGTACCAGTGCGTCATTATTACTTAGCACACAGGAGTAATGGTGACCCAGCCCCATGATGGCGGCCCCTGTCAAGGTGGCAATGTCCACCACGCAGGTGGGGGAAAAGGTCTTGATGCCATAGGCCAAGGCATCGGCCAGGATCATCCGGCCCTCGGCATCGGTGTTGACGATTTCCGAAGTGGTGCCGTTGTAGTGACGGACAATATCTCCGGGTTTTACAGCCCCACCGCCGGCCATGTTGTCCGTGGCCGGAATGATGGCCACCACGCCCACCTTTGGTTTTTCCCGTCCCACAACTTCCATGGCAGCCAGCACTGCGGCCCCGCCACACATATCGTACTTCATATCCTCCATTCCCTTGCTCTGCTTCAGGCAGACACCACCGGAATCAAAGGTAATACCTTTACCCACCAGAAGAATGGTTTCGCTTTTCCCGGATGGTCGATATTCCAGAATCACCATCTTCGGTGGTTCGGTGGAACCCTGGTTAACGGCCAGTATTCCGCCCATGCCCAGCTGTTCCATGTCCACCCGGTTGAGGATACTGAGCTTGAAAGGAAATTTTTCAGCCAGTCTGCCGGCCTGTGCGGCAAAATCAGAGGCGGTCCAGCCGTTGCCGGGCTCATTGGCCATATTTCTTGCCCAACAGGCCGCCCGGGCTGCCATGGCACCTTTTTTAACACCTTGTTTAAGGGCTTCCGAGGCCTGATCCGAAAAGAATTTAACCTCCTGAATCCCCTGATATGATCTTTCTTCAGGCTTCTCTTTTTTATATCGGGTAAATCGATAATCCCCCAGCACTATGCCCTCTGCCATGCACTCACCCATCTCTTCAATGGGACAGGTGGGCAACCCCGGGAGGCGAACCATAATGGCTCCAGCCTTTATTTTTTCAGCGATTTGGGCAATGACACCGCCAGCTCTTCGGAAAGCCTCCCTTGCCTCCGTAGCATCAGCCACCTCTTTTCCCGAACCAAGGCCCAGGATCAATACCCGTTTGGCTGAAAACTTAGGGGTCGACGTGCTCTGTTCCGGATAAAACAAAAGGGTCTCTTCCGCCTTGCCTGAAAAGTCACCCAGTTCATGGGTATAGGTTACCATGGACAGGATCTCATCATCACACAAGGGAGGGGTGTTGTCCCGTTTCAGTGCACAAAATACAAGCAAGTCCCCTTTGAATTCATGAATATCTTTCTGGCTAACCATTAATCGGGTTGATTTCATCGTGTTTGATCCCCTGGAAGGCAATGTGCATCAGGTGACGGCATCATTGCGCAGTTATTGATGGAGTCGGTGTCTCATTATTTTAACCAATGCATGGGCAAGGTTCAGCTAAAAAAATCTGACCATCGCACAGGCCCACCCCCCCATGGGTATATCTGAGGAGGGCTGACCCCTTTTCGAAACTCATTCTATAGAAGTGTATCAAGAATTGTAAAGTAGAAAGTGGCAAAACGAATTATTTTAAGAATGGGTCACCGCACCGGCCACTTTGGGATGAAATCAAGTCCTATTTTACCCTGATAATTTTCCACAGCCGGGGGCTCCAGTAGGGATTTTTCAGGCTGGACAGGATCACCCCCCTTTGGGCGGAGGCATGTAAAAACTGCTGATGACCCACATAGATGCCCACATGGCGCGATCTGGAACCGGTTTTAAAAAAAACCAGATTCCCGGGCTGCACATTTTTCTTGCTGACTTCCTTTCCCATCCGTGCCTGGTATTTCACCGTTCGTGGCAGTTCAATGCCGAACTGCCGGGAAAAAACCATGCGAACCAGGCCGGAACAATCAATGCCTTTCCGGCTCATACCACCACTTCGATAGGGGGTCTTCTTCCATTTTTCGTACTGGGCCAGGAGCACCTGCCTGATCTGATCCGGATGATCCGGCTGTGCACCGGCAGGTGCAGGTGACACCGACGGGGTGACTTGTGCATGTCCGGGTGATCCACCGGTGCAGGCCCCCAGGCATACCACCACCAAAAGCATAAACAGACCGGCTCTCATGGTATCACCTTTTCCGGAACAGAGAGCGCAGACGTCCGATCCTCCCCATGGCGGGTAAACAGACGGATGGCATTGGAAAAGGTGGCATGGGCCAAAACGTCAATGGGTTCTTCCCGCAAGGAGGCCAGGGTTTTCAGCACCAAGTGCACATGAGCCGGTTCATTGAGCCCTTCCGGAGCGCCGGTGGGCAGCAGATCCGGGGTATCTGTTTCAATGAGAAGGCGTTCCAGGGAGACGGCCCGGGCCGCCAGCCTTGCCTTTTTATTATGGGGCCGGGTAAGTGACCCTGAAAAAGAGATGTGGGCTCCCGATTTCTCAAAAACCTTTACCATCTCCGCCGACCCGGAATAGGAGTGAATCACCCCCCCATGGGGCAGACCGCCGTTTTCTTTAAGAAGATCCGCCAGCAGACCAAATGCATTTCTGCAATGAAGGTTCACAGGCCGTTCATATTTTCGGGCAAGCTGCAACTGGGATTTAAAGACAAGGAGTTGATCCTCATTATCCACGGGGGAACTATGTCTGTCCAGTCCGATTTCCCCCACCGCGCCCGAATGATGCAACAAAAATGATTCAAGATAGTCCAGCCAGTCCGGAGATCTTGAGGAGATAAACCAGGGATGGAGCCCGAAGGCGGGAAAAATGCCGGAATATCGGTCTGCCAGAGAGGCAACCCGCTGCCAGTCACTCTCCTGCACGCCGCAGCACACCATGTGGGTCACCCCCGCGACCATGCTCCTCCGTACCACCTGATCGACGGTGTCTGAAAGCCGCAAATCCTGGAGATGAGTATGTGCATCACATAATTCCATGAGGTCCTCCTTATTAATTCCGGGCTTGATCTCAACAGAAGGGTAGCCCCCTTGGCTCACAAATTTATTCCCATGGCCGGTGTTATAGTCACTCCCAATTCTGAGATGGATGGCCGCAATTTTAACGGTTGTTTACATCCATATCAACCACCAGTTATTCTCTAAATCCCAATGTAGTCGTGGAATCAGCCGGCGCACGGCAATGAAAGATTTTCGGCTTTATTTCATTTGACGATTTTGACCGGATCATGGTTTAATGAACCATCAACTGCCTGAAAACGCCGCTTTTTAAAAAGACTCCAAGGCAAGGGATCAATCCCCCCAAAAAAAACGGTTTCAGCATACGACGTCCGCCCATTATTTTCAAGGATTTGCGTTAAAGAAACCCTTTCGGTAGAGCCTTTAAAGACAAAACCACCAATAACAACCAAAGAGGAGCCCATGAAAACAAGAGATTATATTGAGCTTGAAGATAGACTTGGTGCCCACAACTACAAGCCCCTGGACGTGGTGCTATGCCGGGGAGAGGGCATCTGGGTATGGGATGTGGACGGCAATAGATATCTGGATTGTCTGTCCGCCTACTCTGCAGTGAACCAGGGCCATTGCCACCCCAAAATCAGACAGGCACTGTTGGATCAGACTGAACGGTTGACACTGACCTCTCGGGCCTTTAGAAACGATCAGCTGGCACTTTTATATCAAGAGCTGTGTGACCTGACCCGATCCCACAAGGTGCTGCCCATGAATTCCGGTGCCGAAGCCGTGGAAACGGCCATTAAATGCGTTCGGAAATGGGGGTATGAATCCAAAGGAGTTGAAGAAAACAAAGCCGAGGTGATTGTGTGCAACAACAATTTCCATGGCAGAACCCTGGCCATCATCGGATTCAGCACCGATGACAACGCCCGGAAAAACTTCGGCCCCTTTGCACCGGGCTTTAAAACCATTCCCTTTGGGGATGCAGAGGCCCTGGAAGGGGCCATCACCCCCAACACCGTCGCCTTTATGGTGGAGCCCATCCAGGGTGAAGCCGGTGTTATCATTCCCCCGGACGGCTACCTGAAAAAAGTCAGAAAAATCTGCACCCGGCACAATGTGATCCTCATTTTAGATGAAATCCAGACGGGTCTCGGCCGAACCGGAAAACTCCTGGCCGAGGAACACGAGGGCATTGAAGCGGATCTCACCCTGATCGGCAAGGCCCTTTCCGGTGGATTTTATCCGGTATCGGCGGTGCTCTCCAATGAAGCGGTCCTGGGACTTCTCCAACCGGGTCAGCACGGCAGCACCTTTGGCGGCAACCCCCTGGCCTGTGCCGTGGCCCGGCAGGCCCTCAAAGTGCTGGTGGAAGAAAAAATGATCGAAAATGCGGCAGCCATGGGCACCTATTTCCTTGATCAGCTAAAACAAATTAAACATCCGTCCATCAAAGAGATTCGGGGCCGTGGCTTGATGATTGCTGTTGAGCTGTTTGAAGGGACAAAGGGCGGTGCCAGGGCCATCTGTGAAAAACTGATGGCCCTGGGAATTCTATGCAAGGAGACCCATACCTACACCATTCGATTTGCGCCGCCACTGGTCATCACAAAGGAAGATATTGACTGGGCCATGGATCAAATCAAATCCGCTTTTTCAGCAACTTAGCCCAGGAACGGGAAGAAGGTTTCACGCTCCCGCTGGTGGCCCCAAGGTAGATGGCGGACAGGGCCAGGACAACGCCGGCCCATGCTGTGGGGGATGTTTCCCGATGAAAAAAGAGAACATCCCACACAAAGGAGAGAGACGGCTGAAGCAGGAGGATCAAACCGGCAATGGCCGCAGGTATCCGTGGCAGTGAACGGGCAATGGAAAGCCATCCCACGGCCTGGCACATGAGGCCCAATGCCCCAAGACATACCAGGGTTTGAACATCAGGAACGGCAAAGGAGTCATTGCTGCGAACCATCTCCATGGCCAAAAACAGGGCCGTGGCCAAAGAGACCACCATCAGATTAAAAGCCGCCGATGGGCTGTCTGGGTGGGATTGAAGTTTCCGGAGCACCACCAGAAAGCCCGTATAAAAAATGGCCGTTGCAATCCCATAACAGATGCCCAGACGAAAATCCTGGGTCAACAGGCTCCAGTCCATGCCAATGATCATGAAAAGCCCTACCATGGCCGGCGGAACAGAAAGAATAAAGCGAAGGGTGGGCCGTTCACCATACAGCATGAACCCCACCGCCGGCACCATGAACACCTCAAAATTTCCCAAAATTGTGGCCAATCCCGGCCCCACATACTGAATGCTGCGGTGCCAGGAATAAAGATCCAGGGCAAAAAAAATGCCGGCCATCAGCGCCATTCCCGTCCATCGCCACCCATACCAGATCTTTTCCCGCCGGATCAGCAGAAGTACCAGCAGGAAAATGCCGCCTAAAAAGACCCGATAAAAGGCAGAAACCGTTGGGGTAACGTGGGAAAGCTTTACAAACACAGCAGAAAAACTGATCATCACGGCACCCAGGATGGTTCGAAACAGGGCCTGGTGGGGGTTCAAGGACTGGTTGTGGATCATGGTTTGGTGCTTCCTTTCTTAAGTACAAGCTGCTTTTTATGTTGACGTGGATACTTTTCATTGGATGGATCGGGCATTTCTGTTTTTCCTGCAGACAATGCAAGGCGGCCCCTGGGTTGTGGGGACTGATTTTCATGTATTAATGGAGCTTGATCACACTGCCTTAATGGAGGTCAATCATTCCCCCTTTCTCCAGCATTGCACACTCTTCCTTAAGGCATAGATTATTCCCAACAAAGAAACACCGCAGCCGCTGAAAATGCTGCAAAAAGAAAAACCTGTCGCAGTATGGCAGGAGAAAACCGAACAATCAACTGAAAGATACAAATATCGAGTTGAAAGGTAAGCAAGATTGGCGTAATTATTTGTTTCCGAGGCCCTGACCAAGGCTTTTCTTTGAGGGGTTTGTTGCTGTCTGTCTTCCGAAACCAGATTTTCAGGTAAGTACATGGACTAAATTTTCTTCCTGTTCCAACGTTGAAGATGGCCTCAGAAGCAGGCAGATTCAAAGCGAAATAGAGAAAAAAAATTATGTCCGGGCACTTTTATATGAAAGTCTCACCAACATGCTGTAATTAAAGGACTTTCGTTTTTCGTTGTGGCAGGTTTTTCTGCCATGTATGTTATATGCACAAACGCGTCAATCTCATAGAACGGTCTCTCATCATAAGCAAGAATGGCTAAACTGGAAATCCAAAGACCCACAAAATAAATCTCTCAAAATCCGCACCACCATCTCTTGCTTGCCCATTGAAAGAAAAAAAGACCGAACTCCTGGTATGCATCCTGAGAACCGTAAAAAGACTACGGCCAAACCTTCTGCGGGAAAAATTTTAAATTGCTGACAAAGTAACTCCAGCTGTGGTACACTTTTATATTATGGAACGCCTGACAAAGGACGATCTCACACAAATGAATCAAGATTATTTTGAAAACATCGCCTCCAAAGCACTAATAGATCTTGCCTGTAGGCTGCGTGATTTTAGTGTGGGATTTAATGGAGCGTCTTGAAAAAATTCCAAAAACAGCTCCAAACCGCCTTCATCAGATAGCCCCTACGACAAAGGAACCAACAAGCATAGTTCACAAACCGTACCGTGAACATGAGATATTTGATGTCATGGCCGAGCATCTCGGGGTGGAGTATGTTTATGAACAGCGAGTTAAACCTTCAGAACCGAAGGTGCAGTTATCCCCCGGGCAACTTGACGCAGCCCTGTCTGACAGCCTTGCGCAATGAGTTGTGCAAGGCTGTCTTCAGGCTGAACCCTGGAGGTGATTGAAAAAATCGCCGAGCGGGACATCTTTGTTGCCGCCTTAAAGGTGTTTGCCGAGAACCTGGATTTTGACGGTCTGCTGGAACTGCTGGAGGATACTGCTTTGGAAACCGGAGAGGGTGTATGAACGATTATGACGAATGTCGGGTGGATGCTCCCCAAATCATGGTGGTGGATGATACACCGGCAAGCCTCAATCTTATGACGGAAATCCTTGCAAAACACGGCTATCAAGTTCGTTCGGCCAGAAGCGGACGTCTGGCACTACGATCGATGGCGATCGAAGCGCCAAACCTGATCCTTCTGGACGTGATGATGCCGGACATGGACGGTTATGAGGTCTGCCGTCGACTGAAGTCCGATGAAAAATGTTGCGGGTTTCCGGTGATCTTTATCAGTGCTCTTGATGAAGCCGTCGACAAGATCAGGGGATTCGAGGCCGGAGGGGTTGATTATATCACCAAGCCGTTTCAGGCAGCAGAGGTCCTGGCGCGGGTGGAGATGCACCTGACGCTGCAACGCCTGTATAAACAACTGGAAACACGGAATATTCAACTACAACAAGAGATTTCCGATCGAAGAAAAACCGAAGAGGCCCTGCGGGAGAGCGAAGAAAAATATCGCCGGTTTTTCAGCACTTCAAGGGACTGCGTTTTTATTACATCCAGAGACGGGTGCTGGATTGATCTAAATGATGCCGCGATAGAATTATTTGGCTACGCCAGCCGAGAGGAACTGATGCAGGTAAGAATATCGGATCTTTATACAAATCATGAAGAACGGGCAAAGCACATCAGTACCATCGAAGCATGCGGCTATACCAAAGAATGCCCCGTGGATTTGCTTAGAAAAGACGGCACAGTAATAAACTCACTTATTACAACGGTGGCCCGGTACGATACCGAAGGTAATGTGATAGGTTTCCAGGGAACGATCCGTGATATCACCGAGCGCAAGAAGGCTGAAGAAAAAATTTGCAAACTGAATGAAGAGCTTGAGCAGAAGGTAGAAGAAAGGACAGAACAACTCTTGGCAGCCCAGGAAGAACTGATCCGCAAGGGAAAGCTCTCCATCCTCGGCCAACTGGCTGGGATCGTGGGGCATGAACTGCGCAACCCCCTGGGAGTGATGAGCAACGCGATCTATTACCTGCAGATGGTTCTGACGGAGGCGGACGATACCACCAGGGAATACCTTGACATAATCAAGAAGGAGATCGGCAACTCACTGCGGATCATCACCGACCTCCTTGATTTTGCCCGTACCAAGACGACCCAAACGACAACGGTTGCGGTCCGTGAACTGATTGACGGCAGCCTCGAAAAGTGTACCATCCCAAAGAGCGTTGCGGTTCAGCTTGACATCCCTGATCCGTCGCTCGTGGTAAGTGTAGACCTCTTTCAGATGATGCAGGTATTTGAGAACCTCATCACCAATGCCGCGCAGGCGATGCCCGCCGGCGGTGACCTGCGCATCAGTGCACGACATATTCAGGGTTCAACGCTTGAGGCACAAGGTTCTAAAGGGAATAAGGATGAACACCAAACGTCGGACATAAGACCTGCCCCTGATTTCGTTGAAATCAGCATCAAAGATACCGGAGAAGGCATATCGCCGGAGAATATGGAGAAGCTCTTCCAGCCGCTCTTTACCACCAAGACAAAGGGCATCGGCCTGGGCCTGGTAGTCTGTAAGAATCTTACCGAGGCCAACGGGGGGAGAATAGAGGTTCAGAGCAGGTTGGGAAGAGGCACAAGCTTTATTCTGACATTGCCGATCAAGGTACTGGGCTTCAATGACACTTGTATTAACAGGGCCCAAGAATAGGAGAACTTGCACGACAAAGCCGGGACAATCCGTATCATGGATGTCGAAAGGCGCTATACATTCCCACACAAAAAACCAAATTTTCAGGTATGTGCACAAACGCGTCAATCTCATAGAACGCTCTCTCATCATAAGCAAGAATGGCTAAACGGAAATCCAAAGACCCACAAAATAAATTTCTCAAAATCCGCACCACCATCTCTTGCTTGCCCAAAGAACACAAATAACTTTCACCTCACGAATAAATTGTGATAATGACTCTATCAACGGTTTCCTCAATACCACGGAGATCATTCATTGAAAGGGCATATACATGTCCACGGGATGAGATGGATAATTCGTCGGTACAGAAGCTGCATTGCGCCTTTGAGCGTTACAGAGTAATAACGATTTTGAAAAACGCCACGGCATTGCTAAAACCAAAGGGTCATGAATATGCAACAGAAAACATTTGAAAAAAGAATCCAGACCAGAATTAAAGTGCATTCCTATCATTGTATTGAAGTACAAACCCGGAAAACACTCTTCAAATATCAATTTAAAATCTGGAATATCTCTTCCCATGGCATGTGTTTGCTGGTTAAACGTGATTCGGATTTTTTAAACAAGGTGACTGTGGGGGAGATATTGAATGTCAATTATTATCCTTCAGATCTTTCATGGCCACCCCATGTGCGCCAGACTAAAATCATGCACATCACCAGTGCAAACGATAACAAATTTAAAAACCATTTTTTTGTGGGGCTTATGATTATTGGGGCTTGATCGCAACCCCGGCCACCTTGGGGGTGGGGTTGCGATCAAGCCCTGATGATTAACGCAACGTCAAGGGCTGAAAAAAGTGAAGCTGCGGCCTGCAAAAGGGCGGAGATAGAAAAACAGACCACAGCCTCCTCAAAAAAAAATAAAAACTTTAACGTTCCGCCATGGAGGCTTTCATGGCCTTCCATGCCTGTACTTCTCCCGGTAAATTTTCCTGACGGATGGCCACCAGATGCCGTTCACGTAACAGCTCATTGATCTCTCCATAGACCAGGGCACCGGTTTTACAGGCTTCCACGCAGGCAGGAATCTGATCTTCCCGGATGCGTTCTGTGCAATTATCACATTTTACGGCCACCACCCTATGAAACGGCATATCCGCCTCCGGATAAAACCGAATCACGCCAAAGGGACAGGACATGGCGCACATGGCGCAGTTAATACACTTTTCACAATTGATCAAAACCGAGTTCGTTGCTTCATCCCTAAAAATGGCCCCCGATGGGCAGGCCGTAAGGCAGGGTGCCGGCTCACAATGGCGACAGCGATTGGCAAAGGATAGTTGATCATGGGCAATATCCACAAAAATCCGTGCCCTTGGAACAGGGGTTTCCTGTATGGCACCGACAATATCCCCAGCCTTTGAATGCACAGTGGCGCAGGCAAGGTAGCAATGCTTGCAACCGACACATTTTTCAGGATCAAGGATGACTGATTTCATAATTCCTCCAAAATATGTTACGGGCTTATTTTTTAGTCACACCGGCAATTGATGTACTTTCGGGGTCACCTATCTGTGATGGCGCTCTTGACAATTGTCCCGGTATAAAGGCAAATCCAAACAAAAGCGTCCTCCCAAACGATCAAATCAAGCCCATTATCTTCTTAATGTTCAACATTCAGGCTTAAAAGCCTGAATGTTGAAACAGGCTCTAAGCGTTATGGCACCTGAAAGTTAAGTCTATAATCTCAACCGGCTGAAATCAAATCCCGGGGACAGAATATCAACCGGCAGTAAAGAAAGTTTCTGTTTCCGCTTAATCATGGCAAGAACCATCCCGGCAGAGGGGGTATCATTGACAAAACTCATACCCACAATGCGGTCATTGCGACTGACCATGCGACGATGAATCTTCTTTTTGGGATCACGGTACACATCAATTCTGCAATCAGAATCCGCTCCGGGATTAAAAAGTCCACCGGTGATGACATAGCTGGTGCCGATGTGAAAGGCATTGCGATGAAGGGTACCGCCATAGGGAATGTTTTTGCCGCACATGTTGCATCCCGCAGTTCTGCCCTGCTCCACAGCTGCGGGCCAGATAGCATGGAGTTCCTGGGCACCACTGGCGATATCCAACGTCCGGGCCACATCCCCTGCTGCAAAAACATTGGGCACCGAGGTGGCCAGGTATTTGTCGGTTTCAATGCCATTGTCCTGGACGAATCCATCCCCTCCGGCTGAAAAATCCCCGGCAAGGCAGGCGTTGGGCACCACCCCCTTGCCAATGACCGCCAGTTCACAGGGGATTCGCTCTCCAGTGTCCGTGAGCACCCTTTCAAGGCGTTCTCCCCTGCCCTGAAAGGCAACTGGCGAAACACCGCTTTTCACGGTAAGCCCCCTGGACTTCAAGATATTGAGTACAATATCCGCGGTTTCCCTGTCCGCGGTCTGGGACAGCACCTTGTCCGACGTCACCATCATGCAGACCTTGATCCCACGATCACACAGCGCATCGGCAACCTTAATCCCCACAAGTCCGCCCCCAATGACAACTGCCCGGCCCGCATTATTTGCAAAGGCCTGAACCCCTTCCATGTCTTTGCGGGTCCTAAAATAGTAGACACCTTTTTTATCAAGTCCGGGAATGTTCAACGCCCGGGGACTGGAGCCCGTGGCCAGCAAAATGGCATCGTAATCCAACCGGACGGCATCATCCAGATGCACCTGGTTTCCCGCCACATCAATGCCGACAGCTTTTCTGCCGGGCATGAAGATGATGCCAAGATCCTTGAAATAACCATCCGAATTCAGGGAAAGTTTATCTCCACCAATGGTCCCGGCAAGGACAAAGGAGAGCATCACCCGGAAATAAGGTTTCTCCTTTTCGTCGGAAACCATCACGATTTTTGCTGTCTTATCATGACGGCGTATGGATTCTGCCGCCGCAATGCCTGCCGCACTGGCCCCTATGATGACATATTGTTTCATCTCCACCTCCCGGAACAACAACCCATGGCATTAACATCCCCAGGCCTTTTCTGCCTGGCCTCCATCCAGGTACAAAAAACCCGGAAAGACCCAATCCTCCGGCCCTGAATATCCAATACCTGATACCCGTTACCCAATACCCGGCCCTCAAATTCCAAGAGCCCGGCGCTTTTCATCAATCTTCCCGATCATGAGCGCTGCGGCCTTATCCGCATCGGTCTCCACAAAAAAGCTTGCCTTGACAACGGACTCCAGCCCCTCTGTCAACAGAGATGTCACAGCCTTGCTGCCCAGAATTCTCGGCGGCAGTCCCAGGTGCACCGTCACACCGGAAGCCACAAAATAGGAGCCGATGGACACCGCTTTTTCAGAGTACCACTCCGGCGCACTGCCAAGCACGGGCAGATCACTGATATCCACATCCAATGCCTTGGCCAATGCCGCCACCAGCACCAATATACGGCTGCAGTCCACACAAGACCCCATGTGCAGCACCGGGGGAATACCAAGTGCCTGACATACGCCTTTCAGGCCGTCGCCTGCTTTTTCCGCCGATTCCGGCATCATCAGACCGGCCTTGCCTGCGGCGATCATGGCACAGCCCGTGCCCACCACCAGTACATTGTCTGCAATGAGCCGCTCCATGATGCGCACATGGGCGAAATCTTGCTTCACCTTGGGGTTGTTACAACCCACGATGCCCACGGCCCCACGAATCTGTCCCGATTTTATGGCATCGATAAGGGGGGTAACGGTTCCGCCCAGCGCTTTGAGCAGGGCCTCCACGGAAAACCCTGCGGTCCAGTCCGCAGGATGATCAGGAATGCACAGGCGATCTTTTTTCCGGTTGGGGAAATTCTCAATGGCCTGGTCCACGATGGCAGCGGCGGTCTCCTGTGCGCTGTGGGGCTCAAACTCCATGTGCACGGCACCTGGAAATTTTGCCTTGGCTGCCGTGCTGATCACCCGGGTATGGAAACAACCGGCCACATCCACAATGGCCGGAAAGATACACTGATAATCCACCACCATGGCCTCCACGGCACCAGACATGATGGCAAGTTCCTGGTTGAGCATGTTACCGGCAATGGGAATTCCCCGGCGCATGAGCAGCTCGTTGCCTGTGCAGCACATGCCGGCAAGGTTGATACCCGTGGCCCCCACAGCCTTTGCCTTGTCCACCGCCCCTTTGTCCATGGCGGCATTGACGATCATTTCAGATAAAATGGGATTGTGCCCATGAAGGATGATGTTGACATGATCTTCTTTTAAGACCGCCAGATTCACCTGGGAGTTCACGGGGGTGGGTGTGCCAAACAATACATCAGACGCTTCAGTGGCCATCATGGAGCCGCCCCAACCGTCGGACAGGGCCGTGCGCAGGCCATGGGTCAAGAGATTGATGTAATCATTGTCCACTCCCATGTGAACCCGGTGCAGGGTCTCGACAATCTCTCTGTCCACGCTCCTTGGCGCAATCCCTAAGTTTTTTAACAGTTTCTTCCGCTTTTCCGGCAGCCGTTCAAAGAACTGGAGGCTTCCCTTAATGGTGCCGAACTCTTCCAGGATTTTCAATGAAAGTGCTTGGGCCAAGGTGTTTGAGGATGAACCATCCACTGCAATGCCATATTCCAGGGCCAGGGACTTTAATTTTTCAACATCCTTGATGGCATAGGCATCGGCTTTGCCTGTGGCGGCTTCACGCAGCACCTCCACCACCTCCCGACCATGGTCTGAATGGGCCGCGGCCCCTGTGGCCAGCATGCGAATAAGGTTTCTGGCGACAATGGTGTCTGCCGTGGCGCCGCACACCCCCTTTTGTGGATCATTACCAAAGGGATCAATGCGACAGGGTCCCATTTCGCAGTTGGTGCAACAGATGCCCAGCTGGCCGAACCCGCACTGGGGCTGCTGTTTTTCCAGGCGCTCCCAGGCCGTTTCAATGCCCTGTTTCAAGCCGGCTGCGATAATGGGCCGGCACGCCTCATCAATACTTCTCTCTTCCGCTTGCTTTCTGAATTGATTTTCCATTGAGTTTACTCCTTGTAAACGTTTTATCCTGGATAGCATCCGGGAAGTTCTGAAATTGCCATGGAATTAAGTTTACTTCCTGTAAACGCTTTTTTCCATGGGTCTTACATACGATACTCCATCATTTCGGGCTTGATCATAAACATGATGGCAAGGCGGAACGGACCTTGTATCCATCTCCCTCCGGTATTTCCGGCTTTCCGGCCTATCGTCCACACCAGATCACCTGAAACGAATCGGACCTGTCCCGTTCATAACCGTTCATTGTTCTCCTCCGGGTTCGGGAAAGGCACCTCCAGCAAGGCAAGCAGTCCCTCGAAGTCAAACCTTTCGGCAAATGACTCCAGGGTTGCGCCGAGTGAAGGTTCTAACGCTTTGATTTTCGCCGCCACTTCCAGGACCATGGTTTGGTTCAGCCTGAGGGCTGCCCGTTGCAATTGGTCCCGTAATTCCTGGGGCAGGACGGTCGTGAGTTGCTCGGGAGTTAAAGGCAGTTCCCTGTACGGTATCGAAGACGCTCTCTCTTCCTCATAGACGTAGCTTACGCCGAGGTGTTTGGCCATCACCTCGAAAATCTCGTGCTCGCGGTACGGTTTGCACACGCAATCGTCGCACCCCGCCGCCAGGATTGCCTCTTGTTGCTCTTCCAGGGCATGGGCAGTGAGCGCTGCGATGACAACGCCAACCCCATCCGGCATCGCCTTGATTTGCCGGGTCGCCGTAAGCCCGTCCATCACCGGCATCCGTATATCCATCCAGATGAACCGGGGCTTCCATTGGGAATACGCCTCCACCGCTTCTCTACCGTCCGCAACCCACCGAACCTCGAAACCCACTCCCTGCAGCAGCCTCATGAGGAGCATGCGGCTGTTGTCGTTGTCCTCCGCAATCAGAACCCGGGGGATCTCCTGTCCCGGCACCAGCATCGTCACCCGACGCTTGCGTTCATCCGCGGGTAGGTCGGCGGGGCTTGCCTCCCTGATACCGACTTCCAGGCGGAAGGTGCTCCCCTTGCCGAACACGCTGTCGAACGAGATGTCTCCCCCCATCAGGTGCGCATATTCCCTGCTGATGGCCAATCCCAGGCCGGTGCCAATCTGCGCCTTGCGGCCGCTTTGCGTCTGCTCGAAGCTCTCAAACACCTTTTCCGCCTCTTCAGGCGCAATCCCCGGTCCGGTATCCTCGACCTCCACCACGAGGCGCACATCTTCCCCGCTCCCCGTTGCTGCGACACGCACCTCTATCCCCCCTTCATCGGTGAATTTCACGGCGTTACCCAGCAGATTGATCAGAATCTGGCGAAGCTTTTTCTGGTCGCAAACCGCGTAGGCCGGCACGCTCTCCGCCACGGTGGTGTTCAGACGGACTTTTTTGACGTTGGTCCGTATTCGGAACATTGCCTCAAGATCGCTTATAAGCGCCTTAAAATCGAATGCGACCGGTTCGATTCTTATCCGCCCGGCTTCAATCCTCGAAACCTCCAACACATCGTTGATAAGGGCCAGCAGGTGCTTTCCGCTGCTGTTGATGATCTCCAAATGCCTCTGCCGTTCTTTTTGCCCCACGCCTCCTCGCTGTAACAGTTGCGCATATCCAAGGACGGCGTTGAGCGGTGTGCGCAGTTCGTGGCTCATGTTGGCCAGGAAGTCGCTCTTGGCGCGGTTGGAGGATTCCGCCTGTTCTTTGGCTTCTTTCAACTTCTCATTGGCCTTGGATAGCTCAAAGGTCCGTTCCTCGACCTTTTTTTCCAGAATATCAAATGATCGGCGAAGTTCCTTGGCCATACCATTGAAGGATGCTGCCAGCTCCCCGATTTCATCGGACCGGCTGACGGAGATCATCTGTGTGAAATCCCCCTGTTGAAGCTTTTTTGCCAATACAGACAGTTTAATGATCGGCGAGGTCAAATTCCCGGCTAAAAAATGGGCAATCACCAGCATCATGGATAAAATCAAAAAAGACCAGAACAGCATGGTAATCAGCGACTTTTTAGCCTCTTGATTCAGTACGCCATGGATCTGATTGGCTATGATGATGGCAATGGACTTGGGTAAAATAACTCCCAGCCGCAATGGGGTCTTTTTTACGGGCGTATAGGCCAGAATCTGCGTCTCATTGTAAATCACGGCCTCAGCAACATTATCCCTGCCCAGTACAATTTCGCTAACAATCTTTTCGGTTCCCGTAACGGCATCGACATTGAGATTCACAGCACCGCGGTTCCCCACGGCAGCCGGCCGAACCAGTTTGCTCCGGGCAAGGGGAGACGCCGCAATCAGGTAGCCCTTGTCATCAATAATAAAGGTGGCGCTTTCCAGGACTTCCTGCTTTATCCTGAATTGGTAGATAATCTCCTGAAGGGAGATGGTAACGCCCACCTGCCCTATTAGGCGACCCATTTGAAAGACAGGTGTAAAAACGTCCACAACAAGGTTTTTGTATGAACTTAAGCGGTCCGGATGGGCATAACCGAGTTGGGCGGATGTAAAGGTCGGGGGAAAACGATACGCTTGGGGTATTTTTTCCGATTCTTTTTTCCCGGACAAAATGATTTCGGATTGATTTGCAGGCACATAAAAGGCGGATCTTGAAAAGGAGCCGGAATTTTTCTTAAGACTGTCCAGGAAAGTCCAGATTTTTTCCTTTGAAAGATCCTTTTCACTGCCGATGATTTCAGCGGCTAATTGAACATCTGAAAGCCCCTGTTCCAGGATAAGGCGGACCAATTCGGATTGCTGCCTGGCAAGTTGGGACAGGTACCCTTCAGCCTGAACCGTCAGGATTGCCTGGGTCTCCGAGATGATGGTCTCGGAGCTGAGGGCCATGAGGCGGGCCAGGACAACAATCAAAGTGATTGAAACAAACAGGGTTATCCCGGCGATTACCAAGATGACCTGGTGCCGATAGAGCAGTTTCATCTTCTATTCCCTCAACAGTTGTTCCCATTCCTGGTTCGCTGAAATCAGGGCATCCTTGGGGGAAAGGCTTCCTTCAAGGGCAAGTCGTAGGTAATGATTCAGTATTTCAACCATCTCCGGTGCCTGCGGGACGGTGGGCCACGGCCTGGCATTTTTCAGATACTGTCTATGAAATTTACTTATTTCAGGAGCGAACTCAGCAAATTCAGGGGAGTTGATCGTGGAAGCGCGTACTGGATCTACTCCGCCTGAGCCCACAATCAGGTTTAATTTCAATGCGGTCTCGGGAGAGGAGATAAAAAGCAGGAAGGCTTTGGCAAGTTCCGGATGCACGGCCTTTGTAGGAATCCCCACCGCGTATCCCGCATTCATGATTAAGAAATGTGGGCTTCCAGGAGTTGCGGCTGGAATGGGGCCGACACCCCACTTCCCTTTTATCAGGGATTTTTTGGCATCTTCAGCCATCAGAGAAAGATCCGCCCAGTTCTCCTGCATGGCTACCTGACCGGACAAGAAAGCGTCAACACTCACTGGGAACCCCGTCTCAAGGGGGATCGGTAGGGCATACCTCGATTGTTCGATCAGATCTTCAAGGGCGGAGACTGCCTTGGGTGAATCCAGAATCGGTTTGTTGTCCCTGTCAAAATAATCGCCTCCCCGGCCAATCAACCGGTTCATGTATACCGACACTAAAATTACCGGTGTGGGCTCCGCCATTATGGAACTGCCGTAAATTCCATTTCCTTTCTCCTTCTCTGTAATGGTTTGGGAGATGGCCAGATAGTCCTGCCAGATTTGCGGCGGGTTAAGGTTATGGCGTTCAAGTATGGATCTATTGTAAAAAAGGGCATGGGTATCACCGTCAAACGGCAGCCCCCATCTGCGGCCCTTATATAACGAATAGGCGTCATAAATCGACGGAATAAAATCCTCAGTATTCAATACCGCCTGATTTTCGCGGATAAACCCGGTCAAGTCAATCAGCATACCTTCCTTTGCCAGCTTGCCCACATAGATATACCAGAACATGACCACATCCAGGTTCGGGGAGTCGGAGCTGTGGTTATCGATAATGGTCTGATCCAGTTCCGTATAGGGGACATTGATGATTTCAACGACAGCACCGGTTTTCTCCTGAAATTTTTCTGCAAGATAACGGGCTGCAACAATATGTGATTGATTGACCAGAAAAGTCAGCTTTTTCCCTGAATATTCTTTGCTCTCGTTTTCTGCAGGCTTTTTTAAGATCTGCTCATCCTTTTGGAGCGAGATATCATTAAATAGTGTGGGCAAGGTAAATATGGCCAAAATAACGATGAACGCTGCAATTAATAGATGCCATAATTTCATTTGTAATTTTCCCTCACAGTTGATGCAAAATAAAGAGATTAATTTTATGCGGCTCATCACGGATTAGTGTGAAAATTCATAGCTGCTGATGCGTAAACATTGAGAATTGCGCACAAGTATCATACCTCAAATCACACTAATCCGCGATGAGTCACATTACTTTCATGATTCGTTGTGGGCGAACCTGGGTCCCAAATTCCAGTCCGCCCGTGGCGGTTATATCACATACGCATCAGGTTTTGGACAACAGCACAAAACCGGTTCCAATCATGACGGTTCCGGCGGTTTTATTCATATTATGCCGGGCGGTTCTGCTTTGAAACAGCCGCCTTGCCCGGGATGCGCTGAATGCATAAAACAGCATCACTGAACCCAGTATGGATGACACCACCAGTGCAATCAAAGCAACATCAAGGGTGGAAAGGCTGTCCAGCGCCACAAAAGTGGGTAAAAAACCAAGATAGAAAAGAATCACCTTGGGATTTCCCAATGTAATGGAGAGCCCGCCCAGAAAACTGTATTTTCCGGAATGGCTTTTCAAGGTTGCCACATCCACCGTGTCAGGAGGGGTTCGCCACAATTTAATTCCCAGCCACACCAGATACCCGCCCCCCAGATATTTCACCGTTGAAAACAACGCACCAAATGTCTCTGCCATGGCGGAAAGACCATAAATGGCAAACAAAAGAAATATCAGATCTCCGGTGACAATCCCCAGAATCACCGGAATGGACCTCCTGAATCCATGGGCAAGTGCCTTGGAAACGGTGGCAAAAACCCCGGGTCCGGGGGTTACTGCCAGAATAAACATTGCAGCTGCCAATCCGGTAAAACTCAATAAACTCATACCATCTCTCCTCATTTTATGTTTACAAACCTGCTTCATGTTGCTTTATTTTGCGTTATTTTGCGTTATGAGACCAATGTCGTTTTAAAACCTCGCAAAAGCGTTACCGTGCTTTGCCCCTGTATTACTATTTCTCCATCCTGATTTTCAATCCAGCTTTTCATGCGAATCTCCTCTTGCCTCAAAAACAGTTGGCACTTTATTGAGGAGATTCCCGGGAAATAAGGGAACGCTTTGGGGAAATATCAGCCAGAGAATGAAGGATGCCACCATATCAAACAAAAATACCATAATATTTTTTTCACAGGCTGTAAAAACAAAAATTGACATGCAGCTGCGTACGGGAAAGCCCAAAGGAGATATTCACCGTTAGGATATTTAAGGATGTCAGCCCTTAATTTATTTACCGTTTTTGAAATCCAGGCACACATGCTTTCTAAATTTTCCTTGATTAAACGGTATATCAAAACCTGCTGGGGTCCTAACCATTCACAACAGCGTAAAAGCCCTTACAAAAAAACGCTTGATATTTTGATGTTACTTAGGTATTGACAAAGTATTCAATTAAATTGCGCTTATGATCCTCAAATTCTGAATGCGAAATTTTATCGTCTTGGTAACCCTGCGCTATCCATCTCATTTTACTGCTGCTGAGTCCCTAAACAGGTGGTGAACCACCGGTTCAACGCCATATCAACCATCACATTATTTAAGGAGATTTAGATGAAGATGAAAAAAACAATTTTGCTCTCTTTCGTATTACTTATTGGATTCTGTCTGGCAACATCCGGTTTTGCAGCCGATCAAAAAGAAATCGAAAAAGCGGTTTCATCGGTTGTGCTTGCAGGTGTATTCAATGACACGGCCTGCAAAGCCAAAGCCCCTGAAGGGCTGTACATATTTGTCATGAAAGAGGATGGCAAACTGCTGGTGCATCCCAGCAAGGATACCATTAAAGATCTGAGTACTCCACAATATAAAGTCATTTATGATGAATTGATTAAAGCCACATCCGATGGGGTATGGGTGCAATACCAGTGGAAGGGAAAAGAGAAAAACACCTTTGTGAAAAAGGATGGGGGGAGGATTGTCGGTTGCGGCTATTAAAATTTGATGAGCCCCTTTTTTCCATACATGGTCCAAAACGGGATCGTTGAGTGACAATTTTAAAATTCAGTTCGGGGATACCGGACACGCTAAAAAAGCCTTTGAACACTGCCCATACCCGGAGGGCCTATGATGCAATTTTCAGCAAGGAGAATTTTAAATGTATACTCACATGATAAAAGAAGATATTTTGTCTGTTTTTTCAGGTTTGTTATTTGTCTTTATCCTCTTGGTATCGGTTTCCCAGCCCTGTCGTGCAGGTCGCATAGAGGCGGATGATCTGGTTTACCAGGGCGCTTTCAGATTGCCGGAAGGATCCAATGGATCAGACTGGAATTACAGTGGACAGGCCATGACATATTATCCCGGAGGCGATTCATCCGGCCCTGATGACGGGTACCCAGGGTCATTTTTTATCATCGGCCATGATCATCAACAGTATGTGTCAGAAATAAGTATTCCTGTGCCGGTAATATCCACACTTAAAAATCCTGATGAATTGAATACCGCAGAAACTTTACAAGAGTTTCAGGAGATCACAGGTGAGATGTTCGGAGAACTTGAGATTCCCGTGGCAGGCATTGAATATCTGCCTGCTCAGGGTTCTCAAACTTCCGGCAAATTACATTTCTGCTGGGGAGAGCACTTTCAGGATTTCGAAATTTCCCATGGATGGTGTGAAACAGATCTTTCAAATCCACAACCTGCAGGAGGATGGTATTTTGGAAACTATACCAATTATGTGTCCAATGACTACCTTTTCAAAATTCCCGAGCAGTGGGCAAATACCCATGCTCCCGGTCAACTGCTTGCTACAGGCAGATTCAGAGAGGGAGGATGGTCGGGTAGAGGTCCGGCATTATTTGCCTTTGCCCCATGGAATGTTGATAATCCTCCTGCCGGTGGCGCAAGAATCGAAACCATTACCCCCCTGCTATTGTATGGCATTCAGGAACCAGGTATCCCTGAAATTGTGACCGACGATTCAATGGAAATGGAGAATTATGAAGAAGCAGACAGCTGGTCCGGAGGCGCATGGTTGAGTGTGGGCGGCAATTCATCTGTAGTTTTTGTCGGTACTAAGGCTGTTGGAAGCTGGTATGGTTTTGCCAATGGGGTTGTTTGGCCCATTGATTGTGAACCACCCGATTGCCCTGGAGTTCCGGAATATCCTTATGATAACAGGGGGTGGTGGGCGGAAGAATATAACGCCCGGATAATTTTTTACGATACTGAAGAACTGACCCGAGTGGTAAACGGTGAAATGAACCCATGGGAACCCCAGGCGTATGCAACTTTGGATATCAATCAATATCTGTTTGACCCTGAAATCGACGTGGTTCGGTACAAGCGACAACTTGTTGGTGCCATGTGCTTTGATACCACCAACAGTTTGCTGTATGTTGTTGAAAGACAGGCTGATTCGGAAAAAAGTCTGGTGCATGTATGGAAGGTCGCCCCCAGTACTTCTTCAACTCCTGCCCAGGCAAATCTTGTATCACCTTCAGGTTCGGTAACAAATACTCTTCCCACATACACCTGGAATGAAGTTGAGGAAGCCGGCTGGTATTATTTGTGGATTAATGATGCTTCAAAAAATGTGTTTAAGCAGTGGTATCAATCCGGTGAGGTGGTTAAAGGTGACGGAACCTGTTCGGTCACCCCCGTTTTCTCCCTGGAAAGTGGTGAACATCGCTGGTGGATTCAGACATGGAATGACAATGGATACGGGAACTGGAGTGATGAAATGAACTTTACGGTAAATCTTTCCAGTATTCCCGACAAAGCCGTTTTGATATCTCCCGCCGGCACTCAAGAAACATCCCCCCTGGCTTTTACCTGGAATGAAGTTGAGGAAGCCGGCTGGTATTATTTGTGGGTCAACGATGCTTCAAAAAATGTCTTCCAGCACTGGTATCGATCCGGTGAGGTGGTTAAAGGAGACGGGACCTGTTCGGTTACCCCCGATTTATCCCTGGAAAGTGGTGAACATCGCTGGTGGATTCAGACATGGAATGACAATGGATACGGGCACTGGAGTGATGAAATGAACTTTGTCATCACCATGCCGAGTGGTGGGGCAATAACAGCTGATCACAGTAGTGCGGCTGCCTTTGATAATATCCCGGCTCAGTATCTTAGTGAAGTGCGATCCAGCAATAATCTATATTATGGTCATACATCACATGGAAGCCAGATCATAACAGGACTATCCATGCTGGAAAATGAAAACTCAACTTTATACAGTCCTCCAGCAATATATGATGACTATCGAATCGATCTCGGCACCTCTACATGGGAAGATGATACAAGGAATTATTTGAATGCACATTCGGAAACGAGTCTGGTGATCTGGTCATGGTGTGGTCAGTTGTCCTGGTATGGTGAGGCGGAGGTGAATGATTATCTAACTCGCATGAGCAGGCTGGAAAATGATTATCCTGGTGTGATCTTTATCTATATGACCGGTCATCTGGATGGAACAGGTCCTCCAGGAACATTGAATACCAATAACAACTTGATTCGATCCTATTGTTCCGCCAACGGTAAAGTACTTTTCGATTTTGCCGATATTGAAAATTATGATCCTGACGGAAATTTTTATGCCGATGCTTCCGATGCTTGTGAGTGGTGTGAAACATGGTGTACCTCAAACAGTTGCCCGGATTTTAGATGTAATGATTCCGGTTGTGCCCATTCCCATTGCTATAACTGTTACATAAAAGGAAAAGCTTTTTGGTGGCTAATGGCAAGATTGGCGGGATGGGATGGCAATTGATTGCAGCTCTTCACGGGTAAAAACTTTCCCTGTGGGATTGGAAGGATTGCACAGCACCAGGGCCTGCGGCAGAGCTAAAGGGGCAAAGCTGAAATCCGGTGGATGCAAGCGGTACATAGATGGGCGTTGCACCGGTTAGGATTGTATCGGCCCCGTAGTTTTCATAAAATGGAGAGAACACAATGACCTTATCTCCGGGATTACACACCGTCATCATAGCCACCATCTAAGCGGTATCCAGGGCAGATAATGGCCATGTCTATACCCCCCTTAAAACGGCAACCACCTGGATGAATGGGTAAAAGGCAACACCCCCCGAGACTTTAGCTCAGGGAGTGTTAACAAAAGAGTTCAGTGACGATCTCATAAATTTCTCTGCGGTGTCCAATGGCATAAACGATGATCGTCCGGTTTTCATCGTTCACCTGATATATGGCACGGTAACGCTTCATTTTCAGTGATCTGAGATTTCCCAGTTCATCTTGCAGCGCCTTTCCCAGATATGGGGAGTTGTACAGTGTTTTAAGGATGGATTTGATCTGTTTTTTGATTTCCGGGTGTAGGAGCGTAAACATTTCAGATGCCGTGGCCGTCAGTTTAACCCGGTACATTATACAAGATCTTCCAGATCCAGCAGCTGTTTGTTCTCTTTGACCTCACTCCTTGATCGCCATATCTGTTTCATCATCCCTTCATCCCCAAGGATTGCCATGGTTTCGCGCATGGACTCGTATTGTTCCATGGACATGAGGATAGCCCGGGGAACCCCATTTTTAGTGATAGCGATGGTGTTTTCCTGATCGTTAATGACGCGAATCATATCAAGCAGCGTGGTCTTTGCCTTTGTAACCGGGATGTAACTATCTATCTGCATGACGTTGCCTCCTTGAAATTCTCATATGATGATAATAGTGGTCATTATAATTACCATTATAATATCTGTCAAGTGGATGGATTAAAGTCAGGCTTGCCTTATCCCCCCAAAAAAAACAAAATCAGACCGGAACATCCCATGGCCGCCGCATCTGTGGCCTACCAGGTGGGCATCACAGCCAGCCCATCTCCGCCGCCGTGGTCTATTATCTTGCCCAGCTGACAAATATCAATGCCGATACAACCCTCTCATGAAACTTTTTCATATTTCCTTTGACAAAAAGGAAGTTCCTATCTTACTAAAGCGTGATCACATCTGTTGAAAGAGAATGGCGGATCATTTAGATCCGAAAAATCAACTGGGAATCGAATTGCTGGGGGGCTCAGGAATCCGAATTCTGAAAGTTTGCCGGGAGATCTTTGGGATCGCGGGAATCAGCAAATTATTCACAACTCAGGCCACCCGGAACGAGACGTTATTGTAAGAATAAAGGGGGGCTGAAATTTTGAGGAGACTCCATGAGGGAACTGAAAGAACTGTGGCTGATATTAACACTGATCGTTGCGGCAAGCCTTATGCTGCTGGTATCGGACTGGGGACAGCGTGCCGGTCAGAAAAAAAAGAGGTATGAGTATTCACAGATCGCCATATTCCAGATAGCGTCCACGTTGTTGCTTGACAGTCATGTGGCAGGTGTGATGGATCGTCTGGAGTCTGAAGGGATGCTGGCACCGGACAAGTCGAACCTGAAAATCTACAATCCCCAGGGTGATATCCCCACGGCCAACACCATTGTCCGTGAGATTGTGAATTCACCGGCGGATATTGTGATCACCTCCAGTACGTTGGCGTTACAGACTTTTTCCAAGGCCAATGTGAATACGAAAAAGATACACGTCTTTGGGGCCGTGACGGATCCTTATGGATCGGGGGTCGGCATTCTGGGGCCCGGGGAGGATATGCATCCCCCCTATCTCGTGGGAATCGGGAGTTTTCAGCCTGTGGAATCCGCCTTCAAAATAGCCAAAGAGATGAACCCGAATCTCAAGAAAGTAGGTGTGGTCTGGAATTCAGGCGAATATTGCAGTGAAGCCTGCATGGTTAAGGCACGGAAAATCTGTGCCGAACTGGGGATCAAATTGATGGAGGCCGTTGCCAATAGTACTTCGGAGGTATCTGAGGCTGCGCGAAGCCTGGTGGCAAGAGGGGGTGAAGCGATCTGGATCGGTGGGGACACCGTGGCAACAGCCGCCCTGAACCTTTTAGTCAGTATCGGCAAACAGGCTGGCATTCCTGTCTTCACAAACGACCCTTTTGACACGGAAAAAGGCGCCCTCTTTGGCGTGGGGGCAAAGTATTTTACGGTGGGTCAGCTAACCGCGGATATGGCCATAGATATCCTAAGGGGAAAAAATCCATCCACCATCCGGGTCGAAAATATTGTGCCGGAACGACTGCAGATCAATGAGGACGTGATGGCCACGTTTAATGGTAACTACCGTCTGACGGAAAATTTAAAAAAATATCTTAAGGATCAGCCGCAGGAAGCCCCAAAAAAACCGACCGTTAATAAAGCGGGCACGTTCAAGGAAAAATCTCAAAAGACCAGCGGTGTTGATGCTGATGTTAACCCCCGACGTGATGGAAAAAAGAAGGCCCTGGAACTGAGCATCGTGCTCTACTGTGAAACGGGATCTGCAGAATTATGTCGGGACGGTCTGGTGGATGGATTGGAGAATGCCGGTTTTAAGAAGGGAATCAATTGCAATTTGAAAGAATACAATGCACAGGGAGACATGAGCACCTTGTCGAGTATTATGACCAATATCAAAGCAGAGCAACCGGACCTGCTCATGGTGGTCTCAACGCCGACACTGCAGGCAGCCGTGAGACAGGTAGGGCCTGATATCAACATTGTATTTACCGGCGTGGGGGATGGAGTGAAAGCAGGGGCCGGCAAAACCGAAGAGGACCATCTCCCCAATGTGACGGGTATCACCACGCGTAGTCCCTTTGGCGGAATGGCCCGAATGATTCATGAAACAAATCCTAAAGCAGAGACCGTGGGGACACTTTTTACACCGGCAGAGATCAATAGTGTTCTTTATAAGGACTGGTTCCAGGAGCAATTGAAAAAGTTTGGACTTAAGCTTTTGGCAATTCCGGTGACCTCCAGTGCGGAAATTGCCCAAGCAGCGACACAGCTTTGCAGCAAAGACATTGATATCGTGGCCCAGGTGGTGGACAATTTGACCCATCCGGGATTTGCTCTCATTGCGCGAAAGGCCAGAGAAAACAATATCCCCGTCTATGTCTTTGACAGTGCACAGATGAAGCATGGCGGGGTCATGGGACTTTCACGGGATTATTACGATGCGGGTCTGGAGGCTGCGGCAAAAGCGGTTCGTATCTTGAATGGGGAAGACCCGGCCACCATTCCTTTTAACAATACCAGTTCGGAAAAGTTCATCGTGAATTATGAACTTATGAAGGAATATGACCTGATAATACCGGATTATTTCAAGAAAGAGGCGATCCCATTCAGCATGCCGAAGGGAGAAGAGTAATGCAGATACATC
This sequence comes from uncultured Desulfobacterium sp., assembly GCA_963668575.2. GTDB lineage: Bacteria > Desulfobacterota > Desulfobacteria > Desulfobacterales > Desulfobacteraceae > Desulfocicer. Next base: position 652,175 of record OY764894.2, on the reverse strand, counting down.
ATGAAATCCGAGGAACATATCTATTTGTTGGGGCGAAGGGACGGCTGGATGCAAGCTGGTCCGAACATTTTACCGATACGCTTATGAACTTTGTCAGGGACGGGCAGCACCATCTGATCATTAACGCATGGGAGATGACCTTTTTAAGTTCTGCCGGTATCCGGGCACTTTTGCTGATTTATAAATCCGTCAGAAAAGTGGACGGCAGTTTTCTCATTTACAATGCCACGGAATTTGTGACACAGACCCTGACCACATCGGGTTTCGGAGACTGGTTGATCACGGCCCTGCCCGGAGACATGCCCCGGGAAGGGATGCCCTCAACACAGAAAATGTATGAGCACTTTAGTTTGGGATCCAATAAAGGACAGCGTCTGTTCATTCATAAGGCCTGGTGCCCCTGGAAACAGGTGAAGCCTTCCAGTATCAAAAAAATTGAGTTTGTTAAAAATTTGTTTTCTTTGGGGATCGGAAGTCCCGGAATGGACGATACCGCCGGAGGAGAACAGTTTGGGGAATTTTTGGCGGCAGCCGGTCATGTGGTATATCAAAGCCCGGCAGAAGAGAGCAGGCCGGACTACCTGATCTCGGAACAGGCGTTTATCCCAAGCATGCAATGTATTCAAGCCCTGACCCTGGAGGGGGAAATGACGGACCTGATCCGATTTGCGCCAACTGATGAGACAAGATTTTTCACACTCAGTCAAATCGTGGAGATGATGATGGCACAGAGACAAACGGAGAATATGGGATTCGTCCTTATCGGAGAAGTGGAAGGGTTGGTGGGGGCCTCGCTGATCAAATCTCCGGGGGAGTTAAGAGAAGATAAAAACCTCTCTTACCCGGAGATCAAAGAGTGGCTGAGTTTCACCGGGGAAAGGGTATATGCCCGCCAACAGGCTGTGATCCTGGGTGTGGTTTCCGGAAAACCTGGAGATAAAAAAGAGCCGCTTCTCTCCCCCATGGGACCCGATGGTAAATATTGTGCCCATCTGCATGCGGTGGTCTTTCCCTATCAGGTCCTTCAAAACGGCCGCATTGACCTGTTTAAAACCATTGGTAAATTTTTTAACGGACCCTCTCCCCTGGCTGTTCTGCATCTGGTAAATGACAGTCGGCCGGTCATAGGTCTTGGTGAGAGTGCCCTGGTACGGGGTGCCTGCTGGTTTGCCCCGATCAGCCATGAGGAGGTGCAATCATGAGCCTGGTTTTCGGTGCATTTACCATGGGGCTGGTCTTAAGTTTATTGTCACTGGGGATGTTGATCTCCTTTCGAATGATACGTTTTACAGATATTACAGTGGATGGCACCATTACCCTGGGTGCGTCCCTCACGGCCGTTCTGATCACCCAGGGCTGGTCCCCCTGGCTGGCGGCGCTCATGGCATTTTTAGCAGGAGCCCTGGCCGGGTCCATTACAGGTCTTCTACATACCCGATTCAAAATACAGAAGATCCTGTCGGGAATCCTGATGATGACGGCCCTCTATTCCATCAATTTAAGGATCATGGGCCGCAGTAATATCCCCATGCTGGATGTGAAGAGCTTTTCCGACGGCATGAGGGACCTGTTACTCAGACTTTTCAACAATGCGGACAAGATAAATGTGATGGGATGGCTGGTCCCCCTGATTGATGTGGCACTGTTGATCATGATGACCCTTATCACGGTGGTGGTGGGGATTCTACTATACCGCTTTTTATTGTCACACTTTGGTACGGCGCTGAGGGCTGCCGGTAATAACGACCAGATGGTCCGGGCCCAGGGTGTGGACCATCATCGTATGATCGTATTCGGGCTGGCCCTGGAAAATGGTCTGGTGGGGCTCTCCGGATCACTGCTGGCCCAGTACCAGGGATTTGCCGATGTACAGATGGGTATTGGTATGATGGTGTGGGGGCTGGCCTCCATTATTATCGGTGAGGCCCTTATCGGCAAAAACAGTCTGGGCCTGCAGATCATTGCGGTGGTCCTGGGAACAATCCTTTTTCGGCTGCTCATCGCCATTGCCCTGCGCTGGGGCCTGAATCCCAATGACCTAAAACTGGTGACGGCCCTCTTTGTTTTTGTGGCCCTGGTGGCTCCCCAGTGGTTCCGAAAACTGTCAGGCAAATTTCAGGGAGAAAAAGACCATGCTTGAGATTCAAAACATTTCCAAAATATTTTTCCCAAACACTCCCAATGAGGTGAAAGCCCTGCGGAATGTCAATCTAACCCTGAAGGAGGGAACATTTACCGCCATTATCGGAACCAATGGATCAGGAAAGAGCACCTTGCTGAACGCAGTGGCCGGCACCTTTGAATTGGATGCGGGGCAGATCCGATTGGCAGGTTCAAACATTACTGCCTGGCCGGAATATAAGCGGGCAAAACTCATTGGCCGGGTATTTCAAAATCCCTTTGCCGGAACGGCGGCAGAGATGTCCATTGCGGAAAATGTGGTTCTGGCCATACATCGGGGCCAACCACGTTCATTGAGAACAGCGGTGACCCGGGCACTGAAAGAAGAGATCGCCCATCGGGTCCGTTCCTTGAAAATGGGTCTTGAGGAGCGACTTGATAATCCCATTGGCACCCTCTCCGGCGGGCAGCGGCAGGCCCTCACCCTGCTCATGGCCACCTGGCGAAAACCTGAACTGCTGCTTTTGGATGAACATACGGCAGCCCTGGATCCCAAAAGTGCGGCAAAGGTGGCGGAGCTGACCAAGACGATTATTGAAAGAGATAAACTCACAGCCCTCATGGTGACCCATTCCATGCAGCAGGCCGTGGATCTTCCGGACCGTATCGTGATGATGCACAAAGGGCAGATCATTCAAGATTTTCAAGGCAATGAGAAACGCCGGGTCCGCATTCCCGACCTGCTCAGCACCTTTGATCGGGTGCAAAAAAAGGAACTATTTGATGAAAGTGTGGCTGAATTGCTCTATGGTGCCTATGTCTGACGTTTAAAGGATCATCTTTTATTCCAGGTCAAATTTCAATCCTGGTCAAAGAAGAATGAAAGGGGTTTTATGCTGAATGGTAAACTGAAAACGATACTGAATTTTGTCTTGATTATGGTGCTCTGTGCCATGATCTCAACCGCTTTAGCGGCACCGGAAAAGGATTCGAAACCGATCCTGAGAAGTCTGGATGATCTGCATGGAAAGACAATTGCCGTGTATGAAGGGACCGTTCATGATAAGTATCTGGCAGAGAATTACCCAACAAGCAAGATCAAGCGATATGACAGCGTTGCAGATATGATCCTGAGCATTTCCACGGGAAAGGTTGATGCGGCATTCATGGATTTGGTACTGGCCAGGCTTCTCGTTAAAAAAGATGCGAAACTGACCCTGATGGCTGAGGATGTTCTGGATATGGACCTGGGAGTGGGATTCAGCAAAAAAAATCCTGAACTTCGCATGGAATTCAATGCATATCTGAAGGAGATCAGAAAAAATGGTATCTACCACCAAATAGAGGAACGGTGGTTTGAAAATGATCCGGAACAGGCGGTGATGCCCAAGATCGAAACACACGAAGATGGGCCTCTTTTGAGGGCAGCTGTGGCTGTGGAGGATCTTCCCTATGTGGCCTTCATGAATAATGAATATGTTGGATTCGACATTGAATTGATCCGCCGATTTGCCCAGGATCGTGGTTATAACCTGAAGTTCATGCAAGTGAATTATTCATCCCTGGTGGCTATTTTGGCCTCGGGTAAGGCCGATCTTATTTCCGACGGGATGGCCATTTCACCGGAACGGCAGCAACAGGTGAGTTTTTCTGACCCCTATGCCCAATTAAGGACCGGGGTGATCGTGCGTAAAGACCGATTACCGGATGAAGCATTGCTGCACTCTCTAAATGATCTCCACGGCAGGCGCATTGGTGTCTTTGAGGGTTCTGTCTTTGATCCCTACGTGCGCGAAAAATATCCGACTTCAAGCGCCCACAATTTTTCAACCATCCAGGACATGATACTGGCAATTAAAACCAATAAAATAGATGCGTTTTTAATGGATGATGCCACTGTCCGTGTGATCATGGTCTCCAGTCCGCAACTGGCGGTGTTGGGTACGGAAGATCTGGACCAGAACCTGGCGGTGGGATTTCGCAAAGGCGCAGATGGACTCCGGGAAAGCTTCAATAAGTTTATGCAGCAGTTGAAGGACGAGGGTACCTGGGATGAAATGATAAAAAGGTGGTTTGAGGGACCGCCGGATAACTCTGTGATGCCGAAATTGGCGGAAAATACCTCGGGGCCGATGTTAACCTTTGGCACGGACGTGGTGGATCTGCCGTTTGTAACCTATTACCGGAATGAACTGGTGGGTTTTGATGTTGAACTGGTGAAACGATTTGCCATAGCCAAGGGGTATCAGCTCAATATTTTCCTGAGTAGTTTTCCCTCCCTGATACCCGCTGTGGTCTCCGGTAAGGCGGATCTGATCGCTGCCGGTATGGCCCGTACAGAGGAGCGTGGAAAAGAGATCAATTTTTCCGATCCCTATTATTCGATAAAAACGGTTACGGTAACAACCCGGGACAAATTAGGTCTGACTCCGGCCGGTAATGGGATCAATCAAGCAGATGGAAATGCCGAAGATGCCACTTTTATTTCCCGGGTAGTCCAGGGCTTCAAGAGGAATATTCTCCATGAAAAACGTTATCTCCTCATCCTGGATGGCCTGAAAACCACGGCCGTCATCTCAATCTGGTCGGTCTTGTTGGGAACCCTCATGGGCGGTGTGATATGTTATATGCGCATGCAGCGCTCAGAATGGTTAAAAGTACCTGCCCGGATTTTCATATCCGTTATTCGCGGCACGCCCATTCTGGTGATCCTGATGATCACGTTTTATGTCATTTTAGGCTCACTCGATATTGATCCGGTGCTGGTCAGTATCTTCGCTTTTGGATTGAATTTTGCCGCTTATGTGTCTGAAATGTTCCGCACGGGTATTGAAGGGGTGGATAAAGGCCAGACCGAAGCCGGGATTGCCATGGGATTTTCCACCATTAAAACCTTTATCTTCATCGTGTCTCCCCAGGCCATCCGACGCATCCTTCCGGTATTTAAGGGAGAGGTGATCTCTCTGGTAAAAATGACCTCCATCGTGGGATATATTGCGGTGCAGGATCTCACAAAAGCCGGGGATATCATACGAAGCCGCACTTTTGATGCCTTTTTCCCCCTGATTATGGTGGCTGTTCTCTATTTTCTTATCTCCAATGCCCTGCTCATCGTTTTGAATCAGCTGGAAATTCGAGTTGAACCCAAACGCAAGACCTACCGGAGCCAATCATGATAGCAATTAAAAATCTTGTGAAAAAATATGATGATTTGACCGTTCTGAAAAATATTAATACCGTCATCAAGAAAGGAGAGGTCATCTCCATCATCGGACCCAGCGGAACCGGAAAAAGTACGCTCCTTCGCTGTATCAATCTTCTGGAGGAACCCAACAGCGGCAGTATCCTGATCGATGGTAAAAATATCCTGGATCCCAAAAATGACAGATCGAAACTGCGTCGAAAAATGGGCATGGTGTTTCAGTCCTTCAATCTTTTTTCCCATCTCACCATTATGGATAATCTGACCATCGGTCCCATGAAACTCCTGGGAAAGAAGCGTGAACAAGCAGAGCGCCGGGGCTTTGAACTGCTCACACAGGTGGGGCTGGCCGACAAGGCCGGAAATCTCCCCGATGAACTATCCGGTGGTCAGAAACAGCGCGTGGCCATCGCCCGTTGTCTCTCAATGGAGCCGGAGATCATTCTCTTTGATGAGCCCACATCCGCCCTGGATCCCACCATGATCAGTGAGGTGCTGGCTGTGATCCGCCGTCTGGCAAAAGAGGGGATGACCATGGCCATTGTCACCCATGAAATGGATTTTGCCCGGGATGTCTCCCATCGTGTTTTTTACATGGACGAAGGCATCATTTATGAGGAGGGGCCGCCGGAACAGATCTTCGAGAACCCGCAAAAAGAGAAGACACGCAACTTTATCCAACGTCTGAGAAATTTCAGCTACGAGATACATTCGTCTTCATTTGATCTGTATGCCATGAATGGAGAGATCATACAATTCTGTGAAAAACACTTTTTCAGTCGAAAAATGCAGCACAACACCCTGCTGGTGGTTGAGGAGTGTACTGGCCTTTATTTCACAATGTCGGATCCCGCTCCCCTGACATTGATACTATCCTATTCTGAAAAAAGTGCCGAACTTCAGGTATTACTGGATTATGGTACCCACCCCCAAAATTTTCTGGAAAATGTCCAAGATGGTGACGACCTGGGCATGAAGATTCTAAAAGGCCTGGTACATGATCTAAATTGGGAATGGAATGATAAACACAATAGAGTGAGTATGATTTTGAACTCTTAGCCAGAACCTTTGAACTTTCAAATTGAAGATCGTGAATGGCCCGATTTAAGGAAGTCGGTGGAAATTGTTTTAGAAAAATGGGGCTCAAGGTATTTACCCACAAACACATTACTGCTATAATCCTATGAAAAATATCAGTCAACGACAACAATAGAGGTCAGAACATATTAATCATGGGCTTCCTCTTAGGCACTGATTCATCTCCATCTCATATTGTTATTTCCAAAAGTCGCCTTAAATAAATTCTTTCATGTAAAAGGAAACAATTATGGGCCAAGGATTCAAAAGTTTTAATGACATAAGGATAATAAAAAAACACGGTGCCAGTGCTCATCCGGTTTGGCAGATTAAACGCATAGGAAAGAATCAAACCACTTCAGAGTGGTTTGTGAAGGAACTTGACAGTATTCAGGAAGCACAGGTTGAGTGCATGACCGGAGAAATATACCGTTACCTCATCGGCCCCACCGTAGCAAAAATTCGTCTTTCCGAAGCCAACACCGTTGCTTCGGAAGGTGTAAATTTTTATTCAGTGCGTGACATTTTTGAAAACAAAACAAAACGCTATGATTACAAAAATTTTAAAAAGGCTTTCTGCGAGCATTTAGACGGATTTATGATGGTGGTTTTTTCTTCAATTTTTCTTGAGGAGAACGACCTTTCCGCCAACAATTATGGACTTGTGGTCATCGGTGAACAAAATTTCGGGAAAAAAAAGTTCGGCGGTTTCACCAAAATTGATCATGGCCAATCTTTTAATACGCTCCGGATTGCTGAGGAGAAGCGACTTGCCGGGTGGTCCATCAAAAAGAAAAACATGGACAAGGCTCCGATTAAATATTTCCCGCCCATTCTGCCCGTACCCAATTATGACTGGCGCTCAAAGGAAAACAAGGGCAGAAAAACAATAAGCATCGTAACCGGTGGGTCACGTAAATACGAGATCACCTACGCTTTCCTTGATCGCATAGTGCTCGATTTTCTGGATAGCCGCATTGACAAAGACTACATCCAGAGCCTTAAGTATCAGCCCAGCATCCTACCCTTTTATGACAATCGTCTCCTGACGCTTCTAAAAGATATGGAAGAAAATGTCTACGATGAGATGGAAGTACACAAGTACTTTGCATTGGGGAAAATAATTTTTACCTCTGAGGCCGCATACCTGCATATTGCCAAGTGCTCTACGCGGGTGGACCAAAACGTAAAGGTCTTCTGGAAAAGGATTAAGAATAAGATAAAAGAAAACCGATCCGTTCTGAGCCGGGAAATGCGTTTAGATCCGGAATGGTTTATGTTCTGCGAATTATTCCATACGCACATAAAAAATGATATCAGAAACTCCTGGGATCGGATGCTTCATAAAACCAAGACAAATACCAATGTCACACCGGGCCTTTCCGATCGGTACGGCACAAATACAAGCCAGGCCATTAATCCTTTTGACGGAGCAGCCATGAAAGATGTCAAGCGAATCGGAAAAGAATATTTGAAAGATGACGTTCTCGAGTGTGCAGAAGAATTTATTAAAGATGTGAAAACCGTCATCATAAATATGGACTGGAAGGTTGGGAAAGGCGGGGGCAAGTGGGTTGAAATCAATGACAATCGAATAAAGGTTCCGACTGCAGTAAAAGAGATGTACGAACATATTCTCCTGAATAAAAAATGTCAGTATAGGTTCTTGCGCTGTGTGAAATCAATCACTCAGACCGTGTACACGGCAACCCAGCGAAGGAGCAAATCCCGGCATAGAACGACTACCTTGGCGTACAGTACGATACTTAGCATGGCCAAAAAATTCGGTAAAGATATCCGTAAGCTGAACGTCAGTAAAGAGGCTGTGGATTTGATCCACCCTGAGTTGCTCACATAATCATGTTATAGTTCTTCGCAATTGAAAAGATACCATCTCTTATTATAATGGGGTAAAAAGAGCATCAACTCATTTGTAATGAACTATAGTTTCCGAAAGGGATGATCCGATTCATCATCGTAAGCCATTACCGATCTCAGGCCTTAAAGCATGAAGAAACACTCTTTTTTATTTGCAATACCAGATACTTTGATGTACAGTCCATGATCAAGGGTAAAGGTTTCCGATTTTATCGCTGAACCATCTCATTCGGATGATAAAAGTGCAAAAACAATAACGCAAACCAAAGACGCTTATGTATTCAACACTTCCCAAAGATTTGATGAAAATTTTGTTTTTTGCCACATTGGTTTCAATCCTATTTGCATTCACCGGGTGGCAGGCAGGTGCCCTTTATTTTAATTTGCATGCGGAAAGAAGAACCCCCCCCACCCCGCTCTATATTTTTCCAGTTCCCAAATCAAGACCTGCCCATCCCTCCCCACCATCTTCCAGTGACGAGAAAATTGCGGTGCAAACTTCCGTCAAGCCCCAAGAATATGTCCACGCAACCATCCCAGACACAACATTAAAAAAAGAGCCGCCTGTCTTAAAGAAAAGGAAATCCTCTTCGATTTCAAAAAAAAGGGCATCCATCGCTGATAATAAGGCATTCACACCGCCGGTTTCTTCCCCGCAAGCAGACAAAACAAGTGATACCCGGACGATTGTCATGGCCTATCCCGAAAAAGAGCCGGAGTCCCCAATGCATCCCGATCTATATTCAATCCAGACAGGAATATTCAGATTCAAAACCAATGCTGAAGAAAATTTTCATTATTTTTCAAAACGGGGGTACAACCCGATGATGGTAATCCTGGATTACAAACAGAAATTAAAAATTTATTCGGTGAGGCTGGGGGAATATGAAGATAAAAACACGGCAAATGTCGCTTTCAGAAATTTTAAACTCAAGGAAAAGAAAGATGCGTATCTGACCACACTTCACTGCAAAAAATATCTGGTTGCCGTTGGTAAGAAGTTCTCTAATGTTTTAAACTACCCCAATGAAACAAATCCCCAATAGATAACCACCAGAAAAAAAAGGGCAGTGGCATAATACCACAAGGGAGAAATAAGTGATGATATAATTACAGACTCATGGGGTTTGACAATTTCCGGCTGAATCTCGTTTACCAGAATTTTATTCTCCAGGGTCTTTTTATATTCGGCAAGTTTAACGGGGTCGTTGATATACCTGCCTGTAAATCCATGTTTAAGGCAGAAATAATAGACTTCAAAAACAAACAAGGGGATCTGGGGTTTTGTAATGATATGGTCCAGCGTTTCGTAAAAAAGATTCCCCCCATCATCAACCTCATAAAATTCCATTTGAAGAAGAGGCCAGGAGAGATAGGTTTTGGAGAGAATTCTGGTCTGAATGGTCTCATCAATATATACAATAATCGCAAAAAGGATATAGTAGCTTTCCTGCTCTGTAAGGTGTCCTGAAAAAGAGATACGAAGGGCATCTATCTGTTTCCGAACAGTTTCCCTGACAAGTAATATATTATTTTCCGGATTTCCGGTGACATCCTCTGAATTCAGATCTTCATTGACCAGTAATTGCTCAATACTGGTCTCCATTACAGAAAACACTTCGGAAATTTTTTTCCACAATTCCTGTTCCATCACATCTCCATTGTGGTTTCAACCGGGGCTTCTGAAATCCAGCTGTCAAGAATGTTTTCCACCTGTTTTATAAATACTTTTACCATGGGTTGCACTGACGGCAGACACTCCTCAAACCCCAGATGGTAGATCAATTTTAAAGAGTTACCCGCCGTTGTCTGAACTTTGGTCTGTTCAACCCTTACACTTTTAAACAAGGTTTCCATGGGTTTATAATGCCCTTTAAACACACTCCCCTGCACTTGCAACAGGCATAGAACGTCATTATGATCCAGACTGGATTTACCCCTTAATGACAAAAGATAGACAAAAACATCCATATTGTCATGAAAAACGTTTCGCTGATGGGTGGTCAACTCTTCTACAACGCGCCAGTTGATCCCGGCAATGCGACGACGATAGGGATTAACATCCAGTTTCTGGGATACGTTGTCTGAAAAACCGGGTTGCAGCCACATGGCATCCAGCCCGATGGTGACGGGTTTCAAGAATGCCTGGGAATAATGCAAATTGAGATAATAATTTTTTTGATTTTGAGTCTCCCGGTATTCCACTTCATAGGACCCATCCCCACCGGCCAGGATACCGGGCCTTATGGGGGAGGTTATGCCGTCAATGATTTTATAAACACCTTTTATATATTGAAGCTCATATCCGGCATCCGGCTCCAAATGCGTTATCTTAAATTTCTCTTTTGTACCATCAAATAGAAAAGGAGCGGCCGGTGCACCTATGCTGTTTTCAACCGGCACGGTAAAGGGTCTGAACATATCCTTGTTAATAACGATTTTCTGGGGCCAGTTTTTTCGATCCAGATCAATGCAGATGGTAAACTCATCCCAGGATTTTCGAATTTCCGGCACATCAATGTGCATGAACAGATCCTTTGAAGGAAAATGAAAGAAAAATCGGGAGGCCTGAATCGGATGCATTGACGGTTCATTTTTTGAGTGAGGACCGGCCTCATCCTGATTTCCAAATGAAATCCCACAGCGTGCGCCTGTGGTATTTTCATCAACAATTCCATCAAAAGAGATAAAACAGTTTTTCACTCCCGTTTTTATAAGATCCAAAAGATATAAAGATGTCTGATAATTATTGAGATAATTGATGTTCAAGGACAATCTGCCGATTTCATCATTTCTGACATACATGGCTTTAAACGAGAGAAAAAGACGGTATCCACGAGGTGTCAGGATAAGACCTGACTTCGAAAGGGTGATGGGAAGAACGGTTAAATCTTCCATGGTCCGGTATATGGCACAATCGCCTGATATGGAACTGACCAGCAATTCTGTGCCCTTTGGGAAAAAGGTTCTCTCCTGCAATACCCCTGAAATCTGGGCCTGTATCAGCCCCATTGACGGAATGGGAGACAAAAGAAAGGGAAAAAACTGCTGAAAAAGCCTCAACTGAGCCGCTGTAATGTTTTTAACACCGGCCAGATGTGTTCTGGCGGAGAAAAAAGCCATGGCTTCAATCAATCTTTTCACATCAGGATCATCACGGTCCATTGAAACGGATGGATGTTCCAAGGCATAGGCCATCCTGAACTGATCCAGGTCATTCATTTCACTCAAAAAGGCTTTGAATATCTTATCGCTGAATTCCATTATCCTATCTTCACCAATCCTCCACCCAGTTTTAACAGAGCGGACCCTTCAACCGTAGTCATTGACCCTTTGACATCAAGAGTCCCGTTGGATTTAACGCTCACCATTGCACCTTCCATATCCGTCTTGACTTTTCCTTTGACCCCCACGTTAAGCCCCTCCACCGTGACATCCGAGGTGGCATTCAATTTGACATTCATGCCGTCCACAGAGACATCCCCTGTTTTTCCTTTTATGTCCACTTTACTGCCGGTCAAAATCATCTCCGATGTGGCGGTTACCTTGGCGGTTGCCCCGGAATTGACAGTAAAATCCTGACTGCTTGAAATATCGGTTTTTGCCTTGCTGTCTAATTTTGTATCTTTTGAAGAGTTACAGGTAATGGTTTCGGCATCAACAAGAAAATCTTTGCATTTTATGGTAATGCTTTCCGGTTTCTGGGTGATGGTGCTGGTCTCACTACTACCTTTACAGGTAGTTGTAATCACTTTCCCGTCGAACTCCATGGTCTGTACGATCTGATCCGCATCGTTTACGACGGTAATGGTTATACCGTTTTTTTTGTGCAGTTCAATTCGACATACAAGGTTTTCCATGGGACGTTGCATCCTGTCTCAGGTTAATAAAAAAGGGTTCCCATTCCGGCACCCCAACGGACGAAGTGGCTGAGATGGGGGCATGATCATGTAATGGTAATACTGTTGAAGACCGTATCAAAATTCATATCCAGGGATTTATGGATATCATGTATCTGGCATTCAATGGTAAATGATAATTGAAATAAAGAGCGGCTATCTTTATGTTTAATATCCAAGACTTTAATTCTCTTTTCAAATCGTTCTATATTTTCAATCACATCCCGGATGACAGCCTTTGAAATATCCGCTTTATTATAAAATGCATTTAAATCCCTTATACCATAATTGTCAAGAAATGAACCATACTGCTGTTTGGTATTGAGGATATGATTTAGGTTCTGAATAATATTTTCATAATTTGTCTTTGAAATCTTTCTTTTTTCACTGAAAATAAAACGATTAAAAAAGGACATGACCGTTTATCCCCTCACCCGTTCATCAGGCCTTGATCCCAACACCGCCAACCCTGACAAACACCATAAAAAAGCACAGTGACCTACCCCATACTCCACACCTACAACTCAATACCCAGAACCCAGAACCCAATACCCAGAACCCAATACCCAATACCCAATACCCAATACCCAAAATTAAATACCCAGACCCCAAGTTTCTCATCGCCAATACAAAAAACACTCAATCTCTTCAAATTGGGATTGATGATAAAAGGCAATGGATAGCTCACGAAGGGCATAATCCCACTCTTCCCCTTCAATTATCTTAAAAAATTCCACTTCAGCACCAAAGGAGTGCTGGAACGGCGGCCTTTCGGTTTTCCGCAGCGGCACACCCGGCAGGGCGAGACGATGAATGGTTGAAATCCTTGGCAAACATCCCAGTTTCATATTGGAGAGGTCCAGTTTTTTTCCCACATGGCCCTTCTGCACCAGGAAATATACCTCCCGGGCTGCCCGGATCTCAGCAGGGAGTTTCAATCCGAAAATGCCGTCTTTATATGTAAATGGCAGGTATGGTGATTTGGTTTCCATTGCCTGCATCTGCTCTATCAACGGATTGATGATCACGCTAAAACAGTCTGCCAGCTTATCATGGTTATAAGGGGCAGTATTGTTTTCCGGAACAATTTTTTTATAATAACAGATTTCCGTGTAAAATTCGTTTAAGGCTTCATATAAATAATATGGATGACAGTGAATCTGAGCATTGATATTTGCAAGAAGACGCTGGATCTTAATGCTGCTTTTCATGCACATTTTTACGTTTATCAGACTGTCACCGCTGAGATATCCGGATGCTTCCAATGCGAGATTGTAGTGGAAAAGTTCCAGTACATGACTCAGCTCACCCATTTTTTTCTTAAAGAAATGGGTGGTTCCCATTTGAAGGAGGGGGGGAATGTACTTTTCCGATAAATGCCAGGTGTCATCCGGACTTTTCTCAAACTCTGCAATTTTAATGGATTCCATCAAACCGTGGACATTTTGCTCCGATGACAATACCAACTTGTAATAAACTCTTGGAATTTCATCGACATCCTCGTCATTCCACCCATTGCGCTCTTCTTCATGGGTGTTGTCATTCATGGTAAAATGGCAATAGAGAGAGATTTTCGAACTCCCCACAAGGCTTAGATTAAAGGGCTCAATCTTTGCGTTTTCGGGCACATTTAAAAGCCGGCCGGACGGCATAATCACCGTCATTCTGTTGATGGATACCACCCCTTCTGCAATCAAAGAATCATTCCATCCCAGGGTCGTGATGCCGTAAAAGGGTAATCCAGTACACTTGAATCGTAAAATTGAATCCCTTAAAAGAGAATCCTCCTGGGTGACAAAAAATTCGGGAAGAATACTCTGCCCCATTTTCCAGTGAATCCGTGCCAACATGTCCGTCATGTTTCCCTGCCTGATATGATATTAGTACCTTACATCCGAATTCTTGCTCAAAAAAACAAGAATTTGATGAGAGGTACTTGGGTTGCGGGTTTCCCGCGTTAGATGATGGGCCGGCCGGATGAAAACCCAGGAACGTGTGCCACCCCAACGTGGCTGAGGCTGTGATCACGCCCCGACGTTTTCATCAGACCGGCGGTATGCATCCATTATGCCTCAACGGTTACGCCCCAGTTTTGAACAAATTTATCTGTGTCCGACACCGCACGGTGGATGGCCTGCTCTTTATCCTCCGGCATGATCCCGATTTCAAACAAAAAGTTCATGGGAGACATCACCTCGGTACTCTGATCCGATTCAATGGAAAGTGCCAGTCCACCGCCCGAGTCTTTTTCCACCAGCCCCAGCAGTGTCTCGTCACCTGAATGACAACATTTATAATATTTTTTCACTTCAAAATCATACGTGTAAACCGTAAATGTGAATTCCACCGCCGTATTGCTTAAATCGGTATTTGTCAGAAGGGCAACGGATTTTTGATTGGCATTACTCACCTGGGCCGACAACTGAATGGAATTGGCATAGCCACCTTCCCAGAAAAATGAGGACATAACCCCCACCACTTTAACTTTATCACCGGCAAGATCTGTGGGATCGGTGACGGCAAGATCTACTGCCAACTCAACGTCACCGATTTTCAATGAATTAATATGCCCGACAGTTGTCTGGGTATCTTTTCGAAAATTAAATCCCTGAACCACATCACACTCATGGCTGACATTATTTTGACCCATGTCGCTTCTCCTTTTTTATTTTCAAAAAACAAAAGAACACTCCCTTAAAGTCTTGCATCAAGCCTTAACTCTACATCCATCCCTTCAAACTGAATATGGGGAAGAATCGAAAGGGAGCAGTCATACCACCCGATCATTCCAGGCCGCTCCACAACGTCAACGGAATATGCCTTGAATGGATAATATTTCAAAGTCAAATCATCAGGATTCACCACCGTTGTCACATACTTGGAGATCCAGTTACTCAACGAGTCCTTGATATACGCCGCATCGGCAGAGCTGCCGATATTATCACGCATAATACATTTCACATAATGGGCAATCCGGGTGATGGATAGGGTATAAGACAGATTGGTCACCAATTGGGAGTTCTCACTGTCCTTGGGATCTTTAAATTTCTTTGGTTTTTTAATGGACTGACAACTGAAAAAGCAGGCATCTGCCGTTCCCTTTCGATACACCAGAGGCACAAAACCACAATTGGCAAATTCAAGTTCCCGATAATCCGGAATAATCATCTCCACAGGAACCTTCATCTCATCTTCCCCCCGGACATTAAACATGTGTACCGGCAATCCGGACACAAGCCCGCCCCCCTTGGGTCCCCTGAGATACTGACACCATCCGGATGTCTCAAAGGATCTCACCATGTTCTGTCCAAAAAGAGTTGCGCCACTTCCCCACAGGTAATCCGCATCGTCATTGCCTGCAACCTTTTCCGTAAAATTAATTTCTCTGCAGGGGTTTGTTTCAGGATCATATGGAAGTCTTGAGATATATCTTGGCAATGTCAATGCAATATATGCAGCCTCTTCCGTTTCCCGCAAACTGTTCCATGATCCATATTTAGGATGATTCATGAGCCCATCAAGGTCTTTGATTGCCTCAAGTTCAGCCACGGTATCACACCCGAAAAATTTGGGAGAAACCGAACCGATAAAGGGGGCATGACTTGCCGCAGCCACTTTTCCCATGGTTCTCAACCAAAATTCATCGTCCGGTGTATGCTTGAATTCATACAGACCCAGAATAGACCCAATGGGTTTTCCGCCATACTGATCATACTCTGCGACATAAACCTTATTAAACAAGGCACTTCCCATGATATCCACGGCATTGTTCTCAAAGTCTTCCATGAGTTCTTCTTTGGTAACGTCAAGGATATCAATCATCACATCTGCTTTAAAGTTTGTATTCAGTATAAGATCATGCAAGGATCTCCAGTTGGATTCAAACGCTTTGAACTTCTCATGATGGATAATTTCATTGACCTGATCATTCACCATATCATCAATGCGTGCAATAACGTCCAGTATCCCCCCTTTGTCAAACTTTCCAGCCACCGGGGTGACATTCAACAAAAGTGCCGCCATTCCTGAAATGAAACGGTCCGCTTCACTGACATCACTCTTAATGGACGTAAAATCGTCCTGGATCATGGGGACCGGGGCATCCACTTCAGTGCTTAATCTCATGCTGGATAGAAACCGTTTCAGATCAAGCGTTTTCTCTTCCGTTGCCTCAGATAATTTTGTCTCTTCAGCCATTATTGGACTCCTTAATTTAGATTACACTTCTTGTGTTTTATGACTCAGCCCTGGATGGTAATTTAAAACCTTCAAACTCTTTCAACTCACTGAGCATGCTGTTGAGCGCCTCTTCATTGGCCATAAGTTCCGACAACAGTTTTCGATAGCTTTTGCGGTTGTCCACATTTGACATGACTTCCTGGAGCAGCTCTTTAAGCATCAATAGTCCTCGAATTTTAGGAACATTCAATGCAACCTGATCCGGCGACAGGGAGCGCATGCTGTCAAAGGGAATATCAACCTGAAGATCCTCTTCTTTGTCGGGATCAATTTTATTGGGTACTTGAAATTTCAGATTCAATCCCATGTCTTTCATTACGGCGTCGGTGTTTTTACCATCCATATTACGGGTTCTTCGCTCGTCAAGATCCTGCTGCTGATCCTTTGAGGAGCCCTGGGAGAAATCTCCTGCCACCAGGAAGCGCATGGGTAAAGAGAGATCTTCTGGCTGCCCGTTGACCTCTGTGCGATACCTCAATGTAAGCCGTGATTTGGGTATTTCATCTTGAATTGACATATATCCTCCTTTTGTTAGATTAAAAACACAAAGCAATCACCAAAAAATATTTTCATCTATTTGCCTGGAATCGTTTGGGCAGAATTTGGAACCCGGCAACTTTTAATTTCCCGTTCAACCAAGGCAAAACGCAGAACATCCGAATATAAAAACGGTAACTCAACACGCATAGACTCCCTTATTCCAATGGTCGGTGCTGTAATCCTCCCCACATCTTTTTAAAAATCAACTCCTTAATTAACGCCAAACCCATGAAAACGGTATTTCCGGACTTTAAGGTTAATCTATTATCTGCATATTGTGCCTGGCACCAGGCCACGTCAATGGAACCATCGACATTCAATCGAGGCAGCATCGGGAAAAAATCAATGACGTCCGGACAATATTCCCAACCCATGGCCAAACTGATTTTTTTATTTAGTTTGTCTTTTATCCCAGCACAATCAACGGTGGTTTCCAAGCCGGTAAACACAATTAAATGGATGCGGGGACTGGGGCCTACAGGATATGCCCGCTCCATCATAAAAAAGTATCGACAGATGCCGGTGGTCTGAATAAATTGAGAAACAACGTCCATGGGGTACCTTTTGCCCCCTTTCTCAATAAACCGAAATGACAGTAAAAGCCATTCATACGCATCTCTCATGACAAGACAGGGGGTTATCTTATCTCCATTGGGGCAGGAGATGGATAAAAAACCGAAATCATCACACGGGGTGTCGTCATTTTCCATGGCAGGGACCAAAGACCATGGCAATCCTGCCGAAGGCAACACCTTGTCAATGGCCACCCCCTTTCGCTTTCCGGAAAAAAACAGAAGCCCCCCTGCCTGGCTGCTCCATTTCAAGACACCGGTCAAGACATGACCAATCCCCGTTTTTCTTATAAACACCTGCCATTGATGATACGCCGTTGACGGTGAGGGGGTTCTGAACCAGAACCGACACGATTCCAGGGCATTTATCTGACTTTCCTGGATAACATCCCGCAAATCAGAGGTCACACCGAAAATCGTCACCCCATCCCTGAGCAGGAGTGCGGGGGATCGTCGGTAATTCTCCGGCTTAATATCCAAAAACGTCGCACCAGTTAAAAGAGATGAAAGCATCATGGCAGGCTGGGTATCACAAAAGCTGAATCCGGGTGCGGCAAAGATATCCCCCGGTCTTAAATCCAGGGCAATCAATCCATCCCTCAGGGGATAAAGATATAATTCATCACAGGTGATGTCCACCGGTTCAAACAGGTTATCGGAGGTATAATCAAACAGCCTTGCAGCGATCTCACCGGACATAAAGGCACAGGATCGTTTAAGCTCATCACGACTCACTGCCCCCGGACAGGGCGCCATGGTCTCGATTATTTTTGTCCGGAATTCTCTGACAATGGCGTAATAGGCTTTGCCCGTGGAAATATAGTCCGGGTTTAACGCCTGAAGTTGTCTTTGAATCAAATAGGGCCTTGACGGGGAAAGGAACGATAATACCAGTCCCAATTTAAGTGCCGACAGAACAGACACCACAAACGCCACACTTAGAGGA
This sequence comes from uncultured Desulfobacterium sp., assembly GCA_963668575.2. GTDB lineage: Bacteria > Desulfobacterota > Desulfobacteria > Desulfobacterales > Desulfobacteraceae > Desulfocicer. The sequence continues at coordinate 633,701 of OY764894.2, read as the reverse complement.
CGGACAATACAGATGACATTTCCACGGACAGCCCCCCTTAGCATCCATGCTTCGGCGGTTCCGTCAACCATTTGCTGGATGTCATGGTATGTCAATTCATGACGCGAATCATTGAAATCATAATAGATATATGCAACTTTATCCAAATTATCTTTTTTAAAAATATCATAATAAAAGTCATACTGCTTGTAAGGCACCGTTTTAGCATAATATCCATGCGTTTTTCCATAGACGGAGAGTAACACGGTAAAGAACCCTTCACTCATTTCATAGCTTTTTTCCAGCCAATACAGCTTTCTCAATGGGTCAAACCCATCAATAATGAGACCGGCTGTTATTTGATCCAAGCTGAAACGTTCCATGGGGCTTTAATTTTCTCCTTTTTCGGGGTTGGGCTTGATCATAATGTCGGCCAATCCCGGCAGTTCACGGACCATCAAATATCAGTGTTCCACCAGTAATGCATTGTTATCAAGGCGTATGACATATTTTTTCTCAAGGGGTTTTTGTATCAATACCTTCCATTGATCCTCAGGATTTGTAAACATGCAGTATACGGCAATATCTCTATCATCGGGTTTCTTGACGGTAATTTTTTTTGTCCCCCCCGGAATGATGAAATCGGTTGAAATAACGGTGTTATTGAGTGGTGATTCATTAAAAAAATCAACAATGGTCTGGTAATCGTCCGTCACGAATTCCGGTCCGTTTATGGTTCGAATAAGCAAATATACCGGCTGTCCCCCATTAACGGAATTATTGGATTTGACTTTAAAGTGAATGACGGGCACCTTTTTTCCACACCCCATCAAGCCCACTGTGCACACAAGTAATAAAACCAACAACACTATTTTACTCGTGAGTGCTAAGTTCTTATTGTCCACCTTATATGTGCTGTTATTAATTTTCATTGAACGTCCCATGTAGCGGCAAATTAAAAAACGCATAGCTAACGAGTAGTTTATTTCAGCTTGTCCGACTCAGACCTCAGGGTACCATGTGGTTTTTGCTGAACAGGAGAAACGGATTTTCCTTGATATAGAATTTAACGGATCGTTTCCATTTTATTTTATTGGGTGAATCAACCGCCCACACCCATGAGTTATCTCTATTATTAAAGTTTCCTTTTTTCAACAGCCGATAAAAACTCCAAAAAGAGTTGGGAACGGTTGTATTTCGATAGATCTTGAACTCATTCTTCTCTCCATCCGAAAATTCCACACCAATGGATGACTGGGTTTCTTCCCACCAGTTAATTTTAAATTGTTTCCATGAGGGTTTCTGGTTAAATCCCAGAACGGAACTGGTACCGGATTGAAGATAGGTTAAGATCACAATATATGCGTTTTTCTCAATTTGGGGAAGTGCATCCGCCTTGATCTCTGTCACAAGCGGAATGGGCTGTCCTTTTTCATCTATCATCAATTTTGCCAGTGCTTTTAATGCATTGACATTGTCAAGCATATCATCCGGTAGAGAGACACTACCCATGGCATAGTCCCTTTCAACCCACACCCCTTTGTTTTTTTTGCACACAGGGGCAATATACATATCATAATTTTTCCAGAACTCCCCATCGGGTTTGAGCAGGTTGATAATCGCCACAGGATCGGCACTCTTTGAAGCATTTTCATTAAACGGAAACATATCAGCATGGGGAGCAATATAGTTACTTTTTAAATTTTTCCAAATAGCTTCAATCTGTACACTTAACTCGGGCAGGGCAAGCTGGTATAGCTGATAAATGGGTTCAATAAACGTATAGCCAAGGTGTTCGGGAACGCCAACACTTTTTTCCCATTTTTGGAGTAATTTCAAATAGGATTCTCTGTCCTCCCGGAAGATTGACAGCGCAATCCGTCCCGAAGAAGAAAGCAACTCAGCCAATCCATTTGTATCCACCGTTTTTTCTGCCATCTCCTTGCCGGACATTTCCCCCATGCCGCTTTCAAGGTCTTCCAACATCATACGTAAAATGGCCTTGTAATTTTCCAATTCCGGGAAAAAGCCCTTTTGATCCGCCATGATGATCTTGATAAATCCCATGGAGCCCAGATTCAGCATTATCGGGTTAAAATACGGATTATCACCATAATCCAGATCCAGGTTGTTTTTCAATATCATCATAAACGTTTGGAACTGGGACATGGGCAGAAGAATCTGTTTAATGATAAAACGAACCTCTCCTATGGAATCTGCTTTCATTCTGAACTGGGCGTAATATTTATTGTATTCTGCAACATAATTTTCAGCAAACGCCTCGGCTTCTCTGTAAACAAACCCGGATAGACGATTTTTTTCATCCTCATTAATGGGAAGATGTTCCAGAATTTCAGGAATTTTCAAAAGTACCGGCTTTACATCTTCATCATACACTTTTCGGGTATATCTACCGTCAATTTTTTTCTTTGTGGTAAAAAAGAATTTATCTTCGGTGGACAGTGCAACATTGAGATCTTCATATTCACGATCCGGATGAAAAAAAGAGGCCCCTCCATAATAGGAGTAGTAGCGGATATACTGCCGGATTAAAGAGACAATGCAACTTTGTTTTACAACTTTATCAAATGCCGTCAGGTCAAGTTCATAGACGATTCCGTCAATCTGCAGCATCTTTTTGGGAAAACCCACTTCTCCGAAGTCGGACATGGCTATCAGATGGTTAAAAAACATATCCAGATTCAAACCAGCCACATCGGGTAACGCATAGGACTCCTGCTGGAAATCGGATAAGAACGCCTTTATTATTTTGACATCCGCTGTCTCTTCATCGTTCTCTTTATTCAGCTCAAGTTCAAGGACGGTCTCCTGATTCAGCAGATGGAGCAGTTTGTCGGAGTTATTGTTCCGGGGCTCAGCATCAATGCGGTCAAGAATTTCCAGGGCATCCTGTTGCAATGAGATAAATCTGCTTTCGGTTAAATAACCGTTGGCAACAACACTTTCAAGATTGTTCATGAAAACCTTGAAAGGTTGATTGTTTTTCTTTTGAATACCCCTTTGATAGGAAAGCCCTTTTAACTGAATAATGTTATTCCAGGAGACATCGCTCAATTCAATATACCGGGTGATCAATGATTTTGAAAATCCGGTTTCCGAGGCCCAGGAATCCACATTGCTCAGAATGGTCTGCCCCAGTCGGTTTCGGTTGGATGCATAAATTAATGCCAGCATCATTCTCACCGTTTCATAGGGATTTACATCCTTTTTCAAACTGTACAGTTTTGGGAGAAAAACCTCTTTTCTCACAATGGAAAGAACGGCATCCTTAACTTCCAGTTCCGCTTCGGGCTGAAACCTCACCAGAAAAGACAACAACGCGTTGGAATGGATATCATCTACTTTCTCAAGCAAAAAGGTCAACTCTTTTTGCTTATCTTCAGTAATGGCAATATTTTTTTCAATCTCAACAAGATCTGACCTGAGCTGATTTAAAAATTTCTTTTCATAACTGTGGGAAAACCCCAGATAGGAGGCGCCACACAATAAAAGGATGCAGGCTGCCGCCTGATGTTTAAAATAGGGATGTATCTGCCAGAACCGCTTCGGGGTAGTTGCCTTTTTAAAGGGGTTGGAAAGATCACAATTGTCGGATCTCATGGAAGTAAAAAATATTTTTTCCACTTCCGGTGCCTGGCTCAGGGGATCATGTTTTAATAAAATTTCATTGAAAAATTCAATACCGCTGTATAGCTGCGGTTCCCGGTTAAAGAAGGTCAACAATTTTAAATAATCTTCAGAGGGTTCCGACACCAGAAAATTGACAAGATTTTTCCGGTACACCACCGAAGTGTTACCGGACAGATCCACGCCCGGCCTGTAATCCACATGGGTGGAGATGGCATTTTTCCGGCAAAAGGCGTCAAACTCCAGAAACCCCACCACATTATCCATGAAGGTGACGGCAAGATGAACCGTTACCGCTCTTTTCATGATATGGGACAGTATGTTCAACTTTCCCCGAATCACCTGGGCTTGGGATTCAAGAACCTCTTTATTGTCCGCCAGAAGGTCATCACTTTTAACGGTGATCACCGCGATTATTTTTTCCCGTTTATAAAACGCCTTCCATAGCCGCACCAGGGCAAGCCTGGCGGGATTCGTGGAGTTTTGCAATACCGCCGGTGACAGCTCCTGAATAATTGCCTTGGTCCCCTGGAATATCTGAAGATCCGCATTATCGGTATAGCTTGGGTAAAACTGGCTGGATTGATGTTTCCAGTCGGAATACGTATCTATCAACGCACTTTTCCCGGAACTGCTCTCCCCTAACACCACAAAGGGACTGAATAAAAGGATGGATCGTCTGAACTCCGACGGAATTTTTTTGATATACGCTTTCCAGACATCTAATAATGAAGACGCGTCCATCATATTTTTTTCAGGGAAAATTTCCGGTGCCTTCCCCACCATGGCCTGGGCTTTTTTTCTTTTTCTGATTAAATAGATCAGCAGCCCCGTCAATACCAGCAGCAAAATAATAGCACAAAGGGTAAACATGTCCATGTCAAATATCTTTTTGACAACGGGAGACCCAGAGACCTTCTTCAGCGGTGCTGTAATCACTTTAAATGGTTTAAAGAAATCCATAAATCAGCCGTTTACCCCTTACTATCTTCCAAATGAGATGTTTCCGGGGCATCATCATCCCCGGCAATGACAATATTTTGGTCTTCATCAAGGGTAACCCGAATTTCGCTCTCACCCTTGATTTCACCCTGGATAATCTTTTCCGCCAGAAGATCCTGAAGTTTTGACTGAATCACTCTTTTTAAGGGTCTTGCACCGAACAGGGGATTGTACCCCATTTCAGCCAGATAGGTTACCACTGCATCATCCACATCCATCTGAATTTCTTTATCCAGAAGAAGTTTTTTTAACCGCTTTAGCTGGATCATTACGATGGGTTTCATCACATCAAGGGTCAGTTGCTTGAAAATCAGAATATCATCCAGCCGGTTGAGAAACTCAGGCCGGAAATGAGATCGCACCGCCGCCATAAGCCCCTGGCGCATCTCTTCCTCTTCGGCTTCGGTTTCCGTGGGTTTAATATATTCCGATCCCAGATTGGATGTCATCAACACAATGGTGTTAGTAAAATTTACGGTGATACCCTGGCTGTCGGTCAATCTGCCGTCATCCAGAAGTTGAAGAAAAAGGTTAAACACATCCGGATGTGCCTTTTCCACCTCATCAAACAGCACCACACTGTAGGGTTTTCTACGGACTTTGTTGGTCAGGATTCCCCCCTCATCATATCCCACATATCCCGGGGGGGCCCCCACCAGCCTTGCTACGGAATGTTTTTCCATAAACTCGCTCATATCAATGCGTATCAAAGACAATTCACTGTCAAAGAGATATTCGGCAAGGGCTTTGGATATTTCCGTCTTGCCAACGCCGGTGGGACCCAGCATGAGAAAGGATGCAATGGGTCTTTCCGCATCCTGAACACCGGCTCTGGCACGCCTGACCGCTTTTGAAATCACCGATATCGCGTCATCCTGGCCCACCACCCGCTTTTCCAGATGCCCTTCAAGGTTCAGCAGTCGGTCTTTTTCCTCACCAAGCATTTTTGACAGAGGAATACCGGTGAGTGCCGATACGGTCTGGGCAACATCCTGCTCATTAATATCCTTTTTGAGAAGTTGCTCGTCCGAAACATCCACATCTTCATAGGATTCCAGAATTTTTTCATTTTGCGGTATAATTTTGTACTGCAGTTCCGCAACCCGGGCATAATCTTCCTCTTTGATCTTCAGCTCCAGCTCTTTTCTGGCATCTTCCAGATTTTTTCTGGCATCCCGAACCAGAACAATGGCATTTTTCTCTTTTTTCCATTTTTCCGTCAACGTGAGACTCCGGGCTTCCGCATGGTCAAGTTCCTCCCGGAGGACACCAAGTCTCTTGATGACCTTATCCGCGGTCTCTTTTTCAATGGCGTTCAACTCTATTTTCAATTGTACGATTCTTTGGTCCAGTGCTTCAAGTTCATCGGGTTTGGCCGCCATCTTTATTCGGATTGAAGCCGATGTCTGATCCATAAGATCTATGGCTTTGTCCGGGAGAAACCGATCAGACAGATATCGGTGGGACAGTTTTGTGCATGCCACCAATGCGGCATCCAGAATCTGAACCCCATGGTGAATTTCATATTTCTCTTTTATACCCCTTAAGATGGTCAGGGTCTCTTCAATGGTGGGTTCATTGACCATAACCGTTTGGAAACGTCTCATCAGAGCAGTATCTTTTTCAATATGTTTTCGATACTCCTCAAGGGTGGTTGAACCCATGCATCTGATTTCACCCCGGGAGAGGGCGGGTTTCAAGAGATTGGCTGCATCCATGGCACCTTCGGAGCCACCACCGGCACCCACAATCATGTGAATTTCATCTATATAGAGAATGATATTTCCGGCATCTTTTACTTCCTGAATGACTCGTTTGAATCGCTCTTCAAATTCACCACGAAATTTTGCGCCTGCCAGCAACTGACCGATATCCAGGGCCATAATGGTGACATTTTGAAGATCTTCCGGAACCTTTTTTTCTGCAATTCTTGCAGCAAGCCCCTCCACAATGGCTGTTTTTCCCACACCGGGCTCTCCAATGATGATGGGATTACTTTTGATCTTGCGACTGAGAATTTGAACGGTTAAGTAAATTTCCTTATCCCTGCCAATGATGGGATCAATCTCACCACAACGGGCTTTCTTCGTCAAATCAACGGCATACAGGTTCAGATATTCATATTCACCCTCGTAATTGCCTGCACCATGTAATCCCCCGGTGCTCTTTTCCTTGAGCGCTTTTTCCAGTGACGGGCAATCCAGTCCGGCAGAGGTAAGCGCCGCCAGGATGTCATCATTGGTCAACAAGCCAAGAAACATATGACTGATATTTATATATTTCCCGGATTCAGCATCCACAATCTCCTCGGATCGGATAAACACCTTTTCCAGATCCCGGTTCATGGGCGTTTCATCACTGCCCTTAAGTGCCTTGGGTAAAGAGATGAACCGGGCATTTATTTCCGATTTAATCGCGCTGATATCCGCATTGAACCTGGTTAACTCATCTAAAATAAAACTGCCGTCTTTTTCCAATATTGCCATGAGCAAATGCCACGGCGTAACGTTCCGGTGTTCATGTTTAACGGCAAGTCTGCAGGCGGCTTCAATAATGCTTTGAGAAGTCATAGAAAAGTTTTCAATTATCACAATCTCTCCCCCCTAACTCTAAATAGTTAAAGAACCAGCTGGAATAACGCAAATGGCTCATGGAAAATTACTTTCATACGCTGTCGTGGGCAAACCCGGGACAAAATCCGGGTACCCCTGGCGGTTATTATTTATACCATGACCATGACTTGGACCGCGAAGACTATGGAGATGACATCTGTTAATTTTTTTTAGGCAAAAACGCTAAAAGACAAAAAGCGTGCAAAAAAACCAAGGTTGGATGACCATAACAACCTGTTTTGACCTATCTGTCAAGTTTTTTTCAGCTCTTCAGCAGCAAGCCTTCGAACGGTTTCCCCCTTTTAAAGAACATGAAAATTCTGATCAATTGAATTAAATATAATCTTATTGAGAACATCTGAACCAGGCATTACCGCAAGCTGTCATAAACACTCGTTGCACACCCGTTGTTTTTGCTCGGAACCACTGCCGGGAATGACAAATTTATTTTTTGAGCAACTATTACATACGAGTCTGCCGCAATTTCTGCAGTGATGACGTGTGCCTGCTTTTTATGGCAGCATCTCCTTGAATTAGAAATAAAAAAACACCTTGGGCCTGGCTTGCCCCGACCATATTCCACTCCCAGATGCTGTGGTGAGCCAGAGGCACTTTGGCTTTGTTATTCCTCCTTTGTCTGCAATACAATGGACTCTTCGCTCATCTGAATCAACTCCGTATCTTTTTGAGAGGTTCTTTTAATCGAAAAAACAGGTTTGTTCTCCTCATAGAGGTATCGCATGGAGGTCTGACTCACTTGATTTTTCCCAAAAAGGATATGATTTCCCTGGGTATCCATGGGCAGCCGTGTCCCTTCGCCCCAGTCAAGAAACCGATTGATGGCGGCAGTGTGGAGAAAAAGATCCACCACAATCCGGGTATCCCTGAATGCCGGGAAAAAATAGTGCCCTGTGGTGATATCGGTTATAAACGGTGTCTTTATGTCCAGATCCCACAGGGGAATCTTCACATGATAATATTCCAGGGACGTCTCTTCGCTGGTATAAATCTGATAGGTTTTGTCCGGCTCATCACCGACTTCGCTGATGATTTTACCTTCCACCGGCAGAGGATATTGCGGGGTTATAAACGCCGGGAAAATGCGTGCAGGGTTATCCTTTTCCTCCATTTCGGCACGCATATCCACCTGAAATTCTGCGTGCGCTGCCTTGATGCCGTTTTCGGTTATCTGTTGGATCATGCGGGCATGGAAAAAAATGCCGTGAACCCTGAACTGTTTGGTGTTAAAACTCAGGCTTTTAAACCACTTTTCCCTGCTGAACTCCACAATGGTACCGATAACAAAGGTTTTGGGAGGGAACTGTTTGAAATTAAAATGTATTTCACTGGACGAAAGATCAAGATGTTTTTTTTGACGTTGTTTTAACACCGTCAAATCACCGGCAATATCCGTGCGGGTAATCCGGTCATGGGTGATACCTTCCACAGCCTCATCCTGCTGAAGATCAATGGTATTATGAATGACGGTGCTACTGTTATGTATTCGGATATGATGCCGCAAGGTTTCCGGTATGACCAACCGATACGTTTCAATGTCATGGCGATCCAGGGTGGTTGTGCCCATATCATTCTGTTTTTCACCTGAAAATTTCAATCTCTGCTGTCCGTAATCATAGTAGCAGACACCTCCCCGGGACCAGGTATACCACATGACAAAATCATAAAAACTTGCATGGCCTTGATCATGGCCCAGTGCCAGGCAGATTTGATCATGAACCGTTTCCAGCTCATCCCAGTCCATGGTGGGCAAATCCCAGGAAACGCTGTTATCTTTGATGACATCGGACATTTTCTTCTGGGTGTACAGTTTTATGGGATAATGCTGTGACCACAGTGCCCGGGGCGCATCCCGGATATCAATTTCATAATCATAATACATCACGGGACTGTCCCTGACACCTTCAAATGCCGCTTCCCGAACGGATTTTTCCATGACAATGCCCTGTACCTGCAATGGGTCCGGCAATGGATCCGGCTGATTTAACACCCCTGATATTGAGAGTGAACAATGAATCAGCGTGGGTTTTATGAATTGAATGAAAAAAGGACTCTCTTTTTTCTCCGTGGTCATTACAAAATTGATCTTTCCGTTGAATCCTGTAGAAGTCAGATTCAGCCTTACATCCTTGATCGCCCCTGCGGGGATGTCATACGTATCTGAGGCAATGGTCAATGAAAGGGATATACCGAGGGTTTCAGTAAACATTTTATACCTCTCAGTCATGTACTCGTCAGTCATAAGTTCTCTGATTTGCCGCTGCATAGGCAGGCAATAAAAAAATCAAGACCATATATATAATATGAAAAACGAAAACTTACGGTCCAAGATTCATTTATCTTTGGAATTGAGTCTATATTTATTTTCAGTCCGGAGAATGGGAACGCACCCATTGTGATCAATCCCGAAATTTTTTTGTGTAAAAACAATCGGGGCAATAGAAGTGCCCCCCATGCACCTTTGCACCCACCTGGTGGATCGTTCTGCCACACCCATGACACTCCGTCATTTCACGATATTGGGCGGAGATATCCTCGGCTTCATCCGACGAAACGATTTCTTCATTATAACTGCCACGGGCAGACCGTGATTTGGACCCGGGCCTGCCCACAACCAAGCTTGAAAGTCCCTCTTGGTTGGCCGGACTTTCATATAAATCTTTTTTTTTGGGTGTTACCGGTTCCGGTCGTGAGATCAACTCCTGATAGCAGGCCTGACAAACAGTTAATGTGCCGATCTGAACCGACTCGCCCGCAATCGGCACCTCGCAAATGGTACATTTTTTTTGGCTATCAACCTTGGCAGGCGGAACTGGTGCCCCCTTCTGAAGTTGATGCTCCGGGGGAGTGGCGTTATCTTCCGCTTTTTTCATTAACGATGCAAAACAGCCGGGGCAAAAATGCCAGGGTCCCACCTGCTTCAAGTCGTTCTCATCAATATCCTTTTTGCATTTATGACATTCCATCCTTCACTCCAGTATTTAGGGCTTGAGCATCTCAGCCACTCATGTGTTATCCCCCACCGCAAAATGGCCGAAATTAAAACCATGTCCGGCATTAACACCCCACCGATGCTCTACCAGTCTTCATCGTCGTCCTCCTCGTTTTCTTCATCCGGATCCTCGTCGTTGTCATCATAATCATCCTTTTCCGGATCACCGTAACCCGAGTCTTCTTTTAATGCATTTTCAAGAAAAGAAGAATCAAGCTCCAACTGGGCAAACCCATCAATATCAACTTTATACAATTCCTGCAATGCGTTCCATTCGTCTGTTTCAGTGTATTCCCCGTTGGCAATGATCTCTTTAATATTGACAACATACAGTAGAGAAAACCGGGCAAACAGTTCCGGAAAATAGAGCTTAGGGTCAAAATGATTGACAATCTCGTTGATATCAAAAGCAACAAGGGATGCTTGAACATATTTTTTCTTTTTTATGAGGTTTTCAAAAGCCTTGATTTTTTTTAATAACAGAACCAGATGGGCGCTTTGGGAAGAGACCCTGACAACATCTGCAGCTCGATTTTCCATGGTGTCGGAGACCGGATTGGCAATGTTATTGGTCCGGACAGCAGGTCCCCCAGAGGTCACCTGTTCATTATGCGAAAATTCTTCTGATTCATCATCCGGTTCTGTCTCCTCAAATTCAGACTCAGTCTCAGACTCAAACTCGGGTTCAGGTTCAGGTTCAGGTTCGGGTTCGGGTTCGGGCTCTTTGTATACCAGTTTGTAAAATGTGTTCAACCATGCTTTTATCTTGGACAAGGCATCAAACAGCTGAGAATCGGCATCCTGGAATCTATCTGAGAGAATCTGCTGTAATTCACTGCACAAATCAAGTGTGATCTGAACCATATCACTGTCTGTGCTGTTTTGCCATTCAAGCCACAGATGGCTCTGTTTTTTCTCTTCATAGGTCATGGATTTGACCATCTGTCTGAAAAGCCACTTAAAACTGTTTTTAAACTGTTTTTCTTTATTCTTTAAAGGTCCGGTGGCGTCCCAGTTTTCAGTGCTGATGCCTTTGATGGCCTCCATGATGTCAGGCAATTCCGCGGGGCCATGCGCGGTAAACACGCCAAACAGAAAATAACATATGATTCTGATATCAAAGATATCTTCGGAAATAATGGATTGAGCCAGAGCCGTGGCTTTGGGATAATCACCATTCTGGATCAGGGTGGCCATTTCACTGAAGCGTGGGTCTGATAGACTCATTCCGGGGGGATCAGTTAATGCAAATTTTTTCAAAAGAAGGGCTGCATCCATTTTATTCTCCCTAAACGTTCATGACCGGATTTCGGCCACCTCCAAAAAGACTTTCACATAAAAAAACACCCGCCGGGGTTGGTCCTTCAGCCACTTGGGGGTGGAGTCAGCTTGAAAGATATCCATTATAAATTCGGATCACCCGCAGTGGGTTTTTCCCACCACGAATCTTGTCATACCCCAGATAACTGTCGGACTGAAGTTTTGCCCATGAACTTTGATACTTTATTATCAAAATAACCTGAATATCCATGCCAACCGTTGAAAAGACAGGAAAGACCCACTCCTTTAACCTATTTTTAATCTCCTTTGGCCAGGGAATATTCTGGTGGATTGATTCATCTTCAATAAAAAAAGTTACTTTAAGGCCCTGGGTAGAAATGGTGGTGCCAGAACCAAAGGTTGACGTATCACCGAGGATTGCACGGCCTAAAATAAAAGGTCTTGTGGTTATTTTGCGCTTATTGGCGATTTTATCAACTCTTAAGGACAACTCCGGAAAATATAATGAAAGAAACCAGTGGACCGTACTGACGGATTTCAAATCAAGCATTTTAATAAAATTGCGTTTTGTTCTTTCCCAGTCCGGAAACAGTTTTGTGTTTCTTTCAGGAATGGCACTCTGTATAAAATTTTCTATAAGCGGATGATCAAAGAAATTAATAAATTGAAAAAATTGTCCAACATCCATTGTGCCATCGTCAATCATCTTCTGAAAATAGCTGGGGAGAGGTGTTTGAGGACCCAGAAGCCCTAAATTAAGTGTAATGACCACTTTCTTTTCATCCTGACCATCAAAAGACAGTTTTCTGATTAAACTGTTTTGAGAGACAAGACTATTATAGCTTTTAAACCTTATCCGGTTGTTGGCATACCCCAGATAGTTTAAGAGTCGCCATAGAGATATGAAATCGAATTCATCTTTCTTGGACTGTATTTTTAATTCAATGTCCATGGGAGTCTCTCTAAAATGCATCCAAAAGATCCTCAAGTTGATTAATCTGCTCAATCACAGCACAACCCGTATCAGCAGCCGTTGTTCCCCCTTTGCGGTCCGTTTCAACAAACAGATCAAGATTCTCTTTGATCTCATTGAGCATAATTTCCAATACCTCTTTTTTTTCACCATCGTATTGATTCAGAACTTCATGGGAAACCTGATTAAAAAGGCTCCCAACGTCATGGGAGGTTTTTAATCTGACATTTTTCGTTTCAACCGCCTCAATGGAGGGGCTATTTTCCCATTTTTTACGAAGTTTCTCAGGGGAGAACAAATTCTCCAGCCGTTTATTCATATACGGTCCATTTATCTTATAAAACATACATGGCAGAAAGACCTGCCACAACGAAAGTTGAAACTCCAATTATTACAGCTTATTGGCCGGAGTTTCTTATAACCCCCATGCCCTGGCGGACACAACGAAGATAGAAAATGGCATTATGCCGCCCCCCCCCGACGGGCAATGGGCCCGGCCCGGAACCGTAGACGGCTCAATTGGCCGGTTCCTATTGCCCGTCGGGGGAGGGGCTCTGCTGAGGTAGACTTGAAGACTACCTTTTCATATAAAAAAAATTGTAAGTTTGAACCAGTACCGTTCATTGGTGAAAGATGGCAACAGGTGGAACTGCCGCATCAAACCCCATAAATTTAACAAAAGCGGAAGGCGTGTTGTAGGAGGTTTGATTATATCCATGATAGGGAGGAAACCAGTGCGTCCATATATCAACTACTGCTTCCGTGCCCGCATCTTCTACCGACAACAGCTCAATGCCAAAAGAAGTATTAATGCCAGGAATACCGATTCCCAGTTTGAATTTTACTTTGGTATCATCTCTGACGTCAGCACGCCTGACTCGCAAGCGAATACATTGCGGTGTCTTTTTAGCGATTGAGTTGGCCATTTCCTTAAAAAAAGATTTTTTGCCCCCTTGTAATTCCGGGACATCTTTTTCCAACATATTCACCGTTAACCGGTCGCCATCTTTGGCAAAGCAGGATTCGATAAGCACGGAAGAATTGCCACCATTGCAAGAAGTCGCGAAACTTACCAATGTATTTTGGCACGATTGACCAAATTCACACAAGTCGGCCGGCTCAACGTGTAAAACTTTGGCTAATTGACTTAGATACAATCGGCTTCCTTTATCTGTTTTATCTTTTTTATGCTGTCGTAAATGCTTTATCAGATTTACCGGCAAAACGGATTCACCGAAACTAACTCCGCTTCCCATTCGGGTGACAACCTTATTTCCCTTTTTGGGAGGCGCCCAATAGACAATGCCGGACTGATACGAGAATGAATTATGTACAAGTTTTTCCTTGCTTTTACTTTTTTCCATTCCTTTAGTAAGTAATTTGACTTCACCGCCTATTTCCGCGAATAGCTGAAGCTGCTTGTACCGGATATTCGTATCCTGGGTCATTATCATAATGTCACCGGTACTCTCGTTTCTTCCATAATACTGGTAGCGGTAATTTGTCGTTTTAACGGTTCCTTTCATGCCAGTACCGGCCTGACTTGACAACCCTTGCCCCAGGGCACCGACGCCGAATGACACCTGTGTGCTGGCTCCTGCTTCAGGTTGATGGGACACTAAATCCAAAAAGCATAAATTCCGGTCTCTCTCGATCAGGCCTTCGACGTTCAAATCATGATATTTTTTTTCCATTCTATTGATTCGGGTCTTGGCAAAATAGTTAAAATCGTATTCTTTAAAAGCATATATCTGCTGTTTATGATATGTCAACCGATTAATATAGTTGGGAAGCCTGTAATCATTCAAAAAAAGAGGATCGGTTCGGAGTAACTTTTCTACCTGATTCAATGCCTCTTCGATTCTCTGAAAAGTAACATTGCCGCCGGTTAAGTGTTTCCAAACCTGCCTCTTAGGAGTCAACGGTTTAAATTTATGATGCATATTAAAAAACATCAGAATATCACTTTCCACTCTTGTCCTACTGCCGGGGCCGATCATGGTGGCAAAGTCTGATTTTAAAAAATTATCATTGATGCATCTAAAATATGCAGGGCTTAGATCACGTAATTTCAACCAAACCCCTTTCCATCCACCTTCCAACTTGGCAGTTGCTTTTGCACCCAATTCAAAGGAGAGTAAATCCGCTACATCGCCCGGCTCACCCAAGGAAGGGCTCTGAAAAGCTGGGTCATCCGAACTCAAGCCATCAAAAATACTTGGGGTTGCCACACCGGCTTCGACATGTGCCGTAACTGCATGGGTTTTCCTCATTCCTTTCATGCAGCTCAACATTATTGGCAATTTTGTTTCAAACGCCTCCAAACTCTTTGGCATGCGGGCAAGTATGACCATCATTTGTTTGGATTTTGTCCCCGCATACGAACCGCCAATCTCAATGGTGACAAAAGGGGCGACCAGTGCTCCCATATCAACTGATGTTTCCACCTTTGAGCCGAAACCTCGTGATGAATAACCTGAACAAAGTTGGCCTTTATATTCAATATTGTTTTGCATGAAGACACTAAAAAGATCATCGTGGGTGATAACCTTTTGCATCCATAGGGGCATACCTTTTTTACTTGACCCTTCAGCTTGCTCGGCGAGTAGGTCGTATAAATTCGATCCGAGGTTCCTTGTTCTATAGATTTTATCAGATACTTTCCCCATCTCTCTCCTCTCTCCTGCAGAGTTGGGGGTTGATCATAAAATAGGCCACTGTGCGGATACTAAATACATACTATCATCAATTAACTGTAATTATTGACTTTGTCTTTAGATCAAAAAAAATCAGTTCAAAATGCCCCATGTTACGAGCAACTCCTGACTATGCAGTAATTCCCTTTTTAATTTCAACTTAAAGGTTTAAAAAAAATATATAGATTTGACATCAAAAGATCAAGAAATTTGAAATTTTCAATAAAGACAAATTTGATATTATCACGGAACGAATGGATGATGTGCCTTTGCTCATAGCACAAACGGGACGTGGGCATAATCCCGACCATTTTGAGAAGGGGTTATAGGCACCTGCTGTCTTATTGTGGACGTCTCCAGGATGATTGCCAGCAGCTGGAAAGGCATCTTTACGAAATAATGGGGGCCGGCTCCATCACCATATTATCGATCAGCCTTGTTTTACCAAGCATCACGGCAAGGGCCATGAGCACCGGCTCTTTATCTTTAATGTGGCTCACCTCATCCAGGGTGGTCGTATCGCAGATGGAAACATAATCAATGGTGATGTCCGGGCAGGATGTCAGTATCTCTTTTGCCCGGCTCACCACCACCCCGGCATCGGTTTCTCCCTGGGCGATCATCTCCTGTGATGCCAGGAGCGCACGATGCAGCAGCAGGGCATGGGAGCGCTGATCAGGGGCAAGGTATTTATTGCGGGAACTCATGGCAAGACCGTCATCCTCCCGGACAATGGGAACCCCCACGATATCAATACCAAAGCTCAAATCCTTTACCATCTGCCGGATGATGGTCAGCTGCTGGAAATCTTTCTGTCCAAAGACCGCGGTGTGGGGTTTTACAATATTGAACAGTTTGCTGACCACCGTGGTCACCCCCCTGAAAAAGACCGGCCGGGAAAGGCCGCACAGATGCAGGGGAAGATTTTCCAGCGCCACATAGGTTTGAAATCCATCCGGGTATATTTCCGATGCCTCCGGGGTAAACACCGCAGATACGCCCATTTCACGGCATCGTTCAAGATCCTGTTCCAAGGACCTGGGATAGGTGGCCAGATCTTCATTGGGGCCGAACTGGGCCGGATTAACAAAAATACTCACCACCACATCATCTGCGTATTTTTTAGCTGTCTCCATCAATGTCAGATGGCCTTTGTGAAGAAACCCCATGGTGGGCACCAATGCAATGGTACGTCTATTCTGACGCAGGGCATCCGCATACTGCATCATCTCTTTAATTGTCTGAATCTGTTTAATGACATCACCTCAAAAATTTAATATCGTAAGCACGTCCTTCTCTTCAAACTGACACCCCCTGTGTAAGATTGATCTTCCCAGTTGTCAATATGATTTTAAATTTTGGAGCTTTATCAAAACCCCGGACATCCTGAGGAGGGTCAGGTTTATGTTATTGGTGTTATCGTTCCCGTTTACACACAAACCAAAACCGCCAATGCCGAAAACGCAAGCCTGAGCCCTCCCCGACAAGCCCCAGGAATTCAACATGAGCCAAAACAAATCAAGGCACCGCAATGGAGAGGACAGTTTTCAATCGGTCCAGGAGCGATCCCTTGACGGACCCAGCTCCCAGTGAGAGAGGGGTGACCCGCACCGCATTTACCACCCGGATCTGATGCGCATTTCTGCCGGAATCCCCATACCCCCATAATGCATGGATCACATAGGGTTGAGCATCCACCTCCCCCAAATAAATCATGATATGCCCGTTGAAGTGTAGCAGCGTTGAACCCACTTCTGCCATATGGTGAATAATGGTCAGTTTTTCCAGGGGATCGGTATGTTCGTCAAAACGCCCCAGGCACACGCCCACCTTTGCCTGGGCCGATGAATTCCGGGGGAGCCGAATCCCCACCGTGGCAAAAACAACGTTGATAAACCGGGAACAGTCCTGCTCTCCGTGCATGCCACCCCAGCCGTAGGGTGCGTTCAAACATTCAAAACTTTGGGCGATAATGTTCCTGGGGGTATAGGGCAAAAATCCGTTTGACACATTTTCCCCGCGGATATAGCCCTTCCGGACCCGAAGCCTTCCATCGGCACCTCTACCGGGAAGCTGCACCTGGACCACATCATCGGCAAAGCCGGCCATACCAAGACGAATTCCCATGCGCACATGATCATGGTATTTTGTCAGCCGGGAATCAAGATAGATGTCTGCCTTGGCCGCCGTCACCACCACAAAAGAGTCCGACGCATCAAAGGTCCTGGCCTGATCCCGGGAGCACAGCGCCACCCTGTCGGTTTCCACCCAGCCGGAACTTAAGGGTGACAGCACATACTGCCACCGACCGTCGGTACTCTCATGGAGGATGGCAAGTACGGTACCAAGGTCAAGTCCACTGTTCTGAAGCCGGTCAAATTCCAGCTCATGGGGATCTGCGTACAATGCCTGACGGGTGGGCAAAACCCGCTGGTTTGTGTAAGTGGTGACAATGCCGTACCGAATCAAGATGTTGCCGGGGATGTTTTCAAGATTCATCTGCCGGGCCATGTCATGGTAAAAGGTTTTGTCCGCCCGTCTGCCATCTTTAAAGCAGAGCTGTTTCAGACCCTCCTTAACAAGCCTTTTTTCCAGGGAACGGAGCAGTTCCTCACCATCATATGTGGATGCCTTTTCCGGAATGTTCCGGATGAATCCAAGCACTTTTTCCACATGCCGGTTAAAGTCATGGATCTCCTGACTATTCATTAAAACGTCATCGGGATGGGAATGACGGCTGATCCAGAATCCCGGCCGATTCATATCCCGGGTGATCCCTGAAATCGTCGAGGGGGCAGGGATTTCGTTTTGTTGAATTTCTGCACATCCGGAAATAATAACCATCCATAAAACGGCGGATATCAGTAAACTCTTCTTTTTAAGGTTCATCTTGGATTCCAGGGGATTATGGGGATGGGGCAATCCTTTTGACAAAAGGCTCTGAAATACAACATGAGCCTTTTTTTTAAATGCATGGGGTGTTCCATTTAAACTACCGCTTAAACTACCGCCGCAGGCAAGCCACCAAACGACCGGGGTTTTCCAGGTATCCAAACAGATCAAGAATGTTTGCGATTACAATATCCGAGGCACTAAGGCTCTGGGATGCCAGCCCCTCCGGTCCGAGCACGGCAATACCCAGCACCGATTCCCTGAGCATGGAGACATCATTCACACCGTTGCCGGCGGCAATGGTGTGCCGGGCTCCCAAGGTTTCAAGGTACTCCTGCTTGGCCCGGGCCTGGTCCTTTTCCGGAATCACCACCCGGGAACAGTTCACCCCTTCAAGCTCTTTTTTTACGGAACCAAAGGTGTCTGCCGTGATCACATGGAAATTCAAATCAGGAGCCAGTTGATTTATTTTTTCCCTGACCCCTTTTATCAGACGGCCATCAATGGCAATGGTACCGTTAAAATCCAGCAAAATGTGTTCTATTTCAAGGGTGGATGCCCCGGGGATTTCAATGGTTATCATGGTAACTTTCCTTATTGTTTAGCCGTAGGCCAGCGAAAGCTGATGATAGGCTTCAAGTCGCTCCTGAACCTTACCGAACACCGTGTCTCTGGGATATTGACAGGACTCATCCGCCACGCCTGCCGGCATTCCGGTGAGCAACTCGATGCCCTCTTCAATACGGCTGATTTTATAGATATGGAACCGGTTTTCCTTGATTGCCCGGAGCACGTCCGGCCTTAACACCAGGTTATTGATGTTGGAAGCCGGGATCATGACCCCCTGGGTCTCTTCCCTGCCTTTTTTGGAGCAGACATCAAAAAAGCCTTCAATTTTTTCATTCACCCCGCCAATGGCCTGGATTTCGCCCTTCTGGTTCACCGACCCGGTGACGGCGATATCCTGACGGATGGGAATACCCGAAAGGCTTGACAGCACGGCATACAGTTCCGTGGAAGAGGCGCTGTCCCCGTCAATGCCGTCATAGCTCTGCTCAAAGGTGATGGAGATGCTCACGCTCAAGGGATATTTTTTGGCAAACATCCGTCCCAGGTAACCGGAAACAATCATCATGCCCTTGTCATGAGTCTCCCCGGAGAGACTGGCTTCCCGCTCCACATTGATGATACCGGGGGTACCCATATAGGACTCCGCTGTGATCCGGGTGGGACGACCAAAGGCGATGTCCCCCATGTCATAAACGGCCAGGGCATTGACCTGACCGATCTCCTTTCCCACCACATCCATCAAAACGGATTGGTCGTCAAACTGCTCCAGCATTTTGTCTTCGTAGAGGTTGTAGCGGAAGCGATGCTGGGCAACCGCCTTGTGAACATGATCGGCGCAAATTCGGTCTGCCTTTTCCTGCCCAGCCCAATAATCGGCCTCCTTGAGCATGCCAAGGATCACCCCGAACCGAAGGGAGAGCTTACGCCGGTCTGCCACAAGCCGTTTGGCCAACTCAATGGCGGCCCACACCCCGTCCCGGGTGAAATGGCGCAGATTATTCTTTTGGCAGGCACCTGCGATGAACCGGGCATAGAGCAGCAGCGTCTCATCCGTGCACCAGGCCTCGTGATCAAAATCCGCCCGCACCTTGAAAATTTTGTTGAATCCCGAATCCGCACTCTGAAGGAGCCTGAACGGGGCATAGCCCCCCACCAGGATCACCTTGAGATCAATTTTAATGGGTTCCGGCTTCAGTGACGGCATGCCCTGGGCTGACAATTCCGGGTCATCCTCTATCCTGAGGGAACTGTCTCGAAGTGTTGTTTTTAAGGTTTCCCAAATATAGGGGAACGTCAGCAACGGTTCAATCTGGATGACAAGATATCCCCCGTTGGCACTAAGCACAGATCCGGCCTGGACCATGGTAAAATCCGCCACAATGGAGCCCATGACCGGCTTTTTCTCAATGGTGCCAAAGAGATTCTTAAAGGTGGGATGGGATTCAAATACCACAGGTGCCCCTTTTTCCCGCCTGCGGTCCACCAGCACATTTACCTCGTATTTTTTAACGATGGCTTCTGCCATCTCCTTGAATTTAAATCCCTCTTCAGTGTCGGACTCAGGATCTCTGGTGCCGGGGAACATGGAAATATGTTCGATAATATCCTCTTTGACGTTGTCAAGATAGGCCAGAACAGCCTGGCATTCCCTGAAAGCGTGCCGGACAGGCTCAATCTGTTCCGCTATAAGATCTCCCAGGGTCTCGGATATCATTTTTTTCACGGCCTGCCGTATCAACTCATTTATTTTACCCACCTCATGGGCCGCCTCGTTCAGCGCAGTGGTCACCTGACGGGTATTTTCTTCCATCTCTTTTAATTTTTCCGGTGCCAGAGCATCATACACCTCATCAGACATGGGCTGGCCCTTTTCCACAGGAATGATCTCATATCCGGATTCGGTCTTGACAATTCCCAGGGACAACGATGCGGCAAGGGCTTCCACATTTTCAAATAACCGGTTCTGATCATTGATGTGCCCCTCCTCAATCCGTCGCTGTTTTTCCCGGAACATGTCACTTTCAAAAAGACCCGGGATTTTCACCCTCAGCACCTGGATGAACCGCTTCATGTCCTTGCTAAATTTCAACGCCGTACCCGGTGGAATTTCAATAACAATGGGGCAATAGGGGTCCTCAAAGTTATTGACCATGCACAGGTCCGGCGGGGTGTTAAACTGTGCGGCATGGTCAGTTAAAATACCCTGGAGAATGGTGGTTTTACCGGTTCCCTCAACGCCGGTGACAAAGATATTATACTCACAGCCTTTCATGTCCAGGCCAAAGGCAATGGCTTCCACCGCCCGTCGCTGACCAATCACCTGATCCAGGGGTGCCAATTCAGAGGTGTCGTTAAACGGCATCTGGTCGGGGGTATATTCCATGATCAACGCTTCCGGAAGAATTCTACTGTTCTGGTGCATGGTCCGTCTCCTTGCCACACATGGCATGTCAGCTTAGATTCCGTGGTTCGGCATCCTTCATATGCCTCCAAAAATACTTTACACTTTTTTGAGGGAAAGCCCCGCAAAACGGGAATGTTCTCTGAAAAGTGTAAACCGAGAAATGAAGGATGCCCGTGGTTCAATCCATATTATGGCCTTCATCACTACCACTTATCCCCATGCATTGGCAACGCATTAATCTGTGAAATTTCGGGTTTGATCGCAACCCGACCATGCCCGGGTTCCATGACCGGGCCATGCCCATCAGCTGGTTATCATAAAAAAACAACAAAGATGGTATCTTTTCGATTATGAAGAACTATAAGTCGGAGCGATCTCTGTCATGACCTGGAAAAAAACAGTGCAGAATTCCGCCATGACAGGTTCCTGGACCAGGCTGATGCGAATCCAGTTGGGAAAGCGAAACCCTGTCATGGTCCTCACCATGATGCCCCGGGTCATGAGTTTCCGGTACATGAAGGTGTCTGAGACAGGCAACCGCACCATGAGATAGTTGCCCTGGTTGGCAATGTAGTCCAGTCCCATTTCCCGGAATAGACGTCCAAGCCTATTCCGGGCATCTTTAACCATCAGCCGGGTCTGGCCCACAAAGGCACCGTCGTCGGACAGGGCTGCGGCAGCTGCCTGCTGGGCCAGGGTGTTCACGGAATAGACGATGTGGGTCCGCCGAATGAGGTCCACCACTTCAAGGGAGGCGCAAAGATACCCGATGCGCAAGGCCGCCAGGGCATACATCTTGGAAAAGGTCCTGAACACCACCACATTGGGATAGGTCTCCATCAGGGCCATGCCATCGGGATAATCGGCTTGTTCCACATACTCGAAATAGGCCTCGTCAATGACCACCACGGCCCGATTGTCCACCCGGTCCAGGAAATCTGTCATGGTGGCCCTGTCCCAATAGGTGCCAGTGGGGTTATTGGGGTTGCACACAAAGAGGATCTTGGTGTGTTGGTCCATGACGTCCAGCATGGCCTCGGGATCAAAGGCATAGTCGCGCAGGGGAATGAGTTTGGTCTCAATGCCGGAAAACTGGGCCACCCACTCGTACACGGCAAAGGTTCTGTCCGCGGTGATAATATTGTCTCCCTTGGCGCAGAAGGCCTTGATCACCGAGGAGATGACCTCGCAGGAGCCGTTGCCCACCAGGAAGCGGTCCGGGTCCTTGTTAAATTTTTCACCCAGCTTTTCGCGAAGGTCATGACAGTCGCCGTTGGGATAGATTGGCACGGTTCCGGGCGGAAAGTCCTGCACCAGGGCGGCTGCCCCAGGGGGTGGCCCCAGGGGATTTTCGTTGTTGTTGAGCCGGTGAAGATGGTCCACCCCGTAAAGGCGCATCAAGGCTGAATCCGGCTTGCTGGGCAAATAGGAGGAGAAGGCCAGGACATGGGCAGGGGCAAGGCCCTGGATATCAAAGGGTGTCATGTTGAAACACCACAAGGTCAGACCTGCCACCCCAGGGCAGCACCAGCCTGGGCAGAAAACCGGTTTTCAGGGCCGCCGAGGCCAGGAGGGCCTGCCACCCTGCACCCAGATCAATCTGGAAAAAGATATGGGTATACCCTTCGGCCGTCAGGGTTTTGACATGGTCGGCCAGGCAGGTTTCCATATCCTTTCCCCCCACCAGGGGTTTTAGGACCGCCTCTGACAGATCCGGCCTCAACCGGGTCGAGAGCAGGGAGCGGCCGGGCAAATCTTCGCCCAGGGCCTGGGTGGGCCGGATTTGCCGCATGAGCACCAGCCGCTGGTAAGGCCAGGACCAGCCCCAGGGATCCAAGGTCCTGATCCCCGGAAAGATCAGGTTTGGCATAGAGGTTCATGGCCCAGAGGTCCGAAGGGTCTGCGGCAAAGGAAAGGGAGGCGGTGACCTGCCATCCCCCGGGGATCATGTCAAGGCAGATGGCCGTTCCTGCCGTTGTTTCGGCCAGATGTGCCACAATCTCCTCCACTGCCACGGTCAGCCGGGTCGTCTGTTCCCGGTCCAGGCCGAACACCGGGCAGCTCTTCTCCACAACCGCCTGGGCCAGGGGAACCCACTCCAGGCCGGCCCAGATTTTGACGGAAATAGTCTGATGGTCTTTGTGCATGAAATTTCTCCTTACCCCCGGCTGCGCGCCCATTCCTCCCGGACCAGGGCGGCCACCGTCTCGTTGCGCTCCCCCACCAGGACCGTGCCCTCCCAATCAGGCTCGTCCAAAACCTTTTGCATGAGCAGACCGTCCGTGCCAAACCAACAGGGCAAAACCCCGCCAAAAAAGTATCCCCGGGATCGAAGAATGTCCGCTGCCCAGCCCACCTGAGAAACTGCCGTGTTCAGCCAGATCTGGATCACCCGGATGCCGCCCCGGACAAGGCGCTCTTCTTCACTTCCCATCCTTTCGGCAAAATCCCGGCCCGGCTCCGGCACTGCCACCCGGGCGACCTGGGCAAATTCAAAGGTCTGGACGGAGATTCGGCTCTGTCCCGGTTCCGGTTCCCCCAGGGATATCTCAAAGGTCCGTGTATCTTCCAGCTCCTCGTAACAGAGGATGAACGGATCCTTGTAAGCCTGGGGCACATGGACCGTACAGGGTTTGGGCTTGAGGTGGATAAATCCCAGCAGGGTGGAGACCCGTCCTGTGGCGCTTTTCTCCTTGGCATAGGCCTGGGCCGGCATGAGACTTACCTCCATGGCCCGGGTGAAAAAGTTCAGACGGATGCACAGTTTCTGGGTAAATGGGTGGTTGCACACCGGCTCCCCGTAGATCATATCCACCAGGGGATTCCGCTTTCCCATCTCTATTCCGTGGGCTGCCATCTGGGTGAAGATGCCCTGGCCGCCCCGGTAATGCTTGTGCACCACCCCGGACCCGCTTTCAAAGATCCGGGGATTGGGGGCTGAATTGAACAGGGCGTTGTGTCCCACAATCGCCCCGGACGGGATCCGGGCCACCGAGGAAATCACCCGGCCCTCCCGATTTTCCCGGGCCAGCAGGTCCGGATCCAAAAAAGTGGCAACCGGATACTTGTCCCCGTACACCGAATGGAACAGATCCGTCACCCCGGATGCATCCTCAGGCTTAAACCGATCCACGGTCCAGGGCTGCCCCGATTCGATCTCCAACGATTTGTTTGTCATGGTCATCCCCTTCTTTTAAACATCAGCATCAATGCCCCCCCAACGCAACTGAGCAGGGCGCTAAAATAAAACACCGGACCGAATCCGGCCACCCCCACCAGGGCACTGCCCAGGAAAGGCCCCACAAAAAAGCCTGCCTGGAACATCTGCATGCCAAGATTGGTGTTCAGACTCCGGTATCTGGGCTTGGAGATGTCAAACATCAGCCCGTTGAACACGGGCATGGCAACGCCCCAACCCAGGCCTGCCCAGGCACCCGTGGCAAAAAACAGTGGGATACGAAGACTTTGGGGCAAATGGGGCAAGGCCCCCAGTAACAGAAACCCCAGGGCCAGGAAGACCAGGATGGCGGCCAAAAGCCGCTCCTTTCTCGCCCTGTCCATGGCCTTTCCGCCCACAAGGCGCACCCCGATCTCTCCTGCGGTGGACAGGGTCAGAAAAAGCCCTGCGTTGGTGATACCCATGTCTTTACTGAACCCGTCCAGGAAGAAAAAAACCAGGGCATGGCCGCAGTACAGGCAGAACATGGCAACCAGCAACAAGAGTACCTTGGAATCGGTGAGGTTTTCGCGAATCTGCGCCCGGGTCAGGGGCCGGGTCTGGTCCGCCATCCGGGTCTTGGCATCCTGGTCCGGTACCAGGGGCAGCATAAAAAAAACCAGGGCAGTTAGGGCGCAAAACCCCAACAACACCCCGGGCAATCCGCCGGCCACCCGGGTCAGAAAGGGCAGCAAGGGCGGCACCAGGGTATTGGGAATGAGGATCACAATGGAGATGATTCCGAAAAACCGGGCAGAGGCTTTGGGCGGTACATGGGCCATCATCAGGGCGGTCAGGGCCGATCCCATGACCACAAAGGAAAGGCCATGAAAGATCCGCACCCCCATAAGTCCGGCAAGGCTGTCCGTCAGGCTGTATCCGGCCAGGGCCAGAATCACCAGGATCGTTCCCAGGACCAGAAAGCGCCGGGCATTACCCGGCTGAAAAAAGGGACTGACCAAGGGACGGGCCACCAGGGAGACCGCGGCAAACATCCCGATCAGGGTGCCGTACCAGGTAGGATCAATGGGACAGGTCCCAAGATAGGCATAAAACTCAAAAAACACCGAGATATTGGCATAAGCCAAAAAGGTGATTGCCAGAAGCACCCCAAAGGAGCGGGTCCACAGACGTCCCGGCTGCTCATCCGCCATCATTGTCCCCCCTGGCCAGCCTGATCCAGGCGCAGCAGCAGGCGGCCTGCCACATCACGCCGAAAGGAAGCCCTGGCCCGGATATCTGAGATGGGACAGACCGCGGCCCTGGCCAGATCGGCAGCCCTTGCCAGCACATCCGGTTCCGGGCGTTTACCCAGAAGAAAAGCTTCTGTCTCAGAACTGGTCACAATGGTTTTTCCCACACTGCCCCAGGCCAGGCCCACTCGGGAAAAGGCCCCCTGCCCATCCAGGCAGAAGAGCGCTGCCAGGCTGACCATGGAAATGGACAATGCCGCGCGCTGGCCCACCTTTTCAAACCAGTGGCAGGCTCCGGTGTCCGGCTTGGCAAAGCCCACCTGCCAGAGGATCTCCCCGGGCAGAAGCGCGGTCTGTCCCGGCCCTGTGATGAACTCGGCCAGGGCCAGGCGCCGTAAACCTTCCGGTCCTGCCAGATCAACCCAGGCACCCAGCACATAAAGCGGGGGCAGACTGTCCCCGGCAGGGGAGGCGGTCATGATGTTGCCACCCACGGTTCCCATGTTCCGGATCTGGGGAGATCCTAAGACCTGTATGGCCTGGGCCAGAACAGAGGCATGGGTTTGGATTGCCCCATGGGCCATGACGTGGGATAAACGTGCACCGGCTCGAATGATGATCTCCTGATCCGTTTCCATGATCTCACCCATGCCTTCCACCCGATCCAGGCTGACCAGGGTGGAGGGAGATTTTCGCCGGTACCGGATCTGCACCAGAAGATCTGTGCCGCCAGCAAGAACCGCCGGGTTCTCGACATTGGCCATCAAATCCAGGGCATGGTCCAGGGTCTTGGGAAATAAGACATCAACCACGGGGCTCCTCCTGATCGCTGGATTGCATCTGTTTTGCGGCATCAAGCCCTGCATCTACGATCTTCTGGTACCCGGTGCACCGGCACAGGTTCCCTGACACGGCCTGCCGGATCTTTGTCCCGTCCGGTTCCGGGTGGGTTTGAAGATAGGTGGACAGGCTCATGACCATACCGGGAGTACAGAATCCGCACTGAACAGCCCCGGCCCTGGTAAAGGCCTCCTGAACCGGATGAAGATGGGCGGGATCCGTGGACAATCCCTCTATGGTTGTCAGTTCCCGGCCCTGGATCTGGGCGGCCAGCATCAAACAGGCAAGGCGTGTTTCACCGTCCACCCTGATGGTGCAGGCCCCGCATTCGCCGGTACCGCACCCTTCCTTGGTGCCGGTGAGTCCCAGGTCTTCTCTGAGCAGGTCAATAACTCTTCGGTCCGGGGCGGCCTCAATCTCAACCGCTCCTCCATTCAGAATAAATTCAAGTTTCATAAACAATCTCCCGGGCAACACTCTTCCGATGATATCAGCTCCAGCGTCCGCTCCCGGGTCAGGGGCCATTTGCCGGATCGTTTGCCGCAGGCATGGGCCACGGCATTGGCAATACAGGCCAGGGGTGCATCCATGCCCACCTCCCCCACCCCTTTCATACCAAAGGGCCCTTTCTGCTCCTGGGTGCACACCGAAATCAGCTCCATGGGCGGCATGTCCTGGGCACCGGGGATAATGTAAGTGGACAGATCACGGGTCAGGGTCTTGCCCCTGTTCGTGATAAAATCTTCAAACAGGGCGTAGCCCAGCCCCTGGGCAATGGCCCCGTGCATCTGCTGTTCGTAGAGGTCCGGATTGATAAGCTGTCCGCAGTCCGTCACCGCCAGATACCGGTCCACCCGTATACCTCCGGTGAGGGTGTCAATGGAAAGATACGACAGGTGCACCGTATAAGAAAAAATAGTGTGGGGAATGCCGTGCATCTGCAGGGCCTTGTCCTGGGTCACGCGGTCGGCTGCCACCGGTGCCCGGTACCGGCTGATCACGGTCCGTTCCAACGGATTCATAAGAGATGCCACAAAGGAGAGGGGAAAGTCTCTGCCCGTGGCAACATGCCGCAAGCTGCCGGGCACCAGGGTAAACTCATCAAGATTATTGAGCATGAGGCTGTCTGCGGCCTTATGGAACAGCCGGTCCTTAAGCTGGGCCGCTGCATCGGCCAGGGCATAGGCAAAGGTAAAGGTGGTACGACTGGCTGAGGAAGAACCGCAGGGCAATGTCCGGTCCGTGTCCGGCAGGATCAGGGAAAGGTCGTCCATATTCTGACTGAGCAGATCCCCTGCGATGTGCAGAAAGGTGGCCGTATTACCCTGGCCCATGTCCGAAACACCGCAAAAGATCTTGAACCGGCCTTCAGAAGTCAATTCCAGCTTGGCATGGGCCACATCCGGCACCACAGGCCCGTACCCCATGCCGTGCATGGCACAGGCCATGCCCATGCCCCTGAGGGTGTGGGCAGGTGCCCTTGAAACCCACTCTTTTGCCCCCTGAAACAGCCCATGGCCCTTGATGGCCCCAAGGCAGGCCCGGATGCCCGTGGAATTGGAAAGCGTGGTACCCGCAGGTGTTTTCATGCCTTTGTCCAAGCAATTTTTCAGCCGGAGTTCCAATGGCGAAATCCCCAGTTTTTCAGCCATAAGATCCACCACCTGCTCCATGGCTGAGGCCACCTGGGGCACGCCGAAGCCGCGGAAGGCCCCGGCCACAGGATTGTTGGTATAGACGGCCCTCCCTTCAACCTGGGTGTGGGGTATGGCATAGGGGCCGCCGGCGTGTTCCAAGGCCAGTGCCAGAACCACTCCGCCCAGGTGATCATAGGGACCGGTATCAAAATCCACCCTCACCTCCAGTGCGTGAAAACTGCCGTCTGCCCTGGCCCCCAGTCGGTAATAGAGCTGGGCCCGGTGGCGTTTGGGGCTGGCGATAAAGCTCTCCTCCCGGTCCCAGATCATGTTCACTCCCCTGCCCGGACAGGCCAATGCCGCCAGACCCAGCAGGGACTGGACCGTGATGCCGTCCTTGCCCCCGAATCCCCCCCCCAGAAAAGGGGCAACCACCTGAACATTTTCCGGATTCAGGCCCAGGGCCGTTGCCACCTCGTGCCGATCCCGAAACGGGGTCTGGGTGGAAGCCGTCACGGTGAGTTTATTGTCGCGGCACATGGCCCGGCCGCATTCGGTTTCCAGGCAGACATGCTCCTGCACCGGCACCTCCAAGGTCAGTTGTACCTGGCAGGGGCAATTCTTAAAAGTGGCTATGCCCTCTCCCGTGGTCAGGGTACCGGAAAGCAGGATATTGCCGCCCTCATGGTCCGGGTGTATTTTAGGAGCATCCTTGGCCAGGGCATCTTCAACGGTGAAAATGCCGGGCAACGGTTCAGCCTCAAAGCTCACCAGATCCAGGGCCTGTCGGAGCACGGTCTTATCTTTTGCCACCACCAGGGCCACGGCATCCCCGCAATGGCGGATACGATCATCCACCAGAACCGGCTGATCCTGGCGGACCACGCCCTGGCGGTTGGAGCCCTTTATATCCTTGTGGGTCAGCACCGCCACCACACCGGCCAGGGCCAGGGCCTTGGCTGCGTCTATGGAGATCAGCCTTGCATGGGGAATTCCGGCCCGTTTCACACCGGCCCACAGGTCCCCTGGGCAGGGCAGGTCCGCACTGAACTTTTCAGCTCCCCTGACCTTGGTCAGGGCATCGGGCCTTGGATTTGAAACCCCGATTTCAGGGGGAAAGGTCTTTTTCATGTCGGACAACACCTCTGCATGATGAAAAATTCATTTAGATTCTTATCTATGATTTTCGTGTTGTTTTGTCAAAAAAATTAGATAAATTTTTGGGTTCCGGCTTGTGCAGTTCAGGATTCTATCGATTATGTTCCCTCACCCTTTTTTGTCAAGGCAATTAGTACTTCATAACAGACCAACGCAAAAACAGATTCTTCTATTAATGCCGGTATTGCGGATTCTTCTTGAAAAAGTGCTGAAATATTTATAATAGATTGACAATGTCAAACTCGGAACTCCCCGATCCGGACAAGCCGGAACCCAGGCGGATCTCGGATTCTCCTGCCCAAACCCCACTAAAATCAAAGGATGAACGTCATGAAAATACTTGACTCATACCGTCCCGGGTCCCAGCGATTTCAGGCAGATCTATCCCGTCTATGCGCGGATGAAACCGATTTAATATTCCTGATGCGCCATGGTCGGATTGCCGGGGATGGAAAAAAACGCTTCATCGGCCACACTGATGTTCCATTGGATGAGTCCGGCAGAACCCAGGCCCGGACCTGGCACAATGCATGTGGGGCCATCCCGTTTGGCCTCATCTATTCCAGTGCATTACAACGGTGCCGAGAGACGGCATCCCTGGTCTGTCCCGACAGACAGATTAACGTTGACCCCCGGCTCAATGAAATCAATATGGGTACCTGGGACGGCAAATCCTTTGAAGAGATTAAAGCAACAATGCCCCTGGAATTTGAAAGAAGGGGACAAAAAATGTATCATTTCAGACCCCCTGACGGAGAAAGCTTCCAGGATCTGTTTAACCGGGTCTATCCATTCTTCACAAATAATATCAACAAACAGCCGCCCCACAAACGTCACCGAATACTGGTGCTGACCCATGCCGGGGTCATCCGTAGTGTGGTGTGCCATCTCCTAAGAATGAACCCGGCAACGGATCTGTTCACCATCCCCCTGGATTACGGGCAGCTGTTTGTTATTTCCAGCGACTGAGTGACCGAATTACACCTTCGCACCCTCCAAAACCGGCCGAACTTGTCTTGCGTGCCGGCCATAAGTGATCTGATTTACAGACACCTGGAGCAAACAGGTGCGGTACGAACTTACAACCGCTTTATGGCATCACCCGTTCCAGGATCAAGCGCTCTTTTTCATGGCCCGGGAACGATAGGCAACAAGGTCTTCGATGCTCACCACGGGAAAATCATGCAGATGGGCAAAGGAGATAATCTGGGGCAGCTTTGCCATGGTGCCGTCGGGGTTGGTCAGTTCACAAAGTACCCCTGCCGGAGAAAGCCCTGCCAGCCGCATGAGATCCACCGTTCCCTCGGTGTGCCCCCTTCGTTCAAACACCCCGTTCCTTGCGGCCTGCAAGGGAAAAACATGCCCCGGACTATGAAGATCGGCAGCCGAAGCATTCCGGGCCACAGCGCATCGGATGGTGGTGACCCGGTCCGCTGCGGAGACCCCGGTTGTCACCCCGGTGGCCGCTTCAATGGAGACGGTGAACGCCGTTTGATAAACAGAGGTGTTGGTGACAACCATCTGCGGCAACCCCAGCTGTTCAACCTTTTCAGAGGTCAGACAGAGGCAGACAATACCGCTGCACTCCCGGATGAGCATGGCCATCTGTGCGTCTGTGACGGACTCGGCAGGGAAGATGAGATCCCCTTCATTTTCCCGATCCTCATCATCCACCAGCAGGACACCTTTACCGGATACAAGGGCATCAAGGGCTCTGTCAACCCTTTCAACCGGACTTCCAAATTCTGAAATTGATACGTGATTCATACGAATACTCCCTTTTTATTATAAACAAAAAACAACCATAATATCAGGGGAGATGATGGAGGGATGGTACATCAATAACGAATATCAATGCTCTTTTTGCTTTACAGCCGCAGAAACGCAACTGTTCAGCCGCAGCCCCACACCGAAGTGCAGGCAGCTTTTTTTCTCTCCCATCCGGACTGTAACCGTCGGCTCCGGAGTCTCACCGGATCTGCTGACCCTGCACAGACAGTGCAGGCGCTCGCGGGCTTGTTTGATCATATCAAAATCACCGCCGGTGGGGAATTTCACCCCGCCCTGAGAATTCACGGGAAACTATAATGGAATAAAATATTATGTCAATGATCATTTTCAAAAATTTTTATATACATGACGTACAAAACATTGATATCTTCACTCGGATAAGCTGGATTGACGCGCAACGTCGGCCCGAAAAATCACAGGGCTTGGTCACAACCTCTGCCACTCTGGAAAGGGGTCACCAAGTTATGATAAGCGGCCGATGTTATGACCAAGCCCTTGGTACATATTAAAACAAAAGAGGACTCTATGTTTGGAAAAAAGACAGACAACGGCTATACAGAAGTAATTCCCGGAATCAAGATAAAAACGATCTGTTATGGAAAAAACACGTTAATGACGGAATTTATCCTGGAAAAAAATTCTCACCTCACTGAACACCGGCATGAACATGAACAAACCGGCTATTTGGTATCCGGGAAAATACGATTATTTATCGGAGAGGATTCAAAGGAATTAAATCCGGGAGACAGCTGGAATATCGCATCAAATATAAGCCATAAAGCGGAAATAATGGAAGATTCCGTGGCCATTGAAGTATTTTCGCCATGCAGAGAGGATTATTTAAAATTCTTGAATACAGTTGACGTCTGCGAATAGACACAAACCGGGTCGTTACAAACCCAAATAAGGAGTATGCTGTGAACTGTCCAACATGCAATTCAAAACTATCAAAAGTATCAATCGAGAAAATTCAATTGGATGTATGCAAAGAAGGTTGTGGTGGCATTTGGTTTGACCGTTTCGAATTACAAAAAATGGATGAGCCGCATGAGTTCACGGATAACAATCTTATGGATATTCTTTCAATTGAGTCTCCAACTGTTTACGATCAATCTCCCAAACGCATTTGCCCCAAATGCACAGACATCGTTATGATGAAACACTTCTTTAGTGTTAAAAGAGAGGTAGAGGTTGACCACTGTCCTAAGTGTGCAGGATATTGGTTGGACGAGGGGGAATTGTTCAAAATCCGAAAACAATTCAATACGGAAGAAGAGAGAAAACAAGCGACCGTGAGATACTTTGCTGACATTTTTGATGATGACTTGACTAAAATGAAAAATGAAAGCCATGAAAAGGCCATGCAAGCTCAAAAAATAGCCAATATGTTTCGTTTGGTTTCGCCACGCTACTATTTTTCCAAAATTAAAAGCTGGGGCACTGGTTCGATTGAATAGATAGCCTGCGAAGCCTGAACAACCTTTGAAAAGAGTTCTTTTTGATAAGCGCCATAGATAAGAAACCTTCGCCCCAGCAATACTTAATAAATGTAGCATCTGCTTGCCCTCAAAAACAAAAAAAAGGAGAGTTAAGCATGAAACACATCAGTTTGATTATCGCAGCATTATTTTTTGTAGGCTTTTTTATTTTATTTCACACAAGCATGTCCATTGCAGCAGAAAAGACAGACCTCATTGTGGTGGATATTCAGGGTGACTTCACCACATAAATGCCCGGATCATTATACCTGCACTGATACCAAAACAATGGAGTACCTCAATTATATTCCACCAACTCAATCACATTACCTTCCGGATCCTTCATGTAGGTCAGGCAAGCTCCTGGACGAGTAGATTGAGGCGGACAATTGAAAGTCACTCCATTGGAAAGCAACACATTATATATATTGTTTATATCTTCTACCACAAGAGCAAAATGTGTTAGACCAAAATCACATTGTCGCTTAGACGGCATTTTCTTACCTTGGGGAGAATGATAATGAAACAATTCAAGCCGAGTTCCATACCCTTTCAGCATTACCACATGGGCGCTTGCATCTTTTAAATCTACAACCTTGGCAAATTGTTCATTTGCATAGTTCTCATTTTCCCAATCAATCTCAAAACCGAGAAGATCTCGATAAAATGCTTTAGCCCCTTTCATATCCTCAACAGCTATGGCTACATGATGCCAGTTCATTTTCATTTTCTCTCTCCTTACCCCATCATCGTTATATGTTTTTACCTTGGTTAACTTCCATAGAAATTGAGAATGTTTGCACGAAACGCATCGTCAAACAGATAGCCATTCTTTTATTAATGGCTTATTGTTGGTCAATTCGTCAGGAGTACCCTGAAATACAATTTTCCCATGCCCCATTACATAAACATGACTGGAAATCTTGAGTGCAATTGTTAGTTTCTGTTCGACCAGGACAATGGAAACCCCACGCCTGTGAATCTCTTTAATTGCTTCTCCAACAACAGTGACGATTTTGGGAGCAAGGCCTTCAGTCGGCTCATCAATTAATAAAATTCTTGGATTTCCTAAAAGAGATCGACACATTGTGAGCATCTGCTGTTCACCACCGGATAGGTTGCCGGCTAAAGTATTGCGACGCTTCTTGAGACGTGGAAAGAAGTCAAACATCTGCTCATGGGTCCACTCAGGTGCACCTGTTTTGGGAGACTGTTGCCCCATCCGCAAATTATTCTCCACCGACAGATTTGAAAAGACTTCACGTTCTTCAGGAACATAACAGAGGCCCTCTCTACATATTTTGTAAGTTTTAGTTTTTGCTATGTCATTACCATTAAATAGTATCTGTCCAGATTGCGGAGGTACTAATCCCATTAACGCTTTCAAAGTAGTTGATCGCCCAGATCCATTGCGCCCTAACAGGCTAACAATTTCATTTTTTGCAACACGGAAACTAACACCTTGCAAAATATGACTTTTTCCGTAACATGCATGCAACGCCTTAACCTCCAGTAACGGTATCTGATCTTCTCTGTCCATGCTCATATCTCTTCACCTAAATAAGCTTCCTGCACCCGGATGTCATTTCGAATCTCTTCAGGTGTGCCGGTGGCTATTAATTCTCCATAAACGAGAACACTAATACGGTCACACAATGAAAAAACTACGTCCATGTCATGTTCAACTATCAACAAAGAACGCCCTTTTGTAACCTTCCGGATGAGTGAAATCATGTGGTCAGTTTCTTCATGAGACATTCCCGCCATAGGCTCATCAAACAGAATTACCTTTGGGTTTGAAGCCAGTGTCATACTGATCTCAAGGGCTCGTTGCTCTGAGTAGGACAACTCTCCGGCCAAGGTGTCGCTCTTGGCTTCCAATCGCACCTGCTCCAAAAATTTTTCTGTCTCTTCTCGGAGATGGGCCATTTTGTCAATCAACTTCCACATGGTAAAATGTAAATTTTCACGCTGAGAAACTGCAAGCCTGACATTTTCAAACACAGTAAGGCCCTTAAATATATTTGTAATTTGAAAGGAACGGCTTAAACCCAAGCGATTTATTTTCTGTGGAGAGAGAGCTTGAATAAATTGTCCTTGCAGTTTGATATGCCCTTGATCGGGCTTTAACTGGCCGGAAATCAAATGAAACAAGGTTGATTTACCAGCACCATTCGGACCAATAACAGCGTGCCGCTCTCCCTTCAATAATTCGAGGTTAACACCACATATAATATGCGCTCCGGAAAATGATTTGTGTACCGCGCGCAAAGAGAGTGCCGAAGTCGTCATATCATATCTCCCCTTTCAATGGTTTCGAGACCTTGCCCACTGACAACATCCTCCAACCCACGAGATGGTTTTGTACCTGGAACATTACTGGGTTCACCCTCTTTCAGGTAGAGCCATTTTTTATGTGCCCACACCGTACCAACACCCCCTCCAAAAAATGAAACCAAGGGTAAAATCCACATAATTTTCGATTGGGGATTCCACTCATAATGAAACAGAGGGATCGTTGGCCATGCGGCATCTCCCACAGCTTTTGCAAGGATCTGATAGTCTTGCGAGAGTAATCGTTGCATCATCTCGGCTGTAAATACGACACCCACAGCTAAAAACAATACGGATACGCATGACAGTATCAAGACCGGCAACAGTAAAGGTAACGGATATTTCCGAAAGCCGGTTGACAGTGCATGATATAGTCCTACGATGCCAGTGGGCATAAACATCATCAAAACCACGAAAATAATTCCCTTATACAGCAACCAATTACGGGTAACATCCGAGAAATAATTCCCTAAAAATGTCATTAGCGCCGCACCTAACGCAGGACCCAGAAAAAAATTTGTCCCACCAATATACGTATTGAGTACGACCTCGGCAGAAAGGTGCATATCGAAAACGACGTAATTACTGGCTTCAATACTGACTGCCTGCAGACCACCGGCTATGCCGGCGAACATTGCAGACAATGCAAAGGTCATGGTTCCCAAGTGGTGGACATTATATCCAAGAAATCTCAATCGATGGGAATTATCACGTAACGCAAAGACAAGACGACCAAACGGCGTTAAAGTAAGAAAATACAGAAATCCGACAGAGATAAGCACCCAGATAAGGGTTAAGTAATAGACGTGTATTTCGCTTCCGAACGACACGCCAAGAAATGGCATGCGCATACCGGACACGCCCCCCTCACCTCCAAACAGACTTCGCAAGTGTGGAGCCATAGTATGCAACAACTCAGCAAGAGCAAGCGTAATCATCGAGAAATACACCCCTGTACGCTTAGTGGAAAACCATCCAGCGATAAGGCCAACCAGAAAGCTTACTACTCCTCCGGCAATTGGTAACAGCGGGGTGGGTAGAACTCCTTCGCCACCCAGAGCTCTCATTGCATGCAGCGTTGCAAAAGAGCCAATTCCCAAATAAGCCGAGTGACCAAAAGAGAGCATCCCTCCTTGCCCGCAAACCAAATTGAAAGCACAGGCAAATAATGCGGCAATGAGCATCTGGTTTACTGCATTAACCAGTGACAAAGACAAAATCGCCGGCAACGCAAAAAGCAGTGTGATAACAAAAATCATCACAACATTTGTTTTTTTCATAATTTACTCTTTTTCCCCCATAAGACCGGAAGGACGCACCAACAAGACTATCAACATAAGAACAAATGGAATTGTGCCGGATAGACTCGAAATTTTAAGAGATAAAATACCCCCAATACCTTTTGCCCACTCTGCCGCACCAAATACCGCAAAAAAGTCAACCAGACTAAGGTCGATTCCAACCGCAAATGACGAAACAAGGCCGATGATAATCGACGCGACCATTGCACCTTCCAGGGAACCAAGTCCTCCCACAACGACAATTACAAAAACGATTACACCCAATTCCAAAGCCATATTGGGATTGGTTGTATAAAAAGCGCCAGCCACCGCCCCTGCAAGACCTGCCAAGGCGGCTCCCACACCAAAGACACCCATAAAAACCAGCGGAACATTGTGCCCAAGAGCCGCGACCATACTTGGTCGATAAATAGCGGCTCGCACCACAATCCCAATTCGAGTTTGGGTTAACAGCAGATAAACAAGAGTGAACATGCCAAGCGAAATGCCGCCGATTATTAATCTATAAACGGGATAGTCGGTTCCAAAAATTTGAAAGGCCGCAAAATTAAGTGACTCAGGTATCCGATAATTTACAGAATAATTTCCAAAAAACAGCTTTACTAATTCTGCAATAATATAGGAAATACCGAAAGTCAGCAGTAATTCGTGTGCGTGACCATGACTATGAACGCGTCGCAAAAAATAGCGCTCAACCAACACCCCAATAATACCGACTAAAAGGGTTGATAATGCAACGGCTGTCCAGAACCCGATGACTTTTTGCAAACTAAAAGCAAAGTAGGCCCCCAACATATAAAATGATGTATGGGCAAAATTCAACACCCCCATCATGCCAAATATCAGTGTCAGGCCTGCTGAAACCATAAAAAGCAGCAACCCATAAATTATTCCGTTAAGCAGTGATATCGTAAAGAACTCCATAAAAACAACTCCTTGTCCACCAATGAAGTTTCCTATTTGTTGACCGTCCAACCTTGGGGTAAGGCGGCCAATATACACTATTGAGGACGTTTAATGTGACAACTGGCTTGAACCGGAGTAGCAGCTTCTTCGGCAGATATAACCTTAATCGGCTTGAAGCCCATATCAGTGTCATCTGTTTTATACTTAACATCTTTAGAAACAATCGAGACAACCATTGGGAGAAGGGCTTGATGATCTTCCAAACGCATACGCATCTCCCCCAATGGAGTTAAATATCTTGCCTTTTCCATGGCAACAACAAGCTTATTGATGTTGAGCTTCCCATTTTCCGGGGTCACGCGTTTCAGTGCATCGCCAAGCATGCCCATGGCATTAATAGCATTGGGTTCTACATAGGTGGGATAGTGTCCTGTTTTCGCTTTATAAGTCTCTGCAAATTGCTCACCTTTTTTATCTAAAGCATTCAGATTGAAAGCGTGGGCGATAAAGTGTCCCAGTGCAGTTTCACCAGCATTCGCAAGATTCCCAGGTTGGTCAAGGAAACACGTGCCGAATCGGACGCTGAGACCGGAAGATTGAGCAGACTTCATCAACAATAATAAATCATTGGACCAATTCCCCGTGATAACTGAATCAACATTTGCGGCCTTAATCTTAGCAACATAGGGAGAAAAGTCCTGAATCTTGTTTACATCATGCAAGGTCTTTTCTATGACTTGATAATTACCGGTTGAAGCTCTATTTACGATGGCAGCCTCAATATCACTCCCCCAGGAGTAATTTTGATTTATTGAGTAGACGCGAGAACCCAAAGCGCCTTTTTCAACCATTGCTGAAAGTAATGCATTTATTCTGATTTCTGCATTGGGCGAAAAACGAAATTGATAAAAATGTGCCTTTGCACCTGTCAATTCCATTGCTTCTGCACCAGTGTTCAAATAGAGAACCTCTTTCCCAGGATGTCTTAAATTATATTTACGTACATCTTCGGTTACCTGGCCGCCTATCGCTGACGAAGAACCCTGGATAATAATTTGAGCACCGTCGGCTATTGCGGCCTTAATCTTCTCTGAAGCACCGACAGCACCGCCTTGGTTGTCATACTCCAGAACCTGGATGGCCTCACCGCCCCAGCCGCCCTTCTCGTTGATGAGGTCGACGCCGTACTTTGTTGCAGATCGGTACAGCAAGCCGGTGGAAGCCTGCGGGCCGGACAAAGTCTCAACTATTGCAATTTTGATGGGTGCACAAAACGCAGTTTGCGCGATAACAAGAGCCAAAATACCTATCAGCAAAAATATTTTTTTTCGAGACAAGATCATTTTTGACAGCATCTTTTCCTCCATTAAGGTTAATTTATTGTTAATCTCAAAACAAAATCATTTAGTTTCATTCGGATACAGAATATATTTGACCCCACCTCCTGACTCTGATAACCGAAATGCTTCCTCCCACTCATGTATCGAGAACGCCCCCGATATTAAAGCCTTTAAATCAATCTTCTTGGCAGTCATCAAAGTAATGGCTTTTTCCCAGGTTGCATTGGTGTGGGCAAAAGCGCCCTTTAAATGTATCTCCCTCAGGGCTAATTGGTCGGTGTCCACCGGAACGCATCGGCTACAGAGTCCAACCTGTACAATTTCACCACCGCTTTGAACGTTGGAAATACAATCGTTTATTGCTGCACCTATACCGGAACACTCGAAGGCGATATCAACTCCTTTTCCTCCGGTAATTTGCGTGACCCGCTCCTGAATATTCTCTGCATCAACCATCAATACTGACTCTGCACCAAGATTCTTTGCCAATTGGAGTCGCTCTGTATCCTTTGTCGTACCCGTTATGATGACTCGTCCCCCTGCTGATCGTGCGACCTGTAAGACGAGAAGGCCAATTGGCCCAGGCCCCGTAACAAGCACCCAACAGCCAGGTTCAATGCTACTTCGTTCAATAACCGCATGCACTGCAACAGCCAATGGCTCAGTCAGCGCACCTTCGTTTAAAGATACGTTATCCGGCAGTCGATGGAGAGCGCTTTCCCTGACAACGAGGGCCTCTGCAAATCCACCATCTACGCTGTAACCTATGGCCTTCCGTTCTGTACACAGATTAGACCATCCACTGGCACACAATGCACATTGCCCGCAAGTAGAGGATTCGCTCTCTATCACCACCCGATCTCCCACCTGCCAACACGTGACTCCTTCTCCGACGGCATCTATCGTTCCAGCCACTTCGTGACCGAGCGTCACTGGTGGTCTTGTCTTTTCGAACAGACCATGGAAAATATGCAGATCGGTACCACAAATTCCCGCATAGGCCACACGAACTCTAACCTGTTTTGGACCCGGGGTTGGGATTGGCACTTCAGCTATCATGACATTCCCAGGACCATTCTCTGTTTTTCTTAATGCTTTCATAAAATCAACCCTAATTTGTCTGTTTAAATGGGGTAAGCGGCAACAGTTTTAGAACCTAATCCATAAACTGTCCACCATTTACATCGATAATTTCTCCAGTTATATAGTTTGAATCGCAAGACGCTAAAAACACAACCACACGTGCAACCTCTTCGGCGCTGCCGATACGTCCAAGTGGAATCTCTGTCAAATAATCGTTCCAATTTCCTTCAGAAAGTCCTCGGGTCATTTCTGTTTCAATTATTCCTGGTGCAATGCCATTCACATTAACACCAAAAGGGGCCATCTCCCGAGCTAAAGATTTTGTAAAACACATAACCCCTGCCTTGGATGCCGAATAATGCGCCCCGCTAACTATCCCTCCCACCTTGCCGGCTATGGAACCCAAATTAATAATTTTGCCGGAGCGCTGTTTTTTCATCACCGGGATGACTTCTCGACTACACAGAAACGTTCCCTTTAGATTCACTGCAAGAACCCGGTCCCACTCGGTTTCTGAAGTGTCTTCAATTGTGGACTTTAGACAAATGCCGGCATTGTTAATGAGGATATCGATTTGTCCCCAGGAAGATATAACCTCTCCGAAAGCGGAACGGACGGCATCTCCATCGGAGACATCAGCAATCAACGCCAATGATTTTCGTCCTATGGCTTGAACTCTTCGCTGTACTTCCTCCACCAAATGACGGTTAACATCCCACACAGCGACATCGGCGCCTTCATTGGCGAGTTCGATTGCCATACTTCGGCCCAATCCTGCCCCTGCACCAGTAATAACTGCCTTTTTTCCTTCAAGAATCATCATTTGCCCTAAATCCCATGCTTTATTCGATCTCAATCAATAAATCTGTTGATCGCGTTGATTTTTGAAAAAATAGATACATATTCCATGTGCTATTCAGCAATCTGTACTAAATCAACAGGGTAATCACTCCGATTACTTCCTTTTATCCCTGGGAAGATGAATGGCTCTACTATTCCAATCCAATGCAGCCTCAAAAACTATTTCGCTTAAAGTCGGATGCGGTTTAATCGCTTCGTAAAGATCTTCCACTGCACCTTCCATTTTCATAACCGTTACCGCTTCAGCAATCATATCAGTAGCATGCTCACCGATAATATGCACTCCCAGGATTTCACCCGTATTGACGTCGCCAATAATTTTAGCCAGCCCAGAAATATGGCCTTTGGCCTGGGCAGCTCCACTTGCACCAAAAGGGAACTTTCCAATTTTTATATTTCGTCCTGTTTTGCTTGCCTCCTCCTCGGTCAAACCAACTGCACCAACTTCCAATGCGCCCCAGATACATCTTGGAATCAAGTGCGAATCAATACTTTTTGAGGATCCGAGAATATTCTCAACAGCAACTTCTGCCTCAGCAGAAGCCTTGTGGGCCAGCATCATACCGCCCACCAGGTCTCCTATTGCATAAACCCCGGGAAGGCTTGTCCTAAGATTCGGGTCAACCTTAATAAATGGACCTTCACACTCAATCCCGAGCTTATTCACGTCAAGTCCCGTGAAATCGGGGGTTCTGCCGGTTGCCACGAGCACCTTGTCAACAGTTAAACTTTCCATAACGGCTTTTCCATTGACTTGATAATCCACCCTGACCTTTGGAATATCTATTGTAACCTTTTTCACTGCGCAACTGAGCATCAATTGAACTTTGCGCTTTTTGAGCTGCATGGCCATCTGTTTACGGATATCTTTGTCTTCAGTGAGTAATATATCCTCAAACATTTCAATTATGGTTACTTTTGTACCGGCATTACTGAAAATTGTCGCCATCTCAATGCCAATAACACCACCACCTATTATCAGAATGGATTCTGGAAATACCGAGTCATCCAAAATATCGTCCGTGGTCTGTATAAATTTGCCATCCACCTTGATAAAGGGTGGAACACCCGGCCTGGACCCGTTTGCCAGGATAACATTTTGAGCTGATATGGTGCGATGGTCTCCCATGCTGTTTTTAACGGAAATAAGGCCTGCTGCCTCTAACGTGCCTTCTCCCTTGAATAACTCGACGTCATTGCTTTTAACCAGTCTGTTAACGCCGGATACGAGTGTTTTAACTACACTCCTCTTGCGCTCAAACATTTCGCTTACACCCAGTTGAACACTTTTAATTCCACTCAGAAACGAGGCGTTTTTTACTGAGCTAAAAAGCATTGTGTCGTTTATCAGGCTTTTGGTTGGAATACATCCTCTGTTAAGACAGGTTCCACCGAGGGCATCCTTTTCAATCAAGACCGTTTTCAGTCCGTTCCGAGCACCGCAAATAGCAGCAACATATCCACCAGGGCCACCACCAATTACTGCTAAATCATAATCCGCAGCGTCAGTAGATCTTGTTGTATGCGCAATAGATGCCACACTGTCGTCAGTTGCCGTTTGTGGTGCAAATCCACTTTGATTCCACTGCAAATACTTTTCAGGAACGTTTTCCCCTTCGGTGGTAATGATTCCGATCACAGAGAGTACCGGCACCTCTTCTCCAGGTGGCAGCAAAATTTTGGCAAGTATTCCGGAAGCGGGTGATTCTACCTCTGTGGTCACCTTGTCCGCCTCAACAACAAATATACTTTCCCCTTTTTCAACAATATCGCCTTCTCTCTTGAGCCACTCAACAACTTTACCATTCTCAACAGTCACACCTAACATGGGTATGACAACTTCAGTCGCCATTATCTACTCCTTCAAAAAGAATAGGGTTTTTGTGGATTAATGTGCTTGAGATGTGACTATCGAACATAATTCTCAGTGGTTAAGCATCAAGCTCAATCAACTCCCACATTAATCCGTGATAATCAAAGACTATTCTGGTTTTAAAAAGATCTCAACTGTGCATAAAGGTAAAAGCAGGTGTTTCCAGTTTTGCTTTAAGGGTTTCCACAAATTTTGCGGCCATTGCGCCATCAATGATTCTATGATCCACTGTCAATCCCATGGTCGATACCTGTTTAGTCACAACGTCTCCGTCAACCAGGGCAAGTTCCTCTCTGGTTTTACCAACTGACAGGATGCCGCTCTGGGGAGGATTTAGAATGGAAGTGAAAAATATTACATCAGATTGGGCCAGACTCGAAATCGTAAAGGTTCCCCGCTCCATCTCCTCCATGGTCAATTGACCCGCCAGAGCCCTTTTGGTGAGATCACTTCGCTGCAGGGCTATCTGGGACAAACCATGTTGATCAGCATCGGTTATTGCCGGTACAACCAAGCCATTAGAAACCGACACAGCAAGTCCGATATTCACACGAAGTTTTATATGTATCTCACTTCCCTGCAACATGGCGTTCAACATGGGGAATTCTCTGATTGTCAAAGCCACCGCCTTTATCAGAAAATCATTGATAGAAGGGCGCAATTTATATGTCTGCTCAAAATATGGTAAAATCTCTTTGCGATAGCTCAGCAGCGGATCCATATGGATGTCAGTGTAAAACGCAACATGCGGGGCCGTAAAGGCACTGCTTGACAGCCGTCTGGCGATAGCTTGGCGCATGCTGTCCATTTTAATAACTGATCCAAAGTTGGAATCAACATCTGCTGCTGATTGCTGAACAGAAGGTGCTGTTGCAGCAATTGCAGTAAGACCTTCCACGTCCACGCACATCCTTCTGCCTCGGACTCCAGAGCCCTGGAGGCCTTCCAGTGATACTCCTTCAGCCTCCGCCTTTCGTCGAGCAAGAGTAGAGACCTTTGCGGTATGGTTCATCTGGAAACGACTCTCTGCGGCAGCAACATCCCGGTGTGTTATAATGCCATTAGGACCGGTTGGCGGTACTTGACGTAGATCCACGCCCTTGTCCTTTGCAAGCTTTCGTGCCGCCGGAACGGCCTTGATGATTGCGGATTCCTGTGACCATCCAAATAATTCAGCATCATTGTTTCCCTGTGTTGTTTGGGGTTCAGACAGATCTCCCGCAGCTGCAGCGGTATCTGCAAGCGGAACATCTTCCTGCATATACTTGGCAGGCACTTCTTCGCCAGGCTCTATAATGATTCCGATCACTGAAAGCACCGGAACCTCTTCTCCTGGAGGTAACATAATTTTGGCGAGTATTCCGGAAGCGGGTGATTCGACTTCTGTAGTCACCTTGTCAGCCTCAACCACGAATATGGCTTCACCTTTCTCCACTGACTCACCTTCTGATTTGAGCCACTCGACTACCTTGCCGTTTTCTACGGTTACGCCGAGCATTGGGATTATAACTTCAGTTACCACGGTATTCTCCTTTGTCTTAAGCGTATGCAGTAACGGCCCGGATAGACTCTATAATTCTATCTTTTCCAAATATAAAGGCCTTTTCAAGCGGGGGTGAAAAAGGTACAGGGACATCGGGAGATGTATTTCTGATAACTGGTGCCTTAAGGTATTCAATAGCTTCTTCCGCTGCAATTGCGGCGATTTCTCCCGCAAACCCACAGGTTTTGTTATCTTCATCAACCACAATCAAGCGACCCGTTTTTCTTATTGACGCAAGAATAGTATCCTTATCAAGAGGAGCCAAGGTACGTGGATCAATCACTTCAATGCTGATACCATCTTTTGCAACGGTTTCTGCTGCCTCCAGAGCCGCACCAACCATGGCGTGGGTAGCTACGATGGTAATATCTTCACCAGCTCTTTTTATATCAGCCTTGCCAAAAGGAATTCTGTAGCTCTCTTCCGGCACTTCCCCCTTGGTCATATACAATCGTTTATGTTCAACAAAGATCACCGGGTTATCATTCTTTATTGCTTCAGTAAGTAATCCCTTGGCATCATAAGGTGTTGAAGGCGCTACAACCACAAGACCTGGGATGTGGGCAAAAATGGAATGAAAACTTTGGGAGTGCTGGGCGGCAGTCCCTCTACCCGCACCAATATTTGTGCGAA
Source organism: uncultured Desulfobacterium sp. (assembly GCA_963668575.2). Lineage (GTDB taxonomy): Bacteria > Desulfobacterota > Desulfobacteria > Desulfobacterales > Desulfobacteraceae > Desulfocicer. The sequence goes on along the minus strand of OY764894.2, from coordinate 589,446 downwards.
GGACCATGGGAACACGACCTTTTCCGCCAAACATATAATGCATCTTCGCCATCTGATTGACGATCATATCCATACACACGGTTGTAAAATCGATAAACATAATTTCGGCAACCGGCCTCATTCCAGTCAGTGCAGCACCTACGCAGGCACCTATGAATCCAGCTTCGGCGATGGGTACATCAACAATACGGTCTGCACCAAACTCATCCTGCAACCCCTTCGTTACCTGAAAGATTCCGCCATAACTGCCGATATCTTCTCCCAAGACCACCACTCTTTCATCCTCTGTCATACACTCTCTGAGCGCTTCGTTCAAAGCATCGCAATATGTAATTTCTCTCATTTGAACCTCTCTTATTTAAACAAGAATGTCTTCGTACATTTCGTTAATAGTCGGATAATCGCTTTCCTTGGCAAATTTCACAGCATCATCAATTGCCTTTTCGATTTTTTTGACAATATCATCCAGTTGCTTCTTGCTCGCTATTTTTTCCTTGAGCAATTTCATTTCAAACTGGCGGATGGGACACTTTTCTTTCCATTCAGCAATTTCTTCCTTTGTCCGATATCGTGCACCCTGGTTGGGATCTCCCTCATGGTGCCCACGCCACCGGTAAGTTTTGCACTCGATTAGAGTAGGACCTTCACCTGCCCTTGCCCGCTTAACTGCCTTTTGTGCTGCCTCATATACTTCAACGACATTATTGCCATCAATGACGAATCCCGGCATGTCGTAAGCCACCGCACGGGAAGCAATATCTTTTATTGGAGTACATTTTGCCTGGGAGACCGAAATGCCATATCCGTTATTCTCACAAATAAAAAGGACCGGAAGTTTATGGAGGGATGCCAGATTTAAACTCTCATGAAAGGTACCATTTGATGAAGAATCATCACCAAAAAAGCAGGCGGCAACCTGGGTTGTTTTACGCCATTTTGCTGACCATCCAGCTCCAATTGCAATGGGCAATCCAGCTCCGGCTATGCCGTTTGCTCCTAAAATTCCTTTGTCCATATCGGCTATATGCATTGAACCGCCCTTGCCCTTACAATACCCGGTCTTTTTGCCAAAGAGCTCAGCCATCATAGGATCTAATTCCGCTCCTTTGGCAATAACATGGCCATGACCACGGTGAGTACTGGTGATGTAGTCATCTTGATTAAGCGCTGCACATACACCGGTGGCTACAGCTTCTTCACCTATATACAAATGTGCAAGGCCAGGTACTTGGCCTCTTGCATATAAATCAACAATCCGCTCCTCGAAGATCCGAATGGTCTGCATGGTCTCATAAAACGTTTTGAACTTTTCTTTTGTTAGGGGCATAGATCTCTCCATATTATTTGAGTACGAAAAAAATTCCCTTGATTTCAGACAACCAGCGCCCCGGATTATAAGATGATTTCCCAAACGCTCCGGCTGTCTATTCTCAAGCTGCATATATCTTTTTTATAACTGCCACGGGCAGACCTCATTGGGGACCTGGGTCTGCCCACAACGAATAATGAAAGTAATGTTAGGTGTGCCTACACTTTCTTATAACGGGCATGTCCTGGCGGACACAACGAAGATAGAAAATGGCATTATGCCGCCCCCCCCCCGACGGGCAATGGGCCCGGACCGGAACTGTAGACAGCTCAATTGTCCGGTTCCTATTGCCCATCGGGGGGGCGGCTCTGCTGAGGTTGCCTTGGAGGCTGCCTTTTCATATAAACCCCCATGCCCTGGCGGGCACAACGAAGATAGAAAATGGCATTATGCCGCCCCCCCCCGACGGGCAATGTGCCCGGCCCGGAACCGTAGACGGCTCAATTGGCCGGTTCCTATTGCCCGTCGGGGGAGGGGCTCTGCTGAGGTAGACTTGAAGACTACCTTTTCATATAAAAGAAACTCCGGCCAATGAGCTGTAATGATTGGAGTTTCAATTTTCGTTGTGGCAGGTTTTTCTGCCATGTATGTTATATGAAGGGCTTTGCATTATTGATGCCAAAACATTCTACATCTCCACACAAATGCGAAGAGACGCTTGTACCATTCTGATATTGCAATGTTATTTACCAGGTCATCCGTACTGTGCAGAATGACTATCTTTTTTATTAACTTAAAAATCATGTCCCACAATAATACATCCGTCCCATTATGGGACTTATTTTTGGCGTACTGCAATTAAATCTCCATATATGTGCATGAAATCACACGTTGTTACTGCAGAAAACAGGTGGTGCATTTTTTGCATAACTAAACAAATAGGTAAGTTCAGCATAAATCCGGGTCAATTGTTAACCCTTGCACAAAGAAGCTTTAACGATTACACTTGGTTTTCATATGCAGTCCGTTATAAATTTTGGAGCGTTGGATGGTTGTTAAAGTCCCCGAAATTGATGATATTCCCATTGAAGAGCACTCCCGTTGTTTTTAACGCTTCCGGAATCATTGAATTGGCTTCATGAGACCACTGAACTTCTCCGTGATGAGATTCTCCACTTAAAGGGGAAAAACCAAAGCCGAATATATCAGAAGACCTTTTTGGGCTTCCGGCTTGTCCAGGTTGGAAATTTTCAATATCACCCGGATTTATTGAGAACTTTTACATATTTTTGCAATATATTGCATTGCATTTGCAGTGGAATATTGAGACTCACCCTTGGAGGAATACGCGTTGATAACAGATAAAAAACCGGATTGGTTAAGGGTAAAGGTAGAATCAATTGCCCCAGACTTTAAATTAATAAATCAAATTAAAGAGAAATCCCTATGTACAGTATGCGTGGAAGCACAATGCCCAAATCAAATGGAATGTTTTCATAAAGGGACCGCCACTTTTATGCTCCTGGGCCCTTCATGCACGAGGAATTGCACTTTTTGTGCCGTCGACAAAACAACCGTGATGAAACCGGACCGTGATGAGCCAAACAAAATTGCGGCTGCTATTAATGCAATGGCGATAAAATACTGTGTACTTACCATGGTGACCCGTGACGATCTCAGCGATGGAGGCGCTCACCACATATGCGACTGCGTCAAGGCCATAAAAAAAGATCGTCCGGATATTCTCGTTGAACTGCTTATATCTGACCTTGCCGGGAATCGGAACAGTTTAACAACAGTTTTGAATGCCCATCCAGAGGTTTTAAATCACAACATTGAAACGGTGGAGCGATTATATCCCCAGGTTCGTCCCCAGGCAGAATACTCCAGGTCGCTCTCTTTAATCCACAATACGTGTCAGATTGACACATCCATTATTACAAAGTCCGGTTTAATGCTTGGCCTTGGAGAATCCAGGAAAGAGGTGCTCAAAACCCTGAATGACCTCTTTGATTCAGGATGTCGTATCTTGACTTTGGGACAGTATTTGGCCCCATCAAAAAAACACTTTCCTGTAAAACGTTATGTACCCCCGGAGGAATTTGAGTATTACAGTGAAGAAGCTAAAAATATAGGGTTCTGTGGGGTTGCAAGTGCACCCTTAGTCCGCAGCTCTTATCGCGCAGAACAACTCTACCGGGATACCATCAGATTAATGGATAACACAAACGTTGAATAATTTCTATAACCAACTATATTTATTGAAAATTATAACAAACAAGCCACATTTTTCAAACTTCCATTTCTGTGCACATCTTGGAGCTGAACACGATAACAATTGGCGATACCAAGGAATAGTATGACAAATACCAATATTGAATCACCTAAAGATTTGAAAACGGCCAACTCCGCCAAAGAACTCTTACAGGCGTGGGAAGACATCATTTTGTACAAACGAGATACAAACGTTCCAATCAAGCCGGAGGTACTTCGATCCTGGAGAAAATGCATAGCCTTGGGAGTTGACCCCCTAACCCCCCCCAAACCCATAATTTTAAGAGGTTCTGAATTCTCAAAACTCTGTGAAAAAAACAGTGAGCTTATAGAATTTTCCAAACCTATTATGGAGATGCTTGAGATGTCTGTGCGTGAAAGTGGGTTCATCACCACACTTGCGGATAAAAACGGTTATGTGCTTGAAGCTCTGGGTGATGAGAATATTATAAAAATGGCTAAAAACAACAGCTATCTTCCGGGATGTTTAAGGTCGTCTAAGCATGCCGGAACCAATGCAATTAGTCTCTGCCTTGAAGAGGGTGCTCCTGTTCAACTTAATGGACCAGAACATTACAAGATTAATCACCATGACTGGACCTGTTTTTCTGCACCAATTCGTGGCAATGATGGTTCTATTCTCGGTGCAATAACGCTGTCAGGGTCGTCCGCAGAATCACCAAAACTTGCCCTGGCCATAGTATGTGCTGCAGCCGAAGATGTGCAAGGAAAACTTCGAGAACGGGGTCTTGTAGAACAAACCCAGAGGCTCAACTACCTCTTATCATCCATTTACAATTCTGTCTCTGATGGAATTTTAGCACTGGATAAACAACTGAACATTACCCATTTAAATGCTGCTGCTGAGAAATTATTGGGCATGGATAAGGAGATAGCGGTTAAAAAACGATTTAACGATTTGGTTAAGCTGGATAAAGAATTTCTGATTAATATGGAGCAGGGAAAAGAACTGGAATCTGTGGAGCTCACATTCAACTTACCCAAAGGCTTTAAGTTATACATTTGCCAGATTGATCCCATCCTCTGTAATAGTTTCAAATTCCTTGGAAGTATTGTAACCATTACAGAACCTAAGAAGATGATGTCCATCGCCAAAAAAATAGGTGGAAATTATGCCAAGTATGAATTTTCAGACCTTATCGGAAATAATGATACCTTCAGAAGCCAGATCGAAATGGCCAAGATAGCCTCAAAAACAAACTCACGGGTTCTCATTATGGGAGAAAGCGGTACAGGAAAAGAGTTGTTTGCTCAGTCCATCCATTGTCACAGCTATAGGAATGATGGGCCTTTTGTCGCTATATCTTGCGCTGCAATCCCGCGGGATTTAGTTGAGTCAGAATTATTTGGTTACAAAGGAGGGGCATTTACAGGGGCACGAAGCAAGGGAATGATTGGTAAGTTCGAGCTCGCCAACGGTGGCACACTTTTTCTTGATGAAATTAACGGTCTTCCGCTGCAACTGCAGAGCAAATTATTGCGTGTTTTGCAAATGAACGAGATTATGCGCCTTGGGGATAACCGCAATATTCCCATTGATGTTCGGGTGATTGCTGCAAGTAACACTGATTTGGTTGATGAGGTTGAGCAAGGAAATTTTCGGGAAGATTTGTATTATCGGCTGAATGTTATGGAAATTTTTGTACCGCCACTTCGGGAAAGATTAGATGATCTTGAACCGTTGATCAACCACATATTAACACGTTTAAGCAAAAAACTCGGTGTATCAAAGCCATCTGTCCAAAAGGAAGCGCTCACCTACCTTAAAGGTTATGATTTCCCGGGGAATGTAAGAGAGCTTGAAAACCTTATTGAACGAGCCCTGTTGCTATGCAAAGGTAAAATTATTGAAAAAACCCACCTTTTTGTACGGCCACGCAGGACAACAGCCTTATCGTCGACACCTGTCGCCCACACAAGAACAGTTAAAGCTCAATACAAAAACATGATTATTGAAACCATCAAGAAATGTGATGGAAATTATTCAAAGACAGCGAGAGAGCTATGCATTGCACGCAGTACCCTTTATCGGAAGATGTCAGAATTTGGAATTAATAAATGAGCCTGTTGATTTAGTCGATTTTTGAAAAAAAATACACAACATGTGCAGCTCTGGATGATTAAAACGCATTATATTGTGTCCATAATTCACCAATCCGTATTAAATCAACAGGGTCATAAATAGCAGAGAGCACTTATATGATTGCCAAGAATATTCCCGGAAAACTGGTAAACTTTACCTCTTTAAATTATTTAGAAGCCCTCAATTTGATGCATTCAATTGTTAAAGTAAAAAAAGTGAAACAGTGGCCTGAAATTCTTTTATTGCTTGAACATCCTACAGTGATAACTCGTGGAAGGAGTTCTACCCAAAACGATCTTAATATAACTCCAGAGGCATTGCGAGCTAAAGGGATTGCGATATATGATGTTGAAAGAGGTGGACTGGCAACCTATCATGGACCGGGACAACTTGTTGGCTATTTGATATTTGATTTGAGAAAAATTAATATGAGCCCCAGCGATCTGGTAAATTCCATCGAAATCGCAATTATAAAAACATTGAGCCACTTTAATATCTCGGCCAGTCAAAAAGACGGATATAGAGGGGTATGGGTAAAGAATAAAAAAATTGCATCCATTGGTATCGCTGTTCAAAGCGGTATTACCTTTCATGGATTTGCCTTGAATTGCAACCCAGATCTTTCCCATTTTGACTTTATCAATCCATGCGGTCTTACTCAAGGGGTAATGACTTCTGCAAGCAGAATACGAAATAAAACGATAACCCCGGATGACATGAAAAAAACAATAACACAAGAATTGCAAAATCAGACGGGGATTTCATTTTCCTCAATGCCATCCTTGCACTTGCTTGCGAAACTATGCAAAGAACGTGAGCTTGCTAAATCAGCATAGACAATTTTTGAACGGTAAAAGACGTGGTTGATTGCATAAAATGCCAGTGTTCTACACTAAAATCGTACTGTCCCATAACACTACAACGTGTACGAAAATACTACAAAGTTGTTTGCCGAAAAATAACAGATAGGACATGGCAAATAACATGTTTGCCCCACAGAGACAAACACTGAACAAAAATTGTTCTACAATGTCAATTGATTAACTTTGATTCATTTACTGTTGGAATTATATTTAGGTACTTGGCACTTAATTTGCTATAGATATATTAAATCCTGAGGCCTCTCTAATTTAACAATAAGAGTCTCTTAAGCAAACTCGGCTGAAAAATTCTTGCACTTTCCCGCCCCCTATTACTCCAAAGAGCTGATTTTTCAGATGTCGAAGAACCGCACGAAATTATTTATATAAATTTTAGGACTCACAAAATGAGGCAAAGCGCATATACAGAAATGAAAACGAAGCTTAATTTAACCAACCAAAAGGAGAACAGAAATGAACAAGGCTATTTTTAAGGTAATGGTAGTCTGCTTATTAAGCGTGATCATGATTGCAATGTCAGTATCCGCAGACGAGTTTGATGATGGTCAGCGTCTAACCTATGCAAAGTCGTTGAAAGGCAAGAAAGTAGTTTTTGTTCCTGTTTCAATGAGTTTCGATCTCCCACAAGCATGGGCGGCAGCGATGAAAAAGGCCGGAGAGACTTATGGTTTTGATTTTTCAGTTCGTGATCCCAATTGGAACCCCGATACCGGAGCACAGGCTATTACACAGCTAATTTCTGAAAAACCTGATATTATTGTTATACATAATCTTGATATGCAGGTTTATGCACGCCTGATAAAAAAGGCAATGAAAGTAGGAATTTATGTGGTGCAAATCAACTTGAAATCGACAGCGAATTCGCATGCTTACGTCGGAGCGGATTGGTATGAAATAGGCCGCCGCCAGGCAGAAATGGCCGTGAAGCTATGCGGCAAAGGATCTGGCAAGAGCGGTAAGGTCTCAATCGTTGAGGGAACACCGACGAATCCAAATAACGCACAAGAACTGCAAGCGATGAAAGATGTCTTTGCAAAGCATCCGGAGATCAAGGTAGTTTCCGACCAGTCTGCTGACTGGGATGCCAGCAAGGCTCATGCCATTACTGCAACAGTTTTGAAACAGCATCCAGATCTTTCTGCAGTTCTGGGAATGTGGGAAGTACCCGACAGTGGATCTGCAGCTGCAATCAAGGAGGCCGGTAAAACGGGTGAAGTACTGCTCATTACCAATGGCGGAGGCCGCACTCCAGGTTGCGAAAATATAATGAGTGGCGCATTCAGCGGATACGTAAGTTATGACGTCCCAGGTCAATGCCGTGACTTGGTCGACACTATTAAGATGCTTCTCCAAACGAAACCAAAGGCTGATGCTACGCCGTTCGCGCTTTATACTCCTTTGAAAGAACTCACTTTGGACAATGTCAAAGACAATCCCTGTGCGTGCTGGACGATGGAACAGATCAAAGCCGCACCCTATTGATTTATAAAGCGGCTAAGTGCCCGGTTATCATCCTCCCCCGCCGGGCATACTTAATGTCTGTTTTTAACTTTAAGCTTCAAAAAAATGAAAATAGGAGTGGTTGTGAATTTATACGTAAAAGAAAAATGTGGAGGAATTGGGAATGGGTATTTCGGATAAATATGCGCGTTGGCGTTATCGCTTTTTCCCCGATCATTTAGTCGGTGAAGTACTTTCAAAAGAATGGATCGACAACGCAATACCGGTCTTATTCCTAATAATTACCATTGGAGTATTTGGATCTCTAATACCAGGTTTTTTCAGCCTTCAGACATTTTTAAACCTTTCACAACAATTTGCCGAAATATCCCTTGTGACGCTTGGTATGACAATCGTAATGTTAGGGGGTGGCATTGATCTGAGCGTTGGATCGACATTTGCACTGAGTAATTTCATTTGTCTTGCACTTGTTAATAAATTAGAATGGTCTCCATATTTGGCAATACCCACGGTCCTGTTAGTTAGCGGGGCTGTAGGGCTGATTAATGGCTTTTTCGTAGGCTATCTGAGATTACGCGCATTTTTAACCACATTAGCCACGATGATCGTGGTGCGAGCCGTTGTAGATGAATTGGTGCTGGAATATGCGAGAACCATATCAGCATCAATGACCGACTCAGCAGCGTGGGAGTATTTATGGGATGGCCGTCTATTCGGCATGCCGATATCGTTTATAGTAGCAATAGGGGTGGCAATATTTTTTCACCTGGTGATCACCCGCATGCGCTTGGGCTGGCGCATCTTTGCCATTGGAGGTTCCAGAAGATCTGCCTACAATACCGGTATTCCGGTACGAAGAGTTGTATGCATTACTTATGTGATATCCGGCATGCTTGTTGGTCTGGCCGGGGTTTTCTATGCCGCGCGGTTAAACAGTACCGGTACCTTTACTGGTTGGGGTCTTGAGATGACGGCTCTTACTGCAGCGGTGCTCGGTGGCATTAGTCTGGGCGGAGGCCGTGGCTCGATTGCCAAAGCCTTGCTTGGTACGTTTATCGTGCTGATCGTCATCAACAGTTTAATTAGGCTGAGTATGCCAAGCGGAGCGGATCAGCTTGCAATGGGATTAATTCTTTTGCTGGCAGTCGGGATTGATATACGGTGGTTGAAAAATCGCGACAAGCTGCTATCGCGCATTTATGTCTCACCAACATATCTAAGCCTTCCGGCTTGTCCTCCTACGGATGCCGAGTCATCGTCTCCTTATGCTGTAAACAATCGTTTGAAAGATGTCGAAGTTATCGGATTGGGTGAACTGGAGAGCCCGGAGGATGTTATCCTCGACAGTAATGACAATCTATATACAGGTAGCCGGTTAGGTCATATACATAGATTTTTCCCGCCTGATTACAAACGGTCTGAAATTTTTGCACAGACAGGTGGCTTTCCGCTTGGTTTGGCAATGGACCGCGACGATGCTTTGCATGTTTGTGTCGCAGGGATGGGTTTATATAAAATTACCCAGGACCGGGAGGTGATTAAGCTCTCCGATCAGACCGACCGCAGTTGGAACTCGGTGATTGACGACTCCAGAATACGAATGGCGGATGATCTGGATATCGCTCAGGATGGTAGGATATTTTTCAGCGATGCGACCGTTCGATTTTCAGCTCACGAATGGGTTGTAGATGCAATAGAGTCCCGCCCCAATGGCCGGTTACTTTGTTATGATCCAAAAACAAAATCCACGGATACTGTTTTAAAGGGCTTGATTTTTCCGAATGGGATATGCGTAACTGAAGATGAAGAATCATTGATATTTGCGGAGACATGGACATGCCGTATCAAACGCTTTTGGTTTGACGGACTGAAAAAAGGCCGTGTTGAAACAATTATCGAAGATTTACCCGGCTATCCGGACAATGTAAATCGCGCTTCCGATGGAACATTTTGGTGTGCTCTTGCCGGAATGCGGTCCCCGGTTTTTGATTTGACACAGCGTAAACCAGGCTTCCGTAAAAAAATGGCCAGATTGGTCCCGGCGGATGAATGGATATTTCCAAATGTCAATTCAGGCTGCGTTATACGATTCGACCTGGAAGGAAATATTATTGAAAGTATCTGGGATATAGGCGGAAAATCCCATCCTCAAATCACCTCAATGAGGGAACACAAAGGTTATCTTTATCTCGGGGGAATCAGCAACAACCGCATAGGCCGTTATCGTCTGAAAGGAATGGACCCGAATTGGACAAGCCAGAATGCATACTGGAGGATTGCTTCAAAATGAAAATGTTTCAAAATTTGTCCATTGCATGGCAAAAATTTCGAGGCTCGACCGTATCTGTTCCTTCATTGGACGGTGCTCTAAAACCCAATACTGCATTAGACAAAGCATCAGCGATACTCGAGCTTCAGTCACCAGACAATCTTGTTGCGGCACATGACGGTACGTACTTTTCTACTGGAGCAGATATTCATATTCTTAATGATGCTACCGGCTCGAGCAAGGTGGTTTTTACTTTTGAATCGACGGTATCCTGTCTTGCCGCCATACCAAACGGCGGATTGGCGGTCGGTCTTGATGACGGCTCTATACATTTCAATGGCGGTCGTTTCGACGGTTTGATTATTTCGTCTGTGAACGGTAAGTCAATCAAATGTCCGACAGCCATTATATGCCCGGATGAAAAGACGATGTTGCTCTGTGTTGGATCAAGTAAAAATTCGCCGGATAATTGGCGGCTTGATCTTATGACGCAAAAGAGTTGCGGTTCTGTCTGGCAAGTTGACTTAAAGAGTGGAAAAGCTAAACTGCATGCATCCAAACTTGCCTATCCATATGGTATTATGTTAACTAAAGAAGGGCAGATAATTGTTAGTGAGAGCTGGCGTCATAGGATAATTACCTTGCAGCAGGACGGCCGTTTTCAGGTATTACTGGATCATCTTCCCGGATATCCTGCCAGAATTATTCCTGCTTCAGGGTTCAATGGCGCATGGCTTTGTATTTTCGCACCACGCCGGGCCATAATTGAATTCATGATAAGGAACAAAAAAATTTGCAACGATATGATTCAGGAAGTTGAAGAACAATACTGGCTTGCACCATCTCTTTCTACCGGCACTGATTTTAAAGAACCGCTATTAGGTGGGGAAGTTAAACAATTGGGCATATTAAAACCATGGGCTCCGACACGTTCTTATGGACTTCTTGTCCAGCTCAATGAAAATTTCCAGCCGGTGAAAAGTTTCCATAGCCGCGGGGATGGGAATCGTCACGGTATCACTTCATGCATTGATACAAAAGGCAAACTAATAATTGCCAGTAAAGGTGGTCACGCCATCGTTTCTCTTAACCATTCTGCCCTGGAGTGTAACCCATGACGTCTATTATTGAAGTTACCAAAGGAACCAAAAAGTATGGTGGCGTTCCGGCCATTCAAAATGTTGATTTTAACCTGATTGAAGGTGAAATACACGGTCTTGTGGGCGAAAACGGAGCCGGGAAATCAACGCTCACAAAGGTTATGGCCGGCGTTACGCAGTTGACAGAAGGCGTCCTTCGTTTGGATGCGAAGCCGGTCGTTTTTAGCACACCCAGTGAAGCTTTACAAAACGGCGTGGCAATGGTTTTTCAAGAAACCAGTCTTGTCCCGTCGATGACTGTGGCCCAAAACCTTTATCTGGGAGAGGAAAAATTCTTTAACCGCCTGCGCCCTCTTTACATTGAAGCGCAGCAGTTTCTCCAGTCCCTGAACTTCGACGTCGACCCTTGGTCCAAGGTTGGAAGCTTGGGATCCGCACAAATGCAAATAGTAGAAATCGCCCGCGCAGTCAGGCTTAAAGCGCGTGTGATTATCTTTGATGAGCCTACAGCAACACTTACACCTGAAGAAAAATATCATTTCTTTGCGCTTGTAAAAAGATTGAAAAAGTTTGGTACCTCAATAATTTTTATTTCTCATGCATTAGAAGAAGCACTAAACATAACAGATCGAATTACCGTTATGCGTGACGGTAGAATCGTAGCCTCGGACATGACATCAAACTTTAACCGCGATAGACTGGTCAGCGATATGGTCGGAAGATCGCTCTCTAATGAGCTTTATAGCCGTAAAAATGGTAGTGTACGTGGTTTTGGACATAAAATCCTGAGTGTTCAAGGCCTGTCAATGGGATCACGGGTTCATAACAACTCGTTTTCGATTTACGAAGGTCAGATCACCGGTATTTTCGGACTTGTTGGCTCTGGACGGACCGAAACCATGAAAGTAATTGCCGGCATAGAAAAGCGGCGTGCTTTTCATGGCGGACAAGTGGTCCTTGATGGCCGATATGTTAGATATCGGGTGCCCAGACCTGCGGTGCGCGATGGGATTGTCTACGTTACTGAGGACAGAAAGCAGGAAGGCTTTTTTGAAACCATGACCGTTGCCAATAACCTGTATATCCATCATCTTGCGGCTGATTTTTCTGGAGAAACACAAATAGTCAGAGCCGGTAAAATACGTAAATTAGCTGACTATTGGAGGAATCGTTTGAATATTCGTTCAACAGACAGCAAAGCAAGGGTCTTAGAACTGTCCGGTGGAAATCAGCAGAAAGTGGTGGTAGGTGGCGCATTGGTGAAGCGGCCCAAGATTATTATTTTTGATGAACCTACCCGCGGTGTGGATGTCGGTGCTATCGCGGAAATCCATCAAATTATACAACGTCTTGCAGATGATGGCATTGCAGTTGTGATTATCTCCTCCTACCTTCCGGAAATACTAAATCTGTCAGACCGGATTTTAGTCTCACGATGCGGCCGTATTGTGGAAGAATTTTCGCCTAACGAAGCTACAGAGGAAAAAATAATGTATGCGGCGGTTCACTGAAGATTCGAAGTGTGATAATGCAATATAAACTATATTATTAACAGTATGGATAAATGCTTGATCGAAAAGCATCAAGCAATGCAGGGAGTAAATAAATGGCCCAGGTCTCAAAATCAAATACCACTGAAGATACAGTTCAAACAAGTTCTTTTAAGGGTAAGCGTAAAGTTCAAATCGGCCAACGAGAGGTCGTATTCGGTATTGAGGTTGTATTGATTCTTATATTTTCAATTGCTTTGCCAGGCTTTTTGAAAGTTGAAAATTTACTTTCACTTATGCAAAATGTTGCGATACTCGGGATTTTGAGTTTAGGCATGGGAATCGTTGTAATTGGCGGAAGCATTGATTTGACGGTGGAAAATGCTATGTTGGTTTGCGCGGCTTTTACGCTCCATCTTGCTACAAACGGCATGTCTTTGCCGATTGCCATTGGTTTAGGCTTTGGGTTGGCCATATTGATCGGCATCATAAACGGAGTGTTGATCGCCTATGTAGAGATACCGCCAATATTTACCACTTTGGCAATGATGTCTGTCATAATCGGGTTCGGCAGAATAGCATTTATTGAATCTGATTCCAACTACGTTCCGAAAAACGCAGAGATAATACAAACGATTGGCGGAAGCACATTCCTCGGCGTGCCGTCACCTGTTTTTTTGTTTGCGATTTTGGCCTTTATAGCCTTTCTTTTGTTACGGTATACCAAGTTTGGACGTTTTTCCTATGCAATAGGTGATACCCTTGCAGCGGCACGAATAGCCGGCATTGCTGTTCGTCCAATGACAGTGATTATGATGGTCGTTTCTGCTTGTATTGCCTTTATGGCAGGGCTTGCCCTTGCGGGTATTATCGGTGAGGTGCACACTCGGCCGGGTTCATCACTCCTTTATGATGTCATCCTTGTAGTGGCTATCGGCGGTATTGGTTTAAGCGGGGGCACCGGAGGTATCAGCAATGTTCTGTCAGGTACGGTGCTAATTGGCACTTTGCTCAATGGTATGACAATATTAAATGTTTCTTACACCGAGCAAAATATAGCTAAGGGAATTATTCTATTGATAGCTCTTTTTATCGACTCCATTTTAAATCCACGAGATGAACAAACATCGCGCCAAAGCGATATTTAAAAGATTATTCATAAAAAAAGGATTTGATAAAAATTTTAATAACAAAGAAGGCCGAGGAGAAAAATATGCCGGAAGAAGTGGTTGCCGAAGCGTTTTTCTTAAAAGTTCAACCCAATAAAAAGTTCATCGATATCTTGAATATAGCAAATTTAGTCGTTTGTCTATGTAGTGAAAATGCAAATGGAATCACTGGAGCGGCTTTGTCTGTTGACGGAGGCTGGACCGGAAAATAACTTCCGGATATCAATTATTCAAGTACGTTACCTGCCGAATTTCAATATTTATATTCTTGTCAGCATTGTATTCCTTTAAAGATGCTTTATTGGAGCCACTCTTGTCAATTGTTATCTTTAAATAGGATACGTTTGTGTGATGATATTCCACGCATACCGCACATAGTTAAGTCTAACTATTCATAAATGGTTATTGCTGTGCATTGTATCCTGTTCCCATATACCATAAATAAATACCATAGAGCCTTTTGCAGAAATAAATTTTTTCTGGTTATAACGGATTTGGGAGGAGTTGAGTTGGTCTCCATGCCGGACAAAAGGTAAGCCTTCATTTATGGTTAAAGAGATCCGGGTTTCAAAAAAATTGAACATACCGACACGGCGGATCATCATTGACGGGGTTTCTTACACAATTAGGCCTTCATTTGTGATGCATTATCACATGGCATTGCCGAACAATGTTGAAAAAGCTCTATTTCTCCGAAAATTTGACGTACCTTTCTGGGCATTGAGCTATCTGTTCGGCAAAGATCAAACGTATTGGTACAAAATATCGTTATGCAAGGAGAAGATCTATTATGAAAAAATCGGTTGTATCAGTCGTTAAGTATGAAAAACCCGTCAGCTCAGTGAAAAAAGCAGTCGAAATGGCGGAGGGATCAGCGGTTTTTAAAGCCGGCACCAAAGTATTTATCAAGCCCAATATCGTGTTCTGGAACAAACATTACCCTATTCCCAAGTACGGTTCCATTACAACAAGCCGTGTAGTTGAAGATATGATCATCCTGTTAAAGGACAACGGAATTGATGACATCACCGTTGGGGAAGGCACCGTGATCAATAAACCCAAGGTGAAAGGACTCCAGGAACATGCCTTTGAAACTTTAGGGTATAATGTACTCAAAAAGAAATACGGGATCAAAATCATCAATGTTTTTAAACGGCCCTTTAAAACAGTCGACCTGGGCGAGGATATGGCGTTGAACTATAACGTGGACATATTAAACACCGACCTTGTTGTGGACATCCCCGCATTGAAAACCCACGGTCAGACCACGGTCAGCCTGGCCCTTAAAAATCTCAAAGGTACCATTGACATCCCCTCACGAAAAAAATGCCATAACACGGATCCGGTAAAAGACTTGAATTACTGGGTATCGAAAATCGTAGAGCCCCTGCCGCCCCTATTTACCATAATTGACGGCATCTACAGCCTTGAATTGGGGCCTGGATATGACGGACGGGCCAGGCGGACCAACCTGCTCATCGCCTCATGCGATCCCCTTTCAGCAGATATGGCCGGTGCCAAAGTCCTGGGGTTTGAGCCCGATGCAGTGCCCCATCTGGTTCATATCGCAAAGAGACGCAACCGACCCGTTGATTTTTCAGATATCGAAATCGTGGGTGAATCCCTGGACAAAGTGTCTTCTCCACATTCAATTGAATACGATTACGCCAACGACGGGGAACTGCCGGCCTACCTGGCCAAATACGGTGTTTCCGGAATTTCCTGGCGAAACCCGGGCGCCACCATATGCACCTACTGCACGGGATTTACCAGCCCCATCATGACAAATATTGTTTCCACGTTCAAGGGAGAACCCTTCGACGATGTGGAAGTGCTCACGGGAAAGGATTTAAAGCCCACACCCGGCAAAAAAAAGACTGTTCTGCTGGGGAAATGCATTTACGAGGCGAACAAGGATAATCCGGATATCCAGGAGATGTATGCCGTAAAGAGCTGTCCGCCATCTGAAAAGGCCATCGTCAAGGCCTTACAGGATGCCGGTCTCCCGTTGAATGACAATCTATTTGAGATTTACGACAGCACCATCATGCCCATTTTAAGCCGCCGGTATACACGGAAGCCGGAAGAATTCGAGGAGTCCTTTTTTACCGTGGAATAACAATATAGGGCATAGGCGATAGGTCATGGACTATTCAGCATCGAAAAGCACGGCCCTGGATTTAATGCCCTCATAGAAGACACTCCGAACGAAAAATGGGATCAAGTGATCGCTTTAAACTTATCCGCGAGTTTCCATACTTTACCCGCCGAATTTCAATATTTGTATTCTTGTCAGCATTGTATTCCTTTAAAGATGCTTTGTTAGAGCCACTCTTGTCACTTGTTATCTTTTCAGGCAATCCGTGTTTACGCCTCGTTCATGCATCAACTCTTCAATATCCCTGTCATAAATCCTCCACCATATTGGCATGATTATTTGCCTCCGAAGCCCTAACATGAAAAGATTATCACTTAACTGAGTATTGCTTATGGCCACTTTGTTAAAAGACGTGGTCGATTGCATAAAATGCCCAGTGCTCTACTCTACACTAAAATTGTACTGTCCCATAACACTACAAAGCGTACGAAAAGACTACAATACGTTTTGCCGAAAAATAGCAGATAGAGTATGACAAATAACATGTTCGTCTCACAGGGACGAACACTGAACAAGTTTTATTCTATAATGTCAATTGATTAACTTTCATCCATCTATTTTTAAAATTATATTTAGATGCTTGGCACTTGATTTGCTATAGTCATATTTAGATCCTAACCTGGACAAGCCAGAACCAAAAAGGTTTTCTGATTCTCTTGCCAAAACAACACGAAAATCAGAAATAAGAATCTAAGAACTCTCTATTTTAAAAATTAAGAACTTTTTAAGCAAACTCAGCTGAAAAACGATTGGGCTTCGTTCAGCTGGAATCGACAAAAATTTCCACTCAATAACGTCTTGCAAGCTTGAAATCCACCGATGGGCTTGCAAAAGCCAATTTCAAGCTGAGTTTCATATAGAGCCACTTAAAAATAATAAGCGGATTATGCAGTCATGAAAAAAACTTTCCGAAAAAAAGCATGGATAAAGTTAATGAGGGGAAAAAATGAAAATTATTGAAGGATATCGTCCAAGCCAGACGGGTATAGTTCTGGGAGCTACATTTATCATTGCTTTGATTTTAAGTGTAACCCTGAAAGGCTTTTTCAGTACCGGTAATCTTTTCGCAATGCTGAGAAGCATTTCAATTCTTGGGATCTTTGGCATAGGTATGGCTGTTGTCGTTATCGGTAAAGGCATTGATCTTTCACAAATTGCAATAGCAAGCGTTTGTGCCGCTGGATCCATCATCATGATTAACGCGGGCTATTCTGTTGTTTGGTCTCTATTGGCAGGCTTTGTAATTGCAACAGGGATAGGGGTACTGAATGGCTTTTTGATTTCCTTTGTGGAAATCCCGGCCCTGTTTTCGACCCTTGCTTCAGGCCTGTTTACGCTTGGGGTCATGCGCAGCACGTATGTACCGGCCTATGTGGTATTTTTGTCCCCTGAACACAAGGAATTGCTACGTTTCGGAGGGAATATAGCCAATGGTCTCCCAGTGCCTGTGCTCATTTTTAGCGGCAGTGCATTATTACTACATCTATTTCTTTCGAAAACGGTATGGGGACGTTACATTTACGCGCATGGGGACAACGCTGATGCGGCGCGACTAACGGGTATAGCGGTACGTCCTTTGACTATGCTGGAATATGCACTATCCCTTGGCATTGGATATATCGCGGCTATTTTAATGGTGGCATCAACCGGCCTTATGCATCTTCAGATTGCTGAGGGGACCCTCATTTATGACGTGATTCTTGTGGTTGTCCTTGGGGGTGTCAGCTTAATAGGTGGGCGCGGAGGAGTGATGGGGGTCATCGCAGGCACTTTATTAGTTGGTGTAATAAGAAATGCAATGACAATAATGGATATCGACTCTCAGACACAAAATATTCTTATGGGTATCGTTTTACTGATGGCGTTAATCATTGATAGTATCCTGCATCCACGGGATGATGAAACGGCAAAGCAAGGAGACTAATTCCTTGTCTTTGTCAATTTTTACAGTCTCTTTTGAAAATAATAATAACAAAAAAAGGGGAATTAAAAATGGCTAAAATTAATCGTGTATTTGGTCAGAAAATTTTTTCAAAAAGTTTGGTTTTTTTCAGTCTCTTTTGAAAATAATAATAACAAAAAAAGGGGAATTAAAAATGGCTAAAATTAATCGTGTATTTGGTCAGAAAATTTTTTCAAAAAGTTTGGTTTTTTTAATGGTAATGGTTTTATGCTCGATTTGGACTAACCCTGTTTCCGGTAAAGACTCACGTGAGGAACTCAATCAAAAATTTTACAACGATGTTAAAGGAAAGACAGTGGCGTGGGTACCGGTTTGGCTCGGCGTACTCGAAAGGGAATGGGGTGCCATCATGAAGCAACATTTTGATGATTACGGGATAAATCTTATCGTCCGGGATGCGAATTTCAAATCGGATGTACAATTGGAAGCGATTAATGCTCTTATCAATCAAGGTGTGGATGTTCTCGTCATACAAAATCCTAATGTCTCCCTTCTTACCAGGGCGATTAAAAAGGCCATGAAAGCAGGAATATATGTCGTTCAGGTTAATATGGCATCAAATCAGTTGAGCGATGCTTATGTAGGAGTTGATGTCCCCAAAATAGGTCGCCTGCTCGCACAGGATATCATAAAAGAGATTGGCGGGGGAAAGACCTCCGGTGAGGTTGCGATCATTGAGGGAGAAGCGACAGCGGCCTATTCCCTTGACATGGTTAAGGCTGCCAGGGAAGAATTTGAAAAAGATAAAAGCATAAAGGTAGTCTCCTCTCAACCTTGTAATTGGGATGCCAACAAAGCCAATGAATACACGACCACCATACTTCAGCAGTATCCCAATATTGCCGCAATTTTGGGTGTTTGGGGACCGATGAGTGCGGGTGCCGGCCAGGCAATCGTAAATAAAGGGTCGAATGCGAAGTTGTGGGTTGCCAGTGATGGCCAACCCACCGACTGTGAGTTAATCAAACAGGGTCTCTTTTATAGAAACCTCTCCTATAGAGCTGATATTCAGGGTGAAGCCATCGTAAACGCAGTTTTGACATTGTTACAGAGCAACGATAAACCTGGAACGAACCATTATGCTTACTATAGCACTAATTACTGGGTAAGGAGCGAGGAAGATTTTGGAAACTGTTTTAAAGTAATCAATAATTGAAAATTGAAAACAGGTGAGACTTAATGAAATTTTTCAGCTTGCAGGATGGGTTCTCCAAGATATTACGCTTCTGGTACCGCTATACACCACAACTAATGTTGAGTGAATTGCTTGAAAAGCGATGGATGGAACCGATCATTCCTTTTATGTTGATGTGGGTGGTGCTTATTTCATATGCTTTATTGATACCAAGTAATGCCTCCTGGGTTCAACAAAAAATGTTGATGCACGGCTTTGCAGAATACGGCATCGTAACTATGGCTATGGCTATCACCATTTTGTCAGGCGGTATAGACCTATCGGTAGGGGCGATCTTTGCACTGGCCAATTTTTTAGCGTTGTATCTGCACGTGGTGTTAGGCTTGCCTTTTATAGTAATGGTGTGTGGCGTGCTGTTGATGGGTGCACTTATCGGAGCGTTTAACGGCGCTCTGATTGCCTATGCGATGACAAGACCGTTTTTGACAACAATCGTTACTCTCATTATTGGTCGGGCCGTTTATATAAAAATGACATCGACGTTCACTAATGAACTGGCCAACGCGAGCAATTGGAGCGACTTATGGGATTTTTTTGGTGACAGCACTCTCCTTGGTATACCAAGCAACATGGCCTGCCTCATTGTTGTCGGAATAGCTTTCCATCTTTATCTAACACGGCTTCGCCCGGGTGTAAACCTTATGGCAGTCGGTTCAAGTCGTAAGGCCGCTCGGCATTCAGGTATCAATGTCAAGAGAATTATTTTTTCAGCATATGTCATTTCAGGGGTATTAGCGGCATTGGCCGGAATGCTCTATGCAGCAAGACAAAATTGTGCAGGTACGGGTTCCGGAGTCGGTTGGGAGATTAATGCTTTAGCCGGCGCTGTGTTAGGAGGTATCAGTTTGGCAGGCGGCCAGGGCACCATAGCCCGATCGCTTATGGGTGCGGTTATTGTCTTTCTCATAATTAGCGGTCTTGTAAATCTTGGCGTATCCGGCAATCTGAATACCACTGCCGTTGGATTAATTCTTTTGCTTGCCGTAGGGTTTGATGTCAAGTGGAATAAGAATAAAGGAAAGTTCTTACAGAAAATCTATGTTACTCCCAGTTGGGTTGATTTTAAAGAAGCACCCTCAATTGATTGCAATAGCAATAGTCCTTTTGCCGCGAATGATCGCCTGCTCAATGCTGAAGCCATTGGTTTAAATCAAATCGAAGGGCCGGAAGATGTAATATTTGATCGTAACGATAATATTTATACCGGGGACCGTTTAGGCAACATAATACGGTTCCTTGCGCCTGATTACAAAAAACGTGAAGAATTTGCCCGAATAGGTGGTAGGCCTTTGGGAATGGCCATGGATAAAGATGAGAATCTTATCGTTTGTGTGGCGGGAATGGGTTTATATGGGGTCCGTCCAGACAGAAAGATATTTAAAGTCACAGATGAGACAAATCGAACCTGGTACCGCCTTAAGGATGATTCGCGCCTTTATTTGGCAGATGATTTGGATATAGCACTGGACGGTAAAATATACTTCAGCGAAGCGACGACTCGTTACGACTTGGTGGACTGGGCTTTGGATGGCTTCGAGGGTCGCGGAAACGGACGCATTATCTGTCATGATCCCGCCACTGGAAAGACCAGAACCGTACTGAAAAATCTGAGTTTTCCCAATGGGATATGTCTGGCACACGATGGACAATCGATTTATTGGGCAAGTACGTGGTTCTGTAAAATTTATCGTTATTGGATAGGTACGAAAAAGGCTGGAACCTGTGAAGTGTTGATAGATAATCTTCCAGGCTATCCCGACAATATTAATCGCTCCTCAGACGGGCAATATTGGGTAGCCTTTGTGGGTATCCGGTCGCCCGTCTATGATTTATGTATGAGTGACCCAGGATTCCGGACACGTATGGTCAAGCAAATTCCACCTGACGAGTGGTTATGCCCGGGGATAAACTATGGATGCCTTGTTAAGTTCGATGACCAGGGAACGGTCAAAGAATCTCTTTGGGATCCGGGGGCTCTTTCACATCCCAATACTACATCAATGAGAGAACACAAGGGGTATCTCTATATTGGGGGCCTTGAGAACAATCGGATTGGTCGTGTGCGCCTTCCAGATGCTGATCAGAAATGGAATGGGTGGGACTCCTACTGGAGGAAGACCTGGAGGAAGGTCGGCTAATTTAATTCAAATGCTTCGTTTGAAAGACATAGTGAAATTGGGGAGCAGGGATGAGTTTATTTATAGATTTAAAAGATGCGATACTATCTCGGAATAAAAGAATAGATGCCATACCGGTACTTGACGGAGCATTGTCGCCAAATAATCGCTTGGATCAGGCATCTGTTCTGGGTGCCGACGTAAAAAATCCAGATGATTTTCTTTCGAGTTTCGACGGCACATTTTATGTTTCGAGTGGCAAAGAGATACTGAGATTTACTGGCCATGATTTTTCAAAAAGGAGTGTGCTTGCAAGTTTTGATGCAAATGTAGGTGGTCTGGGGTGGTCAAAAGAAGGATTCTTGCTGGCTTGCGTTCATGGACGAGGAATTTGCATTTTAAATAAAAACGGCCACGTTTTAGACAATAGTCTGGAATCTGTTGACGGTGTAAAATTGGGATGTCCACTGTCACTAACCACCGCGGCGGATGGAACCGTATACATCACAGACGGATCTCGCAAGAACACGCCAGAACGATGGCGCCATGACTTGATGGCGAACCAGAAAGGGAGTGGACGGCTGATAGCATGGAACTCCTCCCTGAATAAAGCAGATGTTGTTATCGACAACCTCGTCTGGCCTTATGGTGTTGTCATGTCACACGATGAAAGTGAAGTGTGGGTAACGGAAGCTTGGGCTCATAAATTGAGTGCAATTTCACCAGAAAACGGCAGCCGTCGTTTAATTGCTCAAAATTTACCCGGTTACCCGGCTCGCATAGTCAAGGGGACATCAGACGACTACTGGCTGACCTTTTTTGCACTGCGGACTCAATTGACGGAATTTGTCTTACGGGAAAGAAAATTTTGTAAAAAAATGATGGAAAAAGTACCATCCGAGCTTTGGATCGGCCCAACGCTTGACCCTCAGATTAATTATTTAGAGCCAGTCCAGATAGGTCGTATTAAAACATTAGGAATACAAAAGCCTTGGGCGCCTCCACGGTCCTATGGTCTATTAGTAAGATTAAAAGAAAATGGAGAGTTTATAGAAAGTTTCCATAGCCGGGTTGGAAGCAACGTTCATGGCGTCACGTCTGTCCGGTGCATCAATGATAGTGTGATTGTTGCTTCCAAAGGTCACAGCAAACTCGTTGAGTTAAGTCACTACAAGGGGAAAAAAGTTGATATGGGGGAAAGCAATGATGAATAGCCGATCAAAAAAGACGTTCTCTCCTAACCCAATTCTTGAAATCGTTAATGGCAGTAAGGTTTACAGTGGGATTCATGCAATTGATGGTATTGACTTCAACCTGCGTGCCGGAGAAATCCATGCGCTTGTGGGTGAAAACGGTGCAGGGAAATCGACACTTTCCAAGGCCATAGCCGGTGCAATAAAATTGACTTCCGGTCAGTACCTGTTAGATGGGAAAAAGGTCAGTTTTAACGAACCGAAAGAGGCCCTGATGAATGGGGTTGTGATGGTTTATCAGGAAACCAGCCTGGTTCCATCCATGACGGTTGCACAGAATCTTGAGCTCGGTATGGAAAAACTGATTACTATTTACAGAAAAATCAATATCAGTGCACAACAATCCCTACAATCCCTTAATTTTAATGTTGATCCTCTGGCGTTGGTTAAAACATTGGGGACTGCAAAAAGACAGATGGTGGAAATTGCACGTGCTGTGAGGTATGATGCGAAGGTCATCATCTTCGACGAACCGACGGCAAGCCTGACTCCCGAAGAGATACAGCATCTGTTTCATTTGCTAAGGCGACTGCGAGAGCAGAACGTCGGTATTATCTTTATTTCCCATGCGCTTGAAGAGGCTATAAAAATAGCGGATCGGATTACTGTATTGAGGGATGGAAAGCTTGTCCGGACGACCGAAGCTTCCGATATGGATCGCAATAAACTCATAGGGTTAATGGTTGGTAGAAATTTAGAAAACCATAAGAAGACGACACCCGAATCTTCTGGTAAAAAAAAGTCCTTGTCAGCTGCCAACTATGGGGAAAAAGTGCTGTCCGTGGAAAATATTACCATGGGTTCTATTGTAAAGAATATGTCGTTCTCGGTTTATGCAGGTGAAGTCGTAGGCATGGCCGGTTTGGTGGGAGCAGGTCGTACGGAAGTTGCTCATATTATTGGAGGCGTGCGAAAACGCAACTTTATCCGGGGGGGAATGATTTATTTGAGAGGCAAACCCATAAGATATCGTGTGCCGCGGCAGGCAATCAATGATGGTATCGTTTATATTACAGAAGACCGTAAGCAAGATGGCTTTTTTGAAACAATGACTGCGGATGATAACATATACCTTGGTTCTCTTGCTTCGGCCAAGGGAAGTAGTCTACTATATTCTAATAAAGAACGTAAGCGCATAAGCGATCACTGGGTTAAGAGACTGTCAATAGCAGCTCTAACGCGCAGCCTTAAGATTATTGAATATTCCGGCGGCAATCAACAAAAAGTGGTGGTGGCAAAGTCATTGGTCCAGGATCCTTCTGTGGTTATTTTTGATGAGCCGACTCGTGGCGTGGATGTCGGCGCAATTCCTCAGATCCACGCGGCTATACGCACTTTGGCTGCAGAAGGATGTGCGGTCATAGTCATTTCGTCTTATTTACCGGAAATCCTTACCATATCGGACAGAATCCTGGTGGCGAGGAGGGGCCGAATTGTTGAAGAGATGACGGCAGAGGATGCGACCGAAGAGAAAATTATGTACGCTGCTATCCACTAAAAACCTGGGGGATGATCATATAAAAATCTCTGAAAGCATCCTTCATATGTACAAGCCCAATAAGTTCAAAGCGTCATCCGGAAACATAATGACAGCCAATGGACTGTTTGTTTCGCATGGCCGCCTTAACAATAATAAAGGCAGTTTCCACGCCGTTTCTCAACTCTATGATCTGACGGTTCAACCGCGCCGACCGGTAGAATTTGATGATGCGATGGGCGTGATAATTTAAATCCGACCGGGCCCGCTCCAGCCCCCGGCGACTCCTTACAATCCCGGCATAATTCCACATGGTCAGCTGAATCACCTTCCAGTCCTGGTGGAAAAGGAGCGGGTCAAAATCCTCCACCTGGCAGGGGGCCTGCCAGTCCGGAATCTCAGCAAATCGTTTTGTATTGATTTCAACAAAACTTCGATGAATGTGATCCGCCGCCTGCTTTGCCCACTGCAACCCCTCCAGAAGAGAGGTGGATGCCAGACGATTGGCCCCATGCACGCCGGTACAGCTGGTTTCACCGATGGCGTAAAGATGAGGAAGGGTGGATCTGCCGAAACGATCCACCTTGATACCGCCGCAAAAATAGTGGGCAGCCGGTACCACGGGAATGGGCTCCTTTGTGATATCGATGCCCCCTTTCAGACAGGTGTGATAAATCTTGGAGAACCGCTCAGGAATAGGAATTTCGCCTTTGTAGTGTGAGGCAATGTCCAGATGCATGTACTCTTTACCGGCATGTCCCATCTCCTCATAGATGGCCCGGGCCACCACATCCCTGGGCGCAAGATCCCCCATG
This sequence comes from uncultured Desulfobacterium sp., assembly GCA_963668575.2. Lineage (GTDB taxonomy): Bacteria > Desulfobacterota > Desulfobacteria > Desulfobacterales > Desulfobacteraceae > Desulfocicer. The sequence goes on along the minus strand of OY764894.2, from coordinate 564,411 downwards.
TCCGAATAGCTCTCCATGAAGTGCCGGCCCTGGTGATCCACCAGCTGGGCCCCCTCCCCCCGGAGGGATTCGGAGATGAGAAACCGTTTAATATCCCGATGAAACAGGGAGGTGGGATGAAACTGCATGAATTCAGCATTGATAATGTCGGCCCCGGCCCGATAGGCCATGCTGAGCCCGTCTCCTGTGGCAGACATGGGGTTGGTGGTGTGCTGGTAAACATTCCCCACTCCGCCAGTGGCCAGAACCGTTTTATGGGCAAAAAAAGTCTCCACCCGGTCTTCTTTGCCGTTTAGAACATAGAGCCCCATCACCTCACAGGGGCGGTAAAGTTCCTGGGTATCCCTGGAGTGATGGTTGTTGGTGATGAGATCGATGGCCATATGGTTCGTCAAAATGGTGAGACCGATTTTTTTGGCATAGGCAATGAGGGCCCGTTGAATCTCCTCTCCGGTGTGATCTGAAAAATGGAGAATACGCCGCTGGGAGTGGGCCGCCTCTTCCGTGTAATCCAGACGTCCCTCTTCTGTTTTTGAAAAGGCAATCCCCACCTTGTCAATGAGGAAATCAAATACCAGTTCAGGCCCTTTTTCTGCAATGAGATGCACGGCGGACCGCTTGTTATACCCGCACCCAGCCCGGAAAATATCTTCCTCCAGCAACCTGGAGGTATCGGTTTCATGCCAGGCGATGATTCCCCCCTGGGCAAGGTTGGTTGCCGTATCCCCGGCCTCGTCCACCTTGCTCATCACCACCACGTCACGCCCATGCTCCTTGAGCATGATGGCAGCCGAAAGCCCGGCAATCCCTGTCCCCACCACAACGACATCATACACATGTTCCATCAGACTTCCTCAACAATATCGATCATTCGCTGCAATGCCGTTCTGGCATCTTTTTTCAATGATTCAGGAACGGTGACCGGATGAATCAAAGATCCTTCTCCCCGGGTAAAGGCCTCAATGGACCTGAGGGACGCGGTGAGTTTTTCCAGGGTAATCCGGCTCATGTCATGGCAGATGGAAGCTTTCAAAGGGATGACGGTTTTATCGGTGAAGGTATCTGCCATGCGTGCCACAAAACGATACTCCGTGCCCACCGCCCATGTGGTGCCGGGGGCCGCATTTTTAATGGTGTTATAGATCATGGCCGTGGAACCGGCCTCATCCGATGCTGTAACCACCGCCTCATCACACTCGGGATGGACAATGATCCGGATATCCGGGTGCTGGGAGCGCAACCGGTCAATGTCCGCCAGGGTAAAGGTTTTATGAACATGGCAGTAGCCGTCCCACAGAAAGAGTTTTGCCGATGACGGGTCATCTCCCTCAAGGGTGCCGTCCCTGCGCACCGTTACCACTTCATGCCGGGGAATCCCCAGGTCATTGGCCGTATTAATGCCCAGATTGTAATCCGGGGAGAAAAACACCGACTTTCCACTATCCAGAAACCGTCTAACGATCTTTGAAGCATTGGAGCTGGTACACACGGTGCCGTCATGGGCACCGCAAAAGGCCTTCATATCCACATGGGAATTCATGTAAACAACCGGGATGACCTGACGACCGCAGCAGGAGGCGAGATGGTCATACACGGCCTGGGCCCGGGGAGCCGTAATCATCTGGGCCATGGGACATCCGGCCTGGGGATCGGGGATAAGCACCTTCTGGTCGGAACCGGCCAGAAGCGCGGCCCCCTCGGCCATGAAACTCACGCCGCCAAACACAATATACTCCGCCCGGGTCCGGGAACAATCCACGGCCAATTTATATGAATCTCCCAGAAAATCAGCCAGTTCAACAATCTCATCCAGCTCATAATGATGAGCGGGAATGACCAGTCGGCTTCCCCATCGCTGTTTTATTTTTACTGCATCATCATCCATTTTTTTCTTTCGTATCCTCACGGTTTCCCACCGATCTCTTCACCGGCTGAATATGTTGGTCAATTATCAAGCTAAAGCTTTTTAATTGAAAAATCAAACACTTTTACCGAATGGGTCAACGCCCCAACGGAAATATAGTCCACACCGGTGCGGGATACCGGCCCCATACGTGCAATATCCATATTCCCCGACGCCTCTGTTTCGGCCCGGCCATCGATCAATGCCACCGCCCGGGTCATGGTGGGAATGTCCATATTGTCCAGCATGATTACATCAACACCTGCCGCCAAGGCTTCATTCACCTCTTCAAGGGTGCGACTCTCCACCTCCACCTTGAATTGATCCCCCCATTTTTGACGGACCTTCCGAACCGCCGGGGCAATTCCCCCCACCCCATCAACGTGATTATCCTTGATCAGCACCATGTCATGAAGTCCCATGCGATGATTTTTTCCCCCACCGCAGGTCACCGCATATTTTTGCAGGCTGCGCCACCCGGGCAAGGTTTTCCGGGTGTCCAGCAACTTTGTTTTTCCGGACAAGGCATTCACATACTCCCGGGTCCTTGTGGCAATCCCACTTAAATGGGAAATAAAATTCAACGCCACCCGCTCCGCCCGTAAAATACTTCGAATGGACCCGGATATCCGGGCCACCCCATCGCCAAATTTCAAGCTGTCCCCATCGGTAAAGAACCACTTAATACAGCAGGTTTCATCAATATAGGCAAATGCTTTTTCAAAACAGTCAACACCGCAGAGAATTCCTGCCTGTTTTGCCACCAGCCAATAGACATCCTCCTGGTCATCAAAGACGGCGTCACTGGTGACATCTCCCCGGGCACCCAGATCTTCCTCAAAAGCCATTTTTAACAGTTTCTCAAACAAATGTTCCTCCCGATGCCAGGACGTTGATCACATCACCTGATATTTGCAAAGCATGCGATTCTATATATCAATACAAACCTGGATGTCTCTTTACCCATTTATTGTTCAAAAATCAATAGCTGAACATTATCCCCATTCAATTGATAGCGTATTTCTCATCTATGACCAAGGCAATTTTAAACACTGACAAATAATAATATGGATTTTCAATACGTCTACACCTATAATATATGGAATACTTTAAGAAAAAAGGGGGGCTCTGCCATGCACCACAACACAATTCCATCCAGTGAGCAAGAAAGGCTCATTTTGACAAAAATCAGGATGCTGCCGCCGGACAAAGTCGCAGAGGTAGCGGATTTTATAGATTTTATCAGTCAAAAAGATCAGGATCGACAATTACTTCAAGCCGCCGGTAAGATGGCGGAAACCTCGTTTCAAAAGGTCTGGGACAATGCCGAGGATAGCGTTTATGACCGACTATAAATTCGGGGATATTTTAGCCAGGTTCAGGCAGCGGCTGCACACCGCCTCGATCAATGCCCGGTCATGGGAAATCAGCAAAACAGCACATCCGCTGGAGCGGGAATAATCCGCAATCAATCGAATAATATGGGCCTGGACGGAAAGATCGAGGCGCGAGGTGGGTTCATCCGCAACGATAAAGCAAGGACTCAACAGCATAACCCGGGCCAAGGCCATGCGCTGCATCTCCCCTCCGGAAAGCTCACAGGGATACCGTCTGAGCATATCCGTCGTCAGCGCAACCTTAGCAAGCTTTTCATCAATGGTGTCCGCCAGCCCGTGATAACGGATCACCTCCTGAAGGGAGGCACCTGTGGTCTGTCCCGGTGGAAACGATGCCGCAGGGTCCTGGAATATCTTCTGGTAATACCGGCGAAGGGCGTTGTACGGGCCGCTCTCTTTGCGATCAATCCGGTGCTTTCCCCAGTAGACCCGGCCACGGCTGGGCGGCAGCAACCCCAGAAGGAGATCTCCCAATGTGGATTTCCCTGCACCGCTGGGACCGCTCAACCCAACCATTTCGCCGGGATAAAGACTCAGATTGATATTGTGCAGTATGGAAACAGGTGGGCTGAAAAGTCCACCCGGCCATGTCAGGTCCACTGCCTCAGCTCTGACGACACAAATGCTCCTTTTCAACGGTGCTGAATCAAATATAAACTCACCAGCAGCCCCACACATCCTAAAATTCTGATCCCGCTGATGGGATACTTTGTCAGGCCAAAAACGCCGAAATGATCCATGATTAATGAGAGAATCAGTTGACCGACAATGGTGGCCACAAGGGTGTTGGCAATGCCAATATGAGGGGCCAGCACTAAAACCGTTGTCACGAATATCACACCGTAAACACCGCCACTGTAGTAATATAGTGGGACCAATTTCAGCTGCCCCATGGATGGCAGAGATGGACTAAGCGCCATCAAAATCACTACCAAAAGCACCACAGCTCCGAAAAAGGAGATGAGGGAGGCCTGGAGGGGATGGTTAAGGTTTTTGCCTAAATGGGCGTTGATGGCTCCCTGGATGGGGACCAGACCGCCCGCGCACAGCGCGATGAATAGAAAGACAAATTTATTCATGATGACCCTCTGTTGCTTCAAATTTGCATTTCAGTTAAACCGATCATTTTTATTCAATATGGAGCCTCCTTCAAAAAACACTTTACTCTTTTTTAGAGCATTCCCCATTTATAAGAACTTTTTTCTAAAACACTGTAAAGTATTTTGGAGTTCATATGAAGGCTGCCCAATATGGGAACATTGTGTAAATGGTTGCACCCATATCACAAATGGCAAGAAAGAAAAAGAAAGCTGTGATTTGAAGAAGGCACCGCATCCTGGAGACATATGCCTTTGCGGATTATAGTTCCGGTCAAATGACTTGATATTTGTGACATTTTCATGTAGTATAATCGCATCCGAAGTTTATCCAAGAAAAAGATTGATGTCAATAGATGTCATTTGTTCTGAAAAATAAAAACACAATGTTTTAATTGACACAACTTAGTATTTGGTTAATTTAAAAAACATACAAACAAAAGAGCTAAAACTCAAAACAACAATATTAAGCCATTAATTGGAACTATATGTTAAAATGTCACTAATATCAAGTCATGTGACCAGCACTATAGTTATGATTGGGATGGGTTCTGGTGCACAATTATCAGTGTTTACGCATTGGGGATTATGGTTTTTACACAAATCCATGATGAAGCGAATCAAGTTGCCCCCAGCTTTGGATGGTCCCCATTCATAGGGCGAGTTTAGTCAATTTATACTTTTTGATTCTTCGATAGACCGTGGTCCTGTCCACTCCCAATAATCGGGCTGTTTTGGCTTTATTCCAGTCGGTTTGCTTTAACGTACTGGATAACTGTTCAACTTCATTGCTGATATCTCTTGTATCAACCCTTCTTTGTTTTATCGGCGTGCACCCTATTTCCGGTGGTAACTGAGCAAATTCAATATTCCCGCCCCGGCAAAGCACATAAATCCGCTCCATGGCATGTTCCAACTCTCGAACGTTACCGGGCCAATGATAACTCATGAATACATTCAAGATTTTATTGGAAACATGCTGGATTTGTTTTCGATACTGTTTATTAAACACTCCAAGGAAATGATCAACCAATAGCGGAATATCCTCGCGTCGCTCCCGCAAAGGGGGTAACTTTATTTCCATAACCTTCAATCGGTAATAAAGATCCTCCCGAAAGCGTTTTTGGCGAATCAGTTCCTCCAGATTCCTATTTGTGGCGGCAATAATACGGACATCTACTTTAATGGCAGTGGCATCCCCAACTCTTTCGAATTGCTTTTCTTGAAGCACCCTCAGCAACTTGACCTGAATATTATGGGATATCTCACCGATTTCATCCAATAGAATCGTTCCCCCGTCAGCGATCATAAAACGACCGTCTCTGTCTTTTACGGCACCTGTAAACGCCCCCTTGACATGCCCGAACAATTCACTTTCCAATAAGGTTTCAGTCAAGGCCGCGCAATTGAAAGCGACAAAAGGTTCATTTCTGCGATTGCCGATGTTGTGGATCGCTTTGGCCACTAATTCTTTACCCGTACCGCTTTCACCGGTTATCAAGATCGTAGTATTGATATTGGCTATATCTTCCACGAGGCTGTAGACAGCCTGCATTTTGGAACTTTTACCAATTATATTCTGAAACTTATGTCGTTTTTTAAATTCTTTTTCAAGCTCTTCAAGCTCATAGAAGCGGGTGACATCTCGAATAACCATCACTGCTCCCAAACTCCGATTATTCACGTCTTTTAAGGGAGAGCAGTTCAGTAAAGACACCTTATCTGCTCGGCATTCGATCCTGTATCCTTGAATGCACACCTTGCGATCCATGGTCTGCCTCAGAAGACTCACACAGCATTTATTGCAGCCGTTGTGACTGTCCATGAAATCATATTCTTTATTAATGGTATGATCTATACCGCAAATTTGCCCAGCAGCTTTGTTGGCTTCAATCACCTTCATGTCGCTGTCAACGGTAATAATTGCATCCATAACACTGCTGAAGATAGCTATCAGACGGCTTTGATGCATAAAACTTTTTTTTTCTGTCTGCTTCCGGTCTGTTATATCGCGGACCACTGAGCGAAACCCGACAGGTTGTCCCTCACCATTTTTTTTTAGGGAAATCGAATTTTCTATAATGCGCCTGCCACCGTCTTTGCAGATGATTTCATAGCCAAAAGCTTTATTGGGAATACCGGTTTTATAGACATGATTGTAGGCTCTGAAGACCTCCTTTGCCGTTTCCGGATCAAGGTAACTGCGATAATCAAGGCCGATAAGCTCAGATTTATGATAACCATAGATCTGATGAAATGATTGATTGCAGAACGTCACCCTACCGGTCAGATCTATTTCCCCGTACCCGTCCTCAATGCCATGCAATATGGCGTTATAACGGTTCTCCGATTCCTTAAGTGCTTTATCTGTAGGAGTTACAATGTTAGCCAATTCAATAATATTACCATCAAATTCAATGACATTGCTGCTCACTTCAAGAAATACGTCGCCACCGATTTCATCCTTTGCTCTATACGTGTAATTTTTCCGACATCTTAAGTTTTTTTCAAAATCAAGATATTGAGATCGGACAAAAGAAATGTCTTCTGCCACTGCCGTTTCCCATACTGGCCGGCCGAGTTGCACATTGATTTTTTTTAATTTTAATAACTTCAACAAGTGCTGATTGATGTAATCAAACCGACCGTTTTTTATGATTGCAATACCGGATGGAATCGCATCCAGCAGTTTTGTGGCTTCACTATCCGAGTATAAGTCACTGCTTATAAGCGCAATGACGTTTCCGGCAACCGGCTTGTTTTTAAGCATGTTGACCTGCATATAAACGATGCCTCCATTCGACGAAGGGGGCTTGATTCTATTTGTGCCCATTATCAGCCGCTATTAAAAGTGACAAATAAACATGCAATACAAAAACAAAGTTGGAGCAATATCAATTTCAGGCCACGGCATTCAAGTTCAGCAGATGTCCCATTTTCCGTTGTTTACACGCCAGATAACGGTTGTTGTGACCATTTGCTTCAAATTGAATCGGCACCCGTTCCACAACCTCAAGGCCATACCCCTCCAGGCCCACTATTTTCTTGGGATTGTTTGTCATTAAACACATTTTACGAATACCGAGATCCATCAAAATCTGGGCACCGATACCGTAGTTTCTCAAATCGGATTTGAAACCAAGTTCCTCATTGGCTTGGACTGTATCAAGGCCATTATCCTGAAGGGCATAGGCTCTTATTTTGTTCACAAGCCCAATGCCGCGTCCCTCCTGGCGCAGGTAAAGAATGACGCCGGCTCCTTCAGCAGCAACCGCTTTCATGGCCTGGTGCAGTTGATCACCGCAGTCGCACCTGAGGGAGCCAAAAATATCCCCTGTGAGGCATTCGGAATGAACCCGGATCGGCACAGGTTTATTTGGATCAATTTCCCCCTTGACCATGGCAATATGCAACAGTTCATCCACGTCGTTTTCATACACAATGCAAGTAAACTCCCCGGCTATGGAAGTGGGGATGATGGTTTCCCCAACTCTATGTACAAAGGATTCCGACCTCATCCGGTATTCGATAAGATCGGCGATGGTGCAAATCCCGATACCATGTTTTTTACTGAACTTTTCAAGGGAAGGCATCCGGGCCATGGTCCCGTCATCATCCATGATTTCACAGATAACTCCGGCAGGCAGTTGCCCGGCCAGTTGGGCCAAATCTACAGAGCCTTCTGTTTGACCGGCTCGCACCATGACACCGCCATTTTTGGCACGCAAGGGGAAAATATGTCCCGGCCGAGACAAGTCGGATGGCTTGGCATTATCTGCGATTGCCGTCAGAATTGTTTTTGCCCGATCTGCGGCAGAAATACCTGTAGTCACCCCGTAGCGGGCTTCAATGGAAACCGTGAAGCCTGTCTGAAATCGGGATTGATTATCATTCACCATTAGTGGAAGTTCCAGAGACTTGCATTTTTCATCGGTCATGGACAGACAAATCAACCCCCGGCCGTACATAGCCATAAAATTAATCGCTTCAGGTGTTACAGCCTCAGCGACCATGGTCAGATCCCCTTCGTTTTCCCGATTTTCATCATCCACCAGGATAACCATCTTTCCTTTCTGTAAATCCTTAATTGCTTTTTCAATTGTTATTAATGGCATGATATTCATCTCCCGATTTATTTAAAGGGTACACATTCCAATGGTTCGGACCATTTTTAATTTGACATTCAACAATGCTTCTAAAAAACAGTTGTAGTCGCTTCAACATAAATAGCCTCACGCGGGCACGTTATTACACAGATTCTACAGTTAGCGCATGCCGTCGTATGATACTTGAAAACATTTCCTACTTGTTCCTCATTATCAACTCTTTCTTTCATTGGATGGGGATAATCTTTTTTGTTATCCTTTTGAAGTAGACTGGTGGTGCACGCTTTTGCGCACAGACCACAACGTCTGCATGTATCATGGTCGATTATTATCACTTTCTTTATATCGTGTACTGCTGCCCTTGCTACCTTTACCATTACATCCTCCCCATTCTCCATAATATAATTAATTCGTTTTTTTTCATCCGAATTTTCATCCCTGCACCTAAATCGAATTTTCAAACGAGTGTACCCTTTTTGCAATATCTCCCCCTCTCCAATCATGGAGAGGGCGCTGGGGTGAGGTTAGGTAGATCACGATCGTCTCCGGATCATCAATAAAGGGCACACTCAAATCGAATCGAACTTCACAACACATTGTGGTACATTTTTTTTCTGCAAACAGCGCGTAACATTGTATTTTACAAACGGCTATGGGCAGCCCTGATTTTACACCAGGACCTGCCCACAAAAAAGATAGAAAATAGATTATAGAGAATGCGCTTTATTTGTAAGGCTTGATAAGATATTCACTGAGGAAAGACTTTTGAGCGTTTGCTACCACTTCGAGTTTTGTCATATCCTTGTAAAGGGTCATATGAGACGTTTTTGGGATGACATGCAGCTTTTTACGTTGTGACTTAATCTGGCGGAAGGCTTCGATTTCAAGATCCCACAGGGTGATATTGTCAGCCTCGGCAACCGTCATAAAGGTTGGCGTATTCACAATTCTGGATACGTAGGGAAATACCGTATAAGCCAGCAGCAATTCCCCCGATTCAATGGTATTCCAATGCTCATGCAACGGAGCCCTAGTATTTTTGTGCTCCATGAAAACGGTCTCAATTTCCGGATAAGGCCAGATACTCATCACCGTCTCCGGCGTCTGTGTGGAAAAGGCCATGGTTTTTCCGTCATTTTGCTCAAGATATCTTTTTCTTCTGTCATCAAGCATGAGCTGCTGATAATCCTCGAACCGCCGCTCTCCATGTGAGCGGGTCATATTCTCGTACCCATCGACAACCGGGATTGTCGAGATAATGCCTTTAACGCGCGGATCCAAAGCTCCGAGAATCAGTACATGACCGCCACTGTAGGAGATGCCCCACACCGCAATACGATCTGAGTCAATTTCCGGAAGCGTCTCAGCGAAGCTGATGGCATTTCTGTAATCTTCAATCTGACGCCACGGATGAATGTGCTGCCGAGTATGACCGTCGCTGGCACCCAGGGTACGATAATCAAACATCAAAGCCGCAAAGCCCTCTTTCACGAAAGCTTCGGCGTAATCCGGCATGACGATTTCCTTAACATAGCACCACCCGCCTGCCATAATGACAATGGGAAACGGACCTTCCCCCTGATCGGGAGTAATGAGCGTGCCCCGGCATGTGTATCCACCACTTTTGAATTCGACGTCTTTTTGCATTTTTTCTATCTCCATATTTTAAGGTTGCATGAATGTTAGTGGAGAGGGGCAGCCCAGTTTGGGCCTCCCCTGTAACACAACCCTGAACAACCGTATTAATTAAGTATTTACAATGTAAAACAAACAAATTGCGCTTTTAGCATGCAACGGCTGCTATCAACGGCAATTAAGCGGCTATTGGTTTATTCTTGTGAGCGTCATCGACAGCAATTGCACCACAAGTTAAAGACATGACTGTCATTGTTCCCCAGATGTATCCGCCTTTACCAAAGTAACCACCAGATACTTCACCAGCAGCATAGAGTCTCGGTATTACATAATCGTCCCAATCCAAAACTCTGTTTTGCGTATCAATTCTTATGCCGCCTTTAAAGGATGTTGTGGAGGGTTTGCATTCCATGCCATAAAAGGGACCGTTGTCAACGGGGATGGGGTTTCCGAAGTTACCATCCAGCGTTTTTCTTCCACACTCAGTATCCTCTCCGGCCGCTGCCATTTTATTATAATTATCCATTGTTGCCTTGAGGGTTGCGGGATTCAGTTTAAGTTCTTTTGCAAGCCCTTCAATGGTGTCAGCCTTAAACTCTTTATGACGGAGCCAGGTGGGAAATTCTTTTTTGGTTTTCTTTCTGATGGCATCATCATAAATGATATAGTAAAGGCCCTCTTCCTGTTTCGCGCCTGCATCGCCCAAATATCCGTACCAGGTGTCTTCACGAATAAATCTCTGAGAACCTTTGTTTACAACCACACCGCCAACGTATTGAATTGAAGTATCAGCCAGGGTATGAATACATGTGGGCAGAGAGCATTTCAGAGAATGTTTGATGTCTCGGGTTGCAGCACCAATTCTCAAAGCCATTTCAAGGCCAGCGCCGGTATGTGTGGGGGGCATAAGTCTGATCAGATCCTGGAGATGGTCAGGACCGAATTCCTTGCACAGTTTCCTGTTGTACCCAAAGCCACCTGAACACAGTACAATACCTTTATTTGCCTTAATAACCACGTCTTTTCCGGCCTTTTCGGCTATTATTCCGGTAACACCCAGCACCTTATCATGAATCAGTTCTTTACCAGGGGTTTCCCATGCAATTTCGACTCCCAGTTCCAGAGCTTTTTCTTCGAGTCTTCCGATGACCTTTGGTCCTTCGAATGTGTGGCATCTTCCTACACTGTGCCCCCATCCACCGATAACATCCATAGGAATAAGACCCAGATCATTTTCAACCATGTCTAAGGTTTTGTGTAATTGATCGGTAAATGCCTTACAAAGATCGTAATCACCGCCACAATTATTCACAAGGTCCGCCGTATACTGCGCGGGAGAATCTTCAACTCCTTTTTCTTTCTGATATTTTGTTCCTGCAAAGTCCATAACGCCTGCGATTACCGACATACTGCTGCGGAATTCACCAGGTTTTGCCATTTCTAAGACCAAAACTGAGTCACCATTTTTTACTGCCTTAATTGCAGCTGCCAAACCCGCGGTTCCTGCACCAAGTATCACGATATCATAAACCTTGTCCCAATTCATTCTGTACTCTCCTTTTAATTTTTTTTTGTGTGTATGCATCTATATTATGGATTGTTCACTACTTATCTATATTTCATCACCCCCTTTCATGATTTTAAGACACCTATTTATGGTTTCTAATATTAACTACATCTATATTTTCACAGGAATCATCCCTGAAACGAAAAACGCAATCCTACCGAGGGTACATCAGTTCCCCTTCCGGCAAGGCACCTTCATAATTTACGCCGGACATTTCGGTTCTTATTTCAATGGCTTCTTGAGGACACGCGATTATACACACTCTGCAATTAGCGCATGTCGGCGTAACATATTTGGATACATCTCCAATTTGTTCACTTTTTTCTTTTTCAATTCTATCCATGCGAGGTTCGGGAAAATCATCTACCATTACGAGCAGTCTACAGGTACACGCATCTACGCAAAGGCCACAGCTTACGCATTTTTCATGATCAATAGATATTGTTTTCTTCATATCTGAGATTATCTTGAACATTTTCTTTCCACTCCTTTTTTTATATTCGAATTCGTACTTTTTTTATCAGGAAATCCCTTAATAAACATTCAAATGCAATAAAGTTTTTCGTTTTTACAGACTCATCCGACCATCGTGTACTTTTGTTCAAGAGTCCTTTTATCCCAAGGAATTTCGCCAATACTGCAGTGCTCTATAGGTGCTCCTTAATAGTTTTTTCATCCTCGGCACAAGATATGAAACCCCACTTCGGAATTGCTATTTCACAATGGAAAAAGGAGTCCCTTTCTTAAACGCTGAATTTGCCTTAATTATAAGGGCTAAACAAAGAAATACACGATTCTCAGGACGAGCCTTTTTTCAGTGTAAAATCTCGTGACTTATTACTACAGAAAGCAATGACCATGCCATGTTGTTTAAACAATTTAAAAAAAGACAAACTTCATAGCCATATCGCTTTTTTCAAAAAAAAACATATGATTCTAAGGTCGAAATTAGAAAACCAAAATATCTTTTTTCTCAAACTGTTCTAAAACAAAACGACAGATGGACATAAATATGTATTATCATGGGACAATTACCGCAGGTTAAAGATCATCTAAAATCCAAACAAAAAAAATCATTTAAACAAATTAGAAAAGATTTACTCTAAAAGCGACGAGACAAACGGACCATTTCTAAGACGGCATGGATAATACGGCGGGGTTATCTGAGGATGAGCGTTGTACTATTTTGCAGGCAATGGGGCCGGAACCTTTTTATTTTTTACTGGCTCACGCTGGATTTCAGGGGCTTTATATGAAACTCCGTCCAATAGTCTGTAATGATTTGAGTTTCAATTTTCGTTGTGGCAGGTCTTTCTGCCATGTATGTTATATAGATGTAATCAAGCCTGCGTTATCTGCATTATCGTTGGAGCAGCTTATCTAAATGAGGTACGATAACGCCAATAACACAAGCTCGACACCGTGAAAACAATTGCTGGAAGACTCTGAGCACAACATGACCATTCCTATTTTTTACAACAGAACTTTTTCGAGATCTTTAGCAAAGGGGGGGAGGTATTTGTCGTGAATTTTTTACCAGGATTTGGTCAGGGTAACGACAACCTGTGCCCCATCAGGACCGTTTTCAACGCTATAATCCCGCAAAACCCTCAGATTGACTTGAAACAGTGTCGGCGGAAGCCAGAAAAAATTGATCTCCGCACCGATGGCATGGGACTGTTTTCGATTATCGTTGGAGTTTCCGTCGGAATCATCGCTGATCTGCCAATAACTGCACCCGGCGATTCCCGGCCGAACAAGCAGTTTTTCTCTTACGGCAAACTCCTTGCCCAGACCGTATTCTACGACAAACTCCGAACCAGGAGTAATGTTTGTATCTTTCTGTTCCGTATGAACCAGCGTACGGCTTAATGCGCTGAACGACCAGGTTTTTGCCTCATCGAAATATGCTGTGGCACCAAGGGTCAGCATACCGCTCCAGTAACCGAGACCCAGAGACGCTGGCTGGTTCTCATCGAATTCGCCGGTAGGTGCGATCACTGCCAGAGCGGCTACAAAATTTAACCGATCCAGATGCCACCCTAATCCGCTGAATTCAAAAACAATATCTCCCAACCCCAGGCCCTGACTGTCCGAAACTCCTGAGGCATCAATCTCCAAGTCCTTATATACAAGAGGAACAAGGACATTGTAAAAAAAGTTCCCTCCCAAAATTTTGTATTCCGTCACATGGATAAAGCGCTGCACGGAGGAGAAAACATTTAGATCAAAATTGACATCCAATTTATCACCGTTGTTATCCCTGAGAGTAGTGGGATGGTACAACGTATTATACGTTCGATAATGAAAACCCGGCGGGGGTACGCTGGCAGCCTTTACACCTTCTGCGCCATATGGATAATGAGATCCGGAGGTCTCTGCATACACAGTCAATCCAAAGAAAAACATCAACGCGGTTGTTGTTATAATTCCTGTGAAGATAGTTCGAATGGTGTTCTTCATTACTCACTCCTTGACAAAAAAACATATAAAAAAACATCACGATTCGGGGCCTTGAAATAGTTCTGCGTCAGCCATGATGATTAAAAAGCAATCTCACCACCGCTTTAGCAGCATACGGCAGAAGATGTCGCGTCATCAGCACCTGCCATCGCCACAAGAGAAACGAAAAAACCGATCTCGGTTGCTTACAGGCAAGGAACTCATGAGACCGCCATCACCGCTTTTTTTAATTCCTGCTTGGCGGCAAGCTTGACTGGCGCTGTTTCCTTTAAAAACAGAAGAACGATACTGGCAAAAATCCATCCCCCGAGCATTAGATATGTAATGGAATAAAGCCCGTATTTCATAGAAATATATCCGGCAAAGACAGGTGCTACGCCACCGCCAAAAACTTCGCCGATTGCAATCGGGAGCCCGGCTGCCGAACTTCTAAGTTCCGGTGGCACAGATTCGCTTGGAATGACGGCAGTATTCATTATCAAATTCCCAAATCCACAGGCAGCCATTAAGAACAGAAGACCAAACAAAAGAGGGACATTTTTTCCGGTATGCATATATATCAGTATGCATATCATGCATATGACAAAGCAGAGATAAAGTGCAGGCTTCCTCCCTATTTTGTCAGATAGTGCAGGAAGCCCCAGTGAGCCTACAAACCCACCGAATCCAATCGCTGATGTCACAAATCCCATTTCAGACATGGATAATTTTAGTTGATCGGTCAAATAAACAGGTGTCATTCCAGCCATTACGAAAAAGAAACTCATAATACCTAATAAGCCAATCATGTTAAGTATAACATTTCTATATTTAAAAACTTCTGTCCATTTCGTCTTCTGTTGCGATACTGTGGAATCATTCTGTTTCGATTCTGCAGAATTCTCGAAATGGGATGGCTCACGTATCACTCTATAACACAGATATGCACATATTAATCCCGGAATCACTGATACTCCGAAGATATAACGCCAATCCATTATTTTCAGCAATTGTGTAGCAATAATCGGACCAAAAGCTAAACCTACCAAAGCGAACGTACATTGTTGTATGCCTATATTCAGTCCTGCCCGTTTTGGATGTGATGCTTCAAATGTTGAGGCTATGGCAACCGGTGTATACCCCCCTTCGACGATACCCATGAGTGCCCTGAACATCAGTAAAGAGATAATCCCCTGGGAAAACGCAACCAGTCCTGAAAAAATAGAAAATCCGATCACTGCGGGAATAAGTATTTTCCGTCTGCCAATTTTATCTGAAATCCCGCCAAATATCGCAGAAAATATACCCCACGATACCGCTAATATACCAAACAAATTCCCGATACTTTGATAATCCAAATTAAGATCTTTCATAATAATTGGAAATAGTGGAGCGATAAGCCAGCGATCAAAACTAAGTACGCCGAAAGTTATGGCTAAGAGTGCAACCGCTTTCGTCTCATAAGAACGGTCCCATTTTTCAGTAATATTGAGCATTTACAATTCTCCTTCTATCTCAATTCTGATGGTTTCAGCTGAGATTTTCTTTTCATTTGGTTTAATTAAGACTTTTTGACCAAGCACTAATTAAATGATGTTAATAATCTGGAAATATGAATTCCGTTAAAAATTTCCGTCTAATTTACCATGAAAATACATTTCGATTTTCATGGTCCTGGGGTGGCCGAAAACCTGCCGTGAGCGTTCAACTGTTTCCTCATTCCATGTTTATCACCTCCTCCTTTTTCTATGAAAAACTCGGCATCATTCATCTGCATCCAAAAGTACGTTACACTTTTTTAAGGATGACCACCGAAAAATGGGTATTCACTTCGTGAAAGTGTAAAGTAGAAATGAAGGATGCCAAAAACTCCACCTATAGGTGATTGCAAATGAATTGATACTTGCAATGCATGTTAAAATGCAGGCAGGTGGTAAAATTCAATTTAGGAAAGGGTATCAATTCATCTGCTATGAGCTATAACATCATAAAACTTATTGAATGCAATTAAAATACCAACACCTTCAATTTTTATATAAATAACAATCAATGAAGAACATTTACCAACGTAAATTTGACATAAATCCTATTGTTCGGGCAAAATTTTATAAAAAATTTAGGCTCATGCTGCATTTCAGGATCTTTTGGCAAAAGCATTCTACCTACACAGGATCAGGCTTTGTGTTATCGGCGTACCCTCCCGATAAACCCCGAAATTCAACATGGATCAAAGTAGTAATTGATAATAGTGAAGGTTGCGCCCGCAGAACGAGGAGCATCAGACGGGAACCTCCCGAAAGGGCTAATTAAAATCGGAAAAAGTCCAAGCCGGAAAAGTAAAGCACACCCAATAACTGTGGAACACAACATAAACGCAGCGCAACATAAATGTTGAACGCAACACCCAAACATCTATCCCATTCCGGATACCGCACCACATTTTTCAAGTGTTGTCTTCTCGGCCGTCCCGCACCCGCAGCAATTTTATGATTTTAATTGACAAAAAGATGGCTCCTATCATAAAATGATTACCTCTTTCAGCCAGCGATCATGTCAAATCAAATTGAGCAAAAAATAAATATTAGTGTTTTCATGGGGGGAACCGGTATCACTAAATATAACCAGAAAATGGATTCATTGAACGCGAAAGACCACCGTTTTCAACTGTTAGTGGAACAAGCAGGTGACGCTTTTTTTACACTTGACAATAAAGGTAAAATTTTTGACGTCAATAATCAGGCATGCCTGACTCTGGGGTATACCCGGGAAGAACTGCTCAAAATGTCAATATTGGAAATAGATGTTGAAGCTGAAGATAAGCAGCATAAAACACAATACTGGGAGCCACTTGATCCGGGGCAGTACATAACATTTGAAGGTATGCATCAACGAAAAGATACGAAAACATTTCCTGTTGAAGTCCGTCTTGGACGACTGGACTTGGGAGAAAAAGAACTATACCTGGCGTTGTGCCGTAACATTTGCAAGCGGAAACAGCGTGAGACAGAACTGTTAAAAGCATTTAAGGAGATCAAGGAATTAAAGGAAAAACTGGAAAAAGAGAATAATTATCTTCGCGAAGAAATTGAACTTAAATATCGGCACCATAGAATTGTCGGCGAAAGTGATGCGATCAAAAGAGTTCTCAGCCAGGCAGAGAAAGTTGCGGAGACAAATACATGTGTATTGATTTTAGGAGAAACAGGAACCGGTAAAGAACTGTTGGCCCATGCCATTCACAACATGAGTGATCGCAAAGGGCGTCCTATGATTAAAGTCAATTGTGCCGCCCTTCCGGCGACACTGATTGAGAGCGAGTTGTTCGGTCGTGAAAAAGGAGCGTTTACCGGTGCCGTAGGTAAGCAAATCGGTCGATTTGAGGCTGCCCATGGGACAACCCTTTTTCTGGATGAAATCGGTGATCTCCCAATGGAATTACAACCCAAGCTTTTGCGGGTGTTGCAGGAAGGGGAATTTGAGCGTCTCGGCAGTATCCAAACCATATCTGTAGACACTCGTGTTATTGCGGCAACCAACCGCAATTTAATCGAAATGGTCCGCAAACAAAAATTTCGCCAAGATCTCTATTACCGTTTAAATGTCTTCCCGATTACCTTACCCCCCTTACGAGAGCGCCAGGAAGACATTCCACGCATCGTATGGGCCATGGTGGACCAATTTTCAAAAAGTATGGGAAAACCGATCAGACAAATCTTGAAAAAAGATATGAACCTGTTGACCCGGAATGTCTGGACGGGGAATGTCCGCGAACTGAAAAACGTCATTGAGCGTGCCATGATTATGAGCACCGGATCGACTTTGCAATTTGAATTTTTAGCTGATATGGAGACAGCATCAGAGATAAATCTCTCCCTTAAAGAGATTGAAAAAAAGCACATTTTAAAAGTGCTCCAGCACACGAAGTGGCGTGTCAGTGGTAAAAATGGTGCAGCAGAAATACTGGCACTCAAAGCAACGACGTTGGAAGCCAAAATGAAAAGAATAGGCATCAAACGCCCTGCCAGGAGATAGCATCCACGTCATCAGCCCCGCATCCCTCTGATGCATATGACGAAATTCACTAAATTGCCAGGCCATATTGGCTTATCTTTCTATACAAAGTGCTTCTGGAAATCTTTAACGCTCTGGCCGTCTTTGTTTTGTTACTTTCAAACTTCGTTAAATATCTTTGAATAAGTTGAGCCTCTGCTTTTGCCTTACTTGGGTTTTCATTCCACATAACAATGTCATTTGGAGAAGATGAATTTCTCTGAAGCTCCAAGGGTAATAAATCAAAGGAAATAATGGGGGAAACGGACATGCTGACCGCTCTTTCGATGACGTTGCTCAGTTCTCTTATATTTCCCGGCCATTCGTAATTTATCAGTTGATCCATGACCTTGGGATCAATTTTATTTACATCCTTACCAAATCTCTGGCTGATATCTTTCATCAAATACTCTGCCAAAAGGGGAATATCTTCTCTTCTTTCCCTGAGCGGAGGAATAGAAATTGTAATAACACCAATTCGGTAATACAAATCATGACGAAAATTTTTGTTTTTTATCTCTTCGTGAATATTTCTGTTTGTTGCACAAATTATCCGGACATCAAAGGGTATCCGTTCCCTTCCTCCCAATCGAACCACCGTTTTCTCTTCCAATACTCTTAGCAATGATGCCTGAAAGTCCAGTGGTGCCTCGCCGATTTCATCTAAAAAAATCGTACCTCTGTCAGCCAGCTCAAATTTCCCCGGGTTGCCGTTTTTACGGGCCCCCGTAAAGGCACCTTCATCGTAACCAAATAGCTCACTGGAAAGCAGTTCCCGAGGAACGGCAGCACAATTGATGGCAAAAAATGTCTTCCTGCCTCTGGGGCCGCCGTTGTGTATGGACTGAGCAAAAAGATCTTTACCCACGCCGCTTTCACCTATTAACAATATGTTTGATTCTGAAGTGGCTGCTATTTTTGCTTGATTTATGGCATGTTTGAAATGACAGCTTTCTCCAATGAGCTTATCAAAATTGATATTGGTTTTTGGTTTGATTATTGTGCTCACAATGTTATGGGTTTCATTCATAACAACAACATAACCTCCATGTTTCATATCCTGTTCGTTCTTTAACGGCGTCACATTTACAATCATTTTTTTGTTAAATCCTTTGGACGTCATGAAATTGACTGTTTCTCCATAAATTGCCTTGCCACTGTTCAACAATTTCGCAAAATTGGCATTTTGGGTGCGAGCATATTTTTTGAAATTAAAATTATCCGGGGAATCAAGACCAAGTAAGTCTCCGGCTGCTTCATTATACTGAATAATGTTGCCTTTTACATCAAAAACAATCAAATATCCTGTAATTGACTCAATTATGGCTTTTCTCAGAATATTTGAAACCTCGGTCTGTCTGTACAACTCGCTCAACTTTAATTTTCGCTTGATTGCCTTGGCAGTTGACTGGACAACCGCCAATGTGTGAGGATTCATTAAATTATATGGGCCTGTCAGACAGAGAACCCCTATGATCTCGTTATACTCATCATATATGGGAGCGGCAGAGCAGGTGCACAGGCATGCGCATTTACAATAATGTTCATAACCAAAAATATGCATGGGACGACCTGTCGCCAATACCGTTCCAACAGCATTTGTTCCCATAACGCTTTCGGACCAATTTGAGCCTTCAATAAAATTTCCGTGGGCCGAAAAACGTTTTGCCTTCTCAGATCCCACTCTTTCCAATAAAACCCCTTGTTTCTCAGCTAAAACAATACAAAATCCTGTTTCATAAGTAATATCGTGCAAATCATACATTGCCGGAACGGCAGCTGCAATAAGCTTTTTATTTACCACCCGAATTTGTTCCAGCTGATTCTTTGTTAGTAACCCATTGTTTTTGGGTTTCTTGGGATCAACGTTATAGTTGCGACTTCTTTTCCATGACTCAAGCACAAATTCATGTACTGTACAAGAATTTGCAATTGACCTTGCTTCTTCCCACATGGCTTTCATTTTTTTGCAATCTTCTTTATCGAGATTAACCGTTGTATTCGGTTGGTATGATTCCCAAAGCATTTTTATTCCTCTTCAAAATTTATTAAAAATTGAGGTTTAATAGATCTCTTGCAATTCAAAAAAACCGATCAGTCAGAAAACAAACGATACTCGTAGTTGTCCGATATTTTTTCATATCCGATATTTTTTCATAACGGATAACGAGAAAGGCTTATGTTGTGTTTCAGGATCTTTTGTCAAAGACATTGTATCTATTACGGAGTTAGGCTTGTGTTATTGACGTTGCAATAATGAAAGTTTTAAAATTCGTTGTGGCAGACACCTCTGCCATGTTGGTTTTTTATATGAAAGTCTCACCAATATGCTGGAATTAAAGGACTTTCGTTTTTCGTTGTGGCAGGTTTTTCTGCCATGTATGTTATATGAAAGTGTAGGCATGCCTAACATTACTTTCAAGCTTCGTTGTGGGCGAACCCGGGTCCCAAATCCCGGTCCGCCCGTGGCGATTATATGAAAATGCCGACAGCAGAACTCACGGCGGATGTCTTCTATACAAACCAACGCCCCCAATGTCCATAATGCAAGCCTGGCCCTGCCCTGATAACCCTGGAATCCAACATGAGTCTTTCTATATTAATAAATATACAGCAATAAATATGCCGCCATAAAATTTATTGAAGATGCTTCATATTTTATATAATTTATCAATATGTTAAACCGATTGGTATAAATTTTATGAAAATTCTATATAAACGAATTCCCATTATATCAAAAATAGTCCCAATAAAATGGGAATTTGAAAGATGGATAAAGCCGCAAGTGCCCTTGAAAAACGTTTGTACCCATCCGTTAAATGATAACCCCATTGGATAAAATCAACACGTATAACCCGCAATTCCCTTATTTTATTATAAGCCATTGAATTTATTAACACAAAAAAAACAACCATGGAAAACCATTCCATGGTAAAAGAATTCCCATTATTCTTGTTTTTCCCAATATGATGGAAAAATAAAGCGAGTTTTTAAGAAACTCGTAAGACTTTTGGCAATTTCATTTTTCGGTTTATACTTTCCAAAGCAACATTCCCGTTTTTGCGAGGTTTTCTCTCAAAAATCCGGAGTGTATTACAGCTTCATATCGTTTTGTCCCAATATGAAACGCTTTTACGATTCAGCATCGTCCCATTATTATACACTTTTGAGAAAAAATTTTTTCCCCGAATATTATTTTTCGCTCAAATCTTATCATTCCATTAATGAATTAAGGTATATTGCATGAAATCGCCTTCCCATCGTATCAAATAAGAGCATATATGGCATGTTCATTGCTTTGTTTGACAAACAACATGTTAGGATTCACTAAAACAAGGCTCATGTTCCATTTCGGTTTTTTTATCAAAAGCATCGTGCCGATGGGGTCAGGGGTTGTGTTGTTGGCGTTATCACCCCTGTTTATGCCCATCACAACGCCAAATGGCAACGCCTCGCAAGGCCTGACCCACCTTGATAAAACCCTGGAATCCGACATGAGCCAAATATTTTTCAAAAGGAAATCACATATGCCTTTAGCAATCCTTAAGATTTTGAAAACAAAACCATTTTTTATAATTCTATTGATGGCTCTATGCTTACTTCCATTTTATGCGACAGCATCGGATACAAAGCCGATAAATCTTAAAGTGGTAAGTCCTTATCCGGCAGGTACCTTCACAAATCAATTAATTGAGTGGTATATTGAAAGCTTGGAACAAGAAAGCAACGGAACTTTAAAATTCACTAATTTTTGGGGCGGTTCTTTGCTTAAAGGAAAGGAGACCTTGGAAGGAATTCAATATGGGGTAGCGGATATCGCTTTGCTTATTCCGGGATATAGCCCGGGAAAACTACCGTTGGCTTTTAGTCATTATGCCTTTCCATTTGCTCCCCGAAGCGCTGAGATGATGTCGGAAATAATAGAAGAACTTTACAATGAATTTCCGTTTATGACCCAGGAATGGACAAATCACAATATTAAGGCCATCTATAATGGAACGGTAAGTGATTATGGCATATTATCAAAGATGCCAATGACCCGTCTGCAAGATTTTCACGGTAAAAAAATAGCCCAGTTAGGTGGGCATTTCGCATCTTGGACCCAAGCCTCGGGTATTCAGCCGATTTCAGGAATGACTGCCAGTGAAAGATATGAACGATTGAGAAATGGTGTAGTTGACGGCAGTTTGTTAACCCCCAGTTTTTTTGTAGACTTCAAAGAATATGAGGTCTCAAAATATTGCATAATGACTGGACTTGGAGCAAGGGTGCCTTTCTTCGTCGTCATCAACATGAAGGTATGGAATAAATTACCCCAGAACATACAAAAATTAATGATGAAAGTCGGCAAAAACGTACAGCTCAAGCATGCCATAGCAACAGATGAGAAGCTGCGTAGCGATTTAAATTTATTGCAATCCAAAGGAATACAATATAACGGGTATCTTTCTTCTGAGGATATAAAACAGTGGGCGGATACAGTTCCCAATACGCCTAAAAAAATGTGCAAGTCCCTGGAAAACAGATATCCGGAAATCCGGAATATGGCAAAAAGGTTTGTAGAGCTGGCGAAAGGAAAAGGACATGAGTGGCCACGGGATTTTAAATTGAACTAATTGGATATAGCTATGCTGTGCTTCATGGAAAACACCTCAACATTACGTTTCAAGCTAACACAGACCAAATGAACAGCTGTTTTGCAGTTGTTCATTTACCATAAAAATAACACCTCTTAATCTTCACAATTCGGGGATGGTCGTAATCCGGCCATGACCGTTTAGGGATGGAATAAAATGCTGGAAAAATATTTAATCGGTGTCGAACGGATCAGTGCAATATTTGCAGTCCTCAGCGGTGTACTTCTGGTTGCAATTTCGCTTTTAACCGGTATCGACGTTGTAACCAGTACATTTTGGAATTCTCCAATTCCAGGGACAATTGAAATCTCCATATTAGCACTACCATGGATCATATGCGGGGGACTGGCCTATGCACTGGTAAGAAACATTCATGTTAGAGTTACTTTATTCACAGATAGACTGCATCATCATAACGCCAAGAGAATAAATGATTTCATCATCAATTTAGGTGGAGTTCTATTCTGCACATTTCTTACTATTGGCGGTTGGCTCCACTTCTGGTCATCATGGATAATAAAAGAGCCCATGTTTGCGGCGCTTTTGACGTTACCTGCCTGGTTAGGGAAACTGGCTGTTCCTGCGGGCTTTTTTCTGCTTGGACTCAATTTCTTAATTAAATTAATCGTGCCGCGGGCTTAAAAGGGGATTGATCATGGAATCCATAATTATTGGATTGATTGGTATCGCTTGCCTTATTTTTTTACTTTTCATGGGATTACATGTTGCAGTCGCTCTGGGACTGGTTGGAATTCTCGGAATGATTAAATTAATAGGCGTTGAAGCTACGCTCTATACCGCTACCACCCTCACATTCGGACGAATTTCAAATTATGCATTAGTTATAATTCCGTTGTATGTCATGATGGGAATTTTTGCTCAGGAAGGCGGTTTGAGTGAAAAGGCATATAAAAATATCAAGCTGTGGACAAATAGGTTGCCGGGCGGTTTAGGGATGGCAACCGTCGGTGCATGTACCATGTTTGGCACGATGTGTGGTTCGTCATTGGTAACGGCTGCTATCTTTGCTTCGACAAGTGCACCGCAGATGCGCAAAGCAGGTTATGAGAAGCGTTTTGCATACGCAATTTGCAGCGCTTCAGGCATCATCGGAATGCTAATACCACCGAGCGTTTTAATTGTTATTTATGGTATTTTGACCAGGGAATCCATCGGAAAACTGTTGATTGGAGGTGTTACACCTGGGATTGTTCTGTTTTTATTGTTCTGCTGCGGAATATTTTTCATGGTTTCAAGAAACCCGAACATCGCTCCCAATAAAATAGAAAATATTACATGGAAGGAGAGGCTTCTATCCTTAAAGGATCTATGGGAGATTTTTTTAGTGATATTAATCGTTTTTGGAGGAATATTCTTCGGAATGTTCTCGCCCTCTGAAGCGGGTGCCATATCTTGTCTGGTCCTTTTAATCATTTTTCTTCTGAGAGCGAACAACAAATTAAAAACCCTTGAAAATGCTCTCTATTCCACTATTGCGACCTCAGCAATGATATTCTTGATATTAATAGGAGCGGGTTTGTTTTCCCGATTTCTGGTATTGTCAACCATCGCACCCAAATTTCTATCGTATATAACAACAATCGGACTGCCGGCTTGGGGCTATTTAACGATACTTTCAGTTGCTTATATTTCAATGGGGTGTTTTTTTGACTCCATTTCCATGCTCGGCATAACCATACCAATCGTGCATCCGGCTGCCATGGCATTGAATATTGACCCAATTCAGTTTGCCATGGTCGTCATTATCGCTATTGAAGTCGGACTTATTACCCCTCCGGTAGGATTAAACATCTATGCCGTAAAAGGCGTCGCTCAATCGGATGTCAGAATAGAAGATCTCTTTATGGGCGTCATGCCTTTTTTACTTATTATGCTATTTTGTTTAGCCATTTTTATAGCTTTCCCCAGCATCAGTACGTTCATCCCATCCTTGATGTAGCTTCCTCCTTTGCCGCTGTTGCCTCACCGATTATTTATTGATTGGTCCTTGCTCATTCACGACCACCTTCAATTTTGAGGTATTAGCCTTCTCTGTGTTCTGATCGCAATATGAGTTTTTCAGGCTACCAGCCTAAAACGGGACAATTTTCAGCCTTGCTGACTATGCATATCAACACTATCCAACCTATTTATTTTACATATTGTTTCGCCTTAGATGGGTAGCCAATTATTCTCCTCTGAATTTTCCTTTTGTTTTGTTCCAGTATGAAACGCTTTTATGGTTTAAGTGTCGTATCATTATAGTACACTTTTAAGGAAGAACAAATTTTTTTCGAACGTTTTTTTTCGATTAAATATTATTATATTAATAATAAAGGCATGTTGTATAAAATATCCTTGTTATCGTATCAAATACATATCATATGGCATGCTCATTGCTATTTTTGAATTTAACGATATGTTGAAATTCATTACAATAAAATAGGAGATACCATGGCGAAACGATTTATGAGTATGCGAAACTTGACATTCGTCCTTCATGAATTTGTAGAAGGACAGAGAGCGGCATTATATCGGGGAAACGATAAAGCAGCTCTTAAGCAGGATCAAATGGTTCTAAATGCTGCCTTTGAATTGGCAAGAGACACCATGCATCCCATTTTCGAAGAAATGGACCGAAAACCACCGGAATTAAACCAGGGAAAAGTTGAAGTTCATCCGGATGTTAGAAAAATCATGCAGACCTTGGGCAAAGACGGGTGGATTGCCGCCACATTCCCTGAAAAATGGAATGGTGAAGATATGCCTACCACATTGTCTCATTCGGTTAATTTTATTTTTTCTGCCGCTAACTATTCGGCCGCGGTATATCAGGAGCTGACCATTGGAGCAGCACGTCTCATCTTCACATTTGGATCCGAGGAGCTAAAAAAACGATATCTGCCGCCCATGCTCAGTGGCAAATGGCAAGGTACCATGGCCCTGACCGAGCCGGACGCCGGCTCGTCCCTCGGGGATTTAAAAACCTGTGCCACACCTCTTGAAGATGGCACCTATTCCATAACCGGTGAGAAAATTTTCATATCTGCCGGAGACCATAACGGAGTGGACAATATCGTTCACCTGATGCTGGCTCGAATCAAGGATGCCCCTGCCGGCGTCAAAGGGATCTCCTTGTTTGTGGTTCCCAAGTTGCGGCCGAATGAACAGGGGAACCTAATTGCAAACGATCTCACCGTGAATCAGATTTTTCATAAGATGGGATATAAGGGAGCTCCCATCACGGGTCTCACCATGGGAGAAAAAAACAACTGTATTGGCTACTTGGTGGGTGAACCCAACAGAGGACTCTTCTATATGTTCCAGATGATGAACGGTGCCCGGCTGGAAGTGGGCATCGGTGCCACAGGCATCGCCACAGCGGCATACCATGCCGCCCTTGAATATGTTCGAGAAAGGAAACAGGGGAGACGGTTGTCAGACAAAAAAAATCCCGACCAGGTAGCAATTATCGAACATCCGGATATAAAACGGATGCTCATGTTTCAGCGGTCCGTTTCAGAGGGCGGCCTTGCCTTGATACTTCTCTGCGCTCTTTATCACGATTTCAGCCACGACCTACCGAAAGGTCAAAAGGAGAAATACGCCCTTCTTCTGGATATTCTCATTCCCGTGGCAAAAAGCTTTCCATCCGAGATGGCAATTCTGTCCACCAGCCAGAGTATTCAATGTTTCGGCGGCTATGGATATTGCGATGATTTTCCTGTTGAGCAACATTTCAGAGACACCCGGATTCATCCCATTCATGAAGGGACAACCGGTATCCAGGGGATGGACCTGCTCGGCAGAAAGGTCAGGATGCAGGACGGTAAGGCCCTTGATCTGCTTATGGTGGAAATCAAAAAGACGATTGATCAGGCCACAACATATCCGGAATTTCAGCAGGATGCCAAAGATCTGGCCGATGCAATTGAACTCGTCCGGACGACAACCCGCAAGCTTTTGGAAACAGGGAATCAAGATGGAGGCGAAGCGCTGCTTGCCAATGCCACCGTTTATTTGGAGATGTTCAGCTTCTTTGTCATCGGCTGGGTATGGCTGGCCCAGGCCCTGGTTGCCTGCGATCAACTGAAGCGGAAAAAAGTTAAAAATATCGATAGACAATTCTACCAGGGCAAAATTAAGGTTGAAACCTATTATTTTGCCAATGAACTCCCCAAGATTAATTCTCTTTCTCAAATACTGACCCGACAGACCCCGGTCACACTCTCCATCGAAAAGGAACATTTTACAAATTGATCTGTGAACATCTCTGCAAAAGGAGACGGAAAATGGAATATACATATAAAAATCTTGAATGCAAAATAGAAAATAAAATACTTATCATCACGCTGAATCGTCCAAAGGTACTAAACGCCTTGAACTCAGAAATTTTTTCAGAATTGTCAGTACTATTTGACCGGATAGGGGCTGACAATGGTGTGAATGTTGTCATTCTCACGGGCAAGGGGGATAAGGCGTTTGTCGCAGGCTCTGATGTGTCTCAAATGGCTGAACTGACGTCGCTGCAGGGGAGAGCATTTGGCCTGGCCGTCAATAAAGCTCAACAAAAAATCGCCACTTCTACCAAACCCACAATCGCTGCCGTCAACGGATTTGCATTTGGCGGCGGACTTGAGGTGGCCATGTGCTGCGATATTCGGGTGGCTTCGGAGCTGGCAAAATTCGGTCAACCGGAGTTGAATGTGGGGCTGATTCCCGGAGGTGGGGGGACCCAGCGTCTCCAAAGGCTTGTGGGACAGGGAATTGCAAAGGAAATGATTTTTACAGCCAAGACGATCGATGCCCGCAGGGCATATGAGATTGGCTTGGTGAACCTTGTAGTTCCTCATGAACAGCTTATGGCTCAAACCATTAGCCTTGCCGGGGAGATGGCAGCCAAATCCGGTGTACTGCTTCAATTTGCAAAATCAGCCATTGATACCGGAGCTGAAATGGATTTGGAGAATGCCCTGAAAAATGAAATTGAATTGTTTGCGCAATGTTTTTCGACCCAGGATGGGGTAGAGGGCATGCGTGCTTTCGTTGAAAAAAGAAAACCTGCTTTTATCGGGAACTAATAACCACAAAGGAGTATGGCATGAAAATAAAAAACGTAAGCGTCATCGGTGCCGGTGCCATGGGGCTGGGGATCGCCCAGGTCAGTGCAATGGCAGGATATCAGGTAACATTAAACGATATTTATGAAGAATCCCTGGAAAGGGCGATAAGAACCATCGAAAAGAGTCTTGAAAAACTGACTTCCAAATCAAAAATTACCAAGGATGAAAGAAACGAAGCCCTGTCCCGGATTGATACCACGACAAATCTGGCCAAATCCTGCTCTGAAGCAGATCTCCTTGTTGAGTGCGTATTTGAAAAACTTGAGCTGAAAAAAGAGATGTTTTTAAAATTCGATGAGTTTTGTCCGGAACATACCATACTTGGCACCAACACCTCTGCCATTCCGGTCACGGAAATCGCCAGCGCCACCCAAAGAGGAGACAAAACCGTAGGAATTCACTTCATGAACCCGGTTCCCCTCATGAAAGGAGTAGAACTTATACGCGGCCAGCTTACCTCTGATGAGACCATGGACCTCGCCTTAAATTATGTTGAAACGCTGGGAAAAGATCCTGCCATGGCCGTGGATTACGCAGGATTTATCGTCAGCCGGCTTCTGGATGTATTGATGAATGAAGCGGTAAAATTGGTAGAGGAGGGAAATTCACCCCAGGATATTGATAAGGCCATGAAACTCTGCGCAGGTCACCCCATGGGACCTTGCACCCTTTTGGACCTGGTGGGTGCAGAAATCGCCATGCACGGCATGGAAACCATGGCAAGGGATTTCGGTGATAGGTATAAACCCCACCCCTTATTGAAAAAAATGGTACTGGCAGGAATGCTGGGGATAAAAACCGGCCGGGGATTTTATACGTACGGTTAACATCATGCCTTACAGGGGCACTTATACCAAAACAAGGGGTAAATTATGAGATCCAATAAAGAGTTATTTGATTTAAGTGGCCAGGTGGCCATTGTCACGGGCGGAGCTGCTGGCATCGGGCAGCAGATGGCCTACGCCCTGGCAGAGGCCAAAGCCGTCGTCGTTCTGGCGGCAAGAAAGATAGATCGTTGCCAGGAGGTTGCCAAAAAAATGGAAAAGGAGCTGGGGACAGAGGTTTTGCCTGTTCAACTGGACCTGAGGGTCCCCCAGGACATCAAAAACCTGTACCTTAATGTAATGAAGCGATTTTCCAGAGTTGATATATTGGTCAATAATTCCGGAGCGACCTGGGGAGCACCTTCCCTTGAATATCCGATAAATGGTTGGGAAAAGGTAATCAACGTCAATCTCACGGGAACCTGGTTGATGGCCCAGGAAGCGGCAAAGATCATGTCCAAGCAAAAATACGGCAGAATTATCAACCTTGCCTCCCTGGCAGCCTTTGTTGGGGCACCGGCAGAGGTTATGGACGCGGTGGCGTACCAGGCCAGTAAGGCCGGAGTTGCCGGTCTGAGCAAGGACCTGGCCGTGAAATGGGCCAAGTACAATATCACTGTCAATTGCCTGGCTCCGGGATGGTTCCCCTCAAAGATGACAAAGGGTACGTTTGAAGAAAATGCAGAAACGTTATTGAAACGCATTCCCATAGGTCGATTCGGCGGCAATGACGAACTCAAAGCGGCAACATTGTTTTTAGCATCCCCGGGAGCCGCATACTGTACAGGGACCATTCTGAGTGTGGATGGCGGATGGGTTGCTCAATGAGTTTTTAAAAAAATAAGGAAAATCCAATGACATTTCAAAAAAACAAAGAAGATATTGTAGTCGTAAGCGCCGTCAGGACCCCCTTCGGAAAATTCGGCGGTTCAATGAGAGATATCGACATTTACGATCTGGGTGCCATTGCCATGCAAAATGCCCTGAAACGTATTGATCTTCCCCCTGAAAAAATCAACGAAGTCTGGTGGGGATGCGGAGATACCACCAATTGCAAGGACCCCTATACCCCGGTGGTTGCAAGGCAAAGCATGCTGAAAGCAAGGATTCCTGCAGAGACACCATCCCTGTATTTTGACCAGGCCTGTACCAGCGCCATGACCAGCGTAAAGTACGGGGCCAGAAGCATCCGTCTCAAAGAGGCCAGCATCGTGATGACCGGAGGAGCCACAAGCTTTAGCACGGTTCCTTTCCTGCTTCGGGATATTCGCTGGGAAGGCCGAAGGCATAGTGATTTTAAGGTGGAAGACCCCATCATTCCTCTGGGATACAAAGATTTTGCCCCGGTGGCTGTGGATTCCGGTGAAGTGGCTGTTGAATACGGCATATCAAGACAGGAGCAGGACGAACTGGCCTTTACCAGCCATGCCAATTATGGAAAAGCCCACAAACGGGGGTTTTTCAAAAATGAAATCGTCCCCCTCACCCTTCAGAAAAAGGATAAAAAAGGCAAAATCATATCGGAACAAGTATTGGATATTGATGAACAATATCGCGCAAACATCTCACTTGAAGTCCTGGGGAAATTGAAACCCGTTTTTAACAATCCCACCTGCACAGCAGGGAATGCACCGGGCATGAATGACGGAGCTGCCGCCCAGATTATCATGACCCGGGAAACGGCGGAAAGACTTGGAATCGATATCCTATACACCGTCGTCTCAACCTCTGCAATTGCGCTTCAGCCAAGAATTATGCCGGTTTCCCCCGCCTTCGCACTGAAAAAGTGTTTTGATCAGTCAGGTCTGACCATCAATGATATTAGCGTCCTCGAAATCAATGAAGCTTTTGCCTGTGTTCCCCTGGTTTCCTGCAAGCTTCTGTCCAACGACAGGTTTCTGAATACTGACTACACAGAGATGGTAGCAGAAGCATCAAAAAAGCCCATCCTTGATAATGATGATCAAAAATACGCCGCACTGAAAAAACAGCTCAACGTCAACGGCAGTGCCATTGCAACAGGGCACCCAAACACCTCCAGTGGTGCCAGAATAATGATGACGGCAGCCTACCAGCTCAAGGAAAAAGGCGGTGGATATGCGGCCTGTGCAATTTGTGGTGGTCTGACCCAGGGAGCTGGTGCCATTATTTGGGTGGAATAATGCAAGCCTATGGTTTGCCACAGGTGATTTGATACAAAATCCTGATTTTATCAAAAAAAATCCCTGTTAAACCATTTGAGAACATTGATAATTCAAACGTCGTTGAGGAAAATATGACAGACCGAATAAAATTATTGGAAGGCATAAAAATAGTTGATTTAACGAGGGTTTATACAGGACCATTCTGTACACAAATCCTTGCGGACCAAGGTGCTGATGTCATCAAAATAGAAGACGTCGGTCCCAACTCAAATGAGAGAAGCTGGCCCCCCTTTGCCCCTGGGACGGAAGAATCCACGTACTTTATAGGATTGAACCGCGGGAAAAAAAGTATCGAGCTGAATCTAAGAAAAGAGTCTGCACTTGAAATCTTTTTCTCACTGATCAAGGACGCAGATATTGTGATTGAAAATTTTGCACCGGGTATTGCAGACAAATTGGGGATCGGTTACCAGGACTGCAAAAAGATCAAACAGGATCTCATATACCTTTCCATTTCTGCGTTTGGTCAGTATGGGCCCCTAAGCAGAATGCCCGGTTACGACATGCTAGCACAAGCCATGGGCGGACTGATGAGTATTACCGGTTATCCGAATATGCCCTTGCGGGTGGGATCTTCCCTTGGAGACGTCATTGCCGGACTTTACGGGGCCATCGGCCTTCTTTCAGCCCTTATATACAGAGCCCGCACCGACGAAGGACGTCATGTGGACGTCTCCCTGGTGGACTGTATTTTTACTTGCCTTGAAAACAATGTACCGGCCTATACCATTTGTAATAGACCCACAAAACGCCAGGGTAGCCGACATCCAGATGGCGGCCCCTATGATGTTTACACCTGTAAAGATGGGTTTGTCTGCGTTGTGGCATCCAATGAAAAACTTTGGAGTCAGCTATGTCGGTTGATGGAGAAGCCTGAATTGAGCACCCATGAAAAATTCAACTCAAATGCGGCCCGGATTGAAAATATCGAAGAAATGACTCAAATAATCAACGATTGGATGAAATCTTATGAAATTGAGCAGATGGTGAAGATGCTTCAGGAGGTCCGGGTCCCGGTTGCCGCAATCCTTGAGGTACCGGAAATTTGTGAAAGCCCTCATACAAAAGCACGGCATATGCTGGTTGAGTATGAACATGCCACAGCCGGCAAAATACGTATACCCGGTAATCCCATAAAATACGGCACCCAAGAGGAGGCCCTGGCCGAACTACCCCCACCTTTCAAAGGCCAGCATACAATGGAAATCCTCAGGGGAATGGGGATGAACTCTAAAAAGATCAACGCCCTGATAAAAAGCAATACAATTGGGGACGGATTCATGGAAAAATCCCTGGCAAAATCAAACTGATTGAAAAGAGATGCCACGTAATAAAAAAACAGGCTCATGTTATGTTTTGGGTACTTTTGCCAACGCATTGTGCCAACTGTGTTATTGGCGTTATCGCTCCAAATTCATGTGCATTGTAATTTCCGACGACGATGCCAATAACACAAAGCCTGTCCCCACCTCGATAATCCTACATAATCCTTTTTATCCTCATATAGAAAAGAATAGGCTTGATCACAACTTCCGCCACGAGTGAGAGGGATCAGGCTTAGCATGATTGACACCCCAAATTGTGACGATTTGCCGAAATTATGATCAAGCCCCGAGCTGAGTAGATATTTATTGATTTTCTTTTATTGGCGAAATTATAGCTTCTCCATCCATTACAATAGATCCCATTTGATTGATGCAATATGTCCTCAACCAAACCTTGTTCTTTTTCGAATCTTTGCACGTTACTTCAACAATTGCAGTTACTGTGTCTCCAATATAAACCGGTTTAAGAAATTGACAACTCTGCTTTAGATAGATAGCGCCAGGCCCCGGCAGTTGCGTACCGATAACCTTCGATACGAAACCAACAGATAAAATTCCATGGGCAATTCGTTTTTTGAAAACGGTTTTTGAAGCGTAAAGTTTATCTATATGCGCTGGATTCATATCTCCAGTTATGCCTGCAAAACCATAAATATCAAATTCAGAAACCGTTTTGGAAAAATCAGCAGTATCGCCTATATTAATTTCGCTACAAGTCTTTCCCTGCATGTATACACCCCTCCTCCATGTTAGGAGGTAAAACGTTTGTTTTGCCTTGGTTAATCAAAAGATCAAACTTTCCCTTATGTTTTTTGTCATCGCTTAATTTTAGGTTATACTCAGCACCGTCATAATTTGAGTTTTTTGGATAAGAGGATATAGCCAATATATGAACAAATCCAGTTTGAGAAAGCGCAATTTATGCCGGTGGACAGTATAGCTAATTCTGAGCAATACCGTTAGGCAGTACTCGTGGTATAAAAACCCCCAAAGTTTAACATTGACTATACACTATGATCTCAATCCATTCTTTTGTGGGGAGTACTTCTGATACTGACCACCGGTATAGATGAGTGCCGGAACACTTTTTCCGCCTGAGAACCAAATAACGTCCGTGCAAGATTACCTTTTCCCTTATTTCCAATGACAATTAAATCCACCTGATCTTCGTCGGCTTTCTTGAGAATTTCTTCAAAAGGGATTCCTGTCGCTGTATGAATGGTAATCATTTTTTTTTGATCTGAGAAATTTTCTCTGATAATTTTTTCGACTTCTTTCCTCCGGGATTCTGTAGTCTCTTTCACATATTTTTGTATATCGACATTATCGGGATAAGACGTAATAAGCATATCCATGGCATTAATATCTCGCTGATTCAAGACATTTAAGATCAGTATCTCTGCGTTTGTATTGCCCGCAATGGCAACGGCATATTCAAGATTGGCCATGGAATATTTTGACAAATCAACACAAACAAGTATTTTGTCTATTTTCTTCATGATGTCTCCTCCTTTACATTATGAAATTCTTACGATTCCCTCATGGAAAATAAAATAGCCTTTCTGGTATCTGCGCTGACCTCTTCTTCCCAGTATGATTCCCAAGCCTCCCTGGGAGCAGGGGGAAAAACATAGGACAAAAGAATGGCACCAATAAGCCCAACGCCTAAACCCCATATCATGTCCGGAACTGTCCCACTCATCATTTTTGCCTTAATAAGCCTGTTTGTAACCACAAAAGTAATAGGCCCCATAATGCTGACCCAATATACGGCTTGTCGATTGAGACGTTTCCAGTAAAGCCCCAGATAAGTTGGAATTACATATGTACATCCCCAAAACCCAAATACAAGTGTCCCGATTATTGCAATTAAGGCTGGTGGCTTAAGTGCCAATAATGCCGCCAAAATTCCCAAAACGACAACCGTAATTCTATTCCATTTAATCATGGTTTCGTCATCAATTTTATTCCCGATCAAATTTCTAAGAATATCGTAATTCAATGCAAGCGCCTGATGAAGCAACATGCTGTTTGCCGTCGACATGGCCCCTGCAATAACACCGGAAAGAGCGAGCCCACCGATAAATATGGGCATATGCTGTGTAAACAGGAGAGGTAACAGCCAATCTGTATCGTGCCCACCGGGAATGGTTGGCATTATTACTCTGCCTGCAACACCGATGATTAAAAGTGCCGCAAAAATAATAAAAATAATGAATTGACTATACAAAGAAACAATTACGGAAATTTTACGATTTTTCGGCATCTGCATACGCGTTAACCAATGGGGGGCGGCCGAGGCACCAACTGAAGAGGCAATAAAAAGCCCAATGACAAAAGAGAGAGAATAGGGTCCCAACATAGATGTGAGTGTCCCTGGAGCTGTGGGAGTTCCGCCTTCCAGCGGTGGAGTTCTGATCATGTTGAAGGTCTCCCACATGTTTCCCCAGTCACCACCGGCTTTATAAAACAACACAATCGATGCAATGAAAAGGGTTATGCATATGACAATAGTATTAAAAAGATCGCTTATTCCAACGGACCACATACCACCTGAGGCCGTATAAATCAAAAAAGCCAAAAATATAAAAATGGCAACCGTATATGGCACACCGGTTGTAATACTTACTATCATACCAAACGCTTTGAGTTGCAGCATTACATAAGCCAAATATCCAAGCAGCATTGAAAAAGCACCCAATGCCTGCAAGCCACTTTTTTTTGCGTTCGGTTCAAAACGAAGTCGAAGATATTCAGGTATGGTTCGAGCCGGCAATTCCGGCATTCGTAACTTGTACGCCAAGATCGGCATTAAAGAATTAGCGAAAAAATAGCCGCCATATATTGCAGTTACGGAACATACTCCAACCTTGTAAGTCATGCTTGGAAATCCGATGATGGAAATAGCGCTGACCCATGTCGCTGAGAACATACCGATACTTACCCATAAACCTATGGAATGTCCACCTGCAACAAAATCGGCCAATGTCGAAGATTTTTTATATCCCATATGTCCAAACCAAGTCAGCAATACCGCGTAACCTACGAAAATCGCCAAATATATCAATGTGTGACTCAATTCCAATTCCATTGTTTTCTCCTGATTGAAGTTGTGTTATTTCTTTTCCATTTTAAAAATACTTCCCGTATTTCCTCCCCATCGTTCCACACCGGACTTCTCAATTTTGTACAACAAGTAATAACCCCACACATATCCTGAAAGCATACATGCACCCCAAAATAAAATAGTCTCCATCGGCATAAAGCCATCCTCCTTTAATCATATAAATTTTAAACAAACATGATGATATCATTCGCCACTGAGGATAATTTTGCGGGGATGCGTTTCGCAAGTGATCCACGACCTGAAAACAGATTCAGCCCCATCAAATAACATTGCCTCAGTGCGTTAAACACGGATAAGCAATTAATGCGCCATAAATGTTTCACATCAAGTCTGCACCACATGTTCTATACTGTAACCATGCCCTATTCTGAAGAATGCCGCACATAAGAGATTATTCATTTCTCCCGTCATCTTGGACATTGCGGAAAAAAATGCTGAGGAATTAGCTTGAAACAAGCACTATAAAAACGGTAGGATTTCAGTACCCATATTTACGAAAGGAGGAAAAAAACTTGATAATCAAAAATAAAATTTGGTTCTATGGCAACACACCCCAAAAAAAATTGTACGATATCGTTCCAAAACGAAACACAGATGACACGAAAAAATGACCTAATTTAGGACACTCGATTCGGCTCACCCTCTGAAAAGATGTGTCAGGCTCTGATCATAACTTCGGCCAACTGTCATGGGCTAACGGGATGCGAGTGCCCAGATCCAGACAACGACTACACACTGCTTCAAGCAATGCCTGATCATGGGAAATCAGCAAAACAGCACATCCGCTGGAGCGGGAATAATCCGCAATCAATCGAATAATATGGGCCTGGACGGAAAGATCGAGGCGCGAGGTGGGTTCATCCGCAACGATAAAGCAAGGACTCAACAGCATAACCCGGGCCAAGGCCATGCGCTGCATCTCCCCTCCGGAAAGCTCACAGGGATACCGCTTGAGCATATCCGTCGTCAGCGCAACCTTAGCAAGCTTTTCATCAATGGTGTCCGCCAGCCCGTGATAACGGATCACCTCCTGAAGGGAGGCACCTGTGGTCTGTCCCGGTGGAAACGATGCCGCAGGGTCCTGGAATATCTTCTGGTAATACCGGCGAAGGGCGTTGTACGGGCCGCTCTCTTTGCGATCAATCCGGTGCTTTCCCCAGTAGACCCGGCCACGGCTGGGCGGCAGCAACCCCAGAAGGAGATCTCCCAATGTGGATTTCCCTGCACCGCTGGGACCGCTCAACCCAACCATTTCGCCGGGATAAAGACTCAGATTGATATTGTGCAGTATGGAAACAGGTGGGCTGAAAAGTCCTCCCGGCCATGTCAGGTCCACTGCTTCAGCTCTGACGACACAGGTGGCATCGGATGAATCGGACACTTTTTCCCCCATGGAGTGGGGAATCTTCTTTGCCGTGGCGCTGGGCAATTCTCTCATAACATTCATTTTTCTCTTTCACGGAAACCATTGTCTCCCCTGGTATGGTCTTAAAACAGAGGGGCAAGGCTTCCGTACACCGGGGTGAAAAGGGACACCCCCCCTGGAAGCGATTGCCGTTTATCTGAAGGGGGATGGGATGAAGGCCGTTTTGGGGCAGTGCCATGAGCAGTGCACGGGTATAGGGGTGGGCCGGTGCATCCAGTACCTGGGCTGCCGGACCCGACTCCATGACCATTCCCCCATACATCACGGTCAGATCACCCCCCAGTTGCCGGGGGACATCCACATCATGGGTAATGACAAAAAGACTTTTGCCAAACCTTGCCATTTGCAACAGCAGATCAATGGTCAAGTCCCGTGTGACGGGGTCCAGCCCTTTGGTGGGCTCGTCGGCCACAATCAGACGGGCCGGCTCTGCCATGGCCATCACGGTGAGAAGGCGTTGGTTCATGCCACCGGACAACTGCCAGGGATATTTTTTCCCGTCACTGATGGAGAGCCCCACCTGTTTGAAATATGTTTTCCAGAGATCCCGGCCGTCAGAGGAGGGGCCTAAAATCCCCCCATTGTCTCCATTCCTGCTGTTTCCATTCCTGACCCATCGAAAAATTTCCGTCACCTGGGAACGGGACCGCCGGAGGGGATTGAGGGCCGTGCCAGGCTCCTGGGGAAAAAGAAAAATTTCCCGGCCCCACAGCCCGCGCATGGTACGTTGGGAGCACGCCAGCAGATTTCGATTCCCATAATAAATTTCACCCTCTGCAAAGAGTGGGGCAGGCAACAGATGAAAGATGGCCTGGGCGATCAATGATTTACCGCAGCCGCTCTCCCCCATCAACGTAAGCGGACGGCCCGGCGTCAGGTTAAGACTGACCTGATGAACCAGCGGCGGATCACTCTCTTTTCCGTCCATGGCGATTTGAAGGTTTCTCACTTTCAGTGCCAGGCCCTCTTTTTCATCAACGTCTGCCTCAGCAGGGGCTGTCACAGGGCCGGTGGATGCATCAACTGTGGTACAATCATCTGCCCCCGCCAGGGAAGCCGTTAAACGGACCCTGCCAACTTGATTATTCTTCATTGACAACACCCCTCCCTGACCGGTCACGGGGTGCGTCAGCCATCAGTTGAAATCCGAACACCGTCAGAAAAATCATGATTCCCGGTGCGGCAACCAGCCAGGGGGCTTCCGACAGAAACCCGATGCCCTGGTTGATCATGCCTCCCCATTCCGGCAGCGGCGGCTGAAGACCGATCCCTAAGAATCCCAGCCCGGAGATGTTTAAAATGGTTCTGCCCATGCCAAGGCTCGCCAGGGTGAAAAGCTGGGGGGCCAGCTCCGGAAAAAGGTAGCGCCGGATGAGAAAAGCGGCACTGAAGCCCATAATCCTTCCCGCTTCAAGATGGGAAGATTGCTTGAGAGAGCGGGTCATATTCCGAACAAGACGGCAGTAATCGCACCACATTGTGGCGGACAACGCAAAAACCAGGGTGATCATGGAGCCCCCCAGAGTTCCGGCCAGAATAATGGCCAGAAGGGTACCGGGAAAGGCCAGGGTGCCGTCCACCAGCCGCATGATCACAAGATCGTACCACCCTTCCCGGTAACCGGCCACCACCCCTAAGAGAGCGCCGAGGACAAAGGAGATGATGGTGCAGAAAAGCGAGATCAACAAGGACGATCGACCGCCGTACAGCAGACGGCTGAGCACCGACCGCCCCAGATGGTCCGACCCGAGAAGATGGGTTGAGCCGGGGCTGCAGAGGGTCATGGAGAGGTTCTGTTTCAACGGATCCTGGGATATCAGGAAGGGGCCCACGATAATCGCCAGAAGAATCACCGAAACAAGCATAATCCCGTATCGCCGGGGAGAGTGTGGGCACAGCGTTCCAATGAGTGTTCCGGACGTCATGGGAGAGATCTTTCCGGGCGATTTTTCGAAAAATATTCCGGACAGCTTCCGGACCATGCCCGTCATATTTCTCCTCCACGGGCCAGACGGCGGGGATCCAGCCAGGCGCATGCCAGATCGGCAAGGAGATTGCCCCCCACATAAAAAAGACCGATTAACAGTGTCACTGCCTGAATCATGGAAATATCACGCCCCTGAATGGATTCCAGCAGCAGATAACCGATGCCGGGCCAGTTGAACAGATTCTCCAGCACCACCACGCCGTCCAGCACATGGGCCAACTGCAGTGAGAGAAACGTAATCACGGGTACCGCACCGTTTCTGAGCCCATGATCCAGCAGTACCCGGCCTTCCGGCACCCCTTTGATGCGGGCAAACTGCAGATAAAAGGCATTTTTAACCTCCATCACCGCCGTCCGGATCACCCGGCTGGATACGGCTGCCAGACTCAGCCCCAGGGTGATGGCCGGCAGCACCAGATGGGCCGGTTCATGGAATCCCGCCGCCGGCAGCAGTCGCATCCGGATGGCCAGCAGCAGAATCAGAAATGCCCCCAGCACAAACCCCGGCAGAGAGACCATGAGACTTGAAAATGCAGCGGACAAAAGATCCACCCCGGCGCCGGGACGAAGACCGGCCAGTATCCCCATGGGCAGTGCCAATACCAGGGAAAAAAGCATGGCGGCAGATGCCAGTTTCAGGGAGAGCCCCAGGTGAAAGCCCAACACCTCGCTGACAGGCTGACCCGTGACCATGGAGCGTCCCAGATCAAAACGAAGCGTTCTGCCCACCCACCTGCCGTATAACCACAAGGCGGAGTGATCCACCTGGGTCTCCTGCCGAACCAACTCCACCCGCTCCTGATTCAAACCATCTTCACCATACTGTGCCATGGTCACCTTCAGCGCCAGATCCCCGGGCATGGCCATCAACAGGATAAAGGTAAGGGTGGAAACCCCAAGGGCAACAAATCCCCCCTGGAACAGCCGTAATGCAATTCTACGAACTATCGTTTCCAACGCACGCCCTTGACATAGGATTTAATCTCAAAGGGATCGATATTGACCCCTTCAATGTGATTGCTGTAAGCCACAATATGTTCATACCAGGTAATTGGAATAACCGGAAGCTCATGCTGAAGCAGGGCAAGAATCTCTTTTCGCAAGGTTTGGGAGCGTTTCAGATCAAAGGTGGCCAGATATTCGGAAAGCATGCGATTCAATTCAGGAGACTCCCATGCTATGGCTCCCCAGCCGCCGGCATGGGGGCCGTAGTCTCCGAAAATCGTTCCCACTGCATCGGGAATCTGTCCGAAATTTCGGGCCGCCAGAGCCGCCTGCAGAGTTCCTTCACTGTTCTTTTCCGGAATCACCGAGGATTCCACCACCTGAATGTTCATCTCAATGCCCACCTGGCGAAGCTGATCCTGAATGGCCGTGGCAACCGGGGGAAGCATGGGCCTGGCCGCATAGGTCATGAGGTCGAAACTGAATCGATGGCCATCCTTGACAAGGATACCGTCACTGCCGAGTTTCCAACCGGCCCTGGAGAGCAGGGCGGCGGCTTTTTGGGGATCATATGAAAATCCTTCCAATGCGGCATCATACCACATGGCAGCGGTGGGGGGCAGCAGCTGGGTTGCCGCAGATGGCGGATTCCGAAGTAGAGCCACGGCAATACCCTGACGATCAATGGCAAGGCTGATGGCCTGACGCACCTTAACATCTGAAAAAATGGGCAATTTACAGTTCAGCATCATCAGCCGGGTGCGGGGAATACTCAGCGTCTCCACCGTTACATCCTGGGATTGTTCCAATTGCTTTGCATCCACAGGCGAAAGGGTAAAGGCCATTTCAGCCTGCCCCGCCTTCATCATGAATCCCCGGGTTTCTCCCTTGGGAACGGCATGGTATTCGGTTTTTTCAACCCCGGGCGTTTCTCCCCAATAGCCGTGGTAGGCGTGGAACCGAAACAGGGAGCTACCTTCATAGTCGGTTAACGCATATTGCCCGGTACCATATACGGTTTTGAGATGGCCCGCTTCATCAAAGGAGGCAGGGGAAAGAATGCCAACACTGTAATGGGCAATATAAGCAGGCAGGGCGGAAAAGGGTTTGGCCGTTTGAATTTTAAGGCTCAACGGGCCGGATGCGGTGATTTTTTCCACCGTAGCTTTACTCAAAATGCCTTTGCTCTCCAGGGCAACATTGAGACTGCGGGCTGCGGCCTCTGCTGTCAGGGGGGTTTGATCATGGAACGTGACACCCGGTCTGAGTTTAAATGTCCAGGTCAGCCCGTCCTGGGCCACCTGCCATGACTCTGCCAGTAATCCGGCAATATGCCCGGACGTATCGGCGGTGGTTAACGTTTCAGTGCACCCCATACGGGCAAAAATAAACCCCGACTTGGACATATCCATCCCTTTGGCGCCCCAGGGAGCCACAACCCTCAGCACCTCTCTCTTTTCACCCGCCTGAACCGGCGTCAAGACCGATATGCAGCAGAACAGGGTTATGCAGAACAGATAAATTGTTTTTCTCATCATCGTCTCCTTAATATGTTTAATATGCCATGAAAGAATGAGCGAATTGAGGTTCATTTTATTGCATAGGCAATAAAAAAACGTTTTCCATCGCCATACGGATTGAACCCGAAACGATCGGTGTCATAAAACTGAATATTCTGAAACGCTGCCCCCTGCATCATTACGTCGGCATCCTTAAAATGAATCCCTTCATAAAACGGAAGTTGTTTTTGAAGGGTGCAGTAATGGGCAAAAAATCTCAGGGAGCGTGCACCGGGCTCACTGAACAAACTCTTAAAGCAGTTACCCAGCACCTGAGAGAAGCGTTTCCAGGTCTGATTCTGCCAGAATCCATCGGAAACAATAATACGTCCGTCCGGCTTTAACACCCGGTGCCACTCCCGAATGGCCCGGGCCGGATCCGGAAGGGTCCATAGCAAATTTCTTGACACCACCACATCAAAGGTGTTGTCCTCAAAATCAAGGTTCTCGGCATCACCGGTCCTGAAATCAATGTCAAGATCGGATTGGCGAGCTTTTTCCCTGGCCCATGAAATCATCTTTTCGGAAATATCAACGCCATGCACTTCAAATCCCTGGTCGGCAAGATAGAAGGCGAACTGTCCGGTACCGGTTCCAATGTCGAGGGCACACCGTCCATGCCCGCTCTCAGCCAGTTCATTCATCACCGATTTCCATTTATTGGCCACCTGGATGGATCGGTCTTGATCAAGTCCGTAGGTGCGGCTTCTCCAGTTCCAATATTTTTTAATACCGAATTTGACCGAACTGATGTCTTCCATATTCTCTCCTCTGCTCAATTTTTCCATATGATTCTTCTTAATGATAAATCAAAGGCACTGATGCCGGAATGATACAAAAAATCACAACTAACCGTTCAAACAAAAAAAAAGCCACAAAGACAAAACAGATAGTTAACCTGTTCAATGCCTTCGTGGCCTGATTTTTGTATTTTGTAAAAGATTACTTATCAGTCATAACTTCTCTAATTTGGGGCTACATGGCGGCTGAGAAAATTAATAACAGCACATGTAATATGGGCAATGAGAAATCACAATTCACAAGCATTTTATCAAAAACCCCTCTCTGAATCTTCAAGATAAGGGGCAGTGGGCTATGTTTTTATCATCTTCTTGATGAAATTTATGATCAGCCTATATCTTAAATTCAGATGGTTGTCAATTTTTATGAGGAAAACTCCATCAGGACAGATATTGGGAAATATCGACATCGTCGATCTGTTCAGGCAGCAAAAAGCGTTCTGCATATCTTTTGTAAACACCGGAAGTCAGGAATAAGTTGAAAATTTCCGGATCAATATGCTGATCCTCTTTATAATCACTTAATATCTTGATTGCTTCGGACAGCGTCTTGGCTTTTTTATACGGACGATCCGATGCAGTTAATGCTTCGAAAATATCGGCAACCGCCATAATTCTTGAAGGTACAGACAATTGTGATGCATCAAGCTTGCGGGGATATCCCGTGCCAATCATGGTTTCATGATGGGTTCCAGCATATTCCGGCACACGCGCCAATTTGGATG
Source organism: uncultured Desulfobacterium sp. (assembly GCA_963668575.2). Classification (GTDB taxonomy): domain Bacteria; phylum Desulfobacterota; class Desulfobacteria; order Desulfobacterales; family Desulfobacteraceae; genus Desulfocicer. The sequence goes on along the minus strand of OY764894.2, from coordinate 521,532 downwards.
GAAACGGCATTTTTTCCAGCATGGCAATGGTCTGCATAATATGCTCACTGACCTTGAATCGCTCTTCATTTGTAAGGGTACCGCGTCTGACAGAGAGATTGTAAAGCTCCCCCCGATTGTAGAGATGCTCAGGGAACGGCAATTTAAAATCAAGGTCGGCATATTGCAGCTTGAGATCACGCTTTCGTTCCAGGATGTGATACGCTCCATCCGCAAGCAGTTTTTCTTTTGCAGGCAGGGTGTCACACCCTTGATAAAAAAGTTCTTCCTCATGGGATAAACCGAGACGGATATCAAAATTGCGTACCCACCCTTCCCCGGCGATTTCTGTAAGCCGCTCAATTTTATCATCACCCATAAATTCACCGCCCACATTGCACTCTGCTACAAAGGCGAATTTTTCCATCAAATCCTTTTTTCTTGCATCAAACGCATTGGCAAGCGCACGCTTATCTCCACCTGCAGACAGCTCTTTATAATAGACCACCTCGGCATCACGCAGCAGCACCTCAAAGCGTGTGCGAATTTCATGAATACGATTGTAAATGGTTTCTAATTTTGTGGCCTTGTCAACCACATACTCAGGGGTTGTGACCTTGCCGCAATCATGTAACCATGCACCGACTGAAAACTCCCTCCATTCATCTTCATTTTTGAAGGCAAAATCAGCAAAGATACCATCTATACACTTGCATGCCTCTTCAGCCATCATCATGGCAAGCTTTGGTACGCGTTCACAATGTCCCCCCGTATAGGGACTTTTAGCGTCAATGGCACCGGCAATCAACTGTATCATGGAATCCATGAGATTTTCTTGGGATTCGAGAAGTTCCAAATTATATAAAATAGTTGCGGCCTGGGCCCCAAGTGCTTCGACAAAGCGTAAGATCTCCTCACTAAACACGGTAACATTGCCATGTTCATCTATGCAATTGATCAACTGCAATGCCCCTATGGGTTTGGCTCCCCGGGGCATAAGCGGAATGGTCAAAAATGATTTGGAATGGTATTTGTTGGTTTGATCAAAGACTTTGGTACCGGAAAAATCAAACTGTGCATTATCATAGGCATCTTCAATGAGGATGGACTTTGTTACCCAGATGGAATGGCTGACCACGTTGTCATGATTTTCATTTCCCTTATCATCATAAAGAGGGACAGAATTGAGTCTGATATCATTATCTTGGGTTCCCCCGAGTGCCATGCCCAGCGTATCGTTACGGATGATCCTAAACCTCAGAACGTCACCTTCAATTTTATAAAGGGTTCCGCCATCCGCATTTGTCAATTCTTTAGCACCCAGCAAAATCATCTCCATCAATTTTTCCGGGTCGCGTGCGGCTGAAAAGGAAATTCCGAGCTCAACGAGCCTGTTCAGTTTTGACTGCGAAATTTTCAGTGCCTGGGTTTTTTCCAATAATGAAGAACGCATGGCATCAAAATTTTTTTCCAGTAAATAAAACTCCAAAATAGGGGAAGGTTTTCGTTCTTTGCGTTCAAAGATAAGATCTTTTATCTTTTCAGCTTCCGAGGCGATCACCGAAAGCCGGTTTGTCATATGCTTGCTTAATAAATATGTCACCGGAACAAACAGGATAAGCCAAATCATTGTGGTATACGTCAGCCGAGTTTGTATGTTGACAAACTGAGTGCTGAAATCACCCATCGGAGCTGTTACAACGACTTTTAAGTCGGAACCGTGCTTGAACACGTCGTCCGTCTTGACGTAATAAATTTCATTCCCGATTTTTATCTGCCGTAATCCAATCCTGTCATCTATGCTCAATTCTGATAAGAGCGGGTCCGAGTTGTTCGATATATTTCCCAAGGTGCCTGGTTTTGCAATTATCTGATACTCTTTATCCACAATCAAAGTGCGGCTGTTTTTTGAGATTTCAATGTTTGAAATCATGTTTTCCAATTGCCGTAATGTCAAATCAACACCGGCAATACCCTTTCCATTTGCTCTCTTTTCCGAAGCTGTAATCCCTATATCACGAAGCGAGTTAAACATATATACGTTGGAAAGCGCAGATTCATCTGTCTGCATTGCCACAAGGTACCATGGACGTTTTCTTGGATCGTATTCCGGATTGGCTTCAATTTTTTTCAATAGCACTTGAAATGCTCTATCTAAAAAGTACCATTTTTGAACTCTTTTTGCTCCGTCCATGAATTCAATGGATCGTAATATCCACATTGTTTCGGCTGGGGCCATATGTGCTTTTAGAATCAGCGGATCCTTATTCGCGGAAATCACCTGTATAAAACGACTGTCGTCATACCCAAAATAGATGGAATATAGTTCCCTGTTTTTTTCAAGCAATCTGAAGATTGTGCGCAATGATGAAGATGCCAAAAGGTGAGCGGGATCTATGGTGAAATCATCAAGCCCGGCCACCAGATACACGATTTCAAATGAATGGTTGATCAGCTCGACTGCACTTTGTTCTATCTTTTGAAAAGCGGAATTAAACAAATGGCCGGCGGCCTCCTGGGATGCTTTCTCACCAACAGAATGGATATGAAAATAAAAAGCCAAAGAAAGAGATCCAACGACAACCAAAATTGCGATGGTCAAACTGACCTTAAAACGTATCCGCATACTTCTCCCATCCCTGTTGCATCAATTAGGTTATGGCCCATAGTAGCAAAAAACAACTACAATGAGTATTGGTTTTTGGGGCTGATCACAATACAGACCATACATCATTTTTATCGGTGCAGCCATCTCCCCCCAGCAAAATAGATGACTTTGGTGTTTCCCTGATTTTGATCCAGTGACGTTTAAGGTATGTCGTCGTTTCAACTTGGGAAGTCAGCATGGGATAAAAATCTTTAAGATATGTATTTTAAAAATAACTATTGACATCTTTATAATGCATATAGTAGAGCACATTTTTATCAAAAAACATTTATAGACGTCAAATGCAATATAAAGGATACAGCCGAAGGCAAGCACGATTTAACCTCGGCTAAATGGCAAAGGAGAAAAAAATGAAAGGGAAAACGTTGTTTTGGAAAATGCGCTACTTGCTGGTTTTATACACGATGACAACCTTGTGCATAATGACAACCATGGCGGTTGCTGCAGATGCCCAGTCAGAAAACCCCCAGGTTTTCAGTCTGGGGGAGATTGTGGTCACAGGTGAAAATACAACCGCAAATCTTGCCACCACAGTGACCGAGGTCTCCATGGAAGAGATTGCAGCCAAGGGGGCAACAAGCGTTGCCGAGGCACTGGAATTTCTGCCGGGTGTCTTTGTTCAAAGCGGTGGCAAAGGAGATGCCCATGTCAGTATAAGAGGGTTTGAGCAGCGCCAGGTAAAAATTCTCATCGACGGTGTGCCTGCAAGGGAAAACTATTTCGGCACCGTGGACCTCTCCATGCTGCCGGCCGATATGATATCCAAAATCACCATCACCAAGGGGGCCAGCTCGGTGCTTTATGGCTCCAACACCATGGGAGGGGTCATCAATATTATCACCAAAAAAGGAAGCAAAACGCCCCAGACCACATTTACAGCATCCTATGGAGACTATGCGACCTCCCATTATTCCCTGAATCATGGTGGTAGTGCCGGTAATTTGAATTATTGGGTCGCAGGGGGATATCAGGAATCCGACGGATTCAGACTCTCCAGTGATTTTGATCCTGATGATCCCGATGTTGGGCTTGGCACCCCCTACAATGAGGACGGCGGCAAAAGAGATCTGAGCGACTATCGTAAAAAAAACCTGGATATGAAAGTGGGGTATGACCCCGGCGGAGAGTCAAGTCTGTATCTCTCCTTTGATTATGTTGACAATGAACGGGGGATTCCCACTTTCTACAACCGCTACTGGGCATACAATAAGTGGCGGCAATGGCAGGTAAATCTGGCAGGAGAACACCGGTTCACCGAGGCTGTCAAAGTTAAAACAAGGCTGTACTATGTCAAACATGACGACGGAATCACCGATGTCAGCTGGGATGCGAACCATACCACAGGTGGAAAGAAATGGTTTGAAAAAAGCTATTATGATGACGCATCCATTGGCGGAGAGCTCCAGACATCCGTGGAATTATCACAGAAGAACAATCTTCGATTCGGTTTGAACTTCATGGAGGACATCCACAAAGAGGGGAATTATCTAAGTGATGACTGCTGGAATGTGCTTAAGGGCACATCCTCTGTGGGATGGGAACCGGAAGAAGAGTACAAGGCCCATACCTACACCCTTGCAGTGGAGGATGAGATACATCCTTTTGACCGTCTTTCATTGGTGGTGGGCGTAAGCTACGATGTGTTTGAACCCACCGAAACATCTGATCAGCCAGAGCCGGGTAAAACGGACACCTTAAATCCCCAGATCGGAGCTGTCTTTAAGATGACGGAGGAGACAAGTTTCCATGGGTCCCTGGGCCGTAAAACCCGATTCCCCAGCTTAAAGGAACTTTACAGCACCCTTGTGGGGGGTAATCCGGACCTGAATTCCGAAAAAGTCGTGGCCTACGAACTGGGGGTTGATCATAGATTCTCTCCCAAAGCAGCCGGGAAACTCTCCTTTTTCTACAATGACATCGACGATCTCATCGATACCACCAAAGTCGATGGTGAGACGGTTTATATAAACATCAATAAATCAAAAATTTATGGGGTTGAGGCCATTTTTGACCTGAACCTGACCCCGGCCCTGGACACCAGTCTGAACTATACCTTTATGTCCACTGAGGACGAATCCAACGGCGACCGGGAACTTGAAGGACGTCCCCGGCATCGGGTCAACCTCGCGCTGGGGTATCGTTTTTCCTTCGGGCTCAAGGCGGATCTCCAGGCCACCTACAACGCTCGGCAGTATTGGGAAAACGACGATTATGAATGGGAAAAACTTCCCAACTATTTTCTGATCAATGCAAAATTGACCCAAAAATTGAAAAAAGTGGGGATTGTTGATTCCGAACTCTTTATCCATGCCAGCAATCTCCTGGATGAGGACTATTATGAAACCAACGGGGCGGAGCCCGGCCTGAACTTCCTGGCAGGTATCACCCTGCGCATGTAGGACTTGATCATCGAGTAGGACAAACCGGAAAAGAGGATTCAATGAAATGTAATATTTGTGAGATAAATTGTACCATAAAAGAGAAGGGGCTGGGCCAATGCGGCATGTATACCTGCAATGGCTCTGAAATCCAGGAACGATACCCCGACAGATACCTTGCCGCTGTGGACACTGCCATTGAATCCATGCCCATGGTGCATTATCACCCCAGGGGGGTTTTCCTCCAGGTCTGCACCGTGGGGTGCAATTTTAAATGCCAGGGATGTGTCTCGGAAGTATTAACAGACCATTTTGGTGCCATTGAAGGCCAATTCCAGGAGATGACACCGGAACAGGTCATCCAAAAGGCCCTGTCCCTGGACTGCATCGGTGTGATGTTCTGCTTTAACGAACCCACGGTCTCCTATTTTACTTTTAAGCGGCTGGCTCAAATGGCAAGAGAAAAAGGGCTCCTGGCCGGGTGTTCCACCAATGGGTATATGACCCAATGGGCACTGGAAGGACTGATCCCCCACCTGGACTTTGTCAACCTGGGACTCAAGGGGGTCAGTCAAAGCGCCTATGACAATTGCGGAATCACGGACATTGCCCCCATATTGCGAAACATCAAATTGCTTCACCGGAAAAACGTCTACTTCGAAGTATCGGCCATTTTCCGGAAACATCAGGAAGAAGAACTCAAAAAAACAGGCGAATTCATTGCCTCCCTTTCAAAAAAAATTCCTTTCCAAGTGATGCGTTTCATCCCCTTTGGCAAGGCAACCATCGACATGGAGCCCAGTGTCCGGGAGGCGGAATCGGTGTGCGATCAGTTGCGCAGTAAGTTAGACCATGTCTACCTCTTCAACACCCCTGGAACCGATTATCTCAACAGCTATTGTCCGGATTGCGGCGCAACCATCATGGAACGGGGATTTTTCGGCCCCATGTGTTCGAACCTTTTCCGGCACCTTCCCCAGGGCCGCTGCCAATGCGGATTTCAGTTGCCCATCCAGGGGGAGATCCATGACAGCCAGGTCCGGGAGACCGGATATTTCGGGGGGTACCGCACCATCAATGCTCTGAAAATGGTTCAGTCTCTCCTGACCGTACTGGGGGTTACGGACAAGCGCCAAATGGATGCGGTGATGCTCCGGGTCATTAAAGAGGAGTTTATCAAAGAACTCTATGAACGTCTGAACCACATCGACTCCTATTTTGATACAATGGATTATTTTGCAGCACTGCTCGATAAAGAGGCGCGCGCAGAGGCATTCCGGCAATATGTAGGCTCCCGGGTGGCCCACATCAAGGAAAAAACCCAAGCGACAAAACGGCCCGCCGTTTATGCAACCCTTGGCCATCCGCTCATTGCCATGTTCACGGAAAAAATGGAATCCCGACTGATAGAGGCGGCCGGCGGCAGTCTGGCAAACCACCTTATTGAAAGGGAGAGCCGTCCCGGCATCACCATCACACCGGAGACCTTTTGCCGGCTGGCCCCGGAGATCATCATTGTTTCCGACGGCGCTGCCTGGCCGGCCCAAGATTTTATCTCCCATTGCACCCAAAATGGTCTGGATGTCCCGGCAGTGAGGACAAAGAGAATCTTTCATCTCCACCCCTTTCGCATTTCCACAAATCCCGATTGGATATTGGGGCTGATGTCCCTGGCAAACATCTTCCATCCGGACATCTTCCATTTTGACCTTCAAAAAGAGGCAGAGGATTTCTACCAGACCTTCTACCAGATACCGTTCAATGACGGTCAGTTCCATGATTTTCCATGGCAACACACAAAAAAACCGGCTATAACAAGTCATTCAATGAATTAAAATAAAAGGAGTTACCCATGGAAAACAACTGGACCCAGACAAAAAAAGCAACCTTTGACAAAAAGGGTGCCATTAAAATGGATCAGATTGCCAAAACAGTGTTCAGCCCCATCTATCCGGTCATTGCAAAAAATGCACTGGCCGTCACCGGGATTTCCCGGGGAAGATGCCTGGACCTGGGCAGCGGACCCGGCATGTTGGCCATGGCCATGGCACAGGAAGCCCCGTTAATGGAGGTCATTGCCTTTGATTTTTCCGAAGATTCCCGGCAAATCGCCATGGACAATATAGAGCAGGCCCATCTCACACACCGAATCGTCACGGTGGCAGGTGACGTTCACGCCATGCCCTTTGAAGACAACCACGTGGATCTCATCGTCAGCCGGGGTTCCATGTTTTTCTGGAAGGATCTGAAGGATGCCTTTGGCGAAATTTACAGGGTTCTTTCCCCGGGTGGCGCCACCTATATCGGCGGCGGATTTGGCAGCCGCGAACTCAAGGAGCAGGTGATCCGGGAAATGGCAAAACTGGACCCGACATGGGATTGCTATGCAAAGAAGAAGACCGGGGATGACGGCATCAAGCGTTTCCAGGAAATGTTTTTGGAACTTAATTGCAGTACATATCAACTCATTGATGATGAAACGGGATTCTGGATTGTCCTGACCAAGCCTGTCGGTTAAGTAATATGGGCCTGATCATAACTTCAGCCGCTTGTCACAGTGGAGAAGCCATGATCAAGCCCCACAAGGCCAGATTCCGCAGCCACAATCTTTTTGCCGGCTACCCACTTAAGCCGGGATATTTTCAAGGCTTTTTATGTGGATAAGTTGCTTGCAGTCCCCCAATTTAAGGGCTCCCAAGAACCTTGATTTTAGAGGCTGTCCCGCCTTAAGTGGGTAGCCTTTTTGCCCAACGTGAACGTCCGCCTCTGCATATCGCCGGTGCCTCTGCTTCTTTTTCAGTACCGTCCCCTTTTCAAATCAGGTTAAATCGCATACGATGCCGGACGCTCAATCAGGGAACATATTTGACCAGCGTAAAATCTTCCCCCTGCAATTCCTGCTCTATTATTTCCGAGATCACCTGCCAGTCCCCCCCGGCCAGCCCCGCACCAATGAGGGGAAAACCGAACCGCTTGCCGGAAAATTGAAGTTTTAATTTTCTGAAGACATTTCTGATGGCATCATAATCGGCAAGAACGCCTCTGCCACTGTAATGAAACTGGGTATACGCGTTGATGACGGTAATGGCATGCCCATTTCGCATGACAGTGGCATGGGAAAAGTCCCCCAGCTTGGCCCGGTTCCCCTCTTCCGTGGTCAGATCGGCCTGAAATGCTTCCGGGAATTGAGTTCTAATGGATCGGGCAATGCCTGCACCCATGGCACAAAAGCAGTTACATCCATGGATGATGACATCAAATTCACCTTCCAGTGCCCGTTTGATTAAATCACCATTAACGATTTTCATTGGGATACCTCTCTTAATGCTCAGAAAAAATTTATCGATCATTGAAGCAACGATTTTAAAACTACAATGGAAATTTTACAACCCCCTCTGTCATGAAATCATGACTCACAGCAGAGACTGACGAGCCATGCGAGGCTTTCCAATATGACATAAAAACCTCCTTTTAAAATGTTTGTTCCTTTTATGATTACCGAACCCGGCACCAGGATACTTGCCCACATTCCTGTGGCAAAATATTAGTAACGATCAAAGATGCTAAGATTCATTTATTAAAGGGGGATTGTCCAATTTTTGAAGGTTTTCAACTTCATACCTACGAAAGTGAACAAAATGGTATTTCTGTGGGGTTGAGCGTTATTAGTGGGTCTAAATCGCAAAATATATCCGAATTACATGACAATCTCGAATAACAGTTCCCAAAAATATAAGGATAATAACATCATACTATTGATTTAAAATAGCATATCATTATGGTCTTTACAAAGGAATTTGAGAATCAAAAACAAGCAAGGATTGCAGGGTGCAAAGTTTTGAATCAATGCCCGGAAAACATGGTGGAACGGGCACTGATTCGTCATCAAAGCAAGGATAAAGGCAAACCACTGGTATTTACAGGATTTGCAGCGGATACCCCCGACGAAGGTACAAAAATAAAAGAATACAGTGTAAAAAAAAATTTTAACAATCTGGAAAAACCTTTTCCATAACCGCCACGGACGGACCGGGATTTGAGACCCCGGTCCGCCCGTGGCGGTTTTATATGAAAGTCTCACCAACATGCTGGAATTAAAGGACTTTCGTTTTTCGTTGTGGCAGGTGGTTACTGCCATGTATGTTATAAGAAAAATATTGGACCAAAGAATAATAACTCAAGCATTAATCAAATTAAAATTAGGTCCGACATCTCAAGCTTGAAGATGCACGGCTTAAAGGGAAGATGCCAAAAAGATATGGCTCATCAAGGCACAAAAGTTGCTTTTATTAAATCCATTAAAGCTTAGCTTAACCTGGATTTTCTTTTCATTCTTATTTGCTCCGGTTAGCCGGACTTCCGGACCACAATAATACCCCTTATTAACGCTTGTCTTTCTGACGATCGTGGAGGAAAGCGTATGAATCAGACCCCGTCTCAATGCCAATGCATGCCCCCCGTCGATGAAATTACCACTGAGCAATGGACAACGGTGGATGAAGTGATCAAAAAGTACAGGGAAAAACCGGGCGCTTTGATTCCCGTTCTTGAAGAGGTTCAAGCCATTACCGGCTATCTTCCGGAATCGGTTCAGCGCAGGGTTGCCCAGGGTTTAGGGGTACCATTATCCCGGGTGTATGGAGTCGTCACCTTTTATTCCTTTTTTACTATGAAACCGCGGGGTAAACACCAGATTCGCGTTTGCCTGGGAACGGCCTGCCATGTTCGCGGAGGAAGTGACATCGAAAAACACCTTGAACAGGAACTGGGGATTACCCCCGGTGAAATGACATCGGACCGTCAATTCAGCCTTGATATTGTACGCTGCGTGGGTGCCTGTGGCCTGGCCCCTGTCATGGTGGTGGATGATGAGACCCATAAGCAGGTGAAAGTCGCCAAGCTTGGCACCATCATCAATCAGTACCGGCAACCGTCCGCAGATCAGGAGGGCTAAATCATGCCAACAAAAATCATGACCATGGAGGCACTTGAAGCCATCCGGGAAAAAAGAGGTCAGGAGAACCAAAGATATCGTCTCAATGTGATGCTCTGCGGTGGTACCGGGTGCAATGCATCCGGGAGCCAGAAACTTTATACCGCGCTCCATGAAGAGCTGTCCAAAAACAAGTTACTTGACGAGATAAAAATCGTTGAAACAGGATGCAACGGCTTCTGCGCCATGGGACCGGTGATGACGATTCTGCCCGGACATATTTTTTATCAGAAAGTCTCCTTGGAGGATATTCCGGAACTTGTGACCCGCCATTTTATGAAGGGGATACCGGTCAAACGTCTAATGTACCGCGATCCCAATAGCGGCAATATTCTGGAAACCCTTCATGAAATTCCCTTTTTCGACCTTCAGACATCCAATGTGCTGCGGAACAAGGGACTTATTGATCCTGAAGAGATCGAAGATTACATCTGGCGGGACGGTTACAGATCGGCCTTTCTAAGCCTTACCACCATGACACCGGCCCAGATCATTGATGAGGTAAAGGCCTCAGGACTGAGGGGTCGTGGCGGTGCAGGTTTTCCCACAGGGATCAAATGGCAGTTCTGTGCCAGCGCCAAATCAGATATCAAATATATTCTCTGCAATGCCGATGAGGGAGACCCCGGTGCCTTCATGGATAGAAGCATCATGGAGGCGGATCCCCACTGTGTTCTTGAGGGGATGCTCATCGGTGCCAAGGCCATTGGAGCCCATCAGGGCTATATCTACTGCCGGGCCGAGTATCCCCTGGCCATCAAACGTCTCAATATTGCCCTGGACCAGGCCCGTTCCCATGGGCTTCTGGGGAAAGATATTTTCGGAACCGGATTTGATTTTGACATTGAAGTGTACCATGGTGCAGGGGCCTTTGTGTGCGGAGAGGAGACCGCCCTCATGACCTCCATCGAGGGAAAACGGGGCACCCCCAGGCCCCGGCCTCCGTTTCCGGCAGTATCGGGCCTGTGGCAGAAATCCACGGTACTGAACAATGTGGAGACCTGGGCCAGCATTGCTCAGATCATACAGAACACCGGGGCCGCCTATGCAGTCCTTGGCACCGACACCTCCAAGGGAACCAAGGTGTTTGCCCTCACCGGCAAGGTGAACAATATCGGTCTGGTGGAAGTGCCCATGGGCACCCCCATCGGCAAAATCATCTTCGATATCGGCGGTGGTGTACCAAATGGCAAAAAATTCAAAGCAGCCCAGCTGGGCGGCCCATCGGGCGGATGTATCCCGGCCGAACACCTGAACCTTCCCACCGACTACGAATCCATCAGCAAGGTGGGGGCCATCATGGGGTCCGGCGGGCTCATCGTCATGGACGAAGATACCTGCATGGTGGATATGGCAAGATACTTCATGGACTTCTGCCAGGATGAATCCTGCGGCAAGTGCACCCCCTGCCGGGTGGGGACCAAGAGAATGCTGGAAATTCTGGAGAGAATCTGCCGGGGAGAAGGAGAGCTCAAGGATATTCCCCAGCTGGAGCGTCTGGCAGAATCCATCAAGGATGCGGCCCTGTGCGGACTGGGCCAGACCGCCCCCAACCCCGTACTGAGCACCCTGCGTTACTTCATGGACGAATACAAGGCCCACATTGAAGAGAAGCGATGTCCGGCCGGCGTGTGCACGGCCCTGTTCCAAAGCACCTGTCAGAACGCCTGCCCGGTGGGAATGGAGATTCCCGCCTATATCGCCCTGATACGGGCCAACCGACTGGATGATGCCTATAAGGTGCTGAAAAGAAACAATCCCTTTCCCAGTGTCTGCGGACGGGTCTGCGGCCATCCCTGTCAGTCCAAATGTCGCCGGGCCCAGTTTGACGAGCCGCTGGCCATCAAACATCTGAAACGCTTTGTCACCGATTTCGGCACTCCCCCCAAGGTGATGCCCCTGCCCACTTTCAGATCGGAACGAATTGCCGTGGTGGGGGCCGGCCCTGCCGGTCTCACGGCAGCACTGGAGCTGCGCAGACGCGGCTATGGGGTAACGGTATTTGAATCACTGCCGGAACCGGGAGGTATGTTACGCTGGGGGATTCCCGGCTACCGACTGCCCCGGAATATCCTCAGCCGTGAAATTGATGATATTCTTACCACAGGCGTAGAGTTGAAATGCAACGTCAACATTGGCCATGATATTCCGTTTGCAGAACTTGATGCACAATTTGATGCGATCTATCTTGGTATCGGAGCCCCCAAAAGCGCCTCTCTGGGCATTGAAAACGATACGATGCCGGGGGTGTTGGGTGCAGTGGAATTTTTGCGCAATGTCAATCTGGGTAAAAAGGTTGATATCGGTAAAATGGTGGTCGTTATCGGCGGCGGGAATTCAGCTGTGGATGCGGCCCGTACCGCCATGCGTCTTGGAGCGGCCTCCGTTGAGATGCTCTATCGCCGGGATCGCATGGATATGCCGGCCCAGGAGGTGGAAATCGCTGCGGCTGAAGAGGAGGGCATCTCCATCCGATATTATGTGACACCAATGAAGATCATTGCTGAAAACGACCGGGTAACCGCCCTTGAACTTGTCCGTTTGAGGCCGGGTGAATTTGACCGCTCAGGACGAAAACGGCCTGAGACCATCCCGGGTTCCGAACATCAAATAAATGTGGACAGCGTCATCTGCGCAGTGGGACAGGTGACAGATCTATCCTTTCTGCCCGCTGATTGCGGTGTGGTGCAGGAGAGAGGCCTTGTCCGGGTAGGTGCCTCTTTGCGCACTGCCAATGACAAAATATGGGCGGGAGGAGATGTTGTCACAGGACCTGCCATGGTCATTGATGCCATTGCTGCCGGTGGCAAAGCGGCCCGGGAGATCGACAAAGCCCTGCGTGCCGCCAAAGGGGAGCAGCCGTTGGAGCCTGAGATGGAAAAAATCGATATCCCCTTTGAGATAGATGAAGAGGCAATTGAAACACCTCAGCCGGCCATGCCGGAGATGGTACCATCCGTGCGACGTCAAAATTTCATGGAGGTGGAGCTGGGTTATACCCGGGAGACGGCCATGGCCGAGGCACATCGATGCATGCGATGTGATGTAAAAACAGAGGCATAACAACTGCCTTTTCTGTGTAAGGAGAAGAAGATATGATCTCTCTGACAATTGATCATCAGCAGGTGTCTGTACCGGAAGGCACCACCATCATGGAAGCGGCCAAACGGGTGAATATCGACATCCCCAGCCTCTGTGCCATGCCCGAAATTCACCATGCTCCCGGTGCCTGCCGGGTCTGTGTGGTGGAGGTGGAGCGCAGCCGGACCCTTGTGGCATCCTGTGTCTATCCGGTGGGCAACGGAATGAAGGTCAAAACCAACAGCGCAAGGGTCCGTAGCGCCCGCCGGACGGTGGTTGAACTCCTTTTATCTGACCATCCCCAGGACTGCACCCTCTGTCAAAAAAACGGTCAGTGCGAACTACAAAAGGTGGCGGAACAGGTGGGCGTGCGTGAAATAACGGTCCCACGAACCGATTTCAGCCGGCATCACATTGATGACTCTTCCCATGCCCTGGTGCGGGACAGCTCCAAGTGCGTCAACTGTCTGCGATGTGTCACCGTGTGTGAAGAGGTTCAGGCGGTGAGTCTGCTCACCCCGGAGGGAAGAGGGTTCACGTCAAAGGTGGTTCCGGCCTTGAGCAAATCCCTGGCGGACTCGGCCTGCACCTATTGCGGACAGTGCGCTGTGGTGTGCCCCACCGGTGCCATTGTTGAAAAAGATGACACGGAAAAAGTCTGGCGCGCCCTGGAAAATTCGGATCTTCATGTGGTGGTTCAGGAGGCACCGTCGGTAAGGGCCCAGCTGGGTGAGGAGTTTGGCATGGCGCCCGGCACCCTGGTCACCGGAAAGATGATTTCTGCCCTTCGGATGCTGGGATTCGACCGGGTTTTTGACACCAACTTCACGGCAGATCTCACCATCATGGAGGAGGGAAACGAGCTGTTGAAAAGAATCAAGGAGGGGGGTGTGCTTCCCATGATCACCTCGTGCAGTCCGGGCTGGATCAAATACATTGAGCACTTCTATCCTGATCAGCTCTCCCACCTCTCCACCTGTAAATCCCCCCAGCAGATGTTCGGAGCCCTGGCCAAAACCTACTATGCCCAGCAGGCCGGTATTGATCCAAAGCAAATTTTCGTGGTTTCCATCATGCCCTGTACCGCGAAAAAGTTTGAAGCTGCACGTCCTGAGATGAAGGATTCGGGCTTCAGGGATGTGGATGTGGTGCTTACCACACGGGAGCTGGGTCGCATGATCCGATCTGCAGGAATCAATTTCAATCAGCTGCCCGAGGGGGATTACGATGTGCCCATGGGAGAATACTCAGGGGCCGGCACCATCTTCGGTGCCACTGGCGGGGTGATGGAGGCCGCGCTGAGAACCGTCTATGCCGTAGTAACCGGAAAATCCCTGCCAGACCTTGACATCACCGAGGTCCGGGGCCTTGGGGGGATCAAAGAGGCCATGGTGACGATGGGAGCATTGGGAAACGTGCGCACTGCCGTGGCCCACGGCCTTGGGAATGCGCGTAAAATCATGGAGATGATTGTCTCCGATACCTGTCCCTACCATTTCATTGAAATCATGGCCTGCCCCGGAGGATGCGTGGGCGGTGGCGGGCAGCCGCTTCCGGTAAATGACGAAAAACGGCGGTTGCGTGCCCAGGCCCTTTACCATGATGACAGGGATGTACAGCGCTTTCGCCAATCCCATGAAAATCCCTCCATCCATGCTGTTTATAAAAACTTTTTGCAGGCGCCTCTGGGAGAGATGTCACACCGGTTGCTGCACACCCGGTATATGGCAAGAGAATAGGTTGTGGGGTGACATTGAATGGAGAAAAGGATATGAATGAAAAAAATGAAATTCTGCTCGTTGATGATGATCCCGATATCAGGGATGCATTGACAATCATCCTGGAAAAAAACGGGTATGCTGTCAGGGCATGTAAAAACGGGGAAGAAGCACTCTTGGAACTCAAGGTGAAACTGCCCGACGTGATGCTTCTTGACATCATGATGACCACCGACACGGAGGGGTTTGACCTGGCCTATGAATTGAAAAAAAAACCGGAATTTGAAAATCTTCCCATTATCCTTTTAACCAGTTTTCTCGATAAGGTGAGGGATGAGGGGCCGGATCAGTTTCAGCACATTCTGGGTGAAACCTGGCCGGCCACATGGATGTTTGAAAAGCCGGTGGATACGCATACGCTGCTCACCAAGCTGAAGGAGATCTTAAAAACACGTTAAAATTGCCGGGGAAAAAGCACCATGATGGAAAATGAAAAAAAGCCGTCCAATGGAGGTGATGACGGCGCTCGAAAGGAGCGTTTGCGTTTTGTGACACGAGCGACCCATAATCTGCGTGCGCCCCTGTCTGCTTCCATCAGCATGCTGGAGCTGCTTCGGGATCAGCACCTGGGACCATTGAACAGTAACCAGGCGGAATATCTGCGCCGGATTGACCGACGCTGCCGCACACTGCTCTCCATGATCAATGACATCATGACCCTATCGACAACCCGAACTGTCCGGCAAACAGTGGAGCGGCAGCCACTGGACGGCGGATGGCTGGCCGGGCGGCTTCAACGCACGTTCCATGACAAGGCGGCAGAGAAGAAAATTGCCTTTTCAGTGCAGGTGGCCCAAGATCTTCCCAAAATCCGGGCCAATAGTGACATGGTGGAACAGATATTGGAAAATCTGGTCTCCAACGCCATCAAGTATACCCCGGATGGAGGAGGGGTTGCCGTAAATTTTTTTAAGGCGGAAATGGCCATGGTCGGCATTGATATCCGTGATACCGGCATCGGCATTCCCCAGGATGCCATGGCCGATCTTTTCAGTGAATTTTTTCGTGCCCCCAATGCCAGGGCAATGGATGAGAGTGGGACAGGCCTGGGCCTGGCCATTGTCAAGGAGTTTGTGACGCTGCAAAAAGGAGATATCTCCGCAGAAAGCCAATTGGGAAAGGGCACCACCTTTCATCTGCTGCTGCCTGTTTCTCCTGATGAGTCCTGTGATCTGCCATGAAGCGCATCGCCACCCACCCGCTGGTTGAAACCATTAAGGAGCGGTGCCGCGTATGCTATACCTGTGTGCGGGAATGTCCCACCAAGGCCATCCGGATCTCCTCCGGCCAGGCCGAGGTCCTGATGGAACGGTGCATCGGATGTGGCAACTGCTATCGAGTGTGATTGAGTACCAAGAGCTGCTTGCAAGCCACGGCATTAACATCGACCATGTTGCCCCATCGGAATTTGATCCGCCACGGGCAGGCACCGGCCTTGGCCTTTCCGTATCCTACGGGATCATCAAGATGCACCATGGCGATATTAAGGTAAGGTCCAACACCGATGAGTCATCAGGGCCGGTGGGAAGTGCATTTACCATCATCCTTCCCCAAATGCCGACACCGAGAGAATTCAGGGCAGTGGACTGGGACTCTCCATCATCAAAAAAATAGCGCGCCTGTACCAGGGTGACATAGCGCTTGCAAGTGAACCAGGGCGGGGAAGCACATTCACCCTGGTTCTTCACAACCTGAAACCCCAGGAAGATCTCCGGATCAAAAACGGCCCCCCTGCAGAAAGTAGCGCCATTTAATTTCACTCTGAAATCAGGAGCAGGAAAAGAACGTACCCGCCAACCGATTCCTCACGGTCCCCCCCCCCCCTTGTTTTCGGTAAACACTTGTGCTAACAAGACTCACGGACAGGGGGACTTTCACCTGCCCATGCCGGGCACAGATAAAAATGCAGGGAACGCAAAAAACCGCGCTCTTAATTCAATCGGTATACTATTGAAAGAAGGAAAAAAATGATAAGTACAACATTGTTCCCAGGCCGTTACGTTCAAGGTGCGGATTCCATTAAAAGATTGGGCACAGAGTTATCTCGATTCGGGCAAAAGGGTTTTGCCATATGCACTCCTTTTTTCTTTGAAAAGAGGTTACCCATCCTCCAAAATGATATTCAAAAATTTATCCGGATCAAGGCTGAAAAATTTAATAGAGAGTGTTCGGATGAAGAGATAGACAGACTCTCCTCTATTGCTGAAAACCAGGAGGTAGAAGTAATCGTCGGAATTGGCGGGGGAAAATCATTAGATACGGCAAAAGCGGTTGCTTATAAATTAAAACTCCCGGTTGCTGTGGTACCAACCATTGCCTCCACGGATGCGCCATGCAGTGCGCTTTCAGTGATCTACACGCAAACAGGAGCATTTAAGCGGTATTTGATGCTTCCCAAAAATCCCGATCTTGTTTTGGTGGACACAAAGATAATTGCACAGGCGCCTGCCAGATTTACAATTTCAGGAATGGGTGACGCCCTCGCCACATGGTTTGAAGCTGAATCGTGTAAAACGAAACATGCGAAAAATATGGCGGGAGATCTATGTTCTATTACTGCTGTTGCATTGGCCGAACTTTGCTACAAGACACTTGTTGAATACGGGCATCTTGCCATATTGGCCTGTGAAAACCATGTAATAACGCCGGCGTTGGAACATATTGTGGAAGCGAACACATTGTTAAGCGGTTTAGGGTTCGAGAGCGGCGGGCTTGCGGCTGCACATGCCATTCATAATGGTTTGACCGTGTTGGAACAAACGCAAAATTATTTCCACGGTGAAAAGGTTGCCATTGGAACGTTGGCTTCACTTTTCCTTACGGATAAACCAATGGATATAATTAACGAAGTGTTTTCCTTTTGTGAAACCGTTGGGCTACCGACAACGCTTGGGGACATCGGTCTATGGGATATTTCAGACGCAGACCTGATGAAGGTGGCTCAATCGGCGTGTAAGGAAGGTGAGACCATTCACAATGAACCCATACCTGTTACTCCGGAAATGGTGTTTTCTGCACTTAAATTAACGGATGTTTTTGGAAATAAAAGAAAAGACAGAGGAACGTCTGATGGCGGAATACGTAAAGGATAATACATCTGAAAAACCAATGGGTCTTATCTGGGTGCTTGCAATGCTCTTTTCACTGGCAGCCGGGATGGTTTCTGCTGAGACGTTACGAATGGGTGTGCTGCCGGTAATTGATACCCTGCCGCTGCAAGTGGGTGTGGAAGAGGGATATTTTAAGGCAGAGAATCTCGACATTAAACTGATCTCTTTTTCCAGTGCCATGGAAAGGAACACCGCCATGCACAGCGGGCAACTGGACGGATTTTTCGGAGATATGATGGCAACACTACTCCTGGTCAGAAATAACATTCCGGTGCGGTTTTTAACCATTTCCTACGCAACCGACAAAAAGCAGAGGATGTTCGGGTTGATGTTGTCCCCCCAATTGCCCGTAACCCGGGAAAAAGGCAAGATTACGGTGGCCATTTCCAAAGCATCCATTATTGAATACCTGCTGGATCATTTAAAACAGGCCCCGGAGACACATGGGATGCAATTGGAGGCGGTTGAAATCAAACAGATGCCCCTTCGTCTGCAAATGCTGTTGACGGGCAAGATTGATGCGGCCCTGTTACCCGAACCCATGGCCTCGCTGGCCCAGGCCGGAGGTGCCAGCCTCATTGTCACAGACCAGACGCAAAATATGCCGCTGACCGTCCTGAATATCCACACCGATAAACGCCATTTGGCAGCCTCTTTTATTAAGGGCTATACCAAAGCGGTGAACGCCATCAACCAAACACCGGAAAAATATCGTACACTCATGATAAAGACCTGCCGGATTCCCAGGGATCTGGCCGATAAATTTCCCATTTACCGATATCCGGCACCCCGAATACCCACCCAGGCTGAAGTGCAACAGGTTCAGGACTGGATGATGGAAAAAGGGCTGTTACACCACCCCATTCCCTATCAGAGCTTGATTCCATAGCTTGAAAGATGCCCATGCTCAAAGTCAGTAATATTTGCAAAGAATTTGGTACAAAAGCAGTTTTAAAGAATATTTCCTTTCAATTGGATGCCCGGGAAACACTTGTCATTCTCGGTCCTTCCGGCTGTGGCAAGACAACCCTGCTCCATCTCATCAGTGGTCTTGAAAAAACCGAAAGCGGTCAGATTCTCATCGATAACCGGACCATATCCAAACCCATGCCGGATGTGGCGTTGATCCTGCAGAATTATGGCCTGCTGCCCTGGAAAACCAATTTGCAAAATGTGGCGCTGGGGTTAAAAATACAGGGTGTTTCCCCAAAAGATAGAAATGCCAGGGCCCGGAAAATTTTAGCTGAACTTGGATTGGCGGGCCGGGAAAATGACTTTCCTTCCGTCATGAGCGGTGGAGAACAACAACGGGTGGCCATTGCCAGGGCCTATGCATCCACCCCCCGCCTGCTGCTCATGGATGAGCCCTTCTCATCATTGGATGCCATCACCCGGGAGAACCTCCAGGACACACTATTGACCACCTGGCTGGAGACGGCCGTTCCTTATCTTTTGGTCACCCACAGTGTGGAAGAGGCGGTTTTTCTGGGGAAGCGTATCCTGATTCTTTCCGGCTCCCCGGCATCCATACATGAGATATTCGACAATCCGGGGTTTGGAGATATTGCCTACCGGCGGTCCGGTGCGTATTACGAACTGATTCGGTCCATTCGACATAAAATAGGGGAGTACTGGTGAAATTCATCAAAGGCATTGTCGTTCCATATTCAATAACGATTCTGGTGGTTTACCTGGCATGGAAAGTTCTGGCAATCCTGCTGTCCCAAAATATCCTGCCCTATCCGGAAGACGCTATTTACGCATTTCTTACCGCCCTGCTGACGTCCGAATTCTGGAACCATTTCGCAGCCAGTGCTTTCAGGGCAGTGATGGCAATGATCATCGGCTGGGGAATCGCCTTTCCCATGGGTATACTCATGGGCAGCGCCCCTCAGTTTGATAAATTCTTCTCCCCGTTTGTATCCATGACCTATCCCATCCCCAAGGTGGTATTGCTGCCGGTGGTTCTCTTGTTGTTCGGGCTGGGGGATTTTTCCAAGATCACCATCATCAGCCTGATTTTAGGGTATCAGGTATTGGTGGCAACCAGAGACGGGGTCCGGGGGATTCCGCCGCAACTCCTGGATTCCATTCGATCCTTGGGGGCCAATAGATGGCAATTGTTTTGGGAAGGCTATCTGCCGGCGGCACTTCCCCACGGTTTTACAGCGCTTCGCCTGAATTCAGGGGTCAGTGTGGCTGTGTTGTTTTTTGTTGAGTCTTTTGCCACCACGGAAGGGTTGGGATATTTGATCATGGATGCCTGGGGACAAATGGATTTCAACACCATGTTTGTGGGGATATTTGGTATGAGTCTGCTGGGAGTGATGTTGAATGAAGGCAGCAACTTTTTGGAAAAAATAAGCTGTCCATGGCATTAAAGGGCGTTGGGACGGACACTGAGCGTAGGATTTTACGGCTCACAAAGGTATGACATGACCTATGCTCCGACAGTCACAAGATGCCTGCTTTGGCATTCACCTCCTCCTGGGAATCCATGTGCATTTTAGAAATCATGAAAAAGTCATCTGAATTTTCAAGAAAAGCATCCACCATGTCCGGATCAAAATGGGTACCCTTTCCCTCCTTGATGATGGCAACGGCTCTTTCATGGGGAAAGGGAGGTTTGTATACACGCCGGCTCACCAGCGCATCATAAACGTCAGCTATGGCCATCAAGCGGGCGGATATGGGGATATCATTTTTTTCCAAACCATCCGGGTAACCGGAGCCATCCCATTTTTCATGATGGTAATAGGCGATCTCTTCGGCAAAAATCAAAAAATTATTTGTCTTGGACATGCTCTTCACAGCAGCAGCGATGGCGTCCCCACCGTAAACCGTATGTTTTTTCATCTCCTCAAACTCCTCTTTCGTCAACTTGCCCGGTTTAAGGAGAATACTGTCGGCAATACCCACCTTGCCGATATCATGCAAAGGGGAGGACTTGAAGAGCATGGTGATGTTTTCGGGGGTCATAAACGCCTGAAACCGCGGATGGTCTTTTAGATTTGATGCCAGCAGTTTAACGTAATGCTGGGTACGCCGGATGTGATTTCCCGTTTCAGGATCCCGCGCTTCAGCCAACGATCCCATGGCCACCATGGTCACATCCTGAAGTTCTTCCATCTGACAGGTTCGTTCGGCGATTTTTTCTTCGAGGATTTCATTCTGCCGATGTAAAAGATCCCGTGCCGTCTTCAGCGCAAGGTGGGTCTTGACCCTTTCCTGGAGAATGGGCGGGCTGATGGGTTTAGTGACATAATCTACACAACCAATACCAAACCCTCTGATCTCATCTTCCACTTCGGCTTTTGCAGTGGTGAAAATCACTGGAATTTCACTTGTTGTTTCATGGGCTTTGAGACGTCGGCACACTTCATATCCATCCATCACCGGCATCATGATATCAAGCAGGATAAGATCCGGCGGATTCTCGGAAAAAGCGATCTTCAGCGCTTTTTCGCCTGTGGTGGCGGCCTTTACCTTATACCTTTCATTTAAGATATCTCGCAAAAGGGTGATATTATCAGGTGTATCGTCAACAACCAGAATCGTTTTTCGTTTCTCCATGATCATCCCTCAATTGATATATTTAACTTGTCAGCAATCCGTTTTAAGTCATCAAGCGCCTCATCCAATGCAAATTTTCTTATGTTGCCCATCAACCCATCAAGTTCGGATCTGTTGATGGCGCCTTGCAATACCCCCATAATTTCATTTAAATACGCCTCTGCTTCAGTATCATCGTCAGCTAAGAATCCGTAAAGTTTCTTCAGCAACGGCTGGAGCTGTTCACATGAAATTGATCCGGTGGGTTCCGGAATAACCTCCGCAGGTTTAAAAGTTAAAAGCGCTTCTTTCAGAACGGTGACGGCGCTTTTTAATTGTTTTGAAAAATTGTTCAGCTCTTTTAGAATGGCATCCCCATCCTTTGTGCGGATAACACTTTCAAGGGATTTGCTTGCCTCGTGAAGTTCCATGGCACCGATATTACCGGATACGCCTTTTACCGTATGGGCCAACCGTTCAGCCGTTTCCATGTCACCGCCTTTCAAAACAACCTTGATCTCTTCATCCGCATTGCCATGGCCGGCCACAAATCTTTGCAGCAGGTCAAAATATGTTCTCTTTTTTCCACCCACCCTTTTCAAGCCGTCTTCCACATCAATGCCTTTTAACTTGCCAAATGGCAGGGGTTCATCCGGAGCTTTCAACATCTCCGGTTTTGCGAGATATTGGGATGGAAGCTCCCGATGGCCCGGTTTAATCCACCGGACCAGGGCCATAAATAACTTTTGGGGATTGATGGGTTTGCTCAAATAATCGTTCATACCGATATCAAGCACTTTCGACCTTACGCCGAGCATGGCATCGGCAGTCATGGCGATGATGGGAAGATTCTTGAATTGGGTGCTTTTACGGATCTCCTCTGTGGCTTCGTATCCATCCATCAACGGCATCTGCAAATCCATCAGCACCACATCATATGCCTCACCTTTAAGTGAATCCTTGATCTTTTCCACCGCTATTTTTCCATTGTTGGCCACATCCAGAAAAAAACCCTCTTCCTGCAAAAGTTCAGTGGCCACCTGCAGATTGATCTCATTATCTTCCACAAGAAGGATACGGGCACCTCGGATGCCTTCGAACCCATCGGGTCTCTCTTCGATTATCTTTGCACCGTAGGTTTTTTGCACAACAGACCGGTCGAAGACATCCATTGTGATATCAAAAAGCTGTGATCGGCTAAACGGTTTTAATAAAAATTTATCTATTCCGATTGCCTGGGCCTGCCTCATGAAAGAGTCCTCACCATACCCGGTTATGAGGACAATTTCAGGTTGCCGGATAATGTTCGGGTCATTTTTGATGGTTCGGGCGGTTTCAATTCCGTCCATATCCGGCATTTTCCAGTCCATGAACACCAGATCATAGGGCTTTTTTGAGTCTTGGAATGCTTTCCTGATTTCGTCCACCGCCAGGGTTCCTGATTGAACGGCCCGGACATGAAATCCAAATCTCTTAAGGTTTTTTCCTATCAATTTGTGAAAAAGCGGGTTGTCATCCACCACCAGTATTTTAAGATCCTGGAGTGTCTCGGGTATGACCTGGGATTTCGTCCTTACCTCTTTCTGTCTTTCAAATCGGGCCGTAAAAAAGAAGTCCGAGCCTTTTCCATACTCACTTTTCACGTCGATTTTGCCGCCCATCATTTCAGTCAGCTTCTTGCTGATGGACAGGCCCAGTCCGGTCCCACCGTATTTGCGTGTGGTCGATGTATCCCCCTGCTCAAAGGATTGAAACAATTTTGAACACTGTGTTTCGGTCAGGCCGATGCCGGTATCCTTAACCGAAAAGTGGAGAAAGGCATAATCTGCAGCGACTTCCACCGGTTTTACGGAAACGACGATCTCTCCCTCCTCGGTAAACTTGATGGCATTGCTGCACAGGTTTAACAGAACTTGCCCCAATCGGAGGGGATCACCCCGAAGTAGCTCCGGAACCTCAGAATCCACGGCAAACACCAACTCCAGACCCTTTTCATGGGCCTTTACGATTATCATATTGGAAAGATTTACCAAAACATCATTGAAAGAAAAATCAATGATCTCAATATCCAACTTGCCGGCCTCTATTTTGGAAAAATCCAGTATATCGTTAATAATACTCAAGAGCGACTTGGCTGAGATCTCAATCTTTTTAAGATAGTCATGCTGTTTAGGATTCAGATCTGTTTTCAGGGCCAGATGACTCATACCGATAATGGCGTTCATGGGCGTTCGGATTTCATGACTCATGTTGGCCAGAAAGTTGCTCTTGGCAGTTGTTGCAGCCTCGGCCTCATCACGGGCGATAACTAAAGCGCTCTTATATCTGTAGGATTCAAGCATTTTCCAAACTGTGTCTGTCAAAAGGCCAAGTTGCTGCGCATCAATGGTGTTATACTCTTCGAGCTTGTTTGCGACTCCCACAACCGCGACAATGCGATCCTCCTGAAAGATGGGAACACTCATGAATCGGTTTATCACCACATGTCCTTCCGGTGTTCCCCTGGACAGCGGATGTTCCGGACTGTAGTCGTTGACAATGATGGCGCTGCGTTGACGCACGACCTCACCCCACAAACCGGTTGCCTCAAGCGAGTAGATTGTTTTTGGATCCATGACACGGCATGCCGACAGGACATCCGCTGACCAGGCATTCAGCTGGAATTCCCGTTTTCCCTCGTCATAGAGATAGATATAGCCAAAATTGCTGGATGTCAGTTCCAGCACTTCGGTGAGTGCGTAATCAAAAAACGCCTTGGTATCAATGATGTCATATTCAGAGACCCGAATAAGGATTTCCATGCGCTTCTTGGACAGCATTAATTCCTGTTCGAACTTTTTACGTTCAGTGGTGTCCTGTAACGTCTCAATGGCACCAATTATTTCGTCGGCACTGTTTCGAAACGGTGTGGCTCTGAAAAAAAGCCACTTTCCCTCTTCCCCCAAATGCGGAAAAAATCGTTCCGCTTCAAATGCATTCTCTATTGTTGCAGATTTCTGATAGTCGCTGCCGTAATAGTCAGGTGCCGATGCTTCAAAAATATTATCAATGATAAGGTCTGCCATAACAGGCCTTTCCATTGGGTAGAAAGGCATCCATTGCTTATTCGTCCCCACCACTTCGCCTGAAGATACTTCTGTAACATTTTCAAGAGCCCTGTTCCAATGTGTTGTCAGGTGATTGTTATCAACAACAAAGCAGGGAACCGGATTTGCCATCAAAATTTGTGAGAGCTTATCCTCACTTTCACTAAGGGCTTTTTCCATTCGCTTGCGCTGGGTGATGTCAATCATGGACAACAGGATTTTGGAAATTGAGTTATCCTCGCTTCGCGTGCAGGCAACAGACAGGTTTGTATAGATGGTATGGCCTGATTTATCTATAAAACGTGCGTCAAGGGAGTAGTGCTCAATCTCCCCCGCACTCATCCGCTTGAACTGCTTTTGGTCAAACTCCAGATCATCCGCAGCCCTGATCTCGGTCCAGGTCTTTTCCATCAACTCTTTATGTGTGTAGCCGAGTATGTCACAAAAATGTTCATTCACCTCAATCCACCCCGTATCCGGGGCCGTCACCGCCACGCCAACAGGAGCGATTTCAAAGTAGCTTCGAAATCGATTTTCACTTTCGCGTAGTTTGGCCATTCCTTCTTGTGCCAAACTTTCCCAATTATCACGAGCGTTTTCCAGATAGCGCTTTGCCCATTGGCCACTCCAAATCACGTACCCGGACAGAAGAGACATCAATAGCACGGTAAGCCCCAGCATGTTCAGGACAATTTTTCTAAGGGCAAAGTGCACTGCAAGGACTTCCTGCTCGTCGATTTCCGTAGCAAGTCCTATATCAAGCTGTTCATCCCAAAGCCAGGCACCCAACACACGAATGCCACGGTAGTCACGATAGCCGTCGGTATTAACACCGGCCACACCGGACAGTGCGGATGCCGCCATATACGTAAGGGGCTGTTTATCCGGAACTGTCAGCGGCCGGTAACCCTCCATAAGATTCCCTCCGGGGTCACTGATGCGCACCGAAAGCATGGATCGCTTTCCCTTGGGAAGGAGTCCGACTTGAACTAAATCGTCTTCAAAACGACTTTCGGACAAAAATAGTGCGCTCCGGTTGAACGCATAGGTTTCACCGGAAGTACCGACCCGGCCGAGGTTACACAACCGGGTAAAATCCAGTGTGGGATTGAAATACACGCTCATGACAGCAATCACCTTGCCGCCTTTTCCCCGAATGGGAGCCGCTATGAACATTATTGGCCGGCCCTCCCGCATCTCTCTTGCATCCTCGTCCAACAGGGGGACATCGGAGTGAACGGGGGGCACAAAAACCGTCTCACCTGCAAAGGCCTTCTGCAGCAGCCCGGGTCGTTGCTCAGCGATCAGATTCTGCCATCCAATGTTTTGGTCCCGTATGGACGCAATATTTATCAAATCCTTTGAAATGACAAAAAAATCCATTTTTTTATGATGAAATTCCTTACCACTAAGGTAGGCTCGTAGATCCTTGAGACTGCTGCTGGCCAAAAGTGCATCCCGCGTTGGATTTACCTCCAGATGACGGGTGACAATATCCACCAATTGCGGGTCCAGAGCGAGTTGATCGACATGTTCCTTCTCTTCTTTTATATAAGAGTTTAATGTTTCCTGTGTCCATAAGAGAATGGTGTTGAGTGTTTCAATCCTTTCCGCCCGCACCTGGCGCTCCATACCGCGAATCCCAAACCAAGCATAAACAACAATGGCAGCAATGAAAACAAACGCAATGATAATCCCGGCAATTCTCGATCCTGCTATCTGAAATACGGAAGGAAA
This sequence comes from uncultured Desulfobacterium sp., assembly GCA_963668575.2. GTDB lineage: Bacteria > Desulfobacterota > Desulfobacteria > Desulfobacterales > Desulfobacteraceae > Desulfocicer. Next base: position 495,170 of record OY764894.2, on the reverse strand, counting down.
TCTGTCACCTGCCAGACGCATCAATAGCCACATGGCAACTGTTAATAGGGTCAGGATACCCACGACCAACCCCAGCTTAGGCAGAATGCTTTCCTGACCAGGACTTGAAACAATGGGCGACTCCTCAGCAGGGGTCCATTTACTATGGATCGTTTTCTTTTCTTCCTGTGTGACAGAAGCCAATACACGGTCGAGAATCTGTGCTAATATCGGCCAATCTTTACGCACACCAATGGCATTTATTGAATATGTGCTCTGGTTTCGCCCCTGAATCTGAAGGCTGTTGAACAGTTCCGCTTCAATTGTATAGGAGGCCACCGCCCGATTGCCGATATAGGCATCGGCTTCGCCCTTGGCCACTGCTTCAAGGGCCTGGCTTGTGGAGTCGTATTCTTTAATTGATATTTCCGGTTGACTCTCTTTAAGTGTCTTTACAAGAAAGAACCCACGTTCCAGCGCGATGGTCTTTCCCACAAGATCTTTCTCGTTTTGGTAATAAGGGCCATCCTTCCGGGCCACGATGGAATGAGGAATTATGATATAGGGTTTAGTGAAGTTGAAGTATGGCTCTCGAAATTCAGTGGGTGTAATCCCTGTAAGCGCGTCCAGCTTTTTTTCTTTGACTTTTTCGTAAATCTCTTTCCATGGGCCGGGAACAATGAGGAGCCTGCCCCCCAAGCGTTTGTTCAGGACGTTAATATAGCCGGCACCGATACCGCGCGGTGTACCTGTTTCATCCACAAAGTCCATGGGTGACCATGCCTCCATGATGCCCACCCGGATTTTGGGATGCCCGGCAAGCCAGGCTTTTTCTTTAGAGGTTAAAAAAGGTAAAGGGGCCAAGGAAACAGTCTGTGGTGTCGAAAAATTCGTGCTTTTATAAATAAACCGGTTCAGATCAATGCTGCCTTCAGCCAATCCTACCTTTTGATAGATCTCTGCCATACGAGCATACCGCTGAGGTGTCACCGTACCAATGGAAATGAGTTCCGGAGTGATCATCTGATGGGTCATACGAGCTTCATAAAGCAATTGTTCACGGGTCAGATTCGGGTTGTACTTACTTATAATGAGATCAATGATCTCTTCGGAATGGTTGAGTGCATATTCCCATCCTTTCATCGTTGTCCGAATCACCCTCTCAACACGTTTCGGATGCCGGTTGATTTCCGCTTCGATGGTGAAGAGGTTGTCTCCATAAAAATCAATCCCGTAACTCTGAGGGTTGATGATGTTAAGCGGAATTTCGCGTTGTTTAAAAACAAAGGGATGGATTGTGATACAGGCCGAAATAACATCTATTTTTTGGGTGGTAAGGTCTTCATAATCAAATGAGAACGGAAGGGATGATATGGTATCCAGACCTCCAAGTGTATCCATAAGCATTGCCAATAGAGACGCATCTTCTTTTGGATTAAACATCACCTTCTTATTCACCATGTCATATGGACTGTTAATACCGGAATGTTTCAAGGAGATAAAAACCAGTGGTGAATGCTGGAAAATTTGTTTGAGAATGACAACAGGTTTGCCCTGCATCCGATGAAGCAACAGATCGGAATCGGCTACGCCGTACTCCGCATCTCCGTTTACAACCGACTGAATATATTCTTTGTCAGGATCGACTTCTTTTAAGGCTACATCCAGCCCTTCTTCAGCGTAGAAGCCCTTTTCTATTGCTGCATAATATCCTGCGAACTGAAACTGATGAAGACTTTTAAGTTGAATGGTAACCGTTTCTAATTTTTCAGATGCCTGAATCCGGGGACTGTAAAAAACAAAACCAAGCAAACAAAAAAGGATTAGGAAATATTTTCGGATATTCATGGCATCTCCTTAATCAATCAGTTTATGGTAACCATAAAGTGCCTTCTTGTGCTCTAATTGATAAAACTCAAATATTGCAACGTCATATTCCAATGAAAGAAAAAATAATGTAACGATTTTTTAGTTTTCTATATATAAATGTTATAGACCATATTACATTTCAGATCAACAGCTTATCTATTATTTTAACATGACGTTGATTTTGGATATTGACATCCCGGAAATCAGGCATTATTGTTTTTATACCCTACGGGGGTATGGTACAAATGAATTACAAAGGAGGAGAGATGATCAACCAAGAAGTTAAAAAAGCTGCAGCCTCCCGCCTGAAAAAGATCGAAGGACAGATCAGAGGGATTGGAAAGATGGTTGAAGATGAAAAATACTGCATTGACATCATCAATCAAATCACGGCCGCAGAAAAGGCTCTTAACGGGGTGTCCAAAATCATCATGAAGCGTCATGTGGAATCCTGTGTAACCTCAGCCATTCAAAAGGGTGAGGGCCAGGAAAAAATAAACGAACTCATTGAAACCGTATATAAATACAGCCGGAAACAATAAAGGAGAGAAGCCATGGAAAAAATTTTATGTATTGAAGGCATGTCATGCCGGCATTGCGTGGGCCGGGTAAAAAAATATCTTGAAACCGTTGCCACGGATGTCCGTGTGGACATTGATACCAAACGGGCGGTTTTCACACCAGGCCCGGATCTTGACATGGAAACCGTGATCAAAGAGATCACAGCCTTTGGATTCACGGCCAAAGAAAGCTAACCCCTCCCCCACTTGAACCTTGCCTTTAACAAGAGTGACAGAGATGATAAAAAAACATGACATAAAGGTCTACGGCATGATGTGCGCCCATTGTGAAAAAGCCGTAACCACCGCCCTGGAAAAATTTCCCGGGGTCAGCAATGTAACGGCCTCCTTTGAAAGGGAATTGGTCACCCTGAAATTTGATTCCGGCCAGAACCGCCTGGAAGATCTGAATGTCGCCATCCTGGAGGAGGGGTATTTTCTGTCCCCCCAAAAAGATGAAGCCCCGGAACCGGAGCCCCAAGCAGCCAGGACCGCCGAGCCCCCGTCGGAACCGGAAGGTGCGAATCTTTGCGATATCTCCTTTAACATTGAGGGCATGAGCTGCGCGAACTGCTCTTTGGCCATAGAAAAGGCCTTTAAGCGGACCCAGGGGGTGGTCTCCACAGCCATCAACCTGCCCCTGGAAAAGGGATTTGTCACCTATGACCCCAGGGTTCTGGATGATGGGGCCATCCTGGCCATTGTCAAACAGGCCGGGTACAGTGCCTCCCTTGAACAGGAAAAGGATTCAGGCGCCGGAGCAAAAGAGAAATTCAGGTTTCTTTTTGCCCTGGGGCTCACCCTGCCCATGATGGCTGTCATGCATCTTCAGCTCTTTGACAAGACGACCACCAACTATTTCATGTTTGTGATGGCCTCATTTGTTCAGTTTGTTTCAGGCAGAGCCTTTTACGAAGGGGCATATTATTCGTTAAAGAACCGGACCGCCAACATGGATGTGCTCATCTCCCTTGGAATTTCAGCTGCCTATTTTTACAGCGTCTTTTCCTTATTTTTCCTTGATCCGGCAAAACCTCTCTTTTTTGACAGTTCCGCCATGCTCATCACCTTTATCATGATCGGTAAAATGCTTGAAGCCAGAGCCAAGGGCAAAACCGGCCAGGCATTAAAGGAGCTGCTGGCCCTCAATGCAGACACGGCCAGGATCATAAAAGGTCAAGCAGAAGAGATCCTGCCCGCATCCATGGTTGAACAAGGCGATATGGTCAGGGTGCTGGCCGGGGAGAAAATTCCCGTGGACGGAGAGGTGATGGAGGGAGAAACCCAGGTGGACGAATCCATGCTCACGGGCGAGTCCTTTCCCGTTGAAAAATCACCCGGCCAAAAGGTCACTGGCGCCACGGTCAACCTTTCGGGCGCCATTGTTGTAAAAACCCAAAAAACCGGTAATGACACCGTTCTTGCCGGCATTATCAAAATGGTGGAAGATGCCCAGGCTGACAAGGCCCCCATCCAGCGCCTGGCAGACATGGCCTCAAATATTTTTGTGCCCGTGGTGGTGACCATTGCCATGGCCACATTTTCCTATTGGTATTTTTGGGCTGACCTGGACGGGCAGATCTTTACCACCCCATTTTTATTTTCCTTTGAGCGGATGATCGCCGTTCTTGTCATTGCCTGCCCCTGCGCCCTGGGCCTTGCCACCCCCACAGCCATCATGGTGGGAAGCGGTGTGGGCCTGAACTTGGGAATTCTCTTTAAAAAAGGCTCGGTCCTGGAAAACATCTCGCACCTTGACATGGTGCTCTTTGACAAAACCGGCACCATTACCCGGGGCAGGCCGGAGGTGACCGGAATCTATCCGGCCCGGGACATGACCCGGGAGGAGTTGCTGGGGCTTGCAGCCGGTGCAGAGGCCAATTCCTCCCACCCCCTGGCCCTGCCGATTGTCAGCGCAGCCGGAAACAAGGGCATTGAACCCTGGCCCACCACCCAGGCCAAAGAAAGATCCGGGCGGGGTGTGGAGTGCCGGTTCAAAGGGAGTCTGCTCAAGGCCGGGAACCTTAAACTGATGAAACAGGACCGGATTCCGCCCGAACTTGAAGCCAAGGGGGAGGCCCTTTGCCAAGAAGGCAGGACCCTGGTCTATATCAGCCTGGATAACCGGGTGGTCGGCATCATTGCCCTGGCAGACGTGGTCAAGCCCGATTCCAAAACCGCCATCCAAAGGCTCCACCGGGCCGGTATACAAACCGCCCTGATTTCAGGTGATAACAAAGCAGCCGCCCTTAATGTTGCCAAAGAAGTGGGCATCACCCAGGTGGAGGCAGAGGTGCTGCCCGAAGATAAAATCAACACGGTTAAAAAATGGCAGGCAAAAGGTATGAAGGTCGCCATGGTAGGGGACGGGATCAATGATGCCCCGGCCCTTGCCCAGGCAGATATCGGCATTGCCATCGGGTCCGGCACCGACGTGGCCAAGGAGGCCGGAGAGGTGGTCCTGATAAGGAACAATCTCCTGGATGTGGAACGGGCCATCCGCCTGGGGAAAAAGACCTTGAAAACCATCAAGCAAAATTTTTTCTGGGCATTTTTTTATAACCTGCTCATGATCCCTGTGGCAGCCGGCATTCTCTATCCCCATTTCGGGCTGACCTTGAAGCCTGAGTTTGCCAGCATCGCCATGTGGTTTTCATCCCTGTCCGTGGTGGGAAATTCCCTGTTGCTCAAACGGTTTGAAAAAAAACTCAACGATGCTTTTTCCGGATGGTTAAAACGATCAACTGCCGTAAACCACCTTGGGAAGCCAGGTGACAAGCCCCGGCCACATGGCAACGATGGCAAGTCCGATGAGCTGTAAGATCACAAAGGGAATGATCCCCCTGTAAAGATCCACGGTTTTGATCTCCGGAGGGCAGACCCCCTTTAGATAAAACAGCGACGGACCAAAGGGCGGTGTCATGAAGGAGGTCTGAAGATTCATGGCAAACATGATCCCGAACCACAGCGGATCAAATCCGTAATCAATGACAATGGGGGCAATGATGGGAATGTGAATATAGGTGATCTCTATGAAATCCAGGAAGAAGCCCAATACAAAAATAAAGATCATCACCATGGTCACCAGTTGCCAGCCGGTCAAATGCATGCTGTCAATGAACTCCCGAAGCAAATCATCACCGCCCAGGCCCCGGAACACAAGGGCAAAACAGGTGGCCCCCATGATGATAATAAACACCATGCAGGTCATTTTGATGGTGCCCTTGGCCACCTCATGAAGCAGATTGAATGAAAGATTCCCATTAAAAGCCGTTAAAAGCACCGCCCCCAGTGCCCCCATGGCCCCGGATTCCGTGGGTGTGGCAATACCGGCAAAAATGGATCCCAGCACGGCAAGAATTAAAAACAGCGGCGGCACCAGTGCTTTTAAAAGTTTGATGATAAAAGCCCTGTCAAAATTCGGTCCATTGCCATTAATTTTGGGCACATGTCTGGTACCCCAAAAGGTGGAAAAAACGATGAACACGCAATACAGTCCCACCAGAAGAAGCCCCGGCATCACCGCACCCATGAACATATCCCCCACGGGCACTTCCATCACCGGCCCCAACAGCAGCAGCACCAGGCTGGGGGGGATGATCTGGCCCAGGGTACCCGAAGCTGCCACCGTACCCGTGGCAAAGGATTTGGAGTAGTTGTGTTTAAGCATGGTGGGCAGCGACATCAATCCCATGGTCACCACCGTGGCCCCCACAATGCCCGTGGAGGCACCCAGCAATGCCCCCACCACAACCACGGAGATGGCAAGTCCTCCCCGGACATTGCGAAAAAGGGTTTCCATGGCCTCCAAGAGTTCCCGGGCCAGACCCGATCGCTCCAGGGCAAGCCCCATGAAGATAAACAACGGCACGGCCATGAGCATGGTGTTGCCCATGATGCCCCACATGCGCAAAGGTAATAGATCAAAAAAAGTTGAAGGCAGACCGATGAGTCCGAACAGAAAAGAGGTTCCCATCATGGTGAAGGTTACGGGAAATCCCGCCATCAAGGCAATGGTCAGCACCAGAAAAAGCCAGGCCGCCAGGTAGTCGGCCATCCAGAACGGTAAAAAATCAATCAGCATGGATTTGGTTTATCCCCGAATCTTCCAGGGGATTGCCTGAAAGGATAAATGCACTTTTTACACCCAGCAACAGGCCCTGGAACAACATTAATAAATACCCCGCCGGCAGGGCCGCCTTGATGATAAACCGTGCGGGAATGCCCCCGGGATCTATGGAGACCTCCCCCACCTCATAGGCCGTCATCACCCAGGGGATACTGGTTTTCAACACCAGGTAACACGATGGAATCAAAAATAGAAAAACCCCCACCAGGTTAATCAAGGCCTGCCTTTTACCGTCCATGAGGGAATAAAGCACATCCACCCGGACATGGGCATCATGGAGCATGGTAAACCCCGCCCCCAGCAAAAACACAAAGGCAAATAAATGCCATTCCAGCTCCGCCATAAAGACGAAACTGGTGTTAAATACATACCGGAGCACCACATTTCCGGCAATGACCAGGATAAAGCCAAACAGTGCTATGGTAACCACCACACTGCCTATCCACTGATTGATCTTATCGCATGCTGCAACCGTTCTTTTAATGGTTTCCATCACTTATGCCATTGTGTTCCAATAGACCTTTTCCGACATATTTCCCCACACCGCTGTTTTGGCCTGAAAAGTTTTATAATCTTCGTGAACTTTCAGGGTAAAGGGGTCTTTTCGGGCCTCCTCCTCAATGACATCCTTTGAAATGGATTTTATCTTTGCCATGACGTCTGCGGGGTAGACCTGCACATTGACATTGTGTTCCTTGACCAGTTTATCCAGGGCGGCAGCACTCTGGGCGTCAAAGGCGGCCAGGGTTCTGATGTTGATATTGGCGGCGGCCGTGTCCAGGATATGCCGGTAATGTTTGGGCAGCTCATTGTAAGCTTTTTTGTTAAAGAAAAGTTCCAGCACCGGGCCGGGCTCATGCCATCCCGGGGTGTAGTAATATTTGGCAACCTTATAAAGTCCCAGCAGGATATCATGGACCGGTCCCACAAACTCTGCGGCATCCACCACCCCCCGTTCCAAAGCCGGAAAAATTTCCGCCGGAGGCACCATCACCGTGGTGACACCGATCTCCGAAAGCACCTTGCCGGCAATACTGCCGATTCTCATCTTCAACCCTTTGAAATCCTCCAGGGAGTTGATTTTCTTTTTGTACCAGCCTCCCATCTGCACACCGGAGTTGCCCACCACCCGGGGAACCAGATCAAATTGATCGTAGAGTTCATTCATCAGGGTCTGACCGTTGCCCTCATAGAACCAGGCATTGATGGATTGCGCGTTCATGCCAAAGGGAATGGATCCGAACCAGTTAAATGCCGTGGATTTACCGGCCCAGAAATAGGGAGAACCTGAGCCCATCTGAACGGTCCCCTTGGATACGGCATCAAAGGCCCCAAAGGGAGGAACCAGCTCACCGCCGCCATAGAGTTTGATCTTAAAGTTACCGTCGGTCATCTCTTCGACATTCTTGCAAAAAGCCTGTATTCCGTCAAACATGATTTTTACCTTGGGATTCCAGAACGAGGTGGCCTGCCAGCGAATTTTTTTCGGTGCGGCAATGACTGCCGGTGCGCCAATAGTTAATGCCGCCGCTGCGGTTGCAGTGCCAACGCCTGCTTTTTTTAAAAATGATCGTCTCTCCATGGGGACTCCTTATACTTTAAATTCAGGATCAAATTTATGTCAATTAAAGTATAAACGAGTATCTTGATAGCACTTATTTGTCAACTGATATTCACTGCGACGTCGGCATTAAAATATCAAATATTCTTTTTATTTAAGTTAGTTATATGACTATTCTTTTTATAGAAACAACAAATGGAAAAGAGAAGTGTAAAATTATGAATGAAGAGTGTCCGAGTTTCCAGGCATGGGGAAAAGGCGCATTATGGAAAGGGAGCATGTTGTGGGAGAGGTTGCTGCGGAATGGGCAGTATGGGCAGTGAGATCAGTATGAAAAAAACCTGTATGGATCTCGATATCGACGAATGCAGGCCAGGGTCAGACATGAAATCCCGCACCCGGCTCCCCAGGGGAACCCGGATGCGGGAAGATAAATATTAGGCGGCTTTAATCTCGATGCGCCGCGGTTTGGCAGCCTCTGACTTGGGCAAGCGCAGTTTGAGAACACCATTGGTGAACTCGGCACTGACTTTTGAGACATCTATGGTCTGGGGTACGGAAAATGTCCGTGTGTATTCGAGATCTCCAAACTCTTCCCAGGTGGCAGCCCCGGTTTTTTCCAAATGGCGGATGCTGGAAAGATACAGTTTCCCATTATCCATGTTAATATTGATATTCTCTTTCACCACTCCCGGCATATCGGCATGGAGCAGAATTTCGGCATCATTCTCAAAAATATCCACAAGAGGTCTCACGGATGGAAGCTCACGGGTTTTTTCCGGAATTTTATCTTCTCTTGTGACAAGGTTTTTATTTTCATTCATGACAACTCTCCTTTTTCTCGTTTTGGATGTTCCATCTGTCTACTGTTATTTTCAGTTGATCTGTTGACGGCGATCTCAATTGATGTCGATCTGCTTGGGTTTTGCCGCTTCAGCCTTGGGCAGTGTAAGGGTAAGTATCCCATCCTTTAAAGTTGCCTCAACTTTGCTGCTGTCCACTTCCGACGGCAGGGTCATACTCTTTGAAAAATTAAAGGCACCCCGTTCCGCCCGGTGAACTGAATAGCCTTCCGGCGCATCGGAACTTCGTTTACCACTCATTTCAAGATAGTTGCCCTGGATTTTAATATTAAGGTCTTCTTTGGCAAATCCGGGAACCTCTGCACGAATGGCAAAGCTGTCTCCTTTATCATAAAGATTCGTCCGCGGAATGCCGTCACCAAGCAGCCAGGCGGACCCATGAGATCTGTTAAAATCCGAAGACAGTTTGTCAAAATCTCCCCTCACAAGGTCCATTACTCTGAACATTCGGTCTATATCGCTCCATCTTGTAAACATAATCCGTCCTCCCTTTTTTATGGTTTATTCATGGCCTACCACCTTTGATAACCATCCGCATCCGTCAATGAATTTGATCCGGTTATGACAGATGATAATCTGTCGTCGGTGGGTTTGTTTTCATCCCGACCATTTGAACAAATAATAAGTTCATAAATTTTTCAGTCAATATCATTTACATTATTTTTTATTAAAAAATCAAATTTATTACTTTTTTACCTACAGACAAAAAGGTAATTTAAAAACCTTCCTAAATCACCACATGACCGGTGTTCTAATGACACGCAACCTTAATGCAACATACCGCTCAATAGGCCTAAATCATGCAAGTTTCAATTTTTATTGTGGAAGCAGGTTCTGCATAGCCGTTATCCTGAATCAAAACAGATCAGGAAAAGATAGCCATGAAACGAAAAACTTCCGGTGGCACCGGATATTCGGCAGATCGAAAAAAGGGTGGAAAAAAGGCGGGAAAAGTCTATTCGGCAATGTAACACCGGACGGCAACGCAACGCCCGGAAAGAAGAGCAGAAGGAATCTGCTCCTGCTCCTCTATTACTTAACAGACAATGGCAGGCAGGTCTACATAACGTTTCAACAAAGATAAATTCTTCTCAAGTACCGCGCCCGAAAGCAGATCCTCCAGGGCCTGATAATAATGATCAAGATCCACCCCGGGAATCAACTTGTTGGCGGCAATGGTTCCGATGAGGGCCATGTTCTGCATTCGGGGATCTTCAATGGCTCCGGTGACCACTTTGAAGCAGGTGGCACCTCTCTGTTTACAGGCCGTTTTGATTTCCCTGTCCGTCACTGGCTCCGCCTGCCCCAAACGCACCGCCAAAGGCTGCCATGCCACATCCAGATAGCAGAGAACACCGTTTGTCTTTATGGCCGTATTGAGCCCCCGCAGGGCTTCGTGAATCTCCATGCCAAGGACAAGATCCGCGCAATGGGCCATAATCAAAGGGGAAAACACCTCTTCACCCATTCGAATGCGGGAGACCACCATGCCCCCACGCTGGGCAAGCCCATGGGTATCCACGGCAATGGCACGAATACCGGCGCAGTCAATGGCATGAAGCAGTGTCTGGCTGAGCAGCCCAATGCCCTGTCCCCCCACCCCTGTCATGTGGATATTAAAGATTTCCGTCATTTTTCATACTCCTTCAATCTGAATGGCTTTTTCCGGACATACCTGTCTGCAGGATCCATCCCCGATGCAAAGGTCATGGTTAACATCCACACTGCCATCGGCATGTCGAACAAAAGAGGGGCACCCGAAGGTCTCAACGCACACATGTGCCCGGCTGCAAAGCGCATCGTCAATTTTTACGTGGCGGGAAACAAACCCCGGTTTTTTCATCTGGGCCCGGGTAAACTTTAACATGCAGGGGTGTTTTGCAATGACCACGCTTAAACCGTCAACGGCCATGGCGGTTTTTACCTGCTCGGTCAAATGTGCCTGCTGATAGGTGTCGCAGAAAAATATATTTTCAATGCCCAGCCCCCTCAAAAGGGGTTCAATGGGAACTGTACCACCGGCATGGTCCTGGTGCCCGGTCATGGCAGTGGTGCCGTTTTCCATGACAATCAGGGTGATATCATGGTGGTTGAAAAGAGTATTTATGATGCCTGGCAATCCGGCATGAAAAAAGGTGGAATCACCAATGAATGCCACCACCCGTCTTTGGGTGTTAAAAAGAGAAAGCCCCGATGCAATGCCAGGGGAGGCTCCCATGCAAAGGAGTACCTGACCCATTTCGTAGGGGGGCAAAAAACCCAGGGTGTGACAGCCGATGTCCGCCACGGTGATATCCGCGTCCTTCAAGGCTTTTTTAACGGCATGGAAGGCGCTTCGATGGCCGCAGCCCGGGCACATCTGGGCTGGCCGCGGGGGCACCGCAACAAGGGTATCTGCAGGCACATCTCCCCCGGGAAATTCATGATGTTTGACCAGGTCAGGCCATACACTGCCCACCACGTTGAGGACCCTGTCCGGGGTGTACTCCCCGATAAAATCCCGGTCTCCGGTTTTGCCCGTAATCTTCACCGCAATTCCCTGATCAAAGGCAATAGCCTTTATCTCTTTTTCATGGAGATCATCCAGCTCTTCCAGAATCAACACCTCGCTGTGGCCGGTAAGAAAATCAGCAATTCCCCGGGTATCCAGGGGGTAAATCATACCAAGCTTCAGAATGTCCGGTGCCGAATCCCCTCCCTGGAGGACATCCTGGAGAGAACGGCAGGTGAGTCCCTGGGTAATCACCCCGCGTCCCTGGCCGTTTTTTCCGGGGATCAGGGTATTTAACTTTCGGTTTCGACAAAAATCCATGATACGGGGAATTTTGGCAAAGGAGGCACGTTTCATCTCCAGGGCCAGGGCCGCGATGGGGATATAGGGTCCGTTTTCCGGGTTGAAGTCACTTCTGTGGGGGGGAAGGCCCCTATTGAACGTCCCAAACGCCACCGTTTCCCTGGCATGGCACACATGGGTGGTCAGTCGCAGTACCACGGCGATGTGTTCCTGTTCTGCCAGGGCCGCCGCCTTGAGGTAATAATGATATACTTCCTGCGGCGATGCCGGCTCCAGCACCGGAATGCGGGACATCCTGAAAATATTGCGATTATCCTGCTCATTTTGGGAAGAGTTGGCCCCGGGATCATCCCCCACGATGACCACCATGCCCCCGGGGATATTCATGAGCCCCAGCTGCACAAAGCTGTCCAGAGCCACGTTGAGTCCCACACTTTTAAAAAATACGGTGGAAAGATTACCGTTCAGGGCGGCACCAAAGGCCACCTCCGTGGCCACCTTTTCATTGACGGAAAACTCAAAATAAAAGGGCCGTTTTGCCTCCGGGATACTGTTGATGGCCGTTGCGATCTCCGGCGTGGGAGACCCGGGATAGGATGTTACCACCCGGGTCCCCGCCTCCACCATGGCTCTCACAACGGCGGTGTTGCCCATGACCATCTCCTGAAAGGGTTTTTCCTGAACAAGCAGATTACCAAGTTTCTTCACATTCACCTCCCCAAGCTATTGAAACAATTTCAGATACCGGCCATACCCTTCCTTTTCAAGCGCTTCCCGGGGAACAAATCGTAAAGACGCCGAATTGATGCAGTAGCGAAGCCCCATGGGAGCCGGCCCGTCATCAAAAACATGTCCCAGGTGGGAATCTGCCTCGGGACTTCTCACCTCCGTGAGGGTGGAAAATATCAATCGTTTGTCCGTTTTTTCCACCAGCGTTGTCCCCTCAATGGGCCGGGTGAAGCTGGGCCAGCCCGTTCCGGAAACAAACTTGTCCGTGGAGCTGAAAAGGGGTTCCCCGGAAACGATGTCCACGTAGATTCCCTGGGCCTTATTGTCCCAGTATTCATTGTCAAAGGGCCGTTCCGTCCCCTCTTTCCGGGTTACCTCATACTGCAACGGCGTAAGTATTTTTTTAAGCTCTCCATCAGAGGGTTTCACAAATGGGGACGCATCCGTTGCAGTTGCAACATCCGACCCTGCCGTGTTGATTTTCAGCTGGGCTTCAAATTTTTCCAGGGCATTCCGGTCCCAGTTCTTCTTGATAAAACGGTCCCGGCCCGAGCCCCCCCGGTAAAATTTATACCGGAGAGGATTTTTCTTGTAATAATCCTGGTGATAGGCCTCAGCGGAATAAAAGACCTCAAAGGGTCGGATCACCGTGGCAACCGGGTCTTTGAAAATTCCCGATCGATCAAGGGCATCCCAGGTCTGCTGTGCCAGATGTTTTTGGGTCTCGTTGTGATAAAAAATGGCAGACCCATACTGCTGCCCCCGGTCCACAAAGGAACCGCCGTCATCCGTGGGGTCTATCTGCTGCCAGAACACTTTTAAAAGGGTTTCATAGCTGATCTTAGTCGGATCAAAGGTGATCTGCACCACCTCCAGGTGACCACTGGTACCGGAAGAGACATCTTCATAGCTGGGTTTTTCCAAATGCCCACCGGCATACCCTGAGATCACCGACTGAACCCCGTCCATTTTTTCAAAGGGCTGCTCCATGCACCAGAAACATCCCCCGGCAAAGGTGGCCTTTTCAAGGTATTATGCGTTTCGTCCATGGCATTTACCTCCTGTCCAATAAATGCGTCCTGAATCAGGCAAACCACGACGATCAAACCAATCAACACACTGATATTATATATAATTTTCATGGCGACGTCTCCTGTATTCTGATTATCGAATAAAAAGCAGGGGGCTTGATTCCAAGGCCGTCCACCTTGATCACATGCTCTTTCTACAATTTTTCAAGGGCTGCCAGAGCTGCGTCATAATCAGGTTCCTGGGAGATCTCCGGCACCTGCTCGGTGTAGGCCACATTCCCTTGTGTATCAACAATCACAATGGCCCTGGCAAACAGAGAAGCCAGAGGTCCGGTGGTAATCCTCACGCCGTAATTCTTACCAAAATCGTGATCCCGGAACACGGAGAGGGGAATTACGTTCTTTAATCCTTCGGCTTCGCAAAATCGGGTGTGAGCAAAGGGAAGATCCCTTGAAATGCAGAGGACCACGGTATTGTCAGACTCCCCGGCCACCTGATTAAACCGCCGCAAAGAGGCAGCACATACCGGTGTATCAATGCTTGGAAAGATATTTAGAACAACTTTTTTACCTGCATAATCAGTCAGTTTCGCATCGGCGAGGGTGGTTCCGACCAGAGTAAAATCAGCCGCTTTTGTTCCAACTGCCGGCAACGGACCGTTGGTTTCAATGGGATTACCTTTTAATGTAATTTGAGTCATGGTCTTTCTCCTTTTTTTGATACCTCTTTTTTTTTTGAACTTAATGTGGAATCAATCTTATCTTGCCAATCATGCGTTTTCTGATTTGCCGCTGCATGGACATCCAATGAAAATCAAAAAACAGCACATATAGTTATGAACTATAGAAAGATAAGTGGTTATCGTTGAGAATAGGCAAAATCGGCCTTTTTACGAGTTCATCAACGTGAGATAGAAAAATAAGTATCCATGGACGACTTGTAAACTCAATGATCCGATTTTTTTATATTGACATATGTTCGGAAGAAATCATGTTTGTCTCATCAGCATTATCATTGGTGTTCCGGGTTCACACCGGCGTTGGTCGATAACGCAAAGAACACAAGCCTGACCACGGCCCCTGCTCTGCAAGCAAAAAAACGAAATCATCGCGTGTAAAGACTGGGTGCGGGTGACCGATATCATCAAAATACCACTGAATTGTGAGTCATATCCCAAAATTTAATTTTCCTTCAGTGGACATTCTTATGGTAATCGGCCATTCAATGTGATACACATCTGTATCTTTCAACAAAAACACCCATGCCGTTCACCCACAGGGGAATCGCATGTAAGGGGAATAAAAAAAAAGAAAATGGAACATCTCATATTTGACAAAAAAAGTCTGGCCCTGGTTTTGGACCATCTTAAGGACGGTATCATTGCCCATGACATGAATCGCAAAATTGTATTTTTCAATAAAGCCGCTGAAAAGATCACCGGATACACCAGGCAGGAAGCCCTTGGAAATGACTGTCACCAGGTTTTTGGAGCCCCTTTCTGCGGAGAGCGTTGCTCCTTTTGCAGCAATAAACTTATTCCAGATTTCACGGATAAAATTGAATACCCCATAAATATCACCACCAAAGACGGGGAGAACCGACACATTGAAATGAGCGTCACCGGCATCATGGACGAAGGTGCCTTAAAGGGGGTGATTGCCTCTTTCCGAGATACCACGGAACATGATGCCCTGGCCGCCAAAGCCGAGGAATTGACGGCCTTTTCCGGTATCATCGGCAAAGACAAAGTGATGCTGCAACTGTTCCAGCAGATAAGAGATGCAGCCTCCTACGACTATCCTGTGCATATCAACGGTGAAACCGGAACAGGCAAAGAACGGGTAGCCGAAGCCCTTCACAATGAAAGCAAACGGGCCGGTGCTCTCTTTGTGCCGGTGAACTGCGGGGCCATCCCCGAAGGTCTTGTGGAGAGCGAACTTTTCGGACATGTCAAAGGCGCGTTTTCAGGGGCGGTCAGGGAGAGAAAAGGACGCTGCGAACTGGCCCACAAAGGCACCTTGTTTCTGGATGAAGTGGCGGAATTGCCCAAACAGACCCAGGTCAAATTACTACGGTTTCTCCAGGAGGGTACCATCGAAAGGGTGGGCGGAGAAAAGAGTATCAAGGTGGATGTAAGAATCATCAGTGCCACCAACAAGGATCTTACCAAAGAGGTGGAACTGGGGAACTTCCGCAAGGACCTTTTTTACAGGCTCAGCGTCATCCCCATTGAACTTCCGCCATTGCGAAATCGGCGGAATGATATCCCCCTTCTGATCACCCATTTTCTGAAACGGGCAAGAAAGGACAACACCACCGCTGATATTCCCGACTTTTCCAAAGATGCCGTACGGCTGATGATGGATTATGACTGGCCGGGTAACGTCCGGGAGCTGCAGAATGCCGTGCAGTTTGCCATTGTTCGCTGCAAACAAAATGAAATCCTTCCCATGGACCTTCCCATGGAGTTGAGGAGTATGACCCCCGGGATCTGTCCTGAACCCATTTTACCACCCCCACCCTCTTTTGGGAAATCCGCCAAACTAAACCAGGCATCGGTGCGGGAAGCCCTGAAACTCACCGGAGGGAACAAAGCCAAAGCTGCCCGGTACCTGGGCGTGGGCCGGGCCACCCTTTACCGATTCCTGGATAAATTTCCCCAGACATTGGATGGAATAAGCACCTTGCAGTAATCCATCTTATGATAAGGTCTTCACTTAGATTCTTATCTCTGAGTTTCGTGTTATTTTGACAAGAAAATCAAAAAACTTTTTTGGTTCCGGCTTGTCCGGGTTAGGGGATAACGGTGGACGCACCCCGGCGCGACAGGTTACCACATTGTGGCAAGTATTTATTGACAATGGTGTAATCATGACATATATCTATGTGACTGCCATGTCGGCCCACCGACACAATGAAAATGGCACAATGCCGCCCCCGACGGCCGGCCGGTCCAGCCCAGAACCGTTGGCGGCCCTTTTGCCCTGCCGGTCTAAAGCGCAGAAACTGCGGGCAGTATACAGTTATTTGACAGAAACCGACAATTCATAATAAAAGAGCAATCATGGAAAGCGTTGAGTTTAAGAAAATCAGATTAAAACTGAAAAAAACCCAGAAAGAGATGGCACAGCTCATCGGCACCTCCATCAAAGCCGTACACAGCTATGAGCAAGGCTGGCGGAGGGTTCCCCACCATGTGGAACGGCAGATGCTCTTTCTTTTATTCAGATCCGTCCATGGAAAAACAGAGACAATAGACTGCTGGGACAGGGTGGACTGCCCGGATACCATGCGAAACAACTGCCCGGCCTGGGAATTTAAATCCGGAGATCTTTGCTGGTTCATAAATGGCACCATCTGTAATGGTCATGTCCATAGCAACTGGCAGGAAAAAATAATCGAATGCAAAAAATGCCCTATATTTAAAAATATTTTCCATGAAACAAATACCCCTCAGGGAGACCCGGACAATGAATGATAGCTCCCAAAAGGCCATCACCTGCAGAAGCGATAACCAGCGTATTTTTGAACAGCGCAAGCACCTTCCCGGAGTGATCGACACCATCATCAACAGCCTGGACGATGAGACCTGTTTTGCCCACATCGGAGATGAGCCCATCAACTTCAGCACCTCGGTTCAGGTGATGATTGATAAGTTCAGGGAAATTTTGTTTCCCGGATACTTTTCCCGGGAGAAACTGGACGGGGCCAATCTGAAGTACAACATCGGCCAAACCGTTTCCCAGCTCTACGATATCCTTGCAGAACAGATCACCCATGTGCTGCGCCATGACTGCCTGCGCTATGGGCAGGCCTGCGTGGAGTGTGAAAACAAAGGATACCGGACCGCATTGAATGTCATTGAAGCAATTCCGGAACTCAGGCGCAGCCTTGCAGAGGATGTGGTGGGGGCCTATGAAGGTGATCCGGCGGCCAAAAGCCATGACGAGGTGATTTTCAGCTACCCGGGGCTCTATGCCATCACCGTGTATAGGGTGGCCAATATCCTTCACCGGCTTGAAGTGCCCCAGCTTCCCAGAATCATGTCCGAGCATGCCCACAGCATCACCGGCATTGATATCCATCCCGGTGCCACCATTGGCAGGCGGTTCGTCATTGACCACGGCACAGGCATTGTCATCGGAGAAACAAGCATCATCGGCGACAATGTGCGGATCTATCAGAACGTCACCATCGGGGCGCTCTCCCTTCCTCCGGGTGCCGGAGAAAAACTGCGGGGCGCCAAACGTCACCCCACCATTGAAAATGATGTGATCATCTATTCCGGCGCAACCATTCTGGGAGGGGAAACCCTCATCGGCGCAGGGTCCGTCATTGGGGGGAATGTGTGGCTGACCCAATCAATTCCACCGGACACCAAGGTGTTCATCGAAACCCCCAAATTGATATACAGATACCAGGAAAACGGGTCATAAGGGACTCAGCATTTTTTGATCCACCGTTTAATCAAGGCAAAATTCTAATAATAGACGCGTTTGGATTTCAAAAACGATAAATCAATAAAATCTGACTCCCCATACCTGAAAGAGGATCAGACGTCGTCCGATAAATATTTAAGGAGTTTTCCGGAAAGCCATGCCCCGGTCATGGCCAGGGACTCCATGTCCAGATAGCGGGCCGTGGTTTTTCGGTATAAAATGGAGGCCGCCGCCGGGAATTCGTCATCGCAATCATTAAAATTAATCATCACCGGAATTTTCGGCAACGCATGAACCTTCAGAGAAACATCATAGGTGTCTGAAAATTCGCCTTCCGTTGCCCCTAATGAGTCACAGGCATCCCTCAACAGGTGAATCTTTCCGGCAAACCCTTGTTCCAGGGGATGGGTGACGTTTGAGGTAAAGTAGATGGTTAGCGGCCCGGAATCCTTAAAATTTCGAAAAGTCATCCACTCTCCACCCGGCAGTACTGGTGTGTCAGGACACATGAGGATATACTTTAAGAGCACAACGGCCACAGAAAAGCCGCACCGTTTGCCGGATTCATCCTCTATCCCTTCCGGCCCAACGGTAAACCACCGGCCAAAAAAAGGGAGGCACAGATGATCCGCCTCCATCCGGCCCCCCAGTATCTCCGCCCGCCCCCTTAAATCCAGGGCGTGTATCTCTTTCAGGTAATTATCATAGGTCTCTTCAAAAACAGCTGATTTTTCAAACCCCATCGAATGACTCCTATGTGCTTATGGGATCGGTTCACAACACCGACCATTACAATAACTTCATGAGCCGGTGAGATCAACCTGAAAACCTGATCCTCAGTGTTCTATTTCCAAAAGGGAGACATATCCCTCAACCGTTTTATAATTCCCGGCATCACCTCAATGATGCGATCCATCTCCGCCATGGTATTATAGGTGGAGAGAGAAAAGCGAATGGTGCCATGGGCCGATTCAAAGGGCACCTTCATGGCCATGAGCACATGGGAGGGATCCAGGGAGCCGGAAGTACAGGCCGATCCGGAAGAGGCGCAGATCTCTACCTGATCCATCAACAAAAGAATGGATTCGCCCTCCACGGCATCAAAGCCAATACTCAGGGTGTTGGGAAGCCGGTGTTCCAGTTCACCGTTCACCGAGGCTGCGGGAATTTTTTCCAGCAGACCCGCCTCCAGATAATCCCGCATGGCCTTCACCCGGGTATCCATCTCCCCTAAATGTTCAGCTGCAAGGTCGCATGCCCTTCCAAGCCCAATGATGGAGGCCGTGTTTTCCGTACCGGCACGACGTCCTCTCTCCTGGTGCCCGCCCTTGAGAAAGGGAACGAACTTGATCCCCTTTTTAATGTACAACGCCCCAATGCCCTTGGGGGCATGGATTTTATGACCGGACAGAGAGAGCATGTCAATGGGAGCCCGACTCACATCAACGGGCACTTTACCCACGGCCTGCACCGCATCGGTGTGGAACAATATCCCCTTTTCCGCTACCCTGCGGGCAATCTCCTCCACCGGAAAAATCACCCCGGTTTCATTGTTGGCCCACATGATGGACACCAGGGCCGTATCCTCCCCCATGCTGCTGTAGAGAAATTCCGTGTCAAGTCGTCCCATGCGGTCAACGGGAACAAAGGTGATGCGGTATCCCTCTTTTTCCAGGGATTCACACAGGCTCTTCACCGCCGGATGTTCCACCGCCGAGGTGATAATATGTTTCTTGTCCGGATTGGCGGCAAGGGCGGACAGAATGGCGGCATTGTCACTCTCGCTGCCGCAGCTGGTAAATACGATCTCTTCAGGGGTGGCATGGATAAGGTCCGCCACCTTCTGCCGGGCTTCCTTTAATTTCAAGCCCACGTTGCCTCCAAAGGAGTGCATGCTGGAGGGATTGCCATACAGTTCGGAAAAATAGGGAAGCATCTCCTCCAACACTTCCGGTGCCACCCTTGTGGTGGCATTGTTGTCCGTATATATCGTCGTCATGGGTTCCTCCCGGATTATGCTTCTACCTTGGCTGCTGCCACAATTTCCGTAATTTTATCCACACATTTTCCACATCCGCCACCGGCCTTGAGATAGCAGGTGACATCTTCAGCGGAATCCAGGCTGTTGCTCTTCACCGCCTCAATGATTTCAAGATCGGTGACACCAAAACATTCACACACCAAATTGCCTGGTTTTTCCTGGATCTGGATGCCACGATAGGAGTGGATGGCCTTTCTCAAGGCGTCCTGGCCCATGACGGAACAGTGCATTTTCTCCTTGGGCAGTCCGTCCAGATAGTCGGCAATGTCGTCATTGGTGAGCTTGGCTGCATCATCCAGGGTTAACCCCTTCACCATCTCCGTCAATGCAGAGGAAGAGGCCACGGCACTGGCACAACCAAATGTCATGAACTTTGCATCTGTGATTCTGCCGCTGGCATTGACCTTGAGAAATAGTTTTAACGCATCCCCACAGGAAAGAGAACCGGTCTCACCCACGGCATCTGGATTGTCCATGACACCGGAATTCCGTGGATTGAGAAAATGATCTTTTACTTTATCTGAATATTCCCACATAGTATACCTCCTTTTATTTTGGTTCATGTCGGGTTTCAGGGGCGTTTCTCTATTTTATCGTAAAACCATTGCTCCGGGGTGGGGCCAAGTCGGCCTGATCTGAAACCGTCACATCAATTCTGGGGATAAACATACTACATTGTATTAGCTTGTCAATCTTCTTATGCGGAATTCATCGGTTCAAATTGGGGGAATAGCTTTTTTTAAAGCGGCTTTCGGGGCTTTTCTTTTTCCGGCCTGGTTCAAAACATTGACCCAGGGTAGAAGTAAAAAGCGAGTGTTGTTGCAGATCAAGCCCAGATTTTGTTCACGAGTTTCAAGGGACCAACCAATCCATTTATCACGAGCTTCTGACTTCCAGGCGGCAGCTCGTATTCCACTCGGAATGGTGTCAGCAGCAGGTGTCGGCAGAGTCATGTCGGAATATATAATGACAGGTGAGCCACCCGTTCATTTTAAACGGACATTGGAACATATATGTCCGAAGGAAAAGGGATAATTGCTTTTAATTAAACCTCGGGCTCTGCCCGAGCGATCCTATAAGGTCCTACCGTTCCGGCGTGATAAAAAACTATGACCGCAAATGCCGATTGGAATCCAGCAAAAGATTATACTTATTGATTTAAATATCCAAACGTTATCAAAATATCAAGTATATGAATGTGATCAAACCCCCGATTTTTGTTAGACCTGTTTTTCGATGGCATGCACCAGTTGTTTTATTTTTGGACCGTCCTCAGTCCACATGCGGCAGCTGTTCAGGAGAAAACGAGTTTCTTTTATTTCGGCGATTGATTTTGGAACGGGGTTTTTGTTTTTTCGTTTGTGGGTCAGCCAGCCGTGCACGATTTCCTGGCCCATCACGGTCAGGAGGTGTGCGAGATGGGCGCATCCCTGGGTGCCCCCCAGAAGGTCCTTGACCTGTTTTGAAAAACCAGCCTTGATTTTCAGGCCCGGAATTTTCTTGATCAGATCCAGGGTTTCCAGGCATTGCTCCATGGGCACCTGAATCATCTCCCCTTCGGCTTCTGCGATACGGAGCGGGTTATCCCGGATCAAAAGGCGAATGACCAGTTGATGGATTGTGCCGGGATCAAGGATTTCCCCCGAGATATCAAACACAGTCTGTAATCTCTCATCCTTCAATCTCCCCTCCACAATGATTTCTGGTCCTTCAAGGGGATAGGTGACGAGGCTGAGGGTTCTCGTATGGATCTGTGTCTTGTTTTGAATCTGCTCTTTAAGCGTCATGGATCGTTTCCAGCAAAGGGTCAAAAAAAATCTTAAATCACTTCTTGTCGCAGGGAGTTTCAATATATTTGAAACTTAGTCCCGGATGTCTTAGCAATAAGATCAGAATAAGTAAATGCTTTTTTCGAGGAATATAGAGTACTTCAAGTGTAAATATTCGGATTGGTCATGTAAATGTTTGGCCAGTGCCCCATATTCGTTTATTTGGGACTGCGTAGCATACGAATGCTATGTGAGCAGGCCCAAATAGGTGAAGATGGGGTGCTGGCCGAATATTTACTGTTAATTATACTTGATGATCAGGTTTTTTTTATATTGACATATATGATGAAGGGGTCAGCTAAAAAAACTTGATCATCGAGCTATAAGGACTTGGAGTATAATTCTTCATCTAAAATCATGAAATATCCTTGGATGTTTCAATAAGAATATCCACCGCTTTTGAGGCATACTCTCTTGTCACTATCAACGGTGGCATGAAGCGAAAAACATTACCGAATCGACCACAGGGAATCATTATCATGCCTCTGTTGAGCATTCCGCCGACCATTTTACCGACATCATTGCCGTTAAGAGGTTCACGGGTCTCTTTATCCTCGACCATCTCGATGCCGATCATCAATCCTCTTCCGCGAACGTCACCAATCACTCTTAGGTCTTTGGCTCCCTCTAAGATTTGCTCTTTAATTTCCTGGCCAAGCTCTCCGGCACGTTTGATCAGGGCATTGTCGTTTTCTGTGAGAATATCAATGTTGGCCATGCAAGCCGCGCTGAGCATGGCGTTACCGGCAAAGGTGTTGGGCTGGGAATGATCTTCAATCTTTTCCGCCAGATCCTTCCGGATGGACAAACCGGCCATGGGGACATCACCACCCATCCCTTTGCCCCATGTAATCATGTCCGGTTGCACATCGGTATGCTCAATACACCACATTTTTCCGGTTCTTCCGGCTCCTGCCTGTACTTCATCAGAGATATAGAGCGCACCATGTTTTTCACACGCTTTCTTGACGATTTCTAAATATCCCGGAGGGGGTGGCAGGTATCCGCCTTCTCCCTGCTGGGCCTCAATGATCACGGCTCCCACATCGTCGGCACCGGTATAGGGTGTGTTGAGGACATAATCGACATATTTGGCGCATTGCAGGTTACAGCTGGGGTATTCCATTCCAAAACAGCAGCGGTAGCAATAGGGGTAGGGAAGATGAATGACGCCGGGAATGAAGGGGCCATAGCCTTTGCGGTACTGATCTCCGGTGGTCAGAGAGTTGGATCCGCACCAGACGCCATGATAGGCACCGTGAAAGGCGATTATCTGGCTTCTTCCGGTGATTTTGCGGACGAACTTGATGGCCGTTTCCACCGCACCGCTTCCCCCCTGGGTAAAGTAGGTGATGCAGTTATCCCGAAGGCCGGGTGCCATAATACTCGACACTTTTTGTGCCAGCTCTGTTCGCCTGACGTTGGAGATATCGCTGCCGTGCATCAACGTGCCCATCTGAGACTGCATAGCTTTGATGACACGGGGATGGCATCGTCCCACCGCATTGACCGCCACACCGGCGGTAATATCGATCAAGAGATTTCCATCCGGATCTTTCACCGTGGCCCCCTTGCCTTCGGAAAAGACAAAGGGAAACTTTCCGCCACCCCGAGCCATGGATTCTGTGCTGATGGAACGCTCCAAATCCGCCTGTGTTTTAGGGCCGGGAACGGAATCCGTGATAATTTTGGGTGCCCCTTCGAAAGATAGTTTTGCAAGTTCTTTTTCACTGATCATGGTGCTACCTCCAATATGATGTTGATATGACGGTTCTTCCGCCTTGGCCGGTGATTATTCTTTGTGGGTTTTGAGCATCATCACCGATAATCCATTGAGATTTTATCAAAATATTTTATGTCGAAATTAGAACCAGTCCCTAATCCGGACAAGCCAGTATCCAAAAGGTTCTCTGATTTTTTTGCAAAAATAACACGAAAATCAGAGATAAGAAGAATTTAAGAATAAATATGGACAACTCAAAAAGCATTACGCCATTTCCATCTCATCGCTTAAATATATTTCATGCGATGTCTCGTGGGTATATCTAACCCCGGAAGTTGAGTGATTATATATTTGCTGGTGGTGACAGTTATATTGCATCATAATAGATGTCAACACGGCGCCGCCTATGGCACGAGCCTTATCCGATATGCTAAAACAATATTCGGTTTTTCCTCTGGGGTCGATGTCTCCGATTTTAAGCCCCTTGCTCACGAGCGTTCCATTTTTAATGAGTCCTCGAAGAATTCCGCCTATTTCAACCTTGACCGGTTGATTCTTAACCGTTCCAACACGTTCTCCGGGTTGAACAATATCACCGATCTTTTTTTCTGCGACAAATGAACCCGCAATGGGTGCTCTTAAGACACGCTCAACTGAATACCCGCCAATTACACCAGGAATTCCAGTATTTTCAGCTGCAGGACCGGAGAATATGAGCCGCCCCAGATGGTGTCCCCGATTGGTCTCTATCACGACATGCGCATCTTTGCCGGCCACAAAACCCGGGCCCAGCGCGACGACCAGTTCAGCCTCTTTTGTGGTGGTGCCTAAATTCTTTTTAGCCAATATGGCATCAATGATCACATTCGGTCTGAGCTGTTTAACCATTTCCCAATGAGGGTCGACAATAACGGGTATTGTGTTATTGGCCCAGGCACTTCGAATATCAATACTATTTTCTGTCCGAACACCGCTAACGGATTCGATGGTAATTTTTTCGGAATGAACCGCGCTGGAAAAGGAAACAAATCTGCGAACGGTCAGGGGAACATTCGTTTCCATCATGAAAATCTGTGAAAGGTTGGCCTGGAATAAGCAATGGGCTATAGCGCTTGCCATCTCACCGGCACCTTTGATTCCAATTATAAGTTTTTGCAATGTATTGCCTCCTATTGTCTGATATTATCAGGTACTTCAATCAAAAAAAGCATCTGCGATTAAACTGTTTTGGCCTTAGAATGGGCCACCCACCGTCAACAAAAACGAATAAATTCATAAGCTAAAACCGTGTGCCTCTCTATTCTGAATTTATTGAAATGCATCCAACCAGGCGGTTCAAGATATCACGGGTTGCCGAATACGGATCAATTTGACGGGATTGGACTTTGGCCAGTGCCTCTTGATATTCTTTAGTGTGGCGAATATGATTCCAGAAATATTCGGCAGCGGACGTTTTTATCAGCGATTCGAGATGACGGGATTGTTGATGATGGGTCCTCTCCAAAAGTAATTTTTCGACCTTAAAACGCTGTTTAAATGATTCAATCGCCCGACAGATGTCTCCGATTCCCTTATTTTGGGTCGCACTGGTCAATACGATTTCCGGATGGCGGGTCGTTTCTGAATTGAGCTTGAATTTAAGCATTGATGCCAAATCACATTTTACTTCTTCTGCACCGGGAAGATCTGCTTTGTTGACGACATACAGGTCCGCCAGTTCCAACGTGCCGGCCTTAATTGCCTGCATACCGTCGCCCATCCCCGGGATACAGACCACCATGGTCATGTGTGTCAATAGGGAGATATCGGCTCCGATTTGACCCATTCCGGCGGTCTCAATCAGGATGAGGTCATATTTCATGGCATCCAGCACGATCAATGCGCCTTTAGCCGCTCTGCTGATGCCACCCAGGGCACCACGGGTGGCAATGGATCGCATGAACACACCGGAATCCGAATTGTGTCGATTCATGCGGATACGATCACCCAAAATGGCCCCCCCTGTTATGGGGCTGCTTGGGTCAAATAGCAGCACGGCAACTTTTTTTGATTTTTTTCTAAATTCGAAAACAAGCCTGTCAAAAAGTGTGGATTTACCGGCTCCGGGTGGGCCGGTAATGCTGACTATAAAAGCATTGTCAGTGTGCGGATAGAGTTTTTTTAGCGCACTATAACCTTTTGGATCATCATCTTCTATTAATTTGATTAGCCGACCGGCCGCGAGATGGCTACCGTTGAGTATATCTTGATAGAAATTCATAAGTCGCATCCAAAATATTGATTGTTTCGTCCGCAGGCAACCCCATAAGCTACATTTTAACAAACAATTATGGCGAATTATTTGCCTAACCCCATGGAGCGTTCCGATTATATGCCATCCACAGATATTTGCCCATATTTGTCACTTAAGCTTATTTGACCCAGTTGGGTAAGAATAGAACAAGTTCGGGAAAAAGAAAAAAAATAACGATACTCATGACACATGCAATAATGAAGTAGAAAACGTTTTGAAAAATGTCACTGATCGGTATTTCATGTGCCAGCGCTTTCACCACGTAAATATTGACCCCCACCGGAGGCGTGACAGCCCCCAACGTGGTAACGATGGTGAGAATGACAGAATACCATATGGGGTCGTAACCCAACTTTATTCCGAGGGAGAAAAAGATGGGAATGGTGAGTACCAAAAAACCGAGTGAATCCATTAGGCACCCGCCAATCAAATAAATAATGAGGATGCAAGAGAGGATAATATAGTTCGGGACGGGAAGAAGCTCAATCAAATCTACGATGACAAAAGGCAAACGCGTGACGGCGAGAAAACGGCCAAAGATGATGGCACCTGTTACCAGCATGAAAACCATACAGGTAATTTTCAGTGTCTCGTCGAAGGATCGAATCAGCGAATTTTTCGTGATACCTTTCCCTATCAGCCCCACACAGAAAGTGAAAAAAACCCCCATCGCACCAGCCTCTGTCGGCGTGAAGATTCCCAGGAAGAGCCCCCCGAGTACCAGTATAAATATACCAAGAGCTTCAAGAACGGTGTAGAGTGATTTAATTTTTTCCCTCACCGTTGTTTTTGGTCCGGCAGGACCAACATCCGGACGGATTCTGCATATAATATATATTGTTGCGATCAGAAGCCCCCCCATGACAAGGGCGGGGATGATGCTGGCAAAAAACAGTTTGACGATGGATTGCTCTGTTTGAAGAGCAATTATGATCAGCACGACACTTGGGGGCATGATCGTGCCAAGTGTCGCGCCAGTGGCCACCACACCAGCACTGAACCCTGGATCATATTTGTATTTTTTCATCTGTGGCAACGCAACCGCGCCCATGGTGGCGGCTGTGGCGGTATTTGATCCGCAAATAGCGCCAAAAAGTTCACAAGCGCCGATGGTGGCTATCGCCAGCCCTCCACGCCATGGCCCGAACCATGTGTAGGCCGTTTTGTACAGCCTTTCAGCTATACCGGTATTGAATGATAAAAAACCCATAAAAATAAAAAGGGGTATGACCGTGAATCCATAACTGGAAAAATTGTTCCATAGATCCGTACCAAGCATACCAAGTGCCGCCTCGAAACTAACCGCATAGCTAAATCCCAAGAAGCCGACAATGGACATTGCAAACCCCACGGGAATTCCCAAGACGAACAGAAAAAAAAGCAGGACGAATATTCCTAAAAGGCCAATATAAATCAAATCCATTTTACTTCTCTCCATCTTTTTGGCTAAACATGGTTAATATTTGTGCGAAAAAGGCCAGTGACAGGAACAAAAAACCGATTCCTAAGATGAAGGTAAATGGATAGTAGTGAATCCGGAGCGTTTCAGTCACCTCTCCGGAGGCCCGAAGGGTATTTGCCCACTCTAAGACCTGCCATCCGCTTATGACGAAAAATATGCAACAGATACAACAATTGATGGCGATGACAATTTTCTTCAGCCACGCTGGATAGCGACTGGTCAAAATATCCACAGAGGTGTGAACTTTTTCCAATTGGGCATATCCCAATGCCAAACCGGCTACCACGGCGCTAAAAAATCCCAACAGTTCATAAGTGCCCTTGATGGGCATCCAGACAATTCTTAAAAAAATATTTCCACAACTCAATAAAATCATCGCCGCCAGGAAGAGACCTGCAATCTTCAAAGCGTTTTGATTCAACCAAGAGCAAAGTGTGATAATGAATTTCATGGTCAGGCTTTTCCTTAGCATTATTTTCTGACTAAGGCTTGACCCAATTAAAAAGATACACGGGAAAAAAGCCATCCATCCCACATAACTCGGAACAAATTTATTCCCTTTTTTAATCAGGCCAAGCCACATCAACATTACATGGCAGTGTTCTTTTTTACAATTTCCTGAAGTTCATGGAGCATCTTTTCACCAGGCAAGCCTGCCTCATTGACGTCATTCACCCATTTTTCCTTTAGCGGCTCCAGTTTAGCGTTCCACGAGGCTCGTTGTTCCGACGTCAGGTTGATGACCTCCACATTTTCTTCTTTTTGTGCCCACTCAATGGATTCAATGACGTGTCCATCCATATAATCGCCGATCCATTCAACCTGCTCTATGGACAGATCCTCCACAATCTTTTTTATGTCATCGGGCAGGGCACTCCATTTCTTCTTGTTCATAATAACCGCAAATGGATAAACAACCGTATTTGTTAAGGTAACGTATTTGCAGGTTTCCGCAAACTTAAGGTCTTTCATGACTTCGAGAGATGAATACAATCCTTTAACAATCCCCTTTTGCAACGCTTCGACCGTGGCGGGCATGGGCATGCCGACGGCATTTGCTCCCCAACTGTCTAAAATAAGGGCAGCTCCACCGCTTGCCCTCAATGAGACGCTTTTGATGTCCTCAATTGTTCTAATGGGAAACGTGGACATCAAATTGGTCGGTGCGCTGGTGAACATGGTCAGCACTTTTACTTTTTCAAATTCTTTAGGCTGGAATTTTTTCCACGCATCCCACAATATCTTGCTGCCCTCCTTGGCATTGGATATGCCAAGCGGAAGGCCAAGTCCGTTGGTGACAAGAAAGCGTCCGGGTTGGTAGGCCATGCAGAGGCATCCGATATCGGCAATACCATGGGCAATCCCGTCATACATGGTTTTGGTTGCAAGCAGGGTTCCGCCGGGAAAGGTGTTCACTCGCACCTTTCCGTTCGTCCTCTTTTCCATCTCAGCTTTCCAACGTTCCATTTGGGTGGCAGGGAAAGTGGTAGCAGGTGAGTAGTTGGCATAGTTGATTTCAATATCGGCTGCAATGGAGGGGAATGGATATCCAATGGTAAAGATCAGTAGCAATGCGATAATGACTGCAGACAAAATGTTAATTTTACGCTTCATGTTTTCTCCTTTACTGATGTTAGTAGACATTTTAGAATGATTGACTTGAGAATAAATTAAATCGGCAAATCAACTTGTTGTTAATACAAACGCTGCCAATTCCCTTGATCTGTTCCATAAGGAATTTTTTAAAAATAACAGAATAAAAAGACATCGACACTAATAGTTAAGTAAACACAGCAAAATCCATACCACAGGCCATGAAGTTATAACCATTTGTATTTATAATTTTTTTTCCGAATTCAAGCAGTAAAGAAACAGATGTGTTATCATGTCGACAATAGCACTGTTGATATACAAGCAAAACTGCAGTGCTTGCCGAGGAGAAGGAGAGTGCACGGATTCCGAGAACGTTTTTTTATTTGCCGGCGCCGTTGCATGAGATCCTCGTTGGACTGGTTTACATCAACGTTGATCTGATCCAGGCTCCGGATGGTGGACTCACCATAATTCTCTTTTTGTAGCAGCGTGCCCAGCCGAACATGGGTACAGCAGCATGTTATGTCTGTGTTCGCCTATGATCATATTTCAGGCTTCTTAATAACGGGCATGTCCTGCCGGACACAACAAATATAGGGTCGTAGACGCGGAGCCAAATGGTATTATACCGCCGCCCCCCCCCCCCCCGACGGGCAATGGGCCCGGACCGGAACTGTAGACAGCTCAATTGTCCGGTTCCTATTGCCCATCGGGGGGGGGGGGCGGCTCTGCTGAGGCTGCCTTTTCATATAAATTATCCATACTGTTCTTGACAAAAAGGAAGCTCCTAATCTAATCTAATCCAATCAAATTTAATATTAAGCGATCATGGCAGAACGTTGACCATCCCGGAATCATGAAAATCAAAAGCTATTTTCATGGTGAAATTTATATTCGGGTTGAAAATTTTCTGATTATATCGGATTTTGGTATGATCATTCTCAATAATTGGTGGAAAAGGATAATGCATATGGCAGAAGTGGAATTTACTCCTGGTCAACTTGAGTTTTTTAATGTTATGGATGTATTAACGGGACCGGTGCCTATAAAAATAATTGGTTCACTCGCTCCACTCCCTCCAAACGAACTACTTGATCTTTTACGTCGCGGAAAGAAAAACGATCTGATTTATGAATCCGAGCAAGATTTATTCGGGCCTTCTGAGAAATTGTCGCAATATCTTATGGACAAGTTTGAAGAAAGAAACGATAAAGAAAGAATTAATGCCATATACGGACGTCTTTTAGAGTTAAACCTGTGGGAAGATGTCCCGATTTCGCTTCGCGCGGATATGTTGTCCCAGTTGGGGAATGAGAGGGACGCCGCCTTGTTGCATGTTGAGATTGCGCAACACTCTCTTGATACTGAGAAAGAAGATATCTCTTTTGACCATTTCATAAATGCGATAAATATTCTGCCCCAGTATCTTGGGGAAAATTATACCGATACCGTTTTTGTAAAATCATGTCTGCAACTCTGCTACCTCTGTGATCTTTTGGGGAGATATCTGAGTCTCTTACCTCAAACCCTTAGAATTGCAATTCAAGCAGCGGATAGATTGGGAGACAAACGCTCCAGGGCGCTTCTGAATTTTCATCTGGGCTTTTATAACTTTACCTTCGGAAGAAGCGCAGAGGCTTTGCAAAACCTTGAGACCGGTCGATTGATTTTTGAAGAGTTGGGTGATGAAGATATGCTGATCCAATCGGCCGGCTTTATGGGGCTTTACTACTTCATCCAGGGTCTTTACAAGGAGGCCTTGGAAATGTTTGAAAAGACTGAATTACATTTCAATTCCAATGCGGGATTTTTATATATTCCGGTTTTTATGGCGCAAAGCGCTGCATACATTGGTCATTTTGACAGAGCTATTGGGTGTATTGACTATTTCTGGCACCTTGCACAGCGGATGGGACATGCGTCCATTTCAGCCAGTTACAGAGCCACATTGGGTGAATTGCTTCTGGCCGCAAACAAATTCGATGCCGCAAAAGTTCATCTCAGCGGAGCCCTGGAATCGTCATATGCATCAAAGAATGAATTCGCGGCTCATTTTGCTGAGAGCGGTTTGGCTTTCTATTTCTATAAAAATAATAACATGAGTATGGCAACCCAATATTTGGACAGGGTTTATTCAAGAATGATCAAATACAAAATCACGATATTGTACATGTCACCCTGGCTGATGCAAATGGTATATGATGCGGAAAAGCAGGGATACCAGCCGCCTCGCGGATTCAGGTGCACTGAGTTGATAGAAAAATTGATGAAAGAAAAAAATATCCACCTGAAAGGAGTTTCCTTGAGATTGAAGGCAAAGAGCCTGTCGGATACTGTTGGTCAGAAGGAAATCATAACCAAACTTCTCAATGAAAGTGAATCGTGCCTTAAAGCCGCATGCGATCCCATTCAACTTGCCAAGACCCAACTGGATATTGCAAGATTGAAAGTAAATGATACCAATTTTAACGACGCTCGTTTGCTGGCAATGAAAGCACGCCTCAGTCTTTCCGGAAAATGGGAGTTTATTTTCCCTGATGACCTGAGGTTCCTCCTTGAGAATGAAAATAACGGAGTCAATATAACCCACTTTGGAAGCGGCTTTGTTGAAGATTTTATAAACAAATTAAGCAAATTACCATATCATTACAATGTTGATAGAAGCTTTTCCAAGCTTCTATCATTCACCAACCGCGCCTTTCGCGCTGAACGGGGTGCGATATTGTGGATGGATTCGATGGAAAAAAAGAGGCTCAAACCCAAGGCTTTCAAAAACATGAGCACGTCCGATCTTTACTCGGAAAGCTTTCGATCGAATATGGCCCAAATTATAAAGTGCCAAGCGGAAAACCGTGTCATTCTATTGAAGAATAAATCCATAAAGAGCATCTCTAACAGGCCCGTTCCATTATCTGGAATCTGTTTGCCGATCTGTATCAACAATATTTGTAAAGGGGTATTGTATCACGACAATACGTACCTTGAAAATTACTTTGAACTGTTAACCGCAAAGAAACTGGCGGTTGTAAGCGTTCACCTTGAAAGTTATCTCACACGGTGTTTCGAATTTAATAAGGCCATTGAGAATACCCAAAAAACGGTTGCCAGTGAAGCAACGTTAACACGCAAATCCATTGACGTCGAATTGGTTGCATCGTGTCAATTGATGATTGATTTGTTGGATCAGGTAGATCGGGTTGCCGCAACCGAAGGTACGGTGCTGATCATGGGAGAAACAGGCGTCGGTAAGGAAATTCTTGCCAAAAGAATTCACACCATGAGTGCACGTGCGTCGGCACCGTTTATTATCGTCGATTCAACGACGATTCCCGATAACCTGGTGGAAAGCGAGCTTTTTGGACACGAAAGAGGCGCCTTTACCGGTGCGGATCGGCAAAAAATCGGTCGCTTAAAATTGGCGGACAAAGGGACTCTGTTCATTGATGAAGTGGGGGAATTGCCAAAAGCAACCCAGGCAAAACTTTTACGCGTGATTCAAGAAAAGACTTTCATCAGAGTTGGCGGGACCTTGCCAATATCTTCGGATTTTCGTTTGGTGGTTGCCACCAACCGCAATCTGGAGGAAGAGGTGAAGAAGAAAAATTTTCGGGAAGATCTTTTTTTCCGTTTGAACACTGTGCCGTTGACCCTGCCTCCTTTGAGAGAGCGAGGTAAAGATATCATTGAATTGGCCAGATACTTTTTAAAACAATTTTCCACAAAATATCAACGTGATAATTTATATATTACCCCTGATGAAGAAAAAAAGCTTTGCCTTTATCATTGGCCAGGAAACGTTCGAGAGCTCGAGAACGTCATTGAACGTGCCGTCATTCTTTCAAAGGGAGAGCAAATAGAAAATATAATTACAATCCAAGCCCCTCCACTTATAGATGAAAACTCTGAACTAATGACGTTAGATGAGCTTCAACGTCGCTATATTTTGCATGTGCTAAAGAAAACCGGTGGAAAAATCTACGGCCCTGGAGCAGCTGCTGAAATATTAGGGGTCAATAGAGGTACGCTTTATTCGAGAATGAAAAAATTGGGAATAAAAGCATAAATGGGTCTATTGGTTTCGCATGGCAATGAGTTCCGAAACAATACTGACGACAATTTCAGCAGGTGTCTCCGCATGGATATCCATGCCAATGGGGCAATGAACCGCTTTAAGGCGCTGTTCAGATACCCCATGGTCCATGGTTTTCATGAGCTAAAGATCCTATTTTCCGAATCCGCAGATGGGAAATCTGCAGTTTTTGCAGTTTGAACAATATCCCCCATGACCCATGCCTGCAATGGTGGTTCGATCCACGGGTTCCCCTGCCAGGAGACGCGGCACAATGAGATCAAAAATGCTGGCTCTGTGGTACATGACACATCCGGGAAGACCAATGACGGGAACTTTATCAAGAAAAGAGAGCATGAACATGGCACCGGGCAGCACCGGCGCACCATAGGCGATCACATGTCCACCGGCGGCACGGATGGAATTTGGGGTCTGATCATCGGGATCAACGGACATACCACCGGTGAGGGCGATCATCTGAGCACCATCCGCCACCAGGTCATGGATCGCCTTAACGGTCATTTCTCGATCATCCGATACCAGAATTTCACGAAAGACATGACTTCCCAGATCTCGAAATTTTCCCTTTACCACCGGGCCGAATTTGTCTTTTATCCTTCCGCTGAATACCTCGCTGCCGGTGATGATCATTCCCACTTTAAGTGAGGCAAAAGGTTTTACTTCAATGATGGGACAATGGGCTCGGCAGATCTCTTCCACCGCTTTTATCTTTTCCGCTTCAATGGACAGGGGAATAATGCGTGTACCTGCCAGATCCTGCTTTTCTTCAACGGTCTGGAGGGAGTGGAGGGTGGCAACCATGACTTCGTCAATGGCATTTATTTTTTCAAGGGCTTCAATGTTTATTTTTAAAAGCCCCTTATGTTTTGCCACAAAGGTAACTTTTCCCTCCACCGGTGCTGTCAATTCAATGCCCCTACCACAGGCTGCTGATGCAATGCGCCGGGCTGCATCATTTTCGTGGATTCTGCCTTTAAAATCAGATACATAAATGTATCGTTTCCCAATGTCCAGCAGGTGGGGGATATCTGCCTCGGTAATCACATGCCCCTTTCTAAAGGCTGGCCCTTTAAATTTATCCGGAACAATTTTCGTGATGTCGTGGCACAGAATCATTCCAACTGCCTGCTCAACGGGAATACTTTTCATTTGGTATCTTTCCTTAAGTTTTCGGGACCTTGTTGATATTGTCAATGTAGTGAACTGACGAAGAGAACTATTTTCTGGCTTCCAATGCCGCCAACAACTTTCGAGGCGTTGCGGGCAAGTGGGTAATGCGAACACCACAAGCATTGTAAATGGCGTTGATGATGGCTGCATGCGGGCTTGTCAAAGGGCCCTCCCCCACGCCGGCGGCACCGAAGGGGCCGTGCTCTCGGTGTGTTTCCTGATAATGGATTTCCAGATCATCGGGAATATCCTTGATAAATGGAAATCCCGCCCCTCTCATGGTGGAGTGCTCTTTGATATCTTCGAAGTCTTCGGAAAGCGCCAGCCCGATTCCCTGCGCAAGACCACCGTATACCTGTCCATCAACGGAAAGCTGATTTCCGATCACTCCATGATCTCCGCAATAAGTCATCTTAAGTACCGTGGTCTTTCCGGTGGTCACGTCAACCTCGACTTCGGCCAGGAAAACGCTCCATTGGTATACGGAAAACGGATTTCCCTGCATGTCATCAATGATATTCGGCGGTTGCAGGGGCGACGTCCACGTACCCGTGTATTTTAATGGGATGTTCTCGGCCTTCATTTCCGCATAGGTGCGGTAAGATCCGTCGGATTTTTGCATGGCCTCCAAAAGCTGCTCACAGGCCTTTTTAATGGCTTGACCGATCATCACCTGGGAACGACTCGCGCCCGCGCACCCGCTGTCCGGTACCCGGCTCATATCGTTCATCACCAGTCTGATTTTATTCGGTGTTATTCCCAGAGGCCGCAGTGCCTCATGAGAGGTTGCCAGCGTTCCCATGTCTCCACCTTGTCCCGGATCTTCCCAGGAAGTGTAGACAATAGCGCCATCGGCTGTTAACTCAATCGAAGCGTCGGCAGTATCCGGACCTTCTGCACCGCAGTTATATTCCCCGCACGCGATGCCGACCCCGCGCCTCTTTTCGGGAGTGGTTTCCCGCCCAGCCTTATCCAATGCCGCTTGATACAGTGGACGCATCGTATCCATCAACCCCGGCATGGCGAAAACATCCGGCGGACATCCGGTGGGGGTCGTGTCACCCTGTCTCAGAATATTTTGATAACGAATTTCAAAGGGATCCATGCCTATTTTTTCGGCTAATTCATCGATCAATACTTCTGTTGCAAATTGACTTTGGGGAGCACCGAAGGCCCGGAAAGCAGAACCCCAGGCATGATTGGTGCAAACGGTACGCCCCTCACCACGGATATTGGGGACCATATAACAGCCAAACATATTCTCTGCGCCGTGACAGGTAAGGGCATCTCCAAATTCAGAATACGGACCATGATCGACGCTCCAGTCACTCTCCAAAGCGAGGAATTTTCCATCTGCATCGGCCGCAATCTTGAGATTCATCCACCACGGTGAGCGTTTTCCGGTGTAGGTTTGCTGCTGGTACCAATCATATTTGAGGGCAACTGCACGGCCCGTGGCCATGGCCGCAACGCCCAGAAGCGCCTCCATGGTCGGACTGAGCTTATATCCGAACATCCCCCCCACTGCTTCGTTGTTGGCGACCACCAACTTTTCCGGAGGGATGCCGATACCTTCGAAAATCATGGCGTGGTGCATGTAAATCCATGTCGATTTGGAGTGGATGAACAACACACCATCATCGTTCCAATAGGCAAGACCGACATCGGGTTCAATGGGCATATGCGGTTGACGCTGAGTATAAAATTCGTCTTCAACCACATGGGGTGCCGTATCCATGATTGGAGCCGTCTCATCTCCTTTTTTGATGGGTACCGTGAAGTAAACATTCGGCGTACCCGGATGAATCTCTATGGCATCGGAAGCCATGGCCGCTGGCGCGCTCAAGTAGGCAGGCAAATTTTCCAGCTCAAGTTTCACCTTTTTGGCTGCGGCGCGTGCATGGGCCTCGGTATCCGCGCACACAATGGCGACAGCGTCCCCATACTGAAAGATTTTTTTGTCGCAAAGAATAGGCCGATCCCAACCGTCGCCCTTGTTGGTGGGAAAGGTGATGATCCCCGCAATGCGGTTTTTACCTTTTACGTCCTTATGGGTCAGTACCTTGAAGACGCCTGGCATTTTCTCCGCTTCAGAGGTATCAATGGAGATAATATTGGCATGCGAGACCTCGGCTTGGGCAAGGGCCAAGTGCAGTGTCTCTTTGGGCATTCCAATAATCATGTCCCCGCCGTAGCGCACGCCTCCGGTGACCCGACCAACAGCTCCCGGCCGCGGATATTTGGTGCCCCATATTTTCCCATCATCAGGTAGTTTGAAAGTGATTTCATCAACGGATAGCTCTCCGCGTATAACGCAAGCCGCCTCCATGGTGGCATCCACCAGCGGCTTATACCCCGTGCACCGGCATGCGTTGTGATGTTTTTGAAACCAATCACGAACATCTTCTCTGGAAGGCTTTGGATTTTCATCTAACAATGCCTTTGCAGAGACGATGAACCCGGGGCTGCAAAATCCACACTGGGCGCCATTATGCCTGATCCAGGAGTGCTGCAGTGGATGAAGTTTTTGGGGTGAACCAATGCCCTCTATGGTCGTGATTTCCGAATCATCCGGTACCCGCTTCATTTTAAAGATGCAGGAACGAATCAGTTTTCCGTTAAGGATTACAGAGCATGCCCCGCACTCCCCCTTTCCGCAACCCACTTTGGTTCCGGTCAAAAAAAGGTTCTCCCGAAGTACATTGGCGAGGGTGTCGTCAGCTTCAACCGCCACCGTCTTCTCCATTCCATTAATTCTAAGTATTTTTCTGATCATGCGACCCCTCCGGATTCTTTATTATGCATCTATGTTCAAATAGTGCTATTTTTTTACATAATATTGGGCAACCACAATGCAATCTGTGGCCAAATCATGGTCATTGTCAAAACAAGCAACTGAATTGCGACAAATGGCGGCACCGCTCGCCATATATCGCTTGTTGTAATTTCTGAGGGAGCAACGCTCTTCATTAATATCAGCGCCCAGCCGAAAGGGGGCGTTAAGTAAGCCACTTGCATATTTAAAATAAAAATGATGCCAAACCAAATGGGATCGAAGCCAAGGGTAACCGCAATGGGTAGAAAAATAGGCGCGCAGATTGTAACCACCGCATAATCGTCCATAAAGGACCCCAAGACAAGAAGTATGATCTGCATCCCGAGAATAATGAACCACCGATTAATTTGAATATCGCTAACCATTTCCATTATCATATCCTGCGCACCGGCGTTGGTATAAACGATCCCGAAAAGCGCTGCCGTGATAAGGATACCCAATGCGATACCACTGATTCTTAAGGTTCCTAAACTTGAATCTTTGATAACCGTCCAACTAAGTTTTCGATAGATTGCACATAACAAAATCGAACCCAGTGCACCAATTCCAGCTGCTTCGGAAGGTGTGGCAATACCAAAAAATATTGACCCAAGAACGCAAAAAACAAGCATGGATGGTGGAAAAATATCTTTTATCGATTTTATTTTTTCTTTCGTTTCAAACTTTCCTTCAGTCTTTGGAGCTAACTGTGGCTGCAAATGGCATCGCACTAAAATATAGATCACGTAGAAGCTGGCGGTGATCAAACCGGGAATTGCTCCGGCGAAAAAAAGTTTTCCTATGGACAATCGCGATATGTAACCAAATATTATCATAATGATGCTTGGCGGGATAATCTCTCCCAATACCCCACCGGCCATCACGCTTCCCAACGCGATTGACTTGTCATAGCGGTTATTTAGCATCGCCGGCACCGCGATCAGCCCCATTGTCAAAATACCCGGCCCAAACCCGCCACACATGGCAAGGGCCACACATACCGCTACTGAAATCACTGCGAGACCACCGCGGATGTTGTTCATCCATAGAGAAAGGGCCGAAAACAGACGGTCAGAAATCCCTGAATGGAGCAAAAAATTGCCCATTAAAATAAACAAAGGAATGGTCATAAGTCCAGATTCGGTAATTTGACGGTAAGTCGTTGTTGCGACCATATAAAGACCCTGGATATCGCCTGTCAAGAGCATCGTAACGACACTAATGAATCCCAGCGCATAAAACACGGGAACGCCTGCGAACAATAATAGCAAAAGCCCTCCAAAGAGGATAATCGTCACCAATTCTATACTCATTCAAAAATCTCTTTCTAATGTTATAAATTAATGTATATATTGATCCAATTTAATTTTTCACAGGTACACTTTTTGAGAGATCGAATCAAACACGTATTTTTAGATTATTTATTAAGTAAAATTCCAAATAATCTTAAATGATGGAACGAGTTCATCCGGACATGATCCGATAAAATAGATGAAAAAAACAATCTGATGTCAGTCATCTTCATTGTTGCTTTCTTTTTTTTAAAAAAGGAGATTATTAGTTCGACTCCCAAAAGTGTAGAAGCGATTGGAATGAGCACTTTAAATGGATACACCGGCAATTTAAAAACCCCACTGACTTTTTCGCTGACGGCAACCGCGCTTATAGCCATCTTGGAGGTCTGCCAAACCAGAACGCCCACAAACGATAGCGCCACGATAAAGGCAAACCATGTTGCAACAGTTTTTAACCTTGGAGGAAAATGATTGTAAAACACTTCAATTCGAATATGACCATTTTCAGATTGAGTATAGGCCATCGCCATTAAAATAAAAATGCCGAACAATTGCCTGTTGATCGGCCACACCCAGGAGGTGGGATGATTGAAGACATATCGCCCGATTACCTCAATGGAAACGGTTATGGTTATTAGAAGAATAATATAACTACAAACACTGCTCATAGCTAAGGTGGCTTTTTGTACGGTTTTTGTTATTCTTTTAAAGCAAGTCATCATGTTGGAATCCTGTCAACCATGCAAAGTTATGATCGAATTTCACCTAATTTCAGAGAGTAGCTGGTGGAAGGTTCGTAATACGCATCCTGCTCCGTTATAACCTCCTTCCACCACCTTCTACGCTCTTAACTCAAGTCGCGCAAAACCGTATGCTTCTCGTTTAAAAAGTTATCACTCGTGTTGATTAAATTTCTTTATTAAATGAATCGCCTCTGCATTCACCGGACCACCTGATGCAAATTTTTCCCAGATTTTTTCAGCAGCTGCTTCATGTGCTTTCAGGCATTCAGAATCAAGCTCACAAACCTTTATTTTTCCTTCTTTAACAAGATTGTCAGCTTTTTTCATTTCCGAATCATATATGTCAACCATTTTATCCCAGTATGATTTAGCACAATCACGAAGGACCGTTTTAAGATCATCCGGCAGTGCGTCCCATCTTTTATGATTAATCAAAATGTGTCCGAAGGATTGATCATTCTGACCACCCTTTATCCAGTAAGGTGCGACTTCATGCCATTTTAATGCAGATATCGCGCTGATGTCCCATTGGGCGGCATCGACAGTACCCAGTTTCAGGCCCATGTAAGTCTCTGTGCCGCTAACAATTGCCGGGGCAGCTCCAAGGTCGCTAAAAAATTCGTTGAACGCACCTTCCACTGTAATTTTCAAACCTGATAAATCATTCAACGTTTTGATTGGCTTTGTGGATAGGATAACATTGGGTCCGTAAGAGTGCATGTCCAGCCAATATAAGTCCTTCTTTGCGTACTCTTTTCGAAGCAGGTCCACAAATCCGCTTTGGAAGAAAAAACTTCTTAATTCACTGGCGCTGTCCTTAAAACTTTTGCCTTTGGTCCGAAATGTATATGGCAATCCGAATTCCACCTCACCAATGGGAATGGTTCCGGCCCACATTGCCCCCAAGCCATGAACCATATCAATGATACCATGGGAAGTTGCATCTATGAGTTGCTCGGCCGGTACCAATTCGGGATCCGCAAACACTTTTACCAGCAATCTCCCGTTACTTTGTTTTTTTGCATCAGCAGCAAAATCATTCAGCAGCTCCATGGAAACATCCCCCCTGGGATAGGCGGATTGAATTTTCCATCGATAAATTTTTTCTCCGCAAAATGCCTGTGACGCATAAAAACCAATGCAAACCAGAATTAGTACGGTTGATCTGTAAAAAACGCTTTTAAACCTTTTCATCGTCGTCTCCCTCTCTTTTCCGTTGCCTTGCGACAGACAAGCTTCCATTGATTGGCAATTGTTTCTTACCTTAAGAAAAATACCGAATTTATTTTGCTTCAGTACTTAAAACTCAGTTTCTTTCCAGTCTGATCAGCCTTATTTAACTTTGAAAATCATGGCTGCGCCGGTATCTCCAGCTGCGCAGCCCGCCCACAAAAAGTATCCACCGCCTTTATTCACAACTTCTTCAATGCCCTCAATGATCAATCGGCCAGCCGTCGGCCCTTGCGGATGCCCGTATATCAGTGAAGATCCATAATTGTTGAATCCGGTTTTCTCGTCGCCTTCGGGGTTGATTCCCAACGCTTTGGCCATGTACAAATCGTTGACTACAAAGGGATTGTGTGTCTTGATAGCCGAAATATCATTGATAGTCAAGCCGGCATTGGCCAGCGCCATTTTTGCGGCGGGCACAGGTGCCGCAGCCATGTAGCCTTTTTTCTCCCGGGCGTAACCATAGGACACAATCTGAATTTCCACTTCAGGTGCCGCACTGATTTCCCTGGCCTTCTCACGCGTGGTGACGATGAGGCCACAGTTCCCATCTGCAGGATGCGTTTGTGAAGCGAATGAATGCGCCCCCCCCTCAAGCACCGGCTTGAGACGTGCAAGCCCCTCCTGGGTGCTTGGCATTATGCCTTCATCCTTGTCCACGGTAAGGATCTTCTTTCTTGATACCGTTACCTCGGCGGGAAACATATACCCCTTTTGAAAGGCCCCTTCCTCTGCAGTGGCCATGGTGTACTGCTCATACCGTCTTAACGTCAGCGCATCGCATTGTTCTTTAGTAAAACCGGATGTTTTAGCAACATTCTCTGCCGTCTCAATCATTTTGAGGCCAACATTGGGATCACTATTAAAATTATCAAGCATCCAATCTTCTGAGATGACTTGACCGCCGGGACCATCAGGGTTGGGCCAAATGGTATGCGGTGCATTTGAGCACCGGTCCGTCATTAAAATAAACGGCATGTCGTAGAGTTGGGTTTCAACCCCCACAGCAGCTTGGTATATGCACGTCGCCCCAGTGGAACACGCTTGACTGATGGCCATGCCGGGTACGTTCCCCACGCCCATGAGAGCCGCCGCCCATACGCTGGCATAGAATTGATGTTGTTGACCGATCGTTATTCCACAGAATACATAATCTATATTTTCAGAATTGATTTTCTTGGTCTCAAGCCAACGTCCTGCCGTTTTGCCTCCCAGTACAATGGCATTTTCCTTTGCCATGGTTCCTTGCCACTTACAGAAAGGGGTGCTATAATACCCTTTATACGGTATGAATGCTTTGGTTAACATAATTTTTAAGTATTCCTTTATTTATTAGTTATTTATCCGTATTAATAATAATACTGAATTTGATCCTACCCATTAGAAAGAGTAGCTGAAGAGCATCTGCCCAAAAGTTGCATTATCGTCGCTTCCGTAATATTCTTTGGCGGCGTCATTTGGGATCACATATCCCATCCCTAAATGTATGAAAAGGTTGTCATGAATAGGCCAATCAATGAATAAATCCCACTCATCCGCCCAATTTTTACTTGAAACGGGAATGGCAGCTGTCTCTCCAAGGGAAACATACTCTTCAGCAAGTCTGTGTTTGATATAGGAAAGACTCACAAAAAATGGCATAAACGGTGCAAAACCGACTTCGACGATGAGGTCATTCTTATTCGTATTCGGTGTGGCCAATTGTGCTTCCCCAACCAGTTCACCAACGACTTGATAGTTCCACGCCGGGAATCCCCAAAACATCGGATCCCATTCCTCATTATCTTGATCTGTGGGATCTGAATCACCTGACAGATAAATATAATGAAGTTTGATATATGGGGCATATTTAATGGGAAAGGTATATTTCGCACGAATATTCCCGCCGTATGCCTTGCGATCCATCTCCGCACCGTTTAGTAAGTTCACATCTCCGGTCTGAATGGCACCTTCCCCTTCAATATTAAAGGCATCAAAGGTTAAATCAAAACCCAAATTAAAAGCCTGTGTATTTTGCTCAACACGACCTGAGCCATTACTGTCGTCTATTTTTGCTACGACACCACCATAAATGTATTTGTTATCTGAAAGATTATAATGCAGGTTAAGCCCCGCCCCTTGGACATCATCTTTTGGCGGAGGCCCGAAACCACCTCCACCAGCGCCATAATCACTGGTTCTACCCCAGAATGCAGTTGTATTCAGTGCACCGAAATCACCATCTAAACGCACTGCAAATGGCCAACTGGCATGCTCGGGGAACCAAAAGGCCGCGTCCTGGCCTCTGGCCGTACCCACCAGGAACTGTTTTTCAAAGTCAATATCCTGCATACCCACAGTAACATCCACGGGGCCGCCCATCAAATTGCCAAATTTTAACCAGACGCGATCAATATCCACGGAATCAACGTCTTTATTAACCGCGTAGACATCCTGACCAACGGTTGCCAAATATATCGGGGCTAATTGTGCACTCAGCTGAGTCCAGCCAAGATCTTTCTTAGCGGTAAATTTGATCCGTCCGAACATTTCTGCCCAATCGGTGGAATCATCACCATCTGGAAAAATAGTTGCACCAAAGTATGGATTTGAATCGGCGCGATAAATAATCCCTAAATCCATACCAACGGTAAATTCATCAAATACGGTTGAAAGTTCTTGAATTTTAACATCCGCACAAAC
Source organism: uncultured Desulfobacterium sp. (assembly GCA_963668575.2). Classification (GTDB taxonomy): domain Bacteria; phylum Desulfobacterota; class Desulfobacteria; order Desulfobacterales; family Desulfobacteraceae; genus Desulfocicer. Next base: position 452,249 of record OY764894.2, on the reverse strand, counting down.
ATTTGCCGATACCATTAAGCAAACAATAAAAATGCAGCAGGTTAAAGCAACAAGCCTATTTTTTTTCATTCTTCATCTCTCCTCCAAATTAATTTGATTTGAGTCTCCCCTTTTTTGATGATCCGGGGACAATCGTGGTCTACCCAAGCGCCCCCTCCATGGTTGGAGAGGGGGCGGATACTGCAAAAAGGGGGGTACACTCGTTTGATTTTATGTTTCCGGACCATAGTCTTCGTTTCGATCAATTACGAAATATCTATCTCTCGTCTGTATGAGATAATACTTATATGCAAATTGTATACCAAATTTAAACGATGATAACTATATGTAATTTTAACAAATATCTATTTGCAGGCCGAATTATTTAAGAAGCGATGAGATATCAACAAAACTTTGTATATATTTCTGCAATTTACAATTGAAATGGATGATCAAAAATTAGCGAAATAAAAGGATTGTAATATCTCTAAAATAAATAAAACAGCTGATAAATGACGGTGTTATTTATTATTCGGAGATAACATACTCGTAGTATAGATAACCAACGACGATGTCCGTACCATTTGCTATGCTTTTTTGAAAATATAGTTGAGTTGACCATTAGGCAATTTATTAACCACGGTGGTCATCTCCATGCCTATTTTTACCTCATCCATATTCAGATCGCTGTCAAGACGTCCGAAGACCTGGTACTCACCATAATCGAGCATGGCAATGCTATAAGGCAGATCTTTGTCAAACCCCACCGGTGCATATTTCAGCTGGCTATAGGAGACCAGTTTGCCGTTGCCGCTAACTTCCTGCCACTGGATATCGCTGGTAAGACATCCGCAGCAATCGGCCCGGGGGGGAAAATAGCTGGCCCCACACTCTTTGCATTTGCTGAACATCACTTTACCGCTTTCCAGGTGGTCGATGAAGTCGTTGACACGAGTCGTTTGGGTGAAGCTGACAGTGCCGAATTTGCCAAAACGGACATCTTCTTGTTTTTTATGTTTGCTCATCGTCTTCTCCGGTTTATTGGTTGCATAGAATGGTCACATTACCGTAGATACCCACTCCGCCGATGTTATGCACCAAACCGATTTGCGGGTCCTTAACCTGAATTTCACCGGCTTCGCCGCGAAGCTGAAGCACAATGGTGCGTATCTGACTGCCGCCGGTGGCGCCGATGGGATGACCCTTGGACAGAAGCCCACCGTCCACGTTGACCGGTATACTCCCCTCTTTGTAAGTCTCTTTACTGCGAATCAGTTCCTTGCCCCCGCCGGGCTCAGCAAACCCCAGAGCCTCATATGCCAACAATTCGGCAATGGTAAAGCAGTCGTGAACTTCAGCCACATCAATATCTTTGGGGCCTATTCCGGCCATGGCATATGCCTGATTAGCCGCCTGCTCGGCCGCCAACAACCCATGCAGGCGATCTCGTCCGGTAAGATTGACACTGGCGCTGGCTGCTCCCAGGCCCATGATCCAGACAGGTTTTTTACAAAACTGTTTGGCTTTTTCTTCATTGGCCACGATAATACATGAGGTGCCGTCCGCATTGGCACAGCAATCGCCCACCCGCAAGGGGCTCGAAACCGCCCCGGTCATCATGTTATCCGGATCGGTGAACATCTCCGGAGTGACGGCTTTGCGATAAACGGCACGGTCGTTGATCTGACCGTATGTGGCCGCTTTGACACGAATGGCTGCAAGATCTTCCAAGGTAGTGCCGTATTTGTCCATATGGGCCTGGGCGTGCATGGCATAATAAGCCGGCATCATGGTTCCGAACGGACTCTCCCATTGGATATCTGCACCGCGGCCCATGCGCTCCTGGGATTCGGCCGAGGAGATCTCTGACATTTTTTGTACGCCCATGACCGCAACCACATCATGAAGGCCCGCGGCCACCATGGAATACGCCAGCTTGAGTCCCGTGCTCGAGGATGAGCAAAGGGTCTCCACGTAAAAAGTTGGCTGGGGGTTGAGTCCGCAATACTCGGCAATCACCGCTGACGGAGAGCGCTGCTTGTCATATTCCGGTGCCGAACATAACACTGAAGCGTCGATCTCTTTGGCACTTATTCCCGCGTCTGCAATGGCTTCTTTAAACCCTTCAAATGCCAGTTCGCGGATAGAGCCCGGATATTTGCGGACAAATTTGCTCTGTCCAACACCAATAATGGCTACTTTTCCCATAAATCATTCCTTTTTCGACAAGATTTCGACAGTCTGCGCTGCCCTAAATGTACTGTCCGCCATCAACTTTGATGACCTCTCCGGTCACATGTTTGGCTTTATCCGATGCCAGAAAAGCAACCATGTTTGCCAGGTCTTCGGGCTGTCCGACGCGCTTTAGAACGATCTCGGCCATGGCCATGTCGATAATTTTATCCCTGGCATCGGAATCTCTCAACATGGCGGTTTCGATCAGTCCGGGTGCCACGGCATTGACCGTTACCCCAAAGGCCCCTAATTCCTTGGCCACCGCTTTGGTATAACCGATGATGCCCGCTTTGGAAGCAGAGTAATTACTTTGACCGAATTTTCCCCGCATACCGTTGATGGACGTCACATTGATAATGCGTCCGTGTTTTTGATCCTTGAATAAGGGTGCTGCATGGCGGGTAAAGTTGAAGTAGCCTTTCAAGTTGACGTCCAGAACACGGTCCCACTGCTCTTCGGTCATTTTCCAGCACACACCGTCCCAGTTCATGCCGGCATTGTTAACCAGTATATCCAGTTTCCCGAAGGTCTCCACAGCGGCGTTCACCACAGTCGCAGACTCGGTAAAAGAGGAGATGTCGCACTGAATCGCCAACGCCTTGCGCCCCATGGCTTCTATCTGCTCCTTAACCGCCTGGGCCTCTTCCTTGTGTTTCCGGTACGTCAGGCATACATTGGCCCCCTCTTCGGCCAACATCAACGATACGGCCGTACCGATGCCCTGGGAGCCCCCGGTAACGATTGCACTTTTGCCTTCTAACAACATGGTTTTTCCTCGCTAATTTGTTGAATTATGATTCTTTGGGTTTTCCCAGCACATCCGCCATCAAAGTATCGTCCATTGTATCTCCGGCTGCCAGGCGCTTGCGGTACTCGATAAAGTCGATGGTGTCCCGACCGGTTATCTTCTTGGTATTGAAGGCGTTGAACCCCAAAAAAGCCTCGCCGGCCATATTGGCGGCCAGCCAGTGGCGATTGATCACCTTGGCCTGATCCCAGTGCGATTTTTTCTTTAAGCGAATTCCCTCAATACTCTTGATTAGGCAGCCGGGGAACAAGTTCGTGTAAGTCCACAGGATTTTGTCAAGTTCTTTGTCTAAAAGTTCAAAATCAATTTGAACAGTTTTCAGGTACGCCTTAGCCTCTTTGGCGGCGTCACCGGTTTTATTCTCTCCGTAGACCAATTCTCCATCGGCCACATAGGTGTCGGTGATCACGCCTGGGTTGCGCACCCATTTGCCACTATCCTTGATCACTGGTACACATTTGGAAATCATTCCAAGACGATACATTTTGTAGGCGCTCCACATTTCACAGGAGACGCAGTTCCACATGGCAAGTTCCATGGGCAGCATCCATGGCAGAAAATCGGTGCTGCCACCGTCCGGGGCGCTGCCGTGCTTGGGTCCGGCCTGTCCGTAAATTGCAAGATCACTTGAAATGGTGATGTCGCAAGCCATGCCGATTTCCTGGCCACCGCCCACGCGCATGCCGTTAACTCGACAGATGGTCGGTTTTTTGCAAAACAAAATGGTATCAACCATGGTATTGAATAAATCCATGTAGAGGCCATATTCATTGGGCCGTTTGGAATAATACTCTGCATATTCCTTAGTATTACCGCCAGTACAAAAAGCCTTATCACCCACGGCGGTAAAAACACAGGCCACCACAGACGTATCAGCCGAAGCCCTATGAAAACCGGCGATGATCGCTTTGACCATCTCCGTGCTATATGAGTTGTACTGCTTGGGGTTATTCATGGTGATCCATGCCGAATAAAGGCCGTCTATCTGATTCCCCTGGGGGTCGACAATGAGCTTTTTTTCAAACATGACACCGGGTGCCTCGGTGGAAAAAACCTCTTCGCTCCACAGGTGATGGTCCTTGAGTCCGGATTGTCTGGGTAACCAACTTAAATCACTCATATTGTCCTCCTTTTTAGGTCACCGGTCATAACCGGTGACAAAACAATTGTTATCAAATTTCGAATGAAAAGGTATTTGTGGCTAATCACTTTGATTCGCGTTTTAGTCAAAACAAATTGTGCAAGGTGTTGTTGAGCACATTCTATTTGTCATCAATCTATTTGTCATCAATAAGCTCCAAAAGAACACCGTTGACTTCCTTGGGGTGAATAAAAGCAAATTCGCAGTCACGCCACTGTCGCGCGCCGCCGATGAACGAATATCCCTTTCCCTTCAACTCGCTCATCGACTCCCGGGTATTGTCCACGTTAAAGCTGATGAGCATGATGCCTTCTCCGTGCTTTTCTATATGTTTGGCCACATCCCCATCCGGCGTGGTGGACTCCATCAATTCAAACCCAACCTCACCCAACATATAGCGGGCAACGTTTATTTTTTCAGGCTCGTCAATGTACGTATCGTCCGGAGCGTTTTTCCCCAAAATGGGCTCCCAAATCTTACAAGCTGCCGCTAAATCCTTAACAGCAATACAAATATGATCAATCTTCTTAACTTCCATTTTTAATTATCTCCTTTGATAGACGGATTGAACAGAGTGTCCTTTTTTTGGGTTACCGATGCCATCATATCCGCCACATACGAAGGCTGTTCTCCATCCTTCCATTTGGGATATCCGCCGACCCAAACGTATCTGATCAACTCTTTGAAAACCGTTTTGGTGAAGGCGTAATCCCCAATCCGGATGTTGTTGCCTCCGGCATCCACACAAAAACGGATGGACGTAAAACGTCCGTATTTGGCTAAAATCTCTTTTATATCTCCTTGCGTCTTCCACCCGTCCGGTTTTTGTTTAAAATCAATTTGTGATGCTGGAAACGGATATTTCCTATATAATTCACCAAAAAAGCCTGAATAATGAAGTCCATGCATGGCGCCCATGAGATCCCCCATATCCGGTCCCCAGGGAATTTGCCAAACCTTCCATTCCGCTTCAATCTCTTTGTTAAATCCGGTGTCAGCTAAATCCATAATGTATTTGCAGAACTCATCCGCAAAAATGAAATTATTCTCAAGTAATAACAGGTCGCTTTCAATATTAAAGAAACCAAAGGCGATCGACCCATGGTTGATGGATTCAAACGAAAGTGGCATAATCAAATTTCTCCGTTTCTGTTTTGATAAATGGCAGCAACCATGAAAAAATGAATCCTATGGTGGCCGCAATTGAGATCTGGAAAATCGCCCACTGAAAATTTCCGGTGTTGGAGATGCTTACCCCACTGGTGTATATTCCCAGGGCACCACCGAACGTACCCAACCCATACCACACCCCCATCATTCGCCCCACGATGGGAATCGGATAGTGAGAAACAAGGTAGTAACTGATGGAAGCACTCATAAATGGCATTCCACAACCGGCGAAAAACAGACATAAGGACAGTGAAAAAGTGTTTGTCTGGATTCCCGGAATCAGTATTGAAAAATTGGCTATCCCAGTAAGAAAAAAACCGATTCTCATGGCAATCTGGTATTTCCCCTTTGCCACTCGATCAATCAAAACGCCACCCGTGATCATTGCAAAAAAACCGGACAGGGTGAGGAACATGGAGAGCTTTCCTGCCAATGTCGGTGCCAATCCTGCCCCCATGGGCATTTTTGTTGAGAGAAAGGAGGGAATGATATTGTAGAGGCAAAAATGGCACCAGGCATTGCAGAACATAATGCATACTCCGATCCATGTCTGTGGAAGAGCCATTGCTTTTACAAACGACATCTCCTTATGAGTCGTTTGACTTATGTGTTGAGAATTTAAGCTCGTCGATGCCATCGGACGCTTCGTTAAAGTGAGTGCGCAAACAATACCGACCCAGCCCGGAAGGGAGAGCAAGGCAATTGACTGTTGCCAATTGCCCGTCATTTCCAACAGGTACGGTGCGGTTAGTACACCGATTGAAGAACCGATGGGCATGGAACTTGCCATCAGTGCGCTGGCAATTCCACGTTCTTTAACTGGAAACCAATGGGCCAACACATGCGCCACGGTGGCAAATACAAAGGCCACTGAGATGCCCTGGACAAACCTCAGACAAAAAACCGTATTTAATTGCTTAACAGCGATTAACGGCATCGTGATCGCCGGAACACAGCAACACAACAGGCCTACGACCAGGGAAACGGTCAATCCATATCGATCACATACCATTCCCCCGGCAGTAAAAAAAACAGCAATGGCAAGTACATACGCCATCATAAGGTTAGCCGCAGCCCCCAACGGAACGTTCAAATCTTTGGAAATATTCTCCAATATCGGTGCGATACCCGTCATCTCCATTGAACAAGCGCATATTGATAAGCTGACACAAAACAATATCACCCACCGATACCTTGGATATTGATCCGCGTCTGTACCGGCACTTTGCGGTATTATGGTTTGCCTGGGGCTCATACCATTTCAATCCGGCATGCAATATTTCTGAATTCCGCATAACCGGTGACAGGATCCAGATCATCAACTTCGTTCAAAAGATTGGGATTTAACTCATATTCCCATCCGTGCTGAACCCCTACGACACCGGCCAACATATCGTCCATAAATTCCACCTTTGCCTGAATCTCGGCGTTTCTCGTTTCGATACGAACCATGGCACCATCCATGAGACCATGTTTTTTCCCCGTTACCGGATTGACCCATGCAAATGGCTCCTGGCGAAGTCTGCGTAACTTGGGAATGTTTCTGAACTGGTAATTGGTGTACTCGGGGGTCCTGATACCGGTGACCAATACCAACGGATACTTTTCATTGAGCTTGGGATTTCTGGATGGGCTTTGTGTGGGTGCCACGTAATCCGGCAGGGGTGCCTGACCCATCTCCTTCAACGACTCTGAGTACAGCTCAATCTTTTTGGACGGCGTATGCAAGCGGACGTTTTCCATGCCATACCGTTTTTCTGAATGGAACACCCCATCAGGGTTTTTTTCCAATTCATCAACGCTCAACCCGCTTGGCTTCAGCATGTAGTCCACGACTTCCTTATCGGTTTTCCAGGGAAATTTTTCCGCAAATCCCATCTTTCTTCCCAGCTCGGCGTATATCCACCAATCAGGTTTGCATTCACCAATCGGCTCAATTAATTTTTTATCCAATGTCACTAACGGAATGCCCATGGTAAGTCCGTAATTGTGTGCCAGACCCAGCGTTTCTGCAGTTGAACACACCGGCAACACAATATCAGCCATTTTGGCTGTTTCCGTCATAAACAGGTCGCTCACCACAAGCAGGTCAAGTTTAGCAAAGGCCTTGCGAAACCTTTTTACATCCGGCCAGGAGGCCACCGGATTTCCGCCGCTGACGAGCATGGCTTTGACGGGATAGGGTTTTTCGGTAAGGATCTGGTCCGCCAACAGCATTTGTTGCCCGTAGGGGGCCGTCTTACCCCAGAAAGAATGGAAAATGGGGAATTCGTCGGCCCCGATGGGTTTTTCCTCCACCGGAATTCGAAGATCTGACATCCGTAACAACTGCGTTGGCCCCCATCCGCCCTGATTCGCGAAATTGCCCGTGATTGCCTGCAATATTGCCAGGGCCCGGCAGGTCTGGAAGCCATTGATATGCTGATCCATGGAGGCAATGCCCTGATGGATGCTGGCACGTTCGGCACCGGCAAACATTCTGCTGATCATATAGATGTCGGGTGTGGGAATCCCGCATATGTCAGACACCTTTTCCGGCGGATAGTTCTTGACATGCTCTGTCAGTTTGTCGAAACCCAGCGTAGATTTCTCTATAAAATCCTTGTCATAGAGACCTTCCGAGATGATCACATGGATCATGGCCAGTGCCAGTGCGGCATCCGTTCCCGGCCTGATCGGTATGTGAATCCCCCGCTTGGCCACGCGGGTCTTTAATGGATCAATCGTAATGACCTTCATGCCATCGTCGATCATCTTGTGGATTCGGGCACCCACCGGCGGCTCCGATCCATCCGGGTTCTTGCCCCACAATAAGAGCAGGTCCGAATGATCAATATCAGATATGGGATAATTGCCAAAGGTGAATAGCCTGCTCATGATCCGACACCGGAAACAATGAGATTCCACCGAAAAGAAGTTGGGTGTCCCAAAGGCGCCCCGCCATCTTTGGGCGAAGGCGGAGATCAGAATGTCCTCGGCACCGATGGATCCTATGGAAGCGGCCACGGCACGAGCACCATGATCGTCTTTGATCTTTTGGAGTTTGCTCGCAATGGTATCCAGCGCTTTATCCCATGTGACGCGCTTGAAAGCTCCGTCTTTGTCTTTGATCATGGGATATTTCAACCGATCCGGTGCATATACATAATCGGGCAAATGGACGCCTCGCGGGCATATGACACCTTTGGTGGCGGCATGATCCGGATTTCCTTCCACCTTGACCAGCTTACCGTTCTTCACATGGGCCTTGATACCGCAAACCATGAAGCACAGCATGCAAACCGTTTTTACCACCTTTGTCTCTTCTGCCTGGTTTTCCATAATTAAATTTCCTCTCCTGATTGCTTCTGAATCTGACGAACAAAAGCTTATGATTTCAGCCAAATACGAATCTCATAAATCAATAGTTATGCACAGCATCCAATTCTTCGTTGGGAACCCTGAATACATTTCCGGTCTCGGGCAATGGTTCATCCACAAAAAAAGCGGGCAATCGATCATCGTCGGCAGTAAACCCGGCTGCCAGGTTAAACTCCCGTTCCGCCTTAAGTGTTAATTTTCCGATACGGTCCAGATAATTATTGTCAAATGGCATGCCTGTAACTGCTGAAACACACCTGATAAGGCAGTCCTGTAACTCTGGCATATCAAGAAGAGGAATGGATGCAAAGAGACATAGTCCGATGCTGTCGATGGCGGCATGATATATCTGAAGAAATTGAGATACAGGACCCTGACCGGTATCCGAGGCGGGATTGTAATCCGGATTGGTCGGACTGGGAACCGCATTTCCACAGGTGTGATCCGCACCCATGGGGGATGTCGCATAGGTTACTCCCGTCCCCTTTAAACCTCTCGGGTCATAGGCCGACAGCCCCTGACCTTTGACATGGGGAAGTCTTTCAACACCGAGGCGTTTTCCGGCATGAACACAACCATTGCCGATCAATGAGGCTTCACCTTTTTCATACGTCATCGCTTCTACTAATTCCATGACCTTCCCGGCGTCTCCCCAATTAATAATACCCCCTTCCATGGCCACCCCCAGGGCGGCACCCACATCCATGGTATCAACACCGATATCGTTACAAAGGTAGTTCATCTTTGCAATCGCATCGATATCATCGATCATCAGATTCGATCCCAGTAGGGCAATGGTTTCAAATTCCAAGCCGGTAACGGTGGTTTTATTGTCGGCGGTGACGAAAACGTTGGAGCATTGAATGATGCAGCCGGGCATGCACCTGTGAACGGCCTTGGCATTGGGCCGGTTGGCCATTAATTCAGCGATGTGTTCCCCCGAAATCTTGTCGGCACCCTCGAACGTCCCTCTCCGGTAATTCTGGGTGGCCAGGCATTTCACACCGTGGTTGATCAAACCCACCAGAAGTGGCGTTCCGAAGTTTTTCAAGCCATCAACCATGGGATGAGAAAGAAGCCCTTTCGCAAAAATTTTTGTGGCAACCTTTAATTCCGCAGGATTTGCAATTTGGACACCGTTTTCTTTTGCCCTCTCCAGAACGACACATTTAAGATTCTTGGCCCCCATGACCGCCCCGAGACCGCCTCTGGCTGCCATGCGGGGCTCTTTATCCATTCCGGTACATGATATACCAGCCACACGCAGTTGATTTTCCCCACCAGGGCCAATACTAAAAATCGACGTTCTCCTTCCATAGGTTTCCGTCATTTTTTCTATAAGCTGGTAGTTGCCCATGCCTTCAAACGATTTGGCACTAAAAAAATGAACGCCGTCTTCACTTATTTTTATACCGGTCGTCTTTTCGGCACACCCTTCGATAATGATGGCCCTGATGCCGAGCCTTGCCATGTCCTGAGCAGCCGTCCCCCCGGCATTTGCCTCTTTTATTGTTTTCGTCAGGGGACTGACGGCACCCACTGACATCCGTCCCGAATTGGGAACCGACGTGCCCGCCAGAGTACCTGCAGCAAATATAAGCTTATTTTTCTCGCTTAACGGATCCACCGTTGGGGATACCTCTTTTTTGAGGATATTTGCGATTAATCCCCGGCCTCCAAGATGCTGATAGGAAGAATAACCTTCGTCGAAAAAATATTGCTTAGTCGCCAGATTAATTCTTAATAATTTACTCATAGCTTCCTCCTTTCAACTTTTCTTGGCACTCTTGAAAGTTGATTTCCATTCTCATTTATTTCGCCACTCAGTGTGGCTTTTTCACCGCACTGAGTGAGCGCATATCACCGATGTCTGACTGCCCATCAAACCATATTCACGGTAGAGGTGGACAACACTCTCCATCCTTGGTCTTCCATTGGGCACAAATAACTTTCTGGTGGGCGGCATCCATCTCTGCGCATTTATTGCAATAGGTACATTTCAGCACTTTGTCTCCACGCCCCGCCGCATATTTGTTGGGCCAATAAGGATCACAGAGAATGGGCCGGGCAATGGCCACTAAATCGGCTTCGTCGTTTTTTAAAATTCCTTCCGCGAGATCTGCGGTGGGAATACGCGCCGCGGTGGCCACCGGCATTTCGTGCCCAGCGGCACGTAAAGTGTCCCGAATTGCCTTGCAAAGGTAGACGTTGACCTTCTCGGGGGCCCAGGCAGGAGGGATGGCCCGGCTGCCGCTGTAACCGGTGGTATAGGGTTCCAAAGCACGCCCTTCCCGCTGGACCGCATCCTCAAATTTTCCACCGGCCGAAATGCTCAAATAATCAAGCCCGAGTTCGGCCAATCGGGTGGCAATGGTCTTTGTCTGTTTAAGCGAACTGCCGCCCAACGTGAACTCATCACCATTCATTCGCGCACCGATCACAAAATCATCACCCACAGACTTCCGGGTTTCGGCAATCACCTCTTCTGCAAGTCTGAGTCTCTTTTTCAAAGTACCACCATACTCATCCTTGCGTTGATTATGACGAGACAAAAAGGAAGACATGGTGTAAGCGTGCGCGAAATGAAGTTCGACCATATCAAAGCCGACCTGACGGGCACGGTACGCGGCTTCACCGAAAAGGCGGGGGATCTCCCGGACCTCTTCAATGGACAGATCCTCCACCTTTTGTCGATATCCACTGCGGGAAAGTTTGAGAAAGTGAATTAATTGCGGACCGATCTTGGCATCGCTTACCGCGTGGACCCTTTCGGTGAGGGATTTTAATCCCACAGAGAAGGAATCGTCACTGATGCGAAGCAATGGCCCGCTCTTTTGTTTTTTAACAGACACAGCTTCTGTAACGATCATGCCCACGCCCCCACGGGCGTACAATTCATATCGATCCAGCAGCTCGTCGGTGACCTCACCTGTCTCGGTGGCAAGGCGTGTGACGATGGCCGGCAAGATGGTTCTGTTTCTAAGCTGCAACTTATTGTTGATTGTATATGCTTCAAATAGCTTCACGGCAGTTTTACCTTTTTTTTATTTTTCATAAACAGGTGTTCGTTTTTCCAAAAACGCTCCAATACCTTCCTTGGCGGCGGCGGTGCAGGCGGCTTCAGCAGCACCTTGGTAACCGGCCTCCAAGGCATCTGTAAAGGTTTTGGCACTGGCACCACGCATGATCGTGTTTTTCAAGATCGAAACCACCTCCTTACTCAATGTCAAATTTCCTGAAGCCGGGGAATCCGGCAGGGAAAACGGCGGCAAATCGATTTCGCCATCCGGAATTCGTGGAATGGCCGCCTGTAATTTCTCCACTTGGGAGATCGCAGCTTTGATCAGTTCTCCGTGATCGGTAACCACCGAATCGACCATGCCGATTTCAAGTGCTTGGGTGGCGGAAACAGATTTAGCGAGACATATCATCTCATGAAATAGTGCCCCCCCTCTCGGCCATTTACGATAGGGGACAATACAACCGCCGATGCCGGGGGTAATGCCCAGGGTAATTTCCGGAAGCTGAAACCGTGCCGAATCGACGGCGACAATGGCGTGGCAGCGGATGGCGATCTCCATTCCACCACCCAGCGCCATTCCGTTGACCGCGGCCACGACCGGTTTCTGCATTTTATCCATGTAAAGCTGCACTTCTGCGCAATCTTTGGCGTATCGGGCAGCCGCTTCTGCGTTCCCCAGTGTTTCCGGAAAACGTCCGATATCTGCCCCGGCGGAAAAAGCACGGTCTCCGTAGCCGGTAATGACATATCCCTTGACTGTCGGGTCATTTTCGCTTTCTTTAAAAACACCCAACATCTCATTTGTCACTTCATCACTAATGGCGTTTAACGCTTGGGGACGTCGAATGGTGAGCACTTTCACCCCATCCATGTCATCCACCAGGATGTGCCGGTTAAAGGTAATATATTCCTGGAAAGGCTGCTTTGGCTGGGGAAATCCCGGGCGCTCCATTTCAAATTTCGCCATAATCCGCAGAACCTCTTTTTCTCCCAATTCCCGCATGATATCCAAAGGTCCTTTTTTGAACCCCAGTGAGGCCTGACACCCGAAATTTAAATCAGCCTTTGAGCCGATTTTTTTATCAATGATGTCAAATGACTGTGAAAAAAGAATCCCCAGCATGCGGTCCCGAATGAGCTTTCTCTTCTCATCAGAAACCGGCACTTCCGTTCCCGGACGCGGAACAAGCCATTTATCCACCGACGCAAACATGGGAGACGGTTTGTAGCAAGCCCCTTCTTCCATCTGAAGCGTATTGGTTTCAATGATAATCGGATTGCCGTTGCCCATATTCAAGACATAAAGTGGACCTTGATGGGCAAATTCCTCAACCGTACGGCAGATTTCACTGGCTGTCGCATCCTGGAGCAGGTAGGCGGCCTCATTGCACCAATTATCGAATATCCGATCAAGCATGAAGCAGATCACGTTATCGGTGAGCATGGGCGCTTTGCCGGTGGTACCAAATAACCAAAATAAGTACTCCAGGTTTGCTTCAGAGGTCTTATTCCAGCTGATAATCTCAACACCAATATTTTGCCAGGCAGGGGCAAAAAAATGCGTAACGGTGGCGCGTTCCGGATGTTTGGCCTTCTCGAAAATCCGGTCAGCCGGAATCGAACTTGAATTGGAGGTGATAATCGCGGTATCGCTGACAATCGCCTCAATTTGGGCAACAATTTTCTGTTTTAAGGGAATATCCTCGGTGGCGGATTCGATAATCAGATCGCAATCCTTGATATCCTCGTAGTTATCGGTGTAAAAAATGTTTTCGAGAACTTTTTGAGCCTTTTCGGCACTCATTTTTTTTCGTTTTACGCCTTTTTCTGCATATGCATTCAGTCGGGTCTCTGCATTTTTCAGAGATGCTTTTGAGATGTCCACCAGGTAGAGCTTAATCTCGGGCAGTGCGCTTTTGATATAGTAGCCGATATCCGGGCCGATGGTTCCGGCACCAACGATGGCCACCGCCTTGGGAAGTTGACGATCCTGGGTGATGAAAATCGGATTGTTATATTTTAAATAAATTGATTTTTTTGACATTGGCCTTTCTCCTTATGAAATAGTCATATGCTCTTGGTCATTGGTTAATCATTTGTTCACAGCGCTATTTGGTGCGGTTGCGTAGCTTTTCTGTGGACTTGATATCAATTACCGGCGGATCATCCATTATTACGACACCATATTGTCTTTCTGCCTCCTCAACGGTCACATAACCATCGACTACGTCGTTGAGTACGAGTTCCGGGTCCCGGGCGTAGGGGGCACCAAATCCACCGCCTCCCGCAGATCCCATGGTGAGGACATCACCCGGCATAAGCTGTGTCAGACCATATGGGTTACCCGGTTTGTCATTCACGGAAAACTCAGCCAGATGTCCGGGTTGACCATCCATCAATCCTAACGGCGCATGACGGAACCGCCCCGCCTGTATGCCTAAATTCACAGGACTTGAAGGTGCATGTCCATCGTCGGGAATACGAAAAACCTCCAGTTTTCCCAAACCGCCCCTTTGTTTGCCCGCTCCGCCTGAATTGGGAAGAATAGATCTCTGTTCAACAATAATCGGCGTGTCGCTCTCGAAAATTTCCACCGGTGTATTGGCACCGTTGGCAGGGAAAATATAGACATGCGGACCATCCGCTTCTTCGTTGGCACCCATTCCACCGCCACGAATGATAACCGAATGAAAGGGGCGACCGTCGTTTCGCTTGCCGTAAAAGATATTCATGGCCGCCGGCGTGCCTCCCGAAGCGGCAAGGACCCGGTTGGGCATCACTTTAACCATTGCCCGATAAATAATTTCCGTCACAAAATGACCGATCTGCATCCGTGCGGCAACAGCTGCCGGAAATTTACAATTGACGATGCTGCCCTCCGGTGCTTTGAGGGATATCGGTCGTGAGCTTCCGTGATTGTTTGGCAGTTCCGGGTCGAACATGCTCTTTAAGGCCATGAATACATAAGCATAGGTAAAATTATAGACGACGTTGCCCCCCCAGTCCACCTGACCGGATGAACCATCCAGGTCTACAATAATATTTCCATTTTCCACCGTCACCGATGCCTTGACCACGATATTCTCTCGGCCTTCTATCTGCTCAATGATTCCTTCTGCGCTATAAACGCCATTCTGAACCTTGCTGATGGCCTGGCGCATGCTTTTTTCCGTACGGTTGATTACTTCGTCCGCCAGGTCATCCAGGTCTTCCATGTTATAGTCTTCCATCATGGAACAGATTTTTTCTGCGCATACATGATTGGCCGATATTTGGGAGCGAATGTCTCCGATTACCTCATCCGGTGTCCGAACATTCCATCGGATCATTTCCAGTACGGCCTCATTCAAGACCCCCGCCTGGTAAAGTTTCACGAATGGGATAAACAACCCATCCTCAAAGACATCATGGTTGTCCGATGAGATACGACCGCCAATGTCTGAGTGGTGAAAGACACAAGCGGTATAAGCCACCACTTTTTCATTATAAAAAATGGGGGACAGCACACAGACATCATTTAAATGACCGGCCAGAGCCCAAGGATCGTTAGTGATAAAAACATCACCTGGTTTTAGCGTCGATATATCCAGCCCCAAAACGAGTTTTTTTACGCCAATGGCCATGGCCCCGGCCTGGCCGGGAGTAACAAAAGAGCCCTGGGCCAGCTGCCTGCCCTTTGAATCGGTAAAAATACAGGTGTAATCATGCGCATCACGCAATAGACTGGAAAAGGCCGTCCTGGCAACAGACCCGTCGGCTTCATCCACAATCGAAATCAGTCTCTGCCACAGAATTTCCAGTGTGATCGGATCAAAGGTACGTTTCATCTTATTTTCCCTCCAAATTTACCCACAGAAAACCGTATCGATCCATGAAGACCGAAGCATCTTCTCCGACAATGACTGTAGATTCTCTTTCTTCAATGATGGCAGGGCCTTGAAAGCTGACATCAGCCGGTAACAAATACCTGTCATATACAGTGTATTGGACAAAATCCCCTGCGATTTCCGAGTAGGCCGGACGGCTCCCTTTTCTTGCGCCGCCTAAGGTGTTATGTGAAAAATCCCTCTCTTGAAGGGTCAATAAACGGGCGGGAAGACTGGCGCGTACTTTGAAATTGATAAACTCCACAGGCGAGTCCGGATAGGTCCGACCAAATAATTTTTCATAAATAGTGTCGTACCAGAGACGGATATCCTCCCTTTTGATCCGGGTGAATTCTGTCGATGGGACTTCGATGTTGGTTTCGGACCCCTGACCCACGAATCGAACGTCAATGGATCGATTGAAAGTGACTTTTTCGTCTCCGCCGGAGGTTATGATCGTTTTTTGTCCTTCAGCCTCCATGGACTTGAAGAGCGATTCTATTTCGTCAAAATCGGCTTCGTTCAGAGAAACCTTGTGACTGCGGACCAGATCAAATGCCCTGGGTGCTGTGAAAAATCCCATGGCCGAGCCGACACCGGCATTGGGGGGGATGATGAGACGCGGTGCCCCCAATTTTTTGGCCAGACCATAGGCGTGTACCGGACCGGCCCCTCCGAAAGCGACAATGGTCACCAGTTTAGGATTTCCACCCTTCTCGGCGATATGGGTTTTGGCGGCCGCCGCCATGGTTTCGTTAATAAGATCATGAACACCCCACATGGCCTGGATGGGAGAGACCTTCAACGGATCGGCGAGCATTTTTTTAATCCCCTGGGTTGCCTTATCCAGGTTTAGCTGCATCTCACCACCGAGGAAATAATCCGGATTCAGATATCCCAGCAAAAGGTCGGCGTCCGTAACACAGGGATGGATGCCTCCCTGATCATAGCAGATGGGGCCCGGATCGGCGCTGGCACTTTCGGGTCCAACCTGGAGTGTGCCCATCTTGCTGACCTTGGCAATGGAACCGCCGCCGGCACCGATTTCCATGAGATCCACAACCGGGACTTGAATGGTCAAACCGCTGCCTTTGGCAAACCGCTGAACGCGCCCGACCTCAAAGGTGGGAACCACCCCGGCGACACCTTCCTGAATCAAGCACGACTTGGCGGTGGTGCCCCCCATGTCAAAACAAAATATTTCCGGAATATCAAATAATTCGCTGTAGTATTGACCGGAGATGACGGCCGCTGTGGGTCCGGATTCAATGATGCGTACCGGGAACTTTGATGCCGTTTCAACGGAAGTAATGCCACCGCTGGAAAGCATTATAAAAAGTCTGCATTTTACCCCGATGGATTCCAGCCGATCGGCAAGTTTCGTCAGATATTTTTCTGTTATCGGTTTTACATAGGCATTTGTGACGGTTGTGCTCGTTCTCTCATATTCCTTTATCTGGGGCAATACATCGAAAGAGATTGAAACAGACAGATCAGGGGCCTCTTCCTTGATAATTTCATGCAGCATCCGCTCGTGCTCCGGATTTTCAAAAGAATTCAGCAGACAAACGGCAATGGATTCTACCCCCATATCCAATAAATCCCTAACCACCGCACGGGCTTCTTCCCTGTCAAGGGGTTTGATCACTGACCCGTCACTCCGAAGCCGCTCGTCAACTTCCATTCGATAGCGTCGAGGCACCAGTGGTTCAGGGTACTCGCAAAACACATCATAAACCGCGTATCGGCTCTCGCGGCCCAGTTCCAATACATCACGAAAACCTTTGGTCGTAATGAGCCCGGTCTTGACACCTTTTCTCTCAATAATGGAATTGATGACGAGTGTGGTGCCATGAATGACCTCATCGAACTTCGGAACACAGCCCGGGACCTTCTCATTTAATACTTTAATTCCGTTCTCAACTGCATCGGATGGGTCTTGTGGGGTGGTTAGACATTTATGTACATGCAGTTCCCCGGTCTGGTCGTTCAGCAGCACAAAATCGGTAAACGTACCACCGATGTCACAACCAAGACGATAATATTTATCAGACATTTATCCTCCTAACCTTCATATATTTTAAAAGCGTAACTTTCATTTTTCCCCTAAAGTTTGGATGGGGGAGAGAAACCTGCTGCTCAAAGAATTTTATACATTTCCCATATGCACTCTCTCATGAGAGCAGTCCAAAAACTTTGCCTTGACTTTTTCTTTCATTATTTTTCCCAATGCAGTTCGCGGGAAATCTTCGCAAAATGTTATTTTCGTCGGACATTTAAACCTTGCCAGCCGCTCTATGCTAAAGGATCGGATATCCTCTTCGGAAATCACTGCATGCGGTTTTTTGATGACAAATGCATGCCCTGTTTGCCCCCAAACCGGATCGGGAATACCGATCACCACCACTTCGGAAATCTCATCAAGGGTTTTCAACACTCTTTCCACTTCTGCAGGATATACATTTTCTCCACCGGAAATGTACATATCCTTGAATCGTTCCACCATGAAATAGTATCCATGTTCATTCTTCAGGGCCATATCGCCGGTATGGAGCCATCCATTGCGTATTTTCCGATTGTTGTCATCATCCGCCATTCGCCAATAACCGCTCATGAGCGTGGGGCCCGTGACGACAATTTCTCCGATTTCACCCGGTTTAGTAGGGTTTCCATTTGAATCAAACACGTCAACCTGAGCATGGAATACCGGTTTGCCCAACGTGCCTGGATATGCTTCCAAGTCTTTGTCAGATGCCCATAAAATGAGGGACGTTTCCGTCTGCCCCATGATTTGATAGAATGGAAAACCTGCTTCAAAACACTGTTTCACAAGATCATCGGCTATCTTCTCACTTCCCACTGCGCAGATTTTGAGCGAAGATAAATCCGCCCGCATATCCATGGGCACCGCCAATAGCTTTCTCATTATTGTCGGCACTGCAGAGTATTTGGTGACCCTGTACCTTTCAATATCCTGGTAGGTTGCGTATGCATCGAATTTGGTCTGAATTACCAGACTGCCCCCTGTGTACAAAATCGGCGAGGTATTTATGAAGAGTCCCCCTGAATGAAACAGGGGAACATTCAACAACATGCAATCATCTGTGCAAAGATTCATAAAAAGTTGAGCATTGAGAGAATTGAAAAACGTCTTTCGTAAAGAAACAATCGCTCCTTTAGGCCACCCTGTGGTACCGGATGTATATATGATGACATGGGGCGATTCAGGCGATATCGGGACGAATGTATTTTGGTCTGTTACGACCATGCCATCAACGCTGTGTTGAATGAATGTTTCCAAATAGTTTGCTTCATCTTCGGAAATTTCAATTTTCAGAATCTCGGCAAAGGATGAACTGCCGTGCAAAGCAACTAATTTTTCTCTGTATTTCTTATGAAATAAAATAGCGACAGGTTCGCAATTGCCAAGCGCCCAGATCACCTCGTCTTCGGCCCATCGGGTATTTATGGGAACCAGGATCAGACCCCTTTGGGCGCAGGCGAGATAAATCTGGATGAACTCCGGACAGTTATCCATCAGCACAGCGACGCGCTGGCCTGTCAAGAAACCTTTCTTTTTGAAATACAAGGCGATCTTACTCACCTGAGTATGCAGGCGATGGTAAGAAATTTCACGGTTTTCAAAGTAGATCGCGATTTTTTCGGGCTGTAAAGCACTCCATTTCCGCACCCATTCTGCAATGTTCATTGAATCCCACATAAGAGATCTGCCCTTTTCTTTTACGGCTTTTTGTTTTCCCGTTGTCGCCTGTAAAACCACTTTTTTCATTGAGCTTAATAAAACTTACGCCAGGTATAAGACTACTCCGTTACGCAAACATTTTGTGAGGTACTATTCAGGGGATTCCCGCAGGGATCCAACCCTTTCTTGGCCTTTAGTGCCGCCAGTACGCGCTCGGGCGTTATCGGCAAGTCTGTTATTCTGACGCCGACGGCATCGTAGATGGCGTTGGCAATGGCCGGTGCCGTTGGCACACAACCGGGTTCTCCGATGCCCTTGGCACCGAAGGGTCCATGCTTATCAATGGTTTCGATGACAGGCGTTTTGATATCAATCGCATCCTTTGCCGTTAGAACTTTGTAATCTCTGAAATTGGCATTCATGATCTTGCCTTTATCAAGTATTACCTCTTCTGTGAGGGCATACCCAACCCCCATCAGAACCCCGCCGTACACCTGACCTTCAAGAAGCATTGGATTCAACGCCCTACCGACATCGTGGGCCGCAACATAGTCCAAAATGGTGACCTGACCGGTCTCCTCATCCACCTTGACTTTGACGCCATGGGTACCGAATGAGTATGCCATGGAATTGTTTCCCCTGAATTTACGGTCCAAATTTTCATGGGGCGGATCATAAAAGTAATTCACCGACAGCATCTGTCCGCCTTTTTTGAAATGGTAGTTACGGCACAATTTATCGATGGAAACCGTTTTCTCGGGATTATCCATGGAAAAAGCCTGTCGGTTACGGAACGCAATTTCCGTTTGATCAACCCCCAACGCCTCTGACGCCAATTCCAACAAAATCGCCTTTGCCTTTTCCGCAGCAAACAGCGCAGAATTTCCCGCAACGAAGGTTGTGCGGCTTGCATGGGCACCCACATCCCAGGGAACGACATCGGTATCCGTATATTTTACATCGACATCTTCTATCCGCAGACCCAAGACTTCGGCAACGATTTGAACGATGACATTATCGGCTCCCTGGCCAATATCCGTTGCACCGGAAAAGACATACGCTTTTCCATAATCATCAAGATTGATCCGTGTACCACACCCATCCGACTGATAGATTCTCGCACCGCCGCCGACATGGATCAATGAGGCAATTCCCAAACCGACGCCTTTCTCCTTCGGAGCATTCCAGTCGATCTGCTTGACAACCGCGTCGATGCACTGGTCCAAACCGCAAGAGTCTAATTTTGCGCCCTGGCAAGTGGTGTCACCCTCATGATTTCGGTTGATCCGCCTGAACTCCACCCTATCGATTCCGGCTTTTTCCGCCAAATCGTCCATTGAACTTTCAATGGCAAATGTGGCCTGGGGATTTCCGTAGCCCCTGAATGCCTGGGAATAAGTGTTATTGGTGTACACGCATGTCGCCTTGTATCGAACATTGTCCACACGATAGAGGCC
The DNA here is from genome assembly GCA_963668575.2 of uncultured Desulfobacterium sp. Lineage (GTDB taxonomy): Bacteria > Desulfobacterota > Desulfobacteria > Desulfobacterales > Desulfobacteraceae > Desulfocicer. Next base: position 431,508 of record OY764894.2, on the reverse strand, counting down.
CGTAATCGGCAGTAACATGACATTTGGCGTGGTTGCCCCCCATGAGGTATAGGCGCCATTGTCGAGAATCATTTTTACATCTCTGAAAAGTAGTTTTCCATTTTTATCACACCCTTGGATGATATGCGTCCGTGACGGCTGTCTGGGCGATGTGGCGAGGAACTCCTCTTCCCTGTCGAACATGACTTTAACCGGCTGTCGCGTGCGAAACGCCAAGAGAATGGCAATGTGCTCATAGGCATATGTATCGAGTTTACTTCCGAATCCGCCGCCGATACAGGGCTTGATCAACCTCACACGGCTGTCGGTCAATCCCATTGCCTTTAAGGCATTCATAAAATCTTTTTGCGCCAGAGACGGAATCTGGGTGTTGGTGAAGATCTTGAGATTGTTTCTGGTATCGAATTCCGCCAAGGCGCCGCTGGCCCCCAGACAACAATGGGTAACCCAGGTGGTGCTGTAGGAACCTTCGACAATATATTCCGCTTGTTCCCTGGCGGCATCTACGTCACCAAAATGCATTTTCCACGGGAGGTTTAACACATTCGACTTTTTCTCTTCATGGACCAAGGGTGCGTCCGCCTTCATGGCTTCCTCGGGACAGAACACACCGGGCAACGCCTCATATTCGACTTCTATCAAACCCAAAGCAGCTTTGGCGATTTCAGGAGAAATGGCGGCTACAGCAGCGACTTCATCTCGGAAAGATCGAACTTTTCCACTTTTTATTGGCGGGTTATCCTTGAGAAAACCCATCAACATCTTTGGGGGAACGTCTTTTCCGGTGAGCACGGCCCGAACACCGGGAAGCTTTTCAGCATTTGAAGTGTCAATGCTCTTGATTTTGGCATGGGCATACTTGCTGTAAAGAATCTTTCCATATAACATTCCGGGCACGCTGAGGTCTTGTATGTATTGCACCTTTCCGGTGGCTTTATCTACTGCATCGATTTTCGGTATTCTTTTTCCTATATGCTCGAACTTTTCCATAAGTCTACCCTTTATTTGTTTAAAAGTTGGGTATTGAACCTGTGTTCATTTTTATCTGAACCGGAAGTATGTTTTTAATCCTCTTTCCAAGGATCTCGCCACGGTTCAGCGGTAACTTCGACAACCTGGCTATCGCGAACCGCTTTGACAGAATCGAAAATCTGCTTATAGCCGGAACAGCGGCATATATTCCCGGCCAAGGCGTGTTTTATCTCTTCTTCCGTTGGATTCGGCATTTCATCCAATAGTGCCTTGGAGGACATAATCATGCCGGGAGAGCAAAAGCCGCACTGAATGCCCGCGTTGTCAACAAAAGATTGCTGAATTGGGTGCAGGGTCCCATTCGGTGCCGCCAGACCTTCAATGGTGACAATGTTTTTTCCGTCTGCATCGGATGCAAGATAAATGCAGGAGTTTACGGCCTTTTCGTCTATGATGATCGTGCAGGCACCGCACTCGCCGCTACCGCACCCCTCCTTGGTCCCCAACAATCCAAGTTCTTCCCTGAGTAGGTGAAGCAGTGTCCAATGCTCCTGAATTGTGATTTGAGTCTCGTGCCCATTGAGAATAAAAGTTATATCTCTGGTCATAATTTTTCCTCCAGATATTAATATGTGGTCAATTTTGTTGGCGTATTCTTTCCAGGCACTTGAGTCCCATCCGTTTCACTTGCACATTGACCATCTCCCTTCTATACCAAGCCACTCCACGGATACTATCACGGACCTTGGCTTCCTGACCGGCGATTTTGCCCGCCTCGGTAAGACTTTCTTCGTTGACAGACCGACCCTCTAAAAATTTTTCCGCTTCAAAGGCCCTAAGCGGCACCGGAGCAGCAACCCCCAGACAAATTCGAGCCTTTACGCATTTATCAAGGTTGGCATCAAGGCTTAACAGAACACCGACGCCTAAAAGCGGTAATTCCATGGCAGAGCGTCTGCTGAATTTAATGTAGGCACTGCCCGTGTTAGGTAACAGCGGAGGGATGATGATGTGGGTCAGAATTTCGCTCTGATCAAGAATGTTCTGCCCGGGACCCAGGAAGAATTTTCTTAATTCTTCGGTCTTACTTCCCCTTGTGCCGATAATTTTGACACTTGCATCCAGGGCGACCAAAGGGATGGCGCCATCGGCCGATGGCACGGCATTGACCAAATTTCCGCCAATGGTCCCGACATTTCGTATCTGCAACGAGCCGATATTGGAAACGGCATCCCTGATGATCGTGTATCCACCTGAAAGTATGTTTGACGTTTCAAGCTCGTGGTGGGTCACCATTGCCCCAATAATCAGTTGCCCGGTGGATGCATCGATCTCTAAATTTGTCAAGTTCGGTACTTTTTTCAATGAGATGAGCAGATCAGGCGTTAAATTCCCCTCCTTAATTTTCACCATCACATCTGTGCCGCCTGCAATGAATTTTGCATTGCGTGGATGTGCTTCTAACATCGATATGGCACTGTCCAATGAGTCCGGATAGACAACCTTAAAGGGTATCATAAGCATGTCTCCATTTTTATTGACCATTAACTGTTAACATTATACCGGTTATCTTCGACACGTTTTGATTTCCCCACCGCCGTTCGAGGCAACTTGCCATGTTCCACAATTTTCACATCCGCACTGACCAGAATCTCCTTTTTTATTCTTTGTGCGATCAGTCGTTCCAATTGATCATCATCCTTCTGTTCCACTCCAAATCCACGTTCGACGAGTAATTGCATATACTCACGCCCATCGTTTTTTCGATCAAGAATAATTTTATACTCACAGCCAATGGTTCCGCATTCCAGTGGCGATTCGGAAATGTTGGAAAGGATTTCATCAATATGTCCCGGATAGGTATTGACACCCCTGAAGGAGATCATATCATCGGAACGTCCCAGAAACCGGTCGTGTCGTGGAAATATTGAACCGCAGGGACATCTTCCGGGAATCAATCGTGTGAGGTCCCGGGTGCGGTAACGAATCAGGGGCACGGCTTCTTTTTTCAGCGTGGTGACCACCATTTCACCGATTTCGCCCTCAGGCACCGGTTCAAGTGTAATCGGGTCCAGAATTTCGAGAATATAAATATCCGCCCAGTAATGAATTCCTGTGTGGTGGAGGCAATCAAGCCCGGCGCCTGGTCCGTAGAGCTCCGTCATTCCGGAAATATCAAAAATATCTTCGACACCCAACAGTTCCCTGATTCTTGCTCGCATGGCTTCGCTGGATCTTTCGGATCCTAAAATCATTTTCTTAAGATTCAGTTTGTCCTTCAATCCCCTGCGGTGTACTTCCTCGGCAAGCAATAGGGCCATGGACGCCGTACAGGTCTGTACCGTGGTCTGAAAATCCTCCATGAATTGAAGCTGCATGTCAATGTTCCCCGGACCGATGGGGATCGCCATAGCTCCGAATGCTTCCGTGGATGACTGAAAACCCGACCCAGAGGTCCATACACCATAACCGCCCGTCACCTGAATTCTGTCCTCATCCGTTAATCCGGCGAGTTCATAGCAGCGTGCGAAAAAGTTGGTCCACGTTTCAATATCCTTTTTAGTGTAGCAAAGCACTTTTCTTTTTCCGGTGGTTCCGGAAGATGCATGGATACGCACGACATCCTTCATGGGAACGCTCACCAGAGGAAACGGGTACCCGTTTTGCAGATCTTTGTTTGTTGTAAACGGTAATCTTTTCAGATCGTCCAAGCTTTTGATATCTTTTGAAGATACTTTGGCGTCCTCAAGCTTCTGCCGATATACGGGCGATCCGTCATAGGCATGTTTAAGGGTCCACTGAAGACCTTTTAATTGAATTGATTTTAATTCGTTCTCTGTCGAAATTGCCGGCATAAATGTAGTAGTCACTATAATCAGTCCTATCTTCTCTCTTCTGAGAGTTTAATTATTAAAAAAGGCTCGGTTCCTGGAATTCTCCGAATACATTTCTAAACACATCGGCCATTTCACCTACGGTTGCATATGCTTTGCAACAATCGACCAGATACGGCATCACATTCTTGTTTTGTTTAGCGGCAGCATCTAATGCATCAAGGGTTTTCTTAACGTTTGCATTGTCACGCGTTCGTTTCAACTCCTTCAAATTATCTATCTGCCGCAGTGCCCATGAATCGTCATATTGGTGTAATTCAACGTCTTTGGGGTCGCCTTCCTCGTATTTATTCACACCGATTTTAATGGCCTCTCCGGTCTGCAGTCTTTTCTCATATTCATAAGCCTGCGTGGCAACCCTGCGTTGGACTTCGCCGGTGGAAATGCCCCGTACAATGCCCCCAATATTTTCGATTTCCGCCATTTCCGAAAGTATTTTTTCTTCCATTTGTTTGGTCAGCGTCTCAATGAAGTAAGAACCGGCCAACGGGTCCACGGTATCCCGCAACCCGGTTTCATCCATGAGAATCTGCAGGGTTCGTAGAGATAGAAGTGTCGATCGCTCTGTGGGGATGGAATAGGCTTCGTCAAAGGAACAAAGGGCCGTCGTTTGCGCACCGCCCAGGGCTGCCGCCAAGACATAGTAGGCTCCGCGCATGATGTTATTTTCCGGTTGCTCTTTGGTCAGCCCGGATCCGCCACCACCGAAGAGACCACGCAAGAACAGGGACTTCTTATCCTGAACATCATATCGTTCCCGCAGAAGTTTGGCCCAAAGCTTTCTCGCTGCACGGAATTTGGCCACCGTTTCCCAGAGATTTCCGTAAATATTTAGATTAAATGAGAACCTGCCAACGAAATCCTCGGCCGAGTATCCACGGGCGACCACATTGTCCACATAGGCAAAGGCAATTAAAAATGCGTAGGCAATTTCCTGGGCCGGATTGGCCCCTGATTCTCTGATATGATAGCCGCAAATCGATACCGGATTACATTTAGGCAACTCCTTCATGCTGTATTCTATGGTATCTCCGATCAGCCTGACGCCATGCTCTACGGGGTATATCCAGGCACCTCTGCCAATAACTTCCTTTAGGATATCATTTTGTGGCGTGGCCGAAATTACTTTATTTTCGTAACCGTATTTTTCGGCCACTGCCTGATACATGGCCAGCATGATGGATGCAACGGCGTTGATCGTGAGCCCGCTGCCGATTCGAGCCAGATTGATGTCACGGAAGGCGATTTCAAAATCCCGTAATGAGTCAATGGCCATGCCAACGCGCCCGACTTCACCCTCTGCCCTGGGATCATCGGAGTCGATTCCCATCTGGGTGGGTAAATCAAAGGCGACATTGAGTCCGTTCTGACCATTGGCGATCATCAGCTTGAACCGCTGGTTGGTTTCTTCTGGGGTTCCAAAGCCGGTATACTGCCTGGTGGTCCAGTTTCGGCTCCTGTACCCGAGAGGATGGAGGCTTCTCGTAAAGGGAAACTCACCGGGATCCCCCAGATCGGTCTTGTAATCGAACCCCACATGGGTCAAATCATCGGGGGTATATATCGGTTTGATTTCTATGCCGGATTGCAAAATGACTTTCCGGATGCTGTCTTTATTATCTTTTATATAGGTGGCTACGCCCATGCTTACCCTCGCTTTAATACTGTATTGATTACGACAACGTATTCAAACGTTCTGTAATCTGATCAAGTTTGGTTCCATTGGGAAATACTTCCGCGATTCCCATTGCTTTTAATTTGTCGATATCGTTCACCGGAATCACCCCTCCCACAACAATGCGGATGTCGTCGATTCCGTTTGAGGTCAAACGCTCAACCAGTTTTTGGCTAATGGATAAATGTGCCCCGGTCATAATGCTTAACCCGATGATATCCACACCTTCTTGCACGGCCGTATTTACAATTTGATCAATGCTTTGATGAAGTCCTGAATAAATGACTTCCATTCCAGCATCACGAAGGGCCAACGATATGATTTTTGCCCCTCTGTCATGGCCATCAAGTCCTGGTTTGGCCACCAAAATTCTTATCCTTTTATCCATGATCATACCCCTTTTGTTAAAATATCCCTGGCAATCGTCGTCAATAAAACTTCATGTGTACCGCCGCCTGAGAGCAAAAAGCGATTATCACGATAGTATCGCTGAACAGGGTACTCCATTGAATACCCGTATCCCGCATAGATTCTGGTTGCCTCGTCACTGGCCTTACACGCGGCTTCGACGGTAAAATACTTGGTCATTGTTGCCTTGTTCAGGCATGGCACCTTGTTATCGATTGAGTGGGTGATGTTTTTCAACATCAACTGTGATGCCTCCAGATCAATGGCCATTTTGGCAATTTTTGACTGGATCAATTGATACTTTCCGATGGGTTTACCAAAAGACTCCCTCTCTTTGACATAGCGAATGGAATCATTCATGGCCGCCCGATGCAAACCAATGGCAAGCGCGGCCGTCATTGCCCGAATTTCTTCGAGTATGGTCAGCAGTACATTCAAACCTTGCCCTTTCACGCCAAGGGCGTACTCATCGGGAATATGGCAATTGTTGAAATAGATTTCGGAAAGCGCACTGGTTCGTGTTCCAAGGGTCTTGAACCGTTTACTGGTCGAGAACCCGGGGGTATCACTGGGAACCAGAAAGAACATCAGCCCGCGCATACCCTTTTGGGGATCGGTTTGGCAAAGGACCGTATGAAAATCCGCGTAAGGGCCGTTGGTGGACCAGGTTTTCATCCCGTTGATGACCCATCCGTCGCTTGTTTTGACGGCACTGGTCTTGACCGCACCGAGATCAGATCCCGCCTCTGGTTCGGTGAGCTGAAATGCGCCTATTTTTTCTCCTTTAAGCGCGGGCCTTAAAAACTCTTCATGCATCTTTTTATTGCCGTACAGGTACAAACCGTTGGTCGCCATGAGGCCCTGCATGGCGACGGTTGCCCCCAGACTCATCAGCCCCCTGGCCAATTCCTCCATTATGATGCAATATAGCGTTGTATTTCCGCCCGAGCCGCCGACACTTTTCGGGTAACGGATGCCCATGGCACCCATGTCGGCCAATTTTTTAAACAGTGCTTTAGGCGGTTCCCCTTTTTCATCCAGCGCCCCGGCCACCGGGATAACCTCCTGGTCCACGAATCGGGCAATGGTGCGTCTTACCATTTCCTCTGCATTCGACCTTACCATTTCCACCTCCTAATATATATCATTTGGGTACCCATTGATTTTGCGTTGAGCACCAAATGATGACATGGGTTGTTTATCTGCTCACCGGGGTTAATTGTCTTATCAATTCCGGAACAATATCGTGCAGATCGCCAACGATCCCCCAATCGGCAATCTTAAGAATCGGAGCATTGGGATCCTTGTTGATTGCGATGATATACCTGGAATTCATGATGCCGGCACGATGCTGAATCGCACCGGAAATCCCACAGGCGATGTACAGTTCGGGTCTCACGGTTTTTCCGGTTTGTCCGATCTGGCACTCTGCGGGAATATAGCCTTGTTCGACCACGATTCTGGTTCCGGCAAGTTCCCCTTCCATCACATCCGCCAATTCGCGCAGCAATTTGAACCCCTTCTCCCCATTTACCCCTCTTCCTCCGGCGACAATTACCTTGGCATCGGTGATGGGCGTACGTTTCCTTTTTTCTTGAAACACTTCCAAAACCTTGGTCTTAATCTCCGCCTCGTCTAATTGAAGATCGCAACGAATGATCGTTCCCTCATGTTGTTCCTTGATCCGTGCTTCCATCACGCCGGGCCGCACGGTGGACATCTGTGGGCGGGAGTACCGGTTGGCAATGGTCGCCATTACATTTCCGCCAAAGGCCGGCCTTGTCTGAAGCAGGATATTCTCTTCCGGATCAATCGAGAGAGATGTGCAATCGGCAGTAAGGCCCACTCCGACACGACGCGACAGGCGTGGCGCCAGGTCACGGCCAATATGGGTGGCACCAATCAACAGTATCTCCGGTTTGTGTTCGTTGATAAGGGTTTCCAGAACTTTTACATGCGTAAGTGTTCTGTAGTCCTTCAAAGATTTATTCTCGGCAAGATAAACATTATCCGCTCCGTACCGGATGAGTTCTTTGGTTAAACTCTCTACATGGTCACCCAGCACCACCGCACTCACCTGTTGTTTTCGTTCTTGTGCAAGTTCCTGGGCAATGCCGAGTAGCTCCAGCGTTACTTTGGCAAGGACACCGTCGCGTTGTTCCGCATAGACCCATACGCCCTGGTAGTCGCTGAAATCGGGGATTTCTTTAGGAACTGCGTCCGATTGGATGGCCTCTTTTTTACATTCGGTAAGACAAGCTCCGCAGTTCGTGCACCGATCTAATATATTCGCTTTCCCGTCTTCGACAGCGATCGCATCATAAGGGCAGGCTCTTACGCAACGCTTGCAACCGTCACAAAGGTCCCTCTCAATCCATATGGTCATTTTCTTCCTCCATGATAAAAAATGAGTGAACCCTATTATTAAAGCTCACATGAGGCAGCAAAAGCCTTGCAGGCAGTGGCGGCATCGCTCTGGGAGATGCCCTTCAACAGCTCACTTATGGCTTGCTCTTTCGATCCTTCGAGAATTTTTCCGTGTCGCTTGAAATCAGGAGAGAACGTTTTCACCACATGGGTCAGAGATCCGTCAAGTCCGATTTGGGAGGTCATCACCCCGATGTCGGCCGCGTTCATCACCTTGATTCGGGCTTTTTCCTTGCATGCATCAATCATCCGTCCGATGTGGGGGTAGCGTGGTGTATTTAACGAATTGATAACGGTCAGCAATGCCGGTATCATACATTCGATACGCTCATACCCGTTCTCCAGCTGACGTTTAACGATCACAGACGTCTCATCAATACGCTCTATTTCCTGGACATAGGTGACTTGGGGAATGTTCAGATAATCCGCCAGTTGTGGTCCCACCTGGGCCGTATCGCCGTCGATGGCCTGCCGGCCGCAAAGGATCAGATCAAAGGATCCGATCACCTCAATGGCCTTGCCCAGCGTGAAGGAGGTCGCCCACGTATCCGCGCCGGCAAACGCCCTGTCACTCAAAAATACGGCTTCATCGGCGCCCATCCCCATGGCCTCCGTGCAAACATCAACCGCCTGCAAGGGCCCCATGGACAACACCGTCAGCTTACCCCCCAATGTCTCTTTTATCTCCACACCCGCCTCAACGGCATGGCGGTCTTCGGGGTTCATGATACTTTTTAATCCTTCGCGGAGCAAATTACCGGTTTTCGGGTCCAACTTGACATCCGTCGTATCCGGAACTTGTTTTACCAAAACAATGATATTCATCGCCTGATCCCCTCATTTTCACTGGTTTTAGTTTGGATTTGCGATAATTCCACTTTCATCAGATCACGCCTTTTTCCTTTAGTTCGACCAACGACTGTTCCGTGTAACCCAGAGCGTCGCAGTAAATTGCCCGGTTATGTTCCCCGAAACGGGGCGGAAAACTCATCTGACCACCCTGTTCCTTTAAAAAGGATGTCTGATGGGGAGATGGCGCCAATGTCAATCTTAAATTTGATGCGGAATCAATGGAATGTAAGGCTTTTTGTTGGACAATGGGCTCTTTCAATACTTCCGGAATGGTGTTGATTTTGCTGATGGGAACCTGGATCGAATTGAACAATGCAATTAATTCCTGGGAATTTATCTTTCGGGTGATTCCATTGATTGCCTGATGAAGGACCTGTGCGTCCTTTGCACGCCCGCTGTTTTTTTCATATTTCGGTTGATCCAGTGAACTGAAGGACGGCTGCGACACCATTGCTTTCCATTGTTTGTCATTACCCACGGCGACATAGACAAACCCGTCGGCGGTCTCATAAACCCGAACCGGACAAAAGAACTCATGGGTGTTTCCCTTTCGCGTGACAGGTGTCCCAAAACTTGCGTTCAAAGCGATGGGCACCGTCAACCAGGAAACAGAAGACTCAAACATGGACAAATTGATTTCACTGCCTTCTCCTTCAGTCTCCCGTTTCAACAGCGCCTTCATCAGCAACCCATATCCATGTTCACTGGTGCCCATGTCGGGAAGCGGCACGCCGATGGTTTGCGGCGCTTCATCCGGTTCTCCGGTCAGTTCAAGCAACCCGGAACGGGATTGCAGAATCGGATCGTAGGCGGCTTCATTGCTGTCCGGCCCGAACCCGGTGATACCCATCCAGATGATATCGGGCTTAATGCTTTTCAGGTTTTCATAACTAATGCCCAACTTCTTATAATTTTTTGGCAGCTGATTGGTTACGAAAATATCAATGTCAAGTTTGGTAATCAGGTCCTTGAACAGTTGCTGTCCTTCCGCTCCGGCCAAATTGAGCGTAATGGCCTTTTTGCCGGCATTGATGCACAGGTAGTACGCATTCATTCTCTCTTCATCAATGACGCGATCCCCGATGAGCCGATTGGGATCTCCGTATACCGGATGCTCCATGCGGATGACCTGCATCCCGTCCTGGGCCAATCGATAAGTCAAGTAGGGAACGACCGTCGCCTGCTCCAGAGCCAGTACTTTAATTTTCTTTAGATATTTCATTTATCATCCTTTCGTATGAACCTGGTCATACAGGTGGTTTATCGCCGTTAGCCAGACATTTACTGTGAGCTTATCAAAGGTTGATTGCAAGTAGCTTGCCACCATCAACTTTTTTTTATTGTATTGATTTTATTAGATATATACTTATTCCGCCAACAAAGTAGAAATGCATGGATGATATTTCAACAAAACGATTGAATATATTCCAACAACCGAGAGAGATGATTCAAGATGTTATTATTTTATTATATTTAGAGAGTGGAACCGGGCTGCAGACCAGATCATTGATCTGCCCCCAAGCCAAATGGTTTGTCGTGCTGGCCATTGCCCGGGCATTGAGCCATTTACTTAAAAAAGGCTCATGTTAGATTCCGGGTCAGAAGCCTTTCTTATCATTTAAATCAAGGTGTCTATATCGGTATAGTCAAGATTCCAGGCTTCAGCAACACCCTTGTGAGTAATTTTGCCGTCCACAACGTTGACACCTTTTTTCAGCTCTTCATTTTCTTGAACAGCTTTTTTCCAGCCCTTGTTGGCAATCTGGAGGGCGTAGGGGAGAGTGGCGTTGGTAAGAGCCATGGTGGAGGTACGGGCTACGGCACCTGGCATGTTGGCTACACAATAGTGGGTTACACCGTCAATGACAAATGTGGGCTCGGCATGGGTGGTGGCCTTGGATGTTTCAAAACAGCCGCCCTGATCAATTGCTACGTCCACAATTACGGAGCCGTCTTTCATATCCTTTAGCATATCCTTTGTCAGTAGTTTGGGGGCCTTGGCACCGGCAACCAGAACCGCACCAATTACCAGGTCTGCCTGGAGAACCAGACTACGGAGAACCGCAGGGTTGGACATAACGGGGAAGCAGTTGGCAGGCATGATATCATCCAGGTAACGCAGTCTGTCAAGGTTGGTATCCAGGATGTATACTTTTGCACCAAGGCCACAGGCCATTTTAGCAGCATTGACACCGACCACACCACCACCGATGACGACAACCGTTGCCGGTTCAACACCGGTAACACCGCCGAGAAGCACACCACGACCGCCCATGGGCATTTCAAGATATTTAGCTCCTTCCTGGGTGGCCATACGACCAGCTACTTCGCTCATGGGAAGCAGCAGGGGAAGACTGCCATTTGATTTTTCCACTGTCTCATAGGCGATACAGACGGATTTACTCTTCATCAGTGCCTGAGTTTGGGGATTATCTGCAGCCAGGTGGAGGTAGGTAAAAAGAATCTGATCTTCACGGATCATCTCATACTCAGACGGTTGAGGCTCTTTGACATGCATCACCATTTCGGCTTGGGCATAAATAGCCTCCGGGGTATCTATAATGGTGGCACCCGCTTTGATGTAAAGCGCATCTTCAAAACCACTTCCGACACCGGCATTTTTTTCCACCAGCACCTCATGCCCATTCTGAACCATGGTAACAACGCCTGCCGGGGTCATGCATACTCTTTTCTCTGCCACTTTGATTTCTTTAAGAATTCCGATGATCATTGTTAGATTTCCTCTAATTTGGTGTCATGCGCAACTTTATTTTATAATTATCTGATTTTCCACAAAGCCGTATTTAAATTCTGCTTAAGATAGATTTTTAACCAGCTGAAATCAAAAATGATTATAAACAATCTGAGCACGACGTTAATTTGATAAGTTAATATTTTTAATATTGCTGTTTATAGACGCTCTCCTGCCACTACATTAATTACAAATCAGGGGAGATTTTTTTTGCTTCCGGTTTGGCCGGGTTTAGGGGTTAACGCAAACCGTATACGATATTAGATTAAGCAATATTTATGCCATCTTTTGTTTATTTTATATCCAATTGTAATTTAAAGAATAATTTGAATATACCCTTAACCGACTAACACAAACGCACATATATCAACAATTCAATTGCCGATATATGTGCGTTTATACTTCACAAATGGGGTACTCAACAAAAACTGGGGATGGATTGCTGTCCGGAACTCATGGCACAAAGGGCAAAGAAAACGAAAAACGTCCTCACTGATCTTTAGAAGGGATTGGCAACGCATCTCTGATCAGCCGCCGGATAGGAATCCGTGTTTCACTACACGCACTGCATCACAAAGAAGGAGGGGGGCGAGGTCAGGCGTTTTTTTTAGCATAAGCTCGCAGGGTTTTTAATTCGATATCTGAGAACGTTTCCGCATCCACCGGTCAAAAAGCGCAAAACGGAAAGCGAAAATTTTAATCATCTCTCCGGTGGGAGCCCCTCCCTGATCTGATACAGTAAACTTGCCTGGTCATCCTTATATTGCTCTTTGATGGAGAGGATTTCATTGGTGGTCTCAAAAAACGTAAATTGGGGACAGACCACGTTTTTTCGGCATGCGTCATTCCTACTTTACACTTTTCAAGACGATACTTCCCTTTTACTCGACTATCAAGTTTTTTCTTCAGCCCTGTAAACACTGGACTAAGAAATGGTCTTTTTCGGAGGCCCAAAATATTTTAAAAAGTATAATAGGCTGATATTATTGTGTTTTAAAAATCATGCCAATGGAGTCTACTTTTTAGCAGAATTGCAGTAATATTCAGTAATATCAGTCTATTATAAAAAACTTGATATAGTCATCCAACTTTGATTTTGTTTGGACCAATTCTTGCGATTAGTATTTTATCTAAAAAAAATTCTTCAACTTTGATTTTTTTTTAGAATAATATTCGAAAATTACAAGCTTTTTAGTCTTAAGCAAAAAGCATACCCTAAAAAACCAAAGTTGGAGCACTATAGTGTGATTGAGATATGATTGCCGTGCTCATTTTTTAGTGTTTACACATAAGCGGCTATGAATTTTCACACCAATCCGTGATGGTAAATATTCGGCTTCTTTTGAATAATCAGAAAAAAGTTCGGGACACGATTCAAAATTTCTGATAAAAGAGAGACATGAATGCTTCTCAGCACAAAATATCAGTGACCATCAGCACTGGCATGAATAAGCCATTAATTAAGCTTATTGCTGAGCCGTCACCGCAGATTTTCATTTCAGAAAAAGAATATTTAACACTTAAACATGGTGTTGGCTATTGGCAGGCCGTGCATAAAAAAGCCATAGTACGTGAAGAAATTCTAAAACAAAAAATAAAAGAGCTTGAAGGTGAAATTCGAGGATTAAAATCTCGTTTATTCGACAATCCAAATGAGCAAGGCAAATCTAAAAATAATGAAGGCCAGTCAGCGCCTTCTCCATCTCCACGCCCACGCGGTCAACAACCCGGCAGTAAAGGCCATGGACGAACTTTACGCCCCAATCTTCCTGAAAAAGAAGAACTGACAGATTTTAAAAAAACACCTCAATGTGAAAAATGCGGTACACCCTATGTTCAGGATGAAAATCAAGAAATAGAAATTATTGAAGTTGAGGTCAAAGCGTATACTCGTAAAAATATACGTGTGTGTATGAAAAAAGATTGCTCCTGCAAGGGTGTTCCAAATACAATAATCGCTGGTTCCGCGCCTCCTCAACTTATTAAGAGAAGTCCATATGGGATATCGGTCTGGGAGGCAATTTTATTAAACAAGTTTTATTACAGCCAACCGACCAATCGACTTCTGAATCAGTACGAGGAAATGGGTTTACCTATTTCTCCGGGTTCCATTGCAGGTGGTTTAAAAATACTCAAAGAGTTATTTCAACCGATTTATGATGCCCTTTACGCCCAGCAAATGACCGAAAAAAGATTTCATAATGATGAAAGCGGCTGGAAGGTGTTTGAGAATATTGAGGGCAAAATAGGTAACCGTTGGTGGTTGTGGCTCAGTCGTTCCCCATCGGTAATCTACTTTGAAATTGCCCCGGGCCGTGGCGCGAATGTTCCCCTTGCACATTTTCAAAATATCCAGCATGACAAAATAATTATCGTTTGTGATCGCTACAGCGCTTATAAATCATTGGCAAAACAGCTGGATTTTATTATTTTGGCTTTTTGTTGGGCCCATGTTCGTCGTGACTTCCTGGATGCAGCAAAAAAACATCCTGATTTGGAGGAATGGGCATTTTCCTGGATTGGGAAATTTGGTGAACTTTACCATATCAATAATCTGCGTTGTGATCAGTTTGATCCCAAGTTTCCTGTTCAATGGCAATCTGAATCATTCAAAAAACATCATGAAACACTCGTGGAAAAAATGGCTGAAGTCGCCAAAGATAGGGATGCATTTATCCAGGCAAATAATCCGGAAAATTCTGAATCAACGCTATTGACCAATATCCAGTATAAAATTTTGACAAGCCTTCAAAATCACTGGAAGGGGCTAAGCGTTTTTGTGGATTATCCGGAAGTCCCCATGGACAATAACAAAGGCGAACGCTCCATCCGCAATCCTGTGACAGGGCGTAAAAATTTCTATGGCTCGGGAAGCTTGTGGAGTTCTCAGTTGGCAGCGATAATGTTTTCTGTTTTGCAAACCATAGCCTTGGCTGGCCTCAACTGTAGTCACTGGCTAAGACTTTACCTGACTGCCTGTGCTGAAAACAATGGGCAAGCCCCTACTGATTTGTCACCCTTTCTTCCATGGAAAATGGATAAAGATCGTCGGGAAAGACTCTCCAAACCACCAGCGGACACATCTTGATACGCTACTCTGGGCGGAACTTTTCCTCTAACGAGATTAAACAGATCCGATCTCTCATAAAACGAAATCCGACTTTCAATCGATCACGACTTTCTAAAGAGGTCTGCCAGCTTTTTCAATGGCTCAAGCCTGATGGTAATCTCAAGGATATGTCATGCCGTGTTGCAATGCTGCGTATGCACAGAGATGGAATCATTCAACTGCCAGCTCCAACCCGTGCGAAAATGCCTCTTCAAAAAATTAGGTTTACACCTGCCACTGATCCGCAAACCCCTATTACTTGCGCTGTGAATCAGCTACCACCATTGCGATTACAGATGGTCTCCCACAATGACTCTGCTCTATGGAATGAGTATATTGAACGATATCATTACCTTGGCTACACACCCCTGCCAGGAGCTCAGCTTCGTTATTTCATTATTGCAGATAAACAGATCGTTGCTCTGACTGGCTTTGCTGCTGCGGCATGGCAAACTGCACCAAGAGATGAATTTATTGGCTGGGATCATGAGCACCGACAAAAAAATCTAAACATGATCGTCAATAATGCCAGATTCCTTATTTTGCCATGGATACAATCAAAAAACCTTGCTTCAAAAATACTATCACTGTCTGCACGCCAGCTTACTGATCACTGGGAAGAAAAATATAATATCCGACCCGTTTTGTTGGAATCTTTTGTGCAAAATAATCGTTTTACCGGTACTTGCTATAAATCGGCAAACTGGACAAATGTTGGACAGACCAAAGGGCGGGGAAAACTGGGTGGACAACCCGGAAAAATCGTTGTTCCAATAAAAGAAATTTGGGTGTATCCTCTTGATAAGAAATTTAGAACTTTGCTACAAAAATGAGCGTTGGCGTAAGAAGCCGAATATTTACCCGTGATGAGCCTGTTTATTTAACGGTTCCGGTACATGCTGCAAAGCACACACTGTTTCCACGCATCGAAAAGAATAGTGGTCTGTCCCCTATTTACAAAAAGAATAGTGGTCTGTCCCCTATTTACACCCTATTTACATGAGAGCCAGGAGCGGATCTCATCCTTTGACGGAATTTTACCGGTGCATTTCACCTCCCCGTCCACCACCACCGACGGGGTGGCGATAACGCCGAATCCTGCGATCTGCATCATGTCGGTGACCTTTTCAACAGTGGCATCACTTCCCTCTTCGGCCACCACCTCTTTAACAATTTTCTCCGTTTTTTTACACTTGGCACAACCGGGACCCAATACTTTGATTTCCATTTTTCTCTCCCTGTAATTCATATCTCGTGAGTCGCAAACTCCCATTTTTAATGCCACATATGTGCTTTCAATTTTAATCAGCTACGCGATGTGGCGACAAATCAAAAAAACTTATGACTGACAACTTCATATAATAACGTTAAACAGATATCCCACCAGCAGAATGCCAAAGCCCACCACGCCAATAAAAACACCTATGAGCCGGGGCTTTAACACCTTTCTTAAAATCACCATCTCCGGCAAAGACAGGGCAATGACGCTCATCATGAAGGCCAGCACCGTTCCAAGGGCTGCCCCCTTACCCAGCAGTGCCTCCACCACGGGAATAATCCCGGCAGCATTGGAATACATGGGCACGCCAATGGTCACGGCCAGAGGTACAGACCACCAGGAGCCCTTACCCATGATGGAGGCCATGAGATCCTGGGGAACAAACCCATGGATGCCGGCTCCCACACCAATGCCGATGATGACATAGATCCATACCCGGCCGATGATCTCCTTTACGGCCTCCCATCCATAAACAATGCGGTCTGACCAGGTCAACCTTTCGTCTTCAACCATTCCTTCCTGGGCATTGACGGCGGTGACCCACTCTTCAATGTGATGTTCAAGCCCCATACGGCCGATGACCCAACCGGCGCCAATGGCCACAAACAATCCTGTGCCCATATAAATGGCTGCCACCTTCCACCCCAGAAGGCCGTACAGCAATCCCAGGGCGATCTCATTGACCATGGGGGCTGAAATAAGAAAGGAGAAGGTCACACCCAGGGGCACCCCGGCCGTCACAAACCCGATGAACAACGGCACGGCGGAGCAGGAACAGAACGGGGTGACAATACCCAGCAAGGCCGCCAGGATATTACCGGCAAATTCACTGCGTCCGGACAGCAGTGCCCGGGTCTTTTCCGGGGTAAAAAAACTTCGAATGATGCCCACCCCAAACACCACCAGAAAGAGCAGCATCATTACCTTGGGGGTGTCATAGAAAAAAAACTCAACAGATGCTCCCAGATGAGAGCCTTTTTCAATATTGAAAAGCCCATAGGTAAACCATGCGGCCACAGATGCCAGCTTGCCGTAGATGAACCACCACAGATAGATGGCCACGACTGCGGCGGCCACATAAAGAGACAGTGGACGATTGGACTCCCCTGAAGGGGCCTGGGTTCCATTGGCGGTAATATTATCTGTCATATTCTTCTCCAAAGTTAAAACTTGAGCCCCAGGGCCAAAACATTTAAACAGGCGCTGATGGGGATTATCTCTGCACAGCCCGGGGATTTCATATCCACATATAGCCATAAGACTATTTAGCTGTCAGATATTTTCTTAATCCGGAACACAGATGTTTCAATGATCCAGATATTATAACTGCCACGGGCAGACCGCATTGGGGACCCGGGTCCGCCCACAACGAATCATGAAAGTAATGTTAGGCATACCTACACTTTCTTATAAAAATTCGAGGTTTCACCGGCAACAAACCGATCAGCAGCAGATATCCTCCCGACGGATAAGGGGAAGGGAGGATATCAAGGCCTTTATATCCGGGTCATCTTCCATCCAGTGACGCAGACTTCCCAGAAGTGTGGCTGCATAGGGACTATGCCCACCGTCCGCCAGGGCATAGTTTATCCATTTTTCATCCCGGGAAGATCGTACCAGCCCGGCCGCTTCCAGCACCTTCAGGTGTTTTGACACCGTGGGCTGGGCCAGCTCCAAGGCCCGGGTGATTTCACAGACACACATCACCTTGTACTGAAGTATTTTTATAATTTTCACCCGGTTGGGATCAGACAATGCTTTACAAACATCTACAAATAGTTTCATGATGCTCTCCATATTCTTTTTTTGGAATATACTCCTTCAAACAACACCTGTCAACAAGAGATATTCACGCCATGCTCAACTTTTGTTTGAGTTCCCAGTAATTTCAATGGTCAATTTTTCACTCCATGAAATCAAGTAAAATAATGTCTTAATTTTAGGGTAGCTGATTCGGAGCAATGCCGTGAGACAGTACTCTGTGGTATACAAGACCCTAACTTTTAACATTGACTATGCAGCATTCAAAAACTGGGGTCCAATGCTGTATGAAAGGCCGATCCTGAAGTCTTATTTCAAAAAGAGCTTTCTGCCAGGGTAGTTATCTGTTATGATGCAACATTTTATTTTTCGGGCTTGATCGCACAACAGACCACTTTATAAGTGCCGTGTGCGCTCAAGCCCCTTTTTTTAAGGGCAGTTTGCCCGACACATTAAAATCCAGGAGAACAACTGAATGACTGACACAGTCAAGTCCGGAGATACCATCAGAGTGGGATATACAGGCAAATTTGAGGACGGCGAAATTTTTGACACATCAGAGGGACGGGAAGGGCTAAAATTCACGGTGGGAACAGGCCAGCTGATCAAGGGATTTGATCAGGCCGTCATGGGCATGAAAGTCGGTGACAAGAAAACCGTCACCATTCCCCCGGAAGAGGGATACGGCCCCCGGTTCGAAGACAGGATCATTGAAATCCCCGCAGATACCATACCGGAAGAGATGACACTTGAAGTGGGGATGCAGCTGGAACTCGTCAATCCCGATGGCCGTCCGGCCATGGCCACTGTGGCAGAAATTGGAAAAGAGGCCGTCAAAATGGACGTAAACCATTTTCTGGCAGGCAAAACCCTGGTGTTTGATATTAAAATTGAAGAGATGGGGCTGGAACCCGATACCCACCATCACTGTGGCGATGAATGCGACGGCGGATGTGATACGGATCAGGGGTGTGGATGCAATTGCGGTTGTGGTGACTGATAAACAGATGACGTCCCCCCATCCATATCATCCGGACAGGGGGGGCTCACTTAACGCTGAAACCGTTGCTGGGAGCCGGATCGACTCCTGGGGTAACTCTTCTTCCTTGGAGCGGTGGGGCGTGCTGCTTCCACCGACGGCTTTGATCCCGGTCGCTCCAGCTCAAATCCCTCCATGGTTTTAACGGGGATATCGTGCTTGAGCAGCCGCTGGATATCTTTAAGCAGTTTCTGCTCGTCCCGGCACACCAGGGAGTGGGCAACACCCGTAGCACCGGCCCGACCCGTACGGCCGATGCGATGGACATAATCTTCCGGCACATTGGGCAAGTCAAAATTCACCACATGGGGCAGCATGTCAATGTCAAGCCCCCGGGCTGCAATGTCCGTTGCCACAAGGGTTCTTATCTTTTCGCTCTTGAAATCCGCCAGAGCCCGGGTCCGGGCGGTCTGGCTCTTGTTGCCGTGTATGGCTGCTGCACCAATGCCATCCTGGATCAGCTGTTTTGTCAGCCGGTTGGCCCCGTGTTTAGTGCGGGTGAACACCAGCACCTTGTTCCACTCTCCGTTTCTGATGAGGGTGGACAATAGCTCCCGTTTCTGGGTCCGGGCAACGGGATACACCGCTTGGGAGACACCGTCGGCGGCCTGGTTTGAAGCCGACACTTCAATGATTTTCGGAGCGTTGAGAAGGGTATCTGCAAGGCGTTTGATGTCCGCGGAATAGGTGGCGGAGAACAACATGTTCTGACGACGTCCGGGCAGCAGTTTCAGCACTTTCCGAATGTCATGGATAAAGCCCATGTCCAGCATGCGATCGGCCTCGTCCAGCACCAGAATCTCTATGCGGGAGAGATCCAGTGTTCTGCGCCCGGCATGATCCAGCAGACGTCCCGGTGTGGCCACCAGGATATCCACGCCCCGCCGGAGCTGATCAATCTGGGGGTTGATACCCACCCCGCCAAACACCACGGCCGACTTCAAAGACATACCCCGTCCCATACTCTCAATGCTTGCATGGACCTGGGCCGCCAGCTCCCTTGTGGGGGCCAGTACCAGACAGCGTGGGGCACAGCTTCTGCCCTTGGTTCGATCCAGCATCTGGAGAATGGGCAACGCAAAGGCAGCGGTTTTACCGGTGCCGGTCTGGGCCCCGGCAAGCACGTCCTGTTTCCGGAGAATAACCGGAATGGCCTGGTCCTGGATGGGAGTGGGAATTTTGTAGCCTTCGGCGGCAACGGCGCTTAACAGTTCGGCCCTAAGGCCAAATTTTTCAAATGACATATAATATAATCCTGAATCCGCCCACCCATTAGTATGGGCCAGTCCAGGCGAAATAAATGTTATTGCATGAATTGGGGTTGAAATAACCGCGACACAGCAGGCACTGACTGGGAGGTGCTAAATAAAAAAAGAATCATAGCATACCCTAAAATAAAAAGCCAGACTATTTTCACAAACATCCCATGAGATGGTAAACTTAGAGCGAATGACAAGAGACAGCGGCATTATACTTTTGACAACCAACGGCATATAAAGTAAAGTGGTGAACCACCTGAAAAGACGGTTATCACCACGCGCTGTTTCTTACCATAAAGACTTGAACATCAAGTAAAAGAGATAAAACTCATAAATTACTTTTAAAGAGGTACCATGGAAATATTAAAATTTTCCGTGCCTGAAATTTTTCTGGGCCGTGACAGCATGAAATACGCTGGGGTGTGCGCCAAACGTCTGGGGGCCAAAAAAATTTTCTTTGTATCAGATCCCGGCCTTGAAGCCACAGGGTGGGTGAATGCGGTTTTTGACATCCTTGATCACGAAAAACTCAAATGGGTCTACTACTCCGACATCTCCTCCAATCCCCGGGATTGGCAGATTGAGAATGGTGCCCGCCTCTATGAAAAACAGGGCTGTGATGTGGTGTTTGCCCTGGGCGGAGGAAGTCCCATGGATGCGGCCAAGGGCATCGCCCTTGTCACCAGTAATGGGGGGCGGGTCAACGATTACGAAGGGGCCAACCGCATTCGAAAGCCACTGCCCCCCATGGTGTTTATGCCCTCCACTGCCAGCAGCGGCTCGGACATTTCCCAGTTTACCATTATCACGGACATGGAACGACAGGTGAAGATGTCCATCATCAGCCGTACGCTGGTGCCCAATGTCTCCATCATTGATCCCACCTTGCTCACCACCAAACCAAGGGAACTCATCATCGCCGCTGCGGTGGACGCCCTGTCCCATGCGGTGGAGGCTCATGTCTCCCGGCTGGCCTCTTCTCTGACAGAAGTCCACTCCCTGCGAGCCATTAAGTTGATCATGAAATTTCTTCCCCTGACCCTGGAGAGCAACAGCCTGGATCACCTGGAACAGCTGAGCATTGCAGGCACCTCGGCGGCCATGGCCTTCAGCAATGCCAGCCTGGGGCTTGACCATGCCCTGGCCCACACACTGGGTGGGGTGCTGGATATCCTGCACGGTATTATCCATCCCATTCTACTACCCAGTGTCATGCGATACAACCTGCCGGAATGCGTGGATAAACTGGCTGAAATCGGCAAGGTAATGCTGGGCGGTTCCCTGGGCTCCCCCGAAGCCACGGCCCTGGCAGGAATTGAAACCCTTGAAACCTATTTTAAAAGCCTTGGGGTAAGCACACGACTGCGGGAAATTATCCCGGATCGGTCAAAGCTTCCCCAGATCTGTGAAATGGCCACCTTTGACTCCTGCCTGCTCAGTAATCCCCGCAAGGCAGGAACGGAAGATATGATGAACGTCTGCAATGAGGCCTGGTAACCCGGAAATAAAGGCAAATATAATGAAAAAACCCACAACCCTGGAAGATATCATCGGGTTGGAATACACCAAGCTCGGTTTTTTTGGCGAAGTCAAAAAAAACATGGCAAAACTCCAGGCCACCAACCGCCAGCTGGAGCGCAAACAACGAAAACTGGAGGCCATATTTGACGGTATATCCGATGTCATGCTCATTCTTTCAGCCAACTTCACCATCCTTTCGGTGAATCAGCTCTTTTCCTCCTTTTTCGGCCATGAATCCCCGGTGGGAAATTTCTGCTATGTAATTCTCAAAAAGCGGGATACCCCCTGCCCCGACTGCCCCCTTGTCACGTCCAGGCAAACCAACAAGGTCTGCCGGAAGACCCTTTTTTTTGATATCGGCAGCAACCATCATCAATTTGATGTCACCGTCTCCCCCCTGAGGAATGCACGGGAACACCCGTTCAGGTTTCTGCTGTTGATGCGGGACGTCACCCGGGAAAAAGAGTATCAATCCAAGTACAACTATTCAAAAAAAATGGCCACGGTGGGTGCCCTGGCTGCGGGGGTCGCCCACGAAATCAACAATCCCCTGACCTCCATCAGCGGCTTCACCAAAGGGCTGCAAAGAAGACTTCCCAAACTGAAGACCGCCCTGCCGGACACGGATGGCAACCGGGCCCTGCTGGCGGATTTTACGGAGTACATCGACACCATCCTTGCCGAATGCGACCGATGCCGGGACATTGTTCAGGGGCTTTTAACCTTCAGCCCCCGAAAAAAAGTGGACTTCACCCCCCTGAACCTGAAAAAACTGACCACCGGAGTACTGAAACTGCTGCACCACCGATTCAAAGAAAATCCCCAGGTGACCATCACCCTGAAAGCGGAAAAAAACATACCGCTCATCATGGGCAATGCGGCAGAGCTTAAACAGGTGTTGCTCAACCTCATCTGCAATGCACTGGATGCCGTCAATGAAAAGGGTTCTTTGCAGCTGTTTCTCGCCCAAAAGCAAGACTGTATCACCCTTTCCATCACGGACGATGGATATGGCATTGCCCCTGAAAACCTGGATCGACTCTTTGATCCCTTTTTCACCACAAAACCCATCGGACAGGGCATTGGTATCGGCCTTTCCACCTGCTACAACATCATTCAGCAACACCATGGAGAGATCCTTGTGGAGAGTAAACCCAACGAAGGAACGACCTTCACCATAGCCCTGCCCCACCCCGATGAGGTGATGGCATGACATCCACTGACGACACCATGAAAATCCTGGTGGTGGACGATGAAAAATCCATCCGAAGGCTGCTGCAAAAGGAGATGGCTTCCCCCCGTCGCATCATCACCACGGCGGGCAGTGCCGGGGAGGCCCTGGCCGCCGTTTCTGCGGAGGCCTTTGACGTCATCATCCTGGACATCAACCTGCCCGATGCCAACGGCATTGAACTCATGAGCCGTTTCCAGGAGACCATTCTGGCGGTTCAAATCATTCTCATCACCGGATACGCCGACGTGGACGATGCCGTCACCGCCATGAAAATCGGGGCCTATGATTATATCACCAAACCCTTTGATCTGGATCGCCTGGAGTTGGTGGTGGAAAAGGCCCATCAAAAGGTATGGCTCCAGAGACAGCGGGTACTGAAAAGCCAGGGGCAGAGGCAAAAAAACCGGATTCCCCGGTTCATCGTGGGGCACTCCGCCGCCACGGACCGGATTCGATATCTCATAGACAAGGTGGCCCCCACATCGGTGCCGGTGCTCATCACCGGAGAAAGCGGCACCGGGAAAAACGTGGTGGCCCGGCAGATCCATTCCCAGAGTTTGAGGGCCGACCAACCGCTGATCACCAAAAACTGCGCCACCCTTCAGGAGGAATTGATTCGAAGCGAACTGTTCGGCTATTGCAAAGGGGCCTTTACCGGGGCGGAAAAATCCCGCAACGGTCTGCTGGCCATGTCGGACAAGGGGACCCTTTTTCTGGATGAGATCGGTGAACTCTCCGTGGGGGTACAGGCATCCCTGTTGCGGGTGATGGAAAACCAGACCTTCCGACCGGTGGGGGACAAAAACGAGATCAAGGTGGACATACGATTCATGTTTGCCACCAACAGAAATTTAAAAAAAGAGGTGGCTGAGGGCCGGTTCAATGAAGCCCTTTTTCATCGACTGAACGTCTTCACCCTGGAGATTCTGCCCCTGCGCCAACGAAAGGAAGAGCTTCCCGTGCTGGTGGATTATTTTCTGGACCGGCTCAGCCCCGGTGATGAGCCATATAAAATCTCCCCCAACGCCATGGCCTGTCTCATGGCCTATGACTGGCCCGGCAACGTCCGGGAGTTGAGAAATGTCATGGAAAGGGGGGGCATCCTGGCGGAAAACAACACCATCACTGAGCAGAGTCTGCCCATGGAACTGGTGGAAAAGATGACGGATTTTTCCATGAGTTCTCCCTTTGTGACGTTAAAAGAGATGGAAAAACAGCACATCATGAAGGTGATGCACCACGTCAACGGCAACCGATGCCAGGCGGCAGAGATTCTGGGTATCGGCAGAAAAACCCTTTATCGCAAACTGCAAAGCTTTGAAGAAGAAAAGGTAAGTTAATCACAACTGAAGGGGTGGGCATCCCCCAAGCTGTCAGTGTCATGGTCAAGTCCACAGCTGCTCATATCCCCCCCAAGGGCCTGATAAAGCGTCATCACGGCGTTGAGGCGGTTAAGATGGTTTTCGGCCAGGGTATTTTCGGCACTTCGACGGGTCTCCTGAGCATCAAGCCAGTCCTGCACACCGGTATATCCGGCCCGATAACGGATCTTTGCCAGCTCTTCCGCCTCTCTTGCCAGTGCCAAGGACGCTTCCCGATGGACACGCTCTTCCCCATAATAGGTACGTGCTGCCAGGGCATTTTCAACGTCTTCCAGGGCAGCGTAAAGGGTCTGCCGGAAATTGACCACCGCCTCCTCATACTCCGTTTTTGAAATCTCGATATTAAGCTGCATGGTATTCCATTGTAAAAACGGCAGGGTCAGGCCGGCCCCCAGTGTGGCAACAGGATTCTTCAACACCTCTATCAGGCGGGTGCTGCTGCTTCCAAGGGTTCCGGTCAAACTGAAGGTCGGATAATAGCCGGCGCGGGTGAGGTCAACATTTGTCAGATATTCCCTCAAACGCAGCTCAGCTGCATGCAAATCCGGCCTCTGGGCCAGCACAGTTGCCGGCACCCCAGCGGCCACATCGGGAACCCCAAAATCCGGCAACTGCTCCCTTTCAGCCATTTTGTTCTCCGGTGCCTGGTCAAACAGAACAGCCAGGGCATTGCGGGCTTTTGTGCGCTGCAGCAGCAGGCTGGTCAGATCGGCCCGCTGTGTGGCAACGGACTGCCGGGCCTGGACCAGATCCACGGCAGACACCTCCCCGGCCTTGTGTTTAATGGCGACCAGTTCAAGCGTCTTTTCCGTGTAGGCAATACTGGCCTCACTGGCTTTTATCCGCTGGTTCAGATAGGCAATCTGCCAATAATCGGATGCAGTGGTACCAATGAGCGTCAGCGCGGTATTCTGACGGTCCACCTCGGTGGCCTTGGCCTCCCAGCTGTCGGCATCTCCGGCCCGGGCAAGCTTGCCCCACAGATCCACCTCATAGCTCAATGAGCCGGTGAGGCTGTGGGCCTGTGTATCCACGCTCTCTTTTAAATCACGGGTCACACCGGTACTTCCCGACACATCCACCGAAGGTGTCAGATTGATACGAGTCAGCCGTGCGTTCAGCTGAGCCCGACGCACGGCAATGGCGGCTGCCGCCAGATCGTTATTGGTCCGCAAAACCCGGTCAATCAACTCATCCAGCATGGGGTCATTAAACTTCTTCCACCACTGAGCCTGGCCGGCAATGGTAGTTCCGGTGATTGTTTCCCCCTGATCAACGGGGGTGCTTTCCTGACCGGTGGCCCCCCCTTTCTGACCGATGACTGTTTCCCCCTGACCAGCCATTGCCCCTTCCCGATCAGTGGCAGTTTTTGCCTGACCGGCAGCAGCCCTTTCCTGCCATTGGCCGGGCAGTTTGACCTGGGGTGGCGTATACTTTTCAGGGGCATAAAACAGACATCCCCCCAGGATCATGCTGCCTGCCAGCAGCAGAACAAAAAAAATGACATATTGTCTGCCAGTATACCGGCTCATCTTCAAACTCACTCCCTTGCCAAGGCTTCGATGGGGTCGAGCCTGGCTGCATTGCGTGCCGGCAGAAACCCGAACATGATGCCGATCATGGATGAACACAAAAATGCCGACACAATGGACAGGACGGAAAACTTCATGGCAAAGCTCTTTACAAACAACGGGAACACCATCCCCACTCCATAGGAGAGCAAAATACCGATGGAGCCCCCGATAAGACAGACCAGGACCGATTCTATGAGAAATTGCTGCATGATATCGTTCTGCCTGGCCCCCACTGCCATCCTAATGCCGATCTCATGGGTCCGCTCGGTGACCGACACCAGCATGATGTTCATCACCCCGATGCCGCCCACCAGAAGGGAGATAACGGCAATTGCGGAAATCATCAAGGTAAGGACGGCCGTGGTTTTCTTCACGGTTTTAAGAATACTGTCGCTGCTGTTGGTAAAAATATCCTTGACCCCATGGCGCTGGGTGAAAAATTTGATGATGCTCTGCTCGGCAATGGGGTTGGATATCCCCTCCCGGATACGCACCGTGACTGAATTAAAGTACTGACGGCCCAAAAGCCGGATCATGGCGGAGGTATAGGGCATCCAGATCTGCAGATTCTGATTGTTGCCAAAAGGGCTCTCCTTCTCCTTTGTTACACCGATCACCTGGCAGGGAAGGGTCCCCACAAGGAGAATCTTCCCAATGGGATCCTCCGTGGCAAAGAATTTTTTAGCGGTGTTGGGATCAATGACAATCACCTGGGTCTGCCTTTTGACATCTTCCGCGTCAAATGCCGCACCATTTGCGATCTCATACCCCCGAACCCGAAAATACTGTTCACCCACGCCACTGACGGAAGCCGAGGCTTTGATGTTCCGGTAACGCAACAGTTCGCTGCCGCTGACGTCCGGGGTGACACTGTCCACATAGACCTGGGTCTTCAATGCCTCCAGGTCCGACGGCACAAGGGTGTAAATGCCGCTGGCCTCCTCGTCCCCCCAATCCTTTCCCGGATAGATATTAATCACATTGGTACCCATGGAGCTGATGTCGTTGATCACCTTTTGGCGGGCACCCTGCCCCAGCGCCACCACTGAAACCACGGAGGTGATGCCGATAATGATACCCAGCATGGTCAGCAGGGTCCGCATACGATGGGAAATCATGGCGATGAGCGCCATCTTAAAGGCTTCGGCAAAGGGTCCCCAATTGGCCTTTGGCCTATTCATAACAGGTGATTTTTCCAGGACCGCCTTACCATCCCCTGCCGGGACTTTTAGATTGGGGTGGTCGGAAAGGATCTTTCCATCACTGATCTGAATGATCCGTTCGGCATTGTCCGCCACCTGGGGATCATGGGTGACCAGGATAATGGTGTGGCCCTGCCGGTGCAGCTCATGCAGTACCTCCATCATCTCCTGACTGCTCCGGGTGTCCAGGGCGCCGGTGGGTTCATCCGCCAGGATGACATCACCGCCGTTCATCAAGGCCCGTGCAATACTGACCCGCTGCTGCTGACCGCCTGACAGCTGGTTGGGTCTATGGTCCCGACGATCTTCAAGCCCGAGACGACGGAGCAGGTCATGGGCCCGTTCCCTGCGAAAGGATTTATTCACCCCGGAATAAACTGCGGGTATCTCCGTATTTTGGGTTGCCGTCAGATGGGGCATCAGGTGATACCGCTGGAAAATAAAACCAAAATATTCCCGGCGCAGCCTGGCCAGTTCATCACCGGACAGGGTAGCCGTCTCCCGGCCGTTGATCCGGTAGCTTCCCTGGGAGGGACGATCCAAACAGCCAAGGATGTTCATCAAGGTGGACTTTCCGGACCCTGATGTACCGATGACGGCAACCATCTCTCCGGCATGGATGGTCAGGTCGATTCCTGTGAGCACAGAGATATCCTGCCCTCCGGTGACAAAACTGCGCCCCAGACCGGAAAGCTCAAGCAGTGGCTTGCCCATGCTCAATGCCTGCCGCCGGGAGGCGGCCCCCCACCTCTCCGGGTCTGGGGGATGCCGGCGGGGACGGAGGCGCTGTCACCGACAACCACCTGCTCTCCTTCCGCCACACCCTCAAGGACCTGGATATACACATTGTTATTAATTCCAGGACGCAGGAAACGGATGTCAGGCGCCCTGTTTTCCCGCACCACCGTCACCATATAACGGCCGTCGGGCTGCTTTTCACCCAGGGCCGTCATGGGAATACACAGGGCCTTCCTGGCTTCATTGAGCACAATTGTCACCTGGGCCGTCATGGATACCCGCAGCTTGTTGCCCGGGTTGGGAACCTCAAACAACCCGTTGTAATAAATAGCAGAACTGGAACTGTTGGTGCTGCTGTCGTCCGGTCCCGGCTCAATGGCCCTCAATTTACTGTAGTAACGGGTGTCCACGTCTCCAAGAAGGGTGAAATAGGTAGTCATGCCAGGCGTGACCTTTGTGATATCCGCTTCGGATATCTTTGCCTTCACGGTGATGGTATCCAGATCCGCCAGGGTGAGAATGGTGGTGGCCGACTGGGTTGAAACCACGGTCTGCCCCTCTTCGGTATCAATGGAGATGACGATGCCGTCCATGGGCGCGCTGATTTGGGTATAGCCCAGATTGGCCTTGGCCGTATCCACGGCAATAACGGCTTTTTTAATCTGGGCCTCCAGGGCAATGATATCCTGTCGCGTACTCTCAAGAAGGGCCTGGGCGGATTCCAGGTCTGCCCGGGGGGCGGCATCCCTGGCAACCATCTGCACCTGACGTTTGTATGACAGGTCATACTCCTTCAGCATCGCCTGTTTGGAACGTTTCTGGGCCTGGAGATTCTCCACCTGGGCCTGGGCATCTTTCAAGGTGTTCTGCTGGAGCACAGGATCGATCTCCGCCAACAGCTCTCCCTTTAGGACCTTGTCTCCCAGGGCTGCATGCAGCGTCTTGAGCTGCCCCGACACCTGGGCACCCACGGCCACGGTTTTAAATGCCTCCAGGATACCGCTGGCCAGAACACTCTCCTCAAGATCCATTCTGACAGGCGTTGCCGTGATATAGGTGACCTTGTCCTCACCCTGTAAATAGTGCCGGATCAACAGTCCCGCGCCCAGGAGTACGGCCGCAGACATTAAGATAACGGCACCCTTTTTACCTGATATTTTCATCATTGTACGGCCCCGTCCCCGGTCCACCCTGGGAGTGCTGCCAAACCGGCCGGGAAGAATGTAACCACATGGTTTGCAAAGGCCTCAATGGCATCCGGAACATAAAAATCTCCTTTGTCATCCTGATTGCCATGCTTGCTTCCGTCCCATGAGCATCGGATTAAAATTTCGGCCACCCCAACCCATGAAAATCAAAATATATTTTCATGGTGAAATGAGTATTTAAAACATATATTTTAAATTGTCAAATCGGTTTCCAGCCTCATAGTTCTGACGCATGAAGTAAGAAAAAGCTACAAATATATATTCAATTTTCCTGTGCAATTGGGGGGAAGGGGGCTATCTCACATGCCGATAATGACACCCAGTCTTTCCAGGGAAGCCGCAAACTGCTCCTCTTTTTCCGGCAAAATAACGATATGACGATCTCCGGCCGGTAAACAGAGACGGCTCAATACGTTATCCGTCAGGATCTGCTTGCGAATCCCCACATGAGAGAAAAGAGGATGAGAATATCCAAACAGCAGACAAAAAGGCAGGGGATGCCGAAGCGGAAGAAAAGGATGCCGGGCAGCCCCCCATGTTGATTCTCAAGTGGCCCCAGGGGGAGAAGATACGTGTCCGCTCACAGGTCTCATTCAATGATTTCACAATGAGTGTGAAAAAGGATCGCGATTGGTTCAAGGCCACAGGGTCACTCACCATCAATGAGGATCTGGCCCTTGATTTAAAGCAGTTGATGACCCTTCTTGAAACGTCACCGGTACGAGGGCGATTCGTGGCCTTGGATGACGGAACCTTTCTGGCGCTCACCCGCTCTCTCAAAGCCCGGCTGGAGGAGTTGAGGGCCTATGCCACTGTCCATGGTAAAGGCGTTCGGTTCAATCCGCTGGCGGTTCCGGCCATTGAAGAGTTGACCGATCAGATAGGCTCCCTGAAAAGCGACAACGCATGGAAAACGCACTGCAAAAAACTCAAAGAGATCATTCAACCGGAGGTGCCACGGACCCTGCGGGCAAAGTTAAGGGATTACCAGATCACGGGATTCAAGTGGCTGGCCCAATTGGCCCACTGGCAGATGGGCGCATGCCTTGCCGATGATATGGGGCTGGGCAAGACGGTTCAGGCCCTTTCCGCCATTTTACTTCATGCCGATCAGGGACCGACGTTGGTGGTGGCACCGGTGTCGGTCATGGGCAACGATTACGTCATCCATATGGATCCCTGGTGGAATCCGGCAGTGGAGGATCAGGCATCGGACCGGGCCCATCGCATCGGGCAGACCCGACCGGTGACGGTGTATCGCCTGGTGGTGAAAGATTCCATTGAAGAGCGAATTGTCAATCTCCATAAAGAGAAAAGGGAGTTGGCAGAGAGTCTTCTTGCCGGAAGTGAGGCGGCAGGCAAGGTTTCGGCATCGGAATTGCTGGCACTGTTGAAGGGGACGGCCTGAAACACCCGGTGAATTCATGCGACCTATCGCCCGCCGGATGAGCTACGCGCCATCCGCGGGCGTTAAAATCGTATTTTTGTCAGGCAATCTCAAATAAGAAAATCATGTGGACTTACTGAAGGGACACAAAAATAAGAGTGGGGACGAAAAAAATATTTCCGTCCCCACTCTTCCCCTTAACAATGACAAACGATCACTAACCAACCAAACGACAAACTACCAACCAAACAACCTACCAAACTATCGATCAAACTATCGATCAAACTACTCTATCACCAATGATCCGGCTTTTTCCTCTACCGCATGGATGACCGGGCCGGACGTTCGCTATTTTGGCGTTATCGGCCGGCCCCCCGCCGAATCATGATGAAAATCAAACTCTTTTTATGGCAACAAAACCGATTCATTGTGTATCACTCACCCACGACTTACTTAAATGCCTTGGCCACCTGAAGTTCCTCTTCAGTAAACTCCCATGTGGTATTGTGCGGTGGAAAGGTTTCATTAAACATCTCCGGAAGCTGATCATCTTTTTTGGTGAATCCGGCCCGGCGATTAAACTCATTCTCATTTTCCAGAATGGAAATACCCAGGGTCACCACATCATCGGGGGTCAGAGAGATACCATACTGGGCATTGAGCATATCCACAATGAGCTGCACCCCATTATCATTATCCAGAACCGCAAAGGCCACAAACAGGCAAAGACCGGCGGCATCAATGGCAGCAGTGGCAATCTGCAGATTTTTGGACAGGTCCACCTGCCCCTCTTTTTTCAACGGATCAACAGTGCCGCCCACGCCCAGGATATTGGCCGTAACACCGTATCCGGCGGTGTGATCCGCACCCATGGGAGTGGTGGCATAGGTTACGCCAACGCCCTTGACGGATCGGGGGTCATAGGCCGGAAGGGCCTGACGTTTCACCACAGGGATACGATCCACACCCAGGGCATCGCCGGTGAATGCAGCACCGTTGCCAAGGATTTTCCCCATCCCCGTCCCTTTGGCCACCTCGTGGATCATCTTAATGCACCCCTTGCCATCCCCCCACTCCAGAAGGCCCCCCTCCATGGCCATGCCCAGTGCCACGCCGGTGTCAATGGTATCCAGTCCATAATCGTCGCACAGGCGATCCATCATGGCGATATCGTCCAGCTCCCTGACCATGGTGTGGGCCCCAAAGGCCCACAGGGTTTCATATTCAAACCCGGATGTCAGCTGCTTTCCATCTTTACCATGGTACACCTGGGAGCATTTGATCACACAACCGGGATGGCAGCCTTCGGAGACAATGCCGCCCCGGGCCTTCATATTTTCCACCATCTTTTCGCCGCTGATCTCATGGGCATGTTCAAAACGGCCGCTTCTGAAATTTTGGGTGGGTAGTGCCCCGGCCTCGTTAATGACATTGACCAGTACAGCGGTTCCAAGCCCGGGCAGCCCCTGGCCTGTCACCGGGTGTTCCCTCAGAATTTTAACCCACGCTTTATTGGCAGCCTTGAACGCCTCGGGGTCTGCCTGGGGCATTCTGCCACACCCCTTGTCATCCACCACAATGGCCTTGATTTTTTTGGAACCCATCACCGCGCCCAATCCGCCACGGCCCACGGCACGCCCGGGTCTTCCCTTGGGATCGGCCTGCTGCATGCTTGCCGCTTTCAGGCGCTGCTCTCCGGCCTGACCGATACTCATGACACCGGTATTTTTTCCATATTTTTCCCAGAGTTTTTCCATGATCTCGTAATTTCCCATGCCCACATACTCATCGGCGGGAAGAAGTTCGACACTCTCTTTTTTAATCACGATCATGAAATAATTGTCATCATCCGGTTTATCTTCCAGAACCAGGGCCGTAATGCCCAGGCGGGCCAGCTTCTGGGAGATGAACCCGCCGGAATTACTCTCTTTTATACCACCGGTGAGGGGGGATTTCCCTCCCACGGAGAGACGTCCGGAGTTGGCGGCAGGGGTGCCGGAGAGCAATCCCGGTGCCATGACAAGTTTGTTGGATCTTCCCAGGGGATGACAGGTGGCCGACACTTCGTCCAAGATCAGTTTAGAGGTCAATGCCCTTCCGCCGAGCCCCTGTAGGGACTCCGGGACGGCCTCAAAAACGAACTGTCTCTGTCTTGTATTAATTCTGAGTATTTTTCCCATTTTCATTCCTTTAATTCAGACCCGAAAAGGTGATCATCGCCTATTACAATGCGGCTTTATAGATGTTCACGACATCGGCCAGGGAAGGTCTTCTGGGGTTTGTGGCGCCACAGGCATCTTTCTGGGCATTTTCAGCCATGATGGTGAGGTCTTCCTCTTTAACACCCAGCTCCGTAAGGTTTGCCGGAATTCCCACGTCTGCGGAAAGGGTCTGGATGGCGGTTAATGCCTTTTCTGCGGCTTCGCGGGTGGACAGCCCTGCGATGTTTTCTCCCAGAGCCACGGCAATGTCGGCAAAGCGGTCCAGTTTGGCGATCAAATTGAAACGCGAAACATGGGGCAGCAAAATGGCATTGCAGACACCATGGGGAAGATCGTAAAAACCGCCCAGCTGATGGGCCATGGCATGGACATGCCCAAGGCTTGCATTGTTGAATGCCATACCGGCAAGATACTCTGCATAGGCCATTTTGTCCCGTGCGGCCAGATCTTGTCCATTGGCAACCGCCTGACGCAGATTTCCGGCCACCAGTTCAATGGCTTTGATGGCACAGGCATCTGTCACAGGGGTGGCAATGGTGGAAACATAGGCTTCAACTGAATGGGTCAATGCGTCCATTCCGGTGGCAGCCGTAAGAAAAGAAGGCATGCCCAGCATCAGCAGGGGATCATTAATGGCGATGGTGGGGGTTACCCGCCAGTCCACAATGGCCATCTTCACTTTTCTGCCGGTATCGGTGATGATGCAAAACCGCGTCATTTCGCTGCCGGTTCCTGCGGTGGTATTGATGGCGATGAAGGGAGGCATGGCTTTGGTGGATTTATCAACGCCTTCATAGTCGTGGATGGTTCCGCCGTTTGTGGCAACGATGCCAACGCCCTTACCACAGTCATGGGCACTGCCGCCCCCCAGGGTGATGATCATGTCGCAACCACTCTCCTGATAGAGCTTAAGGCCCTCTGCCACGTTGTTATCTGTGGGGTTGGGAATGGTATCGTCGTATACCACCGCATCCACACCCACGTCTGCCTTGATCATATCGCAGATCTGCTGGGTGAGACCACAGGCGGTGATGCCCTTGTCTGCCACCAGAAACGGTTTTGTTACACCAAGCGTCTTCATCTGTGCGCCCAGCTGCTTGTGAGATCCAACACCCATAAGTGTTACTGTGGGAATAAAAAATCCGTAAACTGCTTCTCCGTTTGACATGTTAAAGCTCCTTTTTGTTGCCACCGCCCGTCGGCTGAACGATGCAGGTGAATTTAATAAATAAGAAAACCCCCTGGCGGAAATCTTCCTGTGAATGACGTTTCGCTTTAACATTGCAATTGAAAGACCACTGACGTCTTTATTTGAAAATTAATTATCACACCCCCACAATCAGGCTGCAACCTCCTGATTTAAAAATAAATAAAATTTAAAAAAAATAACGACAACAGTAACGGGCTCCATGAATTTTCCATGAAACATCTCCCCCGAAAAGGGCAAAATGACCCATTCTCTTCATTGGGTTGGGGCATTTTCTCCATAATGGGGAGAGGACGATTCGTTGTCCCCTGGAAAATTGCAAAAGGCTTTTAAAATCATCTCAAGAATGGCATAATCAATCCGTTCCGAACAAATGAAATAAGACGCAGGGAATCCGGATTAACAAGGAGAACAGTGCCTATGATCCCCATTATAAAGCCATTGATGACATGGGTATTAATTACCCTTTATTTCATATTTGCTTTTTCCATCCAATCTGCAAATGGCGGATTTGAACAATCACGAAAAATTGCAGACAAGGCCACCATCTCCACAGACCTCTGGCCCCTTCCTCCCCATGGGCCAAATGCGTTGCCCAACAAAAAAGTGATCTATATCGGTGAGGATCTTCGCAATGGCGGTATTTTAGGAGTGGGCCAAGGCGTCAATGAAGCGGCAGCTGCCATTGGATGGAAGGTAGATGTTCTGGATATGGGAACCAACGATTCAAAGCGCCCGGCGATTTTTAAAAAGGCGTTTGACATGAAGCCCGATGGGATCATTCTGGGGGGCATGGACGGGATGGCCAACACACAATTTTTAACGTCGTTCAAAGAGGCCCATATTCCCATTGTGGGATGGCACACGGCACCGTTCCCAGGGCCGCTAAAGGGGACCCCCATTGCCGTGAACATCACCACGGACTCCCTGGAAGTTGCACGGGCCGCTGCCCACTTTGCCATTGCCGACTCAAAGGGAACGGCATCAGCGGTGATTTTCACTGACAGTCGTTTTGAAATTGCGTTGAAGAAATCCAATGCCATGGCAGAAATTCTTCGTGCCTGCAAGCAGTGTACGGTTCTTGAGATTCAAGACATTGCCCTGGATAAAGCCGGCCGGTTGATGCCGGACGTAACCACCATGCTTCTGGATAAATATGGTGAAAAGTGGGAATACGCCCTGGGCATCAACGACCTCTACTTTGACCATGCCATAATGTCCCTGGTAATGAAAGGGTGTTCTCCCAACGGCAAGCCCTTCAATATCTCCGCCGGTGACGGCAGCCCCTCTGCATTCCTTCGCATACAGAATGCAAGCTATCAGAGCGCCACCGTCCCCGAACCGCTGATCTTTCACGGATGGCAATTGATCGACGAATTAAACCGGCTTCTCCACGGGCTTCCCCCCAGCGGATACATCACCCCACCGCACATCGTCACCCGGAAGAATATCTGGCCCAAAGCAGAGATCGTTAAAATTTTCGATCCCCAAAACGGGTACCGAAACAACTATCTTGACAGTTGGAAAAAGGCCGCAAAAAAGTGATTGTTCCAAAACTTTACAGCATTCAGTCAAAACTATTGGTGATTTTCATGACGGCCGGGCTGATCATCGTCATGGGCGGATGCCTCGCCTTGTATTTTTCAAGTCAACTGTTCTCCACCACCCAATTATTTGTAAAGACAACCCTGCCCAGAATTAAAACCGCCACCGCCCTTCAGCAGACGGCATTGTCCATTGAGGAGCACACCCAAGAACTTTCCATGTCCGGTCAAAACACGGAACTGATTGAAATTCAGCGTAGACTGGTGACGTTACTGGATCATCTTGAAACCCTGACGGCAGCCATTTCACAGGAGGGGATCGACATCGACATCCTCTCCCTGAACTGGAGCAGCCAGGCCATTCGCACCCAGTCACAACTGGTTTTTCAGATGAAAGCACAACAGCTTCGTCTGATTCGAGAGGCGGAACAAAAATTTTTTAAACTCCAACGAAAACTTGCCGGCCTGCCCACCTTTGACACGGCTTCCAAAGAGAGCCATGCCCCCACTGAATGGAGGCATAGCGCACTCCATCATTATATTCTGGAGTTAGTTGATCACCTCCATTGTCTGGAAACGGCACAAACGCCTTTGCAGGTCCATACCATTGAAGGAGACTACCGGAATAATCGTGACAAATTGCTTGCAACCATCAGCTTCGGAGAGCCGGACAAACATGAACGCATGATGCAGGAAGCCCGGGAACTACTGGCCGACATGGACCCGATGTTCAATCTTCGGATACAACAACTCCAGGTAGAAAAAAATAACGGAGAATTCATTATTGAATTAAAAAACCTTGTCAAACAACTCACACAAATCTCAACGGCGTATGTGGACATAGTTTTCAACCATTATAAAGATAGTGCCCGGCAGGTCATTCAAAGCGGAAAAAGCAATCTTCGACTCAGACTGCTTCTGATGATAGCCTCAATATTCCTGCTCTATATCCTTTATAAACGTATCGTTATCCGCGGATTCGGCGACAGACTCACCCTTATCAGCAGGGCCATGATGGATGTGCCCGGCAGGGAGAATAAAAAAATCCCCCTTCCCACTGAAGGGCACGATGAGATTGCCGATATGGCACGCACCGTTGAGGTCCTCCTGAAAAAAGCTGAAAAACTCAAGAGCCTTGCCACCATAGATGAATTGACCCAGATTCACAATCGGCGCAGTTTTTTTGAAATGGCGGACAGGGAAAGGGATCGAGCCGTACGAAAGAAACCGCCCACACCACCCACCTCAATTATGATGATGGATCTGGACCATTTCAAATTCATAAACGACAGGTTCGGACATGGCTTCGGTGACAAGGTCCTTCATGAATTCGCCCGGACATGTAAGAGACTCATCCGGGCCAATGATATTTTTGCACGATATGGAGGAGAGGAGTTCGTGCTGCTCATGCCGGAGACCCCCCTGAAAGAGAGTGGCATCGTTGCAGAACGTATTCGAAAGTCCGTTGAAGAGATCCGCTTAACCACGGAGGATGGCAAGGAGGTACAGTTCAGCGTAAGCCTTGGCCTTACGGAGGCATCCCTTGACAGCGTCACAGTGAAGCAGGCGATTAATCAAGCGGATGAGGCCCTCTACCAAGCCAAAGAGCAGGGACGAAACAGAGTTGTGATCTGGGGTCTGGGGTCGGAGTGACGCTGAAAAAGAGGCTTGAACATCAAGGGTAATGGAATTGGCAACCGGGGTGCAGAACAGCACCCCGGAGGGATTACTCAGCTCTTACAATGCGGCTTTATAGATATTCACGACATCGGCCAAGGAAGGCCTTCTGGGGTTTGTGGCGCCACAGGCATCTTTCTGGGCATTTTCAGCCATAATGGTGAGGTCCTCTTCCTTAACACCCAACTCTGTGAGATTTGCCGGAATTCCCACATCTGCGGAAAGGGTCTGGATGGCGGTCAATGCCTTTTCTGCGGCCTCTCGGGTGGACAGACCGGTGATGTTCTCTCCCAGGGCCACGGCAATATCGGCAAAGCGGTCCAGTTTGGCGATCAAATTAAAACGGGAGACATGGGGCAGCAGAATGGCATTGCACACACCATGGGGAAGATCGTAAAAACCGCCCAGCTGATGGGCCATGGCATGGACATGCCCAAGGCTTGCATTGTTGAATGCCATACCGGCAAGATACTCTGCATAGGCCATTTTGTCCCGTGCGGCCAGATCTTGTCCATTGGCAACCGCCTGACGCAGATTTCCGGCCACCAGTTCAATGGCTTTGATGGCACAGGCATCTGTCACAGGGGTGGCAATGGTGGAAACATAGGCTTCAACTGAATGGGTCAATGCGTCCATTCCGGTGGCAGCCGTAAGAAAAGAAGGCATGCCCAGCATCAGCAGGGGATCATTAATGGCGATGGTGGGGGTTACCCGCCAGTCCACAATGGCCATCTTCACTTTTCTGCCGGTATCGGTGATGATGCAGAACCGTGTCATTTCGCTGCCGGTTCCTGCGGTGGTATTGATGGCGATGAAGGGAGGCATGGCTTTGGTGGATTTGTCAACGCCTTCATAGTCGTGGATGGTTCCGCCATTTGTGGCAACGATGCCAACCCCCTTACCACAGTCATGGGCACTGCCGCCCCCCAGGGTGATGATCATGTCGCAACCGCTCTCCTGATAGAGCTTAAGGCCCTCTGCCACGTTGTTATCTGTGGGGTTGGGAATGGTATCATCGTATACAACCGCATCCACACCCACGTCTGCCTTGATCATATCGCAGATCTGCTGGGTGAGACCACAGGCGGTGATGCCCTTGTCTGCCACCAGAAACGGTTTTGTCACACCAAGCGTCTTCATCTGTGCGCCCAGCTGTTTGTGAGACCCAATGCCCATTAACGTTACTGTGGGAATAAAAAATCCGTAGACTGCTTCTCCGTTTGACATGTTAAAGCTCCTTTTTGTTGCCACCGTCCGTCGGCTGAACGATGCGCTGCATTAAGTGAATGTAAGAAGATCCACCCTGGGGAGAATCTTTTATGAATGAACGCTTCGCTTTAATATTGCAATTGAAAGGCCACTGTGATTTTTTCCCAATCCACGGACTGATTTTTCATATCAACAGAATTGATAATAAATTGAATTTACAATAAAAAGAAAATTCATAAAAAATTAATAGTTCTCAAACCACCAGACCATATCGCCATGACCCCTTCCGGAAATCGGGTCGAAGTGACCCCATGCGCCCATGGTGCGGGGTCACTTTCGGGCCTGATCCAACAATTCATGGTGAAGCGATAAATTTTTATTTTCCCCATATTTTTTGAGTGTACCCTTTTTTGATGATCCGAGGACGATCGTGATCTACCCAACTTCACCCCAGCTCCCTCTCCATGACTGGAGAGGGGGGAATACTGCAAAAAGGGTACACTCATATTTTTTTGACCAAAGCTGTCCAATGATATATGTTATAACCATTCAACATGGTACTGGGTTCAGATCGTTCCGACTTGCCAAAATTCTACAATATGACGTGGTTTTCTTGAATTCAGGAGCATATTGTATACTGGAATGGTAGGAGCCCAGAGCCTTCAACATGGGTGTGAACATATTCCGAATGGGTGTGCCATGGATGTGAGTTCTCAATACAGTTTGATTCCCTACGCACCATCGAAAGCTGTTGTTCCGGCAGCTGACAGAACATTTCTGCAGGCACAGCCAGACATACCTCAGCTGACGTCGAAACACCGATTCGTTAATTATGATTCAAATGCTTATCCGTCTGAAATGGACGGTCCCTCCCCTTCGCACGTCTATACCCCAGGCCAAAAATTATCAGCCATTGACGCTTCGAAAATTGGTTCACTGATTGATGTCTATGCCTGATTCAGGTTGTCTTCCCTGAACCGTCTTGATACATTGCCTGAGACAATAGAATTCAACATCAACTGTGGAGATTGAATGGCGCTCGGTTTTCAATTGGTGAAGATCCATTATCTGAATATAAAAAGATCATTCAAGACTCGGTTCACCCGTATCTTGAAGATGGGGAAACATTGAATATCGAAAAAGCAAATAATGCAATAAACAGGTATTCCAGAGCTGTAGACAATCCTATGGGAGAAGCAGAGTTAAGGATTTTTTATGTAGAATGCGGTAACAATTTTACATTGAGCTATGGCGATATTGATGAAGATTTCTATGATGCTATGCTTGAAATGTATGAATACGCAACAGAGACTGTTTTAGAGCTCCCATTAAAAGAGCAAAGCGATTTTAAAAGCAGACTTCAAGACATCATGAAATCTGCTTCAGGTATTGGTTGGGGATATTATGATGGGCTATGTGGTATCTACTATGGTGCATTTTCAGACACGTGAAATTCATCAATCAGTTGGCGTGATGAATCGCATCTGAATGAAGAATACAGGGTAAAAATGGCGCAAAATCCGGAGTGTCACAAGGCATTCAAGTATGCTGAGGAAACCAGGTGTATCGTAAGCTATGAAAGAAGTTTCATGAAACCTGTCTTCCACTGAAATTGCAAATGGATAATATGGAATATCAGGGGCTTAGCGATTGTTGATTGCCAAGTCCCTGATAGGTAAGTGGAGAGAGAGAGACCATTAACTCAACTGCTCCGAGGTTTTCAGAACAGTTTTCCCCATAGATTTCTTCTTCAGCATGAAAAGATTCCCGCTTAAAATCAATATCACACCGGACACAGATTCCAGGGTCCAATGATAATCTTCCCAGATGGTGGAGATCACCAGGGCCACAATGGGAAAGATCAATGAGGCGTAGGCGGTTCTGTCGGCACCGATACGTCCGATGAGGGTGAGATAGCAGCCAAAGGCCACAATGGAGCCGAACACCGCCAGGTAGATGAGAGACCAGACGTAAGCCGGAGAGACCACAAAGGTAAAGGGCTTACCGGTAAAAAGAACCACCAGCGTCATGAACAGTGTGCCATAGGTCATACCGTAGGCATTGGCCTGAACCACGGGAATGCCTTGTTTTTGATTCCGGGCAGAGATGATATTTCCAAGGGAGGCCATGTAGGTGGCTGAAAAGGATATGATGATGCCCTTGATGCTGTCATCCCCCATATGAAATCCTGCCACTTCCG
Organism: uncultured Desulfobacterium sp.; assembly: GCA_963668575.2. Taxonomy (GTDB): domain Bacteria; phylum Desulfobacterota; class Desulfobacteria; order Desulfobacterales; family Desulfobacteraceae; genus Desulfocicer. The sequence continues at coordinate 390,776 of OY764894.2, read as the reverse complement.
GCCGGAATACCATTACGATGCCAATAAGCCCCAGCACACCACCGGCAATGACTTTGACGTCAAAGGGTGATTTCAGGAATAAAAAGCCGTTGACCATGTTCATTACCAGCACCGTGGAAAAGATCACCGCTGCCAGACCACTGGTGAGATGCAGTTCCGCCACATAAAAGAGCCAATAGTTAAATCCGAATAAAAAAGCGCCCTGCAGTGCCATGAATCCATGTTCTTTCAGTGAATATCGCATGTTCAGGCGGGTCATACGGCACCACACAAGAAGGATGACGGAGGCCAGGGAGAAACGGTATACCACAGACACCAGGGGATCGACCGATCCCAGTTGCAATTTAATACCAATCCAGGTGGAGCCCCATATCAGAATGGTTAAAAGATAAAATAGAACGTTTTGCATTTTTTAAAGTCCTTTTCAGTTTATGTTGTGGCAGCGTTGCGCTTGATCCTACTTTCTGTCACCGGTCTGATCCCTCCCACGGTCTGATTCCTCCCAAGCATGGTCGAAATCATAAACAAGTCCGAAATTCTTCCTGCCAAAACGAAAAAAAAATGTGCTCTTTGAGTTCAGAATTGTTTTTTGATGAATGGTTTATTTACCGCTGTCAGCCGAGAGCTTTCGGGCGATATCGCCCAACGTCTCCACAGCCCACCGGGTATCTTCGGACCAGAAAGCCGCATTGAGACGGATGCAATGGCTGAAATCAGCGGTGGTGGAGAAGATGTGCCCCGGTGCAATGGAAATCCCCTTTTCCCTTGCAAGGGTGTACAGGGCAAGGCTGTCCGTTCCCCGGGGCAGCTCCACCCACAGGGTAAATCCCCCGGACGGACGGGTGACTCGGGTACCTTTTGGGAAAAATCGCCCCACGGCATCGGCCATCTGAACCACCTTGGCCGCATAGACTTTTCCGATGGATCGCAGGTGGTGATCGTATCCACCTGTGGATAAAAACCGTGCAATGGCCAGCTGGGGGGGAGAAGCAGTGGCAATGTTGGTCACCAGTTTCTGATGTTTCACCCTGTCATAAAATTTACCCGGAGCGATCCACCCCATGCGATATCCCGGTGCAAGGGTTTTGGAGAAAGAGGAGCATAACAGTACATCTCCCCTGGTGTCCCATGATTTCACCACCGACGGCCGGACAGAGGTATGGGAGATATCGCCATTGATATCATCCTCGATCAACGGGACGTTAAATCGTCGGAGTAACATCAGCAGGCCCTCTTTCCTCTCATCAGGCATACAGTTTCCCAGGGGGTTGTTAAAATTGGAAATCACCAGACAGGCCTGAACCGTATGCTGTTGAAGGGCCTGTTCCAGGGCGCCCAGGTGAATACCTGTCAAAGGGGACATGGGAATCTCCAGCACCTTTATTCCCAGGCTCCGGATCAGCTGAAGAAAATTAAAATAGAGCGGCATGCCGATGGCAAGGGTATCCCCGGGCCGGCACAGAGTACGAAGGGCCAGAAACACGGCCTCGGCCGCGCCTGTGGTGATGATAATGTCATCGGGAACAAGGGTGCATCCGGCCTTTATCATCCGTTTGGCAATCTGGGTGCGCAGCCGTATATTTCCCGGCGGCATGGCATATCCCACACTCTCTTCCTGGAATCGTCGGCTCTCCGTTGAAAGCATGCTGTTCAATTTTTTGGCAGGGATCAGATGGGGAGCGGGGATGGCAGCCCCAAACTGAACCAGGTCCGGCCGGATGACATCTCCCATAACCTGCATCACCACTTCACTGGCCGTCACAGCGGCAGGGCTGACCCGGGGTGCTTTGATAATCGGTTCACTGGGGATCTGGGGTAACCGGGGGCAGACATAATATCCGGACTGGGCCCGGGCCTCAATGATACGCCGGTCTTCCAGGAATCCATATGCCATTTTCACCGTGTTGATGCTCACCTTGAACTGCCGGCTCAGGGTGCGGATGGAGGGGACCCGTTCTCCGGGGTTGAAGGTTCCCTCGTCCATCAATTCCATCATCCGGGTGGCAACGGATTCATACAGGGATATTTTACGATTCATCTGCTGTGTTGTTGTCATCATGGTATAAAAAATACAGGGTTTTACGGAAATAACAAGACACAGTTGGTGGAATAGATGAAGGGTACAGTTTTTTTTAAGCATAAAAACAGTGGGTACACAAAAAAACATGAAAGGCAGACCCCCAACCCTGGGTCTGCCTTTCACTTGTTCCACCAGATTTCACGATGCTTCCGGTGGTATCCGGAGAGATTATGTCAGCTTATTGGATCAAAAATCAATTGAGGTTCAGATGTCGGCACAGTTTCCGGAAGCGTCTCTGACGAAAATTTATCCCGCCGCATCAATGCCGGGGTCACATCCCAGATGCGCATCGGGGTTGCTGCATTCAAAGTTGTAATGACGGGTATCCACATGGCCCTCTTCTCTCTCACTATCGGATTCGATGTAATTTCTCTCGTTGTTTTCCATAATAGCCTCCATATATTGAATCTGTATCTTTCGGTTGATTGTTAGGTTTTCTCCTGTCATACTGCGGCAGGATTTTCTCTCAGCAGCATTTTTCATTCTCAGGGGCTGCGGTGTTTCTTTGTTGGAAATAATCTATGCACTCAGGAAGAGTGTGCAATATTGGAGAAAGAGGGGGATATTGATAGGCAGACCCTATCATTCAAGTCAGGATCATCATAAGATACAGGTTGTTACTCATATATGTTCGAAAAGGCGGAATAAACAGCACTGTCGCTTTTATAGATCAGCAGGAGAGACACATGAATGCATTGATTTTTATTGGGGCAATTTGCCTGCTGGGAGGGCTTCTTCTGGCGGAAAAACAAGAAAGTATCGCGGGAAAACTCATCACCAAACTCCCTTTGTCCATGCTTTTTGTGTTGGTGGCATTGACCCGTCAGCGGCCGGACCCTTTTTTTTATCGATTGATGACGGCCGGTTTTCTTTTGAGTCTTTTGGGAGATATGCTCCTGGTATTTTATCAGAAACCTTTGTTTCTGGCGGGCCTGATCTCTTTTTTGCTGGCCCATGTATTCTTTATTCTGGCTCTGTTGGGGCTTGGCTCCGGCCTCTCCTGGGGCTGGGGTCTGCTGTGTGTGGCTCTGTTGCTGGCAAGTGGCCGTGTCTATTTCTGGTTAAAACCCCATTTAGGGAGCATGAAAGTTCCGGCCCTGCTTTACCTGGTGGTAATTTCCTGCATGCTGGCCGGTGCCGGAAGGGTGTTTTTTGATCCGGCACTACCGAGGACGGGAAGGGTCGTTGTGTTTACGGGGGCGTTGCTTTTTTATCTTTCGGATCTGTTTGTGGCCCGGAATCGTTTCATGGAAAAATCTTTTGTCAATCGGCTCATGGGGCTCCCCCTCTATTATACAGCACAATTTTTTCTGGCGTTTTCCATTGGGCTGGTGGGATGCCCTGCTCGTCTTTAGTCAATCCTCACATTGATATGATGATCCCGAACAGTCATGTCCATGGCGTAACACAACTCCTTGCGTCCCACATTGGTGGCCCACCGGCCGTTGTGTTCACAAACCTCAATACCGCGAATGTAAGTTTTGGTCAATTTCAGCAGGATGGCCAAACCATAACTTTTATTCATTTCCAGTGCAATCTCTTCTTTTCCCATGATTTCTCTCCTTTGATTCCGGCCCTCTCTTCGAACATCAGCCGGTGGCACGCCACATAAGGGCTGACATCAAGGCCGGCCAGAATCGGTTTTCCTGTAAACCTTTTTCAAATAAAAATATCGGCTTCAGGGAATTATCGGGGTTGATTATAATTTATGGCAGGCAGAAAAAAAACACAATCCATAGCAATGGCTATTTCCTCATAGTGATGATTACCCATACAAGAGAAAGGATTTCAAATAGTTGCAGCAACGCAGTCGATATAGAGGGGTGCGTCCTCCCCGTACACGCCTTACCTCATCAGCGGACAGACGTTGACGTTGACGTTGACGTTGATGAGGCTTTGAAACACCCAACACCCAACACCCAACACCCAACATGATCCTAACAAGAAGCGGCTCAATCACGAATAATTTTTATTTTTCGTTTTCCGGGATTTGAAAAAAGCGCTTGATCGGAATGGGCAATGGTGTTCAAACGCAACACCCCCTGATCCATGAGGTGCTTCAGAGAGGGGATGGTATGGAGTGCCTGCCTGATTTCAAGCGTGGGATCAACACCAGAATGCAGACCGGGACGAAGCCAGAAGCCAATATTCATCAGGCACCGCTCTTTTTCCCTTTCCAAACTCACCTCAAAGTCCACCATGGAATCCAGTTTGAACAGGGCCTCATCCATATCGTCCAGGCGCACGTCTTCTCCATTGAGTGGGTATTTGCTGCGGCCCCGGACCTTGTCCAGCCGTTTAAGGTCAGAGCCGCAGGCACACTTGGAGGTCAGCAGACGGGAAACATCTCCGGTGCGATAACGGATCAGGGGCAAACCAATGCGGGTCAGGGTGGTGACAACGATCTCCCCCGGCTCACCGTCGGGCACGGCCCTGCCCTTTTTATCCACTATCTCCAGGAAAAGATCAGCCTCCCGCAGGTGACATCCCTGTCGTGCCAGGCACTCCACCCCTCCGCCAAGTCCGGTTTCGGTGAGGCCGTAATGGTTAAACACCGGGCAGTTCCAGGCACTTTGTATGGCATCCATAATGGCATTGGGCAGATAATCCCCGCTTAACAGGACACTTTTAATCCGGCCCGGCACCACTTTTTTAGACCAGCGGGCAAGGCTCAACACCTGAACCGGCAGGCCGATGAGGCAATCAATGGCAAGCTCATTGATCTTTTCAATCACCTGCCCGGGATCGTCCACCAGGCCGTAAACCACGGCCCGGCACCCGATTCTTTCAAGCCCTGTGGAGACCCTTTCCCCCACGGAGCCAAAATTGGGTCCGGGCATGAGCACCATCACCCTTTGCCCCGGTTTTACCAGCGTCTTCATACCATGGGCAAAAAAATCCGCTGTTAGTTCCAGATCGTCCCTGGTGAAATAGATCCGTTTGGGGTTGCCGGTGGTACCTGATGTCTGAAGGGTCACCACCCTTGCGATGTCACTCTGGGAGACACAGAGCATCTGCAGGCCCGAATCTGCAAGATCTTGGGGAGTGGTGAACGGCAGTGCCCTAATGTCCTTCATGGACTTCAGATCATGGGGATGGACACCCCTTAAATGCCGTTGATAAAAAGGACTATTTTTTATTGCGATATCAATGGTCTTACGCAACATTGCCAGTTGATAATCATGCAGCCGTGCCCCAAAATCCAAAGACGTCTCTGGAGACGTCCCCGTGGGAAGCCCCATTTTCCGGGCAATCCATCCGTGCAACGGTGTTATATTTATCCCCATAAACGCCTCCACCCGGCCGTCTCAGTCATCGGAGACGAAACCGGACATCAAAAGTGCAATCTCCTGGGCCCACCTGTCACTGTCCGGGGTTTCAAGAATAAGGGGGATATTGTCAAATCGGGGGTCCGCCATGATACGTCGGAACACCGCCATGCCCAAGGTGCCCTGTCCCAGGCTTTCATGGCGATCCACCCTGGAATCAAGCCCCTTTTTCGAATCATTTAAATGCATCCCCCTGAGATAGCGGAACCCGATGACATCATCAAACAGCTGCCAGGTCTCTTTAAACCCCTCCTCGGATTTCAGATCATATCCTGCTGCAAAGGCGTGGCAGGTGTCAATGCATACCCCCACGCGCTCTTTATCTTCCACCCGGTGGATGATCTGTGCAATCTGCTCAAAGGCGTACCCCACATTGGTACCTTGACCTGCGGTGTTTTCAATCACCGCCGTCACCCCATGGGTGAGGCTTAACACCTGATTCAGAGAATCGGCGATGGTCTCCAGGCACCTTTGGATATGGGGTTCAAACGTGCGACCCTTTTTCCCCAGATGGCTGCCGGGATGGAAATTCAGGGATTCAAGGCCCAGTTGACGGCATCGTTGCATCTCATCGGTAAAGGCGGATCTGGATTTTTCAAGGGCCACCTTTTCAGGGTGTCCCAGATTAATGAGATAACTGTCATGGGCCAGGATTTGACCGGGGGTATAGCCACATTGCCTGCAGTTCTCCCGGAACGCCCCTATCTCCTCCGGAGAGAGCGGTTTTGCCTGCCACTGCCGCTGATTCTTCGTGAACAGTGCAAAGGCGGTGGCATTAATCTTACGGGCGTTGATGGGAGCGTTTCGCACACCGCCGGCGGCACTGACATGGGCACCGACATATTTCATGAAAACCTTCCTTGCGCATCAACCATGCCCCGGTGATCAACGCCCATCATCGGTCCGGTTTTTCTCCCGGACCTGGATCAGTTCGGCAATAATACTCACCGCGATCTCTTCCGGGGTTTTGGCCCCGATGGAAAGCCCGATGGGGGAGTGCACCCCATCCAGCCGTTCCTGGGAGATGCCCTGGGTCAGCAGGTAATCATAAATCACCTTTCTCTTGGATCGGCTGCCGATCATGCCGATGTAGGCGGCACGGGTTTCAAGGGCCTGCTCCAGAATATTCCTGTCATAGATATGTCCCCGGGTCATAATGACAATATAACTCTTGTGATCAACGGCAAACCGGTCAAAACAATTCTCAAATTTTTCCACAACATGCACTTCGGCCATGGGAAAACGCTCTTCATTGGCAAACTCCCAACGATCATCCATGACAATAATCTTAAATCCCACCAGATGTGCAAGCCTTGCGGTCTCTATGCCAAGATGCCCTGCACCCAGAATATAGAGGTGTCCGTTACACTGGGCCGGCTCCACAAAAAAGGTCTCTTCTCCAATAGTTATAAGGCCGGGGGAACGCATCTCTGCCGCCTGTTCCGACAGCTGGTCCAGGCCGTGTCCATTGAGCTGAAACGCCCCTGTCTGTTCTTGGCCTGAAATAATACAGCGCTGCATCTCAAATATATGGCCATTGCGCGGACCGATGCGACAGGCCATGAACCCCTCCTGATTTTTGCTCAGCATCTCCAACAGCCTTGAAAAAATCCTGACATTGTCCTCGGTGGCAGGCAGATATTCCAAAAGCAGAGTAACCGCGCCCCCACACACCATGTCCATGTCCGCATAGGCCTTGGAATCCAAGGTAAACTCCCGGATGAAAGCCCCTTTTTTTGTCTCAAACAGATCCCGAGCCAGCTTTTGCACCTGGCCTTCCACCCACCCTCCGCCAATGGTACCGCAGATTTGGCCGTCTTCATGAACCGCCATTCGGGTGCCGGCAGATCGTGGGGCAGACCCCTGTTTACTCAAAATTGTGGCCATCACCAGGGATTTGCCCTGCTTTAAACTATTATGCAACACTTCAACGTGTTTGGTCATATTATTTTATCTCTTTCAAAAGTATCCGTCACAAAAACCGGGTTTATGATCAAACCCCAAAAGCCTGTCCCTAACCACTGACATTGGAACCAAGCTCTTTTTTTCTATACAAACTCCTGCCCTGTACGTCGGTGAGGTTATACATGCAAAAGGGAATTAACCCCCCTTCGGGTGACAGCACATGGATGCAGCAGTCCTTTACCCTTTCCAGGTCCACATTCCAGACATCCTGAAATACCATACATGAGATGGAAAACATATGGGTTTTTAGCCTGCTTAAAAATATGTCCAGATCCAATGGGGCATCCGTCCCCAAAAGGGCATTTCCCATGGGTTGCAGTGATGAAAGCAGCGGCGTTACCCCGGCCGTTCCCTTTTCGGGTTCCGGCCCTCCCTTTCCTTCCATATCAATTGAAGGTTTATCTTCGTTCTCCTTCACCGAAGGAGCGGCCCATTGCCTGGCAATAAAACCGATGGTTTTGCTTGCGCCCCTGTAACCGTTCTCAAGCGCTGTGCCCGGTTTATGACGGGTCAGGGGTTTCAACGTTCCATCGGGCATCAGTACGAAATTGCCATGGAATGAGCATAGGGCGTTCTCTCAACCGGGGGGCTTGAAATAGGAGGCATCTATACCTGTCTGGGCTTCCACGGCCTGTATCACCTCGGGCAGGGTAATTCTCTCCTTATCTCCGGGGGGCGTTGGGAATCGTCCAAAATAACTGATGGGCTGGAAATGAATCCCCCGCACATGGGGGGCTCTTTCCAGACCGAAACGGATGATCTCTCCCACCTGATGACAGTTCACCCCAGGCACCAGGGTGGGTACCAGCACCATGGCAAGGCCCTGGGCACTGCAGTTGGCAATGGCCTGCTCTTTGATTGCCTGGAGCTTTTTCCCCCGGAGTGCCCCATGAACCGTGTCATCCACCCCGTCAAACTGCAGAAAAACGCTGTCAAGTCCTGCCTGTTTCAGCTTTTTTACAAAGGAGGTATCTTCGGCAAGACGAAGGCCATTGGTATTGACCTGGATAAAGCCAAACCCCATCTCTTTGCCCATGGCAATGATCCGGGGCAGATCGTCCCTTACGGTGGGTTCTCCTCCGGAGAGCTGGATGTTACAGCCGCCGCCGGTATCCTGTTTGATTTTTTCATACCACTGTCTTATTCGATGAAGTCCAGGATCGGAAACCGCTCCCCCACTGTCGGCAAAACAGACCGGGCAGTTAAGGTTACACCGCCAGGTGATCTCCAGCAAGGCCGTGCAGGTGCGCTGCCGGTGCTGGGGACAGATACCGCAGTCAAAGGGGCATCCCCGTTGCTCCCGGGTGCCGTGCCTTGCCGGTCCGGCCGGCGTTTTGGTGCGAACCCAGCTCTTTATATCCGGGGAACCCTTCCAGATCAGGGTGCTGATCCGGCCATGCTCAGGGCACTCCTTGATCAGAAAAACGCTCTGTTTTTTCTCTATCCGCCGGGCCTCAAGTTTTTTCAGGCAATGGGGACAGAGACTCTGGGTGTGGGCCAGAACCCGCTCTTTATCAGAGATCATCATATTTGGGCCCCAGTTGCCCACCGACATTGGATTGCCAAAATTCAAAGTCCCTTCTTTTTTTTATATGAAAGTCTCACTAATATGCTGGAATTAAAGGACTTTCGTTTTTCGTTGTGGCAGGTTTTTCTGCCATGTATGTTTATATGAAAGTCTCATCAATATGCTGGAATTAAAGGACTTTCGTTTTTCGTTGTGGCAGGTGGTTACTGCCATGTATGTTTTATATGAAAGTCTCACCAATGTGCTGGAATTAAAGGACTTTCGTTTTTCGTTGTGGCAGATTTTTCTGCCATGTAGGTTTATATGAAAGTCTCACCAATATGCTGGAATCAAAGGACTTTCGTTTTTCGTTGTGGCAGGTCTTTCTGCCATGTATGTTATATGAAAGTCTCACCAATATGCTGGAATCAAAGGACTTTCGTTTTTCGTTGTGGCAGGTCTTTCTGCCATGTATGTTTTATATGAAAGTCTCACCAATATGCTGGAATTAAAGGACTTTCGTTTTTCGTTGTGGCAGGTGGTTACTGCCATGTAGGTTATATGAAAGTCTCACCAATATACTGGAATTAAAGGACTTTCGTTTTTCGTTGTGGCAGGTTTTTCTGCCATGTATGTTATATGAAAGTCTCACCAATATGCTGGAATCAAAGGACTTTCGTTTTTCGTTGTGGCAGGTCTTTCTGCCATGTATGTTATATGAAAGTCTCACCAATATGCTGGAATCAAAGGACTTTCGTTTTTCGTTGTGGCAGGTCTTTCTGCCATGTATGTTATATGAAAGTCTCATCAACATACTGGAATTAAAGGGCTTTCGTTTTTCGTTGTGGCAGGTCTTTCTGCCATGTATGTTTATATGAAAGTCTCACCAATATGCTGGAATTAAAGGACTTTCGTTTTTCGTTGTGGCAGGTCTTTCTGCCATGTATGTTATATGAAAAGGCAGCCTCCAAGGCAACCTCAGCAGAGCCGCCCCCCCGACGGGCAATAGGAACCGGCCAATTGAGCCGTCTACGGTTCCGGGCCGGGCCCATTGCCCGTCGGGGGGGGGGCGGCATAATGCCATTTTCTATCTTCGTTGTGTCCGCCAGGACATGTGGGTTTATATGAAAGTGTAGGTATGCCTAACATTACTTTCATTATTCGTTGTGGGCAGACCCAGGTCCCCAATGCGGTCTGCACGTGGCAGTTATTAAAAAAAATCATCTTTTGGAAACCCCGGGTCTATTCCATTTTCCACCAGCAGCTGCATGATCTTGTCATAGGTGTCGGCAACAAGCGCCCCACAGCGCATCTCCATCTCCACGGATCCGGCCCGACCCTGGGCAATCTCATGGCACAGGGTCCCGCCATAGGCATTTGTCTTCTCCTCAAACCACTCATTGAGTTCTGCCAGCATGGGAGGAAAGCTTTTCAGCTCCGCTTCCGTTTCCCCGCCCCTGGCCGCGTAAAGGGCAAGGATGCAGGCCCCGGCACTCAGGGCACCGCATGATCCGGAACAGATCCCCAGCCCTCTGGCCAGGCCGGCCATGGCCCGAACCAGTGCGGGATTTTCCTGATCCTGCTCCTCCAGGGCCATGATCATCATCATCTGACTGCAGAGATACCCCTTTCCCTTCAAAGCCATAAGGCGCATCATGGTATCACTCATACGCTTCCTCACTCATTTTTTTGAACAATTAATCTGAAATAACCTGGACGGCTGGCCCGAATGGCATCACAGGTTCGCCGGGAAGCGCCACACTCCCCGCCGAAAACCGCGGCCCAAAATTTCTGCAGGGAGCCATGTTCAAAAACCGCCTGGCCTGCAAGCCGGGTCAACAGAGGGGTAAGATCCTCCCATGGACCTGGATCAAATCCGGTGGCGTGCACAAGTTTTTCAATATCGGCCTTTCCCACGGCCTTTCTGAACCCGCATGCCAGGGGAAGCCTTTTTAATGCATCACCATGGTAGCCCCCCCGGAGATAAAGATCACATAAGATCAACCGTCCGCCAGGTTCAAGCACCCGAAAAAACTCATCAAGAGCAGCTTCCATGTCCGGGACCAGTGAGAGCACACACTCACAAAAGACGGCTTTCAAACTGTGTGATCCAAAGGGTAGCTGTTGGGCCGTGGCCTGGGCCACCGGAATCTTCCGGATGGGGGCAAGCGCACCAGGTGCATTTCCAGAAGCAGTGGGGGCAACCGACATACCAACACCGGTTCTCAACATATCGACATCCACATCAATGCCCACGCATCGCAGAGAAAATTCCCCGGCCAGCAGTGCGGCTGCCGATCCAAATCCACACCCCACATCCAGCACCCGGTCTCCGGGCTTGAGATGACATTTTATGGCCGACTCCCGGGTGAGGTCAAGGCCGCCGGGGCGCAGTACCGGCCCGGTCAGTTTCTGCAGAACCGGATGTTGATATAGTGCTGTTTTGTTCATAACATCCATTTTGTCAAAACGTGTCGAAAAAATAAGGCAGGCAACCGGGTCGGGCATCTGTTCTTTACAAAACCCATATCAGCCCTGACTATTTATCTTCCAGTAATTTCTCAACTTCCAACATTTTTCCAAGGGCGATCTCTTCGGGCACCAGGACCATGCCGCATGTGGGGCAGCAGGGCAGTTCCACCGTGAAACTGCCGTTCATATAATCAATGCGAACCTTGCCAAGTTTCAAAAGCGCATTACAGGGCAGACATTTCCACTCTTTATTCTCCTCTATTCCCAGTTGTGTGATCATGCGTTTCCCCCCATAATCTGCATGCGGTGGCAATAACTGTTATGAATGGTGTATCCCTCCTCCTCCCGGGAATACTCCACCCAAAAGGTGACCATAAATGGTCGGTGGGAGGCCAAGAAATGACCGGTGACAAGGCTTTGCATCTGACCGCCCAAGGCTTCCGAATGATCAATCACGGCCCGGATATCCTGGTGCAGAATACGCCTCTGGTCCAATTTTTCCTGGACTTCCGGGCTGATATAAAGTGTGGACTGTGCACCTGCCTCTGACCGCTCCTGCCAGATGCGCTCTAAAAGATCTCTTTTAAGCCGAGCCCTGTTCTCCCGGCTAAGGGAGAGCCCCACCTTCTCCTGACCCGCCGGATTTCCCCCTTGGGTCTCTTGGGGAAAGATAAAATCCAATAAATGGGCCGTGGGTTTTCCTGCCCCCTTAAGACTTTCCCTGCACATGGCGCAGTAGGTCAGAAAATCAAGTTCGCTTTCAGCGGTTCTTCTTTCAAGCTGTTTTTTTGCCATGGCGGGATTGGCATTTTCCATGAGCCCGCCAAACCCGCAACATTCGGTTTTGTTCCGGCTGAACTCAAGCTCTTTAACCACAATGCCAAGCTTTGCGGCAAGGCTGCGGGCGGCCTCCTGTGTTCGGGAGTCATTGCGGGTGGTACAGGGGTCGTGGAGTGCCATCTCCTGCCCGCTTGTTTTCCAGGCACCACCGGGAAGCTCACATTGATCCAGGATCTCCCACAAAGAGGTGGCGGTGATGTCAGGAAGATAATGTTTAAACATCTCCATGCAGGAGGAGCAGGCCAAAATCATCCGGGGTTCCCCTAACTTCTGCCAGTTCTGTCTGATGAGATCCACGGCTTCCCGGCACTTTGATTCATTGCCGGACCAGTGGGCAGGGGCACCGCAGCACTGAAGCATCAGCCCCATATCCCCTTTCCGATTGTCCGTTAAAAAGGAGTAGGTCCGGATGACATGCTCCGGGTTGGACCCGGCAAGCTGGCAACCGGGAAAAAAGGCAAAGGTGCTTTTCCCCTGGTTGGGTGCGTGTCGGGTGAGTAAAAATGCATCAGAATTACTGAAAGCCATATCCAGCAAGGCAAATTCATGGGCCGAGGGTGGCATTTTCTTGCGCTGCACCAAGTCCCTACGGGCATCCAGGCAGAGATCCGGCATGGAAAAGTGTTCCGGGCAGATCTCCTGACACAGTCCGCAGAGGCTGCAGGAGTTGAGCATGGTGTTGGCACTGTGATCGCCCATTACAATGGTGGCATTGTTATAGATCTCCCGGGCATATTTTTTGGGATACCCTTTATAATGCTCAAGATAGGGACACACTTTCAAACACTCCAGACATTGGCACTGGATACAGCGCAGGGCCTCGGCTTTTGCCTCGTCAAGGGTATATCCCTCATCCCCATTGGCGGGCAAAACCGTGGGGAGAGGGTCAATGTCACCGGTGTCGGTAAAGAGGCGGGTGGCATAGGGCCCCTGGTCCTGACGTCCCTCCTCCAGGCTTACCTTTTGCACAAACCGCTCCATGGAAAGGGCCGCGGCCCTGCCCTGGAATGTCTGCTGCAGGGCCGACATTTTCCCCTTTTCATGGGGAAAGCCCCCGCCAAACACCCCCTCCCGGCCCAGGGCAAAGGTTTTTTCATTGGGGGTTTCTCCCCGGGCAAGGGGCGCACAATCCGGGGTGTCAAGGCCCAGATAAACCGCTGAAAATTCTTTTTGCAAACGGACCGTGAGACCCGGCTCAATGACACTTTTTTCCACGATCAGCCCCAAGGTTGACAGCGGTTCCAGCTCTTTTTCAAGGATCTCACGGGAGAGTTCATTCATCTCCCACAACGTTCCCCCAAGCCTATCCCGGGAGGTAAAAAGAGTAACTCCATACCCCTTTCGCAGCAGTTCCAGGGCCGCCACCAGGGAACTTAGGTTTTCCCCCACCACGGCCATGCGTTGACTTTTTGTGGGCATGGGAATGGTGCGAATCCTGGGCTTGGGTTGGTTGACACATACTTTCTCCAAGGCACCCATGCGGATGGGACCCCCCAATTTATCTCTCAGACAGGCACTTTCACAGGGATGGTCACAGATGCGGCCCAGGATGCCGGGAAACGGCATGCTTTTATTCAAAATTTTCCAGGCATCATTCCATTTTCCCTGACCGACCTTCAATATAAAGGTGCGAACATCCACGTGTAAAGGACAGGCCGCCTGACAGGCCGGGGCCTCTTCCTGGATGCACTGTTTTTCCATTTGGCGCAGTGTTTGTTGGTCCATCTCTCTCCATTTCCATTACACAAAGGCGATTCCGCCCTATGCCGGAATCGCCCTTGGTTATTATCCCGGGGCCTGACAATGCAGGGTTAACGCAAGCCTGGCCCCTCCCCAAAATATGTCAATCATCCAATGCTACCTATTTGGGCATTGCCGCCAGTACCTTTTCCGGACGGGCAGGCAGATCTCTGACCCTGGCCCCACAGGCATTGTAAATGGCATTGATGACAGCGGCATGGGGGGTCGTCAGAGGAAGTTCACCCACACCTGCGGCCCCAAAGGGTCCACGCTGACGGGGTGTCTCTATGTACAGGATCTCCAGATTGTCGGGGATCTGTTTGATATAGGGAAAACCGGCTCCGGCCAAGGTGGCGTGTCGCTTGATATCTTCATAATCTTCGGTGAGGGCAAGACCGATGCCCTGGGCCACACCACCGTAAATCTGTCCATCAACGACAAGCTTATTATTTATTACACCCACATCGGCAGCAATGGTCATGGCCTCCACCGTGGTTTTACCGGTGGCGGTTTCAACGGCCACTTCCGACATAAAGACACCATACATGTAACCGGCCAGAGGATCGCCCTGGGCATTTTCATCCCCATTGGCACAGGGTGCCGACCATTTACCATGAAACTTGGTTTGAAGACCGTCTGCCTTCATGCCGTCATAATCCCGGAAAGAGCCATCCGCCTTCCGGGCCGCATCAACAAGTGCCTGGCACCCATTTAAGATGGCCTGTCCAACAACCATCTGGGATCGGCTGCCACCGGCAGGACCGGCATTGGGACAGAGACTGGTGTCATTTAAGACCAGCTTGATCTGATCCGGAGTGATCTTCATGGGGCGAAGGGCCTCATGGGCAGAACCCAGGGTCCCACTGTCAGCACCCTGACCATGATCATGCCAGGTGGCAAAGATGGTGACGGTGTTGTCCGCATTGAGTTCAACATCAATTTCCGCGGTGTCCGGGCCATCAAGCCCACATCCGTAAACCCCCACGGAAACGCCCACACCCCGTTTGATATCCTCCGTGGAATTGGCTGCGGCCTTGTCCTTGGCTGCCTTGTATTTGGGACGAATCAGATCAATGAGATCCGGCAGGGAATAGGCATCCGGGGCACACCCAGTGGGGGTGGTGGCACCTTCCCGGTACACATTCAGATACCGCAAATCCAAGGGGTCCATACCGATCTTCTCGGCCAGTTCGTCCATGAGCACTTCATAGCCGAACTCACTCTCGGGGGCGCCATATCCACGGAAGGCAGATCCCCAGCAATGGTTGGTGCACACGGTGCGGCCTTCACCACGAATATTGGCAATGTCGTATCCGGCACCGATAAACTGGGCCCCGCGCAGGGTTAGAAGATCACCAAATTCCGAATAGGGCCCATGGTCAACGGACCAGTCTGTCTCCATTGCCTTGAGTTTACCGTCTTTATCAGCGGCAAGACGGATATTGGTGAAAAAGGGAGACCGTTTACCGGTGTACTGCTGCTGCTGTTTGTAGGTGTACTGAAGATGACAGGGACGACCGGTGGCAAGGGCCGCCACCCCCACCAGTGCTTCCAGGGTGGGGCTGAACTTGTAACCAAAGGTGCCGCCGGTGGGGTTCTGAATCATGATCATGTTCTCAGGCTCAACACCAAGGCCCGGGGCGATCATATACATGTGCAGGTGCAACCCAATGGACTTGGACTGAATCACCAGCTTACCGTCTTCATTAAGATAGGCAAACCCCACATCCGGCTCAATGGGCAGGTGGGGCTGACGGCCCACATAGTAGTCGCCTTCAATGACATGATCGGCCTTATCGAAAATGGGCGCGATCTCTTCACCCTTGGCAATCTTCTGGGTATAATAGACATTGGGGGTTCCGGGGTGAATCTCAATGGCATCCTCTGCCATGGCCGCCGGGGCATTCATGTACTCGGGCAGCGGCTCAAGATCCACCTTTACCATGGCAGCGGCTGCGTCTGCATTTTTCTTGGTGTCCGCACACACAAGGGCAATGGCATCGCCATACTGAAACACCTTTTCATCACAGAGGATGGGACGATCCCAGCCATCTCCCTTGTTGGTGGGGAAGGTGATGAGGCCTGAGATGCGATTTTTGCCCTTGACATCCTTGTGGGTAAGCACCTTGTACACACCTGGCATCTTTTCCGCTTCAGAGGTATCAATGGAGAGGATCTTTGCGTGGGACACCTCAGCCTGGACCATGGCCATCTGCAGGGAGTTGTCCGGCATGAGCACCCCTTGATCGGCTCCGAACATCCAGGTGCCGGTCACCTTGGCAACGGCAGTGGGACGGGGTATGCTGCTGCCCCAGATACGGCCGTCATCGGGTATCCTAAAGGCAAGCTCTTCCTTGGTCATTTCACCATTGAGTACCTTTGCCGCATCCATGACAGAATCCACAAGCTGCTTGTAACCGGTGCACCGGCAGGCGTTTTTGTATTTTTGAAACCAATCCCGGATATCGTCACGGGTGGGATTGGGGTTGGCATCCAGAAGTGCCTTGGAAGAGACGATAAATCCAGGGGTACAGAATCCGCACTGGGCACCTCCATGACGGATCCAGGCCAGCTGAATGGGATGAAGGTTATCCGGTGTGCCGATGCCCTCAATGGTGGTAATCTCGGCCCCTTCAGGCACACGGGTCATCTTGGTAATGCAGGAGCGGATCAGTTTTCCGTTCATGATGACATTACAGGCTCCGCACTGGCCCTCATCACAGCCGACCTTGACACCAAGCACCAGCAGCTGATTACGAAGAACGGTGGACAGTGTGTCCGTGGGATTGAGTAAAACCGTTCTGGAAATGCCATTCACATTGAGCGTTTTTTTCAGCATTCTATTTCTCCTTTATGATTCAAATGATTTTCAACTTTTGCCAAAAGGACAGGCAGGGTAGCGACACTCAGGACAGTTTTCGCAGAACCCCCCATGACCCAACTCCACAATATCCCGGCGAGAGACCTTCTCTCCGGCCATCAGTTTGGGAACAACCAATTCAAATATAGTGGCTTTGTAATACATGACGCAGCCGGGAAGCCCCAGCACGGGCACATCCCCCAGATAGGCAAGCATGAACATAGCACCTGGAAAAACCGGTGAGCCATAAGTCTCAATCCGGGCACCTGTGGCGCGGATGGCCGCCGGGGTCTGATCATCGGGGTCAACGGACATACCGCCTGTGACCACAACCATATCCGCCCCCTCATCCACCAATTCCTCTATGGCCTTGGTGGTCATTTCAACGTCATCCGATGTCAGGATCTGCCTTGTGATTGAACCGTTCAGGGCCGTGAATTTTTCCCTGAGAACCGGGCCGAAGCGATCCTCTATGCGGCCACTGTAAATTTCACTGCCGGTGGTGACCATGCCGATGTTGCCGGCAATAAAAGGTTTCACTTGAACCAGGGGAAACGCCTGCCGGCAGATCTCCTCCACCTGCTCAATTTTCTCCTGCTCTATGATCAGAGGCACGACTCTGGTGCCGGCCACTGCACGCTTTTCCATAACCTGCTGATCTGTGTGTACCGTTCCAAACACCATCTGATCAATGGCATTGATGCGGTGCAGGGCCTGAACATTAATTTTTAAAAGCCCGTTTCTATCGGCAATGAGATTGATACGGCCTTCACTGGGCTCGGTCAGCCTTATTCCCGGCCCGGATGCGGCAACGGCAATACGTCTGGCAGCTTCATTTTCATGTAAAAAACCCTCGGCAACCTCCCAGACATAGAGATTTGCCTTGCCCATCTCCAGAAGCTCTTCAATATCCTCTTCTCTCACTACATGGCCTTTTTTAAAGGCACTTCCTTTAAATTCTCCGGGTACGATACGTGTCATATCCTGGCATAGCACCATACCCACTGCGTCCTGGACCGGAACAGTTCTCATCTTCTCTCCCTCAACCCCATAATCAACTTTTTACCCACACGTACGAACAACCGGGGTCCGGCCTGTGTTGTCGGCCTTATCGCCCAAGCCATTGCACACCCGAAACACCACCGATAATACCCATTTTGGGGCTTGATCATAATACCGGCCACTTGGGGAAGGGGTCGGGCTTGATCAATCAAGGCTATTATTTGAGTTCAATAGAGTTAAAAAAAGTTATTCTCAATATATAGCATTATATTATGGATGTAAAATAACATATATCAATCTGAATAACGAATTAAATACACCTCTCCCCCCCCCCAAAAAAACAATAAACGAACAAGCTTCATCTCCTGGCTAAGCAATTAAAAGGCCGTTGCATTTTATTTCCATGCAAAATATGCTTTGATCCCAAATAAAAGCAGATAACTATTTAAATTTATAATCAAAAAAAAATGTCGAACAAAAAAAAATCTCGCCTATGGAATCTCCGGATTTGCACCCGGCACTCCCCAAAATGGACAAAATGACCCATCAAACGGTTGGAATATAGTGGCAATATGACCCATACAAATACAATAACAGATAAAAAGACAATGCGAACTGTATATAAAAGTGCAAAAATAACCAAAACAAACCATCTAAAAATGAGGTGTGGGAGATCAGGCAACACATGGTGGGGCAAAATGACTGATTTCCCCATATATCTTCGGCGTTCAGTGTGCCGCAGACACACTGAACACACGGATTGTCGGAAGAAACGATATTGACCATAATGGGTGATGGTGCTACACATAAAAAGACAGTCACCGCTTAAAACCCAATGCTCCGACTTTAAAAAACCGGAGCATTGAGTAAAAGGGAACTTCCATTGAAACACACAAAAAATATAGCAGCCATTATTCCTGTGGCCGGCCTTTCTTCCCGGATGAAAGGGTTTAAACCACTTTTGCCCCTGGGGGGAAAATCCATCCTGGAAACCTCCATTGATCTGTTCAAACAAAATGATATAAATGATATTTTAGTGGTAACCGGTCACAGATCGGAAGAGCTTGAAAAGCGTATTACCGCAATGAACGCAACCTGTATCCATAATCCCGACTTTCACCAGGGGATGTTTTCCACGATTCTAACCGGGGTAAAACAATTAAAGGCGGATTGTAATGCCTTTTTCCTGCTGCCGGCAGACATTCCGGCCATCAGGCACCACACAATAAGAGAGATGCTAAGGGCCCATAAAGGTGAAAAGAAAAAAATTATTTACCCTGTGTTTGAAGGAGAGAGGGGGCATCCGCCACTTATATCAACTGAATGCGTAAATGCCATAAAAAATTTCACCCAGGAAGGAGGCTTGAGGGCCTGCCTTGCGGATTTTGAAACCGAGGCTATGGATCTCCAGGTCTGCGACAGGGCCATTCATATGGATGCAGACACCCGGGACGATTATCAAGAGATCTTGACAAAATATGAAAGAATCAACATCCCTGAAGCTTCCGAGTGTCTCTGTCTCCTTGGAAACAGCCCCATGGCAAATGAAAAAATCATGAACCATTGTGTAAAAGTCGCTGAAACCGCCCTTAAAATATGCGCGTGTCTGGAGCCCCCCCTTTTGTTTGATGTCCGGCTCATCGAGGCCGCCGCCCTTCTCCATGATATCGCAAGAAAAGAACCCAACCATGCGATGAAAGGGGCTGAGATGCTCAGGGACATGGGATTTCCGGATGTCGCAGAGATCGTCATGGAACATATGGATTTAAAAACAACCCGGGAGACCCCTTTAAATGAAAAAGAGATCGTCTACTTCGCGGACAAGCTGGTGGTGGGGGATCAGCTTGTCATGAATTTTGAAAAAAGATTCAAGGAGAAACGGGGTTCCGTCAAAGCCAATGCCGGGGCTATGAATTCCATAGAAAGCAGGCTTGAAACGGCTTGCATCATAAAGGAAAAAATTTCAAAAATTCTAAAATTGGAACAGAGACCATGCAATGGCACTGGTTCAAGGGGTCTCTCTCGGATTCGCTCCCTTGCCGGACCTGAATGAGGTTCGGACTCCTGCAGATGATATCCCTTGTTGTGATCAAGCCCGATCATGGGCCTGGTCTGCGTTTTAACACAGGAGAACCCGAACGATGAAAAGAATTTTGATTGTCGATGATGCCCCTACTCTCCGGAAACTGATCAATATCCTACTTGAAAATGAAGACTATGAATGCACGGACGCATCAGACGCAGCTGAAGCCAGACGTCTACTTAAAATGCAGCCCTTTGATCTGATCCTGTGTGATATCAATATGCCGGGGGAATCAGGGCTTGACTTTGTCCGCTTCACTCTTGCGGAATACACGGATACGGCGGTCATCATGATAACAGGCATGGCCAGTCGACAAATCGCGGCCGAGGCCTTGTCCATCGGTGCTTACGGCTACCTTATCAAGCCCTTTGACAAAATCCAGCTCCTGATTGCCATGGACAATGCCTTCAGACGATTGACCATTGAAAAAGAGAGAATACGTCACATTGAAGAACTGGATATACTCGTCCAGGAACGAACCGTCGAATTACAGGAAAATATCCAGAAACTGAAAAACAGTGAAGAGAGACTTAGAACCATCATGGAAAACGTTCCGGCCGGCATCGTCGTCATAGAGACGCAGAGCCGAACGATTGTGGAAGCCAACCGGTCTGTCATCAAAATACTGGGACGTCCCCGGCGGGAATTTATTGGAGCGTCATGTCATGAAATCATCTGCAAAGGCAACGCCACCTTCTGTCCCCTCATTGACAAAAACAGGAGTCTACACAACCACGAGTCCATCATACAACGACCTGACGGCAGCTCGGTGCCCATTATGCAAACGGCTGTCCCGGTGATTCTGAAAGGCAAAAACCATCTGATCAACATCTTCGTCGATATCACCGAACAAAAGCTTGCAAAGGATAAATATCTTCAGGAAAACAAGGAAAAAAAGCAACTGATGGAGTCCATTCCCTCCATCCTCATCGGTGTTTCCAAAGAGGACAAGGTCATTCAGTGGAATCTTGCAGCGGAAGCCACCCTTGGCATACGCGCCATGGATGTCATGGGAATCCCCTTCACGCAATGTGGTATTTCATGGGACTGGTCTAAACTTGAAAAGGGAATCCTTTCTTGCAAAATGCATAAAAGCCAGGTGCGCCTGGACAATCTAAGTTTCACAAAACCGGACGGCAGTGAAGGATTTCTGGGAATCACCCTGGCCCCCATGGCATCTGACAACACAGAAGATACCGACAAAATAGGATTTATTTTTATTGCAGCAGATATTACCGCCCTGAAACAGGCCCGGTCGGATTTACACCAGAGTGAGATGCGCCATCGAATCCTTTTTGAAAGCTCCCAGGATGCCATCTTAACCCTGGAACCCCCCTCCTGGAGATTCACTTCCTGTAATCAGGCGACCTTAAAACTGTTCAATGTGGCAGACAAAAAAGCCTTCACCTCACTGTACCCCTGGGAGATATCCCCGGAATTACAGCCGGACGGCACCACCTCCAAAGCCTTTGCCATGGAACACATTAACCGTGCCATGGAATGCGGCTCCATTTTTTTTGAATACATGCACAAAAAATACAACGAAGATGTTTTCTTCCCAGCCACCATTCTCCTGACCCGGATGGAATTGCCGGGCAAGGTCCTGCTCCAGGGAACGGTGAGGGATATTTCCGAACAGAAATCCCTTGAGGTTCAACTCATGCAGGCCAGAAAACTGGAGGCCGTGGGCCAGCTGGCTGCGGGAATTGCCCATGAAATCAATACACCGATACAATATGTGGGCGACAACAACCAGTTTATGTCTGACGCATTTGAAGAACTTCTTGAGATACTCGAACGATATCAACGGCTGGAAAAACACGTTAAATCAGGAATGAATTGTACCGAACTGCTTCAAGACATTTCCGACGCCGTTGAACAGGCAGATATGGACTATCTGAAAGAGGAGATTCCAAAGGCCATGGAACAGACCCTGGAAGGGGTAAACCGTATCTCTGAAATCGTTCGCTCCATGAAGGAATTTTCCCATCCCGGGGTCAAGGAAAAAGTTGCCGTGGATATTAATCGGGCCATTGAAAACACCCTTACCGTGTCACGCAATGAATGGAAGTACATGGCGGAAATCGAAACGGATCTGGCACCCTCCCTACCCCTTATTCCCTGCCTGCCGGGAGAGCTGAACCAGGTGTTCCTGAACATCATCATTAACGCGGCCCATGCAATCGGAGACGTGGTGAACGGCAATTCCACGGAAAAAGGTCGCATTGGGATATCAACCCGTATCCAGGGGGAGTACCTGGAAATCCGCATCAGTGACACAGGGCCTGGAATTCCGGAAGAGATCCGCTCACGAATTTTTGATCCGTTCTTCACCACCAAAGAGGTGGGAAAAGGAACGGGACAGGGACTGGCCATTTCCAGATCCATCATCGTGGAGAAACACCATGGCATTCTCAATTTTGAAACAGCCCCGCAAAAGGGCAGCACATTTATCATCCACCTTCCCATACATGAGAAGAGCATATGAACATTCAGAAAAGAAAAAAACAAATTTTATTTGTGGACGATGAGCCCAATATCCTTAAGGGACTTCAGAGAATGCTCCGGACCATGCGACATGAATGGGACATGGCATTTGTCGAAAGCGGATCAAAAGCCCTGGAGCTGCTTTCCCGGGGCTCCTTTGATGTCATCGTTTCCGATATGCGCATGCCGAACATGGACGGCGTCACGCTGCTGGGAGAGGTAAAGAACCGCTATCCCACCATCGTACGCATCATCCTCTCCGGTCATTCAGACCAGGAGATGATTTTAAAATCCGTTCGCCCCGCCCACCAGTATCTTTCCAAACCGTGTAGTTCCGAAATGTTAATCTCCACGGTGAGCAGATCCTGCAGTCTGAGGGATTTTCTGGGCCAGAACGGCTTAAAACAGGTCATATCCAGGATAGACTCCCTGCCGAGCCTGCCCGCTATTTACACCGAAATTATGGCTGAACTTCGATCTCCGGAGGCTTCCGTGCAGCGGGTGGGTAAAATCATAGAAAAAGATCTGAGCATGTGCGCAAAGATTCTCCAGTTGGTAAATTCTTCCTTTTTCGGGCTGCCACGCCACATTTCAGATATCTCCCAGGCCGTTATTCTGCTGGGCCTTGATATCATCAGGTCACTGGTGCTCACCATTGATGTCTTTTCAAAATTTGATCCGGCCACTGTGTCCACACTGCACATTGAAAAAATCTATGAACACAGCATCAAAACCGGTACCATTGCCCAGGCTATTGCAACATACGAACATGCGGACAAAGAGACATTGAACAACTCCTTCACCACGGGGCTTCTGCATGACATTGGAAAAATCATATTTGCCGTAAACTTTCCGGAAACCTATGCAAAGGTATTTGAATTAATACAACACAAGGATATCTCCTTTATGGAGGCTGAATTTGAAATAATGGGAGCCACCCATGCGGAAGTGGGTGCCTATCTCTTGGGCCTGTGGGGCCTGCCGGATGTCATCGTTGAAGGGGTTGCATTTCACCACACCCCCGTCAAATGTCAACACAAGTCATTCGGTCCCCTGATTGCCGTCCATGCCGCCAATATTTTTGAAAACAATAGCCATCCATCCCGGGAGGAAAGGCAACAGGCATTTGATATAGCGCACATGATGCAATCCGGACTTTATGAAAAGATACCTGCCTGGAAAAAAGCATCTGAGCTGATAGCACAGGAGCCATACACCAATGAATAGCCGAATATTGATCGTAGACGATGAACAGAATCTCCTTGATTCGCTGAAACGCCAGTTACGCAAAAATTTTCATATTGAGACCGCCCTGGGCCCTGAAAAGGGTCTAAAGGCCATTAAGAGCCAGCCCCCCTTTGCCGTCATTCTGTCGGACCTTCGCATGCCCGTAATGGACGGCATTGAATTTCTGGCCCAGGCCGCCAAAATCAAACCGGACAGCGTACGGATGATGCTCACGGGCAATGCGGATCTGCAAAATGCCATAAAAGCGGTGAATGAAGGCAACATCTACCGATTTTTAACCAAACCCTGTGCCATAGACATCCTCACAAAAGTGCTGACCCAGGGAGTGGCCCAATATCGACTGGTGAGGGCGGAGAAAGAGCTGTTGAAAAACACCCTGAAGGGCAGCATAAAGGTGTTGAGCGAACTGCTCTCCCTGGTGAGTCCGGAAGCTTTCGGGCGATCTTCAAGAATCAGCAGATATGCCGTTGATATCTCAATGCACCTTGGCATCTCCAATGTGTGGCTCATTGAAACAGCGGCCATGCTCTCCCAGATCGGGTGCGTCATTCTCTCCGATGAAACCATAAAGAAATTATACTGCGGTCGGGAACTGACCCCGGAAGAGACCCGGCTTTTTGACATGCATCCCGGAATCGCATCGGACCTGCTTTCCAATATCCCACGCATGGAACAGATCGCCAATATCATCGCATGTCAGGATAGACGGTTTGATGGGTCGGACGGCTCCGATGACTCCCCCAGGGGTAAATCCATTCCCCTGGGGTCGCGAATTCTCAAAGTGGTTCTTGATTTCGACATGCTGGAATCAAAGGGACTGTCCAGAGCCGATGCCTTCAATCAAATGAAAGAACAGTGGAAATGGTATGATCCAGCGGTTCTGAAAGCCCTGGAATTCGTTCTTGGCGCCGATGTTAAATATGTGATCAAGGACATTTCCCTCTCCTCATTGAGGGCCGGGATGATTCTGTTTGAGGATATTGTCTCGGTTAAGGACCAACTGCTCATATCAAGGGGGCAGGAGGTGACCCCCATGCTGATTCGCCGGTTGAACGGATTTTCTAACAAGACAGGGATTAAAGAACCCATTCGTGTTTTTGCCCCCCTGCAGATCGAAAACGATTAAGCCCATGGAAGCGTATTTAAGAGGAAAAGCGTTGAGTGAGAGGTCACAGCGGCTCGTCCGCCAGTGACTTTAAAAAAGACGCTATCATGATCACCATCAGAATCATAAAGGGGAAGGAGACGACAAAGGAGATCGTCTGAACGGCTTTTAATCCGCCTGCCAGAAGCAGCATCGCCGCGATCATGCTGCACAAAAGTCCCCAGAACACTTTCAGGGAATTTGCAGGATTCATGTTTCCGCCGGAACTCATCATTCCCACCACATAGGTGGCAGAATCCGCAGATGTCACAAAAAAGATCGTGATAATCACCATGGCAAGAAGGGAGAGCATCTCCCCCATGGGGAAATTTTCAAGCAGAACGAAAATCGCAACAGCCACATTTTCAAATGTGGCATCGGCAATACCGGACTTACCGGCAAATTCAAAATTTATGGCCGACCCGCCCAATATACTGAACCACACGGTGCACAGCAGGGTCGGCGCCAGCAAAGAGCCAAATACAAATTCACGGATGGTACGCCCCCTTGAAATTCTGGCGATAAAGGCACCGACAAAGGGCGCCCAGGCCAGCCACCAGGCCCAGTAGAATATGGTCCATGCGCTGATCCAGTCGTATCCGACCCGGGCCTTTACCGCACCTGAATTATCGATAAAAAAGCTGAGCCAGATAATATTCTGAAAATAGTTGCCCACCGCTTCGATCAAGGTCTGTAATATGTATTTTGTGGGCCCCAGAAAAAGGACCAGGAGCATCAGGATGAAGGCCATCACCATGTTGACGTTGCTCAATATCTTGATGCCCCTGTCAATGCCGGTAATGGCCGAAATAATATACAGAACCGTCACCACGACAACAATAACGATGGAAACCGTCGTGGAATCGGGAATACCGTACAGCTTATTAAGCCCCGCAGTCACCTGCATGGCACCGAGTCCCAGAGAAGTGGCAACGCCGAAAAGCGTGGTAACAACACCCAGAGAATCAATGGCCTTGCCCATATATCCCTGGACCCGTTCACGGCCGATGAGGGGCTCAAGTATCCATGACAAAAGCGCAGGGTTTCCCTTTCTAAACTGGGAATAGGCCAGAAGCATGGCCACCACGGCATAGCAGGCCCATGGATGCAGCCCCCAATGGAAGATAACGGTTCTCATGGCATCGGCTGCGGCCTGGGGGGTTTTAGGTTCGGCAAAAGGAGGGGTGGCAAAGTGACAAATGGGTTCGGCCACACCCCAAAAGACAAGGCCGATCCCCATTCCTGCAGCAAAAAGCATGGAAAACCATGCCATGAGACTGAACTCCGGTGTCTCATCATCTTTTCCCAGCCGTATATTGCCGTATTTACTTAACGCCATGAAAAAGCAGAAAAAAACAAATCCCGCGACACAGACAAGGTAGGCCCACCCGAAATTGCCGGTAAAAAACCTGAACAAACGGTCAAATACGTTTTTTACCCCTTCAGGTGATATCATTGTGGCAATGATAAATACGGCACAGCATATCACCGACGTGAATGTAATGCCCCTGTCAATTGTCGCGTTGCTTTCCTGCATTATTCCCCTCCTCCAGGTTTATTGGTGAACGATCGAACCCTCCCGATCTATATTAAGATTCAATGGCGCCGGAACGGACGCTTTTGAGGTATTCCATGCAGAACTGGTCATGCCCCAGAAGCATATCCGCCGTTCTGATGGAGGCCATAATTTTCTTGTCCAAAGGATCAATAATGGCTGAGTCCATTCCCGCATCCATCATCAGGGTGACAAAGGTCCGGTTGATGATGTGCCGCTGGGGCAAGCCGTAAGAGATATTGGACAGGCCGCCGGTGATGTGCACCTCGGGGAATTCGGCCTTTATGGCGCGCACCGCATCCAGGACCATCATGCCCTTGTTTGAGTCCGTGGAGATGGGCTGGACAAGGGGGTCAACATAGATGCTGGCCGTTGGGATTCCAATGGCGTTGAGCTCGGCAACCAGGCTCTTGGCGCGGCCCAGGATATCGTTGCTGGAACCTGGCATGCCGGCATCATCCATGCACAGGGCAATGATCTTGCACTCCTTGCCCTCCAGAAAGGGCATCATGGCCTCAAAGCGATCCTTTTCAAGGGAGATGGAGTTTACCATGGGTGTCTTTTCCACCATGGAAAAGGCCATTTCAAGGATGGCCGGGTCCGGGCTGTCCAAGGCTAACGGAAGTTTACAAACGGGTTGTATGGTATCCAGAAGCCAGCGCATATCCGCTTCTTCGTGGCCGATGCGGGCACCGGCATTCACGTCTATGAAATTGGCGCCAGCCTCCTGCTGTTTTTTAACATCGTTGATGATGTAGTCTGCGTCCCGGTCGGCCACCGCCGCCTGAACCAGTTTTCTGGAGGTGTTGATTCTTTCGCCGATAACTTCAAACATGTGTCGATCTCCTCAGGGGTATTAATTGATAAATGCCTTGGCCATTTTGGATGCGGAACCGGCATCGGCTGCAAATCCGTCGGCTCCGATCTCATCGGCAAAGTTCTGGGTCACCGGAGCGCCGCCCACCATGATTTTTACCTGATCCCGGAGGCCCGATTCAACAATGGCGTCAATGGTCTGCTTCATGGCCGGCATGGTGGTGGTTAAGAGAGCGGAGAGGCAGACGATCTGGGCATTCTTCTGCCGGATCTGTTCCACAAAATCCTCCGGGGAAATATCCACGCCAAGGTTGTGGACTTCAAGTCCGGCACTTTCCATCATCATGGCCACCAGGTTTTTACCGATATCGTGAAGGTCGCCTTTTACGGTTCCGATGATGACGGACCCTCCGGAAAAGCTGTTGTCAGATCCCAGCAGGGGTTTAAGGGTCTCCACGCATGCGCCCATTGCCTGAGCCGCCATGAGGACTTCCGGGATGAACATGTCGCCGGATTCCATTTTTTCACCGACAATATCCATGCCTGCAATAAGGCCTTTGTTTAGGATATCCTTGGCAGGGCTACCCGCAGCCAGGGCGGCATTTACAAGTTCGTTGAGTTTTACGCCATCGCAGGATATCAGGGCATTGGTCATTGCATTGAAATCAGTCATTTTAATCTCCTTATCCGTTTTTACGGTTTTCTACATATTGGGTGAGCGCTTTTTCAATATCCGGGTTGATTTCCGGTTTCTCATAGGTGCCCAAACGCTGTGCAACCTTTTCTTCGGCAATAGTGTCAATGGATTTTCTGCCGGCCTTGATCCAGCTTTCAGGATTCATGCGACTCATGAGAGTGGGCATGTAGAATTCGGTGCGGCAGAGCTGAAAGGTTTTGGGATGGGTCAGGTACTGACCGCCGATACCCACCTGTTTGATCATCTCAAGATCAATGGTCTCGTCCGTCAGGGCCAGCGGCTTTTGCATGGCCCGGATCATGCCGCAGGCCTCCTCGTCCACCAGGAATTTTTCATAACTCATGGCAATATAGGAACCGAGAATTCCGCAGGCGTGAAGGATGAAATGGATACCGCTTCTGGTGGCCGTGTACAGGGCAAGGGCAGATTCAACACCGGCCTGGGCATCGGTGGCCAGTGCATCGGTGAGGCCGCCGCCGGACCGTGAGGGCAGATTGTAGAACCTTGCCATCTGAGCCACCAGGTGAATATTCTTGGACAGCTCGGGAGCACCAATGGAAAGGGCACCGGTTTTCATATCCATGGCAGATGAGGTGGAGCCGTATATTACGGGAGCCCCGGGGCGGACCAGCTGGGCCAGGGTGATGCCGGCCAGAATTTCGGCATTCTGCAGCGCCAGAACGCCGTCCAGGGTCACGGGGCCGGAACCTCCGGCCATGATAAGAGACGCCACGACGCAGGCCTGGTTATGTTTGGCCAACTGAATCAGGGCACCCACCATTTCATCTGAAAACTGCAGGGGAGACAGGGAGTTAATCAGGGAGACGGATACGGTTTTATCCATGATCTCCTCTTTAACACTGAAAAGGATTTTGGCCATTTCAATGCCGTCAATGGCACCCTGTTTAGAAACGGGACTTCCCATGAAAGGCTTGTCGCAAAGCAACATGTTGGACAGGTTCAAATCCAGATGAACGGTCCCATGGGGCATGTCCGAAGGCTCCACCATCATCCAGCCGTTCATGTCGATAAAGGGAGAGGTCTGGATGAGCTTGCAGAAATTATCGTAATCTTCCATGGTGGCCTGGCGCTGGTTGCCCTTGACATCCATGACAAAAGGCGCGCCGTATCCGGGAAGAAATACAAAATCATCTTCACCGATTGCCACGCTCTTTTCAGGGTTCCTGGCATGGACGGTAAAGCGCTTGGGACATGTTTCCAGGGCCTTTTGGATCTGGGCCTCTTCAAAAAAGACCTTGGAGCCGTCAATCCGGAATCCGTTGGCCTTGAAAATTTCAAGCCCCTCTTTATCGTTAAATGCCACTCCGGTATTCTTTAAAAGATCCATGGCGGCGGCGTGAATTTTTTCCATCTGCTGCCCGGTCATTTCCTGCATGCGGTCGTACATAGTCTATCTCCTTTTGTTAAAGGGCTGATGAAACAGCCCCAGGTTTCCATGATATATTACAAATTATTCTCTTTCTTATATTGGTTCAGCCCTTTGAAGGTACCGAAAAGCACCATCAGAAGCAGAAACATCAAAGGAAAGGCCGTTGCAATGGATGCTGTCTGAATGGCCTTGAGGCTTCCGCCCCCTGCAAGTACGGCGGCAACGGCACCCAGGGCGATCCCCCAGAAGGCCCGCAGGTTCCTTCCCGGATTCTCATGGCCGGATACGAACATGGCCAGGGAGATGGCTGCGGAATTGGCAGAGGTCAAAAAGAAGGTGCCGATAAGAAAAATCAGGGCAATGGACAAAATACCGGTCAGGGGCAAATGCTGGGCAATGGCGAAAATCGCGCTTTCCACACCGTGCTCACTCAGGGTTTTGGTCACGTCAAAATGGATGCCGGCACCGCCGACCACCCCGTACCAGAGAAAGTTGCCCAGGCTGGGGAGGATCAGGCTGGCCCCAACGGTTTCACGGATGGTTCTGCCCTTGGAGATCCGGGCGATGAATACGGCGACAAAGGGGGCCCAACTCATCCACCATGCCCAGTAGAATACGGTCCATGAACCGATCCAGTTGCCCTCATAACCCGGACCGGTGAACAGGCTCATGGGGATGAAGTGAAGCAGGTACTGCCCCATGGAGTTTACGGTGAGGTTGATAAGAAAAATCGTAGGCCCAAAGATCAGGACAAAAAACCATACGGCAACAAATACGTACATGTTAACGTCACCGATGAATTTAACCCCTTTTTCAATCCCCGTATATACGGAAACCGTAAAGATAGCGGTGAGCACGCCGATGATCACGTAGGTGGATCCGCTGCCCAGGGTCAGGCCGTACTGATATTTAAGGCCGGCTGAAAGCTGCAGGGCCACAAAACCTGTGGTGGTGGCAAGGCCGCCCAGGGTGGCAAATACGGCAAAAATGTCCAGCACTTTTCCCCAGATGCCGTGGATCTTATCGCCGATCACATAGTAAAAGGCCGAGGAGAACCGCAACGGCAGATTTCGTGTAAAACAGGCATGCGCCAGGGCAATGGTGAGCATGGCGTAAATTGACCAGGCACTCAGTCCCCAGTGGAAAAAGGAATAGGTCATGGCGTTTGCACCGGCCTGGGGTGTCAGGGCCTTCCCGCCAAAATAGGGGGGCGGACTCATATAATGGTAGGCCGGTTCCGCAGGACCCCAGAAGACAATACCGGCGGCGATGGCCGACCCAAAAAGCATTGCAAACCATGAAAAATTAGAAAATTCCGGTTTATCGTCCTGCAGGCCCAGCTTCATGCTGCCGTATTTGTTTCCCATCAGGACAAAACAGCCGCCCACCAGCAAAAATACGGTGAGGAGATAAAGCCAGCCCCATTTAGTGGTGGTCCAGCTGAAAACTGCGTTGATAACGGCCGTCATGTTCTCCGGAAAGATGACACTCCAGAGAACGAATAAAACGGTGACGGAGGCTGAAATCCAGAAAACAAACGGATCAAAAGATTTGGTAGAGGTGGTATGGTTCAATAGTTTAACTCCTGTGCAAATGATGTTGACTCAGATGCCGGTCGGCCCCATTGCCGGCCCGGGGTTTTCTTTATATGATTGCAGTTTGCATACCATTGCACAAAAGTAGGACTCAAAAAATATATAACTTTTTGATATTAATTGAATATTTTATATAAGAAAATTTTATGACAGGCAGGCGCAAGACATGAGGTGAAAAAATATTTTCAGCCCTCCCCTGGGAGGAGAGAAAATATTTTTTCAATAGAAAAGATATTTTCAGTTTTTTGCAGATTATCGCAGAAAGTCTATACGGCGGAAGCCGTATTTTTTAAGCTTATAATGTAGAAGTTGGCGGGAAACCCCCAAAATTTTTGCGGCCCGGGTCACATTCCCCCCGGCCTGGACCATGGCAGCGTTTACGGCAGTTTCCTCACGCTGCTTTTGTGCCCGGGGAAAATTTTCCGGAGCCACAACAGTGGAATACGGGTTCGGATGGATCATGGCCGTATCAATACCCACGCTGTCCCTCCGTTCCAGCCCGTCCAGTCCTGAATCGAAATGCTGAATACCAAGAATTTCATCCTGGCCCACCATATTCATCGCCCCCTCAATAAGGTGTTCCAGCTCTCTGATATTGCCGGGCCAGTGATAGGCGACAAACAACTCCTTCACTTCCCTTGAAATGGTTTTCACATTGGTACCCAGCCGGATATTGTATTTTTTTATGAAATGGTCCGTAAGCTCCCCCATGGTGTCCAGACGCTCCCTCAGGGGAGGCAGCTTCAGGATGACCACACCCAGCCGATAGTAAAGATCCATACGGAGTTTTTCTTCCCGGATGGCGGTTCTGGGGTCCTGATTCACAGAACAGAGGATTTTCACATCCACCTGGGTCTCCCTGAGGGACCCCAAGCGCCGGATGTGCTTATCCTGAAGGGCTCTAAGCAGCTTTGCCTGAAGATCAATGGGCATGGCCAGGAGCTCGTCCAGAAAAATGGTGCTGCCGTGGGCCATCTCAAAAAGGCCGGGTTTGTCCAGAGCACCGGTGAATGCCCCCCTGCTGGTGCCGAAAAGCATGCCTTCCAGAAGATCGTGGGGGATGGCGGCGCAGTTAACCGCCACAAATTTCTGATCCCGCCGGGGACCTTGATTATGAATGGACTGTGCAAAGAGCTCCTTACCCGTACCGGTTTCTCCCTGAATCATGATGGGAGAAGCGGAATCAGCCGCCTTTTGCGCGATACCGATGACCTTTTTCAGCCAGGAGCTTGTGCCGATGATATCTGAAAACCTGTATTGGGTGCCGTTGGCCAGATCGGCATGAAACGGCTCCCTGGACGGCATAGGGGTTGACTGCCGCAACAGTTCATAATCCTTGACAAAACAGATGGCTCCGTTAACCTTTCCTTCGGTTGTATATAAGGGGTAAGAGGATGTAATGGAATTGACCACCTTACCGGAGGAGGTTCGATAAAAAAAAGGCCTATTTCTGATGGATGCATCATGGGTAATGCACTGCATGATGATTGAGGTACGCCGATTCAGATCGTATATATCCGTCACCTTCATGCCAATGGCGTCTTTGGCCGGGATTCCGTCTATACTGGCCTGAGCCCTGTTATAAAAAAGGATGAGGCCGTTTCGGTCCGCAATGATCACTCCGTCATCAAGACGGTTCAGCACCGAAAAGAAATCAATCCCTTCCATATCCAGCAAAGGTGGCGAAGACAACTTGTTCTTCAACGGCATGGCAGTCAACCTCAGTTTTTAATTTGTGAAATTAATTTGAGAATTTCACCATTCTCCGGCAATCGTTTTTCCCGATGCCTTGAAAAAATGGTCTCTCCGTTCACGGTAATTTCATACACCCCGCCGGAGCCCGGCACAAGTTTCGGGGTAAGATCAAAGGTCTCTTTAATGACAGCTGCCAGACCGGCAGCCCGGGGTTCGTATTTTCATGCGGTGCAGTACATAATTTTGATATCCATGTTTCCTCCTTATCATTCCTTGTGATATAATGATCAACAAATTGGTATCCGGCTCTAAACTTGACCACTTTGCAAGACAGGTTTTGGGCAGTTTTGCGTTATCACTTGATCATCAAAACATCAGGAGATATTTCACCGTCCCCTTAGACATCACTCAAAAGGCAACAAAAATGAATAATCCGTCACAACCATCAGACATCCATTTTTCCATCAGCCCTGTGGGGTATGTGGAAAACAATATCACCCGGATGACCTTCAGCCCCCATGGGAACGATACCCCGGAAGAGAGACGAAGGCAAGTTCAAAAACACAGAGAAGAGACCCGGAACACCATCAGCACCCTCACCCTCCTGCCCCAATTTGAACCGCTTCTGGACGGCATCGAGGACTTTTCCCATATTGTGGTGATTTACTGGCCCCACCGGCTCTCCCCGGAGGATCGACAAATTAAAAAAGTGCATCCCATGGGGAGAAAAGAGATTCCGCTCAAAGGTGTTTTTTCCACCCGGAGTCCGGCCCGGCCCAACCCGCTGCTGATCTCCACGGTCCGTCTGCTGGAAAGAAAAGGGCATCAACTCCGGGTTCAGGGGCTTGAAGCCCTGGACAAAAGTCCCATCATGGACATCAAGCCCATGACAAATTTGTTTGACGACGGTGAGGCACCCACATTTCCGGACTGGATCACGGATATCAACAAAGACCTTAATCCCGAGGAATGAGCCACACAGGATCTGTGCCGACAGATACCGTGGCTGAACGGTTCAACCTGAACAGGGTGTTGTAACCATGCCCAAAGAGAGAGGTATACTGTCCACGGTTACAATCTGCGTTTTAGCGAATCTGATATATCCTTTTTAAGCCCTTGAAAATAAAGACAACCATGCGGACCCCTTTATATCTAAAACGCTAATTATGAACGTGCTGAGTATATACTAATGAAGCGGCATGATCCCCATGGATTTAAGCAGATAGAACCCAGAGGCCAGCAGCCCCCCGTAGATAAATACGGTTGAAAAAGCAGAGGAAGATCTGAATTTAAAAGCAGTGCCTGTGGATTTACTGATACGGGGCAGCACCCCCGAAGACCAGGACAGAGAATGAATTTCATCCATTAGCAAATGGACGATTCCCCCTGCAAACACGGAAACTCCGGTGGCCAGGGCCATGGGTCGCCCCGATGGTAAAAAAAGGAAAAAAAAACCTATTCCGCAAAGCAACACAAAGGGGATGCTGTGCATGATCCCCCTGTGAACGGTGAGGCGTTTGATCATTCGGCAGATCACAAAATTGATAAAAAAATAGGCCAATGCAAAATAGCAGATGAGAAATTCCGGCGTCAGGGCATTATATCGACCCATGAATTTCAACGCCAGCGTGGGTACAATCAAGGAAAGCAGCCCAAATAAAATGGTTAGAGGTCTGCCCGTGTCGCTGTCAAGATCCGGCAACACCCCGCCAACAATGGCCATCAGACATACGGCAGCAAGCTGCACATCATCCAGAACTCCCGGGAAAAAAACAATTTGAGCACCGGAAATACAGGCTCCGGTCACAAGCCCACCCCATACATGGGCCTTAAAATCCGACATATATCACGTTGCCCTTCATTTGGTGAACCGGTTCCTTTGATAAGCCCTTCAAACAATAGTGTGGCACCACACTACTGACAGTGACGTTATAATGGGTGTGTGATATACTCATCGGGTTCAAGGTTGTATTCCTTTTAAAATCAATTGCGTTACCTGTTCTGCCGTTTCATCGGTGGACACTTGTTCGTTGAAAATAACCCGATTGAGACAGGCATGTTCAACCGTGCCGAAAATGGCATGGCGGACCAACGAGGGGGAAATATCCCGACGGATCTCTCCGGATGCCATTCCCTCTTTTATGATATCGAGAAGAAGTCTGTTAAACTGCCGAACCAGTTCATAGGCCTCGCTTTCAAAGTATTCGTCGGCATTTCTCACCTCAAGCAGGATGATCCTTGCAAACACCCGATGGTTGGCATACCGGTCAATACTGGACCGGATCACTTTGCCAAGCTTGTTCACGGCACCGGTCACCCCTTTGAGATCCCGATCAATCTGGCAGAGGAAATACTCATAATGTTCCTTGAGTACATGGTGAAGCAGTTGGCGCTTATCCTTGAAATACTTGTAGATCAACCCCTCTGTGACCCCTGCGGTCACGGCAATGTCGGAAATGGTGATGGATGAAAAGTTATGCTCTTCAAGCAGGGTCCGCATGGCATTGATAATCTTTGTCTTTCCGGGCGGCGGTGTGTTCTTCTTTTCCATAGTCTCTTTTCGTTTCATAATCCATTTTTTCCAAGGGCCGATCACACTGAAACATTAAGTTTTCAGCTCTCCCCATGCAGGGAAGCAAGGTTCAAACGCCCCCATGAAACGGAGAAAAGGCTGGGCCTCCGGTTACAGGCTCATATCTCTCCGACATCTCCCCAGCGCCAATGCCATCGGGTAAAGAATATTTACCTGAACATCCATGGGAATGTCAAGTTACATTGGGGAGTCGTCATGCATTTATCCATCTGTTTTCAAAAAAAGTCTATTGACACCGCATGACGTCTGTGGGCATTAATAATACGTTTTGGTCTCCACTCGTGAGACGTAAGATTTCATTGCTCCTATCGTATGATCTGTTTTTAAATCCTCATGGAATGTTCTTTATAACGGGCATGTCCTGCCGGACACAACAAGTATAGAAAATGGTATTATACCGCCGCCCCCCCGACGGGCAATGGGCCCGGACCGGAACTGTAGACAGCTCAATTGTCCGGTTCCTATTGCCCATCGGGGGGGCGGCTCTGCTGAGGTTGCCTTGGAGGCTGCCTTTTCATATAACATACATGGCAGAAAAACCTGCCACAACTAAAAACGAAAGCCCTTTAATTCCAGCATATTGGTGAGACTTTCATATAAAAAACACACCACACCAGAGAAAGGAGTTCCCAATGACGTTACCGTCCGTTTCGACCCGTGGCAGAACCCTTGATTATGCCGCAGGTGTTTATGATATTTTTGAGCCCATGTGCCTTTTGGGCAGGCAAGACGCGATCAACAACCAGCTGATTGAGCTTCTTGAGATAAAAAATTTCCACAAAATTTTGGACATTGGATGCGGAACCGGATTGGTCACCCATAAAATTGCCGACAAATTAAACGCCGGGGCCGGGGGCTTTGCCATGGGAATTGATGCCGCCGGCATGATGATCCAGGGTGCCAGGGAAAAACGGGAAAGCCAAACTTGTCGTTTTGAGGTGGCGGCCGCTGAAAACCTTCCGTTTGAAGATGACACCTTTGATTCTGTGATATCAACCCTCTTTTTCCATCACATCCAGCTTGATCTGAAAAAAAAGGCGCTTTCGGAGGCGTTCCGGGTGCTCAAACCCGGAGGGCGGTTACTCATTTCAGATATGCACACTCCCACCACTTTCATGGGCGCACTGATCTCCCATCTCTCCCGCTGGTTTCTATTCCAGCCCCAGATCGGAGAAAATATCCGGGGGGTCCTGCCCCACCTGATGGAAGCCAGCGGTTTTGACAAGCCCCAAATCGTCTCAACCTATTTTGGATACATTGCCGTTTTTCTAACCCAAAAGCCCGGATTATAAGCCTATGGATATCCCGCAACAGATCAAAAACCGGACACAACGCCCACCTGAGGAAGACCCTTTTACACAATTAAAAAATGAGCTGGACCAGGCCCTGTCCCGCTACTGGGAAATTGCCACTCAAATTCTGCACCACAGCGGCATCACGGTACTCCCCCCCCGGCCCGACTATTTTGCCATTGAAAAAAATTTTTTCTCCGCTCTTTTCCTCTACTCCTATTTCAGAATGGAAATTCCAAAATCCAGAAGGGTATTATATGCGGCGGCAAACCAGTGTTTGCGGGGCATGGTCACAGGGTGTGACAATATCCTTGATAATGAATACAAGAAAACCCTGGAGACCGACCTGCCGGAACAGGCAACACGCTTTCGTTCCGTATTGGACATCATGATTTCCGACCGTGTTCTCTTTGCGCTTCTTCAAAGGGGATATCTTGACGGTGATCTGACCTTTGACCAGATAGAGAGTGCAAGCTTTGCCTCCCTGCGTGCCCTTGCCAAAAGCGGTGCACAGGAAGCCTCCGAAGAGTGTGGGATTGGAAAGATACTGCCGCCTGAAGAGATTCTCAGTAAAATTCACCATTACAAAACAGGCATTCTATTCCTCTCCCCATGGGCTCTGCCCGATGTCATTGAGGCCCACTGCGCCAATGACTCAACACGAATTGATTATGGTTTGCGAAGAGGACCACGGCCCGATGTCATTGACGTTCACTGCGCCAACCACTCCGCCAGTATCAAGAGCGCCCTGTTTCAAATCGGTATGGGCTGCCAGATACTGGATGATATGGTGGATGTAACAATGGATCTTCAGATGAATCGTCACAACTATGTGATTTCGCTGATCCACCATGGTAACCACCCCACAGAACGCGCAGACCTTGAAAAAATACGTTCGGCAGATACTCCTGTCATGAAAAACAAGACCCTTCTGCTTGACTTTCCCCACACCCGAAAAACCGCCGCAAGAACCGCCCTCACATTTCTTAAAAACGGCACCCAGGCGCTTTTTGCAAAAGAGCATGATTTTATGATAGAAAGCACCATCGCCATGATCACCCAAAGAATAGGGGCCGACGCTCTTTTGTCCGACATCGAGTCATAAGGGACTTAAATACCCATGTTTTTCTGGATTAAAACGGCAAGTTGCTTTCTGATTCGCTCATGGCGCTCAACCGCCCTTTTGACACTGATGGTGGTCAGTGCCGTGTCGGCGCTCATCTTCCTGTCCGCCCTGGCCATTGGCGTGAACGATGCCATGATTAAAAATGCGGTGAGCCTTTTTTCCGGACATATTTCAGGCATAAACCTCCCAGGTAATTTCCCTGAACAAGCACTTTTCACAGACGGTGTCGCAGGGGTTCTGAAACGGGTTTCCACCCCTGGATTTCTTTTTCACAGGGATCTTACGGAAATGGTAACCCTGATCTCAGTTGATCCGGATAAAGAGAAAACGTTCACCGCTGTATGGAAAAAAACAACAAAAGGCCGATACCTTGAACCGGATCAAAAAGAAATTTTTTTAAGCCAGACCATTGCCGAACGATTAAATTGTGAACCAGGCGATGCCATCCGTTTTTCCGCCGGCAGGAATGCGGCATCTGTGGAACTGATTGTGTCAGGCATCTATAAAACCGGTATTGATCAATTTGATCGCGGCGTCTCTTTTTGTACCATGGGGGCAATCCCGGTGGCATCCAGCCCATGGAATGCGGCCATCTTTCTGAATGATGGGGTGGATAAAGAGAAAATTGCCGCCAGATATCGCACAGGACGGCCTGATTCCATTATCTTTAAGACATGGACGGAGATGATGCCTGATCTGGAGCAGCTCATTGCGCTGAATTACCTCTCCATGGGCATTGTCATCCTCATTGTGTTCATGGTGGTCTCCTCGGGCATTGCCTGTGCTTTTTCAATTTTCATCCTAAGGGATATCAGGGAATACGGCATCATGAAGGTCATGGGGATCACCCCCATGGAAACCGCCCTGCTTATCTTTTCTGAGGTCATTCTCATCAACCTGGTGGCCTCGTCCATGGGCGTGCTGGGGGGAGCAACGGCGGTATCCTTTTTTCAAAATATCGGCATCAACCTGGGGGCCTATACATCCCACAATCAATATTTTGCCGTATCAGGCGTTATATTTCCCAGATTGACCCCCTTTTCCATATGGCTACCGCCGGCTTCAGCACTGCTGTTCAGTATACCGGCGGGCATTTGGCCCACCCTTTTTATCATCAGAAAAAATGCCGCTGATATTTTAAGGAGTATTTGACCAAGGTGATTCAAACCTTCAACATATCAAAAGGTTATCGATCCGGAAGGGGCACAAAGCAGGTGTTGCGCGATGTCTCCATCTGTGTCCCCCCCGGAGGAACCCTGGCGGTGGTGGGGAAATCCGGCTCGGGTAAAACCACATTGCTCAACTGCATAGGTGGCCTTGAAACGCCCGACACCGGAAGTGTCAACTGCCTGGGAGTCGATCTTCACACCCTCTCAGGAAGAGAACTTTCCCATTTTCAACGTCAAAAAATGGGCTTTATCTTTCAATGGGGCAACCTGCTCTCCTACCTGACCGTCTTTGAAAACATCGCCTTCCCCCTGGTGCTCAACCATCTGGAAAGAGAGAAACGGGTGGTTGAATTGCTTGAAAAAGTAGGCCTTGCGGAAATGATATCAGCCATGCCCCACGAACTTTCCGGGGGGGAGACCCAGAGAATTGCCTTTGCCAGGGCCATTGCCCACCGCCCCAAAATGCTTCTTGCCGACGAACCCACTGCAAATCTGGATAGCCAAACAGGCGAAATGCTGGTAAAATCCATGTTTAATATGTGCAGGGAAGAGGACTGTGCCATCATCCTCACCACCCATGACCAGAGCCTGATGAGCCTTTCTGACAACACCATAACGCTCTTAGACGGAAAAATAATCCATGAAAAAGATGAAGAACATCGCAAAAAAAATTAGACCGTTTTTTTTATTAATGCTGATCTGTTTAACTTCCGGATGTTACGGTTATGGTGCCTACATGGGGTTACACGGCAACTCCATCCGGTTACATCCTGATGTGCATGATGGCATCATTAAGGACAGTCAATGCCTTGGGTGCCATCACCCCAATGCTCCGGAAGGCCCCCCCACGCCGCATCCCACATTCAGCGGCTGCATCAAGTGCCATAACGATGAACTATAGCCATCTGAAAGGCACACTATCCACGGCCCAGTCGAATTGCCGGGTTGTTTAATGAATGGTTTGAATTTTACAAAAACCATGATAAAAAGATCGGATTATAAAAATGCTGAATTTCTCATTGAAAAAGAAGGACCTTGACCCATAATGAACCGCCCTCACAGGACTTTCCGCCCAAAAAGTTCTTCTCTGTCCCAATTCTTCGAGGGGGCAAAGGATACCTTCCCTTTAATTGTCGGAGCCATCCCATTTGGCATCATCTTCGGCACCCTGGCTGCCACGGCCGGCCTTTCCTTTGCTGCCACCATGGGAATGTCCCTGTTTGTTTTTGCCGGATCTTCGCAGTTTGTCTGTGTCAGCCTGGTGACGGCAGGGACGGCCTGGCCCATGATTGTGCTGACCACCTTTGTGGTGAATCTGCGTCATATGCTCTACAGTGCCACCATGGTTCCGTTTTACAAAAAACTAAACCCGCTCTGGAAAATGGTGCTGGCCTTTGGACTCACCGATGAAACCTTTGCCGTGGCTGTCAGCCGCTACATGCAAAAGGATGATGCACCGAACAAACATTATTACAATCTGGGTTCCATGGTGTTTATGTACACCAACTGGAATCTGTGTACCTTTATCGGACTTACTGCCGGAAAGGCCTTTCCGGGAATATCCCAATGGGGACTGGATTTTGCCATGCCCGCCACCTTCATCGGCATCGTCATTCCCTATCTTGTCACAAAGCCCATGTGGGCTTCGGCCATCACCGCCGGAACGGTATCCATTCTGGCCGCAGGGCTTCCCCATAAACTGGGTTTGATGGTGGCGGCTCTTGCCGGTGTTACCGTGGGACTTATCTGTGAGAAAATGCTCTCCGGAAAAAAGGAGACTGTATGAAAATCTTTGGCACGGGCATTGAGCTGTCCGAAATTTATATGATTGCCGGAATGGCGTTGGTGACCTTTTGCATACGGTATATCATGTTCCCCATTTCCGGCCGGTTCCGGTTCCCCGAACTGTTTGAACGGGGGTTGAAATATGTCCCGCCGGTGGTACTCACAGCCATAATTGTGCCTTCCGTGCTCATGCCCACCGGAGACACTCTCAATTTAAAGCTGACCAACCCCTATCTCATTGGCGCCCTTGCCGCCTGTGCCGTTGGCGGGCTGTTTAAAAACCTGCTGTTGACCATTGTGGTGAGCATGGCGGTTTTCCTGGGATTTCAGTGGGCCTTTGCCATGGGATAAACGCTTCTATAATTCTCTTCTCTTCCCTTCTTTAACCAATTTAAATTGTTTTAAATTTCTTCAACTGTGAATATTCCACAAGGTAATCCAATGTCTTTGCGGTAAACACCTTGCCCCTTGTGGCCAAAAGCATTTTTCTCATATCTTCCCTACGCACCCCAAATCCACGCCCACCAATACAGGCAATAACTTCATATCTGGGATTATCCGGAGTTCTTCCGGCAAGGCTTAGTTCACCAAGATGCTGAATGCGGGTCACCTTATCACGGGCCGTACCATCATCTTCCGTGATTTTGGCCTCGATAACGATCTGGGGATTGAACTCACTGGGGACAATAAAATCAGGTGTCTGGTCAAATCCCTCAATCCGTTCCGCCCGCTTGGTCTTACGAAAACTGATCCCTGCTTTGGTGAGCACATCCTCTATTGCTGACTCAAGGCTATCTCCAATGATATCACTTACGGAATCTCGATGGCCGGCAAAAGGCCTGCCAAGAAAACGTTCATACAGCAGCATGGCATAGGGCACTCCAATCTGGGATAAATTTCTGAGACTGGAAATACCCTGTTTTGTATCGGCCTTGTTTAATCGGTGCAATTGATCCATACCAACATCAGGAGTCCCTGCTGAAAGCAGCTGGCATGCAGCCTGGATCATTGCCTCCACCCGCTTCTTTGTGACAGCGTTCGTGCTTAATTCCGTTTGGGGAGCCATTCTGATTTTCCGATCCAGCGAGCGGATAAAACCCTGGGTAACAGGAACTCCTGTTTTTTGGGTGGTGACATATCCCCACTCCGGCGGCGTAAATCCAAGCATAGTTCGAAGCACGATAATAACAATGGGTTCAGAAATCATAACCGAATAAATCCTGGCAGGAGTGAACTCAGCAAACCCTCTGGTGGCAATCTTAAGCGCTTCATACCCTCTCTCAAAAGCAGGATACTCCACAAAACCCTGTCCTTTGGGCATGACAAGGAATTCTGATTCCAGACATGAAAAAACAGAATCCACATAGGCTTCCGAATCACTGGCAATTTCTTCCGGACTCGCTTCAAAAGGAAATGTCGACATTTTTATCTCCAAAAACGGAATGGGTTTCATACACGGAAAAAAGGGAGGCCTCGTTTAAATTTTCTTTGTCGGGTATCTCTATAAACCTTTCAACTTCGGCCCATCCACCAAAATATCGAATCCAATCCGCCACCCTTGTAATGCGTGTTGCCGCTGCCTGTGTTTTATCCCAGTCGTGCCTCAACGCCCAGATGGCATGACGAATGAGATGGCCATAGGTGACACAACGGATGTCACCATGGGTTGGCTTTACATTACCTGCTTTAAGATGATTCAAATCTTGTTTGACAATTTCAGCAAGATCCTGTGGTGACTCAGCCAACCATTTGCCCTGCATGACACCCGTGGTCCTGCAAACAAAAATGGTGTCAATGATGGAGGACCCAGTCCCACTAATATGAATTGACGCGCCCATCTCAGCAGGACAGGGAAGGGATGCGGAACAGGTCAAACCGGCATCCAGTATGGCCACCGCCACAGGATAGTAAGCATCAATCTTATTGTGGTGATAGGTGAACGCCAAGGGCGAACCAGACTTCAAAGCCTTTGACATTTTTTGAAACACCGCAGAAATGCCCTGCGTAAAATGGTCCAATCCACGCCCCATATCCACGTTACCCGTCAGCTCGCCGGGTGTGCGTGTTGACTCTTTTTTAAAAGCCTGGGAAGTTTCACCTATTATTCTCTTCAGCCAGACATAACAAAAATCCATTAATTCAGCATACTGAACATTACCAAAATAAGGTGGATCAGTG
This sequence comes from uncultured Desulfobacterium sp., assembly GCA_963668575.2. Taxonomy (GTDB): domain Bacteria; phylum Desulfobacterota; class Desulfobacteria; order Desulfobacterales; family Desulfobacteraceae; genus Desulfocicer. The sequence goes on along the minus strand of OY764894.2, from coordinate 348,128 downwards.
AACACGGCATCCAGTATGCCATGGGAAAGTGTGGATACGGCAGCGTCCCGGCATGATATATCCACTTTTCTTGGTAAAATGGTTTCATCGCCGTTGAAGTGATCCCCAATCCATTCTCCCTTGATGGGGATCACTTTTTTGGTTTTGCCTTGAAATTTTACTTCAAAGGGGTGATCACAATAAGACTTGGCTTTTTTGAATTTTTCAATGATATTGGCCCAACCGCCGCTGCCAACGCATATGCTTCGATTGGGCTCCATAATGCCAAGAAAATTTGATTCACACTGGATCAAACCTACAGGAAATCCATGGATAGAAAAAATATCAAGGGATTTTAAGGCCCTGCTGTCATAGCGACACAACATGTTCTGGTAGCGAAGCAGATCAGACAAATTAGTGGCCAGGGCATTTTTAATCCTTTCATTGGATTGCTGGGCAATAAAGCGAGCCGAAAGCTCCAACCCAAGAAGTTGCCGGTCGTTAAACATTTGCCGGTATTGGGAATATCCCCAGCGATGCAGACGATTTGTTTCGTCTCCACTGGGTATCTCAGCTTTAGGAATATATTGTGAATCCATCCCGGATAAACGTTTTGACGCTTCTTCAACCTTTGCAAGGTCAGCCCCATCCATTTTTTTAAAAAAACGTCCTTTATGAGTACTTTTACATACCGGGCAATAATATTCCATGGCAAAAGAACGATGCCTGGGAGGCCCCAAACTTGAATCGGGGAACCGATTTTCAAAGTTGCATTCAGTACATTTGCATACACTTTTCCCGGCAGGACCGTTTGAGGTCAGCTCAAAGGAACAATGGATGCATTTGCCTGGGTTGTTCTTATTTTCAATCTCGGTCAAGTCCCCACAATTCGGACATATGAAAACATTCTTTGGGTGCCGGGAGTCTGCAGCAAGTAGATATCCGGGGAATAAATCAATATCCTTTCCACATTTCCTGCATGGTATCACTTTCACCCAAAGAAAATATTTTACGTGGGCGTCCTGAGATCCACAAAAGGTGCATTGTGTTTTGTAAAGATGCCCGATTTCCTGTTCAAGATGCGAACGAAGCAATGTGGCCGCTTTTGAATAACGAGCCAGGTTAAGATGCTCAATTTCTTGTTTTACAATCCAGTATGACATGGGGTTGATGTCAAATCCTGTGACGTCGCACCCCACCCGATTGGCTTCCAGAATCGGAATTCCCCCTCCCATGAAGGGATCTGCAATATGAAGACCTGAAAAATCATTGACGTCGTAATACGCATCTTGCAGTGATTTCTCGGAAAATTCAGACAAAATGAGGCCCCGGAACAGTGTGCCGGGCCGTCTGGCAAACCATTTATGAACGGCAATAATAGGACGGTAGCTTTGCTGGACTTGCTTTTCACGGCGTGCAAGGTCTGCAATAAATGCTATTTCAAACGCTTTTTCGATCATCGGGTTATTTTATCTTTGCCTTTTAATATTTAGTCCAAGCCCGCCGTCTCTGGTGAATGATCCGACCAAGCACTTTCCATGTTTCCATGAATCCGGTGAGTTTATCACATACCCCTTGGGATTGTAACTACCATGGGAAAATAGATTGGTGCCGGATCCCCATGCGCCTGTAAGATGCGCTGGGCAACCGCGACCTGAATAAGAAACGGAAGGAGAAACACATCCTTCAACAGGGAGGACGTAACCATTCACATTCCCCCGCCTCCTTTTATTTTATTCATCCAGAGAAATTGAAGAGAGGGAGGGATGTGAAATTCTCCAACCCATCGAAGCCAGTTCAGCAAGGTTTGACAACCATAGTTAAACAGCGATAAAATCACCCAATATTTTTGCGTTGGTATCAGATGCTTTTTGCTGTATATCCTGAAAAGTTTCTTCTATTATGTCCATATTATCTCCTTCTTTAAACTTGGATTTGGAGATAATAATAACTCTTTATTTCAAAACGTTAAGATAGAGTCAAATGTCATACCGCCGCTGGCGGGCGTTGTCTGCTCCGATCTACTGACCGGCGTGGCATCGCCCCGGCTCAGTGAAACCGGGGCAGGCGGCCTGTCCATTAATCTTGATACATTCAACCGATGCAGGGGGAGATTAGGCCATGGAAAAAAAGACATTACAGGGACAGACGGACTATTTTGAGGAATTCATCAAGGCTGTCCAGTATCTTACCGGGCTGACCACGCAACAGGATATGGGCAGAGAGATCGGAAAGGTGCTTGTCCATTTTTTTGGCGCAGATGTCGGCGCTTTTAAGGAAAGAGGGTCGAACGGAGACGCAGACGAAAGCCATTGGACCTTTGCCCAAGAAATTTCAAACCGGGACGTACTGAAAGCTGAAACAGGCGAAGCAATTGCCGAGGTGCTGGAGAGCGGCTTTCTCTCGGAACGAATCATCTCCACACCGGATCTTGTTTCAGTGGCTTGCTTTCCTGTCACTCAGGAAAACAAGGTGACCGCCGTGATGATTACAGGGCATGGGATAGCCGGACCGCTTCCAAAGGAACTTCTTGACGTTTATATGGCTGTGGCCGGCCTGGTCGGCACAACCGTCACACGACTGGCTTTGAAACGGAAAATGCAGGAACACCGCAGGCAGCTCGAACTGCAGGTAAGAGAGCGTACAACGGAAGTGACAAAAGTCAATGACCAGCTGCGGCGGGAAATCATCGAGCGTAAACAGGCAGAGAGTGATCTGCTCAATGAAAGAAATCAATTACAGCATCTGTTGGATTTATACCGTCGGGCCAGTGCACGGATTTACGATGTCGAATCCTTTGTCATCGAAGAGTGCGTCCGTATCAGCGACAGTCCCTTTTGTTTCTTTGGCTTTGTCAATCCGGAAGAGACGGAGATGAGGACTTACCTGTGGTCCAAGCAGGCCATGAAAGGATGTACCATCGATTTCAAGCCCATTGTGTTTTCGCTACCCAATGCCGGTATCTGGGCGGAGGCCATACGCACCCGAAAGCCGTTGATCATCAACGATTACAAGCAGCCCGATCCCCGCAAGAAAGGGTATCCAAAGGGACATGTCGAACTGCACAGTTTGCTGAGTATTCCCATCATCAAGGCAGACAGGGTCGTGGCGGTCATGGCGGTGGCCAACAAGAAATCGGCATACACCCAGGCGGATATCCTGCATCTCAGTCTGTTCATTGAAAGCATGTGGGATCTTCTGAAGCGCAAAGAGGCCGAGGAGCATCTTCGTAACAGCGAGACCCGGCTTCGGAACATCATAGACTGTACCAGCGATTGGATATGGGAAGTAGATGCCCAGGGGGTCTACACCTTCTGCAGCGGACGGATTCGCCAGGTGCTGGGTTATACGCCTGCGGAGGTGGTGGGACGAACCATCTTTGATCTAATGCCCCCTGAAGAGGCCGAGCGCTTGGATGAAGTGTTTGCCGGGCTTGTGGCTCAGGAAGCACCCATCGTCAATCTTGAAAACTGGAATCTGGCCAAGGACGGCCGCCTGATCTGTTTTTTGGCCAACGGTGTACCCATTGTGAACCAAGAGGGACAATTTATTGGTTACCGTGGTGCAGACCAGGACATTACGGCACGAAAACGGATGGAAGAGGAGCTTCATACCCTCAACAATGCCTTGGAAAAGAAGGTCGAAGAGAAGACAAGCCAACTCATCAAAGCCCAGAACTCACTTGTACGCAAGGGAAAACTTAGCGTTCTCGGGCAGCTTGCCGGGACCGTGGGGCACGAACTCCGAAACCCCCTCGGGGTGATGAACAACGCCGTCTATTTTCTCAACACCGTGTTGGCTGATGCGGATGATATCATCAAGGATTACCTTGACATGATCCAGCATGAGATTAACACTTCCCTTCAGATCATCACCGACCTGATGGACTTTGCCCGCACCAAAAATCCCCAAATTTCAAACGTGGCCGTGGAGACCATGCTCAAACAGTCCATTGATCGATGCACCATCCCCAAGGGCATTGATGTGTCAATGGACATCCCGGAGGGACTGCCATTGGTGCGTGCGGACCTGTTCCAAATGGTTCAGGTTTTTCAGAATTTCATCACCAATGCGGTGCAGGCGATGCCCGAGGGTGGGGACCTGTCCATTACCGCGCAGAAAAGCGATGAACCGTCAGATCCGGAGGATTCATCCCGTAAGCCTTCAGGCCGGCAGATGATAATCCAGGTGGCAGATACCGGGTCGGGCATCTCCCCGGAAAACATGGAGAATCTTTTTCAGCCCCTTTTTACCACCAAGGCCAAGGGAATCGGACTGGGGCTGGTGGTCTGCAAGAATATTGTGGAGGCCCATGGCGGTGAAATAGCGGTGGAGAGCGTAGTTGGACAAGGAACAACCTTTTCAATCATGATGCCCATGGTCGAGGATATGTAATATTAGATTCTTAGGCAATTTACAGAAGACATTCTATCGGAGCATGGCAGCTTCTCACATCACTACTGGCGTTAAAATCAGGATGCCAGGTAAATGATTATCTGTAAATCACCTTATCCGGTATATCCTTCAGGGAAATCAGCAGCCGGCTTTTTCCAAATGCGCCCGTTGTTCAGGCATTGATTTTTTATCGTGAAAAATGGTATTTTAATGGTACATACACCTTGTATGATTGCTCAGGAGGAAAAGCCATGATAGAAAACGTGATCATAATGGGAGCAGCAGGACGCGACTTTCACAATTTCAACGTCTATTTCAGGGATAATAAAAGATACAAGGTCATCGCCTTTACCGCAGCTCAGATCCCCAATATCGAAAACCGGCAGTATCCGCCCGAACTTGCCGGCAGCCTGTATCCGCACGGGATACCCATCCATCCGGAAACGGAAATTGCTGCCTTGATAAAGGCACACAAGGTTGACCTGGTATCTTTTTCCTACAGCGATATCAGCCATACGGACGTGATGCACAAATGCGCCATGGTCAATGCCGCCGGTGCCGACTTTGTCATCATCGCTGCGCCATACACCATGCTGCAGTCGATTAAAAAAGTGATCTCTGTCTGTGCTGTCAGGACCGGATGCGGGAAATCCCAGGCCAGCCGGGAGATTTACCGTGTTCTGACACGCTTGGGGAAGAAGGCCATCATGGTCCGCCACCCCATGCCCTACGGTGATCTGTCAAGGGAGGTGGTCCAGCGCTATGCAGACTTTGCCGACCTTGACCGCCACAACTGCACCATTGAAGAGCGTGAGGAGTTTGAGCCGGTGCTTGAAATGGGGGCCGTCATTTACGCCGGCATCGACTATGAACAGGTGTTGCGGCAAGCAGAACAGGAGGCAGATGTCATCATCTGGGACGGTGGAAACAACGATACGCCTTTTTTCCACCCCGACCTTGGCATTGTATTGTTCGATCCCCACCGTTCGGGGCATGAAACCACCTATCATCCAGGTGAGACCAACATGCTGATGGCCGATATCGCCGTGATCAACAAGGTGGATACCGCAGACCCGGAAAATATCCTGCAGCTCCAAAACACCATTGAAACCCATAATCCCGATGCCGTCATTTTAAAGGCCGACTCCGTGATCACGGCTGCAGATCCGGATCGCATCAAGGGTAAACGTGTCCTGGTGGTCGAGGACGGCCCCACGCTGACCCATGGCGGGATGACCTTTGGTGCCGGCATCATCGCGGCCCAACGGTTCGGCGCAATAAAGATAGTGGACCCGAAGCCGTGGCTGACCGGCACTTATAAAGAGTTAACCCGCACCTATCCGCACATGGGCCCCCTGCTTCCGGCCATGGGATACAGCCAGCAGCAGATATCCGACATGGAAAAGATCATCAATGGGGTTAACTGCGACCTTGTCATCCTCGGTACCACCTGCGATCTGACCCGCATCATATCCATTGACAAACCTGCCATCCGGGTCCGCTACGAATACAAGGACCACGGGCACCCGACACTGGCGGAAGAAATTCTTCGCCGCATCAAAGACTGGTAAAAAAACGTGAAAAACAAGCCGCCACATAAAAAACCCATCCTCCTGATCGCCCTGGGAGGCAATGCTCTGATCAAAAAGGGACAGGAGGGGACTGCGCTTGAGCAGCTTGAAAACCTGAAGGTCACGGTGGGTCAGATCGCGCGCTTGTCAAGAACCCACCGCATTATCATCACCCACGGCAACGGCCCCCAGGTAGGCAACCTGATGCTCCAGCAGGAGTGCTGTGACGAGGTGCCCAAAATGCCATTGGAGATCCTGGTGGCCCAGACCCAGGGTCAAATCGGGTACATGATCGAATCCAGCCTGGAATCGGAGCTCATTGCCCAGGGCCTGGATAAAAGCCTTCTTGTCAGCCTGATTTCGTACGTTGTGGTGGATGAGCATGATCCTGCATTCAAGGCACCGGTAAAACCCATCGGCCCGGTTTGCGAAAAGGCCCGGGCCCAACGTGCTTCCTGGCCATCCATGAAGACGTCCAAGGGGTACCGGCGCGTCACCGTTTCCCCAAGGCCTGTCACCATAGTTGAAAAGCGGGAGATAAAAAAGCTGATCGATATGGACTTTATCGTCATTTGCTGCGGTGGCGGCGGCATTCCCGTGATACGCGAAGGCCGTGTCTTCAGCGGGATCGAGGCCGTCATAGACAAGGATCTTGCCAGCGTTTGCCTGGCCCGGGAGGTGGGCGCGGACATCTTTGTCATTGCAACGGACGTCAGAGGCGTTGCTTTGGATTTTGAAAAGAAAAACCCCAGGTTCTTGCGCACGCTCACCGTAAAGGATGCGGGAAAATACATGAACGAAGGCCATTTTGCCGAAGGCTCTATGAAGCCCAAGGTCGAAGCTGCCATGCAGTTTGCCCGTACCCCTGGAAAACGTGCTATTATCGTGTTTCTTGAAGAGATTGAACAGGCCGTCGCCGGCAAAGCCGGCACCGAGTTTGTGCCTTGAGCCAAACATTGGAACATTTGTTATTGGCATCAGTATTTTATTTGCCGCTGTGTCCCTAAACCGGCTTCTTGGATCAGAACGGTCCGTCACCGAAAACGTATTTGCCGAGGGTTTAACAATCGCAGCATGGGTCTCTTTGTGGGAAGCGATAGCAATTTTCTATACTGCATCTTATAAAAAAGGCGGACAGCTGACGTATTCTAAGTCACCATTATCCCATCATCTGTTTTTCCACTCCGGTGTGGTCTTTTCCAGAAATGCGGTAATCCCGTTCTGTGCATCTTCAGAACAATTGTTCATTACAATGGTGTGTTTGGCATAATGAAAGGCCTGAGCATCTGTCATATCGGCCTGGGCATAAAAGCCCTGCTTGCCCACGGACAGGGCAAACCCGCTGGCCTTGGCAATGTCGTCGGCAAGCTGTGCGGTCTCCGTTTCAAGACTCTCAAGGGGTACCACCCGGTTTACAAGCCCCAGGGCCTTTGCCTCTGCTGCGGGAAACTCCCTGCCGGTCAACAGCATTTCCATGGCCGCTTTTCTACCGATGGCCCGGGTGATGGCCACCATGGGAGTGGTGCAAAAAAGTCCGATCTTCACCCCAGGGGTGGAAAAACGGGCATTTTCCGCCGCCACCACCAGATCACACCAGGCGGCAAGCTGGCACCCGGCCGCCGTTGCAATCCCCTGTACCTGGGCGATCACCGGTTGGGGCAACTCATGAAGCATCATCATCATACGGGTGCACAAATCAAAGATCGCCTTATACTCTTTTACCCCGGAATCCACCATCTCGGCAAGGTAATGGCCGGCACAAAAATGGCGGCCTGCAGCCTTGATCACCAGCACCTTGATGGATTCGTCCGTGGAAATGACCGTCAATAAATGGGTGATCTCTCTGATCATCTGCCTTGACAGGGCATTGACCTTGGAAGGGTTGTTCAGGGTCAGGTATCCCACTGCACCTTTTTGGGAAAATAGAATTTCTTCATAATCCATTGTGCTTACCTCCTTGGTTAAATTTGGAAAATTTGCTCACAACACGGGTGAAAAAACAGCCATAGACAGCAAGTAGATCAGCATCGCTAAACGGAGAAACAGAGTCTTTTCTGTAAACATCAAAGTGTTTTTTTCCATTCATCGTTCCGTCATGGCAAGTTTTAATCCAAGCACAGCAAAGGTTGCGGCAAAAGAGCGTTGCAGCCAGTGTATCATCCTTGGAGAGTTAACAACATGTCGTCGAACTACATTGGCCGAAAGCCCATAGAGGATAAAAATTACCAACGTCATCGCCATAAAAACAACACTGAGGATGAGCATCTGAACCGTTGGCGATGAGGCATCCGGTGAAATAAAAAACGGCAGGAACGCCAAAAAGAAAATGGACAATTTGGGATTGAGAATGTTGATCAGAAACCCTCTCACGAAGATGTGCCATAAGCCATTTCCCATGGAAGGCGAATTGAAGTTTAACGAACCGGTTTCACGCCACATGGACCTGGCAAGGTAGAGTAAATAGCAGGCACCTGCAAATTTGATTCCCTGGAAAGCAAGGGCGCTCATGTGAAGAATTGCAGACAAACCCAGAATGCTTGCTGATAGATGTGGAATAATTCCTGCCGTACAGCCAAAGGCCGCTGCAATGCTTGCCCGCCAACCGAGAAAAAGTCCGTTTGATACCGTATAAATCACACCTGTTCCCGGAATCAGAACAACAACCAGTGATGTTAGTAGGAATTCTGTGTTCAGCATGTTTATCCTTATATTATTGTTTATATTATTGTTTTTCAGAGGATTTGCAGGAGAGGATGTCAGCACAAGGGCTCACCCTACAAGTAATGACGACCTCAGCTAACAGAATTGATGAGTTCTATTGCATGAGCCCCGGCCTCATTTTGCGGCGGCCATCATCTTTTGATTAAAATTAACATTTTTACGTGTATAAACTTAATGCGATTCCGCGTCAAGGTTCATTTCACAATGGAAATCGATAAAACCGCCACGGGCGGACCGGAATTCCGTTTGAACTGCTTGACTGCAGATATCAACCAGAGTAGTTTCAGGCGTTATTAAACCTCAGTCCTTTGGAAATTGTGGGCTTGATCATAAGGTCGGCCACCTTGTGGTGAAATTTTAACAGTGAAAAATAAATTCTGTTATTTCGGTCGTTTGTAATGATTAGAAATCCATCTCCAGCATAGTGGCCCATCTTATGATCAACCCCGAAATTGTCAACGTCTTGATTTTTAAAACGGTAAATCAAAGCTGACTTCCTTAACCCTTGAATGAAAGGAGGTATAATTGGTATGCTTGACAAAATGAATAACATTGAAGCGGAAATAGCAAAAATCACCGCTTCCCACGGCTGCACACTTTATGGCTTTGCCGACCTGAAAGGCCTTCCAAGCGGAAATCTGGCCAAGTTTCACCGAGGTATTTCGTTTATTTTTCAAATGGAGCCCTGGGTCATGAACCAACTTACCCAAGGACCCACCGATGCCTATTCGGTACTTTATGATCAGGTAAATCTACGCATAGACGCACTGGCCCACGAGGTGGTACGCACTTTGGAACGAAACGGACACCAGGCATGGGCACTCCCCTCTTCCATCCGCAGCGATCCAGTGAATATTCGTGGTGATTTCCAGCACAAAACCGCGGCCACCAGAGCCGGACTGGGCTGGGTGGGAAAAAACTGCCAGTTATTGACCAAAGCCTGGGGTCCCTGGATACGCCTGGGAACCGTACTCACCAACGCCCCACTTACACCGAACCAGCCCACGGAAAAAAGTCTGTGCGGCAAGTGCACCCAATGCATTGAATCCTGCCCTGCACAAGCACTGAAAGGAGGCAGCTGGCATCCTGGTGTAAAAAGGGACGTTATATTAGATGCCTGGGCATGTGACCACTACAAAAAAACCCATTTTCTTAATTTCCACGGTGGCCACAATTGCGGAATCTGCACTCAGGCCTGCCCGGTGGGACAGAAGACATACCGAAAACAATGACGATCCTCAAAGTCGAAGTGCATCACCATCAGGGTTAACCGCGCGAATGAGGTACTGGGCTCGCACCATTCCAATTCTTCAATAGTCAATGTCAGTTTTTCCTTTTTCAATTAAACGTTTTAAGTTCCTTCTTACTATTTTAGTATTGGGATGATCTGGCCTCAAGACGGTTTCTATTATTTTCAGAGCCCTTGCGTAAAGAGGCTCAGCTTGTTCATATTTCCCCTGGAGTTCATATAGCACAGCCAGGTTGTTCAGGGTGGTGGTTACATGGGGATGATCCGGCCCCAAGGCGGTTTCAATTATTTTTAGAGCCCTTGTGTAAAGAGGCTCAGCTTGTTCATATTCCCCCTGGGATTCATATAGCCCTGCCAGGTTGTCCAGCGTAGTGGCTACATAGGGATGATCCGGCCCCAGGACGGTTTTTCTTATTTTCAGAGCCCTTGTGTAAAGAGGCTCAGCTTGTTCATATTTCCCCTGAGATTCATATAGCCCTGCCAGGTTGTCCAGCGTGGTGGCTACATAGGGATGATCCGGCCCCAGGACAGTTTTTCTTATTTTCAGAGCCCTTGTGTAGAGAGGCTTAGCTTGTTCATATTTCCCCTGGGATTCATATAGCCCTGCCAGGTTGTTTAGAGTGGTGGCTATATCGGGATGATCCAGCCCCAGGACGGTTTTTCTTATTTTCAAAGCCTTTGTGTAAAGAGGTTCAGCTTGCTCATATTTACCTTGGGATTCATATAACCCTGCCAAGTTGTTCAGAGTGGAGGCCACATTGGGATGATCCGGTCCCAGGACAGTTTCTATTATTTTCAGAGCCCTTGTGTAAAGAGGCTCAGCTTGTTCATATTTCCCCTGGAATTCATATAGACCTGCCAAGTTGTTCAGGGTGGAGGCTACATTGGGATGATCAGGACCCAGGACGGTTTCTATTATTATCAGAGCCCTTGTGTAAAGGGGCTCAGCTTGTTCATATTTCCCCTGAAATTTATATAGCCCAGCCAGGTTGTCCAGCGTGGCAGCCACATCGGGATGATTTTGCCCCAAAACGGCTTGCTTTATTTTCAGGGCCCTTGTGTAAAGAGGTTCAGCTTGTTCATATCTCCCCTGAAATTTATATAGCCCAGCCAAGTTGTTCAACGTGGCGGCTATATCGGGATGATCTTGTCTCAGGACGGTTTCTCTTATTTCCAGAGTCCTTGTGTAAAGATGCTCAGCTTGTTCATATTTGCCCTGAGATTTATATAGCCCAGCCAGGTTGTTCAACGTGGTTGCTACATCGGGATGATCTGCACCCAGAACGGTTTCTCTTATTTCCAGAGCCCTTGTGTAATGAGAGTCAGCTAGTATATTTTTGCCCTGTGATTGATATAACTCAGCCAGGTTATTCAGCGTGGTTGCTATATCGGGATGATTTTGTCCCAGAACGGCTTGTCTTATTTTCAAAGCCTTTGTGTAAAGAGGCTCAGCCAGTTCATATTTGCCCTGAAATTTATATAGCCCAGCTAGGTTATTCAGCGTGGCGGCTACATCGGGATGATCCTGCTCCAGGACGACTTTTGCTATTTCCAAAGCCCTTGTGTAAAGGGGCTCAGCTTGTTTATACTTGCCCTGTGATTGATATAGCCCAGCCAAGTTGTTCAGCGTGGCGGCTACATTGGGATGATCCGGCCCCAAGGCGGTTTCTATTATTTTTTGAGCCCTTATGTAAAGAGGTTCAGCTTGTTCATATTTCCCCTGTAATTTATATAGCCCAGCCAGGTTATTCAGCGTGGTTGCTATATCGGGATGATCTTGTCCCAGGACGATTTCTCTTATTGCCAGAGTCCTTGTGTAAAGAGGCTCGGCTTGTTTATATTTGCCCTGTGATGTATACAGCCCAGCCAGGTTATTCAGCGTAGCAGCTACATCGGGATGATCTGGACCCAGGATGGTTTCTCTTATTTTTAGAGCCCTTGTGTAAAAAGGCTCAGCCAGTTCATATTTGCCCTGAGATGTATATAGTCCAGCCAGGTTGTTCAGCGTAGCAGCTACATCGGGATGATCTGGGCCCAAGACGGTTTCTCTTATTTCCAGAGCCCTTGTGTAATGAGACTCAGATAGTATCTTTTTGCCCTGTGATTGATATAGCCCAGCCAGGTTGTTCAGTGTGGTAGCTACATTGGGATGATCCTGCCCCAGGACTGCTTCTCTTATTTTAAGAGCCCTTTTGTAACGAGACTCAGATAATATATTTTTCCCCTGTGATTGATATAGCCCAGCCAAGTTGTTCAGCGTGGTGGCAACATTGGGATGATCCAGCCCCAAGGCGGTTTCTATTATTTTTAGAGCCCTTGTGTAAAGAGGCTCAGCTTGTTCATATTTGCCCTGTAATTTATATAGCCCAGCCAGATTGTTCAGCGTGGCAGCTACATCGGGATGTTTTTCACCTAGGACGGCTTTTGTTATTTTTAAATCCCTCATAAAAAGAGGCTCAACTTGTTCATATTTACCCTGAGATTTATATAGCCCAGCCAGGTTGTTCAGCGTGACAGCTACATCGGGATGTTTTTCACCCAGGACGGTTTCTCTTATTTCCAGAGCCCTTGTGTAAAGAGGCCCAGCTTGTTTATATTTGCCCTGTGATTTATATAGCACAGCCAGGTTGTTCAGCGCGGAGGCTACCTTTGGATGATTTTCACCCAAGACGGTTTCTCTTATTTCCAGAGCCTTTATGTAAAAAGGCTCAGCTTGTTTATATTTGCCCTGTGATTTATATAGTTCAGCCAGGTTATTCAACGTGGTGGCTACATCGGGATGTTTTTCACCCAGGACGGTTTCTCTTATTTCCAGAGCCTTTATGTAAAAAGGCTCAGCTTGTTTATATTTGCCCTGTGATTTATATAGTTCAGCCAGGTTATTCAACGTGGTGGCTACATCGGGATGTTTTTCACCCAGGACGGTTTCTCTTATTTCCAGAGCCCTTGTGTAAAGAGGCCCAGCTTGTTTATATTTGCCTTGTGATTGATATAGCTCAGCCAGGTTATTCAGCGTAGTTGCTACGTCGGGATGTTTTTCACCCAGGACGGTTTCTCTTATTTTCAGAGCCTCTGTGTAAAGAGGTTCAGTTTGTTCATATTTGCCCTGTGATTGATATAACTCGGCCAAGTTGTTCAACGTGGTGGCTACATCTGAATGATCTGGACCCAGGACGGTTTCTCTTATTTTCAGAGCCTCTGTGAAAAGAGGCTCAGCCTGTTTATATTTGCCCTGAGATTTATATAGCCCAGCCAAGTTGTTTAACGCGGTGGCTACATCGGGATGCTCTGCACCCTTTGCATTTTTAATACGCTCTAAACAAATTTTTACGTTTGGTTCCGCAGAATTATATTTACTCGCCTTTTGAAGGTATAAACTCCAATTTAATATATCCTGAGCATTTGGAAATTCATCTTCTGGTTGCTTTTCCGTTGCCTGTTGGGCAATGTGCAGTATATGAGGGATGAACTTATACCCACTGAGATAATCACCTGTTTTATTAATCTCATTTATTTTCTGGTTAATATAATTTAGTACAGTTTCTCCCCATTCAATCTTTTCATCTAAAAAAAAACATGCTTGTTGGATGAGACGATGAATTCCATACCCGTTTGTTGTTTTTTTCAGAATAGATAGATCTGTAAGATTGGCAAGAATGGTATACATTTTATCCTCTGAAATCTCCAATACTTCCGCCAGCAAACCAGGAACAATGGTATCTGGATCAAGATACGCAATAGTACAAATAATATCTCTTGTACGTGGTTGTGTGAATTTTTGATCGGCCAAGTTAAGGGAAGCAAGAACGCTTGTGCACTCTTTGTTGCAGGTTTCCCGCTCTTTTTTGATCAAATTTTTCGGGAGTTCTTCAACCATTCTTTTTAACGGATATCCACGAGAAAGGCTGCCTAATATTTCCAGAGCCAAAGGCAAATATTCCACCTTTTTACAAATATTATCTACATATCCCAAGTCTTCTTCATTCATCTTGATTCGGTTTTGATTGGCATAGCCGATAAAGATATCCATTGCCATATCCGGGCCTGGCAATTTTATACTTACTTGCTGAATAGCCATAGCCTGGTTGCGTGTCGTTATCAGTTGGTGAGAGTCTTTAATATCGGTAAATTCAATAGGTACTTTGTCAGTTTCAAGGTTATCCAAAATGATCAGTTTAAGCCCCCTTTTTTGAAGCTGGGATATCAATAACTTAACCTGAAACTGCTCATTTTCCTCTTCCCAATCATTGTGAATCAAGCCTTTGTTTTTTGCCATTCTCAAGAAAATGACTGCAGCCCCCATAAGCCCGTTTTCCATATTCAACCAAAAGACGCCGCCCGGATAGTCGTCTGCGAATCTGTAAGCATATTCAATGGCCATGGCTGATTTGCCAATTCCGCCATGGCCAACGACAGCTACCCGGCAAATGGTAACTTTATCTCCTGTTGAAAATTTTTCCCTGATTCTATTTGTCCAGCGCTTAGAATCCTTTAAAAAAGAATTTTGCATAAACGGAATAAGGAACTGTGTTCGACGTTGATTGTCCACTTCAGTCGCTAAAATGTCATCCAGTATAATTTTAATAAAATTTAAGGCTATTAGATACACAGGGACTGTTTTGTTCTTCGGTTTGCAAATTGTAAAATGGTTTCCATCGCAGGCGATAGGTACACACTTTTTATAATTGGGATCAGCTCTCTCTTCCGGAACAACAAAGAATGATTTGCCTAAAAATCTTTTTAATGGTTCTGTCTCATATAAAGATTCAACATGGATATTGAGTGTTTCACTTTGGCTTTTGAACCACAAAGCAAGATCCCGTAAGATTCTACAGTCAGCTTTTAAATCCTGAGTTATTTTGGATGGACGATAAATTTTTATGGCTTTGGAAAGGCTGGCAAGAGATGATCCCGAATGAGGCGTTGCTATGAATAATATACCTTTTGTATTGTTTAGTATAGGACTCCATTTTTGATTATTTAACGTGCTGGCTTTTTCCAGGATCTTCTTTATCAGTAACCCTCCAAGGCTATGGCAAATGAAGATAACCGGTTTTTTCCCGTAGCCCATGTTAGACAAATACTCAAGGATATTGGTTGCCCTTTGGCTGAGATCCATGCCTGATCCATTAATGGTCCATTTTGTAGAATTTGCAGGGTAATCAACAGAATAAACACCTATTTGAGTGATATCCTCAGCCAGCCATAATGGCCAGAATCTTTCTTCATCATTTTTAGGATGCCATGTGTTTTTCCAATCACCACCAAGACCATGTATAAAAATAACATCCACTATTTGGCAATCAGGTTCAGCTATGAAAATTTTTTTAATTTCCACATCATTGTTTGACATGTATGCCCTCACAATATCCAATTTTTCGTTAAAGCTAACAAACGGGATGCGGAATAGCTCATTATATTTCCTGATTATCTTCAAACTAAACAACCACCGACTAAAAGTCGGTGGGCTTTAAAGCAAGTGCTGAAAGCACGGATACGGGCCATAAAGACCCGTTTAGAGTTCCATTTTGAAATTATCATTCTTATTTGGTTCGAAATGATGCTCAAAATAATTCTTTATCATCTCATCAGTTACCTGACCAGAGGTGGCACAGAAATAGCCACGCGCCCAGAAATATCTTCCCCAATATCTCTTTTTGATCAGCGGGAACTCTTCTAAGAGCTTACTTGGGCACTGGTTCAGTTGAGTAGGCACTCTATCTAATTAAAAATATTCATAAAAACCTGAGCAACCGCAACTAAACAATGTCGGATAATCTACCCCTAACAATATAATACATAAAAAAGAAGTATATTATGTCACTGCACTCATGCAAATGCCCTAAATGTTTTTCTGAAAATATCAGATTTGATTATAAATACAACACTATTTTAAACGGTGTTTTTGTAGGACATGTCGTACGTCACTTTCAGAAACAAAAAACACTTTCCTGGAAAAAATTAAAACACCTATCAGTACAATTTGTAAGGTTTTAGATGCCAGGACTGAAGGGCTGTCACTGAACGCTACGACCAGGGTTTTTAACATTGCTAAAAACCCTGCTTTCCTGGGAACGATTATTTTCAAAGTGACGGAACGATATCAAGAAAAAGGTCAGGTCTTGCTTTTTCCAAAAATCGAAGTCGAAACATATTGGTGCACCTTATCACAATTGGCCCCCCAGGAAGTCATTAATTTTTATCACGATCATGGAACAAGTGAACAGTTTCATTCGGAGATTAAAAGCGATTTGGGACTGGAAAGGTTCCCCAGTTGCTATTTTGCCAGCAATAGCCTGGTACTGCATCTTGCTCTTTTAGCATACAATATTCTCAGGGTCATCGGACAAATAAGCATTGAAGAGCAGGTTGGATGCATACTTCCGGCAAACCGTCATAAAAAAGTTTTTCGTAGAAGGCTACGAACTATCATGCAAGATTTGATATACATGGCCGGTCGTATGATTAAAACTGGAAGACGTTGGTTCATTTCATTTGGCCGAATTAACCCTTTTGCAGAATTAGCTGAAAAAGTATTGCAACGTTTGAGTTGCACTCCTGGATAGGCGTAGGAAGTTCATAAGAATAAAATGACCCTTTTCAAACGAAAAGCCCCTATCTACAAGGGATATAGCTTTCTGAAACTGGGCAAATTATTTAACCTGAACTCCTTTACTGAATAAAATTTCAAAGAACAAAAAATACGGTGATAATCACTGCGTGTTGAGCTGTTCCTATTTTATGGCTGTCAATCCAGAATCTTTGGGACTTTATTGATGATTTTAAAAAAATAAGATACATATATCATGCATAAAGATATTTGTGACGTTATGTCTATACGCATTTAATCTGACAAAACCCTTGATCGCTATAAAGCAAACTTTATGCCACTGATTCAGGGTAATATAAAAGGCCTGATTTCTGACAAAATAATCAATGAGAATGCGGTCAACTTATTGTGTGAAATCCCATAACAGATTGATATAATGGTGTTAAAATTTTCAGCATTGATTTTATGGACACGGAAAAAGGAAGATTGTTTCTCAATGTAATCAAAAAGTGCGTTGTTTATATTTCAACAGGTTAAGAGTATAACCCTAATCTATTTTGACTATATTGAATGCGATACCCATAGATTATTGTGTTCACTCTCACTATAGAAGGAAAACTATAGTGCCGGTCACATGACTTGATACTTGTGACAAAATCATGTGGCATAATCGCTTTCGAAGTATCTTTTGGATAAGCCCACAAGTATTGACTTGGCTTAAAATATTAAAATAATTTGTTATTTTAATGTGTTTTGATGGTTTATTCTTTTTAAAAAATGACATACGTATTGATGATGCATTCTCATTTTTCAAGGCATTGGCAATTTGAGGCTGGTAAAATTCATGCTCATTTTGTCATAGGTATAGATACCAACCACCTGATTATTAAGCTAAATACATAGGTTAGCACTTGTAGTGCTTATCCGTTTTGGATAAACTTCGAGCGCGATTATAGTACACCAATTTGTCACAAATATCAAGTCATATGACCGGAACTATAACACATATGCCAAATCAGAAACTGGTCTTCTACGTATTTCAAACGTTTATTGGGTGATTCATAATTTTTTTCAGAGTTCACTATTACAACCAAAGAAGTTCCGGCGGTCGGTATAGGGATAATTGAACGAGGGCTTTCTCTAAATGAACTTTTCAGCATTCAATACTCATAACCATCTTGATTTAATTATTTTTTTCTAAATATTCAACTGAACCAGTGCCGATATCAACTCGGTGAGATGAAAGTGTTGTAAAACAGGTATTCTCCGTAAATTGAGGATATAGCGCCATGCTTGATTCAAGGGGATGTCCGTAATCCAACCACGCTTTTCTGACATAATGTTGAAGTGTATACATTAACGGCAGAGCCGCCATATCATTGAGAATTTTGATCTGAGCCTGACTCCAAAGATGAACCTGTCGTTCCGAATTGATTTCAAACCGAGCGTCCTCAATCAATTTGTCGATTTTATTGTAATAGGAAAAATTGGTGCCCGTTTTTTCCCCCGCAGTCGGAATGAAATCTGAATGAAAAAATTGGGACAGGTATGCATCTGCATTGGGCCGCCATGCAGCGTAGATCACGATAGGTTTGGGATGCCTCCAATCCCTGATACTTTTGTGCATATCCCGATGAGACACCACCTTAATCCGGCAGTTGATACCAACCCGTGCCAGCTGTTGTTTCAGGATCAGATAATTGACTTGAAACAGACGTTTTTCAGAAGTTACCAGGTCCAGGGTGAATCCTTTCGGATACCCTGCCTGGGCAAGAAGTTCCTTCGCCTTTTCCAGATTCTGGGCATAATCCAGGCCCAGATCACAAATTTCCGATTCCGACAGTCCGCCCGGCATGAACAAGCCCGGTACCGGGGAAAAGACAGGACCTGAAATGCGTGAAGTGGTTCCTTGGAGGAAGGCCTCTCGATTCAAGGCATATGCAATGGCCCTGCGGACCCGGACGTCATCCATGGGTTTTATCCTGGTGTTAAAGTAAATGATATTCACTTCGCCGACGCCGTGGGTATCTATTTTTATATTTGGCAGGGTTTCCATTGACTCAACCCATCCTTTATCCCCGGAACCCACGATGATATCCACGCCCCCGTTACGAAAGGCCACCTCCCGCTCTTTCAGCTCGGGCATCAGGTGCAACTCTATTCCGCCAAGTTTCGGAGTGCCCCTGAAATAATTTTTATGGGCCGTTAGTTCGACTTTTTTGCCGGGAAGGTATTGTTTGAAAGCAAAGGGGCCTGTCCCCACGGGGTGTCTACAGAACTCGTCACATCCCATGGCTGTTACCGCTTTTTTGCTGACAATGAATCCTCCGCCGTAATCCGTCAGTTTCGGAAGGAATAAAAGCGTGGACAAGGGAGGGTCTATGGTAATTTCAACGGCGTATCGTCCGGTTTTTCTCACTGTCATGCCTGCATAGTTGCCGGCATAGGCAGACTGCTTCATTTCGGCTGATCTATTTAGGGAATAGACAACATCATCGGCAGTCATCTCATGGGACGGAATACCCGGACCAGCATGGAACATGACCCCCTCTTTCAGGAAAATACGGCACACCTGTTTTCCACTGTCAATATGGAATGTCGGCATCTGCTTTGCCAGGTCCGGCTCAATTTTCCGGGCCTGTCCCGGCACGTACCTCAAAAGACCGTTAAACATAAGGTCCGCCACGATCCGGTCCTGGGATGCCGTGGCCAACTGGGGATCAAAACTTCCCATTTGGCTGACATGGTACCCGAACCGTAATATATTATCCGACGGGTTGGCCCGGATGCCCACAGAAGGTGTGCACAACCAGATGAAAGATAAGACAATCGGAAACCATAAGTATCTGGGAATTATTCTCATTATTTGTCTCATTCATCCTCCTTCCAGAATTTGAACCGGCTCAACATGTCTAATGATCAATACCCCCATGCAGAGGTATTTAATTTCAAGGTAGTCATCCATGCCGTATTTGGACCCTTCGCGGCCGATACCCGACGACTTTATACCACCAAACGGCGCGGCTTCATTGGAGATAATGCCCTCGTTAATGCCCACAATGCCATATTCAAGCCGGCTGGGATGCCGGCACGGTGGGCCAGCTCCGCCAGGGCCAGGGCAAAAGCCGACAAAGGCGTGCTGGTGGCGGGCTTGCACACCACGGTGCAACCGGCGGCCAGGGCCGGGGCAATCTTTCGTGTGAGCATAGCACTGGGGAAATTCCAGGGGGTGATGCAGGCCACCACACCCACGGGCTGCTTGATGCAGACAATGCGCTTGTCATTGGAAGGCTGGGGAATGGTGTCACCGTAAAAATTCCCTATCCTGTAAATTCAAATATAGTGCTCCAACTTTGGTTTTTTAGGGTATGCTTTTTGCTTAAGACTAAAAAGCTTGTAATTTTCGAATATTATTCTAAAAAAAAATCAAAGTTGGAGAATTTTTTTTAGATAAAATACTAATAGCAAGAATTGGTCCAAACAAAATCAAAGTTGGATGACTATTACTCCGTCCCAGAAGTTTTGACATGTTTTCTGGCTGTCTATCTTACGCACAGACTGCAAATAGTAATGAACCTTATTGAAAATAATATGCTATTGAAATTACTTTAAATTTTCAATTTTAATAGGTTCTTTTAAAATGCTTTAATTCCGGAGTTTTAATGGCCAATATACTGAGCAGAACTATTGGGACGGAGTACTATATACCGCCGCCCCCCCGACGGGCAATGGGCCCGGACCGGAACTGTAGACAGCTCAATTGTCCGGTTCCTATTGCCCATCGGGGGGGCGGCTCTGCTGAGGTTGCCTTGGAGGCTGCCTTTTCATATAACATACATGGCAGAAAAACCTGCCACAACGAAAAACGAAAGTCCTTTAATTCCAGCATATTGGTGAGACTTTCATATAAAAAATCCGATATCAGCCCGGTGAGATAAGGCAGATGAAAAACAAGACAACACTAAACCATAAGTACCTATGCATCATTATCATTATTTACCTCAGTAATCCACCTTTGCAGAAAGGGCCAACGCTGTTGTTCATGCCGACAAATCCCCCTCTTTAAGCAGGTGTACGGCATTTTTAACCAACGGATATACAAATATGGTCTTTGCAAGAGCTTTACTGGGTGTGTTTGTTTTATCCATTCGTCCACGACCGGTTGTCTCCCCCAGCTCAATCCAGTTGGAAGCGCGATAACAACCGCCGTGAAACCGTTGGCGGTCCACCAGTGTTTCCATCAAAAGCGGCTCAAGGCCATATTGCCGCTTCCAGTCACCTTTCAGTTCCCGCAGGGTACAGGCAAGCATCATACTGGCTAAATTTTTGATGGGTACCAGTACCAGAAATCGGCTGTTGTTCACCACATGTTGTAACGCTACTTTACGCCTCTCCTCTGTCCAACCGATCCATTCATCCCGGGCACGCATACGCCAGGCCGGGCTTGAAAACTGAACACAGCCAACCACTTCACGATGCGGCCGGTTTACATAGACCAGATACTGCAGCCGTGCCCCAAAGGGCATGGCATATCCCAGATAGTGATGTTTACCCAGAAGCTCCTTGAACAGATCTCTCTGTTCC
Source organism: uncultured Desulfobacterium sp. (assembly GCA_963668575.2). Taxonomy (GTDB): domain Bacteria; phylum Desulfobacterota; class Desulfobacteria; order Desulfobacterales; family Desulfobacteraceae; genus Desulfocicer. The sequence goes on along the minus strand of OY764894.2, from coordinate 327,079 downwards.
CGATCCCGGACACATTGTACTTCAAGGGGAACAAATTCTTCTGCACTGCCGCTGAGAACACTGGGCGGCCTGTATGGTGTTTCAGGAACAATCTTATTAGATTCTCTTGGCTTTTGCTTTTTCTTCTCAGGAAGCTTCAGCACCCCTTCGGTGTCAAGAAGTTCTAAAAAATCAATGCATTCCCGGGCTTTCAGCCTCCCGCTGGGACGTTTCCATTCCAGCAATTCACATACCGTATGCGCCAATTCACGTCGGCTGATGCCACCACAGGCACCAACTATATCCCGAACCAGTGAAATGTCTTCGTCGGTAAAATTTCGACCACAAAATGTCTGTTGTTTTATGCTTTGCATGCCATTATACCCCTTTCTGTTCTCAGCATAACGAAAAAATGACTTGCTGTACAGCGCTAATTGTAACCATCATAAACAACTCAAATTCTTTCGGGATTTCTGTATAACCCCCATGCCCTGTCGGGCACAACGAAGATAGAAAATGGTATTATACCGCCGCCCCCCCGACGGGCAATGGGCCCGGACCGGAACTGTAGACAGCTCAATTGTCCGGTTCCTATTGCCCATCGGGGGGGCGGCTCTGCTGAGGTTGCCTTGGAGGCTGCCTTTTCATATAACCCCGCCACGGGCAGACCGGGATTTGGGACCCGGATACGCCCACAACAAAGCTTGAAATAATATTAGGCCTACCTACTTTTTTTTTATAAAAGGTGCTGTCATCATTTTGATCAATGCGGGACCAGTACCCATTATTGACACATCATAATACAAAAAATCGGATCGGCAAATTAAAACAGCCGTTCAAAAACGGTTCAGCAGTTCCCACCACATTCGCAGGTCATTGAACTCATCGTGGCATTCCTTGGTCTGGGAGTTGACCACTTCACTGTTCCATGCTTCAACAAACTCATCAGAATTGAATTTAAACCCATTCTTCCCAAGAAGCGTTTGAATTTCGTCGCAACTTTTACACCGATTCAGCATATCCCTGAGCCCAGGATTCTTCGGAATTGAGTTAATAAATCTTCTTGCATCATGTACCGGCATTGTCTTATCCTCCCTTACTTTAAGCGTGCACGTCCTTAGATAATGTTACCAAAACAGAGTTAGCCTGACCCCTCCCCCAAATAGGTCAAATAAAAAAACAGACCAGTAAACAATAATGATCATGCCAACATTGCGGCCCCTTTTAACATCTCTTTGATCTGCACACAGGATGCCACTCGGCCATACAGTTCAAAACAACAGCCCAACACATTGATATTTAAGATCAATAATTTCATTATGCACATCACAAAAAAAACAGCTCATACACAAAAATATACAATTTTGAACTAATACATACAACTAATTTCAATTTTGGCTTACAATTTAAAAATTGTTGTCCGGCATCCGGGAGCCAGAGCTAAAATTGAAACCAATTCCGGGATAGGCACATTCTCCTTTTTCTGGCACTCTTATAAAAAACATTGATTTCATTAAGTTGGTGCTGAATTGATCCAAGAATTATATCTTTACAAATCAAACGCTTAAGATATCATACCGAAAAAACAACGAAAAAATAACAATGCGCCCCCGGGATATGGAAACTGGGAGAGATGCATTTTGTCCATCAGCAATTAATAAGTGGTCCGTTTTTTGCTTATCATTTCAACAAGATAATAATGAAACACAATGGAGGCGGCATCAAAGCTCAAAAGGAGAAAAATACAGCGCGAAAGACCACGGACCCCGGCGGTTTGAAGGGACAACCCAAGGCAGAAAAAACAGCGCCCCAGGGGTCTGAAAAAAAAGAAGAGATTCCCCATTGTCAATTCAGTCTATGCAATGTGCCGCCGTGGATTCTTGGTTCCAGAGCCTTCAATGACAACCCGCAACGCTTGCGTATTCAAGGCGTTCGAACCACCCACTCTCATTTTTTCAACCAGCTGGACCAACGGTCCACCTGGGAGGAAAGGGCCAGAATATTTCAGGATTACATGGAGGTTGCCTTTCATCTTCACCAATGGCGTAAAGCAGGTACGCCCGATGATCAGGTCAGTCTGAAACACAGTTATCTCCGATTTCTCAGAGGATGGCTGTTCAATGCCAGTTCCGTTGAAGGCGCTGTGATAAAGGGATGGGTGGAGAGCAGAATGGGGCTGCAACCCACCTATCATCGCGGTCATATCCAGGGAAAAGAGAGTAATAAATACCTTGCGTACCTGACAGACCGCATGGGAGGTGCCGCCCGGACCAATGCCATATTTTCACAATTGGATCTCCTCTATGAATTTGTACAATACGAGATGGAACGTCGAGATCCCGAGCTTACCCACATCACGCTGTTCAGGGGGATTTACAATTTTAACGAACATGAAATCCTGATCCAAAAGGATGACCGAAACGCCGTGGTCCGACTCAATAGTCTGAATTCATTTACCCATGATTTTGAACGGGCATGGGAGTTTGGCACCTTTGTTTTCGAAGCAAAGGTGCCTGTCTCAAAAATTTTTTTTGATGGTTCTTTTCTCCACGCAGGCATTCTAAGGGGAGAAGAGGAGGTTCTGGTCATCGGGGGGATCTATGATATCACCAGACGGTTGGTGTAAGATTCGATTTTTATCTGCAGTGTGGGAAAAGGACGGTAATTTCAATGAGAAAGGTTCAAGCACCTGACTGGAATGAAGTTGTGGACAAGGCCAAGGCAGCATTCATGGGGGTTGCACTGGGAGATGCCCTGGGAGCCACCACAGAATTCATGACCCCCCGGGAAATTAAAGTTAAATTCGGGGTACACAATCAGATTATCGGGAAAGGCTGGCTCTATCTCAAGCCCGGCCAAGTAACCGATGACACTGAGATGTCCATCTGGATGGGACGGGCCATTCAAAATTCCGGAGGATGGGATTTATCTGCCATTGCGGAAGGCTTTGCCAATTGGATGAAAAGCCGACCGGTTGACATCGGATCCACCTGCTCCAGGGGAATCAAAAACTACATTGTTCATCACCGTCTTGAAGTCCCGCCAAGCCAATGGGATGCAGGCAACGGAGCTCTGATGCGCATGGTACCCGTTGCCCTTTACAGCCTGGGAGATGAAGAGCGTCTTAATCGCTATGCAGTGGAGCAGGCACACCTTACCCACAACAATCCGCTGTCCGATGCGGCATGTATATTTTTCGGACGTCTGGTTCACCATGCCGTTATGGGGGCCTCACTCAATCAGCTTCGTACCCTCGCCGACGAATTCGTTATTGCACACCCAAAGTTCCGCTACCATCCTTATCCCAAAAACAGCTCTGCCTATGTTGTGGACACCGTGCAGACCGTATTTCATTTTCTATTTTCCACATCTACCTTTGAGGAGTGCCTTGTGAATACAGTGAACCAGGGGGGAGACGCAGACACCACCGGGGCTCTGGCCGGTATGCTTGCCGGCGCACTTTACGGGATCCGGGGATTACCCAGACGCTGGTTGAAACGTCTGGATTCCAAGGTCTCTTCCGAGGTTCCCGTACTGGCAGAACACCTTGTAAGCCACTCACCCCTTTCCCGGATATAATGGCTGGCGCATGCCCGGCACAAAGCAGTTGTTTTAACGCCAGAACTCTGGATACCTGCGGTTTTTCGCCATATTATTCACCATCAGGGCCACGATTAACATAAGGATGACACCGAGTGCCACGGGAATCACCATATACCAGAAGCCCAGGGCATGAATTTTGTCACTGCCGATCACAGCGATCAATGCGGTGGCCCCGCCGGGCGGATGCAGTGTAATGTATGTCTCCTTTTGCCGTATCATCAGCACATGGCTTGAACAAGATCGGATCTGGCAATGATACCTGCCAGTTTTTTGTTTTGATCAACAACAGGAACCCGGTTGATCTTAAATCGGTCCAGGGTGTTGGCCAGATCAAGAATTGATACGGTGGTTTCAACCATCAAATTGGCGGGGCAATTGTGACGATGATACGCATTTTGGTGTCAGCCATAACACCATGTGGTTCTCGTATCTCGGATACCAAAATATCCCCAGTGCTCGCTGAAATTTTGGTATCATTTTTTCCTAAAAACCAGCCGTTCCCTTCAAGCACCTGGATGGACAATTCCCCATCCAAATCATGAGAATGCACAGGAAAAATAACTCCGGCATCAAGATTAAAATTGATGATTTTAAAAAACTCTGAAGTTTGAACCAAAAAGAACCGGTTCATTGCTCCCGGCTTAAATTCATTTGTGTCGGTAAGTTTTAATACTTTCATTGGTGATCTCCGAAGTTTTAGGGTAATATTATTCACAACTTTTGAAATGCTTTTTTTAAAGATGCTCATTTAAAAAATGTTCGACTGCCTCGTTTACTACATTTAAATTAATTTATATTTTTCCCGTAAAAATTCTGGGTCTTTGCGGATTCGTGTGATTGGAATATGATTGACGTGCGCAACTCTCAGTGTTTACGCATCAGCGGATACGAATTTTCACACTAATCCATGATGAGCCAAAAATTATTGTTATGTTGCTTTAATATCAAATTTGGAAATAAAATTACTTGATCTAAGTCAATGATTTCGTGATTATCTTCAGATATGTATTAAATAAAAAAATCGCCCCGAATTACTTTTGGACGGATGTATAAAGAAACAGACGGTGAATTTGGATGATATTATAAAATTGATTGTCTGATGGTTTTATGCTACCAAATCTACTTATCATAGGAAGATCAAACTGTAATATTGATTATAACGTTTGCCAAAAAAAGAAATGGGCATGGCATATGAAAAAATATCTTAGGGGAATTTTGCTTGTCACTGCGGGTTTTGTTATTGCATTTCCCGTTTTCATCATGACAAATTTTGCCATGCTCAAGACCTCAACCCCTGAATTTTGCTCCAGCTGCCACGAAATTCAACCAGCGTATCACGAGTGGAAAACTTCCAGCCATGCAAACAACAGACGAGGGGTGGTTGCCGTCTGCATGGATTGCCATCTTCCGCCGCCCGAGAAAACCATCAAGTTTCTCTATGGCAAAACCTACCATGGGCTTAAGGATGTTGTAGGGCATTTCCTTGGCAGTGAGTATGACCGCCTTGAAACCAGGAAAGCCGCATCCCTCAGCATAGATAACAGCAATTGCCTGAGCTGTCATCAGAATCTTCTTTATATCTCCAATCGGAGGGGAGGCATGCTGGCCCACAGGTCGGTCCTGTATCCAAGGGCGGGATATGAAAAAAGGTGCACCGAATGCCACGAAAACCTTGTACACAACAGAGCAGAACTTTATCAGTATAAAACCTATTAAAGGGAAATCGATACAAAAACATAATCCTGAAAAAAAAGGAATACGAATTATGAAACAAACTGTACGGCTCGCATTGTTTGCTTGCGGCATAATGATGTTGTCGATGTTATGGCTTGCGGAAGGAAACGCTTTTGCTGAAGATCTCCTGAAAGAGAAAGAGTTCAGAATTGAGAGGAGCATGTCCAAGGAAGCTATGGCCTGCATCCAGTGTCATAAGCAGGAAAATCCGGGATTGTTTGCCGATTGGGCACATAGCCGCCATGCCAGCGCCAATATCACCTGCTACGACTGCCACAAGGCAGACAAACGAGACCCGGACGTGAGTCAGGAACATTACAAACAATACGAACGTTCTGACAGGGGGGTATATGGAACCAAAGCGTACCGGACGTCAGTGGCTGCAGCCGTGACACCCAAAGACTGCTCCCGCTGCCATCCAGATGAGGCAAAGCAGTACAGCCTGAGCAAACATGCCAACACCCTGGATCTCATCTGGAAGATTGATCCATGGCTGAATTCCGGCATGAACAGCGAAATTGAAAGAAATTCCGGCTGCTACTACTGCCACGGCACCATTCTGGGAATGAAGGATGGAAAACTCGACCCCAACACATGGCCAAATACGGGTGTTGGACGTGTCAACATGGACGGAAGCAAGGGAAGCTGCAGCAGCTGCCACACCCGTCATCGATTTTCAGTTATGGAAGCCAGAAAGCCTGAAGCCTGCGGTCAGTGCCATCTGGGCCCGGACCATCCCCAGATCGAGATCTACACCGAGTCCAAGCATGGCGACATCTATAACTCCTTTGGCGATGAATTCAATTTTAATGCCGCCCCTGGAACCTGGACCCCTGGTGTCGACTACCGCGCCCCCACCTGCGCCGCATGCCATATGTCAGGCTCGGGAACTGTCATGACAACCCACGATACAACGGAAAGACTCTCCTGGGAACTCCAGGCCCCCCTCACCGTTCGTCCCGCAGATTTTGCCGCATTCCCGGCCAACAACAACTGGGAGGGGGAGCGTAACAAGATGAAGACTGTCTGTATCCAGTGCCACAGCAACAAATGGGTGGATGACCACTACACCAAGCTCGACAATGTAGTTCAGGAATACAACGATGTTTACTATACACCTGCAAAGAAAATGTTAGATACCCTCTATGAAAAGGAGCTTATCACAACGGACAGGTACTTTGATGAGGACCCCGAGCTTGAGTTCTACGAACTGTGGCACTATCCGGGTCGCCGGGCAAGAATGGGTACTGCCATGATGGCGCCTGATTATGCATGGTGGCACGGGTTCTATGAATGCAAGAGCATGTACAACAAATTTATGGACAACAGCAACGAGCTGATCAAGAACAATAAAAAAGCGTTCAAGCACACTGAATACCCCAATGCAACGGGAGCCCGGAAACAGGGTCCGGTGACCATGCCCGAGTAGTTCAACGTACAGCGCTAAAAACAGACTGAGAGTAATCTCAGATAATTTAGGGTGTAGACTTCTCCCTGATTTTATGTAAAAAAAGTGGCCCAGGAATATCTTTATTATAGTGTTGAAGATAATCTATGCTTTCTATCTGAACAAACTTTCATAAGAAATCAATACATAGCACTCCCCCCCTCCAAGGGGGGGAAACTCTCTATGGATACAATTCCAAACATATTTGAAAAATTAGATCAATCACCAATCCCCATTCCCCATTCCCCATTCCCCATTCCCTGGTAAAATTTGCAGAAGCCGGATAATAATTTTTGTGTTTAATTTGCCTGCTATTTATATTTAAATTTTCAGCCTTAAAAAAAATTCCTTGTTTGCGCCAGCGCAAAGACTGATGATTTAAATAAGGCTATTTTCTTTTTCAACGATCAACCAAACTGATTTTGGACCGTCAGGTTTTAACGTCAACTGAACAGGTATCAATTCCACTACCGGTAAAAGGAAATGCTCATGTTTTGTTTTCAATGTCAGGAAACCGCCAAGAACACTGGCTGCACCGTGAAAGGTGTTTGTGGAAAACCAGAAAAAACTGCCAACCTCCAGGACATGTTGATCTTTGTACTCAAAGGAATTTCGGTCTACGGTGAAAAGCTTAAGGAACTGGGAACCCCTGACCGGTCCAACGATGATTTTGTGGCCCAGGGACTGTTTGCCACCATTACGAATGCCAATTGGGACGATGCCAGATTTGAGGCCATGATCATTGACGGATTTGCACGTAAAAACCAAATCCAATCCAAGTTTCTGGCTGCTTACAAAGAGAAAAACAATAAGGCCTTTGAAGAGGCACTGCCGGAAGCCGCCACCTGGACCGGTGACCTATCGGATTTTGCGGAAAAAGCCAAAACTGTTGGAGTGCTGGCCACGGAAAATGAAGATGTCCGATCCCTTCGTGAGCTGCTGATCATTGGCCTGAAAGGGGTAGCTGCCTATGCCGACCACGCAGCTATCCTGGGATGCCAAAAAGATGAGATCAATGATCTTTATCATGGAAGCCCTGGCCTCCACCACCAAGGATCTGAGTGTGGATGAGATGATTGCCATGGTCATGAAGAGTACCGGTACAACAAGCTTGCCTTGGGCGACATCGGCGGCATTCCCCGGGTACTGGATGCTGGCCAGTGTAATGATTCTTATTCCCTGGCCGTGATTGCCCTGAAACTCAAAGAGGTCTTTGGCCTAGACGATATCAACGATCTGCCCATCTCCTATGACATTGCATGGTATGAGCAGAAAGCCGTGGCCGTGCTCCTGGCCCTTCTGTTCCTGGGGGTCAAGGGCATCCGTCTGGGGCCAACCCTGCCAGCCTTTCTTTCCCCAACCGTGGTCAATGTTCTGGTTGAAAAATTTAACATTAAACCCATTGGTACCGTGGAAGAGGATATTGCAGCCATGATGTCCGGCAAATAAACAGCAAAAAACAAAATAAAACCGGCATTGCCTTGATCCAGAGCAATGCCGATTTTTCTGTCTTTAATTTAAAACCAGGGCTTCATGAGCTTGATGAAACCCTTGACAACCGGGCTGCGGCCACACTATTTATCGGAACCATCCAGGGGCTGCTCATGCAATCCCTGCTGTTTGGGTATATAACCCGCATTCGCCGGGATGCCCCGGAGGTCTTTGCAATTTATCAACGGGATATCAGGAGAGGATCATGAAAAGTATACCCTTCCAAAAACGTACATTAGCCCTCCTTGCCGTACTCGTTCCCCTGCTTGTACTCTTTGTCTATGTTGCCCTGCGATCAGGTCCCCTTTCACCGGTTTCCATTGTTTTAGCCACGGTGGAGAGCAAGACCCTTTCACCGGCATTGTTTGGCATTGGAACCGTTGAAGCCCGCCGCACATACAAAATAGGCCCGATCTTTGCCGGGCGCATAAAAACGCTTAATGTTGACGTTGGCGATCGTGTCAAAACAGGACAGGTGCTGGGCAAGATGGATCCGGTGGACCTTGATGAACGTATTCTGGCCCAGGATTCGGCTATCAATCGGGCCAAGGCACAAATAAACGAGGCCCAGGTGCGTGAAACGTTCGCCAAGACCCAGGCGATACGATACGAACAACTCTTAAAGGCACGCTCCACCAGCGAAGAGCTGGTTGCCACCAGGAAACATGAACTGCTGATTGCAAGGGCTGTATTAAGCGCAGCACGCCAGGATTTGATGCGGGTCCAGGCAGAGAAAAAGGCTCTGGAGGCGCAACACAAGAGCCTGTCTCTGATCTCGCCGATTGACGGCCTTGTTGTCCTATGCGATGAAGACCCTGGAACAACCATGGTCCCGGGTCAGGCTGTCGTGGAGTTGATTGATCCTGCCGAACTGTGGGTCAATGTCCGCCTTGATCAAATTAGTTCCCAGGGTCTTGGTCCTGGCCTGTCAGCCCGGATCAAACTGCGATCCCAGACAGGTGAATTTATAGAGGGGCGTGTCATGAGGGTAGAGCCATTGGCAGATTCGGTGACTGAGGAGACCCTTGCCAAGATTGTCTTTGATCAAATACCCGACCCCATTCCCCGGGTGGGGGAACTGGCTGAGGTCACTATTGTCCTGCCAACTCTTGAAGCCATGCCGATTATTCCCAATGCCGCCATTCACTATATGGATGGCCAACTTGGCGTGTGGCAGGTGATCGATAAAGATTTACGATTTACGCCGATCACCCCGGGGATAACCGATCTATCCGGGTATGTTCAGGTAAAAAAAGGACTCAAGGAGTCAGATGCGGTGGTGGTGTACAGCGAAAACACCTTGCACAAACAGAGCAGGATTCACGTGGTTTACAAAATTCCGGGGGTGAAACCATGATCAGCCTGGCAGGCCGGGACATTCTTCACTCCTGGGGAAAATTTATCTTTACCGGCATGGGACTCGGCCTTCTAATTGGGGTAACCCTGTCCATGGCCGGCATCTATCGAGGTATGGTGGATGACGCAAAGGTTCTGCTCGACAACAGCAGTGCGGATCTCTGGGTGGTGCAGAAGGACACCCTTGGTCCCTATGCAGAGCCATCCAGCATATACGATGACACCTGGCGCAGCATTCGGAGTATGCCAGGGGTTGCCCAGGCCGTCAACATTACCTATCTCACCATGCAGATTCGCCGGGGAGAACGTGATGTCCGGGCAATGGTTACCGGCATTATGGCCGGGGGGCCCGGCACACCGGGCTGGCCCCCCCATCTCGTTGCCGGCCGTCACATAACCCGGAGTCATTATGAAGCCGTGGCAGATATTGCATCGGAATTCAAGCTCAACGACCGCATAAAGATCCGCCGAAATCAATACACCGTGGTGGGCCTGACCCGCAGGATGGTCTCGTCCAATGGAGATCCAATGGTGTTTATCCCGATCAAGGATGCCCAGGAGGCCCAGTTTCTAAAAGACAACGACGTCATAGTCCAGCAACGACGGCGAACCACCTCAAACAATTCCCTCAACCGTCCGGGGGTGCCGGGGCTGCTTGATGCCGTTATCGCATCCCAGAGCACCAACCCATACGTCAATGGGGTTCTGGTGCAGGTTGAGGAGAACCACCCACCAGGAGAAGTGGCGGAATCCATCCGCCGGTGGAAGCGTTTAACGGTCTACACCCGCAGCCAGATGGAAGAGATCCTAGTGGGGAAACTCATAGCCACCTCGGCCAGACAGATATTCATGTTCCTGGTGATTCTCTCGGTTGTCAGCTCAGCCATTGTCGCCTTTATCATCTACACCCTTACCCTTGGAAAAATTCGTGAAATAGCCGTTCTCAAACTTCTCGGCACCAAAAATCGCACCATCGTAGGGCTGATCATGCAGCAGTCCATTGCCCTGGGGTTGATAGGTTTTGTGGTGGGCAAGATTTCAGCTACCCTGTTGATGGCACCTTTCTTTCCAAAATATGTGCTGCTTGAACCCCTTGATTCTGTGTTTGGACTCGTTGCAGTGATTGTTATCTGTATTCTGTCGAGCATTATCTCAATTCATGCCGCACTCAAGGTCGATCCGGCCGAGGCCATAGGAGGCTGACATGGCAGAAAAAGGAATTCACATCAAAGGCTTAAGAAAACGCTACGGCAGCGGAGACACCGCCGTGGATGCCTTGAAGGAGGTGGACATGGATGTTGCTCCGGGCGAGGTAGTCGGGCTGATCGGTCCTTCAGGTTCTGGAAAGAGTACCCTGCTTAAATGTCTGGGTGCGGTTATCGAACCCAGTACAGGAAGAATGATGCTGGGAGATGAGATCATCTATGACGACGGCTGGAAGGTTAAAGACCTCCGGGCCCTGCGGCGGGACCGCATCGGGTTTGTGTTCCAGGCACCGTATCTCATCCCCTTTCTCAACGTCACCGACAACGTAGCTTTACTGCCCATGCTGGCAGGGGTGCCCAATGCCGAGGCGCGAAGGCGTGCCCGGGAGTTGTTCAAAGCCCTGGATGTTGATCACCGTGCCCGGGCCGTACCCTCCCAACTCTCCGGCGGTGAACAGCAACGGGTCTCGATTGCCAGGGGGCTTGTCAATCGACCACCGGTGATCCTGGCAGATGAACCCACGGCCCCCCTTGACAGTGAACGGGCTCTGGCTGTGGTCCGAATTCTGAACGATATGGCCCAGAAATTTGAAACTGCCATTATTGTGGTTACCCACGACGAAAAAATCATCCCCACATTTAAACGCATCTATCATATCCGCGATGGGGTGACCTACGAAGAGAAGGGCCAGGGAGTTGATTTCAGGTAAAATAATCCAATCAAACGAGGGGTGTTCATATGAACAAAAAAAATAAGTTAGCCCGTCATGTCACGCCAGGGTTGTGTTTCTTGTTTCTTATGGGATGCGCAGTCGGTCCCTCTTTCGAGGCTCCAGCACCCCCGGGGGTAACCGCCTATACCGCCACCCCTCTCAAGACAGATTTAGACGACCAATCCACCATACAAGGCCAGAAACAAAAAATTGTCTGGGGGAAAAAGCCGCAAAGAGAGTGGTGGCAGGGTCTGGGCTGTGAACGACTCAACCTCCTGGTCAGCAAAGCCCTTGAACAAAATCCCACCCTGACGGCAGCAGAGGCGACCTTGCGCCAGGCAAACGAACTTTATACCGCAAGGGCAGGCTCGACCCTTTATCCTACGGCAGAGGCGAGCCTTGGTGGACAGCGTCAACGCTTCAATCCCCGAACATTGGGGCAAACCGGGGATGCCCGGGAGTTTGATCTTTACAATGCCGGCGTGGACGTCCGGTACACCTTCGATCCTGCCGGAGGTAACCGTAGTGCGTTGGAAGTCCTGGCAGCTAAAAGTGACTATCAACGGTTTGAACTGGAAGGCGCACGCCTGACCCTTGAGGCCACCATCGTATCAGCTGCCATTACCCAGGCAAGCCTGTCCATGCAAATTGAAACCATGGAAAGCATCCTAAAATCCCAGGAAGAACAGCTGGAACTGACCCAAGAGAGCGTTCTTCTTGGTCAGAAAGCCCCTGACGTCGTGGCGGCCTTACAAACCCAGCTGGAACAGAACCGAGCCGATTTAGCCCTGGTGCGCAATAGGTTAGAACAGAACAATCATCTTCTGGCAGTCCTGGCAGGCCAGGCACCCGGTGCGGGCATGCAGCCCGCCTTTAATTTGCAGGATTTTACCCTGCCTTCTGAACTGCCATTGATCGTACCGTCGGAGCTTGTACGTGCAAGGCCCGATATTTCAGGGGCCGAGGCGTTACTGAAAGCCGCCAACGCAGAGTACAAAGTCGCAGTGGCAAACCTCTATCCCCAACTCAATTTGAGTGCCGATTTAGGAGCCCAGGCCCTAACTCTTGGTTCGTTATTTAATGGCAGTTCTGCCATCTGGAGCCTTGTGGGACAACTGACACAGCCCCTGTTCAACCCCGGACTTCCCGCCGAAAAGAGAGCAGCCCTCGCAGCCTTTGATGCCGCTGTTGCAAACTACAGGTGGGTGGTTCTGGAGTCTTTTCGCAACATGGCCGATGTATTGAGGTCATTGGAGAATGACGCTGAAAGACTTGTGGCCCTCCGTGCAGCAGATAAGGCATCCAATCTCTCTCTTGAGCTGATCCGGAACCGGTATGGACTCGGTGCAGCCGATTATACGGAGCTGCTCATTGCCCGTCAACAACGCCGTCTGACCCAGCTTGACCTGATAGAAGGCCGGGCAAAACGTCTGATCAACAGCGTCGCATTCTACCAGGCAATTGGTGGAGGTATTTAGCCATGATCAGGTGCCTGGTCAGAAATTGCAGTTTGGGGAAACAACCCGGCGGCACTTGGAACTCTGTTCATGTTCTGTTTGGACGAAGTTTCTTTATATGAAAGTCTCACCAACATACTGGAATCAAAGGACTTTCGTTTTTCGTTGTGGCAGGTCTTTCTGCCATGTATGTTATAGAAAAAACAGATGATCAGACGCTGGTTTTACCAGCCTCATGAAGGTATCAAAATAAAGGTGTCAAACAATGAAAATCAGCAAGTCCAACACTATTTTATACTGTAAAAAATGGAAAGAAACCGTTCACTTTTATTCCACGGGTTTGAATCTAACCACTCTTACCGCCCGGGAATGGTTTGTGGAATTCCAACTGACGGATTCAGCCCGCCTTAGCATTGCCGATACGGCCCGGACATCTATCAGAAGCGCTGACGGCAAAGGCGTCACCATCAGTCTGAAGGTGGATGATATCCATGTAAGCCATGCCGCTTTTACGGAAAAAAGACTGAACCCCACCCCGATCCGTCCCCTGTGGGGTGCACAGGTCTTTTGTCTCAATGATCCAGAGGGCAACAGGCTTGAATTCTGGTCATAAATTTTATATATCCCGACCCGAGTTAAGCAGAGCCGTCTCACCGGAAAATCTCCCACTCTTTCACAACTGTATTAAAAAGTGGGCTTGATCATAAGATCAAGCACTCTGGGGTGGGGTCAGACTTGCATTATTGGCACTTTTATTTGAATTCACCTCTAAACACAGCCTGTTGATAAAAGTACAATAACACAAGCCGGACCCAGTTGGCCTACCAATTGTGAAGGATAGCCGATCTTATGATCAAACCCTAAAAGGTCATCAGACACAGGAACACCCTGCAGTTATCGTGTAACTTAAAATACATTCCACACGAATATCATTGACATAGATCATTTTTTGTGGGTTATCCTTTTGTTTAAGTATTGTCGTCCATTAATACAAAATACGGGCTTGGTCACAAAATACCACAGACAACGGGAAAATAATTTTATGAACGGCCATGATCATACCATTGATAATTTTAACAAATCTGAACTTTTTAAGAATTTACCTGCCGATCAAATTAATGAAATCATCTGTATCGGTTCCACGCAGACCCTTAAACCCAAAACGATTTTATTTTACCAGGGAGATCCTGCAAAAAACTACTTCTGGGTAAAACAGGGAACGCTTAAGTTGAGTCAGGTCACCGAAGATGGGAAAGAGATCACCCTTCGTTATATTTCTCCGGGAGACATGACCGCAGCCCTTGCCGTCATGAAACAAAGGGAATACCCCGTTACTGCACAGGCCATGGAACTATCCACAGTCGTGGCCTGGAACCGTTCCCAAATTTTAAAAATAATGGAAAGATTTCCACGTGCCACAATAAATGCATTAACCATTGTACTGGGACGCCTGGATGATATGCAGATTCGATATATGGAATTGTGCACCCAACAGGTGGAACAAAGGATCGCAAGGACTTTAATGCGATTTGTTCAAACTTCAGGAAAAAAAGCCGACAATGGTATCTGTATTGACATCCCGTTAAGCCGAAAGGACATTGCCGAATATATCGGAACAACACTGTTTACGGTCAGCCGGGTTTTAAGCCTGTGGGAGAAGAAAGGATGGCTGAAAACCAGGAAGGGACAAATTATTATCCTTGAGCCGCATAAAATAGTAGAATTTTCAGAAGAGATTTAGATTCTAATCTCTGATTTTCGTGTTATTTTGGCAAGAGAATCAGAAAACTTTTTTGGTTCTGGCTTTTACAGGTTAGGGAATTGGTATCAATATACTTTTATTTTTTAAAATAGCCTTCGACACATCATTTCATTTGCGATAGCGCAAATCAATTTTCCCCAAAATCCATTATTTTGATTTGTAATATTAAAGTTATGAATCGAATTTTTAAAATGGCAAAAAAAATGAAATGAGAAGACTCACCAATCTATCAAAAGAAACCACGGTTAAAGATCTTTTAGAACGTTATCCTCAAGTTCTAACTATTTTTATTGAATTAAAACTCAAATGTTTTGGCTGTCCCATGGAAGGACTACATACATTGGAAGATATTTCAATTCAAAACAGGATCGACTTAGCGCAATTACTGATTAACTTTAACAGTAAAATTGATGAATCTGAAATGGTTTCGGGGAGAGACAACACAAAACGTTGACCTCACACCTCTGAATGCCCCCAAAATCTGATCATTGCGTTTAACCATAACCACAAAAGGAGAAACAACATGAACATACGCAAAATAAAAGAGGCGATTTTCTGGATGGGCTCCGTGGACTGGGACAATAGACTGTTTGATGCCCTGATTCCCCTCCCGGACGGAACCAGCTATAACGCCTATCTCATTAAAGGAAGTGAGAAAACGGCATTGATCGACACGGTGGATCCGCCCATGGGCAAAGAATTCATGGCCCAGCTTGAGAGTATCCAGAAAATAGATTACATTATCTCCAGTCATGCGGAACAGGACCATTCCGGGATGATTGGCCAGGTTCTTGAAAAACACCCCAATGCAAAACTCATATCCACCCCCAAGGCCAAGGGACTGCTCATGGATCTTTTGAAAATCCCTGAGACTTTTTTCATATCCGTTGAAGATGGAGAGACACTGTCCCTTGGTGATAAAACCCTGAAGTTTATTTTTACCCCCTGGGTTCACTGGCCAGAAACCATGGTGACCTATCTGGAAGAGGATAAGATCTTGTTCAGCTGTGATTTTTTCGGGTCCCATATTGCTTCAAGCGACCTTTTTGTCACGGATCAAGGGCGGATTTATGAGGCGGCCAAACGATATTTCGCTGAAATCATGATGCCCTTCAAAAACATCATCAAGAAAAATTTGGAAAAGCTTGCCCCTTACGAGATTGATATGATTGCCCCCGGCCACGGGCAGATATTTCCCGATCCAACTTTTATATTGGATGCCTATAATGAATGGACCCTGGGTGCTCCCCGGAATACCGTAGTACTTCCCTATGTATCCATGCACGAAAGCACAAGGCTCATGGTGGAACATCTTGTGGCCTCCCTGGTAGACAGAGGGATAAAGGTGGAGCAGTTTAACCTGGCCGTAACCGATATCGGAAAACTGGCCATGGCGCTGGTGGATGCAGCCACCATTGTGGTGGGAACACCCACCATCCTGTCCGGTCCCCACCCCTACGCTGCCTATGCTACTTTTCTGGCAAATGCCCTGCGGCCCAACACTAAATTTCTCTCTGTTATCGGGTCATATGGATGGGGTGGCAAGACCGTGGAGGCCCTTGCGGGAATGATTCCCAACCTCAAGGTGGAGGTTCTGGAACCCGTCCTTTGCAAGGGGGTACCCACAAAAGAAGTGTTTGACGCATTGGATAATCTGGCAGATGCCATCGCACAAAAACACAAAGAACAAGGATTCAAATAACGCCCATTAAGCTGTTACTGGCGGTATTTCTCATTGCCGGTGCCCTCGGTGCCCTGTCAGCCCTCAGATACTGAGGTAAATCCCGCCTGATAGTGGCACCCTTCATCTCTGCCCCTGGTGATCCCGGTTCAGATGAAAATTAATCCATGAAGAAGTACGATTTAAGTCCCATAATCGCGGTGAAATAAACGTACATGACAATTGACTATAGAGCCCCCCCTTATCCCGGGTTCCATAAAAAGACATGGTGCATGTTGGGTGTAGGGCGTGGTATAATGTTCAATTTCCGGGGCTGATTTCCATGGTAAACCCCTAAAATCCGCATGGCCCCAAATTATAGAACCACGACCCAAAGGAAAAATTATCGTATGGAGCAATTATTTATCATAGATGAACAAAAATGCAGTAAAGATGGAATCTGTGCAGCTGAATGTCCCCTTGCAATTATTAATTTTTCAGACAAGCAAAATGTACCCAAGCCGGTAGCCAATGCCGCCGCCGTTTGTATCAACTGTGGCCATTGCGTTGCCGTCTGCCCCCATGGTGCGTTGACACATAGATACCTCTCCCCCACCGATTGCCTTGCCGTGGACAAAGAGATGGTACTGAATGAGAGACAAACCGAGCATTTTTTGCGCCACAGACGTTCCATCCGAAGATACAAGAACAACCCCATAGAAAAAGAAAAACTTGAAAAATTGATTGCCATGGCGGCATACGCACCTTCCGGTCATAACAGCCAGCCGGTCCACTGGCAGGTGATCAATGGAAAGGATAAAGTCTTTGAACTCACTGCCCACGTCATAGACTGGATGCGGCATATACTGAAAGAGCAGCCCGATTTTGGGAAAAAGATGCACTTTGACATCATCACCGCCGCCTGGGAATCTAAGGCCGATGCCGTCTCCCGCGGTTGCGCAGCCCTGGTTCTCACCAATGGCGGCGCCCAGGACCCCTTTGCCGAATCTGCCTGCAGAATTGCAATGACATTCTTTGATCTTGCAGCTCCTTCCCTGGGTCTGGGATCCTGCTGGAATGGCTATTTTAACCGGGCCGCCCTTGCATGGAAACCCCTTAAAAAAGCGTTGGGTCTTTCGGATCAGATGGCAAATTATGGTGCCATGATGGTGGGATATCCCAAATATAAATATTCACGCATGCCCACCCGCAATGCACCCAGGATTACCTGGATGGAGTAAGGAAACATCAGAGAGAATCGGCATCCTTCATCTCTCGGTTTACACTTTCCGGAGCAACATTCCCGTTTTGTGGGGCTTTCTCTCAAAAAAGTGTCAAGTACTTTTGAGAGCATATGAAGAATGCCAGGGAATCATATTTTATTATGTTGACATATAGGGGGGGGGCTGTGATGTGATCACATCCCTCCCTCTTTTTCTTTTCATCCCGTACTAAGAAGATAGAGCTCCTTAAGCTCTGCAGGGGTCAGCAAAGATTTTTGTTGAAAAGCTTTTTCCCTCACCATGGGGATTAATTTTTGTGCCTTTGTTTTATCAATGAAAATTCCCTGCTGTTCAAGTACATGGCCGATGGCGGCGGATCCGGAATGATACCCGATAACATACTCACTCTCTTTTTTACCCACGGTTTCAGGTTCAAAGAGTTGATACGAGGCACCATCCCTTAAAAGCCCTGAACAATGAATGCCCGATTCATGCCGAAAAACGTTTTTTCCGACAATGGGTTTTGATTCGGGAATAACCCGGCCGGAGGCCCCGGCAACCAGATGGCAAAGATCCGTCATAAGGCGGTTGTTGATGCCACTCTTGTAACCACCCACTTCAAACAGGGCCATGGCCACCTCTTCAAGCGGTGCATTACCGGCCCTTTCACCCAGACCGTTAACCGTGACACTCAGGGCGGAGGCCCCTGCCTCCACGGCGGTGACGGCATTGGCCGTGGCCATGCCAAGATCATTATGACCGTGGAATTCAAGTTCAAGCCCGGGAACCCTGCGGCAAAGACCCGTGATGGTTTTGATCACCATGGAAGGGCTGATCATTCCCACGGTATCCGCCAGTCGAAGACGGTCTGCTCCGACATCAAAGGCAAGATCGGCAAATTCATATAAAAATGCCTGCCGGGTCCGGGTGGCATCCTGGGCACCCACGGAGACCCTGTCAAAATATTTTTTCGCAACCCCCACCAGATACGCCAGGGAATCCATCACCCAGGTCTCATCCAGATCAAAGGTCTTAAGAAGGACGGAAGAGGTGGGAAAACTGATATGGACCCCCGGGGTATTACACACGACTGCCGCCTCTATATCTTTTTTATCCGCCCTGCACCAGCAGGAGAGAAGGCAGGTCGGATGCAACCCGGCAATTTTTCTGATATCCTCACAGGCTTGCTCCCCCATGGCAGGAATGCCCACCTCAATCTCGTCTATTCCGATGCGGTCAAGGGCCATGGCGATTTCAAGTTTCTCATGGGTGTTAAACACCACCCCGGGTGCCTGTTCACCATCGCGCAGGGTGGTGTCCACCATCCATACTTTTCTTTTATCGTTTAACTTGGCCATGTAAAACTCCCGGCTCATGTTGTGTTTCAAAATTTTTTTATATGAAAAGGCAGCCTCCAAGGCAACCTCAGCAGAGCCGCCCCCCCGATGGGCAATAGGAACCGGACAATTGAGCTGTCTACAGTTCCGGTCCGGGCCCATTGCCCGTCGGGGGGGCGGCGGTATAATACCATTTGGCTCCGCGTCTACGACCCTATATTTGTTGTGTCCGGCAGGACATGCCCGTTTATATGAAAGTCTCACCAATATGCTTAAATTAAAGGACTTTCGTTTTTCGTTGTGGCAGGCTTTTCTGCCATGTATGTTATATGAAAATGCTGCTCAAAATATCGACAGAAGAGCCCCCGGCGGGTGATCGGACCGGCCCGTTGGGACCCAAAGGCGATCAGCCCTTTTGATTCGGGGATGGCGCAAGACCCGGCCATCATCCTTAAGTTTAGCTTATAAGATACTCTTTTGCGGTTCCACCGTCCTCAAGGGCATCCAGAATTTCGTCAATGGCATCCTCAGATGTTACATTGCCATACCATGTATTTTCAGGATAAATCACCATAATCGGCCCCTCATCACAAAGCTTCAGGCAGCAGGTGGAAGAGACGATGACATTTTCAAGCCCCCGGTCAATGATCTCGTTTTCAATGTAGGGAAGAAAATCCAGGGAATTTCTACGTTGACATTTTCCTTTGACTTCTCCGCTGGGCCTGAAGCTGGCACAGACCAGTATGTGGTGCGTTGGTTTTTCCATTTTTTTTTATCCTTTTTATTTTTTTTTCACATGCAACCCATTCCCGTACCGGAACACTCTGCATTACAATTCCGGGGGGCTCTTTTAATCAAATGGGTTATGTTCTGTTTATTCTTAACGGCATCAATGACTTCCTGAATCAGACCGCTGACCATGAGAATTTCAAATCCATGCGCCATGAGCACTTCCTTGGGGGTCTCCCCCACACCGCTCACCAGGATGAGATGGCAATCCTTGAGCAGTTCTGCCATGGCATGCCATCGGGCATCTCCACCACCCGGTTCCGGAAGAGATCTCTTCTCCACCAAAAACAATTTTTCCTTGCGGGGATCATAGATGGAAACCTCCGTTGCTTCTCCCAGATGCTGATTCACCAGAACCCCTTCCCGGGTTGCCACGGCAACATAGGGCCGAATCAGGGAGTTGATATCAATTTCAGGGAGTTCCGCAAGGGATGAGCACTCTTTAAGGCTCTCCATCAACACCATGTCCTGCTCTTCACCCAGTATGCCAACGGCATCGGCCCGGCACCGTTTGCAGTGTTTCATCTGAGGGAGATATTTTTGCGCCCCTGCCTGGATTGTTGCGATCTCCTCCCTGGAGGGTTCTGCAAGGTGAGAAAAATTAGATCCCTCATTGGGATAATAGGGCATGCAGTTGAGCAGATCCACACCCATTTCGGCCATTTTCCGGGCAATATCGACGACGTGATGATCGTTGATGCCGGGCAGCACAATGGTGTTGACCTTTACAATGATGCCCCTCTCTTTCAACCCTGCCACCGATTCCATCTGTTTTTCCAGAAGCAGTTTGACACCCTTTTCAGGGTTCAGGGATTTTTTGCCGAACCGAACCCAGGAGTAGATTTTTTTACTGATCTCCAAATCAACGGCGTTGATGGTGATGCTCACATGGCTGACATTGAACTTTGCGATATCGTCCAGGTATTCCGGCAGGTTCAATCCATTGCTTGCAAGACAGATGAGCATGTCCGGATACTGTCTGTTGATCATCTCAATGGTTTGCAGGGTCTCTTCGGGATTGGCAAAGGGATCGCCAGGCCCTGCAATGCCCACCACGGAGATATTTTTTTTCCGGTCCATTACTTTTTTAAGATACGCCATGGCCTGGAAAGGGGAAAGAATACCACTGCTGACACCGGGCCTGCTTTCATTGACACAATCAAATTTTCGATTACAAAAATTACACTGAATATTACAGCGAGGCGCAACGGGAAGATGAACCCGTCCCCAACTTTTACAGGCACTTGCGTTAAAACAGGGGTGATTGTTAATATCCATTTTTCTATCCTTTCTCATTCCTTATTTCGAGCCTGATCATAACCTCGGCCACCCGGCGCAACGGGTGGTTCAATGGCTCAGGGGTATGATCAGGCCCTTTATTTCCATGGCCTGATGGTCCGGCCTTATTTTTTAATGGAATCCATGCTGAATTTCAGGGACCGTTATCTATTTTGCTGCTACATATAGGAATAACCGATTTTTGAAGTCTCCTGCTGGTGCTGCAGCAGGGTGTTGACGATGGTATCATACAATTCCTGTGCCCCTTTATAGCCGATATGAAGAATACGGGGACCCCCCATCCGATCATGGATGGGAAAACCAACCCTGACCAGGGGAATATTGAGGTGGCGTGACATGGTGTATCCCTTACTGTTCCCCATCACAAAATCGGGACTCAGAACCCTTGCCACCTCCTCCATCTGGGTAAAATCCATGCCCTGGTGCACCGTCACCTGTTTCAGAACATTGGGGGAAAGGTTTTTTTCCAGGGCTTTGGCAAGCAGACCGCTTTTCCCGCCGGAAGCGCAGAGAACGGGTATGATGCCCACCTCGGCCAGGAACCCTGCCACGGCAACCACAAAATCCTCCTCCCCGTAGACAATCGCCCTTTTCCCGGACACATATTTATTTCCATCCACATAGGCGTCAATCAATCGTCCCCGCTGCTCTTTATACTTTTCCGGAGTGGACGTTGAGGTCAGCTCTTCCAGGTGTGAAAAGAAGATGTCTGTGGCCTTTACGCCCACAGGAATCCCCATGGAAGCCAGGGGAATGCCAAATCGTTCCTTTAAAAGAGATCCGGCACTTTGCCCCTCCTGCTTTTCAACTGCTCCGGCCAGAATGGATCCAAATTCAACACTGGCAGAACCACGGTTCATGGATTTAATCTCACTGATGGGGGTTCCGCCCCTCTGAATGGCCTCGTAATCCTCCCAGGAAGGGCCTTCCAACCGCTCTGAATAATCGGGCAGAATCGTAAATTTCGTGGTAAAATCCGTAAAAATCTCCTTCAGATGTCGAATATCTTCATTGGAGAGCATGCCCGGAAAAACGTTTATTTTGTTTGAGATTCCCGGATCGCATGCGATTTCACAAATCAGGGGATTACATCGGTTCACAACCGCCCGGACCGCCCCGTGAAATCCGTCCACATGGGTTCCGGTATAGCTGG
Source organism: uncultured Desulfobacterium sp. (assembly GCA_963668575.2). Classification (GTDB taxonomy): domain Bacteria; phylum Desulfobacterota; class Desulfobacteria; order Desulfobacterales; family Desulfobacteraceae; genus Desulfocicer. The sequence continues at coordinate 304,871 of OY764894.2, read as the reverse complement.
GGGTTGACACATGAACCAGTATGGTATCCCCCACGGTATTTCCCATGCCGTTTAAAATCATGGCCACGTCATCCCCAATGGTTTCCGAAAGACAGGTGGTGGCAATACCGATCATTTCCGGGGTATATTGACGGACGACATTCTTAATGGCAAGTTCCAGATTCGCCCTGCCGCCAAAAATAGCCGTATCTTCGGAAAAATTGGACGATGCAATATCAACGGGCTCCCTGAAGTGGCTGATCAGGTATCTTCTCATATAGGTTGAGCATCCCTGGGAGCCGTGCAAAAGAGGGATGGTTCCCTGTATCCCATGGAAAACCAGTGTGGCTCCCAGGGGGGTGCACATTTTGCAGGCGTTTCGGGTGGCGGTATATGGTTTTGTTTTGATCATGGTATTCCCCTCTCTTTAACGATCTAAAATAGCCTGGTTAACGGCTCTTCTCGGCACAAGATCCCACACAGGACTTGTCACGCCTCCATGAACTTCCCGGGAAAAATTCGCCATTCCTTCAAATCCCACCAGAGGAATCTTTCTTTCATGGTTGTGATCGCAAAACCCAATTCCCAATTTATAGGCAATGGGCCGCTCCTTGACCCCACCGATAAAAAGATGGGCATCCTTTTCCATGACATATTTGGCAAGCTCCAGGGGATTGGCATCGTCCATGATCACCGTTCCCGGCTCGCACATCTCTTCTAAAAGCGCATAGTCTTCCTGATTTCCGGTTTGGGAGCCCACAAGTACCACCTCCATTCCAAGATGTTTCAGGATCTTGATCAATGAGAAGGCCTTAAACGCACCGCCCACATAAATGGCGGCCCGTTTGCCATCAAGGTCCTTTTTCATCAGGGAAAGCCCGGGAAGAATGGCTTCAACCTCCTCCTGCACCAGACGTTTGGTTCGCTCCATGATCTCCGGTGTCTCCTTGAAGAACGAGGCCACCTCATAAAGGGCGTCCGAGGTGTCTTCAATGCCGAAATAGGAGACTCGGATATAGGGGATGCCATAGGCTTTTTCCATGTCTTTGGCCAGATAGGTCAAAGAGCCGGAGCACTGGACCACATTTAAGCAGGCCCGGTGTGCGGACTGGACATCTTTCACCCGGCCGTCCCCGGTCATCACGGAGACCACCTCAATGCCCATGCGGCGGTAGTACTCTTTAATAATCCAGGTCTCTCCGCCGATGTTAAATTCTCCCAGGATATTGATGCTCAGGGGAATCTTTTCCTGGGGTTTCCGGTTCATATCAATGAGTTTAAACAGGGCATCGCAGGCAGCTTTGTACCCATCCTTTTTTGTCCCCTTAAATCCTTCGGAATGCACCGGAAGCACAGGGATGCCCACTTTGGCAGCCACTTTTTTACACACCGCTTCCACGTCGTCGCCGATGATGCCCACAATACAGGTGCAATAGACAAAGGCCGCCTTGGGTTCGTAGGTTTCGATGAGTTCCAACAGGGCTTTTTCAAGCTTTTTTTCACCGCCAAAAACAATATCCGTCTCGGAAAGATCAGTGGAAAAACTCATTCTGTGAAGCTCAGGCCCCGATGACTGCGCTCCCCGGATATCCCATGTATAAGAGGCGCAGCCAATGGGTCCGTGTATCAGGTGAAGCGCGTCGGCAATGGGATAAAGCACCACCCTTGATCCGCAGAAGACACATGCCCGCTGACTCACAGCTCCTGCCAGACTCTTTTTTTCACAGGAAATATCAAACGTATCCTGTCCTTTCTGATAAATTTGTTTTTTTCTGTCTTCCAATACGGATATGGTTTCCATTTTTATATTTCCTTACATCAGGTTTATATCATCACCAGTTCAAAGGACTCTTCAAGGGAATCCCTGTCAATGCGGCTCATGAGGAGATCCAGGATTTTTTCCAGAAGCCGCATACCGCCTTTGTAGCACACCGATGGAAAGTAGGAGTGGCCCACCCGGTCCAGTATGGGGAATCCGTATCGTAAAAACGGAATATCTTCATCCCTTGCGATATATTTTCCATAGGTGTTGGAAATCAAAAGATCCACCGGCTCATTCTTAATCCATTGGTGGAGCAGGTACATATCGGCACAGGGACCGGCTTTAACGTTCACCTTGTACGGCAGGTCCGCCGTCAACTCCTCTATTCGCTTTAAAAAGCCATGCCCCGGCGTTCCGGTGACAATGTGGACGGGCATCATGTCAAGGCTGATGAGAAACTCCACCAGTGGAATCAATTGATCCGGATCACCTGCCAGGGCTACTTTTTTATGATAAAAATAGGCATGCATATCCGTGATAATATCCACAAGCTGTCCACGTTCCAGGTTGATACTCTCGGGAACGTTGACACCGGCAACCCTTCGTAACGTATCGACAAATCGATCCGTTGCCGCCAGTCCAATGGGAAGATCCAGTACCTGGCACGGTACTTTCCATTTGGTGTCAAGGGCCCTTGCCGCATCGGCAGATGCCGTTTCGCCAAGGGCGATGGTACCGAGGCTGTCCCCGGTGCTGATCAGCTCCTTGACGGTCACCCCTCCAGCTGGAAACATTTTATATTTTCCGGTCTGGGGCCCGTTAAGGACATTGGAGGTATCCGGAAAAAGAATGGGTTTGATGGCCAATTCGTTCACCACCCGTTTGATTTCAGCCATGTCCGAGGGTTCAACATATCCTGGGATAATATTGAACTTTCCGTTGGATTTCCCCGTGGATTTGGAAAAGGAGATGGCCATGGTCTTTGTCATATTGGAAAAACCGGTGACATGGGACCCCACATAACTTGGGGTGCTGGTATGAATGACATGTTTCCCCGCGGGAACTTTTCCGTCCTGGACCGCTTTATTGGCGATCTGGTTCACATCATCCCCAATGGTTTCCGACAGGCAGGTGGTATGAACGGCAATGATGTCCGGCTCATATGTGGTAAAAATAGTGTCAATCGCCTGGAGCAGGTTGGCCTGGCCACCAAAAACAGAAGAGCCTTCGGTAAAAGAACTGCTGGCAGCCATGATCGGTTCCCGAAAATGACGGGTCAACGTACTTCTGTGGTAGGCGCAGCACCCCTGGGAACCATGGCTATGGGGCAGGCAATTATGAATACCGAGGGATGCATACATGGCACCAATGGGCTGACAGGTTTTAGCCGGATTGATGGTTAACGATTCCCTGGCTTTTATCTCTTTATCAGTGTGTCTGAGCAACATTTGTACAGGTCTCCTGTGTTCGCTTAAATTTGCATCGTGATATGGATCAGGTTAAAAATATTTCCCTGTTTATTCCCATCCATATTTGGCTGAAAGTTCAGGGCTCTCCTGCCAGGGGGGGGTCAGATAGCTCCAAACCTTGGAATTAACCATCCGGTCGATATCTTTGTAAAAGTTAATGGCGCCTTTAAATCCCGCATACGGACCGCCGGTATCATAAGAGTGAAGCTGCTTCATGGGGATGCCGCTTTTCTGGACGGCGAATTTTTCTTTGATTCCGGCGCAATAGATGTCCGGCTTATAAATTTCAAGAAGCTTTTCCGTTTCATACTGGCTGATATCATCAATGACAAGAGCGTCCCGGTCCATGTCCGGCATCATGCCATCGTACTCTTTGAAAGTGAGCCCTTTTGCTTCCAGTTCCGCCAACTCCGCTTCCGTTTTTCTGGGCTGGTATCTGGTTTCATCCTGCAGGATCTCAAGCTCTTCAATATTTCTTGAGTCCGCATCCACCTTGATACTCCCAAGAACCTTTCTGCCTTCGTAATCATCCCTGTGTGCAAACTCGTATCCGGCTGAAATCGTTTTCATACCGATCTCTTGGAAAATACTCTGATAGCTGTGCGCCCGGGAACCGCCAACAAACATCATGGCAAGCTTTCCTTCGCACCTTGATTTAACATCGGCCCGAACCGCTTCAATTGCGGGTAACTCCTCGGCAATGACCTTTTCCACCCGTTCAATCAATGCGGGTTCATCAAAGTACTGGGCGATTTTTCGCAAAGATTTAGCAGTGGATTCAGCCCCGATGAAATTAATCTTGATCCATGGAATACCGTATTTAATCTCCAGCATATCGGCAACATAGTTAATGGATCGATGACACATAACGGCATTTAAATCTGCGGTATGGCAATTGGCAAACTGATCATAGCTTGAATTCCCACTGAAGGTGGAGACAAGGGAGATACCGCAAGCCTTAAGTATCCGATCAATCTCAAAGGCATCACCACCAATGTTGTATTCCCCCAAAAGATTGATCTTATACTCGGCATCCATGATGGTATCATTCTCACCCACAACATGGGTGAAGATCCCGTTGTTGGCAATGTGATGGCCAGCAGACTGGCTCACGCCCTTATATCCTTCACAGGAAAAACCGAAAACATTGATCCCGAGCTTCTCTTTCATCTCTCTGGCCACGGAATGCACATCATCTCCGATAAGCCCCACCGGACAGGTTGAAAAGATACTGATGGCCTTGGGTTTAAAGAGATCATAGGCTTCCTGAACCGCCGCCTTGAGTTTTTTTTCACCGCCAAAGACAATATCTTTATCCTGCATGTCCGTGGAAAAACAATAGGGCATATAATTGGCATCCTGATCCGAAGGGGGACGGGTCTGGTTTCGCCGGGTCAGCCAACTGTAAAAACCGCATCCAATGGGCCCATGGGTGATATTGACGATATCCCGTGTGGGCCCCATGATCACTCCTTTGCACCCGGCATAGCAGCAGCCTCTCTGAGTAATGATGCCCGGAACCGTCCTGACATTGGCCCCTATGGCCGGGGGCGTGCCCTCTTCATCCTTTGTATTGGGCATGATCTGTTTTGATCGTTTTCTGGCCACCTTCACCGGATATTTTGCCAGCAGCTCTTTTTTCACCTCGTTGGGATCAGGAATATCCGATCTGATTGTTTTGGGCTCTTCAATGGTAACGCTCATTTTTATTTTTCCATTCTTAAATTTGGGTTAAAACTCGTCCAGGACCTTGTCCCCGCTTTCACTGGTTCTCACGCTTATGGCATCAAAGATCGGCATGACCCAGACCACCCCGTCCCCGGATTTTCCGGTTTGATTCGTTTTGATGATGGTCTTAACTGTTTTGGGCACCAGTTTGTCCGGAACCACGATGGAGATCGCTCTTTTGGGAATCAGGCGGCCCGACTGACCCAACTGGGCGATGGCCTCTTCATAGCCCTGCTCTGCGCCTTTTAAAAGCGCCAGGTCCACAAGGCCTTTCCCCCGGCCCAGTGCGTCCATGGCTGTCATGGAGGAGACCCCCGCATCAATCAGGGCCAATTTGGTCTTGTTGATCATATTCATGCGAATGACGGCCATTACCTCTTTCATGCGGGCACCTCTTCCGTCTCACTGGACTCCTTGACCCCGGAACTGATGGTGTAAATCTCCTCCACGGGACTGACAAAGATCTTACCGTCGCCAAAGGCACCCTTTTCACTGGTTTTGGCCGTCTTCATAATGATATTGAGAACAAATTCCTTGGCCTTTTCATCCACCACGGTAATGAGCATCTCCTTGGGGATTTCATCGTAGGTGATTTCACCAATCCTGATCCCCCGCTGCTTGCCCCGGCCTGCAACGCTCATTCGGGTTACGGCAGGGAATCCTGCATCCATGAGAGCCGCCATAACATCATGGGTTTTTTCGGGTCTGATAATTGATCTGATCATTATTTTCATTGGTCTTTATTTACCTTATGTATTATGGTTTTAATTACTTATCCCTGATTGTCATCTCTTTTCAGTAAAACGATCAGAACCCTTTCGGGTTCCGGTCTATTCCGATCAGGAAGCGATTCCATAGGTTACCAGCAGCGTCTCAAGCTCTTCAATGGCAATGGGTGTTGGAATAACATACTTCTTATTTTCATCGATCTTCTTTGCAAGCATGCGGTATTCATCTGCCTGGGCATGTTCAGGCTCATATTCAATTACGGTCTTCCGATTGATCTCAGCTCTCTGTACAACGTTTTCCCTGGGAATAAAGTGAATCATCTGGGTGCCGAGTTTCTCGGCAAGTGCCTCTATCATCTCCTTTTCGAAATCCACGGCCCTGGAGTTACATATAAGTCCCCCCAAACGGATACCACCGGATTCGGCAAATTTTACAATACCCTTGCAGATATTGTTGGCGGCATACATGGCCATCATCTCACCGGAAACAACGATATATATCTCCTGGGCCTTACCTTCCCGCATGGGCATGGCAAAACCACCACAAACCACGTCACCCAGTACATCGTAAAACACATAATCCAGCTCTTCATTGTCATAGGCTCCCAGCTGTTCCAGGAGATTGATGGAGGTGATGATCCCTCTTCCGGCGCAGCCCACGCCCGGCTCCGGCCCACCCGATTCCGTACACATTGTTCCGCCGTATCCCAGCTTCAGGACATCTTCCAGCACGACATCTTCTCCCTCTTCTCTCAGGGTGTCCAACACCGTTTTCTGGGCCAATCCGTTGAGCAAAAGCCGTGTGGAATCCGCTTTTGGATCACAGCCCACCACCATTATTTTCTTGCCGGCCTCCACAAGTCCTGCAACAGTATTCTGGGTTGTGGTGGATTTGCCGATGCCGCCTTTTCCGTAAATGGCTACTTTCCTCATTTTTCTTTTCCTTTGTTGTTAGGTCCAATTTAAAGCATAACTTCTCATTGCTTGGTTTCTTAGAATGCAAAGAAGGGGCCACTTCTTAAAATCAACGAAATTTTAATCCAAAAACCATCATAAAATATTGATATAAAAGAATAATATTTTTAACCATTCCGGTCTTCATAAACGGCAGAAGTCCCAGACACAAACACAATATTGTTTTTATATCTTTATCTGATAACAAAAATGAAATAAATAATTTTAAACGTTATTTTTTAACATTTGGACTAACTTTCCCCTTTTTCCCAGACCCATGTCGGGTTTTCAAGGGCATCGTGAGGAATGGGAGAGGGGGGCAGTATCAAAGAGAAGTCAGGCTTGCGTTATGGACATTATGGGTGCGTTGTGGGTTCACACCCGCTTTGATCGATAATGCGGAAATGCAGGATTGGTCCTGATTTCGGACACCTTGGATAGATCATGGACTATTGGGAGCAGGCTTATATTTTTGGAGGCTGAATCTTCTATCAAAGGTCATGTTTTTGCCAACATACTACGCCTATGTTAATAGCAAGCATATTATGTTTAAAGGAGAATCCCAACAAGAGCGCCAATAAGGCAAGCCAGGCCATGTTCTCCCGAAAATCAGCGCCAATAAGGCAAGCCACAGCCCCAACAGCAAAAAGTTGATCATTGAGTATCAGTACCCGGAATTTTATCGATCATGACATTTTTGAATTGTTCTATATTTTTGACCGGGGCGGGTTTACGATATGGAAAGGGCCGGACTGGCACATCCGCTTACCTTTAAAAGAGACCCTTCCATATGTCATATCATTTTCTTTACTGACGGGGTGGAAATCCTTGACGAAAGGCAAGGATACGGGGCTACCCACTTAAGGCGGGACAGCTTTTAAAATCAAGGCTCTTGGGATGCCTTAAATTTGGAGACGCTAAGCAAGTTATCCACATAAAAAGCCGTAAAGATATCCCGGCTTAAGTGGGTAGCCAGATAATGCGTACAAAACATTGTTTTTTTATTTTTTTTGTAATACGACTGTGACAGCAGTGCCATTGAACGGATTTGATTCGTTCCATGCGTTTGAAAAACAAGCAAATAAAAGCACAACGCATTGGGGAAAATTAATGAACGGAGCGATAAAAGTATGACCAGCTATCAGCCCCCCTACACCATCACACCCACGATCCTCAACAGAGTGGCGGAAATTAGTGAGCTGCTGGGGCAATGGTCGGCACAACAGAGAGATTTATCTCCCCATCTCAGACGAAAAAACCGCATCCGCACCATCCAGGCCTCCCTGGCCATTGAAAATAATACCCTGTCCATTGAGCAGGTAACCGCCATTGTGGCGGGCAAACGAATTCTGGGCCTGCCCCGGGAGGTTCAGGAGGTAAGAAACGCATTGGCCGCCTATGAACAGCTTCCCCAGTGGCAGCCAACCCGGGTCGAAGACCTTTTGTCAGCCCATGGAATACTGATGCAGAGGCTCACAGATGATGCCGGTCTCTGGCGAACCGGGGGAGTGGGGGTCTTTCGGGGAAAAGCACTGCTGCACATGGCCCCCCCGGCATCCCAGATCCCCCGGTTGATGACAGATCTGTTGAACTGGCTTGCCACCACCGACACCCACCCCCTCATTGCCGGATCGGTATTTCACTACGAATTTGAATTCATCCACCCCTTCAGTGACGGCAATGGCCGACTGGGCCGATTATGGCAAACCTTGATTCTCAGTCAATGGCGCAGTCAGATGGCGTTTCTGCCGGTGGAGTCCGTCATCCGGGATCACCAGGAACGCTATTATCTGGCCCTGGGGCAGGCCGATCAGCACAGTGACTGTACGGGTTTTATTGAATTGATGCTGTCACTTCTGGCCGAAGCATTGTCTGCGGCCATCTCTTCCCTTTCTCCGACATCATCTCCGACACATGTGTCGGAGATGATGTCGGAGAAAGGAACGAGCAACAATATTCAAGCTATTTTAACGGCTCTGAGGCAGACCCCCCAAATGACCATTGGACAACTGGCAGGCCTTCTTAATGTCACCACCAGGACCATTGAGCGGCACTTGAAATCACTACAGAAGAAGGGACTGCTGAAACGCATCGGGTCTCCCAGGAGCGGACACTGGCAGGTGAGCACATCATCCCCGGAAGATTCCCAGGGGGGCCATGGCAAAATATAACGAAAATCCCCCGGAAACTGTCTCAAAAAGCAAAAGGTTTCAAAGAGAATTTCTTTGAAACCTTTTGGCTTTATGGCAGAGAATCTCACCGGTTTTCTGGGAATCCCGGGGAAGCTCTTGATTTTTATTAATCATTGGAAAGTCAAAAATGGTCCGGCACGCCGGGCCAGAAACAATCACAAAAATTTTTGAAGATATTCATATCCCGGCGTCAGTTTGCCCTTGTACACAATCACCGCTTTTTTAATTTCAGAACAAAGCCCGGCATCATCCAGGGTACTATCATAGTCAGCGCTCAGGATGTTTTTTACAAAGGGTCTGAGCTGGTTGCTGAAAAAGGTGGAAGAATCATTGGGAATTTCGCAGGGCAGGTTGTCCACGGCCAGCACCACAATCCCATCTCCTTTGTGACCGTCGGTGACGGCGCGGGTCAGGGGATCCACCAGATAGGCGGGCATGCCGGAATCGGTGGATTTTACATTGCATTCAATGGAGCCATGGGTGTCGCAGGTAATGTCGGCAATACCGCATAACCGAGGACTTTCATGGTTTTCATACAGACGTTTGAGATTATCCCAGGTAACAAACCGGGGATATCGTTTTTCCCAGTACACTGCATTGACCAGCACACTGATGGACGGCAGGTATTGTTCAAATGTACTTTCAAACCGTTCCGGATGATCATAATACTCCTGGAGTTCAAAGGCCTTGCCTTCCTTGTTTTTTACCAGGTCCTCTTCTTTGAATACAGAAACGTAAACGGTTTTAGGATCAAATTCGCCTTTTTCCACAAAGGCATTGAGATCCGCCGGGGCAATACGCCGGGTGGGAAGGCAGTCAAGAATCTGCTGGGCACCGCCGGAGACATTGCCGTATCCCAGCACACCGATGACCATGGGCATGAGCTTTTCCGGCAGGCCCTGGGTTTTTATGGTCTTCCCGATTTCTGAAACGTGTGCCTTGGCATCCGCCACCGAAGTGTATTGATGGGCCGCCCGACAAGCCTTGAAAGGGGTGTCAATACCCTGGTGATCCCAATATTCCCCCATGAGATGGAGGATATCAATGGCACCGGCATCGCCTGCATAACGTCCGAAATAGATGAGCCTTCGATTTTTATCGTCGGTGATCTTTTCATAATCAATTAGGGTGGCGTTGCTGGCCATTATCTTTTTCAAAAGCGGCATGCCTGATGACTGCCCTTTGATGGTGTGGGAAAAAAAGAGGTAGGTTTTGTCTTTAAGAATTTTTTCCTCCGGAATTTCCTTTACCCCGAAGATCACATTCCCCTTTTCCATCCCTTCACACACCTCTGCTCCGGCGGCTTCATAAACGGATTCTGTGAAAAACCTTTTTTCACTCTTTTCAATGTATCCTTTGGCACCGGTCTCTTCCAGAATCAATTTCAGATCCTCCGGCACGATGGCTGCCCGTTTTTCCCAGATATTCTTGTCTTCTGCCCGAATGAGTAATGAGTTCATAGCATCTCCCTGATATATACCCACATTAAAATGTTTTTTTCCGTTCAACAAACTTGATATTCAACGCCTCAAGCTCCGCCAATACCGGTTCATATATCTGGGAATGCACCGGAATGCAAACGCCCCTTAAGTCAATTTTATCCTCGGCAATAAGTCGGGCCGAGATGGCCGCGGGCAATCCGACGGTCTTGGACATGGAGCTGTCTCCCCCGGGGGTACCGGTATCCACCAGTGTGGACATGATCTTCTCCTGTCTGCCGTCGGGATAGTCTGCCACAAACTCATGATGCTGGAGCAGCAGGTCCACCTCACCATCCTGATAAACCAGCTTTTCCTTCAAAATATGGGCAAACATATCAAATACAGACACCGTCCCCAGATCCAGAGGCTCATTGCTGAACATACCAAGCCACTCCAGTTTTTTCAAGGTCAGGGAATACTTGGGAATGTTGAGGTAAGCCGCCACATCACCTTTGACATCCTTTCCGTCACTTTGAACGATATTGGCAAGAACCTGGCTGGGTGTCACCTCCTGCATATCAAACTTCATTTTACGGTTCATGAGCCCCAGTTTTTTTAAAAAGTGCCAGGTTTCACAATATCCGATGTTCCGCAGGGTCCCGCGATAAATATTCTTGGCCGTGGGAATATTGTACAAGTTCAAATAGGGAAGCGAATCCCGATTTACATAGGCTTCAAATACACCGGAACCAGGAATATCGGTGAGCCAGTAATGCTCAAATAGTTCACAACCGGGGACATCCACAACCTCCCCATTATCCAGATATCTGCCGTCATTCCCCGCAGCAAGCAAAGCCCCTTCAGGACTCCAGGAAAATTTATATCCCAAGGGATTGTTATTGTTTGCCATGGCCGGCAACCCGCCGCAATAGGAATAAAAAGTGGTCACTTCGCCGCCGGCGGCCTTGATTGCATTAATGGTTTTCATGGCTGCCATGTGATCAACGCCCGGATCCACCCCCACTTCATTGAGAAAAATCAATCCCCTTTCCTTGGCAGCGGCATCCAGGGCCTGCATCTCCTCCTTCACATAGGAGGCGGTGACCAGATGCTTTTTATGTTCAAGACAAAGCCTTGCAATCCCGGGATGAAACATCCAGGGAAGCAGACTGACAACAATATCCGCCTTGGAGACGGCATCATTGAGCTGCGCCGTATCCCGGACATCCAGGGCCATGGCCCGGCCCGAAGGATGCCCTTCAATCAGTGCCTCTGCCCTGCTTTGCAATTGATCTGCAAGGACAACGGTAATATTGTCCTGTATCAGTAAATATCGCACAAGAGGACGGGCCACAAGGCCTGCGCCCAATACCAAAATCTGCTTCATCATGCCTCCAAATATTATTGTTGCTACCGACGAGACAACACTAATATTTAGGCACCGAAGTGTCAACTATTTTTTTAGCGTCGTTCCCATAAAAATTGAGGGAAGCTGCCTGCGACTCCGGTGCTTTAGACCGGCGGGCCAAAAGGGTCGCCGACGGTCCTGGGCTGAACCGGCCAGCCGTCGGGGACGGCATTCATCATGCCATTTTCTTTTTTTGTTGTGACCATCCGATCATGGCCGTTTTATAAGAAAGTGTAGGTATACCTAACATTACTTTCAAGCTTCGTTGTGGGCGAACCCAGGTCCCCAATGAGGTCCGCCCGTGGCGGTTATAAGAAAACCATGCCAATGCGCTGTAATAATTGGAGTTTCAATCTTCGTTGTGGCAGACTTCTCCGCCATACATGTTACATATAACTGCCACGGGCAGACCGCATTGGGGACCTGGCTCTGCCCACAACCAATATTGAAAGACCTGTGACGTACACCGGGGACTTTCATATAACATACATGGCAGAAAAACCTGCCACAACGAAAAACGAAAGTCCTTTAATTCCAGCAGATTGGGGAGACTTTCATATAAACGGGCATGTCCTGCCGGACACAACAAATATAGAAAATGGTATTATACCGCCGCCCCCCCGACGGGCAATGGGCCCGGACCGGAACTGTAGACAGCTCAATTGTCCGGTTCCTATTGCCCATCGGGGGGGCGGCTCTGCTGAGGTTGCCTTGGAGGCTGCCTTTTCATATAACCCACATGTACTGGCAGACACAACGAAGATAGAAAATGGCATTATGCCGCCCCCCCCCGACGAGCAATGGGCCCGGCCCGGAACCGTAGACGGCTCAATTGGCCGGTTCCTATTGCCCGTCGGGGAGGGGCTCTGCTGAGGTAGACTTGAAGACTACCTTTTCATATAACATACATGGCAGAAAAACCTGCCACAACGAAAATTGAAACTCACATGATTACAGCATTTTGGGGGGGAGTTTCTTATAAAATATGCTTGACAGAATATTTTTATGTCGATAATAATGTCGACATGAATAAAAAAAATCTACCAACTGAAATTTATTTACTTTTGCGTTCAAGGATTCTTAGCTTTAAAATCCTTCCAGGGGTGAAGATTTCCGATAAGGAGATCGCCGAGGAACTGGGCATCAGCCGAACGCCGGTACGTGAAGCTCTGATCCGTCTGACAGCGCACGGCCTTGTACAGAGCCTTCACAACAAAGGGTTCACCGTAAGGGAATTTTCAGTCAAGGAGGTTCAGGATATTTATACCCTTCGTGAAGCCCTTGAAGTATTGGCGGTTAAACTGGCGATCCGGAATATGAATCCTGAGAGAGTGCAGGTCCTGGAGACGTTGCTGTCATCTTATCCCTCTTTAATTGCATCAAAAAACAGCAATGAATTCAATAAGGCCGATGAGAATTTTCATACCTGCATTGCAGAGTTCAGTGATAATGTAGCCCTTAAAAATCAACTAAACAGTCTCCACGATCAACTTGCCATCCTGCGCCGGTATGCTCACCTCCTGTCTGAAAGATGGAGAGATGCCTATGAAGAGGAAACCTACCGCGATCACCGAAACATTTTTAATTATATGATAAACAATGAACTCACAAAGGCAGAACAGGCCATGTCCAAACATATAAAAGCATCCATGGACAGTGTTGTGACGGCACTGAAGGAGAACCGGAACGAATAAAAAATTTTAATTAAAGCGGTCATGGCCGGATTTCGACCACCCTGGAACCATGGAAAAACAGGACATTGACCACATCAACTAACTGTGTTGCCAACGATGGTAATTCTTAAATGTACGCTTCGATACGCTGATTCTTTTCAATAGGACTTTTAGAAAATCATGACCACTTCCTCAAATCTATCCGTTCCAGGCATCCGTCCCGCAATCAAGGGGGTCACCGCCTATATGGCGGGCAAATTCATTGAAGATGTTCAGGCTGAATTCGGACTCAACGATATCATCAAAATAGCTTCCAATGAAAATCCCTACGGCCCCTATCCCCAAAGCATTGAAAAGATGAAACAGGAGATTGTGAAGTTAAACCAATACCCGGATGCCAGCTTTAAAAATCTCCGGGAGACCCTGGGACGGGTCCATGGCATATCCTCCGACAATGTCTGCGTCTCCCACGGTGCGGAGGGGATGCTCCAGACCATTGGAAAATGCTTTATCCAGGAGGGTGACGAAGTCCTGATTCCTGCCGCCACCTATACCCTTTATAAAGAGATCTCCAAGGTGATGGGGGCAACGGTCATTAATGTCCCCATGGACGGAGAAAGCGTGGATCTGTCTGCCACCCTAAAGCATGTGGGACCCAAAACAAAATTAATCTGGATCGCCAACCCCAACAACCCCACCGGAACACTGGTAAATAAAAATGAGTTGGAAAGCCTGCTTGATGCGCTGCCGAACCACACCTGGGTGGTCCTGGATGAGGCATATGCCGAATTTGCCGATGCCCGACTGCTGCCGGACCGCGTCGCCCTCATCGGGCAAGGACGGCACATCATATCCGTTCGCACCTTCTCAAAGGCCTATGGCCTGGCCGGCGCCCGCCTGGGGTATGCCATTGCAGACAAAAAAGTCGTTACGGTGATCAATACGGTCAGTGAACCCTTTAATGCCAATCGGGTGGCCATTGCCGGTGCCCTTGCGGCCATCAACGACGATGCGAAGAGTTTCAACACGGCGGTTTCACAGATAAAACAGGATCGGGCACGCAGCCAGAAACGGCTTCAGGAGATGGGGTTGCGGGTCATCCCCTCCCATGCCAATTTTTTCATGTTTGAAACCCCTGCTCCCGCCCAACTGGTTTTCAATGCATTACTGAAGAGGGGAATCATTGTTCGCCCCTGCGATGCTTGGGGGTATGACCACATGATAAGGGTATCCATCGGGACCACTGAACAGATGAACGCTTTCATTGATGCATTGTCAAAGGTGCTTCAATCCCTGAAATTTCAATCATTAGAGTCCATGACCGGATAATATGACAACCATACACATACCCTATGCAGGCAGACAACCGACGTTTGAGCTTTCGGACCACCAGCTGGGTGAAATCGTGGTTCCCAATAAATTACCGGCAACGGCCGATATTCAGGGATTGATGGAATCGGCACTGTCTCAGCCCATGGGCAGCCTCTCCCTGGAGACACTGGCAAAACCCGGGCAGAAGGTGGCGGTTATCATTGATGATATCTCCCGACCCACTCCCACGGCGGACATATTGCCGCCCATATTAAATCGTCTCCTTGATGCCGGTGTTTCCCAAAAGGATATCTGTATTGTTATTGCTCTGGGTTCGCATCGTCCCCTGACACCGGACGAGATCGAATTTAAAACCGGGGCTGAAATTGCCCAAAACTATACCATCGTCAATACCCCATGCCAGGAAACTTCGGAGATGCGATGGATTGGTGAATCAAGCAACGGCATTCCCGCCGAAGTCAACCGCTGGGTGGTTGACGCAGACCTGCGCATCGGTGTCGGTGCCATCTGTCCCCACATGGATACGGGATTCAGCGGCGGCGGTAAGATTCTTCTGCCGGGGGTATGCAGTTATCGCACCGTTAATGCATTTCATGCGGCATCCGCCAACGTCCCCGGCAACCAGCTGGGAAACCCTGAAGCCCCCACCCGGCTTCGCATGGAAACCTTTGTCAAAGAACAGATCCCCTTAAATTTCATTGTAAATGTTATTCTTCATCCCAACGGAGGCGTTTACCACTGCGTGACCGGAGATTTTATCGTTGCCCATAGAAAAGGCGTGGAATATGCCAAGGCCCTTTACGGGGTCTCCGTCAAAAAACGATATCCCCTGGTTATCGCCAACTCACATCCCTTTGAAATCGATTTTTGGCAATGCACAAAAGCCTTCTGGAGTGGAGACCTCATGGCAGCGGACAACGGACTGGTGGTGATGGTCTCTCCCTGTCCCGAAGGAACCGCAACCCATCCCCTATGGGCTGAATATCTTCAGTGGGAACCCCATGACCTGGAAAAACATTTTAAAAGTGGTGAAGCTGAAGACCCCAATGCCTGTGCTTTTGCCATCATGTTCAACCGGATGAGAAGAAGAGTTCGTTTCGGCGTCATTACCCCCACCATCCCCGGAGAGATCATCCGGAAAATGGGAATGCTTTCCTTTGAAAGCGTGGAACAGGCTGTGTCACTATCTGTTCCTCCGGGACTGGCGCATACCGTAGGGGTGATTACCCACGGCGGTATCACAGTGCCCCTGGTGGCATAACTTTTGAACTTGACCATAACGTCGTGCACTCGTCACGATTGGCCGACGTTATGATCAAGCCCTCATTTGGTATAGGTAAAAAAACGGACCAGTGAGTAGCCATAAGTATAAGTACCTATGGTTTTCACTTATCACGCTCGGATACGAGCAAACCACATGCACCCTGTCTATGGTTTAGGGTGTATGATCTATGGTGTAAAGGAGAAAACGGCATGAAAAAAAGAAGCAGCATTATTATCGGTTTAATTATTACCCTTTTATGGATGTTTGTCGGTGGTCAGGCAATTGCGGAGGATTTAACCCGCTTTAAAGGGAAAAAACTGACGGTGACCTGCTGGAGCGGTCCCTATGCAGAGTCCTTTAAAAAAGCGTTTGTCAATCCGTTCATGAAAAAGAGCGGGGCTATCATCATTGTATCACCCGGCTGGTCGGAATTCATGTCAAAAATCAAGGCCTCACCCGAGGATAAACCTCCCTACGACGTATTCATGGCCGATGGCTGGAATTATATTGCCGCCATGAATATCAATCGCCTGCAACCCATCCGAAAAGAGAACATTCCCAACGCAGCATATATTTACGACGAACTGCTCAAACGGGATCCTTGGCAGAAAGGCTATGGCGTGCCCCTGGACGGCAGTGCGTACCTGCCGGTCTATGCCAAGGACAAACTCAACTTCACCCCCACCTCATGGGCGGATCTGCTACGGGATGATCTAAAACAGAAATTGAGCCTGGATGCAACGTTCTATTATGGCCTCTATGCAGCTGCCTACATTTCCGACCTCATGCCGGGTGCTGAGGAGCTTTACTCCGAAGAGGGGCTGAACCACGTATTTAAAGTCAGTGCCCAGCTGGCGCGAAGTGTAAAGAAATTTTATAAAGGCGGCGCAGAGTTTCTCTCTCTGCTCAACACGGGAGAAGCCCTGATGGGTGCCTACTATGTGGGCGGCACGGTATCTGAAATGCGCAAAGGGGCAAACATCGACATGGTGATACCCACAGAAGGCTCCATCTCATGGATCGGTTACCTGACCATTATGAAAGGATGCAAAAACGTGGATCTGGCAGAAGCGTTCATCAACTTCTGTATGGATCCGGTTAATCAGTCGGAGTATCTCAAGGTGGCAGGCAACTGGGTGTCCAGCTCAAAGGCCGTCATCCCGGACGATGTCAAGGCCATCATGCCCAACTCCAATGACGACTTCAAAAAAATTACATTCTTCGACTGGAATTTTCTCAATTCCAAGTGGAGTGAACTTTCAGAACGTTGGAAAAAAGAGGTGTTAAGTCAGAACATCCAGTGATTTAGAAATCAGGCCCACGCCCCCTGGGCGGGCCTGAACTAATAACAGGGACTTGATTCCCACGTGGGCCGCCGCCCAGGGGAATCAAGTCCGATAAACGCATGCCAACGTTGTTGACTCATGAAAAGGTGCGCTGAAATGTTTGACGTAGAGCTTGTCGAGCTGAATAAAAGCTATCGCAATGTAATCGCCGTTGAAAATGTCTCCCTAAATATCAAAAAGGGAGAATTCCTGTTTCTGCTTGGCCCCAGCGGATGTGGGAAAACAACCACCCTGAGAATGATCGGTGGAATGGAGGCGCCCACCTCCGGAACCATTCGCATACAGGGAAAAGATGTGGGCAATGTTCCCCCGGAAAAAAGAGATACCTCCACGGTTTTCCAAAACTGGGCACTGTTTCCCCATAAAACCATCAGTGAGAATGTAGGATTTGGGCTTGCAATGAGAAGCGTTCCCAAAGCAACCATTAAAAAAGAGGTTAAAAAGTACCTTGACATGGTGGGACTTGATGGGTTTGGCGACAGATACCCCAGCCAGCTCAGCGGTGGACAGAAACAACGGGTGGCCCTGGCCCGGGCATTAATCGTTCATCCTGCCGTACTGCTGCTGGATGAACCATTGAGCGCACTGGATCTTAAGTTGCGCCACCAGATGCGGTTTGAAATTAAAAGAATCCAAAAGAATCTCAAAGTCACCACCATTTTCGTTACCCATGACCAGACCGAAGCACTTGCCATGGCCGATCGCATCGTCATCATGAACAAGGGATGCATCGAGCAGATCGGAACCCCCACTGAGGTTTACTTCAATCCCAAAACCAAGTTTGTCTCCGACTTCATTGGGGAGATGAATTTCATGCCGGGGAAATTGATAAAAAATGAGAATACCACCGCCACAGTTGCACTTTCCAACACCTGCCACCTGGACATTCCCTGCGCGGATCCTTCACGGTTGACCCAGGATGTTATTGTGGGTATCCGGCCCGAAAAACTATTTGTTAAAAGAGAGCCCACCCCTTCAAACAGCGGCATACTGCTGCCGGTGACGGTGGAGGAGGTGACCTTTCTGGGACAAATGCTCAGATTTCATGTGACCTTTGAGAGGAAGATGATGATTGTTGATGATTTTGGAGGAATCAATCGGGCACTTCGTTACCAGAAGGTCGGAAAAGCCTACATTGAAATCAATCCCAAGGATTGTCTTCTCATACCGGAACAAGGTGATGTTCTGTAAACAACCGGAGAATACAATGGAAACCATCAAAAGAGGCAGCTGGCTGGAAAAGCTCCATGAAATATATCGTAGAAACAAATTTCTCATGATGTTCATGCCGGCAGTGGTCATCGTTACATTTTTCTTTTTCGTCCCCATCCTCTCTCTGCTCCGCATCAGTTTTTTCTCATATGTGGAGATGGGCGTTTTTGATCCCGGCTTTACCCTGGGAAATTATGTTAAATTTCTCACGGACCCCTTCTACCTGCAGGTGATCTGGTATACCATCAAAATTGCCTTCTCCGTCACCATGCTCTGCCTGATTTTTGGATATCCCGTGGCCTATTACATCTCATGCATGACGGGGAAGTGGAAAATGCTCCTTCTTCTCCTCATCATCATCCCCCTGTGGACCAATCTCATTGTCCGCATTTACGGATGGTTTGTCATCCTTGGCAGTCAGGGGCTTTTAAATTCGATCCTGTTGTCCCTGAATCTGATTGACAAACCGTTATCCATTGTTTTTTCAACCACCTCCGTTGTGATCGGACTGCTGGACAATGTGTTCCCATGGATTCTGCTCATCATGATCAGCGTGATGGAAGGAATCGAATGGCCCCTTATTGAAGCGGCCAGGGACCTGGGTGCCGGCAGAATTAAAACATTTTACGAAATCACCTTTAAACTTAGCCTTCCCGGTGTGGCCGTGGCCGGCCTGTTCGCCTTTGTGTGGTCAGTGGGTGAGTATGCCGTACCGTCCCTGCTGGGTTCCTCTTCCCAACGGACCATCTCCATTGAAATTGCAGACCAGATGCTAAGCATGTTGAACTGGCCCTTTGGTGCCGCCATGGCCTTTGTCCTTTTTGCCATCAGTGCCTCTGTTTTATTAATCAACAACTGGCTTTCCAGCCGTTCCAACATCACACGATGATGCCGTTTGCATGGGGAGGGTATAACGCAAATGAGAAAAAAGCTTGATCTGCCGACAATCTGTCTATTCCTTATCACGATGATGGTGCTGGGCTTCATTCTGACGCCCATCTGGATTACCGTGGCTGTCTCCTTTAACAAGGGAAACTACATTGTTTTCCCCCCCAACGGGTTCTCCCTTCGATGGTACCTGGAATTTTTCAATGACTACTCATGGATGATGGCATTTGAAAACAGCCTGCTGGTGGCCGCGGCCACCATGGTTATCTCCACCATCGTGGGGGTTCTGTCCGCCCTGGGATATATGCGAAAAAAATTTCCGGGCCGCAACCTCATCAACCTCGTCATCATGATACCCTTTCTTGTGCCGGGCATCATCATCGGCATCTGCCTGCTCATCTTCTCACATAAGATTCATCTCAACGGCACCTATGCTGCTGTGGTGATCGGCCACTGCCTCTGGGGTATCCCCACGGTGTTTCTTCTGGTACAGGCGGTGCTGTCAGGATATGACTTTACCATTGAAGATGCGGCAAGAGATCTTGGGGCCAGCCCTATCAAAACCTTTTTCACCATCACCCTGCCCTGCATACGAACCGGCGTCTTCACTGCCATGATTTTTTCCTTTATCACCTCCTTTGGTGAATTCAACATTGCACTTTTTGTCACAGATCCCCATACCACCACCATGCCGGTGCAGATCTGGAACTCCCTCAAATATGAGGTAACGCCCATCGTTGCTGCTGTCTCCACGGTGATGATCCTTTTTACCCTGGTGGGGATCGGTGCCGGTGCCAAATTCATAGGCGTGAATAAAATCACCCAGATGTAAGGAGGAGTGGTCATGGCCTATGCCTATCAAAAAGAATTGATTGACATCGTCGGTGCGGAGAACTTCAGTGCAGACCCGGCAGATCTTCTGACCTACGCCTACGATGCCACCGAGACCCGCTATCTGCCGGATGCCGTGGTGGTGCCCACCACCGTGGACCAGATCTCCCAGCTGATGAAATTTGCCAACCGGTGCAACGTACCGGTAATCCCCCGAGGAGCGGGCACCGGCTATACCGGCGGAGCGCTGGCCTGTTCAGGGGGCATTGTGCTTTTGATGGACCGATTCGACCGGATTCTGGAAATTAACACCGGAAATATGTATGCCGTTGTGGAACCCGGCGTTGTCACGGCAAATCTCCACAAAGCCGTGGAAAGAAAAGGGCTGTTCTATCCGCCGGACCCCGCCAGCATGAACGCCTGTACCATCGGCGGCAATATTGCAGAAAACGCCGGTGGCATGCAGGCCGTTAAATATGGTGTCACCCGGAACTATGTCATGGGACTGGAGGTGGTGCTGCCGTCAGGGGAAGTGATACACACCGGCTCCAAATGCATTAAAGATGTGGTGGGGTATGACCTGACCACCTTTTTTGTGGGATCCGAAGGCACCCTTGGCATTGTCACCCGGGCCATTTTAAAGCTGATCCCCCTTCCGGAAAGTCGAAGAACCATGACAGCCGCCTTTCCAAGCCTCCACCTGGCGGCAAAGACCGTGGTGGATATCATTGCAAGCCGGATCATCCCCGCCACCCTGGAGTTCATGGACCATCACTGCATCCGGGCAGTGGACAGCTACCTTAATGTGGGCCTCTCAAGAGATGCCCAGGCCTTCCTGCTCATGGAAGTGGATGGGTTTGACTCGGAATTAACCACCGCCATGGAAAGGTTGACAGCCATCTGCAAAAAAAACAGCGCCATGGATATCCGGGTGGCCGCCACTGAAAATGAACGCCAGGATCTCTGGAAAATTCGCAGATCCATTTCCGCGGCTCTGAGCCAACTGCCCATACGGGGGGATGGTGAAGACCTGGTTGTCCCCAGGACCCGCATACCGGACATCATCCAAAAAATGGATGAGATCTGTGAGCGATACGGCCTGTTTGCCGTCAATTTCGGCCATGCCGGTGACGGTAATCTCCACGTGAGCCTGGTGGAGAAAAACGGTGCCGTTAAAATGGAAATGGTGGAGGCGGCCAGCCTTGAAATTCTTAAGGAGACGGTGAAAATGGAAGGGCGCATTGCGGCTGAACATGGCATTGGTGTGGTGAAAATGCATAAAATTGGTCTTAACATTGATCCGCCCACCCTTGATCTCATGAGACTCCTTAAAAAAACAATGGATCCCGCTAACATTCTCAATCCAGGAAAAATTTTTTCTTTTCCGGAAAAATGAATCCGAACAAAGGCTAATAAAAGCCACCATGGTCGGATGGTCACAACAAAAAATGGAAACGGCATGAGACTGCCCCCAACGGCCGGCCGCTCCAACCCAGGACCGTCCCACAACCGGACGGAATCGAACTTAACCCCCAATACTGTGAATTTTGATGAACAAGAACCCCCCAAAAAACCAATCCCACGGAATGTCCCATCTGGAAATAATTGCATCGGAACTGGACAAATGCGCCCGGTGTGGAGAGTGCCGTTCGGTCTGCCCGATCTTTGATTCCCTAAAATGGGAAAAATATTCGGCCCGGGGCAAGGTGGCACTGACCCGGGCGGTGCTTCGGGGAGAGATGGCACCGGACCCCTCCTATGCGGAAGTGGTGAACAACTGCCTGCTCTGCCTTGCCTGTGTTGAAAACTGTGGAAGCGGTGTGCGGCTGGACCTCGTCATTCTTGCCGCCAGAAATCAGCAGGCCCACGAAAAGGGGCTGCCTTTTGTTAGGCAGCTGCTCCACCGCCTGCTTGTCAGCGGCCAGGAGTTGATGGATCTCTTTGCCCTTGGCGGCTCTTTTTCCCAATATCTGCTGTTCAAACGAATCCCCCGGGAAAGCGGGCTCAAACGACGGTTTCCCCTGCCCTTGGTGGCAAAAAATCGCCATGTCCCTGCCCTGGTACACCGCTCCTTTCGCAATAAAATGCCGGAAATAAACCGTGCCCGGGAGAGCCGTCACACAGTGCTCTTTTTCACCGGATGCCTCATCAATTATGTCTATCCCCGTATAGGGGAATCCATTGTGAAGGTCCTGAACCATTTTCACACGGATGTAATTATCCCCCGCCTTCAAAATTGCTGCGGTGCCCCGGCTGAGGTAGGTGGAGATATCAAAACCACAAGGGCGCTTACCCGAAAAAACATCCGTATCCTGTATAGCTATCCCCATGACATCGTCACCGCCTGCGCCTCCGGTGGTTATATGCTGAAAAAGATTTATCCAACGCTATTTGACAAAAAAGATCCCATTTATGCCAAGGCGATTTCTGTTGCCCATCGAACCTATGATATCAGTGAATATCTGGTGAAAAAAATCGACATGCACCAGATCCAGCAACACCTGAAGCAGTTGCCAGGGCAACGGGTCACCTACCACGATCCCTGCCACCTTGTCCGGGGGCAGGAAATTTCCCAGGAACCCCGTCGATTATTGCGGGCCGCCTTTGGCAACAACTTTGTTGAAATGGCCGATGCTGACCGCTGTTGCGGTTCCGGCGGAACCTACGGACTGACCCACCCCGGGACATCCCTTAAAATTTTAGACAATAAAACCAAAAATATTTTTGATTCAGAGGCCCAAGTGGTGGCCACAGGTTGCCCGGGCTGCATGATTCAACTCAAGGATGGTCTGTCAAGGTGCGGGCACCATGACATCCGGGTGTATCATGTACTGGAATTGATTTCCCACAAACTCTCCTGAAACATGACGCAACTTTTTCAGTTGCAATTATGTTGAATAATTCTTTCAATGCCGAGTTTACGGATTCTTGCGTACCGTGTTGTGGGTTTCATCTCAAGGGGAGCATTCCCATTTAGCGGCAAAGGCAAAATGGCCGAAGTCATGATCAAACCCCAAAATGCCTTACGTGTCTTGCTGGATCAAACGATAGATCTTTTTATCCGTCTCAGACAGGGGCTGCTTCAGGCTCTCAATCTTATGGAGGAAATAGTGGTAAAAATCGTGACGAAGACTGTCCCGTCCCGAGATGACGAACCATTCATTCCGTCCCCAGTTAAGAACGGAATTGGCCTCATCCCCGACCACAAACATGCCGCAGAGCATCTCTTTGCGATCCACGACGATATCAAAATAGCGATGTTTGGGGCCGGGTTCATCCAATTCAGACTGGGGATGATTCACCTGGATGTCAAATATCTTCTCCATGGGGGTCAGGGAGATGAACTTTACCTGAACACCGCGATGATCCGCTGCCTTCAAGGGGCCATTGAGATAGGTCCCCTCCTCAAGGGAGAGCCGGACATAGATCTCCTCCTCTGCCGCATCAAT
This sequence comes from uncultured Desulfobacterium sp., assembly GCA_963668575.2. GTDB lineage: Bacteria > Desulfobacterota > Desulfobacteria > Desulfobacterales > Desulfobacteraceae > Desulfocicer. The sequence continues at coordinate 281,235 of OY764894.2, read as the reverse complement.
CATCTCCCTGGCTTTACCCATGGCAGCCACATGGCCTTTAATGCGCCAGATGACGTCACTGCCCGCCTCCTGTTCAGCATCCTTGAACTCGGTCTCCAAAAGGGTCAATGCCGCCTCATGATCGTGGCGCAAGCGCTGAATCAACTCCCCGGAAGGAATGGGGGTATACATGCCCTGGCTGGACTCCACCACAAACCCCTTGTCCTTGAGGGTGCGAAGCACATCATAAATTCTGGCCCTGGGAATTCCGGAGTTGCGGCTCAGCTGAGACCCATTCACCGGATGATTTGCCAGCAGCGATTTATATGCCGTGATGACGTACTTGGAAAGACCCACATTCAGCTCCGTTATGTCTTTAATCACTTTTTTTCCCCCGGACATTTTTCCATATTAAAGGTTGCTGGGTGAGTAGTAACATCATTTTAACATTGGTTCAACACCTTACGCATCTTTGATGGCCCCGTGAAAAGCCGGCTCTCTTTTTTCAGGACCATGGGAGGCAGAATTTTTCAGGAAGTCATAGAGTTGGTGCAACCAAAGTCACAACATCATTACTGGTTAGGAACAAAGAGGGAAGACTTTATTTATAGGTGAATATTCCCTTGACAAGGAAAGTCAAGCGTTGATATAAATTCTGTTATCCTTATGGTGGTAACACTTGCAAAATTAGGTTTGAGACATTGATTAAAGATATCGTCGATTAAACATATAAAGGGGAACACGACCCATGTCTGCGGTAACACCTTCTCTCCATCTTTTAAAACCGGATCAGATCCAACAGATCCATCAACACTCCCTAAAAATTTTATCCACCACCGGCATTCGGGTGGACTCCCCTGAAGCAGTGGCGCTTTTTGCCGGCCACTCCTGCCGCATTGAAAAGGAGCGCAAGGTTTATATTGAAAAGGAACTGGTGCAGTGGGCCCTAAAAGCAGCCCCATCCAGCGTTGACGTTCATAACCGCACCGGGGAGAAGCGATTTACCCTGGGCGGCCCCTCCCAGGAGTCCACCCGATTCGGGGTGGGGGTGACCAACCTCCACTACCAGGATCCATTAACGGACCACACCTGCCCCTTTTCCATCAAACACATGGAAACAGCGGTGCGCCTGGGAAATGCTCTGGAACAGTTTGATGTGATCTCCACCCCGGGCATTGCCCAGGATCTGGACCCCAAAAACGCCGATCTCTTTTCCAGCCTCTCCATGGTGGCCAACACCACCAAGCCCCTGGTGCTGCTGATTTCGGAAAGTAACTGCTTTGCACCGGCCCTGGACATGATTGAAGCCCTCCACGGCAACCTGGCAGAGACCCCCTTTGTGATCCCCTATTTCAATCCCATCACCCCCCTGGTGCTCAATGAGGGGACCGCTAAAAAAATAATGATCACCGCCCGCCGGGGATTGCCCTTTATTTATAACAACTACGGCATGTCCGGGGCCACGGCCCCCATCACCCCGGGGGGCACCCTGGCCCTTCTCAATGCAGAGCTTCTGGCCGGCATTGTATTTGCTCAAATTGTCAGAGAAGAAACCCCGGTCATTGCCGGAAGTCTGCCGGCAGGCTTTGACATGAAAAACATGATGAGTGTCTACACCCCCCACACCATGCTCATCAACCTTGCCTGCGCCGAGATGATGGCCCATTACCAAATTCCCCACTCCGGCACTTCCGGCAGCGGAACCGGTTGGGGTCCGGATCTCCTGGCCGGAGGCACCTTCTGGATGAACCATCTCACAAGTATTATGGGCAAGGTGGGGCTGGCTCCCTTTGTGGGGGGCAACTTTGACTCCATGGCATTCAGCCCGGCTGCCGTGGTGTACGCCAACGAGGTGATCCGCCTCTCCCGTATATTTAACCAGGGGTTCTCCATCGGCTCTGAAACAGTGGCCCTTGATGAGATCAATACCATGGGATCTGCCGGAAATTACCTGGCCGCCCCTTCCACCGGCAAACGGTTCCGGGAGTTCAGGTTTGAAAGTTCCATATGGCCGGGATATACCCTGGACCAGTGGCAGGCCCACCAATGCCCGGATGCCGGAAAATTGCTGCGGGAATACACCCATAAATTCATTAAAGATTTAACCCCGCCCGATGACCACGATGCGCTCATGGCCCGGGGAACCCAATTTATTGCAGATTATTCAAAAAGCTGATTTAACCCAAAAGGAATAATTTTTTATGAAACGAAACCTACACGCCGGAAGACTTCTGGGCTCCGGACTGAGTCTCAACATCCTCACCGAGGATGAGCTGGAAGAGATTCATCTGGGAACCCTGGAGGTTCTGGCAGAGACAGGTGTCTTTGTGGAGGATCAACAGGCGCTGGCCTGCTTTGAAGCAGGCGGTGCCATGGTGAACCGGGACACCCGGATTGTAAAAATCCCCCCACACGTGGTGGAAGATGCCATCCGATGGGCCCCCTCCAAAGTGATCCTGCACGGCCGGGACCCCAAACATGACATTGTCCTTGAAAGCACAAGGGTCCACTTCACCAACTTCAGTGAAGGGGTGATGATCAACGATCCCTACACCGGAGAGAACCGCCCCCCACTGAAAAAAGATGTGGTGGAGTCCGCCCGGGTCATTGATTACTTAGATGAGATTGACTTTTGTGAAAAGGCATTGGGAGCCCATGATGTCAATCAGGAGAGCGTGGCCCTTCACAATGCCGAAGCCTACCTCACCCACACCACCAAACACTGCGCATTCGGCCCGGTGAACGGCAAATTTCTCAATAAGATCATTGATATGGGAAAGGCCATTGCCGGTGGTGAAGAGGCCTTTGCAAAACGACGGCTGGTGTCGTTCACCACCTGCCCTGTGAGCCCGTTAAAGCTCATCAGCGACTGCTGTGAAATCATCATGGAGTCCGCCAAAAACAACGTGGTGTGCAACATTCTCTCCATGGCCATGGCCGGCGGCACCTCACCTGTGACCCTGGCCGGTACCCTGGTGAACCACAATGCCGAAATCCTGGCCGGCATCACCCTGGCACAGCTGACACGCAAAGGCACCCCGGTGATCTACGGCAGCTCCACCACGGCCATGGATCTTAAGCTTGCCGCCGCCACCGTGGGTACGCCGGAATGTGCCCTCATCAGCGGAGCTGTGGCAAGGCTGGCACGCTACTATGCCCTTCCGAGCTATGTCGCCGGTGGTTAGGGCGATAGCAAAATATCCGATACCCAGACAGGCCATGAAAAGACATTAACCGGACTGATACCCGCATTGGCAGGTGCCAATATGATATACGGTCTGGGGATGCTGGAGAGCGGCATCACCTTTGATTATGGCCAGCTGGTTCTGGATTGTGAGTTTGCACGGATGATCAAACATACGGTGCAGGGAATACCGGTGAATGATGAAACACTTGCCCTGGATGCTGTCAAGGAGACAGGTCCCGGCGGTGATTACCTCATGAACCCCCACACCTTCAAATGGATGAGAAGTCAGTCCAAAGCGGAAATCATTGACCGGAAAATGCGGGGTGCCTGGGAAAAGGCAGGTGCCACAACCGCCTATGAGCGGGCCATGGTCAAGGTGCGAACCATACTTGAAACTCACCAGCCCACCCCGTTGCCCGACGACGTTCTGGCCACCATCCGGTCCATTGTGGCGGACACGGAACGGGAGATGGGCATTTTTGATGGAGACAACACATGAGCAAGCAGATTTTAACCCGCATGGGCGATGGTGAACGGCTCTGGATGGATGTCGAGGATGTGATGGATGACATCCGGGACGGCTCCGCTGATGCGGCAAAACGCCTTGGTGTGCCCGCATTGAGTTCGGAAGATCAGAAAAGACTCTTTGACATCCTGGCCGAACCCTCCCGCATTGTCAGTGTCAACCCCGGAGAAGAGGTGGTTGTGTCCGACGACGGCACCACCATGAGCTTTTACTCCGGCCAGGACGGCGGCGGTGTGGGCACCCCATTGAGCCGTCAGCAGGCTGTCTTGACCTATGAACGGGCCTGCGGGGCCGACACCACCTCCCTTGGCCACAGTGATTACTCTTACAAACCGGTGAAGAGCATCATCAACTTTGAGGCCAACGACTATTATAATATTTCCCAGGCCACCACCGCTCCTTTCTTTTACGGGGCCCAGCCGAACATGGGGCTCTATTTTCAGCCCGATGGCCCCTGCCCCAACGCAGCCGAACTTATGCCCCTTGGTAAGATTGAAGAGGCCAGACGGGCCCAGGAACAGGCCTGTGAATACCTGGCCGACGATCTGGTATTTGTGGGGTCCAAACTGGCCGATGTGGGCCTTGAGGGGCTGAATTTTGACACCTCCGGTTCTGCCGGGGATGCCGACTTTCTGGCGGCCCTCAAGGGCGTTGAGCGGCTCAAGGCAAAATTTCCCGATCTGCCCATCCTCATGGGGGGGGCCGGCGAATTTATACTGGGCATGCACGGCCAGCTCACCTACGACGACAAACGGATTGCCGGCATGTACACCATTGACCAGGTAAAGGCCGTTGAAAAGGCTGGGGCAGACATCTACGGCATGGCAGTAAACACATCCACCACAGAATCGGTGCCCTGGAACCTGGCCCGGGCCGTCACCTTTTTAAAGGCCACCACGGACGTGGCCACCATCCCGGTCCACGCCAATGTGGGCATGGGGGTATGCGGCGTTCCCATGATGGAACAGCCCCCCATTGACTGTGTCACACGGGTGTCCAAAAGCCTGGTGCAGATCGGCAAGGCCGACGGGCTGTAGATTGGCGTCGGCGATCCAATGGGAATGGCCATTGCACATATCATGGCATCATGCATGGGCGGTATGCGGACAGCCGGAGATCTGGTTGCCTGGATGCAGATGACCCGCAAGATGAAAATCAATGATGCCAAGGCATATGTTGCAAAAAAATTGGGGATTGATGTATTTGACCTGACCAATGAAGAGGTGATGCGCGAACTCAGGAAGGACCTGGGACTCGGCACCGTCACCTCCATTGCAGGCAGCCCCAAGGGCATTCGCGCAAAGATGAAAATTGCAGAGCTGTTAGACATTAAAATTCGATCGGTGGAGTTGTTTAAGTCCCAGATGGGCCTTTAACCCCTCTACACAGACATATCACCGCCCCGATTCCGGTCAGGGCGGTGAACTGTTAATATAAAGACGGTATTACTGATATGGGAGACAAAAAGAATGACCATTGAAATATTTGAGCAGGCCATGGAATCCATTGTCAAAGGGGATGCAGGACTTGCAGAGGAGATGGCCAGAAAAGGCCTGGGGGAAGGAATTGACCCCATTGAACTCATCAACAAGGGATTCATTCCCGGCATCAACAAAGTGGGAGAACTTTTCGGGATGGGCACCCTGTTTCTGCCCGAACTGATCCAGGCGGCAACGGCCATGCAGGCGGCCACCGAACTGATCAATGACGCCATTCCCGAAAAAGAGACCAACTCCGGGGGCCGGATCATCATCGGAACGGTGGCGGGCGATGTCCACGACATCGGCAAGACCATAGTGGTCTCCCTGTTCAAGGCCAACGGCTTTGAGGTGAAAGACCTTGGCCGGGACGTCTCCGTTGAAAAATTCATCGAAGGGGCGGATAAATTCAATGCCGACATCATCGGCACCAGCGCCCTCTTGACCACCACCATGCCAGAGCAGAAAAAACTGGAAGAAGCGCTGGCAAAAGCCGGACTGAAAGGTCGGTTTAAAACCATGGTGGGCGGCGCACCGGTAACCCGAAGATGGGCCAAACGCATTGGTGCCGATGCCTTTGCGGAAAACGCCGGAGATGGGGTAAGAGTTGCCAGGGAATTGCTGGCGGGGTGATATTTTTAATGGAAGAGAGCCCTCTGCCATGCTATAGTCAACCCCACGATTTAAAAATCGGTTTCAGAAGCGGAACACTTAATTCTCTAACCCGGTATGAAGTCTCAGAGAATTTTTTTCATTAAAGGGCGATTTTGCCCCCTGATATAGTCCTTTTCATATGACATCATGCTTTTTCAGACTAACAAAATGAGTCTTTTTAACAAGTTAGGCCTGAAAACCAAAAACAAGTCATATGAAATGCACTATAGTTCATTATTATTTTTTTATTCAAGGAGAAGAAAAATGAAAAGGAATGTATTTTTGGGATTACTGATGGCAGGGCTGATGATGTTTTCTGTGCAGAGCACCATGGCTGCAGGAACGGTTCTTGATGAGATCATGGCCGCAGGGGTCATTAAAGTTTCCACCGACGCCAACTACGCACCCCAGAGTTTTCTCAACGAAAAGGGCGAACTGGAAGGTTTTGACATCAGTGTTGCCACCGAAATCGCAAAACGTCTGGGCGTTAAAGTTGAATTCATCACCCCGGACTGGGATCTCATCACCGCCGGCAAATGGGGAAAACGGTGGGATATCTCCGTGGGTTCCATGACACCCACCAAAGAACGAAAAAACGCCCTGTTGTTTACCATGCCATATTACAGCTCTCCTGCCCAGTTTGCCATCCATAAAGATAACACCACCATCAAGACCATTGATGATTTAAAGGATAAAAGAATCGGTGTGGCCTCTGAAACCACCAATGAAAGATTTTTGCAGCAGGATCTTGACATCCAGGACACCAAAATCACCTATCTCTCCTGGAAACCCACCCAGGCGAATTTAAAAACATATCCCACGGATGCCAACCAGATCGAAGATCTGGCCCTGGGGGATGGTGCCCGCCTGGATGCTGTTTTTACCTCCCGGCAGACCCTGGCTCAATCCATTAAAAGCGGATGCGGCACCGGGTGCCCCCTTAAAATGCTGGGTGACCCCACCTATTATGAACCGTTAAGTGTTGCCCTTGACAAGAGTCGCCTGAACAGCGAGTCTCTGCTGGCAAAGCTCAATGAAATTATTGACTCCATGTACAGAGACGGTACCCTTGTAAAGCTCTCCATGAAGTTTTATGGAACCGATTTGATTCCCAAACTGTAAGCACCCGGGGACCAACACCTGTTGCTTCCCTGACCGGCATTGGTGTCATTGGGGCGGGGAAGCGTTGGTTCAGTTGCCTCTGACTCTTAATTGAATTTTTATGCTTCCCACGTGATTTTAAGGAGTTCCCCCATGAGTGACCCTCAAAAGACAGGTGGCAGTACCATTCCCCCTGAAGCGTATGCCGTTCTTGAGGAGATTGAGAACAGACAGACGCGCTTTAAGCGAAACACCACCATCGCACTGCTTGCCCTGACGGCTTTTATTTTCTTTCTGTTCTTTATCATCAAGCTTGATTTCAGGTTCATGGCCAACTGGGTGGGATTCATTCTCACAGGTATGGGGTTTACCCTGCTGGTATCGTTCCTTGCCATCTCCCTTGCCTGTATTCTCTCCATCCTGGGTGCCCTGGGAAGACTTTCCCGCAACCCCATTGCCAACAGCATTGCCACAGCCTATGTCTCCCTGATCCGGGGAACCCCGCTTCTGGTTCAGGTATACATGTGGTACCTTGCCCTGCCCCAGCTGGGAAAAGCGCTGGAAAATCTGGGCATTCCCGGCGTTCAGAACGCCCTGACCCTGCCGGCCATCCCTGCGGGTATCCTGGCCCTTGGGGTCTGCTATGGTGCCTATATGACGGAAACCGTCCGGGCCGGAATTCAATCCATTACCATCGGTCAGCGGGAAGCGGCCAAGGCCCTTGGTATGACCGAATCCCAGGCCATGCGCCGCATTATTTTTCCCCAGGCCCTGCGGGTCATCATTCCCCCCATTTCCAATGAGTTCATTGCCATGATCAAAGACTCTTCCCTGGTCTCCCTCATGGGGGTCTGGGAGTTGAGCTATCGGGCCATCAAAATCGGCAGACGTTATTTTCAGTCTCTGGAGATGTTGATCATGGTGGCATTCATCTACTGGGTCATGTGCGTCATCCTTCAATATGTCCAAGAAAAAATTGAAACACACATGGCCCGGGGCGACAGGAGGGTACAGTGATAAACAACAAAAAAACCATGGTGAAAATCGAAAATCTCCACAAGGTGTTCGGCAGGGACAGCCATGTACTCCGGGGCATCAACCTTGAAGTGAAGGCGGGTGAGGTGGTGGTCATACTGGGGCCTTCCGGCTCAGGAAAAAGTACCCTACTTCGCTGCATCAACTTCCTTGAAACCCCCACCGCCGGCACCATCACCGTGGATGAACTCACCGTAAACGCCGGCAGAGCCACTAAAGAAGAGGAGAAAAAGATTCTCCAGATCCGGAAAAAGACCGGCATGTGCTTTCAATCCTTTAATCTTTTTCCCCACATGACCGCCATTGAAAATGTCATTGAAGGACCGGTGACCGTGCTGGGGCAGTCCAAGAGCGAGGCCATCCCCTATGCCGAAGAACTCCTGGAGTGGGTAGGGCTGTCGGAAAAACGGGATGTCCACCCCTCTCGGCTTTCCGGTGGACAGCAGCAGCGGGTGGCCATTGCCAGAAGCCTTGCCATGAAACCCGATGTCATGCTCTTTGACGAACCCACATCAGCCCTGGATCCGGAACTTGTGGGGGAGGTGGTGGATGTAATGGAACGGCTGGCAGAAGAGGGGATGACCATCCTGGCCGTCACCCATGAGATGCACTTTGCAAGGGATGTGGCCCATCGGGTATTGATCATGGATGGGGGCAACTGGATTGAGCAGGGACCGCCGGAAGAGATCTTCACCAACCCCAAAGAGCTTCGAAGCAAACAGTTCCTGGCCCACATTTTGAACTGATTCATTTTGATCACAAATGAAAAAAATGGCATAACACCGCCCCCGACCACAGCCCTGACCGGAACGGACCGGAACGGAAACGTCGGGGGCTTTGCCATGGCTATGAATTACAGCGAAATTTTCCTTTCCACAAAACAGATACCCAATTTCTCAAGTTCCGCCAGCACCGGGGTATAAATCTCCGGCAGCACCGGAATGCAAACGCCTGTTACATCAATTTTTCCTTCCACAATGAGACGGGCGGCAATGGCTGCGGGAAGTCCAACGGTTCTGGCCATGGAGCTGTCCCCACCGGGAATCCCTGTATCCACCAGGGTGGATAAAATTTTCTCCTGTCTGCCATCGGGATATTTGCCGATGAACTCATGGTGCTGGAGTAAAAGATCCACTTCTCCGGGATAATATACCAACTTCTCTTTTAAGACATGGACAAACATGTCAAACAGGGAAACCCGTCCCAGAGAAAGCTTGTCATCACTGAATAATCCCAGCCATTCAAGCTTTTTTACGGTGATGGAATAGAGAGGAACGCCTAAGAAAGCACAAAGATCCCCCTTAAGATCCTTGCCGTCACTGTTGATGAGCTGGGCCATCACCTGGGCCGGAGAAAAGATTGAAAAATCAAACAGTTTTTCCCTGCTGAACAGGTCTAATTTTTTAAAATAAGTCCAGGTTTCACAATGGCTGATATTTCTCAGGGTTCCCCGGTATATACTGGTTGCCGCGGGAATATTGTAAACCTCCTTGTATGGAATGGAATCCCGATTCACATAGGCCTCAAAAACACCGGCACCGGGGACATCCTGGAGCCAGTAATGCTCAAACAACTTACCCCCGGACACCTCAACCACTTCACCATCCTTGAGATAACGGCCATCATTTCCAGCTGCCATCAAGGCCCCTTCCGGGCTCCAGGAAAATTTATATCCCAATGGGTTGTTATTGTCCGCCATGGCAGGCAACCCACCGCAATATGAATAAAATGAGGTGACCTCCCCCCCTGCCGCCTTAATCTCATTGATGGTTTTCATGGCAGCCATGTGGTCAATGCCGGGGTCCACACCGATCTCATTTAAAAAAATCAGCCCCTTTTCTTTTACCTTGGCATTTAGGGCCTGCATCTCCTCCTTAACATAGGAGGCGGTGAGAAAATTGGTATCCAATTGAAGGCAGAGCTTGGCCACCACGGGATGAAAGGTCCAGGGCAGGAGGCTGATCACCAGGTCAACGTCATTTATCTTCTCCTTCAGTGAAGGCAGATCCTCTATGTTCAAAGAGACAATACTTCCCGAGGGATGATCACCCACCAGAGCTTCGGCTTTTTTTTGATTCCGCGCCGCCAACACCACTTCAATGTCCGGACTATCCATCAAATACTTCACCAGCGGCCCTGCCACCAGCCCTGCTCCCAGTACCATAATTTTTTTCATATTTTCTCCAGTTCTTTCCAGATTTAAAATTTGAACTAAAATGTTTTGTTAAAACTCAATTGTCAAGTTTTTTTATATTGACACAAGCATTAGAAGATTGCCGACCGTGACAAAAAACGTGCTCTGTCCCTATTTTTTTTAAGACAATTGAAAATCAAGTGGACTCTTTGATTCCTTGATAGTTCTCGACTTCACCGTGTGAGTATAGATCATTGTCGTTCTGACATCGCTGTGCCCCAACATCTCCTGTATTGTCCGGATATCATAGTTGGCCGCCAGCAGATGGCTGGCAAAACTATGCCGGAAGGTGTGGGCGCTTGCCCTTTTAAGAAGTTTTGATTTATTCACTGCCTGCTTGATCGCTTTCTGGACATGGGTTTCATGCAGGTGATACCGCCGTAATTCATTTGTTTCTGCAATAAAGGTCAATGTCTTGGCTGGAAAAAACCATTGCCATATCAGCTCTCTGGGAGCATTTTTATACTTTTCTTCAAGACTGTCCGGCATAAAAACGCCGGCATAGCCGCTTTTCAAATCTGACTCATGCAGTTCAATCACCCGATTCACTTGATCCTTCAGGGCACCACTGATGGATTCCGGAAGGGGTAGCGTTCTGTCTTTTTTGCCTTTTCCATCATGTATGGTCAGCACATGATGATCAAAGTTAAAATTGTGAATTCTCAGTTTCATGCATTCCGACAACCGAAGGCCGCAACCATAAAGAAGTTTAACAACAAGATCATATGGATATTGCAGATTTTGAAGGATACGATCAATTTCTTCCCTGGAAAGGACAACCGGAATATAGGGTTTCCTTTTTGCCCGGACAACACCTTCAATCTTACCGAATTCTTTTTTGAGTACGTGCCTGAAAAAGAATAATAATGCGTTGAACGCTTGATTTTGGGAAGAGGCAGAGACTTTTTTCGCCACCGCAAGAAAGGTTAAAAATGCCTTCACATCATCAGGTGCCAGGTTTTCCGGCAATTTATCTTTGATAAAATAACGAAATTTCTCCGCCCACAGGGAATATGCTTTCAATGTTTTTTTTGAGTAGTGGCGGACCATGATTTCATTATTGAGTGCTTCAATGGCAATGTCCCATGGGTGGACTGTTTCTTCACCAGAGATATACCCCTTTGCTTTCTCCCGGACATGGTCCACTTGGTGCCGAGGAGGAGGTGTACCAGCTTCCGGGCTTAAGCTGGAATAGTATAATTTTACTGCCAGTTGGGCCTGCAAGCGCTGTGCATCGTTCTGCCGCTTTTCTTTCAATTTATCACAAAACAATGAAAGGCTTTTGGGCCCAACATAGGGGTGATTGTATTTTTTACAAAAATCCAGATAAAATAGCAGCCATTTTTTATAGGCAGCATATTCCTTTGATGGAACACTGCTTTTCACCAACAGCTGCTCATATTTTATGCGAAGCGCTTCTGGGATTTTGATCATGATATCCAATTCCGATAATATTCAATATTGTGGTGTTATCCAGTTAGAAAAAACCATACTTGACTTTTATTTTTTTGTCAAATATAACAAATATATCATAATTACGTGGGTTATACAAAACCACACAATTACTTGTTAGATTTTATACAACTGGAAATCATGAAAAAATTATTCCATTTTTTAGCAGGCGGTATTTTTTTTCTTGGGCTTGCAGCAACAATTGGATTGTTCAAATATACATGGTTGATAGAAAATCTAGAGAAACTTTATTTAATATTTTTTTGTGTCTTTTTAGTAGTATCAATCATCCTTATAACCCTTTACTTCTTTATTCCCTTCAAAATAAAACAATATAAAAACGCGTTTCTTGGAGAGTTAAATCAAAATATTTCATCTTTGAGAAACTCGGATATTCCTATCAGTGAACGCTCTACTCAAGTGTTATCTAGGGTATCTGAAAAAGTCATCGATCTTTTAATTGAAACTAGAACGCGCAAAATAATAATTGGTTCATTCTTATTTTTATTTGCATCTATAATCGGTTCTGTAGGCTCTATTTTGCTTTATAAACAAAATATTTTGATTAAGACTCAAAATGAAACTCTTCTAAAGCAATATACAGGGTTTATGAAGCAGATTACCGACCAAGAGCATAGATGGATGCTTGAAGATGAAAAATCATTTAATATAGAAAAAATATCACTGGAAAGATACCTTATAGACTTGCATCGTGGATTATACCCTTTTTCATTCGATATGGCAGTGTTAGAGGAAGAATTTTACCCTAAATTAGCTCATAATGAAAAAATAGCTGTACAAATATTTGATCTTTGGGAATTAACTGCTGGTTTAGTTGATGTTGATAAAATAGATAATCCCGAGGATTTAGAAGAGGCAAAACTTACAATTGCTAAATATGAATTTTTTTACAAACCCGTAAATGAGCGTATTCAAGTAATGAGAAATTATCCAAAAGATCAACAGAAAGAGATCCTTGAGTCTATGAAGGGTTTAATCAATGACTGGCTGAAGAATATCAAAGAAAACTAATCTAACAAAACGCTGGAGAGGGACCAGGCTTACTGCGCGGCCTTTCGGAAGTGCCTGGTTCAGGAAAATTTACCTTTTATCTGAGCTTTTGGGGTTTAAAAGCCCGGCCCCTCAGCTCCCCGTTCGGTGGTAAACATGCACACGTTTTTCATAGACGCAAACTGGATTAATTCAAAAATGAAATGTCCCCAAATGAATGAATTGGAGGCATTGGCATCACAAGGACTATGCACCTTGCTTATGCCTAAAAATGCATGGGATGAGGCCGAAACAGGAACTGATATCAAACGAAAAGAAAAAACTTGGGAATATTTTTTTATTGAACCTGTGCAAAATGATAGCCAAAAATTTTGGTTTAACGAAATAGAAAAAATAGTTTTTCCAAACGGTGCAAAAACTGCTAATGAAATCAATGATATTTGGTTATTAGTGACCGCTAAAGAGATGAATTATCCACTCGTTACAAATGATGGTAACTCGAAGACTCAACCAGGAGGTCTTTTGGGCAACCGTGATCGTCTTGAAAAGTTGGGAGTGTGCGTATTGCGTGATTATGAAGCGGTCGCCTTGGTCAAAAGGCAATAAATTCACCGAACAAAACGCTGGAGAGGGACCAGGCTTACTGCGCGGCCTTTCGGAAGTCCCTGGTTCATGAAAGTTTGACTTTTTACCGGAAGTTTTGGGGTTTAAAAGCCTGGCCCCTCAGCTCCCCGTTCTTTTCCAAATGATCCATGAAAGTATTTCACCCTGTCGGGTGTTTTTTATTTTGCTCTTTTGAAAGTTCAAAGATAAGAATAAAGTAAATGGCCCTTCCGGGTGGTTCGCTGTGCTGGATGTTTTCATGAGTTTATCCTGGGTCTCTTCCAGGGTGGCCCGCCTTTTCGAAGGCCGTTTCAAGTTGAAAAACCGTTGTTCTGTCGGACACCCGATCATGAACGACATAATGAAATTAAAAAAGAACAAGGCGCTCAACTGGGACCAGGCTACAGCTTGCTCCTTATAAGCGCTTACTTTTATTAACCGTTTTCGCTTTCTGGCCTGTGTCGCTATTAACCGCCTGGCCCGTTAGCTCTGCGTTGGACGTCAGGAGAATATTCAATGGACATTGGTTATTTTTTAAACGAACGAATCGAATTTATTCGCCAATTTTATAATACAGCTTCTGCTCCTTACATAGAGCGAAAACGAAAGATTGAGGCAGAAGAGGAACCTTTCGTTCCGCCTTACAGTGAAGATGGGGAACCTCCGTTCATTGATAAATGGATAGAAGCGGAGGAGTCACTTCAAGTTCTCGCTTATTCTTGCGTCTCAATGCTCGCAGCTGCGCTTCATCTCTATTTTGAGACGTGGATAAAACAAAGTAGATGTCCTGTTAATGAGTCACTAAAGAAATCTGTTTTCAAGAAAAAAGGATGGCTTTCTGGTTACAAAGCACATTTTTCCCAACAATTTGCAATCCAATTCGACGCCACGACAATCAATTATCCTTTGCTTGAAGAAGTGATTCTTGCGCGCAACTGTATCCAGCACCCACCCTCAATCACAAGCCCCAAAACGCAGTATGCAAAATCGGACCTAAAGAAATTACGGCATCCATTTTTCGTCGATGATAGGGAAGCAACTTTATCTCTCGATGTTACAGAAAACGATAGAGCATGGTTTTTTCCACCTACTCTTCACGTTACCAATGATCAGTTAATAGCTGCAATCACAGAAGTCGAACGATTTGCCCATTGGTTTGAAGCTGAGATTGAGAAAAAAATTTATAAAAGATATACGTCCAACAAAACAAATTAACTCGGACTGGCTAACGTCGGCGTTTTTTGAAACATTTTGATTTTACAAACTATATTAACTTTCCAACCGTTTTCGTAAATAGCCGCCAGCCGGTTATTTGCGGCGTTCGGTTCAAAAAATAAATGATTGAACAAGATCATCAAAGAGAGTTTGAGAAATTATTTTATGGCTTGAACATGCAGTTAATATATTAACCCTACAACGTTATTTGTTGAGTCTCACACTACATGTTGTGCAATCTCCAATTAATTCGATACAGCATGATGTATATATCGCGTTGTAGAATTAAGGCCACAGCAGCTGAGTACAACTATCTTAGAGCTTATTCACAACGAAAAACTGTTCGAACCGGGGGGTACCTAACTTGAAGATTTTTATTTCTTTTTTTGTTTACCAAGTATTTCTCAGCAAAAAGAATCACATATTATTTTGGTTGGGATTGTTCAGTTTCATGTTTTTTGGCTGTGCGGCGAAGCCTTCTGTATCGCTAAAAGACTTGGGTTTTATTTCTCAAAATCAAAAATTACCCTTGAATGCAGTAATTGTTTTTCCAGAGGAGTTTCAGAATAAAGTCTTCGAAGGATCTGTTGGGCAAACAATGGGGGCGAGAATAGAAATTGGGCAATCCTCAGTAGAAACTTTCAAAAAGGTACTACCCAGTTGTTTTGAAAAAATAAGTTTTATCACTGATTCATCCATTCCCTCTAATTATCATATCATGGTGATTCCAGAAATCACAACTGCCTCTGTTTCGACTTTTAATAAGCGCACAGGTCATTTAAAATCATATGTTCGATACAAGATGTCTTTTTTTGACCTTGATCAAAACCCGATCACGGAAATCTCTGTTGGTGGAACAGGATATGTAAATTTGGGTTTTTTTTCAGGTCCTGCTTTTTGGGGAGGTATGACGTTAGGAGTCGGTGCACCGATATTGTATGCCAAAGCAGTGTCCAAAGGTTTCAGTGAAGCTCAAGCTGAAGCCGTGGGCAATTTGAACGATAATTTGCTATCTGCCCCAGAATTACTCGCTTATTCAGCAAAGATGAAGGGGAAGGGGAAGGATGCTCAATTTTCTCAAGGAGAAGATTCTCACCGAGATGCGGAGACCAATCAATCCCCGGAGTTAGCAGTTATTGCACGATTAGAAGAACCATCCGGAAACTATACCCTTGATGCCGGTGAGAAGGGAAACCTTCTGGTACGCATTGAAAACAGAGGAAAAGGCGATGCCGGTTTTGTACAAATAGATATTACTTCAAGTGGTCCTACAGAGGGGATTTCTTATGAAAAACATCATTTTATAAAGAACATACCAGCCGGGAAAAGTATCACTAAAGAAATCCCTTTGATTGCGGCCAACTCATTATATACACAACAGGTAAAGTTACAAGTACAGGTCAAGGAATTAAATGGCTTTGAATGTAAACCTGAAAGCGTTGTCTTCCAAACCAGGGAACTTCATTTTGCTGAAGCTCCTGATACTTCTGTTGGGTCTCAAGAAAAGGGAGAAGAAAAATCTGATACGTCGGAGTATGCGATTGTTTCGCCCCAAGTACAAAATTATCTTATTTCTTCTGAACCAAATCCAAAAAAATGGGCTGTCATTATTGGGATCTCTGAATATGAAAATAGTGGGGAAACAGGCCTGGGAAATCTCATCTTTGCCGATGACGACGCAAAGGCATTTGCGCAGACTTTACGCAAGCTTGGCTGGTCTGAAGACCATATGAAAATTCTCATTGATGAAAAGGCAACCGAACGAAATATCAAAATAGCTCTCAATTCATGGCTCACAAAAGCTGGACCAGATGACCAAGTTATTTTATTCTGGGCAGGTCATGGTTACCCGGATCCTGAAAATCCAGAAAAGGTCTACCTTGCTACTTACGATACTAACATTTTCATTCCTGTCACTGGCTATCGAATGAATGTGGTTCGAAAAGCGCTGGAAGAGATCGGTTCTAAAAACGTCATCCTGATAGCAGACACTTGCCATGCAGGAAAGTTCATTACCAGAGGAAATGGTGAACGCGGCATATCTGTTATTCCAAATATCACCAAGATGATGCGTGAGCAAAAAATTCCCAAAGGCTGGGTCTTTATGGTTGGTGCTGATACAGACAGGCATGCTATTGAGCATACATCTTGGTCGAATGGGGCTTTTACTCATTCATTAATTAAAGGGCTTAACGGAGAGGCAGATGGGTTTCAAAGTGCTGGAGCAAAAGATGGCATTGTGACAATGGGTGAGTTAAAAGACTACATGAAAACTGCAATGCCTGATGAAACTCAGAAAATACTTGGTGTTGCAAAGCATCCCGTCATTACTACCAGCACAGGAGATCCGGACATCTGGAATCTTACTCTGCAGGTATTGCAATAAATAAACGGCAATGCCGAACAAAACGCTAAACCAGACCGCGTGAAGCTTGCCGACTTCCGCACAGGCTGGTGACGCGGCTGGTTAGCTCCCCGTTAAATGAAGCCCTGCGGGCGGACAAGGTTGAAAGTTACTTTACCTATAGTGCAAGCGTCGTGCCAGATACAACAGATTCGGAGGGCTCATTTAACCATTAAGTTGAAGCGGACATCAACCTTAGGAGTTTTTTTTTGGCTGTGTAGCAGCCGCTTAACTTAAGTGTTGGCGCTGCTTACGGGTCCTTTTTGTATCTTGGCTTCGAGCATAAAAAGTTATAGCTTTCCCGGAGTCCACCTGTCACGGTTTCTGCATTGGGATGAATGGGTGTGCGTAAAGTGTAGCAGCAGAAACCGTGCCATGCTATGCGTAAGGAGAAGTCTTTCGCTCTTTTTAAAGTTGGGGTTTCGGAGGTATGAAGTGGACTGTGGGTATCAACTTTTGCTTTCCAAATAGGGAGGTCGCCTTTTGGAATCCGGCTGTCATGGTTTCTGCACCGTGCAATCAATGGGTATGCGTAAAGTGTTGTAGTGGCAGAAACCATGCCAGCCTATGCGTAAGGAGATGTTTGTCTTTGAAATGGAAGATCGCCTTTTGAAGTCCGGTTGTCACGGTTCCTGCAACGAAGTTTTCGGTTTTTCAAAATGTATCTTGGCAGGAACCGTGCCAACCTACAAGCAAGTTGGAATTCAACGGCTTCGGCAGAGTACCCACACTGCTTAAACATTACGCAGGCCAACAATCGCTTAACCAGACCGCGTGAAGCTTGCCGAGTTCCGCACAGGCTGGTGGCGCGGCAGGTTAGCTTCCCGTTAAGCGGAAATAATAATATGAATAGACCAAGAAATATTTTCTTAATTTATATAGCCATCATACTAATATTTGGATTAATTTATCATTTTTTCCCAGGAATGATCTTCGAGAAAAAGCCTTCTTTTATACAAAGTATATATTTTAGCGTAATTACAATAACAACTTTGGGCTATGGGGACTTTTCCCCTAAAAACGATACAGGAATGGTTTTAACTTCAATCGAGTCCATACTGGGCATTCTTATCATAGGATTTTTTCTTAACTCTCTTTGGCATTACTATTCATCGATTATCGAAAGAAAACAAAATGAACAAATAGATTCAAATTTGACGGCAAGAAATATTTTAAAACTTAAAAATTATTACAGTTACTTATCCTCTTCTATAGAAACGTACAAAATGGCCTTTGCTGAACTGACAACACCGTTGAAAAATAGAGGTGGCGCTGAGTTTAGAGTTAACCCGGAGTTTATATTTTCAGATTTACAAGACCTGTTTGGAATGTCACTTCTGTTAAAAAATGGATTCAACACCAAAGTAATAGACATTTATTTTGAGAAACAAGATCAACTTGTAAATGACTTCAAGTGGCTAATGGCAAGTTTTGACCTTTCCAGGCACGAAAGGTTACAGAAAAATATTATTAACTTTTTGACTGTATCTGTTCAACAAGATCTGCGAAACTCTCTTACTTCGTATCCCAAAACACAAGCAGGAGAAAAAAAGCTATCCGACATATTGGTTGAGTTTATTAAGGCAAACGCTCAGTGTCCTGACCTTGATCAACACAAAAGTTCAGTTAATACACCTGGAATTTTGCTTTATCAAACTCTGAAGTTTCAAATTAATTACATAATAATAATTGAAGAAGAATTTAATAAAATCATCGCTTAACAATTTGCTGCACGGGAGCGCAAAAAGCGCGCGCCCCGTGAGCATAGCGTTAGCTGTACTACCACCAATGGAGAAAAATTAAAAATGACTACGATTGCAATAAGATGGAATCCCGATACTGGAAAGAATTCTTAATTTCAACGGCTAAAGAGCTTACATGGAAAAAGTCTCCGAAGAGGCTTACCGAAAGAAGACTCGAAATGATAGAAAGAGATGTCATTCTATCTTTCTTCATAATTCGACGGCTAATTGAATTGTACAGGGTGTCGAAGAAAACCATAGATTATAAATTTGATATATTTTCTTGTCCTTACAACGGAAGGCTTCTGCGCCCTGGCAATAGGCATTGGTTTGAAGAATCGTATAAGTTAGAACACGAAAAGACCCAGACTAAAAAAATGATGTACATCGCAAATCAATTTATCCATTCATCTTTGTTTGCAATAGTGTGTGACAACACAAGAAATTGGGACTCATTTTATGTTGTAAGTGATTTTGATAAGAAAAATTGTATTTGGAGAATCCCGGCTAACCAGGTCCATGATTGTTTTAAGCTTGTCTCCAAAGATTATCTTGCTCATTTTAGTTACAAATACGATAAAATTAAGGATGACTACATCATCGTAGTCGGAGAAGAACAGAAAATGGAAGATCTTAAACCTGTAAAACAGGGTAACGAAAGCAGCTAACAAAACGCTGGAGAGGGACCAGGCTTACTGCGCGGCTTTTTCGGGGGTGCCTGGTTCAGGAAATTTTAACTTTTTATCGGAGCTTTTTGGGTTCAAAAGCCTGGCCCCTCAGCTCCCCGTTCGCGTCAAAAAAATGGAAATTAATCGGCTGAATGAATGAAGCCTGGATGAAGAAACGAAAAAGGACTTTGAAGCAGATTTTATAAAAAAATAGGCTGCTTGATACTTGGTCAATAAAGGAAGGCTATAGGCTTATTGACACTTTTTGACCCTTACCAAATTTGTTCAAAGAAGGCAGCTTTACTGACTTCGAGAAACATTTTTATAGGGCCTTCCGAAAGGATTTGGGCTCTTTGACTGATGGCTGTAGTTTGGAACGGTTTTAAAAATATTCTTGGTAAGGCTGAGCAGAGTAGCAGTTTTGAAGTTTATCTCATGCGAACAATACGCTCGAGAGGGACCAGGCTTGGTGCGCGGCCTTTTGGAAGTGCCTGGTTCAGGAAAGTTTAACTTTTTATTTGAGCTTTTGGGGTTTAAAAGCCTGGCCCCTCAGCTCCCCGTTGGGCAGACAATTTTAATATGAAACAAAACATTTACGACAATCCAGATTTTTTTAAAGGTTACATGGATCTGAGATCCAGTGAAAGTGGTTTTAATGCCGCTATTGAGGAACCTGCTGTATACAGCCTTCTGCCATCTCTCAAAGGACTTCGAATCTTGGACCTTGGTTGTGGTTTTGGTAAGTTTGTTTCTTTTTGCCTACAAAACAAAGCAGAATTTGTTTTAGGCACTGATATATCTCAGAAAATGATTATAGAAGCGAAGAAGCGTATTAAAGACACAAAAGCCAGCTTTGAAGTCATTCCCGCTGAGGATTTTGAGGTAAAAGAAGATTCTTTCGATTTAGTGGTCTCTTCAATGTGCTTTCATTATGTTAAAGATATCAGGCCGGTATTTAATAAAGTTGCATTATCTCTCAAGGAAAACGGATATTTCATTTTTTCTGTAGAACACCCAATCTGCACTTCAATGCTGAAGGGGTGGTGTAGCTCAGATGATACTCCCAAAAAACATTGGCCTGTTGATGATTATAAAAAAGAAACAAAACGTGTTTCTAGTTGGTTCATTGATGGTGTTATTAAATATCATCGAACAATTGAGACGTATATTAACGAACTTGTAGATTCTGGTTTTTCAATAAAAAGGCTTCTTGAACCAGGACCTACAAAAGATATGCTCACTGAACGGCCTGAATTGTCAGAACATATGAGGCGGCCACCAATTCTTGTAATCTCTGGAACAAAGACCGCCCAACAAGCCTAATTCAGCCGACGCAAAAAGCCGCGCAGCTGATTAGCGGTGTTACACGGCAGGGTAATTTTGTTCTAATTTCTAATTTCTAATTTGTTACTTTACCACGAAGTTCATAAAGAATTTTCTTCGGGAACTTCGTGGTTTTAAGATGAAAATGATATAAGGATGACCAAGGTACAATAAAAAACATCTGGTTGTTTCCGCTCCATGAAAGGAGCAGAGATGTTTTGTCTGATAAGAAGTTATATATCCACATGTAAAAAAATGGGGACTCGGCATAGTGATGCATTGTGTCAATTATTTGAAGGAAATCTTCCAGATTTTCTAACTAAGGAACCATCCTAAGACGATGACAGGAGAGCAACCCTACATAGGAATATATAAAAAAAATGTGCTGAATAATTACCTTGAATTAAATAATCGAAGCTGATACTGTCCGCAAAATGAAAACGGAAATGAAAAAAATTAATAATTTTACCTTCACCTTAACTTGTTGGTGGCACTCTCTTTTATAGAGCGGTGCTGAATTGTTTTATTCAAAGGCCGCCGGGTGGCAGCTAATGAATAAAATCAATTATGTCTCCGGAGGTCGTTACAGGAGGCATGATTTTGCAGAACATTCAATTATCAAACACACATCAAAGTGGCAGCGTTAAAGAAAAAATCCTCACGGGTGATCGTGCCACGGGTCAATTACACCTTGGTCATTTTGTCGGTTCGCTACAGCAGCGAGTGAAATTACAACATTGTTATGATCAGACAATTTTAGTTGCTGACATGCAGGGTTTGACAGATAACAGTCATAACCCCCATAAAGTATCTTCAAATATTTTAAATGTTGTTGCTGATTACCTTGCGGTCGGCATAGACCCACTGAAAACAACGATCTGTTTACAATCCGCTATTCCCGCACTTGCTGAATTAACAATGTATTATTCTAATTTGGTTTCCATTGCACGGTTGGAAAGAAATCCAACGGTGAAAAATGAAATTCAAAGCAAATCATTTGGACGATCCATTCCTGCCGGGTTTTTAACCTATCCGATTAGTCAGGCTGCTGATATTACGGCATTCAAGGCAACAATGGTTCCTGTGGGAGAAGATCAGTTACCCATGCTTGAACAAACCAACGAGATCGTAAGAAAATTAAATAATATCGCCCAAGAAGAAATTTTAGTGGAATGTAAACCGCTGCTGAGTCGGGTTCCTCGTTTGCCAAGTGTCGATGGGAAAACTAAAATGTCTAAATCCATGGGCAATACCATTATGCTTTCCTCGAGTGAAAAAAATATTTCCAGAGCTGTAAAGGCCATGTTTACGGATCCAAACCACTTGAAAATTGAAGATCCGGGTCGCGTTGAAGGCAATATTGTCTTTACGTACCTGGATGCTTTTCACCCTGACTCGACTTATATCGCTGAATTAAAAGAAAATTATCAGGCGGGTGGGGTCGGTGATGGGACAACTAAGAAGATCCTTGAGGAATGTTTACAGGAAATCCTAAAACCGATTAGACAACGTAGAGAAACTTATATTTCAGATAAAGCTCAGCTGGTTAATATTTTGAAAGTGGGTACGGAAAAATCCCGGGATGAAACAAATCAAGTATTAAGCAGCGTAAAAAGAGCCTTTGGATTGGACCTGTTTTAATGGCTTTGGCTCTCTGGGTGTTGATTTGAATTTTCTGCCATTAGCAAGTGACTGAGCTATTTTGACTGGAGCATGTTTTCAAACCTCATGTGCTAAGTCCCACATTATTTGACCCAAATTTCACTTTATGTGACGTCCTTTGTCTCACGAAAGGCTGACGCGGCAAGGCCACCATGGACAAACGGAGTTCACAAATCAAAAGGCATGGGGGCAGTATTCAAACCAATGTCGGCTGCCCTTTCCCCCATGTTTCTGTCCTTAATGTGCCGGAAGCATCCTGCCTTTCTTCATTTTTTCGGTTGATATTTAAAACCGGCATCAATCAATATATATTCCAAGACGATACCAACCTCGCCTCTCCTTTTGAGTTCATCAAGCATCCACCGCTGGATTCGGGCATTCACATGAACCCGCTTGAGATGAGGTGGTAATTGAGGCTTGGGTTTTCCTCTATATCCTCCACGCATACCCTCTCCTTATTTTTAAACAAACGCCATAACGCCTTGCCATTAAAAGACTTTAGATAACCGTATAACGCTTTACAAAAAAGTCAGGTGATTTTGGCCTAAAAAAATGGGCATCCTTCATATGACTTGAAAAGTACTTTACAGTTTTTGAGAAAAATCCCTACAAATGGGAAATGATCAAAAAAAGTGTAAAGCACTTTTGAAGGATGCCAAAAAATGGAGATATGCCAAGATTTTTTGCTTGAAAGGGTTATAAAAAAGACCTATAATAAGACCTGAATATCAACCATTATTAATGGAGGTCTTTATGGAGGCCGTATTAGCTAATTGTTCAGCAAGTATTTCTGAGTTAAAGAAAAACCCCTCAGCATTGATTGACGCATCAGGCGGAGAACCCATTGCTATCTTAAACCACAACAAACCAACCGCTTACTTGATCCCAGCTGACACCTATCAGCAAATCCTTGATAGGTTGGAGGATTATGAACTCGGCCTGATCGTTAAAGAGCGTGAACATGAGAAAGCTCAGGCCATTGAGGTAGATATCAATGAGCTATAAACTCAAGTTTCTCCCAACGGCTCTGAAGGAGTGGAAGAAGCTGGATAATTCTATTTTGGCGCAATTCAGGAAGAAACTGAAAGAGCGTTTGGAGGTACCTCATGTACCTCTGAGGCTGCAAAAGCCGAAATTCTTGCAAGTTGCGTTGAAGATCTTAGGGAGTTCACAAGAACAAAACTACCCACCTTCAAAGGTAAATACCTTTAATTACGGGTATATTCAATCAACCTCGGGTATCTTATTTGTTGTGAACTCCCTTATAACCTCTATTGACAAAAATTCCGAAAAAAGTAGTCAGCTAAGCAGGCTCCTTATTTGGCTGAATGTCATTTTGGTTATTGCGACACTGGCATTGGCAATTATTGCCGGAACAGATCTGTATTTGCGCATTCAGGGCGTTGACAGCTTTCACCAAAGCACTCAGATTTCTACAGATGTGAGCAAATAGTGGTTTATTTGCCTGATACTGTTCTGCTTCAACTTTTTGGTATTCCTCTGCAAGTCTTGGTCGATTAATGAAAAATTGAACTTAAATCAATGAGTTGTTGAATTATTTAATTTCTCCTTATGCGAGGGTACAACAAGCGTTTTGCATTCTTTGGTGTTCGCAATAAGGCAGAGAGCTGGATACATCCCAATCGCTACTTTTGTGCTGCCTGATAATTATTGTTGGGCAGAACCAGGTGCCTTATTCAGGGAATCCTGAATTTATCCAATAACTAAACCCACCAAAGAGGTCAAAAAATGAAGAAAAACTTCAAAAAGTCACTCGCGCATGTGTTGGTCCACGAAGGCGGATGGGCGGATCATCCCAAGGACCCAGGCGGCGCAACCATGAAAGGGGTCACCCTGGCCACCTATCAACGTTACTTTGGCAAAGATAAGAATAAGGACGATCTGCGAAACATCACAGACGAGGAGCTGGAACACATTTACCATTCCGGTTATTGGAGTAAGTGTTGTTGTGATGAGGTTCCCCCAGGTGTTGATTACGCTCTCTTTGATTCTGCCGTGAATTCCGGACCGGGGCGAGGTGCTAAATGGCTGCAGGCAGCAGTCGGTGTCAAGCAGGATGGTGATATCGGTCCTAAAACCCTTGCCAGGGTCAAAGAACACGATCCGCTCCAGGTCATCGACCTCATGTGCGACCGCCGCCTGAGCTTTCTGCGTAATCTTTCCACCTGGTCCACATTTGGAAAGGGGTGGGAACGCCGTGTTCATGGTGTTCGCGCTACAGCCATCGCCATGGCCGGAGGAAGCAGTCAGGTCATTGGGGCCATTGCGCCATCGGTTGATTATAGAATTGTCAAAAAAGGTTCCCGTGGGTCTTGGGTGCGCAAACTTCAAGAGGCCCTGAAAATCCAGGTGGATGGAAAGTTCGGCAGCGACACCGAGGCCGTGTTGAAAGCCTGGCAACAGGCAAACGGGCTGGAACCTGACGGTATAGCCGGCCGCAATACCTACCGGGCGCTGGGCTTGCTGGCCTGACCCATGGGCTGGCGGGAGATCCATAGATAAGAAAATAATTTGGTAAAGGCACATCTAAACAGACAGGCTTTCATTCTTGGCAGACATATCTGTTGAACCATCAAAATGCCCAACAATTCATGTGGGGAATTTAAATAATAAAGGAGAAACTATGTCAGACAATACTGTTAAAACTACCTCAACCCAGGTGGACAGGCTGGGTCTTGGTCTTTCAGGGGGCGGATTACGCGCCTCTTTCTATCACATCGGCGTATTGGCGCAAATGGCGGACCAAGGCTTGCTGCGCCATGTGGAGGTTATTTCCACGGTATCCGGTGGCTCCATCATCGGCGCCTTGTATTACCTGCATGTAAAAAAATTATTGGAAAGCAAACCGGATGCGGAGATAAGCGATCAGGACTACGTGGAACTGGTAAAACAAATTGAGATTGATTTTCTCAAGGCCACTGAAAAAAACATACGCATGGCCACTTTTTCAAGTTTTGCCGTAAACTGCAAAATGGCTTTTTCCCAGTATTCCCGCAGTGACCGCATTGGTGAGTTGTATAACGATTGGCTGTACCAGAGCGTTTTGCAGGGTTTGGGCAATCCGATTCAGATGCAGCAGTTAAAAATTTATCCACCCGATGGTCCCAGTGATTTTTCCCCCAAACACCACAACACCAACCGGAGTGCCAAAGTTCCCATCATAGTGCTCAACGCCACCTCTCTGAATACCGGCCGTGTCTGGCAGTTTACCGCTAAAACCATGGGCGAACCGCCGGTGGATGGCGAACCGATGCCGGGTGAAAAAACCTCAAGTGATCTGACGTCCTATCAGATTGACAAAAAAACCATTCGGTTGCGCCGGGCAAATGATTACGCCGACATCACTTCCTGCCAGCATGATTTTCCTTTGGGGCACGCAGTGGCTGCATCGGCCTGCGTTCCTGCCCTGTTCGACCCCATGGCCATCAGTTCGCTTTATTATGATCCGCCCAAACAGCAAAATGACACGGAAAAACAATTGAAACGCCATGAAATTCGTCCGGAACTGGTGGATGGCGGTGTATATGACAATCAGGGTGTGGACGGTCTCATTGTCAATAATTGCACCTGTTTCATTGTCAGTGATGCTTCGGGGCAAATGGACATGGTAAAGCAACTGGACACAGGCCCGGCATCTGTTTTGTTACGGGTCTCCACTATTTTGCAAGATCGCTTAAGGACCCAAGGGTTGCTGCGTCTCATGGGAAGCTATGGGAGGGATAACATCGCTTTTTTAAGTTTACGCAGGGGGTTGGGGTTCAGGAAAGTTCATTGGGTCAACGCCGCCAGCACGCAAGCGCCTGATGAAATTATTTCTGCAACCAGTTTGGAAGATTTCCAGGTACACCCCGATGTACAGGACAGCTTGTCTAAAATACGCACGGACCTGGATGCATTCACCGAAGTGGAGGCATATTCCCTGATGCTGGATGCGTATCGCATGAGCCGGGATGACTTGCAGAAATTCAAGAACAAAACCGCCTGCCAACGCGTCAGACAGACACAAGACGAACAGAAACCTGTCGGTTCATGGAAGTTCATGGCAATCGCCCCCTGGATGGAGAAGCCGACAAAGGTCTATCTTGACCAGCTGGAGGTCGCCCAGTCTACCTTTGGCAAGGCCTTAAAGTGTATGCCCTTATTATGGATGCCGTTGCTCCTGGTCATCGGTATGGTTCTCTATTTTCTTGGGCCATTGATCATTTCGTTTCTGTCCAGCACCATTACGATCTACAGTATTGTTATTTTGGTTGCCGTATGGTTGATCAGCAGCCTGGTGCCTAAATTAACGAAGTTTTTTAAAATTCTTGAAGCATTACGTTCTAAATCACTTTTTATCAATGGGTTATATCGGGTGGCCGGTTTGTTAATGACAACCTTGTTTATCAAGTTTTATCTTTGGATCATTAATCCCCTGTATTTGGATCAAGGTCGAATTGCAAAGTTGAAATAATTTATAAGATATGAGATCTTTGCTATCTGTTTGGCCACACTGATCCGGCGTTTATTCAAATGCTGCTTCAATGAAAGCTCGGGGCCCAACGGGGCTGGAAAGGCAACCACCATACGCATATTGACCGGTTATAACTCATTAAGCTGAATACAATGAAAAAACTCTATAAACCAGAAAATGAGCTTGAACTTTCCCTGATCAAAAGTCTTTTTGAAAGTGAAGGTATCCAGTATTTCGTTCACAATGATCATTTTGGTTCTTTGAAAATAGACCCTCAAATAGATTTGTTTAATGCAAAAATGCTCATGGTTCCTGAGGAGCAATATGCAAAAGCCAATGAACTTCTCACAGATTATTTAAGGAATATACAAGAAGAGGAAACAGAAGTATTTCAGTCACAATATTCTCTAATGGATAAAATTAGAATGTTAATTGAGGCAGTAATCTTTGGCTGGTTTATCCCTGGTAAAAAAAGAAGGAAACCTTCATCGTGATTGGCTAACAGTGTATACAAACGCTTCTATACTCTCATTGAAGGTATCCAGGCTAAATACGCATTGATGGATAGAGCTTATGATGCAGATAAACTGATTGAACAGCTTAAACAGCAGGGTATTATTCCTGTCATTCCCCCAAAATCAAATCGAAAAGAGGTCCGGGAATATGACAGACACATTTATAAAGAACGCAATCTTATTGAATGTTTCATTGGCAAATTGAAACAATTTCGTCGGATTTTCTCACGGTTTGAAAAGTGGGCAAAAAATTATATGTATTTTGTTCGTTTTGCCGCTGCTGTGATATGCCTTCGTTAAAATGTCAACAGAGCCTACATGTAATCACAATTTTATTTTTTCAAGAGGATGTATGAAAACTGTTTCAACAATGTGCCGTTTCTGCCTGAACACATGTCCTGTCGATGCGGTTGTAAAAGACGGGAGGCTGATTTCGGTAAAAAGAAAACCTGTTCCCGGAGTTACCGTGCGCCGCTTCTGTCCAAAAAATGCCGCGGCTCCTCATATTGTCTATGCTCCTGACCGGATTACATCACCGCTCGTCAGAAACAATGCAGACAGAAATCAGAATTTTCAGAAAGTATCTTGGAATACGGTGCTTTCAGACATGGCAGATAGACTTTTATTCTATAAAAACAAATACGGTCCGGAATCTGTGGCCTGGCTGAAGGGAACCGGTGAGGACTGGGGGCCGGTCTGGCAGTATACTCAGAGATTTATGCATGCATTCGGGTCTCCGAATGTCATCGGAAACGGCTCATTGTGCCATGCAACAAGAGCTCTGCCCGCTTTTATCACATACGGAACCGGAACCAGGCCGGACACCCTCAATGCCGAATGTATAATAGTGTGGGGAAAAAATGATAAAACCTCCAGTCCGCCTGACTATAACCTGCTGATGGAAGGAATAAGGCATGGTGCGAAACTGATTGTCATTGATCCGGTAAAAACAGACATTGCCGGCTCCTCAGACCTGTGGCTGCAGATAAAACCGGGCTGTGACGGCATTCTGGCCATGTCCATGATGCAGGTCATTATTGCCGAAAATTTATATGACTCACATTTTGTTGCTGAATGGACGACCGGTTTTGACCGGCTCACAGAGGAGGTACGGAATTATGCACCTGAGCATGTGGCCTCTTCCATATGGCTGACCCCTGAGGAGATACGGCAGGCCGCCCGCCTGTATGCCGGATCGAAACCGGCCTGTATAGCAGACGGCAACGGGCTTGACATGAATGCCGATGTCACCCGGAATGTGCGGGCTGTCTGCATGTTACGGGCATTGTGCGGAAACCTCGATATTAAGGGAGGTGATGTTTTTCCGCAGAAGGTACCGGTCAGAGACATGAGTCTGAAAGACGCACTGAATCCGAAAGTGAAGCCGGTCACAGCCGGATACCCTTTGTTCAGCAGTTTCAACAAAGGCGGGGGATCTCCTGTGAGCACAGTTATCCCCGATGCAATTCTGGATAAAAAACCGTATCCAATCAGGGCTCTTATTATTCAGGCATCCAACCCCCTGGTCACAGCGGCAAACTCACTACGGGTTGCGGAAGCCCTGAAACAGGTGGAATTCCTTGTGGTGATTGACCTGTTTATGACACGGACAGCCGGACAGGCAGATATTTTTCTGCCGGCAACCACAACTTTTGAAACCACGCAACTGAATATGGCAGGTCTGAACGCAAATAGAATGCTTTTACAGGAAAAAGTGATTGAACCTCTGGGAGACAGCAGGCCCGGCTGGCAGATTATTTTTGATCTTGCCGGAGCGCTGAAGCTGGACGAAGCGTTTCCCTTTCAGACTGTGGAAGAAGCCATTGATTTCCAGCTTGAACCTTCCGGTATAACAGTCAGGCAGATGCGTGAGCATCCGGATGGCCTTACCCTGCAAAAACCGGAATTTGAAAAATACAGACAGCACGGTTTCAATACACCTTCCGGCAAGGTCGAGTTTTATTCGGAAACCTTATCTGATTACGGGTATGAACCGATCCCCTCTTTTGAACTTTCCCGGGCAGGAAGGATCACCTTTGACTATGCAAAGGGAAAATATCCTCTGGCCGGCATCAGCGGTGAGAAATCAGGCTGGTTTGTTCATTCCCGCTACCGGAACATCCCCTGGATAATTGAAAAGGAGCCGGAGCCTTTTATTGACCTGCATCCGGATGATGCGGAGCTGCGGGGGATCAAAGATAATGATTCAGTAAGAATCATATCCCCTAACGGTGAGATTCTCATGAAGGTCAGACTCAACGACTCGGTGCGGTGCGGAACCGTCCGTGTTCCCTGGGGATGGGGTGAGCATGACCTGCGCTTCAATATAAACTCCCTGACTGATGATGCAGAAAGAGATTCAGTTGCAAGTACGCCTTCAGTCCGGGCCTTTATGTGCGATGTAATAAAAAGGGATTAACCGCCGTAAAAGCTCTAAACATGCTAAAAAAACAAATGTCATGCTAACCTGTCATTTAAGCGGAGTGCAAAAACCGCGCGCCCGCTTAATTCATCGATAACTTTATGAAAAAATCAAATGTTTTGTTGATCTTATTTTTATGCTTTGGGTTGCCATTATTGATATGTGTAATCTTTAAAATTTTACCTATCGGCTCTGTTGGCCCAATCATACCAATAACAGGAATAATAAACGTATTTGCTTTGCCCTATCTATTTTATTATTCCGTAGCAGACCTTGTTAAAAGCAAGGGAACTAAAGTGATTTCTTTGATAGTGTCTATTTTAATTGGAGTATTCATGACAATTATAGAAATGAATGTTTTTATCGGGTTGTCATCATTGTTTGGAATTATGGATTACCATTTGATGTGATTGTGCTTAATAAACGGGCTTGGATCTCAAAATTTGAACGCTGCAACTTATGAATATTTTAGTCCGAATATCTTTTTTTAGTCTTCTTGTTTTGTTTTCTGTGGATGCAGTGCACTCAAAAGAATGTGTAATTTTGTTGCATGGCCTTTTAAGATCTGCGGATTCAATGAACAAACTGGAACGGCGATTGGAAAAAGAAGGCTACATTGTTGTTAACGTAGATTATCCTTCAAGGAAGTACTCAATACAAGAATTGTCTGAATTAGCAGTAGCCCAAGGTTTGAGTGAATGTGAGAAGCAAAAATGTTCATCAATTCATTTTGTAACACACTCTCTCGGGGGGATTCTTGTTCGCATGTATTTCTCAAAAAATGGGAATACTGATGTTGGTCGAGTTGTAATGCTTGGCCCACCTAATCAGGGAAGCGAAGTCGTCGATAATCTAAAAAACATGCCAGGGTTTGAGATGTTGAACGGACCAGCTGGTATGCAGCTTGGTACAGACTCTTCAAGTGTGCCAAGATCTCTTGGTGCTGTAAATTTTGAACTTGGAATAATCGCTGGAACACAAAGCATTAATTTTATTCTATCAATGTTCTTGTCAAACCCAGATGATGGTAAGGTGTCAGTAGAGTCAACAAAAGTTAAGGGCATGAAGGATTTTATAGTATTGCCAACTACGCATCCGTTTATGATGAAGAATAAAGTTGTTATTGATCAAGTTGTACATTTTCTTAAAAATGGAAAATTTCAAAATAATGAGTTATAACATTTCGCTCAAGCGGACGTCGTGAACGGGAGTCGTTGACCGCGAAGGCTGTTGGCGGCGCCGCTTAGCTCGGCGTTGGGCTTCCTAAGCAACCAAGGAGACTTTAATTGCAATCTTCTACAAAATCATATTGGGCAAAAAATGCATCGCAATATGATAAACACAGAAATGGAATCGTTGAGCAGATACTAGAAACTATCACTTGCAGCCTTGATCCTTCTTATTCTCTTTTGGACATAGCGACTGGAACAGGTGTTGCCGCTATCAAATTAAGCAAGTTTGTACATCATGTTGACGCTATAGACAGTGAAGAAAAAATGCTTGCAGCTGCACAAGAAAAAATAATAGCAGACAAAATCCAAAATATTCGCCTTCACAAACAAAGTGCCTACGAGCTTGAATTTCAGAATTTTATTTTCGACACTGTAGTGACATTAAATTCATTACATGTGATGGAGAAACCGGAGTTGGTTCTAAAAGAAATCAGACGTGTAATAAAGCCAACCGGTGTATTATTCTCTCCAACATATTGTCATTCGGAAACAGATGAAACATTAAATAACTATAAAAAGTGGTCTCAAAAATCAGGACATAAATCCTACCACCTCTTTACCTGTGACTCCCTTTGTGAACTAATAGAGCAAAGCGGATTCATTATAAAACAAAAGGAATCAATATTCATTAGACTCGAACAAAGTAATATGTTGATGGCAATTGGCTATGTTGCTTCAGTTCCCACAACATAACGCAGCCCAACCTTTAGGATTGTGTCGACCCCCATACGACAAATCACAAGTTCAAATCACACTTGATGGGGGTCGATCTCAATCAAATGTTACCCGGTATCCCCGGGAATCATCTGATGCGGCAGCACCGAATGGGAATATTTGAGCTTTCCACCACACGCCGGACAGGTAAGTGAGTGCAACGCTGTCTCAGGCTCAGGAGATACTTCCGCAGCCTTTATCCCATAGGCTGACGCCATGAGCTGTCGGATGTGATCCAGGTCTTTAGTATCAAATCGAGTTTAAAATGTCCCGTACTTTTTTAAGCTAAAAAAAAAGTCTTTTTACGGTGATCCTCTGTCTAAATGGGCGAAGTTAGGCCCAAGCCCAGAATGTGCAATCTGTTTTTATACCTAATGATATTGTTGAGGATGAACAGAATACGAGTCTTTTAATCGGTTCATAAATTCAGAATCATTGTTATAATGTGCTTTAGGCATTTTCGGCATAACCTCATCAATATAGCAGTCCTCACACAACATTTTTCCGTGAAGCTTTTTTAAGTCACTGTCGTGAAAAGATTCTTGACAATTTTTACATTTTTGCATTTTATCAAACCTTTGTGGTTTCTTTCTTTCAACACAGAACAGTGAAATATACAGAATGCGCTGATATTGTGATAGGCAGATTCTGTATATTGACTTATTTTATTTTCTTTGTTACATAAAAATATCTTTAAACATTAAAGCTGATACCACATAAAAATGAAAAACGCAAATCAAACCGATCCAATTCAGCGGTTTTGGGACAGATACATTCACTTTCTGTCTCAAAAAAACATAAAGCCTGCAATTGCAAGGTGGTACGTGATCCGTACGGAACATTATATCAATGCATTCCCTGATAAACGACTGGCTGCCCACTGCCCTGAAGATGTAAATGCATATTTAAAAAAACAGGCTGAAAACAGCCGGATTGCAGACTGGCAGTTCCGGCAGATTGTCGATGCTATACAGAAATTATGGGAAATGCTTGGGGTGGGATGGTTTAAAAGAAAGGTTAAAATGATGCTGATGGGATTTGTGATCTTTTTACTTCTGGCGGCTGTGGGATCCTGCACCCTGACGGACAACCTGAAACAATTCGGCGGATCGCCCTCCGGAGACAGGCTGGAACGGATAAAATCCGCTCCCAATTACGCAGACGGAAAATTCCAAAACACCGTGCCCACCAGCCTCGAAATGCGATCCGGCGCGTTTTCCATGCTGTCGCGATGGCTCTTCGGCAAAGAGGTCCGCATACCCGATATCGATATCCCGGTGGATGAATTGTCCCCGGCGTCTTTTGACGCACCGCCTCCGGACGGCCTTCGGATTACCCGCATGGGCCATTCCACGGTCCTTATCGAAATCGACGGGAAACGTATTCTCACGGATCCCATGTGGAGCAAACGATCCTCGCCCGTCAGCCTGGCGGGACCCGCCCGGTTTCATCCCCCTGCCATGCCTCTGGAGGAATTGCCCCGGCTGGATGCGGTGGTGATTTCCCACGATCATTTCGATCATTTGGACAAAAACACGGTGTGCGCCCTGGCCCGTACCAGCGTTCATTTCTTCGTTCCCCTGGGTGTCGGCGCGCACCTGGAAAAGTGGGAAATCGGGCCGGACCTGATCACGGAACTGAATTGGTGGGAAGCCGCAGCCATTGACGGCATCACCTTCGTTGCCACGCCTGCCCGGCATTTTTCCGGGCGGGGAATCCGGGACAGGGACACCACCCTCTGGGCCTCATGGACGATTATCGGTCCTGAACACCGGGTGTTTTTCGGCGGAGACAGTGGATTCTTTCCCGGGTTCGCCGAAATCGGAGACAAATTCGGTCCATTTGACATTACATTACTCGAATGCGGGGCTTATGATCCCAACTGGCCGGGCATCCATATGGCACCGGAACAGACCGTGGAAGCCAATATGGCACTAAAGGGAAACCTCCTGATCCCGATCCATTGGGGCACTTTCAATCTCTCTTTTCATAGTTGGTTTGATCCGCCGGAACGGCTGACGGCAGCAGCTGAATCAAAAAACGTCCGAATTGCCGTTCCCAGGTTCGGCCGGATGGTGACGGCCACGGATATGGCGCAAAAGGACCCCTGGTGGAAGGTTTCCGGCACCCCTGCTGATCTTGTATTGTCCGGGAACACAAGGTTGTAAGCTCCAGGCGGACTTTGATCAGATATCCGGGCGTACTATTACACATATCGAAACCACCAGTGTATAGTAACTGACAAACTTCGCCATAGCGGACTTTTCCAACCCCATCAGGAGAAAGAAACAAAACCGGAGACCACCATAAAACCAGAGCGACACACTGGTTTTCATAGCAGCTTCAAAACTGCGGGTACCCACAGGAATGGTAGTGATATCAAAAATAATAAAACACTTCCAGGCGCATGTAGTCATCCCCTCTGAGCTCATACATGATATCGTCCCTGGAAATTCCCGAAAACCCCCCGGCCTCCAGTTCCACCTTCCAGTTTTCCAGGAAACGGCGGCCGGCCTCCAGTTTCACTATCCGGCCGTCCCCCTCCACATCGTTGATGACACCAATAAGCACCTCGGAACCGGCCATGTCATTCACGGCAAGGCGAAGGCCGAACATGACATCGTTTTCATATGGAGAGGAGGCTTTTTCCCGGCGGTCATCATAGGCAAACTCCCCCAGCACCCCTAAATCCGCATGGGTTCCGCCGATACCGGTAATGGTGTATTCAACC
Organism: uncultured Desulfobacterium sp.; assembly: GCA_963668575.2. GTDB lineage: Bacteria > Desulfobacterota > Desulfobacteria > Desulfobacterales > Desulfobacteraceae > Desulfocicer. The sequence goes on along the minus strand of OY764894.2, from coordinate 246,913 downwards.
CCTCCGGTACAGGCCCAGAAATCATCGCCATGCCCTGTCCGGTGGAGGGCCTCAAGTTTCACCAGCCAGGGGCCTGTCGTGACCTGGAGGTCAAGTCCGGTCTGGTGAATTTGCGGGTAATACGGCTGCAGCACCTGGGCCTCCCTGTCAGGCGTCAACACCGGTTCCCGGCCGGTGCCGGAGAAATGGTATACACCGAAATCCGTATTTCCAATATAATGACTGTAACGAAGGGCAACATCCATATGGTGTTCTCCGGCATCACTCTCATATACAGCATGATCGGTATCCACTTTCCAGGCAGTGCGCAATCGTCCTTTTTTTCCGGGATAGGTCCGTTCCCGGAATCCGGGAAGCAGAAAAAAATCAAACACCCCCCACTCTCCTGGAATGGAAAAGTGGATCATGGGTTGCCCGAGTTTGTCCTCGCCATCCAAATCTTCCACCAGATCGGTTTGATTGATAATATCCACCAGGTGAACAAATTCCGTAACCCCCCAGAACACTTTTCCCAGGCCGACGCGTAATTCCCAGGCATCCGCAACAATCAGGGTATTCAGTTCCCTGATGTCAACATGGCTGCGCCCGGAGTCGGCACTATCCTTTAGGATTGTGTCGACCCCCATACGACAAATCACAAGTTCAAATCACACTTGATGGGGGTCGATCTCAATCCTTTGTTCAAGAAGCCCGGCACCGAAGCCAAGTTCATTTTTTTTGCCATAAGGGTTTTGCTTTGAATAATTCAGGAGGGAGATCCCACCGAAGTGGGATAACCTCCGGTGGGAAGGAGGATGGATTTAAATAATTGCTTTGAAATCGTGCTGCTTCAGCCTGCTCTTTGACAATTTGTAGATAAAAACGCTCATCCACTGGAAGCGTAAGCGCAGAGATCCTTTCCCGTTCACACGGAATTCAAAAACAACCATTTTTGAACAACTGGTGCTCTAAATATTACCCGGTATCCCCGGGGATCATCTGATGCGGCAGCACCGAATGGGAATATTTGAGCTTTCCACCACACGCCGGACAGGTAAGTGAGTGCAACGCTGTCTCAGGCTCAGGCGATACTTCCGCAGCCTTTATCCCACAGGCTGACTCAATGAGCTGTCGGATGTGATCCAGGTCAATGGAAGATGAAGGGCTCAAAAAGCCATAATACCTCACCTTCATAAATCCAGTGGGCAGCACATGTTGAAGAAAACGTCTGAGGAACTCCATGGCCTCAAGTTTCATGGTGCGCCAGCGCTCACTACCGGTCTTTTTGTACTTGAAAAAGACATCCCGACCCTCAACCTTGACGATGCGATGGTCGGAGATGGCCACCTTGAAAACATAAGGCGCCAGGTATTTGATGCTGTTTTCGCTGTTGCCCACAGCCTGACAGTTCACATTCCAGTCCATTTCCCAGACGGCGGCAGGTATCTGAGGCAAAAGACCTGCTTTTTTCATCTCTTCACAGAACTTTGCCCGGAATATCTTTGACATGGCCCTCACCGGCAGGTAAAAATCAATCCTGGAAGGATGCCAACTACCATCTTCCTTTGAGATTGCGCCACCAGGAACAATGTAATGGATATGAGGGTGGTACTGCAACTGACGGCCCCAGGTGTGGAGCACGCCAAAGAAACCGGGGAGATCACCTCCGATATATTTGGGATCGGGCGTAAGCGCTTTCAGGGTTTGTGAAGATGCCGCAAACAGGGCTGCATATGCGGCTCGCTGGTTGCTGCGGATGAATTGCCGCAATTGTTCGGGCACTGTGAAGGTGATCATAAAGTGGTGACCCGGCAATTGCCGATTCATCCGCCCTTCCACCCATTGTTTGATTTTATGATTTTGGCATGCCGGGCAATGGCGGTTGCCGCAGGATCTGAACGAGATGTGCTGAGCATGACACTCGGTGCATTCATAAATAACCAGCCCACAAGCTTCTGTCCGACATTCCATGATGGCTTTAATCACCTTTTTATGATCACCGGGCATGGACTCCCCGAAGGATGCCATATACTCCGGTCCGAAGGTTCGGAATATTTCATTAATTGAGTACACGGTCGAATCCCCTCATGGTTTTGTCTATGATCTCATAAGCATCCCCGGTGCCTTTGTTGGTGAAATGGAAATAGACCATGGTGGTTTCCAGCTGACTGTGGCCCATGTAACGTTGAATCAATCGGGGGTTGGTCCCGGCTTCCAGCAGATGCGTGGCATAGGAGTGGCGCAAGGTGTGGATGGAAACGCGCCGCTTGGTGATACCAGCGGCAATCTTTGCCTGGCGAAAGGCACCTTGCACGCCTTCAATGGACATCGGCTTCTCTGAAACCGGAGCTTGATTACCGCCTCTGCCCATGGCTGGAAATATCAGTTTGGGGTTTCTATGGGTGATCCAATACCGTCGCAGCAGCTCAAGGGTGCTTTGAGGCAGGGGGACAAACCGGTCCTTTGCCCCCTTCCCTCTGTGCACATGGATCATCATGCGATCTTTGTCGATGTCCGATACCTGTAGTGCAAGCCCCTCGGAAAGCCTAAAACCGCAGGAATACACTGTAGAGAGAAAGGCGTAGTTGTGAAAAGTGGTCACACAGCTCAGTATATCGAAGACCTCTTTTTGGCTCAAAACACAGGGAAGGCTTTTTTCCCTTTTGGCATTCATGTAGGTGAAAACATGCCATTCCCGCTTGAGCACATTTTGAAAAAAGAACCTGATGCCGCAATAGGCAATACGCATGGTGGCCGCAGACCACTGATCCTTTTCTTGCCTGTGAAGAAAATAATCTTCAAGCTCAAACTCTGTGATGAGATCAGGGGTTTTGTTGTAGAAATCTACAATTTGACGAACAGAACGGGTATAGCTCTCCTGGGTACTTTTGCTCAAGCCGGCAAGCTTGAGGGCTCTCACGGATTGTTCATAATAATCTTTCATTTTGACACTTCTCCTTATATTGGGGTTAAAAGAAACTACCCCTTTAAATTACAGGAAGTGTCTGAATTTATAAAATTTTAAAATAAAAAAGCGAGTATACTGGGAGAGCTAATGGAACGGAAGCCTTCGCGAATCTGCCGCGCAGCGGCTTACTTGAACCACGCGTGCAAAGGGGATAAAGTTAAAGGCATTGCCATTTTCCCATTGGTGGTAATATTCCGGCTGAAGTGCCAGGGAAAAATTATTTTCCTCCTGATGGCCATACCGGGCATCATGGAGAAACCCTCTGAATTCTCCGGCCGCGTATCCCGACAATTCATGGGCTGATGCGGGAAATCCGGCGGCAATAAGCATTCCCACCACCACCACCACCACCACCATCATCATCATCATCATCATCATCATCATAAAAATGATATTTTTCATTTCAGCCTTTTCAAACTGTTACTGTTAAAATCCTTGTCCGCCAGACCGATGCTGTATTTAAAATTTGACCACAGCAGTCTGGTGGTTTTGCCGTTCTGATGATTAACCATATTCATTTCATGGGCCTTCCAGAATTTGTCCAGATATTTTTCAAAATGATCGGCTTCATAGGTCTTTAACAGAGCGTTCTTGCGATCATAATAATCAATTTTCAGGACCCTGTACTCTGCTTTGTCCACCCACAGTTTCTGACGGGTATAACCGGAATTTTTTTTATCGACCGGATAGCGCTCCAAGGTGAAACACGCTTGTTCCCTGTATGTTTCGTCATCCAGTCTTTTGTAGGTATATTTTTCAACTTCCTGGCTTGATATGTCTTCATAGGCAAACTCACTCCCCATGAAGGAGCCGGATTTGTTTCTGGAACTGATCCGTTTCACCCGTTTCAAAGCAGGCAGATAAAGCCATTGGTCGTCATCCCCGACCTTATGGGAAAAGGTCAGAAACGCCGTTCCCTTTACGTCCCTCGGGGTGTCGAAAATGGAAAGACTTTTATCGCCGTCGTTTTCCTGTTCCAAGGTATGAATGCGTATGGAACGGGTACTTTCCTGGCCGTGCTTGTTCCTTAGAATCATCTGCATATCGGCTTTATAATCATGGAATCCAGACTCTTTCAAATCAATTTTATTTGCAATTTCAAGCCCTTTTTCCTCCGGAGTCCGGGCGTTTATCATCGCTGGAAACAGTAACAAAACAGCGGGAACAATCCATTTTAACAGCTTCATGTTTTTTCCTCTCCACTTTCATTAAAAGGGTTGGTAAAAAAAAGAAATCAAGGATAAGGGCTATGATGATGGTCATGGCCGTCATGAGACCCATATCGGAATTAATCTTAAATCCTGAAAACGCGAGGACCATAAAACCGGCGGCAAGAATCGCCGTTGTCACCCAGATGGCGGTCCCCACGTTGTGAAATGCATATTTAACAGCCCTGTCCGGCCCCATGTCATAGTCTCTTCTGCCCCTCAGGTACTTACTCATGAAATGAATGGTATCATCCACAACAATTCCCAGTGTCAGGGCCACCAGCACCGACAGGGCAAGCCCCACCCGCCCCATGGTCATTCCCCAGATACCAAAGGCCATGAAGGCGGGCAAAAAATTGGGGACGAGGCTCACCATTCCAAGTTTAACGCTTTTCAAAGCAAAAACAATGATGACGGAAATGAGTACCAGAGCACCGAAGGAAGCCCCCAGCATGCTTTGAATGTTTCTCTCCGAAATATGGGAAAAAATAATAAAAAGTCCTGTTCCATATGTAAGCATACTGGGCGGGGCATTCTGCTTGAGCCACTGCCTGGCCCTGGCATCGATGGCGAGCAGTTCCTGGGAGGTTGTATTCCGCATGGTAACGGTGAATCGTGACGAAGACTTGTCAACATTTATCTGATTGTTCAAATCCAGCCCAAATGGCAGGGACATTTCATAGAGAAGCAGATATTGTGCGGCAAGTTCCCGGTCATCCGGAATACGATAATACGCAGGATCGTCTCCATGCATGTTTTTGTTCAGGCGTTTCATTGTGTCTGCGATGGAATTGACGTGAACAACGGCGGGCTGACTGAGGTACCACCGGGAAAAGGCCTCCAGTGTTTTTAAATATACCGGTGAATTTATGCCGTTTTCCTCCCCCGCATCAAGGGAATACTCTATGGTCTGCAGTCCGGACAGATTCTGTTCATAAAAATCACTGGCCACCCGGAAATCATACCGATGGTCAAAGTAATGGACAAAATTATCATCCAGCTCTATCTTTGTCATGCCAAGAAGAAGCAATCCCGAAAAGACCAGCATTCCGGGGAATAATATGTTCCTGTTTCGAATGGTAAACGCCGCCAGCCACCCACAGGGCTTATCTTCCGATTTTGATTTTTTCCCCCTGATTTTTAAGGGGATAACGGACATAAGAGCGGGCAGGAAGAAAATGGACAGACAAAACGCGGCCAGGATTCCCATGGCGACAATGTTACCGAGATCCCGAAACGGGGGCGCATCGGAAAAATTCATTGTCAGAAAACCGATCCCCGTGGTCAGACTGGTTAGAAACACCGGTTGAAAATTGATCCGCAGGGATTCCCGGATGGCATGTTTTTTTGATTTGCCCCTGCGCATCTGCTGCATAAGGGTCACCAGCAAATGAATACTGTCGGCCACGGCCAGCGTCATGATGATCACCGGCGCATTGGCAGAGGGACTAGTGAGGATAATACCAAGCCAGCCTGCCATGCCGAGCCCGCACAGCATGGAAAATAAAATAACGATAAGCGTGGTCAAGGTTCCGGAAATAGAGCGCAGGGTAAAGATCATTATCAGTACCAGCATTCCGAACATGATGGGAATAAGGGTCGTCATGTCTTTTTTGCTGGCCTCGCCAAAGGCCATGTCTATCATGATGGAACCGGTAAGATACACCCGGATGCCGGGATGCTCTTCCATGAAATCACGGGTCATTTTCCTTACATAGTCCGCAACTTCAATGGCAATTTCGTCATTTCCGTCGGGCTTTATGGTGTTTACATTAATCGCCGTAACATGGGCGGAAGAGGAGATCAGTCGATTGAGAAGAAGGGGTTCGGCCAGGGCATTCTTTTTAATTTCCCGGATCTCGATATCTGAGAGTGACAGTGCGTCCAGCACCAGATCCTCAACGATGAGATCGTCTTCCAGGGCCCTGGTATATTGAAAGTTGGTGATGGAATCCACCCGGTTGGAATGGGGAATCCGCCAGCATGCCCGGGTGAGCTTTTCGATTGCATCAAGGGTTTCCCGGGTGAAGACCTTTCCATCCTCGGGGGCGATTACAATCAGAACACTGTCATCTTTTGTGTAGGTTCTCTCAAGGGCCTCCAGTGCTTTGAGCTGGGGATTGTCATCACTGAAAAAAATCCTGGAATCGTTGCTGAACCCAAGGTGTTTTCCACCGCTTGCGGCAAGCCCAACAAGCACAATACTGATTAAAATAATCGGCCATCGAAAACAGAGTACCCATTTACCGATGTTGTCTTCCAGATATTTCATAACCTATTCCTTTTTAATCGTATTTACTTCGGTTGAATATTTTCACCACCATTAAATTTCAAGTCACTTGATTATTTCCGGTAATTATGCTTTTTTAAAGTGGTTTCTCTGCCTCCAGATGCCTTTTTCGAGGCTGTTTTTAAAAATAATTTTTCAGGGATTAACCTGAATCAGCGCTATAAAACCCGGCATGTGGTACTAAAAACCGATTGGTTTAAAATATAATAGAAAATCAGATGACAAGAAAATTATCCAAACATCAGTTACGGTTTATCGTGGACATTATGAATCAATCTCTGAATGCCGGAGATGAAAAAAGTATCATCCTCCTGGTCGAACGGTTACACGACATTTTTGATTTTAAGGCTGTGGCTGTAGGCCTGTTAAATGAATCACAAAAGTCAAAACATGTTTTTCCATGGATAACCAGCGGATATGAAAAGAGCTGGGTGGACCATTATAGAACCAACCAATATGAAAAACTGGACCCCATACTTCACTATGGCATGCAAACGGAACATTCGTTTACCTGGGCCACCGCCCGTAAAAACGTGTGCATACGGAGAAAAGGTGTTTCCGAACTTCTTGAGGCGGCAAAGGACTTCAATGTCTACAACGGCCTTGGCATCATCTGCCGGGCCAGGGAAAAGACCCATTCAAAGACCATCTTTGCCATCCAAAGCGTACAGGACACGGTTCCATTCCATTGCCTTGAAATTTTGCAGATTATCGCACCCCACGTTCACGAGGCATTTAATCGTGCCATAGCCAATCCCGGGGAAAGAAAAAACATCAAAGGACTTCTATCCGACAGGGAAATCGAGGTACTGAAATGGACAAAAGAAGGTAAAACCTCCTGGGAAATTGGCTGTATCCTCAAGATATCCGAAAGAACCGTCAAATTCCATTTCAGTAACATTTTTAAAAAACTGAATGTTGTCAATCGCTCCCAGGCAGTGGCCACGGGAATGTCCTTAAATTTTATATGATTCACGCTTCAATCCTCCGGGATCGTCATCTTGAACGTTTCTTCGTTATTCTATCTGACGCTAAAAAAATAGCAACTGTACCAAAGTACAGTTGCCACTACCATCACCTGTTACAGTCAATAGTCAGTCCGCTGAATCTATGTGGCATAGGGTTAATGGTATTTCCATATTTTATTTCAAATTTATACATTCTGATCTTGTCAGGTATTATTCTGGTAGCACTGCCTTATTTTATTAAAATATAACGCAAATATTAAAATTGCATATTAATGATAAAATGGGATCGGGGCTTATACATGGAGAAGGAGAAAACCGTAATTTTTACCTGCGGAACCCTCGGGGTAGGACATGGAGCAGGATAAGATGAAGAAAGTCTTCAACTTTGGACCGGGTCCCGATTCATGGGCTTGGGTTGGAGGAGATATGCTTTCGAATCAGTCGCGATGCTTTGTTCTGGCTGATTTTCAGGGCCTTGGCAACTTTTCTGGAACTTTTGTGGGTGGCAAAGGCCCGTTGGATCAAATCTTTCTCAATTTTTAAGAGAAGGTCTTCCAGGGCGGTGTTAATGGTGCAGGGGATAGGGAATTTCATATTTTTCAATCCATTGCACCGCATCCGGCTCCGGAAGGAACCGGGGTTTGAGCTCCTGATTTGCCTTGGGAGCCGTTATTTTTCCATGTTTCGCACCATGGTATGGTTCTGGCGATGCCGGGGTGGCGGCAGAGGTGTCGGTAATTGAACCAGGCCAAACCTCGAGGTGGGGGTGGTGGTCACCTCCCGGACCTCCAATGAGATTGAGGCCCTGGTCGGGGGCAAAGCCTTCCGGTCAGGGGGATTCAACAGGGCCCTGGATGCCAGGCGTCCCATCGGCTCCCTGGTCAAGCCCGCCGTCTATCTTGCGGCTCTGGCGCAGCCCGACCGCTACACTGTGGTCACCCCTGTCAGCGACGCTCCTTTGACGGTTGAACTGGCTGACAACCGTATCTGGCAGCCGGAAAACTATGACAGGCAATACCACGGCACCATTCCCCTGTATCAGGCCCTGATCCACTCATTCAACGTGTCCACCGTGAGGCTGGGCATGGACCTTGGCCTTGCCCGGGTGGCAGATACCCTCGGGAAACTGGGCCAGGCCCCTGAAAAGTCCTTTCTGCCCTCCATGCTGTTGGGCAGCGTCGACATGTCCCCGGTCCAGGTGGCCCAGATCTATCATACCCTGGCCTCGGGCGGTTTTTACACCCCGGCCAGGGCCATCCTGGCCGTGTATACCCCGGAGGGAAGCCCGCTCCGGCGCTATCCCCTGACCGTGACCCAGACGGTGGAGCCGGCCCCGGTCTTTCTGGTGAACACCCTCCTCCAGGCCGTGGTCACCCGGGGCACGGGAAAGGACCTTGAGAAATGGCTTCCCCCAGGCTTATGCCATGCCGTTTATCAAAGGGTCGAAACCCCTGGAAACCGGATCCTGCCGGGCCGTTTCAGGCAAACCCGATCCCGGGCATTTTTTTTTGGCCTTCATCCCTGGGAATGGTAAAAACAGACTGACAGCCTGAAGCAAAGGGCATTATGACATTGTCTGCATTGGCCATCCGATCATAGCTTGAGAATACGGACAGGCTGGCCAAAGAGGCCGGATCAGGAAACAGGTTGACGACTTCAATCCGTTTGTCATTTCCAATTGTTTCAAGGCGCTGCATATAAAGAAATTTCTGTGTCGGCGGGTGGAGATCCTGTAAGCCCCTTTTCGGTCTGCCTGTGTCGGCAGGCCGGAAAAAGGGGAACCGTCCATGCCTAACACTCTTTCAAGCTTCGTTGTGGGCAGACCTGGGAGACCCGATCCCGGTCCGCCCGTGGCGGTTATAAGGAAAATTTGAGGGCAGCCCCGGCAATGATCCCGGGCATGGGATAGCCGTAACGCTCCTCGTACTCCTCGTCAAACAGGTTTTCTACGTAACAGCTGAATTCCGTATGCTTGCCCAGTGGAATCTTGAAATTGACATCGGCGGTGATATAGGCATCCAAATCGACCCGTTTGAAGTACTGCTGTACCGGGTAGCCGCTGGTGTAGGCGTAAATGGCGCTGCGTTCCCCCACATACCGCGCTGTCACGTTGAGCACCGATTTCCGGGGCAGCTTGAATTCGAGGCTGGCCGACGTCTTCCATTTGGGCAGATAATCTATCTCATCGGACAGCCCCACAGTATCGTAGATATCCCCCTGTTTTTTCGACCGCTGAAAGGTCACGGCGGCGGTGCCTGAAATACGGTCCGTGAAGGTGAGTCCACCGTCCAGGGAGGCGCCGTAGATTTTGGCGTTGTCCAGGTTATAGACCCCCTTCCAGGTGGAGGTGAACCTGGTGATGATATAGTCGTCCACATCGTAGTGGTATGCGGACATGCGCAGGAATCCCCGCTTGGCAAAATCATGTCGGTAAAGAAACTCCACGGCGGTATTCGTTTCGGGTTTCAGTATAGGCTCTCCGTTGGTGGCACCGTATCCCCACCAAAAGGTTTCGGGCAGGCCCGGTGTTCTCAACGCCTGGTAAACCGAGGCCGTGACGGTATCGGCGGAGGAAGCCTGAAAGGTGGCCGTCAGTTTCGGGGTCAGGGCATCGTCGGAAAGTCCGGGGTTGCTTCCGCCGTTGATGGATCGGGTCTCGTAGCGGTCGTACCGGAGCCCGCCCGTCAGAAGCCAGCGGTCCGAGATCGCCCAGGTGTCCTGGAGGTAATACCCCCAGCTGATGCCTTCGGAGGTGTTATCGTAGGACAGGTCGGCTGCAGAGGAAAACTTGGAAACGTTGTTGTAGACAAGATCCACGTAGTTCGTCGTCACATCCCCATAGCCCAGTACCTTGTGCTCCACACCGGCCAGTATTTCGTGGTCCGCGAGAGCGGTGCTCACTTCCAGGCTGCCGCCGTAGGAGCGGTCAGACGCCACTTCACGCTCAAGAACCAGTATCCCGTCCGCATAGGAAGCATTGATGGTTGAAGAGGAGTAGTTTTTCTCCTTGCGGTCTTCGATGTTCTTATAGATCTTGAAATCCACCAGCAGGTCGGCGATGGGCTGGGAGTAGCCAAAATCAAGATAGTACTTGGTCTTGTCCCAGTAAGCACCGGGTCCGGGGATGTAGGCGATTCCCGAATAGGGGCTGAACGTCTCCCCGAAGGCCAGGGGGTAGTCGTCGGTCAGCCTCGTGTAAAAATCCGGGTCGTCCGGATCCTCCGATGCCCGGTTCTTACGGATGAAGCCACGCCGGGAATTGGCGTATTGGAACCCGAAGTTCGCTTTGCCGCCCAAGGGCATGTCCAGGCTGGCGGTGGCGGCCAGGTTACGGCCTTTAAAATCGTCGTTCCAAAGGTAGGGTTCCGCCTCCTGGTAGGAACCCGCCAGGGAGTAGCCCAAGGGACCTACCTTGTAGGAGTGGGTCATCCGAAAGTTACCGATGCCGTGGATGCCCTCCCCGCCGCCGTAGGTTCCGAAAAGGGTCAGGGTGGGATCTGTAGTCGGCTTTTTCGTGATGACGTTAACCACGCCGCCCAGGGCGTTGTTCCCGTACCGGGCCGAGCTGCCGCCCCGGATAAGTTCGATCTTCTCGATATTGTCCAGGGGAATGGTTCCCCAGTCGATGTAGTAGCCGCCTGCGACCCCTGAGGCGTTCACCGGCCGACCGTTAATGTTGAGCATGATCCGGTTGCCGGAAAAGCCTCTTATGGAGAGACTGTCGGTGGTGTCACCCACCAGTGTCCTGCGCTTGAGGTCGATATCCGGCTCCGTCTTGATCACGTCCGGAATCGTGATATTCCTTCCCTTTTCAATCCGCTTAATCCCGACCTCCGTACTCATGGCTTGGTTGTCGGCATCGCTGGTCACCACGATCTCTTCCAGGGTCAGGTGCTTTTGGGCCGTGTCCCCATCCCTGTCCGAACTGCAAACCCCTTCCCCCGGCAGTATCAGCCCGGCCGCCAGCATGAAAATAAGCATTCCCTGTCTGATTCGCTGCTGCGGACCGGTCCACTGCAATTTGGTCATTTCACTCCTCCTGTCAGCATGTCGCAACTATTATACGATTCCTTTTGTCATGCCAAATTTTTGCGACCACATTTTGATTGGGGCTATTGGCAGCCCCCTGCCATATTTTATGTAAACCCAAGTTTTAAGCCAGGGTTCTCTATGAGGCCGTACAAGCCAGTCCCGGCATGAATTCGGCCAGCTCTTTTCGGCCTGCGTACTTTTCTCCCATGGCCTTGAAATTGGGCGCAAGCATCACAAGGGGATCTTCGGAAAGCTTGCCGTCATCCCAGTATAGATCGTTGACCTCCGAGTGGAGTACCCTTCCGATGATCAACGCCCATTTGTCTCCTGTGACCTCTTTTTCCAGGACCGCTTCGATCCATCCCAGGGCATTTTTCATCCTGAGGGGAGCCACCTTTCTGGACGGCGTTGTTTCCATTTCGACCTTTTCCATCTCGTTAATTTCGGCGGGGTATTTCCTGGCGCATGCCATGGCTTTTCGAAAATCGGGTTTTCCAACGACATTGACGACAAACTCCCCGGTTTCCCGGATGTTTTTGAGGGTGTCCTGGGGTAGCGCCGATGCAATGGAGATGAGGTTCAAGGGCCTCAATATGGGCATGACGCAACCGTAGGGCGCACCGTTATGGATACCTTTCTTATCCACGGTGGTGATCAGGGTGACCGGTAAAGGGAAAAACAACTTAAATTTGTCCGGCTCAAGTTCCATCAGATTCTCCTTTCAATTTCAGTTAGATGAAAGAACTGGGCAGCCCCAATAAGTTCCTTCATGGTTTGTTGTGGTCCAGCCGGGTGAAAGACCAGGCCGGCCCATGGCCGTTTTTATAAGAAAGAGCAGGCATGCCTAACACTCTTTCAAACTTCGTTGTGGGCAGACCCGGGAGACCCAATCTCGGTCCGCCCGTGGCGGTTATTGCCAAACGACAGATCCGATGCTGCCCTTATCAGGTTTTTCGTGTGGGGGTGCGAAGGGGCTGTCACCATCAGGCCTGAAGGCCCCTGCTCCACAATTTTACCGTCTAAAATCACAGCAATGCGGTCACTTATTTTTCGGGCAACGGCAATATCATGGGTGATGAAAAGCATGGAAAGGCCCCTGTTCTCCTGCAGGTTCAAGAGCAGTTTGAGTATCTTTGACTGGATGCTGGGGTCCAGGTAGGCTGTGGCTTCATCTGCAATGATTACGCTGGGACCCAGAACCAGTGCGCGGGCGATATTTACACGTTGCAGTTCCCCCCCGCTCAGGTGATGGGGGTACTCATCCAGAAAGTCCCTGTTGGTGGGAAGTTCAACCTCCTCAATGGCCCTGAGGGCCATGCGGTCCCGATCCTTTTTTTCTCCGATTCCTTGAATTTCAAGGGGTTCACGAACCGCTTCCATCACCGTAAGCCTGTGGCTCAGCGCCTCTCCCGGGTTCTGGAAAATCATCTGAACGGCCCTGTGAAACGCCTGGCCCTTTCGTTCCACCGGAACCGCTTCCAGAAAAACCTGTCCCCCGTCAAAATCGGCCATGCCCGCTATCATCCGGGCCAGTGTGGTTTTACCGGAGCCGCTTTTGCCGACAAGGGCGAGGGTCTCCCCGTGATGCAGGGTCACGGATACATTATCCAGCACCTTGCGCCGGCCGTAGGACTTGCTCATGTTCCTCACCTTAAGGGCTGCAATGATTCCGCCGCGATGACAGGCCAAGAGCCTCTCTCCATATCGCTTGGGCTTTGGTGTCAGTTTCCGGCAGATCTGAATTGCCTGGGTGCAGCGCGGATTGAAGGGGCATCCTTTTACGGTTTTTTCCATCCGCCCTTTTATTCCCTGAAGGTCTTTAACGCTATTCATCAAGGGATATGAGCGGATAAGGGCCCTGGTATAGGGGTGACACGGATTTGAAAGGAGATCTGCCGCAGGACCGAGTTCAACAATCCTTCCTCCGTACAGTGTCGCCACACGGGTTGCCATTTGGGCGGCCGTTGCAAAATCGTGGGTCGTAAGCAGGACGGTCCGGCCTGAGACGGCTTTTCGTAAAAATCTCATCACCGCCCTGCGGGAATCCGCGTCCAGGGACGAGACAGGCTCATCCAGAATAAGTGTTTTAGAATCGTTGGCCAGTGCAATGGCAATCAGCACCCGCTGCTGTTCACCGCCGCTGAGCTGATGGGGATAAAATAATGACTTGCTCTCTGAAAGCCCCATCTGCTGTAGAAGGAAAGCCGCCCTTTCCCGGGCCTCTGATTTTTTTTTAAAACCGTGGGCGAGCATGGGTTCGGTAATCTGGTCGATAATCCTGTGACCTGGATTCAACTGATTTTGGGCGCTCTGAAAGGCCATGGCAACTTTGTTCCATCTGAAACGGCACATCTGTGCTTCGGTGAGGGAGAGAATGTCGGTATCCCCGAGGAGAATTCGGCCATGGGCATTTTCATTTACAAGCCCCATGATACTCAGCCCAAGGGTGGTCTTGCCGGCACCGGATTCCCCGATTATGGCCAGACACTCTTCATCGGCGATCTCAAGGTCAACCTCTTGAAGGATGTCACGGCCGTTGAAGCCTACTTTTAATGCCTCAATTTTGAGCATGCCTCTCCCCTCTGAGTCTGGGATCGAACACCGTTTCCAGAGAACGGCCGATCAAAGTGATTGCGACAATGGTAAGGCAGAGGGCTGCCCCTGCAGGTAAAAGCCACCATTTCCATACCGCCATGAATATCCAGTCCCTGGCATCGCTGATCATTGTCCCCCAGCTCACCGTACCGGGATCCCCGAGTCCCAGAAACGCCAGTCCGGCCTGAAGGAAGACCCCACGCCTGACGCAAAAGATGAAGTCAGCCACCAATATGGGGCCTAAATCGGGAATAATATGACGGAACAGGAGATACCATCTTCCGGCACCGAATCCGCGTGCCGCCGAAATATGGGCTTTTTCTTTGAGCGAAAGGGTCTGGGCGCGGACGATGCGGGCTCCGCCCTGCCAGCTCAGTAAAGAGAGAACCAGTATCAGGCCGCCAAGGCCGGCCAGCAGATCCTCTGAGAGAAGTATCAGGACCAAGAGGGGAAAGACAGTCAAAAATCCCGACCAGCCTGCCATGCGGACCATATAAAAAGAGGCGCCAAAGGCCGTAGCCAGCAACAGGGTTTCTATCCCGATGAGCACCCCGCCATCCAGTTGTGGGTCGATGTACACCGAAAGAAGGATCAATACCAAAATCATTGGCATGACGATGAAGGCATCCACGACTCTCATGACAATTCGTTCATAAATACCTCCAAACAGGGCTGCAGAAGCCCCGATAACCGTAGCCAGTATTGTGGAGAGCACAGCAACAGTGACACCGACGACAAGCGAGGTCCGTGCGCCGTACAAAAGCTGGCTCCAGATATCCTGCCCGGTATGGTTTGTGCCAAGGGGATGTAAAAGGGATGGATTCTCAAAGGGATGGGTGGACTGCATAAGCGGATCTTGTGTGGTAAGCCAGGGGGCAAAAACTGCCGTTAACAGGATAAGCAGGAGAAGCGCCATGCCGATCTTCGCGCCTTTGCTGCGGACCATCTCCTTTTTTAGATTAACGTGCATGGGCCAGCCTCGGGTCTATCATGGGATAGACAAGGTCGACGATGAGATTTGCGCCAAGCACGCAGACAGCAGTGACCAGTAATATCCCTTGAAGCAGGGGATAGTCCCTGAATGTCAATGCCTCATATGTCAGGTGACCAATTCCGGGATAGGTAAAAACGGCCTCCACAAAAAGCACGCCAGTGACCATTCTGCCGGCCCATATCCCGGTCCGTGTAATGACGGGGAGCATTGAATTCCTGCCGGCATGCCGGTATTTTATGGTTTGCGGTCCCAGCCCTTTTGCCCGGGCAAGCCGGATATAAGGCTCTTTTAGAACGCCCACCATGGTATTTCTGGTCAAAAGGTAGCTGCCCGCAAGCCTTGCCAGGGTCAGGGTGGTCAGGGGCAATATTAGGTGCTTTCCGATATCCGTTATCCGTTCAAGTCCGGTCAGGCCGGAATAGGCGGTTTTTGCGCCGTAGAGCGGTAAAAGTTCCAGATTTACCCCAAACAGGAGCAGCAAGAGTATGCCGATCCAGAAATCCGGGAACCCGCTGAGTGAAACCATGGCCCCAAGCATCCAGTTATCCAACCCCTTCCCCCGCTGCCACCCGGATTCAATTCCCAGAATGATACCGGCGGTCGTTGAAAGGATGAGGGCCAGGCCGGATAGCAGAAGTGTCCAGTGGAATCTGGTAAAAATGACTTCCGTCACCGGTGCCTTGTAATAGTAGGAATACCCGAGATTGCCATGTAAAAGGGAGGACCAGTATGAGACAAATTGCTGCCCAATGGATTGATCCAGTGAAAAGCGTTCAACAAGGAGCGCCTTAAGCTGCGGGCTCATCTGTACCAGCGCTACATCACCGAAAATGGCCGTCAGAGGATCCCCCGGCATTAACCTGGGAAGACAGAAATTAAGGGTCAGGATTATCCCCAATGCAAGAGTGTAGGTGATCAGATTGGACCGGATGCGTTTCTCCCCCGGGCGGGATGGGGATTCTTTCATTTGCTATTTGCCTGAAAACGCCATTTTGTTTAAAGGGGAAGGTATACCTGAGGCCACTCCCCCCTTTGTAAAGTACAGGGACAACCTGCCGTCATGAACAAAGTACCAGTCTGGGTAATACAGGGTGATCGCGGGCAAAACATCGGCGTAAACGGCCTGCGCCTCCTTTACAATCTCCAGCCGTTTTACAGCATCCATTTCATGAAATTGTTCTTCTAAAAGCTGATTTAATCTTTTATTGGAGGTATATTCCGCACTGTTGTATCCTGTGTCCGTCGTTACTTTCGGCAGAATACCAGGTTCGTACAGTCCCCCGTGGCCGTATATCGAGAGGTCAAAATCCCAGGCACTGACTTTGCTGTCAAGGGTTTTGCCCTCCAGGGTCTTAAGATTGGTTTTTATGCCCGTGTCTTCAAGGGCCTGCCTGACAAAGGAGCCGACTTCCTTGAAGCCATAGGCGGGCTGGGTGATAAGTTCCAACTCAAGGATACGGCCATTTTGGGCAAAAAAACCTTCTTTATTACGGGTGTATCCCATGCCTTCCAGAAGGACGTCTGCTTTCCTGGGATTGTACTCATAGGGACAGATATCGGGATTGTACCAGGGGTTGTCCGGTGGCAGCAGCCCCTGGCTGCCGGGAATGCCGTGTCCGCGCTGGGTGACGGCCACCAGTTTTTTCCTATCAATGGCATAAGCCAGTGCCTGCCTGACCGTCTTTTGTTTCAGAGGCTCCTTTCGGTGATTGATCATCATCTTGCCACAGAAGGCATAGGGAGCGCGAATGAGTGTGAAGCCTTTGGACTCAAGCGCTTTTGCCTGTTCTACATTCACCTCGGCCGCGTTTACCTCCCCCCTGGCCAGTGCAGCCGAGACCATCTGGGGGCTTGTTTTTACGAATACAATCCGCTTGATGAGGGGAGTGCCCTGATAGTAATCGTCAAAGGCCTGGTAAAGGTAACTGCCCTGGGCCCTATTGTAATCGATCAGCGTGTAGGGTCCGCTTCCGACAACGGCCTCTGGCTGGTCAAAACTCATGGGATCGTCCACGGTGCGCCAAATGTGTTCGGGGAGCACTGCCACGGTCCCGGCAATTTCATACAGGAATGAGGCATATTTGGATTTAAGAAAAAATTTAACTGCCCGTTGGTTGATCACATCAACCTTCCTGATCCCCCTGAAACCGGAAAGTGCAACAAAAGGATCAGGATGAGTTTTCAGGTAATTGAAGGTGAATGCAACATCATAAGCCGTAACAGGCAGGCCGTCATGCCAGGTTGCATTCTTTTGAAGCGTGAATGTGTAGGCATTTTCGGTTTCATCGTATACCCATTTTTCGGCCAGGGCGGGAACGAATCCATCCTTATCTTTCCAGACCAGGGTATCAAAAAGAAAACTCATTCGAAGATATCCAGGCCCTCTGGAATAACGAAGATAGGGAGACGGGTATCCCCAGTCTCCGGCCGTGTCGGCAATGGTATAGGTTTCTTCTGCCGGCAGTGGCCCAGACGTTGCGGATGTTTTTTTTGCAGGGGGGATTTTATTCGTTTCCTTGGATGAAGGGGGGGGATCACCACTGCAGGCAGTAAAAATAACCAGCCCTGTCAAAAAGAAGAATAAAAATATTTTATGTTTCATCTTTCCTCTTTCCTTTTTAATCGTATTTACTTCGGTTGAATATTTTCACCACCATTAAATTCCAAGGCACTTGATTATTTCCGACAATTATGCTTTTTTAGACTGGTTTCTCTGCCTCCGGATGCTTTTTTCGAGGCTGTTGTTTAAAAATAATTTTTCAGGTATTGACCTGAATCAGCGCTATAAGACCAGGCATGTGATACTGAAAACCGCCCGGTTTAAGATGCAACAAAAAATCAGATGACAAGAAAATTATCCAAAGATCAGTTACGGCTTATCGTGGACATTATGAATCAATCTCTGGATGCCAGAGATGAAAAAAGTATCATCCTCCTTGTCGAACGGTTACACGACATTTTTGATTTTAAGGCTGTGGCTGTAGGCCTGTTAAATGAATCACAAAAATCAAGACCTGTTTTTCCGTGGATAACCATCGGATATGAAAAGAGCTGGGTGGACCATTATAGAACCAACCAATATGAAAAACTGGACCCCATACTTCACTATGGCATGCAAACGGAACATTCGTTTACCTGGGCCACCGCCCGTAAAAACGTGTGCATACGGAGAAAAGGTGTTTCCGAACTTCTTGAGGCGGCAAAGGACTTCAATGTCTACAACGGCCTTGGTATCATCTGCCGGGCCAGAGAAAAGACCCATTCAAAGACCATCTTTGCCATCCAAAGCGTACAGGACACGGTTCCATTCCATTGCCTTGAAATTTTGCAGATTATCGCACCCCACGTTCACGAGGCATTTAATCGTGCCATAGCCAATCCCGGGGAAAGAAAAAACATCAAAGGACTTCTATCCGACAGGGAAATCGAGGTACTGAAATGGACAAAAGAAGGTAAAACCTCCTGGGAAATTGGATGTATCCTCAAGATATCCGAAAGAACCGTCAAATTCCATTTCAGTAACATTTTTAAAAAACTGAATGTTGTCAATCGCTCCCAGGCAGTGGCCACGGGAATGTCCTTAAATTTTATATGATTCACGCTTCAATCCTCCGGGATCGTCATCTTGAACGTTTCTTTGTTATTCTATCTGACGCTAAAAAAATAGCAACTGTACCAAAGTACAGTTGCCTCTACCATCACCTGTTACAACTTCCATTCCCCGTTAAAATACGTTTTTCTGACATCCCCGTCACTTGATTCTGTAAGCCCCCTTTTCCGGTCTGTCTTGGGTTGAAAATCTGAGGTGTCCCTTATTTCAGGAATAGTCGCAAAGAGCTGATACATTGTAAAGGGGCAAAAAACGGAGGCGCTGATCAGGCAATTCTTTGTAAACACCACTGTAAAAAACGATGCCGCCGGGGCAGTCCGGAAATGTTTTCAACATGAGATGAAGGCTTTTCAAACTGCCAGCGGCGCCGGATTTGGCTTCAACGGGATAGATATTGCCGTTGCACACCGCAAGAAAATCCACTTCTGCATTGCTGCTTTTTGCCTCCCTGGACCAATAGCAAATCTGTGCATCATTTAATACCAGCAGTTCCTGGGCCACAAATTGCTCTGCCAGTTTTCCCCGGTAAATGGCAAGAAGGTCTTCCTGTTTAAGTTCCATTTCCACGGGAACCTGACACAATCGTTGGAGTAAACCGATGTCAAGCATTGCGGCTTTGAATTTTTTGGAATTGGCCGTGGCTCCCAAGGGAAGCCCGGATGGATTGGCTGCCGGGATTTTTTGTACGAGTCGGGCTTTTACCAGCAACTCAAAGGCTTTTTTGTTGGTTGGGCTGGTGTGACCTATAGCGCTCAGCAAACTTGATACACCTTTGCTCACTTAAATTGATACACCCACTGTACATCAACTTCAAAAGTAGTCACAAAAAAAATGTTGTAAAAAAGGGAAATGGGGAATAACGTTTAGTTTGCTTAAGCTCTTTAAAAAAAAGGTATTTATTCAGCGTCGAGAAACAGTCCCCTGCTGATTTATCGAAAAACCAGCAGGATAACTCTTTCATTTAATTAATCTTCATAGCAAAAATCGGGAAGCTTACCTTCGAATAAAATGCGCAATGCTTCGCTTGCCATCATTCCATGTTTTTTACACGTGGAAATATAGCTTCGAACCCGACAGAAAATTTGAGCTCCCTCCATGGAACGAAAGCATCCGGATATCTTCTGCTGAACTTTGGTCATTCTGAGATCATTTTCACCCTGGTTGTTGGTGAAGGGTACCATGGGGTCGTCCATGAATCTCAGGGTTTCCGTTTCATAGTCCATCAGCCGTTCCAGAAACCTTCTTGATTTGGAGCGCTTGAGTCGGCCCCGTTGCCCTTTTTTCCTCTGGCTTTCATCCGGTGGTGGGCACTCCACTTGGGCTGTTTCCAACAGATCCCGATATTTTTTCCTGTATTCTTCGGAACCTGCCGGATTGAGTTTGCCCCCGGCATCATCCACCGCAATATTGATCTCTTTCAACAAATCCCTCATGTCTCTGGCCCATATTTGATCATCCTGTTCCCACGCCCGCTGCAGTTCCCTCAAATGATGTGCATTGCAAAGGGCATGCAGACAAGCATATTTCAAGTATGGTTTCCAGTGATCATGGCAGAGAACTCCTTTGAACAGGGGAAGAATCCCTATTTCATCCATGGCCACCTTGCCTCTTTTTTCATGGGGGTAAAAATAGGTCCAGAGCGCATTGGATGTGCAATGCAGCCAGCGCCTGACACTGTTTATATTGATGCCGGTCTCGTCGGCATGGCATAAATGCGAGTGAAACAGTCGGAGTTTGACAATTTGGTCAAACTCCTCCAATTTTTCAAAGGCCTCTTTGTTGAAGTTATAGATAGACCCTTTACTGATGGGAATTTCCAACTGATCCCTGAAGGTTTCTTCTACCCTGTCATAGGGAATTAACTGAGAAAAAAATGTAGACCAGGCCTTCACACTGACACCATACTGAACGGCTTTGGTAACACCTTCGGGAAAAACAGCGGTATAGCGTATGCCATTTTCATCCTCAAGCACTTGCGCACGGTATTCTGTAATGACTTTTATTATGTCGATGTCAATCACCTGCCTGACAACAGGGTCTACCTCTTTATATGTACCCTCGGGAAGGGTGGCTCGGTCAATTTTTATTGGTTCTACAAAATCAAGATTCGGGTCTCTTTCCAGAGTACTGCCGTTATGCCCAGCTTGTCCGCCAGGCTTTTTTTCCCCGGGCTCCCGTTTTGCTTTTTTTCGATTGGGGTCTGAAGAGGGAGGCTTGCTGCTGTTACTGCTGTTTAGATTCAGGCGGTTACACAATAAAGAGATCAACAAAAACAAAACATCAAGCGCAGCTTTCAATGCGGGAGAAACCTGTTCCTCCTCCAGCAATTTTCTGGCTACCTTAACTGTTTCATCTACGTCGATCGAATCCACCGTTACTCCCAACAAACACCTCCCTGCAAATCGTTTAACTCAGGACCTGTCGGGACAACTAAAATTTCCGGGGGGAAGTGTGGTGTCTGCCGTTTTCTGCTGAAAAGGGATGAATTCGCTGACGCCTGAAGTTGGCTGCTTTCCGAATGGCTTGTTAATAGTGGTTATGAATGGGATAACCGGGAATCATTCGAGAGATGCTACGGGGAAAGAATTATCAATGGAGATCACTTTTTTGATGTCGATATCTGCATACCTGTTAGAGCCAGATAATTTTTAAACAGGCTCTTAAAGCGATTTGATCATCCTTTAAAAATAGATATTATGCCGATTCATTTAATAATAAGGCATAAAACGCACGTTTGGACAATTGAATTGCATGAATAGAAAAGATTTCTGTGACAGAAAACACTATTTTAGTTTTTAACTATTAAAAATGGTGAGTACTGATCCGGAAATAGATACTGTCCGGTTTGCATGTGATTGAGTAAATATTAATGAATGCCAAAACAATTAAAGAGAGCCTTCAAAAACTATCAGAAAAAATATCTTTTAAGGGCTTGGTTCTAACTTCGCCCAGTGGGTATCCACAGAATACTCAAAAAACTAATATTATGAAAAATTTCAGTTATTTAACTGTTGATGTCTGGTGTCTGCTGCCAAAAGTGGGCGAACTTAGAACCAAGCCCAAAAAGATATATACGGGAAAATGAATATTAACTACTCGCAACGGCTAATTCAGCCGTCGCAAAAAAGCCGTGCGGCTGATTAGCGAGCGTTATGTTTAAAATCGATAAAGGATAAAACAATATGGCTAAGAAATTTATTTATTTATATTTGATGAAAAATATGCCAGATAAAATTGCCCCCAGTATTCAATTGCATATTGAATACTGGAAAAAGCAAGATTTAACTAATTATTCTGGTGGCCCTTTCGCAGACAGAACAGGCGGGCTTATCATTTATGATTCATCAGATATAGGAAAAGCTATCCAGATTGCTGATGAGGATCCATTCAATGGCCATAATGTAATTGAAAGTAAATGGATAAAAGAATGGATTCCAGAATAATTAACAAATACGTAAATCGGTTATCGGAGCCTATCCCTTTTAAAATCCCAGCAATGGGCTGGGATTTTTGTCAAGAAAAACCAAGGAATATCATTACATTCAAGAAAAATACATGGTCTTGCATGTTTCAACATATTGAAAGTATTACAAACGGTAAACAATTATGTTTTTCGGTTGAATTACCTGGTTGCAGTGGTGCTGCATGTTATCTTGATAAGAATTCAAGATATACCTGAGGATACAAACATAGAAGTCCTCAATTTATGGGTCAATGCGGCTGCATTAATTGATTTAGTAACATTGGCAAACTTTGACAGGGCAACAAACAACAATGTAATCATACCGTTTGCATCGGGGTGTCAAAGCATGTGGACAATTCCATAGAAAGAAGGTAATGGAAAAGAACCAAAAGCTGTAGTTGGTGGCATGGATCCAGCGATGAGAAAATATATGTCTTCAGATGCATTATTGTTTTGCATGCCATCCGAACGTTTTGTTGAATTGGCACGCAATATTCTAAGCAGTTATTTGCAAAAAAATGCGGAGCGTGATTCTCAGAATAAAACAAGAACATAACCAGTCATTCCACCTGATGCTCGCAAGTTAGCGCAGGTGAATTAACTGTTCGGGTACCAGTATATTATCAGAACTGTTTCGGGACAGGACTGATTCAAATGGGCCTTGAATTTGAACAATAGTTATTAGAGAGTGTTCATGAATCAGATACCAGAAAGATTCCCCACAAGAACAGCAGACCGGGCACTTGCAGGAATGCTGGGTCCAGTTACCTGTGTAATTCAGCTTGAGATGAATTTTGATTATGAACTGGATGAAAAACGACTTGAAAGAGCCTTCTACTTGATAACGGAAAAATTACCGATACTGGGTTGCCGTTTTGTCCCTAAAAAGTTCCGTCCTTATTTCGAAAGGCTTGAGATCGAACGGTTTAAGATCTTTGATTTGACTTTAGACCTACATGAGTTCAGGGTATTCAAAAATGGACGAATGGATTTTTTTAACGATTCTCAAATTAAGGCTTGTCTTTATCGATCTTCATCCAAAGACTGTTTACGGGTAAAGGTATCACACTTGGTTTGTGATGCGGCAGGGGTAAAAGAGATTGTTGGTGAATTATCAAAAATCTATAATCGCCTTAAAGATAATCCGGATTTCAGACCAGAACCCATTCTTGAGGATTATCGTGGGTTTTGGCAAATCGCCCAGCAAATCCCTTGGTATGCCATCCCAAAGATTATTTACAATTATATGTGTGAAATTTATGGATCAAAAATCCCCAGCCAGAGTCATGTCCTGCCGATGCAGAAGCTTACAAGTGATAAGATACAATTAGTTACAAGGCATATTGAAAAAGAACAATTCGGTTGTTTGGAGGCATATGCAAAAGAGAAGCATGCAACCATAAATGATGTATTAACCACGGCCATTATCCGGGCACTATCAAAGATCGGGAATCTAACTTCCAATAAAACCCTACGATTTGGAATGGCGGTTGATATGCGGAGATACCTGCCGGTGAAACAGGCCAGATCTATTGCTAATTTTTCATCCCTTGAAGTTTTTAATTACGGAAACAGTGTTGAACAAAATTTTGAAACAACCCTGAGCCGGGTGGCTGAAAGGATCAACCAAAGAAAATCATCATGGCTCGGTCTGAACACTTTCATCTCAACTTATCCCATGCTCTGGAGTCTTCCTTTTTTTATTTTAAAAATTGCAGGTAGCAAGGGATGGGAAATAAAGAGCAGCAGCCCGAATTCCTTTGACTGGTTAACTAATATGGGCATGATCCAGAAAGAGGAAGTTGATTTTGGTGGGGGACCGGTATCTGCATGGCTGATAGTGCCGGGTTGTGTTTTGCCCATGCTGTTTTTCGGCTGCAGTAGTTATAATGGGACATTGACATTTAGCTGGAGCATCGGACCGGATGAGACGAATAAAGATATTGCGAATACGTTTTTTGATCTTGTTATTTCAGAGCTGAAATCAGCTATTGATTAATGTATTAAGACTGGTGGCAAACCTTGATTTATAAATTTCAACGAGCAAATTAACTCGGACAAATAAAGGCGCGCCGCTTCGCTCTGCACCTTTATTTGCCGGTTATTTGCAGCGTTATCAAACCAGATAGGAGGCATTAAGTGAAAATCAAATCAGTTTCCTGTGTGTATTTTTCGCCAACAGAATCAACAAAAACAATTGCAGAAAGTATTTCTCAGGCTATTAGCCCTGAATTTGTTGAAATGATAGATATGACCAAAAGGTTGTACCGTGAAAATCACCCCATATCATTTAAAGGCGATGTTGTTATTCTCGCGACCCCGGTATATTACGGTCGTGTACCAGAGGAGATTTTATCATACTTAACCTCACTAAAGGCGGAGCAGGTTCCTGTTGTACTTGTTGTAGTCTATGGGAACAGAGCATTTGAAGATGCTCTCAAAGAATTACATGATATTGCAGTGGCGGGTAAATTCATCCCGGTAGCTGGAGGAGCCTTTGTTGCTGAACATTCATATTCCTCTAAGACGTGCCCGATTGCACCAGGTCGTCCTGATGATGGTGATATACAGAAAGCGCGGGAGTTTGGTGCCGCAGTTCGAG
Source organism: uncultured Desulfobacterium sp. (assembly GCA_963668575.2). Lineage (GTDB taxonomy): Bacteria > Desulfobacterota > Desulfobacteria > Desulfobacterales > Desulfobacteraceae > Desulfocicer. The sequence continues at coordinate 222,204 of OY764894.2, read as the reverse complement.
AAAAACTACAAAACTTGGAGTCATTAGAGCATTCAACGGCTTTTACGCTCCCTGGTCAGTATCCCTATATCGAACCTGTGAATTTGAATATGATAAAAAAAGCTCGATCGGCTGTAGCCCTGACTCCAGAAACAGACACATCAAAATGCACACAGTGTGGACAGTGTATCGAGGTGTGTCCGACCGGAGCTATTTCTCCTGATGATGTAACGCAAACAGACAGGTGGCAATGTCTTATATGCTTTGCGTGTGTGAAAATATGCCCGGTAGAAGCAAGGCGAATGAATGAACCAAATTTTCAATCTGCAATTCAAGCGCTACAGCAAGATTGCCAAGACAGAAAAGAACCAGAAATATATTTATAAAATGCAGATAACCACTGCTTTGAGAGGGACTTCTGCTACTACCTGACCAAATTGATTATGATGGGTAAATCAGATATAGGGTTTGCGAAACCCTCTATGTCTTGGGAACAATCCATCGAAATCAATTTGGCGAGGTACTACGCTGCTGCTCCGCAAAAACCCCTCAGGCAGGTCGTTATCTTCATTAAAATGGTTGAACGACTGAGGGTGACATTAGATGCATTTTTTGAGTTTAGAAATGGAAGAACCTACCATCTTAAAAGTAATAAAAAGAAACAAAAAGTCGTATCAATTTTTACAGCCGGTAACCCGGAAAGAGAATCTTTTGTTTCTATCAGCAGGGTTTTCAACCGGATTATTGATAACATGGGATGGCAGCTTGAAGGAGAGTTTTTTTTCCCGGCATCACATCTTCTTGTTGCCGAACCTGAACTTCTATCCAATCAACTTGAAGCTGTGACTATGTGCGGACAAGGATTTGTTTCAAAAGGAAAAATCAGCAAGGAATTACTGGAAGCGGCTAATAGAGAATACATAGATGACCCGGAGACTACCCTTCACCATATGACTCAGATGATTTTGAAAATGAGAAAAGATAACCAGGCAAATTCAGCAGATCGAAAAGTTTTGTAAAAAAAACTGCTGACTGCTTGGTTCGGATTGACAAATCCGAACCCGGACCGCCGGATTTGCCAATCCGGCAGGAGCGTTTTCGATCTACTGAAATTCAGCAGACGCAAAAAACTGCATAGTTGATTAGCAGCGTTATGTGATAAATAAGGAGCATTAATAATGAAAGCAAATATATCTGCAATTAAAAACTTTATACCCAATATGAAAAAAAACAAGACAATCACTATTTATCTGATAGCTGCAATTATATCTCTGTTTTTGTCAGCTTGTGCCACAAACAATCCAATAATTCAGAATAAGAAATTAACCTCTGAATCTGCCGATGGCAGTCGCATTGCTTATGGGGTCAGCGGGCAGGGAGAAACCACTCTTTTGTTCGTTCATGGCTGGTTATGTGACCATAAGGTCTGGCAATCTCAGATTGATTATTTTGCCAATAATTATAAGGTGGTCTGGTTAGATTTGGCCGGACACGGAGATTCCGAAACCAACCGTCAGAAATTCACGATGTCAGCATTTGCCCAGGATGTCAGGTCGGTTGTTGATAAGGTTGGCGGAGAAAAAGTAATTCTTGTTGGTCACTCCATGGGCGGTCCCATAGTGATTGAAACTGCCAGATTACTTGGAGAAAAAGTGATTGGAATTGTCGGTGTTGATGCTTTTCATACCCCGCTTGCATCTGTTCCAGAAGAAACAAAAATGGCATTTATTGAAAAATTGAAAAAAGATTATCCTAATGCCCTGGCGGAAACAGTGAAGTCAATGTTTACGCAAAGTGCGAATCCGGAATTGATAGATTCAACTTATAAGAATATGCTTGCTGCTGATCATAAAATGGGGATCAGCGCATTATATGAGTGCATCAGATGGAATTCACAAAAAGCACCGTCAGAACTTAGGATATTTTCAAACAAACTTTATAATATCAATGGCGCACCGACAGTTAACGAAAAAGCTTTGCATGAAAGTGTCGTCTTAATGCCTGGTGTCGGTCATTTCGTGGCACAAGTAAAACCGAATGAATTTAATGCGACATTGGAAAGGATTATTGAAAATTTCAAAACTCATTAGGAAGTACATAAGCGCACAGCAAAGGCAGAGGAGGAAATATGGAATCAGCTATTTTTGAAACCCATTATGAAGATTATTGCCGTCAAATCGCCGAACTTGATTTTTCATCCATAAAAGACACGCTTGGCATAGAAGTAAGCGGACAGGAAGTCATTATTCCCTTTTTCGGTGAGAAGTATGTTGTTTCAAGGACAGGAATTGTAGATGAATTCGGCAACCGACCCGATTACATGGTTTGTGTGATACTCTCTAAATACCTGTTGCTATGTCCCAACGCTCCTGTTGAGAACAAGGAGTGGTCAGCTCTCAAGGATTTTCATAAGATGTCCCAGTTTACAAACCTTAACGTCTTTACCAGTGATGCAGAACAACCCATTGTCAAAAGCTTTTCAGGTCGAATTGGCGCATTAGCAGATGCATCTCGGAAATTAGAGGGCAAACCCTGCGAACTGGACGTATCCTATGATTTTTCTATGCAATTCAAAGCGTTACCAAAAATAAACATACTGCTGCTTTTTAATGACAGCGATGATGAATTTCCCGCTACATGTTCCATATTGTTCCAAAGACAGGCAGAATACTATCTTGATCCTGAATCGCTTATTATGATCGGTATAGCTTTCACACAGCGATTGAAAAAACTATCTGTTTAAAAGGAATAAGGTGAGCTTAAATGAAAAAAACAGTCCAATTCCCGGTACGGTTTTCAGATTTAATCAATTATTTTGCATCAGAAGCCTATGTTCCTGAAATCCATCTGATCATACATTTCTGAAGGCGGCATTTCCTGCTCTGAAAATCATGGTGCTTTTGGATGGGCTTTATGCCAATGGGCCCGTGGCAGAGATATGCCGCAAAAACAAATGGCAGTTCATGATCGTATTAAAGGATGGTGCCTTGCCCAGCGTGATGAAAGAATTTGAAGCACTTTCAGCACTTGAGAAAGAAAAACTCCAGCGACACACATGGGGCAACAGGAAACAGGCTTTTCGATGGGTCAATGGCATCGACTACCGGTTTGAGTCGAACGATAAGAAAAGTCAGATCCTGCACGTCGTTGAGTGCAAAGAGAACTGGATAGAGGTTAACCGGGAAAGCGGGAAACCGGAAGAGAAAAACAGCCGCCACGTGTGGTTATCCAGCGAACCTCTGAACAAATTCAATCTTCACGAACGGTGCAACCTGGCCGCCCGTTCCCGTTGGTGCATCGAAAGCGGAATTCTCGTTGAAAAGCATCATGGATATGCGTATGAGCATTGTTTCTCGTATGATTGGAACGTCATGAAAGGATACCATGGCCTGATGCGCCTGGGCCATGTGTTCAACATTTTGGCCCGATACTCAGAACGACTTGCCAAGATTGTCAAAGATACCGGCGTGCGAGGCCTGATCAGTTTCATCCGGAATACCATGTCCGGTCCCTGGTTGGACTACCCGTGGCTGAAAGAGCGCCTGGCCGCCCCCTTTCAACTTCGACTGATGTGACGGCAACCATGGAAAGGTAAGCAAAACAATCTCCCGAACCTGGGAGGAGGGAGAGCTGTGCCCGGACTGAAGGAAATCCCTCAATTAAGGTCGTGTTGAGTGTTTGATAAAGCCGTGTTGAGCGTCTGAGGGATGCCTTTTGGAATTAAAAACGACCGGACACCCCCCCCAAGGGAGATGCGGGGTCTCCTCAGCTGACCTTTTTTTAATTCATGCGTCAGCACTGAAAAAAGGCCAACATACTTGACAGATTTGTTTTCTAAGGTTTTCAAATAATAATCAATATGCCGGATGGTAATAGCTGATGACGATGTAATTCCTTGCGTCACCATGAACATTATCAAAAACTGCACTTTTTTGGTATTTGATTCTATCGTTGCTTTGCTGTATCCGCGATAAAATAGCTCTTCACAGAAGGCTTCATATTCAGACTTGAAACATGCCGGACAGACGAAGGACGGTTTTGTCTTGCGAACATCAGAATGAAATTGTCCATCTTGTAGATAACGCAGCAATAGCAGCAATGGCCGCATACGGTAGTCGACCCTGGCACTTGATGTGACACACTCGAAGCGCTCAAAACGCTGACCGGTTTTGGCGTACACGTATTCCAGACAGATGTTTTCATCAATCTTGGAAATGCTGTTATCCGACAAATAACGTTCGAATACATTGTAAGCGTTTTGGAAATTCTTGAGCCTGCCCGGTGATGTTCCCTGCAGCCTCATAGATTTCATGATAGCTGTTATGGCACCATGAATGTCTTGATTTTCTACCATAATCATCCTCCTCGTATAGAAATTAATATCGTTACTTTCTTTATAAGGATGATTATAAAAAAGAAAATGGTGAGAGTTTTGTTTTTGTTACCAGCTAAATGACTGAATTAAGTACATCGTTCTCAAACTCTCACCATTTTATATCTCTCACCATAATGTCTCAGGGAATGGATGGAGACTTTTTTTTATGCCGCATTCGGCAACCACGACTTTCATGGCTTTTTGAACGCCACCCCGGTCCATATGGGTTGTTGCTTTTTGGATCGTTTCCAATGAACCATTGGCATTGGGGAATATCAATGAGGGATGACGGTGCCGTTTCCAGAGCTCCCGCAGTCCGATCAGGGTCAGATCCGGCAGAGGCATGAGCCGGTCTTTGTGACCTTTCCCCCTGCGAATATGAATACGTCTGCGCGCGGCATCAATGTCACCGACCTGTAGTGCCAGGGCCTCTCCCAAACGAAGGCCCATGGAATAGGTCGTCAGCAGAAAAACACGGTACCTCAACTTTCGTGTTGCCCCGATCAGCATTTCAACCTCGGCGGGTGTAAGGATATCCGGAATGGTCTTTACTTTGGGCGGCTTTACAATGTCCACCCATTTCCATTCCTTCTTCAGCACAAATTTCCAGAAATGCTGAAGCCCGAGCCGGTCAATTTTAACCGTACTCCAGGAATGGGATTCCACCAGATCTGAAAAGTAACATTCCAGATCTTCCGGTTTTAGCTGGTCCGGGCAGCAATCAAAATAATCTCTGACCCTGCGAATGGCCCGCGAATAAGCATCAATGGTTTTCCTGGCTTTCCCCTGAAGTTTCAAAGTCTTCTGGTGCTGCTCGTAAAGTTTGTTAAAGCGATTTACTTCTGACTGTTTCATGCTGTATACTCCTTTTAAAATTAAGAGGTCATGAAGTGCTCCCGAATGAACACTTTTGTAGAGTATACACGATTTCAGATTTTCTGCTGCGCCAGCGGCTTCGTTCAACAACCCACTTAAGCTGACCGCGGAAACGGTGGCGCTTTCTCACAAGTCTTTGGCGCGGCAGCTTAGCTAAACGTTCGGGAGCAGCAACCATTTTTATGCAATAATAAGTATTAAAAGGAGGCGAAACCATGCCATGTGACACAATGAAAGTGATTGAAGATGTAGAGGAACATGTCGAAACTGGAAACCAAACTAAACAGGAGGGGAAAAAAATGAGCACGACTTTGGTTATGCGGCGTATGCCGGAATTCGAGATGGACGCCTATGATGCTGCAACAGGTCACTATACAAAAGTATCCAGTGAACAATTGAAAGGTAAATGGGCCGTGGTGTGTTTCTATCCAGCAGATTTCACCTTTGTGTGCCCCACTGAAATCGCTGCTATGAATGCCCATCTGGACAAGCTGAATGAACTTGGCGTAGTCGTGGTACCCGTTTCGGGCGACACCAAGTTCAGTCACAAGCGCTTTGTAGAGACGGAACCCCTGCTAAAAGGTTTGAAACTCACCATGGCGGCTGATAACACCGGCAATGTCGCCCGCAAATTTGGCGTCTGGGTTGAGCAGGAGGGTGTTGCGCTTCGCGGCCGTTTCATCATCAATCCCGATGGAGTTGTTGTGGCTGAGGAGACTGTAGCCGACAGTGTTGGTCGCAGTGTGATTGAACTGATTCGCCAACTGAAAGCATGGCAGCATGCATACGAAACCGGTGAAGTTTGCCCTGCTAACTGGCGTAAAGGGAAGAAGACGCTTCCGGTGAACACCGATGTGGAGAAAATGACCGGTAATGTCGGCGACTATATCACCATAGAAGAAATCCTTGCGTAACCATTTAATATTACTTATAATAAATTTGTAAAAGCGTAACAGTAAACAATTCCGAACAAGGGCATTAAGGGCGACGGCAAAAAGCCGCCGCGCCTTATGCCCGCCGTTGGCGCGCAGCACCGGGGCAACGCGGAAAGTCTCTGTATACTTCCTGAGTCTTCATGCGCTGTATAGTGTGGCGGATACTGCAATACGGCATCGAAAAACGGAGCAGATATCAGTACGGAGACGGAAGATGTCGGGAAGTTGTAACAGACTTCCTGCAAAACCGGATGTTGACCCTTGATTTTACCGGATGAACAGTGAGTTCTGCGTAAGTATTCTGATTTATTTTTATTAATATTTTCAGTATGTTATAAAACTACATAGAATTTATTAGAGCTTAAGCCCATAATTCAAAATATACAATTTAAAAATACCTAATGAATTTAAATAGTTATTTGAGTGTCCTTTGATACTAAAAAAATATTTTTTCGTATTTAGCACAAAATGGATTTTATAACATGCTGAAATGCTAGTAAAAAATCGAGCCGAATATTTACAGTTCTGCAGGAACTCTTATGTAAACGGGTTTTCCCGAATAAAGAGAATAATACATATGAAATGGAAAATTTATAATCATCCCGGATTCTATGACCGGTATATGAAGAGAATGGCGGGTTGGATCGAAGTTTATCGGGAGAGGGAGTTGGTTCGGGTACTGGATCAGTGTATTAATGACAACAATGTAGTGCTTGATATCGGTTGCGGCACCGGAGCGAACTGCATACTGCTTGGAAAACGATATCAAAATGCCCGGATAGTCGGTATCGACATCAATCCTGATTTTCTTGGTTATGCGGAACGGAAGATTTCTAATGCGGGTATAAAAAATGTAAAACTGATCAGACAGGATATCACCGGATGCACCCGGGAAAGTATAAGCAAAGACCGCATTGACATTGCAATATGTATACTCGGCCTGAGTGTAATCACAGATTGGGAGAAAGCAATAGAGCGGATATTTGCGATTCTTGATCCCGGCGGCAACTTTATTGTATTCGATCTTTACATTGATACACAAACATTCATGGGCAAATTAAGCAATTTCCTTACAGGATTATTCTTCGGAGCGCATCATGACCGCATGATCCTGAACAGGCTCAGATCGTCATTCATTGAAACTGACACAATAAAAATCGATGTCAAACCGGAGTCAGGCACTGCTTTATTCATTTTTCGGGGACGTAAATGAATTGAAAGCACAGAGGGGAAACCGGAGAAATATATGGGTCTTTCGTCGGCCAACCAGTCGCTGTAGCTGACCGCCGTGTAGCCTAGCGACTCTTCGCGGAGATTGTACGGCGGCAGCTAAGCTTGGCGTTAGCTTTTAAAAGTGGAACATGGTAAGCCCGTAGCCCTCCCCTTGGGGAAAGCGAACCGCAAGGCGAGCCCATGGGGCTGCGGGTAGAGGATGTCGGAGAAAGCGAATGCCTCGTTGTAATGACGGGGATACGGATTGGTGGTACAATGTTGCCCACATTATCCGGCCCGAAAGGGAGCAGACTTCCGACGGGTGTTCAATTGCGAGATAATTTGTAGAATCTTCAAACAGGGGAAAGCAAATGACGGTGGTCGCTTGGACAACTGGTGCACCTTTGGACGGACTAAACTGCTGGAAATCCATCAATTGGGAAACCATCGGTGAAGAAGTTAGAAGACTGCAGGTGCGTATCGCAAAGGCTGTGAAAGAAAGCCGATGGGGGAAAGTCAAGGTATTGCAATGGCTGTTGACCCATTCTTTTGATGCCAAGTAACAGGCATAAGACATCACAACCGGGTGGTGGCCCCAAAAGGGCTTGCCTTATGAATGCTTGAGCCGTGTGCGTTGAAAGGCGCACGCACGGTTCTTAGAGAGCTGGGGGATGGCAACATCCCCTGGCTACTCGACTGAATAAATTCGTGATGATGGGATGAGATCCGGATGAAATGCCACTGAGTCATTTAAATCTGCCATGAAACCTGATATCAAGGAATTGTCTGATTTTTGGAACAGAAAGGAAACGAGTACGGATATATGTTATTTTTTAAAGACAAAAAAAACGGTAAAGAGTGCCTTTCTCTTGTCGAAGATGGCAGCAAGCAAGACTATGAGTGTGTCTTTTCCGCTTGTCCCAATCCGACTTGTACCTGCATGACCATAGACATTGGCCTTACCTTCATGACAGGTCAGAGCCGTGGGGACCTGCCCAAACTTTGCCACAATGTGGAAATTGATCTGGATAAAAGAAAACTTCAGACGTCACCCCAAAAAAAATTGCCGCCTGAGGAAAAGGCTTTTGGAGACCTGCTTTTATCCCAGCTTGGAGATGATGATTTCAACTTCCTGGAAACCAAGCATTTTGCCTATAAAAATAAGATTACAGAAGCAGCAGACATCAACAAAATAGAAGGCTATTTTGACTACGATGAAGTGGAGCTAAACGGGTTGATGTATGCTTACAATGGTATTTTGCCGTATGGTGACCAGATTCTGGTCAGCATAAAGGAAGAAAAGTACCTGATTGTAGACCAATTCTGTCTGTTGCCAAAATGTAAATGTACGGACGCAACCCTGGATCTTGTTCCTGCCGGGGAAGATGCAATGAAGGCTGATCCATGGTGTGCCTTTCGATTAAAATATGCAAAAAGGCACTGGGACGTGATGGAGGATTGTCCCCCTCCAATTCCCCTGGAGGAAATTCGAGCCGCCATTGAAGCACAACATCCGGACTTTTATAAACAGCTTCTGAGACGTCATGAAAAATTAAAAAAGATCTATTTAAATTGCCGCAGGAAACATTACTTCCCTCCACAGATCGTAACGGGCCGGAAGGTAGGCAGAAACGATCCCTGCCCCTGTGGCAGTGGGAAAAAATATAAAAAGTGTTGTTTAAAGTCGGCCAGGCCGGTTGAATTTCCAGACAACCGATCGGACATTGCCGATTTTCAATTTTATAACGATTTTAAACCATAATGCTTTTTTGCATCAGAGCTAAAAAAATATGAATGAGTTTTTCGAAGATATTGACAATATGGACAGTGATTTTTCACAGTATGAAGCTGAATGCGAGGGCTGTGATGTCTTTTTACCGGTTAATGATCTGGGATTGTGTGAAGATTGTGCCGGCAAACTTGCCCGCGATATGATCCGAAAACGGGATTGGGCATATTCTGTCCTTGCATTTGGATGTTCAAAGGATAAGCGTGAGGATTTAAGAGACGACATTATCAAAAAGTACGGCAAAGAATTTGAATTGCTTGCTGATGAAAAACCCAAAAAGAAAAAACAAAAGAACAAACTCAAACGAGCTCGAAAAAAATAATGAGCCGCGGACAATGATAGTGCCAGTCATATGACCGGCACTATAATTGCGTCGGCACCGATTAAGATCGCCCAAAAAGGACTTAAAAATGCAAAAGGGCGGATGGATGAATTGCGGGTGTTTGTGGCCGAACGGGTGCAGGAATCGGGAGACAGGGCAACCTGGATCGAACTTCAATTTGATCAGACGACAGACGGTTTGACCATATAGTTCCGGGATGGGAGACGATATAATAATCAAGGAACGCGTATGTCTCGGGACCGGATATCAAAACGGGGAAGGCGTTGAATGACAGCGGACCACAAAAAAGAATGAATGAATATGCAACTTTTGCAAATATCCACGGGGAAATACATCGTTTAATTAATATTGATACGTTATATCGAAAAGTAATCAACGGCCTTAATCGTTCGAAGGATTGGTTTGCCGGATTTTTTGTTTTACGTACACATTGTTCCGGCGCTCCGCGCCAGAACAAGGAGCTGGACCGGTCACCGTGGACCTCACAAGCAAACTGCGTTTGCTTGTGAGGTCCACGGTGACCGGTCAGCACCGATATTAATTTTTGTTAATTTAAAATTGACATATATTAATTTATATATTAAATAATATGAATAAATGTTAACTTTTTTATTTAACGCCTAATATGAATACCTCAAGAGCCCTGAATTCTCATAACTCATTGAAATCATTAAGGTATGCGAAATCAAACTTTAAGGAACAGGCTCTATGATTTCAGGGGGTTAGCAAATCTCCATATACAACATGCAGAGAACTTAGGACTGACGAGTGAATACAATAAGCTTCCATTCTTTCTACCAAAGATTATTTAGTGAAGGTATTATTGCTTCTCAGAAGGAATTGGCTTCATTGTTGGGTGTAAAAGGCTCTGCAATATCTCAGGCAAAAAAAAGGAAAGTCATTCCCCGTGCATGGATAACTGAAATTTCTGAAAAAATGAATTTGACCCCTAAGTGGATTAAGACAGGTAATGGGGAAAAATATTTTGATAAGCCCGACAATAGCAACCATAGCTTTGAGATAGTTCCGAAAGTGAAAACACGGTTGTCTGCGGGAGACGGTTCATTTGATGTAGATCAAAAAATTTCCGAATATTATTCATTTCAAAAACTATGGTTAAGAAAGAAAGGCCATCCCAAAAATATGGTCTTAATGGATATTGTTGGGAACAGTATGGAACCTGAGTTAAAAGATGGTGATACGGTTCTTGTCGATAGGGCAAAAAACGAAATCTTAGCCGGAGCAATATATGCGGTTGGTGTTGAAGACACTGTATTGATAAAAAGGGTAGAAAAACTCCCTGACAAACTTGTTTTGATAAGTGACAATGAAAAGTACCCCCCAACATACATAACAGGTGATGATATTAACCGTGTGAGAGTTTTAGGAAAAATCATATGGATTTGCCGAGAAATAAAATAAAAACAATTTACCAAATAGAAATCTTGGAGTCTCATTTTTTTTATATGAAAGTCTCACCAATATGCTGGAATTAAAGGACTTTCGTTTTTCGTTGTGGCAGGTTTTTCTGCCATGTATGTTATATGAAAAGGCAGCCTCCAAGGCAACCTCAGCAGAGCCGCCCCCCCGATGGGCAATAGGAACCGGACAATTGAGCTGTCTACAGTTCCGGTCCGGGCCCATTGCCCGTCGGGGGGGCGGCGGTATAATACCATTTTCTATATTTGTTGTGTCCGGCAGGACATGCCCGTTTATATGAAAGTCTCACCAATATGCTGGAATTAAAGGACTTTCGTTTTTCGTTGTGGCAGGTTTTTCTGCCATGTATGTTATATGAAAGTTTATAAAAAATTGATAGCCTCAGAAACAGTTTAGGGAAAGTATCCATTTAGCTATATGGAAACATTAAATAAAATAATTGTTCGTGTGGGTGTCTAAATCTTATGCATCATACCACTGATATAAAAGAATTTTTGGGCTACCTTAACTACACTGATTCTCCTTATTTTTTTGAGGGATCTCGGCTTGACGAGGTTAATTCATATTCTAATGCTTTCCGCATAGCCAAGAAAAAGTGTGGTCTGAAAGGGGTATACGCTTTAGATGGTAATCATGGAGGGAAATCAACGGGAAAATCCATTGTTCCCCTTGTCTATGTTTGTGAAGCTGAATCAGAAAAGCAGGCGATCGAAAGACATCGATTGGTCTGGAATCAAAATTGCGTGCCCTTTCTTCTTGTTGTAACCCCTAAATCAGTCCGGTTATATCCTGGTTTTAAGTTTGATACATCCAAACAAGTCCGTGGTAAGGATCAAAACCTTCTTAAAATAGCAAAATCAACAAACGAAATTCTTGAAAAATTATCAGATTTTACGGCTGACTCTATCAATAAAGGGACTATCTGGCAAAAATGGCACCATCAAGTAACTCCTGATACCAGAGTTGATCAGAATTTATTAAAAAATTTGGAAGAACTTGGTAGTTGGTTAAGAGACAATGACTTACACGAGCAAACAGCACATGCATTAATTGGTAAATATGTCTATCTTCGTTATCTGAGGGATAGAAAGATTCTTTCCGATCGTAAATTAGAACAGTGGGACTTTGATTTGAATTCGGTGTTTGGAAGAGATGCTACTGCTTCAGGTTTTCAAACCCTTGTCAAAAAACTTGATCAATGGCTTAACGGAAGCATCTTTCCCGTCCCCACCGAAGGAGAGCTCTCCCCCCGGGATAAGCATATTAAAAAAGTTGCCTCTGTCTTTCTCGGAGATGATCCTACTTCGGGCCAGATGCATCTGGATTTTAATGCCTACAATTTTGCACATATTCCGATTGAAACCTTGTCTGTGGTATATCAACAGTTCCTCCATGCTGAAAAGAGAGCTCCCAGCCAGGGTGCGTATTATACGCCTGTTCATCTTGTAAACTTCATGCTGGATGAGCTTGATTCAAAAAAAATGCTGAAAAAAGGCATGAAGGTGTTTGATCCAGCATGTGGATCAGGTGCATTCATTGTTCAATGCTTTAGAAGACTTGTTGAAAGAGAGCTATCAACATCAGGTAGATTAAGACTCAAGCCCTCAGAATTAAAAAGTCTACTTGTAGATCACATTTATGGTGTTGATATTGATGAGGATGCCTGTGGCGTGACAGAATTAAGCCTTGTCCTCACCCTGCTTGATTATGTTGATCCTCCTGATTTAGAAGAGGCGGGATACCAACATTTTAAATTGCCTGTATTAAGAGATAAAAACATTTTCTTTTGTAAAAATGGTTTTTTTGATAATGAATCAATGCAGATAAAAGCTCTCTCTGGAGTGAAATTTGATTGGATTGTAGGGAATCCACCATGGAAATTGTTACCAGGAAAACCAAAAACACCTGCAGATCAATCAGCCTTAGCTTGGATCAAAAACAATAAAAAAGAATATCCTGTCAATAAAAATCAGATAGCAGAGGCCTTTGTATGGAAAGCCTCTTTATATCTTTCAGAGGCAGGTGTTACAGGTTTTTTATTGCCAGGGAAAACCCTGTTCAAAATTCAAAAAAATGCCATTGAGTTCAGAGAGCACTTTTTTAAGAAAATGGATGTCTGGTGCATTGTCAACTTTGCAAATCTCAGACGTCTTCTCTTTAAGGGTGCAACAAATCCAGCAGCAGCTTTTTTCTACAGGGCTTGTCAAAATAACTCAGACAAGCCAGTAAGCATTCTTACCTATGCTCCCTTTGCAATGAATCAGATATCTCAGTATGACCTTTCAAAAAGAGGCAGTAAAAAACTTTGGACTGTTCTTGTCAATGCCGATGAGATGCGTGAGATTCCTTATAGGGATGTTTTATCCGGAGCATCTTTTCCTTGGAAGGTGGCAATGTGGGGAACAATGCGGGATAAATACCTTCTGGTTTCAATACAAAAAGCATTTGTTAGTTTGTCAACTTTTTTAAAAGCCCATGATTTAGATATTTCTCAAGGGCTTGTATTGCGAGATGCGGCTGTAAAAGAGGAAATAGAACCTCTTCCCGAGGTGGCTGGTAAAGACCAACTTGATATGAATGAGCTAAAAGGATGTGGAAGCATATTCTCTTTCCCGCAAAAAGCACTAAAAACGATCCCAGAGTCAATGGCTCATGTTCGAAAAGGCCGTGGTAAAATATCACTGAAAATATGTCAGCCACCCCATATCATTGTAGATGCAAACAGACGGTTTTCTGTTTTTTCAGATCAGTTCATTGCTGTTCCTCCCCGCCAGATTGGAATAGCAGGTGATTTTTCAAAGTCAAATCTTTTAAAAGCCTTGGCATTGTATTTGAGCTCTGATTTTGTTCAATATCAGCAGTATTTATCTTCACCATCCTGGGGCATAGGAATGGAGCGACTTAATAACCAGGATCTTGAATCTCTTCCGGTTCCCCTTGATAAGTTGTCCAATAGAGAAGTAGGGGAATGGGCAAAACTTTACGACGAACTATCTCAACAATCTACTAATGATATCGCTGAAAAACAATTTTTTAAATTTGCAGAGAAACCGATAGAATTAAGACCCTTAATAAACAAAATGAACGAAAAAGTTAATATTTTATTAGGTCTTAAGGCAGATGAAAAATGTCTTGTTCATGATTTTGTCACAACAAGAATGAAATTCAATGATGGCGCCATTCCCAAAATGGTAAATGAACCTGCTTCTAAAACCGAAATAACGGCATATTCAAATACACTGAAAAAAGCCTTGGATGATTTTCTTGATGCCGATATCAGGAATCAGCACCAGATTACCGCTTATTATTCATCCTCCATGGTGATTTTGTCCATTGATCACTCTGAAAATTCGCCTACTGATTCTGTGATTGTTAAAGAACTCACTGATTCTGAATTAAAAAAGGAAGTTAAAAGTTTGGAAAAAAATCTGGAATCTGAGCAGGGACAGTGGATCTATTTTCGTAAGAATCTTAAATTGTTTCATGGCAGGACTACCTATTTTGTCAAGTCGCGGCAACGACTCGGCTGGCTTAAAAGTCAGGCTTTTACAGATGCGGATGAATTCATTGCTGAAAAATTGATAACAACCGGAAATGATTAGATGCAATCAGGCAAGCAACTTAAAGCGGATGACAGAAAAGAGTACCAAAAAGCATTTCGAAAAAAAGTTTTCAAATTGTTGAATATGGGCTACGATCGTCTTGATGCTGCCTCTCTTAAGGATTCTGAAGAAGAGGATATTACCGGAGAAATCGTAAGAAAGATCAATGAAATACTTGAAGACAGAGGATCTCCACCATGGGTGGGTTCTTTTGCAGTCCATGAAGACCCAATGATTAATGAACCAGGCCGAAGAGGTAAAAGAAGGAAGAGAATTGATATTGAATTTGAGTGGGTCTGTCACGGACCTCGCCACCGTTACCCCTTTGAAGCCAAACGTCTTTGTTCAAATACCCATCCGATTGGTAAATATCTCGGCGCAGCAGGTCTTGGAGAATTTCTTTCAGGAAACTATGCTCGTGACAACCTTGAAGCCGGAATGATTGGCTATATTCAATCGGGTTCTCCTAAATCTTGGGCTGAAAAGGTTCAAAAGAAATTCGAAAAAGAGCCTGAAATAATTCAAGTTTACTCGGGTGGTAACTGGACAAATGTTAAAATCATTAGTGAGCTTGGCCATTGTTTTCGTTCAAAACATCATCGAAGTACAGAAAAGAGACCCATCACTATATATCACATATTTCTAATTTTCTGTTAGCCGCTTTTTAAGTCGTTGTAAAATTTTTATTTTCAATGAAGACACTTTTGTAAGTTTCCTTAAATCTAACAAAAACATGCTGACGGGCAAGCCGCAGATGTTTATGGTTGAGCCTGTAGAATAAGTCCTTTTTTTTCCAAAATTTGATTTTTATGTACCAATGAAATCAAGTACTTACAAAGAGAAGAATCTTGATTTTTTCCAAAATCCGGAGTTATTATACAGACTCGTTAGCCGTATATTTTTCGCCTGACATCGCATTTATGGTGTGCTCAAAATGAAAAAAATGCCTTGATTTTTTGAGGGTGAGAATGCAAAGCTTTATGAAAGCTGGATGTGAACATAATTCTGACTATTTTCAGAATTGAGAATATATAACCTGAGAATACAGAGGGTGATATGCAAAAAGAAGATTTAAGCCTTGATGAGGTATTGAAAATTCTCAAAAAAAGAAAATCTACATTTGAAAAAAGGTTTGGAGTTACGGCCATTGGCGTTTTTGGTTCTCTTGTGAGGGGTGAACGTAAATCCAATAGTGATGTAGATATTGTCGTAAAAATGAAGAAGCCTGACCTCTTTCATATGGTACATATAAAAGAAGAACTTGAGGCTGATTATCAGACACAAGTTGACATTGTTCATTATCGAGAAAAAATGAACACATTTCTAAGAAAACGCATCGATATAGAGGCCGTGTATGTTTGATAGGGAGCTTGCAAAGGAAATAATCCGACAAACTCTGACTGCCGCGAACCGAATCGAACGAAGATTTAAAGGCGTCCAAAACTCTGATGACTTTCTTCTGTCTGAAACCGGAATTGATAAGCTTGATGCCATATGCATGATGTTGATTGCCATCGGTGAAAATTTAAAAAATCTTGATAAGGTAACCGAAGGCAAACTACTTGGCCAATACCCAGAAGTGGATTGGAAAGGGGCAAAGGGAATGCGGAACATTATCAGCCATCACTACTTCGATTTAAATGCAGAAGTGGTGTTCTCAGTATGCAAAGATCGGATTCCAGGGTTGATAGAAACCGTAGCACAAATGGAGAAATCTCTATAATAAGCAAACCCATGGTGTTTCGTAAACCTCGGCTAACATTTCGTTCGAGTGTACGCCGTGAACGAGAGCGGCTACCGCGTGGGCTGTTGGCGGCGCCACTCAACTCGGCGTTGACATGGACATCCGCGGGAGCAGAAGTGACGCTTCAGCGGCAGTTAGGGTGAATTGTCCACCCACCCCCACGAGCCTGTCAACAAGCCGCTTTTTGGGGGTAATAAAGTCAGTACATAAAATTTTTTAACCCCAACATATTGTTTTAAAAATACTCAGTAGTGTCCGGTTAGGTTTTTGCATAGATCCTTTGCTGTTTTTGTTCTTTGAAAAATTTTGAATTTGTCAGTGCCTCCGATGCACGAAGCTCATTTTGGATTTTCAGCCTGAGTTCTCTGACTCTTCTTATGCTAACTGACTCACCATGATTTTCATGGCAGTAAATGGCAAGTAGCAGATAAGTGATAAGGCCTGCCAAGATTTGTACCATCAGGCCGTACGGACTTCTTGCGATCAGATGGTAGACATGCAGATGACGTTTCCACCAGGCAAAGAAGCTTTCGATTCTCCATCTAAGCTTATAAATTTCGGCGATCTGCTCAGCTGTTAGATCCCTGCGATCCGTTGCTATCCAGTAATCAACACCGGCTATACGGTATCCGACCAAGCGTACCTGTCTTTGTGATTGAGTTTTGTTTACAGCTGTGCCCAAAAGAACTTCAGCATCATAAAAAACGATACTGTCTGTATTGATCTCATTTTCCTGAACAACAGTTTTAGTCGTCTTGGCTTTAATCCGGATTACAAAGCTTTTACCTTCGGCCTGTAGGGAATCGAACAGGGCATGTTCCTGATAGCCTCGATCGGCCACCGCAGTTTGCCCAGGTAAAATGATTTGATCAACAAAGGGTCTCTCAGCGCCTTTTCCATCGGTAAAGAAAATTTTCGATGGAATTGCATTGTTCAAATTAAAGCCCAAATGAATTTTTGCTTTTTTCGACCCTTTACGATAATCGGCCCAGTCCATTGAGAGTGTTGCAGTTATCAATGAACCATCAATGGCAACAAGGTCACCGAGTTCAGGATGCTTATTTGGAAGAATGCCAGATGCCGTAAGGCTCAGCTTTTCAAACACCATCTGAAGCTGTTCTATTCCCCTTGAATTAATTGCCTCGAAGAAGCTGCTTCTTTTTATACCGTCTTTCGGAGCAATATTATCTCGGGCGAAGTCATTCTCCTCAAGGACCTGGAGCATGTGACGAGCTGAGACATGCTCTTCGAGATGATAAAAAACCAGAATTTTGAGTTGTTCCTGGAAGCTCATTTTAAGTGGTTTGTCTCCACGGGATTCAAGTATAGGGATTTCGGGGATCACGTTCTCCACCGGTTTAAAAAACTGAAAAAACGAAGAAGAATGAAGTTTCTTCTGGTACGGTTCGATAGATTTCGGCATTAGCACAACTCCTTGTAAAAAAGGTATCAATCTCACAAGTCGTTGAAAATATCTTTTGCAACATGTCAAGTTTTTTTATTTTATTTTTTTTGCTTGCAAAAACCAAACCGGGCACTACTGATGAAAAATACCAATGTATGGAGAATGACGACAGCTCTTGGCCTGCAGCATAGAATTGTGGGGGTACATTTTCTCGACTTCGAAGAAGATTATGACAACTGCAGAGTATCCCCTGCATCACATAGGGGACCCTACTGCTATCAAGTCCGGCAGGCATTGGACGGCAACCATTTCAAGGTAGATAAACACCTTGTAACCTGCGACTATGCACGTGCGGCCATCGGTCTGGTGAAACCCGATATTTCCATGCGCGAAGGCAGAAGCTTTGACTATTGTGGACTTGCTGAAACCCGGTCCATTGGGAAAAGCATTGCTGATGCAATGATGTACATTGAGCAGGATATTTATGGTGTTGAACTTGGTCCTCTGGAAGAAATGCAGCATGCGGATCTTGTTATCATGGTAGATTCTGCGCAGACTGTCATGCGGATATTCCAGGGGTACGCCTACAAATACGGGGTGCCACAGAATCTCAGCTTTTATAGTAACCAGGCCATGTGTTCTGACATGACATCAAAGGTGTTTCATACAAACGATATCAATATGTCATTGATGTGTAATGGCACAAGGAGATACGGAAAATTTGACGATGGAGAGCTTGCCGTTTCCCTACCGATCAATATGTTTAACACGCTTACCGATGGCATTATTGAAACAATCAATGCAGTTCAGTCTGTTCCGGAAAAAAAGAGAATCATGGAAACCCTGAAGCATAGCACAGGGCCTGCTTGTGAAGAAAACAGTATTTCCTGCAAAAAGGGTCAGCAATGCTCTGACGAAACGGCTCGATTCAATTATAACCCAGATCATACAGGCACATCAGGAGTGAAGAACAGCCTGGGTCTTGAAATAGATCTGCGCTACAACTACGGCAAGGGCCTCTTGAAATATGACAACCACGTTTTGAATCTCCGCAAAAAGGTATGAATGAATTGGGTGAAGTGAAAAAAGGGACACCTATTGTCACACGGTAATTTCAGGGGAAGAGGAAGGGCTCAAAAAGCCATAATACCTCACCTTCATAAATCCAGTGGGCAGCACATGTTGAAGAAAACGTCTGAGGAACTCCATGGCTTCAAGTTTCATGGTGCGCCAGCGCTCACTACCGGTCTTTTTGTACTTGAAAAAGACATTCCGACCCTCAACCTTGACGATGCGATGGTCGGAGATGGCCACCTTGAAAACATAAGGCGCCAGGTATTTGATGCTGTTTTCGCTGTTGCCCACAGCCTGACATATATTTGGGATCGGGCGTAAGCACTTTCAGGGTTTGTGAAGATGCCGCAAACAGGGCTGCATATGTGGCTCTCTGGTTGCTGCGGATGAATTGCCGCAATTGTTCGGGCACTGTGAAGGTGATCATAAAGTGGTGACCCTGCAATTGCCGATTCATCCGCCCTTCCCACTGCCCGGAACCACCCACCCCGTTCCCGATTCAATGCCATTCAGCCGCCAGGCAATAATCCATACCTTGATCCGTGGACGTGATTCTTTCATGGGTTCTGCCGAACAAATTCAACACAATCATGGATAAATATTTATCCAATAACAGGACGGCCAATAAAATCATGTCCGTATTTTATGGAATGGGGTTCTCAGGAAGGAAACACCACCTCCAGGGGCCCAGGCGGTAGCGGTATATCCAGATTACCCAGGCATCGTCTATCAGGAATAGTGACCGGCCCGGTTGATCCGGTACGTGTTAAATTTTCCACATAAAAAATCAACTCAAGGACTGCCTTGTCATTCAAATACTAATTTTTATTAAATGGTATTTACAATATTTCTATCTCTTATTATAGTGTCCAATACAACTCATAAGAAATGAAAATTTTGACAGGATACTATTGACTATGAAAATGCCCGTCAGCCCACCTGATTTTATCAAAATCCTTACAGAGAGAAGTGAGCTTTTTGGCAAGGCTTTCAATGCAAGTATAACTGATGAAAAGGGCCGATATCTTCATTGGGACAAACTTAGACATTTAACGCCACCAGATGATTTCACCAGCGAAGAATGGTGGGCCATCATTAGATTTAAAAGACAGAATTTATTCACGACACTTTTATTATACGATAAATCTAATCAGCCTTTTAAATTTTGTACTCCTGACGTCATCAATCGTGATTTGCACTTGCTTGATATGAATGCAGCCGGAACTATTTCTGCAAATCAACCAGTCGCAAATCAAGGTATGCGAAATACCTATCTAATCAAATCTCTTGTGGAGGAAGCGATAAATTCCAGCCAATTGGAAGGTGCCTCCACTACAAGGCATGTTGCAAAAAAAATGATCAGGCAAGGAAGATGTCCAAAAGACAAAAGCGAACAAATGATTTTGAATAATTTTCATGCCATGCAGTTTATAAGGGACTTTAAGGAGGATGAATTAACACCTTCCTTCCTTTTTGAACTTCACCGAATATTAACCGAGAAGACATTAGATGATCCAGAAAAAGCAGGTGTTTTCAGGTCAGAAGATGATAAAGTGTATGTATCTGATCACACGGGTTCTAACCTTTTACATTCGCCACCTCATGCCTCGGAATTAAAAACCCGATTAGAATCTTTATGTAAATTTGCCAATTATAAGTCAGATGCGGGTTTTATTCACCCTGTCATCAGGGCCATAATACTTCACTTCATGCTGGCCTACGACCACCCCTTTGTTGATGGTAATGGTAGAACGGCAAGAGCATTATTTTATTGGTCAATGATAAGCCAAGGATACTGGTTATCAGAATTTATTTCCATATCCCGAATTATCAAATTAGCACCCGTTCAATATGGCAGGGCATTCCTGTACACAGAAACAGATGGTAATGATGTCACATATTTTATAATTCATCAACTTGAAGTTATTAGAAAGGCCATTCAAGACCTCCATGCTTATCTGGAAAAAAAGACGACAGATCTTGAAGAGGCGCAAGCAACATTACGGAATGCCAAACACCTTGGAGGGAAGCTAAATTTTAGGCAATTAGCCATTCTCCGCCATGCTCTGAAAAATCCAAGATTTATTTATAATATTAATGAACATCGCAATTCACATGGAATCTCTTATGAAACTGCAAGAAAGGATTTATTATACATGTCGGACAAATTGAATCTTCTAAGCAAGCTTAAAGAGGGGAGAACTTTTATTTTTATTTCACCCTCAGACCTCGAAGAGCGGATTAAAAAAAATAGGGTCTAACCTGATCAAAGCATGGCGGATACACATTGGAAAGTAATCAAAAACCCGCCACAAGACGTCGCAGCTTAAAGTGACTGCTAAACACTTCGGTGTGGGCCGTCACCAGATTAAACCTGGCCCGGGAGAGATTGAATATGGCATCCAGCACATCGGATGAGGTGCCGATGCCCTGGCCAAAGGCAAGGTCGGTGATTCTCAGATTCTCCTGGGCTTCCTGGGTTCCCGTCTTGGCAACGGCCAGATTATCAAAGGCCACATCAAGATCAAGCAGGGTGTTTTTAAGTTCTATTTTCAGCGCCTCTTCAAGCTCCCTGATATCAAACCGGATCTTTTGCTGTTCCAGCCTTGCCTGGTTTGTCACCGCATATTTTTTCATACCGTCAAAAATGTTCAGGGAGATCACCGCCTGGCAGCGCACCTCATCATCGGTGTTCTCAAGGGAACTCGGGAAAAAATCACCCCGGGTATGGGAGTTGTAGCCCAGGGAAAGATCCGCCCGGGGATAGCGGGAAGCCTTTGATGAAGCAACCGTCATCTCTGCTGCATCAAAGGCCGTTTTCAAGGCCTTTAGGTCGCTTCTCTTTTCCAGGAGATCCGCTTCATACACCTGAAAGGATTTTACTTCCGGTAGTTGACTGAAAATAGAAAAATCAAGTCGGGTCTGCTCAATGGGTTCACCGATCTCAAAACCCAGGCTATTGATGCCGGCAGCCACGGCCGCCTCCACCCGTCGACGGGTCTGAACCGCATTGTCCAGCTCCACCTTTACCTTCAGGAAATCGGTCTGTTTCAACACCCCCACCTTTACCTTAAGGGCAATCTGTCGCAGCCGATCTCCATAGAGCTTGACGGCGGCCTCGGCCACCTTGAGATTCTCCAGGGAGCGATAAATTCCCAGAAAATCCATGGCAACGTTCAGACGGATATCCTGCCGGACAAAATCCAGCTGTGACCGGCCCGATCGTGTCATGAGCCGGGCGGCCTTAAGACCGTAATAATCCTTGAGCCCGGCAAACACATTCCATGAAACCCCTCCTGAAAAGGTGTCATTTTCCCACTTCTCTCCGGCGGCGGTGTCATGGTTCAGACGGTTCAGGGTATATCCCAGATCCAGTGAGGGTAAAAACTCACCCCGGGCCTTTGCCTCCTGTTGCACAAGTATATCCAAATCAGCCTGATACCGTTTTACCAAATCTCGATTTTCACAGGCAAGCGTCTGCAGACTTTCAAGGGTTTCAGCCCTGGAACTGACAACGTTGCAGGAGATCAGTGCCACTATGGTGCACAATAGTATACCAACTGTTTTTTTCATATTTTAAATCCCATATAACCCACATGTCCTGGCGGACACAACGAAGATAGAAAATGGCATGATGCCGCCCCCAACGGCCAACCGCCCCAGCCCAGAACCGTCGTCGGCCCTTTGGGGTCCTGATGGCTGGGTTGACCGGCCGCCGAAGGCGCTGCTGTCGGCACTTTGAACAGAATCAGCCATGCCTGACCACCTGTTTTTCCAGGCCGATGAAAAACGCCAGCAGCGCCGGAATCACAAACAGGGTAAACACCGTTGATAGGGCAAGTCCCCCAAGCAGTACACTGCCGATGCCCCGGTACAGTTCACTGCCTGATCCCGTTGCAACCACCAGGGGCATCAAGGCAAAAATACTGGTACAGGCGCTCATGAAAATGGGCCGAATACGGGTTCTCACCGATTCTGAAATGGCCGTCATCCCCACCATACCGTTGTATCTGACGTTATTCAAGGATTGATGAACGATGAGGATGGCGTTGTTCACCACCGTTCCCACAAGAATGATAAACCCCAACATGGTCAGTACATCCAGGGGCTGGGGGGCGATGAACAGATTCACCAGGCGAAGGCCTGCAAGCCCCCCCGCCGCCGCCAGGGGCACACTGAACATAATGATCAACGGATAGAGAAAATTCTCAAACAGGGCTGCCATGAGGAGATAGGTGATCATCAAGGCCAGCAGCAGATTCCATTTCAGCGCATCAAAGGTCTCCTCCAGTTTATCGGCATTTCCGCCAAGATCCAGAGAGATGTTCTTTATCTTTCCTGATGACTGCAAATCGTCACAGGTGGTTTTAATGGTCTCAATGGCTGTCTGCAGGGGAATGGTCAGGGGAGGCGTAATCTCCAGGCGGATATTTCGCTTTTTCTCCAGCCGGTCAATCTGGGTCATCCCCGAATCATAGACAATGGTGGCCACATCCCCCACTCGCACCTGCCGACCGATGTTGCTGACAATGGGGGCATTGAGGATATCCTCCGGGGTTTTGAAGCGATCGGATGCCCCCCGGACCACCAGATCAATGCGATCCTTGCCTTCGGGTCCGAATTCGTCCACCTTTCTGCCGTTCATGAGGACATCCACATAAATACCCAACTCCCGCTCGGTGAGCCCATTGGCGGCAAGCTTCATCTTATCTGCCACCACCCTGCCCTCGGGATAGGAGATCTCCATGGAAGGCACCGGACGAATCTGGGAACCGGGAATGGCGTTACTTACGGCACCGAACAGCATCCGTGCCGAGTTCACGATGGTATTCATCTCCTCACCGGAAATATTCAAATCCACGGTGCGGCCCTTGCCGATGCCGCTCTCAAAAATACCGGGCTGGATACTGATGCCGAACATACCGGGCAAAGAGTTGATCAACCGGGTCAAGGTGGGAATAAACCGACTGGCCTGGGTCTCATATTCATCCGTGGCGGAGAGACCGAATCCCGAAAGAAAATCCGATGAAAAATAGAACATATTTTTGATCAAAGGCAGATCGTGGTCACCGGGCTGCCTGTACTTATCGGTTTGGGCAAAGAGATATTCCCCCACCTCCCGGCGTTTTTCTGCAGAATACCCCGGGGGGGGCACCAGAATGTTCATGATAAAATTTTGGTTCCCCTGGGGCAGGTATTCGGCCTTAGGAATAAGACTTACGGCCCCGACAATGGAAAGGGAGGTAAAGACAATAATGCACAGCAGACGGGTCACCACATTTTTCTGGAAAAAACCGGATATGGCCATGATGAGATTTACAAGCCCCCCCCCCACATGTGCGGTGACTCCTTTTTTATTGTCCCCGGCCCGAACAACGGGCCGATTGCGATAGACAAAATGCATAAAAGAGGGAATCACGGTGACGGACACCAGAAGGCTCAAGGTAATGGAGGCGGTGATGGCAATGGCAATGTCTTTAAACAGCTGGCCCGCCTCCTGCCGGATGAATATAACGGGAAGAAACACCGCCACCGTGGTAAGGGTGGAGGCGATCACGGCTCCAAACACCTCGGTGGCTCCCTGGTAAACCGCATCAAATATTTTTTTACCCTGTTGGCGATGACGGTCAATGTTTTCCAGCACCACAATGGCATTATCCACCAGCATGCCCACGGCAAAGGAGATGCCGGCAAGGCTCACCACGTTGAGGTTCCGGTTCAGCAGCCACAGAAAAATAAACGTGCCGATGGCGGAAATGGGAATGGCAAGGCTGATGGTGAGGGTGGAGCGAAGGCTGCCAAGGAAAATCAACAGCACAATGACGGCAAGGATGGCACCAATAAAAACATTCTTTTTCATATTGTCAATGGAGGTCAAAATGTATGGGGCTTCATCATGGGCCCAGCTGATATAGAGATTTTTGGATGCCAGCACCTCTTTGTTCAGGCGATCCACCTCAGCTTTCACCCGTTGAACAATGTCAATGACATTGCCCCCTTTCTGTTTTTTCACCCCCACCACAATGCCCTCCCGGCCATTCTCCATGACCGAAACAAACTGGGGCTCATACCCGATGTCGGTGGTGGCCACGTCCCGTAAAAACACACGGTTGATGCCGTCGTCATAGATCACCACATCCAGCGGATCCGAAACCGTTTGAAATTTTGCCACGGTTCGGATGCGGTAGTTTTTTCGATCAATCCCCAGAACGCCTGCGGAGATATCCTCGTTGGCTGCCACCACTCTTTCAATGACCTGGTTGATGGTGATGCCCCGGCGGGTCATTTTTTCCGGGTCAATGACAATTTCCAACTGGTCTTCAGTGCCGCCGAAGACCAGAAGAGACGCCACCCCCTCTATACGTTCCAGGTACTGGCGAACCTCATTTTCAAAAAAAGTTTTATATTTCAGAATCTCTGTGTCAGGCCCGTCCACCGTTTTTAAAAGCATCCAGATGATGGGCTGGGAAGAGCCCCCGGTACTGGACAGCACGGGCTGCATGACATTATCAGGATACTCGGACACCTCATTGAGCTTGTTGGATACCCGGAAGAGGGCGGTATCAATGTCGGTTTCAAGATCAAAGGTCAGGGTAATGGTGGCGTAGTCATTGTAGGAAGAACTCTCCATTTTATGAAGGTTCTGGAGACTCTTGAGCTTGTCTTCCTGACGTTCCACCACCTCGCTTTCCATCTCCGTGGGACTGGCGCCGGTCCAGACCGTGCGCACCTCTATTTCTGGCAGATCCGTGTCCGGTGCCAGCTGAACCGGCAGCCGGGTAAGACCGATGGTGCCGAACAGAACGATGAGTATTACCATCACCGCCATGGTCACCGGCCTGGCAATGGCAGTTTTAATGACATCCATATAATTTTATCCTTTATTCCGATGCATTGATGATCTCAACTCCCTGGCCGGGTCTGAGTCGGGCATTGCCGTCCACCACCACAGGCATCCCCTTTTTAATGTCTCCGGGTGCAACGGAAACAGACTCCCCCACATAGGAGACAATGGTCACCGGAATGGGAACCGCCTTGCCCTGGTTCACCGTGTACACCATATCCTGCCCATTGAAGTTTACCAGGGCATCCCTGGGAATCAGCAACATGTTCTTTTTCTCCCCCACGGGCATGGATACAGTGGCGGACATGTTTAAAACCGGATGATCCATCTCCGGTAATCTCACCTTGACAAACACGCTGCGGGTCTGGGGATCTGCCACCGGGATGATGCCGTCAATGGTTCCAACAGTTTTTATTCCCAGTGCCTCAATGGACACCGGAACCGTCTCTCCCCTGCGGGCAAAGGCAAGAATATTTTCCGAAACCGGGACTTTAACAAAAAGATCCTTAAGGGAGCCCACAACGCAGAGTCGGGAACCGGGGGATACCCAATTACCGGTATCTGAATTTTTTTCAATGACCACCCCGTCAAAGGGTGCCCGGATCACGCTTTTATTCTTTTTAAGACGGGCAAGGGCAAGCTGCTTTTCAAGAATGACGAGCTGCCGGACAAGATCCTCCCGGGACAGAACAATGTCGTCATACTCCGATTCACTCACCGCATTTTGTCGAAACAACGCTTCATACCGGTTCAAGCCCTTCTCCGCCCTGGCAAGGCGCACCTCAATCTGCTCCATGCCGGCCTGAACCGATGCAATCCCGTTGTCAACAAAATCGGTGTTCAGTCCGAACATCTCCGCCCCTTTTTTCACCCGGTCTCCCTCCCGGACATACACCGCATTGACCAGTCCTTCCACTTCGGGGGAGAGATTGCTCACACGATCAAAAAAAAGGGTCCCCAGCACCTGGGTGGTTTCAGCCACATTTTTCTGAATCACCCGGGCCGTAACCACCCGTGTCAACGGAGGGTCTTCACCTGCGGCCATCACCGGTCCCGTCAGAACCAGCAGCATTATGCACAATACCGGTATTATCTTCTTGACTCTCATGTTTTCCTTTCTTGCCCCCGTGATTTAAAAGGTCAAACCGCCTCAACGGTAAATCGACGATTCAACCGCATGGTGCTGAAAAGGCCAAAAACGTGACGTGAGACATTGATCACTTTAAGATCTCTGGCAGCCCTGGCCAATTTGCTGTGAATGGAAATGATGACACCTATGCCAATGGAATCCACCATCTCCACGCCCTTTAAATCAATTACAAGATCTCCGGGATTGGCGTCAATGGTTAAGAGCAGTTCCGTTTTAAAATCATCTGCCATGGAAGCCACAATATCCATATTCGGCCTTACAACCGTTCGATTTTCTTCGATGATAATTTCACTCATCCTGCCTCCTGGATCTCAATGATCAAGTTTTTTATATTGGGGGGAGGAGGGGTCAGGCTTGAGCTATGGGTATTATCTGTGACATTTTGGGTTCGCACCTGCCCTGGTCGATAACGCCAATAACACAAGCCTGACCCCGTTCTTCAAAAAGCCAGCTAAAAAAACTTGATCATCAAGTGGATAGAATTTCTATTATTCGATATTTGAAATGAATCACAACACCGGTCGTTTTGGGATGATGTTATTTGTCTGGATAAAATAACCCCCGGACAGCTTTCAACTACTATTCCGGACAGCCCATGGGCCAGAGCAGTCTCGCCGCATTTTCACCACAGACCATGGCCCACTGTTCCGTAGAGATCCCCGAAATCTGGAAATCCTTGTAATACCTTGCCGGCTTGAGCAGGGGAAAATCCGTGCCAAAAAGGACCTTATCAATGACTCCCAGCTCCACGGCCACCCGGTATATATCGGCATCATAAAGAAAGGGGGACGCCGCAGTATCATACCACACATTTTTCAACACCTGTTTGGCATCTTTTTTTAAGAGATGATAGAATAGCACGCCTCCCCCCCAGTGGGCCAGCACAATTCTATTTTCCGGAAACCGTTGAGCCAGGGCATAAATCTGTTCAATGGTCACCGGGGTTTTTCCCGGGTAGAGGTGCCCCACAGGCTCGTTGGTGTGAATCATCACCGGCAAATTCCCCGCAGCAAGACAGATTTCCATGATCGGTTCCAGCTGACAGAGTGCCTCTTCATCAATACCGGAGAGATAAAAGGCCAGCTCCCCCACCCCGGAAAGTCCGGCCTTTATGCACCGTTCCGCCTCCCCGGGCGCACCGTCCCAGGCCATATCGAAACAGGCAAATCCCTTCAACCGTTCAGGATAACGGCCCACCGCCTCCAGAATGTAATCATTATTCAGACGGGCAGTGTCTCCGTTGATCCAGGGGAATCCGAAAACAGCTGAAAAATCCACCCCTTGTTCATCCATGGTGTTTATAAGCGTATCAACGCCCACCAGCTTGGATGTGGGCATGTCATACAAGAGTTTGAAGGCCGGTTCATTGTTAAAAAAATTTTCCCGGGCCGTGCGAATCTTTCCTGGAAAGATATGGGTATGAAAATCAATAATCATAATGAGAGACGCTCCATCTTAACAGTTATTCCACTAACCCATGTTGTGACCACGTACCACAAAGTTGAGTTAGGCATTGAAAATTCAGACCAGTTTACATATAATGATCCACTTTTGCAAACAAGGAGATTTTTCATTGAGTGATATTCCATACTACCCGGTTCATCTCAAGGTCAAGGGAAAAACCTGCCTTGTGGTGGGCGGAGGTAACGTGGGCATAAGAAAGGCTCGGACTCTTTTAAAAAGCGGTGCCCGGGTCAACCTGGTCAGCCCCCAAATAACGGAGGAACATTCCCAGGATATCACAGATAAAATCACATGGATACCCGCCCCCTATGCCCCCCATCACCTAAGGGGGGTCCACCTTGTTTTTGCAGCGACCCACCTGGCAGAACAAAACCGACAGATTGCCGCAGATGCAAAAAAAGCGGGAATTTTGTGCAACATTGCCGATGATCCCGATGCATCGGATTTTATTCTGCCCGCCATTGTTCACCGAGGGGATCTCATCATCACCGTGTCAACATCAGGGACCAGTCCGGCTTTTGCCAAAAAACTGCGCCGGGACCTGGAAACACAGTTCGGCACTGAATATGCTGATTTTCTGTTCCTCATGGGCCGAATTCGCTGCCGATTGCTGGCAAAGGGGCATGACCCGGAAAAACATAAAACGCTCTTTTCCACCCTGATAAAAGAAGACCTCCTTTACATGATCATGGAAAAAGACTTTGACAAAATCAACCATCTGCTGTGCGCCACCCTTGGCAGTGAATATACCTATCAGAACCTGATTGCCGGAGACCCGTCATGACCCTGGAAACCATAAGCACCGGACTATTTTTTATTGCAACGGCACTGTACACGGCCAGTTCCGTGGGCTATGCCCTCTACCTTTTCATGCAGAAAGATAAAATGCAACACACGGCATCCAACCTTATTCTTGCCGGCTTCATCATCCATCTCATGGCAGTATTGATGCTCACCGCCAAAATGGGGACCCTGCCCGTACAGAATTTAAAGGAGACCCTCTCCATTGCTGCCCTGGCCCTGGCCGGCATGTTCCTGGTGCTCAAGGGAAAATTCAACCTCAAAATACTGGGTATTTTTGCAGCCCCGCTCATCACATTCACAATGATTGCCATGATGGTGGTACACCAAACCCCCTCCCAGGGGCACTCTTTTTTAAAAGGGTTTTGGCTGATATCTCATATTGTACTTATTTTCTCCGGCGAGGCGGCCCTGGCCCTGGCCTGTGGTGCCGGCATTCTTTATATTTTGCAGGAAAATGCCATCAAAAAAAAAAAGAGAGGGTTCTTCTTTAAACGCCTTCCCTCCCTGGACTTGCTGGACAGTGCCGGCTACACCTGTGTGGTCACAGGGTTTGCCATGCTCACCGCAGGCCTTATCACCGGCCTTATTTATGCCAAAGCCGTCTGGGGCAGCTTCTTAAGCTGGGACCCCAAAGAGATATGGTCGGCAGGTACCTGGCTGGTGTATGCCGCCCTTTTGCACGGTCGACTCACCTCCGGATGGCAAGGCAGACGATCGGCCATCATGACCATCATCGGCTTTGCCGTCCTTATTTTCACCTTTCTGGGTGTTAACTTTCTCATCGGTGGGCACCACCGGGGATTTACCCTGTGATCCGGTAACCGAATCGTCCCGGATGGCATTTTATATAACAGCCCTACCCAAAGGGGTCAACCATAACAAAGCGGATCCGCCCATGATTACCAAACCTTGATCGGAGTTTTATACAATGAAAAACAAAACTATCATCACTGCAGTATCTTAGGCGGAGTTTCATATAAAAAAATGAAGATAGACACATCCCATGCGTTGTCCTGTGGACCATACCCTACCCCCCGGGAGAACCCATGTGTAAATAGAGGCACCATGTCAGACATAACACTCATCGGTATCAATCATAAAACAGCCCCCGTGGCGCTGAGAGAGACCCTCTCCTTCACCGGAGACCAAGCGGAAACGGCCTTAAAAGCCCTTTTTCAACTCCCTGACATCGGGGAACTGGTACTCTTCTCCACCTGCAACAGAATGGAGATCCTGTTCATCCCGGCCCTGGGGGATGGCATAGAGTGCGTTAAAACCTTTATTTCCCGGTTTAAATCCGTTCCCGTGGAACAATTCCAAGATGCTCTTTATACGTATACCGGGGATGAGGCCATCCGACACCTTTTTCGCGTGGCCTGCAGCCTGGACTCCATGATGGTGGGGGAACCCCAGATTCTGGGCCAGGTAAAAAAGTCCTATCGGAACAGCGTGACGGCAAACACCTCCGGTGTAATCCTGAATCGGCTCATGCACAAAGCCTTTAACATTGCAAAAAAGGTCAGAAGAGAAACCGGTATCGGAGACAATGCCGTATCCATAAGCTACGCGGCCACGGAACTTGCCAATAAAATTTTCAATGACATCAGCACCCGAAGCGTCATGCTGTTAGGGGCAGGAGAGATGGCGGAGCTGGCCGTGGAACACCTCATCTCAAGCGGCGTCAAAAAAATTGTGGTGGCCAACCGAACCTTTTGCAATGCCGTTGCCCTTTCGGAAAAATTCAATGGAAAAGCCGTAAAATTTGAGGAGATGGAAGGCTTCTTAAAAGAGATGGATATCATCATCAGCTCAACAGGTGCCACGGAATTTATTCTCACCGCCTCCCAGATCAAGGGCATCATGCGCTCCAGAAAAAACCGCCCCCTGTTCTTTATCGACATTGCCGTGCCAAGGGATCTCGACCCGAACATCAACCGGATCAGCAACTGTTTTCTGTATGACATTGACGATCTTCAAGACATTGTCAACGACAACATTGATGAACGGCACAAGGAGGCGGTGAAGGGAGAACGGCTGGTGGATGAGGCGGTGATCAAGTTCCGGAACTGGATGGAAAGCCTGAAAATGGTTCCCACCATTGTGGCCATCCGAAAGAAAATAGATACCATTACCGAATCAGAAATAAAGAAAACCATGGGTTCCATGTCCCACCTCTCCCCCCGGGATCATGAGGCCATCCAACGGATGACCCAATCCATTGCCGATAAGATCATGCATGATCCCATCCGTTTTCTAAAAAACATGGGCAATCACAGAGATGATGCCCGGTATCTCAATGCGGCCCGACAGCTGTTTAACCTTGACAATTCCGATGAACCATAAAGATCATCCGATGGACCAAAGACCGTCCCGATGGACCTTGAAAAGGTGAATGGTTGATTTAAACCCACCACCGGAGCAGCACCCGGCGTACCCACTCAAAAAATTTAAACTTTACTTTATCATTCGAAAACATTACAATATTGAACTCAACTTCAAGGGATGATAATGCGGTGCAGTGATTATGGTCTGTAATAAGGTTTGTTTCTTTTCCCACCGGTTGATTTTTTTGGATTTGGGCCATCTTTTTTGGTGGTACAAATACCAAATTAAGCCGGATGCCGTTCACTGAAACGCACACCCAAAAGTTGAGGCACTGGATTTTAATTCTGATCGGAAGCAACCCAAAGGTGAAGGATAGAACCATGGAAGAAAAAGAGATACAGTTTTTTAAAACCCTTTTAACCGAAAGACTTAATGATCTGCTTTCACATGCCGACAGTACGGTAAACGGAATGACACTTCCCAAAGACAATTTTGCAGACCCCACAGACCGGGCCTCCCACGAAGCGGAACGTAACTTTGAGCTGAGGATCAGAGACCGGGAACACAAATTGATCAAAAAGGTAAAAAAGGCGTTGATTCGCATTGAAAACAACACCTTTGGTATCTGTGAAACCTGTGGAGATGAGATCTCATCTGCACGGTTAAAGGCACGGCCGGTGACCACCCAATGCATTGAATGCAAAACCAGGGAAGAGATGATGGAAAAAGCCCTTGGCATTTAAGGATTCCATACCGGTGATTGATCTTCATATCCACTCCAACGCCTCGGACGGCACCTGTGCACCCGAAGAGATTGTGCAGCAGGCCCGGGAAATGGGGCTACAGGCCATCGCCATTGCCGACCATGACACCATAGACGGGGTGTGCCAGGCCATGGATGCCGGCATCCCCCGTTCCCTGGAATTCATGACCGGCATTGAAATCAGCGCCCAGCCCCTTCCCCGTATCAACGGGGGAGGCAGCTTTCACATCCTTGGGTACGGGTTCAGTATTTATGACAATTTTTTACACAAGACATTAAAAATACTGCAACGGGCCCGGGAGGAGAGAAACCCGAAAATAGTTGAAAAGCTGAGACAATCCGGCATCGATATTTCCATGGAAGATGTGCAACGCATCTGCGGCCCCGGGCAACCGGGCCGGCCCCACATTGCCCTGGCGCTGATGGAAAAAAAGGTGGTGGACACCTTTGACCAAGCCTTTGACCGCTATCTGGCCACGGGCCGTCCCGCCCATGTGGACAAAGCCCGACTCTCCTGCCAGGAGGCCATTACACTTATCAACCGTGCTGGCGGCATTGCCGTTCTGGCCCATCCGGGACTTATTAAAACATCAGAGGCGTATCCCATGGGAGAGATCATCGACGATCTTGTGACCATGGGGCTCAACGGCATTGAGGCATACCACACCGACCACTCACCGGAGCAGATCCGATATTTTGAAAAAATGGCCCGGAACAGAGGGCTGCTTGTCACCGGTGGGTCTGATTTCCATGGAGAGATGAAACCCGAAGTGCAGATGGGAAAAGGTACCGGAGATCTCCATGTCCCCTGCCATCTGTTTGAAGCCCTTTCCAATGCGGTGGCCGAGCGTTACAAATCCCCGGCGGCCCTTGAACTCCTTGAAGAAAATCTGGGCCATACCTTCCGGGATAGAGAACTGCTGGCCACGGCCCTGCGTCACAGCTCCTATGTCAATGAGGTTCAAAACGCCGATTTTTCCGACAACCAGCGGCTGGAATTCCTGGGGGATGCGGTTCTGGGCCTTGTGATTGGTGAATTCCTCATGGAACAGTCGCTGGACATGAAGGAGGGAGAACTCTCCAAAATGAGGGCCGGACTGGTCAGCGAACCCGGCCTTGCCGCCATGGCCCGAAAAATTGACCTTGGGAGATTTATCTCCCTTGGAAAAGGGGAGTGGCTCTCCGGCGGATCGGAAAAGAACTCCATCCTTGCCGACACCTTTGAGGCGGTGATGGCCGCCATTTATCTGGATTTGGGTTTCTCGAAAACCGCCTGCCTCATTAAGGACCTCTTCCAGGAGCAGATGAATCTCATCACCAGCAGTGCCACCATGGTGGATGACTACAAAAGCCTTTTGCAGGAGTTTGTTCAGGAGATGGGAGAGAGTGCCCCCCATTACACCGTGTGCGGAGAGCGGGGTCCGGACCATGCCAAAATCTTTGAGATTGAACTCAAGGTCTGTAATATCCAGACCACCGGGGCCGGGAAAAGCAAGAAAGCCGCTGAGCAGGATGCCGCGGAAAATGCCCTGAAACGCCTGGAAAAAGAGAAAGCCATGCAGCAGGAAAAAACGAAAAACCTGCAAGAATTGAAAGATAAGAAGGACCTGGAAAATAAAAAAAATCCGGGAAATACGGAAAGCCCGGGGCCCCAGGAAGTTCAGGACCATAAGGAATGACCCCGGAGAAGCCTCTGGTCATTCCCATTTTCATTCCCCAGTCCGGCTGCCCCCACCAGTGCGCCTTCTGCAACCAGTCCATCATCACCAGTGAGACCCACCCCCTGCCCGATGAAAAGACCATCCGTGCCACAGTGGATCACTTTCTGAAATTCAAGGGGACCAGACGGCGGGTGCAGCTGGCCTTTTTCGGCGGCAACTTTCTGGGACTTGACCGGGAGACCGTCATGGCTCTTCTTGGGGTGGCACAGCAGCTGGTTCGGGAAAGCAAAATTGATGACATTCGATGTTCCACCCGGCCGGACACCATCTCCGAATCTATTTTGGAGGCGATTAAAGGGAGTGCGCTGACCACAGTTGAGCTGGGGGTGCAGTCCATGGACAACGGGGTGCTGGCCCGGGCCAGACGGGGTCACACCAAAGAAGATACCCGGAATGCCGCAGCTCTTCTCAAAGCCCATGGCATTGAGACCGGTATGCAGATGATGGTGGGCCTCCCCGGCGACACCCCGGACATTGCCCTGGATACGGCGGCGGCCATCTGCCGTTTAAAACCCGACTTCATGCGGATCTATCCCTTGATTGTTCTGGCGGGGAGCCCCCTTGCCAGATGGTACAAACAAGGAAAGTACACGCCCATGACATTGGAACAGAGCGTCAGCCTGGTCAAAGAGCTCTACAAGATCTTCTCCCAAAGCAATATTCCGGTGATCCGCATGGGCCTCCAGGCTTCGGACCTTCTCCAGGATCCGGCATCCATGGTGGCCGGCCCCTGGCATCCTGCCTTTGGGCATCTTGTTTTTTCAGAACTCTTCCTTGATAATACCCTTGTAGAAATCCAGGCAAAATACAGAGACAACCCGCCTGAGCAGCTCACCCTCACCGTCCATCCATCTTCCATCTCCCGGCTCCGGGGAGATAAGAACCATAACATAAAGGCACTTCACGCACGATATCTTAAAACGAAATTCTCTGTTGCTGCAGATCCTTCACTGGAAAAAGGTGCGATTGTGCTCAATGAAACATGAGCCTTGGAAAGTCCGGGTAAAATACTTTTGAAGGATACCGGGGCTTTGTATTGAAACCCTACCGATTCTGTTCCAGCAACCACTCACTGGCAGTTCTGATTTCAAGCCATTCCGGGAACAGATCCATGGGCACATCTATTTCTCCGGCTATCAGCAAACTGCGGCAATTTTTAATCCGTTTTCCGGCCTTCTCCAACCCATTGATCTCCCGCTTTAGATTATCCCGATGGATAATATCTGCAACCTGGATCAGCAGGGGTTGTTCCATTTCCGGGAAAACAACAAAATCACATTCATACCCATTTTTTAAAAAGAAAATAGATTCCGTCCCTCTACGAATCCCTGTAAAAACGAGATTCTCAAGGCGCTTGCCTCGATCTTCAGAAAAGGCATACCGGATGGCAGAGGCAATTCCGTTATCATAAAGATAAATCTTTTTGTTGCTCATTTCCCGTTTCAGCACGGCTGGTGCATATTTTTCCACATAGGTTACCATGTAGATGGAAAAAATCTGATCCATCAATCGATAAATAGAATCCTTTCCGATCCTGATTCCTCTGGATTTTAACTCATTATACAATTTATTGACGGAAAACTCCTTTGTGAACGAGCCAATGAGCCGTTTAATAAGATATTTCAGGATGGATGCATCACTGATCTCATATCTATCCATCAGATCCCGGTAAAGCATGACATTAAAATACTCCTGCAAAATATTTGCTTTAAAGCGGGTGTCCACGCCAACCAGTTCAGGATAGCCTCCCCAAACAAGATATTCATCAAAACGATTCTGAATTTTTGCACGGTTTTGTGTGGAATAGCGATCCCTGGCATCAATACCATGAAAGAATAAAAATTCCAAAAAGGATAACGGCATGATTTCAAAGGTGAGGCTTCGCCCCCGCAATGAGGTGGCAATCTCTTTTGACAGCATTTTTGCATTTGAGCCGGTAAGAAAAATTTTTCTGCTCACTGTATCATACAGGCGGCGGACATACTTTTCCCAATTTGGAATTTCCTGAATTTCATCAAAAAAAAGATAGATATCATCTGATTTTTGATCAGGGTAAAGTTCAAAATAGGCACCCAGTATTCGATCATAGTCTGTTTCCAGATCCAATCGTTCATCTTCAAAGTTAATATATAATATCTGCTCTCTTTTTATGCCGCGCTTTTCAAGAGTTGCCATGAGTTGAAAAAGATACCACGTCTTCCCCGCCCTGCGTGGACCAATGATGGTTATGATCTTGTCCAAATCAAGGGGAACGTCCAGATGCCGCTGCTTAAAAGGCGGCAACGATCTCAAATGAAAATCTTTGATAATTGTCTTCAGCACTTGATTCATAAGATGATTTTCCTTTATTAAAGGACAATATCAATAAAAAATTTATTTGCAATGCCGAAGAGCAAGGCCCTTTAAAAAATTGCGCAGGAACTGATCCTGGCAGGGGCGATAATTTTTATGTCCCTCTTTCCGAAACAGGGCGGTCAATTCACCCTTGGACACCCTGACCCCGGCCAGGGCAAAAATATCCATCATCTCTTCCTGTTTCAGCTCCAGGGCAACTTTGATTTTTTTCAAAATAAGATTATTATTCAGCGGTTGAGGCTTGGGAGATACAGAGGGACCGCTGTCTTCCCGGACTCCCCGGTTATAGATGATCAAACCATCCAAAAACAACCCCAGGAGATCGTCTCTGCAAATCCGGTAACCGGGTTCGCCATCTCTCTTCAACAGCGCCTTTACCCCGGCAAGATCCACATTGCCATTTCCCAACTTAAAAATCTTCACCATGGTGGTGTCTTTCACATCCAGCGCATAGCGAAACCTGCGAAGCACATCATTATTATCCATCAAATTTCCAATAACAGCCATGGACAAACCGGGATTTGGGACCCGGGTTCACCCACAACAAAGCATGAAAGTAATGTTAGACATACCTACATTTTCATATTTTTTTTGACTCAAGATACAGTGTATCAGGGCAAATATCCTGCTCATGGGGCCAGGTGATAGTACCATGTAATGAACGAACGCGCTTAAAATAATGCTTATCTTTAAGTTCACGGAAAACACCGAAGTCAAGTAATTCTGAACAGTCAAAAATCCCTTTTTCTCCATTTGTGAAAACCAACATCAGCTTATAGTCATCTTGAGGGATGACTTCTCTAACTCTCGGATTCATGACTACCTCAATGGTTCTATTTTATAGGGTTGTTCTCCAGAACTTGCAAGTTCCCAATTGGCGAGGAGTTCATCTTTATGCAGTTCAATCCATGCCTGGAGTAATTTCATCTTTGAATTAGGAATATTACCTTCCAAAATATTCCCTTCCGGGATAGAGACAACAACCTCCGCACCCTGATATCTGGCATGAATATGGGGAATGTGGTGTTGTTGATTATCCATGTAATACAAATAAACAATAATTCCATAAAACATCGATATTGCAGGCATAAAATTTCTGCTCCTTTACCTATTGTTATCAACAGTGTATATCATACTTCAACGGAGTCGTACAGCAATGCATATTTACAAGAGACTCTGTCCAATAGATTGTAATAACAGGATTTTCAAAATTCGTTGTGACAGGCTGCTCTGTCATGTAGGTTGAAATGGATCACGCCGTGTTTCACACAGCTCCTCATTATCTCCACATCAGACCATCTCCCAGTTCTCTTCCACCCCATGGCAGGCCACAAAGGTCCCTGAACCAAGAGATAATAATTGGGGCACCTCATGGACACACCGCTCCCGGGCATATACACAGCGCCCATGGAACACGCACCCAGTGGGGAGATTCACCGGAGTGGGCACCTCCCCCTTTAATTTAATGTGTTTGGCCTTTTTTTCACCCACCCGGGGAATGGCACTGAGCAACGCCCGGGTGTAGGGATGCCGGGCCGTGGCAAACAGGGCATCAGCCCTTGCCACTTCGCACAGGGTGCCAAGGTACATCACCGCCACCCGGGAGCTGATATGCTGCACCACGGAGAGGTCATGGGTGATGAACAGATAGGTGAGTCCCCGCTCCCTTCCCGCCTCCATGAGCAGGTTCAGGATCTGGGCCTGGATGGAGACGTCCAGGGCCGACACCGGTTCATCTGCCACAATGAATTCCGGATCAAGCACCAGGGCTCTGGCAATGCTGATGCGCTGGCGCTGGCCCCCGGAAAACTCATGGGGATACCGTTTTTGCCAGGCGGGATTCACCCCCACCTGCTCCATCACCGAGGCAATTTTATCCTCAACCGCAGACGTTGCCATGCCCGGGTTATGGAACCGCAGGGGTTCTGCCAGGGTCTGCCACACGGTTTTACGGGGGTTCAAAGAGGCATAGGGGTCCTGGAATATCATCTGAAGTTTTTTCCTGAAGGGCAGCATCTTTTCATGGGACAGATGGTCAATGCGTTCCCCCTTGTAAAGCACTTCCCCGGAATTGGGGGGATACAACCCCATCACCACCCGGGCCAGGGTGGATTTACCGCATCCGCTCTCCCCCACCACGCTCAGGGTTTCCCCCTTATCAATGAAAAGGCTGACGTCATTTACCGCCTTTACCGTGGTCTTTTTTCTGACAATCTTTCCCCCCTGAAAGGTCAGCTGTTCCAGCAATCCTCCGGAAATATCAAAATGTTTTACAATATTATTTATGTTAAGAATTGAATGGTTGGTATTCATGATATCCTTGGCTCATCTTTCAAACCTGCCCCCAACACCGGCCACCCGCCGCAATGGACGGACCAATGGGGCCAGGACTATGTTATCTCCCCGGATGAACAGTGTCCATACGTTTTCCCACCATGTGACACGCCGTCATCACCCCACCACCATCAACGGGCAGCAGCCGGGGTTCCCTTTCCAGACAAATGGCCTCTTTAATGGGACAGCGGGGATGAAAGGCGCACCCCGGCGGAATGTCGGTCAGGTTGGGCATCATGCCGGGAATCTGGTAGAGATCTTCCCCGGGCTTGATCATGCCGGGCAGCGATTTGATAAGGCCCTTGGTATAGGGATGGGAGGGATGCATCACCACATCATCGGTGGGACCGGACTCGATGATCTTACCGGCATACATCACCGCCATCTTTTCCGTCACCTGGGAGACCACCCCCAAATCATGGGTGATGAGAATCAACCCCATCTCATCGGTGTCGCACAGCTCCTGGAGCAGATCCATAATTTCCGCCTGGATGGTGACATCCAGGGCTGTGGTGGGCTCATCGGCAATAATCAGGGCCGGATCGGTGAGCAGTGAAATGGCAATGATGATGCGCTGGCGCATGCCCCCGGAAAACTCATGGGGATATTGGGAAAGCCGCTTCTCCGGAGACGGGATATAGACCTTCTTAAGTTTTTCAAGGACAATCTTCTTGGCATCATGGCGGGAGATGTTCCGATGGGCCTTGAGGGTTTCCACCATCTGGGTGCCGATGGTGAACACGGGGTTAAGGGTCATCATGGGATCCTGGAAAATCATGCTGATACGGTTGCCCCGGATTCTTCTCATCTTTTCATCGGAAAAGGCACTGATCTCCTCCCCGTTGAACCGTATCCGGCCCCCGGAAATATACCCGGGCTTACTGATGAGATTGATAATGGCAAAACCGGTGACGGACTTGCCGGCCCCGCTCTCCCCCACAATGCCCATTTTCTCCCCCCGGTCCAGGGTGAAGCTGGCCCCGTTAATGGCGGTGAGATCCCCGTCTCTCAGGGCAAATTTAACTTCCAGATCCTCTACTTCCAAAAGATGAGACATACAAGACTATCCTTTATACAATTTCGGGTTGAGGACATCCCTCATCCAGTCCCCCAGAAGGTTGATCACCAGCACAAACACAATGAGAAAAATACCAGGGAAAATGGTAATCCACCAGACACCGGAAAAGATATACTCAAACCCCGACTTAATCAGGGAGCCAAGGGAGGGCATGGTGACGGGCATGCCCAGTCCCAGAAAGGAGAGGGCTGCTTCGCTCATGACGGCATTGGCCACCTGGATGGTGGAGATCACCATCACCGATGTCAGGGTATTGGGCAGCACATGACGCACCATGATCACCGGACGGGACAGACCGATCACCCGGGCCGCCTCCACATACTCCTTGTTCTTTTCCCCCATCACCGAGGCCCGTATGGTTCTGGCATACACCGGCCATTCCGAAAGGCCGATGATGACAATGAGCAGCGGCACGGCCAGCTTCTCATAACTGCCTATGCCAAACAGAATCTGAAACACGGCACTGATGAAAATGGCCACCATGAGATAGGGAAAGGAGAACTGAATATCCGCCACCCGCATGAGCAGGGCATCCACCTTCCCCCCCATATACCCTGCGGTAAGCCCCACCACAATGCCGATAAAGGCCTGGAGAAACACGGCCCCCAGCCCGATCATCACTGAAATCCGTAACCCGTAGATCATGGTGGACAACAAATCCCGACCCATGTTGTCCGTGCCCAGCAAAAAATCGGATGAACCCTCTTCATACCAGGCCGGAGGGATTTCGGAATTCATGATATCAATGGTGGAGGAATTATAGGGATCATAGGGAGAGACCAGGGGGGCGGCAAGACTTAAGAGAAGAAACATCACCAGGACGATGAAGCTGCCCATGGCAACCTTATCCCGCTTGAAACTGTAGAAAAAATAGGATGTTTTAAATCGTTTAAAGGCTGCTTTCATTTTCGACCTGCGATCCTCACTGTGGGGTTAATAAAACCATACAGAATGTCCACCAGGGTATTTACCAGCACAAACACCGATCCCACCACAATGAGATAGGCAATG
Source organism: uncultured Desulfobacterium sp. (assembly GCA_963668575.2). Classification (GTDB taxonomy): domain Bacteria; phylum Desulfobacterota; class Desulfobacteria; order Desulfobacterales; family Desulfobacteraceae; genus Desulfocicer. Next base: position 181,581 of record OY764894.2, on the reverse strand, counting down.
AGCAGGGAGATATCCGATCGTTCCACGGCCTCTAAAAACATATACCCCATGCCCTGCCATTGAAAAACGGTTTCCGTCAGGATGGTAAAGGCAAACATGATACCGATCTGTACGCCAAACACCGTGACAACGGGAAGCAGGGTATTTTTAAAGGCATGGACCAGCCAGATCCTCATGGGACTCAACCCCTTGGCCCAGGCAAACTTGATATACTCCGTCTCCAACACCTCCATCATCTCCGAGCGGATAAGCCGGATGAACAACGGCAGCATAATGGATGCCAGAGAGATACAGGGCAAAATCAGATGCACCAGCCCGTCCCTGGTTAAAAATCCGGTCTGCCACCAGCCGTTTCCGAACAGGTCCACGGTCTGGCCCCTGCCGTAAGAGGGGAGCCAGTGCAAATGCACCCCGAAAAGATAGATGAGCATGATGGCGGTGAGAAACACCGGCATGGAGACCCCCAACGTACTGAACCCCATGACAAACCTGGAAAAAGAACTGCGGGGTTTCAGGGCCGTGTAAATACCCAGGGGCATGGAGACCAGAACGATGATCAGTGCAGCCCCGAATACCAGCTCCAGGGTGGCCGGGGCCTTGCCCACAATCACATCAAGGGCGGGTTTTTTATAAAAAAAGGACTGGCCCAGATCTCCTTTGGCCGCATTTTTCAAAAAACGCAGGTATTGGGCTGCAAAGGGATCGTTAAGGCCCAACCGATCCCGGATCTGGGCACGCTCTTCCGGTGTCACCCGCTCCCCCACCAGATCCCGCACCGGGTCTCCGATCCTGTTTTTGATGGCAAACCCCACCATGCTGATAATCAGCATGACAAAAACAGCCTGGGTGATTCTTCTGACAATAAATGCAAACATAGACGCTCTTCTTCATGTCCGGATGCACAGCACCGGGCAGTTATAACTGCTCGACCCGGCGGCATGATCCTGGATTTTTTTATGAAAATGCTGCTCAAAGTGCCGACAGCAGAGCCCCCGGCGACCGGTCGGTCCAGCCCGTTAGGACCCAAAGGCGATCAGCCCTTTTGCCCTGCCAGGCGTTAAGAAGCGCAGGCTGTTTGAGAACAAACCTGCCCGCAGTTCCTGCGCTTTAGCCCGGCAGGCCAAAAGGGCCGCCGACGGTCCTGGGCTGGACCGGCCGGTCGTCTGGGGCGGCATTATGCCGTTTTCATTATTCGTTGTGTCGGTGACCCGACATGACCGTTTTATAAGAAAGTCCCCGGTGTACGCCACAGGTCTTTCAATATTGGTTGTGGGCAGACCCAGGTCCCCAATGCGGTCTGCCCGTGGCCGTTATTCAACAATCATATCGCCAATGTAAGGAAAGTTCATGGAGTTGATCACCGGTGCAATGCCAAGGGCATTTTTACCGGCATAGGAGTGGTTCTGCCAATGCAGGGGAATAAAGGCGGCATCGTCATAGAGAATCTGCTCGATCTCCTTGAGCATGTCCGACCGTTTGGCCAGATCCACTTCAGACTGGGCCCCAAGGGCAAGCGCATCCACCTTTTTGTTGCAGTAAAGCCCGCTGTTGTACTGGCCGTATCCGGTCTCCTTATTCCAGCACATCATGAGAAATTCCGTGAAATTTCCGGAATCTTCCGTGTCGGAGTGCCATCCGATCATCTGGATATCGGCAACTTTAGCATCAAACTCATCCCAGTACTGGGCCTTGGGCATGGTTTTCAGATTCACTTTAATGTTGATTTTAGCCAGCATCTGAGCCACGGCCTCGGCAATTTTTTCGTCATTGACATAGCGGTTGTTGGGCGCGATCATGGTGCACTCAAACCCCTTCTCAAGCCCTGCCTCTTTCATGAGGGCTTTGGCCTTGGCAAGATCATACCGGGGGGTCAACTCAGGCTTGTAACCGGCATACCCTTCAGGGCCCTGCTGGGCTGCCACGGTTGCGGTTCCCTTCATGATCTTGGAGACGATACCGGTGTTATTGACGGCATACACCATGGCCTTTCGTACCCGGACATCCTTGAACTCGGGCCGTCTCTCCTGATTCATCTGAAAGGTGATGATGCGGCCGCCGTTGCAGGTGACCAGCTTCACATTGGGATCGGATTCAATGCGCTTGAAATCCTGGGGCGGCACCGGGGTAATGAAATCCACATCACCGGACAAAAGCGCTGCCACACGGGTGGCATCCTCTTTAATGGGAGTGAGGATCATCTTGTCCACATTGCCCGGAGATTTTGTGTCCCAATAGTCTTTGAACCGTTCAAAAACAGTCTTTACCCCCTGCTCTCTTTCGGTGACAATAAACGGTCCGGTACCGGAAGCGTGGTTCAGGGCAAAGGAGGGGCCGATTTTGACAATGGCATCCTTGGGCTGACCATTTTCATCCATGCCGGAGTAGAAGGCGCTGTCCATGGCAAAAAAGTAAGTGGCCATGTTCAATAAAAGGGCGTAGGGTTTGGCCGTGACAATGTCCACCGTGTAATCATCAATGACGGCAATGCCCACAAAGGGTTCAATGAGACCCTTGTAATCCACGCTGTGCCTCATGCGATCAAAGGTCCATTTCACATCCTTGGCCGTAAAGGTGTTTCCGCTGTGAAACTTGACCCCCTTGCGCAGATGAAAGCGCATGCGATACTCATTGATACGCTCCCAGCTGGTGGCCAGGCGGGGCTCAAAGGTCATCTCCTGGGTCCAGCGGACCAGGGGATCAAAGCACCAGTGCGACAATTGAAGCATGCCACCGGACAGCTGGACCTGAATATCCAGCGACACCGGGTCGGCATCCAGCCCCACGGTTATGGTTTTGGCACCTGCGGAAACACCCACAGACAATACCATAAAAAGACCCAGGACCAACATCATCATCTTTTTCATTCCATCCTCCTTTAATTAACCTTGGAAAAACGTTGTGCAGAGACCATGGCAGACCAGCCTGCCACCATCAGGATTCAAAACAACCGAATTATCATTACAATACCTTCGCCAATTTTTAAAATGTGCTTTGACCAGGATCACAAGACTCAATATGTTGTGTGTTTGTAATTTTAGAAACACAACATGTGGATGATAAACTAATCAAAAATATAATTGGCAAAGGTATTGCATTATCGTTCATTTGGAGAAACTTAATGAAAAGTAAAGATATTGAACCGATGCTTATGGGCACCGCCGCTGAAAAGAATCGCCCGGCCACCCCTGAAAAAGCACCCGTATCAAGATGCGAAAAACATCCTGAATGAAACTATCAAACCATGAAAAAGTGGTCAAGACATATCCTGTGTGACGACTCACAATCATTAAACAAAAAAAGCGTCCCATCGCCCTACGGAAAAAAATCACGGTGCACAAAACGGTGCCACCTGGGCTCTTGTGATCTCAATACGTTCCCACACCTTTCCGGTCACATAGGGTTCATTGTTGAGCCACTCCGTCTCCAGTGCGGCTCTGGAGTCAAAGTCACACACGATCATAGAGCCCACCATTTTACCGGCTTCATCCAGAATGGCGGCGGCATAGAGCCACCGGCCCGCTTTATTCATCTTTCCTGCCATCTCAAGGTGGGCCTCCCGCACGGCCATTCTTCTGTCCAAAGCATTGTCATCGGTTCCATCATATCCCGTCACAATAAACTGCATGTTTCCTCCTTAATTTGGGTATCCAATGTTTGATAATGAAACATCATTTTCCCGATCAATATATTCAATCCATCGGTTTTTTTCCAGTTCTTTCACCCCTCCGGAAGTTTCATCCCGGAAGTTTCACCCAACCCGGGGTTAATCATACCATCAAGGCCAGATATGCCCCGGCAGCATCCACCTCTTTTTCCGAAAAGACCCTTATCCCATTGCGTCTCAACAGGGCCGCCGTCACGCCCTGGCCGGGGATTCGTTTTCCACTGAAGGTGCCGTCATAAACAGCTGTGGAACCGCATGAGGGGCTCTTCTCCTTTAATATGGCAAGGCGGATGTCAAACCGTCTGGCCAGATCAAGGGCAGCACCCGCCCCCCGAATAAAGGCATGGGTGACATCTTCACCCGCCACATTCATGATGCACGCCCCGCCATTGAGGACCTGCTCACCCGATCCCCCCACAATTTCCGCCGGTGGCCTGGGCACCAAAAGCCCCCCAGACACCTCAGGGCAAACCACCACCAGCCGTCCCTCTCGCTGCCATTTTAAAATATTTTTATTTTCAACAGGCTGTATTTTTTTATCATACCGCACTTCCAACCCCAAAAGACATCCGCTGATCAATATTTTTACCATACAAAAAAAATTCCCTGAAAATAAAATTATTATTGACTATCACCTCACCGCGTGCAATGAATATATATTCATTATCAACATTCGAGTTGCTATAAACGAAGCCGATGACACAACATTGAAAAACAACAACTAAAAATACTGGTCTATATTGATTTTACTTTATAAAATCAGCTGTGGTCCGCCCGCATTAACCGCAGCAAGCACACCAAAATATGAAATGAAGATCAATTCACTTATTATCTAATAACGGTTGTCATGGCAGAACCCGCTGCCATCACAACTATTTTCAGGAGAAAACACACCATGGCACAATTAATTTCCGATCGAAGGGAAGTCGATTTTTTACTGCATGAACTGTTAAATGCCGGTTCTTTGGCCGAAAAAAGCGACAGCTTCGCTGAATTCAACAAAAAAACCATCGACCTCATTGTGTCCGAGGCAAGAAACCTTGCCCTTAAAGAGATCCTGCCCACCCAGCAGGAAGGTGATCAGCAGGGCTGCACCCTGACAGACGGTAACGTCACCACCCCGGACTCCTTTAAACGCCTCTATGAACTTTTTAATGAAGGGGAGTGGCTGGCCATGACCGAAGCCCCGGAATGGGGGGGGCAGGGGATGCCCAAAACCATTGCCTCCGCAGCCATGGAGTATTTCAACGGTGCCAACTATCCCTTCATGATGTACCCCGGTCTCACCCACGGTGCCGGAAAACTGGTGGAAGAGTTTGGAACGGACCAGCAGAAAAAACTGTTCCTCCACAACATGTACACCGGCAAGTGGGCAGGCACCATGCTTCTCACCGAACCCGATGCCGGGTCCGACGTGGGGGCACTGACCACCTCTGCCAAAAAGAATGACGACGGCACCTACAGTATCACCGGCGCAAAAATCTTCATTTCCGGAGGCGAGCATGACCTTACGGAAAACATCATCCATCCGGTACTGGCCCGCATTGAGGGGGCCCCTGCAGGCACCAAGGGCATCTCCCTGTTTCTGGTGCCCAAATTCCGCGTGAACGACGACGGCTCCCTGGGTGAATTCAATGACGTGATCTGCACCGGCATCGAACATAAACTTGGCATCCACGGCAACAGCACCTGCTCCCTCTCCCTGGGCAGCAACGGCAACTGCATCGGTACCCTTTTAGGAGAAGAGAACAAGGGTATGAAGGCCATGTTCGTCATGATGAACGAAGCCAGGCTGCTGGTGGGATTCCAGGGGTTTGCCTGTGCCACCTCAGCTTACATGCATGCACTGAACTACGCAAGGGAAAGGGTTCAGGGGAAAAATCTCCTGGAGGTGATGAACCCCGATGCCAAATCCGTTGCCATCATCAATCACCCCGACGTCCGAAGACAATTGATGAAGATGAAGGTCTTTGTGGAGGGCATGCGAAGCATTCTCTACTATGTCAACTACTGTGCCGACCTTGCCGTCATCAGCGAGACCCCGGAGGAGCGGGCAAAATACCAGGGCCTTGTGGAGATCCTCACCCCCATTGCCAAAGGGTATGTCACAGACAGGGCCTTTGAGGTGTGCAGCCAGGGCATGCAGGTATTTGGCGGATATGGGTTCATTGAAGAGTATCCCATGGCCCAGCTGCTGCGGGACTGCCGCATCACATTGATCTATGAAGGCACCAACGGCATCCAGGCCATGGATCTGCTGGGTCGAAAACTGGGCATGAACAAGGGAAAACCGGTGATGGATCTCTTCACGGAGATGCAGAAAGCCGTGGCCACGGCCAAAGAGCTGGAGGGCTTGAAAGATCAGGCACAAAAAGTTGAAACAGCCCTAAATAGCTTAGGGGAGGTGGCCCTGCACATGGGCCAGGCCGCCATGTCTGCCAAGGTGCTCAGTGCCTTTGCCAATGCCCATCCCTTCCAGGATGCGGTGGGTGACGTGGTGGTGGCCTGGATGCTGCTCTGGAGAGCCTCGGTGGCGGCCAAGGCCATTGAAAAAGCCAAAAAGAAAGACCAACCCTTTTACGATGGGGTCCTTAAATCCTTGCAGTTCTTTGTGGAAACCCAACTGCCCATCACCATGGGAAATCTCACGGCCCTGAAAACCACCAGTGCTGTGGCCGTGGAGATGGATGACGCCTCTTTTGGGGGATAAATTTTGCATCTAAAGGGTTTGATCATAAGTTCGGTGAGCCATCACGATAGGTCAAGTGGGTCGGTGTTGTGATTGAGCCCTTAAGATCATGAAAACGGCATAATGCCGCCCTCAACGACTGATCGGTCCAGCTCAGGACCGCCGGAGACCCCTTTTACCACCCTGCCTGTCTAAAGTGCAGTAACTGCGGTGTCCTCAAACAATCGGTTCGGAGGGAGCCAATTGGCTCCCTCTGACCACAAAAACGGACATGATTCTCTCGATTCACACGACTCTTCATGCTCTCCAGTTCCTCAACTGAATTTGTAAACTTCAAAGATTCTTCCCATTACAATTGATCCTCAATATATGCTGAATATATCAACCACTTTGCTCCATTTCCATTGCATATTCTAATTGAAATTCATAGACAGCAATCATTTTTCATGCCATTCTCATTCAGACAAACAAAAAGAGAATTCATAAAAATGACTTATAATAATCAAAATTCACAGCATATAATTGTTTTTCACGGTTTTCCCGCATTAGAGGAAGGAGACCGTTTCGCTGGATATTCAGCATTAATTTCAGCGCATGGTTTAAACGTTCCTGTTCCTGATCATCTATGTGCCATAGGCATGAAACACAAAAAATATGATTATGAACGATGGCATATTTTTACACCACGTCATAGGCCGAGAGACACGCTTTATGATAATCTTGTTGATTTGCTTATACGATTTCTTTCCCAAAACGATGGAAAACTATCAAAACGTGCAAGAAGAAGGGAATTCGAAAAGTTGACTGATGATGAAACTCGGGTGATTGAAGAAAAATACGCAGAAATTTTCGATTAGAGTGACCGGGTCATGTATGTTTTCATCTTTTGGCGGATTCAGCTATGCTTGCACACTCCGACTGGGTTCGTTTGATTTGGTTTTGTGTATTCATGCCGCAGAATATACACAACATGAACGATACTGCTCAGTCCTATTTTACTGGTAAAGGGCAGGGCTAACGTGACTATCACAAACCCAAAGTTGGATAATGATTAATATCAACATGCCCCACCCAACACCCGGTTGGGGATCATGAACGTTTAAACAGGGACAGGGGTGAAGGACAGATACCATCCATGACGGCCAGATCCCCGGCCGTGCAATAGCCCTTGGATACCCACCCCTCTTCATACCCCTTCCGGGTAATCACCTGGAGATGGGTGTGGTAAAACCAGTTGCCGTTTTCATGAAAATCGCCGATGACGGCAAAGGGGTCTCCTGCCTTGAAACCCTCCCCCACCGACGGCAGCTGCTTTCGATTGAGATGTCCGTATAGCGTATAGAAAGTCTCAAACCCATCACCATCATGGCGAAGCAGCACATTCCCGCCATAGTTGCCCGGGCCTTCCTCGTAGTCACTGTGAACCACCGTGGCATCCAGGGGGGCATGCAACGGTGTATCCAGATCCACAATAATATCCAGCCCCAGATGGTAGTAGCGTGCTTCCTTTTGCATCTGGGGATAGGTATAAAGAAGAGGCTCCCGATTTTCCAGGTAGGAGGCAACGCCCCAGGTGTGTCGCCCCTCCATGGTGCGGTTCAGCCATGCCTGAAACGCTTTCTGGTCCTGGAGGTCCACCGTCTCATACACCGGTGCACCGACCCCAAGGTCCACCACCAGCGGATCTCCGGTCAACCCGTGAAAAATAGGGCAGATCTTTACCTTGTCACTGTAATCAATGTATGGATATCGCATCATCGTGCCTCCGGCTCATGAGATGGGGAAATCATTGGTTTTAATCAGCCCGGGCAGATCCAGCACCGGCCGGCCGGCCGGATCTTGGGCCACCCCCGCAGGAAACTGAAAATTCTTATCCATGCTCCGGTAATAGTCGGCATCATAGCAGGTCAGTTTTACCTTGACGTTCTCCCCTTCCCTGACAAATTCCGAGGTCAGCCCATAATCCACCTCCCCCAGGGGGGTTGCAATGATGTACCGGGGAATCTCCCTGCCCGAGCCTTCCCGCCTCACCATGGTTGCAATGTCAACCACATCATAGGAATCCACGGGATGGGTGATATTCCATTGACGCTGGATGGGAAGCCCCGCCACATAGAGGTGATGAAACTCAATACCCGATTTTCGAAGCGCATAGGCCAGATCATGGATGGCGGTGTCCGTATCATTCACCCCGCCAAGCAAGGGCACATTGGCGTAAACGGTGATGCCCTTGTTGTTGAGCCGCCTTGCCACTGCGGCATGAATGGGTTCAACATCCCCTGCCCGGACAAACCAGGTTTCAATCTCCAGGCGCAGGGGATTGACCACGGAGAGTCGGTTCAGGTCCCCCAGGGCATTGACCACTCCCAGGGTATACGCCTCTGGTGTTGCGGCAAATGCCATGGAACAGAGGCGCACGGCATTGACGTGAACAATATCCTGTAAGCGTCGAACCATCCGGGTGATGTCATGCAGATGATGTATGGCATCTCCCTTTGCCGTGATCACCACATCGGTGATCCGAAAATCATCCGAGATATAGGCCAGTTCCGCTTCCCCTGCCTGGTCCGCCGCCACCAGTACCCGTGTCTCATGGAGCCGGGCAATCCCTTTAAGGCCGGTGTCCACCATGGAGAACGAGGTCTGACAGACATCCGCCAGGCTCTGTTTGAGCACCTGAACCTCGGCATGGGTTACCGGCCCCTTTTTCGGGGCCACCCGAAGGGGCCGTTCCCCAAGAAGTAGAACATCATCCCCGATCTTTGCCATGTACTGTATGTCAATGGTACCTTCTGCATTGGGACGGATATTGGTGAGTTTTTCGGTCAGGGGGGCAAAGGCCTTAAAATATGCCGGGGTGTACGGGGTTCTGATCCAGATAAAATTGCCATTGTCCGCCACCCGTTCCACGGCCCAGCCGCTGGTGTGCCAGTCCATCTTGCCGATGGGAGTGGCCGTGCAGATCCGGGGCATCACCCGATCCGACAGATGCGCCCGGAGATGCCGGGCCATGTAAATACCATCGGACAGGGGTTTCCAGTAAATGGAGTTTCCATGGATGGGGCTGCAGGGAATGTAAATATAATGCAATTCAGCACCGGCTCCCCGGAGCAGATGGAACAGTTTGACAAGCTCCGGGCCGGTATCATTACAATCGCTTAAAAACGGTGTTTGAACATATACGGCAATGCCGTTTTTGACGAGATCAGAAATAATATCAAGACTCTCGGGGGAAATCTCATCGGGATGGATAAAGTGGGTGGCCACCTCCATGCGTTTTCCGTTCTGCTGGAGTTCCAGACTTTTCTGCTTCAGGTACTTGAGATAGGCCCCTTCGTTCTCCAGGAAAAGATCGGGGTAATAGGCCACAGACCGGGTGGCAAGGCGCAGGGTCTGTACATGGTCCACGGTCATGAGCCCGTCAATGGTGGCGGCCATGTTCTCCCGGTTCATGAAGGGATCCCCGCCGGTGACCACAATCTCCTTGATGGAGGGGGAGTTTTTCACATGGGCAACCGCAGCCCTGACATCCTCCACCGTGGGATTGTTTTCATTTCTGGACTCTTTGTGCTTCCTGAAACAGAACCGGCAATACACCGGACAGCTCATGTTGAGCAGAAAAATTACCCGATTCTGATACATCTGCTCCAGAAGCCCTTCATGGAACTGGCCGATCCAGGTATTCACATGGCCCACCTCATCCAGCTCCTCCACAAAGGGCATGTATTGATAGGCCACATCCCGGGAGACCATCATCTGCCGGATGGTATGCCGGGAAAGACGCACCGGATATTGATCCATGACCTTCTGCAGATCCCCTCGCTGCTCATCCGGGATATCCAGATTGGTGGACTGCTCCAGCCGTTCGGGTTCCTTGATGGAGAGGTAACCATGCCCCGGAATCACCCGCTCAAGCAATGCCACCAGCAGCATATGGGGTAATGTCACTCCATTCAAAACAAGGCGTTCAGCCTTTGCCCTGCCAATGGCCATAAACACTGCCGTGAAAAACCCCATGGCATCGCCTTTGTATCCTGTGGCCCCCAAAAGAGCGGAAAATTTTGTTTGACCATCCTCCTCTCCCACAACGGCAACAAACTCCCGGCCACAAAACTGCGCATTCCCGTAGAACTCCAGGAATTTCACCGCACCATCCACCAACGTGGACAATGACACATCCATCTCTTTTTTTGAATGCTCAAAGCGAATATTGACCCGCCCATCCTGATTCTCTTTCATTTCATTTCTCTTCAGCTTTGTATAAATAATACACTGCATTTCCGGGAAACCCAAATCCCATGATCCTGCCAAGGAGCTTTTCCTCATTAAACGGCGGAATCCGAATCACCAGGTACTCCCTGGAAACATCCATGTCGATGACCTGTTGCCAGGCGTACTTCTCTTTTTTTAAACAGGCGTAAGCCATGTGATCCATCCTGAATAGGGATGACTTAAGATCTTTTTCACCATTTTCAATGACGATATAACTCCATGAGGGATCCAAATGTTGTTTGATCCACAGAAAACTCTTTTTCAGGGGGCCGGAATGCGGAAAATCTGCCACGCTCTTATCTGCCACGATGTTTCCACCTTTGCCTTCGTCAAAACGCAGCACTCCTGTCAAAGGGCTTGATCACAATACAGGGTACTTTGGGGGTATGGTGCCGGCTGCGGGGGACGGTGCCGATTTATGACTGCAGCAGCCTGCAGTGGAACGGATCGACCTTTACAAACACATCTTCCCCACGGCGATAGGGAGACCGCTTCACAAAATTAATGACATGAAGCACCTGTTTGCCGGGAAGTTCCACAAAATAGCTCACCTCACCTCCCATGTAGCTGCGGTCCACAATCCTACCATGGAAAAAATTCATGTTTTCTTCCTGGGAGTGGTCGGCCTGATACCCCAGTGTCATTTTCTGTGCACGAATCACTACTTCAGCCTTGTCACCCGCCTCAAAATCCCCTGACGGATTCACCAGGCAACTGCTCCCGTCATCCAGCCGGACCTTTAAAAAACCGCTATGCGTCTCCTCAACCACGGCATTTAAAAAATTGGAATGGCCCAGAAAGTCGGCAACAAAATGATTTGCCGAATTGTTGTAAACCTCTTCGGGATTTCCCTCCTGCTGAACAAACCCGTCCTTCATCACCACCACCTTGTCGGACATGGAAAGCGCTTCCCGTTGATCATGGGTCACAAAGATGGTGGTGACACCCAGTTCCTGCTGGAGATTATCGATCTCCCGACGCATATCCTCCCGCAAATTTTCATCCAATGCCGACAGAGGCTCATCCATCAGGAGCACATCCGGTTCAATAACAATGGCACGGGCCAGGGCAATGCGCTGCTGCTGTCCACCGGAAAGCTGGGAGGGAATCCGGTCTCCCACCCCGGGAAGCCGCACCGTCTCCAGGGCTTTTTCAACCTTTCCCTTTATTTCAGATGAGGGAACGGCTCTGTACTTCAACCCAAACGCCACATTGTCAAAAATGGTCTTATGGGGGAAAAGGGCATAATTCTGGAAGATCATGCCCAGATTCCGCTTATGGATGGGCGTGTCATTGATCCGTTTTCCATTGATGTAAATGTCCCCGTTGGTGGGCGTCTCAAGCCCTGCCAGCATGCGCAGCAGGGTGGTCTTTCCACACCCGGAAGGCCCCAGCAGGGTCACAAAGGCGCCTTCCGGAATCTCCAGATCCATTTTTTTTACGGCCACCACCTTGCCAAACCGCTTTTCAATTCCCTGGAACTTCACAAATGCCGGATTTTTTTCTTGTGTCAAACCACTGTTCTCCCACTCATTCAAAATGTCATCCTTTACCATATCACCCGAATTCAACGATAATTACCTTCATTCAAGGCATGGACGGAAAAAATACAGGGGGAAGATCAATCCCAGCCATCCGGAATCGTGACAAAGCCGGGTCGGTTTTTGATTTTTGCCACGTTGAGGAGGGGGGGCTGGCCTGGGGATTGATCAACTCTTTCAGCAGGATATATCTCTTTTCACCCGATCAACCCGCCATGATTCTGTCCCACTTTTCCGCCCAATCCAGTTGATGGCTGTTCCAATATGCCGGATCGGCAAACAGATACCCGTTAAGCTTACCGGTGGGATCAAAGGCGGGCAGTTTTTTCACCTCTTCGGGCATGGCAACCTTGGTGGGATCCAGGCTGGTGGGATAGTTCTGTCCCTTGGCAACGGCAATGGCTGCATCGGGCTCCAGCATAAAATTGAGAAGTTTCTGTGCCACATTCAGATCCGTACCTTTCAGCACGTACATATACTCCATCCAGGAATAGGTGCCATCCGGGGCCAGATACCCAATGGGATGGCCCTGTTTCTGCAATGCCGCCACCCGACCGGACCATGCCACCGTGGCATAGATGTCTCCGTTGGCCAGAAGACTCATGAGTTCCGATCCCGATGCCCAATATTTCTTGATAAGGGCCCTCTGCTGGGTCAGGGCATTCCACACGGCTTTCTCGTCTTTGATATCATTGGGGCTCTGGCCGGTATGCAACGCGGCATACCACATGTTGGTCCTGAAGTCGCCTCCCCAGGAGCCCACCTTTCCTTTGAGGTCTTTATCGTACAGCAGGGAGGCCCCCAGTTTTTCCGCCTTTTCCTTTGATATTTTTTCCGTGTTATAGGCAATACCGGTCTGCCCGAGATCGTAGGGTACGGCGGAAAGGGTCCCCTTGGAGATTTTACGCAGGGTTTCCGTCATTTTGGGCATAACATTTTCCAAGTTGGGAATTTTACTCTCATCCAGAGTCACCCCAAATCCCAGGTCTGTGTAACGGGCATAATCATAGACGGCACTTAAATGGGCAATATTAAACTCTCCCCCCGGTGGAATGGAGGCTTTCACCTGGGTTAAAAATGCATCCATTCCGGTGAAGGCCGCATCAATCACCTCAATGCCCGTGGCCTTGGTAAAGGGATCAAAGGCAAATTTTCTCAATGCTTCGGAGGTGCTGCCTCCCCAGGAGTGGCAGGTGATGGATTTAGCGGCGGAAAAAGCCCGTGTCACCAAGCCGGCAGGCCCGGCCAGTATCCCCAGGGAGGCACCGGCAATACCGACGAATTTAACAAAATCCCTCCGGGAAATGGTACCGTTCTTGTAATTTTCATACACATCGTCCAGTCGTCTTTCCAACTCTTTTCCCATTCTTTTCTCCTTATAGTTACGGATTAAACACCAGGTGCATCTTTATTGGAATTTGATTCTTGGCCATTGGCGAGCAGGGTCAGACAACACCTCTCATTTTACCCCTCCCCCCGGGCAAATCGCCGGGTGAGGTAGCCTGCCGCAAGGGGAATGGATACGGTAAGTACAATCATCACCGCGCCCAGGGCATTGATTTCCGGACTGATGGAATTTCTCAGCATACCGAATATTTTTACGGGTACCGTCTGATTCTGGGCGGTTGCCCAGAAAAGGGTGGCCGTGACATCATCAAAGGAGATGGTAAAAGAGAACAGCATCCCGGCAAAAATGGCCGGGGCCAGCAGGGGAAAGGTAATCTCCCGAAAAGTCTGAAAAGGATTTGCCCCCAGGGACAGGGCTGCCTCCTCATACTCTCTTTTAATTCCCACAAGCCTTGCCTGAACAATAAGTAAGACATAGGGCAGGGTCAGCACCACATGTCCAATGAGAAGCAATGCAAAGCTCTTGGGCTGCTGCAACCAGCGAATGAACAAAAGCAACGCCACCCCCAGCACCACCTCCGGAATCATGATAGGCGCAATGAGCAACGTGTTCAAAAACTCCTTGCCCCTGAAATCATATCGAATAAACGCCATGGCCGCAGGCACCCCGATGGCTGTGGAAAACACCGCGGTAAAACCACCCAGCACCAAAGAATTTTTAAACGCATCCAGAATGGTGGCATTGTGGGACAGCTTGACAAACCATTTAAAGCTGAATCCTTCCATGGGAAAGGTTCCGAACTGCTGGGGATTAAATGCCAGAATCACCACCGCGACAATGGGGGTAAACATCCACACATAAACCAGCAGGGTATATAATTTAATCAGGCTCCATCCGGAAGTCAGTTTTTTCATATTATTTCCTCACAAGGTATTCAACCATTACTCATGGATTTAAAAATCTGATTGATACCCAAGTACCGGTTATAAGTGTAGACAATGAGCACCAGCAGCAAAAGAAGAATGGTGCTGATGGCCGAGCCAAAGGGCCAGTCCAGCGTGCCGATCACCCGTTTGAAAATCAGATTGGCAATCATGCCATTCCCAGGCCCCCCAAGGATCATGGGAGGCAGATAGGTGCCGCAGGTGAGGACAAATACCAGAAGACACCCGGCACTCACCCCGGGTAAGCTCAAAGGAAGGGTCACTTCCCGGAACGCCTGCCATTCGGTGCACCCAAGACTTTTGGCCGCTTCTGTAAGACTTTTGTCAATACCGTCCAGACTCACGTAGACATTCATGATCATAAAGGGCAGCAGGTATTGCAAGAGCCCCATGATCACCGCCCCTTCATTGTACAACATGGAAAGGGGGGTATTGATAATGCCCATCTTGATCAAGACATGGTTGATCAGACCGGAATCCCCCAAAATGTTAATCCAGCTCAATGTCCGAATGATAAAGCTGATCCAAAAGGGCAGCATGACCAGCACCATGAGATAGGGCTTGAACCGGGATTCGGTCTTATAAAAAAAATAGGCCGGGATATACCCCATGATCAGACACAGCACAACGGTTTCCAGGGCCACCCTCAGGGTCTTCAGAAGAATGGAGGGATAAAAGAAATCTGCGAAAAATTTGGCGTAATTTCCCAACTGAAACGCTGGGATATCCTGACCGCTGGGGGCTCTGAGCCAGAAGCTGTAGACGATGACAAAACACACCGGAACCACAAGAAGTAAAAAAACAGCTGCCAATGAAGGGGATAACAGTAACCACGGTTTCCATGTCTTTTCTTTCATGAACGACATCCTGTTCTTTAAATATTTTTTAACAAGTTAGGCCTAAAAACCGAAAACAAGTCATATGAAATGCAGGCATTCTTCAGATACTCCCAAAAGTACTTTACACTTTTTCAAGGACAACCACCGAAAAAATGGACATTCGCCTCATGAAAGTGTAAAGCGGGAATGACGGATGCCGAAATGCACTATAACCGCCACGGGCGGACCGGGTTTTGGGGCCCGGGTTCGCCCACAACGAAGATTGAAAGAATGTTAGGCTCGCCTACTCTTTCTTATAAAACCCACATGGCAGTAACCACCTGCCACAACGAAAAACGAAAGTCCTTTAATTCCAGCATGTTGGTGAGACTTTCATATAAACGGGCATGTCCTGCCGGACACAACAAATATAGAAAATGGTATTATACCGCCGCCCCCCCGACGGGCAATGGGCCCGGACCGGAACTGTAGACAGCTCAATTGTCCGGTTCCTATTGCCCATCGGGGGGGCGGCTCTGCTGAGGTTGCCTTGGAGGCTGCCTTTTCATATAAAACATACATGGCAGAAAAACCTGCCACAACGAAAAACGAAAGTCCTTTAATTCCAGCAGATTGGGGAGACTTTCATATAAAAAACAAAATGGAATCAGGATTGTTTCATTTCAAGCATCAGCAATTAATCCGCCCATTCCCACCAGTCATCCCGTATCGTGAACGCTGATGATCAAATAATGATTACAAATAGCATGCCCTGGTGCACTTTTTTTTATAACAAGCTTGATTTATAATAATATTTACCACACAGCCAATTATAACAAAAACGTAATTGCCGATAATTAATTCACAAATAAATCAAGTTTTATTCATAACACCCTTATTTAAAACAACATCACATCAGATTCAATCATGAATCTAATAGGATTACCTTAAAAGGCCTATCACAAAGGGATTCAGAGATATTTGATTTACAAGTGAATCAAGCAACGACCTGACACCGACCGCTCCGTGGGAGTCGGTATCCCAGCCTATTTCAACTTACCCAGGCCGTGTTTTTTCAACTTTCTGACAACAGTGGGCTGGCTGACCCCAAGAAAGGTGGCTGCCTCACGGGTGGTATGACATCGCTGAACCGCCTGCAGGAGCATCTCATGCTCCACGGCCATGAGCTTTCCGGGAAGGTCGGTGGGATTTGTGACGGATTTAACCGCAGGAGCGCAGGGTCCGGGCGGTTGGGTGGCATGGAGGATATAATCGTCAAGGGATCTTCGATCGCACATGACCACGGCCTGTTTGACAATATTGATCAACTCCCGGACATTTCCAGGAAAATTGTATGACTTCAGGGCTTCAAAGGCCTTATACCCCATGTGGGTCCGACGATTATATTTTTTATTATATTTTTCCAGGCACAGGGTCACCAGCTCAAGGATATCCTCGGGCCGTTCCCGTAAAGGGGGAATGGATAGAGGAAAGGTGTTCAGGCGATGCAGCAGATCCAGTCGGAACTGTTTCTTTGTGACGCGCTGATCCAGATCCCGGTTGGTTGCAGCGATGATGGTGCAGTCGATCTTTTTTCCTACGGTACCGCCAATGGGCATGATTTCGTGGTCATCCAAACACTTTAACAATTTTGCCTGAACCCTCAAAGGCATCTCTCCGATTTCATCCAGAAACAAGGTGCCCCCGGATGCCAGGGTAAAAAGCCCCGGTTTTCCCGTCTCCCTTGCTCCGGTAAAGGCCCCTTTTTCATAGCCGAACAGTTCCGCCTCCAGAAGATTCTCCGGCAGGGCCGCACAATTGATCTGGATAAAAGTTTTGTCGCTCCTAAAGCTGTGCATGTGGATAAACTTGGCAAGCAGTCCCTTGCCTGTGCCGGATTCCCCCTGGATTAAAATATTGGAGGCATCAATACCTGCAAGCTTCAGGGCCAGTCGCAGGGTCTGCTTCATGGCATCGCTCCGGGCCACAATATTGTTCTCTTTCAATTCCAGCAGGGTCAGTTCCGTGAGTTCGTTTCTGATTTTCTCCGACTCCTCACGGGTCCTGTTAAGCTCCTGTTTCATATTCTCAATCAGGGAGATATCCCGTTCATTGACCACCACAAAAGAGATCTCGCGGTTGACATCAAACACCGGTGTCCCCGTGACCAGAAGGGTGTACCCCGACTTGGGAGTGACCTGAACCACACTGACCTGACGTCGGGTTTCCAACACCTCCTGGGTGGCGGATCGGTCCAGGTGACCCTCTTTTACAAGGGTGGCCACATCCCTTCCCAGCACCTCGGCGGCCTTGATCCCATTGAGTCTTTCAGCGCTCCGGTTCAGTTTGAGTATCCTGCCCCTTGCATCGCAGATCATCAACCCATCCGCAGACTGGTCAAAGATGGCCTCCAGATACTGAATGTGAAGGTCTCTGTCACCCATGGACCACCTGTCCGTTAAAAAGGGTCAGCACCACACGGGTTTCCAGAATTTCGTCCCCGGGGATTTCAAAGATATTCCGATCCGTCACCACCATGTCCGCAAGCTTCCCCGGGGAGATGGACCCCAGACGGTCCCCACACCCGGATGCCCGGGCCGGGGTCAGGGTATATCCCTTCACCGCCTCGGCCACACTGAGTGCCTGTTCCCTGTACCAGCCCTGCCTGGGGGTTCGGTCCATGCGTTTACGATTCACCGCCGCATAAATACCGGCAAAGGGGTTGGGATCGGCCACCGGAGCATCGGAGCTGAGCATCATGGGTATCTCGCTGTTCAAAATACTTTTCAGGTTATAGGCATACCGTCCCCGATCTCCGACGCACTGATCAATCATGGAGATATCAAGGCTCAAATTGGCGGGCTGACAGGCGATTGCCAGGTTTTTCAGAGATTCCAGGCGATGAAGATCCTGGGGCAGAATCATCTGAACATGCTCCATGCGATGGGGAATTGGGCACCGACTCAAGCCCCGGGCCTCAACCCTTGCATACATGTCAATAATTTCATGGCAGGCCCGGTCTCCCACGGTGTGGACCATGCACGAAAGTCCGGCCCCGTCGGCCAGAGTCACGGCCGCTTCAATTTCATCCACCGGGGTCAGCGCCATGCCGTAATCCGCATCCAGATATTTTTCCGTCACCCATGCGGTGCGGGCCCCCATGCCGCCGTCCGAAAAAAACTTCAAATGTCCGATTCTCAAAAGATCATCGCCAAAGCCGGTGCAAAGACCCAGGGCAACGGCCTGCTTGGTCATTTCACCGGGCAGGGAGACATGGCAGCGCAGTAAAAGCGTTCCCCGGGCGCGGAGGGTCTGCCATGCCTGAAGTGCCGTGGCTCCCTCCTTGCCTCCCATGAGGCGAATATCATGGACCCCGGTCAATCCCAGGGCATGGGCATGGGAGATGCGCTTTTTCATATTGGCAAGAAGATCCCCTTCCGACAGGTCCGGCAGGGCATCCCTCACCAGATTGGGAGCCAGCTCCTTAAGCACCCCCGTGGGGAGACCTTCCTGATCCCGCACAATGACCCCATCGGCCGGATCCGGCGTGTGGCGGTCAATGCCGGCCAGCGCCAGGGCCATGGAGTTGGCAACGGCCAGGTGGAGATCACATCGCCAGATGCACACCGGATGATGGGGGGCCACCCGGTCAAGATCACGGCAATGGGGCATTTTATTCTCGGGCCAGTCCGATTCGTTGAACCCCTGGCCCAAAATCCAGCGGCCGGGGGGCAGGGCCTCCGCCCTGGCCCGGATGGCGTTTTCCATATCTGAGAAACTGAAAACTGTTGAAAAATCGATACTGTCGACATTGAGTGCCCACTCGTAAAAATGGAAATGGGAGTCAATGAATCCGGGCAGGACCAGCTTTTTTTCCAAATCGATTTTCCGGGTGCGGGGACCGGCCAGTGCCAGGATATCCCTGTCCTCACCCACCATTTGGATATATTTACCGCTTATGGCCACGGCAGTGGACCGGGATGTGGCAGGGTCCTGGGTATAAAGGGTGCCATTGAACAGAATCAGATCAGGGGAGTAGGTCATAAAATGATAAATCCTTCTTTAAACCCGGACAGAACAGGGGAATAAAAGGGTGAGTAACACCGTCATCAAACAACAAATCCTTCTTTAAACGGGTCTGTCTTGTCAATGACAAAATGGTGGATGCCGGTTACCCATGCCCGCCCTTTAATCCGGGTGACCAGCGCATCCAGATCACCTATCTTTGTCTTGCCCACAAGGGAGGCTTCAAAGGTGGTTCCCATGGGGCTTGCATTGATATAAGGCTGGTGCATTCCTATTTTGCCATAATGGTGGAGCAGGGTCAGCTTGGCCGCCGTACCGGTACCGCAGGGGGAATGATCCATATGGCTTTCGCCATAGATCACCATCCCCCTTCCTGCGGTTGCCGGGATGTCATCCGTTGACTCATAAAATTCAGTGACATCAACGGTGTTGACATCCGGCCGAATTGGATGGACCACCCGGAGCTGTTCATTGGCCGCATCAATGATCTTCATACCCAGATCCACCAGCCTGTTTTTATTTTCAATCACCGGAGAAATACCCAGCTGTTCGGTGTCCACCATGGCAAAAAAACCTCCGGTACACACCAGATCAATGGAGAGTTTTCCAAATCCATCCACCGTGATTTCCCTTGCGGTATCGTACACAAAAGAGGGCACCATGTCCATGGCCACTCTCCCCACCGTACTTTCCCGGACCTGGACCTCCAGGGTCATGACCCCTGACGGCGTATCCACAAAAACGGTGTTCTCCCCCTCATTCAATGTAAGGTAACCGCACTGGACAAGGGTTACCACCGCCCCTATGGTGGCATGCCCGCACAGATAAGGGTATCTTTTTGCATCCATGTACAACAGCCCGAAATCAGCCCCGGGACTCACATTATCCGTGACCATGGCGGCCAGGATTTCCCCCCCCCGGGGGGCTCTGGTCAGAAGACATCGCACAGGATCATGATGGGTCTTGAAATAGTCCAGCTTCTCCATCATGGTGCTGCCGGGAATCTCTGTCACCCCATCCACAATCAAACGGGTACCCTCCCCTTCTGTGTGGGAATCAATGGTGGTAATGACGTGGTCAAAACGATCACACTTTTCCGGAACACTATTGGAAGAAATCATAAAAAACCCCTTAAAAACAAATTTAAAGGTTAACATTCGAATTTATTCGGATTGGCGGTGTGCTTATTGCTGAAATTCTTGCATTGTTTTCAGATATTGAAGGAATTTTAACAGATTATTGACTTAAAGTACAACATATTGTAAAGTTCATGCTCTTCACATATAATTAACGTTTTCTTTTTATTATAATAACTTACGCTTCAGTTCAACCGCATAAAGAGGGAGAGAGAGCCGGCCACACCATTTATGGACAAATGGAACCCTGGGCGTATCATATACCCTTGGCCACCCGTCACAATTACCGGACAACGGAGTCGGACTTGGAACAAAACTGCGTTATCATGTAAAAACGGAGACATAAAATATATATGGCACATAAGAAGCGATGGTGGAAAACCTGTGCGCTTTTCCACCTGGTGATGCTTATCCCCATCACGGCAATGGGACTCTCCTTGACAAAGCAGGAAAACAAGTGGCTGACAGATCATAAAGAAGCCACACTACGGTATGTTATTCCACCGCAATACTATCCCATTTCGTTCATTGACAATGGAAATGCCAGTGGGATTGTAAGTGAATATATAAAAATACTCCAGGAAAAATTGGGGCTGACATTTAAACTGGCGGATGTTCCATGGCCAGAGGCACTGAAGCTGGCTCAAAACAAAGAAATTGATCTACTACCATGTATTGCCTTCACCCCTGAGCGGTCCGAATACTTAAAGTTTACGGACAAGCCGTATTTAACACTTCCCATTGTCGTCATCACCAGAAAAGAGACCACTTATCTTAAGGGCATGGAAGCGTTAAGAGGCTACAGGATCTGTGTGGATCCGGATCTGGCAGCATACAGCAAACTGAAGCGAGAGAATAAAGGATCTGATCTTCATTTTATCATTCGAAAAACAACCCCTGAAGTCCTTCGCGCAGTTCATCTGGGGGATGCGGATGTCTGTTTTGCTTCGGCAGCGGTTGCCGGTTACCTGATTTCCCAAAATGGCTGGTCCAACCTGAAAATCGCAGCAGAAACGGATTGGCCGGACACCCGGCTCCGCATGGCCGTTCGAAAGGACTGGCCGATCTTTGCGAAGATCATTGAAAAAGCCATTGGATCCATCCACAGAGAAACAAAAGAAGCCATGTTTAACAAATGGGTGCCGGTCCGGTATGAACATGGCCTGCAGAAAACAGTCCTTTTAAAGGTCATTCTGCCCATTATCACTGTGGCTCTGTTGACTATATTGGTCATCAGCGTCATTTTTTTCATTCTCAGGAGAAAGGACCGACAGATCCAAGCCGTCACCGACACCAATGTGATGCTTCTGGAAAAGGTGATTGATGCCATTCCCATTCCGTTTTTTATCACTGATTTTGAAACCGCCAAGTTTGCCCGGGTAAACAGGGCCCACCTTGAATTTGCAAAACTCTCCGAAAAGGAATTCATGACCCTGACCGGCAGGGATCTTTATGAAAACCCGGAAAAAGATCGCACCCGCCTGATAGAAGCCTTTCAGTCCGGAAAACAGGTTCAACTGAAGATGAAACGTCTGGGAACAGGGGAGCTCCGGTGGTGCCTTTATGAGGGAACCATCATTGACTACATGGGACGAAAAAGCCTTTTGGGAAGCTTTGTCGATATCACTGACCATAAACGGGTGGAACAGGATCTGGAGGCCCGGATAAGGGAACTGGATGAGTTACAGTCGTCCATGCTCAACATGATGGAGGATCTGGAGGAGGAGAAAGTGAAGGCCCAGGCTGCCACCCGGGCCAAAAGCGATTTTCTGGCCAATATGAGCCATGAAATCCGAACCCCCATGAATGCCATCATCGGCATGTCCCACCTCACACTGAAAACGGAACTCAGCTCCAAGCAAAGGGGCTACCTCTCTAAAATCGACAGATCCGCCAAATCCCTTCTCTCCATCATCAACGATATTCTTGATTTTTCCAAGATTGAAGCTGGAAAGCTCGACATCGAAACGGTTGACTTCTATCTGGATGAGGTGCTGGACAATCTTTCCAATCTGATGTCGGTCAAAAGCCGGGAAAAGGGGCTTGAGCTGATGTTTGACCTTGATCCTGACCTGCCCAGGGGTCTGATTGGCGATGCGCTGCATCTGGGACAGGTGCTTCTGAACCTCACCGGAAATGCAGTGAAGTTCACCGACAAGGGAAAGATTACCATCACCGCCGGGATAGTTGAACAAAAAGAAAAGCATGTTCTGATAAAATTCAGTGTACGTGATACGGGCATCGGCTTGACCCAGGCACAAGTTGGAAAGCTTTTCCAATCCTTCAGCCAGGCGGACACATCCACCACCCGTAATTACGGAGGTTCCGGCCTGGGGCTGGCCATCTCCAAAAAACTGGTTGAGCTGATGGGCGGTGAAATCGGAGTGGACTCCATACCGGGTGAAGGCAGTACCTTCTGGTTCACCGCCCGTTTCGGTCTGCACGGCAAGTCCCAAAAGTCCGGGCAAGATTCATCTGAAAGAGTAGGCAACGCCACTGATCCCTCGGAATTGTTTCTTACACGGCTTCGCTGGGTGCCCCCGGGAAAAAGAGAGGTGCCCGAAGGATTCGATCCCGAAAACGACTTTATAAAACCGCCCGATGCCCCTGACGAACCTCTTCCTTACGTTCTGCCGGGGGTTGATGTGAAACAGGCATTAAAACGTATCTACGGCAACAAAGCGCTGTATCGCAGTCTGCTGTTAAAGGTAAGACGGGATTTTTGCGATGCAGCCCGGGAAATCCGGAGATTGATTGATGACGGAAAAACGGATGATGCCATGCGACTGGCGCATACGATCAAAGGGGTTGCCGGGAATATAGGCGCAAACGCACTTCAATCGTCAGCTCAAACAGTGGAAACTCTGCTTAGAAACACTCATGGCCGATACGGAAAAGATCAAACAAAACAGACAGATGATCAAACGAAAAGAGGTCAGGACGATTCGTTAAACCAGGCAACCACATCCAATCAGACAGAGGCAGCCAATGACATGAATGCGGTATTGAAACGTTTCGCCGATGAGATGGAAACACTTCAGATGGGGTTGGCACTGATCCCGGAAGATTCCCCACCCCCGGCTTCAAACCCCATGGATGTTTCTCCCCAGGAAGCGTTGATTCAAGGCATTGAAGAGATACTTCCCCATCTCATGAAACGAAAACCGGCCCCAAGTAAAGCGAGCCTTAAAAAACTCAATGCATTGGGATGGCCGGATGCCCTTGGGGAGGATGTGGCGGAACTGGAAAGATGGGTGAACAAATACAAATTCAAAGAGGCACAATCCCTTGCCCAGAAAATTTTAGAGAACCTGAAGACTTGATCACATTTTTATAGGGGAGGAATTATCTTTGATGCGCCATCATTGAATCATCAAAGGCCCCTCTATTCCTGGATAGCGCCTCCCGTTCCTCATCAAAATCGGCAAATTCAAATGCAATGGTCCTGAATTCCTCAGAGATCTCCTCCAGAAACAGATCCACCAATCGCGGGTCAAAATGAGTTCCTTTGCCCGATTCAATTATCTTCACGGCAGTTTCATGGGGGATGGGGGCTTTATAAACCCGTTTACTGATCAATGCATCATACACATCTGCCAGGGCCATGATGCGCCCGCACAGGGGAATCGCTTCGCCTTTCAATCCCCTTGGATAACCGGAACCGTCCCATTTTTCATGGTGGGTATGGGCGATCTCCCGTGCCATGCTTAAAAAAGAGGTCTCCCCCAGCTTTTTTTCATTGGCTTTTATGGCATCACGGCCATAGATTGAATGCTTTTTCATCTCCTCAAACTCTTCAGCAGTCAACTTGCCGGGTTTGAGCAGAATACTATCCTTCACCCCCACCTTCCCAACATCATGGAGCGGAGAGGACTTATAAAGTTGTTCTATAATGGTATCGTCCAGCAGGGATTCAAATTCCGGTTTTGTGCGGAGATGCTTTGCCAGCACTTTAACATAATTCTTGGTTCGTTTAATATGGCCGCCGGTTTCCGGATCACGGTATTCGGCAAGGGTTCCCATGCTCTCAAGGGTGACATCCTGGGTTAGTACCAGCTCACGGGTGCGCTTTTTAACCATGGCTTCAAGGTGATCCCGATATTTTTTAAGCTCGATCTGATTTTTTACCCTGGCTTTGACAAGGTCAGGGTTGAAAGGCTTGGTTACATAATCCACGGCACCCAGTTCAAGCCCCCTTGCTTCGTCCTGTTCCTCGCTCAGGGCCGTCAGAAAAATAATGGGAATATGCCGGGTATCCGGATTGGCTCTCAAAATCTGACACACTTGATACCCATCCATTCCCGGCATCATGATATCCAGCAGAATCAAATCCGGTTTTTCATTTTCTATATCTTCCAGGGCTGACGCTCCATCCGTGGCCACCCGCACATCATACTGATGGCCAAGGGTATGCACCAACATATCAATATTGGTTTCGGTGTCATCCACAATCAGCACCATAAAATTTGAAAAATCCATCATATCTCCTTTGTTTCAAGCTCATGTAACATAGACAATGAAAACTTACGACTCAGCAGTACATTCTGTTGTCCGAAATTTGACGATATTCTCCGCCGATGTTACACCAACACGCTTAACTCCGGTAACAATGGACCGATTGGTTATTCAGTCAGTCAAGAATTAATACGTAAAATTTCCGGGCTGAAAACGTATTGGAAATAATCACATGACGATGGTGGATAAAAAGGTTGCCTGATGATTCTATATCAGATAATAAGTGGAATATTCAATGGTCAAGTTTTTTTGATTTCCATCGGTTTCCCTTTTGACGGTGTGTTCACGACACTGACCTGGCCCATGGTGCTGCAACCGATAACCGATCCCGACCGAAATTGACAATCAAGCACCAAACCTGATTATTGAATAAGAAAAGGGCCCCCACACTTGGCACCACATGCACAAATGGCCCATGGCAATGCATACAATTTTTATTTTAATTGACACATTTTTTGCAGTGGGAGAAGGATTGATATGTCGGCAGTCGGTTTGTATAATTTAGACAATCATTTACAGGCAGATGATATTACCTTTTGTTATAGGGGGTATCTGACGGAATCCATGCTGATAAGCATTGGAGATGCCATCAAGAAATCATTGGCAGTTAATGATGCAGATAAGCAGACAAGTAAAAATGTCTTTTCCATATTTGTCGAACAGGTCCAAAATGTCATCCGTTATTCAACCCAAAAGAAAATCGTGGAGGAACATACGGAAATCAGTTACGGGATACTGACCCTGGGTAAGGAAAATGGCAAAATCTATATTAACTGCGGCAATCAGATCAACGCAAAAGACGTCGACAAAATTAAGACAACGCTTGAAAAAATAAAGGCAATGGATCGCAAGGAGTTAAAATCATTATACAAAACCATTTTAAAAGGGGAAACACCCCAGGGGAGTAAGGGAGCCGGGGTGGGTTTTATTGAAGTTGCCCTGCGGGCAAAGAATGGATTTGATTATGATTTCGCTGAAATTGATCCGGAAACCTATTTTTTCAGTTTAAAAGCATACGTTTAAAACATTTACCCTTTTTTAAAAGAAGGAATCACCATGGAAAATATTAAGATCAGCCCCACAGAGCGCACCCCAGAGATAGATTTTGATTTTTCACACAACATTTTCAAGATCGCCGGAGAGTCCTATCCTGAAAATGTGAACGATTTCTATGATGATATTCTGGAAAAACTGAAAAGGCATTTATCCCAACTCTCAAATGCCACCGTTATATTAAATTTTGAACTTATCTACTTCAACAGCAGCACCGCCAAAGTATTGATGGAGCTGTTTGACCTCATGGAAGAGGCGGCAGAAGAGGGTAACCGCGTGGAGGTCAACTGGATCTATGAATCGGATGACGATCACATGGAGGAGCTGGGAGAAGAGTTTGGTGAAGATCTTGAAAAGGCCATGTTCAACCTGAAGACAAAATAGGGTGCCCACCGTTGTGATCAGACCACACCGTTGAACGAAAGCGATCATTATCCCCCCATAACGGCATTTGACCACAGAAATCAAGGGAGAATACAGTGCCATGGTCAGTGACTCTTTCAAGAATGAAAAAAAGATATTGGAAACCGGAGAAGCGCTTCTAAAGGATGGTGAAGGACCTGATTATCAGGCGGAATTCGGCAACCTGCTAAAGCAATACAAAAAATTACTGAAAACCACAGATCGACTCATGCGGGTGAGCGACAGCAATGAACATCGCCTAAAGCAGGTCAATGTCAAAGTTTCCCGGCAGCAACAAGAGCTGGAAAAAACCCATGCAGAACTGTCCCATCATGCCGAACATCTGGAAGCAAAGGTGGCGGAACGGACAAAAGACCTGGAATCCGCCCAGGAGAAGCTGGAAAAACTCATTGAAATCGGCATTGCCCTGTCCAAGGAACGAAATCTGAACCGGTTCAAAGAGATGATCCTGTCCGGTGCAAAGGAACTCACCAATGCCGATGGGGGGGGGCTGTTATTGTTTGAGGAGTCCACTGACAGTCTTAAATATGAGTTATTCGGGGTGGATTCCCTGGATCTCCATTTTGGTGGAAATTCAGGACGTGATATCCCCTTTGACCCCATTTTACTGAGGGACCCGGAAACACAGCGCCCTTATTATTACAATGTCATCCCACACACCGCCCTGACCCGAAGAACGGTGAGCATTTCCCAGATCAGGGAATCCAATGATTTTGACTTTTCCGATATTGATACCTTTGATAAAACCTATGAATACCGAACTCAATCCTACCTTGCCGTTCCCCTTAAACAGACCCAGGGAGAAATTGTGGGCCTTCTGGTACTGTTTAATGCCCGCATCAAGGGAACCGGTCGGGTGATCCCCTTTTCCCAGGAGATGGCAGGGTTTGTGGAGGGTCTGGCCAGCCAGGCCGCCGTGGCCCTCATCAACCAGCAGTTGCTGGAGAGCCAGCAACGGTTACTGGATTCATTAATTCAGTTGATTGCCGATGCCATTGACGCAAAATCCCCCTACACCGGAGATCATTGCGGCCGGGTGGTGGTTTTAAGTGAAATGCTGGCCCGTGTGGCCTGCGAGTCGGAAGAGGGTCGATGGGCGGATTTTGATATGCAGGAGAATGAATGGCGGGAGTTCAAAATTGCCGCCTGGCTCCACGATTGCGGTAAGGTGACCACACCGGAATATGTTGTGGACAAGGCCACCAAACTGGAAACCATTTACAATCGAATCCATGAAATCCGAACCCGGTTTGAGGTGCTGCACCGGGACTGCACCATCGCATATCTGGAGGCCCTGCTCCGGGAAGATAAAGCAGATGAAGCACTTCAAAACAAACTGCAAAGGGAGCTGAATGAAAAATTAAATCAACTCCAGGATGACTTTGCCTTTGTGGCCTCCTGCAATGTGGGGGGAGAGTTCATGGATGAGGCCAAGCACAAACGTCTGGATGACATTGCAACCACTCAATGGGAACGCCACTTTGATGACCGCATGGGGCTTTCGGACGGAGAGCTGTATCGTATAAAAGGAATCTCTCCCAAATCGCTACCCGCCAAAGAGCACCTGCTGGCTGATCGCAAAGAGCACCTGATCCCCAAACCCAACGGAGAACTCGCCTATGATTTTGAAGAATACGGTTTCAAGATAAACGCACCGGAATATCTTTATAACCTGGGAGAGTGCTACAATCTGAAGATCCCCAAAGGGACCCTCACGGAAGAGGAACGTTTCAAAATCAAAGAGCATGCCATCCAGACCATCATCATGCTCAAAAAACTGCCCTTTCCCAAAAACATCTCCCAGGTTGAAGAAATTGCCGGTGGACACCATGAGACGCTGGTGGGCACCGGTTACCCCAGAAAACTGGATGAATCCACGCTCTCCTTAAAGGCAAGGATTCTTGCCATTGCCGATGTCTTTGAAGCACTGACGGCCAGCGACCGGCCCTATAAAAAGGCAAAAACCCTCAGCGAGGCCATCAGAATTCTTGGCTTTATGAAAAAAGACAGACACATTGATCCGGATCTGTTTGATCTTTTCCTCTCCAGGGGGGTATATGAACGGTATGGGAAACGATTCCTCCATAAAAATCAGATGGATGAGGTGGACGTGGCCCCCCTTCTCGGATAAGAGAGCCGCCTGGCACAACAATAAAAATACGCTTGCCCATCACACCGACACCCCTGTGCAGTCCATGGTGTGGGCAAAGCCCCAAAACGGCAAAAAACGATTATGGACTCATCAGATTTTGTTGTAATGATTGTGGATGACACGGAAACCAACATTGATGTTCTGGTGGATACACTGGGAGATCACTACGACATCCGGGTAGCCATGGATGGTGAGACGGCCCTTGAAGATATTCAAGGAGAAAAACCGGATCTGATTCTATTGGATATCATGATGCCGGGCATGGACGGTTATGAGGTCTGCGAGATATTAAAATCAAATCCCGAGACCTGCAATATTCCGATTATTTTCCTCACGGCCATGAGTGAAGTGCAGGATGAAGCCCGGGGCCTTGCCCTTGGAGCAGTGGATTATGTGGCCAAACCCTTTAGTCCTGATCTTGTCAAAGCCAGGGTTAAAAATCAAATTGAGCTGAAGAAAAATCGGGACCACCTTGAAGCGGTGGCCGCACAACTTCAAGAGGCATACAATGTCATATCAGACAGTATCCATTACGCCAGTCGAATTCAACGCTCCACCCTCCCCTCTCCCGAGCTGATAAAAGAGGCGGTGTCCGATTATTTTATCCTCTGGGAACCCCGGGATGTGGTGGGGGGAGATATTTACTGGTGCAAGCCCTGGGGGAAAGGGTATGTCTTCATCCTGACGGACTGCACCGGTCATGGGGTACCCGGTGCGTTTATGAGTCTCATCGGCAATGGTGCCCTGGAACAGGCCCTCACGGAAATAGAGGAGGGAGACCTTTCCAGCCTGCTTCAAACATTGCATCGAATGGTCCAGACAGGGCTGAATCAGGACCACCATGAAGACCATGGCACCGCACGGAAAACATCCCAATCCAATGACGGATTTGAATGTGGCGCATGCTACATATCAAGGGACAAACAGACGATGCTATTTGCAGGAGCCGGTTTTCCCCTATTTATCGTCAGTGATGACGGGATCACAACCATAAAAGGAGATCGAAAAAGCCTTGGTTACAGAAAGGTTCCCCAGGATATCACCTTTACCTGCCATACCATTGATCCGGCTCCGGGAAACACCTATTACATGACCTCCGATGGTCTGCTGGACCAGGTTGGGGGAGACAAAAAACGTTGCTTCGGTAAAAAGAGATTTAAGGAGCTGCTTTTCACCCTTAAAGAGACCCCGCTATCCCGGCAGACGTCGGCAATCTCAACGGCCCTGAAGGCGTACCAGGGCACTGAAAAAAGAAGAGACGATCTATCGGTGGTGGGGTTCAGATTGTGATGGTACCTAAAGTCCGATCCCGGAAACCGGTGCGGGAAAAGCGGCTGGCCCATGCCCGCAAAACATGCCCCGGAGACCCTACATGCGCATCCGCTTATGGCGGGTCTCCAGCATTTTCCAGCGCACAATGGGAATGTTCTTTAAATCTTCCTTATCAATGAAATAGATCCGGGCGCTCTCCAGTATCCTGGCGGTATATTCGCTGCCACGGCCGGACAACAGGGAATCCTCTCCAAAATAATCCCCGGAATTGAGAAAGCTCACCGTACTGTTATTGAGCAGCAATTCAACTCTCCCCGTTGCCACCATTGCCAGCATGCCGTTGATGGGACTGATATCACAGTCTTTTTCCACCGTTATCAGCGTCATGTTCCTTGCAATGACATTCTGCATGGGGAAAGAGACAATCTCCCCCAAAAGGGAGGTGCCCTGGAGAAACTTTATGGTTTCATAGTTTTGCCTCAACTCATCGTACAGACGATTTTTCTTTACAAATTTCAGATACATAAATCCAGGAATTTTAAGTGCCCTCAAACAGCTCACCGCCCGATAGGTGCCGGAAAAAGGTTCGCCGGTCAACCCTGAAAGCATGCCGATGAGGGAACCGGCGGTGAGCTTGTTTTTCAACTGCTGCTGGGGGTCGAAATACTCCACCAGCCCCTCCACAATGAGATATACATGATCTGACGGAGCGCCATCGTGGATAAAAATATCCCCGGCTTCCACGGAAACCGTTGGACAGTTCATTATCATCTCCATGGAATGGGGGGGCACTGACGGAAAATAACTTTCCAGATATTGATGCAGGTACTGCATGAAATAGTCCTTCCGGGCCTGAATCAAGACACTCTGCATGCCAAAATAAGCACTGGAACCAATGACCTTTTCCCCATCGCTAAGCTCCCGTTCCGTATGACTTAACACGATCTTACCCGACGTGTCCTGCCTGAAATCCTTGGCATTTCCATGAATCATTCCGCCGCCGATATCCAGTTTTTTCAAATCCACCGGTGTCTGGTAAATGCGTTTTATTTTCCGGGCAAACTGAGCAGACACCCCATTCTCATTGGGATTATCCGTTACCATACCGTCCAGCACATCAAAGGAGATGATGTCGGCAAAATGGCCGTATACCCGGTGGCCGGAATTGCCCATGGCCCGGAATAAAAAGATATTGGTTTCAATGGGATGGGGCGACGGCAACGGTTTCACCTCAAATCCCCCCACAGTGTTCCAGTCATTAAACGCCAGGTCCTGAATTTCAAAAAAATCCGTAAAATGAGATGCGTCAATGGACATGAGACTGGCCAGTTTTTTCACCACCGACGTTCGCACAAGCTTTGTGGAATAATACTTGAGCCGGTGGCCGGAGCGGATCAATGTGGTCAACCCGCTGAAATGGTCATCATGGGCATGGGTATGGAAGATCCCTTCAATCTCGTCAATGCTGATCCCCAGGGAGATCAGGCTGGACATGATGTTGGGTCCTGCGTCAATGAGGTAAATTTTGCCCTGACTGATCAGGATACTGCCCATGCAGGGACGATTGACATCCCAGCCATCGCCCTCACCGGTGTGAATGACGCTGAAATAGTCCTTCCGATACTTATGAATTCCCAGCTGATAGGGACATTCATACTCCTCGGACCCCTTGAGATTCAGATCCACGGTAACGGTTTTTCCCTGCCAACTGATCTGAAAAACGTTCAATCCCTTTCGTTCAATAAAAACCTCATTGCGAATTTCAAGGGGCGCTTCTTCGATGATCCGGGATTCAATAAAGGCATCCGTTGTCTTAATTTCTCCAAAGGCAAACCTCATCTTCAGACGCATCATCTCCGCAGCCACTCCAGGGGCCATGCCGGCCTCCATGATCTCCCGTTCATTGATGAGCCCGTAATTCCCCCTGAGAATATAACCGCTTTGCGCCGTTACCTGATCCCGGGAGCCCAAAAGCAAGGGCCTTATCCCACTGTTATTGGGATGTCCGGGAATAATCAAGCCTTGCCGGTAGAGCATCTGCAACACCGGGAATTCGGACAGATTGGCAAAATTTCCATTCTGAATGGAGACATCGGATAATAAAATTACGTTGGGACCACTTTCAAAGGTAACCCCCTGATTCTCCTTTTTTACAATCAACCCTTTTTTAATCAGGTGTTTTACGCTGTCCGCCGGGGCCCCGCACTGGATGTATACATTGGCTTCGGGAATGGCAACCCAGTATAATCCTGCACATACCTTAATCTTTTCAATTCTAAGCAGACGTCTGAACTCACGACTGAGCCTGGCATGGGAAAGGTCCCCCATTTTCGTCATTCTTCTGCTATTGTTAAGCAGGCTGCCATAGGCCCTACTCAACTTTTTATAATTATTTAAAAGCGTTTCATAATCCAGGGGATCCCCATCCAGTGCCGCCCTGTTTTTCTCCAGAATCTCAAATTCCCTGGCAAACAATTTTTTGTATTTGATATCATGGTCCGTCATTTACAAAAGATCCTTTGGAATTATTTTAGGCTTTCAATTAACGCTTCAATCCGTTTTGCCGCATCCTTGAATTTGTATTTCCCGATCATTTTTTCAATCTCCCTGATGGCCATGGAAAAGTCCTCAGAGCAGGTAAACAAAGAGATCTCCTTGATCAACTCCTTTGAGGGTTGGGGCTTTCGCTTCTCAACATGGAAGAGCAGCTGTTCCAGATAGTCCCTACACTGTGCCGGGTCAATTGTTTTTTGTGACGTCTCTTTTCCGTCTTTTGTTTCCTGGGATGCCCCAATCCTTCCCACTGTCCTTAGAATCTGTTGCAGCTCACATTCAAATGCAGTCAAAAGCGCTCCACACTCCCCAGTGATATCTTTTTTAAAAGCCGCCTCAAGTGCGGCCCCTCTCTTCTGAAGCGTCGTTGCACCGATGGTTCCGGCCACCCCCTTTACCGTGTGGGCCAGACGAACCGCCAGTTCCTGATCCCCTGTATCCAGGGCCGTATTGAACCGTTCCATGATATTTTGATTTTCTTCATGGAACTTGATGAGCAGCTTGCGGTAAAGTTTTTTGTTGTTATTCACCCGCGAAAGGCCCACCGGCACATCAACACCGGGCAGATCAAGGGAATCAACATCCAAGTCCCCCACCTTAACGGCATCCATGGCACGGTCCCCTTTAATTTCAGTTGGACCACCGTCACCGGTATGTTCCATCCCCACACCGGAGCCTGGCATTACGCCGGCCTCCTTTTCACCACCGGTATCTGCCGCTGCACCATCTCCTTTTTTCAGAAAGCTGTCGGGAAGCACTCTCTGTCCGGGCGGTATCCACCGGATCAGGGCATCAAACAATGAAGAGGGATCAACAGGTTTACTCACATAATCGTTCATCCCATTTTCAATGACATGGTCTCGCATCCCACTCATGGCATCGGCAGTCATGGCAATAATGGGAATCGTTGCTCCTCCAAGGTCCAATTGGCGGATACTGGTTGTTGCCGTATACCCATCCATGACCGGCATCTGGAGATCCATCAATACCAGGTCAAAGGGATGCTCTACCGCACTCTGTCTGACCTTATCCACGCCCACTTGACCATTCTCTGCAACACTAACATAAAATCCCTCTTCCTGTAACAGCTCCACTGCCACCTGCTGATTGATCTCATTGTCCTCCACCAAAAGAAGACGGGCTCCCCGAATCCCATTTAGAGCCTTTGCATACAGATTATTTTCAAGCCCCAAGCTTCCTTTTTTTTCAAACACCTGTCCAAAAACGTCCATGATGGCATCAAATAAAAGGGAATGGGTCACAGGTTTCAATAAAAAACCATCCAGATTAATTTTTTCCGCATGATTCATGACATCTTCCCGGCCATGCCCGGTCACCATGATGATTTTGGGGATTTCAGATATACCTCTATCTCTGTAAATACGCTGGACCGTTTCAAAACCATCCATACCAGGCATTTGCCAATCCATGAAGATCATCTTAAAGGTACCCGACGGTGTTTGACTTTCAGGGGATGGGCAAGGTCTTGTTTGCGACGGTGCGTCCTGTCCTTCAACGAATCCCACGCTCTGGTCCGCCAATCGAATCTTTTCAATGGCTTCCATTCCTGAAGATGCGGTTTCCACCTGGAATTCAAAGGCTTCCAGATACCCTTTCAACACCTCCCTGAAGGTATCATTGTCATCCACCACCAGCACCCGGAGTTGCTTAAGGGTTTCGGGAACAGTGTCAATTCTTTTAATTATTTCATGATCATGACGTAAAAATTTCGCATTGAAATAAAAGGTGGTTCCTTTACCCGGCTCACTCTCCACCCCAATATTGCCCCCCATCATCTCAGAAAGTTTTTTGCTGATGGTCAACCCCAGACCGGTTCCCCCGTATTTGCGGGTGGTGGAGGCATCGGCCTGTTGAAAAGAACGAAAAAGCCTGGATATCTGTTCTTTTGTCAACCCGATACCGGTATCTCTGACACTGAATCGAATTTCAGCCATCTCTTTGTCTATCCGTACCGGTTCAATGGCCACCTCAATTTCACCCTGATCGGTGAATTTCACCGCATTGCTGCATAAATTCAACAAAATCTGCCCCAGCCTCAAGGGGTCTCCCTTCAATCCCCTGGGCACACGGGAACTCATGTTAAAAATCATCTCCACCCCTTTCTCCTCTGCCTTTACCGTGATGAGGTTGGAGAGGTTGTTGAGCACATCATTGAGATCAAAGGCAATGCTCTCCATGGTCAGCTTACCGGCTTCAATCTTGGAGAAATCAAGGATATCATTGATGATACCCAGAAGACTCTGGGCAGATGCATGGGTTTTTAAAATGTAATCCTGCTGCTTGGGGGTAAGATCCGTTTTCAGGGCCAGGTGGGTCAGACCGAGGATAGCGTTCATGGGGGTTCGAATTTCATGGCTCATGTTGGCCAGGAAATCACTTTTGGCCCGGGTGGCCAGCTCTGCCTCTCTTTTGGCATCATCAAGATCATCCATGATGTTGAGCATGGCCCTTCTGGCTTTGGCCATTTCATCAAGCTGTTCCTGGAGTTTTTTCGTGGCTTCCTCCGTGCACTCATTGGCTTTTTTCAGATCGGCGGCTGCCTTTTCCAGAGCCTCATTCTTTTTTAAAAGTGCACTGAACAACTCCTCCTTTGACCGGTGGTTGAGGAGTTCCTTCACTTTTTCAACGGCATTGTCCGATGGATAAAAATCAGGATCGGAAAACCGTTTAAACCCGGAAAATTGAGTTGGGGTATGATCCGGTTGGGTTAAAGCCTGACCGGTTTGGGTTAAAAGATGATTTGATTGAGATTGAGGTTGAGGTTGAGGTTGAGACTGAGACTGAGACTGAGACATTCCATCACCTGGTTCGCCGATCCGAATCTTATCAAAAAAACGGGCTGCCGCAGGATCAGATCTAATGTTTTCTCCATATCGGACGGTGATACAAAGACCGTTACCATCTTCATCACCGTATAAAAACATCAATAGCTCTGCACCATCATGGCAGGTAATACCCGGACGTAAAAGCTCGGCGGAAATGGTGGCCAGGCGAACGCTAAGAATATCATCAAAGCCAAGGGCTTTAGAAATTTCATATATTTTTTTTCTGACCTCCTTGAGCGCCTCAGGCGTTGTTACGTTTAACCTGCCAAGTTTTGTCATATGCCATACCTCAATGCAATACATGACGCATCATCATTGTTTTTCCCCAAAAGATCAAGAAAACCGGCGGTTATATCTCTGGCATTGCCCATGAGGAGTTCAGGGAATTCGTCCACATTAAAATGTTCTTTAACCCCGTCCGAGGATAGCACAAGGATCTCCCCGGGATGGAGAGTGCCCTGTTTTTCCACGGGAGAACGCATCTTGTACCCGATAATACCCTCTTTGGAAAGAAACCGTTGATGCGTGTTCCCAAATAGTCTCATGGTGATGTTCCCAATACCGGAATAGGTAAACACGCCGGTGGCCATATTCAATCGGCACAGGGTTGCCACGGCACCCCGGGACCCCCTTAGATGGGTGTGCAGCCCCTTCATCATCTCCACCAGATCCCTATCTTGTCTATAATGGTTCAACAACCAGGATTCCGCCAGGATCGCAACATCAAACGCGGCTTTGCCGTGCCCAAGGACATCAATGAGCGCCATAAAGCAATGCTCGTCATAGACCTTGACAATACCGGTATCACCGCACTCATCATCCATGCCGCTCAAGGCTCGTTTTCTCAGATGAAAATCGATTTTATGCATGGTTCATCCATCTTCTTGCAATGATCACCGTTCCATCCCCCGGAACCGACCGGATCTCCATCTCATCCATTATTCTTTTGACACTTGGCAGTCCAAGCCCGAGCCCCTTACCGGTACTGTAATTATCCCTGAACGCGCTTTCGATATCTTCCATGCCCGGACCATGGTCCCGGGCAACCACTTCAAAAGCATTTTTCTCACCGTTTTGGATTATATTCAGGGTAATCGTTCCCTCTCCCGCATATCGGACAATGTTTGTGGCAAGTTCGGACACTGCAGCGGCAATGAGGAACTGCCGGGACTCATCAAACCCCATCTGGTTCAGCATCTGTCTTGCAGCGTACACAACCGTGGCATGGTCGGAGGGTTCAGACAGATCAAAGGAGATCTCTTCAATGATTTTATTCACTCGGCAGCTCCCCCAATTCCGGATTTCCCGCCGATACCACTGCCGGATCACCTGAAAAACGGGGCTGAGATCTTTTAACATCTGCCCCATCCAATTCAAGTGCCTTGGTTGCCCGGGGCATCAATCCCCTCAACAGCATAAACCCATCTTCCATGGTGACGGCGGTGAGGATATCGTCCGACGGAATATCAAGATCCACCAATGCAGACGCAACACCGGGTTGAAATCCCACAAAAACAGACCTCGCTCCCAACAGTGCCGCGGCACCGGCACTGTTTCTGAAAGTCGTAAACATGGCTGAGTCCATTACCTTGATTGCCGAAACGTTTATGAGAACCCCCCTGATACCTGTTGTTCTGACCTGCCGCAGGATCTCTTTTCCAAGGCAAGCGATGTCATGATCATCCACATCCGCATTTACCGGAACAATAAGGCAGTCATTGACCACATACATGCCAAAAGACGACAAATCTGCCGGGATATCCCTTATTGATCCTTTGGAATCAATCGTCATGCTATCTCTCCCAATTAAAAACAGCGCGCCTGAACCCTCAACGCAGGCCCTGTTGGCTAATCACCGTCTGATTCAATATGGCAAAGGCATCTGCCAGGGCATCTTGAAGGGTTGAATTTGTCGATATTTCAAATAGTTCAATACCCAGCTGCACAAGGGTTTCAGCCACCGCAGGGGAGATGCCGGAGATGATGCAGCGACATCCCATGAGCTTTGTGGCCTTGGCAATCTTGATGAGATGGTTGGCCACCGCCGTATCCACAGCGGCAACCCCCTGGATGTCAAGAATAATCACTTTGGCAGAGGTTTCCATGATTTTCTTGAGCATGGTGGTCATCATCTGCTGGGCCCGCAGGGAATCCACCACACCCACCACCGGGAGAATCACAATTCTGTCCCACAGTTTAATGGCCGGGGTGGAAATCTCCATGATGGTCCGGCTCTGCTCCTTAAGTCTCTTTTCCTGGCGAACCCTTTCCGTGATATCAATGATATATTCCAGCCCGCCCACAACGGTTCCCTCCTTGTTCATCAGGGAGGCGGCCGTATATTCGATGGGCACCTTCATGCCGTTGACAGTCACCTCATTGCGTACGGTGCAGGAGTCACCACCTTCCATGACCTGCCTCATCCGGCATTCAGGGGTCCCGCAATGCTGGGAGCCAAACACTTCACCGCAGGGACGGTGTCGAATTTTTTTCCATGTCGTTCCAAGAAATTTCAGAGCCGACTTATTCATGAAAATAAGTTGAAACTCCCTGTTAACCGCCATAACGGGGGTTGGAAGTTGGTCTAAAATATTCAATGCCAGCTCATCGTCTATTTTGATATCCACTGCACTCTTCATTGGGCCGTTGACTATATCACTCATCATGAACTCCTTTTTTTAAAAAATCGGCAAACTGACATTGTTTTCATGGGTTGTTACGGAAAAACCTATGAGCCCTGGGAAACAATTTTATATTTTTCAGGGTTCCCCGTCTCTTTACAAAAACGATTAATTTCCTTTTTTAACTGGATCATCTTCAACTCCCGGCCCACGGCAAGACGTCGAAACCGTGCCAACTCATCAAACTTCTCCCGCAGTCTGTTTTCGGCTTTTTTCATTTCAGTAATATCCACAACCCAGCACAAAAGCCCGGGTTCACCGTCATATGTTGTCACCATGAACGTCCCCATAAAATCACGAATTTTGCCTTCAGCGTCATATGCCTGGATTTCATAATCTTCAACATTACCGGTCTTGTTGATCTTTTCCAGCAATTCCTGACGCGCATCGGCATCAACGTAGCGAATCCGGCTGATGGAATCTCCCTGCTGCAAGCCGATAAATCCCGACATCCTGGGGTTGATGAAACGGACAATGTCGGCAATGACTATGGCAACCCCAATGGGACTGGTATCCAGGATCTGCTGCAACTCCTTCCTCTCCCCCTCCAGACGCGCTTCCATTTTTACACGATGGGTAATATCACGAAAGGTGATGACAGCCCCGGTGATGGTGCCCTCCTGGATCACCGGGGTGGCGGTGTACTCCACAGGAAAACAGGTGCCGTCACTTCTCCAGAGGACCTCATTACTGACGGTCTCTGTTGCCCCATGGGTAAAGGCCCTGGACATGGGGCATCCGTTTTCAGGATAGGGCTTCCCATTTCCATCGGAATGATGGATCTGTTCATGGATGGGCCTGCCAAGAATTTCCGTCAGATCATATTTTAACATCCCAAGGGCCGCGGGATTGGCAAAGGTGCAGCATCCCCCCACATCCACACCAAAAACCCCCTCCCCTGCCGAATTCAGGATCAATCGAATCCGGGCCTCTGCGGATTTGAGGCGATCTTGATTTTGGCTCAATTCAAGGGTTCTCTGGGACACCTTTTCTTCGAGATTATCCCGTGCTTTTACCAGGGCTTTGTTGGTGCGTTCTCCCACAATGAGAACAAATAAAGTGGCGCCCACGGAAAAGAAAAGACTAAATCCCAGCATGCCGAACACGGTCCATTTCATCATGAAATAGGTTGACAAGGCCTCCACAACGTCCATTTCCGTGGCAAGCCCCATGCCAAGGGAGGCATTCCATAACCAGGCGCCAAATACCGGTACACCGCGATAATCCCTGTATCCATGAACGTTTATTGCAACGGGGGAACCCCGATGATTTCCCCCCCCGGCAACCATGCTTTTTTTAAATTTTAAAGCACCCTGAACCATAACGGTAAAAGGGAATTCCTTTCTGCTCTTTTCAGGCACAAACCCTGTGAGCATATTACCGCCGGGATCACGGATTTCAAGGTTCAGAAAAGAGGAGGGTCTATCATGGACCATGCCCCCCTTTAAGCCCACGGAACATTTCGAAAACGCATCACCACCATCTGAGATTCCCATTTTTCGGAACCAACTGTCATAGCGGCTTTTGGAGAGCAATCTTCCATTCAGATCAAAGGCAAAGGTTTCTTCGGTATCGCCCATCCATAAAAACTGAAAAATCTCGGAAAAATCCTTTTCAATATCCACCCTAAAGGCCATGACCGCCATGATTTTCCCATCTACGCCCTGGATGGGAGCCATGAAAAACATGTCCCATGCGTATTTATCATGGTCATCATCATTCAGATCGGACCCGGACAACTCAAAGGGTTGTGAAGCCCCCTGTGATGGCGAACGGCTTATTTTATCCGGAAAGCCAGGGGATACAAACAGCGCTTCACCGGCAAAAGCCCTTTTAACCAAATCCGGGTGATGGATGCACAAAGGAGGGACTAAGTTAATGAAGTCATCACATCCGGCTGCAATAACGACATTATCGGGGGCAATAATAAAAAAATCAGCAGTGGAGAAGATCTCTCTGTTTTCCCTGAAAAAGAGACGGACCTCTTTTAGAGGGCGAATTTCAGTCACCTTTTCCTGACTGGTGTAATTTCGTAAAAGGGATCTGGTAATGGCCACAAGTTCCGGATTCCATCCAAGCTGTTTAACAAATGATCTGCGATGCTCCCACCAGATTTCCAAATGATTTTCAGCTGTTTTAAGCGTGTTTTCAAGCCTTTCTCCCACCCCGGAAAGAATTTTCATTTTATTTTGTTGCAGCGTAAACAGGGCCAGAAGACAGGCAAAGATAACAAATGCGCTCAATCCCACCAATATTACAACACGAAACCATTTGGAGCCAAAGTTTAGCGCAATATTCTCGCCTTTAACGGTTCGAATCAGCACCCATACAACCAAGGTCAGTACCAGAAAAACAATCACACCATACAAAACCATCTGCCAGGGTTCAAACTCACGTCTCTGCCCCACAGGCCCAGCCGTCACCGACTTATCGTTTGCCGCAAAGGATTTCCCCGATACCGGTGGCGCCACATGGGTTTCCTCTTCAGGTAAGGGAGCCGGGGGAAGATCTTCAATATCATTGAAGATCCACTTCTCCTCCACTTTTTTTCTCTCCAACTTTGAAATGGCGTTGAATCCGCCATTGACCTCTGAAATCAAGGAAAGATTTTCTTTTGCGGTGGCAGTGTAATATGTTTGGGCAAACAGTGGGTGATCTTCATAAAATTCAAAAATATTGGGAAGATATTTTTCCTTCAAAAAATAAAAAAGACTGAGCTTTGTTGACACAAAGACCTTTACATCTCCTTTCAGGGCTGCTGTAAAAAGAGTGGCAAAACTGTCATAAACAACAATCCGCTCAGCCGGTATGGAGGCTCTGACATATTTTTCCGTATATCCCCCCGCGGCAATGCCCACCATCAACCCGGAGGTTTCGGAAAGGGATTTCATAGGATAAAGGGACATATGGGTAAAAATAAAATAATCAAGGTTCAGAATGGGTGAGGAATAGGTGAGAAAGGCTTCCCGCTCCGGGGTTTTAAAAAGACCGGCATGGAGATCCACCTCGCCCTGCTTCAACATTGTCAGGGATTGTTCAAAGGAGTCTGCCCGGACAAACTCAATGGGCCGCCCGCTTTTTTCCGACCAGAGCTTCCAGATATCGGGGAAAAATCCAACGGCTCTCTGCTGGTTATCCTGGAATTTAAGAGGCCTTACACCGGTATTGTAAACAATCTTCAGAGGATCTTCTGCATGCACAGGAGGTGTCACGGCAAACAGGGGCAGCCCCCCCCATGACCAGATCAATAGAAAAAAGAGGACGCTTTGTTTTGGCATAACATTCTCCGGAAAATGATAATCCCATCATCTGCTCTCTTCCTGATCCTCGCCATCCGTCATCTCTCGGTTCAGGAGGTTGGTTCCAATTTCGACCAGCCTGGACAGTTCATGGGCCATCGGGGCCATGTGATCCTAACGTCTTAATTCTTTCAGACTTGCCCAATGGCGGCATGGAGATCCAGCCCCCCATGAAACACCGGCACCCATCGGTGGGGAAAAGAGAACGATTCTGCCAGGTGCCGATCCGACATGAGAATGACAACGGTCCATCCTTTAAAATCGGAGGAGAGTTTTTCGCCGATCCTTGCAAATAATGCCTGAATGGATTCAGGGGCCCCAATCCGTTTGCCATACGGGGGATTCAGGACCACCACACCGGGGGGCAGGGACGTAAGCCCATGGGGTTTCAAATCAAAAAAATCCCTTTGAGAGACCTTAATGGTGGACGAAAGATTAAACGCTTTTACTGTTTTTTCCAGGGCACCCACACAGCCTGAATCAAGATCCGATGCAAACACAACCGGCTGCAGGGGCGAAACCGCTTCCTTTGCGGCTTCCTTTGCGGCTTCCTTTTTCAAATATTGCCACTGTTTTTCGCTGAAGCAGGGCCAATTTTCAAAGGCAAAGGAGCGAAACATCCCCGGAGGAATGTGGTGGGTGATCATGGCCGCCTCCAGGGAAAAGGTGCCGGACCCGCACATACCGTCAATAAGGGGTTGACCCGGGGAATAACCGGCTGCGGAAAGCAGTCCGAAGGCCAGGGTCTCTCTCAGGGGAGCAGCCCCCACATTTTTTTTCAACCCCCGTTTGTAAAGGCCGTCCCCACTGCTGTCCAGGGAGATTTCAAACCGGTCATCCACCCCCCGGATTAACATCCGTTGGCCCACATCATGCAAGCGATGGGCCACCACAGCCCCCTGTTCAGGGAGCAGGTTTTCAAAATAGTCAATGATACAATTTTCCACCCGACCGGCAATGGCATCGGTGTGGTATAATCGGCAATGGTTTGCCACCACATCGCAGGAAAACGGTACTCCTTTTTTCAGGAAAAGCGCCCATTCCATCTCCATGAGCCGTTTTTCAAGGGTTCTGAAATTTTCCGCCTTAATGCGCCCCATGCGCATGACGATGCGGGAGGGGCTTCTCAGGTGAAGATTGGCCTTATAGCAATCCTCCACATTGCCTGTGAACTCAACGCCTCCGGGAATCATGGTGATGCCCTCCCTGCCCGGCATCAATTCGGTGAGTTCCCGGTGGCAAAGCTGCTGCAACCCCGGAGCACAGGCGACAAAAAAAACGTGCTCCCGGGCGGTGATTCTTCTTTTGATTCTTTTTTCCAAAGCTGTTTTTTTCATCTTCTTCTTATATCGCGACTGCCATGGCATGTAAAGATCATTTTATACACATCACAGGGCAGGTTGAAAGTTTGACAGGGTTAGCATATTAAGGTACAAATCCCCAAGCCCATTGAATGAAAACCATAAATTAACAGGAGTATCATATGGCAGGAGTAAACAAAGCAATTATTGTGGGAAATCTGGGACGGGATCCGGAAATCAGGTACTCCGCCCAGGGCCTGGCGGTGGTCAAGCTGGCAGTGGCCACCAGCGAAACCTGGCTGGACAAAAACACCGGGCAACGCCAGGAAAAAACAGAGTGGCACCGAATCACTGTTTTCGGGAAGCAAGGGGAAAACTGTGAAAAATACCTTTCAAAGGGAAGTCAGGTGTATGTAGAAGGCAGACTTCAAACCTCCTCATATGAGAAAGATGGCCAAACCCATTATTCCACGGATATCATTGCCTCGACAATTCAGTTCCTTGGAGGCCGTCAAGGAGGGGGAGGGGGATATCAAGGCAACCAGGGCGGCGGATATCAACCCCAGGGCGGTCAAAGTGGCGGTGGCGGGTATCAGCCCCAGGGTGGCGGATATCAGGGTGGAGGTGCCCCGGGTGGATATCAGCCTCCCCGACCCCAGGGGGGCGCTCCTGCCGCAGGCGGGGGAGGGTATCAGGGTGGACCTGGACCCGGCGTCAGCCCGGCAGATCCGGGTATGACCGGGGAGCTGCCGCCCGAGGATGATATCCCGTTCTGAAAATGACATAATGTAAACATGTAAACAAAATGGTGTAATTTATTAAAATTACACCATTTTTAGTTTTACACTTCCATAATTATAGCTCATAATATTCTGCAGTGAACAGTCCCCACATGCAAGCGGCATAACCTATTCAAATACTGCATTGCAGATGTAAAAACGAATGTAAGTGGACCTTTATGCTGTAAAAAAACGGCATCCTTCAAAAGTACTTTACACTTTCCAAGGAGTATTCCTCATTTTCAGGGGCTTTTTTCCAAAAGACTGTAAAGTACTTTGGGGGGCATATGAAGGATGCCTTTTTTTAACATCTAAGTCTAATTCCATTTGCTTGGCCATCAAGGGGTCCTTTATATCCTCATATCTCTACTGTGCACATATTGATCAGATTTGAGTGTACCCTTTTTGCAGTATCTCCCCCTCTCCAATCATGGAGAGGGGGCTGGGGTGAGGTTGGGTAGATCACGATCGTCTTCGGATCATCAATAAAGGGTACACTCATATTTTTTTGTGAGCCGCCCCTGGAATTTTGATCATGATATCAAAATTTGATAATGTTCAAATTGTGGTGTTATCCAGTTAGCAAATTTATACTTGACTTTAATTTTGTTGCCAAATACAGAATATTCTGTAAATTATACAGAACCACACAATTACTTGTTCACTACCGGTCACACGGGGGCGGGCTGGACAATTGTCCGATTTTATGCTACCGCTGAAGCGTTGCTTCGCAGCCGCATAACTGCGTTATGACGGACAAAGCGAAGCAACGCTTCAGCGGCAGTTAGGGTGAATTGTCCACCCCACTTCCCCGGGCCGCTGAACAAACCAATTCACATGGACAAGCCAGTGATCTAAACATTATGTACAAAAATATGCTGATAGAGGGTGAAATGGAATTTAAATCCTGGGACAGCTATCGTGCCTTTCGTAATTCAATAGCTAAAGAGTCTCGATATATATTTAGTGAAGAAACAGAGAGTTTTCTACGGGCACTTCTTAGTACAAGTAAAGGCCGAGTTAGGGTGCTAAAAAAAGGGACGATCTTGTGGCGAGCACAAATCGGCAATGACTTGAGACCGGAGTACGATGGAGACGAACTTATTGGTCATTTTCCTACGGCGTATTCTTCGGAGCGGATGAAACCCTTTAAAGACAGCGCGTCTGACGGCAGAGCCAATCCAAAAGGGATTCCCTGTTTATACGTTGCAACTGACGAAAAGACCGCAATGTCGGAGGTTAGACCTTGGATAGGGTCCATAATATCATTAGGTCAATTTTCAGTAGCTAAAGAGCTAAAAATTATAGATTTTTCCATTGAGCACGGTGAAGAAAAATATTTTTTCTTCACCGTGCCATCCGAAGAGGAAAAGATTCAGGCTGTATGGTCACACATTGACAATGCCTTTTCACGACCTGTGACTGAATCAGATTTCACTTCAGATTATGCGCCCACACAAGTGATAGCTGAGTATATAAAATCAAAGGGCTACGATGGTATTCAATACAAAAGTTCTTTGGCGAAAGGTCATAACA
The DNA here is from genome assembly GCA_963668575.2 of uncultured Desulfobacterium sp. GTDB lineage: Bacteria > Desulfobacterota > Desulfobacteria > Desulfobacterales > Desulfobacteraceae > Desulfocicer. Next base: position 136,733 of record OY764894.2, on the reverse strand, counting down.
TAGCTCTATTTGATATAGAATCCGCAAATATAAAGAAATGTGACACTTATGAAGTAAAATCTCTGCACTTCGATTTTACGCCAACAGATAATTTGTATTATGTGGATCGGCACGGTAAAAATACATAACCTTTAGGAAACCTTTAGGATTGTGTCGACCCCCATACGACAAATCACAAGTTCAAATCACACTTGATGGGGGTCGATCTCAATCCTTTGTTCAAGAAGCCCGGCACCGAAGCCAAGTTCATTTTTTTTGCCATAAGGGTTTTGCTTTGAATAATTCAGGAGGGAGATCCCACCGAAGTGGGATAACCTCCGGTGGGAAGGAGGATGGATTTAAATAATTGCTTTGAAATCGTGCTGCTTCAGCCTGCTCTTTGACAATTTGTAGATAAAAACGCTCATCCACTGGAAGCGTAAGCGCAGAGATCCTTTCCCGTTCACACGGAATTCAAAAACAACCATTTTTGAACAACTGGTGCTCTAAATATTACCCGGTATCCCCGGGGATCATCTGATGCGGCAGCACCGAATGGGAATATTTGAGCTTTCCACCACACGCCGGACAGGTAAGTGAGTGCAACGCTGTCTCAGGCTCAGGCGATACTTCCGCAGCCTTTATCCCACAGGCTGACTCAATGAGCTGTCGGATGTGATCCAGGTCAATGGAAGATGAAGGGCTCAAAAAGCCATAATACCTCACCTTCATAAATCCAGTGGGCAGCACATGTTGAAGAAAACGTCTGAGGAACTCCATGGCCTCAAGTTTCATGGTGCGCCAGCGCTCACTACCGGTCTTTTTGTACTTGAAAAAGACATCCCGACCCTCAACCTTGACGATGCGATGGTCGGAGATGGCCACCTTGAAAACATAAGGCGCCAGGTATTTGATGCTGTTTTCGCTGTTGCCCACAGCCTGACAGTTCACATTCCAGTCCATTTCCCAGACAGCGGCAGGTATCTGAGGCAAAAGACCTGCTTTTTTCATCTCTTCACAGAACTTTGCCCGGAATATCTTTGACATGGCCCTCACCGGCAGGTAAAAATCAATCCTGGAAGGATGCCAACTACCATCTTCCTTTGAGATTGCGCCGCCAGGAACAATGTAATGGATATGAGGGTGGTACTGCAACTGACGGCCCCAGGTGTGGAGCACGCCAAAGAAACCGGGGAGATCACCTCCGATATATTTGGGATCGGGCGTAAGCGCTTTCAGGGTTTGTGAAGATGCCGCAAACAGGGCTGCATATGCGGCTCTCTGGTTGCTGCGGATGAATTGCCGCAATTGTTCGGGCACTGTGAAGGTGATCATAAAGTGGTGACCCGGCAATTGCCGATTCATCCGCCCTTCCACCCATTGTTTGATTTTATGATTTTGGCATGCCGGGCAATGGCGGTTGCCGCAGGATCTGAACGAGATGTGCTGAGCATGACACTCGGTGCATTCATAAATAACCAGCCCACAAGCTTCTGTCCAACATTCTATGATGGCTTTAATCACCTTTTTATGATCACCGGGCATGGACTCCCCGAAGGATGCCATATACTCCGGTCCGAAGGTTCGAAAAATTCGCAAATATGAAAGTAAGTCAGATTTTGACCTGGTTACATTTTATAACCTTATTTATTACTTCCCGGTTGATGAAAGGATTGATATTTTAAAAGACATCGGGAAGCATTTAAAGCCTGGTGGCGAATTAATATTGACAAGTATGTGCAAGGGGAATGATTCATCATTGCATCTGATGAATTTATGGACGTCAATGACAGATGGTTACGGCCCTTTACCTACTCCAAAGCAAATACATGATCACCTGGAAAAAGCGGGTTATCGTAATATTAAAAGTGAAATGCTGATTCCAGCATTTGTATCATTTAGGGCTATTAAATAGTCAAAATAAAATGGACGTAATCACATAACCAAGCTAATTCAACCGACGCAAAAGTCCCGCGGCTGATTAGCGGCGTTATATGGTAGAGAAAAAATAGGATTTTATGAAATGCAAAGTATCAGAAGCAAAGTGATCATCTGGCTGATAAAAAACAGACATTTGTTTGAATTTAAATTACGACCGGAAACTATAGATGAAAACTTTTCGGTTATTAAATTCAGGGAAGGGGTTAAAAAAGCGACATCCAAAATGAAAATGCCAGATGATGTTAAGGGGGCTTGGTTCTAAGTTCGCCCACTTTTGGCAGCAGACACCAGATATCAACAGTTAAATAACTGAAATTTTTCATAATATTAGTTTTTTGAGTGTTCTATGGATACCCACTGGGCGAAGTTAGAACCAAGCCCATATTTCAATAAGCTCTTTACGCTCCCTAAAACATATTGTGTCCGGTCAAGGTTCTTTCGACAAATTTGACCCTAAATATTGCCCGGATAGCATCTTTAGGGAAATATTGAAAATTGACCGTGATCTTGCGTACAAGCTTGAGTGGTATTTCAGAGAGCACACAGATTGTAATGGAATTGAAGAAATTGAAGGAATTGAAGGAATTGAAGGAATTGAAGGAATTGAAGGAATGACAGAAGAAATAATGGAGTCTTTCAAAGAATATTTTATATGGAGCAGCAGTTAACCAAATAATTCAACGGATGGCGAAATCGTCGGCAGCGCTAACGCGGTAAGTTCTTTGGCACCACCACTGATTATGGTCGTTCGAACTATAGAAAGGATACTCAATGCCAAAAGGAATGTGGGTTTACGACCCTCAATCTGGAGGAAAGTCAATCCCGAAATCAAAACAGCCTGGAATACGCCAACGTATCCTTGACCATGCGGAAAAACATTACGCCGACAGGTGTAATCGTATTGATGTACGGTTCCGTGGGAAGTTTTGCTATATTGATGCATATACTGAACCGTTCGTCCCACCAGATTACAACCCGGAACTTTTCGGTGGTAAATCACGAGAAGAGCGTATCGGACAGTTACGCGATATTCCGACTCATCTTTGCCGACTTCGGTACTTTGGTGATGAGGAAAAGTGGTCCATGGCTTTCTACAGATACAGCAATATGAAGTACGAGCCGTGTATATTTGAAAGCGGATCCTGGCACGGTACACCAGAGGAGGCACTTGATACTTCCTCTGTTTTCCTTATGGAATAATTGAGCTGGATAAATCAATTCACTGGTTGCCGAAAACGTCTGGGACCTATCGGTCAACATTGGCGGCACCCGTGATTTCAAACAACAACACCAAACATAATCTAATGGAATGGTATAGGCATTGAATTACTCATTACAAGAAATATATGACAAGCTTAATTATATTTTTTTGAAAAACAAACAATTACCACATGCTGGTAAAAAACAATGGCTATGATAACATGGGGTGAATCAAATTTATCAAAACTGATTCAGTGATAAGTCCTTCGATTTATTTTAAAAAAGAGATTGACTTTGGCTTATAAAAAGTTTACCATAGTTCTAACTATATGCAGTTATAAGTATGTAATCTTTTTATAACAAGGTGCTTTATGAATCCAGTACAAAACCCCTTTGCTCCAGGTGCAGGTTCTCAACCTCCTGAATTGGCCGGCAGAGATAGTATAATTTCAGATGCTGATATTGCTATCCAACGTATTTCAGCCGGAAAAAACAGCAGATCACAAATTCTTACAGGATTAAGGGGGACTGGCAAAACTGTACTTTTAAACAAGATTGAAAACGATGCAGAGTTCCATGGTCATATAACCTCTTTTATTGAATCCCCTGAAAAGGGAAATCTGCCGAATTTATTGTACCCTAAAATCTACCAGGTATTATATAAAATTTCTAAAGTGGAAAATGCTAAAAGGTATGCGCATAAAGCGATGCGTGCCTTAAAAGGCTTTGCCGCTGCCTTCAAGATCTCAGTTGGAGATGTTTCCCTTGCGGTTGATCCGGAAGCAGGGATTGCAGACAGTGGAAACCTTGAAATGGATATCTGTGATTTGTTTGTCAGAGTTGGCAATGCAGCAAAGGCAGCGGGCAAGGTATGGACTATATGTATTGATGAAATGCAGTATCTGTCTGAATCGGAACTGGCATCTCTTATTGTGGCAATACACAGGTCTAATCAAAAACAATTGCCAATATTACTTTTTGGAGCAGGTTTGCCACAAATCGCGGCCTTATCCGGGAATGCCAAATCATATGCTGAGCGACTGTTCTCTTTTCCTTCTGTGGGACCGCTTGACAGACTCTCTGCGATTCATGCAATTAAGAATCCAGTTGAAAAGGAAGGAGAAACAATATCTGAAGAAGCTCTTGAGGAAATAGTTAAACAAACACAAGGCTATCCCTACTTTCTGCAGGAATGGGGATATCAGGCATGGAATGTGGCAGACAGCTCACCAATACATCTTAAAGATATTGACAGTGCCTCTGATTTGGCGCTTAAACGACTGGATGAGAGTTTTTTTCGTGTTCGGTTTGACCGGTTAACCCCGAAAGAGCGTGAATATGTTCAGGCTATGTCAAAGCTTGGAAAGGGACCGTACAGGTCGTCAGAGGTTGCGGAACAATTGGGCGAGGATGTCAAGGCCCTTGGCCCTTGCCGGGCTAAAATAATCGCAAAAGGAATGATTTACAGTCCATCTTACGGCGATATTGCTTTTACAGTGCCGATGTTTGAGGATTATATAAATCGTCTTTTTATGAATCCAAGGAGAACTTAACTCTTCAAAACAAAAACATGCTGCGGACAAGCCGCAGATGTTTGCGATATGATAGAGAAAAAATAGGATTTTATGAAATGCAAAGTATCAGAAGCAAAGTGATCATCTGGCTGATAAAAAACAGACATTTGTTTGAATTTAAATTACGACCGGAAACTATAGATGAAAACTTTTCGGTTATTAAATTCAGGGAAGGGGTTAAAAAAGCGACATCCAAAATGAAAATGCCAGATGATGTTAAGGCAGAAAGATTCAATATCAATGACATGCATACCGAATGGATTATTCCAAAAAATCCGAGGGAAGACAAAGTTTTATTGTACATCCATGGCGGTGGTTTTATTTCCGGTTCCTGCGATTCCCATCGGATGCATGTTGCAAAATTTGCAAGGGGAACACAACTGCGATCCTTAGTATTCGATTATCGACTTGCACCGGAACATCCCTTTCCGGCTGGGCTTGAGGATTGTGTGGCTGCATACAATTGGCTGTTGGACCATGGTTACAATAATCAAAATATCATCGTTGGCGGTGAATCTGCCGGTGGGACTTTAGCATTATCGCTGTTACTGGCCTTGAAAGAAAGAGGGATCAGTTTTCCCAAAGCGGCATTTTCAATATCCCCTGTTACTGATTTAAGATGCAAAGCCGATTCGTTTACTTTTAACGCTAAAAATGATATTGCACCGACCGGTTCATGGGATATTTGGATGAATCATTATATCGCTGATAATGATCCGACAATGCCATTGCTGTCACCTCTATTTGGCAATTACGAGGATTTTCCTCCTCTGCTTGTATGTGTGGGTACCCACGAAATACATTTGGACGATTGTGTTAATGTAGCAAAAAAAGCAGAGGAACATGGGGTTGAAGTTACATTAAGCAAATGGGAAAACATGGTTCATGCGTTTCCAATTATGTCACCATTATTCCCGGAGGCAAAACAAGCAATGAATGCAATTTGCGAGTTTGCAGTAGAACATATTGTGAATAAGAAGACAGTTTAATTATTCATTGTTACCATATAACTTTCCAGGAACGATTTGTCTCTTTTGGGCAGGAAGCGAGGGCTTTACTCAATTTTTTCAAAAAATGTAGATGACAGAACCCAATCCATACCTTATAAAAGACGGATTTCAGAGCGTTGGTTAAAGACTTCCATTTGTCTGTGGTGATTCCTTTGACGTTAAAATTGCAGCGCTGTCTGGCCAAACGCTCAAGTGTTTTTTCGAGCATAGTCAAACAGCGGAAAAAATTACTCAACACTTTCGCATTTTCATCAGATTTTTTTTGATATTGATCCCTAAACTTATCTTCTGCTCTCTTCATATTACCTCCAAAATATCAGTTCATTAAAATCTTGATTTGGAGATAATAGTCATTTATTTTTGAAATGTTAAGATCGGTAAACACTTATAGACTTATCCGGTGATAACAAGTAAATATAGAAGAAAAAGAAATTTTAATTTTTTTATAAAAGATCAAAACATACGATTTGTATGTTTATATTTGGAAAGCAAGGTGTGGTATTTTCAGGCAGGTGGAAATTAAATGGAGGGTTCAAAAATTTAAAGCATTACAATATTCTGTAAGGGAAGGCGTTACAGTATTTGAATCTTATCAAAAATTATGATAATTAAGACTGTAAAGTACTTTGAGGGTCATATGAAGGATGCCAACTTTTCTAAGTATCTAAGAATTAAAAAAAAATAATCCGGTATTTTTGTAATCAAACCCAGAAAGGAGGGGGTGATAGTCATTTTCAATATTATGTCATGAGTTTGTAAATATTTTAGGCGAAAATTACAAAGATACAGATGTAACGAAGATGATAATCAAGGGAGAGATTATGAAAAAAACAAGGAAAATATTTATTATACTAATAGTTGTATTTTGTTTTGCTATAATTTCAGCTCAAAGTTATGCCTATAAGAATGATCAAAGTAAGCAAAATGGTATTTCTTATGCATCATGGTGGTCAGGCCAATATTCCAGTGCTGATTCTGATACTTCTTTGGAAAACCTTGCATTAACAGGAGCAACCTGGATAAGTCTTATCGTTACCTGTTATCAAACAGATGCAAATTCGACTGAAATGGATTGTACTTTTGAAAAAACACCCACAACTTCCGATTTAGTTCATGTTATTAATAAAGCCCATGAACTGGGTTTAAAAGTAATGCTCAAACCTCATATTGATCTTTTAGATGATAATTGGAGAGGAACTATTGGTAACTCCTTTACCGATGAAAATCAGTGGACAGCCTGGTTTGCCTCTTATCAAGAATTTATTGAAAACTACGCAAATCTTGCTACCGATAATAATGTTGATCAACTATGTGTTGGTACAGAATTAGTTGGAACAACTCATAGAGAAAGTAACTGGCGGGCAATAATTCAAAGGGTACGTGACATTTATCAAGGACCAATTTTATATGCTTCAAATCATAGCGGTGAAGAAGTTTCAATAAGTTTTTGGGATGCTTTAGATTACATCGGTATCGATGGATATTACCCATTAACTAATGAATACAATCCTGATATTAGTCAATTAAATGAAGCTTGGGTTCCCCATATTGCTACTTTAAATACTCTTTATGTTAATTGGAATAAACCTATAATTTTTACTGAAATTGGGTATCTTAGTTCTGATGGGACCAATATAGCACCGTATGATTATAATAATAATGCAGCCATTGATCTCCAGGAACAAGCTGATTGTTACTTGTCTTTTTTCCAAAATATTTATAATCAACCATGGTTTCATGGAGTTTTCTGGTGGTATTGGAGTTTTGATCCCAATACAGGTGGTATTGAAAATAGTGATTATACTCCTTATGGAAAACCGGCAGAAAAGATATTGGAATTAATTAATAATGTCGGGGCCAATGCTTACAAGCAAGGCTATAATGATAGCCTTATAAACTGTGGTCCCCCCCCAACAGCGAAATTGATTACCCCTGATTCTAATACTTCCGTATCTAATCCAATTACTTATACTTGGGAATCTGTATTAATCTCTGATTATTATCGTATATGGGTCAACGATTCAACCGGTAACAAAGTCGGCTCATGGTTTTCGGCAGAAGAATGTGGCTGTGCTAATAGTGAAGACAATTGTTTTATAGCCCCTTTAGAACTTCTTGATTCTGGCAATGCTGAATGGTGGATTCAAACATGGAATCCCTACGGGTATGGAAAATGGAGTGAAGGAAACAATTTTTCTGTTTCAGATTAATCGGTTCTCCGGGCTTTTCCTTGGTGGATAACAGTGATTCGTTCCAAACACCACATGGTGTGTTCAAGAAAATGAGGCTGGATTTATTTTAATTTATGAAGATAAATTCGCTTTTTATTTTTCAGTTAAAACCGCTTTTGCCCAAAAATTGAGTTTTAACTTACATTTCGCGTGCCCTGAAAATATTCTTTGAATATCACAGGTAAGTTTCATGATAAACGGATCATGTGCTCTTAAACTGCCACCAGCCACCCTTAAGATTTTCATACACGGAGTCGGGAACTTCTAAAAGGCGGTTGATCTGTTCATGCAAAAGGCTGAGTCCTTTTAACATTGATTGTATACATGTGCCATCACGGATTACTTCTGCATAATGGATATTTCTATAAAAATATCGAATATTGTTCCATGTTGGATTTTTAGAATTCATGCCCTGCGGTAAAATAGGCAGCTTCTCTATGTTCTGTTTTGCCATATTCATACGAATCTTTCGTTCGATTAGCGACACTATCATAAGTGCCACAAAATAAAGAAAAAGCATGGCTTCAATGGTTAAAATTCGGGGGGATGCGAATCCTTTCGATCCGAAATATGAACAATATTTCCGGAAACGTTATGCTCAATGCAACGCGCAGAGGGCAATCAGGCGTAACAGGCAAAAGACATCACAACCGGGTGGCCCCGAAAGGGCTGCCTTATGAATGCTTGAGCCGTGTGCGTTGAAAGGCGCATGCACGGTTCTTAGAGGGCTGGGGGATGGCAACATCCCCTGGCTACTCGACCACAAAAACCTAAAAAAACCACAACCCAATAACCTAAAAACTGCTTAACACAAAAACCTAAAAACAATAAAACTTGATAATCTAAAAATGACACACTATATATAGGTCAATAATGCCGACGCTACAAGATAAGCTTGCAGAATCTCTCGCTGTTCTGAAAAAACTACAGGACAAAGGTATTGTTGCAATCCAAACAAAAAACATAACACGAACTCACCGGGAACGTCTTGTCAGAAGCGGATTCATCAAAGAAGTGATGAAAGGATGGTATATCCCAGCCAACCCTGAAGAGCAGGCTGGAGAAAGCACAGCCTGGTATGCATCATTCTGGGGGTTTTGTGGTGATTATCTTAAATCAAGGTTTGGCAATCAATGGTGTCTTTCCCCTGAACAATCATTGAGCATTCATAGCGGGAACTGGAACGTGCCGAGTCAACTTCTTGTCCGCGCTCCAAAAGGTGGGAACAAGCCAATCTCTCTTCTTCATGGGACATCGATAATGGATGTTCGTCTGAACCTGCCGGACAAAAATGATATGGAAATCAAGGAAAACATACAGATGATGACCCTGCCCGCTGCCCTGATTTCCTGTGCTCCCGGCTATTATGCAAATAATGCTATTGAGGTTCGCACTGCGCTTTCCATGATCTCTGATGCTTCTCAGATCCTGCACAAGCTCCTTGAAGGTGGGCATAGCACGGTAGCCGGAAGGCTTGCAGGCGCTTTCCGAAATATTGGAAAAAATGTTATTGCTGACAATATCATTGGAGCAATGAAAGATGCAGGATACAGCACTACGGAAAACGACCCCTTTGAAGAAAAGCCCGCTATTATTCTTCGTGAACGCGAGATTTCTCCAGACGTCAACCGAATGCGGATGCACTGGGCGGATATGCGCGGCATTGTCCTTGAAAACTTTCCCCAGGTGCCCTTATTACGACAAAACTCCGATGAATATCTTAAACATGTCGATGATATATATTTGACTGATGCCTATCATTCGCTTTCTATTGAAGGGTATCGTGTGAGTGAGGAGCTTATTGAACGTGTCCGCAAAGGAAATTGGGACCCGGAAACCAACCACAAAGATAAAGCCTATGCAAATGCCCTGGCTGCCCGTGGTTACTGGCAAGCTTTTCAGGCAGTGAAGAAAAGCCTGGAAAAAATTCTGAATAAAAACTCGCCAGGTGCGGTGGTAAGCAAAGATCATTCCGTATGGTATAGAGAATTATTTGCCCCAAGTGTAAATGCTGGTCTTATATCTGCATCCGACCTTGCCGGATACCGAAATCAACCTGTCTATATTCGAAAATCAAGGCATGTGCCACCCCGGTACGAAGCTGTGCAAGATCTTATGCCTGCATTCTTTTCTCTTTTAAACGATGAAGAAGAACCTGCAGTAAAAGCTGTTTTAGGCCACTTTTTCTTTGTGTATATCCATCCTTATATTGATGGAAATGGCCGCATTGGAAGATTTCTGATGAATGTTATGTTAGCTGGTGGCGGCTATCCATGGACAGTCATTCCGCTTGAAACCCGAAATGAATACATGGCCGCCTTGGAAGAAGCAAGCGTAAGAAAAAAGATAGAACCGTTTGCCAGATTTTTAGCTGAACTTGTCCAAAAAGGGACAACGTGACAAAAAAAGGGGGCAAGTCTACGTTTAACCCTTACTTGTTGAAATAATTCGATCAATCGGTTTTTGTCACTGGAAGAATCGATAAATAACCCTCTGATTCAGTAAGCAAGTCATCTGCAAGACTTCCGGGGTCTGGTAAAAGTGTTCGGCGTTGCCGCGTCAAAGACAGGAGTTTAGGGGTTGATCATAAGATGGGCCACTATACGGGAGATAGAATTCTATCCACCTCAAATACTTGGAATAACAGTGCTTAATTTTTACTTCCAAAATTTTACCACAAGGTGGCCGACGTTATGATCAAGCCCTCTTTTTACAAGAATTGAGATGTAAGGCACTAAAACGTTTTAGGAGTAATACCCCCATGAAAAAACTCATTGCTGTGTTTGCAATTGTTGCATGCCTGAGTTCAGGTTTTGTGCTATAGCGAGGGCTTTGCAATGGCGGTGCGTCTTGTTCACAACCCAAAATAACAATATAGCCCTTTGCCTTTTATTAAAGGATGAGAAATGCATTACCAAAGTGCCAAATCTTCGAACAATAATTTTCTACTACTGGTGTTTCTTTTATATCTTTACTTGAGTTCCACTATGGCATCTTGCTCTGAAATATACTTCAACGATAACCTGTCCGAAAAATATTACATTGATAATCAGAACGTCTTTCTTTTGTACAAGATCATAAATTGGTGGTACGACTGCCAACCAAAGGACAATTACTTATTCTGTGGTAAAACTATTAAATGTACCAATCTTGCTAACGCTTGCATAGAATACACCCAATCCAAGTCAGCCTTGAAAATCTCCATACAAAAAGGGCTTGCCGATCAGTTATCAATATTCAAAACTTGTAATGGATGTTTTGGGCCATCCTATTTACGTTGCATATGGCAAAATGAAAAATATCTTGGCAAAGGCAAAGCTGTTCCGACGAAGAATTTAAATCAATTTATCTTCCTTCATATTGATAAAACCCATGCCCTGATTTTAAAAAACATAGAAAAAAAGATCGTATTTGTTGTCGAAGGAAAGATAGCAGGATTAATGAATGACGGTAAAATAGCCTTACATAACACCGGCACCATGGTAGGTAAAACTTTCGAAGCAAAATTAGAGAAAGGGTTAGGCAAGAAATTTATTGAACATGCAGAGCAACATTTAACCAGCGGGTCAACCTGACCGCGGGAACATTGCCGACGCTGAAGCGGCAAACTCATTGGCGCGGTCAGGCTACCCTTAACGTTGACATGAACATCCGCAGGAGCGGACTGGACAATTATCCGATTTTATGCTACCGCTGAAGCGTCAAGCGTCACTTCTGCTTATACAACAACTTAATTTTTTTAAAATTTTTATTTTTTTTGGGAAATTCTAAAATACACCGAATGGGGGTGCTGCTTATAGTCATTTTTTAAAAAAATTTTCTCCAGCCTTTCTTTTAAAAATGTATTATGATTTCACAAAGTGTAAAGCGGGAAATGAAGGATGCCCTTTATATGAAAAGGCAGCCTCCAAGGCAACCTCAGCAGAGCCGCCCCCCCGATGGGCAATAGGAACCGGACAATTGAGCCGTCTACGGTTCCGGTCCGGGCCCATTGCCCGTCGGGGGGGCGGCGGCATAATGCCATTTTCTATCTTCGTTGTGCCCGCCAGGGCATGGGGGTTATATGAAAGTCTCATCAACATGCTGGAATTAAAGGACTTTCGTTTTTTCGTTGTGGCAGATTTTTCTGCCATGTATGTTTTATAAAAAAGTATAGGCATACCTAACATTACTTTCATTATTCGTTGTGGGCGGACCCGGGTCCCAAATCCCGGTCCGCCCGTGGCGGTTATCCGGAGGGATACAATGCAGATCATAACCACCCACACCAATACGGATTTTGATGCCCTGGCATCCGTGGTGGCGTGTACCTTTTTATATCCCGGTGCCGTCGGTATCTTGCCCAGCCATATTGCGCCCGGAGTCAACGCTTTTTTGTCCATTCACCGGGATCTGTTCCGGGTTCACCCAAGAAAAGGATTTGACCTTGAAACGGTGGATTCGTTAATTGTGGTGGATACCAACAACTGGAAACGGCTTGACCGCATGGAAGCGCTGTCACAAAAAACAGGGCTTGAAATCATCTGCTGGGACCACCACATGGAGGGAGATACCATCGGTGGCAACCAACAGTATCGGGAAGAGGTCGGGGCAACCATCACACTGCTTCTGGAGGAGATGCAGCTCAGAGATACGGCATTTACCCCCATGCATGCCACCTTATTTCTGCTGGGTATCTACGATGATACCGGATGCCTCTGTTTTCCATCGGCCACCGCCAGGGATGCTCGGATGGTGGGTTATCTGCTGGAAAATGGTGCAGACCTGAACATTGTATCTGCTTATCTTACCAATACCGTGGATGAGGCACACACAAACGTTTTTTTCAATATGATGGCAACGGCACAAACCCTTGACGTGGACGGGCTGAAGGTGGGCATCTGCGTCCAACCGGTGAAGAGCGGATTGACCATGCTGGCGAACCTGGTGGATCGGTACAAGGAGTTCAAAGGGCTGGACGTCGCGGTGGGCGTTTTCCCAACGGATCTTGACAGCAAATGCATGGTTATCGGCAGAAGCAAGCCCCAGGGACTCAACATCGGTCATGTCATGCGTAAATTTGGGGGAGGGGGTCATGCCGGAGCCGGATCAGCCGTCATCAAAGACATGTCATCCAATGATATTGTAACAACCCTCATGGACCAGCTCCGTGATGCCGTTGAAAAGGATATGTTGGTGGGCAATATCATGTCTCACCTGGAGCAATTCAAGGTGGACAGCGCTCTGACCATGGCCCAGGCCCACGAAATCATACTGAAGCAACGGGTGAATGCCGTGATGATCTGCGATGGAAATAAATTTCTGGGTACGCTTTCCGATCTTGACGTTGCCAAAGCAGAGCGATCCCACCGAATGGAAACATCTGTTAAAGGATATATGAAACGGAATATTACAACGGTTTCTCCCCATCACAATGCCCGCCATGCCCTTGAAGTAATGAATCAGTCACAGGATGGGGTTTTGCCGGTGATTGAGGGTGAAGCGCTTGTGGGGGTATTGACCCGGGGGGATCTTCTGTTGCAGATGTATGATATATGAGGTACCTTTGCCGTCTGTCACGGCAAAAACATAAAGAAGGAACTCGACGATCCGGTTTTTGAATTCAGTGCCCTGCGGGCGGACTTTTGTCTGGCTCAATCTATCGTAATAAAAATTACAAATTTCTGAGTTATCAAATTAACACATTTTATGGCCAGCACGATACCTACCCATGTAGTCGACGAAACAGGGCGGTCAGGACTCCGCCCAGAAGGGTATGTTTTTTTAACGAAGCACCGCTTCCGTCCACTGCGGTCAGCAGATCAGGACGCTTTTTTAGTATCAGCAGGGCGGCCATTTCCGTGGCATCCGCAGTAAGCCCGGCGCACTGCTTGAAATGGGCATTTTTATCATGCCTTACCTTTTTGGACAACACCCGGCAGCAGGTGGCGCCATTGGCTGCTTTAAAGGCGTTGTGAAGTATCAGACCGCTGTCGCGCATCTCTTTTCGATGGGCATAGGGGCTGCTGTCTCCAATAAACAGTCCGGCCCCCAGAACCGCACCGCTCAAGGCACCGCACAGGCAACCGCTGTCTCCCATGGCCACACAGAACGGCGCAGCCATGGAAACCGCCTGTTGTTCGGTCAATCCTCCATTCAATCCCCTGTTCAGAGAGACGAGAACCGCCTCTGAACATAACAGCTGCCGGGTCTCATACAGATTTCTGGCGTATGCTTTAAGCGTGGCTGCAAGATGTCTGGCAGCGGGGGTATTTTCTTCATGGCTCAGGGAATTGAGTATCAGGGGTTTCATGGGGTATTACGCTGCCCTTTTCATTATTGTTCTCTACCTTCTCCCGGACAACCGGCACCTTTCCGGGCAAACCCACCGTCGGTGTAGCGATATACTTTTTTATATCCCAAAGAAGCGGAAAAACATTTAATCCATAACAAGCATGAACTTTTTGGCTACCATGGATGAACAGAACCCGTCCAATTGATAATTCTAATGATCAATAATACCGCAATCGGGATGCCCTATTTATAAGAAAGTGTGGGGATATCTAACATTACTTTCATTATTCGTTGTGGGCAGACCCAGGTCCCCAATGCGGTCTGCCCGTGGCAGTTTATATGAAAAGGTAGTCTTCAAGTCTACCTCAGCAGAGCCCCTCCTCCGACGGGCAATAGGAACCGGCCAATTGAGCCGTCTACGGTTCCGGGCCGGGCACATTGCCCGTCGGGGGGGGGCGGCATAATGCCATTTTCTATCTTCGTTGTGTCCGGCAGGACATGTGGGTTATACAGGAATCAGGCTTGATCATAACCCGACCACCAGTTCTCCTATCAGCAGCGTCAATACCGCCACCGGACATCATGTAAAATATCAATTTGCAATATTAAATCTCCCAATGTAGCCTGATGTAATTTAACAAAAAGAAGGGGAGGAATGAAAATGACTGAAACCTATCGATCCATGTGGACAGACTTGGGCCTTGACCTTAATGCCCATGACGCACTGCTGAGTATACTGGGAAACGCATATAAAGACATTTATCTGGCACAGGAAAATCGGCCCGAAGGAATGGCGTATTTTGACTTTGTGATGAGTGAGGTCCATGGGCTTCGTATTAAAGAACTGATGGATGAAAAGGCAGCCGGTCGGAAGATCATCGGCTCCTTTTGCGTATTCGTACCCGAAGAGATTGTCCTTGCCGCCAATGCCACCCTGGTGGGGCTCTGCTCCGGAGCGGACTTTGCCATGGAAGAGGTGGAACGGCTGCTGCCGCGCAACACCTGTGCGCTGATCAAATCAGCCTTTGGGTTCAAGCTTGGCAAGGTGTGTCCCTATCTGGAGAGCGCCGACATGATCGTGGGGGAAAACACCTGCGACGGCAAGAAAAAGGCCTATGAGTCCCTGGACCATCTGGTGGACAATCTCTTTGTAATGGATCTGCCCCAGGTCAAAACAGACAACGGAAAAGCACTGCTCAAAGCGGAATATCTGCGATTTAAAGAAGCCGTTGAGAACCTTACCGGTGTCACCATTACCACGGCATCTCTCAAGGAGGCCATTGGCGTGGTCAACGCCAAACGAGCCGCCATCCACCGTCTCAATGCCCTGCGAAACGCCGATCCGGCCCCGATTTCCGGATTGGATGCCCTGCTTGCCAACCAGGTGTTTTTCTATGACAACCCCGCCCGGTTCACTGAGTCAGTGAATAAAATATGTGATGAACTGGAGACACGAATTAAAGAGAAAAAAGGGGCCTTCCCGAAAAAGACCCCCCGCATCCTTGTATCGGGATGCCCCCAGGCTGTACCCAACTGGAAACTGCCCATGATCGTGGAGAGTTCCGGTGCCGTCATCGTTGGAGAGGAGTCCTGCGTGGGAGAACGGGGAACCCGACATCTCACCGTGGACACCGGTGAAACCGTGGATGAGATGCTAAATGCCATTGTGGATCGATATTTCCAGGTGGATTGTGCCATCTTCACCCCCAATCCCCAACGTCTGAACCATATCCGGGAGATGGCCGCCACTTACAACGCCGACGGGGTGATCCATTACGGACTGCAGTTCTGTCAGCCCTACCTCATGGAAGCCATGCCCGTGGAAAAGGCCCTGGAAGAGGAAAATATCCCCTGCCTGCGCATTGAGACCGATTACAGCATGGAGGATCTGGGGCAGCTGAAAACCCGGATTGAAGCCTTTATTGAACAGCTCGGATAGGGGGAGATTTCACATGCACCATGCCGGAATTGATATTGGATCTCGAACCATCAAGCTTGTGGTGGTGGATGATTCGGGAAACATCATGGAACGGTTCCAGGCCGATACCGGCTTTGATCCCATGGGAACGGCAAAAGAGATGATCCGGAAAAGCCGGTTTGAGGCCATCATGGCCACCGGCTATGGGCGTAACCTGTTTGAAATCTCCTTTGATGCGCCCACGGTAACGGAGATCAAAGCCCACGCCAGGGGGGCTCGGGCCTCTTTTCCCGATGCCCAGACCGTGCTGGATATCGGGGGCCAGGACAGTAAGGCCATTTCCTTATTTGACACCGGCAAGGTAAAAAAATTTGAAATGAACGACCGCTGTGCCGCCGGCACAGGAAAATTTCTGGAAATCATGGCATCCACCCTGGGATTTGATATTGAATCCTTTGGGCAGGAGGCCCTTGCCGCAAAGAAAGATCTGCATATTTCCAGCATGTGTACGGTATTTGCCGAATCTGAAGTGACCTCCCTCATTGCCAAGGGAGAGGACCGCCGGGAGATTGCCCGGGGGCTGCACACCAGCGTTATCCGCCGGGCCGCCGGTATGATCAACCGGGTCTCTTCCCAGGGGCCCATTGTCTTCTCCGGGGGGGTGGCCAGGAATCCATGCATGGTCAAACTACTTTCGGAAAAACTGGGTAGACAGATCTATGTCTCCCCCGATCCCCAAATCACCGGTGCCCTTGGTGCCGCCCTGCTCTCCTGTGAAACCCACACCATGCAAACCGAAAGCTTGACTTAACTGCCCGCAAGACATTAGACTCAAACCTGAATGAAAAGACAAGGGGGGAATACGGATATCCCGATATCCCCCCACGGCTTTTCCAGGACAAGAGACGCACCCCATTGAAATCCACCATCCGCCAAAAGGGTAATCCACAAACAGGAAATACGGTGGACAAAGACATCTATAATAACCTGCTAAAACGGATTGGGAAAAAACATCTTGGCAAACGGCTCAGCCGACAGGTGATCCTTGCGGCAAATTATTATTCAAAAATCGATCCGACACCCTTTCATTTTGAAAATATCCCATGGATAAACAGCACCCTTAAATTCCTGTTGAAAATGACCGGGCTGTATGAAAGGGGGTTGCAAAATGCCATTGACTACAAGGTGGAACAGATAAAGGTGCCTGTCAGAAATCTGCCTCTGCCGTTTGACGGATTCAAAATACTACAGATCTCGGACATCCATGGAGATGGCTTGATAGATGAAGGAGAGGCCTTGAAAAGGGTACTTCAAAAGATTCCGGCAGAGATCTGTGTCTTTACCGGCGATTTCCGGCTCATGACCCAGGATGTTCACAAAAAAGCCCTTGCCGTCACAGCAAAGATAGGCAACTGCCTGGCTGATCATTGCCCCAAATTTGGTATTCTGGGCAACCATGATTTCATTGAATTTGTTTCCGATCTGGAATCTGCCGGGATTCATATACTGTTAAACGAGGCCGTGCCCATTAAAAAAAACGGCGCGGAGATATGGCTGTCCGGCATTGACGATGCCCATCTGTATCGCTGCCATGACATCGCCAGAGCATTGGACAAAATTCCCCGGGGGTCAGTGACCATTCTGCTCTCCCATACCCCGGAAACCTATGCCCAGGCCAGTGATGCAGGGGTTGACTACCTGCTTTGCGGACATACCCATGGAGGACAGATATGCCTGCCCGGCGGCATTCCCCTCATAACCAACGCAAATTGCCCCAGAGCCTTTTGCAAGGGGTCCTGGGTCCACAACGGCATGCAGGGATACACATCCAGGGGCACGGGGTCATCAGGTGTTCCGGTGAGATTTTTCTGTCCACCGGAAATTACCGTCCATGAACTTGTGCGTGTCGAAACACCGTTACCCCGGCCTGATGATCAACGCTGTTAAAATCCCGCCCCCACAACACCGGACACTTGGGATCAGGCCCAAATCCCCCATGCACCGAACGGAGCCCGGCCGATGCACAGAGGAATTTTGCGGATTTAGCAATACGATCAGGCCCCTTTAAACTTAAGCTTGTAGGCAAAGGCCACAAGATCGGCTGCATCTTCGGCATCAGAGAGGTAATCCCTGTTGATAACCAGGTCAAACTCGTAGGGGGTGGCATCCTTTTTCTGGTAGATGCGTTTAAAAAAATCTAGCTGCTCTTTATCTATCTCCTGGAGCCGCGCCACCGCCTTTTTTTGTTCAATGCCCAGTTGAGCGGCCAATCGCTGAACCCGGAACTCCTGGCTGCAGATAAACCGCACGGCCAGAACCCGCTCCCGGGGAAGAATCAGATGTATCCCCCTACCCACAAACACGGTGGGTTCAAGATCGGCAAGGGCAATGGCGGATTTTGCAAGTTGCCGGGCATAATCGCTCTTAATGAATGATTTTTCAGCGGTGAGCATGGCCATCAACTCGCTCATCCTACCCGGATATCGCTCATCAAAAAAGGCAATCGTCTCTTCCGTCAAATTGGCCTGGTCTGCCATGTGCTCAAGTATCTCCCGGTCAATTACCCGGAAATTGATTTTTTCCGCCAGTATATCGGCGACCTCAAGTGCACCGGCACCAATCTTTCGTGAAAAACAGATCACCGGATGATCCGAAACCAGCTTGGCATCACCACTGCTCTGACGATCCGTCCATTTCCGGATGTGCCCATTGCTCCACTCAGCAGCGGTTAACCGTTTTTTGCCATATTGACCAGGGCTGTAATCCATGGTATCTGATCTTTTTTCCATGATTTCCTCCTTCCATTTTCAAAATTTGACCAAGAATATCCGGCGATTACAAATCGTACTGCCAGACATCAGCTGAGGCAGAATGATGAGGAAATTAAAACGATCATGACTGCCTTTACTTCTCTTGTGTAAGCAAATGTTATGCCATGACCAATACGCCCTAAAATCCCCCCCATTGCCCCTATCCCCGATGAGATATCCCATCAAAACATTAAAATGGTGTCATTTTATTTTACACATTGTAAAATGATCTGAAGTCTCTCACCACAGCGACCACTTGGAGGCGTGCACCACTGACCACATGAGAAGTGCCCGGAGTCACCGCTCCCGGGGGCCATCCACGGTAATTAATCCTTGACAGTGTCGATACCGGAGGGGTATTAAAAAACAGTTTAAAATCGCCTCGTTCATGACGAAACCGATGTACTGAAGACAATCTTAAGGTATTAAATGCTCCGTCCGTTGTAGAAAGACATGTGAAATGTAGTATGATCAAAATGTAATTTAAAAAAGGTCTTCTCTGCTGGCGGTAAAAGCAATTATCTATAACAATATTTTGGAGGTGTTCATGAATGCATTATTGATTATGGTGGTATCCTTTGTGGGTTATATTGCCATGTATAACCTGTATGGAAAGTTCATCGGTAACAAGATTTTTAAACTCTCAGGGGATGCCATCGCACCGTCTGTGTCAATGGAAGATGGTGTGGATTATGTACCGACTAATAAAGAGGTAATCTTTGGTCACCATTTCACCTCCATCGCCGGTACCGGCCCCATTGTGGGACCCGCCGTGGCCATCATCTGGGGATGGGTGCCCGCCCTGATATGGGTATTTGTGGGCAGTATTTTCATGGGGGCGGTGCACGATTTCGGTGCTCTTATCATCTCCATGCGGAACCAGGGCAAATCCATTGCCGACTACACCGCAAAATATGTAAACAACCGCACACGTTTTCTCTTCTTTCTTCTGGTTTTTCTGGAATTGTGGATCGTCATTGCCATTTTCGGACTGGTCATTGCCGTGGTCTTTGCCATCTACCCCACATCGGTGTTTCCGGTGTGGTTTGAGGTGGTCATTGCCGTTTACCTCGGCCATCTGATCTATAAAAAAGGTAAAAGCATCATGACTTGGTCCATCATTGCGGTGATTGTCATGTATCTCACCGTGGCCATCGGTGCCTACATTCCCATTAAAATGCCCACCGTGGCCGGCATCCCTGCCACGGGCGTGTGGACCATCATTCTACTGATTTATGCCTTTATTGCCTCCACCCTGCCGGTGACGGCCCTGCTGCAGCCCAGGGACTTCATCAACTCCCATCAGCTGGTGATTGCCATGTTTCTGATGGTGCTGGGTGTCTTTGCCTCTGCCTTTGGGGGACACCTTGAGATTGTTGCCCCGGCCATCCAGGCCAACCCGGCCCAGGCACCACCCATGTGGCCGTTTTTATTCATCACCATTGCCTGTGGCGCCATCTCAGGCTTTCACTCCCTGGTCTCTTCGGGAACCTCGGCCAAACAGGTGCGAACAGAGACCGACTCCCTGTTTGTGGGGTATGGCTCCATGCTCATGGAGGGGGCACTTGCCATCCTGGTAATCATTGCCGTGGCCGCAGGCATCGGCATGGGATACACCACAAAATCCGGAGAGACCCTTGTGGGGGTGGCTGCATGGTCCACCCATTACTCCTCCTGGGCCGCCGCCGCCGGACTGGGCTCCAAGGTGGGAGCCTTTGTCAACGGTGCCGCCAACATGATTGAGGCCGCCGGTATCCCCATGAACTTCGCCATTGTGATCATGGGCGTGTTTGTGGCCTCCTTTGCCGGCACCACCCTGGACACCGCCACCCGCATCCAGCGTTACATCGTTGCCGAACTTTTTGGTAATTTTAAAATGGATTTTCTCACCGGTAAGTATATGGCCACCTCCATTGCCGTGCTTTCCGCCCTGGGACTTGCCTTTGCATCGGGTGCCGGTGGAAATGGTGCATTGAAGTTATGGCCCCTGTTCGGTGCGGTGAATCAGACCCTGGCGGCTCTGGCCCTGATTATCATCACCGTTTACCTTAAGGAAAAGGGCGGATCGAAATGGATGATCGCCGGCATTCCGGCGGTGTTCATGATATTTATGACCGTCTGGGCACTCATCGTTAACCAGACCAATTTCGGAACCCAGCACAACATGCTGCTGCAGGCGGTTAATCTGCTCGTCCTGGTCATTGCCGTCTGGATCGCCATTGAAGGGGTTATTCGATTTTTCAGCATTGACGGCGAAGTGAAACGGCCTGAAGAGACGCCGGTTTAACCCGATAACCGCCACGGGCGGACCGGGATTTGGGACCCGGGTTCGCCCACAACGAAGATTGAAAGAATATTAGGTTTGCCTACACTTTCTTATAAAAAAAATGTCCGGATAAAAGTGAGTTCTGTGATCGCATCATTGAAAAAAATATATCTGACCGCCTTGGTGCCCGTGGCATTATGTGTGGGAGTCATGGGCATTATTCAGGAGGGATTTTCCATTCCTCTCTCCCCTTTAATAAAAGTGCCCATTTATTTCTCTCCCATCTTCTTTGTAGCAGCGGTGCTGACGGCACTGGTCCTTCCCATCCTGTTGCGAACCCTGTTTGCCAGGAAAGCAGCCCAAAAAGACAAGGTAAGTACAGTCTCTTTTTTCCGATTTCAGAAGCAACTGCTCTTCAGCGCCATGATAACCCCCTATCTGGCAGTAGCCGCCCTTATTCTGGAACTTCAAAAGTTTTATGTTTCCGCCACCCTTCTCATGGCGTTTTATGCCGTTTACTATTACTACCCCTCCCAAAGGAGAATTGAATTTGACAAACGAATATTCAGAGCCCGATATGAAAGGGAAACAGATAATCTCCCTCCCCGGAAAGATTAAAAACCGTCTGGTGTCGCTGTGGAAAAGTGCGGACACAGTGGCAAGGCACAAGGCCGTTCAGGTGCTGGAGCCGGAGCTGGAAGAGCTGGAACACGTCTTTGCCCTGCTGGTTCAGGGAGCGTTTGTGGGCATCCCCTCCCCTCCCATGCAGATCTCCCTTGCATTGCTGCCCCTGATGGAAAGGGAATTGATGCTCATGATGGACAAAATCGACACGGCCAACGAACCCCTCTCCCATCTTTTTTCCATTTTTGATGTGTCGTAATCCCCCGACTGAATTACGACCAGGTCACTCATGGCCAATAAGCACTTAACCGAGACCGGACAGCCACCAATCAAACGGCTTAGGAGCCGCTTGAGCCATCCTTTTACCGCCAGCCATACAGGAGATCAAGTATCCCCCATGAAACAACCTGACATCGTATTTTATATGGGTAAGGGAGGCACAGGGAAATCCACGGTATCGGCACTGGCAGGCCTTGCCGCCGCCATGGAAGGCAAAAAAACCCTGGTGATGTCCATGGATGCGGCCCATAATCTCTCCGATATTTTCGAAACCCGACTGGGCCACACCCCCAAGGAGATTGCCCCTGACCTGTTTGCCGGAGAGATTGATCAGGAGCAGATGATCCAAGGTTATCTCAAAGAGACCCAGCGTGCCCTGAAAAGAAACTATGCCTATCTCACGGCCTTTAATCTGGAAAAGCACTTTGACATCTTAAAATTTTCCCCCGGCCTTGAAGAGCACGCCCTGATCATGGCGTTTGAACAGATATTAGAGACATGTAATCATCTGGATCTTATCATCTTTGACATGCCTCCCACGGCCCTGTCCGTGAAGTTTTTCAACCTGCCCGCCCTTTCCCATCGCTGGATAAACCAACTCCAGGAGCTTCGGGAAGAGATCAATCGGAAAAAAGAGATTATCAATCGCGTAAAACTGGCGGGAAAGGCCTATGAGCGGGACAAAATTTTAAAAAAGATAAAAGAGATGAAGGCGGGCTACGAGCTGCTGGAAAAACGATTCCAGGATCAGGAACAGGTGGCCATAAAGGTGGTGCTCAACCCCAATCCTCTGGCCCTGTCCGAGACGGAACGAATATACAGGAATCTTGAATCTGCAGGCATTGCCCTTTCAGGCATTATCTGGAACCAGTGCGGCGGCACGGCATCACCACCGGCCCTTCCCCTCTCATTTAAATCCCCTTCCCACCTCTGCCTGCCCAGGACCACCCACCAGCTCACCGGTATTAAGGCATTGGAGACTTATCTGGAATCCCTTGGCAGCACCAGCAGAACAAGGTTATCAGGGAACTGACCATCCGCATCCGGGCTTGGTTCCCATAAACCGCCGCTGCAGGAGATGATATGCCCCTGAACACCGACAAGATCATAGACACCACTTTCTGAAATTTGTAGGAATCGCAGCCACCGGTGAAAAAGAGCGGCACCTGACAGGTGGACATCAACGCCCTGGAAGCCATTGATATATCGGAAACGATGATATCATTTATCTGATAGTGTCCATGGCTTTGTAAATTTTCAATGTCTACATAATCGCGGTGCTGACCGGCACCGTGCACAGATCAAGCAGACGTAGTCTGGTTGATCTGTGTGCGGTGTCCACGCCAGTGACTTACGGGTTAGCCGCTCCCGTTCTCGCATTCAGGTGCAGCGCCATGTTACATTAAGCATAGCGGCGGACGGGCCCATCGCAGGCGATGAAAAAAGTAAAAACTCTTAATTTTGTATCAAAAGAAACTGATCGTATGTTGGCAAACCACCTCACGATCTCACGTTTGCAGACACGCTTGTTTTAGGGCTAAAGGAATCCCTTTTTCAAAAATCCATACGTCCTTCCCCGCTTGTCCAACCAATGGATAAGATTGTGGTTCGTTCCTCACACAATCTATCAATCCCGTATTTTCTGAGTTTTACCGTGGATAAACCGAAGATCAAAAATTACCGAGTCTCTGATCAACCGATGGGGTATGACCATTACTTGGGGTTGCCCGCGCGGAGACGTCGGGCTTCGATTTCGGCAAATTCACGCATCAGCACATAGCCCAGCCGGGGTTGTTTTTCCATAAGACCGGTGAGGGCGGTATGGTTTAACTCAATCAAATCGGTATCCTGTAGAAGAAACACGTCGGCACTGGCCGGATTCGAATCCAGGAACTCAATCTCGCCGACCAGTGACTCCCCGGAGAGTGTGACAATGTGCTTTCCGTCTACCCGAACCTCTGCCTGGCCGTTCAGAATGATGCACATCCTGTCATAGGTCTTTCCCTGCTCAATAATGTGCTCTCCCGCTTTGGCTTGCCGCAGCGTGGCTGCGGTTTTCAGCGCATCCCTCTCCATGTCGGTTAATTCCGCAAACAGGGTGACTTGACCCAAAGCCGTTGAAAGCGCCAAGTCCCTCTTCTTGTCTGGGGCAAGGGAAAAGTAATATCCACTGCCGATGACCCACCCGAATGGCTCAAACGGAAGCACATATGATCTCTTGGGCTGGGGGATGAGCTCTCCCTTTTTGGAAAACTGGTAGGCGATATATCCGCCACCGGCCTTCGCCTTTTCAAGAAAGGCCTTAATGAAATATTTGCCGTCTGGGTCCTGATCTTCCAAGCGGTTTCTCCCCTCCACATCCTTTCGGCCGTAGAGAACCACATTGACGCCTTCCGTGGTATCTGCCCAGAAATATCCTTCGGTACCATATCTGAGTTCCCGAAGAAGATCAGCGCCCAGTTGCCTTGCCTTATCCATGGGCATTTCGCCCTGTTGATACTTGGCATAAATTGCCTGGAGCATGCTGACCGCGGTCTCCACTTCACTCTTGATCAGCAGATCCTGCTTGATCAACAATTCCTGAGTTCCAGAAATCACCGACATTTCAGATTGCCCGACAGCGGGGGTACAAAGTAGTGCCAAACTTAAAAGTCCCACCATCACTACCATCACTATTATTCTTTTCATGTTTCTTCCTCCTTGTTTTAGGTCTCTTGACAATTATGGAATTGAGCGAATCACCGGTTCCCTCATTATTTTTCTATATGAAAGTCTCACCAATATACTGGAATTATAGGAATGCCTAACATTACTTTCATGATTCGTTGTGGGCGAACCCGGGTCCCAAATCCCGGTCCGCCCGTGGCGGTTATTTCAAAGGGTGAAAAGGGCCAGAATGCAAGCCTGACCCCTCATGAATCAATCAACACCGAAAGTTGAGTTATACATTTAAATCATATTGTCATAGTTACTATTAGCACAAATATTAACCTTAAACAAGATAAAAGCGTAAGGATTTGAGCCAGATTTTCCAGGGCCTTTTCTGCCTGACGATGGGCTATAGCCCTCGGGACTTGCCCCTTCATATTCGGTGGTGATGGACAAGCTGGGCATCTCTATTGTGGGCAAAAGGTCGATGCGAAGCCGAGTTAAAAAAACCAATCCGACAATGACAATGAATTTTCGGATAACACTTAAGTTAAGCGGCTACCACACAGCAAAAAAAACTCCAAAGATTGATGTCCGCTTCAACTTAATTGTTAAATGTGCCCGATTTACAGGGTGCGTTGGCATGCAGTTTGCTGTAACCTTTCTGTTTGAAACCTTCTATTTTATACACATGATCACCATTCTGGGATTTCTGATCTATATTCCCGGCTCCAAACACCTCCATCTGCTGGCGGCCGCACCCAATGTCTTTTTAAAACCCTTGAAACGGAAAAAGGCCATGATCAAGACGGACATTGAGGATGAAGATGCGGAAAGCTTCGGCCTTGGTAAAATCAACGAACTCAACTGGTACAATGTGTTAAATCTCTATGCCTGTACCGAATGCGGCAGATGCCAGGAGCAATGCCCTGCCGATCCTTGTGGCCATTCTTGGTGAACAGGAGTGGGGAACCGGAGATACGGCCCGGCGGGCAGGCAATGAATACCTGGCCCAGATGATGATCATGCAGAACGTTGAGACCCTTAATGAATGTAAACCCAAACGCATACTTACGGCCTGTCCCCACACCTACAACATATTGCAAAACGAATACCCCGGATTTGGTGCCGACTTTCCGGTGGTACATCATTCCCAATTCCTGCTGGAACTGGTTCGGCAGAACCGATTGATCCTGGACGACAGGGCACTTGGCACCATTACCTACCATGACTCCTGTTATCTTGGCCGATGGAACGGCATCTTTGATGAACCAAGACAGCTCATCGCCCGGATGAATCAAGGGCAGGAGCCCGTAGAAATGACGCGCAGCAGAGACAAAGGCTTCTGCTGCGGTGCCGGGGGCGCAAGGATATTCATGGAGGAGACCCTGGGCAGCTATATCAATGTAAACCGGGCAAAGGAGATCACGGCCACCGGTGCCGATATGGTGGCATCTGCCTACCCCTATTGCATCACCATGCTCCAGGACGGTCTAAAGGAGTGCAACAGCGATATAACCGTCCATGATCTGGCGGAACTGTTGTTGCGAAAAATACAAAGCCATGAGTAAAACGGTGAGTATTTTTCAAATTTATATAACATACATGGCAGAAAAACCTGCCACAACGAAGAAAACGACTTCTATCCTTCCATCCTGGAAGGCATCTCCCGAATGAAGGCATGGCACTCCATCTGTTTTTCTATCCAGGAGCGATAGGCTCCGGCCTTGGCAACGGTCAAGCCACAGGTTTCCAGAATGGGACGAATGGAGTCATGGGTGCGCCTGGCATCTTCAATGTCAAGGGAGTTGTTGGCCACACCGGCAAGCCCCTTTTTGGGAGGAACAATGCTGGTGATGACATTGGCCCCGGCATCCAGCCGCCCCTTCAGCCCATCCAGACCATCCACATCCAGGGATGCCGGAATCAATTGATGGGGAAACAGAAGACGCATGACGGCAATGATAATGCGCTCTTTCAGGTTCCCATTGGAAAACACATCTGCCATGGGGGTGTCTGTCTGGGGAACAAAGGTCATGACCCGGACCTGATGGGCGTTGAGCGCTGCCATCATCTCCATGGAGGTGGCCAGATCGTCCGGGGATTCACCCACTCCGGTGAGGAGCCCCTCCTCAATGAGCATGCCCAGCTTCCGGGCCGTGCGCTTTGCCTCCATGCGCTCTTCAAAGTCCTGTCCGGGGCGAAGACGGCTGTAAAGTGTTTTAGTGTGGGTCTCCTGGTAACAGGCATACCAGGTAACGCCGGCCTCTGCCAGCATCTTCAGGGCATGCTTCGGCATCACCCCCGGGGAGATCATCACCGGCAATCCGGTCTCCTGCCGCACCTGGCGGCAGATGTGGGCAAGTCGTTGAAATCCCCTGTCTCCATCGGCAAACAGCTCCGGGTCTTCGCCCATGGTGAGATCAATGAGATGCACACCAGTGTCGGCCATCTCCCTTGCAGCGGCCAGAATCTCGGATTCATCTTTTCGATATCGCGGAAGGGTATGGTTGGCCTGTCTGTACTGGCAAAATCGGCAATTATTTCGACAAAAGGTACTGAAATAGAGGAACCCATACAGAAAAACATTGTCACCAAAATGCGTTTTACGAACTTCCCGGGCTGCCTTAAAGAGCCGTTCAATATCTTCGGAATGGGAAAGGCCAAGCAACGCTTTGATCTGATTTCTGTCGGCCTTACCGCCACTTGCCAGACAATCTAAAAGTTCCGGCAAATAAAAAACTGTTGGCTCTGTCTGCATGACTTCCTCCATAATGCCTTCCGGCTAAAAAAATCAGGCTTTTCCAGAGTTCCCTGCTGAAAAAGCCTGATTATAACCCCACAACCTCTAACCCATAATTTTCAACGACTATGACAATTTTTACTCAATAGTCAGGCACCCCGAAAAGAGTGGTGCCTGAAAATCAATTTTATCAACTCTCGATGGCACCGGAGCGAACGCCTTTCAGATAATTTCCACAGAACGAATCATTCCCAAGAAGCATATCAGCGGTCTTAATGGTGGCCATGATCTTGGCATCCAGGGGATCGATGATGGCGGAATCCATACCGGCATCCATCATCAGGGCCACAAAGGTCCGATTGATAATCTTTCGCTGGGGAAGTCCGTAGGAGATGTTGGACAGACCACCAGTGATGTGCACCTCGGGGTATTTGGCCTTGATGGCCCGAACAGCGCTCAGAATCATCTTGCCTTTGTTGCTGTCGGTACTGATGGGCTGCACCAGGGGATCAATGTAGATGGCGTTGGTGGGAATACCGATTTTATTCAACTCTTCCACCAGGGTAGTGGCCCGGCCCAAAATCTCATCGGCAGAGCCGGGCATTCCGTTATCATCCATGCAAAGGGCAATGACTTTGCACTCTTTTCCTTCAAGAAAGGGCATCATGGCATCAAACCGATCTTTCTCCAGACTGATGGAGTTGATCATGGGGGTCTTTTCCACCATCTGAAAGGCCATCTCAAGCACGGCCGGGTCAGGACTGTCCAGTGCCAGGGGTACCGTGGCAATGGGCTGAATGGTATCTAAAAGCCATTTCATATCTTCGGTTTCATGGCCGATACGGGCACCGGCATTGACATCAATGTAGTTCGCACCGGCTTCCTGCTGTTTTTTAACATCATTAATGATATATTCTGCATCCCGCTCTGCCACAGCAGCCTGGACCAGCTTTCTGGATGTATTTATTCTTTCTCCAATTACTTCAAACATCAAATAACCTCCTGAACTTAGCGCCCTGCGGGCGGGCTTTTGTCTGACTCAACCTATTGCAATAAAAATTACAAATCTCTATACTATTAAATTATGCAAATGATTTTGCCATTTTGGAAGCGGAACCGGCATCCGGGGCAAAGCCATCGGCACCGATCTCATCACAGAATGCCTGGGTTACCGGGGCACCACCAACCATGATCTTTACCTTATCCCGAAGCCCGCTTTCCACAATGGCGTCCACGGTTTTCTTCATCATGGGCATAGTGGTGGTCAAAAGGGCGGAAAGGCAGACAATCTGGGCATTTTTCTTTTTAATTTCAGCCACGAAATCTTCAGGGGAAATATCCACCCCCAGGTTATGTACGGTCATACCGGCACTCTCCATCATCATGCCCACCAGGTTCTTTCCAATGTCATGGAGATCGCCTTTAACAGTACCGATGATGACGCTGGCACCTTCAGCACCTTCACCTTCTCCCAGAAGGGGTTTAAGGGTTGCCACGCAACTGCCCATGGCCTGGGCAGCCATCAATACTTCGGGGATGAACATATCTCCGTTTTCCATCTTCTCGCCAACAAGGTCCATACCGGCAATGAGGCCTTTGTTCAAAATGTCTGTAGCGGGGACGTTCTCTGCAATTGCGGCGTTTACCAGCTGGGTCACTTTATCGGTGTCACAGGCTACCAGTGCTTCTATTATTGCATTAAAATCTGCCATTTCTCTCTCCTTAAATCTGTTTTTTCGAGGTACCCCGACGCTGGTGTCCTCTGTTGGATTTTTCTCAACGGTTAAAATATAAAATATTTTCTACGAAAACATGCATGCTCTGTGCCAAACATTTTTTTCATCACACAGGAGGGTAAAAGGAGGGTTGAAAATCTGAAAAATATTATGAAGGTATTGGATTCAGGAGAGATCAATGAACAGACGCTTCCACCGTCACCAGAGTCTCACCATGACAATCCGTAAAAAAAATTTAATTTTTTTCCAATAAATTGAAAAATTATCGGATATAAATATAAAATTTTTTTAACAACCTACATGACAGGACAGCCTGCCGCAACGAAGATTGAAACTCCAATCATTACAGAGTATTGAACGAAGTTTCATATAACGGGCATGTCCTGCCGGACACAACAAATATAGAAAATGGTATTATACCGCCGCCCCCCCGACGGGCAATGGGCCCGGACCGGAACTGTAGACAGCTCAATTGTCCGGTTCCTATTGCCCATCGGGGGGGCGGCTCTGCTGAGGTTGCCTTGAAGGCTGCCTTTTCATATAAAAAAAAATGTCAATAACATAAGCCTGCCCCCGTTCTCCCGGGAATCAGCCCTAAACACTTGATCATTGCCTTACTACAGGCTCAAGAAATATCTTTTTCCTTCATTAGCATGGAGCCTTGGTGCCGTCTAAACAGGGTTGAAGAATATTTTTCAAGCTTCCAGTCAGGTACGCCACACTTGGGGCAAACCCTGCTGAACCATTTATTGCGCAGCCAGCGTGCCGCTCTGCTGTTCAGAGAGTTATTGATCAGGAATTCCTTGTTGCAATGAGTGGTGACACGGGCGATATCCCCTGTAATGGCCACGGAACGAATACCATGAAGTTGACCGGTTCGAGAAGGCCACAGCTTGATCTTGTTGATCAGACTAAAGAGCGGTACCCGCTTCCTGTAAAACCGTTTCTTAACCGCCTTGGGCTGCCTCTCAGTTGTCATTTTTCACAATCTCCTTCCAGAAACAAAGCGTTGCCTGTTTTTTGAAAAACCCATATACGCTGATTACCCTTAATTTTCAAGGACAAATCTTTTTCCGTCCTTGATCACAATACCGGTCATCCCGGGGGGATGGTGGCGCAATTGATCCACACGATGCCAATGACACAAGCCTGACCCAGCTCTCCGCTGCCTCCTTTCTCCGGAGAATCAGTTCCAAAAGCTTGACCATGAAGTTAGTGCTCTGCGGGCGGGCTTTTGCTCGGCACAATTTATAGTTATAAAATTGAAAATGCCCATACCATTAAGTTACAGACAAAAATCTTTTCCGAAAAATATCAGAAAGTGCCTTGCCATGAAGTGGCTTGAACCACAAACGCATCAAGCAGGACAGCAAAAGCCTTTAAAAACAAAAACTTATGCACACAGACCAAATTCAATTCAAAATAACATATTGAAAACAAAAGAAAATTTCAAAAACCACCCCGCCTTTCGAACCAGAATCAATTCAGCAAAAGCAGGCTCTTACCCCACCTGGAATTCATTCAGACCTCCTTCAGCACCTTAAGGGACAACCCCACGACAAGATCTTTAACTTTTTTTTGATATGCCAGCATGTGAGGTGCCTTCAGATGAGCCTGCAGATCCGCCAGGGTTTCCCATTTTTCTATAATGGTTACAACATTTTCATCCAACTCCTGGGGAGGAAGGCCGGAAGCAGTGTCCATGGTTGGGAGATACTCTCTGCAGCCATTTTCCTGAAGAACCTGGGGAACATTGGCTTTAAAAATTTCAATAAATTCCGGAATCCGGCCTTCTTTGATACGTATGGACGCGATTACATTGATCATTGTTTTATCTCCTTTAACGGTAAAGGGATGGTTCATTGTTTACTTCAATGGTGGCAGTTTTTTGAATTCTTGCCTGATTCATATACAAGGGTGCCTACCTCTTTTTCCATTGGCATTGCATTGCGTATGGCGGTGTCTGTTAGTGGCATGTGACGGTACTTTTTTTTTGAGGTTTAAAAATACCGTCAAAAGCACCGTCAATTTTCTTTGCTGTCAATGGTTTTCGTTGGTGTTTGACAGCTGAGAAAGGTCAAAAAAACAGTTGATTTCACTATGGTTTTTATCTTGAAACTTTTTTGCTGAGCGATCTTGGGGCCATCGAACACTGTCATTTGAATTAAGAAGAGAGTATAGATTTTAATTCTTGTATCAGTCTTTCTACCCAGGCAGAGGCATTAATAACAAGTTCCGCATCTATCTTTTCCAAAATTTTAAAAGAGTGAGCACCTTTTCCGTATTTACCATTAGTGGTTTTTTGCGATGCTTTTTCAAGACCTGAAATTAAATCACTTTTGGGTATTGCCTCAATATCAACTTGTTTAGGTAGTGCACTCTCATTGAAGCCCTACCATAAAATTCATTGAGATTTTTTTTGTCTGCCATGAACCAGGCTTCCATCATCTGTACCATTAAATGGGCCTGTCTGCCAGAAGCTGGTTTGGGTTGCTCCCAGTGGTCACTATTTTTTAAATGTTCCCATGGGTCATGCATATTCTTTCTTGAAACCTTGCTTTCGGAATCCACCAACAAAAATGGGATTTCATTTTTACCCGCCTTTTTGACAGCGATGCAGAAATCATCATAGGCATTCTGTCGGCTACCGCAGGCAACTACTCTGGGCATACATCCTTTTAAACCCGCTTTTTCAAAAAATTTACTAAACGCCCGCCTGCATTCACTCTTTAACCTGTTTTGATCTCCACCGCCTTCAATATAACATACATGGCAGAAAAACCTGCCACAACGAAAAACGAAAGTCCTTTGATTTCAGTATATTGGTGAGACTTTCATATAAAATTTTTACCATGTTCATGGCTACCAGCGGTTCCCTCCTATTTCTCCTTTCCGCCACAATTCACCCAAAGAATATTTTTCCAGCCACTCTTTTAGATTATCCGTTTCCAGACGTCTTAATTTAGTGCAGCCTTGTTTCTTTTCGCATACGAGGACAGAATCCGGCGTATCCGAAAGGGCATCGACCAAAGTCTCGGAATGGGTGGTAACGATCAACTGGCTCCGTGTCGCAGCGTCTATTAATAGTTCTGCCAATACCGGAATAATATCTGTATGAATGCCCAGTTCAGGTTCTTCAATACAAATTAGAGGTGGCGGCTTTGGATGACACAAAATGGCCAGCAGGCAGAGATAACGAAGTGTGCCGTCGGACAACCTTGTTGCCGGAATTGGTAAATCCCCTTCCGTTAAGAAAAGCTGAACACTGCCCCCTTCAATCATCACATCAAAGTCATCAATTCCTTCATAAAAATCACCCAGCAATTCAATGATTCTGCGCTTTATTTTGGGTGTTTTTTTTATGCTGTTTAAAACAAGTCCAAGATTTCTGCAATTTTCTTCCAGGTAATCATTGGGCGCGTCTGTTTCCTGGGGCTGCCTCAGGGGGGCATACCGGCCAAAGCTCCATTCCCTGTACATTCTTATACGGCTGAATTCTTCTCCCAGCCATGTCAATTCCGGGTATTGGTCCGGGTCTTTGCGTTGGGAAAGGATGGATTGTTCAGGATCAACTGTTTCTCTACTTAACTCACGTCTGCCATCTTTAACATTGAGTACCGGATGGTTGTTTTCATAGCGATAATAAAAATAGGGTGCGTCCTCTCCTGGATTTGGTTTGGAATTTTCAATACTTTCATCAATAAGTTCAAATCGTTGATTAACTGCAGTAAAGGATATGAAGTGCCTTAGAAACATGTCATTGCGCACAAGGGGAGATTCTATATCCGCCTTAATTGAGGCCGTTGGGTCTTGCGCCCCTTTCCACAACCAATCATTAATTCCACCACCTTTTCTGATGGGAAGCTTTAAATCTTTTGATAGAGATTGAAAAAGACTTATAATTTCGATTAGGTTAGATTTTCCGGAACCATTGGGGCCAATGATCACGTTCAATGATTTTAATGGAATCTCCTCTGCATCTGACCCAAAAGAAAGAAGGTTTTTTATGGTCAATGAGTTGAAAAATATATTATTCATGATTCATTCTCATATTGAAAATTTCATCAAAACCCATTACATATCTCCTGGTTAAACGCACCTTGTTTGAAGTAAATTATTCTATTATCGAAACCCATCCTAAGTATAGCTAACATTATTATTAAATTTTGAGAGATCTAACTCACTTGGGATATTAACCTCTTGATGGATAAAAACAGAAATCCGGTTGTGTTCTGAAGATAGTAACATACACATTTTATCCCTTTGCTGGTTAAACAAAGCTTGGATGACAATTCCAAAGGGAGATAAATTAAGTGCTTTAACTCCCAAATTTTCCTCAGTCTCTTTTTTTAAAATCGCTCTTAAATCTTGAGACGTTAAGTTAAGCTCTTTTAAAATTGCTTTTAAATTTATTGCTAATAGTTTTAGGTTTTGAGGTAATGCTGCAGCAGGCCACATTTCTTTTAAGACTTTGATTATCTGTTTGATTTTTTTTGTTTCAGGGTTTGATTTTTTTATTGAGGAGGATTTGGATAATTGATCTGCTTCGTTAATAGAGACTTCAGCATGTTCCAGCATTGCTTTAACTTGGTAGGCGATCCTTTCTTTTGCCCAATTTTTTTCATCCGATTTGTATATTAAGTCATGTGTAGCTATTGCCCAAGCATGCTGTAGAAAGGTTTTTATCTGCACCTCAAAAAGAAGTCCATCTAATCCAGTAGGTCTACTACCTATTTTGTCTTTCCATTTCATATACATACGGAGGTCATCAAAAGCATCAATAGTTTTATACCTTCCTGATTCGACTTTCAATGTAAAGCTTTCATCTTTCTTCAACCGACTTATGTAATGCCACTCTTGGGGAAGGGTATTCTTGAACTCATCGTCTATTAGTTTCTTTAATTTCGAGTAAGAATATTCAAGGTCTTGGTATATGCTCCTAATCGATTGTGGGATCTTCATGTTGCATATCGTCCCCAAAGATGATGTTTAAAAGAATGGCATGACGGGTCTTTCGTTGTGGTTCCTCTGTATTTGCTCCGACATTTGCATTAAAGTATCTAAAATTATTTTGTAAATTAGGAGACGGACCACTTATGTACTCTTCAATGAAGGCTGGGTCTTTAAATTTTCCAACTTTTGTCATAAATTTTGAATAGATTGATATGAAATCTTCAACAGGCAATAACCTGTCTATATTTAGAATAGTAACGGCCCACAAACTATAAAAATTTTTAAAATCCTTAGCATATGTTGTTATAATTTCTCCCGCCTTTTCACATTCAAGCAGATAGCTTTTTGTTTTATCAAAAAGAAACCTAATATTTTCTTCATCAAACTCATATTGAAAATCATCATCAAACGGATCATCATACATTGCATAATGATAATCTATGTTGGTCTGATCAAACCCACAAACATCGTTCATTAATATTATTATTAATAGTTCTGAAATAAACTGAACATCTTTCATTCGCTTTGCTCTAGCTGTTGTACAGACTTTCAGGTCTTTCCACTCTTTGCTTTCAGATTCATTTTCAACAAAAGAAATGAACCATCCGTCGTACTTTGCATGTCTCAATTCTTGTTCTACTAATTTTCTGGAGTTTCGATTTAGTCTGTCGAATACCTCATTAACATATGTTCCTGACTCTTCAACATTGATAAACTCCACAGGTATCACATAGTCCCAAAATTTTCTTCTGAGATCTATGTCTGCGTCAGATTGCAGATGGCTCCATTTTTTATTATCTAAACGAATATCACCATAATTCTTATCTATGGCTATTTTGTTTTTAATAAAATTAAGGATTGTCTCCAAACGTTGCTTTCCATCAACCACATGATATAAATTTCGTCCTTTATCATCAATGCTTTTGTGTAAAAATATTGATGGGCTAGGAAAGCCTCTAAATATTGTATCTAAAAAAAATTTTCTATCTTTGGGGGGCCAGACGCTACGCCTTTGATAAGTTGGATTCAATTCTAACTGACGATTATTAAATAAATCCAAAAACCAGCTAATATCTTGAGTTGTTACCCTTACAAATATTAAAATAATTTGATATCGTATTTGTACACTTTCTTTTTTTATCAAAAGAGAGTCCAGCTGGAGATAATGATTTGATAATATGCAAAATAAAAACATCAACATCAGTCTCATTGTCAAATCTACCACATGTTTCAATATCTAAATAGCTTACATTATTAGAAATAAAGTCTCTCCACTTTTTATATCTACTACCACTTTTTAATACATCTGGCAAAATTGATACAATGTGTTGACCTTCTGGTGCATTATTAATAATTTTTTCCATAAAAATGCCTGCCACCTGAATTTGACCAGAGGCCCAACTACATTTTTTTATGGACTTTGTATATCCAAATGGAGGGTTAACAACAACACAGGCTTGTTTGTTATTTAATTTGTTTGTAGCTAAGCTATCTTTTACTTTAATGTTATAAAAATATTTTTTTAGTTCAATATCTGGTATTTTATCATTAGGGAAAAAACGCATGGCATGGAGAATAAAACGTAATTTTGCGGTTATGATAAATTCTTCATATAAATCATACCCATATATAATTTTAGACCAATACTCTAATGTTTCTATCAAAGTATCTTTTTTAGGCAGATGATCAAGACAAAAAAGTAACAAATTACCAGCACCACAAGCAGGATCAATTACCATGGTGCCATCGGTTAGGATGTGTTTGAGTTTGTTTGCTACTTTTTTAGATAGTTGTGGTCCTGTGAAAAAAATTCCATTATCTTTTCTGTATTTAAGGGAGACAAGCCTCTTTAATTCACTAGTTGTTTTCCCATTCAATATGCTTTTTACATGAGACCGAGGTATTGCTGAATTTTTGTGAATAGCGCTGTTCAAGATATATTGAATCTCATTTGAATATTCACTGAAAGCGGCAATTGATTGGTCTTTTTTCATTGATCTTCCAAGTTTTATTATCTCTATCTGATATAAGAAATTTATAAAATGGTCCATTACCTATAATGTACAATAATAAGAAACGTTAAAAATATAACGCATTTAGGAGAACTATGCAAATAAATCCTTATACTGGCAGTGCTGACGCATGAATTAAAAATAAGGTCAGCTGAGGAGACCCCGCACCTCCCTTGGGAGAGTGTCCGGTCGTTTTTAATTCCAAAAGGCATCCCTCAGACGCTCAACACGGCTTTCTCAAACACTCTACACGACCTTAATTGAGGGATTCCCTTCAGTCCGGGCACAGCTCTCCCTCCTCCCAGGTTCGGGAGATTGTTTTGCTTACCTTTCCATGGTTGCCGTTACACCAGTCGAAGTTGAAAGGGGAGGCCAGGCGCTCTTTCAGCCACGGGTAGTCCAACCAGGGACCGGTCATGGTATTCCGGATGAAACTGATCAGGCCTCGCGCGCCGGTATCTTTGACAATCTTGGCAAGTCGTTCTGAGTATCGGACCAAAATGTTGAACACATGGCCCAGGCGATCAGGCCATGGTATCCTTTCATGACGTTCCAATCATACGAGAAACAGTGCTCATACGCATATCCATGATGCTTTTCAACGAGAATTCCGCTTTCGATGCACCAACGGGAACGGGCGGCCAGGTTGCACCGTTCGTGAAGATTGAATTTGCTCAGAGGTTCGCTGGATAACCACACGTGGCGGCTATTTTTTTCTAAAGGCCGAAGTCGTGTCTATTTTTATTTTGCGACAAAACAATTTTGGATGTCGGGCGGCACCACTGATATCATTGATTATAAATCTTCATGCGTCAGCACTGGCTGTCAATAGTTTTAGTGACACTTCATGAGGCTTTAACTTTTTGGAAGAGATTGTTTTTACTGGTGTTTTTAGGTATTATGAGAATTCCGTAGAAGTACCGGTGGCGGAGAGCCCGGGAGTCGCACCCGGCTGCATGGATTTAGAGTCCATGTGATCACATCCGATCCACCCTCCGTTGTTCAAAAGGCTGTTTAACATGTCCGCATGCCAAACACAATATTTTGTTAATCTTCTTCCAGCAATTGATCCAGCACCACATTTTCATGGCCATGATAGACCAGAAAACGCGACTGCTTGGCCCGGCCAATGATGGTCATTTTCAAATCCTGGGCCAATTCCAGGGCCATGTGGGTCACTCCGGACCTGGAGATCAACACCGGAATTCCCATCTGGGCCGCCTTGATTACAATTTCCGATGTGACACGACCGGTGGTGTAGAGCATCTTGTCATGACCTGAAATGTTGTTGATCCACATTCTGCCGGAGATGGCATCCGTTGCATTGTGACGTCCCACCTCTTCAATGAAAATCAACACCACCTCTTTTTGACAAAGGGCACAGGCATGGACAGACCCTGCCTGACGATATATCTCATTTTTCCTGGCCAGCCCCTTTAGAAGTTTGTATACATCACTTTGCAACACCTTCACCTGGGGCAAATCCAGCTCATAGAGTTTGTCCAGGCTGCAACTGAAAAGGGTCCCCTGACCACACCCGCTGGTGACAATCCGCGTGGATAATTTACTTTCAATGTTCAGGGGGGCCTTCTGTCCGGTGGTCTTAATCTCTGCCGTCTCATGGGTCCAGTCCACTGTCACCTCGGCGATGTCGTCAAGATCCTCCATGAGCTTCTGGTTTCTCAGATACCCCAGGGCCAACTCTTCCGGATTGGTGCCAATGGTCATCAATGTGACGATTTCCTGCCCATCCACCTTTATAGTCAATGGATGCTCACTGGCAACACCGACCTCCTGAATCTTCCCCGTGTGGTCCATCACCTTTATGGTCCGTGTGGGATTTAGACCGGCATCACTCATTTTTATTTTCATTTCAAAACTCTTTTCAGGGGTCAGCCCTCAACAATCAAATTTTTTCTTCACACCAACCTCCAACTCCCAACAATGATTTATAACTCAACTTTCGGAGTTGACTTATCAGGTAGGGAGCGGCTTGCGTCATTGTACTTTTGCCAGGAGGATATCTCATTTTCTTTTGTTGGGAAAGCAGATATTCGGGCCTGGTCCCAAATCAACCGCCCCGCATCGCTCAAAAGAGATCGGCATAACCGTTATCTTGTCATCCGGCAGAACATGTGTTAACAAACAGACAAAACCGGTAAAAAAGGCAACTTCTTTTCATAAAATCGAGAAAAAAATATCATGACAATGAGGTCGACAAAAATGGACATGGTATCATCCCCATCCAAAACAGACAAATATTGCCCTGCCGGCCTGAAACGGTTTGCATGGATGACAATGCTCCTTTTTATAACCATCACGGCCATGACGACACCCCTGAAGGCGGAAACCACCATCTTATTCCTGGGAGACTCTCTCACCGCCGGGTACGGAGTTGAACAGGAGGAGGCATACCCCTCCCTGCTCACGCCCCTGCTTGCAGCCGGGGGGTACCACGATGTTAAGCTCATCAACGCCGGTATCAGCGGCTCCACAACGGCCAGCGCCCTCTCCCGGCTCAAATGGTATAAACGGGCCAGGCCCCACATCCTGTTCCTGGCCCTGGGGGCCAATGATGGGCTCCGGGGGCTCTCCCTCACCGCCATGGAGGCACACCTGAACGATACCATTGAGATGGCCATTAGCTGGGGCATGGTGGTTATCCTTGCCGGCATGGAGATCCCCCCCAATTACGGACCGGACTACACCCGGCAATTCAGGGAGGTGTTTCCGGCCCTTGCCGCAAAACATTCCATTGTTCTGATGCCCTTTCTGTTAAAGGATGTGGCAGGGCTCAGTCAATACAATCAAGTGGACGGCATCCATCCCACAGCCCAAGGCCACAAGATCATTGCCGCCAATGTGCTTCCCTATATTCTCAATGCCCTTAAAGCCGGAAATTAGTCTTCTATAGTCTCTTTGAAATTGATACAACAACACCAGACCCCAAAATTATTAACTCACTGAAAAAGAGATCAGAGTATACCCATGACAGCCACACCGATTCTTAAGGTCTCCCATCTGAAAAAGTCCTATCCCCAGGCAGATGCCTCGCCCCTCACGGTCCTCTTTAACACCGGTTTTGAAATTTACGGGGGCGAAACCGTTGCCGTCACCGGCCAGTCCGGCAGCGGCAAAAGCACCCTTATGGCATTGCTGGCAGGACTTGACAGCCCGGACACCGGTGCCATTATTCTAAAAGACCAGGACTTAAGCCACATGAACGAAGACCGGTTGGCCCGGTTCCGGGCGGAACACATCGGCATCATTTTCCAGCAGTTCCACCTGATGCCCCACCTCACTGCCACGGAGAACATCATGCTGCCCCTGGAGATCTTAAAGTACCAAAGGGAAGAGATCCGGGATCGCACCCGGCAGGTACTGGCGCAGGTGGGATTGACCCAGCGAAAAGATCACCTGCCCTCCCAGATGAGTGGGGGAGAATGCCAGCGGGTGGCCATTGCCCGGGCACTGGTGGTGAAACCGGCCCTGCTTTTGGCGGATGAACCCACGGGCAATCTGGACACCGGCACCGGAGAACAGGTGGCGGATTTGCTTTTTGATCTGGTGGCATCTTCAGGCATGACCCTTATTGTGGTGACCCATAACATGACCCTGGCCAGGCGATGTCAACGGTGCCTTGAACTCATAAAGGGGCAACTTCAATGAACCTCTGGATGCGCCTGGCCGGAAAAGAGCTATTACGAAATCCCAAATTCTCCCTGTTTTTTATCCTCAATCTCTCCATTGGACTGGTGGGATTCATTGCCCTCAACGCCTTTAACTACTCCATAGAGGCCCACCTGAAAAACAATCTCAAGGAGATCTTAACGGCGGATCTGGCCGTGTACTCCGCAAGGCCCCTGAACCGTAAAGAGAAAAATATTATCCATAAAGTCCTGGGGCCTGACCGGCAAACCTCCCGTCAAATCACCTTTTTCAGCATGGTGTCGGGCAACGGTATCTCCCGGCTGGCCCGCATCGTGGCCATTGACGACAACTTCCCCCTGTATGGGCGCATCCTGTTTGAAAAGGGTCTTCCCCCGTCGCAACATCCCGCCCTGCCCGCTGTTGCCGCCCCACCGAGCCTCAACGGCCCTGCACCCACGGCCTGGATCAGCCGGGATCTGGCCCTGGTGCTTAACGTGAAAAAAGGCGATTCCCTTG
This sequence comes from uncultured Desulfobacterium sp., assembly GCA_963668575.2. Taxonomy (GTDB): domain Bacteria; phylum Desulfobacterota; class Desulfobacteria; order Desulfobacterales; family Desulfobacteraceae; genus Desulfocicer. The sequence goes on along the minus strand of OY764894.2, from coordinate 96,368 downwards.
GCATCGGCACCCTGAAATTCAGGGCCGGTGCCATTGTCACGGCCACACCCACCGGGGCTGTGACATCCCTGGAACTGGCCCCGGTGATCCACATCGGTATTTCCCGATTGAAGGAGACAGGACTCATGGGATTTGGCAGCCGCATCAGCTATGCCCGATACTATCGGCTTCCCCCCGGTGCAGACATCGGAGAAACAACAAAAATCTTGCGCAATGAACTGTCAACCCTTTTTGACGGCGACCCCCAAATCAATGTCTACAACAGTGAAGATGTGAACCAAAATCTGGGACGCGTATTCGGCTATTTCACCGGCTATCTGGGACTTGTGGCCATTGTGGCACTGTTCCTTGCCGGTATCGGCACCGCCTATCTGTTCCGGGGATATCTCAATGAGCACCTCAAGGAAATCGCCATTCTCATGAGCCTTGGTGCCGGTCGTCTGCAGACCTATCGGCTGCTTTTGTGCCAGGTGATGATGCTGGGACTGGGTGCCACACTGGTGTCCGTGCTCCTCTCCTTTGTTGTGCTGCCGTTGTTCCCCGAGGTCATGAAGGGGGTTGTGCCCCCGGGCTTCAAGACCGTCGTCAATCCCGGCAGCCTGGGGCTGGCCGTTTTTCTGGGAACCCTTGGCAGCCTCATTTTCTGTCTGCCCGTGTTTGTGCGCATTCACGACCTCAAACCCGTGGTGCTGCTCCAGGGGCTCACCCCCTCCCAGCCCCCCCGTACCAAGATCCCATGGGTGTGGGGCTCTTTAAAATTTCCCAATGGACAAACATGGCGCCAGTGGATCAGTTTTATTCCAGGCGGCATCGCCTTTTGGGGCCTTGCCATGGCCCAGACCCGGTCCGTTGAACGGGGAACCTTTTTTCTGGTGGGATTTATCGCTGTGTTTGGTATGATGGCCCTCATCGGCCGGGGCCTGCTAATCCTGGTAAAACGAGGTTCCCACACCCCCCGGGTCATTCTTAAAATTGCCCTGAGAAACATTTTTCGCCACAAACACGCATCGGTGTCATGCTTTGTCACCATTGCCATGGGCGCCTTTCTTATCAATGTCATTCCCCAGATAAAAAACGGCATCCAGGATGAAATCAGCCAACCCCAAGGGCTTACGATTCCCGGTTTTTTTCTGTTTGATATTCAACCGGAACAGCTCTCTCCATTGAAAAAACTCCTGGGTGCAAGACAGCTTGAACTCACCAATGCCTCTCCCCTGGTGCAGGGCCGGATCAATACGGTGAACGGTGAGGGGTTCTATGAACGGATGGATAAGGAAAAAGCCACCCTGTTCAGCAGATTGCAAGGCAAGAAGGAAAAGGAGACCGGCCCCCGGGGACGATTTCGGCGAAGAAGCTTTACCTTTTCCTGGCGGGAAAAACTGGATGCCTCGGAAGCCATCATCAGGGGACCTGCCCTGAACAGCACCCCCTGGAACTTTGAGACCAATTTGCCCTTTGAGGTTTCCCTGGAGGAGAGATTTGCCCAGCGGTTTAACCTTAAAATCGGCGATGTCATGGGCTTTGATATCCAGGGCATTCCCCTGGAGGGACGGGTGGTGAACCTTCGCAAAGTGCGCTGGAACAGCTTTCAGCCCAATTTTTTCATTCTGTTCCAGAAGGGGGTGATAGAGAATGCCCCCCGGACCTTTCTGGCATCCATTCCCCAGATGCCGGCACCGAAGAAAATGCCCCTTCAAAATGCCATCATCCAGCAATTTCCCAACATCTCCGTGCTGGATGTCAACCAGACCGTGGCCCAGCTCATGGACATCAGTCACAGACTCACCATTTCCGTCAATTTCATGGCCTGGCTGGCCATACTGGCCGGTCTGGTGGTGCTTTATTCCATTGTACGCCATGAGACCCGCACCCGTGCCTGGGAGATCAACCTGTTAAAGGTGCTGGGAGCCGGGTTTGCCGACATCCGGCGAATCATTTTATTTGAGTTCGGGATTCTGGGAACTGCGGCGGCCCTTTTCGGCATCCTTTTAAGCCTTGGGGTCTCCTATGGCATCTCCTGGTTTTTCTTTGGCCGGCTCTGGACCTTCCACGCGGGGTACAGCCTCTTTTCCCTTGTGGCCATCTCTTTCACCGCCATGGTGACGGCTCTCATGGCCACCGGCCGGGTGATGCACCAAAAGCCGGTGATGCTGCTGAAATCCGTATAACATACATGCCAGAAAAAACCTGCCACAACGAAAAACGAAAGTAATATTAGGCATACCTACACTTTCTTATAACGGGCATGTCCTGGCGGACACAACGAAGATAGAAAATGGCATTATGCCGCCGCCCCCCCGACGGGCAATGGGCCCGGACCGGAACTGTAGACAGCTCAATTGTCCGGTTCCTATTGCCCATCGGGGGGGCGGCTCTGCTGAGGTTGCCTTGGAGGCTGCCTTTTCATATAAAAAAGATCAAAAAAAGACGCTTCAGATCTTTCTTGACAGAATCTTCTTCAGCCCATTATAACCAATGAAACCCACCAGGAGCCCAGATGAAATTAAATGTTTCCATGTTTATCAAAAAATTTAAGCTCAGAAACCAGCTGCTGTTATCTTTTTTTCTGCTGTTTGCTCCCCTGACACTGGTGGGAACCACCATTACCTACAAACAGGTTCAACACCTTCTGAAAAAAAGTTATGAAAGGGAACTTCAAACCAGCACAAACTCCCTGACCCAGCTGATCAGAACCGCCGCGTCGGTGTCCGTAAAAAACCGACTCCGGGCCATTGCTGAAAAAAATCAGGACATTGTCGAGCATTATTACAACAAATACCGTTCCGGACTGCTCACCCGGCAACAGGCCCTTGGGATCATTGAAGAGACTTTCATGAGCCAGCGCATCGGTCTGAGTGGATACATCTATTGCCTGAACAGCAAGGGCGATATGCTGATACACCCCATGGATAAAATCCGGGGAACCAATATGGAAAATTCTGACCTTGCAAAGAGACAGATTGCCCTCAAAGACGGTTACATCGAATATGAATGGCTGCCCCCGGGGGAATCAAAAACAAAACCCAAGGCGATGTACATGTCCTATTTCAAACCCCTGGACTGGATTATCTCTGTATCCGCCTACAGGGAAGAGTTTGATCATCTGGTGGAGATGAATGATTTTCGAAACAATGTTCTCTCATACGGGCTCGGCAAAACCGGGTATGTCTATATTTTCAATTCAAAAGGGAATCTCCTGATTCACCCCCGGCTCCAGGGGGAAAATATGCAACAGAACAATGAACTTTCCGACAAAATCATATCTCACATCATGGAAACAAAAAGGGGTCAGTACACATATTCCTGGCAAAATCCCGGTGAACGCGAGGTTAGTGAAAAAATTATCTTTTTTGATTATCTGCCGGAATATGGATGGTTTGTGGCATCCTGCGGTTATGTAAAAGAGGTGGAAGCCCCCCTGCAGGCCATGCTTCGTCTGCTGCTGATTATCCTGATAATCATTTTTGCCCTGGCAGCGCTGTTTACCGTTATCATCAGCACCTCCATCACCCAACCCCTGAAAACCCTCATGGACAAGCTGGAGCTGGGAGCCAAGGGCAATTATTCCATTCGCATGGATTACCATCACCCCAATGAGTTGGGGAAACTCTCCCAGTATTTCAACGAGTTCATGGATCGTCTGGAAAAAAATCATGCGCAGATCAAACAAGAGACCCAAAAGCAACTGACAACCCAGGCCGCCCTGAAACAGAGCGAGCTGAAACTCATGGCGCTGTTCAACCAGTCTTTCCAGTTTTCAGCCATACTGACCCCAAATGGCAGGATTGAGTCCATCAATGAAACCGCCCTGACATTTGTCGGATGCCGTGCAGAAGAGGTGACGGGCCAATATTTTTGGGAAACGCCCTGGTGGACACATGACCCCGCAATGCAGAAAAAGGTGAAAAAAAGCATTGAACTGGCAGCCACAGGTGAACTTCAACGGTTTGAAGCCACCCACAAATCGCACACTGGGGAGATTCGAATCATTGATTTTTCCATCAAACCGGTGGTGGACAAAAACGGAATCATCGCCTTTGTCATGCCCGAGGGCCGGGACATGACCGATCTGAAAATCTTTGAATCAGAAAAAATCAAACTGGAAACCAAGCTTCACCAGGCCCAGAAGATGGAGGCCATCGGTACCCTTGCCGGAGGCATTGCCCATAATTTTAACAACATTCTCATGAACATCCAGGGTCGGGTATCCTTGATAAAAATGGATAAATCCCCCACCCATGATGACATAAGACATCTGGCAAGCATTGAAACCGCTGTCCAACGGGCCGAAACATTGACCCGTCAACTCCTGGCTTTTGCGCGGGGGGGCAAATATAAAACCGCTCCCATAAATCTGAACACACTCATTTCCCAGGAAAACAGAATGTTTGGCGAAACGCGAAGAGAAATTCGCATCCAGGAGTCCTTTGACGACAACCTATGGACCGTCACCGTGGATCAGGGACAAATTCAGCAGGTGTTGCTCAATCTTTATGTCAATGCCTGGCAGGCCATGGACCGGGGCGGGGAAATCCATGTACAAACCGAAAACAAAACCATAACCGCCGATACCCGTGCCCCCATGGAAAACTGTATCGATGTAGAGATTCCCTCTGGTGATTATGTCATTGTCTCCGTGACAGATACCGGAACCGGCATGGACAAAGAGACCTGCCGTAAAATTTTTGACCCCTTTTTCACCACCAAGCCACCGGATCAGGGCACCGGCCTGGGGTTGGCATCGGCTTACGGCATCATCAAAAACCATGGGGGATTCATTGATATTTGCAGTACAAAGGGCAGCGGCAGCACCTTCCACATCTATCTGCCGGCCACCCCCAGCAATGCAATTGCTCACACCTCTTCCCAAAAACCCGTTCCCGTTCTCACCGGGGAAGGGACCCTCCTTCTGGTGGATGATGAAAAAAACATACTGGATGTGGGAAAGCAGATGCTGGAACGATTGGGATACCAATTATTTACCGCAGAAAACGGAGAAAAAGCCCTTGAAATTTATCGCACCCACCAGAATCTGATCCGCCTTGTCATCATGGACATTGTCATGCCGGAAATGGACGGAGAAGAGACCTTCAACCATTTAAAAGAGATCAATCCCAACGTCAAGGTGTTGCTGGCCAGTGGTTACGGCATCAGCGGACAGGCCGCCGGGATTCTGGCCCAGGGCTGCCGGGGATTTATCCAAAAACCATTTACATTGGAGGAGTTATCGAAAAAAGTCAAAAAAGCATTGAGCTGACACCCGGAATGGGTTTTTCCCATGCAAATTACGAAACGGATTTTAGACAAGAGGGCAGATGACCTTCCAGATACCGCACCGTCTCTGAAAATCCCCGTTTAAACTGCTCGCTCTGGGCGTTGGTAAAATCACTGAAATTAACAAGTTCCAGGGATCTGAAGAGGGTTAACTGCGCCACCATCTCCTTTTCAATGATTTGGCTCAACAAAGAGAACGGCAGGCTCTCATCCGCTTTCCCTTCCATGGACAAAAGACGTTGACACAGCGGATCCAGTTTATCTCTCCCTCTTTTCAACAGCTCTTCCGTCATCAGGGTGAACATGACGTCCATCTTGTTGCTCTTTATGAGTGTTGGGCTGTGAAAAAATGAAAAATCCTTTTCAACTGACACCGTGGCACTGTTAAGCGTTCTCACCCTTTCAAACCAGTTCAGGGTGTATGCCACATAGGCATCGTGATCCCATCTCCCCGCTTCCCAGATGTGTGCCCGAATGATTTTATTAAGATTGTCCAGGCAATCTGCCTGATTTTCAAAATCATAACTTCCCAGCAATGCCCCGGACTGAAACAGATCCACTCCGGGCCGGGTGGCATGTTCGGAAATCTCAGCGGAGAGAAGCCTCACCTCTTCCCCCGGTCTGGAAATAAGAATCTGATACGACGGCGCATCAGGGGGTACTCGATGGAGTTCATCTGCTGTGTCAGGGGGGGTCAATTTACCGGCAAGGGTCGGGGGAATAAATGCTGCCGGAAGTGTGGGACTCAGATCCACAACTGCCAGCGCTTTCTCAAAGAGATGTATATCCGCCTCTTCCAGGGGTCCCACGGGGATGAGTTTGCCCGGCTCCAGATCCGGGGTAAAGAGCTTTAATGTGGCCTCAAGGGCCGCCTGCCAGTGGGCACTCCTGGGATCTTTTCCTTTTTTTATCCATTTGCTTACTTTTTTTTTCATCGGATTCTTTCCCATGTGCCTCATTCTCCCTGGTTAACTATACATAAATAGATGCGCCAAACGTGGGCGTGACCACCAATTAAACAAAGTATCAAAACAGATTTCCATGGAATTTGTCAAATGATTTTGTGGGGCTTGTTCTAATTTCGGCTGTTTTTCTGACACATCGCGGATCATCGGGCCGGTCCCATGACCCAAACCGAACTTTTCCTTTGATAATTGCGGCTCTCTGTACTATGATAAACGGTATCTTCATGTATGACACCATTATATATTCCCTGTGATATGCCCGTACCGGATGTTCACGTTTTTTCCGACCGGCTTTGCAAAAGCGGGGTCAAAAAGCCTGATCATTGAGTCATATCATCACAAAGGGAAATTATCCGGCAATAAGAGGAATAAATTCCCATGCGAATTGCTGTTTTTTCAGATGTTCATGCCAACCAGGAGGCCCTCAAGGCGTTCATGAACCATGCCGCCCGCCGGAGGATTGACCAATATGTCTGCCTGGGCGACATTGTGGGGTATGGGGCCAATCCCAATCGGTGCATTGCCCTGTTGCAGACCCTTCCCGGTATCTGTTTCATACTGGGCAATCATGACAGTGCCGCCGTGGGACACATCAGCAACATGAACGGCGATGCCAACACCGTCATGGCATGGACCCGGCAGCGCCTCTCATGGACTAATCTTGCCTTCTTAAAAAAAATGGCAGTGGTCATCAAACAGGATAATCTCTTCTTTTGCCATGCCACCCCTTACAATCCCCTTACCTGGTCCTACATCGCACAAAGAGACATCATTTCAAAAACCTTTGCCCGGACCAGCGCCAAGATCGTCTTTGCAGGCCACACCCATGCCCCCTCGGCCATCACCCGAAAAAATTTTTTCTGCGTCTATGTCAAAGCCCCCCTGAACCACTGTGTGATTCCAGCTGCAACCCAGAAGCGACAAATCTTCAACTGTGGCAGCATCGGCCAGCCCAGGGACGGCGATCCCCGGGCCTCCTACCTGATTTATGACACGAAAAAACAGATGATAGAGTTCCACAGGGTGGCCTATGATCATGACACAGCAGCCCAGAAAATCATGGATGCCGGTCTTCCTCCATCCCTGGCCATGCGCCTTTTGACAGGGGCTTAAGGGGCTCTAAAACACTAATATTTGAGACACCGAATGTACGGACAAGACCGTTATTTGCCCCCGTTGACGGGGTCCCCCGGAATCACATGACCATCACCGAAACGGGGAAAAATCCGGGTGAGATCCTCCAGCAGCTCCAGGGCACTGGTGTATCGTTTTTTTAAGGATGTCTCAAGACAGGTCATGATAATGCGATTCAAATCAGGGAGAATATCGGGGTTAATGGTCACCGGAGGCACCACCGTCATCTCCATGGAGATATCCATGGGGAAATGGCTGTTATCGTGGCAAAAGGGAAGACGATGTAAGGCAAACAAATAGAGAATAATACCAAGTGCCCACACATCCGTGGCCAGACTGCTCTTGCCGTCGAACTGTTCCGGCGGCATGAAATCCAGGGTTCCTTCACTGTGGCACCCCCCGTCCTGCCATACCAAATCCCCGGCAATACCGAAATCAAGGAGCTTTACATTCCCCGTGGGGGTCACAATAATATTGTCGGGTTTAATATCCCGGTGCATGATACTGTGGTGATGGGCGTAGGCCGTGACGGAAAGTAGCTGGAGAAAGATATCCTCCTTTTTACAGGCGGTCATACCCGATGCAAAGAGATTGGAAAGGGTCTCCCCAGGCACATACTCCTGAATCAGCACAAAGCGATCCCCCTCTTTGACCACCTCTATAAGATGCACCACATTGGGATGATGTATCAGGCGCTTTAAAATGGCGGCGGCCCGGAGCGCACTGGTATTCATCTTTCTATTGTGGGGAATCTTGGCCACGGCCAGACGTCCGGTGTTAATTTCCCGCACCTTCCACACCACGCCATCCCCACCGGACCCCAAATTTTGCACCCGCTCCCATCGGTTGAATATGGGCTGACTGTTTTTCCCTGACACCTGAACCCCGGGGGAAAAAAAGGCAAGCCCTTCACGGAGAAACCCCACAATGCGATGCCACACTTCCGCATCCCCCCGGAAACCGGAATGCATCACCCCATGGTGTGGGACCGCTGCATGGACCATGGCCTGGCCACACTCCAGAAGCACCATAAACCGGATGGAAAATCGCCCCTCATGCAGGGGGAACAGGCAGTAATCATCGGCCCCGGCTTTGATATAAGCCCCGCTTTGCATGGACCACTTTTCCGGAAGCATGACCAGCACCGGAACCGGTTTTACCAGCTGTTTTCGAATCCAGCGCAGCTTCCGAAGCTGCCTGCCATGGTTGCCGTCCACCTGAAGAATCACCAGACAGACAGGTTGGCTGTGAAACAAACCGCTGTGATCCGAAACCGCATCGCTGTCAGTAATAGACAATTGAAGATCAAAGGAGGAGATCAACCGCCTTATAAGGGCCGTCTCTGCATCCTTCCCTCCCATCAGCACAATGATTTCGGAATCCATGATTTCCCCCGGCTTTTAGGGCATGCCCACAACAGTGCCTCTACGGAACCCGGATGAACCCGCCCGGACGGCCACGGTTATGATCAAGCACTGTCTGTCATTTATGATGGCTGGTGTCCGGACCTCCCGTCCACATCGGGCAGGATGATTCCCAACCGGTTTATCTTCCTGAAAAGGGTGCTCTTGTGCATCCCCAGCGTCTGGGCTGCGGCTTTGCGGTTATAATTGTTTCTTTCCAGGGCATCCATGATGACACTGAACTCGGCGGACTTCACCGGGTCCCATGAAACAGGGCATGCGCCGTTCCCCGGAGACCTTCGGACAAGACTTCCCGGGAGATGCTCCACCAGGATATCGCCTTCACTGCAGAGAACAAAGGCATGTTCGATGATGTTCTCAAGTTCCCGGACATTACCGGGGAAGGTGTGGGCCATGAGAAGGGCAAGGGCTTCCCGGGCCACTCCCCGCACGGATTTTCCCCGGGCCGCATTGAGTCGGGAAATAAAATGGTCCACCAAAAGTGGAATATCTTCCATGCGTTGTCGCAAGGGGGGAAGGCTGAGCTGCACCACATTGAGACGGTAGTAAAGATCCTGACGAAAGGTCTGATCTGCCACCATCTCTTCCAGACTTTTATTGGATGCAGAGACAATCCGCACATCGGCCCGCTCTTTTTTTATGCCCCCAAGGGGTTGAAACTCCCGGGTCTCCAGCACCCGGAGGAGCCGTACCTGGAAGGCCGGGCTGGTATCACCGATTTCATCCAAAAAAATGGTGCCGCCCCGGGCCTGGGCAAAAAGCCCCGGCTTATCTTTGATGGCATGGGTAAAGGCACCGGCTTTATATCCGAACAGCTCCGATTCCAGCAGAGAATCGGGCAGTGCCCCGCAGTTGATGGCCACAAAGGGCGCATCTTTTCGATGGCTGAGGGTGTGGATGGCCTTTGCCATGAGCTCTTTTCCGGTACCGGTCTCTCCACCAATCACCACGGTGCTGTCACTTTCAGAGATCTGGGGAAGCACATTGAAAATTTCCTTTATGGCAGGGCAACGACTGATGATATCCCCCATCTGCCAGGTGCCGGACAATTTTTTTCTCAACTCCTCCACCAGGCTGTGATCCCGAAAGGTTTCAACCCCACCCAGCACCCTGCCGTCATGGTCCTTCAACAATGAGGTGGAAACGGTGATGGGGATCTGCCTCCCATCCCTTCGGGTGATGTGGGTGGCGGAACTGACAAAGGATTTTCCCTCCTTCATCGTCTTTTTCAAGGCGCACTCATCTTCACACATGTTGGACCGAAACACCTCCCAGCATTTTTTCCCAATGGCATCCGCTGTGTTCACCCCTGTGATCTCTCCGGCGGCACGATTAAAGGACATGATCTTCCACTCTTCATCCACGGTGAACACACCATCGGAAATACTTTCCAGAATCGTCTCGGTGGTGCTCAAATCAAAGAGATCCGTACCATACTTGTTTTTCATTATTTTTTCGTCCACTGGCTTTTTCTTGAGGATCAGGTTTGGATGTTGTTTATGTGAGACTCCGTCCGCCCAAGATCCGTGATTCTATTTTTTCACCCCTCAGTGATAAAGGAATTCATGGTTTTTGTCACCTCTTTTTAAAGAAAAGGACGCATTTTTAAGACCCTATGTGTAGTAGCGTCGCGTATATGCAACCCAAAAATCGGGGTAAAAACTTATTGCGCTCATTTAACCCATTGATAAAAATGAGTTTTTAAATTTAACCACCTTAAATGGACCATGGCATATTTCATGCTTTTAGTATCCCGGATATTTAGAAACAATCTTTTTCATCACAATTCAGGAGGAGAGGAGGAAAAATATTGAGTGAACCTGCAATTAAATTAAGTAACAAAAAACGTTCCACCTTTATGGACAAGGTCAAAGAGCTGCTGCCGGAGGGAGGGAATTTAAATCTCTGTCTGACCTGCGGTGCCTGCTCATCGGGCTGCCCGGCCACGGGACTTACCGGCATGGACCCCAGGAAATTCCTGCGCATGGCAGCCCTTGGCATGGATGAAGAAATTGCGGCATCGGACTGGCCCTGGATGTGCACCATGTGCATGCGCTGCATCCATGTTTGCCCCATGGAGATCGATATTCCCCAGCTGGTCTACAATGCCAGAGCCCTGCGCCCCAGGGAAGAGAGACCCAAAGGAATCCTGGGGTCCTGTGACATGGCCCTTAGAAATGCCAGCACCAGCGCCATGGGTACGGCCCCTGATGATTTTGTCTTTGTGGTGGAAGATGTGGCAGATGAATACCGGGAAGCCCAACCCGAGTTTGCCGACATGGAAGTACCCATTGACAAGGAAGGCGCAGAGTTCTTCCTGAACCAGAACTCCAGGGAGCCGGTGACGGAACCCGATGAGCTGGTGCCGCTGTGGAAAATTCTCCACCTGGCCGGCGTGGACTGGACCTACGGAAGTGAAGGATGGGCCGGAGAGAACTACTGCATGTTCCTGGCCGATGATGATGCCTGGAAACACATCACCACCACCACCGCCAATCAGGCCACAAAGTTGGGGTGCAAAACGTTCCTCAACACCGAGTGAGGGCATGTAACATTCTCAGTCCGGGCCGGACTGAAAAAATTCAACATTCCCCACGAGTTTGAAGTAAAGAACATTTATGAGTATTATGCCAAATGGATCCGGGAGGGCCGTCTCAAGGTCAATTCCGACTGGAACAAGGATCTCAAAATCAAGTTCACCGTTCAGGATCCCTGCCAGATTGTCCGGAAAAGCTATGGCGATGCCATTGCCGATGATCTGCGGTTTGTTGTGAAGTCTGTGGTGGGGGAAGAGAACTTTGTAGACATGACCCCCAATAAATCCAACAACTTCTGCTGCGGCGGCGGCGGGGGATTTCTCCAATCCGGATTCAAGGACGAGCGTCTGATCTATGGAAAAATCAAAGACGATCAGATCAAGGCCACCGGTGCCGATTACTGCATCGCGGCCTGCCACAACTGTCATGCACAGATCCATGAACTCAGTGAGCATTACGGCGGCAACTACCCCGTGGTGCATCTGTGGTCATTAATTGCCCTTTCGCTTGGGATTTTGGGCCCCAATGAAAGGGAATATCTGGGGGATGACCTCAAAGAGGTCAACGTATTCCACCCGGAAACTGCCATGTAACACTGCTTCACCCATGCAGTTCTTGGCAATCGGGAAGCCGTTGGGCGCGGCTTCCCTTTTTTTCCTCAACATCCATACTCCCCTCCTTCCACGCCCCGGAAACGTCCCAGGGAAACAGATATTACTCCTCCCCCCAAAAATATCTTTACCTGAGGTACAACCCATTGTATATAGCCACATAATTCAATGGGAAATACGGGCTTGACCACAACGGCCCCAAAAAAATACACACACCATCTCACAGAACTTAAAAGCGGATCATGGCATTGTTCCCCGATTCAGGGAAAGGTGGGTAATTAAACATAGGGGGAGTCTACAGTACCTCTCCTTTTAAATTGGGGGTTTTTTTGTGAATCATACCCTGGAACGCTGGAATACAAGTAAATCCACCGATATTTACGGTGTTGATGAATGGAGCGGTGGTTATTTTCACATTGCCGACAACGGTAATCTCATGGTCATGCCTGCACCGGGTGAAAAAAGTCGTGCCGTGAGCATCAAAGAGATCGTGGAGGGCATCCGGGATCGCGGACTGGACATGCCGGTACTGTTAAGAATTGAAAACATTCTGGATTCCCAGATTGCAGCGCTGAACGACTGCTTTGCACAGGCCATGAACGCCCTGAACTACCAGGGTAAATTCATGGGAGCCTACCCCATCAAGGTGAATCAGCAGCAGCAGGTCATTGAAGCCATCACCCATTTCGGCTCCCGGTATCACCATGGACTGGAGGCCGGCAGCAAGGCGGAGCTGGTGGCGGCCATGGGCATGCTCACCGATAAAAAAGCCCCCCTGATCTGCAACGGCTACAAGGACGAGGAGTTCATTGACCTTGGCCTCTATGCCTCTAAAATAGGATACAAATGCATCTTAGTGCTGGAGATGCCCAGCGAGCTGCCCCTGATCATCGAGCGATCCAGAAAACTGGGTGCCACCCCCATACTGGGCATTCGCATCAAACTGGCGGCCCAGGCCGGAGGCCACTGGGGGGAATCGGGCGGTGAACGAAGCATCTTCGGGCTTAACACCACCCAGATGATTGAGGCGGTGGACCTGCTCTCCAGGGAGGGCATGCTGGACTGTCTTCAGATGGTCCATTACCATCTGGGGTCCCAGATATCCAACATCCGTGAAATCAGAACCGCCGTGAATGAGGCGTGCAGGGTCTATGCCGGTCTTGCCATGGAGGGCGCCAATGTCCAATATCTGGATCTGGGGGGCGGCCTTGCCGTTGACTATGACGGCTCCCAGTCCAATTTTCTGAGCAGCCGCAACTACACCTTGAACGAGTATTGCACGGATATCATTGAGGCGGTGATGACCTCCCTGGACGAGGTGAACATTCCCCACCCCATCATCATCACCGAATCGGGCAGAGCCCTGGTGGCATACTACTCCATGCTGATCTTCAATGTGCTGGACGTTACCCGGTTCCAGCCGGAACCCCTGCCGGAGACCCTGCCGGAAACCTGTCCGGCCCAGATCAGATATATGTACGACTCCCTGCAGGAACTTTCCATCCGCAACATGCAGGAGTGCTTCAATGACATCATCTACTACCGGGATGAGGTCCGCCAGATGTTCAACCACGGCAAAATATCCCTCAGGGAACGATCCCTGGCAGAGAAGATCTTCTGGGCCACCATCAATGAGGTGGCCAGGCTTGCCAGGGAAGTAAAGCATGTGGCACCGGAAATTGCAGACATTGAGCGGGTGTTGTCCGATATCTACTATTGCAACTTCAGCGTATTTCAGTCCCTGCCCGATGCCTGGGCCATTGACCAGCTCTTTCCCGTGATGCCCATCCATAGACTCCATGAAGAGCCCACCCGCAAGGGCATCATTGCGGACATCACCTGTGACTGTGACGGCAAGATCGACCGGTTCATTGATCGCAAGGACGTCAAACGTTTCCTACCCCTGCATGAGCTTATTGAGGGAGAGGAATATTATCTGGCCACCTTTCTGGTGGGGGCCTACCAGGAGACCCTGGGTGATCTGCACAATCTCCTGGGGGACACCAATGTGGTCACCGTCAGGGTCCTTGACAATGGGGAGTATGAATTTGCAGGAGAACTGGAAGGGGACAGTGTGGCTGATATCCTCTCCTATGTGGAGTATGATCCCAAACGACTGCTCGTCCGTTTCAGAAAAACCGCGGAAAAAGCCGTCCGTCATGGTAACATCACGGCCCAGGAACGCCGGGAGATCATGCAGGCCTATGAAATGGGCCTCCGGGGATACACCTATTTTGAAAGGTAGGACTTGATCACAACCCGGCATGATGCCGCATATAAAAACAAGGAGAGTTCAAATGTCAAAAATATTAATCGTCGGTGCCGGTGGTGTGGGCAGTGTCACCACCCACAAATGTGCACAGCTGTCAGATATATTTACGGAGATCGTACTGGCCAGCCGGACCCTGTCCAAATGTGATGCCATTGCCCGGGATATCCTTGACCGTACCGGGAAAAAGATCACCACGGCCCGTCTGGATGTGGACAACGTAAAGGAGACCATTGCCTTTATTGAAAAAATCCGGCCCGATGTGGTGGTGAACCTGGCCCTGCCCTACCAGGATCTGCCCCTCATGGATGCCTGTCTTGCCACCGGAGTGGACTATCTGGACACGGCCAACTACGAACCTCCGGATGAGGCAAAATTTGAATATAAATGGCAGTGGGCCTACCGGGAAAAATTTGAAGAAAAGGGACTCATGGCCCTGCTGGGGTCCGGGTTTGATCCCGGGGTCACCAATGTCTTCTGTGCCTGGGCCCAGAAACATCACTTTGATGAAATCCACACCCTTGACATCATTGACTGCAATGCCGGAGACCATGGCCAGCACTTTGCCACCAACTTCAACCCGGAGATCAATATCCGGGAGATCACCCAGCGGGGCAGGTACTGGGAGCACGGCGAATGGGTGGAGACCGACCCGCTGTCATGGTCCATGGACTATGAATTTCCCGAAGGCATTGGCAGCAAAAAATGCTACCTCATGTACCATGAAGAGCTGGAGTCCCTGGTGATGCACCTCAAGGGACTCAAACGGGCTCGATTCTGGATGACCTTCTCCCAGCAGTACTTAACCCATCTCAAGGTTCTTGAAAATGTGGGCATGACCGGTATTGAGCCGGTTGATTACAACGGCCAGGAGATCATTCCGTTAAAGTTTCTCAAAGCCGTGCTGCCTGAACCGGCATCCTTGGGCCCCCTCACCCAGGGCCGTACCTGCATCGGGTGTCTTCTCAAGGGCATCAAGGACGGTAAACAGAAAACCCTGTATGTATATAATATCTGCAGCCATGAGGAGGCCTTCAAAGAGGTGGGCTCCCAGGCCATCTCCTACACCACCGGGGTGCCCGCCATGATCGGTGCCATGCTCATGCTCAATAAAAAATGGCACAAAAAAGGGGTGTGGCACATGGAACAGTTTGATCCGGATCCTTTCATGGAGGCCCTCAACGCCCATGGCCTGCCCTGGAAAGCGCTGGAGCTTTAATGGAGACCCCTTTGTCCAATGCCTTTGATGCGCTTCCCACCCCCTGTTTTGTGCTGGATGAGGCCGCCCTGAAACAAAACCTTCAGGTGCTGGCTTGGGTGAAGGAGCAGACCGGATGCCGGATTCTCCTGGCCCTGAAATGTTTTGCCATGTTCCGTGTCTTTCCGCTGCTGGCAACCACCCTGGACGGCATCTGCGCAAGCTCCCCCCACGAGGCGAAACTGGGAAGGGAAGAGTTTGGGCGGGAGGTGCACACCTTTGCCGCCGCCTACGCAGAAGGTGATATCAGGCGCCTGTGTGACACCACGGACCACCTGGTGTTCAACTCCTTTGCCCAGTTGGAACGATTCAAGCCCCTGGTAGCGGATCTCACCCGGGAAAACGGCCGTCACATTGAACTGGGTATCCGCATCAATCCGGAACACTCCGAAGGAGCCGTTCCCATTTACGACCCCTGTGCACCGGGGTCACGGCTGGGCATCCGGAAAAAGGCGTTCCCAAAGATCTTTCCCAAAGAGATTGCGGGGCTTCATTGGCACAACCTGTGCGAACAGGATGCAGACTGCCTGGAACGCACGGTCAAGGCCGTTGAAGAGAAATTCGGAGAGATTATTCCCCAAGTGAATTACGTCAACTTCGGCGGAGGACATCACATCACCCGGCCGGGATACAATATTGATCTTCTGGTACACATCATCCGGGAATTCAAAAAAAAATGGCAAAAAGAGGTGATTCTGGAACCCGGAGAAGCCGTTGCCCTGAACGCCGGGTTTCTGGTGGCAACGGTGCTGGATATTGTGTCGGCAGACATGGACATCGCCATCATGGACGCTTCGGTGCCGGCCCATATGCCCGATGTGCTGGAGATGCCCTACCGTCCCCACATCATGGGTTCCGCACCGCCGGGGGATAAGCCCTATACCTGCCGCATCGGTGGGCTTTCCTGCCTGGCCGGAGATGTGGTCGGGGAGTACTCCTTTGATGAACCCCTTTTGGTGGGAGACAAGCTCATCTTCACGGACATGGCCATTTACACCATGGTGAAGACCAACACCTTCAACGGGGTGCAGCTGCCGACCATTGCCCTTTTGCCCGACGGCAGGAGCACCCCGGAAATGGTAAAACAGTTCGGATATGAGGATTTCAAATCCCGGCTTTCATAACCCCTATTCAGGATCTAAACAAGCAAATGACTCATATGCCCGATTTCATTGATTCGGAACTGACCCTCCGGGATGAGAAAAATTCCCGGTTCCATGTGATTCCCGTTCCCATGGAAGCCTCTGTCTCCTACGGCAGTGGAACTGCCCGGGGACCTATGGCCATCCTGGTGGCCTCCCAACAGCTGGAGGCCTGGGACGGGCACTCCCTTCCCCTGGAGGCCGGCATTCACACCACCGATCCGGTGGACTGCACCGGATCAGCCGAACTGATCCTGGAGCGCATTGAACAGGCCGTTGCCAAATCTCTGAACGTTGGTGCCCTTCCCGTGGTTCTGGGCGGAGAACACACCGTGACCCTGGGGGCACTGCAGGCATTGAAAAAAGCCTCACGCATGCCTTTTGGCATTGTTCAGGTGGATGCCCATGCCGATCTCCGGGACATCTACGAAGGAAGCGCCTTAAGTCATGCCTGTGTCATGCGCCGGGCCGTCCAGGATCTTGGCATTCCCCTGGTGCAGATAGGGGTTCGTGCCCTGAGTCGGGAAGAGGAGGACTACCGTCGAGAACAGCAGATCCCCTTTTTTGATGCCCGAACCCTTCATCTCCAGGGCATTCCCCACCAGCTGTTTCCCCCGGGATTTCCCGATCGCCTCTACATCACCCTGGATGTGGATGGCCTTGATCCCTCGGTGATCCGGGCCACGGGCACCCCTGTTCCCGGGGGTCTTGGATGGCATGACACCCTGACCCTCCTGGAAAAAAGCATCTCTGAAAAAAAAGTGGTGGGATTTGATGTGGTGGAGCTGGCCCCCGTGATCGGTGACCATGCATCGGATTTTGCGGCTGCCCAGCTGGTATACACCACCATGGGTATGATCCAGCGGGCAGAAAAATAGATATAACCGCCACGGGCGGACCGCATTGGGGACCTGGGTCTGCCCACAACCAATATTGAAAGACCTGTGGCGAACACCGGAGACTTTCATATAACCGCCGGTTCATCTCTGCCCGGCTTTCCCCCTTCACATAAACGGGCCTACAGTACGTTTATGTTATCCACGATAAAAGGGGTACACCGCATGGCCACACTCTGTTTTTTCACCCAGATGCGGGCCATGGCAATGGACTCACCTTCAATATTGGTGATGTTGGCCAACTCTTCAGCAAACCCCACATCCTTGATATTGAACTCATAATAGAATGTATTGGTGGTGAAGGGGTCAGCAATGAGAATCACCTTTGCTTTGTCGTGGGGATGTTTCTTGGGAGAACCGGAAAAGGGGATGTGAGTACTCTTATCCACCGTTTTGGGTTTCCGGTATCTCTGAATCTCAAATTTCTCTTTTAGCTCAACAAGATTAACAATGGCCATGATACTCCTCCTGAAATCTAATCCGAAATTCCATATACCCATTACGCACATAAGGACATTGCGCTGTTCTCCATGGGCCATGGCGTTGAAAGTCCTACTATTATACAATAAAAATCAGTGAAAAAAGAAGAAAACTTTGTATCTATTCAGCGTCGAAAAAAAAATGGATTAAAATTCATTTCTTGCTTGACAGGGTTTTTGTACAAAAAATGAATTTTTGAGGTGTGCTTCAGGCTCTTTTAGTTAAGGTTGAGGTGGACCCGCTTATCTGCCCTAAATGCCGGGGGCAGATGCACGAAATAGGAAACTCACACAAGGTTAAATTTCAAAACCTGCAGCAGAGACATCATCACGTCGTTTGGCAGTTCCCTGATACTCTTTAAAGGCTTTGTATATTGCACCCCCTTGCTGGGATACGGGCAGGGTCTGAACCGATTCAACAAGTTTCATGAAGCGTTTTTTGCCAAACCCCCTTTGCTTTGGGCCGCCGATCTGATCAAAAATTCCATCCGAGGACATATAGAACCGCAATCCCGGCCTGACCTGCAATACGGTGTTGGTCCAGGTGGTCTCCTGGATAATGTGCCGATAGCCGATGCCCTTACGGTCCCCTTTGATTTTGCTGACACTGTTTCCGTCAAAGCAGAACAGGGGAAAGCCCGCACCGGCAAAGATCAGTTTATCTTTTTCAGCAGGAATGAAACAGGCCCCCATTTCCAGGCCGTCATCCGAGCAATGGTCATCATCGGCGACGCTCAGATCCTGGACTAGGCTCCGCTGGACAATCTTGTGCATGGCGCTGATGAGACCGGCGGCATCCCCCGGTTCCACGGTCATCAGGGCACGGTCCAAAGCGCCGCTGGCGATCAGGGTCATGAACGCACCAGGCACACCATGCCCTGTGCAGTCCCCAAGCAACAGCAAACCGCCCTGGCCCCAGTGTTGGCACCAGTAAATATCACCACCCACTACATCCCTGGGTTCCCAGAGAACAAAATAGTTACCCAGAATCTCCTGCATTGTCTGGCGGGTGGGAAGCACGGAGCGCTGGATGGTGCCGGCATAGTTGATGCTGGATTTAATCACTTGGAAGGCATCGTCCCTTTGCGCCCTGATCTTCTTTCTTTCCGTGATGTCTTCGGACCAGGCGATCACGCCGTTGACCTGACCGTCAATGTCTTTCCAGGGCACTTTCAACATCCGCCGGAACCGCTCTCCATCGGGTGTCCGGGTTACATATTCCGGTATCTCAACGGTTTTGCCATGGTTGAGAACCTGATAGTCCAAATCCGTCATTTCCGACTGGCTTCCCACGACCGGGGCCGCATTGTCGGTTGTGCTTTCCACCTGCAGTTTATTGATCAGCCGGAACTGGCCTTCAGTATCCTTAACCGAGAGCCAGAAGGGAAGGCTGTTGATAATGTCCTCCATAAGTTTTTGGGATTTTCTTACCTCTTTTTCAGCTTTTTTCCTCTCCATAATTTCTTTGCCCAACCTCCGGTTCCACACCATCACAAAACCGATTACAAGCAGGGCGCTGACGGCAAAAGGAGCCACCCACAGGATAATGGTGCGCAGGTCAATGCCGTAGTTTACTTCAATGGCCATCCAGGCATTTTTTATGGCACTTCGCTCCTTGTCGTCAATGGTGCCTAACGCCTTATCCAGGATCACGGCCAGTTGGGGCCACTCCTTGCGTACGCCAATGCAAAGCTCAAACCGGTATTTTGTCGGTGCTGCTATTTTAATGTCATCCAATTTCCCGGACTCGATTTCATAGGTAATACTGCCCAAATCACCGATAAACGCGGCATTTTTTTTGCGATCCAGTGCGTTCAGACCGTCGGCCACACTTTTGAAAGGAACCAGGCTTAGACCCGGAAAGTCACTGGTCATGATTTCCCAGGTGATATCACCTGCCACAACGCCAACCTCCTTGCCCAGAAGATCGTTGAGGCTATCCACAAAAACCCCATCCTTTCGGGTGGCAATGACAATTGGAAAGGAGATATACGGCTGGGTAAAATGAAGAAATTTCTTGTGTGCCTGGGTTGGGGTCACTGCCGGCAAAATATCCAACGCGCCTGTTTTTATTTCCTCAACGACCGCCTTCCAGGTCAACCCGGTTTTGGGCACAAAATCAATCCCCAAACGTTTGGATAACGCATCTGTGTATCCTGCGGCAATACCGGTAAATCGATTGTTTTCATCCAGAAATGTGAAGGGCCGTCTGGCAAAATCGTCTCCCAGCTTCAGGGCTTTGTGTTCGCTGAGCCAGCGGCGTTCCTTGGCCGTCAGCAGGGTATACAGTTTTCCCTGGGAATCCTCAAAAAAAGGTAACCAGCGGCGGCGCAGCTCCCGCAACTCTTCGATAGTAAACGCATCAAGTCCTTTTTGAAGGATGTTCCGAAGGATTATATTTTCTTTTAGAACGGCCATATGCAGATTGGTTTCTTCCTTGGTCTTCAGCGACATCTCGTCCAGTATCCAAAGATCAGGTATGACCCGGGTATCCAGAATGTGGGAGATGACCCCCATACTGCCGATGAAGGCATCAACATGTTTTAAAGAGACCGCTTTGAGGCCGTCTTCCACATTTTTGACAACCTGTTGCTTGATATCCGGGTACCTTTCCTTCATCACGTCGGCGGTTGCAAAGCCTGCCACCACACCAACTGTCATTCCATTTAAATCCCCCAGTGTTTTAATGTCGGTTCGATCTGACCTGACAACGGCCACGGACGGGTTTGTCGCATAAGGCGATGTGAACGCCATGTATGTTTTACGGTCCGATGTCATATAAACGGCAGGCAAAATGTCGATCTCTTTGGCTTTGAATTTTTCTGCCAATTGGGACCAGGAATATCCATTAACAAATTTTAAATCCAATCCCGCCTTCTTTGCGGCCAGACGGATCATATCAATACTCAGGCCTTTTGCCTGGCCGTCAACCGCAAAGTCAAACGGGGGCCAGTCCAGTTCATTGGCCACCAGCAGAGGGCGTCCCTTATCCGAAATCCATTTTTTTTCGTCGGAACTCAGTCTTACCCCGGGTATAATAACACTGGTTTCCCCCAGCCATTTTTTTCTGAGCAAAAGGAGTTTTTCTTCCGGAACAGCCGCCATGGCCTTTTCAAGTATTCCCGAAAGTGGAGCAACTTTCCGGCTTACGCCGATATGCAGTGGGATGGGAGCCCCTTCACTGATATCCAGGTCTCCGCCTACCTTTATATTGGTAATCTGGAGTTGCTCCATAAGATAATTGACCACCGGCATCAGGTCAAAAAAGGCATCTGCTCTGCCGACGGAAACGGCATTGATGGCCTCGGTGGTGTTCTTTACCTCTATGACTTTCACGTCCGGATACTTTTTGAGAATTTCCTGCAGGTAAAACCCTTTGGGAACTGCAAATCGTTTGTCGGCCAGATCCCGGACGGAATTCACATGGGGGAAATCTTTACGGGTATAAAGGCGCTGGACCATATGAACATAGGGCGGCGTGAATTCAAGAAACGTTTCCCGTTCAGGGGTTTTGGCAATATTGAGCATCACGTCAATGGCGCCTGATTTGGCCAGTTCCATGAATTCATCCCAGGAGGGTCCGTTGATAAACTGGACCTCTATCCCCAGTGTCTGGGCCAGCAAATTCATATAGTCAATTGAAAAGCCCTTGGGCGTTCCGTCTGTATTAAAATTGAACGGTGCCCAGTCAGACTCGTTATGGACCAGGATCAGGGGGTGACGGGCCAAAAAGTCGGCCTCTTCCTGTGTAAGCGCCACCCGGGACCGTGATCCGCCCTGACGTTCCTTTTCAGAAAAGGTTTTCATCAGGTCCGTGTAATCTGCGATACTTGTTCCCTTCTCCAGCCAGATCATGTCAAAATCGGAATTTTTCTGCATCTGGCGCTTCACAAAGAGCTTGGCTGCCAGGATCAGGGTCTCGTTGTTTGTGTCAAATCCCCAGGCAAGCTGATTGGCAGGCCCAACGGCAAAGGCGATACGCAGATCCTTGGCACGGCCTGCCAGTTCTTTAAACACGGTGGTGGCGTTGCAAAGGGTGAAATCGATCTGTTTTTTTGATACGGCGTCCCAGGCGTCATAGGTCTGCATAAATTCAATATTAATGGGATGCCTGGAGAAATCGGTCTGATTCTGTTCATCCAGCCAGGTGTGGTAGGACGTATTTTTCATCACGGCGGCCGTATGGCCGCGCAAGCTGTTTCGGCTCTGAAATTTATCCAGGTTATCCTTGTGAACCAAAACCACGGTCCGGGTTTCGTATAGGGGCACCAGGGTCATCTTGGTTTTGCGCCACTCATTGACGACCAGGTCATTGGGATAGCAATCGCATTCGCCGGAAGCCAGCAGTTTGGGAGTGTAGCTCTCCTCGCGTATCGTGACGCCGTCGTCGTTGTGAAATTGGTGGTCCCAGGAGGCCAAATTTTGAACCGTTGCACGGACATTAAGCCACTTGGCAAACACCCGGCCCATTTCTTCATAATATTCACTGGATGAACCGGCCGTACATATCCTAAGTTCCTGGGTTTTGTTGATTTCCGCAAGAGATCTGGCCATAGCGGACGGGGGAAACAGGAACAGAATCGCAAGGGCAATCAGGGGAAGACGCAACTTTTTCATTTTGTTCTCCATTTAGACTCATAGCATCGTGCGAACTATACTTCAGTTATATCCCGACCGCAAGCACGGATATGGATTAGAAACAAATCCGGAGCAACGCTTTAATCTTTTTGAATGAAAAGATTTATTTGACGGCAAGATCAAAGGTTGAAACCGATCACAGCCACATCATCCCGGCGTTTTTCCCTGCCCTGGTATGCTTCAAGGGTTTTGAGAATAATTTCACTGCGCTGATTCATGGGCGTACCTTGTACCTTCAAGTTCAAGCAGAAAAATTTCAAAAGATCGTCTGGCATATCTCCGTAAAATCATTGTGCCCATCAGTGACAATCCCGGCTGCGCAGGTTCTGTACTCTCCGAACAAGAGGATAAAACATGTGCGACATGAAAATCCCATTGACATTTTTTCCGGAAAATTGTCAACTGGGCCAAGAAACTCACATTATTGCAGGATTTTAGATCGAGCTTCTTATAACTGCCACGGGCAGACCGCATTGGGGACCCGGGTTCGCCCACAACGAATAATGAAAGTAATGTTAGGCAAGCCTACACTTTCTTATAAAAAAAATTATTCCCAAATTTCGCTGAAGGAGAAATACCATGACCAAGCAAATCGTCAGCACAGACAAAGCCCCTGCCGCCATCGGCCCCTATTCCCAAGCCGTTATCACAGGAAACCTTATGTTCACCTCAGGACAGGTACCCATTGATCCGGCCACGGGAAAAATTCCCGATGTCTCCATTGAAGAGCAGGCCCACATTGTATTTAAAAATATCTCCGCCATTGCAGAAGCCGCCGGAACCCACCTTGGCAATGCCGTTAAAACCACCGTATTTCTGGCGGACATTGCCGATTTTCAGGCGGTAAACGGGGTCTATGCGCAATACTTTGAAGAGCCCTTTCCAGCCAGAAGTGCCATTCAGGTGGCTGCCCTGCCATTGGGCGCAGCCCTGGAAGTGGAGGCTGTTTTTCAACTTTCATGATGCTCCGGGAAAATCGAAATCCGAATAGTGTTTCTGAAGATAGTGCTTCCGAAGACGCTCCGGGCACACACCGTGGCCGAAATCCACAAGGATACGCTCCTTAATGTCATCATTTTCAAATAGATTTCTCACCAACATTTTCAAAATGAAATCCATATGCACGATGATGCTCATTGCCATCATTGTTTTTGCAACATTGATCACCGGGCTGAAAAAACAGGTGCTCCTCTCCATGGCCTTTATGTCGGTACTTGCGCTGGTGCTGTCGGTGATCATCCTGGCGATTTTGAAAAAATTGAGCCGGGTGAAAAAAAAGGCGGAAGAGGCCAATTTAAAATTGGAAAAAGCCTTGGCAAAGGCCAATCTCATGGCAGAAAAAGCAGCCATTGCCAATGCGGCCAAAAGTGAATTTCTGGCCAACATGAGCCATGAAATCCGGACCCCCTTAAACGGCGTCATCGGCATGACACAGATCCTTATGGACACCACATTGGCGGAGGATCAGCTGCGCTACGCCAAAATTATCCAAAACAGCGGGACCTCCCTTTTGGATATTATCAATGATATTCTGGACTTTTCCAAGATCGAAGCCGGCAAGCTTGAGATGGAAACCATTGCCTTTGATCTTCGCTCTCTGTTGAGCGACTTTTCCGCCATGATGTCCATGAGAATTGAAAAAAAAGGGCTGGAGTTCATCTGTGCCGCCAACCCGGAGGTGCCGTCTCTGTTACTGGGTGACCCTGGACGGCTGCGGCAGATACTGATCAATCTGGTGGGCAATGCCGTTAAATTCACGGCCCATGGAGAGATTTCCGTACAGGTCACCCTGGATTCGGAAACCCCAACCCATGCCATGCTTCACTTTTCTGTCAAAGATACCGGCATCGGCATCCCCCTGAAACATCAAAGCCGCCTGTTTGACAGCTTCACCCAGGCAGACTCCTCAACCACCCGGAAGTACGGCGGTACCGGCCTGGGGCTGAGCATCTCCCGGGATCTGTGCCGGATGATGGGGGGAACCATCGGCGTCATCAGTGAAGAAGGCAGGGGATCTGAATTCTGGTTCACCGTGCAATTTGAAAAACAACAGGGAACTTTGAACCCCTTAACCTCCATGCCCAAAGTCACGCTCAAGGGATTACGGGTCATGGTCGTGGATGACAATGAAACCAATCGGCAGGTGTTGTGCACCCAGCTCACTGCCTGGGAGATGGTGGTGACCCCCTATTCACATGGTCCGGATGCCCTTGAAGATTACTGCAAAAAGAGTAAAAACGGCCAGGCCTTTGACCTTGCCATTCTGGATATGCAGATGCCGGAAATGGATGGGTTAACCCTGGGAAAATTAATACAGGCACAAAACATCACCCCCGCCCCCCACCTGATCATGATGACCTCAATGGGACAGGCAGGGGATGCCAGGCGATTTAAAAAGGCGGGTTTTTCAGCCTATCTGGTGAAACCGGTGGGGCAGCTGGATCTCATGGACAGCCTCACCACAGTGATCTCGGGCGCACCTCTTACCATGGCACACCACCCCATCGTCACCCGGCACACCGTTCGGGAAATGCGCCGCAAAAATATTCGCATTCTGCTGGCCGAAGACAACATTGTTAACCAGCATGTGGCTGTAAAATTCCTGAAGAAAATTGGCCACATGGCCGTTGACACCGTAAAAAACGGGAAAGAGGCCATCACCGCCCTTGAAAAAATTCCCTATGATCTGGTGCTGATGGATGTTCAAATGCCGGTAATGGACGGCATTGAAGCCACACGCCTGATCCGGGATACCCACTCCCCCTGCCTGAACCATTCCGTCCCCATCATCGCCATGACAGCCCATGCCATGAAGAGTGATCGGGATCGGTGCCTTGAAGCCGGTATGAACGACCACATTGCCAAACCGGTCAACACGGAAATCCTGGCAAAAACCCTTGAAAAATGGCTGAACTAAACCCCGGTGGAGCCAAATCCCCCCTCTCCCCGCAGGGTCTGTGACAGTTCCTCGGAAACCGTCACTTCCGGCCGCAATACCGGAACAATCACCATCTGGGCAATCTTCATGCCGGCGGTGATATGAAACGCCTTTTGGGAGTGATTGATCAGGATAACACCGATCTCCCCCCTGTACCCCTCATCAATGGTGCCGGGGGTATTTAAAACGGTGATGCCGTTTTTGTATGCCAGGCCGCTGCGGGGGCGAATCTGGGCCTCGGTGTTTTTCGGCAGTTGAATCTTAATTCCGGTTTTCACCAGCTTAAACGCCCCCGGCCCCAGGGTCAGGGTGTCAACGGAAAATAGATCCAGTCCGGAGTCATCTTCATGGGCGTACCGGGGAATGACGGCATCCCGGGTGATTTTGGTAATCTTCAGTATCGGTTTTGTCATACATTTCCCACAGACTATCGGATAAAATTGGTCAGAATCTTGGCAGCCTGATCCGGCGGCGGGACCTCTTTTTTCCCCGCTTCCATCACTTTCATCAACCAGGCCATGTTTCTACCCAGCACCTCCATGATCTGTTTGCCTTCGGCATCCTGCTCCATCTCCCCGGGATTTGCGCCATGGGCCACATTCCAGTAATTGGAATTGGGCATGATCATTTCCGAATAGATGATATAGTGATTGAGCTCATCCATGGTGGGAATCCCACCGGACCGTCGCACCGCCGCCACAGACGCACCCACCTTATGGCGGTACAGGCTGTTGTTGGTGGTGGACACAAAAAAAGCACGGTCCAGAAAGGATTTCATGGTACCGGCCACACCGGAAAAATGGACCGGAGATCCCAGCAAAATGCCGTCTGCGGCCTTTATCTTCTGAATCCATTCATTGACCGGATCATCATCAATGGCACATTTCTCATTTCTCTTTTTGGCACAGGTATAACAGGCCATGCAGCCCCGGATTTTCTCCTTGCCCACATGGATCAGTTCCGTTTCAATCCCCTGTTTTTCAAGCTCCCCAAGTACCGTATTGAGGCACCCTTCCGTGTTCCCGTTTTTCCGTGGACTGCCGTTAAAGGCAACAACTTTCATACCATCCTCCCTTGAATTCAGCATTATAAAAACGTTCATATCGTATTTCAGTATCTATTGACCGCTACCTGTGTTTAAAGACAATTCTCGGCACCCTTCATATGCCCCCAAAAGTACTTTACACTTTTTCAAGGACGACCACCTAAAAATGGGCATTCGCCTCATGAAAGTGCAAAGCGGAAATGAAGGGTGCCCAATTTTCAACAAAAGCATTGACGACACAAGCCCGATCCCGCTTCAAGGTAGCCGGGGGTGTTATCAAGCCCAGACCCTAAAATCCAACATGAACCCCCAATATATCAGTACATCGACCGCTTTTACCATAACCGCTTCATGGCACCGGGTCAAGCCGAGAACAGCCTCCGATGCCGGAACGGGTCATCCCCGGCCTGCTTCCCGACCTATTTTTCATGCCCATGTCCACACCCTGAAATCAGCTCTTCATGGCCATGATCGCCGCCTGAAACCGATGCTTCATGGCCATGGCCGCAGCCACAGCCTGAGACCAGTTCCCCATGATCATGACATCTGCCAGAAATCGGCTCCCCATGACCATGACATCCGCCAGTGATCGGCTCCCCATGATCATGACATCCGCCAGTGATCAGCTCCCCATGATCATGACATCCTCCAGTGATCAGCTCCCCATGATCATGACAGCAGGTTGAACCCGACTCAACATCACCGCAGCTGCATCCTGAAATTACCGCTCCGTGGCTGTGATCACAGCAGGAGGTTTCTCCACGCCGTTTTCTTCGCCATTGGGAAAAAAGACTTTTAAGTATGAGGATGGACAATATCACCGCAGGCACAACACCCACCCAGTGGGGAATAAACGCTCCTGCTTCACCGGCAACAGATGAGGCAGTGATATGAAACCATGCATACACCTCATCCAGAAACAACCCCATGACAACGGCACTGGCGGCAATGCAGGAGAGATAAATCATTGTTGCACGCTTTTTGAACAAACCGTAAACCACTGATATGGTAGCCGCATTTGTGGCAGGACCCGCCAGCAGAAACACCAGTGCGGCACCGGGTGAAACCCCTTTTAAAATCAGTGCCGCTGCAATGGGGGTTGAAGATGTGGCACATATATAGAAAGGAACACCCACCACCAGCATAATCAGCATGGAGTGGAGCCCTCCGTCCAGATAGGTTTTCATAAAGGTGTCGGGAACCAGCACACTGATGGCACCGGCAATGGCAATCCCAAGGATCAGCCATCCGGAAATATCATCCAGTATTTCACCAAACCCGTATTTAAAAGAAGC
The DNA here is from genome assembly GCA_963668575.2 of uncultured Desulfobacterium sp. Taxonomy (GTDB): domain Bacteria; phylum Desulfobacterota; class Desulfobacteria; order Desulfobacterales; family Desulfobacteraceae; genus Desulfocicer. The sequence goes on along the minus strand of OY764894.2, from coordinate 68,463 downwards.
GCTCAGTTTCTCAAACAACGTATGGTGATGCCTGTGCACTTCAGGCGGACAGTTGATGCCATCGCAGCAGTTATCCACTTTGCATGACAGGTCAGGTTCTATTTTTGTCTCAGTGGGATTATAGGTTTTTCCACAAAAATTCTGAATAATGCCCGCGGCAAGGGATGTAATAAATGCCGCCAATGGCCGGAACACCGTCATGATGGGATCTAAAAGCGCGTATGTGACGGCCATGGAATCCACACCGGTTTCAGGCGTGGCAATCATAAATGCCATGGAGGCCCCATCGGTTGCCCCCTGTTTTTTCAATCCGGCAGTGGCCGGCAACACACCACAGGAGCACAGGGGAAGGGGGATGCCAAGAAGCGTTGCATATAAAACGGACTTCACTCTTCCCCTGCCCAGATATTTAAGGACAATCCTGGGATTGACAAACACATGTAATAGACCGGCCATGATAAATCCCAAGCACATATATGGGGCCATTTCAACGAGCATATCCCAACAAGCATTGATAAATTCCATCACCCTCTCTCCTCTCAATTAATATGCCGATTTTCAAGCCCAATGCCTGCAACCTTTCTTCCCATCGCCCATCAACATATGAACAAGTACAGATATATTCATATATACTATTATAAGCGTTGTCAACATAAATTCAATCACATAATTTTCCGGAAGATGTCTGAGGGGCCACCAGCAGGCCAGATATCCATATTCCTGGATTCTAATTTAGCACAATCTTATCAATATATACTTATTTACAAAAGGCGTTAATACCACATATGGTATTGAGGGTATCCAAAGTTAGAATTACTGTTGACAGAGTATGATGGGGTGTGTTTAGAATGCCTGTTAAACAAGCGCCAAGAAGACGCAAAAGAAGTAAAAAAAACAGCTTCATAAGATAGTTCGTAAAAAACAATACCAGGCCAAGAAGGCCAGACACCGGCAATACCGGTGGGCTGGAATTTTTGGCCTTTTTGTTTTCCGGGCATATTGACACAAGCCTCAAACAAGGGAAAGAGCATGAATAAAGACCGAATCATCCCCTATCCGACGGTTTCGTTCTGTGATGCTCCAGGCCATCCGTCCACTGACCAGACGATTGACGTCCCTTTCAAAAATCTCAGAGTATAAAAATCTAATCATGCAAAAAGGAAACCCCATGGAAAATCAAGTAACATCCCAGGCCTTCTGGGAATCGGAGTGGCAAAGGGCAATTGACCGGTCCGGTCCGGCTCTCCACGGCACGGACGAAGAAACGGCACAGAAACCGATGGAACGGTGGAACAAAATGGCAAAGGACTTTGCCGAGCGCACCAGTAAGCAAAAATCCACAGAACGACGGGACAAAACCATCCAGCTTCTTGTGGACAAAGAGGTCCTTACGCCGGATACCCGGGTCCTGGATATCGGTGCCGGCCCGGGGGCCTGGGCCCTGCCCATGGCCCGGCACTGCGCCCATGTCACCGCCCTTGAGCCTGCCAAGGGTATGACCGATATCATCGCCACCAGGATGAAGGAAGAGGGGGTGACCAACATCACCATTGACCAGCGGACCTGGCAGGAGGTGAATCTTGAACAGAGCGGCTACAAAAATGCCTTTGACTTGGTCTTTGCCTCCATGACCCCGGGGATTGACGGCCCGGAAACCCTGAAAAAAATGATCCATGCATCAAAGAGCTTCTGCTATATGAGCGGTTTTTCCGGCCCGGGCATGCACCAGCAGTTTGCCCCCCTATGGCAAAAATTTTTTGACACGCCCATGCCCCAAAAAACCAAAGACATCATCTACCCGTTCAATTTACTCTATGCCATGGGCTTTCGCCCGGATCTGACCTTTTCGTGGTGGAACCGGGAGATCAGCTGGGATCGGGACCATACCATCCGCCATTTTGTGAATTTCTTTGAATCCCATATGGAGATCACCCCGGGAGTCCGCGCCATCATTGCCGATTATGTAGATACCCGGTGCCCCAACGGAGAGTACCGACCTGAAAAACCGGTCTGCCGGGGCGCCATGATCTGGTCCGTTCACAAGGACGGCCCAAAGGGTGGCGGCAATGAAGCATAAAACGCTTACGACACTGTGCTGTCTGCTTCTGGCAGGCTTTCTTGTGTTTGCCTGTTCCCGGGAGCCTGAAAATACATCCTCCAAGAAGGCACCTGAACAGGGAATTCAGAAGCAGGCAGTCAGCCCGGCAACCCTGCCCGGCCAGGTGGAGGTGATTCATCTTGCCGGCGGGGACTATGGATATCCCTCCCCCTATGCCCACTACCCCAGGGGACCGGGGGGATATAAAATGTGTCTGATCTTTGACAGTCTTCTGGAACGATCGGACAAGGGAATGATCCCCTGGCTGGCGGAAAAATGGCAGATCACAGACCAGGGAAAGACCTACCTCTTCACCATCCGCCAGGGGGTTGAGTGGCAGGACGGCAAGCCCCTGACCCCAGAGGATGTGGCCTTTTCCCTGGACTATGCCACCCGCCACCCCATGACCTGGTCCTATATATTCGACATGATCAAAACCATTGAGATCCTGCCGGACAACCTGATCAAAGTGACCCTGAAATGCCCGGCCGCCGCCATGCTTGACAACCTGGGCCGCACCCGGATTCTGCCCAGACATATCTGGGAAAAGGTGGAAAATCCCAAGACCTTTACCGCGCCTGAAGCGGTGATCGGCACAGGCCCCTACCGGCTCACCAGTTACAGCCGGGAGCACGGCACCTATCGGTTTGAGGCCTTTGACCGGTTCTGGGGCCCCAAACCCCGGGTGAAATGCATTGAGTTCATTCCGGTGAGCGAGCCGATCCTGGCCTATGAAAAGGGAGAGATCGACCTGATCCGGGTATCGCCCGATATTCTGCCCCGGTTTGCCGACGATCCCGGGCAGCAGGTGGTAAAAAGCCCGGCTTTCTGGGGATACCGGCTGCTCTTCAACACCACCGTCCCCGGCCCCATGCTGGATAAAAGTGTCCGCCAGGCCTTTTTCCATGCCATTGACCTGAATGAACTGGTGACAAAGATTGCCAGGGGGGCAGCCCTGCCAGGAAGTGCCGGCATCCTGCCCCCGGACCATGTCATGGCGGCAGATCAGGTAAAGACCTACGACTGCAACCCGGAAAAGGCAAAACAACTTTTGGAACAGGCCGGATATGGTCTGCCACAGGACCGGGATATCCGGGTGGATGCAGACAACCAGCCCCTCTCCTTTGACCTGTTGTGCAGCAGCCAGGAGGTTCGCATGGCAGAGATTTTAAAGCAGCGGCTGGCAGCCGTTGGTGTGGAGATCCACATCCTGGCCGTGGACGGTAAAACCCGGGACAGCCGGGTCAGGGAGCACCAGTTCAACCTGGCCATCATCGGCCACGGCGGATGGGGCAATGATCCGGACTACCTTACCACCCACTGCACCAACACCTTTTCCAGTTCAAGTTCTCCGTCCGCTTCCGGCGGCACCGGCCTGGACATGCCTGAGCTGACATCCCTTTTGAAACAACAACACCTGGAGACCGACCCTGCCAGGCGGCGGGAACTTGTGGAAAAAATCCAGCAGCTGGCCGCAGAAGAGGTACCGGAGATTCCCCTGTTCTACACCACCTCCTACAACGTGTTCCGGCCGGCCACCTATGACGGCTGGATGTTCATGTTCGACCACCACAGCCTGGAACACAGCAAACTCTCCTACCTGGATTGGAAAGAATGGCACTGAAGATGGATAATGGCAGTGTATCCCGGAAAGCCGCAGGAAAGATGATCTCCTACCTGCTCACGGTGTGGGTGATCCTCACCCTGAACTTTCTTCTGCCGCGTCTGATGCCCGGAGATCCCTTTGTCCATCTCTCCGGAGAGGAGGGGGAGGATCTGCCGGAGATCAGCGAGGCACAGAGAGCCTATTACATTGCCCAATACGGATTTGACGATCCCCTGTATGTTCAGTACGGCCGCTATTTTGTCCGCCTGGCCCGGGGGGATCTCGGCCAATCCATCTATTACAATGCCCCGGTATCGGTCATGCTGGCCCGGCGCCTGCCCTGGACCCTGGGGCTGGTTACCCTGGCCATCCTCTTTTCCACCATCCTGGGCACCCTCATGGGCGGCATTGCCGCGGCCTGCCGCCACCAATGGATGGACCGCCTTCTCTTCATGGGCCTTATCGTGATCTCGGAGATTCCGGCCTTTCTGCTGGGGCTGGTCATGCTATTTCTCTTTGCCGCCTACCTGAAGCTGTTCCCTTTGTCCGGGGCCATGACCCATTTTTCCGGCCCCATGACGGCAGGCCAGAAACTCTGCGACATCTGCCTCCACGCCACCCTGCCCGTGGCCACCCTGACCCTGGCCCGCCTGGGCGGTGTGTTTCTGCTGGCCAGGAACAGCCTGATCACGGTAATGACCAAGGCGTATCTGGTTACGGCCCGGGCCAAGGGGCTGGGACGGATACGCATCTTTTGGCGCCACGCCCTGCGTAATGCCATGCTGCCCATTGTCACCCGGGTGTTCATGAGCCTGGGGGCACTGACGGGCGGGGCCATCCTGGTGGAAAACGTCTTTAACTATCCCGGACTGGGAAAGCTCATGCGCCAGGCTGTCATGTATCAGGACTACCCCCTGATCCAGGGCATCTTCCTGGTGGTCACCCTGGCGGTCCTCACCGCCAACTTCATGGCAGACCTGGTCTACAAACGGCTGGATCCCCGCATCAGCGCCCCTGACATCTCCCCGGCCAGAGAGAGAGAAGCGGCGCAGGCCAGAGAGGTGGTGCAGGCATGAGCAGATCCACCCTCTTCCACTGGTTCCGATTGATGACCCCAGCCGGCAAAACCGGCCTGGCCATTTTAGGAGTCATCACTTTCCTGGCCCTGGCCGCCCCCCTTGTCTGCTCTTACTCCCACCGGACCATCTCGGGTCCGGCCCTGATCCCTCCGGGACAGGGACATCTTATGGGCACCGACGAGCTGGGGGTGGACCTCTGGGCCCAGATCTGCCACGGCGCCCGCATCAGCCTGATCATCGGACTTGGCACCGCCCTCACCGCCGGGCTGGGCGGAGGGCTTGCCGGCATTCTGGCCGGGTATATCGGCGGCCGTGTGGACACGGCGCTCATGCGGCTGGTGGACATCATCATGGTACTGCCGGACCTGCCGGTGATGATCGTGCTGGCCGCCTTTTTCGGCCCCAGCCTTTTCACCATTGTTCTGGTGCTCTCCTGTTTTTCTTGGGTCCATACGGCCAGGATCGTGCGGTCCAGAATCCTGACCCTGAAAAAACGACAGTATATCCAGGCGGCAGCCCTTTGCGGTGCCGGTCCCTGGTACCTGATTTGGCGACACTTCCTGCCCGAGGTTTTTCCCCTGGCCGCCGTGAGCATGATCCGCCTCACCGGACGGGCCATTGTGGCCGAGGCCGGCCTCTCCTTTCTGGGGCTGGGAGATCCCACCTCCCGTTCCTGGGGCCTGATCCTTCACCATGCCACAAGCTTTCCCGGGATTTACTACACCCGGTTCTGGATGTGGTGGCTGCTCTTTCCCTGGCTGGCACTGACCCTGATGGTGGTCTCCCTGGCCCTGGTGGGAAGGGATATGGAAGCCATTGCCGACCCCCGTCTGGGAAAAGGGATTGAATCATGACCAACGACCCAACACCCCTGCTGAAAATCCAAAACCTCTGCCTTGACTATCGGGACGGAGAAACCGTCATCCCGGCCCTGAACCGTATCAATCTAACCCTGAACCCGAGGGAGACCCTGGGACTGATCGGGGAATCCGGATGCGGCAAAACCAGCCTGGCCATGGCCATCATGGGGCTGTGCACCACTGCCCGGATTTCCGGCACCATCCTGTTCAAAGGAACAGACCTCACCACCCTGGGAGAGCGGAGCCTCTCCCGTCTGAGATGGAACAGCATCGCCTTGGTCTTTCAGAACAGCCAGGAGGTGTTCAATCCGGTGCTGACCCTGGGGGAGCAGGTGTCCGAGGCCCTGTGCACCCATCTGGGGCTGGATAAGGGACAGGCAGACAAGCGCACCACAGATCTCTTCAAGCTGGTGGGGCTGGACCCTGCCTGGCGCAAGGCCTTTGCCCACCAGCTCTCCGGCGGCATGCGTCAACGGGTTCTCATTGCCATGGCCATCAGCTGCGAACCGGAGCTGCTCATTGTGGACGAACCCTTTACGGCCCTGGATGCAGAGGCCCGTGAATCCATGATGAACCTGATTCTCTCCCTCAAAAAACAGGTGGGATTTTCCATGATTCTCATCTCCCACAGCATGCCGGCCATTGCCCGCCTCACCACCCGGACCATGACCCTGTATGCCGGGCAGGTGGTGGAAACCGGCCCAACCCAAACGCTGCTGGCCGATCCCTGCCACCCCTATACCCGGGGCCTGATCAATGCCTGTCCTGAATTTTACGGGTTCAAGGATCTCTGGGGTATCCCCGGCACCCCGCCCATTCCCGGGCAGATCCCCGGATGCCCCTTCAGCTCCCGCTGCGTCCAGAAAGGCCCCAATTGCGCTGACATCCGACCGGATCTGGCGGACATCGGACAGGGCCGCAAGGTGGCCTGCCACAAAGGGGGTATTGAAATTCTGCTGGAGGCAGAGGGTCTGGAAAAAACCTATGTCCTGGGCACCACCCCCATCCGGGCGGTGAAGAAGGTGGATCTCCGGATAAAAACCGGGGAGGTGGCAGCGCTGGTGGGGGCTTCAGGCTCAGGGAAATCCACCCTGGCCCATCTGCTGGTCCAGCTGGAAACCCCCGATGCCGGTCAGGTAAAATTTAAGGGCCGGGTCATCTCCGGCACGGAGGCCACGGCCCGCATGGGAGGTATGCAGATCGTATTCCAGGACCCAGCCCAGGCCATCAGCTCCAGGCTCAAGGTCCTGGATGCGGTGCGCGAACCCCTGGACATCATGAAATGGAAAGATCGGGAGGCCCGGGACCAAAAAGCCCTGGCAGCCCTGGCATCGGTTCATCTGCCGGATGAGCCCGGATTTTTAAACCAGGCCTGCCACGCTTTAAGCGGAGGACAACGCCAGCGGCTCTCCGTGGCCCGGGCCATGGTCACCGATCCCAAGCTACTCATTGCCGATGAAATCACCGCCATGCTCGACCCCTCCGCCCAGGCCGTTCTTATCAGGCGGCTCAAAGGGCTGCAGAATGAAAAAGGCTTTTCCATGCTTTTCATCACCCATGACCTGCATCTGGCGCGAAAAATCGCCGACCGGGTCTATGTCCTGGATAAAGGAACCATTACGGCCCAGGGAGCGGGATTTGAAATTTTCGGTACTTTTGAGAATCAAGTACTGTCAGCAGGTATGTTAATCAACTGAGTAAATTCCAACAACATCCATTAATTTTCCATAACTATCCACCACATCATATTTCACATTTTCCGGATTTATTTTGCGGTTGATCTCGTCAAAGAACTTGCGGGCACATTCAATCTTTGTCTTTTCAATCTCACGGAGTTCCATACTGAACATGGAGCCTTTGGTTTCCGCAACAAAGTAAACATGTTTAACAGTCCCTTCTTTGAAGGATATGGCCCAATCCGGATTATAGTTTCCAACAGGTGTAGGGATAGAAAATCCTTTTGGTAATTTTACGTAAACAACGACCTCGGCACTTGTATCAAGCTCCTCAACAAAAGCCCTCTCTGTTTTAGAATCGGTAATAACATAATCGTAGATGTGGTGTTTAAGCGGTTCTCCTGCTTTGCTGAAGTCCTGCTTACTTTGCCCGTTTGTAAAGATGTCAATGTCATATGTTTCGGTTACTACATTGTAGCTCAGACGCTCAATGATAACGGTGGCTTTTTGTTCCTGGATCAGACGTGATGCTTTAGAAATAAAGTCTTCCGGATTCTCTTTAAACTGGGCAAATACAGACTTTTCTATGCCTGATAAAATTTTTGTTACAGTTATTCGGGTCAACTGCACATTTTCAGCCACCTTGCCAATCAAATCATACTTCACGGCTGAATGAATGGAGTGGGCATCGTATTGGGTGGAAGTTTCCTTCACCTTGAAACCATTACCGGACTTCATTTGATCATAGCTGATATCATCAGCCTGCTCACCCCGTTGCACAGTATATTGAAGATATGTAACCCGCAGCTCTTTATTAAGGGTTTGGATGCATTTGCCAACCAGTTCGCTACTGTCAAAATGCACACTGTAAGCTGCTCTATGGTTTATCCGGTTCCAGAGCTCTTTGAATTCTTTCTTTTTAAAGTTGTCATTTAATGGATTGATTTTAGCGCCACGATCATTTTCGATCTCTGGCAACTTGGCATTACTGTAGACACTTTCAATTAATTGAAATATCTGATCCCTATATGGCTGAAGCGTTTCAGGCAGAGGGGCAAGAGTTTCATTCTTTACAGCATCAATATAGACCTGGGCAATATGGTCATTGTCATCAGTGTAATCATTTTTCAACAGATACTTGTAAATCTGTTTGGCTATTTGGGGTGTTACCTCAACAGTCTTACCATCAACACTCATTACTTTACCTGTAAAATAAGCCTCATCCGCAACCTGTGGCCTCTCAGACAGAGACTCGCTGATATTTTTTTGCAGAGCCGTCACAAAATCCTTGTAACTTTCACTGGCCACAACGGTCAAAACATTTATCTGATGAACGGTTGCAGGATCATCCTGGCGCTCTCCAGCCTGGTTTACTGCAATGCGAAGTCCACGGCCAACTTCCTGTCTGCGTGAGATCGTATTATCGCTTTGTTTCAGGGTGCAAATAACAAATACATTGGGATTGTCCCAACCCTCACGTAGGGCTGAGTGGGAAAAAATAAAGCGGATTGGCTCATTGAAAGAAAGAAGACGCTCTTTGTCTTTCAGGATCAGATCATAGGCGTCGACATCATCGGCTTCTGTTGATTTCTTTTTGGTGACAGGATCAACCAAGCGTTTACTTTTTTTATCTATGGAAAAATAACCGTTATGAGTCTGATCCACCGGAATATTGTCCACATATCTCTTGTAGCCTTCGAGCATGAACAAATCCTGTTTCAGTTCGTTCAACGCAAGGCTGTACTCCTCTTCAAATATTTTGGCATACTCGCCGCCTTCTTCTCCTGCATCGCTATAAACCCGATATTTGGCGACTTCATCAATAAAAAAGAGCGTGAGGACCTTTATTCCTTGATGATAAAGGAGCCGTTCCTTTTCAAAGTGAGCCTTAATGGCTTCCCGTATCTGAATTCTTCGAAGAGTGGCTTCATTCACATTCCCAGTTGCTTCTCCAGCCTGCAGCTGGTGGCCATTGATAAATTCAACAGTATCCGTAATGGAGCTGATCTCTGAAATAACAAAGCCTTTGTATTGATCAAGCTCGCCGGAAAGGTCATAGAGATTGTCCCCTTTTTTAAACTTGCGGAGAATTCTTTTAATTCCACTGCTCTGCTTGACCTCAATTTCTATCCTGGCTGCCGGCGCTTGTTTCGACACCTCAATGGATTCCAGGTAGAGATAGGCGTTGGTGCCTGAAAGGCCCTTTACTGAAATTCCACGAACGGCAATCTTTTTTACCAATTTCTGGTTATAGGCGTCTAATGCATCAAGCCTGTGGACTTTATTGTGTTGCTTTTTATGTGTGGCTGAGTAACGAAGAATAAATAAAGGATTGAATTCGGTTAAGGAGTCGAAAGTACTACTTTTCTTTTTTCCGTCACCCTCCACCTTTTGCGGCTCATCAATAATCAAAATTGGCCGGTTTGCCTTGATCACATCAATGGGGCGGCGGCTTTGAAAATCATCAAGTTCTTCATAGATTCGACGGTTATCTTTGCCCCTGGCATTAAAGGCCTGAACATTAATGACCATCACATTAATGCCCGCATCCGATGAAAAACTTTCAAGATTATAAAGTTGTTTGGAATTGTAGATGAAAAACTTGGCTTTTTTCCTGTATGTTTCCAGGAAGTGTTCAGCCGTAATTTCCAGTGATTTATAAACCCCTTCCCGGATGGCGATACTGGGCACCACGATAATAAACTTGGTCCAGCCAAAGCGTTTATTCATCTCAAAAATGGTTTTTATGTAGCAGTAAGTTTTTCCGGTTCCGGTTTCCATCTCCACATCAAGGTTCAAAGCAGACACCTTGGTTTTGACAAGGCCGGCAGATTGCGGCAGATTCTGAAGCCGCTGAACCGCCTGGATATTTTCAAGAACCTGCTGTTCCGAGAGGACAATGTCTCTATTTTTAAAGCCTGATTCATTACCGGTATCAAAATCGAAATTCATTTGGCCGGATATCATGTCCTTTTTCTGCTGTTTTGTAACCCCCGGGTCGATACGGTAAGTGATACCGGCTGTGTTCGGTTGGCCTTTAAAACAATCAACCACTGACTCGACAGCGAGTGTCTGATAAGCCTGCTTTTTAAATTTTAGTTTCATTTTAAGTCACTTAGCATATTTTTATTCTGCATTTATTCTGCAAAACACTTATTTTATTCTGCAAGTATCCATTTGGGTGCCTTTTTAGAACCATCATTCCAAATCCTTCCTGATCTTCGAAGTTTCGTAAGGAGATTGGCAATTTTCCTTTTCTTTTGTCCATTGTCCAAAACACTGCTTAATTTATCCATAAGCAATTTATCTATCTCCCCACGAGACGCTTTGTTGAACTTTTTTAAATAATCGGTGATCAGTTTGCAGTAATAATCGTCATCCTGTGCTCTTGTTTTGATGTAATCGGCTTTACTTGCCGTCACTTTGGCCACCACAGCAGATACATGTAAGTGAGGCTTACGCCCCTCAATTAATCCATTCCTTCGCAGGCGTTTAATCATATCATCCGACAGTGGCAATCTTTTTTGGACTCTGTCTAATGCCAGAATTTGATCAAGCGGTAAATTCGTCTTCTGAATAAGCATCCGGCTATAAGCCGGGTCAACTATTTTTCCGTGAATCCTCAACTTAACCGCATTTGGCTCACTTAAATCAAAGTCCGGCATTGGAAAAAAACGACGTGCCTGAGCAACGTGGATGGAGTGAATACCATAGCCCATTGTATCAATCATATTCAATTCAGTCATTGCCTGGGCCAGGAAAGGATTTCGATACCGGCGTGGTGTCTTATTCCCAATAATATAGTCTTCGGGCTGCCCTTCAAAAAATCGACCTTCGTTTTCAAAAATCAGACAACCTGGCTGTTCCGTCACAATTATACGTCCATTACGCGAGTAATCCTGGTGGGCGATACAATTATGCAGCGCTTCAAGAACTATGCGTTGATCGTATTTGGAAACCTCTATTGCAAAAAGTTGATCATCCGGAAGAATGCGTACCTGAATATTTCGTATTTTCCGATATAGCGTTGTTGTATTAAGAAAAAAAGGCAGTCCCAGATGTTCATACGCCCGTTCAGGCCCTTCAAGTTTCCAGGTTATCTGCCCGGGATGTGGGGAAAGCAGATATGCTGATCCCGGTTTTCCCAGTAAAAGTATTGTTGTGCGGGTAATTTGACCATCCTGGGTTAACTTGGCCCGATCAAGAAAAGTTTTTATGGACCAGTTCATAACATCTTCGCTGGAAAACCGGTTTGCATATTTATGCGCAAAAGAGTCTCGAGCTTTTTGCAGGGCATCAGCGTCAAGGTGGTCAAAAATCGCATTAGAGACGATCTGGGCGGACCAATCTTCAATAATCGTCTGTTGACGTATATTATCAAGCTTATCAAGTCCCAGGTGGGTTAAGCTTTCTCCGGCACGCGCATAATAATGTCCTTTCCAGGCAATTGGCATTCCCAAAGGCGCGGCAGGCACTTCAAAAAGCACTACCCGTCCTTGGGTCTGCTGCAACTCATAAATATTTCGAAAAGTGATGCTTGGCTCTGTATTATCTGCAATTTGCATTTTTGTACTTTGCAGCCGTTCAAAACCCAAGCGGTAATTAGTGCCCACCACAGAACGGGTTTTATTGTTAACGCCAAAAATCAGCCAGGCGTGTTCCAATCCGCGTAGATTTGCTTCATTGGCCAAAGCAGAAAAATATTCTCCGATTTTATCGGTTTTATAATCATTTCCTGCTTCTTTGAATTCAACAATTTCACTTTCCCATGCATCAATCAAGGCGCCAAGCAATGCCGTCAATTCAAAATGTTTCATCCCAACTTGCCTTTTTTAAATTGTTTTTACATCCGTGTGCGGACTCATGAGTTTAAATATCTGCTCGACGTTTATTTTTACACTGTCATCCTTGAAGCCTGCATCGCGGAAAACAACACGCAAGGGCTGTCGCCCGGCAAGTTCTTTGCAGAAACCCTCTGTGATTTTTCCATCTTTTTCAAAACAAGCTGCCAGGGCATTACCATCCACAAAGAAAACTTCACGTTCTTCAATGGTCTCTTTGGTAATCGGCAGTGTCAGGTCCACGCCCCAGTCAAGCAGTACCTGGAAGAGGAGGTCTTCTGAAATCCGGTCTTCTTTGATGTTGTCTATATTGAAATTAAGCTCCTCTTGTTTAATTGCATCCGGTGTATAGTAGACGTCTATCATATTGGAGGTGTCAACCTTGAGAACCCTAAAACCGATATCCAGCTCAGAGACGGTTGTGGGATTTTCCTCTTTGATCTTTTTACCAGCGCGACGAATGCGTTCTTTGCAAAGATCAGCAATAGTTTTAAGGTGATATCTCTCGAACACCTTAGATTTCTTTTCTGATTTTTCAGGGTACTGAACTACAATAAATCTGCGATGAGCACCATCTGCAAAATTTTGAGCTAAAACGGCATGGGCGGTAGATCCACTACCTGCAAAATAATCTAATATCAAATCATTATCTTTTGTTGAAATATCGATAATTTTTTTCAATAAAGTAACAGGTTTTGGATGATCAAATATTTTGGGAGTAAACAAAGCTGCAACTTCTACAGTCCCATCAGAATTCAATCCATGAGAATCCCACCAAGACTCTGGCTTCATCCGCTTACTTTCTCTTTCTCTTAGGTATTTTTTTTGAACTGGCCCCGCTTGTCCTGTTTTTCCGAATATTATTCTTCCATCTTCTATTCGCTTTTTTACTTCAACTTCATTAAAGACCCAGTAGCGCCCTTTGGCTGGCCAATACTTTTTACCCGTATTAGGATTAATAATTTCAAAAAGAGGGCCTTCATGATTGGCTGAAAGGTCAGATGTTGTCCAAGGGCCCTTTGGGTCATTGTCTAAATTTGCATAATTAGCAGCAATAAATTTTTGTGAAAGAGGGAATCCAAGCAAACAATCCTCATTTGCATTTTTGGCATAACACAAAATGAAATCATGAACAGGAGGAATGTATCCCATATTATTTCCATTGGTCTTTTTTTTCCAGAGAATCGTCCCTAAGCAGTTTCCTTCGCCAAACACTTCATTGCAAACATTTTTTAGGTTATGAAATTCATCATCGCCAATTGAAATAAATATTACTCCATCATTGTTAAGAAGATTTATCGAAAGCTTAAGTCGCATATATATATTTGAGAGCCAGTCAGAATGAAAACGACCATTTGCTTCGGTATTAGCAATTAATTTATTCCCCTCCTCATCAATTTGATTTGTTCGGAAAAGAAAATCGCCGGCGTCTTCGGCAAAATTATCCTTATACAGGAGATCTTCACCGCGGTTATAGGGGGGGTCTATGAATATCATTTTGACCTTGCCGAGATAGTTTTCCTGTAAGAGTTTCAGAACATCCAGATTGTCCCCCTCAATAAAGAGGTTTTTCGTAGTATCGAAATCCACACTCTCTTCCCTGCAGGGGCGGAGGGTCTTGGCGATAGGTGCATTGGCCGTCAACAAAGCTTCCCGTTTTCCAGGCCAGTTCAGTTGGTAGCGTTCCTGCGGCCCTTCCACAATTGAAGTGGACAGCTCCTGCCGCAGCAGATCAAAATCAATGGCCTTTTTCAGTTTGCCATTTTCATCGGATGTTTCAGTAACACAGCCCGGAAACAAGGCAGCCAGCTTTGCGATATTCTCTTCAATAAAGTCTGGGCTGTGCATTTTTAGCTTATCCATTATTTATCTCCTTCCAGCTGTTTGATGCTGTTGTCTTGTGTCAGTAAACGCATCTGCTGGATTGCTGTATTGTTCAATAATCTCTTAATCTTTCAGCTTGCGGCAATGTCTGCTGAATCAAATGAGCACTAAGGTTTCCAAGATTAGCCAGACAAACCAGTTGCGAGACATTGGCATAATCCCTGATATTACCTTTTTTATTCGGGTTTTCATCTCGCCATTGTTTTGGGGTGAGTGTGAAACTGTTAAAACCAGTCTGCTTTCTAATCCCGTCGAATTCGACGGGGTTGAAATCCGAATTGTAAAGTTGCTCCCATATTCTCAGAAGCTCAAGTGTATTGCGATTCCGCAGCCAGTTTCGAATTAGATCGTCCGGGTGTTCCGGATTCTTGGATTTTGCGATATCAGTAAGGCAGATGAAATCAGTTTGATCTATTGTTTTAATTTTCACCTGGGTACTTAAAACCTCTATCTTTTTATTCTTACTCATCACGCAATCTCCAAATTTCATTTTTTAACTCATTCAAGGCTCGATTCAGTTCAACTCGCCGGTTAAACTGCCTCTCCCTTTTTATCCGAGTTTCCAGCTTTTCAGCTTCCCGTTCTTTACCCCGCAAAAGATCCACTCGTAAAACCAAGTCACCCAGTTCTTCCACTTGTCTGAAAGGGACAGGACTTAAAGCGGTTAAAAAGGACTGATAAAGCATTCCCATATTAAGAACCACCGGGAGTTCAACAGCCGGTCCGTCATCATTCATCCAGTCGGACAGAAAATAGCTGCTGACCACCCATTTGCTTTTATCTGCTTCGCTGGGGCGCTTGTAACCGGCTGCATACCTGATTTTACAGCTATGCTTTAATTCAAACAAAATGGGAGAAGGTATCGCTTTATCTATCGTAAGCAGAACTTGCTGTGACAATTCACCGGTTCTTAAGGCTATGGTGAAAATTTGAATTTCCTGAACGTCATCACTGGCCGGAAGATTGATCGTGGCCGAAGAAAGCTTGTAAGACCAGGTAATCTTTTCAACCTCTTTAACAAACAGATCCTTTACTTTACTGTTCGGCGTTGCATGTTCATAAATTTTGTTTTTGGGAAGCATTTTTCCGAATGCGGCGGCTTTGGGGAATTTATACAACGAAGTCATTGTCTTTCTCCCTTAACAACCAAAAAGGAAATCAGCTCAAAATCATCCAGGCCATGAATGGTATCAACCAATGCCGTTGTGTTTGTTCCTGAGAACAGGCTGTCCAGATCCTTGTCTTCCTTAACCTCAATCATTGATCGGATGGCCTGTCCAAGAAGTTCGGAATATTTCAGCATGTTTCTCCCATCTTCTGTTTCAGCGTTAAATGCCGTGCATAAAGATGCGATTGGCTGATCCTTTCCCTTGCAACTGGTTCTAACCAGGTCCAGAAGCGGTTTAACCTGCGTATGGTCCGTTATTACACGCCCATCATCATTGATATATACAAGATAGTACGGGTGCAGCCGGTTATGCTGGTTAATGTTGACGCCGGAATTTCTATTTCTGAGTGTAAAGATCACCCCGGCTTCTAAACCAATGCTTTCATTGGCAGGCACGATGGCATGGAGGCCATTGGGCAAATGACCCAAATCACAGTTGATTTTAATATAGTTCAGCAGGTCCATACGGAAGTCGTTGAGACCAAGATCGGTGATGTTTACCCCTGTTTTCAGATCTTCAAGCTCAATCACTTCGTCCTGGAGACGTCTCAACTGCTCTTTGCGATAGCTTACATCATTGGACTGCGCAGAAAGGACATTGTCATCTCCGGTGGCGGTCACATCTGCAATGATCATCCGATTTTCGACCCTCTCTTTCAAGTTGATGTATTCATCCAGAGAAATATCTGGCCAGTAGTTCACCAACTGGATGGACTCATTAAGGGAGCCGATTCGATCCACACGGCCAAACCGCTGAATAATGCGCACCGGATTCCAGTGGATGTCGTAATTGATTAAATAATCACAGTCCTGTAAATTTTGTCCTTCAGAGATGCAGTCAGTACCGATTAAAATATCAATTTCGGCCTGTTCTTCAGGGAAAGTCAATGCTTTTTCTTTGGATACCGGAGAGAAAAGAGTAAGGATGGACTGAAAGTCATAGCCCCTTTTTTTATTTAATTTGGTCAAAGTTGTTTTGGGGACATCTTTGCCGGTCACTTTTCCGGTATGGATGCCAAGTTTAATAAGGTCGCGGGAAAGGTTTGTATAAAGGTAATTTGCCGTGTCTGCAAAGGCTGTAAAAATAAGGACTTTTTTATTTCCAGGATTAATCGGCTGTTTGATTTTGCTTTTGATATGAGATGTTAAATGTTGAAGTTTGAGGTCATCTTCTGGTGCAACTTTCTTCATCTCATTAAGCAGGTCTGAAATGATGAACAGATCTGCTCTTAAATCATGTTCCCAGGATGCTAAGTCCATGTCGCCCAGGCTCACCTGAACTTTTCCACCTATTGTAAAATCACCAAAACCTGAAAAATCATCATCTTCTGTTTCCAGATCACGTAAAGAATCTGCCCAATCGTGAATTGAGCTATCAGTGCCTGATTGCTTGAACTGTTCAATTTTGTCCAGCATCTCTTTATGATTTTTTTCAAGGGAGCCAAGGGTCAACCGAAACGATTCAATCGAGCTTTCAAGCCGTTTTAACAAATTAGTCGTCATCAGTGATTGTAAGCTTTTTTCACGATCCGCCTGTCTGAGCTTACCTTTGCCACCTTCAACGGCCGTGTCATAAAGATCTTCGTATTTTTTAAGGCGGCTGGGCAAAATGTAACTAACCGGGGCATATACTGATAGTTTTAACTGTGACAGCTGCGCATAAATGCCGTTAAAACTCAAGACATCCTGACGGTCAGTCAGTGGGCAACGGAAAGATAACGGCCTTCGCCTTATTGGAAATTTACCGATATCTGTGGTGTCATAAAAAGCCTCAATATGCTTTCTTGATCTGGCAATGGTTACACTGTCAAGTAATTCAAAAAAGTCAAAATCAAGGGCAGCTAATATTGCTCTGGCCGTACGTTCGTGGGCGGGCAGTCTGGACCAGGCGTTGAATACCTTTTGTGCCTGACGAAAAATTTCTTCAACTGTTTTTCCGGTTTCCAGTTTACGGCTCAGCTCCTCCGATTTCCCCTCATACGCCAAAGCCAATTGATTTTTAAGGTCATTAAACCTGTTGTTAACAGGCGTGGCAGAAAGCATCAGCACTTTTGTTTTAACCCCAGCGCGGATAACCGCATTCATCAACCTGTCATACCGTGTCTCTTTCTTCTTAAAGGTATTCACGTTTCTGAAGTTGTGCGACTCATCTATGACAACAAGATCATAGTTACCCCAATTGATTTTGTTCAAAGGGGTTCCAAAAGAGTCACCACTGGTGCGTTGCAAATCTGTGTGGCAAAGAACATCATAATTCAACCGGTCCTGAACCAAAATATTTGTTTTAAGATTCCGATTGTAATTCAACCAGTTATCGGCAAGTTTTTTGGGACATAAAACTAAAACGGAGCGGTTGCGCAGTTCGTAGTATTTGATTACGGCAAGGGCCGAAAATGTTTTTCCAAGCCCCACACTGTCTGCAAGAATGCAGCCGTTGAAACTTTCAAGTTTATTAATAATTCCGGTTGCCGCATCCTGCTGAAAGTTAAACAGCTTGTTCCAGATGACACTGTCTTTATATCCAGTCAAATCATTTGGCAAAACATCTTCGTTCAGATCCTCAAGAAACTCATTGAAGATGTTGTACAGGATTAGAAAATAGATTTTTTCAGGAGAATTTTCCTGATAAGCAGATTCAATGTGTGCACAAATGGCATCCGTAACATCTCTTAGCTTGGAAGCATCGTCCCAGATTTGGTTGAAAAGATTAAGCCAGGTTTGAGTTGATGGAGCATCGTCGAATTTGGTTATGAAATTGGAGACAGCATCACCTTGCTGATACCCAAGATCAACGGCTGTGAATCCTTGAAGGGGCATATATGCAGCAGCATCCCCATCTTTACTCACACATACAAATTGTTGCATTGGTGCCTTGGTGGAGTTTGAACAAAAACGAGCTTTGCGTCTTATCCAGTCAGCGCATTCCCTTGCAATAGCCTTTTGGGTGAGTTTATTTTTCAGGTGTATCTCAAATTCATTGCCATATAGACTGCGCTCCCGTTGTTGCTTGGGTATATAAAATTCTCTGCGCTCTTTTGAAACTTTATCGGTTACCTCATTGGGAACAAATGCTGGGACGGTAAAAATAAACTCAAATAAATCAATTTGTTCGAGTTCTTTTTTCAGGGCTTCAAAGGCATAGATTGAAAAACATGATGCTGCTATTTTTAGCTTTGCGCCTGGTTTGAGTTCATTTTTGAGGTCATCACCCCAAAGACTATTGATATTATCTAAGATTTGCATATAGAATTATGCCTTTTCAGACTTTAGCTTTTTGCAACAGAACTGATTTTATAATTCTTCATCTTCAAAAGATGATCATCCCAAGGTCTGTATATCAGGCAAAAGACCGACATTCAATCAAGTAAACTTTAAATGCCCTAATTTATCATCATGGCCGTCATCATTTTTGTTTGGGTCACCATATTTTCAGGGAGCCTTTTTGACCAACAAATTTCAAGAACGGGGTAGCGGTCTCCCATAATACTCAGGCAGGTGAAATTTCAGGGCCGGGTCATCTCCGGCACGGAGGCCACGGCCCGCATGGGAGGCCTGCAGATCATATTCCAGGACCCGGCTCAGGCCGTTCTGATCAGACGGCTCAAAGGGCTGCAGAATGAAAAAGGCTTTTCCATGCTCTTTATCACCCATGACCTGCACCTGGCGCGAAAAATCGCCGACCGGGTCTATGTCCTGGACAAAGGAACCATTACGGCCCAGGGAGCGGGATTTGAAATTTTCGGTACTTTTGAGAATCAAGTATTGTCAACTTTGGCGAACATGCATTCCGTTCCTTCCCACGGGGCCCTCCGGTTAAGCAAAAGAGCGGCTCTCAAAGCCTTGGATCATATTCATGATCCAGGGCATCATGGATGATGAGTTTGGCATAGTCCGGATGCTTCGGATTGAGCAGGATATTACACTCCAGGGGAACGATAACGCTTGGGACGGCCAGAGCCACAGACGTCAAGCTTTTCAGCCATTGGGTTCCATGCTTTTGGGTCACGCGGCTTACGGCTGTCGTTCCTTTGGGCCTTACTTTCTTGACCATCTCTGCGAGATCTGTTTTCAATATGAAATTTTCGGGGATTTCGACCTTGTAGACTTTGAACTTCTTAACGTGAATCACCTGACTGAGATGCACATAGGTCTCCAAAACGGCCAAAGAAAGATTCTCGGAGACATAGACAATTTTTTGTCCCTTATCGTGCCACCGGCCAGCAGATATCAGGCCGCCCTCCTCGCTGAAGGCCTCCTCCTTTGTAAAGCGTGCCGATGTTATCGGCGGTGCAATAACGCATTAAAACATTCCCTGGTCAATGCGGTGCAGCATCATGACCACGGCTTCGGTTCCAATATCGGTTTTCAGCATCTCAAACGGGGCAATGTTGCCGAACTCTGAGTTTGGGGCCGTTAACCAGTCACGGGCGGCCCGACTGTTTTTATCAAAAACAGCCACGGCTAATTGAAAAACCTTCTCAAGCCGCAGAACCCTTTCCGACTCAACCGGATTAAACCTGCCCTTTTTCTTTCTTTCAGCAAGGGTACTTATCGAAAGTCCTGCCAGTTTAGCGAACCGGCTCTGGCTAACGCCCGCTTTTTTTATTAGTTTCATGACCTGGGGAAACGTTGCCCCGCTTTCTATTCGCCGAATATCGTCAAGATAGGTTTCCATGGGAATGTCCTCTGTTTTTGTTCCGATTTCGCAATCAGGATATTACAGAATCGAAACCCAGTCAATCAATGCCTACTCCCTTTTTCCTTTTGCCACTCCCCAGATAAAAAGCCCCATCATCACCAGGATAAACACGGCGGCAAACCACTGAACGCCGGAAGAGCTCACCGTGGTTTGGGTATCCCGGGACTTTATTTCCTCCATTTTATACCCTTCGACGGTTTGGGTATCCGGCTCTTCCCTGCCTGCCTTGTCTGGTGTTTGCATCATTTTTTCAGATGGTTCAGCCGTATCTTCCCTGACGGAATCCTGGGCCTTCTGCCGGGTCACATCCGCATCCCGGGACATTTCCGGTCGGGTGGATGGGGAAAATCCGGTGTTCAAAGCCTTTTGCAGGTCCCTGCGCTGGGCCACTTGGTCTTCAAGGGATTTACGGGCCATTTTCTCCATGGCCATCTTGAATTCCGCCACCACCTGGGGGGACAATACACCGGGCACGGAGATAAGATTGACCACCATCTGATTGAGCAGGGGGTTGTTGCAGGTATGGTCACAGCAGGCCACTCCCTTTTCCACGGCGTTTACGGCGTATTCCACGGCGAGCTTGGTGGTGACCTCCCTGGGAGCTTCCCAGTATCCCTTTCGCACCGCCTCCAGCATGCGGGCCGTCATGGACTGGTAGGCCCAGGGATTGTGCTCATTTAAAAATGCCTTGATCTCCTGGCCGTACTTGTCCTCCACATACACCTCGTTGATCTGCTGCCACTGGGCATCCCCCACGGCATGGGGCACGGTCACCTGCCATCCCCAGAAGTTTTCCACAAACTCGGACATCTGGCGGGCACCGGCGTAGTTCTCCTTTTTCATGGCCTTGATCCATTGGGGATTGAGATACCGGGTGCGCATTTCGCGGCCAATGGTTTTTGCCGCATCTTCCACCATCACCTCATCCTTGCTGCGATGGAGGGTCACCCGGGTATCCGGGGCCTTTCCCCGGATGTTTTTCACGGCAAGGGACAAGCCCCCCAGATACATGAAAAAATCATCGGTGTCGAGGAGGCCGTACACATTGCCGGACCGGGAATGAACGGCAACATCCACATCCCTTAAATTCTCCTTCAGAGCCGCTTTGACCGGCACGGCCCACTTCCCCTGTCCCACGGCAAACTGGGTGCGGTTCATGTATACCTTGGAGATCTCTTCATCAGACTCCCATACACCGGAGTTGCCGGCCATCTCCGCCACCCCGTTGCCGTAGGAGCCGCTCTTTTCGGTGAAGATACGAAACCGGGACTGATCCTCAGCTTGGGCCGCGTCCATGCCCGAGGCCATGAGGGTGGCTTTGATTCGGGAGCTGTTTTTGGCCAGAAAATTTTCCATATCGGTCTGGGCCATGGCCTTTTGCACAGCCTTGTCCAGGAACACGAGCTTGTCCGGAAACATATCCCGGTAAAGCCCGGAAGGGCTGATCAGCACGTCAATGCGGGGACGGCCCAGGTCCCTGCCGGGGATGACTCGGCTGTCCGTGACCCTGCCGGTGGCATCCCACACCGGTTCCATACCCATGAGATAGAGGATGGTGCTCTCGTGAACCCCCTCGTTGCGGGTGGTCTCCGTGGCCCAAAGCACCACCCCCACCTTTTGGGGATAGGTGCCCTCCTTTTCCATCCGGTCCCGGATCAGGGCCTCTGCGGCCCGTTTGCCCACCTCCCAGGCTGCCCGGGAGGGCACCCTGGCCGGGGAAAATCCATAAAAGTTCTTTCCCGTGGGAATGGCGGCAAGGTTTCTCACCGGATCATTGCCCTCACCTGCCGGAATATACTCTCCGTTCAGAGCCCGGATGAAATTGTCCATCTCCTGCAAAGGGGAGCGGTCAAGCTTCTTTTTGACCTCATCTTTGTCTTCATCCGGGTTCTGGTGGAGGATGAGTGCCAGGGTCTGGCGGGCCGCCTCCTGGGAGTAAGGGGTGCCAAAGGTATGAAGGCCATGGGGAAGGGAGTTGGTTTCCATCTCATGGAGATACATATCCAGGGCCTCCACTGCGGCATCATTAAAAGTATCCAGTCCCAGGTCCGTCAGCAGGCCAAGGCTTTTCACCTTTTTCTCCATGGTAGTGAGGTACTGGGAGGCGGTTTCACTGCCCATGCTCCGGGACAGCTCGTATTTTCCCATGAGGACCTTGAGCTCTGCATATTCGTTGTACAGATCGGCTTCAACCATGGGCGGGGTGAGATGGTCGATGATCACAGCCCGACCCCGGCGCTTGGCTTGGATGCCCTCTCCCACATCATCCACGATATAGGGATAAATATTGGGAATATCACCCACCATGATCTCCGGGGGATCCCATGGGGCCAGACAGGTCTGTTTCCCCGGCAGCCATTCATAGGTGGCATGGGTTCCCAGGTGCACCATGGCATCGGCATGGAACATACGGTCCAGCCACAGATAGGCGGCAATGTACTGATGGTGGGGATAGAGGGTGGGATCGTGGTAAAGTTTCATGGGATCATCGCCGAACCCCCGGGCCGGTTCCGGCAGGAGCACCACGTTGCCCAACTTTACCATGGGAAAAATCAGCCGGCCGTCCTTGACCATGATGGCGGCATCCTCCGGTGGTCCCCACTGGGCCGTCACCTTTTCCCGGAAGGGTTGTGGCAGGGTGCTGAACCACTTCTTATAGGTGGCAAGGGAAATTCCCTCCACCCGGCCCGATGCGGTCATGGCATCCAGCTCCCCCGGTGCCCAGGAACCGATGTTGCGGCCCGTGGCCATGACCAGTTTTTGAATCCCTTCTTCGGAAAGAGTGTCCGCGTTCTTGATCCCATACCCCTCCCCTGCCATGCGCCCCAGTATCTCCTGCAGACTCCGAAACACGTTCAGGTAGCTGGCCCCGATGTTCTGCTTACCCTGGCTGTGGTTGTAGTAGAGGATGGCCACCTTTTTTTCCCGGTTGGGCGTTGTCTGTAGCCTGGCCCATTTTTTCAGACGCGCAATGAGAAAGGAAAAGGTCTCGTCAATATTTTCATAAACAAAAAGGCGCTTTTGCGTGGCCTCATCAAGGATCTCTTTTTTACCGGCCACCACCGTGGGTTCAATGGTGCCGGAGCATTCGGGAACGGACAGGGCCCAGGTGGTTTCCAGGGGAGAGAGTCCCAGGCTGCTGCTGCGCCACTCTTCTATGGTGGTGCCGTAGGGCCGGATCACGTTGAAGATGGGAACGTTCAGCAAGGTCACGGCCCTGCGGATATCGGGATCAATGGAGGAGGAGAATTTCATGGTAAAGGCCAGCACCATGTTCACCCGTGGATGTGCCGGCAGCAGAAAACGCTGAAACACCGTGTTCAGGCTACCAAAGCAGGGCAACACATTAAATCCCTCCTGCTCCAGCCGCAGAATCATCCGGTCGGCAGCGGCCTTCTGCCCCTGCTGCAGGGAGGCGGCATAAAAGAGCAGGCCCAGCCACGGAGCCCGGGGATCATAATCCGGCCGGCTCTCATACCACTCCTGATAGGCCTTTACCTGCTTGAATCTTTCCGGTGCCAGGGGATGATACACCAGATTACCGGGCTTTTTCCGGGCAGGGGCAAAGGTGACGGTGTCGTCCACATGACGATGGATGGCCAGGCGCACCATGTTGATGATATTTTCCACGCAAAGAGGACCGTAATAGGCAGCCATGGCATCATCAAATATAAACCCCTGGCGTTCCAGGGCATCCATGTCCCGACCCTGGCTCATGCCGTAGACGGTTTTGCCCTGCATGAGCTGTTCTGTCACCATGTACTGCACAAGGTCCGAGTGCATGACATTGACAAACACCACCTTGGCATGGGCAATGAAATCCCTGGCTGTTTCCGCCTTTTGGCCGGCCTCCTCAAGATCGGCCAGTGTGAAAAACCGGGTATGGATACCAGGGGGCAACTCCAGCTTTTTCAGGGCCTGGTTGAGCTGAACGCTGTTGGTGTCTGCGTCCAGAATGGCCAGATTGCCCCCGGCCAGGGCCGCCGTCGGAACGAAAAACAGAGCTGCGGCCAGCAAAAACAAGCATATCCCCGCCACGGTGATAATGGAGGCCCCTCCCGCAGGAACGGGTCGCCGGAGGAGATTCCTTTCACGCAGAGGGATGCCACGCCCCTGTATGAAGAGTTCAGCGCAGCAGATCCCATAGGATTTACGATTTTCAGGTAGCATTGTTCTCCCGGTGAATTCAGATAATTTGCAGAAAACATTCTACCGGGCATGAGCTAATTTCATATCAATACCAGTTTGAAAATTGGGATGACCGATAAATTGTTATCTGCAATTCACCTTATTTCTGGTGAATTTATTTTTCAGGAACATATACCATGGAACCGTCCTGGAGCTGGTAGGCCACTCCCAGGCGGGTGCCCTGGCCCGACATTTTACTTTCAGACATCTTGACCGCCTTGATCTTGCGCCCCTTTTTGGTGATGATTTCCATCTCACCATTGTCCGACTGCTTCATGATGGTCATGTTCTTTTTTTCGTTGAACAGATCCTGCATGGAGTAGGCGGAAAACAGGGTCACAATGAGTCCCACGATAAACACCAGCCCCACATCAAAGAGGTTGGCCACCCCTGACAGGGGATCGTCATCGCTGAAGGCGGGGTTTCCCAATGGTTTATGCACCCCGCTGTAGCGTCTTTTCTTGAAATAGGTCATGGCGTTACTCCTCTTTCCCGGCGGATGTCACAATGAGTTCCGCTGCCAGTTCCAGATTTTTCACATCCTCTTCGATCCAGCGCCGCTTGATGGTATACAGAAAAAAGGCGGTAATACCCACGGCCAGGCCCACCACCGTGGTGGTAAAGGCGATGACCAGATCCGAGGAGAGGCGACTTAAGTCCCCCTGGCCCAGGCCGGCAAGGCCGGTGCCCATGGGAATGAGGGTGCCAATGAGTCCCAGTGAGGGTGCGACGCGCACCAGAATACGCAGCCGGTCAATCTTTTTCCACAGGTGAAACGTGGTGTCCTGGATGAAATTTTCCACGGCAAGCTCGGAATAGGCCGGGTCCCGGACCACGGTGCGCAGGCGCCCGATAAAGACCTGGATGTGACGGGGCAGATGGGTCTTTTCCCTCTCACCCAGGATAATGGCGGGCAAATCCTCGGGCCGGGGTCTTTCCAGCCGGATGCGCTGGATCCACTGACCGAAAAAGCTGCCGCTGAACACGATGATCCATAAAAAGGCCACCACCAGCAGAAACAGAACAGGATAGAACAGAGAAGCGGAAACAATGTAAATAAAGGTTTTCAATAGTGCGTCAAAGGCCATGGTGGCAATTCCTTAAAATTGGGCATTCTTCATGACGTCCTTACACTTTTTAAGATCAAGCTCCGTTTTCCAGGGGCTTCTCCCAAAAAGTGTAAACTACTTTTGTGGGGATATGAAGGATGCTAAAAGTTAATGTTCAAACTGAAAACAAACCCATACGGCTGTCGGGACTGCCGCAGGGTTAACCCGGGTCCGGCAAGTTGATACGGTGGGGAGGCAGCTCCCTGATGGCTTTCATTACAGATTTTTCCCGGTCTGTTGCGGACAAGCCCCGGCCCGCCGCGCCCATGTCCGTGAAGAGAGACCGGCCGTCACCGTACCGGTAAAGAACAAAAGGACCAGCAGGCCAAGGGTCCACCGTTTTTCCATAATCAAATCCTTTCCAGTGGCACCGGCATGGCGGGAGAGGCTGTAAATCTCCTCAATACCGGTAAATTGGGGGATGACGATCATGGACAATAGAAAATAGACGGCCATGAACACCATGGCGTTTCCCAGGAGGTGATCCGGTGCCGACCGGGTGCTGTTCTGCACTGCGTACAACACTCCCTGGGTGGAAAGGTTCAGAGCCGTGAACCCCATAAAAGTCAGAAAGACCGCTTGCTTTGCATGCCCGGGCGCATAGGCCGTAACAAAAGCCGTGGACAGGAAAATCACCACCATGCACACGGGACAGGGAAGGGCCAGAAGCATCCAGCCCCGGGTACCGGTCGGGTTTTCCTTTTTTCTCCTGATCAGAAGAACCCCCCAGAGGCACATGAGCATTGCAAGCCCGAAATGCAGGGTCATGGCATGGGAGAGGATGATCTGAAACAGGGGAAACCAGGCCATGAGATCGGTGGCCGTGACCATGTAGGCGGAAATGAGAAACACCAGACCATAGGCGGCAATAAAAAATGCCCCCCCCTGTATTTTTCTGGCAGTGGTGGTACAGGTGCCCAGGTAGTAGTTGAGACCAAAGCCGCTTTTAACGGCAAAGATCCCCATGGAAAACAACATTCCCAGCAACAGGGTTTTAATGGCCATCACGTCCTCCATCCTCTATCTTCCAAACAAATGCTTGTCATCCTTCATATGTCCCCAAAAGTACTTTACACTTTTTAAGGATGACCATCTAAAAATGGGCATGCACCTCGTGAAAGTGTAAAGTGGAAATGAAGGATGCCCAATGCTTCAGGCAAAAAAAAACCCGAATCGACGTAAAAAGTCGATCCGGGAAATCCCTTTTTCTATCCATCAGATCACGAACCCCATACGCCGTCCACGCGCTTATGAGTTCATTTTTCAGGCAGGTTTTCTGACTTCCGGATCCTCCTCACAACGGCGCCTTCCCAACCTTTACTTTACCACGCGGTCAGTGGCCTGCTTACCGTTTTCGTCCCCGGTTACAGCGACGGGCTCGCTCCCGATTTTCACGGGATTCCCTACACCTGAAAACACTTGTACCTGATATCTTAAATTTTTTTTCCTGTCAATGTTCATTGTACACGGAATAAGCCCACTACCCAAATCGGACCCAACTCCAATGAGGGCCTTGAGCCTTGAAAGCACTCTCACAATGCAAAGAGCTGCATAGGGTTCCATGATGTTGAGAAACTGAAGACTAAAACTACATATTGGAACAGTTGGAGCCCAGTGACCAATAAAATAACTTGACTTTTATCCCGGGCTCCTATTTCTTCCTTTATTTAGGATACGTCGTTTGGCAGTGACACCTTTATTCATGCCGCGACACAGACAGGATAAAAAAACCTTAACCGGACAAACAAAGCAGTGGCCCTGGATGTCGAATATTTCAATTTACCCCAATATTGACAATATCTGGCCGTATCTTTTCCTCATCGCCCTCCTCGAAATTTTATCCGTCTATTTTTACCTATTCCGAAAAATTCCAGGTGCAATACCGCTTTGTTGCTCACAGATTGCCAAGGCCGTTCTGGTGTTAAGCTTTGTCCGATGCGGCACGGTCACCAGCCGTCCGGAACAAATGTTCTGGGTTTGCATATATCAGTGCATGCTGGTGTTGTTGATCTTTTTTTGGGCCGAATTTATTTTTGACATCAGCCAACCCAAGGTGAAGATTCCGGATTCTGTCCGTTCCGGCATTCGCTGGGCAGTCGCCGGACTGTTGTTGATCGTTTCGATCAGCAATATATCCGGCGGGTATTGGAAAGATGTTTTGCATCAGAATCACCTGCTGAAACTCACCTTTGGGCCTGTTGCCTGGGCGACCTTGGGGTTTTGCTATCTTCTTTTTCTTTTCTGCATCCAGATTTCGGTGCGCTGGGCACTGGCGGTTCACGGCCTTCGCCGCAGGCAGGCGATCATGCTGACCATCTCTCCCCTGATCACCATGATCGGCAATGTGTTGCAACGTGTGCCGCCCCTGGCCGCAGTTTCACCACAGATGCTGGCACTTCTTGCGGCAGGGCTCTATATGGCCTGGGTCTTTTATCGGTGGCGGATCTATAGCATTATGCCCCTGGCCCTTGACACGGCAACCCGCACCATGGCAGACGGCTTGCTGGTGGCCGATGAAAAAGGCTTTATTGTCGGAATGAACCCCACCGCCAAGGGGCTGTTCAAAAATTCAGAAATTATGATCGACGATACGCTTGAAAAACTTTTCACCGCGTGGCCCGCTCTTGGGGGCTTGGCCAACCATCCTGACGTCCGCCATATAGAAATGGAACGAGAATTTTCCGGCGTCCGCCGCCATTTCAGGGTGGAGATGATACCCTTGGGCATGGACGGAAAGAATCTTCTGGGGAGGGCCTTTGTCCTGAAAGACATCACCCTGCAAAAACAAAATCAGGCCAAGATGCTCGAACAGCAGATGGCTCTTGCGATTCTCACGGAACGGGACCGGTTCGGTCGTGACCTGCACGACACCATAGGCCAGTTCCCCGCTTATATCAAAACCCAGGCCCAGGCGGTTCGCCTCTTGATGGAAAAACAGCGATTTGCCGAAGCCTTCAGCCAATTGGACCGATTGATTCAAACTACAGATGCGGCCTTTGATGATGTCCGGGAATCCATCGCCGGCCTGAAGCTCGTCAACAAAGACTGGGATTTTTTCGACAGCCTGCGGGCCTGGCTGAACCGGTTTCAGGAGATCTCCGGCATCATCGTCGATTATCGGGGGCCGGACAAAATGCCCGAACGATGGGTCGTGTCCGAGGCTGAAGTACACCTGCTGCGCATTGTCCAGGAGGCCCTGACCAATGTCCGCAAACACGCCAACGCCGGTCGGGTCGAAATCAATACGGCCTGTGCAGGGGATACGTTGATCGTGGAAATTGCCGATAACGGTCGCGGTTTTGGTGATGGACCGGATGCCCCCACCGGTTTGGGCCTTGGCATCATTCAGGAAAGAGTGACGGAGATCGGCGGAACCTGTAACGTCGAATCTGCCCCCGGCCGGGGAACCCGGCTCGAAGTTCGGGTCCCGTTACGGCAAGAGGATCGTGTAAAAGGAAAAAATTTATGAATGTATTGCTCGTAGACGACCACACCCTGTTTGTCAGCGGCCTGAAGAATCTGCTGGAGGCCGGAGGTGTGACTGTGGCAGGCACGGCCAAAAACGGGGTCGAAGCCCTGGCCGCAGCCAGGAACCTTACCCCCGACCTGATCCTGATGGACATCAACATGGCCGGCGGCGACGGCCTGAGCGCCACCCGCCGGATCTTGGCGGAAAACCCAAAAATCAAGATCGTCATGCTGAGCATGAACGATGATGATGAATCCTTATTCCAGGCACTTAAGAGCGGTGCATCCGGGTATCTGCTGAAAAATCTTGATACGGAAGTGCTTTTCACCTGCCTGGAACAGGTCATGCAAGGCGAAATGGTCTTTTCACCGGGCCTGGCCCAGCGGGCGGTCCGGGAATTGTGCCAGCCCCCCGGCCGGCAAAGCACCACGGGCAATGAGGCGATGAATGCTCCACCGCTGACGCCGCGCCAAGAAGAGGTACTCCGCCATGTTGCCCGCGGCGAGACCTACAAAAACATTGCAAAAACCCTGAATATCAGCGAGGCCACCATCAAATTCCATATGAAGCAGATCCTGGAACGCCTGCACCTGAAAAACCGCACCCAGGCCATCATGTATATGGTAAAATCCGAACCGAAACGT
The DNA here is from genome assembly GCA_963668575.2 of uncultured Desulfobacterium sp. GTDB lineage: Bacteria > Desulfobacterota > Desulfobacteria > Desulfobacterales > Desulfobacteraceae > Desulfocicer. The sequence goes on along the minus strand of OY764894.2, from coordinate 39,142 downwards.
ATTTATTGATCTCTTTTCTCATGGGGTAAAGTTTCTTCTACCCTGTTTTATAAGAAAGAGTAGGCGAGCCTAACATTCTTTCAAGCTTCGTTGTGAGCAGAACCAGCTCCCCAATGCGGTCTGCCCGTGGCAGTTATATGAAAAGGTAGTCTTCAAGTCTACCTCAGCAGAGCCCCTCCCCCGACGGGCAATAGGAACCGGCCAATTGAGCCGTCTACGGTTCCGGGCCGGGCCCATTGCCCGTCGGGGGGGGGCGGCATAATGCCATTTTCTATCTTCGTTGTGTCCGCCAGGACGTGTGGGTTTATAAGAAAGTGTAGGTATGCCTAACATTACTTTCATTATTCGTTGTGGGCAGACCCGGGTCCCCCATGCGGTCTGCCCGTGGCAGTTATAGGGAATTAACTGAGACTGAGAAGGTGGAATCCAGACTGGCCATGGGTTCATCCGCCAGAATCAGGGGCGGCCAGGGCCCGGATCAAAAGGACATATTCGGCATTTTCCCCGGCATCCAACACCACGGCCAGTTCATGGAGCTGTCCTTCCACCCCTGCCATGGCGGCGGCAGAGTGTAATTCCAATATCCCGAAGAAAGCGGTGAATCCCACATTCGTATCCTATGCGCCGGATAAAGCAGTCGTAAATCCGGCTATTCTTGTAAAGATTGGGGTTAATCATGTACTGGCTCTCTTGTGAACCATGGCCGTTATTCGATTTTTTTTAGAAAAAGGCTTGTGAGTTCTAAAATCAGGGCGCCTTTGTTGGACACGCCTTTGCCCGACCAAACAACACCACCGGCGTCCGACGGTTGCCGTTCTGCATACAGGTGGATTCGATCCCCCGGGTTACAGATTCCTGAAAATTTCAGTTGTAAAAATCCGATTGGCAGATAAATCAATGGTTCATCCGGTTGATTCAGACCCGAGTGGAAATTGGGCAGCTGCATCAGGGCCTCAAGAATATAGACCGGAAAACAGACCCTGGGGGTTGCAGTCTCATTGAAATCATTGATGTCCGGGTAGATCATGGTTGCCTGGATCGTTGTTTTGTCCCAGGCTCCTATGGTGTCAAGGACACGGTACCTTCCGGTCAGGCCGGTGTTTTTGGCATAAGATACCTGAAGATCCGGTTGTGACAACACCTCAATGGGATGTTGAATCCGGGAAAGAAACTTTTCCTCTATCATCTCTTCCGGGCCGGCTTGTACATCTGATTGTTGATCTAAAATAACGCTTCCTGAAAAATAATGGTGCAGCCGTGGATCCTGCCCCTTTGACAGCCCGCCGATCAGAACCTTGCAGCAGGCGGGTTTGTCCGTATTCGGTTCATCCCGGCAGATGATATCCATTTGTGTGTCGGCATTTTCAGGGCACTCTAATATCCGTTCAAATTTGACATCGTAAAGCCCCACAGGATGTAAATACGGATAGAGCAGCGTAGCCGTCTCAAGCATGGTTTCCACCACCATGATTCCGGACATGATCGGGTGTTCAAGCCAGGTCATGGGCTTGTGATCCTGAATCCAGAGATCTTTCCCATGGGTCAAAATCCGCTGGGCCGTCAGCTGTTTTCGTTTAAAGTCAATGCCGGTGATTTCATCGATCATGGGTCGGGATGACAGATCATGGTGTTGGATATCCTGCCCGGCTGAAATCTCTTTCATTGCCGCACTTTTAATTTTCGGCAGCTTTCTTGCAAAAGCAACCATCGTTGTTTCGGAAGGGGAAAGGAGCAGTTCACGGGTGATCAATTCTCCTGTCTGATAAGCGTCTGCAAAGGCGTCCTCACCGATTTTCAATGTGATGAGTTCCCGGATTTCAGGATCATTTGCCATACCGGCACCTTCAATGGGGGGAAGAAAAATCGATTTGACCGTGACATTGCAGGTTTCCCCTAAATGATCAAGATAGGCTGTCATCATTCTGTTGGCGCAGCAATAGTTGGCCTGTCCCACATTGCCGGTTATGGCGGCAATGGAAGAGAATGCCAGAGCGAAACAGAGCCCGGAACCGGCAGTATGGGTCAGCAGGTTCTTGAGCCCCAAAAATTTTGTATCCACCACCGCCTGGAAATCCTCAAAAGATTGCTGATGGATAAACCGGTCCCGCAAAATTCCGGCCCCGTGGATGATGCCGTCTATTTTGCCATATGTCTCCATAATATCGGATAATGTCTTTTCCACTTCATTGGCTTGGGTGACATCACATTGTTTATAAACAGCGGTTGCGCCCTTTTTTTGCAGAGCCTCAACAGCCTGATGGATGTCCCGGGTCTTTCGGAGCCGGTTCAGTTTTTCCGGTCTTTCCTCACGGGCAAGGGAGGGCCACAAGGTCATGGCATAGTCCGGCAGGTCGTCCTCCTCACAGGGAATGGTGGTCGGATCAATGTTTGAAATACATTCCGACCGTCCTAAAAGGACAAATGTACAGCCAAATTTTGCAAGGGCCTCCAGCAATCCCATGGTAACGCCTCCGGCACCCCCTGACGCAACAATGACATCCGTTGATCGGATACACAGGGATTTCCCAGGATTACAGGACCATGGTTGGGCAACCAGCTCCTGGGTATAGAGCGTGCCCTGGGATAATTCAAGTTCAATGAGCGGTAGATGCCTGTCCAACGCCCAATCAAATATTTCGTTCATGTTGGGCCGGTCTTTAACCCACAAGCTTCGGAAAATGGTATGGGCATATTCAATTTGGGCCGACAGCATGATGCCAAGCATGCCCTGGGCTGCCAAAGAGCAGAACCGATCTTTTGTACGACCCATCTGAAGGTGCAGGCAGAACAGGCGGGCATCACTTTTTAAAAGGGCCTGAATGGGATAAAGCAACATGGTACATATCTGCCGGATTCGTTCGCTTTTGGATGCAAATTCAAGTTTTTCTCCGGTGAGCAGGATCACCCCTGCAATCTCCTGACGGCCGGTTAATTCTTCCAGTTCCTGTTTTAAGGTATTTGGGGCTTTGAGGTCCTTGGGCCCGGTTAACATCAGTGGGATCACATGGCTTTGATAGGTTTTGGAAAGGTAGGCTGTTACCTCACCGGCTTCCCTGACTTCTTCAAACTGCAGCAGCAGAATATTGGCCTGGTTCGGAATCTCAATGCGGTCACCTTTTGGGGGTAGCAGTTTTTTTCTGTGAAAAACCATACGGTTGATCAAAGGCAGGGCTGGCAAGCCTGCATCATGGCCGTCCTGGGTTGCCGTGTTCTTTTTTTCATCAGGCTCTGTATCACGGCTTTTGAGTTTCCCGGATTTGACCGCATCTATTTTTTCTGCAAATTCAGCAACGGTTCTCACTCCCATAAAATCTTCGAGTACAATGGTAATGGAAAATAACCGTTCCACCGCGTCAATGATAACGGGCAGCCGGATTGACCGGATCGCAAGGTCGTTTCTGATATCCATATCCGGTTGGATTTCGTCCCGTTCATAACCCGTGGCATCCATAATAATTGTAATGAGCCGCTCAAGTGTGGATCCCTGATTTTCATAACCGGTTTCAGGCTTTGGCTGCATGGGGGAGTCTTTGTCAAAAACCGTCCGGTCCATCCGGGAAGCTGCAAATTGACTGGTAGGAAGGCCTGCCCCCAAATAGGTATCCAGATCGTGTTTTGAAAATTCCGGATCAACGGTTTGCCGGATTGTCCTGACAATGGCGGGCTTTAAATATTTTTGAACCCCGTTGAGCGCAAAATCATTGATCTGCTGCTGGATAATGGTTCTGATCTGCTGCTCATCGTGTGGCCTTGCTTTGGCATCTGTAAAAAGAACCATATTTTCAGGTTCAACCGGCGGCGTTATATGGCCATGGCTGGACAGTGCCGCTACGGCGGACCGAAGGGTGCCGGCTTCCTGCCCAGGAAAACAGGTCGCAATCCCCCGGCTTTCCGGGACAATGTCCGATAACAGCCGGCACAATGTATCCCGGGGCCCGACTTCCACGAACATATCCACATCAAACTCACGATGCATTCGCAGGATATTGTCCTGCCAGTATACCGGGGATTCAAGGTGGGCCAGAATAATCTGGCGAATGGCTTCGGGCTCGTCCGGATACGGTTCTTTTGTGGTATTGGAAATCACCGGGATCTGTGGGGGATGAAACTCAATGCCTGCCAGATAGTCTCCAAGTTCGCTTTGTATTACCTTCATGACAGGAGAGTGAAAGGCCATGGGAACCGGCAGCATGTGGTGCCAATACTGTTTTGCCTTCAGAGTTTCCTGCAATTGGGCCACGGCATTGCTTGAACCGCCGATCACTGTCTGATGCGGGGAGTTGTAATTGGTAAAATAAAGATTGGGGTCAGCCTCAACTATCTGTCTTAATATTTGTTTCGGGGCATCAACGGCGAGCATTTTACCAGGATCATCCACCAGGGAGCCTGCCTTTTCCATACAAAGGGCCCGTTTGCTGATAATGTTGTAGGCATCTTTATATGTAAACACATTGGCAGCGCAAAGCGCTGTCAGCTCTCCCATGCTGTGCCCGGCCAAAACCGACGGCCGGATCCCATATGCGGCAAGCTGCATGTAGACGGCATATTCCAGGATAAACAGCGCAGGCTGCTGCCATTCGGTTCTTTGAAGATTAAGTTCTGTTTCATTAAACAGCATATGAAGAATATCAAAGTCGGCAAGTCCGGCGATCTTGTCCATCCAGTGCCGAATCAAGGGGAAGGTATGATATAATTCTTTGCCCATTTGGCTGTAATATGTGCCCTGTCCGCTAAATATCATGCCCAATGGCTTTGCTGAAACGGCATTATTTATCAAGGGGAGGAATGCCGGATTGTCGGGATGATCCGGGAGCCAGTCAGCCTGTTCCAGCTGGACGACGTAATTGGAACCGCCAAAGCCAAAGGCATTGACCTGGAACCGCCTGGGGCGCAATTCATTATACGGCCATATCTCAGGTTCCCGGGGGAGCCGGAATCCCCACGACTCCGGGGAAAGCAGGGGATCCGGCGTATCATAGTTGAACACCTTCGGAAATACCTTTGCCCGCATGGCACACACGCCGCGGATCAGACTGTTCAGTCCGGATGCACCAAGGGTATGCCCGATTTGAGATTTGAAAGAGCCAAGGACGGTTCCGCTGTTTTGTGGGTACACCGCTTTTAACGCCTTTATCTCCTCAAGGTCTCCGGTCTGGGTGGCCGTGGCGTGGCATTCAACATAATCCACCTGGGCCGGATCGTATGATGCATCTTTTAACGAGGCGATCATGGCCTGTTCCTGGGAGGCGGCATCGGATTCCACCAGGCCTGTGTCATTATTACTGCAACCGACACCTGCAATATAGGCATAGATATCGGCATTGGTTTGTTGGGCAATATCTTCGCGCTCAATGATAATCATTGCCCCGCCTTCTCCTAAGACCATTCCGTCCCGCCCGGCATCAAACGGACGGCTGGTGGTTTTGGGATCAACTGATTTTTGACTTTGTCCGGCCAGGGCACCCAATGCGGAGAATTCAATGAATGAGGCTGGATGAAGTTTTTCCTCGCCTCCCCCCACAAGTGCGGCATCAATCACCCCGCTTCGAATCAAGTGGACGGCATTGAACAGGGCGACAAGGCCTGTGGCGCATGCTGCGGTAACGGCGAAACTGATGCCCCTGAAATTAAATTTATTGCAGATAAAACCACCGGCTGCACTATTCAATCTTCCCAGCAGCGTGGTATCATCAATGCTGATACGGCCGGCATTCAGGGAATCGACAATCTCATTGACAGCCACTGCTTCCAGCCCCAGATCCCGGGCAATTTTTACCGCCAATTCGTTTGCATTGACCGTAATGGTCAGGTCCCCAATGGTATGGGAGGATTCACCGGAATTCTGGGCAATAATCACCCCGATCCGGTCCTTTGAAATTCCCCGATCAATCAGGCCACAGTCCTTGACGGCCTTGTCGGCAAGCCAGAGGGTCAGCCGGGTGGAATTGGCCATGGTACGAAAATCATGGGGGGATATTCCCAACTCTTTTCTGGAAATATCCAGGGAGGAAAAAGCGCCAAAGTTACAATAGGTCTTTCCTTTTGTTCCGGGCTGGGCGGAGTAAAATTGTCTGTAGTCCCAGCGATCCTGTGGAATCTTGGTTATGCCGCATTGGCCTTCAATGCAGGCCTGCCATACACTTGAAGGAGAATTGCCAAGGGCATTTGACACCGCCATACCGGTGATGGCGATTCGTTTTGATTCGGTGTTGCCCGGAATCGTGTTGCCCGGAACCGTTATCATAGGCTTCTCATCAGGCTTTTCAGCACGTTTAACCGGCTTTGGGGCAGATAAGCCGATACCTCCGTTGATATCTGCAAGCTGTTCGTGCAATTGGGAAACGGATAAGACCTTTGAGATCCCCCCGGCCCCACTCCCGCACATATACTGTCCCCTGGCATGGCAGACGTCTTTCGGCAGATGTTCTGTTTGGCCGGGAAGCTGTGACCGTGCGGCAATAAAAAGGCTGCCCATACTGTTTTTTTCCAGTTCATGCCGCATGATTGCCTCGTCACCGCCTGAATCCCCCAATTTTTGTTCCAGTTCCTTTATTTTTTCGATCAGGGGCGATTTAAGGGACCGGACCGAAAGCCCCATAGCTTGTCCGGTCACGGCCGTGTCCCCGAAACCGGCATTCACCACCATATCCTGATATTGTTGTGCTAAACCACCCAGCTCGATGATCTCTTTGGTGGCAAGATAGGCCGTGCCAAGTTGAACCGCCTTTGCCCCTAACACGGCTGCCCGATATATGGTGGAAGCGTTGAAAAAACCGCCGGCAAGCATCAGAGGTTTCTCCGCAAACAACGGATTTTGCTGTTGTAATGTTAATGCTGCCTGGGCAATGGTCAGGGTGGAATGGCTTCCAATATGCCCTCCGGCTTCATGACCTTCCAAGACAACATAAGAGATGCCGGTTTCCCAGGCGAGCCTGAGCAGATCCGGATCACAGGTTACATAAATAACTTCAATACCATGGGCCTGAAACTGTTTTGCTGCAGATGGCGGGCCTGCAGATATGACAACAAAAGGCGGGCGAGCCTTCTTGATCCATTCGACCTGTTCGCTGAGAAAGGGATTTTCAGGCAGGGTGATGATGTTAACGGCGTACCGGAACCCTGATAGCAGATGGGATAATTTTTTTAATTCTTGTTCAATTGCTTTTGGGTTCCGGCCCCCCATGGCAAATGTCGGCAGTGCGCCGGCTTTGGCTACGGCAAGAGCAAATTCAGGACGATCTGTTATGCAGGCCATGGCACCCTGTAAAAACGGATAGGCATAACCAAAATTTTTTTTCAAAGGCGAATAGATAAAGCTTTTGGCCTGCTGATCCGCCCTTAACATCTCCTGGCTGACCTGGTGTGAAAACGCTTCTATGGCATCCCGGCTTTTGTGACCGTAGAACTGTTTAAACCAGAATGCCGATGCAGCCTCGGGTCCTGCAGGAATTAATTTGTATTGTCCGGGGTCACTGTCGCATAACGCCCCAACTATTTTAGAAAGCCGGCTGGAAATTGTCTTAGAATCTGTTATTGGGGCATCTGAATTCTTCTGCTCTTTGGAAATCAGAGACGATATTTGTAAATTCCCCTTGTTGTACGCCCTGAAGTGAGTGTTTTCCGCAACCGGTAAAAGCACGGTATGATCAATCCTGAATTTTTCCAAGGTTCTGCTTTGTAGTGGGTCTTCAAAGCTTGATGAAAGGTCTGTAAGAATATGTGCATATTCAAACACCAGGCGGTGGGCACCGCTTTTAAGCAGGGCTGCTGCCCCCTGTGGGGTTGACACACCACCCCAGACACTTATTTTTGGGGGCGTAGGACAGCTCGCAATTTTTTGTTCCACATATGAAAACAGGCATAAAAGCGATTCTGTTCCTGAAAAACCAGCCGCTTCAGTTCCTTTTAAGGCCAGATGAATATTTTTGGGGCATTGCTTAAATAGCTCATCAATCAGAGCAATATCACCGGTCACCAGCTGAATATCACAAGATGGATATTGACACAGCGTTTTAATAACGATTTTTGGATCAACCTCGTCAATTTCAGGAAAACATTCGATCCAGAACTGATGGATCTTTTTCCTTCTAAGCGCTTGAAACATGGAAGAATGCATGACTTGTTCGATGCTCATCTTTGCCTCAAAGTCGGCATAATCAGCTCTTTCTGCAAGACAGTCGATACCATCCTGCCGGGAAAAATCAATAATTGCACCTGTCTCTGTTGCTTTGGCCATGGCTGCTATTGCATCCAGGCAGTCATGGGGCTGCCACACAAAGGCTAAGGTATTGGGATAAAGCTGATCGAACATCTGCATGTATTCCGTTGACTATTGATAATTATGGGGCCCATAGGAAGGATTGACTAACACATCCACTTTGGGCTGTCACCTCTACCAAAGTATAGGTCACCCCTCTGCTTTGGCAGAGAAACTTGTCTGTTTTTTATTTAAAAACAAACAGATATGGCAGCATTGTTTTTTTGGGAATTTTGCACTTTTTTTATATGAAAAGGTAGCCTTCAAGTCTACCTCAGCAGAGCCCCTCCCCCGACGGGCAATAGGAACCGGCCAATTGAGCCGTCTACGGTTCCGGGCCGGGCCCATTGCCCGTCGGGGGGGGGGCGGCATAATGCCATTTTCTATCTTCGTTGTGCCCGCCAGGGCATGGGGGTTATAGGGATGAAAGAAGAAAATTCATGAATGTATTGCTCGCAGTCGGCCATACCCTGTTCGTCAGCGGCTTGAAGAAGCTGCAAGCTTTAAAGCGTCCCGGGCTCGGAGGGTATTTGCATGATGAGGCTGACGGGTTTGCCTTGGTCGATCAGCGCCAGCATTCGTTCCATGGATGGCTGAACATGTTCAAAAAAATGTTTGAATCCCGGACAAAGATAATTCAACCCCGGTTTTCCATGGGGTGTGACGGAAAAACGATGCTTTGGGCATCCGCCCCGGCAGGCAAAAAGGACTTGGCAACGGTGGCAATATCCAGGGAGGTTGGTTTCTTTTGCCGCGCCGAATGAAGCCTGTTTTCCAGATTGAATAATTTCCGTCAGTCCCCTCTCACGGATATTGCCAAGGCAAAAATCGGGATACATGAAATGATCACAGGAAAAGATATCACCATTATGTTCCATGATAAGGTTTTGTCCGCATTGCGTTGAAACATGGCACATGCCCGGCCTTGTCCCTGCCCATGCCCCCAGAGTCCACTCAAAATTCATCACAAAAATTTCACCGACATCATGCCTGATCCAGTCGTCGTAGATGCGGATGAGAAATTCGCCGAATTCATGCGGTTTGACGCTCCATGGGGTCACGGCAGTGGCGGTTTCCACCTGGGTGATGGAAGGCGGTGCGGCCAGGGGAATTCCCCATTGCCGAGCTTTTGGATCGGCATCTCTTTCGACAACGGGAATCAATTGAATAAAACGGACCTTTGCTTTTTTGAAGAAGCGGTAAATCTTTAGGGGGTGTTTGCAGCTTTCCCGGTTCACGGTGGCCAGCACGTTGACCTCAACCCCGTGTTTCTGCATCATACACAGGGCATTGAATGCCTTGTTGAACGTGGGATTTCCGTCTTTGTCCTTTCGATGAACATCGTGAATTGCTTCGGGCCCGTCCAGACTCAGTCCCACCAGAAAATTATTTTTTTTCAGAAACATGCACCATTCATCATCAAGCAGGGTACCATTGGTCTGCAACGAGTTGCTGATGTGCTTTCCGCCCTTGTACTTTCTTTGAAACTCCAGGGCACGCTGAAAGAAATCAAGCCCGGCCAGAGTGGGTTCGCCGCCCTGCCATTCGAATACAACAACACTGTTTTCCGGCTGTGATTTTATATATTCCCGGGTGTAGACTTCAAGAATTTCATCGGACATTTGAAGTTTTTTATCTTCAGGAAAAAATATTTTTTTCTCACGGTAAAAACAGTAATCACATCCAAGGTTACAGGCAGGCCCGGCAGGCTTGGCCATCAGATGAAACCCTTGCGAAAGCGAAGCATCCGTAGCTGAAGTATATGGCTTCATAGGCATCAGGGTATCCTGACCAGACGACATCCAATATCAAAAAGGCTTGCTTCCGGTTCAAGCATAAGGCGATTGCCCACCCGTGGGACACCGGATGGGTCGGCCCATGACCCGCCACGAATAACACGAAGAGAACCGGTATCCGGCCCCTGGGGGTTATCCTCGGAAATTTCATTGTAATAGGTATTGGAATACCAATCCTGACACCATTCCCAGACGTTACCGGACATATCAAACAAACCCAGTTCATTGGGGGTCTTCTCTCCCACATGGTGGGTACGGGCATAGCTGTTTTTTAAAAACCAGGCCACGTTGTCCGGTTCGTTGGCTCCGCTGTATGTATATCCCTGGCTTTTGACTCCGCCTCGGGCGGCGAACTCCCACTCGGCTTCCGTGGGCAAACGGAATTCCCCATCGCCCTGATTATTCATCTTTTGGATGAACGCCTGGCAATCCTCCCAGCTCACCTTTTCCACCGGATGCCAGTCCCCTTTAAAATGAGAAGGATTGTCGCCCATAATGGATTGCCACTGCTCCTGGGTGACCTCATATTTGCCAAGCCAGAAGCCATCCACACAAACATCATGAACCGGCAGTTCATCGGCATCGGCCTCAAGGTCGTCGCTTCCCATTTGAAAACAACCGCCTTCCACCCAGACAAAGACCATTCCGGTGACAGGATCTGTCCACGTATCATCGTCAGGGCTTTTGTTATTGTCGGTGGTCTCACCGATAAATGCGGTTTCCTGAGCGGCAAGCGCTGTTTTCAATTCACTGTTTTTTAATTGGAGTTCAGCCAGGGTCATACCGGGTACGCTCACGTCGCTCCTAACCTCCCCGGTGCGGTAATCCACCAGATTGATCTGTTCGATGGGATCCGCTGTCAAACAATAAAGCTCCCACTCATCCGCCTCAAATCCCGTGGGGTCCACATAGCGGACAATTTTCCAATCGCCGGTACACAGGGCACGGACATTGTTGGGCTGACGCACCGGTCCTTCCGTCAGGGGAAGCCCGTCATCAATCCTTGTGCGAACATTGGCTTCGAACATCGCGTACTGAACGGGCTTCGGATCATCCGGATTCTCCCCCCGCTCGGTAATCCTATCGTTGGTCATGAAAAAAACACCTTCCCGGGCCACCCCGTCCGATCCGATGATTGCCCCGGAATTTGTTCCCTTAATATGAGAGGACAGGTCCGCACCGGCAAAGGGCTTTGCCACGAATGCGCCATGGAGGGCTTCCATTTGCGGCAGCACCTCAGCCTGATCATATCCGGCCAGGGCCAGCACCGTGGGGGCAAAGTCTATGGAACTGGTGGGCTGTTGAATTACCCGCATGGTTGATTTATCTTTATTGAGCAGCGGCGAAGACATCACCATGGGTACACGGATGGCCTCTTCATAGGCCTGATGCCATTTCTGCAGCATACCACCGTGGGCGCCTGCCATCTCCCCATGGTCGGAAAGAAATACAATGATGGTGTTGTCCGTAAGGCCATTATCATCAACCGCCCGGAGCATTCGGCGAATCTGCAGATCTGCCAGATACTGACAGTAAAAATAGAACTGGTTGTATCGAAGGGACCAGGCCTGGGCATCTTCTCCCTGCAGCTGGAAGGGAAACGGTGCCTCATAATCGGGTTTCAGTCCCGAATTCAGACATGATTCCATGGCAAGTCCCCATTTGAGCGCGTATTCTTTCTGACATTGCGGCTTGTCATCAAGGGATTCCGAATAAGTTCTTGGCAGGGTACTGTTCTCCTGGGGAAAACCGTCGGGATTCAGGTCAATCTCATTGGTTTCATTGACCCCGCCTGAACGGCTCATATCCCCCTGGCCGGGAATAGGCACCGGCGGGGGATACTCATTCCAGGAAACAACACCACTGCCACCGAGTTCTTCGGGGACCTGCCAGTTGACGGGGTAGGCGCCGCAGTCATGGGGGTTTACCAGGGATCCCACGGCAAACCACGGGGGACTGTCCGATTCCGCGCCTTTTGCATCCAAAAAATTCACCACTTTGTCAGCAAACTCAACATCCCGGAAAACCCCGAGATTATCGGCGGTACCCCCGTGGGGTTCCGGGGATGACTGTTCCCAGTCGGCAAACCCCCAGGGCTCCAGATACTCCGGGCTTTCAGGATGCGACACATGCCATTTGCCGAAATAATGGGTCTTATACCCGACGGCCCGGAACCAGTCTCCAATGGTGGGTGTTCCTTCGGGGTCCAGCCAGGGAATGTCTCCTGATGTTTTGAATATCCCCTCGGTCTGGTCAACACCGGTGACGCTGGGATACTGACCGGTCATGATGCTGGTGCGGCTGGGCACACAGGCGGCCGCGGCCGTGTAATGCTTTCTCATGACAACGGCATTTTGCCGGAGTCGCAACAGCCCGGGAAAGAATGGGGTATAGGGGTTGTTCGGAGAAATCTCCCGGAATCCCAGGATCTCCTTGAGCCCCTCTGCCGGACCCTCGTCGGGTTCATAGCCTTCCGGCGGTGTCTGCATTTGATCCACCATGATCAATAATATGTTGGGTGGAGATTTTTTGCCGTCACCGTCATCAAAATAACATCCGGTGAGGGTACTGAGGCCGACCATGCCGGAAAGCATGGCGGTGGCGGAAATCCGGGAGGACTTTTCAATAAATTCCCTGCGTGTGATTTTCATAATATCATTCTTTCTATTTGCTTTCCCAGGGGGTCCCTGTGATTTCATCCCTGTCCGGGTCAAGCTGTGCTATGGGGTCTGCATTTTCTCCGTCATTATACTTTGGTACCTCATACTGGGTCCCGAGTGCCGTCTGGGGAACTTCGGGCCATGCAAAGTCTGAAACCACGGCCCGACGCTGGATAATTCCTGACTTTGAAACGTTGAGAACCATCAAATCAAGGGCAATGGCCACATCACCCAAGGGGTACCATTTACGGATATCCGCAAGGGCCGGTTCAACGGTGTCGTCCGAAACCGGGAAATGGGTGCCCACTGCAAGTCGTGGCGGCACATCCAGCTGACTCAGGATATAGCCAAACGCCTTTTGGGGCGTGTGGGATGAATCCTGCACATTCTGCAGTTGTTTAACTGCAGATTCCCAGTAGGGGCTTGCGGGATCAATTCCCACAAATTTTTCAGCCCACACCTCGGCAGATGTCGTAATTTCGTGAATCAGTACATCCACCCCCTCTGTGGCCTGGCGAATGACATAGTTATTGGGTTTGGTATCCCCCGTAAAAATCATGGAGAGTCCGTTCCACTCCAGCTTGTAGCTGATGGATCCTTCCCTTGCATGCACTGCTGGGAAATGGGTTATTTTTACACCCGTGGCAGGGTTTTCATAGGCAATTCCACCTTCCAGGCGCCAGTCCAGTTCAATGGGTACCATTGCATAGGCATCGGCAGGCTCATCATCCCCCACCGGGATGGGGGCTTGGGGAAGCCCCCAGGCGGATTGGTCGAGAATTGTGGGATTGAGCTTGGCAGTGGGCTGAAAACTGAAGCTTTCCGTATGCCAACGAAGCGCATTTCTTAAGTTTTCGCAAAAAGCCCTGGTGCCGTCCTCGTAGGGACCGCGATTTTCATTCCTGTAGGCATCATAATAGGTAAATCCGGAATCTGCCGGACCCCACACATACAGCGGTGCCGTGCGGTCATATGCGGGACCGAAACAGTAGATATGGGTCAGATCGCTCATATGATCGGCATGCAGATGGGTGAGAAAAATCTTGTTCATCCGTGACAGAGGGATGCCCATGGCGTTGTAATTGCCCATCACGCCGGACCCGCAGTCAAAAATAAACTGGTCTGCGGGTTCCCCGTCAGAACCGCCGCCCACCTCCACGAAAATACTGTTACATGATTGTGCCAGCCGTGGTGCATACCACGAACCCATGAAAGAGATGCGCATCTCATCTGGGTTAAGGCTTTCCGTTCCCGGATAATATTCCGGTAGCTCGTTAAAATAAGTATACGTATCTTCAGGTGCCACCGTGTCGTTCTCCGAGGCAGACGAGCTGTTGAGGATACATCCTGACGTTGTCATTCCGCAAAGGGTCAACCCGCCGATGGCCAGGCCTGACATTTTCAATGCGCCACGCCTTGTAAAGCCCAAAGCTTCCAGTTTCCCATTTTCCATGATACCGCCTTTCTTTTATGAACGTCATTTGTGTTTTTCAGATAACGGCCACGGGCCGCCCGGGATTGGGGCTCCCGGGTCTGCCCACAACGAATAATGAAAGCAATGTTAGGCATACCTACACTTTCTTATAACGGGCATATCCTGCCGGACACAACAAATATAGAAAATGGTATTATACCGCCCCCCCCCGACGGGCAATGGGCCCGGACCGGAACTGTAGACAGCTCAATTGTCCGGTTCCTATTGCCCGTCGGGGGAGGGGCTCTGCTGAGGTAGACTTGAAGGCTACCTTTTCATATAAACGGGCATGTCCTGCCGGACACAACAAATATAGAAAATGGTATTATACCGCCGCCCCCCCGACGGGCAATGGGCCCGGACCGGAACTGTAGACAGCTCAATTGTCCGGTTCCTATTGCCCATCGGGGGGGCGGCTCTGCTGAGGTTGCCTTGGAGGCTGCCTTTTCATATAAAACTGCCACGGGTAGACCGCATTGGGGACCCGGGTCTGCCCACAACGAAGCTTGAAATAGTATTAGGCTCGCCTACTCTTTCATATAAAAAAAAAAAGTAAAAACACATGCCAGGTTATTCATGAATTATCATCTGGAAGATTATCAGGGTTGGAGGGGAACCACAATGTACGCAAAGTATAGTTACAGTATAGTCAATGCATAAAAAAAGTATGATTTTGTGGGCATCCTTCATATCACCCCAAAAGTACTTTACAGTCTTTTGGGGGAAAGCCCCTGAAAATGGGGAATGCTTCTTAGAAAGTGTAAAGTATTTTTGAAGGATGCCGAATTTTTTCTCAAAAAAGTGTCAAGTACTTTTAATGGCATATGAAGAATGCCCAAAAATGCCTGTCAAGAGAAGTCGGAAACCCGGCAAGCTAAAGCAGATGAGGACGTCACTCCCGGGACATTGCCCGCCTCACCGCCCCCCTTGTGTTTATCGAAACGGATGACAACCTGATCAAACCGTTCATTATCCGCACCAGCTTCACATGATACATAGCGGCTTGCAGCCTCACCATCCATGGGCGTTGCAAATAGAAATCCCTGGGCGCTGTCACAGGCCAGTGCAGCAACGATCTTGAATTGCGCCTCTTTTTCAACGCCTTCCGCCACCACTGACATGCCCAGGCTCTTTGACATGGAAATGATGGCTTTGACGATTTCGACGCTCTCCTTCCTGATTTCAAGGGATGAGATAAACGAACGGTCGATCTTGATGGTATCAATTGGAAACTGCTGCAGGTATGAAAGGGAGGAATAGCCCGTACCAAAATCATCAAGGACAAGGGAAAACCCGGACTCCCTCAGGGTCTGGAGTTTTTTCACGGCAGATTCAGTATGGGCCATGAGCAAAGACTCCGTCAGTTCAATTTTTATCTCCATGGGCGACAGCCCATGGTCTGACACGGCGGAGAGGAGAAAGTCCACAAAATTCTCCTGGAGAAACTGCTTGACGGAAACGTTGATGCTCAAAGCCAGGTTATGGCCTTGCATGGACTCGCTCTTCCATTGCTTCAGCTGCCGGCAGGCCTTTTTGATGATCCATTCACCTATGGAGATGATCAATCCCGTTTCTTCGGCAAGGGGGATGAAGTGGTCCGGCATCATCAGACCGTAGCGGGGATGGTTCCATCGGATAAGGGCCTCAAATCCCTCAAGCCCCATGGAATCAATGTTGATAATGGGCTGATAGTAGAGTTCCAGCCCCGACTTTTCAACGGCATTTCTGAGTTCCTTTTCAAGGGCAAGGCTCTCCATGGCCTTGTCGTGCAGGGTGGGGGAAAAAATTTTAAAACAGTCCTTACCCGCATCTTTGGCATGGTACATAGCAAGATCGGCATCCCTGAGGAGCTGTTCTCCGGTCTCATAGTGCCCCGTGTCCATGACGATGCCGATGCTTGCACTGATGTGGGCTTCATGGCCGTCTATGACAAAGATCGTTTCCGTGACCTCCCGTATCCTTGCAGCAATGGCAATCACCTGGCCATGGCTCTGGGTGTTGTAAAGAAGAATGGCAAATTCATCCCCTCCAAGCCTGGCAACTGTGTCCATAGACCTCAAACAGGACTGTATTCTTGCAGTGACGGCAATCAAGAGTTTGTCCCCTGCCTGATGCCCCAAACTGTCGTTAACGTTCTTGAACCGATCAAGGTCCAGAATAAAAACGGAAAAGTTGAATTCACTCCTGGTTCGTTTCAATTCAATGGCCTGGTTGAGACGGTCCATGAGAAGTATCCGATTGGGAATCCCTGTGAGGGCGTCGTGAAATGCATGGTGCTTGAGTTTATCTTCGTAAATTTTGCGCTGGGAAATGTTTTCATAGAGGACAAAGATCCCCTCAACCCTATTGTCAATGATCACTGGGTAGGCCAAGGCGGAGACAGGAATGTTAAACCCCTTTTTATGATGACATTGGATCTCAAGGGCCAGGGTATCCCCGTCCATGGCGTTCTCTACCAACCGGCACCACTCCTTCCGGCAACCCATAGAGATAAAAGCGTCCCGGACGTCTATTCCCGTTGCCTCATCCAGGGTGCAGCCCACCAGGGTTGCAAAGCTCCGGTTCGCCCGGATGATCCGTCTATTGGTTCCCACAAGGATGATCCCGTTGGGTGAATTCATGAACAATTCCCGAAAATAGACGTGATTCTTATGGGCCGATTCTTCGCTATTCTTAAGATCCCCTGCAATCCGGACACGTTCTTTCTCGGTGTCCCTCAGCAATTGTTTAGAGGATTTCACCTCGGCAATTTTCTCTTCCACCTTGGCGGTGAGGTTATCCCGGTATTTTTTCAACTCCAGCTGTGATTTTATCCGGGCAAGGGTGACCGAAGTGCTCACCGGCTTTCGGATATAATCCACGGCTCCCAAGGCAAACCCAAAAGCTTCATCCTCCTGTTCGATCTTGGCCGTCACAAAGATGATGGGAATAGCCTTGGTCACGGGATTTGATTTCAACTGCTGTGCCACCTCGTATCCGTCCATGCCGGGCATCATGATGTCAAGTAAAATGAGATCCGGCGGGCTCTCAGCCTCTGCGATTTCCAGAGCCATGGGGCCGTTAATCGCGACGTTGATCTCATAGTGTTCCATGAGCATTGCACCCAGGACATCAATGTTTGCAGGAGTGTCGTCAACGATCAGGACGCGTTCTTTTGTTGTCTGTTCCATGGTTATTTTCAGATAATCCTATGGTCGGATACTCTGCTCCATCTCCTTGAGGGTCTGTCGTGCGGTTTTAAAGTCGAATCGTTTGATCTGCTTTTCAAGTTTCACGGCCGGGGTTGCAAGGGCAGTTGATTTGAGCAGTGGGGTAATTTCGGCCATGAGAATTTTTGCCCGGAGACTATTCTGAACAAGCAGAGCATCAAGCGCCACAAACTTCTCATTTATATCCTCCGGCAAAGGGGCATCTTCGTGGGCAGCCTTGTTTTGAGGCGTTTTGCCGTTGCAATCAGATCTGCAATGGCTGCAGGGAATAAGATTTTCCACAGCGGTAATGAGCCGTTTCAGCTCCATGTCAAACCGTTCCAGGGCTTCTCTGGTTGGATGCCTCTTCTTTAATTGCCGATTTAGATCCACGAGCGCCCCGTGGATGCCAACAAGGGCGAGATTACCGGCAGTTCCCTTAAGTTCATGAACAAAAGCCGCGGCAGTTTTGAGGTCGTCCTCTTTGAAATAAATGAAGGATGCCGATTTTGTGATATCTTTTTTGCAAGGCGGATCAAATCGACTCAGCTATTTTTCAGGCCACGCATAACAAGTGACCCATCTTTATTAAAGGCCCAGTCCAGGAAATTCAGCTCATGCCGAAACTTATGTCGGTGAGGCCCATACGTCTGGCATAGGCAATCACCTGACGACGATTTTCCATATGGAGGCGTTTAATAATCTCCCCCATGTGATATTTAACAGTCTGTTCCGCCAGAAATAATTTTGCCCCCACCTCTTTATAGGTCAATCCTCCGGCTACCAGGGACAGCACCTCAAGCTGGCGGGGTGTCAGGTACTCGCCGTCCCCAGCGTGCCGGCAGGGGGCGCCCGCTTGGGCCTTTCTCTGAAGGGCGAATTCCGAAAGAACGCGGCCGGCAAGCCCTGGAGACAGGGGGGCCTCACCCCGCATCAATCCCAGGAACAGATCGAAAAATTTTTCGGTTTTATCCGCTTTGAGCAGGTAACCGCAGGCACCGCTTTTGATGGCCTCAAACAGATCCTGATCGTTTTCCGACATGGTGAGCATCACGATTTTAATATCCGGCAGTTCTGCCTTGATCAGACGGGTGGCCATCAGTCCATCGAGGCGGGGCATCCGGACGTCCATGAGAATCACTTCAGGCTTCAGTGTGCGAGCCTTTTTCAGGGCATCCATCCCGTCACAGGCGGTGCCGACGACCTCAAGACCTCGTAATGTCAGTAGTTTTTCAATTCCGTCCAGAAACAGGGGATGGTCATCGGCCAGCAATATTTTCATATTTCTTCCTTTCTCCAGGGGATCTCCAAGATCACCCTGGTTCCTTTACCGGGGGCTGATATTATATCAAAACCTGCACCGATCATCTCGGCCCTTCCCCGCATGGAGCGCAACCCGAAACCTTGACCGGCAATGGCGACTTTGGAATCAAAACCCTGACCGTCGTCTTCAACGGTTACCCGGATTCCGTCGTCAATCGGCTCAAAAACAACCCGTGCTGAGGTAGCCTTGGAATGTCTTCTGACATTCATCAGTGCTTCCTGAATGATGGGGTGCAACTGTGCATCAATTGCGGAATCAAACGCGGAATCAAACGACATGGTTTCCAACCCGGACGATACAATGAGTTCCGCTTTTATCGCGTAATTTTGGGTGAAGTGACGTATGTAATTACGCACAGTCGTAATCATTCCCTGATCAGCCTCTGCCGGATCTTTAACCCCGGCAAGGTATTCCCTGATGGTCCCTTTAATCTCCTGGGTGACCTCTGCCAGACTTTGAAGACAGCCTTCAAGCCCGCAAGTGTCCCCTCGGTCAACAAAAATTTTTGCTGACGCGATCTGGAGATCGGCTGCCGCCATCATCTGACCAATACCGTCATGGAGTTCGCGTGCGAGCAATTCCCGTTCCTTTAATATTGCCAGGGCGCGCTGTTTATCTATGACCCGTTCATGGGCCCGTTTCCGCTCTGTAACATCGTGAAACCAGATGAGTCGTCCCAGGTTGTAACCACGCCTGTCAACCAGGGCGGACTTGCTGACATGATACCAGATGTCAGTCTCCCCACCAATGCACAGTTCATGTTCCGCCTGATCGGGGTCTTGAATAAAGCGTAATAAATCCCGATGATTCTTAAGAATCGACTCCAGGGTATATCCGGCAACCTTTGAGTCAATCATTCCTAAAATTTTGCGCACCTTGGCGTTGATGTCCACAACCCGATCCCGAATATCCAGAACCATCATCCCGTTGGGCATGGTTTCCATGACGGTATCGCGTGCAATCGGTACCACATAGAACATACTATAATGAAAAACGGCAACCGCATAGGGAATCACCGCAAGAGTTGCCGCAATTGTCATGGGGTCCACTGCCGCCGGCGGGTTCCAGCCGGCCAGCGTGAGCGCGTAAGCGCCCCGTATGATAAAGGGAGCGACAATAAGACCGGCGGCTATCCAGCGGTGCCTGGGTGAACTCAAAAAAAGGCGGACAAGAACCATCAGTTGAAGCAGGCTCAACAGATAAGCAAAAAACACAAAACCCCAGGTTATGGGGGATCGATCAATATGCACTGTCCCATCCGAAATTATTCGGGTCCAGACCAGATGGTGGGTGTCATTGGTTAATATGAGAAGAGCTATGAGAATTGACGGTGCAGCCAGGGTTGTCAATGTTGCAGGGGTTATCCATCGTTCCAGTCCGGCATAGTCAAGGCTGAAGATAAATGCGGTGGTGATGATGGGCAGCATCAGGGTGGCCCTGCATTTGAACCAGAATATCCTGATTTCATCTGTCGTACCGATCATCCAAAGGCCATTTACCAGTATCCAGAACATTATTAATATCGTCATGACGATAAACGGAACTGCACCCGGAACGGAACGATTCCGGAAGGTATATCGGCAAAGGAGCGCCAGTATCACCAGGGAAATCAGCACCAGAATCATGTGGGAGTCATATTTATAGGGCCATGCCCACTGGACGTCAACTGTTCCAATATGTGATTTTAGGCTTGAGTTCCTCAACATCATGAAACCCTATGCGGCTCTTTGCATTGAAAGAGATGTATTTGATGAACTGCCTATAGAACAATTAAATGCGTTTTGAGATTCCATGGTGACTATAAAACACAAAATCAGCCTTTTGAAAAGATATCCTTTGAATTGTTGGAGCCCAGTGCCACGGGATAAGTCCACTACCAAAACCAGCCCAACTCCGATGAGGCTCTGAAATCCAACATAAGTCCAAAAATATTGTAGACATCAAGGCATTTATTATCTATCCTTCCCTTTATGTGTTTTATACGTCCAAGTGCCCGGACGGCCGGACATATTACCCAAATCAAGGAAGATGAAATGCAATTTAAAAACTGGGCTCTCAGGGGCAAAATAGTCATCCTCGGAATCACCCTTCCCATTTGTTTAATCACGCTGCTCTTATACTTATATGCCGACGAATCCCGAAAAGACGCAACAGCCGCCTATGTGGATAAGGCAAAAGCGATTTGTATGACCATTGAGTCCGTTCGAAAAGAAATGGACAAAAACTGGGAAATGCAGGTGTTTACCATTGAGCAACTTCGCGCGTTTGTAAAGGCCGATCGGTTTGACAAATTGATGCTGACCGTGCCGGTGGTCACGGCATGGAAATCTGCCATGGAGAATGCCAAAGAGGGAGAATACACATTTAAGGTGCCCAAGTTTTCCCCCAGAAATCCCAAAAATATCCCCAATGACAGGGAAACAGCGGCCTTGAAATACATGAAGGAACAGAACCTGGATGAATTTCATGAGATAGATCCTGACCACAATGCAGTTTGTTATTTCCGTGCCGTGCGTTTAAGCAAAAGCTGTTTAATCTGCCATGGAGACCCGAAAACATCCATGGCGGTATGGGGCAATGACCAGGGGCTGGATCCCACCGGCGTTAAAATGGAAAACTGGAAGACCGGAGAAATCCATGGTGCCTTTGAAGTGATTCAATCTCTGGACTCGGCAGATATGCAGCTCAAAGCCTCTTTGAAACGGGGGGCGACCATTGCCATCATCGGCCTTCTGGTGATGGCAATGGTGTTTGCCACATTAACCATACGGCTGGTTACCAATTCAATCATACGTCCCATTCGACAGGTCATACGCAAACTTTCCGACGATGCCTCCAGTCTGCTCAAGGCTGCCAACCATGTCTCAGATGCCAGTATTGAGTTGGCAGACGGGGCCACACAGCAGGCAGCGGGCATGGAAGAATCGGCGGCATCATTGGAGGAGCTGACATCCATGACCAAACAAAATGCCGAAAACGTGGTTCTGGCCAGCAGCATGACGGAGGAATCCCGCAAATCCGCTGAAACCGCCCAGAAGAGCATGAAGCGGATGTCAAAGGCCATGATGTCCATTAAAACCTCCGCCGATGAGACAGCCATTATTATGAAAACCATTGATGAAATCGCATTCCAGACCAATTTATTGGCATTGAACGCCGCTGTGGAAGCAGCCAGGGCCGGTGAAAAAGGTGCCGGATTTGCAGTGGTGGCAGATGAAGTCCGGTCATTGGCGCTTCGCAGCTCCAATGCCGCCAAAAATACGAGCCAGCTTATTACGGAATCCCAGGAAAATGTCATCAATGGTGTCAACGTTGCTGATGAGGTCGGCCGTATACTCTCAGCCATTGTTGGAAATATTCTCAAGGTCAATGAAATTACCCATGAGATTGCCGTGGCAAGTGATGAACAGGCCGAAGGTGTCAATCAAATCAGCCAGGCCGTACACCTTGTGGATCAGGTGACCCAATCCAATGCCGCTATTTCCGAGCAATCCGCTTCAGCCAGCAAGGAGCTTGCCGGTCTGGCAAGCAGTCTTAACGGCCTGATTACACATCTGACAGACATTATCAATGACGGAAGCACAGACAATAGCCTGGAATAGATACTGCAACAGATTCTCCACTGCCCTTATAAGGGGGGTAAGTCATCGCCTTTTCGTCGAAGCCAAGGCAATGGAGCTGATTGCAGGTGGAACAATGGGATAAAAAATCCCTTATATCCGGACGTCTTACCCTTCTCAATGGCTTTTTCTGTAAGTGTTCAGCTCAGCCTCTGATTGAAAAACGAAATCGCCGGCTTGCAATTACATACCTTTTTGTGAATCCCGGGCAAGCAATTCGCAACCCGTTATTTTATATTGGGTCACCGCATTTCGTCCGTTTGTTTTGGAATGGTAAAGGGCAACATCGGCTTCGTGGAGCATTTGCAGGTAATTATTAATATCAGGCCGAAACTGAACAACCCCAATGCTGATGGTTATTTTTATCTGCACGCCTTGGTAATGGGTAACCATCTTCTCCATGGTTCCACAGAGTCTTCTGCAAAGATTTGAAGCATTTTCCAGGCTGGTTTCCGGCAAAAGAATAATAAATTCCTCTCCGCCGTACCGTCCCAGAACATCGGCCGAGCGAAGCTGAGGCTGCAAGGTGGCTGATGCATTTTTAAGCACTTCATCCCCTGCAAGGTGGCCATGGGTATCGTTTACGACCTTGAATTTGTCGATGTCGCAGAAAATCACAGAAAAAATATTACCATATCGCTTGGCTTTCCGGAACTCAAGATCAATCTGTTTTTCAACATATGCCCTGTTATACAGAGATGTCAAATTGTCGTGATTTGTCATCTGTTCAAGGGTTTTATTAATGTCGTTGATCTCCGTAAGCTTCCTCTGGGAGATAACCACATCGGTCATGTCATGGATGGTGATACAGACATAGATGTCTCCGGTTAACTCCTCTTTCACAGGAATAAACGTACAGTCCTGATGCATAAAATCAACGGTTTCACCGGTCATCATGCTATTATGGCTGAAACGGAAAAGATAGGGCTTTTGTGTCCACGAAACAAACGAGTAGTTCCTGATAAGCCTCACGCTTCTCAGTTTTAATTCCATCCACTGTCTGGGCAGGTAGGCAAAGACATCAAACAGATTCTTTCCCACCAAATCCGCCTCATCAATACCGCTGTGCTTTACCATGAATTGATTCCAAACCACAACCCGGTTCTGCTCGTCAAGAACGGTCATACCGATATTGATATGATTAAGGATGTTATATAAGGTATCACAACTGTCAATGCTCATACAATTCACAACTCTTCCAACAGTTTATCAAGGGACTGGCTGACGGCCTTGATGGCCGCTTCGGAAATAAAAATCAACAGATCGCTTTTAAAGAATTTATCTTTGAGATTAAACGTAATTTTGGAAAGCAGGGTGTACTCCCACTTTAAGTTCCGACGTTTAAAGGTCTCATAAGCGACAACTCTCAACGCTTGATTTTCCGACAACAGTTCCGGCGGCGAGAAGGTCATTCCCGTGCTGAACAGCTGCTCCGAGATGCTGTTAAGACACGCCCCCACCATCAGGTTGGTCAATTCGAGCATAAAATCCATCTCTTCAACGGCATTCATCTGGCCGGAAATGCCAAGGATCTCAGAAAAACGCTGTCGGGTTTCATCATTGAAAATCACAATGGCTTCACCCTCCATAAGGGCGGCATTGTAGAAGGTCTGCCTGAAAAGGGTCACGCTTTCCGTTTCATCAAAAACGCTCTTCCGGAGAATTTTTTCTGCAAGTTTTTCCGCGTTAACAACCTGAATTTCCGGAACAGACAGATCCACA
Organism: uncultured Desulfobacterium sp.; assembly: GCA_963668575.2. Lineage (GTDB taxonomy): Bacteria > Desulfobacterota > Desulfobacteria > Desulfobacterales > Desulfobacteraceae > Desulfocicer. The sequence goes on along the minus strand of OY764894.2, from coordinate 15,101 downwards.
AAGGATTTCAGGATAGAAGCCAAGTCACTTCCGGCCTGCCCCATGGCCAGATTTACCACCTCTTTCAGCATCTCATATTGATCTTCAGTCAGGTCAATGTTCATAATATCATCCCGCTATCCTTTAAAATTTTTACCAAAGGGGTTATGTTCAGTGGGCGCTCTTTTTTAATATACCCAATGGCACCAAGCGCCTTGACAATTTTTTCCGCTTCGGGCTGAATATCCGCCGTTAAAACAATAATATTGGCTTTGATGCCTTTTTCCTTTAAAATTTCAAGGACTTCGTACCCTGTCCTTTCAGGCATGGTCAAATCCAGAAAAACCAGACTGTAGTCGGACGTGTATAGACAATCCAGGGCTTCATTACCGTTGCTTGCTTCCGTGAAGTTCAGTTCCTGATTGTCAAAAATGGATAAGAGTTCCTTTGCAATGACTTTTCGCATAATTTTGGAATCATCCACCAGCAAAATTGATAAACCCATCTGTTTTTTCCCCTTGAATGTCATGCAGGTCCCAACGATCTGTTGAAACGCCACGATTAGATCCTGCAAAAAAAATTAAAAACGGCACATGCAGTCCGGCAATGGTGACTTACGCCCCACGAAAGTTCAAACGAGATTGATCAAATGCATGTCTAATGGAAAGAAGATACATCAATTAAACATGTTTTGGCAATAATAACATGCAGATTGCATGGACAGGGTCCGGAACGAGAGACGCGATGATCAACGCTTTTCAGACTATTTTCTGGGAAAACAGGGTCAGGCTGGTGATGTGATCAATGAGGCATTGAAATTTTTTCAGGTGTACATTCCGAGGCTTAAGATAGATATTGATGTGGTCATTCAATAAGTCCAGCTCCGGGAACAATGCCACAAGCCGTCCCTGTGCAAGCTCCCTCAGTACCGTGTAACGGGGAACAAATCCCACTCCCATATTACAGAGGGCAGCGTTGATCATTCCCCGGACATGATTGATCCGGGTGACACGATCGAACAAGACCTGCTGCCCCTGGGGAAACGCATGGATAAAATTACGCCACCAGAAAAGCTCCTCGTCCTGTGAAAAAACATTGCACCGGGCAAGGTCTTTAACGGTTGTTATGTGATGGTGTTCCAGATAGCGGGGAGAGGCGACCACGACATACTCTTCCCGAAACAGGGTGATACTCTCAAGATCCGGTCTTACATGGGGTTTACAATCAATGATGAGATCCAGCTCATCATCCAGAAGGGGCTGGAGCAAGTTATGACTCAGGGTGAAATCAATATGGATTCCCGGGTATTTTTCAAAAAAAACCTCCATGCCCTTGATCAGCACACTTACACCGAATTCCACCGTGGACCCCACACGTACCCGTTCCGGATAATTGCGTGTTATCATTAACATATCACGGACATTATCCACTTCTGAAAAAATTTTTTGGCAACTCTTAAATAAAATTTTCCCCTCTTCCGTCAAAGCAAAACCATTCCGTTTTTTTTCAACCAGTGTTAATCCCATACTCTCTTCCAGATTTCTGACGGCATGGCTGACAGCGGACTGGGTGACACATTGTTTTTCAGCACACCGGGAATAATTTTTCACCTGGGCCAGCACATAAAATGTATTTAACTTATTTAAATCCACTAACATTCCTCCCACACAGACCTGACCCTATCCCGATAATCTTCCGGGATTCAAAATGGACACTGACCTTTTGATAAAAAAAACGAGACGAGCCAGAAATACCCGTTTTCAGCAAAACCCCATCCTTCCTGTTGATATCATATATGAAATAAATTCAATTACAATATGAATATTATGAATTTTACTTATATGTTATTTTATGGGTATATGGAAAGAATGTATTGGTCATAAATTCTCAAATCCATTTATACACAGTGCACCCAATTAAAATTCAACACCAAACATATAGCATGGGCATGGTCCCAGGAAATTTCAAAAAACAACAGCCCCAGAGGAGGTCATGATGTCCAACGCCATCTATCAAATTCCAAAGCCAACCAATGAAAAGCTTCTCTCTTATCTGCCGGGAAGTGATGAAAAAAAACGGCTCAAAAAACGCATTGCTGAGATGAAAGCCGCTCCCATTGAGATCCCGCTGATCATCAATGGAAAGGAGATCCGGACCGGTCGCACCGGAACATGCATTATTCCCCATAACCACTCCCACGTTCTTGCCACCTATCACATGGCAGGCCCTAAGGAGATGGAGATGGCCATAGACGCGGCCCTTGAAGCCAAAAAAGAGTGGGAATCCACCCCCTGGGAACATCGTCTGGCCGTATTTCTAAAAGCGGCAGAACTCCTTTCCGGCCCCTGGCGGGAAACCATCAATGGGGCCACCATGCTGGGCCAGGGCAAAACCGTGTACGAAGCAGAGGCGGATTCAGCCTGTGAACTCATGGATTTTTTCCGTTTCGGCAGCTATTATGTAAGAGAGATCATGGCAGAGCAGCCAGGGGCAATGCCCGGCGTGTTCAACCGCATGGAACATCGTCCTCTGGAGGGATTTATCCTTGCCGTCACCCCCTTTAATTTCACGGCCATCGGGGGCAACCTGCCCTCCTCCCCTGCCATGGCTGGCAACACCGCCATCTGGAAACCCTCATCCACGGCCATCTATTCCAACTATTATGTCATGAAACTCCTGATGGAAGCCGGTTTACCTGCCGGCGTCATCAACTTTGTCCCCGGCCCCGGCAGTGTCATTGGCCCCATTGCCATGGCGCATCCCATGCTGGCGGGCATTCACTTCACCGGTTCCACTGCCACCTTTAGAACCATGTGGCGCACGGTGGCCGAAAATCTGGAGAACTATCGAAGTTATCCCAGAGTCGTGGGGGAGACCGGTGGAAAGGATTTTCTGTTTGCCCATACCTCCGCCGACAGGGAGGCTGTGGTCCATGCCATCATCGGTGGTGCCTTTTCCTACCAGGGGCAGAAATGCTCTGCCACCTCAAGGGTCTATCTTCCCCAAAGCATCTGGCCTGATATAAAAGAGGGATTGATCCGGGAGACCGCAGATCTGAAACCCGGCGATGTGGAGGATTTCACCAACTACATGGGGGCCGTCATTGATCGGACATCCTTTAACAACATCAAATCATACATTGATGTGGCCAGGGAATCATCGGAAGCCGACATCATCATCGGAGGTCAGTGCAACGACGACATCGGTTATTTTGTGGATCCCACGGTGATCGTCACCACCAACCCCCACTTTAAAACCATGGAGGAGGAGATTTTCGGACCGGTGGTGACCATATACGTATATGCCGACGACGACTACGAAGAGGCGCTGGATCTGTGCGAATCCACCTCTCCCTATGCCCTCACCGGCGGGATCTTTGCCCAGGATCGACTGGCCATTGCAGCCATTGAAAAACGACTCACCTATTCCGCCGGCAATCTCTACATTAATGATAAAACCACAGGGGCTTTTGTGGGATGCCAGCCCTTTGGCGGTGCCAGGGCTTCGGGAACCAATGAAAAGGTGGGAAGCAAACACAACATCTCCCGATGGATGATCCCCAGAAGCATCAAGGAGAACTACAATCCGCCCAAAAATTACAGACTTCCCCTCATGCAGGAGTCCTAAAGCGGTCAGTCATCACAGCAGCAGCTTACTTTTTTTGGGAGAGCAGCAGTTTGTTTTTTTGGGGGGGACAATGCCCCATCTAATCCCCCCATATACCAATACCCTGTTACGACCGGAACGTTTGGCTTTGTAAAGAACGATATCAGCCCGGGAAATAAGCGTATCCGGGCTCTGACCGATTCGGGGAATACAGCAGACCAGCCCCAGGCTGATGGTGGATTGGATTTTAACATCGTTATGATCGCGTGGGAAGCAAATGTGCTTAAGCCCCCTTTCGGGAGCCCTAAGGCTATCTTGGAATGGAAATGGTAAAGACCGTGCCCCGGCCTTTTTCACTGGTGACGCCGATCTTGCCATGGTGATATTGAATGATGTGCTTGACAATGGCAAGGCCCAGGCCCGTGCCCCCTTCATTGCGGGTTCTTGCCTTATCCACCCGGTAAAACCGATTGAAAATTTTGGGCAGATGCTCTGTTTCAATGCCGTTACCGTTATCTTTTATTACAATATCCACCAGATCTTCCCGCCTTGTCACCCGTATTTCCACAACACTGCCGGAGGGACTGTATTTAACGGCATTATCCAGAAGGTTGAGAATGGCCTGTTCCATGAGAAGCGGATCCACCCGTGCAGAGATATCCCCGGAACACGCCACGGTGACGGAAATATTCTTTTTTTCCATGTGGGGATGGCAGGTATGCAGGGCACCCTGGATCAGGGTGGCAATGTCCTGATGATCAAATGACACATCAATGCCCTGGAGCCGCTCCAGCCTGGAAAGCGCAAGAAGATCATCAATGAGCGCAATCATGCGGTTGACGTTCTTTTCAATGATTTTCAGAAAATTCTCACATGCCGCAAGATCATTGCGGGTCATCATCTCCTGCACGGTCTCAATAAATCCCTTGATGGCCGTGAGCGGTGTCTGCAGCTCGTGGGAAACATTGGCTGCAAAATCCTTGTGCATGATTTCAAGTCGCCGCAACCGTGTAATATTATGGAAAATGATCAATGTCCCCATGCGAATGTCCCCGGCATCGTAAAGGGCTGTGGAATGGATATTTAAGATGGTCTCTCCATTGCCTGAAAGCACAACATCCTCCTCCACCGGTTCATGGGTGGCAAGCGCCCTCTGGATGAATTTTTCAAGGGCGATGTTTCTAACAATTTCCAAGATATACCGGGCCTTAAGGCTGGAGACAGAAAATCCGAACACCCTGGCTGCAGCTGTATTGATGGTGATAATTTTCTCTTCGTTGTCAATGGCAATGACCCCCTCCTGCATGCTTGCGTGTACGGCTTCAAGCTCCATGGTGCGGCTTTTAAGGGTCTTGATCTTTTCATCCAGTTTTTCCGCCATCCGGTTCATGGTCAGCGCCAGTTCGGACAGCTCCTCAGAGGCAGGAATGGCCAGACGTGCCCCCAGATTTCCACCGGCAAATACCATGGCCCCTTTTTTCATCAGCTCAATGGGACGGGTAATTCTCCGGGTGACATATAAGCTGACCAGAGCGGCAGCCAGAAGGGTGAAAAACAATGCAATAAAAACATTATTCCGGATGGCTTTGATTTCACTGTCAATGGTGGAGATGGAAATCGCTGTTCTAACGACGGCGATCACCCGCTGATCTCCCATCACCGGAAGGGCAATGTACATCATGCGCTGGTCCAGGGTGGCGCTATATCGAATGGAGATTCCCTTTTTCCGTTTCAATGCCGCCATGATTTCAGGCCGCTTCATATGATTTTCCATGGTCCGGGCGTCACCGGACGAATCACCGATGACCACCCCCGACGGAAGCATCACCGTTACCCGCGTGCCAGTTGTTTCACCGATCACCTTGCACTGCGCATCGATATAACCGATGCGGTCATGGTTCTCCCCCAGAAGATCGGCAAATTGAAGCTGCAACAGCTTTGCCCGAATGGTCAGCTCCTTTTCGGAATTATCAATAAAAACCGTCTTAAAATAGCTGGTGGACCAGGAGGTCACGGCCAGGAGCGACAAAACAGTAATCACCAGGAATGCCGGGAATATCTGCCAGATGAGTTTTCTTTTCTTGTTCATGATCGTCTGTTTAACACTCCATTAAATTGGGTGTGGCTTATGGATATTGGATTTATGGGTACGCTGATACTGGGTACTGGGTTTATGGGTACTGGATTTGTGGATACTGGTACACTGTAACCATTCACATCTCCCCCTTACAAATGTTGTTTTTTATGGATAACTTTTTGATTTTATTCACCCCGATGATAGAGAGGGGGGGGAACGAATGGTTACGGTACACTGGTACCGGTGCTACCGGGTTTCTGGTTTTAGTTTGTTCTGTCGGTTACTCCCGGTTCTATCGGTTACTCCCGAAAGCGGTATCCCACCCCCCGGACCGTCTCAATGACCGCCGCATGATCTTTCAATTTTTTCCGCAACCCCACGACAATCACATCCACACTTCTTTCGGTGACGGCATAGTTGTCGCCATGGATGGCATCAACGATCTGATTCCGGGTAAACACCCACCCTTTTTTATTCGCCAGAAAAGAGAGCAGTTCAAACTCAGAAAGGGTCAGATCCATCACATCTCCCGCCAGGGTAATCACATGACGTTTCCGATCAATGATGAGATCCCCCTCCTGCCTGATGTCCGGAACTTCCCTGGCATCTTTTCTGCGACGACGTAATATGGCCCGGATCCGTGCAATGAGCACCTTGGGACTGAAGGGTTTGGCAATATAATCATTTGCCCCCAGCTCCAGGCCCGCCACGATGTCTGCCTCCTCCCCCTTTGCCGTAAGCATGACAATGGGAAGGGCCTGGGTGGCAGTTTGATTTCTCAGAAACCGGGTCACTTCAAGGCCATCAATTCCCGGAAGCATCAAATCCAGCACAATGAGATCCGGCTGGGACCGGGTGGCAATTTTAATGGCCTCTTCACCGCTCTTTGCCGTCAGGATGACGTAGCCTTCATGGTTTAAATTGTATTTGATCAGTTCAAGGATGTCCTCTTCATCATCCACAATCAGAATGGTCTCTTTCGCCATTTTTCCTTTTCCTTTTATATGAAAAGGCAGCCTCCAAGGCAACCTCAGCAGAGCCGCCCCCCCCGATGGGCAATAGGAACCGGACAATTGAGCTGTCTACAGTTCCGGTCCGGGCCCATTGCCCGTCGGGGGGGGCGGCGGTATAATACCATTTGGCTCCGCGTCTACGACCCTATATTTGTTGTGTCCGGCAGGACATGCCCGTTATATGAAAAGGCAGCCTCCAAGGCAACCTCAGCAGAGCCGCCCCCCCGATGGGCAATAGGAACCGGACAATTGAGCTGTCTACAGTTCCGGTCCGGGCCCATTGCCCGTCGGGGGGGCGGCGGTATAATACCATTTGGCTCCGCGTCTACGACCCTATATTTGTTGTGTCCGGCAGGACATGCCCGTTATAAGAAAATATAGGCATGCCTAACATTAATTTCATACTTCGTTGTGGGCAGACCCAGGTCCCCAATGCGGTCTGCCCGTGGCAGTTATCAGGTATGTCGTATAATTTCCCCTTCAATGAGATAGATCACCTCTTCGGCAATATTTGTGCTGTGATCACCGATGCGCTCCAAATGTCTTGAGATCAGATACATGTTAATGATCTCACTTACCATTTCCGGATGTTTCCGGATATCCCTTTTCATGGAATCATAGGCCTCATTGCGCATGAGATTGACCTCTTTATCCATATCCCGGACATTATAGGCCATGTCCACATTCCATCGCACCAGGGCATCCAGACTGAGTTTCAACATCTTTGCCGCCTGATTGGCCATGGCGGTATAGTCATATTTGAACTTATCAGGGTCCTGTGAGGAGGTTTCAAACCGCTTTGCGATGTTGGCGGCATAATCTGCGATTCTCTCCAGATCATTATTGATTTTGATGACCGCCACCAGAAACCGCAAATCCGTGGCAACCGGCTGATACAGCGCCAGTATTTTCAGGCACTCCTCTTCCACCTCTATCTCCCTGTTATCAACCTCAAAATCCGTATCAATGATCTTTCGGGCCAATTGGGTGTCGGATGTTTTTATGGCGTACATGGCCTGTTGAAGGCGATCTTCCACCATGGCTCCCAGTGACAGAAGCTCTTTTTTGATCTTTTCTATTTCGTTTTGCAGATGACCTGCCATGATTTTTCTCTCCTTAACGCAGATTATAAACCGCGCTGTGATTAACCGGGTCCATTTCAGCCTACAAAAAGTTGAGCCATCAACCAAATCGTCCGGTGATATAATCTTCCGTCTGTTTGAGTTCCGGTTTTGTGAACAGGGTATCAGTATCATTTATTTCTATCAGCCGGCCCATATAAAAAAAAGCAGTGCGGTCCGAAACCCTTGCCGCCTGCTGCATGTTATGGGTGACGATAATAATGGTCAACCGGGAAGAGAGTTCTGTAATCAGCGCTTCAATCTTCTGGGTGGCAATGGGATCAAGGGCCGAGGCCGGCTCATCCATTAAAAGCACCTCCGGGTCCACGGCCAGGGCCCTTGCAATGCACAGTCGCTGCTGCTGCCCTCCGGAAAGCCCCAGGGCCGATTCATTGAGACGGTCTTTCACCTCTTCCCATATGGCGGCCTGCTTCAGGCTTTTTTCCACAATTTCCGTTATTTTTGCCTTGTCCCGGACACCGTTCACCTTCAAGCCATAGGCAATGTTTTCAAAAATGGACTTGGGAAAGGGGTTGGGCTTCTGGAACACCATGCCCACCCGCCGTCTCAGGTTCACCACGTCAATGGCCGGGTCATAAATGTCCATGGTGTCAAGCAGGGCATGCCCCTCCACCCGGGTGCCGGCAATGAGATCATTCATGCGGTTCAGACATCGAAGATAGGTGCTTTTTCCACACCCTGACGGACCAATGAGGGCCGTCACCCGTTTCTCAAAAAATTCAATGGAAATATGATGAAGTGCCTGGAACTCACCGTAAAAAAAATCCAGATCCTGGGTGTGCATTTTAACCTTGTTCTCCATGGCACTATATCCTTAACTTTTTTCTCATTTTTGATCTCATGATAATGGCTGCCAGATTCATTCCGAAAACCAGCAAAATCAGTACAAGGGCCGTTCCATATTGAAGATGCCGGGTGGCCTCTATATGGGTTCCGGCTGTGGCCAGCACGTAAATATGGTAGGGGAGCGCCATCACCTCATCCAGGATGGAGCCTGGAAGATCCGGCGTAAAAAACACCGCCCCGGTGTACATGATGGGGGCTGTCTCTCCGGCGGCCCGGCTTATCCCCAATATGGAGCCTGTGATGATGCCGGGAAAGGCCATGGGAAGCACAATTTTGCGAATGGTCTGCCACCGGGTGGCCCCCATGGCAAGGGAGGCTTCCCGGTAGGTATCGGGGACCGTTTTCAAGGCCTCTTCAGAGGCACCGATGATCACCGGCAAGGTCATAATCCCCAGGGTGAGCCCGCCGGCTGCCACCGAAACTCCCATTTTAAGAACAATGCAGAAAAAGGCAAGGCCAAACAACCCAAACACAATGGAAGGTACCCCGGCCAGATTATTGATGCCCAGCCGGATCAAACGCACCCCTTTCCCCTGGGTGGCATACTCGTTAAGATAAATGGCCGATGCCACCCCAATGGGCAATGCCACAAGAATGGTGATCAGGCACAGGGAGACCGTCCCCACAATACAGGGAAGAATTCCCCCCTGGGTCATGGATTCCCGGGGAGCCTGGGAGATGAACTCCCAGGAGATGGCCCGCCATCCCCGGGAGACAATAAAATAGACGATGATGGCCAGGGCCACACCGTTTATCAAGGCTGCCGCCCTGATGAGGGCAAACCATAAGTTTTGAAGAAAACGTCGTTTTTTCATCATTATTTTCATCATTATAAAGAAGCCTCTCCCACCTGCCGAAATCTATGGGATATAAAGTCAGCCAGCAGATTAAACGCAAAGGTAAATATAAACAGCACAATACCAATGGCAAAAAGGGCATGGTAATGCTCCCCCCCAAAGGGCGCTTCGGCCATTTCCGCTGCAATGCTGGCCGGCAGCGGACGTACCGGATCAAAGATGGAGGTCGGTATCATGGCGGCCCCGCCCGCGGCCATGAGCACCACCATGGTCTCCCCCACCGCCCTTGACAGCCCCAGGATGACGGCGGTGCAAATCCCGGACAGAGACGCAGGCACAATCACCTTGAAAAGGGTTTCAAAATGGGTGGCGCCCAGGGCAAAGGAGGCCTCTTTCAATGCCGTGGGAACGGAAAAAACGGCATCCTCCGAAATGGTGCAGATGGTGGGAATGGCCATGAATGCCAACATCAGGGAGGCATTGAACATGTTCAACCCCACCGGGATATGAAACAGTTTCTGAATAAAAGGGGCCACCACCACCATGCCGAAAAAACCGATAACCACCGACGGCATGGATGCCATCAACTCCACAATGGGTTTCACCAGTTCAGCCACCTTTGGAGGAGCGATTTCCGCCAGATAAAGGGCGGTCATGATCCCCAGAGGAATGGCCATTAACCCGGACAGAAAGGTGACGCTAAGGGACCCCACAATCAACGGTAATATACCAAAATCCGCCGGATCATCCGTGGGATACCAGTATTGCCCCAGCACAAACTCCTTGAGGGAGAGATGTTCAAAGGTGGGAAGCCCTTCCTTGAACAGGAACACCATGATCAATGACAGCGCAGTGATGGAGAAGAGTGCAATCAATAAAAACACGAGCTTTACACCGCTATCGATGTGTTGACGTTTCAACGGGTTTTCTCCCTGTGATATTGCATTGTACCGCAAAAAAAAGTCCACTAAACGGCCCTGCCCATACCCTGTATCAGTTAAATCGCCACAGAGGTATGGGCAGGATTTTCCGGAATCAAAGTCAGAATTGCCCCCCAGAGGTGATCCCGAGAGGAACGTCCCCTCCTTAGAAAAGGGGAATGGAACCCGCTTCCTTAACAAGCTCCTGACCTTTTTTGGAAAGGATAAAGGAGATGAATCCCATGGTGTCTCCCTCAGGCCATCCCTTTGTGAACATGAAAAGGCCTCTGGATATGGGGAAAGATCCGTTTAAGGTATTCTCTTCCGATCCGACCACCCCATCCACATCCACGGCCTTGATCTCTCCGGTGAGGTATCCCAGACCAACATATCCAATGGCGCCGGGAGTTTTGGCCACGGCCTGAACTACACCCCCATTGGACGGCACGGTTAAGGCACTGGGGATCACCCGCTCTTTTTCCATGACCAGCTCCTTCCATACCCCAAAGGTACCCGAAGAGCTATCCCGGGAAATCACGACAATGGGTCCCGGTGTTCCGCCCAGCGCTTTCCAGTCCTTTATTTTACCCATATAGATATCCCTTAACTGGGCCATGGTGAGATTCTCAACACTATTCCCCCCATTTACGATGGGTACAATGGCATCCAGGGCAATTCTAAAAGGAACGGGATACACACCCTTTGTACCTGCCAGATCCACCTCTTTTTGTTTAATAAATCGGGAGGCGTTTCCAATGTCTGCCGTACCGTCGATAATGGCCTTGATGCCATTGCCGGAACCACCCCCGGAAAGGGAAATCTTCACATCCGGATGCTCTGCCATATAGGCCTCGGCCGCCTTCTGTGCAATGGGAAGCACCGTGGTGGAGCCTTTCATCACCAGCTCTCCTGCAAAAAGTTGCGATGATGCCATCAGTAAAGAGACTGAAACCAGAAGTAAGCATTTAATTGTTTTTTTCATTTTTTTCTCCATATTTGATAAATATGAATCTATTTCCAACACCAGATTCACTCTGTTAGAAATTATATGCCTGCTATATTAGGATTGTGTTATGATTGTGTTAAGAGTGAATTAAAAATGAGGATTAAAATGGCAAGTAAGCATATTGGAAACAGTTTTGACAGTTTTCTTCAGGAAGAGGGTTTAATGGCTGAAGCTGAAGCAACTGCTCTAAAGCGTCTACTTGCTTATCAAATATCTGAGCGTTTGGGGTTTAAAGCCCGGTCCCTCAGCTCCGCATTGGCTTTGCAGCATCTGAGTTCGCACTGCCAAGGCCCGACGGGCTTTATTCTATATAATGAGGGAGTTAGAGAATGTTTTTCAAGAGCTTTATTGATTTTTTTCCGGAAATAGCTGAAAAAGAAACACGGCGAATAACTATTCGTAACGATCCGCAAATTCCAGATGGGGAATATGCCTTTATTGATTCTTATTGTGAGAATAAAGATTGCGATTGCCGACGCGTTTATTTTGACGTTATCCAAATAGATCCTGACTATGAACCGATTCATGCTGCAACTATTTCCTATGGATGGGAAGATTTGGATTTTTATTTATCCTGGTCGCCCGACATACCGCCAGAAAGGGCTGTAGCGATGAAAGGCCCTATCTTGCAACCATATCAAAACCAATCACAATACGCGCAGAGATTTTTAGAATTGTTTGAGATTAAATTCCTTATCGACCAAGCATATATTGAGCGAATCAAACGGCATTATGCCTTGTTCAAAGCGAATTTGAGAGGCAAGGCAATCAGAAAAATACATAAAGCCAAAAGACAAAAGAAATACAAGCGGGTATCAGCTAATTCCGGACATAAAGGTTAATAAAAGAATTGACCGAGACTGCATTAAACGGATGGCCAGAATGACAGTGCTGAAAAGAGGTATGTGATGTTTGACCTTCAATGAATAAAGTTCATTAAGTTCAGTTTTATTTTTTGGAAATTCAAGTACAGCTTGACCGTAAAGCGTTTTGTTGGTATTTGCAACCAGGGCTTACCTGATAGTGGGGGCATCCGGATGCTCTGGAATCCGGATGCCCTGTCGCCTACAACATCCGGTCAGAAGCCCATAAAAATGATGCTGTGTGCGTAGCCCGGTTGGTTAATATTTAAAATTTTGATTGGCTTGGGTGTGGAACATGCTTGACATAAATCCCCCTTTGAGACACCAAAAGGAGTCAGATGCCGGAACCCATTACATTTCTTGATGATATTCAAGAAAATTTAAAACAGATTCTTCAACCCTTTCAAAGAGATTTAAACCAGAGACAGAAAAAAGCGGAGTTTATCAAAAACTGCATCCGGTGTGCTGCCAAGGATGATTTCCTCCGCCTGGATGAACTGCTCAAAAGCCGGTTGGCAACAGATATCTGCCAGGATGAACCCCTTGAATCGTGTGCCCCTGTTTTTGAATCCCTGGGGCAGTACGCCGATGAAAAGGTGGCGCAATACCGCATGGAGCTGATTGACGATTTAACCCGGCTCTGTGGGGAAGCCGATCTCGATATTGAGATGGATTTTCCCAGGTTCACGGTTTTAAAGGGTATTAACGGTGAAATTGATTTCAACAGCCGTTCCACACGAATCAATAAAAAACAGCTTAAATCCATTGATCCCCGGCGGATTTTAACAGCGGTCCTCAGGTTGAAAAAAGAGCTGTACGATAAGCCCTATGATCCCCAGGCGTTCATTGACTCCCTGTGTCAGGCCTATCTGGAAATCATTGAAAAAGAGCAGCTACCCGTGGGCCGGCCGGTGCCCATGCAGACCTTTTATCTGGCCTATGTGATTTCCCTTCAGAGCAAGGTATTTTTGCAGAATATGGACAAGGGAAAATTCAAAGGGTACAGCGTGGACCAGTTCTCGGTGGATCTGTGGCGATATTACCAGGCAGGCATCGGCGGCACCTCTACGGGATATGAGCTTCAACTCACTCCGGGACGAAACAAAGCCCTGTGGCTTCTGGATACCCAGGGGGAATTACGCCAGATGACCGCCATCTCCTTTCATGATTCCCGGGAATAATCGTCATGATATCATCGGATGCACTTGAACAGCTCAAACCGTTTCAGGCAAGATCCATCATTGAAGAGCTCAGAAAAGGAAGCGTGCCCATTGACTATGTTCCGCTGTTTACCGTGGGACGTCAACAGTGGCTCTCCTATATCGAAGATGATCTGGAACATTACATCGGCCAGGGTGGTTCAAAAGTACGGTTTATCAGCGGTGATTACGGGGACGGGAAGACCCATTTCATGTCTGTGGTGCGTCATCTGGCCATGGAAAAAGGGTTTGCCGTCTCCTTTGTGGTGCTGACGCGGGATGTTCCCATCCATAAGTTCGAGACCGTTTACCAGTCCATTGTTCAGCAGCTCCAGGGAAATTTCCAGGGTATGGGCATCCGGAACCTGATGACGGCATGGCTTGAACAATTGGAAAAAGCGTTCACCAGCGCCCCAAAAGAAGATATCGAAGAGAAATGCCTTGCCCTTGCCGAAACCCTGAGAAATATTCCGGGAATGGATATCAATTTTGCCAATGCCCTGTCCGCCCTGCTCAATAACCGGTTCGCCCCCATGGAAGAGGGGGAGGAGAGCGATACCCGGGAAGCAGACAAAGAGGTGCTGATGCACTGGTTTGAAGGGGGAAAGGTCACCAAACGGGAACTCAAGCCCTTTCAGATTTACGAATTCCTGAACAAGTCCAACTCAAGGCAGCTCATGAATTCCCTGATTCTGTTCCTGCGCCATATGGGTCACCAGGGACTGATCCTGCTTATGGATGAGATGGAGACGGTGGTGGCCATGAGCGCCTCCATCCGTAATGCCGCCTATGAAAATGTCCGGCTGTTCATTGATAACAGCGAAGCCTCCCAATACCTTCATATTTTTTTCTCCATTATCCCGGATGTGCTGATATCGGAAAAGGGATTCAAATCCTATGATGCCCTCTGGAGCCGGGTTCGATCCATTGGCGATTCAAAAAGACTCAACTACCGGGGTGTGCTGGTGGATATTCATCAAACGCCGCTTAAAACAGAAGAGTTGATGGACCTGGGCCGTTGTCTGAAGCGCCTTCACGCCATTGCCTATCGCTGGGACTCCGGTGAGATGGTGACGGACAAGGTCATGGAGCAGATCTGTTCCAGCCAGAAACGGATGGGGGTGATCAGCGAGGTCCGTCTCTTTATTAAGCAGTTGATCAGCATCCTTGATCTGGCAGAGCAGGGAACATCACCGGAAGAGATAGATATGGCCCGGCAGATGGTGGAGACCCGGCGGGACATGGAGGCGGAAAAGATGGAACATATCCAGCCCACCTGGGATCGGTAAGATGGATGAGAAACGATTTAAAGAAGTTATAGACGGCACAAATAATTTTTACCTCCGACGGGCCGTGGAGCGCCTGAGGGAGGGGTTGTTCGATCCTCTGGGGGTTCAATGGCTCACCTCCGGGGAAGAGAAGCTGAATTGCCTTTTTGATAAGGGGGCCAACGCCGTGGAAAAGGGCAAGCCCTCCCATCTCTGCATCTGCGGCGCCTATGGCCAGGGCAAATCCCACAGCCTCACCTATCTGAAACAGCGGGCCCTGAACAATGATTTTGTGGTCAGCTATATCAACCTGGATCCCAGACAGATCCCCTTTCATAACCCCAGGGAGGTGTATCGGGCACTGATGGCGGCCATGACCTTTCCA